>CAWISE010000001.1:0-8855 GCA_963838715.1 Lewinellaceae bacterium
CGTAGGTGATGAGGAAACGTTCCGCGGCGGAGCCGAAAATATCGTTTGGAAATATTTTCAGCCGGTAATTCGCTCCCGCCACGTCCTGGGCCACGCTCATAAACATGGGTGCGATATTGGATGGTAATTCCCCCGACAGATCGCGATCGGCGGCGCTGGGGGAAGCCTGCGCCAGCTTGCGCATAAACTCCGTGTCGGCCTTCGGCCCGAAACTGACCGGGAAAATCTGTACGGTGGTATCGAGTTGGCCTACGTGGGTCAGCAACTCCTGCTCACTGATTTTAGGAATAGCATTACGACCCCGATAAATAGTATTTTTTCTGGTGTCATTACGTCCATCGGTCAGGACGATCAGAACCTTCTGTCCGGGAATCTGACTCAATTCGTTCGTTTTTTCCTTAATGGCCCTGTAGAGGTCGGTATCGTAGGGTCCATCGGCGCGGGCGACGCCGATCTCCGTCTCGTAATTGTACTTACTGACCTTCTTACTGACGAAAACGGAATCGTGGAAAAAGGCGTACTGAATATCCGCCTGTCCAAGTATGTCAGATTTGAGGATGCCGTCCACTCCGTTTTTCGCACCCTCTAGATTGGCTCCCTTCATGCTGCCACTCAGGTCGAGCAGAAACAGCACGGTCATCGGCTGGGCGGCGGTGGCTGACCGGTCTACGTCCTGCCCGTCCGCACCGACGGGCCGCAGGTTATTTGGGTTCCAGGTCACGAAACGAAGATCCTCCGCTTCCCCGTAACTAACCTTTATTTTACCGGGATCGATCGGCAGGGTAAACAGTGGCAACCCCGCGTCGGTGAGTGCCTTAATCTCGAGGTCGATACTCAGTTCTTCCTCGTCGGGCACCACGTTGAGCAATTCGAGCACTGGGTTCTGGGCGAGCACGCTGGTGCAGGCTGCAAAAAGAAGGAGGAAGGCCAGGCGGGTAAGGTTCATGACGTAGCATTTTGGGTAGGCAAGAGCTCGCTCCAAGAAAGCATGGCACCTGCGTCCTCGCCCCGATTCATGGTATTATCGGGTCGCCGGGTAAACACGCCCGTATCCAGACCGGTAGTCAGCGGATCGAGTACGATGGCGAGTTGGTAAGGATGAGAAAAAAAAGGTAGGTGGGTACTCTTCAGGTCCGTATTCGACAGATAGGGGCCGTGGCCCGGATGCGTATGGAACCACCCGACGATGAGTTGGTCAGACCACTCGGCGGTTCCGGATTCGTAGGCCAGCGGAATGGCGCGACTGACTTTTAGCAGGACCGAAGACTGAAAATCCGTTTGCTCGAATGGCGCAAAGGTGTCTACGTAGACGTCATAGCGACCGGCGGACACCTCGACGGGATATCCCAGGAGCAAGCCACCCACTTCGGGAGTTTCCGCCACCTTCCGGACGCTGTCCAGCGACCAGCGCGCCACCGCCGCTACGACGGTAGTCCGCATAAAACACCGGTTAACGATCGTCTCCTTTACGGCTTTCCCCAATTCCACCACGACGCGGTCGGCCGGTGGAATATTCCCGGCACTCACCGACGGCTGTTGCCGGCGGTTACCTATCTGTATGGTGTTCCGGACATCCATTTAGCTTATTTTCTGTCCTATCCAGCTGCTGAAATCCTTCCAGTCGTGGTATTTCTCTGATTTCGTATTCAGTTCCACCTTGTTTCCGGTCCGGTATCGCGAAAAGAAGCCTATGTCGTGCGGGCTGTTAAGACTTTCCATTTCCATGGCCACGTGGAAGGGCTTGGAAAAGAAGGTTTCGTGGGTGTTGATGTCTTCCCCGGAGAGGAATACGCCCCACCCCGGATGGGTATGGAACCAGCCAACCACCTCAAATTCCATATGACCGTAATAATCCTGAGCCTTATCAAGGGAATTCCAGGCATTCGTGTCGAAGGTAAGCTGGGTAGTGGAGTTGGCAACGTCCTTTTCGATGGGCACGAAGCGCTCGAAGGAGAGCTGGTAGCTACCTCCGGAGCCGGACTCCATTTTTTTGCCGAGTATCCAGCCACCGATCTCTGGCACGGCCTGCCCCTGGTTCTGTCGTAGGGCGCGTTGCTCGAAAACGTGGTCGTGGATTCCCTTCACGAACAGGTCGCGGAGGTAGATATCGGTGACCATGGTCCGTTGCCAGACATCGGACATCTTCACCCGCCGGTATTCGGAGGCGCTGCCCGCCAGTAACCCCTCGATGCCCCTGGCGTCGGTCATGGCGTGGGGGCGGGGGCGGGTTCCGGAAAGAGCGGTTGCACTGGCCACTAACCCCGCCTTCTTCCCGATCACGATTTTGGAACGGACCCCGTTTTCCACTTCTTCCTCCGTGGAGGTTTCATTGGTGGATTGTCCGGTCGCGGTGGCTATGCGGGCTTCCAGTTCCTCCCGCTGCTCGTCGGTAAGGCTATTGTCTGACTTTGTCTTCAGGTAAAGGAAGTAGATACCGGCCCCCAGGCCTATGATGAGCAGCGGCAGTAGAAAGATCATAAAATCGCCAAGGGTGCGGTGAACGGTGTAAATCGCCTCCTTGGAGCGGGCGTTGGCGAAAGAGATACCGGATTTATCTACGACCTCCAGGAAGTATTCCCCGGGGGGGATATCGCTGTCAAACTTGAGTTCGGTGTTTTCGGTGATACGGGTATCGTTGGCGACAGGCTTCGTGGTCTTGGCCAGTGGGGTTCCGTTCTTATTGACGGCCACGAGGTGGAAAGGCCCTTCTCCTCCTGAGTATTTTACGAATAAGTTCTCTCCTTTGGCCTCGAAGTTGGCGACCAGGGGGTCGTTCTTGGTGTTAATGGCAGTAGGGGGTAGCGCGAGGTCGAGGTCAGGAATTTTCAGATACCCACTGCATTCTACCTGACCGGATACCCGTAAGACGATCTTACTTTTGACCCTATCGTTGTTGACCTCCACCCGATCACCACAGGAATGATCGAAAGAAACGATCTTCCCTTCGTTGCCCTCATAATTGATGGTGATGAGTCTGTATCCACCTTGCTTAGTGTCGCGCTGGTTAGTGACCCTGAAGTTCTTGGTAATGCGTTGGGTGGTGTTGTCTGCCGGTGGCTCAGTTACCGGTTTTTCCTTGAGCGCCTCGATTTTTCCCGCCAACTCAGTAATCATTCGGTTGGCATGATTGTCTCGATCCGGGTTGACGCCTGCGTACTGATCTAGATATTTATGGTAGTCATCCCGATAAGACCGGAGTTCGGTAATATTTCCTCTGATTTTTTTCTTGCGGTGGCTGTCACTCAGGCGCTTCCCTTTCCATAGTTCATTGGCTTCAATAATTTTTGCGGTTTCCGGAATATTATCAGGAATGACCATTCCACCGGCCGGCGACATAATGGATTTCAGGGTAGACCCGCCATTGGCGGTAGCGGGCTCAGTAGGTCTTAAGGGGATAATCCGATAGGGGTTAGAGGTTCTTTGCGGCTCACCTATTGGTGCTTTTCTGTCCAAAAAATCAAAGTCTAACTTTAGGGTTCCGCCTACGTCACTAGTGATTGAATGATCTATGATATAAACAATTGCGGTATGAGCTGTCCCTGGTTGCCGTATAGTAGGATTTCGAGAAGAAACAGATTTTATTCCTGGAAGATATTCAGGTTTTAGAAAGCAAGCCGGACAGACTTCTAATTTGTAGGTATTCTTTTCGCGCTTTACGAAATCTAACCGCACTTGTATACTTGCGTCAGGGTATAAATTTAGATCGATAGTATTATTTAAATCAGCAAGATTAACTGCTTTTGTACTACCGAGTTCTTTAGACACTAACATGTACCTTACAAGGGCTTCCCCGTGTTCCGTTTCTTTCATGTGCTGTGCACTTAATACCGTAAGTCCGATAAGTAACCAAGTAAAGATCAATAGGTGCATTTTGTAATTCATAGTTACTACACTTTAGAAGACTGATACAAAAAATACATCACCCCTCCCGCGACAACCGTAATCCCCCCGATCAGCATCAGTAGACTGGAGAACTGGCTACCTTTGTCAACGGAAAAACGACTTATTTCGGCCCCAACGGTAGGCAGCGCATGGTTCTTGGCGTCGACCACCCGAAGCTGGTAGTCGCCGGAGGCCAGCGGAGCAATCGTACTTCCCAAAAGTTCTTCCGGTTCAGCGGGGTTAAACGTCAACGACCAGGGTTGGTCGAACTCCCGGAGAAAGGGCGCGCGTTTCAGGCGTTGCCGTTCAATACCATTCTCATCTACGACCATGATATCGTAGGGAGCCGTTCCTCCCCGAACACTCAGGACAACTTCCTGCCCGTAATGGGAAAAGACGACGGTGTTATTCCTTTGTTCCTTGGCGTCAAGGTCAGGCAGAGAGGCTGGCGGACTAAGCTTACTTGCACCTTGCTCGCCAGCCAGGTCGATGGAATCCTGCTGGGCCGTCAGTATCTCGTTGCCCAGCACGAGGATCATGTTCTTGGCGTGTAGGTAACGACTGCGGTTGGCCGATGCGAAGCGATCGGAATAGCCGCGGTAGTCAGAGCGGAGCAACCGTAGGCCACTCAGATTATTGAGTACTTGTTGGTGACGTACATCGCCGGACAATTGCTTATCCACCCAGAAGGCCTCCGCTTCCAGTTCGAGCCGGTCTGCCGGGGCGGGTCCGGCTGCGGGGGTGTTGGCTACTGGTGTTGCAATGATACTCGGGACCGATACTTTCCCGGAGCTGATCCGGTAGTTATGGCTGTACACTTTATTGGCCACCTGTTTCCCGTCCTCGTTTTTCACGAGAACATTAATTTTCAGGGTACCCTTCGCATCACTATTCCTCCGGCTAGGTCGGTAGGCGATCATTGCAACGTCTGACCGCCCCCTCATCTCCAGGGACTCCGTCTCGGCAACGAGTAGCCCGGGCACTACTTTTAGGTAACACTTTGAGCAAACCTCCAGGTAGTGGCCGTCGCGGTAAAAAGTATTGGGCGACACCCTGACCACGAGTCGGGCTTTAGGGTACTTTCCCAGGTCGATCGTTCCGTTGTAAGGTGAGAGTTTCTTCATGGAGCCGAAACGGGCCAGTAAGAACTCTACCTCATAAGTTACCCCGTCAGATTTGGAAATCTTCTGGGCAAAGAAGCTTCCCCCTCCCGTTAAGGAAAGAAGCAGGAACAACAGGGCGAAGACGCGGGATGCCGTCATACCAAACCGTTTTTGCGTACGAGATAGAAGATGGCAGCCAAAAAGGGGATGGCGAGGACTAGCGCCTTCCAGGGGCTATGGGGTTCTCCCCCTTTCGTAGGCGGAAACACCGTTTGCTCGGTGGGGGCAGTTGGTACTGCCGAAGCCGGTTTGTTGGGTTTGGGTTCGATGACGGCCCCGTAGGCCAGGAAGAGAGTGGTATCCTTGCGGCCCAGCCGCAGGTTGTAATCGGTAGATCGGCCCCGGGGAACGCTGACGGTCACCGACCGCGTACCCTGCCATTCTTCCCGGATACTCCGGTCGAGGTTATTTCCCATGGAATGGTGCGGGCGGGTATTCCCTACCCCGCTCACGAAATCAATGTGGTAGTTCTTGTAGATGTCGCCTTCCTCCTCTTTGATGTAGAGGTGGAAAGGCGTCATGTCCAGAATTTTATTGTTGGCCTCTTTGCGGAAGCGTCCTTCCGGGAAGTCATTCAAGTAGGAGCGGTATGCTCTCTTAGTATTGCGCTGACTAGCTTCCGAAAATTTTTCCAGGTCATAGTCCTTTACCTCCGTGCGGCGGGAAATGACCTTTTTTTCTTTCCTGGTGCTGTTCGTGGATTCGGCGATGGTAGTACGCAGATTCGCTTCCAGGGATTCGTAGTCGCTGGTTCGGATGGCATCGGCCCCCTCTTCGGAAAATTCGGCAAATTTGCTGTTGAGTCCGTCAAGTACCGCGTCCATCAGCCAGGATTGCATTTCCAACTCTTCCCTCGCCCCCACCAACAAATTACGCGGTCCGGAAATGAATGATTCCATACTGATGGCCAGCCCTAAAATTTTTCCTTCCTCTATCTCCGAGTTCTCGATGTCCTCGTAAGTATTGCCCTCTTCCGTAACGGCGAATACGTGCATGAGCATCTCCGCCGTCACCTCACTGGGTTCGCTCACGCGGTAGCTTATAGTAATGGACCGGTGCAGATGAAAATCGTAACCTCCCCTGCTTCTCGTGGGCGTCAGATTATCCGTTGTCTCCCGTAAATCCGTACCCAGGACAAGTTTCAGTTCTTTGTCGTGGCGGCGCCGCGCCCACTCCAGTTTGGAAAACACTACATCGACGGAGACCGTGCCGCCGGCGTGGTCAGTGAAGTCCAGAAAGTCCTGTCCGGTTTCTTCTCCGTTTTGCCGCAATAGCAGTTTAGCCCGGAAACTTCCCTGGTAAACCTGCCCCTGATAGACGTAGGAAAAAATAATTTTACGCCCGGGTGAGGCGTCTAATCCCGGCCCGCTTCCGAAAGGGAATAGGAACCAAAGCAGTAATAAGATTCGATAGAAGGACAAGGGCTTATTTATTGATTTCGATGGTGATACTACGGCGAGCCGGAGTTGTTGGAGCCGGAATATCTTCCGTTTCGACGCTCGGGCCATTACTACGTCGCGCACCAATAATGATCTGTATTTTTTCCTCCCGGCTCTCCTTCCATTCGTCACTAGGATCGAGCAATGGGGTGTTGTCGACGACGATGTTCTTGTACTTATTGACAATATCCATCGGCTCGGCAAATTCCCTGACCCAAGTAGCCACTTTGGCGTCCTCGGGATGCGGATTCGTATTCAGCGCGTGATAGTTCTTGTACTGGAGGATCTCGCCGATACGCTCAATCATCATGTCGAGGGTGTGCCAGTGACCAAGCGCATCGGCATTCACGCAAATCTTTCCCGCAAAGGGACCATCAAACTGGATGTTCGGGTGCCAGACCGGGGTTTTGGTATAGCAGCTAGGTTGCCCCCCCAGCGGAAAACTTGGCGGGATCGTTATCTCCACGACGTGGTGATTTCCGTAGATGGGCTGATTTAGCTCGTTCACCCCGACAATAGAGCGCACGGAATATTCAATTTCGTAGCGATCCGGGGGCATTCCTCCACGCCGTTTGGCGGCAGTATAGCTCACCACTGAACTCTGAGTGCAAAAGTCGTGCACCAACGCGTGCTCCTTGGCCAGTCGCCGGTCTCTCTGGTTGGTGTATTTCGGGTAAGTAGGGGCAGTCATGGGTTGTGGGTTATCCGGCCAGGAATATTGGAGTCATCAGAATCACGTCTCCCTCCTGTACCTGGGCGGACTGAAGGGTTTCGTCCGCCTCAATGGGCCGGTTCTTTCCCTTCGGGGAAAGTTGGTAGGTGATGGGGTTGCCGGAGTGGTCGGTTCGCTGGCCAATGTCGTTGCTCAGCAGAGTATCAATGACGTCCGTGGCCGTAGCATTAAGGGGAAGTTTGACGTCGATATCCTCATTGGCCGGAAGCACGCGGATGATAACGCTAATCAGGTTACTCATATTCAGTGATTTATTTGAAGTCTATTAGGTGGGCGTCTCCGGAAAGCTCTACGTACTTTTCCCCTTCCTCCGTTAAAATACGGATGATGTGAAAGGCGGGAACGCCACACTCCGCCAGAGTAGCCGTAGCCAGCTCCGGGTGCTCCGCACCAATACTGGTGTAACTTTTCGTAATGACCAGCCCCTCACCGGGTACTTGTCGGTAGCGGGCTATAAACCGGTTGTCCATTTTCGCTTTTGGTAGTAGGAGTTTGGTCCGAATGTGCGACTTTTCCGTTACGAACTCACTTACTAGCAGCTCGTCGAGTTCAATTCCTGGATTGGCATCCCCGAAGTGCTTTCCAACCCAGGAAAGTACCTCTTGTACGGTAGTCGAAGCGGACAATGGTGAATCGATTATTTTCCCGTAGGTGGTATGGCTGGTACAATAATCCTTCAGTCGGGGATATCCCCGTTGCAGCACGACGTTGCTCTTCCCTTCGTAGTAAAAATCTTCCTTGATCATACGGTTGCGTTCCGCTTCCCCGAAAATCACCTTCATAGCCTCCTGGGCCTGAATGGCACCGACGATGGAAGCGGAGATCGGCGTGGTAGCCATCGTCCCCATTTCCGCATGCTGCTGGGCCACCGTCAGGCAACTGAGTCGCCCCTCGATAAACTCAAGGTCCCGCGCGGTGAGGCCACACTCGTAACAGGTAAGGCCGGGTTGATAGACGTGGGCCTGCCCCCCCAGGTCCTGAATCCCACCGTCGATCCATGTTTTATCGACTTTGTAACAAGCCTTGTTGATGGCCAGACGGGCCAGACGGTTATCCAGCCCCCCGACAACGACGTCGACGTGGCGATAGAAGCCCAGGCCGAGCTCGAAGGTAATATCCGCGTCCAGTGTCATCACCTTCACATTCGGGTTGATCTCCCGCATAGCGGCCGCAGCGACTTCGTTCTTCTTCGCGCCGCAGTCCTTCGGTCGGAATAAAATAGAGCGGCTCAGGTTGGTATAATCGATCGTATCCATATCAACAACGATGATGTTGCCAACCCCCAGCAGCGTAAGGTTCTTCAGCACTTCATTGCCCAGGGCACCCGCCCCGATCATTAGTACTCGCGCGTCCTTGATCTTCTTGGCGTCCCACCAGGGCATAAGTTTATACCTACTGTCCCAACCCTGATCAGCCGTGGTCACTTGCACCGTGTTGGCGGAAGTGGGAGAGGTGCTGGAAGATGAATCCGGGGTTGATGTTCCTACTGACATATCTACTGGGGAATACAAAATACCCTCCCAATATACTGTTATTAGCAAACCAGGCAAATTATAATATCAAATAATTCATCTATTACGCTATAACAAACATGTCGAAACGATAAACCGAGTCGACACTCCCCGCTATCTTCACTCC
>CAWISE010000002.1:0-9182 GCA_963838715.1 Lewinellaceae bacterium
GGGGTACGGTTGTGGTCGATTTACATCGAGTACTTCAGCTGAGCGGGGTGACCCGCAACCGCGAGGGGTTAAAACACCCTCGCTGCTAAGAGGAAGTCGCTAAAGCGACTCCGGAGCGGTGAGGTCGTTCACCTCGGCACGATCCAGCATACTGATCTCTTTTTTGTACGCCCCCGGCAAGATCAAATCCCGTAACCACGTATTCAGCCGCAGCCATCGGCTCACTTTGTAGAGGGTAAGCACCAGCGGCAGCAGTCTCCCTTTCCGGTACCCCAGTAATTGGCTCACCCGACGCGGAACGACCATCTTTTGCGCCTCCCGCAGCAGGAAGTATCGCAGCGGCCCGAGGTGTTTCCGGTACTGCCGAAAGAGATCGTCCGTATGGGCACTGCGCACTAAATTCTGGGAGAGGTGCTCGCTCCGCATCCGTATCCAATCAGGATAGGTCGGCGGGAGCCCCTCAATCCCCATCCGGCTGCCGACGCGGTGGAAAACTCCGAACACTTCCTGGCGTTCCCGGTCCGTCAGCGGTCGTTCCATGACCCCGTAGGCCCGGATGGAGTAGTCGATCAGCAGGAAGAGAACGTCGCGGTAGGCCCAGTCGGGGATGGCCCTTCCCCTTTTCGTTTCCACCGCGGCGTGGATATGCGCCATGGCGTCGATGGCCCGGTGGGCGCCCGCCTCGTCGGAAAAAACGATCGCCCGGGCGTAGCCCACCGTCGAGAACAACCGGCCGAGCGGGTCGGCGGGCAGGCGACCGGTGAAGTAGAGCCAGTCGACCGCCTTGTTCAGGGCAAATTCCGCGGCGGCTCCGGCGAAGAGGAAGAGGATGGTGTCGCCACTGCTCCAGATTTGGCGAACGATGGAGTTGGGGTGGACGAAGGGAGGCATAAGGGCTGGTCGGTAGATGGCACAAAATAGTAAAAGTACTTTTATTAATAAAGCCATTTATTTGCTTTTCCGGCTGCCTTATTATTGTCCCCACCTTGTTTCTGCCGATGGATACTACCGGACACAATCGCCCGTCCCGCCTGACCGCTATGCTCGCCTGTCTGCAAACCGTGTGGGGGAGCCCGTCAACCTTACCGAGGAAGAAGCCGTGTGGCTGGCTGGATCGACGGCAAGCGAAAGGCCGTGGACGAGGAAAGCTGCGTACTGTGCCTCCGTCAGCGCAAGCCAAATGGTACCTGATCGAAACGCAACAAGGAAACGGTCTCACGGCTGAGCGAGTCGGGGAAGATGACCGGCTACCCGGGAAAAACGCCTGCGGGAGATCGTCACCCGAGCTGACGTCGGGCAAAAGCCGCGTCCCCACGGTAGGGTTTCCGCAAGAAGGAGGCGTACCTTTGCGCAGCAACGGAGATCCGGCATGGACATTATTCACGAACAACTGGCGATAGAGATCGGGGAGCTGACCGCTCCGGTGGGCTCCTACTGTGAGGTGAGTCGGGAGGTCGGGCAACTCCTGGTAACGTACTATCTCTCCAGCGAAGATTGTTTCTTCGCTGGGTTAACGTCGAGCTACCGGATCCGATTTCGGCTGTCGCCGGACTACCTGGCCCGTTTTGGGGAAACTTTGCACCTGCGTCCCCGGCAAAAGATCCTGTGCTGCCAGACCCAGTTACAGCTGTGCGAGATCGTGCGCTGCCGGGAACGGGGACTTTCGCGTAAACTCTTCCTGGAGGCCAGATTCCTGAACCTACTGCACCGCCTCGTCGCCCCCGAACTCCCGGACCTGGGCTGTGCGAACTGCGAACGGGCCGGCGGCGGAGCGGACGCGGAACGGGTGGAGGCCGCGCGAACCTTCATCCTGCAAAACCTGGACGAGCGGATCACCATCCCGATCATCGCCACGGCAGTCGGCACCAACCAGTGTTACCTGAAGCGGGGCTTCAAGGATACGTACGGACAAACGATCTTCGAATTCATCCAGGAGCACCGGCTGACCCGGGCAAAATTCCTGATCGAGACGACGGACGCTCCGCTGGCCGAGGTCGCCGCCCGGGTCGGTTACGCCTCGGCGAGCAGTTTCGGGCAGGCCTTCCGTAACTACTTCGGCGCCTCCCCCAGTGCCTTCTCGCATTCCTGAGCGGGCGCCGCCCCTCCCCCCAACAGCATTTACCGATTCCTGTAATGGTTTTCCCGATTCCGACAGTCACGGTCCGCGAGTCGTTCTACTTTTGTCCCATTGTATGGATTTAGTCTAAATAAATTTAACATGAGACTTTTCTTCTCCCTCCTCCTGCTTCTTCCCGTTGTCCTCTTAGCCCAGCAGCCGGAATCCGACACTCTGAACGTCTATGACCTGGAAGGCGTTTCCGTCACCGCAGCACGTAATTCTTACAAAAAAGACGGCAGTACGACCGTCGGTAAGTTGCCGCTGAAGGACCTGGAAAACCCCCAGGTGTACAACGCCATCTCCAAGGAAGTGCTGCAGGACCAACTGGTGACCGACCTGAACGATGCCCTGAAGAACGCCACCGGCATCAGCCGCCTGTGGGAAAGCACCGGCCGCGGTGGTGACGGCGGGGAATACTACTCCCTGCGCGGCTTCAGCGTGCAGCCGACTTTCGTGAACGGAATGGCCAGCATCAACAACGGTGCGCTCGACCCGGCCAACATCGAGACCCTCGAGGTGATCAAGGGGCCCTCAGGAACGCTCTTCGGCGGCAACCTGATCAGCTACGGCGGACTCATCAACATCGTGACCAAGCAGCCTTACGAGCAGCGGGGCGGACAATTCGGCTACGTGACCGGCTCCAATAACCTGAACCGCCTGACCGCCGACGTCAACACCCCCCTGAGCAAGACGGTTTTCCTGCGCGTCAACGCCGCCTACCAGAGCGAGCACAACTTCCAGGACGCCGGTTTCGCCCGTTCGCTCTACCTTGCCCCCAGCCTGCGGGTCGACGCGAACGAGCGTCTGACCTTCCTGGTCAACGCCGAGTTCCGGCAGAGCGAGGCGGCCAACGCCCCGATGCTTTTCCTGAATCGCGGCGGTACGCTCTCCTTCGACGACACCGACCTCTTCGAGCAAAACTACGAGCGCAGCTACACCAGTAATTCGCTGACCATCGCCAACCCGGCCTTCACGGCCCAGGCCCAGGCCCGCTACCAACTCGGCAAGCAGTGGGTCTCCCAGACCATTCTCGCCAACAGCACCACCCGGACGGACGGCTACTACCACTACCTCTACGACGTCATCGACGGCGATAACTTCACCCGTTACATCTCCCGGAGGAACGGACAGACCGCCACCAATAATTTCCAGCAGAATTTCACCGGTGACTTTCGCCTGGGCGGTATCCGCAACCGCCTGCTGGTCGGTATCGACTACCTCCACCAGGAGGTCGGGAACGGCAGTACCGGCTGGGTGGCCAACGGACAAGTCTCCCTGCGCGATCAGACCGATTCCGGCGTACTGACCGCCACAGGGGGTCGATGCCCTGCTCGTCGGTACCGCGGAAGGCGTCACCACGGCCGTGACCAATATTTTCGGGGCTTACATTTCCGACGTCATCGACTTCACGCCATCCTTGTCCGCCATGCTCAGCCTGCGACTGGACAACTTCAGTGCCCGCCCCGGATTCTTCGACGGCGGGGAACGGGAGGTAAAGAATCAACTCGCCCTCTCCCCAAAACTCGGGCTGGTGTACCAGGCCGTACCGGAAAAGCTTTCCCTGTTCGCCAACTACCTGAACGGCTTCGTCAACCTCAGCCCCGTCCAGGTAGCCGACGCCGACGGCAGCAACCCCCGCATCCGGCTCTTCGACCCCGAACACGCCGACCAGTGGGAGGTCGGGGCCAAGGCCAATCTGTACCGCGACAAGGTTTCCCTGACGGCCAGCTACTACGACATCCGGGTCACCGACATTTTGATGGCGGACCCCGGCAACCCCAACAACCAGATCCAGGGCGGGGAGATCGCCAGTCGCGGCGTGGAGGTCAGCCTGGTCACCAGTCCGATCGAGGGGTTGAGCCTGATCTCCGGCCTGAGCGTTAACCACGCCGAGGTGGTGGCGGACAGCGAGGGGGCGGGCTACGTCGGGATGCGGCCCGAGTCGGCCGGCCCGAAGACCCTCTTCAACTTCTGGGGCAACTACCGGGCGCCGCGCGGACCACTTAAGGGGCTGGGCATCGGTATCGGCACCAACTCCGCCAGCGAGCACTTCACCCTGAACCGCTCCACCATCGGCAGCTTCGCCCTGCCGGCCTACAGCGTCTGGAATGCCTCCCTGTCCTACGCCGCCCCGACCTACACCCTGAACCTGAAGGTCAATAACCTGACGGACGAGCGCTACTTCTCCGGCTGGTCGACCGTCACCCCTCAGCAGTCCCGTCAGGTTTCTCTGGGCCTGTTTTACCGGCTCTAATCGGGCTACCCCAAAAAACCAACGATGTCTTACTTACTGCTTCACCGCTGGCTGGGCCTGGTTTCCGGGCTGATCGTCTTCGTCATCGCGGTCACCGGCGCGCTCTACGCCTTCCAGGGGGAGATCCTCGACCGGACGGAGCAATTCCGCCACGTACGCGTACGGAACGAACCGCTGCTGCCCCCCAGCCAACTACTGGCCGCCGCCCGGCGGGAACTGCCCGATAAACTCATTCACTCCCTGGAGTACCAGGAACCGGGCCTTGCCGCGGTGGCCATGTTCTACCAGGGGGGGGGAGGATGGCTATTACTTCAAGACCTACCTGGACCCCTATACCGGGGAAGTCCTCCGGACGCAAGATCAGGAAACCGGCTTTTTCCACTGGGTGCTGGACGGGCATATGTACCTCTGGCTACCGAAAAAAATTGGCCGCGTGGTCGTCTTGGTCGCTACGGTGATCTTCGTGGTCATGCTACTGACGGGATTCGTGCTCTGGCTACCGAAAAAAGCGAAGCAACTGCGTCAACGACTCACTTTCCGGTGGACATCCACCACCCGGTGGAAGCGCAAGAACTGGGACCTGCACGCCGTCGGTGGCATTTACAGCCTGGTCTTCGCGCTCGTTTTCGCGGTGACCGGACTGGTCTACGTACTGCCGGGCTGGGCCGGGCTTTACCACGCGATCGTGGGTGGGGAGAAGAGCGTGGACTACGTCGAGCCCGCGTCCGTGGTTCCGGATGCGGCCCTGCCGGTCGGGGACCGGATGGATGGGTTGTTTACGGATTACCGGTCCTTACCCGCCGCGGGTACCTCCGTGGAATTCCACCCTCCGGCTACCGATAGTTCCGTGATCGTGGTCGTCACGAACGATCGTCCCGGTACCTACTGGAAGAGCGATTACGTGTACCATGACCAGTATACGCTGGAGGAACGGCCGGTGGCCCACCTGTACGGTCGCTACGCCGACGCGGACGTGGCCGACAAGGTACTCCGGCTCAACTACGACATTCACGTCGGGGCCGCCCTGGGATTACCGGGTAAGATCCTGGCCTTTCTGGCCAGCCTCGTGATTGCCGGGTTGGTGGTCACGGGGGGCCTGCTCTGGTGGGGGCGCCGCAACGGTAAGGGGCGGCAGCGACGTGCCGTCCGTCCTCACAAGCAGGGGAAAGTAAGGCGGGCGGGGACGCAGGTGCAAGCAAAATAAGGGAGGCGCCGGGGGGATACTTCAGGCAGGTCGGTCAGCGGTACCGTTCCGCGTAATAACTACCCGGGATTCCTCCACCCAGCCCCGCCAGACCGGCCCGTATCCCATCCCCAGGTAGCCGGCCGTCAGCTCGAAGGGGCCGAAGAAGCACTCCTCCACCTCCCCGTCATTGGAGACGGCCAGGACGGCCAGTTGCCGGCCCCGCAGTTGCCGGCCGAGGTCCTTATGTTTCATCAGCAGGTCACTGATCCGATCGAAGAAGACCTTTAGGTAGCTGCTCATGCTGTACCAGTAAACGGGGCTGGCGAAGACGATACGGTCGTAGCGCAACCAGATGTCCACCAACTCCAGGAATTGGTCGTCCGCCGGGTAGGTCTGTTCGTAACGGAAGTAATGGACGGTGAAGTCCAGTAAGTCAAGGTGATCGGCTTCCAGTCGGCGGGCCAGTTCGGTGGCTACGTGGTGAGTATCGCCGTCGGGGCGGGCGGAGGCCTGGAGGATCAGGGTGGTGGGCATGGGGTAAAATAAAAACCGCGAGGGGTTAAAAACGCCCTCGCTGCTAAGAGGAAGTCGCTGAAGCGACTAGTACGGACCCCGCAGCACCACCCGTCGCCGCCCCACCAGGCGCCCGTTCCGGTACAGCACTACGAAGTACACCCCCGGTGGTCTGCCCGTGAGGTCGACGTCTTCACCCGCCGCGAAGCGGCCGATGCGCTGACCGGTCAGGTCGAACGTTTCGGCGTGGGTATAGGCAGATGGATTGTACCCTGCTCCTTCCTCCCCCAGCCGGATGCGGAAGCGGCCAGTGGTGGGGTTGGGTACAACCGTGAAGGGTACCGCCGTGGGGGTGGCGGGCAGGGAGTTGGGGGTGTCGTCGCAGAAGGTGGAGAAGTCAAATCTTGTTATCTGGTCTTCATTCAACAATTTGCACCCCAATGAATTATTTTCGAATACTTTTAAAAAAGCGCCTTCTTCTTGGTTGATACTGCCGATGAGGCCATCATAAGGGATGATATAGAAACAGACGGAGCCTACTCCGTAAACAATGGTATCGGTGAACGTGAAGTTAAAAGACTCATCTCGGTAATAACTCCCTAACAACACCTGAAACCGCTCGGTGAAGGGCCCGATAGTACCATACCCCTCCTCGACAACCTCGAAGTGCATGCTGTCCAGCACATCCTGCCTATTTAAGAATGGAATATCAAACGTGTCCCCCACCCCGAGCGTAAAATCGTATAGGGTCGCTATTTGGCTAGCGTTATTGAGAAAGCGAAAGACGCTGTCCCGTTCGTTGATGTAAAAATCACCCAAATCAAACAAGAAAGTATCGGTTGTTCCAAAAGCCGTTCTCAAATTTAGTTTTTCGAAGTTCCGGAACACCTCCTCCCCGATTACCGTATCCGATTGGTACCGAAATTGGGTATATCCATGAAAAGAAGAATTATTGTACTTAAAACTCCATACCGTGGAACTATCTACTTGAGCGGAAAGGTTTGTTGCTAGTAGTACATACAGTAATATGGCTGTCAAATAGGGAAGTAAGCGCATTATTTAGATATTTTATCTTAAGGAACTATCTGCGGTAGTGTATTATCGTACGAACATTTTTCGCACGGAGGTTTCTACCCCCTTCTTGGCTACCTCTACAATTATTCTTGATCGGCCTGTCCTGAAAGATGTAATCGGTAATGGTACTTTACTGATGCCTAACAGCTCGCCGTAAAGCGTGAAATATTGGTAGTTAGTAACATTAATTTCACCATAGTTCCCAGTTGGAACATCAGAGAATAATCCATCTGCGACGTTAGTTCTAGCAGTGCTAATAGTTTCACCGCACCAGGGGTTCGTCAAACAGGATACACCAGAGAGGGTTATACCAGACATAGATACTTCTCCACCTAACGCATCCGTTACGACTAAGTAGAAAAGTAGATCGTAGCAGGTACTTTCGGTGGGGGCGGAAACTTGGACATTTTGCCCACTACCCAGATAGTTTAACGGATTTGCGTCCGTGTCCCCATCTACCGAGTAATACCAGTCGAGGGTAAGATTATTTAGGTTATAATTGGTAGCGAAGTCGAGATATACGTCCGCGCATTGATCGTCGTCCCCGAAAGATGCGGACACCACCCCCTCGAAGGAGGACGGTCTAAAATTACTGACGGCGCACCCCATGGTTCTGATGAGCCCTCCGTTATTCCACATCTGACCCGTTTGCCAATTATAATAACCAGTAGTAGTCCCGTAAAATTCAATTTCAAGGTCCGTAAAATATGGAATATTTAGGCCTTCAGCTTAGAACATAAGGGTTCTATGCTGCTGTCCGGGCCAATCTGGTGCAGATATTCTACGTCCCGATCCACAACACCGCGCTCCACCCGAACCGTTAGCGTTATGTCTAGCACCAAAAATATGTCCTATCTCATATGTAAATACTAGACCCCTATCCAGTACGTCAGCAGGCAGGTACACGTACGCGGCTTCATCGATCACTCCATGCTGAGTTACACAGGCACTTGAATAACCAGCATCAAAAGTTGATTCACCGTCGACATACACGACAATATCCACAGCGGCCTGATTTCTTAAGCTTTGCATAGTATTGTTGCAGGCAATTGCCTGGGAAAAAACCGCGCAGTCCTGCGAATCTTCGAATGGAACATTCGCGGATAAAAATTCCACACTATAGTTCACTACGTGAGATATGTTATTCGTAAGAAAAATCGTTTGCAACTGGTTGATCGCGGTAACTACTTCAAGAAACACAATGTCAGGATCATTACTCCAGTAACCGTTCGCATTCGGGGACACCGCGAACAAAATATCGATCGTGGCGGGGCAGTCTCCCTCGCACTGAGAATTATCGAAAAGATCTTCTGGACAACTGTTTACGGGTGTAACACATTCATTGGCAATCTGCCCGCCCGTGCCCATCCCACAACTTACTCCCGTGCCGGACAGTACGGGATACAGCACCGTCAACTCCCCCGGTAGGGGAATACTTACCGAAATGTACTTGCCGTCATCACGTACGGAGTACATATACACCGTCTCATCCGTAACGGAGTAACTCAGGGAATGGCCGAGGGAGTCGGAACGGTAGAGTATTATAAAATCTTTCTCCGTCCGCAACCGTACCGTTTTCGGGTGCAGTACAGCTGTCTGGTAAACGCCGTTGCTATCGGGCAGTTCCAGGGAGATAGCGGAACCGAACAGTTCGGTAAGATGGGTAGGAAGGCTGTCGTAAACGGCCACGTTCGAGCCGTTAGAAGTTTGCACGCGGAGCTTACTGGCCAGGTAAGCTTTGTAAGGATTGGCGATACCATTATAATTCACTTTCGTCGGTGTCAAAATCAGGGTATCTCCGCTCTGACTACTCAGGGTAGCGGTAGCCACCAATAGGAATAGCGTAGCTAACCAAGTAATTGAGGGGGGGGGAAGTGTTTCGTGGGTTTATTGGTTAATATGTAATAATACGGACAATGCCCCGTAACCACAAATTAACTTGAGCACCCTCCCTGGCTCTTTGCTGTATTCGAATCCGTACCCGTAATCGCGAGCCCGCAACCGCGAGGTTAAAAACGCCATCGCTGCCAGGAGGA
>CAWISE010000003.1:0-4935 GCA_963838715.1 Lewinellaceae bacterium
CTCCTCCTCCTCACCAACCTCGCCAGCCCCCATTCCATCAAGTGGGTGCGTGGCCTCAGCGGGCTCGGACACCGACTGGTGGTGCTGAGCCTCTCCCCCTACGATCCGGCCATCTACGCCGACCTGGACGACTTTCACCCCTATACCCTGGGGCTGGACGACAGCCTGGTGAAGACCGCCAGCGGCCGGCTCGGTAAACTGCGCTACTTCCGGTCGGTCTCCGTCATCCGGCGGCTGATCCGGGAGTTTAAACCGGATCTGGTCCACGCCCACCGGGCCAGCAGTTACGGTCTGCTGGGGGCGGTGGCCGGGGCGAAGCCCTACATCGTGTCGGTCTGGGGCGATGACGTATACCTCTTTCCCCGCAAGGGCCGTGCTTTCGCCGCCCTGCTGCGGTTCGTCCTGCGGCGGGCCGACCGGGTGCTCTCCACCAGCCACGTTATGGCGCGGGAAACGGCGCGCTACACCGATAAAAAAATCACGGTCACTCCGTTTGGCATCGACCTGAACACCTTCTCGCCCCGTGAAGTGACCGACGAAAAACTGAAACCACCCGGCACCCTGCTCTTCGGCACCATCAAGACACTGGAGGAAAAATACGGCATCGACTACCTCATCCGGGCCTTTGCCCGGGTGTGTGAGCGGGCTGCCCAGCCGGTACGCTTGCTCATCATCGGGACCGGTTCCCAGCGGGGTAAGTACGAGGCGCTGGCCGCGGAACTGGAGGTGGCCGACCGGGTGGTCTTCCTCGGCCGGGTACCCTTTGACCGGGTTCCCTTCTACCACAATTTGATCGACGTTTTCGTGGCCCTGTCCGTCTTCGACGCCGAGAGTTTCGGGGTGAGCATCGTCGAGGCCTCGGCCAGCGGTACGCCGGTGGTGGTATCGGATGCCGGCGGACCGGCGGAAGTGGTCGGTCACGGTACTACGGGCTTCGTCGTTCCGATGCGCGATGCGGGCGCGGCCGCTGGTGCCATGTTTTCACTGACCAACGATCCGGCCCTGCGCGCAAGCATGGGGGCGGCCGGGCGGAAGCACGTCCGGGAGCGGTACGACTGGGCGGCTAACCTCCTGCATATGAATGCTATTTATCAAGAAACGGTCCATGCGTAAAGACATCATGCCCATCTTCGTCCTCGGCGGCGCCCGTACCGGCACGACCTGGCTCAGTAACCTGCTCGGGTTGCACCACCGGGTGGCCTCGGTTCACCACGAACTGCACCACGGCAGCCACGAGAGTAACATCTTCCGGCAACATCGTTTCTACGGCGACCTCACGGACACCGATGCCTATATCCGCTTCGCCCAGTTGTTCTCTACGGAAGATTACTTCCGTATCGCCGGTGGGGACCCCGCCACGCTCTACGAGAAACGCTGCCCCGATTTTTACACGGCTTTCTTCGACCTGATGGACACCCTCGCCGAGCGGGAGGGCAAGGATTGCTGGTCCACGAAACTGGATCCGCTGTTCGCGCTCGATGAAAAAGCCTACCGGGAGTTTCACGATGTCCTGTCCCGGCGCTACGACCGGGTCAAGTGGGTCGGTATCCAGCGGGAGGGAATAGCCTGCCTCAACTCCTACCTCTTTATGGAGGGGCAGAACAATGCCGCCCGGACCCGGGGGAAAGCCAGTAGGCTGGCGGCCCTTACCCTGGGGGCGGCCCGTTACGTCACCCAGTACGATTTCCTGAACCGCGTCGTAGAGGAAGAGCGGGGCTTTAAGCTGGACTTCAACCAGCTGATCAGGGACCGGGCGGCGACTTCAGCGGCCCTGGATGGATACCTCGGCCTCGACAACAGTCTGGCCGTGGGTGTTCCGGACGTTTACGCCAAAAACACCAGCTTCAAGGGTAAGGTCAAAACCGGTAGCCTGACGAAACTGGAGCGTAAATATGCCGCCGCCCTCCTGGCCACTTACCGGTCCGTTCCCTCCTGGCCCGGGCAATTTATGATACCCACGAAAACAGAATAAAGGGGATCCAGGATCCGAGCTACCGAAAGTTGCTCAAACGGGAGCACTTCGAACGGGAATTCCGGGACGAACTCGACCGAACCGGGGCTTCCGACCTCCTGGAGCGAATGGACGATAAAGACCGACCGGAAGCATGATGGAAGATCGCTTACTCTTTATTGTCGGCGTCGGCCGATCGGGAACCAGTCTGCTCCAGAGCATGATCGGTGCGCACCCCGACGTGGCGGTAGCCCCGGAGACCCACTTCCTGCGCGACTACCTGCTCGATCGCCGTCGCTACGATCGCTACGCCCGGATGACACGGTCGAATTTCGCGCGGTGCTGGCTGACTCGGAGCCCTTCTCCCGGGCCGGGATCGACCCGGCGGACGTCGTGCCAACCGACGCACCCCTCGATGTAAAACACTGCTTCCAGCGCCTTGCCGCCCAATTCGCTCAGCAGCGGAACGGAAGCTGGTTCGGTGATAAGGACCCCAACCTGATCGACTACCTGCCCGCCCTGGCCACGGCCTTTCCCCGCGCCCGGGTAATCCATATATACCGTGACCCCCGTGATGTGGTCCTATCGAAGACCAAGGCTGCCTGGTCGGCGGGTCGCCCCTACTGGCAGCACGCCCTGATCGGGGAGCTACAGTTGCGGCGGGGCCGGGAAGCGGCGCGGGAATATTTTCGGGGTCGTTGCGCCGAACTGGCCTATGAGGATTTGCTCGCCGACCCCGAAACTACCCTGCGTGGAATGTGCGAGGAAGTAGGTTTACCCTACGACCCTGCCATGCTGGCCTACACCGATACCGCCCGGGAACTGGTGGCGGACAGTGAGCGAAGCTGGAAAAAAGAAACTTTTCGACCTATTCAAAAGAACAACGTCAGGAAGTGGGAAGGGAACCTGACGGACGACCAGGTCGGTCTGATCGAACACCTCAGTACTACCTGCTTTGAGGAGCTGGGGTACCGGCGGTCGGTGATGCTGTTTCGCTGGCCGGGCGGCTACTGGGCCTCGGGGTACCCCTCGCCCGCCCGCTCTACGGCCTGCTCCGGAAAAACAAGCTTAAGTGAGGGGAATACCACTACTCGTAAGCCGGAAGGGCGAACTGCTGCTGGGACGTGGCTACCGGGTGTACGGCCAGGATACTGCCGGCGGTAAATGGACGCTGCGGGCCGACTATCGTCCCGGTGGCACGAAAAAACTGCTGGCCGCCACTCCGTTTACCTGCCGCGTAGCGCGGGAGGGTATCCACCGGATGTACGAGACGGCCGATGGGTCCTGGATCGCTATCGGAAAGGGAATGATCCTCTACCGGTACGCCGGCGACGCCCGTTTCCAGGTGGCCACGACGGATTTTTACGGTAGCCGACCTTTGTACCTGGGCAACAACCCCGAGTCGGGTAACTGGTTTTTCGGGGAATATTTTTCTAATCCTACCCGACAGCTACCGGTTAGAATTTTCCAGAGCCGGGACGGAAAGGAATGGCGCGTTGCCCACACGTTCCGGTCCGGCGTCATTCGTCATATCCACAACATCGTCTGGGATCCCTACCGAAAAGGACTCTGGGTACTGACGGGGGACCGGGATAAGGAGTGTGGGCTCTGGTTCACCCAGGATGATTTTCAGACGCTGGAGCGGGTACACGGAGGAAGCCAATCTTACCGGGCGGTCAGTTTGCTGATGACGTCCGATGAGTTACTGGTACCCTCGGACACTCCCCTGGAACCGAACGCCATCCGGCGTATCGACCGGAAGAGTGGGGTGATGAATGAGGTCGCCCGGCTGTCCTCCAGTGCTTTCCACACCTTCAGCCTGCCGGAAGGAATGCTGGTCACCACGGTAGGGGAGCCCTCCTCCGTCAATGACAACGATCATGCATATCTGTACTTCAGCCCGGACGGTAAAGAATGGTCGGAAGTCGGATGTCATCGCCGCGACACTTGGTCGATGCTTTCCCGCTTTCTGTTTCGCTACCCGGAGATCATACCGGTCGGAACGACGGAGGACGGTGTGCTGCGACTGTGTCGGCATTGCCCTCCGGGGGTGCGGCTACGGGCATCTTCGCTTAAAAATCAGTTGATAAAATTTTATTTTACAGAACATTATGTTTACGGGAACCGCTCGGTGTTTAGTTACGTATGTGCCTACAAGAGACTCGAAATTGCAACAAAGTCTCGGTGCAACTATCTAACCATTTAACCCATTAAGCATATGCATACACTATACTTCCGCAGGATGACGCTCAGCGCGTTAGCCTTTCTCCTGACCCTTCCGCTGCTCTTCGCGGCAACCATCACGGTCACCTCCACCGCCGATGCGGGCGCGGGTAGCCTCCGCGCTGCCGTAATGTCGGCCGTCGCCGGTGACGTCATCAAATTCGACGCTTCCACCAACGGTACACCGATCGTCCTCGCCAGCGAGATCACGCTCGACAAGAATTTGTTAATCGACGGTAACGGGATGGGCGTTACTATCATCAGTGGTGGAAACGCCACCCGCATCTTCAACGTAAGCGGAACGCGCACGCTGACCGTACGCGGCATGAGCCTGACGAGCGGTATGGCCTCTCCGAGTGGAGGCGCTTTCCAGAACGCTACCGGTAACGTTACTCTGACTCGAGTGATGATTCGTGAGTCAGCTGCTATGGGCGCGGCCGGCACCGAAGGTGGCGGCGGCATCCACAATGCTGGTACGATGAGTATCAACGATTGCATCATTACATTAAATACCGCCATAATGGGCTCCGGCTCCGGTGGTGGTGTTCTTAACTCCAGTGGTGGCACGCTTACCATGTTGAGAACGACTGTTAGCGACAACGAAGCTAACCGAGCCGGTGGTGGTATCGAAGATGCTTCCGGAGCCGGTATGGGTCTCACGATGCGCAAGTGTATCGTCGACGGAAATACTGTTAATACCAGCCCCGGTAACGGTGGCGGCCTGCACGTAGGCGGTGGGGGAGATAACCGTATTACCTTCA
>CAWISE010000004.1:0-26923 GCA_963838715.1 Lewinellaceae bacterium
TTAACATCGATTAGACCTACGCGGCAGTAAATATGAAGGGGGGGGACAGATTGTCCCCCCCTTTATTGGTTGTGGGAAGATAAGCCGGCGGCAAAAGCAAAGGGGGGGGGGGACAATTTGTCCCCCCCCTTTGCTTTTTGTATCCAGCGGGAATCACTGCTCCGTTGGAGGCTTGTTTTTCAGTTGCCTACGCTGCTCCGCCCGGGAGATTTGATTTGGTCTTTGTGGTTGGTGGGTGATACCACCCGCTTACCCGTTTCCTGCTCGAAAGCCTCACGGGCCATCCTGGCTGCCTTCCCTCCGGCTTGGGCGGCTTCCCGGTTCTCGTGGAAGCCGAAAGCATCCCGGTCGTGAATACTCTCTACGGTAGCTTCTTCACCCAGGGCGGTGAAGATCAGCTCCACCCGCGTCATGTGATCCCGCAGGTTCTCGCGCTTCAGTCCCTTCAACTGCTTGTGCTCACCGGGATTCAGCCCAAAGGTTTCGCGGGCAATCTCGGCGGTTAGGATGCTGTATTCAAGCCCCTTTTCGACACCGCGGCTATACCACTCGTCCGTGAGGATTTTCCGGGCGTCAATGCTCTGCAAACGCCGCTTGATCCAGGTCTCTTCATAGCCCAGTCCCCGGTACGTGTCCCGGACACGTTCAAGGGCCAGCTCTGGATTCTCTAGTTCATCCAGCCGCTGACCGGCTACCTCCGCAAACCACTGCTTGAAGGCCTCGGCTTTCGAGGAAGGAATGGACTGGATGATCCTGAAAATACTCTCCCGCGAGGCACAGTTGACCTCCTGAACACCACCGCTCGTCTGGATGGGAAGTGGGGTAACGAGATCCCCCCAGCTCTTCGCCAGTCCTTCATCCCGCCGCCGCATGGCCCTTAAGTAAGCCGTTGGATTCTTGCTCTCACTAAGTACCTCAATTACATCCGCTATTACGAACCACCATCCGTCCAGGTACCATGTCCTACGGATAGCTTTTCCCTGAAAAAGGGCCATTCCAGTTTGGTTACTCTCGTCCATAACGTTTTGCCTTCTAAGGTAATCAATCCGCTGTCTTTATCCGGGTAAGGCCCCGAACTTTATCCGCTCCGGTGGAGGGGCAGACCACGTAGGTAATTGGCTGCGCAACGCCAATACAATTAACTTCATCGAAGTCAGGTCGATGCGGACCTTTTCGACCTGGCCCTGTGGGGGCTGACGGCCTCCCAATGGAGAGCAGCCTTTCCGGAGGAGGCGAAGGGAAGCTGGGAACCTGCGGGACCATGCTACGGAGGTCGAACTGAAAATGTTGCACGCACTGCAGATCACCATACGCCACCTGTAGGAAGATCAGTATACCGCCGAAGAAAAGCTGGACCGGCTTACGAGCAAGTCCTAAGAACGGACCAAATTTTACTGCAAGACGCCGACCACCCTGGGGCAACTGAAGCAGTTGCGTGAGGTAAGGGGGTGGTAGGGTTACCCTTAGTAGTTATCCAATTCGGTGGGTTTTGCGCTGGGCTAAATTTACCGATCTTCCCTACTCAGAATAACGTACTATGGACGATCCTCACCACATCACCGACGACGAGTACCGGCGTATTATCCATCCGGATGAATCCGGTGAGGACGCTGATCCCTGGCACCGGCTCGGCCCTTACGGTAAAGAGGTGCTGCCGGAGCCGGTCCGGAAAATCGGTACGCGGGCAAACTGGAAGCCCCGCCAGTATCCGGACAAGTCACCGCCCGCGTACTGCAAATTATGTCATAACCTACGGATTGAATGCCTGTGCGATCCAGACTTCTACTAATCAAAAACCCCGCTCCATCGGTCCGGGGGGGCGGAGTTTGAAAGGTAAAAAAACTTGGAGTGAGTACTCGGAATTACGGTTACTTCACCAAAGTGAGGCATTCATCCCGTTCGGGCGGGTATATGTAGGGGAAGGCTACATCTGGCCTGCGGCGCACGTCAGTTCAGATCCCGGAGTTACCGTGGCCACCCGCACCAAGCAGCAGTAGACAGAAACTACCATCATGAACGACCACATCACCGCAGGGGATATCGAAATTATGGAAAGCTGGCTCGCCCGGAGGCGACCCCGAGCGGAAATCAGATCCGAACTTGACTATTCTTACCTCCTGGAAAGGAACACGTTTGTCCTATGCGAGGTAAGGCCGAATTACCGAACGGGAAAGGACTGGAAAGAATTCCCCTTTGCCAAAATCCGCTACGTAAAGTCACGGGACATCTATAATATTTACTGGCAGCGAGCGAATGGAAAATGGATCGCCTACGACCCCGTCCCGTCCGTTGGGAACTTAGCCGCCGCCGTGGCGGTGATCGATGCCGACGCTCACGGATGCTTCTACGGGTAACATATACCCTATTCTCCAGCATGGCCGTTTGCTACCAAAAAGGTTAGCAGTCCTGAGCGGCGGAGCGCAGCATCAACTCCGCTCTACCCAGGACTCGAAAACCACAATTCTACTATTCTGCGGTCGCGGGCCCGAGTAAGCCTACCATTCGGTAGGGAAACAATACACCTATCTATAAATTAATTCTATCTTCCTTGGCCCTGACCAAACCAAAGCCAGCGAATGAAGATATCAGAGATTCTACCCGTAGTAAACACCTTTGAAAAAAACCACTTTTTACGGGTTGTCGAACACCTGATTTCGACCGGGCCAAAGCGTCAAAAGAAAGTAGAGGAAATTCTCAACGGGATAGATGGCCAGATCAAGAATGCCGACAATCTGAGCGTAGAGTCGGTGTTTAACCTCATAAGTGAGGAATACGTTACCCACATCAAGTGCGAGTTTGGGAATGCATCTAATCAACTTGATATCGCGGTAGACATTTTGATCCGGGACGGCAACTCACTCATGAGCCGGGAATGGCTGATGAAATTGTACGAGAAAGAGATTCGTCAGATCAGGGATAAGATCAAATCCTTCGATGCCGTGATCGAGGCGGAGGAAGACCCACGGACCAGAGATTACCGGATTTACCGTAAATGCATCGCGGAAGCATACACGAACGACCTCAAGAATAACCGGGACGAGCGCGTAACCGGAGACGAGCAGTCCGTTTTGAACGCACTGATTGAAGGACTGGAGCTTTCGCACGAGGAAGTTAAGCTGATCAATTATTCGGTGGTTCCGCTGAAAAAAATGGACATTGATGAGTTGATTGCCTACTTGGTCAGGTGTGGAATTCTGTTCTACAGTAAGAAGAACCACCAACTTTACGTTCCCGACGAAGTGATTGAGGCGCTGCGAACCATCCGGGGCAAGGAGATTCCGGACAAGGTGTTCAAGCGAATTCTGAAACAGTTGAAGGCCAGCCAGATCAACCTGATCGCGCGTAAGCATAACATCGAATATAAACTCGACACGGCAGAAAAAATCAACGAGATAATCCAGGAGGGAATCAGCTTTACCAAGGTAATCGGTAGCGCAATACACAAGCCCGGCTCCACAAAGACAGAAAAGAGGAAGGTGATCGTCGATTTGATCGAAAACAAACTGAAGATCGAAGAGCGGATTGGCGGCGCTTCACTGGAAGACAAGATCACCAGCCTAATCGAGTACGTAAATAGGAAGGACCGGGAGGACAGTATCAGCATTTCGGTACACGGATACGACAAGCTGCTAAGCGACTTGCATCAATCTATTCCAGACTTTGCAGCCAAGATCAAGCAGGAATTCGAACTGCAGGACTCCGTCCAGCTCAAAGCGCCAACCCTGTTACTCTACAACCTTAAGCCCCTTGACATTCTCTACGTTATGACGGACGAGGAAATTAAGGGGTTTTGCGAAGCCGTCAAGGTCTCCACGCGCGGCGACGAGATCAACAACATTCTTGAATCCTACAAAGACATCAAAAATCTCTACCTGGAAAACTACTTACACATTTCAAATCGCGATCTGAATGCCCTCAAAGCGAACAACATCAGCATAAAAGAGAGTGAGCTCGGCGTACAGTATGAGTCCCTAACCAAGGATCTATTCCGCAAACTAAAACTGAATGTTGATGACTCCCTCCGGTCGAAGCTCAATACGGCAAAGGACAAAATTGACATTCTGATCAATCTCGGAAACGATGATGTGATAATCGTAGAATGCAAGACCAAAAAGGACACGCGGTTTAACACGTACAGTTCCGCCTCCCGGCAGATCAAGGCCTACAAGGAGCTGGCCGAAAAGAAGGGACTGAAGGTGGTCAAGACCTTCATTATTGCCTCTTCCTTCGGAGATGACTTCGTCAATGAGTGTGGATTGGACTACGACCTCAATCTATCTCTAATGACCTCCGAGTCCTTACTGGAAATCTACACTGCCTTTCAGGAAACCAACCTGTCGGAGTTTCCTTACAAGATTTTACTCCGGGACGTGCTGATTAACAGCGATCGAGTGGTACGGTCGATCACTAAGTAGCGTATTGATTTGCTGGTAGCGCCGGTATCCAACGAGAGGTTACCTTTTGTGGGGTTTGCTTTCTTCCTTAACGGCCGCGGCGGCCCGAACTTGAGGTTTTACCCGAGCTGCGGCCACACGAAAGCAGATTTTCTACTTAACATAATAATATTGTCGGCAAGTATTTTAGTCTGAAAATCAGACAGTTATATTTTGCCCATAACTTATGTTATGTTAAGTAGGGCAGAAAAGGGCTCCCCCATCGGCCACGGCACATCGATGAAATTATGGCGCTGAGCTTCCAGTACTTGCAGTAAACCCGGCAGTCACCGCAAGAAATACCGCAAGCCGACTTCCCCGGTAAAGCGTTCCTTTGGCAGTTCGGTCTGGTACCCGGCTGTCCGCTCCCGTTCCGACACAAGTTCCCGGCGGTAAGTGGTGGATAAGTCCAGCGCTATACGGTCGGCGATAAAATAGGAGGCACCCGTGCCGGCTCCGACGTGGGGCGTGCTATAGCTTAAGTAAAGTGGACCACCGTACACACCGTTATGCTGGAGCCACTCTGCCCCCGTGTTGATACTGAGAAAGGGTAACAGCCGCCGTCCTTGCCGCAGGGGATAGTAGCGCATCTGTACATTGAGGGTACGTCGATCGAAGGGATAGCCGCCGAGGTATTCAATATCCGATTTAGAAGAGGGGTTGGTAACTTGTCGTTGCCAGTCGGCCCCTACCTCCAGCAGTAGTCCGGGTAGAAAGACGTACCCTAAGCGGGGCGACACGTGCAGAGCCAGCTGGTCAGCTACGAACGCCGACTGGTTACCAACTCCAATAACTACTCGTCCGACTTGTCCATTGGTAAGCCAAGTCCCCCGCTGGAGGGGGGTGAAACTACCCGCGCGGGCGAGCTGTCCGGTCAGAATGTTTAATCCAACGTTCAGGGACACTGTGTTCCGACCCGACTCTATGTCATGGTAGTTTACCGCCACGGTACCCAGGACGCCTTCACCTAGCCCGGCCTCCGCCCCCAGGCCCACGTGCCAGTCCTTTTCAACAAGTGCCTCCCCGTCGGGGGTAAAAGTGCCTAGGCCCGCTTCACCAAACAGCGAAAATTTTTGTTGCCGCCCCAGTTCGAGAAAGTAGTACCGCAGGAAGGGCTGTACCCGTAAGCTTGGATTGTTCCGCACGTTGACGTCGCGATCGAACCAAAAATGCAGGTACTCTACATGCGCACCTGCCAGTAAACGGTTCGTGAGAAAGTATCCGCTTCGGTGACTAGCCCCTCGAGGTAAGAACTCAGCAGCGCCCGACTGCGGAGGATATGCGCATCAGGCAGGCTACCCTCCGCGCGCTGGGCAAAGAAATTAGTTCCCCCATCCAGGTAGACGCTTCCCGCCCTGCCCTGTGCGACAAGGCTGGTATTCACTAGAAAGGCTAAAAAAACGGGCAGGCAACGGAGCAGGACTGACATAGGGAGAAGGGATTGAGCACGCACGGCACTACGCTAGACGGCCTCCGCCCCTTCGCGCGTTGGTGAACGCACGTCTTTTGTTGGACGGAGGGATTTACCAATACCGCACAAAACCAGGTCCCCACGGGCAGTCCATTAATGATCATTGGCACCGGAACAACCACCGTGTTCTGGCTAACTATTGCTAAAAGTAAAAGTGGAGACTGACAGAATCCCCGTCAATCTCCACTTGGTTAACCCCCCTTCTAGAGGCGCAATTGTTAGAAAACTGCTAGTAAGTTTTGTTAGCCAGGAGGTAATCCTGTAGCATCCGGATCTCCATCTTTTGATCGGCAATAATCCGCCGGGCGATTTCCTTTGTTTGCTCCTCCCTACCGAGGGTCAGCAGGGCAACCGAGTTATCGATTGCTGCCTGGTGATGATCGATCATGAGTGCAGCAAAGTCTAAATCGGGGTTTCCCGTTAGGGGCCGCAGATCGACTCCCTTCGACATCTGCATCATGTTCATCATCTGAAGTGTAGTGAATTCAGGCACGAGGGGCTCACGGGCTGGGTGGCCAGCCAAAAAAGCGTTGAACTCCTCAATTTCTGCCATCTGTGCGTCGACGATACTCTGAGCCATGGCTTTCATCTCCGAGCTTGTACCGATTCTTAGTTCTTCCTCACTGTTTTTGATGGCAATCTCGTGGTGCATAATCATCATCGAGGAGAAGTCATGATCGGGGTCCTGTGTAAGCATCATAGCTTCCATGGTGGCCATGCCCTCGTGCATGTTCCGCATGAAGACACTGTCGTCGTGGGCAATGAGCTGGAGTCCGTCATCTTCCTTATCACAGCTGGAAATGAGGAGAGTGCCTCCGGCGAAAACGGCGAGCAGCAAAAAGCGATGGATGTTCTTCATGGGAAGACGGTAATTATGGGTAAAGATTGAGAGTAAAATTTCGCAGTAAGATTCCATCGTTCACCTAAGGCCCCGTTGCAGAACCTTGCGTAGCCTGAGAGGTAGGTGAGTAGACAGCTGACTTCACTGGTTTGAGCTCGCAAGATCACTCTCCTTTTTATCCTTTAGAGCGAAATGAGTTTATACATCAAAAAACGGGTGCAAATAGCATATTGTGAAACGGCCCCCTTCCGAAAATCCGTGTTTATCCTTGAAACAATACATCAGCCCTTCATTGACCAGGCGAAGAGCCTCGGGGTTACAATCGTGGCCTGCGGATTTTCCCTAAAGAAATTCAACGTCGACCCCGCCGAGGTTCCTGCGGGCATCGAGATTGTAGACAACGGAATTCAGTATGATTTTACCCTTCAGAAACAGGGATACTACTCCATCAGTCTATGAGATTACTATTGAGAAACGCCGTGATGTACTACATGCTCCCGCTACTCGCGTTCGGAGGACTTTACCTGACCGATCTGCACAAGCCCCTGATCAGCCAGCTGCAGGGTGCGTTGCTGACCATCGGCCTGTTCCCCGCTCCGACGGTCGTCGACGGCCCGGTGGTGCCTCCCGACACGGAACCTAAGGTGACTATGCTTGCCGAACACCTAGACTTTACGATGACCGCTCCCTCAGGAGAAATCATTCAGGCAGCGGAGCTGCGCGGCAAGGTGGTATTCATCAACCTCTGGGCGGAGTGGTGCCCACCCTGCCTGGCGGAAATGCCGACGATTAATGCCCTTTATGCCGACTTCGCCGACGACGACCGCGTAGCCTTCGTGCTACTCAACGTGGATCGGGATTTCACCCGCGGCATTAAACTGGTAAAACGCGAAGGCTACGACTTTCCCATTTACCACCTGGATAGTGACCTGCCAGCTAGTCTCGAAACAGCGGGGTTACCAACTACCTTCGTGGTTGCTCCTTCCGGCGAACTGGTGCTTACCCACACCGGAATGGCCAATTATGACTCGTCGGAGTTTCGGGAGCTCCTTGGAGATTTAGCTCGCCAAACGCCCTAATGCTACTCTTGGTCGCCTGCCTGATTCACACTGGCCACCTCACTCGTACCCTCAGGGCAGTGTAGGCTAAAGCTCATAAAAAGCGCACGGTAGAACCGGTTCCATTGTGGTGCCTCCCCTCCCAAAATTTCGAGCGTAGGTCTGTCCCCAGCTTCTCTGACCGTAGGCGGTGTACCGAGTTGGTTCTGTACTATCGGACGGAGCCGCCGCTGCCACCAGATTGCATTGCTTATGATGGAGCGCAAATGAAAGGTCGGAACCAAGAGGGTGCTGGTCAGCCAGTCGAACTCTTTCAACGTCCGTGAAGTATCCCAACTGCCCTATCCCTGCTGGTAAATATTTGGCAGGACTGAATTCATGATTTCACTCATGGCGTAGGCTTACGCAAAATTATTCCTCTCATACGTGCAGTGGTTCACACGGAACGAGGAAGGGTTACCCGACTAACCGGCGATTTCTTTTCGGTCTCTTCAGAGGGGATAGCCAGATTGTCTACCGGATGTTTGTGAACTGCCTCAACAACTAAACTGTACTTTAAGCCTTTACTATAACCAAGATGCCACGCATTTTTCCCCTCTTCCTGGTATTCGTCATACTCGTCGGCTCCGTCGGCGTGACGGTGAACCGGCATTTCTGCATGGGGGAACTGAAGTCACTGGTCTTGTTTGGCAATGCGGAGGCCTGTGCCATGGATATGGCCGGCAATAATGCCCCCGACTGCCCAAAGCATGCATCCGGCGTGAAGAAGAAGGGCTGCTGCGACGACGAGCATGAATTCGTGAAGTGGGACGACGACCGCCAGGTATCCGAGCTGCAGGCCCTGCCCCCGCTGCCCCCTTTGCTCGTACCCGCCGTCCTCCTTCCCCCCGTACGTCCGCCGCTGCACCCGCGCTCCGCCGCCCTGCGCCGCTACGAGAACTACCGACCGCCGCCGCTCGTGATCGACGTGCCGAGCCACTGGCAGGTCTTCCGTTTATAGACATCGCTATCCTTTCTTCTTGCCCTCCGCTGACCGCGTGCAGGGCTGCTCTCGTTTTGATAAGGACCGCGCATGTTAGCTGCAATTATTCGTTTTTTCCTGGAGAACAAGCTGGTCGTCTGGCTGCTGCTGATCGGCTTCGTCGGTTGGGGACTCGCTACTGCTCCCTTTAACTTCAATCTGGACTGGCTTCCCCGAGATCCCGTGGCCGTGGACGCCATTCCCGACATCGGGGAGAACCAGCAGATCGTCTTTACGGACTGGCCGGGGCAATCGCCGCAGGACGTCGAGAACCAGGTCACCTACCCCCTCACCTCTGCCCTGCTGGGGATACCGGGCGTGCGCAGCGTGCGCTCTACCTCCATGTTCGGCTTTTCGAGCATCTACCTGATCTTCGAGGAGGACGTAGAGTTCTACTGGTCGCGCAGCCGCATCCTCGAAAAGCTGAACAGCCTGCCGCCGGAACTCTTGCCGGATAACGTAGTGCCTGCCCTCGGCCCCGACGCCACCGCCCTCGGGCAGGTGTACTGGTACACCCTCGAGGGAAGGACCCTGGAAGGCGAGCCGGCGGGCGGCTGGGACCTGGATGAATTGCGGTCCACCCAGGATTTCTACGTGCGCTACGGCCTCAGTGCCGCGGGGGGCGTGAGCGAAGTGGCCAGCATCGGCGGCTACGTGAAGGAATACCAGGTTGACGTCGACCCGGAGAAGATGCGGGTCTACGGCATCACCCTCGACCAGGTGATGCAGGCGGTGCGCGGCAGCAACCTCGACGTCGGTGCGGCTACCCTGGAGATCAACCTCGCGGAATACTTCGTGCGGGGCCTCGGCTACCTACAGAACCTGGAAGATCTCGAAAACAGCGTCGTGACAGAGGTGAACAACGTGCCCATACGCCTCAGTGACATTGCCCACGTCAACGTGGGGCCGGCCGAGCGCCGGGGCCTCCTCGACAAATCGGGGGCCGAGGCCGTGGGGGGCGTGGTCGTGGCGCGTTACGGGGCCAATCCGCTGGAGGTCATCGACAACGTAAAGGCAAAGATCGCCGAGCTTGCCCCCGGCCTGCCGCGGCGGGTGCTCAACGACGGCACCGTGAGCCAGGTGACCATCGTGCCCTTCTACGACCGCAGCGACCTCATCCGCGAAACCATCGGCACCCTGGAAGAAGCGTTAACGCTGGAGATCCTCATCACCGCTATCGTGGTGATCCTGCTGCTGTTCAACCTGAAATCCTCGCTGCTGGTCGCCGGCACCCTCCCCGTGGCGGTACTGATGTGCTTCATTGCCATGCGCTACTTCGGAGTGGACGCCAACATTGTCGCGCTGTCCGGCATTGCTATCGCCATCGGCACGATGGTCGACATGGGCATTGTGCTTTCCGAGAGTATGGTGTACCGCCTCAACAACGCCCCACCCGGGGAGAGCCGGCTCGAGAGCATCTACGAGGCCACGATCGAGGTAGCCTCCGCGGTGCTTACCGCGGTGGCGACCACGATCATCAGCTTCCTGCCCGTCTTCACCATGGAGGCGGCCGAGGGCAAGCTCTTTCGTCCGCTGGCCTTCACCAAGACCTTCGCGCTCATCGCGGCCATCTTCGTGTCGGTGGCCTTCATTCCGGCCCTGGCCGATCAGCTCTTCGGGCTGGATAAGCTGGGCCGTCGCCGCAAACTGCTGGGTAACCTTCTCCTCATCCTCGCGGGTATCGGGGCGTGGATATACGTGACCTGGTGGCTGGGAGTGATCGCGGTACTGGCCGGCCTGCTGGGTATCCTCACGGCGGTGCTCGAGCCCGCCGATACGGGCGTAGGGGTAAATTCCGTCCGCCAAACGTGGCTTACTACCCAGCTCTCATCCAACGGATTGATCCCTGTTTTTATCAACGTACTCATCGCCCTCACCCTGGCCTGGCTGCTGGCCGGCTACTGGCTACCGCTGGGCGTAGAGCGGACACAGGGCTTCAACTTCCTCTTCGTGCTGGTGGTCGCCGGAAGCTTGCTCGGATTCTTCTGGCTCGTGATCCACTTCTACGGGCGGATCCTGCGCTTCCTGTTGCGGGCGAAGTTTCTCTTCCTTCTCCTGATCGCCCTGATCGTGGTGGCGGGCGTGGGCGTGTTCCGGAACATCGGACAGGAATTCATGCCGGCCCTGGGCGAGGGCACCTTCCTGCTGATGCCTACGGCCATGCCCCACGCCGGCATCGCCGAGAACCTGCAGAACGTGCAGACCATCGACATGGCGGTCACGACCATTCCCGAGGTGGACATGGTCGTCGGCAAGGCGGGGCGGGTAAACAGTCCGCTGGACCCCGCGCCGCTGTCCATGTACGAGAACATCGTGCAGTACAAGAGCGAGTATGCGACGGACGGGGACGGGCGGCGGCAGCGGTTTAAGGTGGATGAGGAGGGAAATTTTGTGACCCGCTCGGGCGCGTCGCAACCCGGTCGGCCGACGAAGGGCGCTCCGCTTCCCTCGGCGGACGACTTGGTGCCCGACGAGAACGGGCAGTACTTCCGGCAGTGGCGCGACCACATCCGCTCCCCCGACGACATCTGGGAGGAGATTATCAGCGCCGTTAACCTACCCGGCGTCACCTCCGCCCCCAAACTGCAACCCATCGAGACGCGACTGGTCATGCTGCAAACCGGCATGCGGGCGCCCATGGGCATTAAGGTGAGGGGCAACGACCTGGCCACCATCGAAGCCTTCGGCCTGCAGCTCGAGCGCCACCTCCGCGACGTGGAGGGCGTGAAGGACGCGGCCGTCTTCGCCGACCGCATCGTAGGCAAGCCCTACCTACTCCTGGACATCAAACGCGACGCCATCGCCCGCTACGGCCTCTCCGTGAACGAAGTACAGCAGCAGATCATGGCCACCGTCGGCGGCATGCTGCTGACCACCACCGTGGAGGGCCGCGAGCGCTACGCCGTGCGCCTGCGCTACCCGCGGGAACTGCGCAACGATCCGGAATCCATCCGCCGCATCCTCGTGCCGGCGGGTAACGGACGGCAGATTCCCCTCGGCGACCTCATCGACATCCGCTATGAGCAAGGTCCGCAAATGATCAAGAGCGAGGATGGCTTCCTGGTCGGCTACGTACTCTTCGACAAGGAGGATGGCTATTCCGAGGTGGAGATCGTGGAAAGCGCCACCGCTTACCTCAACGGGCTCACCAATCAGGGTGAACTCGACATCCCCGCCGGCCTCAGCTACCGCTTTGCCGGCAACTACGAGCAGCAGGTGCGGGCCGACGCGCGGCTGCGCCTGGTGCTGCCGATCGCATTAGGATTAATCTTCCTGATCCTGTACTTCCAGTTCCGCTCGGTGACGGTGGCTCTGATGGTGTTTAGCGGAGTTTTTGTGGCCTTCTCCGGTGGCTTCCTGCTGCTGGGCGGTTACGCGAATCCGGACTTCCTGGACTTCAACTTCTTCGGGACCAACCTACGCGACCTCTTCCAGATGCGCACCATCAACCTGAGTGTAGCGGTGTGGGTGGGCTTCCTGGCGCTGTTCGGCATTGCCACCGACGACGGCGTACTGGTAGCCACCTTCCTGCGCGACAGCTTCGATCGCAACGAGCCCACCACGGTACAGGAAGTGCGGGACGCCGTAGTAGAGGGTGGCCTGCGGCGCGTACGGCCGGCCATGATGACTACGGCAACCACCATCCTGGCCCTGCTCCCCGTGCTAACCGCCACCGGACGGGGGGCGGACATCATGCTGCCCATGGCGATCCCCAGCTTCGGGGGAATGCTCTTTCAGGTAGTGACCATGTTTACGGTGCCCGTGCTGTGGTCCATGCGGGCGGAATGGCGGATAAAACGAAAAACGCGATGAAAAAAATGGTTGACCTGATGACGGTATCTCACTGCGGAGGCATGCAGATGGTACGGAGGTTTCACTGCGCTCACGGCACATCTCTGTGTAGCCTTCGTGTTATGTCCATGGGGGGGCTTTTCCTCCTATTCACCCTCACCGCCGGTGCTCAGTCTCTCGACAGTTTGCGCAACCTCCTGCGCGAGAACAACCCGGAACTCCGCGCCCTGGCCATCGATTACCGGGCGGCGCTGGCGATAAGCCCCCAGCTCAGCCAACTACCGGACCTGGAGATCGGCGCCGGCCTCTCCATCCTACCGGTCGAAACCCGGCTTGGTCCCCAGCGGGCGCGGGTGATGGTAACCCAAATGCTGCCCTGGCCGGGTACCCTAGCCGCGATGGCCGCCCTGGCCGATGCCCGCGCCCAGCCCATACTCGAACAGGCGGCGGCCCGGCAACTCGAACTGATCTACCTCCTCGAAATCACCTACTACGGCATCCTCACTACCGAAGAACAGATCGCTGCCCTGGAGGAAAGCCTCGACCTCTACGGCAGCCTGCAGCGCCTGGCGGTGGCCCGGGTAGAAAATTCTCGCGGTAGTTCAGTAGAGGTGTACCGTACCGAAATACAACTCACTGCCACCCGGCGCCGGATCGAGGAGCTGCGCAGCGAGCAAGCTATGGCTTGGACCACCATCGAGGAACTCGTAACCGAGGAGCTTCTCCGCAGAGCGGTGCCCGTGAACGAACCGCCCGTGCGGGTGATTCCGGCCCAGCTGCCCGACGACGGTCATCCGCTCCTGCGGATTTTCACCCTGCAGGAAGAAGTCTCGTGGCAGGCCATCGCCCTGAACGAACTCGCGGGCCGACCCGCGTTCGGCATCGGAGTCGATTACGTCGTCACCGGCCGCCGCTCAGACATGGACCCCGCCGGGAACGGCCGCGATGCCATCCTGCCCCGCCTCATGGTCCGCGTGCCCCTCTCCGGGGGCCAGTACCGGGCCAAGCGCGACGAGGAGCGCCTGCGCCTGCAGTCCATCGCCGTGCGCCGCGTATCCGTCACCAACCAGCTGGACGCGGCCCTCGAGCGCGCCGACATCGCCCGCCGCGACGCCGCCGCCCGCCGTAACTACCTGCAGGAACAGGCACGTACGGTCGACGCGGCCCTCACCATCGCGCGCAGCGAATACGCCAATTCCCGCCGCCCCTTTGACGAGGTCATCCGGCTGCTGGACCAACTCATCGAATACCGCCTCCAGGCCCTCGAGGCCCAACTCACTCTCTACACCCAAGCCGCCGCAGTAGACCGCTACCTCCCCCAACGCTAAATCCGCTAGACCATGAAGACGCAAATCATTCTTTACATCGTGCTGGCCCTGGCAATCGGGCTGTTCGGGGGATACCTCTTCTTCGGGGGAGAAGCCGACTCCGCCCACGAGCACGCCGCACCGATGGCCGACCAGCAAGCGGAACGGGCAAGGGCAACGATCTGGACCTGCTCGATGCACCCCCAGATTCAGCGCGACGAACCGGGCGACTGCCCGATCTGCGGCATGGACCTGATCCCGCAATCCTCCGCTGGCTCCTCGGATCCTACCGTACTCACCATGACGGAGGCCGCCGTTGCCCTGGCCCGGGTGCGGACGACCGTAATCGGCGGAACTCCTGCCGGTGAAACTGAGGAGGAGATCGCTTCGGAGGGGGGCATCCGCCTCACCGGTCGCCTGGCCGCCGACGACCGCACGGCGGCGGTCCAGTCGGTCAACTATCCCGGCCGCCTCGAGCGGCTGTTCGTCACCTATCCCGGGGAACGGGTGACGGCGGGCCAGCGCATTGCCACGATCTATTCTCCGGAACTGGTCGTAGCGCAGGAGGAGCTGCTCGAGGCCGGCAGACTGGCCGACTTTTCCCCGGGGCTGCTTACGGCCGCCCGCAACAAGCTGAGAAACCTGAAGATATCCGCCGAGCAGATCGCCGAGCTGGAGCGCAGCGGGGAGGTGATCACCAACTTTCCGGTGTACGCCGAGCGGGGCGGTACGGTGCTCGAGGTCCGCAGCCGCGTGGGTGATTACCTCACGGCGGGTGCCCCCCTCTATACGCTCACCGACCTGAGCCAGCTGTGGGCCCTCTTCGACGCCTACGAGCGCAACCTTTCTGAGGTACGGGTGGGCGACCGCGTCCGTTTTGCCGTGGCTTCCGTGCCGGAGCAGACCTTTACGGCCCGGGTATCCTTCATCGATCCCCTAATCGATCCAGCCACGCGCACGGCGACTATCCGGGCGGAGGTCGGTAATTCACGGGGGCGGTTGAAACCGGAGATGTTCATCGAGGGGACCATCCGCGGCGCTTCGTCCGTCGTCGGCTCCGCCCTCGGTACCAACGCATCGACCGGGGAATTTTCGGTTCCCAAAACCGCCGTACTCTGGACCGGCGACCGGTCCGTGGTCTACGTCGAGGTACCCGATGCCGACGTTCCTACCTACCAATTTCGTGAAGTGGTACTCAGCGCAGCCACCGGCAGCGTCTACGGGGTGGTCAGCGGACTTGAAGCCGGCGAGCGGGTCGTCACCCACGGGGCGTTTAGTATCGATGCGGCCGCCCAGCTCAACAACCAGGCCAGCATGATGAACCGCGATATCATCGTGCAGGGCCGGGAAGTGGAGCAAGTGACCGCCCTGGTGATCCCCGATTACTCCGCCGAGGGGAGTACGGACTTCCGGGCTCAACTGTGGGAGGTAGCCCGGGCGTACCTGTCCCTTAAGGACCGGATGGTGGCCTCCCAAGCCGCCACGCCCGCTCTCCTCACCCCCTTGCAAAAGGCCATAGCCGCCGTGGATATGTCCCAGGTAAGGGATGACGCGCACCGCTACTGGATGCAACAGTTCGAAGCCATTACCACCCACCTGGGCGGGGTCGCGGGGGCAACGGACCTAGCGGAACAGCGTCGGCAGTTTGGTTTCCTTTCCCAGGCACTGATCAACGCCGTTTCTGCCTTCGGCGGAGACGAAACCCTGTACGTCCAGCACTGCCCCATGGCCTTCAGCGGTGCCGGAGCGAACTGGCTAAGCGCGGACCCGAGCATTCGCAATCCGTATTTCGGCGATGCGATGCTTACCTGCGGGTCGACCACCGACACCCTAGGTAAACCGCAATAATCCGTCCACCCATGAGTACCAAACACACCATTTACATCGACAACATGGTCTGCCACCGTTGCAAAATAGTCGTACACCAAATTGTGACCACCCTGGGGTGGCGCGTGGACCAGATCGAGCTCGGCCGCTTCACCGGTTGGCCGCCGGGGCCCGTGGATAGCGCTTTGCCCATCCTGGCGCAGCAGCTTTCACTCACTGGATTCCGCCTCCACGACGAGGCGGGCGGCGTGATCAGCCGCATCAAGGGACTGATCATTGAGTACGTGTACGATGATGCCGCCGACTCCTCCACTCCGCTGTCGGAACGAATTGCGGAAGACATCAAACAGAGCTATAGTCACCTGAGCCGCCTGTTCTCCCAGGAAGAAGGGCGCACGATCGGTGACTTTTACCGTGCCCACCGGATGGAGCGGGCTAAACAACTTTTAGTCAACACCAACGACCAGATCTCCCAGATCGCCTACCGCCTGCACTACGGAAGCCTGGGTCGCTTCACTTCGTCCTTTGGGGAAAGCACCGGGATGACGCCTTCCGCCTTTCGGGAGCGGGGAATTCACCAGCCGGTTCCGCTCGATGGTCTATAAAGCATAATTTAGTAAGGATTAGCAAATTATGAAAACGCCGGCCTCTTGGTATCCTTGTTACTATACTAAATAATCTACGCTATGAACGCCAAATTCTTTCACCTACTCCCTCTCCTGGTCTTTCTCTTTGTCTCCCGTTCCGGAAACGCACAGACCGAAAACGCCACGGAGACTGGCATTAATACCCCTGCGGAAGTAAAACAGCAAGCGCAGAGTGCTCCCGCCAATTCGGATACCGAGTTTGCCGATCCAATCACCGATAAGGTATTCCAAAATTACCTCCACCTGCGTACGGCCCTGGTCAATAGCGACGCCGCAGAAGCAGGCAGGGTCGCCGCGGCCATGACCACGTCCCTCGCGGACGAGCGCCCCGAATTGAACGCCCTGGCCCAGCGTATCGCCGACAGTGAGGACATCGAGCAGCAGCGCGAGGTATTTGCCGCGCTCAGCACGGCGATCGAGCCCCTTTTTACCGAAGGAATTAAGGGCGGTACGTTCTATAAAATGCACTGCCCGATGGCCCGGGACGGTGCTGGTGCCGACTGGTTCAGCGAAGTTAAGGAAGTACGTAATCCCTTCTACGGAGAAAAGATGCTAACCTGTGGAAGCGTCACCCAGGAAATCACAAACTAAGTATAATAAACAGCGCGGCAGAAATGCTCCGCTCATTCTTCTTTCCGCCCCGGCGGTACGCTACACGCTATACTAATTTATGAATCATTATATAAAGTTTGGCCTGATGATGGCCGTTTCGTTCGTCGTTATGTACGCCGTAATGTTCCTGAACGTCGACGTTTTCGACCACGTGATGCTGAGCCCCAGCCGCACCTACATGACCTTCCTAATGATTGCCCCCATGGTGGTCATCATGATGGGCTTCATGTGGACGATGTACGACAAGAAGACCCTGAACTACTTAATTCTGGGTACAGCCGTACTCACCTTCGTCCTCTGCTACGCCGGGCTCCGGCAGCAAACCTTGGTGAGCGACGTGCAGTGGATGAAGGCCATGATCCCCCACCACTCGTCAGCCATCATGGTCAGTCAGAAGGCGCACCTGAAGGACCCGGAGGCCATCAAGCTGGCCGAAGAAATCATCGAAGCCCAGGAAAAAGAAATTGCGGAGATGCGCAGGATGATTTACCGCCTCGAGCAGCACGAATAACCAAACCCGTTTTACCCATGAGTACATCTATTGAAACTCAGTACCAGGAGTGCCTCAAGGCCTGCCAGGAATGCCTGATCGACTGTAAAGTCTGTTTGGCGAAGATGGCTGGCATGAAGTCGATGAACGACTGCCCCTACTGCTGCATCCAGTGCATCGAGGTCCTCGAGGCCAGTATCGGCCTGATGGCCGCCGACAGCCAGTTCAGCCGGGAGCAGTGCGCCCTGTGTGCCAACGTGTGCGATTACTGCGCCGACCTCTGCGCCGCCCACGACCACGAGCACTGCCAGCGCTGCGCTGAAAGTTGCCGGAAGTGTGCCGAGGCCTGCCGGAAAATGGCCGCCTGATTTCTTACCGTCGGATGGCTAGACACCATCCGACGGTCATTTTAAGTCTAAAATTTCCCCAACCATGAAGTGGATCATTCTCTGCTCCCTGTTCGTGTACTTTTCGCTCGACCTCCCCGCGCAACAACCGACCGACGGCCAGCCCGGTAGCTACGAGATGATTCCCGGTCAGTCCCTGACGACCCGCACCGGCAAGGTGGTCACCTACCGCCTGACGGTAGCCGACACCATCGTAAATTTTACGGGTAAGCCAACGCGTGCCCTGGCTACCAACGGCCAGATTCCCGCCCCCACCCTGAACTTTACGGAGGGCGACTCCGCCCGTCTGTCCGTCACCAACCGGACCCGGGGCACCGTCTCCTTTCACTGGCACGGACTGCTCCTTCCAAATCAGTACGACGGAGTACCCATGCTCAACACCGCGCTCATCGAGCCGGGGGAAACCTACCTCGCTTCCTTTCCCATCATTCAGCACGGAACGTACTGGTACCACTCCCACACCGAACTTCAGGAACAGAAGGGCCTGTACGGATCCATCGTCATTCAGCCCGCCACCCCCATCGCGACCAAGGAGAAGGTAGTGGTGCTGTCGGACTTCACCGAACAGCGTCCCCACGAGGTGCTGCGACAGATCAAGCGGCATACAGATTGGTACGCCATTAAGCGCGACGCCGTACAGAGTTACGGTAAGGCCCTGTTTACTGGTAACCTGGGCAAGCAGGCCTGGCTCGAATGGAACCGCATGCCGAGCATGGATCTGGCGGACGTGTACTACGACGCCTTCCTCGCCAATGGTAAGGTCAGGGACGCGTACGCCGACCTGAGCGCCGGGCAGACCATCCGCCTGCGGGTCATCAACGGTTCGGCGTCCTCCCACTTCTGGTTGCAGTACGCCGGGGGGAAGATGCGGATCGTTTCCGCCGACGGCCAGGATGTCGCTCCGGTCGAAGTGGACAAACTGCTGATCGCCACCGCCGAAACCTACGACATTGAGGTGACCCTGCCCGCGGACGGTAGCTACGAGTTTCGCGCCACTTCCTGGGACCGGTATAAGCATACCGCCGTATGGCTGGGATCCGGTACCGAACACGTTGCCCCCGACCTACCCCCCGTAGATTACTATGCCCTCACTAAGGAAATGAAGGACATGATGGCGGACATGCCCGCTATGCAAATGGGACGCGCACCCGCCGATATTCCCGAACCCCGGGTATATCCCGCCGGCCAGGCCCCCACCAACGCGGACATTCAGATGCAGTCGATGATGGAAATGGGCATGAAAATGGACATGGGAATGGGCGCGAACGCCGATTCCACCATGCCCGGCATGGACCACGATATGTCTGCCATGGATCACAGCAAAATGGGCCACGGTATGCCCGGGATGCAGCAGGACTCCCTACCCAAGGGAAAGATGGACCCCGCCATGCCCGGGATGGATCACGGCAAAATGGGCCACGATATGCCCGGGATGCAGCAGGACTCCCTACCCAAAGGAAAGATGGACCCCGCCATGCCCGGTATGGATCACAGCAAAATGGGCCACGATATGCCCGGGATGCAGCAGGACTCCCTACCCAAGGGTAGAATGGACCCCGCCATGCCCGGTATGGATCACAGCAAAATGGGCCACGATATGCCCGGGATGCAGCAGGACTCCCTACCCAAGGGTAAGATGGACCCCGCCATGCCCGGTATGGATCACGGCAAAATAGGCCACGATATGCCCGGAATGCAGCAGGACTCCTTACCCAAGGAAAAGATGGACCCCGGCATGCCTGGTATGGATCACAGCAAAATGGGCCATGATATGCCTGGCACGGAAGAAGGCAAGACGTATGAGGCCGCCGAAATGGATGGTAAGACCATGGATACGGGCATGGGCACAAAAATGGGTCCGGATGCCCCCATGGGCGTGATGATGACGGGGTATTACGAACTGAAGCGCGATAATCCCGCAGAAACCATCTTCGACTACAACATGCTCCGTTCCGAGCAACCGACCGAACTTCACGAAGACCGCCCCGTGCGCGTGGTACACCTCTACCTGGGAGGTAACATGTTGCGCTACGTGTGGATGATCAACAACCAGCCGTTGTCGCAATCCGATAAAATCATGATCGAACGCGGAGAAAACGTACGTTTTGTATTCCACAACACGACCATGATGAGCCACCCGATGCACCTGCACGGGCACTTCTTCCGGGTGGTCAATAACCAGGGGGCTTACTCCCCCCTGAAGCACACCGTTAACGTGGCTCCGATGGAAACGACCATCATCGAGTTCGCGGCGACGGAGGATAAGGACTGGTTTTTTCACTGCCACCTGCTCTACCACATGATGTCCGGCATGGCGCGCATCATTGGCTACGAGGGTAGCTCGGACCTGCTCGTAGCGGACAAAAAAGACTACGACAAATTCGCCATGGACGACCGCCAGTACTTCGGCATGGCCTCCGTAAGCGGGCTAAGCAGCGGGGCGTGGGCCGACTTCGCCTACTTCAACATCTATAACGAGTTTAGCCTGGAGGGTGACGCCGACTACAACGGCAACTTCGAGGTGGAGGGCAAGGCCATGCGTTACCTCGGCCCCCGGCAGTACCTGTCAGCCTACGCCGGTTTCGAGTATGACGGTACTCAAGTAATGGATCCGGAACTCGGTCGAGAAAATTTGGAAACCGAAGCCGTCGCCCTGGTCGGCGTTCGCTACTTTCTGCCCATGATGGTCTGGTCCGATCTACGGGTAGACCACCGCGGTCGCTTCGAGCTGCAACTGGAGCGGGAGGACATTCCCCTCACGAGTCGCTGGCGGGCTTCGGCGCAGGGCCGGTACAGCTTTACTGGGCAGAAATTTGAGTACACTTTCGGCACCAGCTATATCCTGGGTCAATACTTTGGTGTGGAGGCCCGGTACGATAGTGATTACGGTGTTGGTGCCGGCCTCAAGGTCATGTGGTAAGTGATGATAGGATGCCATTAAAAAACGACGCTATGAAAACTTCGCGTATTTGGTTGCTGCTTCTGTTTTTACCGGCGATAGGCGAGGCGCAGCAGCTAGCGGAATCCTCCGTCGTGCAGGCCTCGCTGTCGGACTTTCCCAACTTGCACCCGCTGGTCGTGCACGTGCCCATTATGCTGCTCATCATTGCGGCGAGCACCCAGCTTGCCTCGCTGTTCCTGTGGAAAAAGCCCCTAAACTGGATCACGCTGCTGTTACTTCTGGGCGGGGTCGCGGGTGCGGTGGCCTCGAGTGAGTGGACGCATCCCCACACCCATGATCTTACTCCGGCCGCCCAGCAAGTACTCTCGTTGCACGATACTTACGCCAGTTGGACCCTCTGGCTCAGCGGGACCGCCCTGGCGCTGAAGGCGGTGAGTCTGTGGGGACTGAAGGATCGTAAATGGCTCGAACTGGTGGTGATGGCGGTGGTAGCCGGCTCGGCCTTTACCGTAGGCATGGCCGGGCACTACGGGGGCACGCTGGTCTACATCCACGGAGTCGGGGTGCAGGGGAATTACCTCGAGGAGGAATCCGTGGAATCTACCGAAGTACACCAACACTAAAAGCGACCGTCATGAAGGACTGCTGCCGACCCGATGCGCCGAAGGGCAAGTTCAAACGGACCCTGAACGTAATTATCACATCGATCATCCTACTGCTACTGGGAACCGGTGTGTTAATCACCCTAATCCAGCTCTTCCGTGGGTAGGGCCATCCAGTGGGGGCTACTGGTACGGGAAATAGGCCTGTTGTCGGTTGGGGCGGGGTTGTCGGTCGTGGCCCTGCGGCTGGAGCTTGCCTTTACCGCCGCCCTGGTGGCGCTGATCGCTACCGCGCAACTTTGCTTCTATCTCTTTACGACCTTTCGCCGGGTATTCAACCACATCAACGGGAAGGATATGGACGTCTCCAACTGCCTGATTTCCCTGGCCATAATGACCGCCTTCTTCGTTACCGCCTACGGGGTTAACTACTGCCTGTTGACCCTGGCGGACGGCGCGGCAATTAAGAATTTCGCACCCGCGTCCCTGTTCTACCGCTTCGTCGACGGATTATACTTCAGTACCGTGACGTTCACGGCTACCGGTTTCGGAGAATACGTTCCGGCCTCTTATCCGGCCAAAGTGGTGGTGTGGGGCGAGATGGTGCTGGGCTTTACGACGACCGTATTTGCCGTTTCCTCCTTCATTTCACTCACCGACAAAGATTAACGATGATCATACCAACAAGAATTTTCTGCCTGCTTGTATTCCCGGTACTGTTCTACACCTGCGCGCCCGCCACCACGAACGACGGCGTTCCCGCAACCGAAACGACTTCGGAACACGACCACGGCGCGGTGGAAACCAAGGCCAAACCACTGAGTCCGCACACCTCCGTCATGGGATCCATCGGGGATACGCACGTGCACGTTGATTACTCCTCCCCCGGGAAACGTGGACGCATGATCTGGGGCGGACTGGTGGCCTACGACCGGGTCTGGGCTACGGGAGCACACAACGCTACCTCGGTCAACTTCAGCGGCCCGGTGAGGATCGATGGCCGGGAAGTGGCCGCGGGCACCTATGCCCTATTCACCATTCCGGGCCGGGAAGAATGCGACCATTATCCTCAACGAGAACTACGAACAGCACCTGGCCGATGACTACGACGAGACGCGCGACGTGCTCCGCTTGCGGGTGCGGCCCGAGGTACTGGATCACTCGGTGGAGGCCCTAACTTATGCGGTGACGGCAACCGGCGAGGGGGTGGGGACCATCAGTATGTCCTGGGATTCCCTGCGAGTATCCCTCCCCTTAACATCCCTTCAGTAATCCCAAACCCATGACCCACGAATACCGCATCGCCGGAATACACGACCGGACCACTTCGGCCACCGTTCAACGGGCACTCGAACGTATCGGGGGGGTAGAGGCCGTAGTCCTCAACGAGGACCGGGCAGTCGTTACGATGTCGCGCCACATCACCACCGAAGAGATCAATCGCCACTTGGCGCAGGCCGGGGACTTCTTGCTTGCCGATAAAGTACAAGCCGTAGAAGATCACCTGGTGGAACTCACCGAGCACGGCCACGAAAGTGCCATCAGTCGGGATAATCACGGATCCATGGACCACAGTAAGATGGACCACGGCAAGAGGGGTTCCGGTGAAATGGATCACAGTAAGATGGATCACGGCGGCGGCGGTAGCCACCACGATCACCACCGCATGATGATCGAGGACTTCCGGCGTCGGTTCTGGGTATCGTTGGCACTTACCATCCCGGTACTGCTGCTGGCCCCGATGATTCAGGGGTGGCTGGGGATAAGCTGGTCCTTCCCCGGGCAGATGCTGGTGCTGTTTGGCCTATCGTCCGTCATCTACTTCTACGGGGGCTGGCCGTTCCTTAAGGGGCTAAAGGAAGAACTGAGTAAGGGGGTACCGGGGATGATGACCCTCATCGCCGTGGCCATCTCGGCGGCCTACCTGTACAGTTCGGCGGTGGTTTTTGGATTGGAGGGGAAGACCTTTTTCTGGGAGCTGGCCACGCTGATCGACGTGATGCTGGTGGGCCACTGGATCGAAATGCGCTCCGTTCTCGGGGCCAGCCGCGCCCTGGAAGCCCTGGCGGAACTGATGCCCGCCGAGGCTAATCTAGTACGCGGCGACCAGATCACGAAAGTGGGGGTCGATACCCTAAAGGCGGGCGATACCATCCTCATCAAACCCGGCGAGAAGGTGCCCGCCGACGGCAAGATCTCGGAGGGAAGCACGGACCTGAACGAGAGTATGCTCACTGGGGAGAGCAAGCCGGTAACTAAAACGAGGGGCCAGGAGGTGATCGGCGGATCGATCAACGGCAGTGGGTCGATTCGCGTGCAGGTCAGTGGAACGGGGGAAGACACCTACCTCTCGCGCGTGGTCAAACTGGTACGCGACGCCCAGGGACAAAAATCCACGACCCAGCGTCTAGCCGACCGGGCCGCCTTCTGGCTGACGATCGTTGCCCTAGTTGGCGGCTTCGGAACGCTTGCAGTCTGGCTGCTACTGGGTAGTACGCTTGCCTTTGCCCTGGAACGGATGGTAACCGTAATGGTCATCAGCTGCCCCCATGCCCTGGGGCTAGCGATTCCCCTGGTGGCGGCCATCTCGACGAGCGTATCGGCCAAACACGGATTACTGATCCGCAACCGCACCGCCTTCGAAAACTCCCGTAAGATCACGACCATCGTATTTGATAAGACGGGTACGCTGACCGAGGGCTCCCACGAGGTGACGCGGATCGTACCGCTTGACCCAGCTTACGATGAGACCGAGCTGCTGCGCTACGCCACTGCTGTTGAGAGCAATTCCGAACACCATATCTCTAAGGGGCTGCAGCGCCGCGCCAAGGCCGGCGGTATCGAAGTACCCAGTAGCAGTGACTTTACCTACGAAGCTGGAGTGGGGGTGAGTGGAATTGGTCAACGCAAAACGGGTACGCGCCGGGGGGTACCCCATGCTGGAACGGGCGGGCATTACCGCACCGGTAGAGGACAGTGAAGCCGTGGAGACGAAGATCTTCGTCCTCATCGAGGATAAGCTGGGTGGGTTTGTGACCTTTGCCGATCGGGTGCGGGCGAGCTCCGCCGGGGCTATTAAGATCCTGCAGGACAACGGCATCAAGTGCTCCCTACTGACTGGAGACAACGAACGGGTCGCCGCGGCCGTGGCCCGCGAGCTGGGCATGGACGACTACCTGGCCGAAGTACTGCCCGAGGAAAAGCAGGCTAAGATCAAGGAGCTACAGGCCGCCGGCGAGTTCGTGGCCATGACGGGTGATGGGGTGAATGACGCGCCCGCCCTGGCACAGGCCGATGTGGGGATCGCCATCGGATCGGGCACGGACGTGGCCGCCGAGACGGCCGATGTCGTGCTGGTAAATAGCGATCCCCGGGACATTGCTAACCTGATCCTGTTCGGTAAGGCAACCCACCAAAAAATGATCCAGAACCTTTGGTGGGCTACCGGCTATAACGTCGTAGCCCTTCCCCTGGCCATGGGTATCGTACCCGGTCTGCTCATCAGTCCGGCTATCGGGGCGGCGCTCATGAGCGCCAGCACGGTAATCTGTGCGGTAAACGCACAACTGCTCCGGGGTAAACTGAATGCTTAATTCACGCAGGCGGCAAAAGCCGCAAAAAGTAGGGTGTATTAGCAAAATACAACAAGACCGTAAGCCGTGCCTTAGGTGTTTTCAGGGTAAGAACTTTTGACCATGGCACTGCTAGCAGAGATCGATACGTCCACCCACCCCATGACCTTCCCCGTCACCGGTATGAGCTGCGCCAGCTGTGCGGCCAGCGTCGAGACCATCATCGGTAAACTACCGGGTGTACGGAGCGTGAGCGTCAACTACGCCAATACTACGGCACAGGTGGACTTTGACCACCGCCAGCTCTCCGCCGAGGCCCTCCGCAGTGCCGTGCAGGCCGTCGGTTATGATTTGCTTATCGACAGCGATGACCCCGATGCCGCCCAGGAGGAAATTAAGGAAGCTGAGTACGAGACGATTAAGCGACGTACCCTCTGGGCTGCGGTATTTACCCTACCCGTCTTCGTGATTGGTATGTTCTTGATGGAGTGGGAGGCAGGCCGCTGGATCTCCCTGGTGCTGGCCGCGGTCGTACTCTTTTGGTTCGGCCGTCACTTCTACGTTGGGGCCTACCGCCAGGCGCGGCACGGCACCGCGAATATGGATACCCTGGTCGCCCTCAGCACCGGTATTGCCTTTCTGTTTAGTGTCTTCAATACGGTATACCCCCAGTTCTGGCTGGCACGCGGACTAGAACCTCACGTCTACTTCGAGGCGGCTACGGTGATCGTCGTCTTTATTTCTCTAGGCAAACTGCTAGAGGAGCGTGCTAAGTCCAACACCTCCTCGGCCATTAAGAAGCTAATCGGCCTGCAGCCCAATACGGTGCGCGCCGTGGTCGACGGTCGGGAAGTGGAGCTCCCCATTGCTGAGGTGCAAGTGGGGCAGACCCTTATCGTGCGGCCCGGCGAACGGATCCCCGTCGACGGTCAGGTCACCGAGGGGGAGAGCTAGTCGACGAGAGCATGGATTACCGGCGAGCCGGGACCGGTACGCAAAGCGGACGGCGAGGCGGTGTCCGCCGGTACCGTCAACCAGCGCGGTACTTCCGCTTCGTAGCCGAAAAGGTGGGGGTTCTATAAAAATTTGATCCCTAACTCTTTTAGAAGCCGCTCTAGTCATACACAAGTGGAAAAATTTAAAGGTGTGGACTTCTAAAAGCCTAGCCATTGACCAACCAACTTGCGATGTAATAATCCCGCCTTAATTAGTGAGGCTAACATATCCTCATACTGGTACTCAAACCGCCCAATTTCTCTATCTCTCCATCGGCTCAAAGCTGATATAGCGATCGGCCCAGACATCTTAAGACCAGTGAGTATTACACCTGATCTGTTCCAATGCTTTTCTCTATCTACAAACTGCCCAACCAGTTCACCACATCGGATGAAACGGTAAGCCAGTTGATCATAATAAGCAATCGACCCTGCATGATTACCTAATGCTTCCAGTGCCTCCCAACGCTGAACGATTTCATCTCCGAATTTGGAAACAATTTCCACTGCGTCATCAAAGTAAACAGCTGCGTTGTCTTTCCCGTTAGATAATACAGATCGTGCTAATTTAATATAATAATTAGCTATCTCCTCAGGGCTACTCTCCATCCCTTGTATCATCTCATAGGTAGAGTTCTCAAAATCTGCTTGAAGTATACCCAGTCGAGGAACACGACTGCCAATCCGGACAAGATCAATCCTTTCGTCGATAGTTAGGGATGAATTGTTGAGAATGTTGTTATCATAATACGTCTGAGTTGCACTTGTATCAGCAGACACATGCCAGATAAAAATACTAGCAGTAACAACTGCAATCTCGTTCGTGAGAAAATCGTTAGATCTAAATCTACTTCTAAGCCCCTCAGCAGATAACTTATCTGCGACATTCTTTCGATCTAGGAGGGAATAAGTGTCATTAGTTATAGCTTGAGCTCTAAGTATATAG
>CAWISE010000005.1:0-10979 GCA_963838715.1 Lewinellaceae bacterium
AAACTTAATTATGGGCGGCGGAATTTTTCCCTGAAATAGGGCTGCAATATTGCCGTAATAATCTGACCATCAATTTTTTATCTATTTTAAACAATAAGGGCTTAATAGAGCGTCCAGCATGAGTGTAGCTTTATAGCAGGGTATAACTTCCGGGGTCAAGCCTATCGCTTCTTCGTCCTTTTTTGCACCCGCAGCTGCGCCCTTGCAGTGATCAGGGACAGCCGCTGGTGCGAGGAGAGGTCAGGGAGCAGGGACCCAGCAGGTTATGAGCAGACGATCTACTTAAATTTAGCAAATACGTGGCATGTGATAGGTTAGGTAACCGACGGTGTTGCGAATGCCTTTGCGATAGTAGTAGGTCCAAATGGGCATCTGTAGACTCAGCGAGAAGCAATTACAAGAGTTGTATGAGCTCAACCTGTTTGATCGTCACTTCTCCGTAATTCTGACGGAGAAAAGGAAAGCGAGTTAGCCAACAGCAAGTTGGACAATGCTCTGAATAGACCGTCACGCGATGGGAGCCGATAGTGTAGACGTAATAAGATCTGCTATCGTCCCCTACCCTGCCGTATCGATAAACGCTGCACCTACGTCCACGCCCTGAGCACCCTACTTTACTACGAATCATAGTCCTGAGCTGTATGGCGAACCGAATGTAATCTTGGATTTACAGGATGTAAACGGTAACACTCCGAAAGATGGGTAGTAAGGTCTCTACACTGCGTAGAATGACCCCAACCAGCTATCACAGCTACAGATCAGGAAGGCCGTAGCAAATGATGGACAGGCCAGTACGCCGTCGTTCAACCACTAGAAAGAGCGGGCGTGGACCACTCAATTGAAGTAGGTAGTTGCCGGTATGGGGTGCGGGGACCTGGCCGGCGAATTGGCCGGGTGGATAATGGCGGTAATGATAATGACGATCGGCTGTTTCCAGGTAGACGGATAGACCGCCAGCCGCCAGGGACTGCTCCGTGGGCGGCGTCCAGTAGATCGTGTCTCCACGCAGTTCAACGATTCCAGGGTCAACGGGGAGGAGACCGGGGTGGCGGCGGCGGAACTCCGTGAGGGGCTGACAGTAGCGGGTGGCCTTCCCACAATAGGTGTGGAGCTTCGCCAGCGGCTGTGCGCGGCCACATCCTAAACAGCAACAGAGCAGTAGGAAGGTAGGTAGCCAGTAAAGGCGCACCGGACGAAACATAGGCACTTGGAACTGAAGTAGGCGCTACCCTACCCGGTAATAGCGGACGACCCGGGCGCGGATGCCGAGGATGACAAAGCGGGGGATGTCGCCGCCGAGGGAGTAGGCATCCTGGATGATGGAGCGCAGGATGGTGCGGGGCACCTGCTGGAGGGGCAAGCGGATTTCGGTTAACATGGTTTCAGGTGATTAGGTCCCTAAATATATGGGGATCAGGGGAGTAGATCAAGCCCTGGAACTGTTAAATGTGGTTTACTGGCCGCTCCGTGACGGATTATACTAAGTCGGCACGCTCCTCGATCCAGCAGATGCCGGTAGGGGTGTGGTAGCCGCGGTAGGCCTTACCATCGTGATCGACCATGATGGCGAAGAGTTGGCAGCCTTCGCAGAGGAGGGCGCGCTGTTGGCCCGCGGACAAACGGCTGAGTTCGAGCTCGACGTTGCAGTCGGCTACTGTGTCAAAGCGATTGGCGCACTTGTTGCAGAATTCTGCCATTTACAGCTATGTTGCTACCGTCCTCGGGTAGTAGGGTCGGACGATCGTCTTCCTGAGTTGGTTTTGGGCAAAACAGGTATTTGAAAAGTTTGCACCTGCGTCCTCGCCCTAGTGCCGCACAATTCGCAAGGTACGTGCCGCACCGGTACGTGGATCACTTACGCGAACTAGATAGAGTCCTGCCGATAATCGGTCGAAATTCAGGGTAGTTTGCTGGTCGAAGACTCGCTCCATGACTAAGCTGCCCGTCACGCTATGTACGCGTACCCTCAGCTGGGCTGGGAGGTCATAGCGCAGCCGGAACAGTCCTGTCGTCGGGTTGGGGAAAGCCAACAAGTGACCGGGGAGTGGATTGACAACTCCGACAATTGTGTCTTCGCCATCACAATTCTCATCGATGCCATTATTCTCAATTTCCTGGGCGGCGGGATTGATGGCGGCATCGGTGTCATCGCACTCTTCGTAAAAAGCATATCCATCCATGTCCGCGTCCAGTGCCGTAACGAAGGTGGAACTTACGGTGTTGGTGATGACCGGGGCGTTGAAATCAAAGAAGATGCCGGCGGTGTTATCGATCGTGGCGAACTCCTCCAGGTCACCGAATGCCTGCACTTCGAAGGTGATAAAACCATGGCTGGCGATTTCGTTAACATTGCTATCGGGCAGCATGATGTTGTCGAAATAGAAGATTGCCAGGCCGCTGTCATCGATCTCGGTACGGTACGGGGCGCTGGCAGCGAGTGGCTTGAAGGTACGGTAGTCTAACCCCACTGGCAGCTGATCCTCGATCCGAACGTTGAAGGCTGTGTCTGACCCCGTATTCTGAAAACGAATGGTGTACACCAGGGCCTCGGCAAACTCCGTATAATTACTGTTTGAGGGTTCGGGGCGACTTGGTTCTACGAGTTTATCGTTAGGGTCAATAGCACAGCGCAGTTGCTGACTATACGTGAACGTATCCGTACTGCTGCCGCCGTCCGCGTAGGCTACCAGGGGTACTGACTGCTCGTTAAAGCGCTCATCGGGCATCGTCAGTTCCAGGAGTACCTGGTAGCTTTGGTTAGGCGACAAGGGGGGTACAGCCCAGCTTAGCAGGGTGCCGTTGGTAGTCGTTGGTGGGACGTCGGCCCCGGAGTAGGTAACTAGATCGAGCAGGTTCAGGTGAACGGTGGCGGGGGCTGCTGAACAGCCATCGTTGATGACGGTTAGCCAGAAGGGCACGGTGAAGCCGCAGCGAATGGGTCCGGACTGCAGGCGGGTCCGGAAGTGAGCGGGTCCGGGTTGAGGGGTCAGATAGAAGTCGAGGGCATAGACGGAGTCGGGCGAAAAGGTAAAGTTATACTGATCCGGTAGGGCGACGCTGGTGTAGCAGTCTGTGGGTTCCGGACGTACGGTGTAGTTGGTGCCCGTACGCACTGAGAAGCGATAATTACCCAGTGGGTCGGTAAAGGTTTGGCGTGTTCCGCTGTTATCCGTGATCGTTACTGCTACACCGGCTGCGCCGGTTTCTTCTCCAACGCGGTAGATCCGGCCGAATACCAGACGTTGCTCCGCGACACTGACGAAGTGCAGCTCCTCTCCGAACTCGGGATGGATGGCCGCTAGGTATACCCGGTTACCGGCTACCGTTTGGGCTGGTTGGTTGAGGTTGGTGGTCAACTGCAGGTCTACGGAGTCGAAGACTCCCGTAACTGGATCGAATAGCATCAGTTGTCGATCGACAATGATGCTGAGGTAATCTCCGAGGGCAACCATTGATTGAGCTGGCTGCGTGCCCGGAAGATCAGCGACTACCGCGGTACCTTCTAGTGTGCCATCGGTGATCCAAATTTCCCAATTGTCTTCCGTCGCTTCCCGGAGGAAAGCGGCTTGGGTGGGGCCGAGGGCAACCAAGTCCCGTACTCCACTGAAGTTGCTACCACGATCAGCAAGGGTAGTAGTTGCACCGGTAGCAGGGTCAATGGTGAGTACGCCGCGGCTCGCTTGGTAGTCTACCGCGACAAGCAGTCCGGACAGGGCTACTCCCCTCGCTAAACCAATAGTAGCGATGCGGGGACCCATTGCCGTGGGTGACAGCAGTTGGTCAATCACCATACCGGCGGTGTCCGTATACGCCACGTAGACTCGGTTGGCCAATTGGGACAGCCGAACGCTGCCGGTGGTTCCTAGTCTACCCAGTGGCAAGGCGGCGTCCGAGCCCGGGCGATAGCTACTCACTCCAAATCCCCCTTCCTGAAGGCTTATGAAATACGCGACGCTTTCGTCGGTAACTACCCCCGTGTTCAGGCCACGGAGATTATGATTGGAGGTGGAATCCGCGCTCACGATACGGCTTGTGTTGGTTAATGGATCGATCTCTACTAACTCATACACGTAGCGTGTTGGGGAGAAGGCTGTTTTCCTGCGCTGGGCGTAAATTTTGCTGCCGAGCACTGCTGAACTACCGTACTGATATTCTCCACCACCAGGATATAGATTCGTAATGCTCCGGGCTTCTCCCGTGATGGTATTAATCTCGGAGGTGGCTCTCCCTCCGAAACTATCACTAAAGTAGTAGCGACTTCCAATGTGACCGATAGGGGGTGCACTGGATAGGCTAACGCCACCTGGCGGCAGCGTTCGGGTGCCCACTAGGCTCCCGTCGCTGAGGTAGACTCTATTTGGTTCGCCAAAATTGTTGGTCCTCCAAACTACGGAGTTGCCTAGTCCGTGCGCGTTGCTGATATTCGATCCGGCGGTATTGGGATAGAGATCCACCAGGTACTCCGTAGCGAGCGCGTCAAGGTCAAGGCGAATGATGGATTCTCCCCGCTCGGGGTCGAAGATATAGGCGTACTGTAGTTCTGCAAAGGAGAACAATTTGAGGTACGTGGTGGCGCCGGAGGCATTGGACTGGGTGACAAAGAAGGGAGTCAGATCGCCCGTACGACCCTGGGTGTGGTAGATGGTGTCTGGTCCACTCAGGGGATTGAAGGTCAGTAAGCGCAGGCTGTCACTGGAGAATAGATAGTTAGTTGAGTAGCCCGTTACGCCGATGATGGCTACATCTCCGGGAGTGGGGCCGTAGGAGAACAGGGTGTCGTTGCGGGAAGTGCCTCCACCAATGAGGCGATTGTTGAGCGTGCGCATCTGGAAGTTGGGACTGAGACTGAAGGGAATGTTGGCAACCAGGGTGGCGGACTGTCCAGTGGAGGGTAACAAGGTGTACAGAAGCGTGTTGGAGGCAACTGCCGAACCGGCGAGCACGATTACGTAAAGCGTTCCGTCGGAGGCTAGCTCCTGGCGCACGGTATTAGAGAAGACAAGGCGGTCATCGGTGATGGTTAGAATGGGATACGTACCGGCGTTGGTACCATCCGATATCCAAATCTCATTGTCGAGGTCGCCTGACTCTTTGCGAAACAGGAGATAAGGGGAGTCGCTGACGCTGAGATTCAGGAAAGATCTACCGCCTACCCCATCTTCCGGGCCTGGGATAATTTCTTCCAGAGGGCGGGTTCCCTCCGGCGTACCATCAGTAATAAAAAGTTCTCGTCCACCGGCTTCCGTGGTGGCTACAAACAGTAGTCCACTAGGCGTTAGGGTTGGTTCAGCCAGGTTGCGGACGAGTCCTCCGGGTACGTTCGGTAAATTTTGTTTCAAGGAAACGACAGTGCCGGTTGCCGGATCGTACGCTGCTAGGGAAGAGCGGCCAAAGTGAAACAGGAGACTATTGAGCTCAATTAATTGATCTGCTCCTTCGAAGAGTAACCGTCCCCCGCCGGCGGTGCCATCGCTTAGGTAGTAATCATTACGGTTTCGGTACACCAATTGGTTGTTGAACGCACTGGGTTGACTGGATCCATTTTGGGGTTGGTGATCGGTGTCGATGATTACTTCGGTACCGTCGTCGGTATATTTCCGGACACCGGTTGGGAAGGTCAGCGTGTAAAAATCATTCCCGACCTGGAAGGTTTCAGGATTGGGGGTAAGTACGGAACTGATGGTGTCGGCACGCCCGGTCAATCGGTCGACGAAAAGGATGTGTCGGTTAAATACTTCCCCGGCGATCCGCTGCACGACGAAGGCACCATTATCGGTTGCTCCCCGCAATTGGAGCGTTTCTACGGAAGAGTACAGTTCCCGCCAGGTGGCACCGTCAAAAAAAGAGATCGTGTTGGAGCTGCTGTTCCTTCCAAATCCATGATTGAGGTAGACTCCGTTAGGGGCGCTTACGGTTTCCTGTAGTCCCTTGACAAAAGTAGGATCCTGGTTGACATCGAGCAAGCCGACGCTATGAGGTATGGATTGCGAGAATCCAAAAGTTGGAATGAGTAAAAGCAGGTAGATATAGAGGCGGTTCATAGGGCTGATACTTGCTTCAAAGATACTGATTGGTGGGTAAGTAATAGGCTGTTGAACACGGACCTTTCTTGGTGTTCTACGCAGATAATCTTCTCAGTTTTCCTTACTTTCGTAGCTTATCTATTAAGTTTTTTCGGCGTGTCGGTCCCCTGGGGCCGGTGCGCTTTTTTGTGCCCCCTGCCCCACCCTACTCAGGTGGGACCAGTAGGTAATCAACGGCCCGCTGGGCGGCGGCGGCGGCGCGGAAGATGAGGCGCTTGTCGTTGCGCAGGCAGGAGAGGTAGCCGTCGATGTAGGCGGCGGACTGCTCGTCAGTGGTGGGGTCATCGATTCGGGCGTGGTGACAGAGGAAGGCCGCGCCGAGTTCGGCAATGAGTTCCTCCTGAGCGTAGGCGGGGTGGTCCTGGGCTTTTATCTCGAGCACACCGGGGCGGGACAGGCGACTGGCGTGACCGGTACCGTGGGTGAGTTCGTGAAATAGGATCTTGTAGTAGTGGTTGGCGCTCTCAAAAAGGGAGAGCGGTGGGACGTTGACGGTGTCTCGCTTAGGAGAGTAGAACGCCGCCGTAGGGTCAAGGTGGACGATCTCGGGGAGGTCGTGCAGCTGGATGAGTAGTTCTTCACAGACGGTGATGGGTTCGCAGGGGATAGCGGAAGTATCCGGGAGGTCGAAGTCGATGCCGTCGACGTCGGCGATGTTGAACACAGCGAAGGTCTTGGGGATGGGGATGTACTGCACTTGCTGGCCGGCTCGATTATACTGGCCAGCCTCCTTGGCTGAGATTCGCTTCCCGTTTTCATCTTTATATAAAGTTGTAAAGAAGAAGATGCGCTCGGCGGTGGCCCCCTTGCGGACCTGGCCGCCCAGGTCCTTAGCCTGCTTGTAGGTCAGGTAGAACGGCAGCGGGGCCGGACAAAGGAAGTTGAGCAGGAAAGCATTAATACCGGTATAGACGTGGCCGGTGGCGTAGTTCCGGGCCGGACCGTAGTGATGCCAGGGCCGGTGCCAGGGGACTACCCCGCTTTCCAGCTGGTCGATGATGCGATTGGTGACATCCTGACATAGATCAGGCCTTACGCGGGTGGTGCGTTTCACGATAACATATTTTAAGAAATTATTGGAGGAGTAAAGATGTAAGCTGTGCTACTGCCGGTAGCTGTTGCAGACCCGGAACCGGGTGAGCTGCATGAGTTCATCGGCGACGTGTTCCGGTACGGGTGTTCCTGCGGGGCCGGTGATGATCAGCCTACCCTGGAACGCGGTAGGCCAGTCGGGCAGGATACTGCGGTAGGTCTGCTCGTGGGGGAACTGGGTCATGTAGTAGATGCGGTAGCGGCCGGTATCCTGGTGATTGAGCTCGATGCAGTCTACTAGCTTGCGCAGGGTACTGGTGCGCAGCCGGACGTCTAACAGCGTGATGGATTCAAGTACCGGATCGAAGAGCAGGACGGCCGTGGTGGGATGCCCACCGTGGCGGTGGTACGGTAGCGCGGGCTGCCCCCCGGCCCGTTGCCGGGGGGTGTTGTCGGATACGGGACCCGGAGTGGGTGCATCCCTAAGCAGCACGGGAAGCCTTGTTTACGGGGTGGGGGCCGGTGTTTTGGGTAGCCGTGGAGAGCGGCGAGGGGGCGGCGGCTTCCGTGCGGTACCCTTCCTGCTGGTGGATGGTCTTTTCCTCGGTGACGGTATCGGCCCGGAAGATGGGCGAGAGGGCGGCGCGAATGGCGGCGGCCTTTTGCGCGGCGGCTTCGGGGAGGGGCTCAAAGAGGAAGTCGGCAACGTAGTAAGGGCCGTACTTTTCGTGAGTCCGGGAAATGGGCCGGACGGTAAGCACGCAATCCAGTAGGCTGAGGTCTTCGTAGAAGAGATCGCGGGCCATGGCCTGCTCGAGGCGGTCGACGCTGGAGGAGTGAAACAGGAGGCCGCAGAGGTGGCCGGACTGATTGAGGAAGAAGAGCTCGACCCAGTCGCGGTGCTCGCTCTTAAAGAGGGGGGCGGAGAAGATGCGGAAGGCCAGCGGGATGAGGGAGAAGGTGGAGCCGGTGGTGGTGATTGCTTCCTGGTCCTCGTAGTTGAGGGTACCCCGCTTGGCGTTGAAGCGGTAATTGCGGGGGGTACCAGCTCGGTAGGCGATCCGCTCGACGACAATGTTGGCGAAGGAGGCGGGGTTGGAGAGTGGGGGGAATTTAGTTGTCATGGCAACTGTTTGATTGGGTGATGAAAAGGGATTGAGGAGCGGGCGGGGAGGTGCCCCGCCCGCCGGGGGATTAGCTGTACAGCCAGTCCATTTCGGCGCAGTATTCCAGGCTGCTCTCGCAGACGGGACCGTAGATTTCGTTTTCGAGCCAACTGGCTAGTTGCTGGTCAAGGTTGAGCCGGGGGAGCAGGTGCGGCGCGTGGGCCAACGCGAGTTCTTCGCGTACCTGCTGGGCGGTAGTGCCGTCGGGAACGAGGACGGAGATAAAGTGCCCTTCCATACGGCTGATTTCGGTCCAGCCAGTGGGCAGGGTTTCCATAAAGCCGAGTGGGGAAGAGGTGAGGGCCGCGAAGCAGTTGGGGCCGGCGGGGATGACGTCAATGGTCTGGTAGATGCCGGGGACGATATCCGCAAGGAGGAAGGCGCGGGGGGCGACTTCTTCCCATAGCTCGTAACCGGGCAGACCTTTGGCCGTTTGGAGGAGTGAATCTAAGGACATGTGTTTATCTATTAAGTTTTAAAAAGTGGGCTAACTAGCTGGTTATCAGCCCTTAATGCCTTACTAATTTACGGATTTTTGTGGTACAATCAAGTATTTACTACTTTTTGTTTGTATTATTTTTAATTATTTAATGCCCTGCTAGTAAGCCGTTTAGCTGTTTTGTAATGCTGGTGATTCGTGGAAAATCGGGAACGCAAAGTGAAGATTTATCGATTTGGTTTCCTGGCTTTTCCAGGTTTAGGAGGAGCACCCGCCGCCGTTGGAGATAGCCGATAAAACTTCCCCTTCGTTTTCAGGACTTCCCGCGCAGCCGGTTGGCTCGGTTTTAGAGCCGCCGGTTAGGTTATCGATTCGCCTCAGGGCTCAGTACACGGAGCCCGGCAATCAGAATACCCGACGCCAAAAACCGCATCCCGGCGGCCGGGGCCCCCGGGACCAGGAACACCAGAGCAAAGAAAAAGCCGTAACTAATAACTAGGGGCGGCGTAGCCGCGGCCTTGTGATCGTTTTGCCGGAGGGGCGGACCCAGCCGCCAAAGGGACCAGGACCGCCGGGAGGGAAAAAGCCGCCAAAACCAGCACACCTGACGGGTTTTGGTGGCTTTTTCCCGACCTGGCGGGCCGCTGCCGGCGGTGGGTTGGCCCCGGAGCGCGCCTTCTCCCCCAGCGGGGGTCGGGGGGGCACTGGCTTTGCCGATGGGCATGACGTTAAGCGCCCTGCTATTCATCATCAATTTTGCACCTGCGACCGCGCCCTCCGTTTTTGTGAAGTTCTTTTCGACAGCATATCTTCGTCATTTATCCGCTGCAGTAAATCCTACAGTGGTGGTTGCCCTTTCTCCGTTAAGCACCCACTCATGAAAATAGTCTTACTCTTCCCGTTGCTCTTCAGCAGTTACTTACTAATGGCCCAGGAAATGGGCATCTTACTGATCGTGAGTGATACGGACTGTACCGTAACCGTTGATGCCAGTGATACTTACGAGGTGGTAGCCGCCACGCCACTACGCCTTGAGCTAGCTGCCGGTAGCCACTTACTCCAGCAGGAATGCCTACTCGAGGAGACGGGAAAACCAAAAGTGGATATACTAGAAGTGGAAGCAGGCAAAAATTTAATCTTTCAGATCAAGGGAGATTTATCGACCACAACCAGTACGACTGCGGAAGCAGAAGCAAAAAAGATTACGCTCATCAACTCAGAAATTACCGTTCCGGGCGGACTGACGATCGCGGCGCAGGATGCCAGTGCGGCGGACTATACGGAATCGGGTATTCCTATCTTTCACTACTACTTTCAGGCGGGGGACCAAGTGCTGCTCAACATCGAAAAGCAGCACAAAAAGGGCACTAATTCAGTGCGGTTTAGCAGCTATCCGGATGGCAATGTTCTCTTTTCCCTCCAACAGTTCGAGCACCTGAGGGGCAAACGTATTGACATCCAGAAGGACGGGATTTATGTTCTACAGATCGAAACGAACTACGCCTTTGACCGGGGGCTTCGGTTGACGGTCGATCGGTTCGTTAATCCAGATACGGAGGAAGTGATGGACAGCCGGGTGGAGGTAAGGAACAAGTATGAAGTAGTGACGGTACAGGAGCCGACGGCGCAGTGGATCAACAGCACTTCCAATGCAACCTGGAAAGGTGGAAAGTCGAGGGTGGTGCTACCCATTCAACTACCTTCAAATACCGTCGAATGGTATTACATCTTTACGGCCTCAAGAGAAGAGGCGATTACCGCCCAAACACTGCAGGGGTTTTCTCTAGCTAAAGACCTGGGAGCCTTCGTACTGCAAGCGGGAGGGTACGGTACAGCGGGCGACTTTTTGAGCAAAGGCATTGATGCTGTTACCCAGCCCCCCGGATCTGATTACTGCGACGTGATTATGTTGGACCATAATAACTTTCAGGCATTTGAAAGCGGAGCGGGCGGTTCCGTTTTTTGGCCGGAAGGGACACGTAAAAACTTTCAATCAGGCAAAGTTCGGATTGCTACTACGCTGTTCACCCCCGCTTATCTAGGCTTTCAAAATACGGATACTTTCCACGGATTGTCGGTCGGTATAGAAGTGGCGGCCGTTACGGTTACGCCCTACTACTGTTCAGTAGACGCTAAATAGTACTGTTATAATTATTGAGGGTGGTGGGTGGGCCTTGGTGCAATGGGTCTGCCGCGGTGGGGACGGTGCCGCTGCTCTAGTGACTACGCGTAGCTTAAAAGAACCAAGTAAGGTAGCCC
>CAWISE010000006.1:0-7956 GCA_963838715.1 Lewinellaceae bacterium
TTCGGTCCGGGCCGAGGCTATCACAGCCGGCGTGTCGTTTGAAGAAGGTAAGGTCGAAAGTAGTAAAAACAACCTGGTTGAGAACAGAAGTATCTAAGTCGTACCCTTCACAGACGGCGTCGCCTTCCAAAAGCGTATAATTATTAACTGACGTTACGCAAAGCGCAACTGTTTGGTTCCACGGAGTCCACCGGAGGGAAGCAGAGTTGAACGGAGTTGGAAATCGCTGCGCGATATTCAAGAGTTAGCGGAGCCGGGACAGACGCGTACTCCGCTGTCTCTAAACTTGCGACAGCAAATTTATTCCTCCGATTAACTCTGCTTCCCTCGGTTCAACTCCGTGGAGAGTCGTATTTCTTACGCTTGCGTAAGATCAGTTAGTAAATGGATCTTCCTCCAAATTGTCAAGATCTTGATATTGCTGCTGATCTGCTGTTATGCCACCAATACTCAACCGTTCAATAAGGAGACCGCTTGCGGTGCTCAACTCTAATCTGAATGAAAAATATTCTACACCTGATTGTCTAATAAATCGGCTAGTGGAGATGTCTCCCTCCCAGGGAACCCCGTTGTGCAGTGCCGTTGCCGACCCATGGTTCACAAATCGCTTCGGCTCAGAGTTTCCGGCTGCAACTCATTGAAAATACGACTGAAAAACATCCTGCAAGAACCAGCAATTGCTTTCTCATAAAGGCATGAATTACCGTGGGTTTAGGGGGCCAAACGGAGGTAAGGTATTTATTCAGGAACTCAGTACCGGGGTACTTCCTAGATAAGTGGTAAAGATCGACAATCGGTCAACCAACGAACTAATACCACCCAAACCCCGTACCACCACCATGGCAAAACACACTCACGACCTCATCGTCATCGGCGCCGGTTCCGGCGGGCTGGGCGCGGCCGGCTTCGGTGCCAGCTTCGGACTCCAGGTCGCCCTGATCGATAAAACGGAAAAGAACTTCGGGGGCGACTGCCTCAACTACGGCTGCGTGCCGAGCAAGGCCCTGATCCACGTCGCGGCCCAGTTCGCCGGGGCCAAACGGGCGGAGGACTTCGGGCTGCAAACCAGTGGCCGGGCCGACTTCAAAAAGGTGATGGCCTACGTCCACCGGCAGCAGGACGTGATCCGGTACAACGAGTCGCCGGAGCACCTGCGGGAGGAGTACGGGCTGGAGTGCATCATCGGGACGGCCAGGCTGACCGGGAAGAACGAGGTGACCGTTAACGACCGACAACTCCTTGACCGCCCCCCGCATCGTGCTGGCCACGGGCAGCAAACCGAATAAACTCTCCGTGGACGGGGCGGACAATATCAAGCAGTGGGACAACGAGAGCCTCTTCTGGGAACTCGACGAACTACCGGAGCACCTGCTCATCATCGGGGGCGGGCCCATCGCCTGTGAAATGGGGCAGGCCTTCCGCCGCCTGGGGGCCGACGTCACCATGGTGAACCGGGGCGAGCGTATCAACGCTAAAGACCCTGCATCCTGCGTCCGCGCCCTGGATAAGAAGCTGCGGGAAGAGGGGGTGAGGATCCTGAACGAGACGGAGGTGGACCGTTTCCCCACCGCCACCACGGTGCAGCTGAAGGGCAAAGAAGCACCCGAGGAAGCGATTACGTTCAGCCACTGTCTGGTGGCCATCGGCCGCCACGTGACCACCGAAGGGCTGGGGCTGGCCGCCGCCGGCGTGGAAGTGAAGGACGGGAAGATCGTCGCCGACGATTATTACCGCACGACCAACAGGCGCATTTTTACGGTGGGGGACGCCTTCGGCCGCGAGATGTTCAGCCACGGGGCCGAGAAGCACAACACCGACCTGTGGACGAATTTCCTCTCCCCCATCGACCGCAAGCACCGGCTGAAGCACTTCAGCTGGGTGACGTTCACCGACCCGGAGATCGCCACCTTCGGGCTGACCCCGCAGCAGATGGAAGCCGACGGCACCGACTTCGAGACCGTGGAAGTTCCCCTGGCGGACGACGACCGGGCCATCGCCGCCGACTACCGCGACGGGATGCTGGTACTCTACCTCTCCAAGGGGCTATTCGGTGGCGGAAAGCTCCTCGGCGGTTGCATGGCGGCCCCGGCGGCGGGAGAGATGATCCAGGAGCTCGACCTGCTGCAAACCCTGGGCATGAAGTACGGCAAACTGACGAGTAAGCTCTATGCCTACCCCGTCGGTAGCCGGATCAACCAGAAGGCGGCCCGCAAACGAGTGGAGAAAAAGCTGTTCTCAAAGGCCAGTAAGAAAGCCCTGCGGCTGGCGTACCGGTTGCAGAACCGGTAGCGGAGGAACTTACACCTTGTTGATCCAGCTCTCTACCTCCTTGCGGTAGGCGTTACCGATCGGCAGTGAAACGCCACCGTAGAGCAGCAGGGAAGCCTGGGCGAAGTTGACCTCGTCCACGTGGGTAAAGTTGACCAGTTGCCCGCGGCTCGACTGGAGGAAAGCCTGGTTGACCAGGTGCTCCTTAAAGGCCTTCAGGCTGTTTTTAACCGCGTACTTGCGGCCCTCGGACAGCATGATGTAGCAATAATTGCCGTCGGCGGTAATGTGGGTGATGTCCTTAATCGCCAGCTTTACGAGTGCTCCGTTGTGGCGAACGAAAAGATGTTCCTCGACTGCCTGGTGGGGAAGGCTGCTTTGCGTGGAAGTATTTGAAGAAAATTTCATGAATAGCGGGTTAAATCTCAATCCAATGTGAATATAGACGATCCATCTTACTTACGGTCACCCCCTTACGTCCGGTTTTTTCCAATTTTTCAAAATTTCACCAATAACTTTTCCGGACCCAACCGAATTAACTTTGGTTAATTCCGCTATAATCTTTCCTGAGTGTTGCCCGTGGCCCGCCCTGGCCTGCTCCTGGCCGGGTTATCTTGTCCCGGTAATCAACCCCCCCATGCGCAGCTTCCTACTTTTTAACTGTCTATTGTTACTCTTCCCGTTAATGGCCCAGGACACGATCTCCCCCTCCGACTTCTACTACTCGATCGAAGAAGTGCCGGCGGACTTCGAGGCGGGCACCATTCTGGCCCGGACGATCGACGCGCTCGGCTTTCGCTACTACCTGGGCCACCCAGAACCTGCGTACCGAAGACCTGGATTACCGCCCCAGCGAGCAGGCCCGCAACTGCCGGGAGACGATGGAGCACATTCTCGGACTGGCCGAAATGGTTTGCAGCGCGGCCAGGCGCGAGCCCGTGAACCAGCCGACGGGCATCGACGAAATGTCGTACGCCGAACTCCGTACCGCCACGCTGCAGCATCTCGAAACCGCCAGTAGCCTCTTCGGGGGCCTGCCGGCCGATTCTCTGTCCCGGCGGCCGATCGTTTTCGAACGGCCGGACGGTTCCCGCAGCGAGGTACCGGTCTTTACCCTCATTCACGGCCCGTTGACGGATGCGATCTACCACACCGGGCAGATCGTGACGATGCGGCGAGCGGCGGGGAACCCGACGAACCCCAGGGTGAGTATGTTCCGGGGGCGGTTGAATCAGTAGGCGGCGGAAAAGCGCAGGGCCAGCTCCCAGAGAAAATCATAGGGCAGGATTTCCACCTCAAAGGGGTCGCTGCGGTAAAGCGGGTTGATCTCCCCCATTTTCGACAGCCAGGGCGCGGCACGCTCGGTGGCCGCCGCCGGGTCGAAGCCGGAGCGGGGCAGCTGATTCAGGGCACTTATCAGGGAGTAAGCCCGCTCGGTGCGCGGTTCCTCCTTCAGGTACCGCTGTGCGTACTTATAGGTTGCGGAGATACGGTTCTCCGCATTTCCCACTCGCCATTCTGGAGCAGGAACAGGATCTGGAGCAGGTGGACGGTAGTATTGAAGCCGAGTTTGTCCTTCACTCCGATCTCGAGGCTATTGACGAATTTAGACAACCGGAAGCGCGGAAGCGGCAGGGCGGGATCTTCCTCCAGGTCTCCCGACAGCAGCAACAAGTGGAGGAAAGCCTCGATTACCAACCAATTTTCGCGGGTGCGTAATTCCAGCTTTTTAAAACGGACGTTGGTCACGGTCTCCTGATAGAGGGCGAGCGCATCGGCGTAGCGGGCGGAGTAGAGGTAGATCAGGACCCTGAATTCCCGGCCCACGACCCAGTTGAGGCTGTAGGGGGTCAGGTAGCGTTCCGCCCGGTGGGCGATTTCGGTACTTTCCTCCAGTACGCCGGTCGCCGCGGCACTCACCATAACGATGTGGTAAAAGCTGCCCATGATCTCGGTGGATACGGACGAAGATCCTTCCAGTTCGGCGATGGCCTGCTTGGCGATCCGGTGTACTTCCTCGTACTCATGGCGCTGGGCGGCCAGGTAGTAGCGAAGCAGGAACTCGTAGACCATGAGCCGGTCGGAACGCATTTTCCGTTTGCACGTCTCGATCTGGTCGAGTGCTTCCTGGATGGGGACGACCAGCTCCTCCGGCAACATCTTGTTGGAGTGTAGCCGGGAGGTGACCTTCAGAAAGAGATATTCCGTAGTGGCCAGTTGAACGGCCCTTTGCTGGTAGTCCTGGTACCGTTCGAAGTCCGTGGTCACGAAATTCATTTCGCCCCTGCGCGCCCGGATTTTCATCCGGATGCGAAAGAGTTCCGCCACTACCTCGTAATTCTCCACCCGGCGGGCGGGCTCGATGGTTCGTTCCACCACGTCCTCGGCCGCGTGGTAGGCGTGGTACCGGATGAGGATTTTTGCGGCGGCCAGGTTTTTCCAGGTGTTGGCCAGCGTGGATTCCTGATTGGCGTACTGCCCTTCCTTAGCGTCTATGAGGAAGAGCATGTTCAGCAGCCGTCGCCGCAGCCGGAGTAGTAGGTTGTTGAATTGTTTGGCCTTGTCCCCCGAATAAAACCGTTCCTGTATCTCCTGATCGGATACTTCCCGGTCGTCCGACAAGATACCGTACAGTTTTTCCAGCTGATCGGCGGTATCTCCGGTATCCTCCCCCAAAATTTTGATCCCCCTGCGTTTATTGCGACTGACGATCTTGATGAGTTCTCTGGCTATTTCCATGAATGTCTGAGGCTGTTGGAATCCAACAACAATATAGTAAGTTTTACCATACGAGCTTTCGGGTGTGACCGAAGCCACCTGTTGTCTTTTGCCGCGGCGGCACTAACCCCAACATTTGCAGTAACACAAACCCACCCCGCGATATGCTCACTACGATCCTTTGCTTCCTGCTCTCCGTACTCACCTTCGGCTACACCAACGATATTTCCGAGTGTTCCTGCGAAAAACCGATCGAGGTCGTCACCGACGACGGTACGAACTCCTCCGGTCAGGACATCCTCATCGTAGACACCATTTTGCTGTAGCTACCGGCGGCACCGCTGCCACCCGTGGGGTCCGTTCCGAAATACCCACGATAATTCAAATTAAAGTAGGAAAGGCAAACCAGCCCGGCCTTCCGCAACGGGTTCTCTCTCATTCCCTTACCTATGTTCATCAAGACCATCCTCTTCGCCATCTTCACTTTCTCCCTGCTGGGTTTCTCCGTCGCCGACGATCCGACCGGCGGCCAATTACTCCAGACGGAGGACGGCGTCATCCTGATTCCCGCCGCGGCCGGTATGACCGCCAAGGATGCCCGCTTACTGGCCGGCTACCTGAACGAAGACCCCGTCTCCACCGGCGTGATCTACATCGACGGACAGCCCATCACTACTGCCAGGGGCAATACGTTCCACATGAATGACCTGCGCGCGCTGGGAACGGAGTTCAGTGTAGACATCATCGGCAACGGAGGCGTTACCGGTGCCATTTTCGTCACGGATAAAACGACCTGCTACCGGCAACACTACGGTACGCACTGCAACCAGTCCTACCGCGTAGTGGTCGAGGTGGATGCCGCCCGTGCCGCTACCAAAAGAAACGCCGAAATAGTCGCCGTACTGGATCGGTACGGCTACGTAACGATAAAGTAGTCGTCGACCAAACTTCCCTACCCCCCCCCCGCGGGCGGAGCGCTTCCTTGTCGCTCCGCCCGTTTTTCGTTTACCGGGGCGGCGGCGCGCGGGTGCAAGGCCAATAAATACTCCTATCGTCGGCAGCCCTGGTGGAGAGGAAAAAATTTGCGGTGTGACGGAGGGGGAGGAGTGTCTTTTGGCGGGGCCGGACAATCCCGAATCTTTGTATCAACAACAACGAGAAAACAATCCAGCTCATGATATCCACCTTCTTCTGCTTCCTGCTCTCCGTACTCACCTTCGGCTACACGAATGACCTCTCCGAATGCTCCTGCGACGAGCCGGTCGAAGTGGTAAACGATAACGGGGCTGACTCCTCGCAGACGGACATTCTTATCGTGGATACCATCCTGTTGTAAACCTTCCAAAAGCGGGGTGTGCCGAACCGAGGATCTTGTCTTTTCAACCGGCCACTCCTTCCCTGATCTTTGTCAGGCAATCAAAAGCAAGTGGGGTCCACTTCCGAAATACCCACTATAAATCGAATTAAAGTAGGAAAGGCAAAAGCAGCTCGGCCTTATACCAGGAGCGCAAGTTTCAATTACCTTATCATGATTATCAAGACCTTACTTTTCGCCTTCCTTTCCTGCTCGATGCTCGGTTTCTCCGCCATGGAGGACACGGCTAAGGACAGCCTGCTTCGTACCAAAGAGGGTGTTATCATCATCCCCGCTTCCGCCGGTGTAACCGCCCAGGACGCCAAGCAACTGGCCAGCTACATGAACAAAGAGGAGGGTAACGTCGGCGTACTTTACCTGAATGGTAAGCCCCTGACCGAGACCAAGCGCAACTCCTTCGGCATGGAAGATCTGAAGGCCGCCGAGACGGCCTTCGGCGTAGACATCATCGGTGACGGTGGTGTAATGGGCCTCCTCTTCCGCGGCAGCAGCGTCAAGTGCAATAAGGAGCACACGTCCAACACCTGCAAAGAGACCTACAAAGTGATCGTCGTTGTCGAGGCACGCAGCCAGGCTGATGCCCAGATGGACAAGGAGATCACCAACGTACTGGATCGTTACGGCTACACCACCATCGACTAAACCGTAGTCGACCATCGATTAAGCGGAGACTTGGGGAGGGATATGCCATCCCTCCCCATCTTTCCTTTCTACTCACCCCCTCACTATAGAATCATGACCAAACGTGTACTGAAAGTCCTCTTCGTCGGAGCGATGGTATTCCACTTCGGGCTGATGATAGCTTTTAACATCACTCAGTGTATGAAAACCCACTGGGACCTGTACAACTCAAAAGACCCGGCCTACGCTAAGGTGGATGAGACTACGATGAGCCTGATGCGCAGTCTGTCCGTATTTTATAATTATCAGAACCTGACGGGAACCAACACGGCCTATGCCTTCTACGCACCCCAGGTCTGCGGCCATTTGGAACCTTTCTTCCAGGTATACCAGGGGGAGGAAAAAATAAAAGAACACTACAACATCGCGCTCAAAACCGCCGAGGCGGGCCTGCGGCTGGAGGCGGTATTCGGCGGCAATCTCGAACGCCTGGAAGATATCGTCAAGCTTAAGGATGAAAAAGAAGCCCGTGAGAAAATAGACTATCGTTTACTCGATATCAAAATGCATTCCCTGGCCACCCGGGTACTCAATCAGATCGGTGCCGGGGACCGGATAGAGGCAGGACTCTATCTCTACAATACTTCCTCTCTGTACGCTTACTGCAACGGCGAGGAAAACCTGAGCCCCTCCTATCACAAAACCATCAACTACGAATACCATGCACAAGCCAAATAAACAATTCGATCGTTTCCTGCTGTTCCGGATCGTCCTGGGTACTTTCATGCTGTTCAAGTTCGTAAGTCTCTGGCCCCACTGGCTGGATTTCTACGGCGAAACCGGATTCTTTCCACGCGACGTCGTCGAGATCACCAACTACCCGCTGATTGCCTATTTCGACGTAGCGGATGCCGTGGCTGCCGTCTTTGGAACCACCACTGACGGGGCCTCCCTGCTGCTGCTCTACGCGGGGA
>CAWISE010000007.1:0-43517 GCA_963838715.1 Lewinellaceae bacterium
ACCGGTGACCGGCTTTGCCGGTAGAGGCTCGCGCTGCGCGCTCGCGGTAGACGGCCTGCGGCCTGGGGTAGACGCAGCGCTGGGGTAGCGGGTACGAACCTGGATGGGGGGAGCTCACGTTGCGGTTGAGGTACAGCACCAAAGAGGGCGACTCGCTTAAAGTAGGTGCCGCCCCTTCAATCCCTTACCCCTTTTAACCTTCAATTCCTAAAACCATGGCCACCACCAACCACGAAATCATTAAAACCTGGGCCGACAAGCACAACGGCGTGCCCGGCGTCATCGAAGAAACGACTACTGCTAACGATAGCCGCCCCCTAACCATCATCTGGCCGGAAAACCGCAAGGAGGCAAAGTTTCGGGAGGTGAGTTGGGCTACCTTTTTCGATCACTTCGAACTACGGCAACTGGCGTTGGACTACGACAGTAACGGCATGTCTAAAGAGCACGCGTTTGTGGGCCGGGGTTAGCCCCAACCGGGCTTATAGACAGCCGGCAGCATGCGCCATCCTGCGTAGCGTCCTTTGGTACCTCGGGGTCTCGAAAAGGATGCTGCCGCAGGATGGCGTTTTTCGTTTTGCTTTCCTCTTGCGAAACATCGGAAATCTCGAAGAAATAGGAGAGGAAACACCTGTGGGCATGTAACGGAACACCCTTCGGGGGGATAAAGGACCGGGAGCACGCGCTAAACATCCAACTTTGGCGCGGGCTCCGGATTTCCTGACATCTTCGACGATGTACCCTTGCCCGGGATCCAACTAGGGTCTTGCGACAAAAGTACGCTGGCCTCACGGGCCGGGGCACTTCCGGCAAAGGCTGCGATGATCACGATAAATAGTAGTTGAAGCCGAAATTATTAGTGTTAAAACGTATTGTTAGCGCTAAACGGCCTATATTAGGTAAGCTGCCTTGCCGAAAGTCATTTTTTTTAAACAAACTCAGATTCCCCAAAATCATGCTCCTTGAGTCCCTCCGCCTGGTTGAGCAGTCGCTCAGCACTTACCTGTTCCAACGCCTCGGAGGCGTGGCGGGGGTGGTGGAAGTAGCCCTGGGTAACGTGGCGGCCCTCGAGCAAACCGGAGCGAATCTGGATGACAAGCTCATCATCAGCCTGGTGAATATCGAGGAGGAAAGCTCGCTCAAGAACACCCGCACCGTTCGGGCCCACAGCCTCACGGGCACCCTGGAGTACCGCAACCCCCCGGTAAGCCTGAACCTCTACCTATTGTTTTCGGCCAACTTCACGAACAACTACGACAAGGCCCTGCGTATCCTGAGCCTGGTGATCGAATTCTTTCAGGGCACCCGCGTGTTCCGCACCCCCGCGCCGGGTGGCATCGGAGCCCTGAGCGGGGGGATGGCGGAATTGTCCTTTAACCTTTATACCATGACCTTCGAGCAGCTTAACCACCTGTGGGGCGCACTGGGGGGCAAGCAGCTGCCGAGCGCGCTGTACCGGGTGTACCTGGTACAACTGGAAGACGCCGCCGCCAAAGAGAGTGGCCACCTGATCGAGGAAATCGTAAGTAACGAAAATCTCAGTTGAGCCGTGGCCTACCGCATCACCTATACCCGCCTGTTCCGCTGCCAAGTCCGGCACGATTATTACCTGAACCTGGGAGATGCGATCGTATTCAACGACCTGGACCCGGTGGCGGATGGGACGGATGTGGCGACTATCCTAGGCCACTACGATCTACGCACCCTGGTGGACGTACGGCCCATGGCGCAGACGGCACGAAGCCTGGCCGGGCACCGCATGAAGCTGGTGACGGATCGCACGGGATTCTTCGTGGCCCTGGCTACGGATCCGGCACCCGCCGGCGGTCGCCTGCCCGCCACCCCCCCTTCGCCCGGTCTGGCGTGGCACTTCGGCCTCTATCCCCGGGAAGGAGGGGAGTGGACCAACGTAACGAATCAAAGAATGCGGCCCAACCTGCCGGCCATTTACTACTTCAGTAACCAACGGCCGGACTGGTCGGCAGCCGTGCCCGCCGCCCCCCTCAGTCTGGCGGTGCCCGCCATTGCCCGGCAGCGGCGCTTCTACGCCGCCGGTGAGGTGGTCGGGGAAGGCGGTATCCGGTACCGGGCCATCCGGAACGTGCCGGACGCGACGGTACCGGTCACCGACCCGGCCAGCTGGTCGGTCGAGGGTACGGTAAGGGGGGAAGCTACCGATGCCGACCGGGTGCTATTACCCGTCAAATTTCAGTACACCCTGACTCCGGAAATCGGGATCAATCCCACCGCGCTTACCATCGAACTAAACGATTTAGGGGGTACCCCCGCGCGGCCGCCCCTGGAACTAGCGCTCACCCCCGGGGAGGATCGGGTCAAAATCGACCTGTCCGACGCGCCGACTCCGGCCTGGTACGACCTGGTGGTTACCAGCGACATCGGGTACGCAACTATTCACCGCATCTTGCTGGATGACACCCTGTACGATCCCCGGGCGTGGGGCGTGGTGTCCATCGGCCACCCGGCCGTCGATCCCGGCCTGCGGCTCCTCGAAGCCGACGGCCGGCTGCGCCTGAATGCGCTGGGGGAGACGAATTATCCGACTTTCGAGGTCCGTGTTCCCAACCGCTCCACCTACTGGCGCTACGTCGCCCACCCGACCCAGACCCTCACCGCGAACGCTGACTTCAGTGTTGATACCCACAACCGACTCGTAGCCAACTCACCCAGACCACTCACCCGTTTTGGTTCACAAGTGACCCTACCTGGGGGCAACGGCCCAAATGTCTTGCCCAGTCCGGATCCCCGTGCGCTCCACCCGGAGCCCGACGGGAAAGTGTACTCCGAAGTATACCTCGGAGTACTGAATCTGTAAGGTGGTTTTCTAACGACCGACCTGCCGCATCGCCGCTAACGTGACCCGGGGAGCCTGTACACATCAGGCTTACCCCCAGTTTCCCTACGCCGTTCGTAACCGACCGGTGACCGGAACCACCATGAATTTATCATCCAAACAAACGCAAGTTCAGCACCATGGCAAGTACCTATAAAACCCCCGGCGTATATGTGGAGGAAATCTCCATCTTCCCGCCCTCCGTCGCTGCGGTAGAGACGGCGATTCCGGCCTTCATCGGCTATACGGAAATGGCGAAACGCCGTGAGGACGGCGACCTGTTCAACGTCCCTTACCGCATCACCTCCCTGAAGGAATACGAACTCTACTACGGCTTTGCCGTGCCGGAGGAGGGCATCACGGTCACTATCGATACTTCGGTCACGCCGGACGCGATCCTGGCCACCATCGCCAATCGCTCGAACTATTTGATGTACTATTCGCTGCAGGCGTTCTTCGACAACGGGGGCGGGCCCTGTTACATCACGGCGGTGGACTCCTACGCCAATGGCGGCGAGGTGGTGGATTTCGCCATTCTGCAGGCCGGCCTGGCTGAAGTGGCCAAGGTGGACGAAGTGACGTTACTCGTCTTTCCCGATAGCACCAACCTGTCCAGCGCGGCCGACTACTATGCCCTTCATAAGGCCGCCCTGGACCAGTGCGCCGACCTGCAGGACCGCTTTACCGTCATGGACGTATGGCTGGATCCGGCCGACCCTACGGCCAATAATGTCGATACCCTGCGGAATACCCTGGCCGGCACGGTGGACCAACTCAAGTACGGCGCGGTCTACTATCCGATGATCGACACCATCCTGGATTACGCCTACGACGAGACCGCCGTGACCGTGACCATCGACGGTACTGACGCCATGATGGATACCCTGCCCAGCAAGTCCAACGCCCAGTACAATCAGGCCAAGGCCGCGATCAATCAGATCGACCTCACCCTGCCCGTATCCGCGGCCGTGGTCGGGGTATACGCCCGCGTCGACGAGACCCGCGGGGTATGGAAGGCACCGGCCAACGAAACGATCGATCTCGCGATCCGGCCGACGATCAAGATCAGCAAGCAGGACCAGGAAGGCCTGAACGTGGATGCAGCCGGTGGAAAGTCCATCAATGCCATCCGCGCCTTCGCCGGTCGTAGTCCTGCCCTGATCTGGGGCTCGCGGACGCTGGCGGGCAACGACAACGAGTGGCGCTACGTACCCGTCCGCCGCTTCTTCAACATGGCCGAAGAATCCATCAAGAAGGCCAGCGAGCAGTTCGTCTTCGAACCCAACGACGCGAATACGTGGGTGCGGGTGCGGGGCATGATCGAGAACTTCCTCACGCTGCAGTGGCGGGCCGGGGCGCTGGCCGGTGCCGTACCGGAGGACGCCTTCTTCGTCCGCGTGGGTCTAGGTACCACCATGACCGCGCTGGACATTCTGGAAGGCCGCATGATCGTAGAGATCGGCCTGGCCGTCGTACGCCCGGCGGAATTCATCATCCTGCGCTTCAGCCACAAGATGCAGGAGAGCTAGGCGCTTCGCTAGGCTTCCGGGCCGTGGCGGGCTATCTAAATCATTCACTTAAAAATACACAGAACAATGGCCAACGATATGAACGATCCGCAAGTGCCGGTCGATAACGGCGGCGAAGGCCCCGGCGGTGAGGATAGTACCCAAACGCTCTGCCAGAAATGGTTCAACGATTACCTGGAGAACCCCCTGGAGGCCGACCTGGAACGGGCCGCCGGGGCCGCGACGGTCGGTAGCCTGGGCTACGACGAAGGGAAAATAGGTACCCAACTCCGGGTGTGCCGCCTCGAGGACGTCCAGAAAATCCGGGCCGAGTACCGGGGCATCCAGACCTGTATCTCTACCACCCTGGCCGCCCACGCCGCCGGAGTGGCGGTGAACGTGACCGGGTACGTAGGTAAGGACAAGGCGCTGGAGGGTAAACTGAACGCCGCCCTGGAGGCCATCAAGGCGATTAAGACCGGCATGGGCAAGGTGCACGCGCTGGCCTGTAAGCTTGAAGCAGCGCGCAAGGACTCCTGCAATTCCGAGCAGTGCAAGGCCATCGACAAGGGGCTGCCCAAAGTCGACCAGGTGGGCGGACTGGAGCGCTTCAACAAGGAGATCACCGCGATCCGGGAGCGCGTGACCACGGTCAACGGTAACGCCGACGCCCTCTTCGAAATGGGCATCAAGTATGCCGGTATCCAGGCATCCACCAATGTCACCAGCCTGAAGGGGATGACGGACCAGCTGAAGACCGACGCCGACGCCCTGGCCGCCGACGTACTTGCGCAGGCTAAGGCCCTCGACACCAAGCTGGCGGATCAGGAAGTGGCCCTGGCGACCGAGATCACCGGCCTCAGCACGGCCCTCTATACCCGACAGACTACCAAGCTCGCTTACGACTGCCTCGAGGAATTGAAAACCGACCTGGAAGAGATCGTCGGGCAAGACTGCACCCAGCTGGACTACGAAGCTACCAACGACCGCCTGCGCTACCTCTGCGAAACCGCCGTATCCACCTTCGATACCACCGCCGGCTGCGGTGACCAGGACGGTGGAGGAAACAAATTTAACACCCAGGACGCACCGTCCTGCTAACCCTCCCAACCTCTCCTTATCATGGGTATGAATATGAAATCCGGGCTTTCCCAAGACTACATCGACGGACTGGAGAAAGCACTGATCACCGCCAAAACGGCCTTCGATAAATACGCCAGGGCCGCCACCAAGGCCAGGAAAGAACACGACCTGGCCAAGCAGTACCACGATGACCTTCGGGGCTACTGCGTCCAGGTCACCGCCACGTACGTCCGCATCAGCGACGTGTACGATTACCTGGGGACGCTAGTCACCCACGCGGGTAACGTAGGTAAGAACCTGGGCTTCAGCCTCGAATCGCTGACCCTGATCGTACGGGTGCTCAAATGCCTCTGTGAGGATACGGAAGCCCTGCGGGCCGACGTCCGCAGCCTCATCGATGCCATCGACGGCATCGGCAGCGAAGTGCTCGCCGGCGACGGTGCCACGCTCGTGAAGTGTATCCGCGACCTGGAGGAGGAAATCAAGGCGACGATCACCTCCGTCGGCAATGCGATCGTTGCCATAATTGCCCTGTTCCGCTGCGTACTGGAATTGTCCTGCCAGTTGGGGCAAGGGAACGCGGAGACCCTCACCGGTCTGGTGTACGACCTGGAGGAGATGCGCGCCGTGCTCTGCTGCAAATACTGCGCGGGTATCAAGGCGGAGATCCCACCCTTCGACGCCAACGACATGGAGCAGGGCGCGGCGGACGAACTGGCCGAATGCTGCAAGAACCCCCGCGAAGTGCGCGCCTGCGAATGCGACCTGGCACAGCCTGCCGTCTGCGACGGAGGATTCCAGAGCGAGTTCTTTCAGCAGCACATCACGGCCCGACTGGAGGAGACCAAGCTCCTGGTCGATCACAAGAAGTGCGTCTGGCAATTCTACGACAAGAAGCGGGCCGGGGCACTGGCGCGGCACGACGCAATCAAAAAGTCCTACGACGCGGCCAAGGCCGCCAAGGCACTCTGCAAGTAGTTTCCAACCACCTAAATACACAGCACAATGGCTAATTATCCTTTACCCAAGTTTCACTTCGAAGTGGACTGGGGCGGCAGCAACATCGGCTTCACGGAAGTATCCGGTCTGGACGTCGAGACCGAGGTGATTGAATACCGCCACGGCGCCAGTAAGGAGTACTTCAAAACCAAGCAGCCCGGCATGGTCAAGTACAGTAACCTCACCTTCAAGCGCGGCACCTTCCTGGACGACAACGAGTTTTTCGACTGGTACAAGAAGAACGTCATGTTCGAGAACCCGGAGCGCCGCGACATCACCGTTAAGCTGCTCGGCGAAGACCATGCCCCGCGCGTGGTGTGGAAGGTGAAAAACGCCTTCATCACGAAGGTGCAGAGCACGGACCTGAAGGCGGACGGCAACGAGATCGCCATTGAAACGATGGAGGTCGTACACGAAGGACTCGAGATCCAGCATGGAACCTAAGTCCATCCCCGAGTACTATCCCATGGTGGGCTTCCACTTCCGGGTGTCCTTCGGACTCGGCGCGGCGGATCTGGACGCAAATTTCCAGTCCGTAACCGGTCTGGAGTCGAGCATCGACGTGGAAACCATCAAGGAGGGCGGTGAGAATCGCTACGTGCACGGCCTGCCCGGCCGCGCCAAGTACTCGGCGCTTACCCTGAAGCGGGGCATGCTGAAGAACGCCCAGTCGGACATCACCAAGTGGTGCGTGGATGCCTTTAAAAACAACCGGGTGGTACCTATCGACCTGCAAGTTGCCCTCCTCGGAGAGGATCACGCGCCCCGGATCGTGTGGAAGGTGATCCACGCCTGGCCCAAGAGCTGGAAGTTCAACGAGCTCAACGCCGAGAAAGGCGAGGTTTTCCTGGAGACGCTGGAGCTGCAGTACAATCGCTTCGAGGTACGGGATGCCTAACCGAATCTAGCCGTTGGACGGTTCCAAACCGTCTAATGGCCCCAACCGAAAATCACAACGACATGCCCCTAGAAGTACGCGAATTGAACATCAAGATCACCGTCGGTGACGCTGCCGGGGACGCTCCCGCCGAGGGAGCGGATGGGGGCGGCGGTGGGGGGGAAGATCAGATCCGCAAGATCGTCGAACTGGTGCTGGAAGCGCTCGACAAAAGAAACGAAAGATGAGCCTCGGAAGATTAGTCAAAGTGTGCATCCTCGCCTACGAGGACAAGAGCAAGGAGAAGAGGATCAACATCTTCATTCTACCCATTAACCCGGAGTCGTACAGCCTCAACCTTAAGATCGAGTACGAGAAAAAGAAGGGACAGGGCAACCAGGGCACCGCGCCGAAATACACCGGCACCAAGCCCAAAGAGCTGAAGCTGGACTTCATCCTCGACGGCACCCAAACCGTGGAGGGCTACCACAAGGACCTGGTCGAAAAGACGGTCCCCCAACAGATCCGGGAACTGCTGACCACGGTCTACGACATGAACGCCAAAACCCACGTGCCGAACCGGCTGAAGGTCAACTGGGGGGAGGAGCTGGTCTTCGATTGCGTACTGACCAACCTCGACGTCAACTATACTCTCTTCGACCGCGACGGAACGCCGCTGCGGGCCAAGCTGAGCGCCACTTTCCTGGGACATAAGGAGGAGGAAAAACGCGTGCGGGAGGAAAATAAGAACAGCCCCGACCTCACCCATGTCTATCTGCTCCAGGCGGAGGAAACGCTGGTCGGCTGGGCCCACGACATCTACGGCGGCGGGGAGTACTACCGCCAGGTAGCCGCCGCCAACGACCTGACCAGCTTCCGCAACGTCCGGGTCGGGACGGCCCTCATCTACCCACCCATCAAGAAATCCGAAAACCGTGAATAACGCCCAGACCCTCCCCGATGATTCCATGGCCGGGGTCGTAACGTTCGACCTGCTGACGGACGGCCAGGCGGTGCCGCCCACGGTGGAAGTGCTTTCCATTCAGGTGAATAATACCGTCAACCGAATCCCCTTCGCCCGCATTAATATCCGGGACGGAGAGACGGAAACGGCCACCTTCCCGGTCAGCGACGGTGATACTTTCCTGCCGGGTAAGGAGCTCGAGATCAAGGTGGGCCACGATGGAGACAACCGCTCGATCTTTCGGGGCAAAATCGTTAAGCAGCGGGTCAAGGTCCGCGGCGGCGGGGAGTCGTTTCTCCAGCTCGAGTGCAAATCCGCCGCCTTCGCCATGACGCTGGGCCGCAAGAATCGCTATTTCACGGACGTCAAGGACAGCGACGCATTCGGGACCATCCTCGACGAATACGGACTGGCCGACCGGGTCGAAACCACGGCAGTCACCCACCGCGAGCTGGTGCAGTACCACGTCACGGACTGGGATTACGTGCTCACGCGCGCCGAGGCCAACGGCATGCTGGTGATCGTGAAGGACGGTAAAGTCAATATAATCCCGCCGGAGGTCAGCGGATCCCCGGTCCTGCAGCTGAGCTACGGCGGCAACCTGCTGGCTTTCGATGCCGAAATGGATGCTACCTACCAATGGAAGTCGGTAACGGCCCAGGCCTGGAACCCGGCCGAACAGGCCTTATTCGAGGCCACTACCGACCGCGTGGCCTTCGCCGAAAACGGGAATATCCCGGGGGAGCGGCTCGCCGAGATCGGCGGGCTGGACTCCTACGACATTCGTCATGCGGGTTTTATGGCGGAGGACGAACTGCAAAGCTGGTCGGACGCCACCCTACTCAGGAGCCGCCTGGCCAAGATCCGGGGGAGTGCCCGATTCATCAGCCCCACGGTGGTGTTGCCGGGGGACGTGGTCGAACTACAGGGGGTAGGCGATCGCTTCAACGGTGAGGTATTCGTGACGGGGGTCAACTACGAGCTGGTCGACGGTGATTGCTTCGTCGATGCGCAGTTCGGCCTGTCACCCAAGTGGTTCTCGGAAGAGTTTAACGTGGACGCTCCGGCCGCCGGCTGGGTGAGTCCCCCGGTATCGGGACTGCAGATCGGGACGGTGAAGCAACTGGAAGGCGATCCCGAAGGGGAAGACCGCATCCTGGTCATCCTCCCGCTGCTCGACGGGGCGGGCGACGGCACCTGGGCGCGGCTGGCCTCCCTCGACGCGGGCGACAACCGCGGTTGGGTGGTGCGGCCGGAGATCGGCGACGAGGTCATCGTCGGTTTCGTCAATGACGATCCGCGGGACGCCGTCGTACTCGGCCAATTGCACAGCAGCAACAAGCCCGCCCCGATCCCGGCCAGCGATGACAATCACCTCAAGGGCTACACCAGCCGGAGCGAAATGCACGTCTCCTTCGACGACGACCAGCAGATTATCACCGTCGATACCCCGGCGGGCAACCGGCTCGTGCTGAGCGAAGCCGACGAGGCGATCACCCTCGAGGACCAGAACGGAAACCGCATTGTCATGGATCCCGACGGCATCAAGATCACCAGCGCCAAGGACATCGTGATGGAGGCTCCCACGGGCAAGATCGACGTCGCCGCCGGACTGGATCTCGGGGTAGAAGGGCTCAACGTAAACCTGAGCGCCTCCACCCAGCTGAAGGCCGAGGGATCCGCCGCCGCCGAACTCTCCAGCGGGGGAATGACCACCGTCAAGGGGAGTATGCTCATGCTCAATTAATCAATCGATCACCACCCAATACACCGCACCATGCCACCCGCCGCCCGCCTGACCGACCTGCACGTTTGCCCCCTCGTTACCGGGGTCGTCCCCCACGTCGGCGGGCCGATCCTGGGCCCCGGTGCCCCGACCGTGTTGATTGCCGGCATGCCCGCGGCCGTGATGGGGGATATGTGCACCTGCGTCGGTCCGCCCGATACCATCATCAAGGGATCGGCGACCGTCATGATCGCCGGTAAACCCGCCGCCCGAATGGGGGATAGCACCGCCCACGGCGGCTCCATCGTGGTAGGCGCGCCGACGGTGATGATCGGTGGCTGATGCACCGCCCGAATTTTTACTCATCCCACCTAAATCGCCAAAAGATGAACCAAGAGAAAGATTTCCTCGGCACCGGCTGGAGCTTCCCCCCCGCCTTCGAGCGGCGCGGCGGCGTAGCGCTGGTAAGCGGGCGGCAGGACATCGAGCAGAGCCTCGGCATCCTGCTCTCCACCACTCTCGGCGAGCGGGTGCTGCAGCCCCGGTACGGCTGTAACCTGGCGGAGTACCAGTTCGAGGCGATGGACGCGGCCTTCGTCGGGCTGCTGCGCGACCTGGTGAATACGGCCATCCTCTACCACGAAGCCCGCATCGACGTGGAGCGGGTGGAGGTGACCGATGACTCGTCCGAGATCGCGCTTTCCGGCAAGGTCATCATTACCGTCACCTACCGCATCCGGGCGACCAACTCCCGCTTCAATTTCGTCTACGATTTCTACCGTACCGAAGGTGTAACCCCCTGATATGAGCCAGCATTTCCGCCAAGTCGATCATCCCCTGCGCCGGGGCGGCCTCAGCCGCCCGGAACGGGACAACCCGGCCCTCGACGCGGCTACCGCGCCGGTCGACGGCCGCGGCCTGGGCGATCTGCTGCGGTTCTGGTACGACTACGCCCGGCAGGTCAATTTTTTCTCGGCGGCCAAGAATGCCCGGAACCCCGAGATCACCGGCGACTGGCTCGATTTCTTTCGCCGCAGCATCCCCTTTCAGTACGCCACCATCGGCGCCTTCGACCTGGAGGCACTGGAGGACCGCTTCCGGGCGATCTACACCGGTATCGAGACGCGGCGCACCCTCGCCTCCCTCAATCCGCTCCTCGACCTGCTGCTGGAGATGGCCGGCCAGCTCGCCACCTGGAAGGCGGACCTGGCCGAGGACGACACCGGACTGAGTGGCATCATCCAGGGACTGATCGACAGCAGCCTCGGGGAACCCGCCGAACGGCTGCTCGGGCTGGTGAACGGCGCGGCGAAGTGGAGCTATCGCTCCTCGATGCAGCTTGGAAGCATCGCTGCGGCCTACGGCCTGCCCCTCACCGCCACCTTTTCCGTAGATCGCTCCATCAGTGGCCGCCGGGGCAGCCCGAAGAACAAGGTGCTGGCGGGCCGCGATGAGTTGGCGGAACTTTACCGCGTGCTCTGGCAGGCCCTGGAAGCCACCGTGGATGCCGCCCGCGACGACGGCAGACTGGAAGACAGCCTGCGCAGTCCCGCTTCCGCCGGAACGCCCCCCTCGCTCGGGCTCGTCTTCTCCTTCCTGCTGCTCTTCCGCGACGCACAGGGCGGCCTGAATAAACTGAGCGACAAGCACCTAGACTTTTTTTACCGCAAGACGCTGCTGCTGAAGGAACTGCCCCTGGTCAACGACCGGGCCCACCTGGTCTTCGAACTCGGCAAACGGGTGGAAGACAGTCTGGTCCTGGAGCAAGGGCTGCGGTTCAAAGCGGGCAAGGACGCCGCCGGACAGGAAATACTGTTCGAACTGCCGGAAGACTTCGTAGTGACCAAAACGCAGGTGGCGGAAGTAAGAACCCTATACCTCGATCCGGAAGCGGTGGAAGACGGCGATATCTACGCGGCCCCCGTGGCAAATTCCGGCGACGGGCTCGGCGATAAGTTCCCCAAGGGCATCCCTCCCGCCTGGCCAACCCTGGGGGCCGCCGCCGCGACCTATCCCGATCCGGAGACGGAACTCACTACGGCATTACCGATTGCCGCCTGTGGCTTTCTGCTGGCCTCGCCGGTCTTTCTGCTGCGGGAGGGCACGCGAGCAATTACCGTAACGATTATCCTCGGCCCGTCGGAGGCGGAGGAAGAAAAGTTCCGGGCGGTCTTCGCGGGAGAGGCAGTTGACGTCTTTTCCTTCGAACCGGCGGGCGGGTTGCTGGCCGGGGACTACAGTTCGCTGTTTCTCCCCTCCCTGACCACCGAAAAGGAATGGCTGCCCGTACCGGATATGACCGTTTCCATCGGGTCTAACTTCCCCGCCAAGGAGCTGGCCCTCACCCTGTCCTTCACCCTCCAAGCGGATTTTCCCGCCGTCGTGCACCCCGCGCCGGGGGTGCTGGCGGTGGCGATCCCCGAAGGCTACCCGGCCCTGCGGTTGGATCTGAATCCCGCCCAGCCCCACCGGCGCGCGTGGTACTGTCACCTGGGGCAGCTGCCGGTGAAGTCGGTTTCCGTAGTGGCTACCGTCTGCGGCCTTCGCAAACTAGCCGTGCAGAACGACCTCGCCACCCTCGATCCGGCCAAGCCCTTTCAACCCTTCGGACCGCTGCCGAAGGCGAGCAGCTCGAATTTCTACGTCGGAAGCGAGGAGGTATTCGCCAAACGGTGGACGCGCCTGGACCTCCGCCTCGCCTGGCTGGACCTGCCGGATTTTGCCGGCTACTACGCCTTTTATCCGGACCCGCCCTTCGTGGAGGAGGACGTGGCGGCGGCGGTCTCCTTCCGCAACGACTATCGGTGGCAACCCGATACCCCGGAGGTACATCCCCTCCTACCGGGGGGGACGGCGGAGAAACTAAGCGGGTGTGAGGATTTGCTCCCGAACGAACGCTTACTGAGACTGGATAATTCCCTTCCGCTTCCCCCCTGCCCGTGGCCCCTCACCTTAGCGGAGAATATCTCGTCGGTGGCGCCCTGCGGGGTACTGCGCCTGCGGCTGGGGGACCAGGATTTTTTGCACGACCGTTTTTCCCAGGCCATCCTCAATGTGACCGCCGAGAACGAACGGCTTACGCGGGAGAACCCCGACCACGAGGGCGAGGCAGGCTATCCCAAGCCGCTGGTGGTCATCAATCCGCCCTATACCCCTACGCTGGCCGGGGTGAGCATCGATTACCGGGCTACGGATTCGTTGGGCCACGACTTGCGGCTGGTACATCTGCATCCCTGGCCGGGCAGCTACGCGTGGCAGGGGGGCGGGGACGCAGGTGCGGAAGATGCCATGGAAGCCGGGTTTCCTCTGCTACCCACCTTCCCCCACGAGGGCCACCTGTTTCTCGGCTTTTCCGATTACCAACCCGGCGAGCTCCTCCACCTTTACTTCGAGCTGGATGCGCCCACCGCCGACCCGCGCCTCGAAAAAGCGGAGGTGCGGTGGGCCTATTTGCAGGGAAACGACTGGATCGACCTGCTCGATGAGCTAGAGGTCCTGGCCGACACCACCGACGGCCTCATCAAAGCCGGTATCGTACGGATCGCCGTGCCTAGCGCCATTAGCCGCGCGGGAACGACCATCCTGTCGCCGAACCTACACTGGCTGCGGGCCAGCGTACCGGAGCGATCGGCGGCCATTGCCGCCACGCTGCTGGTCAGTACGCAATCGGCCGAAGCGGTAGCCGTGACCCGGGACGCAAACGATGCCACCCGACTGGCGGAGGCCCTGCCCGCCGAAACCATTGCCAAGGTGCTTACCCCCGTGGGTGACTTGAAGGGGCTCCTCCAGCCCTATCCCTCCTTCGGCGGTCGGGCCCCGGAACCCGCCGAACGCTTCGACCGCCGCGTCAGCGAGCTGCTGCGACATAAGGGACGGGCCATCACCCTGAACGATTACGAGAGCACCGTACTGGAGGCCTTCCCCCGGGTGTACCGGGTCAAGTGCCTGCCCCATACCCTGGGCGTACGCGGGGACGCGGCGAGCGACCTGGAGCTGGCCCCGGGCCATGTGACCCTGGTGGTCGTACCGGATGTCGCGCAGGTGTCCGCCGTCAACCCCTTCGAGCCACGCCTCCCCGCCGCCGAGCTGGAAGCCATTCGAGCGTATTTTCTGGATAAGATCTCCCCCTGCGTTAGCCTGACCGTCCTTAACCCCGAGTATGAATCCGTGCGGCTGACGCTTTGCGTCCGCTTCCATCCCGGCAAGAGTGCCGCTTTCTACCAGAAGCAATTGCAGCACGACCTGCGCGAACTTCTCGCCCCCTGGACCCGCGCGGAAGCGGGAGCGGACATCAGCTTCGGGGGGCGCTTCTACTACTCCACGGCGGTGCACTTCGTCGAGGAACTGGACTACGTGGATTTCGTCCAGGACCTCCGCATCCTCGAGCCCGGTACCGGCGCACCGGTGACTTACCAGGCCGCCCGCCGCGCCCGCTCCGTCCTCACTACCGTCAATGGAATCCAGGAAAACGACGCACACCTCATCACCGTCCTCGAAGGCTAACAAACTATACCACCATGCCCGTCAAAAACCGCACCTCCCTCAAAACGATCTTCACCGGTAAGACCCTGCCCACCTGGGGCAACTACGAAGACCTGATCGACTCGATGCTCAACCGCAAGGAGGACCAGTTCTTCGGGCGCTGGCGGCAGGGCAAACGTTACTGTCAGGGCGACGTCGTGATCTACGGGAAGAGCCTGTACCTGCTCGCGCTCCCGGAGGTGGAGGAGCTGGTCCTGTGTCCCGGTGATGCGGACCCCCCGGCCTCCGGGAAAGACGACGGGCCGATGCGGAAGCAACAGCCGGATCAGACGGCAACCGCCGACCCCGCCGACCCCCTCTGCATCTGTTCGGATATTCCGCCCCCGGACGATAAAGCCCGCTGGTGCGAACTGCAACTGGAGGTCGACGATAAAGACTGGCAGGTCATTCTCGACGAGGAGGACGGTGAGCCCACCGTCGTCTACAACCTGAAGGCCAAGATCGGCATCGGCACCGATGCGCCCGGTACCCGACTACAGGTGTCCGGCTCCGCCGGGGATGTCCACGTCGACCCCGACGGAGCGGACCCGACGGTGAGTTTGGTGGCGGCCGGTGACGAGCCCCGGCGGGTGGACTGGTCGCTGGGGTCCACCGGCGACTGGGTTACCGACAGCCTGGGGTACGCCTTTTTCCGGCACCACGGGAATTCCTCAGAACCCGCGTCCCCGCCCGTGTTGCTGCTGTTCCTTACCTCCAGTGACGAGCGGCCCGCAGCCGGAATCGGAACCGACGAGCCCCGGGGCATTCTGCACGCCGAAGACGAGGGGTACGGCCGCTTTGTCGTGAACCACCGGAAGGGGAACGAGGCGGCCAGCGTCCTGCTGGTAGACTGCACGGATGCCGGCAACGGCTACTACCTCCTCAACGGGGTCAACCAGAGCTACGCGTACTGGCAGACGGACGCCAGCGAGGGCCTGCGCATCATCATGGGCGGGAGTATAGACAAGCTGACCGAAGAGATGGGCAAGGGCCTCACCGCCGTAGCCATCGATCGGGATGGGAAGGTCGGGATCGGCACCGAAACGCCCCGCTCCAAACTCGACGTGACCGAAGAGGATATGGGGACGGTGCGGCTGGACTTTTCCAACGACAACGTTTGCGTGAGCACCATCAACGAACGGCCGGAGCCGAGACCGAGCACTTACCACGCCCTCGGGGTCGATGATGAATTCGCGACCCTGATCACCGATACGCCGAGTGGTTTTGCCTTCAAGGCGGGCCGGGAGTACCAGCAGGGGCAAGGCTATGAGGTAAACATCAACCAGGGGGAAACCGTCGCCTACCTCTCCCGTACGGGCCGGCTGGGCCTGCGCACGAACCACCCGCCCGAGGAATTCGACCTGCACGTGAATGGCCACCAGCTGAGCCAGACCGCCTACCTGGAAACCAACGGCAACCGGATCGAGTCCGACGGTAAACTGGACGGGGCCGAGGTGCTCCACCGGCTGGAAAAGCTGCACCCGATCTACTTCAACTGGCGCGGCAATGCCCATGCCAGCGACGTGGGGCGGCAGATCGGGTTCAACGCCCAGAACGTCTTCGAATGCTTTCCCGAACTGACGAAGCCATTGGGCAAGGATAAGACCGTGGCCTACGGCAATCTCACCGCCGTGCTGACCGCCGCCCTCAAGGAACAGCAACGGATCATCAAGAAACTGGATCAGCGCGTCTGCGACCTGGAGGAGCAACTCAACGGTCCTCCCCAGGGTAAAAACCTGGACTGAAGCCGGTAATGAACCTCCTCCTCACCACATAAACCCGGGCCATTCACCCCGCCCACCATGTCAACGCAGCCGGCACAAAGCATACTGAAGAACGACCCCCGCTTCGCGGAGGTACCCGACTTTCGGACCTTGCGTCAGCGGGGCATCGACCACATTGCCGCGCTGTCGGGAGACCTGTGGACGGACCACAACCTCCATGACCCCGGCATCACCGTGCTCGAACTGCTGTGCTACGCGCTCACCGACCTCGGGTACCGCACGAGCCTGGACGGGGCGGAAATCTTCGCCCCCGCCGCCGCGGGCGGGCCGGACGGAAACTTTTTTACCCCCGCCGAGATCCTGACGAATAACCCGGTCACCGTACTGGACTACCGGAAGATGCTGGTCGACATTTCCGGCGTGCGCAATGCCTGGATCGAAAAGGCCGACGGGCAGGAGGTGCCCCTGGCTTACCGGGTGCCGACGCAGGACGACTGCGAGCCCCGGCCGCTGTTTACCCGGGTGGCCGACGGGGAGGTCTTCGCCGAATTGCGCCTGAACGGACTGTACCGGGTACTGCTGGACCTGGAGCCGGTGCTGAACGGCGGGGAAGCGGACTGCCGGGCGGTCGCCGACCCCTTCGGGGCTACCCTGGCGGAAGTCGACCGCCGACTCCACGCCCACCGCAACCTCTGCGAGGACTTTCTCGAAGTAGCGGTGCTGCGGGACGAGGAGATCGGTTTCTGCCTCGACCTTGAATTAGCTCCGAAGGCGGATCCCGCCATCGTACTGGGCGGGATCCTGGAGGCCATCGAAGGCTTTATTTCGCCCCGGCCGCGCTTCGCGAGCCTGCAGAGCCTGCTGGCGGAGGGCAAACCCCTGGAAGAGATCTACCGGGGCCGACCCTACCTGCCCCAGTACGAAAACGACCTGGGGAGGGCGGCCCTCAGCCACGGATTCGTGGATACCGAGCAGCTGGTGGGCCTGACCCGGCCGACCGTACTGCGGACCTCCGACCTGTATCGGGTGATCATGAACGTAGCCGGCGTACGGGCCATTCGGGAGTTGAAGCTGGCCAATTTTCTCAATGGCATTCGCCAGACGGAGGGGGAGGATTGGGCCCTGCCCCTGACGTCCGGTCACCGGCCCGTCTTTGCCCCCGAGCGGGGGGTCTATAAATTTAGCAAGGGACAGTTGCTCGTTCCCTTCGACCCTTCGGCCGTTTTTGCCCGTTTTCGCCGCCGGTTAGGGGATTACCGCAAAACCACCTTCGCCCACGCGGAACTGGATCTGGCGATCCCGTACGGAAAGCACCGGGGGGATCTGGGGGATCATTATTCCATTCAGCACGAGCTGCCCGTAGTCTATGGGGTAGGGGAGGGTGATCTTTCGACCGACGCCCCGCCCGCCCGCCGGGCCCAAATGCTGCAGCTGCGGGGGTTTCTTTCCTTCTTCGATCAGTTCCTGGCCAATTACTGTACGCAACTGTTCCATACGCGGGAGGTCTATTCCTGGCTGCCGGGGGTAGGGAAGACTATTTTCGGCAGTCCGGTACAGGGGGCGCCCGGCGGGGCGGAGCTGCTGCGCTTTCCGGCCACCGCCTTGGTGCGTACCGGGGCCACGCCTGTTATCGTGCGCAGCCTGACGGCTTACGACCACCCCCTCAACCGCGATCAGGCGGTGGCTTCCCTCGTGCAGGAATTTCGGGCCATGAGCCTGGATGACCTGCGTGCGCGCTTGCGGGTAGAAAAGGAGGGGCCGGAATGTTACCACTTCGTGATTGACGACAGCAGGGGAAGGCCGATCCTGCGCGGGGAGATGGACTACCGGCAGGAGGCCTCGGCGCGGGAAGCGGGGGACCGGGCCGTGCTCCAGTTGATCTACCAGGGTGGGGTGACGGACAACTACCGGCCGGACAACCACCCCGCCGACCACCTGTACGGCTTCACGATTCTGGACGGGGCGACCGATTACGCCACCTTCCTGGATTCCATCACGGAAAGCCCGATGGCCTTCGAGCAAAACCGCAATGCGATTCTCGATCACCTGCTGGCGCGCTTCAACGAAAGCTTTACCGACTACGTGCTGCTGATGTACGCCCTCAACCAGGCCGCACCCGATGCGGAAAAGATCATGGCGGATAAGGAGCGATTTCTGGGCGCTTACCCCAAGATCAGCCGGGAACGGGGGAAGGGATTCGATTACCGGCGGCCGGAAGCGGCGGACAATCGCTCGGGTCTCGAGCAACGGATCGGCCACCTGATCGGTCTGGAAGGGGGCGGGCCGCGGCGACTAAACCCCTTTTCCGTCCACCTGCGAAAGCAGCGCCAACGCCTGGTCTGGCTCGATCACCGGGGGCGGGTGCTGCTGCGGAGCCGGCGGGCCTATCCGCTCGACGAGGATTTTGCCGCCCGCTCCACTCAGTTGCTGGATCGTCTGGCCCTACCCGGCGCTTACCGGCGGGAGGACTGTATTGCCGAGGGGATCTATCGCTACCTGCTGATTGACGAACGGGGGTTGCCCCTGGCGGACTTCCCGGCCACCTTCCCCTCCGCAACCGCCCGCGACGAAAGTATGGCCTGTACGCTAGCCTACTTCCGCGATTCCTGGGACCTGACGATCTCGGTGGTAGAAAAAGCAAGGGGGGCGTACGCGTTTACGCTGGACGGTACGGAGCTGGTCGACGGCGGCGAGCGGATCCTTCCCTTCTGGCACGGTGAACGGGAGTACGCCACGGTGGAAGAATCTCGTTCGGCCGCTAAGGAACTGCTGGCCGCCATTCGGTCGGGAAGGGCGAAGATCAAGCGTTTTGCCCTGGGTAGAAGAAGGGGCTATGGCCTGCGGTTGATCATCCCGGACGGCCCCGAAGGTGCCCCCGCGGCCAAGTCCACCGACGTGGTCGCTACGCTGGCCGAACGGGCGGAGATCGAGGCAGGGCTGAGTGCCTACCACGCCGCACTGGCACCCGATTGCGTGGGAATGCGCCTCTCCCTCCAGGCCGAAAAGCAGGGATACTACTTCGCCCTGCCCGGACCCGACGGGGAAATTTGGCTGCGCACCCCCGCCCGCTATCCGGATGAGGCGGTCGCCCGGATGGCCGGTCTGGAACTGCTGGCCGCCGCCCGCCGGTCTTCGGCCTACCAGCATACGGAAACAGCGGGGCGATACGGTTTCGACCTGATCGATGACGGGGGCGAAGTGATCGGTGCTCATCCGGCCACGTACGCTACGGCCGGCGAACGGGATGAGAAGCTGGAAGCGGTGCGGAGCTACTATACCAGCCGCGTCCTCGATTTCCGCTACTTCGCGGCTCCCGACCGCTTCTTCTGGCGGATGCAGGCGGGTTCGTCCGGCGCGATCTTACGTGGTGCATTACCCTTTGCCAGCGCGGCCGATGCTCAGGCGAATTGGGTGCTCCTGCGGGCAACGATGATCAGGGAGGCGGACTGGCGAGTAGAGATGGATTCGGAAAATGCTTACTGGCTGAAGGTATTCCGCGGTGACGGACTACTCCTGGCGGAAAGCGGCCCCTACCCGGATCAAACCTCAGCCCGGGCCGCCAGCACGGCACTCCGGGAATGGATCGGCCTGGGAAGGACAACCGGGGCAACGACCGAAAAATCCGCCGGGGAATGGTCCTTCCAGCTGTGGGTGGATGGTAAAGAGGTGCTGCGCGGCGCCCGCGGCTACCCCGACCGGATGCTGGCGGAATGGGCCGCTCTGCTTTTTGGTCAACAAGCCAGTATTCCGGAGAATTACCGGGACCAGACGGACCCCGACGGCTGTCTGCTCTCCTTTGTCGTCATCGACGAGCGTGGCGTGGTTGCGGAGCATCCGGACTTTCTACCCGTAACGGAAGCCGATGCCGTGCGGCAGCGGGTGATGGCACACGTGGTGGACCACTTCGTCGACTGTATGATAGGGCACCGGGATTTTCGCTGGACGTACCGGATAGACAGGGAGAGGTGCGACGGATGTTGTGCACCCCTGCTGGTCGGTAGCGGGAAGGGCTGGGATACCGCCATCGAGGCAAAATCGGCCGGCCGTGGCCTGATTGAGGTACTCAGGGACGAGACACGACTGGAGGAATGGATCCACGGCGGGCAATTCACCTTCGGAGTCAGCGAAGGCGGGTTGCCGCTCGCCGAACATCCCGCGCTTTACGCCACGGAGGAGGAACGGGATGCCGTTCGGGCCGATGCCCTCAACTACCTGGCGAGCTACTTCGCCTGGTACGACGGTTCGGCAGTGGGGTTCACGGGTGAAGACGAGCTATTCGTCCACTGCCGGAGCCTGCCCGTCTGCTGCGCCGGGATGGGGGAGGATGATGGTCCGGCCGGGCGGGACGACATCCTGAGTGCCTACCAACTTTCCGACGCGGAGGCGGTAGCCGTGCACCCGGTGGCCAGCGACTCGGCCGCCGAGCGCGACGACCTGATCGACGAGATATACGCGGCCAGCGAGGCGGGGAAGCTCGATTACTTTGAATTCAGCGTATCGATCGCGCCCACCGGAGTGCTCCCGACCCGCTACCACTACGAGTGGTCCGTGCCGGGCTTGCCCACCTTACGCAGCGTACGCTCCTTTGCCAGCGAAGCCGAAGGCAGGGAAGGCTTCGAGAACGATTTGCCGGGCCTACTCCGAATAGCGCCCAGGGCCAGGAATTACTCCGAGTTAGCCCTGGGGGAAGTGCTGGATCGGCTCTACGCCACCTGCTGGCCGGAAGATGCCGGACCCTTCACCGATTACCTTCCCGGCCCCTTCGCCGACGGGAACTACCTGACCCTGAGCCGGAAGGACGGCTTCCCGGTCGCCTACCTCCCGCAGGAAGGGGATGCCGTGACGGGTACCGCCCGCCGTAACTGGCAGGCCTACGCCCTGCACTATCCCTTCCGCTACACCGAAGGCCTCGGCTGGAGCTACCACCTCATCGACCCCGCCGGCCCTACGGAATGGCTGCGCGGTACGGGTTACTATCCGGATCGCACCGGCGCCCGCCGCGCCTTTAGCGTACTCCAGGAGCTCCTGCGTTTTCGCCCGAACTACCGGACCGACGACCGTCCCGAAGCGGGAATCTTCCGCTTGGCGATTATCGAGACGCTACTGGAGGCAAGTATTACCTACGCCGATGACGATCCCCGCTGCCCCCGCGCCTGGGGCGAGGGACTGGAAACCTTTCTGCTGTACGGCACCGACCCCGACCACTACTACGATTTCCTGGATGCCGGAGCGGATTGCCGCCACGGGTTCCGCGTGGTGAGCGATGGCTACCGGCTGGCCCGCAGTCCCCGCGAGAGCCACACGCCCCTCGAACGGGAAAAACTGGTGGGGTGGCTGTTCAGTTACGCCAACTGCGGACTGGGCAAATCGGAGCGGCCCTACATTCAGTGCATCAGCTTCGGCAGGGGGGAATACCGTCCCGCCCTGCGGCGGGAGACGGCCGGAGCGGGGATCGACTGGCTGGCCACCGCCCGCTTCGGGACCAAAAAAGAGGCCGAGAATTACTGGTCGCAGGAGATGATCCCCCTGATCGGCTACGCCCAGGAACCCGATTTCTATCTGGGTGCCAAAGCCGGGATGGATCCGGAAGGGACGATGCGCTACCGCCTCGAGGTACTCGACGACGCGGGCGAGGTAGTCCTGGAAAGCGCGGATGTCTTTTACCGGGAGGACATACCGGATATCGTACGTGAAAGGGTGGCCCGGGCGCGGCGCTTTCCCATCTACCTGTTTCGGGGTAAGTACGGATTCCAGTGCTTCAGTGGCGTTGACGTACCGGATTTTATTACGCCGTCGGAATCTCCGTGTATACCCACTGACCTCACCCCCATTCCCGAGCCAAATCAGGACCCGGCCGAAACCACCCTCTTCGGCGGGGTGCTGGAGCTGAATGTGCGTATCCCCGGTGAAGTGATCTGGGAAAGCACCGATGAATTTACTTCGGCGGACGAAGCCTGGGCCGCCTTCCGCTGCTTCCTGCGGCTTCTTCCCGATCGCCGCAATTACCAGCGCAGGAAGCTGACGGACTGCAATCTGTTCGGGCTGGAACTCACCCGCCCCGACCGGGTCCTCGCCGAGCATCCGCGCCGCTACGGTGGCCCGCAGGCCCTGGCCACGGCCCGGGCGCTTACCCTGGCCCGCGTCAACGGGGAGGGGATGCGACTGATCGAGCACCTGCTCCTGCGGCCCCGCGATATGTGTGATAAAACGATCCCCAATATCTGTCCTACGCCGCCGCCTGCCGCCGAAACGGCCCGGATCGGCTGTCCGGACCGCGACCACTGGTCGGCGGAACCCGCGCCCGCGCCAGACGTACCGGACGAACTGCCCTACGTGCCCGGCGCCGATCCCTATTCGCAGTGGGCGACGATCGTGCTGCCGTACTGGCCCCACCGCTTCCAAAATGTCAATTTCCGGGCCTTCTTCGAGGATTCCCTCCGCCGGGAGGCACCGGCCCACGTGGCCCTCAAGATCTGCTGGCTGGACCCCAAGCAAATGCGGGACTTCGAGCGGCGCTACCACCGCTGGTTGACGACGATCAGCTGGGAGGCCGACTGCGGTCGCGGTGCCGCCCAGGACGCCCTCATCGGTTTTCTGGCCGGTATGACGTCCGTTTACCCGCCCGCGCGCCTGCAGGGCGACGACTGTCATTCGGCCGGGGCCACCGAAGCGGGGGCCGTCCTGCTGGACAACACCCAATTATCCTGAATCAGAAAATATAGCAAGCCATGGCCATCGTGATCGACAACAACGCCCTGAGTACCATCCCCTTCTTCAGCGAGAACCAGGTGCTCCGCGCCCGTGATCTTAATAACCTGGTCCAGGCGGTTTTCGACCAGCTGCGGCAGAACCGCATCTTCAACATCGGCCTGGGGATCGTAGAGGGCTTCTCCGTGAGTTGGGACGAGGCGGCGGGCGCCATCGTGGTAAGCCGGGGATACGGGGTCAGTTCGGACGGCTATCCATTCGATCTGGAAGAGTGTTCCTTCACCCACTACCGGCGGGCGGCGGGGTTGGCCGACGGGTACCATACCCTGGTCAGCGCCTGCAAAGCATACGACGACCTGCTGGAACGCATCGCAAACGGCGGCTACGAACTCGGCCGGCCAACCGCGACGGACGTACTGCTGGAGGGGTGGCAGCCCCTATTTCCCGGGGAGGGGGAAGATTCAACTGGCGAAGCGGTCACCCCGGGAAACTACTGCCTGCTGTACCTCTACCGGGAGGCTCGGATCGCGCGCACCTCCTGCTTCAGTGACTGCAAAGCGCAGGGAGCGGAGCACATCGGCAATTACCACGCTATCCTGCTGCCGACGGAGCCTAAAGACGACGACGGGCCGTCCGACGATTCCTTCGAAGTGCAACTCCCCGACGTGCCCCGCCTGCCGGCCTTCGGACTGGTGGAGGGGCGGATCAAATTGTGCCGCATCCTCAGCTGGCAGGATCTGTACCGCAGCTACCACGCCGCCTGCGTACAGGTCAGCGATGAACTGGTCACGGCCTACGGCTCGGTTTCCCTCTTATTGGACCCCCCCGGCATTGCCGACGGGGAGCCCGACTCGACTCCCGAGGATACGGCTTTGTTCGAACGCCTAAGCGAAACGGTAAGCGTACTTACCAAGAAGCTTTACCCCCCGGAAGTAGGGGATTCCTGCACCGATATACAGTACCTCTACGGGTATTACCGGGAACTGATCCAGGCTTACGCCGCGCTTTACCACCTGCTGCAGGGACAAACCATCAATCTCGGCCACAGCAACGAGAGTGCCAACCTGGTCATCCGCTGCGCCTTTTCCGGCCACCTGGGCCTCCGTGGCCTGTCCTTCGGTGAGCATGGCCGTGCGCCGATCCTATCGGAGCAGGCCGAAATGGCCGACCCGTGCCGCAGCACCCGCATCCTGCCCGATAACGGGGAAGAGCGGCGCAACCTGCTGAGTGAAGCCAGGAGCCACCTGGCCCGGATGCAGGCGCTGGCGACCGGCAGTAATTTGTTGCTCTCCACCTGGGCGCGGGAGGGGCTGACGGACCTGCGCCTCACCCCGGACGCCCGCCGCTTTCCCTTTTTACAGGGCCGTGCCCTTCCCTTCTACTACCAGCCCTCGGGACTGGATGACTGGCGGGTAGGCGAGCAACCCAACGTACAGGTCTATCAATACGCGAAAATGGATGCCGAACATCCCCTGCTGTTTGCCGAGGAGGACTGGGACTTTTACCGCGTGGAAGGTCACCTGGCCCGGCCCCTGGAATTGACCACCTTCGAGGAGGAGACCGGCAAGGCCCTGGATACCGGAGTAGGCGCCCGCCTGCGGGAACTGCGCGATTGTCTGAACCTCGCCTTCGATATTAGGGCCGTCTGCCTGGATCGGGTAGGGGAAGCGGAGAGCGCCCCGCCCGTCGAGGGAACGGAATGGGGCAACTGGTACAAAAACACCCGCAACGATCTCATCGGCGCACTCAAACCGATCGTGCCACGCGATAAGGATAAGGGAAGGGACGATATCAATCCCGTCGTCCTGGAAGCTTGCCGGGAGGTCATGGCTTTCCTGGAGGAAATTAAGAACCTGTCGGGCCTATATGACTGGAAGGGATTGTTGCCCGTCGATTTCTGCACGCCCGTGCCCGACACCCTGGTTTTGGATCGCCTGGACCACTTCGTCTCCAGCTATGCGGTCCTGATCAAGGCCATCGAGCAGGCGCGGCTGGAGCAGCGGAAAGACGAGGATACGGACCGCGACGGCCTTCCCTACCTCGACCCCCGCCTGGCCGAATGCATCCGGCAGGCCGCCATCGCCGAGCGCCGCTTCCGAGAGACCATCTGGCGCGAGGGGAAGCTGGCCGGCTTCGCACTGTCTCATCCCGGACTGGTACACCTGGGTGGGGTGCCGAAGGGGGGCACCTTCGTACTGGTGTACAAAACGATTTTCGACCGGGAAGGGCTGATCCGTGGGCTCCAAGGTCTAAACGTGACCGGAGCGAACCCCAATCTTAGGCAACTAACTGACCAGGAGCTACTGAAATTTGCCAGCAGTGAGACCCAGTTAAACATATCGCTCTTTACTCGCAAGGAAGTCGTGGCCGATTTCTGTCTGCCCTACCTGTGCTGCGGAACGGGTCCGGTGTATGTCAACACGGTTCCCGTACCGCCCCCGCCCCCGCTGGAGCTCCAGGCCGCCGACCGGAATTGCTACGTCGATACGGACAATGAGCCCGAACCCCTCATCACCGTCACCGTCAACGAAACGGGGGGCCAGCTGACCTTCGCGGTCGACGGCGCGGCGGTCGGTCCCACCCGGACGGTGACGGCGCTCACCTCAGAATACCCGCTCATCGGCCTTGCCGAGGAAAACCTGGCCGACGGCTCGCAGGTGGTGGTGGCCCACTACCGGAAGGACGAGCGGAGCGTGGAGGACATGTTTACCCTTACCCTGCAGCCGATCGTTCAGCAGGCGGCGATCACCTTTCTGCGGACGGAGACGGACGAGCCGGGGAATGTCTTCTGCGTCTTCGAGCTGGTCGCGGTGATCTGGCCGGTCTCCGATCAGCGCGAGATCAGGACCGGTACGAACGTGGAAGTCGTGGCGGACGACAATACCTTCCGCCTGCGGGAAGCCGTGGCGACCGAAGTGCAAAGCGTAGATCTCCGGGTAAGATTAGGAAGGTGCTTTACTACGGTCGAGCTGCCCCTGCCCCGGAAGCTAAATGACGACCCGTTCGATGGCGACCTCATCATCACTCCACCGCCGCCGCCGCTACCGAATCCGGCTGCGGTATTGAACGCCCGCCGGACCCGGCGGATGGCGTCCCTGGAAGACCAACTCGCGGGCGTGGAGCCGCTCGAGAATGACGAGGCCTTCAAGCGGACCCTCCTCTACGTCAGCGATACCGGCGAAAACGTCAGGCCCGACCGGGGGCTGGAACCCGCGCTGACCGCCCTCAGGGAGCTCATCGCAGCAGAGCCGGAACGAAAAGAATTCGTGCTTAAGATCGGTGAAATCCTGGCTTTGAGCTTCCTGGATAAGCTCGCCCTGATCGGCAAGAAAGCGGAATTGTCGAAAGCGAGTCAGGAGTCGCTTGAAACCCTCAAGCAGGACCTGGACGCGATCGGCGTAAACCGCAACGTCGTCTTTTCCAGGTGGGGCGTAAGCGAACTGTACGACGGAGTGGACCGGACCCGCCTGCACAACATCGGCAACCAGTTCCGCGACGGATGAACACCCTGACCCGCCACATCATCGAATGTATCGCCCTGGACGTACGCACGCCCACGGGAGGGTACGCCCTGCAGCAGGAGCTGGCGGACTGGCTGCGCGGGGAGGCGATCCCGGCCATCGATCGGCTCTGCGAGGAAGTACTCCCCAGGGATGCCCGGCTGCACATCGAGCGGATCGAGCTGGATCTCGGGCGGATGCGCGTGCTCGACCTCAACCTGCCCGGCGTACGCGCCGATCTGCTGGAACGATTGCTGTCTCGGCTCCGGGACTACCTGCTGGAGGAACTGTCGCGGCACAGTTGGGCGGGGACGCAGGTGCAAAAAAATAGTGGAAGTAGCCAGCCTCTTTTCCCCGCCGGCGAGGAGAACTCCGCCCTCGGTAAGCCCTTTGCCGCGTGGCTCTTCTTTCTGGAACACGGCTACCTCCCCTGGTGGAGCGGGGGCTTTCCTCCAGCGGCGGAATGGTCGGTTTTTCTCACTGAACAGCTGACCGCGCATGCACCCGACCGAGCCAGGCTACGGCGTCTGCTGCGGCGTTCCCGGAATGCGGTTCGCCGGCTCGTGGGAGATCAGCGGCACGAAGCGGCTTTTAGACGATTATTGGCGGCAAGATCCCTCTCGCCGGGATGGGAAATCTGGCGGTCGGCGCAGGGCGACTACGCTGAGTTGCGGCCCCGGCTACCCGACGTTCTACCCACTTCACGGGAGTGGATGGAAACAGGAAAGGCCTTCTTCTGGTGGGTGGCACTGGATGAGGTCGCAAGTTGGACGGAAGCGGAAGTAGTGGCTGGAGCGGTGGCTGCCGTGTTCCCGAATCCGGCAGCGCAGCGTACGGTCGGTGCTGTGCTGGGGGACGAGGTAGTGAGGCATTTAAGTAAGAATTATATCCAGGACACCGGGGACGGTAACATCAAGGATCCTCGTCGTCGCCCGACCGGGGCAAGAGGCTCATCCGCCGACGGGGCCGCGGAAGCTGATAAATCGGAAGATCCGCCGAGTAAGGTGGGTGACAATCCACCAAAGGAATCGCCTATTCCTCCCCCGGAAGACCCTGCCGGTTCCACCCCGTCCCTTGCACCTGCGCCCCCGCCCAACCCACGGCATCCGAATACTCCGGTGAAACAGGTTCCGGATCATGTGCTGAGTGGCCAGGACGGGGCCGGAAGACCGTCTGGAGTAGATCGGAAGCTGCCCGATGTGCCGCAGACCCTAACCGGTTCCGGGTCGGCCGCAGATAGGGCCGTTCCCGACGCCCTTGGAACGTCCCTTCCCGGAAAAGATAGCTGGTACGTACGCTGGACCGGCGTGGTGCTGGTGCATCCCTACCTGGCACCGCTCTTTACGGCCCTGGGGTACTGGCAGGAGGGGGATTTTGCCGACGAAGTGGCCCGCCAGCGTGCCGTCTACCTGACCCACTACCTGGCCACGGGGCAACGGGCGGCGGACGAAGAGCAATTGCTGCTGCCCAAGCTTCTCTGTGGCTGGCCCGTCAGCGGCCCGCCCGCCGGGCTCACGGAGCCGCTCGCCGATCCCGAGTGCCACGAGGCGGACGAGGTCCTGCGGGCGGTGATCAAGCACTGGAGCGCGAGCGGCCTCACCTCCCCCGACGGGCTGCGCGGCGGATTCTTCGCCCGCGACGGCCGCCTCGAGCTAGAGGAAAGCGGCTGGCGCATCACCGTGGATCGGAAGGCCCAGGACATCCTGCTGGGCAGCCTGCCCTGGGGCATCAGCCTGGTGTACGCCCCCTGGCACGAACGCCCGATCAAAGTGGAGTGGTGATGAAAGTAGCCGCCGACCATAGCACCCACAGCGCGACGCGGATCCAGCGAAGGTCCGACAGCACGCCCTTTTTTGCCCCGCAGCAGGCGACGGAGGACAGGGGCGTGGTGGCACAGGAGGCCTTTTTTCAACCCAAGCTGACGGTTGGGGCCCTGGATGATAGGTACGAGCGGGAGGCGGATCGGGTCGCGGATCGGGTGGTGGAACTAACGACCAGTGAGAATTCTACTCCCGGCCCGATTACGGATAATACCACCGTACAGGCCAAGCCCGGACCCGCCCTCAGTGCTATCCCTATCTCCCGCATTCAGCGCAGCCCGGAGCCCGACCCCCTGGACAAGCCCGAGCCGGAAATGGAGGAGCTGCCCGTGCAGCGTAAGCCGATATTTGAAAGCGAGGGAGACGGGCAAGTGCAGCGTAAGTGTACTGCCTGCGGAGAGCAGCAGGAAGAGAAAAAGGTGCAGCGCAAGTGCGAGGCCTGCGAGGAGGAAGAGAGCCTGCAACGCTCCGGCGACGGGGGCTTTACGGCCTCCAATGATTTTGCCGGGAAACTCAATTCCAGCAAGGGCGGCGGCTCGCCACTGCCGAGTGCTACCCGGAGGAGCATGGAATCCGCCATAGGCGCGGACTTCTCGGGGGTGCGGGTACACACGGGCAGCCACGCCGCGGGACTGAGCAATCAAATTGGGGCCCAGGCCTTCACCCACGGGAACGACGTGTACTTTAACCGGGGGAAGTACGCGCCGGGCACGGCCTCTGGCGATCACTTGCTGGCGCACGAGTTGACGCATACGGTGCAGCAGGGCGGGAGTAGGGCAATTCGTCGTCATCCCGTAGCACCGACGCCAACAGATCGTAAGGATCGGGATTTTATTTTTGGCAGTGCTCCGGGTACGGGTATAAGCTTTCAGGATTTTAAGTCGTACACCGATCGGCAGGCGGATTGGTTCACGGAACCTACGCTAACCGCAGCTGACCGGACCGTTCTCTGGAGTCTGCTTAGTAAAGCTAATCCTGGCTCTCCCGCCCTATCGGGCGTCGGCGACGTCCGTATTCGGGAACTTGCTCCGGTGACCGACACGCAGTGGTTGGATCTGATCGTGTATTGCCGTGGTGCGGACCCTACTGGGCATACCGTACGCATTGCACCTTCCGGATCCGTGTCGAGCCGTATTGCACTTGGTAGGGCGCTGCGGCTTCTCGAAACTAAAATTCCCGGTGAGGTACTCGAGCTGACCGTCACGCAGGCACAGTTGGAAGCAGTGAGATCGAACGCCCTCGCCCCTATCATCGTCGACTACTGGAACCAATTTAGCCCCCACCTACAACAAACAGCAGGTAGTGTGGCGACCGGAGTCGACTCCGAATTTCAGAAGATCATAAATTTAATGAATGGCGTTGGATTCGCTCCCTTCCTCTCCCTGCACGGGCGGGTGCGCAGTCTCCATCGCTTCCCCGTTTCCACCCTACAGGCACTCAAACTTAATTTTCTTGATGAAACGCGGACCAAACGACTTTACCTTATTCTCTTCACGGGCACTGACTACAACGGCGCGTTCTTAAAAAGTATACCACTCTTTCAGCGCCTGATCGAAGATCGTTCGAAATTAGTTTTGATGCTGGAAGGGCAGGTTTCCCTGAATGCCATCTCTACTGAGGTGCCACTCATTGCCACCAAATACGGGCAACCCGATTCCGATGGTAATCACCGCATCGCTCAGGTTATGCTTGCCGGCCACGGCGGCAACCGGAGTATGGAGTTGGCCGGTACGGGATCACCAAACGTTCGAAACGGCAAGGTACACTACCCAACGAACGGTGAAAGTTTGGATCTGGACCAGAACCGCGTCAATACGGAACGTTTGTTGTCAACACTGCTGGATAATCTAGATCCTGCTACTGCCCGCATCGTGTTTGCCGGATGCCTGGTCGGATCCAACAGTGCACCGGTCAACAACCCGGCAACGGGGCTACCGATGACTGCTGACGAGATCAGGGCGCACGTCACCGATCCCGCCCATGAAAGTTTGGTGGCAGCTACGCGCCGTCTGGCTACCACCCACCAGCCGACAGCTACCATTGAAGGAGCACGGGCCTCGGTGGGCCTCGGCTCAGCCACTTCCCTTACCGATGGGGCCGGGAACCTTCACGTTGAATACTCTTTTGATCCCGATGCATTGGGCACGGCTAGCGCTTACCTTGTCTCGGGCCGTGAACCGGAAGGGTTGATGCGCGCGGCCGTGGAGGTTGCCGCCAGTAATCCCGTAGTAGCGGCCAACCACTTACGCACCCGGTTAGGGTTAGCGGCACGTACCGGTTGGTACGACCAATGCGCCCGGCTATTTGCCCAGGAGGCATTACGGGGAGTGGCTGCCGGAGCGGGGATCGACATCGTGCGAGTCAACAAACTTGCGCACATGACGGACCCCTACTTTCTAGCTTACTGGGCAATGCGTCCGGTCGCAACCTTTAATTCGGTGGCGAACCCTCATGCTACCCTAGCGGAGAATATGTACCGCCGTATTGTAGCGGCGCCAGCTATGGTGGCCGCTACTGACCAGCGCACGAAGGAAGGTCGTTTCATTTTAGAGCAATCCTGGTCGATCCTCAAAGCATCCCGAATCACGCAGCTTCTGGCTTACGTCAACGGTCAGCCGAACCTAACCATTCCAATTTTACGGAGACATCTCGATACCCGCCTGCTCGCGTTGCGCTCGGCGGCGCTCTTCCCCGGTGGTGGTGCCACCTCGATCGCCCGTGTCCGGCTTGCCATCGCCTGGCACCGTAAAGATTCCTCAAACACAGACGCGCGAGCTTTTCTAGATGCGCAGGTTGATGATTCAAGTGGTACCCCTACTCTCCGCCCACCGGTAGCCTCCGAACTACCTAACCCGGCCGATCGACGAGCACTGCTCATTTCCCTCGGTCGACTGGTTCCAGGTATTCCTTCCGGCGGGGGCGGAGGTGCCACACTGCATCCAGCAAATGCCGATGTCTTTGATCCGCCCGGCCCGGCGATGAATGACGTACGCATAGAGCCGAACATCCATCAGGCCACGGTTGTCGCGCCCGCCCACGTCCTTCGCATCCACGCCACGCCAGCCAATAGCGGGGCCGTGTTTCACTGGGCGCGCCGCGGCGATAACCTGCAGGTGATGGGATTTGTCCACAACTGGGCGGCAGTCGACATCAATGGCAGACTGGGCTTTGCATACAACCGTTTTCTCTCCCCGCCACCACCCTAATGTGCCGTTCTGCCACTCCTAATATCACATAATTCACTCTTTTTCGCCTCGTATGGCCAACCAAATAGACAGTACCGATAAAATTGATCGCTGGCTCCCCCTGCAGGGGCACTGCGTGTCGGCAATTTTTAGCCGGGGCGAACTACTGGCGGGTACCCAGGGCAATTGCCTTGAAGTATGGCGCAACGACGGATTAGTGAGCACGCTGAAGGTTCCGGTACCGGAAGCGGGCATGCCCTGCATCATCGGTGAGCGCATATACGTGGCCAGTGGATACGTCGATGCCGGGGAGCCAACGGAATTTACGACTCTGTTCGATCTGATCGCAATCGAACCACTCGCCCAACCTTCCCCACGGGGGGGATATGTCGCAACCACCTTTAGCTGGTCAGAAGACGTGCGTTACTGCCTGGTCAGTCTGCGCTGGGTCGGGGGGCTGGACCAGCCGGCCACCAAGCTGCTTCGGGTAGCAGTGGGTAGCGGAGAAGTATTACCGATCTTCAGCGGCAACGAAGAGGCCGCCCAAAACTTAGCAACGTGCGGTAATGTCATCGTGGCGGGTTTCAACAGGCCACAGGTGTATACCTGGTCGGGGGAGCGCCTGTCTGTATTGCAGACGCCGCTTCAACCGGTGAAACTCCGCTTTTCCGAGGATGGGCGCCTTCTGATGACAGTCAGTCATCCCCTCATTCAGTTGTGGGAAACGGGAAGCTGGCGGGAGGTATCACGGTGGCCGGGAAGTTGGTCCGATGCCGTGCTCGCCGTCGGTAGCCCCGATATTTTGGCGGTGTCCTTATCCGGCGATCTCGTACGTGGATCCTGGAATGGAAAGCGGGTAATGGAAAAGAAGCTCACCGTTCCCGAAGGATTTATTGGGTTGGAATCGGCCGGAAAATTCCTCTATGGATCCTTCCAGCACCCGCCCTTATTAAGGAAAATAAAGCTCGGTGCGCTAAGATGAAGACCACCGCCGACCATAGTACCCACAGCGCGACCCGGGCCCAGCGAAAGTCCGACAGCACGCCCTTTTTCGCCCCGCAGCGGGCGACGGAGGACAGGGGCGTGGTGGCACAGGAGGCCTTTTTTCAGCCCAAGTTGACGGTTGGGGCCCCGGATGATAAGTTTGAGCGAGAGGCGGATAGGGTTGCGGATCGGGTGGTACAACGTCTGGCACAGGAGCGGGCGGGGCCGCGGGTGCAGCGTAAATCCGATGGCAATGCCAGACCGGGCGGTTTACCATCAACCCAACTTTCGATTTCCCGAGTACAGCGACAGGCAAGTCCGGAAGCCCCGAAAATGGCCGAACCGGAAATAGAGGAGGAACCCCTACAGCGTAAGCCCATCTTCGAGAGCGCCGACGAAGCGGGAGAGGTACAACGGAAGTGTGCTGCCTGTGCCGCAGAGGAAGAGGCAGCCGTACAACCTTGTGCCGCCTGCGACGCAAGGGGGGGTATCACACCCAAACGGGTACCCGATTTGCAACGCGTTGGCGACGGCGGCTTAGCCGCCTCCGATGATTTCGCCGGCAAGTTGACTTCCAGTAAGGGCGGCGGCGCTCCCCTGGCGAACGATACCCGGAGCAGTATGGAATCCGCCATCGGTGCGGATTTCTCCGGGGTGCGGGTGCATACGGGTCACCACGCCGCGGGCCTGAGTGACCAGATCGGTGCCCAGGCATTTACGCATGGGTCGGATGTGTACTTCAACTCCGGAAAGTATGATCCGGGGAGTATGGGGGGACAACACTTATTGGCGCATGAACTGACGCATACGGTGCAACAGGGGGCGGTAAGGCGAAAACCCACCGACGATTCTGCCGCCGCCATTACCAAAACAAGCGATATGGCCGATATTCAGCGAACCCACTACTGGACGCCGGTGGGCTTAAAGAAAGGCGTTTCGGGCACCGCTATTCATTCCGAAATTACTAAAGCAGTCGTCAAAGCCAATACCGGTTCGGACCGGGAGGTCGCTATTCCAAACGCCGACCGGGACAAGAACGTCGGTTATGGAATTAAGGGGCAGGCGGACTTTTATAAAGGAACCAAGATAGGCCTGTACTTCGATCAGTTGGCCGGTACGAGTGTTTCCAAAACTTTGAGGGGGAACGGAAAGGCCTCCCGGCCGAAGGCTTCGGGCGGCGGGGTGAAGCAAATCACCCAGGGCCCATCGGATATAAGGTTGGGTGAATTGAAACCAGCCGATAAGGATCAGATTGCGTTCGGAGAAAACCAACTGAATAGTTACGAACAGGGCATCGAATTTGCCCGGGCGCAGTCAAACTCTTGGTCCAACAAACAGGTCCCACCGGGTGTCGCGGCCGACCAGTGGCCAGCGATAAGTTTTAGCCGGTTTACTGATGCCGACCTAGCGATTCCGGCTGATTACCAATATGATCCCAATGCGCCGAAGACTAACATTAACGTCGGAGTTGGCACCTATCGGGGAGCTGGAGAAAGGGTTGTACTGGAGTTCAACCCATACCAGAAGTTGGGGAAACTGGTCAAGGGAGGGTTGTATGCCATGCATAAACCCAATGGGGTAGTAATCTATTTTGCCCGACCGGCCGACCCCGCCGCCGCAATCAGTGGCCTCGACCCGGCGTCACTCCAAGCCGCGGTTGCTCAGCATGCGACTACGTTGCAGAATGAGGTAATCGCGCCGCTCGTGGCTTCCCCCGAGAAGGTTCAGTTAAAGAAAATTCCGGGCCATCAAGCAAGCCCTATTCAGGTTAAGGAGCAACGGACAGCGGCTTCGAAGCCGCCGGTACAGCGAAAGGCTAAACGCTACCGGCTTAAGGATAATTTCAAACTACCCGCGTGGAAGAAATCCCGTGAGAAGGTGGTGGATGGATTTAGGGGTAAAAAGAACAGCGGGCTAAGGGATAAGACTGAGTTCATCAAACTGATGTACGAGTCCGAAGCGGCGATAACCGATCTTAACGTGAGCAAGCCACCCCATAATAAGCGCTTACCGGATAAGAAAAAGAATGCCGTAGATATTCCGGCACCCAAATCCGGTGGGAAGAAAAAGCACAAAAACTTACCCGATCTGTACGACTGGCTCAACGTATGGACCATGCCGGGAATGGACCTTATTGGTACCGTCAGGAGAAAATTTGGGGGAGCCTTTGTTCGGGTAGCCGGTCGGGTGAATAGCTTAAAGATAAAACTCCAGGATAAAGTAGAGAAGGCCAAAAATCGCGGTAGCAAAAGCGGTTTTAGTTACGCCAAGATCGCGGTTCGGGCCTTCTGGCGGGCAGCGGTAAAGGTCGGCGGACTGGTCTTCACTAAGATGACCGCACTGCTGTTCGCTTCCGCCGAAGTCGGTATTAAGAAAAACATGGACAAAATATTCCCGCTCTCACCGGCCGAGCTGCAAAGGGAAGTGGAATCAGGGTTCCCGCAATTGAAGGAACTGGAAACCAGTATGGATGCCCTCGAGCTTTCGGTAGAGGCTAAAATAAAAGCGGTCCAGGATAAATACGACGATGACATTAAAAAGCTAGAAGGCTATGCCGCCGCCGCAGCTAAATATGGCCCGTACATCAAGTGGGCGGTCGTAGCCCTCAATTGTGCTTCCCCGCCGGGCTGGGGTTGTCTAAAACTACTTGCGAAGGGACTTATCGCCCGACTCGTAGATGAAGTACTACAGTGGTGCTGGACTCAGGAAAAATTCGAAGGTTTCGTGGTCGCAACGGGAATTTTCGATGGCGTTCCCAATTTCTTGGCAGGAAAAGTCGCCGATGGTGTCGAGACCCTACTGCCAGGAAGAATTTTACCGCTATTCGACCGGGACACCCTAGAGAAGCCCGCTGACTTGTCGACCGGCGATATCCCCTGCGGAGAAGCCCCCACCGCCGAGCAAATGGCACTGACGGATTTGCACGATGAACTGAAAAATAAACTGGACGATAGCGGGTACGAACAATTACTACGCGCAATGGAAAAATATGGCGTCAAGCCGGATAAACCCCTTACCGTAGACGAGATCATGGCAATTAAAAATAATATACCCGAAGGGGTCACCGCCGATATGATAAGAAAATATATGGAGGAGACACCGGTTCCCGATAAAAAGAAGCGGCAGATCATCGATATCGGTACCTTTTTGCACAGAGTGGTCGAAGCGGATGCCAAGCGATCGGACTTTTATTTTATTGCTCACCCACCACGTTCCGGGCACACAAAATACAGTACGGTGAATGTGCAGTTGTCCCTTTCCAATAACCAATCCTGCGGATCCTGGGAAGGTCTTCAACCCATGACGATTAAGGCGCGCGTAACCAAGCGTATCTGGACGAGCGAATCGAAAAAGCTATTCAAAATCTACTACGAGGCCAAGGAAACTATAACCTTCAGCTTTAATGGAAAAGAACAAAGTATAACACAAGGCACGGAATTTTGGGGGTACCGGCCGGATGTCTGTTCCGCCTAAGCAATTACCCATTAGTTTATCACAACTAATTAAAGTGCTACTACCATGTTTGCAATCACCAACCACCGCCTCACCCCCGCCCACCAGTTTCCCCTCCGACACGGCAGCCAGTCCGTCACCCCCCGCTACATCGTCCTCCATTACGATGCCGGCACCAGCCTGGCCGGCACCTTTAGTTACTTAAAGCCCCGTAACTTAAGCTACCATCACCTGATCGACCGCGACGGCAGCCTGGTGCAGGGGGTGCCCCTGAACAAAAAAGCCTGGCACGCCGGGCAGAGCAACTACCGCGACATTGCCGAGGATGTGAACGCACACGCCATCGGGATCAGCATGGCCAATCGCGGGTCGGTCAATAAGTACGGCAACCGCTACTGGCTGGAGTACGAAGTTGGGCAGCGCATTGGGGATCCGCTAACTGCCGATCAGGTCGTGAGGGGCTACCACCCCAACGGCGGCTCCGAACGGTACTGGGAACGCTTCCCGGATACCCAGGTGGCTACCTGTCGCGAGATCTGTCAGTCACTCATCGAGAACTACCCGACGATCACGGATATAGTCGGCCACGACGAAATCGCCATTGGGCGGAAGGTAGACCCGGGGCCGGCATTTCCCCTGATAAGCTTTTACAACTTGGTACCCGGTCGGGGCCGATCCGAACAGCACCGCTATCGCGTCAACACGCCCGGAGAGACGCTCAATATCCGCCGTGGACCGAGCAGCAGTACCGAAATCTACGGCGTACTCCAGCATGACCAGCTCGTATACGGCCGCTCGTTTGCGTACAGTAACGGCACGGTATCAAAGTGGCTCTCCATCAGCCTCGACCAACGCCACGTACAGAATGGATTCGTCTACGCTGATTACCTAGAACAAGACTGACTCCCCATGCCCACCATCTCCCTAGCCATCCAAAAAGGCGGTTCCGGTAAGACCACCACCGCCCTCAACCTCGCCGCCGCGCTGCGGCGGCTGGGGCGGAGCGTGCTGCTGGTCGACCTCGACCCCCAGGCCAACCTGACCCACTCCCTGGGCATCCGGGACGAAGACGGGGAACGGGAAAACATCTACCACCTGTTGCGGATGGAGATGAACGGCAAAAAAGCGGAGCTCGGCCGGATCGTCCTTACTACGGCCGGCGGACAGGCACTGGTACCCGCCGGACTGGAACTCGCCGATGCCGAACTGGAACTGGTCGCGACCTACGGAAGGGAACACCTCGTCAAGCGATTGCTGGAGCCCCTGATCGACGAGTACGACTACGTGCTCATCGACTGCCCGCCCGCCATCGGGATGCTGACGGTGAATGCCCTGGTAGCCAGCGACTTCGTGATCCTGCCCCTGCAGGCGGAGTACCTGCCCCGCAAGGGATTGGAGAGCTACTACCGCCACCACCGGCGGCTGCAGCAGGCGCTCAATCCCGACTTGCGGGTGCTGGGGCTCGTCCTGTCCCGTTACGATCCGCGCAAGAACCTGCACGCCCGCTCGCGGCGGGAACTGGAGGCGACCTACCCCGGCTGGCTCTTTCCCACGGCCATCCGCACCAACATCGCACTGGCCGAGGCCCAGGAGGCAGGCCTCGATATCTACGCCCACGCCCCCCACGCCCACGGGGCGGAGGATCACCTCTCCCTGGCCTACGACGTCGAGCGAAGGATAGAGAGAGGCGCTCCGGAAAAGGGACCCTAGTCGTGTCACCTCCCCCGGCCTTACCTGATTCCCCCCGCACCCGCGCACCCGCCCAAAACACACACCCATGCAATCCCAACAAAATCCCCACTTCCAGTCCCACCAAAAAGACCACTTCACCCGCCTATTCCCGGAGCTCGAAGCCCTGGAATTGACGGACGCCGAACTGCTGGGCCTACGCCCAAAAGATGATGGACTGGGGCGACCTGGATAGCACCGGATTCCACGACCGTCACCAACGGCGTAGCCATCTTCAGCCAGTTCCTGGCCCACGACGTCACCTTCGACGCCAACAGCCGCCTACGCGCCGGCAATCGGCTGGCGGGCATCGCCAACGACCGGACCATCAATCTCGACCTCGACTGCCTCTACGGCCAGAAGACCCAGGACTTCTACTACGACGCCAAGGATACCGATAAGCTGCTCCTCGGCGAGCCATACGCCGACGGGACCCACCACTGGCACGACCTCCAACGCAACGCCCAGCACAAGGCCATCATCGGCGACAGCCGTAACGACGAGAACATCATCGTCTCCCGCCTGCACGTGCTCTTTATCGAGTTCCACAACCGGATGGTGGATCACGTGCGCTCCACCGGCGGACCGCAGAACGCCTTCGCCGTCGCCCGCCGCCAGGTCATCTGGCATTACCACTGGCTGATCGTCCACGAGTTCCTCGGCAAGATGCTCGACCCCAGCCGCTTCGACCGCTTGCGCAAAGAACCGGCCAGTTTCTATACCTGGCCCGGCCCGTTGCCGCTGGAATTTACGGGCGCCGCCTTCCGGACCGGCCACAGCCAGACGCGAGACGAAAACCGCATCAACGACACGACCGAAAAAAAACTCATGGAGCTCGGCTTCTTTACCGCCATGAAGGAGTTTGTCGACTGGCGCTACCTCTTCGACTTCGGCGACGGCCGCGTCCAGTACGCCCGCCGGATCGATACCCGCTAATCGGCCGGTCCTTCCACCGTTTGCCCTTCATCAAGACCGACGACCGACGCGAGACAGTCGCTGCCCTTCCGCAACATCCGCCGCGGGGTGGCTACGGACTGCCGAGTGGGGAAGCCGTCGCCATGCGCCTCGGATTCGAGCCGCTGTAGGTGCCGCTTACCCAAAAACTGGGTACGCCGGGCACGCCGCTTTGGTACTACATCCTGCACGAGGCGGCCGATGCTGGGGAACGAGGGAGAATACCTCGGCCCGGTCGGGGGAACCATTCTCGGCGAGTGCTTCCTGACCATTCTGCGCCACGACGACGAAAGCTACCTGAAACGCTACCCCCGCTGGCAACCGTCGATCGGCCGCGAAGAAAGGCGGTTCGATTTCCGCGACCTTATCCAATTCACCAATTCGTAACGGCCTGACGGGCCTTAGTCAGTAACCGTAAATTCTCTTCGCCATGTCCTTCAAGTCCACCCGTAAGTCACGTCGCCACCGTATTCCCCGCCCGGAAATCCAGGAGCAAGAAAAGCCGTTCTTCCAGCCGTTCGCCCCGGCCGCCCCGGTACAAGCCAAACTCACCGTCGGTGCACCGGACGACAAGTACGAACGCGAGGCCGACGCCGTGGCGAACCGGGTCGTCAGTTCCGGTAACCAGGCCGAAAGCCCCAATATGCAGACCAAGCCGGATAGCCGCATGGAAGAGGATCGCGCCATACAGGAAAAGCCGGATAAGGCGGCGCGGCCGCGGGTGCAAAGGAAAATGCCCGGGGAAGAGGAGGAACCGATCCAGCAGATGGGAAACGAGGAAGAGGAACCCATCCAGCAGATGGGCGATGAGGAGGAAGAAGACCCATCCAGGCCAAACGTGGCCCGGATGGAAAGGGCACCGTCAACGATCAACTGGCGAATCGCATCCGGCAGCGCTCGGGCAGGGGGCAAGCGCTGGGCGGCGGGGTAAGGGACAAGATGGAATCCGGGTTCGGCCGTGATTTTTCCGACGTCAGTATCCATACCGACAACGCCGCCGACGAGATGAACCGGGAGCTCGGCGCCCGAGCCTTCGCCCGCGGGCAGGACGTGTACTTCCGCTCGGGGGAGTACAATCCGGATACCGCCACCGGACAGCGGTTGCTGGCGCACGAGCTTACCCATACGGTGCAGCAGGGCGGGGGCAAGCCGGCCCCTCCCATGCTGCCCCGGCCGTACAGCGACACTGGAGCAAGAACGGATGGCCCGCCAAGTTATCAGGACGGCGCGCTCACCGTCAAGGTTAGGCTGAAATTTGGTGGCGCGGTTCTCAACAAAAGCCGTAACGCCGCGGTGAATACTACTGCGCTGGCCGGCGCCGCCAAGCGGCAGATCGAAAAGAGCTACCGGGGAAAAATCACGAAACGGTTCATCGGAATGAAGTTGGTGTACGACGTGCGCACCACGGCAACGGTCCGGAGCATCAGTAAGCTGAGTGATCTCACCATCGGCGGGGAGCATTTGCTGGTCGTCCTCGATGACTCCAACCCCCGCGTGAACGGTACCTACGGCCGGGGACCGTTTTACGGCACCATCGTCTACCTCAATGAAAAGCACATCGGGGGCATGATCTCCGGCGCGGACGATAAATACCATCCCCCACGAAGTCGGTCATACCGCCGGACTGAAACACCTCATGGAGAAGGGGGAGGAAGTCGAGTCTGGTCGGCGCGGCGATCAAGGCGATCCACCAAAACCTGAACCCCGAGAATATCATGTGGCGCGGCGGCGGACACCCGAGCTACTCGATGGCCGACTCGGACCAGAAGCTGACCGAGACCAATAGCGAACAATTGGAAGAAGTATCCAAAAACATCGACCAGGACAAGATCGGCAAGGTCAATTATTTCAGTTTCGCGGAATTGATGCTGCTGCCCTGACCGCCAGGCCGCCCAAACCTCACGTCATTACCTCCGCCCAAATCCAGGCCACCTACACCCTGCTTCGCGACCTGCTGACCTTCCAGCTCTCCAACTCGGAAGACGGACGCGAGCGCCGCGACCTGCTCCGCCGCAGTGCCCAACTGAAGGAACTCTGCCCCCAACCCGGGGCCCCCTGGACCGACGAGGCCCGCGTGGCCTGGCTGTTGGCCCTCCTGCCCCACGCCGCGCCGGACCTGCTGGACCGGCTTCTGCGCGAGCAACTTACGGAGGCCGGCGACTTCCCGCGCCTCGGCGGCGCGAAGGGAGAGCAGTACCGGGGCGTATTGCCGACCGGGGAGACGGTTTTGTTTCTGCTGGCCGGCGAGCGGACCGACTGGCGGACGGAAGTGCGGACGCTCTTTAGCGGCGATCATTTCCTGGTGGAGCGCCGCCTACTCCTCCTGGCCGACGTGCCACCGGGCGAGCCCCGGTTCGCCGGTAAATTGCTCCCGGAACCCGATGCCGTCGAGATGATCCTCACCGGCCACGAGGCCAAGCCCCACTTCAGCACCCGCTTCCCCGCCGAGCGGCTCACGACGGGCATGGAGTGGGAAGACCTGGTGCTCTCCCCCCGCACCCACGAGCAGCTGGACGAGATACTGGCCTGGATCGAGCACGGGGATACGCTGCTCGGCGACTGGGGCCTGGGCAAGCGCCTCAAACCCGGGTACCGCACCCTCTTCCACGGTCCGCGCGGGTACGGGCAAGACGCTCACCGCTAGCCTGCTGGGAAAGCGGACCGGCCGCGACGTCTACCGCGTCGACCTCTCGATGGTGGTATCCAAGTACATCGGGGAGACCGAAAAGAACCTGGCCGCGCTCTTCGCCAAGGCGGAAAACAAGGACTGGATCCTCTTCTTCGACGAGGGCGACGCCCTCTTCGGCAAGCGCACCGCCACCAAGGACGCCCACGACCGCCACGCCAACCAGGAGGTCAGCTACCTCCTCCAGCGGGTCGAGGCCTACGACGGCCTGATCGTCCTGGCCTCCAATTTCAAGAGCAACATCGACGAGGCCTTCATGCGCCGGTTTCAGTCGGTCATCGCCTTCCTGCCGCCCTCCCAGGACGAGCGGCGCCGGCTGTGGGCGAACGCCTGGCCCAGCGGACGGTTGTCCTTCGCCAGCGGCTGTGACCCGACCACGCTGGCGGCCGATTACGAGATCACCGGCGCGACCATCAACAACGTCGTGCAAAAAATTTGCCTCCGCTTGCTCGCGAACGGCGACCGCCACGTGGACCAGGATATGGTACTGGACGTGCTGCGGCAGGAGTTGGGCAAGGAGGGAAAGCTCGTCTAGGCGGGGTCGCCGGTGCCCTGAATATCCCCGATGATCTCCAGTTGCAGGATCACATCGTCCAGCGGTACCTGCGGCGCGGCCCCGTCGGTGATCACCGCGTACATATTGTCAAACAGCGCCTTCCAGCGGCCGGTCTGCGTGAGCACGGGGCCGCGCACCGTAACGCCCCCGGTTTCGGTGTGTAATAAACCATGCTGCTCCGCCGGTTCCTCCCCGAAGTGGGGGTGATCGGGTTGGATGCCCGCCCGCAATTGATCTTCCTGCACGTCAATGCCGTACTTCACGAAACTGCCGTTCCTGCCGTGGAGCACGTAGCGGGGCGTCGGTTCGCGCACGAGCAGGCTGCAGGACAGGCTCACGCGCAGCGGGCGGGCGTACGTAAACTGCAGGTCGAAGGCATCGGGGATGGCACTGTGGTCCCGCTGCGTCCAGGTGGTGCCGGTCACTTCCTCTGGTGGACCGAAGAGGGCGACCGCCTGGTCGATCAGGTGGGCACCCAGGTCGTAGAGCATGCCGGCGGCGGCCCCCGGCGCCTCCTTCCACGGCTTGGCGTTGGGGGCCGGTTTCCAGCGGTCGTAGCGGGCCTCGTAGTTGACGACCTGGCCGAGGGTGCCGCCTTCAATCACCTGACGGACGGTCAGAAAGTCGCTGTCCCAGCGCCGGTTTTGGAAGACGAAGAGGTGGAGGTTTTTCTTCGCCGCCAGGTCGCGCAATTCCCGCAGCTCGGCGGCCGTGGCGCAGGCGGGCTTATCGACGAGCACGTGCTTGCCCGCCTCCAGGGCGGCCCTGGCCAAGGCGTAGTGCGTGGCATTGGGGGTGGCGATGCTGACGAGGTCGATGCCGTCATCGGCCAGTACGGTGGCTGGATTCGGGTGGGTTCCATACCCGGAAACTCAGCCGTCAGTTCGTCCGCACGGCTGGTCACTACCCGGTCGACGGAGAAGTGGGGGCTGGCGCGGTAAAAGGGGGCCTGCAGGTAGCGACCGGAGAGGCCGAAGCCGATCAGGCCGACGGAAATCGGAGCGGGCATGGGAAACTTTTGCCTCCAAGATAGGGGCCACGGATCAGTCCCCCGGATCGGTATTCCGTACACCCGCCTCTACCCGCTGATCGACGTAATTCTGGGACGGCGGTACGGGGCAGGCGTACCCGGTCGTGTACGCGCAGTAGGGATGGTAAGCTTTGTTGAAGTCCAGCGTTACTTGCTCCGCCTCCGGAAGGTGCAGGTCGAGGTAGCGCCCGCCGCCGTAGGTGTCCACGCCCGAAGTCGCGTCGCGAAAGGGGAGAAAGAGGAGGTTGCGGTATTCCTCCGGCAGCTGGGTGCGCGTGGTACGGAATACGTCGAGGGTATCGGGCTGGCCGCGGAGCTCAAAGATCAGGCGGCCGTAGACGTAGTACTCGGCCGAGACGTCAGCACTGGTAGGCAAACTGATGACCTCGGGATCGGGGTAGCGTTCCAGGCGGGCTGAGACGATGTAGGCCGTGCTTAAGGGGAAAAAGGACAGTCCGCCGCCCTCCTGCAAAGCCGTCCGTTGGGCCTCCGATAGGATAGAGCGCTCCGGGTCCAGGTATTCCTGATCCAGGGTTTCCTGGGCCCGTTGTGCCGCGGCAAGGGGTTCGGCTCGGGGGGCGGGCGCGCGGGTGGACGTGCAAGCAGCCAGTAGGAGCAGGCAGAGGGGCAGGTAGCGGAACACGGGCGGTCTGTTGAGTA
>CAWISE010000008.1:0-4325 GCA_963838715.1 Lewinellaceae bacterium
TGGTAGGGCCGGTGGTGGCGGCGTTGTTCATTACGGTGTGGGAGATGATGGGGAGTGATTATGGGGGAAATTCGGGGTAAATTCAATTGGCTTATCTTTAAATATTTAGTCATAATCCCACTGAAACATGGTGTTTTTACGCGTCCTCGCAATCAGCCTCCTACTCTTGCTGGTCTTCCAGCCGTTATTTTGCCAGTCCACCTCCCCCTTTCTCGAGTGTGGCCAGGGCGATTTCAAATTATCGGCCCGGGATCGCCTGATCCAGGACAGCCTCGAACTGGCGTACCAGAAGCAGTTCATCCGGGAAAATACCGCCGGTAACCTTAAGCGTAAAACCGTCGCCCCACCGTACACAATTCCGGTTGTCGTCCACGTCATCCACGACGGGGGCCCCGAGAACCTAAGTACCGCCAGGGTCCTGCGGGGAATCGAATTCCTGAACCAGAGTTTTGCCAATACCGACTACTACGACCAGCAGACCGGCGTGGATACCCGCATTCAGTTCTGCCTAGCCCGGCGTACCCCCGACAATCAGCCCACCAACGGCATTACTTACCACCGGAGCCCCCTGACCGACGTAACTTCCTCCAACGATCTGGCGATGAAGGACCTGGCCCGCTGGGACCCCACCCAATACATCAACATTTACGTTGTCCGCGATATCTGTACGAGCAGCTGCGGCGTAGCGGGATACGCCTACCTCCCGGGCGCTCACGGCCGGGCTGTTGACGGTATCGTGATGGAGGCACGCTGGCTGGGACTCAATGAGGCGAACAATAGCGTGCTTACCCACGAAATGGGTCATTCATGAGGTCTGTACCACACCTTCGAGGGAGGGTGTAGCAATACGGATTGCAGCCGGGATGGTGACCGGGTCTGTGACACTCCCCCCGATCAGAGTACCGTACGGGTACCCTGCGGCGGAACGGCCAATAGTTGCACGACGGATACCGACAGCGGGTTCGCGGCCGACCAGAATGACATGTTCAATAATTACATGGACTACGGGAGGTTCAGCTGCTACAACGCGCTCACCCAGGGGCAGACCGACCGGATGTACTTTTTTATCGAGGGTATTCGGAGAAGTCTGCTGAGTAGCCTCGGCTGTTCCAGCCCCTGCCCGTCAGTAGTAAACGCCTCTTTCGACCAGACCCCGCCGGGCACTAATTTTGAAGTGGGGCAGTCGATTACCTTTACCAACACCACGATCAACGGAAGTGGCTACCGTTGGTACGTTAATGACGTACTTCAGTCTACGACGGTTGATTTCACCCTCACCCCGGACGCGCCGGGAGCCTTCCGCATAAAACTGGTGGCCGACTCCGATTCTCCCTCGTTTAAGTGATTCGGTAACCGTGAGGCTATCGGCTACCTGTAATATCGATGGTACTTACCTCACGGACAATTCAGACCCCGAGATCGGTAGCAACGGTTTTGTATTCCGCAAACGGCACGGCGAACACCTACCGCTGGACGGTAAATCGCACGGAGCTGAGTACAGCGGATGAAGTATCGTATACGTTCGACCGGCCGGGTATCTTCGAAGTCTGTCTGACCGTAGCCACCGGTAACTGTGAGGCAACCAAGTGTAACTTTTACTTTGTTCAGCCGCCACCGACGACGGACGACTGTTTTGGAACGAGTGGGCTGAGTCTGTACGGCTTTGATGCAGGGGACCGGATCATCGTAGGCCCCCTCGTTCCGGATAATAGTGGGGGTTTCTGGCAGACGTTTAGCCTGGATAATGACCTGATACTGCAACAATTGGACATCAGCGGCAACATTCTTCGAATTGAAAGCCTCAACGTACTCAGCCCCGACTTCCAGGCCATTTTCGATCTCGATGTACTATCGGACGGTAGCCTGCTCGTCAGTTACGGCGAAGAAACCAGTAGTGTCAGGACCAGCTACTTGTTACGTTACGATCCTACGAATGGTACCGTAGTATATCGCAGGGCCATGACCACTACCGGTTGGATATACGGACTAATACCCATTCCTGATAGTCCGGATAAATTCGTGGCGTACTCCGATCTACCACCGGCCGAAACCGCTAACAGTTCTAATGAAGCCTGGTTGTTCGACGTTGACGGACTGACTGGCGCGCACGAGGGCAACTGGGCGCACCAAACCCGGCAGGGCGGTCCGCGTACCTACGTACACGGTCTTTTCTGGAGGGGGCAACTTAAAACGATCGCCCGGTTTGGCGTCACCAGCCTCACTTCCTCCTTCCGGGCCGGGGTAGCCACCTTCAGCGCCCCGAATGTGCTGAATGACATCAAGATTTTTCACCGGCCGGCCGGTATTCCAGCGCGTCTGTACGGCCGACAGATCATCCCGAACGGAGAACTGTACTACACGCTCCACAACGGAAATCCGACGGGGACCGATACCCAGTCCGGCAACTGGGGATACCTGAGCCTCTGGAGAAACGAGGAAATGACTTGGACCAGGGAAATCCGCGTACCCGGTGTCCGGATCTTTGCCATTCAGGGTGGAAGGGCTCACGATGACGGATTATACTTTATCGGTCAATCGACCCAGCAAAACGAAAACACCACGGTCGTCTTTGCTACGGACGAGGCGGGCAACGTACGCTGGGCTAACAGTTACGAAAGCGATGCCGGTAAAATATTCGCCGCCCGGGCGGTGAGCGAAAACCTGCTCTCCGTCAACAATAGTGGTATTTACGTCTCGGCCAGCTTACTTCGTGCCGGCGGTGCTAACGCCGTCGCGGCCGCCGCCCTGCTTCGGATCAACCTCGACGGTACGGTAGAGGATGACTGCGTGACCGTCATTCCCGTTGACCTGTCCAGCGAGGAAGTGGATGGTCTTTCGGAATTTTTCCAGATAGGTAGTGCCAGCCGGACCCCGGAAACGGAAAGGCTGGCTTCGGAGGTATCCGACCGTACTTACGTCCGGCTGACGGCTTGTACCGATACTTGCGATGTCAGTACCGGGGATTGCGGGCTGACGGGAGATCAGTTTGCTCAGGTATGGGATACCCGTCAGGATGAAAACGGTCAGGCTCAGTCAATCGTTCCCGATGGTTCGGGGGGGATACTGGTACTCGGGGTTACCGGGTCCCGGATTTTCATCAACCGCCTTACGGGCACCGGAACAACTACCGGCACCCATACGATCAATGTACCTACCGGCTTGGGGGACACCGAGGTAGTAGCCGTAAAAGTTACGGACAGCGGCCACTTACTCTTTGGAGGTTACAGTCCTACTCAGCCACTCGGGGACCGAACCGGCTTTTTTGCCAGTTTCGATCTCGCCACAAATACGCTGGACTGGTGGAAAGAACTGGACAGAAATGCGGAAATTGCCGGCCTACACCAGGTTCCCGGGACGGAGGAATTTATCGTCACCGGTTCCAGGCTGGAGCGAACCAGTGCCAATAACATCAGCCTGTTTTTTCAGCGTCGCAACCTGGTGGACGGGGAACTGAGCCGGGACGCTTCAACGGGAGTATCAATTTGGTAACCAATCGGACAACCTGTTTAGTAGCCAACTGGTGGGCGATGTACTGTACGGAGCGACACGCTACACCGGCGTGGGTGATGCGACCAAAATGCGGGCGGCTGCCTCTTGGTTCGATATCACAACCGGTAATGAATTGCTCACCATGCGCTCCGGACCGAATTTCGAGGGCAGGGCACGTACCTACGCCACGGACATCCTGGTGGATGGAAGAGATATTTACGTGCTGTACCGGGGAGATCTCAACGGTTCGGAACTTATCGACGGCTCGCAGGTCCATCTCGCTAAGTTTTCGAACAACGGGCAGTGGTTCTGGGGTAGATCCTACGACCTGACGAACTTCAGTGGCGAACACGGGCTGAACCTCGAGAAGCTCGACAGTGACCTTATTATCAGCGGTAACGGCTACGGAACTCCTGACCTTTTCTCCATGAGGGTATCCCAGGCGAACGGGAACCCCGTATGCGCCGTCGGGTACCACAACACTAACGAAGAAGCACTCCGGATGCGGCTGTACGGTGGGCAAAAAATGGTGGTTACCAGTAATGTTATCGTGCTGGCGGACTTTACAGGAGAGCGCAACGGGTGACCAACTGCCCCAACTGATCTCCCTGAATACCGCGGGAGCTACCGCCCCGAGCGAATGCCTCGAAGCCTACGCACTCGATCTTTCGGTCACCGACCTGGAACCATGGTCGGAGTCCGGACTCGATGGGAGCGGGATAACCCCGAGCTCCGGTGACATCTCCCGGGCTCCGGTAGAAGGAAGCCTGGACTTCCAATTACTGAATCCCTGTCTGGACTCCTGCAAGGTAGCGACCCCCGAGGAAATTTGCGAC
>CAWISE010000009.1:0-720000 GCA_963838715.1 Lewinellaceae bacterium
GGTTCCGAGGTTTTTACCTATCTATTAAGCTTCTTTAAGGGGTTTAAAAGAATTATAATAACTTCTAGGTATGGAGACGAATACATGGATAATATTGTTAAAGATGTAAATATTAACCAATCGATAACCGCCCTATTTATAGTTTCTTTAAATCGTGTTGAAATATCGAATTATGTAAAGAAAAAGTTTGGATATTCCTTAGGTATGTTTTCAATAAATAGTAAATATAGTAATAGATTAATTAATTTGTTAAACGATAGTGAGAGTACATATGCAAAGATTGCATCAAGACCGTTATTACTTAAATATCTTACTAGCTTATTTCCAAGACATATAGTAATTACACGAGATATAATTTTACGAGTTTGTGGCTTATCAAATTTTGAGTTTGTGACAGATATACATCGTAACATATACTATACTCAAAAAAATTTATTAAGGATCTAAAAAAAGAAATACGTTTTCAGCCTAATGATTAGTGCGAGGTAGCCTACTTAATAACATTGAATTCATTAAGGCAAGTGTTGGATTGAATGGTGTAGATTTAACATATTCTGAAATGTATTTAATAATATTTAAAAATTTATTACAAAGAGAAACAGCTAAACTTTCATATAGCCTATCAGAAGAAGAGATAGATAGGTATCATTGCTTATTATTGCAATCTAGCACAAATGTTTGAAGAAAGAGGTGAACTAGCTGTTACAGACAATGAAATTGTTGATGTAAAAGAGGATTTGACCGATAAGCAAATAGTAATCGCGAAACGAATATTATTGTCTAAGCAAAAACATATATATCAATTCACTCATAAATCATTTTTCGATTACTTTATATTAAATCAGCTTGTTTATAGCAAAAATATAATCTTTGTCGAAAGGCTCATACATAAACTTGACAATAATCTCAATAATAGTTCGCATTCAACCGTTGAGATCTTTAATCGAATAATTCACAGTGGGATAATTGGCGATTCAATAATTTCTTATTTAAATAAAAACGACGAAGAATTTGAAATTTATTTCGAATATAAACGAATTAAATTTTCAAACTTAAATCTGAAACAGTGGGTCCTTTTAAATTTATGGTTGAGTGATTTTAATGTTGAATCCGAGGAAAAGCTGACTATTCTCAATGCCACGAGATATTTATGATTCCTGGTAGAGTTTCGTATGGTGTTGGGTACAAATACAATGCTTATTGGAAGATTAATTTTCATTTTATTGCATTTGGATCATGGTGAAAGGATTATAGATAAATATTTGGATTCGTTATCTAATGATATGTTTGTGGTTCCTGAAGAAGGTGTAGAACCTTTGCTGACAGTGATCCTAAGAAATAGTAACTACAAATCCAGACTTGCACATAAAGTTTTTCAAAGATTAGATCAAGGCTCCCTAAATGTCCTATTGAACTCAACTTCCATATTTAAAATTACGATAAATAAAAATATACTGTATGATTTACTTGATACTGCGCACAGCTATAAAATACTTAAAGATCAAAATAGAAGCATGTACTTTTTACAGGAATTGATATTAAATTTTAATTTGACTCCTAAAGATCATGAAAAATTAGCTGTAAAGATAATTAAAATGAACCCTGATAGCTTGTACGCTAGGGTTATGCATATGCATCACGGCATGGAGGACTATCTTGTTAAAGGTAAACACAACATAATTGAAAGCGTGATTAGCTCATATATAGGATTAGAGGACTATTGCGGTATAGCTACGAGGCCTACTGGGTCAAATCTCACTTACTTTTGGAGAGATTATAGAGGATCACGTCACGAATCTCGAATTCATGCTATTGAGACTATGCTAAACTTAATACGAATGCTTCATCGAATAGGGGGGGTGAAGTTTCAAAATTTTTTAAAATTACCGGATAACTACTCTTCCAAAAATGCTTTTGATATGATTTCTAGTAGAGAAAAATTAAAATACATCTATGATAGATAAATTCGCAGAACAATGCAGCACCGTCAACCCGCCGAGCTTGCTTTTGTTCTTACAAAGAGTTTTTTAGGTGGTTAAAGTTTGTACCTTTATAACAAGTTTTTGGTGGTGGCGGGCTGCGTTGCTGCTCACGTTGTGCGCAATCCGGTATGACTCAGGTTCATAGTTGACACCGTTCAAGATACATAGTTTACACTTTTTCAAGTTGAAAATAGCATACTAAAAGAGTGTGCTATGGCTTGGAAAATGCAAACTGAGATGGATCAGAAAATATCGTTTATTCGTGATTATGAAAGCGGCGACTACTACTTCAATAGTCTTTGTCTTGCTTACGGCATTAGTCGACAGACGGGCTATAGTTTAGTTCGCAGGTGGAAGTCGGAAGGGGAGGGAGCCTTTAGCGAGCGTTCCCGCCGTCCTCATGGTCACCCCTGGCAGACGAGTGACGAGTTGGTAAATTTCATCATTCGATGGCGGCACGTAGGGAATATAAAAAAGCCAAAACGAGTTAAGTGGGGAGCTAAGAAGATCAGAGTCAAGCTGGTCGAGAAGTTTGGAGCTGCCCACGCTCCCAGCGTCACTACGATCCATAATATACTGCTGCGGGAAGGTGAAGTGCTCCCTCGGACCAAGAGAAGAGCCGTAGTTGCCCAGCAGGGAGAGTACGCCCCCCAGTGCTGTAATGAGATCATGACGGTAGATTACAAAGGGTGGTTCCTGCTGGGTAATCAGAAGCGTTGTTACCCGCTAACGATCTGTGACGCTTACAGCCGGTATATCCATTTGATCCAAGGTGGGTACCGAGAGCATAACCATGATGTACTGAAGGCGCTGAAGAAGATCTTTAGAGAGTGGGGCCAGCCCTTGCATGTGCTCAGCGATAATGGCAGCCCCTTTGCCAGTATCCAGAGTCCGTGCGGTTATGGCTACTTATCGTACTGGCTGATCGATCACGGTATTATGCCGCTTTTCAGCGATCCGGGTCGCCCGGATCAGAACGGTCGCCATGAGCGTATGCATCGGGAGTTAAAAGCGGAGTGCTGCAAGCCGAGTAGTAGTGACTTGCGGGTTCAAAACCGGCGGATGAACAGCTTCCGCTGCTACCAGAACGAAGTGCGTCCTCACGAGGGAATAGGGCAACAACTCCCGTCGACTTTACAAGTTGTCTCGCCTCGACCTTACCGGGAGCGTGTACCAGCGCCGGAGTACGATCAGGAGCAGATGCGAACGAAGAAGGTGTGTGCCAATGGTGCGATACGTTGGGGCAGCTACGAGTGGGTCAGTATCAGTAACTGTCTGAAGGGGAAGTACGTTGGGGTCAAGCAGATCGGACCACAGACTCATGAGATTTACTATCGAGGTGTTAATCTGGGCTACTTCCGGGAGGGAGAGGACATTGTGAGGGGTAATTACTATCGCTTGATCTCTGATCGAGATATACCCGCCCGCTACCGAGATCGACAGAGCCGTAGTAGAAAAGTGATCATTAGTTAGGGGAAGGAGGTGGGGGCTTATCCCGGCTTACCGCTGCGCTTGCGGCCTACGGCCTCCAGCGCAGCGGTAAGCCGGGATAGTGTAGCTTAGGGTTCAGTAAACTGTGTATATTTGTTAATAGAAAAAGTGTAAAGCATGTATCTTGAACTCTGTCCAAGGTGTTTGTTGTGCTCAGCATAACGATTAGAAATTCTATCCTTTAACCATGGTTTTTTCTTAGACCAAGCTGAAAACGTGAAATGAAACATCTGTATGTTAAATAAATACGTTCGATTATGCTGCCTGCATTATTATTGCTGAGATATGTATAGTTGAAATTATGATTGCTACGTAAAATTAGATTGTTGTGTACGCAATCATTAGAATAATGATGAAAATTGCTATATAGATCAGTGAATTTATAATTTGCATAATCAACTTGATTATTTCTTTGACTAAAGCAACAAGCAAGACTCCTGAGAGGATACAGAGAACTAATTCCATGGTTGTTTTTGACCAAAGATGTACCTTGCATGCTATAAAACACTTAAGTTACTACTAATCTAAACCTTGATTTGATTGTGCTGAAAACTAAAAAATATTCTAAAGTTTATCTTAATGATCTATCAAAGAAGGTCATCAAGAAGTATAAAATTAGAAATGAAGGATATGCCATTGTCTTGAATAGTAATCCAGATAACTATGATGATTTAGCGAATGATATAAATGCTTTCATAGATGATCAGTTAATTAGACCTGAATGGATTCGCAGTTTATATTATTCTCATATAAGAAAGGATAATGTTAGACTTAATAGTACACTAGTTGGTGCATTGCAAACATATGTTGGAGAAGATAAGTCTTCCAATACCGATAACACGTTAACAAAGCTTACTGGTAAATATAAATTCATATACAGAGGGACTTACCTTGAAAATGACATTTCTAATGATTACAGGTTCTATATTATAGAATTTACCGATGAGGATGTTGTTTTGACGATAACAGGAAAGAATAAGAAATATGTTTTAGTATCAAGACAGTTTTTAAGAGGCATTGAATATTTTTATCTTAGGGGAGTAGAGAATGCTAAGTGTATGTTTCTTGAAATACAAAGAGGATATACTACACGATTAAATTACTTATCATGTATATATATGTCAACTGATCCTAATTCACTTCCATCTTCTGGCCCTGTCCTGCTAATTAAAGATGAATTAGACCTAAATATTGAACTAGTTAAATATTATTTTTCAAAGTATAGTCTGAGTAATGTTAAAGCAGTTTCAATAGGAGAAATGATACATATAGAAACTGATTATAAAAAACATCTGAAATCTAGTAGAGATTCTACTACAAGAATGGACGGATTAAAGGGGGAGTGGCTTATAATTTTGAAGCCAACGAAAGATGTTTTTGAAAAGTCAATTTTAACCATTGATGGCAATAATGTATCGTATGAAAGTCGAAATAATTTTTATAACTCAGGGAGCTATTCAATTGTGGGGGATAAAAACTTGGTAATAAACCTTGAGAACCCTGGAAGGTATGCATGTGTAATTGCTAATATTGGACATTTACGTAAGACTGAAAACATCACCTATATGCAGTGTACTTTTACGGGGACAGGTTCATCTAAAAATTTACATGGAGTTGGATTAATGATTAGAATCGACGATATTGGCTATAAATTGGAAGAACTGCACACTTTAAATAAAGAAATAATACTAGAGATGGGTATAGAGAAGCCATATTTAGATAGTATTGAATCTCACTATATATTGTTAAATACTAACATGAACGATTCAATCTAGAATGCGTGCAACAATGCGCCACCGTCAGCCACCCCGTCGGACCTCTCCCTTTGGGTCGATGTCCACCGGGACGGAAGGCTTAATTCTTCGTAAGTTTGTTGACTACTGGGGATGGCTGCGTTGGCGCATCCGTTCTTGGCAATCGAAGATAATTTTCGGTTTTCGGTAGATGTTTATCGATAAGTTTTAGGTTGTCGCAACGTGTACTGTTGCTATTAGCAAGATGTAATTAATCATCAAGCTTATCAGTGCTTTTGCTTTGAAAGTTCCCAGTTGTAATACGGGTTTTGTCGTTCTTGGCAATAAAAAATTGGAAAAATAATGTGAAAAATTTATTATAAATTTGCATGTATCAAATCTGTCAAGGAACTGAAAGAGATTAAACCTTAAATAGATATATGAATCATTTTAAGAATACATTGATTTTGTTGATGTTATTTACAGCATCTAGATTGAGTTGCCAAACAAGCAATATTTCAATAAATGGAGAAATTGGGATTACAGAATTCTTAGTTCAATCTAGAGATGATCGGCAAGTTTCTGTACTCATTCCTACAATTGGTTTTGGTGTCAGTAAAGGAATCTTAAGTTGGGATAAGTATAGGCTATCAGCTCACATGTCTGTAACTTATAATTCTGGTATCAAAAATGATTTATTTTCTATGAGAGTTGAATCACGAAACATCACAGTTAGCGATAGAGAAACAGAAATTAAGGTTCGTCAGTTGCTTGGGGTACCAAGACTCTCGTTAAGTTTTCCAATTGATAGGGGTGAAAAAATTATAGCTGCTATAGATGTTGGTGCTGCCGGTAAAATAGATGGCCAATCAAGTGAGAAAGGTAAAATTACTAATTACTATGCTCGCGTTATAAATCCTAATTCGTCTAGTTTACCAGTCAGGTATAATCGCTTCAGCAATCCTGTGGTAGTAGATATAGATAACAAATTATCTTCCGATGAATTATCAGTTTACCCACTTGCAAGCCTTTCTACATCTTATTCTGTAAATTCAAGCTTAAACGGCGGAATTCGATTTACAAGGTACTTCGTATCAACTGAAGATACGCACCCAGTAAATTCTTTAGCTTTAATTGCAACTTTGAAATTTTAGTAACCCCATAGTTTGTGACTTATTTTTCATAGCATGCAGTAATGTTGTGCTGCACGAGATTACTTTTATTATGTGCAAAAATACGTATTAATTCTAATTTAATAATAGCATAAATATATCACGCTACTTCTTTATTATAGGAGGTAAAATGCCAAGAACACAGCGGCCCCGCAAACCCGCTTCATCTTCGAGGTTGGTGATCGCGATTGAGATGAAAATAGCTCAACCCTTGCGCTCCGCACCGTAATTTCAAAAATTCCCTTCGCTGCGCTGCGGGGTTTTTGAAATACGGCGCTCCGTCGCAAGGGCTTCCCTCATTTTTAGAAAAGTTTGTAGATTGGGTGATGAAACGCGGGCTTCGTGGCCGCGCCCGTTGTGCGCAACTTTACAATTTTGGGCTCCAGCGGTCATATTTAAATAGGGTAGGGCTACCGAAATCTCTCAAGTTTGAACTTGGCGCAGCTCATTTTTTTCTTGAGTTTATTGAAGAAGAAAAGGGCGTCGACGGGTGCCGGCAATTAAGCAACCCGGCGAGCCGGGCAGCTTAATTACTGCACACCCGCGCCGTTATATCTATCGAGATGAAACTCATCGATGATAAGGAATGGCTGCGCACAACAAAGCAGCCCCGACGACCCACGCCCCCTTCGAGATAAGGTTTTTTTGATGAATTAAAGATTCGCTGACTTTTCGGCTCCGGGGCTTAAATTCAAAAATTCCCTTCGCGTTGCTCGGGGTTTTTGAAATTAAGGCCCCTCCCGCCCGCAAAAGCGCTCACTTATCATTTCTCTAAAGTTTCTATCTTGGGGATGAAATCTGCGCGGGCCGACGTGGCTGCCTCCGTTGGGCGAAAAAATGAAAAAAATAATATGAATAACTTTTCTAATAACTCATTATTATATTATCCGACTATTGAATTTCAAAACCGATCTTGGTTCAAATCATCGTTAACAATTTGGGATAAATTATATAGAATCGTTCCTGAAGGGTATTTTCCCTCAGATTCTGATGAGATATTAGAAGCAATAGATAATGGACTCGTCGAAAATATTGTGCTTCACCCTGATGATCTCAAAAAAGCATCAGACGGATTTTTTGACTTTTTGGAAACTTTAGAATTTAACCCGGCGGGATTTTCGGGCATTAATTACGAAGCTAGACTCCATAATAATAAGTTAGATCATAGAATGCGTGAATACTTCAAGACTAGGACTGAGAGATACGACAACGAAGGGTTTTATCATCTTCCCAGTGAGGTTGCTAATGGGTATATGTTCTTTCTAGCAAAAGGTATTGCTGAAAGGCGAAACATTCCAAAATTAACAGACAACCCTGACATGTTTACCGCTATGTCCTATTTCGATGCAAAAGGTAAATTTGACGAGCTGATTAGTGCTGCTGAAGGCAATGAAGCTTATACTTTAATGACAATTGAAACAATTATTCCTGCTGATATACCATATTTACCTATCAGTAAAATAATTGAATGGAACAAGCATCTTGAAAATATGAAGAGAGAATTTAGAGAAGAACTTGAGTCTTTTGTGGATTCGATCAAAGATATAGAAGACAAAGATTTTGCTATTGAAAGGGTTAGGGAGTTTAAAGAGAATTTACTAAAAAAGAGTGCGACGTGGACGGAAACAATGTATAAAATCACAGATAATATTGTTCCTGCTTGCATAGTATCAGGATTTCCTGCGGCTGGTTCAGCTAGTATTGCTATGAGTTCAAGCAATGATCCGATCACTATTGGCGGAGTTGCTACTGCAGTTATTTCACTACAATGGGAGTGATGACTAAAAGCGTCGATAAAGTTTCATCAATGTGGAGTTCAAATAGTTCAAACTACTATTTACGAATAAGAAAAGATTTAAAAAGTAAGAGAGGGGCTGTAGTCAGGAATCCTAGGTGGGATAGACTTTTAGATGAATTTGTTAATGATTGAGCCAAGAATAATTGGAATGTAGCCGGTATTTTTATACTTTGATTAATTTAAAAACTCATTTACAATGAAAGATGATAGCTCTTCTGCTTTTTTAATAGCTGAATTCAATCATATTAGAGATATATGGAAACACATTGATAGTCGCACAGAAAGTGCAATTAGACAGTACTTTACTGTTGTCACTATCTTACTATCTGGAATAGCTTTTACTTATGATAAGTATCTTAACTCTGTCAATATTGTATTGATTCTTTCTGTATTTATTTTTGGGTCTGCTAGTTTTAGTTTTTTAGTGCTAAGAAGAATTCTACAGACTATCCTAAGGAAGATCGAATATTTCAATGCAATGAATTCAATCAGAGCATATTTTGTTTCTAAGAATCCCGAAGTTAGAAATTATCTTGTACTGCCTATTAAGGATATGTATGAGACTTCTTTAGTAATTGAAAATAAATATAAAAGGAAAAGTAGGTCTTTTTCTGTGATACTTTTCACTACGTGGGTATCTATTCAATTATCAGTTTTTTGTTTACTTTTACTGTATTACTCTGAAATTACGTCTTCCATCCCAGTGTTTATTGGAATCGGAATCTTCCTTTTGGTACTTACTTTCTCCTTGGTTACGATGCATAACAAAATTGTTACAAGAGCAGAGTCAGATAAGGTTAAAAATATAATCCCCCTGAGGAAAAAAGAAAATTCGCCCAACAATGCGCCACCGTCAACCGGCTAAGGCCGGCTGCGTTGGCGCTTCCGTTAGGCGCAACTAAATATTATCTAACATTTTATAAAGATTGTAAGATGAATTATACAAAATTTATTATTACCACAATATTTATGTTTACAATACTATTTAATAATGTTTTACTAGCTCAAAATGAACTAATTATCGACACTGTATATACCAGTGTAGATAGGAGATTTTTAAGCATAGATGCTTTCTCAATCTCAAATGACGAATCATGTGTGATATTTCAATCGGATTCCATCTATCGATTTAGTAATTTAGATGGGTTGTATGGAGTAAATGCATCTTTCGGTATAGGAGCACAAAATGTAATATTTAGAAAGAATAATAAACTTTTTTTATTAAATGATTCGATTAGACTTTATCCACCTGGTGGAGTTTATATTGGTGATGAAGAGATAAATCGACAGAATGGGTTGCATTTTTATAATGAAAATATTGTATTTGAGAACCGAGACGGTATAATGAAAGTTAGTATTCGTAGTAATAAGATAAATAAAATTTTTGAGAGAACTTTTTTTAAAATCAATAGATTTAACACTCAAATATGGTTTCGAGACTACAAAAATGATATATATTTTTACAATCCTAATAGTGAATCCGTTGAATTTATTATAAATGAAGCAAATGGAATCCCGTCGTTCGATAACGACTCACTAATTGTTATATACAACTACAATGAAATGGAAGATATTATTACCACTGTCATTGATATGGACCTCAATATTATAATTGATTCTAACTCTGGATGCAAAAGGTGTATGATTTCTAGTAATCTAATGGCTGTTAAATGTAAGGATGGTATTAGATTAATAAGAGGTAAAAATGATGTCACTTTGATGTCAAATTTAAGTGATATATCGAATACAACTAATCCTGAAATTTTTATTGGATATAACAAAAAGGGGTTAAAGTATTTTCTAGATAGATATGGAAATAAGATCGGTGATTTAAGTTATAATGATATAATTTTCACTACTTATAGAAACTGGTTTTTTGCCAAAGTTGACAAAACCGGTTTTCTATACTCCGATTCAATGAATACATTACTCAAAGGTGATTTTGATAATATTAAACCGTTATATGAAAATCGATTCTCAGTTGTAAAGGATAAGATGATTGCTGTGGTTGATAGTAACCATAACTTTATATTACCGTATGTGCCAAATTCGGATGGGCCCAAGTATATTAGCGTTGGCACGATAAATGAGCCATTATTTTTTTCAAGAAGAGAAGACAAATATATAATTGTGTATGATATAAACGGAAATAAAATCTTGGAATGGACAATTGATAAAAATCAAACGTATATCGATGAAAATACGATCCATTGGTCATATAGTTTAGATGCATTAAGAGATATGTCACCTGATCAAGCGATGAAAATTAGAGCAAACGATGTATATAGAATATCTAGACAGCTAGATGAACAAAAAGAATATCGGCTTATTGATAGAACCGGAAAAGAATTGACTAAATGGTATCGCTGTATATATAGAACTTTAACACCAAATACCTATGTTATTTACACTGATAGTAAAAAGTATGGTGCAATTAAACTTCCCCCTGATCGCTAAATAATAAAATCATTATGCACCTAACACAGCAGCCCCGAAAACCCGCCGCGAGACTTCATCGACTTACGGTCGATGATTTCTCACGGCGGATAATCTTATTATTTTAAAATAAGCCTTAAGTTTGGCGGGCTTCGTGGCTGCTCCCGTTGTGCGCAACCCATGCATGTAAAGGGTCAGATAAGGGATTTCGATGGGTTAGAAATCATTCAATTCTTCTCAAGTAGCGGTAGCGCAGCTGATGTCTAGTAAGGCTTGCTGGCTATACAAAGTGCTCGCCGTGTATGACCTATATTGTCAATGCCCCCGAAGGTCGTAGCCTCCCAACGGGGCCCCTGCCAATATAGTCCATCACACGCTCGTTTTTCCGTTGCAGAAACTTTTCGAAAGGAACAGGGGCTGCGCACAACAGAGCAGCCCCGACGACCCACGCCCCCTTCGATATAGTCATTTCTGGTGAGGAACAAATTCGCTGACTTTTCGGCTCCGGGGATTAAATTCAAAAATTCCCTCCGCTCTGCTCCGGGGTTTTTAAAATTAATCCCCTCCCGCCCGCAAAAGCGCTCACTCGCCATTTCAGTAAAGTTTTTATCTTGAGGATGAAATCTGCGCGGGCCGACGTGGCTGCCTCCGTTATGTGAAAACAACCCGTCGAACGTGCATTCCAGAGTTGAAGTCATCCATTTTGGAGAGAAAATTGAGAGTAAGGTTGAGTCTTTTTATCAATATTCTTGCTGGGTTAATTTTTAAAAATTATCATAGCAGATCATAGCAGATCATAGCAGATCATAGCAGATCATAGCAGATCATAGCAGATCATAGCAGATCATAGCAGATCATAGCAGATCATAGCAGATCATAGCAGATCATAGCAGATCATAGCAGATCATAGCAGATCATAGCAGATCATAGCAGATCATAGCAGATCATAGCAGATCATAGCAGATCATAGCAGATCATAGCAGATCATAGCAGATCATAGCAGATCATAGCAGATCATAGCAGATCATAGCAGATCATAGCAGATCATAGCAGATCATAGCAACTTGTGTATCTTAGTACTTGTTTATGACTAAAATGCAGTAGATATGGGCTTCCACATAGAATTGCCATCAGACCTCATGGCGACAGAGTTTGACCTTAAGATGATGTTTGCCAGCAAGCTATTTGACGAAGGAATGATAACTTCTGGTCAAGGAGCAAAGGTTGTGGGCATCACCCGTCGATCTTTTATAGAATTGTTAGGTAAGTATGGAGTTTCCGCTTTCCAAACGAGTGAGGATGAACTTCTACAAGATATAGCCAATGCCTAATCGAATAGTAATTTCAGATGCAAGTACAATTATTGGCTTGAGTAATATTGATGCTCTTGAGCTACTCAAAAGTCTTTACTCACAGGTTGAAGTAACCTCAATAGTTAGAGATGAGGTTGGACTGAATTTACCATCTTGGATGGTTACCAATGACAACTATAACGAGTCCGTGTATAGATCTCTAGTTCCGAGACTAGATAAAGGAGAAGCAAGTTCTATTGCTTTAGCATTGGAAAATGAAGATTCTCTATTAATCATTGACGAGCGAAAGGGTAGGAGAGAGGCAACTGAATTAGGATTAAAAATTACAGGGGTTACTGGAATTATCATCCGATCCAAAAATGAAGGGCTGATATTGTCAGGAAAAGAAAAGCTTGATAAGTTAATGAGTCAAGGATTTAGACTTTCGGCTTCTATTTATAATTTAGCATTAGAAAAGATGAACGAAAATTTATTCACATAACATAGCGGCCCCGCAAACTCACCTCAGAAGTTCGTCGACTTACGGTCGACGTCCATCAGAGGCGGGAAAGCTATTATTACTAAATGGTTTGTATTTTGGTGGGCTTCGTGGCCGCTTCCGTTATGTGAAAACAAGTAAAATAAAAATTCAATAAAGGTGAAAAGGTTAAACCAAGTTTCTCGTGATCGTATAGAAATTGTATTAATATTACTTAGTGTAGTTCTAATTTTTGCATCAAGATTTAGCCGCGCTGAAATTGTGGACTTGAACGGTAGGGGAGAGGAGATAGGTTTTCAACTATCAATTTTTGACGGGCTTGCTATAATCTCTCTTTTGGTCTGTATTATCATTATCGTTGGAAGAATGAAAAAATCTAGTTAAGACTTGATTCTAAGAGAGAGATAAATTATCATAGCAGATCATAGCAGATCATAGCAGATCATAGCAGATCATAGCAGATCATAGCAGATCATAGCAGATCATAGCAGATCATAGCAGATCATAGCAGATCATAGCAGATCATAGCAGATCATAGCAACTTTATACGTGGAGTATTTGTATATTTACACGTAAAATATAAAGTTGTGGATAAGAAACTCACATTAAGTTTGAATGCTACTGTAGTAGATAGAGCCAAAGACTACGCCAAAGAACAAGGGATTAGTCTATCTAGAATGATCGAGAACTACTTAGCTTCGTTAGTTCCTACTCCTGATATGAAGATTGATGAAGTCACTATCTCTCCATTAGTAAATAGGCTAATTGGAGTAATTGAAATTTCGGAATCAGCCGATCTTGAACTTGATTACACTGAATATTTGCTAGAGAAGTACAAATGAAAAAGCTATTTATAGATACCAATATCGTATTGGATTTGCTTGCTAAAAGAGATGAGTTTGCTGCTGCAGCTAGAATATTTACACTTGGTGACAAAGGAGAAGCAAAATTATTTGTGTCTTCATTATCTTTTGCAAATACCAATTATGTTCTTAATAGAAAATTAGGTAAGGATCAGTCAATAAAAGTCTTAAGAGACTTAGAGCTAATTGTTACTATCGTAGATTTGACTGGGAAGATAGTTCAACTCGCGTTGAATGACGAGGATTTTAAAGATTTCGAGGATGGGCTACAATTTTATTCAGCAATTGAGGCAGGAGCAGAAGTGATAATTACTCGCAATCTAAAGGATTTTAAAAGTTCTACGATTCCAGTATTGACAGCTGATCAATATTTAAAATCCCTGAAGCAGTAATTCACATAACACAGCGGCCCCGCAAACCCACCTCAGAAGTTCGTCGACTTACGGTCGACGCCCATCGGAGGTGAGTAAGCTATGATTACTAAATAGTTTGTATTTTGGTGGGCTTCGTGGCCGCCTCCGTTATGGGCAAACAAAGTGTAGTCTTCGCTTCAAAGTAAATACTTTTCGTATGTTTGAGTAAATTATCGAACATGACTAGAAGCGCAGCAAAATTACTTACTGGTGAAATTATAGGAGACGGTTGGCAAGTTGGTAACCAAGTAAAACCTTCAGCTAATGCAACAGGCGGAAATTTCTCAGTTTGTTATAGAGTTTCAAAGGATGGTAAGGATGCATTTCTGAAGGTGCTAGACTTTGATAAGGTGTTTGGAATGTTTGGAGGAACATTCTTAGATGTTATGAACGAAACTATTGAAGCTTTCAACTTTGAGAATCGACTCTTGGAGATTTGCAAGAGCGCTAAAATGTCCAAGGTAACCTTGCTGTTAGATTCGGGTATTGCATTGTACCATCAATACCCTATTCCTCAAGTTCCTTTTTTTGTGCTGGAGTCAGCGGAAGAAGATTTAAGAGGAAGATTTGAAAAGCAGTCTGATTTAGCGTTCAAATTTAGATCTTTGCATAACATTTGTGTGGGATTAAACCAACTTCATACAAGGCGTATCGCGCACCAGGATTTAAAACCTTCCAATGTCCTGATATACAATGATGGTTCTAGCAAGGTAGCTGACTTAGGTCGTGCGATTTGTCAGACCGTAATCGCTCCACACAGTAGCTTAACTTTTTCGGGAGATAGAACCTATGCACCACCAGAGGTTTTATATGGGTATAGCCATCCAGATCAAAATATACGAGTCTATTGTACAGATATGTATCTGTTAGGCAGTTTGATAGTATTCTATGTTACGGGCTTTACAATGAACGGATTGTTGTATCAAAATTTACCGATTCAGTTTAACTCTTTGAATTGGGCTGGCCCTTATGACGAAGTTAAGCCCTATCTAACAAGGGCTTTCACGCAGTCTATGCTCGAAGTAAAGTGTGTATTAGATAAGACTCCTTTTCAAGATGAAATTTTGCAAATCGTTAGAGAGCTCTGTGAGCCTGATATTAACTTAAGAGGGTATAAGAAAAATGGTACAAGACAATTTTCTGTCTATAAATATGTTAATCGGCTCAACATAATTGCGAGTAAGTTTGAAAACGGAATAACAAGATAGAATGTCCACTACATTAAACAAGAATAATAGGAACGTAATCCCGATTTGGAGATCATTCAACAAAACGGTTGATGCAAATGAACTGGACCTTCCTAATAAGATAATGAAACCAAAGTCATTAGTGATTGATATTGAAGGGTTAATAACCGATTTCAAGTCATCTCCCAATCTTTATACTGCAACTGATTTATATAGTGGTATAATTACAAATGGGATTACCGACGAAGGCCTAATAGAGGACGTCAAAAATTATATACTTGAGCACCCAGCAGGGACCCAGGCTCAAAGGTTATTTCTAACGGGGAAGTATGAAGACCGTCTCAGATCTTTAATTGATATACATACAACTAGTGAGTTATTTACATTACTAGATATCAGATCCTCAATACATAATCTCAAAAAAGTCATTTATAATAATCCTCTTGACGCCACCTTATATGTAGACTTAAGCCGATTGTATACGATTATTGGTCAATCAAAGCAAGCCGAAAAATACATGAGTTATGCTCTGAAAATTAGCCGAGATAACAGGTTTGTAGTAAGGTCTGCAGTTAGATTATTTTCACATATTGGAGAATTGGATAAAGGACAATACTATCTTAAAAAATCTGGATTACTTAGTAGGGACCCCTGGGTTTATGCTGCGTATGTAGGATTAAATAGTTTAATGGGGAAGGTAAATATAAACAAAAAACTAGTTGGGAGTCTGACTAGTTCGGGTAGATTTAGTGATTTTGACCTTACAGAATTGGTTAGTGCGCTTGCAACTATCGAGATAAATGAAGGAAATTATAAAACCGGAAGAAAATTATTTAGGAAGTCTTTAATTGAACCAAACAGCAACACTTTAGCTCAAGTTGAATGGTTTTCTAATAAATTTTCAGTGTTTCCTGTTGAGCCTACTAATTACGACGTACCGAATAAGTTTGAGGCTATAGCTTACGATAGCTACTCAAAGAAAAGATTTGAGGATGCCTATCAAAATGCAGTATATTGGTATTTAGATGTACCGTACAGTACTGAGCCAATTCTGAACGCATCGCATATTGCATGTATTTTTTTACAGAATTTTGAAAAGGCTGAAGACTTACTTACGATCGGTCTTACTCATAATCCATACAATGCATTAATAATAAATAATTTGGCATACTGTAAGCTAAAATTGAACAAGACAAATGAAGCGGTCAAATTACTAAGTAAGCTTATAAATATAGATATGAATACAGTCCTGCCTGAGACTAGAGTATGTATTTGGGCTACAATAGGCTTATACTTCATCTCAATTAACCAACAAGAAGAAGGCATAACGTATTACGATAAGGGCATTGAATCCGCTAATAAGCTAAAGGATAAAAGCTTATCGATTCTGACGGAGTTATTCTTAGCAGACGCACTTTCTGAGAATCATCCGCGCACCTTACTAATCAAAAATAAATTTAAAGAACTAGATAAGGGCGACTGGGTATATGAAATAGAGGAACTTTGGCAACGTGTAAAAAGTAAATAGTCGGATTTGAGTTTGGTGATGTCATAAGCGATAAAACTCTATAAATGCCCATAACACAGCGGCCCCGCAAACCCACCCCGATGTCCGTCGACTTGTGGTCGACGGACATCGGAGTTGGCTAAGCTATCATTCTTTAAATAATTTGTAGTTTGGGTGGGCTTCGTGGCCGCGTCCGTTATGGGCAATCAACCGAAGCGACAGGGATTCTAGCAATATTTTCACTTAAAAGAATGAAATCTAGAATGGTGATTTTAGATTTCACTCCGCTGTTTTCCGATGCATTATTGGTCAACTTTTTAGAATTGTGTGATGCATGTTTCCTCTGGTCAAAATCGCGATAGAGTAGTGCTGCAATCGGGCAAAACCGACTTTGGTATAAATAGATGAAGTTATTTTCTACGACCCAAAGACACCCGAAAATAGTTTTGAGTGAATTGAAAATGGATTATTTAATTTGTCTGGAAATATTATTGACATCCATGCATCACCCACTATGTATTATGAAGGTTGAATCGACATAGACTTAGTTTTAGCTTCCGTACGAGGTAGGCGCTATTCCGATTACAGATTGTAAACTTAAATCGGCTATTGGCCAAGTTTCAGCTGCCGCATGAGGCCGGGCGTTACTCCGATCACAGATTACAAGATATAAAATCGCCATCGACCATTATTAGCTACCGCACAAGGTCAGGCATTCCTCCGATCACGGATTATAAATTTAAATCGGTCATTGGCCAAGTTTGAGCTACCGCACGAGGTCGAGCGTTGCTCCGATCAAAGATTCCAGATTTAAATAGGCCATTGACCAAGTTTGAGCTACCGCATGAGATCGGTCATTACATTGATTTCTGATCACAAAAAATTAGTCGTATCTTATGATCGTTAACATAGAAAGAAAGTAGTCATGACTAAAGATGAGATTCTCAGACGTCTGAGAAACAATAAAGTAGATATTAAAGATAAATTTCATGCTGAGATATTAGCAATTTTCGGTAGCTATGCTCGTGAAGAGCAATCTGCTGAAAGCGATGTTGATGTTCTTTACAGATTGGATGATAACAATCAATTTGGTCTACTTGAAATAGATGGGTTAGAAAATTATCTAAAAAGCCTATTCGAAGTAAGTACAGTGGACCTAGTAAATGAAAAATACCTAAATCCTATAGTACAGTTAGAAATTCAAGACGAGTTGTCCTATGTATAGTTCTAAAAATATTGCCTTCATTTTAACAAGTTTGGAGTCCATTGAAAAGCTAAAGATATACACTAAAGATGTCAGTAGTGCTGAAGAGCTTTTGGAAAAAGATGATCAACTTATTTATAACGCTTGTCTTACATTGCTGATGACAATTGGTGAGGAGGTAAATAAAATAGATACTGAATTGAAAGAAGAATACCCCTCAATTCCTTGGCATAATATTAAAGGAATGAGAAATCGAATTGCTCATGATTACAGAGGAATGGATCCAACGATTCCATTTAGTGTAATCAAACAATATTTAGATCCACTTAAAAGTAGTTTTATCTCTATGATCGATAAAATCGATTATCCGAAGTCAAAGTTGAGTATCATATTAAAATCAAGATTCTATAGGCATATCCGATATTTGGAAGAGGAATAAAAACATGCCCATAACACAGCGGCCCCGCAAACCCACCCCCAATGTCCGTCGACTTACGGTCGACGACCATCAGAGGCGAGTAAGCTATGGTTTCTAAAAAGTTTGTGTATTGGTGGGCTTCGTGGCCGCTTCCGTTGGGCGCAATCTGCCATAAAAGGGTAAAGGTTTGTTTATTGATGGGCGAGAAGTTACCAGTTCTTAGTAGGCTTGAAGCGCGCCTAATTTCTCTTAAGTCGCTGGTTAAATGAACGTGGTGACGGGTACCCGTAAATAGGCAATGCCCCGAAGGTCGTGCCTCCCAACGGCCCAGCTTCCAATTTTCCTCGTACCCGCCCGTTAGAAGGCTATCGTGGTGAAATCCGTAATTTACCAAAAGGCACTGCGCACAACAAAGCAGCCCCGACGACCCACGCCCCCTTCGAGGTAAGGCTTTTCTGATGAGTTAGAAATTCGCTGACTTTTCGGCTCCGGGGCTTAAATTCAAAAATTCCCTTCGCGTTGCTCGGGGTTTTTGAAATTAATCCCCTCCCGCCCGCAAAAGCGCTCACTTATCATTTCTCTAAAGTTTCTATCTTGGGGATGAACTCAGCGCGGGCCGACGTGGCTGCCTCCGTTGCGCGCAAATAGGTATGACTCAGGTTCATAGTTGACACCGTTCAAGATACATAGTTTACACTTTTTCAAGTTGAAAATAGCATACTAAAAGAGTGTGCTATGGCTTGGAAAATGCAAACTGAGATGGATCAGAAAATATCGTTTATTCGTGATTATGAAAGCGGCGACTACTACTTCAATAGTCTTTGTCTTGCTTACGGCATTAGTCGACAGACGGGCTATAGTTTAGTTCGCAGGTGGAAGTCGGAAGGGGAGGGAGCCTTTAGCGAGCGTTCCCGCCGTCCTCATGGTCACCCCTGGCAGACGAGTGACGAGTTGGTAAATTTCATCATTCGATGGCGGCACGTAGGGAATATAAAAAAGCCAAAACGAGTTAAGTGGGGAGCTAAGAAGATCAGAGTCAAGCTGGTCGAGAAGTTTGGAGCTGCCCACGCTCCCAGCGTCACTACGATCCATAATATACTGCTGCGGGAAGGTGAAGTGCTCCCTCGGACCAAGAGAAGAGCCGTAGTTGCCCAGCAGGGAGAGTACGCCCCCCAGTGCTGTAATGAGATCATGACGGTAGATTACAAAGGGTGGTTCCTGCTGGGTAATCAGAAGCGTTGTTACCCGCTAACGATCTGTGACGCTTACAGCCGGTATATCCATTTGATCCAAGGTGGGTACCGAGAGCATAACCATGATGTACTGAAGGCGCTGAAGAAGATCTTTAGAGAGTGGGGCCAGCCCTTGCATGTGCTCAGCGATAATGGCAGCCCCTTTGCCAGTATCCAGAGTCCGTGCGGTTATGGCTACTTATCGTACTGGCTGATCGATCACGGTATTATGCCGCTTTTCAGCGATCCGGGTCGCCCGGATCAGAACGGTCGCCATGAGCGTATGCATCGGGAGTTAAAAGCGGAGTGCTGCAAGCCGAGTAGTAGTGACTTGCGGGTTCAAAACCGGCGGATGAACAGCTTCCGCTGCTACCAGAACGAAGTGCGTCCTCACGAGGGAATAGGGCAACAACTCCCGTCGACCTTACAAGTTGTCTCGCCTCGACCTTACCGGGAGCGTGTACCAGCGCCGGAGTACGATCAGGAGCAGATGCGAACGAAGAAGGTGTGTGCCAATGGTGCGATACGTTGGGGCAGCTACGAGTGGGTCAGTATCAGTAACTGTCTGAAGGGGAAGTACGTTGGGGTCAAGCAGATCGGACCACAGACTCATGAGATTTACTATCGAGGTGTTAATCTGGGCTACTTCCGGGAGGGAGAGGACATTGTGAGGGGTAATTACTATCGCTTGATCTCTGATCGAGATATACCCGCCCGCTACCGAGATCGACAGAGCCGTAGTAGAAAAGTGATCATTAGTTAGGGGAAGGAGGTGGGGGCTTATCCCGGCTTAGGGTTCAGTAAACTGTGTATATTTGTTAATAGAAAAAGTGTAAAGCATGTATCTTGAACTCTGTCCAAGGTGTTTGTTGTGCTCACAAAAAACAGAACGAATTAAGTCAAAGTGATAAGGTAGATAGCTTAAAACGACCAATACTATGCCCTCAACTTCAAATCAACATATCACGTGCGCACTAAATTAATGCAAGTTGTTGATTTGGAGTACTAAAATAATGTCACAAATCCAAAAATAAAATTCATGAAAAGTAAAGAGGTGCTACTGCTTACGGTTATTATATTATCAATAGCTATTTTAGTCATAAATGATGAATACCTTAAATTTGTGTATCCTAATATATTAACTGGGAAGCTGTCGGATGTAATTGGTTTGTTTAGTATAACGTTCATTTTGATTTGGTCCTCAAAGCTTTCCAACACAGCCTTGTGTGCTATGGTAATACTTGGCTTTACTTTATGGAAGACATCCTTATCTAACCCACTTATAAATTTTTTAAATAGTGTAGATATACCTGTTGGTCGAATCAAAGACATGACAGATTTACTAGTATTGCCTATTATTCTCATACCAATAATCTTAGCAAAAGACATCAAGAAGATATCAATCTACAGACCTTTTAAAATCGGAATGATCCTAGTAAGTATCATTGCATTTACAGCAACAACGATGCCGATGAAAGCTACCAAAGAGTACGAGTTAATTGATAAATACTATCAAATTGAGTTGCCTGTCAGTACTGTAGTCTCAAAAATTAACTCTCTACAACTTAAAGAAATCAAACGATACGGTTACTACCTTGACTTCAATTCTGAAAACGACACCTATTATTCTAAAGTGACCGGAGATCGGGTAGCTGTGGTTGTTGATCATACGAAAGTTACAAATCAGGATACAGTCAAAATTGGTAATGACTTTGCGGAGGTGGTTCTGTACGCTGATGGCAATAAAACTAGTATTCAACTAGTAAGAGTATATAAAACGACGGGTATCGGAGATGAGAGAGACCTATCTACAAAAGCGATAAAATACTTTGAAAGAAAACTAATCAAACCTTTAGAAAGAGAGGCAGCTAGGATGAAAGAAGCAGGCTATTATCAATAACTAGATAGTAGAAATCGTTAAGATTATTGCTCTCGCAGATGGTGGAACTGACTGATTCAATAATTTGACAGCGGCTTGTAAAGACTGTAACCTAGGAAAAAGAACTAAGAGAATTTAGATTATGAAATATTTTACAATCGTACTCTTTATTTATTTTTTTGTAAGTAGCTGTGATTCAAAAATATCCGGAGAGTTTGTTTCACATTATGCTGAAACCACATGGATTTATAAATTTAATATGAATGGTACTTATACTTTTAGAACTCATGGTCATATGGGAGAAAGTGAAAATGGAGGAGAATACTATTTAACCAATAATACAATAACTTTGTATCGTGAAATAGAAGATCCATGTTTTGAAAATGGCGGTCTAAGATTGTATTGGCTCAATGATAATTGTTTAATTACTACTTACGGGCAAGAGTATTGTAGTACCGTAACTGAAAACGAAATAATTGGAATTTGCGATGATTATCTATTTACCGATAGTATTCGGTCGTATATATTGAATAGTAATGAATATGCAGACCGATTCAATATGCTGAAGAAATTAGATTCAACTCTTAGTTTATCAATTGAAATGGGACGAGTCATTAGAGTAGATGATAAAATTTTGGATGTATATCAGGTTCAGCACTATTATAAGAGACAAAACCAAATGATTAATCCTCGAAATTTAAGATTTTATGTCGATAGATGTAATAAAGAAATGTACACTGGGGAAATTCATAATCTTAAAAAAATAAAATTATAAAATGCCCACAACACAGCGGCCCCGCAAACCCACCCCCGACGTCCGTCGACTTATGGTCGACGTACCTCGGAGGAGGGTAAGCTATCGTTCTTTAAATAAATTGTAGTTTTGGGTGGGCTTCGTGGCCGCGCCCGTTGCACGCAACAGAAAAAAATAACTATATTATCGACTTTAAAATAAACCACTCAACATGTCAAATTTTTCAGCAGTTGCACCCTCATTAGGTTATTATTATCAAATAAAGTATTCTCTATATTTAACGATCATGAATAACTATGATGAGAAAGGAATTATAATTGAAGGTATTGATGATATTGTTCTTCTGAATAAAGATGAGACTAATTTATATCAGTCCAAATATCAAATGAATAAAGAAGGTAGTATAACAGATCGCTCTTCTGATTTTTGGAAAACTATTCGTGTCTGGTGCGAAGGCATTAAGGATAAATCGATTAATCCTCTCAAAACAAAATTTGCGATTGTCACTACTGGAAAATGTGAACCAAGTTCAGTTATCGGTAAGTATCTACTAGATAGAAATTTATTAGATATGACTATAAGTGCCTTAGACACAATAGCGACAGAAACAACCAATCAAACAAATATTAAAGGATATAATGCTTGGAGTGATCAGACCAAATTAGTTAAAACTAATATTCTTTCAAATCTTGAAGTAATAGATCAATCGTTAGATTTTGATGAAATCGATAATGAATTAAAAAAGAGTATGAAATTACATATTCTTCCTGTTCATATCGATCCATTCTATGAACGTCTTTTAGGGTGGTGGTTCGACTGTTGTATAGATCAATTAACAGATTCTAACCAAACTCCAATATTATATGAGGATCTACGAAAATTTATGAATGAATTAAGTCTAAGTTTTCAATTAGAAACTTTACCTATTGACTTTATAAAACCTCTTGAAATTTCGGATGAGGAGAAGTTGACTAGTGAACAGTTTGTATTTGTTAAGCAACTGCAATTAATCGCAGTTAATACCAAAACTCTAAGTAACGCAATCTCAGATTATAGAAGAGCATTTGCTCAAAGAGGCATCTGGGCAAGGCAAGATCTTCTTCAACCGACAGAAGAAGATAGATATGAAGCAATGATCTTCGAAGATTGGAAAGCTTTATTTGATCTATTGGATGAGGATAATGATAATTTTGTCAACTCAATGGTGGGCAAAGCATTTTATGAAGATTTTTATATTAAAAGAACGCCTCCAATTTATATAAGAGAAAAGGTTAGGAATTCTTTCTTATTTAGAGGCAGTAGTCATATACTTGCAAATAATAAGAAAATCGGATGGCATCCAAAATTTAAAGATCATGTATAACGAGTGGGCTAATAGATCAGAAATCTCATCAAATTTATTCAATCCAGCATTCTTATCCGAGGTGATTAGGGTCTTCGGCAAAGAAAATGAATCAAATTCAAATGAAGATGGATTTTACTTAGAGCAAATTGTTATTGCTCTACCAATAATATTAGACAAACAACTGAGAGAGTCCTTACCTAAAACTAAAGTCACAAAATTTCACGAATGGGCGCAAACGAATGGACATTTAGTTGCTAATTATGCTGAAAAAGTGAAAGCGATTATGCCATTTATTCGAGAAGCTATAGTCTTTTCAGTAAATCATGAAGTTATTTCTTTAGATGCTGATGGGAAATTTAGTATAATGAGACAACGAAAACCTCGATATTGGCAGGGAATTTTAGATGAGACAAAAGAAATATTCAAAGCTGCAAAATTTTTTGGTAGATGGTCGACAGAATTTCCAGAAATGAGAGTTACTTTTACTTTACTCGGTATTAAACCATAGCATCATGAAAATTGAAAATATAATTATATACGGTAAAGAAGACAACACTAGAGTTGTTAGTTTGAATCCCAATGGAGTTTCTATAATTTCAGGAGAATCAAAAACTGGAAAAACATCTCTAATTTATATCGTAGACTATTGTCTTGGTAGTGGTAGATGTGATATTGCAGAGGGAGTAATAAGAAACAATTCAGAATGGTTTGCAATTACAATATTAATTAACCAAGAGCGAATTTTTATAGCACGACAAAATCCTAATTTTTCAAATGGAAAAATATCTTCTGATATATGTATGATTGATAGCCTATCTCATGGAGAAATTCCAGTACGTAGTGCAGTATCTACAAATTCAAATGTCATATCGCTGAGATATTTTTTAGAGTCATCAGTTGGAATAGGAGATTATGTTCATGAAGTAAAAGCGAATACAAGAGAGAATCTTAGGGTATCATTTAAACATTCAAGGCTATATTGCTATCAGCCACAAGATTTAATTGCTCAAAAGAACATGCTGTTTTTCAGGCAAAACTCCAAAGATGGGGGATTTGTCTCACAAAGTATAAAGGACACTATTCCTTATTTCCTGGGGGCAGTTTCTGAAAATTACGTTTACTTGAAAAATTTGTTAGCGGCTAAAAGTAAAGAACATCGTAAACTGTCTAGAGATTTGCAGAGCTATATCAATATTAGCTCTTCTATTTCAAGCAATATTTTAAGTATCGTCGAGGAAGCAAAGTCAATTGGTGTCATGCCTATCGATACTACATACGATAATGAGACTGATTTACTTTTTAGCATTAGAAGAACTATTGACAAACCAGAATTATTAGACTTTGAGACTTTAGGGGAACGAAATCCTATTAGTCCATTAATAGAGGAAAGGAGAGAAATTGGTAAGAAAATAGATCTTTTAAAGAGTGAGATATCAGCTATTGAATCATTTCGTACAGATACAAACTTCTACATTAGAGAAGCAAGCCATCAAATTGATCGACTTAAGTCTATCGGTTTATATGAATCAAATGAGGAAGGTAAAGAATGGAATAGCGTTTTAGGAGTTCAATCTGACTACATTCCTGCACAAGTTAAAATAATAAATGAAAGACTGTATAAATTGCAAAACGAACTTGAAAATAGTATTCGCGAAAAACCAAGAGTCACTGAGTTTATCCAACTTAAAGAAAAGGATATTCAGTCTTTAAAAGATTCTATATCAGACTTAAATATAAGAATTTCAGCAGCCTACAAAGCCAATGATGAATATGACAAAAGTCGAAATCTTCAACTAAAGAAAGGTGAGGTTTTGGGGAAAATGAAAATTTTGGTTGATAATACTCAACTTTCAAAAGATGACTCACTTTTAAAATCTAGAATTAAACTATTAGAGACTGAGATCGAGGCTATAGAAGATGAGTTGTCTGACGAGAACACGTCCGATAAAATTTTATCGGCTTTAAATGCTATAAATTTATCAATGTCTAATTGGGTTGATTTACTTGATACAGAATATAATAATAGTCCTGTAAGATTTGATATTAGGAGATTAATGGTATATGCTGATACTTCAAATAAATCAATTCCACTATCTGATATGGGAAGTGCTGCAAATTGGGTGTCTTATCATTTATTAGTACACTTTGCTCTTCATAAGTACTTTGTAGAAAGTGAAGCTAGTGTGCCTAGGTTTTTATTTATAGATCAACCTACTCAAGCATATTACCCGCCATCAGAATTAGTTAATTTAGGTGAGAACTCAGATGATTTAGCAGTTAAAATGATGTACGATTTTATTTTTGATAGGGTAGAAGAAATGAAAGGAGAACTACAAGTAATTTTAACCGACCATGCTTTATTTGATGATGAAAGATTTAACTCATCTCTAATTGAAACTTGGAGGGAGGATATGAAACTGATACCTGTAGACTGGCTATAATAAATGCGTGCAACATAGCAGCCACGTCAACCCGCCAAAAGTGTTTTAACTTCGTATCAGAGTTTTAGGGTGGGGTAGTGTTGATTTCTTCGTATCATTACTTATGGAATAGCGGGCTGCGTGGCTGCATCCGTTGGGCGAAAACAACTGAATGTAGCCAGTTATTTTAGATGGCTCTATAGTTAAGCTTATTCCTTAGCTATCGTTAAAATGAAGCTTAAGAGTTGACAGTGTCTACGAAAAACTAGATGAAAATTAAGGCTAAAGTAAAATTATAAATTTCAAAAATAAAATTATTATATTATATTTGATTTCAATACCGATCATAATTATCTGCTAAAGCCATGATTTTAAGTATACGTTACAAAGTTAGGGACAAAATTAAAAAAGACAATTTTATTGGAGCTATCAAATATATAGAGCTATACTATGAGAGTAGAAATCAAAATATCCCTAGTTATATTTCGATACTAAGAGGAAATTATAGACGATTCAGACAAGCTGAATTACTGATTTCAAGGGAAAACAGTTACACAGACAAGATCAGTATTCTAAAAATTGATTTTTTGAGATGGGTGGATGAAAACTTTGATAAATCGGAATTTTTTGATGAAAGTCCCACTGAAATAGAGCGTGCAGCTGAATTATCGCTACGAGATATAAAAGAGAGGGTAGATTATTATTTAGCAACTAAGTCAATTAAATCTGCAATTGTTTTAGTGAAGAAAATTCTGAAAAGCCCAACTCTTTTAAACAGATTAACAATAATTGAGACAGAATTTAACGATCTAATTTGGAAATTAAATAATCAAAAATTTGATATTTCAGAATGGGAAAAGGGTGTGCTCAAAATTGAAAATTTATTGGAAAAGATTATCTTAGAAATTGATATTGATAAACTAGTGATAAACTGGAAGACAATATATACCAACTTAACGCTTGGTACTGACTCGAGCCAAATTACTCCTTATTTTGCATTGTTTTCTAAAGCTGATAAGATACTACTTCCAAAAGAACTGAAGCCAATCGAGAAGCAGAAGTATAAAAGGCTGATGTACCTCTACCAAGATGCATATCAAGCAGGTAATTACAAAGACGCTTATGATTATTGTTTAGAAATCCGGTCTGAGATCGAACCGGAATCCGCTCAATTATACGAATATTTACTTCTAAGTTACTTCAAAAAACAAAATGAAGAGAGGGTAGTCGAAGAAGCTATCCAAGGAAATGATAGGCATCTAAAATATTTGTTTGTCTATTCAAGTAGGTACCGTGAACTTCAGGAAATAGCTGACAATGAATATGATATACCAAAATCGAGTACTGGAAATCATAACTTAGTACAAATCGCAACTGGACTTAATATTGCTCTCTCAAATGAGTATTCCAAAATAAGATATGACTATTTGGTTGGAGACAAGAAGTACAATATTTATCATCAACTCGTTGTCAAACGATGTTTAATGGTAGCAACAGATATAAATAGGTTTATATGTTCAAATGTTGGCTTTGCTGAGATCATCGTGACTGAACTATGTGGAGGAAGTAAATTTAAGTGGATAGAACTTAACGATGGAGGAGAATTAGTTAACGTAGGCGAATTTGATGCTATCACTTACTTGAGAAATGCCCGTAAATTACTTGAGTACAATAATTTACATCATAGCAAGCGAGAAGATATTAACCACCAGTTGGCAGATAATTTACTGTTTTCGTTAAAGAAAAAACTAATATCTATAGACAACTCTAACATAGAAGAGAAGGTCTACCGGTTGAAATTATATCAACTAATTATTGCACACAAAATATCGTCTGTAGTATTTCCTGATGATAATAGATTCTGCATTTTTCCAGTTAAGGAACTAAGTGAAAAGCGTTCGCAATTAGAGTGGTTTACACTTTCTCCATTAGGAGAATTATCGTCTAACTTTAGCACTAAGACAATAACGGATATTAATATTATGCAGTTGTTACAGGACTTATATGTTCGCTCACATGGTGCAGAAAGCTGGATAAAATATGAATCGGATCTTAAAATAGAAGCATCAATTAGATTACAGCACAGAATTAATCTCAAATATAATAGTATTGGAGCCGCTATAATTAGTCTGAATATGCCCAACCATGAGTATTTCTTATGGGAAGACAAATTGATAGTTCATCGCACAGTGGAGGATTGTCTCATCAATTGGAATGCGTGCTTCAAAGTTGGAGCTGATAAAAAATTAGCAGATAAAATTTTAAATGAAGTAGTTGGTAATGGCTACTTCTTTCATTTTAATATGCGAGAGGATGATTTAGTTTTAATATCGCACAGCCTTCGAGAATACTTAAATTTGATAGAACTCGTAAATTGTTCTTCCACAACAGGAATCGATCAAGTTAGAAAATCTAGCGTAAGCAACTTTTGTGATAGGCACTTAGTTCCCCAGTATAAATGGTGTGTAGAAGTGCTAAGGCTTAATCTTTCAGGACGAAACAAAGATGCCATTATAGCACAGGCAATTAATCAATTGTGTACGTTAGCGGATGTGCATTCAAGATGGGAGAAGAGTAATAAAATATATAATTTTGTGTATGAAGAGCTGATAGGTGAAAGCTTTATTATGTGGTTTGATATATCAGAAAAAGGAAGTCTCAAAATTCATAAGGCTATTGATTTCAACAATAAGCTGACTGAACAAAGTCTCAATGAATTACTTACCTTCTTAAGTAACCAAAACTATTCAAATAAAAATTACTATTCAATTATAGCAGAAAATAGATTAAAGGAAATTTTATTTATGTATGACCACTACTTCAGCATAAGCTACTGGCACAACAGGACCGAAAATCATTATATAAGAATGGCGAAGATAATCATTCGCTCTATTGACTATTTTAAGCTAACGAGTGATATGTCATACTTGGAAATTCCGTTTAGAGAAATTATAAGTAATAATAGCAAAGTGAAATGGTATTATCAAATTCCCCATCGAATGTTTGGACTAGATCCCTATTTTCGATCACCGCATAAACTTGTAGATGCATGCCAAGAATTTGATATTTACGATATATATAAATACCTTAGATTACATTATCAATAATTCCATTCGCCCAACACAGCGGCCCCGCAAACCCACCCCCGATGCCCGTCGACTTGTGGTCGACGACCATCGGAGTTGGGTAAGCTATCGTTCTTTAAATAAATTGTAGATTTGGGTGGGCTTCGTGGCCGCGCCCGTTGCCTGCAATCAAGAAAATCCAGGTGCAAATTGTTATCATAAACTATAATTATGTTTAATAGTGTTTGTGTAAAGTCAAGCTCAGATTCAAATCAAAGAGTTAATATTTCATTCTTGGTGGATGCAATGATATATTACCAAAAAGTAATTATCATTGTACATATTAACGAGTTAGAAAGACTAATTTATAGTTTTGGAGATCAGTTGAAATTTTTCATTAAAATCGGAAGACTTGAAATCAAAATCAAAACTGGAATTATAGCTGCCATGGATTTTCTTCCGATAGTGAGTTGAACTTTGGAGTAGATATTATAGGTGATAAGAACAGAACGGTTGAAAACATATTATATCAAGCCCATAGATTAAGGGTCAGAAACTCTATAAAGAATAGAAATTTTGTTGACGAATATATGCCACTAATTTCGGAATTTCAGTATGAAAAAATACTAACACAACAAATATATAATGATTTCTCCAACTCAGAATTTTTGAGCGATAGCTTCAGAAACTATTTATCCGTAGTTTTCCCTGAGTACGACTTGCATCAGGATGCTGAACTAGAAATGTCAAAAAATGGAAAATTCAAAAAAGTACTTGATCAATATTATTTGAGTTCAAATGTCGATCTAACTGAGTTGAACAAGAAATTTAAAACCAGTGATCTTTACAGTGGGTTTGATATAAGTTATTTCGGATTTTTACATGCCTTATCCGAAACACGGGGAGATACATTTATTGCTGCAAGTTTTGAGAGTGAGATAGTGACATCTGAATTGTACTCAAATCTTATGCAACTTCAACTGAATACTTCAATTCAAAGACGAATAGAGAGTCAAGAAGAGATTGATACATTCCACGAATATGCTATTCAAGAAACTAGATCTATTGGTGATGCTTTTTCCCTCGGGATTATAACTAGACGAGAGCTCCTGAAGATTTTAGAAGAGGGAGAACAGTTCAGGGATTGGCTAAATAGAATTGGTGGAGACAAATCGATGATTGGGGAATATCATAAAGATAACTTACCGAAGGGGGTATTTGAAAAGCTTCCTGGTAAAACAACAAGGTTCGTCATTTTTGAAGGCATGGGTGTATTAGCGGATGTGATGGGGGCAGGCGGAGCAGGTACAATTGCTGCAGTAGGTTTAGCAGCTTTTGATACATTCTATTTAGATAAAATGATGGCCGGATGGAAACCCAATCAATATATCGATAATACAATAAAACCATTAGCGGCTAGAGAAAACTTTAGGCTCTATACTTAAAATGTAGGCAACGCAGCGGCTTCACAAACCCGCTTCACCTTCGAAGTAGTGTTGGTGGTAAAGATGGAGATGGCTCTAACCTTGCACTCCGCGTCGCAATCTTAAAAAATTCCTTTGCTGCGAGGCGGGGTTTTCTACAATACGGCACTCTGTCTTAAGAACTTCGCTTATGATCAGAAAAATTTGTAGATTTGATGACAAAACGTGGGTAATGTATCCTAACCTGGGGTATACAAATAAGTGGCTCGAAACTCACTACTCAAATCATTCTTAATAGTCAACGCCTAAATTGAATTTACGATGAATCAGATAATTGATGAAAATTTTCATTTTGAATTAGGGATGAACATAACTTTGAAGGAAGTCCATGATTCTTTGGAAAAATTCAGAGAAGGTTTTATAGATGCGATGAAGTTAAGCGATAAATATGATTTATTTTTAGATACAAATATTTATCTAGGCTATTACGGAATGTCTATAAAGCAAAAAAAGGTTTTAATTAAGTTTTTAAAAAAGAATAAGGATAGAATTATAATTACAGATGAAATACAGAAAGAAATTCTGAGAAATAGAATAAGTGTGATTCAGAAGGACTTTTTCGCACCTATAAAAAAAGTGAGTACAGATTATGTTACAATGAAGAAAACAGTAATGGGTGGTGCTGTGGAAAGTTACAAAAATGATAAGAAATCAATACTCACAGAAGATTATCCTGACTTATGGAAAAATTTAGTCAATATGCAAGATGAAATAAAGATGATTTTCGAAAATTATAGTGATATTCAAGAGGGGATTCGTAAAAGTACTGAAGAAACAGCAAATTCTTATAAAGACATAGTAGTTGCCGATGATTTACTCAATATACTTAAAGATATAAAAGTAATTGAAAGATTAGATGATAAAGAAAAATCATTTTTAAAATCGAAGTATGATGAATATACTATTATGTATAAACAAATCAAGTCGAGTAAACAGACTGAGTTTGCCTTCCCCGGCTGTGGTGATAGTAAAGAGGATCCATATGGTGATTTTATTATTTTTCATGAAATAATTAAGTTTTTAAAGAATAGTCAAAAACAAGCTATTTTTTTAACTAATGATGTAACGAAAAAGGATTGGCTCAGATCTGATCGAAAGCCTTTTACTCACTACATTGAAAACATATATAAATTAACTGAAAACACCCTCTATATATTAGAGGCCTCACCTGTTCTAAAAATATCTTTTGAAAATATATACGGAGAAGATACAAATGGAAATACATTGTCTAATTTTAAAGTGATTATAAAAAGTATTGAAGAGCAGTCTTCTAATATTTTTTATAATTTTCTCGAACCGGATAGAAAAAACGTTCTTGCTCACTCAACAATAATGGAGAAGCTATGTAACAAGTATAATCTAATTGGCAAGTCAGATTTATTTTTATACTTCAGAGTTGTCAAACATACAAATATAGCATTGGAGAATAATGGAATATTTCCAACTGGAGACAATATTAAAGAACAGATTTTGGAGAAACTAATAGATTTAGATATTGTCTTATATAGCATTTATGAATATTTATCAAAATAGCTATGCAGGCAACACAGCGGCCCCGCAAACCCACCCCCGACGTCCGTCGACTTATGGTCGACGGCTGTCGGAGGAGGGTAAGCTATCGTTCTTTAAATAAATTGTAGTTTTGGGTGGGCTTCGTGGCCGCGCTCGTTGGGCGAAACAGGTACAGCACACCTACATATTTGAACTTTTGATAGAAATTTATGTCTTTTAGGTCCAGTCAATTAATGTAGTTAAAACTATATGTATTATCAATTTTATGAATTCACTGCATATTATTAGTTTGATTCTAAGTTTATTACTACATTAAGCTATTAAGCAAACACTTGAATTGTAATTAAATATACATAATATGATTAAGAGAATACATCACGTACAATTTAGGGTTCCGGCTAAAGATGAACAGGATAGCTTATACTTTTACAGAGTAGTATTAGGATTAGAACAGATTCCAAAACCTCCAAATCTTCAGAAAAATGGTGGAGCATGGTTTAAAATTAGTGATAACAGCGAGGTTCACATTCTCATTAGAAAATATTGATAATCTTGAGAGTAAGCGGCATATTTGTTTTGAGGTTGAAGACTTAGAAAAAGCAAAAAGTAGGCTTGTTGAATTCGATATAGAAATAATACCTGATGAACAACCAGTAAAAAATTGGTTGCGATTTTATTTTCGTGATCCAGGAGGAAATAGATTAGAGTTCGCACAAAAAATCATACAATAAACTCGAATTAAGTTTATAACAGCCTTGTCCTAAAAAAGTATATTCAATTCCACTAGAACATAGTATTACTAAGCTTTAAAATACATGAAGTAGGGGTACAATATGAATTATTTGTTATTAATAGTTAAATGAATATTGAACTATTCTTAATCAAGAATTATGATTTTGGATGATTTAAATGATGGTACTTATTTGAGTATTTTGCTAATACAAAAAGGACGAACTTATGGACTGTTATTTGGATTAATAGGAGTGTTTTTAGCCAATCTCATCGTTGGATATATATTTTTTGATCTAGAGGATTCGGTTCATGGCTTTCTGTGGATATTTGAGATAGATGCACAGTATAGTATATTAATAGGAGCTTTTAGTTTAGTTGCGTTTGGAATTATTTTAGGAGAAAGTACTGCTAAAGAAATAATTAAGAATAAAGCCAGTACTAATAAATTTGTACTTGGACTAAAAATTGGATTGTTAACTTTGTTAATACCTGTCTTATTAGGTGTGACCATTCATACTATCGGTAGTTATGGCTTGTCTTCATTTGCTGATTTATTATCCATGATTTTTTTTCAAGTTTTACTTATAGTTTCAACAGGAATAATTCCAGCAGTATTTTTTGGAGTTATTTTAACTAGCCATCTAGTGAATATATATAACTCTAATTCGCCCAACAATGCGCCACCGTCAACCCGCCACTGAAAGTTAGGGCTTCGAGCGTCACATTCTAGTGAGGCGAAGTTCGTATCTTCGATCCGAGCCGATTGGATCGGCGGGCTGCGTTGGCGCTCCCGTTCTGCGTAAATAAGGTAACTAAACCGTGCTCTCCAATTAATTATATCATCTCAATCGGAATGAAAATATTAGTCATATTATTAGCTTACTTAATATCTTTACCCGCATGTGATAGAACATCAACCTTATCAATGACTAACGGTACTGGTGAAGTGATCAATGTTATTTTATACGCTAATGATAGATTTCTTAATGATAGAGATGAATTTACATATGTTGAGAAAAATGTTTTCCGAATCGATACACTAAGAGCATGTCTAAAATTATAATTTCTCCTATGTAAAGGCTGTCAGTCGTATTTTGTAGTTGCTAAACTATCCAAAATATGACCAAGCAGTGGGCTCGGTTGACTGACAGCCAGTGGGCTCAAGTTAACAACTTCTTACCGCTCAAACGCAGGAGAGAAAGCATGACCTTCGAGATGTCATGGACGCGATTTTGTGGTTAGCAAGAACGGGTTGCCAATGGAGAAATCTGGATTCTCAATTTCCTCCCTGGAAATCAGTTCATTACTACTTTAGTAAGTGGTCACGCGACGGTACTCTCGAAACGATCAATGATTACCTAAACCGATTGGAGCGTAAAATTGTCCATGATCGCCAAGACACACCAAGTCTGCTTCTGGTTGATGCACAGAGTGTTAGGCTTACACCAATGATCGGGTCATATCGAGGAATAGATGGCGGTAAATGGATTAATGGGCGTAAACGTAGCATATTAACGGATACCCTGGGGCGGATTTGGAGGGTTGAGGTACACGCCGCTAACGTTCATGATGGACGTGCGGGGCTTGACTTAATTTACCCTGATTTTACTACTCAAATGCCAAGAGCCCGAAAGCTACTAGCAGATAGTGCCTACACAGGAATGTTTGCCGAGCTGATGAAGAGACTTGACTTGGGTAGAGTTTGAATGTCCGTCTTGACCTGTAGGAACAAAAGGATTTGTCGTAGAAGCCAAACGCTGGGTGGTAGAAAGAACCTTCGCTTGGATGAATTTCTATCGCAGAATCACCAAAGATCTGGAACGAACCGTAGAAAATTCTGCTGGATTTATCCTGATGGCAAATATTCAGATGGTTCTTTCGTCAATCAGTAAAAAGACAGAGTGAAATTTTTAGACATGCTCTAAGGCACAATGAAACTATTGAAATAAATAGTATGGTAATCGGTGAAGTTGAAAACGATATACCATTCGATAGCATAGCTGTATATAAACATATCAGTCGGGATTCGTACATGCTAACACTTGATGATATTTATCCTACTCATATGGAAACAGACTTAATGGGACTCATAGCCATACCTTATGTAATTCTTATACCCTATCAATGAAAATGAATTGTTTCAACTGATATATCATAGATTAATTCTTAGCATGTCAAAGATAAAATATTGTGTAAACCATTCGGTAATGTATCGTTATCTAGAGTAGCTTGATTGTCATGCTCAAGAGTAATCCGATGAATTTTATGCAGAGACTTAAACAATGTGTTCTATATTTCATACCTGTATCAATCATCTTTGTAGTAGGAAGTATTGAGTACAATGTTATGGTAGCTTTAAAGATTTTGTTCAGGCTTAGTCTAATACTTGCCAGTATTCTCTTTCCGGTTGCGCTATCAGTGAGTATTTCGGGATTTTACAGAATAAAAGTATATAAACTATCAATGCTAACATGATTAGTCATAACAGCTGGTGAATTCTCAATCTTGCATGCTTCGCTGTGGTTTACTGATTCGTTAGAAATCCAAGTTGTTATCATGACTCATGACTTATCCTTATTCATAATTACTCTTATTTATTTTCTATCAATACGCCTCCTAAATAAATAATATATTCTCATACAACTAGAATCAAATCTATGCCTTTTACTCATCCATGAATTTCTTAATAAATTCTTACTTTTTATAATAATTAACTATTATTTTCGTCGAAAATAGTTCATGGCAAGTAAGAAATTCGAATGGGATGAGACTAAGAACAGATCAAATCAGCTGAAACATGGTATTGATTTTGACGATGTAGGTGATGTATTCGACGATGTGAATCGATTAACCGGAGCTACAACTAGAAATGACGAGCGTAGATATATTACAATCGGAAAGGCTTTAGATCTCATATTAACAATAGTTTATACAATACGAAATTTATCATATAGAATTATCTCCGCTAGACCTTCGAGAAAAGATGAAAGGAAGCGTTATATTAGTAATAGTTTGGCTAAACAAGATCAAAATTATGACGACGATGTATAATATATCAGCACTTGAAGCTATACGATTACTCAAAGATGGTAGACTGACTGCTGACTACAGTGTTTCATTTCAATCACAAGATGAAATTGAGGTTCCGATAGCTTTAAAGTTTCGTAAACTTGGCATTGAAGTACCAGACAATGTGATCAAGTATCCTGATGAATTAGGTACTGAAGTAGATGATGAGGATTTTAATGGCGATTGGATACCAATTGAATCTGATCTTGCGGATCATCTAAATGAGTTAACGATCAAGCTAAATGTTGACTCAGATGTGAAAAAGTGGCTAGAGTCTTCTAATTTTGACATGGATTCTTTAGTTAGTGAATTGATAACTGGATTCTTTAAAATAACTCAAGTAGTTGAGTTGAAAAACTAATGTATATCTATTCTATCTATGTTCGTTCGTTTTCCATTTGTAATTCAAATTAAAAATACGCAGAACACAGCGGCCCCGCAACTCACCCCCGATGCTCGTCGACTAATGGTCGACGCTCATCGGAGCTGGGTAAGCTATCGTTCTTTAAATAAATTGTAGTTTTGGGTGGGCTTCGTGGCCGCGCCCGTTCGGCGAAACGTAGAAATTGTTATCTTTACGATTAAATTGGTCTTTATGCGTAGAATATTAATATTGTTGCTGTTATGCGTGATGTCAATAACAACAATACAAAGTCAACAATATGGAATTACTTTAGACGTCGATGAGTTTACTTCAGATACGATCTTGTCTTCAGATTGGGTCATCCTAAATGATCCAGTATGGAAAACTGGAAGAATTTCCTACATCAGAATATCAAAACTAGATGGCCAATTGGTGCTTCAATTGAAAATCACAACGGGTGATGATTTATTAATTTTTGATAAAGGAGACAAATTTTATGTAAAGTTTGATAATGAGGAAGTTATGCAGTTTACAAATGAGACGACGGTGATTTCTAGTAAAGGTGGTGGTGCTATCAAACTAAGGGGGCAGCAACAGAAGGGTTTACGCTACTGTTCAATATTAATAAACAACAACTAGATATGCTATCTGAGAATAAAATTAATAAAATTAGAGTTTCTACTAGTTCAAAAAACATAGAGGTAGAACCAGAAAAAGATAAGTATAAAAAAGAAATGATGAGTTATTTCAGATACTACAGAGAATTTGCGAAAAGGTATTAGATATCCCATAGTAACTGGTATTAGGATGTGTAATCTGATAGGGTTTCTGTTCCACGTTTTTCTGCTTTCTGATGATTAGACAAGCCATCAATAAATTCATCAAATCCTAGAGATTAAAGCAATATTTCACTGGACATAGCTCGTTTCTATGTGCAAAGACCGTCGGGCACATTTGCCAACAGATTACATACCCTACATCAGTACTGTTTATTCAATAGTATACATTATTGATACATATAAATAGGCCTTATGCTCAGAAAATTTGTACAATTCGCACGCGTACGTGTATACGAAATTCCCGAGCACAAGGTCTAGTTTTATATATCTATTCAATTTTGCTACTGTATTATTAAGTAAGATTTTAAGTGAATGCATTCATTCTGCATTCAGAGCTAGGATTTAAAGCCGTAACAACAAGAAGATTAACTTATGGTACTAGAAAGTATATTAACACCACAAATCAGAACTCCCCATATATTGGATTTAGGCTGTGGCCCTTTCTGTAAGATTATTAAGATAATAAAATCCGATCTTGGTCATGTGGCTTCAACAATCACCGGTGTTGACGATGACCGAGATGGCATAATAGCTGAATATTTCTGTTGCGATAAAAATACAATATCTGCAAATCCCGGTCGGCATATTTCCAGTAAATTATTTGATGCAACAGTTAATGAAACTAACCTAAGTAAAGTTATCTATCATCCCATATCAATAGAAAAATTTTTAGATAATGACGGACCTACATACGATTTAATTTTTTTACAGAATGTTATACATTTCGAAAAAAATGCGGTGCTTCGAGCTAAAATGATGTCGAAAATTATTGCTAAGTTAAACTATGACGGATTGTTATACACAAGTGCGGCCAGCACTAACTACCACTATAGCGAAGGGGATAAGGCGATAACCTATTCGCTCAACGATTTTACAAGTGAAATTGGTAAAAATACTGCATTAGTAGAAATTCTAGCACCTGAATTCACTGATGACAATGCCATTTCTATTCATGGAGTATGGAAAAAGCATAAAGTACCAAGGTGAAATTTTTGGTAGTTAGAAGTTGATCGTAACCGGCCCAAGGTTGTAGGCGTTCAATGAGAATGAAGTTTTATAATAATTAAATAAGAATTATATAGTTATAGAATAGTATTTAATTAAAAATAAAATAATTCGCCGAACAATGCGCCATCGCCAACCACCCCGTCGGACATCTTCCTATCGGTCGATGTCCACCGGGACGGAAGGCTTGTAATTACTATCTTTGAATCCATTGGGGATGGCTGCGTTGGCGCTCCCGTTCGGCGAAACATTAAATCGTGATAGGTAATCGATAGTTTTGAAGTTTATCTTTCGAATGGTAATTTAGCCATCGACAGAAATTATTGTTTCGATAAACATTTGTGGAGATGAGGATTGTTCAAATTAACGGACCATATCTGTGCCTATCAGATAATTACGGAAAGGTAAAATCTAATTCTGTCTATGGACATAATAGAATAGCAGATGCAGATATTCTCGTGATGTCTACAAAGAATATTGTCTTCAATCAGAACGATCTTACATATCATAACACAACAAAATTTCATAATGCAGTTGTTGCATGTAGAACAGAGATTGAAGAGCACCTCAAAATAGGCAAGGACCTAATAGTTTTTTTAGGAGGGCAATTAAATGTTGTTGCCCATCAACAAGATGTCATGCTCATTACACATCCAATGGAAGAAGAATCAGTTTCTCTCAAAAAATTAGTTCCTGAATTTGAGAATTTAATAGTAGAGATGAAGACTGGTTACAATATTGTTCCGGACAAGAGTATCGAATCACTGTATGACACTCCTGCTGGAGCAGATAGTTTGTTTGAGTATAAATACGTTATTGACAATAAGTCAATTGATTTTTCGTTCTTCAAAATTAAGAAATCTCAAAAAATAGTCGCGGGATTGAAATTTTATAAGAGAGGCAGAATATTCTTCTTGCCTGACTTGAATCTACCAATAAAAGATAGAGTGACGGCTGAAGAAAACACTTTCCAAAAAGTATTAAGTCTTGTTCAATCAGTCGATTTAAAAAATCCAAATCTAAATTTATATGAAGAACCAAAATGGCTTCAACAATTTCACATTTTGAACCAAAGTGAACTAGTAACCCAGAAAAAAGAGAAAGAAGAGAGAAAGAAAATCATAGAAGCAGAGATCACAACTATTAATAATAGCTTATATGAGCTGAAGATGGCTAAGAGTATTTTGAATATTTCGGGGATTCAACTTGAGAGACAACTTGAAGAAATGTTTAAATCTGTAGGGTTTGAAGTTGTAGATACGGATAGAAATAACAGGGTCGACTTGGTTCTAAGTCATAATAAAGAAATCATTGTTTGTGAAATTAAGGGTCTCACTGGATCCGCGGGAGAAAGATATGCAGTTCAATTAGAAAAATGGGTAAGTGACTATAGATTAGAATATGATGTCGTGCCTATGGGATTACTTATTGTTTCAGGATATCGAGAAATTCCAATTCTCGAAAGAACAAATCCCATTTTTCCTCATGCAATGCTCAGTTATGTTGAACAAAGGAATCATGCTTGTTTATCAACTGAAACTTTTTTGAAGTTATATGTTCAGTTTAAAGAAGGAACACTAGCAACCGATGAAATTTGGTCCAAACTATACAATTCATATGGTATTGTCAAGGAATAGATTTTGCCGAGCAGTGCAAATCTTATGTTGAAGATTATCTCTTGAAGGTGCCGATAGAAATTATCTACTCTCAAACCAGGATTTTACTTTTAAATGAGAAAAAATTCGCCGAACAATGCAGCCACGCCAACCACCCCACCAGTCCTCTCCCTATCGGTCGAGGCCAGTCGGGACGGAAGGCGGATGTCTTCGTAGTGATACTTGTATTTGGGGATGGCTTCGTAGCTGCTCCCGTTAGGCGAAAACAACCATAGATTAATATTTAAGACAGTTTTGACTTTACCATTTTAAAGTCACCCGCAGATCGGTGATCAATATTTAATCAAATTAGTTACTTTTTAGCATTTTTATAACTTATTCGGGTGAATTTTTGAAAACTTGACCAAAATTGGCAAACAAATACTTGGTAATTTGTTTATTTTACTCTAGGAACTACTATATTCGCTTGGAATAAATAATCAACTTATGAAAGTTTCATTGCTAATCTCAATAGTATTATTGATATTCATGTTTTACAAATTGATATCAAGATTATTTATAATTGGATATAGAGGATCAAAGAACAGTCCTTTTGGTAATTTTATATTTTTAGCCTGTGTAGCTTTATCAATTGTTTTTGCGTACAGTGTAGTTAGTTCAAATGTTGACAACAAGAATTATATATTTGTCGATGAAAATATAAGGATGCCTATTTATGAGAATGATAATAATATTTTAGTTGCGGCAGTGCCAATTAGAGAGGTTGATGAACTTAAAAAGAAGTCAAGAGATTTAGATACTCTCAAAGAATTTATAGAAAGGAAAAACTATGTTATACAGGAAAAATACGATGAAGGAAAACTGACCACTCATCAGCTTAAATCAGATTTTGACTCTTTAGATGCGATATTGCTAAGTTCTCTTGACAACAATAGTTCTGAATTTATCGAATCACATAAGTCGGAAAGGTCATTTTTTTGGTCATATGTATCAATCATGTTAGCTTTAGCCTATATCGTTTATAGCATCATGAATATAAATGCAAAATACAAAAATGTGTTAAAAGTGATTCGCTCTGCTAATGGAAAAAATCTTTCGCATGGTCACAGCATAAAATAATATCGAACCTTGTGAAAAATTACTTCTATACGCTTTCTCAAATCTAGCATCAAATATTTATGAGCGAAGAGAATGATGACTTTAGGCAAAATCAAATTAACAAATATTTAAATAGTTATGGCGATGTAACAAAAAGGGTAGGGTATGCTTCCGCGCTCATTGTATCAGTTGTCGCCGAAATCGTTATAGATAAATTTGAACTACTAGCAGGCGTTCAGAAATCTGTCATCATTCCAATTGCAATTATAATCGGTGCATTAATTGGAGAGAGTCTTACTCATTTAATTATGAGACAATACGCTCTTCGAGTTGAGAAGAATGATATAAATAACGCAATCGATAAAATTGATATCAAATACAATGCCCTTGCTGAAAGGATCGAGAAGAATGAAATTCAATTGTTAGCTGAAATTGAAAGTTGTAAGAATGACGAATTACTTTTGGAGCTAACGCAGTCATTAAAAGATAACAGAATTAAAAGAAGGAAAATACGAATGACAAGATTAGAAGAAATAGAAAGAATTAATATTTCTTAACAGTATTTTACAAATTCGCCTAACACAGCGGCCCCGCAAACCCACCCCAGACGTCCGTCGACTTACGGTCGACGCCCAACGGAGGCTGAGTAAGCTATGATTTTTAAATAGTTTGTAGTTTTGGGTGGGCTTCGTGGCCGCGCCCGTTAGGCGAAAACAGCCCGTTGGGATAGTAAGCTACACTTTCTGAAGTTCTCTAGTTAAATGAAACTATTAATTAAAATTGATGATGAAATTTTAAGAAGCAGCCGGTTCAAAACGATAGTTACTAGGTGACTTAAGCTTATGTGGCGACTTATGATCAACACTTGATTTATTGCCTGATACATCCCGTATAACAAATTTCATCAAATCCAGTGAGTGACAATGATCATACTTTTATAGATGATGAATAATTTAATAATGGTATTTCTAGATTTTTCTTGAGTCAGATAAGGCTTCGCCACTTAAAAGATTTCAAAAGAGGGCTTCGCCATTGCCGTCTATACAGATTACTTACGCTAGAGTTTACTGATTAGGACCGGGTTTTGTCAATGCTCACAATTCAGAAAAGCTCCCGATGGTCGGTTTTCCGAATGCTACCAATTGCCAAAATTCCTTTTGTCTCCTTTGTTACAAAAAAGATTATCGACATACACACAGCATTATCAATCGTGAAAATCAGATTCCGATCACAGATTCCGATATTTAGAACTATCTTTGTTAATACAATACAACTACTATGAATTGGAGAGACTTCATTGATTCTGATGAGAAAACACTAGTAGGGAAGCCTAAAGTTAAAGGAACTAGGTTATCTATAGAGTTCCTATTTGGTAGACTAGCTGATGGATGGACTGAGTCTGAACTTCTTGAAAATTATCCAGCACTGTCTAAAGAATCTATACAGGCGATCCACGCTTATGTGTACGAGATCATTCAGGATGGTATGTTTTATCAACCTATAAACAGAGAAGCAGCATGATGATGTTGATACTCTGTGATGAAAACATGCCATTTGCTAGTGTAAACTACTTGAAAAGTGAAGGTTACGATGTGCATTCAATATCTGAAAGTTCCCCAGGGATAACCGACGAAGAAGTTATCAGTGTATCAATAGAAGAAGATAGAACGATAATTACTTTTGATAGTGATTTTGGCACGTTAATATTTAGAAACAGATATAAACCTCACGGCGTAATTTATTTTAGGTGGGAATCTTTTAGGCCGATTGAACCAGGTGAGTATCTGCATAAGCTTTTAGAAGAGTCTGATTTGAATTTTGAAGGGTATCTAACTGTTATCAATAGAGACAGTATACGGCAACGAAAAATTCCGAAATAAATTCGCCTAACATAGCAGCCCCACAAACCCGCCGCGAGTACTCATCGACTTACGGTAGATGATCAATCACGACGTAAGCTCTTGTTTCATCAAAAGGTCTCAATTTTAGCGGGCTTCGTGGCTGCTTCCGTTGCGTCCGTTATGGGCAATCAGGTATGACTCAGGTTCATAGTTGACACCGTTCAAGATACATAGTTTACACTTTTTCAAGTTGAAAATAGCATACTAAAAGAGTGTGCTATGGCTTGGAAAATGCAAACTGAGATGGATCAGAAAATATCGTTTATTCGTGATTATGAAAGCGGCGACTACTACTTCAATAGTCTTTGTCTTGCTTACGGCATTAGTCGACAGACGGGCTATAGTTTAGTTCGCAGGTGGAAGTCGGAAGGGGAGGGAGCCTTTAGCGAGCGTTCCCGCCGTCCTCATGGTCACCCCTGGCAGACGAGTGACGAGTTGGTAAATTTCATCATTCGATGGCGGCACGGAGGGAATATAAAAAAGCCAAAACGAGTTAAGTGGGGAGCTAAGAAGATCAGAGTCAAGCTGGTCGAGAAGTTTGGAGCTGCCCACGCTCCCAGCGTCACTACGATCCATAATATACTGCTGCGGGAAGGTGAAGTGCTCCCTCGGACCAAGAGAAGAGCCGTAGTTGCCCAGCAGGGAGAGTACGCCCCCCAGTGCTGTAATGAGATCATGACGGTAGATTACAAAGGGTGGTTCCTGCTGGGTAATCAGAAGCGTTGTTACCCGCTAACGATCTGTGACGCTTACAGCCGGTATATCCATTTGATCCAAGGTGGGTACCGAGAGCATAACCATGATGTACTGAAGGCGCTGAAGAAGATCTTTAGAGAGTGGGGCCAGCCCTTGCATGTGCTCAGCGATAATGGCAGCCCCTTTGCCAGTATCCAGAGTCCGTGCGGTTATGGCTACTTATCGTACTGGCTGATCGATCACGGTATTATGCCGCTTTTCAGCGATCCGGGTCGCCCGGATCAGAACGGTCGCCATGAGCGTATGCATCGGGAGTTAAAAGCGGAGTGCTGCAAGCCGAGTAGTAGTGACTTGCGGGTTCAAAACCGGCGGATGAACAGCTTCCGCTGCTACCAGAACGAAGTGCGTCCTCACGAGGGAATAGGGCAACAACTCCCGTCGACCTTACAAGTTGTCTCGCCTCGACCTTACCGGGAGCGTGTACCAGCGCCGGAGTACGATCAGGAGCAGATGCGAACGAAGAAGGTGTGTGCCAATGGTGCGATACGTTGGGGCAGCTACGAGTGGGTCAGTATCAGTAACTGTCTGAAGGGGAAGTACGTTGGGGTCAAGCAGATCGGACCACAGACTCATGAGATTTACTATCGAGGTGTTAATCTGGGCTACTTCCGGGAGGGAGAGGACATTGTGAGGGGTAATTACTATCGCTTGATCTCTGATCGAGATATACCCGCCCGCTACCGAGATCGACAGAGCCGTAGTAGAAAAGTGATCATTAGTTAGGGGAAGGAGGTGGGGGCTTATCCCGGCTTACCGCTGCGCTTGCGGCCTACGGCCTCCAGCGCAGCGGTAAGCCGGGATAGTGTAGCTTAGGGTTCAGTAAACTGTGTATATTTGTTAATAGAAAAAGTGTAAAGCATGTATCTTGAACTCTGTCCAAGGTGTTTGTTGTGCTCATGAAACAAAACACGGACCTACTTCTATTAACTCAGATTAATACAAAAAAAACAACTGCAGCGAACTATACCCATCACGAAGTGGATTGGGCGTACACAGAAGTGCCACCTACTGTCCTAAAATTAAGGGTCAATAGTGATCTGAGTTCCTTCTTGTAGAACTTTGCATTATCCAAGAAGTCGATGACGCCCGATCGGAATTTCGCGTACGTTTCGTAATAAACGGAGTTGATGGCTTCTTTTCTGAGTAAGCGCCAAACGCGTTCCGCCAAGTTCAAATTAGGGGAGTAAGCGGGCAGAAATACAAACTCGATGCGTTGGGTCGCCGCCCATTCCTGCAGCCATCGGCAGCGATTATAGCCGGCGTTGTCACAAATCAGGTAGATTTTCTTACCCGGGTGTTTACGTAGTAGTTTACGACACAGCCGTTGAGTGGACTGAGCATTGATCGTCTCGGCAATGTCATAGACCAAATGCTCTGGCTTAGTGGCTCGCACCGCGCCGTTTATGTTGACACGTCTACGACCGCTATTGCAGTCTATCTCGAAGTCCCTGCCTTTACGAATCCAACCCTTACCCGTTTTCGTGTTATGAGTGGGGTGACACCCGTCGCTAAAGTAAATCTCAGCGGTGCCGGCCGCTACTTCCTCCAATAGTGGGGGCAAACGCTTTTCCAAAAAGTCGAGTTGTGCTTGTTCGTCCGCTTTGCTGGGCACTGCCTTGGTGTGCTTGTAGACAAAGCCCATACGGTGCAACAAATCACGCATACCGGAGATCGAGTAGCTCACGCCAAAAACTTCCTCTACGTAAGCAATGACAGGCTTGACATCCAGGTATAAGTTATCGTCTAGATGGATGGCCAGGAGTCGTTCCTGCTCCTCAGAAAGCTGGCCCGAGTAGGGAACGTAGTTGTCCGATAGGTAGTCTTCCAAACCCTGCTCTAGAAAGGCCAGCACGTAGCGACGGATCGTGTTGTCATCTAGGCTCAGGCTTAACTCGATCACCTCGAAAGGTAGCCCCTGGTGAAGCATAAGTAGCACCGTCGCCTTCACAAAGCGACGACGTACGAATCGTTCCTTTTTCTGAATCAGACGAAGGGCGGTAACTTGATCGGGTGTAAGTTGCAGTTCCACAGCCCATAAAATACAACATCTTCCCAAATCACTTCGCTAAGGGTATATACTATTGTAAAGCGATTTGAAGTAGAAGGAGAAAATTGCTTTGAAAGTAGATCGAAGAGACCTTTGAGTAGTCCCCATGAAACGTCTGCTGCTATAGTTGCTCGGATTCTTTTCTGGCGGACGCGAAAGGATAAAAACAGATGGGGAGCTCGAAAAATTAGGGCGAAGTTGATTAAAGAATTTTCTCTCTCCATCTTACCAAGTAACACAACGATACACAACATTCTTTGTCGTCATGGTTTGGTGGATCCACCGAAGCGCCGTCGACTGGTTGAGCCACAGGGGCCAATTTTCGATCCATCAGTTTGTAATGAGATCTGGTCGATTGATCATAAAGGGAAGTACTACCTAGGTAACGGTAAGCGCTGTTCGCCCCTGACTGTTTGTGACTCGAAAAGCAGAATGATATTGCTGGCCAAAGGACAGTATCATGAGCGATGGCGAGATGTAAGAAAAGAGCTGATCAAGCTGTTTGAACGATATGGTCAACCGAAGTATCTACACAGCGATAATGGCAGTGCCTTTGCAAGCATCCAGAGTCCGTTAGGCTATGGTTCGTTGGCTTACTGGTGTCTAGACCATGGAGTACGGATGATTTTTAGTGATCCAGGCTGCCCTGCACAGAATGGTCGTCACGAACGGATGCACCGAGACTTGAAGGCAGAATGTTGCTGTCCTGCTTCGTATGATCTTCGGGTACAGAATAGGAAGCTGAACCAGTTTGCATTTGAGCACAATCATATCCGTCCCCACGAGGCACTTCAGATGGAGACACCCGCCTCAGTGCATGAATTTTCTCCAGTCAAGTATAGTAAACAAGTAGCTGATCCAGTTTATGGCAGCGAGATGATGACTCGTAAAGTAGCTGCCAACGGTGCTTTGCGTTGGGGTAGCTATGAGTGGGTTAGTATCTGCAACGCCTTGTCTGGAAAGTACATCGGGGTGAAGCCATTACCGAACCGGGCGTTCGAAATCTACTATCGTGATCTCTGCTTAGGCTTCTTTGTAGAAGGGGAAGGTATCAGTAAGGGACGGTATTATAAGTTAACATCGAACAGAGATTTACCTGAGCGGTATCGAGATCGGAAGCAACGACGGCGCAAGTAGGGTAGGAGTACTTTTCTTCCTCCCACTCCTTGTTCCGCTACGCTCCACAAGGAGTGGGAGGAAGAAAAGACTATATTTGTTATTACAAAGAAGTGTAAAGTATGTCTCTTGTACAGTGTCCACACTCTCTGTTGTACACATCAACCCAGACCATAGTGATTCTAATAACATTCTCAATGAAAAAAAAATAATTTAAAGGCGCTGATTTGACGTTATAGTTCGCTAATTATCCACACACTATCAGCTATTTATTACCAGCAGAATGCTTAATCATGCTGATTAGAATTGAGATAGGGTAGTCATTGTATCGAAAGTAATCGTGATTGAAATCCGGAAAAGTTATTGATGTCCATACATTTCAAATCACAGATTACAGCATTTCAATCGGCCATTGACCATTATCAGCTACCGCATGTTTTTGAATGCTACTCTGATTATTGATTACAAAGTTAAATTGGCCATCGACCAGGTTTAAGCTACCGCACAAAGCTGGATGCTGCTCTTATCACGGATTACAACATTTAAATTGGCCATTGACCAGATTTGAGCTACCGCACGAGATAGGACGCTACTACAACGCGGATTAGGGATAACAGAAACTAATTGTATCTTACTAACCGTTTAGTTATAAAATCGATATGATGTCAGTATCAGTAGAGAGAACAAGTGAGGCTATTGTGTTAAAACTGCCTTTGAACACGGGGGTTTCAGACATTCAGAACATATTAAATTACTTTGAATTTGTAGAGTTGGTAGGCCAAAGTAGGGCCAGTCAAGAGCAAATTGAAGAACTCTCGAGAGAAGTCAAAAGTAGTTGGTGGGACAAAAACAAGTCTCGCTTCGACAAAGTAAATAACGAGTAACTATCTCCTCAGATGGATATTTACATAGTAGATACTAACGTCATATTCTCTTCAGCGTTAAATGTTGATAGTAGAATGGGTCAGTTCATTATGTCTAGTAATCAGAATAGGGTCAAATTCTATGCTCCTAAATATCTGATTGTAGAAATCGAAAATCATTTTTCTAAGCTTGTTAAAATTTCAGGTTTGGAGGAGTCAAATTTAAGGCGAATTTTATCACTACTTTATAGTCAGATAGAATTTATTTCAGATGAGCAGATACCGATGAAAGAATATTTTAAGGCTCTCAATTGGGTTGGCGATATAGATTCATTTGATGTGCCTTTTGTTGCTTTAACTGATTATATGGATGAATTATTATGGACTGGTGATTCGCGACTATACGAAGGCTTGAAGGCAAAAGGTTATCCTAGGGTTTTAAATTTCGATGATTTAAAAAAGAAGTATAATATCAATTTTTAGATAAACATGCCCATAACACAGCGGCCCCGCAAACCCACCCCCAACGTCCGTCGACTTGTGGTCGACGGTCATCGGAGGAGGGTAAGCTGTCGTTCTTCAAATAAATTGTATTTTTGGGTGGGCTTCGTGGCCGCTTCCGTTAGCGGAAAACAAATTTATCAGCCCAAAATTTTCATATTGCATAATCGTATTTATATTGTTTGAGTATCAATTTCTAATGTTAGCCTGTTCCATGAGAATAGGGGGCATTATTTTATATTGAGTAGATTCTTGAAAATATCGGACAAAATTTCTTGTCGATAAATCGAAATATCTGTTAGATAAAATATCGTATTTAGGCAGGTTTAAATAATTTGGATGATCATAAAGAAAGAGAATAATGAATTTTTGGTTGTAATTATTTGCGCAAGTTTCAGGACATGCAATGTCTATGTTTTTAAGGATATTATTAGTGTGGATTAATATACTGTCACTGGCGAATTTACCTATATTAATTGGGCCAGAGAAAACATAATCGTCATATTCCCCTTCACAACTCATGATAGCAGCGATGGCAATAGGGTAAGGATTATCAATTGTCAGATGAGTCTGATAATCAATTTGAGCTGAGACTACTCTAAATAACGAATCTGGATAGCTAAAGTCTTGGGCTTTAACTGTGTGCAAACTTATGAAGAAGATTATGGATGCTATTGTACGATTGCTCATTGAATGGCCTTTAACAAGGTAAAAAATTATATTCTGGTGATGGGGTCATACCGCCCTGACAGCGTGAATGAGCATTGGTCTGTAAGATTTCATTTTGACGAGCAGGACTTAATCGACCCCAAGCGTATGTTAGCCTTAAACCTGACCAAGCTAAATCTCTTGCGTGTTGTGGAGAGATATTAGGGTTAAATGCCCTTAGAGCAATTGTGAATTGCATAATGAATGCATCAGCCATAAGATTGTGATGGGCTAATTCTGTTGCATCTGGGGAACCAAAACTGAAATCATTGTACAATGGGAATCTATCGTTAAACTCATTTGGATCAAGTGATTGCCTCATACCGTCTATATAACTATGAATCATCTCATGCATCATAGTAGCGTATAATCTATCTTTAGTACATGAAGCGATTTCCGAGTTAATTGTTATGAGTCCATCATATGTTCCAGTTGTTCCCGAATTATTTATTAAGACTGATTGACCATTAGTATTGGTAGGTAACGTTCCTACTTGGATGGAAAGATTAAAGTTACTGGATTCATTAAAAATTTCACTCATCATATTTGCCAAAATACTAGTAGTTTCGGATAAAATTTGATTAGCAACAAGGTGCGCACAAGGGTGAATAACTGGGTCAATCAAATTTTGGGGATCTCCTACATTAGCAGGATTTCCATTACTAGAACCACTATCTCCGCCATTATTAGATCCAACAACCACACCTGAACCACCAGCACATCCTACATATTCGAATTCATAGTAAGAAGTACATTCGGCAGTATGGTTTCCACCTGCTATGGTATGAGTACACGATTCGACAAACCAAACGGTATATGACACACATCCTCTAAATTCCACGTCTTGTAAGTGAAAGTCAGGGTGATTAGTCAATAAATCTTCATAACCATTGTTAAATAATGTATTTTCAAACCATGCAAATTCAGCTGTAACAAATTCTCGAGATAACTGAGATAGTTTTCCGTTTTCAGTCAATACAATCTCTTCGCGTATGGGAATATACTCAACTGTATTTCTTTTAATTACATTATGTGAAACAGTATTAGTTTCGTAATTGTAATAAGTCTGGATTACAGCGGATATATTTCTATTATCATCATCGTAACAAGGGGTTAGGTATCTAAGGGAAGAAGAATTTTGGCTTGTTCTCTCAATCGTAAAATCCCATAGTGGATACCCTACCAAATCAATGATTAATTCATAAGAGGTACCATCTTTTTTTAGTCTGGATTGAAAATCTTTAACTATAATATCTATGTCTACCCCAAATGTATCCATTGAAAATGATGAGACTTTCAGTAGATTGTCTAGTTACCCAGGTTTTGGAAACGCTTCTAAATGATCAGATGAGACAAAAGATTTATTATCTTCTATGCAGGTTGTAAAAAAGGCAACAAAGATAATTAAAAGCAAAGAGGTAGTAATAGGATTTTTCATGATTGGCAGTTTAATTGGCTAAGTTTAACTGTAAATCTACACTATTTCTTTAAGTTATTCAAACCACACTTAGTTTTAGTTAAGTAAAGTACAATTCGGCTAACACAGCGGCCTCGCAAACCCACCCCCGACGTCCGTCGACTTACGGTCGACGGCTGTCGGAGCTGGCTAAGATACCGTTCTTTAAATAATCGTAGTTTGGGTGGGCTCGTGGCCGGCGAATTGTCATTACAAAGAAGTGTAAAGTATGTCTCTTGTATAGTGTCCACACTCTCTGTTGTACACACAAAAATTATCAACCCAAGGCACCTAATAATACTTAGAGAGTCGTTTAAATACGGGCTTCAGGTGATGAAAATTATGAATCCGATTCAAAATACTATAGATTAGCACAATGGATACAGTGCAGAAGGAAATAATTACAATAAGAGACAAACTAAAGATTCTTGCCGTAGAGGATCTAGGTAATGCTATAGATGAGCTTAAATTGAAGCTAACATCTAGTTCTTCTGTTTTAAATAGCCTTCTCACTACTGAAAGTAAATATAAAGATTTAAAGAGATCGATAATTACTGGTACTTTGAAATATGAAGATATAGTTATATATAAGGCGCAATTACTAGAGAAGTACCTGTTAATATTAGACGCGTTATCGGTTGAAGATATATCTAGAAGATATGCAAAGACTAAAGTTGAAAAATTATTAAAGAAAGGAGGAGTTTTTTATAGAATTCCTCCAATGATGGAATTAGATAAACAGGAAAAATGCGTAGTAAGATTGGCCTTCAAAGAAAATCAACTTACTGATAAATTAGATCAGGGTCATACTGATGTTATAAAGCCAGTCAGAATAGCGAACGTTATGAGCGTTGAGTTTATTGATCCTAGCGAAGATACTTTTGTTTTGAAAAGTTATTCAGAAAAAACTCAATTCGTTGATCAAGAAGAATATTCTGAATGGACATTCTATGTTACACCTAAGAGATTAGGACAGTTTAACCTCTTGTTAAAAATACTAGTGATAGAATTAAGAGAGGGAATTGAGCGAAAAAAGGAAGTTGTTTTAGAGGAGAAAATTAGAGTTGACTCTGTTCTTGAAAACGATGTGGATCTTGGATTTAAAGAACTATCTGATATCAACCTATATATGCTAACTACGATTCCTTATATTTCATCGAGTATTAGAGATACACGTCAAAAAACATTAAGTAAAAATATAAACTACCTCTTCAACGGTGTGTTAGTATTAGTTTTAGGTTTTATAATTGGACCAGTTAATTATATAGATGAAACAGAAAGTAGTGTAATTTTAAGTAATGTAAACCACTTTCCTATCGTTGTTAAAGATAGTTTACGCGCAATTAGCAATGAGAATGAACCTCCAATTGGAAACATTTTCACCGCCAATGAAGAAGCATCCGTCGATGCTGAGAATGAATCAAGTGTTATTAAAAACACGTATAAGGTCGAAGTAGAGAACAAAAGTAAACTTAGAATATTTTCAAGTCACTATGATGAAACTCATTTTGAGAGTGATACTATTGAGAGGAAGTTCTTTAATATGAAGGTCAGCCTTCTGATTGATGATAAGAAAGTAATGAATATCAGTTCAGCAGGATTAAGATCTGACATAGATTTAATTCAAAAGGCTGATATGAGAATTATTTATGGCTCTGATACATTTATACATAACCCGCTCAGATTGGTAAGACTACCTAGAGATCCTTACAAGCCAAAAAACCAAAAGGAAAAAATCGGTAGATATCAATTTTACGACGAAGAAATGTCAATCAACTATATTACCCCGGTAAACTACTCAGAGGGCGTAGTAGAGGTGATAGGTGGATTCTTTTTTAAGGATGCTATTTATAATTGTAAATCGTTTAACTGTAGCGTTTCTCTTTTACCGAAGGTAGATACCTTGGATTTCAAAACAAATTTCGTTGAAGCTGGCAATACATATATAGCATCACATATAACTGTTAATCCTTTTGACTCTGACCTAAAGTCATTTCGAACAGATGATAACGGTGCTTACAGAATAATTTTGCCTAGAGTAATTATGAAAAATGAAGGTTTCAAAAGTAGACCAGTATACATAGCTGAACCAAGATTCATGTCTCTAAAGGATACTATTGGATTTCAAACTGAGTATGATTGTGTTGGTAGATTTAACCTGTCGAATAATTTTTATCTCTCAAATGATCTCTATAATAATAGTAGAGTTGATGTTTTATTAAATATTCCACTAGGGTTTGAAGGATATACTAGTTCCCAGTCACTTAGGGTTAGGAAATCAGGAACAAAAAAATCTACAAAGATTCTGAAAGTTAAAAATGACCCAATAAGATTTATATTTTCGAAGGATAGCATTATAATTGACGATTATAGAGTAATTTTAGGAAAAAAGAGTGAAGTATATTTTAGATTCAAAGTTGATAAAAGTAGAAAGGATGGAAATATAGTTGTCGAAAAGGAAATAATAGACAATATCCCTTATTTTACGATTCTTGTCAATTCTAAATTTTTGCTTGATAAGGAAAAAATTAAAATAGATATGTCAATCAAACCAGAATACAAAGAAACTGTTTATCTTACTAGAAGAGAACATATGTGTGTTGCCGATTTGAGTAAGCATGCAGTTAAATTCCGCTAACACAGCGGCCCCGCAAACCCACCCTCGACGTCCGTCGACTTATGGTCGACGCGCACATCGGAGTTGGGTAAGCTATCGTTCTTTAAATAAATTGTAGTTTTGGGTGGGCTTCGTGGCCGCGCCCGTTAGCGCGCAATCAGGTATGACTCAGGTTCATAGTTGACACCGTTCAAGATACATAGTTTACACTTTTTCAAGTTGAAAATAGCATACTAAAAGAGTGTGCTATGGCTTGGAAAATGCAAACTGAGATGGATCAGAAAATATCGTTTATTCGTGATTATGAAAGCGGCGACTACTACTTCAATAGTCTTTGTCTTGCTTACGGCATTAGTCGACAGACGGGCTATAGTTTAGTTCGCAGGTGGAAGTCGGAAGGGGAGGGAGCCTTTAGCGAGCGTTCCCGCCGTCCTCATGGTCACCCCTGGCAGACGAGTGACGAGTTGGTAAATTTCATCATTCGATGGCGGCACGGAGGGAATATAAAAAAGCCAAAACGAGTTAAGTGGGGAGCTAAGAAGATCAGAGTCAAGCTGGTCGAGAAGTTTGGAGCTGCCCACGCTCCCAGCGTCACTACGATCCATAATATACTGCTGCGGGAAGGTGAAGTGCTCCCTCGGACCAAGAGAAGAGCCGTAGTTGCCCAGCAGGGAGAGTACGCCCCCCAGTGCTGTAATGAGATCATGACGGTAGATTACAAAGGGTGGTTCCTGCTGGGTAATCAGAAGCGTTGTTACCCGCTAACGATCTGTGACGCTTACAGCCGGTATATCCATTTGATCCAAGGTGGGTACCGAGAGCATAACCATGATGTACTGAAGGCGCTGAAGAAGATCTTTAGAGAGTGGGGCCAGCCCTTGCATGTGCTCAGCGATAATGGCAGCCCCTTTGCCAGTATCCAGAGTCCGTGCGGTTATGGCTACTTATCGTACTGGCTGATCGATCACGGTATTATGCCGCTTTTCAGCGATCCGGGTCGCCCGGATCAGAACGGTCGCCATGAGCGTATGCATCGGGAGTTAAAAGCGGAGTGCTGCAAGCCGAGTAGTAGTGACTTGCGGGTTCAAAACCGGCGGATGAACAGCTTCCGCTGCTACCAGAACGAAGTGCGTCCTCACGAGGGAATAGGGCAACAACTCCCGTCGACCTTACAAGTTGTCTCGCCTCGACCTTACCGGGAGCGTGTACCAGCGCCGGAGTACGATCAGGAGCAGATGCGAACGAAGAAGGTGTGTGCCAATGGTGCGATACGTTGGGGCAGCTACGAGTGGGTCAGTATCAGTAACTGTCTGAAGGGGAAGTACGTTGGGGTCAAGCAGATCGGACCACAGACTCATGAGATTTACTATCGAGGTGTTAATCTGGGCTACTTCCGGGAGGGAGAGGACATTGTGAGGGGTAATTACTATCGCTTGATCTCTGATCGAGATATACCCGCCCGCTACCGAGATCGACAGAGCCGTAGTAGAAAAGTGATCATTAGTTAGGGGAAGGAGGTGGGGGCTTATCCCGGCTTACCGCTGCGCTTGCGGCCTACGGCCTCCAGCGCAGCGGTAAGCCGGGATAGTGTAGCTTAGGGTTCAGTAAACTGTGTATATTTGTTAATAGAAAAAGTGTAAAGCATGTATCTTGAACTCTGTCCAAGGTGTTTGTTGTGCTCAGCAGGTGTGATCAATGGAGATAGTTGACAACGTACAATAGACATAGTTGACACTTAAATACGGCGTTATAGTTAAAAAACTATGCCGTTTACAAGCAGTTCTACTATGGATCAACAGAGGTCTTTTATCCAGGATGTTCTCTCTGGGGAGTATACATTCTCAAGTCTATGCGAGTTCTATGGAGTTAGTCGACAAGGTGGCTATACTATTGTAAAGCGATTTGAAGTAGAAGGAGAAAATTGCTTTGAAAGTAGATCGAAGAGACCTTTGAGTAGTCCCCATGAAACGTCTGCTGCTATAGTTGCTCGGATTCTTTTCTGGCGGACGCGAAAGGATAAAAACAGATGGGGAGCTCGAAAAATTAGGGCGAAGTTGATTAAAGAATTTTCTCTCTCCATCTTACCAAGTAACACAACGATACACAACATTCTTTGTCGTCATGGTTTGGTGGATCCACCGAAGCGCCGTCGACTGGTTGAGCCACAGGGGCCAATTTTCGATCCATCAGTTTGTAATGAGATCTGGTCGATTGATCATAAAGGGAAGTACTACCTAGGTAACGGTAAGCGCTGTTCGCCCCTGACTGTTTGTGACTCGAAAAGCAGAATGATACTGCTGGCCAAAGGACAGTATCATGAGCGATGGCGAGATGTAAGAAAAGAGCTGATCAAGCTGTTTGAACGATATGGTCAACCGAAGTATCTACACAGCGATAATGGCAGTGCCTTTGCAAGCATCCAGAGTCCGTTAGGCTATGGTTCGTTGGCTTACTGGTGTCTAGACCATGGAGTACGGATGATTTTTAGTGATCCAGGCTGCCCTGCACAGAATGGTCGTCACGAACGGATGCACCGAGACTTGAAGGCAGAATGTTGCTGTCCTGCTTCGTATGATCTTCGGGTACAGAATAGGAAGCTGAACCAGTTTGCATTTGAGCACAATCATATCCGTCCCCACGAGGCACTTCAGATGGAGACACCCGCCTCAGTGCATGAATTTTCTCCAGTCAAGTATAGTAAACAAGTAGCTGATCCAGTTTATGGCAGCGAGATGATGACTCGTAAAGTAGCTGCTAACGGTGCTTTGCGTTGGGGTAGCTATGAGTGGGTTAGTATCTGCAACGCCTTGTCTGGAAAGTACATCGGGGTGAAGCCATTACCGAACCGGGCGTTCGAAATCTACTATCGTGATCTCTGCTTAGGCTACTTTGTAGAAGGGGAAGGTATCAGTAAGGGACGGTATTATAAGTTAACATCGAACAGAGATTTACCTGAGCGGTATCGAGATCGGAAGCAACGACGGCGCAAGTAGGGTAGGGGTATCTCTCCCACTCCTTGTTCCGCTACGCTCCACAAGGAGTGGTAGGAAGAAAAGACTATATTTGTTATTACAAAGAAGTGTAAAGTATGTCTCTTGTACAGTGTCCACACTCTCTGTTGTACACACCATTCGGTTTTTGGGGTACACATCAGCGATCGAAGCCTTCCACCGCCAGCTGCGTAAAGTGACCAAGACCAAAGGTTCCTTCACTTCCGATACCGCGCTGATGAAACTCCTCTTCCTCGTTCAACGAGATGTCACCGCCAAATGGAAAAAGCCCATGCACAACTGGAACCGCATCCGCTCACAGCTCGCCATCATTTACGATGATCGATTGCGTCTGGACCTCTAGCTCACGTCACCGAAAACCGTTTTCCTCAATCAAGCCCCCTCCCTTTTTGAGGGGCTTGCCCGAAGAAAAAGTATAAGCAGAATTACAAGTGACACACTTTGTGCAATACTCCCGGTCCAGTAATGTGCGCCTTGTTTCCTTTTCTTCCGGATGATCTCATCGGATTTCCCAGAATGCAGTTAAGGTCTATAACAGCCTGACGTCAATAGCTATTGGTCCTTTCGGTCCCTTTCCAATTTCAAAACTGACGTTATCGTTTTCTTTGATGGTACTTGTCAGATTGTCGGCATGGACAAAATAACTCTCACTGGTTTCTTTTTCTGCTATAAAGCCATAGCCCTTTTCCGTGTTGAAAAATTTAACGACACCCAGTTTCATGAATTTCGACTCAGTAGATTTTCCCTTTTTGCTCGTACTGATTTCAATATCCTCTACGTTAGTTTTTCTCTTTTGGGCTAAATCTGGCTTCTCCGCGGTTAGATTACCATCCTCATCAAGGTACATAAATTCAAGTGGTTTATTACCGCTTAATTTCTTTTGTTCTCTTTTTTGAGCTTTATCTTTCTTTTTCTTTTGCCGCTTCTTTTCTCTTTCTTTTTTGTTAAAACTATCCGCCATTATCTTACTGATTTATGTGATGAAACCTAACTAACTACAATCGGTATTAGAAGATGGTACAGTTTATAAGATAACCACCGTTAATAATTGAGAATAGCTTTCAGGCCACAAAGGTAGACAATTCCCCAGAAAAGAATATTAGTGTTCAGATTTTGGACCCAGGCTTCCCACCTGTAAGTACAGCATCCGCTAGGTTCTGACCCGAAGGTGATGGATTTCAGAGCGCAGGCATTCGGCTCTGTGAAGGAGAAGGTTTCGGTCAGGCTGTCGAAAAAACACGGATTTTTGGACAGAAAAAATAATTTTGAGTTGAAGAAAGAGGGTTGATGAACGCTAAGTTAGGGTTGTTTTGTTCTATTTGTTTGAAGAATTGCCGTATTTAATGTGGTCCGAGGTGCTTTTTCTTCGCTAATCTGCTGACCGGTTCGTGTTCTTCAGGGCTGGATAAAATGTAAATTAGCAACTCTTCTGAAACTATCCATGCAAAATCGCTGTATATTGTGGGCTGGCAGGAGTAATAAGTCAATTATTCCGCCTCTTTACACTTTAACATGATTTAACCATGAGTAATGGAACAGTAAAATTTTTCAACGAAAGCAAAGGATTCGGATTCATCACGCCAGACGATGGCGGGAAGGATGTCTTCGTCCATGCCAACGATCTAGACGGTGATACAATTACTGAAGGAGACAAAGTCTCCTATGATGTTGAAGAAGGAAAAAAAGGATTGAATGCGGTAAATGTCTCCCGGGCATAAACAGAAGCATTCCTTCTAAATGGCATGGCCCCCACCAACTTGTTGGTGGGGGCCATGCCATTTTAATTACTCAAGCACGGCGTCGCTCGAGAATACCGGCAGTAAGGAATCGCTAGTAATTTTGCATCCTGCGTCCTCGCCCCTTCCTTTCGGGTAGTTTGTCCGGATATAAATGACTAAGCAACCCGTGGTCGGGAGCAGCAGGGTGAATAAGTTTCGGAATTTTGCAGTTTGGTGTTACCTGACTATATTACTCGAGTTATAACACTTGTGATGCAATAGCAGCTGTCTTTTCTCCTACTCACTTACACTACAATTCCTGAAAAAATGAACCAAAAATTAGCCTTATTCCCTGTTATCGTCTGTCTCCTACTTGGCTGTAGTGGGGTCTTATCCGGTCAGGATGTTGACAACAACAAGCACCAGATTGCCGTACGTTTCATCGCACCCAACTACCTGCTTCCCGTTGAGAATTTGCCGGATGAATTCAACGATAGCGAATACTTTGGTGCCGGACTTCAGTTCGAGTATCAGCGTCGTCTTACACCGAATCTTTTACTGGGTGTACCTATTCATGTGTCGTACGCCGAGGCTGTTGATGAGGATTTTCTGACGAACGGCCTGGCATTTAACGCAAATAACGGCTTAGAACCGCTGGTCAGTGTAGGGGGGGATCTGCTGATAGTGCTGGAACCCATCGCCCGGCGGTCCGTTTTCGATCCCCAAATATTCGGGGGAATCGGTTACTTTTCCGAGTCATTCGATAATTCCATCATCAACGTTCCCGTGGGTGTCAACCTCAACATTCGTCTGAGCGACAACTTTTATCTGTCGCCCAGTTTATCCTACAGGATTGCCCTGAACGACTTTGACGAAGCCATCCGGAAAAATATCCAACCCGGAATCGGTCTCCATATTCAACTGGGCGACGCAACACCGAAACCACCGCCGCCGCCCGTTGTGATCGACACGGACGGGGACGGTATTCAGGATGCTGACGATCGCTGCCCGAACGTAGTGGGTATCATTGCGCTGCAGGGATGTCCGGACGCGGATGGCGACGGTATCGCCGACGGTGACGACAAGTGCCCGGAGGTAGCGGGAACGACCGCCTTTATGGGATGTCCGGATACTGACGGAGACGGTCTGGCGGACCCCGACGATAAGTGCCCGGAACAAGCTGGCCCCCGTGATAACGAGGGATGTCCACTGGCCGACCGGGACGGAGACGGGGTGCCCGATGCTGAAGATAAGTGTCCTGACGTTGCGGGTACCGTAGCGCAGGAAGGCTGCCCGGATACCGACGGAGATGGTGTACCCGACGCCCAGGACCGCTGCCCCGATCAGGCCGGAACGCTGGCGAACAGCGGCTGCCCCGATAGTGACGGAGATTCCGTCATCGATCCCGACGATCGTTGCCCTGACGAGGCGGGCCCGATTGATAACAGAGGATGTCCGGAGATCGATGAGGAGGACGAAATCGTCCTGCAGGATGCCACCCGAAGCATTGGTTTTGAGACAGCAAAGGCGGTACTTACCGCCGATTCCCGGATCATTCTCAACAATGTAGCGGATATTCTGAAGCGGTATCCCGCCTACAGCGTGGCCATCGGCGGCCATACCGACAGCGTTGGTTCGGCGGAGTCTAACCAGTCACTCAGCGAACGCCGGGCTAAGGCCGTCCTGGATTATCTGGTACTACAGGGAATCAGCACTTCCCGAATGAGCTCGCGCGGATACGGTGAAACCCAGCCGATCGCCGACAACCGCTATGCAGCCGGTCGGGAAGAAAACCGACGGGTCACTCTGGATCTTTCCGTGAACTGACCGTAAGTCCGGTACAATTGATCTACTGAAAACCGCGCGTTCCAAGCAATTGGAACGCGCGGTCTTATGAATGATTTTTACTTTTACTAGCGAAGGGTAGGGGGGCATTTCGTGCCATTCAGCTCCCTAACCATTGTCTAGCCCGAGCAGGATTGGAATGGATTGCCGACGGCGCGCGGGTGCAAATTTTCATCCAGCACGTTGGCCTGGCCACAGCAATGCCAGGGCATCCGCCGTACGCTCGGTTGCCAGCCAGTTGCGGGCGATGGATTCAACGGCATGCCATCCCTGTTCCCTGGCCTTGGTAACTTCAGGGAGTCTGGAAATTCTCAGGATATCTTTCTCCGCGGGCGTCGACTCTTGGTTACCCAGCCGGCCGAGGTTATTACCGGTGAGCACGGTGCTCAGGCGGATGTGCTCCGGTAGGGCATCCACGCCAATCCCGAGGCGGGCGAGGGGCTTGGGGATTTCAAACTTAGCTTCCTCGGTGGCCCGCAGGTAGTCGTTTCCTCCCATGCGACCGACGAGATCCAGTAAGGAGTTATCGAGATAGCCTTTCTCATCCAGGAATTCATCCCGAACGTGAATACGAACGGCGCGAGCGATTACCAGATTACCACTCCCGGGCCCGTTGCCGGATTCAATGATCCGATCCAGGACGCACTCAAAGGAAACAGGCGATTCCGCGACGCGGGGTGGACGGATCATTTCGCTGGCCACCTCGGTGAAACCCGCTTTGGTAAATTCATTGACTCCCTTCGCGTATTCCGTACTGGCGAGGGACATTTGCTCCACCATGCGGTGATTAACGATATTGATACTTACCTCTCCCACTTCCCGAAGATTTTCCAGGGTATGTTTGATCGACCCGTCGCGGACTCGTCGGGAGGGAGAAAAGACGAAGGTCACCGGATTAGCTCCGAAGACATTGAAGAAACTGTAGGGACTGAGGTTGACGTTCCCCGCCGCGTCAATGGTGGACGCAAAACAAATCGGTCGCGGGGCAATTGCCGTAGTGAGGAGGCCGAATAATTTTCCGGTGGGATACGCTGAGGGGTCAATGATCATGAACGGTCGCTTTGATAATTGGCGAGACGTCGGACGAGTTCGACTTCGCGGTGGGACCCTTCACCCACCCATTCGTATCGACACGTCCGACGTCCGCTGAATGAAATTAATTCGCGGGAAGAACCTTAGCGGTTACCTCACCGAATCCTACACGGATACCGTCTTTTTTCGCGTAACCACGCAGGGTAACACGATCTCCGTCCTCAATGAAAGTACGCTGGGAACCATCCTTGAGGGTGAGGGGCTGGCGACCTCCGTGGCTAATCTCCAACAGGGAACCGTAGGCACTTTCGTCCTTCCCGGATATGGTGCCGGAGGCCATCACGTCCCCGATCCGGACGTTACAACCGTTGATGGTATGGTGAGCCAGTTGCTGGGCCATATTCCAGTACATGTATTTGTAGTTCGACTCGGAGATCACTTCCTCCGTACCTCCGTCCGGGGTGAGGGTAACTTCCAGGGCAATGTCATAATTGTGGCGACCCTCATACTTCAGATAGTCGAGTACTTCAGGGTCCTGGGTGGGGCCATCGACCCGGAAGGGGGCCAGGGCGTCCATGGTGACGATCCAGGGGGAGACGGAACTGGCAAAGCTCTTACCGAGGAAGGGGCCGAGGGGAACGTACTCCCACTTCTGAATATCACGAGCAGACCAGTCGTTGAAGAGCAGCATGCCGAAAATGTAATCTGTCGCTTGTCCGGTAGGGATGGAACTGCCCAACTCGCTGTCCTTACCAATGACAAATCCCATTTCCAGCTCGAAATCGAGGCGACCGCTGGGCTGAAAGCGGGGGCTGTCGGCATCGTTGGGTTTTACCTGTCCCTTCGGACGGCGGATATCCACCCCGCTCACGATGATCGAGCTGGCCCGACCGTGGTAGCCGACCGGCAGGTGGCGCCAGTTGGGTAGCAGGGCGTTCTCGGGGTCGCGGAAGAGCTTACCCACGTTGGTGGCGTGCTCGATACTGGAGTAGAAGTCGGTATAGTCGCCCACCCGCACCGGCATATGCATGGTGGCGGCCGACATGGGGACGAAGGCATCCTGCTGCCTGGAAAGCGGTCCCCCGTCGTCCTTCAGCCAGGCTTGCACCTGCGTCCTCGCCCCGCTGGTAATTTCCTTACCCAGACCAATGAAGGCATTGAGGGTGTCTTCGTAGAACACGCTGGTATCAAAATGAAACAGGTTCATTTCGGCAACCACAGTAAGGTCCAGTATCCGGTCACCGACGGCAATGCCCGCGCGGGGCGAACCGCCTTCCGTTGAGAAGATGCCGAAGGGCAGGTTATGAATAGAGAAATCCGAATTTTCCGGAATGATCATAAGTTATAATTTATAATGTGCGGTAGCTCCTTGGTCCTTAAATCCTTCACTCCTTTTCCAACCAGGATTTGAAGTAGCGACCGTCATCAATTTTCATTGCCTCTTCGGTTATTTGCAGCGGGGCGAAGGTATCGATCATGACGGCAAGCTCCTCGGTTTTCGTGTGGCCGATGCTGCCCTCGTAAGTGCCGGGATGGGGCCCGTGGGGAATACCTCCGGGATGAAGGGAAATGTAGCCGGGGCCGATGCCGGTCCGGCTCATGAAATCCCCGTCCACGTAATAGAGCATCTCGTCGGAGTCAATATTAGAGTGGTTGTAGGGGGCTGGAATGGAAAGCGGATGGTAGTCGTACAGCCGGGGAACGAAGGAGCAGATCACGAAGCTCTTCGTCTCGAAGGTCTGATGGACGGGCGGTGGCTGGTGGACCCGGCCGGTTATGGGTTCGAAGTTATGAATGCTGAAACCGTAGGGGAAGTTGTAGCCGTCCCAGCCGACGACATCGAAGGGGTGGCTGGCGTAGATCAGTTCGTGCAGCATTCCCTGTTTCTTGATCTTGATCGTGAAGTCGCCGGTCGCGTCGTGGGTTTCCAGGTCGCGGGGCAATTTTAAGTCGCGCTCGCAGAAGGGGGAGTGTTCCAGCAGCTGACCGAAGTGGTTCCGGTAACGTTTCGGGGTATAGATCGGATCGGTGGATTCCGCGTAGAGGATGCGGTTATCCTCCCCATCAAAGGCAATCTGGTAGATCATGCCGCGGGGAATGATCAGGTAATCTCCGTATTCGAAGGGAATGTTACCCAGCAGGGTACGCAGGGTGCCGGTGCCGCGGTGAATGAAGAGCATCTCATCGGCGTCGGCGTTCTTGTAGAAGTACTCCGTCAATGATTTTCGGGGAGCGGCGACGCCGATCTGTACCGTTTTGTTGACCAGCAGAGCCTTGCGGCTGTCGAGGAAATCATCTTCCGGAGCGACATCGAAACTGACCAGTTTGCGACTGGTAATGGTCTTTTCCTCCGCGATCTTGGGGCTGATGTCCGTTTTACTGACGATAGCTTTCACCTGGGTCGGTCGTTGGAGGTGGTACAGCAGGGAAGACATTCCGTCAAAACCGATGGTGCCGAAGAGCTGCTCGTAGTGGAGTTCTCCGTTCGGCTTGCGAAACTGGGTGTGCCGTTTGGGGGGCAACTGGCCGAGGCGATGGTAGAGGGGCATGGACGGTGGTTATAGTTGCAAATGTAAAGGTTGTTGTGGCAAAGATGTTTGGATTTAACCACTAAGACACTAAGGAACACTAAGTGAGCACTAAGGAAAAGAAGTAGCTTTGGGTATGAAAATTACGGAGCAAGCGCTAGTGAAGACTTTAGCGTACATCAACGGAGCGTGGGTAGCCGAGGAGACGGGTAAAACCTTCCCCGTTACCAACCCCTTCAGCGGTAAAACGATTGCGGAAGTGGCCGACTGCGGAAAAATGGAGACGGAGCAAGCCATTGCCGCCGCCGAAGCCGCTTTCCCCGTCTGGAGCGGCTACACCGCCGGGAAGCGGTCGAAAATCCTCCGGCGCTGGTACGAACTGATCCTCGAGCACGAGGAAGATCTTGCGCTACTGCTTACCACCGAGCAGGGCAAACCGCTCGCGGAGGCCAGGGGGGAGATCCGCTACGGGGCCAGTTTCGTGGAGTGGTTCGCGGAGGAGGGGAAGCGGGCTTACGGGGACGTCATTCCGGGTCACGTGCAGGATAAACGGATCACCGTGATCAAGCAACCGGTGGGAGTGGTTGCAGCCATTACGCCATGGAATTTTCCGAATGCGATGATCACCCGCAAGGTGGCTCCGGCGCTCGCCGCGGGATGTACGGTAGTGGTGAAACCGGCGCAGGATACGCCGCTTTCGGCACTCGCGCTGGCGGTGCTGGCGGAACGGGCGGGCATTCCGGCGGGGGTGTTCAACGTGGTACCGACTAACCAGCCAAAGGTTGTGGGAGGGGTACTGACCGGCAGTCCATTGGTGCGTAAACTCAGCTTTACCGGCTCAACGTCGGTGGGTAAGGAACTCATGCGACAGTGCGCGGGTACGGTCAAGCGGCTGTCGCTGGAGCTGGGTGGAAACGCCCCTTTCATCGTTTTTGACGATGCTGAGCTAGAGGGCGCGGTCGCAGGTGCCATGGCCGCGAAGTTCCGCAACGGGGGACAAACCTGCGTTTGCGCGAACCGGATCTTTGTGCAGTCTGGTGTCCACGATGCTTTCGTCGAGCAGTTGCGGAAAGCCATGCTTTCGTTAAAAGTGGGCGATGGTGGTGAGTCCGACACCGACATCGGCCCCCTCATCAACGAAGGAGCGGTGGACAAGGTGACCAGACTGGTTGCCGATGCCCTCGGTCAAGGAGCGGAACTCCTGATGGGCGGAGAGCGGATCGAGGGGCAGGAGAGCTGCTACCAGCCGACACTGCTGACCGGAGTAACCCCGGCAATGGACATGAGCCGGGAAGAAATATTCGGTCCGGTCGCAGCCATATTCCGGTTCGAAACGGAAGAGGAGGCGATTGAGCTGGCCAACGATACCCGCGCCGGTCTGGCCGCCTATTTTTACGGCCGAGACTACGCCCGGATCTGGCGGGTCTCCGAAGCACTGGAGTACGGGATGGTCGGCATCAATACCGGGATGATCTCCACCACGGTGGCTCCCTTCGGGGGAGTAAAAGAGTCCGGTTTTGGCCGGGAGGGTAGTAAGTACGGGATTGAAGATTACCTGGTTACGAAGTACTTATGCTGGGGCGGAGTGAGCTAAAGTGTTTTTATTTTTACTCATCCAAAGTTTTCTTAGATTAAATATTCATTGATCCATCTCAGTACTGCCTATTGGAATCTCGGAAGCCTTTACGAGTGTCTCCACAATTGAAAGCCGGCCAGCCCGCCCAGAAACAGTTCAGCGATAACCCCGAAGATGCATCCTCCGGTCGGAAGCCCGTCCAGGAGCATGCTGAGCAAGCGCCCGGAACCGACCGCGGACACGGCCAGGTAAAGCAGCATGACCGCCCGGAAAAATGGATAGGTCTACCGTTTGCACGGCAATGTCCAGGTGGAAGGGTAGGAGGGTAGCCAGGAATTGTACAGTGTGGCTGCTCACCAGGCAATCGGCCTACAAATCATTAAGGATACCCTGCTGCCGTTGCCCGAAATTGAGGGCTTCCATCAGGGTATGGGACATGACGTCCTCCAGGTTACCGTAGGCGAGATCGTAGTCGATCTGGCTGCGCCGGATTACTTCGTGGGCCTCCTCCCGACCGTAGACGTGGGTGATCTCGCACTTTTCCGTCTCTCCGGGTAGCTGCTTGTAGGTCAGGAAGTAGTGCTGGAGCCGGCGAACGATGGCATCGGGTAGCTCGGAGACATCGTTCCACTTGCCGTAGACCTCATCGTTGTCGAGTACCGCGATAATTTTGTCGTCGGCCTCTCCACCGTCGAGCATCCGGAAACCGCCGATGGGTTTGGCCTTCACGATGATGTTACCGTGGGTGACTTCCCGCTCCGTCAGGACACAAATGTCCAGTGGATCGTCGTCACCGATGATACCGGTCCTCCCGGTTTGTTCCATGCAGTAGGCGGCCACCTGGTCCTTGCAGTAGGTCTGGGGTACGAAGCCGTAGAGAGCCGGAACAATGTTGGAGAACTTCTGCGGCCGATCGATCTTGAGGTAGCCGGTTTTCTTGTCCACCTCGTACTTCACCGTATCGGAAGGAATGACTTCAATAAAGGAGGTGACCACCTCGGGGGTACGGGAACCGATGTCGATACCGTGCCAGGGATGGGAAGTATAGCGGAGTCCGAGGAGTTTCCAGAGTTTGTCGTAAGCTTCTTGGCCCATGGGGATGCGGGGTTGATAGTCTAAAGGGGCACAAAGGTAGGGAGAAGAAAGAGGAAAGAACGCTCGCTCCGCGAACTGAAGGAAGAAAGAGCGCCCGGAGCAGAGCCGAAGCCGGAGTCTTTTATCTTTCAATCAACGAAGTTGATGGTCTTTCTTCTTTTTTCTTAATCAGTGCATCCGGTCCCCGCGCTCCTCCATCCCGGCCAGTAATTCCGCCTCGAAGGCCAGAAATTCTTTCCAGCGGGCATCGACGATCTCCCGGTCGGCGTACTTACGGGCGAGTTCGATGAAGAGGACGTAGTGCCCGGCTTCGGCCACCATGAATTTGTGATAGAATTTTCGCAGCTCTTCATCCGCGCAGTAGAGACTGAGGAGCCGGAACCGTTCACAACTGCGGGCCTCGATCAGGGCGCAGAGCAGTAGCTTCTCCATTAAGGACTGATCCCGGCTACCGCCCTTGCGGAGGTGTTTCATCAGTCCGTTAACGTACTCGTCCTTGCGCTGACGACCCAGCGTCAACCCCCGGCGCTCCAGTTCCGCCAGGACGGCCCGGAAGTGCCCCCACTCCTCGGTAACAACGGGAGCGACGGCCTCGACCAGCCCGGGATAGTCCGGGAAGGCCTGGATCAGGGAGATGCAACTGGTGGTGGCTTTCTGCTCGCAGTAGGCGTGATCGGTGAGGATCTCGCCCAGGTCCATCTCCGCCAGGTTGACCCAGCGGGGGTCGGTGGGGAGTTGCAGGTTGAGCATTTGAAGTTGTGGGGTCATTTATTTGGGGAATTGGTGAGTTAGGGAGTTGGGGAGTTGGCTGCCGCTGCCGCCGCTCGCTCGCTGCGCGTTGCTCGCTGAGAGGGAAAGCCGGGCGGGAGCACCTTTTGCGAGGTACGCGAAGCGGCCGAGTGGTAAGCCGACTCCCCAACTCTAAAACTCCCCAACTATCGCTAGACCCAGTACACCAGGTTCAGGTCCTGTGCGTGGGGCATCATCTTGTGTACCGGGCGCAGCCGGAAGCCGTACTCATAAACTCCGGCCAGCTGGGGATCCAACTCGACGGTGAAAATGACCTGACCGTTTTTGGTCGTGGAGGCAAAAGGCTGCGCTCGCTTCAGTTGGATCGTGGTTTCGTCGAGCCGCTGGTAGAAGCAGACCTCAAGGGTGAGGTGTTCCGCGGGAATACCGTTCGTATCCAGGGTGATGCGTGCGGTAAAGGGTTCTCCGACGGGCAGCGCGTGGTTGACGGTGTCCATTACGTCCACCTCAGCGACCTGAATGCCGGACCACCGCTCCAGGGTGTCTTCCTTCCAGGCGGCGTAGTCTTTACCGGCCTTGCCCTTATTCTTGGAGACTGCACCCGCGGACGCGCCCAGTGGCGTGTAGAAACGGTCGTAGTAATCGTCCATCATGCGCTTCATGGTGAAGGTCGGTGCAACCTCGGCGATGATTTGCTTGACGTAGCCCATCCAGCGCTTGCTGATGCCGTCCTTGTCCCGGTCGTAGTAGATCGGTACGATCTCCTCCTCGAGGATGGAGTAGATGGTTTCCGCATCCAGTTCGTTCTGCATTCCCTGGTCTTCGTAGGTGCGTTCCAGCGGGAGGGCCCAACCGGCGTCCGGGCGGTACCCCTCGGCCCACCAGCCGTCCAGTACGCTGAAGTTGACCGAGCCGTTCAGCGCGGCCTTCATGCCGGAGGTACCGGAAGCTTCCAGCGGCCGGGTAGGCGTGTTCAGCCAGACATCGACGCCCTGCGTCAGCAGTTTGGCCATTTCCATGTTGTAGTCCTCCAGGAAGATGACCTTTCCCTGGAATTCCTCCTTCTTACTGACGTGGACGATGTGGCGGATCAGGTCCTGACCGCCCTGGTCGGCCGGGTGGGCCTTACCGGCAAAGAGGAAGATCACGGGCCGGTCGGCCTGGTTGACGAGTTCCCGCAGCCGGTCCTCATTCTGGAACAGCAGGGTTGCGCGCTTGTAGGTAGCGAAACGGCGGGCGAAACCGAAAACAATGGCGTTGTCATCGATCTTGCTCAGGATGTTGAAGATAGTACGGGGGCTGTCGCCCCGCTTGCGCATATCGACCTGCAGCTTCTCGCGTACGTAGTCGAGCAGTTTCACCTTCAGGGCGTGGCGGGTCTCGAAGAGATCTTTATCGCTGATCTTGTGGACGTTGCGCCAGATATCCTTGTTGCTCTGGTCCCTTACCCAGTCCTTGCCGAACTTGGTGGAGAACAGTTCGTGAATATCGTGAGCGATCCAGGTGGGGTAGTGGACGGAGTTGGTTACGTAGCCGATGTGCACTTCCTCGGCGGTGTAGCCGGGGTAGAGGGAGGTAAACATTTCCTGGCTCACTTCGCCGTGCAACTTGGACACGCCGTTGACGCGCTGGCTAAGGCGGATGCTAAGTTTGGACATGTTAAAGTCCTCCCCGGCGTCGTCCGGATTGAGGCGACCGAGGGCCATGAAGTCGTGCCAGCTGAGTTGGAGTTCGTCGGCGTAATTGTAGAGGTAGTTCCGCATCAGGTACTCCGGAAAGTGGTCGTGACCGGCGGGAACGGGGGTGTGGGTGGTGTAGAGGCTGCTGGCGCGGACCATCTCCCGGGCTTCGGGGAAGCTGAGCCCACCATCTACGTAATTCTTGAGGCGTTCCAGGCTCAGGAAGCCGGCGTGCCCCTCGTTGAGGTGGTAGATCTCGGGCTCCAGCTGCATGGCCTCGATGGCGCGCACGCCGCCGATACCGAGCAGGATCTCCTGCTTGAGGCGGTGCTCGTTATCGCCCCCGTAGAGCATGTGCGTCAGGGCGCGGTCCTCCTGGCCGTTATCCTCATGATCGGTATCCAGCAGGTAGAGCTTGATGCGGCCGATGGCCAGGCTCCAGACCCTGGCCTAGACCATGCGTCCCTGGATGCTGACGCCTACCTTCAGCCAGTTACCGTCGGACTTCCGAACGGGTTCCACGGGCAGCTGGGTAAATTTCTGGGCGGGGTAGAGGTGAATCTGGTCGCCGTCGCGGCTCAGCCCCTGGTTGAAGTAACCGTAGCGGTAGAGCAGTCCGACGCCAAAGAGTTCGACGTTGCAGTCGGAGGCTTCCTTCAGGTAGTCACCGGCAAGTACGCCGAGCCCGCCGCTGTAGAGCTTGAGGCTGATGTGGAGGCCGTACTCCATACTGAAGTAGGCAATTTTCGGGGAAGGGCGGCGTACCGGCTCGTCGAGGTAGGCATCGAAGGCCTTCTCTACGCTTTTCAGTTGCTTGAGGAAGGTCTTGTCCCTGGATAACTCGGTAATCCGCGCCGGGTCGATGGCTTCCAGCAGGGCGACGGGGTTGTAATTCAGGGAGCGGAACAGTTCCGGATTGATGCTCGAGAACAATTCCTGGGCCTCGAAGGACCAACTCCACCAGATATTGTGGCTAAGCCGCTGCAGGGCCGCCAGATTCTCGGGCAATTGATTCTGGATGAAGATGCGTTTCAGCTTCATGTGGGTACTCGTTTGCATGGAAGTCATCAATGATTGTTGAGGGTGCCTGCTAGCATGGGGCGGGGACGCGGGTGCAGGGTTTAATAAACCGGTTACGTCGGGCTCCGCTCCCTGAGGCGGTAAAGAATAAGCAGTCGCGCTCGGTAGTATAGCGGGGTATGAGTGGAAGGAAGTGGAAGCACGACTCCGGTCTACAGGACGTATCCGCGGGTCGCCTACTGCACTCCGGCGCTGCCATTTTGCGGCCTAAAGGTGAGAAATGTTAGTCACTTGCACAAGTAACCACCAGGAATGAAAAGGCCCGCTCTCCGGTTGGAGAGCGGGCCCGATCGAAAGATTACGATGTGAAATAGGTGAGGTCTAGTAGATGGCCTCCAGGGCGACCCGGTCGTAGAAACCGAACTCTCCGTCTTCGCCGCTGCTGAAGCAGGACAGCATGATGGAATTGGGGTCATAACCGCTGGGCGTACCGGGGATCAGGATGGCTCCGACACCGGCGCTACCCTCGTTGGTGTTCTGTCCGCAACTCTGGCGGGTGGTGTAATCCGTATGGCGGAGGCCCATGCTGTGGCCGATCTCGTGGGTCATCACGTGCTCGATGGTATTGGTGTCGTAGTTGTCCATACCGCGGTAGATCTGAACGAACTTGTTCGGACGGCCGCCGCTGGGGAAACCGGCCGATCCGCCCGCGCCGCTGTTGTTAGGCTGGCGGTACACGACGATGTCGGCACTGGTGGAACTACTGAAACTGAGCGTGAAGGTCTTGTTGATGTTCAGCGCGTTGTAGTTGTTGACGGCCCACTGGAGGGCGGTACGCATGCGGGAGGTCAGGCCATAACCACCGCCACCGGTGTAACCGATCACCCGGACGGTGCCGATGGAAACCAGGTTACTGGTACGGTACTGCTTTTCCAGGGAGGCGTTGACGGCCTCGAACTCCAGGAATTCGGCCTTGGTCATATCGATGCACCCACCCACGCGGATGAGTTCTTCGGTGGTGCCGTCGGGGCGGGTAACCGTGACGTCTTCCGCATTCCGCACCGCATCGGCGTTGACGGCGTGACCGTCTACGTGGTCCTGAATGGCCTGGACGAAATCGTAGTCCGGGTAATCGACGTGACCGTCCTCGCCCTCATCGACGAGGAAACCCTCGGGGGTGATGTCAGCTTCGACGGTGGAAAGGGAGAGGTTGTCGCCATCCGGCGTGCAAGCCGTGAATAGCGCGGCTGCCAACAGGGGCAGCAGGTAAAAGCGAATTTTCATAATATGAGAGATAAGAATGGTGAATTATGGTGAATGCACGGGAAAGTCAGGCCTTCGCAGTTCCTGATGCCGTCGACGGATGGAAATCCACATCGGGGGACGCGAAAGTTGAGCCTTCACCGGGCGGTGATAAGCGATTGGGTAAACTTGTGGTATAACTGGTGTGGTGTGTGGAAAGCCGCGAAGTAGGCGCGGAAGGGTCTTAGGATAAGACGATCCCCGGATACGAGGACATACGCAAGTTACACGTACTTTTTAATTTAACAAATGTTTCGTGTATAATTTATGCAACCAAATAATTTGACGGGCAAACGGGCTTACGTGTCGGTTTCGGTCTGTTCTACCCGGAGGGGCCTAATAATTATTGGCCGGGTGATATTTTGGGTAGTGAGCAAATCAGCGGTTTTCCGGTTCTTCCATAAAATTAGCCACCATGCCCATTTTACTACTCCTGCTCGGTTTCTTCTTCCCCCGTCTCGTGATCGCGGTACTGTACTTTTTCACGGGTTGGTTCAGCGATGCCTTCGACGGCTTCATCCTTCCGCTACTGGGGTTTTTCCTCATGCCGATCACCCTGCTCTGGTACGCCATAGTTATCCACTTTTTCGGTGGAGCCTGGACGATGGTTCCCATCATCGGAATGGTTATTGCGATAGCCCTGGACCTGGGACTGATCGGACGGGGGGCTAAGCGATGAGGAGATTTCCCCTTTTGAGTAATGCTGATCACGTCCTCGTGATCTCCGCTATCCTACTGGTTATCGCCGCCATTTTTTCCATGGGGTACACCCAGAGTGACGAGCACTTCCAGCTGCTGGAGTTTGCCGGTCTTAAGTTGGGCATCAACCAGGAAAGTGACCTGGCCTGGGAGTTCGGTGAGCGCATGCGGCCCGCGCTCCAGCCGGGTCTGGTTTACTTGCTGGTCCGGGGCTGGAACGCGCTCGGGGTGGAAAATCCGTTCTTCCTTGCCTTCTTTCTCCGGTTGCTGTCGGGCGCCCTGTTCCTGTTCAGCAGCTGGTACCTGATGCGGACGTACCGGGAGGAATTGCGGACGACCGGTGCCAACTACGTCTACCTGCTGTTCGCCTTCCTGCTGTGGTTCCAAATCTACAATGGCGTGCGTTTCAACTCCGAGCACTGGGCGGGCGCCACGTTCATGCTGGCCTTCGGGCTGTTCCGGAACCGGCGATCGGGCGGATTCCGGGACTATGTCGGGGTCGGCCTGCTCATGGGGTTGTCTTACCTGTTCCGCTACCAGATGGCCTTCCTCATTGTCGGCTTCGTGGGGTGGCTGCTGTTCATGGTGCCCGTCAACTGGCGGCGACTACTGGGCCTGGCGGCAGGCGGACTGGCGATGCTGGGCCTGGGAGTGCTGATCGACTACTGGTTCTACGGGGAGTGGGTATTCTCCAGTTGGAACTACTTCGCCCAGAACATCCTGGAGGACAAGGCTTCCACCTTCGGCACCGACCCCTGGTACGCCTACCTGGTCAAGACCGTACTGAAGGGGGTACCTCCCGCCGGCCTGGTCTACCTCGCTATCTTCGGCGGATATTGCTACCTGCGTCCGCGCTCGCCGCTTACCTGGATGGTGATTCCCTTCGTGCTGATCCACACGCTGATCAGCCATAAGGAAGTACGCTTCCTGTATCCCATCATCGGCTTCCTCCCCATCATGGCGGTGGTTTCCTGGGAGTGGCTGCGGGAACGATACCCGGAGAGAAGTACGTCCCGGCCGGCAAGGATCTTCTGGAAAATTTTCCTGGTGACAAACCTCGTGCTGATGGGCGTGGTGTTGTTTCGCGCGCCCACCAGCGAGGTGCCTGTCTACCGCTATATCTACCGGAATTTTGCGGCGGACACCCGGCTGTACTCCATTAAGGAGACCCCCTACGACATGGCCCTCGAAGTGAATTTTTACAAGGCACCCGGACTAGAAACCCTCCGGATCGACGACCTGGGCGAGGTGGTTTGCGGGAAAGATCGCACCTGCCTCCTGGCCCTTTCCCGCCCCCTGGAGGAATGGCCCAACGCCCCGGCCGCCAGGCTGGTCCACGATAATTATCCGGAGTGGCTGGAGCCCTTCAACGTGAACAACTGGATGGCCAAGAGCCACTGGTGGTGGATATACGAAGTGGAGCATTAGGGAGTAAGAATCAGTAACAGTACCGTTCCTTCTTGTCCTGGAGGGTCTTCTTGCCGTAGGCGGTGAAGTAGGTGTGCTGATTGAGGAAATTCGAATTTTCCTGTCGCCACTCTTCGTCGGTACTCTTTTTTCCCAGCACCTTTTGCCATTCCGCCCGCAGCAGTTCCTGAGACTGCTCGTAGGTAGGCAGGGAGAGGTGAAACATATCGGCGTCGCAAATGATCTCTTCCAGTTTGTTGGCCGGCTGCTGCGGCATCCGGGTGGCGAGGATGCAGTTGGCCACGAGTTCGGTCTTCTCCGGGGGGAAATCGTGGTCTTCGAGGAATGCGGTGGCGATACGGGCTCCGGCGGCCTCGTGACCGACGTAGGTTTCCACGTGGCCGATATCGTGGAACCAGGCGGCCAACAGCAGACACTCCAGTTCCTCCGCGGTCACCCTTTCGGCCTGACCGATGGCGATGACCCCCTGGACGACATTGATCGTGTGGTGCAGATTGTGGTAGTAGCGGTCCGTCGGGAGCTCTTCGATCAGAACTTTAGCGACGTAGCGGCCTGCGTGGTAGACGATGGAGGTGGGGCGTACGGACATAATCGGTAAAGGTAACCCTTCATAGCTTGTTCGGACTTTAGCATCCGACCTTATTTTGGCGCTTTTGCCGCTGTCTGCGTTAGTGAAATCCTCATTTAGCGGTGCCAAACTCCGGTTTTACCGCCTTGACAGCGGCAAAAATCACTTAAAACCGGTCAGGAACCCAAAATCCGAAAAAGCTCCTGTTCACCAACCTATCTGTTTGCGCCCCTCCCGCATGTAATTGCGGACGTTGAGCCAGAAGGCCGCGAAAAAGTAGAACAGGAGGGAGGAACCCAGGGAAAGGCAGGACAGGTAGATGAAGTACATCCGTACGCGTTTGCGGGAGATACCCATGTGATCGGCCAGCCAGGCGCAGACACCGAAGGCGGATCGTTCGACCTTGTTACGAAAAAGTTCCATTCACATAAAAATAAGGCACGGCAAAGATACTACCAACTTAACAAGTTACGGACGTAAGCCTAAACGCCCGAACAGCCACTTTTGATCCACTTCCCGGACAATTTTGCCCTCCAGGTGGGGAAGAGTCACGCCACCGATTCCGTAGCGACGTAACCGAAGCACGGGGAATCCGACGGCGGCGCACATTCTCCTGACCTGACGATTCTTACCCTCGGTGAGCGTGAGGGACAGCCAGGTAGTCGGAATACTGAGGCGCTCCCGGATCGGTGGGGTACGGGGTGGTATTCTGCGGGTTTCGGTAGCGGGGAGGGGGCTGACCAGCAAGGGGGCACAGGCGTGCTCCCGGCCCTTAACGCGAATGGTGACCCCGGCGGCCAGCCGCGCCAGATCCGCCGGGGTGGGGGAGCCCTCTACCTGGACGTGGTAGGTTCTTTCGTGGCGATGACGCGGGTGCAATAATTTCTCGTTGAGCCCGGAGTCGTCCGTCAGCAGGAGCAGGCCCTCGCTGTCCCGGTCGAGCCGGCCGACCGGGTAGACCCGGGGTGGGAAGTCGTGTACGTCGGCCAGCGTCCGGTGCCGGGGATCTTCGCGGGTGAACTGACTGAGTACGTCGTAAGGTTTATCCAGGAGAAAGTAGCGGGGCATGGGGGGAGAACGAATTACGGGGGGCGGGGTTGCGGCGCGAACCTGTTCCGGGTACTCCGGTTGTAGGGGCTAACACTGATAACAAAGACTTGCTATGTTCCTGTTTGAAATTTTCGGATTGACCTTTGATTTACAACCGCTGTTTGAAGAACTTCAGTCCTGGTGGGCCGGATTTCTGGCTCTGTTGCCCAATCTGGTCATTGCGATCATTATCGTAATCATTGGTTACGTCGTAACGAAATGGACCAAGAAGTACTTCAACCAACTCTCCTACCGGTTGGTGGGAGGCGGTACGGTAGCCGGCTTACTCAGTTCGTTCTTTACGATCATACTGGTACTGGGCTTCATCTTCCTTACGCTGTCGATCCTTCAACTGGACGGGGCCGTCAGTTCCATCCTGGCGGGCGCCGGCGTGGTGGGCCTGGCCCTGGGTCTGGCCTTTCAGGACCCCATCCTTAACCTGTTCAGTGGTATTTTGCTTTCCGTACGGAGCTTGTTCAAGGTGGGAGACCTGCTCGAGGTAGATGGCTACATGGGTAAAGTGGTTGAAGTGAACCTGCGGCACACCAGCCTGGAAACCCTGCAGGGACAGGACATTATGATCCCGAACAAGATCATGGCACAGACACCCATCAAGAACTACAACAAACTCGGTAAGCGGCGGGTAGACCTGAGTTGTGGAGTCAGTTACGGGGATGACCTGAAAAAAGTGAAAGAGCTGACCATCAATGCGATCAAGGAACAAGTCAAGTACGACAGCACGAAGGATGTACAGTTGTTCTTTAACGAATTCGGGGACAGTTCCATCAACTACACCCTTCGCTTCTGGCTGGACCCAGCCAGCATGGGGCAGGCTGACTTCCTGCTCGCGCAGAGCGATGCCATTATGGCCATCAAGTCCGTATACGACAGCAACGACATCATGATCCCGTTCCCGATCCGCACCCTGGACTTTGGAATTAAGGGAGGAGAGAAGCTTAACGAAATGCTGGACACTGCCGAAGAAGTTGAAAGTGGCGAATAACCCGAACGAACATCAAAACGGGGTAATCGGTTATAACTACTGAAGCAACAATCAACTTACCAAGTAACCAACCGCTCCCGTATCGCTTCAACGGGACACCTATCAAAAGTATTAGACACATGAAATTTCGCATTCTAACCCTGGCTCTTCTTCTCTCCCTCAGTGGAGCATTCTACAGCTGTGACAACGACGGCGTGGTAGAGAACGACGTGGAAGAAGCCGCCGCCGAAACTTCCAACGCCATTTCCAATATGGGTACCGAAATCCGTGAGGAGAGTAACGAACTCGAAATGGAATTCAAGCAGGCCCGTACCAACATCGACCGCCGCATGGAGAAGCTCGAAGCCGACATGGAGGGTGCCTCCGAGGAAGCCAAAGCTGAAATGCAGCAGGAGTGGAACGAACTCGAAGCCTACGGTGACGACCTCGACAACCGCATGGACCGTGTTGGCAACAACATGGAAGCCGGCTGGAAAGACTTCAAAGGTGACGTCAGCGAAGGCTGGAAAGATTTCCGTAAGGAGTCCAATCAGTTCCTGAAGGACGTCGAGCGCGCCACCGACCCGGAAGGCGACCTTGACTAACCGTTAGGGAAAGATCCGGAACTTATTTCCGGGCACCGCATTAGTAAACTACAACCCGGTGGGGGCAGGTGAAGTCCCGCTTCCACCGGGTTTTTTAATTAGCAACAAGATGATTCGTACAGGCAGTAAAGTCAGCTGGAAGTGGGGCAACGGCACCGCGGAAGGCAAAGTAGAGGAAACCTTCACCGAGGAGGTCACTCGTACCATTAAGGGGAATGAGGTCACCCGCAAGGGAGAGTCCGGCAACAAGGCCCTCCTGATCAAGCAGGAGGACGGTGATATGGTTCTCAAATTAGAAAGTGAAGTAAGCAAAGCATGAAAGACGTAAAAGTACCCTACGAGATGGGGCCGGAAGGTACCGGCAGTCTCATCAGTCAACTCTCCCTTCAGCATATGGAGTCGGTTCGCTACTACAAGGCGGCCGCGGAGTCCCTGGCGGGGAAGAACGAGAAGGGTAGTGCCTTCTTCAAGGATCTGGCTACCTACCGCCATGCCGCCAACGAGCGTCTCAATGAGATACTCTCCGACATAGGATCCGGGGTGAATACCCCCAGCAAGGGTGATTTCAGCTACATCAAGGAGCACGAAGATCGCTTCAGCAAGGCCGTCGCTACCCACAATACCGTGGAGATGGCCGATATGGCCTACGAGAACGAGCAGGCTACGAGTGATGCCTACCGCCATGCGCTGGCCAACGGTAACCTACTCGACTTCGCCGAAGAGGTACTCCACGAACAGCACGAAGAAATCCTTCGTTGGGTCAACAAGGCGGATCGCTACAAGACCGTCCCCCAGGACAACATCAACGAATAGGTTACTCCCCAACCGATAAAGAACCAACAGTTATGAGAAATCCGCTCCCGCTTTTATTATTAATTTTTTGCACCTGCGTCCTCGCCCAGCCCCTTACGGCCCAGAAAACCGGCAGAATCACCAACAGTATGGTGACCTTCGACAAGACGAGCATGGAGGCCATGCGTATGGAGATCGATGCCAGCCCCGAGTTGGTCACTGACCGCTGGGAAGAGTTCTGGGACGATCGCTACGACGTCGATATCGATAAGACCGACCGGGACAAAATGAGTACCGCTTTTCTCGCGGAACAGGCTTCCATCCCACTGGTGAGTCCGAAAGCATTTGGCCTATACAGCAAGGTGGAAGGGAATGCGGAGAAATCCACGGTCAGTCTGGCCGTCGCTTTTTCGGACAAGGATGTCGCCACCCGTGATGTTCACCGGGAGAGTTACGTGGCCGCCGAGGCGATCATGCAAGAATTCCGCACCTATTTCTACACCAGCTACTTTGACGAACAGCTGGAGGAGGCGCGGAAGGAACTGGACGATATCCGGGACGACAGTTCTGACGCCAGCGAAGACGCGGAAAAAGCCCAGAAAAAAATCAGGAAGTACGAAGATAAAATGGCCAAGTACCAGAAGAAGATCGATGAGCTGAGAGACGATGTCGGGGACGAACTGGAATCCGCCGAAGAGAAGGCTGCCCGCGCCGAGGAAATGGCCAGACGGGTGCGGGATCTCGAACAGCGCCGCGCCCGTTACCTATAAACCTTTCCCTTACCCGATATTGCGCACGAACCAAACTTACCCAACTCAATGGCTACCCGTCAACCCGCTTTAGACAAGAATCCGAAATTAGACAATGTCGCTTACCTCAACATGGATAAGATGGGGCGTAACTATGGCATCGTCCTCGGTGTCATCACTTCCCTCTACCTGCTGCTCGTGAACGCGGTTACGGCCGACCTGCCCCTCGGCCTCCGTTTTGCCAAATACCTGCTGATCGTACCGATTGTCTGGATGGCCACCAGTAAGGTAAATGACGCCACGCCGGAAGGAGAAGAGTTCAAGCTGGAGATCGGTATGTTGTTCCGGATCGCGATCTGGGCCGTCATCACCCTTACGGTGCTGAACATCATCCTGTCGTCCATCAGCCCTTCCCTGGGCTTCGAGCAGTTCATGAACGAGAGCGATTCCTTCGGGGACATGATGGTGAACAGCTTCTTCGTTGCCATGGAGACCTTCGTAATGGTGCTTATTTTCGGCTTCGTCTTCGTGCAGTACTACAAGGGCAAGGGCTCACCGGAGGACTAAATGATCTCCGGCACCTTCAATTTCCAACGCCTGGCGTACCTGCTGATCTGCCTGTGTATAACGACTTACCTGTTATACATAGGCAGTTCTCTTTTCGTGCCCATCACCTACGGCATTTTCATTGCCCTGATGCTCAAACCGATTGCCGACCGGTTTGAATCGGAGCTGGGCAATCGCCTTCTGGCCATCTGCCTGACGATGCTGACCATGACCATGCTGCTCGGCGGGGTCTTCTACTTTTTCTTCGTTCAGATCCAGGCGGTGTTCACGGAGGCCAACGACATCATGCGGGGCTTCAACGAAAGCCTGACCGAGATCGTCGAGTACTTCGGGGAGGTGGTGGGCATGGACCGCCGGGAAGCCAACGAAATGATTGACGTTGGCATCACCAGTGTAGTCAATAAGCCGTTTGGTATCCTCTCCACCGGCCTGTCTACTTCCGGTATCTTACTGGCCAACATCACGCTGGCGCTCATCTATGCCTTTTTGTTCTTACTGTACCGGACGGCCATTCGCCAGTTCGTGAGCAGTCAGCTCTCTCCCGAAAGTCAGGGGGAAGGCAGGGAACTGCTGGAAGAGGTACAACAGGTAGCGGGCAAGTACCTGGCCGGACTGGGGTGGGTGATGCTGATTCTCGGCGTGCTTAACAGCGTAGGCCTGTTCGCCATCGGTATTGGCTATCCCCTGGTGTGGGGTTTCCTGGGGGCCATGCTGGCCGTCATTCCCTACGTCGGGACCACGATCGGCGGACTGCTTCCCTTCCTGTTTGCCATTGCTACGACGGAGAACCTCTGGCAACCGGTGGCCGTCGTGGTGCTCTACATGACGGTTCAGTTCGTGGAGGGGAACCTGATCACGCCGAAAATCGTCGGGAACAGCGTGAAGATCAATGCGCTGGCGGCCATCATCGGTATCATCATCGGTGGTATGGTCTGGGGGTTGGCCGGAATCGTGATCGCCATTCCCATGCTGGCGATCGTCCGGATTTTCTTCCTTCACATCGAGTCCCTCAAACCCATTGCCCTGCTGCTGAGCGATGACCTATACGAACGGAGCGGAGAATTCGAGACCGTCTTTAACCATTCTAAGTACCGGCTGTCCAATATCTTTTCCGGTGAACTGGAAGCCCTGCGTTTCCGTCGGCTACATAAGCGCCCAACGGACGAGGTAAGCAAGCGCGAGACCGAGATAATTCCCGATTCCGAGACCCAGTAAACTTACCGCTATTCCCGATGCCAGCAGCCGTTGGTTCCGGATGGCGGTGGCCACCTGGGCTACGAAAACGGGGCCGTAGAACGCGGCCACCGAGCTCAGGATCACCGTATCGCGGTCCAGGCGGAAGAGCTTACACAGCAGTAAGTGGAGTACCGTGGTGGTGCTCAGGGCCAGCGCGGAGTAGAGTAACAACTCCCGACCGTTTTCGGCCAGGGCGCGGAAGTCCGCCAGTAGCCCGAGGGCCACGCAGAAGATCAGGATGAAGTATTCCCCGAGCGGATAGGCGTTGCCGAGCCGTTGGGTGAAGGGCTGGCCGGCCACGATCAGGGAAAGGGTGGTGAGTACCAGGATGAGCACGGTAGTATCCAGTTCTTCTCCCGACAGCAGCCAGGTCAGGCCGCCACTCACGGCCACCACGGCCGCGGCCAGACCCGTTTGCTGCCACTGGAGGCGGGCGGGTACCAGCGGGCGTTCGGTCGGGCTGACCGCCTCTTCCCCGGATTTGGGGGTGGGATAAAAACGAGCGTAGAGCGCCGGGAGAAAAGTCACCAGGCCCAGCAGGTAGGCACCACCCAGCAGCACATCCGCCGCCTGGATCAGCACCACGTAGTCCGCCGGTGCCCGGAGGGCGAGTCCGATCGCCTGTACGTTCGGGGTTCCGCCGGTATAAAGCCCCACCAGCATACCGGCCACCTTCCAGCCGTCGGCCAGCCCATCACCCAGGTACCAGCCGGTCAGCCCGGTACAGAGCAGGCCACAGAAACAGCACAACAGAAAACCGACCAGCATGCTTCTGCCGTAGCGCCAACTGTCCCTCAGCCGAACCGAGAAGAGCAGCAGGGGAAGACCGAACAGCATACTGGCCGCGGCGATACCCTCCGTGATCCCCTGGTCGATCTCCCAGAGTCGCAGATTGGCTACGAGGATACCGACGCCGTAACAGGCGATGATGGAACTCAGCCAGGCGGGTGACCGTTCGCTTCTTTCGACGGCCCGTGCCAGGGCGGGAAACGCCAGACAGAGAAAAATACTGAGGAAAACGCCCACCTAGAAGCGCATTTTCAGTACACGAGGTTTCCCGACCGGAGGTATGGTCACCACGTAGAAATTGGTGTAGTCCAACTCGCTGAAGCGGGGGTAGTCATCGGTGGCGGTCAGTAGATTTGCCATCATCGGGGTGGTGTTGCTGTGCCCGACGATCAGCGTCGTTTTGCCCTTGCCCTTGCTGCGAACCAGGCGGCTGAAGGCCGGCAAAGTCTGGGCATCGTAGCTGAAGACCGGTAATTTGTGGTCGGTCGCCGTGGGGGCCGCCGTCAGCTGGGTACGCCGGGTATCGGTGCTGTAAATCAGATCCAGGTCCACGTTTTTAAGCATCCGCATCAGCTGGTCGGCCCGCTCGGACCCCTCGGCAGTGAGGACCGGGTCGCTTCCGAAATCCTTCTCCGCGTGGCGGACCAGAATATAGGTGGAAACTTCCCTTTCGGCCGGCTCCCGTGGGGTGGCGCAGCGGGCGAGGACGCAGGTGCAAAGCAGGCTTAACAACAGGGGGAGGAAACGTCTGATCCGGGTCATAGCGCGCAAATGTAGGTCGGTAACCTAATGTTTGCGTAACCTTGCCGCAACATTCAGCAGTTATGGACCTCAACGGGATCACCCACGTTGCTTTCGACGCAGACGATACCCTCTGGGAAAACGAGCATATTTTCGTCGATGCCAAGGAACGTTGCTCCGACTTACTGGCCAGCTACCTCCCCCGGGGGGTATCGCTGGAACAGGCGCTTTACGAGCGGGAAAGGGTAAATCTGGCACTGTTCGGTTACGGCATTAAGGGCTTTATGCTTTCGCTGATCGAAACTGTAATCCAGCTGTCGGACGGTCGGGTAACGGGGGCGGAACTGCAACGCTTACTGGACATCGGCAAGGAGATGTTGCTTCATCCGGTCAACCTGCTACCGGAAGTGGAGGAAACGCTACGACAATTGGCACCACGCTATCCACTACTGCTAATCACGAAGGGCGATCTATTCGACCAGGAGAACAAGGTGGCCCGGAGCGGTTTGGCCGACTACTTTCAGGGTATCCACATCGTCAGTGAGAAAACGCCGGCGGCCTACTCCGATATCCTGGCCCGCCACGGCATCGACCCGGCCGGTTTCCTGATGATCGGTAACAGCCTGAAGAGCGACGTACTCCCCGTGGTGGAGATCGGTGGCCGGGCCGTCCACTTACCCCACGAATACACCTGGATCCACGAGCGAACGGAGACGGTGGAACACGAGCGGATCTGGGTTGTCGGTGACCTGAAGACGCTGGTTGATCGTCTGTAGCGGGAGTATGCTAGCCTGAAGCGATCGGGTTACCCGGGCCGCAAGCCCGCGACCAGGGATTTCAAAATATGGCCAGCTGATCCTTGTCAATTTCCTCAACGGCGGTCCGTTTGGCCCGCAGCACGGAAGGCACGTCCGTATCCCTGAAGAGTCGCTTGACGATTCGTAGCCGGTGCGTATAACTACCCAGATCGTAGTTGAAGATCCCGTAGTGGTCGATGGCGTCCACCCGAACCCGGTCGTGGACGTGCAGGATACGACTATCCGGTAGCAGCAGGCCGACGTGGTTGATCTGTCCCCGGCGGTCGTCGAAAAAGGCGAGGTCGGCCGGCTGGGCCTGGACGACGAAGTCGATCATCCGGCCGTGGTGACTCATGGCCTCGGCGGTACGGGGGAGTTTTACGTTCACCAGGCGGGCCACCAACTGGATGAGGGCCGCGGCGTCTACGCCCGTGGGGGTTCGTCCCCCCGTCAATTCCGGAGTGTAGAGCCAGCGCCGGGCGAAGCGGAGTAACAGATCGGGTTCCGAGCGCAGGTCTTCGGACATGGCGGCCTGACCGGAATACGTAAAGGGGCGCCGGCCGTGGCGCAGCCGCATGCCGTCGTATTCCGGCAGGCGGGCCCCGAAGGTGACGGGCAGACCGTGTCGTTCGCCCATCAGGCTGGAGTAGAGTTCCAGGGCAAAGGCGGGGTTGTCCCGCTGGCGACGAAAAGTGGACTCGTCCACCTCCAGTAGCTGGTCGCTGCGGACGTACCCCTCGAAATCGTCGTCGCAGCAGCGGACGCGGCTGAACTGTTTACCGGGCTCCAGTACGGTTACCGGTTCACCGAGTAACAACTGGGAGGCCAGTTCCGCCCGGGGCTTGGCCTGGGGGCGAATGGCGGCAGCGGTAAATCGTCCGAGAGCGTAAGTGTGGGCCATAGGGCGGAAAGATACTAAAATAAGCAACCCGTCGTGGCCGTTCGCAATGGGGATGGGGCGTATTTTCGCGCCGCTCCAAACGGCCCCTATGAAATCATTCTTACTCTTCGCCTGCCTCTCCCTGACTTCCCTAAGCTGTAGTGCGCAGGACTACCATTTCTCCCAGTTCTTTGCCTCTCCACTGACGATGAACCCGGCCCTGACGGGGCTCTTTCAGGGGCGCTACCGGGTCGCGATGTCCCACCGGAGCCAGTGGGCGCAGGTACTGGAGACGCCCTACAGTACTTCCGCCTTCGCCGCGGATTTTCATTACGACATCAACCCCGCCAAGCGCCGTTACCGGGATGCCTTCGGCGTGGGCGTACTCTTTGCCAGCGACCGGGTAGCGGAGCTGAACTTCAGTACCAACCAGATCAGCCTCGGGGGCGCGTTTCACAAGTCGCTGGACCCGAAGAACAACCAGTTCCTGAGTCTAGGTGTCCAGTTCGGGGTCGTACAGCGCAACGTTAGCTACGATCAACTCTCCTTCGAGGATGAGTTCAACGGAACGGACACCTACCTCGACGGGAGCAGCGGGGAGGAACTTCCGGAAAACAACTTCGCCTTCGGGGATTACCACATCGGGCTGAATTACAGCAATTCCCCACGCAACGGAACGGCCGTATTTGCCGGCGCGGCCATGCACCACATCAACGAACCCCAGCAGAGTTTCTACTTTGAAGCCACCCAGGGGGAGGAGGTGGAGGTTTCTAATACCCTCTACCGGCGGTACAGCGGCTACCTCAACTTCCGGATCCCCCTCGGGCCGGAGGTGCAATTCAGCCCCCGTATCTACGCCTACGCCCAGGGGCCGCACCTGGCCGCGAACCTGGGGGCCAACTTCCGCTTCCTGCTCGACGACTCGAAGGGAGCGGCCCTGCACCTGGGGGGGTGGGCCCGACCGGTCCGCTCCGCCGAGGAGTTCAACCTGGACAGTGCCGTAGCGATGGCGGGGATCGAAATCTCCAATTTCCTGTTCGGTTTCAGCTACGACATCGGGCTCAACGGCCTGATGACCGACCGCCGCCACCAGGGGGCTTTCGAGATCAGTATTGCGTATCTGGGACAGTCGGATGACGATGAGGCGGTGCCGTGTCCGAAGTTTTGAGGGTTGTCTAGATTCACGTGTCGGACGACCTCCTGCGTCGAGACGTCCGACAAGGAATCTACCCATGTTAGTATATTTGCCATCTCTCATTGTACACAACCCCTTGTTTATGAACGTTCGTCTTCCCCTACTCCTCGTATTTTTATTTTGCACCTGCGTCCCCGCCCTTCACGCCCAGATCGAATGGCTCAGCTGGGAGGAGGCGGTGGAACGAAACAAAACCGAGCCCCGAAAAATGCTGGTGGACGTGTATACGGACTGGTGCGGCTGGTGCAAGAAAATGGACAAGACCACCTTCAAGGACCCCCTGGTGGCGGCTTACGTCAGCAAGCACTTCTACGCCGTGAAATTCAACGCGGAGCAGAAGACCAAACTGACCTTTCAGGGCCACGATTTCGCCTTTGACAGCAGTCTGGGCAGACGTGGCGCGCACAGTCTGGCGGTAGCCCTGCTGGACGGGCAAATGTCTTATCCCAGCATCGTGTACCTCAACGAGACCCACCAGCGCATCACGATCAGCCCCGGCTTCAAGACGGCTGACAGCTACATCAAGGAAGCGCAATTCATCGGTGGCGGCCACTACGCCAACCAGACCTACCAGGAGTACCTGGCCTCTAAGAAATAAAGGGGCCGAGTAATTGTCGGAGGGCCTGGTTCAACGACTGAATGGCCTCCCCCATGCGCCAGTTGTCCCGGTTGCGGGGCTCCACGTAGTTACTGATGGCCCTCAGCTGGGTCCATGCGGTACCCGCCTGCGCGCAGGCGTAAGCAAAGGCCGCGCCCTCCATGCTTTCGACTTCGACCTCCGGGAACCGTTCCCGCAGCCGTCGAATGGATACTTCCGACCCGGTTGCCCGGTTGGCGGTGCCCCCGTTGCAGCGTCGGTAGGGCAGGCCACTCTCCCGTGGCTGAACGATCCGGCCCCTCTCATCGAAGGGTGGACCGGGGGGGAGCCTGATGTCAGCCAGCGTGAGTAGTTTTCCCTCCCCGTTTTCCGCGCCCAGGTCCAGGAATACCTCACTGATCACTTCAACGACTTCGGTCAGGGGGAGCGTAGGATCGTAGGCCCCGGCAACCCCGGCCTGCACCGCCAGTTGGGGGAGCGGACCGGCTCCGAAGCGATGACCGAGGGCGAAAGCCGTTGCGGTCAGCCCAATACCGGTGATGATCACTTCCACTTCACAGCGGGGAAATTGCAGGACGTTTTCCTCCTGCCCCGCAGCAACGGAGCAGAGCCAGGTCGTCGTCGGTGCAAGCTCGAAGGGAGTAGCGGCTACCAGTAGTACGCGCATCAGTCGATCAGTTGGTACCAGCAGGCGGCGGCCGGCAGGTGGAGTTGGACTTCCGCCACGGTCTGGCCCAGCAGTTGTTCGGCGGCCAGCTTATCCAGCGCGACCTCGGCCAGGCGGAGGCCCGCCGTGCTCTCGAACTGCTTCCGGCTCAGGTGAACGTAACGGTGCAGTACCAGTTGGCCATCGGGTCGCTCAAATACCCAGTCGAGCCGTCCGCTGATTTCCCGCCCGGCGTGGGTGAAGCGGTAGGGAAGCTGGCGGTGGACGCTGACCGGCCGGGAGGTCGTCTCCACGGCGTTACGGTAAGCGGTAGCCTGCTCGAGCAAATTGTCGAAATCGATCTCTCCGCCGGGCTGGAAGGCGAAAACCATCGCTTCGGCCCGCTCCCGGCGTACTGCCCGGTCGGCTTGCTCGAACCAGTCTCCGTGAAGGTAGCTGCCGATGGCCTGACTCAGAATGCGCGGGTCGGTAGCCGGATCCGGATCGACCGTAGCGTGGTAAAAGGTGGGTTTGGAAAACGACAGGCCGGGAAAGGCAGCCAGTATCCATTCCTCGTCCACAACTCTTACGGTATGGACCGCGGGCCCCGGCCGGCAACCGGTCAGGAAAGGGATCTCTCCGAACTTGCGGTCGGATGCCGGTAGTGTTTTCGGCTCCGTCCAGACCTGGGTGTACTTATCTACATCCACGCCGCCGTGGGAAAAGGGAGTTTCGATCGTACCGGGTTCCAGGGTCGTGACGGTCTTTCCGCCCCGGGAGAAGACGCGGTCGACCCACTTTGCCCCGTTTTTCCCGGTGGGCAGGATGAGGTAGTCCCTCGCCCGGGTGAAGCCGACGTACAGCAGACGGGCTTCCTCGGCCCGGGCCTCCGCCTCGGCGAGTTGTTTCCACTTGCTTTCGTTAAGGGCATCCACCCAGGGTACGCCGTTGCTGCTCCGGCCGTAGGGGTTCACCCAGTAGCGGAGCCAGCGTCCGGCGAGGGGGGCCGTCAGGTCGACCGTTTCGGTTTCGGCAATGACGGCCCGCCCCCAGACGTCCGCCCGCTCCGGCTGATCGAGGTTGAAGCAAATGACGGCCGGCCACTCCAGCCCTTTACTCCGGTGGTAAGTCATGACGTTAACGGCTTCCGGTCGCTCCCCGGCCCCCTGCTTGTCGTTGGTGTCCCGGAGTAACTGATCCAGGTAGAGCAGGTAGCCACCGAGGGAAGCGGCGCGGTGTTGCTGGTGGCAGTTCTCCTCGTAAGTTACCGCGAGGCGACGTAGCTCGTCGATGTTGCTGAGGCGCTGTTCCCCGTCTCCCCAGGCGACGACGACCCGGCGCAGGTCCAGTTGCTCGAGCAAGAGATTGATGAGCTCGCTGGTCGAATATTCGAGTCCGCCCGCCTGCAGGTCGATCAATTTTTTTACCAGGCCGGAATTTTCGGACCAACCGGGTTTCCTGATCAGCGGCTTACCGGCTTCCCTCAGTTTTTCATTTTCCTGCTTTCTGTCTGCTTCCGCTTCCAGGAAATCGAGTCGGTTTTCGATGATCGTAGGTAGATCGGACCGGTCGCCGAGCAGATTGATCTCGGCAATGCTGAGGCTGTCCTCCTGGTTGAGTAAGTACTTCAGGCAGGCGAGCAGCAGGGTAGCTTCGGCGGTATGCAGTAAACCGGTGCGGGAGATGGCGGCCGCGAGCCCCTGCCGGGAGAGGGCCTCCGCCATGTCGGCGCAACCATAATTACTCCGGCAGAGGATGGCGATGTCTCCCGGTCGTAGCGGTCTTTCCTTTTTGGCGGCCTTGTCGACCACCGGAGGCGGATTTTCCAGCATTTCCCGCACTGACTTGGCGGTGACCGACATCAGCCAGCCGGCACTGTAGCGCTCCTTGCCCTCGAGCTGAAAATCCCAGTGGACCAGGCCGTTGCGCTCCGACAAGTCGGTGGACTCGGGAGGGGCGTGTTCTCCTCCTCCGCGCGTACGCACGGGCTCGAGGACAACCGCTTCGGGGGGGAATTCAGGAAAAGCATTCACGAAAAGGCCGTTGCAGGCGTGTACCACGTCCTCCCGGCTCCGCCAGCTCTGTCGCTGGATGTTTTCCGGCAGGATCGGCCCGGAGGCGGCCATCACGGCGGCCATCAGGCGGGGCTCGGCACCCCGGAAACCATAGATGCTTTGCTTGGGGTCGCCGACCCAGACGCTCCGGCGCGCCAGCTGACTGAGTTTGAGAAAGATGGCGAGCTGGATGGGAGAGGTGTCCTGAAATTCGTCGACCATCAGCAGGTCAAGTTCCTCGCGGAGGACTTCCCGCACCCGGTTGTTGTCCAGTAGCTCCAGCACGAGGACTTCCATGTCGGTGTAGTCGATCCGCCCCCGGCTCTTCTTAAAGCGATCGTATTCGGCGATGGATTTCGCCGCGAACCGGAAGAGCAGATCCTGATAGCCCCTCAGGTCGTCCTGAAAGGCAGCCGTGGCGGCGTGGCGTTCCCCCAGTTCGACGATGGTGGCGACGGCCTCCCGGCTCTTGGCCCCGACTTTGGCGTCGAACTTTCCGAGGCCGGCGTACTCGGGCCAGGGCAGGTAGCCGCGCTGCTTCAGTTCGGAGAGCAACCGGCGGAGGCTACTGGCCGCGGTCATGGTTTTTTTGGTCTGGTCGGCCGCTTCGGGGTGAGTGAGGGTGCGGTACGTTTCGTCGAGGGCGATTTTTAGCCGGTTGTTGAGTACTTCCAGCGTGACCGCAGGATCGGGCTGTGGCAGGAATTTAGCCAGTTCCGACCAGGAGTTTTGCCGGCTTTTTTCAATATCGGCCGCACTGAAATTATTCCCCCGGATCACTTCGACGAGCCCGAGTACGTCCTTGCGCCAGTTGTATTTTTCTCCGCTCTGGCTGAGTCCCAGTTTCGTACAGAGTTCTTCAATTCGCTCGATGTCAGCAAGTTGCGTGACCGCTGCCATGGAAAGATTGAAGTACCGCTGGTCTTCTCCCTCCCCGATGATGTCGACGCGGGGAGATACGCCGGCCTCGAAGGCGAAACGTTTGAGCAACTTGACGCCGAGGCCGTGGACGGTACCGATGAGGGCGTTGGCCAGCTCATTGGCTTCCCGGGTCATGCCCGCTTCCAGCAGGGCCACGCGCACGCGTTCCCGCAGTTCGGCCGCGGCTTTCTTGGTAAAAGTGGTGGCGATGATGCCGCCGGGGCGGGCCTGACCGCCGGTCAGCAGGGCGGACATTTCCCGGGTGAGGCGGTAGGTTTTACCGCTACCGGCACCGGCGGAAATGATCTTGGTCTTTAATTCAGTCACGGAGGGCAAGGTACAATAGGAAATCGGGCGCCGGCGCGCAGGTGCAAGGTTTTCAAAACAAATTGTCGGTATCCCTAGGCAGGCCCGATTTCGACGACCTCAGCGACCAGCTCGAGCTGCTCGGCCACCCACTCGTCGAGACCGTGGTACCAGTCCAGGTGCGGAGAATTGGTGGGGCAGCCTCCGGCCGTGGGAACGCAGTCGGTATGGGTAAACTGCTTGCGGCAGCCGGGGCAAATTCCGGTGGTATCGAAGGTATCCCAGACGGTGAAGCAGGCATCGCACACCCAGTGGGCGCGGCCGTCGGGTTCCCAGTCACAGTTGGGGCAGGCTATTCTGATGTCGGCCATGGTGATTGTTTGACGTCAAAGTTATTGACTAATGTTACGCGAGGCGTAACTTTTGGTTCCACGGAGTTAAAAATTGCCGCCGCAATTCACGGATCAACAAAGGCGCTACCCGACAAGAAGCGGTACTGCACTCCGTGGAACCATATTTCTTATGCTTCGCGTAAGTTCAGCTATTACAAAAGCTGGCGATATTTGCGCCAATGGCCGGCAAATCGCGCATAATCTGTGGGGTGGCAACGGGACTTGTAGTTACTCTGCTAACAATAAGCCTCCTTAGCTACGTCCTGCTCGATTATCAAATCCTCAAAATCTGGTACCTGGGTCTGGGAACGATCTACCGGCAGGTGTACTGGCCGCGGGAGTTTTTCAGTGAAACCACGAAAGCAACAGGGAACTACTATGCACTGGCGGGAATCGGTATCGCTATGTTCCTGGCTTATCTGCCAAGACCGACTACTTTACCAGCGCGACCGAAGCAACGCATTTCTACTGAGGAGGGTAGGGGTGATTGGCCAGTAATCGCCGTCCTGACGGTGACACTAGGCGCAGCCTATTACTTCGGTCATACCCAGATTCGTCCGGCCTACGATGAGGTGTTTTCGGTTATGGAAGTGGCCGCGATTCACCCCTTCCAGGCCTGGTCTTATTACATGCTACCCAACAATCACGTGCTGTACAATCTGCTGTCGGGAATGACCCACCGGTTGTTCGGGAGCTGGACGAACGACCCGGTACTGACGGGGAGATTACTCTCCGCGCTGGCCGGACTCTGTACCGCCCAGCTCTTGTTGTTCCATTCCCGAAAAGTGGCCGGAGTCGGTCGTTGGGTCAGGGGGGTATTGGTGCTGCTACTGATGCTGATTTTCCCCGTCTGGGGCTTCGCAATTCAGGCACGGGGGTACGGTCTGCTGTTGCTCTTCAGCTGGCTGGCCTGTTTTGCCGTTCAGCGATTGGTGGAGCGAAACGATCAGTCGGGGTTGCGAACTTTCGTAATCAGCTCGGTGGCCGGGTTCGCTACCGTACCGATCTTTCTCTACGTTTACGTGGGACTCTCAGCCTGGTGGGCGATAGTAACGCTGCGCGGGGGGCAGCGACTTTCGGCCTTCCTCTGGGCGCAGTTCCTGGTGGGCGGCCTGACCTATCTCTTTTATCTGCCCATACTACTGTTCTCCGGTCTCGGAGCCCTGACCGGTAACCGCTACGTAGCCGCCAGAAATGAGGATGTCATCAACTTCGGAATGAATTTTTTGACGACGCTGAAAAACTACGGACTCCACGCGCTGGAGGGGCTCGGTGTGTCCGGCTGGGCGTGGGCGTCGGTCTTGTTCCTGCTGCCCGCGCTGCTGCTGTACGCCCTCTCGGGACGGGAGAGGACCAGAAATTACGCGGGCAGTTACCTCTCCGTAGTGACGGTGACGACACTGATCGTAATCGGCATGCGGGCCATTCCCTTCTACCGGACGATGTTGTTTCAGCAACAATTCGGAGTGTTACTTCTCCTGGTCGGTCTCGTAGTGGGTGTAGTCCGGATGGGGGAAAGGTTGAGACTACCGCAGATATCGGTCGACATGCTAATTGCCGTACTGACGGTCAGCCTGTTGTTGTATTCCGCACCTGCGTCCCCGCCCCTTTTCCGGGAGAAACTGTACTTCTATTCCGTAAATGCCACCTACTACAAGCTGAGTGCCCTGACGGAGAAAATACCCCGGAACGCGACGGTCACCTTTGGAGACGAGGCATTTTACCCCCGTTACCTCCGCAACCAGGGCGTAGCCGCGGCGGATGGGAACGGGGAGGAATACTGGCTAATCGGGGAGCAGGAGGATTTACCACCGCCGGACGGGCCATGGGAGCTGATCGATGAGGCGGCCGGGCTGAAGGTATATCGACTTAGATAAACATCTGGTACAGCATCGGCCGGTCGTTGATGTGCTCGTGCTCGATACCCGCCGCGGTCAGTCGCTCCACCAGGGGCTGGTAGTCCGCGGGATTAGCGAATTCGATACCGACCAGTGCCGGCCCGCTGGCCCGGTTGTGCTTCTTGACGTACTCGAAGTGGCTGATGTCGTCATCGGGGCCGAGGAGGTGGAGGAAGTCCCGCAGGGCACCGGCCCGCTGGGGAAATTCGACGATGAAGTAGTGCTTACGGCCGGCGTAGAGCAGGGCGCGTTCCTGAATCTCCGCCGTGCGGGTAATGTCGTTGTTGCTGCCCCCGATGATGAGCACGACGGTCTGGCCCCGGATGTCACCCAACTGGTCCAGGGCGGCTACGGGCAGGGAACCGGCGGGTTCCACGATGAGGCCATCCTCATTGTACAGGTCCAGCATGACGCCGCATACCTTTCCTTCGTCCACCAGGATGATCTCGGAGAGCGCTTCCCGGACGATGGGGAAATTGTGCGTTCCCACCCGGCGGACGGCCGCGCCGTCCACGAAGCTGTCGATCTTCTCCAGCGTTACGATCTCGCCCCGCTTAATGGACTCGTACATGGCCGGGGCCCCCGTGGGCTCGACGCCGATCAGCCGGGTATCCGGGCTGAGTTGTTTGAAAACGCTGCCCACGCCCGCGCTGAGGCCGCCGCCACCGACCGCCATCACGACCAGGTCCACGTCGCCGGGGGCATCGTCGAGGATCTCCAGCCCGATAGTACCCTGCCCCGCGATGGTATCGGGGTCGTCGAAGGGGTGGACGAAGGTTCTTCCTTCCTCATCCGCGACCCGCCTGGCTTCACCGTAGGCATCGTCGTAGGTATCGCCGACCAGAATTACCTGTACGTATTCGCCGCCGAAGAGCCGGACCTTACTGACTTTTTGCTTGGGGGTGACGACGGGCATGTACACCAGTCCGTTCACCTTCATCTTGGCACAGGAAAGCGCGACCCCCTGGGCGTGGTTGCCCGCGCTGGCGCAGACGACGCCCCGGTCGAGTTCTTCCCGGCTCAGGCAGCTCATTTTGTTGTAACTACCCCGAATCTTGTAGCTGCGGACCTCCTGCAGGTCCTCCCGCTTCAGGTAGACCTCCGCGCCGGTGAGCCGGCTCAGGCGGGTACTTCGCTGCAGCGGGGTGTGCAGGGCAACCCCACGCAGGCGGTGGCGGGCCCGGGTGATTTCGTTGACGGAGATGTAGGGGGAGAGGGTGGGAGTCATTGGCGAATTAAATCACCGTAAAGATATATTGTTTTGACTCCGGATTGTTAGGTGGGGGCCAATGGTCAGTGGTACTACGCCACTGACCACTGACCATCGACCACTGACTAATTATTCTCGGGCCGTAGTCCGCGAACCGTTCTTCCGGCCTGCCACATTTCGCTGTCCTTGATTTCCTTGAGTTCCGCTTCCAGTTTGGGGCGGTAGTCGGGCTGGCTGTTCAGGTCGATGCTGCGCTGGGCCTCCTTGCCGGTGGCGACGCTTTCGTAGAGTTCCTCGAAGACCGGTTTGGTGGCATCGCGAAACTTGTCCTTCCAGTCCAGGGCACCCCGCTGGGCGGTGGTGGAGCAGTTGGCGTACATCCAGTCCATACCGTTTTCGGCGACGAGGGGCATCAGGCTCTGGGTGAGTTCCTCCACCGTTTCGTTGAAGGCTTCGGAGGGGGTATGTCCGTTGGCGCGCAGTACCTGGTACTGAGCTTCGAAAATTCCCTGGATGGCCCCCATCAGCGTGCCCCGTTCCCCGGTAAGGTCGGAGTAGACCTCCCGCTTGAAATCCGTCTCGAACAGGTAGCCGGACCCGACCCCGATACCGAGGGCGATGACCCGCTCGTAGGCGCGGCCGGTGGCATCCGTGGCGATGGCGTAGCTGGAATTCAGGCCGCGCCCCTGGAGAAACATCCGGCGCAGGCTGGTTCCCGACCCCTTCGGAGCGACCAGGATGACGTCGACGCCCTCGGGGGCCTCGATGCCAGTACGGTCGTTGTAGGTGATGCCGAAGCCGTGGCTGAAGTAGAGGGCCTTACCCGGCGTCAGGTAGGGTTTGATCTTGGGCCATACTTCAATCTGTGCGGCATCGGAGAGCAGGTACTGGATGATGGTGCCGCGCTCGGCGGCCTCCTCCAGCGGGAAGAGGGTTTCACCGGGAATCCAGCCGTCCTTTACGGCCTTGTCCCAGCTGGCGCCGCCCTTTCGCTGTCCGACGATGACGTTGAAACCGTTGTCGCGCAAGTTCATGCTCTGTCCCGGCCCCTGTACCCCGTAACCGAGTACGGCAATGGTTTCGTCCTTCAGGGTTTCCAGTGCTTTGTCCAGGGGGAATTCTTCACGGAGTACGACCTTTTCCTCGGTGCCTCCAAAGTTGAGCATTGCCATTTCTTTGTTTTTTGGTGGTGTGTTACAAATATGCGACACCCCCTCCCGGCCACCCGAATGACATTCCCGCCCAATTACGATGCCTAATCGGAGTGCTGCACGCCGGGGCGCACCTCTACCTGTTTGCGCGCCACTTCCGCGAAACGACGGTGTCCCAGCAGATAATAGTGGAGGATGACGCTGTCTCCGAGCTTACCGACATCCGACCGGTCGGGCCCCACCCGCATGGTTTCGATCGTCGCCCGCCGGGACCTTCGCCGGCGCAACCACATCGGGAAGTGGCGGTAGAAGTGAAAGTGCGCCCGTAGGATGGCCAGGATGTGCTCGAACCGCCCCTGGCTGAGGAAGAGTGCGCCCGCCAGTCCGTCCAGGAACAGCCGCACGGGCAGCCACCAGAAGAGCCGGCTGGAGTGCTCGTTCTTATAACTGGTCACCAAGGTGTTGCGGAAGTTCAGATAAGCCTTTTGGGGGGTATTGTAGGACAGGGTACCACCGCCGACGTGGTAGACCGTGGACCGCGGTTCCACCAGGATCTTGTAACCGGCGCGCTTCAGTCGCCAGCAGAGGTCGATCTCCTCCGCGTGGGCGAAGTACTCGGCCTCGAAGCCACCGATGTCGTGAAACAACCGGGCACGAACGAAGAAGGCGGCTCCCGTGGCCCAGAAAATTTCATCACGCCCGTCGTACTGCCCCTCATCGCGTTCGGTGTGGGCGAAAATGCGGCCCCGGCAGAGGGGGTAACCGAGGAAATCCAGGTAGCCGCCGGCGGCCCCGGCGTACTCGAATCGGTCCGGGTCCGTTTCGGCCAGGATCTTGGGTTGGGCGGCCGCCACCAGGGGATCGGCGAAGAGTTTCCGCACCGGCTCCAGCCAGTCCGGCGTCACCCGGACGTCACTGTTCAACAGTACGTAGAGGTCCGCCTTCACCTGCTTGAGGGCTTCGTTGTAGCCGCCGGCAAAGCCGTAGTTCTCCGGCAAAACCACCAGCTCCACGCCGGGGTAATTGCTGCGCATCCAGTCCACGGAATCGTCGGTACTGGCATTGTCGGCCACCACTACGCGGCTGTCACTGACGAGGCTGTCGATCACGCCGCCGAGGTATTTCTCCAGGTACTTTCGTCCGTTGTAATTGAGGATGACGACCGCGGTGTCCATGCGGGGATTCGGTGTTTCTCCGGGCGCGGACGCAGGTGCAAGCAGTACTTCCCTGGCGGCTATCTCGTCCTGCTCCAGTTGGGAGCGGAGGGCTGCCAGCCCGTCCAGCCTCCGATCTCCGCGGAGATAGTCCACGAAGGTCACGGTGATCGTCTCCCCGTAGAGATCCCGCTCAAAATCAAACAGATGGAGTTCGATGGATACTCCCCGCCCGTCGGCCAGGCTGGGGCGGTCCCCGATGTAGAGCATACCGTCGTAGGACTGGCCCCGCCAGCCGGCCCGGACGGCATAGATCCCACTGGCCGGAACGAGTTTGAGCCGGTGAAAAACCTCCAGGTTGGCGGTGGGAAAACCGATGGTGCGACCGATTCGCTGCCCTTCCACTACTTTACCGGTCAGTTCGTAGGGACGACCCAGCAAGTGGTTGGCGGTGGAGATGTCTCCCTCCAGCAGCGCGTTCCTCACTTTCGTACTGCTGACGGTGATGTCGTTCACTTCCTGGGGGGCTATTTCGATCACTTCGTAGCCGAGTTCCGGTCCGTGGTGCCGGAGATAGGCCAGATCCCCCTTACGGTCCTTGCCGAAGCGATGGTCGTAGCCGATCACGATGCGGTCGGGCGCGAAGTAGCGGTGCAGGAAATTGCGGATGTACGCTTCCGGGGACTGCTGGCTGAAGGTCGTCGAAAACGGAACCACCACCAGGTGATCGATCCCCGCCTCGGCAATGTAGTCGACCTTTTCGATGGTGGTGGAGAGTAAACGCAGGCTATCGTCGTCGGGTCGAAGTACGGAGCGGGGGTGGGGGTCGAAAGTGATCACGACGCTCTCTCCGCCCCGGCGTTCCGCCAACCGCTGAATGCGGCTCAGTATCTGCTGGTGCCCCCGGTGGACACCGTCAAAGCTGCCGATCGTCACGACTGGACGGCGGAAGCGGGGCAGGTTCTCCAGCTGGTAATGCGTTTTCATCAGATCTATTGGGCGCGCAAGTTAGTGAAGAGTAACTTTGCCGCCATGGAAGAATCCAAGATCGTTCGTGCCCTCGCCACGGTGACCGACCCCAACACGGGGACGGACATCATCACCGCCAACATGGTACTCCACCTCAAGATCGAGGCGGCCGACGTTTCCTTTACGCTCCAGCTTCCCAAGCTGGATAACGACTACAAACAACAGCTGAATTTTGCCTGCCAGCAAGCGATCCTGACCGTGTACCCCGACGCCAACGTCCACGTACACATGCAGAATCCGGGGGCGGCGGCCGCGGCTACCGGACAGTCCGGTGGCCCCCAGCAAGCCAATCCGCTGCCACACGTCCGCAACATCATTGCGGTCGCCTCCGGTAAGGGCGGGGTAGGGAAGAGTACGGTAGCGGTCAATCTGGCCCTGGCCCTACAGGAACTCGGGGCGGTCGTCGGACTGCTCGACGCGGACGTTTACGGTCCCTCCGCACCCACCATGATGGGGCTGCAGGGGCAGAAACCCACGGTCGAGAAAGTTTACGGCAAGCCGAAGATCAAGCCATTGTTTGCCTACGGGATTCCGGTGATGAGTACCGGTTTCATCGTGGAGCCGGAGCAGGCCGTCGTACTGCGGGGGCCAAGGCTGGCGGGTATCGTCCGGCAGTTCCTGGAGGAAACCATCTGGCCGCCGCTGGATTACCTCATCGTGGACCTGCCCCCCGGAACGGGTGACGTACAGCTGACCCTCGTGCAGTCCGTCCCGGTCACCGGGGCCGTGATGGTCACCACCCCCCAGGACGTAGCCCTGGCCGACGCGGTCAAGGCCATGAACATGTTCTTCCTGGAGAGCGTGAACGTGCCCGTACTGGGCGTGGTCGAAAACATGAGTTACTTCACGCCCGCCGAGTTACCCGACAATAAGTACTACCTCTTCGGCAAGGGTGGGGGGAAGACCCTGGCCAAGAAAAGCAATAGTATGCTCCTCGGAGAAATTCCCCTCGTACAGAGCATCCGGGAGGGTGGCGATAATGGCAAGCCGGCCTTCCTGAACAAGGAAGATGAAGTCACCCGCGCAGCCTGGATGAAGGTGGCCAAGAACGTAGCCCGTCAGACGGCCCTGCGGAACGAGATGATGGGGGAGACGAAGATGGTGAAGGTCGTATCGTAAGGCTTTAGCCTGCGGCCGGATTCATCCGGCTGGGTGCGTCGGATAAATCCGACCGCAGGCTAAAGCCCGCGATACGCTAGATCTCCACCCCAACTGTCAGATAAAAACTCCGCGGCGCACTAGGAATGATGCCCGGTCCCGGGTACCCCGTCGCCCGTCGGGTGAAATAACTGTTGTCCAGCAGGTTGTTAACCCCCGTTTCCAGGCGGAAGCGATTGTACTTATAGGACAGACTCAGGTCCATCACTCCGTAGGCCGGGATGGTGCCGACGATGCCGCTCTGGTTGTCCCTCCGGTCCTGGGGAGCGTTGGAGGCATCCGTAAACTGCTCGGAGAGGTAGCTGTACTGCAGGCTGCCCAGCAGGTTGCCGTAGCCGAATTCCAGACCGGTGCGCAGGTTGACCAGGGGGATGAATTCCACTTCATTACCCTTCACCCCGGGCGTCTCCGAGGCCGTGTAGCGGGAGCGGGTCAGACTGAAATTACTGAAGCCGGCCACCCGGTACTCCGTTCCGCCGGAGGTCGTGGCGACCAGGAAGTCGTAGCGGGCCAGCGACTCCAGTCCGTACAGGAAGGCGGCTCCGATGTTACCCCGGCGGCGGACGATGCGGCCGGTCTCCCGCTCCGTTCCGTCGGCCAGGATACGCACCTCCGGGGCGAGTACTTCCCCGAGCCGGTCGTTGTAGCGGATACCGAAAACGTTGGCGCTGACCGACCAGCGTTCCCCGCCGACCCGGCCACCGAGATCGGCCGTAAAGCCCCGCTCGTCCCGGATATCCGGATCGACCTGGAAACTGGGGTTCACCGTCCGGATATCGTTGAAGGTGACCGAGCGGTAATTCTGGCTGAGGTTGCCGTAGAACTCCAGTTGCTCGCTCTGGCGAAGACTCACTCCGATTCCGAGCAGTACCAGTTTACGGGAGAAGGCCCGGTCGTCCCGGAACTCCTCGTCGCGGATGGGCGTCCCGGCCAGGTCGAAGTCGATACGGCGATAACTGCCCTGACTCTCCGTACGGATATATTCGTAGCGGACACCGGGAGTGACGCTCAGTTTATCGGTAAGGTAGAATATATGCTCGCCGAAGAGGGCCAGATTTCGGTTCGGGAAAGTGAAGGACGACTGGCTGGGGTAGGCCGGGAAACGATCCGTCGCCAGACGGAAGTCAGCGTCGCTTCCGTTACTGCCCGGCCCCTGTACGGCCGTATTGTCGGCCCGGTAGTACTTCATCCCGATCAGGGCGATGGCCGCCCGGTCCCGGATCGCGTAGCGGTGAAGTAGCCTCTGCTCGACACCCCAGTTACTGAACTCCCCGACCAGCAAGTCCCGCGGACTATCCGGATCGTCGACCTGACTGACGCGGTTGCTACGAAAACCCACGGCCCGACGGTCGGCATCGAGCGCAAATACACTGAGACTGTAGCGGGTCTTATCTCCCAGCTCCTGCTCGTAACGCAGATTGAAAAGGTTCCAGTTCACGGCAAACCAGTTCCGCTCCCGGTTACTGAAGTTCGGGTCCCGGTAAAACTGGGCGTCGGATACCCCTCCGGCCTGCTGGCTGAGGTAGTCCAGGAAGGTGTACTCCACGGCTACGGTAGCCGACTTGGTCAGTCGGTAGTCCAGGTGGAGGTAAGCATTGTGGGAATTAAAGCCGGAGTTCGGGCGAAAACCGTCCCCCCGCTTGTAGTTGTAGTAACCGTAATAACCCAGCTTACCGACGGTGCCGGAGACACTGTTGAAGCTGGTGAAGAGCCCGAAGGAACCGACGGTCTGCCGGCTGGTCAATTCAATTTTTTTACGCGTGTTCGGCTGCCGGAACACGAAGTTGATCAGCCCGCCGAACTGGGTGCCGTACTGTAGCCCCGCCGCCCCGCGGATGACCTGCACCTCCCGTAGCGCCTCCGCGGGTGGGGTGTAGTAGCTCTCGGGGTAGCCGAGGACGTCGGCGCTGATGTCATAACCGTTTTGTCGGGTATTGAAACTGGCGGAACGGTTGGGGTCAAGTCCGCGACCGCCGATACTGAGTTGCAGCCCGGCATCGTCGCTTTCGTAAATATTCAGTCCGGACACCTGGGCGTACACCTGACGGGCCTGGTTCGCCGCCAGGTTAGCGGTCAGGGCTTCCACCGCCACCACTTCCGTTTTCTTTCCGGCGTAGATGGCCGTTCCCTCGACGGCCCTCAGCCGGGAAAGATTCGCGCGTTTCCGCTGCTCCGCCGTCACCGTCACGGCACTCAGATCAAGACTGAGGGGAGCAAGCCGGACGAACTGTTCGCTCTCATCGGTTAGTTGGTAGGTCAGGGTAGTGTAGCCGGGAGCATAGATGGTCAGTACGGGCAGAAGATCGTTACCTAGCTCCAATTTTACTCCTCCAACAATTTCTTTAATTGATTCCTGTGTCAATTGATCGGACCAAATGCCCAATTCTTTCACGGGTTCACCGGTGTTGCTATCTTCTACGGACAGCGTGACCACCCACTGAGCGGAGAGCAGTAGCGGTAGCAGCAGACAGAGCGAAAAAAGAAAATAATTTCTGAATGTATCAATCATGGCTTGGGGTGGGGATCCGTGGTCGACTTAATGAATGGATTGCAAAATTTCAAAAAACTGTTACATGTGGTTTCTGCGACCTTTTCGCGATCGGGGCCCGGGCTGGAAGCCTACAACCCGTGGATGGTGTCTCCGAAGGGCAGCAGCCACTCCGTTCTGGGCTGAGTACTGGAAATGGTTAGCAGATCCACTTTCGGGTCGACGTAGGGTTGGCTTAAGCGGCCGTTCAGGGCCACGTAACTCTCCACGTAGACCCGGGGTTGCGCATATCCGGATCGTTCGCCGAGAAAGCGGGCGAATTCCAGGATGAAATCCGGCTGGGTACTCAGCTGCTTCTCCTGGAAGACCGTCAGAAAATCATCGTTGGAAACCCGCCAGCGTTCTCCCGTGGCCCCGTCAAGGACGGTGAACTGGGCCAGACCGGCTTTTTCCATCAGCATGACCCGCCAGCTGAAGCGGTAGCCATCTTCGGTCCAGAACAACTCGCCGGGGCGGATCAGGTAGCGCCACGGAAGTAACAAGTGTAGTATCAACACTGTACACACGACCGGTGCGGCCCAGCGTGTACGCCTTGTTTTTTCGTTTCCGGGCCGGGAGAGTGGCAGCCGACTGAGCCACTTTTGGTGAGTTTCCGCCCCGAAGAAGATGAGCGCGCTGACGATCATCACGTAGGGAAACATACCGATGGGAAAAAGTACCCGCGTAAGCAAGTGAAACACGATCACCAGGACGAGGGCGAGGACGCGGGTGCGGGGCCACCACAACAAGAAGGGGATGGCCAGATCGTAGGCCGCGCCGGTCCAGCTGAAGGCGTAGTGAACCCATCTTTGCTGGAGCAGGTCACCCAGCAGTGGAATGTCGTACTTACCCGGTAGCCAGATGGACAGGGGCATGGCCTCGAGCAGCCAGTCGGAGTTCAGCTTGGCCAGTCCGGCGTAGCAGTACACCACCGCGATGGTGAGTTGGAGGCTACCGATGGTCCACCACTCGATGTAGTCAGCCTTGCACCTGCGTGCCCGCCCGAGGGTGTAGCAAGCATCGGCCGGTAAAAAGATGAGTAAGAACGCGAGGATGCTGACCAGGTAGTAGTGGTTCAGGTAGGTGGTTTTGTCCATCAGCTCGATGTAGGTCCAGCTGAGGAAAAACACGATCGCTGCCGGACGGTAGAGTCGTCCGGCAGCGATGAGCAGGGCGGAAATAACCGCAACGGCAAAGAGCAGGTAGGTCCACTCCCCGAGTGGTTTTACCCAGGCGAAGCCTGCGTAGGAGAAGTGAAACGCCGGTTCCAGGTACAGTTTCTCGATCCAGCCGTTGTACCAGAAGCGGAGGAGGCTGAGGCACATCATGAGGCCGAAACCGATGCGGAAAGTGGCCAGGGGAGCGGGGGAAACCGGGCGGGTCAGGTCAATCGCCATCAGCGTCCACGTAGTCCACGTTGATGTTGAGGGCCTGTAGCATATCGATCTTCAGCAGCACGAGCAGGCGCTGCATGGCATCGTAGGTGGCTAGCATTTTGGCATTGTCGGTCTCGACCTGGACGGCGAGTTCCTCGTCCAGACCGGCAATCTCCGTGTCGATCTCGTCCAGGGCGGTTTTGATCCGGCCGCTGAGCAGTTCGCCGTCGCGGCGCACGTCCAGCGCGTCCAGGTAACCGGCGAGGCTGTTGGTAAATGACCGCCCGTCTCCCAGCAGCAACTGGCGGGTGCGCGTCATGGACAGCGCCAGTAGTTCCCGGTTGGCATTACCGAGGTAGGGTGCCTCCACCCGGTCGGGGAGCGGTCCGTTACTGAAGATACCGGCGGGAATGCCCACCTTACCGGCGCGGGTGAAGCGTTCGTAGTTGAAGATGAGGTCATTGACCATCCGGTCCAGACTAGCGGTGACCGAATTGCCATCGTTGGTGATGAATTCGTTGCGGAAATTACCGTTCCAGGTATCCCGAACGTCCACCGTCAACTCCAGGATCGTCCGTGCCAGTCTTCGGGCCAGTTCCAAATGGCCCGGGCGGCGTAGCAGGGTGCCGTCTTCCCCGGAGAGGAGATAGTCCAGCGCGGGAAGCCCCTGGCGGTTGAAACTACTCGGGAGCGTCAGATCGACCGGGGTAGTTACCTGGCCGATAACACCGGCTTCGTCGACGGGGTAGGTATTCACCCGTTGCTGGAGAAAGACGGCTTCTCCCACGGTGGAAATTAGGGGAGCAACCTGCTGCCAGTTGCGGTACAGGCGGGCAAATTCGGCCCGTAACAGTAACAAATCGTCATCGGATAACGCTTCGGTGGCCCCGTCCAGCAAGCTGGAAAAATTACCGGCCTGTACGGAAAACTGTCCGTAAGTATTACCGTACTGAATAGCGTATTCGGTCAGCAGCAGTCCCCGGTCAAAGCTGGGGAGTATGGTGTCATCGTCTACCGATTTGGTACAACCGGCGAGTAGCAAAAGGCCAAACAGGAGGAAGGGTAATCTGGTCATGGGAGTTGTTATTTAGAGCTTAGCATCGATGTCCGCGGCAATGGCGCGGAGGGTAGCGGGGGTTACGTCCCACAGGCCGTTGTCGCCATCGCCCAGCATCCGGTCGAGCAACTGCTGAACACCGGCCCGGTCGAAATAGGGGGCATCATCGTTATCCGTATCGGTGGTAAACTGGAGGCTGTAAATGAATCCATATCCTTCGCTTAGGGCATGGAAGGCAGCGGTAGGGCCGTTGGCTACCGCTTCCAGTCTCTCCGCTCCCTGCTCCAGGTAAAAGATGGCGCGGATAGCGACGATCCGGGAGATTTCCGTCCGCAGTATTTCGGCCTGCCGCTCCCGGGTTTCGTACGCACCGGCTACGATGGCCGCACGGCCCCGCTTGTAGGCGGCAAACACGCGGTCGGCGATACCGGATTGACCTTCCTGACCGTTAACGTCGCTCAGGTATTTGTTCAGGAAATTATCGTCCTGTCCGAGCGTAGCCAGTGGGTCGGCGTCGTCGGGAGCGCCACCGAAGAGGTAACCGTAGGCTTCGTCCCACTTGTGCTCCATGGTGGTGTAGGGTTGGCCGTCCTCCGTAAGTCCGCCGTCGTTGGCGGCACGATTGCCCGCTTCGTCAAGGACCAGGGGGCTCAGGTAGTTACTGACGATCTGATCGACCATCAGGCCGCCGATCAGGCTCTTGGCGAACACCTGGTTGATTTCCAGTCCCTGACCGTCGACGTAACGTACGCGGCTGCCATCGAGAATCTGTCCGGCAACTCCGGGAGTAGCCACTACCTCCCGATTCACGAAAACATCATTCACCTGGGCACGGATCCAGCCCTCGAAGTCGTCGCGGATGGCCGCGGTTTCGGTAGCGTTGTCAAAGTAGCGGGCACGGCTGGCGGCCACTTTACTACGAATGGACTTGGTGGAGGCATTCAGGGCGGCGTCAGCGAAGGGAGTAACGTCTTCGCCGCCGGCGCCCTCGTTGCGCCACATCTCGAGCAGCCGCTCCGGGTCGGTAACCGTGGGGTCGTTGAGCAGCGCGGTCAGTTCGCCGGCCATGGCGATGCGTTCAGTCTGACCGGAGAAGGAAACGGTGCTTTCCCCTCCGCGGGTGAAGGTGTAAGAGGCGGGCTCGTCGATGTTCGGTTCGCTGCTGACGATGTCATCATCGTCGTTACAACCGGTGAGCAAGAGGCAGCCGAGAAGCAGGAGGAAAAGGGTGCTGGATTTCATTCTTTTTAATTAGATCATGTCTAGATAGTGCAAATGTACGGTAGGTCACCGGAGGTGGACAAGCGTTCGGTTAGTTATTTTGAATCCATCTAGATAAGCGGCGTCGGTTGCCTTTCTCCGTACTAACGCGTCGTACGACGCTCGCTCGTTTGGTGTCCCTATATTTGTTATAACTTGACCGTACCCTTTTTCCTTCTCCGAATCCTACAAGCTCCAGATCATGATAGAAGACATCCTCGGTAACGCCCGCCGCGCCATCACCGGCCTGGCCGAATCCGTAGGGGAGGGTACCCGCGACAAGACCATGGCGGTGATCGAAAACTGGCTGACCATCTTTCCGCAGTTGGCCGTCTACGGACTGGAGATCACCAGTTTCAGCATGGCACTCGCCATCAGCCCGAGCCTGAACGTAGAGCTACTCGGGCGCCACGCCGATTGGAGGATGGATGCGCTGAAAGAGCGGATGAGTTTTCACAAGGGAGAAGCCGCCCTGCAGACGGTATTCACCGCCATCCGGACGACCTACCAGTTGCAGGCCAAAACCCAGGCACCGCTGCGGGACCCGCTGATCTTGAAGATCATTATCCGGATCAACCCGGAGGTGCGGGTGGTACTGGGACAACCCGTATTAGAGGATTAGTAAGAAGTTTGTAGAGGACAGCCGATAGTTGACCAGCCAGGGGCGATGCCCCTGGCTGAGTCTCCGGGACGGTCCGGACTCACTCCTGCCAGGCATCGCCCCTGGCCCCTGGCGGTATCATTACAGCAACTCCCGCGTCGTTCCCTCAATCTCCATGATCAAATCCGCCCCGTACAGTCCCGCCGGCGTCTGGTAACCGGCCTTCCAGTTACCGGCCAGAACCCGCTTCACTATCGTCAGGGCAGTATGGGCCGTTACCGTGTACCCCTCGGCGGTCCGCATACGGGCGGTGACGGCCTTGCCGCTCACGTCCTTTACCTGACCGTATATGTAGGTCTCCGCCCGTTTTCGTCCGGCATCGTCGGGGCCGGCGGGGCGCGCTTCGATCCGTTTGCGCATGAAGTTCCTGACGAAGCCGAGTTTCAGGATGGGGGCCAGGTAGTTGCTGTACTTCATCTGTTTGATCTGTCCGGGAGGGACGGCGAAGTAGGTCTCGATGTTGGGGATGCCGGTCGTGAAGTAGGCGGTAAAAACGTCCCCCCAGGGAATGGTGACCGCCTGCAGCGTCTTTTTGTCCGTGAACGGGAAGGAGGCCGTCTTGTAGGCGGCGGGTACGGCCCTGATCTTTCCGTGCTCCCGAACCGCTCCCGGATGGCCGAGCCCTTCCAGCATGGTTTTGGCGGTACCGTGGCTGAGCATACCTCCCTGCCAGGCGAAGGCCAGGGTGAGTTCGATGGCTTCCGGCAGTTGCTTCTTCAGGTAAGCGGCCATGCAGTCGGTGGGGACTACGTCAAAGCCGACACCCGGCATCAGCATGACACCGGCCGCTTCGGCGGCGGCGGATCGTTTGGCGGCCATGGCGAAGGCCGGAATCTCTCCCGTTATGTCCAGATAGTGTACCCCGGCGGAGATACAGGCTTCGTGCATCGCATCCGCGGTGTGCTGAAACGGTCCCGCGGCGTGTAGTACCAGCGGGAAACGACCGACCAATTCCCGCAGTCCGGCGGTATCGTTCAGGTCCATAGCTTCGTACGTAAGGCCGAATTCCGCCGCCATGGCCCGGAGCTTGGACTCATTACGGCCACTGAGGGTAGGGGAGAGGCCGTACTCCTTCGCCAGGCGGGTGATCAGCCGGCCCGTATAACCGTAGGCACCGTAAAGTAAAAAATTGAGCATAGGTAAATTTTCTAATTGTAATTGGCGGATTCTTCCATTTCGGCGATGGCCTGAAAGTGGTTCCCCTTGTTGCTCATTACCTGGGCCCACAGTTTTTCGGGGTCTGACTGGAAGAGGTAGTTGGGAAACATCTGGGCGGTCACCCAGCTGCCCGACTTCAGCTCTTCCTGGAGCTGCCGTTCGGACCAGCCGCTGTAGCCCACGAAGAAGCGAATGTCCCGTGGTTTGATGAGTTGCTGGCGGATCAGGAATTTGAGCCGCTCGTAGTCGCCTCCCCACCAGACGCCGCGCATCACTTCGTCGCTACCCTCCAGCAGATCGCCCTTGGTGTGCAGGTAATGGACGGTATCTCCACCGACTGGCCCCCCGAAATACACGGGAGCATTGAACTCGGGGAAGTCATCCACCAGTTCATCGACGCGCATATCCACCGGGCGGTTCAGGATGAAACCGAGGCTGCCTTCCCGTTCGTTGTGCTCGATGAGAAAGATGGCAGTACGTTTAAAGTTAGGGTCGAGCATGAAGGGCTCGGCCAGCAGGACGGCCCCTTTTTTGATCGGTGGTTTCATGTCAGTGTAACACAATTACTACCGGGGAGGTTACTTCATCCGGTTCCGTTTTACCAGGTACTGCTGGAGCACCGGGCGAAAACCGGCCTTAATGTCCGCTTCCACGTAGTCAATCTGGTACTGAAGGCACTTCAGGCGCAGCCGTTCCTTGTAGGCCGCTACCTGTTCGACGTAGTAGGACTTCACCTGGCTGGGTTGCAGTTTTACGCGGTCACCGCTCTCCATGTCGATGAATTCGTAGGGGCGGTTCTCGAATTCGAAGTCGATCTCCTTGGCCTTATCAATGGTGTGGAAGAGGACGACCTCGTGCTTGGCGTGCTTCAGGTGCTGGAGGGCGGCAAACAGTTCCTGTTCCCGCTCCGTATCGTCGAACATGTCGCTGAAGATCATCACCAGGGACCGCCGGTGGATGCTTTCCGCGATCTGGTGGAGCGCCGCCGCGGTAGACGTTTTGCGGTCGTACTCCGGGTTATCGATCAGCTGCTGCAGGTAGGTCAGCATCAACCGGTAGTGGGTGGTGCTGGATTTCGGGCGGGTGTGCAGCCCGACTCCCTCGTCGAAAAAGCTCAGCCCGAACGCATCCCGTTGTTTCATCAGCAGATTCATCAGGCTGGCCGCGGCGAGGGCCGAAAAGCGGATCTTGTTAACGTAGTCCTCGCTGGTCCTGGTCACCTCCGGAAAGTACATGGAGGAACTGGTATCCACCACGATCTGGCAGCGCAGGTTCGTCTCCTCCTCGTACCGTTTGGTGTACATCTTATCCGTGCGGGCGAAGACTTTCCAGTCGATGTTCTTCATCGGTTCCCCCTGGTTGTAGATGCGGTGCTCGGCGAACTCCACGCTGAATCCATGGAAGGGACTTTTGTGCAGTCCGATAATGAATCCTTCCACTACCTGGCGGGCCAGCAGTTCAAAATTACCGAGATTACGTACCTGTTCGTTGTCGATCAGCTGCATGGGCGGGGGTTATGGACCAACCATCGGTTAGCGGCGGCTGTTGGTCGAGTGTATGGGGGGCGAATGTAAGCCCTCCGCTACCTTGAATCTATGTTAGGAAAAGTAAAAACGTGGCTGGGTATTGAAGGCGTCAAACTGGAATTGGTTGTCCCGGCCGACTTCAATCCGCGGCAGGGCAGCCTCAGCGGGACGGTTCGTCTCACCAGCAAACACGCACAGACCGTGACCGGGATCAAGCTCGTCATCGTGGAAAAATACAGCAGGGGACGTGGGGAGGAGCTCCGCACCGACGAGTATGAACTCGGTCGTTCCCGGATCGATCAGCACATCGAGGTACCGGCGGACGGTATTACGGTGGATATCCCCTTCTACCTGCGGTACGAACTCGCCGAATCCCCCGTGGATGAGTTTGGTGAACGCAACGCCCTCTTCGGGGGGCTGGCCTGGGCGGCGCGCAAGGTCCGTAACGCCAGCAGCGAATACCGCATCGAGGCCGAGGCGCAGGTGAGCGGTGTCGGGCTTAACCCTTTCGATAAGAAAGTACTGGGTTAGGGCGACGGGGCGCAGGTGCGGGGCTTACGGTAAATAGCAGGATAGTACACGGCAAACGGGAGCTGGCCTACTAGCTATTACCGGCTACCCTTCGCACAGCTTTTCGCCTTACCGGCACAACAGGCCTTCTTCGGTGCGCTGGTGGCTCCACCGGCTGCCTGCTGATCGGCCGTCAGTACGGGGAGGTCCAGGCTGAACCAGTTCTGCATACCGCCTTCCAGATTGACCAGATCGGTGTAGCCGGCCCGCTGAAGGGCAACGATCGCCTTGCCGCTACGACCACCGGCCTGACAGGCCACGATGAGTTTACGGTCGGTCGGTAATTCGCTCATCCGGGCGGACAACTCACTGAGGGGTATCCGTACGACGTTGTCGACGTCGTAGGCCAGTCTGGCTACCTCGTCGTTCTCGCGAACGTCCACGAACAGGGCACCGCCTTCCACCAGGTTGATTGCCTGGTCGGGGGTGACGGACTGAAAGCTGGCCAGCTGGGCGTTGAGGGCGAAGGGGGAAACAGCCAGGAAAAGGAAAGCCAGGAGTTGCAATTTGATCATCGGAAGTGGTGATTGTAGTTAGTGAACCGGTAAGGTAAACGGAGAACGGAGATAAATCATGTCTTTCAGGGACACAAAGAACTCGCCCCTCACCGAAAATTTCGGTGAGGGGCGAGTTCTTTATGTAATGTTCTTCGGGCGTATCGGTTACTCTTCGTAGACGAGGCGAACGTTGTCTACGTTAGCGATCGTCGGATTGACCCCGGACCATTCCGCGATGCCGAACTGTACCTTGACGATCCGGGCGGGGTCAATGTCCCGGGACTGGTCGTCCGGGCTGAAGCCCACTCCGAAGTCCGACAGCGGGATACTCACCTCCTGCCAGTCGGCGGATTCAAAGGTGTACCGGGCGGTAAAGGGGTTGTTATCCGCCCCTTCCTGGAAGATGACCTCCAGGATACCGCCTACGTTACCGCGGGCCATGAAGGTGATGGTGACCTCCTCGGCATTGGTCTCACTGACCGCCAGGGCGGGGAAGATGTCCGAGGAACAACCGATGAAGCCATTGTCCGTGGCTCCCTCCCAGGCGATCTGGTAGTACTTTCCTTCGAAGGCATCTACTTCCTTGACGCCGCTGTCACCGCTGTCACCGTAGCAGAACCACCGGTCACCCTGGGCGGCGGCGGGGCCGCGGCCGTCGAAATTGGTGATGAATACTTCCGTAACGATGGGGCCGTCCGGAGCGGGCGGCACCAGGAAAAAGGGAACCTCGCTCGAGCCGGCCGGACTGGTCACCCTCAGGATTTTGTCCCCGTAACTGGCCAGAACGCCTTCTTCAAACTGGGGGACCACGAAGGAAATCCGGAAGGAGTTAACCCCATCGTAACTGAAGGGGATTTCCTGATTACCGTTGTCGTCCAGTAATTCGAGCCGGGTGGCTTCGTCGAGGTGGCGGCCCAGGGCAATGACGGAATCTCCCTGATTGAGTTCCGACCGGGCGAAACCGAAAGTGTTGAGGGTTTCGATGCGGGGAAGTCCGTCATCGGCGGGGCCGGTAACGGAATCCTCCTCGCAGGAGAAACAAGCGAGGATCAATCCGGTGAACAATAGGGTAAGTTTGAAGGCGCGTTGTAGCATGTTATCTTTTTTCGACTTTAGCAGGACCCAAAATTAGGCTACCCCGTCAGCCGACGACGACACGGATGGTGCAATAGACGCTACATTTGTTGCAGGCCGTTGAATCCGGGGCTTTTCAGCGCCGTAAGTCCTACACTTGCTATCGACGAATGACTTTTACGCTATCCATTACCTTCCGCCAGTGGTCACTCCCGCTGGTCTTGCTGACGTTACTGCTACCCGTTCTGCTGGGTGCGCAGCGCATGCGCTTTGCTTCGCTGGACGCCCAGGTGGGAAGTAAGTCCGTGACCGTCATTCAGGAGGATGCCGAGGGCTTTATCTGGATCGGTACCATCGACGCGGGGGTGTACCGCTATGACGGACTCTCCTCCCTTTCCTACGGCTACGACTTCACGGACGAGCACAGCCTCAACAGCAACGTGGTTTTCGGTATCTACGTCGATCGGTCCGACCGACTCTGGGTCTCGACCAACGAAGGGCTTAACCGTTTCGACCGCGGCAAAAACCGTTTCGACCGGATAGTGCTGGTCGACGAGGCCGGATACCCTCACCCCGTTCCGGTGCGGACGCTGACGGAAACCGACTCCGGGGAAATACTCGTCGGCACGATGTACAACGGCCTGTACACAATCGCACCGGGTGACAGTATAGCCCGCCCCCGGGAGACGGCCTGGAACGCGGACAGCTCCCTGGTCATCAATCAGTTCGTCCACACTGCCGACAAAGCGCTTTTCGCGGCCACGAGTATGGGACTGATGTACTACGATGACAGCGACCGGACCCTGCGCCCGTTCGTAGTGCCTGCACCCGCGTCCTCGCCCCGGGCCGCCAGGCAAAAAGTGGCGGGCACGTACGTGACGGAGGACCTCATCTGTATTAACCGGGACGAAAGGGACGACCTCTGGCTGGGCACCCGCGAAGAAGGTCTGCTGCGCCTTCGGCGGCGGGGAGCACGGATCAGGGTGGACAAATTTCCGGTTACCGATAAACGCATCCTGTCACTGGCCCCGGGGCTGGAGGGAGACCTGCTGGTGGGGACCGAAAACGACGGTCTGTTACGGGTGGACACCAGTGGCCGCCTACGGGAGCGCTACTTATACAATTCCTTTGAGGACAGCAGTATCGGTTCCAATTCCATCTGGTCTTTACACCGCGACCGGAACGACCGACTCTGGGTCGGTCTGTACAACAAGGGGATCAGCGTGTACGACCGCCTCCGCGATAAATTCGGCAGCTACCAGCGGCAGCCCGGCAACGAAAATACCCTACAGGGAGAATCCGTGACGAATATTACCGAGGATGGCCGGGGCCGGCTCTGGGTGACCAGCGATGGCGGAGGTCTGGACATCATAGATCCGGTCAGGGACCGGGTTACACGGATCGGTACGGATAACTTTCCGGGACTGACCGACAATAACCTGCTCAGCGTACTCGCCGATCGTCGTGGTAACATCTGGGTGGGAAGTTGGGGAGGCAGTCTCTTCCTGCTTCCCCCCGGTGAGCGTCGGTTCCGCCACTTCACCCCGGAAAATACCGGCGGTGATTTGCCCGCGGATAAAATCATGCACCTGAGCGAGGACAACAGGGGCCGGATCTGGATCAGCACCTTCGGCGGGGGAGTGGCCTACTACGACACCAACGAAGAGCGTTTTTACCCCTGTAACGGGGAGGACTTCCGGCTGCTCAAGCTGGGAAGCCTGGACGTCAGGATCATAAAGGCGACCCGCGACGGTAACATATGGGCCGGAACGACCGGCGGGCTGTACCGCATCCGGCCGAAGGATGAGGGTGGTTTCCGGGTAGAATCCATGCGGGACAAAATATCGGCCGGCGGCCAGGGCCACTCCAGCACCGACCACATCCTGAGTCTCTACGAGGCATTCGACGGTAAGCTCTGGATCGGTACCGACGGTGGCGGTCTGTTCAGCTACGACAGTGAATCGGAGCGGATGGAGCGGCTGTCCGGCGAGCAGTTCACGGAAACCACGATCAAGGCCATCGTGCAGGATAGTGATGGCGACCTGTGGGTGAGCGGGCAAGAGGGAATTTCCCACATCCGGTTGTCCGACGGTCAGGTATCGACCTACGGTAAGGAAGACGGGCTCCTGGCGGACGGGTTCAACAACAATTCGGTACTCAGGGCAAGCGACGGAAGGCTGTACTTCGGGAGTTACGAGGGCGTCAACTTCTTCCGGCCGCGCAACCTCCGTACCAACCTCGAACCCCCACGGGTAATCCTGAGCGACCTCAAGCTGTTCAGTGAATCCGTCGACTACAATACTCCCGGAAGTCCGCTGACGCAGGACATCGGTTCTACGGAGCAGCTTACGCTGACCAGTCGCCAATCCGTCTTCACCCTGGAGTTCATCGGTATAGGCATGACCCGGCCCGAGAAAAACACCTACGCCTACCGGCTCAACGGTTTTGACGACAACTGGCAGAACGTCGGCCAGAACCGGAGCGCCACGTACACCAATCTGCCGGCGGGGGAGTACGTCTTTGAGGTGCGGGCGGCCAATAACGACGGGGTGTGGAGCGAGCAACCCGCCCGGCTGAAGATCAGCATACTGCCTCCCTGGTATTTTTCCACTCCCGCCCTGTTCGTCTACGCCGTTCTACTACTCGGGTTCTTACTGTTGTTACGCCACTTCGACCGACAGCGGTACCGAGAGCGACAGCTGATCGTCCTGGAGCGGGAAAAACGCTGGCAGGAGGAAGAACTGAATGAGAAAAAATTACAGTTTTTCACCAATATATCACATGAGTTCAGGACCCCCCTGACGCTCATTATCAATCCCTTAAAGGATATCATCGGGGAGGACAGGCGGGAGCCTTCCCAGTTCTCCCACGATAAATTAATGATCGTGTACCGCAACGCGGACAAACTCTCCCGGCTCGTGGACGAGCTGATGGACTTTCGGGAGATGCGCAGCAGTAAACCGGAGCCGCACCCGGAGATTTTCGCGCTGGCCGAACGCCTGGAGGAGATTCTGAAGTACTTTGAGGAAGAAGGGCGGCGGCGATCCATCGAACTGACGATCGGGGGCGCCCGTGAGGAACTGATCGTGCGGCTGGACCCCTCGATGCTGGAGAAAATTCTGTTCAATCTCATTTCCAACGCCTTCAAAGTGACCGCGGATGGCGGTCGGATATCCGTAGAGATCGGGGTGGACGAGGCCGCCGGTCGCTACGACATCACCGTCACCGACACCGGGATCGGGCTGGACCCGGAGGACCTGGAACTCATTTTTCAACGTTTCCACCGGGTGGAGTCCATGCAACAGCAGTACTACAGCAGTACGGGCATCGGCCTGGAAGTAGTTAAAACGCTGGCCGAGATCCAGGGTGGGGTAGTGGAAGTGGAATCGGTCAAGGGGGAGGGAAGTACTTTTCGAGTGATTTTCCCCCTGGAGGAACTGACGTCCTCTCAGGAGGCCCCGCTTCTTCCCGCGGCGCCGCTGCCGCTGCCCGATCAGCCCGGGATCACGACTTCCGGAGTGGCCCGCAAAGTGCACACCCTGCTGGTGGTGGAAGACAACAGCGAGTTACGGCAGTACCTGCGGGACGTGCTGCGACAACACTTCATCGTGCTCACCGCGCGGAACGGTCAGCAGGGATACAAACTGGCCATCGAGAAACAGCCCGACGTCGTCCTGACCGATGTCGTGATGCCGGTCATGGACGGGCTGGAGATGTGCGCCAGGATCAAGTCCGACGTAAAGACCAGCCACATTCCCCTGCTGATGCTGACGGCGCGGACGCAGGTGAAAGACCGGTTGAAGGGCATCGACTCGGGTGCGGACGGGTACCTGGCCAAACCTTTCGACCTCCAGATCCTCATCGCCAGGCTACGGCAACTCATTCATAGCCGGCAGCTGTTGTTCGAGAAATACTACGGGGGAATCACGGCGAAGGCCGTCGAAACCACCACCACGGCGGATACCGTATTCCTGAGTAAACTCCTGGGGATCGTCAAGCAGCGGATCGACGATCAGCAACTCAGCGTGGAATCGCTTTCGGCCGACCTGTTCCTGAGTCGTAGTCACCTGTACCGGAAGACCAAGGCCCTTACGGGGATGTCCGTCAATCAGTTCATCCGGCGGGTACGGCTGGAGCGGGCCAGGGAACTGCTGGAACAACAGGCCGGACAGGTCAGCGAGGTGGCTTACCAGGTGGGCTTTACTTCTCCGTCCTACTTCGCCAAGTGCTTCCGGGAGCAGTACGGCTGCCTGCCGCATGAGGTGGGGAAGTGACGGAAACGTCGCATTATCCCGGGCTGCAACAATCGTCGCATCATTTGCCCCATCCGTTTCAGGGCCGCGCCGGGTAGCCGGCTAGCTTTGGGTTTCACTCACTACCGGTAGGTTTGTCCGCCGGCGTATTGAAACTTAAAGTGTAACGATCATGACTAAATTTTTTCCGAAGCTACTGCTACTGGCAGTGGGGCTCCTGGCGGCGAACCTGGCCCTGGCTCAGCTTAGCGTCAGCGGCGTAGTGACGGGTACGGACGGCGAACCGCTGCCCGGCGCCTCCATCATCATTAAAGATTCCAACAGCGGAACGGTTACCGACTTCGACGGTAGCTACACGCTCAATAACGTACCGGAAGCGGCGACCCTTACCTTCAGTTTTCTGGGTTTCCTGACGAAGGAGGTCGAAGTGAACAGCTCGACGACCATCGACGTCGTACTGGAGGAAAACTCCACGGCCCTGGACGAGGTGGTCGTGGTGGGCTACGGTACCCAGAGCCGGGAGGCACTGACTACCTCGGTCTCCAGCATCAGTTCGGAAGACCTGGTCGCCATTCCCGTATCCAGCGTCGAGCGTGCCCTGGAGGGACGTGCCGCCGGGGTGCAGGTCCGCGCCGGCGGTTCGGCCGGCGAGCGGAGTTCGGTATCCATCCGGGGCCTTAATACCTTCGGAGACGGCTCCCCGCTCTTCGTCGTGGACGGGGTGTTCGTCGGTGACCTGACGGAGATCAACCCCGCCTCCATCGAGAAAGTGGACGTCCTCAAGGACGCCGCGGCCTCGGCCATCTACGGTTCCCGGGGTTCCAACGGGGTTGTGATCATCACCACCAAGGGAGGTAAGTCGGGCAAGGCCAAACTGACCCTGGACATGAACACCGGCTTCCAGTATCTCCCGGAGAGCAAGTTCTACGACGTTATTAATTCCGACCAGCTCATCAATCTGCTGATCGAGGAGGATATCCGTCAGACAACCCCGGAAGGAGACTTTTCGGGTAATGATTCCCCGCCCCGTCTGCTGGACAGTAATTTCGTGGCGGCCAATACCAACTGGCAGGACGAGATTTACCAGAACGCTCCGATGTCTAGAATCGATCTCGGCGTCAGCGGTGGATCCGACTTCGTGAAGTACAATTTCGGGGTCGGCTACTTCGACCAGCAGGGCATTCAGATCGATACAGACTTCAAGCGCTACAGCATTAACCTGAATACGGAGTACAAGATCAGTAACCGCATCACCGTCGGGCAGACGCTCAATGCCGGCTACAGCAATTTCCGGACGCCCGAAATGCGCGGTGGTCAGTCCCTGCAGGAGTGGGCCTTCCGGTCTCTATCCTATCTGCCCGTCCAGCTGGCTGACGGTCGCTACGTCTCCGCCAACCGGGAGGACGATGCCATCTCCATCGATGCCATCAACCCGGTAATCATCGCGGAAACCCAGGACAATCAGACCCGTCGGGCCAGCATACTCGGTTCGGTTTACGGGGAGGTCGAACTGTTCCGCGGCCTGACCAACCGCCTGAACTACGGTGTCAACTACAGCAACAATAATTTCAATAGTCAGCAGGATCGTTTCGGCGAAGAATTTGCCGTCGGTAGCGGACTGAACCCCAACAAGTTCCTCTTCAAACTGCGCGGTCAGAACCTGAGCACCAACCTGACCAACGTGCTGACCTACCGGAAGAGCTTCGGAGAGGGTACCCACAACTTCGACGTCAGCTACATCTACGAGCGATTCGACAACACTTACGAACAGTTCCAAACCGGTGCCCGCTCCGCCACGGAGGACAACTCCATTACGCAGTTTGCTAACATTAGCGGAGACAACGTGACGGTACAGTCCTTCAAGCTTCCCGAGGTACTTCTTTCCCACGCCGGTCGCTTCAACTACAATTACCAGGGTAAGTACATTCTGAGCGGTTCCGTACGCCGGGACGCTACCTCCAAGTTTTCCGACCCCGTCGGCATCTTCCCCGCCGGCTCCGTGGCCTGGGTAGTGTCCAAGGAGGGGTTCATGAAGGACAGTAAGATCAACAGTCTGAAACTCCGTGCCAGCTACGGGGTGACCGGTAATAACCGGGTACCGGTGTTTTCCAACGTTGCCGCCCTGAACGCCAATTTCAACGCCGACATCGGTGGAGAACTGGTCATGGGTATCGCTCCGGACGGTATTGACAGCCCCAACCTGACCTGGGAAACCAGTAAGAAATCCAATTTTGGAGTGGACCTGGCATTTGTCAATAACCGCCTCAAGATCAGTGCCGACTACTTTACCAGTAAAAGCGAAGACCTGATCGTCATTCCACCGACCGACATCAGCCTCGGCCTGGCGCGCAACCCACCGGTCAACTCCGCCGACATCGACAGTAAGGGGTACGAATTTACCGTCGGCTACGGCAAGTGGGACGGAGAATTCCAGTGGGACATCTGGAGTTCCCTCTCCGTAGTCCGCCCGGAGGTTAAGCGCATCGCGGAGGGCGTGGATGCCATTCCCGGTGTACTGCTCAATTCGGGAGGAAACACCGCCTTCAGCAACATCATCCGCGTGGGAGCTCCGCTTTACGGTATTGTCGGTTTCCAGACCATGGGCATCTTCCGCACCGCGGAGGAGGTACTGCTGGCTCCCACCCAGGTACAGGCCTACAACGAGATCGGTACCGGTTCCACGGTGACCCGGACCCGTGGGGACGACGGCGCCTACATCTTCACCAACGGCAGCGGTCAGGTGATCGACATCAGCCAGGTGGAACTCAATACCACCGCCGGTACGGCCCCCGGAGACATCCGCTTCGTGGACCTCGACGGAGACGGGGAGATTACGGAAAATGACCGTACGATCATCGGTGACCCCAACCCGGATTTCACCTACTCCATGAACCTGAACGCCCGCTACCGGGCTTTGACGTTAACGTGTTCCTGACCGGAGTGCAGGGAGTGGATGCCTACAACCACGCCATCAACCCCGTCAATACTTTCTTCAATACCCGCAACTTCAGTACCGATGTCCTGGACCGCTATACACCGACCAATACCGGTTCGAACATAGAGCGGTACAGTAGCATCGACCCCAACAACAACCGTCGCGTATCCGATAAGGGGATCGAAGATGCCTCCTACCTCCGGATCAAGAACGCCAGCATCGGGTACACCTTCGGTACGCAAAGTATACTGAACGGCGGCCTTTCCAAGTTGAGGGTTTACGTCAGTGCCCAGAACATACTGACCATTACCAAGTACCGGGGCTTCGACCCGGAAATCCGGCCTACCTACAACGGTGCCGGTATCATTGAAGGCATTGGTATCGACCAGGGATTCTCTCCACTGTCTACCTCCTTTCTCTTCGGCGTGCAAGTCGGATTTTAATCATCTAAAGTCGACAAATAATTTATGAAACAGCTACAACTACTCCGGCCCCTGGCCCCGCTACTCCTGGTAGCCCTGATCCTTACCGCCTGTAACGAGGATAAAGCCCTCGACATCACCAACGAGAACTTGCTGAACACCCAGCTGGTCCGCGACGACGCCAACCTCCAGGCGGCCGCCGTCAACGCCACTTACGCATCGTTGCAGACACTCGGCCTCTACGCCCGCTGGGCCTACTTTCTGGAGGATCACATGTCCGACGAACTGACGATTCAGATCGATCAGCCCGCCATCCAGCGAATCTCCGACCACCTGCTCGACGCGACTACGGAGTCCAATACCCTCTACTACATCTCCTGCTACCAGGGAATCGCCCGCTGTAACAACGTGATCGTCAGTTCCGAGTCCTGGACCACCGATCAGGATATGGTTACGGACTTAGTGGCCGAGGCCCGCTTCATGCGCGCCAACTACTACTTCCTGCTCGCCAGCCGCTTCGGAGACGTGCCGATCCAGTTGGGGATGGACACGGAGTTCCGCCCCAAGAGCCCCCGCTCGGAGGTTTACGAGCTCATCGTACAGGACCTGACCTTCGCCGCCCAGAATCTCCCCGCTAAGGGAGTGCAGGGGCTGGGTCGCCCCACCAACGAAACGGCTTACGCCTACCTCGGTAAGGTGGAACTCTTCCGCGAGAACTGGGAGGCCGCCTACACCGCGCTCAATGAAGTAGTCTCCTACTCGCTGGTGGACAACTACGAGGACAACTTTAACGAAGCGGCGGAGTACAACGACGAATCGCTCTTCGAGATCGGCTTTCGCAAGGATGCCGCCAGTCTCGGCGAGACCTGGGGCAGCGAGAGCGGTGCCGGAAACGTAGAGGTGACCTTCCGCAGCGCGGACTACAGCGGCTGGGGCAACTCCCGGCCCACCAGCAAAATGCTGGCCGCCTACGAGGAGGGAGACCCCCGCTTCGATATGAGCTGGTGGCGAGATGGGGACAGCTACGGACCCGAGGGGCAGAACCTGATCTGGGGAACGGACCCCGATGCCGGCGGTCAGGGATTTACCGGCCCGGAAAGCGGCGTGATCTGTAGCCGGAAGTACTCCACTTACCTCAGTAACGCGTCCCAGGACCAGGATGACGGTACCAACCCCCGTATCATCCGTTACGCCGACGTGCTGCTGATGAAGGCCGAGGCCGCCCTGCGCCTGAACCGCCTGGGGGAGGCGGTCGAGCTCATGAACGAGGTACGGGCCCGCCCGAGCGTGGATATGCCCCGTTACGGCACCGACGAGATGGACGCGGCCGGTTACCCGGTCAACGATCAGGACGAAGTCTTTGCCGCCCTGATCCACGAGCGGCAGATCGAACTGGCCATGGAGGGCAAGCGACTGGTTGACCTACAGCGCTGGGGACTGGACCTCCAGGAACTTCAGCCGGTGAAGGCGGCCTACACCGTGGAGAAGAGATTCCTGCCGATTCCCTCCCGCCAGGTGGATACCAATCCGCTGATTGACAACTGATGACCTACACGCCGTTTACTTAAATTTACTGAGCCACTCCGCTTCGCGCGGGGTGGCTCATTTTCCGCCCAACCAATCGCCATGCGTCTTTCCCACTACTTCACCGGCCTGCTGCTTTTCGGAATACTTTGCACCTGCGGCCCCGCCCAGCCCCAGCCGGAAGAAGCCGGTAGCGACAGCGTAATATTTAACAAGAAAACGCCAACCGAGACGGGTATCGACTTCCGGAATATGCTGACGGAAACCGACTCGCTGAATTATTTCAATTACACCTATATGTACATGGGGGGGGGCATTTCCGCCGGGGACGTGAACGGGGACGGGCTCATCGACCTGTACTTCACCGGCAATATGGTGAGCAACGAACTGTACCTGAACCGGGGCGGACTGACCTTCGAAAAGGTGACCGTAGCCGCCGGGGTAGGGGGGGACGACCGCTGGTACACGGGCACCACGATGGTGGACATCAACAACGACGGGCTGCTGGATATCTACCTGTCCGTAGGGGGAAGAAAGGGCGAAAAAAAGAATCAGTTATTCGTAAATACAGGAGTAACATCGGGCGAGGACGCAGGTGCAATCCCTGTATTCGAGGAAAGAGCGGAGGCCTTCGGACTCGCCGATCCCGGGAATTCCGTCCACGCCACCTTCTTTGACTACGACCGGGACGGCGACCTCGATTGCTACGTTGCCAATTATCCCATTACGCCGGTCACCGCGACCACCTACGGTTACTTTCAGTTCATGAAGTACGTGACGGACGTACAGACCGATAACCTCTACCGGAATGACGGCGAGCAATTTACCAAGGTAACCCGGGAGGCGGGCGTACGTACCTATACCCTCTCCCTGAGCGCCACGGCGGCCGACCTGAATCAGGACGGCTGGACGGACCTCTACGTCAGTTCCGATTTCGACAGTCCGGACCTGCTCTACCTCAACAACCAGGACGGAACCTTCCGGGAGGTGGTGAACCGCGCGGCCGGACATACTTCCTTCTACGGGATGGGGGCGGATATCGCCGACTACAACAATGACGGACAGGCGGACATCTTCCAGGTGGACATGGACGCGGCCCTGAACCGCCGTTCCAAGGCCAGTATGGCCAGCATGAACCCGAAGTTATTCGAAGACCTGCAAAAAGCCGGGTTCAATACCCAGTACATGCAGAACAGTCTGCAACTCTGGGTGGGACAGGATGCCGACGGAACGCCCCGGTACTCGGAAATCTCCCGGATGGCCGGCGTATCCTCGACGGACTGGAGCTGGGGCGGGCTGTTCGCCGACCTGGACAACGACGGCTGGAAGGACCTGATCGTTTCCAACGGCACCCGCCGGGAGATCAATAATAAGGATTACTTCAAGAACCTGGAGGGGGAAAAGCGACATCCCGACAGCCTGCTCAAGCGGGCGCTCGCCATCCCCTCCGAACCGATCGACAATTACGTTTTCCGCAATCTCGGTGACCTGACCTTCGAGACGGCCAACGACCGCTGGGGCTTTCACCACACCGGCTTTTCCAACGGGCTGGTTTACGCGGACCTGGACAACGACGGCGACCTGGAGGTAGTGATGAATAACATTGACGAGGGAATCAGCTTTTTCGAAAATACGGTACCGAAATCCCTGAGTTCCCTGGCCATACAACTGGAAGGACCAACCCGGAACCCGCTCGGCATCGGTACCAAGGTGAGCCTGGAGTTAGCCGACGGCAGCCGGCAGTACCAGGAACTGACCATGAGCCGGGGCTTTCAGTCTTCCGTTCCCCCGGTGCTCTACTTTGGAGTGGGGGCGGCAGAGCGGATAGAAAAACTTACCGTCACCTGGCCGGACGGCAAAGCCCAGGAACTGGAAGGAGTGGCGGCCGGCGTCCCGCTCACCCTCCGCTATGCGGACGCGGGAGCGGCGGCGACCCCGCCCGTGGTGGCGGAACGGCCGTTCACTGCCGTAGTCAACGCCCCGCTGACCTACGCCCACAAGGAGAACGTGTACGATGATTTTAAGAAAGAGCGGTTGTTGCCCCACAAAACTTCCGCCTTCGGGCCGGGGATGAGCACGGGCGACCTGAACGGCGACGGACTGGAGGACATCTACATCGGCGCGGCGACTTCCTACCCCGGCGGGCTGTTCTACCAACTACCGGACGGAAGTTTCGAGCAGCAAAAGGACGCCTGGCTGCTGACGGACCGTAACCACGAGGACCTGGGCAGCCTCATTTTCGATGCCGACGGGGACGGCGACCAGGATCTGTACGTGGTCAGCGGGGGCAATGAGTTCACCCCTAACTCCCAGGGTTACCAGGACCGACTGTACCTGAACGTCGGGGGCGGCGTTCTGGAACGGGTGCGGGAAGCACTGCCCGAGATCAGGAGCAGTGGCGGCCGGGTGGTCGCCCTGGATTACGACCGGGACGGCGACCAGGACCTGCTGGTGACCGGCCGGCTCATGCCCTACAATTATCCCTACCCGGCGGACAGTTACCTGCTCGAGAACCGGAGTACGCCGGGAAAACCCCGTTTCGCGGACGTGACCGACGAACGGGCGCCCATGCTCCGCAGCGCCGGGTTGGTCACCTCAGCCGCCGTGGGGGATTACGACGGTGATGGCTGGGATGACGTGATGATTGCCGGGGAGTGGATGTCGCCCACCCTCCTGGCTAACGAGCAGGGGACCTTCCGCACCCGAATCCTGAGTGCCCTGACCGAGGCGACCGGATGGTGGTTCAGCCTGACGGCCGCGGACTTCGACGCGGATGGCGACCTGGACCTCATTGCCGGAAACCTGGGCGAGAACTACAAGTACCAGGCCACCGAAACCGAAACTTTCGATGTCTTCCTGAATGACTTCGACGGCAACCGGACGCAGGACATCGTCCTGAGTTACTACAACGAAGGGGAGCAGTACCCCGTGCGGGGCCGTCAGTGCAGTTCGGAGCAGATGCCGGACATTGCCAAGAAATTCAAGACCTACGACGAGTTCTCAACGGCCAAAATCACGGACGTTTATGAGGAAGACAAGTTGGAGGAAGGCATTCATTACCAGGTGAGCACTTTTGCCAGTTACTACCTGGAAAACGACGGCGGGAACTTCACCCTGCGGCGGTTGCCCCAGCTGGCGCAAATTGCCCCCATTAACCAGGCGATCACCGGGGATTTTAACGGCGATGGCCACCTGGATGCCGTGGTGGCGGGTAACCTGTACCAATCCGAAGTGGAAACGCCCCGGGCGGATGCGGGACACGGGCTACTGCTGGCCGGAGACGGGAAGGGCGGCTTCACGGCCGTTCCCTCCGCCGAGAGCGGGCTATTCCTGAACGGAGACGTAAAGGATTTGGTGCGGTTGCAGGTGGGGGAGGAGGAGTACCTGGTGGCGGGGCGGAATGATGCGTTGCTGGAGTTTGTGGGGTTCCGGGGTGGGGAGCCAAAACTCAGTTCCCGGTAGCTTTCCGGACTACTGACGTACTATTGCCCCATGCGCGCCAATCTTGCCCTCTTCACTACCGCCTGTCTCTGGGGGCTGAACTTCCATTTCGCCGGCTTTATGCTGACCGAATCCTCCTTCCTGGAGGCCGCCCTCTGGCGCTACGTGCTGGGCGTGGGCGTGTTGCTGCTGCTGACCGGCTATCAGCTAAGGGACTTACGCCTCACGCGTGAGCAATTTGGCGGCGCGGCCTTTACCGGACTGGTGGGGTTATTCGGATTTAACCTGTTCTTTTTTCTCGGGCTTCGGTATACGTCGCCGTTGAATGCCGCCCTGATTGCCAGCCTCAACCCCTTACTGGTCATTGGTTTTTCCCGCTTACTGAACAAGACCGTCATTCGGCCCCGACAAATACTGGGCGCGGCCATCTCCCTGGTGGGGGTCCTCTGGCTACTGGGCAAGGGGGAATTCAGTGCCTTGCTGGAGCTGGACTTCAACCGGGGCGATCTGCTGATCCTCATATCCGCTTCCACCTTCGCGCTCTACCACCTGTTGGCTAAAAAGTACGGGCAGGGAATTGCTAATTCCGTCTTCACGCTGCTCACGAACGGTATCTGTCTGGTGGCTTTTCTGCTGGTCGCCCTGCTCGTTCCCACGGGTCTGACGTTGCAGCACACTCCGGCTTACTGGGGTTGGGCGGTCGGAATCGGGGTGGGTGGAACGGCGGTGGCCTACCTGCTCTGGAACTGGGGGCTGAGTCGGGCGGGGACGTCCCGGGCGGGCTTGTTCCTCAACGTAATTCCCCTGGCGGCGGCACTGGCGGCGGTCTGGTGGGGGGCGCCGGTACTGCCCTTTCACCTGGTGAGCGGAGCCCTGATCCTGACGGGGATCGGGGTGTCGGGGCGCTGATCAAACCGCTTCCAGCGAACGCCCCTTCGTTTCCGGCATCATCCGCCAGACGAAGAGCAGCTGGAGGAACATCATGAAGGCGAAAAAAGCGAACACCGGGGTGGTGCCGATCCTGGTGAACAGCAGGGGAACCACCGACGGGATGATCGCCGCCAGCACCCAGTGGACCGAACTGCCGAAGGACTGCCCGGCCGCCCGCAGGTGATTGGGGAAGATCTCGGAAATAAAGACCCAGATCACCGTACCCTGCCCGATGGCGTGGGCGGCGATGAACAGGAACAGGAAGAAGGGAACGGCCATGCCTTCCCACTCCTGGTGGAAGGCGATGGCGACCATCGAGAGGGAAATGATGTAGCCCACCGAGCCGATGTACATCAGTTGCCGGCGGCCCAGCTTATCGATCAGGCTCAGCCCGATCAGGGTGAACACCAGGTTGGTAACGCCGAGCCCGACGCTGCTGAGGAGGGCGGAACTTTCCTCCAGACCGGCCAGGGCGAAGATGCGCGGCGCGTAGTACAGGAAGGCATTGATGCCGGAGAACTGATTGAAGAAGGCGATCAGGAAGGCCAGCATAAGCGGCAGGCGGAACTTCTTCGAGAAGATCGTCTCCCGGTTGTCGGTGGTGGCTTGCTCCGCCACGATCCGGTCGAGCAGGGGTTCCGGGTCGCTACCGGGGTCGATCAGGCGGAGGGTATCGGCCGCTGCCGTCCGGTCCTTGCGGTAGGTCAGCAGCCAGCGGGGGCTGCGCGGCACGGTGAGGACCATTCCCGCGTAAATCAACGCGGGAACGGCCTCCACCCCGATCATCCACCGCCAGGCATTATCGCCGAGCCCGCTCAGTAACCAGTTGGAGAGAAAGGCCACCAGGATGCCAAAAACGATGTTGAACTGGTAGAGCGCCACCAGCCTTCCCCGGTCCCTGGCCGGTGCGATCTCCGCGATGTAGGCCGGCGCGGCAATCGTGGAAGCCCCGACCCCCAGGCCACCCAGGAACCGGAAGCCGGCGAATATCCAGGGGTCGGTCGCCAGGGCCGAGCCCAGGGCCGAAAGGAGGTACAGCACCCCGATAACGATCAGGGTGTTCTTCCGCCCGATCCGGTCCGTGGGTATCCCCCCGAAGAGGGCCCCGACCACGGTTCCCCACAGGGCCGAGGCCATGATGACGAAGCCGTGAAACGCCTCGCTCTTCCCCCACAGCGCCTGGAGGGAGAGGTCGGCTCCCGAAATGACCACGGTGTCGAATCCGAAGAGAAATCCGGCGAGGGCCACGGTAAGGGACCAGAAAAAGATTTTTTTAGACTGCATGTATCGACCTTTTTGAAGGTCAATGTAAGCATTGCACCTGCGTCCGCGCAAAAGCCGTCGTTTAAAACTCACCCCTTAATTACTGCCCCACAAGCGGAAGATCGGAACGTCGATGGTGGCCGAAAACATGATACGATAGCCCCGCAGGTCGCGTGCTGCTTCCCCCGTTCCGGGGTCGTACCGGCGAACGTTCGGTCCGTTCTGAATGCCCACGCCGGTCGCAAACGGAGAGCGGGGCCACTGGTAGAGCAGGTGCACCCCCGGCGCGATGACGTTGGCAATTTTCAGCTCGGGAAGCGACTGTACCGGACTGTCGTCCTTGCCGAAGCGGAAGGCCGCCACGGCCCCCAGGTCGAGGATGCTCGTGAAGATGGAGTAGGTGCCCCCGCGGGCGGGCTTGCTGGGCGAACGTAACTTGTTGCTGTACACGATACCGACGGGCATGAAGACGGCCGCGACTACGGCGTTTTGCCGGAAGCCGGTCGCCGCGAAACCGGCCGGAAGCAGTAATCTTTCCCGGCCCACCGACAGGCCGGCGAGGGCCCCGAGTTCCAGGCTCGCGTTGTTATTCCGCTTAAAGGCGGAACTGCCCCTCGGGAGGGCGACGGAGCGGAGCGCGGCTACGAAGGCCTCGGAATTGTCGGCGGCGGCCACGTCGGCCATGAAGGTGGCGTAGGTGAAAAAGTCGTTGGAAACCCTCAGGGAATCCCGCCCTTCCAGGTTGCGGATCGCCTTTTCCGTCCGGTCGATCCGCCGTTCCAGGGTAGCGATGTCCGCCGGGGTAGTCGGGGTTTGAGTTTGCAGTTCCAGCAGTTTCGACCGCTGGCGGGTAAGTGACTTGCGGGGAGTCGTAGCGGGCGGGTCGAAAAGTTTGATGATCTCCAGCAGGTTGGTGATCGCGTAGCGGTACTGTCCGGTCTGCGAGAGTCGGAACAATTCGTTGAACTGGGTACTGATCTCCGCTACCTTGCCGAAGTTGTCCACCCGCTGGGCGAGCGAGAAAGTGGTATCGATACCGGGGAGCGTGAGCACCGGAGCTTCCAGGATGGTTTTGGTCGCCTGGGTAATGAATGCTACCGTCCGGATGCGCTTGCTGAGGCGGGGATCAGCGATCTCGTCCGCCGTCAGCGGCTGGTTGAGACGGTCCAGTATCGTGGAAAAGTCCAGCACCAGACCACCGAGTTGCCCCGGGTCGAGGGTGCCGAAGGTGGGAACGCTGGAGAAACGCTGGAAGGAAATACCCCGCAGTAAATTGCTGCGGTCCCCATCCAGCAGGAGGGGTGCGATGGACTCCGATTTCTCGTAGACAGGGGTATTCATCGTATCCCGCTGCCGGTGAAGAAGAAAAAACAGCTGCTGGGAAATGCCGAAGATGGAAGAGTAGGTTTTCACGTTGCCGAGGGCAGCCGACAGCGGGGCGGCGGTTAGAGCGGTCGCCTCCTCCAGGGAGCGTTCGAGGCTGCCGAAGTCATCGTAGACCCGGTCGATGGCACTCAGTAGGCCGGGAAAACTTACCGTCCGCTTGTTTTCCTCGAGGATACGCCGCTGCCGTTGGCGCTCCGGGCTATCGGAGAGGGAATCCCAGCGTACCCGGGCCAGGAACCGATCTTCGATCGGGGCGAGTATTTTTTTGGTCCGGAGGATCGTCCGTTCGTTATCGGTCGAATCGGGCAGGCCACGAATCTCTTCGGTGAGCCGGTAGAGCAGGTCGTAGGGCAGGGGGTCTTTCCCCGCCGCTTCCACCGCTGCTTGTTCCGCCCTGATCCGGGCGGAGAGCTCCTCCACGGCCTTCACGGGGTAGTACGCCTGGTTCCTCTGCGCCAGCCGTTCCCGCAGTTCCAGGTAGGCATTGGCGTGGGCAACGAGGGTGTCTTCCAGTCCGTAGTAGAAATCCAGGGTGGTCCGTTTATCCAACAGGGCCCGGACGCCGATAAGACCGGCGGTCCGCAGTTCCCGTGGCGTACTTTTCTTCGCCCCCCCAGCGTACTGGCGGTCGAAGTACGCCAGGCTCGGATTGGCCTGGTAAAAGGCAACGGCTTCCGTTCCGCCCAGCCAGGCCTCCAGGATGCCCCGCGGCTGACTGCCCGCGTTCTTGGCCCAGCGGTCGTCGAACACGATGGCGGGGGTGCCGGGGTTCGCCGCCTTCAGCCGTTCAAAGGCCAGTTTGAGGGTGTCATCCTCGGCGAGCGCGGCGGTCGGATCGCGCAGCAGGTCCCGCAGATTGCCCAGCTCCGAAACGGCATCCTCTACCGCCTCGTCCAGGTCGAGGATGCTACCGTCCAGTCGCTGGAGGGCTCCCACGATCTCCCGGCGGCCGTTACGCGCCAGGAGGGTGGTATCGGAGAGCTCGTGGTTGATGGCAGACTCGAGTCCGGCCCGGTTGCTGGCCAGTCGGCTGACCGTAAATCCAAGTATGTCCGCGATCGAGACCTCCCGAAAACCCAGCTCGAGCACCTGGTAAATGAGGAGGATATTCGCCAGGCGGGGGTCGGCGTACCCGTTTGCGTTGCTCGCGCCGAGGTAATTGCCCAGGTTAAAGGACAGCTGGTTGAGGTCCTTGGAGAATGCCTGACGGATGCTGGGCAGGATCGACTTATAGTTCAGCAGGTCCAGCCCCGGAAGAAAATCCACCGTATTCGGGAACAGGTAGTTCAGGTTGTTATCGTCCAGTTCGTCGCGCAGGTGGGTCAGGAAGGTATAATTCAGTTCCTCCTGGGCACGCTGGGCGATAAAATCCGATAGGCCGATGATGGCGCTGCTGACGTAATTCTCTCCCCCCACCCGGTCGGAGGTGGCCCGGGCGGAAGCCGTGAGGGAACTCAGCGTAGGAGCCTTAAGCCGGGCCTGTTCGCGGGCGAAATTAAAGTCGAAGGGGCCGGAATCCTTAAACAGACCGGCGGGGTCCGGCTGTTTCAAAAAATCACCCCGGTTCGGAAAGGAGGTTTCGCGGTAACCGTAGCGGGGAGACACCGTATGTCCGTAGATCGGTTCGTAGAGCTTCGCGTCCAGCAGGTAATTGATCAGGTATTGGTTATCCCGGATGTGGTGGAGGAGGTCAGCGCCGGCGAATAACTCCCTGGCCGACGACGTATCGGGTGCGGTGGCGTAGTAGGCGAGCGTGGCGACCAGCTCGTCCAGGGCGGCGGTTCTCCCCCTCCTTTCTCCGGGGGCGTCCGCGATCGCGTGGCGAAGCTCGGAGAGGCGTTCGATATCCTGTACGACGCTCTGAGCCGGTAGCGGCAGGCTGATCAGAACGAGTAATAACAACATCCATATTCTCGTAGACATGCGGTGGTATATTGATGTTATACGATGCGGAAAGCGGTCAGCCCGTTGATGAAAGCGAGGACGTTGGCGGTGGCCTCGAGAAAATCGCCCCCGTGGGTAGCTTGCCTGATGGTAGAAATAAATGCTTCGAAATCAGCATTTTGTGCATTGTCTACGGTGATTCGGTCGGCTTCCAACCACAGGCGGAGTTCGGTACAGGCGTGGGTAAGTTCGTTTTTCTTTTCCCGGAAACCGTCTACGGACAGCCGCCCGGCGTCCATTAGTTCTTCGCCCCGCACCCGATAAGTGGAACGCAGATCGCGGTTGCTCCGCAGCATCCGCTTATTGTGTTCGTTATCCGTGCGATGCTGGTCCACGGAGGAGGGGATGAAATCGGGCAGGGCGATCAGGAACCAGCCTTCCAGTTTCGTGTACAGCGGGTGGAGGTCGGGCGGCGCCGGCGTACCATCCGTCTGCTCGATGTCATCCCGTATGCGCAGCAGGTCTTCCGTTGTCAGCGTGGCCGGTAAGGGGTTGCGTTGCGCCAGTTCGAAGTAGTAATCGGTCAGTTGCAGGAGCTTGCCGGTCGCGGTATCGCTTACCCGGGAGGTGCCGCGGTGAGCCGTACGTTGGAGCTGGATGTATAAGTTGCAGGTATCACAGGCAGACTGCAAAATTTCAATTCTCGTTTCGCTCATTCGGAAGTAGTGTGGGTAGTGTCGCATACTACATATTAATACCGAAAGTTGCTATTTACCACCCAATTTTATTTGATAAAAGGATAAATTTTCGTGATTGTAGATTACAACGGCCAAAACGCTATAACCCGATCTGGCGAACCCCGGCCGTAACGGCCAAGTCAATGAAATTTTCGGCCGGAGGCACCGGGCAGGCGTAACCGTCCGTGTAGGCGCAGTAGGGCTGGTAGGCCTTGTTGAAGTCCAGCACGAGCCGGGACGGGTCCTCGGGAATGCGAACGTCCAGGTAGCGGCCGCCGCCGTAGGTGGTCTCCCCGGAGGTACGGTCGGTGAAGGGGACGAAGAGGTGCTCCGAAGCGTTACCGTCCTCGTCGGTGATCAGACTTTGCAGTACGGTCAGCGTAACCGGCTCACCCCGCAACCGGAAAGTAGCCTTTCCGTAAACCCGGTAATCGACCGTGCTTTCGTTGCTGGTGACCAACTCCGCCCTGCCGTCCTCCGGGAGCACCTCCAGTTCGGCCGTAACGCGCATGGCCGGGTCGGTGGCGAAGAAATCGTGGCCGCCCAGTTCGCGGAAGGCGGTCAGCTTCGCCGGGGGCAGGGGAGAGGTGGCGGGGTAGTAGTAGGAATGGTTCAGTCCGGTCTGGAAACTGAGGATCTCCTGGGCGTAGGAGGCGTGGCTCTGTTTGACCAACTCGTCCTTCAGGTAAGTGCCGTCAGGCATTTTAAAGACATACCTGAATACGTTTCCGTCCACCTCGTAAATATTCACGGTGACTTCTTTCGTGAAACCGTGTACGTTCCCCTCCCGGTTGGACAGCACGTACTTGTTATTGGTCAGCCATTTGATCCCAAATTCCACGTCGACCTCCGCGGAACTTTCCACCTGCCGGTCGCCGGTGCGTACGATCTTCAGTTCCGTTCCGTAGGGCAGGGTACTGGTGTAACTGCCGTCCATAATGGTGCTCAGGTCGTAGGGAGACGTCAGGGCAAACAGCAGGCTGTCCCGGACGTGCATGCTGTCCAGGGTAGCGGCAACGATCTCGCTGACGTAATTCGACAACCGGGGTTCCATCACTTCGTTGTCCAGTTCGGAGAACTTGCGGATGATGTCTCCGTAGGGCGAATTCATCAGCTGGATCAGGCTATCTACCTCACTCTCCGTCATCCGGTCCTGAAGCATTGCGCGGATGGTCCCGGCGTAGGCGGGCAGCGCGGTTTCCCGGGCCAGCCCACCCATCACCCGGACAAAATCCTCATCCTCCGCGTAGGCCTGGAAATCAGCATTGGTTTCCAGGGCCGTACCCAGGCGAAACTGAAAATTTTCGATGCTATACAGCTGATCGGTCAGGACGGACACCTCATCCTCCTGACCGAAGAGGAGGAGGGGGCAGATCAGGAAGGAGAGCAGAACAATCAGGGAATTGGGGTTCACGGGGAAGGATTTTATCAGGATGAGCCGACGGCGCGCGGGTGCAAAGTTAACGAAGAGCCGTGGGAGTAAACCCGGTTGTCCGGCTTGCCGCCTTTAGCGAACCTTGCACCTGCGTCCGCGCCCGGTTACAGCCCGAGTGCCCGCGGCAACCACAGCGTGATGTCCTCGAAGTAAGTGATCAGTAACAGCACGAAGACCATCGCCCCGAGAAAGGGCAGCAGGGGTCTGATGACCTTGGACACCGAAATTTTCGCCACCCCCGCCCCCACGAACAGGATGGTACCCACCGGCGGCGTGCAGAGCCCGATGCAGAGGTTGAGGACCATGATGATGCCGAAGTGTACCGGGTCCATGCCCAGACTGGTGACCACGGGTAGGAAGATCGGCGTGAAGATCAGCACCGCGGGCGTCATGTCCATGAAGGTACCGACCACCAGCAGGGTCAGGTTGATGAGCAGGAAGATCAGGACGGGGCTGGAGACCGTTTCCAGCAGGAAGTCGGTCATCAGCTGGGGGATACTCTCGAAGGAGAACAGCCACGACATGGCCATCGAGGTACAGATCAGGAACATCACCACCGCCGTGGTCTTGGCGCTGGCCAGGATGATCGCGGGCAGTTGCCTCACCGAGATGGACCGGTAGGCGAAGCCGAGCACGAGGGCGTAGAGTACGGCGATGGCGGCGGCCTCGGTCGCGGTGAAGATGCCCTGCACGATGCCGCCGACGATGACCACCAGCATGAGCAGACTGAAGAAGGCCCGGCGGAAGTCCGTCCAGATCCGGGAGAAGGACACCCGCTCCCCCCGGTTAAATTTCCGCTTGCGGGCGATCACCGCCGCCACGACCATCAGGGCCAGCCCCACCAGCAGCCCCGGAACGTAACCGGCAATGAAGAGGGAGGCCACCGAAGCCGCGCCGCCACTGGCCAGCGCGTAAACGATCAGCACGTTACTGGGGGGGATCAACAGCCCCGTAGTGGAGGCGGTAATGTTGAGCGCGGCGCTGAAGGGGCGGGGGTAGCCCTCGGCCTCCATCCGGTCGGTCATCACGCTGCCGATGGCCGAGGCCGCCGCCACGGCGGAACCGGAGATGGCCCCGAACAGCATCGCCGCCAGGGTATTGACGTAGGCCAGTCCGCCCGGTAAACTCCCGACGAGCGATTTGGCCAGGTTGATCAGCCGGTTCGCTACGCCGCCCTGGTTCATGAGTTCCCCCGCCAGTACGAAAAACGGGATGGCGAGCAGGGAGAAGCTGTCGATTCCGGTCGTCATCCGCTGGGAGACCGTCGTGATCCCCGGCAGGAAGGCGATGTTCAGCAGCATGGTCAGTGTCGTGGAAATACCGATACTGTAGGCCACGGGCACCCCGTAACCCAGCAGACCGAAGAAGCTGACAAACAGTAAGATAATGCTGATGACCTCAATGCTCATGGTGGCGGAAATTGTAAATGGAGAAGAACATGATCAGCAATCCGCTCGCCGGCACGATGGCGTACACCAGGCCCAGCGGCACCTGCATGGCGGCCGACAGCTGACCCAGCCGCAGGGTGGTGTAGACCAGGTTCCCCCCGCCGATCACCATCACGATGAGGGCGAAGACGAACATGAACACCTCGATGATCCTCAGTCGCTTCGCCCGGGCTTCCGCGGACAGTTTATTCAGCCAGTAGTCCATGGACAGGTGCTCCCGCCGGCCGTTGAGGTAGGCCGCCCCCAGGATGGTCAGCCAGATGAGGGCGAAGCGGGCGAACTCCTCGGTGAAGGAGAAGGATTGGTTGAGCACGTAGCGGCCGAACACCTGCCAGAGCACGTCGAGGACCAGCAGGCCGAAGATGGTCACGAGGAGGTACTCGATGGCGCGGTTCAGGTGGTGGTAGAGGTTTTGCATCTTCGTACTTTAGTAGCGGTTTATCATGCTTTGTATGATTTAGGTCACGGAGCGGCGCACGGAGCAGTTACACAGAGGGCACCCAGAGACGCGGGAGTAACGGCGGCAGCCTCCGTGCGATTCTCCGTGGCCAATGCAACGCCCCTCACTGCCCCTGAATTTCCGCCACCAATTCCTTCATTAAAGGGTCCTTACTGAACTCGGTCAGCACCGCCCGGGCACTCTCCGCGAAGAGCGATTTTTCCGGCTTGAATATCTCTACCCCTTCGGCGGCGAGTTGGGTCATACAGGCCGCGACGTTTTCGGCCCAGAAGACCTTCTGTGCCGCGGCGGAGGCCCGGGCGGCTTCCATGATCCACTCCTGCTCCCGTTCCCCGAGGGTCTTCCAGTATTCCGTGCCCATCACCAGGACGTCGGGGATGGAGCTGTGCTCGTCCAGGGTGTAGTACTTGGCGATCTCGAAGTGGCCGCGAAGTGACGAAGGAAGGCGGGTTGTTCTCCGCCCCGTCGACCACCCCCTGCTCGAGGGCGGAGTAGAGCTCTCCGTAGGCCATCGGGGTGGCGGAGGCCCCCATTTCGTTGACCATGTCAACCGACATCTGGTGATTCATGACCCGGATCTTCATTCCCGCCAGGTCCTCCGGCGTCCGCACCGGCTTCCTGACGGTATAGAAACTCCGGCTGCCGGCATCGTAAAAACACAGCCCCTTCAGCAGGTAGTCGCTGCCGGCTTCGAGGATGGATTTGCCGGTCGGCCCCTCCAGCACGTCGAACATGTGTTCCTGGTCGCGGAAGAGGTAGGGAACGCCGAGCACCCGGTACTCCGGGGCGAAGTTGGCCATGGTCGCCGCGCTGACCTTGGTCATGGCGATGCTGCCGATCTGGAGCAGTTCGAGTACCTCCCGCTCCGTACCGAGCTGGCCGTCGGGAAATATCTTGACGTCCATCGCGCCCGCCGAACGTGTCCGCAGGCTTTCCGCGAAAACCTCCATGCCCCGGTGAACGGGGTGGGAGGTCGGCAGCGTGTGCGCCAGGTAGACCACCCGCTTGCCCCCCAGGTCCTCGCACCCCGAAAACAGGAACAGGCAACACAGCGCCAGCCCGTAAATGATGTGCCTCATGCCTTCGTTACGTTGTGGGAGTGAAAATCAAAGTGGCTTTTCGCGTTGCGGTAACAGATGTCCTGCACCGTACTGCCCAGCAGCTCGAGGTCGTGGGGCAGCAGCCCTTGGTCTACGTCGTTGCCCAGCAGGTTGCAGAGGATGCGCCGGAAATACTCGTGGCGGGGGAAGGAGAGGAAACTGCGGCTGTCCGTCAGCATGCCGACGAAGCGGCTCAGCAGCCCCATATTCGAGAGGGCGTCGAGTTGTTTCTCCATCCCGTCCTTCTGGTCGAGGAACCACCAGGCGGACCCCCACTGGATCTTCCCCGCCACGCTGCCGTCGTTGAAGTTGCCGGCCATGGTGGCGAAGAGCTCGTTGTCGCGGGGGTTCAGGTTGTAGAGGATGGTTTTCGGTAGCTTACCCTGGACATCGAGTACGGCGAGGAAGTTCGCCAGCCCCTCCGCCTGGGGAAAATCTCCGATGCTGTCGCAGCCCACGTCCGCCCCCACCTGGGTGAGCAGCCGGATGTTGTTGTTGCGGATCGCCCCCAGGTGCAACTGCATCGTCCACCCGCGGGCGTGGTACATTTTGCCGAGTTCGCGCAGTAAGGTCATCTGGAACTGGCGATAGTCCGCTGCGGAGTTCCCGTTAGGTTTCGTTCGTCTGTTTTCCATCACGACGTCCAGATTCACCTGGGTTTGGACATCGGGATGCAGCTGGGACAGCCCGTGATCGGAGAGCCGGCAGCCCAGTTCGTGGAAGACGTCGATCCGCTCTTCCAGGGCGGCGAGTAACTGGTCGAAAGTCCTGATTTCATTCCCCGTGATCTCCTCCAGTTTACGCAAGTAGGTTAAGTAATCGTCCGCGCCGATGGTCAGAAATTTATCGGGGCGAAAGGTGGGCAGCAGCAGGGGCGACGGCGCGCGGGTGCGATGTTCCCGGTGGAAGCGGAGGGTATCGGTAGGGTGGTCGGTCGTGCACACCACCTCCACGTTCATCTTGCGGAGTAACCCGAGACTGCTGTAGTCCGGCTGTTGCAGTTGTTCCGTCGTCGCATCGTAGATCGCATCCGCATTCTTTCCGGATAGCAACTCGCTGATCCCGAAGTACCGCTGGAGCTCCAGGTGGGTCCAGTGGTAGAGCGGGTTACGGATGGTGCGCGGAACGGTCTCCGCCCACTTCCTGAATTTCTCCCGGTCCGGGGCATCTCCGGTGATGTACCGCTCGTCGATCCCGTTGGCCCGCATGGCCCGCCACTTGTAGTGATCTCCGTACAGCCAGACCTCGGTGATGTTCCGGAACCGGTGGTCGGTCGCGACTTCCTCCGGCGAGAGGTGGTTGTGGTAGTCGATGATCGGCAGACCGGCGGCGTACTCGTGGTACAGCCGCTCGGCCGTCGGGGTCTGCAGCAGAAAATTCTGGTCCAGGAAGTTCTTCATGAATCACGGTCTTGCTGCGCCCGCAGGATGCCCAGTTCCAGCCCACGCAATTCCGCCAGCCCCCGCAGGCGACCGATGGCCGAGTAGCCGGGGTTGGTTTGCTTGTGCAGGTCGTCCAGCATCCGGTGACCGTGGTCCGGTCGCATCGGGATACTGACGGCTTGCTTTCCGGCATGGATCAGCAACTCCTTCATGACCGCGTACATGTCGACGTCGCCGTCGAGGTGATCGGCCTCGTAGAAATTACCGGCCGCGTCCCGCTTGGTGGCGCGCAGGTGAATGAAGTGGATCCGGTCACCCAACCGCCGCGCCATGCCGGGCAGGTCGTTGTCCGGCCGGACCCCGAACGACCCGGTACAGAAGCACAGACCGTTGGCGGGGTGATCTACCCGCTCCAGCACCGCCCGGGCGTCGGCCTCCGTACTCAGGATACGGGGCAGACCCAGCAGGGGAAAGGGCGGGTCGTCCGGGTGGATGGCCAGTTTAACCCCCACCTCTCCGGCTACCGGGGCGATCTCCCGCAGGAAAGCGACGAGGTTGTCCCGTAGCCGGTCCGCGTCGATGTCGGCGTAGGTGTCCAGGGTCCGCTGAAAACCATCCAGGCCGGCGTTGCTCTCGGTGGTTCCCCCGGGCAGCCCCGCGGTGATGAAGCGGGTGATCCTTTCCTGCTCGGTCTCGGTCATCCGCGCGAAGCGTTCGGCGGCGGTCCGCCGGTCGTCTTGCGTGTAATCACCTTCCGCCCCCGGCCGTTTGAGGATGAAGAGGTCGAAGGCCACGATGGCGGCGCGCTCGAAGTAGAGGGCCTCACTGCCGTCGGGCAGCCTGTACTCCAACTCGGTTCGCGTCCAGTCCATGACGGGCATGAAGTTGTAGGTCACGACCGGGATACCGCAGGCCGGCCAGGTTGCGGATGCTGGTCTTGTAGTGCTCGATCCAGGTCGCGAAGTTCCCGGAGCGCCGCTTAATGTCTTCGTGTACCGGGATACTCTCCACCACCGACCAGCGCAGACCGGCCGCCTCGATCAGTTCCTTGCGCTCCCGGATGGCGGAGACGGGCCAGACTTCCCCGTTCGGAATCTGGTGGAGGGCCGTGACGACCCCCGTCGCCCCCGATTGTCGTACGTCGGCCAGGCTGACGGCGTCTTCCGGTCCGTACCAGCGCCAGGTTTGTTCTAAGTTTTTCATATCGTACTATTATACGCCACAGAAAGCACTGAAGCCCCCGTCTACCGGCACGACGATGCCGTTGACGAAGGAAGAGCTGGTCGTCGCACAGCCAGAGCAACGTACTCATCAGTTCCTCCGGTCGTCCGAAGCGCCCCAGCGGGGTCTGGCTGATGATGGTGTTTCCCCGCCGGGTGAGACTGCCGTCTTCCTCCAGCAGGAGTTTTCGGTTCTGTTCGGCAATGAAAAAGCCCGGGGCGATGGCGTTCACCCGGATACCCTCCCCGTACTTGGCGGCCAGCTCCACGGCCAGCCAGCGGGTGAAATTGTCCACGGCGGCCTTCGCCGCGGAGTAGCCCACCACCCGGGAGATCGGTAGCAGGGCCGCCATCGAGGAGATGTTGACGATGCAGCCGCTGCCCTGGTCGACCATCGGTTTGGCAAAGGCGATACTGGGAATGACGGTCCCGAGGAGGTTCAGATCGTTTACCTGACGGAAGTCATCGATGCCCAGCTCGAAGATGGAACTGTCCGGTCCGACGGTGGCCCCCGGGCGGTTCCCACCGGCGCCGTTGACGAGGATATCCACCCGCCCTGACTGGCGCATCACGGTGTCGACTGCACCCGCGACCGCGCCCTCGTCCAAAACGTCGCATTCGACCGCTTCGATACTCAGACCTTCCTTGGCGAAATCGGCCACGACCGCCGCTGATTTTTCGGTGTTCCGCCCCAGGATGTACACCCGTGCCCCGGCACCCGCGAGGGCCCGTACGAAGGCATTACCGAGGGTGCCGTTACCGCCGGTAATGACCGCTACTTTGTCTTTCATCTGCATGAACTTTCTTTTTGGGGGGCAAAGTACTACCTGACGACTACTTGGAGACGGGCCAGCTTACCGGATTCCGCCCGGATCATCAGGAAGTAAGCCCCCTGGTTCAGGGCCGAGAGGTCCAGTCGCTGACCGTTGAGGGCGGGCCGGGAAGCCAGTAGCTGACGACCGTCCAGCCCGTAGGCGGTTACGGTGAAATTACCCTGTTCGGGCAGGGTCAGCGTAACGTTTCCGGTCGTCGGGTTGGGGTAAACACCGATGGTGGACTGCAGCCCGGCATCGAAGGTGGAGAGGACCTGTTCGAAGATGACGGTGTACGTCCTGGTCGTCAGCCCGTCCTCCGCCGTCACGGTGATGAAGGTGGTATCGTTCGGCATCCCGGCCGGGTCCAGCGTGGTTTCGGCAAAGTCGGAGGTGGTCGTGAAGGCCAGTTCCGGCAGGCCGAAGTCCACCGGCACCGTGTATTCCGTCCGGTAGGGCAGGAAAGTATCGATCTCCACCCCGTCCACGGTGAGGAAGGCCAGGGTGGCGTCACTGCTGATGAAAAGGTCTTCCGGCAGGGGCGTTCCCTGGCCCGGTGCGCTCAGTTCCGACCGGTTCACGGCGATCCAGTCCACGATGGCTCCGTAGTCGTCACCGCCGGACTTGCCCCATTCGAAGTAGTCACTGGTGGTGGCTTCGTTACTGGTACCGGTCAGGAAGGGCTCCGGGTTTTCGTCCAGGTAGACCGTCATCGTAGGGCCACTGATTACGAAACGGACGACGTGGAGCTCGTCGTTCCAGTTGAAGGGCGTCTCCGCCTCCGCCTCGTTGTCGGTCCTTTCCAGCTTGATGGTGGACTGGTTGATGCGCACCTTCTGCCGCCACCCGAAGGCCCGGGTCTCGAAGTAAATGATACCGTTCAGGTCCGGGTCGGCGGCCTTCAGGCGCGCTACGATCGTCAGCGTGGAATCTTCATTGCCAAAGCGGTAGCGCCAGCGGAAATTATCGCTGTCACTACGGAAGCCGTAGTAGGTATTGCCGGAGCCGTTGGGGTCCTGAATGATTTCGTCCAGCAGGGGCACCTCGGGGGAGGTATTGAGTTCGTAAAAATCCGTTTCCACCTCGGGGCGGGCGTCGGCGCGGTACACCGTCCAGGGTGCGTCACTAACCGTGGGGAAGAGGTCTTCCGGCAGGTCGGTACCCGTACCCGGAGCGCTGGCTTCGGTGATGTTGATGGCCATCCAGTCAACGAACGCCCCGTAGTCCTCGCCACCGATCTTACCCCACTCCACGTAGGTACTCGGGCTTTCCTCTTCGGTGACTCCGGTGAGGAAGGGGGTCTCGCTCTCATCCAGGTAGACGGTGGTCCGCTGGCCGTCCATGACGATGCGAACGGTGTGGTAGCCGGCGTCCCAGTCGAAGGGCAACTCCGCCTCCACCTGGGGGTCGGCACGCTCCAGTTTGACGCTACTGCTGTTGAAGCGCACCTTTTCCCGGTACCCGAAGGCGCGGATATCGACGTGCATCATACCGCTGGCGTCGGCGTCGATCCCCCGGATGCGGGTCACGATGGTCAGCGTGCTGTCCTGGGTGCCCAGGCGGAAGCGCCACTTGAAGTTGTCTCCGTCGCTGCGGTAGCCGAAGATGTTGTTACCCGGGAAGTCCGGGTCGTCCAGGATGACGTCCAGGGCCGGTGTGGCGGGGGCGTTGTTAAGTTCGAAAAAGTCGGTTTCCACTTCCGGGCGGGCGTTGCCGCGGAAGACGTACCAGGGCAGGTCGTCGGTGAGCGACCCGGTGGTGAAACTCCAGACCGGGCCGCTAACGGTACCGTTCTGGTTGGTGGCGGCGATGCGCCAGTAGTAAGTGACGTTGGCAGCCATGTCCGGCTGGTAGTTATTTGCCGTCTGGGTCCCCACGGAAGCCGGATCGGGGTCGGTACCGAAAAACACTTCGTAACTGTCCGTATTGTCACCGGCGGTCCAGCTGAGTCCGGACCGTGGGCGCACGTCCGTAGCCCCGTCCGCGGGAGTGGGGTTCGTGGCGGGGCCGGGTAGCGCATTGGCGTCATCCGTCGTTGCGGTAACGGCCGCGCTCCGGGCGGATTCGTTCCCGGCCGCATCGCGGGCGGCAACGGTAAAGGAGTAGGTGGTTGCCGTGGCCAGGTCGGAGATCACCGCCCCGGTGGACGGGGTGGTCGCTACGGAATCACCGTCGGCGTAGATCACGTAGGCGCTGACACCGTATTCATCCGCGGAGGCTTGCCAGTTCAGGCTCACGGTGGTGAAGGTGGTGCCGGTCACCGCCAGTCCGTCCGGTACCGTGGGGGCATCCGTGTCGGGCACCAGTACGGCCTCCGCCGGGCAGAGGGCCTCGGCCTGCTCGGAGACGCAGAAGTTGGCGAAGCGCACGTCCTCGTCCCGCAACACGCTGTTCTTACTGCGGTACACCCCCCACTTCGGACGGTTCAGCGTCGCCCCGGCGCGCCACAGATCAATGTTCCCGTTGGTGTACTCCAGGATGGTCAGACCGGTCGCCATGTCGCGCAGCGTGATCTCCAGTTCGCCGTCCTCGTCGTGGACCTGACGCAGGTAGCCCTCTACCCAGCGGCCGCGGAAGCGCCCGATGTCGGCCTGCGCCAGGGTGCCCAGGTTGGCCCCGCTGTCGCCGCCGTTGTGCAGTACTTCCACCCGGTTGGCGCGCGCCGTGATGGTGATGATCGGAAAACTGGTGTCGTCTCCCCCCACGGCCTTATTCTGGTAGAGGTGACAGAAGGAAGACGCCCCGATGAAGTCCTCGTCGAGCCGGAATTTCCAGCGGTAGTAAGTCGTGTCTCCACGGTTATGCCGCAGTTCCGGAATGGTACTGGAGCTGCCCTTTATTTCCATCCGCACCCGGTCGAAGACCAGGCAGCGGTCGTTGTCCTCCTCGATGTGGCTGTGAAAAACGAATACGTTGCGGTCCAGTTCCGCGTCGAAGGCCTGGGTGACGTGCGGTCCGAAATCAGTGTGCACGCAATCGGGGTCTTCAATCTCGAAGCCGCTGGCGGTCAGGGCGGGGTAACCGCTCCCGCTTCCGGCCGTGGCGTTGGAGGTAACCTGGGCGCGGACGCAGGTGCAAAGCAGACTTAAAAAAAGTAAGAGTGATAATTTGTAGTGCATGTCGTTCTTAAATTTAGGGTAGCCAGAGGATGGGTTCCCGGATCGGGAAATTGCGGTTGATCTCTTCCGATGGCCGGTCGGGGCTGAGTTGCCGCCAGACGGTCATCATTTCTTCGTTTTCGTAGGCCCTCGCCGCCAGCAGCAGACCGGTCGTCTGAATGGGAAGCTGGTCGAAGTACTGCACGTCCGGAGGGTAACTCCAGTCGGTCTTGTCCCCGATGAAGGGGAGCATGAAATTCCAGGCCTTGCGGAAACTGCCGTGCTCGCCTTCGTAGGTCCAGAGGTTATCCGTGGGCGTGGAGGCGATCTCGCAGAGTACGGAGTAGCCTTCGAGGTTGAAGAGGGTATAGTTGTAGGGCTTGGTGCGTTCGAGCTCCTCGGGGAAACCGCCGTCGTCGGCCATTTGGGCGGAGAGGAGCTTTTTAAACTGGCTCCGGGCCACCTCCAGCAGGGTATCATTTTCCGTCAGGTGGGCGAAGGCGGCCAGCTGGGCGGCCCACCAGGTGCTGTGGTTATTGCCGTGGTCTTTTTCGGCAAGGCCGTAGGGATGACTGTTCATCCAGTTGGCGTACGTTGCGAACCAATCCTTCAGGCCGGTCAGCTTCTCACCGTCCAGGTACCCCGTTTCGGCGAGGATCTCGATGGCCCGGGCCACCTCGATGAGGTGGATCGTGTCGATAATACCGATCCCGCGGCCGGAGACCTTTCCCTTGATGGCCTGGGCGTAGAGCAGGTGGGGGTTCATCAGCGTCTCCGGGTCCAGGAAGAAGGCATTCAGGTGGGTCAGGGCGTGGTCGGCGAAGCGGCGATCGCCCGTCAGCTCGAAGGCCGCCACCAGCGTCGAGACCCACTCGTTGAGTTGCCGCATCGCCCGCCGGTGGGCGACGAAGTTATCCGGGTTGGTCTTACCGTCCCGCCGCACGTAGGGACCGTCCGGATTTTCGGGGTCCGGCCACCAGTAATCGCCCTCGGAGTAGAAATCGTGGGCCCCCCCTTCGCTGCGCTCGCTCACGGCACTGGTGAGCGGCACCGGCGGCTGCGCGAGGTATTTTTCCGCCCTTTCGACCAGGGCGTCCGTGACCAGTTCTTCGTTGCTGACCGTGAAGACGTCAGGTCCGTCCACCGGCTTTCTTTCCCGACAGTTGAAGTTCAGGAGCAAGAGGCCAAGCAACAGCGATGCATTGATGATTTTTTGCATTAAGGTTGATTTTTCCAGAGCAGCAGGTTGGCGTGCAGCTCTTCCTCTTCCTCCTCCAGCTTTTCCCATAATTGGTAATAATTGTCGTCCTGCAAACCCCGGCTGGCAAAAACCAGGAAATCGTTCCGGCGGGGGTGGATTTCGGTCTCCAGTTCCGTCCGGTAGGGCCAGGTGGCCGGTTGCCGGAAATAGGGCAGGAGGTAATCCACGGCATCCCGGAGCGAAACGGTGGCGGGGGCGGTGCGGTCCTCCTCCGATCCGTAGGGCGCCAGGGTAGTGGTGAAGGTATAGTCCCAGTAATTTTCTTCCCGGGTGGAGAGCAACTCAGCGTAGGTCGCCCAGGCGCGGAGGGTATAGTTGGCGTAGTGAAAGGGCTTGGTCCGGCCCAGCTCGTCCGGCAGGCTGCCGTCGGTGGCCACCTGGATCGGGAGCTGGTCCCGAAACTGCTGCCGCGCGATCTCGGTGAGGTCCGGCCGGTCGGCCACCCTGGCGAAGGCGGCTACCTGAGCGCCCCACCAGGTACTGTGGTTGTTGTTATTGTGCTGCTCGTCCTTTCCGTAGGGGTGGGTGGTGAGCCAGTCTCCGTAGGTGCCGAACCAATCCTTGATGGCGGCCAGGTCTTCTCCGCCGATCAGCCCGTCCCGTTCCAGTAACTCTACGCTCAGGGCGACGTTGATCAGCCGCAGCGTGTCGATGATACCGATCCCCCGGCCGGTGGACACCCCCTTGATGGCCTGACCGTAGAGCAGGTTCGGGTTCATCCGGGTTTCCGGACTGACGAACCAGGCCTTAACGTGCTCGATGGCCCGGAGGGCGTACTTTTCCTCCCCGGTGATCTCGTAGGCGGCCGTCAGCGCGGTGACCATCTCCGAGAGGTCGCGCAGGGCATTCTTGTGGCCCGAAAAATTGTGTGGATTGGCAATTCCGTCGCGGCGGATGTAGGGGCCGTCGGGGTTGTCGGCGTCCGGCCACCAGTAGCGTCCCTCCGAGTAATAATCGTGGGGCCCACCGGCACTCCGCTCGGCTACGAAATCGGTGACGGTGACGATGTCCCGCTCGAGGTATTCCCCGGCGGCGGAGAGTATGGCGGCCGTGTCGGGCACAATCCTATCGGTAGCACGATCACCGGATCCGGCAGTGGTCGGAATCCCGCAGGAGGCCAGGACGAATACCGTAAATAAAAGGCAGTATAGCCGCATGATTTATTTGTTTACTTATGAGTCCGGAGGACTCCACACCCCCACCGAAAATCATCTCCCCGTCGCTCCCTCCACCATTGTCCTGAATCCGGCTGCGTCCCGCGTCCCACTCTGATCGCGTTCCCAGACGGCCATCAACCGGTAGCACACCTTATCCGTGGCATTTTTGAAGACCATCAGGTGGGTCAGATCGTCCTTCACGACGGTAGGGCCGTAGTCGGACTCAGCCAGGACGGCCATCCCCATCTGCTCCTCGTGATAACTCTGGGCACCCCAGTTCATGAGGTAATCGTAGCCGTTGGCCGAACCCGATACGGCATCGGGCAGGTGGCTTACGATGCCGGTAGCGAAGTGCATGCCTTCCGGCAATTTTCCGTCTTCGATCGAAAGCTCGATGGTGGAATGGTAGTCCCCGGCCTCGATCGACCAGTCCTGGATGACCGTCATTGTTTCTCCCCCGACTTGCAGCCCGTTGAAGGTCGTTCGGATCACGGAACGGTCCCCGCCCGTTTCCAGAATTTCAATGGTCTTGCTGTCGCAGATGGAAAGGGTGTAGACACTGTCCCGGAAGTAGATGGCCGGGCTCCCCATACCGAGGGAGTTGCCCACCTTCAGGATGTCCGACCCCCAGTCCATAATGTCGTGGTACGCCCAGCTGACGGTATCCATGACCAGGTTACTCACCCGCTTGCCGTAAATGTCGAAGCGGTGGCGGCTGTCGGCATAGTAGCGGTAGGCCACCTTGTCGTTTTCCAGCACCGGCCCCTCAAACATGATCCATTTGTTCTGGGGGGCGAGGTCGGCCGGCACGGTGATTTTCTTGCGCGACTGGTAGGGGCCGCTCACCCGGTTCCGGTCCGCCGGATCGAAGTCGGCTTCCTGGGTGAGGAGCAGTGCCTGGGTGGCCCCTGGCCGGTCGAATTCAATGGTCAGGTAACTGCCCTTAAAGTCCTGATTCCGGGCTTCGATGATGGCCCGCCCGCTCGCTTCGGGAACCAGTTCGATGGCCGCCCGGCCGTTCGCCATCTGAATGATGTCGCTGCCGGTGGGCGTTCCGTAGTATTTCATGAGTTCCCCTGCCCGTCCAGGGCAAAGTAAAGCTCCTCTTCGTAATCGAAGACCCGCAGCCCTTCCTTATCCCGTATGACCGCCTCCACGAGGAGGTTGCCGTTGTCCAGCCGCGAATAAGTGAGGTCGATACGATCCGGATTACCCGCCTGCTGAAAGTCGTAAAAAACGGTCATGGTATCGGTGGCCACCAGTTCTCCGTTCCGGTAGGCCCTCGCCTCCAGGTGGTTGGCCCCCTCGGCAAACTGTACGTCCCAGTTCAGCCCCTGGGCGGGTAACTGCACCGAGTTGGCGCGTCTTGCGGCCGAGTGAGTTGCCCGCCTGGAGGAGTTCCACTTCGTCGGCGTTGCTGTAGACGCAGATGTTGCGGGTTTTGCCTTCCGGACCCCGCCGGTGCGTCCAGGTGTGGGATTCGATGTAGGCGAAGGGGCTCCTTCCCCAGTAGCTTTTGTAGACGTAAAAGGCATCCTTCGGCTTTCCGTCCCGGTCCACCAGGCCCTTCTGGTTCATGTAGGGAATGGCGTTCTGCGGGCGAAGCGGGGTACCGAAATCCTTGAAGGCCCACTGGGCGTTACCGGCGAAGGTGGGTTCGGTCTCGGTGACGCTCAGGTGGTAGTCGAACAGGTCCACGATGTAGCTTTCCGTCCAGTCGCCCTCCTTGGCGATGTTTTTGACGTTCACCTGGTTGGCGACCTCGGCCCAGTCGTCCTCGCTGACGGATCCGGTACCGGTGATCGGGGTCTCGGTGTGGCGGCCCACGTGGCTGGACCCGCCGTACTCCATGTGCAGGAACTGCTTGTAGAGCTTTTGATTCTTCCGGATCGTAGCCCGGTAATTCGTGTACACCCCGGCGTACCAACCCGACCAGATGGAGGGGGAGAAAACGTCTACCAAATCCGAGCCGGCGTAGTATTTACGGATCGCCGTCAGCCGGTACGGATCCTCCGCGTGGGCAATGTCGTTGAGCTTGCTGACGTAGCCGTTCAGGGCCTGCTCGTCGTCGCCGTTCTCGAATTCCGGCAGCCAGTAGATCTCGTTCCCGACGGACCAGAAGAAGATACTCGGATGGTTGTAATTCTGGCGGATCTGCTCCCGGAACAACCGCTCGGTATTGGCCTGCCAGGCGGCTTCCCCCAGACCGCCCCGGCACCACGGCAGTTCGTCCCACAGGATGATGCCCAGTTCATCGGCCATCCGGTAAATCTCCGGGTCCTGCGGGTAGTGCCCGAGCCGGAGAAAATTCACGCCCATGTCCTTCATCATTTCCATGTCCCGGATGTGCAGCTCGTTCGGCATGGCCGCCCCGAAACCGGCGTGTTCCTCGTGGCGGTGGGTACCGCGCAGGAGCAGGCGTTCCCCGTTCAGGAAAAAGGCGCCGTAGGGGTCGAAACGGTAGAAGCGGTAGCCGATGGACTCCGTCATTTCGTCCACCACCCGGTCCCCCTCCAGTAGCCGGACCCGCACGCTGTACAGGTTCGGGGCGGCGGGAGACCAGAGGGCCGGGTTTCGTACGGCGGGAAGGACGATCGTCCCGTCCGCTCCGAGACCGGACGCCCTGGTTCTTTGCTCGGCCACGACGCGACCGTCGGCATCCCTGACGGTACACTCAATGGAGTGGTCGTCGGTCAGGACCGCACCCGCTCCGAGTTCCACCAGGACAGTGGTTTCGGCGGCCGTCGGGCTGACTTTCGGCGTATTGACCCGGAAGTCCGCCAGGTGGGTCCGGGGCAGTGTCCTGAGCCAAAGGTCCCGCGTAATGCCCCCGTAGATGAAAAAGTCCGCCTGCTGGGAGGGGATGATGTCGGGGTTGTAGCTGTTATCCACCCGAATGGTGACCGTACTGCTGCTGCCCGGCGTAACGTAGTCGGTAATGTCGACCTCGAAGCCGACGTAGCCGCCGACGTGCCCACCCGCCAGCATACCGTCCACGTAAACCTCGGTGGTGATGTTGGCACCTTCGAAGTAGAGGTGGTAGCGTGCATCCGCCGGTCCGTCGATCGGGATCTCCTTCTGGTACCAGCTGGCGTCGCGGCGGTAACCCGGCATCGGGTCCATGGCGTCCCACTGGTTCCAGCTGTGGGGCAGGTCGATGGTCGACCAGCCGTCGGCCAGCCGTGCCCGGGCCACGTCGGCGGTATTGTTCTCCAGGTACAGCCATCCGTCGTTCAGGTTGACCAGGGTCCGGGGGGGTGGGGTAGCGGACAAGCCACTCACGGCCGCCAGCCCCAGAAGAATTGCTACAAAGAATTTCATATTTCTATTTTGAGTTGGCGGCGGCCTTGCTGCGGTTGAGCGCCTCGACGTAGTAATAATCCGCGTAGATGATCGGTGCGTCCACTTCGAACTCCCCGGGAATACTCCCCACGCTGTGTTGCAGGAAGAAGGGCGCGACATCCGACTGGTAGACTTCCCGCGTCAGGCTGCCCAGTATGGTGTTGGCCCGGCTTCGGTAGGTTTCGGCACGACTCGGGTCGAGTTCCGCCAGCGCAAAAAGCCCGGAGGCGGTCACCGTGGCGGCCGACACGTCGCGCGGTTCGTCCGGGATGTCGGGGGCGTCGTAATCCCAGTACGGGATCAGGTCTTCCGGCAGGTTGGGGTGGGTGAAAATGAAGTCGGCGATCTTGTTGGCCTGGTCCAGGAATACCTCGCGGCCGGTGTATTTGTAGGCAATTCCGTAGCCGTACAGCCCCCAGGCCTGTCCGCGGCTCCAGGCCGATTCGTGATTCAGTCCCTGGTGGGTATTTTTCATCTCCACCGCGCCCGTGAGCGTATCGTAGGAAACGACGTGGTAGGAACTGTTGTCCGGCCGGAAGTGATTGGCCAGGGTGGTGAGCGCGTGCTGCTCCGCAATCTTGTGGTAGGTGGAATCTCCGGTTGCCCGGGTGGCTTCGAAGAGCATTTCCAGGTTCATCATGTTGTCGATGATGACGGGGAACTGCCAGACGTCGGCGTGGTGATCCCAGGAGCGCAGGGCCCCGATTTTTTCGTTGTAACGCGTGATCAGCGTTTTGGAAGCGGTCAGGAATACATCCCGGTAAGCTTCGTTTCCGGTAGCTTTCCAGCCGTTACCGAAACTGCAATAGAGTTTGAAACCCAGGTCGTGGGTTCCTCCGTCGTACTTTTCTTTTTCTACGAATGCCTGCCATTCTTCGGCGGCGGTTTTCAGCCGGTCGTCCCGGTCGTGGGCGTAGAGCTCCCACAGCAGTCCGGGGAAGAAGCCGGAGGTCCAGCTCTTCGATTGGGTACCCTTCATTTTCCCGTCCTCGACCGTACGCGGGATCCGCGTGGAATCCAGGGGGACGGCGGGCAGGTAAGCGATCATTCGCGCGGCCAGTTCGTCGAGCCGTTCGTTGGGTCCCGCGACGGTGTTGGCAGCCTGCGGTTCCCCTTCGGCCGGGGTACAGGCGGTCAGGGCGACTCCCAGTAGCACCAGGAGGGCCAGTGTATAGCGAATCATATGGTATTGATGAAGTAAGACGAGCAAGTGGGCGACGGGGCGCAGGTGCAAAAATCCATTCATCCGGGGGCGTCCCTTCACCGCTGAAGAGACGCCCCCGGCGAATGAAAAAATTACTGCTTCACGATCCGGATGAACATACGACCGGCGGTCGTGCGCAGGTTAGCGATGTAGACGCCACCGGGCAGGGTGTTCAGGCCGTCAAAGTCAGCCGTGTGCGTACCGGCGGGGAGTACGGCGTTCACCAATGAGGCGACGCTGCGCCCCTGGATGTCGTAAACGTCCAGCATCACCGCCCCCTGTTCGAAGGTCTGGTAAGACAGCGTACTCATGCTGCCGGCGGGGTTGGGGGTCGCCTTCAGGTTCAGGGAGGAATTGTAGGCGAGGTTCCGGTTGCTGAGAACGTAATCACAGGCCCAGCGGGCACCCACGGGGCCGCCGTCGGTGGCCGCCGTACCGCTCGTGAGGGCATCGGCGTCGTAGCAGGGGTCGTAGTCCGTGAAGTCGAACTCGTAGGGGTTGTCCGTCTGGTTGTTGTTGGCATCCTCCACCATGATGTTGGTCAGTCCGCTGGAGGCCCGGGTCAGGACGGACTGGCGCGCGAACTCGATCAGGGGGTCCCGGCTGGGAACGTTGTTCAACTCCAGTACCTCGGTGAAGAAAGCATCGTCGGCGTCGTCCAGCTGGGCCGCGAAGAGGGGAGAGAGCACGTTCGGCTGCATCAGGCTGTCGATGGAGTTGTAAAAGTCCAGCACGTCCTGGTTCCAGAAGACATTGTTGTTGGACATCTCGATGCTGGCGTCCTCCACGATGGTGTCGATGGTGAACAGGTAGTTCTGCTCCATGAAGTGCAGTTTCTGCTCGTTGGCCAGGCTGGGCGTCGTACCCTGGATGCTGGGGTTGACGAAGAGGTTGTCTTTGATCACGCTCTCCTTGGTGTTGTTGAGCTGGATCAGTCCGTGACGGCCGATGTGGTTGTACACCGTGTTACCGGTGAATTCGAAGTAGTTCAGTCCGTTCTGGCGAAAGCCGATGAACACCCGGTCGAGCAGGTTGTGGATGTAGCAGTCCTTGATCACGATGGAATCCGAAAAGGACTGACGGGTGTCCACCACCCGGCCGTTGCCCTGGAACTGTTCGTAATCTCCGAGGTTGCGGATCTCGCAGCTCTCGAAGTACATCTTGACGTTCTCCCCGACCACCCGCAGGACGGCCTGACGGTCTTTCTCGATGATGGAGTTGCGGAAGATGATGCGGGTGTTGTCTCCGGAGGGGCGGATGGACCCCGTCTCGTACTGGGCGGCCTCGGGACCCTCGTCGCCGGGAATCAGGTGAACGCCGTCGAAGGTGAGGTTGCCGAACCCGCGGTACATATCCTGGGGAGGCTCGCCGGTCAGGTTAACGCGGCTGACGACCGGACGGGGCAGGCTTTCGTCACCGGTGGCCCGGAACTCTACGTTGAAGTCCCAGGTAGCCCGGCTGGTAAAAAAGTAGGAACCGCCGCGCTCCAGCAGGTAGAGGTTGTCGGAGGCCGACCCGCCGTTATTCGCCTCTACGAATACGTCGAGGAAGGTGAAGGGAAAGTCGGCGGTGCCGTCCAGGTTGGCACCGATCAGCGTTCCCTGGGCGAACAGCCCGGAGGAACACAGGAACAGGAGGAGAAAGTAACATTGTTTCATGTAATTGGTATTGGTTGATTGTTAAGCGAAAAAGACTATCGCTCGGCGTTGAATTTGAATTCCGCGCCGATCGTGGCCGTTGGTCCGTAGCGGGTGACGGAAGTAGTGAATCGTTCCCCGAGCGAGGTGTAGAAATTCACGTCCTTCTGGTTGGAAATGTTATTAACGTTGAAAAACAGGTTGAGCCCGCTGGCGAACTTGTACTTCAGGGCGGCGTCAAAGCGCCAGAAGCCCTGGTTGAACCGGTCCTTGGTGGCCCCGTCGCTGTAGCCCGAGAGCTTGTCCCCCTGGTAGGAGGCGGAGACCCGGGCGGAAAACGAACGTTTATAATCGTAGCCCAGGGAGGTATTGAAAATATCCCGCGCCTGTCCGATCAGGGCCGCCTGCCGCTGGAAGGGGTTGACGAGCCGGCGGATGACGGGGGGGCGGATGATCACCTCCCGGCGAAAGGAATTGATCGTCGTTTCCGAATTCAGCCGCGTGTAGTTGACGTTGAACACAAACCCCTTGAGCGCTCCCGGCAGGAAGTTCAGGTTGGTCTGTAACTCCACCTCGAAGCCGCGTACGTAGGACTCCGCCGAATTCTGGTAAGTGGTGAGGACACCACCCGTCACGTCCCGGGGCTCGAATCCGTAGATGCCGGCGATCGAATCGTTATTCAAGCCGATGATCTGGGGGTAAAACGCATCGGTGATGTCCTTGTAAAACACACCCCCGGAGAGCAGTCCCCACTTACCCGAGAAGGCCGTGACGAAGAAGTCGTAATTCTTCGATACCGACGCCTTCAGATCGGAATTCCCCTGGATGACCTCGACGTCCCCGCCGCGACTTATCGCGGTGGCGGGAACGATGTAGTTGAAGTCCGGCCGGGCCAGCGTCGTGGAGTAGGAAGCCCGGAAGTCCAGCCAGTCGTAGGGCTTGTACTTCAGGTGCAGGTGCGGCATGGGTACGTTGTAGGTAACGGACGCGCTCGTGTCGCGAATGAAACCGTCCTCTCCGAAGTCTCCCCTCAGGTCCGAGTACGCGGCGTTGTAGGTATTGTCCGAGGCCTCGTACCGGAAGCCGGGGATGGCGGTAAATTGCTTGCCGACCTTAATTTTCAGCATCACGAAACCGGCCAGGACGTTTTCTTCCAGGTCGTAATTATTCACGATGCCGTAGCGGTTGGGGCGGAAATCCCCCTCGTACAGCTCCTGGAACCGGCGCAGTCGGCCCTCCTCGAAGGAAGTCAGGAAATTGTAGTTCTCCCCGTTGGCCCGCTCGAATCCGATGACGCCGTCGTTGGTGAAATTCTCGACGCCGTAGTAGAAGCCGCCCGTCGGGTCCACCAGGGGCGTACCGAGACCTTCGCCATTTTCCGCCAGCTCCCCGAAGTAGGAATTGGGCCGCAGGTAGTAGTTCTTCTCGAAGGACTCGTTGTAGTAGCGGTCCTTGACGGTACCGGTCACCTTCGCGCCCGTCTTGAAGGTCACGTTGATCTTGCTGCTCAGCTGGAAGGGAAGCTCCAGGTTCACGAAACCGGTGGTCACTTTCTCACTGTTCCCACTGTTGATGGCCCGCGCCTCCTGGAGGTAGGTGCCCCCGGGCTTGTACTGGACGAAGTTGAAAAATTCTTCCGGCCGGCCGCGGTTGATGCTGTCGTACACCGACAGCTCGAAGGGGGCCACGGTATTGAAAAAATCCATTTCAAAATTATTGGGCGTCTCCCCGACCACTTCGGAGTAGGCCGCCCCCCATTCGATCTTGACCTGTCCGAGCTGGTGCCGCGTGGATAGTGAAGCGGAGTACAGGTCGATGGAACTCTCCCGGAGTTCGGGCGTGAAGGTGAGCCGGGAGTTGTTGACGTCGTACCGCTCCTGTTGGAAAAACTGGTCGCGGGTGGTCCGGGAGTAAATACCCAGTAAAGTGACGTCCGACTTCTTCCCGATCTGGTAGTCCAGTCCCAGGCTGCCGTTGTACCGTTTCCTGATCTCCAGCTGCTTTTCGTAGCTCAGGGAATTGCCCTCCTGTAGCGCGGCGTTCTGTTCCTCATCGAGGATGACCGAGGTGTTGTCTCCCCAGTTCTGACTGATGGCCTCCCCGCTGCGGTTGAACCGCTCGACGTTCGCCGTGGCGATCACGCCCAGCTTGCCGTCGAAGATCCGCTGGGTGATGGAGCCGGTGGCTTTGTAGTCTTTGTAGGTGCCCGTCAGGTCGTTGTATCCCCCCAGCACCTTAATGGACGCCTTCCGCTCCTTCGGGGCCCGCAGGATGTTCAGGTTGATCGACCCGCCCAGGGCGTCTCCGTCCATGTCCGGGGTGGGGGACTTGAACAGCTCGATGCCCGACAGCAGCTCCGGGGAGATCAGGGAGAGGTCGACCGACCGGTCGGTCCCCGAAGTGGAGGGCAGCCGGACCCCGTTGATGGAGATGGCCGTGAACTTGGGGTCCAGCCCCCGGACCACCACCTTCGCTCCTTCCCCGCCGCTCCGGTTGATCGCCACCCCCGGCAGGCGGGAAATGGCTTCGGCGGCGTTGGCATCCGGCAGTTCCTTGATCTTGTCCGCCGAGACGAAGTTGGCGATGGCGTCGGAATTCAGTTGCTGGTTGATGGCCTTGGCCTGCCCCAGCGCCTGGGCCGTCACGATCACCGTTTCCCCGGAATAGACGGTACCGGAGATCACCGCCTCCAGGGTCGTCACCTCTCCCTCCGTGATCGTTACCGGAAATTCCTTCGTCTCGAAGCCGGTGTAGGACACGACAATCACTTGCGGACCGACGGGGAGGTTACTCAGCAGAAAGGTACCGTCGACGTCGGAAGCGGTACCCACCGAGAGGTTACTCCGCAGGTAAATACTGGCGCCGGGAAGGGTCGACTGACCGTCGCTGTCGTACACCGTTCCACTGACGGAACCGGACTGGGCGAACAGCGCGGCGGCGGAGCAGAACAGCAGGAACAGCGTAAAGAGAACGGTCCTTTTGGTGTGGTTTTGCATGTAATGTTTCTCGACTAGTAAGCTAAAAATCCAAAGCCCCGACCCGGTGGGTGAGGCAGTGGGACAAATGTAGCCGGAGGGAAAGTGACGATCGTCTAGAAATGGGTGGACAAAAGTCCCAGCCCGCGTTTTTACTGGCTATTCCTCCGTCTTTCCGAAGGCGGAGGGCAGTTCGTCAAACTGAATTTTAAAGCAGCGACGGAAGTATTTAGGGTCCCGGAAACCCACTTCGTAGGCCACCTGGGACACGTTCAGCTGTCCGCCCTCCAGGAGCTGGGCCGCCCGTTTCAGCCGGACGGATTTGACGAAGTTGTTCGGCGTCATTCCCGTCAGGGCTTTGAGTTTCGTGAACAGCAGCGAGCGGCTGACCGCGAGCTGGGCGGCAAAGTCTTCCACCTTGAAGTCATAGTTGCCCATCTGTTCCTCCAGGATGCTCATGGCCTGGTCCAGGAACTGCTCGTCCGCGTTGGTGATGATGATCTCGCCGGGCGTGAAGGAAAGCACCCGGGCGAACTTCTCCCTCGCCTGCTGCCGGGCCCGGATGAGGTTGCGGACCCGCAGCCGCAGCTCTTCGGGGTGGAACGGCTTCGTCACGTAGTCGTCCGCCCCCGTCCGCAGGCCTTCGATCCGGAAGGGCTCCGCCGTCCGGGCGGTCAGCAGGATGACGGGGATGTGGCTGATCTCCAGCTCGGTCTTCACGGCCCGGCAGAAGGCCAGCCCGTCCATACCCGGCATCATCACGTCGCTGATGATCACGTCCGGCAGGGTTTTGCGGGCCCGGGCCAGCCCCGCCGTCCCGTTTTCCGCGCTCACCACGCGGTAGGTGTCGGAGAAAATACTACAGACGTAGTCCCGGATCTCCTCGTTGTCGTCCACGATCAGGAGGGTGGGGGCTTTTTCACCGGGCGCGGACGCAGGTGCCGGCACGATAGCAGCACCGAAGGTCGCCAACGCGGGCAGTTGCTGCTCCGGAACGGAAGGCCCCGAATCGCTGATCTGGAGTTGCTCGAAGTGGGCCTTCCCCTTTCTCAGTTCGACCACGAACTCCGCTCCCGGTCGTTCTTCCCCGGGGTCCGGCTCCGCGGCGTAGATCTTTCCCTGGTGGAGGGCCACCATCTGGCGGGAGATGGCCAGCCCGATGCCCGAGCTCTTGATGGAGGAGGGCTGACCGGTGGATTTCTCGTAGAAGCGTTTGAAGATGTCGGTCCTGATCTCCGGGGCCACCCCGATGCCGCTGTCCCGGACCCGGACCACGATCCGGTCCCTGAACGACTCCAGCCGCAGGGAAATGGTACCGCCTTCCGGCGTGAACTTGAAGGCGTTGGAGAGCAGGTTGAAAAATACCTTCTCCATCTTGTCGTGGTCCAGCCAGAGTTCCTCCTCCCCGGCCCCGTTGTCAAAGACGTAGTCGATGTTGCGCAACCGCGCGGCCTCCCGGAAGGACTCGAAGATGCCGAGCAGGAAGGACGACGCCACCGTCCGGCTCACCCTGACCGGTTCGTGATCCGTTCCCAGTTTGCGGAAGGTCAGAACCTGGTTGACCAGGTTAAGCAGCCGCTGGGCGTTGCGGTCGATGAGCGACAACTGCCGCCCGACTTCGGGCGTGTGGTTCTGCGTTTTGACCAACTGCCGCAGCGGACCGAGGATGAGGGTCAGCGGGGTGCGGAACTCGTGGGTGATGTTGGTGAAAAACCGCAGTTTCATCTCCAGCAGCTCGTCCTGCTGCCGTTTGGCGATCTCCTGTAGCTGGATCTGGTGGCGCAACCGCAGGAAATGGATGAGGGAGTAGACCGTCAGCGCGGCCAGGCCCAGGTAGGCGAGGTAGGCCCACCAGCTGCGCCAGGGTGGGGGAAGCACCCGGATCTCGATCCGCCGCACGTCCTGGTTCCAGACGCCGTCACTGTTGCCCCCCCTGAGTAAGAAGGTATAGTCGCCTTCCCGCTGGATGGTGTACGACGCCTCGCTCTTGCCGCTGGTGTAGTTCCAGTCGCGGTCCAGGCCCTCCAGCATGTAGGCGTAGCGGTTGTTCTCGGGGCTGAAGTAATCCAGGGCGGCGAACTGCAGCGTAAAGGCGGCCTCGTCGTAGCGGAAGGTCAGCGTCTCCGTCTCGTTGATGTTCTTGCGCAGCAGCCCCCCCTCGGCTCCGATCTTCTCCTCCTGGTTGTTTCTCAGCAGGCCGGTGATCACCACGGGGGGGATAAAGGCGTTCGGCGTCAGGTCCGCGGGGTCGAAGTAGGTATAGCCGTTCAGCCCGCCGAACAGCAGTTCGCCCGCCCGGGTCTGGTAGTAGGCATTGAAGTTATACTCCAGGTTCTCCAGCCCGTGGGAGTAATCGTAGTTCGTGAAGGAAGACAGCCGGGGGTCAAAGTGGGAGAGGCCGTTGTCCGTACTCAGCCAGTAGGTGCCGTCATCCGTTTCCAGCACCCCGAAAACGGTACTGCCCGGCAGCCCGTCCTCGGTGGTGTAGTGGACACTGGTTTTCGTCAGCGGGTCGTAGCGGTAAAGTCCGTTGTTGAAAGTCCCCAGCAACAGGCTGCCCCCTTCCTCCTCGTGGATGGAATAGATCTTCTCCACCGGGAAGAGGGTTTCGAAGGAAGCGGGATAGCCGGCGTCGTCCGTCTCCACCCGGCTAAGCCCCTGTTCCGTACCGATCCAGAAAGTACCGTCGCGACCCTTCAGGATCGACCGTGTCTCGTCGGAGCTGATGGTATTCCCGTCGTCCGGGTCGTGGGCGTGGTGGCGGAACGTCCCGCCGTTGAGGTCCAGCACGTCCAGCCCGCCCCCGAAGGTAAGTATCCAGAGCAGGTCGCCCTCCCGGTGCAGACCGTAAACGTTGTCGCTGGCCAGGGAAGTGGGGTCGCCCTCCTGGTTACGGTAGACGGTGAACCGACCGGTCTCGGTGTCCAGCCGGTTCAGGCCGCCCCGGAAAGTGCCGATCCACAGGTCTTTCCGATCGAGCAGCAGTTGCTTGACGTTGTTGCTGCTGAGCGTATTCGGCCGGTCCGCGGCGGAGCGGTAATGGGTGAAGATCCCGGTCTGCCGGTCGAGGTAATTAAGCCCGCCGCCCTCGGTACCGATCCAGAGGTTTCCGTCCGGCCCCTCCGCGAAGGAGCTCACGACGTTGCCGCTCAGGGAATTGCGGTAGGGGTCCTGCTGGTAATTGACGAAGTGGTTGTACCCCTCGTCCAGGTGGTGGACCCCCCCGTAGTAGGTGCCCACCCAGAGGCTGCCGGAGCGGTCGATCAGCAGGGAGCGGATGGAGTTATCCGTCAGTCCGTTGCGGTCGTCCCCGGAACTCCGGTAGCGGATGAACCGGTCACTGTCCGGCGGGAGGAAGTTCAGACCGTCGAAGGTGCCGATCCAGAGGCCGCCGGTGTCGGTGACCCGGAGGCTGCGGATGCTGTTGTGGCTCAGCGAACGGGGGTCGTCCTCCTCCCGGCGAAAACGTCGGACGGTACCGGAATCGGGGTCCCACCGGAAAATCCCCTGCTGGAAGGTACCGATCCAGAGTTGCCCGGCCCGGTCCCACTGTCCGCAGGTCACCCGCGTTTCACCGACCGCTCCGATCGGTGAGAATTTTGCACCTGCGTCCGCGCCCAAGCGGAACAGCCCGTTGCGCGTGCCCACCAGCAGGTGGCCGTCGGCATCCCCGGTCAGGAAGGTGATGTTGTTCTCGGGCACTTCGGCGTTGGCCCGGCCGGGGAAATAGCGCCGCCAGGAATTGGTGGATGCCTCGAAGCGGTTCAGCCCCAGGGAGGTGCCCACCCAGAGATGGCCGGAGCGGTCGCGGAAGATGGCCCGGATGGCCCCGCCCGTGAGGCTTCGCTCGTCTCCCCGCCGGTGCTGATAGGTGGTGAAGCGGTCCGTTTCCGCATCGTAGCGGCTGAGGCCCGACAGGGAGCCCACCCAAAGTACCCTGGTGGCGGGGTCGACGAAGAGGGTCCGGATGTCGTTCCCCCCGGGCCCCGCGGCGAGCTGGTTGTTGTACAGCCGGAAGCGGTAGCCGTCGTACTTGTTGAGGCCCGCCCGCGTACCGAACCAGAGGTACCCCATGCTGTCCTGGGCGATGGCGAAAACGGAGGACTGCGCCAGTCCGTCCTTCTTGTTCAGCTGCCGGAAGGAAGCACCGTTGCGGGGCTGTGCCGAAAGAACCGCCCCGCCCGTGACCAGACACAGCGCGAGCAGCCACCCCGGGGGGAAGGACCACGAAAAGTTGGGGGTGAGTTTCCGGATGGAGGAAGGAATTGAGTTCAATAGGGTAGCACGAAGGAGACCGGAAAGGTACGGAACATCCGTTGCGAGGCCGGGGGCGGTCACGAATGTCCTATTGACGGGGTACAGAAGTACATAACAGGGACCGAACGGTGCTTCCGGGGCGTGGTAGCGAAAAAAAGGGGGGAGATTGATGTCTGGCACCAGGCCAAAACAATTTGTTACAATCAATAGTCACATGCAATCAAACACTACTTTTTTCTTCCTCCTGCAGTTGTTCCTGACCCTCGGGCTGTGCGCGCAACCGGCCCTGTCCTCGGCCTACTTCAACGACGGCCCCACCCAGAATAACGTCAGCGAAACCAACACCGCCGGCGCCCTGACCACCTTCACCGTCGACGAGGCCTGCCAGACCCTGCGGTTGTCCGTCACCGACCCCGCGGGCGCGCCCGTCGGCACCAACAGACCGTACACCTACCGGACCCGCGACGACAACGGCGACCAGGTACTGGACTTTACCGGCAACGTGAACGCCACCTTCCGGGTACGTTCCGCCGCCACGGTGGACCTGGCCGTGCAGTTCGTCTCCGGAGGCGGGGCCAGCGACGAGCGGACGGAGCGACAAACCATCACCATTCCCGGCGACCTGAACAACTGGACGACGGTCACCTTCGACTTCGACCCCGCCACGGACTACCTCGCCGGTTTCGACCCCACGAACATCAAGGAGATGTTTTTCCTCCTCGACCGGACCGTGGAAAACTTCGCCGGTAACGAGTTCTACATCGACCACATCGTGGCCGGCGGCGACCCCGCCGGCGGGCTGGACTCCCCCTGCCCCCTCGCCGGTGGCGGTCCGGCCCTCTCGGTGAACGACCTGTCGGCCGCTGCCCCCGAGCTGATCAAGACCAACGGAACGGCGTTCAACGTCTCCACCATCGGGCGGGACGACGGCTGTGAGTTCCTCACCATCCGGGTGACCGACCCGGACAATGCCCCGCTTCCGTCCACCAACGCTTACCAGCTCATCGTCAACGACGGCGCGGGCGGAACGATCGACGACGTGACCGGCAACGTGAACGTGACCCTGAGCGTACAGTCGCGGGAAGCCGTCACGGTAGACATCCTCTTCCGCTCCGGCAACAGCGCGAACGACGAGCGCTCCGCCCGCAAGCAGGCCTTCGTTCCCGGCGGCCTGGACGACTGGACGGAGATCTCCTTCTTCTTCACCGCCGCGGATTTCGACGACGGTTCCAACCCGCCCTTCGACCCCACCGACCTGCGCGACATCTGGCTGTACCTCGACCGGGGCACCCCCAACTTCCCCGGTAACCTCTTCGTGATCGACGACGTGACCGTCGGGGGCACGCGGGATGCCGCCATTACCTCCCCCTGTCCGCTGCCCATCGCCTCCCTGCCCCTCAGCTGGGCCGGCTTCAGCGGAACGGTCGAGAAGGAACTCATCCACCTGGACTGGGCGACCAGCCGGGAGGAGAGCACCAGCCACTTCGAGGTGGAGCGCAGCTACGACGGCCGCGCCTTCATGACCGTCGGCCGCGTCGCCTCCGCCGGTTTCAGCGAGGCCCTCCGGAGCTACGCTTTCACCGATGTTTCCGCTGCCGCCGGTACGCTCTACTACCGCCTGCGGCAGGTAGACCTCGACGGGGCGTTCACCTTCTCGCCGGTACTGCAACTGCGGATGGAGCGCGATCTCGACCAACTGCTCTTTTCCCCAACCCGGCAACGGACCGGATCACGGTCAACGGTACGGAGCAATCCGCGTTCGAACTCCGCGACCTGACCGGCCGGGTGCTGCGTTCCGGTTTACTGAACGGTACCCTGGACGTGAGCCAGCTCCGGTCCGGCCAGTACGTACTGCGGGTGGACGGCGTGAGTTACCGTTTCGTGAAGCGGTAAGCGTCGGATTGGAATAACGATTGACGATTTGGCTACCGCCGTTACGCCCCGACGAGGCAGGCGCAGCCGCCGAGCGGTACTTGCGGTAGCCAAATCGTTAATCGTTTCTCCCTAATCGTTAATCGTTAATCCTTGATGACTTATCATAACTAAAAAAACTAACCCATGACTACCCGCTACGGGGTCCACCCCGACCACTTCAAAAACTTTACCACCGACCAGACCCGCGATGAGTTTCTCGTCCAGAACGTCATGCAGGACGGCAAGATCGAACTGGTGTACTCCCACTACGACCGTTTCATCTTCGGTGGGGTCGTGCCGACCGGCGCGGCCATCGAGCTGCCCAACGACGACGACCTGCGGGCCGAGTACTTCCTCGAACGGCGGGAACTGGGTATCCTCAACCTCGGCGGTGCCGGCAGCGTCACGGTGGACGGTACGAAATACGACCTCGGTCGTTTCGACTGTCTCTACGTCAGCCGGGGCAGCAAATCGGTAACCTTCGCCAGCAACGACGGCGGCCAACCGGCGAAGTTCTACCTCAACTCCGCGCCCGCCCACAGGGAATACCCGACGACCAGGGCTACGCAGTCAGAGGCCAACAAGGTCGAGCTCGGCGACGACGCCCACGCCAACAACCGCGTCCTCTTCCAGTACATCCACGAAGCCGGCATCCAGAGCTGCCAGCTGGTGATGGGCTTCACCGAACTGCTGCCCGGCAACATCTGGAACACCTTCCCGCCCCACACCCACGAGCGGCGGATGGAGGTCTACCTCTACTTCGACGTCCCCGGCGAGGAACTGGTGATGCACTTCATGGGTAAGCCCACCGAGACCCGCCACCTGGCGGTGCGCAACTTCGAGGCGGTCATTTCTCCGCCCTGGAGCATCCACAGCGGCGCGGGCACCAGTGCCTACCGCTTCGTATGGGGCATGGCCGGGGAGAACCAGGCATTTACGGATATGGACGCGGCGGATTTGGGGAGCGTGCGGTAGGGCGCGGGCGGCGGGGCGCGGGTGCCGGGTTTATGAATGAGCCGTGGGAGTGCTACTTCTCCTTAATGAACCATCGCTTGAATTCCGGCCAGGAGGTGGGCCAGGTGGCATCGGTGATGTCGTACTCCCGTTCCCACTTGACGACCAGCAGGTTGAGGCCCGCCTTGATTTTGGTTTTGGGCTGCTGGTCGTACCATTCGGGCTTGGGCTGGTCGACGGCGGGTAACCGCTCTACTTCCTCTTCGAGTTTATTCATGAAGGCCCGCTGCTCCTGGCGGCTACCGAAGAGTTCGCCCTGGATGTCCTCCAGTTGCCGGAAGATGAATTGCATCCCCTGGCCGATGGCGTTAACTTTCTGGTTGGTGTCCTTGCCGGTTTGTTCCATCCGGTCGAGTTGCTGCTGGAGGGGAGAGGGGGCGGGACCCGTGGCATCCGCCAGCTGGAGTATACGATGAGCGAGCTGGTTCCGGACGCGCCGGGCTTCCTCCCCCGCAATGATGCCCATGATCTCCTTGCTCTTCAGGTCCTTCAGTTCGCGGCCCAGGCCGGTGGTACCGGCGGAGGGAGCGTGCTGGTCGAGTAGCCGTACGGCGGCCTCCAACTGGTTGTCGGCTACGAGCTTGCGGATTTGCTGGATAAGCGGCATGAGGTAGGGGAGTAGCGGGTTCGAAATGGATGAGCAAGCTACTACAAAGCGACGAAAACTTATATAAACCCTTTCTATATTGGGCGATAAACCCCCTTGCCCCAGTATGGACACCCCACTCATTGAATACACCCCCGAATCCGGCTTCCGCCGCGCCGAGGAACTGATCGCGGCGTGTAAGGCGACTAAGGCCACTACGTTGGACCTCGGCAATCTCTCCCTGGATCGTATCCCGGAGATTTGGGGGAGTGTACCTGGTTGGAGCGGTTGAATTTGGGGGATGTGTTTTATCGGGATGAGGAGACGAAGGAATGGTTGCGGGGGCAGGGGGATGATTCTAGCAGATAATTGAAATGCTATCGATGATTTGTCGCTTTTGGCAACCCTAGTTAGGCTTGAAATTATAAGCCTGGAAGCACGGAAGTGAGCGAGTTGTCGGCCCTGGGGGGGCTTACCGCACTTACCGAGCTTAATTTGTCGTGGACCCAAGTTAGCGACGTGTCGCCCCTGGGGGGGCTTATCGCACTGACCAACCTTGATTTACCATGGACCCAAGTTAACGAGGTATCGTCCCTGGGTGGGCTGACTGCACTGACCAAGCTTGATTTACGGAATACCCAAGTTATCGACGTTTCGGTTCTAGGTGGACTTATCGCACTGACCGAGCTTAATTTGTCGGGTACGCAAGTTAGCGACGTGTCGGCCCTAAGTGGACTCACCAAACTGACCGAGCTTAATTTGTCAGAAACCCAAGTTAGTGACGTGTCGGCCCTAAGTGGACTCACCAAACTGACCGAGCTTAATTTGTCATGGACACAAGTTAGCGACGTGTCGGCCCTAAGTGTACTCACCAAACTGACCGAGCTTAATTTGTTGAATACGCAAGTTAGCGACGTGTCGGCCCTGGGAGGGCTGACCGCACTGACCAACCTTAATTTGTTGAATACGCAAGTTAGTGACGTGTCGTCCCTGGGTGGGCTAACCGCACTGACCAACATTAATTTGTCAAGGACCCAAGTTAGCGACGTTTCGTCCCTGGGTGGGCTGACTGCACTGACCAAGCTTGATCTATCGGAATACCCAAGTTATTGACGTTTCGGTTCTGGGAGGTCTGACCGCACTGACCGACCTTGATTTGTCAAAAACGCAAGTTAGCGACGTGTCGTCCTTGGGTGGGCTGACCGCACTGACCAACCTTAATTTATGGAGAACGCAAGTTATCGACGTGTCGGCCCTGGGTGGGCTGACCGCACTGACCGACCTTAATTTGTCGGAGTACGCAAGTTAGCGACGTGTCGGCCCTGGGTGGGCTGACCGCACTGACCGAGCTTGATTTGTTGAATACGCAAGTTAGCGACGTGTCGGCCCTGGGAGGGCTGACCGCACTGACCAACCTTAATTTGTGGGGGACCCAAGTCAGCGACGTTTCGGCCCTGGGTGGGCTGACCGCACTGACCAAGCTTGATTTGAGAGGCTGTTTACGTCTTCCATTACCTTCCGAAATACTAGTTGATCCTAAAATCACTTACCCAAACCTCCTTGCCTGGGAAGACCGACCTAAAACGCGGCCGCCACCCCAACGCTCTCTTCAAACTCATCATCTGCGGAAACGGTACGGTGGGAAAGACGAAAATTGCCAGGCGCATTGAAACCGGGAAGTACCCGGAAGAGGGGGAAAGTACCCACGGGGTCCAGATCTACCTGACGGAGGAAAAGTCCTTTGCGCCCGGGCATCCCGCCGTCCGCCTCGGCATCTGGGATTTTGCCGGTCAGGAGCTTTACTACCAGCTGCACCGCTTATTCTTCCGGCGGCGGGCGGTCTACCTGGTCGTATTTGACCGGACAACGCTGGAAAGGCAGTATCAGCCCGACCCTCTGACCGGCCGTCCAGATGAGAACCGCCCCCTCGAATATTGGCTGAACGATATCCGTGCCAGCGCGGGAGCGGCGCCCATCGTGCTGGTACAAAATAAGCTGGACGAGGAGGGGGAGATTGGCCTGGAAGGCCGGCTTCCCAAATCATTCCATGACTTGCCCCTGGTGCGCATCAGTGCAAAGACTGGGTTACGATTTAACGAACTATTAATTGCCATCCATCAGGCCATCGCCCGCCTGCCATGGGTGGGCATGGAACTGCCCAAATCCTGGTGGCTGGTACGGGAGGATATCATGGGGATGCAACAGGATAAAAACAATAATACCCAGATACTGTCCAAAACCGCTTTCGTGGAGTTGGCCCAGCGGCACGAGTTATGCGCCAACTCCGAGGAAGCCCTACTGGCCTACCTGGACGGTAGCGGAGTGGTCCTCTACGACCGGGAATTATTTCCCGACTCCGTCGTTATTAACCAGCAGTGGGCGCTTGATGCGATCTATACCATCCTCGACCGGGTGACGGATATCACTGCTTCCAATTCACAGAAAAAATTGGTGAAGTATTTCCAGGAAGCCTGCGGCCGCAACAACGGGAAATTTCTACCCGCCGACCTACCCTTCGACAGATACAGTGAGCAGGAGAGAAGTCTGTTCCTTAAGATCATGCGACGGGCCGGTATTTGTTTTAAGACCAATTCCAAGTCGGAAAAGGGGGAGGACCTCTATATCATGTTCCAGTACCTGCGTCCGGAGCCGATCCCGCTGGTGGAGGACCTCTGGGCCGCCCGCTCCGCAAGCGGGATAATGGCACAACGCTTCGTTTTCCCCCACCAACTCCACAGGGGGGTTTTCCGGGAAGTGGTGCGTCAGGTTCTCCCGAAAACCGAACTCAAGAATTTGTGGCAGCGAGGCTTGCTACTGCAGTGGAACGGGGCCACCGCGCTCGTTCGGGTAAACTACCGGGCTACGGAAAGCTACCTGGAAATTTACGGGGCGGGGAGCCGCCACGAGGTTCAACACCTCCAGGCGGCCTTTTACAACCTGGTAGTCGAGCAGTTACAGCAGTCCGCCGCCTGGGAGCAACGGGTGTTCGGCGACGGACAACACTGGTTTGCGCTACAAAACATCAGCGACGCCAGTGAAATGGAAGCCAAATTTGCCCTGTCGGTGGAAGGGGATAAAGTAGAAAACTGGCAAGACCTGAAGTGGTGGCTACGAATGGATAAGGAGGCCAACTTCGATTCCATCCCGGAGCAGCGGCACGAGGAGGAAGTAGAAAAAGCGGAGACCACTACTGCCGGCACCGCCGCGGAGTTACTAGCCTTGAAAGACCAGATCGGCCAGACGGATGATCTGCGCAGTATCGTCCGTCGAATGAAGACTTTACTGAGTGCCGATCTTCAGGATACCCTTACGGTGGTCAGTGGTCGGGTAAGGAGTTACCGATTGGCTAAGATAAATGGCGGTGTGGCGACGGAGGTACTAGAACAGCGACAGAGCCGCCTGCGCAATGATTTGATCGACCTGATCAACGAAGGGGTACCGGACGATGAGGGTATCTAAAAGATTTGCACCTGCGCGCCGTCGCTCTCTTTGTTTGGTGAAGTAACGAGAGTCAGAATTAAACTAATTTGATTACATTTAAAAACTAAGTAATCAAAAAGAGATAAAATTATTTGTTTTAATCGTATTTGCCTCCTACATTTGGAGCATGGAACTGACGATTACCGGCGAAATATTGGCGGGGGCACTACCCACCACACCATCGATTTTTCCGGCGAACGGTTGCTGCTGAGCGACCTCATCCTACAGCGGGTTGCGGCCCGGGTACGGGAGTTAGAAGCGGACGTAGCTGCCCACGCCAAAGGACACTTCTTCCAGTCACCGGAGGAGCAACTGCTCTATGCCGCGCAGTTGCGTGGGCGAACCGAGCGCGCCCGCGACCGAATGCGCTCCCAACGGGTAGACACCGAGGAGGCCGGTTACCGGGCCCTGGCCGCTTTTCAGCAGAATGGCTTTTTCGTCATTGTGGACGACCGCCAGCGGAGCGATCTGGAAGAAGAGATCCTGCTTACGCCACGGACCACCATTCGCTTTCTACGCCTTACACCCCTGATCGGCGGATAATTTAACAACAGTATGCCGAATAGTCCCCAGCGTATTCTCCAGGATCTTCGTTCCGATAGGGTTCCGCATTTTGCCGCGGGAATGCGTCTTGTACGGTTGCTCCGGAAACCACGCCAGTCGTCGACACCACTACTTCCGGCTAACCACCGGGAAGTCTACCAGGATCTGTTTACCGAACCGAATTTATACGAACCCTATCCCGACCGGAAACGGGTTACGGCGTTGCTCGATCGACTGGGTTCCGACCGCGAGCGGCTGAGTGACCGGATAAGTGAACGCATCGGGGCCGGCCGGTTGGAAGGGGCCGATTACCTCTTCCTGCGCCGCCTTGTCTTTTTTCTAGCCTTCGGAGGTCGTTTCGATCAGTGGGAGCGATTGTTGCACCCCCTGTCCAGCAACCACCAAGCCGATCTCTTCGTAACCGCTTTCGTTGGTTTACTTGCGGGGGGCTACGCGAACCGGGCAACCGGAATCATACGGATGATGGCCGGAAGCCATAGTGAATTGTCCGATTACGTAACCACTCACGAACGGGAACTGCGACAGTTGTCGACCACACTAGCGGATTACGCCGGCAGCTACGACGAGGCGGTGACGGCCGGCGTCCTCTTCCGCGAAGCAGAGGCGACGGCCAGCGTCTATAGTGCTCAAAAAAAGCCCCTGGCCGAGTACGACTTCTATGCCGGTTTGATCAAAGCCACACCGGCCGTACAGGTCAATTTCTTGTTAGCCTATCTCCGACGGCCGGGTGCCTACCGGGGCTGGCCCGGGCTGCACCATAGTTGGGTCGATCGGCTCGTTAAAATAATCGAGTGGACGCCCACCTTACTGATCAACTTCCTCACCGGATGCTCCGTCTCGCAGGGAGCCCCGAAATTACCGAAGTTGGTAGGTCAATTGCTGGAGCGGGAATTGGTCAGTGCCGACAGTGAGTTATTTGAAGCACTGGCGTACTACCACCGTTGCTTATTGGTAGGTGACTCAGATCACGAACCCGTGGAGCAATTGTTGCGCACTATAGTCCGGCGGGACTACGAGGTAAATGACGGTGTAGTTCCGCCGCAACTGCTTCCCTACACCGGCTGTATTCCCCCCGCACTCAAGGGGCGAGACAACTACGTGAAGAATCCGCGCGAAGATCAGGTCCGCTGCTGGGTTCGACTGCTGCGCGCGGTGGTGGAGATCGAACTGGTAAAGTTTCTGCGTAGGCCGGGGGAGCCCCTGCGGGTACAGTTACGCTTCCGGCAGGAACTTCACGTGCTAGAAGTCACCGATGACCCCGATGTTGGAATCACGGACCCACTCAACTCCCTGCTCTATGAAGCAGGCATCGGCTATCAAATCGTGCAGTTTGCCTCCCGGGCAACTACTCCGGTAAGGGTCATGCTGCTGGAATTTGAGCCATTCGCCCAGTTCAGGATTACCCTCATTAACCAAGCGACCTACCGGGCTCACGCACCCTTGTTTGACCCGTATTACCCGGTGCGGTTTGCCGACCCGTCGGCCCCGGCCTTTACCCTGGCCGCCGGGGAGATTGCCGCCACCCCGGTGGCCACGGACCCTGACTTTGAACTACCGGGCTGGGAGGCATTACTGGTACACTGTAAAACGGCTCCGGCTAAAAGTCTCCCCTCCGTGACCTGGACCAAGCAGGCGCGACAGCTGGTTGCAGATTACACCGATGACGGAATTTGGGAGGAGCACCTGACCTTGGTCACCAAATTACTGACCAGGGACGAGTGGCTGCGTTCCCCCGTCCGGCAGCCTCTCCTGCGGGGACTGCTGTGGTTGTCCTGCCTGTCTGGCCGGAAGGAACACCTCTACCTACTGCAGCGGGCCGCCTCCCTCGGCTACCGCAAAGTGCCGGGGGGACCGCTGAACGCTAAACTGGGTAGTCTGGCACTGGACGCGTTGGCCAGCATAGGAACGCTGGAGGCTTACGGAATTACCTCAACCCTCCTGGCGAATACTAATTATACGGTAGCGAAGCGGGCCATCACAAACCGCCAGCGGAAATTTAAGACGCTACGGGAAACCTACAGTGAGGATGATCTGCTGGAACTCAGCGTTTCCGACCAGGGGCTTCGCGACGGCGTGCTAACGATACCCATCGGAGAGTACACGGCCCGGGTAAAGGCGAACGGTTTGCGTATCAGTACCCAGTGGGTCGCGCCCGACGGTAAATTGCGCAAAAGCACGCCGGCAGCCGTGAAGACGGCCGCCAAGCAGGTGCGGGATACTGCCAAACAGCTGCGGGAGGCCCTGCGCGGCCAGGCCCGACGGCTGGAAAGTACCTGGATGTCCGAGCAGACATGGTCGGCCGCCGACTGGACGGCCCGCTACGCGAATCACGAACTGCTCCGGGTCCTGGCACAAGGACTGATCTGGCGGGTAGAGGCCCCCACGGGTATACGGTCCGGTATCCTGAAGGAGGACCGGTTGGTGGATAGCGCGGGAGAATCAGTACCCCTGACGAACGATGCCAGCGTCCGCCTCTGGCATCCCGCACGGGCAGTCTCCACGGAGGAGGTAATGGCCTGGCGAAATTATCTCTTCGCCAAGCGTATCGTACAGCCCTTCAAACAGGCCTTCCGGGAAGTGTACCTGCTCACGCCGGCCGAGGAAATAACCGGTGACCACTCCATCCGATTCTCCGGCCACCAGTTGGTGGGGAACACACTCTATGCCCTCGGGAAGGGTAGGGGTTGGACAATGGCTTATGAGGATCCTCCCTTGCTCAAGGTTCCGGGCGGACGCTATCTGGCCCAACTCTACGTAACGGGACAAATCCTTTATGGTGAGCCAACAACCAGCGATTTACGGTTTTTCTCCACCACCGATCCTACGCGGAGAGCATCGTTACCCCTGGCGGATGTGCCGGTCGAGGTGCTCTCCGAGGTCATGCGGGACGTAGACCTGTTTGTAGCCGTGGCCGGCCTAGGTCACCTAGCGCAGTTACCCCCCGGAGCAACTCCTGCGACGACTGCCTACTGGCACCGTATGGCCCTGGGGACGGGCACGAACACCAAAAGTGCCGCCATTCGATACGATTTGCTGGAGCGACTGCTCCCGATGCTGAAGATCGCGAGCCGCTGTTCGCTCGACGGTAATTACTTGCGCGTAACCGGTAACCTGCACCGGTACCGGATCAACCTGGGTAGCGGCAACATACTGATGGAACCCCACGATCAGTACCTCTGTATCGTCGGTCGGCCCAAGACCCGGCGCAAACAGCAAGTTTGGTTGCCCTTCGAGGATGGGGATACGGTACTCACGCTGATCCTGAGTAAGGCATTTTTGCTGGCAGCGGACGATGAGATTACGGACCCGGCAATTACCCGGCAGTTCGGGCGGACGTGATAGCGGTTAACAGCCGTCGCCGGACGTACCCCAAGGCTACGCCCGGGGCGTATAGAGCCCCATCGCCACGACGGTTTTATCACTTGCCATCACGACGCTTGCGTCCGCTTGCTCCCGCAGGATACCGTGGTGGGTAGGGGGCGCGTCCTTTTCCGTTGATTTCCAGTAAGCTGGTCCCGAACATTATCCACTAATGCCCGTATCTTTACCGTAGCTCAAGCATTCCCCCCTTGCTCAGACTGGTTCACCTACTCCTGGCCTTCCTCGTGCTCATCGGCTCCGCCGGCGTGACGGTGAATCGCCATTTCTGTATGGGCGAACTCAAGTCCGTCGCCATTTTCGGGGAGGCGGAGAAGTGCCACCAGGACCAGGCGAAGCCGCGGTGCCCCTTCCACCCGGCCCCGGCGGACGCCACGGAGGGGAAGAAGAAAGGGTGCTGCGACGACGAGCATGAGTTCGTCCAGATCGACGATCAGGAACAGACCGTGACCGATGGGCCGCCCGCGGTAGTAGCCGTACTCCCTGACTTCCCGCCCCTGCTCTTCAGCTACCGGCCCCCGCACCCGCGTCCGCGCCACGCCACGAACTTTCGGACCTACCGCCCGCCTCCGCTGATACCGGATTCCCTGCGCGAGTTCCAGGTCTTCCGCCTTTAACTACCTGACCGTTTCCCTTTCCCCGCCGGCCACCGCCGACCGGGGCTTTCGTGATTTCCGTCAAGTATCGTTTTATGCTCAACGCTTTCGTGCGCTTTTTCCTGGAGAACAAGCTGGTCGTCTGGCTGCTGCTGTTGCTCTTCGTGGGCTGGGGCCTGGCCACCGCCCCCTTTGAATTCGACCTTCCCGGCCTGCCCCGCGACCCCGTGGCCGTGGATGCCATCCCCGATATCGGGGAGAACCAGCAGATCGTCTTTACCCAGTGGGCGGGGCAGTCGCCCCAGGACGTGGAGGACCAGATCACCTACCCGCTGACCTCCTCGCTACTGGGTATTCCGGGAGTGAAGTCCGTTCGCTCCAATTCCATGTTCGGCTTTTCGAGCATCTACCTCATTTTCGAGGAGGAAGTGGAATTCTACTGGTCGCGTAGCCGGATACTGGAGAAACTGAACTCCCTGCCCGCCGGGCTGCTCCCGGAGAACGCCACGCCCACCCTCGGCCCCGACGCCACGGCCCTGGGGCAGGTGTACTGGTACACCCTGGAGGGCCGCGCGGCCGACGGCACCCCCGTCGGCGGGTGGGACCTGGACGAGCTGCGGAGCATACAGGACTTCTACGTCCGCTACGGGCTCAGCGCGGCCGGGGGCGTCAGCGAAGTGGCCAGCATCGGCGGTCACGTCAAGGAGTACCAGGTGGACGTGGACCCGGAGAAAATGCGGGTGTACGGCATCACGCTCGGCCAGGTCATGCGGGCGGTACGGGAAAGCAACCTCGACGTGGGCGCGGCCACGCTGGAGATCAACCTGGCGGAGTACTTCGTCCGCGGACTGGGGTACCTGCAAAATCTCGACGACCTGGAAGCTGGCCGTCGTCAGCGAACGGAACAACGTTCCCGTTTACCTGCGCGACGTGGCCCGGGTCAGTACCGGCCCGGCCACCCGGCGCGGCATCCTGGATAAGTCCGGGGCCGAAGCCGTCGGCGGGGTCGTGGTGGCGCGCTACGGGGCCAACCCGCTGGAGGTGATCAACAACGTGAAGGCAAAGATCGGGGAGCTGGCGCCGGGGTTGCCGAAGCGGGAATTGGAGGACGGGACGACGAGCCAGGTCACCGTCGTACCGTTTTACGACCGTTCCGAACTGATCCGCGAAACGATCGGGACGCTGGAGGAGGCGCTCACGCTGGAAATCCTGATCACGGCCATCGTCGTCATCCTGCTGCTGTTCAACCTCAAATCGTCCCTGCTGGTGGCGGGTACCCTGCCGGTGGCCGTGCTGATGTGCTTCATCGCCATGCGCTACTTCGGGGTGGATGCGAATATCGTGGCCCTCTCCGGCATCGCCATCGCCATCGGTACCATGGTGGACATGGGCATCGTGCTGACGGAGAGCATGGTGTACCGGCTGAACGACCCGCCGCCCGGGGAATCGCGGCTGGAAAGCATTTACGAGGCAACCGTCGAGGTCGGCTCGGCGGTACTGACGGCGGTGGCGACGACCATCATCAGTTTCCTGCCGGTCTTCACCATGGAGGCCGCCGAGGGGAAGCTGTTTCGCCCGCTGGCCTTCACCAAAACCTTTGCGCTGCTGGCCGCCATTCTCGTGGCCCTGGCGGTGATTCCCGCCCTGGCCCATACGGTACTGGGCTGGGACCGGGACAACAAAAACGTCAAGATCACCGGCAACGCCCTCCTGATCGTGGCGGGTATCGCCGCCGGGGTGTTCGTCGCCTGGTGGCTGGGGGTGGTGACGGTACTGGCGGGTGTCCTGGGGGTTATTACGGCCGCGACGTCCGGAAATAGGCAACCGGGCGCGGACGCAGGTGCGGGCATTTCAGCAGGCAGTTGGAGGGAGCAGGCTTTTCCGGCTCTCGTCAACGTGGCCATCGCCCTGGTCCTGGCCTGGCTGCTGGCCGGTTACTGGCTCCCCCTGGGCGTCAACCGGAGCCAGGCCACGAATTTCCTCTTCGTGGTGATCGTAGCCGGTAGTTTACTGGGTTTCTTCTGGTTGGTGATCCGGTTTTACGCCGCTATCCTGGGATTTTTACTGAGGGTGAAGATCCTGTTCCTGGCCCTGATCGGCGTACTGATCTTTGCCGGTTTTCAGTCCTACCGGAGCATCGGCGAAGAGTTCATGCCGGCCCTCGGCGAGGGGGCGTTTTTGCTCATGCCGACGAGTATGCCGCACGCCGGGGTGGAAGAAAACCTTCGCAATCTCCGGACGCTGGATATGGCCGTCACCACCATCCCCGAAGTGGAGATGGTCGTCGGTAAGGCCGGCCGCGTCAACAGCCCGCTGGACCCCGCCCCCCTCTCCATGTACGAGAACATGATCCTGTACAAGTCCGAATACCTGACGGACGAGGACGGACACCGCCTCCGCTTCCAGGTAGACGACGACCTTTTCCTCGTTGTCGATCCTACCGGAGCCGTTGCTCCCCTCTCCCCCGGAGAGGGGCTGGGGGAGAGGTCCCTCATCCCCGACGAAAACGGCCGGTACTTCCGCCAGTGGCGCGACCACATCCGATCGCCCGACGATATCTGGGAGGAGATCATCGCCGCCGCCCAGCTGCCGGGTGTCACCTCCGCCCCGAAACTCCAGCCCATCGAAACCCGGCTGGTGATGCTGCAAACGGGGATGCGGGCCCCGATGGGCATCAAGGTGCGCGGGCCCGACCTGGCCACCATCGAGGCCCTGGGGCTGGAACTGGAGCGGGAACTCAGGAACGTCGACGGCGTAAAGGACGCGGCCGTCTTCGCCGACCGCATCGTCGGTAAGCCCTACCTGCTGCTCGACGTAAAGCGGGATGCCATTTCCCGCTACGGCCTCAGCGTGACGGACGTACAGCAACAGATCATGGCCACCGTCGGCGGAATGAAAATGACCACGACGGTGGAGGGGCGGGAGCGCTACGCCGTTCGCCTGCGCTACCCCCGGGAACTGCGGGACGACCCGGACGCCATCAAAAACATCCTCGTCCCGACCCGCAGCGGACAGATCAGACTGGGGGAGCTCATCGACGTTCGCTACGAGCAGGGGCCGCAGTCGATCAAATCCGAGGACGGCTTCCTGGTGGGCTACGTCCTCTTCGACCGGCTGGACGGCTTTTCCGAGGTGGAGGTCGTCGAGAACGCCACGGCCTACCTGGATGGTCTGGCGGAGGCGGGCGACCTGGTCATCCCCGCCGGCGTGAGCTACCGTTTCGCCGGTAACTACGAGCAGCAGGTCCGGGCCAACGCGCGGCTGGGCCTGGTGGTGCCGATCGCCCTGGCCCTGATCTTCCTGATCCTGTACTTCCAGTTCAGTTCGGTGACCACCGCCCTGATGGTGTTCAGCGGGGTGTTCGTAGCGTTCTCCGGCGGTTTCCTGCTGCTGGGCGGCTACGCTGACCCCGGCTTCATGGACTTCAACTTCTTCGGCGAGAACCTCCGCGACCTCTTCCAGATGCGGACGATCAACCTGAGCGTAGCCGTCTGGGTGGGCTTCCTGGCCCTGTTCGGCATCGCGACGGACGACGGGGTGCTGGTGGCCACTTTCCTGAGGGACAGTTTCGAGCGCAACACTCCGGACAACATCCAGGAAGATCAGGGAGGCCGTGATTGAGGGCGGGCTCCGCCGGGTCCGGCCCGCCATGATGACCACGGCGACCACCTTGCTGGCCCTGCTCCCGGTACTGACCGCTACCGGCCGGGGAGCGGACATCATGCTCCCGATGGCCATTCCCAGTTTCGGCGGCATGGCCCTGCAGGTGGTCACCATGTTTACCGTACCGGTGCTGTGGTGCCTGCGGGAAGAAATCAAACTTAAATTCCGTTAGTATGCGACCTACTCCATTCGGTACCCGACCCCTGTTCGCCCGCGCCCTGGTCTCGCTGCTCTTTGTAGTCGCTTGCACCTGCGTCCGCGCCCAGCCCCTGGACAGCCTGAAGACGGAACTACGCCGGGAGAATCCGGAACTACGGGCCTTACTGCTGGAGTACGAGGCAGCGACGAAGATCGGTGCCCAGCAAAGCCAGCTCCCGGACCTGGAGATCGGTGCCGGTGTCTTCGTCCTGCCGGTGGAAACCCGGACCGGCCCCCAGCAATTCCGGGTGGGCGCCACGCAGATGTTACCCTGGCCGGGGAAATTGGCGGCCATGGCGAAAGTAGCGGACGTACGCGCCCGGCCGCTGCTGGAAACGGTGGCTGCCCGTCAGCTAACGTTGATCTACCGGCTGGAGAAAGCCTACTTCGGTCTGGCGGGTCTGGAGGCCCGCCGTGCCCTGCTGGACGAAAGCCTGCCCCTCTACGAAAGCCTCAACCGCCTGGCGCTGAGCCGCGTCGAGAGCGGGCGGGGAAGCTCGGTGGATGTCTACCGGATCCAACTGCGGCGGCAACGGGTGGAGCGGCAACTGGCGGAACTCCGCTACCTGGCCCAACAGGAGATGGTAACGATCAACGAACTGCTGAATCGCCCGGCGGACACCCAGGTGGAACCTCGCGTCGAGCTGGACGAACGGGTGGCGGAGACCCTGGACTTTGCGCCCGACCTGGCCAACGACGACCCCGACCTGAGCAATCACCCCGGCTTACGGATGTACGGATTGCAGCAGGAAGCCAACCGCGCGGCGATCGAACTGACGCGGCTGGACCAGCGGCCGGACTTCGGCGTCGGGGTGGATTACATCGCCACCGGCCGGAGGGAGGACATGGACCCGCCGGGCAACGGTCGGGACGTGATCCTGCCCCGGGCAATGGTGACCATCCCGCTGAGTAAGGGCAAATTTTCCGCCAAACGCGAGGAAGAGGAAGTCCGCATCCTCGCGCTGGACGCCCGGCGGCAAGCCACCGAAAACGAGTTCCGGGCGGAGATCCGGCGCGCCCTGAATGCCATCGATTACGCAGCCAATGAACTGTATTATTTGCGGGAACAGTCCCGGGTACTCGACGCGACCTTGTCGATTGCGCGGAGTGAGTTTGCCAACGGCCAACGCGCCTTCGACGAGCTGCTGCGGCTGGAAAACCAACTCATCGGCTACCGCACGGAGGCGGTCCTGGCCAAAACCACCATCCTTACCGAGCGGGCAACGATCGATCGCTACCTCCTAAACTAACAATGATGACTACGAGAACGATAATTTACCTGGTGGGGGCACTGGCCCTGGGTCTGTTAGCCGGCTATTTCCTTTTTGGCGGTCACGACCACGAAATAACGGAAGCAGGCGGCGGAGAAACGCAAATATGGACCTGCTCGATGCACCCGCAGATTCAGCGGAACGAGCCGGGCGATTGCCCCCTCTGCGGCATGGACCTGATTCCCCTGCAGTCCGGCAATACCACCGACCCGGCGGTGCTGACGATGACGGAAGCGGCGGTGGCCATGGCAAGGGTACGGACCGTTGTCGTAGGCGGGAAATTAGCGGGCGCGGACGCGGGTGCCGGCACCATCGGAGGCACGGGAGTGCAACTTACCGGGCGACTCGCTACGGACGCACGCACGGCTGCCGTCGAAGTGTCGGAATTCGGCGGCCGGGTGGAGCGGCTGTTCGTGTCCTTTGCGGGCGAGCGGGTGGGGGCCGGTCAGCGGATCGCTACGGTGTACTCCCCGGACCTGGTGGTCGCCCAGGAGGAACTGCTGCAGGCCAGGAAGTTCGCGGACCTCAATCCGGAACTGGTCACGGCGGCCCGCACGAAGCTCCGTAACCTGGAGGTGACCGAGGAGCAGATCGACCGGCTGGAAGCCAGCGGGGAGGTCATCCGCGATTTCCCGGTCTACGCGGACCGCAGCGGGACCATCCTGGAAACGAAGATCGAAGTGGGGCAGTACGTCGGGGCCGGCGGAGCACTGTACACCTATACCGACCTGAGCAATCTCTGGGCCCTGTTCGATGCCTACGAGCAGGACCTGGCCCGCATCGACGTGGGGGACGAGGTGACCTTCTCCGTAGCCGCGCTCCCGGGGGAGACTTACAACGCCCGGGTCACCTTCATCGACCCGGCCATCGATCCGCGGACACGGACGGCCGCGGTACGGGCGGAGGTAAGCAACCGCCGGGGTCGCCTGAAGCCGGAGATGTTCATCGAGGGAACGATCCGGGTCAGCCCCCGTTCGGCGTACACTTCAGGGGGCGACCCGGCCGCTGAGGTGGTGGTTCCCCGCAGCGCGGTACTCTGGACGGGGGACCGCTCCGTGGCCTACGTCGAGTTACCGGATACCGAAGTGCCGACGTATGAGTTCCGGGAGGTTACCGTCGGGGAGCGGGTAGGGGACGGCTACCGGATCACTTCCGGCCTCTCCGCCGGCGACCGGGTGGTCGTCAACGGCGCCTTCCAGATCGATGCCTCGGCCCAGCTCAACAACAAGGCCAGCATGATGAACCGGGACGTCTTTATCCAGGGGCGGGAGGCCGGGGAAGCGACCGCCCCGGTCGTTCCCGATTACCGGGAGGATACCCCGGAAGCGTTCCGCGAGCAACTGGCCCGGGTGGTGGAGGCCTACCTGCCGCTGAAGGACCGGATGGTAGCCACCCGGCCGGCGGGAGAGACCTTACTGTCGCCGCTGCGGCAGTCCCTGGCGGAAGTCGACATGACCCTGGTCAAGGGCGAAGCCCACCTGTACTGGATGCAACAACTCAACGCGGTGAAAGCGCACGCCGCGACGCTGCTGCAAGAGGACGGGGTGGAAGCCCAGCGGGAGCAGTTCGGCTACTTGTCCCAGGCACTGATCAATGCGCTGACGGCCTTCGGAGTCGATGGTACCTACTACGTACAACACTGCCCGATGGCCTTCGGTAATGCCGGTGCGAACTGGCTGAGTGACGAAGAACGGATCCGCAACCCCTACTTCGGCGACCGGATGCTGAGCTGCGGTAGCGTAACCGATGAATTGTAAGTGCTAAAACGAGAAACCATGGCAACGCTGAAGATCAAAAATATTGTTTGTCCGCGGTGTATCCGGGTCGTGCGGGAAGAGTTATCCGCCAACGGCTACCCGCCCGAGACGGTGGGTATGGGTACGGTGACCTACGCTACCCCTCCGGATGGGCAAGCACTGCGACGTATCGCGGAAGTACTGCGGGCGAATGGGTTTGAGCTGCTGCTGGATCCCGTGGACCAGCAGGTAGAGCGGATCAAGTCCCTGATCATCGACCACGTCCGCAACCGCAAGCGCAAACCACCGGAGGAGAACTTATCCGATTACCTCTCCCGGGAGTTGCGGCAAAATTATGCGACGCTGTCCAAATTATTCTCCAATCACGAAGGGCAGACCATCGAGCGGTTCCTGATCCGCCAGAAGATCGAACGGGTGAAGGAGCTACTGACCTACGACGAGGAGAACCTGAGTGAGATCGCATTTTCACTGGACTACAGCAGCACGGCCCACCTGTCCGGTCAGTTCAAGCGGGAGACCGGCATGACCCCGACGCGGTTCCGGAAACTCAAAGATCCGGACCGCCGCCCGCTGGACGGGCTCGGAGAAGCGAAATGATGTAAACATCCGCCAGGATACTATAACGGATACGGCGGGCTTTCCCCCGAACTTTGCGGTAGAAAGTACAACTGCGCCCCCTGCGGTGGCCTAAAATACAATTATGAAATACTGCACCATTACTTTTCTGTTCGCCCTGATCTTTTCTTCCTGCGGAGGAGGAGATAACCGTACGGAAGTCGGGTTAGATAGCCCCGAGGCAGTAAAAGCCGGGCAAGCCGCCACGCCGGATGCCTTCGATGCCAGCTTCGCGGACGGTAACCTGGCTGAATCCCTCGCGGAGATCAAATAAAACCGGCCGCTTCCCACTGCTACGCTATTCCTTTTGCACCTGCGCGCCGTCGGCTGATACCTCCCGGTAGTCGCGTTCTTTTTACCCGAAAATATTTTCCTTCATGACGAACCAAGACCACGAAACGCACCACGATAAGGGCATGAACCCTTACCTGAAATTTGCCCTGATGATGGCGACTTCTTTCGTGCTCATGTACGCCATTATGTACCTGAACGTGGACGTAGCCGACCACATTTACCTGGCCCCGACCCGGACGTACATGACCTTCCTGATGATTGCGCCGATGGCCTTCACCATGTTGCTGTTCATGTGGGGAATGTACGAAAAGAAGGTCTGGAACTACGCAATCCTGGGCGTGGCGGTGCTTACCTTCGGCTTGTGCTACGCCGGCCTGCGGCAGCAAACCTTCGTCAGCGACGTGCAGTGGATGAAGGCCATGATCCCGCACCACAGTTCGGCCATCATGGTGAGCCAGCAGGCCCACCTGGAGGATCCGGAGGCGATTGAACTGGCCAAGGAGATCATCGAGGCCCAGAAGCGGGAAATCGCCCAGATGAAGAAGATGATTTACCGCCTGGAGCGTTAAGCATAGCACTTACACTTTTAAAATCAGCAGCGCAATGCCTCCAGTAACCGAGTCCGGCAGGACATTCGTAAAGGAATCCTTCCCCGTCACGGGCATGAGCTGTGCCGGCTGTGCCTCCGGCGTGGAAAGTATCCTGAGAAAATTGCCGGGGGTAAACGAGGTCAGCGTCAACTTTGCGAATACCACCGCGGTGGTCGATTTCGATCACGATAAGCTGACGGCCAACGAATTGCGCAACGCCCTGCAGGCGGTCGGTTATGACCTGATCGTGGACGTAGAGGACCCCGCGGCGGCCCAGGAGGAAGTAAAACAGCGGGAGTACGCGGAGATCAAAGAACGTACGATCTGGTCGGCCATCCTTACCCTTCCGGTCTTTACCATCGGGATGTTCTTCATGGACTGGCCCCCTGGCCGCTGGATCAGCCTGGGGCTCGCCTCGGTGGTCTTATTTTGGTTCGGTCGCCACTTTTTCGTGGGCGCCTGGAAGCAGGCCCGCCACGGCAGGGCGAATATGGATACCCTGGTGGCGCTGAGTACGGGAATCGCTTTCCTGTTCAGTCTGTTCAATACCCTGTATCCGGAATTCTGGCTGGACCGGGGCCTGGAACCCCACGTGTACTACGAGGCGGCCACGGTGATCATTACGTTCGTATCCCTCGGAAAATTACTGGAGGAACGGGCCAAGTCGAATACGTCCTCGGCCATCAAAAAACTGATCGGATTACAGCCGAAGACGGTTAAAGCGATCGTCGACGGCAAAGAGGTGGATATGGCCATCGCGGAGGTGGCCGTCGGCCAGCTGTTGCTGGTGCGCCCCGGCGAAAAGATCCCCGTTGACGGCCGGGTGCGGGACGGCAGCAGCTTCGTGGACGAGAGCATGATCACGGGAGAGCCGGTGCCGGTGCGCAAGGCCGAAGGGGAAGCCGTGTTCGCGGGTACCGTCAACCAGAAAGGAAGCTTTCGTTTCGAGGCGGAGAAGGTGGGCGGAGCGACCCTGCTGGCCCAGATCATCAAAATGGTGCGGCAGGCGCAGGGAAGCAAGGCTCCGGTACAGAAACTGGTGGATAAAATCGCCGGCATCTTCGTTCCGGTCGTCCTGGGCATCGCGGTACTGACCTTCAGCGGCTGGATGCTGTTGGGTGGCGAGGACGCCTTTACCCACGCTTTACTGACCAGCGTGGCGGTACTCGTCATCGCCTGCCCCTGCGCCCTGGGGTTGGCCACGCCGACGGCCATCATGGTCGGCATCGGCAAGGGGGCGGAGAACAACATCCTGATCAAGGATGCCGAGAGTCTGGAACTGAGCCACCGGGTCGACGCGATCGTACTGGACAAGACGGGGACGATCACGGAGGGAAGACCCACCGTAACCGGGGAATTCTGGACTACGGGACCGGGCAGCCGGCGGCGCGCAGGTGCAAACCAACCACTGAAGAGCATCGTCCTGGCCGCGGAAACGAGGTCGGAGCACCCCCTGGCCGGTGCGGTCACCTCCTGGTTGAGGGAGGCGGGGACACAGCCCGTCGAACTGACCGACTTCACCAGCATCACGGGACGGGGAATCAGCGCAGCAGCGGAGGGAATCACCTACTACATCGGTAACGAGCGGTTAATGGAGGAGCACGGTCTCACCGCCGACGCCGACACCCGGGATCGCGCCCGGGAATTACGGGAAGCAGCCAATACGGTGATCTACGTGGCCGACGAAAGCACCGTCCTCGGGATCATCGCCATCGCCGACCGGATCAAGGAGCGTTCCCGTAGCGCCATCGCCACCCTCCGGGAGCGGGGCATCGACGTGTACATGCTGACCGGAGACAACGAGCAGACCGCCGCCGCCGTCGCGAAGGAAGTGGGGCTGAAAGACTACCGCGCGGAAGTACTGCCCGCTGATAAGGCGGCCTTCGTGGAGCGGCTACAGGCCCAGGGTAGGGTAGTGGCCATGGTCGGCGACGGCATCAACGATTCCCACGCCCTGGCCCAGGCGGACGTGAGCATTGCCATGGGCAAAGGTTCGGATATCGCGATGGACGTTGCCAAAATGACGCTGATCACCTCGGATCTGTCGGCTATTCCCAGGGCACTGCGCCTTTCTAAGCTCACGGTCCGGGGAATCCGTCAAAACCTCTTCTGGGCCTTCATTTATAACCTGATCGGTATTCCGATCGCGGCGGGGCTGCTGTACCCCATCAACGGCTTTCTGCTCGACCCCATGATCGCCGGCGGGGCGATGGCCCTGAGTTCCGTTTCGGTGGTGGCGAACAGTTTGCGGCTGAGGTCGGCCAAACTGTAGCGGGCTTCCTGTCGGAACTGATCGCGCTGTTCAGCAAAAAAGCCTTCTTTGAGCACGCTTCCCTCTACCTGCTCCTGCTGGGTTCCGTGGGCGCCATCGTCGCCTGCGTCAGCGGTAGCTACGCCGGGGACGGAATGACGGACGGCTTGCTCGAGGCACCCATGGAGCTCCACGAGGACGCCGCCACGGTGACCCTGTGGCTGGCTATCGGCACCGCCCTGGCGCGCTCGGCAATGTACTACTTCGACTACCGGAAGGCCTGGGCCCAGTGGACCGCCTTCGCCCTGTTTACCATCCCGAGTCGCTGTGAGATATCCATGACCGATTCCAAGCTCTTCGTCCGGGTTACGGAGGCGAACGCTTCCTGAACAATACTTCTTCGCACCAGCTGAGGACAATGGACATCAGGTCCCACCAGATCGAAACGCTGAACTTCCTGCACCCGCGTCCGCGCCCTGATTCCAGGTTGCCGTTTCAGGTTTCGTCCACCGCAAACAGCACGTTACGCACGACCGAACGGCTATCCGCCGACCCGCCGAGCGAACCCGACAGGATGCCGACGGCCGCCAGGAACAGCACCAGGCGGAAGTGGGTGCCCACGTTGGCGCCGTCCCGCACCGAAGTCCACGTACTCATCAGCGGATCGGGAAAAACGAAGATCACCACGCCGTACATCAACAGGGCAAAGGCGACGAACAGTACCGCCAGGGTAAGGAGGAGGGCCAGCCAGGTGGCCGCCGCCGTCACCACCGCGCTTTCGGAGGTATTCCCGTGGCGCGTGGCCACCAGCCGGAAGGAGAAGGCCCGGTAGAGCACGAAGGAAGCGGTGGCGAAGGAGGCGAGCACAAAAACGGCCAGCTGGTGGTCGGCCACCGAAGCGGCAAAATCCCAGGTTTCGCCCCCGAAGATGAGGACGATGATGACGGAGAGGGCCGTGGCGATCATCGTCGGCAGTTTCGTCGCGATCCGCAGCGGGTTGGCGCGCACCGCCCCCCGGATGATCCTGGGCCAGTTGTCCATCACCTGCCGCAGCGTAAAGGACCAGCGGTTGTGGTCGGAGAACCGGTCATTGGCCTCGAGCGGAAGATTTTCGGAGATCGTGACGAACTGCGCGTCGGTGAAGCGGACCATCTCGTCCAGGTCCGCGGGAACCCGGATGGAAGCCATGTAATTCTGTTTGTCCCCCGGTCGGTAGTCCAGGTTCAGCAGTCGCCCGAAGCAGTGGAGCAGGAGGGTGGCGAGCCGCTCCGCGAGCAGGGCTTCGTCCTCCAGTTCCGCGGAGCCGTAGTCCGCCAGGCGGCGGGTGGAGACGATGGCCACGTTGGTCAGCTGGGAGGGCAGGGCGAGCAGGTAGGAAAAGGAGGCCGCGGAGATTTCCACTTCCGTGATCAGCAGGAGAAAGGCGAGTTGTCGCTCGGTCTTTTCGTTGATACCGATCTGTACGAAATCGAGGGCGCGGTAGCCCTGTTCCCCCGGGGTCAGGTTGGGGCCGTCGAAGGTCAGGGACCGGATACGCAGATGGGCTTCCTGCCGGAGTACGTTGGTAAAGCGTTCGGTGGCCATCGCGGTCAGGCGGCTGAGATTTCGCGCATCCCTGCCGGTGACGTCCACCTTCATAATTCCTACTTCAATGGGGCGTTGGGACATGGGGTGGGGGAGCGCTTTGGGTGGTTAGCTGGGGGAAAATGGATGGTGACGGTATTGACTTACCGATAGTGGGGATAGACTTCCCGTTCCAGAAAGTCGCGCATTTTTTTCCGCTTATCCCCATCGACGAACCGATCGAGGACCCAGTCGTAGTCCCGGGGCACGTCAACCCGGTACCGGTGGGCAGCCGGCCCTCAATCACTTTCAGTTCCAGCTCCAATTCGTCGCGGGAACCAAAGTTGAGGGGATAGTAGCGCATGGGTGTTTTTAGCAGGTAACGTAAGGGCGGCGGCCATGTTTGGCGGATTTGCCGACGGCGCGCAGGTGCAAGGTTAACAAACGATAGCCGGGTTACCAAAAGATTAAAATGGGTAGCCAAGTATGTTCTTTGGGCTTTTTGCCCGAAATTTAGTGGCATGAAGCACCATTACCTGATTATACCGACCGTCCTGCTGTTAATTACCGCTTGTACCCCGCTGCGGGTCGTCCGGGTCGAACCCGAGGAAGCAACGGCTGCCTATTCCTACGGCAACAAGGTGTACCAGGCATCCACGGACGAGTTGGCCGTGGCCATCAATTATTACGATGCCTCTCCTCAGTACCTGGTATTCGATCTCGCCGTGGAGAATACGGGGGAGGAGGCCTTCGATTTCAGTCCCGAAAGCTGCCAGCTGGTGCCGGATATCGGACCGGCCAGCCCGGCCATCGACCCGGAGTTGCAATTGCTCAGCATGGATCTGGAGCATATGGACCGGCAACGCAATCGGCGTACCTGGTCCTACATCGGGGCCGGGGTGGCCATCGCGGGTATCGTTGCCGGCAGCGTGGGAGATCCCGTCGTGGGCGGTGAGGGGGCCATCGGCAACGCCTTTGCCGAACAACTAACGCTGACGACCGTCGATGCCCTGGTCTTTGCGGTGGTCAGCAGTTCGGACGGGCAGGAATCCGTGGAACGACGCGTCCCTTCGGGTAGCGAGGTACCGGTACCGGAGAACCGCTACTTCTGGCTCGACCATTCCCTGCGCGTCACGACCATCCGGCCGGGAGAGACAGCCTTCGGCAAGGTGGTCTTCCCCCGCAACGATCAGGCTACCCGATTCGATTTTCAGGTATCCGTCCGGGGAGAAACGTTCTCCTTTCCCTTCCGGCAGCAGGTGTTTCGGTAAGCCTAGAAGGCTTCCCCCAGCCCCAGGTAGAACCCGCTTCCCGCGCTCACCCCGAACCCGTAGCCGTAATCTACCCGCAGGTTGATGTTTTCCTGGGGGATGATGAGGACCCGCAGACCGCCCCCCACGCTGTACCGCATCTGGTCAAGCCCCAGTTCGCTACTGCTACTGGCTACCTGTCCGCCCCCCAGGAAACCCACGAGACCGACGTTCTTCCAGGTCTGCCAGCGGTACTCGGCCTGGGCGAAGACGGCCAGGTTGTCCCGGAACCGAAATTCCGGGAAGCCGCGCAGCAGGTCCGATCCGCCGAGGGCGCTCAGTTCCTGTACGGGTGCGCCCTCCGCGGCGTGGCGGAGGAAGAATTGCCCACCGACCACGCTCTTTACGCCGGTCCGGGCGTAGGTGCGCAGGTCGAGTTTGCTGAGGCGAAATTGATTAGTCCCACCCAGGGCGCTACCGTAGAACCCCTGGGTGAACTCCGCGAAGATGCCCCGGGTGGCGTTGACCACGTTGTCGCGATCGTCGAAACTGGCCGCCAGCTCGAAGCCGACGCTGGTGCTGCCGAGGGAGTCCTCCAGGCTGGCCCCGGCGGTGAGTTCCCCGGCATCCTCCAGCAGTTCGTTGTTGTAAAATTTATCGTAGCGCAGTCCACCGCCCAGAAACACGTTCGGCACCAGCTGCCGCAGCAGGATGGGCTCGATGAGCAGCTGCTGGAAGGTGATCTCCAGTCCGTCCTCGTCGCGGGTGCCGTTGCCGACGCCGTAGTAGGTCTGGGGGAAATCGGAATAATTGAGGTTGCCCCGCACCAGCCACTTTTCCTCCGGGAAGAAAATGGTGTAGCCGGAGGTAAAGAACACCTGGTTCTTCAGCGTATAGCTGATCCCGATGGGGATATTCGACGTCCGGGTTTCCGGCCCCGCCCCCCTGGTCTTGAACAGCATCCGCGTGCCGAAGCCGAAGCCGAAACTGGTATTGGGTTGGTAGTACACGATCGGGGCGAGCACCAGTCGCGGCTGGAAGCGGGTGGTGTCTTCCGGTACCGGACCGAGGGGGATGTCCATCAGGTCGACGATGCGGTCGATGAAGTTGCGGTCGGTTGCTTCAGGGGTCTGGGCGGAGAGCCCGCCGGCGCAGAGCAGGAGACAGAGGGCGAGGGGTAGGGACTTCAGCATGTAGGGGTTGGAACGGCAGGGTGGGGTGGGTGTTCGGGTGTTGCCGGCTTCCGGGGGCCTTGTGTCGGCTACTTCCTAAAACTATCTTTTGCGCGGCCCGCGGGAAGCCGAAAAGGCCGGGCCTGGTCGGCATTCAGGGGGCGGGCGTTTGCCTAAAAGCTTTCGATGACCTGGCGGTTGCCGTCAGTTATTATGATGCCTACTTCTCCCTTGCGCATCACGACCCTTCAACCGGGGGAGAAAGCTTCTCTCTTCGACTTGCTTTGCACCTGCGTCCTCGCCCAAAAACCCAACAACCCGTCGCTTACGTGGTTACACCTGAAAAACAGACATACCACTATGAAATATCTTACGCTACTCACTTTTTCCGCTTTGCTTTTTGCCTGTGGTGGCCCGATCCGCCGAAGCGACGAACGACAACGTCGACGAATCCGCCGGCGAAATAGCGACCGAAGCCGTTACCGCCCGCACGGAGACGTCCACCTTCCTGAGTTCCACCCTCCAGGCGGTTTCCGCTGCCGGTGGTGATATCACCGCGCTGCCCGCCGCAGACGCCGCCGCCAATATCGACGGTTGGATCAGCCGCCTGAGCCGCGTTGAGGGGACTGACGACATCGTGGAAGATCTGGCCCGCCTGAAGACCGAGTTCCTGATCGGCGACGGCGAGGAGCTCAACGGGGAGAGCATTTCGCGCATCCTGTATTCCATGTCCGACCACGTGCGCGCGATCAGCGAAGGCGCACCGATGCTCCAAACGCTGGCGGATGCCCTACAGGCCGGAGCGGTGAAATTGGCGGATTAATCGAACGATGGTAGAGCGATCGGTTGACGGAGATACCTCCGGACGTAATGGTGCAGCCCGCCAGGTAAAACTCCCCTAAAGGCTGGACGCGGCCGTTCTGTTTTACACACTTACCAGGAGGTCAGAAAGCAGCGCCCCAACTCACCCGACGTAGATCGCCACCAGAGTAAGGGGGATCGCCCTTGGTCAATCAGGGCGGTTAGGATGGACTCGGTGTCGGTGTAACCGAGCCAAGCGACCTTTGGGTGGGGTGCGATGAGCCAATCCAACTTATCGGGTATGAAAAAGTGATACTCGGCCAGAGCCGCCATGGCCCGAAAGGGGAGGTGAAAGCCCACTGCTCCATCCGGGTTGAGGGGACGAATGATCAGGTCCTGTCGGTGGTACGGTACGAAGAGTTGCGCCCTGAAGCAAATGCGCTGCTCGATCTCGTGGGCCCGAAGTCCGTGTTCCGCTAAGTAGGGCGCGGCCGCGGGATGTGAAAGCAGGGGAAATTGCCGGTGGCGCAGTTTTTGTAATTTACGGGAAAGATCGTCCCTGCGATTTGGTCCTATCCACTGGGCCAGGGGATCAGGGTGCCGGGTGAGGGTATCGAAGAGATAAAATTTATAAGCTACTTCGAGGTGGACGGGAACGCCATTGTCGTAGTAGAGCGCATCAATTTCACCAACGGTACGATGGTTCTCCTGAATCTGGAGGCTGTCGGCAATCCACGATATACCGGGCAGGCGTTGGAGGTCATGGTAAACGAAGGTTTCTACAAGTTTGCCCAGTCGTTGCTTCGTTTGGGGTTCCGTGCGAAGGGGATGAACGGATTCGGAGCCGAGACTTATCTGAGGGTAGGGGAATGACTCGCTCTGCTCCCACAGGGGTGGGGTAGCGCGGTAGCCTTCGTAGCGGAGCCGGTAGTCAGGAGTAGCTTTTACCATTTGATTTTTGTCAGCGTGTAAAGTAGCTACTGGCGCGGCGGCTGGTGCAGTATTGAGAGGTCAGCAGCAAAGTGCCATCTAATTCTTTACAAAAATCATAAAGTGCTGCCAGGGAAGGTTATCCATGTTTTCGCGTAGCCGCAAACCGACGGATTCCATCTCCCGCACGGCCTGTTCTTCCGACATTTTATGCAGGCGTTTGATGGGTACCGTGGGGTCTTCCATCCGGTATTCCAGCAGGATGAACCGTCCACCCGGCCGCAGGGCACTAACGATGTTCTGCATCGTTTCCCGGGGGTGGGAAAGCTCGTGGTACACATCAATCATCGTGACCAGATCGACGGAGTTTGCTGTTAGTTTCGGGCTGGTTTCACTGCCCCGTATCAGTTCGACATTTTCAATTCCTTCTTCTTCGATCCGTTGTTGCATAATGTCCAGCATTTCGGGCTGGATGTCTACGGCGAAGACCTTCCCCCGCGGGGCTTCCCGGGCCATTCTGAAGGTATAGTAGCCGGAGCCGGCCCCGATATCCGCGATCCGCTCGTCGGGTTGGATGTCCATATTTTCAATGGCCTGACTCACGTTCTCTTCCCGTTCCCGCTCCGGCCGCTCCAACCAGTCGGCGGCAAGGTGTCCCATCACGTAGCTGATCTCGCGTCCCATATAGTACTTTCCGGTACCGTTCGGCGAAGCTGTTTTGAAGGTGTAGGGCGAGTTATCCTCCTTCGTTGACTTGTCCAGTTGGGCGTTGCAACTGGTGAAAATGGCCAGGTAAAACAGTAAGGGAAGTAGGCGGAGGGGCATGGTGGTAGGTTTATGCAGGAAAAGCGACGGGAGGGATAATGGTTTTCAACCATTCAGCCGGCACTTGCGCTGGAAGGCGCTAACATTCGCCTCCGTTAATTGGGCGGGGACGCAGGTGCAAGGCTGATGAATGAATGGCAGGGGTGGATGTTGCGCTTCTTATACAACCCGACGTACTACAGTACCGTCAATGCCAGTGATTATCGACCGTAATTATGGCAAGACCCATAGCTTGGTGTTGCTTAGTTGACGTAAAATTCATTCAACTTAACATAATATAAATTATAGGCTAAAAGGTCATACCCTGATTTGACCCTACTCCAGCCACTACCTCAGCTTACGCCTGGAGGGGCCGGCGGGAAATCCCGACGGGCTGGGGGCAACCGTTTACCTGGCGTCCGGCAACCTGCGCCTGGTGGCCGAGCAGCAACGGCAGCGGGGCTATCTTTCCACGGTGGACCCCCGGCTGCACTTCGGGCTTGGGGCCCGGAATCAGGTCGATTCCCTGCTCGTGACCTGGCCCGATGGTAGCCGGACGAAGCTGGCGGGGGTCAATATCGATCAGGAACTGGTCATTGCCCACGAAATCAGCACTGCACCCGCGTCCGCGCCGCCGTCTTATTTCCCGTCCGCACCAGCCGTTTTGCGCCCGTTCGCCGGTGAATGGCTTCCTGAGCACCAGGAATCTAACTACACCGATTTCGACCGCTACGCCCTGCAACTGCGCGACAACAGCCACGACGGGCCCGCACTGGCCGCTACCAAAACGGGGCTGCTGATCTTTGGCGGTGCCGCCGGTCAGCCCGTGGCGGTTTATGATGCGGGCGGCGGCGCGCAGGTGCAAGAACTTAACGAAACGCAGGCCTCCGAGGCAACGCGGTTGTTGCTCTTTGACTACGATGGCGACGGCGACGAAGACCTGTACGTGGGCAACGGCAGCAGTGAGTTCGCCGGCCGTGAACAGTACTACCAGGACCTGCTGTACCGCAACGACGCAGGGGTGTTCAAACTGGTCGACGACGTTTTGCCACCGCTCGGCCTCCCCGTCGGTGCGCTTGCCGCCGCTGACCTGGAGGGCGACGGCGACCTCGACCTCTTCGTGGGGGCTCGACAGGTTTCCGGCCGGTACCCGCTGCCACCGTCCTCCTTCATACTGCTTAACGAGGGCGGCCGCTTCACAATCAGCGACGAACTGGAAGCGGGCATGGTAACCGGTGCCATCTGGGACGACCTGGACGGCGACGGCCGCCCCGACCTGGCGACGGTAGGCGAATACACGAGCTTGCGTATTTTTCTGAACAAAGCCGACGGTTGGCTGGAGCAACCGGCCGACCCCAACCTGAGTGGCTGGTGGTACAGCCTCACCCCGAATGACCTGGACGGCGACGGCGACGTGGACCTGCTGGCCGGCAACTTCGGTCTGAACAGCCTCTACACCGCCTCGCCCGACCGGCCCCTGACCGTGCGTGCCGACGACTACGACGGCAACGGCACCATCGATCCGATCCTGACGGCTTACATCGGGGACGCCATTCACCCCATCCACCCGCGCAATACCCTGGCACGGCAGCTGCCGGTATTGAAGCGACAGTTTCCCGATTACGCCACCTACGGCAAGTTTACGGACGCTCAAATGCCGGTAATGTCGGAAAAGGGGCTGGAACTGGTCGCGCGGGAATTCCGCAGTGCCTGGTTCGAGAACAATGGTAACGGTGCGTTTACCGCCCACTTCCTGCCGGCGGCGGGGCAAACCGCGCCCCTGCGCGCCGCCGTTGCGACCACGCTTCCGGACGGCCGCCGCGGCCTGCTGGTGGTTCAAAACGACCACGCGACCGAGGTGTTGGGCGGGCGGATGGACGCGGGAACGGGATTCGCGCTAACGCTGGACGTAAGCGGTGAGCCGCGGGTGATGCCCGAGTTCTGGTCAGTACGGGGAGACGCACGCTCCGTGGTGCGGCTCGATTCGATGATCTTTGTGGGGATCAACGGAGGGGAAATCCGGGGATATCGCTGAAGGGGATACGGACCATTAGACGAACGTTTGAATTACCAAGTCGATGAAAAATCTATTTATCTTCCTTTTCAGGGTGTTTTTGCCCAAACCGCCAAACCCCACATCAAGGGTTTTTAGCCGTACTGTTTCATGAAGAGGGGTTCAGGTGAAATAATTGTGAGATCGTATTAGATCAGCCCCCAAAGATCACAGTATTGTTACTGCACATTTGTTTCGTGAAGAAGTAAGCGTGAGAGACCGTTTCAACGCAATGCGAACAGCAATGCGTTGGAGCTGGAAAGACATTGACACCATCACCGGCAGAAAAAACCGCTAGTACGAACATTGCGAAGCGCGTATCGGCCTGGTCGTACATGGCCATCGAAGTACACGAAGGGTATCAAGCCTTCAGGCAAAAAGTTACCCCTGAACAAAGCCTGCTTAAGTCTATTACGTAGATTTGCGGCCACTTTTTTTTTAACCCCCCGACTATGAGAAAACTACTTCCTCTACTGATTGCCGTCGTCCTCTTCAGTAGCCACGATATGTTTCTGAAGTTGGATTCCTACTTCCTGGAACCCAACACGGACGCTACCATCCAGCTCTTTAACGGAACGTTCGCCCAGAGCGAAAACGTGATCACGCGCAACCGGATGACCGACATCAGTCTCGTCGGTAACGGCAATCGGACCCACCCGGACACCTCGCAATGGAGCGAGCGCGAGAACATAACGCTACTCAGCTTTAAAACCGGCGCACCCGGAACCTGGGTCGCCGGCGTCTCCACCCGTCCGAACAACATTGCCATGGAAGCCGAAGCGTTTAACCGCTACCTGGAACACGACGGTGTACTCGACATGCTCGACTGGCGCAAGGAAAACGACGCGCTTGATAACAATGCCGTTGAGAAGTACTCCAAGCACGTCAAGACGATCTTTCAGGTAGGGGACAAAAAAACAAATGACTGGCAAACTGAACTGGGCTACCCCATCGAGTTCATCCCCACTTCCAACCCCTACGACCTCAAGCCCGGCGATCAGTTCAGGGTTAAGCTGCTCTTTGCCGGCAGCATCCTGAAAAATCAGCTTGTCACCATCGACGCGGCCCGCGCCGAACACAGCCACGGCGACGCCGGTCACAGCCACGACGACGGCGAAGAACATACCCATACGAGCGGTACCCTGCTCCGTACCGACGATCGGGGTGAACTTACCTTTCCGATCGATCACGAAGGGGTCTGGTTCCTGCGCACGATCCATCTCGTAGAATCTGAAGAAGAAGGTCTTACCCACGAATCGAACTGGGCGACTCTGACCTTCGAGGTTGGCCACGGGCACGACCACGGCGACGGTACGGGTGCGCACAGTCATGCCGATGGTGCCGAACACGACCACGCGCACGAAGACGAAGGTGGAGTACCGGCCTATGTTTTCTGGATTGGAAGTATAGCGGTTTTGGGTGGACTCTTCTTTTTCTTCACCCGGAAGGAGTAGCCTGAGTGCCTTTCCAAGCGTCCTGCCCAACGAAACAGCTATGAAGCACTCCCCCACTAAATACTACCTCACTCCCCTACTCTGCTGCCTTCCCTATCTGCTGGCCGCCCACGGAGTAAGCGACGCCGATCAGAACACCCTCACCAATGGCGGCTTGCTGGACTATATTCTCGTAGGTGCCAAGCACATGGTGACGGGCTACGACCATATTCTGTTTCTGGCCGGAGTAATCTTTTTACTCAAGGACTTCAGGGACATCGTTCGCTTCATCACCGTATTCACCATCGGCCACAGCATTACGCTGACCGGCGCGACCTATCTGGGCGTCCGTGCCGATGAGCACCTCATCGACGCCGTCATCGCCCTGAGCGTGCTGTATAAAGGCTTTGAAAACCTGGGCGGTTTCGGGAAGATGAAAGTCAGGTCGCCGAACTTGCTTCTGATGGTATTTATCTTTGGATTGATCCACGGCTTCGGACTGTCAACCCGACTGCAGTCATTCGACATAGGTAATTCCCAGGTTTTGGCTAAAATCCTTTGCTTCAACGTGGGCGTGGAACTGGGGCAGATTGCGGCACTCATTCCCATTGTATTCATCATTACCCGCTGGCGGCAATTAAAGAGTTACGATGCCTTTTATAAGTCAGTGAATACTTACCTGCTTATCGCCGGAGTGGGACTTTTCTTTTACCAATTGTACGGGTACTTCAACGGAGGTCACTGATGATCGCAAGTTGATGTTACCGGAACCAATAATTAGCTCTCGACTACAAACCCTAGCATTAATCCTTACGTATGACTGCACGACTACTACCCGCTCTATTCCTTTTCTTGCTGAGCCATGCTATAGTCTGGGGACAGACATCGATCAGCGGAAAAGTTACCGACACGGAGGGCTCGGAACTCGTCGGCGCCACCGTCACCGTACCGGGAACCACGGTCGGAACGGTGACGGACCCCGACGGTAATTTCAGCCTGACGGTACCCGCTGACGTTGAAAACCTACGCGTGACCTATACCGGCTACACCATGCGGGTAATTCCATTAGTGGCGGGAACAACGCGCTATGACATCATCCTCGAAACGGACTCCCAATTGCTGGGCGAAGTGGTCGTTACCGGCGTAGGTACGGCTACCGACCGCCGGCGGACGGCCATCAGCGTGGAAACCATCAGCGTCGACGAATTACCGCCCGTGGCCTCGGGCAGTATCGACCAGGCGCTGGTCGGTAAGATCCCGGGAGCCTACATTCAGCAGACTTCCGGGCAGCCGGGGCAGCAGGCAAATATCCTTTTACGGGGTATCAATAGTCTCCAGGGGACCAATCCGATGATTCTCATCGACGGGTTGCAGGTGAGTACGGACAACGTATACAACGGCTCCGAACGTAACTTGTCTTCCCGCCTGGCGGACATCGATTTTAACAACGTAGAGCGGGTGGAGATCGTCCAGGGCGCGGCGGCGGCCACGATCTACGGTGCACAGGGCGCGAATGGCGTCATTCAGATTTTTTCCAAAAAAGGCCGGGCCGGAGAAACGCGGGTGAGCCTGAACAGCATGATTGGCGTGGCGAATCCGCTGTTCGGTGACTTTGAGCTGGCCTCCGCCCACGCTTTCCAGACAGACGCAAATGGCCGCATGATTGACAGTAACGGAGACCCCCTGCGTCAGAACGCTTTCGGTGCCTGGAGCCAGCCGATCTTTGAAGCCGGCGGCACGGTACTCACCGACAATCCCTACCGGGAGCCGCTCTTCGACCACGCAGAGCAAATTTTTCGCAGCGACATCGTGAATTACCGAACGAGTCTTTCCGTCAGTGGCGGTTCGGAAAACATGACCTATAGCGTAACCGGAACACTGAATAACCAGGAATCCACCCTGCGCGGGGGCAACAAGCGCATTAACCTGGGCACGCAGCTTGGCTTCCAGCTTTTCGACCGCATCGACGTCAATTTCGGGCTACGGATGATCAGGGGGAACAACGAGACGGGTGGGATCACCGGGGAGACCAATGGCAGCGGACCCCTCAACGCAGTGGTCACGGCACGGCCATTCGTCGATTTTAGTTTCCGCAACCCGGATGGCTCACTGGTCTCTAATCCACTAAGCGACAACACGGTCAACCCCCTGTATACCGACAGCTACCGAACCAGGTCTTCCACCCTCAGCCGGGTGATTCCGAATATCAACCTGAACTGGCAACTGACTGATTTCCTGACCCTGGATTACAAATACGGTATCGACTATTACCGGGACGACTTTGAAGACCGACTTGTTAACCAGGTCGGTATCCTGGGTGATAGCGGCCTGCCGGGCATCTTACCGACGGAAGGCCGTATCGAAGAACGGCTGCGGGAGGGAACTTTACAGAACAGCATCGTGAGTGCCTTCCTGAACTTCGGCGACGATGAGGGCTGGAGTTCACGTACGCAACTCGCTTTCGACTACCGCAACCGGGACTTTAGTTCGGTTACCGCGGCGGGTACCGGTCTTCCACCTTTTCCCCCGGTATCACTGGGGGTGGCGGAAGCCTTCAGCGTGGGTAAATTCGAGGAATCGTTCGTTACCTACGGCGGTTTGATCAACCAGCGGCTGGAATGGCAGGGTAAGGTCGGTGTTTCGGCCGGCCTTCGGGCGGATTATTCCTCGGCTTTCGGCGAAGGATCGGATGCCTTTGTATTTCCCCGGGGAGACGTGTACGTGCGCCTGTCGGAGTTCGACTTCTGGGGCGGGTCGAAGAGAAGCTTTCCCGAGGTCAAACTACGCGCCGCCTACGGGCAGGCCGGTGTACAACCGGGGCCGTTCGACCGGGTTCGGACCCTGACGGCGGGGCAGTTCGGGGGTAATGGTTTTCTCACCCCCCGTTCTCTGCAGCAGAATCCGCAACTGGGCGTCCAGGTATCGGAGGAAATTGAATTCGGCGTGGATGTTGCCATTACGCCCGGCGGCCGCAACGGGGGCTGGTTCCCTTACTTCCGCCTGAGCGCGACCTACTGGGACCGGACGGGAGATGACGTGATCCGGGAGATCGGCCGCGCGCCGAGCACCGGCTCCCTTTCCATTCTGGACAACGCCATCACCCTGTCTTCCAATGGCTGGCAGACCTCCCTGACGACTACTGTCCTCGATCAAACGAACTTCGGATGGGACTTCACCACTAACTTCAGCCGGCAGACAACGGTACTCGACGCCATCAGCAACGGCGTGGATATTCCCGTGGGTAACCACTTCCTACTACAACCGGGAGAAGAACTGGGTACGCTCCGGGGCCTGGTGGCGCTCACGGACATAGATCAGCGCGACGCGACCGGTGCATTCATCCTGGGAGACGACCGCTCCGGCTTTGCCGTAGTACCGGAATCCGGCTACGTGGTGGACGCTGGCGGTAACGTACAGTTCGGTAACGACATCGTTACGATCGGTAACGGATTGCCGGACTTCAATATGTCGTTCATCAACGAATTTCGGGTCGGCCGCGGCGTACGGCTGGGCTTCCAGCTGGACTGGGTGAAAGGCATAGACATTTACAACCAGACCAAGCAATGGAGCTACCGCGACAACGTACACGGAGACGTAGATGACCCGGTCACCATCGACGGGCAGACGGGAGCTTTCCTGTCTTACTACCGCAGTTTGTACAATACCAATAACCCCAATTCGGCTTTCGTGGAGGACGGGTCGTTCCTGCGCCTGCGCAATGCCTCCGTCTCGGTGGACCTGGCGAAGTTCATTTCGATGGGCAGTCTGGAATCGGTACGCCTGGAATTTACGGGCTTCAACCTGTTCACCATCACCGACTACAGTGGCTTCGACCCCGAAGCGGCCTCGGATCTGAACGACCCGACCCGGATCGGGCTGGACGAGTACGCTTTCCCGAATAGCCGGGTTTACCAATTCGGGCTGAACGTCCAATTCTAAGCACCCACCCCTCAAATTACGAGCAATGTCTACTATCAATAAGTTTTCCCTGTTTTGTCTCCTTTGCACAATGATCTTCTCCGCCGGCTGCGCCGACGAATTGGACATTCAGAATCCTAACGAGCCACAGCTCGACATCCTCAACACCGAGGACGGTATCCGGCGGGCCATGTTGGGAACCTACGACTTTCGTACGGAGCAGTACACCTGGTACGCGCTGACCCACCACGAAGTTATGGGCGACGTCCTCTACGTACCCTGGGGTAACGTTTCCTGGCGTTGGTCCGCTCAGCCGACCTCCATTACGCTGGACGACGGCACCGTAGTCCTGCCACCGCAGGGCGGTGCCCAGGGCCAGGAACTCTCCCTGCGCAATACGCGGGGACAGGGCAGGGAGAACGCTTTTTTTCACGAGTGGGCGGAGATGTACCGCGTCAATAACGTCAGTAACCTCTTACTGGAGCGGGTGAACGGTGGAATGATTTCCTTCCCGGAAAACGAAGCGACCAAAGTGGCTACCATCCGTGCCTTCGCCCGTTTCTGGAAGGGTTTTGCCTACAGTCGGATCGGTTCCATGTACTCCGCGGGACTCATCAATAACGTTTTTGGCGAAACCACCGACAACTACGTGGACCGCATGGCCATTATCGAGCGAGGCGAACAATCAGCTCGACCTGGCCATCGAAGCACTCGAGGAAATTACCGATGAAGTGGTCTATGCGGATATCCTGGCTTCCGGCATTCCGGACTACATGCGGCCGAACGGGGTGCCCTCCCCCGCGGAGTTTATCCGTAACATCAACACGCTCAAAGCCAGAAATATGCTGGTGAATACCCGGGCCGAACGACCTGACGAACGAAGAATGGACGGCCATCCGGGACCTGGCGGCGGCCGGCCTCCAACCGGATGACGTATATCTTCAGCTCCGCACCGCCGCGCAAAACGCTGCCTTTGACGATCGCCCCTGGCCACTTTGGTCGGTGCTGAACTTTTGGGCCGAGCCCAGCGAGCGGCTGGTGCAGGACTTCAAGCCGGGAGACCAACGCTTCGAGCGCAACTTCGTAGTTCTCCCTCAGGCGCTGGTCAACCAGGCGGGGCGGGGCATTCAGTTCGGTACGCGTTACGGGATGGTGGATATTGTAAACGGGGGAGACATTGCTTCCCTGACACCGGGCGTGGCCGTACTGGGTTTGGCGGGAAGCTGGGAAGAAGCAGCCCTGATGGAGGCGGAAGCCCTCATCAACCTGGGCCAGGTAAACGACGGTCTAGCGATCGTCGATGAAGTCCGCGAGGCGCAGAATGCAGGTCTCGACGCCGTTGCCGATGATGATTTGGACGAAATCCAAGCCTTCGAGGAGTTGCGCCGGGAACGGCGAATCGGTCTGCTACTCCGTAACCTCGCTTTCTACGATGCCCGCCGCTGGGGGGTAATCGACCCCGTTAGTGAAGGCGGGGGCCGTACGGGTGCCGTTGTGCTGGACGCCAGCGGTAACGTCAATACCAATGCTACCATCAACTACAATTACCTGAACTACTGGGGCGTGCCGGAAAATGAACTGGATTTTAACGCGCCGTCCGCAGGCAGTGCTTCGATAGAACCGGAATAATATCCTGCCCGCCCCGTTTCACCAGCCGACAAGGCCAACTTGGCTGACTGTTGAAAGCGGGGGGGCAGCCTACTAAAAGAAACTCCCGAACCGCTCCGAGTGGCAGGTATAGCCATTCGGGTTCTTTACCAGATAATCCTGGTGCGATTCCTCCGCGGCCCAGGCCCGGGTGAACGGTTCCAGGGTGGTAACGACCGGATCTCCCCACCGTCCGGACGCGTTGACTACGGCAATTACCTCCTCGGCTGTCTTTTTCTCCTCCTCGTCCTGGAAGAAGATGGCCGAGCGGTAACTGGAACCCCGGTCGTTACCCTGACGATCCACGGTCGTTGGATTGTGAATACGAAAGAAGTAATCAAGAATAAGCTTGAAGGATGTCTCCGTCGGGTCGTAGGTAACCTCCAGCCCCTCGGCGTGTCCGGGATGGTTCCGGTAGGTAGGGTTGTCGTTCTCTCCGCCCAGGTAGATTACCTCCGTGTCGACTATACCGGGGCGTACCCGGAACAGATCCTCCATTCCCCAGAAACAGCCGCCGGCGATGTAGGCTTTCTTCAAGCTGCTCATATTTATTGCTTTTTCCAACCCAACGCAACAGACTGTACAAAGTTATGCTTGACGGTGGGTGACCGTCGCTCCCCCACCCTCTGAAAAACTTTGCACCCGCGTCCACGCCCAAATGCTACGGAAGCTGCAACATCTTACCGTACTGCGTATTTTACTACCGATATGAGATTTGCTTCCTGCCTGCTGGCGATTGTTGCCTTTACCGGCTCCTGGTCCTGCCACTCCCCTACCCGGCCCGAGTTCCTGCTCCGTGCCAGCGTCATCGTCGCCGAGGACCACACCTGGTTTCGTGCCCTGGAGCACTTCGGCAACCTGCTGGAAGCACGCACCGACGGCCGGATCGTACTGCAGACCTACCCGTCCGAGCAACTCGCCAAGGAGATCGAGGCCATCCGGATGATCCAGGCCGGGGTGATCGACATGACGACGACCAGCGCCCTGCTGAGTAACTGGACGGAGATCATGACCTTCTGCGAGATGCCCTTCTTCATGGACAGTATGGCCGAGGCCGACTCCATGCTCAACGGCCCGCTGGGGGACCGCATCCGCGCGGAGATGATCGAAAAGACCGGTCTGCGCCCCGTCGCCTACTTCCAGGCCGGACCCCGCCACCTTACCTCCAACCGGCCGATCCGCCACCCGGATGACCTGCAGCGGACTGGTGATCCGCATCCCGAGCATTCCGGCCTTCGTGACGGCCTGGGACGCCCTCGGGGCCAAGACCACCCCCATCGCCTTCTCCGAGGTGTTCACCTCCCTCCAGCAGGGCGTCATCAACGCCCAGGAGAACCCCCTGCCCCTCACCAAGATGGCGGCCATGTACGAGGTGCAGGACTACGTCAACCTGACCAGCCACGTCTTCGGCTGGACCTACCCCGTCATCGGGGAACGGCAATTTCAGGCCCTGCCGGCGGAGCTGCAAACGATCTTCCTCGACTGCGCCCGGGAGATGCAGGCCTACGAGCGCGAATTGTTCCTGGAGAACGACGCTCAGGTCCGCGCCGACCTCGAAGCCAGCGGCATGGAGTTCGTCGAAGTCGACCGCGCCGCCTTCAAGCAGAAGCACGGGAACGCCGTTTACCGTACCCTCTCCCCTACTCTCCAGGCCGTGTACCGCTCCCTGAAAGACACCATCCGATGAGGCCATTCGTCAGGTACGTCGGGATGTTCCTGAAGTACGGCACCCTGCTCAGTACCGGGGGCTTCGTCCTGGCCATCCTGCTCCAGATATTCGCCCGGCTGTTCCTGGCCACGGCCCCGTCCTGGACCGAGGAGGCCGCCCGCGTCTTCTTCATCCTCGCCATCGGCTGCTCGGCCGGTCTGGCCCTGCGCAGCGGTGAGTACGTTAATTTCGACTTTTTCTACCAACGGATGAGCGCGCCCTGGCAGCGGCGGGTGGCCTTCCTGATCGATCTGTTTACGGTGGTACTGTTCGCCCTTTTCACGTTCTTTGCCGTACAGTTTACGGTCATGGGCGCGGCGGAGCGTTCGCCGAGTCTGCGGTTTCCGATGGCGATTCCCTTCGCGGGGATGGTGCTACTGGGCTTTTCGGTGCTGGTGTACGCGGTGGATCGCCTGGGCAGACACCGCCGGACCCTCGGAGGTCGCAAGGCTACGCCTACCGACGCTCCGAGGTCCTCAGATACGCTAACATGATCGCCCTTCTTCTCCTCACCTTCGCCGTTTGTATCCTGCTGCGGTTCCCGATCGCCTTTTCGCTGGGGCTGTCGTGCCTGGTGTACCTGCTGGTGGCCGGCACCCCGCTGATCGTCATCCCGATGAAGATGTACTCGGGGATCGACGTGTTCGTGCTCCTGAGTATCCCCGGCTTCATCATGGCCGGCAACCTGATGAACCACGGGGGGCTGACGGAAAAGATCATCGCTTTTTGCAACCACCTGGTCGGGCACATCCGGGGCGGACTGGCCCTGGCCAACATTGCCGCCTCGATGCTGTTTGCCGGCATCTCGGGAACGGCCATTTCGGATACCGCCAGCATCGGTTCCGTGATGATCCCGGCCATGAAAAAGGAGGGCTACGATGCCGACTTCGCCTGCGCGGTAACGGCTTCCTCCTCCACCGTCGGCCCCATTATCCCGCCGAGCGTCTCGATGATCATCGCCGCTACGCTGACCGGCTTATCGGTCGGCAAACTGTTCCTGGCCGGGGCCATTCCCGGCTTCCTGCTGGGCTTCAGTCTGCTGGGCTACACTTACTACATTTCCCGCAAGCGGCAGTATCCGAAACACGCCCGCAGCAGCCTCCGGCAGATCGGCCGGGGCTTCGTCGATACCTTCTGGGCGCTGCTGATGACGGTCATCATCCTCTACGGCATCATCGGCGGGCTGTTCACCCCGACGGAAGCCTCCATCGTGGCGGTGCTCTACGCCCTCGTCGTCGGTGTTTTCGTTTACCGCAAGCTGACAATGAAGCGGGCCGTCGTCGTTTTCCTCGACTCGATGAAGACCTCGGCCTCCCTGATGGTACTGATCGGCTTCGCCAACCTGTTCGGCTACCTGCTCATCACCGAGCAGCTCCCGCGGATCGTTTCCTCCCAAATCCTGGGATTCTCCGAGAACCGCTACGTGGTGCTGTTACTCATCAATCTGCTGCTCATCTTCGTCGGCACCTTCATGGAAACCATCGCCGCCCTGCTCATCCTCTTTCCCATCCTGCTCAAGGTGGCCCTGGCGGTGGGCGTGGACCCCATCCACTTCTCCGTCATCGCCCTGCTCAACCTGATGATCGGCCTCACTACCCCACCCCTGGGCGTCTGCCTGTTCGTCGCCGCCGGCATCGGCAAGGTATCGATCGGGGCGGTCAGCCGGGCGGGCTTTCCCTTCCTGCTGGTGAGCCTGATCGTGCTGGCGTTGGTGACGTTGTTCCCGGGGCTGTCGTTGTGGTTGCCGGGGGTGTTCGGGTAGGGGGCTTCGTGGTCCGCACTGTACGGGGCGACGGCGCGCAGGTGCCAGGTATCCGAAAACCGGCGGGGGGCGTACCCGCGTCCTCATCCGAATCCTACAGTTCGCTGATCCGGACCTTACGTTTTTTTACCCTGCTGTTGTTCAGCGTCCCGACCAGTGCCGCCGCTTTTCGCTTCGGTACGCCTACGTAGGCACAGTCCGCCAGCAGCTCGATGACGCCCAGCTCCCCCTTTTTCAGTCCACCCTGCTTGAAGAACAGACCGGCCAGGTCTCCCTTCGATATCTTGTCCTTCCGGCCGCCGGAGACGTGCAGGGTCGTCCAGCCGGAATTTATCACGGGTCCGGGCTCCGCCGGAAGTTCCATCCGTTCCGCGCCGGTGATGAACTCCGGCAGCGGGTAGCCTTCGTACCGGAGTACGTAGGCCGTGCCGTTCGCGTGCATGCGGGCCGTACGACCGTTCCGGTGGGTGAATTCCGCCTCGTGGAGCGGCAGTTGGTAGTGTACGATGAAGTCCAGTTCCGGCACGTCGATGCCCCGCGCGGCCAGATCGGTCGCCAGCAGGATACGGTCGGTCCCGTTCCGGAACCGGATCAGGGACCGCTCCCGGTCGGTCTGTTCCAGGCCCCCCATGAAGGTGGCGTGGTCGATGCCCCGGCTGTCCAGGAAGTCCGCGACGAAATGAAGCGTTCCCTTCACGTTGCAGAACACGATGCCCCGGCCGCTACCGGTCACGCCCAGGACCTTTTCCAGTACGTCCAGCTTATCCTTCTGTTCCGATACCGCCTCCAGCAGCGTGAGCCGGTTACCGCGGGTCCCCAGGTAATTGATGATCAGGGGGTCGCGCAGCCCCATAAAGTCCGGGACCTCCACCGCGCTGGTGGCCGAGGTCAGGATTTTCTTCCGGACGTTGGGCAGGTCCCGGACGATCTGCTTCATTTCCTGCTCGAAGCCCGTTTCCAGCGACTTGTCAAATTCGTCCAGTACCAGGGTCCTGATCTTCTTCGGGTCGAAGGCTTCCCGCCGCAGGTGATCCGCTACCCGGCCGGGCGTACCGATCAGGATGGCCGGCGGGACCTTCAACTCCCGCCGCTCCCCGGATCCCGGCCGCCCCCCGTACACCGAGTACACGCGGTGGCCACTGCCCATGTCCCGCAGTACCTGTTCGATCTGGATGGCCAGTTCCCGACTCGGCACCAGCACCAGGGCCTGCACCAGTTCTTCCTTCGGGCTCAGGTCGTTCAGGATCGGCAGCAGGAAGGCCAGCGTCTTCCCCGTCCCCGTGGGCGACAACAGGATGACCTCCTCCCCCCGCAGGATGGCTTTTCTCGCCTCGTGCTGCATCGGGTTGAGCGTAGCGATGCCTAGTTTCGACAGAATTTCGGATTGGGACTTCATGCGGCGAATGTACCCGATAAATCAGCAGTGGCTACCTGGCTCCTTTCTGAAAATTTCGCACCTGCGCGCCGTCGGCAGAAAAGTCCGTACTCGATGCGGGGTTCCCGCCCTTTTGTTCGGGTTGCGAAGCGCGATAGAACTGAGGAAAAACAGGTTAATTAAATTTTGCGTGTCTATTGTTAAGGTATTTTCATGTACGCATAATCTACTTTCGTCAGTACTTATACCTAAACGTAGATCGGGTACATCTACTCTTTCAACTCCTGTCGCGGGGGAATAATTTTGTCAGGCACTCTTCAGCAGAGAGAACGCTATTCCTCACCCGTTCAACACCACCTTCATGTCCAAGTCCCGAAATTTTACCGGCGTTACCAATGCTACCTGGGAATGCATCAAAGTCACCAGCGAAAAGGAGCACGAAACCAAGTACACCCCCGAGGGGGCCAGTAAGGGCCAGGCCACTACCCCGACGGTAGTGGGTGAGGTGATCCTCGATTTCGACTATACGCCCGCCACCGATTCGGTGACGTATACGATTGCCAAAAAGCCGTTCATCGTGTCCAGTTCCCAGATCTGGGACGGTCTCCAGGAGACCATCGATCACTGTAACGGCTAACCCACTTCCCTGCTTTAGGTCGCTTCTCGTTCATCCGTCCGCCTCCGGACCATCCCCCCCGTCATGCCCGCCAACTCCTATTCCAGCGTACAGGAAGTTCCTGCCATCCAGGACAATCAGTTCAACCAGCAGCAGAACGGCTCCGTCCGGCAGAACGTCAACCTGTTCCGGGGCGACGTCAATTTCACCTTTCCGCTGGTGGAATTTACCGGGCGAAACGGCCTGGACCTCCGGTTGGGTGCCGCCTACCAGAGCAACGTCCACCCGGTAGCCTCCCGGCGCAACCTGGAGGCTCCGACGGGCGTGCTGGGCCTGGGGTGGATGCTGGCACACGACCGCATTCAGGCCACCTACGCGGGAGCGAACGCGGACGGCACGAAACAGTACACCTACGTCAGTAACGGAGGGGGAAATCCGCTGATCCGGGTGGACAAGGACTGGACGAGGGGGGTGATCTCCGACGGCCTGATTACCGATCTGGACAGTGCAATCCTGAGCCCCGCCCTGATCGACGCGGTGCTGGGACAGGGCATTTCCCTCTCCGCCACGGCAACGATAGTGGTTACTTCCGCCGGGCACGGCTGGCGGGTGCACGACCCGGTCAACGAGACGGAACTGCGGCTCGAGCACCTCGGGAACGCGGTCACTGTCTACGACGGTGGACTGGCCTACGAAACCCTCAGTTTCGACTTTTCCCGCGTCGCCTACTACCCCGCCTTCGAGAAATGGGCCATTACCACGAAAGAAGGGCTGACGAAGGTATTCGGCGGAGGTCTGGAAACGGACGCGGACGGCTTCCGCACCTCCGCCGGAAACGCCATTCAGTGGCAGGTACGCTGGGGCAACTGGCGCGGCCCCAGTAGCCTGACCCACGACGAAAACGGGCGGCGGGTTCAGCAGCAGCAACCCGAAAGCTGGGACCTGCGGGCAGTCCGTAACCGGTGGAACGACGAAATCACCTACGCTTACGAACAGACACTGCAACCCGTGGGAGCGGGTGGCCTGCCCTACACCAAGGCCAGTTACCTGAGTAAGGTCACCGGGGTCTTCGGCCGTACGGCCACCTTTCATTACGCGGATAAAGTGTACGACAGCAGTGGCTCCCAACAGCCCCGCGAATTCGCGGACCCGAACAAGGCGGTTCCCGACGAAAATCCGGATGCCTACCAGACCCGCTACGAGACGAAGTACCTGGAGGAAGTGCGGCTGGCCAGTCCGGAGGGCACTCCCCTGTTCCGGTGGCGCTTCGGCTACGAGCTGACGCAGTTTGCTTCCATTATCGGGGGAAGCCCCCCCGACCTCTTCGGAAATACCGTTAAACGCACGCTGACCGGCATCACTAAGGTGATGCCCGGCGGGCAGTCACTACCCCCCGAAACCTACACCTACTACCCGGCCGGGGAAACCAATGCGGGGGCCCTCGCCACCCGGACCTACCGGGAGGGGGCGGTCACCAGCTACAAATACGCCAAACAGGACCTCGTATCCTGCGCCAGGAGCCTGGAGATCAGGAGCCCGAACGGGACGGAAACGCCCCGGGTCTGGTTCGGTGAGGACTACGCGGTGGTACTCTGGTACGATACCGGCGGGCGGTTATACATAAGTGCCTACACCTGGATCGGCCGGTGGGTGAAGTGGACACCGAAACTGGACTCCGTCAATACGTACATCCAACTGGATACGCTGGACGTGCTGATCGCAGCGGACAGCTTCGTGATCAGCTACGCCGCGGCGAACGATCAGGATGTCTTTCTGATGCCCTTCCACCAGGACAAGACGATTCTCGGCGGGTGGCTGGAGAACACTCCCGGTACCATTACCCTGAGCAACGCCGCGGCGGATGTCAGTCTGACCGGTGGCCATCACTTCTTTGCGATCAACGACCTGTCGCGCAACGAGGTGACCCGCTATACCTGGGACGACCTGGGAAAGAGCTGGAAACGGGACGTGGTCTATCCCGGAACCGGCACTTTCGGCAAGCGAAGATTTTACCTGACGGCGGCTAACAATACCTTAGTGGCGCTGGATTACGATATTCTGTCGAGCCCCTCCGGTAAACAGAACACGCTGGAACTGTTCTACCTGGACGAACTGGACAACTGGCAGCGGGGAGACAGCGTCTCCGCCCCCGAAATCAACGTACCCCAGGACGAACTGACGAAGGACTTTCACTGGACGCCCTCCCCCTGGGCCTTCGTGGCGACCTACGTCACCGAGCGGACGCAGTCGTCCCTGAATTACGGACTGTCGATCTACACCTGGTCCGCAACGGAACGATAACGGATACCAGTTCCAGCCGGTCACCACCAGGCAATGCCAGCAGCCGCTGACGGGGAGCGGCAAGCAGGTCATTCCCTACGTGGCCCAGCTGAGCAGTACCGGACTGATCGTAAGCGGCCCCAACTTACTTCGTTTCAACGGTCTGGAGTGGCTGGATAACACACTGCCGGTAAAGACTTCGGTAAATGACCAGAACCTGTACTGGTTCACCCAGGGAGAAGACATCGTCCTGAAGACGGAGAATACCACCAACCTGATCCTGTCCCAGGCACAGGCCTTCGACCCGAATACGGAAATAACCTCCTGGACGGCGGGGGCCATCGACGTCAACAACTACCCGAATCCCGACTCCCGGCTCTCGCGCTATCACCCGACGGGAGGCAGGGACTACGTCACCTTTAACGACAAGATATTCTCCCGGGAAACGAGCAACGACTGGGTACGGCCGCTTTCCAACCCCCTCCAGTTACAGCTGCCCCCTACGGCCAACATCACCTCCCTGATCAATACGGCCCCCTATTACTTCGCCTTTCTGACCGAGAGCGGAAGTACCCCACTGGGTACTCAGTTGTACCTCATCGAGAATGGGGTGGTGAACGTGGGGCCGCTACTGCCGGAGGCATTCTTTGCCGTGATCGACGGACAGGGGAAGGTGGCTTCTGGCACAAACGGCAAGATCCCCTCCAACGGCCGTTCTTTCGTTACCTACGCTCCGCTGACCGGAGATTTTTCGGCCGCGACATCCATCAACCTGCACCGCTACCTGCAGGGCAATATGGGAGACAGTATTTCGGTACGCTCGGTGTACGAAGTCGAGATCAACGACGGCTTCGATACGACCACCACCAACTACGCGTTCGATCCAACCGATGCCGCCATCGACGCCGGTGGTTCGACGGCAAAGTACTACCGGTCTACAACCACGGAAGGAAACGGCACCAGCAAGAAGTACGGCTGGCGGGTGTACACTTACTACAACGGGATCGGCGGAAGCCCGACGGTGGGCAACCCTACGGAACCTACGGGTTTCGACGGATTACCGGTAGGCATTGAGGACTACGACGCCGGCGGTAAGCTGATCCGGAGCGAGGCTACGGCCTGGGAGATATTCACCTCCGTACTTCCCGTTTCGGGTACTTCCTCCCCCACCCCGCTGCACGGCAGCTTTGCCCGTAAAGTGTCCGTTACCGGGAAACTGGACGGGGTGGAGCAGAAAATCAACTTTGGCTACGACATGGTGTCGGGGTGTAAAAACCTCCAGAGCAGTTCCCGCTTTACCGCGGAAGGAAAGGAGGAGACCCGGGTACGTCACGTCCGCTTTGCTCACGAGTTCTTTCCCGCGACCGGGTACTTCAACCTCCTGGCCGGAGAGGCCCAACAAACGCGGACCATTCAGTTGGAAGGACAGCCCGTGGTCGTACAATCGGCAAAAGCAACTACCTGGCGGGGTTTTGACGGGACGCACGGTAGTGGGGCGACTCCCCGCTCCATCCCGGCTACTTACGAGATCTACGAATGGATGGGGGGTACCTCCTCTTCCGACTTCGACTTCCCGGCCTGGGCGTCCGGTAATATCGTTTCGGACTTTCCCACCCAGGTGGGATGGCTACGCAAGTCCGTGATCACTCAGCGGGCCGGTTTCGGCTCTCCCCTGGTGACGGAAGATGCCGGCGGCCGGCCCCACAGTATCGTTTACGATCGCTTCGGGCAGTACGCCTCCGCTAACTTCCTGGGGGCGGATACCCACGCCGGGGAAGCGGCGTACTACGGCTTTGAGGATTACGAGGAGGCGTCCGGATGGAACATTACCACCCCCGCCGCGATCGTGACGGACCAGGCCAGTACGGGACAGTCCAGTCTCCGTATCCCCGCGGGCGGACAACTTACCAATAGTTTCTCCCCGAAGAGGACGGATCGGGCTTACGTACTCGCCTGGTGGTACCGCACGGCTGGCGGATATCAGCCAACCGCCGGTACGGGATGGCAAATTGCGATGACCAAGGACGGCAACCCGGTAAGCGGCGCTAACCAAAGCATCCCGTTTGCGGATACGCTGGGAGACTGGAAGTACGCCTCCGCCCGGATCGACCCGCCCTCCGGCGCGCAACCCGGCAGTGTGGAGATCAACCTGAGTGCTACGAACGCGGGGGCTACGGACGTATACCTGGATCAGGTAAGGTTTCTGCCGGACGTGGCACAGTTCACGGCCCACGTATACGCCCCGACTTACCGGCTGACGACCGCGGAAGTGGGCATGGGTACTTCACTGAGCCGGCGTTTCTACGATGTCTTTCACCGGGAAACCGGTAGGAGCGGTCCCTTTCAGGATACCGCGACGGACTACGAACTGGCGTACTTTTCCCGGCAGGCAGCGGGGATCTTCTCCACGACAACGCCCAACGCCCGCCTGAGTCTGAAGCCCCTTTCCGGTGGTCGGTTCGTGACCGGTTACGACGCGGCCGGCTGGCAGCAAAACTGGAAAGCGGTGGAGCCGGCTGACTGGTCGGCGACCGGTGGCGGCCTCGTACACCATTCGGATACCGTAGCCGGTGCGCTGAGCCTGGAGCACCCCGCGGCTACCGGGGACTACGCCATTTCCTTCGGCCTGGATTCCGCAACGTCGGGTACTCCACTGGCCCTCACGGATACCGTGAGGATCGAGATCAACCCGACCAGCCACTTCACCTACGATCCGGCATCGACGAACTGGCAACTGGTACTGGCCGGACAAACCTTGCCCCCGCTCCGGCAACCGGCCCGAAGCCCCGGCAGTGTTTTACTGGTCAACACCCCGGAGACGGTTCTGCTGTACGTGGACAACGAACTGCTACTGACCCAAAATCCCGTTTCTCCCGTCACGGGAGCACCGGTTCTGCGGATCGGCAAGAACAAACTGGCCCTGCGTCAACTCGCCTTTTTCCTGCGCCCCGCCCTGGAACTACACTTGGAGGACGGTACGGAAAAGTTACGCCAACAGCACACGCTGGAAGGAAACAACGCGGTGATCGGGCAGGTACTGTACGATGAGCGCGGGAACAAAATTGCCACCACCAAGAATGCCCCCGCCCGCTTCGGTAGCCTGGGAACGGGCTATCCTTTGTTCACCTACGACGCCGACTTCGTGGACACCGCTGCCTTCAGGGCAAACAGCGCGGGAAGCGGTATCATGCAGGGAAAGGTAGCGACGTACTACAACGGTCAGTCGGGAGGATCCGACGACGGTGGCTACCCGTACTCCAGAAACCTGCTGGAGGCCTCCCCGCTGGCCCGGGTCGTCGAATCCGGTCTGCCGGGCAGTGACTACGCGATCATCAATCCGGGGACTTCACTTCCCGCGAGCCGCCCCACGGTCAAGTACGCCTACGGTGCCAACGACGGGACCCGGCACAACCTGCCCGCCGGGAATTATTACCTCCAGACCCGTACCGACGAGACGGGTAAGCAGGCCTACCAGCTGATCGATAAACTGGATCAGGTACTCTTCCGGGAGCAGGATGCGGTCGTGAGCGGTACCCGGGTTACCTACGCCACGGACGGCAAGACCGTGGGTAAGTGCTTACCCAATTTTTTCCTGCCCAACGGTGCGGATAAGGAGGCATTCGTATTCTCCACCCACTACGACCTGCTGGGAAAAGTCGTCCGTACGGATCATCCCGATGCCGGAACGGTCGATACGATCAACAACCAGAACGGCCACAAACGCTTCGTCCGGGATGCCCTGGGCGAACAGGATACTTACTTCCTTTACTTCCGGTACGATGCACTGGGCCGCGTCATCGAGCGGGGCAAGTACAACGGAAACTGGGACCCGGTCACCCTGCGGCGGCACGCCAACGATCCGGAATGGCCGTGCGGGGACGCCCTCCAGGAGGTACTGCACGAGGTTACTTACCTCAACAATGGTGACGGGGCCGCGGGAACCGGAAAGATGCATACTGCCGTAACCGAAAATCCCGCAGCCGGCATAACCGTAAGTGAAGCTTACACCTACGATGAGCGGGCAGGACTCAGCAGCACGGCCACGACCCTGCGGCAGGGATCGGTTACCCTGGAGGATACCGTGACGGGATACCTCCGCTCCCTGACCGGAAAGATCACCCGGGTCACCTACCCCACCCAGGCGGGCAGCGCAGCGCCCATAATTTATACCTACGACCGCCTCGACCGGCTGACGGGGATCGGTGTCGAGAATACGCCTTTCCGGTACGGTGCCTTTACCCATGATGCCGCCGGGCAATTAAGCCAGTTCTCCGGTAACGACCGCCAACTGGTCACGGATTACGGTTACTACCCACCCGGCTGGATCAAAACGATGGCCGGAACCGGGGGAACCGCGGCCTTCAGTCAGTCCGTCAACGAACGGTTCGCGGACGGACGGGTAAAGACCGTCGGGGATACGGTCAGGGCACCCGGAAATGATAGCGACATCAACTACCGGATCGACTTCGACGGAATGGATCAGCTCACGTCCGCCCTCTACGACGGCCACGACGACTGGAGCCTGTCGGTCGGGGCATACGACCCGAACGGTAACGTGCAGCAGCTGACCCTCGGAGCGGAAACCAGGAATTTCGACTACGTCCCGGGAAGCAACCAGCTCGCAACCGTTACCACGGGTACCGATGAACGATACCGGGCCACCTATAACGCAAAGGGGGGGGCCAAGACAGTCATCACTCCCGGCCGTACCCTCGCCTTTCAGTACGCACCCGGCAGTGGGTTGACTACCGCAATCGACCTCGGTACTTCGGGAGAACGGTTGCTGTTTGCCTACAATCACCACGGAAAGCGGGTAGCCAAACTGCGGGAGACCGGAGGAACGGTCTCCTCGACCAAGCTTTACGTACACGGAGATCAGGCACTCCCCCTGGTGGAAATTACCGATGGCGTTGCGACCCAGTACGTCTACGGACCCCAGGGGCTGGTGGCGCTCCGGCAGCGGGGGGAGGACTACTTCGTGACGAAGGACCACCTGGGTTCCAACCGCTTACTGCAGGACAGCTGCGGTAACGTTATCGGTGCCTACAGCTACCAGGCGTACGGCGCGCCGGCCCTGGTCAGCGGTAGTCAACCCGATCTGCTGCCCTACCGGTTCACGGGGCAGGAGTGGGACGCCGAGACGGCACTCTACAATTACCGGGCCCGCCTCTACGACCCGTCGCTGGGACGCTTTTACGGCGTCGACCCGAAGCTCCAGACGGCCAGCCCGTACGTGTACGTTAACAACGATCCCTTTGACCTGACCGACCCGACGGGAGAATCCTTCCTCGGAGACTTGTTCTCCTGGATCGGCCAGATCTTCATCGACGTGGTTGAGATCGTCGGGGCCGTAGTCGCGGACGTAATTACCCTGGGGGTGGCGGAACCCTTCACGGCGCCCATTCTGGGGGCCGGCATCAGCGGTGCGGTTTACGACATCGGCGCGGCGGCCACCCACAAAAAGCCGAGCTGGGTCGGTTTTGGGGAGGCCCAGGCCATCGGCGCGGTTTCCGGAGGTTTGTCCGCCGGAGCGGCCGCCCTGGGCGATGCCGCGGAGGCCGGCATCAACGCCGGTGCCCGGGCAGCCCGGGTAGTCGCATCGAGTGGAGAAGAATCCGTGGACGAAACCTCCTCGCTGATCGCGACCGATACGGTCAAAGCCAGCCTGGGCCGCAGGGCGGTAGCCAAGGCCACCAACTTCGGTATCCGGGGCGTGGGAGGGGCCGCTGCCGGCTCCGCGGACAAGGCGATCGACAACGGATTTACCGGCCAGTCAGCGGGTAGCGGAGTCGGCATCAGCGCACTCACCGGTTTCCTGTCCGCCGTTATCGGAACCGGCTTCAACCAGCTGGGAAAGGGCTCCCTTTCCCTGGGTGCCACCCCTTCCTTCGGCCGGCGGCTGATCACGGGAGCGGTAAGCGGGGCGGCGGGAAAGGTAACCGGTAGCGTAGTCACCGACGCCATCCAGAAAAAAGACTTCAACGGACTCGACCTGGGCCTGGACGCCGTATTCGGGGCCGTAACGGTAAGCATCAAAACCGTCGGGTTCCTCAAGGACGCGGACAAGTACAAGCCTACGGTCTTCCTGACGTCCTACAGCAATGCGGGAACCCGCAAGGAAGCGTAACCAATCATTCAACAACGCCCAAACACTCGCCTCTGGAAATACAGCACGCTAACCCGTCGAAGGCTTCGACACCCAACTCATCATTCAATCCTTTTTAAACAGATAAATTATGGCAACTGCCAAGTCAAAAGCTCCGAGTAACTTCGAGCAAACCCTCCACCTGCTGGGGGTCCACCCTTCCGAAGTGGATAAGGGCGCCACCGTTCGGCGTGCCGTCACCATCAATACCCTGGAAGACTATAAGAAAGTCTTCGCGGGCAGTGTCACCCCCCAGAGTGCCAGTGCGCACCATAAAAGCCTGAAGGCCAATCACGCCGCGGCTCTGTCGGGTAACGACCCGGCCCACCTGCTTACCCGACTGAGCGCCCACCTCTACGGAGGGCAGGACCTCAGTCCGGCGGACCGGGCCGGTGCCACCAAATTCTTCCCACTTAAGGTCCAGTTGGTGGCCGGAGAGGATCTGGTCATCGACACCCCTCACGTGTACGGCCCCTCCGCGAGTCCGGTCACCATGGTGTACCGCAGCGTCACCTTCAAGGATGCCGGTTCCATCACTACCCAGAATACCATTCTCAGCTTTACGGCGGATAGCGTCACCGTAGGCAACCTGAGCGGTGGAACGCCCTACCTGATCAATATCCTGGGGGTAAAGGGGGCTAGCGGAACCAGTGGTACCGATGGCACCTCTTACCCGAACCAGGCGGCAAAGGGCACCAACGCAAGTACGCCGACCGCGGGTATTTGTACGGGTGCCACTCCCCCGCAGATGGGTACCCCCGGCCAAACCGGCGGTGATGCCCTCACCAACGGCGGGCCCGGTCACGACGGCAAGCCCAGCCTCCAGGCCAACATCACCATCAATGACTCCCTGACCGGCCAGCTGACCGTCTACACCCGTTCCGGTGACGGTGGCGACGGCGGCCGCGGCGGAAACGGCGGAAACGGACAGCAGGGCGGCGACGGCGGCAACGGTTGTAACACCGGCTGCGAATGTACCGACGGGGCCAATGGCGCCAACGGTGGCAACGGTGGCAAGGGCTCCAACGGTGGCAACGGCGGTAACGGCATCAACGGAAATGACATATTCGTACGCGTGCCCAGCGCCAATGCCAGCCAGGTGGTAACCGGTAAGGACAGCGCCACCCCCGGCAAGGCCGGCGCCGCCGGCGGACCGGGTTCCGCCGGGAAGCCGGGCAGTGGCGGTACCACGGGACACAAGCACTGCAGCGACGGACGTCCGGGCAGCCAGGGCGGAAGCGGATTCCCCGGTAAGGAGGGAGCCGACGGAACGCAGAACGGTGCCCCCGGCAACATTCACATCAATTAATTCAGTACCCCTCCCCCGGGCCCCGGTAAACGGCGGCCCGGGGAGCAGGGGTATTTCTAAAATACCAACCATGCAATCTTTTGCCACCATCAGCCGATTATTCGGCCACGATACCTCGCAACTCCGCGCGGATGCGCAGGTTGTAAGCTACGCCCGTATCCCCTCCCTTCCCGAGGCTCGAAGAGTGTTCTCCCGGGCCACCCCGGATATCCGCGTTGCCCGCAGCGAAGTGTTCTACGAGGGGATCCGGAAAAGACGCCGCTTGTTTCAGGGTATGCACGACCGGGGAGAAGAATTTCTCTTCGCCGACGGACATATGCACGAGCAGGATCGCATCAATATTGAAAGTCATCTTCCCCTGCATTCCAAATTGGTTTCGATTGAAACCAAGGTGGTCGGGGCCAATGAGGTGTGGGACCTCACCCTTCCCTACGACCACTATGGTTTCGGGCCGCGGGAAGAACTCTACGTCGGCGTCAACGTCGGTACCCTTATCCTGGAACCCAACGCCCGGGTGATCGTTCAGGGTAATATTTTTTCCCTCTGCTGTCAGCGGATCATCCGGCGGGGACAACCCTCCGCGAATGCTATTCACCCCTACGACATCGGTATTCTGCCCACCACCGTTCCGGTGGATAATCGGAGCGGCCCCCTCGACGGCGCGCACCAGCCTCCCGGCCGGGCGGGCAGGGACGGACTACCCGGTGCCCACCACGAACTGAGGAGCGGCATCTTCGGTCCCGTCTGGGAAGCGGGAAGCTGCCCACCAATGGCCGGAGCCCGGGGCGGAGACGGAGATCCGGGTCAGGACGGAGAGAACGGCCGGATCGGCACCATGGTAAAACTGGCCGAACTCACCATCGGGGAACTGGAAAACTTTACGGAACACCCATTGCGCATCTACAGCAAGCCGGGAGACGGCGGCCACGGTGGTAACGGCGGCGATGGCGGACGGGGCGGTAACGGTGGCAACGGCGGTAACGGGATCGTTGCTGGCGACAAAGTCCTGTCACCCGGCCCCGGCGGTGACGGTGGACAGGGAGCCCCGGGCGGGCGCGGTGGCCACGGCGGCAATGGCGGAATTGCTTCCAATATTTTCGTCAGTATTCCCGTCCGGTTCCGGGACCAGCTCGTCACCCGTTCCCTGCCCTGCGTGGGCGGCAGCGGGGGGAAGGGCGGACGCGGAGGCGCTGCCGGAAGGGGAGGTCCCGGTGGGCAACTCGAGAACGCTCCGGAGATAACCGTAGCCGCCACCGGAACGTACGGAACGCCGGGCCTGGACGGCCGTAAGGGCTGCGACGGCCGTTCCCGGCCGGGGGCCAACATCTTTGTCTTTCACCCGAAAGCGGCCGGAGTATCCCCTACCCCGTGCCCCACCCTTCAGTACAATCACTTCGCTTCACGATGAAGCCGGACGGGTATTTCGGAAAATTCGCACCTGCGCGCCGTCGGCAGCAGTACCGATCGTAGGGTTCAGTGCCCCGGAATTTCGTGCCATTATTTGGGATTTAGCCTAAACAAGCATTCATAAATATTTCAAGAAAATTTTGGATGAGTAAAATTACGATCCTTCCGATGATGTCCGTCACGAACTGGCGCACAGCCGTTAGTTAACGCTCCGGAGATGGACCGCCGTAAATGATCGTTTGCATACCCGCGATCCGCCAGCGGCCGCCAGTGCGTTCCATCAGCCGCGTTTCCCGCTTGCGCCCCCGGGCGGGGTCCTGCTGTTCGTAGGTGACCCAGGCCCCGTAGTCCCCGTAGAGGCGAACGTCAATCTCGGTCAGTGGGGCGGGCAAGGGGTCGGGGTCCGGGTGATCGGCAAAGTAGTCGGCTACGAAACGGTCGACGGCCTCCCAGCCCAGGGTTTCCGACTGGGTACCGTCCGCGAAATTCAGGTAAATTTTGGTGACGTACGGCGCCTGTACCCAGTAGGTTTGCCAGGCCGCGTAGTCGCGGCTGAAGGCGGCGGCGGTCTCGGCGTTGAGGGTCGCCAGGATGTCGGCTTCGTGGTCGGGCTCCGCGCAGGCGGTCAGGAGCAGGAAAAAAGAAAACGCAAGGAGCGTCCGCCGCATGTGGGGAGCAAATAGGGTCATGGCAGTAAAATAAGAAACCTTACACCACCAGCAAGCCGTACGCCCGGACCAACTCCATTTCCTCCGTTTCCCAGACAGTGGCCAGTTCTTCCCTCACCTCCCCCACCGTCAGCAGGGGCTGCTCCCGGTCACCGGCCCGGGTGAGCAGCCCGATCAGCCAGTTCCCCGTGGTCTCATCGACCACGAAAGCGTCCGTATCCCGCCGGTCGTAGAGGGTGATCTCCAGCTGTCCGTCCCCCGCCGGCCGGGCCGAGGGGGTGCCGCCGATCCAGATCACGCGGGAGCTGGATCCGGGACAGTACATCCATCTCGTAGGCCAGGGCATCGGCAATGTGATCCGGGGCGACGGTGGTCTCCGGAATCTCGAAGTCGAACCACTCCTGGAGGGGGTAGTCGAAGCACAGGCCGTGCATATAATTGAAGAGTGATTTCTTCAGTCCGAAGCTGAATTGCTCGTGGTCGATCCCGGTGCTGTCCGTGAACTGTACGTCGTTGTTGGCGAAGGTGATCGGCTGGTAGTGGGGCACGATACCGTAGGCCGCCGGGTCGAGGCCGACCGGACTGTGGGCCGTCAGGGCGAACTGGTGCCAGAAACCGGACTGGATCGTACCGGCCTCGAAGAGCTGCCGTACCATCTCCAGGCTATCCACCGTCTCCTGCACCGTCTGGGTGGGGTAACCGTACATCAGGTAGCTGTGCACCATGATACCGGCGTTGGTGAAGGCGTCCGTCACCCGGGCCACCTGCTCGACCGTGACCCCCTTCTGGATCAGGGCCAGCAGCCGGTCCGAGGCCACTTCCAGTCCGCCCGAAACGGCAATGCAGCCGCTGGCCTGCAGCAACCGGCAGAGGTCGGGCGTGAAACTTTTCTCGAAGCGGATGTTGGTCCACCACGTCAGTCGCAGCCGTCGGCGGATGATCTCCAGGGCCAGGTCGCGCATCAGGGCGGGCGGGGCGGCCTCGTCGACGAAGTGGAAGCCGTTCTCCCCGGTCTGGGCGATGAGTTCCTCCATGCGGTCCACCAGCAGGGCCGCCGCAACCGGCTGGTAATTACCGATATAGTCCAGACTCACGTCGCAGAAAGTGCACTTTCCCCAGTAACAGCCGTGGGCCATCGTCAGCTTATTCCAGCGGCCGTCGCTCCACAGGCTGTGCATCGGGTTGGCGATCTCGATGACGGACACGTAGCGGTCCAGCGGGAGGCCACCGTAATCCGGGGTACCGACCTCGTGCTGGCGGTAATCGCGCTCCAGGGCCAGGTCGTTGTAAAACACTTCCCCGTCCTCCAAATGAAAGGTACGTTTCAGCGGGCGGCGGCGCGCGGGTGCAAAATCTTCCGAAACGACGGATCGGTACAGCAATTCCAGGGGCATCTCCCCGTCGTCCAGGGTGATGTAGTGGAAAAAGTCGAACACCCGGGGGTCGGTCACGCCGCGGAGCTCGGTATTGGCGAACCCGCCCCCCATCGCGACCCGGATCTCCGGATGGTGCTCCCGCAGCCACTGCGCGCAGCGGAAGGCCGAGTACAGGTTCCCCGGAAAGGGAACGGAGATACACACCAGGGCGGGGGCGGCCTCCCCTACCCTGCGGGACAGTAGGTCCAGGGTAATCCCGTCGATGTAGGTCGGTTCCCCCCGCAATTTTTCGTACAGCTCGTCGAAGGAGTTGGCACTACGGCCCAGTCGCTCGGCGTAGCGGCTGAACCCGAAATCCGGGTCGATGCACTCCACGATGAAGTCGGAGAGGTCCTCCAGGTAGAGGGTGGCGAGGTGCTTGGCCTTATCCTGGTGGCCCATGTTGCCGAAGGCCAGTTCGAGTTCGGCGAGTTGGTCGAACCGACCGGCCTGCGGCAGGAAGTTCTCCGTGGCGATCTGGCGGGCCAGCGTCGGCTGCTTGCCCTGGAGAAAGGCGATCACGACATCGATGGTGGCCAGGTATTCATTCTCCAGGGCAAGGATGCGCAGGGCGTTGCTACTCATTGGGGAAGCCTGCACCTGCGCGCCGTCGGCAGACAAGTCCCGGACTCGATCCGGGAGCCGCGCCCGCTCAAACAATACCTTTAAGTGCCGTTCGGTAAACAGTTCCAGGATCACCTCGATGCCCAGGTCCATTTGCGTACTCGGGATGCCCTTCGTGCGCAGGAAACCGGAGAGGTAGGCCGTGGCCGGATACGGCGTATTGAGTTGGGTGAACGGCGGGGTGAGGAGGAGGATGGACACGGGGCGAAGGTAGGGCTATCCCCGCGCCCGCTCCAGCAAAATCATCATCATCAGTCCCAGCATGATCCGGTCGTCGTCGTCCCCGTCAATGGGACCGAGTTGTTCGACTTTGAACTCCCGGCCGAAGAAAGTGGGGATCTTACTGAGCCGGACGATCTCCCGGTCGTTCAGATCGGTGACCAGGTAGGTGGGGTTGAACAGGTAGCCCGTCAGGTAACCCAGGACGGGGACCTGACCGAGCAGGGAATCGGCCACCTTCACCCAGCCGTTCTCCTCCCGGATGTGGTACTGTAGCTTTTCGTTTTGGTCGATGATCTCGTACTCCGCCTTCCACATCGATCGCCATCCCTTGCGGGCGACCTTGCCGATCTCCTTTCCCCGCTCGTCGGTAAAGGCGTAGGCGGCCGACCAGTCGATCCAGGTATCGGTGCGGATGTGGTAATTGATCCGGCTGCGGTCCTCGTCGGCGAAAACCTCGATGTGCTCGCGCAACTTCAGTAGTTTCTGACGGACGTAGGCCACTACCCGCCCGTTCGCGTCCCGGGCCGTGAAGTCGTTGGCCAGGGTGGTCAGTTTAAAGGAGAAAGTCAGGGGATAGGCGATTTGCTGCATTCGCCAAAGGTACTCCCCCGGGGAAAACTATCCCACCCCCGCAACTGACGCCTGCCTAGGCCAGGGCCGAGTACACCACCACCAGGATCAGCAGAATGGCCAGGGCGGCCATGTTAAATCCGCTGCGCGTCCGGAACATCGCGGGTTCCAGGTCGATGGCCTTATGATCGTCCTCCTGCTTGTCGGTGTAGATCAGGGCGAGCACCACTACGGAGAGCACCGCGAACAGGTACACGGCCCAGGAGGGAACCCCCGGAACCGGCTGCAGCAGCAGGCGGATGGCGGTAGCCACCCCGATGACGATCACGGCGAAGGCAATTCCGTTGCGCAGCCGCATATCGCTCACCAGGGCCGTCGCCGTCGTCGTAGCCACCTTGCCGCCGCCCTTACTCGTCAGGGCGGACAGCACGATCATCAGGCCGGAAGAGATCAGGAAGATGAGGGCCATGCGGTCCAGGAACGGCAACTCCGGCATCAGCAGCTTGAAGAGCATCGACAAGGGGATGGACAAAATGACCACCACCAGGGCGGCACGGGCCGTTCCCCGCCGGTAGAACATACCGAAGATGAATACCGTCAGGACGCCCGGGCTGATGAAGCCGGTGTACTCCTGGATCACCTGGAAGACCTGTCCGGCCCCGGCCAGCAGGGGGGACACCAGGGCCCCGAGCAGCAGGGCGACGGCCGCGGAGATCTGGCCGACGGTCACCTGCCGCCGCTCACTGGCCGCGGGGTTGATGAATTTGTTGTAGATGTCGATGGTAAAGATGGTTGAGGCCGAGTTCACCATCGAGCTGATGGACGACCCGATGGCCGCCACCAGGGCGGCAAAGGTCAGTCCCTTGAAGCCGACGCCCACGTAGCGCCCCAGGATCCAGGGAAAGGCCTGGTCGGCCTTGGTAATGTCCACGTCCACCCCCTCGTTGGTCATCAGGTGGTAGGCGGCGATGCCGGGCAGTACGGCGAAGAAGGGGATGAACAGTTTCATGAAGGCGGCAAAGGCCACTCCCTTCTGGGCCTCCGCGAGGTTCTTCGCGGCCAGGGCCCGCTGAATGATGTACTGGTTGTAGCCCCAGTAGTAGGTATTGACGATGAACATCCCGCCGAAGAGCAGGGCAAACCCGGGCAGCAGCTGGAAGGAGGATTTGATCTCGTCCCCCGGCTGCAGGCTGGTCGGCAATCCCTCCGGCGTCAGGCCGGTGCGCAGTTCGGTGGCGATGGCGGTATCGACGTAGGTATCGCTGGGCTCGAAGAGCATCTCGAAGTGACCGGGCACGGAGTGCAGCAGTTCGCTGATGCCGGTCAGTACGTTACCGTCGCCGACGAAACTCAGGATGCCCCAGGCCGCCGCCGTTCCGCCGATCATGAGCACGGCCACCTGGATGACGTCCGTCCAGACCACCGCCTTCAGGCCGCCGAAGATGGAAAAACAGGCCGAGTAGGCCAGCAGCCCCACGATGCCCCAGATGAGCGGCACGTCGAGCAGCTGCTCGATGGCCAGCGCCCCCAGGTACAGCACGGTGGAAATATTGATGAAGACGAAAAGAATGATCCAGAAGACGGACATGATGGTGCGCACCGTGCCGTCGTAGCGTTCCTCCAGGAACTGCGGCATGGTGTAGATCTCCCGTTCCAGGAAGATCGGCAGCAGGAACTTCGCCACGATGATGAGCGTGATGGCGGCCATCATCTCGTAGGTGGCGATGGCCAGTCCGAGCTCGAAACCGGAGCCGTTCATGCCGATGATCTGCTCGGCGGAAATATTGGAAGCGATGAGGGAGCCACCGACCGCCCACCAGGGCAGGCTCCGGCTGGCCAGGAAGTAATCACTGGCCGTCGCGGCCTTTTCCCGGTTCGCGATCCAGATACCGAAAGCGATCACCCCGACGATGTAAACCGCGAAAATGACTAAATCTATTCCTTGTAATTGCATGATGTCGACTAGTGTATGGTAGGTAAGCGGCGGGAAAGATAAGTGATGCTAAGCAATTAAGTGTAATAAATACACTTAACAGTTTTCGGACACTTCCCCGCCGGCAGTTTCGCGTGGCCATACCGGTCGGGAGCCCGGAATCGGGTTCGGGACCGGTTGGCCGACGGCGCGCGGGTGCAGGCTAAAAAGAAGGACGGCAGGCTTAGAAGTTGAGCAGGGAGCGGTTCCTTTCTCCCTTGCTGTAGCGGTCCGCGTCGAAGCGGTAGAGGTAGGCCCCCTTGCGGGAGGAGGACTTATCCTTTTCGTCGAGCTTCTGGAGGACGTCCAGGGACCGCACCTTGCTGATAAAATTACGCTTGTCGAGGGATACGTTCCAGATCGCCTCGTAGAGTTTCTGGAGCTGTCGCATGGTGAATTTCTCCGGGAGCAACTCGAAGCCGATCGGCTCGGTTTCCGCCTTGATCTTCAGCCGTTTCAGGGCTGACTTGACCATCTTGTCGTGGTCGAAGATCAGCGGCGGGGCCTCGGCCACGCTGAACCAGTTGGCCGAGAACTGGTGGTTGAGTTTCTGGCTGTGCTCCCGGATGTTGATCAGGGCGTAGTAGGCGGTCGATACGATCCGTTCCTCCGGGTCCCGGTCGATCTCGCTGAAGGTGGCCACCTGCTCCATGAAGATGTCGTCCAGGCCGGTGTACTTCTTGAGGATTCGCGTGGCGGCGGCCTCCAGTACTTCCTCCTGGTTGAGGAAACCGCCGACGAGCGACCACTCCCCCTTCTTCGGTTCGAACCCCCGCTTGATGAGCAGGATTTTCAGGTCCTCACCGTCGAATCCGAAAACGATGCAGTCCACCGCCAGTAATAGTCGCTCTTTTTCTACCTGATCGTACATACCGGCAAACCTAGGAATTTTTCGGCGGTCCCGGAAGCTTAAAAATGTAGGTTATACACGTGAAACAATCTTTTGATACCGCCACTGATACAGCTTATTACGGATGTAATTCAGTGCTTAGTAAAAATTTATTTGGTTTATCGGGGGGCTGTACTATATATTTGCAAGTGTAATTTTCACACTTATTAACTTGATCAGTCGATTATGCACTCACCAACCACACCCATGGGCCCTCGTGTCCGGGTGGGACCTTCCGCCGGCTGGCTCCGGTCCCTCGTTCTCCTCCTGTTCTTCCTCGGATCGGTCTCCCTGCGGGCCCAGACCGTCTCCGGTACCGTGACCTCGGATGAGGGCGAACCCCTCATCGGCGTCAGCATCCTCGTACAGGGAAAGAGCAGCGGCACCGTAACGGATCTGGACGGTAACTATACCGTCTCCGCCGCTCCGGGCGACGTACTCGTATTTTCCTACACGGGTTACACCAGACAGGAAATCCCGGTTGATAACCGCAGCCGGATTGACCTCTCCCTGGATTCCGACGTGGCCCTGCTCGACGAGGTCGTCGTGGTGGGTTACGGTACGCAGCGCAAAGAGGACCTGACGGGTTCCGTCAGCGTGGTCAACACCGAGGAACTCGACAAGCAGGCCGCCAGCGACGTGACCCAGAAGCTACAGGGCCGCGTAGCCGGTGTCTCCATCACCAGTGACGGACAGCCGGGCGCCGCGCCCAACGTTCGCATCCGTGGCGTAAGCACCTTCGGTCTCGGTGCCAGCGCCGAGCCCCTCTACGTAGTGGACGGGTTCCCGCTCGCCGGCGGTATTCGTGACATCAACCCCAACGACATCGAATCCATCCAGATTCTGAAGGATGCTACCTCGGGAGCCATTTACGGTAACCGGGCGGCCAACGGCGTAGTGATCATCACTACCAAGTCCGGCAAGAAGAACAGTAAACTTAGCGTCAACTTCTCCGCTTACGGTGGCCTGCAAACCGTTCCTCAGCGTCTACCACTGCTGGACCGTGTTGGTTACCAGACCATCAACAATGAGGTGCTGGCCAACGCCGGGCAGGCTCCCGTACCCGGTAACAATCCCAATTCGCCCGATTTCATTTCCGATATCAATACCGATTGGCAGGACGAAGGATACAAGAACGGATCCATCCAGAACTACAACGTCGGCTTTAGCGGCGGTCTGGAGAACATCAATTACTTCGTGTCTCTTGACTACCTCGATAATCAAGGGACGCTCGAGGGCTCCGGACCGGACTACAAGCGCTACTCCGCGCGGGTGAACTCGGAAATCAACCTCGGTCGCGTTCGCGTCGGAGAGAATATCTACGCGATGCGGTCTGACGAAAATCCGCTCTTCTTTGCCGGTGCGGGCACTCTGTTCTTGCCCGGTGGCCGCCCTACCCTCGTGAATGACCTGCTGCAGGCAATTCCTACCATTCCCGTACTCGACCCCAGCAGGGAAGGCGGATTCGGAGGTGCCGACGCCGTGATTCACCAGTCCATCACGCTCAATGTTCCCGGTTTCAACTCCCTGGTGACCAACAACAGCAAGGTTAACCGCCTCCTGGCTAACGTATACGGTGAAGTGGACATCATTGATCCGCTGACATTCAGGACGAGCTTACAGTACGATAACACCGACATTACGGACCAACTCTTCGCCCCGCAATATGATCTGGGTTACTTCTTTCCCCGTTCGATCGCGGAACTGCAGGTGGGAGACCGCTCCAGTAACTCCTTCCTGGTCGAGAATACCCTGACCTATAAGCAGGTTACCGGCCGACACGATATCACCTTACTGGCGGGTCAGACGTTCCAGGAGTTCAATTTCCGCCAGGTGAGAGCCATCGGATCGGGTCTTGAACAACCTTACGTCCTCAACCTGGCTAACGCTTCTACCTTTAGTGTGTCGGACAATCAGCAGCCGGCAACGCTGGCTTCTTACCTGGGACGTATAGCTTATGCTTACGATGATACTTACCTTTTGACGATCAACGTTCGCCGCGATGGATCATCCCGCTTCCGGGAGGAGAACCGTTACGCTACCTTCCCCTCCATCGGGTTGGGCTGGAAACTGAACAAGACCTTCAATATGCCGGAATCCATCACCGCCCTGAAATTGCGCGGTGGCTACGGCGAACTGGGCAATCAGGAGATCGGAAACTTCCGCTTTCAGTCAACCATCAACCGTGCCATTCCGTACGAGTTTTCCACCGGACGGGTACTGGGCGCGGCCACGACCATACTGGTCGACCCTGCCATCACCTGGGAAACGCGCATCACCAGCAGCATCGGGGTAGACCTGGAACTGTGGGACGGCAAGTTGGACTTCACCGCCGAATACTATTCCAATACGTCGGAAGACGTACTGATCGACCTGCCCATTCCACTGTCTAACGGCTCGCTGGCCGGACTGACGACGAACGCCGGTTCGATCAAAAACTCGGGTATCGAGCTTTCCGGTAACTGGCGCCCTTCCATCGGCGATCTGCGCCTTACGATCTCTCCCAACTTCTACACCGTAAGGAATGAGGTACTGGAGATCGGCAACCTCGATATCATTTCCGGTACCGGTGCTCGTTCCGAGGTCGGGGAGCCCATCGGCCAGCACTACGGCTGGGTGTACGAGGGTATTTTTCAGGATGCCCAGGCAATAGCCGAGGCCCCCTTCCAAAACCCCAACACCGCTCCCGGTGATATCCGTTTTGCCGATCTGAATGACGACGGCGTGGTGGACGACCAAGATCGTCAGTACCTGGGTTCCGGTATGCCGACCCATTACTACGGACTGAACATCTCCGCTAATTTCCGTGATTTCGACTTCACCATTTTCGGACAGGGCAGCGGCGGCAACCTCATTAACAGCAACCTGTACCGCGGTCTGATGCCGACCTCCGGTTTCACCAACTGGCACGAGGATATTCTCAATCGCTGGACGCCCACCAACACAAACACCGAAATTCCCCGGGTGGTCCTCAACGACCCCAATAACAACCAACGGGATTCCGACCGACCGGGCTGGCTCCAGAGCGGAGACTACTTCCGTATTAACACCATCTCCCTGGGCTACACCCTGAGTGGTAACTTCCTTCGCAAGATCAGCATGCAGAGTGCGCGCATCTACGCTACGGTACAAAACGTCCATACTTTCTCTGCCTACAAGGGGTATAACCCGGATTTTCAGGCCGGTATCCTGAACCCCGGTTTCGACTTTGGAACCTTTCCCCGCCCGAGAACCACGATGCTCGGCGTACAACTAAAATTCTAAGATCATGCAATACATAAAAACCTGCTGCCTCCTAGCGGTCATCTTCTTGCTGGGCTTTACCAGCTGCTCCGACGAACTGGAGATCATCGACCCCAATCGTCTGTCGTCCGGACAGTTCTACACAAATCAGGACCAGGCCGTAGCCGCGGTGGATGCTATCTATAATGCCCTCATTACCGATGGCATGTACCAACGCATCACACCCACCTACAATGACGGCCGGAGTGATGAAATTTCCAGCCGAAGCCCCTGGATCTTTTTCACCGGCTTCAGCTCGTTCACGATTCCCGCGACTATCGTTGAGCTGGAGATTTTCTACGCCGGCCACTACATTATGGTGTCCCGGGCTAACCAAGCCCTGGAGAACGTACCCACGGTAGAAGATCTGGATGGCGACCTGCGCGAGCGCCTGCTCGGTCAGGCCTACTTCCTGCGGGGGTTAGCTTACTTTAATCTGACGAACGTACTCGAGAAAGTTCCCCTGATTTTGGAGACGCCCGCCGGTATCGAGTCCTTCTACCCCAGTAATGAGGATATAACCCAGGAAATGGTGTACGCTCAGGTAATCTCGGACTTGAACGAGGCAATCTCCCGACTCCCGGTTAACTACTCCGGCGTAACGGGACCCGATCAGGGGCAAAAAGGACGCGCTACCCGTGGCGCCGCTCAATCCCTGTTGGCCCGACTGTACATGTACCAGAGAGACTACGATTCGGCCCGGCCGTTGCTTGAAAGCGTCATTAACTCCAATCAGTACGCTTTGGCGAATAACTACGCCGACCTGTTCTCCCAGGACCCGGGCGTTGAGAATGCCAACCCTGAACCGATCTTCTGGGCGGATTTCACAACCAGTGCCAGCGCCGAATTTAACTGGGGCGGTGACCCGAACATCAACTGGCGCCAGTTCCTGGCCGTTACGCCCACCTATTCACGGAGGGACTTTAATGACTTCTTCCCCACTCGCTTCCTGTACGACGAAATGCGCGAGGAGCGTACCGTTGACGGCAACCTGGACCCACGTTACCACTCGACTATCTTATCCTACGAACCGGAGGAGGGCTTTACCACGGCCTACGGTGGAATAGATTGGTTCGAACTCGGCTTCGGAGAGGATGAGTACTTCATCAAGAAGTATACGAATGCGGTGACCGGTACCGATGCCCAAACCTCGGGTATTGATTACCACATCATCCGTTACGCGGATGTCTTGCTGATGTACGCCGAATGTCTGGCTCAGAATGGAGATATGGACGGTGCCGCCGGATTCGTGCAGCAGGTGCGTGATCGTGCTAACCTGCCAGACCGGGAAGACGAATTTTCCGATCTGAGCTTCGATGACTTCATGGACCAACTCGAACACGAGCGGATCATGGAACTCGCCATCGAAGGTAAGCGGTGGTACGACCTTAAACGCTGGGACTACCTGCAGGGTGCCGAGTTGGAAGAACTGCGTGAGCACGACTTCGAATTTGAGACCTTCACCCCCAATGAGGATGAGTTCATCCCTATCCCCCAGACCGAGATTGATCGCAACCCGAACCTCGTCGGCAACACCGCCAACTGATCCTTAAACTCGCCCGGAAACCTGGTTCGCCCGAAAATTATGGATTGAGATCGCTTCACCAGAGAGGCGGATCGGGTTTCCAGGCGAGTATTATCGATTTCCGCAGGGCCGATGCGCCGGGCCGCCAGTCATACCTTAAACCGACATAAAATGAAAATCACTCAATTTATATACGTCCTCTTGATAGGAGGGACCGTACTGCTGTCCATGCTGGGCTGTTCCAAAGACGACCCGGGCATGACCATGGTGCCCGAAGTTGAAGTCCCCGAACCCGTGGATACGACTTCTCTGGACGACGGCCCCGTCGATTTTACTGCCTTTTCCGACACCTACGGAGAACTTGCCTCGGCCAACCTTACCAGTCAGTGGCGACACTACAACGTTCACGACCCCGCCTACATCGTCGGGGACGAGTTCACCTACTGCTACAACACCGATGTCGCTTTCGGCCACGCTATCCGCCCGGGCATTCAGATCCGGAGAAGCAAAAACCTGGTCGAGTGGGAATTCGTAGGGTGGGCCTTCAGTGGTATTCCCTCAATCGGTGGCAATTTCATCCGCCGCAACGGGGGGGAGCCCGTCGATGGTCTGTGGGCTCCTTACATCGTTAAAGTCGGTACGGAATACCGACTATACTATTCGCTGGCTTCCAGCGTTGGCCGCCTCAGCGTAATTGGCATGGGAACCTCCACCTCTCCCAACGGACCATTCCGCGAGCAGGACATCGTAGTCTCCTCACTGGGCGATGGATCCGTACACACCAATGCCATCGACCCTTCGATCGTGGTCGGTGAGGATGGTCGTCACTGGATGTTTTACGGTTCATCCTGGGACGGTATCTACCTTATGGAACTTGATCCCGCCACCGGTCTGGCCCTCATACCCAATGACAAGGGCGTGCGCGTGGCCCACCGTGGTTTCACGAGTAACACCATCAACGGTAACATTGAGGGTCCGGAGATTATTTACAATCCGGAATTTGATAAATACTATCTCTTTATTGCCTACGATTGGCTGCAGACCAAGTACAACGTGCGGGTGGGTCGATCTGACAACCCTAACGGTCCATTCTTGGACATTCAGGGTAACGATATGAACGCGTTCGAGGACAACGGTCCCATGATTCTGGCACCGTATCGATTTGCCGGACACTCCGGCTGGCAGGGAGTATCTCACCCCGGCGTTTTTGCCAAGGACGGAGATTTTTACATGGGCCATCAGGGCCGCCCCGGAGAGAATTCCTTCTACATGGTCATGCACACCCGTCAGCTGTTCTGGACGGAGGACGGATGGCCCGTTGTCAGCAGTCAGCGGTACGCTACCGAGGAGGAGACTTCCGTGGCTGAAGACGAGTTAGCCGGCGATTGGGAATTTATTATCTACGATTACAACGTAGTGCCCGGCTTCGCCGAGGAACAAACGACGCCTGATTTCATCGATTCGCAAACGGTAACGTTACGGGAAGACGGCACCCTGGCGGGTACGCTTTCCGGAAGTTGGTCCTACGATGCTCCCTGGCTGTCTCTTGAATATGGTGGCACCTCCGCTACCGTCCGCGTTGAGCGGGGACGCGACTGGGAGAATGAAGTAGCGCAAACCATTCTCTTCACCGGACTCGACCGTGAATACACCACGGTGTGGGGCAAGCAAATTCGGGACTAAGATATATATGCTTACAAGCCGGTCTACCCTACCCTTTCTTCTGTTGGTACTTACCACCACCGGATACGCACAGGCAACGCTCCTGCGTACCCTGGGAGAGGAATGTGGCATCGAACCGGTAGCCAGCAAGACGCTTCACTACGGACACGGTGCCGCGCTCGCTGATTATGACAATGACGGGGATATTGACTTTTATCTCACTACGGACCGGGGTCTACCCGATCGGCTTTACCGCAATGATGGAACGGGTTATTTCCGGGACGTGGCAGATGAGCTAAATATTCACGCGCCACTCGCTAATCGGGCCGCCCTCTGGGTGGATATCGACGGTGACCACCTACTCGACCTGATTGTCGCCGGAGAAAATTGCCCCGAATCCGTATGCCGTAACCCTATCCGGCTCAGTCTGTACCGACAAACCGAGGAAGGCACTTTTATCGATCTCACTTCCGGATCGGGGCTGGTACTCGGAACCGATTTCGATCATCTCCTGGCCAATGCTATCGGCGGTCTCTCGGCGGGAGATTTGAACGGGGACGGCTATCTGGACCTTCTCCTTACCGTTTGGGGTGGCGGCATCCGCTATTACCAAAACAATGGAGACCTGACCTTTGCCGACCGGACGGATAGTGCCGGGCTGGTGCTGGAACAACTCACGCCCTGGCAGACCCTCCTCCATGATTTCAACGGGGACGGACTGCTGGACATCTACTGCAACGTAGACTTCGACGCCAACGTACTCTGGATCAATCAGGGAGATACCTTTCTGGAACAGGCCGCCGCCTACGGGCTCGCCTCGGCGTTCAACGAGATGGGCATGGCGGTTTCCGACTACGATAATGATGGGGACCTGGATCTCTACCTGACCAACATCACCTGGGAGGTGCAGGGAAGGCAACGGCACAACGTACTGTACGAACAGCACAGCGAACGGGGCCGCCCCTACTTTACGGACCGGGCCCTCGGTGAGGGAGTCGGCCGCAGTGGCTGGGACTGGGGAGCAGCCTTCCTGGACATCGACAACGACGGCCGCCAGGACCTGGTGAGCACCAACGGGTGGTGGGACGACCGCCTCTACCCCACGGACCGTTCCCGGCTCTGGATCAACACCACCGCCGGCTTCCTGGACGGATCGGGCACCTACGGTTTCCAGGATAGCTATTCCGCCGCAACGCTGCTGGCTTTCGACAAGGACCGGGACGGGGACATGGATGTCCTGCAAACCCTTAAGGACAACCCCGATACCGACCTGCCCCTGCTGATCTACGAAAATACGCTGGAGGAGCGCACCTCCGGCCCCAGGAATTTCCTGACCGTCCAGCCCCGGATGGGCGGGCCCAATCATTACGCCATCGGCAGTACCGTCACCCTCCGTTCCGCCTCCCTGGTCACTACGCGCCTGCTTACCGCGGGGAGCAGCTTCTACGGACAGGAGCCGGCCGAGGCTCACTTCGGTCTGGGCGGGCTCACTGCCATCGACCTGATCGAAGTCACCTGGCCGGGGGGTAAGAAATCACTGTACCGGGACCTGCCGATCAATCAGGTCGTGCGGCTGGACTACGCCTACCTGGACCCGCCGACGGAGTTACGGGCCAACCGGACGGAAGAAGACGTAGAGTTGCGCTGGCGCGACAATTCCGCTACCGAAACCGGCTTCCTGCTGGAATGGGCGACCGACTCCCTGTTTTCGGAAGTAACTTCCCTCAGCGTGGCGGCGAACGCGACCACCCACCGGCTACCGCCACCGGAGCCGGGTGCCAGGTACTTTTACCGGATCAGCGCCACCAATGACCGGGTGGCCTCCGACTACAGTAACATGACTACGGTGAGCGCACCCGCGCTCCCCGAATTGCCGCGCGTACCCAAAATTTCGTTTAACAACCCTGTCGGTAAAAACGGACTGCAACTGACCGTGAACCTCCCCCTGGAGGGTCGGCTGGAACTCACAATTTTCAGCCTCACGGGTCAGCGGTTATGGTCCATCCGGGAGGTAAGACCCGCCGGGGTATCCGGCACCACGTATACTCCCGGACTATCCGCCGGACCGTACCTGCTGCGTGTCGGAGTCAACGAACGGGAAGCCCTCCACCAACTGCTGATCGTTCAGTAGTTCACCACCTCATCACCATACCGATCAAAAGCCATTGTATGAAACCGTTTATCTATACTTCACTGCTGTTTTTATTTGCTTTCTGCACCTGCGTCCGCGCCCAGAACGTGGTGGAGATCAGCCTGGAACTCCGGGAGGACGCCCCCACCATCAGCAAGCACATTTACGGTCATTTCGCCGAGCACCTGGGCCGCTGTATCTACGGAGGTTTCTACGTCGGCGAGGACAGTAACATCCCCAACACAGACGGCGTGCGCAACGACATCGTGGCGGCCCTCCGGGAAATGCGGATCCCCAACCTGCGCTGGCCGGGCGGCTGTTTCGCGGATACTTACCACTGGAAGGACGGCATCGGCCCGAAGGAGGACCGCCCCTCCATCCTGAATATCTGGTGGGGAAACGTTCCCGAGGACAACAGTTTCGGCACCCACGAATTTCTGAATATGTGTGAATTGCTGGACACGGAGGCCTACCTGTCCGCCAACGTCGGCAGCGGAACGCCCCAGGAATTTTCCGACTGGATCAAGTACGTTACCCACCCCGCCGGTTCCAGCCCGATGCCCGACCTGCGGGCCGAGAACGGCCGCACCGAACCCTGGGACGTCAAGTTCTGGGGGGTCGGTAACGAAGCCTGGGGCTGCGGGGGCAACATGCGCCCGGAGTACTACGCCGACCTCTTCCGCCGCTTCTCCACCTTCTCCACCAACTGGACGAACTCCGACGGGCTGGTGCGCATCGCTTCCGGGGCCAGCAGCGAGGACTATAAGTGGACGGAGACCCTGATGCAGAACATCCCCACCCCGCTCATCGAGGCCATCGCCCTGCACCACTACTCCGTGGTCGACTGGGGCGAAAAGGGATCCGCCACCGAATACACCGACCAGGAATACTTCCGCATCATGGAGGAATCCGTCAAGATGGACGAGCTGATCCGTAAGCACGTCGCCATCATGGACAAGTACGACGCGGAGAAGAAAGTGGACCTGTTCGTCGACGAGTGGGGTGGCTGGTACCAGGTGGAACCCGGTACCGACCCGGGCTTTCTCTACCAGCAGAACACCATCCGCGACGCCATGGTGGCCGGCACCATTCTGAATACCTTCAACAACCACGCCGACCGGGTAAAAATGGCCAACCTGGCCCAGGCCGTCAACGTCCTCCAGGCCGTCATCCTGACGGACGAAGAGAAGATGCTGCTGACCCCGACCTACCACGTGATGAAAATGTACGCCGTTCACCAGGAGGCCACCCTGCTGCCCGTCGATTTCGACTCCCCCGAGTACACCTTCGAGGGCAAGTCCCTGCCCGCCGTTTCCCTCTCCGCTTCCCGGGACGGCGACGGCCGGACGCATTTTTCCCTGGTGAACATCGACCCCACGAAAGCCCACCGGGTGCGGCTGGACGTCGGAGCACTGGGCCTCAGCTCCGTCACCGGCGAGATCCTCAATTCCGCGGCCCTGCGCGACTACAACAGCTTCGAGGAGCCCAACAAGGTGACCACCGCTCCCTTCACCAGTGCCGTGCTGCGGGACGGCAAGCTGACGCTGGAGCTGCCGGCGCACTCCGTCATCGTCCTCGAGGGCAGCAAATAAATTTCCGACCTTGCCTACGTTCCGACTTTTCCCGGCTACCCTGCTCCTGCTCTCCCTGATCGCCTGCGATCGGCCGCGGGAAACGGAGACGTCCGCCCCGGCGGCGGTAGAAACGCCGGTCGCTCCGGCGATCAACAACCCCGTCATCCGGGATAAATTCACGGCCGACCCCGCCGCCCTGGTGCACGACGATACCGTCTTTCTCTACGCGGGCCACGACGAGGCACCGAACGACTTCCACTTCTACCGGATGAACGAGTGGCTGGTGTACTCCTCCACCGACCTGGTGAACTGGGAAGAACACCCGGTGCCGTTACGGGTCAGTGATTTCCGCTGGGCGAAGGCGGATGCCTGGGCGGCCCAGACGATCGAGCGGGACGGGAAGTTCTACTTCTACGTCACCGTGGAGCACGACAGCATTCCCGGCAAGGCCATCGGGGTGGCGGTCGCCGATCGGCCCACCGGTCCCTTCCGGGACGCCCTGGGCAAGGCCCTCATCACGAACGACATGACGAAGGGGGCCGATATTTCCTGGGACGACATCGACCCCTCGGTCTTCATCGACGACGACGGACAAGCCTACCTGTTCTGGGGCAATACGGCCTGCTACTACGCGCCCCTGAAGGAGAATATGATCGAGCTGGACGGCCCCATCCGGCAGGTGGAGGGGCTGCCGGAATTCACCGAGGCCCCCTGGATCCACAAGCGGGGAGACTGGTACTACCTCTCCTACGCCAGGCAATTCCCGGAAAAAACGGGGTACGCCATGGCACGGTCCATCCACGGCCCCTGGGAGTACCGGGGCATCCTCAACGAACTGGCCGGCAACTGCAACACGAACCACCAGGCCATCATCGAGTACCGGGGCACGCCCTACTACTTCTACCACACCGGCGGGCTTACCGTCCACGGCGGCAGCTTCCGGCGCGCCGTCTGTATCGACCGGCTTTACTACAACCCGGACTCCACGCTGCGGCGGGTCGTGATGACCTCCGAGGGAATCCAAAAAAACGAGAACGATGCGCGTTAACTCTTTACTGATCTGCTGCCTGTTGCTGTTCTGGGGCGGGGACGCAGGTGCACAAATTTTCGATATCCGCGTGCACGATCCGGTCGTCATCCGTCAGGGCGACACCTACCACCTATTCTGCACCGGACGCGGGATCGGCCACTACACCTCCCCCGACCTGGAGAACTGGACGGAAGCGGAGCCCGTCTTCCCCGAGAAGCCGACCTGGACGGACGGGGTGGTTCCGGAGTTCCGCAACCACATCTGGGCACCGGACGTACTGCTGCACGACGGGACTTACTACCTCTTACTATTCGGTCTCCGCCTTCGCCAGGAACACCTCGGCCATCGGCGTGGCCACCACCCCTACCCTGGACGCCGCCTCCCCGGACTTTAAGTGGACCGATCACGGCATCGTCATCCAGTCCCACCCCAACCGCGATCTGTGGAACGCCATCGACCCCAACATTGTCTTCGACGAGGCCGGCACGCCCTGGATGTCCTTCGGTTCCTTCTGGAACGGGCTGAAACTGACCAAGCTCGATCCCGGCCTGACGAAGCTCGCCGACGAACAGGAGTGGCACACCATCGCCCGCCGGGAACGCAGCTTCGAGCTGGCGGACGCCAACCCCGGGGATGCCGCCCTGGAAGCGCCGTTCATCTTCAGGAAGGGCGACTGGTACTACCAGTTCCTGTCCTGGGACCTCTGCTGCCGGGGCGAGAACAGTACCTACAAGGTGGTGGTCGGTCGTTCCTCCCGGGTGGAGGGGCCGTACTTCGACCGGGAGGGCAAGAACCTCTTCCACGGCGGGGGCAGCGTCATCCTGGAGGGGAACAAACAGTACTACGGAGCGGGCCACAACAGCGTCTACACCTTTGAAGGAGAAGATTATATGTTCTTCCACGCCTACGACGCGGCCGACAACGGAAGCCCCAAACTCGGCATCCGGACGATCCGCTGGAGCGAGGACGGCTGGCCCTCGGTACAACCCCTAAATCAGGACTGATGAGCGGAAAGAAGTACCTACCACTGTTTACGGTCCTGCTGCTTTCCTGTGAAAGTTCGGCACCTGCGACCGCGCCCGTAGCTGACCAGGAGGCAATCGGCTACGCCCTGGAACCGGTCGACATCCGCAACGTGCGGATGGAGGATGATTTCTGGCTGCCCATCATCCGGCGGGTACAGGAAAAAACCGTTGAATACGCCATCCATAAGTGTGAGGAAGAGGGACGGATGGACAACTTCCTCATTGCCGGCGGCGAGATGAACGGTGAGGTGCGCGGGGAAATGCCCTTCGACGACACCGACCCCTACAAGATCATCGAGAGGGCCTCCAACAGCCTCATCAGCGCCCCGAACCCGGAATTGTCACGACTCCTGGACACCCTGATCGACATCATCGCCGTCGGGCAGGAGGCGGACGGTTACCTGACTACCTGGCGGACGATCGACCCGGCCCACCCCCCCGCTACCTGGGTAAAGGTGGACAAAGGGGTACGCTGGGAATTCCTCGCCATGAGCCACGAGCTCTACAATGCCGGCCACCTCTACGAGGCCGCCTACACCCACCACCTGGCCACCGGTAAGCGCAATTTCCTGGACATCGCCCTGCGCAACGCCGACCTGATGGTGAAGACCTTCGGAGACGGCCCCGGACAGATCCGCAACGTGCCCGGTCACCAGATCATTGAAACCGGGCTGATCAAACTCTACCAGCTGACCGGTAAGCGGGACTACCTGGACCTGGCCCGTTACTTCCTGGACAACCGTGGCAACCCCGCCAACCACGACCTCTACGGCACCTACTCCCAGGACCACCTTCCGGTCACCGAGCAGGACGAGGTGGTCGGCCACGCCGTACGCGCGGTGTACATGTACGCGGCCATGACGGACGTCGGGGTTCTGATGGACGATGCCGGCTACCGGGCGGCCGTCGACCGGCTATGGGAGAACATGACCGGAAAGAAGACCTACCTGACCGGCGGCATCGGTGCCCTCCACGAGGGGGAGGCCTTCGGGGAGAACTACGAACTGCCCAACTTGACGGCCTACGCCGAGACCTGCGCGGCCATCGGCAGCGTGTACTGGGCGCAACGGCTGCACCGACAAACGGGCGAGGTGGACTACCTGGACGTACTGGAACGGACGCTCTACAACGGGCTGATCTCCGGGCTGTCGCTCGACGGAACGCAATTCTTCTACCCCAACGCCCTGGCCTCGGACGGTATTTATCCCTCCAACCGGGGTTCCTGCACCCGCCAGAGCTGGTTCGACTGCTCCTGCTGCCCGACCAACCTTATCCGTTTCATTCCGGCCATTCCCGGCCTCCTGTACGCCAAGAACGAGCGGACGATCTATACCAATCTCTACGCCGGCAGCACGGCCGAGATCGCCCTCGGCGGGACGACCTTCACCCTGAGGCAGCAAACGAACTACCCCTGGGAGGGTAAGGTGGCTATCGCGGTCGACCCCGCCGCGGAAACTTCCGCCATGCTGAAATTTCGCGTACCCTCCTGGGCCCGCAACGTACCGATGCCCGGCGGGCTCTACACTTACCTCGGCCCGCCGAGTCAGGCTCCTACGATCCGACTGAACGGAGCGTTGCTCGACCTGGCCGCCACCGACGGCTACTTCATGCTGGACCGAAACTGGAAGGCCGGCGACCGGGTGGAACTTAACTTCCCGATGCCCGTCCGCCAGGTCGTGGCCGACGAACGGGTCGCGGAGGACCGCGGCAAGATCGCCCTGGAGCGCGGTCCGCTGGTGTACGCCGTGGAGTCCGTCGATAACCCGGGGGATTTCGATGCCATCACCCTTACGGAAGATGAGCACTTCGAAGTGGAGGGCCGCCCGGACCTGCTGGGCGGCGTGAGGGTACTGCGCAACCCGCAACTCACGGCCATCCCCTACTACGCCTGGTCGAACCGCGGCGTGGGAAAAATGAAAGTCTGGCTGGACCGGGCAACCAAGTAACGTTAAAATCTACCAACCTATGAAATCGATCTGCACGGCCCTGCCTCTTCTGCTGTTACTCCTTACCGGTTGCAGCCCTACCCTCCAAAGCCAGGCCGACCCGAATGCCCGGGTACTGACCGTAGACGCGGCCACTTCCCGGGCCACGGTGCAGCCCACGATGTACGGCATCTTCTTCGAGGACATCAATTTCGCGGCCGACGGCGGTATCTACGCCGAGATGGTCAAGAACCGCAGCTTTGAGTTCACCCTGCCGAAGACGGGCTGGCTGGAACCCAACTCCGACCGCTGGTCGATGAACGACGAATCTGGCATCGGCACGGTAATCAAGGAAGAAAACTCCGGGGCCAACATTCATTTCCTGCGCGTTTCCGTCAAGGGCGGCAAGTACGAACTGATCAACGAAGGTTTCCGGGGCATGGGCGTAAAGGCCGGTGACACCTACGACTTCAGCCTGGAGGCCGGAGTGCGTTCGGGAAACATCTCCTCGGTGACGGCCCAGCTGATCGACGAGGAAGGAAATGGCGTGGGAAAAACGGTGGTGAACCTCTCCGGCAGCGACTGGAAGATGTACGAGGCCACCCTCACCGCCGACCGCACCGTGGAGAAGGCCCGCCTCAAACTGACCTTCACCGGCACCGGGGAGGTAGACGTGGACATGATCAGCCTGTTCCCCCAGGACACCTGGAAGGGCCGCAAGCGGGGAATGCGCAAGGACCTGGTCCAGCTGCTCGACGACCTGGACCCGGGTTTCCTCCGCTTTCCCGGCGGCTGCATCGTGGAGGGGCGCACCCTGGACCGCCGCTACCAGTGGAAGAAAACGGTCGGCCCCGTGGAGGACCGCGAGTTCCTGGTCAACCGCTGGAACACGGAGTTCGACCACCGCCCCACCCCGGACTACTACCAGAGTTTCGGCCTGGGCTTCTTCGAGTACTTCCAGCTCTCCGAGGACATGGGGGCCGAGCCGCTGCCCATCCTGAGCTGCGGCATGGCCTGTCAGTTCAACACCGGCGAGCTGGTACCGATGGACGAACTCGACCCCTACGTGGACGACGCCCTCGACCTGATCGAATTCGCCAACGGCGACGTCTCTACCGAATGGGGCAAACTACGCAGCGACATGGGCCACCCCGCGCCCTTCAACATGAAGTACATCGGAGTCGGTAACGAGCAGTGGGGCGAAGACTACATCGAACGGTACAAAGTCTTTGAAGCCGCCATCAAGGCCCGGTACCCGGAGATGATCATCGTGTCCGGTAGCGGGCCCTTCCCCGACGGGGAGATGTTCGAATACGGTATGGAGCAGCTGACGGCCCTCAACGCCGAACTGGTGGACGAGCACTACTACCGCTCCCCCGAATGGTTCCGGGAAAACGCCACCCGCTACGACGACTACGACCGCAACGGCCCGAAGATCTTCGCCGGGGAGTACGCCGCCCAGAGCGTGGCCATCGCCAGCCCCGACAATAAGAACAACTGGAACTGCGCCCTCTCCGAGGCCGCCTACATGACCGGCATGGAGCGGAACGCCGACCTGGTGGTGATGACTTCCTACGCGCCGCTGATGGCCCACGAGGAGGGCTGGCAGTGGACGCCAGACATGATCTGGTTCAACAATCTGACGTCCTACGGCACGGCCAATTACTACGTACAGAAGATGTACGCGAACAATCCCGGCACCAATTTGCTGAATATCACGGAAGAAGGCCGAGCGGTAACCGGTCAGGGTGAACTTTACGCCTCGGCGACCAGGAATGCCGCGGCCAACGAGCTCATCGTGAAGGTGGTCAATACCGCTGCGAGCGCCCAGCCGCTCTCCATCAACATCAGGGGCGCGGACGCAGGTGCCAAAGCCACCACGATGAGCATGGTTTCCGATGATCTGGAAGCGGTGAACTCCTTCGAGGAGCCGATGAAACTGAGCCCGGTCTCCGGGGAAGTTTCCGTTAGCAAAGGACAACTGAATGCCAATATTCCCGCCCACGCCTTCGTGATCTACAAAGTAAAGCTCCAATAATCTCCCATGTCTCCGAATCCTCCCACCTACGTAATTGGCCTCGACTACGGTTCCGACTCCGTCCGGGCCGTACTGATCGACGCGGTCACCGGCCGCGAGATGGCCGACTCCGTTTACTGGTATCCCCGCTGGAAGGCCGGCAAGTACTGCGACCCGGCCGCCAATCGGTTCCGCCAGCACCTCCTCGATCACGTCGAAGGGCTGGAACACACCATCCGGGAAGTAGTCAGTTCCTCCGGGGTAGCGGCCAAGGCGGTGCGGGGAATCTGCGTGGACACGACCGGTAGCTCGCCCGTCCCGGTAACCAAATCCGGCAATCCCCTCTGCCTCGAGCCCGGCTTCAGGGAGAACCCCAACGCCATGATGGTGCTCTGGAAAGACCACACCGCCATTCAGGAGGCCGAGGAGATCAATCGATTGTCCCGCGGCTGGGGCGGCGAGGACTTCACCAAGTACGAAGGCGGCATCTACTCCTCCGAATGGTTCTGGGCCAAGATCCTGCACGTGGTGCGGGAGGACGCGGCCGTGCGGGAGGCCGCCTACTCCTGGGTGGAACACTGCGACGTGATGACCGGTCTGCTGATCGGCAACCAGGACATCGACGCCCTCAAACGCAGCCGCTGTGCCGCCGGCCACAAGGCCATGTGGCACGCGGACTGGGACGGACTCCCCCCCACGGAATTCCTGGAGCAACTCCACCCCTACCTCGCCGGATTACGCGAACGGTTGTTCCGCAAAACCTATACTTCCGACGTCGTGGCCGGTCACCTCAGCCAGGCGTGGGCCGACAAGCTGGGGCTGACGACCGAAACCATAGTGTCCGTGGGTACCTTCGACGCTCACGCCGGGGCCATCGGGGCCGGCATCTCGGAGAACTGTCTCGTTCGCGTTATGGGCACGTCAACCTGCGACATCATGGTTGCTTCCCCGGAAGTGATCGGCGATCACGCCGTCCGCGGTATCTGCGGACAGGTGGACGGCTCGGTCGTCCCCGGCATGATCGGACTGGAGGCCGGACAGTCGGCCTTCGGGGACGCCCTGGCCTGGCTTAAATCCGTCCTGCTCTGGCCGACCGGGGAACTGCTTTCCCGCACCGCATTGATCAGCGACGAACAGCGGGCAAAACTAGTTGAGGAGATGGACGGAGAGTTGATCCGGCTGCTGAGCGAACGGGCGGAGGCCATTCCCCTGTCCGCCAACCTGCCGACGGCCCTCGACTGGGTGAACGGTCGCCGCACGCCCGACGCCGACCAATCGCTCAAGAGTGCCATCAGCAATATTTCGCTCGGTACCGGAGCGCCGGAACTGTTCAAGTCCCTGGTCCACGCCATCTGCTTCGGGTCGAAGAAGATCGTGGAGCGCTTCGAGGAGGAAGGGGTCCGGATTGACAGGGTGATCGGCATCGGCGGGGTGGCCAGGAAGTCGCCCTACATCATGCAGACCCTGGCCGACGTGCTGGACCGGCCGATCGTGGTGGCGACCTCCGACTACGCCCCGGCCCTGGGCGCGGCCATCTACGCGGCCGTAGCGGCGGGTATCTACGACAACGTAGGCGAAGCCACCGCCAAGCTGGCCAGCGACTACGAGGCGGAGTACCGGCCCGACCCGGAACGCGTCGCCCAGTTCCGCCCCCTGATGGAGCGCTACGAGGCCCTTGGGGCATTCGTGGAGGCCGAAACCAACAAATCAAAAACTGTCACCGCCTAATCCGAGCCATGTCCAATTATCAGGAATTAAGGAGGGAGTGTTACGAGGCCAACATGGAGCTGAACGCCCTGGGCCTCGTCATTTACACCTTCGGGAACGTCAGTGCCGTCGACCGGGCGCGGGGCACCTTCGCGATTAAGCCCAGCGGCGTCCCTTACGAGCGACTGTCACCCGACGATATCGTCGTAGTGGACTACGACAACAACATCGTGGAGGGCAAACTACGGCCGTCCTCCGATACGCGTACCCACGCCTGGCTCTACAAGAACTGGGAGGACATCGGGGGGGTCGCCCACACCCACGCGACGTACTCGGTGGCCTGGGCCCAGGCCCAGCGTGACATCCCCATCCTCGGCACCACCCACGCCGATCACCTCACCGAGGACATTCCCTGCGCCGCCCCCATGAGCGACGAGCTGATCGGGGGGAACTACGAGCACAATACCGGCCTCCAGATCACGAACTGCTTCGCCGAGCGGGGCCTTGATTACCGGGAGGTACCGATGGTACTACTCGGCAACCACGGCCCCTTCGCCTGGGGCAAGGACGCGGCCAAGGCCGTCTACCACAGCCGGGTGCTGGAGGAAGTGGCCCGGATGGCCCAACTCACCCTCCAGATCAACCCGGAGGCGCCCCGTCTCAAGGACGCCCTGATCCGGAAACATTACGAAAGAAAACACGGAAAGGCCGCCTATTACGGCCAGTAGCATTGACGGGTTGCCGCCCCTAACGGCCATTTGAAAATACAACTTACATGAAACCAAGCCAACAACAACTCTGGTTCATCACCGGCAGCCAGCACCTCTACGGCCCGGAGACCCTGGAACAGGTAGCCAGCCACCGCAAAACAATAGTAGAAAGCCTCAACGACGGAGCGAACCTGGCCGTCGAACTCCTGGCCAGGGAGGTCGTCACCACGCCCGAAGAGATCTACAACACCTGCCTGGCCGCGAACGGAGACACCAACTGTATCGGGGTGGTACTCTGGATGCATACCTTCTCTCCCGCTAAAATGTGGATTCGCGGGCTGACCGCCCTGCGGAAGCCCATCTGTCACCTGCACACCCAGTTCAACGCCGAGATCCCCTGGGAGACGATCAACATGGACTTCATGAACCTGAACCAGTCGGCCCACGGCGACCGGGAGTTCGGTTTCCTGATGTCGCGGATGCGCCGCAACCGGAAGGTGATCGTCGGTCACTGGAAAAGCGCGTCGGTGAGAGACAAACTCAGTGCCTGGTCCCGGGTGGCCCGGGGCTGGGCCGAATTCCAGCAACTGAAGGTTGCCCGTATCGGCGACAATATGCGGCAGGTGGCCGTGACGGAGGGCAACAAGGTCTCGGCCGAACTGCGTTTCGGGTTCAGCGTCAACGGCTACTCCGTGGAGGACCTGATGGCCCACCGGGAGGCAGCTACCGACCAGGCGGTCAGGGCGCTCATCGGGGAGTACGAGGACAGCTACACCCTGGCCGAAGGGCTGCGTAGCGGCGGTGCCCAGCGGGAGTCGTTACTGGAAGCGGCCCGCATCGAGCTGACGTTACAGTCCTTCCTCGAGGAGGGCGGCTTCGGGGCATTTACGGACACCTTCGAGAACCTCGGTGAGCTGCAGCAACTCCCGGGCATCGCCGTACAGCGGCTGATGGCCAGGGGCTACGGCTTCGGCGGCGAGGGCGACTGGAAAACGGCCGCCCTGCTGCGGGCGATGAAGGTGATGTCCGAGGGGCAAAGCGGGGGAACCTCCTTCATGGAGGACTACACCTACCACTTCACGCCGGAGAAATCCTACGTCCTCGGCTCCCACATGCTGGAGATCTGCCCCTCCATCGCCGGCGGTAAGCCTTCCTGCGAGATTCATCCCCTCGGGATCGGCGGCAAGGCCGACCCCGTGCGCCTGGTCTTCGACGGACAGCCCGGACCGGCCCTGAACGCCTCCCTGATCGACATGGGCGACCGCTTCCGGCTGCTCGTCAACGAGGTAGAGAGCGTGGCCCCCATGGAAAAATTGCCCAACTTACCGGTGGCCCGCGTACTCTGGGACGCCAAGCCCAACCTGGACGTGGCCGCCACTTCCTGGATCCTGGCCGGCGGGGCCCACCACACCGTCTACACCCAGGCGATGACCACCGAGGCCCTGGAGGACCTGGCCGACATCGCCGGCATCGAACTGCTGGTGATCGACGAGCGGACCCGCGTCCGGGATTTCAAGGACACCCTCCACGCCAACGAAGCTTACTACCACAACTTCCACCGCGGGTACTGACCCGACGACAAAACTCATAACCAATGCCTTATCTGAAACCTTGCACCTGCGTGCGCGCCCTCCTGATGCTACCTCTTTTCCTGTTCTTTTCCTGTGGAGGCGGGGAAGCCCCGGTTACCGAAAACGAGCCGGACCCCACCCGGGCCGCCACCATCGACCGCTCGGACTTCGGCACCACCGCCGACGGCCAGGCCGTGGAAAAGTACGCCCTGACGAACGCCGCCGGCATGTCCATGGAGGTGATCACCTACGGGGGCATCATCACCTCGCTGACCGCGCCGGACGGGGCCGGGAACTACGAAAACGTGGTGCTGGGCTACGACAGCGTGGCGCAGTACGAGCGCAACAACCCTTACTTCGGGGCCATCATCGGCCGCTACGGCAACCGCATCGCCGGGGGTAAATTCTCCCTGGAGGGCGAGACATACACCCTGGAGACCAACGACGGGCCCAACCACCTCCACGGAGGCGCGCGGGGCTTCGACAAGGTCGTCTGGACGGCCGAAATACTCCCCTCGGAAACCGATCCCGCGCTGCGGCTGAGCTACGTCAGCCCGGACGGGGCGGGGGGGTACCCAGGTCAGCTGACCACCACCGTGACCTACACCCTGACCGAAGACAACAGCCTGGACATCGCCTACGCCGCCACGACCGACCAGCCGACGATCGTCAACCTGACCCAGCACACCTACTTTAATCTGTCCGGAGACGCGGCCGACTCCACCATTCTCGACCACGTACTGATGCTGGACGCCGACCGCTACCTGCCGGTGGACAACACCTTCATTCCCACCGGGGAGCTCGCACCCGTGGAGGGAACCCCCTTCGACTTTACCGAACCGAAGGCGATCGGCCGCGACATCGGTACGGCCGACGAGCAGCTGAAGCGTGGACAGGGCTACGATCACTGCTGGGTACTCGACGAGCCCGGTACCGGCGTGGTAGCCACCCTGCACCACCCCGCCAGCGGCCGCTTTATGGAGATCCGTACCGAAGAGCCCGCCATCCAGTTCTACAGCGGCAACTTCCTGGACGGTACCCTGCCGGTACCCGGTGGGGGTACCTACGCCCTGCGGTCCGGTCTCTGCCTGGAGACCCAGCACTATCCGGATTCCCCCAACCAGCCGGAGTTCCCGAGCGTCGTTCTGCTGCCCGGGGATCGGTACGAAACCTCCACCAGCTACCACTTTACGACGAAGTAAGCAGCAGATCCGGCGATCATTACCTGCCCCGCGGATGTTCTAGTCCGTACAACTGACAACCCCGTCAACCGTACGAGCCCGAACTATGAGAATTTACCAGTGCACGAATTGCCAGCACCCCGTCTACTTCAACAATGTCGTTTGCGAAAAATGCCACAGTTGGCTCGGCTACCTGCCCGAGGCCGACCGCATGGTTGCCCTGGCCCCCAACGGCAGCCCCTGGGAGAACCCCATCGGTGACGGCCCGGCCCTGATCTACTGCGCCAACCACCAGTACGACGTCTGCAACTGGCTCGTCACCGAACCCGGTCCGGAGGGGCTCTGCGAGGCCTGCGACCTGAACAACGTGATTCCCAACCTGGACGACCCCACTCACCTGACGGAGTGGCGCAAGCTGGAAACGGCCAAGCACCGGCTCGTCTACGCCCTGCGCCGGCTCGGGCTGCCACTGACCAATCGCATGGCCGGTAAGCTTACCCCCCTGGAGTTCGATTTCCTGTCCGCCGACGACAGCCAGGATCCCGTCATGACCGGCCACGCCGACGGGCTGGTCACCATTAATACGGCCGAGGCCGATTCCGTCCACCGGGAGGCTACCCGCCTCCAGATGAACGAGCGGTACCGTACCCTCATCGGTCACTTCCGCCACGAGGTCGGCCACTACTACTGGGACGTACTGGTGGCGAACAACCCCGCCAACCTGACCGCCTTTCGCGAACTGTTCGGTGACGACCGCGAGGATTACCAGGCTGCCCTGAAGCGCCACTACAAGAACGGTTCCCCCGCCGATTGGCGCGACCACTACATCAGCGAGTACGCCACCACCCACGCCTGGGAGGACTGGGCGGAAACCTGGGCCCACTACCTCCACCTGATGGACATGCTGGAGACGGCCCACACCTTCGGGATGCGCATCGACCCACCCCTGGGCCCCGACCTGATGATGCACATGGCGGCCGACTTCGACCCCTACGAGGAGCCGGACATCGAGCGCATCATTGCCGCCTGCGTGCCGCTTACTTTCGCCATCAATACACTGAACCGGGGCATGGGACGGGAGGATATTTACCCCTTCGTGATCAATGCGGATGTACGGGCGAAACTGGCGTTCATACATGAAGTGATGCGGGAGAAGCGCTGAAGCGCTCAACCCTCTGGCCACGGAGGGCGCACGGAGAACTGCACAGAGACATTGGAGTAGCAGCGGTAGCCTCCGTGCGCGCTCCGTGTTGCCACTCCGTGCGCCAGCGTAGCGGAACTCCGTGGCCCCTTCCCCTGCGCTTCAGCGCTACCGCCGCCGCAAATCCAGCGTACGCCCGAACTCCCGCGTCGGCTCCGGCTTGATCACTTTGATCGTGGGCGGCGGCGTGTAGGCTGTCATCACGTAGCGGCCGGTCGCGGTTCCGGCTGCCGGATTGACGACCTGATCGGTATGCTGTACCGAGTGGTTGTGGTCCCAGAAGCGGTTGACGCGACGGCTCTCCGCCTCCAGGCTGTTGACGGGGAAGGTGTCGTAGCTGCGGCCACCGGGGTGGCTGACGTGGTAAGTGCAACCGCCAACGCTGCGCTCGTTCCAGCGGTCGTAGAGGTCGAAGGTCAGGGGGACGTCCGGCTGAACGGTGGGGTGCAGGGCCGAGGGCGGGTTCCAGGCTTTGTAGCGGATACCGGCCACGTATTCCCCGGTCGTCCCGGTGAACTGGAGGGGCACCTCTACCCGGTTACACAGCAGGGCGTAGCGGTCGGGTTGCAGTCCGCGCAGCCGCACCTGGATGCGTTCCACCGAGGAATCCACGTAGCGGGCCGTGCCGCCGCTGCCGAGTTCCTCCCCCAGCACGTGCCAGGGCTCGATGGCGGTACGGACTTCCAGTTCGGTCTCCCCGACCCGGACGTCGCCGAGTACCGGGAAACGGAACTCCAGGAAGGGTTCCAGCCACTCCGGCCTGAAGTCGAAACCGGCTTCGCGCAGGTAATCGCACACTTCGCGCAGGTCTTCCCGGACGTAGTGTTCCAGCAGGAAGCGATCGTGCAGTTCGGTCCCCCAGCGGACGAGCGGACGGCGGTAGGGGTTGGCCCAGAAAGCGGCCGTCAGGGCCCGGATCAGCAGCAGCTGGGCCAGGCACATTTCCTTGTGGGGCGGCATGTCGAAACCGCGCATTTCCAGGATCCCCAGGCGGCCGGTGGAGCTGTCCGGACTGTAGAGCTTATCGATGCAGAATTCGGCGCGGTGGGTATTACCGGTCACGTCGATCAGCAGGTTGCGGAAGATGCGGTCCACCAGCCAGGGGGCCGGATTGTCGTGGCGGTCCAGTTCCCGGAAGGCGATCTCCAGTTCGTAGAGCTGGTCCTGCCGGCCCTCGTCGACCCGGGGGGCCTGACTCGTGGGGCCGATGAAGGCCGAGCTGAACAGGTAACTCAGTCCCGGGTGGTTTTGCCAGAAGTTGACGAAACTCCGCAACAGGTCGGGTCGGCGCAGCAGGGGGCTCTCCGCCGGCGTAATGCCGCCCAGCGTAATGTGGTTGCCGCCGCCGGTGCCGGTGTGGCGACCGTCCAGCATAAATTTGTTGGTCCCCAGTTTGGCTTCCTTCGCCCGCTCGAACAGCGTGTCGTAGGTACTGACGATGTCCCGCCAGTTGGCGGCGGGGTGTACGTTGATCTCCAGGACGCCGGGGTCCGGGGTGACCACCAGCTTGGTCAGCTGCCCTTCTCCCTTCGGGGCGTAGCCTTCGATGATGACGGGCTGATCCAGGGAAGCGGCCACCCGCTCGATGGTGCTGAGCAGGCGCACGTAGCTCGCGTTGTCCTCCAGCGGCGGCAGAAAGAGGTAGAGGTTGCCGTCGCGGGGCTCGACGCAGAAGGCGGTGCGGACGAGGGGATGGGTGATTTTTGATGTGCCGTCGTGGCTTGGGGCGGGGCCGCGGGATGCAGGCTTTTCACTGACCGCATCGTCGGTATCCGGCAGGGGCGGCAGTTCGTCCATCGGGCTGGTCCCGAGCACGATTCGTTCGGCGGCGGGGTCTACCCTGGGCAAGCGGTCCAGCGGAAGGCGGAGCCCCATCCCGGAGTTACCGGGTAGCAGGAAGAGCTGTTCCCGTTTGAAGGTCCAGGGGCTGGTGGCCCAGCGACCGGCGTCGTGGTCGTACTCCAGGGGAAGGACGTAGCCCGCTGGCTTGTCGAGCCCCACTTCCAGGAGACGGGCCAGGGTTTGTCGCTCCAGTTTGTCGGCGGGGTCCAGGGTTTTCGGGTCGATGTTGTTCGGCAGGTTCCCGGTTTCCCAGAGGAAGTAGAAGGTATCCTCGTAGGCGGGAATGGCGTACTGGTCGTCGAGGCCCAGTTCCCGGCTCAGGGCGCGGGCGAAGGTTTCGGCGGACGCAGGGTCGGCACCGTTGTCTTTGGTCGGGTCGGCCAGCAGGGCGTGATTGTGCCAGAGGGCTTTTCCGTCGTTGCGCCAGTAGATGGCGTACTGCCAGCGGGGGATGGGCTCCCCGGGGTACCACTTCCCCTGCCCCTGGTACATAAAGCCGTTGGGGGCCAGGTCGGTCATCAGCCGTTGGGCCAGGTCGTAGCCCAGGCGGCGCTTGTCCGTTCCGTCGGCGTCCTCGTTCCACTGGGCCGACTCCATATCGTTCTCGGAGACAAAGGTGGGCTCGCCGCCCATGGTAAGCCGGACATCGCCGGACCGCAGGGCCTCCTCCACCCTATCCCCCAGGGCCAGGATCTCCCCGAACTGGGTGGCCGTGTAGGGTTTGGTGACCCGGGGCGTTTCCAGGATGCGCTCCACGACGTTACCGAAGCCGAAGGTGACCTCGGCCTTCTCGGAGAATCCGGAGAGGGGCGCGGCACTGGCGGGTTCGGGGGTGGCGGCCAGGGGGATGTGGCCCTCTCCGGCAAACAGACCGGAGGTGGCGTCCAGCCCGACCCAGCCCGCGCCGGGGAGGTAAACCTCGCACCAGGCGTGGAGATCGGTAAAGTCTTCTTCCGGGCCGTTGGGGCCGTCGAGCACCTTCTCGTCGGGGGTCAGCTGCACCAGGTAACCGGAAACGAAACGGGCGGCCAGCCCCAGGTGCCGCAGGATCTGGACGAGCAGCCAGGCGGTATCCCGACAGGAGCCGTTGCGGCGCTCGAGCGTGACCTCACACTGCTGGACACCCGGCTCCATGCGGATGTTGTAATTGATCTCCCGGGACAGCAAACCAATGAGCCCCACCAGGAAATCGACGGACCGTTGCCCTAGCAGATTTTGCACCCGCGGGCTCGCCACCAATTCCCTGATTCGTTCGCCGTCCTCGGTGATTTTCAGGTAGGGGGCCAGTTCTTCCCGCAACTGCGCTTCGTACTCGAAGGGAAATTCCTCGGCGTAATCCTCCAGGAAAAAATCGAAGGGGTTGACCGTGACCATGTCGGTGATCACCTCCACGTCGATGGACAATTCCGTCGTTTTTTCGGGAAACACCACCCGGGCCTGGTAATTTCCGAAGGGGTCCTGCTGCCAGTTGATGAAGTGATTCTCGGGCTTGATCTTCAGGCTGTACGCGTGAATGGGGTTGCGGGCGTGGGGGGCCGGCCGCAGCCGGATGACCTGGGGAGAGAGCTTCACCGGACGGTCGTAGTGATAGCTGGTATGGTGACGGATGGCAACGCGTAGGGGCATGGGGGGGAGTTGGGATTTCGCAAAGTACGGTATAGATATTCGGGGATTGCCGAGAATAATCTACGTATGTTGGGGCGGTCTTTCCGCGAAACTGCAGCGCATAAGTTCGAGCGCCAGCCTGGCTGGACTCCGTGACCTGATGACAGGCGCTTCAGCGCCCTAAAGAAGCCATATGAAACAACACCAGGGCCTTTTCGCCAACTACCAGATCCCCGAGGGCATCCTCGACGAAGCCTTTTCGGATTTCGAGGCCGCCTACCCCAGGTACGAGGTCATCCGTGACGTTTTCGACAGCCTTACCCCTAAGGCCTTCAAGCGGCTGAACGAGAGCGCCCGGCTGTCTTTCCTGAACCAGGGGATTACCTACGCCGTCTACTCCGAGGAGGGGGGCGGTACGGAAATGGTCTTCCCCTTCGACCTGTTCCCCCGCGTGATCGACGCCGCGGAGTGGGCCGAACTGGAAAAAGGACTGTTGCAACGCAACCGGGCCCTCAACCTCTTTCTGGCGGATGTTTACGGCGAGCAGCGCATCCTGAAGGAGGGCGTGGTCCCCGAGGAACTGGTGATGAGTTCCGACCATTACGTCGCGGCCATGAAGGGGTTCCTGCCCGCCGGAAAGGTGTACATCCACATCAGCGGAACCGACCTGGTACGTCATACCGACGGTAAATTCTACGTACTGGAGGATAATCTGCGTAACCCTTCCGGGGTCAGCTACGTGCTCTCCAACCGCAAGGCGATGCGACGTACGCTCTACGATATGTTCCAGCACACCCGGGTGGAGGACGTAAGTGACTACCCCAATATGCTGCTGGAGACCCTCAAGTCCGTCTCTCCCCGGGAGGGAACCGACGTGCGCTGCGTCTTGCTCACGCCGGGGCAGTACAACTCCGCCTACTACGAGCACAGTCTGCTGGCCCAGCGGATGGGGATCGACCTGGTGCAGGGCGACGATATGGTGGTGGACGATAACGTCGTCTACCTGAAAACCATGCGGGGTCGCCTGCGGGTGGACGTGATCTACCGCCGCCTGGACGATGCCTTCCTGGATCCGGAGGCCGAAGGGTTCCGGGAAGACAGCATGCTCGGCGTCCCGGGGCTGATGGCCGCCTACCTGAAGGGGAACGTGACCATCGTAAATGCCCCCGGCACGGGCATTGCCGACGACAAGGCGATCTGTGCCTACGTACCGGATATGGTACGTTTCTACCTGAAGGAGGAACCCATCCTCCACAACGTCCAAACCTATATCTGTAACAAACCGGATGACCTGGCGTACGTGCTGGAACACCTCGCCGAACTGGTCGTCAAGCCCGTAGACATGTCCGGCGGCTACGGCGTACTGATCTGCGACCGGCTGAGCCCGGAGGAGTTAAAGAAGACGGCCGAGGAGATCCGGGCGGACCCCCGCAACTTCATCGCCCAGCCCAAGATCATGCTGAGTACCCACGGCACCTACATCGACGAGGAGGACGGCTTCGTGCCCCGCCACATCGACCTGCGGACGTTCACCCTCACGGGTAGCGAACGGGCCCAGGTCCTCAAGGGCGGGCTCACCCGCGTGGCCCTCAAGAAGGGCAGCCTGATCGTCAATTCCTCCCAGGGCGGCGGTTCCAAGGACACCTGGGTGATCGCCCCGGGGGAAACCATCCCGCCCCCCGTTCTACCGGAACACCGCGGCATCAACCAGCAGGGTCGCAACCCCTTCCAGGGGCAGACCCACACCGGGGGACAACAACAAACACAGAGCGAATGCTAACCAGAATTGCCAATAACCTGTACTGGACGGGGCGTTACCTGGAGCGGTCCGAACACCTGGCCCGCTACCTGCGGGTTCAGTACTTCGCCATGCTGGACGCGCCGGCCAGCCAGAGCCGTAAATTCACCCTGTCGAGCATCCTGAACATGTACGGGGTCAAGTGGCCGGAGAACCAGCCCCTGAAGGAAGATGAGGTACTGCGCCGGGTGGGCATGGACTACGCCACGCCGTTGTCCATCCGCTCCACGATCCGCTCGGCCCGGGAGAACGCCAGTTCCCTGCGGCACGTGATCTCGACGGAGTTGTGGGAATCCATCAACGGCTTTTACCTGGAGGCCAACGCCCAGGACCCGGAGTTCTTCGTGACCCACGGGCTCTACGACTTCACCGTCGAGGTCGGTGCCCACTGCGCCATTATTCGTTCCCGGATCGACGACACGCTGTTGCAGGACGAGGCCTGGGTACTGATGAAACTCGGGATTCACCTCGAACGGGTGATCCAGGTGATCCGCATCCTCAACAGCAAGCTGCTCGACATTGACGTGATGACCGATCGGGGAGACAACCCGGCCCTGCGGCAGTACCAGGGAACGGTAATCCTCAAGATCCTGGAGGGGTTCGATATGCACCGCAAGGCCTACCAGCAGCTGCTGACACCCAAAACGATGGTGGAATTCCTGATCGGCCATCCCCAGTTTTCCCGCTCGGTCACCTACAATATGGACGCCGTTCGCCTCCTCCTGGAGCGCATGGACAACGATTCCTCGGGGCGTAACCCGGTGCTTTTTCAGGCCGGGAAGTTGTACAATTACTTCCGCTACCTGGAATATGACGATATCTCCGACGACATGGGCGGCCACCTCGACGTTGCCCTGCAGCGGGTGTACGGTCTGCACGAAGCCATCACCAACAAGTATTTTAAAACCTCCTGAGCACCCGCGGTTCTTTCGCGCGTTCTCTTAGAAACCAATCAACATGACCTACTGCCTCGGCATCAAGGTCCGCAAAGGCCTCGTGGCCATTGCGGACACCCGCATTACTTCCGGCTCGGAAACCACCATGGCCAAGAAGATATCCATGCACAAGCAGGGAGACAACAACATCTTCCTGATGACCAGTGGCTTACGGTCGGTCCGGGACAAGGCCGTCACCTACTTCGAGGAAGTACTCGAGGACCAGGGCATTCATTTCGATAAAATGTACAAGGCGGTCAATGCCTTCGGCGAGCAGCTGCGGCGGGTGGCCAGCGAGGATAAGGCTTCCCTTTCCGCCTCCGGGCTTTCCTTCAACCTCTTCACCATCGTGGGGGGAAAGCTGGAGAACGACCCGGAGCACAAACTTTTCCTCCTCTACCCCGAGGGCAACTGGATCGAGATCGGGGAAGCGACCCCCTTCACGATCATCGGGAATTCCGGCTACGGCAACCCCATCCTGAAGCGGGCGCTGACCTACGAATCTCCCCTGAACTTCGCGATCAAGACGGGTTTTCTTTCCTTCGACAGTACCCGCGTGAGTGCCAACGACGTCGGTTACCCCATCGACGTAGTGATCTACCACAAGGATACCGGCTTCATGCACGAGGCCCGCTTCGACGAGGCGGACACCGGCACCTTCATCAAGGAGTGGAACGACAAACTGACCAGCGCCATCGAGGAAATCCCGGACGACTGGATCGACGAACTGGTGGACCAGGTCGAGGCCGAGGGGCAGGATTCACGGAAGAAGCGGATGCAGGAGGCGCAGCAGCAGCAGTGAGGATGGGGAGGGATGATTATTCGCGATACTCATTAGGATTATGAATAATAATAAGAGTCAATCGTGTTAATCCGGGAGATGGAAAGGAGGCAGGGACAAGTAAGGCGGGCGGGGACGCAGGTGCAAAACTGACTTCAAGAAGGTACGTCTACCGCAGGAACCACCGTTTGGATGCGGGCCAGTAAGTCTGTATCGTAACGTTGTGTCGCTAAGAAAACGTTAAAGCTCGTTTTTAGTCTTTTGTGGTGTACGTTTATTCCCCTAATTTTGATGAACACCCATTATAACACCCATATCATGTTTCGCCAGTTATCCCTGCTCCTTGTTTTTTCCGTCCTCTTTGTTTCTCCCCTTGCCTCGGCGGAGACTGAGGCCCTCTCCGTAGAAATGCTACTGCCCCGGCACATCTGTATTGACGATGTTGTTACCTTCGAAACCTGGGCCAGCAATGAGGCGAGTACGATGTACCGTATAACGACCCGCGACGGGGGCGTCCTTTTTCAGGTAGTATCCGCGGTTGTTATGGAAACGTTGCCCTTCGGACTACAACTCGTCTGCCTGGCCACCATCAAACATCCTTCTGTCTGCGGCTACGTACATATGGCAGGTAAGGCTCTGATCGCAGTTTTTGGAGATGGCATCATGAACAGAGTTGAATCGGCTTGGTCGACCAAGGTTGCCGGAAATAAGGGGATCGCCAGTGTGTACTCCAACACGGAATCCGAAGCGCGGGATGGGATGACGGCCTTTCAGGCCAGCCGTATCGAAACCGGTTACCCCTGGGGTTCCCCGGTTACCGAAGAGTTCAGTGACATGAGTGTCCGCCGTGGGAAATAGTAAATCCGTCAGCCTTCCCATTGTACTCTTATTTGCCCTTACTTCCCTGTCCGCCCAGGCAGACCACCTCGTACTGGCCGCCGAACTGAGCAAATTGATTCGTACCCACAAGGTCAATATTTTTCCGCCGGGAACGGGCGAACGGCTATACCTCCGCGAAGAGATACCGCCCGGAGCACTGGACCTCGATCTGCGTACCAAGTACCGGATTCCCAACGTCGGTACCAGTATAGTGGCGGCCTACGATGACATCTACTACATTGCCGGATTACTCTCCGTATACGATCCCTTCGACGAAGGGATTGTTTTTACCAACCAGGGCGTGCACGCCCGCTACGACGACCAGAACGTAACCGTATTTACCTACGCCGAGATCGCCAAGTGGCTTCCCCTTACCTGGGATGAAAACCACATCTACATTCGGCGCGGTCCGGGCACGGCGGCAGTCAAGATCAGTCTTGCCGAATCCGATATCCCTCCGGTAGCGATGGCCAATATTATCGAAGACCTCACCCGCTACGTTACCGTCGACCGACCCAATAAAGCAAAATCCCAGGCCGATGAGTTCGCCGCCGCCAAGGCCCGCCGGGTCCGGGCCGCCCGCGCCGCCAGTAGCCAGCGCCGGCAAAACCGGCAAGATTCCCGGACGGTCGCCCCTACCCAGATTCCGGAACGTCAACGGATAGAGAACCAGTGCCGACTGGCCAATACCTACTACCAGCAGGGTAAGTTTTCCGAAGCCACCTCCATATACCGGACCATCGAACGGTCTCCCTTCATGACGCCCGCGGCCCAGGTCTATTGGGGGGAGAGCCTGGCCATGAACCTGGGTAATGCAGGTAAAGACTTCCCCCGGGCGCGCGAACTCTGGCTGGCCGCCGGCAGAGCGGGCGACGTACGGGCCTACTACAATTTCGGGCTCTGCTACGTCCACGGTATTTACGGATTTACGGAGGACGACAAACACGGCATCGATCTTCTACGGTACAGTGCCAAATCCGGCAACGTCCCGGCCGCGGCCTTCCTAGCGGAGACTTACCTGAGGGGTGAGCACGGTCAGCCGGTCAACCGGCAGCTCGCCCGACAGTACGCGGAATCGGTATCCGAGCGAGGTTTTACGGATAGCGACTTAGTGCTGGCGGAGCTCCGGCTGGGTAAGGATGCCAGCGCCGACGACCGGACCGAAGCCCTCCGGCAGTTTCGGCAGCTCGCCACCGAGGGAGATGCCGCCGCGGCACTGGCGGCCGGTAAGATCCTCTACGAAGACGCTCCGATTACCGGGGAGTACGCCCTGGCCCGGCGGTATCTCCGGCAGGCTACCCCCGCCCTTGATGCTACCGGCCACCGTTACCTCGGAACTATGTATCTGGACGGAGAAGGAGGAATCGCTGACGTGAGCCTGGCCAGACAGCACTTGTCCGCCGCGAACGCCACCACGCTACTACTTACGCTCGAACAGTCCGCTACCAGTGATAAAGCAATCCAAAAGCGGCTGGCCAGGGAACTACTGCAACTGGCCGATAATGGTGATATAGAGGCCGCCTACCGGACGGGAGGTAACTACGAACGGGCGAGAGGATTCCGACCTAACCGACTCAAGGCACTAACGTACTACAAATTGGCGGCGGTCGCCGGTCACCGAAAGGCGCGTATTCATTTCGACCGGTTACGCGTTAATTAACCCATCATCCAGTAATTCCAGCAGCGCCGGGTCGTAGTATCCGTAGCGGTCGGGAATGTGCAGCACCCGGATCTTACCGCCGTACGCACTCACCCACCCGGCCAGGATGGCCTTGCGGTGGCGGGTTTCCATAACCAGGATTACGTCCGCCCAGTCCAGTAGCTCGGTGGTCACCGGCTGGGTTCCTTTCTGAAAGCAAATCTTCCGGTTGGTACCCGCGGAGTCGAAGTCGTGGTCCGGAAACCGACCGGCAAAATAATCCGCCGCGGTGGGCGAGCGCTGGAGATTGGCCGAGCAAACGAAGAGGATACGGGACAAGAAGCATTATCTTAACGGACACCAAAATGACAAGATCGCGCATTTATTCATCAACACCCTAAATCTCCCACCCATGCACCGCCTGTCCATATTCCTATCCCTGGTACTCCTCCCCCTCCTCCTCCCGGCCCAGGATCTCCCCCTCACCGAGATGACCTTTGCGCAGCCCACCTACGACTTCGGCACCATCACCTCCGGAGAGATCGTCACTCACGTATTTACGTTCACCAATACCGGCAACGAACCCCTGGTACTCTCCGACGCCCGGGGCAGCTGCGGCTGTACCGTTCCCAGCCGGCCGGCGGGGGCCATTGCGCCGGGAGAAACCGCCTCGGTCACCGTGCAGTTCAACTCCAGGAACAAGTCGGGGATGCGCAACCAGAAGGTGACCATCACGGCCAACACCGAGCCGGCTCAAACCTTCCTCTACCTCACCGGCTCGGTCGACCTGGACCCCGACTGGAACCTCAACGACGATTCCGGTACCGTGACGGCTGCCAAAACCGCGACCACCGAAACGCCGAAGGACTGCTTCGCCATCTATCCCAACCCGACCGCGGAAGTCTTAAAACTGCGCATGGACGAAAACAACTTCGGCAAGTCCGCCGAAGTCGTCATTCTTTCCCTCAGCGGTCAGTTGATGGCCCGCCGTCGGGTGGAGGCCATCGTCGGCGACGTAGAATTTGACGTCTCCCACTACCCCGGCGGCACCTACCACGCCCGGGTGTCGGTGGACGGGGCCAAGCCGGAGAGCCAGTGTTTCGTGGTGGTGGAGTAATTGTCAGTCCACACTCCGTTAACTCAGGGATTGCGGCAGCAATTTTTCAACTCCGCTCACCTCTGTTTTCCTCCGTTCGACTCCGTGGAACCAAATGTTACGCCTCGCGTAACCGTCACCGAAGCACCGTCACGTCTCCGCGAATCACCATCCCCTCCCCGAGATCGAGGCGAAGGATGTAATAGTAAGTCGCCTCCGGCAGTGGACCGCCGCGCTGGTTGGTGCCCGCCCACTCGTTTCGGTAGGGGGCCGCGCGGTACACCACGTCGCCCCAGCGGTTAAAAATCTCGATCCGGTTGTCCGGGTAGTCGGTGGGGCAGTTCACCAGCTCGTCGAAGAAGAAGGTTTCGTTCAGCCCGTCTCCGTCCGGGGTGATCACGTTGTAGCGGCGGAGGGCCGCTCCGGCGAGCGTCACGTTGGCCCGGCTGCTAGCCTCCGGGCAGCGATCGTCGGTCAGTTCGTAGGTCAGGGTGGCCACCCCGGTGAAACAGGGGGGCGGTTGGTAGCTCAGCAGGCCGTCCGGCGTCAGGGTGGCCGTTCCGTTGTCCGGTACCGCGACGAGCATAACGGTTGCCGTTCCGGTAAAGACATCGTTATCCGTCACGTCCAGGATACCGGTATTTCCGCCATCCAGGACGAGCGAGTCGGACCGGGCCACGGCACCCTCGCTCAGCCGTACTTCCACCGAATCCGTTGCCGTACAGTTGGTAGCGGGGTCGCGCAGCAGTAGCCGGTAGTTGCCGTTGCCCTCCGTAAGCGGGCGCGGACCGTTGGCCCCGCTCAGGATACGGCCGGGGCCGTTCGTTACTATCCAGCTGAAGAGCGCCCGCTCCGGCCGACTCCCGCTGGCGTCAAGCTGCGGCATGTCACCCGCGCAGCCGGTGATGAGTGTATCGACCAGCAAAATTTCGGGCGGCGGCGGCGTCTCCACGCAGTGGGTCAAAAAACAACAGTTAACGGAGGTTCCGAAGGCGGGCAGCAGTTGGCGGGCCACCAGGTCGAAGCAAAAATTACCGTCCCCGTCCAGTTCCTCGAAGAGGATGGTAACCGGCTCGCTCAGGGTATCGCCGGGAGGTACGGTTTCCGGCAGGCGCAGTTGCTCCGGGCTAACGATCCGATCGGTAAAAACCCCCTCCGTCGGATAGACGGAGAGGGCGTTAACGGGATTAGGGGAAGCATTCAAAAAACGAAACTGGTACGCAAAACCGTCAGGGGTACAGCGCACGGTATCGGTAACTATCCGGAAACAATCGGTGGGTTGGGCCGAACTGCCGCAGGATAGGATCAGGGCCAGGAAAAGGGCGGCGGGGCGCAGGTGCAAAATATTTAAACTCCGCACCTGCGTCCGCGCCCAATTGTTAGTCGGGTCCATCGTCGATTAGCGGATGACGATGCGCTGGAGACCGGTGCCCCCGTCCAGCATCCGAACCACGATGGTGTACACCCCGGGGAGGCGGCGACCGAGTTCCACCGGTACGGGCTGGTTGGCGAACGTGACTTCCCCGAGGGCGGATTCCTGACCGGTAGCGTTCAGCAAACCGATGCTCGCCGCGCCCGTCCGGTCGCTCTCCAGAAAGACAACCGAAGCGGCCGGGTTCGGGGAAGCGGTGATGTTGGGCCGGCGGTCGGGGACGACCACGAACCGCTCGAAACTGCTCCGGGGTTCGCCCGTACTGGTAATGAAGAGGACGCGGTACAACTGGCTGCCGGAGAGCGGGTTGGGGTCCGTGAGTGAAACGTCTTCCGTGGTGTTCAGCGAGGTAGCCTTACTCCACCAGCTGTCGTCGCTTTCGCGGTAGCGTTGCAGGATCACGCCACTACCGACGACGTCTTCAATTGCCGTTAGCGAACCGATCTCCACGATCACTTCTCCGTCCACGTACTCGGTCCGGGTGGGGTTCCAGGCGTCGATGACGGGCGGAGTTCCCGGGCAGGGGCCGCCGGTCCAGTTGACGATGCCGGCCTCCAGGGCGTAGCAGCGGTTCGCGTAGGTTTCCCCGTTGCAGCCGCAGACCGGTTCGTAGGTCAGCGGACAGTCGGGCATTTCGTTCGGTTCTTCAAATACACAGGGGTCTTCACTGCCGGCCGGGCAATCTTCCAGTTGCACGCAGTGAGTGGCGTAGCAACACAGGATGGGCAGTTCCCCCTCCACGAGCAGGCGCAGCACGATGTCGAAACACAGTTCCCCGTCGCCGTTTGCGTCGATGAAATCCACCGGGATGAAACTCTGGAAGGTGCCGCCCACCGGTACGGTGACGCCGAGGAAGTGGGTCTGGGCGTTCAGCAGCTGGTCGCCCGGAGCGGCATCCGAATCCAGGATGGAAACGGCGTTGACCGGGAAGGGAGAGTTGTTGGTGAAGGTAAAGAGGTAGACGTCACTCATCGCGCCACACAGGACGGTATCCTGGGGAATGGTCAGACAACCCGCGCAGAAGCCGGCCAGCGTATCGGCGCAGAGGGTGTCGTTGGCCGATTGCCAGGTGATCTCCACCCGGGTGCTGTCGGTAGAGAAAGTCTCGTCGATGCAGAACTGAAAGACCTGCTGCCCGTTGCCCAGCGGAGCCGTACCCGCACCGGGCGTCAGGGTGTAGGCAACCCCCGGGCTGGTCTCGGAAACGATGTTCCAGCCGGCCGCCGTCGGGATGAGGTTGAAGCCGCTGAAGGCATCCGTCGGTCCGTCGAGCAGGCGAATGTCCACTTGCTGCAGCAGACCGGGATCGCTGGCGTAATTGACGTCCAGGAACACGTCGTAGCAGCAGGAATCTTCGCTGGTGGGCGTGAGGTAAGCGGTCAGGGAATCACAGGGGTTCGCGCAGTCCGGGAGCGGGATGCAGATAGAATCGGCGAAACAACAGAGGCGTTCCTCGGGTCCGTCGTGGGCCGTGATGAAGAAACACAGGGAGTCGGCGTCTCCCAGCAGGGAGAAGGGCAGAAAAGTATCGATGGTGATGTTGTCTCCGGCACCCAGTCCGCTGGCGAGCGGGAATTCGAGTGGCCCACCCAGTACCGCCGGGTCGGTGAGCACGATCTTGATGAGCCCGACGGAGTCGATGTAGTCGTCCGCCTTCTCGAAGATCAGCCGGAGTCGGTAGCCGTCCTCCTCGCAGTCCACCTGGGGGGAGAGTACGTCCTGGATCAGACAGAGCGGAGAGACGGGGCACTCCATGATCAGGGTATCGGAGCAGATGACGGTGCGCAGGTCGCTCTCCAGGTAGTCGACGACAATGACTTGCTGGGAGTCCGTCACTTCCTTGAGGCAGAAGAGGCTGACGTCATCCACCAGCGGCGGTAATCCGGCGCTGGACGTCGTGCCGACGATGAAGCGGGTGTCGGAGGCGGCGAACAGGGCCAGTCCCGGCGCGGGTACGATGGAAGCCACGTCAAAACCCGCCCCACTCTGCATCCGGAAGGCAAGTCCGCCCACCATCCGGTTCCCGGTATTGCGGTAGGTGATCTCGGCGCAGCAGTCGTCCTCGGTCGTATTCTCGATCAGCAGGCCGGGGCAGTTGTCGGGGCAGGAAATCTCTACCTCTTCGGAGCAGACGAGCTCCCCCTCGAACCACCACTCCACGAGGACGATACCTTCACCGTCCAGTCCATCGGTACAGAAAGTAAGGGCGGGCTGAAACTGGCCGACCGGGACGACGCCATCCAGCGAGATGACGTCACCGGTCTGGGAGCGCGTCCCCCAGCTGGAGGTATTGTTAAGCAAGTCAGTGAAGAAACCCACACCACTGACGGTAATGGAATCATAGTACGCTCCGTAATCGTTGGTGAGGAAGAGTTCGTAGCAGCACTCCTGGTCGATCTCCAGGCCCGTCACCTCCGCGCTGATACAGGTACAACTTTCCGGACTGGCGTTACCGAAGGTGATCACCCCGACGGAGTTCTCCGCGTCGAGGGTAACGGTAGCCTGTCCGTTTACCGGAAAGGTAGGCGTGAACGGAGGTACAATGACTTCCTCCACCAGGTAGTTACCGTAGGGCAGGTTACGCAGAACGATCTCTCCGTAGACATCGGTGGTTGCGGTGTACACCTGGCCGGTGGTGGTTTCGGTCAGGGTGAAGTCCCAGCCGGCCAATCCGGGTTCCCGGGAGGTACGGGCGCCGTCACAGTTGCGATCTTCGATCTTCTGGATCGAGATAACCCCGGCTTCACAGGCCGACTGTCCGTTACCGAGGATTTCCGCCGGTTCCAGCAGGGAGATACTCGCGCCCACCGTGAAGCCCATGGCCCGGGAGGAAATGTTCACCATTTCAAATTCCAGGTGGTAATTTCCGGGCGGCAGGTTGGCCGAGTAGCTGAAGGGGGCATCCCGTTTGAAGTTGGTGGTCGGCGTAGTGTTGTCGGAACTGGCCAGGGTAGCCAGCGGAACGGGGTTGTTATCCTGGTACAGCCGGAGGGTACCCCGGTCATCGGCCTGGAGAGCACCGGCAATGGTAACCTCGGCCTCCGCGCAGAGACAAAACTGACGGCGGAACCGCCAGGGCTGGCCCCGGTTAGCGTTGTTGGCTCCGAAAGTGGCGGTGGGTACCACGTTCAGGATACCGGCCGTGAGCGTAGTATCATCCAGGATATTCCACCAGGGGTTGCCACCCGGCCGGTAGGTACTGACGGCGTAGGCTGCGTCCGGTGAGATACCGGCGGGGGCAGTCGAGCTCAGGGGCGGGAAGTTGATCAGTTTCCAGAGCGGGTCCACGGAGCCCGGCGGAAGGACGGAGTCGTTCGCAGCCACGGCGGTACTGATGTTGAGTTCGGTGAAACGGGGCGTTCCGTCGTCGCAGCCCTGGGCGGATAACGTACCGGGGAGGAGGAGACCGAGGAGCAGCAATAAGCAGAGCCATTTGAAAGCGTAGGAAGCGGGTACCATAAGGGGGATGGATTTAGGTAATTAAATTCCGTGGGGTGTTCCCGATCGCTTAGATGTTTTAACTTGCGATTCGACTTCACGGAGCAGCACGCTGCCGCGATGGCAAAGTTCAGTGTTCCAACATTCGGTTATCCTATCACAAAAGTGAGGGGCGGGCCGGTGAGTGGGGGCGGACCTTTGACGTATTACTCACCAAAACCCTCAGTACCATGCCCTGGAGACTCTCCATCCCCCAAAGATTTGCCCAGTTCACCATCCAACTACTCGACGGACTGACCGGTCTGAGCGGTGCCGTTGCCGCTCAACCCAGGGGGGGCTTTTCCCTGGACGATGCCTGGACCCACATTGCTCATACCCGGTCGCTGGACCAGGCGACCGTCACGAGCTGGGACCCGACGAAGCAGTACACTTCGGTCGGCTGGCTCGTCTTCCTGGCGGGTATGAACCCCGGTTCGAAATCGGCACCCGCAACGTCACTCGGTCCCGTAACCATTCGTGAGTTGGTGGCCATATCGGATAACGGCGTCCTGGAGGGGTTCGGAGATTACGCCCTGCCCGCCGGTAATTCGACCCAGCACCAGATCCAGCCACTGGGCAACGTGAATGATTACCGGAACGGAGTAACCGCCAGCGCAAACGGCCTTCAGTTAAACGATCTCGAATTCTACCAGGACCACACCCAGTTGGTATTCTTTTCCCGCACCCAGCTGTTAATGGCGGAGGACACGCTGCCGAGCCCCCTCAGCCGCGATGCCTCCATCCTGCTATTCTCCGGCTTCGAGCTATTCACCGGCCGGGTCGGGTCCACCAATGCCATGCGGGAATACCGTTCGCTCTACCAGAATCAGGTTACACCCGACCACTGGTTCTCCCTCAAAATGGAAGTCGTCCTGAAACCTGATCTTGTCCCTAGCCTCAGTTCGGCTCCGCGTAGCAACTCCGCTCCCACCGGGTTCTACAATGATTATAGACCCGGTATGCGGGGAGCCTGCCAGCCGGCAGCCAGCGGGGGCGGGGGAAGCTCCTTCACGCCCATGAGCCATTACGGACAACCCTGCCCCCCGGAGTGGGATTACCTGCAATCCGTTACGCGTAGTACGTTCGCCGCGCTCGGCACGCCACTGGACGGTGACAGTTTCTGTACGGTAGCCGGGATGCTCGGGAATAAGGGGGAATTGTCAATGCCGTAACCATGCGGATGATTTTTTTGTGCTTATGTCTGTGGCTTGCTCTCCCGCTTTTTTCCCAATCTACTTACCGGCAGCTTCTCCCTCCCCATCACGACTACAACTACTTCGCCCACCAGGACCGGGACGGCTTCTACTGGATCAGCAGCAGTAAGGGGTGGTACCGGTTCGATGGGAGGGAGTACGTCCGTCACCCCGTTCCGGAAGCCACGACCGGCCCCGGCTACGATCAGGGGGTACAGTCGCCGTTGGTGGAAGACGGAACGGGTAAGTACTGGTTTACGGGCTACGACGGGCTCCATCAGCTCGACTCCCAAACTGGTGAAATCGTTAGCCGTAGGCTTACCTACGGGGGCCGGGAGTTATCCACCGACTATCAGTTACTGTACCGGAATACCCGAACCGGCCAGCTGTTACTGACCCTGGAAGATCACCTCTACACCTTTGAACCGGTTACCGAAGCCTTGATTCAGTTACCACCCGTGGTTCGGGCGAAGCGGTTCGGCATTGATACGTTCCCCGACGGAACGCCCCGGTTGATCGTCGGCGGGCTTTTTATGGCGGGAGACGGGATCGAAGTACTACACCGGCCTTCCCCGACGGCACCCTGGCAATTCACCCGTTACGAGCACGTTGCCGGACAGTCGCTGGGTACTACGGCAGACATCACCTTCATCGGTGCGGGACGCTGCCTTGCGGCCACCCGGACGGGGTTGCGATTGCTGGAGCTGAACACGGATGAATCGGGCACACTTGGAATTACACAGCAAAAGATCGGTCCGGACACACCCGTTATCGCGTCCCGTTACGACCCGATAGCTGGTAAAACCCACGTACTCTACCGGAGTGGTGAACTGGTGGAGCACAACTACAATTTGGGGGTGGTACGGTCTGCCCGGGTTTCCCCCCGGTGCCATGCCCTCAGCGGCATCATCGATGGCCGCCCCTGGATCGGCGTACGCGGGTCTGGCATCTGGTATCCCGATCCCGAAACCAGGAGCGATGGCCTCCGGAACCCATTGCTGCCGGAGGGGAAGACTCCGCATTCACTCGTAACGCAGGCCAACGGAAGGGTCTCCTTACTGACCACCGAGGGCACGGTTTACCGCTACGAACCGGCCAATGAAGAGGGGTGGCGATTCAACTACCAGTTACCGGTTCCCGTAGCCGACTCCCTCACCCAACTGGTTACGCACCGGAACGAGAATTTCTTACTGGAACGACGAAAACTGTTTCATTTCCCCACGGACGGCGTCCCCTCCGTCAACTCGGTCCAGCTGGCCCCTACCCCGCTACGACATACCGCCCTGCACGAATCCGGCAGCTTGCTTCTGCTCGACGGACAAACGATCCGCCAGCTGGATTTTCCACCCCTCTCCCTACGTATTCCCGGGGCTTTCCAGGAGTACCAAAATTACGAATTCGATTACCTGGCTTATCTCGGGAACAACGAGTTGGTCACCGCCTGGAACAGCCAGGAACTCTGGTTCTACGACTGGAACGGGGTAAGCGTTACCTTCAACCGATCGGTGGTCATCGGTTCGGATATTCACTCCGTCGTCCGGGACCCCGCCTCCGGGGCGTATTTTATCGGGACGGAACAGGGATTGTACCAGCTATCCGGTAACGATCAATTGGCATTAACCGATCACCACCTCAACCAGCAGCGAACCGTCTTTCGGGATCTTTTCCATCACTGCTCGGGATGGGTGCTGGGGCGGACCGCCAAGGGGCTCACCGGCTACCACGCTTCCACCCGGCAACTACGCTACTTCCCCACCCCGGGCGGCCGGTCATTGAATACCAACCGCCCCTTCCAGTTCCGCGAATTACCGGACGGAGAGGTACTGTTGCTGAACGACCGGGAACTCTACGCTTTTCACCCCGACACCCTCCTGCGACAACCCGCTGCTCCCATCACCCCCTACGTGAGCGCGGTTTACGTCAATGGCCTGCCCCGGCCGGAACTGCTAAACGGGATCGATGCCGGTATCGACCTTCCGTACAACAAGAACAACGTGGAGCTACGGCTGGCCTCCCTCGGCTTACCCGGGCGAACGGAAGAATGGATCGAGGTGACCCTCTCCGGTGCCCGCCGACAGCGGGAATATCTCATTCCCGGTAGTATCCTGAAATTGCCGGATCTCGCTCCCGGTACCTACGACTACACCCTCCGGTCCATCGACGCGACGGGGGCCGGTGGCCACACGGTCGGTGGTACGATCACGGTCTCCCGCCCCTTCTGGCAGTCCCCGCTCTTTCTGGCTTCTGTCGTGCTGTCATTGCTCGGCCTCGGGTACGGACTGGCGTACCGGCGGGCGCGGCGCAAGCTGCGGACGGCCCAAATTGCCCTGGACCGCCAGCGGGCCATCGGCCGGGAACGGGACCGTATCGCCGCCGAACTCCACGACGATCTGGGGGGCGACCTGGCCTCCATGGTCTACCTCCTCGACGGCCACCGCTACCTGACCGAACAGGGGCAGGCATCCGTACTGGATACCGACCGGTTACAGGACCTGGCCCAGGATTCCATGCGCAACATGCGGGAAATGATCTGGGTACTGGACGAGGGGCAGGCCACCCCCGGTAACCTTGCCAAACAACTCCTGGCCCTGGCGCGCAAGTCGGCGGAACTCGGCAACATCAGCATGCAGGTCGACTTTCCCCGGGAGTACCCGGACTGGCAGCTTACCAGCGTACAGAAGCGCAACATCACGCTCATCGCCAAGGAAGCCCTCCAGAATATTCGCAAGCACGCCGGGGCGACGGCCTTCCATTTCCGGCTCCAACTGACGGAGGATGCGATACTGCTGGAAATCAGTGATAATGGCCGGGGCATCCCGGCTGCTTCCACGACCGACACACCACTTAACTCCGGGTACGGGATGAAGAACATGCGCCAGCGCGCTACCGAGATAGGCGGGGTATTACGCGTCACCCCTACCCTGCCGACCGGTACGAAAATCAGCCTCACCCTCCCGGTTACCCGACCGGACAACTCACCATCATGACCAGAATTTCCATCGTTGAAGACCAGCAAGACATTGCCCGTCAGATCGCTACCGTCATTGACGGTACGCCGGACTTGCAGGTAGCCGGGGTGTACCACACCGCCGAAGACGCACTGGCCATGCTGCCGGCCGACCGGGCGGACATCGTCCTCATGGACATACAGCTGCCCGGCATGAACGGCCTGGAATGCATGGTGCGGCTACTCCGTCACTACCCCGATCTGGCCTTTCTGATGTTTACCATTCACGACGACGACGAACGCCTCTTCGATGCCCTTCGCTTTGGTGCCAGCGGTTACATCCTGAAGGAGGAGCGCATCGGCGGCATCATGCGGGCCATCCGGAACTACCTGCGCGGGGATGCGCCCATGAGCCCGGCCATCGCTACCCGGGTGGTGAACTACTTCCGCCAGTCCATGACCAAAAAAACCAATCCACTGGAGGAAGCGCTCACCCCGAAGCAGTTCGAGATCGTCCAGTTGGTGGCCCGGGGCCTGAAGAACGGCGAGATCGCCCTCCAACTCGGCAATACCGACGGCACCATCCGGCAGCACATCAAGGACATTTTCCGCAAATTACGGGTGGCCAACCGTACCGAACTCGCGCTGCTGTACCACCGCCACGAGGAAAAGTGACCGTTACCGCCGGGCGGCGGCGCGCAGGTGCAAAACTTCCCGAAAAATCTGGAGAGCAACGGTGAGGTGGATACGGCCGCCGGGCGGTATTTGCGGCAGCCAGTCGTTTATCGCTTAATCAGCAATCGTGATTCGTTAATCAGTTTATCTTGATTGATCAGCGAAGCAAGTCAAAAGAGTACAACCCCCCGAAGCAAAGCGACGCCCCTACGATGAGTACCAATCCCACGGCAATGAAATAGTCTCCGTATCCTTCGTCGTCCGGAGGCCTGCTGAAGAACTTGGCTATCCCAAAAAGCAAGAGCAGGAAGGCTTCCACCCCCCCTACGAAGATCATGATCATTCCGTACCCCACCCCATAATACTGGTCGGACTTGCTCATCAGGGCGAATACGTAGGCAATCACGGCCGCTGCCACCAAAACGCCCAGCGAAATGTAAATTACGTTTCTACTGGTAGTCGAATTACCGGATGCCGGTTGCTGATCGTCCTGATCCATTTGCATGAGGTACAAGGTAATGCAAAAGAAGGGTGACCCGCCGCGGCGCACCACCCTTCCAAAAATCCAATCAATAAGGTTTCTTACCGGCGACGGCGACGCTTGCCCCGGTACCGGTCGTTCCCGGCCATGATGCAGCCGTAGGGCAGCACCCGGTCCACTACCTCACCGAGCCCGTACTCGGTCATCTGCCGCTGCACGGTGGCGGCGTCCTTGTAGGCACTCGGCAATTCGGTGATGTCGATACTACCCGTCCAGAAGCGGACGTCCAGTCCCGCGGTTTCCTCGTCGAAGACCTGGCGGACGGTTTTATCCGCCTTGGTCTTCCGGTGGGCCGTCCGGCTCAGGTTACGGCCCGCCCCGTGGGGAGCGAAGCCGAGGTTGTTCTCGGTCGTTTCCCCGCGCACGATCAGGATGGGCTCCGCCATGTTGAGGGGTACGATACGCAGCCCGTCCTTAGCGTCGGGAACGAACTTACCGTCCAGTGGGGTAGCACCCTTGGCGTGGTAGAACAGGTCGCCGTCCCTGAACACGAAGTTGTGCTCGTTCCAGAAGCGGTCCTTTACGGTAGCCCCAACCTGCTCCGCCGTAGCCTCGTGGAGAACGGCGTGGTTCAGTTTCGTCCACTCCCGGACAACCTGGAGCGCCTCCCAGTAGGCACGCCCCTCCTCGGTATCGTAGGGGATCCAGGCATTTTTCTCGGGGCTATCCGGAGAGAGGTCCCGACGAAAGCCCTCGGCCACCTTCATACCCGGTGGCGTAGAGGGAGGCCCCGAAGCCCCGGCTGCCGTGGTGGGTCACCATAATCGTATCCCCGGTGGATTCCAGCCGGCCGACGTAGAGAAAGTGATTGCCGTCTCCCTGGGTGCCCAGGTGGGTGACCGACTTCTTGACGATCTTCTCCTGGTTCAGGTAGCGGTTCCCCCGGATGCGGGCGTCCAGTTCGGCGGGCAGTTCGAAGTGCTCCTCCCGACCGCCCCGGCCGAAGTGGGTGATGGCGTGGGCGGCGTCCAGTACGGCCTTCGGGTCGGCGTCCCCCAGATTGGTGAGCATCAGCGAGCAACAGACGTCGGCCGAGTGCATGGCGGGATGGATGGCGTTACGGGCCACCGCTACCCCACCGACGGGAATCTGCCCGGGCGCGCCGGTGGGGCAGGCATCCGGCATGACGGCGCCGGCGACGAGGGTCGGCACCTTCATCAACTCATCCATGGTGGCGAAGACCTTTTCGACGTTATCCGTTTCCGCCTCGCTCTCGGCACGGAGGTTACGGTGGTAAGCGATGGGAGCTTCCCGGGGAGGAATGACGTCGGGAACGAAACCGTCCAGGAAATCGGTCAGTTCGGTACCGCTCAGTTGCCGCTCGTTGGCTTCCGTCAGGGCGGTGGCGAACCACTTGCGGGGCTCGTAGCCAAGATCGATGAGGGTTTGTCCGGTAATTACGGGGTGGTCAATTGCTTTCATGCCCCAAGGTATTCGCGGTACTGCGCAACGTTTTTGCGTAGTTCGTAATTTGTCGGTCGAGGCTTCCAGCCCGAGAGATGCAATCGCGAAGCGATTGTAGTAAGTACTCCTGATCCCTCCGCGATCAGCCGGCTCGGACCGGATGCCCTCGACCATAAATACTGCCCGTGCCCGCCAACAAGAATGCACTCCTTCGCTACCGCACCATCGACAAGTGCCTCCAGAACCGGGGCCGCAAATGGACCCTCAATGACCTGATCGATGCCTGCTCCGACGCGCTTTACGAACTGGAGGGAAAGGAAACCATCGTCAGTAAACGGACCGTCCAGCTGGACCTACAGCTACTGCGGAGTGACAAACTCGGCTACAACGCCCCCATCGAGGTGTACGATCGCCGTTACTACCGCTACGCCGACCCGGAGTACTCGATCACCGACGTCCCCCTCACCGAAAGCGACCTCGACGTGATCGCGGAATCCGTAGCCGTCCTGCGTCAGTTCAAGGACTTCAGCCTGTTCTCCGAGCTCAGCGGGGTGATCCAGAAACTGGAGGACAAGATCCACCGGGCGGAGGGAGCGGCCACCCCCATCATCCACCTCGACAAGAACGAGCAATTGCGCGGTCTGGAACACCTGGACACCGTCTACCAGGCCATCGGCAAACGGATCGTACTGTGGATCACTTATCACTCCTTCAGGGCCCGGCGGGAAAACCGGTTCCGCTTTCACGCCGCCTTCCTGCGGGAGTATAACAACCGCTGGTTCGTGGTCGGTCGCAAAGAAGAAACCGACCTCCTGATGACCCTGGCGCTCGACCGGATCGAAAAACTGGAGGCCGACCTGCGTACCGATTACCTTCTTCCGGACATCGACCCCGCCACCTACTATGCCGATACCATCGGCGTGACCGTCTTCCCGGAGCGCAAACCCATGAGCGTCCTACTCTGGATCGACCGACAGAATGCGCCCTACGTGCTGACGAAGCCGCTCCACCCCTCCCAGCGGCAGCTAGAACGACGTAAGGACGGCAGCATCGAGGTAGAAATCACCGTGGTACACAACTTCGAGCTGGAGCGTCTGCTGCTGGGTTTCGGGGAACATCTGACCGTACTCGCCCCCCTGTCGTTCCGGCGGCGGATGCGGGAAATTTCCAAGGCCATGGTGGCGAACTATCAGCGTAATTAGGGGGCGGGGACGCAGGTGCAGGGCCACCGATAATAGCCAAATAGTACGAAAATAGCCATTCTCTCTAATCGTACTGAGCTTCCGGTCCTGATTATCAGGAGGTCCGCAGTCAGGCTATCCAGGGACTAACTTTCCCCAATATCGCTTGAACCGGCATTGACCGAACCAAGTAGTTGAAGCACGGTCATCTCTACTTTTGTTTCCCGAAGTGGTCGAATCGAAGAAAAGAGCGTATTCACGGTTACTGAACCAGGACAAAACACCAATATTTTTGACCTGAATAATAAATTTTAATTGATTAACTGATCTTACGCAAGCGTAAGAAATACGGTTCCACAGCGTTAAACTGAGGGAAGCAGAGTTAATCGGAGAAATAAATTTGCTGTCGCAAATTTAGAGGCAGCGGAGTACGCGTCTGTTCCGGCTCCGCTAACTCTTGAATATCGCGCAGCGATTTCAAACTCCGTTCAACTCTGCTTCCCTCCGGTGAACTCCGTGGAACCAAAGCGTTGCGCTTTGCGTAACGTCAGTTATTAAAACTTCAAAATGGGCTACTCGAGCCAGTACAGTATGATTTTGAGACTATCATTAAAAGACGTACACCCTATCATTAATCCCGGGGTTTGCGGGGCCGCTGTGTTAGTATTTTTTCAGTTTTTACTTGTTCCAAAATTTTGAACAATTGAAGTAAATTCTTTAGCATATTTTTTCATGTAACCATCATAGGTTACGCTCACAATTAATTTTTGGTATTTTTCAAAACCAACGCTTTGGGCGCTTCTGCTCAATTCATTGTCTGTACAGTAAATAAATTCTGATAAAACCTCATCAATAGAAATAAATATATCAATGGCACAATCCCGCATCAAGGGGTTACACAAATTACCATCAATAAATATTTTTTCTATAAGTGAATTATACGCGGATATAAATAACAATACCGAATTAAGATTATCAAACTCCGCAGAGGACTTTAATTTTTTATCTTTTTCATGCCACTTATTTAATAAAACGGATACTGATTGCATACACTCGATATTATCAATCAATAATTCCTCGACTGCCGGCAAGCATTTATGCGGATATATCTTCAATGTATCATTCAATGCCCTTATCAGATATCTGAATAAATCCTTATCAAAATATAGCGGAGTGGATGACATGTCTTTATATTTTCGGTTTACCATTTTTCTTGAATTACTTGCCCAGCAATTTTCGCGCCTTGGCTTCGGCCGAAGCGATAGAATTATAAATGGTTTTCCTCGAACAGTTATACTTCAGGGCTAAGTGGGATACGTCCGCTCTCCCTGTTTCCGCCTTCGAAATGAGGCTGTCGTACTCCCTCGGCGTCAACGTTTCTTTAAGTGCCTTGAGCAGGCGTTGGTAATCCAACTCCGGTTCAATGGGGTAATCTGCTGATCTAATAACCGACATAACCAGCAGAGAGCACTCATTCTTTTCCAGGAATTTCTTCCTTCTCCGCGGTGTCTTAATTGATTCCTTTATTTGATTTTCAATATATGTTCTTAGTAACGCAACAGAATTTAATCGCCTGTCTGCCTCATACATCTCGCGCCATTTTATGTTGACCTTGTTGACAGATTTAGAAATGATTTCCTGGCTAAGCAAGTTATAGTCCGTCATCTTCCACGAGCGACTGACGTGATCTTCGACCATGGGCAATACCGTGCGCAGCATTTGCTCCTTGTATTGCCGAATAGCCTCCTCCTGCTCCAAATCGAGTTGACTAGAGTTGAAGAGTTCTTCCTGCTGTTTAGATGACATTTGTTAAAATTGTGGGCCCACTCTCAAAATCAATAAGGCTAGTAAATAGTCACATATCAACCCTAAGAGGGCACCAAGCTATGATTTGTGAAGCCCAAAACTAAATTTTCTGATAAAAATATGTATTTCATTGATTTACTGCAAATTACACATACATCATAGCTCCTTCTGCTGTTTGCCCGGTGGCAAATCCAAACATTTTATTTAAAATAAGCTCTTATCCGGCATTTTGTGTCAGCGGTATGTGCCACTAACGAATCTAGTTTGGGCTACATTGAACTACGCGTTGAGCGACTGAGACCACCAAAAACCTGGGTGTGCTACGGAAGATTTCGAACTGATCTCACGCAACGTGAGATGGATAGTCCCACGGAGCCGAACGGAGGTTTGGATCGACTACTCCGACTGATGAAGTCCTGTCGGTTTCACGATGGGCGGGCCGGGCCGACTCCGGGTTACCGCGGATGAAATTCTTGCTTTCATCGAAAGCCCTGCACCTGCGCCCCCGCCCCCTTGCCAAAGCCATCATTTTTGGTAAGTCCACATGGGGCAAAACTTTAATTTTAATTATTTAAAAAAATAAAATTCTGAATGAGTAATACAGTGTTTTGATTTCCCAGCGATCCTCAAATCTCAGTATCCCCAGAACCAACCATTTGCTGCCCCGTTATCCCGCCATGGAAAAGTTGAAAAATTTCAGTATCGCGCCGGAGCGGCTGCAACAACTGAATGACCGGAAATTGAACGGGGACGGCAAATACGTGATCTACTGGATGCAGGAAAGCATGCGCACCTACGATAATCCCGCGCTGGAGTACGCCATACGCTGGGCGAACGAGCTGGATAAGTACTGCGTGGTCGTCTTCACGCTGATTGATGATTTTCCGGAGGCCAGTTTGCGCCATTACCAATTTTTGGTGGAAGGATTAGCGGAAGTCCGGGACCGGGTACGGGAACGGGGGCTGAAGTGGTGCCTGTTGCACGGTCCGCGGGCCGACCGGATCACCAAGTTTGCCGAAGCGGAAGCCTGCGCCGTGGTGACCGACCGGGCCTACCTGCGCCACCAGCGGGAATGGCGGGCGGATGCCGCGGAGCAGCTGTCCGTGCCCCTGGTGCAGGTGGAGGGCAATTTGGTAGTGCCCGTCGAAACGGCCAGCGAAAAGCAGGAGTACGCCGCCCGTACGATTCGGAAACAGATCATGAAACTGGTGGATGACTTCAGTGGGGAGACCAGCGAGACCAAGCCCAGTAAAGCGAGTAAGCAATTGTCGTTGCAGAGCGACCTGGAATTTACCAGCGTAGACGGTTTACTCGATCAGCTGAAGATCGACCGGTCGGTAAAGCCGGTGGAGGAATTCACCGGGGGGACCAGTGCCGCCCGGAAGCGACTGACCGCCTTTCTGCGGTCCGCCCTCGACGGCTACGACGACAACCGACTGGAACCGGCCGACGATGCGACCAGCCATATGAGCCCCTACCTCCACTTCGGGCACATCAGTCCGATGGAAGTCTACCGAAAGATTACCGGTTCCAGCGCTCCGAAGGCAGACCGGGAAGCCTACGTGGAGGAGCTGATCGTACGGCGGGAACTCACCCACAACTTCGTCTATTATGCCCCGGAAGACTACGACAGCCTGGACGCCCTGCCCGACTGGGCCAAGGAAACCATGGCCGAGCACGCCGACGACGAGCGCCCCGACCACTACACCCGCGAACAGCTGGAACAAGGGCAAACCGACGATGAGGCCTGGAATACCGCCATGCGGGAAATGCGGTTACGGGGTTTCCTGCCCAACTACATGCGGATGTACTGGGGCAAGCAGATCATCCGGTGGACGAACACCTACGACTACGCCTACAAGACTACCCTTTACCTGAACAATAAGTATTTCCTCGACGGACGTGACCCGAATAGTTACGGTAACGTACTCTGGCTATTCGGCCTGCACGACCGGGCCTGGACGGAGCGGGAGGTGTTCGGCAAACTGCGGATGCTGAATAAGAACGGGCTGGAAAGTAAATTCGACGTGGAAGCCTACCGGGAGCGGGTAGACAAACTGGAGGAAAAGGGATAGCCCCGGGCAAGTAGGGGAACTAGGTATGCGGATAGCAACCCGCCGCCCCGTTTAGGTCATCGTCATCGAACCGAAGCAGAGCGAACCGCCGATCAGCAGGATCAGGCCGGCACTGGCGAAAAACGCCAGCGGAGACAGGTATCCTTCGAGCAGGGGCGGGGCCTCCGTATGCTGGTCCAGTGCCCTCCCGGGAGGGCCACTATCCCGAAAGAGGTTGATGAGCCCCAGAATGATGCCGATCGCAAACAGCAGTACGGCCATGAAGCCGGAGATTACGATGGCCGCCAGGCCGAAGCCCTGCGCACCCTCCCCCTGGGCGACGGCGGCAAAGCCTATGATGGCGGTCAGCAGGGCATACGCCCCCAGCAGGTAAACGATCGTTTTTCCGTTCTTGCTCATGCCTTCTAGTATTGTGGCGTTGAAGACCGGGACCTCCCGGCGCAGTTGTTCTAGGTGCGCCCGCTGGACGGCCGTCCGGTAGAAAAGATTCATGGTTTCGAAGGGGATGATGTGCCCGTTGGGCTGCACCATGTGGACACAACTCTTCTTCACGGAGCGCACGTCGAAATCGTAGGCATCCATGAAGTTCATGATGATGATGCGGAAGAGGTTACCGTAGCCCAGGGAATCGGATTTGACCGGCGGCAGGCAGCACATCAGTTCGTGAAATCCTTCCTGGGCGACGTCGACGCTGCAGCCGGTACTGAAGAGGCCGAGTAACTGGGCGTGCACGGCATCCTGTTGTTCGTAGACGATGGTGTTGGCCGTAGTGCTGTCCAGTAGCGCCGCCGGGTCGACGAAGCGGGTGAGGGGGAAGACCTGTCCCTCCAGTTTCAGCAGGTAGCCCATGGTAAGCGCGTCCGGGTTGCAGGGTACGGGGATCAGGTCGTTCGGCTGTAACAATTCCGTCTGATCGAGAATGCGCTGCCGTACCTCCGTCGGGGTCAGCCGGTCGGTGGCCGGGTCGAAATTCTCGGTGCGGCCCGCCACCTGGGTGGGCTGGAAGGTGACGCCCCGGATGCAATCCTGCGTCAGGGCGTAGCGGATGATCTCCCCCAGTTCGTCGTCGTTTTGCCCCCGCTGGAGGGTACACACCAGCGTAGTGGAGAGCCCCACCCGGTTGAGATTTCCGATGGCCCGCTCCCGCACCCGGGTGAGGTCCTTGCCCCGCATACAGTTCAGTACGTCGGGGCGAAAACTGTCGAACTGCAGGTAGACTTCGAAGTCGGGCTGGTAGGTCGCCAGTCGTTCGGCGAAGCCCGGATCGTTGGCGATCCGCAGGCCGTTGGTGTTCAGCATCAGGTGCTTGATGGGGCGGGCTTTGGCCATATCCATGATCGCCCAGAAGTCCGGGTGGATGGTCGGTTCCCCGCCGCTGAGCTGCACGACGTCGGGCTCCCCCTCGCTCCGTACGATGGCGTCGAGCATGCACTCGATCTCAGCCAGCGTACGGTGGTTGCCGTAGTTCGGGGCGGAGTTGGCGTAGCAGGTCGGGCAACTCAGGTTACAGCGGTCCGTGATCTCCAGGACGGTGAGGCAGCTGTGTTGTTCGTGGTCGGCGCAGAGCCCACAGTCGAAGGGGCACCCCCAGGTTACCGGCGTCGCGAAGCGGTTCGGGTACTCCGAGGCCTTGTTGTAATTCCGGATGCGCTTGTAGTAGTCCACGTCGGTGGCGATCAGTACGCGGGACAGCCCGTGCTCGGGGCACCGCTTGCGCATCCAGACCTGGTCGTCCTCGAATACGATCTTGGCTTCGATGCGCCGCAGACATTCGGGGCAGAGGGACTGGGTGTAGTCGTAATAGGTATAGCGGCCGACAGGCATCCTAAGTGGTTTGATTTGACATACGGTAGTGCTCGACAAGATACCAGCAAATCCCCACCACGCAAGCCCACTGGATCACCCCCAGCCCCGCGAAGCGGATCGCCGGTTGCGAAAACCCCACCACCAGCCGGTAAACGAGGTACGCCGACAAATAAGCGGCAAACAAACGACCGGGCCGCGGACGCAGGTGCAATTTTATCCACGACAGCCCGCCGGCCAACAGCAGCAGAAAGACGATCTCGTAGAGGGCCGTAGGGTGACGGGGAATTCCGTCTCCGAGGTCGATGCCCAGCCAGGAATCGGTGGGCAACCCGTGGGTGGGTTCCCCGACTCCCATGAGAAAACAGCCGACCCGACCCAGTATTGTAGCGGCGATCAGGGGGAAAACGTACACGTCCCCCGTCCGTCGCCGCTGACCGATCAGTCGTTTGGTCCCCTCCACGGCAAAGAGACCGCCGAGCAGATCCGCCGACAATGGTCTTGGAACTGAAGTAGTAGACGATACCGCGTTCCCCACCGCCCGTCCAGAACAGGTCCGGTTGTTCCAGCCCACCGAGCAGGCGGGAACCCAGGAAGGCCCCGAAGGCCGCCGCGATGAGCAGGTACTGCCGATGGGTATCCGGCACCGGGTCCGTCCCCCTGGCGCGCAGCCGGTCATAGAGTATAATGGCGACAATGATGCCAGCGCTCTCAAAGATCAGGTGCAGCAGCGGGGCGTGGGGGACGGGAAACATCGTCAAATATCACAACTTCCCCCGGGTTCGACGCCGTCTACCCGGATCAGCCGGTCCAGCCGGATCGTCGTTCCCTCACTGAGCACGACGTATTCCGCTTTCTCTTTGGTGTACACATCCGTAATGCGGGCAGATAGGGTATGCTCCTCCTCCCCTTCCCGGTAAACCACCTCGACGATTTTCCGGAGGGTAGCGGCGGCCAGGAGACGATCGTGAAAATCACAGGGGATGGGTTGGTAGGACATACCCCCATTAAGTTTTCCAGGGCTGTTAAGTTGTGTTGGGGTGGGACCAAGGGGCGCGGAGATAAGCAGTGAGGCTAAAATAAATTATTGGTGTTGTAACGTATTTATTTTTCAGCTTACTAACCGATGTAATCATCCCTTATCATCCTTAATCCCATACCATGTCTAATTCCCTTCTTGCCGACGTGCACAACGCCGACGTCAACGGCAACTCACCCGAAGCCGACCTGAACGGCAACGACCTGCTGGAAACCGGCCAGACCGGTACCCAGGATTCCCAACTGGCCGAACTCGGTCTCGAAAGCATTGCCGTACTCGGTGATATCCCCGGGATGTCCCCCACCGACGGCGACGCGCTACTGCAAACGACCTCCTCCGAATCGGTTACCGACGAATCCACCGAGACCGGCCCGCTCCGCGATGCCTACTTCGGTAGCTTCGACGAGCAGCCCGCCCCGACCACCCGCTCCGCCGAGGCCGACGAAGTCGTGATCGGCCCCGACCAGCGCATCCGCATCAACAACACCGCCTCTTACCCCTGGCGGGTTATCTGCTCCCTGCGGATCACGGCCCGGGACGGCTCCCAGTGGATCGGTACCGGCTGGTTCATAGGCCCGCGCACGGTCATGACCGCCGGGCACTGCGTATTCCTGCGTAACCGCGGTGGGTGGGCTCGTTCCATTACCGTGATGCCCGGCCGCAACGGCAACAGCTTGCCCTACGGCTCTTGCGTAGCTACCTCTTTCCGCAGCGTGACCGGCTGGACCAACTCCGGTAACCGCAACAGCGACTACGGCTGTATCATCCTGCCTGAGAACTGCCGGCTGGGCGCACGAACCGGCTGGATTGGCTTCGCTTACCTGGGCGACAGTAGTCTACGGAACAAGTACCTGAACCTTCCCGGCTACCCCGGCGACAAGCCGGCCGGTACGATGTGGTACAACCACCGTCGCGTAAAGTCCCTCACCAGCCGTACGATCACTTACGAGATCGATACCGCCGGCGGACAGAGCGGCAGCCCGGTCTACTACATCCACAATGGCCACCGCTACGCAGTCGGCATCCACACCAACGGCTCCCAGAGTGGTAACTCCGCTACCCGGATCACCAGCGGAGTCTACAACCTGATGAAGAACTGGAAGGCACTCGGTCAGTAATGCGTTTCTTCCTCGCCTGGATCCTACTGTCGGGGTGGATGGCCTGCGGGCCGTCCACCCCTTCCGGCGATCCTCCAACCCCCTCCCCCATGCCCCTGAGCCTGCACGGCCGCCTCCTCGATCCCAGCGGCCAACCCCTACCCGAGATCTCGGTAACCATCCTGGAATCTCCCGCCACCGTTCCCGACCTGGCCGCGATCACTTCCGCTTCCGGGGAATTCTTCCTGGACGAACTGTCTCCCGGTCGCTATTTACTCCGCTTCTACGGGACATCCGGCTTCGTGGACCGGGAAGTCCTGGTCGGCGAGAGTAATGAGCGGATCGATTTTAATTGGTAGCGTGGGGCTAAAGCACGCGTGGGGCTAAAGCACCCACGCTGGTCAGGAAAGTCGCTAAAGCGACTCCGCCAGGATACCACAGTCGCTTCAGCGACTTCCTCCAAGCAGCGGGTGCGCTTTAGCCACTCGTGGGTGCGGGCATGGGGTGCGGCCACGAACACTAAACGGCGAAGCGTCCACGCTGGTCAAAACACCACAGTCGCTTCAGCGACTTCCTCCAAGCAGCGGGTGCGCTTTAGCCACTCGCGGGTGCGGGCATCGGGTGCGGCCACGAACACTAAACGGCAAAGCGTCCACGCTGGTCATAACACCACAGTCGCTTCAGCGACTTCCTCCAAGCAGCGGGTGCGCTTTAGCCACTCGCGGGTGCGGGCATAGGGTGCGGGCAAAAACACTAAACGGCAAAGCGTCACGCTGGTCAAAACACCACAGTCGCTTCAGCGACTTCCTCCAAGCAGCGGGTGCGCTTTAGCCACTCGCGGGTGCGGGCACGGGTGCGGGCACGGGGTGCGGCCACGGGTGCGGGCATGGCCGCGATGGGTGCGGGCACGGGGTGCGGCCACGGGTGCGGGCATGGCCTCGATGGGTGCGGGTACCGCCACGGCCCCTTACCTTCGCCCCCATGTTCCGCCCCGCCGACGGTTTCGTCCACCCCCTCCCCCCCCAGCCCCGGCCGGACCGCTTCACCTTTCCGTTTCACTACGTCCCCCACCCCGTCGCCCGGGCGGCGGCCGCCGAACTCCGGACTTACCTGGAGGGAACGCCCGATTTCGATCATGATTTCGGCCACGGACCGGACGCCGGCATCGGGAGCAGGGGAAAGATGTTCGGGGTCCTGGTGGTCGAAAAAGAAGGGGGCGAACTCGGCTACCTCGCGGGATTCTCCGGAAAGGTAGCCGACGGTAACCACTGGCCCGGCTTCGTCCCGCCCGTATTCGATATCCTGGAGGACGACGGGTTCTACCGGACCGGGGAGAAAGAGGTCCACGCCCTCACCCTGCGGATCGAAGCCCTGGCCGGGGCCCCGGAGCTGGCCGCCGCCCGCGCGGAGCTGAGCGACACCACCGAGCGGGTCGCCCGGGAAATCGCCGCGGAGAAAAAATCCGTCAGGGCCGCCAAACGGGAGCGCCACGCCCAGCGGGAACGGGCCACCGCGGACGGCCTCCCCGAACTGGAGGAACGACTCGCCCGCGAGAGCGTCGGCCGCCACTTCGGACTGAAGGACCTGATCCGCGCCGGAGAAGCGCAGGTCGCCGCCGCCACCACCCGACTGGCCGCCCTGGAGGATGCCCTGGAAGACCTCCGGGAGGAACGCCGTACGATGAGCCACGACCTCCAGCATCGCATCTTCGCCCACTACGCTTTCCTGGATGCGGACGGCCGGACCCGCGACCTGAACGACATCTTCTCCCAAACCATTTTCAAGATCCCGCCCGCGGGGGCCGGAGAGTGCGCCGCGCCCAAACTCCTGCAGTATGCGTACAGCTTGCACCTGCGCCCCGTCGCCCTTGCCGAATTCTGGTGGGGACAGTCCCCGAAGTCCGAAATTCGCCGCCACGGTAGTTTCTACCCCGCCTGCCGGGGAAAGTGCGAGCCCATCCTGGGCCACATGCTGCGGGGCCTCGCAGTAGACCCTAACCCCCTGCTGAATAACCCCGCCGCCGGCAAGACGATCGGATACGTGTACGAAGACGACCACCTCGCCGTGATCGATAAGCCGGCCGAATTCCTGTCGGTGCCCGGTCGTACCATTGAGGATTCCGTCTACCTCCGCGTACGTAAAAAATATCCGTCCGCCACGGGCCCGCTGATCGTTCACCGACTGGATATGTCCACCAGCGGACTACTGCTGATCACCCGCACGAAGGCGGTACACAAACTACTGCAACAACAATTTTTCAAACGCTCCGTCAAAAAGCGCTACTTGGCCCTGCTCGACGGCACCGTCAGCGGAGAAGCCGGCTTCATCGACCTGCCCCTGCGCGGCGACCTCGAAGACCGCCCCCGCCAGATCGTCTGCCACGATCACGGTAAGACCGCCCGCACCCGCTGGCGGGTCATTGAAAGGCACGAAGGCCGAACCCTGGTCCACCTCTGGCCCGTTACCGGTCGTACCCACCAGCTGCGGGTACACTGCGCCCACCCCCTCGGCCTCAATACCCCCATCCTCGGAGACGATCTGTACGGGCAGCCGGGCGACCGCCTGCACCTGCACGCCGCCTGGATCGAGTTCGTGCACCCGGTGAGTAAGGAGACGGTCAGCTTCGAGAGCGCCCCGCCGTTCTAGTTGGGGAGTTAATACGTCAGGGAGTTCGGGAGTGCCCAACTCCCAAACTCATGTACTCCCCAAATCCCCAACTAAAGCGGCAATTTCATCCGCAATGTCCACCACATTCCTGTTCGCATCCACTACCACGATATTCTCCCCCTCCCCCATGAACCGGAAGGCCTGGTGAAACGCCTCCCGGACCTGGGTGAGCTTTTCCCGGGTTTCGAAGAGTTCCGTTTCGGTGCGGCTCCCCTCGATGCGGCGCATGCTTTCCTCCGGGTCTAGATCGAGAAAGATGGTGAGGTCCGCCGGTAGTACCTGCTTCGCGTGGTGGTTGAGGGCGGCGATCCAGCCCGGCTCGGCGTACTCCGACTGGTAGGCCAGGCTGCTGAAGTAGTAGCGGCTGGCGATGACGTGGTAACCGGCACTCAGCTGTGCCAGCAGGCCGGTTTCGGGGTGGTGGATGTGCTCGATCCGGTCGGCGGCGAAGAGGGCCGCCACGGCGCGGGGGTCCATCTCCACTTCCCGGCGCAGGACGGAGCGCAGCAATTTTCCGGTCGGCAACTCCGTAGGCTCGGCCGTGAGGTGGCAGGCCTCGTTGCGCGACTGGAGAAAGTCGCGCAGCAGCTCGATCTGGGTCGTTTTGCCGCTGCCGTCGAGGCCTTCGATGACAATGAAGTACGGAGTAAAGGGAGGCAACTCCGAATTAACGTCATTACGGGGATCTGCTGTTTCTCTATTCAATTGAATGTCTTGAGGTATCGCGAATAATCATCCCTCCCCCGTGGGACGGGACGGAAGGGAAAGGTATCATTCTTCCTCTTCGAATTTACCCCTTCCACTCCGGTCCACCACCGTGGAACTGGCCTGCTGGGTTCCCTGTATTACCATGTCCATCACGTTGACGTGGGCCGGCTGGGAGATCATGAAGTAAAGGGCCTCCGCCACGTCCGGCGAGCGGAGGGGCTGGAAGTCCTCGTAGATCTTGGCCCGTTCGGTATCTCCGTCGAAGCGAACGCGGGCAAATTCCGTTTCCTCTACGTGGGCCGGGCAGATCTGGCCGACGCGGATGCCGTGCTTCACCAGGTCCAGCCGCATGGCGTAGGTCAGCGCGTCCACGGCGTGTTTGGTGGCGCAGTAGACGTTGCCGTTGGGATAGACTTCCTTGCCGGCGGTACTGGCGATGTTGATCACCATACCACTACCCCGCTCCACCATACCGGGAGTAACGGCGCGGGTGAGGTAGAGCAGCCCCTTGAGGTTGACGTCGATCATTTCGTCCCAGTGGTCCAGATTACCTTCCTGGATGGGGTCGAAGCCCTTGGCCTTTCCGGCGTTGTTGATCAGCAGATCGATGTGTTGCCACTCCCCGGGCAGCTCGCTGATGGCCATTCCGACTTCATCACGCTCCCGCACGTCCAGTTCCAGCAAATAAGTATCCGTTCCGTGCTCCCGGAACAATTCCTGGGCGAGCTCCTCCAGTCGTTCGCGGCGGCGGCCGTTCAGGATCAGTCGGTAATCCTCGGCGGCCAGCCGGCGGGCGGTGGCCCGGCCGATCCCACTGGTCGCTCCGGAAATGAGCACGATCTTACCGGCTCCGGGACCGGGAGCGACCTCCGCTTCCTCCTCCCGCCGCTCGTTGAGTCGCTGCTCTAGGTGAGCGATGTTTTGCTTCAGGGCGGCCAGTACGTCGTTTTCGGAGGCATTCTCGTCCGCTACTCCCTCACTGAAGAAGGCCGCCCGGTTGGTGGCCGTATCGAAGGCGGGCTCCAGGGCGGCCGCGATCCGGAAGGAGTTGCGGGCGGCCCGTATTTTACCGCTCTCGTGCTGCAGTACCGCCAGTTGGTAGTGGGCGTAGGCGTGGTCGGACTCCAGTTCCGTGGCGCGTTTCAGCATTTTGACGGCCTTCTTCTTCCGGTCCACCGGGCCGGCAAGTATCAGGGCGTACTCGTAGAAAGCTTCGGCATTGTCCCGGGATTTAGTGGCCCGCCGCAGGTAGGCCGCCGCATCCAGGTAGTCGGTGGGAAAATGCTGCCGGAGTAAACTACCGAGTCGGTAATTCAGGGTCGGGTAGTATGGCTTCACGTCGCTGAGCTGCTCCCATTCCTCCCTCGCTTTTTCGTATTTCCCTTCCGCCTCGAACAGTTCTCCGCTGAGAAAGAGGGCATCGTTGTGGTCGGGGTTTTTAGCCAGCAGATCGTCCAGTTCCCTGCGGGCTCCCGCGGCATCCTGCCGTTCGGCGGCCAGCATCAGGGCATTGTGGTACTGCAGTCCGTGCTGGTCCGGCAGCGCCTGACGGCCGCTGGTCAGCAGTTCGAGGGCGGCTTCGGTGTCCCCTGCGTCGCTCAGCGCCCAGGCACGTTGAATCCAGGTCGCGGCCTGGTCGCCGGGCAGGGTAGCCTCCTCATCCGGCTCCTCGTCGAGTTGGTCCAGCAGGGTATCGTAGTCGAATGCTTCCTCTGCCTCCGGCGGGGGCGGGGCCGCGGGTGCGGGGTTTTCCGTTTCGACGGCGGGTTCGGTTTCCGGAACCGGGGGCGGGTCGACGGAGGGTTCCCCGGCAAAGCGGTGCCACTGGTCGGTAGCCTCCGCGAAGATGAAAAGTTGCTGGTACTGATTGGCCGAGAATTGCTCCAGACTGAGGTTCCAGCTGCCCTGGATGGCGGCCAGTACGTCTCCTACGTCCGTGCTCGTCTCCCGGATCTTCTTGTAGTAAGCCTCGAACGCCGCCCCCCCCTGTTCCCGGAGCGAGACGGCATCCCGGCGCAGCGTGATGTAGCGGTCCTGCCAGTGGCTGATGTAGTGCATCATGTCCGCCTGGGTTCTCAGGGTGGTATGGACGGTACGGATCTCCTCGGTGGCTTCATCGTAGCTGTGGGCCGGGGAGATGACGGGCAGGCTGCGGGCCGAGCCCCCGAAGAGGCGCTCGGCCCGCAGCATGCAGTTGGTGTTCGTCAGGAAATGGTCGCTGACCAGCACGACCGTCTGCCCGTCGTATCCGGCCAGCTGGTCGGCCAGTACCGGCCCCTCGTTGGCGCGGCCGGCCACGAAGTGTTGAAAGTTTACGGTCCCGCTCAGGTCGCCGGCGATCCGCTGGGCGATGGATTGATCGTCGCTGCTGTAGGCCAGGGCGATGGTTATCATGTGGTCTGGGTTTTGAAAGGTAGTCGGTCGAGGTCCACGTTGCCCCCCGTCAGTACGATCCCAACGTTAAGCCCCCGGAAGAGTTCGGGATTCTTAAGAACCGCGGCCAGGGGGACGGCACAGCTGGGTTCGATGATGATTTTCATGCGCTCCCACACCAGGCGCATGGCGGCGGCGATCTCCTCCTCCTCTACCGTCAGGATGCGTTCCACGTAGCGGTGAATAAGGGCGAAGTTACGTTCCCCGAGGTGGGTTCTCAGCCCGTCGGCAATCGTTTCGTTGGTTTCGTTGTACTCGACTTTCCCGCTGAGCAGGGCGCGGGCGGCGTCGTCCACGGCGGCGGGTTCGGCTCCCCACACCTTCGCCCCGAGGCTGAAGTAGCGGGCGGCCAGGGCGGTACCGGCCAGCAGTCCGCCGCCACCCACCGGCGTCAGGATCAGGTTGAGTACGACTTTAGTGTCCTCGATCAGTTCCATCGCAGCGGTGGCCTGGCCGGCAATGACGGCATAGTCGTCAAAGGGATGAATAAAGGCCGCCCCGGTGCGAGCCACCACCTCGTCCAGCGTACGTTGCCGGTCGGTTGGGGTATTGACGCACCAGATGATCTCGGCCCCGTAGCCGCGTACCGCCTCCACCTTGACCTTCGGGGCATCCCGGGGCATCACGATGTAGGCCGGGACGCCCAGCAGGGAAGCGGCTCTCGCCACCGCCTGGGCGTGGTTGCCGCTGCTGTGGGTGGCCAGGCCGCGCTCCCGTTGGGCCGCTGTGAGACGGAGGGCCGCGCTGGCCCCGCCCCGCATCTTGAAGGCGCCGATCTTCTGAAAATTCTCACACTTGAAGTAGAGCCGACAGCCCGCCAAACCGTCGATGGCCCGGTTCGTCAGGATCGGGGTGCGGTGAACGAAATACTGTCCGTCCGGCGCCTGCCCCCGGATGGCTTCGTGGGTGACCAGTAGTTCGGCCTGGTTGGGTGCAGCGGTAAGGGGGGGGAGTTGGGGCATGGGAAATAGGATAAGGAGTGCTGATTATGCGGTGGCGGCCAAAATAGGACCTAGGAGTGTGAGTATCACCTCCTAGCGTCCGGGCTTTCCGTTCCGGATAAAGTCATGCTGACGGAGCCAATCCAGAAGCAACTCAGACCAGCCCCGTACCGATCCCGCTTCCTGACGCGCCAATCCGAAGCCGTGCCCCCCGGAATTGAACAGGTGCAGGTCGGCGCTCCCCCCGGCGTCGGCCAGTGCCCGGTAGTAGCGGATCGAGTTGATCGGCGGAACGACGGTATCATTCGTCGCGTGCACCAGGAAGGCCGGGGGCGTCCCCGCATATACGTGGAGCGGCAGATCGTAGAATTGTTCCTTGTCGGGGTCCACCTCCTCGCCGAGCAGGTTCCTCCTGCTGCCCGCGTGGGCACCCAGCTCCGGGTCCATGCTGATGACCGGGTAGAGCAGTACCGTAAGATCGGGCCGCGTACTGGCCGCCTCCCCCTCCCCGTGGTGAACGCTGACCGACCCCGCCAGGTGGCCGCCCGCGCTGGCTCCCATAATGCCGACCCGGTCGCCGTCCAGCCCCCACTCCGCCGCCAGTAAGCGGATACGGACCATGGCCTGTTCGGCGTCCATCAGGGCCACCTCCGACTTGCAGAAGCCCGTCTCCCAGTGCGGCAACCGGTGGAGCAATACGAAGACCGTGATGCCGTGCTGGGCGAGTAATTCCGCCGGCTCCCTCCCTTCCCAGTCGTACGCCGAAAGGTAGTAGCCCCCTCCGGGAATGACGAGCATGGCCGCGCCGGTCTTCGTCTTCCCCAGGGGCCGGAAGACGTGCAGTTCCGGATCGGTGACGTTCTTATAAAAGCGGCCGAGGTCGGGGTTATGCTCCACGACCGCTTCTCCGGCCCGGGCGCAGGGTATTTCGCCGGTATAGAGCGAAATGATGGTGTCGGGGGTCTGGGCGTGGAGGGTCACGGAGAGTCCCATGAAGAGCAGGGCCGCTCCGACTTGTCGGACTTCCTCCGCTAACGCTCCGAGATGTCCGACAAGCTGCGCTGAATATGTTTTCATCTCCCAGTTTTTTTGTTTAAAAGTTTGCACCTGCGCTACCGTCGCACGAGTTACTCCTACGAACTCCCAACGTGCAACCGCCCCCAGGCCCAGGTGAGCACGCCCCCGCTAACCACCGCTACCGCTCCCAGCAACAGCGCCTGCGTGGTTTCCCCGTAGAGGTAATTCCCCACGCAGAAGAGCAGGGCGTAGACCAGCACGCAGCCCACCAGCATACAGAGGAGCTCCAGGGGAAGGCCCGTCGGTTTGGCGGCCAGGGGAAGGCCCCGGTCGGCCACCAACCCACGCACGCGGTCCCAGCCCGGACCGGCCGGCCGGATCTTCTGGTAAAACTCCACCAGCTTATCATCCGTAGTAGGCGGGGTAACGTAGGTGCTGACAATCCAGACCACGCTGGTCAGCACCGCGCCGACGATGATGGTCTGCCAGGCTTCCAGCCCGTGATCGAAAAAGGTGAAGAATCCGGAAATGAGCAGACTGGCCACCATCGCCACGATCTCGGTAAAGGCATTGATGCGCCACCAGAACCAGCGCAGGATGTAGATCAGCCCCGTACCCGCTCCCAGTAAGAGCAGCAGGTTAAAGGCCTGGGTCGCATCCGTGAGCGCCAGGCCGAGACCCATACCGATCACCCCCAGCAGGACGGTAGCGAGCTGGCCGACCCGCACCAGTTCCTTCTCGGTGGCCTCCGGCTTATAAAAACGCTGGTAAACGTCGTTGACCATGTAGCTGCTCCCCAGGCTGAAGTGGCTGGAGAGGGTGCTCATAAAGGCGGCGATCAGGCCGGCGGCGAGCAGCCCCAGCAGGCCGGAGGGCAACAGGGTCAGCATGGCCGGATAGGCAATGTCGTGCCCCACCTTATCGTCGGACAGTTTCGGGAAGGCGGCCTGGATGTCCGTCAGTTCCGGGAAAACGATCAGGGAGGCCAGGGCGATCAGTATCCAGGGCCAGGGGCGCAGGGCGTAGTGAGCCACGTTGAACAGCAGGGTGGCGGATACCGCGTCCTTCTCGCTCTTGGCGGAGAACATCCGCTGGGCCAGGTAGCCGCCGCCGCCGGGCTCGGACCCGGGATAGTAGCTGGCCCACCACTGCACGGCGAGGGGCACGACCAGGATGGGCACCCACACGTTGGGGTCCTCGAAACTCGGCAGCATATCGATCTTCCCGATCACGTTATCGTGACTGATCAGCTTACTCAGCCCCCCCACTTCCGGCAGGTTGACCAGGTAGACGCAGGCCCAGATCGAGCCGATCATGGCCAGGGTAAACTGCACGAAGTCCGTAAAAATAACGGCCTTCAGCCCCCCCTTGATCGAGTAGATGATCGTTACCGAGCCCGCGATCAGCAGCGTCTGCCAGCCGGGCAGGCCGAGGACGATCTCCCCGAATTTGATGGCGGCCAGACTGACCGTCCCCATCACCAGGGTATTGAACACGAAGCCGAGGTACAGTGCCCGGAAGCCCCGCAGGAAGGCGGCTTCCTTGCCACTGTACCGCAGTTCGTAGAATTCCACGTCCGTCAGCACCAGCGAGCGTCGCCAGAGTTTGGCGAAGACGAAAACGGTCAGCATCCCGGTCAGCAGGAAGCACCACCAGCCCCAGTTGCCGGCCACGCCGTTCTCCCGCACCAGCCCGGTCACCAGGTTCGGGGTGTCACTGCTGAAGGTCGTGGCGACCATCGAAACGCCGAGCAGCCACCAGGGAACGTTGCGCCCCGAGAGGAAGTAATCATCCATGCTCGACGAGGCCCGTCGGGAGGCGTACAGACCGATGGCCAGTACAACAATGAAGTATACAATTACGACCGTCCAGTCCAGCGTTGATAACGTCATGGGGGGGAAGATAACTAGTCAGTGGTCAATAGTTCGTCGTCAGTAGTCGCCCGGGTAGCGTGTACCCTGAACTATCGACCGTTTACTACTCACTGACCCTACCCGTTCCCCACGAACTTCTTGATGCCCGCCCAGAGTGCCACGGCACCGATCGCGACCAGCTTCCAGGCCTTCAGCAGGAAGATGCCGATGCCGGCCAGTACGCCCGTCTTGGCGAGTACCTTACCGGCGATGAGGGCACCGATCCCGTAGGCGGCCACTTCGTCGATACTGGGGTCGAAATCCCGGTAGCGGTGGCTGGCCTGGTAGGCTACGCTGCCGAGAAACCCATCCAGATCGTCGCTGATCTCGGGCAGGTCCTTCATGGAACCGATGACGTTCATCGTCAGGTAACCGCGGCGGCCGAGGAAGAGGATGTTGTAGTTGAGGGTTTCCTCGTCCTGCCCCTCGAAGGCCAGGCGTTTGGCCCAGTGCAGTCGTTTGTTCTCCTGGTCGTAGCGGGGGGCGGTGGCCCAGCCCAGCAGTTCGATGGTCTGGTAACCGGCCTCGCGGCGCATTTCGTTACCGGCCTCCGTTTCTTCCTGGAGTTGTTCCAGCATATCGTCGTAGTCCATGTCCTCGGCGTCGTCGTCCTTGATGTGGCCGTCCTCGGTGTAGAAAATATCCACGCCGTATCCGTTGGGGTCGCTGGGCGGGTACTTCTCGGGAAAGAGCATGCCGAGGGAACCTTCACCGGCCTCGGGTGGGTTGCCCCAGAGATCGACCAGGACGGTGCGGGCACCGTCGCCGTCCACGAACATATAGCCCGGGGGGACCTTGAGGCTGGCCAGCCCGTCGCCGATCTCGACGGTGGTATCGCGCAGGAAGGTGAGGGTGCCGGCAATGCTGTCCTGGTACGCCTGGTACATTTCCATCATGGCTGCTTCGTCAAATTCGAAGCTGTCCAGGTTGATCTCGTCGGTTTCGGTTTCCTGGGCCGTCAGGCCGAACGGAAGGAGGAGCAGCAGCAGGGCCGCGGAGCGTAGGGTGGTGAACATAAATAAGGAATTAGTGAGGGTGTAAGGGATAGGTAATGGGGCCGGGTTGCCCAAAAGTTGCGGGCGACGGCGCGCAGGTGCAAAGTTCAAATATAATGCGAGTTCCGGCTACCAGCGAGTTACGCTCGCCCGTAGTGGAGTAATAAGCCTACTTCCCCACGTACCGGATCCCCACCACCGGGCTGATCCCCAGGATCTCGTGGTAGGCCGCCGCGGCGGACACTTCCACCCCTTCGGTGATCTCGTAGCCGATTCCGAAAGAAAGCTCGGCGGCCTTCGTCGCCACGCCCAGGCGGATGCGCAGGGCATCGGCGGGCAGGTACTCCAGCCCCGCCCGGAAACGGGTATCCTGTTCGATGTCCTGATGGACCTCGGCGGAGAGCATGACCTTTTCGTTGGGACGGTAGCTACCGCCCAGGGCCAGCAGCTGGGGTAAGTTGTCGTCCTCCCCGAAACGGGAGACGCGGATGGGGCTGAACACCCGGACGCCCACGGAGAGTTCCTCGATGATCTCCAGCTGGGCACCGAGACCGAAGGTGAAGTCGAAGGTACCGGCGTAGGCCTCCGTCTGGGTGGCGAACCCGACCACCTCCCCGCCGATGGTGAGCCGTTCGGATAACCGGCGACCGTAGCCCAGACCGACGCGGGTTTCCCGGTAGGTATCGAAACCGAAGGAAGACAGCTGCAGTCCGAAACCACCGTTGCCGAAAGTCCGGGTGGCGGCGGCACTGGCCATGGTCAGTTCGCTGATCCCGAAGCGTTGCTCGGCGGTGGCGGCAGCTTGGACACGGTCGTTGCCGACGGCCAGGCCGGCCGGGTTGGTCCAGACCGCATCGATCCCCTCCGCCGCGAGGCCGGTACCGCCCAGGGCGCGGGCGCGGGCGTCGTAGGTGGGGAACAGTCCGTCCTGTCCGTACAGACAGGAGGTTAGCAGGAAGAGGAGCAGGAAGGGGCGTAGCACGGGGCGCAAGCTACATCAGTTCACCGTAAATCCGGTAATTCTCGGGGTCGTGGCAGGCGAAAATCACCCGCTCTACCCCGGCGTCGGCCGCGTGATCCCGGATGGCGCGCAGCGCGATGGCGGCGGCCCGCTCCTTGGGAAAACGGTAAACGCCCGTGCTGATGTTGGGGAAAGCCAGCACTTTGAGGTCGTGCTGACCGGCCAGGGCCAGCGCGTTCCGGTAGCAGGATTCGAGGGTGGCATCCTCGCGGTTGGCCCCACCCTCCCAGACCGGCCCGACCGTATGGATGACGTGGCGGGCCGGAAGGTTACCCCCGGTGGTGATGACGGCCTCTCCCGGCTTACAACCGCCCTGCCGCTGGCGGATGGCCATGCACTCGTCCAGGATGACCTTACCACCGGCGCGGTGGATCGCCCCATCCACGCCGCCTCCACCCATCAGGCTGCTGTTGGCGGCATTGACGACGGCATCGACTTCGAGGGTGGTGATGTCGGTCTGAAGGAGTTCGATCTGCATGGCGGGTTGGGTTTACCCGCGAAAGGTAAGCCCTATTATCAGATTTAGTACGTAAAGTACTGGTCCAGATCCTGCACTAAGAAGCCGGTGGCGATCATGCGGACACCGTCGGAGTTACTCGTCGCGGAGTCGTTCAAAAATACGAGTTGCTGACCGGCCTGAAGTACCAGCAGGGGTGCCCGCCCGCCGCGAACGGTCGTATTTCCGGTTCCGGAACTACCGCTGACGTATATCTGAGGGTTAACGCGGCCATTACCGGGTACCTGATCAGCCTGGGCTCCCGCAACAATCACGCGAAACTGCTCGTCCTCCGCCCGGTCCATACCCATTGCCTCGATCATTTCGATGACCAGGAAATAGCCGGCGGGGACGGCCCTTCGCTGGCCGGTCGAAGTGAGGTCAAAAACAAAGCTGACACCGTGGGTCTCGATCCAGTCCATGTCCTCCCATTCACCATTCGCAGAGGTATTGAACATGGCCAGGGTGACGGGTATGGGCCGGTCCGGGGTGGCGGATTTGTTGAGGACGGTCCACTCCCCGTCGGCAAATCCCTCGAAGGTGGCTTCGGGATCGTTGTAGCGGATGGTGCCGTCGGTGGGGGTAGTGGCGTCATCGCTGACCCTGATCTTACCGTTGACGTCCAGCGCCTGCTCCGGGTTGGTATTGTTCACCCCCACCTGGGCGGAGAGGGAGCACTGGAGGAGGAGAGAAAACAGGAATGACAGCACGATAGAAATACGCATAGTGTAATGTTTGGCCCTTTATTCGGTCAAACTTCCATTCGTTACGCTTCGGTTACGGTAAAAAACAGTTAGTGACGGTCGGGCCCGGACGATGCCCCGGTTGTCAGCCGGATCGACCCGGCGGGGCGGACACCCGGTGTGGTGCCGGCACCTGCGTCCCCGCCCCTTTCGCGAAGCGCAGTCCGCGTCATTGGCCGGTGAACAGTCATCCCGTAGATCAATTTATTCACACTTTTCCCCACTACTGCCATTAGTATTAGCAAGACGGTTACTTTTGCGCCGTGGCTAACAAGTACTTCGACCTCATCGACCAAACCTTCTACTTTCCCCAGGAAGGCTTTGACCTGGATAACGGCTATCTGACCTTCAATCAGATTCCGTTGATCCACCTTATTCGCAAATACGGCACCCCGTTGAAACTGACCTACCTGCCGAGTATCGGCAAGAAGATCAAGTCGGCCCGCAACCTGTTCCGGCGGGCCATGCGCGCCCAGGGCTACGCGGGGGAATACAATTACTGCTATTGTACCAAGAGTAGCCACTTCGCCCACGTCGTGGAGGAAGCCCTCAGCCACGGCGTACAGCTGGAACTGAGCTCGGCCTACGACATCCAGTTGGTCCGTCGGCTCTTCGAGCGGGGTAAGCTGGACAAAAAAATCAAGATCATCTGCAACGGCTTTAAGCCGGAGGATTACCTGGAGGGCATCGTCGGGCTGATGAACGACGGGTTCGAGAACGTGATCGCCGTGGTGGATAACCGCCACGAACTGGCTTACTACACGGAGCACGTCCACGGCGTCGCCAAGATCGGTATCCGCGTAGCGACGGAGGAAGAACCCAACTTCGAATTCTACACCAGCCGACTGGGCTTGCGGGCACTCGACGTAATCCCCCTGTTCCGGGAGAAGATCCGCGACAACGACAAACTGGAGCTGCACATGCTCCACTTCTTCGTCGATACCGGGATCAAGGACTCCCTCTACTACTGGGGGGAACTCCGGAAGGTGATCGGGGTCTACGCCGAACTGAAGGCCGAAAGCCAGCAATTGCACGCCCTCAACATCGGCGGCGGTATGCCGATCCGGAACAGTCTGGGCTTCGAGTTCGACTACAAGTATATGGTCCGGGAAATCGTCAAGAACGTACTGGAGGCCTGCGAGGACAAAGACGTTCCGGAACCCGATATCTTCACGGAATTCGGCAAGTATACCGTCGGAGAAAGCGGTGCTACCATTTTCTCGGTGCTGGAGCAGAAACAGCAGAACGACAGTGAGATGTGGTACATGATCGACAATTCGCTCATGACCACCCTACCCGACGCCTGGGGAATCGGGGAGCGCTTCATCCTGCTGCCCGTCAACAACTGGGACCAGCCCTACCGGCGGGTCAACATCGGCGGGCTGAGCTGCGACAACTCCGACTACTACAACTCGGAAATTCACGAAAGCCAGGTCTACCTGCCCGTCATTTCTCCGGAGCAGGAAGAGCCGCTCTACCTCGGCTTCTTCCACACCGGTGCCTACCAGGACAGTATTTCCGGGTACGGCGGAATCAAGCACTGCATGATCCCCAGCCCTCAGCACATCATCATCGACATCGACGACCAGGGCAACCTGACGGACCGCGTATTGCACCCGAAGCAGAGCGTGGAGAGCATGTTGGATATTTTAGGATACTAGCGGAGCACCGCCGCCACGACCCGCGCCCGTTCCACCGCTCCGGAATGATCTCCGTGTAGACAGACGGTATCCACCTCGATGCGGTACCTCCTGCCATCGGTTGCGGTAACCTGAGCGTTGAGCATTTGCCGCACTTGCCGCTTTACCGCCTCATCGGTTTCGAGTAGTGCCCCCGGCAGAGACCGGTCCCGCAGGGTGAGGTCCGGCTCGTAGGCCCGGTCGGCGAATCCTTCCGCCAAGTAAGGAATGCCTGACGCCCGTGCGGCGGATGACAGCTGCCCGTTCGGCGGACCGACCACGTTACCAATTCCCAGTTGTTTTGCTACCGTGATGACGGCAGCGGCGACTTCCGACCGGCGATTAGCGTAATGGTACAGGGCTCCGTGGGGCTTCAAGTGAAACAATTTTTGTCCCGATCGCTCCGCCAGGGCCTGCAGCCCGGCCACCTGGTACAGTAACATATCCAGTAACTGATCGTCGGGTAAGTCCCGGATCACCCGCCCGAAATTTTTGCGATCCGGAAAGCTGGGATGGGCTCCTATCCGTACGCCGTGTTCCCCGGCCAGTTCGAGGGCCCGCCGCTGGGTGGCAACGTCTCCGCCGTGAAACCCGCAGGCGATGTTACAGAGATCGAGATGGGACATCAGTGCGGCATCGTTACCGACGGTGCGGCCGTACCAGCTCTCCCCGAGGTCGGCGTTCAGAAATATCATGTCCGTAATGTAGGGGCGCCACAACAAAATCCGCGAAGCCTGGTCTTATTCTCATGGAGGGACCATTATTTTCCGTCGTCATTCCGACCTACAATCGAGCCGCCCGGTTGCGGCAGGCCATCGAGAGCGTGCTGGTACAGGACTGCCCGGACTGGGAACTGGTCATCGTGGACGACGGCTCGACGGACGAAACGGAGGCCGTGGGAACGGTCTACCAGCAGTCGGACGACCGCATCCGCTATTTCTACCAGCGCAACCGGCAACTCAACGGTGCCCGCAATACGGGCGTACGGATGGCGAGGGGCCGCTACGTCTGCTTCCTGGACGACGACGACTACTTCCTGGCCAATCACCTCGGTTTGCTGAGTGAATACCTGGACGAAAACAGCACGATCGTCCGCTCCGGTCAGCTGCTGGAAAAGGAAGGTAAGCGAATACGATTGCCCCTGTACAGCAACGGGGAGGATGTACTCCGGCAGTACTGGGCCATGCCGGTCGGCCCCTTCGGCATGACCATCCGCCGCGATATTCTGGAAGCCCACCCCTTTGCCGAGGAACTGCTCCTCCTGGATGATTTCGTTTGGCTCAACCAGGTGCTGATGGCCTACCCGCTCTACCAGATCGATGACCACAGCGTAGTCGTCCGTTACCACGTGGGACAACGCAGTCAGCAATACCTGGACCAGGAACTGCTGGAGAAGAACGTTTCCGTTTTACGGGCCGCCTACGCGCTTCCAGGAGTGGCGCGACGGGTTCCCCGGGCACTCCTCCACCGGCAGATCGTACACCAGCATACGCACCTGGCGCGGCAACTCAACCGGTCGGGCCACAAAGCAGAGGCGGGTCGGGTGCTGGCCCGGGCGAGCGGGCAGGCGGGGCTGGGCCAGGTGGGTGACCTGCTCCGGACGGCGGGAGCTATTCTTCTTCGATGATCGCGTCGTCGATCAGGCTGTCCCCGTCTCCATCCGCGTCCTCAAAACCGGAGATGATGCCGCCCTTTGGTTTAGGCTGGTGGTCCGGATTGTCCTGAATGACCATTTTCTTCCCCCCCTCGTTGGTGTAATCGCCCTTTGCGAAACGGTCGGCACGATCGAAGAAAGAGTCCGTACCGTCCAGGGTGCTTTCCGAGGCATCCCGCGCGGTTTCCTTTCCGTCGAAAGCGCGGGCGCGGGCCTCTGCCTGGGCGGCGGCGATCTTGGCGTCCTCGATCACCTGCTCCATTTTCATCTTTTCGGCTTGCCGGCTGGCGTGGTCGACAAAATCGTCGGCGCGGTCCTTAAGTTTGGAACCGGCCTCGGCGGCGCGGTCGAGTAACTCTCCTCCCTTCTCCAGCACTTTCTCTCCGACTACCTCACTGATACCGCCGATCTTACCGGCCAGTCCGGCGCCGGCACGGGCGGCGGCATCGAGCCCCGTATCCAGATTTTCCCGCAGGGCGGAGGGTTCCGGTCTTACCGGATTACCTTCCACGAGGTCGCTCTCGTAGTCAATGCTTCCGGATTTGGGGGCGTCCTTTCGGGGGGTCAGATCGAGTTTCCCGAAATCGAGGTCTAGTTCCTCTTCGGCCTCCGCCTCTTCCTTCGGCCGGAGTTCCTCCAGTTTGCTGTTGACGGCATCGCTGGCCTGGTCCTTGAGTTCCCGCCCCTTGTCGGCCAGCCCCTCCGCCTCCGTCCAAATTTTATCGCCGAGGCCGCTCAGGGCATCCTTCCCCTGATCGACGTAGCCGGGAGCCTTGTCCATAAACTCCCTGGCGGCTTCCGTAGTCAGGTCCCGCAGATCCTCGGCGGCATCCCTGGCCGCGTCCCCGGCCTTCCCGGCCTGGTGTTTGGCGACGGACTTGGCACCGAAGAAGATTTTTTTAAGATCGTTGAATAAGGGCATGGGGATGTGTTGGTTGGTTTTGCAATGTAGGGAGAATTGGTCAATGGTCGGTGGTCCATGATTCATGGTCAGCGGTTCGATACTCACCGTTCATACATCACGAAGCTGACGTACCTCCGCCTCCGTCAGCATCCGCCACTTCCCCACCCCGAGATCGCCCAGTTCCAGGTCCATGATGCGGACGCGCTTGAGGGTACGCACCCGGTAGCCCAGGTAATCGCACATCCGGCGGATCTGCCGGTTGAGCCCCTGGGTAAGCACGATGCGGAAAGACTTCGGACCGAGCACCTGTACCTCACAGCGGTTCGTGACCGTGCCGAGAATGGGGATACCCTCCGCCATCTGGTGAACGAAGCGTTTGTCCAGTGGCTTATCAACGGTGACGATGTACTCCTTTTCGTGGCCGTTCTCTACGCGCAGTATCTCGTTGACGATGTCACCGTCGTTGGTCAGTATGATCAGTCCGGTACTCGGTTTGTCGAGGCGACCGACCGGAAAAATACGTTCCGGGTAGCGGACGAAGTCGATGATGTTGTCCGGGTCCCGCTGGTCCGTGGTGCAGGTAATCCCGGGCGGTTTGTGGAGGGCGAGGTAGACAGCGGCGGGCTTGTCCCCCAGTGGTTGGCCGTCGAGCGTGACGGTGTCCCCTTCCTCCACCCGGTTGCCCTTGCGGGCTACGGTACCGTTGATGGCAAGTCGGCCGGCGTCGATCCAGGTATCGGCCTCCCGACGGGAGCAGATCCCGGTTTCACTGACGAATTTGTTTAGGCTGACGGACATTACTTGGGCTTACTGCTACGGTTATAACTGATGGTGCGCTGCTGGCGGGATTTGAACCGCAGTACGTCATCGTCCCGCAGCTTCGCGTGCTTGGTCTTGCGGCCGCTCACCCGGGCGCGCCACTTCCGGAAGTTCTTGGGGTGCATCTCCCGCTGCATCAGCTTGATCACTTCCGCTTCCGTTACCTCGAACTGGAACTCAATGGCCTCGAAGGGGGTACGATCTTCCCAGGCCATGCCGATGATGCGGTCGATGTCTCTTTCGGTGAGTTCCATACTATTTCAGTTCCAGGATGGTAGCGGACAGGGGTGGCAGCTCCGTCTCGGTAGCGATGCCGAGTTCCGCGTATCGTTCGGGCGACAGGGTTCGTGCCTCCCTGTTCTTGTTGAAGACCACCGCGATCCGCTCCCGTTCATCGTAGCGGCCGAAGACGTAAATCCCGTCCTGCGGAGCGAAATGGATGGTTTTTCCCGTCGCGATGACCGGATGTGCTTTTCGCCAGTTCAACAACTCCCGCAGGTGGTTCTGGACCGCGCGTTGTTGTTCCGTCAGCCCCTGACCGGTAAAGGCATTCACCGGATCGCCGGCCCAGCCTCCGGGCATATCCGCGCGGATCGCCCCGTGGTCGCCGGGAAGGCTGTCGTTTTGCAGCAGGACCTCGCTTCCGTAATAGAGCTGGGGGATACCCCGCATGGTAGCCAGGTAGGTGTGGGCCATTTTGATGAGGGAAGTGTCTCCCCCCAGCTGGGTGGCTACGCGGTCCATATCGTGGTTTTCCAGGAAAACCAGCAGGTTTTGGGGGTCGGCGTAAATGTGGTCGTTGGCCAGCGCCTCGTAGAGCTTGATCAGCCCCTTGTCCCAGCTTTCTTCCTCGGTCAGTGCTTCCTGCAGCGCCTGGCGGAGGGGGAAGTCCATCACGCTGGGCAGGCACGATACGTTGTCGTCCGGGGTCTCCTTACCCCGCTGCCAGTAGGCTACGGTATTGGGGTTGCCGGACCACTCCTCCCCCACGATATTGAAGTTCGGGTACTCCGCCATGATGGCGCAGGTCCAGCGGCCCAGGAAATCCTTGTCCGGGTAAGGATACGTATCCTGACGGATGCCGCCCAGCCCCAGGGTTTCGATCCACCAGATACTGTTCTGGACCAGGTAAGTAGCCAGGTGGGGGTTGCGCTGGTTCAGGTCGGGCATGGTGGATACGAACCAGCCCCGGGTAAGTAATTCCCGGTCTATCGTGGCGGCGTAAGGGTCCTGGTTGACGGTACGGCGGTGGGTCGTCATCGTCGGGTTACCCTGGAAATTATACCAATCGTCGAAGGGGGGCTTTTCCGTCCAGCGATGGCCGAGACCACAGTGATTCACCACCTGGTCCATGATGAGTTTCATGCCGCGTTCCCGCAGTTTACCGGCCAGTTCGAGGTAGTCGGACAGGTCCCCGAAGCGGGGGTCGACTCTGTAATAGTCCGTAATCGCGTAGCCGTGGTAGGACCACTTCGGCATATCGTTTTCCAGCAGCGGGGTCGGCCAGAGGGCGGTGAACCCCATGTCGTCCAGGTAATCCAGGTGGTCGATCAGGCCCCTGAGATCGCCACCGTGACGGGCAAAACCGGCGGTCCGGTCGGTCTCCCGCTCCCGCATGCTCTCCAGTTTATCGTTGGACGGATCGCCGTTGGCAAAGCGGTCCGGGGTAACCAGACAAATCACGTCGGAAGCCCCAAAGCCCCGGTAACTGCCGGCGGCCCGTTCGCGTGCCTTCAGGGCGTAGTTAATCGTCCGGGGCCCCGACTTTTTCGAATCCAGACGCAGGCTGACCGTACCCGGCCGCGCGGCTGCGGTTACGCGGGCGGTCACGAAGAGGTAGTCCGGGTGGTCGCCGGGCGTGACGGAGATGACCTCGAACGCCTTACTCATCGAATTTATGGACATGGCACCTGCGTCCGCGCCCTCAATCATTAGTTCCAGGGTATCGTTGGCCATGCCCACCCACCAGTTGGGAGGTTCCACCCTGAAGTCCTGAGCTTGCAGGGTTACCTGAAAAAGAACGAGTAAACACGCAGTAAGTAGCTTCATCAGTTTCCCTAACAATCAATATGGGCGGGTGTTGAGTGGGCGGCGGCGCGCGGGTGCAAAGTTTCCAGCACCGGCAAGAGGGAGTACCTTCGGCGGATGCGCCACGTCATTTTTCTACTCTTACTCCTCACCCAAAGTTGCTCGCCCGTGCTCGTCGTCCACCCCTTTCGCCTCCTTCCCGGTCAGGATCTGAAGCAGGAGATCCAGGCCTACGCCGAAACCCACCAACTCGCGGCCGGATGGGTCATGACCTGCGTCGGTAGCCTTACCCGGGTGAAGCTACGGCTCGCCAATCAGGATACGCTGACCACCCTCGACGGGCACTTCGAAATCGTCGGCCTGGTCGGTACCGTCAGCACCAGCGGCAGCCACCTCCACCTGACGGTCAGCGACAGTCTCGGCCAGACTACCGGCGGCCACCTCGTGGACGGAAACCTGGTCTACACCACCGCCGAGATCGTCCTGGGAGAAAGCAATAAGCACGTTTTCCACCGGGAGGTGGACGGGTCCACTCCCTACGAGGAATTACGGGTGGAAACCTTACCTTGATCGGCATGCAGCTAGCCGAGATCAATATCGCCCGCCTCAAAGCTCCCCTGGATGCTCCGGAAACCAAGGAATTCAAAGATTTCCTCGACCCCATCAATACACTGGCCGAGGAGAGCCCCGGCTTCATCTGGCGGATGACCGTTGAACCGCCCGACCACCCCTGGAGCCACGACCCGCTGATCGTCCTGAACATGTCCGTCTGGACCGATCTCGACAGTTTACGTGATTACGCCTTCACGACGGTACACAGCTATTTCCTGCGCAGCCGCGCCAAGTGGTTCCACAAACTCGGCCACCCCAATCTGGCCATGTGGTGGATCGAGGACGGGCACCTGCCCACCCTGACGGAGTCACGGGAACGCCTGGACCAGCTGGAAAAAGAAGGTCCGGGCGAACGCTGTTTCACGTTTGCCCGGACCTTCCCCCCTCTCCCGGGGTGAGGTTCTTATAGTTTCTTCAGCGTCCCGTTCACGTCCTGCAGGATGAACGCACCGTCGTACCCCAGTGTCCGGGCCTGCGCCTTTACACTTTCCGCCTGCGTCAGACTGTTGATGCCACCGATCATGAAAATGGTCAGGGCACCCCGCTGCACCTGCTCCAGGGAGCCGAGCTGCATGGCGGAATTGCGGTTGAAATTCTCCGGCTTACCGAAGGCACCCAACTGTACTTTGTAGAGGCTGCTGGTAGTCGTGTTGGTCGGGGGAACGTAGGTGTTTCCGCCCGGATTCGTCGGGGGAATGTACGTATTGCTACCACCTCCCATTGCACTCGGTCCGTTATCGGCGGTAACGAAAGCTCCGGAGTAGCCGCGGCTCTTGGCGGATGCAGCGGCGGCATCGGCCTCGGCACGGGTGGCGAAGACACCCAGACGGGCCTTGTAGGCACCACCGGCGTTCACGTCGTAGACGCGCCCCAGATCGTTCAGGTTACTGAACTTCCCGAGATCGGGCTGCTTGCTGAAGCTGCCCAATTGTACGGAGAAGCCGCTGATAGTGGCCCCCGGCGTGGCGGGCGGATTGGTAACCGTCCCCCCCGGCGGGATCGTCCCGCTACCCGACCCGGGAAGCAGGTCGATCTTACCGAGTATGTTCTGGTTACTGCCATCGGCGGTCGTGACGGGGAAGTTGAGCCCCTCGAACCCGGGGGCACTGATGTTCATGTCGTAGGTAGTGTAGGGCTCCAGGGCGACGATGTAAGCGCCGTCCTGGTTGGTACGCAGGTTGGCCGACTGACCGGTGGTCCGCTTCGTCAGTACCACCAGGGCGTCCATGACGGGGTAACCGTTCTGGGCGTTGGCGATGTATCCCCGTACGGTTCCGGGGGGTGGTGGAGCGGGCTGGGAGACACCGTTCGGAATACCCGTCGTAGGGCCGTTGAAGCCACCACCGCCGGCATCCGCGTTCAGGGCGACCCGCACGGTATTCGTGGCATCCGGTTGCATTCCCTGGAGGGGCAGACGAACGGACTGGTAACCGGCCGCGCCGATGATGATGTCGCAGTTCAGCCCTTCGGTGGACTGGAATACGTACCGACCGCTCTGGTCCGTCGTGTACACCTGCCCGCCGCAGGAGGTGAAATCCACCGCCGCGTTGGGCAGTACGCTACCGTCGGTGGCCGAGGTGACCAGCAGTTGCATATTCTGATTGGCGCGGCGAACGGAGTAAACATCTTCCTGTCCGCTACCGCCGATACGGTTAGAGACCACGTAACCACTGCTGGCGGCGGGGTCGTAGATGAAGCCGATGTCGTCGCGGGAGGAGTTGATGCCGTTACCCATATGGTACAGCTTACTGGGACGGTTATTCACCATTTCGGCCCGGAACACGTCGTAGGCACCCATACCGTGGTGCCAGTTGCTGGAGAAGAACAGGCTGGCCCCGTCGAAGAAGGGCGTGATCTCATGCCCGACGGAGTTAATGACCGTACCGAGGTTCTCGGGAACGGTTTCCCAGGTCTGCCCCTGGCGGTTGGCGCGGTAAATATCGTAGCCGCCGAAACCCTCGGGGCGGTCGGAGGAAAAGTAAATGCTGTTGCCGTCCTGACTGAAAGTACCGAAACCGGTGCTGAAATCAGTACCGTTAAAGGGTAGCGGACGGGCATTGGTCCACACTCCTTCCTGGTTCACGTCGGCGATCATCAGGTTGAGGGCGATACCGGCCTCGGGAATCATCCGCGTACCGGGAGTGAAATTATTGCGGGTAAAAACCACCTGACGACCGTCGGGGCTGTAGCTCACGGGGCCGACGTTACCGGCCTGCACCGTGTAGCCGTTGCGCAGCGGAAATGCCTGCTGGGGGTTGCCGTCCGCGCCGATGGCGGCTACGTAGGGCTGGTTGCTGGCGGTGCCGCTGAAGCTACCTCCGGCGGAGGTCCGGGAGGAATTGAAGACCAGTTGCTGGGGAAAGGGCATGGTGGGGCCGAAGTCGGACACCGGGCTGTTCACCGCGGAGGACTGAACCATGAAGCCCGCGTCCTGCTGCAGCTGCCGCATGGCGAAGTCACTGCTCTGGGCGAAGTGGTTGCCAACCACCTGGTCGTGGTCACGGGCGTAGAGCAGGTACCACTGCTTGGCCTCTTCGTAGCGGCCGAGGGCCTTCAGCACGTGGGCGTGTTCCAGGATGACCTCCTTATCCACCTTGCGGTCGCGGACGGCCTGCTGGTAGTACGTATGGGCGGCCTGCATCTGGTTGAGCATCCGGTAAGAGTTGGCGATCCGGGCCAGGGCGTCCCGGTCCTCGGGGCGGCGGGCCAGGGCGCGCTGGTAACTCTCAATGGCCAGGTTGTAGGCGTGAAGCTCGTACTCCTTGTCGGCCGTCCGCATCTCGGAGCGGAATTGAGCCTGAAGGGGCAGGGCCAGTGCCAGGAATAAGATGGCCAGTAAGGTTACTCTGTGGTTTCGCATAATGCTGGGTATGGGTATCTGAATGAGTTGGGTATCGGTACTTTGGATCAAAACATACTTATTTAATATATGTTCGCCCCTACATTTCAACGATGGTGACCCCCTCGCCCCCCTGTTCCCTGGGCGGCGTGGAAAGCGTAAATTCCTGGTTGTACTCCTTCAATTTCTGACGGACGGCCCGCTTCAGCGCACCACTGCCCTTGCCGTGTACGATGCGCAGGGTGTCGGCGTTGGCCATGAGGGCCTGGTCGACGAATGCCTGGGTAGTGGACAGTACTTCCTCGTAGCGCATCCCCCGCACGTCCAGCTTATTGGAGAAGGTGGAGGTACTGCGCAGATCGCTGGTAACGCTCTTCTGCCGTTGCAGTTTCAGGGGGTCGGCTACGTGCTCCAGGTCCCGGAGCTTGACGGTCAGCCGCAGGTCCCCGACGATCACCGTCGCTTTTTTCTTGTCCAGCACCTCCAGTTCCCCCGTAGCGCCGCCGGCCCGGAGTTTGACGTAGTCGCCCACCTCGAAGGGTTTGTCGTGCTTGTTGTTCTTGCCGGGGGCGTAGTAGATATTCTCCCGCAGTTCGTTGACCTCCTCACTGATGACGGTGCGTTGCTCCCGCAGTTCGGCGGCCTTCTCCTTGGCCTCGTCGATCTTCTTCTCCTCCCGCAATTTACGGATGAGGGTCTCCATCTCCTTGTTGTACTTCGCCACCTCCTCCAGGGCCTGTTCCTTGGCTTCCAGCTTGAGGCGTTTGCGGCGGACTTCAATGTCCCGGTGGAGTTGTTCGTAGGTCTTGGTCAGGGCGTCGAGAGTCCGCTGTTTGGTCTTCATGGAATCCAGTTCTCCCTCGATCTCCTGCTTCTCCCGCTGAAGGTCGACGAGGAGCTGGTCGACGGCCCGTTCGTTCTTGCCGGCGCGTTTGCGGGCGTAGGCCAGGACTTCCTTCGGCAGTTTACTCTTCGTGGCGATCTCGAAGGCGTAGCTGGAACCGGGGCGCCCCACCAGCAGCTGGTAGGTCGGGGAAAGCGTATCCTTGTCGAACTGCATCCCCCCGTTGACAATGCCCTCCGTATTGTAACTGTAGATCTTCAGGTTGCTGTAGTGGGTGGTGATGAGGCCGAATACCTTTTTGCGGTTCAGCCCGTCCAGGACCCCCTCGGCGATGGCTCCGCCACTGGCCGGGTCGGTTCCCGAACCGAACTCGTCGATGAGCACCAGCGTCGCTTCGTCGGCCGCCGCCAGGAACTCCCGGGCGTTCTTGAGCCGGCTGGAGTAAGTGGACAGGTCGTCCTCGATGCTCTGCTGGTCGCCGATGTCGGCGAACAGCTGACGGAAAATACCGAACTCACTCTCCTTGTCGGCCGGAACCAGCATCCCGCACTGCAGCATCAGCTGGAGCAGGCCGACCGTTTTCATGGTGATCGACTTGCCCCCCGCGTTCGGCCCGGAGAGCATCAGGATCCGGTTCTTCCCCTTCAGTTTCAGGGTGAGGGGGACGGTCTTCTTACCGTAGGGTTTGTTCTTCAGGTACAGCAGCGGGTGGCGGCCGTCCAGTATCTGGATCGTGGGTTTGTGGTGTAGCTTCGGTCGCTCCGCCCTGATCTTCCCGGCCAGGATGGCCTTGGCCTGCACCACGTCGAAGTAGGCGATCAGGTCGCGGTAGGCGGCAATGTGTTCCACGTAGGGTCGCAGGGTCGCGGAGAGCTCCCGCAGCAAGCGGTAGATCTCCCGCTTTTCCTCCTGCTGGAAGTCGAAGATGTCGTTGTTGATGCTGATCACCGCGTCGGGCTCGATGAAGGCCGTCTTTCCGGTGGCCGACTCGTCGTGGATGATACCGCGGATCTTGCGCTTGTGCTCGCTGGGCACGGAGAGGACGCGGCGGCCGTTACGGATGGTCTCCGTGGAGTCCGTGAGGTAGCCGGCGCGGCGGTACTTTTCGATGCTCTGGCGGAAGACCTTATCCACCTCCCGCTGCTTGCTACCCACCAGCCGGCGGATGCGTTGCAGTTCCTCCGAGGCATCGCTGCGGATCTCCCCCTCCTGGTCGATCACCTGTTCGATGGCCTGGGAAAGTTCGGCGTTGAATTCCGTTTCCCGCAACAGGTCGTAAAGGGTGGCGTAAGTCGTACGGCGGCTGCTTCCGTGAAAGAAACCGTAGATCCCCTTGGCCTGCAGCAGCAGTACGTTCAGCTTCGCCAGCCCGGACTGGCTGAGGACGTAGCCCTCGATCTCCAGCATCCGCAACTCCTCACTGACGTCATCGTAAACCCCGACGGAGAACATACTCTTCTCGTCGGACCCCTGGCGGAATTCGCTCACCTCGTCGAGCCAGCGGCCTATTTCCCGCACCTTGACGGAGGGCACCATGTCGATCACCATCCGGCGGCCCAGTTCGCCCCGGCACTGTTCGTGCAACAGGTGAAGAATTTTGTCGAATTCAAGTTTTTCGTAGGTGTCCCCGGGGAGTAAATTCATAAGGTATAACGGTAGCCGATTCTGTTCTTGCTAACGACTGGCGGGGGCGGATAGTTCCCTGCGGCGGGGCTGGTAAAAAGTCAGCTGGTTTATTGTTGAACGACGATCCGCCTGGTGTACCCGGTTCCTGCGGCATCGGTCACTTTCAGAATAAAGGTACCGGCGCCTACCCGTTGCAATCCGAGGTCGAAATCGTGGGTGTCGTGGGCTTCGGTGTGCGCCAGGCGACCATCCGCGCTGAACACGTCGACCCTCAGGGGTAGTTGCAGGGCCCTGCTACTGCGCACGATCATCCAGCCGACGCTCGGGTTGGGAAAGGCGACCAGTTCCTCCACCCGGATTTCTTCTTCCCCGAGTCCATCGATCCAGGTGGCCAGGGCGGAGATGTACTCCTCGTCAACCAGGTAACGACCCAGCGGCGGCATCCGGTCGGTATCCGTACTCCGATCGCGTATCCACAATTCGGAACCGGCGTGATTGCCGGGCTCCACGAGGAGATTGTCGTGGTTGGACGTCTGACTCCTGGTGGGCAACTCCACTATGTTCCTGGCCACCAACGGCGTATGGAACCGCAGATCCATGGTTACCCCGCTCACGCCCCCGGCACGGTGGCAGGATGCACAGTTGGCATCCAGGTAGGAACGGATGCGGTCGTCCAGGCTGGCCCTGTCGTCACTGAGGTGGTAGGCCTTCGGGTAGGAGGCCCAGTTGTCATTGCTGACGTTGATGATGCCGTGGTCACTCAGGTACTTCAGCTGATTGTCCGTCACCCCGGAATGCGGGTAGTAGAGTTCGGAGTTCAGTTGGTGGGTTTTTACCCCCAGTACGTGGTTTGCGTTGGCGTTGTGACAGGACAGACACTGGTCCCGGCCGGGGAAATCCCACCGTTGGGTGGCCACGATCTCTCCCTCGTCGAAAATATTAAAGAGCGTATCCGTCCGTTCCAGTTGCAGAAAAGCGTCCGTCTGTTCTTCGTTCCACCGGTACGTTAGTCCATAGGCCGTATTGTTCTTGGCCATAACGAAGAAGCGCGTTTCCAGCTTGGTGACCTGCGTAGGGTCGGAGTAGGAAGTAGGCAGATCGAAATGCTTGATGAATACCGTTCCCTCGGGAAATTCCCAATCCTCCTCGGAATTGAAACTGATCTTTTCTTCCGGCCGATCGAAGTCTCCGTCGTTGGGGATGGCCATCCACCTCCTCTTCCGGGCCCGGTCGGACCACAGCGGAGCGTTAACCGTGTACGGAAAAATGCCTTCGGCTACCTCCAGACGCTCCAGGTCCGTGAATACCCCCAGTTCTGACAGTCGGGCGGGCGGATCGGCGACGGCCGCCCGTTGACGCAGGTGGACAATTTTACCCCCGTTGGTAAAGGGCCAGGCGATCAGGGTTACCAGAATATCTCCGTTCGGGCGGTAGTACAACCCGGTAATGTTACTCTGTCTGGCCAGGTCCAGCGGTTCCGGCCCCAGGTCGGACAGCAACACCTCCGCCTCCGGTTCGGCGCCATCCTCCGTACTCAGGGCCATGATCTTGTTGGTGATGTAATCGGCGAACAGGTAGCGACCGTTCAGGTAGAGGAAGCGGGCGCCGCGGTACACCCCGCCCCCGATGATGCAGCTCCCCAGTTCGTCACCGTAACTGAACAGCGATGTTTTTTCATTTCCCAGTAGTACATCGGGCCGGGTACCCACCCACTCTCCCCCTTCCAGGTAGGGCCACAGCAGGTTGTCTCCCTTCTCTACCTGGTTGATCTCCTCCCGCTTACTGGACCCGACGTCGCTCAGCCAGATGGTACCGGTCACCTCGTCCACGTGGGTGGAATAGGGGCTGCGCACGCCGATGGCGAAAAACTCTTCCAGTTGTTCACCGGAGGGGTCCAGCCACGGATTGTCGTTAGGAATGGAGTAGCCCTGAGAGTAGGTTTCCGTGGGCCAGTCTTCCGGCGGCGTGCCGTTGGCAATCGGCTGCCGACGAATGGGGTGGCTCCGCACGGGGTCGTTGTCCACGTCGATGCGCAGTACACCACCAAAAAATCCACGGTCCAGTCGCTGGTTGGACAGGGGCCTGTTCTCCGGCCCCCCCTCGTCCCCCACCGACAGGTACAGCAATCCCTCGCGGAAGAACATCCCGCCGCCGTTGTGCCATACGTTTCTGTCGTACTGCTGAATCAGTACTTCTTCGGAATTTCGGGGAAACCGTTGGCTGGCTGCGTCCCAGCTGAATTTAGAGAGCCGGTTGAAGCCCGGATGATTGTAAGTGTCCGGGTCCGGGTTAAAGCGATAAAAAACGAATACCGATTGCTTGTCTTCGGCGGCAGCGTTCCCGAATTCAGGATGAAGGACCACTGATACGGCCCCCCCTTCACTGTAATTGGAGGTGTTTTCGGATATGTCCAGAACCAAATCCTGCGTCTGCCTTTGGAGATCGACCCGCCACAGTTTTCCCGTTTTGCAGAGCACCAGTACCTCCTCGGAACCGGGAATGTCAATGATCCTCAGCGGGGCGGCGATTTCAATTTCCGTCAGCACTTCCTCCAGGTACCAGGATCCGCCGAACCCGGGGGTGATGTCCGGGAAAACGCCATTTACGTACGGGTCGATCGCTCCGGGTGGCGTAGTGAGCGATACTCCGATCATGGACAGCAGGAAACTACCGAGCAGTCCGCCGAGTACGATCACTTTCACGTTATTATTCATAACAGGGGAATTTTAGGTACTTACAAAGATACATTGCCTTACCGGGCACCGAACCGAACCGGGCGGCGGGGCGCGGGTGCAAGTTTTGTCAACACTGGGCATGGACCAGCCGGTAAACGGGATCGGCAAGGACTTAACCGGAGGATGGGCCTTCGGTCTGTTTCTGGCCGGCTGCCGGTCGAATATCCTACGGGTTATTCTGCACGCTTAGCTCATCAGTTACACCTCTTACTTCTCGGAGTCCGTAGTGTACAGTAGTTTCTTTCTGCTTGTACCACCAATCCTAACTGCTGAGCAAATCGTGGATGACCGCTCCGGCAGACGATCGGGGCCGGCGGCTTGTAGTAAGAATCGGCATCCTGCGCGCCGCCGCCCCGGTGGGCGTGCTGTGGCGGGATAGTCAGCCGGAATGATCAATTGAGACGCTCGCTCAACTCCAGCACGAATTTATCCGCGTAAAGCTCCAGATATTCATCGAAATCAACTTCCATGTCCACGTAACCTTCTTTTCGCACCTTGTCAAAAAGTCCCGAACCGTACTTGCCCTCGATTTCGCAGTAGAGGCTGAATCCTCCGTCGAATTCCTGGGCGATGATGGTAAAGGAGAGCATCTCCCGCTTGATCCAGTTGCAGTCGTAACCGGTACGTCGCAGTACCCTGCAAATCAGGGGGTTTTCTTCATCGGTCAGCACCTCTTTGCAAAGATCATAAACCTGAAAGCGAAGGATATTTACTTTTTCCCTTATCACTACCTTCGGTGTCCTGAGGTCACAAACTTCCCGTTCGAACTTAGCCTTCGCGAAATCGGCTATCCGATCGTATAATTCTTGTTTCCCCAATTTACCGGAAACCTTTTTTTCACTCCCTCTTCGGAACGAATCCAGCGGTACCCCCTTCCAGGTCAGCGTCCTGATTTTCGAACGAAGGTTGCAATTGTCGGACCCTTCGTACACGATTACCCCCTCGGGACCAAAGAAGATTTCCCGGGTGAAACAGTTGATTTCGAATTCGTCAAAACTGTCCCTGATTCTTACGCGCAGACTCTCCTGAGGCAGGCCGAGAACGTGGACCGCCCGGTAAAATAATTTTTGCTCCAGGGTAAATGGCGACATCATTTCGTAGTCCCGCTTGACTTGTTCCCAGCCAGGCAGGATTAATCCGTCCTCCGATACCGAGAATTCGATGTCGACGTAGACGCTGTCATTCTCTTGGAAAATGCTGGATACGGACAGTAAACTATCCAGTCCGGAGTCTTTCAACCATTTCTGATAAACGGTATCCTGATTAGAAATCCATTCCCCGGTGTTGGTTTGCGCACTTATGGAGGTAGTCAGGGTGGTGAATACCAGGAGTAGCAAGCTTATTTGTCGCATGTATGGGCAGGTAAGTACTATTCAATCAGTTGGAAAACCGCCCAGTAGTAAGGGGAGGAATATTTCGGATGGTTTATCATCATTTTCCTGGTCCGGGTAAATGCCTCGTGTACGGAAATTCCGGATAGCCAATTCTCGTAAAAGGACGTCATAAACAGGGCACCGGCCTCATCATCCACCGGCCACTGGCTCACCATCAGGTTGCGGGCACCGGCCAGTTTGAGTCCCCTCTGCATGCCGAATACTCCCTCCCGGAGGACGTTCACGCCTCTACCGGAGTTACAGGCGGACAATACGACCAGTTCCGTACCGCTCAGGTCTTGTTCAATAAGCGCTTCGGCGTTCCATGCGTCTCCTCCGGCCAGAATTATGCCTGAACGACCCAGTGATCTCGTTGCGGTCTTAAGACTGGTTTCTTCCTTACTCCTAAACGAGTAGCCGTGAGTAGCCGCGTGAATGACTCCGGGGGATACGTTGCCGTCTCCCAGTGTGCTAAATACCTCCACACTGGCTTCCTGACCCGTAACGACCAGATGATTGATGCTACGCTTATCCAGGTCCGCCCCTATGGTTTTAACCTCGGTGAGCGTACTGGGGAGTGGTTCAAATTGTAAGGTTGAATTTTCGAAACGATTGTCTTCCCGGGGAGGGCCGAAAGATGTTTCACATACGGGAGTCTGGGGAATCGCAACCTCTAAGGGTGGATGTTCGTAATCAATACCACCCGCCAGCAGCCAGCAGCTACTGGTGGGCGGCAGGGATTCTACGAGTACAAGTCCGTCAATCAAATCCCGGGTAGACCCCAGCTGGTGCAACCGCCTTGAAAGCATCAGGGGCTGACCGTCCGGCCCGTTAAGCGCTCCGAATGACACTTGTACCAGTGCACCGGCGGGAGAAAAGTACACTTCCGATATACCCCGCAGATGTTGTTCTAGCGGCCTCCAGCAAAAATTATACAATTGTGCCGCCACGGAATTGTCCGGATCTTTAGTACCCCTGGCGTAAAACTTTGCACCGTTACGGTCCGTAAGTGTACCGAACTGCTCTTCAACCCATCCGGACTCTCCCAAATACACCAGTTCGGGTTCCGCCATACCCTTATGGATTACGGCAGCATAGTAGTGATACTCATTTACCCATTCATCTTCGTAGAACCTTACCTTGACAAACTCAACGCCGGCGGCACCCGCTGGTAACGCTCGCTGTACACCCTCCCAGGTATAAGAGGCGAGTTGCCCGGGCTTAAACATAGCCTCCATGAATGGTTTGGAGGATTGTCCGGCCAGGCCCGCCATTTGATTGATGAGGGCTTGCTCCATTGCGGCGGCCTCCTCCTCGTCCAAATCACCGTTTCCCAGGGAGGTAAGCTGCTCAACCGTGGAAGTATAGGTCGGTTGATCCTCCCTAAACCTTTTGCGGGCACCGGCGCGTATCTTCTCGGTTTCGAATTCTACGAGTTTGTGGCTCAGCCCGTAATTATAAATTCCCGCTCCGGTGGATTTCAGTACCACCCGCTCTACATTGAGAATATTTATACCGTTTCCCCCTGCTACCGCGGCTTCCTCTTGCTGTACCTGACGCTGTAGCTCTAATTTTTCGGCGTCTTCTTTTCTCCGTCGCTCTTCGTCGGTTGGTCCGGCCCCGTAGCCCCTGGCCGCCCCGCTGTACTGTGCCAGAATATGCTTGGTATCATCATTCGGCAGGAGCAAAAAGAATTCGCCCGTCGGCAAGCCGTCGAGGGTAACCTCCGTGCCGGGCTGCACCAAACCAGCCAGGTTTTCTTTACTGATGCAGTACTTGCCGTTCGACAGCACCAGCAGACTACCCGACATTACAGCATTTACTCGTTCCACGCTGAGGACGAGGGGGAACCGGGCATCCTGAGCGCAAAGGCCAGTCACCGTAATCAAAAAGATAAGGAGGGAAAGTAGGTAGTTCATGGATGGAATGGGTAGTTCAGTACCGACGTAAAAGTACCCAGACTAATGTTTAACCACCAATAGTTTATTCGTGCGAATATTTTTAGGGAGTCATTAAATTCAAGTGAACTGGACAGCATCCGGAAATCTTCGCAACATCAGATTGATGGAACTACCGTAGTACCGCGACGGACGACTTATTCGTTAAAATCATCCGCCGCGGCCACTCGCTATCTAGTCCCGCTCCGCTCTGATCCGCCAGGCTTCGGAAGACACGAACCCCTCCATCTCCAGTTCATCTCCGTCTACCTCGACTTCCATGTCAAAGGGGGGCAGCATACCCTCGGAGGTAAGGGTAAATTCGATTTCCTCGCCGTCGTCGTCGATCTCGTAATCGAATCTGAGTACTTCCCGGCTTCCGTCGGTTTCGACAAAAATCCACTCACACTCTCCGGTGTTTTGATCCTCGGCGTCGAATTCCATCTTGATCTCCCGGTAATCATTGATGTACTCGTCCCCTTCCGCGATTATGGAGGTCCACTCCCAGTCGCCGTCGAGTGCGTTGTTAAGCGCCTGGTCGGGGGCAAGGGTTTCGTCCTTGTCGCAGGAGGACAGGCTGATGAAAAAGCATAGTAAGAACAGGCTGCAAATGAGTTTCATGATAAAGGAATGCGTGAACGTACAAAATCGTACGCCCCTCTATGTACCCTCCATGCTACTTGTTACGACTCATAAGTAGAATTTTGCGATTACCCCCGCTTGGGCCAGGAGGCAGGTGCAAAATTTCCGAAAGCAGTCTGTCAGTTACGTGGTGTAAGCGACAAGACTTTATTAAGGATCGGTCGTAGTAGTATTTCCGTACAGGGCAAACGCATCAAAAGTATTTGTGTAATCAAATATTGTAGTTGCGCGGCAAACGAACGCAGTGAGCTGATACTTTCGGTAGCAAAATCGTTAATCAAATATCAGTAATCACTAATCACTAATCAAAAACGTAGCAAACTTAGTTTGATGCGTTTGCCCTAATTTTCGTACGTTAATATTTGCCCTTCACCAACGAATCCGTATCTTATTGCCGTCCTATTGGTAACGTTACTTTTCAAAACCCTGACTAACATGCGCAAATTTATACTCTACCCTACCCTGCTGGTCCTCCTTTTACTGGCATCCTGCCGCAAAGACGGTGTCATTACAACCACCGTAACGGGTGATGTACCTACCCCACCCATTGTCACCTCCACGATCACCGTCCTGACGACCGACCGCAACGAGAATACCCTCTCGGATGCCACCATTACGGGCCTGTCCCCTTCGGCACTACAGATCAACCCCGACGGTTCCGTCACCATCCGGGCGGACCAACTGGACCCCAACGGTACGGCCGTGACCGTCACCAAACCCGGCTTCTGGCCGGAGAATCGCCTGCTGATGCCGGCCGGGGACGGCGAGTTGCGGGAGACCTTCGTGATGGAACCCAAAGTGAAGGCCGGTGAAATCGACCCCACCACGGGCGGTATGATCGAACTGGGAGACAATTTTTCGGTCAGCTTACCCGCCAATTCCGTCGTCACCACCGAAGACGGCACCCCCTACACCGGCGAAGTGGAAGTGTACGTGAACCACGATGCCCCGGAAGATGCCGACGAAATGCTGAACAGCGCCCTTAATTTCCCGGCCATGACCGCCGACGGTCAGGAAGCCGCCCTGGAAAGTTACGGTATGCTGGACATCGCCCTGGAGGCACCGGATGGCTCGCCATTGGTGCTGAGCGCGGACACCCCCGCCGAGGTACGACTGCCCATTGCCGCGGATACCGAAGCCAATGCGCCGGACGAGGTCCCCTTCTGGGTGCTGGACCCCTCCGGCTTCTGGTTGCCCGAAGGCGTGGCCCGGCTGGCCCCCGGCTGCTACGTAGTTTTCATTCGGAGTAGCGGCACCCACAACGTTGACGTCCCCCACCCCGTGACCCGTATTTGTGGCCGCTTTGTAGACCCGAACGGCCTACCCCTGACGCATTCCCCCTTTCTGGTGACCCTGGACGGTGGCATGAGCTGTTCCGCCGCCCGGGTTGACTGCGAGGGTAACTTCTGCGTAAACGTAGCCGCCAATGTCCCGCTATTTTTCAGCGTGACTGATCCCTGTACGGAGGAAGTGTTCGTGTACGCCATCGAACCGATCGCAGAGAATACTTCCAGTAACATTGGCGAAATCACGGTCGATCTGACCAATCCGGTATTTGTGGCCCTGGTTCGGGACTGTAACGGAGAGGCGCTGCCTGCTTCGGACAGTACGGAAATCTGGGTCGGTGGTAACGGTGGCAATGACGGGGAGTATTTCGCTCCCGACAATGACGGCCAGACCGTCATCAACCTGATCGACTGTAGCGGAGACGACCTGTTCATCCAGGCATTTACCAAAGACTACAGGGCGGCCTCCCGCGTCGTACGGCGCTCCGCGGACGAAGAAATCCCGGCCGAGTTCGTCGTTTGTGGAGAATTGGGCGCCGATGAGTACTTCGACCTGACCATCGGTGGCGTCAGCGTTCCGATCACCGAGCTGGCCCCCATTTACTGGCCGGACAACGGTTCGTTTACCTGGCTTGTCCGTGCCGCCGGCGAGCTGGACGGGGAAGAATACAGCCTGTTCCTGCAGTTCAGCGCCCCCCGCGAGGGAGATTTCCCCAGCGAGGAAGCTTCCGCCGCCATCTACCGTCTGTTCCCCGGTCAGGATTACGGAGACGGACGGGTTTACGTAGACCCGGACCAGGAGATCGGACTGAAGGGAACGACGCTTTCCGAAGACGGCATGACTTTCGAAGGTATGTTCAACGTGGAGATGAATCTACAGAACGACGCCGCCCAAACGGTAGAGGAAACCGGCGTGGAAGTGCAGGTTACCTTCCGCTTAGAACTGTAGTCATGACGCTGGGCGTACGTAAATTTCTACGGCCGCTGGTTGCGTTCGGATTGGCGGTGCTACCGTCGATCGGTCTGTCCGCGGCGGTCGTCTCCGTGTCCCCTCCCGTTTCGGAGGAGACTGCCTTCGTGGTCCGGGATACCGTACCCCCACGGAAGACGGAACCGTTTCGTACCGCTACCGAGGCGGAAAAAGCACGCGCCGCCGTCATCATCAAGCATACCCGTCTGGGCACGCCCCCACCGCCGGCCGGGGAACTGCTCCGGCGGAGCAACGAGCGTAAACAAAAGGTAGAGGAGCGCAGAGCCGAACAACTCGCCGTCCTTGCCGATCGGCTCGAACGTCGCCGCCAGCGGCTGGAGGAATTGAAAGAAAAGAGTGGTAACGGTTCCAAAGCCGATGAACGGAAACTGGCCCGTCAGCTACGAGCGGAACAAAAACGCGAGGACGACCGGGTGAAAGCCGCCCGCAAACGCGAAAAAGCCCTCGCCAAAAGGGAAGCGGAAAAACGAAAACGGGAAAAGAACAAAGCTGAGGCTATAGCTGTCCGGGAGAAAAAGCGGCGGCAGCAAGAAGCCAAAGCCGCCAAACTCGTAGCGGATAGGGAACCCGAGCGCCGGGAGCGTACGGCAGACCGGGATACGGGAATCGCTGAGCGGGAAGCGGACCGAAGGGCGGAACGTAAACGTGTAGCGGCCGAACGGCTGGAGCAAAAAGAAGTAGCGGCGGCGGCAGTCGCTAAGGAGAAATCGGACCGCCAGGCGGAGAAAAACCGGAAACGGGACGAGGCAAAACGCAAAGCCGGGGAAGAAGCTGCTGCCCTACTCGCACGACAAGAAGCAGATCGACGGGAGGAAGAGAAACGGAAACAGGAAAAGGCGGAACGCAAAGCCAGGGAAGAAAAAAGAGCGGTACTGCTCGCCCAGCAGGCTGCGGACCGCCAGGCGGAGACAGAGCCGGAAAAGGAACGAGGCAAAACGCAAAGCCGGGGAAGAAGCTGCTGCGCTACTCGCACGACAAGAAGCAGGCCGCCAGGAGGAAGAGCAGCAAGTTCCTGAAGCCGAAGAAACCGCACCGCTTGCACGGCAAGAAGTGGATCGTCTGGCGGAGGAAGACCGGGAACGGGACGATGCCGGGCGACAGGCGCGGGATGCAAAAATCCAGCAGGCTATGGAGGAGGCGGACCGCCAGGCGGAGGAAGACCGGAAGTGGATCGAGAACGAACTGCAGGCCAGGGAAGAAGCTGCTGCGCTCCTCGCACGACAAGAGGCAGGACGCCAGGAGGAAGAGCAGCAAGTTCCTGAAGCCGAAGAAACCGCACCGCTTGCACGGCAAGAAGTGGATCGTCGGGCGGAGGAAGACCGGGAACGGGACGATGCCGGGCGACAGGCGCGGGATGCAAAAATCCAGCAGGCTGTGGAGGAGGCGGACCGCCAGGCGGAGGAAGACCGGAAGTGGATCGAGAACGAACTGCAGGTCAGGGAAGCGACGAGGGCACGAGAATTCCCCGAACCCGTTACCAGCGGGCGGCGTACGGACCAGGAAACGCGGAACGCAGCGGCCGCTAAGCGGGATGCGGAACGAAGAAAGGAACGTGCCTTACGCCTGGAAAGATCAGTTCGGTCCACCGCCCCGACTAAGCTCGCACGGCAACAAGCCCGTAGGGAGGCCCTGCAACAGAGGCAGGCGGCCCGACGGGCACGTTTGGCGGAACGGAGTGCCGATCGTACCCGTCGGGCCACCACAAGAGCGACCGTCAGGGCGAAACGCCTCGCCGTCCGAGAATCCGCACGAAATCAGCGGCGGGCTGACCGGTTAGCCCGTCTTGCGAAAAAGGAGGACGAACGTGCACGAAAAATTGCCGCGAAGGCACTCGCCCGCTCCGAGCGCTTGGCCCTTCGCCAGGCGCGGCGAGACTTGCGCGCGGCCAGGAGAGAATTACGTCGCGCCGCCCGCCAGGCCAGACGTGCCGCCCGCAAAGCCAGACGTCAGGCCCGACGGGAAGCACGTCGCAAACGCAGGGAGGAGAACCCACCCTACTGGACGGGAGAACCGGCCCTGGTCGTGAGCCTGCCCGCGCGCTCGGGTGGACCGAGCGATGAAAAGTCGCTGGAGGCCATCACCGGTCAGATTCTGGTGGGTCGTCACTGGAGGACGAACGGACTTAGTCTGCGCACCGGCATCGCCATCAGCAAGATCAATTCCAAGGTATCGGAGGAGACGACAACAACGGAGACCGTCTCCCGGACCGCGGTGATACGGATCATCCAGCACCCCGACGGTACGCGGACTGAGGAAACGGGGACCGTCCAGGTCCAACAGACCACCACCCGGGAGGAACGCTACTACAACAGCCTGAGCAGTGTTGACTTTCCCCTGTTACTTGGCTACCGGCTTAAGGGCAGCCGTTACGCGCTGCTGCTGGAGGCCGGTCCCAGTCTCAATATATCCAGTGGCGGAGACGCGCACATCCGGTCCGGCGAAGGCTTTCGGGCGGTAAGCGGGAATTACTTTCTGAGCCGCCGGAGCGGTATTGGCTTCCAGGCCGTACTGACGGGGGAATACCAATTAACCGAGAACACCGCGTTGATTGGCGGACTGCGCATACAGTCCTTCGGCGGGGGCTTTGAAAACCCGGAGGTTGCTCCCAGTGCTACGCAGGTAACGACGGTAGGACTACAGTTGGGTTACCGGATGAGGTTCTGATATCCTAACTTGATGGAATGAATCAGGAACAACTCAAATCACTACCGACCGAAGAACTCCGGAAAAAGGAAAAGGGCCTGCGTACCCTTTGCTGGATATTCGTACCGCTTACCCTGCTACTGGTTTATTTTAGTCTGGAGGGTTGGCTGTCCAACGGAGAATTGGACCTGCCGATGTTTACCATTGCTATCTGTACCCTCGGCGGGCTGGTCGCCACCTGGCAGGAACTGCGGCAGGTCGGTCAAATATTACGGGAGCGGGACTGAGTACCCCCGAGTGATTTCCGGATACCCAATTCCAGGCCGGCGTTCAGGAGGTGCTCCCGGACCGGGGCATCTAGCAGTCGGGTCAGGTGGTAGCGGAAGCTGGGCTGACCGAAGAGTTCCAGCCGGTCGGTGAGGGAATAGCTGAGGCCGACCGAGATCGTACCCAGCAGCTGGAGGCGATTGAAATCGGCATCCGGCGTCGATGCTTCGCTAATCAGGTCAGTAGTTAATTTGTAGGTCGCGGCCAGCAGGTAGGAAGGAGCTATCCCTGCTTCCGCGAAAAAGTTGGTCTTGCTTCCGGCCGGCCACTCCTTTCTCACCGCCAGGGGTACTTCCAAAAAATGATAGCGGTTCGTAAAAGCAATACTTTGCGGCAAACTGGGGTCGACGATCGGTATGACGCCACCCATGCCGTCAGACTGGGGGGAAAATACCAGCCTTTGCTCCCTGATCCGGTAGCCCGTTTTTACGTACCGTACTCCGGTGCGGAGGTAAAGACCATCCCCCACTCTCTTGTTGTAGCTGCCCCCCACGCGCCAGCCCGGCATGGCCGCTTCTTTTTCATTCCGTACGTTGGCTACTATGTCGGCCGATTCCCCGTCGGTTCCCAGATAGCGGTATCCGGAATCCGCGCCCAGTACCAGGTCCAGTGAGGATTTCGCCTGGGTGTAACCGACAGTGGACAGGAGCAGACACAGCGATAAGAGGAGCAAACTAACTTTCATGATACCGACAAGATATCACGAAAAGTTTTGCACCCGCGCGCCGTCGCCCCCTTCATTTTAGAACGCCGCCTGTGCCCGGCGCAGAAAGGTCTGAGCCGTTCCGGGACTGACCGGCAGGATCTCGTAGGTTTCCCCGTCGTCCATTTTCAGGACGAGCTCCTTGGCCTTCATGCCCTCCAGTTCCGTCATGAACTGCTGGTTGTTGGTCACCACATTGAGGATACCGTCCTGGAAGCCGAGGAAGTAGTAGAGTTCGCTGGGGGACTTCAGGTAGAGGTAGATGCGGTCGTCTCCACCGGTAGGCATCTTGATCTCCACGTAGCTTTCCAGCATCCGATTGATGGGGTTGCCCTTGACGCTGGCCAGGCCGTTCAGCTTTTCCGTGGTGACGAACGACTGGTAATCGTTCGACCACTTCATCTTCAGCTGGCTGAAGAGGAAGCTGTGCTGGTTGATTTTCTTCGGCACGTCGATCGCGCCGGCCAGGATACCCGCCAGGGCGGCCTGCCGTTCCTTCGTATCCTCGGGGAAGAGCGTTTTAATACCCGTGCGGTAGAATTCCTGATCGGTCACCAGGTTCAGGCCGGGAGCGGCAAAGCCCGAGGAGGTCAGGTCGGTCGCCAGGATGTTGTAGAGTTTGTCGGGCAGGATCATGTCGATGGCCGTCATGGCCTTGACGAGTACGTCCGGGTAGGGAGCGCCGAGACTGGCATCGATGGTCAGGCTGACGGCAGCGGTGTCTTCGGCGGCCTTTTCCTGTTCCGCCTCGTCCAGCAGGATGAACATATTGTTGGCCGGCTCGGAGCCGTCCTTCTCCTCTTCGTCCTTTTTATCCACGGGAACCGGGTCGGGCTCCACCGCCACGGCGATGCGGGATTCCTCGGGCAGGTCCATCTCGATGGTGCCGTAAGCCTTTACGGAAACGTACTTCAAACGACCGCCGAGCCCGAGTACGCCGTCTCCGCTTACGGTCCCCTTTGCGTTATCGAGGACCATCAGGTTGCCCATCGTTTCGGCGGGGTTGTTGACGCGCATACTATCGCCGAACAGGAACTTATTCTCTCCCTCCCGGTACGTAAAGACGCCATTGGCATCCAGGATCGGGTGATCCTTACGGAAATCGAGGGTCTGAATGAAGCTGGGGTAGATATTCCGACTCGGCTTACTGAGGTAGAGCCCGGTGAAGAGCGGCAGCCCTTCGCGGTCCTTGGGGCCGGAGATATCCAGCGTCAGGTTCTTCTTGTCTCCCTCGGAGGCTACGGTGAACCACTGAGTGTTGGGGATCTTTTCAATGTCCAGCTTCGCGTAGCCGTCAAAGTACAACTTCTTACTACCGGCATCGAGGCGCATCTCCCCGAAGAAACGCGTCTTGTCGTCCACGTAGAAAGTGGTCGCCTCGTCGATGGTACCGGTGGCGCGGGTAGCGGTTGCCTTTTCGTTCTTCTTCCCCTTACCTACGCGACTGCCGATGATCTCCTGTAGCTCGACCTCCTGCTGGTAGGGACCTACGTTGTACTCGTAAAATCCGGAGGCCGTGTACTCCTTGCGTCCCTTGATCTGGACGGTTGCCCGGTTGATGACGTGGTACTCGTTGACGGTATCGGCTACGATCCGGGCATCGGTCAATTCCGTGATCTTCGCGCCGGGTTCTACCCGGATCTTCTCGTCGCCGGGGTAGATCCGGGCGTCAGCGCTGGTCACGAAGGGGACGCCGTCGACGTCGAGCATACTGCTGTTGAGGTCATACACCGCCGCGGTACCGGTGAAGGTAAGTTCGTCCTGGTCCGGGTGGATGCTGGTGAAACGGTCCTTTCCCGGCTGGGCCTGGAAGGTGATACTGCCTCCGGCCATGTCCCAGTTAAATTTATCGATACTCGTGCTGAACTGATTGTAGGGTAGTTCGGTCGACAGTTCGTTAGAGTTGTTCTGAAAGGAGCCGACCTGGGTGGTGAAGTCGACGCTGCCGCTCACGTTGGTGGTCTTCAGCGCCAGGCGGTCATCGCCCTCCAGGCTGCGAATCTGGACGTTGGCCGTATCGGCGTCGGCGCCGAAGGTGGTGAAGCTCATGTCCTTACTGCTCATGGCGGCGGCATCCCAGTCGAGGCGGCCGTTGCCCTTCAGGCTACCGGGCGTCAGTACGAGCCCCCCCGTGAAGGTGTGTCCGCCGGCCTTGTAGAGTTCGAAGGGGGCTTCCTCGACGCTGTTCACGACCAGGGAATCTCCGTAGGGCTTGAACAGTACGTTCACTTCGGTTCCCCGAACCTGGGGGACCTCCCGGTCGCCCTGTACGGTCTCCTCCAGGTTGAACTGGCGGGCGGAGGCGGTCGTCCGGTCGAGTTGAAATTTAAGGTCCTCACTCTCGATCTCTGCCTCCAGGTAGGTGAGTTTACCCTTCCCGGCCAGCCCCCGGTTGTTAAGGATGACCTCCCCGGCGTAGTTGCCGCGTTCTCCGTAGGCCCCCTGCCCGAGCTCTTCGGTGTTGGTGACGAAACCCAGGCTTCCGTCCTCCTGAATGGAGAGCGTCTCTTCCATGTCCGGGAAGATACCGCCGCTGTTCAGACGCCCGTCCAGCTGCACCATGGAGGAAATCAGGCTGTCCATGCCGTTCAGACTGAAGGGCTGCAGTTCGAAGTAGAAGCTGTCGCGGTCGTAGACGGCGTTGGTGTCCGCCTTGTCGTAGTAGATGTAGCTGACCTCCTTGCTCTGCAGGCTGGGGAAGTACGCGATATCCTCCGTACCCGACTTATTCTTGGGGGCATCGATGAGGAGATAGCCGCTCAGGTGCTCGATCCGGCTACCGGTGCTGAGCCGGTTCATCCCCTCGCCGATCACGTCTTCCTCGGGCAGGTAAAGATCCAGGTAGCGGACCGAGTCCAGCTCCAGGTAGTAAGGCTGGTATCGGAAATGAAAGTCCTTTCCGGTCATCACCATACCGCCCGCGATGACTTCTCCGCTAAAGTCGAAATCCCGGTCGCCCTGGATGGTGAGCTGATCGCCGAGTGGGCGGAGGGCAATCTGTTTTTTGCGGTTGAACTCGATGGGCTTTACGTCCTCCACCCGGATCTGACCGGTCCTGAGGTCCATGTACGCGTTGATGTCCTTCGTATCGCTGATGAGGCGGAGGCGGTCGTAGTCGATTTCCTCCCGGGAGGATTCGACGTAGTGGCCGATCTTATCGTTGATGGTTACTTCCTGCCGTTCCTTGTCGTAGAGCAGGAAACCGTCGGCCTGTAGCTCGTACAACAGTGGCTCCAGTTCCCGGGCCCCGAAGCGGGAGGAGAATTTCTTGGCCAGGGTTTCGGCGTCGATAATGTCATTACCCCCCTCGGAGCTGTTCCGGTAGGCGTAGATCACCTCCAGCGGGTTGCGCTCGGAGATGCTCTGGTAACGGGCGTAAGCGCCGTCGTTGTAGTAATCCTTGCTCTCAAACACCACGGGGCTCTTCTCCTGAAAGGAGACGGTCTTCTTACCGACCACCGCGCTGTCCTGATCCATAAAAATGTCGATGTGGTCGGCGTAAATATTCAGGTTATTCAGGCTGTGAAAGAAGGGGCCCTGGTCGGCACTGCTCTCGGTACGGGTGAGGGTGAGGGTACGCTCGGCGATGTCCACCTTCAGGGTCACACTGGGGTGGTAGAGGCTATCGGACTCGAAGTAAACGGCGGCGGAGGCACTCTTGGCGGCCACCCGTTCCCCCTGGTTGATCACGAAGCGCTCGGCACTGGCTCTCACTTTGGGCGTATCCTCGGCGGAGGAGATGGCCAGGGTAACCTGGGCACGGCGATTCTGATCGCCGATGGCATAGACCTTGTTACCGCGTAGTTCGAAGTTACCGAGCAGGTCGATGCCCTCCCCGACGTTATCGATCTCCACGAAGCCGTCGTCACTGATGAATTGGGGATATTCGGAGCCGGAGCGGACACCGCCGGGCTGTACCTTATCCGTAAATTTTCCGATCAGGATCTTGTCGCCGAAGTACTCGGGATACTGCAGCTGGGCGGAATCCGCGGTGTAGATCGTTCGGCGCAGGTCGATATCGTAGCGGACCAGAATGGCAAAGACCTCCTCACTGAGCCCCTGCCGCTGCCAGTCGGTGCGGCCTCCACGGCCCGTGGCCGTTCCTTCCAGCAGGTCGACGACCAGTTCCGTCTCCTCGATCCGCACGGAGTCCTCGTCGCCGATGGCCAGTAGATAGCGAACGCTGTCGATGCGCAGACTGGCCGTTTCTCCGGAGTAGGCGAAGTGGGGCTTTCCGCCGATCACCTCCCAGCCGCTCCCCTTGGCGTCGCTGTCCAAACGTCCGGTGGAGAGGTAAGTGTTGGTAGCGGCGAAAAATTTCAGTAGCGTATTCAGGGCCACTTTATCCTGTGCCATCAGTGCCTCGGCGGCGTCGTGGTACTCGGTAAAGAGGGCCACCTTTTCTTCGGAGGTTCCGCTGAGTTGTTCGAGGGCGGAGAAGTAGTTGGTAAACCCGGTTTGCGGGCTGATTCGCTCGTTGGCCAGCCGTACGCTCAGGGCGGCTACGCGCTTCTGCTGGTCTTCCGTCAGTCCGCCACCGTAAAATACCCCGTTGAAGTTAGCGTAGGCATCCTGGGCGACCTTGTTTTTGGAGTCGGTCATGAACGGCTCGAGGGCGGCCGTAAAGGCGTCCGGCGATTCATTGGGGTCGAAATCGGTCAGGCCCTGGGCGTGGAGGTTTCCGGTTCCCGGCAGGAAAAGGAACGACAGGAGAAAGGTAAAAACGGACAATTTCATAAGCGTCAGCGGGTAAATACGAAGGCGCGCCAGTCGAGGCGCATACGGGTGTCGAGGTGGCGAAAGCCCAGTGCGGAAAGGTGATCGGTGAGCAATTGTTCGTCGCGGTCGAGGATGCCGCTAAAGAAGACCAGACCACCGGGCAGCAGCCGCTCGTACAACGCATCCGCCGTGGCCAGTATTACGTTCCGGTTGATATTCGCCAGGATGAGATCGTAGGGTTTGTCGGCCGGTACGTCCTCCAGTACCCCGTGGACGATCCGGTCCAGGGAGATCCCGTTGAGTTCCGCGTTTTCCCGGGTGCTCTCCGCCGCCGGGGCCTCGATGTCCACCGCATCCACGTAGGCGGCTCCGAGCTGTTTGGCGAGCAGGGCCAGGACGCCGGTTCCCGCTCCGTAATCGAGTACGACCGCTCCGTCCACCTCGTGGTCGAACAGTAATTCGCACATCATGTGGGTGGTAGCGTGGTGCCCCGTACCGAAGGCCATTTTGGGGTCGATCACCAGTTCCCGCTCCATCCCGGGTTCGGGGGGGTGGAAGCTGGCCCGGATGAGGAGTTTCGTGCCGATGCGGATGGGGTCGAACTGGCTTTCCCACACTTCATTCCAGTTGCGCTCTTCCACCGGCTCGTGGGTGAAAGAAAAATCGAACTGCCGGCTCAGAACGGCCAGGGTAGCCAGGGCCGTCTCCCGGTCGGCTGCGGGGGCGAAGGCCAGGAGCTCGTCGTCCGTCTCCTCAAAGGAGTCGAAGCCGGCATCGGCGAGCAGGGCGATCAGGATATCGTGGAGGTCGGCCGGAGCGGCCAGGGTGTAGCGGGTGAACATGGGGCGAAGGTAAGACCGTAACGCTTTCTCCTCCCGCCGCATGAACGGGCAAATAACAACCCAACCTGCTATGCGCTACTTCTTCTCCCTTGCCCTCTTATACGGATTTTGCACCTGCGTTTCCGCCCAGGTCGGCGTAGGCACCACCACCCCCAGCCAGGAACTCGAAGTGGCCGGAAAAATCAAGATCGGGAACGACGGCCGTACCCCTACCGCCGGCACCCTGCGGTACAGCCCCTCCAACACGGATTTCGAGGGATACGACGGCAATGAATGGAAATCCCTGACCGAGGGAAAGAGCAACGGTACGCCGAGCGACCCGGTGCCCTACTTTGGCCGGTCCAGCCCGATTTTCCTTAACAATGAAGTACCGGCCAGCATTACCTTTGAATCCTGGGCGAATTCCGCGGTCCGTTTTTCTATGGTACCGGCCGGACGATTCTTCCTCGTCACCCGCATTCAGGTACAGGATAACGACCTCAATAGTGACCGGCAACGCATGGACGTAACGATCTACGCGGGAAATAACTCCTTTTCCCGCAGTTCCTCCCTGCTACGCCTGTCGGGGTACAATTGGGAAACCGTAATGGCTACCGGTGACCAATCCAACCCCTTGTTCATCCTCCGTGAGGACGAGCGCGTCAGGATCTACAACAACCGGATTGCATCGGAGACAACGCTTAACGTCATCATGCACGGCTTCCTCGTCGACGAACTCGATTTCTAACGACCGCCTAACTGACGCAGCCGCTTTTTGGCATTCTCATTGTCCGCATTCAGTTCCAGCGATCGCTCGAAGTTCCGGCGGGCGGCGGCTTCGTCTCCGTTCACCCGGTAGCCTTCCGCCAGGCTGTCGTACAGGTTGGCCGATTCCGGATAGAGGGAGAGCGCAAATTCAAAAATGCGGCGGCCCTGGGTGAAGGTGGCCGGGGTGAAGATCAGCTGGAGGCCGAGGGTATTGAGTTTCCACTCCGCCGGCGTGAAATCCGGATGCTGCCGTCGCAGGGTCGACAGTTGCCGTTCCAGGCCGGCAAAGTCGTTCTCCCGCCCCCACCCTACCAGTTTCGGAAACGGGTCCACGGACCGCTCCGGCACCTTAGAGGACAGGTGAGTGACCGACTTATCCAGTCCCAGTTCCGCCAGGTAGGCTTCGTGATTCCAGCCGGCCGTATCCCGGGCGTACGCCCGCATCCGGTCCAGGGTAAGCAACGTCATTCGGCAGAGGCGTTCGTAAGCGTCTCCGATCGCCGCGTAGGAGGTATCCTGGCGTGGGTCCCGCTCCTGGAACAGGAGACCGAAACTGGCAAAATGGCCGTGGCTCAGGTCCTCCATTCGAAATTCGTAGCGGGGGCCGCCAAGGTCGTCCAGGAAGGTAAAGGCGGTATCCAGGGAAGCGGGTATGTTCTGTTCCTCCCGCACTTCGGACGGGATCTCGTCCTGGCTGAAGTGAACGAAGGGAGCCGTGAGCCGGCCGGGCGTATACCAGGCACTCTTCGCGAGCACTTCGGGGTGGTACTTCACCGTTCCGTCCAGGCTCACCACGCCGGCGACCCGGCGGTTGCGCAGGGCGGTGATCACGTCCGAGAGGCCGCCGAAGCTGAACCCCACCAGGTAGATGCTGCTCTTATCCACGTAGCCGAACCGCTCCGCCTGGTCGATCAGCAGCTCCAGGTCGCGGCTCTGGGCCTCGGCGTCCCGGATCGTTCCCCCTTCGAGTTGCAGGTCGTCCGCGCCCCGGCTCGGCGCGGCGGCTACGAGGTAACCGTGGCTGGCCAGGTATTCACAGAGCATAAAATTTTCCGCCGAACCGGCTCCGTAACTCGGCGCGTAGACAACAAGTGGGTGATTGCCGCTCGTTCCGGCGGGTTGTTCCCGGGCCGTAGTCAGCTGCCGGACGTTGGACAGTTTCACCGGGTTTTCCGGGTAGAAATACCAGTCCAGCAGCATGTCTCCGGGCACCTCTCCCCACTCCATTTCCTCCGTGTACACGGCGAGGTAATCGGCCACCGCCAGCCGTCTCCCCGTACTCTCTTTTTTTGCCGGATACCAGATACTTACGGGAACCGGTCGGTCTACGGGTTCGGCCCGGAATTCATTTCGCATGAAGTAGGTCCGGGAAGGGTCCGTCAGGGTCAGACGGGCGTAGCCCGTTTCGTATGGGCCCGGAGTAAGTTCCAGGGCGTCATAAGCCAACTGGCCGCTGGCCACCAGGGCTGCAAACTGGCAGAGTAGTACAAGAAGACAGCGGAGCGGGGTCATGCTCCAAAGTTAGGGAAAAGGGAAGCGTCGGGGGGCGGCGGCGCGCAGGTGCCGGCTTTTAACCAGCCTCTTCCATCCGGTCCACGTATTCCCGGAAGTTATTGAGGATGTTTTGCCAGCCGTCTTTTTGCGGTTTCATTTCCTGCCCGTCCTCCGGGTCGAACTTGACAACCACATCCGTTCCCTCGTCCGCTTTTTTGAAGTCGACGGTCACCCCACGCCCGTTGGAGAGGGTATAAGCGATGTGTTTCGGCGCATTAACCTCATCGTAGGTGCCCTCCAGATCGAAATGCATCTCCCCGCTCTTGGCGGCCATGGTGATGGTGAAGTCTCCGCCCACCCGGAGGTCGTTCACGGCTTTGGGGCAGTGCCAGTCCTTGGAGGCAAAATTCCAGTTGATGACGTGCTCCGCTTCGGTGTAGTAGTGCCAGGTCTTTTCGGGGCCGGCGGCGGCGGTGGTACGGACGGTAATGGCGTTGTCTTTCATGGTTCGGGTTTCTTATCTAAGGTGCCGTAGCGGGCCGATGTTTGGTATTGCCCCCCGGGGTTAATACTAAAAACCCCGCACCCGCGCACCGCCGCCCAAGACAGCCCCGTGGACTTTATTCTGCGGTCGAGTTGACGCGACCTTCCCGGAACAACCGATGATACCAACCGGCCGCGGCGGCCCCCACGAGGGAGAACCCGACCAGCATCCAGAATACGTAACGGTGGCCGGTGATGCCCGGGTTACCGTCCAGCAACCAGCCCATGGCCGGGCCGGCAAAGATGTCCGGCGTGTACCCGACCAGGGAGATGAGACCGACGGCCGTACCGGTAAGGGCCAGCGGTACCTGCCCGCCCTCCAGGACGGCAAAGTAGAGCGCCCGGGCGGCGTAGACCCCGAGGGCGACGATTCCGGTACTGAGGAAAAAGTAAAGCGTGGCGGACTGCCCGACCAGGCCGGTCGCGAAGAGTAGCGCTCCGGCCGCGGCTACCAGGAAACTGACAAAGAGCCACCAGCTGGGCCGCGTCCGGTCCGCCAGGATACCGATACCGATGCCCACCACGGGGCGGACGAACAGCAGCAGCGTTCCTACCCTCGCCGAGGCCACGGCGTCGTAGCCCATGATCTCGCGGGCGTAGAGGGAGAAGATATCGGTCAGTTTGTAGCCGACGTAGGCGCACAGGATGATGACCATCAGCAGCGGAACGGCGGGTAAGCGGAGTACGTCCCGGACCTGGGAAACGGTGATCCGTTTACGGAGGAGTTCCAGATCCTCCTCTCCGGGTAGCCGCATGAATTGCCACACGAGTGCCCCCGCCACGGCCACCAGCCCGCCCGACACCAGGATGATGCGACGGAAGCCCGCCCGGGCGGCCACGGCGTCGGAACCGGCCTGCCCGCCGTCGAGAAAGGTGGACAGGATGAATACGCCGAGGGCGCCGAAGAGCGCGCCGACCAGTCCGCGCCCCCCGTCCAGGAACCCAAAGGCCTTCCCCTGCGCCGCGGGGCCGCCCCACACCCGGGCGGCTTTGATCATGGGCGCCCAGAACAGGAAGATGGTCGTGAAGCCCCAGTAGCCGTAGAGGATACGCAGACCGGTGTAGTCCGGGTAGGAAGCCAGGTACAAGCCTCCCAGCGCCGTCAGCCACAGGGCCACCGCGATGAGTTTGCGGGGGGCGTACTTATCCGCCAGGGGGCCACCGAGCAGGTAGGAAAACAGGGCAACGACCCCGTAGGCCGAAAAGCAGAGCCCCAACTCGGTATTGTCGACCCCGAAGGTTTCCAGCACGGTGGGCCGGAACACGCGGGGCAGGATGAACGGCAGGATGAAGACGGACTCTCCGGCGAGGATGAGCAGGAGCAGGTAGTGCCAGGGCGGGCGGGGGTGTTGCATCCGCTAAATGTACTGCCCCGTCGGTGGCGTTAGCGATCGAGGATAACCAGTTCCGTGCCGACGCCGACGAGGCGATCGTCGGCTACCCGAAAGAACCGTCGGTCGTACCCACAATCACCATCCGTTTTCCGGGCGGTCCAGGTGAGGCCACCGTCGGTTGTTTCGGCGATGAGCCGGCCGGTGAAAGAGAGGGCGTCTCCACCGATGACGCGGTACCGGCTACCCAAGGCGATACCGCTACCATCCGCGTTCATGATCAGTTGGTTAACGAAATTGATGGGTAATTCGGACAGCAGCTCCCAGCTCCGTCCGGCATCCGACGTTCCGTAGAGGGTTCGGTCCGAAAGCAGCCAACCCCGATCGTTTCCGTCAAAGGTGGATTGCTCTATGAACTCGACGTCGGGAAGCGAACGGGGAGCAAGCGTTCCATCCGGATTGAGCAGGTAGAGGTTGTTCCTGTCTAAGATGGCAATACGGCCTTCCACTTGCACGAACTCGGCTCCGGAAAGCGGAGTGGAGAGAGGGACTTCCGTCCAGGACTGGCCGCCATCGCGGGTAGACAGTAGTCGTGTATCGAAGGATTCAGCGACATTGGCGATAGCATACCCGTCGGTTGCATTCTCGAAGTACAACCCCCTGATATAGCTGAGATCCCGGGGGAAGCGGGAGACCTCGGGAGAGCGTAACCCCCCGGTCGTCCGTTCGAAACAGCCGGTTGTTACCACTGCTTCCGCTACGCACGCCGGATACCAGGTAGAAAACATCGTCCGAAACCCGGTCGATCAGGTAGAGAAAGAGGGGATCGGCTACGCCCGGCAGCGTATCCCAGTTTTCGCCGTACTCACGTCACGCGGAAGAGATGACGGTCTCCGCCGATGGCCAGCCCCTCTCCATTCGGGCCGACCTCCAGCTGGAGCAGACGGGGTTCAAAGGGGGCGGAGGCGGTACGGTAACCGTATACGGAAAAGGCCTCGGTGCAGTCTACGATGGGAGCGTTGATGTCCTCGTCCGTGTCGTAGTCTTCGTAGGACATGATCAGTTCATCGTCCTGACCGCAACCGGCAAGGCAGAGGCTTGCCAACAGGAGCAGCGTGGGGAATACATTAAATTTCATTTGGTTCTTTTCCGGTATAGACGGTGAATGGGCGTCGTACGTTTGTGATAACCATGAAAGTTATCGTCTACCACATCGGCAAGACCTCCGAGAAGTACCTGCGGCAGGGGGAGGAAATTTACGCCAAACGCCTGAAGCACTACCTGCCGATCGTCACGGAGGTGATTCCGGACATCAGGAACGCCGGCAAACTCCCCCCCGAAGAACTAAAGAAACTGGAGGGAGAAGCCATCCTGCAACGCCTTAAGCCGGCGGACGGGCTGATCTTGCTCGACGAGCGGGGCAAGCAATTTACCAGTCTGCAACTGGCCACCTGGATGGACAAGCAATTACAGCGCCCCTACCAGCGGTTAATTTTCGTTGTCGGTGGGGCCTTCGGCTTTTCGGAGGCGGTGTACGAGCGGGCCAACGGTCAGTTGAGCCTGAGTAAAATGACCTTCAGCCACCAGATGATCCGGCTGTTCTTCGCCGAGCAATTGTACCGGGCGATGACGATCTTGCGGGGGGAGAAGTATCATAATGAGTGAGGTAAAGGGCCACAAGCCCTCTACCAGGGATCGCGAGGTCGGTAGATACTGGTGCCCCGTAGGTAGGATATTTGAGAGAGGATGATCCGAAATTTCTGATTTGGGGAGACGTGGATTGACTACTTTACCCACGTAAATGCCAGAGAAAAATCGATAACCTCCGATCGAACCAACGGATAATGCTAGCGGAAAACATCAAGGATTTTATCGGTAAGTATCGGTTATTCGGTCCCGGAGATCGGCTGCTCGTCGCCGTCAGCGGGGGAATGGACTCCGTCACCCTGCTTCATCTGTTACTTGAACTCAAATATTCTATCGGACTGACGCACTGTAATTTCCAGCTGCGCGGCAAGGAATCCGACAAGGACGCGGAATTCGTACGGGAGCTGGCCGAAACCCACGCCCTCCCCTACCACGAAGTCAGTTTCGACACCAAAAACCTGGCGGAAGCGGGAGAAAGCACGCAGATGACGGCACGTCGGTTACGGTATGATTATTTTAAGAAAATTCTGGATGAGTATAAATACGATCGGTTGGTCACCGCTCATCACCTGGACGACAACCGGGAGACGCAACTCATCAACCTGCTGCGCGGAAACTGGCTGAGGGGAATGCGGGGGATGCTTCCCCTGCGCGATCGCCTCGCCCGTCCCCTGCTGGAGACACCCCGCCCGGAGTTGCGGGCCTACGCCCGGGAACACAACCTCCGGTGGCGGGAAGACGACAGCAACGCTACGGATGACTACCTCCGCAACCGGGTCCGCCACCACCTCCTGCCCCTGATGAACGAACTGGGAGCGACGGACGGCGGAAGTCGCCAGAACCTACGCTGGCTGAGAAACCAGGAAGGATTGCTCGACTGGTTGAGTCACCAACAACTGCCCCCCGAATCGGATGGCTCCCTGGTCGTCAGCCGGAACGCACTACCGGAAGACCGGGAGATGGCGCGGACGCTCCTCTGGCAGCGGACCCAGCGCTACGGATTCACTCCGGAGCAGCTGCGGCAGTTGGTGGAGGGGCGTTCCGATCTGGAACTGGACGGAACGGCTGGGTGGGTATCGGCCACGGAAGAACGACTCACTTTCCACCCCGGTGAACGTCCCGCCCCGGCGACCGGTAACCAACGAACGGTAAACATCGACCGCCTACCCTTCACCACGCTCCTGACCGATGGAACCACCCTCCATGCGGCCCTCCTCCCCCGCCCCGCCGACCTGACGACAGAGGGGATCCAGTACCTGCGCCCGATTAAGGAAAATCTGCACCTGCGTCCGCGGCAAAATGGTGATAAATTTCAGCCCCTGGGGATGGGGGGACACCAGAAGATCAAGGATTTCGTGATCAACAACAAGCTGAACGGGGACACCCTGCTGCTGCTCTGCACCGAAGACGACAGGATTGTCGCCGTGGTCGGTCACCGGATCTCGGAAGCCTTCCGCGTACGACCGGAAGACGAGGAAGTCCTGGCGATCTGGGTAGAATGAGAAAACCCCGGCCCGTGGGTACGGGTCGGGGTTTTCGTGCTTACCAGCAGCTGGTAACCAGCAACTAGTTAGGGATCTGATCCGGGTTCAGCAGGTCGTAGAACTGGTTCAGGCGGGGCAGCAGGATGATGCGCGTACGCCGGTTCGTGGCCCGGTTCTCGGCGGTGCTGTTGTCCACCAGCTGGTTGTACTCACCACGGCCGGAGGCGATCAGGCGGTTAGGATCGATACCGTGCTGGTTCTGCAGCGCCTTGACGACGGAGGTGGAACGGAGAACGGAGAGGTCCCAGTTGTCCTTCACGCAAGCGGACTTGATCGGCACGTTGTCGGTGTAGCCTTCCACCATCAGGTCGAGGTTCGGGCGGCTCTTGGCGATGGCGGCGATTTTCTGGAGCACCTCGCTGGCGCGATCGGTGATCTCGTAGCTACCGCTCTTGTAGAGCATCTTGTCGCTGAGGTTGATGTAGACGACGGTCTTGTCGACCTTGATGTCCACGTCCTGGTCGTCGATGCCCTCGCGCAGTACGCTCTTCAGGTTAACGGCCAGGGCCAGGTTGATGGAGTCGGCCTTCGACTTGGCGGCCTGCAGGTAGCGGATGTACTTGTCCTTACCCTCGAGCTGCTGGAGCGTCCGGTTGATGTTCTGGTTAGCGCCCTGGCTGAGGACGGTCAGGTCGCCCACGGCGGTTACCTGCTGATCGCGTTGCTTCTTGAGATCGTCGACCTGCTCTTCGCGGAGGCGGATCTGGGTCTGGGCGTTGGTCACTTCTCCCTTCAGGCCGGCTTCCCGACGTTCACACTCGGCGAGTCGCTCGGCGTAGCGGTTCAGTTCCTGGTCGCGCTTGGAGAGCGCTTCGTCTTTGGCGGCCAGGCTGGACTGGAGCTCTTCGTACTGTTTCTTGCTCACGCAGGAGGAAAGCCCCACCGTAAAGAGGAGACAGAATAAAAATAGATTCTTCATTATGTAAGGATGGTTAATGCGTTGGTTAGTGCGTGATGGTGAACCACGTATGCGACATAAAACAGCGGTTGGAGTACCGTGTTCACTAACGTTTTCCCTCCTTTGTTAAGACTTTATTAATGTACAACCAGTGGGGAATGGGCCGCCCGCTCCCCGTCGATGACGCTCACCAGGTACCAGCCCCGGGGTAAGTGGGCCACCGAAACCGTTGCGCTGCCCGGGGCATCCGACTGCCAGCTCACCGGTTGGCGGCGACCGAGGCGATCCGTCAGTACGATCTCTACGGCACTGCCGAGAACCAGGGACGTGGTGACGATCCGTACCGACACATCCGCCGGGTTGGGGCGGAGGGATTCAATTCCGAAACCGGTTCCCAGCTGGCTGTCCAGGGCCTCGGCGAGCAGCCGCTGGCTTTCCGCCACGTCGAGAATGCCACCGGTGACGGTACGGTTCATCAGGTCCGCCTGGCTGTTTACCCCCTCCAGCAGTACGCGACGGGCGAGGCGGGCGGCTCCCGCCGGATCGTTATTCATCAGCTCCGTCCAGGCGGGAAGGGGCGTAGCGTACAGCAGGGCGATCGCCCCGGTGACGTAGGGAGCGGCGGCACTCGTACTGCCGAAGGTACCGTAGGCGGCGGACGGCAGGGTCGTCCAGCTTCCCTCCCCGGGAGCGGCGAGATCGACGTTCTGGCGACCGAAACCGGCGCTGCGCCAGAGCCGGTCGTCCGGGCCTACGTTGGTCACCCCGATCAGGAAATCACTGGGGCAGGTGGTGGGCGTATCGCCGTTCAGGTCGACGTCCCAGCTACGGTTGGCCGTACTGCCGGCGGTCAGTACACCGACGGCCCCCAAGTCGTCGTAGAGATCGCGCCAGACCGGGAACTGGTCGCAATTCACGCCCTCCACCCCGAAACTGGCGTTGGTAGCCACTACGAAAGCGCCCGCGCGCCCGTTGCTGTCGTTGTACTTCGTTCGCTGGTCGAGTACGTATTCGTAGGAAGCAATGATATCGGCTACGGTGCGGATACTGAAGAGCATGGTCTTCACGTCCCAGTTCGTTCCGCTGCCCCCGTTTGCGTTGTTGCCCCTGGCGGACAGGATGCCTGCCACCTGAGTGCCGTGGAAACTGGCCGTAAAGCCCGCGCGGTTCTCATTGAAATTCCAGCCGTAACGATCGTCTATCAGCCCGTTGCCGTCATTGTCGATGAAATCCCCCGGTATTTCGGCGGGGTTCTCCCAGAGGTTGCCCCTCAGGTCCGGGTGACTGGTGTCGAAGCCATCGTCCAGGATGGCCACGACGATCTCCTTTCCGTCTGAGGTCGTTCCACCGGTGGTCAGCTCCCAGGCGCGGTCGAAGCCGGCGCGGCGGAGGTTCTCCTGCTCGGGTCCGTAGTTCGGGTCGTTGGGGTCACGGCGCGGGTCGACGGGGCGGTTGAAACTGAAGGCGACGACCTGCCGGTGGGTGGCTAGTTGTTTGTAGGCCCGGTCGGCGGCACCCGGGTCGGGGAAGGTCAGAAGTTCGATGCCGAGACGGCGGGAGAGCCAGCGGGCCTCGGCGTTCGGTACCGGCCGGGCGGCCCGGGCGTCGGTCCAGCGTACGATCAGCTCGGTCTGGGCGGTGAGGGAAGTAAGACAACCAAGAAAAAATAAGATCAGGCAACGACGCACGGTAGGGGTTTTGGCAAAAATACTGCTTTCCCCCGCGGGCCGTTCCGGTAAGCGGCGGATAGTCGGGAGGGTAACCAAATTTCCGACGACGGGTCACGGGTTTGTTTCATGTTACCGATTGTAGTAAGTTGGTACCAGTTTTCCGGCTATGTTGCCAGATTTCATCTTCCGTTAAACACTCACTACATGAATCATCCATTTAAAACGGGCCGACTGCTACTCAGTTGTATCCTGCTTTTCGCACTTCCAGCCCTCCACGCCCAGTCCGTCGGCTACACCATTTCCGGTACGGTGACGGAAGCCGGTGGCGAGCCCCTGATCGGGGTAAGCATCCTGATCCAGGGCGTTAACAAGGGAACCATCACGGACTTTGACGGTAATTACCAGATAAGCGGGACCACCGAGCCTGACACTTATACGCTTGTCTTCAGTTACGTAGGGTACAGCACCGTGCGCCGGCAGGTAAGTATTTCCGCCGCGGAACCTGACCTCACCCTCAGCGTGGAAATGGATAACGATGCCCTTAATCTCGACGAGATCGTAGTTACCGGTGCCTCGGTGGCTACCAGCAGACGACAGCTCGGCAACGCTATTTCCACCCTGGACGCCTCCGACCTCGAAGAGACCGGAGCAATTGCGGTAGATCAGGCCCTGAGCGGCAAAATCGCCGGAGCCCTGGTGCAACAGAACAGCGGTGACCCCGCCGGTGGCATCAGTGTTCGGCTGCGGGGAGCGTCGACGATCTCCGGCAGCTCCGACCCCCTCTACATCGTAGACGGCATCATCGTCAACAACAGTTCTTCCAACCTGGTCGACCTGGGCGGTAACTCCCAGAACCGACTCGTAGACATCAACCCGGCCGACATCGACCGGATCGAGGTGATCAAGGGGGCCGCGGCGGCCGCCATCTACGGCTCCCGGGCCAGCAATGGCGTTGTGCAGATCTTCACCAAGCGCGGTAAGCAGGGTGCCCCCCGGATCAATTTCTCCACCAGCGTCCGCATGAACGAACTGCGCAAGCAGATCGCCTACAACGACGTGGAACTGGAATGGGTGAACCCCGGGGACATCACGGACCTGTCCACCCGCCCCGTGGAGCGCTTCAATTACCAGGACGATTTCTTCGCAACCGGCCTGGGCACGGATAACAACCTTTCCATCTCCGGGGGTAACGACAAAACGCGCTACTTTCTCTCCGGCTCCTACCTTAAAAATGAGGGCATTATAAAAAACACCGATTTCGAGCGTTTCAGCGGCCGGTTGAATCTCGACCAGGAGATCAACGACTGGCTGAGTATGGGCTTCGGTATCAATTACGCACGCTCCGGCAGCAATGACATCCCCAACGGGGGCATCGCAGCTGCTTACGGGGCTATCACTGGCTTCCTGTTCGCGGATAACCGGATCGACCCGGCTCCGAATGAAGATGGTGTATTTCCTGTCGTATCTCCCCTGGTCGCTCGCTCTAACCCCCGTGAGGTAGTAGAGCGATTTAAGTTCGGCTCCCGGACGAACCGGACCATCACGAACCTGACCCTGACGGCCGTTCCGATGGAAAAACTGACGATCAAGTATCTGCTGGGCGTGGACTACGGTAACTCTTCCGCCACGGGCTTCATCCCCATCGGGAACACCTCCCCGGAGAGTCTGGGATATTCCCGTCGTTCTGACCTGAATACGCTACAGTACAACAACGACCTGAATGCCAGCTACGTCACCAATGTCGCTGACAACATTACTTCCACGACGGTGATTGGTGGTACCTGGCAGTACGAGAACAACGAGCGGATTGCCATCCAGTCCTCCCGCATTGCTCCCTTCGTGGTCATCTCCTCCGTGGGAGAGCTGACGGAACCGGGGGAAAGTCGTTCCGAGGTTTCCTACTGGGGTGCTTTCGTCCAGCAAACCTTCGGTTTGAGTGACAAGCTCTTCCTGACGGGTGCCATCCGCTCCGACGGGGCTTCCGTATTCGGTCCCGTGGAACGGAACCAGGTTTACGCCAAGGCCAGCGGTAGCTACATCCTGAGCGAAGAGGCTTTCTGGAAAGATGGTGGTCTGGGTAATGCCATCGACGTTTTCAAGCTGCGCGCCAGCTGGGGACAGGCCGGCAACCTGACGGCTCTCGGCCCCTTCGACCGTTTCAGCAATTACCAGGTCTTCCCCTTCAACGGTACGACCGGTTCCCTACCCTCTACCCTTCAGGGCAACCCTAACCTCGCCCCCGAACGACAGGAAGAGATCGAAGTTGGTTTTGATGCGGCCTTCGCCAATAACCGCTTAGGTCTTGAATTTACCTATTACCAACAGACGGTCACCGACCTGCTCATCAACCGGGAAGTAGCACCCAGTACCGGCTTCGGCAGTCGCTTCGAGAACGTCGGCACCCTGGAAAACAGCGGAATCGAACTCGCCCTGCGGGCTACCCCCGTGCAGACGGCGGACTTCAACTGGGACGTTACGGCTACTTACGCCAACAACAAGAACGAAATCACGAACGTAGCCGGCGGTGGTCAGCTGGTTCTGGATGGAAGTTTCACCACTAATTTCGTGATTGAGGGGGAACCCCTGGGTGTCTTCTACCGGCAGTTTTATAATAGGGATGCAAGCGGCAACATTATCCTGAACGACGAAGGATTACCAACGCGGGGGACCACCGAAGACGGCAGGAGTTCGAAGGTCATCGGAGACCCGAACCCGGACTGGTTCGGCTCCCTCATCAACGAGTTCAGCTATAAGGGATTCGGGCTGCGGTTGCAGTTCGATGCCGTCCAGGGTTTTGACATCTTTAACTGGAACCGCCGCCTACTCGATAACGCGCAGTTTGGTGGTGGAGCCGGCGTGGGCGGTGAACTGCTGGGCGATCGTCCGAAGGGACTGGGCGGTGCCCAGGCCGGCATTTTTGAGGAATTCGTGGAAGACGGTTCTTTCGTCAAACTGCGGGAGTTCGCCCTCAACTACAGTTTCCGCCCGGCCACCAAGGCCATCGAGCAGGTCCGTATCAGCCTCATCGGTCGTAACCTGATCAGCTGGGACAGCTACTCCGGCTGGGACCCCGAGATCAATACCGCCGGACAGAGCAACGGGGTGCGGGGTTTTGACTTCGCCGGCGTTCCCATTCCGAGAACCTACCAGCTCAGCTTCAACCTCACTTTCTAAGTAAACGGCCAGACTTCGTCTTGCTGACTAAATAAAATACCGATGATTACTACCCTTACACCCCTCGCCCGCCGGTTCCGCCTGCTGGTTCCCCTACTGGGCCTGCTGCTCGCCACCGGTTGCGAAACCAATTTCGACAACCCGAACAGTCCGACCGACGCGCAGGTACTGAATAGCCGGGAAGGGCTCCTGGCCCTCAGCGTCGGCACCAAGAGCCTCTACAGCGTAAACGGTATGCGGTGGCTGATCGAGACTCCCGCCGTCACTACCCGCGAGGTGGGCATTACCACCACCTTTCAGAACATGATCGAGCTGGAAGACGGCGGAAGTCAGTTGCCGAACTTCAATTCCAACGTGGCGGGCTTGTGGTCCACCATGCTCCGCGTAGTGGCCAGTGCCGACGAGTTGATCGAAGGGGCCGACCGGGTTGCCCTCGGGGAAGATACCCGCAACAGTATCGTCGCCCTGGCCCAGACCCTGAAGGCCATGTCACTCGGCGCGCTGGCGCAGCACTACGAGCAGATCGTAGTCGAACCGGACATCGACAACAACGCCGCCTTCGTTTCCCGCCAGGCGGGGTTCGAGGCTGCCATCACGGCTCTCGAGGCGGCCCAGGCCGCCCTGCGGGGAGGCGACGTCACGGATGAGTTCCAGTCCGTCGTTCTCGGTGGCATGGATCTGCCGAACACGATCTCCGCCATGCTGGCCCGGTTCAACCTCTACGCCGGCAACTACGAAGCGGCCATCACGGCGGCCGGTAACGTAGACCTGAGCGTCATGTCCGTATTCGAGTACGACCTGATGAACGCTAACCCCGTGTGGAGCCGGGTTTTCCTGAACGGGGCTCCCAACTTCAAGCCCCGGGACAATTTCGGACTACCGGCTTCCTTCGACCTGGATGACTCGGACGGACGGTTCGATTTCTACCTCGTTCCCCTGGACGAAAATAACCTCAACGGCCTGCCCATCGAGGACCTCGCCGGATTCTTCACCGGCCCGACCGTTTCCATTCCCATCTACCTCCCCGACGAGATGCGACTGATCATCGCGGAGGCCGAATTACGCAGCGACGGCGACACCGAAGCCGCCCTGGCACAAATCGACGCCGTTCGTACCGGCTCGGATGCCTTCGGCGTTGATGCCAACACCGGCAGCTACGACGGGGAGGAGTCCGTCGAAGCCTTGCTCGAGGAAGTGTACCTGCAGCGCCGCCTGGAATTATTCCTGACCGGCCAGAGCCTGGAGGACAGCCGTCGCTTCGACCGGCCGGAGCCCAGTTCCGCCATCCAGGTATTCACCGACGAGCGTAACCGGAACTTCTACCCCTACCCCGAACGGGAGCGCAACAACAATCCGAATACTCCGGCCGACCCGGCCATCTAGTCGATTACTCATCCGGATGCACGCGGAAGACGCAGGAAAACCCTTTCCTGCGTCTTCCGTATTTGTGGAGCAACCCTATAAAGACCTGGCCGCCAGCGCCTTTACCCGGTATCCGATCATGGCCATCCATCCCCCGAACAACGTCCACCCGATGATCGTCGGGTAAAAGATCATCCGCATCGTGTTGTCCAGGTCCTCCCCGCCCATGGCCGGGTTACCCGCCGCTCCGGGGTGGAGGCTGTTACCGCTCAGGCGGGGCAGGATGTAGATCAGGGGGATCAGGCAGATGAAGGCGAAGATGTTGTAGACCGCCCCCAGCCGCGCCCGCTGCTCGGGGTCGCGGAAACTGGCGCGCAGTACAAAGTAGCCGGCGTAGATCAGCAGGGCGATCAGGGTAGTGAACTGCTTGATGTCCCAGCTCCAGTAACTGCCCCAGGTGTACTTGGCCCAGACGGCCCCGGTCAGTAACCCGAGGATACCGAAGAGCATCCCGACGGAGGTAAAGGACACACTCCAGAAGTCGGCTTTCTCCCGGGGGCTCAGGTCGCTGGCGCTCACGGTTTCCAGGGTGCCGATACTCATGGCCCGCTGTCGGCGCAGGTACTTAACGGAGTAGGCGACCGCGGCAATGAAGAGGAACATCATGGCGAACCAGAGGCTGACGTGGAAGTAGGTATTCCGGATGGTCTCGGCCAGTAGTCCGCGATACGGGAAGGTCATGCGTTCGCTCTCGGTGAGGTCACCTTTCTTAAGGGCGGAGACCCGCCAGGGAGTAACATTCTCAGCGGCCCCGCTGTTACCGGCGTTCAGCACCACGGCATCCGGAGCTACGAAGGCGCCGTCCGTCGTACTGTTCATGACCAGGGAAAGGCGGCTGCTTGACCCCGCAGCGGGCATGGCGGCGGGCAATTCAAAAGTGGCCACGGCCCGGCGATCGTCGACGGCCGTGACGGAGGTAGCGGCCAGTCCCAACTCGTCGCCTACCCGCAACCAGGCACGCTGCTCCCCCTCCGTAAAGCGGGTGTTGTAGCCCAGCACTTCCAGCTCTACCGTTTGTCCGGCCTCGACAACCGAGGGGGTGACGGTGACCACATTCGGTTTCAGCGGGGTGAGTAACCCCACCGTAAAGGCGTAGAGCAGGATGAGGACGGACAGGGCTTTCCACCAGTGCTGGCGCATGAGTTTCTCCATGCTGCAAAGGTAAAGACCTAGCGGGGCCGGACGGTCACCCTTGCGTTAATTGGCACGTAGGAAAGCAACTTTGTTCCCTTCGGCTCCGGGGTCAGTATGTCCAGTGGGTAGCGAAAAACCATTTCCTCGTCGGTGTAAGACAGGATGGGTAGCCCACCGGGGCCGGTTCTGCCCTTAGATCCGGACAGTGCGATCGAGCGTCGCGCGGGGTCGATGGCCCACTTGCCCAGTCGCAGTTGCCTTTCCCCGCTAAAGAGTACGAAATCCCCCTCCGGCGAGAAAAGAAAATCCAGCCGTTCGGCCTCCGCCAGGGAAACGCCCCTGAAATCTTCCTCGTAGGCGAACGCCACACCGACGGAATCGGGAAATTCGATTTCCGTATCCACCTCGAAAAGTCCTCCGTTGAGCAGGTTAACGACGTTACTGAGCGGCACTTCCGGCGGGATGACGGGGGGGAGTTCCTCCAGGGCTACCCGACCGACAAACCGCTCATTCTTATGTCGGGTGACGTAGTGTAGGGCATACCCCGCATCCGGACTCCGGTGTACGGTAAAGTAAGCTTCCATTCCCCCCAGCCCCAGCAGTTGGGAAAGGCCCAGCTGGTGCAGCCGCAGGCCGTTGTCCTGCTGCAGAAAAATGAGCGGATTCTCCAGCACTCCATTGTCCTGGTAGTAGCTGCCGGTATCCTTAGCGACATACTGCGCCCCGAGCAGCGGTACTTCGGCCGCTCCCTTACTACCGGGGTCGCCGGTGCCGAAGTGAAAATCCACCTCCCGCCCACTGGGGAATTGCGTGCGAAAGGACCGACCCAGCAATTCAGTGAGGCCTACCGTATCGGGGGCCGTCTCCCGCCGGTAGTAGTTGCGGCTGTAGGTCCGGGTCGGGGTGGTGGCCGTAACGCGGATCACGTCCCCGGAGACCGGTTCCACCGACAGGACATGCTTGACGGAGTCCGGGGCGGCGGCGCGCAGGGGCAAGCTGATCAAACGGGCTGCCCGGTACGGGTTGCTGATCTCCGCCGTGCTATCGGTAAAGGTGATGGTCGACCCGATGGTGAGGTCGGCCCCGGCGAAGATCGTATCGGTGGTAGCCGCCGGGTCGTAGATCCAGGTGTGGGCGGCGTAATCGGGTGGGTTGGGTTCGGAGGCACAACTCACCAGTGTAAGCAGTAATAAAAGTATAGGGTATTTCATAGGTGCTGGGTGGGTTTGATCGGGAACCCCGGTGGGGAGGCTTGTAGTCCGAGCAGAAATTTAGTGATTTCAGAAGACTTACCGTAGGACGACCCTTACCCGGGCCAGTACCTCCGCGTAAGTGGTATATTCGGAATCCGACTGTACCGGCGTAATGACACTTAGCGGGTACTGAAAGATCATTCCGTTCTCGGTGTAGGACAGGATGTCTACACCACCCCGCTCGGGTATCTCCCCGTCATAAAATTGTAGCATCCGGCGATCGGGTGAGAGTGCCCAGTGACAAAATTCGACCTGTCGATTGCCGTTCAGCAGGGCAAAGTCTCCGTTCGGGGAGAACAGGAAATCCAGTTGGTCGAGATCCGCGACAGCGACCGCCCGATCGTCACCCGGGCGGAGGGTATGAATACCTGCGGAATCCGGAAAAATAATCTTGCTATCAACGGAAAATTTTCCGCCGTTCAACAAATTAACTACGTCACTTACCTGTATCACTTCAGGAACCACCGGCGGCAGAGGAACGAGTGGCAATTCGCGAAGCTGCCGAAGGTTACCGTGTCGGATTAGATAGCGGATAATAAGCTCACCGTTTTTATCTCGGTGTATGGTGTAATGAGCATTGCTTCGGCCGTCAGCCTCGTCGAGCCGTCCCAGGCCGGAGAGTGCCACCCCCTCGCTATAGCGTAGCCGGACCGGCACCCTATTCGTCAGGCCGTAACGGTCGTAACTAAAACTGGTCGTGTCTTTCGGGGGGCGACGGGCCGTGACCAGTACTACGTTAAACCTATCATCTCCCCCCGGATCGCCGAGGGAGAAGTGCAGGTCGACCGTATCCCGGCCGGGAAATTCTACCCGATAGGCCCGGTTCAGCAGTTCATCGATGGCCACGGTATCGATAGCGAGTTCCCGGCGAAAGTAGGATTTCGTGACGGTCGGGCGATCGGGTACGTGGCTGGTGACTTCAATTTCCGTTTCCGAAATGGTCGCGACCGTCAGGAAGTGGGTAAAGGAATCGGGGATTCCGGGCCGGCGAAGGTCGATCGGAAAGATCGACCTACTCCGGTAAGGATTTCGGACCACCACGGTCCCTTCGGTGAATTCCAGCCGGGAGCCCAGGGTGAGGGCCGCCCCCGTGTAAACGGTATCGAGGGTGGCGGTGGGGTCGTAAGTCCAGGTGTACGCGGCGTAATCCGGTGAGGATAGCTCAGCAGAACAACCCGACAGCAGTATCAGTAGGAGTAACCAAAATTGCCGCATAGCCTAGAGTTTTAGTTAACGCCGGAGCCCCGGTCGAGACTTGTAGCCCAAACCAACCGGTTGCGAAGCGATCGCCAGCTACTCCGGACTATCCCCCCTCATAAGGTTGTAACTTCTGGTGATAAGATGCAAGTACGCAATGGCAGAATCTTAACTGCCGATGAAATACCAACTCAAAAATCGCAACAATCGTGGCCCTCCGGAGTCTATCCCACACTGAGTGTAAATTAAAACTATGGACATCACCTACATCAACCGGGCTACCGGCTCCCTGGAAACGGAACACCCGCCGGGTGAGGCGGTGCTGGACTTCCTGTACAACAACCCCTTCGGGGAACGTGCCCTGCTACCGCTGGCCAGGCAAAAATTCATCACGGAGTGGTACGGCAAACTGATGGACAGTTCGGCGTCCACCGGCAAAATTCAGCCCTTCATCGATTCGCTGGACGTCGACCTGAGTGACGTCCGAAAAAAGGTAAGCGAGTTTACTTCCTTCAATGACTTTTTCTACCGGAAACTGAAGCCGGGTACCCGTACGGTAGGGGATGGCCTGGTTTCCCCCGGTGACGGGAAGCTACTGGCCTTCGAGCGCGTCTCGGCGGTCAACAGTTTTTACGTGAAGGGAGAAAAATTCACCCTCAGGGAATTTTTGCAGAATGAGGCACTGGAACGGGAGTACGACGGCTGCTCCATGGTCATTCTGCGACTGGCACCCCGGGATTACCACCGGTATCATTTTCCGTACGGGGGTATTCCGTCAGCCCCGGAGGACATTGCGGGCACCTACTACTCCGTCTCTCCGCTTGCCCTGGAGGAGCATTTCACCGAAGTGTTCACCGGAAACAAGAAGCAGCTTTGCCGATTTGCCACCGACGGACGGGGAGAGATGCTGATCATTCCCGTAGGCGCGACCATGGTGGGCAGCGTTAACCCCACTTACCGACCCGATCGCCCCGTCAGTAAGGCCGCCGAGATGGGCTACTTCGCCTTCGGGGGGTCTTCCGTCGTGCTCCTGTTCCCGGCCGGTTCCTTTACGCTGGATGAGGACCTGTTGCGCAATACCGAACGACAACTGGAAACGGCCGTCCGGATGGGAGAAAGGATCGGGATGTAACTTGAAATGATCCGTTTCGCACCGGCACTAAAACTGAAAATAAATAAAAGCTTGTTCCTTTCCCCCGAACCAGAAAATAGCTCCCACGAGCAAATAATAAGTCAAGTAACGTGGAAGAGAGGGTAAGCGGTCACCAATGGACTCCAGGGCATACTGATCGGTACGGCCCTGCCACTCCACAGCCAGGAAGAGAATAATCAGTATTAATGTTGTTCCGGCATCCCGAATTCCTGGAAAGTTAGGCACCGTTAAGAGGTCCCCGGATAGCATACCTCCGAGATATGCAAAAGCGTGGTGGAGGTTTTCCGCCCGAAAGAAAACCCATGAGAGTGTAATGAGGGCAAAAGTGGCCGTCATTCTCAGCAGTTCCCCTAACGAGGGTAGCCGACTTCCACCAGCTACGGTGTCTAAATGACTTCGATTCCTATTGAAAAGCAAAAGGGGTATGAAGTACAGGGCGTTGAGCAGCCCCCAAATCACGAAGGTCCAATTCGCTCCATGCCACAAACCACTTACCAAGAAAATAATGAATGTGTTACGGACTTTCATTATAGTCCCTCCCCGACTTCCTCCCAATGGGATATAAAGATAATCGCGAAACCAGGTGGACAGAGAGATGTGCCAGCGCCGCCAAAACTCCGCGATGTCTCTGGAAAAATAGGGGAACGCAAAATTTTGGCGCATATCAAACCCAAATAGGCGGGCGGAACCGATGGCAATATCTGAGTAGCCGGAAAAGTCACCATATATTTGAAACGCAAAAAAGATCGCCCCGAGTACCAGGGTACTACCCGAATAGGCATCCGAGTTGTTGAAAATAACGTTGGCCGCCTCCGCGCAATTGTCGGCAATGACCATCTTCTTAAACAGCCCCCATAGCATCTGTCGCAATCCGTCAACCGCTCGTTCGTAGCTAAAGATTCGCCGCCGAAAAAATTGAGGCAGGAGATTTGTTGCTCGCTCGATGGGGCCTGCCACTAACTGTGGAAAAAAACTGACGAAGGCGGCGAAGGCGGTAAAGTTTCTGGTTGGCACCAGTTTTTTTCTATAAACATCAATCGTGTAACTCAGCGTTTGAAAGGTGTAGAAGCTGATCCCAACCGGCAGGATGACATTTAGGGAAGTCAGTTCCGGTTTTCGCCCCAGCAGAGAGAAAGCGGTTACGAAACCGTCGAGAAAAAAATTATAGTATTTGAAAAAGCCCAGGAATCCTAAGTTAACTAAAATACTAATCCATAATAATAGTTTCCTCCTATCGGGCCGTGCCTCCCGGTGAAGCCCACGAGCCACTAAAAAATCTACGACGGTGCTAAATAAGACAAGACTCAGAAAACGCCAATCCCACCAGCCATAAAAGACGTAGCTGGCTACGACGATCAATCCGTTCTGGATACGTAACCTGTTGGCGCCTATTCCCCAGTATAAAAGAAAGACAAGGGGAAGAAATATAGCAAAGTCAATGGAATTGAAGAGCAAAAGCGATTATTGTTGATATACTTCAATAGTATTTGGAGCAGCCACCAACTGTTGCTCCAACAAACCCCGGTCAGTTATCTTCCTTAACCGTGAGCCATGATCTAACATACGTAACAACAGCTTCAGGTAAGTACGTTCCCCGCCGTGAAACCCATCAATAGCTTCCGTGTCATCGGATCCGGCTAGACTAAGGGTCATAAAATTATGCAATTCGAAATCATGCTCATCGAAAAGGGGCAGCAGATTAGGAATAATCTCAGCCAAATACGTGTGTTTCCCGCTGCTGACCATGCGCTCATGGACCTCATCTGCCAACGGAGGTATAAAGGCAACGACGTGAATTTCCTGCGCGGCGCAATACGCCAGCAAAGAACGAACCACCGGTAGGGCGGCAACGTTCAAGCGCGCTCCGTACTCAAAGCGTTGGTCTCCTCGGGTAATTCTACCGTAAGTGTTTTGAAACCTGTAGTCACTTGTCGTACTGTCTCCTGATATCAATCTTTCGATAAGCGATCCGTAATCCATACTACCGTCCGGTCGGATTCCACTGCCCTGGACATGGCCTGCAAGTCCGACCGTATTTTCCCTCCCCCCTCTCCAGTAATCGAGTAAATGATATTTGCCGGTTAGTAAGTCGCCGTATACCCCCTTAATAGTTTCGTTGGATGGAAAATAGCTAAAGGACTTACCCCAACTACGAATGGACTTGCGCCCAGAAAAATCATCCCAGTTGTCGTTGAACATCCACTGATCAAGTCCAATAATCAAATACTCCGGTAGCTTTCGGAGAGGTATCGCACGCAAAAAAGGCTCGAAGTCCGTCAGGCTCGAAATCGAAAATCCCGCATTGTAAAAGGAATGAGTAAATTCCCCGGACCGGAATTGCAGGACCCTGCTTGAACCAAGGGCAACAACTGTATACGGGGGTCCATTTTGTAGACGTGCCCACTTCAGGTAGCGGTAATTGGGCTGATTGTAGGCATATCCCACTCGCTGAATGGTTGGGGACAGTACGGCCTCCCGATCAGTAAAATTTTCTCGCGAACCGATTAGAACGAGCAGTGGGGCAACGGCAAGGCAAACAAGGGGGAGTAAAAAGCCAAGGAGCCTGATGATGAACTTCGTCATGGGGACGCAAGATAGGAGAAACTACCATACCTTCTTTGTTAACAACCCCGCACCTGCGCCCCGCCGCCCTTATCTTTCGGCAGCTCAACCAAACCCCAATGCGTATGTTCCCGACGAAAATGCTCCTTTTCTGCCTGCTCGCCTACCTCACCCTGGGCTGCCAGCGGGAAATGAGTGAGGCAACCCCCACAACCCCCAGCAAGATGTACGACAAAGTCGACCAACCCAAACCCCAGGCCAAGAAAGTACCCAAGGAACTCACCATCCACGGGGATACCCGCACGGACAATTACTACTGGCTCAACCAGCGGGAAGACCCCGAAGTGATCGCCTACCTCGAGAGTGAGAATGCCTACTTCAAGGAGATGACCGCCCACCAGGAACAACTGCGCACCGACCTGTTCGAGGAGATGAAGGGACGCATCAAGGAGGACGACAGCAGCGTGCCCTACACCCGCCGCGGCTACGTGTACCAGACCAAGTACAACACCGGAGAGCAGTACCCCATCTACCTGCGTACGCCCGTAGACGGCGGGGAGGAGGAAGTGATGTTCAACGTCAACGAGATGGCCGAGCCCTTCGATTATTACGCCCTCGGCGGCCTTAACATCAGTGACGACAACCGCTACGTCGCCCACGGGATCGACACCCTGAGCCGCCGTATTTACACCATCCGCATCAAGGACCTGCTGACGGGGCAGAACCTGCCCGACGTCATTCCCAACACCACGGGCAGCAGCGTCTGGAGCGCCGACGGCAAGTACCTCTTTTACTCCGTGAAGGACGAGACCCTGCGCGCCTACAAAATCATGCGCCACGAACTGGGCACCGCCGCCCAGGACGACACGGTCGTATACGAAGAGCCGGACGACACCTTCAGCACCTACGTGTACCGCAGTAAGTCGATGAAGTACATCATTATTGCCTCCGCCCAGACGCTGAGCAGCGAGTACCGGCTGCTGGACGCCGAGACCCCGCTGGCCGAACCCCGCATGTTCCAGGCCCGCGAGCGCGACCTGGAGTACAGCATCGCCCACTTCGAAGACCGTTTCTACATCGTGACCAACAAGGATGCTAAAAACTTCCAGCTGATGGTGACGCCGGAGGACAAGACCGGACAGGAGCACTGGGAGACCGTCATCCCCAACCGCGACGACGTGCTGCTGGAGGACGTGGAGATCTTCCGGGACTTCCTCGTGCTGAGCGAGCGGGAGAACGGTCTGACGCGGCTCCGCGTCCGACCCTTCGAGGGAGCGGAGCACTACCTGGAATTCCAGGACCCCGCCTACGTTGCTTACGCCACCCAGAACGTCGATTTCGATACCGACCTGCTCCGCTACGGCTACCAGAGCCTGACCACGCCGGGTTCCACTTACGATTACAATATGCGGACGCGGGAAAAGACCCTGCTGAAGCAGAACCCCGTACTCGGTGACTTCAGCGCCGATAACTACCGCAGCGAACGCATCATGGTTCCCGCCCGCGACGGTACCCCGGTGCCGGTGAGTATCGTGTACCGGAAGGATACGCCGCTGGACGGTACCGCCCCCCTGCTGGAGTACGCCTACGGCAGCTACGGGTACAGCATGGATCCTAGTTTCAGCATCGCCCGCCTGAGTTTGCTGGACCGGGGCTTCGTCTACGCCATCGCCCACATCCGGGGCGGACAGGAAATGGGCCGCGGCTGGTACGAGGACGGTAAGTTGCTGAAGAAGAAAAATACCTTCACCGACTTCATCGACGTCGGAGAGTACCTGATCGAAAAGAAGTACACCAGCCAGGACCGCCTCTACGCCATGGGCGGCAGCGCCGGTGGCCTCCTGATGGGTGCCGTGGCCAATATGCGCCCCGACCTCTACGACGGGCTGGTGGCGGCCGTTCCCTTCGTGGACGTGATCACCACCATGCTCGACGAGAGCATCCCGCTGACCACCGGGGAGTACGACGAGTGGGGCAACCCCAACGACAAGGAGTACTATGACTACATCAAGACGTACAGCCCGTACGACCAGGTAGGTGCCCAGGACTACCCCACCATGCTGGTGACCACCGGACTACACGACAGCCAGGTACAGTACTGGGAGCCGGCCAAGTGGGTCGCCAAACTGCGGGAACTACGGGCCAACAACAAGCCCCTGCTGCTGCACACCAACATGGAGGCCGGTCACGGCGGTGCTTCCGGCCGCTTCGAGCGCCTGAAGGAAGTGGCGCGGGACTATGCCTTTCTGATCGATCTGGCGGGGAAGAATCAGGTCAAAGGGTAATAAACTACGGCCAGGCCGTGCACTCATACGTCATTCCCGGGTCGTAGGCCTCCAGCCAGTAGTCGGAACTGAGGACGTCGAGGGTGAACGTTCCATCTTCCCGCGGGGTGGACCGGACGGACCAGACGATGTGCTCGGCGGCTTCGAACTCCTCTCCCTTCAGCTCGTCTTCGTAAAGTCGGTGCAGGAGGGCGTGACCGTCCATGCCCACCGCCAGCAGCCGGAGTACCAGGGCCGGGGCCGGACGGGAGAGCAGTGCCTTCCCTTCCGCGCCGGCGGGCTTTACCCTGACGGTCAGCTGGCGGGCATCCGGCTTGGGAAACCCGCCATTGTAGGCCAGGTAGAGCAAGGAGCCCACCCGGAAGAAATTGCGGTGCCGCGGCGGCTCGGGATATTCTTCCCAGAGTTTTTCGGTGTCCATTTCGTGGGAAGCATTCTGCACCTGTCCGGGGGTGAGTTCTCCCTCCGGAAAGACGTAGTTCATGAGGAGTTCGGCGGACTCGTTCTTGGGCAGATCGGACAGGGACATCAGGGCCATGTCGCGGAGGTCGGTATCGGATAGGTCCCTGATCTCCCCGTAATCGGTGAGGCGCAGGATCTCGGCGTAGTCTCTGGTGGTCCAGTCCCCGGGAATTTCGGAGAGGCCGGAGGAGATTTCCGGGGTTACGGTGAATTTTGGGTGCACGGGTCGTTTAGCCGTTATAACGTTTTACGGGGGCGACAGTTACCGGGAGCGAACAGAGAGACCGTTATATCTCTTTCATATATGTCTGGCGGGCATAGTACCGGCAGGCCTTACTTACCCAATTTAACTTAGTGCATTATGAAAGTTTACGGATACGGCGCTACGGCCGCCAAGAAAGATTTAGAGCCCGTTGTTTTTGAAAGAAAGGATCCACGGGCGGGCGAAATCGGTTTTAAAGTTACCTACTGCGGCGTCTGCCACTCGGACCTCCACCAGGTCAACGACGACTGGGGCAACTCCGTCTACCCCTGCGTACCGGGTCACGAAATTATCGGTCGCGTCACTTCCGTCGGTGCGGGTGTTACCAAGTTCAAGGTGGGCGACTCCATCGGCGTCGGCTGTATGGTCAACAGCTGTCAGCAGTGTGAGGAGTGCCGGCAAGACATGGAACAATACTGTAGCGGCCCCAAGGGAGCAACGCTGACCTACAACGGCCCCACCAAGCCGGACGGCAGCAACAGCTACGGTGGCTACACCACGCATATGGTCGTCCGGGAGGAATTTGCCATCACCCTTCCCGATGCCATCGAGCCGCAGTACGGAGGGCCGATCATGTGCGCCGGCGTGACCACCTACTCCCCCATGAAGCACTGGAATCTCCAGAAGGGGCAGACGCTCGGCGTAGCCGGCATCGGCGGACTCGGGCACATGGCCGTACAGCTCGGTAAAGCCCTGGGAGCGAAGGTGATCGCCTTCACGGGTCACGAAAGCAAGCGGGAGGACATCCTGAAACTGGGCGCCGACGCGGTAGTCGTTACCGGCGATGAGGACGCGATGGAGCAGCACGCCCAGAGCATCGACCTGATGATCAACACCATCCCCTACCCCTTCGACCTGGCTCCCTTCATCTCGGTGATGAAGAAGAACTCTACCCTGGTTATCGTGGGTAACTTCATCTCGGTCCCCGAATTCGTTCCGGCGGACGTGGTGTTTAACCGCATCCAGGTAGCGGGTTCCCTGATCGGGGGGGTCCGGGAAACCCAGGAAGTGGTCGACCTCTGCGCCGAGCACGGCATCCGCCCCCGGATCAAACTGATCAAGATGGACCAGATCAACGAGGTGATGTCCACCCTGAAGGAAAACTCAGCGGACCACGAGTTCCGGCACGTCATTGATATGGAATCCCTCCACGGGAAGGTCAGTGACTCGGCGGTAAAGGCCAAATCCATCGATCAACCCGTCCGGGGAGAAGTAGTGGGCGCCTAACGCTTCCGCTACGGCTTCGCAGACAATCCCCGCCCGGTCCCGCCGGTCGGGGATTTTTTGCACCTGCGCGCCGCCGGCAGATCAGCTCCGTATCCGATTCAGAACCCGTACCCGAACATCCCGACCCCGAATACCGGTTTAATAACAAAACTTTTCCCATGACCAACCTCCTGTACTCCCTCCTGCTCCAATCCAACGAACTCTACGAAGATGTTTGGTGGATCGCCGGTGCGGCCATCGTGCTGGCCATCGTATTCTTCGTGACCAAACGGTCGCAGCACCAGCAGCGCAACAAGCGACTGGGCAAGAACGACCCCCGGCAAAACGTGATCAACGACACCAGCTATTCCCTGGAAAACGACAAGGCGGACGGCAGCCAGACGGACCGGGTATTCAAGGGGGATTTGGAGGATGAGGAGTACGAACGGGGTAAATAGCACCCGCATACGCGAGTCGCGTGCGCGAGCCGCATACGTACCCGCATACGTACCGCACGCACCCGCCGCACCCGCACCCGCACCCGCACCCGCACCCGCACCCGCGAGTGGCTAAAGCGCACTCGCTGATAGGAGCAAGTCGCTGAAGCGACTATAGCACCCGGCAAAGTCGCTTCAGCGACTTCCTTTTGCAGCGTGGGCGCTTTAGCCCCACGCGATGGGCCCCACGCGATGGGCCCCACGCGATGGGCCCCACGCGATGGGGCATTATGCGATGGGGCATTATGCGATGGGGCATTATGCGATGGGGCATTATGCGATGGGGCATTATGCGATGGGGCATTATGCGATGGGGCATTATGCGATGGGCATTATGCGATGGGCATTATGCGATGGGCCATTATGCGATGGGGCATTATGCGATGGGGCATTATGCGATGGGCCATTATGCGCCATTCCCCACAATTAAGATTTCCTAAACACTCTCCCGGCGTACCTTCGCCCCATGTTCAAGCAGCTCGACAAACTGATGGCCAAGTCGTTCATCGGTCCCTTCGTGGTGACCTTTGCGATCGCCATGTTTGTCCTGCTCATGCAGATCCTGTGGGTGTACCTGGATGACATCGCCGGCAAGGGGCTGGGTTTTTTCCTCATCATGGAACTGATGGCCTACAAGTGCGTCGGCCTGGTTCCCCTGGCCCTGCCGCTGGCCCTGCTGATCTCTTCGGTCATGGTGATGGGCGGAATGGCCGAGCACTACGAACTCAGTAGTTTCAAGAGTGCCGGCGTGAGTCTGCTGCGGCTGATGGCTCCGCTCATCTTCTTCGGCGTGCTCTCGGCGGGAATTTCTTACGCCACGAACGACTACGTGATTCCGGCGGCCAATCTCCAGTTCGGTTCCCGGATGTACGACATCCAGTCTAAAAAGCCCACCCTCAACATGGAACCCGGGGTGTTTAATGAAGACTTCCAGAACTTCGCCATCCGTCTCGGGGGCCGCAGTGACAACGGCCGCGACATCAGCGACGTCCTGATCTACGACCACAGCAAGGCCACCACCGGGGAACTCTCCGAGATCGTGGCGAAGACCGGGGAGATGTTTTCCCCGCCCAACACCAACTACTTCGTGATGAACCTGTACGACGGCCACCAGTACGTCGAACAGCGCAGTAAGGCCGGCAGCAGTGGTTCCACCCCCTTTACCCGGACCAGTTTCGACAGCTACACCAAAATATTCGACCTCAGTGAATTCGACCTGAAGCGGCACAGTACCAACCTGTTCTCCCAGAACCGGAGTATGCTCGCCACCTGGCAGCTGCAACAGGGCGTGGACTCCATCGACCTGGACCTGGCGGAGCACAAGCAAACCATTAGCAACCACGTGACGGCTTACCTCACCCGGCTTCCGAAGGACGAGCGGGTGATCCGGCCCCTGCGGGAGGAGGAACGCCTGCAGCGGGAAGCCGATCAACTGAGGCGGGACAGTCTCCAACTGCTCGGCGAGGCACAGGCGAATAATGCCTATACATCATCGCCCCCCGCTACCGCCCAGCGGATGGAGCGGCTCAGGGGAGATAAGGGTAGCCAGTATACCACTAGCTACAAAACACCCGTAGATCAGCGCGAAAAACTGCGGCTTTCCCGCCAGCAGCAGGCCCTCGATCACTACCTGGTGAAGGACACCGAAGCATGGCCGGGGCTGAATGCCCTGCTCATGCGGGCGGACGCAGTAACCCGTAAACGCTTTCTCGGCCGTACCGAATCCAACAATCGCTCGATCGTGCAACAGGCGAAGAATACCGTTCGTCTCCTTCCCGGCATCCGGGAGACCCGGGTGAAGCACGTCTATGACCTGCACATGAAGTACAGCATGGCGCTGGTCTGTATCATCTTCATCTTCATCGGTGCCCCGATGGGCGCCATCGTGCGCAAGGGAGGTTTCGGCTACCCCATCCTGGTGAGCGTGATCTTCTTCGTGATCTTCATCATCCTGACCATTTTCTGCCGCAAGCTGGCCGAAAGCTTCGTGGTGGGCGGGGCCCTGGCCGGCTGGCTGCCCTGTATCATTCTCTTTCCGGTCAGTCTCTGGATCACCCTGCGGGCCATGAAGGATGCCAAACTGGTGAACACCGAGGCGGTCGGTAACGTGGTGCGTCAGCTCCGGGCACGGGTAGGAAAGCAGGCCGCGAGCCTCTAAGGACCAAATGCTATCTTGCGGCCATGCTCGATGCCCCCGAAGTACCGGTACTGCCACCGCCCGAACGAAAATGGAAGACCTTCCTGCACGCCAACCGCTTCTTCCTGTCCGGGGTCGTGCTGCTGCTCCTCTTCAACGCCTACGTACTGGCCACTAACAACCAGGGAGATATTCTGGTCGCCATCAACAAAATGCGACGGCCCTGGGCGGACCGGCTGTTCATTCTCGGCACCCGTCTCGGAGAGCCCGAAGCCTACGCCATCGTACTGCTGGTCGCTTCGGCCATTCGCTGGCGAACGGCCATTTTTGCCGTATTCACCGGCGCCGCGGCGGGTATCATCACCGCCATCGCCAAGGGCATCTTCGCCCAGGCACGGCCCATGCGCTGGTTCATGGATAACGCCGAGGAGGTGTGGCACAGCCTCGACCTCTTCAACGAAAATATGCGAAACTGGGGCTTCAATAGCTTCCCCAGCGGACATTCCGCTTCGGCCTTTGCCCTCTATGGCTTCGTCTGTTTCAACGTGCGCCGGCCGAAGGTGGCCATCAGCATCTTCTGCTTCCTGGTGGCCGCGCAAGTAGGCTTCAGCCGTATGTACCTACTCTTTCACTTCCTGCGCGACGTCACCGTCGGGGCCGCCCTCGGCCTGCTCATCGGCATCGCGATGTACTTCCTTCAATTCAAATTTTACCCGGACAAGGAATGGCTCGACCGGGGCTGGTGGCCCCGCCCCAAGAACCAGCTTCCCCCCGTTTCCGACCGGCTCTAATTCCCCCGACCATGCCCGACCCCAAGACCGATTTTCCTACCATCGCCGTCATCCGTGAGGGTAAGGTGCCGCCCGACGCCCGTGTTCCGCTCACGCCCAACCAGGTGGCCCGGCTGCGCAAGCAGGGCTACGACATCGTGGTGCAGCCCAGTGCCGGACGCGCCTTTTCCGATGGGGAGTACGCCAAACTGGGCGTACCGGTGGTGGAAGACATCACCGACCGCCAGCTCCTGCTGGGCATCAAGGAAGTACCCATCGATCAGCTGATCCCGGGCAAGACCTACTGCTTTTTCGCCCACGTGGCCAAGGAGCAGCCCTATAACCAGGACCTCATGCGGGCTTTGCTGGACAGGGGGATCACCCACACCGACTACGAGTACCTCACCAACGAAAAGGGCAAGCGCCTGATCGCCTTCGGCCGCTGGGCCGGCATGGTGGGCGCCCACAACGCGGTCTGGGCCTACGCCCGGCGGACGGGCAGTTTCGAACTCCCCCGCCTCCATACCCTGCACGACTACGCGGCGGCTAAAAAGGTGTACGCCGACACTCATTTGCCGGACGGCCTCCGGGTGGTACTTACCGGCACGGGCCGGGTGGGTATGGGGGCCGCTCAGGTGCTGAAGGACATGGGTTTTGCGAAGGTCTCCCCCAGGGAATATCTGAATTTGGGCGCGGACGCAGGTGCAAGCTTCACCCAACTGACCGTGGAGGACTACATCCGTCATCCGTCCGGTCGGACCATCGAGCGTCGGCACTTTTACCAGCACGGAGAAGAATACGAGACGAAGTTCGCCCCCTACGCAAAGGTATCCGACATCTTCATCAACGGCATCTTCTGGGACGGTCGGGCACCGGCCTTCTTTACCCGGGACGATATGGCCGCCCCCGACTTCTCCATCCAGACGATCGGTGACGTGACCTGCGACATCGCCCCGGCCGCCTCCGTGCCCTCCACGCTGAAGGCCTCCACCATTGCCGACCCCGTTTTCGGCTTCGACCCGGCGACGGGAGAGGAGGTCGACGCCTACCAGGAGGGGTTCATTGACGTCATGTCGATCGACAATCTCCCCAGTGAACTGCCCCGCGACGCCAGCAAGGCTTTCGGGGAGACGTTCATCGAGCAGATCCTGCCGGAATTCGGTAAGTCGCATTCCGATATTCTGGAACGGGCCTCCGTCACGGTGGCCGGTGAACTCGGCCCCCACTTCGGGTATTTGAAGGAGTATGCCGGTCTCACCGACTAAGTCACTAAAACCGCCCGAGCAACGGGCCACCATCGTTACCGCCTGGATTCACCCGGACGATCTGCTGTTCTTTCACCGGGCGCGGGCGAAGTTCTTTCCTGGGCACCGAAATTTCCTCTCGGCTCACCTGACGCTGTTCCACCACATCCGTCCCGGTATCCGCGACCGCTTCATCGGTATGGCGACGGCTTTGGTGGAAACCCGGGAAACGCCCTTCCCCCCCCTGCTGATCAAACCACCCTTCTCCATGGGCCGGGGCGTGGCCTACGGGGTGGAGGCCGCCCCGCTGATTGCCCTGCGTCAGCCCCTGCGGGACCACTTCGAACTCGCCCTGAGCGAACAGGACGCCCGCCCCTGGAAAAAGCCCCACCTGACCGTACAGAACAAGGTGGAGAAGGCGGAAGCCAGTCGCCTCGCCCGTCACTTGCTTCGCATCTACCGACCGGGCTACTTACGGGTTCTCGGGCTGGAGTTTCACCGCTACGACGGCGGGCCCTGGACGCTGCTGGACCGGGTCGCGTTTCCCGAATAGGCCATACTCAACGCGTTAAACCCGCCTGACCGCACAATCCCCCTACCCTCTCCGCGCTTTTCCTCCATGAGCCGCCTCCCCCTTGTTTTGCTATTCACCATTTCCTGTACGCAGGTTTTCGCCCAGAACACCGAACGCGTATATCGCCGGGGTGTGCAGATCGGCGTAGGGGTCTACTACGAAGAGGTATTCCCCCTGCTGTATTTCGATTACTTCCAGGCCATGGAGGGGCAGGACGTCAGTCAATTCCCCCTGCGGCTGGAAAATGTAAGCCTGGACGGCGGACAATCCGCTACCTACTACGCCAACCAGGATTACTCCTACGGGGAGCGCACCGACTACACCCGACAACTCCAGTGGCAGCTCGGCGTCCACAAAAAACGGTTGGGCGGGTTGGAGTGGGGCATCGGGTTGGCCTTGGCTTTCGGCGATTACCACACGGAGGACGAACGTTTCGCCCCTTCCGACCGGGACGATTTTTACCTGGCCAGCCGGGTCAGCTACCAACGGATCGGGGTCGTCGGGAACCTGGGGTACGGTCTGTTCAACAATTACCGACTGCAACCCTACCTGGGCCTCCAGGCACTGACCAGTTTTGACCGTTTCCACTCCTCTGACTTCAAGCTAAAGCACCAACGTAGCGACGCAGCGGCCCCACTGCCCGAAATGGCGCCCGTCACCAGTACCAACCGGGACGTCAGGATACGGCTGGTGGCCGCCCTCCGGTATCCGGTCGCCAAAAGAGTGATGATCAGTGCGGAAACCAAATTCTTTCCGGATTTCACCCGGGTCTACGCCGGGGTGGCCGGCCGGTATAGGCTCACGGATTATTAGCAAGCAAGGGTTACTGAATTGTGTTTCGCAAAGCGTAAGCGCCATTAGCTGATTGTTGGTCGACGGCCCGTCCCGGCTAGTCGAATAGGCTGCCCGTTACTGTTTACCACCCCTACCTTGCTGGTTCAAAATCACCCGGTCTCCGGAAGGAAAAAATTACCCCATGATGAGTAGCACTAAAAATCATACGGTCCGATATCTGCTGGGAGCACTCCTGATCCTTGGCGCCCTGACGATCTTCGGACTGCAAATTATGCTGAAGATCGACTTCAGTCGCAACGTCAAGGATTACCTCAAACTGGCGGCCGACGCAAACACCATCGAGCTGGCGGAGGCCCAGTTGGGTACGGCACTGGACAACATCGAATCCCGTGGGTGGACCGGAGGGTACACCTCCGCCCTCTATGAGTCTCCCCTGGAAAATGTCGGCTTCTGGTACGACAACCTGAAGGCCAGTAAGGAAGAGCTTACCAACATTAGGGGTGGGACTTCCCTGGAAAAAACAAATACCCTCATTAAGCTGCGGGAAACCCTGCTGGATGGCGGAAACGAAGGGAAGACGCGGGTTACTTATCCGAAGGGTATTCAGCGATTCCCCCACAATCTCCTCTATGGCTGTCTGAGTTGGGCGGCCCTGTTCGGTATCTGTCTTGGCGGCTACCTGGTCATTTCTCCCGAGACCTGGCAGGAGTGGAATACGGCGGCCGAAGCGGCCCAACAGGAACCTCAGTGATGCAGGCTGGATTTCCAGGCTTGAGGGGCGGTAAAATCGTCTTTGCCGAGTACAAGCCTTTTCCTGAGGGGCAGCAGCTTCTCGTCAGTTTTCCCCTCCTGATCCAGCGTTACGGCAATACGGTCGGCCGATAGGCCATTGGAGGCAGTACCGTATGCCGAATGTGGTACGTACCAACCACTCCCATGCGCTACATCCTATCGTAGGTAATAAAGGGATTAACGATCAGGGTTTATAAACCGCTCGTGGCATTAAGCCCATCAAACATCCGTCCTGCCCCGGCCGGGAAACTACGCAGCGGTACTCAGGTGTTCAGCTACCGGAGTTGAGCCAGGTCCGAGAAAACGCGTATTGCTTCCGCCAGATCTCTTACCGCTGTGTACTTACCTCCCCGACCAAACCAGGTCACCTGCCGCTTCGCGTACCGCCGGCTGTTCCTTTTGATCAGTTCGACGGCCCGATCCTCCCCGTACTCCCCGGCGAAGAAGGGCCACCACTCCTGGTAACCGACCGTCTGAAGTGTCGGTAAATGACGCAGATCGTAGACGGAACGCGCCTCGGCCTTCAGTCCGTCGGCCACCATCCGATCGACCCGGCTATCGATACGGTCGTAGAGAACCGGCCGCTCGGGATCGAGGCGGAGGCAGACCGGCGTGAACGGTCGCTCGGGGCGGTTGCCCAGAAAAGCGGAGTAGGGCCGGCCGGCGGACAGGGAAACCCGTAGGGCACGCTCCAGTCGCCGGGGATTGTTCCGGTCCACCCGGGCGGCGTAGACGGGATCGAGGCGGTCCAGCTCCCGCTGCAGGCCGGCCAGACCGTCCGTTTCGTAGAGGTTTTGCACCTGCGCCCTCGCCCCCTCGATCACCTCCGGGAACTCGTCCAGCCCCTCGCAGAGCGCCCGTAGAAAAAGTCCGCTTCCCCCCACCAGGACGGCTACGTTCGTTCGCTCGTAGATTTTAGCCAGTACCCCCAGGGCTTCTTCCGCGAACCGCCCCGCGCTGAGCGGCTCGGTAACGGATCGATCGGCGATGAAGTGATGTTTGGCCGCCGCCAGCTCCTCCGGTTCCGGGCGGGCGTTTCCGATGCGTAGTTCTTCGTAAAACTGCCGGCTGTCCCCACTAAGGATCTCCGTACCGAAGTGGTTGGCCAGCTCGATGGCCAGGCCGGTCTTCCCGCTGGCGGTGGGTCCGCCGACGACGATCAGGGTAGGTTTCATACCGGACGGGGTTCCAGTATCCCCCGGACAAAGGCCCGGGTGGCGGCACTCACGTCCTCGGCCCCCGCCAGTGCCCGGATGAACGCGCTCCCGATGATGGCCCCGTCGGCGTAGCGACAGGCAGTGCGAAAACTTTCCGCGTCGGATATCCCGAAGCCGATCAGTTTGGGCTGGGCCAATTCCAGCGACCGGATGCGCTCAAAGTACGCCTCCTGTTCCGGGCTGATCCCCTGGCTGCTGCCGGTGATGCTGCTGCTGGACACCACGTACAGAAAGCCCGTACTGAGTTTCCCGATCTGACGAACGCGCTCCTCCGAAGTATTCGGGGTGATCAGGAAAGTGACCTGCAGATCGGCCGCCTCGGCCAGCCCGCGAAATTCCGCTTCGTACTCGGCTACCGGCAGATCGGGCAGGATGAGTCCGTCCACTCCGGCGGCGGCCGCCGCCCGCACGAAGCGTTCCGGGCCGTATTGCATTACCTGATTGTAGTAGCCCATCATGACCAGGGGGACCTGGGTATCGCGACGCGCTTCGGTGATCTGCTCGAAGAGAATTTTCAGCGTCATCCCGTTTTCGAGGGCCTGCATACTGCTGCGCTGGATGGTTTCCCCGTCGGCCATCGGGTCGGAGTACGGCATGCCGATCTCGATCAGGTCGGCCCCGGCCTCCGCCAGGGAGCGGATGATGGGGACGGTATCGTGCAGGGCGGGGTAGCCGGCGGTGAAGTAGACGTTGAGGTTGTCCTTGGGGTGGGTGTGGAAGAGGTGGGTGAGTCGGTTCATGAGTTGGGGAGTTTGGGGTGTTGGGGAGTTCAGGAGTTCAGGAGTTGGGCGGCAAACTCAACAACTCCCAAATTCCATAATTCCCGAACTAGAGTGAGTCAAGGTAGGTAGAGAAAGCAGCCAAATCCTTGTCTCCCCGCCCGCTCAGGCAGACGACGATCACGTCCTCCGGGCCGTATTCCATCTGGTCGAGGGCGGCGAAGGCATGGGCGGTTTCCAGGGCGGGAATGATGCCCTCCCGGCGGCTGACGAAGAGGGCGGCGGCCAGGGCGTCCTCGTCGGTAACGGAGATGGCCTCGGCCCGCTTGGCGTCGATGAGAAAAGCGTGGAGGGGGCCGATGCCAGGGTAATCCAGGCCGGCGGAGATGCTGTAGGGCTCGACGATCTGTCCGTCCTCGGTCTGCATCAGCAGGGTGCGGCTGCCGTGGATGATGCCCTCGGTGCCGAGCTGGCTGGTGGCGGCGCTCTCCCCGGAGTCGATCCCGAGACCGGCGGCCTCCACGGCGACGAGGCGAACGCGGTCGTCGTTCAGGTAGTGGTAAAAAGCCCCGGCGGCATTGCTGCCCCCACCGACGCAGGCGACGATGGCATCCGGGTAGTCACGGCCGACCTTCTCGGTCAGCTGCCACTTCATCTCTTCGGAGATCACGGACTGAAAGCGGGCCACCATATCCGGATACGGGTGGGGTCCGACGACGGAACCGATGATGTAGTGGGTGTCCTCCGGGTTGTTGATCCAGTCGCGGATGGCCTCGTTGGTGGCATCCTTCAGGGTGCGGGAGCCGGATTTGGCGGGGCGTACCTCGGCACCGAGCATCTTCATGCGGGCCACGTTGGGGGCCTGCCGCTCGATGTCCACTTCCCCCATGTAGACGATGCACTCGACGCCGGCCAGGGCGCAGACGGTGGCGGTGGCCACGCCGTGCTGTCCGGCCCCGGTTTCGGCAATGATGCGCCGCTTACCCAGCCGGCGGGCCAGCAGGATTTGCCCGATGGTGTTGTTGATCTTGTGCGCCCCGGTGTGGTTGAGGTCCTCCCGCTTCAGGTAGACGTTGGTACCGTAGTGGGCGCTGAGCCGCTTGGCGAAGTACAACGGGCTGGGGCGACCGACGTAGTCCTTGAGCAGGGCGTCGAACTCCGCCTGGAAGCCGGGATCGGCCATCATCTCCAGGTAATTATTACGGAGCTCCTCGACGTTGCCGTGCAGCATTTCGGGAATGTAGGCACCGCCGAAACGGCCGTAGTAGCCGTTGGCGTCGATCTGGATGTTGAGGTTGGTAGACATGGGAAAGATTTAGAGGAAAGAGGAAAGACCGGCTGCTCCGCAACCTGAAAAAAGAAGGACCGCTGAAACTGAAAGAAAGACCACTCAGTGTTCTGCGAATACGCGCAGCGGCGAGTGGAACTTCTTTCTTCCTTCAGTCCCGCTGGCGGGACGTTCTTTCCTCTTTCTTCTTTTTAACAAAATTCAGGAGGTTCTTGATCATCAACCGACCGTGCTCCGTCATGATCGACTCCGGGTGAAACTGAACGCCAAAGATCGGAAGTTCGTGGTGGCGCAGGGCCATGATGCCGTCATATTCCCCGGTGGCGGTGACCACCAGTTCCGGGGGCAGCGTAGCCGGGTCGATCACCCAGCTGTGGTAGCGACCGGCCCGGAAGTGCTCGGGGACATCCGCGAAGAGGACGTCGCTGTCGTCATGGGTCACCCGGCTCATGGTGGTTTCGATGCCGTGGTGTACCTGGTCGAGGTTCAGCAGGGAGCCCCCGTAGGCCTCCCCGATGGCCTGGTGGCCGAGGCAGACGCCGAAGATGACCTGGGTACCGTCGTAGGTTTTCAGCAGTTCCGGCATGATACCGGCCTCGCTCGGGATACCCGGACCGGGGCTGAGTACGACGAGGTCGTATTGCTTGCTCTCCGCTACGCTGATCTCGTCGTTGCGGAATACGTCGACCGGTTGGCCGAGTTCCTCCTCGATGTACTGGACGAGGTTGTAGGTGAAGGAATCGTAGTTGTCTAGGATGAGGACTTTCATTAATTGGGGAGTTGGGGAGTCTAGGAGGTTAGGGAGTTAGGGGGTTAGGGAGTTAGGGGGTTAGGGCGACACTCCCAAACTCTCTGACTCTTTAACCAAGAGACTGCGCTTTGGTGAGGGCTTTCGTCAGCGCGCCCAGTTTGTGGTAGACCTCCTGGGTTTCACTCTCCACGTCGGAGGCGGCGACGATGCCGGCCCCGGCCTGGTAGTAGAGGGTGTTGTCCTGGCTGAAGAAGGAGCGGATCAGGATGGCCTGGTTCATGCCGCCGCGGAAATCGATCATGCCGATGGCGCCACCGTAGAAGCCGCGCTGCTGGTTCTCGTAGCGGTTGATGAGTTCGATGGCCCGGTACTTCGGCGCGCCGCTGAGGGTACCGGCGGGGAAGGTGTCGCCGAAGATGCGGACGGTCCGGTCGGTGGCCGAAAGCAGGCCCTCGACGGTGCTGACCAGGTGGATGACGTGGCTGTAGTAGTGGACCTCGCGCAGGCTTTTGACCGTCACCTTACTGGTGTGGCGGCTGAGGTCGTTGCGGGCCAGGTCGACGAGCATGACGTGCTCGGCGTTCTCCTTGGGGTCGTCCAGGAGGGCACGGGTGGCGGCGGCGTCCTTCTCGGCGTCTCCCGTACGGCGGTAGGTACCGGCGATGGGGTTGAGGCGGGCGGTACCGTCGCGGATCACCATCTGGGCCTCGGGGCTGGACCCCATGATCCGGTAGTCTCCGTAGTCGAAGTAGAAGAGGTAGGGGGAAGGGTTGATGCTCCGCAGGGCGCGGTAGACCTGGAACTCGTCTCCGGTGAACGACTGGCGAAACTGACGGGAGAGCACGAGCTGGAAGACGTCGCCGACCTGGCAGTGGTGCTTGCCCCGGCGGACGAGTTCGCGGTACTGCTCGTCGGTGAGGTTACTGGCTTCCTCCCCGGTGGTGGCAAAGGGGTGGACGCCGCCGTCGAGCCGGATGGCGTGCTCCACCTCGTCGAGGCGGCTCTCCTCCCCCGCCGGGCAGTTTTCGATCAGCAGCAGCTCGTCCCGGTAGTGGTGGAAGACCAGGATAAAGCGGTAGAAATGGTAGCGCAGATCGGGGGATCGCAGCACCTTCGGGTTGTCAAAGGTCAGGGTATCGAAGTACTGGACGCCCTCGAAATTGGTGTGGCCGATCAGCCCGTTGAACAGGCTGACCAGCTTGCTGTCGGGGGCCGCTGCGAAATTGAAACTGCCGAGGAAGGCATGGAGGTTCCGACTGACGTCTTCCGTGGAAGCAACCTGCACCCGCGAGCGCGCCCCGCTGATGTCCTGCGTGGTCTGCCACCCCTCGCTGACCCGGTACTGCGCCAGGGTCTGCAGGCCCACGATGCTGTAATAGTGCTCGTTGTCGCGGGTCTCGTTGGACTCCAGGAGGACGGGGTCCGTGAAGCGGTCGCGCACGGAGAGGTAGAGGGAAACCGGGGTGAGGCGGTCGGCGGTCAGGCGGCGGGTGAGTACCCGGATATCGGTCATAATAATTCGCTTAGGGCAAATAAAAAAAGCCCACCGGAGCATCCGATGGGCTTTCGCTTGATCATATACAAACGGGCCGGCTCAGGTGCTCGGGAGAGTACGCTGCAGCCACCACCAGTTGTTGCGGGTTGTCGTTTGCATGGGTGCAAGGTAGGGAGAATTTGATATTTGATATTCGATTCCTGATATACGGTGTCTGATTTGCTACCGCACGAGGCTGCTGGCCGGGTTTTTCCGCTTAGCGATCATCAGGGCGGGGACGCAGGTGCAAGGCCTTCCGAAAAGGCAGCAGCGTAGATTAATCATTGGACAGTACTCCAAATCTGGTTACCTTTCTGCTTTAAGTGTAAAATATACACCTATGAGCTTCCGCCTTCTGATCCCGGTCGTGTTGCTCGGCCTGGCGTCCTGCAGCCCGGCCGTGACGAGCAATACCGCCAAACTGAGCCCCATTGACTAAGCCAGACGCGTTAACGATAAGTGGCAGGCCGAGCACCCCAACCCGGGAGAAGAGTGGGCCTTCTGGCACAATGCCACCTACCACATCGGCAATCTTGCCCTTTACGACCACACCCAGGACCGGGAACAGCTCAACTACACCGTTGCCTGGGCGGAAGCAAATGACTACACGGGGGCTAAGTCCACCAACCAGGAAGAATGGGATTTCCGGTACGGGGAAACGGAAGAGCATGTGCTCTTCGGCGACTGGCAGGCCAGTTTCCAGGTATACATCGACCTGTACCATCAGCTGTCCGGCAAGGAAAAGATCGCCCGCCCCAGGGAGGTGATGCAGTACCAGATCAGCACCGACGAAACCGAATACTGGTGGTGGATCGACGGGCTGTTCATGGTCATGCCGGTGATGCCCCGGATGTACGAACTGACCGATGACCCGAAGTACCTGAGTAAATTGTACGAGTACTACTCCTACACCAAGGGGCTGATGTACGATGAAGCGGACGGCCTCTGGTACCGAGATACCAAGTACATCTACCCCAAACATAAGTCGGACGCCGGTAAGAAAGACTTCTGGTCGCGTGGCAACGGCTGGGTGATCGCCGCCCACGCCCGCACGCTCGACAAACTACCGAAAACGGACCCCCACTACGCGGAATACGTAAAAGTCTTCACCGGCATGGCGGAGGCCCTGAAAGATTCCCAGCAACCGGGCGGCTACTGGACGAGAAGCCTGCTGGACGACACCCAGGCCCCCGGCCCCGAAACCAGCTGCACGGCCTTTTTCACCTTCGGTATGCTGTGGGGCGTGAATAACGGCATCCTGAGCAAAGCCGACTACGGCCCCGTCATCGACCGGGCTTGGATCTACCTGACCCGGACGGCGATCCGGCCCGACGGGACACTGGGCTACGTACAGCCCATCGGGGATCGGGCGGAACACGGCCGACGGTCATGCTGGAATCATCTTCAGTACGGCTCATGCGTTTCGTGCGGAGATGACTACATTTAACCGCGATTAAAGTAACCCCGACTCATGAAAATAATTTTTGCACTATTACTCTCCGTAATAGCTACAGCTGGGCTTACGGCCCAAGACTGCGCACCCGGGTGGGGCTACTTTCGGAACGTGACCGTTTCATTCACCAATGCTTCCGCCAACCATTATCAGATTCCGGTGGGCTTGCGGGTCAGGGAGTTACTCGACGAGGGAAAAATCCAGTCTGACTTTAGCGATATACGGATCTTTTTCGCTCCGGGTAACTGCTTTCCGTTGGACAGCTACGTTCTACCCTCCGTCTCGGGCGACAGTATCACTATCTGGATTAGCGTAACGACGGAAGGGACTAAATCGGTTAACCTAGCCGTCTACTACGGCAACCCGGATGCGGAGAGCGTCTCTACGAGCGAGAATTTCCCCTTCCTCGATGATTTCAGTAGCGGGGAGATTGACCCGACGAAATGGAATACGGTGGGGGAATTCGCCCAGTTTGACGTCACGGATGGTGTTGCCAGTTACGCCAGTACCGGCGCGGCTCAGGGTCCACGCTTCAAGTTTGCCAGAACCGCCCAGGCGTTCCGTGAGAATCTGACAATCGAGTACCGCGGCAATTCGAATACCCTGAACGCCTTTGGCTACAGCAGTAAGGATGAGCGGCTCAGCCGCTACCTCTTCCGCCAGGTCGGTCCCAGGCCGGACACGCTCGACCAGGTAGCGCTGATGGAGGATACGATCAGCAACGGCCGCCAGACTGATGGCATGTATCCCCTGATTCTTGCTCCGTGGGGAGAGTTTGTCACCATTCGCCAGCGGGTTGGGCTGAACGCGGCGGGTAACCTACGGATGACGGAGTTTACCAATCTCGATAACGGTAGTACCAACCTGGAAGAAAAGATTTTTCCCGATCTTAGCATGACCGGGTATCATTTCATCATGAGCAGCTTTTTCGGGAGTAGCCCCGCCCAACTGGATTACCTGCTCGCCTACCGTCCCCTTCCCCTGGATTTCACTCCGCAATTCGACGAAGAGCAACAGGCTACCCCCAGTGCCGTCCGCCCCCTCCTTGCACGGGATGATCTACGAATTTTCCCCAATCCCGCCAGCGACCGGCTGATCGTCGAAGTTCCCACCCGGGATGCCTTTTCCGTAGAGTTTTATGACGCGTTGGGCCGTAACTACAACGTACGCTCGTCAGCTACCGAACTCAGCGGTCGGGTGACCGTCAATACCAGTACCCTTCCACGGGGAATGTACCAGTTACGATTGCTGCGTACTCGGGACGGACGCTTGATGCAAACCGCCAAGGTAGTTATACGGTAAACCCGGCACCTGCGCACCGTCGCCCCATTTTTCCTACCTTCGCCCCACCAATTAAAAGAACCTATATGAACCTCCACGAATACCAGGGCAAAGAAATCCTCACCAAGTACGGCGTCCCCATCCAGCATGGCTACGCCGCCGACACCGTTGAAGAAGCACTGGCCAAGTACGACCAGCTCGCCAAGGAAACCGGTAGCGGCTTTGCCGTCGTCAAGGCGCAGATCCACGCCGGCGGACGCGGTAAGGGCGGCGGAGTGAAACTGGCCAAGAACCGGGAGGACGCCAAGGAGCACATCACCAACATCCTGGGCATGCAGCTGAAGACCCCCCAGACCCCCGGAGGAATGGAAGGCCCCGGCAAGCAGGTCAACAAGATCCTGGTGGCCGAGGACGCCTACGCCCCCGACTTCGACGCCAACAAGGAGTACTACGTCTCCATCCTGATGGACCGCCAGCGCAAGCAGAACGTCATCATCCACTCCGTCAAGGGAGGAATGGACATCGAGGCCGTCGCCGAGGAAACCCCCGAACTGGTCCACAAGACCTACATCGACCCCGAACTGGGCATGCAGGGCTTCAACGCCCGCGAGGTGGCCTTCAACCTGGGCCTGAGCGGACTGGCGTTCAAGAACATGACCAAGTTCATCACCAAGCTGTACCAGGCTTACCTGGGCGCCGACGCCAGCCTGATCGAGATCAACCCCACCCTCCACACCGGAGACGACCGCATCATCGCCGTAGACTGTAAGTTCGCCGTCGACGACAACGCCCTCTACCGCCACAAGGACATCGCCGAGATGCGCGACACCACCGAGGAGGACGCCACCGAAGTCGAAGCCCAGAGCTACGGCCTGAACTTCGTCAACCTCGACGGCAACGTCGGCTGTATGGTGAACGGCGCCGGACTGGCCATGGCCACGATGGACATCATCAAGCTCAGCGGTGGCGAACCCGCCAACTTCCTCGACGTAGGCGGTACGGCCGACGCGGCACGGGTAGAGCAGGCCTTCCGCATCATCCTCCGGGACGAGAAGGTGGAGGCCATCCTGATCAACATCTTCGGCGGTATCGTCCGCTGCGACCGCGTCGCCCAGGGCGTCGTGGATGCCTACCAGAACATCGGTGACATCAAGGTGCCGATCATCGTTCGCCTCCAGGGTACGAACGCCGACATCGCCAAGGAACTGATCGACAACAGCGGACTCAACGTCCGTTCCGCCGTCGCCCTCCAGGATGCCGCGGACGAAGTAAAGAAGGTACTGGCTTAACCGTCCGTTCTCTGTTTCGGCAACGGGACAACCCTCAGTTGGGGTTGTCCCGTTTTCCGTATAAATCCCGCACCATGCGCCACCTTTTAGCCCTCCTGCTCCTCACCCCGGGGTATTTCACCCACCAGCTCATCGCGACGGACTACCTGATCGGACCGGATTACGCCGTGAAGTTCGCCACCGGCGGGGCCGAGGGTACCTTTTCGGATTTGCGGGGCACCGTCAGTTTCGACCCCGCGGACCCGGAGAACAGCCGCTTCGACGTCTCCGTAGCCACCGCCACCATTTCCACCGGTAACAGCGCCAAGGACAAGCACGCCCGCGGCGACAAGTGGCTGAACGCCGAGGAACATCCCCGCATCGGATTCGTCTCCGATACCTTCACTAAAACGGCCACTGGTTTTGAAGTTACCGGACAACTGAGCATCAACGGCAGGGCGCGGACGCAGGTGCTGAGTTTTCAATTCGACGGCCAGGTCTTCGAAGGGTCCACCACCGTGAACCGGGAGGAGTACGGGATTGACGGACCGTTCCTCTTCGGTGGACTGGTGGGCGGAGAAATAGCAGTCACGTTGCGCGTCCCCGTACGGACGGGGGGATAAGTGGGTCGATTTGTGGCATTCGGTCCGGGAGGAGCCGACCTACCTTTAGTCCATGAAAAATACGCTGCTCTTACTGCTATTTATTGCCACCGCCTCCCTAATGGCGCAGACGGATGCCTACCACGATAATCTTGTCCAATTCCTCAGTTCCGAGTACGGTCTGCCCGCGCCGACCTTTCCCTTCACCCAAACGGAGGCACAGTTCATCGCCCGTGCGGGTAGTTACAGCGCGACCCGGAACGAGGTGACGGCCAACGACAGCCTTCCCTTCACCCGTCAGATCAATCTCGGGATCGCCGGAGGGCTTCCCAACCGCTTCTCCGCCGGTATCAACTGGACGAACATCCTCCCCGTCGCCCAGGGTGACCGGATGCTGCTCGTCCTGTGGCTGCGCTCCCCCACCCCGGGTGGCGGCGAGGTCGGCATCATCGCGGAGCGCAGTACGGACTTCGTCAAGGAGGTGGAACTGATCGTCGACGTAGCCGATACCTGGACGCGCTACCTCATCCCCTTCGAGGTGAACAGCGGCCCCTACGTGAACGGACGTTTGTCCCTGGCCCTCCACCTGGGTGCCATGGCCCAGACCATCGAGGTCGGTGGCTGGACCCTGCTGAACTACCGTCGTACCGTTCCCTTCGAGCAACTCCCCAGTGAGCGTAACGTGGATGATTACGGGGGCTTCGAGGAAGATGCCGCCTGGCGTGCCCCGGCCGCCGCCCGTATCGACTCCTTACGTAAGTCCGACCTCACGATCCTTCTCCGGGACGGGGACGACCCGCTCTCCGGATCGGAAGTGCGGGTGGAAATGATCCGCCACGACTTCGACTTCGGCACCTCGGTCGACGCGCGTCGTGTCGATCGTACGGACCAGTTGTTTCGCCAGACCTACTTCGACCGGCTCTTCGACCTCGACGGAGCGGGCCACGGCTTCAACGCGGTGGTATTCGAGAACGACCTCAAGTGGCCCTTCTGGGAGGCGGAGGTCATCAGTACCCACGAGCAGGTGCTGAACGCCATCGACGTATTCGACGAGCGCAACGTCGACATTCGCGGCCACGTACTGCTGTGGCCCGGCTGGGGCAACCTGCCCCCCGATCTCGAACAGAACCAGAACGACATCAGCTACCTCAAACAGCGGATCGACGACCACCTGGTCAATTTCCTTCGGACCCTGGACCTGGACCGGAAGGTGACCGACTGGGACGTGATCAACGAGACGATCACCAACACCGACATTGCCGAACGGCTGGCCGGCACCCCCGGCTACGTAACCGGACGGGAGTACTACATCGAGGTATTCGAGCGGGCCCGCGAACTGGCCCCCGACGCCGAACTCTACCTGAACGATTTCGTCACCCTGAGCCTCAGTAACGGCCCGGGGACGGTCAGCTACGACAACCTCCTACGCAACACCCGGGAGCTGGTCGAGGGCGGCGCGCCCATCGACGGGATCGGCTTCCAGGGGCACATCGGCGGCAGCCCCAACAGTATTTACGACGTACTGGCTACCTACGATGACTTCGCCACCCGCTTCGACCTGGACGCTAAGGTGACCGAGTTCGACCTGCCCGCCAACGTACCGGAAGAACTGGCCGGCCGCTACCTCCGCGATTTCCTGACGGCCACCTTCAGCCACCCCAGCATGACCGGTTTTCTCTTCTGGAGTTTCTGGGACGGCGATACCTTCCAGGCTCCCGGAGCAAACCTCTTTCGCCAGGACTGGAGCCGGACCCCGGCCGGTGACGCCTTCATCGACCTGGTCTTTAATCAGTGGTGGACCGACGAGACCCTTTCGACCAACCCGAACGGCGTAGCCCAACTGCGCGGCTTCAGGGGCACTTACGAGATCCGTTTCGACTGTAACGGCACGACCGTCACCGATACCGTCACGCTGACCGGAGACGCTGACCTGGACTACGACTGTGAAACCCTGGTTAATAGCCGCGACCCGTTCTTCGAAGCAGGCAGCGTAACCGCCACTCCCAACCCCGCCACCACCGGCTGGATGATCACCAACACCCTCGGCAAGTCACTCTTCGCTACGCTGACCGACGCGGCCGGCCGCCAGGTGTGGACGGGTACGCTTTCCGGGGACAGTACACTGGTGGACGCCCCCCGGGTGTCCGGTATATACGTGCTCACGTTCACGGACAACGAGCGGACGGGGCAGCTGCGACTGGTACGGAAGTAGCGGGGCAACAAGTACCGAAACCATCCGGGGTGTTACCTTCGTAGTGACTATACCTCATTCCTCATCGTCTCATTTGCAAACGATGATACTGAACGTTACTATGAACAACAACTACTTACTTACCGGCCTGCTGCTCTGGCTGTGCTCCTTTTCTTCCCTTTTCGCCCAGGACCAGGTGGTTCTCCGGATCGATAGCGTACAGGCACCGATGGGTTCCTCGGTCTGCGTGCCCGTGATCGCGGACAGTTTCCCGAACATCGTATCCATGCAGTGGTCGGTGAGCTGGGATCCGGACAGTCTCCTCTTCGAGGAAGTTAATTTCGGTGCGAACCCGCTGGATTTTGACGGAGGAAGCAGTTCCATGCCTTCCCCCAATGAATTCCTGGTTACCCAGACGCCCTCCGACCTGGTGGGTATCACCCTTGCCCCCGGGACGGTGATTTACGAACTCTGCTTTACCGTCAATTTCGAGCAGGGCAGCCAGCCGCTGAACTTCACCGGCGTGAACCCACCGGAATTCGCCCAGGAGGGCAGCGTCCTTGCCTTCCCCTTCGACACCATTCCCGGAGCGGTTACGATCGGCATTATCGACGCGGTTAAAGAGCCGGTCTGGGGGCAAGCCGTCAGTCTCTATCCCAACCCCTATACCGCCGGTCCGCTGACGCTGAGGGGTGACCTGCCGGTACTCCGGTCCGTCGCGCTCTTCGACCTGGAGGGCCGGCTGGTACGGGAATTCGCGGCCGGTCTCCGGCAGTTCGACCTGACGGACGTTGTCAGGGGAATGTACCTGCTTCGGCTGACCGCCAGGGATGGCGTGGTGAGTCGGCGGGTGGTGGTGCGGTAGTGTTACCGGTATAATGGGAAGGAATTGAATCCTGACCTGGGCCTGTATGCTTATGGGCTATAGATACTACGACCCGACGATCGGACGATTTACTGGGGTCGATCCACTGGCTAGTCAGTTCCCAGGGTGGAGCCCTTATAATTATGTGTACAATAATCCGCTGCTCTTTACCGATCCGACGGGATGTCTGCTGAGTGGAGACCAGATAGTAATGGAGACCTGATAGCTGAGGAGGGGGATAATGCAAGTACTCTCGCTAGTTTTACTCGGCACCTCACACTCGGAAGCCTCACGAGCTACTAGAAAGTCAAGCGCATATAACAAGTGATGGAGCTTTGACTCTTCAGGCGGGCGATAAAGGGCGTGGAGTTGACGATAATGTTTTCACGAGATCAATGGAAAATTCGACTAGTGATTTAACCACGGACGCTGTACTTTCAGGAAGTACTTCTACTACTGGGCCTACCCCTGAAGACAACTATAATTGCTGGGGAGCAGCCTGCGCTGGAAGCCAGGGCAATACTATAGAAGCTGGAGTTGGGATACCTTCAGGCACTACTTTCGATGACATTTTAAGTAGTAGTTACACTCCGACGACAGCAGAGAATGCACAGTTTGGAAAGACCGTTCTACGATTTGCTAATGCTAATAATGAAGTTCAGCACGGAGCAGTCTTTTATGGGAAAAGCCAAAACGGCTCATCTCATGTTTATACCAAAAACGGATGGCAAGTTCGTCCAGAAGTAATGAAATTATCCTCCTTACAAAGTAAAATTCCTTCTTATGGAACTGTTCAAGGCATTAGCTCTGGTAGCTCTGGTTATTACAACCCTAAATAACTGCGGCACACAAGAGAATATGCAAACTTCTAGTGTGGAAAATCTAAAAGCTGCCATGGATAGTGATTTCAGATTGTTAAAGCAACAAGATTACGAGATTATTAATGAAGAATTTAGAAGTCTAAGTTTGAGAATTAGTAGTGAGCATATGGTGAAAGAGCTTCAAGAAGTTCCTGACCTGAATCTTATATTTGAAATGGATGGGGTGCAACTTTTAGCAAAAGGTAATTTTGTATTTAGCTCTACTATGCCTAAACATTGCGACTATTTTTTTCCTATGGATGAAAATAATAAAATCATCACTAATGATAATATTATAAATTTGAAGAAAACTAATAATTAATGGTGTAAATATATCACTTATCCCCCCGCCCAATGACTAGCGCCACGCAGTGCGACGCAGGAGCATTGACGGGGCGCGGCTATTGGGCGCTTTGCTAGAACGCTAAGGGCAGCCACCTATTGGCTCTACAAAAAAACACAGCAGTTCCCCTAAATCGAATCCAGGTACAATTGCTCCACCTTTGCCCGGGCCCAGGGCGTCTTCCTCAGGAATTTAAGGCTGGATTTGATGGAGGGATTAACGTTGAAACAGCGAATGTTAATCCTCTCGCCCAGTTCTTCCCGGCCGTACTTCTCTTCCAGAAACGTTAGGATATCCATTTGCGACGGGGAATTTTTTGTACGGGTAAGGTAAGGGCAAGTATACCGACAGTGGTTCTTTCCCGTGGAGGGGGAGGATCGCGACGAGCGGGCTTTCGAATCCGCCATGCGCAACGACAGACGAACAACCCCCACCACTGGCGGTACCGGACCGTGCGGAGCAGCGTCACCGGCTTTCGGTTGTGTCCACCCGTAGGGTCGTCCGCTCCGAAGGAAGACGGCGATCCACGGTCGTTTATGAACTTTGCACCTGCGCCCCGTCGCCCTAGAGCCCGAACGCCGACTTCACCTTGTCCACGAAGTCCAGCTTCTCCCAGGTGAAGGTTTCGACGGTCATGGTTTTCTCCTCTCCGGAGCCGTTCATGAAGGTCAGTTGCTTGGTTTCGGGGGTGCGCCCCATGTGTCCGTAGGCGGCACTTTCCAGGTAGATGGGCGTGCGCAGTTTCAGCCGCTGCTCGATGGCGTAGGGGCGCATATCGAAGATCTCGCCGACCTTGGTGGCGATCTCGGCGTCACTCAGGTTCACCTTGCCGCTACCGTTGGTGTTGACGTAAATATTGGTCGGCTGGGCCACGCCGATGGCGTAAGAGACCTGTACGAGCATCTCGTCGGCCACGCCGGCGGCCACCATATTCTTGGCGATGTGGCGGGTAGCGTAGGCGGCCGAGCGATCCACCTTACTGGGGTCCTTACCGCTGAAGGCACCGCCACCGTGGGCCCCCTTGCCGCCGTAGGTATCCACGATGATCTTGCGGCCGGTCAGGCCGGTATCGCCGTGGGGGCCACCGATGACGAACTTGCCGGTGGGGTTAACGTGGTAGGTGATGTCGCCCTCAAAGAGCGCCTGAATGTCCGATTTGTACAGGGCCCGGGTGCGGGGAATGACGATGTCGATCACATCCTGCTTGATGCGTGCCAGCATGGCCTCGTCCTCGTCAAAATCATCGTGCTGGGTGGAAACGACGATGGAGTCGATGCGAATGGGGCGGTGATGGTCATCGTACTCGATGGTCACCTGGCTCTTGGAATCGGGGCGCAGGTAAGTCATCTGCTTACCTTCCCGGCGAATCTCGGCCAGCTCAAACAGGATGGTATGGCTCAGGGCCAGGGCCAGGGGCATATAGTTATCGGTCTCGTTGGTGGCGTAGCCGAACATCATTCCCTGGTCGCCGGCCCCCTGGTCCTCGGCGGCGGCGCGTTCCACCCCCTGGTTGATCTCGGGGCTCTGCTCGTGGATGGCCGAGAGTACCCCACAGCTGTTGGCCTCAAACATGTACTCCGACTTGGTGTAGCCGATCTTACGGATGACGTCACGGGCCAGACTCTGTACGTCCAGATAGGTGGAACTCTTCACTTCGCCGGCCAGGATGACCTGACCGGTGGTCACGAGGGTCTCACAGGCCACTTTGGAGGATGAGTCGAAGGCCAGAAAATGATCGACAAGATTATCGCTGATCTGATCGGCCACTTTATCGGGGTGCCCTTCGGAAACGGACTCGGAAGTGAAGAGATACGGCATGGGGTAGGAGCTTGTTATTTGCTAAAGGGCCGCAAGATAGTGATAGCGCAAACAATCCGGCCCACCGCCCGATTCTTATTAACTGTATGGAAGAGACCAAGCACGACATCCTCCCACTGCGGGGCGTTACCCAGCACTACGCCTGGGGCGGACGACATTTTTTACCGGAATTCCTCGGACTTCCAAACGCGGAGCACCAGCCCTGGGCGGAGTACTGGATGGGCACGCACGCCAAGGGCCCGGCCCGGTTGGACGGCAGGAACACAGGGCTGGACGAGGCGATTGCCGCCGACCCGCGGGGGATGCTGGGTCCGACCGTGGCGGAACGCTTTGCCGACCGGCTCCCCTTTCTGTTCAAGGTGCTGGACGTTCAGGACATGCTCTCCATCCAGGTACACCCCGACAAGAAGGCGGCCGAGGCCGGGTTCGCCCGCGAGGAAAGGAACGGACCCGACCGGTCGGCCCCCAACCGGAACTACCGGGACGACAACCACAAGCCGGAACTCGGCGTCGCCGTAACGGATTTTTACCTCCTGCACGGTTTCCGGAAAGAGGCGGATATCCGGGACATTCTGCGGGAGATCCCCGGATGGGAAGAACTGCTCCCCATCCTGAAGGAGAAGGGTGTCAGTGGGCTCTACGCTCACGTTATGTACGCGGACCAAGCGGAGGTCGACCGGCTGCTGCAACCGTTGGTCAATAGCCTGGCCGAAGGCAGTTACGACCGGAGCCAACCGGACTTCTGGGCCAGACGGGCCGTGGATCAGTACACTAAAAACGGCCACCACGACCGGGGCATGTTCTCCGTGTACTGGTTCAACCTCGTCCACCTCCAGGCCGGAGAGGGTATTTTCCAGGATGCCGGTATCCCGCACGCCTACCTGGAGGGCGTCTGCCTGGAACTGATGGCCAACAGCGATAACGTTCTGCGCGGCGGCCTCACCCCCAAGCACATCGACGTACCGGAATTGCTGGACAAAACCCGCTTTGATGCGGTACGCCCCGACCTGATCCGCCCCGTGGCGGCAGCGGACGGCTGGCAGCACTACCCTACCCCGGCCCCGGACTTCGAGCTGTCGCTGGCGGAACCGGCGGTCGGGGAAAGCATTACCTCCCGGCTGGACGGACCGTCGATTTTACTGGTGATGGAAGGTAAACTCAGGCAGGAGAACGGAGTGTCGGTACTGAGCGAAGGGTCGCGAACGGCCTTCGTTCCGGCGGGCCGGTCGGTTCGTTTCACCGCCGAGGAAAAAACGATTGTTTACCGGGCCGGCGTGGGCGATATCCGGAGGTAAGGCAACCGTTATTCCTTTTTCAGGGCCCGGTATAACCCGTTGACATCGTAGCGATTCGCCGGGAAGGCCCAGGTACGCCGGTCCGCCGTTTGTACCAGTAGTATCCGCTCTCCGCTACCGGCCATTCCCCCGGTGGACTCGAAGCGTACGTTACCGGCACGGGGTAGCCGGTATTCCTGGTCGTCGATCTTCATCTGGTTACCCTGCACGGCGACGGTGGGGTACTTGAAGGTACTCCAGAACGAGCCCAGGGCACCCATCAGGGCGAGGAGGGCAACGAAGTAGGCCAGCATCGGCAGCAGAACGCGGCGGCGGGGGTCGGGATGCTCGATCTTATTGAGTCGAAAGGCCAGAAAAGCGAGGCCGATAAACGCCAGGAGGAAGCCACCCATCATGAGTCGCAGGTCACCGAGTTCGGGGGAGAAGATCATATGTTGCTGGCGTCGTAACTCTCCAGGAATTCGTCGAGTTGCTCGGCGGAGAGGCGTTTGATGATGATGTTCTTATCCCGGTCCAGCACGAACATGGAGGGGGTCTGGGTAACATCGTAGGCCTTGTAGAAGCGCTGGTAGGGATCTACGGTGTGCAGCCAGTCGCCGATCTCGTTTTCGTCGATGTACTCCCAGCAACCGGGAATCTCTTTCTGCCCCTTCACGCATACGGAGAACAGCTTGACGTCCCGGTCTTTCCACTTCTCGTAAAAAGCCTGCATGATGGGGGTGGACTTCTTGCAGGAGCCGCAGTCGTACCGCCAAAAATAGAGGATGGTGTACTTGGCCTCGGTCCCGTGGAGAGTAACCGTTTCCCCGGAGCGGGTCTGCATGGTGATGTCCGGTGCTTTCTTTCCGATCAGTAGCGGACGGAGCCGACCGGCGGTTTCCCGGAACTTACGGAGTTGCTCCTCATCGGTCCAGTACGCCTTACCATTGAGGTAGTAGTTATCCAGGAGGTGTACGTAAAGCGCATCCATGCCGATGACCTTACTGGAGGCGGCATTGCCGAGGAAGTGAATGACGTAATACTTGAACATTTCGCCCTCCGGGTCCATCTGCCCCAGGATGTAATCGACGGCCGCGGCCATGGTGTCCGGGTGCTGAATGATGAGTTTGTCCACGTAGGCGTCGATCTGACCGACCAGGAAGGAGGTGCGGAGGAGCCGTTCGTCCTTCAGGTCGATGTTGTCGAAGTAGTGTCGCTGCAGGTACCGCCAGCGTTTTTCCCGTCGCTCTTCCTCATCGGTGATCTCGGTCATGGCCGGTGGTTCGATCGGGGTATTCGAGCGAACGATGGCGGCGACGAAGGAGGTGGGATGCTCGGTCACGTACCGTTGCTGCCGGGCGAGTACCCCTACGTTCAATTCCGCTAGTTGCTCCTCGGATTGCGCGCGCTGTTCGGCCGTACTCGTGGAATCCCGCAGAATTTCCTGGAGGGAGCGGGCCGCCCGCTGTTGTTCCCCGAGAAAGGTCATGTACTCGAAGAACAACCGGTTCTCCTCACTGCCCTCGGCGGTGGCCTCCGCCAGGGCGGAGCGTTTGGTGGTTAGCTTAAACTGCCGGTCGCCATCGTTACCGACCACCATCTGAAAGTAATCATTGTCGGGGGGCAACACCACCAGGTACACCCCGGCGGGCAGCAGGGTCGTATCGCTCCGGAAGGCGTACGTACCGTCATCCGATCGCCAGGCCGTATCGACGAGGTACTGGTTGTCGAGAATGTTATTGGCCAGGGTGATGAACTCTCCGTCGTAGCCATCGATCTCCACTTCGATGTCGTAACCACGCTGTGCGGAAGCGGAGAGGAAGGAGCAAAGGGACAGGAACAGAAATAGGGAACGTAGCATAAGTTGGAATTCAGGGCAAAGATAAGAGGTGGGGCGGCAAGGCCCGCCAACCAAACATCAGCGGTAATTTTCGGTTGTATAACCGACCTGCTTTGAACACTTTAGGTCTTTTATTTAACCTTGCATTAGTAAATTAAACCGTAACTCAATGAAAACCTTCACGTCCTTCCGCGGCATTACCCCCGACAACAGTCGCGATCGTTATATCGATTCCATTTTTGACGACACCCGTCGCCGCCTCTTCGGCGATCATACCATTTCCGGCGGCCCGGAACTGACCGTTCCCGGTGCCAACATCACGGAAACCGATACGGAGGAACGCTCCGGCTACCTGATCGAGCTGGCCGCCCCCGGCTACGAACGCAACGATTTCGAGATCAGCGTCTACGATGACATCCTGACCATCCAGGGAGGATTGGAAGAAAGTCGTCTGCGGGGCCCCGAAACCTTTAGCCGGCGGGAGCACAATTACCACACCTTCAGCCGCAGTTTCACCCTGCCGGAAAGTGCCGACGAGGACAACATCGTAGCCGCCTACCGAAACGGTATTCTGGAGGTGTTCGTCCCGGTACTGAAGCCGATCAACCAGACGAAGACACCGCGCAGGATTGAGATCGGTAGCTGATCCTCTTTACCGAAAGGAAACTCATCATCAGGAGAGCCCGACCCCATCGCGTGGGTGGGGCTCTCTTGCGTTACCGACGGTGTGTTGCTAAAAATTTTGCACCCGCGCGCCGTCGCCCATTTCCGCGAGGAGCTAAAGCACCTCGCTGTTGGAGGAAGGGCCCAGGGGCCCTACAGCAAAAAAGGCCAGCTTCCTCCGGAGGGAAACTGGCCTTTGTGGTCTCGGATGGAATCGAACCATCATCCCAGGCTTCGGAGACCTGTATACTATCCGTTGTACTACGAGACCGTCATTCCGAAGGAGCCGCAAAAGTAAGTGTCCGGACTGACATGAGCAACATTCCTTTCCACTCCTTGTTTCCCGCTACATGATCAGATGGATTCCCGCCCTGTTGTTAGCCCTGTTGATTGCCGCCTGTACTTTCGTTCAGCCCCGTTACGCCGCCCTGCCGCCCGGCCCCTACCGCGGCGTACTGGAACTGGAGTACAACCCCATCGTTCCCAACCCGAAGGGAGCGCCGATCCCCGAAAAGACCGACCTGGAATTCGAGGAGGTTACGGAGGGCCAGCTGCCCTTTAATTTCACCGTCGTTTACGAGACCGACACCACCTTCCGCCTCGAGATCCACAACGGGGAGGAAGTCATCCGGGTACCCGCCAGGGACATTCAGTGGGGCCGCGACCAGCAGGCCGGCCGCGATACGGTACGGATCGACTTTCCGGTCTACGATACTTACATTTCCGCCTACTACGAGGAAAACGTGATCGAGGGCGTCTGGGTCAGCCCCTTCCGGGGGGAATACCGCATCCCCTTCAAGGCTTACTTCGGTAAGGACCACCGCTTCACCCCCCTGCGCAAGGAGCCGGTTACGGACGTGAGCGGGAAGTGGGCGGTCAACTTCCAGGACAAGGACGCCCCCTACCCCGGCATCGCCGAATTCCGCCAGAACGGAAACGCGCTCACCGGCACCTTCCGCACCGAAACCGGTGACTACCGCTACCTGGAAGGTACGGTACAGGGTAATAAGCTCTACCTCAGTGTTTTCGACGGCTCCCACGCCTTTCTCTTCGAAGCCCTGGTCAGGGAAGACGGTAGCCTCTCCGGCACCTTCCGCTCCGGCCGGCATTACATCACGAACTGGGTAGCGACACGGGACGACACCGTGGAACTGGCCAGCCCCGACGCACTGACGACCCTGACCACGGACGCGCCGCTGGACTTCACCTTCGCGGACGAGAACGGCGACTCCCTGAGCCTGTCCGACGATCGTTTCGCGGGTAAGCCCAAACTGGTTTCCATCTTCGGCACCTGGTGCCCGAACTGCCGGGACGAAGCCGAGTTCCTGAGGGACTACCTCAAAAACAACGATACCGACGACCTGGAGGTCATCGGTATCGCGTTCGAAAATTACGGAGCGGACGACGACCGCAGCCGGGCCGCCCTGAAACGCTACCGGGACAATCTGGACGTCCCCTGGCCGCTGTTACTGGCCGGCAGTACCGACAAGGCCGAAGCCGGCGCCGCCCTGCCCATGCTGAACCGGGTGATCAGCTACCCTACCCTGCTGTTTGTCAACCGGGACAACGAGGTGGTTCGCATTCACACGGGCTTCAACGGGCCGGCGACCAGCAAATTCGAAGAGTTTAAGGTGTCTTTCGATAAAACGGTGCGGGAAATTCTTAAGCGGGATGAAGCAGGTTAGCCTTTCTCGTCGCTATCGTCTTTCAGCTTGAACTTAATCGGCAGGTGATACTGCGTATTCACCGCTACTCCATTCTCCATGCCGGGGGTCCAGCCGGTAATGTCCCGGGCCATTTTGGTAGCGACCCGCATGCCCTCTACGCCGAGGCCGGTACCGGGATCCCGCTTCAGTTCTAACTGAGATACGGTTCCATCGGCGTACACCACGAAGGAGACGATCACCATTCCCTCGACCTTGGCCTTTTTGGCCGCCTCGGGGTAAGTGACTTCCTGGTAGATGTACTCCAGCATCTTCTGGTTGGAACTCTGGATGTCGTCGGTTCCGGGCCACAGGGGCATGTCGTCGACGCTCTCGAGTACGGGACCGGTGTGTGCCTGGGCGGAGGCGAACACGGGAAGGGCGAAGACGAAAAGTAAGAATAGGTATCTCATGGTAATGGGTTTCCCCGTAAGATGCTAGCCATCAGCATTTTGGTGGGCGGGATTTAGATTCTTTTCTCGATCCACGCGCCGGTGACTTCCCGGACGCCGCCGGGCGGCAGCTCACCCAGTTCGATTTCCCCGATCCGCCAGCGGACCAGCCGCAGGGTCGGGAAACCGGAGGCGGCCGTCATTTTTCGTACCTGCCGGTTCTTCCCCTCCCGGATGGTAATGCTCACCCAGCCCGTCGGGCCGTGACGATCGTCGCGGATCGGCTTGGCGCGGGGAAACAGTTCCGGGGCCGGCTCGAGCAGGCGGGCGGCCCCCGGTAGCGTCCGGTACGGCTTTCCCTCTACGGTGATCTCCACGCCGTTTCGCAGCCGGGCGAGGGCCGCGGGTGCAGGCTTTCCATCGACTTGCACCCAGTACTCTTTTTCCACTTTCCGTCCGGTCACCCGGGCGCTGAGTTGTCCGTCCGTGGTGAGCAGCAGCAGCCCTTCGGAATCCTGGTCCAGCCGACCGACGGCCATCGTCCCGGGCGGGAAGTCGTGGAGTTCACCCAGCAGTTTCTTGTTTCTCCGGGTCGGCTGGTTATTGACAAACTGGGAGAGGTAGCCCCAGGGTTTATTGATCAGGAAGTGTCGGTGGGCCATACCCCCGCAATGTACCTTTGCGGTATGGATTACAGCAAACTCCCCAAGATCAAGCACACCGACAGCGGTAATTTTTTCCTCCTCGCCGGCCCCTGCGCCATCGAGGGAGAAGATATCGCCCTGGAGATCGCCGAGCGTATCGTCACCATTACCGACAAGCTCCGCATTCCCTTCGTCTTTAAGGGCAGTTACCGAAAGGCGAACCGCAGCCGGATCGACAGCTTCACCGGCATCGGGGACGAGCGCGCCCTGAAAATTCTCCGGAAAGTCGGCGAGACCTTCGACGTGCCCACCATCACCGACATCCACGCCGACGAGGAAGCCGCCCTGGCCGCCGAGTACGTCGACATTCTCCAGATTCCCGCCTTCCTCTGCCGCCAGACCGACCTGCTGGTCGCCGCGGCCAAAACCGGCAAGGTCGTCAGCATCAAGAAGGGGCAGTTCCTCAGCCCGGCCGCCATGCAGTTCGCCCAGCAGAAAATTTACGACAGCGGCAACGACCAGGTATGGTTCACGGAGCGGGGGGTCACCTTCGGCTACACCGACCTGGTGGTGGATTTCCGGGGCATCCCGACGATGCAGCAGCTGGGAGCTCCCGTGGTGCTGGACTGTACCCACAGTCTCCAGCAGCCCAACCAGGCCGACGGGGTAACCGGTGGCCGCCCGAAAATGATCGAGACCATCGCCCGGGCCGGCGTGGCCGTCGGGGTCGACGGATTGTTCATGGAAACCCATCCCCGGCCCAGCGAAGCGAAGAGTGACGCGGCGAATATGCTGCCGCTGGATCAACTGGAGGGGCTGCTGACGAAGCTGGTAAGGCTGCGGCGGGCGGTGAATGAGATTGGTGAGTAAGGGTTAGTGATTGGTGATGTGCTGCCGCAAGGACCACTCGGCGGCTGCGCCTGCATTGCCGGGGTGTAACGGCGGTAGCCATTCGTCAGTGCCCGAACATGCCACCGGACTAGTTCCTATTTCTTTGCCAATGCTCGTGATCATAAGTTCCGTCTTCCCGCCAATTTTGATGACTGAACTTGATGGGAAGATTGAACTGCACGGGAACAACTTCCCCGTACTGCCGGCCCGGCATCCACCGTCCGGCTTCCTTCATGATCTCAAACAACATCAGGCACTCTTCCCGGACGTCCTGGCGTCCGCCGTCCCTGACCACCTCCTTAAATTCCAGTTGGCCGTCGGAGTGTACGATGAAGGATACAACCCCCATGACGGACTTCCCGGAATCCCATAAGTCCGCAGGGTAATTCATATTGTCATAAATTTGGTGCATCATTGCCGACTCCGCGCAGGGCTTACGCTCCTCGTAGGTACAATCCTCATATACTTCACAGTCCGGGCAGGGAAAAGTAGGCATCTCTTCCACGACCTTACGAATACTGTCCGATTGGGCGGAGATGATAAGGGGAAGCAGCAGGCAAAGGCTAAAAATCAACTTGATCATGAGAGGTATTTGAATGACAAATATCCCTATTTTATCCTTACCTGCCGTACACCCGTCGCCAAGCTACCGCCCGCCGCTCCGACACCCTCACTCGCTCCCCGTTACGGAGTGTAAAGGTGTAGCGCCCCCGGCTGAGGGTTTCCACGCCCGCGATGTCAGAGACGCGTACGATCTCCGAGCGATTGACGCGGAAGAATTGCCGCTTGTCCAGCCTGGACTCCAGTTCCCTCAGGGGCCGTTGCAGTAAATCGGTACCCGCGGGGTGGTACAGGCGAACGTAATGATCGTAGGCCCGAAAAAGGGACACCTCCGTCAATTTCACGAACCGCCCTCCACCGCGACCGGGAAAAAATAACCGCTCCTCTTCCTCCTCAATCGCCGCGCGGGCCCGGTCCAGTGTCTGTCGCAGCCGCTCGGTACCGACGGGTTTCAGCAGGTAGTCGAGCGCCTCCACCGCGAAGGCCCGCACGGCGTAGTCCGCATAGGCCGTCACGAAGATTACCGGGGGGCAGACGGCTACTTCGGCCAGCAGGTCGAACCCGGACGGGCCGGGCATTTCGATATCTAGAAACAGCAGATCCGGTTGTAATTGTCCGATCAGGCCGACCGCAAGCGGTACACTGCCCGCCTCCCCCACGACGGTGCAGCCGCCCGCTTCCTCCAGACCGGCCCGTAGCTCTACCCGGGCCAGCCGTTCGTCGTCGACCAGTAAACAGCGCAGTGGGCTCATGACCGGTGGGATATCAGGAGTTCGGCGGTCGTCCGGGAACCGTGGCCGAAGACCGTCAGGGAAGCGGCGGGGCCGTACAGCAAAGCCAGTCGCTCCCGTAAGTTCTTCAGCCCACTCCCGGAGTTGGCGTCCGGGCGGTAGTGACCGTCGTTGGTCACCGACAGTTGCCAGTGATTGGCCGTGCGGGCGGTACGAACGACCACTTCCCCGCCGGCCGGCAGTTGAGCGATGCCGTGCTTGATGGCGTTCTCCACCAGGGCGTGTAGGCTGAAGGGGGGAAGCCGGCAGGCAGCGGCCGGGTCGGCCAGCCGCCAATTGATGCGGAGGCGTTCCTCCAGTCGCAGTTGTTCCAGATCCGTGTAGTCGCGAATCAGCTGCAACTCCTCGGCCAGCGGAACGGACTCCGCTCGGGAGTGCCCGAGCGATGTGCGCAGCAGCCGGGAGAGCCGGTCGATGGCCGTCCGGGCCACCACGGGGTCCTCACGGGTCAGGGCTTTGATGCCGTTGAGGGCATTAAACAGGAAGTGCGGATTGAGTTCCGTAGCCAGCCGGGCCAGCCGGGCTTCGGCGGCGGCAGCCTCGGCGGCCACCGAGCGGCGGGCGTAATGGTACAGGTGGAACGCCAGCAACCAGATGGCGAAGTAACGGGTACCGCCGCCCAGCGCACCCAGGAATACCCCTCCCCAGAAGTCACCACCGTAGCGCCACTGAAACTGCCCGTAGCCTACTACCAGGTATACGGATAGAAAAACAAGAAAGGCGGTTACCACCACCGGGGCCAGACGGCGGGGCGTCAGGTGAATCCACCCGCTTGCGTGGGCCAGCCGCCGGTAAGCATCGGTCATCAGTGCGTAACCGACCCCGTTGCACACTACGAGCAGCATTCCCCAGCCAACTCCCGCGTTTCGCCACTCGTAGAAGAGCCAGTAGACGATCGCCGCGCCCCAGCCAGCCAGCTGGCACCACCAGTAGAGACGAATTTTTCCGAGCATTCCCAAAGATAGGAACCGGAAGAACCCATTTAGCAGGCTTTGCACCCGCGTCCGCGCCCCGTTTACCCGCCTTCACGAATTAACGGACGGCACTACCAATCAAAAACAGCAATTTCGGAGAAAACCCCGCCCGTGAAGTACTTGTACCTACTGTTGTTTTGCCTCCTTTCCGGCGTCCCCGGCCCCTGCCCCGACGAACTGGAGCACCACCTTCTGCCGGTGAAGGCGCTGACGGCGGACCACTTTCATTTTCTGGATGACTACGCCGCCGCGGCCACGGTCGTCGGTTACGGAGAAGCCACCCACGGATCGGCGGAATTTACGGAACTGGCCGGCGAACTGTTCCGCTACTTGGTGGAAGGGCATGGCTATACTGTACTGGCCATTGAAACCATGGTCGGAGAAGGCATTTACCTGGATCAGTACGTGCAGGGGCAGCGCGACGATCTGCCGCAATTACTGGAGGAAATTAATTCCTCCTGGCGGTACCGTACGGACGAATTCGCCGACCTGCTACGGTGGATACGGGCCTACAATCAGACGGCGACAACGCGCATCCACCTGCGGGGGTGTGAGATGCAGTACGTCCGCTCCGACGCCGAAATCGTGCAGAATTATTTACGAAAAAAGGGCAGTTCCTTCGTCCTGGCGGACTACCGTAAGCACCTGTGGCAAAACTGGCCGGCGGAAGAAGTAGCCACCGCCGAAGCAAATTTCCAGGAACTACAAACGGTAATGAACCGAATTCGCGGGCAGCTTGCTACCGCCGGAGACCGGGCGGAACACGATGACGTGATGCGGCACGTGACCATCATCGGTCAGTTCATCGACACCACCGGACAGGACAGCGAAGCGAAAAAGCACCAGCTGCGCGACCGTTATATGGCGGATAATTTACTGGGTTGGTTGGCGGAAGCAGACACGAAGATGATGTACTGGGCGCACAACGGCCACGTGGGCAACGGTACCGTCAACGGCTCGGTGAAGGCCGCCGGTCACTACCTGCGCCAGCGACTCGGTGATGCCTATTACGCGATCGCTACTGATTTCGGGAGTGGCGACTACCTCGCCTTCCCGCCGAATGCCGCCGAGGTTGGCTGGATCATGGGCACTTACTCCCGGGATGCCGTGTTCCCAAATACTCTCACCTACTGTCTGCAGCGTGCCGCCGCCCCCCACGCCTTCGCCGATCTGCGCACGGCACAACTGGCGGATACGGTACGTACGATGGCCGGGGCCGGCGTTCACGCGCCCCCGCAGCCGACGGTGCTGGCCACCCCGGGCCACGATTTCGACGGTTTGTTGTTCCTGGACCGGGTGCAACCGCTAAATTTTTTCACCTCCGAGATCGGGGACAGTGCGGCGGCCTACCTGGATGAATTCTTTGCGGTGGTGAGCGGCAACGTGCTGGACAAGGCAGACTTCGACTGGCCGGCACTGCGGGCAACGGCGGATTCCCTGGCCGGCGGGGCGCAGGTGCCGAGTCATACCTATCCGGCCGTCGGGGCCATCCTCGGCAGGTTAAACAAGCACTCCAGATTCTTCGACCCGGCCACGGTTAAAAAGTGGAACCTCCGTTCGTCCGGAGTAGCGGTCTCGGAGCAAATCCTGGACGTTCCCCTCGCGGAAGGGCGCAAACTGAACCAGTGGGTAGCTTACCTGTCCGTACCGCCCACCGGTACCGGACACCAACCGACCTTACAGTACTACGCCGATTCCCTCCACACCCTGATCCGGAGACTGGACGGCCCGCGGGTAACCAGTTGGGTGATCGATCTGCGGGAGAACACCGGCGGGAATTGCTGGCCGATGCTGGCGGGGATCGGGACCATTCTCGGCGAAGGAGTCTGCGGTTACTTTATGGATCGGGATGGGGGTAACCCGCAGTCCTGGAGTTACCGGGACGGGGAGGCTTACCTCAGTGATTACTTCCAAATTTCGCTGAGTAACCCGGCGTATTCCCTTCATCATCCGTCGCCCAGCGTAGCCGTACTAACCGGCTCTCGCACCATGAGTTCCGGAGAAGTGGTTGCCACAGCCTTCCGGGGGCGACCGGCAACCCGTAGTTTCGGTCGGCCTACCGGGGGATATTCCACCACCAACAATTTTTTCCCGCTCTCCGACGGCGCCATTGTCAATCTGACCATCTCGATTTACGCCGACCGGAACAAGCGGGGATACGGCTCCGGCATCCCGGTGGATGTGGAGACGGATACCCCACTGAAAACGGCCCTGGAGTGGCTGAGCCGGGGAAATTAATGGTCGGTCAACGTCTGAGTTTCATATTAGGATTCCTCACCCTTTCCGGGTCCAGTTCAAGTTCCTCCTCCGGGGCGGTCCCATCTCCCAAGGCATCCCGCATAGCCTGTTCAATGACGTCCGGCTGCTGGGTACCGACGAGGACCTTTCGGCCGTCCTTCAGAATCAACTGAAGGCCCTGATCTCCGTAGGCGTTATAGGCCCGGTTTTTCCGGCTCCCCTTGATACCCCAACCGCCATACTCCCCGACCGGAGCGTAGGTACGGACGTAGGCCTCCTCTATTTCTGACAGGGCGTAAGACTTGGTCCGGAACCAGAAACCCGTCCGGATTTCCCGGTCGGTAATGGTAGTTTTGAGATCGGTAACGGCCACCAGGATCAGGATGAGTGGCAATACGACCAATAGCTCCAGGGGAAAGGGGTCTCCGTTCCAGATCATGGACCAGGCGGCCCCGCCCAGGCAGATCGCAAAGGTTACGAATAGGATTGCCCACAGCCACTTCTGGTTAAACTTTTGTCGTTCGGTGTAGATCACTTGCTCCATTGAAGGAAGATAGGGATTTTACAACACACAAGCCCCGCCCTCCTGGTTGGAGAGCGGGGCTTAGCGCAACGGTCGTTACCGATTTAGGACTGCGGGATGCGCAGCACCTGTCCGGGGTAAATCTCGTCCACGTCCTTCAGCATGGGCTTGTTGGCCTCGAAGATCTGGTTGTACTTCATCGCGTCGCCGTACTGGGACTTGGCGATCTTGGAGAGGCTGTCGCCACTCTGGACGGTGTAGAAGACGGCCTCCTGGCGGGGGTTGGCTACGTGGATCTGGTTGTCGACCGAGCCGATGCCTTCGATGTTACCGAGGGCCAGGACGATCTTCTCGGCCTGCTCCGTGGTGTCGGTGGCTCCCTCGACGATCACCTGCTCGCAGAGCTCCAGGCGGAGGTCATTGACGGGGATACCGAGGCGGGTGATCTCCGCCTTCAATTGCTCGATCTTGGTCTGCTCGACGGACTGGGTGACTTCCTTCTCCTTCTTTCCGAAGATGGACTTTCCCTTGTTTTTTAAGAATGAAAATAATCCCATAGGTGACTGGTGGTTTATGGTGATGGGGCGGAATTGCCCGTTGTTAGTAGTACCTACCCCGTGGGGAGTTTGTTTACCGAACGATCCGTTCAGTGTGCCGAAGTGCAACCAGATCAGACGTACTGATTGATGAGGTTTTCGTAGCGTTCCTGCCGTCCGCTGATCTGTGCGGGTTCCCCGCCCTTACGACCTAGTTCCGCGAGGGTTTCCAACGCCATTTCGCCGTTTTCGTAGGCCTTGCCGTGGCCCTCGTCGAAGGAGGCGTAGCGTTCGCGGCGCATTTCGGTGTAAGTACCGTCGTGCAGGATACGATCCGCCGCGATCAGGGCGCGGGCGAAAACGTCCATTCCCCCGATGTGGGCGTGGAAGATGTCCTCCATGTCGGTGGAATTACGGCGGGTCTTGGCGTCAAAGTTCACTCCTCCTCCCTGCAGGCCGCCGGCGTTCAGGATAATGATCATGGCTTCGGTCAGTTCCATGACGTTGTTGGGGAACTGGTCGGTATCCCAGCCGTTCTGGTAATCGCCGCGGTTGGCGTCGATGCTGCCCAGGAGGCCCTGACCGGCGGCCACGGCCAGTTCGTGCTCGAAGGTATGGCTGGCCAGGGTAGCGTGATTCACCTCGATGTTGAGTTTGAAGTCGTCCATCAGATCATACTCCCGGAGGAAGCCGGCCACCGTGGCACTGTCGAAATCGTACTGGTGTTTGCTGGGTTCGAAGGGCTTCGGCTCGATGAAGAATGTTCCGGTGAAGCCCTGTTTGCGGGCGTAGTCACGCGCCATCGTCAGGAACCGGGCCAGGTGGTCGAGTTCCCGCTTCATATCGGTATTCAGCAGGCTCATGTAGCCTTCGCGGCCACCCCAGAAGACGTAGTTCTCGCCGTTGAGCTTGATGGTTGTATCAATGGCATTCTTGAGTTGGGCACCGGCGTAAGCAACGACGTTGAAATCGGGGTTGGTACTCGCCCCGTTCATGTAACGGGGGTTGCTGAAGAGGTTGGCCGTCCCCCAGAGGACCTTCTTCTCCGTCGCGGCCATGCGCTCCTTGATGTAGTCACTGACCTCATCCATTCGCCTGGCGTAGGTGTCCAGATCGGCACCGGCATCGTCCAGCAGGTCGATATCGTGAAAGCAGAAATAGTCCAGGCCCAGCTTTTCCATGATCTCGAAGCCGGCGTCAGCGGCGTCCTTGGCCTGCTGCACGGGGTCGCTGCTCTTCAGCCACTCGAACCGGTGGGGTCCGGGGCCGAAGGGGTCGCCACCCGTATTGCGCAGGGTATGCCACCAGGCCATGGCGAATTTGAAGTGTTCGGCCATGGTTTTGCCGGCCACTACTTTCTCCTTGTTGTAGTACTTGAAGGACAGCGGGTTGTCGCTCTCCTTGCCTTCGTACCGGATGGCGGAAATATTCTTGAAGTAACTCATGGTGGGTGTGTATCGACTTGAGAATTAAGAGTCAGGACTTAAGAGTCAGGACTTAAGAATTAAGAGATAAAAATGGTCGTATCCTAAGCCTTATGTCTTAATTCCTAATTCCTAATTACTCCTTATTTTCTTTCGGAATAGCCCCCGTGGCCTGCCCGAAGTAGAAAGTAAATTGTTGCATTTGGTTCGCCAGTTCGGTATTGCCGGTGGCACGGTTGTAGGTGTCCGACAGGGCGCGGAGGGTCTGGTAGAAGAGCCGATCCATTTCGACGACCTGCATATCCTTCGTCCAGAGATCGATCTTGAGGGTGTCCTTACTCTGCTCGTCGAAGAGCGACAAGAGCATGGCCTTGCAGGGCTGGGGGCTCGCTCCCTTCGGATTGTCACTGGAGGACCACTTCATTTCCACCGGCATATTATCGGCGTTGAGACCGACGTCTACGGTGATGCGGGAACGGGATTTTACGGAGTCTTTAGCCATGATGTTCTTTTAAAGATTGGGCAATGGGGCGGCAATATCAGCAAATTTCGCACCTGCGCCCCCGCCTTATCCTTTGGTGGTGTACCGGACCGGCGCGTTGGTATTGTAGAAGAAGAAACTCCACATATCGGCCTGCTCCTCGATGGTCTTGGAGATCGGCTTGCCCGCCCCGTGGCCCGCATCGGTGGCGATACGAATCAGCAGCGGATTATCTCCGGTATGAGCGGCCTGGGCGCGGGCGGCGAATTTGAAACTGTGGGCGGGCACTACCCGGTCGTCGTGGTCGGCGGTGGTGACCATGGTGGCGGGGTAAGCCGTACCGTCCTTCAGGTTGTGCAGGGGGCTGTAGGCCCGCAGCGTGGGGAACATATCGGGATCCTCCGCGCTGCCGTATTCGGGAATCCATCCCTTGCCGACGGTGAATTTGTGGTAGCGCAGCATATCCATTACCCCAACGGCCGGAAAGGCCACGGCAAAAAGATCGGGCCGCTGGGTCATGGCCGCGCCCACCAGCAGACCGCCGTTGGAACCACCGGCGATGGCCAGCTTGTCCTTGTTCGTATAGCCCTCCGCGATGAGGTACTCACCGGCGGCGATGAAGTCATCGAATACGTTCTGCTTGTTCTTCAGCATGCCGCCCTTGTGCCAGGCTTCGCCGTACTCTCCCCCACCCCGCAGGTTGGCCATCGCGAAGATGCCGCCGTTCTCCAGCAGCGGTAACCGCATGGTGGAAAAGCTGGGGCTGAGGCTGACGTTGAAACCGCCGTAAGCGTACAGGTAGGTAGGGTTATTCCCGTCCATTTCCAGGCCCTTTTTGTGGACCACGAACATGGTTACCGGAGTACCGTCCTTGCTCTGGTAGGTCACCTGCTTCTCGACGTACTCACTGGGCTCGAACTTCAACTCCGGCTCGAAGAATGGCGTACTCTTATTGGTCGCTACGTCGTAGCTGAAGATCGTCGGCGGGTAAGTAAAGCTGGTAAAGACATAAAACAGTTCCTGCTCCTCTTCCTTACCGCTGAAACCACCGGCGCTGCCCAGTCCGGGCAGGTCGATGGGCATCCGGTTGCCGCCGTCGTAGTCCATGCGGTAGTAACGGTCGGTGGCTTTCTCCAGGTAGTTGGCAAAGAGGTAGCCGCCACCGGTGTTAACGCCCTGCAGCAGGTTGTCGGACTCCGGGATGATCTCCTCCCAGTTGGCCATCTCCGGCGCGTCGATGTTGATCTTCACCAGGCGGTAATTCGGGGATTCCACGTCCGTTTGCACCCAGAAGTCTTTCCCCTCTACGTGGATGACACTGCTCTTCTGACTGGTTTCGGGAAACAGGGCGATGGGCTTTTTCCCGGCGGGAACCGTCTTACCGTCCAGCGGCAGGTAGTAAGTGGCGAAGCCGTCCGTTCCCGGTGCGGAGTACATCAGGAAGTAATCTTCTTCCTCGGTAGTTCCCCCGTAATTATAGTAAGTGGGGTTCTGCTGGTCTTCGTAGATCAGCACGTCCTCGGTCTGGGGGTCGCCCAGTTTATGGTAATAGACGGAGTGCATCAGGTTGTTGCCCTTCAGCGCATCGCCCTCGGCGGGGGCCGGGTACCGGCTGTAGAAGAAACCGTCGCGGTACCAGCCGGCCCCGCTGAACTTGATCCAGTCGAGTTCGTCGTCCAGGTCCTGGTTCGTGGCGATCTCACGGATGTAGATCTTGCGCCAGTCGGAGCCCGCGTCACTGCGGCTGTAGGCCATGTACTTATCGTCCTTGGAGGCGCCCATGAGGCTGATGCTCGTGGTTCCCTCGGCGTTCAGGGCATTGGGGTCGATGAAGACCATCTCGTTTCCGTCCATGCCCTTCTTGTAGTAAATGACCGCCTGGTTCTGGAGTCCGTTGTTGCGGCTGTAAAAATAGTACTCTCCTACCCGGAAGGGGCTGGAAAGGCGGGGGTAGTTCACCAGTTCGGTGAGCCGCTCCTCGATGTCCTTGCGGAAGGGGATTTGCTCCAGGTAGCCGAAGGTGGCGGCGTTCTGCTCCTTCACCCAGGCCTTGGTGTCCTCGGCGTTATCGTCCTCGAGCCAGCGGTAAGGATCGGGAACCTGCTGGTCTCCGTAAGTATCTACGGTATCTACGGTCCGGGTTTCCGGATAGGATACGGCGATGGTCGGGTAGTTGGGGTCGGTCATGGGAGCGGGGTCACTGGCGCAGGAGAATACCGTCAGGCAAAGCGTCAGGGCAATGAAAAGTTTATGCATGCCCGCAAGTTACGAGTCACCATCCTACTTTCCGACCCACTTCCCCCGATAACCGGCTACCGACCGGCCCATTTCATCAAGGAGTGCACCTGCGTCCGCGCCCGCCCCCAACCGCTGAGCGTGCGCTGACTTCAGGAAGCCCCGGTCCACCATCTGGCCGAGCATAGCGATCAGCGGGTCGTAGAACCCCAGGACGTTGAAGAGCCCGCAATTCTTGTGGTGAATACCCAGTTGGGTCCAGGTAAAGACCTCGATGATCTCCTCGAGGGTACCGATACCGCCGGGCATGGCAATGAATGCATCGCTGTGCTCGGCCATCAGCAGTTTGCGCTCGTGCATGGTGTCGGTGACAAGCAGTTCCGTCAGTCCCGTATGCCCCACTTCCAGATCGACCAGAAACTGGGGGATTACGCCCAGTACCCGCCCTCCGAGACGCAGCACTTCATCGGCCACCTCCCCCATCAGACCGACGGAGCCGGCCCCGTAGACGAGGCGGATATCCCGCTCCACGAGGGCGGCGGCCATCTCGCGGGCGGCAACGGCGTAGCGGGGGTCGAAACCGGAGGAGGAACCGCAAAAAACAGCAACGGAAGTAAGCATGGGGTGGTCAGTAGTGGGATGGTCAGTGCCGCAAAGGTACTGCCCGCCACTGACCGATGGCTACCCTACGCCGCCAACCGGTTCTCCCGCCCGTGGAGCTCCACCGGGGCCAGCAGCCCCTCCAGTTGCACCCGCCACTTGCCCAGTTCCTTGGTGTAGCCGAACAACTCATGGGGCTCTAGCTGGTCCAGCATATCCCGGTAGAGCGACTCCTGGGTGCCGAGAAAGGAGTGGACGCTTAGTTCGCACTTGCCGCGGCGTACCCGCCGGAAGTTGGTGGCCTGGGTCAGGAAATCCCCCAGCGGCCAGTAGATCAGGTGGCGGTAATCGTAGGGCACGAAGGCGAGGAAGGCCCGGCCCAGGTAGACCATTTCGTGCTCGTCGTCCCAGAGGCGGAAGCGCAGCAATCTTTGCATCATCCGGTAAGTGGTGCTGTAGTACTCATGATCCTCCCGCTGCCGTTCGCGGGCCATCTGGTAAATGATGAACAGCGCGAAGTTGCGGCGCTCGTAAACCGCCATGTCGGCCACTATACGATCGAACTCCGTATCACCCAACTCGTCCTCGGCCAGGAAACGGTGCTGCTGACGCGTGGTGTAGGCCGAAAAGGCATGGTAGTAGGGGCGGTAGGCCAGGATGGTCCGCCAGTCGACCGGAAATTCTTCCTCCGCCTCCTGCTCCGAAAAGCGACTACTGATCCAGTGCGCAAGACGAGTAATCAAATTAGTGTCATTAGTGGGAGGTACGAGCATGGTGCGGTTATTTGTTCCTTACAAATATACGCGATTTGCTACTTTTATGCCACTAATTTGCCAATTAATTCACTTTAATCATCAAAATAGTTTAACTAATTTAGTTACAATGTGCTCTACCCCTCACCGGCGGGCATCACCCGCGGGTAGCCGCTAAGCCACTACGCCCGAACAACTGCTTCCCGCGCCGGCCGTGCAGCCGTAACAGTGCTGGTTCATCACGATGTTGCGGTTGGTCAGTTCCTCGGCGTTGAATTCGCTGAGGTGACGGCCCCTGGCGGCCACCTTCAGGTCCAGCATCTGGTTGAAATCGCAGTCGTAGAGGTAGCCGTCCCAGCTCACCGAGATGGTGTTGCGGCACATCAGTCCTTCCACCGTCGCGGGGTTGTAGGCGTCCACCAGTTTCTGCATGTACTCTTCGTAGTTACCGGTCTCGATGAGGTAATCGAGGAAGCGGCTGACCGGCAGGTTGGTGATGGCGTAGAGCTGGTTGAAGACGATCCCGAATTTCCGGTCGAGCTGCCGTTTGAACTCCGCCTCCAGCGTCTCCTGCTTACCCGGCAGGTAGGCCCCGCTGGGGTTGAAGACCAGGTCGAGGATCAGTCCGGTCCCCGGCTTGCCGTAGCCGACTTCATTCAGCAGCTGGAGGGCCTTGATGGAATCTTCGAAAACCCCGTCGCCCCGCTGTCCGTCGGTCCGCTTTTTACTGAAGTACGGCAGACTGGAGACCACCTGCACCTTATGCTTGGCCAGGAACTCCGGCAGGTCGCGGTACTTCGGGTTGGCCATGATGATGGTCAGGTTACAGCGGTCGATCACCTGCTTGCCCAGGGCGGTACATTCCTCGACGAACCAGCGGAAGTGGGCGTTCATTTCGGGCGCACCGCCGGTGATGTCGACCGTCTTGATACTCGGCGTGGCGGCAATCACTTTCAGGCAGAGTTCCAGGTCCTCGCGGTTCATGTTCTCCAGCTTCTTGTCGGGGCCGGCGTCGACGTGGCAGTGGGCGCAGGTCTGGTTACAGAGTTTGCCGATGTTGAGCTGAAATATCTCGATCCCGGTTGCCCGGAAGGGGGCGTGGCCGAGTTCCCCCAGTTTGTCGGAGAAACGCGGAAATTTGGCATCGCTGACGTCCTTTCCGTTCAGCACGTTGAGCTGCACGAAGGTGGAGGCGAGATTGGAGCCCTTGGCGGAGAGGGACTTGGTTTTTTGCTTGATAGCCATGAAAATTGAAAATTTAGGATTCAAAAAATAGGATTGAAAATTTGCGCGTAACACGAGCGCAGCGAGCATTCCGTAGCGGCAGCCGAATTTTGAATGCTCAATCTTAAATTTTAAATCACATGGTTACTTTTTCAACCTGCTTCATCATTTGCAGGCCATAAATGAGGGTGGTGCCGGCCTTTACGGCGGCGGCCACATGGACGGCTTCCATCATCTGCTCCTCGTCGGCCCCGCTCTGGAGGCTGTTGGTGGTGTAAGCATCGATACAGTAGGGGCACTGAATGGCGTGGCTGACGGCCAGGGCGATCAGCGCCTTTTCCCGTTCCGTGAGCGCGGAATCCCCTTCGGTGACTCCGCTGTAATAATCGAAAAACTTCTGTCCCATTTCCTCCTGCCACTCGGTAATCTTACCGAAGCGTTTAAGGTCCTTGGGGTCGTAGTAGGAGTTGGCCATTGTCTTATCTCTTGATTCGTAATTCTTAGTTTTTTGCCGACGGCGCGCAGGTGCAAACTCTGCTGATTCCGAGATCGTCGGTCCGTCCAGCGGGATACCCTCCCGGCTTTCCTCCTCGGCGGGCATGATCTCGGTGTTGTCCCAGATCCCCGTGGTGAGGGTCGCCGCGTAGCTGACCGGTAACCGACGATCGTCGATCATCTTGGATTTGGCGGCGCGGTGGTCGTAGTGGAGTTCGTGGAAGGTGGTGACCAGTTCGCCGGCGTTGTCCTCCAGGACGAGGAACCAGGTGCGGGGCGTACCGTCGTTGGCGGGCATCCCGATGACCCCGGCGTTGATCCACGCCAATTCAGCATGTCGGCCGTCTCGTAGCCGGGCGAAGCCCTGGTGGAGGACGTCCGACTTGTCTGAATCCCTGGACACGAACGGCAGCCCGCAGTGCCCCCCCACCACGACATCCACCCCCAGTTGCGCCAGGTATCTCTCCTTGATCGCCCAGTCCGTCGAGGCCCAGACGAATTCCGACTGGTTGTCCGGCGAGCCGTGGAGCACCGCCACCCGTCGGCCGGCGAACTCGAAGCGCAGCACGTCCGGCAGCCCGGCCATGTAGGCTTTGTTGCGCTCCGTGACGTGGCTGCCGGCGTAGGCGTACCAGAGGCGGCTGAACATATCGCAGCGGCTACCGTCACCGAAGCCGCAACCGCAGTCGTCGGTGCCGTTCACGAGGTTCGTCTCTACGTTGCCGGCGATGGCGTGGATGCCCCAGTCCTCGACCAGGTCGAGGCAGGCTTCGGGGTCGGAGCAATAGCCGGGGCTGTCTCCGGTACAGATGACCCGCTCCGGGGGGATACCCAGCCGTTCGGCCTCGGCCCGGACGGCCACCAGGGCCTCCAGGTTGGAGTAGGCCCCGCCGAAGATCAGCAGGGGCCCTTCCGGCGGGGAGATGTGTCGTTCTTGCAGGATCATCCGATGCGGAGGCCGTTTTGTACCGGCTGCTCGGGCGTGAGCAGCGTGATGATGTTGTCCTCCCCGAGGGAGCCGAGTACCAGGCACTCGCTCATGACGTTGGCGATCTGCTTGGGGGGGAAGTTGACCACGGCGACGACCTGTTTCCCCTCCAGTATCCCGGGGGTATAGCGTTCGGTGATCTGGGCGGAAGATTTCAGCGTACCGATCTCGGCACCGAAGTCGATGTACAGGAGGAAGGAAGGATTGCGGGCCGCGGGGAAGGGCCGGACGAACTTTACCGTTCCCACCCGCATCTCCACGCGCTCGAATTCAGACCAGGTCAGGTTGCGTTCACTCATAGGTTTTGCTGTTTTGGCATGAGCCAGTAAGGTAGCAGGAACAGCCCGAAACAGGCAACCAGGCTATAGACCGTTACGCCCAGCAGGTCGGCGTACTTCCCCCCGGTAAAGGTCAGTACGGACGGCCAGTAACCAAGTACGTAAATCACGCCGAAACAGATGCCTCCAAGAACAGACAGATGGAAACTGAGTTGCGGCGCTTTTGTCGCCCACAGGCAAAACACGGGGGCTAGCCCCACGACCATCGCCCCGGAAACGGTCGTGGCGGAGAGAATGGCGGGGTCGAGAAACACGGGAATGGTGCCGAGGAGGACGAGGGCGATCATGGCGAGACGTCCGTACCTCACCCCTGGTTCGCCCCTGGCGAACCGTCCCCTCTCCCCCGGAGAGGGGGGCGATACTCCGGCGTCACTACTTTCCTCCGGTAAGTGGGAGCGGGTTACTCCGGCGTCTCTGCTCTCCCCCGGAGAGGGGGGCGATACTCCAACGTCACTACTTTCCTCCGGTAAGTGGGAGCGGGTTACTCCAGCGTCTCTGCTCTCCCCCGGAGAGGAGGGCGATACTCCGACGTTTCCCCTCTCTGCGGCAGAGAGGGGCGATACTCCGGCGTCTCCACTTTCCGAAGGAAAGAAAGAGCGGGTTACTCCAACGTTTCCCCTCTCCGGGGGAGAGGGGACAGATGGCGTAGCCATCAGGGGTGAGGTTCTCAGATCCACCACCACCAGTTTGGAAAAGCTGGAAAACGTAGAATCCAGCGTACTGGCGGCGGAGGTCACCATGATGAAGTTCATGACCAGCAGCAGGGGGCCGCCGAGCAGGCGCGCCACTTCCACCGGGGCCTGCCCTTCCACCCCCGCGATCCCGCCGTAGATGCCGACCACGCTGAAGAGCAGGATGCAGACGAACCCAAGGGGGACCGCCCACAAAAAGGCCCGTAAAGTCGTTGCCGGATCACTGAGGAACCCCCGGTCGGTAAGGACCGGATCGTGGAAGGGATAACTGAAGGACTGCAGCACGGCCACGAGTAAAAGGTTGGCACCCGCGCCCGCGCCCCAGTTGCCGCTGGTCAGGATCGGTTCCAACTGGTAATCGACCCGGGGTAAAATAGCGCCCAGGATCACGAACAACAGCACCCCGAAGAGCACCATCTGAATGATATCGGTCAGGATGGATGACGACATCCCGCCCTTCAGGCTGTAGGCCAGCGTGAGCCCCGTGAACACCAGGATCGACCAGTAGTAGGGCGCGCTGCCGGCCTCCCCGAAATAACTGCCGATGACCATGGTATTCGACCACACCTCGTTGAAGAGACGGAAACAGATGAGCAGGCTGAACAAAATGACCGCCCCGCGGCCGTAGCGACCGGACAAAAACTGGTGGATGCTGGTAAAGCCGCCCCGCGTCCGCATCCGGTAGATCACAACCCCGGCCACCGCGAAACTCAGGTAGTAGGCCGCGTAGGCCACTCCGCCGATGAGGCCGTAGTCCAACCCCAGATTCGCCGCGTTGGTGATCGACTTGGCAAACAACCAACTGATCACCAGGCTGCTCATCAGCGCCCAGGTCCCGGGAGGACGTGCCGCCCTACCCTCCCCGCCGAAGAAAACCGCGGCGGTTTTGGCACGGGGGGACAACAGGAAAAGCAGTAGACTACTGCCTATTATCAGGATCCACTGGAGTAGTTGGGTGTCGATAGTTTAGGTACTTAGTGCGCTTCGAGTTGTCCGACTAAAAATCACGCGCGCTGCTGCCTTCGTCGGTGGTCGGACAAGCTCCGCTTGAGTGTATAGTGCAGTGAGGTTGTCGGACACGTCGAGGCACGAGCAGGTCCGACAACTCGAACGGAGCTTACTCCACGTCCCACCACACGGGTACGTTGATGCTGTTTCCCTCCGTCGCTTCCGCCGCGACCCGGTAGTTCTCGAAATTCAGGGCCTGCTCGTCGGCCGGGTACGGCATCCGGACCGGGTAGAGACCGCCGTTGAGGCTGGCCGCTACCGGCAGTACGCCCGGGAAGCCGGTGCGGCGCCACTCGGCCCAGGCCTCGTAGGCGTTACCAGTACTGGCGACCCACTTCTGGGTGATGATCTGCTCGAGGGCACGATCCGGGTCGTAGGCCGTCGGGGCACTGCCGAGGTAGTCGGTGGGCAGCTCGGCTCCCCAGTAGTCGAATGCCTGCCGGACGCCGGTTTCGTAAAACGCCCGGGCGTCTCCATCGATCAGGTCGCGGGCAGCGGCCTCGGCGAGCAGGAAATTCGTTTCCCAGCTCGTGAGGTAGTTGAAGTCCAGATCACCGGTGCGCTCCCGGAAAATGGTGCCGGGGCGGGCAAATTCATCCGGCGTGATGCCCTCCGTGGAGGCAATACCGTTGATAATTCCGTTGAAGTCATTCCCGATGGCGCTGGGCCGGAACAGCACGGCCGTCCGCGGATCGTTGAGGGGCGCGAGTATGTTCTCTGCGTTCTCCGACATCAGGAAAACGTTGAAGATACCGATGCGGGTAAGTGCCAGCGGGTAGTTGTTGGGCGGCCCGTCGGTGAAGTCGAAGGTGGCGTTCTGGTCGGCCGAGGCCAGCAAGTCGCCCGACTCCGCGAGGGCGGACAGACGGTCGGCCACGTCTACCCGGCCGGAAATCCGGATCAGCGCCTTGAAGCGCAGACTGTTCGCGAACCGGACCCAGCCGTCCAGGTCGCCGCCGAATAAAATGTCTCCACCGAGGGTTTCTATCCGGTCGTAGTCCCGCATCAGGGGGACGGCCCGCTCCAGCAGGTCGAGGATCCCGTCTTCGCCCTGGTAAATATCCTCCTGGGCGTCGTAGACGGGCGTCACTACGCCGTTTGCCCGCCCGGAGAAAGCCGTGAAGTAGGGTACGTCGCCGAACAGGTCGGTCAGCGTCATGGCCAGGTAGGCCTTCATCACCATGGCCGGCCCCTCGTACACTGACTGGGTCGCGATCATCCGGCTCTGGCCGAGCAGCGTCTCGTTGTCCCGCAGGTAAGTGTACAGAATATCCCAGGGGTTGCCGCCCTCCTGGGGGCTGGAGAGGGCGTGGCGGTCGAAGCCGTTGAAATCGATCATGGCGAAGTGCTGGCTCAGCAGACTGCCGGCCACGAAGCCTTCGTAGCCCATATCGTCTCCGTAGCCGTAGAGGACCTGCCGGAGGAGCAGTTCGGGCTGGACGTTGGAGGGGGCGTTCTCGTTGGTATTGAGTTCTTCAAAGTCTTCGGTACAACTGCTGGCGAAGAGGAGGAGGGAGAAGACTAGTAGCTGTTTCATCGACAAAGGAGTTAAGGACTTGAGGTATTAAAGGACTTAAGGAGTGGACGATGGTGACAGGCACCCTGAGTCCTTAAACTACTTGGATCCTTCTAATAGAGAGGGGTAGGACTAGCAGCCGTTTCATCGGCAAAGGAGTTAAGGACTTGAGGAGTGGACCAGGGCGACAGGCACTTGAGTCCTTTACTCCTTGAATCCTTAAGTCCTTCTAAAAGGTGAGGCCCAGATTAACCCCGAAGCTCCGCGCGCTCGGGTACGTCATGTCCTCCACCCCGAAGACGATGTTCTGGCCCTGGATGGCGAACTGCTCGGGGTCGAAGTGGGGGATTTCGGTGAAGGCGAAGAGGTTACGACCGATCAGGCTGACGGTGAGACCGCCGAGGCTGCGCAGGAAACCGTCCGCCAGGTCCGCCTGGGAGAGACGGTAGGTGAGGCTGAGCTCCCGCACTTTGAGGTAACTGGCGTCGTAGATGTTGTGCTCCTCGTGGTTGCGGTTATAGAAGCTGCGGTAGTAACTCTCGGCGGAGATCGGGGTGGTGTTCGGGGCGTACACCGGTTCTGCCGCCGTTCCGGTATTGACCACGCCGGGAATCAGGATACCCGCCTCGGGGCGGTTTTCGGTTTCCTCCAGCTGGCCGGCGACGCCCGCCAGACTGAGGGTCCGGCTGACGATCTGCCCGCCCTGCCGCCAGTCCAGTAGCAGACCGACGTTGAAGTGGCCGAAAGTGACGCTGTTGCTGAAGCCGAGCATGAAGTCGGGGTTGGCGTTGCCGAGTTTCTTCAGGGTGTTATCGGCGATGAAGTTGCCGGACGAACTGAGGATGTACTCGCCATCCTCGTTGCGCTGATAACCGGTTCCCCAGAAATCCCCGATGCGGCCACCCTCCTCCACGATGAAGAAGACCGTCTGGTCCACGGAGTTGTACACCCGGCTGTAACTCAGGGTCAGCCGGTCGGTGCCGGCGGGGAGTTCCTCCACGGTGGCGCGGTTGCGGCTGAAGTTCAGGCGGGCGTCCCACCGCAGACCGGCGGTCCGGACGGGCGTGAGACTCAGTACGGCCTCGATCCCGTTGGCCCGGACCCGTCCGCCGTTCACGATCTGCTGGCGATAGCCGGAGGAGACCGGTACCGGGAGTTGGAGGATCTGGTTATCGGTCGTCTGCTGGTACCAGGTCAGGTCCAGGCCGATGCGGTCGTCGAGGAAGCGAAGGTCGCCCCCCACCTCGAAGCTGGTGGCCACCTCGGGTTCCAGGGCGGGGTTGGCGAGCAGGTCCTGCTCGGAGAAGGTGGGCTGCCCCCCGAAGGGCGTCTGGGCGCGGAAGACCGAACTGGTCCGCAGCGGATCGGTGTCGTTGCCGACCTGGGCCCAGTTGGCGCGCAGCTGGAGAAAGCTGACGGCTTCGGGCAACTCCAGTACCCGGCTGGCAATGAAACTGGCGCTGACCGAAGGGTAGAAAAAGCTCGTGTTGTCGGCCGCGACCGGAGTAGCCAGGGCACTCGACCAGTCATTACGGGCCGTGACGTCCAGGAAGAGGTAGTCGCGGAAGCCCACGCGTGCCAGACCGTAGATACTGTTGATGCGCTTTTCGGCCGCTTCGTCGAAGATCTCGACCGGGCTGGCGGCATTGCTGAGCCGGAAGATGGCCGGCTGGGCCAGGGTCAGGGCCTGGCTCTGGCGGTTGGTCGCCCGCTGCTGCATGCGGTTGGCCCCGCCCAGGAGGTTCAGGGTCAGGTCGCCGCCCAGGTCGGTGCGGTAGTCCAGCAGGAGGTCGGTATTGATCTCCCGGAAAAAGACGTCGTTCTCCGCGTAGGCCCCCTGGCTGAAGCGGTTGCTACTGAAGTTGCGGCGGAACTGGCGGCCTTCGGTGCTGTAATCCATCCCGGAGCGCAGGGTCAGCTTCAGTTTGTCGCTAAACTCATAGCTGGCCGAGGCGAAACCGAAGAGGCGGTCCCGGCTGAAGCTGTTTCGGTTCTCCAGCAGCGTGAAGTAGGGGTTGTCGAAAAAGGTATAGTTGTAGCTGTACTGCTGTACGCCCTCCAGGCCGGGTTGCCAGTAGTCGCGCAGGATCTCCAGGTCCGTCTGCCGGCCCAGCCAGGCGGTGAGATCGTAGTTGATGTTCTCCGAACCGTAGCCGCCGGCGGGGCGGTTGTCGCTACCGGAGTTGACGTAGTTCAGGCTGGTACTCACCGTCAGCCGGTCGACCGGACGGAAGGTGAGGCGGGCCGCGGCCGTCTTCCGCTTCAGGTTCACGCCGGGGATGTAGCTCTCGCTGCGCAGGTCGGTGAAGGACAGGCGGAAGTCCCCGAAGTCGCTCCCACCGGCAATGGCGAGGTTGTTAATGGCGGTCGTACCGGTGCGGTAAAAGTCCTTAACGTTATCGGGCCGGCTGACGAAGGGGGTGGCCGGGATGGGGGTGTCCCCGATCAGCCGGGTGTCCCCACCGCGCACGACGCTGCCGTCGGGCAGGGTTACGGGGCTGTCGAACTGGGGCACGTTGTTGCCCACGTCCAGGCGGGGACCGTAGCTGTAGGTGATGTTGTCGGAGATGCCCGCGCCGAGACCGTCGACGAATTCGAATTCCCCCCCCTGCCCCTGGCCGAAGGTATTCTGGTAGCGGGGCAGCTGGAAGGGCTTGTCGACCGTGAAGCTGGAGTTGAGGCTGATGCCCAGTCCGGCCTGCTTACCACCTGATTTAGTGGTAATTAGAATGACACCGTTAGCGGCCCGCGTTCCGTAGAGGGCGGCGGCACTGGGACCTTTGAGTACGCTAACGCTCTCTACGTCAGCTGGGTTAACCTCCATCGCCCCGTTACCGAAATCGATCTCCTGGAAGCCGGCGGCGGCCTCGTTAGTCTGGTTAATGACGGTGCGGTTGTTGATCGGCACGCCGTCGACGACGAACAGCGGGTTGTTGTTGGAAAAGCTCGTCTCCCCCCGGATGACGATCTGGCTGCTGGAACCGACGCCGGTGGCTCCGGCGGTAACGCGAACGCCGGCGACCTGCCCGGCCAGGTTATCGATGAAGTTGACGGCCTGAACGTCGGTCAGTTCCGTCCCGGAAACCTGCTGAACGGCGTAGCCCAACTCCCGGTTATCCCGCTGGAGGCCGAGGGCGGTGACGACGACCTCGCTGAGATTGGTGCCCGGGACCAGCTGGATATTTAAAGGTTTTGCACCTGCGTCCTCGCCCACTTCCACGCGCGTCGTTTCGTAGCCCACGTAGCTGACGCGCAGGTAGCTAACGGTTTCCGAAAGTGTCAGGCTAAAGCCGCCGGAGAGATCGGTTACGGTTCCCCGGTCGTAGCCCTCCGGGGCCAGTACGGAGACCCCGATGAGGGGCTCACCACTGTCTGCGTCGGTGACGGTACCGGAAAGGGTGACCTGGGCCGAAACGGCGAAGGTCAGGAGCAATCCAACGAGGGTGGACCACACGCGAATGCGTAGCATAGAAATAAACTTGAAATGTAGTAATGGGGTGTGGGACGGAACTAGGCCGTCGGGGGCGGTCCGCGGCGGGGGGTGGCGGCCGCGAGCTGAACGCCGCGGGCGGCGACCGGGCGGCTTCCCGAAGGGGCAACCACGTCAATCAGGGCAAAGATCACGCCGAGAAACTTGCGTAACCGTACGGCATGACGCCGGATTTCCGCAATGGTGTTGAGGTCGGATTGCGTACTCAGGGTTTCGGCCCCGGGCAGGAATCGCGTCAGTTCCGCAAAGAGTTCCGCCGTCTGCCAGGGCAGGGAAGCAAAAGCATCCCCGTCAAAGTCGGCCCGTTGCAGACCGATCAGCCAGCTGCCGCCCCGGCGATCCGGACCCAGCACGTTATTCCCCCGTTCGAGGAGGCGGGCGACGGCGCGCAGGTGCAAAGCTTGCAACGAGGGGCAGTCGTGACCGACGATGATGAGCCGGTCGTAGCCCCGGGCAAAGGCCCCGGCCGTGGCGTGAGACAGGCGGTCACCAAATGTCTCCCCCACTTGCTCGTGTTCCGTTACCTCGATCACCTCCAGCCCCGTTCGCGCCGCCTTGCGCCGTAGCTGGCGGCGCAGTTCCGCCACGACACGACGGCCGCCACGACCCCGCGCCTCGGCGTGGGACTCGGTGCGGCTGAAGAGCAGGATGGCGGTAGAAGTGGTCACTAAGCGCAAAGGTGCTAAAATTTAGGGAGTCTGGGGCCCGGAGTGTGGTTGCGTACCGACAGCCCCGTGCCTTCCGCAAGGATAATTACGAGAGATCGCCCCGGTCTGGATTGCTCTTAATCGAATTGGCTAGTTTTGCGGCTTATCCTGTTAACACTTACCATGAAATACTTCTACCCTATTCTGCAGGTATTAGGCCTTGTCTTCTCCTTCGTGAGCGTATTACACGCTCAACCCGCCACTAAGCTCACCGACCTCAATTACGGTAACCCCGGGCTCGGAGACGTCGAAAACGTCTTCGAGGCCAATGGCCGGTACTTCATTCAGTACGGTCAGCTACTGGGGGAAGAAACCGAAAGCACGCTCGTGGAATACGATCCGGCCTCCGGGGAAACCACCCCCGTATTTCCGGTCGGCCTGACCGGACAAAGCGGAGCGTTTTCCGTCATTCAGACGAACCTGGTCTTCGGGCTACGGGACATGATTTTCGCCTGGATCGACGTGCCCGGAGGCGGCATTCAGCTGTACCGGATCGACGGGGATGGCCCCGTCCTGCTACACACCGCCATTTCCAACCAGTTCAGCGAAATGGTGGTCTTTGAGGAGGAGTTGTACTTCCTCTCCGGCACCCTTCCCCTGAGCCAGAACACCTTCGGTTACAGCACGATCGCCGAGATATGGACCACCGACGGCACCCCCGGGGGGACGAGCAGGAAGGCCACGATCTTTAACTTCCTGTCTACGACGGTTACCCAACTCATTCCCGGTGACGGCCTTCTCCACGTCGTACTGGAAAATTCCCGCGAACGCGTTTACGGCTACTACGATCCCGCGGATGAAGAATTTCTGTACTGGAGCGAGGGATTCGGGCAGTACATCACCGATTATAACGGCGGCTTACTACAACGTAGCCCCGTCGGGCTGTGGAACGAATCTCTCTATACTTCAGACCCGATCGAGGGCTCCGACCTGCCCGCCGTAGAAGTTTACGATCTGGCGGACCGGACCACGACGGGCATCCCCCTATCAAATATCCTACCCGATCTCATCCCCAGCGACATAGTGAATTTCTACCCCGCCGGCGAGGATGTACTGTACGTAGGGGTCGACCGCCGACTGGGGGGACTCGATCTGTTGCGGATCGACCGCAACGCTCCGACGCAACCGAGGGTGATCTTCAATTCTCCGGGGCTTGGCAGTGAGCCGGTTTGCTCCGAAGCCGTGACCCTGCTGGGTGACACGGTGCTTTTCACCTCTACCCTACCCGGTGGTTCCGCCCTGCTGCGCTACACTCCCGACGCGGACCGGCTGGATACTTTATTCACTACGGATTATCTCGAGGACCGGGTCGATCTGGTCGTCCGGGAAGATTTTGTTTACGTACTCGGTCACGGGAACCGGGAAATCATCCGCTACGACCGACGCGACGGAACGACAACAACCGCGGCCGCCGCCATGGAAGACAACCCCAGCACCTTCCTTCTCCGGCGGCACCCATCCCCCCTCGTCGAGGCCCCGGACGGCATTTATTTCGTTGGCTACCGGCCCAGTGACGACGCCCGGTCTACCAACGGCGGATTGTTCGAGTGGCGAGACGCGGCGGCGCAAACCAATCGCCTCCTGACGGACTACGGTCAGAATCAGTTCGTGCAACTGATTCCGCGCGGTAATGACCGCAGCGGTAATTTTTACGTGACTACGGGTGCCGACATTTACGTGACCGACGGAGCCGACGGAACGCTGATCGACCTGACTGACAGCTGGCCCGACAGCCTCGCACCCGGCCTCTCCGGAAGCATTGTATTCCAGGAGGGACTGCTTGTTTTCGGTACCGTCTCTACCACGGGACTGGCGACTCCCTTCGTACTGGAGGCAGGCGAGTTATCCCCGGTGCGCTATGAAGCAGACGGCGTACCGTTTCCTGATGGATACTTTATTCCCCGCTACGACCTCCCGGAGGGGAGCGAAACCGATTACGTGCTCGGAGTTTTCTCGCCTACCGGTAGTAATACCGACCGGGAAGAAGTGCTGGCGACCCTGCGCCCCGGTGGTATAATCGAGATATTGTTCCTGGAGCAACCCGACCGGGAGTACGAGACTCCCAGAGTAAGCCCCGACCGTACGTACGTACTGCTGAGCGAACGAACGGATGGCAGCGAGACCCAGCGGTACACCTACGTTCGCACCCGTGACAACTTTCAATTCGAGTTCGAAGGCCCCGTCAACGCCACGATCGCCGGGGCAGCCGAGGAAGGCATCTTTCTTTTCAGTATGGCCCTCGACCAGTTCTTCCCCGAACCCCGGCTGACTTACTACCCCTTTGACCAGTCTCCCCGCCGGGAATTGCTATTCGCGGACGAGATCGCCCTCAGCGGTTTCGTTTCCATCAATAGCCCCTCCGTGAACGGGAAACTGCTATTCACCGGCTACAGTCCGGATTTCGGGGTTGAACTGTTCGTGGCGGACCCGGCGACGGAACGGGTGCAACTCCTGGCTGACATCTACCCCGGTAACGAGGGCGGGATGTACCAGTCTCGCGGCTACGTCAGCACCGAAAGTGGCGTTTACTTTCCCGCCAATGACGGCGTCAGCGGTCAGGAGATCTGGGTGACCGACGGTACCACGGAAGGTACGCGACGGGTTACGGACATCAACCCGGGCGCCGGTGGCAGCTTCCCCTCGCAACTGACGCGCTACGGTAATGAGGTGATCTTCGAAGCCCTGGGGCCGAATGGTTTCGAACTCTACAACCTCAATCTGGACTCGGAAGAAGCTACCCTGAAGACGGACCTGAACCCGGGCACGGACTGGGGAACTCCCGGTAATTTCCGTCGCGTCGGCCCCTACCTCTACTTCACGGGGCGGAACGGAACGAACGAAACCGTTGAACTCTTCCGCATCAACGAAGACATAATCTTTGGCACCGAGGCGGACCTGACCTTACTTCCCGCCGTCGTCTATCCGAACCCGGTCGGCACGGCCCCCGTTACCATTCAGGCCCCCGACGGGGAACGGATGGTCCGGACGGAACTGTTTGATGTGAAGGGCTCGCACCTGCGCACCGTCGCCCTGATGGGTACGAGCGGTACGCTGAATCTGTCGGAACTGCCCGCCGGCCAGTACTTCCTGCGCACCTGGTACGCCAGCGGCAAGTACAGCGTGAACGGCATTCAGCGGGTGCGGTAAAACCACCTCCCGTTGTTCAGACAAGCCACCGGACCGTTGCGTCCGGTGGCTTGTTTTCGTCTATCGCCGGCAGTAGGCCAAAAAACGGTCCAGGGCCTCCCGCTTCGGTCCGTCCAGATCGTAATCGATGTACTTGGTGAAGTAGTCCGCCAGCGAGAAATCCGGGTGCGGGCTGGGTAGGAGCAGCTGTAATTCCGGCAGGTGGGCCAGCCCTTCGGCCAGGGCGGCGTTAAAGCGGGCGACGAACGCAGGTGCCGGCTTTTTCGACGACACCCAGGCGGCAAAAACGAAGGGAAGTCCCGTATGCGCTTTCCAGACGGCCCCCAGGTCTTCGGTAGTACGCGAAGCGGTCGTTCAGACCGATGGCCCGGTCGCCGATGACCAGCCCGCCGACCGTTCCACCGATACGATCGATGTAGCCCGGCTCGGCCTCCAGGAAAGTGACTTCGTGCTCCCAGTACTCCTCCAGCAGCAGCCGCGTCAGCATGGCCGAGGTGCGGCTGTGGTGGTCCAGGTAGATGGCGGTCATCTCCCGTACGGGCACGTCTCCGTAGAGGCAAACGGTTGCTACGGCTCCGTCGCAACCGATGCAGTAATCGCTGATGATGTGGGCCTCCGCCAGCTGCGGAATAACCGCTACGGGTACCAGGCCGATGTCCGCCTCCCCGGCCTGCAACCGGCGGGCGCACTCGCTGGGTATGGCCAGGTCCATCTCCAGTTCCTCCGTCACCGCGCTGCGCAGCAGACCGTAGAGCAGCGGCTTCGTATTGAGGTAGGAGACCGCGACCAGCCGGTGCCGAGCCGGATCTTTTTTCTTTCCTCTTTCTTCTTTCTTCTCCGTAACTACCATGTCCCCGCCTTTAGTTCCTCACTCATGTGCGCCCGGTCGTTCTGGACACTGAAATCGTAGTGACCGTCGGCCCGCTCCGTTCCCACCCAGAGGCCGAGGTTACTGTGGCGCAATTCGTTCATCCGGTCGATGGGTCGCCCCATCAGGAGGGTGACCAGTCCGCACATGGCCCGCCCGTGACTGGCGATGAGGAGCTGCTTTTCCTCCCTGGTCCTGAGGTGGTCGATGAAGGCCTGGAGGCGCTCTCCCATTTCCCGGGCGCTCTCCCCTCCCCCGATCCTGCCGTCGATGCGGCCCTCGCCCCAGCCGTTCTTGATGGCCTGGTACTCGGCGATGCTTTCCGGGGTGCCGGATTTTCCCTCGTGGCTGCCCCAGCTCATCTCATTGATGTTCGGGTGCTTTTCCCAGGAAATGCCGGCATCGATAAAACGCTGTACACTCTGCCAGGTACGCTGAAGTGCACTGGTCAGCACTACCTCGTAGGGATGATCGGCGTAGGCAGCGTGAAACTGACGGGCCTGTTCGTAACCGGTTTCGTTGAGGGGAGCGTCGACGCCGGAACCCTGAACGATGCCGCGGAGGTTAAAGTCGGTCTGTCCGTGACGGACGATGTGTAAAGTTTTCATGGGGGTAGGGTTCGGCTACCAACGAGCCGTGCTCGCTGGTAGTTTAGATAATTACGAGCTTCGCTCTCCAACAGTACTACCTGGGAGCACAGCTCCCGGATAGCCGACTAGACCACCGGTAGCGCCGTGTAGCCCCGGTACATTTTGTCCTCTTCGAATTCCACGTCGGTGAAATCGTTGATGACTTCGTAGAGCGTACCCCGTTCAATCGGGTTACGCCCCACGGCACGGATCATCTGCACCAGGTCCTTCGTACTCATGGCGGGGTGCTGTTCGGCCCCGGCCATGGAGTAGATGCGGGTGGTATCGTCGATGGTACCGTCCATGTCATTTACGCCGAAGGCCAGACTGAGCTGGGCCGTCGTGCGACCGATCATGGGCCAGTACGCCTTGACGTGGTCGAAGTTATCCAGGTAGATGCGACCGATGGCGTAGTTGCGCAGGTCCTCGATCACGCTGGTTTCGGGGAGGTGGCTGAGCTCGTTGTTCTCGTTACGGAACTTGAGCGGGATGTAGGTCTGGAAGCCCCCGGTTTTGTCCTGCAGACTACGGAGTTTTTCCAGGTGATCCACCCGGTGCTCGTAGCGTTCGATGTGGCCGTAGAGCATGGTGGCGTTCGACCGCATTCCCAGTCCGTGCCAGATCTCGTGGATGCGCAGCCACTCCTCTCCGGAGCACTTACCGCCGGCGATCTGGTCGCGGATCTCCGGGGCGAAGATCTCGGCTCCGCCGCCGGGCATGCTGTCCAGGCCGGCTTCCTTCATCAGGGCCATCCCCTCTTCGTAACTGATCTTCGCCTTCTTGAAGATGTAGTGGTACTCCACCGGGGTGAGGCCCTTAACGTGGAGGTCGGGGCGGTGCGCCTTGATCTGCCGGAACAACTCGGTGTAGAAAGGCACGTCGTACTGCGGCAGGACGCCCCCGACGATGTGTACCTCGGTGACCGGCTGGTCGTCGTACTTCCGGACGATGTCCATGATGTCCTCCAGGCTGTACTCCCAACCGTCTTCCCGCTTTTTGATCCGCTGGCTGTAGCTGCAAAAGGTGCAGGTGTAGAGGCAGACGTTGGTGGGCTCTACGTGAAAATTCCGGTTGAAGTAGGTCTTGTCGCCGTGCTTCCGCTCCCGGATGTGGTTGGCCAGGGCACCGAGGTAGCCCAGGGGAGCTTCCTCGTAGAGCAGCAGTCCCTCCTCCGGGGTGACACGATCGTTGCGGTACACCTTTTCGGCGATGGCACGTAAGCCGGGAGCAAGTTGCCCGTCACGGAGGATGGTCTGGATACTGGGAGCAGTCATAGATTGTAGCGTTGGCACGAAGTTAGAACAGCTGAGTGAACTTTCAGTTTTTTCTGAAAGTAAATTAATTCATAAATCCTCACTCCACCGCCACTACCACCAGTGCCACCCCCACCGCCGACCACTCTTCCCGGCAGTTCAGGCGGTAGTAGTCTCCGACCCGCCACTTTTGCTGAGGCAACAGCGCATTGTCCAGGGTGAGGTACAGCTGATTATCGCGACCGTTGCCAATTATGATCACGTTACCCTGGGGAGCGGCCACCAACCTACCCTCCACCAGGCGGTCGGCGGGGGCTTCCCCCGGTATATCCCGGGCGGGATCCGGACGGACATTCTTCTCTCCGCTTCCGAAAATGACGGCCGCGTCCGATCGGAGGATCCGCATATCCGACCAGAGCTGTTTCTCCTCGGTTTCCGGCCGCAGGGTAAGGATGAGCGGACAACTCTGCGTCAGTTCGTCGTAGGCCAGATCCAGATAAGTCATCCGGTCTGACTGCCGGGCCACGTCGAGGCCGAAGAGCCGGCGAATCAGTTTCCCGTACTCCGCCATGGTGGTACGCAGACACTCCGCGGCGTAATTGGGCGATCGCTGGCGATCCGCCCGGGTAAGGCAATCACAGAGCTCGGAGTTGAGGGCGTAGGTGTTGTCCTGGGCGGAGAGGGGGAGGGACAGGAGAAGGGATAAGAATAGGGATAGGCTGCGCGGCAACATGACGTGAAGATAGGAAGCGTCTCCCACGGTTGTGGAAAAGCCGGCACCCGCGACCGCGCCCGTTTCGAAAAAATGAGGGTCCGTCCAAGCATACAGCACGAACGGACCCCCCACCGGATGTAAGTCGGTTGTCGGTTATTTGTTACCGGAGAAATTGTACTCTCCCGTGACGGACTGGCGGATGAATTCCCCCCAGGTGAGGTTGTTCTTACCGGGTTCCTGGGCCTGGGCCCGCTCAATGGCGTACTTCGCGGCGTGCTCGATGACCCACTCGAAGTTTTCCTCACCGACGCTGAACTTGTCGGCGTCCGGAGCCGGGTTACAGAAGTCGATGGCGTAGGGAATGCCGTCGCGGATGGCGAACTCAACGGTATTGAAGTCGTAGCCCAGCCAGTTGTTGATCTTCAGGACGTAGTCGTGCATGGTCTGCATCATCTCGTCACTTACGTCGTGGTGGCAATTGTAGCGGTCCAGGAATTCGTTGCGGGGCTCGTAGTGCATGATCTTCACGTACTTCCGGCCGATACAGTAACAGCGGAAGTAACTATCGAAGGTGATGTTTTCCTGGAGCATCATGACCAGCTGGCCGGTTTCGGCGTGCGCCTTCCAGAGCTCGTCGGGGTTCTTGACTTTGTACACCGATTTCCAGCCGCCGCCGTCGTGGGGCTTGGTCCAGGCCGGCCAGCCGATGTAGTTAAAGATACTCTGCCAGTCCAGGGGATGGGCCAGGTTAGTAAAGGACTCGTCGGAGGTATCGTCCGGTTTCTCGTAGCTGGGCAACAGCACGGTTTTCGGGACGGGTACGTTAAGGCCACTACCGACGCTGAGAACATTGTTGAAGAACTTCTCGTCGGCACTCCACCAGAAGGGGTTGTTGATGACGGCGGTACCCGTAGCGGCGGCGTTCTTCAGCATGGCGCGGTAAAAGGGCACGTCCTGGCTGATGCGGTCGATAATGACGGCGTAACCGGGGTTCAGCCCCTGGCCGACCTTATCGATCTTGACGGGTTCGGCCATGATGCCGTCGACGTTCATGTCGTTGATGCGTTGGATGACTGCCGGGGGGAACGAACGTTCGCGCCCGTAGAGAATACCGATCTTCTTCATGTAAGGAATAGTTTGTTGTCTTACGAAAACGGGTGGGGTTTGTTCACTCCGCTAGAAATCCCCGTCGTCTCCGCCACCGCCGCGACCGTCCTCGTTACCGCGTCCCTTTCCCTTGACCTCCCGCAGGCTGTACTGGAAACCGAGATAAACGATACGGCTCTCCCGCTGGAACTGGCTCTGGGTCCGCAGCCCGCCGGTTTCGACCAGGTAGCTGTAGCGGCGCTGATTGAATACGTCGGTCACCCGCAGGGTTACGGTTCCCCGTTCGTTCAGTACGTCCTTGCGAAACCCGAGGTCCAGGCTCTGAATGGCGTCCACCCTACCCTGCGGCCGGATACCGGGGCTGCGGTAGAAGTAGGTGAGCTGGGTGGAAATGCCCGCGGGGAGTTCGTAACCGGCCTGTACGTTACCGCTGAAGAGGTAACCGTTCTGGTCGATCTGCTCGTCCCCGGCACGGCCGATCACCTCGCTGCGGTAACCGTTTCCGCTCACCATCAGGTCCAGTCCCTTCGCGGGCCGGTAGGTAGTGATCAGTTCGATGCCGTAATCCCGTCCCCGGTCGATGTTGTCGCGGGTACCGAGCTGCACCCCGTCTTCCAGTACGATGGTCACGCGGTTGATGACGTCCTTCTGCTGCCGGAAGTACAACCCTCCGGTGATGGTACCGGCCCCGTAGCGTTGCTGCAGGTTCAACTCAAAACTGTTGATGAGTTCGGGCAGCAGGAAGGGGTTGCCGCTACGCAGGTTGAAGGGGTCACCCCGGTCCACGAAGGGGTTGAGGGCCCAGGCGCGCGGGCGGTTCACCCGGCGGCTGTAGCTGAGTTGCAGACTGGTGTTGTCATCAAAGGCGTAGCCGGTGAATACGCTGGGGTACACCTTAAAGTAATCGTTGTTGAATTCCTCCCGGTTCGGCTCCTCCAGCAGACTGGTGGTGTACACCTGCTCGGCGCGCAGACCGGCGCTGAAACTGAATTTCTTGATCGTTCCCCCGTAGGTGGCGTACAGGGCGTGCACGTCCTCCTCGTAGCTGAACAGGTTGCTCAGCAGACGGTCGGTGATGAAGACCTGCTCCGCGAAGTCGAAGTTCTGGAATTCGGCATCGGTGGAGATGCGGGAGAGGGTGGTCCGCCAGCCGGTTTCGAACTTGAACTCCCCGATCTCCTGGACGTAATCCAGCTGTCCGAGAAACTGGTTCTCCCGCTGGTCGCTGGGCGCACGCTGCCGTTCGGCGGGTCCCACCAGCTCGTCGTAGTTCTCGATCTCCAGTTCGTCCTCTCCGCTGTACTGGAGGTTGGCACTGAGGCGGCGGCCTTCCCTGGCGAACCGCTGGTCGTAGTTCAGCCGGACTTCGTACTCATTCTCCGTTTCCGGCTCGAATTCCAGCCGCTCGCTGCGGCGGTCCAGGATGCCTTCGCTGTTGAAAAAGTCGGTGCCGCGCAGGTTACTGCTCTCACCGGTCTGCCACTGGTAATTGCCCTGAATCCCGATGGTTGCCAGCTTCGAGAGTTCGTACTCCGTCCCCAGTTTGGCCAGGGTGCTCTTGCGCAGCCGGTCGCCGTCGAAGGTGAAGAAACGACTGAAACTGCTGTCCTGGATCGTGCCCGTCTGCTCCCGGAAACCTTCGAAGAAGCGCTCGTCGTGGCGGCCGCTGACGCCGGCGAAGCTGTTGAATTTCCCCTTGCGCCAGTTCAGGTCGAGGCTGCCGTCGAATTTGTTATTGGTCCCCACGTTGACGGTCGCCGTGGCGTTGAAACCGTCGTCGCGCTTCCGCTTCAGCACGATGTTGATGAGGCCGGCCGTTCCGTCGGGGTCAAAGGCCGCGCCGGGGTTGGTGATCACCTCGATCGTCTCGATGTTACTGGCGCTCAGGGACTTCAGGAAGGTAACCGGGTCGTCTCCCACCAGGCCGCTGGGCTTACCGTTGATGAGGAAGCGGACGTTTCCGCTGCCGCGCAGACTGACGTTGCCGTCGATGTCCACCGTTACGCTCGGGATTTGCCGCAGCAGGTCCTCGGCGCTGCCGCCGCTGGCCGCGATGGATTTTTCCACGTTGAAGCTCTTGCGGTCCAGCCCCAGTTCCATCACCGCTCTTTCCGCGGTCACCGTTATCTCCTCGAGGTCCATGGCGCCGTCGGTTTTCAGGGCGAGGACGCCGGTGCCGACTTCTTGGTTGGGGCTCGTTACTGCGAACTCCCGCACCAGAGTCTCGTAGCCGATGAAGGTGGCCTCCAGCCGCCACTGCCCCACGGACAGCCCCGCAATGTTGAAATCTCCGTCGATGTCGGAAGTGGTGCCCCCTACCAGTTCATTGTCGGCATCGTAAACCGCGAGGTTGGCGAAGCCGATGGGGTCTCCGGTGGTATCGTCGATCAGTTGCCCGAAAACGGACTGGGCGGAAAGCGTGGTGGTAAGGAGGGAGAGGAGGAGAAACAGGGATAGGGGCAGGCGTAGCTGACTGATCGAATGCATGGCTGGGTATTCTGGGATTTATGATTACAACCCGACTTTTCGGAAAGAGGTTTTGGTAATGAATTGTGAATGGTGTGTCTCCAGAATCTCTCCAAGATTAAAGCTGACCTTAGCCGCATGAAACTTTTGCTCATTGAAGACGAGCCTGATCTGTCCGCTTCCATCTCCGGTTACCTGGCGGCCGACGGCCACCTGGTGGAAAGCGTGGGGACCCTCGAAGCGGCTCTCGACAAGTCCGCTATGTACGAGTACGACTGTATCCTGGTCGACATCGGCCTGCCGGACGGTAACGGCCTCGACCTCATCCGCCAGCTGAAGGCCGACCACCAGCGCGCGGGCATCATCATCGTGTCGGCCAGGGACGGCCTGGACGACCGCATTTCCGGACTCGACCTCGGGGCGGACGACTACCTGCCCAAACCCTTCCACCTGGCCGAACTCAACGCCCGCATCCGGGCCCTGCACCGCCGTAAATCCTTCGCCGGGGAACGCCTCATCGAGTTCGGGGAGCTCCTCGTCAACCCGGCCGAACAGGCGGTTCGGGTCAACGGTAAACCGGTCCGGCTGACCCGCTCCGAGTACAGCCTGCTGGAGTACTTCCTGGCCAACCCCAACCGGGTGATCACGAAAGAAAGCGTGGCGGAGCACCTCTCCGGAGACGACGCCGATCTGCTGGACCGGATCGACTTCATCTACAGCCACGTCAAGAACCTGCGCAAGAAGTTGGTCGAGGCGGGGTCGGGAGACTACATTCAGAGCGTTTACGGCGTGGGCTACAAATGGGCCAAAACATGAAATTACTCGACCGGAGCAGCCGGTATTACCTGTTCTTCTCCCTGCTGATCTTCGCGGTCGTCGGTCTGGTATTGTACTTCGCCCTGCGCATCACCCTGATTGAAAATACCGAGGAAAGCCTGCGCCACACCCGCCCGGCACTGGTCCGGCAATTGCTTCCGGGAACCGAGCTCCTGCCCACTATGTACATCATGGACGAGGTGGTTGAATTTCAACCCATACCCCGCCTCACCGCGGTGGAGACTTACCGGGACACCCTGATCCTGACCGACCAGCTCGACGGGGAACTGGAGTGGGAGCCCTACCGTAAGTACACCTACGATGAATTGATCCGGGGGAAACCCTACCGGGTGTCGATCAGCCTGAGCACGGTGGAAAAGGAAGACCTGATCCTTACCCTGCTGTTCGTCGTCCTGGGCGGATTACTACTTTTCCTCGTGGCCATCAATTTGCTGAACCGCTACCTGTCGCGGCAACTCTGGCTACCCTTTTACCGGACCCTGAAGGAGATCAAGCAGTTCTCGGTGCGGCAAAAGCTTGCACCTGCGTTCCCGCCCTCGGAAACCATCGAGTTTGACGACCTCAACCGCGGCCTGGAGGCCATGACCGGCCAGCTGATCGGGGAATACGACAGCCTGCGCCGGTTTACGGAGAACGCCAGTCACGAAATCCAGACGCCCCTGGCCATCATCCGCAATCACGTGGATTTGCTGCTGCGCGGCCCCGAGCGTTCGGAACTCGATTACGGCCACCTCCAGCGGATCAGCGAGTCCGTCAGCCGGCTCAGTAAACTCAACCGGTCGCTACTGTTGCTGACCAGGATCGAGCACGATCAGTTCCCGGAGGCCGTCCGCCTCGACCCGGAGCCGCTGCTGCGCGACAAGCTCGCCCAACTGGCTCCGCTGCTGGCCGAAAAACGGATCGCGCTGACCGTCGAACTGGAGCCCGGCAGCATGTTCCTGCCCCAGGCCCTGGCGGATGTGCTCCTGAACAACCTGCTGGGCAACGCCATCCGCCACAACATTCCGGAGGGGAAATTAGACGTCGTCCTGGGCGGCAGGCAGCTCACGATCACGAATACCGGCCCCGCCAGCAGGCTGGACAACCGGGTCATTTTCGACCGGTTCCGTAAGGCGGGCAACGTGGCCGAATCCCTGGGCCTGGGCCTGGCGATCGTGAAGGAGATTTGTGACAAGTACGGGCTGGAGATCGCCTACGAACAGCAGGACGGACTCCACCGGATGACGGTAAATTTCTAAATTTTCCCAAGCCCGTAACGGCTCCAACTTATCTCCAGAATCCTCCGTCATATTTGTATCCACACCAATTATCAGCGGTACGATATGAGTATTTCTTCGCCCTACTGGCTCCGGCTACTTCCCCTCCTGCTCGGCTGCTCCTTTCTGCAACCCCTCGCCGCGCAGCCCGCCGGCCCCTACTATCTCTCCCTGAAGCGAGATCTGCTCTACGGCGGTGTCGGTGCCGGTTCCATCCTGCTCGGCGAAGTACTCCGCGGCCGCACCCCGGACATCTTGCTGTCCGACCTGCGGCTCGGAAACATTCCCGCCTTCGACCTGGCCGCCACGCGGAATAGTTCCGTAAGTGCCCGCCGGGCCAGCGATCTGACCCTGAGCGTATCCCAGGCGCTGCCCGTACTCCTGCTGGCCGGTCGGCAGACCCGCCGCGATGCCGGTAAACTCGGTATCCTGTTCGTGGAAACCATGGCCATCAATACCGGACTGACCAACATCATCAAGTCCACGACCCTACGGCCCCGCCCGTACGTTTTCGACGAAAACCTGGACCCGGCGACCGTTATCCGTCACGGCGATCGCGCCGCCTTTCTCTCGGGACACACCAGCAACAGCGCAACCGGCGGTTTCTTCCTCGCCCGGGTTTTCTCCGATTATTACCCCGACAGCAAATTGAAACCCTTTGTCTGGGCACTGGGGGCCGGCCTGCCCGCCCTGACCGGTTACCTCCGCATCCAGGCCGGGCAGCACTACCCTTCGGACGTAATCGCCGGCTACGCGCTGGGGGCGGCCGTCGGTTACCTGGTCCCGACGCTACACAAAAAGCCGCTGGCAACGCGGGGTTTCGCCCTTTCCCCGACGGGCAACGGGGTTCACCTGGCTTACCGTTTCAACTGATGGGCGGCGCGTATGCCTGCCGATCCGTATTGCTGCTGTTCTTCGTCGTTTGCGGAGGTGAACGGCCTTACGCGAACGCCCAGCCGAATGACGCGCCCGTTTGGGTGGACCGGCTCTCCTTCACCGCGAGCCTTTCCAATTCCGGTCACGCGACCGATCATCTTTACGATTACTCCCTCAGGGAGCTGGTTACGATCGGACCGGGGGAATTCTCCGTCAGTTACCGACTTTCCGACGCGCTGTCGCTGGGGCTCGGGCTCGGTTACGGCTTAGGTAACCCGGAAGCCGGTTTCTTCGATGCCGCCGGTACTTTCTTTCCGCTGCAACGCCCGGGCCGGCGATTCGCCCGGGAATCCGCCCTGCTCTTCCTGCTGTCCAGTAACCCCGACGGAGCACTTCCCGTGTTCGTCGAATTCGGTATCGGGTACGCTCCGGCCGCGAATGCCCCGGCCTTTACCGGCCTGCTGGGTGTCCGCTTCCCGCTGTACCACCGGCTCAGCGTTACCGGAGGGCTACGGGGCAGTTATGTCGCCCATCACGTCCCCCCCCCGGTCGCTGGCATTACCACCTTCGGTGCCCTACGATTAGAAGTGGGGCTGAACTGGGCGGTCTGGTAGGGGAAACGATACGAAAGCTACCACTTATAGGTAAGCCCCACCCGTAGCTGCTGGCTCTCGTAAAAGTTCCGGTACTCCGCGGTAAAGCCTTCCCCGTCGATCTCCTGGCGCAGCCCAAAACCATTGAACAGGTCGGTCGCCGCCAGGACGATCTCCCCCCTGCCGGCGAATAGGGGTCGGCTGACCGCCGCGTCCACCGACGAGCGGGCGAGTTCACGGCCCTGGGGGATGTTGCGCGGCGCGAGGTAGATCCCCGTCAACTGCACCTTCCAACCCTTTGCCAGGCCGAGCTGGTTGTTGAACTTCAGGTCGAAACTGTTACCGGAGGAAGCGGCCAGGGTGAAGGGACGGACGGTGGGAAACAGTAGGGTCCCGGTATATTCCTCGATACCGATGCGGTACCCATTCGCCCCCAGGCTGAACTTCCACCAATCTTTGACTTCCTGGCTCCAGAGCAATTCGACGCCCCGGTTGGTGGCCCGGCCGGTATTCTGGTAGATGCGGTTGATGATGTCATAATCCGGGTTACTGCCGTCGATGTCGAAGATGCGCTGAAAGGCATCGTCGCTCCGCCGGGTATACACGGCCGCGAAGACCGAGCCCGTCTCCCAGATGCGGCGGTAGGCGGCCTCGATGGTCTGGGTGAACTGGGGCCGCAGGTAGGGGTTACCGACCTTCAGCAGTTCCGGATCGTCGTACTTCGCGAAGGCCCGCAGTTCCTGTTCCCCCGGCCGGTCGACCCGGCGGTTGAAGAACAGGGAAAGTTTGTTGGCCTCGTTGAGCTTGTAGGTAACGCGGACGTTCGGGTACAGCCGGAAATAGTCGTAAGCGTCGTCCTCCGGGTAGTAAATGTTTTCCGGGTCGAGGGAGTAGGTGACGGCCGTCTGCTCCGCCCGCAGTCCGGCTTCGATCTCCAGTTCGGCACTTTCGTAGACGTAGTTGAGGTAGCCGGCGTAGAGGTCTTCCGTCCAGCGGGATTCCTCGCCGAGACCGGGGTAAATGATGCTGCGTTCGCCCTGACCGATCTCGTAGGTGACCGGCAGGCGGCGGAACCGCAGTTGCCCCCCCGCCTCGATGCGCCCGCCCGCCAGGGGCCGGACGTAGTCCAAATTAAAGGCGGAGATATTTTCGATGGCGATCAGGTGGGAAGTGTCCCGGGCCCGGCGAAATACGGTACTGTCGTTGAGGAAGTACTGCTCGTCCTCCTTACCCTGACTCAGCTGGGCGGAAAATTCCAGCTCGTGCCCGGGAGCCCCGAAATTGTGTTGAAAATCCAGCCGCCCGTTGATCAGGCTGGTGCTTTCGTCCTCCTTCCAGTTCCAGTAGCGGTACCGCCGGTTGGTGGTCAGGTCGATGAAGGGGATCTGGGCCGTGTCGATGTGGTGCTCGTAGTCGTAGATACCGGAGAGGCTCAGGGTATTGCGTTCGTCGAGCAGCAGGTCCACCCCGCCGCGGGCGACGTAGTGGATCTGGCGGCGGTTCTCGGGTACCTGGCTGACGGTACGGCGACCGTCGGCGTAGTTCCGGGTGGTGAATTCGTTGTTGGGCAGTTTCTCCTGAGCGAGGACGGACCCCTGGAACCAGCCCCGGATCTTATCGCTCCGGTAGTTCAGTCCGAGGTTCGGTTGCAGGTGGGAATTGAGGCGGTAACGGCCCAGTTCGGTGGGCAGGTCCTCCCTCCGCGTGGTGATCTCCCCGAGGGCGTAGCTGAGGCCGGCTTCCCCGTTGAAGCCCGTCGCTTTTTCCTTCTTGTAGATGATGTTGATGATGCCCGCCTGACCGGCCGCGTCGTACTTCGCCGAGGGGTTGTTGATGATCTCGATCCGCTCGATGTTACCCGCCGGAATGCTGCCCAGGCTGCGCTGGTTGCCGAACCCCGTCATGGCGGATTGCTTGCCGTCGATCAGTACGGCGACGCGGTCGGACCCCCGCAACTGCAGGTCGCCGTCCTGGGTCACCGTCACCCCGGGCAGGGCCTTCATCGCGTCCAGCACGGAGCCGCCGCCCTGGGCCCGTTGGTCGCTCAGGTCGAACGTCTTTTTGTCCAGCGCGCCGCTCAGGGTGGCACGGTCGCCGGTCACCGTTACCTCCTCCAGGGTCCGGGCGTCCGGCAGGAGCAACACTTTGCCGATGGTGTAGACATCGTTATTTTGCCCGACGAAGACCTCCCGCTCCTGGGCGGCGTACCCCAGGTAAGTGACCGTAATGCGGGCGGGGCCGCGGGTGCCGAATTCAACGATGAATGTACCGTCGTCGGCACTCAGGCTTCCTCCCAGTAATTCACCCGCCGTCGTGGTGGCGGAGACCGTGGCGTAGGCGATGCCCGTTTTACCGTCCGCTTCGGTTACCTGCCCCGAAATCACGATCTGGGCGGAGCCGGCCAAACTGAGTAACCCAAAAAGAAAGAGAAGAACAAAACGAGTCATACGGCCGGATTTTTGGCAAAAATCAGGATCAATCTTGGAGATATTCTGGTGAACGATACTTTACCGACTTTCCGTTATCTGAAAACTTTGCACCTGCGCGCCGCCGGCAGAAAAGTGCCGGAGTTACTCAGTGTCCCATCCCCTCCAGAATATCTCCAGAATGAGGGGCCAATTTTACCCGTAAAATCTGTTACCTCAGTATGGTCCACCACCGCAAAGCCATTGTTTACCTCGCCGGTCGCCACGTCACCCGGATGCTGGTCAAGCAGCTGCCGCCCGACCGGGTGTTCCACAACATCCACCACACGATCAATGTGGTGCAGGGGGTGAATGACATCGGTCGCGCCGAGGGACTGCCGGCCGATCAGCTGGAAATTCTGCTGCTTGCCGCCTGGTTCCACGATACCGGTCACGTACGGACGTACCGGGACCACGAGTACGTCAGCGCGGAACTGGCCAGGGAATGGCTCACCATTCAGGGATACGCCCCGGCCGGTATCGCGGAAGTTGCCCGCTGCATTCTGGCTACCGTCATGCCCCAGTCGCCCGCGGACCTACTGGAGCGCATCATCTGCGACGCTGACCTCTACCATCTTTCTTTCCCCGCCTACGAGCACTACCAGGAGGTGCTGCGCGAGGAATGGCGATCCGTTCTCGGCATCGAGATGAACGACGAGGAGTGGCACCTTACCAACGACAATTTTTTACGGGCACACACTTACTGGACGGACTACGGCCGGCGGGTGCTGGAGGGGAAGAAAAAACTCCGGTAGGCCGCTGGCCCTTACTTCACGGCCGGCATATCCGGCATCTTGCAGTCCTCTTCCGGGCTCTTACCGCAGACGTCACAGTTACCGACCTTGTTTTTCAGCATGGGGTTGTTGCTCGCGCAAGTGCCCCGGAACTCGTTGCCGGTGACCAGGTGACGAATGTTGATCAGCACGAAGCTGAGACCGAAGACGAAGAAGATGACGGCGAAAGTGTAGAGGAAACTGCTCATGGGAAGGAAGACTTTGGGGTACAAAGGTAACGGATGGATCGTCGGATTGTTAGACCTTTGAGCTTCCAACCATCCAACCATCCAACGATCCAACTCCCCATGACCGCCGCCAATACCGCCTTCTCCCGCCTGCTCACCATCATGGACGAACTCCGTGAACAGTGCCCCTGGGACCGCAAGCAGACCTTCCAGTCCTTGCGCAAGCTCACCATCGAGGAGACCTACGAACTGGCCGACGAGCTGCTGAACGAAAATCTGGAGGGCATTAAGGAAGAGGTCGGCGACCTGCTGCTCCACATGGTCTTCTACGCCAAGATCGCCAGCGAGCAGGGCGCCTGGGACATGGCCGACGCCCTGAATACCGTCTGCGAAAAACTCATCAACCGCCACCCCCACATCTACGGAGACGTAGTGGCCGACGACGCCGAGGCCGTCAAGCAAAACTGGGAACGGATCAAGCTGGCCGAGGGCAAGGGTAAGAAAACCGTACTCAGCGGCGTCCCCCGCGCCCTGCCGGCCATGGTCAAGGCCATGCGCATGCAGGAAAAAACCGCCCAGTTCGGATTCGACTGGGACAACCAGGAGCAGGTCTGGGACAAGGTCACCGAGGAAATGGAGGAATTCAGGACGGCGGAAACCGAAGCGGACAAGGAAGCGGAATTCGGCGATCTTCTCTTTTCCCTCATCAATTACGCCCGCTGGCGGGGTATCGACCCGGAAACGGCCCTGGAACGCACCAATCAGAAATTCCGGCGGCGGTTCGAGTACGTGGAGCGACAGGGAAATCTCGCGGAGATGGACCTGGCGGAGATGGAGGCACTGTGGCAGCGGGCGAAATCTGATCTTTAGATTTCAGTCCACCGGGCCGACGTATTCCCCGTTCCCCGCACAACGGTCCAAAAACCCAACGATCCATTTCCTATCTTCGCCCCCCCGTTCAAACTACCTTCCCCTTTCCCCCGTTTGAACGTACGGAAAGCCTACGTTAAATATGAACAAGATCGAGCTCCGGGTAATGGCCATCAGTCGCAGCGTCACTCAGTCCACCAACTACGCCGTGGTGCTGGGTGAGCTGGATGGCACGCGCCGCCTGCCCGTCATCATCGGCAGCACCGAGGCCCAGGCCATCGCCATCGCCATCGAGGGCATGGAAGGCCCCCGGCCCATGACCCACGATCTCTTCAAGAATACCCTCGAAACCCTGCGGGCCGACCTGCGGGAAGTCATCATTTCCGACCTGCAGGAGGGTGTTTTTTACGCCCGCCTCGTCCTGGACCGGGAGGGAGAACTGATCGAGATCGACAGCCGCACCAGCGACGCCCTGGCCCTGGCCACCCGCTTCGATTGCCCCATTTACACCTACGAACTCATCCTGGAAAAGGCCGGTATCACCCTCGAAGAGGAGGAGAGCCAGATGGAAGCCGACCTGGAAGAAGTGAATACCTCCGCCTCCGGCCGCGGCGGCGACAGCCTGAGCAGCTACACCGTCGGGGAGCTCAACACCATGCTCGACGACGTCCTCAGCGAGGAGAACTACGAAAAGGCCGCCAAGATCCGCGACGAGATCCAGCGCCGACAGGCCAGCTGAACCGGCGGATGAACTTCCTGGCCCACCTCGCCCTCTCCCACTTCTCAGCCGATCTGCAGGTCGGTAATTTCCTGGGTGATTTCGTGAAGGGGCGGGCCGTAAAGCAACTCCCCCCCGGCGTACGGACCGGCGTGGATTTTCACCGGGCCATCGACCGGACCACCGACGCCAACGAGGACGTACGCCGACTGAACGCCCTGCTCCGCCCCCGCCACGGCCGCTACGCCAGCGTGATCACCGACATCGGCTTCGACCACTACCTGTTCCGCAACTGGACGGACTTCGGCCCCGCCCCCTTCCCCGAATTCTGCGCGACGACTTACCGCAACCTGGCGGCCGCCACCGACTGCATGGACGAACGGGTAACCGGCTACGTGAACGGAATGGTCAAGGACAACTGGTTGTGGCTCTACGCCACCCCGGAGGGCATGCAAAAAGTTTTCGGCCGCCTCCGCCCCCGGTTGAGCCGACCGGTGCTGCTCAACGGCATTGAAACCACCCTGGCCGATTACGACCGGGAATTCAACGCTACCTTTCGGGCTTTCTACCCACAACTCCTCGAACTAGCCGACCGTTACCGTGCCACCCCCTAGCCCCATCGACCTTCGCCTCGACCGCTTCACCTCCCTGCTCAACGTCAAGCAGGAGGGCAACCGCCGTATGGTACGCGGCGAGATCCGCAAGCGGTGGTTCGTCCTCCAGCCGGAGGAATTCGTGCGCCAATTGCTGATCCACTTCCTCATCGGCGACATGAAGTACAACCGGAACCGCATCACCGTGGAGCGGGGCGTCCGGGTCAACGAGGAAGCCCGCCGTACCGATATCCTGGTCTTCGACCCCGACATGCGCCCCTTTCTCCTCATCGAGTGCAAGGCACCCAAGATCAAACTGGACACCAGCGTTTTCCGGCAGGCGGCCAATTACAACGGCCCCATCCGGGTGCCCTACCTCATGATCTCGAACGGCCGGGAATCTTACGTAGCGGAGATAGATTTTGCCGCCGAGGATTACCGCTTCCTGCCCGCCGTTCCCGAATATCCCCGCTGATGGAGCCGCTGCTGCAGGTCGACCGGCTCAGCATTGCCTTCGGCAGCAACCCGCCGGTGGTGCAGGGGGCTTCGCTGACGCTGCGGCGGGGCGAGGCACTGGGCATCGTGGGCGCGTCGGGCTCCGGCAAGAGCCTGACGGCACTGGCACTGGTGGGGCTCTTGCCGGCGGGGGCGCAGGTGCAGGGTGGGCAGTTAACGTTCTCCCCCACCCCGGAGCGAACCTACGACCTCCGCCTGCCCGCCGATTTACGGTCGGTGAGGGGTAGCGGCATCGGCATGATCTTCCAGGAACCCCTCACCGCCCTGAATCCCGTCCATCGCTGCGGAGCCCAACTCCTGGAGGCGGTGGTCCACCTCCGCCCGGAGATCAGTCGTAAGGCGGACCGGGCCGAGCTCGTCCGGGAGTGGCTGGGCCGCGTCGAACTCGGCGACCGGGCGGACCATATCCTCCGCGCCTACCCCCACCAGCTCAGCGGCGGACAACGGCAGCGGGTACTGATCGCCCTGGCCCTGATCGGGGAACCCGACCTGCTGCTGGCCGACGAACCGACCACGGCCCTGGACACCGTCACCCAGCGGGAGATTCTGCTGCTGCTGGACCGCCTGCGGCAGGACCTGGGCATGGCCCTGCTCTTCATCACTCATGACCGGGACGTGCTGCGCCAGGTTACCGATCGTCACCTTACGATGGAGCGAGGCCGGCTGACGGAGGAATCGGTAAAGCTGGCACCCGCGCACCGCCGCCCCGTTACGCCCACCCCTGGCGGCAGCTCCGCCAATCCTTCCATTCCTTCCTCCTTTACCCCCTTCGCCGTTCAGGAACTGACTATCAGTTACGGTCCGACCACCGTGGTCCGGGACTTCGACCTTACCGTTAACCCCCGGGAGTGGCTCGCCCTCGTCGGTTCCAGCGGCTGCGGCAAGACCACCGTGGCCCGCTGTCTGGCCGGACTGGTGCCCGCCCGGACCGGCAAGCTGACCACCGATACGGTTCACGATCTGCGGGTGGCCCGCCCCCGTCCGGGCGTCCAGCTGATCTTCCAGGACCCCGCAACTTCCCTGAACCCCCGCCATTCGGTACGGACCATTCTGCGCGAGGCGCTGCGGGCCGCTAAGAGCCGGATTTCGGCGGATGCCCTGCTCATCGACGTGGACCTCTCCCCCAACGAATACCTGGACCGGCTGCCCCACCAGCTCAGCGGCGGACAGCGGCAACGACTGGCGATCGCCCGGGCCCTGGCGGCCGAGCCCCAACTGCTGATCTGCGACGAATCCGTCTCCGCCCTGGATGCCGAACTGCGGGAGGGCATCCTGGAACTGCTCGACCGGCTGCGGACCGAACGGGATATTTCGATCCTCTTCATCAGCCACGACCTGAGCGTAGTGGCCGAGCGGGCCGACCGCATCCTGGTGATGGATGCCGGCCGGATCGTGGAGTCCGCCGCGCCCAAGGCCTTACTCTCCGCCCCCCGGTCCGCGGCCGCGAAGGCCCTGGTCGCGGCGGCCCTGCCAAAAATTTAGGATCGCCGGTAACACTTTGCCCCCACCGCTAGCGTTGGGTCAGTTATGAAGTGGCCACCCCTCCCGTTCCTCCCCCTGTTCCTGTTCCTGTCCGTTCCGCTGCACGCCCAGTCCTATGACCTGGCCCTCGGTCTGCGACTCGGCACCGACTGGGGAGCGACCGCCCAGTTGCGCGTTCCCCAGATCGACAAGAATTTCGTCCTGGAGGGCATCCTGCAACAACGGATCGGTAAGGAGGAGGGCACCTTCACCCTGCTCGGCAAGCAGCACCAGCCCATTCTGTCGCGGCGCATCAATCTTTTCTACGGGGCGGGGGTCCACGCGGGCTGGAGCAGCGAGCGGGACGAGGAATCCGAGGAAGAATTCAACGGCCCGGCCGGGATCACCGGCATCATCGGGGCGGAAATCACCTTCAACAAGATCAACATCAGCTACGACATCAAGCCGGCGCTTAACCTCAGGGGAGGCGACTCCTTTTTTTACCCACAGACCGGGGTGAGTATCCGCTACGTCATTGCCAAGCGCAACGACATCTGGGACAAGGCCAAGGAGAAGGACCTGAAAAAGCGGCGCAAGGACAAGCAGCGCGCCAGGAAGAAAAAGGAGCGGGAGGCCAACCGGGCGGCACGCGATAAACAGTGGTGGCAGGTCTGGAAGAAGGAGTAGAGATCAGCGCGGTGGCACCCCCGGTCCCACCGAAGATTCCCGGAACCATACTTCCGCATAGTCGCCGTTGGCGTACTGCCGCGCCAGGTCGCCCCCGTGGGTAGCTCCCCCCGCGCTCCAGATCATGTTGGTGGAGGGTGCCTTGCCGTTAGTCTGGTTGTACGCCCCCTGCTTAAAGAACTGTATCTCGCCGGCGTACGCCTCCGGGCGCTCCGTTCCGTCCTGGCCGATGGGCACGAACTGATCCACGATCTGCCGGGGCATGTCCGACTTACTGACGTACTCGGAGGCAATGAGGTTTTTCGTGAACCGCTTCGTTTGGTGGCCGGGGCTGGAAAACGTCAGGTACATCATACCGTCGTAGACATTCACTTCGTAACTGAATTCTTCTCCCAGTTCGATACCGTCCTCCGGTTCGGCGGGATAGTCCGTTGAATCGGTTCCGATCGTTGCCATATCGTAGCCCCATACGGCCGTGGAGAAGTCCCAGCGGCCGGCGTTGTCCTCCCCCGCCGTATTGATTTCGTAATTCCAGAACACGGAACCCTTTTCCTGGCCGGGAAACTTCTTGTAGAATATTTTGAGGGGTTCGTTTTCGTGACCGCCACCGCTGTGGATCTGGCCGACCACGACGGAGAACGCGGCCGCTACCCGGGCGTCGCCGGAGGTGGAGACGTGCGCCACCTTCAGGGTACCGGTAAGGTTGCCCCCTTCCTCCGGTGTCCAGCGGGTGGCTATTTTCTGACCTAATTCCGTGCGCGTATTGTGTGAGTTCGGGGAGGTCACCCCGCCATTCGGTGTTTTGTAGACCACCCAGTCGGTACCATCGTTTTCGGTGTAGAAATAGTCCTCGTTGCGGAAGCCGTCGAGGTCCCTGATCGTTTCTCCGTTACCGAGCAGGATTTCCCACTGATCGAGCGAGGGCATCACCTCACTCGGATACCGCACGGTCTCCGTTTCAGGGTTCTCCGCTACGGTTTCGGCTCCGGGTCCGCAACCGCTGAGGGCCAGCCCCAGGAGGGAGCTTACAAGTAGTGTCGGTATGGTAGAACGAGACATAACACAAATTTTAAGCCGCTACCGCGCCCCGGTACCTTGTTAGCGTAAAGGACCGGGGCGCGGACGCAGGTGCAAAAAAATCAGATACCCAGGGCCTGTCCGCCACCCACCTGGATGGTTTCGGCCGTCAGGAATGCGGCATCCTTACCGGCCAGGAAGGAAACAACCCCGGCCACGTCGTCTGGCTGGCCCAGCCTGCCGAGCATGATGTTGTTGGCCCAGGAAGCGAATACCTCGGGTTTGGTGGACTTGATCTGCTGGTGAAAGGGGGTGTCGATCGTTCCGGGAGACACCGCGTTGACCCGGATCGAGTACTCCGCCAGGTCCTTGGCCAGGGCCCGGGTGATCGCCTGTACGCCCGCCTTCGAGGTGCCGTAGATGCCCGCGCCCGGTCCGCCCGCGTTCCAGGCGGCATTGGAGGTGTAGTTGATGATGGTGGGGTGGTCCCCCTTTTTCAGGAAGGGAATGGCCGCCCGGGAGGTAAAGAAGACCGAGTCCAGGTTCAGGGCCATGACGTTGCGGTAGAACTCCGTGGTCATCTCTTCGAACCGGGACCGTCCGCCGAGTCCGCCGGCGTTATTGACCAGGACGTCGATCTTACCGTACTGCTCCCCGATGCCGGTGATGTTTTCGGTGACCGCGTCTTCGTCGGTTACGTCGAATCCGCGGTACTCGGCCTTAATTCCGGCAGCGGTAAGTTCCTTTACGCGGTCGGCACCCCGTTCGTGGTCGAGGCCGTTCAGGACGACGGTGAACCCGTCGTGGCCCAGCCTTTCGGCTACCGCGAAACCGATCCCGCCGGTGGCTCCCGTGATGATGGCAATTTTTCCGTTCAGATTACTCATGATATTTATTTTTTAAGACTTGCTATTCGTGATGTCCGCAGGTATTCGGCGGACAGGTAACCGTAAATATTACGTTCTCTTGGAAGCAGCGGGCCGGAGTGGCTCCACCGTCGGTATCAACCCCCATACACTGAGGATCGCAACCAGTGCCAGCGCCGCGCCGATGATGAATACCGGCGTGTAATTGCCGTTGGCCGTCAGCCAGGGCACCATGTAGGTGAGGGCGGCAACCGCCAGTTTTGCGGACATGCCCGCTATCCCCGAGAGGGTACCGACGGTTCTACCCCCGAAGAGGTCGCTGGGCAGGGTCTGGACGTTACCGATCGCCGTTTGAAAGCCGAACAGGATCACCGCCATCAGCAGTACGGCCGTCGTCGGTCCCCCGGGATTGGACATGGCCAGCAGTGCCGGCAACATGATCACGCACCCCAGGGTGATGACCAGTTTCCGGGTACGGTCCACGTTCCAGCCGGCACCGAGCCGGTTCTGGGCCAGCAAGCCGCCGAACCAGGCACCGACCATCGCGCCCACGTAGGGGACCCAGCCGTAAATACCGATGGTCTTCACGTCCATGCCGTAGACTTCCGAGAGGTAGATGGGGATCCAGAAAACGAACAGCCACCAGATCGGGTCGATGACCGCCGAAGCGATGATCACGCCCCAGCTTTCCTTGTGGGAGAGCATGGTCCCCAGGTCGGGGTTGTAGCCTTCGTCAAAATTCCCGTCCTCGTCCAGGTCCTGGTTGCGTTGACCGCTCAGGATGTAGTTGCGCTCCTCCTCCGTGATCCAGGGGTGGGATTTCGGGGGAGACTTGACCAGAATAACCCAGGGGATCAGCCACAGCAGACCGGTAAGTCCCACCAGGATGAAGATCGTTTTCCAGCCGAAGTAAACGGACAGAAAAGCGATGAGCGGGATGGAGATGATGCCCCCGATGGCGGCGCCGGAATTGAACAATCCCTGGGCCAGGGCGCGCTCTTGGGTGGGGAACCACTCGGCGTTCCCCTTGGTGGCCCCCGGCCAGTTCCCCGCCTCGGCGATACCGAGAATGGCACGAAAAAAGGCAAAGCTCGCCACACCGGTGGCTACCGCGTGCAGCGCAGTGGCGATGGACCATACCCCGATGGAGAGTACGAATCCGAAACGGGTGCCGACCCAGTCGAAGATCTTTCCGAACAGGGCCTGACCGAATGCGTAAGAGAATACGAAAATCACCGAGATAAGGGCGTAAATCTCCTTGCGTTCCAACGGGGATTTGTCGGGATACAGGTCCACGGAGATCTGTGGCCAGAGTACGTTGAGCGATTGCCGGTCGATGTAGTTGATCACGGTGGCCAGGGCAATCAGCCCGACAACCCACCACCTCAGTCCTGCTACTTTCATCCGTGCTGTACTGAGTCGATGAACTCCTCGCGGTGAGGACTGAATACGTCGATCAGCACGCCGGTCTTTACGCAGACACAACCGTGCATGACGTGTGGCGGGATGTAGTAAGAATCACCACCGCGGATGATCTTCGTTTCCGAACCGATCGTCATCTCAAACTCCCCACTCTCCACGTAGGTGACCTGGCTATGGTAGTGCTCGTGTAACGAACCGACGGCACCGGGCTCGAAGTGGACCTTCACGAGCATGATTTTATCATCAAAGCCGTGAATCTGACGCCTGAGTCCGGGACCGACTTCCTCCCAGGGGATGTCCTTGCCGTAGAGGTATTCTTTACTTGATTGCATGATACTTATTTGTTTAAGTTAGGTGGTAAGACCCGCTCCCGCCCCTGCGCGGGAAGAGAGCCCGGGGTATGATTCGACCGGTTTTTTCCTGACGGTTACGATCGTTTATCGTGGAGTACGGATCATCCGGCCCCCTACCAGAAGAGAGGTTAAGAGTGTGAGTTAATGCGTCTGACCGGACAGCGGATCATTGAATTCCGGGAATGGTCTGACTGAAATGGACTACGCCCCGGAGGTGTTTCCGCATCGCTTCACCAGCCGCCGCGGCGTCCTGCTTCTCAATCTGAAGAAGTATGTTTTTGTGTTCGAGGAGTGTTTTGCGGTCTACTTTGTCATCACAGACATTGTACTTACGGTAGTTTGTAACGATGTCCGGCGTAATGATGAGCATCAGGGATCTGAGCACGGAGTTGCGTCCGGCCTCGGCAATCTTGAGGTGAAAGTGCAGGTCTTCCTCGACGGCGGAGTGACCTACCCGGAGCTTCGCTTCGTACGCCCGTAACGCCTGCCGGATGATGGACATATCCTCCGGAGTGCGGTGCAGGGCGGCCAGTTGCGCGGCCCGTACTTCCAGGACTACCCGGGTATCCACCAGCGAGGCGAACTCGTGCTCCTCGATCTGTAGCACATCCGTGATGAGGCCCTCGAGGGCCGTGATCCCCATGCCCGCAACGACGGTCCCACTCTGGGGCAATGTTTTCAGAATGCCGTAAAACTCCAGCTTCTGCAGCGCATCCCGCACGGGCCCCCGACTCACGCCGAACTTCTCGGCCAGCTTACGCTCCGCGGGCAGCCGGTCTCCGGGAGCCAACTGACCGCTGGTGATCAGGTTGCGAACCTGACGAATAATGTTGTCTACCGGCGTTTCCACCTTGATTTCGTTGAAGTTGTCTAGCATAGCCGATACGCTGTTGTCGGCCAAAGATAGGTACTGGTGATTGGTTAACCAAAATTTGGTTAACCAATTTAATCCTTCTATATTTGGCCGCACACAACATTCGTCAACTCACCCGACGTCGCTTTTCCACACTCGACTTCACTATTACGGATCCGCTGAAACTACTCCTGGCGACGGTCTCCGTACAACAAAATCATCTTACTATGACCCTATCCGGAAAAACCGCCATCGTAACCGGTGGAGCAAGAGACATTGGCCGGGCCATCTCCGTCAAACTCGCCAGCCTGGGCGCGAATGTCGTCATCAATTATTTCAACAGCGCTGAAGACGGCGAGGAGACCCTTCGCCTGGTCAGGCAGGCCGGTGGCCGGGGCATTGCCGTGAAGGCAGACATGACCAGCTGGGAAGATTGCCATAATATCGTCGCTCAGGCCCGGGAAGCTTTCGGAAAGGACATCCACGTTCTCGTCAACAATGCCGGCGGACTCGTTGCCCGCAGGCGGCTGTCCGAAATGGACCTGGCGTTCTGGAATCAGGTGATGACCCTCAACCTGACCTCCGTATTCATGATGCACAAGGCAGCGGTACCCCACATGCCCGCGGGCAGTGCGATCGTCAACCTCAGCTCCCAGGCGGCCCGCGACGGCGGCGGGGGTGGCTCCGCGGTGTATTCTACCTCCAAGGGCGGACTGACGACGTTCACCCGGGCCATGGCGAAAGAACTGGGCCCCGACGGTATCCGCGTCAACGCGGTATGCCCCGGTATGATCGACACCACTTTCCACGACACCTTCACGCCGGACGACGTCCGGGAAATGGTAGCCGGTAAGGTCCCCCTGCGGCGGGAGGGAAAGGCCAGTGAGATCGCCGAGGTCGTGGCCATGCTGGTTTCCGACGCCAGCTCCTACATGACCGGGGCCAACGTCGACATCAATGGCGGCCTGGCGTTCAGCTAGTTGCCCGCTCCCCCAGCCAATTGATGAATTCGGCACCCGCGGCCGCGCCCCCCCTACGATCATGAACAAACTGCTGAAATTCTTACTGTCGTTCGGCCCCGGGATCTTTGCCATCGGGTACACCATCGGTACCGGCAGCGTGACTTCGATGATCGTTGCCGGCAACGAGTTCGGGATGAACCTGCTCTGGGTGCTGTTCCTCAGCTGCCTGTTTACGGGCGTCCTTATTTACGTATCCGGCACCTACTACCTCCTGACCGGCGAGACGGCCCTCTTTGCCGTGCGTAAGCACCTGCCGCGGGGAAAGTGGGTTGCGCTGGCCGTCATTGCGGCGGTGGGCATCGGGCAGTGGAATTCCCTGATCGGTATCCTGGGCATTACGTCCAACGTGATCTTTGAGATCCTCCAGCTCAATTTCCCGGCCCTGGAGGGGCATAAGTACGGTGTAGTGCTGGGCCTGGCCGTACTCATCATCGGCAGTTTCTACGCGCTGCTGGTCAGGGGGAATTACAAGCTGTTTGAGAAAATGCTGGCGCTCTTCGTTTCCCTCATGGGCCTGTCCTTCATTTTTACCCTCTTCTTCGTGTACCCGCTACCGGACGATGTCGTCCGGGGCCTCATCCCCAGGATTCCGAACGTGGAGGGCGCGGGCATCCTGATTGCGGCATTTGTCGGCACGACCATGGCCGCGGCCACCTTTCTGTCGCGCCCGCTCTTCATCCAGGGGAAGGGCTGGACGCTTGCGGACAGGAAGACCCAGCGCAACGATTCCATCATCGCGGCGGTACTGATCTTCAGCATCAGCGGTGCGATAATGGCCGTTGCCAGTGGCAGCCTCTACGGCACGGGCAACGAGATCACCCACGTACTGGACATGTCGAAGGCGCTCGAACCGTCGGTCGGCAAGTTCGCCGTCAGTATCTTTTTCGTCGGTACCCTGAGCGCTGGGCTCTCCTCCATTTTCCCCTGCCTGATGATCGTTCCGCTGATGCTGGGCGACTACAATTCCGGCAAACTCGACGTTAGCTCCCGTCGGTTCAAGCTGATCACCGGCGTGGCGAGCGTACTGGCCCTGAGTGTCCCCCTGTTCGGGTTCAACCCCATCCGGGGCCAGATCTTCACCCAGGTATTCAACGTTTTTGCCCTTCCCCTGGTCGTGCTCTGTTTCCTCCTGCTCTGGAACCGCGAGAACGCGGGGTTACCGACCCGGAAATGGGCCACCAATACCGTTCTGCTCGGCGCCTTACTATTCTCCCTCATCATCATGGGCAACGGACTAGCGGATATTTTCGGATAGTCACAATAAGGGCTTGCCGACGGCGCGCAGGTGCAAAATTTACTGCGACCGGAGCGGTACCGACAGATCCTATCCGAGCTACGGCACCATCGCCCCAAACGCGAATTCCTTGCAACCAATACGTCCGGATGCACACGAAATGTTACGGATTCCTAGGTTAAATGAAAAATTCATCATAAATTTGGTTGACCAATTTTTGGTTGACCAGATTTTGGTTGACCAGTAGTCCATTTTACCCCTGCGATCCTCTCTTCAATCGGAAGAGCAGCTTACTGTCGATACACAAATCTTTCACCACTTCAACCATTACCACCATTTACTTCCACTCACGATTTGTGAAATATACATGCAAATGAAATTACTTAACAAAGTACTCGTAACTGGGCTATTCCTGCTCAGTTTTTCACTATCCGCACAGGAGTCCTACCTCCTTTCCGGAACGGTAACCGACGCGGACGGCACCACGCTGATTGGCGTCAGCGTAGTTAAAGTCGGTACCACATCGGGTACGGTCACGGACTTCGACGGAGCCTACCAGATTCAGGTTACCGACGGTGACGAGATCAGATTCTCCTACACGGGCTTTGCCTCTCAGTCCCTCACCGTTTCCGGTCAGACGGAAGCAAATATCACCCTTACGGGCGATGCGGAATTACTCGATGAGGTAGTGGTCGTAGGCTACGGCTACCGGAAAAAATCGCACAATACCGGGGCCATCGCCCAGGTGGGCGGTTCCGAGATCGCGGCCATTCAGGCCACTCGCGTGGACGAGGCCCTGGCGGGAAAGCTATCCGGCGTACTTATCCAGAACCAGGATGGTGCCCCCGGTGCCGACCCCAAAATCCAGATCCGGGCGGCCTCCTCCATTTCCGGTGACTCGGATCCGCTGATCGTCGTGGACGGTTACCCGATTTCGGGGAGCCTGGCAACGGTGAACCCCAACGACATTGCCAGTCTGGAAGTCCTGAAGGATGCCGCCTCGGCGGCCATCTACGGTTCCCGGGGTGCCAACGGCGTTATCCTGGTAACCACTAAAACCGGTAGTTCGGGTAAGGCTCAGTTCAACTACAATGCCTACGTCAGTACCTCCAGCCGCTACGTCAGTGACGTCGACCAGCTGAAGACGGCCGGGGAGTGGGCGGATATCCTGGAAGCCGGAATTGCCGACGGCACCTACGACGTATCGGAACTGGATCCGGAATTTCTCGACTACAAGCTCGACGCTTACCGCAACGCACCCGACGTGGTGGCCGTGGAAGACTGGCTCTTCCAGAACGGTAACAGCATGAGCCATAATTTCAGCGTGAGTGGTGGTTCGGACGACGTCAATTACTACGGCTCCGTCGGCTACCTGGACGCCAAGGGCGTGGTAAGGACCCAGGGATTCGAACGCTACAACGCCCGGCTGAACCTCGACGCCAAACTGGGGGACCGGTTCAAGACCGGCCTGAATTTTAACGGTTTCCTCTCCGACCGGGACATCGTGGGGCACGACATGCGTGATCTGTTGCGGTCTTACAGCATTCACCCGATTTACCATACGGAAGCTTCGATCGCATTCGTACAGGATCTCGACCAGCGGGCTCAGGAACTGGGTTTGGCTTCCTTCGACTCCGGTTACCGGGGAGGAGACGCTCCTTTCAACAACAGCATCTATACCCTAGAGCCCGGTATGACGGCGCAGGACTGGCACTACGGTCGAAGCGGTAATGGTATCGGCGGCTCGGGAGACGCTGGCCCAGCCACCAAGCTCGACAACACGGACCGGTACCAGAAGACGCTCTTCGGCAACATCAGTACCTACCTGCAATTCAACGTTGTCGAAGGACTCAACCTACGGACCGTTTTGGGGGGGGACATCAGAAACACGGAAGATTTCTTCTCCCGTACCCTGGAGTTTGACTCCCAGGCGCGTACGAACCAGACGGCACTGGACCAGACGAACGTATCGCGTTCCTCCGTACTCAGCGAGACCACCCTCAGCTACAACAAAGTGCTGGACCGCCACGACATCGGCGCGGTCGCCGGGGTGGAATTTCAGAACTTCTACATCAACGGTACGTCCCTCAACGGTTCAAACGTACCCTTCGGCCAGCCGCTGAACTTTGCCCTGCTAGATCCCGCGGATGTAGCCACGTCCGAGCGCGACGAGACCGTTGCCCGCAGAAGCCTGTTCGGCCGGGTAAACTATGCCTTCGACAACCGCTACCTCGCCTCCGTATCCGTAAGACGGGACGGTGATTCCCGCTTCGGCGCCAACAACCGTTACGAGGTATTCCCGGCGGTCTCCCTGGGCTGGAACGTCCACAACGAGGCTTTTTACAACTCGGCTTTCCTGACTGACCTGAAGCTGCGCTTCAGTGCCGGGTCCCTGGGAACTACTTCCTTCCTGAACTCTTACAGTTCGCTAAGTTTGCTGAATCCCCAGGCCACGGTCCTGGGTACCGGATTCCTGATTCCCTCGGACGTCGCTAACCCCGACCTGACCTGGCAGACCAACACCGAGACCAATTACGGACTGAACCTGGGCTTCCTCGGGAGCCGCTTCACCATCGGCGTTGACTACTACACCTCGGACATCGAGGACATCCTGATCAACCAGAGTGTATCGGAAGTACTGGGTACCACCTCCATCGTGCTCAATTCCGGCGACGTTCGCAGTTCCGGACTGGAACTGGAACTGGGTGCTGCCCTGATCAATAAGAATGACCTGCGGTGGAATGTAAGTGCAAACCTCTCTACGGTCAATACGGAAATCACCGATCTCGGTGGACTGGACGAGCTGCCGCAGACGATCTACGGTCAGTCCGGACGGGGTCCTGTTTTCCGGAACTACGTCGGCGGAGAGATCGGCGAGATGTGGGGACTGGAAACCATCGGCCTGGTGGAAGATGAATACATTGCCGACCCAACGCGGGCCATCGGCATCAGCAGTTCGGAATATTACGTAGTCGACCAGAACAATGACGGTGTCATTGACCGGACCAGAACGGTCGAGGAAGGGGGCGACCTGGTAAAGATCGGTCAGAACACACCTGATTTCTACTACGGACTGAACACCCAGGTCAACTACAAGGACTTCGACCTGTCGCTACAGTTCCAGGGCGCCCAGGGTGGTGACGTATTCAACATCGACGAGATCTACTGGCGCTCCGAGTTCGGCGGTCGTCTGCGCTCCAGCTTCGATGCTAACGATGACGGTATCGCCGACCACAACGGCCAGTTCTACACCCAGTCCCGCAACCAGCTCGACGCTCAGATTCAGGATGCTTCCTACCTCGCCCTGAGGAATCTGACCTTTGGTTACACCATCAACTCCGGTTGGGCCAGCAATGCCGGCCTCAGTAATCTGCGGGTGTACGCCGCGGCCACCAATCTCCTGTACCTGATGGGTGATGACTATACTTCCCTCAACCCGGAGGGTGTGGAGACTACTAACCCGGGATACCTAGGCCCCACCACCTACGGTGTACAGGTGGGAGCAAGTCCGGTGGTCAGAAGTTTCACCGCCGGCATAAACGTCAACTTCTAGTTGACCGTCCGTTAATCCAAAATCAAGAACCATGAAGTTTAGCTATATGATGTTGGGAGCGATGCTCCTGTTTACGGCCTGTGAGGAGCTGGATCAATCTCCCCCTAACCTGGCCAGTTCGAATTCCCTGACGGACTTCGACGGCGTACTCAACGCTGCCTATTTCTATCAGCACGGCTCCGTTACCCCCATGGCGGTGATGGGTGATTTCCGGGCCGACAATGCTCTGATGCTGGAACCACCCTATACTGAGTTTGACAACTACGGGCCGAACCTTACGGCGATGGAAGACCAGTTTTTCGGCCCCTTCTACACGGCGCTCTACAAGTCGATCCTCAGCGCGAATAACGTGATCGAGAACTCCGGCGACGCTACCGAGGTGGGGGAGGCCAAGTTCCTGCGGGCACTGTCTTACTTCAAACTGGTCCGCGTATTCGGTGACGTACCGGTTAACCTGGCCGCCTCCCCCGACGTAACCGACCCGGATATTCTGGTTCGGCGGTCAGCAACGAGCGTGTACAACGACGTCATCATTCCCGACCTGATGGATGCGATCGCGGCACTGGGTACGAACATTCGGAACGGGAGAGCGTCCCGGTATGCGGCTCAGGGTATGCTGGGTAAGGTGCTGGTACAGATCGGTGATTTTGCCGGTGCGGAATCTCACCTGGCGGCCGTCGTGAACGGTGCCGCCGCCGCGGGGATTCGTCTCCAGGACGATTATGGTGACATTTTCGGCGTGGAAAACGATTTAAATTCGGAGATCATTTACGCCACTCAGATTTCCAGTTCCGTTACGGATGAGTACGGAGATTCGGAGTTCTGGTCGTGGTACGGTGGACTGGACACCAAATCGCTGGAGCCCCTCGATCCCGATCTGATCGCCGCCTACGACGCCAGCCCCGGCGACCTGCGCCGTGCCGTCAACATCGACGAGGAGCAACTGCGCTCCCCTAAGTACCCCCAGAACGGTGGCCCCGACCACGACTGGATCGAACTCCGTCTGGCGGACGTCATCCTACTCTACGCCGAGACGCTGAACGAAAACGGTACCTCGGCGGAGGACGTGCTCGACGTACTGGACCCTATCCGTACCAGGGCCGGTCTGGACCCGCTGGACCACAACGAACTCAACTCCCAGGATTTGGTAGCAGCCGCCATTCAAGACGAAAGAAGGCTCGAACTGGCCTTTGAGGGGCAGCGTTGGTTCGATCTGGTCCGGACGGGCACCGTTAACGAGGAAATGGGACAGGATATCGATAGCGACTACTACATCTTCCCCATCCCGGTTTCGGAAGTGCTGGCTAGCTTCGGCGTGATCTCACAAAATAGTGGCTACTAATCGGTCTGGTGATTTTCTTACTGCACAATCTTTAGTCAGGGGAGCAGCGGAAGTTGCTCCCCTACTTTTGGCAATGACTCTTCCGATGAAAAACATACTTCTGCCGGTTCTGCTCGTTAGCACCCTTGCCATTTCCTGTACCTCCCCTCCCGGTGTACAGGGCTTGGTCACTACCGTGGAGGAATTCAACGTAGCGGTCAGTAACGCACGGCCGGGTTCCGTCATCACCCTCGCGAGCGGAGTGTGGACGGACGCCGAACTAGTTTTTGAGGGAAACGGAACGGAAGAGCAACCCATCACCCTCACGGTAGAGGAAAAGGGGGCGGTGACGCTGGAGGGGAGCTCCAATCTCCAGATCGCGGGGGAGTACCTCCACGTGGAGGGGCTCGTCTTCGTGAATGGCCATACCCCTACCAATTCGGTGATCTCCTTTCGTAAGAACCGGCGGGAAATGGCCAGTCACTGCCGGTTGACGGAGTGCGTGATTGACAACTACAACAACCCGGAGCGGCAGGTACAGGATTACTGGATAACGATCTACGGCAAGAATAACCGGGTCGACCACAACCACATCACCGGTAAAAAGAATCTTGGCGTGACCATGATCGTCGGCCTGGACACGGAGGGAAGCAGGGCCAACAACCACCGTATCGACCATAATTACTTCGGTCCGCGTCCGACATACGGGAACAACGGCGGAGAAACGCTCCGGATCGGCACCAGCCACCATGCCCTGGAAAATTCCAATACGGTGGTCGCTTCCAACTACTTCGACCGTTGCAACGGAGAGCACGAGATCATTTCCAATAAATCCTGCCAGAACACCTTCAGGTACAATACTTTTTTCGAATGTACGGGCACCTTAACGATGCGCCACGGCAATGAAACGCTGGTGGACGGGAACGTATTCATCGGAAACGGCAAACCGAGCACCGGCGGGGTGCGGGTCATCAATGAGTCGCAGACCGTCATCAACAATTACCACAGCGGACTGACGGGGTACCGGTTCCGCGGAGCCTTCGTCATGATGAACGGGGTACCCGACTCCCCCCCGAACCGGTACGTACCGGTCATCAACTCCACGGTCAGCAACAACACATTCGTAAATTGCGACCACATTCAACTGGGGGCGGGCAGCGATACCGAAAGGAGCATGCCGCCCAAGTCATCCACCATCTCGGACAACGTCTTTTACCATGACTCAGGAACCAAACTGTTCACCGTTTACGACGACATTAGCGGGATTACGTTCAGTAATAACCTGCTGAGCGAGAACCTGGAGCCCGGTAATATTCCGGGCTTCCAAAAGGCCGACATTCGACTCGTTGAAGACGATCGTGGTTTCCTGATTCCAGTGTCCGACAAGATCAGGACACCGATCACCATCAGCCCGGAGATTGCCACGAAGGAGAATACGGGGGCCGGCTGGTACGATAAGTCTGACAACGTCAAGTTCCTGAACTCAGGTAATGTTATCCGGGTTGCCGCGGGGATCAACACGCTGTTTGAGTCTGCCCGGGGTTCCGCGCCCGGCGACATTATCGAGTTGGAGAGTGGAGGTACTTACCTGCTCACCAAGGCCGTCCCGATCAACCACCCGCTCACCTTCAGAACGGCGGACGATCAGAAGGCGACTGTCCTTTTCGAACGGATGATGGCCTTCGAAATCCAGGACGGCGGTAGTCTGGCCCTGGAAAATCTGATTTTTGACGGAGAAAGATCCCCGGATTACGCGGGCAACGCCGCCATCAGCACGAGTAAGGAGTCCATGCTGAACAACTACAAATTATTCATCGATAACTGCACCTTCAGGAATTTCGTGGTTAACCACTCCTTCGACGTCCTCCGGGTTGGAAAGGGAACTTTCGCGGACACCATCAGCATTCAGAACTCTGCGTTCAACAACATCTCCGGGCACATCGCGGCCCTGGACACGGAGACCGACGACGTAGGGGCGTACAACGTTGAATATTTCATCATGCGGAACAATACCGTCACGGATCTCCAGGGTGCTGCCCTGCGGCTGTACCGGGGGGGGCGCGACGAGAGCACTTTCGGCCCGTTTTTGGAGCTACGACACAACGTTTTCGATCACGTAGGGTACGGAAAGAAGAATAAGTACGGAGCGGCTCTTTCCCTCTACGGGGTACAGGTAAACGACATCGAAAACAACATTTTCAATGAGACGGAAGCAGTGAAGATGCACCTGGTGGTCGGCGAGCCGGTCGTAAATATCCTGAACAACAATTTCTATCAGTCCGGAAAGATGGAAATCACCGGGGATGAAAAGTACAATGAACGAAATTCATCGAATCTCGATCCCGGGTTCATGGAGGGCAGCTACCAACTTTCCACCAACTCGGCCCTGAAGGGTAAAGCTACCAGCGGCTCGGACCCGGGAATATTGCCCCGTGGAGAATAAAGCGAAGACTTTGTCCTACTCCCCCGTTCCCAGGCTTTCACTCGGGTCCGCCGCATCCGTCCGTCGGACGATCTTATCAATCCGCGTGGCCAGGACCTGGTGGTCGTAGGCGGAATTCCGGCTGAGGACGTTACTCATCAGCGCGACCATGTAACGCTCTCCGGTAGGCTGTTCGATAATGGCAACGGAGTTCATGTAGTTCATTCGGTTACCCCGGTACTTGCCACAACTAGTCCCCGGCTTGCAGCCGTAGAGGGAACCGGACTTGAAGTACACCCCGGCACTGTCCAGGCTGGGTGCGTGGGCGTAGCGGATGCGGCGGTCGGTCATGTACATCAGTCGCTTGAGTTCGAGGCTGGAGGGGGCGTCGACGACCCGTCCGCTCTCGAGGGCCACGAGCCACTTCATCAGTCCGCGGGTAGTACCGAGACTGCCCCCCTTGGGTGGGACGATACCACTGGCGCCGCGGGTGAACATGGTACCCAGCCGCCACTCGTCATTGGTGATGCCCATGTCCTCCAGGGCACCGTTGACGACATCCTCGGAGATGTCCCTGAGTTCGGCGCGGGGGGTGCTGCGGAAGTACTCCATCATTTGCTCGTAGGTGAGGTTGGGGTACTCTTTGCCGAATACGCGCATGAGCAGGGCCTCGCGCCAGACGATGCTGGCCGCTCCGTTATTACTGACGGAGAGCATGTGGTCCACCCATTCGTAGAGGTTAAACTCGTCACGCTCGTCCACCCGTTTGCGGCTGTAACGCTCCGTGTCCACGTCGTAGATCGGAATGGTATGATGGTCGTGGACGCCGAAGGGGCCGGCCTTGACGACCTTCCGCTTCATCAGCGCCCAGCGTTGTTGCACGCTATCAACGAACAGATTTTCCAGTTCACAGAAGAAGGCGGTGGCCACGGCGAGCTTACCGACGCTGCCCGGCTGGTAACCGGCTTCGGGGTTACGTTCGGCGTAGCGCGGCTCCCGGCCGGCGGTCATGTCGAAAACGGAAACGGAGTAAGCAGGGTGCATCCCGGGAAATATCTTCGAAATTTCCTCCTGCAATCCGGCGTCGGGTTCTGGCAGGTCGATGACCGGCCGGTCAATCAGATTGAGGCGGACGAATTCGATTCCGTGACGTGCTCCGAAGGGAAGCGTACGGACCAGCTTGGTACTGTCCATTTTTTCCAGGCGCACCAGCCGTTTGATGCCGGTATCGCCGTAGCCCCAGATCGGGTAGCTACCGGCGGGCTGCCACGGATAAATGATGGCGGCTAGAACACCAAAAAAAAGGAGCGTACGGAAGCGAGCTTTCAACATGGAACTGGGTCAGTGGGTCAGATATGATACTAGTAAATCGCCGACCGGTGCGGATTGTTTGCCAGACCTCCTGATCGACGACCATTATCACCATCAGGATTCCACGGCTACGTCTTCCTCTTCGCCGCGCGGCCGCCGCCCAAACCGATTCCTTCCGCGCGTCAGGGCGATGAGAACGGACAAGACTCCTACCCTGCCGCAGTACATGAGAACGATCAGCAGCCCTTTGACAACGAAGGGCAGATCTCCCGTGACCCCGAAACTAAGCCCTACGGTTCCGAGTGCCGAAGTAGCCTCAAACAGTAAGGTAAGTGGCTCCACCGGCGCGAGGCGGAGCAATATTGCCGAAACTAAGGCGAGAAATAAGACGCTGGTAAGGAATACGCTCAGGGCAGTTCGTATCCGCTTTTGGGGAAGTTGTTTTCCCAGTAGCGCGACCTGCTCCCGTGGCTTTTCCAGGATGACGGCCCGCAGAAAGGCAAGGGCGATCAGGAAAGTAGTATTTTTGATACCTCCCCCGGTACCGGAGGGAGATGCCCCGATGAACATCAGCAGGATGACCAGCCCGGCCAAACCTGTCTCCATCCCATCGGTGGGAACGCTGTGGAATCCCGTTGTCGATACTACGCTCACGGCCTGAAACAGGGCGGCCAGCCAACGCGTACCGTCTCCCAGGGAAAGGTGGCTGGCGTCAAAGTAAAAACCCGTAAAGCAGGCCGCAATGCCGGTAATCATTGCTACTGAGATCAGACTACTGGTCAGGCTCAGCCCGGGTTTCTTTCCACGGATCCGTTCCAGAACGTCCGTGTAGAACAGGAACCCGAAGGCTCCGAACAGGCTGAGTAGCATAATCGCTACGTTGACCACCCAGTGCTCACGGTAGCCGACAAGACTATCGGAAAAGAGACTGAATCCGGCGGTACAAAAGGCGGAGACGGCCGTGTAGATACCATTCCAGACAGGCTCGGTTTCCCCTACCCGATAGAAACATACGGAGAGAACAAGGGCCCCTATTATTTCTGCCACTACGGTAAACTGGATAACGTTGCGGATGAAAAGCCGCGGACTCACATCTTCCGGAATGGCGTAATCCTTAGCGATCATACCATCATTCTCGCTTTTGCCGGACTTCGGGTCGGGTCGGGGCAGTAAGACGATCGCCGTAAAGGACATAAATCCGATCCCCCCGACCTGCAGCAGGAGCAGGGTGACCGATTCCCCCCACCAGGTGTAGGAATCAGCAACATCAATGGTTGTCAGCCCCGTCGTGGTAAGCGCCGAAACCGCAACAAACAGATGATCGATGGCAGCGACCGACTCACCGGGGGTTACCGCTAACGAAAGTAATCCCCACCCCAGTAATGAGATGATCAGATACCCCAGCAATACTTTTCGCAAAGGTGACAATCGGGAGAAAAACGTAAACATCGTCCGCCTAACCTGATGTTCCGTATTGGGTTCAACGCGAGCGGCGGTAAGCTACGGACCAGCAGAATTAAAAATTAAATAACAACACACACACGTAAACTAAAATACTGTCCTCACGCTAGGTGTCTGCTTCCACTAGCGCTACCACACCAGCGGTAGTGGCACTTAGAAAATTTACCAAAACACCCACAAATGGATCGCATCGTTAACGCAAATTTCGAGAATTTCATCGGGGCCGAGCAGGGGTACTCCGAAATGGCTTACCAGATGGTGGCCCACTTACTCACTTTGGGCTACGCGGTCATGTTTGCCGCCCTCATTTACTTCGTGCTCACGCTGAAGTACGTAGCTCCGAAGTATCGGATGTCGAATATCCTCTCCGTGGTCGTCATGGTTTCGGCCGGCCTGCTGCTCTACGCCCAGAGCATCAACTGGAATTCCAGTTTTGCCTACGATACGGATGCCGGGCGGTATTTGCTGGACCCCAGCCAGGACCTTTTCAACAACGGCTACCGCTACCTGAACTGGCTCATCGACGTCCCGATGCTCCTCTTCCAGATGCTCTTCGTGATCACGCTGACCAAAAGCAGTTTCGCCAGTATCCGCAACCAGTTCTGGTTCTCGGGTGTCGGTATGATCGTCACCGGTTACATCGGCCAATTCTACGAAGTGACCAACCTGACGGCCTTCTTCGTGTGGGGAGCCATCTCCACCGTTTTCTTTTTTCACGTTTTGTGGGTGATGAATACGGTCATCAAGGAAGGGAAAGAGGGAATGTCCGCCGCCGGCAGCAAAATTCTCTCCAATATCTGGATCCTGTTCCTCGTCAGCTGGTTCCTTTACCCAGGTGCTTATCTGATGCCCCACCTGCTCGGAATCGAGGGTGGTTTCTTTAACGAGAGTGGCGTAGTCGGCCGCCAGATGACTTATACGATCGCGGACATCAGTTCCAAGGTGATCTACGGGGTGATGCTCGGCAACCTCGCCATGGTACTCAGTCGCGAACAGGGATATGAATACGGTAAACTAACCGACTAATGAGGATCAGGCTACTGCGCCGGGGCCTGACCCTGCTGATCTGCGTCGTCGCGCTACTGACGGACGGTGATGCCGGAGGAGCCCCGGAGCAGTGGCTGGCCTTTTCCTTACTGCTCGCTGGCATTCCCCACGGGGCGGCGGACCACCTGCTCTTCGAACAACGCTTCCGACGGTCCACCCCGGGCGGTTCACTGAGCCGTTTCGGACTGTTCTACGCCGGAATAATTGGGATATACGCCATTTTCTGGTGGGTCTTACCCGAAATTGCCCTGCTTTTCTTTCTCCTGGTTTCCGTCCTGCACTTCGGACAAACCTACTATCACGAAATCGCGCCCGCCCGAGCATCCGGAAACTGGATGGCTTACCTACCCTGGGGAGCCTTTGTTTTATTCTTTCCCGTACTGTGGCACTATTCAGCCGCGGAACCCATCATCAGCGAAATGACCGGCCGGACCATCGCCCTTCCCCCGTGGATGACACGGGGGGTTCCGGTCATCCTTTTCTTTCTGAACCTCGGTGTCATCCTGAGATCCTACCAGCGGGAGCAGATCGACCGAACGGTACTGGCCGGTCGCTGTCTTGATCTATGCCTCCTCCTGCTGCTCTTTCTGACCACCGACCTTCTGCTGGGCTTTGCGGTATTCTTCCTGCTCTGGCACTCTTTACCCGCCGCCAGCGACCAGTGGCGTTTCCTGAGGGGCCGATTGAAAACATTCAGGCTGACCGACTACCTGTCCGCCCTGCTTCCCCTCAGCCTGATGGCCTTTGCCTTCCTGTTTTTTTTTATCTACCTACTCAGCAAAAATGGTTCGGACACGGGGCTCATCGGCTTACTGTTCATCTTCATTTCCCTGATCACGATCCCGCACGCTATCCTGGTCGATCTTATCTACGCCCGGCGTTGATCACTCCAATTTAACGAGCCTTCTTACCGTTCCGTCCGCTTCATTTCGGAGCAGGTAAATTCCGGCGGGGAGGGAACCGAGGGTAAAATTCCGTTGGTGGATACGTTGCATTAAACGACCGGAAAGATCGTAGACACTCAGATCCACCAAGAGTAAAGAAACCGTCAGTTGCGCCCCGCTCCGCAGCGGGTTAGGATAAACGGACCAGGTCACCTCGTCCGTTCGGGTGAGGGTTACGATGGTGCTGATTGTTTCCGTGCCGTCAAGATCAACTTGCCGGAGGCGGTAGAGGGCAGTTCCCGGTAGCGGTAACTCGTCCGAAAACTCGTAGTCGAGCCGATCGCTGCTCCGTTCCGCACCCGGCATGAAGCCCAGATCGGTAAAGCTGATACCGTTCGTAGATCGCTGGACGTAAAAACCGGCGTTACCCGATTCGCTCACAGTACTCCACCGCAGCAGGTTGGACTTGGAGCGTACCGTTCCGGTGAAGGAGAGTAAGTTAACGGGGAGGCTGGCACAGTTGAAAGCAGGGAGGAAACGCCATTCATCGGCTTCACCACTGAGTTGCTCCTCCAAAGTCAGCGAACTACCCACCGTCGCGTTAGTCGCCGAAGTAAACATCCCCTCAACCTGATGCCGTAATCGCCAGGTATCCGCGCCAACGGCAATCATTCCGTATTTATGAAATCGACTGTTGTTATCCGGAGAGGTAATCAGCCGGGTACCAGGTCCGGAGTTGGAGGCGGAGACTACCCGTCCACTCTGAACGTTACGCAGTTTGGTAATTATCCCTCCCTCATCCGTGGATTGCCACCGGGCACGACTATTACCTGTCGGGCAATCGGTCAGCACGACATTGGGTTCGCCCTCAACTGCGAACAATCCGGACGCTACGTGTTGCATATAGTACTCCCCTATCGCTAAAGATTTAGCCACCCTGACATTTCGCGCTTCCCAGCACCCGACCGCATTTGTAACCGTGACGGTGTAGTCACCCGCCTCTAAATTGTGACGAACGGAATCGGTAGCGTCGCCGTCACTCCAGGCGTACGTAAAGGGTCCCGTACCGTTGGCTACATTAGTTATTGCCACCGAGCCACCCTGAAGTTGCGTGGCTCGTACAATATCCAATTCTACAAACATTGCCGCCCGGGTACGTACGTTGGCCGTGACAAAGTAGCTGGAGCCTCCGGAAGTGACCGTTAGTTCGTAATTACCGGAAACCAAATCAAACAGGGTATCATTGCTGCTTCCCGTCTCCCACAGTATGCCGGGGTTGGAATCGCCCGCTACGGTTACAATTGCCATACCAGTGGCTGAATTACTACACGGAGTCGTTGTCGCCGTGGTACTTACGGAGACTACCGGCGGTGCATCCATGACCGGTATAAATCCCCACTCATCAAAGGCGGAGCCGTCTAACTGATCCTGCCATACCGTGTCTCCCTCCTCCGTATTATTTTGGTCCACTGTCAGGGACAGGGCATTAATCCCGGCCCTGATGAAGTAATTACCATTGTTGCCGGCTGGAAGTAGGTAAAACAGCTGGTCATCGCTACCCTCACTGGTCCGAAGGCCGATTTGCTGGCCGACAAACGTACTGGAGTCCACGACGGTAATCGCCGTATTACCGGCTCGATTATAGATCATAGTCCTTCCCTGGCCGAAATGATGCACCTCCCAGCCATCCTTCAGCGCGGCATTCGTCCCGGAGAGTGTAAGTAAATCGCCCGGGTCTCCCACACTGCTAGCCGTCAGATACTGGCCGGTTGCCGCATTGCGAATGTAGTAGACACCGTCCGGCAAGCCATCAGGACAATCTCCCGTGTCCTGTTCGTCGAAGGGGATCAGGTGAGTACGGTAGCCGGAGATTACGCTGGCCCTTTCCCGAATGGAGCGTGCATTATCTGCCGTCAGCGCATCGCCAATCGGTACCCCCATCGCATCAGTGATACTGGGGTTGGAGTAAAAATTTGAATTTTCAACAAAGTAACTTCGACACATGATCGTACCGACGTTACCATTATTATACCCAGCCGCGTAGGGACTGACCCTGCCACCACAGTGGCCCGAACCGGTATTGTGCGCCCACTCATGGCTCAGCACATTGGGGAGCCTTACCCAGTTGCTATTTGTTCTACCGGGTGTATACGCCCATCCGCCCGAGTTACTGACGCTCGGCTTATAAGTTTGGAAATCCGCCAGTATATCGGCGCCGACTGCTTCCATCTCCGTTTCGTAGAGGTCTAAGTTGGGAAGGAGCGCGTCAGCTATGAGCCCGGTCCAGTTGTCCCTTACGGCCAGATCTACCGCTCGTAGGTAGACGTTGTTGACGAGTGAGTTACTCAGGCATTGGTTGACCACTTCCGCCTGGGCCGCGGCGTGGGCGTAAATATCCCCTACTGCTGCTTCCGCCTCGTGACAATAGGAGAAAAATACGTCAACTACGTACGTCCCACTGGAATCCCGCTCACTACAGCCCGCACCTACGGAAACTTTACCAGTCCGGAACCCGGCTGACCCACCGGTGTCGGAGCAGGCCCATGACATTTCCTGGTCCATGGCAGCTGACTGATAAATGTCGTAGTGGTCCTGGTCAGCCATTGAGGTGACTAAAAAGGTACGCCCGGAGATTATAGCATACAGAATGAGCCGACCGGTACTACGGTTGATCACGAGCACCACGTTCCGGTACCAGGGTAAGTGACTCCAGGCCGGGTCGCCGGAGGTGCCCCAATAAACGTCTAGGTTCCCCGCCGGATGGGTGACCGGTCGACGCTCAAGCCGGACATCGCAACTTACGTCATTGAATAATTCGAGTCTTAGTCGGCTCCCGTCTTCAAAATCCAGTGGACTTACGGCCAAGACGCCGGTACGGTGACGGGAGAACTCCCCTCCCGTGGGCATCATCAGAGACTCGGTAGAAAATTTAGTCAGAAGGGAGGTTGCCTGACTGTAAATGACAAAGGGGGCTACCAGCACCAGTGCGCTGATCAGGAGAATGTTTCGCATTGTTAAAGGGTAAAAGGCTTGGATAACGATCTCTAAAGATAACCAGGAATTTCGCACCTGCGTCCTCGCCCAAAATGCTTACCTTTGCGCCCTCAAAACAACGATAGATGCCCGCTACCCAAACGCGATCCAACTACAAAGTAAAAGATATTAACCTCGCCGCCTGGGGCCGCAAGGAAATTCGCCTGGCCGAGGCCGAGATGCCCGGCCTGATGGCCCTGCGCGAAGAGTTCGGTGCCAGTAAGCCGCTCAAGGGGGCCCGCATCGCCGGCTGCCTGCACATGACCATTCAGACGGCCGTGCTCATCGAGACCCTCGTGGAACTCGGTGCCGACGTTTCCTGGTCCAGCTGCAACATCTTCTCCACCCAGGACCACGCCGCCGCCGCCATTGCCGCCGCCGGCGTACCCGTTTTCGCCTGGAAGGGCATGACCGAGGAAGAATTCAACTGGTGCATCGAGCAGACGCTCCGCGCCTTCCCCGACGGACAGCCGCTCAACATGATCCTGGACGACGGCGGAGACCTCACCAACATGGTCTTCGATGATTTCCCCGAACTGGCCGGTGCCATCAAGGGGCTTTCCGAGGAAACCACCACCGGGGTACACCGCCTCTACGAGCGGATGAAGAAGGGCACCCTCGTGATGCCCGCCATCAACGTGAACGACTCGGTCACCAAGTCCAAGTTCGACAACAAGTACGGTTGCCAGGAATCCGCCGTGGACGCCATCCGCCGGGCTACCGACGTCATGATGGCCGGTAAGGTAGCCATCGTCGCCGGTTACGGTGACGTTGGTAAGGGAACCGCCGCCTCCCTCCGCGGAGCCGGTGCCCGCGTGATCGTGACCGAGGCCGACCCCATCTGTGCCCTCCAGGCCGCCATGGACGGATTCGAGGTCAAGAAAATGATGACCGCCATCCACCGCGCCGACATTATCGTCACCGCCACCGGTAACTTCAACATCCTCACCGAGGAGCACTTCCGGGCCATGAACGACAAAGTGATCGTGTGCAACATCGGCCACTTCGATAACGAGATCGACATGGCGTGGCTCAACAAGACCTACGGCTCCACCAAGGACCAGATCAAGCCCCAGGTCGACCTCTACAACGTAGACGGAAACGACATCATCATCCTGGCCGAAGGCCGCCTGGTAAATCTCGGCTGCGGAACCGGACATCCCTCCTTCGTGATGTCCAACTCCTTCACCAACCAGGTGCTCGCCCAGCTGGAACTCTGGGAGAACAGCGACAAGTACGAGAACAAGGTCTACATGCTGCCCAAGCACCTGGACGAGAAAGTGGCCCGCCTCCACCTCAGCAAGATCGGCGTAGAGCTGGAAGAACTGAGCCACGAGCAGGCGGAGTACATCGGCGTGGAGCAGGACGGCCCCTACAAGCCGGAGCACTACCGGTACTAGTTGGGGAGTTGAAAAGTGCGTGAGTTGGGGAGTTACCGCACTCACCGTTCACTCGCTTCGCGTGGCTCACCAGCAATTAGACAGCCGTCAGGACTATTATATGGTTCTGACGGCTGTTCTCATTTGGCGAGGGCCGCATAGCGCCCGAGTGGTACGTGCGGCAGCCGACTCCCCAACTCACTGATCCCCCAACTCCCCAACTAAACATTTCCCTCCGCGCGGGTTATCCTACAAACCCCAAATATGTCAAACCCCAATGAGGGTAGCACCCCCCCCACCTGGAAGATCATGCTCGTCAAGTGGCTGGGGCTGTTTCCCATCCTGCTAATCCTTTCCTATCTCCTGAAGTGGCTGAAGGTGGAACCTCTGTGGCTCAAACTGCTCTGCGAGACGGCCATTCTGGTACCGTTACTGAATTATGTCATTACCCCGCTGATGGACAGCCTATTCTCCCGGTGGCTGTACGCGGGGGTTGACAAGGAGCAGCAGGAAAAATCCATCAACATCGGCGGCTAGAAACTCCAGTTCTTCCGCCAGATGTCAATCAGGTCGAAACTCACCTTGAAACTGGTTTCCGGCTTCGAGTCCGTAGCGTCCGCCACGACGGCGTAGGCACCGACCCGGAGGCGGCGACGGGCACCGATCTTGAACACCCGCTCTACCCCACCGAAGAGTTCCTGGTGACGGTAGGCGTTGTCGGCCAGCCAGAGCAGGCCGCCCCCGGCCACGGCCTTGAGGCGGGTCTTCTTCAGCAACGGGACGTTGTTGATCAGCGCCCCGTTGAAGTGGTGAATGTGGTGGAATTCGAAGTGAAGGCCCGTCGTACTCAGTTCCTCGTTCAGGCCCTGGAAGGTGGTCAGCGGATCGCTGTACAGGATGGGGTCGCTCTGGCGGAAGCGCTTCAGGTCCACGAAGCGCAGGTCACCGGTATTGACGAACTGCCCCAACTGGGCGCGGTACTTGCTGTTACCCAGGGCACCGAAGGCGATATCCTGCTCCAGGGAGAACTGGAGGTAGTCAAAGTTGATGTCGCTGCCCAGGCCGCCGTTCCAGCCCTTGCGGTGCAGCAGGCCGAAGGTCGGCCACTTGCTGCCGAGGACCACCTTACGGTTGGGTTCGCGCATATAGCGCTGGCCGGGGGTGTAAAAGATGGCCGTCGTGGAGGTCAGGGCCTGGTAGCCCTCGAAGTCGACCGGGGCGTCCTCATCGTCCACCACTTCATTGATGAGGGTACCCGTTTCGTACTTGGTGATGGCCTGGCGGTTGGCGATCTCGGTGGTGTGGCTGAGGTAAAAGCCGTTGAAGAGTTCGCGGCGGCTGCCCATCCGGAAGGCATCCAGCAGGTAATAGTTGCTGGCCTTCAGCTGATTCAGGTAGGCGTCGTTGGGGTTGAAGCTCTCGAAACTGCGGCCGCCACTGAGGGAGACATCGCCCAGGTGGAAGGGGTCGTAGCGCAGCCAGGTACTGAAATTACCCGTTACGTTCCAGTTCTTCAGACCGACCGTCGTGGTACCCGACTTCGACCAGATGCGCCCGTTCTCGTAGCGGCGGGTGTGGCTGACGTAGGGGCCGACCTCAAAACCCGTCACCGGGTTGAAGTCGATCATGCTGCTGAGCGGGCCGAAGTAGAGATGGCTCTTTTTTTCGTTGTTGCGGAACCCGACGCCGTCGAAGGCCAGTTCCAGCAGGGTGACCTTGTTGTACAATTCCTGGATGCTGTCCTGGTAGGCGGCGCTGGACTGCAGGGCGCGGATGCTGTCGCGCAGGTACACCATTTCGGCCTCCTTACTTTCCAGGGCCACCGTGCGGGTGCCGGCCCAGTACGCCGTATCCCGCTCGTAGGCCTCGCGGGTGGTGACGGCCACCTCGTTGCCGAAGAACTTAGCGGGAAAGGGATAATCCGGTTCGTAGTTGGCGTAGCTCAGGGTGGTCGTGCCGCGGAAGGTCTCCTTCTTACCGGCTTTCGTCTCGTAATCGAAGGCCTGCAGTTTCGTCACCCACAGACTGTCGCCGAGGTGAACGTAGGATTGCCGCAGCGACAGCCGGTCGAAGAGGCGCAGGGCTCCCTGCGGAAAGGCGAAATCGAAGCGGTTGATGGAGTAATCGTCGGCGTTGATGTAGATCCGGCCGCTCACGGTGGAATTACCCGTCTTTCGGGGTTCCACCTCGATCTCGTACACATTTTGTCCGTCCTCCAGGTCGGTGGCCAGCAGCTTGAATTTGTAGGTTAGTACCGAGGTATTACTCAGGGGGGAGATCACCGGGGCGTCGGCGATACCCGGCAGGGGCACGAGGTTGCGGTAAAAATTGAAATCCGTTTCGGCGAACTTCGGAATGAACAGTCCTTCCTTGCGGCCGTAGACCGCGTAGCCGGTGCGTTCTTCCTTGTACTGCCTGGGGTACCGGTAGTTCAGGCGCACGTTCATTTCCACCATATTGAGCCCGCCGAGCAGTTCCTGGCGGGCGGCCTCCTCGGCGGCGAAGGGGTCCAGTTCTTCGGCCATCGGGTCCGCTTCGGCCCTCCGCTCTTTCTTGGTAGCGTGTTTTTCCACTTCCTCGACGGCCTTGACGTAAATATCCGTGCGGTAGCTTGTCCCGGATTCACTCCGGGACAGGTGCATCCGATTTTTGTACTCAATAGCCCGTCGGATGATCCCGTAGGCGGGGTCTTTCTTGTCGGCCTGGACGGTGATCTCCATCAGGTCCACCCCCGAGGTATTCAGTTCCACGTTGAGGACGACCGTATCCACCCCGACCCGGACGATCTCGTTCCGGCCGGCGTAGCCGAGACTGGAGAAGATCAGCCGGTACTCCCCCTCCAGGCTGAAGGGCAGCACGTAGCGGCCCTCGTCGTCGGAGACCGTACCGGTGGCCAACTCCTCGACGTAGATATTGGCGTAGGGAACGGGCTCGGCGAACTCGTTGGTGATCTGGCCGATCACCGTCTGGGCGGATACCCAGGCGGAGGCCAGCAGAAGCGCGAAAAGTGGAATAAATCTGGTCATAGCGGTTGGGCCGGCTACCGGCGGATTGTGCTCGTCGGTAGTGCCGGCCTAATGGTGTACCCTATTGACGTTTGGCGGACAGTTTTAGCTGGTCCGGGGGGTGGGTTTAACCGATACTTAAGAACCTCACCCCTGATACTGCTGCGCAGTATCTGTCCCCTCTCCCTTGGAGAGGGGACGAGTTGGAGGCGTTGGAGGCGTTGGAGGTGTTGGAGGCATTGGAGGCGTTGGAGGCGTTGGAGGCGTTGGAGGTGTTGGAGGCGTTGGAGGCGTATCCCCCTCTCCCGGAGACGGATAAGGAATGCTGGGTGTCGAAGACACGGCAGTAGACGTATCCCCTCTCCCGGGGAGAGGGGACAGATGACGAAGTCATCAGGGGTGAGGTTCATCGACTTTCCATCCAGAATCGTCTACCTATTGGCCGTTTACCCCCGGCGGACGGCTATATTCACCCCATGAACACCAAAAAGTCTTTAAAACCCAAGTGGCAGCGGCGGTTGGAAAGAGAGAGTTGGCAGGCGGAACTCATCATCTCGGGTGCCGCCATCTTCGGCGCGAGTTTGTTACCGGAATTTTTGGACCGGCTCGAAATCTGGCTGCTCCTGCACCTGGACGACCATACGCTGCAGGTTTGGGACTCCATCCTGCTGTACTTTTCGGCGGCCACTACGCTGACCATCCTGGTTTTCATCTTCCACTTCGTCGTCCGGGCCCTGTGGATCGGGATGGTGGGCCTGAACTCCGTCTTTCCGGGGGGCTTTCGGCGGGTAGAGCGCTACAGCGCGTACTACCAGGATCGGTTGCGGGAGGACATCGGTGACATCGACGGGTTCATCGGCCGGCTGGACCGGCTTAGCTCGGGTATTTTCGGAGCCGGCTTCACCATGGTCTCCCTCTTCCTTAACCTGGGGATCATTGGGGCGCTGTTCGCCCTGCTCTACCGGCTGGCCTACCTCGCCGGCGTTCCAGTGGAAACCCTGGACCTGATCGGCTACGTGCTGGTAGGCTTGTTCTTCTTCCTGTCCGCCCTGACCGCCTACCTGGGTGGAAAACGGTTTCACGAGGATGAGCGTATTCGGGAGTGGCACTACCGATTAAACATGTCTTCGAGTTGGCTCTTCCTCCTCAACCGGCGGTTCACGACCATCGGAATGACGTTGCTGAGTTACACCTTCATCGACCGCAAGGGGTACGTGGGGTACATCTTCCTGGGAGCACTGGGAGTAGCCGGCCTGCTGGCCATCGCGGAATCCGGGACGGACTACCGGGAACAGTTCAGTCACGGCCGCTACTACCGATCCGGCACGGATTCCACGTCCGTCTGTTCTGTAATTACGCGGACTCGGGGTTCGAGGGCATTTACTACAGCCCCGTCATTCCCTCCAAGACGATGGCGGAAGACGAAATTTTAACGGTATTCGTCCCCCTGCCGGAGCGGGAATGGGACTACCTGGAAAAAAACTGTTCGCTGGCTGACGCTCCGGAGGAACTATCCGGGGAAGCACGCCGGGTCGCGAACCGTAGCCGCTGGCTGGACTGTATCGACGAGTACGTCGAAATCCGGCTGAACGATATGGAAGTCAGACAGGATGACCTGCGCCGGGCCTGGCGAACGACCGAGGCGGCGCAGCAATTCGGCGCCGAGTTCACCTTTATCGACACGCCCGCCCGGCGGGGTAAGAACATGCTGGAGGTCGTCACCCAGTTCCCCCTCAGAGAAAACGATCCGACACCGCGGACCACCAACGTACCCTTCTATGTCAAGTAACAAATGGACCATAAGCGACGTACCCGAATCGGAGAACCCGGCACCTGCGCGCCGTCGGCAGACAAGTCCCGGACTGGATTCGGGATCCGCGCCCAATTCCGATAAGCCCAAGTGGTTGCGCAAGCTGGAGCGCGAGAGCTGGCAGGCGGAACTCATCATTTCCGGGGCCGCTATTTTCGGTTCCCTGCAATTACCGGCGTTGCTGGAGCGGTTTCAGTACTACCTGCTGCTGAATTACGAGGAATCGGCGCTGATCCTCTGGTTTTACGCCAGCGTATACTGGGCGCTCGTCGTTTACCTGCTGATCTTCCTGTTCATCTACCACTTCGTGATCCGCGCCCTGTGGATCGGGATGGTGGGCCTGAATAGCGTGTACCCCGAGGGATTCGCGCCCAACAAGTTATCAAGTGAAGATTTTCAGGCCAAGGCCCGGGCGGAATACGGGGACATCGACGGCTTCATCCGTAAACTGGACGAACGGGCCAGCGGCTTATTCGGTACCGGATTCACCTTCGCGGGGCTGTTTCTGAACCTGGGCCTCATCATTTCTTTCTGCGTACTGATCGTCACTTTTGTTCAGGGGCAGGGGATACCACAATTCTGGGCCTGGGCGGTGGGGCTGAGTCCGGCCTTGCTGATCTTCCTGGCGTCGATCGTCAGTACCGTACTTTCCCTGCCCGCCCTGCGGGAACGGGAGTGGGTGAAGCGATATCACTTCCCGTTCACCAAAGTGATCAGTAAGCTGAGCTACCCGGTGAATACACGCTTTACGCTGACCGGCCTGACGCTGATTTCCAGCCAGTCGGCGGCCAAGGCCAAGAGCGGCTGGGCCCTGGCCGGTTCCTTCCTGTTCAGTATGTCGATCTTCGGCGTCATCGGCTTCACCATGGCGACTACCGGGGTGATGAAGCGGGAATTCATCAGCAGTTATTACCACCGGATGGGGGACACCGAAGCCACCCTGGACCCCAATAATTACTACCGAGCAGATCAGGAAGATCTCCTCTACGAACCGCTGGTGAACGAGCGCTACCCCGTGGCCGGCGGCCCGTTCTGGGTGTGGGTCCCGCTGCCGGAGCGGGAATTATCGGTCCTGCTCGGAGATTGCTCCCTGGCGGAAGTGCCCGAGGACCTGCCCCGCAACCAGGAGCGCAAGCGGGAGAAAGAGCGGATTACGGACTGCGCGCGGGAGTACATCGAGCTCTATCTGGACGGCACGCCAGTTCCCCTGCCCGATCCGCTGCGACACTGGCTGACGAGCGCGGATACCGAACAGTTCGGGGTGCAGCTAAATCTATCGGAGCTACCATTGGAAGCGGGTCGCCACGAGTTAAAGGTGGTGACCCACCTGACCTACGAAGACGAGGAAGTGGAGGGGGATAATTTCCGGATGACTTTTATTCCGTTTTTCGTGGTGGAGGGGCGGTGATCGCTACCGCGATTGGTTAACCATTAAGACATTAAGGAACATTAAGCAGCATTGAGGCTACCGCAACAGCAGGAGTTCCCCGCTCCGCTCCACCGAACGGCCGTTTTTGAGGGTGGCGCGAACGAAGTACACGTAGAGACCGGCGGGGTAGTTGGCCGCCGTCCCAGGCATCCGCACCGCCGCCCCGGAAGGCCTCGCCACCGAAGCGGTCGTAGATCTGGATGGTCTCAATGTCGGCTACGGCCGGACCGGGTAGCGGCTGCCAGACATCGTTGATGCCGTCGTTGTTGGGGCTGAAGGCACTGGGCAGGTAGAGCAGGTTGCCCTCCACTACAACTATTTCCGTGCGGTCGGTCGCCGCGCAGCCGGTTTCGTTCTCTACGGTAAGTTCCACCCAGCCGTCGGTACTCGGTTCCAGGGTAAAGTCCGGGCAGGCCCGGCAGCTGTCGGAGTAGCTGGAGGTCCAGCGCCACTCCCGTTCCGGGCGGTTGGAGCGGCCGCGCAGGGTGAGGGGTTCGCCGAGGCGGACGAGGGTGCGGTCGGGGAGTTCGGCGGTGGGGGTGCCTCCCGCGGCGATGGTGACGGGAAAAACCTCGTCACAACCCAGGGAATCGAATACGGTTAGTTGGTAACTACCCGGAGCGAGGTTGGTGAATTCCGGGACGGTCTGGGGTGAACTACCATCGAGTCGGTAGCGGAGCCCTTCGGTGGGCGAACTCACGAGCAGGAGGCCGTTTCGGTCACCCGCGCAGGTTTCGGGATAGGTTTGGAGGGTGATGGCGGCGGTGCGGCCCTCGGTTGCCGTGAGGGTATCCCGGAAGACGGTTCCGCAGCTGTCCGTAGCGGCTATCCAGTAGGTGCCGGGCCCGGTAAAGGTAGTGGTTGGTCCCGTACTGTTATCGGACCAGCGGTAGTCCGTAAAACCGGCACTGGCCGTCAGTTCCAGCGGTACACCGACACACAAGGCGGTATCCGGGCCAAGGTCCAGTTGTAGTAGCGGGCGGACGGTGACGGTGAGGCTATCGGTGAAAACGTTACCGCAATCATCAGTGGCCTCCAGCCGGTAGTGTCCCGATTCCGTTACGACGAGTACGCTGCTGTCGCTGCCCGTCGACCAGTTGTGGGTGGTATAGCGACCAGCGGGAGTAATTTCCAGCTGTTGTCCGGCACAGATCGTGGTGTCCCGCCAGGCCGGTTCGGGGGTCTGGTTAAGGCAGCAGCAATCGTTGGCGAGGTTGGGGTCGTCGCAGTCGGTGAGGCCGTCGAAGTCATCGTCGATGTTGTTGTCGCAGATTTCATCGCACCTCGCCAAACAGGAATTTGATCCAGTGACAAAGTAAGCAGGTCCGGAGGATATACTGGTACTAAAATGAGATACCTCCTGAGCCTCTGCATTAATAGTCCTTAATTCCAGGAAAACAGTATCCAGTATTGATTCGGTACCGAACAGATATCTGTTCGTGCAAAAAGTTGATACTCCGTCGTCTATTTTAGAGATCGCATATTCACCGCCTAGAGTGGAGGGTAATCGGCTAATGATAGCAATTCCTCCAGGAACCGCCTCTATAACGTCACTGGGACTATTTGCAATTAGTTCCGTCATATTGAGCGAACCGAATAATTGTACTGACTGATTACTAATTTGTGCAAATTTCACTAAGCTATTGTAAGGATAGTAAATCTCTTTCAATCCGTTCTCCCTGATAGTCAGCATTGCTTGTGAAGCAGTGAGTGAAGGGACAGAAAAAAACTTTGTGCTCAATGAGTCTCCTGACAATGAAATAGTAGCTATGAATGTTCCTTCGATCGGATCAGAATTAAGATTCCACAGTTCTCCAATTACCGTTACACCTGAACTATCAGCAACTATATCGTGTCCTACTAGATGCTGGTAGTTACCCCTAGCGTCGCCTAACAACTTCCTCCAGATTATCTCTCCACGTTCGTTGATCGCGGACACTATGGGTAAGCTTCCCAGTTCCCGGCTAGATTCTCCCAGTGAATAAGTAATTCCACTCTCGGCATATAAGTAGGCTGCCTTCTCCTGTAGTATACCAATATAACTATTAATTGGTGTTGAAATAGTCCCGTCAACTTTGGAAATGGTAGTTATAAATCCACTTCTTGATGTAACACTCTCTCCACCTCCTCTTCCGGCCCCTACTAAGACATATGACTCGCTATTATTTGGACTGGTGATCGAATTAAATATCACCGCTCTGCCTGCATCATCGTATTTCCTCGTCCACTGTACTTCACCGTTTTCGCTATTAATCCTGAACACTAATGTTTCATCGATGAAATTACTCGACCGATCTCTGCCCGCAACTCCGTAGAGCATGCCATCCTGGTCAATTGATAATTCTTTGACAAGATACCTGTAGGAGCTATTTACCGAAAGCGCTACCTGCCAATTTACGTAACCATTTGGCAAAAAAGATACAATTACAGGATCTCGCTCAAAAGTAGTAGCAACATAGTAAGTATTGCCGGAATGAGCCAGTGCGGTAAATCTGTCTGCCCAAAAATTATTTACGAGCGACAAGCTAAACGGCGACTGGCATTCTGCCGGAAATTCCGGGCTATACAATGTATCCGCAAGAAATATTCTTTTGCATTCTCTCCGAATACAGTTCCACTCCGAACGATCGGTACAAATTTCATGTTGGCCTCGTTCGCTAATAAGAAAGGAAGCTGACGTACCCACTCCAACTGAATCACCATTCAAAAACCAGGTTGTGAAATACTGATCATTAGCAGCTTCTAACTCAATCGTATCTCCTGGAGTAAGCGGTAATTCAGAAACTATTTCAAATGACTGATCTCGACTACACCTGGCACTAACTCTCCACCTAAATTCCACCGTTCCGCAATAATCAAGATTGCTGCCAACCCGCAGCCGCATTCTATCTATTCTATCCCCTCCATGACCCGCTAGGTAAGTAGATTCAGTAGATACAATGCTTCCATTCCTAATCCATTCAAACCAGTCCGCGTTCTCCGTCACGGGAGCATGTAATACCGTGTATCCATTGGAAACCGTGGTGTCCGCTGGCGGTGAGAAGTCTACTGTTACTAAGGCAGGGCACAGCCCCGAACACCCAAAACTCTCCAGTAACTCCTCCCGCTCCTCCGTCAGCGCCAGCCGCATCCGCTCCCGCTGCAGGGCCGTAAAGCCCCGTGCGCAACTGCGCTGACCGTAGTCCATATAGTTCCAGACCTGATCGGGCTGGTCGCTGTCAAAGCCGCTCTCGGCGTCCGTACTACAGCTGTTCAGCGGGTCATCGCAGGGGGAACCGTTCTGGGTGTCATCCGGCGGGGTGTCGCAGATGCGGTCCCCGCTGGTGTTGCAATTACTGTTGCCGCAGCCACCCGTAAAGGTGTGGTACAGCCCCAGGTAGTGCCCAATCTCGTGGACCAGGACGGAGATGTCCTCCGGGTTATCCCCCACGAAGCGGCTCTCCAGGATGATGCCGTCCCGGAAGTTACCGGCCGAGGAGGGGAAGCTCGCTACCCCGCCCAGTCCGCAGCCGAAGCCCAGTCCGCAGAGCTCCCGGACGGTGTAGATGTTCAGATAGTCCCTTTGCTCCCAGCCGAACCGCATGATCTCCTCGTTGTCCGAGATTTCCAGGGTGGTGAAAGGGGATTCGAGGTAGACTACGCCGTTCGTGGGTTGGTTCTCCGGGCTGCGGGTAGCCAGGCAGAATTCAATGTCGGTCGCTACCCCGTTCCCGTCGTCGTAGTAATTCTGGTTGGCGAAGGCGTCATTGAGGTGGTCGAGGCCGGCGCGAAGTTCCGCCTCCGAGAGCCGTTCGGCCCCGTTCTGATGAACGACCTGAAAGACCACCGGGATGGTCAGGGTGTTGCGCTTTGTGGTGAGTGGGAAGCCGGACTTCGCGGCCTTACTCCAGCGGTCGTTGAACCGGTCCATCCGTTGTCGGGTAGCCGGGTCGGTCAGGAGTTGCTCGTGGAGTACCGCGCTACCGCAGTGGTCGGTAGTCAGATTGGAAGATTGGGCGGACAGGGTACCCGTGCCGATGAGCACGAGCAGGGTCGCGAGGAAAAGTCTGGGTGTCATGGGATTACGATAAAACGAGAAAAGGTGTTGCCAGTACAATGGCAACACCTCCCTCATGTTTACGCAATCCGCTCACACGGCGGTAATTTATCCCTACAGGTGGATCACTTCTCCGTAGGCGGCCGCGGCGGCTTCCATCACCGCTTCGCTCATCGTGGGGTGCGGGTGTACCGTCTTGATGATCTCGTGGCCGGTGGTTTCCAGGCGGCGGGCGGCGACGACCTCGGCGATCATCTCCGTTACGTTGGCGCCGATGAAGTGGGCCCCCAGCCACTCGCCGTACTTGGCGTCGAAGATCACCTTCACGAAGCCTTCCTTGGCCCCGGCGGCACTGGCCTTACCGGAGGCACTGAAGGGGAATTTGCCCACCTTGATCTCGTGACCGGCCTCCTTGGCCTGGGCCTCCGTCATGCCGACGCTGGCAATCTCGGGGGAGCAGTACGTACAGCCCGGAATGTTCCCGTAGTCCAGCGGCTCCGGCTTCATCCCGGCGATGTTCTCCACGCAGATGATGCCCTCGGCGGTGGCCACGTGGGCCAGGGCCGGGCCGGAGACGATGTCGCCGATGGCGTAGATGCCCGGGACGTTCGTGCGGTACATCTGGTCGACGTCCACGATGCCCCGGTCCGTCTTGATGCCCGAGGTCTTCCAGGCCGATGTTCTCCGTGTTGGGGGTCACGCCGGCGGCGGAGAGCACGACGTCGCACTCGATGGTTTCCTCCTTACCCGTCTTGCGGTTCTTGGTCGACCACCTTCAGGGTCTTACCCTGCGTGTCGACGCTCTCGACGCTGGTGTTGGCCAGGGTCTTGATGCCCTTCTTCTTGTAAATCTTGGTCAGTTCCTTGCTGATGTCCGGGTCTTCGCGGGGTACCAGCCCCTGCTCCATGTACTCGACGATGGTCACTTCCGTGCCGATGCTGGCGTAGAAGTAGGCGAACTCGACGCCGATGGCGCCGGCACCCACCACCACCATGCGCTTGGGCTGCTTCTTCAGCGTCATCGCTTCCCGGTAACCGATGATCTTCTCCCCGTCGATGGGTAGGTTCGGCAACTGGCGGGCGCGGGTACCCGTGGCGATGATGATGTGGTCGGCGTCGTAGGTGGTGCTCTTGCCGCTGGCGGCCTTCACTTCCACTTTCTTACCGCGCAGCAGTTTGCCCTCGCCTTCCAGCACTTCGATCTTGTTCTTCCGCAGCAGGAAATTGATGCCCTTACTCATCCCGTCGGCCACCCCGCGGCTGCGCGCGATCATCTTGTCGAAATTCGCCTTCGGCTTGGCCACCTCGATACCGTAGTCCTCCGCGTGGTTCAGGTATTCGAACACCTGGGCGCTCTTCAGCAGGGCCTTGGTGGGAATACAGCCCCAGTTCAGGCAGATGCCGCCGAGTTCTTCCCGTTCGACGATGGCTACTTTCATGCCCAGCTGGGACGGCGCGAATGGCGGCCGGGTACCCTCCGGGGCCGCTGCCTACTACGATTACGTCATATGATGCCATGGTGTGCTTATTTTTTTGATTGGAGGACGAAGGTAGGAAAAGGGCGGCGGGGCGCAGGTGCAAAGTGAACAGAAAACCGCAGGGTGTCCCGGTGGAGGACGTCCACGTCCGACGGATGTTAAGTAGAATCAGTAATCCCCGTCGGCTCAGAAGATTTCCGTGCTTTTCCGTGACGGGATAAAATTTACGGTACCGGACCATGGTTCGTCGGACGTGAGCATCCTCCACCGAAAACCCCGCACCTGCGCACCGTCGCCCTAAATGATACCCGTTTCGCCCAGGTAACGTTCCGCGTCGAGCGCCGCCATACAGCCGGTCCCCGCGGCCGTGATGGCCTGACGGTAAACGTGGTCCGAAGCGTCGCCGGAGACGAAAACGCCGGCCCGGTTGGTTTTGGTGGAATTCGGGTGGTGGACCAGGTAGCCGGTATCCTCCATGTCGATCCAGTCCTTGAAGATCGAGGTGTTGGGCACGTGACCGATGGCGACGAAAAAGCCTTCGACGGCGAATCTCGGTCTTCTCGCCGGTCTTATTGTTCACGACACGGACACCGGTGACGGAATCATCACCCGAGTATCTCCTCGGTTTCCGTATTCCAGTAGATCTTGATGTTCTTCTGCTTCTTGACCCGTTCCTGCATGATCGCGGAGGCGCGCATCTCGTCGCGGCGCACGAACATATGGACGGTCGGGCAGAGGTTGCTCAGGTAGAGGGCTTCCTCGCAGGCACTGTCTCCGGCCCCCACGATGGCGCATTCCTTACCCCGGTAGAAGAAACCGTCGCAGACGGCACAGGCGCTCACGCCGTTGTTCATCAGCCGTTGCTCGCTTTCCAGGCCGAGCCAGCGGGCACTGGCCCCGGTGGATATGATGACGGTGTGGGCGTGAATCTCCTCGCCACTCTCCGTCCACAACTTGTGGACGGGGCCGCTGAAGTCTACCCGGTCGATCAGTTCGTAATTTACTTTCGTATCGAAACGTTCGGCCTGTTTGCGGAGATCTTCCATCATCTGCGGCCCCATGATACCGTCGGGGTAACCGGGAAAATTCTCGACGTCCGTCGTGATCATCAACTGACCGCCGGGCTCCTTCCCCGTGTACAGGACGGGGCTGAGGTTGGCGCGGGCGGCGTAAATAGCGGCGGTGTATCCGGCGGGACCGGAACCGACGATGACTGTTTTGAGGGGCTCATTGGCCATGGGGAATAGTAATTTGGGGGCAAAGGTAGTAAACGCCCGTAGTCGCCGTCGGTTGAGCGGTTTCTTGGTTGCCGTACTTTGTGGCGTGCTCACCAGAGGCGCAGCCGTACAACAGCGGTAGCCATTCGTGATTCGTTGATCAATAATCGTGATTCGCTAATTCACAGCGATGACCGTTAACGAATCACGAGTAACGATTACTGATTAACGATTGGCTGCCGCAGGTACCGTTCGCCGCTACGCGTGCTCAACCGGGGCGCAGCCCTCATCACCTACCGCCGCTGGGAGGCCCGCAGCGTATTCATCAGCAGGCTCACCACGGTCATCGGTCCGACTCCACCGGGTACCGGGGTCATGGCGCTGACCCTGGACGACAGGCCGTCGTAGTCCACGTCCCCCACGAGGCGGCTGCCGGATTTCCGGGAGTCATCCGGGATGCGGTTGATGCCCACGTCGATGATGACCGCACCCTCCTTGACCATGTCGGCGGTGACCATCTCGGGACGGCCGATGGCCGCCACCAGGATGTCCGCCCGGCGGGTGTGGGCGGCCAGGTCCTTCGTGCGGCTGTGGCACATGGTGACGGTGGCGTTGCCGGGGCTGCCCTTGCGGCTCAGCAGGATGGTCATGGGGGTGCCGACGATGTTGCTGCGGCCCAGTACCACGACTTCCTTTCCGCTCGTCTCGATGCCGTAGCGTTCCAGGATGGTGAGGATGCCGTTGGGGGTGGCCGGCAGGTAGCTCTCCAGGCCGAGCGTCATGCGGCCGATGTTGACCGGGGTGAAGCCGTCCACGTCCTTGCGGGGGTCGATGGCCAGGTTGACGGTGTCCTCGTCGATGTGTTCCGGCAGGGGTAGCTGAACGATGAAGCCGTCCACGTCCGGGTCCTCGTTCAGTTGTTTTACCGTCTCCAGCACTTCCTCCTGGCTCACGTCGTTGGGTTTGCGCACCAGCGTGGAACGGAAGCCGACCTGCTCGCAGGAACGAACTTTGTTGCGGACGTAGACCTGGCTGGCGGGGTCATCTCCCACCAGTACGGCGACCAGGTGAGGTATTTTACCACCGGCGGTGCGGATGGCATCGACTTCTACCTTCAGTTCTTCCTTAATCGTGGCCGCCAGGGCTTTCCCGTCCAATACTTTCATGCTTTCTTCCGTTTTGCGGTAAAGATAGCTGCGTGTCCGTCTTTTGTCGCACGTCCGCCGATATCCTTTCGGGGGTACGCGTACCTTTGCGGGCAGCTACAGACCGTTAGAAATTCACGTATGTCGAGACTTTACCCCGCCTTTCCCCTGCTGCTGCTTTCCCTTGTTTTCGCTACACCCTTACTGGCCCAGCCCTTCAGTTTCTTTGACGGCCCCACGGTAAATACCTGTAGCAGAACATTCGTGGATCTGGGCGGTACCGCCGGAGGCCACGGTAACAGCGGCATGCTGGAAACCATTACGATCTGCTCCACCGAGGGACCGGGAACCGGGGTAATTCTCAATTTCACGGAACTGAACATCAACGGTACGATGCGCCTCTACAACGGTACCGACAATACCGGTACGGAACTGGCGATTTTCGACTCCGGTAGCGACCCCATCCCGGTGCGGACCACGGAACCCAACCCCTCCGGTTGTATGACCGTAACCTTCAGTGCGGTGGGGAATGCCCCCGGCTGGGTGGCGGTAGTGGACTGCGCCGTTCAGTGCCAGCCCGTCGAAGCCGTTCTGCTGACGACGAATCCGGCGGCGGATGCCGGGGGGTACATTAATATCTGCCCCGGTGACGAGGTTTCCTTTACCGGCACCGGCAACTACCCGGAAGCGGGTACCATCTACGAACAGAGCGATGCCTCCTCCGATTTCCTCTGGAGTTTTCAGGATGGCAATACCGCTACGGGCACGACCGTCACCAATACGTTTGCCGAGCCCGGAGGCTACGTGGTCGAAGTCACCATAACGGACCGACGGGGTTGCCGAAATACCAACCGGATCAGCCAGCGGGTACGCGTCGCCCCTCCCCCCAACTTCCTGCCCCCGGTGGATTTCCCGGAATCCACCTGCGTGGAAGAAGCCATTTCCATCACCACCAGTGACGCGCTGATTCCAAGCGATATTACCGTTTTTCCCAGACCGGACACCATCGCCTTTACCACTCAGCAGAGCCGAACCGATACGGTAGCACTGCCGGATGGCGTAGGTATTCCTTACTTCAGCCCCCTCATCTATCAGATCTTCGAACCGGGACAAAGACTCACCAACCTCAACCAACTGGTGGCGGTCTGCGCCAACCTGGAGCACAGCTACCTCGGAGACCTCGACATCTGGCTGACCTGTCCGGACGGCAACCGGGTCGACCTGGTACGCAGCGAGGGGGGTGACGGCGTCGGGTTCATCCGCCTGGGAGAAGGCAGCCGGGCGACCCTGGACACTCCGGATGAGGGAGCCGTGTACTGCTGGACCCCCACCGCCGCCCAGACGATGGATCGCTGGGTACGCGATAACAACCCACCGGCCGATATGGGCCTCGGAGGATTGCTGGAGCCGGGTAATTACCTACCGGAGGGGAGTTTCAACAACATCGTGGGCTGCGAACTCAACGGTGAATGGGTCATCAATTTCATCGATAATCTCGGTACCGACCAGGGGTACATCTTCAACTGGGAACTGATCTTCACCGCCGAGACCTACCCGGTACCGGAAGAGTTTTCCGTCCAGTTAGTCGACGTTTCCTGGCGGCCTACCAACAACCTCGCGTTCTACAGCCCCGACAGCATCGTATACCAGCCGAGCAACCCCGGCGTAAGTCTGCTGCAACTTCGCACGACCGACGATTACGGTTGTGTGTACGACACCACCTACACGATTGCCGCCCGGTCTCCCCTGGACCCGGCCTGCCACGACTGTGGTCCGCTCCTGGACCGTAACCTGCTCGACACTTCCGTCTGTGCCGGAAGTGATTTCCAGCCCGGTGTCGTGGACGTGGCCAGTAACGACACCCTCATCACCTGGGAGTACTTCAGCGACGCCGAACTGAGTCGGGACCGGTATCCCAACCAGAACCGCTCGCTCGAACTCCCCATTTCGGTCGCCTTTCAGCAGCCGGAACGCATCACCAACGCCGGGGAAGAGATCGCCCGGGTCTGCGTGAACCTCGATAATCCGGCTGATGACCTGAGTGACGTCGTCCTGGAACTGATCGCGCCCAACGGTCGTATCCTCACGCTCATCAGTAACCTGGGTGGAGCGGGAGACGATCTGCGACAAACTTGCTTCAGCCCTACGGCCACCGTTCCGATCGGTAGTGGCACCCCACCCTATACCGGTACTTTCCAACCTTTTTCGGGGGGCTGGGCAAATTTCAACAACAGTGCGATCAACGGTGACTGGATCCTCCGGGCCTACGACCGCGCCGGTGCCGGTATCAGTACGCTCGTCAGCTGGGACATTACCTTCCGTCAGCGGCCGGAGCTGACTTACAACTGGTCGCCCGCCGCCGGACTCTCCTGTACCGATTGCCCGAACCCCGTCATTACGGCCGCCGCCGCCCGCAACTATACCCTCACCGTCAGCGATCGCTACGGTTGTACGGATCAGGCGACCGTTACCGTGGGCATTACCGAGCTTGACATCACGGTGACTGCCGACGTTACCCCCCCCGGTTGCCCGAACGAAAGCAGCGGCAACATCTCCCTGACCGTCTCCGGCACCGAACCCGCCTATGTCTACGCCTGGAGCGACGGGATGACCAACGGTCCGGTCATTAACGGCATCCCCGCCGGAACGTACACCGTCACCGTCTCCAACCCGGCCGGTTGCGAGGAGGTATTCAACTATACGCTGACCGACCCGGAGGTAGCCGGTCTCGTCGTCGATCTGGACGCCGACGCCAGTTGCTTCGGAGCCGCCGACGGGCAGATCGGCCTGAGCACCACCGGAGGAACCGGACCCTTCACCTTTGAGTGGACGGCCGTCCTGGTGGACCCCACCGTCGTCTTCAACGACCCGGAAACCGAGGACATCGGGGCCCTCACCGCGGGCGTTTACACCGTTCTGGCCACCGATACCCGCGGGTGTCAGGCTACCGAGACGATCACCATAAATCAGCCGGACCCGCTGACCCTGACCTTCAATTCCTACAACGTTACCTGCCTCGGGGCCGACGACGGTAGTATCCGGATCATCCCCACGGGTGGCGACGGCAATTACAGCTACAACTGGCAGACCAACGAAGTCCGGGATTCTATTTTCGGACTGACCCAGGGCAACTACAGCGTCACCGTAACGGACGGGCAGGGATGTACCGCTACCGCTACCGGCTCCGTGGAGGAACCTACGGAGATCATGATGGTCTTCGCCACCCAGGATCAACTGGGCTGTAACGGGATCGATGACAACGTAGCCACCGTCACCGCCACCGGGGGTTACGGCAACTATACTTACCGGTGGAGCAACGGCGAGATAGCCGCCACGGCCGTACTGCTGCCCGCGGGGCCCGCCTCCGTGACGGTTACCGATGCCGGCGGCTGTGAGATGATTGCCAGTCTGAACGTGCTCGAACTACCACCGGTCACCGTAGACATCATCCTGAATTTACCCAGTTGTAACGGCGCAGTGGATGGTGCGGTAGGGGCCCGCCCCGCCGGCGGAGCGGGTACGACCGACACCGATTACACCTACCGCTGGTCCAATAATGCGGCCACCTCGGCCATCACCGGAGTGGCCGGTGGCCAGACCTACTCCGTTACCGTCACCGACGGACGCGGCTGTACGGCCACCGCCGAACGCTTCCTGCCCAACCAGGTACCCATCACCTTCATCCTGGAAGAAACATCCGTAAACTGTAGTGGGGAAAGCACCGGCGGGCTGAGCCTCCGTGACGTACAGGGCCCCATTCCTGGCAACTACGACTTTCAGTGGGATGCGGCGGCCGGCAACGCCCGCACCGCCTCGGTGAGCAACCTGCCCGCCGGCGACTATACGGTAAGGATCACCGACGAAATCGGTCAGTGCAGCATCGATACCACGCTAACCATCCGTGAGCCGGCGGCCATCACCGCCGAGTTGAACCGGAACAACGTGGGTTGCTTCGGTGACAGCGACGGCCGCCTCAGCGTGACCGCCTCCGGTGGATCGGGCGGCTACACTTACGCCTGGTCGAACTCCGGAAACAGCAACCTGATCGCTAACCTTTCGGCCGGGGATTATACGCTGACCATTACCGACGTCAACGGCTGCGAACTGATCGAGACCTACACCATCACCCAGCCCGATATCCTGATCGCCCAGGCTACCGCCCAGCCAGCCCTGTGTTTCGGGGAGAACAGCGGTAGTATTCGCATCTCCGCCCTCGGTGGCCGTGCCCCCTTCTCCTACAGTATCGACAACCGGGGATACACCCGCAACCCCAGTTTCCAGGCCCTGCCGGCAATGGACTACCTGGTTTTTGTACGGGACAGTTCGGGCTGTACGTCCAATGCGGCGGTCACCGTACCCGAGGGGCCGGTATTCGGCATCGAGCTGGGGGAGGACTTCGAGATTCCGTTCGGGGATTCGGTGGTCCTGATGGCCGACATCGAGGGAGGGATCGGCGAGCTGACCTACCAGTGGCGGGGCTCCTACGGGGGCACCCTGAGCTGTGACAGTTGTCCGGACCCCGTTGCCCTGCCTCCCTACGAAATCGATTATACCCTGTCGGTGACCGATGAGAACGGCTGTTCCGATGAGGACCGCGTTCGCGTATCCGTTCCCAAAATCCGGGAAGTGGCGGTGCCGACCGGCTTCACCCCGAACGGCGACAACGTGAACGACCGGCTGGTGGTGCACGGTCGCCCCGGTACCCGGATCGTACAATTCTCCGTCTTCGACCGCTGGGGTGGACTGCTGTTCGAGGACGTGGACTACGAGGTTAACGACCCGAGCCGCGGCTGGAACGGGGAGGTGGACGACAAACCCGTCAACGGGGGCGTCTATTTTTACAAACTGGTGGTCCGGTACGAAGACGATTCCCAGGAAACCCTTGCGGGAGAAACTACTCTAATACGATGACCGACCTACGTTTTTTTACCCTCCCACTGCTTTTCTGCGTGTTTTGCACCTGCGTCCTCGCCCCCTGCCTGAGCGCGCAAGATGCCCGTTTTAACCACATGACGGCCAGCCCCCAACTGATCAACCCGGCCCTGACCGGCGTGATGCCCGGGCAGCTGAGGTTCACGGCCAACTACCAGGAGTTATACGCCAGCGTACTGGGTCCGGATGCCTACCGGGGCATCGGCGCCGGGGTGGAGATCCGCCGGCCGGCCGGTAACGGAAACTTTTACGGCCTGGGGCTGCAGCTACAGCGCGATCAGGCGGCGGAGAGTGAATTCACCCGGAGCACCGGTGCGATCAGCGGTAGTTACCAGCAGCAGATCGCGGGGAGCCGGCGGCGGCGGGGGCCGGCCCATTTCCTGAGCGGCGGCGCGCAGGTAGGCTTCGGTCAGCGGGGTTTCGACCTGAACAAACTGTGGTTCAGCGAGCAGTATTTCGTGGATCCCGGCACCCGGGAGGCGTACATCGACCGGGGGGCCAGCAACGGGGAGCCGATTGCGGGCAGCGGCAATTCCCTCTACCTGGACTTCAGTGCCGGCCTAGCCTACTTCGCCAGCCTGGGAGACCGTGCCGGGGTGTACCTCGGCGTGAGTGGTTACCACCTGAATGCTCCGAACGTCAGCCCGATCCAGTCCAATCAGGATCAGCTGGACCGGCGCTACACCCTCTACGGTGGTGGCGAGCTGCCCCTCGGCAGCGGTGCGATGAGCCTGCTACCGGCCGTACGGGTCAACGTACAGGGGCCGAGCACCAGCGCCCTCATCGGGTCTAACCTCCGGTACACCCAGCGCGCCTGGCGGGAGGTGGCCATGCGAATCGGGCTGTGGGCACAGTTGAATAACCAGGCGGTGGATAAGCTGGGGCTGGGCGCCACGGTGGTCTCCCTGGGCCTGGAGACGGAAAATCTGCAGTTCGGGGTCAGCTACGATCTGGCGATGGGTAACCTGAATGACATTACCAACAGCCGGGGCGGTTTCGAGGTGAGCATGATTTACGTCAAACCAGCTAACTACCGCGAGAAAGTGGTTTGCCCGAAGTTCTAGTGGGACGAACACCCCATTAAATTTGATTTTTCCTTACCTATCTTTGCTCTACGACCTGAACAACACATTTCCGGGGGTGGGCTGACTTTTTGCGTGTCTTTCCGTCTTAGCTTTCGTGGCCATCTCCTATCCCATCGAACAATGAAGCAAACACTCGTAGCCACGCTACTGGCATTAACGTCTATTCTTTCGGCTCAGACTTTCACCATCACCGCCTTCGACCGTCCGGAAACCTACGAACTGTCCGTGGACGGAGAACAGGAGATCCGGCTGGTTGTCAACGGGGTACGCGCCGGTGATAATTTCGAGATCTACCTCGAGGACGCCGCCTACCATAAGGATTTTTACTACTCTGACTTTCCCGCCGATTTTCACCGGTTGAGCCGGGAGCACCTGCGCTACCGGGCTACCGCCGAGGAGCCGATTTCCATCTGTGTCGAGCAGCGGGAGCGCGGGGCGGCCACGTTGCGGGTCACCGTTCGTAAGAATCGACCGCTGGGACGCTACCTCACCGAGCAAAAGGGGGAGAAATCCCTTCCCGCCTTTACCGTCATCAACAGCAACAGCATGCAGGACATGCTGGACACGCTGTTCCGGAACGAATCCTGCTTCGAATGGGACTCCGTAAAACTGGTCAGTTTCAACCGGGAGGTGCCGATCGGTAACGGGCCGGCGCAAACCCAGTCACAGACCGGTATTTTCGACGGGGCCAGCGGGGTTTTCGGCATGGAGCGTGGCGTTATTCTGTCTACGGGCTACGTCCGCCAGGCCTCCAACGACAACACGATGTTGAGCGACGTATCGGCTCCGGACCGCATCTCCTTCGCCGCCGGCAGCTACCCGGCCAACAACTACACCGATAGTCTGGCCAGGACCATGGCCGCGCAGCCGGTGGACGTAGTGGTACTGGAGTTCTCCTTCGTACCGACGGTGACCGAGCTTTCCTTCAACTACATCTTTTTCTCCGAGGAGTACTGCGACGCCGTCGGCTCCAATTTTAACGATGCCTTCAAGTTCCTGCTTTCCGGCCCCGGTATTCCCGAGGGCGGTATCAACATCGCCCGGTTGGCGGATGGCCGGGAGGTATCCGTGAACACCGTCAACCCGACGCTGAACGCCGGACAATTCATCAACAACAGTCCCCGCGATGCCTTCGTACAGTGCGACCCCCTACCCCAGCCCAGCGACGCCCAGCTGGCCAGCATCGTTTACGATGGTTTCACCACCAAGCTGACGGCACGCGGCCAGGTGATTCCCTGTGAGGAGTACACCCTGAAACTCATCGTGGTGGACGAGGGGGCCGGCTTCGGTGACCGCCTCAACGACACCGGTGTTTTCCTGGAGGCGGGTTCCTTCGTAGCCGGCCTGATCAGTCCGCCGGCCCCCGCCGTGTCGGGCGTTCCCGGCGTGCTGACGCCCGTAGAGGGTTGTGACTTCGCGACCATCGAGTTCCGCCGGCTCTTCAATTCACCGGCCGACCTGCTGACCGACCAGGAGGTCAATTACGAACTCATCACCCTGGCCGGTATCCCCCTGGCAACGGAGGGTCTGGATTTCACCATTCCCGCCCCCCCCTTCATCATTCCCGCCGGACAATCCTCGGCTACGCTCACCATTCCCATCCTCGCGGACGCGGAAGTGGAAGCGGAGGAAGCCATCATCCTCCGCTACGCGGGTACCTGCAACTGTGACGACGTCCGGGATACCTTTTTTATCCAGAGTCTGGACACCCTCTCCATCGACCTGGGCGGAGACCGCACGGCCTGTACCGGTGACCTCATCGACCTCCAACCCGTCGTCAGCGGCGGCAACGGCATGTACGTGCTGGACTGGGACCGGCCGCTTACGGATTCCAGCCGCTTCTCTTTTCCTTTTTCCGGCGCGGACACCACGGTGACCGTCGACGTGACCGACGGCTGCGGACAGCAGGGTACGGGAAGGGTCAGGGTGCTGGCCCCCACGGCCAGTGCCAGTATTCAGGATGGCTTCTTTTCACTCTGCAATCAACCCACTGCGGCGGTCGACCTGACGTTTGTCGGCACCTCCCCCTTCAACGTAACCGTTCGCATCGACTCGACCGGTGGCGGGACCGCCCTCGTGGATTTTCGCATCACGGCGGACACCACCCTTACCTTCGACGCCCCGGCCACCGTTACCCTGGATGCGGTGACGGATGCCAACGGCTGCGCCGGCCCCACCCGGGACACGGCCAGGATCATCCTACCGGATTTCTCCATCCAGCCTACCCTCGTTGACGCAAGTTGTAACGGAGCGGCCGACGGGTCCATTTCCCTCCTTGTCGGAGGAGACAATACCAACTACACCTTCGCCTGGCGGGATGCCGCCACTGCGTTACCCCAACGTACCGGGCTCGGAGCGGGCACCTACTTTGTCAGCATTACGGACCGGGCCGACCTGAGTTGTACCCGACTGGACTCCTTCACCCTGACCGAGCCGGGTGCCCTGGTCATTTCCGACGTCCTCGTGATGCCCGATACGCCCCGCTGCGCAGGAGAGATGTTTACCCTCTCACCCATCGTGAGCGGCGGGACCGGCAGCTTCAGCTTCAACTGGTCCGCCAGCGAGCTGGACAGTACCCTCACCGTAACGGCGGATACCGGTTTTCACCAGTTCAACGTCACGGTGCGGGATGAATGCGGTGCTACCCGGGACACCTTCTTCCGCTACGCCATCACTCCCTTCACCGCCGATCTGGGCGGACGGTACAGCCTTTGTGACCGGAGTAGCGTAGCCGTTCCCCTGTCCATCGACGGTCCGGTGGCCGCTTATTCCGTTGATGTTGTTTTTACGGACGCGGACGGAAACGAAACGCCGGAGACCATCAATTTCAATTCCCCGTCTATCGACTTGCCGACCACCGAAGCGGGCAGCTACCGCATTGTCCGGGTATCCAACTTCAACCGCAGTTGCTCCGGTTTTATCGGCGACACGACGGCGCTGGTGGTCGACCCCGGCATTCGCTTTTCCGCGAAGCTGACGGACAGTATTTGCAACGGAGCCTCCACCGGCCGTATCGAACTGACGGGTGTATCCGACGTGGCGGTCAACTTTGCCTGGGACGATATGCCGGGGTTGAATTCCGGGCTGCGGACGGACCTACCGGCGGGTACTTACCGGGTGGTGATCAGTGACGCGGCCGATGCCGGCTGTTCCCGGGATACCACCTTTTCCATCCTCGCCGCCGATCCATTGACCGTAGCCGTTACCGACCCCGGGGCGACCTGTCCGGGAGAGCAGTTAACGCTCGTTCCCCGCATCGGCGGTGGTGTCGGGCCCTTCGGTTTTGACTGGGCGAACGGAGTGGGTCGCGACAGTCTGTTTCGTTTTACGACCGTAAACGGGGACTCTACCGTGGCGGTACGGGTGACCGACGTCTGCGGGGAGGTAGCCACTGCCTTCGTTCGTTTTCAGCTTCCGGACGTACGGGCCGAGATTGACCCGCTGGCGGATTACCAGCTCTGTAACGGGCCGGTTACCGTGACCGTCAACCTATCGGGCGCGGCCCTTTATGACCTCGTCATCCGGGAGAACAACGTGGAGCGGACCCTGACCGGTTTAACGGGTGATATCGACCTGACCTACGACGATCCGACTCTGGTCGAGCTCGTTTCCGTCACCAGTGGTTGCCCGGGTACGGTACTGGGCTCCGCTGACGTGGTCAGTGCCGACTTCGGCCTGGTCGCCACCGTCACTGACGTGGGTTGCCGGGGCGGGGACGCAGGTGCCATCTTACTCGATCTGACCGGATCGTCGGGGCCCTTTACGATCACCTGGTCCACTCCCGGGGTGAGTGGTCCGAACCCCGCCGGATTGGTCGCGGGTGACTATCCCGTGCGTATCCTCGACGATAACGGTTGCCGGCTGGACACCACGATCACGATCCGGGAACCGCTCACCGCCATCACCCTGGTGAGGGACAGCCTCCGCGACACCCGCTGCGACGAAGACGGTTACCTCTCGGCGACCTACGCCGGCGGAAGTGGCACACTTCGCTACGCCTGGACGGGAGGGAGTTCCAACCCCGAACTCGGGGTCGTCGCTCCCGGTGTGTACGGTCTGACCGTAACGGACGATAACGGCTGTGAAGCGACCACCAGCTATACCATCGTCGACCGCCGGAGTACGGTGACCGCCACCGTTACGGCCGATCGTTCCGAACTCAACTGTGCCAACGGGACGGCTACCCTGACCGCCGGCAGTAACGTAGGTCTGCCGGCCTACTCCTGGAGCGGCCCCGACGGCACGACCATCGGTGGTAGCCGGGCCATCACCGTGACCGCGGCCGGTACCTACACCGTGACCGTAACCGACCCGGCGAACGGTTGCTCGCAAACCGCCGACTTCACGGTCACCAGCAGTGACGATCGGCTGGACCTGAATTTCACCGACACTTACGAACTGAACTGCACGCTCGGCACCCTGGATCTGACGGTGACCACCGATCACGCCGGGCTGGTTGATTATCGCTGGGAGCGCAACATGACATCCATCCCCGGCAGCGCCCCTACCCTGACTGGTATCTCCCAAACCGGTACCTACACTGTCTTCGGTATCCGCAGGGATAATAACTGTGAGAGCAGCGCAAGCGTGGAGGTCACCGAAAACCGGGTCCCCCCCGTTGCCGCGGTCGTCGAGGCGGCGGTCAGCATCAACTGCCTGACTACGGAAACCCGGCTCGTGGGGCAGCCGGCCGGTAATACCACCGCGGTCTGGACGACAACGGACGGAAATATCCTCAGTCCGCCCACCGACTTTGTCATCGACGTGGACCGGGCGGGCAGCTACCTGCTCACCCTGACCGATACCCTCAACGGCTGCAGCGAATCGGCCACCGTGATCGTCTCCCAGGACGGAGCGGAACTCACCGCCGATGCCGGTCCGGATGCCATCCTGATCTGCAGCGACCCGGGAACCCCGCTGACCGCCGGTTTCTCCCCCGCCCTCCCCGGCACGCGGACCATCTGGTTCGATCCCGGTGGCGACACCCTTTCCTTCGATCAGCTTGCCTTTGCTACCGGTGCCGGCGAGTATACGCTGGAGATCATCCATCCCGAATCCGGCTGTAGTTCCTTCGACCGGGTGTTGGTGACCGACGAGGCACCACAGGGGGTGACCTACGACATCCAGCAACCGCCCTGCCCCGAGATCGGTGGCAGCGTAACGGTATTGAGCGTAAACGGTACAAACGGCCCCTTCACCTTTTCCAGTCCGCTCGGCCGGGCAGCCCCCGACGGTAGTGGCGTAATCGACCTGCCCTCCGGCACCCAACAGATAATCGTAACCGACAGCCGGGGGTGTACCTACGCTGAGTCCTTCCAGATCTTCGACCCGGACAATTTTACCGGAGAAGCTGACGAGGTCACGGTCAAGATCGGGGAGACGGCCCAACTGGGCGTCCGGACCAACCGCCCGGACGAACTGATCCGCAGTTACGAGTGGTTCAACATCCCGGACACCCTATCCTGTACCATCTGCCCCGACCCGGTCGTACTGGCACCCGAGTCTTTCCTGGCCGGCGTGATCGTGACGGACACCTACGGCTGCGAGGTGGAGATCCTGCAGAGGGTGGTGGTGAACGAACAGGAGCTGGTTTACGTACCGAACGCTTTCAGCCCGAACGGCGACGGGGTAAACGACCTGTTTTCCGTTTACGGTCGCCGGGAATTCGTCAGGAACGTCGACTATCTGGAGGTCTTCGATCGCTGGGGAACGCTGGTCCACCGCATGGAAAATTTCCCGGTAAACGACGTCAGTATCGGATGGGACGGCTACTTCAGGGATAAAGTCTCACCGACCGGCGTCTACGTGTGGTCCGCCCGGGTAATTCTCTACGATGATACGGTCGTGGACCTGAAAGGTGATCTAATGCTGCTCCGGTAGCGAACATTGACGGCGCGACAGGGTTGTGAATATTAATCCCACACACCTGTCCGTCATGCACATCTTACCACTAAGTACCGAGTCCGAGTTGGTTGCCCACGCTGCCTACGACGAGGAGCTGAAAATGCTCTACCTGACTTACCGTACCGGTGACACTACCATCGTCTACCAGGACGTGGCTCCGCAGGTGTACGAGGAATTGCGGGAAGCGGCCTATCCCGACGTGGTGATCCGGTTTGCCATTCAGGCGCGACATTCCTTTCGCCGGGTGAAAAGCCCCTATACTTTACTGGGCCGAAGTTTCATAAAGTAGCCGCTGCGGTTAGGGGCTTATAGCCCCCGACCGATTACCTTTGCGGCATGTTACGCCCCCTTTTGCTTACCCTGGTATTACTGCTTCTACTCACCTGTGGTACCGATCAGACCACTCCCGGTACTGCGGCAGCCACCTCCGGAACCGTCACCCCTACGGTAGCCGGGGGGGATACTACCGCCCGGGTCATGAGCCTGGATTTTCAGGACGTAGACCTTCCCGAACGTCATTACCTGGTTTTTCGCCAACGTTTGCCCCTGGTGGACATGGCCGGTTTCCTGGCAATGGAAGCTAAAAAACTGGGCGAGGCCGCGGGTGCGAAATCCGTCGTCATAACGGGTCCGCCCACGGCTCTTTTCTACGACTGGGACACCGACAGCCGGATGGGAGAAGCCGCCGTTGCCCTCCCCGTAGCCGCCGGGACAAAACTCCCTCCCTACGTCACCGTAACCCTGCCGGCCCAGCGGGGTATTTCCCTGGACATGGCCGGCCCCTACGACGGGATCGGCGCCATGCACTACGGACTGGAATCCGAGATCAACCGCCGGGGGCTGACCGCCGACCTGCCTACGGTCGAAGAATACCTGGTAGGACCCGGCGATACGGACGACCCCGCCGAATTCGTCACCCGCATCACCTACCTCCTCAAGTAAGCTTCCATGAACAGAGCCGAGCTATTCAACAAGATCCGGGAGAAAGACAGTTTTCTCTGCGTAGGCCTGGACCCCGATCCGGCCCGCCTGCCCGCCCACCTGAACGGAGACGTACTGGCCTTTAACCGGGCGATCATCGATGCCACCCGCGACCATTGCGTCGCCTACAAACCCAATACCGCCTTCTACGAGGCCCTGGGGCTGCACGGTATGCAACTACTGAAGGATACCATCGATTACATCGGTAAGGATCACTTTGTCATTGCGGACGCCAAGCGGGGGGACATCGGAAACACATCGCGGTACTACGCCAAGTCGGCCTTCCATACCCTGGGCGCGGACGCGGTGACCGTCGCCCCGTACATGGGCAGCGACAGCGTACAACCCTTCCTGGAGTACGACGGCAAGTGGGTCATTCTCCTGGCCCTGACCAGCAACGCCGGCAGCCAGGACTTTCAGCACGCCCATCAGGACGGGGCCGCTCCTCTCTACGCCAAGGTGATGACGACCGCCGCCGGTTGGGGCAGCCCGGACCAGCTGATGTTCGTCTGCGGGGCCACCCAGGCGGATCGTTTTGCCGAGTTACGCGCCCTTACACCCGACCATTTTTTCCTCGTTCCCGGTATCGGGGCCCAGGGGGGCGACCTGGAGGGCGTCTGCCGCCACGGCATGAACGATCACTGCGGACTGCTGGTCAACAGTAGCCGGGGCATCCTCTACGCCGGCAACGGCGAGGATTTTGCCAGTGCCGCCGCCGCCGCCGCGGGAACGCTCCGGGAACAAATGCGGACCGCCCTGAAAAAATACCTGCCCTAAAGTTTCCCGGTATTAGGAAACTAATTAGCTTTGCAGCGCCTTATTAAGGAGGTACTATACATGGTGATTGTAGCTCAGTTGGTTAGAGCGCCGGATTGTGATTCCGGAGGTCGCCGGTTCGAAACCGGTCTTTCACCCCAAACCAAACCCAGAACCCTATCGGTAACCCCGGTAGGGTTTTTTTCGTCCCTTCCGCAGCTCAGTGGGTTACCCCGATAGCTATCGGGGCGGATTGTGATTCCGGAGGTCGCCGGTTCGAAACCGGTCTTTCACCCCAAACCAAACCCAGAACCCTATCGGTAACCCCGGTAGGGTTTTTTTCGTCCCTTCCGCAGCTCAGTGGGTTACCCCGATAGCTATCGGGGCGGATTGTGATTCCGGAGGTCGCCGGTTCGAAACCGGTCTTTCACCCCAACACCGAACCAGAGACCAAGCTTAACGGCTTGTCTCTTTTTTGTGCCGTACCCGCACCGCGCACGCTCCGGCACCCGCACCCGCACCCGCGAGCGGCTAAAGCGCGCTCGCTGACCGGAGGAAGTCGCTAAAGCGACTTTTGAGTGATGGCACGCTCCCGTTATACTCTGAAGATTTTGTACCTGCGCGCCGCCGCCCCCCGTATCCTTACTTCTTCGGGGCGATACCCAGCACGCGAGCGGCTAAAGCGCGCTCGCTGACCGGAGGAAGTCGCTAAAGCGACTTTTGCGTGATGGCGCGCTCCCGCTAATTCTGAAGATTTTGCACCTGCGCGCCGCCGCCCCCCGTATCCTTACTTCTTCGGGGCGATACCCAGCACGCGAGCGGCTAAAGCACGCTCGCTGACCGGAGGAAGTCGCTAAAGCGACTTTTGCGTGATGGCACGCTCCCGCTAATTCTGAAGATTTTGCACCTGCGCGCCGCCGCCCCCCGTATCCTTACTTCTTCGGGGCGATACCCAGCCGTACGCTCACGATGTGGCTGTACGTACTGCGCCCGTCGTCGCTGCCCAGGTCGGTGTAGGCGTAATCCACGAAGAGCTGGCCTACTTTGAGGCCGAGTCCCAGACTGGGCCGGGAGTTGAGTTTTTCCACCCCGTCAAAGTCAGGGATGCGTTGAAGCTGGCTGACCCCGGCACGCAAAAAGATGAACTCCCCGTAGTCGGCCTCCAGGCCAAAGGCCGGGTCGACGCTGACGGGGTCGGCGCTGAGCAAAGTGTTTCGCTTACCGTCGGTGGTGGCGATGAGGTTGAGTTCGGCCAGCAGCCCGATCTGTTCGGTGATGCTGAACTTACGCCCTACGCCGAGCATAACGGTCGGGTTGGTCGTCTCGACGCTGTTGATGGGCACGCTGTTGCCGGTCAGGCCCAGCACGTCCTGCTCCTCCTCGGTGAAGGAAAACGACCAGGTGTTGAAGGTGGAAGTGATGTCGCGGGCCAGGAGGGCGAACGTCCAGTCGTTGCGCTCGATCTGGGCACCCAGGTCGAGGCCAAAGCCGTAACTCTTGGCGAACTCCCCGATACTGCGGTGGATGACCTTGATGTTTCCCCCGACGCGGAGCGTGGATTTCGGTCGGTTGAAACTCCGGGCGTAGGAACCGAGAAAGGCGTAGTCGGCCGCCGAAAATTCCCGGACGTTGTCAAAATTGATCGTTCCGTCGGATTCGTAGAGCGACAGCGTATTCGGAATCTGGTCGATGCCGAAGCGGATCAGGCTCAGGCCGATACGCTGGTTGCCGGAGGCCAGCGGAAGGGTGAAGCCGAGGTAGTCGAAGTTACCGACGCCGCCGAACCACTCGGCGTGCATGGCCCCGAGTTCCAGCCCCCGGTCGCGGTCGATGGCGGCCAGGCCCGCGGGGTTCCAGGCCGCGGCGTACACGTCCTGCTGGCTGGCGACCACGGCCGTACCCATCCCGTGGGCACGCGCACCGACGCCGATGGTAAGGAATTCGTTGCTGTATTTCTGGGCGTGGAGTCCGGTGAGGGTGGCCGTAAGCAGGAGCGTAAAAATCAATCTCATAACAGGGATAACGGTTTTGGGGCACGGTCGGTCTATGCCCCGTAAAATTAATGATACCTTGGACGTCCGCTACGTTACCAATTCATAAAAATAATGGGGGAAGCCGTCGTTGACCTACGAAATGCCACGATCCGTCAGGGCGAATATACCGTGCTGACGGGCGTCGACCTGCGCATCGACGCCGGGGAGTTCGTCTACCTCGTCGGGAAGACCGGCGCGGGAAAGTCCAGTCTGCTCAAAACGCTCTACGCCGCCCTCCCCCTGGCCGCCGGCAGCGGAACGGTGGTGGGAGAAGAACTGAAGGGTATAGGTCGGCGACGCATCCCCCGTTTGCGGCGCGGGCTCGGCATCGTCTTTCAGGACTTCAATCTGCTGATGGACCGCTCCGTCAACGAGAACCTCCGCTTCGCCCTGCGCGCCACCGGCTGGCGGAAAGCCGTAGAGATGAACCGCCGCATCGTGGAGGTACTCTCCGCCGTCGGCCTGGCGGACCGGGGTGCGTCCATGCCACATACCCTCAGTGGTGGGGAGCGGCAGCGGATCGCCTTTGCCCGGGCCCTGCTGAATAAGCCCCGACTCCTGATCGCCGACGAGGTGACGGGCAACCTCGACCCGGAAACGAGTACGGCCATGCTACGCCTGATGCGCGACCTCGGGGAACAACACGGCAGCGCCGTACTGTTCGCGACCCACGATTACCGGCTGCTGGATGCTTTCCAGGCCCGGGTGGTCAGGTGCGAGGGGGGGAAGGTCTTTAATGCGGAATTGTGAGGGGGTGAGGGAATGAGGGGAAAGAGGGAATGAGGGGGCGAGGGGGCTACCGCAGGGGACTAGCGAGGGTCGCGAAGCGCCCGAGTAGCACCAGCGGGAGCCCCTCAACACTTCAACACCTCACCCCTTCACCCCCTCACCCCTTCACCAACCCCGGAATAATCCGCATCGCATTCTTGTAGTATAACTTTTCCAGGATTTCCCGGGGCAGATCCAGCCCGTACATCCGCCAGAAAGCGTGGTAGCGCTTGTAGTAGGGAAAGTATTCATCGTCCGTTTCGAGTACCCGGAAATAGGTGGCGTACTCCGCCGGCTGGTAGGAATCCTTACCGAAAAGGACACGATCCTGGTACTGCTCGAAGAAGCGGTTCGCGGCCCGGGGCTGGCGACCCAGTTCCGCGATCACGGCCCCGATCTCCACGTTGACGTTGGGGTGCTTGTCCAGAAACTTCCCGAGGTAGGTCAGGTCATTGGCGAACCAGGCCATGTGGGCGGCGATGAAAGTGGTACCGGGGTTACTGCTGAAGAGGTCGTGGGCCTCCGCGGCGATGGTTTCCCAGCTGGCGGGATCGTCGGCCGACCGCTTGCGGTTGGGGCGGAGCTTGAGTTCCAGCCAGCGCTCGTTGTTCTCGTCGTGGGGCTCCCAGAACTGCTTGGGGTCCGCGTAGTGGATCAGGACGGGCATCCCGAGTTCGCCGGCCTTGCGGAAAATGGGCTGGAGCCGCTTGTCATTAATGGCAATCCGGTTACCGGCCTTGTCGGTGTGGGTCATCCCCTGCGACTTGTAGATCTTCAGCCCCCGCGCGCCGATGGAGTGGTCGTAGACCAATTGCTGGAGGGTGGCTTCCAGGTAATCCGGGTCGTCGATACTGCGAATATCGATGTTGGTGAAACAGACGATGCGATCCTGGTAACCGTGCTGGTTGATGTTGTCCATCATCCCCTTCAGGGCCTGTCCGCCGCGGCCGCTGAGATTCACGATCACCCGCATATTCAGGCTATCCATTTCCCGGATCAACTTGTCCAGGTCCTGTTCTCCCATCCGCCAGTGGTGGCTGTGTACGTCCACGAAGGGAATGCTGGCGGCCGTCGGGTGGTGCTCCGGCACGACGAGGCTGGTGGGCGGGTCGTAGTCCTCGAAGCTGATGGTGAGGGTAGAATCCACTTCCTTACGCTGGGCGAAAAGGGAGAGGGAGAGGAGAAGGAATAATACGGACAGGAATGGGGCGGCGGTGCGCGGGTGCAAAATTTTCATCAACGGGGTTTGTGGTCGTTTATTCCAGGATCCGGAAGGTCGTCCGGCGGTTCCGCTGGTGCTCCTCTTCGGTACAGCGGGCACAGAGGCAACTGGCCACGGGCTGGGTTTCCCCGTACCCCTTTGCGGTGAGCCGGTCGGCGGCGATGCCCTGCCCGATCAGGTAAGTGACGGCGGATTCCGCCCGCTCCTGGCTCAGTCGCTGGTTGTAGCCGTCCTGGCCCCGGCAGTCGGTGTGGGAGCCGAGCTCAATCCGGATGTCGGGGTTACGATCCAGCAGGGCACTGAGTTCCCGGAGGGTGGGTTCGGCGTCGCTGCGGATGTCGGCTTTGTCAAAGTCGTAGTAGATGTTCTCCAGTACGATCTCCTGGTTGCGGAAGATCCGCTCGATCTCCAGTTCGATCTCGTAGCGACGCTCGGGGTCGTCGGGATCCTGGGGCAGGTTACGACTGCTGAATTTCCCCACGGCGGCGAGGTACTCCTCTCTTTCGGCGCGGAACTCATAGCTCTGGTCGTCGACCAGGACCAGACTGAGTTGCCCCTCCTCGTTGGTATTCACGGTGCGGGTCTGCTCCCCCACCCTGGCGACGATGGTCGCGTTCGGGACGGGCTTGAGCCCCAGCACTTTACTACCCGGGTCTTCCGGGTCCTGCAGGATCTTCTCCACTACGTAAACGTCCAGGATGTTACGGTACTCGATGGGGTCCGGGCTGGGCGGTGGTGGCGGTATCACCCGCTTGGTGTAGGCGTAGATGTCGTCTCCCCCCTGTCCGCCGGGGCGGGAGCTGGTGAAGTAGCCCGTCGTCTCCAGTTCCAGTCCGCTCCCCTCGCGGCGCACGATGGTGTAGGCGAAGTCGTCACTCCCGCTGTTGATCGGGGTTTTCAGGTTTTTCGGTGCGCTGTAGCGGCCGTTCTCCATGGGCCAGGTCCGGAAAATGTCAAGACCGCCCAGCCCTTCCAGTCCGTCGCTGGCGAAGTAGAGGGTGTCCCCGTCCAGGCTCGGGAACTGCTCGTTACCGGGGGTGTTGATGCCCCGGTTCATGGTGATGGGTTCTCCCCATCCGTCGGCGGTCCGCAGGCTGTAGTATAGGTCGTAGCCCCCCCAACCGTCCGGCAGGGCGGCGGAGTAGTAGAGGGTATTCCCGTCAGCCGAGAGGGCCGGGTGCATGTAGTTCGACCCCGGCTGGACGAAGGAGAGGCGTTCGGCGGGCAGCCAGCCGTCTCCGCTCCGCTCGCTGCGGTAGAGGCCGCAGAAGGCGGCCTCCCGTTTGGCCGGCGAGCTGCAGCGGGTAAAGATCATCTCGTTACCGTCGGGGCTGAAGGTGGGGGTGCCTTCGTTATCCGTCGTGTTGAGTGCCGGGTCGAAGAGTTTGACCTCTTCCGTAGCGGGATCGACGACGAAGAGGTCGCTGAAGCCCCGGCCGGTCCAGTTGTAAGTATCGTCGCCGGTGGCCGTGCTCCGGTCGCTGGTAAAGACGATGTCGCCGGCGTAGGCAACGGGGCCGTAATCTCCCTGGTTACTGTTGAAACCGGCGGGGTTGACCTCGTACTCCTTGGGCTTGTTCTTGCCCTCCTCCAGCAGTTTTTGGGCCAGTTCCGCCCCCGCGATGTCCTTGCGAAACTCGTACTTGCTCCCGATCTCGAAGCCCAGGTCGGTGTACACCCGGATGGCTTCCTCGTAGCGTTCCTGTCGCTTCAGGGCGGCGGCCCGTTCGCGCAGGGCATCCGGGCCGGCTCCGTTGTCGTAGGCGGTCTGGAACCAGTCGATGGCCGCGGCGTCGTCTCCGGTTTCCCGCAGGGCGGTGGCCAGGTCCAGGGCGATCTTCCCCTTCTGGCTGCGCGTCTTGGCGCGTTTGTACTCCTTTTGCAGCATCGGTACGGCCACGCTGTACTGCTTTCGCTCGACGGCGGTGGCCCCGTCGGTGATCTTGGCGGTATAGGTACAGGAAGCCAGGAGGACGAAGAGCAGGAACCAGGCGTAACGCATGCGGTGGAATTTAGGAAGAAAACGGTTGGGCGGGGCCATTGTTGTCGCGGCTGGCCGACGTAAGGGGGCGGCGGGGCGCGGGTGCGGGGTTGACGCAATCTACGTGTAATAATCATAACGACGAACTGGCGAATCGCGAGAAGCGGGTATCTTCCGATGAGCAATCCATTCTGAACAAGTTGATTGAAGGTCTGGAACTCTCCCACGAGGAAGTGAAGTTGATCAACTATTCCGTGGTACCCCTTCAGAAATTAGAGATTGACGATGTTATCTCTTACCTCGTTAAGTGCGGAATCGTGTTCTATTCCAAGAAGAACCACCAAATCTACGTTCCAGATGAAATCATCTCCGCCCTGAGTGTGATCCGTGGAAAACTGATTCCAGACAAAATCTTCAAGCGAGTACTTAAAAACCTGAAGTCGAGCCAAATTAATCTGATTGCCAGAAAACATGGTATCCCTCACAAGTTAGCCACGGCCGACAAGATTGGAGCCATCCTTCAGGAAGGCATCAATTTTCGTAACATGTTGCTCACTACCATGCATAAGGCGGACACGTCTAAAACGGACAAAAGCAAATCCATCGTTAAACTTATTGAGGACGATCTGAAGATTCAAACTCGAATCGGTGGCGCTTCTCTGGAGGATAAAGTCGATAACCTCATCCAGTTTATTAACTTGAAGGAGCGGGAGGACAGCATCTCCATTTCCATACACGGATACGATAAATTACTGATTGACTTGCGTAGCCACATCAAGCAGTTTGAAAGAAAAGTTCGATCGGAGTATGAACTCCAGGAAACAACGGAAGTAAACGCCGCCACTCTGCTCAAATACAACCTGAAACCCCTGGATATTCTCTACTCCCTGGAAAGTGACGAGATAAAAGAATTTTGCGGACAGGTCGGGGTTTCTACCCGAGGCGATGAACTACAAAATATACTCTCCGCCTATCGGGACGTACAGAACCTCTACCTAGAAAACTACATCAATATCTCCAATCGAGACCTCGCCGCCCTAGCGGCCAATAATATTGATATCCGAGAATCCGAACTGGGCTTACAGTACGAGGCACTGACTAAGAACATCTTCGAAAAGCTGAGACTAAACGTAGACGATGAACTAAGGAACACCCTGAATACCGCAAAGGACAAGATAGATTTACTGATCAATCTGGGGGGTGGGGATGTCATCATAATCGAATGCAAAACCAAAAAGGACAAGAAATTCAATACCTACTCCTCCGCCTCCAGGCAAATTAAGGCATACAAAGAACTAGCGGAAAAGCACAACCTCAAAGTTCTTAAAACATTCATCATTGCTCCGAATTTCAGCGATGACTTCATAAACGAATGCGGCTTAGATTATGACCTCAATTTATCCTTACTCACCTCAGAGGCACTCATCAAAATCTATGAGGCCTTCCAGCAGTCGAAGTTGAAGGAATTTCCCTACAAAATCTTACTTCGGGATGTGCTGATCGACAGCGATCGTGTAGTCCGATCGATCCTCAAGTAAAGAGTAGCTATTGTCGAATTTAAGGCGAAGAGAGCAAAAATTCGGATCAGATCAGAGAACTCCTTGCCATAAGATTGACGAAATACGATTAACGATTGAGCAACCGTCTCCCGTCACTCATTAATCACCTCCTCCGCATACTCCCCCGGCGCCACCCCGAACTCCTTACGGAATACCTTACTGAAGTACCCCGGGCTGCTGAACCCACACGAATACGCTACTTCCTTCACCGTAGCGCCGTCCTGCCGCAGTAACTGCACCGCCCGCTGGAGCCGGACGGACTGGATGAACTGATTACTGGACTGATTGACGAGTGCCCGCAGCTTCCGGTTGAGTTGCGTCCGGCTGGTTCCCAGGGCGTCGGCGAGTTGATCGACGGAGAGCTGGGCGTCGGTCAGGTGTTTCTCTACGTGGGCCAGGGCGCGGGTGAGGAAATCCTGATCGAGGGGGTTGACCGCCAGTTCACTGGCCGGTACGGTAATGGCCGCGGCGAAGCGCTCCCGGAGCACCCGGCGGGAGCGAATCAGGTTAGCGGCCCGGGCCAGCAGTTCGCGGGCGTCGAAGGGTTTGGTGAGGTAGTCGTCCGCCCCCTCCCCCAACCCTTCGAGGAGGGCATCCCGGGAGGCGCGGGCGGTCAGCAGGATGACCGGCACGTGGCTGGTCCGCAAATCGGTCTTGAGCTCGCGGCAGAGTTGGTAGCCATCCTTCTCCGGCATCATGAGGTCGCTGACGATCAGGTCGGGCGGGTCCGCCAGGGCGAGGCTTACCCCCTCCGCCCCGTCTCCGGCGGTGGTCACCCGGTAGTGGGGGGCAAGCATCTGGAGGAGGAAAGCCCGCATTTCGACGTTGTCCTCAACCAGCAGGAGCGTAGGTTGCGCTCCGGAAGCTGCCGGGACGGGTGTAGCGTCTACATCGGTACTCTCCACTTGGGGGGCAAAGGCCGAGAAATCCGGGTCGGGTGTGGGTGCGGCGGGTTGGTCGGCGATCTCTTCCGGGGTGAGATGACGGTCCCCCAACGGAAAACGCAGCGTGAAGGTACTGCCCTCCCCCACCCGGCTGGTGACGGAGACCTTCCCGTGGTGCAGACGGACCATTTCGCGGACCAGCGCCAGGCCGATACCGCTGCCCTTCGTGTCGGCACGCCCATTGCCCGCCAGGAAGAACCGGTCGAAAATATGGGGCAGCAGTTCGGGGGCGATCCCCCGACCGGTGTCCGCGACTTGCACCTCGGCAAATTTTGCATCCTGCGTCATCGCCACCCGGATACGGCCACCCGCCGGCGTGAACTTGAAGGCATTGGTGAGCAGGTTATAGAGGATGCGGTTCATCTTCTCCTCCTCGAAGTAGAGCGGCACGACGGTCTCCGGCAGGGAGAGTTCCAGGGAGATTCGCCGCTGGTCGGCCAGCGACTCGTAGGCGCTTAATACTTGTCTCAAGTAGGCGGTGAGGTCCGTTTGCGTGGCCCGGAGCATCATGGCACTGGCGTCCAGTTGCGCCAGGTCCAGCAGCTGGTCAACCAGGGCGAGCTGTCGTTCGGCATTAATTTCCGCTACCCGGAGCAGGGCCAGGTCGCCCGGTTCCTCCGTCCGGTCGATGACCTGCCGCAGCGGCCCCAGCATGAGGGTAAGCGGGGTGCGGAACTCGTGGGTAATGTTGGCGAAGAAGCGGGTTTTGAGGCCGTCGGTCTCCGCGAGTTGCTCCTTTTCCTTCCGGAGGTCGGTGTACCGGGTAAAAAGTTCCTGGAAGACGATACCGGCAAACGGCAGCGTACTGAGTTGGAAGGCGTAGGCGAAAACCGGGGAAGCGGGGAGGACCCCTATGATTTCCAGGATCGTCACCAGGCTTCCCAGGAACAGCAGTACGATGGCGAGTGCCAGCGCGCGCGCTTCCCGGTACCCCCGCAGCGCCAGTTTACCGATCAGGAAAAAACTGAACAAGGCCCAGAGAAAGTAGAGGATATTTTCCGCCAGGAGTATTCTGGTCCAACCGGGGCGGTACTGCCACCAGAAAAAGGTCAGGGGAAGGAGCAGCGCGAGCAGGGTAAAAAAACGGAAGTAGGGCAGTATGCGAGGCATGCGCTCGCTCAGTTTCAGGTAGGCGGCGATAAATAGCGCGAGCGTACCGAAGATACCCAGTATCGACAGGTTCCCGATCTCCATATAGTCCAGCCGTATCCCGTTCCTGAACAGGGGGGCGAGCTGATTGCTATTGGTCAGAAAATAGGCACCGAACATGAGCATCAATCCGCTAAAGTACAGGAACACGCTACTGCGGAAAAGCAGGAAGGCAAACCCACTGACGACCGCCAGGGACACCATCAGCCCCAGGTAAAAATAGTACAGGGCCGTGCGCTCTACTTTACGCACCCACTGCCGTTTCGGCGTGGCCAGTTCCGCCAGGGTGCGGCAGCAGAAGAATACCTCATCGCCGAAGTCCGTCCTTACCAGCACGGTGCGCGTCTCTCCCGAAGGAATATTCAAATTGAAGTGGGTGTCCCCCGAGTAGTAGTCCCTTTCCCGGGCCGGTACGCCGCGACCGATTCGTCTCCGGTAGACGACCGAGTCCCCCTGTAGTACGTAAGCCGTTCCCAGGTAAAAATTAGGCGTAGGCATCAGGAGCTTACGGAAAGATCGGTCGGTGGCGTTGTGGATGCGCAGCCGCATCCAGAGGGCATAGTCCATATTGTCAGGCACCTCCCCCAGCCCCCGGAATCGGGGGGCGGCATCGCCGAGTACATCCCGGAGCGTTAGCTTCCCGGTAGTATCGGCGTATAGCCCCATCTCTTCGCGAAACCGGATAACCTCTTCCGTATACTCCTCCAGCACGTAGGTAGGGATACTGTCCTCCGCCGCCAGTAGGCAAGGCAGAGCGACCGTGAATACGAACAGGGCCATCCTGAAAGAGAGGAGGAAAATTCTGGTATCCATATTTAACGGGCAGACCAATAAATCTGGGTGCCCAAGGTAGTAAAACAAAAAGTGAACGGCAGCTTCCGCCACCGTTCACCAAAAAATTCACATATCAAATGTGTTATTCAAAGTGTCAATTCACGGTACACAAATCAATAAAGGTTAACGCAACTGTATTTTTCCGCTGGTGAGCGGCTGGCCGCCCGGGGACCGGATGACGTAGAAGTAAGGGCCGGTGGTCAGGGTGGCGGGCACGGTAATCTGCGCCCGGTCCGAAGGGTCGGGGGAGAGGGTTTCCTCGTGGACCAGGCGGCCGTCCATGCCGATGAGCTGGAGGAGACAGTCGCCTGGCAGCACGGGGGGGAAGTCGAAGACCAGACGGTTGCCGGCCACGGCGGGGTTGGGGAAGACGGTACTCGGCTGGAGTTGGAGGTTAAGAACGGAGGTAGTCAGTTGGGGCAGGGGCCGGAAAAAGGCCATACCGTCGGTGAAACTGACGATCGCCGTAAAAAATTCGGTCGGGCTGTAGAAAAAATAGCTGGTATCCCGAATGACCTGCCCCTGACTGGCTCCGAATGCCGCGATCAACTGGGGAGGAGCGGGCTGGCCGAAGAGGAAGATGCTGTCCGTCCGTTCCGTTATCCGTTTAACGAGCAGGGCCTCGTAGGATTCGACCGGTTCGCCCGGGCCGGACGGCATCAGTACTTCCCCCCATCCTACTACCTCGCGGCTGGTCAAGATGTCGTTAGTGACGGTTACCGGAGCCCGCGACAGGTTGAAGGAGGCGACGGAAATTTCGTACCCGGCCACCTCCCGGTACTCATCCACCCACGTTGTCGCGTAGGTAGTGGGGAAGGGAACGGCAACCCGTGAGTAGTTTAGAGACAGGGGAGATACGAAAAAAGAATCCGTTGCCCCGCCAGTGAGACTAGCAATACTGTATGCGTTGGCCCCACGGGAAAATCCTACTTCCCGCCAGGAGGCCTCGTCGATAACGCTATAAATGGTACCCACAACGGGGAACAAGCCGAGGGCGGTACCGGGTCCCGTAGTTGAGAACGTGGCGTCCGGAAAGTCCGGATCGGGGTCCAGGTCAAAGCGGGTTACCAGCGAGGTATCGCCGTACACGACGTCGGAGTAATCCCAAATCAGGTTCTCCCCTTCGGCGGGTAACCCGATCTCCGATTCGGGGAAAGCGTATGAAACCATTACCGAGGTGGCAGTCGGTTCCAGGAAGTTCTCGTCGGTAAGCACCAGTTGGGCACTTAGCGGGATGGTGAGGAGCAGCAGTAAAAGCGGTAAAAAAGAGCGAATCATAACGGGGTGTTTGAATGGGTTGAGTTGATGCTCCAAAGGTGGGGGTGAGGGGTCCCCGGGGACTGGTAGAATTGAACCAGATATGGGTAAAATCGAACCAAAGTCAGTAATAGCGTCGCTTTTTTGGGGCGACGGGGCGCAGGTGCAGGGTTTTAGGGAGGCTTTCGGTCGGGACGGAGAGGGATCCCGGCCGGACCTAATTTTTGAACCGCTACCCAATAATTCGGAGTACACTGCACCTGCGCACCGTCGCCCGTGTGTGTTGCCCGCACCAGGATGCAATTGGTGGTAGGATTCTGACAATCTGTCAGCACCGTTGCGTACCTTTGCGGTCCAATCCGTGCCACCCTATGTACAATGACAACCCCACCCTGCTGGACCTCGGCCAGAAAACCATCGACCCCGCCAAGCAGGGGGAGGTATTTGACGTGGCCACCACGGCAATTTTTGGCAAGCACTTCTACATCGAGAGCTACGGCTGCCAGATGAATTTCTCGGACTCGGAGATCGTGGCCAGCATCCTCGGGGAAGCCGGCTACGGCCCCACCCGCGACATGGAGGCGGCCGACCTGATCCTGATCAACACCTGCTCCATCCGCGAAAAGGCGGAGGAAACGGTGCGGCGGCGGCTGCGCATTTTCGACAAGGTGAAGCGCCGCAAACCCGGCACCCTGGTCGGCGTACTGGGCTGTATGGCCGAACGGCTGAAGGCCAAATTCCTCGAAGAAGAGAAGCTGGTCGACATGGTCGTCGGCCCCGACGCCTACCGCGACCTGCCCGCCCTGGTGGCCGGTGCCGAGGAAGGCGACAAGGGCGTGAACGTGTTCCTGAGCCGGGAGGAAACCTACGCCGACATCAACCCGCTGCGGCTGCAGAGCAACGGGGTGACGGCCTTCATCAGCATCATGCGGGGCTGCGACAATATGTGCTCCTTCTGCGTGGTGCCCTACACCCGGGGCCGGGAGCGGAGCCGCAGTGCCTTCAGCATCGTCGCCGAGGCCACCGACCTCTTCGACCGCGGCTTCCGCGAAGTGACCCTGCTCGGGCAGAACGTCGACAGCTACAAGTGGACCAACCCGGAAACGGAAACCACCGTCAATTTCGCCGAACTGCTGACGATGACGGCCGCCGTGGACCCCGACCTGCGCATCCGCTTCAGCACCAGCCACCCGAAGGACATTACGGACGACGTGCTCTACGCCATGCGCGACCACGAGAACGTCTGCAAGTACATCCACCTGCCCGTCCAGAGTGGCAACAGCCGCATCCTGGACCTGATGAACCGCACCTACGACCGGGAGTGGTACCTGCAGAAGATCGACCGTATTTACGAGATCATGCCCGACTGCGCGATCTCCTCCGACATCATCACCGGTTTCTGTACCGAGACCGAGGAAGAGCACCAGGATAGCCTGAGCGTGATCGAGTACGCGAAGTACTCCATGAGCTACATGTTCTTCTACAGCGAGCGGCCCGGTACGCCGGCGGCCCGGAAGTTCGAGGACGACGTTCCGCTGGACGTCAAGAAGCGCCGCCTGACGGAGATCATCGAACTGCAGAACGCCGTCAGCCGGGCCCACAACGCAGCGGACGTGGGCAAGACGTTCCGCGTCCTCATCGAGGGAGACTCCAAGAAGAGTGAACTGGACTGGAAGGCCCGCAACAGCCAGAACAAGATGGTCATCTTCCCGAAGGTCGGTGACCACGCCCCGGGCGACTACGTCCACGTTACCATCACCGATTCCACCAGCGCGACCCTCTTCGGTCACCAAGTATAATCCCCGGGCATGGCCAAGATCGACACCATCAAGCGACGCTACGGCATCGTGGGGCGTTCCCCCGCCCTGGAAAACGCGCTGAATACCGCCGTGCGGGTGGCGGGTACCGACCTGTCGGTACTCATCACCGGCGAGAGCGGCGTGGGTAAGGAAGTATTCAGCCGGGTCATCCACGACAACAGCACGCGCAAGCACGGTAAATTCATCGCCGTGAACTGCGGCGCCATTCCGGAGGGGACCATCAACTCCGAGCTCTTCGGCCACGTCAAGGGCAGCTTCACCAACGCCATCAGCGACCGGAAAGGCTACTTTGAAGAGTATGACGGCGGAACCATTTTCCTGGACGAGATCGGCGAGATGCCGCTGGATACCCAGACCTACCTGCTCCGCATCCTGGAGAGCGGGGAATTCATCCGCGTCGGGGCGAACAAGACGCAGACCACCGACGTCCGCATCGTGGCCGCCACCAACCGGAAACTGCTGGCCCGGATGGAGTCCGGCAAATTCCGCGAAGACCTCTACTACCGGCTGGCCACGGTCAACATCGAACTGCCCAGCCTGCGGGAGCGGCCGGAGGACGTCTACCTCCTCTTCCGCTACTTCGCCAACAACTTCGCCGAGCGGCAGGGCATCGACCCCATCCAGATCGACCAGGAGTCCCGCTGGTTGCTGGAACAGTACAGCTGGCCGGGAAACATCCGGGAACTGAAGAACGTGGCCGAACAGGTCAGCATCCTCGGCGAAAAGCGGGAACTGGTCGTTACCGACCTGATGACGATGGTCCCGAAACTAACCCAGCGCAATCTGCCCGTCCGCTCCGACTACGGCAGCAACGGCGCCCCGCCCCCGCCCCACGAGCGGGAGATCCTCTACAAAGTGCTGTTCGATATGCGGACGGACCTGACGGACCTCAAGGGGCTCATCTTCGAACTCATCCGGAACAACGACCTGCGGGTGCCCGACCTGGATAAGATCCAGGCCCTCCAGCTGCCCGGAGCCTACCCGGCCGCCGCCCGGGAGATCAACCGCTACAGCCCGCTGACGGCGGACTTTCCCGACTCGGCCACTCCGGTATCGCCGCCTTCCTTTCCCTCCGACAAAAATCGCGGGCACGACAACGACCCCATCCTGGTCGACCGCGAACTCAGCCGCCACTACGACGAGAGCGAGGTGGTGGAGGAAGACCTCAGCCTGGCCAACAACGAGCGCGACCTGATCGGTAAGGCCCTGAAGAAGCACAACGGCCGCCGGAAGGAGGCCGCCGCGGAACTGGGCATCAGCGAGCGGACGCTCTACCGGAAGATCAAAGAGTACGATATCCGGGAGTGAGGAAGATCACCACTGAGACATTAGGGCACATTAGGGAACACTAAGCTTGGTGCCACGCTTACCTTTGGCTCAAATTGCCAAAGTATGCTCCGTGCCCTTGCATTTTTCCTGCTGATGCCGATCCTCTCCGCCTGTATCGGGGAGGACATTGTCGAGGATTTCGTAGCGCCCGAACTGCGACTGACCACCCCGATCGACTCCCTGACCGTCGGGGACAGCCATCAGTTCACCTACTCGTTTTTCAACAACATCGGCGCGGAGGAGGAAGTGGCGGTTGCCTGGTCTTCCAGCAATCCCGACGTCCTGCTGCTGGAGAGCAACGGTCTGGCCACGGCGGTAGCTCCGGGCACGGCCGCGGTCACCATCCGCTACGAGGAAATGGGGCAGGCGGTAGCGGACACTCGCGACGTGGTCGTTACCACGGATGAGGTGATCGTGCAGGAGGAAACGCGGAGCGGCCGGATCGGAACCACCAGTCAGTACCTTCTCGAGGGAGACTTTACCCTCCGCTCGGAGGAAGGAGACCTCGTGCTGGAAATAGCCGGGGACTACCGGGCCGACACCGACCTGCCCGGCCTGTACGTCTACCTCACCAACAATACGGGTTCGGTGCAAAATGCCCTGGAGATCGCGCGGGTTACCACCTTCAGCGGCGCTCACGAGTACCGCATTTCCGATACGGGTATCGACGACTTCAGCCACGTACTCTACTTCTGCAAGCCGTTCAACGTGAAGGTGGGGGACGGGGAGATCATCCGATAGATATTCCCGTTACTTACTGGAAAACCCGTCTTCTTTCTTCCGGAACAAGACATTGAAGCTCGTCAGCGACCCGTAGATCCGGGTGATGTACTGTTGCAGGTTGACCTTTTCCTCGTCCGTCAGGTTACTGGCATTGACGCGCTGCTCCATGACGCGGAGGCGGTCGCGGACCATGACGATCTTATGAAAAAAGGTATCGATGGGCATTTCCTTGGTGGCCAGCCCTTCCTCACCCGGTTTGAGGATGAGGGTACCGTCCACCCAGCGATCGCCGAGGTCGGTGGTTTCGTCCACGGCATTGTAGGTGCGCAGGATACGGACCAGGGCCTGCTCCGCCTCGTTGAAACTGGCGACCTCCTCGGCCGGTTCCACGCCGATGACCTTCCATTCGTCATACCCCCGACCGACGGACTTGATGCCGTAGGTCATAAAGGCTACGTCGTAGGCTATCTTGTGGAGCTTAATGACAACGCCGTCTCCGTAAGCGGGGTGCTTTACGCGGCTTCCTACGCCGAGGGTGGTGGTTTCAGACATGATTTTGAGGTTTTGACAAACATACGTTTCTCCCATGAGATTTATCTGCTCCCTCCTGCTCCTGCTCGCCCTTTCCGTCACGACGAGTGCCCAGTCCGCCCCCGAGGCCTACCGGCTGTACCGTCAGGGCGGTAAACCGGTGAAGTGGAAGAAGATGGTCGCCCGCCTGGCGGAGGCCGACGTCATCCTCTTCGGGGAATCCCACAACAATGCGGTCTGCCACTGGCTGCAACTGGAGTTATTGCGGGCCCTGCCGGAGGCGGATCTCGGCCTGGAGATGTTCGAGACCGACGAGCAACGGTGGCTGGAGGGATACGGCAAGGGGCGGGTGAATGACGAGCAGCTGGATTCCCTCACCGGGGGGGTCTGGCCCAATTTCCGGACCGACTACAAACCGCTCGTCCTGGAAGCCGCCCGCCGCGGAGCCGCCGTGATCGCCACCAACGTCCCCCGGGTCTACGCCCGCCGGGTATTCCGCCAGGGTCTGGAGAGCCTGGAACAACTGACCGAGGAGGAAAAAGCACTCCTCTCTCCCCTGCCCATTCCCTACGATCCGGAATTGCCGGGCTACCGCCGGATGCTGGAAATGATGCCGGGCGGCCACGGCGGGGCGACCTTCCCCATGGCACAGGCGATCAAGGACGCGACCATGGCCGCCTTCATCGTGAGGAACCGGCGGACGGGCATGCCCTTTCTCCACCTCAACGGCAGCTACCACAGCGATGATTTCGAGGGCATTGGCTGGTACTTGCGGCAGTACGCGCCGGAGCTGAAAGTAGTTACCCTCACCACCGCCGAGCAGGAGGAAATAAACCGGGTCACGGAGGAATACCGCGAGAAGGCCGACTTCATCATCGTTACCAACGACGCGGTTACCCGGACTTACTAAGCTGTTTTTTGGCCGACGGTGCGCAGGTGCCGATCTTTCATCAATCAGCCTGTCTTACCTTCGCCCCCATGCAGGAGAGACACCAGGATAAGGCCCGCTACTTCCGGGAGACCGGCGTGACCACCAAGAAGTTCGTCATCCCCTACGTCGAGCAGTCCATGACCATTAGCCCGGAGAGCCGGATCCTCGAGATCGGCTGCGGGGAGGGCGGCAACCTGGTTCCCTTCCTCGAGCGGGGCTGTGATTGCGTGGGGATAGATATCGACCGGAAGCGGATCGCCCAGGCCCGGGAATTCATGGCCGGGGCCGCTCCGGAAGGCCGCCTACAACTCATCGCCGAGGACATTTACGAAGTCGACACCGACGCCCTCGGTACCTTCGACCTCATCTTCATGCGGGACGTCATCGAGCACATTCCCGCCCAGGAGAAATTCCTCGGGTTCGTCAAACGCCTGATGCACCCCGGGAGCCGGATGTTCTTCGGCTTCCCCCCCTGGCGGATGCCCTTCGGCGGCCACCAGCAGGTCTGTGTCGGTAAACTGATGAGCAAACTACCCTGGTTCCACCTGCTGCCCATGCCCCTCTTCAAGGGTGTTCTCCGCACGGCCGGGGAGCCGGAGTGGGTGGTCAAGGCCCTCGAGGGGGTAAAGGAGACGGGCATCAGCACCGCCCGCTTCGAGGCCATCCTGCGCCGGGAGGGGTACGTCTACGACCGCAAGACCCGCTTCCTCATCAACCCCAATTACGAGACCAAATTCGGGCTGACGCCGCGGGCACTACCGGGCATACTGGCGGGTATTCCGTGGGTGCGGGATTTTTATACGACCTGTTACTACTGTTTAGTTCGCCTGCCCTGATTCGATATCCAGGAATATTCCCGCTAAGATCTGGTTGAATACGTCCGGATTTTCAACCATGGGATAGTGACAGGTTCCCTTCATGATGTGGAGACTGTAGTCATTACCCAGATACCGCCCCAGTGCCTCCTGGTTGGTCGGCGTATAGTCTACGTGAATCAGGTAGAGTTTGAGGGGTAGTCCGTGCAGGAGGTTCATTTCCCTCCGGGAGTAACCTATCATATTCTGGAAAATGGAAATTCCTACCTCGTGATTTGTCTTTGCGTAATCCGTCACTAACCTGTCGACGAGATCCGTCCGTGTAGCCGCTGTTACCAGTGCCTGACGGGCGAACTGTTCGGAAGTAGCGATGAAATCAGTTCTCAGACCTGTGATAACCTGCTCGATGACTGACGCGGGTAATTCACTTCCCACGTTTTTCAGATGGTCCACCTCAACAAGCCCCATAATTTTGGACGCATTAATGCTGACGGCTTCCAACATTACATCCGTGCCGAAAGAATGACCGATCATAATAACCTTTTTGAGATCAAGTGCCTCAATAAGTTTACTGACGTCCGCTGCGAAAGATTGGATGTCCCGGTCGCTACGGCTATGTGAGGAAAGGCCGTGTCCGGCAAAATCCACGGCTACGACGCGGTAGCGGCCGGCAAAGTGACTGATCTGAGCCGTCCAGTATTCCTTGTTAATGAAAGCTCCGTGCAGGAAAAGGAGGGTAAATTCTCCCGTTTCACTATCGAAAAAAGAAAGCTTTTCCGTATTGATTTGAATACTGTTGTTTTTCACGGGATACCGGTTAGCACTGTGGTTGAAAAAACACTTATTTGCATCAGCAAAGTTATCGAGTGCTCTTTCCGCTGGAGTGGACATTTGTCCATTTCTCACCCGGTAGCCAGTTTTTTTCTCAACCTACTCAGGTGCCGGGGCTCAATTCCCAGCATTGACGCTATATACTTGAGGGGAACTTGTTGTGCATACAGCGGATGACTATTCAGAAATCGCAGATAGCGCTGCGTAGCGTTCAGGGTGATCAGTTGAGTCACCCGGTCCTCATACTTCACCATTTCCATTTCCAGGCACCGGGTCCATAACTGCTTGATCTCGTCAAAATCCGTCAATAATTGGTAGAAGTCACTGCGCCCCATCAGTAGCAACTCGGTATCCTCGATACAGACCAAATTCACGTCGCTGGGAGTTTGCTGTACGAAGCTTTTAAAGGCAGCCATAAAGTTACCCGGAAGCGAGACCCAGCGTGTATGCTCCTTTCCGTCGATGTTGTAATAGTGCCTGACTTTCCCCCCAATAACGAAAGCCAGCGTATCCGAGACTTTGTGCTCGGTCACGTAATGGTCCCCCTTGGTAATAGAGAACTCTCTAAAACCCCGGAGCCGCTGACGCAAACCGGAGGGTACCGAAATACCTAATCCTTCGATGTACCTCGATATTTCCTGGGTACTATCCATACTTAAGGTACCAACGCAGTAAGCCCGTAGCGCTCATAAAGGGCGGGTTCGCGGCCAGATAACTCCCCAGATCCGCTTCCGAAACGCCGGCGGCCGTCAGTTCTTCCCGGACAAAGACAGCGAACAGGGGTTCGACTTCCTCCGGGGTGGCCCCGCGGGCGGCGTGTGGCACGATCCAGTCGCGGTACTTTTCCAAACGGGTAGATAATTCGTCCAGGTGACGGGACGGGTCAGTGATCTCTCCGTAGTGGGTGAGGAAAAATCTGTGGGCATCCAGTTCCCGCAGTCGGTGGATGCTATCGGCCCAGGCGGCCAGGTCGATGTCCGGTGGCGGGCAGGGAGGGACGACGGGGCCACCACCGATCTTCACGCCCCCCACGTCTCCGGTAAATACGGTATCCTCCAGTTGCCAGGCGATGTGGTGACTGGCGTGGCCCGGGGTATGGTGGGCTACCCAGCGGTTTCCGCCGAGGGTGAGCTCCTGGCGGTCCTCCACGGCAACGACCCGCCCGGCGTCGATGCGCTCCATCGCCCCCCAGAGTTCATCCATCCGGTCGCCGTAGATCTGCCGGGCGGAGTCGTAGAGCCGCGTTGGGTCGACCAGGTGCCGCTGCCCCCGCGGGTGCACGTAAACGGTCGCTCCCCGGCGTGCCCACCACCAGGCCGCCCCCGCGTGGTCGAAGTGGATGTGGGTCAGCAACACGGTATGGACGTCTTCGGCGTTGAATCCGTTTTCCTCCAGGGCGGAGAGCAGGTTGGCATGGGTGGAATACGGTCCGCACTCCACGAGGGTGAGCCCGTCGGTATCCTCGATGACGAAGGCGGCAATGGCGCGGGCCTCGCCGAGGAAGTGGAGGTCGAGGGGGGTGATGGGGGGCTGGGGCATGGGGGCGGGTTTATCGCATGAAGCCGCATAAAGCTAAAGTATTATGCTGGATGGAGAAAGGACCTGAAGGTCCTCGGCCGATCCGGCTTTGGGGGCAGGACAAACCGTCGGTTAAAATTTTGCACCTGCGCAACGCCGCCCGACCAATGGGTCAGGAGAGCTTTCCGGAGATCAGGGTCAGGAACTCGTTCCGCGTCCGCTCGCTCTTGAAGGCACCGGTGAAGGCGGAGGTGGTGGTCACGCTGTTCTGCTTCTGCACCCCGCGCATCATCATGCACATGTGGTGCGCCTCGATGACGACGGCCACGCCGAGGGGGTTCAGGGTGGACTGGATGGCCTGGAGTACCTGGTCGGTGAGGCGCTCCTGCACCTGGAAACGGCGGGCGAATACGTCAATGACCCGGGGAATCTTACTGAGTCCGACGATGTACCCATCGGGGATGTAGGCAACGTGCGCCTTGCCGAAAAAGGGCAGCAGGTGGTGTTCGCAGAGGCTGTAGAGTTCGATGTCCTTCACGATGACCATTTCGGAATAGTCCTCGGCGAACATGGCGGAACGGAGAATGGACTCCGCATCCTGGTCGTAGCCCTGGGTGAGGACCTGCATGGCCTTGGCGGCCCGCTCCGGGGTTTTGAGCAACCCCTCGCGCCGGGCGTCCTCGCCGACGCCGGTGATGATCTGCTCGTAGTGGGTCTTCAGGGCGGCGGTAACCTCCTCGTCGTAGCGGGGTATGTTTGTGAAAGCCATGCTATTGTTTTCTTCCCGCCGGCCCGTAGTACTCGGCGTAGATATTTTCGGTTTCCTGTAACCGGATACAGTACAGATCGGCGGACCCCACGGCGTTGATCCGCCCTTCCAGCCGTTGCCAGATGACGGTCAGGATATTCTCGGTGGTCGGCTGGAGGCCGGAGGGAAACCAGGACACGTCCAGGTTCATGTTGGCGTGGTCGAGGTCGTCCACCACTTCCTCGTTGACAATGTCGGAAAGCCGTTTGGCGTCCATGACGAAGCCGGTCATCGGGTCCGGGTCGCCGCTGACGGTAACGTGGAGTACGTAGTTATGGCCGTGCCAGTTCTTATTGCTGCACTTGCCGAATACGGAACGATTTTTCTCTTCGCTCCAGTCAGCTACGTGCAGCTTGTGAGCGGCGTTGAACGTTTCCCGGCGGGTGAGGTAATGCATAGGTTACGATTGGGGCGCGAAGATACAAAATCGGCCGACGCCCAATGGACGACGGCCAACTAAACAAAACCCATATTCAAATCCTGTGTGAGCCGCCGGAACGATAAATCTCCAAGTAGGTTACTGAGCCCGGCAGCTCTTCATGTTCATTTCGGGATTAAGACGTAGGAATTTAACATGGGTCACATCACCTTATTCAAAATTTTTAAATCGTTGCTACACGGAGTAACACCTATGTTTTTGGTACTTTGGCTCTATGTCACTATACGCACTCATCGTTACCGTCTCAGATTATGCCCCCGCCGCCGGCAACCTGCCCGGCTGTAAACAGGACGGGGACGACATCGATGCCTTCTTTCGCGACTACGCCGCGGTCAATGACCTCGAATACGTCAGTGAACGGCTAAGCGACCAGACCGCCAGGCGGGAGGACGTAATCCACGGATTCACCGTCTTCGATAACGCCGGCCCCGATGACATCTGCCTGTTTTACTACAGCGGCCACGGCGCCCGGATGCCGGCGCCCCCGGAATTCTGGAATACGGAGCGCGACCACCTCTGCCAGACCATTGTCTGTTACGATAGCCGCAAACCGGGCGGTCGGGACCTGGCCGACAAGGAGTTGGCCTGGCTGTTCCACCACCACGTAACGGAAGGGGCGCAATTGCTGACCATCTTCGACAGCTGCCACTCCGGTACGGTGACCCGCGGAGAGGCGCGGATCAAGAAGACTACTACCAATACGAAGCAAGTCCCCTTCGCGGATTTCCTCGGAAGCGAAAATTATGTCCGGACGGGGGACTACGCCGCACCGCCAACCCGGGCACACGTGGCGCTGTCCGCCTGTACGGACAAACAGGTGGCCGTCGAAATGGAACTCGACCAGCAGCCCCGCGGGCTGTTCACCCACTGCCTGCTGACCACCTTCCGGCAGATCGACCTGGCGCTCACCTCCTACGCCAACCTCCTGGCCCTGACCCAAACCCGGGTCGCTAACCGTTACCCCAACCAGACGGTCTACGGCGAGCCCGTCGGCGGTGTCACCCTCGATACTTTTTTCCTGGACGGCAGCCTTCGGAGAAGCCGGCAGAGCTTACTGGACTACGACGAACAGCGACGACAGTGGTTCCTGGCCAGGGGAGACATTCACGGGCTGCGCCCCGGAGATACCGTTCGGGTGGAGGATCACGGGAAGGAGCGTTCGCTCACCGTTGCCTCCGTCGAGCCGGGCCGCTCTTACGTGCAGGGAGCCGACTGGCTGAGCCAGACCGCCGCCCCCTACCCCATCCTGGGCATCAACAGCCGCCCGGCGCCGGTCCGGATCCGGGCCGGGGAATCGGTCTCCAACCTTCACCTGCAAAACCTGAAGGGCCGGATCAAAAAAAATTACGCCGATGCCATTGTCCTGGACGAAAAGGCGGAGTTCCTGGTCGAGATCGAGGCCGGTAAGGTCGGCCTGCACCGCAATAACAACCCCCACCCCCTCTTCGTACGCTCCGCCACGGAGAACTACGACGACTGGGACGAATTCCTCGGCCGGGTGGTCCGCATCGGCCGCTACGAGAATGCTCTGGCCTACGCCCCCGCGGCCTATCCCCTGGACGTAGACGCCGTGCTGGACGTACAACTGGAGCAGGTATTCGAGGACCGGCCTCCGGTCACACAGCCCCTGGACGGGTCGGCCACCTTCGCCTACCGGGCCATCGGTAACAGTATCCGGGCACCGCGCTACCGGCTGAGTGTCCGGATCAAGCCGGGAGGACCGGCCCAGCTTCACGTCGGGGCACTCTACTTCGACGAGGACTTCGGGGTGAAATCCGCCCACCTGCCCGTCCGCACGCTTTACGCCAATGACCAGGAGCCCTACCGTACGGAGAACACCAATGATAAAAACGGACAGGCCCGGGATTACCGCTCCCTGACCATCGACCGGAACCGTTCCGCCCGGGGGGTGACGGAGATAACGAACCAGTTAAAATTGGTTGTTTCGGAAGCCCCCTTCTCCCTGGAAGATTTCGAGCAGCCGGGTCTGGAGCAGGAACAATTCGTGCCCCGCTCGATTCAGCGGGGCCCCGTCACCCGTAGCGGAACCGTCAGCCGCGGTGACGGTGGCGAGGAAGAGGAGGAACTGCTCGGCGCAGCCCGCTGGGGGGTGAAGAACATCTCCCTGCTCATCCAGAAACCACTACTGGCCGAGGGTAGTCCGGTAAGCCCCTCCAATATCCGGATCGTCAGCGCGCCGGCCGGCCTCGACCTGAGCCAGCGCAGCCTGGGCAGCAGCAAGGACCGGAGCAGATCGGTCTCGGGGGCCGCCCCGCCGAATTTCGAAGACTTCGGGCTGGTGGCCGCCCCCCTCGTCCGTACCCGGGCGGAGGGAGACCGCCCCCTGGACCTGATTGAGCTGAAGGTCTCGGAGGAGAACAAGGAACAGTACCGGGCGGTGAATACCGATCACCCACTGGTCATCGGCCTGCCCGAGCGGCAGGAGGACACCATCGTTTTCGGTATCGACGAAGAGACCGGCTGGTACTACCCCGTCGGGGCCAGCGACGCGGACGGTAACGTACGGATCGACCAGCTTCCCGAGCCGGTCGAGGAAGAAAATGCTAAAAGCCTGGGGGGCTCGATCAAGCTGTTCTTCAAGAAGACCGTAGCGGAAAAGATGGGTAATCCCGCCCCGGGACTGTTGCGCAAGGCAGTAGTGGACGGGGAGGGGAACGTTTCCCACCAGGAACTGAGTCACCTGGACCTGAAGGCGGAGGTGGGTAAGGCCGGTCGGATCGTACTGTTCGTCCACGGCATTATCGGGGATACGGATTGCAGCCCCGGTCTGATGGCACGGGCCACTCACCCCGGCAGTGGAAAGCTGGTCGGCCACCACTACGACCTGATTCTGACCTTCGACTACGAAAACCTCGGTACCCGCGTGATCGACACCGCCGGAAAACTAAAGGATCAGCTGGCGGAGATCGGGTTACGGGCCGGTCACGGCAAGACCTTCCACGTCTACGCCCACTCCATGGGCGGGCTGGTTTCCCGTTGCTACATCGAGCAACTGGGCGGTAACGAAGTGGTGGATCACCTCGTGCAGTTCGGCACCCCCAATCAGGGCAGCCCGCTACCGGGAGCCTACGGCCTGATGGCCCTGGGGCTGTCCCGGCTGGCCAACGGGGCCATTGCACTGTGGCCGCTCTCCACCCCCCTGGTGAAGGGTTTCCAGTGGTTCCTGAACAGTACGCAGGAGGGACTGGGAGACATGAAGCCCGGCAGTCCCTTTCTCCTGGAGCTCAACAAGGAGCGGGAGCGCACCATCCCCTACTCCATGGTGAACGGCAACATCCGCCTCATCGGGAATGCCGCCGAGGCCGACAAACAGGCCGGTTTCTTCAAAAGGGTACTGCGGCGCTTTAACCGCAACGACATCGTGGACACCCTCCTCTTCCGCGTCCCGAACGACATTGCGGTGAGTCTGGACAGTCAGCAGAAGATCCCCGGCCCCCTCCCCGCTCACGTAGTGGTGGCTGCCGACCATTTGTCTTACTTTACCGACCCGGCGGCCATCGCCGGATTCGAGACCTTACTGCCGACTATTCTCGGCGAAAACCCCTGACATGACCTGGAAGACGATACTGGAAAACCTAACGACTCACGACCGCCTTGGCGACGCGCTTGTCCTGCTGGACCGCGTCTGTAAAAAAACCAATGACAGCTACAATGGTGACACCATCATTTCGCTGCGGGGGCAACACGCCCGGCTCAAGCGGGACCAGACCAACCAGGTGATCAGTACGGAAAATGCCAATATCTCGGCCGCCCGCATTCGCCAGTCCATCCGCAGCGTAGCCGGCGACCTGACGGACTTCGAGGCGCCGGCGGACTGGGAACCGGCAAATTCCGCACCCGCGTCCGCGCCCGGTTCCGGAGGAAAAACTTCCGTAAGTAAGGATACGATCCTGTTTCTGGGCGCTAACGAGGGAGCGGCACCGGACCTGGACATCAGCAAGGAATTCAGTCTGCTGGCGAAGAAACTGGAGGACAAGACGGATCGGTTTATCACCAAGAGCCAACTGAACACCCACATTGATAACCTGCAGGAGATACTGCTGGAAAAGGAACCTACGATTCTGCACGTCAGTAGTCACGGTAACCCGGCCGGCTCGGATTCCCCCGGCGGGCTGGTTTTCGAGATCGAAGACGTCGGGCTACGGGATATCGCGCCACAAAATTTCGCCGACCTGATCGGCATCGTGGTGGCCGATCGCCCCATGCGGTTGCTCGTACTGAACGCCTGCTATGGCTACGATACGGCGAAACTGTGCAGCGCCCACGTTACCTACGCCGTAGGGATGCGCGATCGCATCTTGGATACCGCCGCGCTAAAATTCACCACGGCTCTTTACCTGGGGCTGGCCAAAGGGTACGAGGTACCCCGCGCCTTCAGCCTGGCGGTCAACAAACTGAAACTGATCGGCGTGCAGGAGGCGATGCTGCCTACCCTGTTCGCGGACGGAGCGGAGGTCCGCCATTAAGGCATTAAGCGACGTTAAGCAGCATTAAGTCACGCGTTTTACCGTCACTTAATGCTGCTTGGTGCCTTAGAGGTAATGCCCTAATACCAGTCTTCCAGCCGCACCTCGATGCGCTTGTCCCCTTCGCGCACCAGCTTGGCGAAAGCGTCCACGTCCGCGAAAGTATCATCCCCGTTCCGGTAGTGATAGGGGTAAACGACCCGGGGGGCAAAGTCCAGCACCGCGTCGGCGGCCTGCTCGATCTCCATGGTGTAGGGCAGATTCATGGGAACGAAGGCCACGTCGATGTTCCTGAGGGCGCGCATTTCGGCGATGTCTTCCGTGTCACCGGCGAAGTAGTAGCGGGTGCCGTAGAGGTTGATCACGTAGCCGTTGAATTTACCCTTGGGGTGAAAAGCGTCGGGTTCCACCGGCAGGTTATACATGGGAACGGCCTCGATGTCGATACCGTCGTAGCTCCAGCTTTCACCGTTGGCGAGTACGTGAACGGCTCCGAATTCCAGCTCTCCCAGTTGATCCGCCACGGCCTGGGGGGCGACGAGCGTAGTCCGTCCCAGTTTCAGGCCACCGAGCGTGGCGGGGTCCAGGTGATCCGGGTGGGTATGGGTAATGAGCATCAGGTCGGGCGCGGCGAATTCCGTAAAGCGGTCGGCACCGCCGAAGGGGTCGACGTAGATCGTCCGGCCGGGCTCGGTGAGCACGACGGAACCGTGAAATATGGGATGAATGCTTACCTGTGGGTCAGGGGTTTCCGTTTCGCCGGGCGCGGACGCGGGTGCCGGGTTCTCAGCGGGCGTTTCGGTCCCGCAGGCGAAGCAAAGCAGGGCGAGGGAGAGGAGGAGCAGGTCTTTCATTGATTGGTTTTTAGTCCGAGTTGTCGGACTAAAATGCGCTGCCTCCGGCGGGCGCATTATTTGTCCGACAACCTGTGTCCGTTGATAGTACTGAGACGAAATCAGGAAGCGAAGGTTGTCGGACAACTGAATTTTCCATCCGCGGGAGGGAAATTCGTTGTCCGACAACTCGGAGCGGCCCGGCATCACTCCCCCCGACGATACACCCGCCCCACCACCAGCTCCTCCCCTTCCGGTACCCCTACCGTCCGGAAGCGAGTAGCCACCGTTTCCCGCTTCGGCCCCCGGGAGAGGAAGACGACGAAGTGCAGGTGCGGCCCGCTGGTGTAGCCGGTGTCTCCGCTGTAGCCGAGTAACTCTCCGGCTTCGACCCGCTGCCCCTCCTCGACGGCCACCCCGTTGCGGCGCAGGTGGGCGTAGTCGGCCATCGTCCCGTCGTCGTGGTAAATCAGGACGAAGTTGTTGTAGTCCATGCACTGGGGCTGGCGGCAGGAGCGGTCGAAGGATTCCTCCAGGTCGACCACCACCCCACCCCGGGCGGCGTGTACCGGCGTCCCGACGGGCAGGTCGAGGTCGAGGGCCTTCTCTCCGGCGTGACTGAAACGACCGTTGTAGCCCTGTTCCACCCGGTATTTGCCGCCCGGGGCGAAGGGTAGTTCGTAGAGGTGGTCGCGGTCGTAGTCGGTTATCGTCTGGTCTCCGTAGGTGGTGGTCACTCCGGCATCCAGTCCGATCCCCTTCCGGTCATTGTCCACACGCAGGGTGGCGGCGATGAAACCGCTGGTATCCGGAGGGACGACCAGGGTAAAATCGGCACCGCGGGAGGAGACCAGGTTCTCCAGTTTGAGCCGCACATCCACCGTGATGGGGATGAACTCCCGGTTATCGATGAGGACGTTGAAACCGGCATCGGATCGCTCCGTTCGCATTTCCATATTGATCTGGGCGGAGAGTACCCCGGGTACCCACGCGGATAACACGACAGTGGGAAGGAGGTAAAGCAGGCGCAAGGCAGTTGACATACATCAGAGTCTGGGGTGGCTCTTTAACGCCGGGCCGGTGGGTTTCGTTTGTCTGTCCCCTCGGGGCTGTATCTTTCCCGCCATTCATCCCAATTCACTATGCGGCACCTGTTTACCCTCCTGTTATTTTCCACTTCCCTGATTCTGGCGGCTCAGTCCGTCGGCGGAGACGCTTACGCTCCCGCTTTTATCGCCGGCGACTTTCTGGTCGTTCCGGGTGTTCCCGCCGGGGTAGACGGCAACCTCACGCTCCTCCTTTACCAACACGCCGGCGCGACCATCAATACCAGCGGAGACTTTGCCGGCCGGGTAACGGACCTCGGGGGAACCGGCCGCTACGCCATCCGGGAACTGGCCGGCCGCAATCAGGATACTTTCTTTCTCTCCGCTCCACTCACCGAAAACTTTAACCCCGGACAAACGCAGGTCGTCCTGGCCACCACACCGGATCAACTGACCGTAGATAATATGCTTACCGCCAGCCCTTTTGACGGAACGACCGGAGGTGTTTTATTTCTCGTCGCCAACGATACGATCACGGTCAGCGGACGAATACTCGCCGACGGGGCCGGCTTCCGGGGCGGGGCGGGCCGCTCCGTCGACAGCGATTGCAGCAGCTTGACCCGGGCCGATGCGCTCACCTACCCCCTCAGCAGCTGGCGGGGCTCTCCCCGCGGAGAATCCGTTGCGGAGTTTCCCGACGGGGCCCGCACGGGTCGTGCCCCGGTCGCGACCGGCGGTGGCGGGGGCAACGACCACAATGCCGGTGGGGGCGGGGGTGCCAACGTGACCGACGGGGGAGACGGCGGGCCGAACGTCGTTCCGGGGCTCAGCTTCGTCTGCCGGGGTAATTTTCCCGGTCTCGGCGGCCTTCCCCTGGAGCGGACAAACGAACGGCTCTACTTCGGCGGCGGTGGCGGAACGGGCCACGCCAACAACTCCCCGGAGACCGGCGGGGGGAACGGTGGGGGGCTGATCGTTCTCTCCGCCGCCCACCTGGTCTTTACGGACAATGCCGTGGTGAGCGCGACCGGCCTGTCCGCCCTCGAAGCGGACGGTGACGGGGCCGGTGGTGGCGGGGCGGCCGGCACCATCTTCTTCAACGCCTCGACCCTGAGCGGACAACCGTCCATCATCCTCGTGGGCGGAGCCGGGGGATCGACGGACAACAACAACCAGCGACGTTGCTTCGGCCCCGGGGGGGGCGGTGCCGGGGGGCGCTTGCTGATGCAGGGTGTCCCGATCGACTTTGCTCCCGTTATCAATCTTTCCGGCGGAGCACCCGGTCTCCGACTCAACAGCGATCTCTGCGACGAGGACGAGAATGCTCCACTGGCCGGTACGGACGGGGTGATGGACATCATCGGCGAGGCGGCCATGCCTGCTTTTACCGCCAACATCACCAGCGGCTGCACCCCGCTAACCGTCACGCTGATCAATCAGAGCTCGGGTGACTTCGGGTCCGTCCGCTGGTCCCTCCCCGGAGCCGACGAACCGGTCGCCACCTCGGACACCGTCCGCGCCGTTTACCGGAATGAGGGACGCTTTCCCGTAGTGCTCACCCTGTCGGGGCACTGGGCGTAGACACCCTCGCGACGGACACCGTCGAAGTATTCGGTACTCCCGATGCGGCCTTCCGCGCGGAGATCGAGAACGACACTACCGTCCGTTTCTTCGACGAGAGCGAGGGTACCGTCACTGCCTGGTCCTGGAACTTCGGCGACGGTACCACCAGTACCGAGCAAAACCCCGTCCACGTCTACGATACCTCCGGCACCTACCGGGTTACCCTGACGGCCGTCCGGGGCGGTTGCGCCGACACCGAGATCATGGAGGTGGAGAACGTCATCGGTACTTCCATTCCGACGCTCACGGAACTGGGCGTGCGGCTCTTCCCCAATCCGGCCAGCCAGTGGCTGCGACTGGAAGGGCCGGGCACCTTTGGCTCGCTACTGACTCTAGACGGTCGGGTTGTGCTGAAGGGTGATGGCCGGGAGCTGGACGTTCGCGGGTTACCGGCGGGAGTATATCTGGTGGAAATACGGAGTAGGGGTAGGATTGGTGTCGGGCGGGTGGTGGTGCGGTGAACCTCACCCCTGATATCGCTTCGCGACATCGTCCCCTCTCCCCCGGAGAGGGGAACAGCGGAAATCCCATCCAGCGCTCTGCGTTTGGCCGCAGTTCCTGAAATTGGGAGTAGACGAAGATCTTCCACGTAGCCCCTCTCCCCCGGAGAGGGGAGCAGCGGAAATCCCATCCAGCGCTCTGCGTTTGGCCGCAGTTCCTGAAATTGGGAGTAGACGAAGATCTCCCACGTAGCCCCTCTCCCGGGGAGAGGGGCAGAATCGCGCCAGCGATTCGGGGTGAGGTTCCCTTCTAAAAATTCCGCGTATCGTAGCGGTTCTGGTTCACCGGCACCTCGATGAAGTCCAGCGTTCCGGGTTTGACGGCGATGCCGAACTGGTAGGTCCGCCGCTGGGGCTGCCAACCGAAACGCAGTTCCCAGCAGTGGAGATCGCGCACGATGTTGAGGGAAGGATAAGTCGGGTTCTTGGCCTGAAAATCATAGCCGATCTGGCCGACGTTAACGCTCCAGTTTTCGGTGAGCTGAAGGGTGCCACGCAGGGAAACGCTGTTGGTGGTGGTTTCGAAGGGGAGGCGGTCGCGCTCCTCGTCGCCGGTCGCCACCTCGCGGCGGCTGCGCATCGTCAGGGTGTGGACGATACTGAACCGCTCGAAGAGGCTCAGCAGGTCGGTTTCCTCGAAGAGGGTGGTTTCTTCCTTACGCCGCTTTTCCCGCTCCTGCTGAACGTCGGTTACGAATTCCTCTTCTTCTCCCTGGAAGAGTTGGCGGATCTTGGCCACCGTGAGGTTGGTGGACAGCGTGGCCCGGAAATCCATCAGCTGCAGGGGTGCTCCCCGCTCGGAGAGCACGAAACGGTCCACCCGGCGAATACGGCCGTTCTACCTCCTCGCTGACGTAGGGGTCGAAGGTGGCCGACAGGCTGAGGCGGCTGGTGCGCTTGAACAGACTGGTACTTCCGCTCATCCTTACCTGGCTCCACTTCAGGGAATCGGTGGCATTCAGGCTGTAACTGCCGGAGATACCGATGTTTTGGAACAAGGGAATATTGTTGCTGGTACTGTCCTTCTTGTCCCAGACCTTGGCCTCCAGCAGGTTGGCGATGTTGTAACTCAGGGAGAGATTTTCCATGCCCCGGCTGGGCGTGCCGAATATCTGGTTGTCGAAGGGGCTGAAGAAGGTCTCGTCGTTCGGGGAATTGGGGTTGATATCCTGCTCGGAGAGAAAATAGCGGGTGCCGGAGATGTAGTCAGTCCCGTCCAGGTAGCTGGGAGAGTACCCCAGGCTGACGCTGGGCTTGATGACGTGCCGGATCCCCTGGAGCCCCAGCAATCCCCGCCCTCCGAACTTGATCTTGCCGAATAGCTGAGTAGATACCCGGACGCCCGCGCTGAACTCCCGGAAACTGGCCAGCCCGGGGTTGAGACTGTTGATGATGTCGCCGAAGTTCGTGGTGTCGATCCGCTCGTTGCCGTTTTCGTCGATCACTACCCGGGTCTCGATGGTGGTGGGGTCAAAATCGTAATCCCGGGTCTTGCCGTAGTAGACCTCCTCGTAGGTGACGTTCGGGCTGACGTTGAAGTACTTCAGCACGTTCAGGCTCAGGGCGCTGGTGACCTGGTGACGAAAACCGTACTGGCCGGCCTGGAGGGTGGAGTCGCTGAAAAAATTGTCGGCGGGGCCGTTGAATTCCGTCCGCAGCGCGCTCTGGTACTGGAAGGAGAGTTTTTTGTACCAGGCCCGGGGGTTGGCGCTGCCGCTGTTGCGGAGCGGGTAAATGGTCTGGGTCTGGAACCGGGCGTCCGGGAAGTTGACGGTGATCTGCTCGGTGGCGTTACTCTGGCTGTGGTTGAAGCCCGCGGTCAGGGTGGACTTGATCCCCGGAAAGGTCTTCGTCATGTTCATGCTGGACCGGATGACGTTGCGGCTGGCCACGTCGTAGCTGTTGATGAACCGCTGGTCGATCTGGTTGGTCTGGAAGTTGATGTTTCCCCCGAAGTTGAAGGTGGGGTGGGCGCGGCGATCCTGGCGGTGGCTCCAGCGCACGGTGACGCCCTTGTCGCGGATCTCCTGCAGGGTCTCCCCGTCCTCCCGGCGCAGGTTACTGAAACTGGCGTTGAAGCTGCCCTGGTATTTATACCGGCGGGAGTAGGTGGAGTTGCCCTGTAGCCGGTAGGCTCCCTTCAGGTAGTAGTCGGCGGTCAGCTGGAGGTTCACGTGGTCCCCCAGGGGAAAGAACCAGCCGATGCCCTGGGCCCCGAACCCGAGGTTGGGGCTGTACTGCCAGTCGCTCGGAAACAGCAACCCGGAACTGCGGCCGCTCTTCAGCGGGAAGAAACCGAAGGGCAGCCAGAGGGGCGTCGGCACCCCCATGATCTCCAGGTTGGAGGGGCCGATGACGGCCAGTTTATTGGGTACCACCTTGGCCTTCCGGGTGCGGATCCCGAAGTGGGGGTGATCGGCCGAGCAGGTGGTAAAAATGGCCCCTTCGGTGTAGATCACGTCGGCCGTCGTGGAGTCGGAGGTGGCCACCGCGCCGCTGATGAACTTGGATTTACCACCGCGCACGTACACGTCGTCCTGGGTGGTAACGGTCTCGTACACGATCCCCTTGCGGCTCTTGAAGTTGTAGCGCATGCTGCCCGCCTCGAACTCCTGGCCGCCGTCGCTGAACCGGGGCTTCCCGGTGGCCACGCCGCTGCTGTCCGGCCAGGGTTCGGCCACCACGATGTTGGTGCCGTAGTTGAGCACGATGTGGTTGGCCCGCAGACTGATCTGCTGGTAGTCCACCTGGGCCTCGCCGTAGAGGTGAATTTCCTTGGACCGGATATTGATGATGGTACTGTCCCGGCTGCTGTAAATAACGGGGGCGTTCAGGCTGTCCGCGCTGCTGCGAAACTGGGCGGTGGAGCCTACGATCCGGGAAGAATCGGGCGCGGACGCAGGTGCCAGGCTATCCGTGAGCAGTGGGAGGGGCAGGGTGTCTCGTGGAAAGGTTTGCACCTGCGTGCCCGCCCGTAAGTTCGTCGGTGTCCCAACAGACAAAATCAGCAGGACCACTAAAATACGATATATTTGCTGACATATCCCTCTACGCCGCCCCCCTACGGCAATGCTTAAGAACATAGAAAATGAAGGTTGGCACAAACGCACTGATACTACTGATATTCGGACTGGCAAGCTATGCATTCCCAACGGTTCTCCGCTCGGCAACGCGGCTGCCCGCCGATTGCTTTAACGGTTCGGTAACGAAGGGAGCGCGCAAAAGTACCCACCCGGTCGCAAACGACGTCTTCCGGCTCGTGATCGACGCCGGTCACGGCGGTAAGGACCCCGGCGGAATGGGGGCAAACAGCCAGGAAAAGTACATCGCCCTGAACGTGGCCACCTTCTTCGCGGACGCGGTGCGCAACAATTTCGGTACCGCCGTGGAGGTGATCCTGACGCGCAACGACGATACGTTCATTCCCCTCTACGAGCGGGCGGCCATCGCCAACCGGAACCACGCGGACCTTTTCGTGAGCATCCACGCCAACATCATGCCCGGAAGCAGTGTCACCCGCGGTACGGAAACCTTCGTGATGGGGCAGCACGTGGCCGACCACAACCTGGAGGTTGCCAAACGGGAGAACGCCGCCGTTTTCCTGGAGGACAACTACGAGCAGCACTACGATTACGATCCGAACAGCGACGAGGGTCACATCCTGATGAATATGTTCCAGCACGCCTTCCTGGAGCGCAGCATCCTGTTCGCCGAACTGGTCGAACGACAGTTCGCCGCTCACGGCCGCAGGAGCCGGGGGGTGAAGCAGGCCGGATTCGTCGTCCTCAAGGAAACCACCATGCCCAGCGTACTCGTGGAAACCGGTTTCATGAGCTGCCCCGGCGAGGAAGCCTACCTGCTCAGTGACGCCGGGCAGCGGGAACTCTCCCGGGCCCTGCTCCTGGCCTTTACGGAGTATTACGACCTATGCCGCAACAAGGGAGAAATGAGCCCCGTAGTGGACCAGCGGCAGTGGAGCCCCCGGAGCGTCGCCAGCGCCCCGGTCTCCGCACCCGTCACCATTCCCATCCCCGCCCCCGTGGCTACTCCGGAACCCGCCCCCTATCCACTCACCTATTCCGTTCCCGTTTCCCGGGGAAACGAGGCCGTACTGATGCGGGAAGTCGCCCTGGGTACCGACCCGGCCATGCCGCGGTTGGTTTCCCCGGCGGACACCGTTCCCTTCCGGTTCGGAAAGGCGAAGACCAAGGAGTACCAGGAAGAGAACCGGGTGCCCCAGCGACTGGACCTCAGTAAAATTCCCGATGGGGAGATCACCTACGCCCTGCAACTGGTGGCCACCAAGGGTACCGTGGATACGACCACCACCCGCTGGCAGCAGCTGCCCTACCCCATCGTCGCGGTGCGGGAAGGAGTGTGGAAGAAGTACCAACTCCGCGGCATTTACGATCCGGCCGATATGCGGGCGGCCAAACTCCGCATCCGGGAGGCAGGATTCAAGGAGTCGCTGGAAACGGCCTATTACGGGGGTAAACGGCTGACACAGGGGCAGGTACGCTACCTCATGCAACGTTGATCGTTGATTGGCTATCTTACGCACGACGATTTGTCGTAATATTTAGCTAAGTCATATGATATGCCATCCAATTTTATATTCGAGCTACTCTGCATCGATCCCGAAGACATCAAGGGGCAGGGCGCCTTTATCCGGGCCATCAGCTACAGTGACAGTGTCTGGAATGGCCGTATGCCCATCATTACTCACGACAAGAACGGGCAGGAGATCATTAAGGGGGAAAGTGACATGGTTGTCAGTATCCTCAAGGTCGACACCAGTAAGATATTAACCGACCTGGTGGAAGAGGCCTTCGTACTCCGCGTCGAAAGCCGGATGTTCGAACCCATGGAGCCCTTCCGCCAACGTTTGCTCCGTCACTTGAATGAGACCCTTAAATTCAAACATCTTCGCGTCCTGAAGGACGACATCAGTTCCGAAATCGCCAACCAGCTCTACCCCAAGATCAACGCGGTCGAGAACCTGCTGCGGCGTTACCTCATCAAGTTCTTCTTCCAGCGGGTCGGCATGGCCTGGTGGGAGGTCACGGCCACCCCGAAGATGATCGATAAGGTCAAGAACCGCCAGCGCAACCGTTCCAATCAGTTCAGTTATTTCGTGAACAGCGATATCGAGTTTGCCGACTTCGATGACCTCGGCCTGCTGATCTACAAACAGTCTACCGGTTTCAACGACCCGGAAGCCGTGATCGGCCGGCTGGGCTCCATTACCACCCTGGAGGAACTGGAAGAACTCAAGAGCGGGCTGGAGGGGAATTACACCAAGTACTTCAAGACCTTTTTCCGCGACAAGAACTTCGAGAAGCTCTGGAAGGAGATGTCCAAGATCCGCAACAAGGTGGCCCACCAGGCGACCTTCTTTCAGACCGAGCTCGTCAAGGGCCGGGACCTGAGCAACGAGCTGACCCGCATCATCACCGAAGCGGAGAACCACATCGACGAGATCGTTCTCTCCCTGAAGGAGAAGCAGGCCATCCACGCCGCCGCGGCGGAGATCGTGCGGGAGGAAGAAGAGGAAGCCGCCGAGGCCCAGGGAATCGATAACCTGGTCACGATGTCCGGTCAGGAAGACCCGGTCGCCAACGGTAAGCCCCAGGAGGGACACGACAACCGGATCAAGATCACCGGCCCCAAGGTGCTCGGCAAGATCAAGCTGGAGCACAAGGTCAATACGTACCGCGATACGGCCGCCCCCGGCTACCGCGTCATCACCGAATCGGAGATCATCGAGGAACTGCGGGAAGCGGAGCGGAAGGAGTACACCACCTACGTCGGCCTGAAGTGGTTCGTCACTCAGTACCTGGCCAACAAGGGGTACGCCATCGGCACTACCTACAGCCTGGTAAACATCCTCATCGAGCAGGATACGATCAATCTCTACAACTGGGAGACCAATGACGGTTATACGATCCGGGCGGTAAGACTACCGTAAGGAATTAGTCGATAGTAGATAGTAGGCAGTCACTAGTACCATCACTGATCTGACCAGCAACCACCGACTAGTGACTGTTTACTACTGATTACACACTTCTAGCTATGCCCATCGACCAAACCAAATCCGCAATAGCCGGTGTCCGCCGTAATTTGTTTTTCATTCTGGTGGCGATTACGACCCTGGGCTTCCTCGGGCTCATCGGCCCCTTCCTGCTTACCGTTCTCTGGGCAGTCGTACTGGCCCTGATCTTCATTCCGGTCTTTTACTGGGTCTTGCGCAAGATCGGGCCCCGGCGGCGGGGACTGGCCTCGGGCATCACCACGGTGGGTATCCTGCTGTTCGTGATCATCCCATTCGCCCTGCTCGGGGTGGCCCTGGTCAATCAGGGGATCGAACTCTACGGGGCCATTCAGTCCGGCGAGGTAGATACCCAGGTGGTGATCGACTACGTGGACCGCAGCCTGCCCCGGGTGGCCAAATCGCTGGAACAGTTCGGCATCACGACCGCGGACTTGCGGGAGAAAACCCAGGAAGTGGTCACGACCGCCAGCCAGTTCATCGCTACCCGGGCCCTGGCCCTGGGATCCAACGTTCTGGCCCTCTTCGTGCAGTTCACCCTGATGCTCTACTTGCTGTATTTCTTTCTGAAGGACGGCCGTCAAATCGTGCGCAAAATTGTAGCGACCATCCCGATGGGTAACGTACGGGAGCGCCAACTCTTCACCCGCTTCGCCCTGGTCAGCAAGGCTACCCTGAAGGGGACGCTGATCGTCGCCTTCGTCCAGGGCCTCATCGGGGGTATTCTGTTTGCCGTTCTTGGTATTCCGGCACCCCTGCTATGGGGAGCGGCCATGGTGTTGCTGGCCCTGCTGCCCGTCGGCGGCAGCGCGATCATCTGGGTACCGGCGGCGATCGTACTGTTCGCCCAGGGCTTCATCGTAAAGGCCATCATCATCGTAGTGGTCGGTACGCTCATCATCGGGTTGGTGGACAACCTGCTGCGGCCACTCCTGGTCGGACGCGACACCCAGATGCCGGATTACCTGGTCCTGATCTCCACGCTTGGGGGGATTACCTTCTTCGGACTGAGCGGCTTCGTGGTAGGGCCGGTGGTGGCGGCGTTGTTCATTACGGTGTGGGAGATGATGGGGAGTGATTATGGGGGAAATCGGGGGTAAATTCAATTGGCTTATCTTTAAATATTTAGTCATAATCCCACTGAAACATGGTGTTTTTACGCGTCCTCGCAATCAGCCTCCTACTCTTGCTGGTCTTCCAGCCGTTATTTTGCCAGTCCACCTCCCCCTTTCTCGAGTGTGGCCAGGGCGATTTCAAATTATCGGCCCGGGATCGCCTGATCCAGGACAGCCTCGAACTGGCGTACCAGAAGCAGTTCATCCGGGAAAATACCGCCGGTAACCTTAAGCGTAAAACCGTCGCCCCACCGTACACAATTCCGGTTGTCGTCCACGTCATCCACGACGGGGGCCCCGAGAACCTAAGTACCGCCAGGGTCCTGCGGGGAATCGAATTCCTGAACCAGAGTTTTGCCAATACCGACTACTACGACCAGCAGACCGGCGTGGATACCCGCATTCAGTTCTGCCTAGCCCGGCGTACCCCCGACAATCAGCCCACCAACGGCATTACTTACCACCGGAGCCCCCTGACCGACGTAACTTCCTCCAACGATCTGGCGATGAAGGACCTGGCCCGCTGGGACCCCACCCAATACATCAACATTTACGTTGTCCGCGATATCTGTACGAGCAGCTGCGGCGTAGCGGGATACGCCTACCTCCCGGGCGCTCACGGCCGGGCTGTTGACGGTATCGTGATGGAGGCACGCTGGCTGGGACTCAATGAGGCGAACAATAGCGTGCTTACCCACGAAATGGGTCATTCACTAGGTCTGTACCACACCTTCGAGGGAGGGTGTAGCAATACGGATTGCAGCCGGGATGGTGACCGGGTCTGTGACACTCCCCCCGATCAGAGTACCGTACGGGTACCCTGCGGCGGAACGGCCAATAGTTGCACGACGGATACCGACAGCGGGTTCGCGACCGACCAGAACGACATGTTCAATAATTACATGGACTACGGGAGGTTCAGCTGCTACAACGCGCTCACCCAGGGGCAGACCGACCGGATGTACTTTTTTATCGAGGGTATTCGGAGAAGTCTGCTGAGTAGCCTCGGCTGTTCCAGCCCCTGCCCGTCAGTAGTAAACGCCTCTTTCGACCAGACCCCGCCGGGCACTAATTTTGAAGTGGGGCAGTCGATTACCTTTACCAACACCACGATCAACGGAAGTGGCTACCGTTGGTACGTTAATGACGTACTTCAGTCTACGACGGTTGATTTCACCCTCACCCCGGACGCGCCGGGAGCCTTCCGCATAAAACTGGTGGCCGACTCCGATTCTCCCCTGTGTTTAAGTGATTCGGTAACCGTGAGGCTATCGGCTACCTGTAATATCGATGGTACTTACCTCACGGACAATTCAGACCCCGAGATTGGAGCAACGGTTTTGTATTCCGCAAACGGCACGGCGAACACCTACCGCTGGACGGTAAATCGCACGGAGCTGAGTACAGCGGATGAAGTATCGTATACGTTCGACCGGCCGGGTATCTTCGAAGTCTGTCTGACCGTAGCCACCGGTAACTGTGAGGCAACCAAGTGTAACTTTTACTTTGTTCAGCCGCCACCGACGACGGACGACTGTTTTGGAACGAGTGGGCTGAGTCTGTACGGCTTTGATGCAGGGGACCGGATCATCGTAGGCCCCCTCGTTCCGGATAATAGTGGGGGTTTCTGGCAGACGTTTAGCCTGGATAATGACCTGATACTGCAACAATTGGACATCAGCGGCAACATTCTTCGAATTGAAAGCCTCAACGTACTCAGCCCCGACTTCCAGGCCATTTTCGATCTCGATGTACTATCGGACGGTAGCCTGCTCGTCAGTTACGGCGAAGAAACCAGTAGTGTCAGGACCAGCTACTTGTTACGTTACGATCCTACGAATGGTACCGTAGTATATCGCAGGGCCATGACCACTACCGGTTGGATATACGGACTAATACCCATTCCTGATAGTCCGGATAAATTCGTGGCGTACTCCGATCTACCACCGGCCGAAACCGCTAACAGTTCTAATGAAGCCTGGTTGTTCGACGTTGACGGACTGACTGGCGCGCACGAGGGCAACTGGACGCACCAAACCCGGCAGGGCGGTCCGCATACCTACGTACACGGTCTTTTCTGGAGGGGGCAACTTAAAACGATCGCCCGGTTTGGCGTCACCAGCCTCACTTCCTCCTTCCGGGCCGGGGTAGCCACCTTCAGCGCCCCGAATGTGCTGAATGACATCAAGATTTTTCACCGGCCGGCCGGTATTCCAGCGCGTCTGTACGGCCGACAGATCATCCCGAACGGAGAACTGTACTACACGCTCCACAACGGAAATCCGACGGGGACCGACTACCCAGTCCGGCAACTGGGGATACCTGAGCCTCTGGAGAAACGAGGAAATGAGTTGGACCAGGGAAATTCGCGTACCCGGTGTCCGGAATCTTTGCCATTCAGGGTGGAAGGGCTCACGATGACGGATTATACTTTATCGGTCAATCGACCCAGCAGAACGAAAACACCATGGTCGTCTTTGCTACGGACGAGGCGGGCAACGTACGCTGGGCTAACAGTTACGAAAGCGATGCCGGTAAAATATTCGCCGCCCGGGCGGTGAGCGAAAACCTGCTCTCCGTCACCAGTAGTGGTATTTACGTCTCGGCCAGTCTTACGTCGTGCCGGCGGTGCTAACGCCGTCGCGGCCGCCGCCCTGTTCGGATCAACCTCGACGGTACGGTAGAGGATGACTGTCTGACCGTCATTCCCGTTGACTTGTCCAGCGAGGAAGTGGATGGTCTTTCGGAATTTTTCCAGATGAGGTAGTGCCAGTCGTACCCCGGAGACGGAAAGGCTGTCTTCGAACGGTATCCGACCGTACTTACGTCCGGCTGACGGCTTGTACGGATAGCTGCGATGTCAGTACCGGGGATTGTGGGCTGACCGGCGATCAGTTCACTCAGGTATGGGATACCCGTCAGGACGAAAACGGTCAGGCGCAGTCAATCGTTCCCGGATGGTTCGGCGGGCTGATACGGTACTCGGGGTTACCGGCGTCCCGGATTTTCATCAACCGGCTGACGGGGCACCGGAACAACTACCGGCACCCATACGCTGCAATGTACCGACGCGGCCTGGGGGATCACGGAGGTAGTAGCCGGAGAAGTTACGGACAGCCGGCCACTTACTCTTTGGAGGTTACAGCCCCGTACTCAGCCAGCTCGGGGACCGAAGCGGCTTTTTTGCCAGTTTCGATCTCGCGACAAATACGCTGGACTGGTGGAAAGCAACTGGACAGAAATGCGGAGATTGCCGGCCTACACCAGGTTCCCGGGACGGAGGAATTTCTGGTCACCGGTTCCAGGCTGCAGCGAACCAGTGCCAATAACATCAGCTTGTTTTTTCAGCGTCGAAACCTGGTCGGACGGCGCACTGACCGGGTACGCTTCAACGGGAGTACAATTTGGTAACCAAATGTCGGACAACCTGTTGGCCAGCCAACTGGTCGGCGATGTAGTCTACTGAGCGACACGCTACACCGGCGTCGGTGATGCGACCAAAATGCGGGCGGCTGCAGCTTGGTTCGACATCAACCACCGGGATGGAAATTGCTGAGCATGCGTTCCGGACCGAGTTTACAGGGCAGGGCACGAACCTACGCCACCGACATCCTGGTGGACGGAAGATGATATTTACGTGCTGTACCGGGGAGATCTGAACGGGAGGGAACTTATCGACGGCTCGCAGGTTCACCTCGCTAAGTTCATTCGAACAACGGGCAGTGGGTCTGGGGAAGATCCTACGACCTGACCGAACTACAGTGGCGAACACGGACTGAACCTCGAGCAGCTCGACAACGACCTTATCATCAGCGGAAACGGCTACGGACCTACCGGACCTTTTGCCATGAGGGTCTCCCAGGCGAACGGTAATCCCGTCTGGGCCGTCGGGCTACCGCAACACTAACGACGAAGCACTCCGGATCAGTGGCAGTGACGGCGGAAAAAATGGTGGTTACGAGTATGCGAATCGCTCTGGCGACTTACCAGGAGAGATTCGACGGGTGACCAACTGCCCCAGACTGATTACCACGAATACCGCCGGGAGACCCGGCACCGAGTGAATGCCTCGAAGCCTACGCACTCGATCTTCACCGTCACCGACCTGGAACCATGGTCGGAATCCGGACTGACGGAGTGGAATAACGCCGCTCGGTGACATTTCCCGGGATACCCGCCCCGGGGGAGCCTGGATTTCCGATTCCTGAATCCCTGTCTGGATTCCTGCGAAGGTGCCGTTACCGAGGAAATTTGCGACAACGGCATCGACGATGACAGTAACGGCTTCACCGACTGCGAGGACCCCTACCTCTCCCAGACCTGTTGTTGCCTCGACGCGCCGGATTTGCAGTTGCCGCCGGACACCCTCGCCTGCCCTTCCACAACCTTCCTCCTCCGCCCGCTCAGCGTCAGTCCGGGAGTGACCTTTGCCTGGACCGGCGGCACCACTGCCGATAGTCTGCTCGTCAGTTCTCCCGGTACCTACCGACTGACCGTGACGGATACCTGCGGCCGAGCTACTTCCGACGACATCGTGATCAGCTTCATCGATGGACCGGGGCCGCCGGAACTCGGATCCGACCTCAGCGTCTGCGACAACGGCGTCCTGGAACTCAGCGTAGGCGGCGATTACGCCGACTACCTGTGGTCTAACTTCTCGACGGACACCAGCACGACCTTCTACGATCCCGGTTCCCACTGGGTGCGGGTTACGGACGACTGCGGTAACGTTTACTCGGATACCGTCCGCATCACCGTCCTGCCGACAACGGTGGTGGACCTTCCGGAGGAGATCGTACTGTGTCCACAGGACAGCCAGCTCCTCACCGCCAGTGGCTTTGCCACCTATAATTGGTACTCCGATGAGGTACTGACCTGCGAGGATTGCCCCGAGATTACCATAATGGCCCCTCCTCCCGGAGATACGGTTATGTACACGCTACTGGCCGAAAACGCGGCGGGCTGCTACAGCAGCGATTCCTTAATGATCACCACGCGGATAGCCGCCGGGCAACGCAGCGCAGCCAGCATTTGCAGTGGGGAGCAGTACGACCTCAACGGTACGCTGCTGGTCACTTCCGGTAGCTACGTCACCCCGGCATTCTGCGGAGGCAGTGACACGCTCGACCTTACGGTACTGCCCCTCCCTCCGCTGGTAGAGAGGAGGGATACGATCTGTAACGGGGACTCCCTGCTCATCTTCGGTAGCTACCGGTTCGGGAGCGGAGTTTTTAACGATACCCTACCGGCCGTCAACGGCTGTGACAGCACCATCCAGTTCACCCTTACGGTGGTTGATCCACCGGTAACTTTCGATACCCTAACGATCTGCGCCGGTGAGTCCGCAACCATTTTCGGAATCCCGAGACGCGAGGCCGGAACCTACACCATGGATCTTGCCCGACCGGGGCTACCCTGTGGTGGTCTCGCTTCCGTTACCCTGGAAGTAGCGGACCTTCCCGGTGTCGGTATTTCCGTTAGCCAGGAGAACTGCGCCGACACTACCGCCACCGTCGAACTGTCCACGGCGGCAACCACGGCCGTAACTTGGGCGGCACCCGATCTTTCCGGTACCCAGGCCCTACTCACCGCCGGTAGCTACCCGTTCACCCTTACCGGAGCCACGGGGTGCTCGCTCGATACTTTCGTCGAGGTACGCATCGCTAACCCGGTAAGCGTATTGCTGGAATCCGTCCCGCCGGTCTGTCCGGACGGTGACGACGCCGCGATCCGGTTGCTGCCGGGCGGGACCGCTACGCAGGTTACGATCGATGGCGGACAACCCACAGTGACGGACTCCATCGGTGGACTCTCCGCCGGCGTGTACCGGGTCGACCTGCTCGATACGCTGGGCTGTACCCGCACCGAAGTGATCACCATCGACGACCCCACGGGCTTTGAGTTACGGCTCCCCCGGGATACGATGACCTTCCTGGGAGAGGAAATCCGAATCGTCGGCAGGATATTCGGAATCGACGAGACGGACGTAGCCCTGGAGTGGTTCCCGGCCGATTTCCTGAATTGCGACAGCTGCCTCGTCGTCGATAGCAAGCCCTACGAAAACATCACTTACGAACTAAGCGCGGTGGACTCCCTGGGGTGTGCGCGGGTGGATACGATCCGGGTTTCGGTTACCAAAAGGACCCGAACGTACGTTCCCAACGCCTTCTCCCCCAACGGGGATGGTGTCAACGACTTATTCACGCCCAACTTCGGCCCGGAGGTGGAAATCGTAGAACTACTACAGATTCACGAACGGTGGGGCGGGTTGGTCTTTCAGCGGGAGAATTTTTCTCCCAATGACCCGGAAACCGGCTGGGATGGGACGACGCTGGGTCAGCCGCTGAACCCGAACGTATTCGTTTGGCTGATTCGAATCCGACTAGTCGACGGCACGAGGGTCTCCCTGACCGGAGATGTAACCCTGTTGCGCTAAGATCACTTCCCCCGCCGCTTCAGCTCCCGCTGGATCAGGGCCAGTTCCCGGCCCGCTTCCCCCGTCACCGAAGTGTTCTCCTGGGCACGGCGCACGAGGTAGGGCAGCACGTCCGAGACCGGACCGTAGACCATGTACTTAGAGACATTGTAGCCGGCGGCGGCGAGGTTGAACGTCAGGTTTCCGCTCATGCCCAGCAGCTGGGAAAAACGCAGGTGGCGGTGATCGCGGGGCACGCCGTGCTCCTCGATCAGACCGGTGAGGATGCGCGTACTGTCCTCGTTGTGGGTAGCCAGGGACAGCAGCATGGTCTCCCGGTGCTCGAAGGCAAAGCGGAGCGCGGCGTTGTAATCGTAGTGGGTCGCCTCGATACTGGGCTGGATCGGGCTCGGCCATCCTTTCGCCGCGGCGCGGGCGTTCTCCTTCACCATGTAGGCTCCCCTTACCATTTTAACGCCGATCTGGAAGCCGTCCCGCTGGCTACGGTCGTACAGTTCCTGCAGGTAGGCAAAGCGGTCGTGGCGATACATCTGGCAGGTAGTGATCACGACGACCCGCTCCCGGTTGTAGCGCTCCATCATCCGCTCGGCGAAACGATCGATGGTGTTCTGTATCCAGCTCTCCTCGGCGTCGATGTAGAGTTCGATCCCCTTCATACTGGCCTTGCCGCAGATGGCATCCAGTCGCTTCAGTCCGGCGGAGAGGACCCCGTCGTAGTCGGCCGGTTCGACGGCGGCGATCTCGTTGTACCGCTCCAGCAGGTCGAAGGCCACGATGGAGGATATTTTGACGACGACCCCGATGGCGGCCTCCGTTTCCGCACTAAAGTCGATGGCCCGCAGTATCTGCCGCATGGCCTCGTTCCGGCCCTCCACGGTCTGCTTGGCCTCCGCTCCGTAGTCCAGGATACTGTCGACGCCGAGTTCTCCCAGTTTGCGGATGCTCGGTTCGGCCGTCACCAGGCTGGTGCCGCCCACGAACTGCCGAAAGATGGTTTGCCTGACCGCCCAGGCCGCTCCGGGCAAGCGGTATTTAACCGCCGTAGCCCCCAGGCTACTGAGCAAACCGGTCAGCCAGGGCCGGCCCATGAGGTTGAACAGGTAGGCGGTTCTGCGCAGTTCCCCGTCCGACAGGTGGGCGAAAGTTTTCTCGGTATTCGAGAAATCCACGGCGCCGGCGGCGCGGCGATCTGCGATGACCCTGGCGGCCGCATCGGCCAATGGGAAGTGGGGGACGGGGCCGGTTGATTTCTTCATGTTGCTGTGAGGTTAGTGGCTACTGCTTGAACGTCCGGTTATCCCGTTGGGTTTGTAGTTCTTATTCGTACTTAGACAGACAACGGAACGAGTGGCAGGTTTGCTGACAGGGAATCAACCCAACACAGTAAACGTTACAACTATTTTCTTATATCAATTACGTAACAAATTATATTTTTGGCACACTAAGCGGCATATAACTCATATTAACATAAATAATTAGTCATGCCCGCTTGTCTTGAATATGGAGAAGAACGCCACCAGGAGTGTTCCCAAACCCGCGACGAAGGATACAATGAATGTACTGAATCTCGGGATGAAGGTTATCGGAATTGTTGCGACTGGTGGCCATGCTCCTCGTTATGTAAGGCCTGGACGTGGATCTCTAATATCGTCTGTGTGGCCTGGACATGGGTATCGAACATCGTATGCGTAGCTTGGACATGGATCACTACAACTTTTTGCCTGATCTGGGATGTGTTCACTACGGTAGTAAACGCTATACTGGTTTCCTTAGAGTCAATACTAGGCTGGGTGCTCTCCGCACTGGCTTTCGTACTGGAATTGATCATGATGATTCCAGTAGTTGGTACATTCATCCGCTGGTTGATCAATGGGATTACCCTGATTATCAATGTCCTGATCTCGCTGCCCGATGCGCTGCTGGGGTTGCTAGGTATCCGACCGGAAAAGAAACTTCGTGTTTGCACAATCATCCTGAGTGACGAGTATGGCGTCCCGGTGGCCACCAAGCGGAAGGTCATACCTATGCTGCAACTCGCCGCTGACGTATACAAGCGGGATGCCAACATCCGACTTTTACCCGTCCACCCTTTCAAGTACGGCACCGGATTCAGCGGGTCCGAAACCGTAGATGAAAGCTGGATCACCGTTGAAGAAGCCGCCAGCGATGCCGATACGCTCGACGCTGCCTGCAACGCAGGCGGCGAATGGCTACTTGGCGGTACAAAATTTCAGTTCAAAAGTAGCACGCTGTGCTTCTTCGGCAACTGGCGCAACGTAACCGGCTACGGTGCTCCAGTCAATTGCTTTATCATCAGAGAAGTATCCGGCAACGCAATAGGCTGTTCTCTTTTTATTACCGATTACGTCACCGTTGACCAAACAGCAGTGGCAACCAGTAAAAGGACGGTTGGTCACGAGATCGGTCATGCCAGTATGCTGTGGCACGTTTGCCTGGATGACGACATCAGGAATCTTATGGGAATACAGGGTGCCTGTGACCCAATCAGTACCGCGGTCAGAGACTCGGACGATCCAGTATTATCCGACTTTCAAGTGCTCATGGTACGAGCCTCCAAACATGTATCATACTTCTAAAATACCACCCAATGAAGTCTTCCGAACTCATTCAACACCCCTCCGAACTTAACGCGCTCACCCGCTTTCCTTTCGCGCCCCGGCGTACCCGCGGTAAACTCAGACTAGCGGAAACTTTCGGTGGAGACAAGCGACAACTACTCGAAAAACAACTCAACCGTCACTACTTCGCTTGTGGCTGCTCGGAGGGGGCTAAGGGCCTTATACTTGGCTTTCTTCTGGGGGTAGTGGTGGCCTGCTACCTGGGCCTTTCTGCGGACTGGCAGGGATATCGGCTGAGTTATCCGCTGCTGGCCGGGACGCTCCTCGGGGCAGTAGCGGGAAAAATCATCGGTCTTTTACGGGCGAATACCCGGCTTCAACGGACCGTCAGGGAGATCCAGGGAGCGTGGAAGGGTTCCTGGCCGAAAGGGGAGCCGATCGGGTGTGGATAACTTCCTCCCCGACCCGCAATAAACCGCTGCCGCCGGACCAGACACCATTCACGCCGAACAGCACCTTGCGCCCCACTTTTCGGTAGCGCGCCAGGGCGCGAAGTACTTCAGGGGCGGGGTCGCCGGTGCCGGGTTCATGGGTGATGACATTGCACCGGGCGCAGGGTTTGGGCGTGTAAAAAGCGTGGGTCCCGATCCGGAGCTCCGTCCAGCCGTCCTCGGCGAAGGGTTCGGGCTGGTCGATCACGAGGTTGGGGCGGAACCGAAGCATGCTGAGTTCCTCCCCCACCCGGTCGGACAAGTCCCGGAGGCTGGCCGTCGTGGTCAGCAGGTAGGGAAAACCATCGGCAAAACTGACGGTCTCAGCGTGGCGGGCGAAGCGGGGGTCGAGCGCCCGGTGGTTGTTCCGGTCCATATAAACCAGACGCGCCCCGGGAATACCGAGGGTCTCGGCCATCCTGGTGGAACCGGGGAAATCGATGAGGGTAGCGACGAAGGTATCCTCCCACACCGTGACGCTCAGGGTTTTCGCACCTGCGCCCCCGCCCCTCGGTTGATTGATGTCCGCAATCACTTCCCCGTCCGCGATACGAAGGATTCTCAGGGTATCCCTTCCGGATAATTCCGCCCGGAAACGGGCCAGTTGGGTCCGCCCCCGCTGGCTGATGAACCCGCCGTTTTCGTCCACGAACATCCAGCGACGATCACCCGCCAGCCCCCGTTCCAGCGGCTGGGCCGCGGAGAGTTCCTCCCCGCCCAGCCCCTTGACCGGGTAGCGATAAATGGCACTCAGCGTCATGCGGAGACGTGCTGCGGCAGTTCCACCTGGGTGCCCAGCAGGTCCTCCATGTTTTCCCGCCGGCGGATGAGGTGGGCCTCGCCGTTGTAGACGAGGACCTCGGCCGGGCGAAACCGGCTGTTGTAGTTACTGGACATCATGAAGCTGTAGGCCCCCGCGTTGCTCATGCTCAGGATATCGCCTTCCCGTACCTCGCCGAGCTGGCGGTTGATGCCGAAGGTATCGGTCTCGCAGATGTACCCCACGACGGTATAGATGCGCTTTTTCCCCTCCGGGTTACTGATGTTCTCGATCTCGTGGTGGGCGTCGTAAAACATGGGTCGGATGAGATGATTCAGCCCGCTGTCCACGCCCGCGAAGACGGTGGCCGGCGTGGTTTTCACCACGTTGGTCCGTACCAGGAACTGACCGGCCTCGCTGACCAGGAACTTGCCGGGTTCGAACATCAGTTCGAGGTCGCGGCCGTAGTCATCACAAAATTCCGTGAAGCGGCTCGTGAGCTGACGGCCGAGTTCTTCGATGTCCGTCGCGTTGCCCCCCGGCTTGTAGGGCACCTTGAAACCGGAGCCGAAGTCGAGGTAATCCAGGTCGGGGAAATCTCCGGCCGCGCGCAGCAGGATCTCGACGGCCTGGAGGAAGACCTGGGCGTCCAGGATGTCGGAGCCGGTGTGCATGTGCAGCCCCTCCACCGTCAGGCCCAGGGCCCCGACAACCTTCAGGATGTGCGGCACCTGGTGGATACTGATCCCGAACTTGGAGTCGATGTGGCCGACGCTGATCTTGCTGTTCCCCCCGGCCATAATGTGCGGGTTGATGCGGATACAGACCGGGATCTCCGGGTGCAGTGCCCCGAATTGCTCCAGGATACTGATGTTGTCGATGTTGATACGAACACCCGCCGCCACGGCTTCCAGCACTTCCTCCAGGCTCACGCAGTTGGGGGTGAAGAGGATGTCGTGGGGGTCGAAGCCGGCCCGCAACCCTAACTCCACCTCCTGAATGGAGACGGTATCCAGGCCGCTTCCCCACCCCCGGAACAGCCGCAGGACGCTCAGATTCGTCAGGGCTTTACAGGCGTAGTTGATGCGCAGACGTTTGACCCCACCGAAGGCTGCCGTCATGCGGTCGTACTGCTGTTTCATGCGGTCGGCATCGTAGAGATACAGAGGAGCACCGTACTGCCCGACGATGTCGAGAACGTCAAGGCCCTGAATTTGGTGGCGACCGTTGGTGGAGGTCATGTCTGAACTATTTTTTTGGTAGAATGCAAAAGTAACGCAGCTATCCGGCATTCCCGCCCAGCACTACCGCCTGCCAGCCCACCAACCGTAGTTTTCGGCTTCCCGGGGTGGGATGATTGGCGGGGAGGTTATTGGCCAGCAGCCCTGAATTATTTTCATCGATGCCTGGCGGGAGCTCGATTTCCACCGCTTCCTCCGACCAGTTCATGACCACCAGCAGGCTTACTCCCCTCAGGCTGCGAACGTAGGCGAAGATCCGTGGGTCCTCCGGCAGCAGGGGTTCGTAGTCTCCGTAGACGAGGACGGGGTGAGCTTTGCGCAACCGAGTGAGCCGGCGAAAGTGATTCAGTACGCTGTCCGGTTCCCTGTCCTGGCGGGCAACGTTGATTTCCCGCCCGTTCGGATTGATGCCGATCCAGGGCGTTCCCGTCGTAAACCCGGCCAGGTCTTCCCCCGTCCACTGTACCGGCGTGCGCCCGTTATCCCGGCTGAACCGATTGAGGAAACGCAGGTGAGCGTCCATGTCCTCCCCGGCTTCGAGGGCGGCGGCGTGCTGGTTGATCGCCTGCAGGTCCTTGTAGGGTTCGATGGTGGGCCAGTCGACGTTCGTCATTCCGATCTCGTCCCCCTGGTAGGTATAAGTAGTTCCCCGCATCGTGAGTAACAGCGTATTCAGGCACGTGGCGGAAGCGGCCCGGAATTCCGGGGAATCGTTACCGTACTTACTGACCATGCGCGGAACGTCGTGATTACCCAGGTAGATGGAGTTCCAGCCCTTACCCGCCAGCCCCGCATCCCACTTGGTGAATAACCGCTTGAGGCCGACCAGATCGAAACCCTCCTCCCTGGTCGCGTAGTCGGCGATCTCGAAGTGGTACACCATGCTGAGCTCTTCCCTGGCCGGATCGGACAGGTCGATGGCATCTTGCATTGTGCTGCCCGCCCCCTCGGCGACGGTGAAAGCATCGTAGTGGGCCATTACGTCCCGGTTGATTTCCCGCAGATAATCGTGTACTTCCGGGCGCAGACCGTAGACCGCCACGGCGTTAGCGGCCTTCGTGGGGGGCAGTTCGGGGTAACTCGTATCCTTGCCCACGAACTGGAAAGCATCCATGCGGAAGCCGTCGATCCCCTTGTCGAGCCAGAAGCGCATGATCTCTTTTACCTCCTCCCTCACCCTGGGGTTCTGCCAGTTCAGATCGGGCTGCTTGTGGCCGAAGTAGTGGAGGTAGTACGCATCGGTGACCGCGTCGTACGTCCAGCCTCCCGTGGGGTCGAAGTAACTGAAGCGCGCGGGGGGCGTACCCCGTTCGGCGGGCCACCAGTGATAGTAGTTCCGGTAGGGGTTATCGCGGCTCTTCCGGCTCTCCCGGAACCAGCGGTGCTCGTCCGAACTGTGGTTCACCACCAGGTCCATGACCAGTTTAATATCCCGCAGGTGCAGGCCGGCCAGTAACTCGTCAAAATCAGCCATGGTACCGAACTCGGGCATGATGCCCCGGTAGTCGCTTACGTCATAACCGTTGTCGTCGTTCGGGCTGGGATAAACGGGGTTGAGCCAGACGACATCGACGCCGAGGCTTGCGATGTAGTCGAGCCGGCGGATGATCCCGCGCAGGTCCCCCACCCCGTCGCCGTTACTGTCCTGAAAGCTGCGGGGGTAAATTTGGTAGACGATGGCTTCTTTCCACCAGGTTGGGTCGGTCATGGGTGCAAAGTACGGACACTGGTTATTTACCTCCACCAGACGCCCAGACCCAGACCGGCTCCGTCCGGCAGCAATCGCTCTGCCCCCGACGGGCCGGCCACTACCGTATCCGGTCGCTTGGCCACCTTAACCACCAGCCGGCGGCCCGCGTGCCGGCGCTCAAAGCCCAGCACGACGTCTCCGGCCATCAGGGGAACGTAGTCCGCCTTCGCGAAGAACTCAGCGTTGTCCCGCCGCAGTCGCAGCAGGGCGGCCAGTAATTTGATCTTCGGCTGGGCGTCGTACTCCTGGTCCCGCTTCCCGGCCAGCCAGCCGCGGCGGCGGTCGTAATCCACCGGGCGACGGTTGTCGGGGTCGACGAGGCTCAGGTCCCAGCTTTCGGTACCCTGGTAGATGTCCGGAAAACCGGGAACGGTACATTTGAGTACCAACTGGGCAAAACTGTTGTGGCGGGCCTGGGGCTGGATACGGCGCAGTAATGCCCGCACGGCCTCGGCCATTTCTGGGTCGTCCAGTATCCTGCCGGCCAGGTCCTTGACGGCCGTTTCGTAGTCCGTATCCGGCTCGGCCCAGTCGCTGAATTCCTTCCCCTCCCGGAGTGCTTTTTCCAGGTAGCGGTCTACGCGGTCGCGCAGGTTGGCGGCTTCCTCGTCCCGGTCGAGCGGATAGCTCGCCAGTAAACTCTGCAGGACGAGATACCAGCTCCGGGGCCGCAGACTGGCCATTCCTACCCGGTCTCGCAGGCGGGTGACGAAGTCTTCCCATTCCCCCGGGAAAAAGGTAAGGGCCTGTAGGCGGGCCCGTCCGTCTTCCCCCCGTTTCGTATCGTGGGTCGCCGTGGCGTTCATGGAGGATTTGCCCCGCCCCAGCACGAATTGGTGGAAGGCCCGGATCGTTACCCGGTCGGCCGGGGCGGCGGAGCTACCCACTTCGTTCAGGTGGGCCTGCCGCCAGTACTGGTAGAAGGTGGTGTCCTCTACTCCCTTCGCCATCAGGGGCCCACTCAGCTGCTGGCTCCGCTGCAGGGTTTCGAGGGCCTCCCCGTCAAAGTCCTGGGCACTCAGCCAGCCGACAAAGCGGAGGACGCGCTTGCCGTGCTCCGGGGTGTAGTGGCTCACCGTCAGGGCGGCCTCCTGAAAGCGGGTGAGTTCCTCAACGGTCAGCGGACCGCCACTGGGGTAAATGCGGTAATGGGGAAAGGCCGCCAGGGTGTGGGTCAGTACGGCCCGGAAGTCATTTTCCCAAACCTCTTCCGGCAAGATGCGCCGCCAGCGTCGCAGGAGGTTAGCCACCTCTCCCCGGAAGTGCTCCTCGACCAGCATCAGCTTATTGCGGAAGACGAGTTCCGCGTACTCCGGCAGGGGCTTGCCGGTCAGCCGTTCGTAGATATCGGAGAAGGTGGTGGCCGATTCGTCATTGGTGAGCAGCCGGTTCACGGCGGCCAGGAAGTCATAACCCGTCGTTCCCTGCACGTCCCAGTCGGCGGGAAGCCGTTCCCCCGGTTCGAGGATCTTTTCTACCCAGATGCCTACGTCCTGCCCCACTTCGGCGCGTAATTTTTTAAGGTAGCCGGTAGGGTCCAGCAGTCCGTCCACGTGGTCGAGACGCAGGTGCTGTATCCGGCCGGCACGTATTTCCGCCAGTATTTTGGCGTGGGCATCCCGGAACACCTTGTCGTCCTCCACCCGGATGCCCAGCAGGCTGTTGACCGTGAAGAACCGGCGGTAGTTCAGGTGCTCGTCCACCTCCTTCCAGTGGGTGGGCCGGTACACGGTTTCCCCACCCGGCAGCGTGGGCCAGACACTCAGGTCGCCACCGCCATCGTGCAAGACGGGCAGCATCATCTTTCCGCCGAAGTCCGGGTGGTCCCAGTCTACGTCGAAGTGGCGGTAGTAGTCGCTCTGTTCACCCCTGGCGTACAGGTCTTTCAGCCAGACGTTGTCGGGGTGGAGCGTGAGGTGATTGGGCACAATGTCCTGCAACCACTGCATGCCGCGCGCTTCCAGCCGGCGGTGCAGCTCGGCCCACTCCTCCTCGCCGGTGATCTCCGGGTTGAGGCGGCCCGGGTCCGTCCCGTCGTAGCCGTGGGTGGAGCCCGGGGCGGCGGCCAGGATGGGGCTGGCGTAGCAGGTATCGATCCCCAGCTCCTCCAGGTAATCGAGTTGCCGGAGTAAGTCGGTTACGGTAAATCCCTGGTGTAACTGCAGGCGGTAAGTAGCGGTGGGCTGGGTCATTTAGTATGTTTCTTTTCTTAACTGTTACTACGCTCGGCGTAACCCTTGGTTTCGCTTACGTTCCGGGGAACGAGGAAATACTTCTGCGCACGGAGACGTCGGAGTAACGGCGGCAGCCTCTGCGCGCTTCTCTGCGTTTACCTCGGTGCGCCACTCCGTGGGCTAAATCCGTAAGAAAGCCTTCAGCAGCTACCTGTGGCGTAAATTTATTTCACTAACGCAAATCCGAAGGGCGGCAGCAACAACCCGTCACCATTCAGGCTGGCTCCGTTATTGGTCAGCAAAATTTCTCCCCTTACGTCCACCGCTACCGGCTGGTCTCCGTAGTTCGCGTAGGCCCGGCGTCCCCAACCCGTCCAGGTCCAGGTAAGTGCCTGGTGTCCGGGAATGACTTCTACGGTTATGTCACTGAATTTCAGTCCTTTCCTGCCGGCGGCGCGCAGGTGCAAAGCCTTCCGGTAAAAAGCAAGAACCGTGGATTCCTCCGGCCAGGACAGGACGGCACTCCGGAACGTTTCCTCCCCCTGGGGATCGGGGACGCTGAGCCCCGGCCGCTGGAAGGCGGCGAATTCGGCGGCCCGCCCCCTGCGGACGGCCTCGATCAGTCCCGCATCGCCGTGGTGGACGAAGTAGGGAAAGGGGCGGGCCTCCCCCCACTCTTCCCCCATCCAGATCAGGGGAACGAAGGGAGAAAAAAGATAGGTTGCCGCGGCGAGCAAGTACTGATCCTGGCTGAGTTGGCCGCTCAGCCGGTCACCGATCATGCGGTTCCCGACCTGGTCGTGATTTTGCAGAAAGACGGTGAATTGCCCGGGGCGCAGGCCGTGGCTGCCGGGGTCGGTCCCGAAATTGCGGTTGCGGTGCTTGCTGTACTGCCCGGTATAGACGTAGCCGGTGCGCAGGGCGGCGGCGAGTTGATCCAGGCTACCGAAGTCTTCGTAGTAACCGTTTTGTTCCTTCGTCAGCAGGGCGTGGAGGGCGTGGTGAAACTCGTCGACCCACTGTCCCGTCAGTCCGTATCCGCCCCGGTCGCGGGGAGTGAGGAAGCGGGGGGCATTGAGGTCGCACTCCGCCAGGAGGAGGATCTCCCGCTCCTGCCCGGCGGCGATCCGGTCGGCCTCGGCCGCAAGGGCGGTCAGGAAGTGCTCGGCGGACTGGTCCTTGATGGCGTGGACGGCATCCAGTCGCAGTCCGTCTGCCCCGTACTCCTCCAGCCACATCCGTACGTTCTGCAGGAAGTAGTTCCGTACGCCGTCGGAGTCGGCACCGTCAAAGTTGATGGCCGAACCCCAGGGGGTCTTATGGGCGTCGTTGAAGACGGGCATGAAGGCGGGCAGGTAATTGCCCTCCGGACCGAGGTGATTGTAAATTACGTCGAGGAGTACCGCTATGCCCCGCTCGTGGGCGGCATCGATGAAGTCCCGCAACCCGCGCGGCCCACCGTAGGCACGGCTGACGGCGAAGGGCGCCACCACGTCGTACCCCCAGTTACGATCGCCCGGCGTCTGGGCCACGGGCATCAGTTCGAGGCAGTTGACCCCGAGTTCTCGGAGGTAATCCAGCTTTTCGGCGGCGGCGGCAAAGGTCCCGGCGGACGTAAAAGTGCCAATGTGCAGTTCGTAAATGACGGCGTCTTCCAGCGCTATTCCCCGGAAATTATGCACCTGCGGCCGCGCCCTTTCCGTTACTTCCGATGCCGCATGCACCCCTTCCGGCAGGTAAGTGCCGGCCGGGTCGGGGTACACTTTGTCACCATGATCGAGCCGGAAGTGATAGCGGGTTCCCGGCGGGGCCGGAATGGGCTCGCTGATGAAGTAGCCGTGGCCTTCCGGCCGTAGCTGGTGAGTATTTCCCGCTACGACGAGCTCGATCTTTCGGGGCCGGGGCGCCCAAACACGGAAGCGGCGCTTGTTGTCGGGGTCAGCCCGTTGCGGGCCGAGCGGTAAATAGGGGAAGGTTTCCGTCAAGACTGTATTTTCTTGATTTGGTTCATCGCGAAACGAGTAGGGACAAAGGGAATTAAACCACGGATCGCAATGGCCAGCCCCGTTTCCGTGATCACGTCCAGCTTGCCGGCCTCCATGGCTTCGTACCCCTTTTTTGCCGTGTACTCCGGTGTCCGGGCACCCTTGAAGAGGTCGGAGTCGCCCATGTCGGCGGTATCCGCGAATTCGGTCTTTACCGCTCCCGGGCAGAGGGCGGTGACGGTGACACCGGTACCTTCCAGTTCCGAGGCCACGCCCTTGCTGAAGGAATTGACGAAAGCCTTGGTGGCGAAGTAAACCGATTGCAGGGGGCCGGGCATGAAACCGGCCGTACTGCTGGTGTTCAGGATACGCCCCCGCCCCCGCTCCACCATGCCGGGGAGGAAGAGACGGGTAAGTTCCGCGACCGCGGTGATGTTGAGCTGGATCATGTTGTTCAGCATCGACCAGTCCTGCTCGTGGAACAGCCCGCGACCACCGAATCCGGCGTTGTTGAACAGGTAATCGATGGTAACTCCTTCCTTCCGGAGGGTATCGTAAATATCCTGGCGGGCCTCCGGGCTGGTCAGGTCCCGGTCGATGACGCGTACCCAGATACCGTATCTGGTGGTCAGTTCGGCGGCCAATTCATCCAGTTCCTGCCGGCGGCGGGCCACGATAACGAGATCACGGCCGCGCAGGGCGTGCTGGTGGGCGAGTGCGCGACCGATGCCGGAACTGGCACCGGTGATGAGTCCTACGGCGTTCAAGCCGGCTTATTTGCACCGGACAGGCTGTGGAACATCCGCCGCACCTCGGCTACGCCGGTGACACTGTAGCGGGCTCCGGTTCGGCCGGGACCGACCTTGATCGTCACGCCCCAGTCGGGTACGGCCTTGAAGATGTCCTCATCGGTGTGGTCGTCCCCGATCCCGAGTACGAAGTCCCATTTCTCCTGCCCGACCCAGTGCTGGGTGGCCTTTCCCTTATTGACGCCGGCGTTCTTAATCTCGACGACCTTATTTCCCTCCAGCACCTGCAAGTCCTGGTTCTGGATCAGGTAGGAAAGCATATCGCGGAACTCCCGGACGCGCTTGTTGCCCAGGTCCCGCTCGATACTGCGGTAGTGCCAGGCCAGGCTGTAATCTTTCTCCTCGATGAAGGATCCGGGGGTACGGTTGACGAGGTTTTCGAGCAGTTCGCGCACCTTCGGCATCCAGCCGTCCACGACGTTAGGGTTCAGGTGCCACTCTCCGTTCTCCTTCATCCACACGCCGTGCTCGGCGGCCATTTCCACGTCCAGGTGGCCGAGCCACTTCTGGAGGGTATCGCGATCGCGACCGCTGTTGATCACCACCTGGTTGTGTTCGTCGGCGGCCAGCTCGGTCAGCAGGTCCAGTATCTCCGGGTCCGGGCGCACGGCCTGGGGGTCGACGTTGAAGTCCATCAACGTTCCGTCGTAGTCGATGAATAACAGCCGCTTGTTGGCCTGCTGGTAACTGCTGACAACGGCAGCAAGGGCCTCGTCGGCCAGGTGAATGGTGCTACTCATCTTGTTTCTTTCTTTCAGTTTTTGCTGTTCCTTAATGAAGCTGGCCGCCCAGTTTTTGACGTCATACTTGCGGAGTTTGTCCTGCATGACGGTCATCCGCTCCTCCTGTTCCCCGAGCGGCATTTCCAGGGCTTCGAGCAGTGCGTTCTCGATGTCGCGCATACTCTGGGGGTTCACGGTGATGGCGCTGTCGTTCAGTTCGTGGACGGCACCGGCCATCTCGCTCAGGATGAGGACGCCGCGCTTGGAGTCCTCCTTGGCGGCGATGTACTCCTTGGCCACCAGGTTCATCCCGTCCCGCAGCGGGGTGATGAGGGCAATGTCCGCCTCCTTGTAGAGCGTGGTGAGGGCGGCAAAATTAAGCGAGCGGTAGTAATAGTGGATCGGCATCCAGTCGAAGGTGCCGTACTCGGAATTGATCTGGCTGACGAGCACGTCCACGTCCTGCTTCAGGCTCTGGTACTGGTCGACGTTGGCCCGGCTGGGCACCACGATCATAATGAGGTTGACCTTCCCGATGTACTCCGGGTTATTGCTGATGAACTGTCCGAAGGCACGCACGCGGTGGGGAATCCCCTTGGTGTAGTCCAGCCGGTCGACGCTCAGGATGATCTTGCGACTGGCGTGCAGCCGGCGGATCTCTCCGCTGCTCTGGTCGTTCTTGGCGTCCACGTCCGGGTGAGCGTACTTTTCGTAGTCGATACCCATGGGGAAGACATCGACGTTCACCTGCCGTTCCCCCATCGTGAGGCGACCGAACTCATGCTCGTGACCGGTGATCCGGTAGGCAGCCGACAGGAAGTGCCGCATGTAACCGAAGGTGTGGAAACCGATCTGGTCGGACCCCAGCAGCCCGTCCAGTATTTCCTTGCGCCAGGGCAGGATGCGGAACACCTCGTAACTGGGGAAGGGAATGTGGAGGAAAAAACCGATGCTGATGCTGGGAAACTTTGCCCGGATCATGGCCGGCAAGAGCATCAGCTGGTAGTCGTGTACCCACACCATATCGTCCTCCCGGAGGTGCTCCTCCACGGCCTGGAAGAACTTGAAGTTCACTTCCTGGTAGGCCTTCCACATCTCGTCGTTGTAGGTGGTGTACTCCGTGAAGTAGTGGAAGTGGGGCCAGATGGTCTTGTTACTGAAGCCTTCGTAGTACAGGTCGATCTCCCGTTCGGTGAGGAAGACGGGGACCAGCTTGCGCTTCGCCAGGTCGTCCTTGATACTCGCTCGTTCCCACTCGTCCTTGATGTCCTGTCCCGGCCAGCCGATCCACAGCTTGTTGTAGGTATCGTCGAGGGAATTGAGGCCGGTAGCCAGTCCGCCCGCGCTGGGGTGATAGTGTAATTCGCCGTCGGTCCGGTTAACGGTGATCGGCAGGCGGTTGGAAATAATTACGAGTCTGGACATGTAGTGAAGCTGGGTGAAGGGTGGCAGAAAGCAGACAGGGGCCGGCTCTCATTGGGAAAACCGGCCCCTGGTGGACATGTTTACGCTTAAGTGGCAGTTACGCCTCGACGGGCTTCTTCTTGCGGGGCGTTTTGAAGAATTCCTTGAGTTGTTTCTCCGTCATGAACTCATAATCGACCCAGGTGGTGACGGTCGTTTTCTTGATGTCGCGGTATTCCTTCGCCCGCTTGTTGGTGTACACCTTGATGAGTCGCTTCGTGTAGTCGACGGCCAGTTTGCGGAGGCTCTGGTTAAAGCGTTCGTTACCGAATATCTTCATGTACACCGGAAATTGCTTGCTCGTGATGGCGAACCACTCCGGGTAATCGTCCGTCCCCAGGCCGGTGGAGAGCTGTTCGAAGTAAGCCAGTACGGTCTGACGCACGTTCTCGTTGAAACTGCTCAGGCCGGCGTGCTTGTTGGTTTCCTCCTGGATGGCCTCGTGCACTTCGGGTTCCATGTACCCCTGGGTGTGGATGGTATCCGTCAGGTTGAAGTAGGCCGTCAGGTCGTCCTCGGGTCCGCGATCGATGATCTGGCCGAGCTGCTTCTCGTGATCGGCACCGAAGGCCACCTTCTTATCGTCCTTCAACCGGAGCAGGAATGACAGTAATTTCTCCGCGGCGGCGGCCGGGTCGTTCTTCCGCTCCCGGTTCAGGGCGGCGGCGATGGTTTTGGTGGTCTCTTCGTCCATTGCGAAGTAACTACCGAACACGACCGCCGGCTCGATGATGTCGACCTGCCCCTCGAATTCCGGGTTGGTGATCAGCTGGTACAGCGGTGCGGCCAGGGCATCGTTGTTCAGCTCGCTGTTCACCCGGTACAGGAGGAAGTTGATCAGGTGTTTGGTTTCCGTCCGCAGTTCGTTGACCGTGGTGGGGAATTTGGCGTACTGGTAGTTCCGGGTACCGAACTGACGGCGGAAACGATTGAAGAGGCGACGGCGACCGGCCTCCGTCAGGGCATCGTCGTTCTTCTGCTGCAGCAGGAACTGGCGCACGCGCTTGGTGGCTACCTTCTCGATCTGTCCGGTTACGTAGATGTCGCTGCTCAGGGCGAATCCGACCTCCACGGCTTGCCCGATCCGGTTACGCAGCTGATCGAAATTACTGTTGCCGGTAATGAAATCGAGCAGGGTGCCGAAGTGATCGTTCTGCCGGGCGTAGCGGAAATTCTCCGATACTTCGGGCCGCAGTACGCTGTAGCCCACCACCCGGGGCAGGAACATTCCCTCGAAACGATCGTCAAGCAGGTAACGCTCGAAGGCTTCGATCTCCAGGGGGCTGTAGTGATTGATGTTTTCGTGGGCCGCCTCGATCTGGGGCTCGAACTCGGCCTTCAGCGCTTCGTAGTGCTCGTCCTCCTCGTCCTCGAGGTAGGCCGCCAGGTGCGGACTGGCCTGGATGGCTTCGGCGATGTCGTTCAGGTGCTCCTTGTAAGCATCGTTCAATTCGTACATATTCGGTAAGGGTTGTCGTAGTAAAAGAAAACCTGGTAATGCGACAGTCGGCATTACCAGGTTTTGCAGCTCCCGTGAGCTTGCGGTGCGAATATAGGGGAAAGGATTCATGGACGCAAGGAGTTGGGGAATTAGCTACCGCGGTTACTGCTCACGCGGCTCCGCTGGCTCGCTCACGGACGTATGCCCACTCTGTAGTAGCGGGCCGGGCGAAGCCGGTGAGTGGCACCTTCATGACGCGTTAAACAAGGCGGGCGAGGACGCAGGTGCAAAAATCAAGCAGCATAAGATAGGCAACCGGACGGTTAATCTTTATCTTGCCTTTCACGTTTACCTAACACAACCACAATCCACCCCTATGCCCATCTTCTTAATCATCGCGCTATTCGTGATTTTCCTTCTCGTCACCGGAAGTTTCTTTACCGTCCGCCAGCAGTCTTCGGCTATCCTGGAACGGCTGGGTCGCTTCAGCAGCGTGCGGGGGTCCGGCCTTCACTTTAAGGTTCCCTTCATTGACCGGGTAGCCGGCAAGGTGAGCCTCAAGGTGCAGCAGCTCGACGTGAACGTGGAGACGAAAACCAAGGACAACGTTTTCGTCAAGTTGAAGGTCGGCGTACAGTTCGCCGTCGGTCCCGACAGCGTTTACGATGCCTTCTACAAACTCGACAACCCCTACGAGCAGATCAACTCCTACATCTTCGACGTCGTGCGGGCCGAGGTGCCGAAAATGAAACTGGATGATGTTTTCGAGCGTAAGGACGACATCGCCAACGCCATCAAGTCCGAACTGCAGGATGCCATGGCCAACTACGGTTACAACATCGTTCGTGCCCTGGTGACCGACATCGACCCCGATGCCACCGTTAAGGTAGCCATGAACCGCATCAACGCCGCCGAGCGGGAGAAACTGGCCGCCGAGTACGAAGGAGAGGCGGAACGCATCCGCATCGTGGCCAAGGCCCGGGCCGAGGCGGAATCCAAGCGCCTCCAGGGTCAGGGTATCGCCGACCAGCGCCGGGAGATCGCCAAGGGCCTCGAAGAGTCCGTCGACATCCTTAACTCCGTAGGCATCAACAGCCAGGAGGCCTCCGCCCTCATCGTTGTTACCCAGCATTACGACACGCTCCAGAGCATGGGGGAGAACGTGAACTCCAACCTGATCATGCTGCCGAACGCCCCCACGGCCGGCTCGGATATGCTCAGTCAGATGACGGCGAGCTTCATCGCCAGCCAGCAGATGGGCGAGTCGATGAAGGAGTCGACCGACAAACTGAAGGCGGCCAAGAAGAAGGAGAAGATCGAACTGAAGCGGTAATTTAAGATCACCACTAAGGCACTGAGGAGCACTAAGTTTCACTAAGTGGTGAAGAAATGAAAATACTCGTCACCGGCCCCGAAAGCAGTGGCAAGTCCACCCTCGCCCGTAACCTGGCCTGGGCGCTCGACGGTCGCTACGTAGCCGAGCAGTCCCGTGCTTACCTGCACGCCCGTGGCGGCCGCTACGACCGATCCGACCTGACCGCCTTACTGAAATTACAACTGGAAGCCGAGTCCCGCGTGGGTTCGGCTTCCTTCGTTTTTTGCGACACCGGTGCGGTCAACCTCCGCATCTGGTCGGAGGTAAAGTACGGGACCGTCGATCCGGAGATCATGGCGGCCTCCGAACGGCTGGACTACGAACTGATTCTGCTGCTGGCCCCCGACCTCCCCTACGTGGCCGACTCCCTGCGGGAGACACCCGATCTGAGGGAGCGGGAGCAGCTTTTTGATCGCTTCAAAACCATCCTGCCGCCTTGGAAAACAGCTTGCATCTACGGCCCCGCCCGCCTGGAGCAAGCCCTGTTGCTGGTGCAAAAAAATGCCGTCAGCGGCTGAACCTAAGTTAGTTATCGAGATTCACCAGTGGCCCAGTGCGTGCAAACGCATTGATAAAAGTAGGGGCATCAGGGGCGTGGTTTCCCCCAGCGCAAGCTAACCGTCACATTCGGAGTGAAACTAAGTCCCAACCGATCGACCGTAGTCGCGAAAAAGCGGGGGTTCCGCCGGTCCGGATTCGCCCGGCGACCTAGCGTATAGTCTCGTTCCAGCAAATTATCCCGTCCATAGACATTTACCAGGGAGAGCGCGATAAGTCCGCTCCAGGGTGAAGGGGCCCCGGACGCCCAGCCGTAAGTAAGGGAAAGGTCCGCCCTGTGATACACTGGTAATTTTTCCGCATTTACCCCGCCCGGGAGCAGGTTCGCCCGGAGACTGCCGTCGGTGGCCCGGGTCGGTCCGATCGTGTATGCGGTGTAGCGGCTGCCCGTTTGCAAGCGCCAGCCGAGGCTTAGTTCCCAGCGGTGGAAAGTCAGGGTCTGGACGAGGCGCAGTTGATGACGCCGATCGGTCGTTGCCGGAAAAGCCTCGGCGGCTACGTCGGGAAAGAGATAGTCTGCCTTGCTGAGGGAATAATTGACCCAGGCCGAAGCCAGGCCCCAGCGTTTCTTAATGAGCAGGTCCAGTCCGCTCGCCCGGGAACTACCGATCGGGAAGCCGGTGATCGTCAGGTCCAGGTAAGTAGCCGAGAGATCGGAAACGTACTTGTGGTAGCCCTCCAGTTCCAGCAGCCAGGAACCGGGTTGTCCGGTAACCCCCAGGCTGAATTCACGCGCCGATTGAACGGGAAAGTCCCCCCCATTCGCCATTGTCCACAGCGGGGCGGACCCGCTGATGCGACGGTTTTCTAAGTCCAGGATACGGACGGCGAACTGGTGGTTCACGCCAAGTCCCGCGCGTAGATGCCAGCTGGACGTTAGATGTAGAGTACCGTTGAGGCGGGGTTCTAAGTACACAGTCTTGGTCGGCGAATAGTAGGGCAGTCTCGCCCCGGCCTCCAGTCGGATCGTCTCCGTCGGAGACCAGGCGTAGGTACCGAAGGCCGCCGCGGCCACCGCCCGCCCGCCGCGAACTCCGGCCTGACGTAGCGTTCCCGCCCGCTCGTTCTCGGCACTCAGGCGGAAACCGTGAATGAATTGCTGCCACTCCATTCCCAGATCAAGTGAGCGGGATTGCTGTCCGGCCCCATACGCTTTCCTGAATGCCGCTTTTCCGGACACCTCCCGGATGCTACTTTCCCTCCGGACCACGTTAGCGATCCGCCGCGTCGTTTGTCTGTTCTCTCCCAGGTTGTCGAAGTCAGTGGCTACGAGTTGCAATCTCAGTTCCCGGCCGTTGGCCAGCTCACGGGCATAGCGGAGGCTGGCTCCGAGGTTGCGGCTCTCGAGATCGTCGGTGGTGACATCCGCATTGGCATCATCATCTGTGGTGTACCGCGCATCGTCGTACTGGTGAAAACCACTCAGGGTAATACGGTGGCCCTCCGCCGGCAACCATAGCCAGCGACCGTTGAACTCCCTAAAGTTGAAGGTCTCGGTGGTGGATTGACTACCGTTCGGGGCCGTTATTGCTTGTCCCGGGCCGGACCCCTGTAGTGCCTGGTCCCGGTAGCTGCGGTAAGTAGGCCCCTCCAGCAAGAGTGGTAGAGAGGTGCGGAAGCCCAGTACGACATCGGACTTGCCGGCGATCAGGGGCAGGCGAAGATCCCCATCCGCCTGCAACCCGCTCAGCCCGATCCCGGCGGAAGGGGAAGCCGCGACTTCGTCCTCCGTACTCATCCGGATGACGCCGGAAACCCGACCCCCGTAGGCCGCCTCGGCCTGCCCCCGCCAGACATCGATCCTGTCTACCAGTTGCGGACTGAAGGGGGAGATCATACCAAAGTAGTGCCCCGTGAAATAGACAGGAATGCCGTCCCAGAGGATCAGGTTCTGGTCGGGCGTCCCGCCGCGAATGCTGAGTTCTCCCGCCGTCTCGTTGAGGTTGTTGATTCCAGGAAGGAGGGTCAGGGTACGGTAAACGCCGCGGTCCGCGAAGCCGGGTACGGCGGCCGTCCGCTGCGGGTCAATGAGAATGCGTCGTCCTTCCGTAGTCGTACTGATGCCCGGGGTAAGGTATTCCGTCACGGTGACCGCCGCCAGTTCGACGGAAGCGGCGGTCAGGGTGACGTCCGCGCAGTCGTCTCGGATGGCTACGGTACGGTTTTTATACCCCAGGTAATGCAGTTCCAGGCTATCCTGGCTGCTTACCCGTGGCCGTGCGCGGAGCCACCCGTTCTCGTCGGCGGAGAGCAGGGTGTCCCGACCGGTAAGGATGGCGGAAACGAAGGGGAGAGGATCCCCGTCCGGCCCCACTACCCGCAGGCAAAGTTCCCGGGGCCGGCTGCCGTCGGCGCGCAGCGCAACGTAGTTACCGCTGATGGTTTTGACTTCCAGTCCCTGGCTCCGGAACAGGCAGTCCGCCACCTCCGTCCAGTCGGCCTGCTCAAACCGACAGTTGGCGCGCAGGGAGGCCACGGCCTCTTCCAGGTAAGAAAACCGTAGGCCGTGGTCGGCTTTCAGTTGGTCGATCACCTCGGTGAGGGGCCGGTCCCGAAAATCCGCCGTGATCGAAAGGATGGGGGCGGGTTGCCCATACAACGGGATCGCGGCCAGCCAGCAGCACGCCAGCCCCACCAGTACCCGACCCATCCGCCCGACCTTCATCCACTCAAGGTACGGTAACGGTCACCGTATCGCCGGAGCGGGAGAACCGGATGGCGGGCAGGGCCCCGAACACGAGATCTAAGGCGGCGGCCGGGTCGTCGTTTGGGAAAGCGGTTGTAATTTTCTGGTCCCGATCCAGTTCGTCGGGCAGGGAAAATTCCAGGCCAAATTGTCGCTCCAACTCCCGGATAACTTCCCGCAGGGGCCGGGCGGTGAATGCGGAAACGCCCTCCAGCCAGTCGAGGGCCTCAGCCTCGTCGGTGGGGCCGGTGACCAGTACTTCCCCGGGGCGGAGGCTGGCGGTTTGCCCGGGCGTGAGCAGCGCCTCCCCCGAACGGTCAGTCGGGCGAACCGCGACCTTCCCCGTCACGCAGCTGACACGCAGGCTGCCCTCCCGCGAGTAGACATTGAAACTGGTCCCTAGCACCGTAACGGACCCAGCCGTGGTCTCGACTACGAACGGTTCCTCGGCCTGCTTAACCTCGAACCAGGCTTCTCCCTCCAGTACACCCAACCGCCGGTCATGCTCCCGGAAAGTAAATTCCGAAGCTGCGTTCAGCCGGACGACGGACCCATCGGATAAAGTAGCCAACGTGGTCTCGGCAACTCCGGCGTGCAATGCTTTTCCCGGTCGCGGCCAGACCGACCAGGCGATCAGTAGCAGGGCCAGGGTAGCAGCCACGGCCAGCAGCGGCCGGAGCGTTCTCCGTACTGGAACGGTTCGCCGTTTCTTCAATCGGGCCAGTTCCGTCCGGGCGTCGTAGGGAGGGGGCTGCCATTCGCCGGCGACCCGGGCAATCCGTTCGTAATCGGGAAAATCGGGTCGCTCACGGAGCGAGCGTTCCTCCGACTCACTCAGGGTGCCGCCGAGCCAGCGGGCGAGGATCGTATCGTCAGGTAGGGGGGAGGACATCATGGGGTGGACGGATTAAGGATTACGGAAGCGGTCAAACGTTGGCGTGCAGTTCCCGCAGGCTGACCAGGGCGCGGTGCATGCGTTTTTCGACGGCTTTTTGGCTGATACCCAGCAAGTCGGCGATCTCGCGATATTTCATTCCGTCGATGCGGTTGAGGAGGAAGACCTCGCGCGCGCCATCGGGCAGGGCGGCGATGGCGGACCGCAGGCGTTCGGCGAATTCCCGTTCGGCCAGGGTGTCGTAGGGAGACTCGACACTTGACTGCAACCCCTCGTGCCGCCATTCGTATTTCCGGACTACTCGGGCACGGGCCGACCGCTTGAACAGTAGATTTTCCGCTACACGGTACAGCCAGGCGGAGGCCTTGTCTGGGTTCACCTTACCGCAGTTCTCCCAGAGCCGGAGAAAAGCCTCCTGCACGAAATCGGCTGCCGTCTCCCTCTCTCCGCAGCGGTAGTACAGGTAATTGCGCAAGCGAGGGGCCACTTTCAGGAAGGTGGCGTCGAATACACCTTGGTCGCATACATTAGTCGCAGGTTGGGTCGGCATGGCGGGCGAAAAAATTTATGTAGGGCGGGTAGGGTAAATTCGCAGTGGGGGATTCAAGAGAACGAAGCGCCTCGTGAGCGCAGTTCACCCTCTCCAACCGGGAAGTCGTGATTTACCCGACCTCCGCAACCGTAATTTCCATGATTTTTTCCTGCCGACAACTTTTAACCCTCCTGTTTCTGCCCCTGCTGACCCTCACTTTCTTCTCCTGTGACCCCGACCGGATCGAGGAAGAGACCGCCCCCGACGGGGTGGTTACCGACGTGGTCATTGAGGAAGACATGCCCGCCCTGCTCGATGCTGCCCTCCTGCCGCCACCCGACGCCGATGGAGGTAACGGAATGGATGAATCCGATCGCCGTCCCTGCTTCCGCTTCATTTTTCCCGTCCAGTTGGTCCTGCGTAACGGGACGGTCGTGACCGCCGAAGACGGGGAGGACCTGCGCACCGCCCTGCGCCGTATCAGGAATGCCGAAATCCCCGCCAACTTCGTCTACCCCTTCGACGTAACCCTGGTGAACGGCAATACGGTGACCGTCTCCGAGTTTGCCGGCTTCCGTCGCCTGCGCAATTTTTGCGATGCCCGGGACAATGCCGCCGACGAACCCTGCTTCACTTACAACTTCCCGATCGCGCTGACGGTGAATGGCCGTCCCGTGACCGTTGAAAGCGGTTTGGCCTGGCGCCGGGTGCTGCGCGCCGCCGGCCGTGACGCCGCGATCCGCATCAACTTCCCCATTACGGTTATGCTGACTGGTACGGATCGTGCCATCGTAGTGGAGAACCGCGCCCAGCTGAATCGCCTGCGCCATCGCTGCGACCAGCGGGACGACGACCGCCAGGCCTGCTTCACTTTCCAGTACCCGCTCGACCTGCTGGTGGGCGAGGAGGTTACCACGGTCGATTCCCGGGCCGCGTGGCTGCGCCTGCTGAACCGCACGCCCGACGACGTGGCCGTACGGCTGGCCTTCCCGGTGACCATCACCCTGGTCTCCACGGACGAGGCGGTGATCGTAGAATCTGCTGATGGCTGGTCGGCCGTCCGCGACCTGTGTAACTGACTGTAATCACTTTGCTGGTTTTTCGTGCACGCTGCACCTGCGTCCTCGCCCAAATGCGACGCAGGTGCAGCTGTCGTTTGGCGTGTCCCCCATTTGTCCCCCCTGCCGTGTGCCGGCACGCGGCTGGCTCACCGCAACTTTGCCAGGCGAAAAACCTACGTGTCGCCCTCCTTTGCGGTGCGCTGCCGACCTCCCTTCCGGCCCAGGTCGGCATCACAGTGATTCCGACGCTTAGGCCATGATCGACGTAACGAGTGCGAACAAAGGCAGGCTCGTGCCACGGCTGACGACGGCCCAACGCACGGCAGCCAGCAACCTCGCCACGCGGCTCCTGGTTCCATACCGGAGCGGCCTGCCAGAGCATCGATAATGCTTCCGTCGACTTATCCGGCTACCTACCACAAACTGCGTAGCGTTTTTCTGACCGTTGACGAACCGGAACTGACCGACCCCATGCGGTCTTACCTGACCTAAGAAGGGGGTTGACTGCCGGCAGTCAACCCCCTTCTTAGGTCAGATCGTGGTCGGGTACTAATCGACTGCTTTGAGTTCACCTTCGTAATGACCGGTCATCGGACGGCCATCCATGAGATTGAAATCAAGGTCCATCGACACTTCCTCCGCTTGTCGGGTCAACGTCATCGTACCGGCAACGGTCGGCACGTCATCGTCGGCCGAGCCGGTGGCAAAATTCATATTCTGACAGTACATACCACCAAACAGGACGTTGGGGGTGGTTCCGTCCCAGAACGGTTCGATCCGGTAAGATCCTTCCTGAATCTCGGGCGTATCGCTGGTAACGATGAAGGTGATCATGTCGCTGCGTCCGAGTAGGCGGCCGTTGCGCTCAACGTCGGAAGTGGTCAGGGTGATACTGTACATGTTAGACGATGGATTACCAAAAGTGTAGTCACTCATGTAACCGAAATCCAGTCCGCTTTTCTGTCCGTCGATGTCAAAATAATTTTCGCCTAGGATGTCCGGCTCGGAAAGCGTAACTCCTTCCGTCTCGGGGTCGCAGGAGGTGAAGCAGAGGGCCAGCAGGAGCAGACCGAAAAGGGGGGATAATGTCTTGATAAGCATGGGTAATGGATTAAAAGGGTTTAAGACTGGGTTATTCGTTGATGTGGACCAGCGGGCCTACGTAGGAACCCCGAATGGCGGCCCCGGTGCTGGTGGTGTAGTCGAAGCCGATCTCGGCCGTTCCGTCGTTGATGCGCAGCGTGGTGCGCCCGCGGGGAGCGGGGACGTCGTCGTCCGCCCGGTTGGTGGAGAAGTTCATGTTTGAGCAGTACCAGGTACCCGTTTGTCCGCCGAGGATCCATCCCAAGTAGTCCTGCTCCTCGTAATCGTAGGTATAGACTCCGTCCTTGAGATCACCCGCGAGCGCAAACGTTAACTGGATCATGTCAGTGGTACCCGTGAGCCGATCGTCCTCGTGTACCTCGTTCTCACACAGCGTCAGCCGGTAGTGGTTGGTCAGCAGGTAGGAAGCCGGAGTCACCTTTTCCAGGTAGGCGATACTTAGCGGGGTGGTCTCTTCGTAAAACTCCAGGCCGGCGGGCAAGCCGGACAGGTGGTCGTCCGCGACGGCCGGGGCATCGTAATTCAACGGTTGCAGATCGCCGGAGTAACTCCCGGAGGTCTCCTCGCCGTACATACTTCCGCTCCAGCGTAGCTGAATCCTCTCACCGGAGTAACTGACGTTCACCGAAGCCCGGGAGATCAGCCCCGGAACGCCGACGCTGCCCTCGCCGAAATCCTGATCGGCCAGTAGCTCTAACTGTATGGCCTGCCCGATCTGGGCGGTGCCCGGGGAACGCGTACTGACGGGGTAATCCCCCGCCTCCAGAGTCTGACCGCCGACCAACGTTATGGCCACGGCGTCACTGCGGCCGGTCAGGCCACCGTCCGGTCCGAGCACGTCGGTATCCGTGAGAATGAAGTAATGGAAGTAACGTCCGTCGTTCCTGGTGGTACTTACGGTGTAGCCGTGATTCAGCGGATACTCGGACCCGGTGATCACGTAGCCGTTCCGCACCGCATCCGGGTCGCGGTCCGGGATAACGATCTCGTCCGGTTCCGTAAAGTCGGAACCGAGCGAATCGGGAGAGCAGGAGGTGAGTAAGGATAATCCGCCGCAACAAAACAGCGCGAGCAAAAGGGTAAAGTGCTTCATGGTGTGGGTGTTTGGTGTGCACTAAAGATAATCACTAAACGGCTGATGGTTGGTCATTTAGACGCCTTAACGACGTTTTAACGCTTTTGGTAAGGTACTTACGCCTTTCCGAGCTGGCCGAGCATGTCGTCCAGTAATTTCCGGTTGTTGGCCAGTCTTGGCACCTTGTGCTGTCCGCCCAGTTTTCCCCGCTGCTTCAGCCACTCACGGAAGAAACCGTCCGGTACCACGGTCAGGGCGTGGCGGCGGATGGCGAAGTCGTTACTCCGCTTGGCGGCGTAGTTGTAGTTGCGCTCCATCAGGGCCTCGTCCAGTAATCGGTTGAATACTTCGAGGTCGTCCGGCGGGCGTTCGAATTCAATCAGCCAGTGGTGACGACCGCTCTTGCCCAGTTCGATGTACTCCGGTCCTATCGTAAATTCCCGCACCTGCGCCCCGGCGCCCACGCAGGCCGCCAGTAGTGCTTCCTCCGCCTCGCTGCGCAGCAGGTCCTCCCCGAAGGCATTGACGAACTCCTGGGTGCGCCCCAGGATGCGCAGCCGGAAGGGATCGGTTTGCGTGAACTCGATCAGGTCACCCATCGGGTAGCGGTACAGCCCCGCGCAGGTGGTAATGAGCATGACGTAGATCTCACCCGTCCGGACGCCCGTCAGGGGGACGGCGGCACCCCACTCCTCCCGCTGGTAGGCGTCCCAGGGGACGAATTCGTAGTACATCCCGTTACTCAGCAACAGTAATATGGTGCGCAGGTCGTCCCGGTCCTGCACGCCGAAGAAGCCCTCGGTGGCGTTGTAGATCTCCTGGAACACAAAATCCGGGTCCGGAAACAGCCGGCGAAACTGCTCGCGGTAGGGTTCGAAATTCACCCCCCCGTGCTTGAAGGCCTGGGCTTCCGGCCACACGTCCAGCATCGTGTCGCCGCCGTGCAGTTCCAGGATGCGCCGGTACAGCGGCAGGTTCCAGGTGGGTACGCCGCCGAGCACGGTGATGCCGTCCTCCCGGGCCGCCAGCTGGGCGATCCGTTCAATTTTTTCCTCGTAATTCACCGCCGTGGCCAGTTCGACGTCCGGAATGTAGAACGGCCGCATGAGGCGCGGAATACTCCGGATGATGACGGCACTGATGTCGCCCTGGGGCACTCCGGCCGTCGGGTGCATCCCCTTGAAGGCCCCGCCGATCAACAGGTTCTTGCTGCTGAACACCTGGGCGTCCTGCCGCTTGTTGTACAGCGCCGCCAGGCTCAGCCAGCTGCCCCGCAGGTGAATGTCACTGATGGCGTGCTGGGTCAGGGGGAGGTACTTGACGGCTCCCGTCGTCCCGCTCGTCGTGGCGACCCAGGCCGGCGGGTCGTGGGTCAGTACCCGCTGTTCGCCGCCCAGCGTGCGCTGGATGTAGGGCTGGTGGGCCTCGTAGTTCCGCACCGGCACCCGTTCGGCGAAGCGGCGGGGTTCCCGGATCAGCCCGTGAAAATCGTGGGCCTTGCCGAACTCCGTATCCCGCTGGCGTCGCAGCAGCCCGTCCAGCACTTCCGCCTGCAGCCCCGCCGGATCTTCGTAATGCCGTTGCAACTCCCGCCGGTACCGGCTCAGATAGGTGCGAAAGAGGGAGTTGACGACGCGGTACACGGTAAGTTGATGAGGAGTGAGGGATGGAGCGGCCACCGCCCGGGTCAGGCAAAAATAGGCGCCTCTTCGGGCGACGGCGCGCGGGTGCAGGGTTTTCTTATAAAACGATCCGCGTTCGTTCTGTTCGCTGATCCCGGGGGAGCTTACCGACTCGGCCCCTCATTCCCGCATGGCGGAAAGTAATTCCTGCTTCAGCTCGATCCCGTTGCGGATCTCCCGCACCCGCCGTACCGTTTCCTCGTAGCCGACGTCGTGCATCTCCCGCATCTTGGTGAGGTTGAAGATATTGTAGTCGTTCAGGCGCGGCGGCTCCATCACGATGTCGCAGAGGTTCATCGAAGGAAGGGTATTGGCCATGATGCCCAGGTCGAAGCAGCGCCAGACGATTCCGATCACGGAGTGCACATTGGTGGCCGGCAGGTTCGCGTAGGGCATCAGGTTGCTCCCGATGATGTAATCCGCATCGTTGATCAGCGGTTCCACCGGCATGTTTTTGACCACGCCGCCGTCGACGTACTGACTGCCGTCCAGTTCCACCGGCTTGAAGACGAAGGGGATGGAACAACTGGCCGCCACGATGTCGTGCAGCGGCCCGGAAGACCGGAGTTCCTGGGCACCCGTATTCAGGTTGGTGATCCCGACGTGCAGGGGCAGCAGCAACCCCGCGAAACTGTTCTCCGGGATCAGGGTCGCGAGCCGTTCCTTCAGGTAATCCAGTTTGGTGAGTCCGGTGATGGGCATCCCCACCTTGTAGAGGCGGACCAGGCTCGACTTGATGGCAAAGTCCATCATCTCGTCCGGGGTCCGCCCCGCTGCGTAGAGTGCCCCGATGATGGCCCCGGCGCTGACGGCACTTACGTGGGTGGGAACGATATCGTGCTCCAGCAGGGCCCGGATCACACCGACGTGGGCCGCTCCCCGGGCCCCGCCCCCCGAGAGGGCCAAACCGATTTTCAATCCTTGCTCCATACGGTAAAAACAGACACCGGGCCGGCGGGATAAGTTGCAAACTACGGCCGGACTGATGCGTTACCCGGGTATGGAAAAATTAACACAGCAATCCGCCTACGTAACCGGCGGCAGTAAGGGAATCGGGTACGGCGTGGCCGAGAAATTGATCGAGAACGGCGTGAATGTCGTTATTACCAGCCGGAGCCGGGCAAGCGCGGATAAGGCCGCCGGTAAGCTTAACGCCCTCGGCCATCCCGGTCGGGTGATCGGCGTGGAGGCGGATGTGCGCGACCTGGAGAGCCAGCGGGCCGCCGTTAAGAAAGCGACCGACGAGTTCGGAAGCCTGGACGTCGTGGTCGCCAACGCCGGGGTCGGCCACTTCGCTCCCATCCAGGAACTCACCCCGGAACAGTGGCAGGAGACGATCGACATCAACCTGACCGGGGTATTCAATTCCGTCAAGGCCAGTCTGGACCCCCTGAAGGCCAGCCAGGGTTACCTGATTACCATCGCCAGCCTGGCCGGTACCAATTTCTTCGCCAAGGGCTCGGCCTACAACGCCAGTAAGTTCGGACTGGTCGGCTTCACCCAGGCCGTGATGCTCGACGTGCGCGGTGACGGGATCAAGACCACGACCATCATGCCCGGCTCGGTGGCCACCCACTTCAACGGCAATACACCCGACGACGGCGATGCCTGGAAGATCCAGATCGAGGACCTGGGCCAGCTGGTGATCGACCTGCTCCGGATGCCCGCGCGGACGCTACCCAGTAAGGTGGAGGTGCGGCCCAGTTTTCCGGGGTGATGGTTTTTGGACCGTTGGACGTGTTGGACCGTTGGATTTTTGGACCTTCGGACCGTTATCCACTCAACGGTCCAACGGTCCAACTTTCCACCTCCTAACGGTCCAAAAATCCACCCATGATCCTCGCCGTCATTCCCGCCCGTTACCAATCCACCCGTTTTCCCGGTAAGCCGCTCGCCGACATTGCCGGTCAGCAGCATGATCGAGCGGGTGTACCGCCGGGTGGAAGCCTCCGGGGTCGGATACCGTAGTGGTCGCGACCGACGACGAGCGCATCCTGGACCACGTGCTGGGTTTCGGCGGCCGGGCGGTCATGACGGCCGCGGATCACCCTTCGGGAACCGACCGGGTCGCCGAGGTAGCCGGTCACTTTCCCGGAGGCGGAAGTGGTCGTCAACGTTCAGGGAGACGAGCCCTTCATCGACCCCGCGCAGATCGACCAGGTGATCGCGGCGTTCACCGACCCGGAGGTAAGGATCATGACCCTCTGCCGGCGGATCACGGAGGAAAAGGAATTGCTGTCTCCCAACGTCGTCAAGGTCGTCCGGGCCGAAAGCGGCAGAGCCCTGTACTTCAGTCGGCACCCCGTGCCCTACTTGCGGGACGTACCCGTAGGCCGCTGGATCGATGCCGGGAGCCACCTCCAGCACCTGGGCCTCTATGCCTACCGGGCGGAAACGTTGCGGGAGCTGACACAACTTGCGCCCGGTGAGCTGGAAGGAGCCGAAAGTCTGGAACAACTGCGCTGGCTGGCGGCGGGCTACCCCATCCAGGTGGGGCTCACCGAACACGCCTCCGTGGGCATCGATACGCCGGAGGATTTGGCACGGGCCGTAGCCCTATTGTTACCGAAACAATAAAAATTTGGCGGTTTGCCGACATTTGAAATAGATTTGATGTCGCAACCGGCACCCTGCCGGTTTGACTTCACTCATCCTAACCCAGTTTATTATGCGTAAATCCCTATTCATCCTCCTCGTAGCTTGCTTCGCTACCACCGGCCTCTCCGCTCAGCACTTCGGTGCCCGGCTTGGCGTCAACTCTACCAATGCCAGTTTCAAAGCCGAGGGCATGTGATCTGAGCTTCGACGCCCAGATCAACCTCATGCTCGGTGCTTTCGTAGACCTACCCATCGGTGCTGGTGCTCTGCATGATTTCCCCGGAACTCAGCTACGTCGGTCGTGGCTACAACGTTGACTTTGGCGGAGACGAAATCAAGACCAACCTCTCCTACCTCGACCTGGGCGCGCTGCTCAAGTACAGTGTCAGCGGACAACGGCAACATCGGCATCTACGCGCGGCCGGTCCCGTTCCGGCTACGCCCTCAGCGGTGAAGTGGATGACGAGAAAGATCGAATTCGACGACAACGACGGCTTCAACCGCTTCAACCTCCAGATTGGCCGTGGCCGGCCGGTGCTCACCTTCGCCGAAATGTTCTTCGCCGAAGTACGCTACCAGGCCGGTCTTTCAGATCTCAACAGTGACGATGACATCGACCTGAGCAGCAAGTGGAAATCCATCGGCATCAACGGAGGAATCCGTATCCCGCTGGGTAACTAAATCGGACGTCCGCCGTCCACTTCAATCATAAGAAACCCTTAAAGAACGGGTCTCGATCTACGCAGATCGGGGCCCGTTCTTTTTTAAGTATTCGCTCCTTTTATATTTGGCGCATGAAAAACACCCTACACACCCTATTACTACTGATCCTGTTCGGTAGCACCTGTCTCTCCGCCCAGTCCGTCGGTATCCGGGCCGGCTACGTAACCACCGGGATCAACTTTGAGATTGACGCCGACTTCATCGACATCACGGAACTGGATACCGAGCGGAGGAGTGGCGTGATGCTCGGCTTGTTTCTGGATCTCCCCCTCGCAGAGGGCCTGCTCAGCCTGCAGCCGGAGATCAATTACCTGAACCGGGGAGCGACCATCACCGACACCGGCTTCGGGGATGAGGTTACTATCGCCTTTTCCAATCTCGACGTCGGGGCATTACTCCGCGTCAACCTGGCCCGCGAAAACCCGCTGAGTTTCTACCTCGGTGCCGGCCCCGCCTACAGCTATGCGCTTAACGGAGAATTCCAGTTCGAAGACGACTTCAGCGAAGATATCGACTTCGACGATGATGAGTCTGGAGTTAACCGGACAGGGCTCTTCCTGACCGGCGTGGCCGGTATGAACTTCACCAACCTTTCCAGTACGCTTATCTTCTTTGCCGAAGCCCGCTACCAGGCCGGTCTGCGGGATGTTTTCGACGACGTGGAAGATGAGATCCTGAAGAGCAAGCAGAACCTTTTCGGTATCAGCGCCGGAATCCAGATTCCCTTTGGGCGACCGGTGAACCGGTAAATTTCAGGCTCCCGATGACCCGTTGTCAGTGGCAGCGGGGCCTGTTTAATTTTAACACACTTCCGCCCGAACATGGGATTTATATACCCAGTTATGCCAGGTATGAAAAGAACAATTTATTCCCTCTTCGCGGCAGTACTTTGCTGCACTACCCTCTCCGCCCAGGCAACTTTCGGTGTCCGTGTCGGCTATAACTCTACCGATGCCAAGATTGAGGCCGGTGACATCGAAATAGACACCGAAGGTGAAGGCAATCTGATGCTCGGTATTTTTGCCAACCTCCCCCTCGGCACCAACATCGTCAGCATACAGCCGGAAATCAATTACCAGAATCGCGGCTACGCCATCAATGCGGACAACATCACCCTGGGTAGTCAGACGATCAGCTACCTTGACCTGGGTGCCCTGGCCCGCCTCAACTTCAATATGGACGGTCCGGTTGGCATCTACATCGGTGCCGGCCCCTACATCACTTATGCGGTCAGTGGTTCCGTTGACAACGGTATTGACGGTGAGCGGGACATTGATTTCGACGCCGACCGCATCAAGCGGAGGTGGTCTTCAGGTTGCCGGTATCGGTGGCGTGACCTTCGGCGCCGGTGGCTTTAACTTCTTCGTGGAGGGCCGCTACCAGTCCGCCCTGAGTGACATCTCGGACGATGATACCTTCAGCATCAAGCAGCGTCAGATCGGCGCTGCCGTGGGCATCATGATTCCGCTTGGTAATTAAATTCCCAGTTCCGGATACGAAGCCTGGTGCAGCACCCGCCGCCCCGCCTTCCGGTCCGAGAAGTATTTGTTCAGCGTAAAAACCGAACTCGTAAAGGCGATCTCCTCCCAGGGGATCGCCTTTTGCGTGAACAGCCGGCACTCCAGGCTCTCCTCCCCCACCCCGAAATCACCGTTCACCAGTTCCCCTACGTACTGCAGGTACACCTGATTAATCTTCTCCAGGTTATACAACGAGATGAGATACTCATTCGTCGTCCGGGCGGCCGCCTCCTCCCATACCTCGCGTTTGGCCCCCTCCAGTACCCCCTCGCCGTTCTCCAGGTAGCCACTCGGGATGTTCCACAGTCCGTAGGCCGGTTCGATGGCCCGGCGGCACAGCAGTACCTTATCTTCCCAGACGGGCAGGCACCCCGCCACGATCTTGGGGTTCTGGTAGTGAATGGTCTCACAGTTTCCGCACACCAGCCGGGGCCGGTTATCTCCGGGTGGGATGGATTTGGTCAGTTCGGGGGATGCGCAGTGGGGACAGTAGTTCAAGGGAAAAGGATTAGAGGATGTAAGGATTAAAGGTAGGGCCACCTTCGATCCTATCATCCTTCAACCCCTCAATCCTTTTCAGATGACCCGGTAACTCCGCCGAAGAATATTCTGCAACTGCGGTTTCAACTCGTCCGCCGCCGTGAGGATCAGTTCCTCGTCGGTAGGAAAGGGAACGGGCTGGTTACCGATCCGGGAGCGGGAATCCCGGCTGAGGGCCCGGCGGTCGCCCCGGAACGTACTGGCGTAGTTCTCAAAGACCGCTTCGGCGGAGAGTTCCTCCTCCTGCACGACGCGATCGCTCCGCAGGTCGAACAGGCGCAGACTACCGGTCACGATGGCGGATTTTGTCTGTAGTACCTCGATCACGTCTGCCGTCACGATGATGCGGCGGGGGCGGGTAATATCGTTACCCAGCGTGTCCTTGGCTACGTTACCGTTACCGTCCAGCACGTACTCTTCCCCGTCCGTGATCTCTTTTTCTTCCCGGTACTCCCGCTGGTTTTCCCGTTCGGGAGACACCTGAATATCGTCGATGATGATACCGGCCCGGTAATCGTACTGCCGGTCGGAGCGGGCCTCGAAGTCGTAGGTCCGCCAGCGGTCGTTCATCTCCGTGGTCCGGACGCGGAGCAGTTCGGCGTTGAACCCACGGGGCAGGTAGCCACCGCTGCGGTTTTCCACGTCTACCTTCACGAAAACGTGCCCCAGTCGCTCGGCCTCCCCGGACAGGTAAGCGACATCCCGGTAATCCGACTGGTAACGACCGATCCGCTCCAGGGTAGCGTAAGCGGTACGGGCGGCGGCCTTGTCTCCGGCCCTCGCGGCGGTCAGTTCCTCCCCGGCCTCGGTGTACAGCTGTTCGGCAGCCCGTTCGGCGGCCGTCACGATGAGGGGTTCGACGCGGACGAACTTGAAGTTGGCCGGGCGGCCGTTCTTATCTTCCAGCGGCAACAGCGGCTGAAGGGCATCCTGCCGGCGCTGGATGTCCGTATAAATGGAGTGAATACGAACCCAGTCGGGGGTACCGCTTTCCTCGATCCGGCGAGCTTCCTCGACGTTGCGCTCGTTGGCCCGGTTAACGGCCTTTTCGAGGGCGGCGACGTACTTCGGATTTTTGCGGTCCTTACCCGTCAGCCGACGCTGAGCCAGTTCGATGGTTTCCTCGTAATTTCCGGATTCCACCAGTTTGTCTACGGATCGGCAACCGGGCAGGCTAGCGAGGGCAATAAACAGAAAGGACAAGTACAAATACAATTTGGAAGTCTTCATAGTCGGAGTGTTTGCCAACAAATAACCCCCCTTTTCCCGCTACCCTCCGCTACGGATAGGTTAAGTTAAATTAATATTTGTTAAGAACTTTTCCGGGGCAGGAAGATCTCCGCCATCATACAACGGGCACTGCCGCCTCCGAAACGTTCGATGTTCGGCAGGTCGACGTGCAGCAGCCGCATACCGGCCGGGGCCAGCAACCTTGCCGTCTGCGCCTCGGTGAGCGAATGAAAGGCGGAACTGCTCATCACCCACAACGGACCCCGGTCGGTACTCAGTTCCAGGGCGTTTCCGGCAAATTGCGCAACCTGCTCCTGGCTGATCTCGACGATTTCGCGCCCCCCGAGCAGCAGCGCGTCGGTCACCGCCGCCCGCTCCCCCGGATCGACGATACAATCCAGGCATACGATGACCGCGGCCGACCCTATGGCCATCATCACGTTGGTGTGGTAGATGGGCTGCCCCTGGGGGTCGGTGGCCGTGAAGGTCAGCGGTTTGTAGTTCATCGCCAGGCACCAGTCGTGCACCGCCGTCTGGTCGCAGCGGTTTGACAGGCAGGCGTAGGCGACCTGGTTGACCCGGTCGAGGATGAGGCAGCCGGTCCCCTCCAGGAAGCGGTTCTCCTTCTCCCAGTGCTCCAGGGGCACCGTTCGGTTCACCGTATATTTCAGATCCAGTAACTCAAGAATATCCTTTCGCCGTTCGTGCCGCCGCTGGGCGTAGAAGTAAGGGTAGGTCATCAGCAGGCCGTCCTCGTGGGTGGTGAACCAGTTGTTGGGGAAGACGGCGTCCGGCTTGACGGGTACGGGGGTATCTTCGATCACGAGGACGGTCACGCCGGCCTCCCGTAGCAATTCTACCATTTTATCGAACTCCCCCCGGGCGGCCTCGGCAATTTTGTGAAAGTGTTTGCTGTCCGGCTGATCCTGGAAAGCATTGTCGGAAACGGTGGCACTCTGGCGTGCGAAGTTGGCCGGCCGCACCATGAGCAGGCGGTCAGTAGTTTGGTTGGGCATGGGGGCAAATATATGTGCGAGACGGCTCGCTATATTGCAGGATGGGAAAATATCTGCTACTACTGCTTCCACTCTTGCTCATTGCCTGCCGGGACAGCCCGGAAGTCGACTACGTTGCCGAAAAATCGGCGGTCTACGCTACTGCCGCCCTGGCCGGTCCCCACCCCCTCGCTACCGAGGTGGGCCGCGCGGTACTGCAACGGGGCGGTAACGCCATCGATGCGGCGGTTGCGGTACAATTCGCCATGGCCGTCGTCTACCCCCGGGCCGGCAACCTGGGCGGTGGCGGCTTCCTGGTGTACCGCCCGGCGAAAGGGGAACCGGTCTGCCTGGATTACCGGGAAATGGCTCCCGCGGCGGCGGGGCGGGATATGTACCTCGACGGGTCCGGTAACGTCATTTCCGGTCTGAGCACGCGGGGCCACCTGGCCGTGGGCGTACCGGGAACCGTGGCGGGTATCGGGGCCATGCACGAGCGCTACGGCAGCCTGGAATGGGCCGACCTGGTCGGGCCGGCCATCGAATTTGCCCGGGAGGGCTACCGCCTGAGCCCGAGCGAGGTCAACCGCCTCAAACGCTACCACGATGACTTCGCCGCCATGAACGAAAATACCCCCTTCTCCGATAGCTCCGTAGTGGCGGGCACGCTGCTGACGCAGCCGGATCTGGCGCGGACGCTGGTGCGCATTTCCTCAAACGGGCCCGCCGGTTTCTACGAAGGGGAGACGGCCGACCTCATCGTCGCCGAAATGACCGGCGGAGGGGGGATCATCACCCACCAGGACCTGAAAAACTACGAAGCGAAATGGCGGCAGCCCGTCGTCAAGGAGTACGATGAATACCGCATTCTTTCCATGCCGCCCCCGAGTAGCGGCGGTATCGCCCTCGCCCAGATGATCGAAATGCTGGAACCCTACGAGCTGAAGGAACTCGGCTTCCATTCCACGGCCTCGGTTCACCTCACCGTGGAAGCCATGCGGCGGGCCTACGCCGACCGGGCCGAGTACCTCGGGGATGCTGATTTCTATCCCGTCCCCGGTGACAGCCTCCTTTCCGACACTTACCTCGCGGATCGAATGTCCGATTTCCGGTCCGACAGCGCCGGTGTCAGCACGGCCATCGGGGCCGGTGTCAACCTGACGAAAGAATCCTTCGAGACCACCCACATCAGTATTGTCGACAGCATGGGTAATGCCGTAAGCATCACGACCACCCTCAACGGTAACTTCGGCAGCAAGGTGATGGTCGACGGGGCCGGTTTCTTCCTCAACAACGAGATGGATGACTTCAGCGCCAAGCCGGGCGTCCCCAATATGTTTGGCCTCGTCGGTAAGGAGGCCAACGCCATCCATCCCGGCAAACGAATGCTGAGTAGCATGACACCCACCATCGTAGAGAAAAACGGCGAACTCTTCCTCGTCCTGGGCGCGCCGGGTGGCTCCACCATCATCACGGCCGTCCTCCAGACCTTTCTCAACGTAGCCGAATACGGCATGCCACTGGAGGCCGCCGTCGACGCCGGTCGCTTCCACCACCAGTGGTTACCCGATCAGGTACTGTACGAAACCGGTGCCCTGTCCGGGCCAGTGCTCGATAGCCTGCGTGCCCTGGGCCACGAACTGCGGGAGGTAAATGCCATGGCCGTCATCAAGGCGGTGATGCGGCTCCCGGATGGCCGCCTCCAGGCCGTCGGGGACAAACGTAACCCGGATGATGACGTAGCGGGGTATTAGGCGAGCGCGTTTAGGGCCTCCGTGATCCTGCGCACGGCTTCCCGCAGCTGCTCTTCGCTGGCCGCGTAGCTGATCCGGATGCACTCATCCGCCCCGAAGGCCGAGCCGGTCACGGTGGCTACGTGGGCCTTCATGAGTAGGTACTCGGACATATCATCGGCGTTGTTGACGGTGTACTCCCCGGCGGACTTACCGAAGAAGGCACTCACGTCCGGAAAGAGATAAAAGGCTCCTTGGGGGCGATTGACCCGTAGCCCTTCGATCTTCTCCAGTCCTTCGATGATCAGTTCGCGACGACGACCGAAGGCCTCCTTCATGGCGTGGGTCGGGGCGAGACTGCTAGTGAGCCCTTCTACACCGGCCCACTGGGCGATGCTGTTGGCCCCGCTGGTACTCTGTCCCTGAATTTTGGAGCAGGCCTCGGCGATCTCCCGGGGGGCACCGATGTAGCCGAGCCGCCAGCCGGTCATGGCAAATCCCTTGGAAAAACCGTTGACGGTGATCGTACGGTCCTTCACTTCCGGGCAGTTACCGATACTGGCGTGCTTGCCGGTGAAGTTGATGTGCTCGTAAATTTCGTCGGCCACCACCTGGATGTCCGGGTACTTGGCGAGCATTGTGGAGATCGCCTGCAGCTCCTCGGCGGTGTAGACCGAGCCGGTAGGGTTACAGGGGGAACTGAAGAGTATGAACTTGGTCTTGTCGGTGATGGCCGCCTCGATCATGGCGGGCGTCACCTTATAATCGTCGTCGATACCCGCGCCGACGATCACCGGTACGCCACCGGCCACCTGTACCATCGCGGAGTAGCTGACCCAGTAGGGCGCCAGGATGACGGCCTCGTCACCCTCGTCCAGCAGGGCCAGGCAAACGTTGGCGATACTCTGCTTGGCGCCGGTGCTGACCACGATCTGGGCGGGAGCGTAATCCAGCCCGTTCTCCCGCTTGAATTTATCGGAAATGGCCTGCCGCAGCTCGGGGATGCCGGGAACGGGGGTGTACTTCGTCTTTCCGGCATCCAGGGCCCGCTTGGCGGCGGCCTTGATGTGGTCGGGGGTATCGAAATCCGGCTCGCCGAGGCTGAGGGAGATCACGTCGTGTCCCTGCTCTTTTACCTCGCGGCCGAGCTGGGCCATCCGTAGGGTGGCGGATTCTTCCATGTTGCGAACACGGGTGGAAAGGAGGTTCTTCATTACTGTTTTTTGGGTGGTCTGCATCGGACGCAAAGGTAACAAAGGGCGCTGATCCCGTAGCAAATTCCGGACTGCCCCGCCGGCGGCGCGCAGGTGCCGGGTTGATGAATGAGGAGGAAGCCGGTATAGTCGGGCTCAGGATCACTATTCAGCAAAGGTCCAGTCCTCCGATTAACGATGGCGGATTAACGATAGCTGATTAACGATTGGCTGCCGCAAGTACCCCCCGGCGGCTTCGCCTGCCTCGCCCGCAAGCAACAGCGGCAGCCACTCGTTAATCGGCAATCCTTGATCGTGATTCGTTAATCAAGGGCATTTACACCCAAAAAAGTGCGCAGCCAGGCACACCGACACCTCCGGAGTGCCTATCCCTACCAACTATCTACTCCTCCCTACCTCACCCCTACCCACTCCGGAAAAAAGACCACCACGGCCAGTAAAATCACCTGGATAAGCAGAAACGGCACGATACCGCGGTACAAGTGCCCGGTCGTCACTTCCGGAGGCGCCACCCCCTTCAGGTAGAAAAGGGCGAACCCGAAGGGTGGAGAAAGAAAGCTGGTTTGCAGGTTGATGCCCAGCAGGATGCCCAGCCAGATCAGGTCGGTCCCCAGCGCGACGAACACCGGCGCCACCACCGGCACGATGATGAAGACGATCTCGATAAAATCGATGAAGAACCCGGCTACGAATACGACGATCATCACCAGGGCCAGAAACTGGTACTCGGCCAGGTCGGAGCGTTCGATGAGGCCCACCAGGAAGCTATCGCCCCCCAGTTCGCGGAAGACCAGGCTGAAGGTAGTGGCCCCCAGCAGGATCATGAAGACCATACTCGTGAGGTGGGTGGTGTCCCGGCAGACATCCTTCAGGGTGGCCCAGCTCAGTCGGCGCTGAGAGGCGGTCAGCAGGATGGCCCCGGCAGCCCCCACGGCGGCCGCTTCCGTCGGGGAGGCCAGACCGGCCAGGATCGAACCGAGTACGGCGACGATGAGCAGCAACGGCAGGAAGAGACTGCCCAGCAGCGACCGCCAGAAGGCGGCGTCCCACTCGATCCGTTCGGTCTCCCCGGCGGGAAGGACCGACGGCCGCAGCCAGCCCAGCAAAAGAATGTAGGCGATGTAAGCCCCGACCAGTAACATGGACGGATAGAGGGCCGCCCGGAAGAGTTGCCCCACGCTCACCCCGAGTACGCTGCCCAGCAGGACCAGCACGACGGAGGGGGGAATGATTTGCCCCAGCGTACCGGAAGCGGCGATCACCCCGGTGGCTACGGTGGGCGGATACCCCTTCCGCAGCATCGGCGGAAGACTGATCAGGCCCATGGTGATGACGGTAGCCCCGACGATCCCCGTGGAAGCCGCCAGCAGCGCCCCGACCACGATTACGCTGACGGCCATCCCTCCCCGGACGGAGCCGAAGAGGCGGGACATACCGTGCAACATCCGCTCCGCCAGACCGCTCTTCTCCAGCATGATACCCATGAAAATGAAGAGGGGAACGGCCAGGAGGACCGAGTTTTCCATCGTGCCCATCACCCGGTTGGGGAGCAGGGTCAGAACGGAGGCATCCAGGAAGCAGAAGGCGTAGAGGAGACTGAGGCCACCCAGGGTGAAGGCCACCGGATAACCGTAGAGCACCAGGAGGAAGATACTCGCAAACAGGATCAGGGCAAGGACGGCCAGGCTCATACTTCCCGCTCTTTTCGTGAATTTTGCACCCGCGCGCCGTCGCCCGACAAGTCCCGGACCCGATTCGGGGGCCCCGCCCAAATCTTGTACGCCTTTACGATCTCTAAAACGGCCTGGAGCAGGAGCAACAGCGCCATCAGCGGGATCATCATTTTAATGGGCCAGAAGCGGGGGATACCGCCCGGATTGGGGCTACCCTCCCCGCTGCTGAAGGCTTCCAGGGCGTAGTGACTGCCGGTGTAGAGCAGTACCGCGGCCCAGGGAATGAGGAAGATCAGGCTGCCGACGAGGTCGACCAGCGCCCGCTCCCGGGGGGAGAATTTTTCGTAGAACAGGTCCACCCGCACGTGGCGGTCGCGCTGGAGGGCGTAGGGGATACCGAGCAGGAAGATGACGGCAAAGAAGTGCCACTCCAGCTCGATGACCCAGGTGGCCGTGACGGAGAACAACTTGCGTAAAATGACATCGAGGACCATCAGGGCGATCAGGGGGAGATTCAGCCAGCCGGCCAGCGTTCCGATGCGGGCGATCAAACTTTCGGGGGCGGATTGCGCTTTCACGACGGAAAGCTACCTAAATAAATGTCTTCAAAATTTACCGGCGCGGCCTGCCCCATCCTGCGCACCATCGACGAAAGCTGGCTCCTGAGTGGCGCCAACGACCTGAGCGACACTACGATCGTCGACGTGGACCTCCGCGAAATCCGCCTGCCCTGGGAGCGCATCGAGGTGAACGACACCACCCTGTTCGTCGGATGCCGGCTGGACCTGGAAACGGAGATCGCCCTGCGCCGCCGGGGAGCCAACTTCCTGCACGCCCCGCACACGCTACCCTACCGTCCGCTGCGCCGCAACCTGTACACCTACGGGGAACTCATGGAGGGGTACCGGGAGGGAGAAGACGACAGCTACGATCTTCGTATTTACCGTGCTTTCGAGTACTCCCAACGGTGCCCCAGTATCAACGAGTCGCTGTGGCAACGACTGCACGATTTCAGCATGGACGAAGGGCTGCGCCGGTTGCTGCGCTTTCAGCCGAACGGCCTGACCCGCCGCAGGAGCGTCGGGTTCATGGGGGGCCACGGTACCGGACGGGATACGGAAGACTACCGCCGCAGCGTGCGTACCGCCAAATTACTGACCGAGCAGGGCTATTTCATAGTTTCCGGGGGCGGGCCGGGCATCATGGAGGCCGCCAACCTCGGGGCCTACCTGGCGGGTATCCCCTCAGCCGAACTGGAGTGGGTATTTTCCCGGCTGGCCGAGGCCCCGAAGTATACGGACCCCGGTTTTCAGGCCGCCGCCTACGCCATCCTGGAGCGGTACCCGGACGGAGCGGAGAGCCTGGCCATACCGACCTGGTTCTACGGGCACGAGCCGAGTAATCTCTTCGCCACTTACATCGCCAAGTACTTCAGCAACAGTATCCGGGAGGACACGCTGCTGGCCATTGCCCTCTACGGCATCGTCTTCGCCCCGGGGAGTGCCGGCACCACCCAGGAGATATTCATGGATGCCGCCCAGAACCATTACGTGACCTTCGACTACGTCAGCCCGATGGTTTTCCTGGGCCGGGACCGGTACGCGAAGCAGACCATGTTGTACCCGCTGATCGAGCAACTGGCGGCCGGACGCGCCTACGCCGACTACCTTTTTTTAACGGACGAACCCGACGAAGTGCTTACCTTCATCAATTTACACCCTCCCCTGCACGTTATGGGTGGGTAAATCCAGCCACGCCATGAAAAACCTCCTGCTGTTACTCCCGCTTATTTGCCTTATTTCCTGCTCCACCCTCGGTCTCGGCGGTCAGGAAGAGGGCATGGCTACGGACACCCGACAGCCTCCCACCGAACTGGAAGGCCCGGCCTACGACCCCGGCGAGAGCCCCGCCGTAATGACCCCGAACACTACCCTGCCGGGAGAAGGTACGATGACCTCGCGTAGCGCCGAAGGGCCCGCGACCTACGGCAGTGCGGAGGCCGGCGTCAGTGCCCCGGTCGCCTACGGCAGTCAGCCCATGCAAGCCAAGGGAGGCGACGTAATGACCCTCTCCCCCGCCGAGGCCGCCATCGCCCCGACCCTGGACGGCGACTGGTACAACGCCGACGACCAGCGGGAGGTCGTGCGCTTCACGCCCACTCACTATACCACCTTCTACGACGGAGAACTCATCGTGGAGGAAGAAATGCATTACCACGCGACCTGCCCGACCGACTGCACCGGCGGGCAGCCGTCCGAATTTGCCTGCTTCACCATCGACGGTCCCGGAGGGTCCACTTGCTACGGGGTGATCCGGCTGACGGACCAGATCATGGAACTGAGCATGCTGGGTGTCAGCACCGAAACCATCGTTTACCGGAAACTGCGGTAACGTCGGTCGACCGACGCTAATCGGGTCATCAAAGGTCGCTAAGGGAACGTTACTATCTTCGTGCCCTCAAAACCTACTCGATTTGAAATTTATCGCTACCCTCCTGCTGGCCCTCTGCGGCCTGACCTCACTATTTGCCCAACGCAACGTTGACCTGCTGAGTAACTTCGGTTATTCCGAAAGCGTTAACGACGTCTGGGGTTACGCGGCTCCCGACGGTACCGAATACGCCATCGTCGGTACCCAGAACGTGGTTTCCTTCGTGCGGATCTCGGAAGACGGAACCGAGCTGACGGAAGTCGGTAATTTTCCCGGTGCCAACAGTACCTGGCGCGACATGAAGACCTGGCGCAACTACGCCTATGCCGTGGCCGACGAGGGCAGTGAAGGGCTGATCGTATACGACCTCTCCGACATCGCGAACGATAACATCACGGAACGGAAGAACCGCTACTCCACGGCCCGGGGAACATTCGGTACGGCCCACAACATCTACGTCGACACCGTAGCCGCGCGTGCCTACGTGGCCGGGGGTATTTACGCCGGCATCCTCATCTTCGACCTGGACGTCGCCGACCCCATGACCCCAGAACTCATCAAGCAGGGACCCACCGTCTACAGTCACGACGTGTACGTCAAGAACGACATCATGTACACCTCCGATATCTTCGCCGGCGACCTGAAGATCTACGACATCAGCGACCTGGAAGACATCCGCCTGCTGGGCTCCACCCCCACCCCGTTCAACTTCACCCACAATGCCTGGACCACGGAAGATCAGCAGTTCGTGTTTACCACCGACGAGCGCGCCAATGCCCCGGTAGCCGCCTACGACATCAGTGACCTGGGCGACATCCGGGAAACTTTCCAGTTCCGCCCCCTGGCCAGCGTGAATACCGGTACCATTCCCCACAACGTCCACGTGATCGACGAGTACCTGTCGATCTCCTACTACACCGACGGCCTCATCGTCGCCGATGCCAGCGAGCCCGACAATATTATCGAGGTCGCCAACTACGATTCCTACCTGGGCCCCAACGGTGACTTCAACGGAAACTGGGGGGCTTACCCCTTTCTGCCCAGCGGCCGCACCCTGATCAGCGACCGGCAGACCGGGCTCTACGTCCTCGGTGTCAATTACGTCCGCGCCGCCCGCCTCGAGGGTATCGTCACGGATTCCATCACCGGCCGGCCCATCAACGGTGCTACCGTGGTGATCGACTCCGATCAAGTCAACGGCGTAATGAGCAACGCCAGCGGTGTTTACAAGACCGGCCTGGCCGCCGGGGGCACCTACACCTTCACCGTGACCAGCGACCCCCGCTACTTTCCCAAGACCGTCACCGTCGACCTGACCAACGACGTCATCGAGCAGCTGAACGTCGAGCTAAGTCCCCGTCCTACGATAGATATTTCCGCTACCGTAGTGGCCGAGGCGGACGGTACGCCCATCGAGGGCGCTACCCTGCTTCTTATTCCGACCGAAGATGTTGAGGGCTACAACGCCCAGAGTTCCGCAACGGGTGCCATTACACTGGACCGGGTATTCAGTGAAATAGCTTACGACCTGGCCATTATCCAGTGGGGCTACCAGACGATTGTCGAGGAGAACGTTGACCTGACGAGTCTTGCCGGTCGGGAATTCCGACTGTCCGTCGGGTATACGGACGACTTCATTACCGACGAGGGTTGGACGGTAACCAATGAAATTACCGGCAGCCCCTTCACGGGTGCCTGGGAGCGCGGCGCAGCCGACGTTACTTTTGACGGCAGTGCTCCTTTTCAGAGTGGAAGCGACGTGCCGGGCGACCTCGGGAACCTGGCCTACTACACCGGCCTCTCGGGCGCCACCGTAGGCTCCAACGACGTAGACAACGGGGAGACCCGCCTGACCTCCCCGGTTTTCGATGCGACCATCTTCGACAACCCGGCCGTGACCTTCCAGTACTGGTTCGCCACCAACGGTCGTCCGGAAGTACCGGGGGATGACGCCCTTCGCATCCTGCTGGACAACGGAACCACCACGGTTGAGATCGCCAGCTACGACGATGACGCCAGAGCCTGGCTCCCCGACACACTGTACATCAGCGAGTTCGTCGAGCCTACCGCCACCATGACCTTTATCGCGGTAATGGCCGATCAGAACACACCGTCCAACAACGGCCACATCGTAGAGTCCGCTATCGACCAGTTCTCCCTGATCGGAGATATCGGAACGGCTACCCAGGAAACCTTCGGTAACGACATCAGCGTCGTTGTCTACCCCAACCCGACGGCCGACCGTTTCCGCCTGGCCTTCGACCTGAATACCATTGCCGACGCCACGCTGAACGTGACCGACGTAACGGGCCGACTGGTGGAAACCCAGCGTATCGGGCGACGGAGCGCAGGTGCCGTATTTTTCGGCAATGAGCTGCGTCCGGGCGTTTACTTCCTGGAGATCGTCAGCAACAATCAGTTGGTCTACACCACCAAGGTGATCAAACGGTAACGGATTCCAGTACTTGTTTTCCCACCAGAGCGTGGTCGCGGCTCCCGGCCTCGACCACGCTTTTTACGTTGGCTCCCCGCTGACTGCCGTAGTGCGCGTAGGCCTTATCGTAGTACACGAGCGCGATCCGGGCGGCGGTGGCGTAATCCCCCGCGTCGATGGCTTCCAGGGCGGCATTGAGGTGCTGCCCCCCGAGCTTTTTACGGATACGCACGAAGGCGGAAACCAGGTCCTTATTGGCGTACCCCGCGTAGGTGTCCACCAGGTGCGCGACCCGCCACTCCAGCGGCTGTCGCAGCTCGACGACCGGGGCGGCGGTCAGTCGGTCGTAGAATTCATCCGGCAGGTAGACCGACCCGATCATCCGGCTCTCGTCCTCCAGCCAGACCGTCTCCCCCTCGGGGATGGCCCGCAGTGCGGCGTAGAGCTGGTTCTCGAAGGACTCGGTCGTCGGCTGGGGATTCTCCCCCAGGGCCCCGAAGGAGGAGCCCTTGTGGTGGGCGATGCCCTCGAGGTCGATCACGTTGGCTCCCCGTTCCCGCATGGCTTTAAGTACTTCCGTTTTGGCCGATCCGGTCGGGCCGCTCAGGACAAGATAATCGTGACGGTCCTCGCTCAGGTAAGTTCGTACGTACTGACGGAAGGCCTTGTATCCGCCGGTGAGTTGAACGACGTCCAGCCCGCCGCGTTCCAGCAGCCAGCCGACACTGGCACTGCGCTGTCCGCCCCGCCAGCAGTGAACGGCCACCTTTCCCCCGGGAGCCATTTCCCGGGCACTTTCGACCAGTCGGCGCATCTTACCGCCGGCGATGTCCAGCCCCCGCAGCAGGGCTTCATCCGGGCTCACCTGCTTGTAGAGGGTACCGACTTCCGCCCGCTCCTCGTCGGAAAACAGGGGCAGGGAGTGGGCTCCCGGCAGTTGCCCCTGGGCGAATTCCCCCGGGCTGCGCACGTCGAGAAGAATACGGGATTGGTCCGGCCCCTCGAAAAATTCCCTCGCGGTGATGGTTTTCATAACCACGAAGGTAACCGTCTGGCTTCTACCTTCGCCGGAGATATGGACGAACGGCGAATGCAAGAGTGGGCGGGGCGGGTAAGTACCGCGGGGAAATCGGGGCTTCCCTGTTTTTTCCTCGTCGATTTCGAGTGCGAACGCCCACGCTTCTGGGCACTGAACGAGGTACACGACCGGCCCCCTGAATTTATCTTTCCCGGGAAGAGCAGGGCGAGGGCGCAGGTGCAAAACCGACCGCTTCCGCTGCTGGAGGCGGAATTTATCGCGGAAGATTACTTCCGGCGCGCCTTCGACGTGGTCCAGTCGGGGCTGCAACGCGGGGATAGTTTCCTGACCAACCTGACTTTTCCCACTCCGGTAACCCTATCCGGTACGCTGGAGGACGTCTTCTGGCACAGTGAGGCCAAATACCGGGTCTGGCTGCCCGGGGAGTTCGTTTGCTTCAGCCCCGAAACCTTCGTCACCGTCAACGAGGCGGGGTACATCGAAAGTCGGCCCATGAAGGGAACGGCCCAGGACACCCCCGGCGACCGCGCCGCGCTGCTGGCCAGCCAGAAGGAGATCGCCGAACACGCCACCATCGTCGACCTGATCCGCAACGACCTCAGCCAGGTCGCCAAAGGTGTCCGGGTGACCGACTATCGCTACCTCCGCCGGATCACCACCAACGACGGGGGGTTGGTGCAGACCAGCAGCAAGATCGGCGGCCAGTTGCCGGACAACTGGCGGGAGCGGATGGGAGACCTCCTCCTTAAACTTCTCCCGGCCGGCTCCGTGAGTGGTGCGCCGAAGCCGGCGACGCTGGACCTTATCCGGCGGGCGGAGGGGGGCAACCGGGGGTACTACTGCGGGATCGCCGGCTACTTTGACGGACAAAAACTGGATACCTGCGTACTCATCCGCTTCATCGAACATTCCTTCGAGGGAGGGCTGGCCTTCCGGTCGGGCGGTGGGATTACGGCCCGGAGCAAGTGGGAAGAAGAATACGCGGAGTTGCTGACCAAGATCCGAATCCCCGTGAAATAAGGGTTTTTTAGTATCTAGTAGGTTCGTTCGACCATCTTACTCCTTACCACCTCCCTCCCGTATGCCTCCTCCCCAACTCTTTGAGTCCATTCGCCTGGCGGACGGCCGCATGGACTTGCTCCCAGAACACCAGGCCCGGGTCAACCGGGGCAGACAGGCCAATTTCGGTAAGGTGCCCGCCCTGAAACTCGATCGTTACCTCGGCGACTTGGACCTGCCCGATACCGGACTTCACAAAGTAAGGATCGCCTACGGTGAGCAGCACGTAGAGCACAGCATCACCGCCTACGACATCCGTCCGGTGACCAGCCTCCGGTTGGTGAAGGCCGATCACGTTCGTTATCGACACAAGTTTTCGGACCGACGCGCCATCGAAGGCTGCTTCAATCAGCGTGGGGCCTGCGATGACGTACTGATGGTCCAGCGCGGTCACCTGACGGACTGTAGCTACGCCAACGTCGCCCTCTTCGACGGGCACCACTGGTACACTCCGGCCTGGCCCTTGCTCCCGGGCACCCGGCGGGCTTCCCTGATCGAGGCGGGCGTGCTGCGCCCCTCCCTGATCCGGGAACGGGACCTGCAAAAGTTCCAGAAGATCCGTTTGATCAACGGGATGATGGAATGGGAAGAAGGCCCGGAGGTGATGGTGGATTCAGTAGTCGGTAGTCAGTAGTTCATCGCTAAAAGCGACCATTCAACACGGACTAATTGGCTATTTCTCACACAGCCCCCGCAGGTTCACCATCGTCTTTACCGGCCCCCCGGTGAGGATCTCCCGACGCAACCAGCCCGGCAGACCGCTCCCCGCATCGGTACGGACGATACACTGTAGCGTGATGAACTCCGCACCTGCGCTCCGTCGCCCCCCTGTTTCCACTAACCAGTCCGCCTCGTACACCTCCATTCGGCTGGTGCCCTCCGTGGGGGGAATGGCCTCCGGCGTGCTGGTGATGTGGCGGGTAAATTGCCGGCCGTCTCCCGAGGTTTCCTGAGTGATCCGGGCCACCACTTCCCGGTCGCGGAAGGGGAAGGGCAAGTCGATCACCGACCGGTAGGAAAAACCGTCGGCGGTTCCGCCCGGCAGTTGCTCGGCCACGGCGCAACGGTGTACCCAGACGGGGTAAGCGGTCACGTCATTGAGGATGTGCAGGGCACGGACCACCGTGCTCGTTGCTTCGGTACGGGCCAGCACGCTCATTTCCCCGTCCGCCTCCTCGCGCAGGTAAACCAGTACGCCGTCATTTTCCTCTTCCAGCACGAAGCCCGCCGGAATCTGGGCGACGAGGGGTGCGGTTAACGAAAGTGTAAGCAAGAGGAGGATAGCGTAACGGGGCATATGATTGCGGATTTAGATATTCGGCAGGATAGCCCTACATTTCGGGAAACGACAATAGCCCTTGAGAAATTACCAGCTGCTACCCTTCCTGCTACTTTTAGTTTCCCCCCTTGCCGCCCAGCAAGCCACTCCGCTCTTCAACGGCGAAAATCTTTCCGGCTGGGAACAGTATGGCGGAAAGGCCAGCTACGCGGTTGAAGGCGGCAGCATCGTCGGAACGGCGGTAAGCGGCACCCCCAACAGCTTCCTCTGTACCGAGCGTCCCTACGGAGACTTCATCCTCGAACTGGAGTTTCTGGACGAGCAGACCATGAACAGCGGCGTGATGTTCCGCGCCCAGCACCGGACGGAGGACGACGGGCTCCGCCGCATCTACGGCTACCAGATGGAAATCGACCCCAGTGCCCGGGCGTACACCGGCGGTATTTTCGACGAGGCCCGCCGCGGCTGGCTCTACCCCCTCCACTACTTCGAGCCGGCCCGCAAGCTATACCGGCCCAGCAAGTGGAATAAGGCGAGGATCGAAGCGGTCGGTAACGAATTGCGGACGTACATCAACGGAGCGCCGGCCGCCAACCTCATCGACGACCTGGATGCCAGCGGACTGATCTGTTTGCAGGTCCATGCCGTCGGCCAGGACGAGGAAGGATTACGCGTTCGCTGGCGCAATCTCGTCGTTCACGAGAACGCCACCCCGGCGGATATGCTGACCAACACTACCCCCGGCCCGCCGGTCAACATGATCCCGAATACGATCTCTGACCGGGAAGCCCGTCTGGGCTGGCGGTTGCTGTTCGACGGTAAGACCGACGCCGGCTGGCGTGGTGCCAAACTGGATGATTTCCCCGCCGCCGGCTGGGAGATCGCCGGGGGGGAACTCCGCGTACTGGCCGGCAACGGAGGGGAGTCCACCAACGGAGGGGACATCGTGACCCGCGATCACTTCAGCGACTTCGAGCTGAGCTTCGAGTTCAAACTGACGGAGGGCGCCAACAGCGGCGTGAAGTATTTCGTCGACCCGACACTGAACAAGGGGGCCGGTTCGGCCATCGGCCTGGAGTACCAGATACTGGACGACGCCCGCCACCCCGACGCCAAGCAGGGGGTGGGAGGAAACCGCACCCTGGCCAGTCTCTACGACCTGATCACGGCCGAAGTCCTCGAGGTGCCCGGACGCGGCAAGGGCGGCACAACCGGTGAGTGGAACCGGGGCAGAATCGTCGTTCGCGGCGGCCAGGTCGAGCACTGGCTCAACGGTTATAAGGTGGTGGAATTCGACCGATTCAGCCAGACCTTCCGGGCACTCGTCAACTACAGCAAATACAAGAACTGGCCGAATTTCGGCCGTTACGCTTCCGGGCCGATCCTGTTACAGGACCACGGTGACGCGGTGGCCTTCCGTTCCCTCAAGATCCGTGAATTCTAAGCTATCCCTCCATGTCCACCAGAAGAAAATTTATCAGAAATGCCGTGCTCACCACCGCCGGTGTCTCCCTGGGCCTGAGTGCCCGCGCCCAACGGAACGTGATCGGCGCTAACGACCGGGTAAACGTTGCCGTATTCGGTATGAACGGGCGGGGCGGCATCCTGGCTTCCACCTTTGCCAGGACCGATAACTGCCGGGTCTACGGGCTCGGTGACGTGGATAGGCGCGCCTACGAAAAAGTTCGTCAGTCCCTGGTCGACGACGGTCACCACAAGGCGAAGGTGACGCAGGATTTTCGCCGCCTGCTGGACGATAAGACCGTCGATGCCGTCGTGATCGCCACCCCCGATCACTGGCACGCCCCGATGGCCATCCTGGCCCTGGAAGCGGGCAAGCACGTTTACCTGGAGAAACCCAGCAGCCACAACCCGGCCGAGGGAGCCCTGCTCGTCGCCAAGCAAAAAAAGACCGGCCTGAAGGTGCAAATGGGCAACCAGACCCGCAGTAGTGTTACCGGGAACAAGATCGTCCGCGAAATCCACGACGGGCTAATCGGGGAGACCTACGCCGGCAAGGCCTGGTACGCCAATACCCGTGGGGGGCTGGCCGCGGACAAAAAGACGGAGGTACCCGAGTGGCTGGACTGGGACCTCTGGCAGGGCCCCGCGCCGCGCCGGGATTACCAGACCAATATAGTCCACTACGACTGGCACTGGAAGTGGGACTACGGCACCGGGGAGCTGCTCAATAACGGTACGCACGAGATAGATATGTGCCGCTGGGCCCTGGGCGTAAACTACCCAAGCAAAGTAAGTAGTTCCGGTGGCCGCTTCCACTTCGACGACGGTTGGGAAGCCTTCGACACCCAGTTGGTCGGCTACGAATTCCCCGAAGGGAAGACCATCAACTGGGACGGCCGCAGCTGCAATGGCATGCCCTACTGGAACCGGGGAAGGGGGGCACTCGTCCACGGCACCAAGGGTTCCGTGCTGATGGACCGTGACGGTTACTGGGTCTACGACCTGGGCGGTAAGGAGATTCGCTCCGAGCGGGAAGCCGGCGAGTCCGTTAGTATGGACGTACGGGGCGGTGGTAACCTGGATGACCTGCACATCCGTAACTTCCTCGACGGGATCGTCCGGGATGGCAGCCTCAACAGCCCGATCGACGATGCCAACGTAAGCGTCGACATCTGTCACCTCGGGAATATGGCCCAGCGGGTCGGGGAAACGCTTACCATCGATACGATGACGGGCAAGCCGGAGTCGGAGGCGGCCCTGGCACTGTGGGCGCGGGAGTACGAGCCGGGGTGGGCGCCGGTAATGTAAATCAAATCAACGAGACGGCGGACGAGCTCGTAGCTCGACACGTCCGACGTCCGTCGATGCACAAAATCCCGCGGTAAACGCGCGCACCATCTCCGCGTACTCCTTCGGTCGCCACACCACGTTGTGGGCGTGCCACGCTCCCCAGTCCAGCGGACGGTAAGTGAGGAGGTCGGGGCGGATCGCGGCGGCGATCAGGTCGGACTGAGCGGGCTCCGTCAGCGTATCCGCCAGGGAATGCAGCAGGAGTACGGGAACCTGGATCTTCGCGGCGGCCTGTACCGGGCTGGCGGCGTAGAAGTCTACGTCTCCCCGGTAGGCGGCCATCCGGAAGGCGGCCGGGGCGAGGACCTTCAGGGGGGTACCGTACTCCTTAACGCCCCGTTCCATGACGGCGGAGTACCAGTCGGAAAAGGGACTCTCGGCTACGACCCAGGCGGGGTTTACCCGACCGGCCCCGGCCGCCTGGAGGGCGGTGGCCGCCCCCCAGCTCTCTCCGAACCAGCCGATCCGGTCGTCGGGCAGACCGGTTGCCTGCCTTACCCGCTCGTGGAGGGCCAGCAGGTCGCCGGCTTCCGTCAGTCCGCCGCCGCCGTAAGCTTCGTCGCTTTCCCCGTGCCCGCGGTGATCGAAGAAGACCAACTCACAGCCGCAGTCGGCGAAGGCCGGGGCGTACTTGATCATGTTGACCCGGTTGGTACTGTATCCGTGGATGAAGAGCACCGCGCAGGCGGCGGAGTCGGGACGGGGGGAATACCACCACCCCCGTAAGGTGATCCCGTCGGGGGCCGTAAATTCGAAATCCCGTTGGTGGGGCATGGTCTGGCGTACGCTGTCGAGGTTGAGGCCCCAACGATCCCGATTCATTTGGTATTCGGTGGCAATGCTGCGGTCGGGGCTGAAGAGGACCAATCCGCTCAGGTACCAGGCCACGCCGAGGTAAGCGATGAGGACCACGGCGAGAAATATTAATAGCTTGCGCACGACGAAAGGGAAATTGGTGAGGGAATCGATGAACTCCGGCAGGATGCTTAAATGTATTGGTAATTATCATAAAGGGAAGCGGGTTGTTAACTGACCACCGGCCACCGACCAATTATTACCTTTGCAGCCCCATATGGCAGAATTAGAAAGAAAACGACGGATACAATCCCTCCTCCAGTTCCTGCTGGGGGTGGCCCTCCTGGTTATCGTTAACGTACTCGCCAACGCCCGCTTTGGCGATACGGCCCTTTACGGAGCCCTCGACCTCACGGAAGAAAAGCGATTCACCCTGACCGACAACACCGTCGAGCAGCTGGAGGCCCTCACCGAGCCCATGCTCATCCGGGTGTTACTGGCCGGCGACTTACCCGCCTCCTACGAGCGGTTGCGCTCCGCTACGGAGGACATCCTGATCGACTTTGCCGGACAGAATTCCAGCATCGAGTTCGAGTTCGTGAATCCGCTGGCCGGGCCCGGCGACGAGGTACAGCAGCGACAGCAGCAGATGGCCCAGGACGGTATCCTCCCGGTGACCGACTTCGCCCAGTCGGCCGGCAACCGCAGTCTGAAGGCGATCTACCCCTACGCCCTGGTGTACTACGGCAACCGGCAGCGGGTCGTTCAGCTACTCGAAAGTTCCCTGCCGAACGTCAGTCTCGCGCAGCGACTGAACCAGGCCGAAGCCCTGCTGGAATACAATTTCAGCCGTACCATCGACGCGATCACGGACAACAACAAGCCGCTCATTGCCCTCTCCACCGGGAACGGCGAGCTGCCCCCCCTGAGCAGCGCCGACCTGTTCAGTGAGCTCAGTAAGGAGTACGAAGTGGGCCCCATCGACCTGGACAGTTTCGCCTTCATTCCCCAGGACATCCGCCTGCTGATGATCCTGAAGCCGACCGAACCCTTCACCGACTTCGAACAGTTCAAACTCGATCAGTACGTGATGAACGGCGGCAAGGTCCTCTGGGCCGTGGATGCCGTGGCGATGGACTACGATTCCCTGCGCACCCGCAACGAGTACTATCCCCAGGTGCGCGATCTGGGCCTGAACGACCTCTTCTTCCGGTACGGTGTCCGCCTCGACCCCGTTCTGGGACTCGACCTGCGCAACACCCGCATTCCGATCGTGACGAGCCGGGGCGCCGACGGGCCGGAGGTGCAACTGGTGCCCTTCCCCTACCACGTGCTGGCCATTCCCGACGCCGACCACCCCATCGTACAGAACCTCGACCCGGTCGACCTCCGTTTTCCCTCCGTGATCGAGTCGGTGAACGACGACCCGGAGATTAAAAAGACCGTCCTGCTCCAGAGCAGCGACCGGGCCAGGCGGCAGCGCCTCCCCTCCCCGATCGACCTGGACATGCAGAAGTTCCAGCTGGACGTGGACCGGTTCTCCGAGAACGACCTCCCCTTCGCCATGCTGCTGGAGGGTAGTTTCACCAGCCCTTACGCCAACCGGCTGAGCCGGGAGAACGAGGCGGAATTGCGGGCCAGCGAACTGGCCTTCCGGCCGAAATCCGTCGAAACCGCCATGATCATCATCAGTGACGGAGACATCGCGGCCAACTCCGTACAGAACGGCAACACCGTGCTGCCGCTGGGCCTCAACCGCTTCGAAAAATTCACCTACGCCAACAAGACCTTCCTGATGAACGCCGTGGCCTACCTCCTGGACCCCGACGGGGTGATCGGAGCGCGGGGCAAGCAGGTCAAGCTGCGCCTCATGGACACCGAAGAGGCACAACTGCGTGCGGGCTACTGGCGTTTCCTGAACATCATCCTGCCGCTGATCCTGCTGGGGCTGTTCGGTCTGACCTTCTTCTTCATCCGGCGTCGTCGGTACGCCGGTCGTTTTCCCGTTTCCAAAGCTGATCCCCAATGAACAGAACACTGATCATGCTCGTCGCCGTCCTGCTACTGGGTGGGGTGGCCTGGCTGGCCCTATCGAAAAATTCGGCACCCGCGCGCGTCGCCCTTGCGGAAAACGACCGCCAGTTCGCCTACGAGGAAGAAGCCGACATCGCCCGGATTTACATCGCCGACCGGCGGGGCCACGAGGTGAACCTCACCCGCGGTGGCCGTACCGGCTGGCTGGTGAACGGAGAAAGCCCGGCCAACGACAACGTGATGAAGAACCTGCTGGATGCCGTGACCCGGATCGACATCCGGACCCTGCCCGCCCGTAATTCCATTCCGATGCTGGTGAACTCCCTGGCTTCCGAGGGTATTCTGGTGCGCCTCTTCGATGAATCCGGCAACAAACTGCGCGGTTACTACATCGGTGGAGGAACCGAGGGAGAATACGGAGCCGGGGCCATCATGGAGGGCAGCGAAAACCCCTACGTGGTCCACCTCCCCAATTTCAGCGGCAACATCCGCTTTCGCTTCAACAAGTGGGACGATGAGTGGCGCAGCAAGGTGGTGATCCAGACCGACCCCGACAAGGTGGACCTGCTGGAGATCAAGTATCCCACCGAGCAGGGAAAAAGCTTCCGCCTGACGCGGGCCGGTGACGGTGACGGTTATAACCTGGAGAATCCGTACAATGCCAACGTACCGCCGCGCAAGGTCTCCCGCGGGGCGGCCGAGGGCGTGCTGGCGCGCTACGAAAAACTGTACGCCGCCGACTTCGAGAACGGTGATACGGAGTCCATCGCCGCGGCGCGGCAGGTGCTGCCCTTCGCCAGCATCCGGATTCAGGAAACCGGCCAGGAGCCCCAGACCCTGGAGGTATACCCCCGCTTCGGGGAAAAGGCCTTTACGAACGACCTGAAGAGCGGAGAGATCATTAACCTTGACGGCCTTCAGTCCTACACGGCCTTCGCGAACCAGGGAAAAGACTGGGTCTTGCTGGGCCCCCACCTTTTCCAACCATTACTTGTCGGCTATGACGCTTTCTAGGCTCCTCGCATTCCTTTTTCTGCTGCTGGGCGGCACGGCCTTCGCCCTGGTGGACACTGCTCCGGAGTGGGGCTTTTTCGGTCATCGCCGCATTAACCGGCTCGCGGTATTTACGCTGGACCCGGAGATGATGCCCTTTTTCCGCGACCACCTGGAGTGGGTGACGGAACACGCCGTGGACCCCGACAAGCGCCGCTACGCCACGAAGCACGAGGCGGTCCGCCACTACATCGACCTGGATCACTGGGGAGAAATGCCCTTCCGGAACGTCCCCCTCGACTGGGCGGACGCCCTGCTCTGGAAATCTTCCATTCACCTCGCGACGGCGAGGGATACCACCGTCTGGCGGGTGGACACCATTACCCACGAATCGCCCGAGCGCCTTTTCTGGGCCAACAGCCGGGTGCAGCTGACGGATGGTCGTCAGCGGGTGGAAGTACAGTTGGGGGCCCTGCGGAGTTTCTGGTACAACAACGCCCAGCCGAATTACTACGAGGAAGAAATGACGCTGTCTCCGGACAGCCTGGTGTTCCTGCCGGGCGCGGGCGCCGGTGCAAAGTTTCCGATTCAAAAAGCCTGGCTCACCGAGACTTTTTCGGAGTACGGTATCCTACCCTATCACCTGCTATCCTACCACAAGCGGCTGACCCAGGCTTTCGCCAGTGGTGACCCCGACTACATTCTGCGCATCGCCGCGGAGATGGGCCACTACGTCGGGGACGCCCACGTCCCCCTCCACACCACGGAGAACTACAACGGTCAGATGACGGGTCAGACCGGCATTCACGGCTTCTGGGAAAGCCGGCTCCCCGAGCTTTTCGCCGATACGGAATACGATTACTTCGTCGGCAAGGCCCGGTACATCGAGGACCCGAAGCAGTACTACTGGGACATAGTGATGGACAGCCACGTGCTGGTGGACAGCGTCCTGAGCAGCGAGCGCCGCCTGCGGGAGACCTTCCCGGTCGACCAGCAGATGTGCTACGACGAGCGGTCGGGCCGCGAGATCCTCCAGCCCTGCGCCGAGTTCAGCGCCGCCTGGAGCGACGAGATGCAGGGCATGGTGGAGGAGCGCTTCCGGGCGGCCATCCTGTCGGTCGGTTCCGTCTGGTACTCCTGCTGGGTGGATGCCGGGCAGCCGGACCTGACCAGCCTGGCCCCGAGCGCGGAGGTGCTGGCGGGGGCGGATACGCTGTCAGCGGTGCGGATGACGCAGGGGCGGCTGCATGAGTAACCGCGAGGGGTTAAAACGCCCTCGCTGACCGGAGGAAGTCGCTGAAGCGACTATCTCAAAGGCACTAGCTATGATCACTCCTGCCTGGTAAATATTCTGAGAGCACCATAGCGATCTTCCCGGGTATCTTGGTAAGCTATATTCCCGTTCTCACAGATGTGGGTGAATGGGGAAGATATCGGGGCAAGCGTTGAAAGTGTATCTCCTCCAGCCAGCGTATCACTGAGAATAGCCCACGTTCCTTCGACTACAACATCGTAATTCAACAACCAGTATGTAGAATCTGTCTTGAAGTTGACCCTAATCGTTTGAAAGAAATTTTCACAAAACTCCTCCCCCAATAATCCCTCTCCTGGTATATAGGTGGTCATCACCCACTCCCCCAACAGTGCCGCGAAGTGCTCTTCCGGGTTTAGGGTGACCAGTTCGACACAGCCGGTTAGGGCTGACTGATCGGGGCAGGGGGCGGCAGGATCGGGCGCTTGTTCTTTTTCGCAAGCGAACAGGAGTGCGCATGCGATCGCGGCAGTAAGTAGTAAGGGTTTCACGGTTGGCCGTTGAGTGTATTGTCAGGTCTGGTTGTAACGCAGCTTTACCGATTGTAGGCGTGCATTAACACGTTGGTCAAGTGTAAATGAACCTCTATAATCAGTAGGTTGCTAGTCTTCAAAGTTTAGTCTTACTGTCCGCACCCACACCGTCACCACGCCCGCATCCGGATTACACCCCTCGCAGGTGCTGATGATGTCATTGGAAGGGCAGGAAATATCCACGATCGAATTGGAAGAACTGTCTCCCAGTATTACCCTTGAAAAGTCGGTTCCGATCGATTCAGGACCGATTACCGTCCACCTACTTGTATCACTTAACTCACCGACGCTAATGACGTAAGTGGAGTCTGCGAGAAAAGTAAGTCTACGGGCGGAGGCCCCGTCGTTTGCGCAGTCCCTGTCCCCCAGACCGGCAAGGGTGATAAGCGCGGAGGAGGACGCCCGCCAAGTACCCAGTAGCAGTTGGAAGGCCTCAGCAGGTGGCAAAATTCTAGTTTCTTCGCAGTCTGTGGCGGCCGACAGGTCGAGGCAAGGAAAGTTATCTTCCTCATCGCCGCAGGATAGCAGCACCATGGAAACGGCAAAAACACAAAATAACCGAAAGCGCATATCAGAGAGTTTTAGGTGTGTACTCCCAAAAACAGGGGCTACATCCGGACAGACGAGTACACCACCACAAACGTTAGTGGACCCGCCCGTTTTATAGATGCCTGCACCCGCGGCCCCGCCCCCTTCCCATGCGGTAGCTCCTCGAATCCCTCACTCCTTTGATCCTTAACTCCTCCCATCCTTCCGCATTTTCCTACATTTGCCACCAGCCAGCAACCTCCGCCCCAATGACCGTCAGTACCACCCCCATTTCCCGCACCTGGACCCTCGACGAGGTCCGCGAACTGCACGACCAGCCCCTGATGGACCTGGTCTTCCGCGCCGCATCCGTCCACCGCCAGCACCACGACCCCAACGAGGTACAGGTCAGCAGCCTGCTGAGCATCAAGACCGGCGGCTGCCCCGAGGACTGCGGTTACTGCCCCCAGGCCGCCCGCTACCATACCGACATCGAGGAAAACGCCCTCATGACCGTGGAGCAGGTACGCACCGCCGCCGAACGCGCCAAGGGGCTGGGCAGCAGTCGCCTCTGCATGGGGGCCGCCTGGAGAAACGTGAAGGACGACGGGGAATTCGACCAGGTACTGGACCTCGTCCGGACGGTGAACAGTCTCGACATGGAGGTCTGCGCCACCCTCGGCATGCTGACGCCCAACCAGGCGGAACGCCTCGCCGCGGCCGGTCTTTACGCCTACAACCACAACCTCGACAGCAGTGAGGAGTACTACAAGGAGGTCATCTCCACCCGGGGGTACCAGGACCGGCTGGACACCATCGGCAACGCCCGCAAGGCCGGCCTTACGGTCTGCTCCGGCGGCATCATCGGTATGGGGGAAACCACGGACGACCGGCTCAAGCTCCTGCTCACCCTGGCCGGTCTCGACCCCGTCCCGGAGTCCGTCCCCATCAATGCCCTGGTCGCCGTGGAGGGTACGCCGCTGGAGGATCAGCGCCCCCTTAACATCTTCGAGATGGTCCGCATGATCGCCGTGACCCGCATCGTACTGCCCACCACCACCGTTCGCCTCAGTGCCGGCCGGACCGAGATGACGCCCGAGGGGCAGGCCCTCTGCTTCCTGGCCGGAGCCGGTTCCATCTTCGCCGGAGACAAACTGCTGACCACCCCCAACCCCGAAGCCTTCGAGGACCTGGAACTGTTCAGTAACCTCGGCCTGCGCCCCACCGCCGCCTACGCGAAGGGGGCCAAGCCGGCCATCACCCAAGACCCCGGCGCGCCCGACCACAAAACACGGATCAAGTGGAGCCGCCCCGGCCACACCATTGAGCGCAACGAGGTAAAAAAACAAAAGAAACAGCTATGACCACCCGCAACCTACTCGCCGGCAACTGGAAAATGAACACTACCCCCTCCGAAGGCGCCGCCCTCGTGCGGGAAGTGATGGACCGGGCCGGCACCCCATCCTGCCCCGTCGTTTTCGGCGTTCCCGCCATCCAGCTCATGCAGATCCAGGAGCTGGTGAAAGACCGCCCCGGTTACCACGTCGCCGCCCAGAACATGCACCAGGAAGACAGCGGTGCCTTCACCGGTGAACTCAGTGCCGCCATGCTGGCCGACGCCGGTATCGAGTACGTTATCCTCGGTCACAGTGAGCGCCGCCAGTACTTCGGAGAAGACGATACCCTGATCCAGCGTAAGATATACAAGGCCCTGGCCGCGGGGCTAACCCCCATTTACTGCTGCGGGGAACCGCTGGATATCCGGGAAACCAACAACCAGAAGATATTCGTCGGTAAGCAGGTCGAACAGGCACTCTTCGCCCTGACGCCCGAGCAGATCAAGCAGGTCGTTATTGCCTACGAGCCCGTCTGGGCCATCGGTACCGGCAAAACGGCCAGTCCGGCCCAGGCCCAGGAAATGCACGCCTACCTGCGCAGTATGATCTCCAATCAGTTCGGTAGCGAGGTGGCGGACAACATGACCATTCTCTACGGCGGCTCCGTCAAGGCGGCCAACGCCGAGGAACTGTTCTCCCAGCCCGACGTGGACGGCGGATTGGTGGGGGGAGCCAGCCTCCAGGCGGAGGGGTTCGCTAAAATAGTTGGGGAATTGTAGAGTTGGGGGGGTTACCCCTCAAAGTGCATCGAGATCGTAAAGGTCCGGCTCAGCACCTTTTCCAGTACCGTACTCTCCGAGTTCGTGGGGTTGAACAGCAGGGTATTTCCGATACCGTGGCTCACCTTGAATTCCGGGCTGAAGATGAAGTAGGGGAAGAAAAACTGGATGCCCGCGCCGTACTCCACGGCGAAATCGTGGGGGGCGATCCGGACCAGTTGCGCGGACTGCTTGGCCCGGCTATCGCTGGCCACGTCGAAATTGTACTTCACGCCCGCGATGAGGAACAACCGCTTGTCGCGGTAGGGAGCGGATTTGTACCGGAAGTGAAAGGGCAGTTCGACGAATACCGATTCGATGGTCCGCTGAGTGGTACTGGTCCGGATGGTTCCCCGGGTGTAATTCAGGTTGCGCTCGGCGAAACTCAGCGTGGGCAGGAACCGGAAATCGAAGTACTTACCGATCTTCAGGTTGGTGATGATCCCCAGGTTAAAGCCGGGTCCGTTGGCGCTGGTCACGGCACTGATGCTGTCCGAAAAGATAAATTCCTCACTCCGGAAGGGGGTGTACTTGCTGTTGTTGTAGCCCAGCGTGATCCCGAAATAATAGGGTTTCGACTGAAAATCGTAGAAGTTATAGTTGTTACCGCCCGTAAACTGGGCGCGGGCGCAGGTGCAAAACCCTACTGCAAGGAGCAGGGTGAGGCCTACTTGTAGCCGGTGTATATGGAAGCGATGCCGAAGGTTAAGGGGTTGCATTCAGTTCGTTTGTAGCCGACCCGGTCGAGAATACTGGTGAATACCTTTCCGCTGGGGAAGGTCTGTACGCTCTCGAACAGGTAGCTGTAGGCGCGGGGATCTTTGGACTGTAAACGACCGATCAGGGGCATAATTTTACCGAAGTACACATTAAACCCAAATCGAATGGGCGCAAAGGTAATACGGCTGAACTCCAGTACGACCAGTTTACCACCCGGACGGAGTACCCGCAGCATTTCTCCCAGCCCCTTTTCGAGATCCTCGAAGTTCCTCACCCCGAAGGCTACGGTCACCGCGTCGAAGGCATTGTCCGCGAAGGGCAGGTTTTCACTGTCTCCCTGCACCAGTTCGATCCGCTGGCTGAGACCGGCCTTTTCCACCTTGATGCGGCCGTACTTCAGCATCCCCTCGCTCAGGTCGAGGCCGGTCACGTGATCGGCGTCCGTCCGCTTGACGGTCTGGATGGCCACGTCGGCCGTACCGGTAGCGACATCCAGGATTTTTTTATGGGTGGCGGGGTCGAGCTGGCGGATCATCCTGGCCCGCCAGAGGGTATCGACGCCCAGGGAAGTCCCCCGGTTCAGCAGGTCGTAATTCGGGGCGATGGAATCAAACATTTTACCGACCTCCTCCTTCTTGGAGTCCGATTCGCCATAGGGTTTTACTACTTCCGGGGTGGGGTTTTCCATGTGGGGGAAACGGGCTGGGGAGGATTTGGTTCTGCCGGCTACCCGGGCTGCCGGCGAACTGTTCTCGCCGGCAGGACTTATGGGATTTACTACCGGAGAGCACAGCTCTCCGGCAGCCGAACCAAACCCACTAAATCACTAGGTAAACCCACCTGAATTTCGTATCTTCGCGGGAAGGCGAGACCCACTAATTCCGGTGAAAACCCCGCACCTGCGTCCTCGCCCTGATCCACCGCAAAACGTGGTGATGAAGTAAGCAATACTGTATGCCAAATCAAAGAATCATCCCGGTCAATATTGAAGACCAGATGAAATCCGCCTACATCGACTACTCGATGTCGGTGATCGTCAGCCGCGCCCTGCCGGACGTACGTGACGGTCTCAAACCCGTTCACCGCCGCGTCCTCTTCGGTATGTCCGAACTCGGCCTGAGTTTCCGCGGCTCCCACAAAAAAAGTGCCCGTATCGTCGGTGAGGTACTCGGTAAGTACCACCCCCACGGAGACTCCTCCGTTTACGATACGATGGTGCGGATGGCCCAGGACTGGAGCCTGCGCTACCCGCTGGTCGACGGACAGGGCAACTTCGGTTCCATGGACGGAGACAGCCCCGCCGCCATGCGCTACACCGAAGCCCGCCTCCAGCGGATTTCGGACAGCATCCTCGGCGACCTGGACAAGGACACCGTCAATTTTCAGCTGAACTTCGACGACACCCTGAAGGAACCCACGGTGATGCCCACCCGCATCCCCAACCTGCTGGTGAACGGTGCCTCCGGTATCGCCGTCGGTATGGCCACCAATATGCTGCCCCACAACCTCAACGAGGTGGTGGACGGCATCGTCGCCACGGTCGACAACCCCGAGATCACCATCGACGAACTGATGGAATTCGTCAAGGCCCCGGACTTTCCCACGGGCGGCATCATTTACGGCGTCGACGGGGTACGGGAAGCCTTCCACACCGGTCGTGGACGCGTCGTCGTACGGGGCCGGGCCGACATCAAGGTGGACGATAACGACATGGAGACCATCATCATCTCCGAAATCCCCTACCAGGTCAATAAGTCCGTGCTGGTCGCCAAGATCGCCGAACTGGCCAATGAGGGTAAAGTTCAGGGCATCCGCGACGTCAGGGACGAATCGGACCGGGACGGCCTGCGCATCGTCGTAGAGGTCAAGCGGGACGCCATGGCCAGCATCGTGCTCAGCTACCTGTACAAGTATACCCCGCTGCAGACGAGCTACGGCGTCAACAATGTCTGCCTCGTCAAGGGACGGCCGATGACGCTGAACCTGAAGGACATGATCCGGGAATTCATCGACTTCCGGATCGAGGTCATCCAGCGCCGTACCCGGTTCGAACTGAACAAGGCCCTGGCCCGTGCCCACATCCTCATCGGTCTGCTGATCGCCCTGGACTACCTGGACCAGGTGATCGCCCTTATCCGGGCCAGCGCCAACGTCGACGACGCCCGCGAAGGACTGATGCGAGGTGATTTTATTGACGACCGGGACGCTTTCTGGGACAAGTTCCGTGACCTGATCACCGAAGTGCAGACCGAAGAACTCATCACCCTGGAGGGGAACGTACTCAGCGAGGAACAGGCCAAGGCCATCCTCGAGATGCGCCTTCAGAAACTGACCGGCCTGGAATTGGACAAGATCCGGGAGGAGTACAGCGAGATCCGCGCGATCATCGACGATCTGCGCGACATCCTGGCCAGCGAAATGCGGCAGCGGGACATCGTCAAGGAAGAACTCCACGACGTCAAGACCCGCTTCGGCGACGAGCGCCGCAGTGAGATCAGCCTGGATACGGCCGACATCTCCATCACGGACATGATCCCCGACGAAGATGTGGTGGTCACCATCAGTCACCTCGGATACATCAAGCGGACGCCGGTGGGCGAGTACCGCAGCCAGAGCCGGGGCGGACGCGGCAGCCGGGGTTCCAAGACCAGGGACGCCGACTTCGTCGAGCACCTCTTCATCGCCAGCAACCATAATTACCTCCTCCTCTTCACCGAGCAGGGACGGTGCTACTGGCTACGCATCTACGAGATTCCCGAAGCCGGCAAACAGAGCGGCGGAAGGGTCATCCAGAACATCCTGGCGATGCCGAAGGAGGACCAGGTCAAGGCCTACATCAGCGTGGCGGACCTGACGGATGAGGAATTCCTCGACGGCCACTCGGTCATTTTCGCCACCAAGAAGGGGCGCGTCAAGAAAACCAGCCTGCGGGCCTACAGCCGCGTACGTTCCAATGGCGTCAACGCGATCACCATCAACGACGACGACGTACTGCTGGAAGCCCGCCTGACCAACGGCAGCAGCCACGTTTTCCTGGCCACCCGCAAGGGGCAGGCCATTCACTTCGAGGAAGCCAAGGTCCGGGAAATGGGTCGTACGGCGGCCGGTGTCCGGGGCATCAGCCTGGACGGGGCCGACGACGCCGTTGTCGGTATGGTCACCCTCGACCACGAGGAGGACGCCGACAAGAGCATCCTCGTCGTCAGCGAGCACGGTATCGGCAAGCGTTCCGACTGGGCGGACTACCGGATCACCAACCGCGGTGGCAAGGGGGTTCGTACCATGAAGACCGGTAAGAAGACCGGCGACGTAGTGGCCCTCAAAGCAGTCAGTGACGAGGACGACCTGATGATCACCAACCGCTCCGGCATCGTGATCCGCACCAGCATGGACGCCCTGCGCGTATCCGGCCGGGCCACGCAGGGCGTTCGCCTGATCAAACTGGAGAAGGGAGACGCCATTGCCGACGTGGCCGTGGTGAGCATCGAAGAAGACGAGGAAGAGTAGTCTAACACTTCCTTAACGATCAAATTGAGGCAATTAACGTTTTAAGCGTAACCCGAACGGTAGAAATACCGTCTTAAGGGGGTAATCAACTAATTCTAAACCAACACTACAGATTATGCGTATTTTCCTACTCGGCTTCTTTGCCCTCTTCCTCTTTGCCTCCTCCGGGGTGCAGGCCCAGGACATGAAGGCGATCGACAAGGCCGCCAAGAAAGCCAGCAAACAACTCGCCTCTTTCTCCGTCAGCGGAGATGAGATGAAACTCCAGGAAGCGGTTGATGCCATCGGTACCGTACTGGCCATGCCCGGAGCGGACATGAACTTCGAGGCCAACCTCGCCGCCGGAGACATCCACTCCCAGGTAATCACCCAGTACGTGAACAGCCGCGTACTCGGAACCGAAGGCGTACAGCCGATGGTGGACAACCCCGCCATCAAGGCCGCCGGATACTACACCAAGGCATTCGAGATCGCCAAGGCCGAGGATGACGGTAGCGACATGAAGGATGCCATCAAGGGACTCTCCACCCTTCACGGCAACATCACCAACGAAGGCATCTACGCCATCCAGGACGGAGATTACGAGCACAGTTTCATGGCCTTCAACACCGCCGTCAAGGCCGACATGCTGCTGACCGCCAACGATGGCACCTCCAGCTACGCCGACGAAGCCAAGCGGCAGGATGACAAGTACTACGCCGCTCTTTCCGCCATCCAGATCGAAAACCTGGATGCCGCCGAGCCACTGGTCATGTCGCTCTACGAAAACGACTACGACGATGCAAACCTCTACGATGCGCTCTACAAGATCAGCATGGCCAAGGGCGACAAGGAGGCTGCCGCCAAGTACCTCGCCGAGGGTCGCACCGCTTTCCCCGACGCCCTGCCGTTGCTCTTCACCGAGATCAACTTCTACCTGGCCGAGGGACGCCTTCCCGAACTGACCGAGAAGCTCAAGACCGCCATCGAAAAGGAGCCGGACAACGTCAGCCTCTACGCTACCGCCGGTTCCGTGTACGAGCGTCTGCACAACCTCGAAAAGGAAGAAGGCAACGATGCCAAGGCCAGCGAGTACTTCGATGCCGCCAAGAAGAACTACGAGATGGGCCTCACCAAGGACCCCTCCAACGCTTCCCTGATCTACAGCACCGGTGCCCTTTACTACAACCGCGCCGCCGCCATGACCCAGACGCTCATCAAACTGGGTGACGATTACAGCAAGGAAGGACAGAAGAAGTACGAGGACCTCAAGGCCAAGGTCGACGCCGAGTTTGCCCTGGCGCTCCCCTACTTCCAGAAGGCCGAAATGGCCGACCCCAACGACGCGAACACCGTCATCGCCCTCAAGGAGATGTACGCCCGCATGGACGAATTCGAAATTTCCAACGAGTTCAAGACCCGCTACGAAACCATCGCCGGTGGTGGAGAAGTGAAGGGCTCTTACTTCAAGGAAAAAGGAATGTAGGCCATAGTTTGATTGACTATTCCACAATCGGGAAGCCCCGCCGGAGATTTGATCTTCGGTGGGGCTTTTTTAATTGATTTATATCTAGGACGGTACAGGATTTATACGAGTCCGGAGGACTCTTTCACCTCAGCTAGGGGCACCGCCAGGGTACAAGCCAGGGTACAGCCAGGGACGTTGCCCCTGGCTAATAAGACAGAGCCCTCCGGGCTCAACGGTACGGGATTTATACGAGTCCGGAGGACTCTTTCACCTTAGCTAGGGGCACCGCCAGGGTACAAGCCAGGGTACAGCCAGGGACGTTGCCCCTGGCTAATAAGACAGAGCCCTCCGGGCTCAACGGTACGGGATTTATACGAGTCCGGAGGACTCTTTCACCTTAGCTAGGGGCACCGCCCCTAGCTAATTTTCTACCCAAACAACGCCAGCTGCCCACTCTTCACCGCGTGCCGTCCCTTCGGATCCGCCGCGTGGATGACCTGCCGGCGAATGGCTTCGGGGTTGAAGCCCAGCTGGCGGAAATCCTTGTCGGCACAAATGGCAAAATACTGGGCACGTTTCCAGACGACCCCGATCCGCCGCAGGTGCTCCCGGCGCAGGGGACGGAACTTGCGGGAGTGGACGATCTTTTTAGCCGACTTCACCCCGACACCGGGAATCCGCAGGATCATTTCGTAAGGGGCGGTATTGATGTCCACCGGAAACATTTCGGGGTGGCGCAGCGCGTAGGACAGCTTGGGGTCCACTTCCTCATCGAGGTTGGGCTGGGCATCATCGACGATCTCGTCGGCGCGGTACCCGTAAAAGCGCATCAGCCAGTCGGCCTGGTAGAGGCGGTTCTCCCGGCGCAGGGGCGGAGCGGAGAGGCTGGGTAACCGGCTGTCATCGCTGATCGGCACGTAGCCGCTGTAGTACACCCGCTTGAGTTGCTGATCGTTGTACAGGCTGGCCGAGAGGGTCAGGATCTCCCGGTCGGTTTCCGGGCTCGCCCCGATGACCATCTGGGTGGACTGACCGGCGGGGGCAAAGTCCGGGGTTTTGATCAGGGCTTTCTTCTCTTCCTTATAACCGGTGATGGCCTCGGTGAGGTAATTCATCGGCTTGTAGGCATCGGCGAAACTCTTCTCGGGGGCGACCTTCTTCAGGCTGCGCTCGCTGGGCATTTCCAGGTTGACGCTGAGGCGGTCGGCGTACAGTCCGGCTTCGTGGATCAGTTCGTCGCTGGCTCCGGGGATGGCCTTGAGGTGAATGTAACCGTTGAATTTGTGGAGCGTCCGCAGGTTCTTGGCGATCCGGACCAGCCGTTCCATGGTGTAGTCGGCACTCTTGAAAATACCGGAACTGAGGAACAGCCCTTCGATGTAATTACGCCTGTAGAAATTGATGGTGAGGTCTACCACCTCGTCCACCGTGAAGGCGGCGCGCTTTACGTCATTACTACTCCGGCTGACGCAGTAGGCGCAATCGAAAATGCAGTGGTTCGTTAGCAGTATTTTGAGGAGGGAAACACAGCGACCGTCCTGGGTATAGGTATGACAAATACCCATTCCGTTGGAATTACCGAGGCCGTCGGCGGTATTTTTCCGCTTACTGCCGCTCGACGCGCAGGACACGTCGTACTTAGCGGCATCGGCCAGAATGGTCAGTTTTTCCGCGGTTCTCTCGTTCATCCCACAAAATAACACAAAACTGCGTAAATTAAGTACATTTATACATTTTTGTTTACGGAAGCGTAATTTACTGGTAATTTGCCTGCTGTCAGCGGGGCTCGGCTGGTGGTTTTCACCTCCCCGGCCGCTCTTCCGCTCCCCGCTGGCGACCGAGTTACTGGACCGAAAGGGACAACTGCTGGGGGCCCACATCGCGGCGGACGGACAGTGGCGGATGCCGCCGGCGGACAGCGTCAGTGATCGGCTTCGCACCTGCGTCCTCGCCTTCGAGGACAAACGGTTTTACCAACACATTGGCGTCGATCCGCATTCCATCGGGCGGGCCCTGCGCGACAATTTCCGGGCCGGGCGGGTCGTCTCCGGCGGCAGTACGATCACCATGCAGGTGGCGCGCATGGCGCGGGGAAACCGGGCGCGGACGCTGGTGCAAAAATTTCTGGAGGCCATCGTCGCAACCCGACTGGAAGTTACTTACGGCAAGCGGGAGATCCTGAACTTATGGTTGACACACGCTCCCTTCGGTGGCAACATCGTCGGGGTGGAAGCCGCCAGCCTGCGGTACTTCGGACGCGCTCCGGCCGACCTCAGCTGGGCGGAGGCCGCTACCCTGGCGGTACTCCCCAACAGCCCCGCCCTCATCCACCCGGGCCGCAGCCGCGACGCCCTGCGCGATAAGCGGGACCGGCTGCTGCGCAAGCTGGATCTGCCGGCGGAAGAACTGGACCTGGCCCTGTCCGAGCCCCTGCCCGCCGCCCGCTTCGAATTACCCGACCATGCCCCCCATTTGCTGCAGCGGCTGCGGCGAGAAAGGGGAGACGGCCGTTTGCGCAGTACGCTCGACGGAGACCTCCAGCGGCGGCTGGAGGGAACGGTACGGGAGTATGCCAACGTCCTGGCCCGCAACCAGATTCACAACGCCGCCGTACTGGTGACCGATGTGGCCACCCGGGAGGTAGTCGCCTACGTCGGTAACGTACCCGGACTGGCGCGGGAGTATGCCCCCAGCGTAGACATCGTAACGGCCCCCCGGAGCCCCGGCAGTCTGCTGAAACCCATTCTGTATGCCTCCGCCCTGGAGGCCGGGAAGTTACTCCCCCGCCAATTCCTGGCGGACCTCCCGATCAGCTTCGGCTCCTTTCAACCCGCCAACTTTCACCGCCAGTTTGACGGGCTGGTACCCGCCGATGAAGCCCTGGCACGCAGCCTGAACATTCCCTTCGTCTTTCTGCTGCGCGACTACGGCGTTCCCGGTTTTCACGCCGCACTGCAGGATTACGGATTCCGGCAAATGCCCCGTACGCCCGATCACTACGGGCTGTCCCTCATCCTCGGCGGGGCGGAGGTGACCATGGAAGAAATAAACGGCTGGTTCCTGGGGCTGGCCCGCCAGCAACGCTTCTTTTACGAACGACAGGGACGGTACGATACGAACGACTGGGGCGGTCCGCTGCTCGTCCCTGCGGTGGCGGGTACCGAAACTCCTTCCCCCGACCCCCTGCTCATCGGGGCGGGTGCCGGCTTTCGCACCCTGGAGGCCCTGACGGAGCTACGGCGGCCCGACGAGGAAGGAAACTACCGGAGCTTTGACTCCCACCAGCGCATCGCCTGGAAGACGGGCACCAGTTTCGGTTTTCGCGATGCCTGGGCGGTCGGGGCCACGCCGGAGTACGTAGTCAGCGTCTGGACCGGTAACGCCAGCGGAGAAGGGAGGGCTGGGCTGGTCGGGGTACGGGCGGCGGCTCCCCTGCTCTTCCAGATCTTCCGCTTGCTGCGGGAGCGTTCTGCCGACGGCCCGGGCTGGTTCGAACCGCCCTACGACGAGCTGCGGGAAGTGGTTACCTGCTCGGTCAGCGGCATGCTGGCCAGCCAGGATTGTCCGCTCACCCGGGAGTGGGTCCCGAAGAACGCCGAGCGCGGCGATCAGTGTGGGTACCACCAGCGGATGTACCTGGATGCAGGGCAACGCTACCAACTAAGGGCTGGCTGTGACGGCTGGCCGGAGCGGGTAATGACCGAACGGCTGGTGCTCCCCACCCGGGAAGGTTACTTCTACCAACGCGCCCACCCGGAGTACCAGCCCCCTCCCGCCTTCGCAGCGGACTGCGCGGGTGGCGGCGGCCGGCAGCCGGCGCTCCAATTCGTGTACCCCCTGCCCGGCGGACGGGTCCGGGCGGCGCGTGACTGGCGGGGACAGCGGATGCCGATCGTAGTGGAACTCGCCCACCGGGACGCGGACAAGACCGTCTACTGGCACATCGACGGCTCCCTCGTGGGTACTACCCGAACCTTTCACTCCCTGGAGCTTCCCCTCGCTCCCGGCACCCACCGACTGACGGTTGTGGACGAAGACGGACAGCGCGCGGAGCGAAATCTCGAGATAGAGTAAAAAATACACTAAGGCGCCGGCCCTTGGGAATGACAGATACGGTGATTCGTAATGACAGACATGCGCGATGCCTCCCGTTATTTCACGGACCGATGAATCATTTGTATGCTCCCGCCGACCCGATCATCCGGCTTGAAACTAACAGAAAGCGGCCAACCCTGTCTTGATCCGACGGTGAGGGGCTCCGTATGTTTGATCCAGAAACAGGGTCTACTCGCATGGACCTGTGTTTCCACTAACTTGGCATGATCGACTTTAAGCTTTATAGATGGCGCCTTCCCGGATCGGGGAGGCGCTTTTTGTTGGGGGTAGGCACTCCTATATTACCTTTGCCCCATGACCAGCCCAGACGCGCTCAACGACGTAGCCGAATTCCACCGCACCTTTCACCTTCCCGTACTCGATACCCCGCAGATTCCCGACGCCGACCGCTGTCGGCTCCGCGTAAATCTGCTGCGGGAAGAACTGAGGGAACTGGAGGAGGCCATCGAACAGGGTGATCTGGTGGAAGCCGCCGATGCTTTCGCCGACATCCAGTACGTCCTCAGTGGAGCCATCCTGGAATTCGGGCTGGGCGATAAGTTCCGGGCTCTCTTCGAGGAAGTCCACCGCTCCAACATGAGCAAGACCTGCGCCAGCCGGGAAGAGGCGGAGGCCACCCTGGCCCATTACCGCGCCCTCGACCAGGAAGGAGTAATCGAAGCCAGCGGAGATGTTTTCCTGGTCTACCGCAGCAGCGACCGCAAAGTGCTCAAGAACGTCAAGTATTCTCCCGCCGACCTGACCGCAAAACTTCAGTAAAGTGGATAATTTCCGTCACCGCGGGCAGCGCGCCAAGTTGATCAAGACCCTGCGTCAGCGCGGAGAGTTTGACGATAAGGTGCTCGACGTGATGGGCAACCTCCCGCGCCACGTATTCCTGGAGAGCAGTTTTTCCGACTGGGCCTACCGGGACGAGGCTTTTCCCATCGACTGCGACCAGACCATCAGCCAGCCCTCTACGGTAGCCTGGCAGACAACGGCCCTGGAGGTACTCCCCCGGCAGCACGTACTGGAGATCGGAACGGGATCGGGTTACCAGGCCGCGGTGCTCTCCCTGCTGGGTGCCCGGGTGTTCACCGTCGAGCGCCACAAACCGCTCTACCGGAAATCCAAGCTCACCTTCAAGCGACTGCGCCTCGATCGGATCCGGAGTTACTACCGGGACGGTTCCAGGGGGTTACCGGAAATGGCTCCCTTCCACCGCATCCTGGCTACGGCCGGAGCGGCTGCCGTTCCCCCCGCCCTGCGGGAGCAGCTGAGTATCGGCGGTATCCTGGTGATTCCCGTCGGACCGGAAGACGCGGAACAGACCCTGCTCAAGATCACCCGACTGGACGAGACAACGTATACGGAGGAAGAACTGGGCCGGTGCGCTTTCGTTCCCTTCCGGGAGGGTACGGAGTGAGTTTTCCAACCTTGGTCCCTTTTCTAAGCCTCCCCGGGATCGAAAGAGCCCAGTGCACGGTAGATATCCCGGTGTACGGTTCCCCGCGTACCGTAGTTCAGCAGGCGTTCGTTCTTCGGGTCCGGGTGGATGCGGTTAGTAAGGAGGACGTAAACGAGATTGGTTTCCGGATCGGCCCAGACACAGGTACCCGTAAAGCCGGTGTGGCCCACCGTAGCCAGGGAGGCACCGGCGGAGATCACGTTGCCCCAACCGGCGGCTAGTCGGTCGAAACCGAGGGCACGGTAATTATAGGGCCCGCGGGCGGTGAACAGGGCCACGGTTTCCGGAGATAGAATTTGTCGGCCGGCGTAGCTTCCCTTATTGTTGAGCAACTGAAAGAGTTGTCCCAGATCGTGGGCATTGCTGAAGAGGCCGGCGTGACCGGCAACACCGCCCAGGAGAGCGGCCCCCTCGTCGTGGGGGTAACCGCGTACCAGCCCGCCCCGCATCCAGTTATCGGTGACGGTCGGGACGATGCGATAGGCGGGGAAGGAACGTGACGGCAGGAAAGTCAGTTGCCGCAGTCCCATCGGGTCGTAAAAATGCTCCCGCACGTAGGCGCTCAGGGAAGTTTGGGTAATTTCCTCCACGACGAACTGGAGGAGGACGTAATTGATATCACTGTAGCGATAAACGGGGCGACGGGTGTAGGCTACTTTATTGAAAGCGGTGCGCACCCGGCCGGGAATGGTTGCATCCAGCCACTTCGTATCGCTGAGGCGGAGGCTGAATTCCTCGCTGAGCGTATCGCTGACGAATTGCTTGCCGATCAATCCGTAAAGTGGCAAGTCCGGCTGTAACCCGGTATGATGGGTGAGCAATTGGTCGATGCGGTATCCGCCGACCACTTTTTTCTTGTACTCCGGTAAATAATCACGGACGCGGGCCTTCAGGTCAATCTTTCCGTCTTCGTAGAGTTTCATGACGGCCAGACTGGTAGCGGCGGCCTTGGTGACCGAGGCCAGATCGTATAGCTGACCGACATCCACCGCCCGCTTACGCTGGTAGGTCTGGTAACCGTAGGCCTTCTCGTAGACGACCTGTCCGTCCTTCATTACCAGTAGCTCCGCCCCGGGAGTGGCCCGGTAGCGAATGGCCCGGTTGATGGTGTAATCCAGTCGTTCGAAGCGCGTCCGGTCGATTCCGAGTAATTCCGGGTCCCGGAACCCCGGGCGGGTGGCCGCTAAATGGTAACCGCGGCCGGCGGCAAAGGTCGGCGTAGCGACCGAGAGGTAACCAGAAAGGTCGTGGGCCCCGAAGAGGGCCTGGGCGAGGAACAATTCACTCTCCTTGACCCGGAGGGGGCAATTGATCAGTGTCCAGGAGGGTGGCAGGCCGGTCAGCAACGCGGCGTCACCGAAGTGGATGAAAATGACCGGGCTGCTGGGGGTCCAGTCGGTCAGCGCCCGGTACCAATCGGTACCTCCCGTACCGCGACCGATGGGGTCATCCGCCACGATCACCGTAGGGAGGTCGGCGGCAACCGGCAGGGCCGCGGCGACGAGATCGTCAAAGGGAACTTCCTGTACGGAGGTGAAACGGCGGGCCATCTCGATGAGGCGCACCGGGCGTTGTTCCGTAGCGTAGACAATGCGAACCGGGCGATCGATGCCGAAGGGCAACTTGCCGGCAGGATCGGTGAGAACTACGGTTTCGGAGAGCAGCCGGGCCCGGCGTTCCAGCTCCGCGCCCACCCCGAGGGAAAGCAGGGGCCAGTCATTACGGGCCAGCGTATCGGTAAGGGGCACTTCGTTGAGCAACAGGCCGGAGGGCGTCAGGCGGAGACTGTCCCTCAGCTGACGGTCCGGCGAGTCGATCTCGACCGGAACGTCATCCGCGAACAGAGCGGTGAACCACTCTACGATCGCCTCCGGCCAGCTGTCAGCGGCACGCAGAGAACCCGAAGAGAGCAACACAAACAGCAGTAAAAAGTAATAACCGGAAACAGTTTTCATATGGAGGGGTACATCGGGGGGGGCGGAAAATGGGGTAGAGAAATCAGGCCCGCTAGCAGACTAAATGAACGGACAATCAAACAGCCTATTGCAGGGGTAGTTTAGTACGAAAGATCCATTTCAGGTCAATTAAAAACAATTCGTGTCAAAACACTACCTTGTCCTCCGTGAATGCCGACCCTACCCTGCTGCTCCTACTCGTTTCCCTGATGTCCCTGCTGGTGGGCGTGCTGGCGGCTTACCTGTATTTTCAGCAACAAGCAAGCCGTAACTACCTGAAAACAAATGAGGTAGAGCGAAATTTCGTTCGTCGGGAGTTACATGAGCAACTGCGACAGGATGCCGACCTTCACTACGAGAACCTCCAGGAAAAGACCGCCCGGGAACTGGAACTTAACCGGGCGCACGTCGCCACGGAGACGGAACTTTTACACGTTAAGGAAAAGCTAAAAAGCCAGCAAGAGGAGATGAAGCGGCTACAGGCCGAGAGCCTCGCGGCCTTCGAGCGCAGTGCCGAACGGCTGTTCCAGGAAAAAAGCGAGCGTTTCACGACGCAGAATGCCACTCAGCTAGACGGGCTGCTCTCCCCCCTGAAGGAACGCATCCAGGGGTTCGAGAAACAGATCGAGCGGCGCTTCGTCGAGGAGACCCGCGACCGGGTAAGCCTGCGCCAGGAGATCAAGAGTTTGCAGCAGTTGAACGCCCGCATCAGCGCCGAGGCCAATAACCTCGCCGGAGCCCTGCGCGGAAACACCAAGACGCAGGGTGACTGGGGGGAATGGCAGCTGCTCACCCTCCTGGAATCGAGTGGCTTACAGGAGGGCGTCCACTTCCGGAGTCAGTCCAGCTTCCGGGATGAGGACGGCCGTCAGAAACGCCCGGATTTTATCATCGACCTGCCCGACGACAAGCAGTTGGTGATTGACAGCAAGGTCAGCCTCACCGCCTACGAGCGCTACTGCTCCCGGGAGGAAAACGACACGGACGGCCGCAAAGTCGACGGGCTGGCCCACCTGCGCAGTTTGCGGCAGCACATCGCCGACCTGGCCTCGAAGAACTACACCCGTCTCTACCAGATCAACTCCCCCGACTACCTGCTGCTCTTCATTCCCATCGAGCCGGCCTACGGGCTGGCCCTGAACACCGACCGGAACATCTTCCTGGAGGCCCTGGAGCGCAACATCGTCATCGTTACCCCCTCTACCCTGCTGGCTACTTTGCGGACGGTCAGCTACATCTGGAAGCAGGAGAACCAGCAGCGGAACGTCCTGGAGATCGCCCGCCAGAGCGGGGCGATGTACGACCAGTTCGTCAGTTTCACGGGCGAACTACAGAAGGTCGGCCAGCGGCTGGATCAGGCCCACGCGAGTTGGTCGGGCGCCATGCGTAAACTGAGTACCGGGGGGAAGCGCGGTGCGACGCTGGTGGGCCGGGCGGAGAAGATTCGGGGGCTGGGAGTGAAGACGAAACGGAAGATTGACAAGAAATTGCTGGAGGAGGAGTGATTGGATCGTTGGAGCGTTTAGAAGCTTTTAAACGACTTTATTCGTTAGTATTCGTTTAAAGCTCGTTCCCCGGAGGGGATGGTGAGAGATTGCGGCCATGAATGATTCATCAGTTCAAGCTGCTCCGGAAAAATCCGGTTTCGAGTACTGGGAAGCTTACCGAATGGCTTTCCGGCTTACGAACTCCCTCTTTCGGATGACGCGTACCTTTCCAAAGGAGGAGCGGTATAGCCTGACGGATCAAGTGCTTCGCTCCTCCCGTTCCGGCTGTGCGAATCTAGCGGAATGCTACGGGCGGCGTGCCTACCGTAAGCATTACCAGTCCAAGTTATCAGATTGTGCCGCGGAGAACTTCGAGACGCAGGTCCGGCTCTCCATTGCCCTTTCGTGCGGCTACATCGACGCAAAGACTTACGATACTTACCTCGCACACGCCCAGAGTATCGGCAAACTCCTCACCTACATGCAGCGGCACGCCGACAATTTTCTCGCAAATACCCGCTGACGGTAACGAATCCAACGGTCCAACCTACCCCTTAAACGACTCAAAATCCCCCCGCGTCTCCTCGTCCATCTTCTCCAATTCCTCGATTCACCTCTTTCTCCAGGAAGTAATTCAGGACGGTTCCGAATTACGGCAATTGCCGCCAGCTGTCCGATCTCGTCCCAGTCGGGCGCGATGGCCGTACCCAGAATATCGGCGGCGAGCTGAAATTCCAGGGCGACGATCAGGTAGCGGGCCAGGCTGAGGCGCAGGGCTCCGTAGCCGTGGGAGTCCTTGCTGAACAGGTGAATACCGTAGTGGTAAAAAGAATAGAGAATGCCCCAGGTGACCGTCAGGATGCTCAGGCATTCGACCCCTAGTTTGGCGTATTCGGCAATGGTGTACAAAATGGTTTCGGCCGCGTTCATGGGTGGATTTTGAAGCTCGGTAACGGACATCCCGCAAAGCATAAGAAAACTGCTTCCCTCCGTGGGACCGAAAAATCACGCCTTACGTAACATCAGCCTTTAATAAGGATTCCCGATCGATTTGTTCATCCCGGACCCGGACGAACGGAAAAACGGGCAGATTTCGGTCACCGGGTACTGACCGGCGCGGCTCTTCTCGCTGGTAACTTTGCACCTGCGCGCCGCCGCCCGGAATGCGAAACGGTGGGGCTGCTTACCTTGCGTAATGGCAAATTTTTACATCATCGGCGCGGGCAACCTGGGCTGGCACCTCTCCCAGGTACTGGACCGGGCGGGGCATACGGTAACCGTCATCAGCCGGCGGCCGTTGCGGTGGCCGGTCCCGGTGGACGGTTTTGAGAAACTGGGCGAGGACGCAGGTGCCGGGCAATTCATCGGAGCCGTCTTCCTGGCCGTTCCGGACGATGCGATTCCCGCCGTGAGCCGCCGGTTGTCCGAAATACTGCCGGCCGAGACCCCGGTGATCCACACCAGCGGGGCGACCCCCGTCAGCCGGATCGACAGTTACTTCGACCTGAGGGGCGCGCTGTGGCCCATCCGTTCCCTGCGCCGGGGCGAGCCGGTGGCCGAGTGGACGGCCCTGCCCCTGGTCTACGACGGCAACACCCCGCCCCTGCGCGCTTTTCTCGGCGACCTCTGCGGGGAACTGAGCAACCTGACCTACCGGCTCGACGACGAACAGCGGGCCCGCCTTCACCTGGCCGCGGTGTTCAGCAACAACTTCGTCACCTGGCAGTACGAGATCGCCCACCAGCTGACGACCGGGGCCGGCATCCCCTTCGAAACCCTGCTCCCCATCATCCGGGATACGGCCGGTAAGCAGGACGGCAGCTCCCCGGCCCTGCGACAGACCGGGGCCGCCGCCCGCCGGGACACGGCCACCATGCGGCGCCACCTGGAACTACTGGCGGATACCCCGGCCTACGCTGAGCTGTACAAAAGGATGAGCGCCCTGATCATGGATGGGCTTAAGGACTGAACGCACACTTTTGTAAAACCTTAACGTCACCGGAACATCCGGGCCTTTACTTTCGTCGTTTCTTCGGAGTACTCAACTACTACTTTATGATTTTTCGCTACGCCTTTGTATTCCTTTTCGTGCTTTCCTTTTCCGGGATCGCCTCCGCCCAGTTCGGTAAACTGGGAAAACTGGCCGACAAGGCGCAGTCGATGGTGATGGGGGATACGCCCCTCTCCCAGGAGCAGGTGGGGGAAGCCCTCAAGACCGCCCTGGATCAGGGAGTGGACAAGGCCGTGACCTCCCTTTCCGCCGAGGATGGTTACTTCGCCAGCCCCTACAAGATCTTACTGCCGGAAGAAGCGCAGTCCATCGTCAGTAAGGTCAGTGCCCTTCCCGGCTTCGGTAACGTGGAGCAGGACCTGATCCTCCGGCTGAACCGCGCCGCCGAACTGGCCGCCACGAAGGCGACCCCGATCTTTATCGATGCGATCAGGGGCCTGACCTTTAAGGACGCCATGAATTTGCTGATGGGAGAGAACGACGCCGCTACCCGTTACCTGGAGGGCAATACGGTCGTGGGGCTCACCACGGAGTTCCGCCCCGTTATTCACGGCAGCCTGGAAGAGGTAAACGCTAACGAGATCTGGAACAAGGTGGTCACGGCCTACAATAAGATCCCCTTCGTTAAAAAAACCAACCCGGAACTGGACCAGTACGTCACCGAACGCGCCCTTAGTGGATTGTTCGGCCTGATCGAGGTAAAGGAAACGGAATTGCGGCAAAACCCCGCCCTGCGAAACACCCAACTGTTGCGGGACGTATTCTCCCGTCAGGACAAGTAATCCGGCGATCGTCACCCGATGAAAAATACGCGATTGAAACAAGAGTTAACATTGAGTTAACGCGTTCTTCGCGAGTTAATGAGACCTTTGCGGCCACGAAGCCGGTCCTCCAAGCCGGAGGGCCGGCTTCGCTGCTTAATCAACTAACTTAATCATCACAGTATGAAGTTGTTTACCTCATTTTTCACGGTACTGGCGCTTGCGCTACTCCTGCCTCTGGCGCTGAGCGCACAGATTACCACCAGTACGATTAACGGCCGTGTGGTGGACGCTACCGGCGAAGCCCTCCCCGGTGCGACCGTCCAGGCGGTACACACTCCCTCCGGTAGTACTTACGGAGGCGTAACGAACCTGGACGGATACTACTCGCTACGCGGTCTTCGCGTTGGTGGCCCCTACACCGTCACCGTAAGTTTCGTCGGTTTTAACGAAAACGTAAAGGACGGACTGTACTTCCAGCTCGCGGTTCCCGCAGTGGTGGACTTCCGGCTCGAAGATGATTCCGTCGTCCTGGAAGAGATCGCGGTTACCGCCGCCCGGGACGGTCAGTTCGCGGATGGCAAGACGGGTGCCAACACCAACGTCACCTCGGAAGAGATTGCCGCCCTGCCCACTATTGACCGGAACATCAATGACTTCACGCGTCTGACGCCCCAGTCCAATGGTACTTCCTTCGCCGGTACCAGTTCCCGCTTCAACAACTACACCATTGACGGTAACATCTACAACAACAACTTCGGCCTGGGTAGCTCCCAGTTCGCCGGTGGTAACCCGATCTCGATCGATGCCATCGAAGCGGTAAGTGTCAACCTGGCCCCCTACGACGTTCGTTACTCCGGTTTCACCGGAGCTTCCGTCAACGCCGTGACCAAGTCCGGAACGAACACCTTCCACGGTTCCGCTTACTACCTGCTGCGCAACGACCAGACGCAGGGTACGAAAGTCGGTGACCTTTCGGTCGATCCGGGAGACAGCAAGAACGAGATCTTCGGTGCCACCATCGGCGGTCCCATCATCAAGAACAAACTTTTCTTCTTCCTTTCCTACGAGGAAGAGAAGGAGGCCGTTCCCTCTTTCCTGAAGCGGGCAGCCCGTGAGGGAGAAACCCCCGACGGTCTGATCATCAGCCGGGTACCTCTTTCCGAGGCCCTGTTCGTACGCGATCGTATCCAGGACCTCTACGGTTACGACACCGGTGCCCCCGACGGTTACCAGTTCGCTTCCGAGCAGACCCGCTTCAACGCCCGTCTGGACTTCAACATCAGCGACAAGCACAAGCTGACCGCCCGTTTCAACGAGTACACCGCGTTTACGGATGTGCCAACGAACGCCAACTCCGTGCGCTTCATCAACTCGCGTTTCCGTACGACTTCCCGTACCGGCATCGAGAACATCAACTTCCGGAACAACAACTACACCAACGACCGGAAAGTGACCTCTTACGTGGCGGAACTGAACTCGCTGTTCTCCAATGAGATCTCCAACCAGTTCAACATTGGTTACACCCAGGTCGGTGACCCCACCCGCGGTATCCCCGGAGGCCAGGCCTTCCCGATGATCGAGGTACTGGAGCCGGATGCTTCCGGTAACGACCTGTACTACATGACGTTTGGTAACGAGCTGTTCTCCGTTGGCAACAAGCTGGAGAACAACATCCTCAACATCACCAACAACACGACCTTCTACCAGGGCAAGCACACGATCACGGCCGGTCTGAACTTCGAGTACATGACGTTCAAGAATGCCTTCAACCCGGTATTCAACGGCTTCTACCGCTTTGATACCTACGACAATTTCGTCGCCGCCGTCATCGATCAGGACCCCAACGTTTATCCTATCGCCTTCGCCAAGAGCTACGCGCTGGACGGAACGACCAACCCGCCCCTGGACGAAACCAACTTCGGTCAGTTCGGCATCTACGGCCAGGACGAGATCCAGGTAAACGACCGCCTGAAGGTGACCGCCGGTCTGCGCATCGACCTGCCCTTCTACCCCATCGACATTCCCACCAACCCCCTGCTGGATGCGCTGGACAAGGAATTCACGGACAGCGAAGGAGACACCTTCACCCCCGACGTGACGACCTTCCCCAAGGTTACCCCGCTCTTCAGCCCACGGATCGGTGTCAACTACGACCTGAACGGTGACCGCAGTACCGTCCTCCGGGGTGGAACCGGCATTTTCACCGGTCGTATCCCCTTCGTCTGGTTGTCTAACCAGGTCAATGGTTCCGGTGTAATTCGCGGCGGCCTCGGCTTCGAAGGTCAGGACATCATCGACAACGACATCACGTTCAACCCCGACCCGACGGCTTACAACCCGGAAAACCCCGAGGTAACGCTCTCCAACGAACTCAACCTGACCGCCGAGAACTTCAAGCTCCCCCAGGTATGGCGGACGAACTTCGCGGTAGACCAGCAGCTTCCCTTCGGCGTAGAAGGTACGCTGGAGTTCATCTACAACCGGGACATCCAGACCCCGATCTCCTACAATGCCGTACTCCGCGAGCCGGATGCCACCTTTAACGGTCCTGACCAGCGCCCCTACTACACGGGTAACAACTACAGCAACGATGAGGATTTCGACAACGTCTTCCTGCTCACCAACGCACAGGAGAAGGCCAACTACTACTCCATCACGGCTCAGCTGAACAAGCAGTTTGACAATGGTTTCACCGCCATGGTAGCTTACACCCACTCCCGCGCCCAGGACCTGGACGCAGCCGGTGGATCGCAGGCGATCTCCCTGTGGCCCGCTACCGTTGCTTCCGACCGTAACAACCCCGAACTCGGTTTCGCCGGTTTCGATCAGCCTAACCGCGTGGTCGGTAACCTGACTTACCAGAATGGTGGTACGACGCTGGGACTGTTCTACGATGGTAGCAACCCCTTCCGTTTCTCCTACACTTACTCCGGTAACTTCGGCGATCGCTCGGATCGCCTGATGTACATCCCCAACGATGCCAGCGAACTGACGTTCCAGGAATTCGAACTTGACGGACAGACCATCACCGCTGAAATGCAGGCGGACATCCTCGACGCCTACATCGACCAGGATGACTATCTCAGTGAGAACCGGGGCAGTGTTTCCAAGCGCAACGGTGCCATCTCTACCTGGGTGAACCGTTTCGACCTGCGCATTGCCCAGAACATCAACTTCACCAAGACCGACGCTCACCGGATTCAGCTTACGCTGGACTTCCTGAACGTAGGTAACCTCCTGAGCAGCAACTGGGGTGTAACGGAAGTTCCCTTCCAGAGCAATCTGCTGAACTACCGCGGTGTAAGTGACAGCGGTGAGCCGATCTACCGGATCAACACCATTCCCGGACTTACCGAGTTCCCGACGGAAACCTTCCGTAAGTCCAGCGACGTACTCGGCCAGGCCTGGCGGCTGCAGCTTGGTGCGAAGTACATCTTCTAAATCACGGTGCGGTCCCCGGACCTGACGTTATGATCCCCCGCTCACGGACGTGAGCGGGGGATTTTTGTTTCAATAGATTCTGAAATTTCTCAGTTATAATCAAACATAAGTCTATCCGGACGACATCTATAAGTACAGAAGGCAACTGAATTATGAGCATTAACAATTCAAAGAAGCCTTTAAACGAGTCAAAAGAGGTTGCTAAAATCTTACTGGCACGCGAACAGGTAGAAATCGATAAGGTAGTAAAGACTACCGGCTCGGTGACTGTAACTACTTCAACTGATTTCAGGGATGAGGTTATTCACCTTGATCTTCAGGAAGTGTCCTACCAGGAAAAACGAGTGCCGATCGGCCGGGAGGTTCCAGCCATACCGCAGATCAGACAGGAAGGTCAGACCACCATCATCCCCGTGATCCGGGAAGAGGCCGTAGTCGTAAAACGCCTGATACTCGTGGAGGAAATTCACCTGACACAGGAGGTTTCTTCTCAGTCCAGCTCCCAGACCATTCGTCTCCGCGAACAGCGGGCGGGCATAACGAGGGAGTGACATCAACAAGAATTCTATGGTTCTGCCCGTCCGGTTTACCGGACGTAACGACCCTTTCATTTTTTAACTTTTTAACCCAGCATTAGTAATGAATCATACAGTAATAGGAGTATTTGACACCAAAACCCAAGCCAACAATGCCCGTGAGGCACTTATCCAGGCTGGATACTCTAATGACAATATTGACGTAAACACCTACGGTGAGAGCGGAAAATACGGTCCCAAATACGAAACCCACCACCGCAGCGCCCTGACCAACTGGTTCCGCGACCTGTTTGACCTTGACGAAAAGGAAAGCACTCGCTACGCCGACGTAGCCGGACGTGGTACGGTACTAACCGTGTACACCGACAAGATGGCCATGGCCGAAAAAGCCGGTGCGATCATCGATCGTTTCGACTCCATCGACTTTGACGAACGTTGTAACGTCTACGAAACCGGTAACTACGCCGCCAACGCCGAAGGAATCATCGAGGTCGTAGAAGAGAACGTCGCCATCGGTAAGCGTGAGGTGGAAACGGGTGGAGTAACCGTCCGTAGCCGCATCATCGAGAAGCCAGTAACGGAAACGCTCCGTCTGCGTACCGAGGAAGTATTCGTCAACCGCACCCCGGTTGACCGTCCCGCTACCGGCGACGTATGGAACGACACCACGATTAAGGTCAAGGAGACCGCCGAGGAGGCCGTCGTTCAGAAAAGCGCCCGGGTCGTTGAGGAAATTTCCGTCGGTAAAGACGTAGATACCCGCACCGAGACCATTAATGAGACTGTCCGTGAAACGGAAGTTGACGTTGTGGAAACGGAAGGCAAGATTGTCCGTACCCACGACGAGACCAAGAAGTTGAGCTAATCGGCTTCGAACCATCAAATTATCGGGGAGCGAGGCAAGTCTTCGCTCCCCATTTTAAACCAATAAGAACCCCATCATGGCAGATATTAGAATTGAAAAAGAAAAGTCAACCTCCATCCTACCCTGGATTCTCGGATTACTCCTACTCGCACTGATAGCGTGGGGTGTTATCGAGGCGTTTGACGAAGCAGAAGAGGAAGTAGTTTACACCGAGGAAATAGACGAAGTGGACACTCCCGTAGTGGAACGAGCCGCGGAGATTGACGACGCTTATTTGGCTGACTTCACCCCCTTCTTCACTTACACTGAGGACATGACCGGTGAAATGGGCCTCGACCACGAGTTCAGCCACCGGGCACTGACCCTGTTGGCTACCGCTACCGCCTCCGTTGCCGATAGCCGCGACGTAGATAATGTGGATGCCAGAAGCAAGTCCATGCGCGTCAAGCAACTAGCCGATGAGATCACCAAAGATCCTTACGCTACCGATCACGCCGATAAAATCCGGATGGCTGCGTTACTCATTACTGAAGTACTGGAGGACGTAGACGCAAGGAGTTACAATGGTGCAAACAGTGCCGGCCTTGAGAAACTGCGTATGCAAGCGCAAGACATTAATGCCAAGACGCTGACCCTGAACCAGAAGGAGGACGTACGCAGCTTCTTTGGTACCGCCCGGAGCGTACTGGACGGTATGCGGTAACAGCACCGACCGGCAAATTTATTAATTCAAAAAAAATCAGACATGAGTACCATTATAAAGAATTCCGAGCCGACTCGTACTAAAAATCAGAACCTCAGGTTCCTCGATAACCTCGATGACTATAAAGTACACCACGATGACATCGACCCCCGTGGCTACGACGTTAAACTAATGGACGGTACGGTCATTGGTGAGGTTGAAGGCCTCCTGGCCGACGTACCCGCTAAGAAAGTCCGCTACGTAGAGGTTGAGATCGAAGAGGAGATGGTCAAGGCGGATACCCGTGGTATCTATACCGACAAGGATCTTTACGTCCTCTTTCCGGTAGGCGTAGTCCGGATCGATGCCAACACCAACAGCATTTTCGTCGAGGGTCTCGGTCGCGATCACATCGTGAACTACCCCCGCTACGACCGTGAATTAGGTTACACCACGGCCTACGAGATCGACACGAACGATTATCTGGCTGATTACCACACCTTCGGTAGTACGTACAACCGCAACCGGTACAGTACGGATACTTTCCGTTCCGGCGATCGACTTGATGATGACTTTTACAACAGTCGCTTCTACGTAGGATAATCACCTACAAGATTACTTGGTAGACCCTCTGCTCGCAACCGTGAGTGGGGGGTTTGTCGCTAGGCGAATACCGGTTGCAGTTCCCGCCCCGTCAGTATATCCCTGACCAGACGGGCGATAAATATCCCCAACCTGATCCAACCGAGCGGCGTAGTGAGGCTACCGATCAAACGGATGATCCTGGTGACCATTTCCAGGAAAAACTCCATTCCCCGACGCATTTGGATCAGGTAACGCTGGTGTAGGATCAGGTCGTCGTCGGAGGCCGTAGCGTTGATGACATTGTTGACGTCGAAATCGATGCTCAATTTGGTGGCCAGAATGGGTTGTTCTCCGTTAACGGTCGCCCCCCGGGTAAGGAAGGGCCGACCCAGCACGTAATGTCCAAAATAGCGGAACCCCTCGTAAAACAGGCCGATCCCTTCCTGAATGCGCTTCACGACGGCTTTTACAAAATTAAAGATGGCACCCGCGACCTCGCCCACTTTACGCACCACCCACCTGACCACCACTTTTATGGCCCGCCAGGCCCCGCGAATGAGGCCCCGCAAACCGTAGTAAACCCGTCGCAAAGGATTTTCCACCATGCTGGGAAACTGTCCGCTTCCCAGTTCCTGCTGTTGTTGCAGCAGATCCATTTCCCAATCGGCATCGTCCGTACTCCCGGCGATCGAATCCCATACTTCCTGCTCCTCCCGTTCGCTTTCCTCCTCACCGGCGGGGGCATAAGCGTCCAGTATTTTACTTAGTCTGCCGAGGTCGACCACCCAGACGGTATCCGCGGCGTTCAACCGGACTTTATCCAGTTGCCGGTCCCTCATGACCGGGCGGTCGGCTGCTCTTTCCTGGATGAGGAGGTTGCCCAGCGCAACGTGGCTCCTTTCCCCGAAACCGCCGTCCACCGCGCCGGTGTAAAAGCCGGCCCGCCAGAGTGCGATCTGGACGAGGCGAACCCCGAGATGATTGGGTCCGGTATCCGCGTGCAGTTCCGCCCGGCTCAGCCTGCGGCGGACACGACGCTCCAGTCTCTGCCTTCGCTTTTCTTCCCGGTCGGTGAGGTCGGTATCCGGTTCGCCTTGCGGGGGTTCTTCCGCCAGGTCGTACACCAGGTAGTAGGGCTGTCTGCTACCGCCACCGTCGTCGGCCACGAATTTATTAGCCCTGCGAAAGGCACCGAACAGTTCCTCCCACGAAAGCAGCAATTGCCATATTCCCGGATGGATGCGCCGGTCCGTTCTTCCCGGCAACCACTCTTGTATATTTCCCCCCAGGCTGTTATTCAGGCTGTACAGGTGGGGGAACATCGAGCGGTCGAAAATGAACGCTCCATCCAGTTTTTCCCGATCCAGGAAAAACAGTACCCGGACGCGAAAGGCCAGGGAGCGGCCGTAGCAGCTAACTTCTCCTACCCGATAATCCGTTGGAAGGGGCAGGTCACCGTCGAAGGAGGTGTAGCGGGACAGGCGGAACACGAGCAGCGGGAGGTGCTTTTCCACCCATTCCATTCGTTCGGCGAACTCGGTCGGAATCGGCTCGATCCTGGCCTTCAACTCGTAGTCGTCTTCCCCCCAGAACAGGCGAATACCCGCAAAAAGATTTTTGAGTTGTGCCTCGGTCGGTTGGAGATTCTGCTCCCGGCGGCGGTGCCAGGCAACGAAAACGCGATGCTCCAGGTAGCCCAGGTCGGTCAGGTGCTGTACCAGTTCGTGGTACTGCCCCCGGCGGTTACGGGTAGGCAGATCGTCCCGTCGGTCGAAGCTGACGCGCAGGTCCGAAGGATAGGGCATGGCGTACTGCCGCGGCATGGCCACCGCCACGCTTTCGTGCAGGGTCTCCCGCTGAGGTACCGACAAGTCGAGATCCTGAAGCCTACGGCAAGCCGCGATGAAATCGGCGGCCGCCAAACTAGGTCAGACCGGCAATGGTACGCAGCGATTCCACCATGGCCGTACGGGCGGCCACGGCGGTATCCACGGCGTGAAGGTGGAGGTGAAAGAGTCTTTCCTCATCTTCCGTCAGGCCGTCCTTCACGAACTGAACGGTGTCCTTGTCCAGTGCGATGTGGGTAGCCGCGATGGCCGTGAAAGCGGAAGCATCCTGATCCGCGCTGCCCCTGATGTTTTTCATCACGTCCTGAAAACGAATGTTACCGCCATCCTCGGTGCTGATGTCAGATACATTGACGGTGAGGTTACCACTGAAGGTAACCACGTCCAGGCTGACGATGTCGTTGATGATCTCTTCCAGTTTGCTCTTGGCCTTATCGGATGCTGCCATAGTATTTTGTCTGTTTATGGTGAGGCGGGTGAGGTTTGTTACACCCATGCTTTACGTTTTTTTCATCGCGGTGAGCTGCTCGTGCAATGTTTGCCGGTCCAGACCGGGGATGGTTTCCAGGTCCTTGTCCTGGAGTAAGGTATAGCGAATTACGGGAATGTCGTCGATCTCCGTCGGAATGGCGTAGCAGAGCAGGAGATCGGCCAACAGGTGGTACGCCCCCTTGGTCATCCTGGCCCCGGATCGACCGACGCTGCCCAGATCGGCACTGCCTACGGCGGCGAAGTCGGAGCAGTCGATGACTTCCCCTGCATCGTTGACGTAGGAGCGGCCGCTGATGACCTGGCAGCCGGCGCTCCAGTTGCTGCGCCCGTCCCCGGTCCAGTGGATATTGATGGTGTGGTTGCCCCGTTTGTCGAATCCGTCGGCGCGGTTACCGGCATCCAGGGCGTTCGTTTCGTTCACGTCCCGGGTAACGAGTACCCCCAGCCGGGCCGGCCGCATGGCCTGGTAGATCTTGTGTTGTCTGCTCGTGCTCAGGTTGTGCCAGCTGAAGCCGTAGAGGTGCTGTCCTTCGACGAGAAAGGCTTCTTTCTCCTTTTTCTTGCGGGGTTTACTGTCCGTAGAGCCCCAGAAGTGAAAGGTCATTCCGTTCACCAGGAGGGTGAAGAGATCGTCGTTCGGTCGTCCGCCCAGAGGTACGGATTGCTCCGCGCCGTGGCGGATACCGACCAATAAAGGTTGATTGGTCGGAAATTGCCAGTGGTCGGGGATCAGGGTATCGGTGCTGTTCATTGGCAGATCGATGACCTTTTTCATGGTTACGGACGGCGACTGGATGTAGTGCTTTCGCGCCTCCAGAAGCCAGGCGGTCCACCGCTTGTGGTCCGCCGTGAAGCGATCCGCCGCCCCCCAGCGGGCGGTAAGTTGATCCCGCTTCCAACGTTCCAGGTGAAAGCGGGTATCCCTGCCCACTACACCATCGGGAAAAGAGGGGTGCTCCTCTTCGTGCTCGGCGTAGCCGGGGTCATTCGTTCGCACGTACTCCTGAAACAACCGTACGGCCGCTTCGGTGACGTAGCCGAAAATACCGTCGTGGCTGGCGTGGGGCATAAAACCCGCCTGCTGCAAAAAACGGGTGAGTTCCCGAACGGGCTCTCCTTCCTGCGGTTCCAGCCCCCGCCAGACCTTGCGGTTGTCATCCCGAAACCGGGTAAAGAACCGGGATGGGAAGCCACCGGGGTGATGGTATCGTTTGAAGAATATCCGGCGTTCCGCCTCGCTGAGCGAGACGTCTTCGTCCACCTTTCCGAGGCGCAGTAGCATAGGAAACCGTTTCGTACTATTCCTCTTCCCGGAACAGTTGCCCGAGGGAACTGTAACAGTCGTTGAGTCCGATCATTTCTTCCAGGAAAACCTCCAGGCCATCGTCGTCGGGATGGACGTCGGTGGATTCGGCCCCCTGGTAGTCGTGGGACGTCTGTTGTTCGGAATAGCGTTCTTGAGTATGGGTGAGAACAGGCATAGCAATAGTTTTCGGTGAAGAAATGTGTAGAGCAGTACCGAAAAGTCGCGTAGGAAATCTGAAGTAGAAATTTCTTAAATGTACACTAAAGACGCGTAACCCGGTCAGTTCGTACACAGCAATCCGTCCTACTTTCACCCATCTGATGTTTCACGTTAGACCATTGTTACCATTTTCGCTCGGTTTTCAGGTCGGGCCACTGCAGATTCAGGGCTTCCAGTTCCCGTAAAATGATCTTCGTCATCACGTAGTCCCGGTACCACCGCTGGTCGACGGGTACGACGTGCCAGGGGATGCTGCTGCGGTCGATCACATCCTGGTAGGCGGCACGGTACTCTTCCCAGTGCTCCCGCTCGGCCCAGTCCCCGTCGTTGTGCTTATAGTGTTTGTCGTGCTCCTCCAGCCGCTCCCGCAGTTCTTCCTCCTGCTGCTCCTTGCTCAGGTGGAGATAAAATTTCAGGATCAGCGTGTTGTTATCGTACGTCAGCAACTCCTCAAAGGCATTGATACTGGCGATCCGTCGGTCGACCCGTTCCTCGTCGATCCATCCGTGTACCCGCTGGATCAGTACATCCTCGTAGTGGCTCCGGTTGAAAATGACCATCTCTCCCTTCGCCGGAGCTTCCTGGTGAATCCGCCAGAGGAAATCATGGGCGAATTCCAGTTCCGTCGGCTTCTTCCAACCGACCGCCCGGAGGCCAAAGGGGGTACACTCCCCGAATACGTTGCGCATGGCCCCGTCCTTACCGCTGGCATCCATGCCCTGCAGGATAATGAGGACGCTATGCTTTCCCTCGGCTACGAGTTGCTGGTGGAGTTCGGCGATCCGTTTGGCGCGGTCCTTGGTGACTTTTTCCGCCTTGTCCCTGTCCAGGTCGGCGGGGGCGGTGGTGGGGATGTCGTTTAAATTCATTCTTAATTTTTGATGTGTTTCACGCAGGGTTCGCTGAGGGGCGGAGTCGCCGAGCGGGACCGTAACACGCTCCGCGCCTCCGCATCTCAGCGACCTCCGCGTGAAATAAGTCTACCAGAAGTAGCCCACCAGTAGTGCGGTAATCACCAGCAGGACGACCGATTGTACCCGGTAATTCTGGTACCAGGGCAGGCCGGCCAGTTCCTCCGTTTCTTCCCGGATCAGGCGGGGGCTCCAGGTGTAGGCGGCAATCTTGTCGGCCGGCGGCGGTGCCGTCATGCCGCTCACGATGACGTTGACGAGACCGCAGAGGATGAACAGGTAAAAGGTACGGTGCAGGAAGTGCATTTCCGTAAACCAACTGTCTACCTGGTACTGGTCCATTACCAGGTAGATGACGGAAATGACGGCGCCGACCATCAGGCTGGTAAAAGCTCCCGTACCATTGGCCCGCTTCGAGAACAGGCCCACGATGAAGGCGGCGGCTACCGGCGGAGCGATGAAGGACAGTACCAACTGCAGGTACTCCCACAGGGAGGGGAAACGCTCGATCTGCGGTGCCCAGAGGCAGGCCAGGATCACCAGTACCAGGGTGGAGACCTGACCGATACGAACCAGCTGCTGGCTCGTCAGGTCGGGCTTGATCTTGGCGGCGAAGTCCATCGTGATCAGCGTGGAGGCCGAGTTGAAGGTGGCCGAGACGGAGCTCATCATCGCCGCCAGCAGACCGGCCAGCACCAGACCGAGGATACCGGTAGGCAGTAACTGAAAGAGCAGGAGAGGATAGACCGCGTTGGGGCATTCGGCCAGGTCCTGACAGACCTCACCGGTCGAAAGCGTGTACTGCACGGCGTTGATGTCCAGATCCTGGAACAGCAGGATGGCGGCCGTTCCGGGCAGTACCATGATGAACAGTACGGGCAATTTCAGGAAGCCGGCGAAGAGGGCGCCCCAACGGCCGTGGTTCAGGTCTTTCGCCCCCAGCACCCGCTGCACCATGAACTGGTTATTGGCCCAGAAGTAAAAACCGAGAATGGGCGCGCCCAGGAGCAGGCCCGTCCAGGGCATGAAGCCGTCACCGCCGGTTCCGAGCAAAAATTCCCGGGTAGTCTCCCCGGCCGGTCGGACCAGGCTCAGGACCTCATCGGCGTTCGAGGGCTGGTAGGCCGCCCCGTTACTGGGCAGGTTACCGGCCGCGCCGAATTCATTCAGGCCGGTGATCAGGCCGCTCCAGCCCCCGATCTCGTCGAAGGCATAGTAAGTGATCAGGCAGCTGCCGATGATGAGCAGGATGGCCTGGATGACCTCCGTCTGGATCACGGAGTTCAGTCCGCCCGGCACCGTGTAAGCCGCCGCCGCGATGGCCAGAATGGCTACGATGGTAAAGGTGGACAGGCTCGGAAACAGCAGTTTGAGCACTACCGTACCGACGTACAGGCCGGCGGCCGTATCCAAGAGTACGTTACCGACAATGGTGATGAAACTGAAGTAGTAGCGGCTGCGCACGTCGTAGCGTCGCTCCATGAATTCCGGCATGGTGTACACCTTCGACTTCAGGTAGAAGGGCAGGAAAAAGATGGCAAAAAACACCAGCACGACGGCGGCCAGCCATTCGTAATTGAAGACCTGGGTGTTCGTTTTGTAGGCATCTCCCGCCAGGCCCACCAGCGTACTGCTGGAAATATTGGCCGCGAACAACGAAATACCGACGATCGGCCAGGTCATGTTGCGCCCGGCCAGGAAGTACTCCTCGGAGCTCTTGGCCTTGGCGCTGTACAGGCCGTAACCGACGATAAATACCGCGTAAACGGCCATGACGATCAGGTCGATCGTCGAAAGATCAAATGTTCCCATGTTGCAAGCTTCGACTATAAATTTCGTGTAATTATAATCATTACCCCCTACTTTGCCGGTATGCCCTGCTTACCGTTGCTTTTTTTTGTCCTGCTGATGGGCTGTCGTGCCGCTCCGAAACCAGACGCCGATGCACCGCCACTGAACTTCCAGATTACGGGCGCGGACGCAGGTGCAATCTCTGCTGTATTTGGCAACGCGCCCCACTACGATATTCTTCACCGGGGAACGGACTGGGCGGAGGGTCCCCTGTTCCTGGAGGATGGGAGCATCTTATTTTCCGACGTGCCGCGTAACCACGTCCTGCGCTGGAAGCCGGGGTGGAAAAAAGCCCGCGTCTGGCTCCGCAATAGCGGAAGCGCCCCGGATGACTACAGCAGGGAACCCGGTAGCAACGGTCTGTTGGTGAACCACGACAACGAATTGGTGCTCTGCCAGCACGGTGCCCGTCGGGTGGTCCGCTACCTGGGTCCCGTTTCTCTACCGGGCTCCCCCTTTCGGGCCATCGCCACCCACTACGGGGGGCAGCGTTTCAACAGCCCCAACGACCTGGTCCAGGCGGCCGACGGCAGTATCCTCTTCACCGACCCGATCTACGGGTTGCCCGGAGGGGCCGAAAGCCCGGTACGGGAAATGGACTACTGCGGCGTTTTCCGCCTCGCGCCGGACGGCAAGGTCCTGCTGCTGACCAGGGAATTGACCCGCCCTAACGGCATCGGCCTGAGCCCGGACGAGCGCACGCTCTACGTCAGTAATTCCGACCCCGACCGTATGGTGATCATGGCCTATCCGGTACTCGACGAGGAATTCACCCTCGGCCCGGGACGGGTATTCCACGATGCGACCGAACTGGTGGGCACGGTTCCCGGTTCCTCGGACGGAATGGCCGTGGCGCGTAACGGCATGCTTTTTGCCACCACTCCGGGAGGCGTCCGGGTATTCCGACCGGACGGCACGGAGGTAGCCAAAATTGTGACGGGTACCCGCATCGCCAACGTTGCGCTCTCCCCCGATGAGCAATACCTTTGCCTGGCCAGTGATTACTATTTGTTGCGGGTCCGCCTGCGAAACCTATCAGAATAACCATGATTAACTTGAGCCCATCCGACATCAACGAAGCCGCCACCGCCGTCCGCCGCGGCATGGAGGTCTACATCAACAAGGAGCACGGCCGTATGCTGATCGCCGATGACCCGGAACGAAACGTTCGCGCCGATCCGGAAGTCTACGAAATCACCATGCAGACGGTCAACGCCGACCCCGATGCCTACCTGCACATTGAACGGATGCCCACCCCGGACGCCATCCAGGTGATGAAAGACTTCACCGACCGGGTCCGTAACCAGGAACTCTGGCAGGCCCTGACCTACGCCCTGAAGCGGCCCCGCCCCTTTCAGACCTTCAAGGGAGAGCTCGGAAAATTTCCCAAGAATTACGAAAAATGGCGGGCTTACCGCCAGGAGCGGTACGAAGGCTACGTTCGAAAAATCGTGGAAGCCGGTGGCGCGGAATGAGCCCGTTGGTCCGTCGACTCTCCCGCCGGGAGATCGACGACGATAAATGGAACCGGGCCGTAGCCGGCGACGCCGCCCCCCTGCCCTACGGACTCAGCTGGTGGCTGGACATCGTGACCCGGGGACGCTGGGACGGACTGGTACTCGATGATTACCGGGCCGTCCTGCCACTGACGTACCGCTTTAAGGTCGGGACACTGGGCGTCATCGCCCCCCCACCCTTCTGCCAGCAACAGGGGCCCTTCGGGCAGTACGCCGAGGAGGAACTTCCGGAGCTGTTATCGGCCGTCTCCCGCAGCCTGTTTTCGCCCACTTTGCACCTGCGCCTGCCGCCCGGTTCCGGAACCCGGATCAACCAGGAACTCTCCCTCGGCCGTGCCTACGAGCGCACCTTCGCGCGGTATTCCAGAAGCTTGCGCAAGCGCCTTCGCTGGGCCAAACCGGCGGCGCTGTCCGACTGCCCCCCAGAATTGGTGATCAGATTGTACCGGGAGCAACTCGGTGAAAAGACGGGGTTGACTACCCGCCACTACGAGGTAATGGAAGCGTTGATGGCCGCCTGCGCCGAACGCAACCTGGGTGGCTGTTACCGGCTCGACGACGCCGACGGACTGCTGGCCGCCGGCTTCTTCCCGACCTTCGCCGGCCGGACGATCAACCTCTTCGCCGCTCCGACCCGCCACGGAAGGACGGAGATGGGCATGGCGCGCTTGCTGGACAGCATCATCGAACGAGATACCGGCCCCGGACGAATATTTGACTTCGAGGGGTCGAACGTAGCGGGGGTACACGCCTTCTTCGCCAGTTTCGGGGCGGAGGACGTGGGGTACGAGAAGGTGCGGTTTTAGTAACCGATCGAGTTCTGGAGGAGTCGCTTCAGCGACTTCCTTCTGACAGCGAGGGTGTTTTAAACCCCTCGCGGTTGCGGGAACTTGCCATTCAGTGTGGGCCGTCCCCCGGAACCCGTACCTTGCGATCGCAAACAAGGCCCCACTTTGATTCTTCTCCCCCGCCGAGCCATCGCTACCGACCGCTGGGACGACTGTATCCGCCAGGCCGCCAACGGTATGCCCTACGGCGAAAGCTGGTGGCTGGACGCGGCCACGGATGGCAACTGGAACGGACTGGTACTCGGCGATTATGAAGTGGTGCAACCGGTCCATTACGTCAGACGATATGGCGTGGTGAACGTACTGGCCAACCCACCCTTCACGCAGCAGCTGGGGCCTTTCGGCAAACTGACGGCCGAGTCCTTCCTTCTCCTGTTGGATCGATTGCCAAAACCCCTCGGCGGAAGGAACCTGGCACTTTCCCACGCCGTGGACCCCGCCTGGCTGACCGGAGCGGAGCGGGTAATGCATACCAACCTGATACTCGATCTGCACCAACCTTACGAAGTGATACAGGGGAACTACAGCAAGACCCTCCGGCAGATCGTCCGCAGTCGGGAACCGGCGGAGTTGGAGCCGGTCCCCACCAAGGATTTTTTGCGGCTGTACGAAACGAGTCTGCCCCCCACGGCACAGCTGAAGAGCCGGCACCTGCGCGCCGCCGCCCGCCTGATCGAGGCCGCCGGGAGCCGGGGGCGCGGCGATTGTCTCGGTGTACGCAACGCGACCGGTGAGTGGATTGCCGTGGCCTTCCTGCCCTCCGACGACCGACGGGTCATCAACCTGATGGCCGTCAGCCCCAACAACGGCCGCCGGGAGCACGGAATGCCCCGCTTACTCGACGCGGTGATCCGACGACACGCCGGGAGCCGGCGCGCCCTGGATTTCGAGGGTAGTAATCTCCCGGGGGTACAACGGTTTTTCCGGCGCTTCGGCGCGGTGGAACAGAACTACCCGGTGCTGCGGTGAGTTGCAGTGGCATGCCCGAACTACCAGAAGTACACAATTTCAAACTTTATTTCGACGCCGCCGCCACCGGACAGACCATTACCGGCGTAGACGTTCAGGACGACTACATCATCCGTAACATGCCCGGCGCGGCCTTCGCGGATGCCCTCAGGAGCCGACGCATCACCGGCAGCCTGCGCCGCGGGAAATACCTCTTTGCCCACCTGGACAACGGCCACGACCTGCTGCTGCACTTCGGAATGACCGGTGATTTGAACCTCTACCAGGAGGAGGGAGACCGTCACCGCTTCGAGCGGTTCACGCTGCGCTTCGCCGACGGCAACCGGCTCGGTTTCATCGACCCCCGCAAATTTGCCCGAATCCTGTACCTCGAAGACCGGGAGGCCTACATCCGGGAAATAAAGCTCGGCCCCGATGCGCTGCTCATCACGGAAGCAGAGTGGATGCGGGAGATGAGCCGCCGCAAAACCACCATCAAGGGAGCGATGCTCAACCAAAGCATTCTGGCCGGCATCGGCAACCTCTACGCCGACGAGATCTGCTACCGGCAGCGCATCCACCCGGCGGCCCGGGTGAACGAGCTGGGAGAGCAACAGCTGCGCGCCCTGTACCGGGAAATGAAATCCGTCATGGAGCTGGCCACCGAGAACCCTCCCTACTACCGGGATTATCCGGAGAACTGGTTCTGGCACGTCTGGCGGGAGGAAGGGAAACCCGGCCCGGAAGGCATCGGGGAAGTGAAGGTGACGAAGGTAGCGGGGCGGACGACGTACTACGTGGAGGGGTGGCAGGCGATGAAATAAATCGTCCGGGCATCTTTTATCCACATTATTTCTTACGATTTTCGGAACTTACCCAACGACCACGACACTTACTCCACCCCCCTTGCCCAATCAAGTCACCCGCCGGATCTACGACTACCTGAAGGACATTCCGCCCTTCAGCTTCGTCGACGATTCCACTGCCCTGATGCGGGTGGCCGCCCGGGTGGAGGTGCGCTACCACCCCGTCGGGTCGGTGATCTTCCGGCCGGGGGAACGACCGAGCGAGCGTTTTTTCCTCGTTAAAGAGGGGTCGGTAGAACTTCTGCAACTCGGGGAAGGGGGCACCGAGACCCTCATCGAGCGCTGCGGGGAAACCGACACTTTCGGCATCCGTCCGTTACTGGCCGAGGACGAATACCGTTTCCTGGCCCGGGCTACGGAAGAAACATTGCTGTACGCCGTCAATACGGAGGGTTTCCGCGAACTGATCGGTAATTACCCGAAACTGACCCAGTACCTGGCGACCAGCATGGCGGGGAGTCAACGGTACGGAAAACCGATCGTGGTCACGCCGTCCTCGCTGCCCATGGGGGCGGACCTGACCGAATTACAGCCCTTTCACCGCGACCGGGTTCCCGTGACCTGCGCGGCCGGAGACCGAATCGTGGATGCCGCGCGCAAGATGGCGGATCAGGGCGTAGCGTCCATCATCGTGATCGACGGGAAGCGTCACCCGCTGGGGATCGTAACCGATCGTAACCTGAGGAACTGGGTAGCTACCGGGGAAGTGGGTCTGCAGGAGCCGGTCAGGGAAGTGATGAGCTGGCCCGTTATCTGCGTTCCCGTCGGGGCTACCGTCGCCGAGGTGCAGATCAAGATGCTGCGCAACGGTTGGGATCACGTCGTACAGACCGAGGACGGCTCTCCCGACAGCCCGTTGGTCGGGGTGATCAGCGAGCACGATCTGCTGGTCCGCCAGGGTAACAGTCCGAGCGTCCTCGTCCGCGAGATCAGCCGGGTAAAGGATACCGCCAGCCTCCGGGAACTGCGTATCCGTTCCGAACAATTGCTCCAGGCTTACCTGGACCGGGAAGTCAGTATCGCCTTCATCTCCGTGGTTATGACCCAGATCAACGACGAGATCATCCGCAAGTGCATCAAGCTGGGGCTGGCCCGGATGCAGTCCGACGGCATGGGCAACCCACCCGCTCCCTTCGACTGGCTTGCCCTCGGCAGCCAGGGCCGCGGGGAACAACTGCTGCGGACCGACCAGGACAACGCCCTGATCTTTCAGGACGTCACGGAGGAACGCTACCCTTCCGTCAAAAACTATTTCCTGAAGCTGGCCGGCTACGTAACCGAATTTCTTAACGAGGTCGGCTTCGATTACTGCGACGGCGACATGATGGCCAGCAACCCGAAGTGGTGCCTGTCCGCCAGAAAGTGGAAGGAACAGTTCAGCCACTGGATGAACGAAAACACCATGGAGAACATGCTCCACACCAGTATTTTCTTCGACTACCGCGGCGTCTGGGGAGACGGCACGCTCCCCCAGGCCCTGACCGACCACATCTTCACTTCCCTGGAAAGCCCCAGCAACCGCTTTCTGTCTTCCCTGGCCCTGGCGGCCCTCCAGAACCCCAGCCCGCTGACCTTTTTCCGTAATTTCGTGGTCGAAAGATCCGGAAAGAACAAGGAGGCCTTCGACCTGAAGGCCCGGGCCATGCGTCCGCTGACGGATGCCGCCCGGGTGCTGATGCTGCAATCCCGGACCAGCGGCATCAACAGCACCTTCCGCCGCTTCGAGGCCATGATCGAACGGGAACCCCAGAACGCCGACCTCTACCGGGAGGCCGCCGATGCCTACGAGGTACTGATCCGCCTGCGGGCCCAACTCGGCCTGCGCAGAAACGACAGCGGCCGCTACGTCAAGCCGTCGGAACTGACCAGGCTGCAGCGGCTCTTACTGAGGAACAGTTTCAACCCGGTCAAGGAGATCCAGACCCTCCTGGAGATGCGCTTCCAGCTGAATTTTCTCCGCTGATGGAAGGAAAGAGCTGGTACGAGATGCTGCGACGGCGGATGGGCCTGCCCGTGGGGGAGGAGGAGGCGGTCAATGCCGAACCGGAGTGGTATCGCAGCTACCTGGCGGCGGCTTCGGTTTCCATCGACCCGCTAACGCCGGTGACGGAATTGTCAATCGTCGTACTCGACGCGGAGACCACCGGGCTGGACGTGCGGCAGGACCATCTGCTCAGTCTGGGTGCCCTCCGGATTCAGGGAAACACCATAAAGCTGACCGAACAATTCGAGGCCTACGTAGCGGACGCCACGGAAGGAACCGACTGGCAGGGGGCCGTACCCATTCACGGCATTTTACCCAATTCCCGCCGGTACGTGCACAGCAGCGAGGAGGAGGTGATCGAGCGGTTGTTGTCCTTCCTGGGCGGGGCCGTCATTATCGGTCACCACATCGGTTTCGACCGGGAGATGATCAACCGTGCCCTGACGGCCGCCGGTGCCGCCCCACTGGTCAATCCGGTGATTGATACCGCCTGGCTGGCACAGCGCATCCAGCCCAAGGGCTACTGGTCTCCTCCCGGCGATTACTCGCTGGACAGCCTGGCCCGACGCTACCGCATTCCCCTCTCCGACCGGCATACGGCCCTGGGAGATTGCTACATCACGGGGGTGTTGTGGTTGAAATTGCTCTCCAGGTTCGAAGAGAAGCTGGGTAGACCGATTGTCCTGAAGGACTTGGAACCGTAAACCGTCAAGTAATCAAGTAGTACCTAGCTAGAGACTATTTACCAATTTACTCCTACCCCTTCCGGTGTTTCTTCTTTTCCCGGGGCTTGAAGTTGCCGGGTCCGCCCTGATCCTTCCCCTTGAAGGTCTTGTACTTGTTGCGGGAGCGCTTCTTGAAGTCGCTACGGGGTCCGTCGTCCTGGGGGATGGCACCGCCGTCGTAGATGCGCATGTTGATGTCGACCCCCTTATCCACGACACCGGCCATGGCGGCCACGACGCGGGTGGCTTCGCGGGCATCGACGTCGACGAAGGTGAGGTTGTTCTGCAGGTCGATCCGACCGAGATCGATCTTCTTGCCGGGGACGCAGCGGTTGATCATCCCGATGATCTGGGGGACGGTGTAGTGCTGACGCTTACCCGCCGACATACAGAGGCGGGTGTACTCTACCTGCTCGCGGCGCTGGCGTTCCCGGCGGTCTTCCTGGGGAGCGGCCACTTCGCGGTCACCGCCCACCTGCTTGGTCAGATCGGCGAGACCAAAAGCAACGATGCGGTTGATGAGTTCTTCCCGGTCGAGATCGGCGAGACCTTCGGCGATCTCGGGAATCATGCCGGCCAGCTTGTTGTCCTTCAGTTCAGCGCTCTTGAGCTGATCGACGAAGCGGAGGGCACGACGGGAGTAGACTTCCTGCTGGGTGGGGAGTTTAGCCTCCTCGAAGGCAAGCTTGCCGTAGCGTTCGATGTCCCGGAGCTTTCGCATTTCTCGTCCGGTGACGATACTCATGGCGGTACCCTCCTTGCCGGCACGACCGGTACGGCCGCTGCGGTGGACGTACACCTCGGGGGCATCCGGCAGGTTGTAGTTGATGACGTGGGTCAGTTCGGAAACGTCGAGCCCCCGGGCGGCCACGTCGGTGGCGACCAGCAGTTTCACCCGTCCCTTACGGAACTTCTTCATCACGTCGTCGCGCTGGGCCTGGCTCATGTCTCCGTGGAGGGCATCGGCGGCGTGGCCGGCGTAGCGCAGGTCCTCACTGACGCCGTTCACCTCGCGGCGGGTGCGACAGAAGATCACGGCGTACATTTCGGGGTCGAGTTCGACGAGCAGCTTCAGGAGGGAGAAGCGATCGGAGGGCCGCACCTTGAAGTACTGGTGGGTAATGTTGGAATCACCGGCCTCCGTGTGGTCGACGCTGATCTCCTGGGGGTCGTTCATGTAATCCGTGGAGATCTTGCGGGCCTCCTTCGGCATGGTGGCACTGAAGAGCAGCGTCTGCTTTTCCTTGGGCGTTGCTCCGAGGATAGCGTTGAGTTCTTCCTGGAAACCCATGTTCAGCATCTCGTCGGCCTCATCGAGTACGACCCGCTTCAGTTGGTCGACCTTGAGTTTGCCGCGGTTGATGAGATCCAGCGTACGGCCGGGGGTTCCCACCACGATATTGGCGCCGGAACGCAATTCGCGGATCTGATCGTAGGCACTGGCGCCACCGTAAACGGCGGTTACCTTGACACCCTTGCGAAACTTGCTGTAATCGGCCAGGTCCCGGGCGATCTGCAGGCAGAGTTCGCGGGTCGGGCAGAGGATCATGGCCTGAACGGCATCCAGGTCGGTATCGATGTCGTTGACGACGGGCAGACCGAAGCCGGCGGTCTTACCGGTACCGGTACGTGCCAGGGCGATAAGGTCGCGTTCGCTATCCAGGATAGCGGGAATGGTCTGGGCCTGAACGGGGGTTGGGGTGGTGAAGCCGAGGGCTTCCACGGCACGCTTTACGTCATCGCGCAGCGGGCTGTCGCTAAAATTTTCCATCGGTCGGAGGGGGTATGTCGGGCAAGGAAAGCTTACCACGGTGCGTGCCCCCAAGGCACGGAAAATCGTAAGCGGGATTCACCCTTTGTTTCTAAGAAGCCACAAAGGTACTCAAAATTAGGGAATTAGGGAATGAGGGGGCTGCCGCGGTTGGACCAACCCCATTTCAGAAAACTTCGCACCTGCGCTCCGCCGCCCCTCACCCCCTCGCCCCCTCACCACCTCACAACCTCGCCCCTCACCACCTCAAATCCTGGCAACCTTCCCCGGCCGCAAGACTAAAAACAACTTAAACCACGTTACAACCCCGCTTCCCCGCCCGACTTTTCACAAGACTACTTCAACCCCGGACTCATGTTTTTGCAGAGACTGCTTTTCCTGTGCCTCCTCGCGGGCACGGCCACTACCCTGGTGGCCGAAACGCGGATGATCCACGTCGTGCAGATGCTGGACAACAACAGCCCCGAGTACCTGATCCGGGAGGGGTGCCGCAGCATCGACTACGGCGTACAGCGGGAAGTGGAACGGATTCAGCACGCCCTCGGCATCGCCAGCGTGGAGTTCTACCAGCTGTCGGGGCCGAAATTCACCCGCGGCGCGCTGGAGTTCGTGCTGGACTACGAACTGGAGTACCAGCAGCGGGACATCATCATCATGGTCTACGCCGGACACGGCTACCGGGAACCGGGCAGTACCGCTACCCTGCCGAAACTGTACTTCAACGGCTACGAAAACTCGATGGAGGGCGACGAACTGAAGATCCGCCTGCTGGAGAAGAACCCCAGCGTGCTGATCAACCTGATCGTGGCCTGTAATACGACCCAGACCGACCGCTCGGTCACCCCCGGACGGCCCCAGGACGAGGGCCTGAACCCGGGTGTGCTGGCCGCCACCGATCGCCCCGCCGCTCCCTACGTTACGCTGTTCAGCGACCAGGACGGCTACACCAAAGTGATCGACCTGATCAGCTCCGACCGGGAGTACGAAACGTTCATGAGCCGCGACGGGGGCGTGTTCTTCAGCGAAGTCCTCTACGGTTTTCACGAGATGTTCAGCGACCAGCGGCTGACGGACTGGTCGGTCTTCTGTGACTACGTAACCCAGCAAACCCTGATCCGCAGCCGGGACCGCAACCTCCGCCAGAAGCCGGTCTGCTCCTACGAGGTGTACCGCTCCATGGACGCGGCAACCATCGTGATCCGCGACGAGGACTACCCCGCCGGACCGGTCAACTGCCGCGTCCAGGCCCGGGAACTGCGGCGGTCCCAGCGCGGACAGTTACGCAGCCTGCGCAGGACGCACCGGACGGAACTACGGCAGACAGCCGACCGGGGGGAGCGGCGGCTGGCCGCGGCGAGACAAAAAACCGAGCGGGCGAAAATGAGACATCAGCACTTACAGGAAGCCCAGCGGGCCAGTTGTAAGTGATCAGCTACCGGACCCCGCCTTAATGGTACCACGTTAAAAGCGGACACCGGAAATTGCCCTTCAGTATTTACCTTTGCATCCGCTTATTTATAAAGAGCTTTTACTTAAACCGCCGGCTCCTCAGTAGCTTCCCCGCCCCGGACCGGCCGTCACGCCACAGCAATTGACTTGATCGCCGTAATCCACACTGTGCGGGTTACCGCATTTCATCGTAATCCTCACACACCCTCCGAACGAGGAGGGCCTGAAACTTTTCACCTATGCAGTATACCCGACTCCGTTGTCTGGTTTTCCTCCTGGTACTGACGAGTGCCGGAACGCTCGCCGCCCAGCAGCTCTCCCTCTTCACCCAGTACCGGGAAAACGCCACCTTGCTCAACCCGGCGGCCATGGAAAGCGACTTTCTAACCTTCGGCTACAACATGAGCTTCGGCGGTACCTACCGCAAGCAGTGGGCCGGGATCGAGAACAGCCCCACCACCCAGAGCCTCCGCTTCAGCTACCTCCAGCCCCGCAGCGGCGCGACCCTCACCATGGGCGGCCACATCCTGAACGACCAGACCGGCCCCACCGGGTTCACCGGCCTGTACGGACGGATCGGCGCGGTGATCTCCGGCGACCCCGAGGATTCCGGACTCAGCCTCGGCCTCAGCGTCGGCTACGTCAGCTACCAGGTCCGCCTCAGCGAGTTGGTGGCCCGCGACCAGCAGGACGCCCTGATCGGCGCCGACCAGGGACAGAGCCACCCGGACGTAGGTTTCGGTCTGTACTACTACAATAACGTCAACCGCGACAACCTGCTCTACTTCGGTCTGTCCGTCCCCCAGCTACTGGGCTTTGACGTGACCTTCCAGAACGAGGCCGGAGAATTCAACGTCCAGCGGCTGCGCCACTACTACGGTATGGCCGGCTGGTACCTCTTCACCAGCGCCGAGTCTTTCCTGGAAGTCAGCAGTTGGGTGAAGTACGTGGAGGGCGCGCCCATCAACGCCGACGTGAGCCTGCGCTACCAGTTGCCCACCGCCCCCTACATCGGGGTAGGCATCAGCACGGCCAAGAACTTTCACTTCGAGGCGGGCATCAATGTCGGTCAGTCTACCAGTGCCCCGACCAATTTCCGGATCGGCTACGCTTACGACTACTCCTTTAACAGTTTCGGCCCCAGCGTGGGCGGCACCCACGAGCTTCAGATCGCCGTGGCCCTCGACCGCTAGGCGGCACCCGTAATCTCACATAGACTATCCAAGAAACATTCTACCCCATGCGGTATCTACTACTGATCGTTTTTCTCTCTTTGTCCGTTACCGGATTCAGCCAGGGAGGAAACGACAACCTGCGGTCGGCGCGCTTTATTCTGCCGGACACATTCGCAAACAACGGTGCCGAGGTCTGCCTTCCCGTTACCACTCAGTTCTTTACGAGTGGCTATAAATTTGGCTTCGCTATTGTCTGGGAGCCAAGCACCCAGGCCTTTATTACGGACATCCGTAATTTTAACCCCGCCATCAACGCGGTGCGCTCCTTCAACCGGGCCAACAACGTCGATGAGACGGCCGCGGCCGCCGGCTTGATCTCCGTCAGTTGGTCAAGCCTGGCACCCGACGAACCCTGTGAGGACGTTCGTGGTGTAACCCTTCCGGCCAATTCCGTACTCTTTGAAGTCTGCTTCGAGGTCAGCGGGCCGCCCGCCTCCAACATCGAGGTCCGCTTCTTCGACAAGCCGGATACCGACCCCGACCCGAACGTGGACAACAGCATCCCGATCGACTTCCAGAAGACCGGACAGTGCGGCATGACCACCGAGGTCTTTCCCTCCACCCAGAACGGTTCCGTCACCATCGACCGACGCCCCCTGATCTGGGAAGTTCAGGACCGGCCCGGCGATTACGGTACCGGAGATACTTACTGCGTGGACATCGTAGCAAAATCGGGATTCGACGACCTGCTGGGCTTTCAGTACGTACTGGCCTTCGACACCTCCGTCCTGCGGGTCTCCAGCGTCGATGCGAACCAGGACCTGGTCGCCCACACCAACGGCAGTTACCAGGCCGGTCCGGACGGCCTTTTCCTGAACGCTTCCTGGTCGTTACTGAGTCGGGATGGTGTCAGCTTACCCGACGATACCCGCCTGGTGACCGTCTGTTTCGAGGTCGTGGGAGACTGTAGTTCCCGTACCGACGTCGAGATCGGCGGAGATTTCGACCCCGACGACCTGAACGCCCGACCGACCGAGGCTACGGGCGGGGCACCGCTGAACCTGAACATTCCCGTAGTGGAGGACGGCGTCCGTTTGATCGTGGATGACTGTGGCACCGGCTTCGACGTCGTGCTCGACTGCCCCGACGGGCCGGTCGCCTTCATGAGCGAGATTTGCATCCCCGTCCGGGCCGGTGACAATTTCACCGACATGATCAAGATCGACTACCTGATCAAGTGGGACCCGAACATCCTGGAATTCAGCCGCATCGCCAACCCGCGCCCGAGTTCCGGCCTGATCATCGCGGATGTTTTCGACACCAGCCAGAGCGGAGACGGCACCCTGATCTTCGAGTGGGAGCGGCGGCCGAACCGGCCGATCTCCCTGAGCCCCGACGAGGTGTTCTACGAGGTCTGCTTCAACGTCGTCGGCTTCAGCGGTACCAGCCCGTTGCTGGCGACCAACTTCCGCAACAACATCGAGAATACCACCACCTTCATCGACGGGATCGATCCGACGAACTGTGCCGTGACCGTGGAGGACCAGGACGGGGTGAACATGATCTTCCCCCGCAACGTGGGTATCCGCGAACTGGAGGAAAGCTGCTTCGACCTGACGGTGGACAACTTCACCGAAGTGACCAGCATCAACGTACTGGTGGCCGTACCCTCCTTCTCCACCTTCACCGTAGGTAACTCCGTGGTTCCCGGCGTGACCATCACCAACCTGGGCGGCCTCGTCAACATTACCTACGACGGTACGCCCTTCAGCCTTCCCAACGGGGATGCGCTCGCTACGATCTGCGTCACCGGCGACGAGGGCATCACCCCCGGCGACTGCGACCCGATCCAGCTCAGTTTCAACCCCCAGGTCAGTAAGATCGTGGAGGAAACCGAGCAGGCCGTCACCGTCAACCAGAACATCGGCGAGGGCTGCGTACTCTTCCCCAACGGATTCGGACTGCAAGTCAATGATGCCACCGGCGTGATCGACAGCACCATCTGCGTACCGGTCACCGTCACCGAATTCGAGGGCATCCTCTCGGCCGACGTGGATTTCATCTTCGACCGTACCAACCTGACGTTCTCGTCCATTGAGCTATCCGGGGCCTGGGCGGGGCTTACCGTAGGCGATTTCGATGTCACCATGGCCGCCGCCGGCGTCATTAAACTCGACTGGACGGGCGCGGGCGCAGGTGCCAGCATCAACGATGAGGACCCCGTCGTGGTCTTTGAGCTCTGTTTCACGACTAACCTGGACCCCGGTTGTTCCGACCTGGTGCCCCGTAACGGTAACGACCCGGCTACTACGACAACTCTCGGAACCGGCTCCATTGTCTACGAGGAAGGAGAAGTTTGCGTGGAGGACCGCATCGTAGTGAACAGCGTCACCTTTACCCCGGCCAGTTGTGCCGGAGAGGATGACGCCTGCCTCATTTTCGACCTTGCCCCCCGGGCCAACAACGAGGACCTCTTCATCCGCACCAGCAACCCGACCCGGATCGGCAACAACGGAGAGGTCTGCGACCTCCTGCCCGGTATGCAGCGGTACACGATCTACAACATCAACGGTACGGCCATCCTGACGGACAGCATCATGATCGGGGTAGACCCGGACAACGTTGCCGTTGCCGACGCCGGTGCCGACCGGGCCCTGGACTGTGGTTCGGGCAACGCCGTCCTGAACGGCCGTAACAACGAGGGAGCGGAGTACATCCTTTTCTACGTCATCAACGAGATGGGGGAAACCCGCCGGGTCGACCAGGGCAATATCGCCGGCGGCAGCTACACCGAACGGGTGAGCGAATTCGGCACCTACATCCTGGAGGTGATCAGCGAGGCCGGTTGTTCCGCCTTCGATACCGTTCTGGTGACCAATAGCCAGACCCCCATGGCCGTGATCGCCAACGAAGACCCGATGATCACTTGCGGCATGAATACCCTGACACTGGACAGCGAAGGTTCCTCCACGGGAGATAACGTCAGCTACCAGTGGTGGTCCACCTCCCCGGGCGGTGAACTGATCACCCAACTGGGTACCGAACCCACTCAGCCGGTCATGGAGGGAGGTTTCTACCGCCTCATCGTGACCTTCACCAACCTGAACTGTAGCGACTCGACGAGTATCCGGGTGATGGCGGACGACAACCTGCCCACTTCCGAACTCAACACCCAGTACTTCCTGGACTGCGACGGGGCTCCCCTCGACCTGACCACCGGGCCGTTCAACCCGACCTATGTCTACAGTTGGGTCGACCTGGCTAACAACTCGGTACTGAGTACGGATAACGTCCTGCAAAACGTCCGTGAACCCATCGAACTGGCCGTTACCATCGAGAGCCCCGATAATATGTGTAGCCGTACCGATACGGTGAGCGTGATCGCTTCCGAAGGCGCCCCGACGATTGCCTTCCCGGACGACCGGAGGACTTTCTTCCTGAACTGTAATCCGGACACGACGCTCATCACGCCCACTTACGGCAATACGACCGAAGATACCCGCTACCTGTGGCGGTCCGCCGACGGAGGACGGGTAGTGATCTCCGACATCGACAACGCGGAAGCCCGGGTGGTAGCCGCCGGCACCTACACCATCATTGCCAATAACGGTAGCTGCGTGGACTCCCTCATCATACAGGTGCTGCCCGGCCCCGTCCCTGCCGTCTCCGCCGGTGAGGACAAGAGTCTGGATTGTGGCAGTTCCCTTACCCTTACCGGAGAGGCAACGCTTGCCGGCACCGATCCCGAATTTTCCTTCCAGTGGACGAGTAACGGTATGAACGTAACCGCCGGCGCCGCCGAGTCGGTTTCCGTCGACCAGCCGGGGATCTACGTCTTCACGGCGACGATCGTCGCTACCGGCTGCTCCGCCTCCGATACCGTTGAAGTGGTTGCCCCCACCGGCTTCCCCGAGTACGACCTCGTGGATACCATTGGTGGCCTGGGTTGTGCCCCGAGCACGGTCGGTATTGCCGTCGCCTCCCCCGCCGGGGAATACGACTACCGTTGGGAGAACCCGGCCGGTACGGAGATCAGCACGAACCGCAGTGCCTCCGCCGATGCCCCCGGCTTCTACTCGGTCACCATCACCAACCCGGCGACCAACTGTACGGCCGTTGACTCCATCTTCGTGGACGACGACCAGGCCGACCCACCCTTCGTGGCCTTCGTGCGCAACAACATCGACATCACCTGTGAATCCGGCCGGGCCGTCATTGACGCGACCCCCTCGGTGAGTGGCGATCGGTACGAGTACGTTTTCTCCGTCGTCAGTGGCGGGGAGCCGATCACGAACATTAACAACGACTCCCTGGTCGTGAACTCCCCCGGCGTGTACCGGCTGACCATTACCGACCGGATAACGAACTGCGTGAACAGCCGCGACATCGAGGTGACCGACAGCCGGGAGCTTCCCGGTGCCAGCTCCATCGGGGAGCCCGTCCTGGACTGTGAGACCCGCGAGGTAACCATCGGGATAGACATCGACCAGCAGCCGAATGACTTCGACATCCGCTGGTTCGGCCCTCCCGGTGCCCCTGCCCTGCCGAGTGACACCAACCGCATCGCCGTTACGCTAGGCGGTACCTACAACGCGGTGATCATCAACGCCCAGACGAGCTGTACGAATACCGTTATCATTCGGGTAGAGGACCTGCAGGACAGTATCGCCATGATCGTTTTCGATACGGTGGCCCCCTTCGACTGTAGTGCTTCCACCGTGACGATCGACGCTTCGGCCACCGAACTACGCGGTGACGGCAGCACCATTGCCTGGATGAGCCTGGACGGTAACAACGTCACTCCCGCTACCGGCAGCCTCATCGTGGAGGTCGACGGCCCCGGCGACTACGAGCTGGCCGTTACCGACGTGACCGGCTGCACCATTCGGGATACCGTTTCGGTGGCCGCCGCCAACAATACCCCCTTCGCCACCATCGAACAGGATGCCACGGTTTCCTGCGGTGGCGAGGCGGTCGTCCTGAATACCGACGGCAGTTCCACCGGGGAAGCCTTCACCTACGAGTGGACCATCCTCGGTGATGCCGGTAACATCGTCAGCGGAGCGAATACCCCGAACGCCAGCATAGACGCCCCCGGCACTTATCAGTTCGTGATCCTCAACGTCGAGAATATGTGCAGCGATACGGCCACCACTACGGTGGAGGTGGAAGGGCTGGAAGCCGCCGACATCGGAGCGGACTTCACCACCTGCGACCTGGAGACCGAGATCATGGGTAACCTCCCCGCCGGTACTTCCGGCAGCTTCACCGTCCTGGACACGGAAGGCGGCAGTATCGTCGTCGATGAGAACGTGGCCACGGTAACGATCGGCCGTGGTATCCTGATTGCTTATACCCTTTCCGCCGTAGGCTGCGAGGATTACAGTACGGACTCCATCCGGATCATGCCGGAAGCCATCCCGGTCGCCAACGATGATTTCCTGGAAATTACCGGCACCGCGACCACCGGCAGCATCAACGTACTGGACAATGACATCCGCACCGGACCGGTAACCGTCCGCCTGCTGAACGAACCCACCTTCGGCACCGTCGTCAGTAACCTGAACGGGACGATCACCTTCGAATCCGTCCCCGGCCTGACGGACGTGACGACGATTCGCTACGAGGTCTGTAGCAATGTCTGTACCGACCTGTGTGCCGAAGCCGTACTGACCATCAGTGCCAGCGCTACCGGTACCCCGACGGTCTACAATGTCTTTACACCCAACGGTGACGGTATGAACGATATGTTCATCTTCGACATCCTGAACTTCAACGCTGATGAGTACCCCGACAATGAGATCGTGATCTTTAACCGCTGGGGGGACGTCGTCTACGAAGCCGGCCCCTACCTGAACGATTGGGACGGTACGAGCAAGGACGGGACCGACCTTCCCGAAGGCACCTACTACTATATTCTCCGCCTGGACATCGGCGAAGGAGATATTATCCGGGGAGACGTGACCATCCTGCGGTAGAAAAAGGAGGTCAGCACGTCTCGCTATGCGGCGAAACTGAAAGAAAAAAGACTTGCTCGTCCCGTTGACGAGCAGGTCTTTTTTCTTTCCTCTTTTCTCCTTCTTCTTTCCTCCTTCCTCTTTGAGTATCTTTGCGCCTTTTTTCCAACCCCCCGCCCCATGCGCAAATACTTCAATCTCTTCGACTTATCCCAGAAGGTGGACTACAAGACGGAAGTCCTGTCGGGCATTACCGTCGCTCTGGCCCTGGTACCCGAGGCGGTGGCCTTCGCCTTCCTGGCGGGTTTGTCTCCGCTGACCGGCCTGTACGCGGCCTTCGTGATGGGCATCGTAACGGCGATTTTTGGAGGTCGCCCGGGACAGATTTCCGGCGCGACCGGTGCCGTGGCCGTAGTGATCGTCTCCCTGGCGGCCAGCCACGGCGTGGAATACATCTTCGCGACCGTGATTCTGGCGGGGCTCTTTCAACTGGCCGCGGGCTTTCTCCGGCTGGGCAAACTGATGCGGCTGGTGCCGCAACCGGCCATCCTCGGGTTCGTGAACGGACTGGCCATCATCATCTTCATGTCGCAGTTCGACCAGTTCAAGAACCCCGATACCGGCGCGTGGCTGACGGGGACGGACTTGTTCTACTTCGGTGGGATGGTCCTGCTGACGATGGTCATCATCTGGGGGCTACCGAGGATCACCAAGGCGGTTCCCAGTTCGCTGGCGGCGATCCTGACGATCTGGGGGATCGTGGCGTTCATGGGCCTGGACACGATCACCGTCGGTGACCTGGCGAGCATCGAGGGAACGTTTCCCCCCTTCCACATTCCGGAAGTTCCCCTGACGTTCGAGATGCTGACCATCATACTGCCCTACTCCCTGATCGTGGCGGCCGTTGGACTGATCGAGAGTCTGCTTACGCTGAACATCATCGACGAGATCACCGAAACGCGGGGGCGCGGAAACAAGGAGGCCGTTGCCCAGGGAGCGGCCAACGTCCTTTCCGGCTTCTTCTCCGGCATGGGGGGTTGCGCGATGCTGGGGCAGAGCCTGATCAACATCAGCGCCGGAGCGCGGGCGCGCCTCTCCGGCATCGTGGCGGCCGTGATGCTGCTGATCTTCATCATGTTCGGCTCCAGCCTCATCGAGCTGGTCCCGATGGCGGCCCTGACCGGACTGATGATCATGGTGGCGGTGGGCACCTTCGAGTGGGCCAGCCTGCGCACCTTCGGTCGGATGCCCAAGTCGGACATCCTGGTGATGGTACTGGTGACACTGGTCACGATCTTCCTGCACAACCTGGCCCTGGCCGTGATCGTCGGTGTCATCATCTCCGCCCTGCGGTTCGCCTGGGAGAGTGCCAAGCGCATCCGGGCCCGCAAGCGGATCGACGAGAACGGCGTGAAGCACTACGAGATCTACGGACCGCTCTTCTTCGGCTCCACCCAGATCTTCGCGGAGAAATTCGACGTTCTGAACGACCCCGACGAGATCGTGATCGATTTCTACGAAAGCCGGATCGTGGACATGTCCGCCATCGAGGCCCTCAACCGGCTCACGGAACGCTACCAGAAACTGGGTAAGACCGTTCGCCTCAAACACCTCAGCCCGGACTGCCGCGCCCGGTTGGACAAGGCTACGAGCATCATCGAAGTGAACGTGGACGAGGACCCTAAATACAAGGTGGTCGCGGACGCGGTATAAGTAGATTTTGCACCTGCGCTCCGCCGCCCGGTACACAAGAAGAAGCCCCTCACCATTGCTAGTGAGGGGCTTCATATGTGTAGGGATGTACTTAGTCTTTAGTTCCGGCCGTTCGGTTTGGCCCGGCCCACGTCTTGTCCCTTCTTCCCGAAGAGGATACTGGTGCTTACGCCACTCTGCGTGGCTTGCGGGGCGGTCGCCTGGTTACGCACCCGGGGGCCGCTGGAAATAGTACCCCAGCGGTTGCCGGTCGTGGCACGGCTGGTGGAAGAACGACGGGCGGGGGTGGCTGCGGGACGGTTATTGTTACGGCCCTGGGGAGGACAGTAGTTGGGGTCATTGTTCCGGGTGTTCGTCCGGGTTTGCTGAGGGCGGCGGGTATTACGGTCGGCAGGGCGATTCGTGTTTGCCCGGGTACCGGTGTTCCGGTTGGCGGGCTGGTTAGCCGTGGCGCGGGGACGCTCCACCGTGGTGCCTCCGGTGGTAGCGACCTGGTCGAGCTGGGCGGAAACGGGCAGGGCCAGCAGCAGAACGAAGGCGGCAAGAAGGGTACGTAGGTAAGTAGGCATGATTTACTGGTTTTATTGTACTACCAAGAACGGGGTAAATACCCCTTTCGGACGACTCCTACCCCCGGTTTAACGGGGTTTTAGCAGCTTCCCCCCAAAGTGTTAAGGTTACTGATAGTCAATGGAAACCACCTTCAGCCGGCGCGTTTCCCCACCCAGTCGCAGTTCCGCGACCTCTCCCTCCCAGTGGCCGGCAACGGCGCGCGCCAAGGGAGAAATGAAAGCGATCTTACCCTGCTTCACGTCGGCTTCGTCGACACCGACGATCTGAAAGGTTTGTTTCTTTCCGGTCCCCTCATTGAGGAGGCCAACGGTGGCACCGAAACGGATGGCTTCCCGGCTTTGCCCGGCCGGATCGATCACGTTGGCCGAGGCGATACGCTGGCTGAGGGCCGCCAGACGGGCATTGAGTACCACGAGGGCACGACGCTGCTCATCCTCATTCTCCAGATCCAGGGCAGCCTTTTCCGCTTCCAGCTCCACGGCTTCCCGTTTGAGGGCGGCAAGGCCCGCGGGGGTGACGTAATTGGTTACCCCGGCGGGCAGCACGGCGCGCGGGGGAATGAAGGGAGCGGGTTCCTGGTCGCTTTCTCGGACGAAGCCTCGGGACATAACGGTGAACTTTAACTGACTAACGCAACCGGTACCGTTGCAGTTTTCCGACACCGGTTCCCCCTACCAGCGCTGGTGGACCAGCGGACGGACGTGCGCACCGTAGACCGCATCCACCCGCTTGCGCTGATCTTCGGTGAGGGGAGGAGCGGCGGAGGCGGAGATATTGCTGTACAAATGATCGGGGCGGGAAGCACCGGGGATGATGCAACTCACCTCGGGATGGTCCAGAATGTAGCGCAGGGCCACCGGGGCCAGGTTGGTCGCTTCCGGGAATATGGCCTTCAGTTCGTCCACGGCATCCAGCCCCGTTTCGTAGTCGACGCCGGAGAAAGTTTCCCCGCGGTCGAAGGCCGCGCCATCGCGGTTAAAACTGCGGTGATCCCCGGGGCCGAACGTGGTGTCCCGGGAATACTTGCCGGTCAGTAGTCCGCTCGCCAGGGGAACGCGAACGATGATCCCCACTTTCCGGGCGGCAGCTTGCGCGAAGAGGCGTTCGGCGGGCCGCTGCCGGAACATATTGAAGATGAGTTGGACGGTGGCAACGTTGTCGAATTCGATGGCCTTCACCGCTTCCTCCACCTTTTCCACGCTCACGCCCAGGTGGGCGATCTTTCCTTCTTCCTTCAGCCTCTCAAAGAGGCCGAAAATCTCCGGGCGGTAGTACACTTCGGTGGGCGGGCAGTGCAGCTGGATCAGGTCCAGCCGCTCCAGGCCGGTGCGGCGCAGACTGTCCTCCACGTAACCGCGCAGGGCCGCTTCGGTATAACCGGCATCGACGTGCGGATCGATCTGGCGGCCGCACTTGGTAGCAACGAAAATGCGTTCGGAGCGGCTGCGCACTACCCTGCCGACGGCCGTTTCGCTCCGTCCGTCGTCGTAGACGTCGGCCGTATCGATAAAATTGACGCCGGCGTCGATGGCCTCGTTGAGGATGCGATCGGCGGCGGCGTCATCGAAGGGGCCGTCCCAGCCACCGCCGACCTGCCAGGTGCCGAGGGAGATTTCCGAGATGGAGAAGCCGGTTTTGCCGAGGGTACGATACTTCATGGAAAACAATTTGAGCTTGTTTCGCGACGGCGCGCAGGTGCTGAATTTTTTGAATGCCTTGGTCGGTTACCGCGGGGGGTAGACGTTCGTTACCGATGAATGAACCGGTTCGCTACTACCACCTTCCCGTCCGCGTTCAAACCGGCAACGAGGTAGCCGGCGGCGGGTAACCGGTCCAGTGAGAATCGCACTACCGGAAACGCCTCTCCATCCGGAACGGACAGGGAACGGTATGGCCGGCCCAGTACGTCCATCACTACGAGGCGGGTAATATCCCCGCGAATCGGAGAAACGAAGAGGAACTCGGGGGCTGGGTTAGGATAGATGAACAAGCTTTTGGAAACGATATCCGGATGCTGTTCCGGTACCACCGGCGCGAAGGACACCCAGGGGCGCGCCTGCTTAACGATCAGCCGGTCATCGACCGTAATCTTGTACTCGATGTCCATGGCAAAGCTGGGGTCGTCCACCACGTCGTAGAGGCGGGCGAACTCATCGTGAATGACGGACATATACTCCCGCATTGCTTCCAGATAGACCGCACCGATCACCCGTTCCTCCCGCCCGGTCAGGCTGGATCGTTGTACCAGGATGTGTCCGTTCCGCTGTCCGGGCTGGCGCTCCAGCAGGATCTCCTCGGGTACCAGTGCCCCTTCCGGATTGGTGATCAGGTCTTCCCCGACCTGAGAATTGAGATAGAAGGTGCCCTCGGTACCGTAGAGCGGATCGAGGCTCACCCCTACCCCGTTGGCCTTCTCCTCCTCGTAATTCGGGTGACAGAGTACGCCCATGGAGGCCACGAAGTGATCGATGCGGTAATAGTCCCGCTCCTCGAAGGCCCGCAGGTTCCAGAGACTGGCGTACACCTGTTTGATGGATTTGGAGACGTGCCCCTCGTCCGGATGCTGGGTTTTGGAGTCGTAGAGACCGGCACCGTTGAATCCGGGTAAGTCTTCGTTATTGGTACTGGACCGGCAGCGGATGGGTTGGGTAGCGGGAAATCCGGCCTGCATGTGGCTAGTTCCCGTAGCATCCAGTCCGGCATTTCGGCGTCTTCAATCCGGCGACGGAAATCTTTGAGGCGATCCTTACGTACTTCGCGGTCGGCGATGAAATTCCGGGTCCGTGATCATGGCGCGGGCCTCTTCGAAGAAGCCATTGAATTTCATGAACTCCTGATAGAAGTAGAACGGCACCCCGAACCCCTCCGGCGTAGTGCCCTCGGGAAATCCGAAGGTGAGTAGCGTGGCGACATTGGCGCACTTGGCCCCAAAGGCATCGGACATCCCGAACTCGACGTCCGTCAGCGGAAGGATCTCCCGAAAATCGAGGTTCAGCGGTGGTAGCTGGGTTTCGGTCGGGCGGGCGTCGTCGAACCAGTTATTGACCTCCTCCAGGGTGGCGGCCCGGAGGACGAAACCGTCCCGGTCCACCCGGTAATAGACGGGGCGGTCCAGCAGATCGGCGATGGAATCGATCCCCAACGGATTGCGGACGAAAGCATTCGGCAGGTCGTTCTGTAGTGCCCGCACATTGACGTGGGAGAGCGGTGTCTGAATAACCGAAGTCATTATACCCGCCACCCGGGGTAGGTCGTTGGGCAGGGCGTCGTAGAGTACGATGTCCCGGGGGCCGGGGAGTTCGTCCAAACCTACTTCGCGAAAAATACCGTACCCCTCGGTGAGGTTCAGTCCCCAGTAGTCCAGCTCCCCGAAGACGTCCTCCTCAAAAATCAGGGAGACCCGGGAATCCTCGTAAAGGGCCAGGTCGCGCTCGTACTCGTCCTGGCTTTCGGCGGTGATGAAGTAGGCCAGGTTGTTCTCGATGAAGGGAATATTGGCCGCCAGCAATTCGTGGGTGCGTTGAACGACCTCGAAGTCGTCTCCCCGTCCGTTACTGAAGTTAAAGGTAAAGGTGCCCAGCTCCCCGTTATCGGCCACGCTGGCGGGGTGGAAGATCACCTGTCCTCGTTTGACTTGTTCCCCCAGGTGGTCTTCCCTAATGGCTGCGGCAAAGTCAGCATGTAGGTCGTAGCGTTCACTATTGATGAACCAGAGTTTCGGCCGCTCGGTGAGGAAGTCGGTGATGATGAATTTCACGTGCCCCCGCCCGTTCAGGAATTCCGACCAGGGAATACGGTCCCGGCTAATGGACATTCGCTGGAATGTGGAAAAGTTATCGAGGGCTACGGTACCGTCGGCGAAATCAATGGGTGTCGCGAAATTCAGGGGGCTGCGCGTCGGCAGATCGGCCTGTTCGGTCAGGTCGTCCGTCCCGTCCGCGTCGATATCTCCCGGATCGGCATTTGGAAGCCGGAGGACACGATAGTGGGCCGTCGGAAAGGCAGCAAGGCGTTCGGTCAGCAACAGGTTCCCCGACCGGCCGGGGGTCAGACTAACCGTGGTGTACCTTTCTCCCTCCGACTCCTGACGGACCTGCAGGAGGTAGTAATGGTCGGCATCGGCATTTACCTCCAGTACCGCCCGGCCATCGGGGCCTACGGTAAAGTTCCGGACGGGAACGGATTGCGCCCATCCGGAGGATAGGTGAACGAGCAAAAAAAACGGGGTAAACAGGAGTCGGTACATCACCCCGTAAAGTTAAGTCTATTAAACTATGCTTTTTTTTCACCCCCGGCGAAGGATTGACGACAAAAGCTGGTCCATACCGTACACCAAACAAAATCTACCCATTGAAACACACTTTACTCCTTCTGCTTATCGCCGCTTCCCTTATCGTTCGCGGCCAGGAATTTTACGACCTGAACACCATTCAGGAAATCGAGATCAACTTTGCCGCCGGCAACTGGGATGCCTTGCTCGATCAGGCTTATGCCACCACCGGTGACTACATCCTCGCCGAGAGCGTGACCCTCAACGGGGTAACGTTCGACAGCGTCGGCGTGAAGTACAAGGGCAACAGCACCTACCAGGCCAATCAGACCAAGAACCCTTTCCACATCGAACTGGACACCTACAAAGACCACGAATACGATGGCTTTACGGACATCAAACTGAGCAACGTAGCGAAGGACCCCTCCTTTGTCCGGGAGGTACTTTCCTACCAGATCCTGCGGCAGTACATGGACGCACCGCTGGCGAACTACGCCACCGTAACCGTAAATGGCACCCCGATCGGACTGTACAGTAACGTAGAGTCCGTTTCCCGGAAATTTGTCGATAAGCACTACGGGTCCAAGGACAACACCCGCGTGAAGTGCAGCCCGCCGGAGGGTGCCGGCCCCCAGAGTTCCGACTTTCCAAACCTCGTATACCTCGGGGAAGACAGCACCGCTTACTACGACAGCTACGAGCTGCAATCCGACGAAGGCTGGGCGGAGCTGATCGACCTCTGCGACACCCTGGCCAACCAGGTGGACGCCATCGAGGACATCCTGGACGTTGACCGCGCCCTCTGGATGCTGGCCTTCGATAACGTACTCGTCAACCTCGACAGCTACCTCGGCAGTTTCTCCCAGAACTACTACCTCTACCGTGACGACTACCGCCGCTTTTTGCCGACCGTCTGGGACCTCAATGAATCCTTCGGGGTCTTCAGCGATGCCGGTACCATCCGTTTCAACTCGACGGCCGACAAGGCCCGGATGGACCCGCTGCTGCACCTCAACGATGCCGAGTATCCGCTGGTAAGTCAACTGCTCTCCGTACCCAGTTACCGCCGCCGTTACCTCGCCCACGTAAAGACCATGCTAGAGGAGGCTTTTGCGAGCGGGGAATACGAGGACACCGGAATGGCCCTGATGGCCACCATCGATGCCGCCGTTCAGGCCGACGACAATAAGTTCTTCACCTACAATAACTTCCTGGACAACCTGACCCAGGACGTTACCAGTGGTGGCGGCCCCGGCGGCCCCCGCGGCAGTACGCCCGGTATTACGTCCCTCATGGACACCCGCGTGGATTACCTGCTTAGCCAGGCGGTATTTACCGCTACGGAGCCTACGATCACTGACGTAGCGGTGAACGGCCCCGACGCCATCCTCGGTGCTACCCAGACCATCACGGCTACCATTACGGATGCGCTCAGCGCCGAGTTGCGTTACCGAACCGCCGATGGCGCCCCCTTTCGGGCCATCGAGTTACTCGACGATGGAAACCACGGAGACGGAGCCGCGGGAGACGGTGTGTACGGAGCCAGCATTACCCTGACCGCAACCCTGACGGAGTACTACCTCTACGCCGAGAATGATGACATCGGCAAGTTTTCTCCCCAGCGGGCGGAGCATGAGTTCTACGAGCTCACCGCCACCAACGTGAGTGCGCTGATCGGCGAGCTGGTCATCAATGAGTTCATGGCCTCCAACGATACGACCGCCGCCGATCAGGACGGCGACTTCGACGACTGGGTGGAACTGTACAACACCACCGACGAAGCCATCTCCCTCGACGGATTTTACCTGTCCGACAATACCGAGAACCCGACCAAGTGGGCCTTCCCCGACGGTTTCTCCGTACCGGCCAACGGATACCTAATCGTCTGGGCCGACGACGACGAGGACCAGGAAGGACTGCACGCCACCTTCAAGCTGTCGGCGGGAGAGGAGTCCGTCGTTCTGGCGGACGCCAACGGGGCAATTATCGACTCCATCAGCTACGTAGACCAGGAAACTGACGTTTCCTTCGGCCGCTTCCCGAACGGAACGGGCGACTTCCAGATCATGACCCCGACCTTCAACGCACAGAATACCGACGGTACGACGAGTACCCGTTACCAAGCCCTGACCGGGGTGGAACTGACCATATTTCCGAACCCGACCAAGGGTGCCTTCAAAATACGGCTGGAGCAGGAATACGCCAATGACCTGCGACTACGGCTATTTGCTTCCGACGGCCGTTTGCTCCGGCGGCATACGCTGTCAGCGGGTTCTACCAGCCTGACCTTCGAGACGGCGGACCTGCCCTCCGGGCTCTACTTCCTGGCGATCATGGACGGGTTGTCGACCGAGACGAAGCGGGTAATGATCCGACGGTAAGCGGGCGACGGGGCGCAGGTGCAATTATTTCTGCACCTGCGCCCCGTCGGCTTATCTATTTAAAAAACGGCCGTTACCGGCGGTGGTCGGAAAAATCAATTTCCAGCCGGCCCTCGTCCCGGCCCTCCAGCATACTTTCCTTTCCGGTCAGGAAGGCATCGACGGAGCGGGCACATTCCCGTCCCTCGGCGATGGCCCAGACCACGAGACTCTGGCCCCGGCGCATGTCCCCGGCGGCAAAGACCTTCGGGATACTGGTCTGGTAATTGTGTTCCGGGCTGGCGGCGACGTTCTTACGGGCATCCAGGCCGACGCCCAGTTTTTCCAGTAGTCCTTCGTGCTGGGGGTGCAGGAAACCGGCGGCAATCAGGAGGAGCTGACAGGGCAGCTCCCGTTCCGTCCCCTCGATCTTGACGAAGGTATTCCTCCCGGTCTGGTCCTTTCCCCAGCGGATATTGACGACCCGAACGGCGCGTAATTTTCCTTCCTCGTCGCCGAGAAACTCCTCGGTCAGCACGGCCCACTCCCGTTCGCAGCCCTCCTCGTGGCTGGTGGAGGTACGCAGGACCATGGGCCAGTTCGGCCAGCTATCGGCGCTTCTGGTTTCGGGAGGCATGGCCATGATCTCGATCTGGGTAACGGCGTTCGCTCCCTGGCGGTTACTGGTGCCGACGCAGTCCGCTCCCGTATCTCCGCCACCGATGACGAGCACGTCCTTCCCGGCGGCGTGGATTTCGAATTCCTCGGTCAGGTCGTCACCGGCTACGCGTCGGTTGTTTTGCTCGAGGAAGTCCATTGCGAAGTGGACGCCCTGTAGCTCCGCGCCCTTCGCGGGAATGGCGCGGGGGATGGTGGACCCACCGGCAAGGACGACCGCATCGTGCTCTTTCACCAGGGATTTTGCATCTACGTTCCCGCCCACGTTGGCGTTCACGCGGAACTTGATGCCCTCGGCCGCCAGCATATCCACCCGCCGGTCGATGACCCATTTTTCCAGTTTGAAGTCGGGAATACCGTAGCGCAGCAGCCCCCCGATGCGGGAGGCCCGCTCGAAGACGGTCACCGAGTGTCCTGCCTTGTTGAGCTGGGCGGCCGTGGCCAGGCCGGCCGGGCCGGAGCCGATGACGGCTACCTTCTTTCCCGTGCGCATACTCGGCGGGGTCGGGCGGGCGTAGCCCCGCTTGAAGGCCTCCTCCACGATGGACTTCTCAATGTGTTCTATGGCTACCGCGGGCTGGTTGATGCCCAGCACGCAGGCCGTCTCGCAGGGGGCCGGACAGATGCGACCGGTGAATTCCGGGAAGTTGTTGGTGCTGGAGAGGATGTTGTAGGCTTCCCGCCAGTCTTCCTCGTAGACCGCGTCGTTGAACTCCGGGATGATGTTGCCCAGGGGGCAGCCGGAGTGACAGAAGGGAACGCCGCAGTCCATGCACCGGCTGGCCTGGTTGACGGTGTGCTCCTCGGGCATGGGCTCGTAGAGTTCCTGCCAGTCGGTCTTGCGAATGGCGACGGGGCGCTTGGCGGGGAGTTGGCGGGTGTGTTTGAGGAAACCGGTTGGATCGGCCATGGTCTTTGTTTTTTCGGGTCACGGAGAAGCGACAGAGTAGGATGGGATCGCTGCGCGATCTGCTGGTTCCGCAGAGTTTAGCGGAGGGAAGCAGAGTTCAGCGGAGCGTGGGAGAAGAGTTTGAAATCGCTGGCGCGATTCAGAAGTCAGCAGAGCAGGGTGTACTACGGTGCATCTCGATGCTTGGCGTGTTTGTTTAGGTACCGTTTCACTCCTTTGGGGTGAAGGCTTTCTTCCTTGAAGTTGAGTAGTAGTCCATATTTAATATTTGCAAATTTCAGGTAAGTCAAAATCTGGGCGGCATGAACCGGAAGCAACTCGTCAACCACTTTGAGTTCCAGGATATAGCGGTTTTCGACGAGGATGTCAATTCGAAAAGCTTTGTCCAGGGTCAGTTCCTCATAGATAATACCGATGGGCTTTTCTTCTTCAGCCCTCAGTCCTAGTTTTCGTAATTCATACGCTAAGCACTTACGGTATACGGACTCGAGTAATCCAGGACCGAGTGCCGTATGAATCTTGTAGGCACAACCTAAAATCTTATGAGATAATTCCGTGTCCGTCAAGTTCTTCATATTTCATCTATCGTAGCTCTGCTAACTCCCGAGGGCGTAGCCCGAACTACTCATTTATGCTCCGCTGAACTCTGCTTCCCTCCGTTCAACTCCGTGGAACCAAAATAGGGCGGCAGCCCGCGCAATCACACCACCTGCGCCACCTTAACCCCCACCGCCGGCACCTCGCCCTTCCGCTCCAGCACCGCCCGGTAATCCCGCGGCATCACCTTCACGAATTGGCCGGACACGTTTGCCCAGTCGTTGAGCATATCCAGGGCCGTCTTGGAACTGGTGTAAGTAAAGTGGTTACGGACCATCTGCTTGAGCAGCGGTTGGTCGAAGTCGTTGAGGGGTTCGAGATCGGCCATATCGGTATTCAGGGAGGCCGCGAAGGTTCGGTCGGGATCGTAGACGTAAGCCATGCCACCCGACATACCGGCGCCGAAGTTCTTACCCGTCTCGCCCAAGACTACCACCAGCCCGCCGGTCATGTACTCACAACCGTGGTCCCCGAGGCCCTCCACGACGGCCTTGACGCCGGAGTTGCGCACGGCAAACCGCTCTCCGGCCATGCCCTTGATGTAGGCCTCGCCGCTGGTCGCCCCGTAGAAGGCGACGTTGCCGATGATGATGTTCTCGTGGGGGTCGAAGGTAGAATGGCGGTCGGGCACGACGATAAGGCGGCCGCCGGAGAGGCCCTTACCGAAGTAGTCATTGGCCTCTCCCTCCAGGAGAAACTCGATCCCCTTGGCCCCGAAGGCCCCGAAGCTCTGGCCGGCCGACCCCCGGAAGCGGAACTTGATGGCCCCGTCGGGCAGCCCCTCCCCGTGGAAGCGGCGGCTGATCTCGTTGGAGAGCATGGTGCCCACCGAACGGTCCGTATTCTTGATGTCGAAACTGCTGGTCACCGGTTCCATCTCGTCAAGCGTGGCCTGGGCGACCTGGATGAGGCGGCGGTCGAGCACGTCTGCGATGCCGTGGTCCTGTTCCACTTGCTTGTAGAGACCGACGGTATCCTCGGCGACCTCCTTGTGCAGGATGGGACTCAGGTCCAGGCTGCGGTACTTCCAGTGCTCCAGGTCCTTGTTCATCTTGAGGTGGTCGACGCGGCCCACCATTTCGTTGACCGTCCGGAAGCCGAGGTCGGCCATGATGGAGCGCATATCCTCGGCCAGGAAGCGGAAGAAATTGATGACGTGCTCGGGCTTGCCGGTGAAGCGCTGCCGCAGTTCCGGGTTCTGGGTAGCGATCCCGACCGGGCAGGTATTGACGTGGCACTTCCGCATCATGATGCACCCCTCGACTACCAGGGCGGCGGTGGCGACGCCGTACTCCTCGGCTCCGAGCATGGTGGCGATCACCAGGTCGCGGCCGGTACGGATCTGCCCGTCCGTCTGGAGGGTGACCCGGTCCCGGAGCTTATTCTTCACCAGGGTCTGGTGACTCTCGGCCAGGCCCAGTTCCCAGGGCAGGCCGGCGTGGCGGATGGAACTCAGCGGACTGGCCCCGGTTCCGCCGTCGTGACCGGAGATCAGAATAGCGTCGGCGTGGGCCTTGGCGACCCCGGAGGCAATGATCCCAACGCCGGCCTTAGACACCAGCTTCACGTTGATGCGGGCGCGGCGGTTGGCGTTCTTCAGGTCGAAGATCAGCTGGGCTAAATCTTCGATGGAGTAAATATCGTGGTGGGGCGGCGGGCTGATCAGTCCTACTCCGGGGGTAGAATTCCGGACGCGGCCGATCCAGTCGTCGACCTTGTGACCGGGCAGGTGACCGCCCTCTCCGGGTTTAGCCCCCTGCGCCATTTTGATCTGGAGCTCGTCGGCATTCGTCAGGTAGTGGCTGGTCACGCCGAATCGGCCGGAGGCGACCTGCTTGATGGCCGAACGCATGTTCCGCCCCTGGTCGTCGAGTTCGAAGCGAACTTCGTCTTCCCCACCCTCTCCGGAATTGGAGCGGGCACCGATCTGGTTCATGGCGATGGCCAGGGTGGTGTGGGCCTCCCAACTGATGGAACCGAAGGACATGGCCCCGGTAGCAAAACGCTTCATGATGTTCTCCGCCGGTTCGACCTCCTCGAGGGGGATGGCTTCCGTTTTCCGGAAGGCCATCAGTCCGCGCAGGGTCAGGGCCCGTTCCGTCTGGTCATTGATCTCGTCGCGGTACTTTTCGTAGGCTTCCGCGTCGTTCTTACGGGCGGCGACCTGCAGGTAGTGAATACTCTTGGGGTTGAACATATGTGCTTCCCCCCGCCGCTTCCACTGGTAGACGCCGCCGACTTCCAGCTTTGGATTGGGAATCTGCTCGGCCGGGTAAGCCAGATCGTGGCGGACCAATACCTCGGAGGCCAGTCCGTCGTATCCTACTCCCTCGATCCTGCTGATGGACCCACGGAAGCACTCCCGGACCACCTTGTGATTTAGCCCGAGTATCTCAAAGATTTGCGCGCCCTGGTAACTCTGGAGGGTGGAAATACCGATCTTGGACATGATCTTCAGCAGCCCGTTGCCCATCGCCTTGCGGTAAATTCTGATGACCTCCTTCAGTTCGTACCCTTCCTCCTCAAAGACGTTGCGGGCGTGGAGATCGGCCAGGGCGGCGAAGGCCATGTAGGGGTTTACGGCGCTGGCTCCGTATCCGATCAGGGTAGCCAGGTGGTGGGTTTCGCGGATGTCTCCCCCCTCGATCACCAGGCTGGTCTTGGCCCGTAGCCCGAGTTCGACGAGGTGGTGGTGGATGGCTCCGGTGGCCAGCAGACTGGGTACCGGGGCGTTGTGACTGTCCGCCTCCCGGTCACTGACGATCAGGATATTGTACCCACTCCGGACCATCGACTCGGCCTGGGCCTTAATGTGTTCGACCGCGGCGTGCAGCCGGCCGGCCTGACCGTCGGCCCGAAACACGGAATTGATGACGGTCGCCCGGAAATTATCGTGGTGCAGGTCCCGCAGTTTGCTGACGTGATCGTTCGTCAGGACAGGAGAGTCCAGGTGTACGTAGGTGGCATTCTCAGGCCCCATCCTGGTGATATTGCTGGAACTGCCCAACATGGCGAAGAGCGACATGACGCTGCGCTCCCGGATCGGGTCGATCGGGGGGTTCGTTACCTGGGCGAACAGCTGTTTGAAGTAATTCGCGATGTGCTGACTCTGGAGCGACAGTACGGCCAGCGGGGTATCCGTACCCATCGAACCGATCGGGTCCTTGCCCGCCTTTACCATCGGCTGGAGCAGTACCGACAGGTCTTCCTTGGTGTATCCGAAGAGCTGGAGGCGCCGGAAGAGGGTCTTCTGGTCCATGCTGATCTCGGCCTTGCGGGAGAGCGGCAGGTCGCGGATGTCTACCCGACGGGCATCCAGCCACTCCCGGTACGGCAGTCTTTTACAAATGATCTCCTTGAGTTCCTGGTCGCCGATGATCCGGTGCTCGTCGAGGTCGGCAATCAGCATCCGGCCGGGCTGGAGGCGGCCTTTTTTCACCACCTTACTCTGATCGACCTTGAGGGCACCGGCCTCGGAGGCCACGATCAGGGTATTGTCTTCCAGCAGGCACCAGCGACTGGGCCGCAGTCCGTTCCGGTCCAGGGTAGCTCCGACCAGGATACCGTCGGTAAAACAGATGCTGGCCGGCCCGTCCCACGGTTCCATCAGGGCTTTGGAGTAAGCGTAAAAGGCCTTCTTGAAGTCGGGCATGTCCGCGTCGTCCTGCCAGGCTTCGGGGATCATCATCATGAGGGCGTGCGGCATGCTCAGTCCGTTCATGCAGAGGAACTCCAGGACGTTGTCGAAATTGGCGGAGTCGGAGAGGGCATCTCCGCAGACCGGGTAGATCATGTCCAGTTCCTCGGTGGTGAAACTGGATGTTTCCCGGATGAGGCTTTCCTTCGACTTCCACCAGTTGACGTTACCCTGTACGGTATTGATCTCTCCGTTGTGAGCGATCATCCGGAAGGGCTGGGCGAGTTTCCACTTCGGAACCGTATTGGTCGAAAACCGGCTGTGCACCAGGGCGATGGCCGACTCGTAACCGATGTCCTGTAAGTCGGCAAAGAAGCCCGGCAGCTGCCAGGTGGTAAGCTGCCCCTTGTAGACAATGGTCTTGTAACTGAAGGAGGCCAGGTAAAAATGATCCCGGGTTTCGGGATAGGTCACGTGGATACGGTGGGTGGCGAACTTACGCAGGACGTATAACTTCCGCTCCAGGGTCTTGGGTTCCAGGGTTTCCCGGGGGGTAACGAATACCTGCTCCATCCGGGGCTGGGCGCTTACGCTGGTCGGGCCTACTTCCTCGGCGTCCACGGGAACTTTGCGGTACACGATCACGTCGAACCCGAGTTCGTCGCAGTGGTCCTCGAAGGCGAAACGGCAGCGCTGGCTCAGTTCTTTGTCCGCCGGGAGAAACAGCTGCCCCACCCCGTAACTTCCGGGATCCGGTAACTCCTTGCCGAGTTCCGCCAACTTTCGCTTGAAGAATGCATGGGGAATTTGCGTGAGGATACCCGCCCCGTCACCACTGTTGGGCTCGCAGCCGCAGGCCCCCCGGTGTTCCATGTTGGCCAGCATCGACAGGGCATCCTTTACCGTCTTATGGCTGGCCTCCCCGTTCAGGTTGGCAATAAAACCGGTGCCACAGGCATCGGATTCAAGTTGGGGAGTGTAGAGGCCGGGTTCCCGGGGAGTATCAGCTGCGTAGCGCATAGACAAGTTACGTTGACCGGCACGAAGCGCCGGCGGGGTCAGTAATTCTGGTCTTGCATGATCTGGTCGGGTCGGAGTACCTTAGTGTAAAGCAGGTGGTGATCGGGTACTCCTGACGGGCTAATATCGGTCTTTAGCCTAAAAAACTCGTGTTCCACGGGCGAACCACCCGAAGGAAAACTTACCAAGCAAAGATTAATACTTTTAAATATTCCGCTTAATCTTTTATTGAAAGAATAAAGTTTTGTTATTTACTGTCAAAAAAGAATAAAAGCAAAAATTTTGCAAGCTAACATATTTTCAAAATAGTAATCCCTGCCGTGACACCCAGCGCATGACGAATGAAACTGAATTGTTCCACGGCTACGTTCAGGATGCCAACCCAGCGTTTGGCCGCCCTTCTCCGGCCCAGAAAAAAGCTCGATCGCAAGTGCGCGCGCAGACTCACCAGCAACTAACGACGCACTACCCGCCGGACCAGAACGCCCCGCTCCGAGCTAAGCCGAATCATCAGTATCCCGCGCCCCGCGCCCCGCAGATCGATCGTCTGTCCGGCTCCCAACTCGGAGACCAGTAGTACCCGGCCGGTCGCATCAATCACCTCGGCACTTTCGAAACCGACCGGCGAGTCGATGCGCAACAGAGAACCGACGGGGTTCGGACTCAGCGTGGTGGCCTCCGCCACTTCGGCCGCCAGCACGCCACTCACGACATCCCCGTACTGAAACTGATGACTCTCCGTCTGCCCGTTGATGGTTACTTCGAAGGTCCACATCCCCTGACGGGCGGAAGTTCCGAGCAGGCGGGACCACCACCACCAGGAAGCGTTGTAATTGACACTAAAATCATTGTTCCAGCGCTCCACTTCCGCCCCGGTCGGATCGATAAGGCGCAAACGGGCGGAACTGCCGGCTGCCTGGTCCTTCAGGTACAGCCCCAGGTAAACACGCTGCCCCAGCGCAAATTCATTGGAAATCGACGGCCGTTCGTTGCTCGCCGGGCAGCCATGCTCGGGAACCGCGGAGTGCGTCAGTACGGCGTTGATCGTTGTTTCCCGGTGGGGTTCCTGTTCGGCCCACCAGGAACTCCCGGTGGTTGCATTGCAGTCTCCGACGTAGGGGTCGATCAGGTCTCCCCCGGCGTCGTAGAGTTCCAGGTGGAGGTGGGGGCCACTACTCCGGCCAGAGCTGCCGACCACGCCGAGGTACTCTCCGGCGGCGACCCGGTCACCGACCTGCTTGCTCGTAACGCTGTTTCGCTTCAGGTGCCCGTACCAGGCGACCGAGCCATCCGTGTGTTCGACGTAGACGGCATTCCAGCTTTGACTGCCCCAGGCGCAGTTATCATCCGCGTTGCCGTCCCGGCGGGAGATGACGGTACCGGGGGCGGCCGCTACAACCTGGACCAGGTCGTTTTCCTGCAGGTAGTGGGGGAAGGGCCAGGTAAAGTAATCCGTTCCCTTGTGCCCGTCGTACGTGCGATCGTTACAAAAGTAGTTCTCGTAACCGCTGGTCGCGTCGTGATCGACAAAGCCGGAGATCCCGTAGTAATTCGGCCACGGCAGCGCAGGGCTGGCCGCCAGCGGCCACTCCAGGGAGACGGCCACGGCCGACCGTTGCCCGCCGGTCCGGTTACGGTCGATCTCCTCCCGGATCAGCAAGCGATCCGCTTCGGAAAGACAGGTTTCGTACTGACGCGGGAAGGGATATTCGCCGCCGCCCCCGGGGAGGACATCGTTAGCGGGAGACTGCGCACGGAGACAGAGAACCGGCAGGAGAGCCAGCAAGGACAAAAGAGCTTTAAAGGGGGGCATTAGGTGCTATTTCAGGGTGTTACCGTAAAATACACCGAAATCCCAAATGATTGAGTCCGCTGTCCGACGGCGTGAGTTGTTGCTGCTGAAGATTAAACCCCGTGCAGTAGCTGGTGCTGCACAGAAAGGAACCGCCCTTGATGATGTACTGGCCGGAGGCGGCGTCCTTCGTCGCCGTCCACTCCCAGACGTTGCCGGCGATGTCGTAAAGGCCATTCTCGGCGGGCGGAAACTGTTTTACCGCCGCGATCCCGGGAAAGCCGTCTTCGACCAGGTCCTCGTAGGGGAAATAGCCCTGCCACCAGTTACCCCGGTACACGCCACCGGGCAGCATTTCCTCCCCCCAGGGAAAATTGCGGTAACGGTCGCTCTGGGTGGCGGCGAACTGCCACTCCTCCGCGGTGGGGATTTCGCGGCCCCGCCACTCGGCGTAGGCCGTCACGTCCCGCATACTCAACTGCACGACGGGTTGGTCGGCGGCGGCCGGGAGGGAATCCGGCCCGAGGGGAAATTTCCAGGTTGCCCCCTCCACCGGCAGCCAGGCCAGGCTGTCTTTGTTGAAAACGCCCGACCAGCCGAAATCCTCCGCTTCCGTGACGTAATTCGTTGCCCGGACAAAGGATCCGAAATCCGCGACCGTGACCTCCGTTTCCTCCAGGTAAAAACCCGGCTGACCGGCTTCGCCCGCGATCCATACCATGCCGTCCGGCGGAGGACCCGGGGGAGCCGACGGTCCCGTTTCACAGGAAAACACGGCACCTGCGACCGCGCCCGTTACTGAAATCAAAATAAGAAAATTACGGATGAGTATATTCATATCAAAGTTACTGTTGCAAAGTAGCGCACGCGCCGTTATTTGTGCGCCATGCAAACGACTTTCCCCGCCGAATGGGCGCCCCAGGCCCGCGTTATCATCGCCTTTCCGCACTCCCCGGACTGGGCAAACGACCTGGAACCGGCGGCCCGGGCCATGCGCGACGCCATAAAAGCCATCGCGGGCGTTTGTCCGGTAACGGTGCTGGACACGGGAAATTTCAATTCGGGCGGCGGAGCGCGGGATGCAAAACCTTCCGACAAAGTGCTGGTCCGGCCCGCCCGACTGGATGACTCCTGGGTGCGGGATTTCGGGCCCATCACCGTTTTTCGGAACGGACGGCCCGTAATGCTGGATTTTGAATTCAACGGCTGGGGCGGAAAATTCGACCACGCCCACGACAATCTCGCCACCCGAAATTACCTGATGACGGAGGGCTACGGTTACGAGGAATATCCCTTCATCCTGGAAGGCGGCAGCGTGGAATCCGACGGCCTCGGCACCCTGCTGACCACCACTACCTGCCTGCTCAGCGAAGGCCGTAACGGGTGGACGACCCGGGCGGAAGCGGAGGAGAAACTACGCGGTCCCCTCGGCGCAGATCGCTTCCTGTGGCTGGAACACGGCCACCTGGAGGGCGACGACACCGACGCTCACGTCGACACCCTGGCCCGCTTCCTGGATACCGAAACCATTGCCTACGTCCGCTGCGACGACCCGACTGACGACCACTACCCCGCCCTCGCGAAGATGGAGGCGGAACTGCGCGCTTTTCGGACCCGCAACGGTGCCCCCTACCGCCTGCTTCCCCTACCCTGGCCACCGGCGGTGTACAGCAAGGAGGACGGGCACCGGCTACCGGCTACCTACGCGAATTTCCTGATCTCGAACGGTACGCTCTTCCTGCCCACCTACTTCTCCGGAGCGGGCACCGACGCGGAGGCGATCGCCCTGCTGGAGGCGGAAACGCCCTACCGGATCGTGGCCGTCGATTGCCGTCCCTTCATCGGACAGCACGGATCGTTGCACTGCCTGACCATGCAGATTCCGGCTACTTAGACCGGCTTTCGTACAGCTGGATCATCCGGTCCACCTGTTCCGGCTTCAGGTTCTTGGCGATGATCTTCCGGTCCGGACCCAGTAGGTACAGCTCGGGGGTATTGTCCACGTAGTAGGTCTTATAGATACTGCGGTTGGAGGGGTCGAAGACGTTGGTAAACTCCGTCAGCCCGTACTGCTGAACGAACTTCTTCCAGGGTTCGGGGTCCGTATCCAGCGCGATGGCGTACACATCGACGTTCTCGTTGCCCTTCGCGTAGCTGACCAACCGGGGTGTCTCCTCGATGCAGTGCTCGCAGGTAGGATTGTACATGTACACGATCAGGTAGGGTGCCTTCAGGTCGTAGAGGCGCTTCGGCTTGCCGTCCATCCCCGGGACGGTGATGTCTGGTCCGGCCTGACCCACCAGGCTGTGCGCCATCTGGTCGGCCCGCTGCTGGAGGCCGTAGACCGTCATGGAATCCGCCCAGAAGGCGCGGTCCCGGGTAAAGTAGTTCTGGATCATGTGCACGTGGATGGCCTCTCCGTCCATCACGTTCGTCTTGCCCGGTTCGTAGGCCAGGGCGATGTTGTTGGCGATGAACTGGTAGTACTCCGGCTTGTCCATCACCTGCCGCATCAGGAAATCCGCGGATTTGATGATGCTGTCCGCGTTCTGCGGCGTCAGCGAGCTGATGAAGCGTTTGAGTTTGTTGGCGATCACGGGGGTGCGCAGCAGCCGCCGGTCGCCGAAATTCACTCCGTCCCAGAAGTCGTAGCGGTACATCGTCACCTGGTCGGCTTCACTGAGTCCGTCCCGGATCTCCGGGTTCTGTCCGGCACGCTTGAAGGCCGTGTAGAACAGATCGGGGTTGTCGGCGAACACCTGCCCGAAGTAGGCCTGCCGCTCTTCGATGGCGGCGTTGCGCTGCACGATGAGGGCATCGTACTCCGGGGTCCCCTTGGTGGCGGCCTTGATCTTGGCGTTCAGCTGGTTGAACCTCGGTTGCAGGCCCTGTTCGAAGCGCAGTCCCTCGTAGAGCAGTTCGGTATCCCGGTTCCCCGTCACTTTGGCCGTCCCCACGATATCGCTTTTCTCGGCGGTCAGTTCCAGGGTCTGGTCCTCGCTGATGAGCAGCTGGGCGGCCGTCTGGTCGGGGTAGTAGGCGAAGTAGAAGCCCCCCTTGAAGGGTTCCGACTGGGTGAAACGGACCGTTCCGTTGGCGTCACTCATGGCCCGGGAAGCCTGGAACTGCTGGTCCATGTACTGTCCGACCAGGATGACCTCACCGGCGGGCGCGCCCGCGACGGTGATTTTGATGTCCGGGCTTTCGGCCTTACCGAACTCGACGTCGGCTCCGTTGGCACCACCGGAACCGGAAGCCGTGGCGGCGGCGGGCGAAGTGGCCGTGGCGTCACCGCAGGCGTAGAGGAGGGACAACAGGAAGAAGGAGAACAACAGGCGCATAACGTCTCAATTTGCGGGCAAAAATACGCAAAGTAGGGGCGGGGACGCAGGTGCGAAATTCAAATAAAATGTGAAAGCCCCGGGCCGGGGTTCCGGTCGGGGCTTTCGTCAGTACGATAGTTTGGTAACCATGAAGTCGTTAGCGGAATCGAACGATCTGGCGGACCCCAAAACGCCCCGGTAGTTCAAAGACGTAAATCGCAGCTCCCCGGACGTCCGCCAGCGCCGTAGCAGTGTTGGTGGTGGTGCGTAGCTGACCTAACTGGCGGCCGTCGACCCCAAGGATCGTAACGGTGACGGGTTCCGGGCGGTCGCTGTTAACGGTGAAATGATCGGTGGTAATGGTAACGTCCAGGTCTACCCGATTGACGTTGGGGTCCGTGGATGTCGGGTTAACCGGCAGTTCCAGGGAAAAGAGTTCCCGGCCGCCGCCCGCCCGGAGTTCCCACACGAAATAGAGTCGGTCGTCGACGACATCCAGTAGCACCAGGGAGTTATTGGCTCCGACTCCCTCTTCCGACTGGAAGGCAACGGTACCCTCACCGGTTGTCGTATCGAAAACCCGGAAGGTAGTCCGGTTGAAACTGCTTTCGCCGATTCCCCCTACGTAGATGCGGTACCGGCCCGCGGCAAGTACGTTACTGAATCCTGATTCCCGAAAGCTCCCGGTAGCGAAGACGCGGGTACCGGCCGCCGTTCCGTCAGTTACGTGGAGGTCATAGTTACCGCCAGCACCATAATTAGCTTGCCAGTATAGCGCTGTCCCGTCGGTGGAAAGGTTAGGGAACTCTCTGACGGAATTCAACGCGACCCCGTCGAGCACACGTTCCGGGGCGACGTTCACGTCGTCAAAGCGGAAGTAGATGTCCTCGTCAAAAGTGGTTCCCCCCATATCCGCTACAAAGAGTCGCAGACTATCATTAATGATATACTGATAGTCAAAAATGGGCAGGTCGAGCGCCCGGAGGCTGTCGCCGACCTCATCGTAAACGAAGTTACTCTTAAAGTCCTGGAAGTTACCACCCACGCTGAATACGAGCCCGCCCGTTACGGCCTGGATGGTGAGTCCCCCGGCGAAGGTGGTAGTTTCCCCCTGGGTATCTACACTGGCGAGTACCTCCACGGAATCCCGTAAGTAGATCAGATCGAACTGGCGATTACCGTTCTTTAGTACGCCGGCCAGCCCGTCTCGATAGGGAGTGAGGGCACCAATCACATTTGCCCGGTCAGAAGCCGGAAAGTAGGATATTCCCGGAGCTACGAGTTCCGCTTCAGTACCGTCGAAGCGGTAAAGTCCACCGTTGGTACTGAAGTAAATATTACCTTCTGCATCCTGGGTTAACGGACCGACATTCGCTCCCGGGGATGTATACTCAAGGAGAGTACCCTCCGGAGTACCGTCGGTGCTCCAGAGTTGGCCGGGGTCGCCGGAATTGAAGCGGGCGTTAAAGTAGAGACGCCCGAAGGCCTCCAGATATTCACCGACCCTTATTCCGTCCGCTCCGGGAGCGACATCGCTCAGCAGGGTGAGCACACCGTCAATCAGCGCGTGGGGCTCCTCACCGGTAGCGGGATCGATGGCCAGGAACACGGGGGTACCGTTGATGTACCCTACGTCATCGCTTTGAAAAAAATCATTGAAGGTGGATGCTTCCCCGGGGTTATCCGAAACGGCAGTGGGTTGGCCGAACAGCGTGGCCGTTGCCAGCGTAAGGCCGGCTAGTAGAATACGTAACATGTGTTAATAGTTAATAGGTGATAAAGAAGAGTAAATATAGCAAAAGGGCCACACTCCGAAGAATGTGACCCTTTAGTTCGAGCGGATGACCAGGTTCGAACCGGCGACCTCAACCTTGGCAAGGTTGCGCTCTACCAACTGAGCTACATCCGCGTCTGCTGGCTGCTCAGCCATGCTTCCTTCCGAAAGCGCTGCAAATATAGGGGTATCGAAACCACCCCTGCAAGAAATTCCCTGTATTGACCCGTAAATTTTGCCGGCGCCCGCAGTAACAAACTGGCAATCAATTGGCTAGAAAGGACAATTTTTTCAGTCCTACTTTTGGGCCATGCCACGGCGCACCCTACCCTTCCTCTGTTTTTTCCTGCTGGCCGCCGGATTACTCCTGTGGGGGATCAACTGGCTGGCCGCCCGCCCCCTCTTCCTCGATGAGGCCAACGTTGCCCGTAACCTGTTTGACCGCGACTTTGCCCGATTACTCCTTCCCCTCGATCACCGGCAGTACGCCCCGCCGCTCTTTCTCTGGCTGGCCAAAGCCTGCGGGGAACTGTTCGGCTACGGGGAGAACAGCCTCCGGCTTCCGGCCGTCGGCTGCGGTATCGCCACGGCGGCACTGCTCTGGCGGATGGGGAACGATTGGGGTACGCGGTTACTGCTGACGGGGCTGCTCTTCATCAACCCGACCGTTCTGCGCTACGCTACCGAACTGAAGCCCTACGCGGGCGACCTGCTCGTCAGCACCGCGATCCTTACGGCGGCCCTCCGGTCTGGCCGCGCCCACTGGGGCTGGATGCTGGGCGGCGCGCTGGCACCCTGGCTGTCCTTACCGGCCGTCTTCTCCCTGGCGGGAGCGGGCTTAGTTGGGTTACTGTCCGCGAAAGAGCGGCGGCAACGGTATGTATGGATAGCTACCGGTGCGAGCTGGCTGGTGAGCTTTGGCTTACTCTACTACTACGTACTGGCGCCTTCCCTCGGCGACTCCGCCCTGCAGGAGTACCACCGGAGCTACTTTTTTATCCTCTTACCTGATTCCCGCGATGCCTTTGCTCAATCCGCACGGTTGCTACTGGGTTTTCCGAGACTGGTTTTCGGGTACACGATCTTCAGTATGCTGGTGGGTAGCGTGGCGCTTGCCTACGGCTTCTGGCGATCCGGTTGGCGGCAACGGATACTCTGCCTACTCCCTACCCTGCTGGTCCTCCTGGTTTCCGCTACCGGCAGCTATACCCTGCTGCCGAGGCTGCTGCTCTTCGTCCTGCCGGGCTGGTGGTGGCTGGCGGCCCGGGGGACGGTAATTGCACTCGACCGGGTATCCCGCGGCATGGCCCGCTCGATCGCCCTCTGCTGGCTGGTCGTACTCGGAGCCACCAACGTCGTCCGTCACTTCGTGTACCCCATGCGCTTCAGCGAGGCCCGCTGGCTGGCGTGGGAGAACCCCGGAGACAGGAGTGTTTACGCCCACCACAGCGCCTGGCCGGTAGTCGACTACTACCAGCGGATTCATCCGGACGTGCCGGCGAACCAGGTTGTTACCGAGTTTTCGCTTCGTAAACTGAAGGGCGGTGACTGTATCATCCTGTTTGACGGGATCAACAACCGGGAGACAGCCGAAGCGCGGCGGGACATCGTGCGGCTTGCGGAAAAAGCGGGCTTTACAACAGAGGTGGTGGATGAGTATCCGGCGGGTAAGTTGTATTTGAGTGACGCACCGTGAGTCCCGCGTCTGGCCAACCGATGTGATTCGGCCCGCGACGGCGAGGGGTTAAAACACCCTCGCGGATAACGGAAGATAGAGGATGATTCACTCCCCCATCAACTCCTCCACCGTAACCGCGGCCCGGTAGCGACCGACCACCCCAAGTTTGCGGCCCGCCATGCCCCGGCCCGCCCGGGCGCAGCCCTTCCATTCGTTACCGCTAAGATAAGCCGCCAGGAAGCCCGACCAGAAGGCGTCGCCCGCCCCCGTAGTATCCTTTACCGCAACGGGAAGCGACGGCAACGGGAAGCCGCCGTCGTCGGCCAGCACGTAACAACCGCGCTCTCCGAGGGTCAGACAGACCATGCGCGCGCCCAGGTCACGGATCCGTTGGGCGGCCCGCTCCGGATCGTCCACGGGTTCGCCGAACAGTCTTTCGTAATCGACGTCGCTGAACTTGGCCAGGGCGCCCCACCCGAGGTACTCCCCGATCACTTCCCGGGCAGCCTCGCGGTCCGGCCAGATCTTATCCGCGTAGTTCGCGTCGATGCTGAGGAGCCCTCCCGCCGCGACCACCCGGCCGGCGGCAGCCAGGATGGAAGACCGGGCCGGCTCCCGGCTCAGGGCGAAGGCCGTGGTGTGAAACAGCCTGGTGGCTTCCAGCCATTCCGCGGGGAACTGGACGGGAAGAATTTCCCCGTCCGCCGAGCGGTAGGGCTCGAAATTACTGGTCGCCCTGCTCTTGGTGACCAGGATCAGGGTAGTCGGCCGTTCATCCCTCCGGATGTAAGTAGTGTCCACCCCGGCCTCCGCCACCTCACTGACGAGCAGCCGGCCGGCATCGTCCTGACCGACGGTTGCCACCAGTCCGACCCGGCGGCCGAGGTGCGCCAGGTTCATCGCCAGGTTCGCGGGGCTACCCCCCGCCAGTCGGCGGTAGGTGTCGGCCGCCGCGAAATCCTTGGCGTACTCGGTGCTGATGAGGTCGACCAGCAATTCGCCGGCACAAATAACTTCGGGTGGAACGGACATACGCAAAACTCATTTTTCTTGCCGAAAGATACCCGGTACGCTGCCGTTGCGCAAACCATACGGCCCCGGAGCCGCTTATACTTAATATGAAAGCTTCCACCCAGCGACTGTCCAAACTCGATCGACTCAAGAATCACCACTTCGACCTCGTGGTCGTCGGCGGGGGCATCACCGGGGCCGGGGTCGCCCTGGATGCCGCCAGTCGCGGACTCGACGTGGCCCTGATCGAGAGAAACGATTTCGCCTCCGGCACCAGTTCCAAATCCACCAAACTGATTCACGGCGGCCTGCGCTACCTGAAGAACCTGGAGATCGGCCTGGTCCGGGAAGTGGGTCAGGAACGGGCCGTGGTGCACGAGATCGCCCCCCACCTGGTACGTCCGGAAAAGATGCTGCTCCCCCTGGTGGAGGGTGGCTCCCTGGGTAAACTCTCGACCAGCATGGCCCTCTGGGTCTACGATTTCCTGGCCGACGTAGAGGGGGACGACAAGCGCGTCATGCTCACCAAGGAAGAGACCCTGGAGATGGAACCCCTGCTGCGCACCGACATTCTTGAGGGCGGCGGCTTCTACGCCGAGTACCGTACGGACGACGCCCGCCTGACCATCGAGAACGTGAAGACCGCGGAGCAGAACGGGGCCTCCGCCCTGAATTACGTGGAGGGCACCGGCTTCGTGTACGACGACAAAAAGCAGGTGAAGGGTGTCCACTGCCGCGACCGCTTCACCCAGGAAGATTTCACCATCCACTGCGACAACGTGATCAGTTCGGCCGGCCCCTGGGTCGACGACCTGCGTAAGATCGACCACAGTATGAACAACAAGCGGCTCTTCCTGAGTAAGGGCGTCCACATCGTGGTGAGCCGCGAACGACTGCCGCTGGAGCACGCCTGCTACTTCGACGTGGCCGACGGGCGGATGCTGTTCGCCATCCCCCGGCTGCGGTGTACCTACATCGGGACGACCGATACGCCGTACGAGGGTGATCCCAACCGCATCCCCACCAACCTCGAGGACGTGGAATACCTGCTGAACGGCGTCAACGCCATCTTCCCTACCGTCAAACTGACGGTGGAGGACGTAGAGTCCAGTTGGGCCGGCGTCCGCCCCCTCATCTTCGAGGAGGGCAAGAGCGCGGGGGAAATGTCCCGCAAGGATGAGATCTTCGAATCGGAGTCCGGCCTGCTCTCCATCGCGGGCGGCAAACTGACCGGCTACCGCAAGATGGCCGAGCGGGTCGTCGACCGACTCGGTAAGATCAGCGGGGCCAAACTGAAGAAGACCACGACGAAGGACATCGTCCTATCCGGCGGTCCCTTCGCCGACTTTGAAGAGGTACTGGCCTACGAGCAGGAGATCACCGGGCTGCTGGAGCGGGCCAGTCTCGCCCCCGACCGGGCCGCCTACCTGGTGAGCAACTACGGCCGCCAGACCCCGGCCATCATCGATGCGGCCATTCTGCGGGACGAGGGAACGGACGTCGCCCGGCTGGCCGCCGCCGAGGCCGCCTGGTGCATCGAACACGAACTGGCCCTCTACCCCATTGACTTCCTCGAGCGGCGCAGCGGCCGCCTTTACTTCGACATGCCGAGCATTGCCCCCGTCCTGGAGGACATACTGGATGTTTTCGCCGCGGCCTACGACTATACGGCGGAGGACCGGGCGCGGGAAAAAGAAAGGGTCGAGACGGAGATTGCGTTCGTCAGTGAGTTCAGCCCCGGTACGAAGTAGGGAGAGCTGCGGCTTCCCCCCGGTCACCACTCCGACGCCTCCGGGGCCCGTCGGGCTACTCCACCGGGAAGCTTGCACCTGCGCGCCGTCGGCAAACCTATCGCGCCCTGGTGCGTTAAACACCGATACCAAGAACCCCATCCTGCATGCGTTACGAAGTAAAGATTGGAATTTTAGCCGTGGTCGCCATTTTCGCGGCCTTCTGGGGGTTTAAATTCATCCAGGGTAGTAACCTCTTCGACAACTCGAACGAGTATTTCATCAACTACCAGAACGTGGCCGGCCTGACGGTGGGCACCCCCGTACAGATCAGCGGGGTCAGCGTCGGTTCGGTATCCAACATCCAACTGGATCAGCAGAGCCGGCTGGTACAGGTGACGCTGGACATCCGGGACAACATTAACATCCCCGTCGGCACCAAAGCCTACATCAGTACCATCAGCCTGCTAGGGGAAAAAGCCGTGGAACTGGAATATTCCCAGCCCTGCTTCGGGGACGATTGTGCCCCCTCCGGCTCCACCCTCGAAGGTTCCAACAAGGGTATTCTGGCCAGCTTCCTGGGCACCGACCCGGATGCCGACCCCGCCGACGGCCTCAAGGCGCAGGTGGGCAGTGCCATCGACACCCTGGAGTGGAAGCTGTTCAGTGAGGACAGCGACAACCCGATCGCCAAATCCAGCCGCGACCTGGCCGTGACCATGGACAACCTGAAGCGGGCAACCGCCCAGCTGGAGGGTATCATGAACGCCAACCGCCGGGCCATCAGCACGACCATGGATAACCTGGCGTCCCTCAGCAACACCCTCAACGGCAAGGAAGCCGCCATCTCCGGTATCCTCGACAACGCCCAGCAACTGACGGGCAACCTGAGCGAACTCGAACTGGAGCAGACCGTCGAGCAGGTCAATGCCACCATGAACCGCCTGCAGGGTACGATGAACGAGGCCGACCGGGCCCTGGGCAGCGTGACCGATGTGATGAATGACGTCAGTAACGGTAAGGGAACGCTGGGCAAGCTGATGACGGACGACGAGATCTACAACCGACTCAACCGGGCCAGCCAGGCCGCCGACACCTTACTGACCGACTTTGCCGAACGCCCCTACCGCTACGTCCCCTTCAAGAGCCGGAAGCGTGTCCTCAAGTTCGACCGTAAGGACGAGGAACTGGAAAACCAGTAACAATGCGGATACTTTCCGCCGACCAGCACCGGGCGCTCGACCGCGCCACGATGAGCCGCGACAACCTCAACGGCAGCCAGTTAATGGAGCGGGCCACGACGGCCTTCGTTAAATCATTCGTCCGGGAATTCACCCCCCGGTCCGTGCTCGTGGTATGCGGCAGTGGCAACAACGGCGGCGACGGACTGGCCGCTGCCCGCCAACTCATCGGTCACGGCTTTACGGTAACCGTCTGGTTGCTCGAACTGGGTGAGTTCAGTGCCGATAACAGGGTCAATCAGAACAAGGGCGCGCGCGCGGGTGCAAAGATCTTAACGGTCTCTTCGTCGGCGGAACTTCCTCCGGTTACGGCCGACCTGATCATCGACGCCATCTTCGGAACGGGGCTGAGCCGGCCGCCGGAGGGGCTGGCCGCCGCGGTTATCGACCGACTCAACGCAACGGAGGTCACCCGGGTGGCCCTCGACCTGCCCAGTGGCCTGCGTACCGACGGGCCGTCGGAGGGTAGTATTTTCCGGGCGGACCGAACTTTTTCCATGGGCTATCCGAAACTGTGTCTGTTCGCCCCGGCCGCCGCCCGCTTTACGGGGAACTGGTCGCTGGTTCCCTTCGACACGGACGACGCTTACGTAGTCGGGATGGATGGTCACCATCACATGATGACCCGGGAAGAGATCGGCAGTTTCCTCCACCGGAGAAGCGGGAACGATTACAAGGGAACCTTCGGCCACGCCCTGCTCGTGGCCGGCAGTTACGGTAAGATCGGGGCGGCGACCCTGTCGGCCCGGGCCGTCATGCGCTCCGGGACCGGTTTGCTGACGGTCCACCTGCCCCGCTGCGGCTATACGGTTATGCAGTTGGCCCTTCCGGAGGCCATGTGTACGGTGGACAGTCACGAGTACGTCTGGACGGACGAACTGGCCGTTACCGGCTACCAGACGATCGGTGTCGGCCCGGGTCTCGGGACCGGTCCGCTGACCGCCAGGGCACTGGAACTGTTGCTATCCGCTACGGATAAGCCGATGGTCATCGATGCCGATGCCCTGAACCTGATTGCGAAAAATGGCTGGTTCCGTCACATTCCGAAGGGTAGCATCCTCACGCCCCACCCGGGGGAATTTCGTACGCTATTCGGGGAGACGGCGGATGACTTTGCCCGCTGGGAAATGCAACGTAAGCTGGCCGTCAAGCACGGCCTGGTCATCCTGCTGAAGACCGGCCACACAGCCATCGCCACTCCGGACGGTCAACTCTACTTCAATACCAGCGGTAACCCCGGCATGGGGACGGCCGGCATGGGCGATACCCTGACGGGGATCCTGACCGGTTTACTGGCCCAGGGGTATACCCCGTCTCAGTCGGCCCGCCTGGGGGTATACCTGCACGGGCTGGCGGGGGACCTGGCGGCGGACGCCGGCAGCGAGGAGAGTTTACTGGCGGGAGATTTGATCGGAAGGTTGGGAGCGGCGTTTGTTACCCTACGGTCCTGATGGTCTGTCCAGCATCCCCGGTATTCTAGTACCCGATCACCTGCTTCAGCAGCCACCGTTTCACCCCGAAGGGCACCCACCCCCCGGTGATGGAGAAGACTTTAGCGTCCGTCCCCACGTAGCGGTGCACCTTGCCGCCCCGGCTGGTGGCGTAGATAGCTTCCGCTACGTCGGCGGGGGTGAGTTTAACCTGGGTATCCGGCAATTTCTTCAGCAGGTGCTGGTTGCTCGCCACCATATTCGTCCGGGCGTACATGGGGTTGATGTCAGAGACGCGAATACCGTACTGCTCCCAACCGATGTCCAGGGCCTCGGTGAAACTCTGTACCGCCCGCTTACTGGTAGCGTAGGTGACCAGTTCCGGATTACCGTGCAGGGCACTGGCACTGGCGATGTTGATGACCTGGCTGTTCGGGGTATCCCGCAAGGAGGGGAACGCCAGGTGGGTAAGTCGGATCATTCCGTTCAGGTTAACGTCCAGTACCTTCAGTTGTCGCTCGATGTCCAGTTCCTCAAAGGCTCCGACAACCATGATACCGGCGTTATTGAGCAGGATATTCAGCCGTCCTCCGGTAGCGGTGAGGAAGTGCGTCAGGGCTGCCCGACAGCTTTCGTGATCGGTTACGTCCAGTTGACTGAAACAACAGTTCTCCTCCCCTAACTCCTGACGGAGCGCTGCCAGCGGCCCGGTGGTCAGGTCGTAAAGGCCGATGAAGTATCCCTTGCTACGGAAGAGGCGTGCCGTCGCCTGTCCGAATCCTCCGGCCGCGCCGGTAATGAAGATGGTTGGTTGCATACCGCAAGATAATCAGGTCTACCGCAGCAGGGTGAGGTCTCCGTGGTACCAGACCTCCTCCCCGTCCACCAGCCGCACCAAAATCTGGTAGACGAATACCGCGGGGTTCAACGGACGGCCGTTCATTTCCCCACGCCAGCCAAATGCCTCGGTTCCGGCCAGCGGATCGTCCGCCAGGTCGTAAAGTTGCTCTCCCCAGCGATCGAAGATGCGCATTTGCAGGATCGCCGCTACCTGGGGGCCGGGATAGGGCCGGAAGAAATCATTTTGCGCATCCCCGTTTGGGCTGAAGGCATTCGGGATGAATAGGTCGATGGTCTCATCCACTTCGATCGTGACGTTATCGGTGGCCGAACAACCGTTCTCATCCAGCACCGTCAGCCGGAAACTTTGACTAAGGAAGGGGCGGACGGTCAGCGGACCGTCGCCGTGCAGCGGGGGCAACGGTCCCTCACTCGTCCAGATCAGGGTATCCCAGGAAGGGGCATTCAGCGTAAAGTCCAGGGGCAGACTGTCCCCCAGCCGGATCGTTGTGTCCGCACGCAACTCCACTTCCAGCTTACGACCGGGTTCGAGGGTAAACTCCGTTTCCTCCGTACACCCGTCAGCGTCGATCACGGCTACCGTGTGGCGGCCGACCGGCAGGTCGTCGTAGTAGAGCCGGTCGGTCAGTATACCGCCGTCCAGCCGGTACCGGAACGGAGCGGTTCCACCGGTTACTTCCACGATCTCCACGGCGCCCGTTCGGTCCAGTTCACAGGCAGGTTGCTCCACTTCGATCTCCAGCCCGTCCACCGCAATGGCCCGTTGCTCCAGGACGGTGCTGCTACTGCTCACGCAGCCATTCTCGGTATTGGTCACCGTCAAGACGTAGGTTCCTGGCTCCCGACCCCGCAGCTGGAAGGGATCTCCGGTAGGAATTCCGGTACTTCCGGGGCTACTCCAGCGCGGTCGGAAACGCCCCCCCCGACTGGATTCGGTACCGTCAATGGTAGACACCGTACGCGAACAGTTGAGGGGCTCCGGCGTGGAAAGCGACACGGTGGGAGGTACCCGGTCTTCCGTAACCGTTACGGTCGTCGTGTCCCGGCAACCGTTGATCACGTTACGCGTCTCCAGCAAGTAAGTTCCCGTCCGTCCTACCCGGAAAGCGGGGACGGTAGCTATCGGTACCTGATCCGGCCGGAACCAGCGGTAAGCAAAGCGAATATCCTGTCCGGCCAGGGGAACGGCCAGCCGCACGGAATCCGTAACGCAGGTCAATTGCCGCGGCGGGTCGATGGTAACGCTGGGTACCCTGAAGTCGGCGCGAACGGTAACCCCCGTAGTGTCCTGACAGCTATTGCCCGCATCCGTTACGATCAGCTGGTACGGACCCGGAGCGGTCGCGGCTAGTTCGGCCCGGTCCGGCGAGCCGGAGAGCGGCGCTTCGGGCGGACCGACCCAACGGTAGTTCAATCCTCTTCCACTACCCGTCGAGGGCCTTCCGTCCAGGGTCACCGTGCGCAGGTTGCAGTTGATCAGGAATACATCTTCCGCCAGCCTGGCCCGTGGAGCGATCGTATCTTCCGTTACCCGGACTACGTCCCCCGAACTACAGTCATTCACCGGGTCCCGGACCTCCAGTAGATAGGTGCCGGCAGCATCCACCGTCGGCCCCGGTTGACCCGCTCCACTAACGATATTACCGGTCCGCGTGGACCAACTGAATTCCCGCTGGCCGCTCAGCGTCACCGCCCCGCCGTTCAGCCGGATGGACCGCAGTTCACAGTCCAGCGAGGTGTCCCGTCCGGCCTCGACCACGGGCGCCTCGATGTCCCGCAGGATGTGAACGGTATCCGTTTCCCTGCATCCGTTCAGCGGGTCGAAGGCCGTCAGTACGTAGCTGTCTGGTTGGTAGATGGTGGGGTTGGTCGAAGTAGCATTACCCACCTGGAACCCGATCGGGGAGCTCCAGCGATAGTTTACGGGTCCGCCCGTTGCCGAGGAGGCTAACCCGTCCAGTACCAGGGAATCCAGCTCGCAGAAAAAGGTATCCGAAAGTCCGGCCTCTACGATCGGCAAACCGAAATCCGTCGTCACGTCCAGCTCGAAGGAGTTACCACAGCCGGTCAGCGTGTCGGTTACCGAAAAACGATAGGTACCGGTTTCCGAGACGTAACTCCGCCCGGTTCCCACGTCAGGCAGGGGCAGGTCCGGGTCGGTGTCGATCCGTTCCCAGAGGTACACCTGGTTACGGCCGCCCGGAGGGGCACCGTTCAGCAGCACGCTGTCGGAATAGCAGTTTACCGTGGTGTCCGCCAGGGGTACCAGCAGGGGTAGTTCATCGTCTCCGGCCACGGCTACCTCCGCCGTAGAGACACAGCCGTTCCGGGTATCGGTTACCCGCAGCGTGTAGAGCCCGTCGCAACGTGCGATGGGGCTCAGGGTCGTTGCCCCCTCCAGGCAGAGGGGGGAGCCGCCGCCGGTCCACTGGTAACGGAACCGGTTACCCAGGCTGGAACCCAGACCATCCAGCACCTTACGGGGCTCGTTACAGGTCAGGATGCGCAGCGGACCCGCGGCGGCCGTCGGAGCAATGGTATCGTAGGTGACCAGTACGGTATCCAGTCCGACACAGCCGCTGAAGGTATTGGTGGTCTCCAGTTGGTACACTCCACCGGCGGTCGCCCGGAAGGTGGGCGCGCGTCCGCCCAGGTCCGCCAGCGTACCGTCCAGCCAGCGGTAGGTGAAGGGGAAACCCGTGATCGAGGTGGGCGCGCCCAGTTGTACCGACAGGCTGTCACAGGACAGTTCCCGGTCAGGTCCCGCATTTCCCGCCGGGAGTATCCGGCTGTCACTGACGAAGGTGATCACCGAAGCGGACAAATTGAAAAGATTCGTTACGTCGAGGCGGTAGTCCCCCGGCTCGGTTACGACCAGTGTGCTGTCCGTTTCCCCGATGAGGCGGCGACCGTTCAGCCGCCAGCGGTAGGTACAGTCCACGCAGGGATCTCGAAACCCCGGAGCGATGACGATACTCGGATTATCACAGGTCAGCGTGGTATCGACGAAGAAGGGGAAGGGCGGGCACGGCAAGCGGGTCACCAGTACGCCACCCGCAACCGGGCAGCCGTTTGCTTCCGAGGTGACCGTGACGCCGTAACGACCGGCGTCGCTGATGCGTACCGTATCGCTGGTCGCACCGTCGATGATCCCGTTACCGCTCCACCGGTAGCGGTACATTCCCGGTTCAGAAGTCATCACGCCCAGCGGAAAATCAACCGTATCGCAGGGAAGATCGACCGAAGTAAAGCTCAGGTCGGGTACGGCTACATTCCTGAACATCGTTACGTTATCCGTGCGGGAGCAGCCCGACCCTTCATTCGTGACCCGGAGAAAGTAAAGCCCCGGCTCACTGACGGGCACCCGGTAGTCCAGCCCGATGGTATCCTCCGTCGTACTACTCCAGACGTAGCTGAAGTTCCCGAGGGTATCGCTGGCACTACCGTCCAGGAAAACGACCGGATTACGGCAGGTGATCGTATCCGATTCTCCTGCCTCGACCACCGGCGGCGTGATGTCGATACCCACTTCGGTGTAAACCGTGTCCACGGCCCCCGAGATCAGGTTGTTCACCACGAAACCGTAGCGACCCGCAGAAAAGACGATCAGTTCCCGCTCGCTGTCTCCGGGTAGGAAACTCGCGCCGGCGGGCGTCAGCCACTCCACGGTAACGTTCGGTCCGACGCCGGGAATACTGGGGCGGGCATCCAGCATTACCACGGTGTTGTTGCGGCAGTTCAGCTCCTCGTGGGGAACGATGATGGCGAGGGCGGGGCAGATCGCCACCACTTCCGTCGTCGCCGTATCCCGGCAACTGCCGTTGAAATTACCCAGTATGAGCGTATAGCTGCCGGGCACCGTGACCCGGGGTTGCATACCGACCAGATTGACCCGCTGTCCGTCGCGGTACCACTCCACGATCGGAGCGTCGGATCCCAGGCGGCGGTCCAGCCGCGTCTCCCCGGTATCGCAATCGATGAAGGCACTGTCCGCCAGGATGGCCTGTACGCTGTTGTCGGCAATTTCCACGGTGACCGAATCCGTCGCGACGCAGCCCGTCCGCAGGTTCGTCAGTTCGTAAACGTAAGTACCCGAACACTCCACCCACACCCGGCTGCTGTCGGGGTCGGAGGAAACGCAGGGGCCGGTCCAGTTCTGCGAATTTGGAAAGTTGCGGCTGGTCCGGCTGGCGTTCAGCTGCAGGGAATCCGTGAAACAATCGAAATCAAAGGGCAGATCCAGACGGATAAACGGCGTATCCAGTTCCAGAAGGACCCGCGTGCTGTCCAGACTCCGGCAACCGTTGCCCACGTCAAAGGCTTCGAAGCGAAAGAAGCCGCCGGGGTCGTTCACCCGCAGGCTGTCCCTGAAGGAAAGGGTGTCTTCGGGCGTGCTGATCTGCACCCAGCTGTAGCGAACGTCGGGGTCACTGCCCCCATTCCCCCCCAACAGGTGGGAAGGGGTGTAACAGTTCAGGGTCAGGGTATCCGGGCCGCTGTCGGCCGGCGGGCGCAGGGTATCGGCCGGCACCTCGATCGTGGCGCTGACGGAGCAGCGCGAGCGGGTATCGGTCACCGTCAGCCTAAAGTTTCCGGCACGTTCGGTCGTAAAGCTGCTGTCCCGGCTCAGGGTGTCGGACACCCCGGCGAGTTGCCAGACGAACTCACTGCCCGAGGCACTGGTGGCGGAAGCGGGCACGAGTTCCCGTTCGGGGAAGTAACAGGAAAGGGGCGGGGTCGCGGGTGCCAGGTCCACACTGGGCCTGCGGCGGTCCTGTTCGGTGTTCACGACACTGTCGGAACGGCAACCATTGGTCGTGTTTTCTACCGTCAGCCGGATGGTTCCCGGACAAGTGACCGACAGCGTAGGTATCGTACTCGTTAGCGACAGGCAGTCCGCTACCCAGTCAAAGGTCAGTTCGTCTCGCCTGGGCTGGAGGGTATCCGCGCGGAGGATCAGTTCCGTATTCTCGCAGTTCAGCAGTTCGAGCCCTTCGATATCCGCCAGCGGCAGCAGGCTGTCCACTACCACCTCCACCGAGTCCAGGGAGAAGCAACCGGTTACCGGATCTTCGACCCGCACCCGGTAGGTTCCGCCGGCACTCACGACGATCGTCGGGGTACTGCTCCCGCTCACGATGTTGCTACCCGGGCTGCCGGTCCAGGCGTAGTCGTATCCGACGCCGGTGGGAAGAACGTCCACCACGATCCCCAGGTCCGGCGAGCGGCAATCGAGCACGAACCCGCTGCCGTTCTGGGAACCTTGCACCTGCGACCTCGCCAGTGCCAGATCCACCGCAAAGCGGGCGTCGGTGATGACGAAGGTGTCCCGGACCGCGCAGCGCAGCCCCCGGGCCGCGTCCGTCAGTTCGAAGATGTAAGTGCCCGCCGCGGTGACCGGGAGGGTAAGCCCCACGCCCAGCGGATTTCCCAGCGCATCCAGCCACTGAAAAGTGGATACGAAGTCGAAGCGGCTGGCGGTCACGTCCAGCAGGATGACCTCCGTATCGCAAGTCAGTTCCGTCGGGGTCGGGGCCGCCACGATCTCCGGGTCGAGCACCAGCAAGTCGAGGTTGACCGTCGAGTCGCAACCATTTACGGCGGGAATCGTCCGGCTGACGACGGTCGTAGTCGTGAAGGATTCACTCCCGATGATAAAGGCGTCACCGGCGCAGAGCACGGCCGTCGTATCGAAGACGATGCGGTCCGCGATGTCCAGATTGAGCGTGACGATACTGTCGCAGCCCGCCACGCTGAGGAGGGTATCCACGTAGGTTCCGGGGGTGGTGTACACGTTACTGCCCTGGGGATAAGCGGCCCCGAAACAGATGGTGGTGTCCTCAACGGCGAACAGTTCGTCCACCACCAGCAAGTCCAGGCGCACGATGCTGTCACACCCGCCCCGGCCGGTGAGCGTAGTATTGAAAATACCGGTAGTGTTGTAACGGGTCGACCCCACCAAGTAACTGTCGTTCAGACAAATAACCGCACTCACCTCCACCGTGTCCGGTACCGCGAAGAGGATCACTTCCTGGCAGTCAGTCGTTGCGTTACCGCAAAAGGTCGGGGTAATACTTTCCAGGTCGGCCCGCAGATCGGCCAGGGAGAGCGTTCCGTCGGTCACCAGGCTCCCGAGTTCCCCGTCCCGAAAACTGAAGCCACAGACCTGGTAGTTACCGGGCGGGTAGCCCGTCAGGTCGCCGGTCGGGTCGGTGCCGACCACTTGGCCGTCCCGGCTGATCAAATAAGTGTAAGCGTATTCGTCCGCCGGTGGGCGGGGGCGGCCGTAGCGGGGCGGGATACCGGCGGTGGGAGGATCGGTGACGCAGGCTTCCACCACGGGGTCGGGATCGAGTACCCCGGCGTCGGCGAAACAGCAGGGCCCCCGGGCGTTCAGGTCGTCGCAGAAAGTGAGCAGGATATAGGTAACGCGGGCCTGCTCGTTACTGCGAAAATTATTGAAATTGATGGTCCAGTTACCGTTGACCGGTCCGCTGTTGAAGTCCTCCAGGCAACCGTCGTGGGGAAAGTAATCGCCGCGCTGAACGCTGAAGGCCGGCCAGTCGAAGGGGAAGTCATTGTCCCACTGGCCGGGCGCGCCGGCATCGGGGGCGGCCGTGCTGTCGCAGCGCTCGAAGTCGATGAACCAGCGGGCTCGAATGGTGGGTGGGCGGGTCTGGTCGTTATCCGGCCCGATGAGTTGAACGGTCTGCCCACCGGGGCTGGTCAGGTCGACGGTCAGGTCGTAGACGTAGGAGTGTTCGAAAAAGAGGGTAACTTCACAGAGTCCCTGGCCGGCATTGCCGAGGTCGTTGTTCAGGTAGTCGGTAATGGGAATGACCAGTTCGTTCGCCCCCGGGTCGTCCACGCGGACGGTATCGGTAAATCCGCAAGTCTGCCCGGTTACGCCAAGGGTAGCCAGGAATAACAGCAGGAGGGTTAAATAACGACGTAACATCAAGGGGTTGAACGCATTGCTCTTGGGATGATTGCCGGCTACCGGCGAGTTGTACTCCCAGGTAGTAATCGAACGTAAAGATAATGGTTGCCAGCGAGCACGGTTCGCTGGTTGTCGCGGCCGAACAATTTAAGCACAGCCCACTTATGTAAATCGTGAACGAAGAATTTGACCTTAACGACTTCGAGGAACTGGCCACCAACCAGAACGGCCTCGAACTCATCGACCCTGCCCTACCCCAGTTACTGACCATCCTGCCGCTGAGTCAGCGCCCCCTCTTTCCGGGAATGGTACTGCCCATCACCTTCAACGGCCAGGAGCGGCTGATGGCCCTCAAGATCGCTACCGAGCAGCACGAGGGATACATCGGGCTGGTGGTCGAACAGGAAGAGAACGCCGAGGATTACCGGGAAAGCGATTACTACGAGATCGGCACCGTCTACCAGGTGATGAAAACCATGCCGATGGGCGCAAGCGGGGCCCAGGTGATCGGTCGCGCCATCAAACGCTTCCGCCGGGAAAGGGTCGTACAGACCGAACCCAGTCTGCGCTGGCGGGTCCGTTACGACAACACCCCGGAAGTGCGCCCCGATGCGGAACTCAAGGCCTACATGCTGGCCATCAGCGGTGACATCAAGCAGTTGCTCCAGCTGAACCCCATGTTCCAGGAGCAGGTGAATATGGTCGTCAGTCAGTTGAACTACGACCAGCCCGGCCAGACGATGGACGTGATCTCCAACATCATCAGTTCCGAAAAGGAACGCCTCCAGGAATTGCTGGAGGAATGGGAGGTGGACGAGCGCGCCAAGAAATTGCTGGCCATCATCAAGGACGAACTCCAGGTGGCCAAGATCCAGAGCCGCATCAACAAGCAGATCGAGGAAGGTGTCCAGGAGCAGCAGAAGGAATACTTCTTACGCGAACAACTCAAGGCCATCCGGCGGGAACTGGGCGAGGAGAAGGAGGACGGGGAGAGCATCACGGAGCGCATCCGCCAGCGGCTGGGCGATAAGAAAATGAACGAGGCCGCCCGTACCGTCTTCGACCGGGAACTGGAGAAGCTCAAGACCCTCAACACCCAGTCCCCGGAGTTCAACGTCACCCGTAATTACCTGGAGACCCTGGCCGGCCTGCCCTGGAACGTCTTCACCGAGGACGCCAACAACATCGCCGAGGCCCGCCGCATCCTGGACGAGGACCACTACGGGCTGGCGGACGTGAAGGACACCATCCTGGAATTCCTGGCGACCATCATCAAGCGCGGCTCCGTGGCCGGTAGTATTATCTGTCTGGTCGGCCCGCCCGGCGTGGGCAAGACGAGTATCGGACAGAGTATTGCCCGGGCGCTCAACCGGTCCTTCTACCGCTTCAGCGTGGGCGGCATGCGGGACGAGGCCGAGATCAAGGGGCACCGGCGCACTTACATCGGCGCCCTCCCCGGAAAACTGATCCAGGCCGTACAGCGGGCGGACAGCAGCAACCCGGTGATCATGCTGGATGAGATCGACAAGATCTCCAGCGGTGCCCAGGGCGACCCCTCCAGCGCCCTGCTGGAAGTGCTGGACCCGGAGCAGAACGAAACCTTCGTGGACCACTACCTGGACGTCCCCTTCGACCTGTCCAATGTCCTCTTCGTGACGACGGCCAACCAGCTGGATTCCATCCCCGGCCCGCTGCTGGACCGGATGGAGGTGATCCGCCTAAGTGGGTACGTGAAGGAGGAAAAGATCCAGATCGCCCGCCAGTACCTGATCCCGAAACAACTCAGGGAGCACGGCTTCGCGGAGGGGAAAGTGACCATCACCGAGGGTGCCCTCGACTTCCTGGTCGACCGCTACGCCCGGGAGGCGGGCGTCCGTAACCTGGAGAAGCAGTTGCGAAAGATCATCCGAAAACTCGTTCTCCGGGAGGCCGAGACCGACGCGGACTCCTTCGAGGTAGCCGAAAAGGACGTGGAAGAGATGCTGGGCAAGCCCCGCTTCAACACGGAAAAACTCTACGATAAGCCGCTGCCGGGGGTCGTGCTCGGTCTGGCCTATACGTCCATGGGCGGGGCGACGCTCTACATCGAGGCGCGGGGCATTCCGTCGGACTCCCCCGGCTTCCGCCTCACCGGTCAGCTGGGCGACGTCATGAAGGAGAGTGCCCAGATCGCGCTGAGCTACGTGAAGTCACTCCTCAGTAAGGAAGGGGCGGACTACTTCGACAAACACCAGGTCCACCTCCACGTCCCGGCCGGTGCCACCCCGAAAGACGGGCCCAGCGCGGGCATCACCATGGCCCTGGCCCTCTATACCCTGGCCACCGACACGGCCCCGATCGACAGCCTCGCCATGACCGGCGAACTGACGCTGACCGGCAAGGTGCTGCCCATCGGCGGGGTGAAGGAGAAAACCATCGGCGCCCGCCGGGTGGGCATCAAAACGCTCATCTTCCCGGAGGAGAACCGTAAGGACTACGAGGAACTGGACGATTACATCACGGAGGGGCTGACGGTGCACTTCGCGGGGTGGTTCGAGGATGTGCTGGCGGTAGCCTCACCCCTGACATCGCTTCGCGATGTCGTCCCCTCTCCCCCGGAGAGGGGAACATTGGAGTAGCGTACTAAAATGCTTCGCATTTTGTAACTCGACTTCGCTTCGCGGAGTCGTTTCCGCTTCCCCGGAGCGGGGAGTATTGAAGTAGCATAGTGACTCGATGTCGCTTCGGCGGAGCGGAGCAGGGCAATGCGCGTACACGAAGCTAAAGTGTTAAGCTTGATCGGGATTTCCTGCCGCCCCTCTCCGGGGGAGAGGGTGCCCTTCGCGCTAGCGTTGGGCGGGTGAGGTTCCCTATTTCAGCAACACCACCCGTCCGCCCCGCAGTAAAACTTCTACCTCCCCGGCTTTCAGCTGTTCCGGGTCCAGTATCAGTTTTCCGTGCTGACTGACCAGCGCGTAGCCCCGGGCCAGGGTAGTCTCCGGTCGCAGGGCCAAGAGCAGGGCTGCGAGGTGGTCGAGCCGACCGGCTTCGGTACGCGTACTCTGGGTGGCGATACGCTCCAGGGTGGACCGGTGCCACTCCAACTGGTTGCGTTGGCTTTGCACCTGCGTCCGCGCCCTATTGCCGATCTCGCGGCCGAGTTGCAGCAACCGGGCTTCCGCTCCCAGGAGCCGGTCGATGAGAAAGACCGCCACCGCCGTCGGCGTTTTCAGGCTGGCGTGAGCCACCCGGTCGGCCAGGGTTTCGTCGATTTCGTGGCCGATACCGACCAGTACGGGCAGCGGACAGTCGGCGACGGCGCGACAGAGCGCCTCGTCGTCGAAGGCGGCCAGGTCGGTACGCCCTCCCCCACCCCGGACCAGTACTACGGCATCGTAATCCGAGGGGCGTCGGCCGATCTGCCGCAACCTTTTACTCACTTCCGGGGAGGTCTCGCTGCCCTGCATGGCCGCGGTGAAGAGGGTGGTCGTGAAGCGGTAGCCATAGGTGTTTTCTTCCAACTGCCGTCGGAAATCCGCCAGGCCGGCCGCGGTTTCGGAACTGATGACGGCCAGCCGCAACGGAAGGGCCGGGAGAAGTAACTGACTGTTTTTGGTTAACAACCCGTCCGCTGCCAATCGTTCCAGCGTCCGCTGTCGCTGCCGTTCCAGGAGACCGATGGTGTGGGTGGGGTCGATGTCCTCCACGACCATTTTCAGGCCGAACCGCTCGTGGAAACTGGCCGAAACCCGGAGGCGGACGGAGGTACCGTCGCGCAGGATGTCCCGGATCAGCCTGGTTCCGTGTTTTTGCCGGATGGCGGCGTAGGTCCTGGCCCACACCACGGCATCGAGCTGGGCGACGAGTTCCCCACCCGCCTCGTTTTTTTCAACCAGGGTAAGCCAGACGTGGCCCCGGCTCTCATTGACCTGTACGAGTTCGGCGGCCACCCAGACGGGTTCGGGGAGGTTGAGGGCGAAGACCCGGCGGATGAACTCGGTGAGCTGGTGGAGGGTGTAGGTGGCGGGGGGTGTCATAAACACATAAAGCTAAAGCTTTATGTTGTACCGGGGGGAAGGCCCCGAGGGCCTTCGTAAATAAAAAGAGGGCCCGGACATTGTCCGAACCCTCGTAGAAAAACACCTAAAACCCATATTCAATATCATGAAAAACCTAATTCTTGTCTTCCGTTTTGGAAACACCTATCTGACGCTGGCGTTTAACATCGGTCACCTGACTCCAGGGTTACCGTATCGTTAAAATTGTTTTGTCGTTCACCGAAAGACGGGACCGCATACTATTGTCCTCGCCTTCCCGGGGGCTGACCCAACATCAATCGGCGGAACGCGGAAAACGACCCACTAAAATTTTTTTCTTCTTTTTGAAAAAAAAGCCCATGACCTCACCAGATACGCCGGCTCCGCTCTGGGACCAGGCGTGGCAACTTATCCTTCGCGGGAAGGCCGACAAAAAGCATGCTTTCAATACCCCCACCTTTACGACCGTCGGAGCGGACGGAAGCCCCCGCAGCCGGACGGTCGTGCTCAGGGACGTCAGCCGGGAACAAAACCGACTGACGCTGTGGACGGATGTTCGCTCGGATAAGGCGACGCACATTATTCACAACCAACAAATTGCCTGGCACTTCTGGGACCGGCGGTCGAAGATCCAGGTGATGGCCGGCGGAACGGCCCACCTCGCTCCGGAGGACGACAAGACCGCCCTGTTCGGGAGTCTCCCCAAGCACTCCCGCAAAGCGTACGCAACGCTGTACCCGCCCGGCACCCCGCAAGCCTCGGGCACCAGTGACCTGCCCGCTGACTGGGAACAACTCCCCCTGGAGGAAACCGATTACGTAAACGAGCGCTTTCTGGTGCTGCACACCGAACTGACCTGGGCGGACGTACTGCTCCTCGACCGGGCAGGGCACCGGAGGATGACCGCCGAACGCTCCGACGGTGACTGGTCGCTAAGCTGGGTTACACCATGATTCGGGCGTCCCGCAGCAGTTGATGCCAGTCACGGCCGGTCAGTTCGTCAACCGGGGGCATGCGCTGGTACTCCAGTAATTCACTGATGGCAGCGGTCTCCCCGTCGCGTTTCACGCCGAGTACGGCCTCCACCGCGTCGTCCTTCACGTAGAAAGCCAGGAAGGGGGATTCACCCGGGCTTCCGTCAAAGATCACGCGGTCGTAGTCGGTGGCGTGGCCGGCGTAACGGAAGTTGATACCCTGCTGATTGCTCCAGAAGTAGGGCAACATGGTGTAGGGTTCCGATTTTCCGGCCATGTTCCGACCGGCAATGCGGCCCTGCTGCCCGGCCACCTTCCAGTGTTCGATCCGGACTTCGCCGTCGCGCCCCGGGTAGGTGGCGATGTCGCCGGCAACGTAGACTCCGTCCACGTCGGCGGCCAGGTGATTGTTCACCAGGATGCTGCCGTCATTTTGTCCGGCCAGCCCGACCAGGTAATCCGTGGCGGGCTGCACGCCGATACCGACGATGACCAGTTCGGCCGGGAGTTCCTCCCCGTTTTTCAGTTTGACGCCGCTCACCTTGCCGTCCCCGAGTAGCTCGGCGGGTTCCGCCCCTAACTTGAAGGTAACCCCGGCGGCTTCGTGCAGTTGCTGCACGTACTTACCGACCCGTTCCCCGAACGGCCCCTTGAACAGCACTTCCTCACGGGCTACGACCGTAATGTCGCCGCCCTGTTTACCGAGGCTCATGGCGGATTCGAGGCCGATGAAACTGCCGCCGATGATAACGACTTTGGTCCCTTCACCGACCCGTTCGCGGGCCTGTTTCCCATCCTTGGCCTTGCGCACCGTGAATACCCCCTCGAGATCGGCGCCGGGCACGTCGAGGCGGCGGGGCTTCCCGCCGGTGGCCAGCAGGACCTTATCGTAGGAAAAAACTCCGTCGTTGGTCGTGATCTCCTTTTCGTGAACGTCCACCCGTTCCACCCGGGTCAGCGTCTGGAGGGTGACGCCGTGGTCCTCGTAAAACTTGGTGCTGCGCAGCGGTAACTCGCTCACTTCCTTACCGCCGTCCATCAGGGCCTTGCTCACGTGGGTGCGGTCGTAGGGCGGCAATTTTTCCTTACTCAACAGCAGGATGGTCCCCTTTCGGTCCAACTCGCGAATGGCCTCCACGGCGTAGGCGGCGGCCACTCCCCCACCGACGATGGCGTAGTCAAAGTGTTCCGGACTTGTCTGGCGACGGCGCGCAGGTGCCAGCTTTTCTTCTTCGGGTCGGGGGACGCGCTTTCCTACCTTGATTTCCCCATCCTCCACGGTCACTTCGAAGCGATCGATGCCGTCCATACCGGGGGCTTCGAGCTGCTCTCCCGTACGGACGTCGAAGCAGGCGTGGTGCAGCGGGCAGACGACCCGGTGGCCGTTGAGTGCCCCCTTGGTGAGGGCGAAGCCGAAGTGGCTGCACTTGTTCTCCACGGCGTGGATGGTTCCGTCTACGTTGGCGAGCAGGACGTCGTCCTCACCGACGGTGAGTTGGTGCATGTGGCCGGGGGGGAGGTTGGAGAGCTTCATTGGGTAGTGGATAGTTGAATATTTGTAAGTCGAAAAAGCCGGTTTGGTTCAGGGGGCAAAGCAGACGAGTCGGACGTCCTCCGTCAGGGCTACGCCCGATTCCGAGACGGCCGACACGCTGCTCTCCTTTTTCATGTCGGCCGTCTCGCAGTGCAGCGTAGCGAAACGGAGGACGTCCGACTTGTAAAAAGGAGGCGATCTACACGACCTCCACCAATACCTCTCTCCGCTTGCCCATCTCCCCCAGCGCACGCACCGGATGCCCTTCCTCCGTGCACACCCGCTCAAAGGCAGCGGCCTCCTCCGGGTCGACGGCCACCAGTAGCCCGCCACTCGTCTGCGGATCGGCGAGTAGCCATTTCTGGGTGTCGTTGCTGATGGAAACGCGGTGGCCGTAGCTGGCCCAGTTCCTTTTGGTACCGCCGGGAATGCAGCCTTCGGCCAGGTAGTGATCCAGGATGGCCCGGTCGATGAAGGGGACGCGGTCGAGGTGAACCGTGGCCGTGGTATCGCTGGCCGCGCACATCTCCGTAAGGTGACCGAGCAGACCGAAGCCGGTCACGTCGGTCATGGCGTGGACGGACGGCAGGGTGGCCAGTCGCTGTCCGATCTTGTTCAGGCGAACCATCTGCCCGGCGGCCAGCCCCTCGTGCTCGGGGAGGAGCTTCTTCTTTTTCTGGGCCGTACTCAGGATACCGACCCCGATGGGCTTGGTGAGGTAGAGTTGGTCGCCCACCCGGGCACCGCCGTTCTTCTTCAGATTTTTGATGTCTACCCGACCGTTGACGGCCAGTCCGAAAATGGGTTCGGGGCTGTCGATGCTGTGCCCGCCGGCCAGGGGGATGCCCGCTGCCTCACAGGCCTGACGACCACCCTCGACGACCAGTCCGGCTACTTCGGCGGGCAGTTTATCGATCGGCCACCCCAGAATGGCAATGGCCATCATCGGGGTGCCGCCCATGGCGTACACATCACTGATGGCGTTGGTCGCCGCGATCCGCCCGAAGGTCAGTGGGTCGTCGACGATGGGCATAAAGAAATCGGTGGTGGAGATGACGGCCGTCCCGTCTCCGAGGTCGAAGACGGCCGCATCGTCCCGCTCTCCGTTACCGACCAGGAGGTTGGGAAAGTGGGGCCCGGCGGCCGTCTGTCCGAGAATGGTATCCAGCACGGCGGGGGCGATCTTACAGCCGCAGCCGGCACCGTGGGAGTATTCGGTCAATTTGATTTTCATGGCCGCCAAGGTCGGTAATTTATTTTCGGACCCGCACCCGCTACCCGCATCCCCGAAGGATTACAACGCCCTCGCCGCAAATAGCAAGTCGCTGGAAGCGACTCGGTCAGGAGGACTCAAAGAAGCAGCCAGTAGCGGGTAACCACCCACAAACCCGACCTTCGGCCCATGCACTACTATTTCCTTCTGCTGATCAGTTTGCTCGGCCCTCAGTTATTTGCTCAGGCAACTGTTCACCGTTGCGAGGCCGGAGACATGAATTACGCCCCCGGCCACCCCACCAGCGCCCAGCGGCAAACCGGGGGGTACGACCTGACCGTACTTGTCCGCCCGGAGGACTGGTACGACCCGAGCGTCCTGGGCCGGGACGCCAAGGACTGGCTCAAGGCCGGCGGCGTCAGCTACTATTCCATCTGGCGACCGGGGACCTGGCCGAAAAACCGCCTTTCCGCCCTGGTGGGTTTCCGGATGCGGGCCGACCGGCGGTACCAAATTTGTGCTTACGTGAACGACCGGGCCGGCAAGTGGCGCATCGAGGGCATCACGGAACTGCCGGTCGGGGAGCCCGTCACCGTGAAGTACCGCTACTCCGGGGGGACGGCTACGTTCGACATCATCACGGCGGCGGGCGCGAGGAGCTACGCCTTTCCGGAGGTGGAGGTGGCGACCTACCAGTTGGCGGTGGGGCCGTGGCACGGAGGAACGAGCGCGGCCCCGGTGGGGACTGGGATGGTCGCGGAGCAGAAGTACGTAGAGTGAATTTTGCACCACTCAGATCACGGGCCCCACCCCGTGATGCTGAGTACCGCCGCCCATTACTGAACCATCCTGGCCCGCCAAACCTTTCCAACCCGTATGCAAAAATCCACTACGTCCATCTGGACCCCCGTCGCCCTGGCCGCTATGCTGGCCCTGGGCCTGTTCATCGGCTTTCGGATCACGGGCGGCGCGCCCCTACTGACGAACTCCGCCGGCCAGCACGGTAACGGCCGGATCGAGGAACTGATGAGTTACATCGATGCGAAGTACGTCGATGAGCCGAACCGCGACGAACTCTACCAGGCGGCCATCGATGCGGTGCTGGACAAACTGGACCCCCACTCCAACTACATTTCGGCGGAGGCCCTGCAATCCATCAACGAGCAGATGGAGGGGAATTTCGAAGGTATCGGCATCGAGTACCTGGTGGTGGATGACACCATTACCGTCGCTTCGGCCATCCCGGACGGTCCCAGTTCGTTGGCCGGCATGCTGCCCGGCGATCAGATCGTCTACGTGGAGGACAGTCTGGTGACCGGCGTTACGGAGAACAACATCGACCCCGCCAGCCTGATGCGCGGGGAGGGTGGAACGACGGTCAACCTGCGGGTACGTCGGCAGCCCGGCGACCAGTTACTGGAATTCGCCATTACCCGCGGCCCGATCCCGGTCTACAGCGTAGACGCGGCCTACAACCTGGATGCGGAGACGACCTACATCAAGATCAATCGTTTCAGTGCCACCACCTACGATGAGTTCGTAAAGGCCCTGGAGGATAACATGGAAAACGGCGGAGCCAGCAAGCTGGTACTCGACCTGCGCGGTAACCCCGGTGGCTACCTGCAGCAGGCCACCAAATTGCTGAGTCAGCTGTTCGTGCAGAAGGGCATCCTCCTGGTCTACACCGAGGGGCGTACCTCCCGCCGGATCGAGTACAAAACGAACGGACGCGCTTTCTACAACATCCTCGATCTGGCCGTGCTGGTGGACGGTGGTTCCGCCAGTGCCAGTGAGATCGTAGCCGGCGCCATTCAGGACCACGACCGGGGCATCGTGGTCGGTCGCCGCACCTTCGGAAAGGGACTGGTGCAGGAGCAGTACCCGCTGTCCGACGGTAGTGCCCTCCGCCTTACGGTGGCCCGGTACTACACCCCCAGCGGCCGGAGTATTCAGCGCTCCTACGAGGAGGGTCGGGCGGGTTACCACCACGAACTCGACGATCGCTTCGCAAGCGGGGAACTGACGGGGGAGGCCGAGGCGGCAGTGGACAGCACCCTGCTGTACTCCACCGATTCCGGTCACGCCGTATTCGGCGGTGGCGGCATCACCCCGGATTACTTTGTTGCCCTGGACACCATGCTGAACAACGAAGCCTACCTCTGGCTGCGTCAGCAGATACCCGGCTATGTTTTCCGCTACGTGCGGGAAAACCCGACGGTAAACAGCTACGACGACCTGGCTGCCTTTCAGCGTAATTTTCGCCTGAATCTGGATGCCATCCTGCCGGACTTGCGCGAAATGGTCCGGGCCGATTACGACGGACCCGTCGGAGAACTCTCTCCCATCCTCCGGGAGGAACTCGATCGTTTCTTCCGGGCAAGACTGGCGCGTCAGCTCTTCGGTCCCCAGGCCTACTACCAGGTGTACAACGAGGGAGACGAGGTGGTACGCGCAACGCTGGAGTTACTGAGTAAGGAGAACCCACTGGCGGCGGCCAGAAAACCATAACTTTCGTTACCAAATTTGCCTCCAATCGAAATCTGCAGAAGCCTCCTAATCGCTGACCTTCGTGAGGAGGTTCATTTCTGTAATTTGATCTGACGTTACGATCGTTGTTGTCGAATCTGAATTGGCCAGGTCTATCATAGCTTGCGCAATGTCTTCGGCCTCCGTGATTCTGTACTTTTTCAATTTTCCTAGGAGTAAGGGTTTTAGAAATTTCAGTACAACCAACCCTATTTTCTCTCCAATTCGCTCTTCATTTCTATTTCCTCCGATAATGGAAGGCTGCAAGATGTACGTTCTTTCAATATTTTCTGACAGCACGGCTTGTTCCATTTCGCCCTTTGTCCTGCTGTAAAAAACACTGCTATTCGCATCGGCTCCCAGAGCGGAAATTACTAAAAACGTACCTATATCATTTTCTTTTGAAAGCCTGGCCGCGGAAACCGGAATTCCGAAATCTATTGCTTTGTAACGTGTTTTATCCGGTGTTTTCCGGGCTGTCGTGCCAATGCAACAGAATACTTCGTCTGCCGTAAAGTCTTCCTTGAATTTCTTCAAGTCTAGAACATCTCCGACGAACTGCGTCGCTTTTGGGGGTAGCCCGTCGATTTCTTTTCTGGAAAAAACTTTGATGGCCTCATAGCGATCGTCCTTCAGGAGTTTTTCCAGGAGCATTGACCCGGTCAGGCCCGTTGCTCCTAAAATTATTGCAGTCTTTTTCATAATTGAATATCAGTACCGTCTCAGGCCTTTCTTGAGTTTGCCAGAACCGCTTTTTCGATTGGCGTCTCCCCCTTCAGAATTTCAAAGGTTTGGTTCAGCATAATGTCATCATCCAGTACTGCTACTAAAGTTTTTGCAACGTCGCCTCTGGAAATTTCACCCCCCTTATTCAGCTGGGCACCCAGTTCAATTTTGCCCTGACCCGTTTCGTTCGACAGGGAACCGGGACGGACAATGACATAGTTCAGACTACTGCTTCGCAAGTATTCATCGGCGTTGTGTTTTGCTTTCAGATAGTCTTCGAGTTCGCCGCCCTGAGCAGGTTGATCGGCTCCCATGGAGCTGAGCATCACGAATTTTTCGATCCCGGCCTGCTTGGCCGCGTCGGTCAATCGTTTGGCTCCTTCCTGGTCGACCTCAATTACCTTTTCACCTCCTGAGCCAGCCGCGAAGATGACTTTGTCGATTCGGGTGACCGCCTTACTCAGGTCCTCGGTCAAATCGGCAAGTACCGTCGTGACGTTTCGATCTTCAAAATGTGCTCTTTGCGCTTCCTTGCGGACCATAGCCACCGGTTTGTACTGATCTGACTTTTGAAGTACATCGATGATGATCCTTCCGGTAGTGCCGTTCGCACCGGCCACTAATACGTTTTTCTTCTCGTTGAACATTTCTTTCATTTTTAAAAGTTGAAACGGTGTCGTGTTGAAGCACGACAGCTGCGGCCGAATCACTGACGCCGCGGAGCCGGGAAAAGGTATTTTAAAGGCTACTCTATCATTGTCACAAGATCTTCTTTGCTCTTTCGAACCTTGGTAAGATTGACTAGCCAATCCTTCTCAGCATCCCTGTACCCGATTGGGAGCATAACACAGCTTCGGAGTCCCTTTTCCCCCAGGCCAAGTATTTCATCTACCGCTGCGGGGTCAAACCCTTCCAGTGGCGTGCTGTCCACCCCTTCGAATGCGGCGGCTGCGATAGCCTGGGAGAAGGCGATGTATGCCTGTTTGGCGGCATGGTTGAAATTTACCTCGGCATCCTTCTGGGGGTAACTATTCAGGAGCTGTTGACGGTAATTTTCCCAGCCTTCGTTTTTAAATCCGCGGACCGTATTGGTCAGGTCAAACATCTTGTTGATCCGATCAGCGGTGTAGGTGTCCCAGGCAGCAAATACGAACAGGTGGGAGCAATCCGTAATGACTGATTGGTTCCAGGCTACGGGCCTGATCTTTTCCTTTATTTCCTGATTGGTGATGACCAGTACTTCGAAGGGTTGCAGACCGCTTGAAGTCGGCGCGAGGGAAATGGCCTCAATGATGTTGTCGATTTTTTCTTGCGCTACTTTCTTACCGTTCATGGCTTTGGCAGCGTATCGCCAATTCAGTTTATCTAAAAGTTCCATGTTGTCCGTGATTTTAGTTTAGTGTTAGTGTTCACCGTTGTCAGAAAGTAGCTTTATCCATTCATCGAGCGTATTTTTCAATCGGATAACTTCCTGCAAGTCAATATTTTCGGTAAGCAAAGTCTGAAGAAGCTTTCCCGGGATCGGAGCGGCTTGCGTTTGCATACTTTGTCCTTTCTCCGTTAGCTTAACGACAACCTTTCGCTCATCTTCACTAGAGCGGCTGCGCCGTAGCAGACTCATTTTTTCCATGCGCTTCAGTAAAGGAGAGAGCGTATTGGTGTTCAGGAGCAATTTCTCTGAAATCTGATTCACCGAGACGTTGTCCTCTTCCCACAGTACCATCAGGACCAGGTACTGAGGATAAGTGATACCCATTTTCTCCAGGTACGGCTTGTAGGCTTTCGTGAGGAGCCGGGAAACGGAGTACAACGGAAAGCAGATCTGATTACCTAACTGTAGCTGGGTGTTTTCCATCGGTTTCGTTTTGATTAGATCGCCATGACGCCCAGGCACCAGAGGACCACAGCGCCCATACGATCAGGACGGGTTGAAAAAACAGCCGGATCAGGCGCGCCCGGTCCGAGTTCAAAGCGCCAAATGCATCTCTACCCTCCAGGTACTGGGCGACATTTCCAGGAAAGACCAGCACGAAGAAAATAGCCAATGCCCATCCGAATTTCGTCCGCTCCTTCTTCCAAAAAGCCAAGCCCAGCCCCAGTAATATTTCTACAACACCGGAAAGCAGGACCACCAGATCCTTGCTCAACGGAACCCAATCCGGAACCTGAGCCTGAAAGTCGATCCTATTAAAAGTAAGATGGCTGAGTCCCGCGTAGATCATGAAGATGGCCAGCAGGATTCTGAAAACGTTCTGTACCAAGGTGGTTGGCTGGGGATTCATCGCATTATGGTTATATCGCCCATGATTGTATCGTGTGCGATATAAATCAAACCCACCTCCGTCCGAAAGGTTGCCTCTCCGGAAATCTTTTCAGCCGGGCGCTGCCACGTCGTCTGGTCGGGTAGTGCCGTGGTAACCGGTGTCGATCAGAAACTGAGGTCTGGGGCTGGGCTGGGTTTTCCCGCTCCCTGCTCCACCAGTTTACCCTGCACCCGCGTCCGCGCCCTCCTCCTCGGCCAGCGTCCGAGTCAGACTTTTTCCACCAGCTCTCTCGCATTCTTCAGCGCCGACTCCGAAGGCGGATTCTGGCTCAGCATCGTCGCGATGGCCCGGATCTGCTCCTCCCGGTCCAGTTCGCGAACGCGGGTGATCGTGCGATCCAGTTCCTTTTTGTCCGTTTTGTAAACGAAGTAGTGACGGTCGGCCCGACTGGCGACCTGCGGGCTGTGGGTAATGACCACCACCTGGTGATGACGGCTCAGGTCGGTCAGGATACGGCCCATCTTGTTGGCCACGTCGCCGGATACGCCGGAGTCGATCTCGTCGAAAATGAGGGTCGGCAGGCTCATCGCGGAGGCCACCAGGCTCTTGGTGACCAGGGCGAGGCGGGACATCTCTCCCCCGCTGGCGGCATCCTTGATGGACTGGAGCTTACCGCCCTTGTTGGCGCTGAAGAGGAAGCAGACGTCGTCGAGTCCGTTCGGGCCTGGCTTGTCGAGGGGTTTGAAGTCAACTTCCAGGCGGGCGTTCTCCATACTGAGTTCGGAGAGCTGGGTCCTGACCTGTTTGGCGAAACTGGGCCCGACCTTCTGGCGGCCCTTGCGGAGTTGCTCGCCCTGTTTCTGAAGGGCGGCGGTTAGTTTGTCCTGCTTTGCCGTCGTTCGGTTGATGGCCCCGTCCAGGTCCTGGAAGTGCCCCAGGCGACCGGAGAGTTCCTCGAAGATGGCGATCAGTTCCTCACTGGTCTTTACCGAGTGCTTCGTCTGCAGGCGGTAGATACCGTCGAGGCGTTCTTCCACCTCGAGGAGGCGTTCGGGGTTATCCTCGGCGCTCTCGCCGAAGTCCTCCAGGTCGGCGGCGATCTCGTCGAGTTCCAGCCGGACGCCCTCGAACCGTTCGGCCAGGTTTTTCAGTTTGGGATCGCCGGCGGCCAGGGGGGCCAGCCGGACGCTGATGGCCATGAGCTGGTCACTGACCGCATTCTCCCCTTCGTTCAGGAAGTGGGAGACCCCGCCCGTCAGCTGTTTGATCTCCTCGGCGTTGCTGAGGCGGTGGCGTTCGCCCTCCAGTTCCTCCTGCTCTCCGGCGACTAGGTTGGCTTCTTCCAGTTCATCGACCTGAAACTCCAGGAACTCCTGTTCGAGGCGGGCGCGGCTCTGTTCTTCCAGCAGCTTGTTGAGTTCCCGGTTGGCGGCCTGGAGAGCGTGGTAATCTTTCCGGTAGGCGACGACGGCCTCCTGCTGACCGGCCAGGGCATCCAGCAATTCCAGCTGAAAATCACTGTTGTTGATGTACAGGGTATCGAACTGCTGGTGCAGGTCGATCAGTTCCCCGCCCAGTTGCTGGAGGACCTTCAGGTTGGCCGGCGTATCGTTGACGAAGGCCCGGCTCTTGCCAGAGGGGGTGATCTCCCGGCGGATGATCAGCTCGTTGTCGTAATCGAGGTCGTGCTGCTCGAAGAAAGCCCCGAGTTGGTAGGCGGAGATGTCGAAGCGCCCCTCGATGATGCACTTCTGGCTGTCGTCGAAGAGCGTCTTGGAATCCGCCCGCCCCCCGAGGATGAGACTGAGGGCGCCGAGAACGATCGACTTGCCCGCTCCGGTTTCCCCGGTGATGATGCTGAGCCCCTCGGCAAAATCAAGGGTGAGCTCCTCGATAATGGCGTAGTTGCGAATGTGCAGACGATGGATCATAGGCGTATCCCGCTTCCGAGATTTTGTTTGAAAAACACAAATTTACAAACGCTTTCCGTGTTGTAAGTTTGCAGCCCCAATAATTTACCTGTTTATGCGTCAATTTCTCGCCGGTAGCCTGCTGCTGCTCCTTCTTTCCGCCTGTGGCAGTGATGCTTCCGGCAGCTGGCCCGAGCTCGACCTGACCCCCTACAACCTGCCCCTGACCATCCAGGCACCGGACAGTGCCAAAGTCGTTAACGTCAACCTCAGCGGCGTTATGCAGGACGTGACGGTCAAGAGTCCGGCGGATAATTACAGTGTCCAGATCCTGGCCAGCCAGGCCGCCACCAACGATATGACCCGCCTCAAGGCCGAACAGCTGGAACTGGTACGCGACAACCGTTATTTCAGCAGTATCATCGAGGAGAATCCGGATGGTTTCCTGTTTGAGAACAACATCGACAGCACGGCCATCTACGGTTTCCGCCACATCGTTTACCAGGGCGACCGGGAATTCGTATTCCAGAACGGCTTCGACAGCACCTACGGCCTGGAGGACATCCGGGCCATGTACGCGGCCGTCCGCCAAAAAAAGTAAGCGCATGAACTTCTCCCTCATTCTCAAGGGTATGGCCATGGGCATTGCCGAGGCCATTCCCGGTGTCAGTGGTGGCACCATCGCCTTCATCACCGGCATCTACGAACGGTTACTGGCCGCCATCGGCGGCATCCTCGGCCCCGAAGTCATCGGCACCCTGCGCCGTGAGGGCTTTGCCGCCGCCTGGAAACGGGCCGACGGAGCCTTCATCCTCCAACTCGGAGGCGGAATGGTAGCGGGCCTCGCCCTGGCTGTCGTGGTTATCACGGAGCTACTCGAAAAATATCCACCGGTGATCTGGGCCTTCTTTTTCGGCCTCATCATTGCTTCGGCGATCTACGTAGGGCGACAAACCGAGCACTGGAACGCCACCAAAGTGACGCTCCTCATCGTGGGGGCCGTCGTGGCTTTCTTCCTCACCACCATCAATCCGCTGGCGGGCAGTACCTCTCCCCTGCTGGTATTTTTATCCGGCACCATCGCTATTTCCGCCCTGATCCTGCCGGGCATCTCCGGCAGTTTTATCCTGGTGCTGCTCGGTATGTACACCGTCGTGTTCGGGGCCGTCCGCGGGCTGGGCAGCGGTGAGGAGGGTGCCCTGCTTACGGTGGGGGTCTTCGCGCTGGGCTGTCTGGTCGGCCTGGCGCTCTTCAGCCGGCTGCTCACCTATACCTTTAAAACTTACCCCAACGAGACCTTCGCGCTGCTGACCGGCTTCATGATCGGCAGCCTGAACAAGCTCTGGCCCTGGCGCAACGTCGTCACCACCCGCACCAACAGTGAGGGCGTGGAGGTACCCGTCCTGGAGGCCAACGTTCTCCCCGCCCACTACCTGGAGGGGGAGCCCTTCGTCGTCCTGGTGGTCCTGGCCTTCCTGGCCGGCCTGGCGATCGTTTTCGTACTCGAAATTGCCAGCGGCAAGGAGGAACCCGACGCCGAGGATTTCGCGGACACAATGAAAGAAATATGACGTTCGGACTCATCGGCAACCCCATTGCCCGATCTTTTTCCCAGGGCTATTTTACCCGAAAATTCGAGAAGCTCGGATTGTCGCACAGCCACCAGTACCTCAATTTTGAGCGGGAATCCGTAAACGATATCCGGGATCTTGCCCAACAGTATCCGGACTTGCGCGGCCTCAATGTCACCATTCCCCACAAGGAGAACATCATCGCCCAACTGGATGCACTGCATCCCGTAGCCGAGCGTATCGGGGCCGTCAACACCATCCTGGTCGAGCGGGGCAAGTGGACCGGCTACAATACCGATTACATCGGTTTCCGCGACGATCTGGTTCGTCACTGGGACCTGGGCGCGGCCGCGGGTGCAGCACTTGCAAGGGGCACCGGCCGGCCGCAGGCACTGGTGTTGGGGACGGGCGGCGCCAGCAAGGGGGTCCTCGCCGGGCTGGCCGAGCTGGACGTCTACGCCACCCTGGTGAGTCGTACCTCCGCCGTCGGTCTGCTCACCTACAATGAGCTGACGCCCGAAGTGATGGCCGACTACCAGTTGATCGTCAACACCACCCCCGTGGGTACCGCCCCGGACATAACGGCCTGCCCCGATCTCCCCTACGCCGAGCTCACCGAACAACATTTCTGCTACGACCTGGTGTACAATCCCGGAGTTACCGAATTTCTTCGTCGCGCCGCCGCCCGGGGAGCCGGTACGGCCAATGGAACGGGCATGCTGCACGGGCAGGCGGAAGCGGCGTGGGAGATATGGAACGATCATCACTAATGATCCTGAAGCTGCACGATGATCTTTCCCGGAAAGTAGGGCCTAACCGTTCGTCCGCTTAGTTCGTCAGCCCGTACGTCAATGGCTACCAGCACGTTCGTATTGTCAAGTTCAATAGAGTTGCTGGTCGCATTAATGTAGTAGGTCCCCGTGAGTGGATCGAACGTCGCTACGCTTCCCGATAAATTCCTGATGGGGATTTCATCCGAAATGATTCGTCTACTTGAAAATTCACCAGATAGCCCGATTTCCAGCAGTTCCAATCCGTTAAATTCTTCCGTTATCCGGAACGCCAGTAACCGGCCGGCCGACCGGTCGGCCACGAAACCATAAGCGAAAGGAATCGTAGTAGATGATTCCACGCTTCCATCCTCGGTGCTTATTCGATGGACGATTTGAGCGTCACCGGGTCGGCTTCCGGTAACCAATAAGAGCTGGCCTTCGATCAGCTCGGAAGAGGCATACCGTCTCTGTGCCAGGTCACCAAAGTCCAGGCGACGGCTCACCACGCGTTCCTCCACGTCTATCACATCCGCGAAATAGGAATCGTAAACAACGATGATTTCCTCCCGTTCCGCATCGTAGTGAATCGCGGAAAGAAGATTATTTTGAGGTTCTGAGAGCGGCGTTACCAAGCCGTCTGAAATATCCTCAACTACGATTCTACCCTCCAACGCGTAGAATACCAGGCCTTGCTCGGAGAGGAAAAATTCCCGTTTACCCAGCGGGTAATTCAGTCCGGCGCGGTTACTGGTGTACACCTTTTCCGAGGCTCCACTACTTGGTCCGTAACGAAAAATCTCTACCCCGGATATCGCGGATACGGTACTGACAAACAAATCCGTGGCGGATGGAGTGAACCGGTCCTCATCGTCGGACCGGCAGCTGATTATGACTAGGAGAATTAGAGTGGAGATACAGTATTTCATCGTATCCCAATATAGTGTCAGCTTAGGTACATCCCAAAGCCGTTATTGCGTCCTCTTTGATCTACTCCAGGATAACCAGAAAGAGCATAGCACGATCAGCAAAATTACCACGGACCCCACCACCAAGTAATTAAACCAGATTACGACGTCATGAAACCCCGGAAACAACAGCTGTATCACCATTTCGCTGGTCAGCAGCAGTACGGCCCCAGAGCAACAGTAAAACCAAGAGATGAATCAGAAACCGTCGGCCCATTCCATGCTCAAGTTAGCCCAGCCGCCGCAAACGGTCCAGCAACAACGCCACCTTCAAATTTAACCGCGCGCCCGCGTCGAAGAACTGTCCGTCCAACAGCAGGTGGTCGCCGTTGCGGCGCACTTCGCGCAGGGTGGTATAGGTGACCGCCCCCGCCGGTTGCAGCATACTTTTCCAGTAGAGGCCCGAGTCCGTTACGGCAAACCCGTTCTTGCCGTTCCCCAGTAAGCTCTGGTCGCAGATCAGGAAGATCCGTTCGTCCGGCCGGGCGTGCAGAAAGTTGGTGGTGATCCGTTGTAAAACCTTCGGGGGCATCGAGATAAATTCGGTGTACACCTTTTCCGACTCGCTGTCCAGATCGAGGTAATCCGACACCAATTTGAACAGGTCCACTACGTCGGCCGACTTTCCCTGGTGACGCAATAACCGCTGGGCGAACAACCCCTTGTGAATATCCTGGCAGACCTCCACGATGAAGTACTCGGTCAGGTCGGCGATGGCGTTACCGATCCTTACCTCTCCTACGGCCTCCGTTACCCCGGCGTCCAGCCAGCCGCGCAGGGCGTTCAGGCTCCCGTCCCGAAGCTGCAGAAAGTCGTTGTCCACCTCGTACCGCTTCAGAAAGCGGGTGGAGCCCCGCTCTCCGAAATAAGCGTGGACGCGGTCGTAGAGGTACTCCCGGAAACGGGATTTAAGGGCAGACAGGGAGAGCACCTGCATCCGGTCTTCCTCCACGGGGGGGACGTCGTCCAGTTCCAGGACCTCCGGCTCGTCCTCCGGCAGTTCGATCGATTCGGGTTCGGGCTCCCGCGCTGTTTCCGGCTCCGGCTCCCGGTGAACGACTTCCTCCACGGTGGGGGCAGCCGCTGCTTTCTCCGCAAACTGAGCCTGGCCGCACTCACTACAGAAACGAACGGCCATTCCCAGCTCCGTTCCGCAGTTCGGACATACTTTGGTGGTCGGCTCCGCAACTACCTCTATCCCTGCTGACACCTCTGCTACCCCCCCGGATTCCTCCCGGACGCCGTAGTCGATCTCGAATTCAATCTTGGACCGGTCGAAGGCGGGCGGCGCGGTGGCTTCCGGTTGCACGACCGGCTGCTTCACCGGTTCCGGGGTGGGCTCGGTGGCCAGCCCCTTCTTCGCCCTGGCCCGGGCAATGAAGGCCTCCAGGTCGGACAACTGATCGTCGGTCAGGCTGCTCTCCTCCTGCTCTCCAAGGGTTCGGGAGACCAAAGGCAATTCCTCCGTAGCCAGGGAGTGGCTGCCGGGAACCGTTGGAGCCACCTGCTCCGGGTCCTCCGCACTGAGCGTGTAATCGGGCAACTCCTCAAAAACGGGCTCGTCGTCCACTCCCGGAAAATCAAAGGAAAATTTGATCCCTCCGTTGGTCGTGTCCTCCGCTGTTCGGCCTGAGCGCCTCGGCGGCGGGGTTGGTTTCCAGAAAGGTATTGGTCGTTGTCTCCGCTGGCGGGGGCGAGAAAAGATCACCGGTCCCCTCGCCCACGGGCTGTTCCACTTCACCGGCCTCCCGCAGCATCAGGATGCGCGGAATGGCGTGTTCCCCGGCGGATTCTCCCGTGTTATCGAAGCCGTGTTTCTCAAAAAAACCGATCGCCCGCTCGTTGTAGTGGCGGACACCCAGTTGGACCGACCGGTCCCGTCCGATAAAGTCGGTCCCCAGGGCCAGCAACTGGGCGGCGATTCCCTTGCCCCACTCCGTCCGCTTAACGATGAGTTGCTCGATGACGGCGTAGGCCCGGGGGGTGCGATCGGCAATCAGGTAGCCGGCCAGGGCACGGCGGTGCTCGTCCCAGGCGACGAAGACACCGGAGTGCTCCCGCTCCAGGGCCTCGATGACCTTGGTACGTGCCAATTCGACCAGCGCATCGTTTTCGGCGCGCTGCTCGTCGCTAAGACCGGGCTGGTCGAAGGCCGGAAAGATGGCCTGCCAGACGAAGGTCTCCAGGTGAGTGAAGTCGCTCTCCCGACCGGGGCGGAATTGCATTTTGCTATTTTTTGTTTATCCTGAGTGCAAACATACTACTTTTTGCTTGGTTTAACAAGCGAAACCGGCAGCGCGGCTGCTTATCTTTACTTCCATGCAGTCCCATAAGTTCATTCGCCTGGCCGCCATCCTGGGTGCCCTGGCCGTCGCGGTCGGTGCCTTCGGCGCCCACGGCCTCAAATCCCTGGTCGGAGCGGCCGATCTGGTCACCTTCAACACCGGCGTGCGCTACCACTTCTATCATACTTTCGCCATATTCGGTGCCGCCCTGCTGATGGACCGAGCGGACTTTTCAATCCGCCAACTCACCCGGGCAGCCTGGTGCTGGCTGACGGGTATCCTCCTCTTTTCGGGTAGCCTTTACTTACTTACGCTACGCGAATTTCACGGCATTCCGGCGGCGGTGCTGGGGCCGGTAACGCCGGTGGGTGGGGTCTTCTTCATCGTGGGCTGGGTGTTTTTGTTTTTAGGGGCTGCCGGTGGAGGACGCCCACGTCCGACCGAATCCTAGTAAAAAGATAAAATCCGAGGTTCTTCGACCCCCTAGCTGGAAAGTACGGGCGGCGGGGCGCAGGTGCAAAAACTTCAGGACCTGCTGAGTGGTAGTCCCAAGGTGAGGCCGGTCGTAGGTACCCCGAGTTTTTTTGATACACTCAAGTGATCGATATCCGATAGGAACTCGTCGGACGTGGGCGTCCTCCACCGGGACGTGGGCGTCCTCCACCGAGACATCCTCCACCGGCAACGCTTACCTTTGCCCCATGCGCCCCGCCTCCCTCCTACTCCTGCTCCTACCCGTACTGCTAACCACCTGCCGCGCTCCCCTCGGAGAGGCGGCCGTCGAACCCCGCCTTTACCCGGTAACCGACAGCATCCAGCCATCCGCCCAGGTGGCGGACGTGGAGGCTATGATCGTCCCCTACCGCGACCAGCTGACGGAAAAAATGAACCGGGAACTGGCCGTGATCAAAACGCCACTCACCAAGCGGCAGCCCGAAAGCTCCCTCGGAAACTGGGTGGCCGACCTGCTGGCCGACGCGGCGGTGGAGGCCTTCCCGGGCAGGGAGATCGCGCTATCCGTCCAGAACTACGGCGGACTGCGCATCGGGGAGATCGGGGCGGGGCCCCTGCTGGTCTCGGAGATTTACGAGCTGATGCCCTTCGACAATGAGCTGGTCTTAGTGGAACTCAGCGGTAAGGAACTGATGGCATTCGCTAACCACATTGCCAACAGTGGCGGCTGGCCCGTAAGCCGGGAGCTGGAAATGCGCCGCGTCGATGGGAAACTGTCCGTTAAACTATCCGGCCGGGAGATCGAGCCGGACAAGACCTACTACATTGTTACCAACGACTACGTAGCCGACGGTGGCTCCGACTCGGCCATGCTGGTCGGGAAGCCGCAAACAAAAAGCGGGCTGCTCGTCCGCGACCTGCTGATTGAGTACGCCGCGAAATCCGGTGGCCCGATCGACGTTCGCTCAACGGGTAGCCGCATCAAATTATAAAGCACCATGAACCGTAGAAATTTCCTGACCAGGGCCGCCGTGGGGGGCGGACTGCTGCTTTCACCGGCCTTGCACCTGCGTGCCCGCCCAACGAACGCGCCACGGCTGACCATTCTGCACACGAACGACTGGCACAGCCGCATCGACCCCTTCCCGGACGATGGCGGCCGGAATGCCAACCGCGGCGGCATCGTGCGCCGGGCCGAAATGATCGGCCGCGTACGGGAAGCCGAACCCCACGTCCTGTTGCTCGACAGCGGGGATATTTTTCAGGGCACTCCTTACTTCAATTTTTTCGCCGGCGAACTGGAGATGAAGCTGATGAGCAAGCTGCGCTACGACGCGGCCACCATCGGCAACCACGATTTCGACGGTGGGATGGAGAACCTGGTGACCCAGATGGGACACGCCTCCTTCCCCATGCTCTCGGCCAACTATGACTTCACCGGCACCCCCCTGGAGGGAAAAACCAAGCCCTACCAGATCATCAAAAGGGGGGCGTCAAGGTCGGCATCTTCGGCCTCGGGATCGAACTGGACGGCCTCGTCCCGAAAGGTCTGTACGGCAAAACGGACTACCAGGACCCCATCGAGCGGGGGAACGCCACCGCCCGCCTGCTGCGGGAAAACGAGAAATGCGACCTGGTGATCTGCCTGAGCCACCTGGGTTTCCGCTACCGGGAGGAGAAAGTCAGCGACGTGGTGCTGGCGGCCGAAAGCCGGGACATCGACATCATTCTGGGCGGTCACACCCATACCTTCCTCGATGAGCCCGTGCTGGTGAACAACCGGCAGGGCGATCCCGTAATAGTGAACCAGGTCGGATTCGGCGGGCTCCGGCTCGGCCGCCTCGACGTGGATTTTCCGGGCGGCGGCAAGCGGCGTTGCGTCTCTTGCAGCAATTTGCGGTTATGAATCGGCGGGTGATCGCATCCTGCTAATGACAAAATTTCCGTTCCACGCGTTCCACGGCTGCCAAAGAAGATTTTGGTAAGAAAAGGTCCGTTTCGTTTGCGAAACTGCCGTGTTTCTCCTCATATTTGCTGTCCGCCACGAGACATCGTGGCACGAGAGCAGCTCCGCCTTCTGACACCGGGCGATCCCCTACTCGCTGCTTTCCACCTGTTTAACTTACTGACTTTCAAGCCACTTATTACTCACCTGACGGCCGGAACCTCCCGGCGGTTAGAACTCATCTACTGTGCAACTAGGGAATGAAATGGATCATACGGCAATCTGGGATAACTGTCTTACCACCATCAAGCAGACGGTGGACCCCCAGAGCTTCCAGACCTGGTTCGTCCCCATCCGTCCGGTGTCCCTGCAGAGCAATGAACTGACCATCCAGGTGCCTCACCGGCTATTCTACGAATGGTTGGAGGAGCACTACATCGAAGTGCTGAAGAACAGTCTCAATACGGCCCTCGGCACCGCCGGCCGGTTACAGTACCGCATTAACCCGAACCGTCAGCCGGCCGCCGCCGGTCCCGCCAGCATGCGGGGTGTCAACGGTAAAGCCGCCGGCATGCCGTCCATGCCCGCCCCGAACAACCCCTTCGTGATTCCCGGCGTGACCCGCCCCCGCATCGAGAGCAACGTCGACCCCCGCCAGAATTTCGAGAACTTCATCCAGGGAGACTGCAACAGCCTGGCCCGCAACGCCGCCAAGGCCGTGGCCGACAACCCCACCGAAACGGCTTTCAACCCGCTGGTGATCCACGGCCCAGTAGGCCTGGGTAAGACCCACCTGCTGCACGCCGTCGGCAACTACATCCAGGAGAAATTTCCGGAGAAGGCCGTGCTCTACGTCAGCACCAACACCTTCACCAATCAACTGGTCAATTCCATCGGCTCCAACGCCACGAACGACCTGCTGAACTACTACCAGAACGTCGACGTGCTGCTGGTGGACGACATCCACCACCTCGTCAACCGCAAGAAGACCCAGGACGTCTTCTTCAACCTCTTCAACACCCTGCGGCAGCACAACAAGGCCGTGATCCTCACCTGCGACCGCCCCATCAAGGAGCTGGACATCGAGGAGCGCCTCCGCAGCCGCTTTCAGTGGGGCCTGAGCGCCGACCTGAGCACCCCCGCCCTGGAGACCAGAATGGCCATCCTGGCCAGCAAGGCCAGCAGCCGCAACGTCAGCCTGGACCCCGGCGTGATGGAATTCATCTGCTTCCACATCAACGACAACATCCGCCAGCTCGAGAGCGTGCTCACCAACCTGAGCGTCCGCGGCGGCCTCAACCCCGAGGGCATTAACATCGACCTGGCCCGCGAGGTGATGCAGAACTTCGTCACCGAACTCAACAAGGAGATCACCCCCGAGGTCATCCAGCGAACCGTAGCGGACCACTTCCAGGTCGATCTCGTCAAACTCGCCAGCGCCACCCGCAAGCGGCAGGTCGTGCTGGCCCGCCAGATCAGTATGTTCCTGGTCAAGCAGCATACCGACAACAGCCTCAAGGCCATCGGTCGTATGTTCGGTAACCGCGACCACAGCACCGTCCTTTACTCCATCCGCACCGTCCAGGACCTCATCGAGACCAACGAGGAGATCAAGCTGCAGCTGGAGGCACTGGAGCGGAAGATCCGGGTGGGGTCCGGGGAGGTCTCGTTGTAGGGAATGAGGAGTTGAAGTATTGAGGGGTTGAGGGGGCTGCCGCGAAGGGCGACGGCGCGCAGGTGCAATGTTTTCGATTTTATTAAGTCCGGTGGCGGTAGCGTAAGCCTCCCCCAGCGAAGCCCGCCTCCCAGACGCAGCGAGCGAGTAGTGACAGCGGCAGCCCCTCATCCCCTGACCCCCTCAACCCCTCAACCCCTTCATCCGTTTAGCTTTGCGCAACAACCACCGATCATGCGCAGACTAGCCTTACTTCTACCCCTATTCCTGTTCTTCTCGACCATCACCTCCGCCGGCGGCGGCATGTGGCTCCCCCTCCTGCTCGAAAACCTCAACGAGGACGAGATGCAAAGTATGGGCATGCGGATTTCCGCCGAGGACATCTACTCCATCAACCAGGGCAGCCTGAAGGACGCCATCGTCCACTTCGGCGGCTTCTGTACCGGGGAGATCATCAGCGACCAGGGGCTCATCCTGACCAATCACCACTGCGGGTACAGCGCCATTCAGAACCACTCCAGCCTGGAGGACAACCTGCTGGAAGACGGCTTCTGGGCCGCCGACCACGCCGCGGAGAAGCCCAACGAAGGGCTCTTCGTGACCTTCATCGAGCGGATCGAGGACGTGAGCGACCGCATCCTGAAGGGCGTGAACGAGGACATGAGCGAACGCGACCGGGATAAACTGATCCAGGAGAACACGGAGATGCTCCGGGAAAAATTCAAGTTACGGGAGTACGAGGAGCTCCTCGTCAAACCTTTCTACGACGGCAATCAGTACTTCGCCTTCGTGACTAAAAAGTACAATGACGTACGGCTGGTCGGTGCCCCGCCTTCTTCCATCGGCAAGTACGGGGCCGACACGGACAACTGGGAGTGGCCCCGCCACACGGGCGACTTCAGCCTCTTCCGGGTTTACACCGACGCGGACGGCAACCCCGCTCCCTACAGTCCTGACAACATTCCGATGAAGCCGAAGTACCACCTGACCGTCAGTGCCGCCGGCGTGAAGCCGGGTGACTTCAGCATGATCTTCGGATTCCCCGGCCGGACCGACCAGTACCTCCCCGCCTCGGCCATGCAGCAGCGGACGGAAGTCATGAACCCCATCCGGATCGGGATGCGGGACCTGAGCCTCAGCGTCATCGACAGCGCGATGCGGGCCGACGCGGGCACCAAGATCGCCTACGCCAGCAAGCAGGCCCGGATCGCCAACGCCTGGAAGAAGTGGCGGGGCGAGAGCGAGGGTGTCGCGGCGGTAAATGCCATCGACAAGCGTAAGATGATGGAGCGGGATTTCCTCGCCCGTCTGGAGAAGAAGCCGGAGGAGAAGGCGGTTTATGCCCCCGTGCTCGGGGAGCTGGACGCCCTGTACGCCCGCCAGGAACCCTTCGGCAAGACGCGCGCTTACGTCTCGGAGATGAACTACAACATCGACCTGTTCCGGGTGGCCAGTTTACTGAGCGGTCAGCTGAAGATCGCCGAGAGCAACGGAATCGATGAGTTTACGAAGCGCGCACCCCGCATCGCGGCCTACCTCAAAGACTTCTACAAGGGGTACGACCCGGAAATTGACCGCCGGGTAGCCCACCGCCAACTGGACCGCTACTTTACCGAGGTAGCCCCCGCCCACCAGAGTCGCTACGTCCGCGACCAACTCGAATTCGCCGGGTCACTGGCCCACCTCACCGACGCCCTGTTCCAGCGCAGCTACCTGACCCGCGGCGACCGCATGATCGCCCTGCTGGAAGAGGACCCCGCCGGCTTCGTCGAGCAGATCGAAGGAGACATGGGCTACCAGTTCGTCCTCCAGCTGAACCGCCACAACGAGCGTAAGGTCATCAACCCGTACAACGAGATCGAGGAGCGCATGAACCCGTTGCAGCGTAAGTACATGCAAGGACTGCTGCTCTTCTTCCCGGAGCGTAAATTATACCCAGACGCCAACTCCACCATGCGGGTCAGCTACGGTAAGTTCGAGGGTTTTACCGGCCTGGATGGCAAAAAGAACGACTACATGACCTACCTGGACGGCGTGATCGCCAAGTACCAACCCGGTGACTACGAGTTCGACCTGCCCGCCAAATTGCTGGAACTTTACGAAAAGAAGGACTACGGTTCCTACGCCGATGCCTCCGGTAAGCTACCGGTCTGCGTCCTGGGCTCCAATCACACCACGGGCGGCAACAGCGGCAGTCCGGCCCTCAACGCCGACGGCCACCTGGTAGGCCTGAACTTCGACCGCACCTGGCAGAGCACGATGTCGGACGTAAACTACGATCCCTCGATCTGTCGGAACATCATGGTGGACATTCGCTACGTACTGTTCCTGATCGATAAGCTGGGGGGCGCGCCGCACCTGGTGGCGGAGATGGAGGTGGTTCGCTGAACCTCACCCCTGATTTCGCTTCGCGAAATCGTCCCCTCTCCCCTGGAGAGGGGAACGGCTCCGGTGTTGCACCGTGCTGCCGCTATCGTTTTATTAGCACCTATGATACCTCCCAAAAGCCGCTCTTCACGGGATGGGGGAAATAAATGGCAAGGCCATCAGGGGGTGACTGCGGGACGCAAGGAAAGACCTCTTTTCGGCATCCGACGTACGTAACGCCTCCAACGCCCCCCTCTCCCGGGGAGAGGGGGACAGATGGCAAAGCCATCAGGGGGTGACTGCGGGACGCAAGGAAAGACCTCTTTTCGGCATCCGACGTACGTAACGCCTCCAAGCCCCCCCTCTCCGGGGAGAGGGGACAGATGGCAAAGCCATCAGGGGGTGACTGCGGGACGCAAGGAAAGACCTCTTTTCGGCATCCGACGTACGTAACGCCTCCAACGCCCCCCCTCTCCCGGGGAGAGGGGGACAGATGGCAAAGCCATCAGGGGGTGACTGCGGGACGCAAGGAAAGACCTCTTTTCGGCATCCGACGTACGTAACGCCTCCAACGCCCCCCTCTCCCGGGGAGAGGGGGACAGATGGCAAAGCCATCAGGGGGTGACTGCGGGACGCAAGGAACGGCCTCTTTTCAGCATCCAACGTATGAAACGCATCCAACGCCCCCCTCTCCCGGGGAGAGGGGGACAGATGGCAAAGCCATCAGGGGGTGAGGTTCACTGCAGCACCGCCCGCGGCTCCTCCCCCAATTCCACCAGCACGTGATCCCCCAGCGTGGTACTCAGGGCCATTCCGCTGTAGGTGACGTAAACGGGCCAGGACTTATGGCGACGATCCACGAGCACGGCCACCTCGATCTTGGAGGGCAGTATGCGCTGGAACGCCCCCATGGCGTAGAAGAGGGTACGGCCGGTATTGGCCACGTCATCCACGATCAGGATGGGTTTGCCGGCCAGTTGGCGGACATCGTGATCGAGGACGGGGGCGGCGGCCAGGGGTTCCGCGGGGCTGATCTTCAGGTTCCAGAGGTGAAGGGGGGCATCGGAGAGCAGACGTAAACCCGCGGTGAGCCGACGGGCCAGTTCCATCCCCCTGGTATTGATGCCGATGATGTAGAGCTCCTGTTCCGTGGTGTTACGTTCCAGGACCTCCATGGCCAGGCGGGTGATCTTGCGCTCGATCTGAATGGCGGTAAGGAGTTCCATGGGGCAAAGATATGGTAGCCGGGAGTACATTACCTTTACCCCCCATGCGCATCATCGGTAAGATCGACCACTCCCGACTGAACATAACCGTCTTTTCCAACGACGGCCGCTTTCCCGTACAGTTCGAACTGCGGGGGCTGACCCAGATTTACCGCTTTCGCCAGGACGAACAAATCCGCCACCTCGGTGATATACAGCGCATCATTGACGACCAATTTATTGAGACGGTACTGGAACAGTTCACCGGTATGCAGGCCCTCCACGCCCGCACCCTGCGTGAACAAGCTCCCGCCGCCGACGGGGACGACGACCTGCCCGTGATCATGTAAGCCTGCTTTGACTATGAAAATTACCGCTGCCGAACTCGCCCGTATGATCGGGGCCACCGTGGAAGGCAACCCCGACGTAGAGATCACCCAGCCCGCCAAGATCGAAGAGGGCGGCCCGGGCGGGATCACCTTTCTCGCCGACCTGGCCTACGAACACTACCTCTACGACACCTCCGTCTCGGCCGTCCTGGTGAGCCGGACGTTCGAGCCCAAACAACCCGTCTCCCCCACCCTGCTGCGGGTGGACAACGTACGGGAGACCGTCCTCCAGCTCCTCGCCGTCTACCAGCAGGACGAGGCTAACCGAACCCGCCGGGAGATCTCCGCCCACGCCTCCGTAGAAGAGAGCGCCGAACTGGGTAACAACGTCCGGGTCGGTAAATTTTCCATCGTGGAGGACGGTGCCAGTATCGGGGAGGGTACGGTGGTGCTCGACCAGGTCTACGTCGGCCCCGGCGTCCGGATCGGCAAGCACTGCCTGCTCTACCCCGGCGTACGCATCCTGCGGGACTGCGTCATCGGGGATTACTGCGTTCTACACGCCAACGTAGTCATCGGGGGAGACGGCTTCGGCTTCACCCCGGATGAGGACAATGTGTACAAAAAGGTTCCCCACGTCGGGAACGTCGTGCTCAGAGACCACGTCGAGATCGGGTCCGGGTCCACCATCGACCGGGCCATGATGGGGTCCACCCTGATCGGCAGCGGCGTCAAGCTGGACAACCTCGTGATGATCGGCCACAACGTCGAGGTCGGAAAGAATACCGTCATCGCCGCCCAGGCGGGGATCGCCGGCTCCACCAAGGTGGGGGCCAACTGCCGCATCGGCGGGCAGGTAGGTATCGTTGGCCACGCCAAGATCGCCGACGGCACCCAGATACAGGCACAGAGCGGCATTTCCGGCAGCATCAAGGAGCCGAATACGGCCGTTTTCGGCTCCCCCGCCATCCCGTACAAGGACTTTATCCGCAGCAACGCGATCTTCCGGAAACTGCCGGAGCTCTACCGTACACTGACGCGACTGGAAAAGGAATTATCCGGAGGAAAGAAACCAGAAGAAGGAAAGACGGACGCTCCGTAGACCTGCTCGCTTTCGTGTTCCGACAGTAGTCTCCTTCGTGAATTTCGCACCTGCGCGCCGCCGCCCACGAAGCCGTTGTCCTTCCTCTTTCTTCATTCCTCCCGTCGCTTTATATCTTTGCGCCCGAATTCAACCACCGTACATGAACCAACGCACCATTTCCGGCCCCATCACCCTCACCGGGGTCGGTCTCCACACCGGAGCGGAGGTAAACCTTGCTTTCCACCCCGCCCCCGCCGGACACGGCGTGAAGTTTAAACGTACCGACCTGGAGGGGCAGCCCGTCCTGAACGTCGATGTGAGCCGGGTGGTGAACACCGAGCGCAGTACGACCCTGGGTAGCGGAGATGCCAGCGTTTCCACCATAGAGCACCTGCTGAGCGCCCTGAGCGGCTTACGGATCGACAACGTACTCGTCGAGATCGACGGCCCGGAGATCCCCATCGTCGACGGCAGCGCCAGCCCCTTCGTCCAGACCCTGCTCAGCGCGGGCATCGAGGAGCAGGACGAGAGCCGCGACTACTTCATCGTCGAGGAACCCATCACTTACCGGGACGAAGCCTCCGGTTCGGAGATCGTGGCCCTGCCCTACGACGGCTTCGAGGTGGTTTGCATGATCGACTTCGACAGCCCCGTCCTCGGGCAGCAGTACGCCACCCTGCGCGGCTACGACGACTACGCCGAGGAGATCGCCCCCTGCCGCACCTTCGTCTTCCTGCACGAACTGGAGCAGCTCTTCGAGCACAACCTCATCCAGGGCGGCGACCTGACCAACGCCATCGTGATCGCCGACTACGCCGTTCCCCAGGACCGCCTCGACGCCCTGGCCAAAAAGATGGGCAAGGAGAGCGTGGAGGTGAACGAACAGGGTATCCTGAACACCATCGACCTGAAGTTCCACAACGAGCCGGCCCGCCATAAGCTGCTGGACGTGATCGGCGACATCAGCCTCCTGGGCGTATCCATCAAGGGCCGCATCCTGGCGACCAAGCCGGGCCACGGGGTGAACGTAGAGTTCACCAAGTTGCTGAAGAAGGCCTACCTGGAGCAGAAGCGCCTCAAGGGCCGCCCCTACTACAACCCCAACGACACCCCGGTCTTCAACAGCGTGCAGATCCAGTCGTACATGCCCCACCGCTACCCCTTTTTGCTGATCGACAAGATCATCGAGATGGGCGAGAACCACATCGTGGGCCTCAAGCACCTGAGCGTGAACGAGGAGTTCTTTCAGGGTCACTTTCCGGGTAACCCCGTGATGCCCGGCGTGCTCCAGATCGAGGCGATGGCCCAGACCGGCGGCCTGCTGGTACTGACGCAGCAGGACGACCCCTACGGCTGGGACACCTACTTCCTGAAGGTGGACAACGCCAAGTTCAAAAATTTCGTAACGCCGGGGGATACCGTCCTCTTCAAGATGGAACTCATCGCCCCCGTCCGCCGGGGCCTTTGCCAGATGCGGGGAACCGCGTATGTCGGTAACAAGATCGTATCCGAAGCCGACCTCGTGGCCCAAATCGTAAAGCGTAGCTAGTATGTCCATTCACTCCATGAGTTCCGTTCATCCCAATGCCCAAATCGCCTCCGGCGTGACCGTCGGCCCCTTCACCCTCATCGAGGATGACGTGGAGATCGGCGAGGGTACGGTGATCCACAACAACGTGACCATCTACGCCGGCAGCCGGATCGGTAAGAACGTCCGGATCTTTCCCGGCGCCGTGATCGGGGCCATTCCCCAGGACCTGAAGTTCGCCGGAGAGTACACCACGGCGGTGGTGGGAGACAATACCACCATCCGCGAGCACGTGACCATCAACCGGGGCACGGCCGCGGCCATGACCACCGTCGTCGGCAAGAACTGCTTACTGATGGCCTACGCACACGTGGCACACGACTGTATTCTGGGCGACAACATCATCATCGCCAACAACGTCAACCTGGCCGGCCACGTCATCCTCGAAGACCACGTGATCATCGAGGGGCAGTGCGGGGTACAGCAGTTCGTACGCATCGGCCGCCACAGCTTCATTGCCGGCGGCAGCCTGGTGCGGAAGAGCGTCCCCCCCTACATCCGCGCGGCCCGCGAACCCCTGAGTTACATCGGCGTGAACCGCATCGGGCTACAGCGACGGGGGTACAGCATCGAGACCATCAATGCCATCCACGAAATTTACCGCATCCTGTTCGTCAAGGGGCTCAACATCACCAACGCGGTGACCGAGATCGAGGCCAGCGTTCCCGTCAGTGACGAGCGCGACGAGGTGGTCCGCTTCATTACCAACACCGAGCGGACGGGCATCATCCGCAGTTTCCAGGCCCTGCAGGATGTGGCCTGAACCGAGTTCGATCACCCTTACCGGCGTCGGCAAGAAGTTCGCCCGCCAGTGGATCCTGCGGGATCATTCGGACCAGTTCGTTTCCGGCGTCATCACCGGCGTGCGGGGCCGTAACGGCTCCGGCAAGAGCACCCTGCTCCGGTTACTGGCCGGTCAGCTTACCCCCAGCCGGGGCAGTGTCGTTTTTCGCTACGGTAATCTTCCGGTTGCCCCGGCGGAATACTTTCGCCACGTCAGCTGGGCCGGCCCGTATTTCGAGCTACCGGAGGAACTGACGATTGCGGAGTTCCTGGACTTTCACTTTGCTCAGAAGGCCGTACTGCCGGAGGTGGGCGGCGCAGCGCAGGTGCAAGAACTCACCGGTTTGAGCCACGTCCGGAACCGCCAGCTCCTGGATTGCAGCAGCGGCATGAGACAGCGCATTTTACTGTCGTCGGCCCTCTTTTCCGCCACCCCCGTCCTGCTGCTCGACGAGCCGACGGTCACCCTAGACGAGGAGGCCGCCGGCTGGTTCCGGGAGCAACTTCGGCGGGTCGCCCGGGGCCGGTTGGTGGTGATCGCTAGCAACGACGAACGCGATTTAGTAGCTTGCGACCGAATTATCGATCTTGCCCCTCCAGATGCTCTTTAAGTACGCCGAAAAATTACTGCCCCACGCCATCAGCCCGGAAAGCCTGGACTACTACCTCGGGCGCGGTTGGTACCGGATGGGGGCCAACCTCTTCACCACCCACTTTCTTTTTTTTCAGAATGAGCCCTACTCGGCCGTCTGGATCAGGATGGACCTGAGGGACTTCAGGTTCTCCAAAAGCCAGCGCAAACTGATGCGCAAGAACGCCCAGTTGTTCCACGTCAGCTCCCAGCCGATCGTGATCGACCGGGAGCGGGAACTGCTCTTCCAGCGGTACGCCGCGGAATTCGATGGCGTCCTCTCCCCTTCCATCACCGACAGCCTGGAGCACTACGAAGGACAGACCGCCTTCAATACCTGGGAAACCACCGTGCGGGAGAAGAACTCTGATAAACTGGTGGCCCTGAGTTACTTCGATCTGGGGGCGGAGACGGTCGCCAGCATCAAGGGGATCTACGATCCACCGCTAAGGTCCTTCAGCCTCGGTTACTACACCATGTTGCTGGAGATCGAGTACTGCCTGGCCAATGGATTCCGCTACTACTACCCCGGCTACGTCGTTCCCGGCTATCACCGCTTCGACTACAAACTCCGGATCGGCGCTTGCGAGTACCTGGACGTCCGCGACCTGAGCTGGAAACCCTTCGTGGAGGACGGCAGCCACCACCAGGGGCCGGTGGAAAGTCAACGGCTTGCACTGACGCTGCTCTCCGAACGCCTGGTGGCCGAAACCGGTAAGGGGCAGTTACGGACCTACCCCCTCTTCGAGGCCAGCCTCTACGACATCTGGAGTGATGAGTACTTTCCCTATCCCTACTGCATCCTGCTGGGCGAGCTCGATAATGACGATCTGCTCGTGGCCGCCTTCGACCCGAAGGAGGAAGAGTACCTCATCCTGCTGTGCACCTTCATGTTACAGACCCAATTGCTGTTCAACTCCACCTACCTGGAGGCTTTTCCTACCGACCGTTTCCACACCAAGCTGATGGCCACCCGCCACATCGTGGTGCGGACCAAGGATCCGGAAGTTATCTTTCAGGCCTGTCTGTCTGCCCTCAACGCCCAATAACGCGCTTATCCTACCATCATGATCAACTACCTTTCCGCCCTGTCCCTCCTCTGCCTGGCCCTGCTCTTTACGGCCTGTGGATCCGACTCCCCCCCTTCGGAAACCGACCCCACCGAAACCATCACCGACGGCCCGGCTCCCGTGGTTTTCGAAGGCCCCTTTGCCGAAGTGCACGACCAACTTAGCGGCACCCCGGATGCCTCCGCCGTTCAGCGCCGGCTCCTGGAGCTTTTCCCTTCCGTCAGCAACCCGGAAACCGGCGCGCTGGACACCAGGATCAGCCGTCAGTTCGTAGCCCTGGCCGAGTCCTTCGCCGATAAGTTCCCCGGGGATACCGTGGCGGCTCCCCCACTCTATAATGCCGCCGAGGTAGCCCTCGCACTGGGTCAGCCGCAACGGGCCGCCGACATCTACGGGCGGATTTACAACCAGTTCCGGGGGTACAGTAAAGCCCCCGAGGCACTCTTCATGCTGGCCTTTACCCACGATGAGAACCTGAACGACCTGGACGGTGCCCGCAAGTACTACCAGCAATTCATCGACACCTACCCCAACCATACCTTCGCCGATGACAGTGAGATGCTGATCCAGAACCTGGGGAAGTCGGATGAGGAGATCTTACGGGAACTGGAAGCGAAGAGAAATTAGTTGGTTGGAGGGGAGAAGAAAGAGGAAAGAACATCCCGCTGGCCAGCGGGATTGAAGGAGGAAAGAAGCTCCACTCGCAGCGCTGCGCAGGCTCGCCAGTCTTGCTTCTTTCAGTCCCGCCTTCGGCGGGACGATCTTCCTTCTTTCCTCTCCCTACACTTTTTCCGGAATCAAAGACCCGTGCGGGTCCTCACTCGGGTAGCCCAGCTCCTCGTCGACCGCGTCCAGCATATCCTCGGTCAGCAGGTGCTCGAGCCGTTCGGCCTCGTCGTGGATCTGGTCTTCGCTCAGGCCCAGTTCCTGGCTGAGGTAGGTCTCCCAGAGTCGGTGGGCGCGGATGAGGCGCAGGGCCAGTAACTGCCCGGCGTCCGTCAGCTCTAATTCGGGCTGATTTCTGAGCAGCCCCCGGTTCTTCAGCCGGTTGGCCTGTCTGTTCCAGTGCCGGCGACTGAGGTCCAGTTGCTCCCGGATGTCAGCGCTGCCGGTCACCACGCCCCGTTGGTTCTGCCGGTAGATGCGTTTGACCATGTCTTCCCGCTCCGTCTTACTGATGCGTTGGCGGCGGTAGCGCACCCGGGCCAGCATACCTTTCTTCGGAGCGAATACGACCGTTAAGGCGTAAATGAGGGTCGCCACCAGCGCCATGGCGGGGCCCGGCGGTGTATTCAGCCAGACGGCTACCACCATCCCCATGATCGCGGAGAGCATCCCGATGAATCCGGCGATGAACAGTACCCGGACCAGTCGCTGACTCAGTAGCAGCGCCGTAGCGGCCGGCGTGATCAGCATGGCCACCACCAGGATGACCCCGACGGTCTGCAGACTGGCCACTACCGCGAAGCTCAGCAGTAGCATCAGGAAGTAGTGCAGTAGCTTCACGCTGATGCCCATCGTTTCGGCCACGACCGACTGAAAAGTGGACGCGAAAAGGTAACGGTAGAATACCACCACGGAAATCAGTACGTACACCATCACGAGACCGGTGAGCATCAGGTCCGTATCCGATACGCCGAGGGCGTAGCCGAAGAGAAAGTCCTTAAGGTCCAGGTGGACCCCGTCCTGCCGGCTGATCCGGCTGATCAGGATGATACCCAGGGAGAACATGGAGGTGAAGACGATCCCGACCGCCGCATCGTTCTTGGTCCGCACCTGCTGCTGGATCCAGGTGATTCCCACCGCGGTGGTCAGCCCGGCCACCACCGCTCCAGTGAAGAAGGCCATCGCACTGTAGCCCACCACCATATAGGCGATCACCACTCCGGGGAGGATGGCGTGCGCCAGGGCATCCCCCACCAACGACATATTTCGCAGTACGATGAAGCAACCCAGCACTCCGCACATGAGTCCTACCATGCTGGAAGCCACGATGGCCCGGATGGCCCATACTTCGGAAAGGATGGAGAAGAGTTCAGTCATGATAGTGATGTCTTATCGCAAAGTTAGACAACACTAAGTTTAGGCACTGGTTCAGTCTCCGAGGATCTGCCAGCGGGTACGCAACGTGGCGGGTTGGCCGTGTTCCAGACGCATATACTCCCCGACCAGCTCGAACTCCACGAACCCGCGTTCTGAATCCAGGTAGATCTCCAGGGGAGCCTCCCCCTCGGGTACCCGACCGAGTTCGGTCACGGCCGTGAATTTTCGCAACAGCAGCCCGTTGCGGTAGTAAGTCACCGGGTCCTCGCGAATGTCGGCGAATATCTTTTCTTCCGGAGGATACCGATCGTCGAAGTGGACGACATAGTCGCCGTTCTCTCCCTCCAGTTCGACCTTCAGGGTACGAACGCTATCCGCGCTGAATTCAATTCGGCCACCGTACGGTAAACGGGTTATTTCCCAGGGAGCGACCAGGATAGCACTGTCTCCCTGGTTGGTGAGGTAGTACGTCAGGCCGATGTCGTTGTCCGGGCCGAGCCGGATGCGCTTGGTCATCTGGAGCCGGGTAGCCGGATCGACGGCACTGGTCAGTACGACGTTGTGTTCCTCCAGCCGGGTCACCTCGAAGGGTTCCGAATCGAAGGTAGCGGGAGGGGGCCAGTTCCAGTCGGACTGGGGGCTCGTCCAGGCGGTACTGCCCCAGGTCAGGTCGGCCTCATCCCTCTCGGTGCGCAGTACTTCCTCCCCGTTCAGGGTAACGCTGGCCACCCGCCCCCCGAGTTCCGGCAATACGGTAACGGAGATCGGCCCCCGGGTGAGGATCACGGGACCGGCGGCCGGTCCTGAGACATCCGAGCAGGCCGCCCACCCTACCGCCAGCAGCAAAAGAAACAGTATTCTATCCATGCCGCAAGATAAAACTTTGCACCTGCGTCCCCGGCAGGTAAGCCTGACTCACTCCCTGACAATCCTTACATTTGCCCACTACAAAAAATTTATCCCATGGGACGTGCATTTGAATACCGGAAAGCCCGGAAGATGAAGCGCTGGGCCGGTATGGCCAAAGCCTTCACCAAGGTCGGTCGCGAGATCGCCATCGCCATTAAGGAAGGTGGCGCGGACCCGGACTATAACCCCCGCCTTCGCCTGGCCATGCAGAACGCGAAGAGCGTCAATATGCCGAAGGCCAACGTGGATGCCGCCATCAAGCGGGCCACCGATAAGGACGCCAGTAACTACGAGGAAGTGACCTTTGAGGGCTACGCCCCCCACGGCGTCGCCGTCATGGTGGAGTGTACCAGTGACAACAACAACCGGACGGTAGCCAACATCCGCCATGTGTTCAGCAAGTACGGCGGTTCGATGGGCGTCAATGGCAGCGTCGACTACATGTTCGACCGCCGCGGACAGTTCCGCGTCAAGAAGGCGCACATCGACGGCGACCTCGAAGAAATGGAACTCGAACTGATCGATGCCGGCCTCGACCGTATGGAACAGGACGAGGACGAGGTCACTTTTTACACCGCCTTCGAGGACTTCGGCAGCTTCCAGGCCGAAATGGAAAAACGCAAGATCGAGGTGGACAACGCCGAACTGGTCCGCCTGCCTACCCATACTAAAAAGCTGAATGACAGTCAGGCTGAGGAAGTGATCAAACTGATCGACATGCTGGAGGAAGACGACGACGTGGCGAATGTGTTTCACTCGATGGATGAATCAGAGTAACCAGAAGAAAGAAGAAAGACCGTACCGCCAGTCGGCGGAACTGAAAGAAGAAGGACAAGACGTGGTGCATGAGCGACGCTAAACAGCGGGTACTGAATGCGGTGGAGGGGCAACCCGATCTTTTGGTGCGCTCCCCGGGACGGATCAACCTGATCGGAGAACACACCGACTACAACGGCGGGCTGGTACTACCGGCCGCCATTAACAAGGCCATCTGGTTTAGCGTGCGGCGGACCGAAGGGCACTCCTGGACGCTCTCCGCGCTGGACATCGGGGAAACCGCTTCGCTACCCCTACCCGTCACCGGAAAAGCAGACCGGCTCTGGGTGAATTACCTGGCGGGTATCGGAGACCAGTTTCAACAATTGGGCTTCGAGCTACCCGGACTGGCGATCACCTTCGGCGGCGACCTCCCCCGGGGCTCCGGGATGAGCAGCTCCGCCGCCCTGGAGGGAGGCATGGCCTTCGTCCTGAACGAAATCCTGGAGGCCGGCCTGAGCCGGTCCGAACTGGCCCGGCTCTGCCGGCGGAGCAGCAACGATTTCCTGGGCATTCCCTCTGGCATCATGGACCAGTTCGCCAGCCTGAACGGATCGGCCAGCGGCCCCATCCGACTGGACTGCAATACCCTGGCCTTCACGACGGTAGACAGCAAGATCGCCGATTACGAGTGGTTGCTGGTCAACTCCATGGTCACCCACGAACTGGGCAGCAGTGCGTATTCCTTACGGGTACGGGAGTGCGCCGAGGCGCTGTCAGCCATCCAAAATAAACACCCTACGGTCAGTGAGTTATGCCTGGCTACCCAGGATCAGCTTCAATCCGTCCGGGGAGCTATGCGAGAGGTCGTTTACCGTCGTGCCGACTACGTGATCAACGAGAATATGCGCGTTCACGCCATGGTGGATGCGCTGGAAGCGGGCAATGCCGGCAATGCCGGTCACCTCCTGGACCAGACCCACGCGGGACTACGCCACGATTATGAAGTCAGTTGCGAGGAAGTCGATTTCCTGCAGGAGCAGGCCACCCGGGTTTTCGACGGCAACGTCGCCGGGTCCCGCATCATGGGTGGTGGTTTCGGGGGCTGCACGATCAATCTGGTGCGCAGCGCGGACATCGGTAAGTTGGAGAACTTTCTGACGCAAGCCTACCGGCAGCGGTACGGTCTGACGCCGGAGTTTTACCCGGTCCTTCTGGCGGCCGGAACGAGTAAGGAAGACGATTTTCAACCATAAGCCAAACCTATGATATCCGACCGCCGCAAATTCCTGTCCCTGACCGCGCTGACGGCGGCGGGCTCCCTGCTCGGTTGCAAGCAAACCCCTGATCCCCCGACCCCGACCCCGGTGCGCAAACCCGTCGTGATCTCCACCTGGGTCCACGGACAGCCCGCCAACGCCGCGGCCTGGGCGGCCATGGAGCGGGGCGGCAGTGCGCTCGACGCGGTCGAAGCCGGGGCCCGGCTTACCGAGGCGGACCCCGTCGGGCAGACCGTCGGCCTCGGCGGCCGGCCCGACCGGGACGGTATCGTTACCCTCGACGCCAGCATCATGGACCACGACGGCCGCTGCGGCAGCGTCGCCGCCCTGGAGGACATCCTCCACCCCGTCACCGTCGCCCGCCGGGTGATGGAGCAAACGCCGCACGTGATGCTGGTCGGCCGGGGAGCCAAGGACTTCGCCCTCGCCCAGGGAATGACCGAGACCGATCTGCTGACCGGGGCCAGCCGGGCGGATTACGAAAAATGGCGCACCGAAACCCCGGATTACCGCCCCCCCATCAACGTGGAGAACCACGACACCATCGGCCTGCTCGCGCTCGACGGGCAGGGGCGGCTGGCCGGGGCCTGCACCACCAGCGGGGCGGCCTTCAAGTACCACGGCCGGGTGGGTGACTCCCCCATCATCGGGGCGGGGCTGTACGTGGATGGAAAGATCGGGGCCGCTACGGCTACCGGTTGGGGCGAGGCGGTGATCCGTGCCTGCGGCTGCTTCCTCGTCGTGGAAATGATGCGGCAGGGTCATGATCCCGAAACCGCCTGCCGGCTGGCCGTGGAGCGGGTGGTGGAGAAGAACCCTGACTACCGGGAGATTCAGGTGGGCTTTATCGCCCTGGACATCTACGGGCGCACCGGGGCTTACTGCATCCAACCTGAATTTGACTACGCCCTGAAGACTTCGGATATCGACAACCAGCTATTCAAACCCGGTTCTCACCTCTGATCCATGGCTCTTTTCGAAGTATGCCTCGAGGGAGTGGACAGCGCCATCGCCGCCGAGCGGGGCGGGGCCGGTCGGGTGGAACTCTGCGCGGCGCTGATCGAGGGGGGTATCACTCCCAGCCGGGGCGTCATTGCCGCCTGCCGCGCCGCGATCGACATTGACCTCATGGTCATGATCCGCCCCCGCAGTGGTGATTTTTACTACACCGAGCGGGAGCTGGACGTGATGGTAGCAGACATTGAAGACTGCAAATCCATTGGGGTAACCGGCGTAGTTTTTGGTTGCCTGACGCCGGCGGGCGATGTGGCGCGCACGCAGGTGCAAACCCTCCGGCGGGCGGCGGGAGACCTCTCCGTCACCTTCCACCGGGCCTTCGACGTTTGTCGGGAGCCCCATCGTTCCCTGGAGGAGCTGATCGAACTGGGCGTCGACCGCGTACTCACTTCCGGTCAGGCCGCGACCGTTCCGGAGGGGCTTCCCCTGCTGACCGAGCTGGTCAACCAGGCGGGAGACCGGATCGGTATCCTGCCCGGCTGCGGCATCACTCCGGAGAACGTGGCGGAGGTACTACGGGTGACCGGGCGCCCGGGAGTTTCACGCCACGGCCTGGTCCAAACTCGAAAGCCCCATGCGGTACCGCAACGAAGCGGTGTACATGGGTATCCCCGGGCTGGCGGAGTACGAGCGGTGGGTAACGGACGAGGCGGTGGTAGAGGCGTTCCTGGAAGCGGCGTTGCGCGCCTGAATTTGGTGCACGCGGCGGTAGCAGCGAGCGCAGCGCCTTGTATCGTGTGCGCTGCGTCCGCTGCTCCCCTGCGTTCACTGCGTGTATCCTACACTACGATTGAGCCATCATCTTATCCACCCGCGCACTCACCGTCGGATCCGCCACCAAACCCGGCGCGTGCCAGGGCTTTACCCGCGCGTCGATCACCAGCGGGCCGTGACAGCCCCAGTGCTTGTGCTCCGTGAAACTGCCCAGGCCGTGCACGTCGTGGCTGGGATTAGAGCGGGTGAAGGTGGCCCAGATGAAATTGGAGAAATCCTCCGCCAGGAAATTCGGGTCATCGCAGAGAACGATCAGACCTACCCCTTTGGCGAGGATGGCACCTGCGCGCTCGCCCGGGGTTGCCCCACAGAAAGTTTCCACCTCGGTTTGAGCCTGACGGGTGGCCGTTCCGTCCCGCTTGACCTGATCGGGTGGTCCGGCAGGGAAGTCCGCCAGACGCGCCGGATCGGGGTCCGCTCCCGGAACCGGTGGTGCCTGTACCGCCAGGATACCGGGAGCCACGAAGCAGGGATTGGTGAAGCCCGCGGGTAGTACCAGTTCGGCGGGCAATTCGGTGGTCAGTTCCCGCCGCCTGGCCCCGCGCACGGCCCAGATCAGCTTGGAGCCGGCGTTCCAGCCACCTCCGCTATAATCCAGCGTATCGATGGTCGTGCGAGTCTGGAAGTGGAGGTCGCGGGTGGGGTCGTAGCGTTCCAGGACGTGGCGGAAGAAGTCCGGTTGGTCGTCGGCATCCAGGTTGGGATCGTCGCCGGCCGCGGCGATGATGCAATACTTGGCCAGGCTCGTCTGCCCGCTGCCGATGATGCGGTTGGCCTGGGTGATGATCTCCTCGGGTACCCGCATCTGACCGTCCTCCCGGAAGGGCATGTAGCGCTCGGAGCCGATGGCCAGCAGCAGGGGGTGCACGCCCGCTTCGTCCACCGCGTTGATCTGTTTGATGCCGGGAAATTCACCCGGCGTCAGGTCCTTTACGATCTGGTGGATCAGGTAGCCGAACTGGCTGTCCTCCGCCGGGGGACGGCCCACCACCGTGAAGTGCCAGATGGGATCCTTACGGTGCCAGACCGTCTCCACGTCCATTACCGGGAAGGGGTGTTGGAGGGAATAGTAACCGAGGTGGTCGCCGAACGGCCCCTCCGGCATCATACCCTGCTTACGGATGGTACCGGTGATGACGAAATCGGCGTCGGCCGAGAGCAGCCAGTCGCGGTCCCAGGCGTAACCGAAGCGCCGGCCGGCAAGCATACCCGCGAACGTCATTTCGCTTAGCCCCTCCGGCAGCGGCATGATGGCGCAGAAGGCGTGACTGGGCGGCCCACCCACGAAAACGGAGCAGCGAAACGGCTCGTCGGCCGTCAGGTATTCGGTATGGTGCACCCCGATGCCCCGGTGCAGCTGGTAGTGGAGACCGATCTCCCGGTTAGTTTCATAGTCGTTACCCGTGAGCTGGATGCGGTACATACCGATGTTGGTCTGCATCGGTTTTCGGCTGCCCGGCGGGAGGGTGCACACCTGCGGGAGGGTGACAAAGGCCCCACCGTCCTGCGGCCAGGATTTGACGAGGGGCAGCTGGTCGATGGTCGTCTGACCGTACTTCACGGCGGGACGCAGGTGCTTCCGGGGCAGGGCGCTCAGGGCGGTGAAGGGCGCACCGGCATAGCGGAGAGGCGCTTTGGCGAAGTTCGCCGGGTCGGCCTTCAGTTCCACCACCTTTTTGACCTTTGGGAGGGTCTTGCGGAACAGGAAGTCGGTCCGCTCCTTGGTACCGTAGAGGTTACTCAGGGCCTGAAAGGGACTCCCCTTGACGTTCTCGAAGAGGATGGCGGGGCCGCCGGTCGCGAAGACGCGGCGGTGAATCTCGGCCATTTCCAGGTCGGGGTCGACCTCACGGGAGATGCGGAGGAGTTGGTCGTGCTTTTCGAGGTCTTGGGCGGCGGCGCGGAGGGAGGGGTACATGGGTGGGTAACAAAATCAGGGGGGATGGTTCACTGATTTTCCGCAATCGTGTAGGGGTTTCCCGCAATCGCATAAAGCTAAAGCATTATGCTAGGAGGGAAAGGCCCTAAAGGGCCTGGGAGAATATTTAACAAACATTTTGTATGTTTATTGAAATTTTCGTTCCCATGTGTAAATCCTACTCCGAAATTTATCTGCACGGTGTGTTTGCCTGCAAGTACCGGCAAGCACTGATTGACAATAGCTGGCGGGAGCAGCTACACGAATTTATCACTGCGAAGATCAACGCCTCCGGTAGCGTAGCGCTGGCCGTCGGCGGTACGGAAGACCATGTCCACGTTTTCTGGCGGCACGGTAGGACGCAGACCGTGGCCGAACTCATGAATTCCATTAAGGGGGCCAGTTCCCGGTTCGTCAACCAGCAACGATTTACGGAAGAGCCGTTTCGCTGGCAAGCTGGTTACGGGGCATTCAGCGTATCGCGTAGCCGGGTCGGGCAAGTTCTGCATTACGTACAAAACCAGGAGCAGATCCACCGAAAGCGCTGCCTTCCGGCAGGAGTACCGACGCATGCTGCTACGCAAGCTGATAGACCGGCCCGAAGACTATCAGTTCGAGCCACTGGTCGATGCGGCCTGAGGCCCTTCAGGGCCTTCTGCTTCCAGCATAATGCTTTAGCTTTATGCGGTTGCGGGCGGAAACACCTGTACCTTGCCGCTCCATGTCGCGCCTCGCCCTCCTCCTCGTCTACGTCCTCCTGGCCGCCACCCACTTCGGTTACTACCCCAAGTGGGAACAGTCCGGCCCCGAGGCGACCCTCAGCTACGACGTCAGCGGTTACTACCTGTACCTGCCGGCGGCCTTCATTTACCACGACCTGCGGGAGGTGGCCTTCCTGCCGGACATCATCGAGCGGTACCACCCCACCTACGACCCCTACCAGGTATTCACCCACCAGAGCGGGGCAAAAGTGATGAAGTACAGCATCGGGCAGTCGGTTACCTACCTGCCGTGGTTCGCCGTGGCCCACGCCTGGGCGTCGGCGTCCGAAACCCATCCGGCGGATGGTTTCAGTTTCCCCTACCAGTTCATGATCTCGGTCGGCAGCCTCGTCGTGGCCTTTCTGGGCCTCTGGTGGCTGCTGCTGGTCTTGCGGCGGCACTTCGACGAGGGGCCGGTGGCACTCACCCTGCTCACCATCGGTTTCGCGACAAACTACCTGAACTACGCGGCCATCGACGGGGCCATGACGCACAACACCGTTTTTACCGGCTACGCGGCCCTGCTGCTGCTCAGCTGATCGCTTCTGGCGGCGGACGAACTGGCGGGATGCGCTCCTCATCGGGGCCGTCATCGGATTGATGGCCCTGACGCGGCCGACGGAAATTCTGGCGGCCATCATTCCGCTGCTGTGGGGCCTGGGCGGGCACGCAGGTGCAAAACTTACTGAGTCAGTGGTCTGGCCCAAACTCAGCGGGGCGGCGGCCGTCACCCTGCTGATCGGCAGTCTGCAGTTGGCCTACTGGAAGTACGTCTCCGGAGACTGGATCGTGTACAGCTACGAGGACCAGGGGTTCGACTGGACTCACCCTCACCTCGCCGAGGGGCTGTTCAGTTACAAGGCCGGCTGGCTGGTCTACACCCCGGTCATGATCTTCGCCCTCATCGGTTTCCTCCCGCTGGCGCTGCGGAAGTGGCGGTTGTTCCTGCCCACGGCCGTCCATACCGTCCTGTTCATCTACGTGGCCTTCGCCTGGTCGATCTGGTGGTACGGCGGCAGCCTCGGACAGCGGACCATGGTGCAGGCCTACGCGGTGCTGGCCTTCCCACTCACGGCTTTTTTCGCGTGGCTGTGGGCCCGTCCGGACTGGCTCAGACTTGGCTTCGCCGCCATCTGGATCACCCTGGCGCTGCATAACCTCTGGTTCACCCACCAGGCCCACCGGGGCGGGCTCTTCGTCAGCGAGCAGATGACGGAGGCCTACTACTGGCGCACCCTCTTCAAGTTCGAGCGGGAACCGACCGACTTATTCTACCTGGACAACCACCGCTGGTTCCAGGGTCAGGTCAGCAAAGCGGACACGCTGCTCCGACAAGATTTCGAAGAGTATATACCGTCATCCTGTCCCGATATTTTCGGGACCCCCATTGCCGGCAACGGCAGCCTCTGCCTGGTCGGCAGCCAACAGAACAGCCCGCTCTACCGCCTCGACGTTAACCTGCCGGAGCGACAGTACGTCCGCGCCACCGTGGAGTGCCGCATCGACGCCCGCCGCGGCCCCCACTGGAACTACACCCAGATGCTGCTGCACTTTTACCGGGGCGAGGACCAGGTGGGCGGGCACCTCATCCGTATGCATCGCGTCCTGAACGACGACTGGGGAGCTACCATTACCCTGGATGGCCGGGTACCGAAGGGCGGGGCGGATGCCGTGGCCGTCAGTTTCTGGAATGGGGGGAGCGACCAGCCCGCGATTTTACTGGATAATCTGGTCCTGATGACGATTGAGTAGGAATATTACTACTTTTGGGACATAATCGCCCACGACTGGACGAATAACACTATTCCCTATAACTTGGTATTAGCGTACCACAACCTCTATTACATGCGTTTAACGCTTCTCTCCACCCTATTGGTAGCTTTCTTTACCGTCGCTTGCACAATTCCGGTTTACGCCCAGGAAACCGAATCGGCAGCCTCAGAGGCTGATGCGGAAATTTCCGAAAGTGAGTATCAGTTACTTAATCCGTTCGACCGGTTTTCCAAGAAAAAAACTACGTACATCACCCTACAGGACGGCACCGAACTTTCCGGTCGGATCAAAGATTTTGATCGTAAGAAGGGTCAGGTGAAGTACGTCAAGATCATAGCCGATGACGGTAAGACTTATAAACTGAAGAGTGATGAACTGAAGCAGATGTACGTGCAGCCAACTGCCTTCCAAAAAATGGCTCAGTTTAACAGCCGCCTAACCGATGCAACTACTTGGAGCCGGGATATCGACTCCGACATTATTAATCGTGGTTATGTCCTACTGGAAGCTACGCAAGTGCGTATGGGGAAAAAGAACCGTACGCTCATGTTACAGGTACTTAACCCCAATTTCAGCAATGGTGCGAAAGTTTACCACGACGTATTTGCTAAGAGTACGGCTAGCCTCGGAGTTGGTGGCATTAACATTGCCGGGGGGAATGAAAAATCTTACTACTTCAAAAAGGCAGGAGAATCTACCGCTTACCGCCTTAAGAAGAAAGATTACAAGCAGGATTATGCTATAATCTTCAAAGATTGCCCCACCATCGCTGAAATGGACAGGGTCAAGTGGATCGATTTGGCCCAACACGTTTACCTCTACGGTCAGGAATGTGCCAAGTAAAATTCATTAAAACTGAATTGTTGAGAGCCCCCCCGCCCCCGGCGGAGGGGCTTTTCTCTATCCAGCGAATTTTCGCTAAACTTCCTATCTTGCGGGTCTAAGCCCAAGATCATGCCCAACTACGTTTCCGTTCGCAACCTCAAATTCCTCCTCCACGAAGTGCTGGACATGGCCCGCCTCCGCGAGCTGGAGTACTTTCAGGATTTCGACGCCGAGGCCATCGACATGAGCCTGGAGGCCGCCGGCAGCCTGGCCGACCAGTACCTCTACCCCGTCTACCGGGAAATGGATAAGAACAAAGCTTACTACCAGGACGGGCAGGTCCACGTTCTCCCCCAGGTGGGCGAGGGCATGCGGGCCATGGGCAGCAGCGGCTGGCTCAGCGCCGGCTGGGACTACGAGCACAACGGACAGCAGATGCCCAGCCCCGTGCTCAACGCCGGGGGGATGATCTTCCAGGCGGCCAACGGCAACCTGGCCGCCTACGGTTTCCTCACCACCGGGGCGGCCAACCTCATCCGCGCCTTCGGGTCGGACGAACTGAAGGCCACCTACCTCGAAAAAATGAGCAAGGGGGAATGGCAGGGCACCATGGCCCTCACCGAGCCCCAGGCCGGCAGTTCCCTCAGCGATATCACCAGCTTCTACGAGGAACGGGCGGACGGCAGCTACGTCATCAAGGGGCAAAAGATCTACATCAGCGGCGGCGACCACACCAGCGTGGACAACGTCGTTCACCTCATGCTGGCCCGCAAAAAGGATGGCCCGGCCGGCATGAAGGGGGTAAGCCTCTTCGTCGTCCCCAAATTCCTGCCCGAGAACGGAGAACTGACGGACAACCACGTCACCACCGCCGGCATCTACGGCAAGATGGGCCAGAAGGGCTACGTGGCCGCCCACCTGATGTACGGGGAGCAGGGCGAGACCCGGGGCTTCCTCGTCGGCGAAGAGTTCCGCGGCCTCCAGAATATGTTCATGATGATGAACGAGGCCCGCATCGGCACCGGGCTCATGGCGGCCGGTTCGGCCAGCGCGGCCTACTACGCCAGCCTGAAGTACGCCAGGGAACGCCCCCAGGGTCGTCACCCCGGCAACAAGGACGTGAACGCCCCCCAACTCCACATCATTGAGCACGCCGACGTACGCCGGATGCTCCTCTTCCAGAAGGCCGTCGTGGAGGGCAGTACCGACATCCTGCTCCAGTGCAGCCTCTGGGAGGACATCAGCCTCCGCAGCCCGGACGCCGAGGAACGGGAAAACTGCCACCTCCTCCTCGAACTGCTCACCCCCATCGCCAAAAGTTTCCCCAGCGAGTACGGTAACGAGGCCGTCAGCCTCGGCATGCAGGTACTCGGCGGGGCGGGCTACACCGACGATTTCCCCCTCGAACAGATTTTCCGCGACATCCGCGTCAACAGCATCTACGAGGGCACCACCACCATCCACGGGCTCGACCTGCTGGGTCGTAAAATGATGATGAAGGAGGGCAAGGCCGTCCGTCTACTCATGGCGGAACTGCAAAAGACCATCAAGGGGGCGGGGGCGCAGGTGCAGTGTCAACCGATGGCAGCTGTCCTGTCCCGCTCCCTGGCCGGAGTACAGCAAGTGATGGATCACCTCTTCGGACTGGCAAAGTCGGCCGGACCCAAAAGTTTCCTGGCGGACGCCACCATTTTCCTGGACTACTTCGGTCTCCACGTGATTGGCTGGCTCTGGCTGCGGCAGTCCCTGGTCGCCGCCAACGCCCTGGATGCCGGAGCGACGGTCGGTGCCCAACCTCTCTCCGAAGACGAGCAACGCTTCTACCGGAGCAAGGTACAGACCGCCCGCTTCTACTTCGATTACATCTTCCCCCGCACCAGCGCCGCCAAGCGTACCCTGCTCAGTGAAAACCAGGTAACGCTGAATACCGCTCCGGAGGATATCGTGTAAAACCCGGCACCCGCGCCCCGCCGCCCCGGTGGTGAACGCCCCGGTGGTGAACGCCCACGTCCGACTGAATCCCCATCCAGACGCCGGTAATTTCCATCTATCGATGATAAGGTTTTATACCATTTAGTCAAATTCCGTCGGACCTGGGGGTCCTCCACCGTACCATCCCACATGCGCAATCTACTCCTCTTTTCCCTACTCCTGACGCTCCTCTCCTGCACCCCGAAGGCCGTCCCCTTCGGTCAGGAGACCGGACTCTACCAGGCCAGTTTCGACCACTACGCCATCAACGTCGATAACCTGGAAGAAAGCGTCCGTTTCTACCAGACCGTCTTCGCCCTGGAGGAGATATACGACGGTACCGGAAAGGACAACATCCGCTGGCTGAGCCTGGGCAACGGCATGGGCCTGCACGTGATCGAAAGCGACCGCAGTGAAGTACGTACCCAGAAGGGCGTTCACCTGGCGATCTCCGTAGGCCGCTTTGAAGCATTTGTCGACCACCTCCGGGACATTAACATCCAGTTCTGGAGCTGGCAGGGCGTACCGATGCAAACCAACGGCCGTCCCGACGGTGTCAACCAGGTCTACCTCAAGGACCCCGACGGCTACTGGATCGAGGTGAACGACGGTCGGAAACTGTTGGCTACCCCCTAGGCCATCCGCACCACCTTCGGGTGAAACACCCCGACGATCTCCACCAGTTCCGTCTGCCCCGCCATTACCTCCCGGATGTTCTTGTAGGCCTGGGGGGCCTCGTCGATCCCGCCGCCGATGAGTTGAACGTTGCGTTCCCGGAGCAGACTGCGCAGGTCGCCCCCGCTAATGGAGTTCTTCGCCTGGCTCCTTGATTTTCGCCGCCCCGCTCCGTGGCTGGCACTGTTCAGGGAGGCCGGATTACCCAGTCCCCGCACGATGTAGCCGGGGTCGGCCATCGATCCGGGAATGATCCCGAGTTCCCCGGCCGCGGCGGGGGTGGCCCCCTTGCGGTGCACGATCACTTCCCGCCCGTCGGGGAGGGTCTCCCGCCACGCAAAATTATGGTGATTCTCTACGCGTACGATCGCGGTCCGTTCCCCGAGGGCCCGTCCGATCCGGGCGTGAATGTCGTCGTGACAGGCACTGGCGTAGCTCGCCGGCCAGCGTCATGGCGGCCCAGTATTCCCGGCCGCTGTCGCGGGTGACGTCGAGCCAGGCCAGGTGTTTCAGTTCCTTTGGCAGCCGGCACTCCCGCATGGCCAGATCGGTATAGTGCTTGGCCAGCGCAGCACCCATCCCCCGGGAACCGGAGTGGCTCAGCAGGGCCAGATAATCCCCCGCCGGCCGCCCGAATACGTTCCCGGCTTCCAGATTAACCCGGCCGAACTCAACGAAGTGGTTCCCTCCCCCGCTGGAACCCAGCTGACGGGCGGCCTTTCCCCGCAGCACCTTCGCGGTGGGGAGGTAACTGAATGTCTCGTCGGCCAGGACGGCATGGTCGTTGGGCCGGTCGTGCCGTTGAAGTCCGAAGGCGGTCTCCCGCTCCAGGATAGCGGCGAGACGCGACTGGTCCTCCTCCGCCAACCGCCCGTCCAGGTCGTAGACCGACAGGCACATCCGGCAGCCGATGTCCACCCCCACGCCGTAGGGAATCACCGCCCCCTCGGTGGCCAGCACCCCGCCAATCGGCAACCCGTAACCGTGGTGGGCGTCGGGCATCAGGGCACCGGCGACGGAAACGGGGAGCCGCATCGCATCGTAGAGTTGCTGGACCGCGTTGGCCGCGATGCCCGCCGGAGAGTCGAAGATGGTAAAGTCGCCGGGGCTGCGGCGAACTTCCGGACGCAGCAGGTCGGCTTCCTCCACCGTACTTCCCCCCAGTTCCAGGGCAATACTCCCCCAGTGAGCATCCCCGACAAAGTTATCCGGCTGTGCCAGTAAGTTGGTCACCAGGGCCAGCTGCCACTCATTCGACTCCCGGCGGAAGTGGGCCTGCAGGACATTAACGACCAGGCCGGCCATCCGCTTGGGGTAGCCGATTTTGACCAGGTCTTTCGTGCGGAGTTTCTTCGCCATAGCGGGAAGGTAATGCCCCGACAAAAATGAAAAGTTGCGAAGGGAGGTAAATCAGGCCCGTTGGGCCTCCTCCAGGTGTTCGCCCTTGGTATCGATCGAACCCACCATGGACCAGATGCCGATCACCATGAAGAGCGTCGCGAAACCCAGATCGGCCAGAAAAGAGGAGCGAATCTCTCCTTCCTGGGTGACGTAGTTCCAGGTATCCGTCAGGGAGACACTTTCGTAATCCAGAAAGAGGACGTGGAAGGTGAGAAATACCGCCAGAAAGATCAGGACAAGGTTAAGGACGGCCAGCACCGGCTTGGTCAGCGGCCCGGTCACCCCGTTAAATTGCTGGTAGCCCAGGTAGGACAGGAAGGCGATACCGATGGCCGCGGCGGCGAAATACAAACTGAAAAAATAGGCAATCGCTACCCAAACAGCCACGCCGCCCATTCCGAACAGGAAGCCGCCCAGGGCTCCCTGCCCGTAGCTGGTCTCCCGGTTTTCCCGTTCCTGGCGGTCGCGATTGACGGATTGCCGGAGGCTTCCCGCTTCCGAGCGGGGCAGTATGACCCCGGCACCATTCACTACGTAGTGCGCCAGATCGTCCCGGGTCTCCTCAAAGTGGGGTTCAATTCCCTGGGATCTGAGCAATCCGATGGTCCGCTCCAGGGTGGCCTTCAGTTTGTCGGCCTTCACGGTGGTAAGCTGTTCGTAGTGGGTAACGACGACCAGATTGTCCGTTACGACGAATTCCTTGAATTTCAACTCCTGCTTCAACTCCTCCAGGGAAGCGGTCAGGACAGCTTGCTCCGCCTGCCCCACCGGACTGGTGTAGATGTGAAAAGACTTGAATTTCGGACTCGACAGCGGCTCACTCTCCAGGAGGTTAACCTGAAATCCTTCGTACAGACCGAAGACGGCGCGGGGGGCCAGGTACCAGCCCAGGGACTGTCCGAGTTCGGTAATTCTTTTACTTGCCATGGTCCGTAAAGATAATGCACGGCTAAATTCACCCCACCAACAAACTCACCGCATTGCCCCCGAACCCAGTAGCATTCACCAACACCCGCTCGCCGGGGTGCAGCGTGGCCGCCCCCACCATTGCCAGGGGACCGCTGGCCCCCAGGGTATGCCCGGTCAGCGATTTGTAGGAGGTGACCGTCATCTCCGGTCCGAATACGGTACGCACCGCCGCTACCTCCGCCCGGTCGCCCCGCCGGGTACCCGGAGCATGGACGATTACCCGATCCGGGCGTATTCCGGCTCCTGCGGCGGCCATCCGCATGGCGGCACCCAGGGCGTCTCCCGAGCGGGAGATACCGGTCTTCCCCTGGCCGCTCTCCCGCTGCAGCCCGTAACCGAGGAGGGCTGGTTTCCCGGAATCTTCGGATAGCTCCAGGGCCAGAAAGGCCGCCCCCTCCCCCAGTACCATCCCGGTAGACGGATTGGCCAGCGGACGGCAAGCCGGGTCGCGTGGGTCGGTCGGAACGCCGGCGTAGATACCCAGTACCCGCATTTGCTCCAGGGTGTAGGGCGTCAGGGGGGCCTCCGCCCCGCCGACCAGCACCCGCTCCGCCATTCCGGACCGAAGCAGTGCCATGCCGTGGAGAATGGCGTGCATCCCCGAGCCGCAGGTCATACTGACGCCATCCGACAGCCCGGTCTGTTGAAAGAACTCCGCCAGCGTACTGGCGATACTGCCGAGCGTGGTCCGGGGAGAGGTGGACGGTGCTATCCCGCTGCCCTCGCTGAACTCCCGGAAGGTACGCTCCCAACTGTCGGTCGGCCCGCGGGAACAGCCTACGAGCAGGGCGAATTTTTGGTTATCCCACCCCGCTTCGGCTACCGCCTCGGCCGCGGCGTACAGGCCCAGTAGCGTGGATCGATCCACCGGGTTACGTTTGGTGAACCGGTCGATTTCAGCATTGACCGGAAATTGGTTGACGCGGTACACCGGCATTCCGCTAAGCGGGTCGATAGCGTGCCCCACGTACGCTGCCGCCGTTGCGTTATACAAGAAATAACTCCGATCTCTGCCACCCGCCGAGAGGCAGCCCATTCCCGCAATCCGCACTGGCATCATCGGACGTACTTTTTGAGTTCCGCCACTAGTCGCTCAATCTCTTTTTCCGTATTGAAACTGTGTATGCAGATTCGCAATCGCTCCGTCCCGGCCGCCACCGTCGGGGAACGGATGGCCTTGACGAGTAGCCCGGCGGATCGTAGTCCGGCCTCGGCGGCCAAGACCCGCTCGTTACCCGGGAGTGAAATGATTTGGATGGGGCCGGCCGTATTGTCCTCCTTGTTTGAAAGACCCTGCACCTGCGCGCCGTCGCCCGACAAGTCCCGGACCAGATTCTGGGCGCGCGCCCGAAAAAAACCTACCCGTTTACCAAGCAATTCGGCCCGCTCGGCTTGCTCCGTTTCCAGCCCATCGTACACCCGCGCGAGCCCCGACCAGAAGGCCGGAGACGGTCCCGTAGTGTAGATGAACGGCCGGCAGACGTTGACGAGGTAGTCGATGAGTGCCTGACTGCCGAGTACGGCGGCCCCGTGGAAACCGGGCGCTTTCCCGTAGGTGACCACGGTGGAAAAAACGCCGTCCTGTGCGCCGAGCCGCGCCACCAGACCGCGCCCCCCCGGACCGTCCACGCCGACGGAGTGGGCCTCATCGACGATCAGGTGGGCCCCGTAGAGCTGACAGGTCACCGCCAGCCCGGCGACGTCCCCGGGGTCCCCGTCCATACTGAAGCGGCCCTCGGTCACGACAAAGTGCTGGCCGTCCGGCCGTGCCCTGCCCAGCAGTTCCCCCAGATGCATATAGTCGTTGTGCCGGAATCGACGGCCCCGGGCCTGGGACAACCGGATCCCGTCGCGCAAACTCGCGTGGATCAGTTCGTCGTAGAATATGGTATCCGTCCGCCGCCCCAGGGCGGAGAGCAGACCGAGATTCGCCAGGTAACCGCTGCCGAACACCAGGGCGGCCGGGTAGCCGTGGAAGGCGGCAATGCGTCGTTCGAGTTGTTGGTAGGCGTCCGCGTCGCCGGCGATCAGGCGGGAACCGGTGCCGGTGTGAGTGGCGATCTTGGATGGCATCGAATCCTCCCGCTCCCTGGCAAAACCCAGGTAATCATTGCTCCAGAAATCCACTCCGGTTACGGAGCCGGGAAGGTCGCGGTAAGTGCCCGCTTCGCGTAATGTGGCGAGTCGTTCTTCGAGAAAACTCACGCGATCTCCCCGAAGAGTTGCCACACCTGGTCCTCCTCCGGCAGCGGAGCCTCGATGTGAATGTGTTCCTTGGTCACCGGGTGCTGGAAGCTGAGGGCGCGACTGTGCAGGTTGATGTTGCCGTCCTCGTTGGGCGTCTTGGCCCCGTACTTGATGTCGCCGCGGATCGGGCAACCGAGCTGCTCGGCCAGTTGGACGCGGATCTGGTGGGGGCGGCCGGTTTCCGGCTGTACTTCCAGCAGCGTATTCGTGCCCAGGCGACCGATGAGTTTGTAGGTCAGGATCGCTTTCTTGGCCCCGGTATGCCGGTTGGAATTGGCTTTGGGCAGCAGTTTGACCATATTCTTCTTGGCGTCCTTGTACACGTAGCCGGTCAGTTTCCCTTCGATGGGGCTAGGCTGATCGAGAACTACGGCCCAGTAGGTTTTGGTTACTTTCCGGTCGCGGAACAACTCGGTCATCCGCGTCAGCCCCTTACTGGTACGGGCGAAGAGGATCACCCCGCTGGTCGGCCGGTCGAGTCGGTGAATGCTGCCGAGAAAGACCGCGCCCGGCTTGTCGTAACGGGCCTTGATGTACTCCTTGGTGAGGTCCATGACGGTGATATCGCCGGTCTGGTCGCCCTGGCTGAGGTAGCCCGGGGGCTTATTGACCGCGATGAGGTGGTTGTCTTCGTATAAAACCTGGAGGTACATGGACGCGTCTTTAGAACACGCAAAGTAACGCAACATTCCCCGCAATGCACCTCACGCTCGGCTTTAGCCCCTGCCCCAATGACACCTTCATCTTCGACGCGCTGGTACACGGCCGGATCGACACCGAAGGGCTCACCTTCGACGTACATCTGGGCGACGTGGAGGAACTCAACCGACTGGCCTTTGCCGGAGAGCTGGACGTGACCAAACTGAGCTACCACGCTTTCGGTCACCTCACCGAAAACTATGCGCTCCTGCACGCGGGCAGTGCGCTCGGCCGGGGGGTCGGGCCGTTACTGGTACGCAAAAAGGGCGCGGACGCAGGTGCAGAGCCCCTAAAAAACGGTCCGGTCGCGATCCCGGGCCGCTTCACGACCGCCAATTACCTCCTCGGTCTCGCCTACCCGGAGCTGACCGACCTTCAGGAAGTGCTGTTTTCGGAGATTGAGGACGGGGTACTGTCCGGAGCCTACGCCGCCGGTCTGCTCATCCACGAAAACCGCTTCACCTACCGGGAGCGGGGCCTGGAACGGATCGCCGATCTCGGAGCGTACTGGGAAGACAAAACAGGCCTGCCCATTCCACTGGGCGGGATCGTTATCCGCCGCTCGCTTCCGTTGGCCGTGCAACAGGCCTTCGACCGGGTGCTGGCCCGCTCCCTCCGCTACGCCTTCGATCATCCGGCGGCCAGCGCGGACTACGTAGCCGCCCACGCCCAGGAGATGGACCCGGAAGTTACCCGCCAGCACATTGCCCTGTACGTCAATGACTTCAGTCTCGATCTCGGGGAGGAGGGCTTGGCGGCGGTACAGCACTTCATTGAGGGTGGCCGAACGGCCGGCGTCCTCCCTCCCGGGATATCAGATTATACAGTACCGCTTAGTGCCACTTAGTGTTCCTTACTGCCTTAGTGGTAAATCCAATCGCGGTATGGCCCCCTCTCTCCGCTCCAACATGAATAGTCAGCAATACCTCTTTACCTCCGACCGCCTCGGCTTCCGGGGCTGGCAACCCACCGACCTGGAAGATCTCTACTTATTATGTAGCGACCCGGAGGTCATGCGTCACTTTCCCGCTACCCTCAGCCAGGAGGAAACCGCGGCCTTTCTCCAGCGGCTTATCGACCACCAGTCGGAGCACGGCTACTCCTACTTTGCGGTGGAGCAGCTAACCGATGGGGCCGTGATCGGATTTACCGGACTGGCCTACCAGACCTACGCCGCCCCGTTCACCCCCTGTATCGACCTGGGTTGGCGGCTGAGGCCGCCCTACTGGGGGAAGGGCTACGCCAGCGAGGGGGCGCGCCGGTGTATCGCCTGGGCCGGGGAACACAAACTGGCCGGGCGGGTCTACGCCGTGGCGGTGTCGGGTAACGAACCTTCTTTACGGGTAATGCGGGCGGTGGGCATGACGCCGGGAGAACAATTTTACCACCCGAATTTACCGCGCGACAGCCACTGGCAACCCCTGTCCGCCTATTTCATCGACCTGTAATCCATACTTTCTCTTTTCCGTATCTTACAGCAGTACATTCAACTGTCTCCCTCTTGTTGCGACGCTTTCCCGTTATCCTGCTTCCCGCATTACTCGGACTGCTCTTCTTTCCCCTGGGAAGCAGTGCCGTGGCCCAGCAATTAGACCTGGTGCATCTCGGAAAGGGGCGACGTATTGAAATCCCCTTTCTCCTGGAAAATGATTTCATCGTCGTCCGCGTACTGATGAACGACCGGATAGCCATGCGCTTCGTCGTCGATACCGGCGCGGAAAATACCCTGATCCTTGATAAAGACATGACGGATGAGCTGGGCATCGATTACCGCCGTCGCTTCGAGGTGAGGGGGGCCGACGTAGATTCCGTGCTCGTCGCCCACCTCGCAACGGGTATCGACCTGGAAATAGAACAGCAATTGCTCGCCCGTGGGCGTAGTGTCCTGGTACTGGGCGAAAAGTATTTCGACTTCGCCAAAGTGACCGGGACGGACATTCACGGCATCCTGGGAGCCGACTTCCTGATGCGGTTCGTGGTACAGTTCGACTACCGCCGCCGCGTAATGGTGTTGCTCGAACCCGGTGGGTACGAGCCGGGGCGGAACTACCGTCAGGCAACGGCCACCTTTATCCGTAATCGTCCCTACCTCTACCTGCCGATCCAGGTGAGCGGAGAGAAAGCGGAACTCCGAAAACTCTTACTGGACACCGGAGCGGGGCTGCCCCTCTTACTCCACACCTTTCCGGATACCACCGGAGAGAACCTGCCCGAGCGGTTACTCCCCACCTCCATCGCGAATGGGCTGGGGGGAAAGATGACGGGGAATGTAGGCCGCTCCCGCCGGGTCAGCGTCGGGGGGCGGAAACTGGACGACGTGATCACTTACTTCCAGGAGATCGACACCACCCAGTCCTATCTCAACCGGCGGGAAGGTATCGTCGGGAACCGGATCCTGAAGCGGTTTACGGTGGTGGTCGATTACGTTCGTCAGGAAGTTTACTTTCGCTCCGTGGGTAAAGACTGGAAACAAACATTCCAGTATGACCGTACCGGACTTACCGTAGTGGCCGGCGGGCGAAATCTGCGAAAATTCATCGTCCAGAACGTAGTAAAGGACAGCCCCGCGGAACGGGCCGGCATCAGGAGCGGAGACCTGATCCGTCGCCTCAACGGAAAGCCCAGCATCTTCCTTTCCCTGGGCGGGATCATTAACCGCTTCGAGGGCAAGCAGGGCACCCGACTCCGCCTAAGACTCGAAAGGGAGGGCCGCCTCTACGACACCATCGTCACCCTCGAGGATCTGATCTGAGGAGTATCCAGAAAGGTAAATCCGAGTACGTGAATTTCAGTCCGCACGGAAGTCCGGCCGGCAGCGTCCTTTCTTTGACGATACCGGAGCTCCCCGCCTACCATCAGCCGGTCTCCCGGGCGCAGGTGTTCGTGTAACTGCAGGGCGGCCGGGCCCCAGGCGATACAGTGGTGTGACTGGCGGGTACGATTGGTCGGCGGGCCGGTTTCGGTACGCAGAATGATCCGGGTCAGGTCGTGCCCCCCCTTGGTACAGAAGTAGACGGGGCGACCCACCACCCGCCCCAGTAGAGAAACGGTATTCATGATTTGTCTGGGTTAAGGAGTACCGGAGCAGGTTCGTTGAGGCAGCCTTCCACCCGTGGGGCGGACCGACGTTCCAGTACCGTAAAGTAATTGAGGTGAATTTCGTAACGGGTCTCCGTCTTTCCGTCCCGCTCTAACTGACGGTTAACCAGCCGGCCCTGGATGAGGAGTTTATCGCCCCGGCCGACGTGACGGTACAACTGCACGGCCGTTTCCCGCCAGGCCACCAGGGAGTGGGCCTGGGTCGGGAACTGCCGACTGGGAGACAGCTCCCGCTGGTAGAGCCGGAGTCGGGCCAGTGGGGTATCGTCCGTCAGGTGAATGAGACGGACTTCGTGGCCGGCCCGCCCGATGAGGTGGACCTGATTGTGGAGTGTGGACATAAAGTCGGTTTTGATTACTCCAAAATTCAGGCGATGGAAAGATATTAATCGTTAGTTAAACGAATACTTGCGAATAAATGCGTTTACGGACGCATAGGAAATAAAGTACTCAATTAAGTGAGTAATTTTAGTCAGCTGAGATTAAACCTCCTTCCCGGTTATCAGTCAAATCAGTACGCACCCACCATCCGGCCCGTTTCCCGCGGCTGGAAAGAAATCTTCTTGTATGAGCACGGCCACGCTTACGTCCATCAATTCCCTCTCCCCCTACACCGGCCCCTGGACGAACCGGCAGGCCGCCCACCTGCTCAGGAGAGCCTGCTACGGCCCGATCAAGCAAGAGATGGACGAGGCCCGTTTACTGGGGCTGGAAGCCGCGGTAAACCGACTCCTGGAGGATATTCCCCTGCCCGCCCCACCGGTGTACTACGACTACGACGGGCACCCCGACGCGGGTATCGGAGACAGCTGGGTAAACCTGTACACTCCCCGGAGTGACGCACAACAAGATTACAACGCCCGAACGCGCAGCCTCGACAGCTGGCTGATCCTGAGTACGGCCGAGACCGGATTTAACGTACGGGACAAAATGATGCTGTTCTGGCACAACCACTTCGGTATGGCCGGTAATAATAACAGTAGCGGGCTGATATACGACTTCCTGTCGAAGTACCGTACGCTGGCCGTCGGTAACTTCCGGCAACTGGTCAAGGATATCACCATTCACCCCGCCATGCTCGTTTTTCTGGACGGCAATCAAAACAGGGTGGGTCAGCCGAACGAAAACTTTGCCCGGGAGATACTGGAACTATTCACCATCGGTAAGGGGCCGCAGGTAGCCGACGGCGACTACACGCACTACACGGAGCAGGATGTGACGGAAATGGCCCGTGGCTTTACCGGCTGGGCTACCCGCAACATACGCATCACTGCCCCCGGGCAAGTCCCGGAAGGCTATTACGTCCGAAGCCGACACGACCGGGAGACGAAACAACTGAGCCACCGTTTTGGTAATCGGATCATTGAAAACGGGGAGGATCGGGAGTACGCGGACATCATCGACATCATCTTCGAGCAAGATGAGGTGGCCCGCCATCTTTGTCGCAAGCTCTACCGCTACTTCGTGTACTACAAGATCGACGAAACGGTCGAGACGGAGATCATCGAGCCGCTGGCCCGCATCATGGTGGATAACGACTACGAGGTTCGGCCAGTCCTGGCGGCACTTTTCCGTTCCGCCCACTTCTACGAGATGTCGATTGTCGGGGATATGATCAAAAATCCGCTCGAATTCATCCACAGTATTTTTCGCCCCGTCGGCTGGTACGAACGGGCTAACGTGTACGAGAAGTATAGCTCCGTTCGCCCACTCAATAACCACCTCAACCTGACGGGAATGCAAATCCGTATGCCGCCTACCGTCGCCGGGTGGACGGCCTATTACCAGGAACCGGCCTTCAACCGGTTGTGGCTGAATGGTTCCACCCTCCAACTGCGGGTGGAGATACAGCAAAGGGCAACCACGGGAGCCTACTTCTGGGACCGGCAGCGGCACCAGGCGGACTGGCTACCCTACCTAGAGACCTTCGAGGACCCTTACTCTCCGGATGCCATGATCACGGAGTTCGGGGAGCGTTTCCTGCCGCACGGGCTGAATGACATCCAGCACGCCGCCCTGAAGGACCTGCTCCTACCCGGCCTGGATGATTTCGTCTGGTCCGGTGAGTACGGGGATTACATCGAGAACCCGAGAAATGAGGAGATCGTACAGTCCGTCAGAAGGCGGCTGACGGAGATGCTGTTCGGACTGCTACAGCTGGCCGAATTTCAGGTTAACTGACCGGCAAGCCTTCGCCGCAAATTTTGCACCCGCGCTCCGTCGCCCCCTTTGTCTACCGCTTCCCTCACTCCTTTATTCCTACACCATGAACCGTAGAGATTTCCTCCGCTCCTCCTCTGCCCTGAGTCTGCCCCTGTTCGCCACTCAGGTGGGGGCCAACCCGACCGCGCTGTTTTCCCGGCTGGTGAGTCCGAACAGCGACCGGGTGCTCGTACTGATCCAGCTGACGGGGGGGAACGACGGGCTGAATACCGTGATCGGTCTCGACCAACTGGATAACCTGACGGCGGTACGATCCAACGTAGCCATCCCGGCGGCCGGCACTCACCTACTGAACGCCAACACGGCCCTCCACCCCTCCATGAGCGGTATGGCCCGGCTATTCACCGAAGGTAAACTGGGAATTATCCAGGGCACGGGCTACCCCAACCAGGACCGTAGCCACTTCCGTTCAACGGACATCTGGACACGGGGAGACCGGGACATTTCCGCCACCACCACCGGGTGGCTGGGCCGGTATCTCGAACTGGACCACCCGGACTACCCCGTGGATTACCCCAGCGCCCAGTTCCCCTACCCTTTCTCCATGACCATGGGTAATGTCGTGTCGGAAACCTGCCAGGGTACCCAGTCTAATTTCAGTCAGGCCGTCCGCGATCCTTTCTCCTACAACTACATCGCGCCGGGCGGCAACACCCCCTTACCCGACAACTATTACGGCAGCGAAGTCAGCTACGTGCGGGAACTGATCGGGCAGAGTAACAGCTACGGAGAGGTTGTACAGGCCGCCGCCGAGGCCGGTAACAGCATGGCCGACTATCCGGATTCCGGACTGGCCGCCCAGCTGAGGAACATAGCCTACTGCATCAGTGGTGGGCTGGGCACCAAGATATACGTAGCTACGCTCGGTAGTTTCGATACCCACAGCGCGCAGGGCATCCTGGAGGGGCGCCACCCGGAGCTGCTGCGGGAACTCAGTGAAGCCATCACCGCCTTCCAGGACGACCTGGGGCAGCTAGGTCTGGCCGACCGGGTACTGGGCATGACCTTCAGTGAATTCGGTCGTCGTATTCGCAGCAACGGAAGTAGCGGTACGGACCACGGCACGGCCGCGCCGATGTTCCTCTTCGGAGAGTGCGTGGCCCCCCAGGTGCTGGGTAACTCCCCGGAAATCGATACGGAAGTGGACCAGCAGGCGGGCGTCCCGATGCAGTACGATTTTCGGGATATTTACGGCAGTATCCTGGTAGACTGGTTCGAAGTGGCCGCGGTTACCGTCCGCGGTATTTTCCGGGAGGGCTTCACCTACCTGCCCATCGCGAACGGTTGCCGGCAGGCTCCCGGAGAGGAATGGTACGACACCACGGTAGTCGACCGGGACGAAACTATACACGTGGAGTGGCAGACGGGCGGGAACCTGGCCGGTGGCGGCTACGAGATCGAGCGCAGCCTGGACGGTCGGAACTTCAAGTCCATCGGTCGGCTCTCCGCACGCAGCGAACGGGGTACCCAGTCTTATGCTTTCGATGATAGAGACGTAGCGGTGGGAACCGTTTACTACTACCGTATTCGTCGTCGTTACCCGGACGGTAGCGATAACATCAGCCCCGTCCAGACGGGCAGGCTGCGCGCCACGGCGCTCGGAGAATGGACGGTCGGCCTGCCCCAGCCCAACCCGGCCGGTCCCCGCACCTACGTTCCCGTATACGCTCCGGCAGACGGGCGGGTCCTCACCGAACTATTCGACATCAACGGCCGGCTGGTCGGGAGCCGGGACCATACCCTGGCCGGACGGCGGGATCATCGCTTGTTCCTGCGGGCCCCAAAACTGAAGGCGGGTTTGTATACCTGGCGGATGACGGTAGCCGGTGGAGGGCAGTTTACCCGCAAAATCATGGTGAGCGAGTAAATTGGACGGCCCCACGCCGTCGTTCGTCGATAACCCGCCCCCGGAATTAGGTTCCCGGCTACCCTACCCTTACTGTTGCAGTGTATTACTGAAGTAACACACCTAAACAGTACATCATGATCATTCAATCCGAAGGGCTGACTTACCGCTACGAGCGGGGACAGGACCTGCTGCGGGATGTGACGCTTTCCATCGGGGAGGGCGGTATTACCGCGCTCTGTGCCCCGAACGGGGAGGGCAAAACTACCTTACTCAAACTCATGGCCGGCCTTCGTTTTCCCCGGAGCGGCCGGTTAAAGGTCCTCGGGCACGTCCCCGGCGAACGGTCCCTCGACCTTCAGCAGCGGCTGTACTTTCTGGCGACCGAGCCCTACTTCCCGGACTGGTCCTCCCGCAGGATCGGTGGCCACTACGGTCGATTCTACCCTAATTTCGACGCACGGTTGTTCCTGGACACCCTGGATACCTTCGGCCTGGATCCCGACCGCCCACTCCGGAAGGTTTCTTTCGGTCAGAAACGGCGGGCACAGCTGAGTTTCGCCCTCGCCACCCGTACCCAGTTGCTGTTGCTGGATGAGCCGACCACGGGGCTGGACATCGAGGGCAAGGAGCAATTCCGGCGGGCACTGATCGCCGGTACGGAAGCGGGGCAAACCATCATCATTGCCACTCACCTCCTGGAAGAGATCAGTCCGGTCGTGGATAATCTTTTACTGCTTCAAAAAGGCAGGACGGACATCTTCCTGGACCTGATGACGGCCCGGGACCTGTTCAGCTTCAACGTGGTGACCACCCAGCCTCCCTACAGCGATACCGGCTACCACCGGCGTATTCCCGGAGGCTGGTTCACGATTCACGACGACGGCCGCCCTTCCACGGCTGAATTTCACCTGGAGTCCCTTTACCTCGCACTGACCTCGGGTAAGGTGCGGCTTCCCTCGGCCACCCTCGCGGGCCGGCAAAGCAGTCGGTTATGACCCTGAAGAAAGCCACCACCATTTACCAGCAGATCGCCAACTTCGGCATCGACCAGTTACTGAACGGCAGCTGGGCCAACGGAGGACGGATCCCCAGCGTCCGCGGCCTGGCCATCGACATCGGCGTAACGCCCAATACCGTCATGCGGGCTTACCGCGATCTGGAAGACCTGGGGGTCGTGGAAACCAAGCGGGGTACCGGTTACTTCGTGGCCGAGCGGGGGCGCGCCGCCGCCCTGGACATCCGCCGTCGGGAGTTTATCGATGACGTGCTCCCCGACCTGCGTCACAGTCTGGACCTACTCGGCATTACGACCGAGGAACTGGTCGATCTCCTTAACGAAGCAGGCGACACACCCGCTGACAATACCACCCACCATGAATAACCTGCTGAATGCGCTACGGCTGGAAATCGCCCAGCTCCCCAAGTTTTTATACTTTCTATCCGGCCTCGTCATGCTGGTTGCCCTGGTCATCTATAATTTTGACTATATGGTGATTGACGTCTCCAGCAGTATTTCCAGCATCACGAATGACTATCACTACTTCAATTACGGAGCCATTATCGCCATCGTTTCGGTAATCAGTTACGTCGTGGCTAACATAGTCGGCGGGCGGATGATGAACCGGCTTTACCAGAAAGACCATATCCTGGAGGGGTTCTACAGCTTACCCATGAGCCCGTTCAGCCGGGTGGCCTTCATTGCCATCATGCTGCTGATCGTTGCGCCCCTGATCTCAATCGTTCCTGTTTTACTCGTACTTGCCGTGGTGTGCGGGATCGAACCATTCGGAATCATCGCTCCCGGTCTGGCCGATCTCTTTCCGGACATTCTCGTCGGTATCCTGGCCTACTACATGACCCTGCTGATCTGGGTCTACCCCACGATCACCTTCCGTAAGCGGGACGGTCTGATCATCTTCGGCCTACTGCTGGTATTCGGCATTGCGTTTTCCGCCCTCGGCGAATTTGACGTGCCGTCCGATTACTTGCTGCGGGCCGACGTCCTGACCGATCCGAACGTCGTCGGGCTGATTGGAGAAAGTACCAATTTCTCGACCGCCCCCTCACTGATCGTGAAGGCCGCAAACCCCTTTTCCACCTTCCTCACTGTCCTGATCGTGATACTGACCTTCGCCGCCGTGTCCATCGGTATCGTAAAAAAAGAAGCCTGATGAAATCCCTATCCTTTCTACTCTTCATTTCCGCCATCCTGATCACGCTGCTCAGTTTTTCCGACCGCTTCTTTTGGTTGCGGGGGCCACTGACCGCGGAAGACGAACCGGTTATCCGGATGCAGGCAAAGCTGGATAATATCGTGGAAGTGAGTGCCGCCTCCCCCCGTCTGGACACCATCTTCCACCTCAACTCCTACCTGGACCAGGTGATACTGCGGCCGGGGTTCCGTATCGTTCACGACCCCACGCTAGGGCGGGAGGTCAGGGCCAGCGGCCCCGCGGCTCAGCTCCGCTCCCTTCGTCTGCGTATGGACAACACCACCCTCAAGCCGGACTTCGGTTCCCTCTTCCGCACCGATCAGCTGGTGACCCTGCGGCTCAACCTGACGGCGCACGGGAACAACTACGTCTCGTTACAAAACTCGAGCAGGGTTTCCACCAGCAGCGCGGAATTACGCCCCACCTTTCTCACGGCCGGCCCGCTGGAGGCCAAGCTGATCCGGTTATCCGGGGTGTATACCTTCGAGCCCATCGACCTGCGGGGGCTGTCCTTGGAACTGGAAAATTTCCACAATCCCGAACAGCTACGGGGCACGGTCGACCACCTGCGCGTTGCCCTGGGTGAAAACAAGGAACTGCCCCCCAGATCGGCTTACCCCGGTCTCCGGTTTGACCGGTACGACAGCTACGTGGACGACTGATATGGGCAAGGGGCGCGGACGCAGGTGCGAGCTTTATATTTTGCACCTGCGTCCGCGCCCTCTTTCTGGTTACTGCCGACGTCCCGAACGATTACACAACGGCCTCCTCCAGCGCCTCCGCCAATCGCAGCATCTCCCCCCCGAAGTTGTAGACGTTGGGAGATACCCGTACCGCGTCGCCCCGGTAGGAAACCTGGAGCCGGCGGTCGGCAAGGGCCTTCGTCAGCCGGTCCCCGTCGATCGTGGTCGGCAACCGCAGCCCGACGAGGTGATTACCGTAGCTTTCCGGAAGGCGGACGCCCAGGGCCCGGAGCCGGGGCAGGATCGGTTCCCACAACCCACCGGTATACGTCTGAATACGATCCGGGCCCCAGGCATTCACCTGGCTGAGGGCTGCCTCCATCATGGGGACGAAAATAAAATTGCTGTGTTCCCCTACGCTGTACCGGCCGGCCTTCGGGCGGTAGTCTTCCCGGTAGTCGACCAGCCGGCGGAAGTCTTCGCTACCGGCGCGGTTGATCCAGTTTTCCTCCAGGGGTACGCCACCGTCCATTCGCTCCCCGTAGTAGGCGTAACCGCAACCGTAGGGCCCCATCAGCCACTTATAGCCACCGGCTACGAGCGCATCGGGACGAATCAGGGATACGTCAAAGGGAAAGGCACCCACCGACTGGGTTCCGTCAATCACCAGCCAGGCCCCTACCCCATCCGTCCGCCGGCGCAGGTCGGGCAAATCAAACAGCGTGCCGTCCGCCCAGTGCAATTGGGCAATGGCGACGGCGGCGGTAGCGGAATCGATGGCCTCCCCGACGGCGACCGACCAGCTACGTCCGTCCACGGGCCGGGCCACGATCCTCAGTTCCGCCTCCCTTTCCCGGCAGAGCCGCGCCCAGGCGTAGTAATTACTCGGAAACTGGTCCTCCGCGATAATGATGTTTTGCCCCCTCCGCAGCGGGAGGTTCTTCGCCACCGTGGAGATCCCGTAGCTAGCCGAGGGAATCAGGGCGATGCATTCGGGGTCCGGACAACCGATCAGTTTGGCAAATTCACTTTTTACGCTGCTCACCGGATCGAAGAATGCCGGAATCGGCATATGGGAGTGAGCTTCCCGCCAGCTGAGGGCATGACGGGCGGCGGCGGCCACGGCTTTGAGTTGGGGAGAGCGGGAAGCACCGTTCAGGTAGCCGTCCCCGTATTCGAGGGGAAAGAGATCACGTTGACTCTGGAGGGGAGACTTCATCCCGTGAAAGTACGAACCCTATCCTTTCTTCGCCGTTCAGGTACAAAGCAACAGCTTGACCACACACATACTTCTACTTTTACTGGCCGGATTTGCGCTACTGGGAACCTTCATTCTGCCCGGGCTACTGAAGAATCGCCTTCTCAGTCTGCCCATGATTTACGTTGCCTTCGGCTTCCTGATTTTCTCCCTACCCTTTGACCTCCCGCTGATGAACCCGGAGGACCACCGGTTCGACCGTCAGGTGATGGAATACATCACGGAGTTCATCGTGATCATCTCCCTGGCCGCCACCGGTTTAAAACTGGACCGGGACCCCGGCTGGAAGAACTGGTCAGCGGGCTGGTACCTGCTGGCCATCGCCATGCCGCTGACCATTGCGGCGGTGGCCGGCCTGGGTATCTGGATCGGGCTGGCCCCGGCTACGGCCATTCTGCTCGGCGCGGTACTGGCTCCTACGGATCCGGTACTGGCTTCCAACGTACAGGTCGGTCCTCCTAACGATGACACTCCGGAAGACGAGGTCCGCTTCGGCCTTACCCTGGAGGCGGGGCTGAATGACGGACTGGCCTTCCCCTTCGTTTATCTCGCCATTGCTCTGGCGGGGGCAACCTCCGTATCCGATACCCTGATCACCTGGGCCTGGTGGGATTTCGGCTACCGGATCATCGTCGGCTCCCTGATGGGGTACGCGATGGGCCGGGGGCTATCGTGGACGTTCCGCAAATTCAAGGAGCGCCTCAGCGCGGCGCGGGACACCGAGATCGAGGAAGGATTTTTCATTCTGGCGGCCACGCTGATCACCTACGCCCTGACGGAGATCGTGGAAGGTTACGGCTTCCTGGCGGTCTTCGTGGCCGCGGCGGTCAGCCGACGCACGGATAACGTGGATGAGGAATCTCAGCGGGAGAGTTACAATGCCGCCGACCAGGTGGAACAGGCGGTTCTCGGTATTTTCCTGATCGCCTTCGGGGGCATTACCGCCACGGGCGGACTGAAGGACCTGACACTGGAGGGTGCCCTCATCGGGGTTGCGCTGGTACTTCTGATCCGGCCGCTGGCGGGCATGATCGCCTTCCTCCCGTCGAAATTACCGACGGTCGAAAAGCTGGCCATCAGCTACTTCGGCATTCGGGGAGTGGGCAGTCTGTACTACTTATCCTACGCCCACAATAGCGAGTATTTTGACGAAATCGATGCGGTCTGGAGTATTGTGAACTTCACCATTCTGTTCTCTATCCTGCTGCACGGACTGAGCGTAAAGCCCGTCCTGCGCTGGGTGGATCGAAAAATGGGTCGGGAATAACTTATCCGGTGAGGTGGCGGGTCAATCCGCCGTCGACGCTCAGGGTCTGGCCGGTGATGTAAGCGGACAGGGGAGAAAGCAGGTAGGCGGCCAGCGTAGCGAAATCGGCCGGGTCTCCCAGGGAACCGGTGGGAACCTCTCCGACGAAATTGGCCTTGGCTTCTTCCAGGGAAATATGCTGGAGTTCCGCCGCCTTTTCCAGGACGCTCGTGATCCGCGAAGTAGCGTGATAACCGGGGCTGATGATGTTGGCCGTAATTCCGTCAGCCCCCAATTCCCGGCTGATCGTCTTGACGTAGCCCGCCACGCCCGCGCGAAACGAGTTGCTCAGTACTAAATTATCGATGGGCTGCTTTATGGATACGGACTCGAGGAAAAGCAGCCGCCCGCTCCTCCGTGCGATCATGCCGGGAGCCAGCGCCGCCGTCAACTGAATCTTCCAGCGCAGCGTCATCCGGTAAGCCTCGTCCCAGTCCTCCATGCTGAGGTCCAGAGTCGCGCCCGTCCGGGGACCGCCCGCATTCAGCAGACAGCCGTATAGTTGCTGCTCGGTCAACTGCTCTCCCAGGGCACGTACGGCACTGGAGTCACTCAGATCGGCGACGAGGGGAATAAATTTATCTCCGTGCGTCTGCACCATTTCCTCCAGAACAGTACGCCGGCGGGCAATTCCGATGACGGTAGCTCCTTCCTCGATCAGTCTTTCGGCGACAGCCCGGCCCAGGCCACTGGTGGCTCCGCCCACGGCAATCTTTTTATCGGCTAGTTGTAAATCCATGACGGCAAGGTAAATGCTATCTCGCTAGCGTAGCCCGCAAAGCGGCGGCGGGCTGCACGATCCGCCCAGTCACCCGGGTTTCGTTGGTGGACTTTCCACTATCCCGAATGATCTCGTAGGCGGCCTTCGGGGAGAGTTCCGGATTGATGGACTTCATCACCCCCAGCAGGCCGGCCACGAACGGGCAGGCCATACTCGTTCCGCTGTACTTGCGGTAGTTGTTATCGGGTACCGTGCTGAAGATTCCGACACCGGGGGCCGCAATCGGCTGGGCGATCCCATCCGTACGGTTGCTGAAGGGGGCACGGAGCAGATAGGGGTCCAGGGCAGCCACGGTGATGATCCCCTTTGCATTAGCGGGTGCGTAGCCGGTAGCGGGGCGATTGCTGTTCCCGGCGGCAGCCACTACGATCACGCCCCGGTCGGTGGCGTACTTCACGGCCTGGGAGTAAGCCCGTTCCCGGCTCTGGTTGCTGACGCCGCCCAGGGAAAGGGAAATGACATCGACGTTTTCGTCAACGGCCTCGATGATGCCGGCAATAATGGATTTTTGGGTACCCTGCCCCCCGGCGCTGAGTACTTTGATACTTGTGATCTCCACGAAGGGACTGTTACCGGGACCGGCGAGGCTACCGATACCGAGTCCGTTGTTCGTCACCCCCGCTGCGATACCGGCGCAGTGGGTGCCGTGTCCCATCGGGTCGTTATCGTACCGCTTCTCCACGGAAAAATAGTTGTCGGTCAGGTCCTCGTGACGGCCATCGATCCCCGTATCGAGAATGGCGATTCGTGCCCTCTTTTTGGGTCGTTGCCGGGCGAGTAACTGGTAGTAGGCCGTCATGTCGAGCGCTTCCATCGCCCACTGTTCCTCCACTCCGGGGTCATTGATGCCCAGGCTACTGCGGTTCCCCGTAGCGGTTACCACATCGGTCGACTCAATCATCGGCTCCACCAGGATCACCTCGTTCGGCTCCACGTAAGTGACACCCTTGATGCCGGCCAGTTCCCGGATAATGCTTTCGGCATCAGCGGTACCGATGTCCAGGTCCATAAAATTATCGAGGAGTGTTTCCTCACCGTATTTGGGCGAGAACGCAGGTGCCAGGCTGAATCCTCTGGCAGCGGCGTAGGTCATCAGCGCGGTGTCGTCCGCTCCTTCCGCGAGCTCGACGAGCAGACCGGGATCGGCCAGATCGGCGGTGAGGAAGGGGGTGTCGTCCGCGGGGAGATAGTCCTCCAGGAAGTGGGCGGCGGCGAACAACCCGAGGATGGTAATCACGGCCGTCAGGATGCTGATGCGTTTGTGGATGGCCAGGTTCTGTACGAAACCGATCATGCCCAGGAGGATGAAATCTTTCAGGATTTTGGGAAAGGCTTCGGAGAGGACGGAGGCGTTCTGGTAGTCCGTGTAGGCGAGGGCACCTATTCCGGCGTAGGTGAGGAGCATCCAGAGGGAGGCGTCCTTGTAATTCAGTCGCCAGAACCAGGCGGAGAGGAAGAGGGCGGTCAGTAGGAACAGCATAGGGATGATGTTTGCTACTAAGGTAACGATTCGGGGAGGGGAAAAGGTGTCGAATCGACGAGTGGGGGGAATTCTCGGTGAGAGGGAGTGGACGCAGCGACGTGGGAGGGTTTTTTCGCGCGGAGATTGCTGAGCTATGTTCACGCAGAGGGCGCAGAGGAGCAGAGGAGCAGAGACGCAGAGGGCGGGTAGGCATATCAGAGGCCGGACTGCTGAGCTACGTTCACGCAGAGGGCGCAGAGGAGCAGAGACGCAGAGGGCGGGTAGGCATATCAGAGTAGGGACGGGTTTCGAGACTGTTCACCTAAATGTGTCCACTATTCCTATTTCCCATTCCTACCAACTCCTCCCCCTTCTTCCCCCAACGGAGAAAGCCCCACCGCAGTACTGCGATGAGGCTTTCATAAAATTGGCAGCGACCTACTCTCCCGGGATCTAGTCCAAGTACCATCGGCGCTGGGCAGCTTAACTTCTCTGTTCGGTATGGTAAGAGGTGATCCTGCCCGCTATAGCCACCAAAGTCTTCTGAACCTCTCCCAACGCCCGCTCCAATGGAGTGGGAGCCGAGGACAAGTTCCGTTTCTTTGATGTCGATCTTCTAGTTTTTCACTTTTGAAAAATTGACAAGGGTAAGAGAAGCAATTCAAAGTCACCGGGATAATTCCCGACGTTATTGCGGATCGTACGGCCACATTAAGACCGTCTGTAAAAAATAATAATCTTCAAGCGTCTTCCTGATATTATTGACTCATAAATTCTAGTCATACTTAACGTACTTCTAAACCTCTATGAAGACTTCTTTCCCACCTCTCCGCGACGCTCCGAAGAAAATCACGGCCGGTTAAAAAAGAAAAAAGGAAGCTGTCGGGCGATTAGTACTGCTCGGCTCCATGTGTTACCACACTTCCACCTACAGCCTATCAACGCAGTAATCTTCTGCGACCCTCAGGGGAATACTCATCTTGGAGTTGGCTTCGTGCTTAGATGCTTTCAGCGCTTATCCATTCCGTATATAGCTACCCGGCACTGCAGCTGGCGCCACAACCGGTACACTAGAGATACGTCCATTCCGGTCCTCTCGTACTGGAAACAGATCTCCTCAATATTCCTACGCCCGCAACAGATAGAGACCGAACTGTCTTGCGACGTTCTGAACCCAGCTCGCGTGCCACTTTAATGGGCGAACAGCCCAACCCTTGGGACCTTCTTCAGCCCCAGGATGTGACGAGCCGACATCGAGGTGCCAAACCTCCCCGTCGATGTGAGCTCTTGGGGGAGATCAGCCTGTTATCCCCGGAGTACCTTTTATCCTTTGAGCGATGGCCCTTCCATACGGAACCACCGGATCACTTGAGCCTGCTTTCGCACCTGGTCGAGATGTCTCTCTCTCAGTCAAGCTCCCTTATACTCATACGCTCTTCGCATGATTACCAACCATGCTGAGGGAACCTTTGCGAGCCTCCGTTACGCTTTAGGAGGCGACCACCCCAGTCAAACTACCCACCACACACGGTCCTCCCCTTTCCGGGAGTTAGCATCAAAGTATAAGAAGGGTGGTATTTCAAGGACGACTCCAAAACCACTGGCGTGGCCCCTTCGTAGTCTCCCACCTATCCTACACATCTTATACCCTAATGCAATGTGAAGCTGTAGTAAAGGTTCACGGGGTCTTTTCGTCCCGTTGCGGGTAATCGGCATCTTCACCGATACTTCAATTTCACCGAGCTCATGGCCGAGACAGTGCCCAGATCGTTACACCATTCGTGCAGGTCGGAACTTACCCGACAAGGAATTTCGCTACCTTAGGACCGTTATAGTTACGGCCGCCGTTTACCGGGGCTTCAGTTAAGACCTTTGGATTACTCCTAAGCCCCTTCCTTAACCTTCCGGCACCGGGCAGGTGTCAGACCCTATACTTCATCTTGCGATTTAGCAGAGTCCTGTGTTTTTGCTAAACAGTCGCCTGGGCCTCTTCACTGCGGCCCACTCCTCCCGGAGTGGGCGACGCTTCTCCCGAAGTTACGCGTCTAATTTGCCTAGTTCCTTAGCCATGAATCACTCGAGCGCCTTAGGATACTCTCCTCAACTACCTGTGTCGGTTTACGGTACGGGCTGCTTCACTCGCTATTTCTTGGAAGTCGCTTCGCTACACTCAAATTTGTCCGAAAACAAATCTGTACTATCGGTCAGTTTTACCCAACCTTCAACGTACTATTCCGTCAGTACGCGGTAACTACACTCCT
>CAWISE010000009.1:725000-2552500 GCA_963838715.1 Lewinellaceae bacterium
ATCTTTCCATAGTGCTGGTGAGGTTCGGCGATTAAGGTACAGCAGCCAGACACTAACTAGGTGCTGTAATAATTTTACTTAACACGACCCTAATTGATCTTACGATCCCTGCTTACATTTTAAAATTTTGCACCTGCGCCCCGCCGCCCAAACGCAAAAGCCCGGACCACCTTTCGGCAGCCCGGGCAATATGCTGATTTAACCTGCTTACGGCGCTGCCGCAGGAAGGTTAAACCGGCGACAACTAGGCGGAAACGGGCTTCACGGTCTTGACGATCCGCGCGGCCACCTTGTAGGGGTCGGCGGCACTGTTGGGACGCCGGTCTTCCAGCCAGCCCTTCCAGCCACGTTCCACGGTGGCTACCGGGATACGGATGGAGGCACCCCGGTCGGAGATACCGAAGCTGAACTCGTGGATGCTCTGGGTCTCGTGGAGGCCGGTCAGGCGGAGGTGGTTGTCGTGTCCGTAGACTTCGATGTGTTCCTTGGTGAGGGGGCGGAAGGCCTCGCAGACTTTCTCGTAGTCTTCTTTTTTACCACTGTTGCGGAGGAAAGAGTTAGAGAAGTTAGCGTGCATACCGGAGCCGTTCCAGTCGCCCGCCACCGGCTTACATTCGTAGTTGATGGCGATGCCGTACTGCTCGGCAACGCGCTCCAGCAGGAAGCGGCCGAGCCAGATCTGGTCACCGGCTTCCTTCGCTCCCTTGGCGAAGGTCTGAAATTCCCACTGGCCGGGAGCTACTTCCGCGTTGATGCCCTCTACCGTCAGTCCGGCATCGAGGCAGGCGTCGAGGTGTTCCTCGATGATCTCGCGGCCGTAAGCATTGTTGGCACCTACGGAGCAGTAGTAAGGTCCCTGGGGAGCGGGGTCGCTGCCGTCGGCGGGAAAGCCGAGAGGCTTATCGGTTTCGGGATCCCAGAGGAAGTACTCCTGCTCGAAGCCGAACCAGAAGTCCTGGTCCTCGTCATCGATGGTGGCCCGGCCGTTGGAGGGGTGCGGGGTACCGTCGGCGTTGAGTACCTCGGTCATTACGATGAAGCCGTTCTTACGCTGGGGGTCCTTGATGATGGCAACGGGCTTGAGCAGACAGTCGGAACTGCCACCGACAGCCTGCTGGGTACTGGAGCCGTCGAAGCTCCACATCGGGCAATCCTCCAGCTTACCGCTGAAGTCCGCCTCAACGCGGGTTTTGCAGCGCAGGTGCTGCATGGGCTTGTTACCGTCGAGCCAGACGTACTGAAGTTTGTGCTTGATAGCCATTGAAAAAGGTGTTTGATGGTTAAATCAGTGAAAGAATTCAGAGACCTATATATAAGGTCTCGTTTTGTCGATTAGAAACTGTACACGGCAGCGAGGATGAAGGCCGCTACGGACTCGTCCTCAGCGCTGGGACCGAAGACGGTTCCGTTACTGCCGGAATCGAAGCGGACCTCGGGAATGATGCGTAGATCGCCTACGGTGAAATTACCGCTGGCGGTCAGGGAAAGAACGCTGGGCTGATCGGCGTCGTCTCCCTCCTCGGCGATGGCTCCGAAGTATTCGGCGCGCAGACCCAGGTCGAAGCCGTCGCTCACTCCGATCGTGGAGTAGAGGGCCGCGCCGAAAAACCCGTCTCCCGTAGCATCACCGTCGATGGTACTGGCGTAGTTGCTGGCGTTGAGGCCGAACATGAGGCTTTCGCTGACCTCGTAGGTAGCCGTCAGGTCAATCTGGAGTTCGTTAGTATCATCGTCTGACTCCCCCGGATTGTTTCCTTCGGCGTCCTTTCCGTATAAAAAGTTCAGGTAGGCCGCCAATCCGCCGCTCTCGGCGCTCAGCTGGGCTCCCAGGTGCTTGCCTTCCACGACATCGAACTTGCTGTCCGTGTCGTTGAACACACCGATCATGGCCCCGAAACCCTCGGCAATGGCGAAATCCACCTTCGCGCCGGTATGGTAGAACGGACCATTACTGAACAGGTAGCTGGTGCTGTAATTCACGTTGGCACTAGCGTCAATGACTTCGTAGCCCACGAAGGTGCCGAAGTTTCCGAGGGTAAAGGTGACGGCGTCGCTGGGGGAATAGGTCACGTACAGTTGCTGGACGGTACTGGAGGCGTTGAAGCCCCCAAGATCGGCCTCCAGTTCGTTGTTGCTATCGCTGTTCCCCTGCCAGGCGCGGGGACCGAAGCCGATCTGCCCGACGAAGCTCACCTTTCCGAGTGATTTTTCGAGGAGCAGGTTGACGTTACCGATCCCGAAGGTGTTGGGTACGTCGGTGAAGGAAGTAGGGAACGTAAGCGGGGCCTCCCCTTCGCTCTCGCTGTTCATGAAGTTGGCCTGGTAGTAGGCATCCACGTAGCCGGTCAGGGAGAAGCCTGTTTCTTCGTCGGCTTCCTTGTCTTCGGAAAGGGGCACCCCCAGTTCCCCGGCCGCGGGAAGGGGACCCGCATCCTGGGCCATTACCGTCGTGGAGAAAATAAGCATAGCGTAAAGCAGAGTGTATGAAATGAATTTCATGATGTTGGAATTGGATAAACTCGTGAGTGAATGGTGACAATCACCGGACACGAGCCTGCCCCGGGCAAGACAACCATTTTCGTGGTATCACTTACCTTTGTACTTCCGCGGTGGCGGAAAGATCCAGTAGTTGGAGGCGGCTCGTCCGTTTCCGGCGGGCCCGTTCGGTGTTACAGCACCGACGGGCTTTTTTAGTTTTCGGAGGTCAGCTGAAAGACGCCGTCCTCCTTACTCAGGGTGTAAGCGTGCATATCGTGCTCGCCAAGATCGAGGCCTTTGATCTCCTCTTCCTCGTCGACCCGGATGCCCATGACCGCCTTGAGGGTGATCATGATACCGAAGCTGGTCGCGAAGGAGAAAGCGCCGATGGCGGCCACGCCGACGAACTGGGTGACAAAGCCGTGATCGGGGTTGGTACTGAAGATACCGACGGCCAGGGTTCCCCAGATACCGCAGACTCCGTGAACGGAAGTGGCACCAACCGGATCGTCCAGCCGGAGCGTTTTGTCAAAGAAGACGATGCTAAGCGGGATAATCACGCCGGCGATCAGGCCGATCAGGATGGCGGAGCTGCCGGTCACTACGTCAGCGCCGGCGGTAATACCGACCAGGCCGCCCAGGATGCCGTTGAGGACCATGGACAGATCGTAGCTCCTGAACATGAAGTAGGCCATGAAGAAGGCGGCCACTCCGCCGGCCGCGGCGGCCAGGGAAGTGGTAACGAATACCAGGGAGACACCGTTCGGGTCGGCACTCAGTACGGAACCACCGTTGAAGCCGTACCAACCGAACCAGAGCAGGAATACGCCGATGGCCGCCAGTGGCATACTGTGGCCGGGAATGGCCGTGATCCGGCCGTCCTTGCGGTACTTACCCTTACGGGCACCCAGCAGGATAATGGCGGCCAGGGCGGCAAAACCACCGGCGGCGTGTACCAGGGTAGAACCGGCGAAGTCGTAAAAGCCCATTTCGATCCAGCCAGCCAGCTCCCCACTTCCAGGACCCGCTGATGGGGTAGGAAATAGCGACAAAGAGCGTAGCGAAGAGTAAGGAAGGGAACCAGTTTGATCCGCTCGGCCACGGCACCGGAAACGATGGTGGCGCAGGTGGCGGCAAACATGGCCTGGAAGATGAAATCGGAGTAGCCGGTGTAGGTGGCCCCCTCTTCGGCGGCCACGGCGTAGTCGGCCACGGCACCCGCAGCCCAGTCCATTGGGGCGAAGTTCCCCGAGCCAGCCGCCGATGGCCCAGGCATCGCCCGGGTACATCAGGTTGTACCCGATCAGGTAGTAGGTCAGCAGACCGATACAGATGATCATCGAGTTCTTGAAGAGGATATTGACCACGTTCTTACGCTGCACGAAGCCGGCCTCGAGGGAGGCAAAGCCGAGGTGCATGATGAAGACGAAGCAGGTCGCCACCAGGATCCAGAGGTTATTAACGGTAAAAAGTGCTTCCATAATGGGGGAAGATTTGGAGTTGGTTGTCTAAATAAGTGGGGTGGGTCGCCAGGAACTGGCAACAATCAATCTGGCAGAATTCGATAAAGGCTGTAAAGGGGGGGGTATCAGGAAACCGGTTTGGTTAGACCGGTACGCAATCAGAGTGCGCTCTCATTTTCTTCGCCCGTCCGGATCCGGACAATACGCTCCACTTCGGTGACGATGATCTTACCGTCTCCGACCTTTCCGGTACGGCCGGCGGAAGTGATCGCGTTGATGATGGCATCTACCATATTGGGGTGGGCCAGGATTTCCAGCTGAAGGCGGGCGATGTAATCCGCGTCGTAAACGCTGCCCCGGTAAGTGAGTTGCTCGCCCCGCTGGAGGCCGAAACCCTTCACCTCGGCGAGGGTGAAAAATTTCACGTCGATCTCCGCGAGCGCATCGCGGATGCTTTCGAAGCGGGACAGACGGATGATAGCTTCAATCTTCTTCATCTGGGGAAGGAGGAATTAGTGGGAAGTTCCCGAAGTGGTCAGAAACGGAAACTTCGTTTGTGAGTGTAGGTAGTAAGTAAGAAACTATCTGGTTAGGTCAGCGCAAAGCGGTTTCGCTTCGTCTGCTACAAAGTTGTACCCACCCCACCCTCCTAACAATACCCGATAATTTACTAGCTTGTCACCTTCAAAGAACGCATACCGTTCTATTTCCCTTTATTACAGCTGATTAAGGGCCATAACTACACATGTCCAACCCCGTAAAAAATCAACTCTTTCGCCTCATCAAGTCCATGACCAAGGCAGAGAAGCGGAATTTCAAACTTTACGCCACGCGCAGCAGGGCCAATACGGAGAGTAAATTCATTCAGCTGTTCGACCTGATCGATCGCGCCACCGAGCCCGATGACGATCTCACCCGGACGCGCCTCGACCTGTCGGCCGGCCAACTCTCCAACCTGAAGCGCCACCTGTACGCCCAGTGCCTGACCAGCCTCCGGCTGATCTACATCAACAAGGAGATCGACATCGAGTTACGGGAACTGATCGACTTCAGTCACATCCTCTACGGTAAGGGGCTTTACCTCGATGCGCTCAGGGGGCTCGACCGGGCCAAGGCCCTGGCCGTGAAGAATAACCGCGACCTGCTTCACCTGGAAATCCTGGAATTTCAAAAACTCATCGAGAGCCGCCACATTACCCTCTCCCGCCAGGTGGAGAACAAAATGGAGTTCCTGGTCCACGAATCCGCAAAACGGAGTTTCAACGTCCTCAATACCAGTGAGCTGTTCAACATGAACATTCAGATCCACGGCCGCTACATAGAACACGGTCATAGCCGCAGCCCGGAGGAGGCCGAGGAGAACCGGAAATTCTACCGCAGTATCCAGGCCCGGCGAATCGACCGGGAAGTGGTGGCGGTCACCTTTCAGCAGAAGATCAACCGCTTCCAGAGTACCATGTGGTACCAGTACATCCAGCTCGACTTCGAGGAGGCCCTCAGCGCCGCTACCCAGGCCAACTCCACCTTCGACCTGGAACGCCAGGAAACCGTAAAGGATCCTGACCTTTATATGCGTACCCTCTACTACGTGCACATTTTCTGCTACCTCACCGGAGATCGCCACCGCATGGCAAGGTACAGCACTCGCCTGGCAACTTTTCTCAGCGACAATAAGACACAGCTCAACCCCAACAGCCAGAACATCGGCCACACTTACCACAGCCTGACCGAGCTGAACGTACTCCTCTCCGCCCGGGATTACGCAGGGGCCCATACCCGAGGCGCCGCCATTCGAAGAGAAGTCGAGGCACCGGACTACGAGCCTACGGAGTCCCGCTGGTGCCTGCTACTCTACAAGTTCGCCGCGGCCGCTTACGCCCTGGGCCACTACGAGGAGGCACTGGACCACCTCATCGACATCCTGAACCGGCGTAGCAGTCTGCTGCGGGAAGACCTCATCATTAACAGTCGACTGCTCGAGGCCCTTTGTCATTACGAACTGGGGAACATCTCGGTGGTAGATTACCACCTGACCAACCTGACGCGTTACCTGCGTAAGAGTAAGGCGAGCGCCCGGGTACACCGGCTCCTGGTCACCGTGCTGAGCAAGTTACTCTACGCGCTGCCCGGGGAGAAGGACGGACTGTTCACGGAATTACTGGACGGGATAGAGGAACTTTCCACCGACCCCTTCGAGCACAAAGCCCTACTCTACTTCGATGCCCGCGAATGGGTGCGGCTGCGGCAACTACCGGACACGACCTAGGGTACCGGCGGCGTAGCGAACGCCGAGGGCAGCCTTACCGAGTTTCGCCTCCAGCGCCGCTACTTTTAACTGGGTTTCGATGAATTTTTGCTCCCGGCTATTGACCAGGAACAGACTGCTTTCCCCCAGCCCGAAGAGCCGTCGCTCTCCTTCCAGCAAACGTTCGGTGTCATCCGCGTTACGTGCCACCAGCGGAAGCTGAGCGGTCAGAATGTCCAGGGTGTTGGTAGCAGCCGCCAGTTTGAAACCAAGCGTGGCCCGCTTGTCGGAAAGCCCCAGCTGCTCCTCACTGAGTTTGATCTCGGTGAGTCGTAATTTTGCCCGCTCCTTACGCAGCAGGAGGGAACTGGATGCCGTCAGCCCCCACTTGTAGTTACTCACCTGGGCGGTAAGTTCATCCCCCGTCGTGGCGGAGAGAAAATTATAATCCAGCCGCAGGACCGGCTTCAGATTTTCCCGGGCCAGGCGGCGGTCGATCTCCAGTTGGTCCAGTTTGAGTTCGGTCGCCCGCAGCACCGGGTGCAGGGTGGGTACCGTAACCGGTTCGGGCAGGACGACGCTACTGACCGGCACCGTACCCGGTTCCAGTTCCAGGGGGACACGACCTTCCAGCCACAGGTAAACGCCGAGCAGGGCAGCACCGTTGGTTACGTCCAGCCGGGCTTCCGCCAGGGCCAGTTCCCGGTTGGTTAACTGAATGGTGGCTTCCAGGGTATCGATGGCCGGACGATCGCCGAGTCGGGCTCCTTCGGTCACCAGGTCGAGCCGCTGGCGGGCCAGTTCGACGGCGGTTTCGTACACCTCCAGCCCCCGGTTGGCCAGGTACCATTCCCAGTAGGCCTGACCGGCCTCGTATAGTAGTTCGTTCAGCAATACTTCCTGCTCGGCAACGGACAACTCCTGAGCGATCCTTGCCTGCCTCAGCTGCGCCCTGCGCTCGTCAATGAACAGGCCGCGACCGAGGTTAACCGACAGGCCGGCGGCGTAGAGGCCGGCATCCGGCGTCAATTCTTGCGGGTTGCGGTAAACGCCGCTGTTGTCTTCGTAGGTGGCCTTCAGTTCCACCCCGTACCAGGTTGGCACCTTCACGCCGCCTTCCAGCAGTTGGTAATACGTGGTCCCCTTAAAGTATTTCTGGCTAATGTCCGCAAAGGCCTTTGGGTCAAAGCCGCCACGTGCCATCATCAGTTCGGCGTCGGCGCGGTCCTTTCTGAGTCGGGCTCTCCAGGAAAGCGGGTGGTGTTCCGCCACCAGGTCCAGGAAGGCTTCCGGGGTCAGTTCTGTCTGGGCGCGGACGCGGGTGCAAAAACACAGCGTAAGCAGTGGGAGCAGCAGCAATCGGATCATTTACCCTTCTTTTTCTGACCGGTGTTGGCCTGGGCGGCTTCCGTGATATTCGGCGGAAAGCCATTGAGTTGCCGCCAGATCTCGTACCAGACGGGAACGTCGTCCAGCAGGATAAGGGCGTTGGCTCCGGCACCGGGGCGTAGGGCTTCCGGCCACTCCTGTTCATCCTGATTGACCAGTAGACGGTACTTACCCCCGTCGGTGGCGAAGTTATCGATGGCCGCTATTTTGCCCTCGAACGTTCCGTAGCTGGTGTTCGGCCAGCCGCTGAAAACGATGGACGGCCAACCCTCGAACTGGATATTCACTTCTTCCCCCCGCTCCAGTAGCGGCAGGTCGAGCGGGTCGACGAAGACCTCCACCGCCAGTTCGTAATCGGAGGGCATGATGCTGACGATCTGCTCCCCTTCCTTGATCGTTTCTCCGAGGCCTACCTGGAGAGCACGGGCGATGTAACCGTCCTGGGGGGCGGTCACGAAATACATTCCGTTCCGAAGGGTGTAATTGCTCACCTGGTTATCGAGCTTGGATACCTCGGCCCGGGCGGTATAAACGTCGCTGAGGCTGCTGAGCCGTTCGCTCCGGGCCTTGGCCAGGTCTTCCTGAAGTTTGGCCCGGATACCGGAAATTTCCACCCTGGCGTTGATCGCTTCGTTGCGGCTGGTGAGTAACTTGTTTTCCGCGGAAATGAGTTTCGCCGACGCTTCCCGCTGTTTGACCCGGCGGGCCTCCAGATCGGTCAGGGATTTGAGCCCGTCCCGGTAGAGTTCTTCCATCCGCTCCAGCTGGTCGTCGGCCGTACTGGTAACGATGCGGGCGGCCTCCACCTCGATACTGTCACTGGCGATCTTGAAGCGGGCCTGCCGGAGTTTATTCTCGGCCTGTTGCAGTTTGAGCGTGGCCGTATTGGTGAGGGCTCCGATGCGAACGTCCAGGGCCTCGGCCTTGGCCTGGTAGGATTGCTCGCTGAGGGATTTAGCGTCCCGCTGTTGCTCGGTACGGGCGATCAGGTCAGGATCGAGGTATTCGGATTTGGTTTCCGACAACCGCAGAATGGTATCCCCCCGCTCCACGAAATCTCCCTCCCGGATGTACCACTGCTCGATTCGCCCGCCGATGACGGACTGTACGGTTTGGGGCCGTTGACTGGGGTCGAAGGCGGTTACCGTACCGTAGGCCCGTACGTTTTGCGTCCAGGGAAGGAACATGGCCAGGATGAGCAAGCCGAAAGTAATGATCATCAGGCGAAGAAAAACCCTTCCCGATGTCCTCGCCTCCGCATTACTTATCGACTCGAAACGCTCCGGACGAACCTGCTCGTTTACCCGCTGGGTAGAGATATTAAGCATTGTTGGAATTATTTAGGATGACACCGTCCTGCATCACCAGTATACGGTCGCTCTTCTCGAGGAAATAAGGATCCCGGGAAACGGCAATCAGCGTCCAGGGGTTAACGGGGTCGAACAGGAAATCGATCAGTCCGCGACGCTCCTTTTCATCGACGTGCTGCAGGGCCTCCTCCAGGAGCAGCAGGCGCGGGCGGTCCGCAATGGCGCGGGCCAGCAGAATGCGCTGAACGGTGCTTCTGGGTAATTTTTCTCCCTGAGGGTCGATGATGGTGTCGTAGCCCCTCGGCATCCTGCGTATTTTTTCCTCCAGCCCGGCGGCATCCACCGCCCAGCTTACGTTCTCCTCGGTGGCGCCCGCCCGCCCCATGGCGATGTTCTCCCGGATGGTACCCTCGAACAACAACCCCTCCGCCAGGCATTCTCCGATCACGTTGTGGAGGGCATCCAGTTGCAGGTTGGTCTTGGGAATGCCGTCGAACATAATCGTACCTTCCCTGGGGTCGTAAAGTCCCGCCAGAAGGTGCAGCAAGGAACTCTTACCACTGGCGTTGGCTCCGGAAATAACCAGTTTTTCTCCCGGTTCGATCGTCAGATTCGCCTTGGACACCACGTCGCGATCGCCGTTGGGATAGCGGAAGCTCACGTTTTCCAGTTCGACGGACAAACCTACTTTGGAGGAGGTATTCAGAAGGTCCACCCCGTCGATGCTTTCCAGTTCCAGGTCGGTTACCTGGCCGATCTTTTCCAGCCCCGTCAGTACGTCATAAATGGTTTCCAGGGTCAGAACGATCTTTTCGGCCGAAGTCATAATGTAGAGCACCACGATCTCAGCGGCTACGAACTGGCCGATATTCAGTCTTTGCTGGATGACCAGGTAGCCTCCGATGGCCAGCAGGCCGAAGGCAATCAGTACTTTAAAGATGACCAGCAGGGAATACTGGCGGATCAGGATACTGAAGTGTTTCTCCCGGGCGCCCAGGTAATCCGCGACGTGGCGGTCCGTTCGTTCCAGGCTCAGCTCCGTCCGGCCGGCCAGTTTGAAACTCGCGGAGGTACGGGCGATCTCCTCCAGCCAGTGTACCAGTTTGTACTTGAACTTGGATTCTTTGAGGCTGCTCTCCAGTCCGGGGCGTCCGGTGATGAGCAGGATGAGGCCGACCAGCACAACGAGCAGCACCCCGAAGGCGATAAAGAACGGGTGGTAAAGGGAGAGCAGGATGATACTCAGGAGTAGCTGAAAACCGGCCACGGAGAAGTCGATCAGGATCTTGGGCAACCCCTTCTGTACCGTCAGCACGTCGAAGAACCGGTTCATCAGTTCCGGAGCGTAATGGCGGTACAGCTCTTCCGTCCGGATGCGGGGAATACGATAGGTAAACTCAAAGGCTGCCCGGGCGAATATCTTCTGCTGCAGGTTCTCGGTGATCCGCAACTGAAACAGCTGCAGGATGCCGGAAATGGCTACCCCGGCTACGACCACGGCCGTGAGCAGGATCCAAGAGGTACTCACCCGCCCCCCCTGGATGAGGTTGATGATGGCCTGGATACCGAGCGGAAGGGACAAATAAACAAGGCCGTGGAAGAACGCATAAACGTACAGGTTGCGAATCTCGCTACGGTCCGGTTTTAACAGGAGAAAAAATCGCTGCAGAGGGGTAGCCGTCATAGAAGTTTAACTAACATTCGCGGTAGTAATACTACCAGGCAGATAACCCGCTTTGCCGAAATGAGTTTACCGGGGTGATGATTTTTCACGACATCCGCTTAAAAAAAACACACCAAACCGTTAAAGTCAGCTTTGCACCTGCGTCCGCGCCCGCTTCATAATTAATTTATTCGCATCTTTCGGCTCGCTTTGAGATAATCCCACCCCGATGAAGAAAAATCTACACGCTATACTTGTTATTTGTTGCCTTTTGTCCGTGACTGTACTGTCCGGTTATTCCGGCGGTCCGGCGGCCACCGTAAACCGTGGCTTTACCGGCGCCCCGAGTGCCGGAGGAGGAACGGAGGGCAACTGCGGAAGTTGCCACAACGGGGGTGATTTCGGGACTACCGAACTGGAAATTACGCTGGTTACCGGCGGAGATACCCTCAACGGCAGCTACGTTCCCGGCGCACTTCATACCGTTACCGTAGCCATCAGCGGAGACGACGGAGCCGATCCCGCCGGTTATGGCTTCCAGGCCCAGTTCCTGCAGGATGCCGATAACGTCCAGGCAGGGACAATGAGCAACCCCGGTGCCCGCACCCAGGTCAGCGACCTCGATAATGGCCGCAGCTACGCGGAGCATACTTCCGTCAACCCGAATAATAGTTTCACCTTCGACTGGACGGCCCCGCCCGCCGGAACCGGGGAAGTGACGCTCTACGCGGTCGGTAACCAGGTCGATGGCGGCGGCGGAACCAACAACGACAACGGCAGTACCCAACCCACCGTCATCGATCTGACGGAGGGCGTTGTCAGTAGTGTTGCGCGCACGAACAGTCAGATTCCCTTCACGCTGGCCCCCAACCCCGCCACCGAACACACCAGCCTTTCGGTCGACCTCGGCCGGCAGGGATCCTACGAACTCAAGATCATGAATGCCCTCGGCCGCGTGATCCAGCAGAAGACCTATACCCTGGACGCGGGTGCCAACGAAGTGAACATCGAACTCAACGATCTTAGCCGGGGTGTGTACATCGTTTCCCTGGAAGGTGTCGGCGACCGGCTTTCCACCCGACTCGTCAAGCGGTAACGAACTCTCCGGTCCCCGTTGTCGTTGGGTGCTTAAATACCCAGAGAATATGGCCGGATTTACCCTCAGCAGCAAGCAATTTAACGGACAGGTACCCACCGATAACGTCTACGACGATTTCGGGGCGGGTGGTAACAACCTGTCTCCCGACCTGAGCTGGTCGGACGCCCCGGAAGACACCAAAAGCTTCCTCATAATTTGCCACGATACCGCCGCCCCCGGCCCCGGGGGTTGGTGGCACTGGTGCGCTTTCGACATTCCCGCTAGCGTAAACAGCCTGGCCGCCAACGCCAGTCAGCAGGGCATGCCCGACGGCAGCGTGCAGACCACCAACAGCTACGGCAGCCGTGGTTTCGGCGGGGCCTGCCCGCCTCCCGGAGACCCCGCCCACCCTTACGTCATCACCATTTACGCCCTGAAGACGGACAGTCTCGGTCTGGAACAAGACGCTTCCCCCGCCATGGTGCTCTTCGTTGCCGCGGAGCACGTCCTGGCCAAAGCCGGCGTCATCGCTTACTACGGTCGGTAGCAGAATAGTAGATAGCTGTACTATGAAAGTAGGTATTGTACAACAGGCCAACGGCGGAGATCGCGCGGCCAACGTCGATTATTCCACCGCGGAAATCCGTCGCTGCCACGCAGCCGGCGCGGAGCTCGTCGTGCTGCAGGAGCTGCACACCGGACTCTACTTCTGCCAGACGGAAGCCGTGGAGGTATTCGACCAGGCGGAACCCATTCCCGGCCCCAGTACCGAACACTTCGGAGCACTGGCCCGGGAGCTGGGACTGGTGATCGTGCTTTCCCTCTTCGAGGAGCGGGCCCCCGGTCTCTGCCACAATACCGCCGTCGTAATTGAAAGGGACGGCAGCATCGCCGGCCGCTACCGGAAAATGCACATCCCGGACGACCCGGCCTACTACGAAAAGTTCTACTTCACCCCCGGCGACCTGGGCTTCACCCCCGTTCAGACGAGCGTGGGCAAACTGGGGGTACTGGTCTGCTGGGACCAGTGGTACCCCGAGGCCGCCCGGCTCATGGCCCTGGCCGGGGCCGAGGTGCTGATCTACCCCACCGCCATCGGCTACGAGGAAGGGGACAGTCCGGCCGAGAAAGCCCGTCAGCGGGATGCCTGGATGATCAGTCAGCGAGGGCACGCCGTGGCTAACGGTTTGCCGGTGATTGCCGTTAACCGCACCGGTTACGAGCCCGACCCCAGCGGGATCACGGCGGGCATCCGGTTCTGGGGCAGCAGCTTCGTCGCGGGGCCCCAGGGAGAACTGTTGTTTGAAGCACCGCAGGAGGAGGCCGTCACCGAGGTAGTGGAGATCGACCGGGCGCGAACGGCGGCGGTACGGCGGATCTGGCCGTTCTTCCGGGATCGCCGGATCGATGCCTACGGCGGGCTGACGCGGCGGTACATCGACTAGTCGCCCCTACTCCGCGTAGGTTTCCCGGCTCAGCCCGAAGCGGATCACGTCCACCAGACCGCCGGCCGGCTTGCGAAATTCATTACGCAGGTCCCCCTCCCGGCTGAAGCCGATCCGGCGTACCAACCGGTGGCTGCCGTAGTTATCCGACAGGGTAAGTACGTACAGTTTTTCCAGTTCCAGCTGTTTGAAGGCGAAGCGAACCACCCGGGCGAGCACCTCGGTCATAATGCCTTTTTCCACCTCCTCCTTGTCGAGAAAGTAATTCACTTCCGCCTTGGGGATATCCCACTCCACTTCGGCCAGCTGGATGAAGCCGATCAGTTTGGTGGTTTCATTGTCCCACACCCCGAAGGCGTAGCGGCCTTGCAGGATCCAGTCGGCCAGGCAGTGGCGGACGAAGCCCTCCGATTTAGCACGGTTTTGTCCGCCCTCGGCCACCACGAAGGGGAAATGGTCGAGCAAGTGGTCCCGGTTATCGTCCACGAGGCGGTAAAAGTCCTTGCCGTCGCCCTCGCGAAAGCGCCGGACGACACAGCGGGTGGTGAGCAGGGCGGTATCCACGTTAAAAAGCTTCGTTCGCATAGTATAGATGACACGATGGACGGGGAATAGGTTTAGCTTTGCGGCGCAAAAGGTGTAAGGGAATCCGGTGAAAGTCCGGAGCTGTCCCCGCAGCTGTAAGCCCCGTTACTTCCACGGTACTATTCCACTGGCTCCGGCCGGGAAGGAGCCGACCGGGAGGGGTGAGCCAGAAGACCTGCCGGATGCGTCATACACACTTGCGACCTTCGGTGCGAAAGGGACGGTGGTTTTGGGCGAGTACGCAGGTGCCGGCTTTCCGAAAGGAGGCGGGGTACGGTCGTTTCGTGCCACTCCCCTACCCGATCGGTTCGATCGGTCGCGCAGTCTTTATCCAATTATGCGCGTACTGTTCTTTCTTTTGTTCCTCTCTGCGTTGCTCCACGCCCAGTCCGATTCCCTGGACCTCTCCACGGTAGTGGTGACGGCGGATAAGTTTCCGACGCCCGTAAAGGAGGTGCCCCGCCAGGTGACCGTCATTGATTCGGCCACCATCGCCCGCAACGTTACCGGCGATCTCAGCCAATTGCTCCAGCAGGAACTCGGGGTGGTCATGACCGGGGCTTACGCCAACCCGGGTTCCAACAAGGCGATCTCCCTGCGGGGGGCTACCAGCGAGTACACCCTGATCCTGGTAGACGGAGTGCCCGTTACGGACCCCAGTGCCATCGGCAGCGTGCTTGACCTGCGGCTGATCTCCCTGGACCAGCTAGAGCGGGTGGAAATCCTACGCGGTCCGGCCAGCTTACTCTACGGGGCGGACGCGACCGCCGGGGTGATCAACCTAATCACGAAGCGGGACAAGGCGGACGGCTTCCGGGGTAATGTACGGGCCTCCTACGGTAGTTTAAACACCCGCCAGACGGCCGTTGGCCTCCATAATGGCAGCGAGCACGTCGACTTCGACGTCAACTTCGACCACTATAAAACGGACGGCATCAGCGAGGCTCGTCGCCCGGAGGGCAGTACCGATACTTTCGACGCGGACGGCGCGGTGCGGACTAACCTGTCGGCGGCCATCACCCTGCGCGCCGGCAGGTACCTGACCATCCGACCGGCGGTACGCTACGCGGATTTTGACGGCGACTTCGACACCGGGGCCTTCCAGGACGGATCGGAGACCTACACCAACGAACTGAGCCAGCCCTCCCTGGCCGTCGATTACGCTCGTAAAGATCTGGCGCTGGCCGCCCGTTTATCCCGCGTCCGGAGCAGGCGCAGTTTCCAGTTCGCCTTCGGCCCCTTCGACTACGACGGGCGGAATACGGTGGCTGACGTTTATGGTCGCTACGCCCTTGGGGAAAAAGTGGGACTACTCGCCGGGGTACAGTCCCGCCGGGAGGAAGTACTGCCGACCGCCGAAGGGGTGGACGCCTTCAAAGCGACCACGACCAGCCCCTACGCTCAACTGAACTACTCCCCCACCGACCGGCTGACGGCCGAGGCGGGCTTTCGGTACAACGACCACTCGGCCTTTGGCGGGCAGTCTAATTTCAGCGTGGCCACCCGCTACGCCCTGACGACCTCTCTTTCCAGCCGGCTGTCGGTATCCAGCGGTCACCAGAACCCGACACTCGACCAGCTCTTCGGGCCGTTTGGGGCCAACCCGGAACTCGCCCCCCAGGTTGTGACGGCGGGAGAGGCCGGGATCAGCTACCAAAATCTACGTACCCTGAACTCCCTGACGGCCACCGTCTTCCGACGCACCACCAAGGACATCATCATTTTCGACTTCGCCGAGGGCTACCAGAACCGGGGCGAACTGCGCGACTGGGGGCTGGAACTGGGCGGTACCGTCTACCTGCTCCCCCGCTTCCAGCTCGACGCCGGCCTCAGCTACACCCGGGGGCAACTGACTGCTCCCGACGGTATGGGTGGGGAAACGGAGACCGAGGAGTTCCTGCGCCGCCCGGACCTGAAAATGACCGCCGGAGCCACCTACGAGAACCGGACGGGATTACTACTGCGCGTTTCCGCCCTCCGCATCGGGGCGCGGGCCGACCGCTACTTCGACGAGGACTTCGCCGGGATTGACGTTACGCTCGACCCCTACCTGATCGCTAATTTTTACGCCGAGCAGAAGTTACTCCGGCAGGACCGGCTGCGGCTGTTCGTGGATATCCGGAATGTACTGGATACGGTCTTTAGCGAGACGGCGGGGTTCGGGACGGTGGGTCGAACGGTGAATGGGGGGGTGAGTTGGGCTTTTTAGGAGACGGAAAGGGAAAATAAAAGTATTGTTAGGGGAATGGTATTTATAAATTTCTTAGCTTGGTTGGTACGTGGCTATCATATCCTTGACGGTTAAGAGCAGGTACGCTACCTCAGGAACCTATTTTCCCTCAACCTCAACTCCATGAAAAATAACATCTTTCTCCTCCTCTGCACCGGTATGGTGCTGTTTTTCTCAGCCTGTCGAGAAACGATTATTGAAGAAGTACCGGCCGAAATCCAGGCTGATTTCGAAGACCTACCCCGATCGGTAGATCCTTACAAAAGCACTTACCAGATTCAGGAATACGATGGAGGCATTATCATTCAATCAGAGAATGGGAACAGCCGAAAAACCCGTAAGCGAACCTTCCTTTGCGTTGTATAATCGATTAGATGGCCGCGTCCGCATACTGTTTTACATCGAACCGGATGATGGCAATGCGCCTAATAACGTACTGGTGCGTCTGAATCAATTGGGAACTACGGAACAGACCTCCGCAATATTTGAAAATTTAAATATTCCCGCCAATTCGCTCCAAAACTTTGATAAGCAAGTTAGTCTATCAGGTTTGGTTCAACTCAATCGTGGTGCATCAAGCTTTCAATGGTATATCTTAGAGGGAACCGTCGGATATGATCCCTGCGTTTGTCAATATGAAAGCTACTTAGAAACTCAACCTATACTTTCCGACATTACATATACTAGTTTTGATATGGAAGGGTCCGGACAGTCAACTGCTATTTACGATGCTGGGGAACCAGTGTCCGCCCTCGGCTACTTCAATGGCCTTGCCGGAAAGATCACTTCGGGGTACAAAAAATACAAGACCAGCCAGGAATACTTTGCCGACGCAAGTGCTAATACCGGTAAAACTACTAAAACGCTTTCCAGTTTGCTGGGTGCTTTTGATGGAATACTTAACCCAGTGAGCGGCGTGACTGAATTATTGGGGTTCGTGTTGGGTAAAAAATCAACCGGTAAGCCCCCCAAAATAACTGGTTTCAATCATAATTTTAGCTTTGAGGCGAACGGTGTAGATAGCGTACCAAATCCATACGATCCTCACTTTTTTTACAACCCCGGATCCTTCCTTAATGACAACCAACTAAAGGCCTTCCGCCCGATATACGATAATGCGTTGGGAGTATTCGCCGTGCTTGAGCCCCCGGTAGTCGAGGTTCAAGAAGAACCTTACACCAATGAAAATGAGGAGTCAACTGTCATAAGATGGCGATACACTGGGGGATTACAGTACCACGTCAATACAATCGCGGGTATCGAGGAACAACCGGTTCAGTTACTTGCATCGTTAGTCTGGACCGACTGTGAAAACAATGACAACTTTTACGCTACACCATCTATTAACATTACCTGTCTGGAGGAATTTGTGGTAGAGTTCGAGGATGTCGAGCTATTCGACTCCGGTTCGGATAGAAGTTTCGAGTATTACCAAGGTTGCTATGGCCCACCACAGTTACAGGTAACGGCGGTACTGACCTCTACCGCTCCAACCGCTGGCCAGCAAGTGCTCTACAGTGCCCGATATCTTACCGCTACGAGAACTGTGGCACCCGGCACAATTGGTCCCAACCCCTTCTCAGGCATGACACTGGTCGAAATCGATGCTAGTTGCACGGGTACGATTCCACCACCGGTCGATCAGCGCCGCCTCGGTACTTTTTGTAACCAGCGCTACGATCCGAAACTGGAACTTAAAGATCGGCCTGAGCTAGCTAAGGCAAAATCAGTTACCTCGTCCCATCAGAAACTTACTACCAGTTTTACCGCATTCCCAAATCCATTCGTCGATCATTTGACGGTTACCCTGCCACAGGAATGGCAACTGCAAACCGTTAACTTTCAATTACGGAATGTAGTGGGAAATTTGATCTGGTCCCAGAAAGAAGTAATCGACTTACAGTCGCAATATGTATTCTCCCAGCGGTTATCCACACTCCCCCCAGGTAGCTATTTACTAACTGTATCGGGATCTTCTTTCACCGAAACAATTATCCTACAAAAATAGTACTCCTCAGTTTTTAACCTCTCCTTTATAATTGGTATAATTTATCTGTCATATGAATAACTCACCTGCGTGGCTGACTTGCATCATCTGTTTAATGTTCTGCGCCCCCTGTGGTCCGGACGATGATAATTGCTTCGACGAAACCAACCCCCGCTGTCCGAATTACGACGAGTGTTTGGGGTACCCCGCAGCTAATAGTGGCTTTAAGTTTTTCAAGGGTATCAGGTTTAACTGGGCGGATACCTTGATCGACATTGAAGTAGATACAGCCTATGCTGGAAGTACCATATACTTTAAGGCCGACTCTAACAACTTAGCATCCTACACTTGGCGTGTTGGTAACGATCCGAACCTTTTCAATAGCCCAGAATTTGACCTCAACTTTACTAATTTTTCGGGTGATGTAGATGTTACGCTTACTACAACTGCGGACACCAATTTACTATGTTTGATCGATAATCAACTCCAAGATGTTAAAGTCAAGAGGCTACACATTGCTTCGCAAACTCGCGTGGCTCCTGTCTTCGGTACTTTCAGAGGTAGTATAATCAATAATCCCAATCAGCGCGAACACGAAATTCAAGTGTCTACGCTTCTAAATTCCCCATATCAACGAGTTTATAATCTTCCCCTACCGGGAGATTGTGACTTCAATGATAGGGGGATACCTATTGTAATGGATTATCAATTTTTAGTCAGTAGTTTTATAGGAGAAGGCCCTACCCCACGTTGCCGCAACCTCATCGTCGTCGGGCGCATGACCCTAGGTGACAGTGACGAAATTACCATCGACTACGTGTACGACGATGACGATGGCAGCAGGAAAGAGGTAACGTTCGTGGGGCGGCGGGTGGACTAGTAAAACATCCCCGCCACCGCCCCCGTCATCAAACAGGCGACCGTGCCGCCCAGCAGGGCGTACATACCCAGATCGGTGAGGTTCTTGCGCTGGCCGGGGGCGATGGCCCCGATGCCGCCCACCTGGATGCCGATACTGGCGAAGTTGGCGAAGCCGCAGAGGGCGTAGGCGGCGATGAGGACGCTCTTGGGGCTCAGGGGGACCCCGTCGGCCTGCACCTGACGGAAGGTATCGTAGGCCACGAACTCGTTGATGACCGTCTTGAGGCCGAGTAACTGACCGATGACGGTGATGTCCTGAAAGGGGACGCCGATGATCCAGGCGACGGGGGCGAAGAGCAGGGCCAGCAGGTACCCGAAACTGAAGCCGTCGAAGCGACCGTTGGTGGCCGCGGCGATCCGGGCGTTCCAGTCGGTGGCCCCGTCCACCAGCCCGAGCTGGGCGGCCAGGTAGTTGACCATGTCGGTACCCGCCAGGAAGAAGGTGTTGAGCATGTAGATCAGGGCCGTGAAGACCAGCAGCATGGCCCCGACGTTGACGGCCAGCTTGAGGCCGTCGGTGGTCCCCCGGCTGATGGCGTCGAGAAGGTTGTTGCTGTCGTCGGCGGCCATTTCGAGACGCTTGTCGTTACTGGGGGCGTGGGCGACCTCGGGGTCGAGGGTTTCCCCGTCAACGGCGATGGTTCCGGTGACCTGCGCCAGCTCCGCCTTGGATTCCGGCAATAACATCTTCGCGGCCACGATGGCGGCCGGCGCACTGATGATGGAAGCCGTCAGGAGGTGCTTGGCGAAAAATTGCTGTGCACCTGCGTCCGCGCCCCCTAGAAATCCGATGTAACTCACGAATACGCTGCCCGCGATCGTGGCCATGCCCCCGACCATGACACAGAGTAATTCCGACCGCGTCATGCGTTCGAGGTAGGGCTTGACGACCAGCGGTGCCTCCGTTTGCCCGATGAAGACGTTGGCGGCGGCGGCCAGGCTCTCCGGACCACTGAGCCCCATGGCCCGGCTGAGGAGCCACGCCAGCCCGTAGACTACTTTCTGGAGGATACCGAGGTAGTAGAGGATGGCCGACAGGGCCGAAAAGAAGATGATGGTGGGCAGTACCTGGAAGGCGAAGATGTAGCCGAAACTGTCCATGTCGTTCACGATGCTGCCGAACAGGAACGTAGAGCCGGCGGCCGTGAACTCCAGGGTTTTGCGGAAGCCGGTGGCCACGTAATCAAAGAGGATGGATACCCCCCGGACCTTCAGGATCAGCACGGCCAGCACGAACTGCATGGCCACGCCGATGCCGACGAGCTTCCAGTCGATGGCGCGACGGTCTTTACTGAAGAGGTAACAAACCGCCAGCAGGGCGGTGATCCCGAGGAGGGTGCGGAACAGGTCGTAAGCAAACATGGTGCGCAAGATAGGCCCCCGGACCCCCGTGAGGGGGAACCAGGTTATCAAATTATGCGAAAAGTACGATTGAGATTTTTTTTGCAAAAGCCTCGATTTCCTGGCCAACAGAAAATTGTTCGCAAATGGGTCCCCCCTTCGGGGGTCAGGTGGCCCTATATTGCGGCCAATATGGCAAAACCGTTTCTGATCGGCATCACGGGGGGCAGCGGCTCCGGCAAAACCACCTTCATCCGCCAACTCCGCGACGGACTGAGCGACGACCAGGTCTGCTACCTGAGCATGGACGACTACTACGTTCCCCTGGAGCAACAGAAGATCGACAAGAACGGAGTACACGACTTTGACCGCCCGAAGGCCATTAACCGTCAGGAATTCCACCGAGACCTGAAGCGGCTGTGTGCCGGGGAAACCGTCCGTCGCCCGGAATACACCTTCAACAACGAAACGGCCACGCCTAAAATGCTGGTCTTCCGCCCCGCTCCCATCATTATCGTGGAGGGGCTGTTTGTGTTCCACTATAAGGAAGTCCGCAAGATGCTGGACCTGAAACTCTTCCTCCACGCCAAGGATAACCTGAAGGTGGTGCGCCGGATAAAGCGCGATCGCGTAGAGCGCAACTACCCGCTGGAGGACGTACTCTACCGCTACGAGCACCACGTACTGCCGAGCTACGAAAAGTACATCGAGCCCTACCAGGGAAAGGCGGACGTGATCATCAACAACAACACGGACTTCAATATGGGGCTGCGGGTGGTGCGGGCGTTCGTGGAGTCGGTGGTGAATGAGGGATAGGGATAGGGGATAGTTACTGGCGCAGCAACCACTCGTACAGGGCATCCCCGGCGTAGGCCTGCTCCCAACTGTTGTGGCCGACCCCCTCGAACAGCGTCAGTTTCGGCATGGGGTCCATCTTTTTACGCCGCAGGTTCTCGATCATCCGCACGGATTCGGAGGGGTGGATGAGGTCGTCGTCGGTCCCGTGGAAGACCCAGATCGGCAGGGTATCGGGTATCCAGATGTCGTAGCTGGCGGGCACCGCGCCGCAGACGGGGGCCAGGGCGGCGAAGCGATCGGGGGTGTGCATGGCGAGCATCCAGGCCCCCAGGCCGCCCCGGCTCAGCCCGGTGAGGTAGACGCGGTCGGCATCCACCTTATTATTGGCCAGGAAATCGTCCAGCAGGTAGCCCAGCATCACGTGGTCCCAGAAGCCGCGTTCGAAGCGATTCTGGGGCGCCAGGGTAATGAAGGGGAAGCTCCGTCCCTGGTTAATCTCGTAGGGCAGGCCGTTGCGTTTCACTTTTTCCAGGTCGCGGCCGCCCTCGCCGCCACCGTGGAGAAAGAGCACGAGCGGCAGGCCGGCGGTGCTATCGGCGTAGCCTACGGGGTAGTTGACGAGATACTGCATGGTGTCCCGTCCGTCAACAAACTGCCCGCTGTTCCAGCTTTGGGCGCGGACGCAGGTGCAGAAGCTTAGAAAAAACAGCAGGAACATCAATCTGGCTGGCATGACATCTTCTTTTGAACGGCGCACGTTATCTTTCGACCATGATCAATCGACGGGAAATCGACGGATGGAAGGAATTGGTCTCGGCCAACAAGATAGAACTTGCGCTGGACACTATCCTGGCGGAGGTGGAAGCCCGCTACCCCCTCTTCGAGGACGAGGTACGGGTGCTGAAGTCCGGTTTCTACGAGATCGAAAAGAGCCTGCAACTGGGCCTAATGGATCAGGCACAGTACCTGAGCGCGCGCAACAAGCATACGATCGCCCTGCTGCGCCTCATCAAACAGCTGCCGACCGAGGAAGACGTCTCCCACGGTCCGGCCCGGGGGGTACTCTGCCACAACATCCCCGGTGCCATCCCGCTCGGAACGGTGACCAAGTGCGTCATCAAGATCGCCGAGAACGAGCAGATACTCGGAGTGACGGGGCCGGATACCCACATCGAGCACCTCGGCATCGCCCAGGAAATGGACGTGCAGATGACCGACGGCGGCAGCCGGGCCTTCGAGATCAATCCCCTGACCGACATTGACCAGTACCTGCAAGTAGGGGCCGCAACCTCCTGGGTGTACCTGGTCAAACCCTTGCGGGCGGGGTCCCACACCCTCTACCTGACCGTCAAGACCATTCAGCGAATCGACGGAGTGGTAAAGAAAAGAAACACCGTGCTCGAAAAGCACATCAGCGTCGCGGCGGAAGTTCCGGCCGAGACCGAAGCGGCGGCCTGGGCCGATACCGGGTTGCGGATGGAAGAGGGGCGGCGGCGACGCGGGGGGCTGGCCGGTTTTTTCAACCGCTTCCGGCTGGCCACTTCGGTACTCTTACTGCTGATGACGGCCTCCGTCCTGGCGTTCATCGGCAGGGGATTGGTGTTTCCGACTCCGGAACAGGTAACGGAAGGCAACCGGAACGACTCCCTGACGGTGATCGAGGTCGTGCCGGAGTCGGAAGTCGTCCCGGAGGAAGAGCCCGCTCCCCCGCCGGCGATTCCCGCTACCGATCCTACACCTCCGGCCGGGGAGCCTCCCGGGAAAGTGACGGCGGAGCCACCTGGCGGGTCACCACCCCCCGGCGCGACCACCGGTCGGTCCGTCCCGTCCGTGGCAGATACCCCCGCAACCCCGCCCGCCCCACCCCCGCCCGACGGGGAGCGGACCACCTACCGCATCTCCAGCCAGTCCACCAACCTCGCCTTCGTTTCCTACGGGGAGACCATGACGGTACAGATCCGGCTCGAAGCAATGGACCCCGATGATTATCGGCTCTTTCTGGACGGGCGCAGCGTCGAAGGCCGGGTGTTGCGCCGGGACAGCGACTTACTACTCAGGCTGCCCTCCCGGGAGGGGGGATTCACCCTGACGTTGCTGAACCGGGTGACCGGCGAGCGGCACAGCCGGGACTTTTCCGGATCGAAGAATGCCCGCTGGTTACTCCGCCGGCTGGCCCACTAGGACGATTTGACTTCCAAAACTTTTATACTTCATCGGTACTGCTTACCTTTGCGCTCCATTTGTAAAAATCGGTGTTATGCCTAAGATGAAAACGCACAGCAGTGCAAAGAAGCGTTTCAAGATTACCGGTACCGGTAAGGTGAAGCGTTTCCAGGCTTACACGTCGCACATGATGCGCAACAAATCCAACAAAGCCAAGCTGCGTCTGCGTGACGGTGCCCTGGTCAGCGTTGCCGATGAGAAGCGGGTCAAGCGACTTTTGTGTAAGTAAAAGGTCTCCAAAAGAGAGACCTGATTTTTTAACGAGAGCGCGGGCTTTAAGTACAACTTGTCTCCGCGCTGTACTAAACCATTGAATTATGCCACGTTCAGTAAATGCGGTGGCCAGCCGCGCGCGCCGCAAGCGCTACCTCAAAGCCGCCAAAGGATACTTCGGCGCACGTTCCAAGGTCTACACCGTAGCCAAGAACGCCGTTGAAAAAGGTTGGGGCTACGCCTACCGCGACCGTCGAAACAAGAAGCGCGCTTTCCGCCGCCTCTGGATCGCCCGTATCAACGCCGCCGCCCGTCAGAACGGTACCACCTACAGCCGCCTCATGCACGGCCTGAGCACCAGCGGCTCCGGGCTGAACCGGAAGGTCCTCGCCGACATCGCGATGAACCACCCTACCGAGTTCACGGCCATCGTCAATTCGGTTAAGAATTGAGACTCAGGACTTGAGACTCAGGACTTAGGACTTGAGAATTGCTCAGAAAAGAGAATGCCCCGTCGGTTAACACTGACGGGGCATTTTCTTTGGGGATCACTTATTTCGACGCTCCGCCAGAATTTGCCGCATCCAGAGTACGTTACCGGCGATCAGGAATACCATTCCCCCGAGCAGGAGCCAGGGCGTTCCGTCATTACCGCCGTTTCCGGCGGTTTTACCGATGTGGCCCCCCAATAAAATGATGGCTCCGATCAGGAAAGCGATGCCAAGTTTAGGTAATTTTTTCACGGTCCAAATTATAACACCTCCAACTTGTACCGACTAAAGAATGCCCAGATCACCGCCGTGGCGCTGAAATCCCGGTTGATGCCTGACTGGGCGCGAAAGGGAGAGCCGGGCCAGGTGTGTCCACCATTCGTGATGCGGTAGTGTTCCACCGCCACGTCGTGCTCCGGGTGGACGTACACGAAGTGCTCCACGGTGCTCCCGTCTTCCTGGTCGGTGTCCTCCAACTTTGTTCGGACCGGCTCGGCGGATAGTTCGTTGAAGGTCGCCCAGTAGTTCAGGACGGTATCGATGGGCGTACTCCAGACGGCGCCGCCGAAGGGGACCACCGGATCGCTGGTGCTGTGGACCTGTAAGACTGGCGTGTAGTGTTCGGGTGCACAGTTCGCGTACATCCCGGGGGTCATCGCTCCGGTAACCGATGCCACGGCGGCAAAGCGGGGACTGAGCTGGCAGGCCAGCAGAAAACTCATGTAGCCCCCATTGGACATCCCCGTGGCGTACACCCGCGTGGGATCGACGTTGAAGTCAGCCAGCAGCGAATCCAGCAGTACGTTGGTGAACCCCACATCGTCTACGGTACTCTTGTAGGTCCACCCGCCGACGTTCCAGTGGGTCTTTCCCTCGAGTTTTGTTCCCTGGGGTGCTACGAGAATGAAGTTGGCCGTATCGGCGACGGGCATGAAGTTGGAGTAGCCCAACTGGTCCTTCGCGTTACTGGTGTAGCCGTGAAAATTGAGGAGCAGGGGGACGGCCTCGCTCCCGTCGTAGGCCGCCGGTACGTAGACAATGTACTCCCGCTCGAGCCCCCCGTGGGTAAGGGTGGCGGTAGTGGTTGTCTGGGCGGTAAGGGACCAGCTCAGGACCAGCGGAAGGAAAAACAGCAGTACTCGGATTGCAGTCATTTTGGTAGCGAATTTGTGATAATAAGCCTAAAAAAGGATCGGGTGTTTCAGGACAACCAGAATATCAGCGACCAGACGATCGCCAGGTCCAGCCCCGGGGGAAGCGATAGACCTACAATAAGGATAAAGTTTTGTATTCTTGCGGTCTACCTTACCCTACACTACCCTATTAACTCCTACCATTATGCGTTATTTCCTCCTGGCCGTACCGGCCATGCTATTTCTATCTCTGCCCATTTCCGCCCAACAACTTACGCTGCTGACCAGCGCCGAAACCGATGCCGCCGACGATGTCCTGGTCGGGGAACTTCCCCTGGCGGCCCTGGACTCCACCACCATCATCTTCGCCGGCACGGACCCCATTAACGGATCGGAGGTGTGGATCTCGGACGGCACGCCCGCGGGCACCAGGCTGCTGGCCGACCTCGAACCGGGCGCAACCGGTAGCAACCCCTCCGACTTTACCCGCGCCGGCGGACTGGTTTACTTCCTGGCTACGACTACGGCCGACGGGAAGGAAGTCCACGTCACGGATGGTACCGCCGAAGGGACCCGACTACTGGTCGACTTCTACCCCGGCCCCGCCAGTTCGATCGGCAACCTCGGAGACTGGGCGGAAGACTACACTTCCCCCTTCGGTGAGGACCGGTTCATCTTTCTGGCCAGTTCGCCCCAGTTCGATTACGAACCCTACATCACCGACGGTACGACGGAAGGCACCCGGCTGCTGCGCAACATCAATGTGCTGCCCGATGGCTTCCCCGCCAACTTCGAGGAAGGCAGCTTTGCTACGAAGTACACCCTGTTTAACGGAGAACTGTACTTCAATGCCCGGGCCTTCCAGTTCGATACGGAACTCTTCGCCACGAACGGCACCACCGGCGGCACCCGGCTGGTGTACTCGCGGTCGGGTGACCGTAACAGTGCCAGCCCTACGGACCTCATCGTGTACCGGGACTCCCTTTATTTCTACGCCGGTGGCGAGGGCGGGGAACCCGCCGGTCTTTACCGGACGGACGGCACCACCGGGGGAACGGACCTGGTGTACGCCTTTCAGCCCGGAGAACGCTACAGCCCCCAGAGTAACCAACCGGAACGCAAGACCAACATCGTAGGTGGTAAACTGGTCTTTCCCGTCGAAGACCCGGAAACCGGCAGGGATCTCTGGCAGTACGATGGCGCTACCGGTCAGGTAAGTATCCTCCGGGATCAGGATGAGGGCGGCACTTTCGGGAGCTACACCCCACAGGCATTCGCCTCGATCGGCACAGACCTGCTACTCTACAAGGACCAGAATGCCACCAGCGGGATCGAACTGTTCCGGACCGACGGAACGACTGACGGAACGCGCATTGCCGCCGACCTGAACCCGGGTAGTTCGGGTTCCATCGTACTCCCGAGTTTCCTCGTGGCCCATCAGGGGAAGTTGTACTACAATGCTGTCGTGTTCGGTGCCGGAGCAGGGATAGAACTCTACGTCTACGATCCCGCTACGGACGAAGCGACCCTGGCCGCGGACATCAACCCGGGAGGAGCCGACAGCCGGGTCAATAACCTCACGAGTGTCGGTGACGACCTTTACTTCTTCGCGAGGACCAACGAGACCGGTTTCGGCCTTTTCAAGTACTCCCCGTTGTCTACGGGGACTACGGACCCGACTACGAGTTTCGCCTCCGCCGGCATTGGGGTGTATCCGAACCCGGTGGCCGTCGGTCAGTCCCTGACCGTTACTTCCCGGTCGGTGGATATGATCGGCTACGCACGTTATGGCCTTGATGGCCGGGTACTAGAAGAAGTGGCCTTCCCTGCGGCCCAGGACAGGTTCACCGTCCGGGTGAATGCCCGACAGCCCTTTGTTCTCCGTACCCGCTCCGGCGACGGCCGGTCCGCCGCGGGCGTTATTGCCGTGCGGTCCAACTAAGGACCGCCCTACTTCCCGCCGCTCTCTTCCTCCGTCTCCGGTACCCTGATCACCGGCACGTTCCGCTCCCTGACCATATGGTTATAGCTCGGGATGACTTCATTAACGATAGCCCGGTAGACAGCCAGTTGCTCGTCAATGAGGGCCGTCAGCTCGTCGCGCACCGCGTAGGCGGCGGCGGTGGGCCGGTTGCTGCCGATGCCCGTCAGGCTGTTCAGGTGGGCCAGCTTATTGGTGAGCCGGATCGGGTAGTTGAGGGGGTCCTGGCGGCTGCGGTTCTTCGTCTGGTAGAGGGCTTCCTCTACCTCGGTCAGCCTTTTGATGATCGCCCTGCCCTCTTCCCGAAGTAGCGTGTCCGTTTTCGGAACGTGGCCCTGAAAGGATTCGAGTTGATCGCGGACGTTCCGCAGGTCGATGATGGCCTGGTGGGCCTCGCTGGTCTTGTCCTGTACCGACTTCATGAAGTCGAACTGAGCGGCCATATCCTCCCTGCTGGCCGTTACCCGGGGGTCGGCTTTTATTTCGAATATCCGGGATTGGACGTCCGCTCCGTGGGCCAGACGGACCTCGTACCAACCGGGCAGTGCCATCGGCCCTCCGGCTCCGGCCCACCAGAGGATCATGCCGTCCACTTCCACCCCGTCGGGATAGCGCAGGTCCCAGTTAATGGTTTGCCCGCCGGCCTTCAACGTCAGCTTGTCTTCCTTTTTTCCGTCCGTACTCCAGCTCCGGATCTTCTTTTCCGGTCCGGACGGATTGAAATTGACGTTTGGTTGCGTCGCCCCGTCCGGGGTCAGGCCTTCGTAGTATTCCGCTTCACTCACGGTGAGGACGAAAGGAGTAGTGTCTTTAAGCATCTCCTCCGTCAGCCAAAGGTGAAAGTTGACGCCGCCGGGATGGTTCCGGCCGGCTGTCCGGCTTTCCCGGCTACTTCCGCCCATTCGCCAGGCATCCACCGGATCAAAGAGATGGAATCCACGCTCGGCATCAACCTTAGTGAGTTGGCGCAACAACGTCAGGTCGTCCAGTACCCAGAAGCTCCGACCCTGGGTAGCGACGATCAGGTTATCGTCCTTGATGGCCAGGTCGGTCACCGGCACCAGGGGCAGGTTGAGCTGGAAGGGACGCCAGTTCTTTCCGTCGTCGAAACTGAGGTAGAGACCGGTTTCCGTACCCGCGAAGAGCAGGTCGTGGTACTTGCGCACCACCCGGGTAAAGTGCTGGCGGTCGATACCGTTATCGATCCGGGTCCAGCTCCGGCCGTAGTTGTCGGTTTTGTAGAGGTAGGGGGTGTTGTCGCCCAACTTGTAACGGGTACCGGCTACGTAGAGGGTACCCTTCCGGTCGGGGTCGGCCTCCACGCTGTTCCACATCATCCACTCGGGGGCGGAGGTCGGGGTGACGTTGGTCCACTCCGCTCCCTCTCCGCGACGGACGTGGATCAGCCCGTCGTCACTGGCCGCCCAGATCACGCCGGGATCGTTCACGGCTTCGGTGGCGGCGAAGATGGTAGCGTAGTACTCCACGCCCGTGTTGTCCTTGGTGATGGGGCCGCCGGAGCTGACGAGTTTGGCGGAGTCGTTGCGCGTCAGGTCGGGGCTGATGATCTCCCAGGTTTCTCCCTCGTCGGTACTGCGGTGAACGTGCTGGCTGGTGGTATAAAGCACCTCGTCGTCGTTGGCGCTGAAGAAGATGGGGAAGTTCCACTGAAAGCGGTACTTCATGCCCTCGGCACCGTAGCCCATCGGGTTGTCGGGCCAGACGTTTATGGCGCGTACCTGGTTGTTCTCGTGGTCGTAGCGGGTGAGGTAGCCGCCGTAGCTGCCCCCGTAGACGATGTCCGGGTTCTTCGGGTCGGGGGCGATGTGGGCACTCTCCCCGCCGGCGGTGGACTCCCAGTCCGTTTCGCCGATCGTCCTCCCGTCCGTACGGTGGGAAATACGGACGGTGGAATTGTCCTGCTGGGCTCCGTAGATGCGGTAGGGAAAGCTGTTATCGGTGACCACCCGGTAGAACTGGCTGGTCGGCTGATTGTGGTAAGTGCTCCAGTTTTCCCCCTGGTCGTAGCTGATCTGGGCGCCGCCGTCGTCGCCGATGATCATGCGCTCGTTGTCCTCCGGGGCGATCCACAGATCGTGGTGATCGCCGTGGGGGGCGTTATTGCTCTCGAAGGTTTTGCCGCCGTCGGTACTGTGGTGGTAGCTGACGTTGAGGACGTAGACCCCGTCGATATCCTGCGGGTCGGCGTAGATCCGGCTGTAGTACCAGGCCCGCTGGCGGAGGGAGCGGCTGTCGTTGATGAGCTTCCAGTTGTCGCCGCCGTCGTCGCTGCGGTACACCCCACCCTTCTCGTTTTCGATGATGGCGTAAACGCGGTTACCGTCCACCGGGCTGACGCTGACGCCGCTGATGCCCCAGAGCCCCTTCGGCAGGCCGGGCTTCTCCCGGATGTCCTCCCAGGTATCTCCACCGTCGGTACTGCGCCAGAGGGCGCTGTTTTCGCCACCACTCTCCAGGCTGTAGGGGGTACGCCGGATGGTCCAGCTGCTGGCGAACATCGAACGGGGGTTTCCCGGGTCTATCGATAAGTCGACTGCACCTGCGTCCGCGCCCGGAAACAGGATGCGTTCCCAGTGCTTGCCGCCGTCCCTGGAACGGTAGATGCCCCGCTCCTCGGAGTCTTTGTAGAGATCGCCCATAACGGCGGCGTAGACCAGATCCGGGTCGTTCTTATCGATCCGGATACGGCTGACGTGGCGGCTGTTCTCCAGCCCGACCTGTTCCCAGTTCTTGCCGCCGTCGATGGTTTTCCAGACGCCGTAGCCGAAGCTGACGTTACCGCGCACGGTTTTTTCCCCGCCGCCGACGTAAATGATATTGTTGTTGCTCTCACTGACCGCCACCGCGCCGATGGAACCCCCGAAGTGGCCGTCGGTGATGTTCACGTAGGTCTGACCCCCGTCGGTAGTTTTCCAGACACCGCCGCCCGAAGCTCCGAAATAGTAGAGCAGCGGCTTGCCGGGAACACCGGTCACCGCCGAGGAACGACCGCCGCGGAAGGGACCGATGTTGCGAAATTCGAGGGAGGAATAGTGGTCTTTTTCCTGGCCGATCAGCGTCGTCAGGGGCAGCAGTATAAGTAGGAGCAGTAAGCGCATGGGCTGGTTTGAGATCGGAAAGGGAAGTACCGTTCGGGAGCGTGTGCCCGCCGGGGGCAAATTAGGATATTTTAGCCGTCGACCCTAACTTTACTAAGCTGCGTGGGTGGGGCTTATCGCCAAGAACGTTCGCGCAACGGTTCGGTAAACCCCCTAAAACTCGGTAGTGATGGGAAGTGTAAGTAGGGCCATAAGGGAGTACCTGGCCCAGTTCATCCTCATTGTTTTCAGCGTAGTGTTCGGTCTGTACCTGAGCGAAAGAATTGAGGACAGAAAAGAAAGACAAGCAGCCGAAGACTTATTAGTGACAATAGAATCAGAGGTAAAAGACAACACCCAACTCTTGGAACACTGGTATCCGTATCACCATGAAATATACAAAAATTTAGATAGCCTTTCCAAAGACGCAGAATTCGTAGAACAATTCATAAATGACAAATACTTCCTTTTTGAAAGGCTTTTCCACAGGGGAACTTTCATGAGCAGAAGTCCGGCAAGTGACGCCTGGGAAATTGCCAAAGCTCACCCACTGATCGTAAAAATTGATTACGATAAATATTTGATTTTATCCAGAATATACAACCAACAGGAGGTAACATTCGCGAATATGCAGGAGGAGATATTCGCATTATTCAACACGAATGGCGTAAATGCGAGGAAGGACGCAAAATCCAATCTGGAGTTGATCGCAAACCACATCAGAGAACTGGTTGCCCGGGAGAAACAATTAATGTATTATTATAGAAAAGGAGAAAAGATGCTTCACCCCGAAGCGGACGGGGAGGCGGCACCGGTGAGCAAATAACCAAGAAACACACCGGTCGTATTCCATGATTTCCGGGTAAGTGGATCCGGCCCCCAACTCCGGGTCCCGCGGGTTGTTACAGCGGCATGTCCACTCCCTCCCCCACCGGCACCCATTCCGTTACCGTTTCCCGCTACCGGGCCGGCCGCCTGACCAAACAACCCGACCGGGTAGCCGTCGAGGAGCCCTGCGCCCTGCGCCTGCTCGTCGACGGGCGTCCGCGTACGGTTGCCATTACGATGCGTACGCCGGGACGGGACCGGGAACTGATGGCCGGTTTCCTGTTCACGGAGGGCCTGCTGCCGGCGGGAACGTCATTAACTTTTACGGAACCGCTCGACGAAGTCGGTGATAAAGAAAATTTGCTTTCCGGGAAAAAGCCGGAGGAGGAAAATAAATTTTCGGATGTAAGGGCCGGCGACGGCGCGCGGGTGCAGGGTTCGTATATACTCGCCTCCGTCCCGGCAACCACGTCAATCGATCTCCCCCGCCTGGAGCGGCACTCCTACACGAGTAGCAGCTGCGGGGTGTGCGGCAAGACTTCCCTGGCCCTCGTGCACCAGTCCGTTCCCTGGGCGGAGTCTCCCCGGAACTGGTCGGTGGAACCCGCCGTTCTGACTGCCCTACCCGACCGGCTGCGGGCGGCCCAGACGCTCTTCGAGGAAACGGGGGGCATTCACGCCGTCGGTCTCTTCACCCCGGGGGGGGAACTGCTGCATTTCGCCGAAGATGTCGGTCGTCACAACGCCCTGGACAAACTGATCGGTCACTACTTCCAAAGGGATGAGCTTCCCCTGGACCGCCACATCTTACTCCTGAGTGGCCGCAGCAGTTTCGAACTGATCCAGAAGGCGGCCATGGCGGGCATCCGGGCGGTGGCGGCGGTGGGTGCGCCGAGTAGTCTGGCGGTGGAACTGGCCCGGGAGGAGGGGATCTGGCTGGCGGGATTTTTACGGGGGGAGCGGTTCAACGTGTATGCGGAGTGAGGGGGGTGTAGCCGCGCGGGGTTGAAACACCCGCGCTGACCGGAGAAAGTCGCTCGGAGCGACTTAGCCGTGTCCCGTGTAGCCGCGCGGGGTTGAAACACCCGCGCTGACCGGAGAAAGTCGCTCGGAGCGACTTAGCCGTGTCCCGCAGTCGCTTCAGCGACTTTCTCCGGTAGCGCGTACGCTTTAGCTACGCGCGATCCTCGCGATTCATTTAGCCAACGCGCCGGAAACAAAATCATGCTTTCCAGGATACTATACATACCTTTCCTCCCGACCCAACTCAGCAGTCCATGCCCAACGAACTCACCCCCGCCCGCCTCCACGACCTCGAAATCCGCGAGCCGGACACCCACGCCGCCGGACTACCGGCCCTGAAGTATTCGGCCATCCACGTGAATGAGTACATGCACCTCGGAGACGGACTGAAGACCATGGCCAAGCTCAACCAGAAGGGGGGCTACGACTGCCCGGGTTGCGCCTGGCCCGACCCCGACGGCTTTCGTACGCCCATGGCGGAATACTGTGAAAACGGGGTAAAGGCCATCGCCGAGGAAGCGACCAAGGACCGGGCCGACCGGGCCTTCTGGGCCAGCCACTCCATCGACGAACTCGGTGACCTGACCGACTTCGAACTGGGTAAGAGCGGTCGGATTACCGAACCGATGTACCTCGCTCCCGGGGCCACGCACTACGCCCCCATCGGCTGGCCGGAGGCATTCGCGAAGATCGGTAGTCAGTTGAATAAGTTGGAACCCGACGAAGCGATCTTCTACACCTCCGGCCGCGCCAGTAACGAGGCGGCCTTTCTGTACCAACTCTTCGCGCGGCAGTACGGGACGAACAACCTGCCGGACTGCTCCAATATGTGTCACGAGAGTACCAGTTACGCCCTGGCGGAGGTAATTGGAATCGGAAAGGGAACGGTTACCCTGGAAGATATTCACGAGGCCGACCTGATCATCTGCGTCGGTCAGAACCCGGGCACCAATCATCCCCGGATGCTGTCCGCCCTGGAAAAATGTAAGGAGAACGGGGGAAAAATGATCGGGATCAACCCGCTGCGGGAAACCGGCCTGATCAACTTCGTGAACCCCCAGCGGCCGCTGAAGATCGCCACCCGGGGAACGGACCTATCCGACCTGTTCCTCCAGATCCGGGTGAACGAGGACCACTCCCTTTTCCGGGCCCTGGCCAAGATCCTCCACCAGCAAGAGCAGGAGGCCCCCGGCACCGTTTTCGACCGGGAATTTATTGATTTCCACACCTCCGGCTTCGAGGCTTTGGACAAGCAACTGGCCGATACCGATCTCGATGAGATGATCGCCAATACCGGCCTGGCCCGCGGTGCGGTGGAGGAAGCCGCCGGACTCATCCACGGCTCGGAGAAGATCATCATCTGTTACGCCATGGGGCTGACCCAGCACGTCAACAGCGTGGATACCATCAAGGAAGTCGTCAATTTGCTGCTGCTCAAGGGGAGCATCGGTAAGCCCGGGGCGGGTATCTGTCCGGTACGCGGCCACAGTAACGTGCAGGGTGACCGTACGGTCGGCGTCTGGGACAAACTGAAGCCGGAACTGGCGGAAAACCTGCGTCACTACTTCAACTTCGAGCCCCCCACCGAAAACGGTTTCGACGTCGTCAAAGCCATCAAAGCCATGGCCGACGGGCGGGGCAAATTTTTCCTCGGCCTGGGCGGTAATTTCGTGAGCGCGACTCCGGACACCACCCTGACCGCCCGGGGGCTCCGCAACTGTGAAATGACGGTCCACATTTCCACAAAGCCTAACCGCAGCCACGTCGTCCACGGAAAGGAAGCCCTGATCCTTCCCTGTCTCGGCCGTACGGAAGTCGATCTGCAGGCCAGCGGAGAGCAGTTTGTCAGTTGTGAAAACAGCATGGGGGTTGTGCAAATGAGCAAGGGGGTACTCGACCCCGTCAGCGACCGATTGATGAGTGAATCTGCCATCCTGTGTGAAATCGCGCGGGCTACCCTGGGCGACGAAACTACCGTCAACTGGCGGGCCATGCGGGAGAACTACGATGCCGTCCGTGATGCGATTGCATCCTGCGTCCCCGGCTTCGAACGCTATAATGAAAAGGTGCGAATGGATGGTGGTTTTTACCTGCCCAATGCCGCCCGGAACCGCCGCTTCGAAACCTCCGACGGGAAGGCGCAATTTTCCAAAACCAAGCTGACCTCCCACCGGATGGCGCCGGGAGAATTTCTGATGACCACCGTGCGCAGCCACGACCAGTACAATACGACCATTTACGGTATGCACGACCGCTACCGGGGTATCCACAACGAGCGCCGGGTCGTACTGATCAACCCAGCCGACCTGGAGGAACTCGGCCTGTCTGCCGGTGCCCGCGTCGATCTGGTTTCGGACTACGACGGAGAGCAGCGGTACGCCCGCCTGTTTCAGCTGGTTCCCTACTCTATTCCCCGGGGTAACGTGGCGACCTACTTCCCGGAAGCGAACGTGCTGGTCCCGATTGGGGAGACGGCAAGGGAGAGTAATTGTCCGGCGAGTAAGTCGGTGCGGGTGAGGTTGGTTAGGCGGTTAGGCTGTTAGGACGTTAGGCTATTAGGACGTTAGGAGAGCTTCGCCTAACCGCCCACCAGACTAATACCCTAATAGCCTAACCGCCTAACAGCCTACTCCCCTACTTCCGCCGCTTCTTCTTACTCCGCATCCCCCGGATCTTCCGCTGGGCCTGAATTTCCTTCCGCGTCTTCGCCACCTTCTTGTTCTTCTCACTCTTTTCGTGGAAGGCCCCGGGAATAACGTCCGGTTTCAGGTCGATGATGGGCTGGGCGTAGCCGACTTCCTCCTCGGGCAGTAACTGGGTGGAGACCTCGACCGTGTCCGGAAAATCCAGTTGGGCGACTTGCATATCCATCAGTTCCTCGATGGCCGCCAGAGAGGGCTCCTCGGTCTGGGTGGTGAAGACGATGGAACTGCCCGTGCGGTCGGCCCGCCCCGTCCGCCCGATGCGGTGGATGTAGTTCTCCGGCACCTCCGGCGTATCGATGTTGATGACGTGGCTCACGTCACTCAGGTCGATGCCCCGGCTGACCAGGTCGGTGGCGATGAGGATGCGGAAGGTACCATCCTGAAACTGGTTCAGACTGCGGAAGCGATAGTTCTGGCTCTTGTTGCCGTGGATAACGCCGATCTCCTCCGGGAAGAATTCTTCCAGAAACTCCGCGGTACGATCCGCCAGTTTCTTACCCGGCGCAAAGACCAGCACCCGGTGAAAGGTATCCTTATCGGCCAGGAGGTGACGGAGCAGATTAAGTTTGGTATTGAAGTTCGGTACCCGGTAACCGGTCTGGTCGATGTTCGTGAGCGGGGTGCCGGTGGCCGCCGCCTCTACGGTAACGGGGAAGTTGAAGGTATCCCCGATGACGGCCTCTACGTCCTTGGTCATGGTGGCCGAGAACAGGAGATTCTGCCGGCGCTCGGGCAGGAGGTCGATCACCCGTTCCAGCTGGGGGCGAAAGCCGAGTTCCAGCATCTCATCCACCTCGTCGATCACGAAGTGCCGCAGGGAGCGGAATTTCAGGATACCGGTCACCGCCAGGTCGTAGACCCGGCCGGGGGTACCGACCACGATGTCGCAGCCCGCTTCCACCGCCGCGGCGTGGGTCTTGAGGTTCACGCCACCGTAGACGGCGACCGTGATCACGTTCATGTAGACGGTCAGTTTTTCAATCTCCTCACTGATCTGCACGACCAGTTCCCGGGTGGGGGCCATGATGAGCGTCTGGGGGTAAGCCTGCTTGCTGAACTTCCAGAGCCGGAGCAGGGGCAGCAGGAAGGCCAGGGTCTTACCGGTTCCGGTCTGGGCGATACCCACTACGTCCTTGCCGGACATGATTACGGAGAAGGCCCGCTCCTGGATGGGCGTCGGCGTTTCCATTCCGGCGTCGGCCAGGGCATTCAGCAGCGGATTGGAGAGATTGAGGTCGGAAAAGGTCATGGTCATGAATCGGGTAGCGGCAAGGTAGGGCCGAACAAGTTAGGGAGTTACGGGCTAGACCCTAATAAATACTGATTTTGAACGAGCTTACTCCCATGCTGAACGGTCCGGTGCGCAAAACCCTCATCGACCTGACCCTTCCCATGATCCTGGGCGTACTGGCGATGATCGCGTTCAATCTCGTGGACACCTACTTCATCGGCCGGCTCGGCACCAGGCAACTGGCGGCCATCAGTTTCACCTTTCCGGTGATTCTCCTGGTGGCTTCCGTGGCGCAGGGGATCGGGATCGGCCTGGTTTCCCTGGTCTCCAATTCGATCGGCCGCAACGATCACTTACGGGCGGCAAGGGAAACCACGGACGGGCTCGCCCTGGCGCTCCTCCTGGTGGCCGTATTCTCTACCGTCGGTTACCTGACCATCGATCCGGTCTTTACGCTGCTCGGCGTCACGGCCGACATCATGCCCTACGTCCGCGACTACATGGAAGTCTGGTACGTCGCCATCCTGTTCGTGATCATCCCGATGGTCGGTAACAACGCCATCCGGGCAACCGGAGACACCAAAACGCCGAGCTACATCATGCTGGGGGCGGTGGCCATCAACGCCGTGCTCGACCCCATCCTGATTTTCGGATGGGGCCCGATCGAGGCGATGGGTCTCCGGGGCGCGGCCATGGCCACCGCCATCTCCCGCGGCCTGACCATGCTGGCGGCGATGTACATCCTCTACTTCCGCGAGCGCCTCATCACCAGTAACATCGGCAGTTTCGCCGCCCTGCTCGGTTGCGTGCGGGCCATCCTGGAGATCGGTATTCCCGCCATGATCGCGCGGATCGCCAATCCGGTCGGACTGGGCATCCTGACCAGTATCATTTCCGGTATCGGCGCTTCCAGTGTGGCGGCTTACGGAGTGGGTACCCGAATCGAAATGTTCGCCCTGTCCGTCGTCACGGCCCTGGCCTCGGTGGTGGGGCCATTCATCGGCCAGAATCTGGGCGCGAAAAATATCGGACGCATCCGCGAGAGCTTTCGCATCAGTTTCCGGTTCACCCTGCTCTGGGGTCTGGCGGGCGCGGCCGTGCTGGCAGCCCTGGCCAGACCGGTGGCCGCCATTTTCACCGATGACCCGGTCGTACTCGAAGACCTGATCTGGTTCATTTACCTCGTTCCCGTCGGCTACGCCGGTCTCGGAATCTTCCTGATCACCTCCATTTCACTCAACGCCCTTCAGCGGCCAAAGACGGCGGCGGCGCTATCGCTGTTACAGGCACTCGGTCTGGCCGTTCCCATGGCGTGGATCGCCCAGTGGTGGCTCGGGGACGTGAGGGCGGTATTTCTCGCCATCGCGCTGAGCTACCTCATCACCGGACTGGTTTCCTACCGGATCGCCTGGCGAACGGTTGACGGCTTAGAAGTCGTCAACGGGGCTGATCACCGTCATGCGTAGTTGCTTGCGGTACTCGGTGGGCGACTGCCCGATGTACTTCCGGAAGGCCCGATTGAACTGACTGACGGAATTGAAGCCGCTGTCGTAAGCCACCTCCTGGATGGAACCGTGTCCGTCTCCCAGCAGCTTACAGGCGAAAACGATCCGGAAATCATTCACGTAACGGATAAAGGTCTTCCCGGTGGTTTTCTTGAAGTAGCGACAGAAGGCGGGGACCGACATATTGGCCACTCCCGCGATGGCGTCCAGGCTCAGGTCGGAGCGGAAGTGCTCCGCCACGTACTGTTGCACGTCCCGGTACCGGTCGTAACCGTGGGTCTCGATCTCCAGGTGAAATCCATCTACGTTGAGGGATTCACACTCTTCGCTCAGGGCGAGCTGGTTGAGGATATCGATGAGTAACAGCATCCGGCTGAGGGGATCCAGTTCGATGAGCCGCTCCAGTCGGGCACCCTGGACGGTTTTCGTCCGGCCGGTAAAACTCAGGCCGTTCAGTGCCCGGGACATGAGGCTTTTGACCTCCCGCATCTCGGGCAATTCCAGGAAATCGTAATTGGGGAAGTTCCGGGCGAACTGCACCACCGTCTCTTTGCGGTTCTGCGTCATTCGGTCGGTGAATCCCATATGCGGCAGGTTGGCACCGACCAGGATAAGTTCGCCATCCGTGAAGTGGCTGACGTGACTTCCCACGTGCCGGCGACCGTGGCCTCCGTTGACGTAGACCAGTTCCAGTTCCGGGTGGTAGTGCCACTTCGGGAGTTTATTCGCCCGCTTGGCGGGTTCGGGATAGTGCTTGACCAGGAAGGAAGTTCCGGGCATCGGCATCACCTGCTCCAGGATTGGCTGCGTGAGAGTATCCATAGTAATCAGGAACGCCTTTTCCTTTCGTAAAGGTCTATGTCCGCCTATGATTTCACATTAGCGCGCATGGATTAACCCGGACTGCGCAGATATTAGCGAAAATTCGCAATTGGTTAAAAAATGCGCTACCTCCGCAAAAATCTGCGTCTAAAGGTCGGGGCTACTCCCCCCATCTTTGCAATAGAAAGTTGATCAGGCAATATTATCACTAGCTAAATTCCTGGTCACATGAAGATTGTTACCTTATTCCTGGCAGTATTCCTCTCGGTTACCGCCGCGGCCTCCGTCAACCCTTACGACATTCTCGTTCGGGCCGACGCTTCCTCCCGGACGATCACGCTGCGTACGACCACCGATGTCTCCCAGGACACGGACGTCTTCCTCCGGGATCTCCGGGGCAATGAGCTTTTCCGTAAAACGTTACGGCGAGGCGACTTTCTGAGCCTTCGTTTCGAACTCGCTACCCTCCGGGACGGTGACTACGAACTCGTGATCAAAGATAATAGCGGTTGTACTACCCAGCCCATCCGGATCGATGGTACGGGCGTCACCGCCGACCCCGACAAGGCCACCCGGTTCTTCTACCCGGTTTGCCGGCTGGTCGACGGCGAAACGCTGTCCGTCAACTACCTCAACCAGCGGGGCCAACGCGTCGTCATCAGTCTGCGCGATGACAGTGGTCACGAAGTCTTTTCCGAGACCATCAACGGAGACACCCCCATCCAGCGCGCTTACCGGCTGGATAAACTGACGGCCGGCAATTACGTCGTCAGGATACAGGCTAAAACCTTCGACCGGCACATTACGCACATCCGGCTGGAGTAAAGAATTTGCATGATCGACTTTAAGTATAGTCCCCCGGCTCCGGTCGGGGGACCTTTTTACCCAACTCGACCCGGCACCAAGAATTTGCATGATCGACTTTAAGTGTTTCGTCCCTCCGGCCCCGCGCCGGGGGGACTTTTTTTTGTCAGGGGCGGCGGGGCGCGGGTGCAGGGTTCCTCCGTGTTCGAGACGGCGGACGAGCTCCGCTGCGCTCCGACGCGTCCGACGTCCTCACATACCTTAGTATTGTAGTTCCGGGTGTCGGCCCACTCGAGCAAAGCGAGGTGGTCCGACTCCTCGGAACGGATGTACTTTCACCCCGATGAAAACCCTCGACCTCTCCCACCCCCACCGCCGCGCCCACTTCGACCACTTCCGGGCCCTCGCCAACCCCCACTTCGGCATTACCGCTAACGTAGACGTCACCGACTTCCTGGAACACCTTCGCCAGTCTGCCGGGTGGCGGTTCACGCCCTGTGTCGTTTACCTGATCACCCGGGCCGCCCTCTCCGTAGCCGCTTTCACCTACCGCATCCGGGGCGAGGAGGTAGTGATCCACGATAATCTCCGCCCCAGCTACGCCGTCCCTACCCGCCACGCCGGGGTGTTCAGTTTCTGCACGGTCCCGTTCCGAAAAGACCCGTCCGAATTTCACCTGGCGGCTACCGAAACGGAAAAACGGATGTTCGACGCCCCCAGTTTCAGCGATGAACCGGGAGCCGACGACTACCTCTTCCTGAGTGCCTTCCCCTGGGTGAGTTTTACCTCCGTTCAGCACGCGATGCCCGCCGGAGACCGGTCGGACAGCGTTCCCCGGATTGCGTGGGGAAAGTACTTCCGCCAGGGCGACCGGATCCTCCTGCCGCTGGCCGTACAGGCCCATCACGCAGTAGTGGACGGAAGCGACCTGGGGGCCTTTTACCGGGAAATCGAAAACTTGCTGAAAAAAACTGAAAAAATTTTCACCGATCAGACGGGCCGATTGCCCTAGTCGGGTTCCACGATAAATTAGGTAACCGACCGGCCATACCCGACAAAATTGCCAAAACCGAAAAAAAGCAAAATTAAATGGCAGCAATTTGACAACACACCTACTTTTCGAATATGGCTTTGCACCTGCGTCCCCGCCCCGTCAACCCAACCGAAGGGGCAAACTCTTTGATAATCAGGGGGATTAGCCATAATTTTGTGAAGGCCAAAACGTTAGTGTCGTGGTTACACTAACCAACCACACCTCCTGTCTTACATCAAATATCACCCATTATGATCACCAAGTCTTTCAACAAGAGCAAGAACAAGTACAAGGTTACGTTCGAACTGCCCACCGACGCCGTCGGTGAGGGTCGCGACGTTCGCGTACTCGGCAACTTCAATGACTGGAGCTGGGACAATGGCATGACCATGTCTAACGGCAAAGGTGTCTACAAAGCAGCCACCGAATTGCCCGCGGGTCACTACCAGTTCCGCTACCTCGTGGACGGCCAGCACTGGGCCAACGACGATCAGGCCGAAGCCTACACCGACAGTGGTTACGGCTCCACCAATTGCTGCTTCGCCCTGGAGGCCGTAGCCGCCCCGGCCGCCAAGAAGCCGGCCGCCAAAAAAGCCGCCGTCAAGCCCGCTGATAAGAAGCCGGCCGCTAAAAAAGCTACCGCCAAGCCCGCCGCCAAAAAGGCCACCGCGAAGCCCGCTGCTAAAAAGACCGCTTCGAAGAAAGCTACCGACAAGACGGCCGACGACCTCAAGAAGATCGAGGGCGTAGGACCGAAGATCGCCGGCCTGCTGAACGAGGCCGGTATCAACACTTTCACCGAACTCGCCAAGGCCACCCCCAAGAAACTAGCCGACGTTCTCCAGAAGGCCGGTGCCCGTTTCCGCCTGGCCAAGCCCGACACCTGGCAGGAGCAGGCCAAACTGGCCGCCGACGGTAAGACCGAGGAGCTCAAGCAACTGCAGGACAAGCTGAAGGGCGGACGCCGGTAGTGTTTAGTCCATGGATCCCTGACCAAAAAGCCAGCATCACTCCCCGTGATGCTGGCTTTTTCCATTATCCCCCTTTCCTGCTAACATCGTCCCTCCTTTTCCGTTACGCTATCGTATACCAACCACCTTATCTTAACTTTTATGAGCGCAGCTTCCTCCGTCACCACCCACAGTCTGTTTACCGATTACGACGTCAATCTTTTCCGCGCGGGAAAAAATTTCCGCATTTACGATAAACTCGGCAGCCACGTTATCGAGGTGGACGGAAAGAACGGTACTTACTTCGCCGTCTGGGCGCCCAGCGCCAAGCGCGTTTCCGTCATGGGTGATTTCAACGGCTGGGACCGCAACAGCCACCCGCTGAACCCGCGTTGGGACAGCAGCGGCATCTACGAAGGATTCATCGCCGGTATCGGTAACGGTACCGTGTACAAGTACGGCATCGAAGCCCAGGATGGCAGCCAGCTCGAAAAGGGGGACCCCTACGCCCGCCTCTGGGAGATGCCTCCCAAAACGGCCAGCGTCGTCTGGGATACCTACTACGAGTGGGAGGACGAGGAGTGGATGAGCAAGCGGATCGAGCACAACGGTATCGACCGCCCCTACTCCGTTTACGAAGTCCACCTCGGCAGCTGGAAGAAAAAACAACAGAACGAAAGTCTCAGCTACCGGGAGCTGGCGACCGAACTGGTCGACTACGTCAAGAAAATGAACTTCACCCACGTGGAGCTCATGCCCGTCATGGAGCACCCCTATTTCCCCAGCTGGGGCTACCAGGTGACCGGCTACTTCGCCCCCAGCGCCCGCTTCGGCGGCCCGCAGGATTTCATGTACCTCTGCGACAAACTGCACCAGGCGGGTATCGGTATTATCCTGGACTGGGTGCCCAGCCACTTCCCCAACGATGCCCACGGACTGGCCCAGTTCGACGGTACCCACCTCTACGACCACGCCGACCCCCGCAAGGGTTTCCACCCCGACTGGAAGTCGGCCATCTTCAATTACGGCCGCAACGAGGTCCGCTCTTTCCTGATCTCCAACGCCCTGTTCTGGCTCGACCGCTACCACATCGACGGACTGCGCGTGGACGCCGTAGCCTCCATGCTCTACCTGGACTACAGCCGCAAGGAGGGAGAATGGATCCCCAATGAATACGGGGGCAACGAAAACCTGGAAGCCATCAGCTTCCTGAGGGAATTCAACGAGACCGTCTACCGCGAATATCCGGACACCATGACGATCGCCGAGGAAAGTACCGCCTTCAGCGGCGTTTCCCGCCCGGTGTACGTCGGCGGACTCGGCTTCGGACAGAAGTGGATGATGGGCTGGATGCACGACACCCTCAACTACTTCAAGAACGACCCCGTCCACCGCAGCTACCACCACGGTGAACTCACCTTCAGCCTGGTCTACGCCTTCAGCGAAAACTTCATGCTGCCGCTGAGCCACGACGAGGTCGTCCACGGCAAGGGGCCGCTGATCGACCGGATGCCGGGAGACGACTGGCAGCGATTCGCCAATATGCGCCTACTCTACGGCTACATGAGCACCCACCCCGGCAGCCACCTGCTCTTCATGGGCGGCGAGTTCGGACAAACCACCGAATGGAGCATTGAAAAGGGACTGGACTGGTCACTGACCGAATTCGCGCCCCACAAGACCCTGCAGACGTTCGTGGCCGACATGAACAAAGTGTACAACACCACCACCGCCCTCTACGAGCAGGCCTACCAGTCCGGTGGCTTCGAGTGGATAGATGGGGGGGATCACCAGAACAGCGTACTCACTTACCTGCGCCGGGGCAAGTCCGAAAAGGATGTCGCTATCGTTATCCACAACTTCACCCCCGGGGTCCGGAATCACTACCGGGTCGGCGTCCCCGTCAAGGGAACGTACAAGCTGCTCATCAACAGCGACGACACCAAGTACGGGGGAACCGGCAATTACGAGATCAAGACCCTGAAGGCCGTGGAAGCGGAGTGGAACGGCCGGGCCTACCACGTGGAATTGACGCTGCCACCTCTGGCGACGGTCGTTCTCGGGATGAAAAAGTAGGACTCAGAACAGGATACAGACCGGCGTAGGCGCCGCCGTGCTTCCCACGAACGTCAGCTCCCCGTCCCCCTGGTCCCGCAGCAGGGTGGTGATGTTCCCGGATCGCTGGTTGGCGACCAGCAAAAATTTCTCGTCCGGGGAGAGGGCAAAGTTGCGCGGCCAGTCACCGGCCACCGACTCGTGCTCCACGAGGGAGAGGGCACCCGTCTCCTGGTCGATTTCAAAGACGACAATGCTGTTGTGGCCCCGGTTGGAGCCGTAGAGGAAACGCCCCGCCCGGTCGACGTGGATGTCGGCGCAGGCATTGTCACCCCGGTAATCCGCCGGGAGGGTCGACCAGCTTTCGCCGGCGACCAGGACATTGTCCTTACGGCGGCTGACCTGGGTGATCGTACTGTTGAGTTCGTTGATGGCGTATTGCCACTTACCGTTGGGGTGAAAGGCGATGTGGCGGGGGCCGGCCCCCTGGGCCATGGCCACCGTGGGTTGGTACATCGGGTCTATTTCGCCGCTGTCCTTGTAGAGCCGGTAGTGCCAGAGTTCACCGGTTCCAAGATCGGCGGAGAGGACTTCCGCCCCGTTATTGATAAAATAGGCACTGTGAGCGTGGGCACCCCCCTTACCTCCCTTCGGATTGTGTTCTTCGACGTCGATCGGGGCGGAAAGCCCTTCCCCGGTCAGTTTCAGCATTTCAACCGTACCGCTGCTGTAGTTGGAAACGGCCACGTAGCCTTCGTTGCTGACCGCGACGTGGCAGGGGTGCTTACCACCGGAGGGCTGTCGGTTGAGAAGGGTGAGTTTATCGCCCTCCACCGCGTAGGCGGCTACCAGGCCTTTCTCCAGTTCCTCCACGGCCACCAGTTGCGAACGATCGGCGTTGAAAGCCAGGAAACTCGGGCTACTGGCTTCGGCTACCCGACCCTCGTTTCGCAGGATACCGTCCGGCTGCAGGGTAAACCGGTAGATGCCGTTATCGTGTCCTTCCCCGTCGTAAGTACCGAGAAAAAAGGACTGGGCCGGACCTTCCTTCAGCAGTTTTGCGGCCGGCGGCGCGCAGGTGCAAAGCGATAACAGCAGCAGCAGGGAGAGGAAACGCATGGATAAGTTCATTACGGTTATTTGGTGGGTGACAACAGGGCGAGTACTTGCTCCCGCTCCGCCGGTGTATTGGCGTTGGTGATGGCACGTCCGTCGGCCAGATCGAGCAATTTAACGTCGCTGTTGATCAGTAGTTTCTTCGGGCAGGCGTAGCCCAGGCTCAGGAATTGCAGCAGCCGCTGGTAGCTGCGGGGCTCGTAGATCGCGATCAGGGGTTCCCCCCACCGCTGGTCCGGGCCGCGTACGGCGGTGGCGAATTTACGACGGTCGCTCTCCGTCAGTAGTCTCTGCAGGACGGCCTTGTCCAGCAGGGGCAGGTCGCAGGCCAGCACCAGCCAGCGGGCTTCCGGGTCGAAAAGGAACCCGGAGCAGATCGCGCCGGCCGGCCCCAGCCCCAGAAAACGATCGGGAACCTGCGGCAGATCGTGAACGGGGTCCTCCTCCACTTCCCGCACGGAGACGTGGGGGTCCACGCCCAGCTCCCGGCAGAGACGGGCCAGGCGGGCCAGTTCCGTCTCTCCGTTCCGGTAAACGAGGCTGCCCTTATCCGTCCCCATCCGCTCGCTCCTTCCGCCGGAGAGGATCAGTGCTTTAGTGATCGCGCGGTTGGCGACCAGCAGTTCCCTCACCAGGGGAAGCAGGGTGTCCACCTCCTCCAGGCCGAGTAAAAGAGGTTGCCGGCCCGCCAGTTCTTCCGTCAGCCAGGCCGGGACGTCGCGGTCTTCGTCACAGAAAACGATGGCCATTACCTCCGTCAGCTGCTCCCGGCGGCGTTCCAGCATATCCGCCTTGCGCGCGTCCAGGAACACGATCTGGCGGGTGGCCGGAAAGTGGTTGCCCGTTACCAGCGCCAGATCGTAGCGGTTCCCGAAAAAGCGGTCGTCGAACTCGGTGAACTCCGGTCCGTCGCTCATCAGTACCTGGTTCCCGTAACGGAGGCGTTGGTTGCCCTCCCGCTCCTCGTCGTCCTCGTACTGCCCGTGGGCCGCCACGACGGCATACTCCCGCTCCAGTACCTCCGTCCAGCGGGCGACGATACGTTTGATCCGTCCGCAGGTGGTACCGACGAGGGCTACTTCGGTACGGGCGTAACGGCCGGTGGCGGGGCGTTTTATCTTGGGGTGCTTCTGGTGCATGGCGGTAAAGGACTAAAAAACTAAAGGACTAAAAAACTAATAGACTAATAGACTAATAAGACTAAAAAGGGAAACACCTCCCCCGCCCGAAAAGTACTTCGCTCTCCCGGTAGCACCACGAAGCCGTCGCCCCGCAGTAAACTCGCGCCGTCTCCGGAACCGGCGTGACGGACGGGACTGACGTAGCGCCCCCCGTTCGTTCGGTCCACCGAGCTCTCGACGAGCTGAAACAGGGTCAGATCGGGGCGAAAAGTGATGGGTTCGGCCAGCACGGCCAGCCGGGGTTCGGGTAGCTCCCCCAGTTGATTGACGGTCAGCCAGGGCAGTACGTAGGCCAGGGTACCGACCAGGCTGGAGACGGGGTTACCGGGCAGGGCGAAGACCATCGTCCGCTCGGTCCGGCCGACCCAGAGGGGCTTTCCGGGGCGCTGGGCAACACGGTGAAAGAGGCGGGCGACCCCACAGTCGGTCAGCCAGCCGGGAACGTGGTCGTACTTCCCCTTCGAGACCCCGCCACTGAGCAGGAGAAGTTCGTGGTCGGCGAGTAAGTCGGCCAGTTTGGCGGCACCGTCTCCCGCATCCGGGAGATGGTGGAGGGTGGGTTGCAGCCCTGCCCGTCGCAGAACCGCCGCGACCTGGTGCAGGTTGGACCCCCGGATCTGGTGATCGAGGGGCCGCTCCCCCACCCCGACGATCTCGTCGCCGGTGGAGACGATCGCCACCCGGGGGAGTCGCTGAACGGTCACCTCCGCGTAGCCGCAGGTAGCCAGCATACCGATGGCGGCCGTACCGATCCGGGTACCCGGAGGAATCAGTTCCTCCCCCTTCCGGGTATCGGTCCCCCGGCGGTGGATATTTCTTTCGTCGTCTATCCCGGGCGGCAGCAGGAAAGCTTCCCCTTCCCGCTCCAGGTCCTCGTAACGGATGACGGTGGTCGTGCCGGGGGGCAGGGCCGCGCCGGTCATGATCTCTATGCACTTCCCGGGGTCGAGGAGGGGCGTCGAGGGGGCTCCGGCCGGCTGGAGGCGCTCGACGGGGAATTGTCGTTGCCCTCCGGCGTAGGTCCGGTAGTCGATGGCGATACCGTCCATGGCGACCCGGTCGAAGGGAGGTTGATCGCGGTCGGCCACTATGGCTTCGGCCAGGATACGGCCCTCGGCCCGGGACAGGGAAATACGCTCGGTCCCCCAGTCGAAACGTTGATTTTGCACCTGCGTCCGCGCCCCCTCGTAGCTGATTAGCTCTTCCGGCATGCCTATTCCTTACTGCGGTAAAATTCCAGCAACCGGCCGGAGGTACGGTGGGGGTAAAAACGGGGTTCCACGCCGTACTCATTGGTGTAGATACCCGGCTCGGGCCGTTCGTCCACGAATTTACCGATCAGGTCGGCGGACAGGTCTTCCGGGAGCCGGGCGAGGATGCGGGGTTTGGCTTCGACCCAGGGGTTGCCCATCTCCGCGCGGAGCAGGCGGATGTAGGTCAGGTCGGTCTCGGTGTAGTCAGGCATGCGGGAAAGGTACTACCTTTTATTACCTTTAGTCAATGGAGGTAATTCGGATAGTACTAACGGCAAGCGCACTTCTTTTTACCACCTCAGTTCTACCGGGGCAGTGTGGGACCACCGTCGATGCCGGACCGGACCGGATCGTTTGCCCCGGACAGGGCCCGATCACGCTGAACGGAACGGTTTCGGCCAATGCCTTCGGTTACGCCTGGGAGGCGGACCCCACGCTCAGCGACCCGCGCTCCCTGAATCCGGAAGTGAACCCTACCGGCACCACGGATTATGTGCTGATCGCCTACACGGCCGACCCGGCGGACAACCTGGTGGTCAACGGGGATTTCGAGGCCGGGAACACCGGCTTCACCTCCCAGTACGACTTCGAACCGGGCGGAAACAGTGGCCCCATCACCCCCGACGGCAGCTACTCGATCACTAACAATTCGAACGCTGCCCACAGCCTTTTCAACGCCTGCAGCGACAACAGCGGCAGCGGCAACATGATGGCCTGCAACGGCTCCACCCAGACCAACCTGAAGGTGTGGTGCCAGACCGTCAGCATCGACCCCAGTACCACCTACGTTCTGCGGGCCTACATCGCTTCCATCTGGAATGTCGGAGCGGCGGAGTTGCAATTTTCGGTCAACGACGACCTGGTGGGGCCCGTCTTCCGGCCTACCCTGACCCCACCCTGTACCTACGATTTTTTTGATGAGCGGTGGACCTCCAGCGCCGGGGAAACCACCGCGGAGATCTGCGTCGTGAACCAGACCACGATCTTTTTCGGCTATAATTTCTCCCTCGACGATATTTTTTTCGCGCCCGTCTGCGAGCAGTACGATACCGTTCGGGTAGAACTGGTGGATACGGAAGTCTCCGTCGACAACAGCTACGACATCCCCTGTGGGCAGGACCCCACGGGCCTGGCCATCACCGCCGTGGGGGCCACGGACGCGGGCTACACTTACGAATGGACAACCGCGAACGGTAGTATCGTCTCCGGGGAGAACGACCCCACCGTTTTCGTGGATGCCGCCGGCTTCTACACCGTTACCCTGAGCTTTACCGACGGCATCAGCACCTGCTCCGATTCCCGGACGGTCAACGTCACGATGAACGATTTCCCCCCGGACCTTTTCCTGGAGAGTGACGGGGATTTTAACTGCGTGCGCGACATCGTTACGCTCACTTCCAACAACTCCTTCATTGCACCGGGAAGTACCTTTTCCTGGTCGACCGCGGACGGGAGCATCATCTCCAACCCCTCCGGAGATTTCATCCGGGTGGATGCCGTGGGAACCTACGAATTGACGGTATTTACCGGTGCCTGTACGGATACCGAAACCTTCATCGTCGGGGAAGATCTCCGCACCCCCACCGCGCTGATCGGCCCGACGTCCGACCTCAGCTGCGACAGCACGAGCGTCACCCTGAACGCCGGCGGCACCGTAGTCGGCCCGGACGACACCTTTTTCTGGACCACCGACGACGGAGAATTTTCCGGCAGCACGAACACCCTGACGCCCACCGTGGTCACGGCGGGTACCTACGTCCTTTTCGTACAGAACCTGGTCACCGGCTGCTTTGACGAGGCCAGGGTACAGATCGGCGGCTCCGGGGAACGGCCGGTGGCGACCATCGCCGCGCCACCGAGGATCAATTGCCAGGGAGACGCGGTCCTGCTCTCGTCTGCCGGCTCAACGACAAACGGAGCCCCCACTTACGCATGGACAACCACGAACGGACAATTACAGGGAGCTACCGACGGCCCGACCGCACGGGCGGTCGCACCGGGAGACTACGAACTCCTCATTACCGCGGCCAACGGCTGTACCGCCCGGGCGACGGTCACCGTCGAGCAGGAAGGCTTCAATCCCGACATCTCCTTTTTACCCGTACGGACCATTACCTGCGACCGGAACCAGGTAGCGATCTCCTCCGAGGTGACGACGACCGAAAGCGTAACTTACGAATGGACCACGACCGACGGAACCATCGTAAGCGGGGGCACTTCCCTCAACCCGATGGTGGCTGCCGGCGGTACTTACCGCCTGATCGTTACCGAACCGGGGGAAGGCTGTAGCGTGAGCGCCGTCGTATCGGTGGCGGAAGACCGCACCCCGCCCCTGGCGGTAACCGCCGATACGGCGATCATCAACTGTCTGGAGGCAACGGTGGAACTGACCGCTACCGGCTCGTCCACCGGTCCGGACATCAGTCTGTCCTGGCTGGACGAGACCGGTTCCCCCGTATCCGGCCCGGTCGCCACCTCCGGATTCTACGAACTGACCGTGGTGAACGGCGAAAATGGCTGTCTGGCCTCGGACACCCTGACCGTCCTGGTGGATACGCTGTCTCCGGTAGTCGCGCTGGTGACCGACGCTACTTCGCTCAGCTGTATCCGGGATAGCGTGCTCCTCACGGAAACCGGGAATGTTCCCGGGGTCGGGTACCGCTGGTCGGGGCCCGAGGGGGAAGAGATGGCGGCCGCCGTCACCGTGGGTACGCCGGGTACTTACCTGCTGACCGCCGTCAACAACAGTAATGGTTGCTCCACCGCCGATTCCGTAACCATTAGTGAAGACCGGGAACTACCCGTTATCGGGGTCGAGCCGGCTCTCCCCCTTACGTGTGACCGTACCCAGGTAGAACTGAGCGGCTCGGTGGCCAACCCGGACGGATTCGACCTGAGTTGGTCGACGACCGGCAACATCGTCAGCGGTAGCAACTCCCTGACGCCCACCGTGGATGTAGCCGGCGATTACCAGCTTACCCTGCTCAACGCCGCCACGGGCTGTACCGACAGCCTGACCATTACCGTCGGATCCAATACTACCCTACCCAGCGCGACGATCGCCCTGGCCGATACGCTGACCTGCCAGGAGCAAACGGTTCGTCTGGATGGCAGCGCCTCCACGGCGGGCGACTCCATCGGGTACACCTGGTCGGCAGTGACCGGAACGATCAGCGGGTCCGCGACCGGTACGACCGTCGATGTAGTCGCGGCCGGCAGTTACCGGCTGACCGTCAGGAACGACAATACCGGTTGTTCTTCCGAAGCCACCATTACGGTAGCGGAAAACAGTAATTATCCCAGCGTTGACTTACCGGAAGTCCTTACGCTATCCTGTCTCCGCGCTTCCCTCCCGCTGAACGAGGGAGCGGTAGCAGAGGACGGTCTGCGCTACGCCTGGTCCCGTGCGGAGAACGCCACGCCCCTCTCCGACCTGCCCACCCTCACGGTCACGGAAGCGGACCGGTACACCCTGAGCGTCGAAAATACATCCAATGGCTGCCTGTCCTCGGACTCCGTTCTGGTAGAAACGGACACCATTGCCCCGGTCGCGACGATCGCGCCGGCGGGTGAACTGAACTGTACGATCACGGAGCTGCTCCTGAGGGAGTCCGGTTCCTCCCTGCCCGGGGCAACGTATACCTGGACGACCACCGACGGTAACTACGCGCAAAATGACGCTACGGCGGAAAGCCGCGTCGACGCCGGAGGAACTTATGCCCTGCGCATCCGCAACCCGAACGGCTGCGTGGACTCCACGACCATTACCGTGGGAATCGACACCCTGCGGCCGGCCATCGACCTGCCCACCGAAGATTCCCTGAACTGCCGAACCCCAGAACGGACAATCGTGGCCACGGTAGCGAACGACCAGGGAGCAGCCATCAACTACCTGTGGTCTTATTCCGAAGGACCGATCGGCGGTCTTGCCACCACCCCTTCGATCAGCGTTGACCGGGCGGGCGTATACACCCTCCTCGTAAGGAACGAAACGAATACCTGTGAGCGGTCGGCCGAGATTACGGTTGCGGTCGACACCCTCCGGCCGGTAGTGGCCGACTTACCGGAATCGGCTACCCTTACCTGCCTGCTACCCACCATCACCCTGAATGAGGGAACGGCAACCGAAAGCGGACTGACCTATACGTGGGTCAATACCGTGGAGGCCTCCACGGTCTCCAGCCTGCCGGAGGTGACCGTGACGACGGCGGGACGGTATACGCTCACGGTGGAGAACACCGGTAACGGTTGTTCCTCCTCGGATTCCGTGAAGGTTTCGATCGATACGCTCTCTCCCGTAGCCATCATTGCCCCGGTGGAAATCCTGAACTGTACCGTTACGGAGCTAGACCTCCTGGCCTCCGGAACGGCGCTGCCCGCGGCCAGCTACGAGTGGACGACGGGTGACGGTAATTTTGTGATCAACGACGCTACGATCAACAGTACCATCAACGCCGCCGGGACCTACGCCCTGCGCATTCGTAACCCGAACGGTTGCACTGACTCCACGGCCGTTACCGTCGGCATCGATACGCTGCGACCCACGATTATGCTCCCCGTCGTCGCGGCGCTGGATTGCAGAGACACCGAACGCTCAATTCTGGCGGAGGTAGCCGATATTCCGGCAACCGGCACCCGCTACGACTGGTCTTGGTCAGACGGAACGATCACTGGCCCGGCCACCTCCCCATCGATTACCGTCGACCGGGCGGGCGTGTACACGCTCCGGGTAACGAACGGGATCAATACCTGCGAGCGGTCGGCCAGCCTGACGGTCGGTATCGACACCCTCCGGCCGCTACTCGCCGCACTCCGGACCGATACGATCGACTGCGTAGTCACCGAAACGCGCCCGAACCCCACTATCGTGTCCGGAAGGCCCGCGGTGGATTACGACTGGACTACGCTTAGCGGACCCGCGATCGCTTCGGCAACCGCCTCCCCGCTCGTTACCGCCGGTGGAACCTTCGAACTGAGGGTCACCGACCCCGTGAATGGTTGTTCCAGCAGCCGGGGCTGGGCGGTCGTCCAGGATACGGTTGCCCCCGTCCTCCGCCTCCCCGATGCCCTCGACCTGGGCTGCGATACGCTCCCGGTTACGATCACGGTCCAGGCCGATGCGGCGGATGCCTACACATTCAACTGGTCCACGGTGGCGGGGACGATACTGTCCGGTCAGACCACCGCGACCGTCGAACTGATGGGGCCGGCCGTTTACACGGTCGCCGCCGAAAACGGAAGAAACGGTTGCCGTACCCTACGGGATATCACCCTGACCCAGACCCTCCTCGACGGCTTCACTTTTGAGCTGCGGGCACCCGATTGCTCCCTGGAAACGGGCGTAGTGAATTTCGGCCCCGTAGCCGGCGGCATCCCCCCCTTCGTCTACTCCATCGATGGCGGACAAAGCTACACGCCGGCCGGGGAGTTCGCGGGGCTGTCACCCGACAACTATGACCTGCGGGTGCAGGACGTGAGGGGTTGCGAAGTGAGCCTGCCGGCCACCGTTCCCCCCGTGCGCTACCTCGAGATCGGGCTGACCGATAACTTTTCGCTGCTCCAGGGCGACAGTCTGCAACTCAACCTGGTCATGAACTTCACTCCCGCCGAGATCGACACCATTCTCTGGACGGGCGGGGCCGGACTGAGTTGCTACGACTGCCCGCGGCCCACTGCCCGACCGTTTTCCTCTACGACCTACGACGTTGAGGTGATCTCCCTCGATGGCTGCAGGGCGCGGACGCAGGTGCAGGCATTAGTGGATGAGCGGGAGGCGGTCTACGTACCCAACGCCTTCAGCCCCAACGGGGACGGAGTCAACGATCTCCTGTCTCCCCTGGCGGCCGTCCACCGGGTTAACGGGATACGCAAATTCGAGATCTTCGACCGCTGGGGCAATCAGGTCTACCTGGCGGAGCAACTGCCGGTGGATGGTTCCGGCGGTGGCTGGGACGGTACGTTCCGGGGCCGGGCCCTGCCGGTCGGTGCCTACGTCTGGTGGGCCGAAGTGGAACTGACGGACGGGCGGCCGGTGCTGCTGAAGGGAGACGTGACCATCCTTCGCTAACCTGGTACCGTAGGATTTATCCTGCGGGCGAATTCATCCGCCAACCGCCGATTTCAATCGGCTGAGGTGTGTAGTAGCGAGTAAACTCGCAGCAGGAAGTTGAGTAAACCCGACCACGGACTAAACGCTACGATACGGTACCGGCAGCTACCCACCCACCGAGCCGCAAACGAAGTCCGGAAAGATCCCCGAGGCGTTGATCTCGTGCTCCGCCGCGGACGGACGGGTGTTGCCCGACAGTACCAGTGCCGTATCCACCCCGAAAGCATTCCCGCCCAGGATGTCCGTGTGGAGCGTGTCCCCCACCATCAGAATATCGGAGAGACCGACGTTGCCCATGTCCTGCGCCACCTGGTCGTAGGCCAGCTGGAACATCTGCATGGCGGGCTTACCGAACTTGACGAACTGGCGGCCCAGCACGTACTCCGCCAGTTTGGCGATACTCCCGGTGGCCAGGGCTACGTCATTGGCCGTCACTGGATACAGCAAGTCGGTATTCGCCACCACCACCGGGACCGGACAGCGCCGCAGCAGGTTGATCAGCAGGTTCAGATCTACGTTCTTGTCGTACCCCTCATCGTCCAGGAAGGCAATGGCCCGGATATCGTCCGTATCCTCCAGGTCCACCTCCGAAATCGGGATGGCCTCCAGCCCCGCTCCGATGATGTACTCGGCGGCGGCGGCGGTGCCCAGATAGGCGACCTTCCCGTAGCGGATCTTCTGGCTGAGGAACTGGCGGGTCGTCGCACCGGAAGTGATGATCTCCTCCGGGGGAATACCCGGTAATCCGTAATGGGCCAGCCGGCGGGAGGCGGCCCGGGCCGAGCGGGCGGCATTATTGGTCAGTACCCGGATGTGCTTGCCCTCGGCCCGTAAGCGTTCGATACATTCCGGGACGCCGGGGATAAGGCCGCGGTGGTTGCGGAGGACGCCGTAGCTGTCGAAGAAGATCACGCGGTAAGGTTGGCTGATCTCGGAAAAGAGGCTGATCTTCATGGCTACAATTTTAGGGTGTCGAGCAGTAACTGCTCGTCGAATTTTTCGTCCAGGGTCGGCAGGTGGGTCGTCAGCACGTCCCGGACGAGCTGTTCGGCGATCTCCTTGCGAAAGAAGTAATTCCCGAGTCGGAGTACGTAATTCAGCAGGAAAAACCGGTAGGACTCCTTGATGAACAGCACCTCGGCCCGGGCCAGTGGAAAGACAGCGTGGTATTCCTGCAGAAACAACAGGAAGCGCTCCTCCTGCAGCCGATCCACCTCGTAGGTAAAGTCGGTCTTGTCCCCCACCCCGGAAACCACCCGGCTCAGGAAGTAGAAATCCGTCACCCGGGTAGACATCCGGAACCAGTCGTAATCCCACCGACTGGCGAGCCGCCCGGAACGGTCCACACTGAAGTTACCGATGTTCCAGTCCACGAAGACCGGGATCTTCTGAAAACCGTGGACGTTGATGCGAAAGGTATTCTCCAGGAACAGCCGGCAGTGCTTACGGATCAGCTCGGCGTGCTCCGGGTAGTCGGTCACGGCCGAATCAAAGAGAGCATTGACGTCCGTGGTCATGTTCCGGTCGGAGCGGGGCAGGGTGTTCGTCACCAGGGAGCAATCGCGGTGGAAAAAGGCCATCTCCCGGGCCAGCTGGCTCACCTGGTCCTCCGTCAGTCGGCGGGGAGATTGTTGCTGGATGCGGATGGGACGGTAAAAGACGATCCAGGCATCCACGAACTCGTCGATGTGGCGGTGGAAGAAGATATTGGACCCCTTCATCAGGGCCCGGCTCAACATTCCGGCGTAGCGGACCGGCAGGTTGTTGGACAGCACGTTGATGATGGTGTGGTCCTCGGCGAAGTTTTCGAAGGAACCGAAAACGGTCGCCTTTCCGATGAGGACGTTCCCGTCGGTCATCGTCAGTTCGTAGACGGAATTGGTGGACACCTGAGCGCTGATGTCCCGGATACGGCTGATCTCCCGCGTGTGGTCGTAGGCCCGCCAGGCGTAGCGCAGGATGTTCTCATAATTCTTCATGCGGACTCAAGGTAACGCCGCCGCTCCCAATCCGTAACCGCCAGTTGATATTCCCGCCACTCGTGCCGGCGCGTCCGGAGAAAATGGGCTACGAACGCCTCCCCCAGCAAGTCCGGGGCGGCCGTATCGGAGAGCATGGCACCAGCGGCCGCGCCCAAATCCCCGGGTAACGGCTCCCCGGCAGCCTGCCCGTAGGCACTGCCGCTAACCGGAGGTAACTCCAGCGGCAGTTCGTTCTCGATACCGTACAAACCCGCGGCCAGTGCCCCGGCGATGGCCAGGTAGGGGTTGGCATCCGCTCCCGGCACCCGGGTTTCCAGCCGGGTGGAAGCGTTGTCGTTGCCCACCAGACGGACCGCCACGGTGCGGTTGTCGCGGCCCCAATTGGCCCGGGTAGCGGACCAGGAGCCGGCCACGAAACGCTTGTAACTGTTGACGTTGGGGGCAAACAACGGCAGCCAGTTCGGCAGCAGGGCCAGTTGACCCGCCAGGTAATTTTCACCGATCGCACTCAGCCCGTAGCGGCCATTGGGGTTGTAAAAAACATTCTCTTCCTCCCGCCACAGCGACTGGTGCAAATGCCCGCCGCAGCCCGGTAGCTCCGCGGCTGGCTTCGCCATGAAACTCGCCAACAGACCGTGGCCGTAACCGATCTCCCGCACCCCCTGCTTGAAGAGTTGCGCCCGGTCGGCCGCCTCCAGGGCGGGGCGGTGGGCGATGGCCGCCTCGAGGGCACCAGGACCGGTTTCGGTGTGCAGCCCCTCCAGCTCCACGTCGAAATCACCGAGTTGGGTCCAGAGGGCACCCAGGTACTCCGTATGCTGAGCGGTGCGCAGTCCGGAGTAGCCGAACATTCCCGGCGAGAGCGGTACCGGATCCACGTAGTCCTTTTCCGCCAGGGAAGCGGGGGTTTCCCGGTAGGTAAACCACTCCAGCTCGGGGCCAAAACGGGGCTGAAAACCAAGGGTTTCCGCCCGTTCGACCACCCGCCGGAGCAGGGACCGCGGGCAGGCCGCTTGGTCCGGAAAATCCGCCAGGACAAAGGGTAAATTATCCTCCCAGGGGATTAGCCGGCGGGTGCTGGGGTCGATGCGTGCGGTGGCGTCGGCGAAGCCCGCGTCGAAAGGGTTATCGTAGAGTCGGTCCTCCCTGTCCCAGCCGAAGATGACATTACAGAAACCGAATTCGGCGGTGTCGCCGTCCAGTTTGTCCGCCGACAGGTACTTGGTACGGAGCAGGCCGTCGAGGTCGGTGACCCCGACCTTTATACGGTTAGTGGGATGGTCGTTCAGCCAGTCGGTTAGGGAGGTCATAGGTTGGCTTTTGTGGCAGGATGCGCGGGCGCATCTTTTTGGTTCCGCGGAGTTGAACAGCGGGAAGCAGAGTTTAGCGGAGCAGCAAAGAGTTTAAAATCGCTACGCGAATTTAGGAGATAGCAGAGCGCTGCCGGGGCATCAGTTCTACATGCTCTGCTCTGCTTGACTCTGCTTCCCTCCGCTGGACTCCGTGGAACCGAAAGTTACGCCTTGCGTGACTTTACCGGGACACCCGCACCCCCACGAACCAGGTTCGCCCCGCCGCCGGCTGAAAGTAGCGGCCGCCGAACTGCGGATTCAGGTCGCTCCCCAGCGTCAGCGTCTGGTCCAGCAGGTTGTTGCCGCCGGCAAAAACGTCGACGGGGAAGCGGCCGTCCGCGTTAAGGTGGTAACCTACTTTCGTGCGGACCAGGTGGTACCCATCCGCGAAAACATCGTTGCCGTCGTTCAGGGGGATACGGTCGGTGAAGTTGTAGCTGAGGGTGCCGAAGAGGCGCTCCCGGCTGTCGTAGTTCAGCCAGAGGTTAGCCACGTGGGGGGCCGTTCCGGGCAGGGTCTCCCCGTCCTCGTAGCGGTAATCGCTGTAGGCGTAACTGACGTTGAGGTCGAGCAGGGAGATGCCGTAACGGTTCTGTCGCAGACTGCGCCGAAAGCTGACCTCCACCCCGCGCTGGTCGGTCCGGCCGGCGTTGCGGAAGAGCCGCGTCCCCCGGTCGTCGGCGAAGCTGGTGATGGTTTCCGTAAGCCGCAGGGCGTAAAGCGAAAGGGTAAATTCGGTATCGCCGTCCAGGGGCCGGTGCTTGAGGCCGATCTCGTAGTTCGTGCCGCGTTCGGGGGCCAAACCGGTATTAATGCTGCCCTCGTTGGTACGAAATTCCGTCAGGGTGGGCGGGCTGAACCCGGTACTGATCGCCCCGTAGACCCAGTTGTTGCCCACTTGCCTGGCTATACTCAGCCGCGGACGCAGGATGCCGGGTATCCTACTATCGAAAGACCGGTGTTACCGTCCGCGTCAAAGGTCCGATCCACGCGGTAGGTCAGGTCGTTCAGACTCGCGCCGGCCGTGAACCGCCAGCCGGAAGGGAGTTCCAGACTGGCCCGCCCGAAGTAAAGCCCCTCGGTGGTGGTCACTTCGTCGCTGAAGTTGAGGGCCCCGGGTCGTTGATTTTCGTTCTCGAAATTATTGGCCATCCGCAGCTGGAGTTGCTGCTCGGTCCCCAGACTGAACGTAAAGTTGTTGACCCGCCGGTCGATCACCAACCGACCACCGGTACCGAGGTTGGTCTCCCGCTTATAGTCAAAGTTGAAGGGGTGGTCGAAGTAGAATCCGGTGGCGTAGGCGTTGGCGCTGACGGTCCAGTTTTCGTGCTGCCAGGAGTAATTCGTACCCAGCAACAGGTTATCGTAGTTGATGGAGGCGTTCGTCTCCGCGCTGCCGGGCCGGGCCTGGCGGGGGTTGTCGGCGTACTGCTCCGCGGTCAGCGCACCGGGCAGGTCGTAGCCCAGCCGGGTGTAGAGTAAGTGAAACTCCAACTGCTGCGGGGCAGCTCCGTTCAGTCGTTGTCGGTGAGAGAGCTGCACGGTCTGCCGCTCGAACCGGCTGTGGTCGCGGTAGCCGTCCGAGCGTTGATCGGCCAGGCGTACCCGGAGGTTGGACCTTGGTTGCCCGAACTGTAATCCGACCTCGCTGCGGCTGGTCCCGTAGCTACCCGCCGTCTGGGTCAGGTGGTAGCGGGCTTCCGACGGGCTGGCATCGCTGATGAGGACGGCACCTGCGGTCCCCGCCCCGTACACGGAACTCGCCGGTCCGCGAATGACCTCCACGTTGCCGTATTGCGCATTGTCCAGGAAGTTCAGCGGCGTATCGCCCCCCGGCTGGGTGAAGGGGATGCCGTTCCAGTACACCTTCACGTTGCGGACCCCGAAGGGAGAGCGCAGCGTGCTCCCCCGGATACTGAGGCGGTAGCTACCGGGCGCCCGCTCCTCGAAGCGAACGCCGGGTAATTGGTTGAAGGCCGTGAGTGGGGTGAGGTTACCGGCCTGCGCGAGCGAGCGTGCGTTAAGCCGACCGATGGCGGCGGCGATCCTGGCCTCCGGCACGTTGTCGTTGAGCCCGCGACTGGCGGTTACGACGATGGACGCGTCGAGCGTGGTGGTATCGTCTGGGCGGGTAAGAAAGTAGGTAGTAGATAGTCGGTAGTCAGTAACGGGTAGTATAGTCTGTGCATCTCAAATCTTGATTCTTACCGCTCAATTCCTGGGCAAGCGGGGAATTAACGATTAACGATTAAGCGATTAACGATTGGCTACCGCAAGTACCACTCGGTGGCTACGCCTACCTCGCTAATCCAGCAGCCGCCAACTTACTCCCCAGCGCACCGCCGCATCCGGATACGGATTCTGGGCCGAGAGGTACAGCAGCTTGTCCGGGGCAAAGCTTCCGTTCGCCTGGATGTACTTGATGAACAGGCGAAATTTGGTCACCCGCATACTGAAGAAAGGATCGACCTGGACGAAGAAGGGCAGCTGCTGCTCGTCCTGCAACTGGAATTGCTGGAGGACGGGATTGTAGTAATAGGGAGTATAGGCGGTGTGGTAGCGGACGTCAAAACCCACGTTCACGTTCAGCACCCGGAACCACTTACCGGAGAAGTAGAAACTGTGCTCCCCGTATACCTTGGGAAGGCGGAAGACATCCTCGTCGGCGGTCTGCAGCAGGATACGGTTGTCGATCTTCCAGCGGTCGTTGAAGTTGAAGAGCCGCTCGGCGGTCAGCTGGAGAATGCTGCTCACGTCCCCGTCCTGACGCGCGATGCCTTCCTGGTCGAAGTAGATGTAATCGGTCAGCAGGGTATAAGCCGCCCCCGCCCGGATGCCGAGAAACGGGAGGGTATAGGCACCGGCGATGCGGGCCTCCAGCGTTTTGCCGAAGTCGTTGCGGAAGAGCGGCTCCCCGTTCAGCCGGTAATCCCGCTGCACCAGGTCCGGGGCGTAGAGCTGGTTCAGGAAGCTCAGCTCCAGTTTACCGGCGGCCCCCAGGTCGAGGACGCCCTCGGCGCTGATGCGGTAGTCACCGGTCTGCCCCACCAGGTTGAGCTGACCGCTGACCTCCAGTTCCAGGCGGTCGCTCGGCCGGAAGCCCAGCCGGCCGTTGGCGAGCACGTAATTCAGCACGGAGTCCACCGCGAAGCTGTTGAAGCGCCGGATGCGGTGCCGCTGGTGGGTCAGCCCCACCTCGATGACGTCCCGCTGAACGGTTTCCGCCGCCCCCGAACGGTCACGACGAAAGGTGGAGAGTTGCAGGCCGTTCTCCAGGATGGCGTGGTTCAGCTGAAAGCGGTTCCCCCGGTCGTCGCGCAGGTAGCCGGGAAAGCGGAGGTAGAAACTGTCCTGCCCGGCCTCGGTTCCGGCTACGCTGGACAGCCGGTAGTTGCGCGCATCAATTTTCAGTTGGTGGCGGAGGGTAAAGGCGCGGCGCTCCCGCCCGGTGGTGTCGGTCGTCCCTCCGAACTGCAGGTACTGGGTGGCCATGAGTTGGCGGTAGGCGTGCCGCAACCGGGTGTCGTTGAGGAAAACGGCCGCGTTCTGGGGGTTGTCGATCTCTCCGTCCTCGGTGTCCAGCGGATCGATCACGCCCCCGTTCTGCCGCTGGTCGTAGGTATTGGCGGCGTAGCTGAAAAAGCCACTGTACCGACTTCCTGACGGCCGCACGCTCACCCCCGTGGCGAGGTTGGTATTCCGGACGGTTGCCTGCTGGTACTGGTCCTGGTTGCCCTCCTGGGTAAGTTTGTCGTAATCAAGTAAGAGGTTAACCCCATCGGCGAAGTTGCGGCTGAACTTCACCCGGAGGCGGCCGTCCTGCTGCTCGCTGCCGCGCACGTAATCCAGGTAGGTGAAGGGGCGTTCCAGTCGGTAAAAATCCAGGTTCTCCCCGGTGGTCTGGTAGAGATCGAACTGCCGGAAGCCGACTTCCAGTCCGCGGCGGTGAACGGGCAGGTACCGCAGCGGATGGGCCGCCGACCCGATCTGCCCGAGGGTAGCGTAGTCAAAGTCCACCGCGCGGTCCGGTTCGAAGCGCTGGAAACCGTCCAGCAGGCTGTCGCGGAAGGCGCGCTCCCGGTTGGGGTTCTCCACGGCGTAGAGAAACACGCCGAAGGTATCGGCGGCGATCACCCGCTGGTCCTGGGGGCCGGCGCGGCGGTCCACGGCCGGGTCATAGTCGGTGTCTCCCGGTTGGGGGCGTCCGGTGTCTCCGGGGTCCAGGACCTGGGCGCGTACGCAGGTGCAGGCACTCAGCAGGAACAGCAGGAAGAGAAATCTGAAGTGGGTCATGCCAAGGGGTAACGCTGGGAGGGGGCGGGTCGTCTACCGGTAACGGCCGGGGCCGCGAAGGTAGTACGATAAGTAGGTTCGGGACAACTGGCTTATCTTGTTCTGACACTTCCGTAACATGCTTCGCTGCCTGCTCCTGCTGTATTGCTGCTGTACGCTACCGCCCCTGTCGGCGCAGAAGTGCCCGTCGGATAGTCTCCGGGCGATCCTCTCTTCTCCCGGTGCATCCGGCGAGGACCGGGTTTCCGCGCTGTACGCGCTCAACCAGTGCTTCGACCGCTCCGGCAGTCTGGACTCCAGCATCCACTACGCCCTGGCGGCCGGCCGCCTCGCTGAGCGGTTGGGGTTAACGGACTGGCGCTGTAAGGTGTACGTCAAGCTGGGAGTTCAGTACGTCCGTACGGGTAAGGGGGAGGCGGCCGATTCCATCTTCCGGCTCACGGAACCCCTCTGTGCATCGGACCAAAACCGACGGCAGTTCCTCAACAACCGCTCGGTTTTCTACAGCATGAGCGGTCGCCTGACCGAGGCCGGCCGTGACCTGCTGGAGGCACTCGAGCTCGCCCGCCGGCTCGGGGATGACGACGCGCAGGCCATGGCTCTCATCAACCTGTCCACGAATGCCTACCGGCTGTCGGACCAGGAAGCCGCGCTGCGCTACGCCACCCAGGCCCTGGTTATCAACGAGCGGCTCGGCGTGCCCCGTGACCTGTCCCAAAATTACAGTTTGCTCGGCACCCTGCACCAGCAACTAGGGGACAAGGAGAACGCCCTGCTCTACGTAGGGAAGGCCATCGACCTGCTGGAAGGTACCGACTCGGAAAACAGCCTCGCCTATACCTATTACGTACGGGGGCGGTTGCTTGCCGACCTGCGGGACTACCCGGCCGCGATCCGGGCCCTGCGGACCAGCGTAGCCATGCTGGAGGAAATGGGCGACAAGAACGGCCTGCCCACGGCAAAGACCGAACTGGCCGATCAACTCACCCAAACCGGTCAGTACGAAGAGGCTTACTCCCTGGCGGAAGAGAGCATGGACCTGACCCGGAAAACGAAGAACTACGCGGCCCTGATCCAGGCCACCGTGGTACGCGGCCGCATCCGGGCACTCCGGGGGAATTACCGGGGGGCCTACGCGGATGGCGAAGCCGCCATGGCCGTCTCCCGGGAGCAAGAACTGTTCATCGACCGGGAGGTCGTTTACCGCTTGCTGATCCTGACGGATTCCCTGACGGCCAACCACGAACGCCGCGCCGCTCACCTGCGGGAATACCTGGTACTCAAGGATACCCTCCTCAGCCGTGCGGAAGCGGAAAAGACCGCGGAGTTACGGACCAGACTGGCCACTTCCGAAAAAGAGAAAGCCCTGGCCGTACTGGCGGAACGAACCGCCCTCCAGGAACAACAGGCCACCCGCCAGCGCCGGTGGATCGCGCTTGTTCTGGTGGCCGCCGGGCTGCTGGCCGCCCTGGTCGGCTACCTCCTGCTGCAGCGTCGTCGCCTGGCGCGTACCCGGAGGCAACTCGAAAACTCCCTCCTCGAGAAGGAGACCCTCCTGCGGGAGATCCACCACCGGGTAAAGAACAACCTGCAACTGGTCATGAGCCTGCTCAACCTTCAGGCCGACAGCGGCCGGGAACACACCGTGGCTTCCTTCCTGGAGGAGGGGCAGCACCGGGTGCGGGCCATCGCCCTCATCCACGAGCAGCTTTACCAATCGGAGCACCTTTCCGACATCAATATGCGGCACTATTCCCGCCAGCTGATCGAGCGCATCCGGGGAGTTTACGCCCCGTCGGACATCGACTTCGAGCTGGCCGCCGAGGAAGTGCGGCTGGACATCGACCAGGCCGTCCCGGTCGGGATCATCCTGAACGAGTTACTGACCAACAGCCTCAAGTATGCCTTCCCCGACGGGTCGCCGGGCCGCATCCGGGTCAGCCTGGAGCGGGCGGAGAATAGCTTTGAACTACGGGTCGAGGACAACGGCCGGGGAATGGCGGCGGACGCAAACGTTTCCACCTCGGGCCTGGGCCTCGAACTGATTCGCCTACTCGTTCGCCAGCTGAGGGGGACTTTCTCCCTGACCGGGCAACCGGGTACCCGCGTCGTTATTTCCTTTCCCCAAACCGCCTGAAGTGCCTGCCACCTCCCTGCTCATCGTCGAGGACGAACTCATCATCGCTACCGATCTGCGCCGCCAGCTCCTGCGGCTCGGCTACTCCGTCACCGGTATCGCGACGTCCACCGCGGAGGCCCGCCGGAGTCTGGCCGACAGCCCCCCCGACCTTGTCTTGCTGGACATTTACCTCCACGGGGACGAGCGGGGTACGGTACTCGGCCGGGAATTGCTGGCGGCCGGAGAACGCCCCTTCATCTACCTCACCTCCCACGCCGACCGGGCTACGGTCAGCGAGGCCACCGCCACCCGCCCGAGTGGTTACCTGGTCAAGCCCTTTACCCGGGAGGACGTTTATGTTGCCATCGAAACCGCCCTGGTCGCCTTTGCTCACCAGGGCATCGACGGGAACACCCCGGCGGCCGCCTCCCCCGCGGCGGCCAGGGCACCGGCCAGGATCAGGAATGCGGTAGCCCTCATCCGGGACAACCTGCACCGGCGCGTCACGCTCTCCGAACTGGCGGCCCCGACCGGCTGGAACGTCTATCATTTCGCCCGTACCTTCAAAAAGTACCTCGGCGTGTCGCCCTACGAGTACGCCCTCCGCGAACGGATCGGCCGGGCCGGGGCACTGCTGACCGGGACGGACCGCCCCATCGGGGAGATCGCCGACGAGGTCGGTTTCGACAGCCACTCCCACTTTTCCCGCACCTTCCGTAAACACCTGGGCCAGAGTCCGGAGGCCTACCGGGCGAAAACGTCAATATTGTGACAATGACCGCAAGGTCGTGTCAGTCCGCACTCCGGGGTGCCGGTAGTTTTGGGGTATGAAATATCCGTTAACCCTGCTGCTCTGCAGTACCCTGACCGTTTTCGCCATGGCCCAGCACAACGCCGGCCACGCCGGCAAGATCCTGATGATCGTCTCCAACCCCGCCGTCAGCCAGCAAACCGGCTGGCCCATCGGCGTCTGGTTCTCCGAAGTCACCCATCCGTACTGGGAATTCACCAGCGCGGGGTACACGGTCGACTTCGCCAGCCCGGACGGCGGCAAGGTGATCTTCGACGCCCTGAGCGACCCGGAAGATGCCGTCGGTTACTCCGATTTCGATTACATCAGCCGGGGGTTCAAGGCGGACAGTTCCAGGATGGCCCTGCTGGACGATACCCAAAAGCTGGCGGAGGTCGACCCGGACGACTACAAGGCCATCTTCGTCTGCGGCGGGCAGGGCCCGATGTACACCTTCTACGACAACCAGGAACTCCACGAATTCTTTGCGGACTTCTACGAGACCGGCAAGCCCGCTGCGGCTATCTGTCACGGTACCAGTATCCTGCTCAACACCAAAACATCGGACGGGGAATACCTGGTGAGGGACAAAACCTGGACCGGCTTCGCCAACAGTGAGGAACAGTACGCCGATTCTTACGTCGGCTTCGCCATCCAACCCTTCCGAATCGGTGACCGGGCGGCAAAAATGCAGCACACCGACTACGTGGTCGGCGCGCCCTTCTCCGCCTTTGCCGTGCGCGACGGCAACCTGATCACCGGACAGCAGCAGAACTCCGGGGCGGAGGCGGCCCGGCTCACCCTGGAGGCCCTGGCGGAAGATAAGGACCGTTACCCTACCTACGTCCTGGTGCACGGGGCCTGGGCCGACGAGACCGCCTGGGGGTTCGTCCGCAACCAGTTGGCCGTTCGCAACAACGTCGAGGTCGTCAATCTTCCCGGACACGGAATCGAGCTGACCCCGCCGGAAAATATTCACCTCTCCGACTACGTAGCCGCCGTACGGGAGGTTACCGAGCGGTACGCCCGACCGGTTATCCTGGTGGGTCACAGTATGGCCGGCATGGTCATCAGCCAGGTAGCGGAAAACATCCCGGAGCGGATCGACCGGCTGGTGTACGTGGCCGCCTACCTGCCCGCCGACGGTCAATCCCTGCTGGACTGGGCGGGAAAGGACGCGGAAAGCCTCGCGGGTGCCAACCTGGCGTACAACGCAACCGGAAGCGCGGCCCGCGTCAAGTCAGAAGCGATCGTGCCGGGCGTTTGCGCCGACTGCCCGCCCTACATGAAGGAAGTGCTGATCAAATACCACAAGGCCGAACCCACCGCGCCACTCACCGAGCCGGTGCGGCTGACCGGGAAAAATTTTGGCCGCGTGCCGAAATTCTACCTGTACACCACCAAAGACCGCGCGGTCGGTTACCCGCTCCAACAAGCGATGGTAGCGGCGAACGGAAACGTTCGTAAGACCTACGAGATGAAGACCTCCCACCTCCCCTTCGTGGTGGACCCGACGGGCTTCCTGGACCGGCTCCGCGAGATCAGTGAGGAGGTGGTCAAATGACCGTTTCCCGCTGCCTGTGGTGGGTACTTTGCACCTGCGCCCCCGCCCGGATACCGGCCCAGAGCCTGGAAATCATGGCTGGCCACCAGGGTATTTTCACCGACGCGCAGTGGTTCAGCACCTTCGGCAAGGACCGGAAATGGTCCGTTTTCAGCCGGACCCGCGCGACGGTCGACTACGAACAACATACCGATCCGTTCACCGGCACCTACCTGAACTTTACCACGCGGAGTGGGCTGGGCGGCAGCGTGGTGGGTAAAATTTCTTCGGCGAACGCGGGCGCGGACGCAGGTGCCCACTTCCTTAACATCAGCAAGTCCTGGACGCATTTCCTGCTGGTCTCCGCCGGCCTGAAGCGGCCATTCGAGTACAGCTGGTTTTCCGTTTCCCGGTTTACCCCTCCCCTGTCGGAGCGACTGAAGCTGTACACCAGCCTGGAACTCTTTACGCTGGTCCGGGAGGGGCGCCACGTCGTCAGCGTGCAGCGATTGCGGGCAGGTCTGCAGCAGGGCCAACTGGAGTACGGCGCGGCGGCCAACCTGGGCGAGACCGGCCGGGTCCGGACCGTCACGACCAATTTCGGTCTCTTCCTCAGAAAATCATTCTAGCGTGATCCTTAAAAAACGCCTCAGCAGCCGTGCCATCTGGACTTACGTTCGCGGCCAGGTCCTCCTGGTCCTGGCTTGGTCCGTCGCGGTCTGGCTGGCCTACGAGTGGGCGGGAGACGGGGTCTTCCTGCTCCCCTTCACCCCGGTGGGCATTCTCGGATCGGCCATTGCGATCTTCGTGGCCTTCCGCAACAATTCGGCCTACGCCCGCTGGTGGGAGGCACAATCGGCCTGGACCGGCATCGTCAGTGCCAGTCGCGTCTTCGGCCGGCTGATCGTCACCTTTACGGACAGCCACGCCCACCAACCCGCCTACGACGCGGAACGGTCGGCCGCCTTCAAGCGGGAAATGATCGACCGGCAGATCGAGTGGGTACACGCCCTGCGCCGGCAACTCCGGGGAGACTGGTACGCACCGGATGCGGACCGGCAACGGGTCATCCTGCTGCAACAAGCCATGGGTGCCCGCATTTACCGGGCGATGGCGGACGGTACCCTCGGCGGCTTCGACAGTTTCCAGCTGGAGGGCCAACTGGCGGCCCTCACCACCCACCAGGGGACGGTGGAAAAGATCAAGAGTACGCCGCTGCTGCGACAGTATGACTACTTCACCCGGCTGTTCGTGCTCTTCTTCGGTGGCTGTCTGCCGCCCGGCCTGATGAGCCTGTACTCCACCGACGCGTTGATCGGGTGGCGGTGGACCGTCGTGCCGGTATCCACGCTCGTAGCCGGTATCTTCATCATCATGGAGCGAACGGGCAACGCCGTCGAGGACCCGTTCGCGGAGAAGGTGACCGACGTACCGACGGAGGCGCTGTGCCGCCTCATCGAACGCGATCTGCTAAGCCTGGCCGGGGAATCGAGTCTGCCGCCGCCGCTGCTGCCCGAGAAGGGCTACCTGTCCTGAACGGCAGGCGGGTATCCAAAAAAATTCATTTAATTTAGTTAACTAATCCAACGCTATGAAAACCGACACGGTCATCTTGATCACCGGCGTAACCCGGGCTACGGGCCTCGGTTACGCCCTCACCAAAGCCTGCTCCGACAGGGGATACCGCACCTACGCCTCCGGGCGCGACCTGAAAACGGTGGAAGAGCTGGTGACTTCCCTCGACGGGGTGACCGCCCTGCAGCTGGACATTACGGATCAGCAGAGTATTGATGCCTGCCTGGACCGGATCCGGCGGGAAGCCGGCGTACTGGATAGGCTGATCAACAATGCCGCCGCCTTCTTTGATGCCGGTGGTACCGTCGTGAACAGTAACCCCGCCGATGTGCTGCGCGCCTTTGACACGAACGTACTGGGTGCCTGGCGCCTGAGCGTGGCCGCCCTGCCCTTACTGCGGCAGTCCGGAGCAGGAACCATTGTCAACGTGACCAGCGGAGCGGGGTCCTTCCACGATCCTGTGTTCGGCATGGATCGCCACCCGCAGCAGGTTCCGATCTACGGGGTGACCAAGGCGGCCGCCAACGCCTTTACCGTAAAGCTGGCCCGTGAGCTGGGGGGGGAGGTCACCGTGAATGCCGTTTGTCCCGGCTGGATCGCTACTTACCCGGGTACCGCGGAGATGGGAGCCCGCCCGGTAGCCGAGGCGGTGCCCGGTATCCTGTGGGCGGCCGACCGCGAGCAAAACCCGGCTACCGGAAAGTTCTTCCGCGACGGGGAGGAGATCGACTGGTAGCGAGGCTACCGGCAACCATCCAGTGCCAGCAGGTACTGGCGGATGCGGTCCCGCTCCGTGGTCCCGGTGGCTATCTCCAGTTCCTCCCCCTTCCAGCTCCGGTGAGTGCTCTCCAGGTAACCGTGGAAATTAGCGTCACCGATGGAGCCCCGTTCCCACTCGAATTCAAGGAGGGAGAGATTGCCGCAACGTTCGGTAAAGGTCGGGGCCGTGCTCAGGATCAGGAAGGTGATGTAGGCGGGGTTAGGCACCTTCTTATACTCGTAGCGCACGGGGGCACCTCCGGTAGTGTCGCTGGCGATCCGTACCGGCTTCGGTTGTACCCATACCGGAAAGCCCTCCCGGGCGATGTAGGCATCCACGGATTCGCGCATCAGACTATCCTGCTCCAGGGTTTCCCGCCGCCACTTCAGGTGCTCCGGTGATTCCCAACCGTAGTGCCCAAGGATGGCCGACTGCTGTTTCAGGCTTAGCTCGATAGTCGGTGAAGAGTTGGTAGAAATAGATATCCCGGGCGGTGGAGTCATCCCCGGGCTCGGGGAGCGGATATTCCTGGGCGGAGAGGTAAAACGGGAGCGCGCAGCAGAGGAGAAAGAGAAGTCTGATCATAGTTCGGTGTTACGGGGTGAAGCGGGCCACGGAGGCTACGCGCCCACGGAGGGCTACACGGAGAACGCACGGAGCCGTCGGAACGATACAGAGGAGCCTCTATGTAACTACGTGAAGCTCTCCGTGGGCAAATCCAGCGCGCCAACGCCCGCTACTCCACCAGTTTCGGGTTCATTCCCATATTCGAGAAGCCTCCGTCGTGGAACAGATTCTGCATCGTCACGTGGCGGGTGAAGTCGCTGAACAGGGTGGCGCAGTACTCGGCGCAGGCCTGGGCGGGGGCGTTACCGAGGGGAGACATTTTGTCGGCGTAATCGAAGAACTCCTGGAAGCCCTTGATGCCCTTGCCGGCCGTGGTCATGGTGGGGCTCTGGCTGACGGTGTTGACGCGTACGTGGTTCTTCTCGCCGAAGTGGTAGCCGAAGCTGCGGGCGAAACTCTCCAGCAGGGCCTTGGACTCGGCCATCTCGGAGTAGTCCGGGAAGGTGCGCTGGGCGGCGATGTAGGTCAGGCCCAGGATACTGCCCCAGTCGGACATATGGTCGCCCTTGAAGAGTACCTGGCACATCTTGTGAAAGCTGATGGCGGAGATGTCAAAGGTCTTCAGCATCCAGTCGTGCTTGATGTCGGTGTAGTGCTTCCCCTTGCGGACGTTCAGCGACATCCCGATGGCGTGACAGACGAAGTCTAGTTTGCCCCCCAGTATTTCCTCCGATTTCTGGAAGAGTTGCTCCAGGTCCTCGATGCTGGTCGCGTCGGCGGGGATGATCTCGGCGCCCAGCCGCTCGCCCAGTTCGTTGAGGCTGCCGAAGCGCAGGGCCACGGGGGCGTTGGTGAGGGTGAACTTGGCGCCCATGCTGGCGCAGGTTTCGGCAATGTGCCAGGCGATGCTCTGGTCGTCGAGGGCACCGAAGATGACGCCGCGCTTGCCGGCCAGGAGTTGTGGGAGGGTAGACATATTTGGGTGGTATCGTTGAAAGTGCGAAGATAGGCTATATTGGTTGCCTGTTCCTTCATCAACAAACACACTTACTCATGGCCACCAAGTCACAAGCCAAAAAAGCACGTAAAGCCAGCGCCGACACCAAGAGCACCGGTCGTTTTTTCGCCATCACCGGTATCTGCGTAGGGGTCATCCTGCTGATCCTCTTCCTGATCTTCAATAGCCTGTAACGGCCGGAGCCAGCCCGCGTTCCTCCAGGATACCGTTGGCGACTTCCACCAGCGAAGCGGAGGCGAACACTGGCTGGTCGTACTGTAGTATTCTGGTCTGCCGGGGTTCGCCACGCTTGTTGCGGGGGAGGACCCGGGTGTCGTACAGCTGGGCGTAGCCGGCCACGACGTACTGCCACTGACCGCCCTCGAAGTGGTAGTTCACCACCCGGGGTCGCTCGCCGTTGCGGTGAGCGACCAGTCCGATAAGGGCCCCGTCCAGGTACTGTCCGAACGGTGGGGTTCCGCTGTACCGGGCCGTGAAACCGGGGTACTCCAGGATGATCATCGACAGACCGCCCGCCCGCAGTTGCCGTTGCAGTTCGCGCAGGCCGTCCCGGAGGAACTCGTAGGGGTCCTCCACGGGTGCGCCCGCGCGTTCCGGACCCAGCGGAAGCCACTTCTGTTGCAGGACATCGCGGTATTCCATCGGTCCCAGGTCCGCCTTGTAGTGGAACTTGGGGTAGCCGCGACTGATGTAGCCGGGGTGGTAATAGCTGACACCCCGCTCCCGGGCGAATTCCACTTCCAGCAACATGGTATAAATGCCCAGGCTCGACCGGTGGTAGTAGGGGTCGTAGATACCGGCCTTGCTGTACATCACCCGCCGCCCCAGGTCGAAGTAGCTGAATCCCGCCAGCCGCGCTTCGTCGTAGACCTTTACCGTCCAGGTATCCAGCACCCGGATGCCTTCGGCCGTGAACACGTGGTAGTCCAGGTCGTCCCGGCTGTTCTCGGGCTTCATCCGCATGTACTTGCGGTTAACGCTCAGCATCTGCTGGTCGGGCCACCCGGCCGGCTCGATCCGGAAGGTAAAGCGGCGGGCGTTGCGGTTCATCAGCTTGCGCTGGCGGGCCGTAAACGCGTGGTCGGCCAGCGGCAGGCGGATCTGGACGCAACCGTAGAGTTCGTCGTCATCGGTGCGGAGAAAATCACTGGTGTAGAGCGACTGACCGGTGGAGCGCCAGCCGGAAGCAAGGTATTGATCGAACAGCTCCGGGGAAAGCTGCTCGTCGAAATAGTGGATCGAAGTCGGCAACGAAGGGTAAAATTAAGTCGCAAAGATAGGCCGTAGATTGCGTCACCCAAATTACCACCCATGCTCCGTTCGGCCGTCACCCTGCTCTTCCTGTTGATATTTTGCACCTGCGGTCGCGCCCAGCAACAGTACGTTCAGAACCCCGCCACCATCGGCGTCAACCGCCTCCCGGCCCGCGCTACCCTGCGCCACGCCGGCCCAGGCTATGCCCGTACTTCCCTGGACGGCAACTGGGATTTCCAGTTCTTCCCCCACGGGGCGAACGGGGCCCCTGCGCACCCGCTGGCCGGAAAACGACCACTGAGTCGAAAGATCCGGGTACCCGGTAACTGGGAAATGCAGGGCTTCGGCATGCCGATCTACACCAACTGGCAGTACCCCTTCCGCCCGGTCGCCCCGCCCTTCGTCCCCGCCGCGCCGGGAAGAACGGAGCACGACAGCAACCCAATGGGCGCTTACGGTCGAAGCTTCGACATAACTGGTTACCAGCCGGGTATGCAGCAGATCCTACACTTTGGTGCGGTCAGCAGTGCCTTTCACGTTTGGGTAAACGGCAACTATATTGGTTACAGTGCCGGTAGCCGCACGCCGGCGGAATTTGACATCAGCCACGTCGCCAGGGCCACCGGAAACGAAGTGTACCTGGAGGTCTACCGCTACAGTGCCGGCAGTTACCTGGAAGACCAGGACCACTGGCGGATGTCCGGTCTGCACCGCAGCGTTTACGTCGATAACCTTCCGGGCGACGGGGCGCAGGTGCAGGACTTATTCGTAAAGGCAGGTCTGGCCCCGGATGCAACCACCGGTACCCTGACCGTGGAACCCACCTTCTATTTCCGGGACGCGGCCGCCCTGGCCGGAAAGTCCGTCTCCCTCGAACTGCTCGCCCCGGACGGCCGCCGGGTAGCGACCGCCTCCTCCCCCACCCAACCGGTAGCCGACTACTTTTCGCCCGGTGCCTACCATCCGCCCTACGGCAATCACGAGCCCTTCGCACTTACCGCCACCGTCCCGAACGTTTCTCCCTGGACGGCCGAAACCCCTACCCTTTACCAACTGACGGTCACCCTGCTGGATGCCGGTGGCCGGCCCCTGGACGTCGTCCGCCAGCCCGTCGGCTTCCGTAACCTCAGTTGGGGGCCGGAGGGCTTCAGGGTGAACGGCAGAGAGGTCATCTTCTACGGCGTGAACCGCCACGACCACAGCGCCACCAACGGAAAGGCCGTCACCCGCGCCGAGATCCGCGAAGACCTCCGCCTGATGAAGTCGCTCAACGTCAATGCCCTGCGGACCAGCCACTACCCCAACGACCCCTACCTCTACCAGCTGGCGGACTCCATCGGCCTGTACGTGATGGACGAGACCAACCTGGAAACCCACCAGCTCGGCAGCCTGCCCAGCAGTATGCCACTCTACGCCACGGCCTACCTCGACCGGGCCGTCCGGATGCTGGAACGCGACAAGAACCACCCCTGCATCGTCTCCTGGAGCCTGGGAAACGAGGCCGGCACCGGCCCGAACCACGCTGCCATGGCCGCCTGGATCAAGCGGCGCGACCCCAGCCGCTTCCTCCACAACGAGGGGGCCAGCGGGGGCGACGACGAGAACCGCACGGCGGACGATGCCTACGTCGACGTCCGCAGTCGGATGTACACCTACAAGGACAACATGCGCCAGATCCTGGACGCCCCGGGAGACGACCGCCCCCTCATTTACTGCGAGTACGCCCACGCCATGGGGAACTCCAGCGGCCACCTGGATACCTTCGTAAATATGTTCCGCGCTTACCCCAAGTTCGCCGGCGGCTTCATCTGGGACTGGATCGACCAGGGGCTGGCCAGAACCGCCCCGGACGGGACGACCTACTACGCCTACGGCGGCGACTTCGGGGAGGAGATCAACGACAACAACTTCCTGGCCAACGGCCTGCTCTACAGCGACCGCACGCCCCAGCCCTCCGCCTTTGAGGTGAAGCACACCTACCGGCCGCTGGTGGTGGAGCGGGGAGCGGACGGCCGCTACTTCCTGAAATCCTGGCTCACCCACACCAACGCCGACCGGTACGACCTGGTCATCAGCCAGGTGACGCCCACCGGCACCTTCGAGGCGGCGACGATGCCCGCCCCTTCGGTAGCTCCGGGAGGCCGCGTACCGATTCCCGTCCGCATCCAACAGCGGGCGGATGCCGACTTCCTGGAGTTCTCCTTTCGTCAGCGCGTGGCGGAGTTCGGTCGGCCGGTGGGGCACGAGGTAGCCTTCACCCAACTCCCGCTAAACCGGGATGAATTTACGGAAGACCAGATTCCCGACGAGCGCGGTCGGTACCAGGAAACACCAACCGGTCGCTACTTCTCCGTCGGCAATACGCAGCTTACGTTCGATCCGAAGACCGGCGTACTGAACGGCTATGAGGTAGGCGGTCGTCCCGTCTTCGCTACCCCGCTTCGTCCCAACTTCTGGCGCGCGCCGACGGATAACGACAAGCCGGCCGGCCTCGTCAGTGCGTACAGGGAATGGCGGAATGCCGTTCCCGCTTTCGTGAGCGCCAGGCCGGAGGGTAGCCGGATAACGGTCGTTCGTAGCTACCTGGAGGGGCGGGTGGAGGAAACTTCCGTTTACACCCTGCTACCGGAAGGACGCTTGCGGATCAGTAGTTCCCTCCGGCGGGCTACGCCGTCTACCAAAGTCCCCGGTATCTTCCGCTACGGTCTGCAGACGGAAATTTTCCGGGCCTACGCCACCGCCAGCTGGTACGGCCGTGGGCCCTTCGAAAGCTACGCCGACCGGAAGATGGGGGCCCGCGTCGGTCGGTACGTGCTGCCGGTCGACCGGCTCAACGCCCGCTACATCAAACCCTCCGAGAACGGTAACCGGACCGACGTACGACAGCTGACCGTTTCCGGTACCGGCGTCCCCGACCTGAACGTCAGCGGTAGCTTCAACTTCTCCCTCTGGCCCTACACCCAGGCTACGCTGGAGGCCGCCGAGCACACCACCGACCTCACCCCCGCGGACCACCTCACCCTCAACCTGGACTACGGACAGATCGGCGTCGGGGGAGACAACAGCTGGATGCCGAGCGCGGGGCCGTATCCGGAGCATTTGCTGGAACTGAGGGAACCGATCAGTTTTATGATTACGATTACGCCCGGGTTATGATCCACCCTCCACTTATTACCCCCCTCTGACATCCATCTGCCTACCTTCGTGTTTCCTTAGGGCTACTCAAATGGTATACTATGAAAAAGACCTATCTCCTTGCTGTCCTGATGATCGTTGTCGCTGCCGTTCTCGTCCTCCAGGCGGGCGGTGAAGTAAGCCCCTACGCCAACTTCGACAAGGCTACGGAAACCGAGGGCAAGGTAAAACTCGTCGGTTCCCTCGTCAAGGACAAGCCCACCGTCTTCGATCCCGCCACCGACCCCAACTACTTCAGTTTCTTCCTCGAGGATACCGACGGGAAGGAACGCGAAGTCATCCTACTCCAGGGCAAGCCCCAGGATTTCGAGCAGAGCGAAAGCATCGTCCTGACCGGCCGCATGAAGGGAGAGCAGTTCATTGCCAGCGACATCCAGCTGAAGTGCCCGAGCAAGTATAAGGACGAGGAGACGGCTCTGAAGGGACTGTACTGAGAATAAAGAGGAAAGACCGGTGCGTATTCGACACACCTGAAAGAAGAAAGACGCTCTTTCAGGCTTAGGTGAATAAATCTTTCCTCTTTCAATCCCGCTGGCCAGCGGGATGATCTTTCTTCTTTCTTCCAAATTAATTAATCCCCCTCCCCTTGAACGAAGTTCAGTACATCGGCGAACACCTCGGCCCCCGCTACGTCGGTCACGCGGCCCTGCTCATTGCCTTCTTCGCGGGTTTACTCAGTCTGGTGAGCTACTTCCTGGCGACCCGCCACCGGGAGGAAGTACTGCGCAGCCGCGGTTGGGGACGTCTCGGTCAGCTCAGTTTCCTGGCCCACGGCGCGGCGGTCTTCACCGTTATCGGTTGCATCTTCTACGCGATGCTCAACCAGTACTACGAGTATCAGTACGTGCAGTCTCACGTGAGCGCGGACCTGGCCCAACGGTATATTTTCAGTGCTTTCTGGGAGGGCCAGGAAGGAAGTTTCCTGCTCTGGATGTTCTGGCACGTCATCCTGGGGTACATCCTGATGGTGACGGCCGGCCGCTGGGAGAAGCCCGTCATGGCCGTACTCTGTTCCGTACAGGTGATCATCGTGAGCATGATCCTGGGCGTTCACTTCGGGATCGGCGAGTGGACCTTCCAGCTCGGTTCCAGCCCGCTGCTGCTGCTGCGGGAAGCCATCGAAGCCCCCATTTTTCAGCAGGCCGATTACGTGGAACTGCTGAAGGGCAACGGTCTCAACCCCAGCCTCCAGAATTACTGGATGACGATCCACCCCCCCACCCTCTTCCTGGGCTTTGCCAGCACGGTGGTGCCCTTTGCTTTCGCCGTGGCGGGGCTCTGGACGGGCCTGCACGAGGAGTGGCTCAAACCCGCCCTGCGCTGGAGTCTCTTCAGCGCCGGCATCCTCGGCATCGGTATCCTCATGGGGGCGGCCTGGGCCTACGAGGCCCTCAATTTCGGTGGGTACTGGGCCTGGGACCCGGTGGAGAACGCCAGCCTCGTCCCCTGGCTCATGCTGGTGGCCGGTGTCCACACCAATCTCATCAGCCGCGCCACCGGGCAGGGTATCCGCGCCACTTACATCTTCTACCTGGGCACCTTCGTGCTCATCATTTACAGCACCTTCCTGACCCGTTCCGGCATCCTGGGGGACACCAGCGTACACGCCTTCACCCAGATGGGGCTGGAAGCGCAACTGCTCTTTTTCCTCTGCTTTTACACCCTGCTGTCGTTCGGGCTGATGATCTGGCGCTGGGGGGGGATTCCGGTCCCCGAGAAGGAAGAAAGCCTGAGCAGCAAGGAATTCTGGATGTTCATCGGCAGCCTGACGCTGTTCATGTCGGCGGCCCTCATCACCGGGGCGACCAGCCTCCCGGTCTGGAACACCATCCGTGAGTTTTTCGATCCGGTATACGAGGGCATCACCCTGACCGATCCGGAAGCCCACCACAACCGCTTCCAGATCTGGATCGTCATTTTCCTGGGCATCGGTTCCGGCATGGCGCAATTTCTCCGCTGGCGCGAGCGCAGCTTCGGGAAGCACGCCAGGAGCTTCCTCCTGCATACGGGGGGCGCGGTCGCGGGTGCCATCCTCCTATCCTACCTTACCCTGCTCTGGATCGAGGCCCCCGGGCTGAGTCTGAAACTCCTGCTGTTCGCCGGTTGGTTCACCGTGGCCAGCAACCTGGACCACCTGGTCAGTTTCGCCAGGAAGGACGCCAAGGTCTTCGGCAGTGTCGTGAGCCACATCGGGTTCGGCCTCATGCTCATTGGTATCCTGGCCAGCGCGACCAACAAACGCATCGTCAGCCAGAACCAGTTCCTGATGGAGGGGCTTACCCAGGATGAAGAACTGCAGCGCACCACCGTCACCCTGTTCAAGGACACCCCGCTGGGGATGGAAGATTACGAACTCGTCTACACCGGCGATACCATCGACGGTCTCAACCGCACTTACTTCGTTGACTACATTCGCCGCGACCGGGAAGGCAATGAAGTAGAGCGTTTCCAGCTGGAGCCCAACGTCCTCTACGACAAGGGATACGAGAAGATCGCCATCACCAACCCCAGCACCCGCCACTACTTCGACCGCGACATCTTCACCGTCATCATGAGTATGGCGCCCGAGGAACAGAGTTTCGAGGAGAAGCAGAAGAAGGAGGAGGGACTCGATTACCGCATTCTGCCGCTGACTCAGGGGCAGTCGATCCGCTTCAAGGACACCGTGGAGTCGGCCCGCCAGGACACCTTCATGGTCCGCAATTACGAAGTGGAACTGACGGAGTTCAGTCGGTCCCCCCGCCACCCCGATTACATCCCCGAGCCCGGTGACGTCGGCGTCAGCGCCGAGGTCGTCGTCACCCGCGACCGGGGAGACCGCCGGGAGCCCTACCGCGAACGGGTCGCCCTGGTCTTCCGGGAAGGCTTGCTGCTGCACTACCCCGCCCAGATCGACCTGATCAACACCCGCCTCAAGATCGACGAGTCCGTCTTTGACGAACTCCTCACCCCCGAAGACGAGCTGGATTACCGGGAGATCACCGTCGCTCCGGGCAGCACCTTCGAGGTGGCCGGTCAGCGGATGGAGTTCGTCCAGTTCAACCCCCAACCCGTGGTGGATCACTACGCTCCGGTAGAGGGGGACATCGCCGTCAGCGCCCAGCTGCGTTTATTCACCCCCGATGACGGGAGCGAGATACTGGAGCCGGTCTTCGTGATTCGTGACAAGCAGCCCAGTCGTGTCCGCGACGAGAGCCGCCGACTCGGTATCTACGCCAACCTGGTCAACATCAATCCGCAGACCAACGAGGCTACCCTGATGATCGCCAAAGCTTCCCCGCGGGCGGACCTGGCCGTGCCCGTCGCCGTAGCGACCAACAGTTTCCGCTCCGACTACATCGGCCTGCAGGCCATCGAGTTCCCGGGGATCAACATCTTCTGGCTGGGCACCGTCTCGATGATGCTGGGCTTCCTGGTGAGTCTGGTGGTTCGGTTGAATGGGCGTAAGTCATAGTATCACTCCGAGTTGTCGGACCAGCTCCGGGCTGCCCGCGGCCGGCCCTACGACGGGTCCGACAACCTTCGTTTGCCCGACTTAACGGCGTGAGGAGGTCGGACATCTCGCAGGGAGGAACGACCGGAGGAAGTCCGACCTCTCGAACGTATCGGCCCCGCACCCGACACAGTATCACTCCGAGTTGTCGGACCAGCTCCGGGCTGCCTACGGCCTGCCCTCCGACGGGTCCGACAACCTTCGTTTGCCCGACTTATCCAAGTGAGGAGGTCGGACATCTCGCAGGGAGGAACGACCGGAGGAAGTCCGACCTCTCGAACGTATCGGCCCCGCACCCGACACAGTATCACTCCGAGTTGTCGGACCAGCTCCGGGCTGCCTACGGCCGGCCCTCCGACGGGTCCGACAACCTTCGTTTGCCCGACTTAACGGCGTGAGGAGGTCGGACATCTCGCAGGGAGGAACGACCGGAGGAAGTCCGACCTCTCGAACGTATCGGCCCCGCACCCGACACAGTATCACTCCGAGTTGTCGGACCAGCTCCGGGCTGCCTACGGCCGGCCCTCCGACGGGTCCGACAACCTCCGTTTGCCCGACTTATCGAAGTGAGGAGGTCGGACCTCTCGCAGGGAGGAACGACCGGAGGAAGTCCGACCTCTCGAACGTATCGGCCCCGCACCCGACACAGTATCACTCCGAGTTGTCGGACCAGCTCCGGGCTGCCTACGGCCGGCCCTCCGACGGGTCCGACAACCTTCGTTTGCCCGACTTAACGGCGTGAGGAGGTCGGACCTCTAAACGAGAACCAGACCAGCTGTTTTCGTAAACCTGGCACCTGCGCCCCGCCGCCCCAAAAAAAAGGATGGCCGGGGCCTCTCGTCCCCGACCATCTCAATAACCTACTTCAAAATAGGTCTTTTAGGCCGGATACCGGCGCTGATGTTGTGTTGTTCAAATGCTGTACCGTAGCCTAACGCAGGCTTACTTTGGTGGTAAAAATGCGGTCCGCCTGAGTGACGCGGAGGAGGTAGAGCCCTTCGGCGATGCCGGCGGGGAGGGTGATCGAGTTACCACCGCCCCGTAGGTTGGCGTAAGTGGCCAGAAGCCGGCCGCTCAGGTCGATGAGTTGTCCGGAAATAGCCTGTCCCTCGCTCCATTCACCTCCCAGCTGGATACCCAATCGCGTGGTGGCGGAAGCCGGGTTGGGGTATACCGAGACAGTACGGTCACCACTTACTTCCAGATCGACAATAACGATACCGGACAGTTCGGAGCTTCCGTCATTGTCCAGAATATTAAGTCGGTAGAAGTGCCGGTTGAATGCCGGATTACGGTCGAAGAATTCGTAGTTCAGCGGCGTATTGCTCTGCCCTACGGCAGTAACTTCGTCAAGGGTTTCCCAGTCCCGACCATTGCGACTTCGCAGTACTTCGTAATGGGAGACGTTGTCTTCCTGGGCCACGTCCCAGCTCAGCCGCACGATTTTGGGCTCGAGGGCCTCGCCGCGGAATGCGGTCAGGGTAGCGGGCAGCACGACGGCACTGGCATCGACGGTATTGCAGGAACCTCCGGACGGAAGGATGGGTGGAGCGGTTCGAAAAGTCAGGTTTCCGGGTAAGTTGTAGTAAGTATTCTCACTGCCATCATACACTAAACCGGTGAGGGTTTCCCCCACTTCACCGCCAAAATTCACGGGGCAGGTTTCGTCCGGGGTAAGGGTACCATTGACGCCAAAAACGGAAAAGTTAATGCCCGTCCGCGGCGTCGGACAATTTCCAAACACGGCCGAGGTAATCGGACCGGTACCGATGACGTAGCCTTCGCTGTCGTAGAGCGCCACATAATCTTCCCCGGGCACTGCATTAACCCCGTTGATCAGGATGGAGGAGATGATGCGGGTTGAATTGGCTCCGTCTCCCTGACAGGGCTTTACGAAATCCGGGGGGCTGGGATTCTGTGCCCCTGCCGGAGGGGAGCAGATAAATAAGAGCACGATGAGCACACCACCCAGACGGCAGATAGTAAGAGTAAAAAAATTCATTTGTTTTGTTTTTTATTCTGAAGTAGATCAATAGGATTAAAAATCCGCGCCCGTAAGCCCCGTAGGACCTACGGACGCGGATAGGGGTTGATTCAACTCAGCACTATCGTTTCACGACGCGCTGGGTGACATCAGTCAGCATACGGCCGTCGCGCACCACGATCACGTGGTACATACCGGCGGGAAGTTGGCCCATATCGGCCCACTCGATGCTGGTCGTACCGGCGGCAAGTACCTGCTCCGGGAGCAGTTGCTTGACGATACGGCCGGTGGCATCAATGGCGTGGATACCGATGGAGGCGGACTGGTCGAGGCGGACCACGACGTTGGTGAACTCGCTGGCCGGGTTGGGCTGCACGCTCACGGCAATCTGTTCGGTGGTCTCTTCCACACCGGTGGTTTCGCTAAAGTCTAGGTTTACTTCGGTAGCGTCGTAGGCACCGTGGAAAGACACGCCGGAGTCGATTACCTGTCCGTTGTAGCGGAAGCTAACGTGCTCGTCGCGTTCGAACACGCCGTTGGTAACGCCTTCGTCGACCAGTACCTTACCGTAGATCGGCGTGGCGCGGAAGCGTCCGTCCTGATCAGGAGTAAGGTGACCTACAACCTGGCCTTCCCCGTTGAGGATTTCGACCTGATCGCCGGATTCGTAGTCAGTACCACTGATGGAACCATACACGAAGTCGAAGGATTCAGAAACCTTTTCCGCTTCTTCTTCCTGGGCACTTCCGGTATTCCCCGTCTGGGTACGCATCATGTATCCCAGTCCGTTGACCATTTCCTGCAGGCTACTGAAATCAGCAAAGCCGGGGAAGTAATCCTGGATGAAACCGGGGACGTTATCACCAAAGGTCTTAGCGACCATCAGGTTATTGTCCACTTCGAATGGCGCCATGAAGTCGGCGGCAGACATATTAGCCTGCGGTACGAAACCGATGAAGTTGTACCCACCCGACATCGGACGGACGAAATCATCGGCGATTGGAGTACCCATGACCGTTACGGTGGCAGCCTGATCCATGATCACGATGTAACCGAACCCGGGCTCAATGGTCTGGAGTTGGTTAAACTCTCCAAATCCGGGGAACCAGATGCTCGCCGCGTTATCGCTCATCGTGGTAATACGCTGGGCATTGACTCCGGCAAAAACAGCATCGATGCTGTTGTTCGCGGGAATGACATCGAAGCTGATGAAGTTCACGCCGGGAACCAGCTGGATCTGATCCATCTCCAGGTCGGAGTTGACCGTGATGTCCTGACTACTGGTGACCGCGCCGGAACAACCGAGTACCGTCAGGGTGACCGTGAAGGTTTCCATGGCAGCCGGATCAGCTACGTCGAAGGTGTGCGTGGGGTTCTGCTCGTTACTGGTAGTTCCGTCGCCGAAGTCCCAGATGTACGTCTGAACGCCGCCACCGGCCAACTCCGTGAAGTTGTAGGTGATGCGGATCTGTCGTCACTCTCGATGGCCGAGAAGTCGGCTACGGTCTCCGTGAACAGGTTCACGGTCAGGGAACTGGTCGCCGTACAGCCGGAGGCCGAAGTTTCCGTTACCATTACCTGGAAAGGACCGAATCCCTGACTGTCGTTGAAGGTGATGCTCACGTTCGGGCCCGTAGCGGGGTTGTTCGTGAACGTTCCCGCGGCGGGGTTACTCAGGCTCCAGGCATAAGTGCTTCCTGCCGTCGGCGTAATGCCGTAGAAGGAGAAATCACCGATACAGGGATCCTCGAAACCGGTTATGTCCATCTGCTCGGGAGTAGTACCCACGCTGACGGTCCGCGTAGCCATGGCCACGCAACTGTTGTCATCGGTGACCATCACCATAACGGTAGCGGTACCCATGCCGGAGACGGCATCGACCACCACCTCTCCACCGGCGGCGGAGGGCGTTAGCTCGAGTACGACACCACTGTTAGAGGTGAAGGAGTACTCGTAGCTCTGCACTTCACCCGAACCGTCGTAGGTAGCCACCAGCGTGATGGGCTCACCGGCGCAGATAGCGGTCTGGCCGTTGATGGGCTCGAGGACCACGTCCACTTCCTCCACTACTTTCACCTCGAGGGTGAAGGTCTCGGGGTCACAGACTACATCTCCGTCCGTTACGCTGATCTGCACGTCGTAGAAAACGCTGAGCGTCGCCGTTCCCTGGTTCAGGTAGCTGTCCTGAATCCTGGTGATACCGGGGTTACTCTGGGAGTTACCCTGGAAAGTAGGGATCGTAACGTCATTACCCAATTCGTCAAAGACGCGGATGGTCGTCAGCGGCAGCGTAGAACGCGTGAAGCTGAGGATGTCTCCGACACCGTTGGCCGTAAGGTCGTCGAAGCCAAGATCGATGGAACCGCCGGAGCAGACCTTGATCATGAAGTCGGCCACCACTGCTTCGGGCAATACGGTAACGACAATGGTTTCGTCCTCACCGATACAGCCGTTATCGGCCGTTGGGCGCAGGACGATGGTCACCGTCTGGGCACCGCTGCTGGTATTATTGAAGTTGAGGCCTTCGAGAAGCGTGTCATCTCCCTGATCTCCGACTCCAAGTCCACTGTTATTAACAAAGGATGCATCCTCCAGGCTAACCGTGAAATCGATAATTTCGAAACGGGTTTCCCCTTCGTCGCTGTCGATGTCGTTGTCCTGTTCGATCAGGCCTACCAGGTTCTCGCCGCTACAAACGGTGAACTCCTGCTCGGCGGTGATGACGGGCTCTGGCTTAACGGTTACGACGAGGTCGAAGTCATTACCCTGGCAGTCCACGTCTCCGTCGGTACCGAAGGGGGTGACGGTGTAGGTGATGATGTAATCATCGTCCGATACGTTGGTGAACAGGTCCGTGATATTGTCTTCGGTGGGCGTCGTACGATCGAGACCGGAAACGTCCACGTCATCACTATCTACGGTGTAGCTGAAGGTAGCTCCCACGACGCCGTTGGTGATGGCTTGGTCCAGATCGTAATCCAGGGCTTCGCCACTACAGGTCATGGTGCTGACATCGACCGTCTTCGGGTTCGGGTTGATGGTGATGACGATGGTGCTGGTGGTACCGACGCACTCTTCATCGTCGATCGTTGCATCGTCACCCGGGGCCAGTTCGTTGTAGTAAGTAACCACCAGGGTAACCGTAGTCGGCGTACCGGCGATCATGTTGTACTGGCGACTGAACTGGGCGGCAAAGTCGGCAACCGGAAGGGCAATCGTACCGCTCTGGCCGAGGCCGAAGAAGTCCATACCCGCCTGGCTGATGTCGAAGTCCACGCTGACGTAGCTTTCGGCTCCCGGCGTTAGCACGGGACCACTGGTTAGCGTAGCGTCCAGGTCAACGGTTTCGTTGGCACAGATGGAAACGGCACCGTCCGTACCACCGGGTACGTCGAAGGAACCGTTGTCAGTAGTCACGGTTACGAATCCGTCGGGGATATCCTCTACTTCGATCGTGACGGTCACCTCCTCGTCGTCGTACTCCGTGGAACAGCCGGTCAGGTCGTTCGTTACGGAGTTGAGCTCGAAGGTCGTGGTTTCCGTCAGGGAGAGATCGTCGATCAGGGTGGCGGTACCGTCGACTACGTCAACGGTGATCGTGTTACCGTCGAGTACGAAGGTATAGGAACCGTCGGCACTCAGGTCACCATCGCCATCCAGGGAAGTAAGGGTAACGTTGACGTCCACCGTTTCGCCGTTACAGATCGGACCCAGTGGGTCGACGCTGAGCGTAGCGGTCGGGTTTTCGTCGATCTCGATCGTCAGGCTCGGACCGTCCATCAGCATACACTGACGGCTCTGGTTACCCAGTTCGGTCGTAACCATAACCATATCGATGGTCAGGGTGGCCTCACCGGCATCCCCGGCGGTACCGGTGATGGTAGCGGTACCATCGTCTTCGTCCAGGGTGACGGAGCCGCCCAGGAAGTCGTCGTCCAGGTCGATGTTGCTGGAGCTGAACATCACCTCGGCACCGGGAGTACCAATGAGTTCGATGTTGAGATCATCGCCTTCGCAGACCACCACTACGTTGGCGGGGTCGAAGTCAATCATCACCTCGGGGATAATGTTGATGATGAAGCTCAGCGGAACGCCTGCGCAATCAGCAGCCTCCAGGGTCGCATCGTCTCCATTCTCGAAGAAGGGCGTCAGTACGACGGTGATGTTCTCGGTCTTCGTATCGGCGAGGTTACTGAGAATACCATCCAGGAAGTTACCGGTATTCAGGTCGTCGAAGTCAATCACGCTGGTGATTGGGCCGATGGGTACATTCACCTGACCTTCCTCGTTGTTGGTTACCTCTACCTGTACCTTCAGGTTTCCGCCGCCACCGACGCCCTGGGCGTCAGGAGTGCTGGTTCCGAAGGCTACGTTGATGGTGGCACCGTCGCAGACCAGGGCCCGGAAGGAGGTATAGATGTCGCTGTTGTCGAGGTCAGCCGTACCGGCGGTGCCGGTAATGTCGGCCGTCAGATTCGGCTCGTCCTCGATGATGACGGTAGTCGTACTCAGGTCATCGTCGGAGTTAGTACACTCGGGCTCACCACCGATGTTGTCGGTAATGGAGGTCAGCGTGTAGTCACCGTCGGTAGTAGCCATGAATACGACATCGCCACTAGCTACACCACTGTAGGTGGTACCGTTGATCTCCAGGTCGTAAGTATCGGCTACGTCCGTCGTAGCGGTAAATACGATTGGTACGGAGCCACCAAAGCAGGCAGGGTCGCCGGCCTCGATCTCACCCAGGGGTAGCGGGCGGATGGTTAGCGTAGCGTCGTCTTCGATGACATTACTACAGGTCACCTCATCGATGGTCACGCTGATGTTACTCAGGGTAACGACGACCGTCGAGTTGGATAGGGTGGTATTATCCGTATCGAGCGGGATGGAAGCTTCACCGTCGCCGTCGAGGACGATCGTCTGGTCGCTTCCACCATTGATCTGGTAGGTAACCGTTGCGTTCGGGGTGTTACTCGTGATGTCGGCGGTGGCGATATCTCCGGCGCACACCGTAGCGGGGTCGATGTCTACCGTAGCGGTCGGGGTAGGGGTTACCAGTACTTCGAACTCCGGACGGTCGCCGGCCTCGAAGGTGAAGGAACACTGCGGCATGTCCTCGAAGGTCGTCAGACCCGTGATGACGAAGTCGCTGTCGGTGAGCAAGCCTCCTACGGTGGTGAAGCAACCTTCACCGGTCGTGGCATCCAGCTTCACGTCCACGAAGACACCGTCGCCGAGGAATACGGACACCGTAGCGTCGGGGGTACCGAGGATGCAGATGGTGGCGTTATCACCTTCGCATACGCGGCCGTCGCTGTTGGCGTCGTCGAAGTCAGCGAAGAGGGCGGGAAGGATGTCAATATCTACGTCGACAGCCATACCGGGGCAAGGCTGGCATTCGACACCAGCTACGAAATTGAAGATTTCCACGGAAGAATCTCCCACTTCATCCTCTCCCTCGGTTTCTCGTATACGTATCAGTAACGTAGAACCAGCTCCTACCATTTGGGAGAACGTGCCGGAGTTGTCATCATCATTATCAGAATTGTAAACCGTGCTTCCTTCAAAATCGATGATCAGCTCATCAAATTCGTTGTTCGCAAATCCATTTCCGTTGGGAGCTCCGTCCAGCATAGCCTGGAAATCGAAGCTGACCTCGGTCATTTTGTCAAAGGTGAAGGAAGCACTTGCGCTACCCTCTCCGTTCGACTGACCACCGGTGTTGTTCTGGCTAAAGGAGTTATTAGCCAGCGTCAACGTAGTCGAAGTAAAGGTGACCGATGCAAAATTCCCAGCCGTCGTTTCCCAGTTACTTCCGGCGAATTGCCCCTCGAAGCCTTCCGAACTGCCGCAATCCAAACCGGCACCAGTTGGTCGCCAGGGTTACTTTCGTAATAAGGTACAATCGTGAGGGACAGCGTAGCGGTTTCGCTAAAGCTACCGTTGATAAAGTCCTCGTCTTCAATACCAAGAGCGGCGTTCAGGTCGTCTCCCTCCGTAGCGGGAATCCGTAGTACCTGACCGTCAGTCAGTGGACCGAAATCTCCGTTAACGGTAATCTCAAAGTAGAGAGCGTTACCGGCCTCGCCTACCAGTGGCGTACCGGTAGCGACCAGGTTCACGACATCGCCGGAACAGATCACTGTCTCAAATGGATCGAGACTGACTTCGGGTACGGTATTTACGACTACATCCACGTCGGGCAAGTCGGTCGGATCCAGTAGGTCACCGCAAGGGGCGCCCCCACCGGTTCCGTTCAACTGCGTGATACTCTCCAGGGTGAAGGTCGTAGTCACATCTAGCGTTTCGAGGTCCGTGCCAGTGAAATCAAGCACCATACCGTTCATCACGGGGGAGAAGGTTTCACCGTTCACCACGATGGCGAAGGGGCCTTCGACCCCATTAGTGATGTTGAACTGTACCTCCGGAGCGTCTCCGGCACAAAGAATAGCGTTCGAAACCAGCGCACCCACAGGCGCGGGATTCACCGTCAGCTCAAACTCCCCCTCGTCACCGTCTCCGGTACAGGTGAATTCCTCACCGTTTCCGTCCAGGCTTACCAGGGATACGGTGGTGAGGCTGAAGGTCTCGTCGGCCTCGGCGGCGGATACCGTGAAGCAGCCGTTACCGTCACCATCCAGGTCTACGTCCTGGTCGAGGTCGTCGTTGGTGGCGGCATCGACGCCAACGGTGGCGTTGGGCGTACCCGTAATGCAGATCACTACGTCGTCGCCCTCACAGACCGTCTCGTCACTTTCGTCGAATGCGGCTTCGGGGGTTGGGGTTACGTTGACCGTGAAGTCAAAGGTGGATCCACCCGTACAGCTGTTCGGGCTAAGGAAAGGACCGTCCGAAATTGCGAAGATGCGGACAACCAGCGTCTGCTGAGCGTTCGTTACCGGTACGGTAAGGCTACCGCCGGGGCTGATGCCGATGAAACCGAGGCCGATAAAGTCTCCGTCTCCGTTACGGATGGAGACCGCGGCACGTCCGTTTGGCGGGCCGGTAAAGGTCAGGAAACCATCCTCTCCCTCACAGAGGGATTCGTCTCCACCAAAGGTGACCATCGGCATGGTCTTTACCGTAGTGGAACAAGTGACGGGCTCGCCCGTACAGGCGTCCCCGATCTCGGTCGGCGTGCCGTCGGAGTAGAAGGGAGTGGCCGTGATGGAGATCGTCTGGTTGAATCCGGACATATTCTCCGTCGTACCCGTGAAGTCATTACCGCCCGCTTCGGCGAGTACAATCTCGGTGGTCGTCACCTCACTGGGGGCACTACCGGTACCCGTCGAAACGATGGTCGTCGTCGTGGTGGTAACGGAGTAGTACAGGTCACTGCCAATGGCGGATTCCAGTGGGCTACCCGCCGTCAGGGTAAAGGAGTAATCATCGCCGCTACAGATCAGTTCGTCGTCCGTATCGCAGCTGACGATGGGCTCGTCTTCTACGGAAATACTGACGCTTCCTTCGGCATCGTTCGAGCAAAACAAGCCACCGTTGTTGGCGACGCTGACCAGTGCAACGGTAGTGGTTTCCCCGGGGCCGAGGTCACCGGCTTCGAAGGTACACGTCCACGGGACTAGCCGTACCTACGGTAGTGGCGTTTCGTCCTGCCGCCGTTTACGGTGTAGGAAAGGTGAAACCCGTTCCGTTACCGTCGGCACCGGTGAAGGTAACCGTAGCACTACCGTCGTCGCAGATGGACGCGTCGTCGGCGATACTGGCGGTCGGGAGCGGTTCTACGTCCGTCATCACCATCTGGTTGACGGTGGCAGTACAACCCGCTACGTCTCCGACGAAAGTATTGACCGTAAACTGGGTCATTTCGGTAAGTGGGTCGCTCGTGAAGGTTCCCGTAAAGATGCCATCGGTGTCATCCGGATCGTCGTTGTGATCGTCGTCACCGTCATCGTCAGCAACAGGTACCGCGATGGGTGCGCCACCCTGGTTGATGACCAGGTTCGCCGTACCGGGCTCGGAAGCTGTAATGAGTATGTCGACCGTTTCGCCGGCGCAGATACCGTCTTCCGGTATGATTTCCACCGTTACGGTAGGAGCCGGGCGTACGGTAATGTTCAGCGTAATGGGGTCTCCCGAACACTCGTCGCCGTTCAGCCCGGCACTTCCGTTGTCCTCGAAGTAGGGGGTGATCGTTACGGAAATTTCCGAGTCATCCGTCTGACTGTTAGGAATATTGAATGCCTGATCGAACTCGAAACGATTACCGTCCAGGTCGTAGGTCAGCGTAACGCCGTCTCCCAGACCGAGCAGATTGTCCTCGTCGTCGATCTCCACCTGCAGGGCGGCCGTGATACCGTCGACCGTACTGTTATTAGCGAGTGGGTTGACAGGGAGAAGTCAACGGATTGTCCGTCGCAGATCACCAGGTCCAGTGGGGTATTGTCTTCCGTCAGGGACTGGGCGGGATCATCATCTACACTGGCTTCATCTTCAACGAAGCTGTCATCCTGAATGAGGAAGGTAACGCTAGCGTCTGGGCTGTCGTTAGTACAAGCCAGCCCCTCGGACCCACTTTAGTGATGGACGATCCATCGATCACCAGTTCCACGACGCCGGAAGCGCCAGGAGGCAAGATGAGATTAAGTTGGAGGAATTTAGGGTGGATCCACCAGCTCCAATGGTTACGGTCCGCGTCGCTCCGGTAGGGAAGATCGGGCTCCGTCATTCAGAAAGGCCTGAAGTTCGTAAGTGTACGTACCGTCTCCTGAAGTAGTGCTGGTAGTAAAGGGAAATTCCGTAGCCCCGTTACAGACCTACCGCGTCGGCGGGATCGGTCAGGGATATGTCAAGTGTCGGCAGTGGCAGCACCTCAATCGTCAGCGGCTTACTGATCACCTGCGGACAGGCCGGTCCGGTCAGGTACTCCTGGCCGATCAGCGTCACGACGATGTCCTCGCCGGGCGTACCGTCGTTGGCATCCAGTACGATGTCGAAGCTAATCTGGTTGGCGTCCAGTTCCAGGGTCTGGGGGCCGTCGGGTACGGTAGCGCCGCCGTCGTAGCTGACGGTATAGGTTACCAGCGTATTGGCGGTTCCCGTTACTACGACCTCGACGGTTTCGTCATCCTCACATACGATAAGGATGTCCTCCACCGCGCCGATCGTAGCCTGTACTACGGGCCTTGGGGCCACGTTGATGGTCACTTCCGTTACCGGGCCGGGGCACTCGCCCGCGCCGTCGAATTCCATGTCGTTGTCCCGATCGTAGAACATGTAAACGGTCATGGTCAGCGAAGCCGGGTCGCAGCTGATGCTGGTCAGCTCATTGTCGAAGAAGAGAACGTCGAACTGGTTCTTGGTGTAGATACCGGCCGGGGGAAGGCCGATGAAGCCTCCAGGTCCGGAGTACACCACCTCGTAACGCTGAATGTCGTCGTTCTGGGTGCTGTTATCGATCACGTTACTTTCGTCGATGACCATGCTCAGGTTGTCGCCGGTATTGGCGTCGATGACATTCGTGGTCTGGTCGTCCCCGTCGTTAAATACGAGGGTCCCGTTGAGCGAAGCGTCGATGGGCGTTTCCTGAAAGGGGTCGAAGTAGAGGGTGACGTCCTCCACCTGGGGGCCGGCGCAGCGGCCGTTATCACCCGTAGTGGTAGCAACCAGCCGCAGGGTTACTTCAAAAACGCCGTCGGCGGGTGCGAAGGTCACGGTCTCCTCACCGGTGATCCCGTTCTCGGAGTTGTTGAAGTTCGTGCCCGTGGCCGTACTGCCGTCGCCCTGCTTTACGCCGTCGACGAAGAATTCTCCGTCACCGTCGGTGATGGTCCAGGTGAGCGTGGGCGTGCCGGTATCGGGGTCGCCGGGCTCGTCATAGAAGTCGTAGCCCCCGTCGAGGGTGGCTGTTTCTCCCTCGCAGTAGCTGGCGTTGTCTCCGGCATTCAGGGCGGAAAAACAGTTAGCCTGCGCCATGACCATGGCCGGGAGCAGGAAGAGCAACAGTAAGGGAAAAAGGGTGAGGAGCGATAGCCCCGGCGGTCGCACGGACCGCAGTGATAGATGGGTTAGAATTACTCGCATTTTTTGCATTGGAGTTTAGAAAAGAACTGAGAGAAAAGGTGTGTATCACAGGTACTACGGGGACAGGCAAGCTCGACCGTTTTCACAGCCGTCAGGGCAATAAGCGGACAGGGCACACGGCCGAGAGGGGCAGCGCGGTATCCGTAAAACCAGCCTTGAATTCAAATCGAGTGTCTAATCCATAGCAATCCTACTAGCAACGACCGGCAGGTTGGTGACGCGACACGCGCGTGACCCGTTCACCGGACGTGAACTTCAAAATTGAGCGAGAGGAGATTGAAGTAGAGGGGGGTCGTGGCCCCGGTGTGTGTCAAGTGTCAGTTAGAAAAACCTAATCCTATTTCGAGTAGCCTCCAAAACAGTTGCGATTTAGGCCCCCACAGGGAACCAGAAACCCACCAAAATGGTGGTAAAACGCCTTTAATGAATGCTAATGTAGACACCCGTGATTACTTCACCAAGCTTTTTAGCAACTTGTTTGCAATAAAAAGGGGTTTTAGTACCCATTTAGGTAGTTATACCTACTTCAGACAGATACATACGCGTCAAACCACGGTATTGACTATTTCAGGGTACCAAATTACTCCGCCAGGGCCCGCGCCAGCTGAGGGTCACGTCCGTTCCGCAGGTCGTCCACCGTAAAGGAGACTACGATATCGGGTTGAGTGGTACCCGGAACAGCGAAATCCTGCACCAATCTGATGTCGTTTACGAGTAGTTCCATCACGTCAGCGGGGCCGATGGGGAAAGGCTGGTATTTACCGCTCCCGCTGTAGACCACTCCGGCCGCCGCCCCGGTAGGAGAACCGATGAGCTTCCCCCGGCCCGTTCCCTGCACCATGCGCGCGAACATCCCGCTGGCGGAGTAACTCAGTTCGTCCACCAGCACGATCACCTCCCCCCGAAATTGCTGCGTTTCCTTTTTCACCGGCTTGTGTCGGTAGGTAAGCTGCCGGCGGATCCGGCGCTCTCTCCTGGTCGGCCGGCTGTCGGCCGGGTTGGGGTAGGCCTCTTTCGCAAAGTAAAAGGGACGCTCGGCCAGCCGGCGGAAGAGGTAAATGATCTTACTGCTGTTCCCGCCCGTGTTCCCGCGAATGTCGATGATCAGTTTCTCCGCTCCCTGCTGTCGCAATTTGTCGAAGGTTTCCCGGATAAACTGAAAGTAATTACCCTCCCGGTACGCCTTACTGGTAAAACTGCGAATGGTAAGGTGCCCCACCCTGCCGTCCTCCAGTGCCTCGTAGCGGAGCAGGTCTTCCAGGTTGACGGAGTCCTTCGCAGCGTCGCTGTAGTCCACTGGCGTCGGGTAGAGCGCGAAGGTAAAGGGACCGTCCTCCCGTTCGATTGTCACCAGCAGGCTATCCTGTGGGCCGTAAAACTTCTGGTACTGGCTGGACGGAAAGCGGGCGTAGGTGGCGCGGGGTGCCCGGTCCGCCCCGTGGTCGTTCAGTCCCTGGAAGGCCGAAATACCGCGAATCACCTCCGCCACCGGTTCCCCGTTGATCCGCAGCACCTCCGTTCCCGGGGGGATACTGTCCTCACCGGTCCGGCCACCGTTTCTCACTACGTAAGTATCTTCCCCGATCAGGGCCATCTGCAGGCCGAATCGGTTGCCGTACACCCGCTGCCGGGCCAGGCTGTCCAGTCGGGGCCGCAAAATCAGGTGCCCGCAACCCGTCGCTCGCTGCAGGGGCAACAGTAGCTGTACGACCCGGGTAAGGGGTACGGAGTCCGACAAGACAGCCTCGTCGATGTCATTTTGCACCTGCGTCCGCGCCCGGTCTACGGCCCGTCTGCCCGCCTCCTCGTAACAGAAGGGGTGGTGCGCCCGGATGAGGCGGTACGTTTCTTCGGCCATGGCCGGAATGCTGTCCGCCGGCACGAAAATTTGGGCGCGGACGCAGGGTGCAATGGTTATCGATAACAGCAGGAGTAAGGGGCGTAGCATGCCCCTAAGGTAACAAGGCGGTCCGGACCCTCGAAGCAGGGTGCTCCCGTTCGAGTTGTCGGACGACTCGAAGCGAAGGAAACGTAACGCGCCGGGGTTCTACAGCCTTTCGTAAATACCCGCGATTCCCTGGCCACCGCCCACGCAGGCCGTTACCATACCGTAGCGGTTGCCGCGTCGCTTCATCTCGTTCAGCAACTGGATGCTCAGTTTGGCGCCGGTGCAACCCAGGGGATGCCCCAGGGCGATGGCCCCGCCGTTCACGTTCACGATCTCCGGGTCAAGACCTGTTTCCTGGATCACGGCCAGGCTCTGGGTGGCGAAGGCCTCGTTGAGTTCGACCAGCTCGATGTCCGACTGCTTCAGGCCGGCGCGCTTCAGGGCTTTCGGGATCGCCACGCAGGGGCCGATGCCCATGTACAGTGGTTCAACGCCGCCGACGCTGCAGCTGACCAGCCGCGCGATGGGTTCCAGACCGAGTTGCCTGACCATCTCCCCGCTCATCACGATGGTGAAGGCCACGCCGTCGCTCGTCTGGCTGGAGTTGCCGGCCGTAACGACCCCGTCACTGCGGAATACGGTGCGCAGGCGGCCCAAACCTTCCATGTTCGTACCCCGCCGCAGACCCTCGTCCACGTCCACGGTATGGGTGGATTCCACCCGCTTACCGTCCTTCACGCTCACTTCGGTCACGTCAATCGGGATGATCTCCTCCTGGAATTTGCCGGCGTCAATGGCGGCGGCGGCCCGTTCGTGGCTGCGTACGCTGAAGGCGTCGGCCTGTTCGCGGGTGATGCCGTACTTGGTGGCCACTTCCTCAGCGGTGATGCCCATTCCGACAACGTAGTCGGGTGTCGTGCTGGCCACCTCGTAACTGGGGGCCAGTTTGTAACCTGTCATCGGTATGTGGCTCATGCTCTCGGCCCCGCCGGCGACGTAACAGTCGCCCATGCCGGCCATGATCTTGGCCACGCCGATACTGATCGTTTCCAGTCCGCTGGCGCAGTAGCGGTTCACGGTCTGCCCCGGCACCGACTTACCGAGTGCCCGCAGGCTGATCTGGCGACCGACCTGTAGCCCCTGCTCCCCTTCCGGATTGGCGCAGCCGACGATGACGTCGTCCACCACCTGGGGGTCGATCTTCGGGTTACGGGCGAATAATTCCTGGATGACGCGCACGGCGAGATCGTCGGAACGGAAATTTCTGAATCCGCCCCTTCCGGCCTTGGCCACGGCGCTGCGGTAGCCGCTGATGATATATGCTTCTCTCATTGTAAAGGACTTAAGGAGAAAAGGACTTAAGGACTCATGGGCGGACGTTGTGGACGTGATGGTCCTTGAGTCCTTAACTCCCTGAGTCCTTAACTCCTTCCTAATTACGAAGGGGTTTATTAGTCTGCAACATGTGCTGAATCCGCTCCAGCGTCTTCTGCTCGCCGCAGAGACTGAGAAAGGCCTCCCGCTCGATGTCGAGCAAGTACTGCTCGCTCACCTGCTGGGTACCGGTCAGGTCGCCACCGCAGAGCACCCAGGCCACCTTGTGGGCGATCTTGATGTCGTGGGGGGTGGCGAAGTGGCCCCGCTTCAGTTCGTTGGCCGCCGCGTAGAGGGCCGCCAGGCCGCCCCGGCCGAGGACGGTCACGTCGGTCCGGCGGGTGGGCATGGTGTAGCCGTCGTCGGCCAGGTCGAGGGCCATGCGCTTGGCCTCGGCGATGTTGCGGTCCTTGTTGACCACGATCTTGTCGCGGCCGTGAATAAGGTACCCTTTGTTGTAAGCCTCGGGGCCGCTGGTGGAGACGCTCGCCATGGCGATCGTCTTGAAGCGGTCGATCAGCGTCGGGATCATCACGTCCCCCTCGAAGAAGGAGTCGCTGGCCCGCAGGGCGAATTCCTTGGTTCCGGCACCGGCGGGGATCACCCCGATCCCGGCCTCGACCAGCCCGATGTAGCTCTCCGCCGCCACGGCCGCGCCGTCGCAGTGCATCACGCTCTCGCAGCCACCGCCGAAGACGTAGCCCTGGGTGGCCGCAATCACCGGGATGGCCGAATAGCGCAGCCGCATCACACTCTGCTGGAAAAGATTGACGGCCATGTTCAGCTCGTCGAATTCCTGCTGGTAGGCCAGCTGGGCGATCATCATCAGGTTGGCCCCGACGCTGAAGTTATCGGCGTTGTTACCGAGTACCATGCCGCGCCAGCCCTCCTCTTCGAGTTTGGTGATGGCCTCCTCGTAGCCGCGCAGTACGCCCTCGCCGATGCTGTTGTGGGCACTGGTGAATTCCAGGTTGGCGATCCCGTCGCCGATGTCGTGGAGGGTGACTTCGCTGTTCTGGTAAACCGGCTTCCGGTCGCGCAGGGCATCCAGGATGATGAAACTCTCCGTACCGGGCTTGACTTTATAGGTTTCGCTCTGGACGTCGTAGTAGAGCTGCTTGCCGTTCTCGGTCTTGTAGAAAGTCTCGTTGCCGGCGGCGACCATATCCTTCACCCAGCGGGCAACGGTATTTCCGTCCGCTTCGGCCGCCTCGATTCCCTGCTGGATCCCGACCGCGTCCCAGTACTCGAAGGGGCCCATCTTCCAGGCGTAACCGGCGGTCATCGCGTCGTCGATGGAGTAAATGTTGTCGCTGATCTCGGGAACGCGGTTGCTGACGTAGGCGAAGAGGCCGGACAGGGCGCGGCGAATCAGCTGACCACCCCGGTCCTCGGCTTTGAAAAGGGCGGCGACCCGCTTTTTCGGATCGTCGATCTGCTTGGCCAGTTTAAGGCTGGTCACGTCCTCCTCCCGCTGCGATGGCTCGTATTCCATCGTTTTCAGGTTCAGTCCGAGGATCTCGCGGTTGCCGTCGGCATCCACGGTTTTCTTGTAGAACCCCTGGCCGGATTTGTTCCCCAGGAACTCGTTGTCCACCAGGAATTGGTAGTACTGGGGGATCTCCATCATGGCCTGGGCCTCGTCGTCCGGAGCGTTGGCGCGGATACCGTTCATGACGTGGGCGCCGGTGTCCAGCCCTACCAGGTCGGTCAGGCGGAAGGTTCCCGTTTTGGGGCGACCGATAGCGGGTCCGGTGAGGCGGTCGACCGTCTCGATGCGCAGATCAAGTTCCTCGGCCAGCTTAAAGACGCTACCCATGGAGTACATACCGACGCGGTTGCCGATGAAGGCGGGGGTATCCTTGGCCAGGACGGTCGTTTTGCCCAGGAAGAGGTCACCGTACTCCAGGAAAAAGTCGATCACCTCCGGGTTGGTGTCCGGGCCGGGAATGATCTCGAACAGCCGCAGGTAACGGGCGGGGTTGAAAAAGTGGGTGCCGCAGAAATGACGGCGAAAATCCTCGCTCATCCCCTCCTGGATCTGGTGGATGGGGATACCGGAAGTGTTGGTGGTGATGAGGCTGCCCTTGCGACGCACCTTGTCTACCTGTCCGAGCACTTTCTGCTTGATGTCCAACCGCTCGACGACGACCTCGATGATCCAGTCCATGTCGGACAGTTTCTCCATGTCGTCGGTAAAATTACCTACGGTGATCCGGCTGGCGAAGGCGGTGTCGTACAGCGGGGCCGGCTTGGATTTCAGGGCTGCCTTAAGGGCAGCGTTACCGATGCTGTTGCGGACGGCGGGGTTGGTTTCGGTGGGGGCCATCTCCCGGGGGAGGATGTCCAGCATCAGTACCTCCAGGCCGACGTTGGCGAAGTGGCAGGCGATCCCGGAACCCATTACGCCGGAGCCGAGAACGGCTACTTTATGGATGTGGCGGCTGGTGTTTTTCGTCATTGCATGGTCGTTTAGCGAAAATTCGCTGGCTAAGGTAGGACATGATAACGAAATGAAAGGCGAGAAGGATGAGTGGATTGGGAGGATTAAAAAAATTAGGGTTCGAAGGGCAAAAAGGGGGCGGCGGGGCGCAGGTGCGGGGTTACCTCAGAACTCCCAGCCCAGGCCTGCCCGCAACCGGGTCCGCTCGTAGGCGGGTTCGCCATTTTCGTGGATGGGCCTCAGCCGGTAGTCAACTCCCAGCTCGGCCCGGAGGTGAGTGGTAAGTTCGTACCCCAGTCGCAGCCCGGTCGTAAAGTTGAGTCGGTGAACGGCCAGCAGGGTGTTATCGATCGTAACGCTGCCGTTGGAGACAAAGTCGGCATTATTAAAACCGGAAATATCATTCAGCCGGTAATTCACTACATACTGCTCTCCGGGAATCGGGGTGGCGGTAACGCTTTCGATCCTGCCGACCCCGTTAAGCCGGGCGCCCAGCAGGTAATCGGCGGATACCCGCAGCCCGGCGCTGAATCGCTTCCCGATCCTGCGGTCGAGGCCCGTTTCCAGGCGCAGCCAGTCGGCCCGCAGGTCGGTCAGGCCGAGGACGGCTCCGGAAGTAGCGTTGGCGAACAAATCCAGGGCCAGATCGGGCTGGGTAAATTCCTCCTCCGTATCCCTCAGCAGGTTGGGTGGAGCGGTGAATTCCCGGCTTATTCCGAGAGCAATGGGTACGCTCCAACGCTTTCCGAGGGGTTGGCGGCGGGTCAGGGCGATTCCGGCCCCGGGGCGGGGGGTGGAAGCCGAGAAGGTGGCATAAGTGGAGAAAGTGTAGGCGGGTTCAGGAGCAGGAGTAGTAACGGGGTGGGAAAATTGGGGTTGGTGGCTTATTTCCGGACTGGGGAAAGGGAGGGGTGTGGTTAATAGCTGGTAGTCGATAGTCGGCAGTGGTGCGGTGGCGGGCGTCGGAGTGGTTGGTGCGTAGTTACTCCGGGGTATTGCGGTAATAGGGAAGTTTACCGGGGGAACGGGGTTTTCAGTATCTGATAAAATTTCGTCGGACGTGGGCGTCCTCCACCGGGGCGTCGTAGCGGACCTCGGAGGTATCGGGGCAGCTGGCGTAGCCGGTACTCCCGCGGCAAGGGGGGAGTTTGCTGACGGGGCCGTGATTTTAGCATCTGCCAACATTTCGTCGGACGTGGGCGTCCTCCACCGGGAAGGGCGCTCGGCCCCTGCGTAGACCGCCGTATCGGTAGCGGTTACCGACGGGGTGTTTTCGGGGGATGCCGGCACCTGCGTGCCCGCCCCGTTCATGTACCAGCCGGTGATCCCGCCCCCCAGTAACAGCAGCAGGGCCAGCAGCCACGGCCACGGTCCTCCCCGTCTCTTGTCGCGGTCGAGTCGTTGGTCCATATCCGCCCAGGCCTCGTTCCAGAATTGGTCGTCGGCCGTCCAGTCGTTGTCGTAATTAGCCGGCATAGCGGTTGTATTTATTCGGTTCTCGATTGAGTTGTTCCCGCAATAGCTGCCGGGCCTTGCTGAGGTGCCAGCGGCTGTTGCCCTCGGTGAAACCGAGTTTCGCCCCGATCTCGGCGTGGCTGAACCCCTCCACGGCGAAGAGCCAGAAAACCTCGCGGGTGGACTCCGGCAGCAGGTCGATGATGCGACACAGATCCTCGGCGTAGAGGGAGTGGGTGACGTTACTCTCCTCGGGCCGGTCCCAGTCGGCTATTTCCAGGGTAGGCCGCCGCCGTTCCCCCCGTATCTGGTCGATGGCGGCACGAAAAACAATGCGCTTGACCCATCCTTCGAGACTTCCCTCGAAGCGGAAAGCGGACAACCGATCGAAGACTTTCGTCATCCCGACGTTGAGCAGTTCCATGGCTTCTTCCCTACCCCGTGCGTACTTACGGCAGGCGGGCAGTGCCGCCGGGGCATACCGACGGTAGAAGGCTTCCTGGGCCCGGCGGTCGCCGCGGATACAGGCGGCGACCAACGTTCGTTCGTCGGTAGTGGGGAGCAAGCGGATCGGCTACAGGCGAAAGGTGAGCCGGCCGAGCCAGCGATGAGTGTCCAGGTTGCGCTCTTCCCGCTCGGCGTAGGTGAACTTCCGACGGTAATTCAGGTGGGTATAGCGATAGCCGATATCGAAGGAAACGTGGCCCGACCGACCGAAACTGTATCCCACCGAAGGGTTCGCGATCCAGCCTACGTTGAGCCCGCGGGCATCTCCGCCCCCCAGCCCGAAGGGAGTGACGGTGCCCAGCTGCGCCCGCAGGAATGGACGGATTTTCTCCTGACGCCCCGTGAACTCCACCACGCCGGAGATGGCAGCCATCGTACCGGGTGCGTTCCCCCCGGCGCGAACGATCTCGGCGGTTCCCCCGTAGCCGAAACGATCCCGAACGCGGAGCAGTTGGTAGCCCAGGGTGAGCCCGGAGACGCTTTCGGTACGGGTGGGAGGCACATAGCAGCCGGCAAATCCGCAACAATTACCCCAATCGCACCAGCCACCTCCGTAATATCCACGGTCATCGGTGTAGGTGCTCTGGCCGAAGTCCATCCCCATGGTCACCCCGTGTTGCCAGCGGGCGGCTGGTTTCGGGCCGGTTTCCTGGGCGGAAAGGAGGGAAAGGGAGAGAAACAGGGAGAGGGTGAGGGATAGGGTTCTCATTACTGGCAGATTTCGAGGTGGCTGGTGGGAAGCAAGGTTCCCTCCTCCGTGTAGTCATACTGCTGGATACCCGCCTTGTCCTGGCCGAATACGATCAGCTGACGGTTCGCCGGCAGGGCAATCACGTCCCAGGCATTGAAGTCGCGTAGGCGACCGAGGGTTTCCCCCACCCGGCCGTCCTCGGCGAGTTTGAACACCTCCATGCCGGCCTCCCCGGAGGCCAGGAAGAGTTTGTCGGCCGTTACCGCCAGTCCGTGGCTGTTTTGCCGGTCGAAGCTTTGCAGCAAGGTGGGATTATCGGGGTTACTGACGTCCACTACCTCCAGACGGTCGGTAATGCTGTTACAATCACTTCCGCCCCACATGGTCACGTAGGCGATGTTGTTCCGGACCACCACGGGGTCGCAGCTGGTCATGTGCGTAAAGGTACTGCGGTGGACGGGGGCGAGCGGAGCAGCTGACGTCTACGATGTGCATTCCGGTCGTGGAACCGATGTAGAGAAAGTCTTCGTAGGGGAAAATCGTCTCGATGTCCCAGCCCAGCTCAACGACATCCGTACTCACGGGAGCGGCCGGGTCGGCCAGGGAGAAGGTCCTCAGACTACGGTTATCCACCGCGTAGAGCGTGCCGTTGTTGATGGTGAAACGGGCGAGGCTGCCCCCGATACCGACGAGATCGCCGGCCGAATTGTTAGGGTGGACCCGACATCGCCAGGGCCAGATCGACGTTAGCGAAGTTGCCATGTACAGTCCTCGTTCCCCGTAGTAATAGTCGGCTCCGTCTCCGATACCGTCACAGGGCTGGGTGACCGTTTCCCGGGTGGGGACGTACTCCAGCACGGCGGACCCGTCGCCGTTGATTCTGGCGAATACTTCGTTGGCATTAAAGGCATCGCGGACACGGTTCAGGAAGACCGGGCGGCTGGGGGTGGACAGGTCGAAGGTCACTACGTCGGTGAACTGACTGAGGTAGAGGATATTATTACGGATCGCGATTCCCTGTCCACCCACGGCCTTCAGGAAGGTCAGTGGTTGGGGGTTACTGCTATCCTCGTTGTCGATGATGTGTACGCCGGCATTGCGGTCGACCACGAAGAGCAGGTCACCGTAGACGTAGAAGCCGCTGGGGGAGCAAATATCGTGGGGTGTTTCAAAATCGAAGTTTTCGGTACGCCACTCGTTCTCCAGAACGGTTACGGGCTCGTAGACCTGGTAGGTGATTTCGTCTTCGCAACGATCTTCGAGGCAGGAAGAAAGGCCGAGCAGCAGGAGCAGAAAGGGCAGAAAAAGGAGTCTTGTTTGCATCAGGAAAGGGTGTTTACCCGGTCAGACGGAGAGTAGCTTCGAATACGTTGGTGAACATCGAAGATTTTTTCGCCTTTTCTCTCTAATCTTAATGTATGCCCCGCCGCTTAGCTATTTCAGACATCCACGGTTGCGACCTCACCTTCGCCGCTCTCCTCGACAAGATACAACTCTCCCCCACGGACGAACTGTACCTGCTCGGTGATTTTGTGGACCGCGGCCCCCGCAGCCGCCAGGTCATCGAACGCGTGATCGGCCTCGAAAGGGACGGTTACCGGGTCCGGTCACTCCGGGGCAATCACGACCAGTACATGATCGACGGCTTCCTGGATAAGGCCGCCCGCCGGCACTGGAAGAACGTAGGCGGGAAGGCCACCAAACGCAGCTACGTTACCGCCCTGAACCCGAAGGGCAAAGTACCCGAGGAACACCGGGAATGGTTGCGCGCCCTGCCCTACTACTTTGACATCGGTGACTACCTGCTGGTCCACGCCGGTTTCAACTTCCGCCGGAAGGACCCCTTCAAGGGTAAAAAGGCCATGCTCAACGCCCGCTACTATTACCAGCGGATCAACCGGGACTGGCTGGGCGACCGGTACATCGTGCACGGCCACACCCCGATGACCAAAACGGCCGTGCTCGGTCAGTTGACGGATAAGCGACGCGTATTTCCCGTATTCGGGATCGACGCGGGCTGCTTTCACACCCGCCCCGACATGGGTCACCTCTGCGCATTCGACCTGGATAAAAGAATTTTCAGTTTCGTGGAAAATCAGGACAGATGAACCGGGAAGGGCTGGAAAGAGAGATCGACATTCGTACCTCCCGTTCTTCGGGGGCCGGAGGACAGCACGTCAACAAGACCGAAACGCGGGTGGAACTGATCCTGGACGTACTCGGTAGCCCCAGTCTGACGGAGCGTGAAAAAAAGCACCTGCGTCATCACCTCGGCCGCCGGCTGGATGCCCGGGGCGTACTATCGGTAACGGACCAGTCGAGTCGGAGTCAACACACCAATCGGAAGCGGGCCCTCGACCGGCTATTCACACTGCTGAAAAAAGGGGTACGGCCCATCCCGAAAACTCACCGGGGCAAGGCCTTCGTAGCCAATAAGCGGAAGCGGCTGGAGCGAAAAAAACGTCGCGGAGAGGTCAAAGCGGGTCGTAGTAAGAAATTCTGGTAAAGAAAACATCAACACTCTGCTTACATTTACAATAATCGTGTAGCAAGATTGCCTATAGCGATACGCTTTTTTACCTACTTGCACATTCATCAATATTATACATGAGAATTTTATCTTTCTGGGCAGCCCTTTTGCTGTTCACTCTGCCCGTATTTTCCTTTGCACAGGAAAGCACTTTCAATTTCATCGAAGCCGACATCGACATTCCCGCCGAAAAAGTAGCCGACCTGAGCAGCTACCGCACCGTTCGTCTGGACGTAGCCGCGCTCTACCAAAAGTGGATGGATACCCCCGGCCTGCTCGACCTCGAACTGAGGGGCGCCGGGCAGGAACTCGACCTCCACCTGGCCCCCTACAGTCAGTTGAAGTACGACCACCGGTTCACGGTGATGACCGAAGCCGGGGCCACCACTCCGGAAATGGGCAAAACCGCGACCTACCGGGGTAACGTGACCGGCGGCGGAGAGGCGATCTTCACCTTCGACGAGCAGTTCGTACTCGGTAGCTGGACGAAGGACGACCGGCGGATGGCCCTCCAGCCCCTCTGGCGGATGTGGCGGGATGCCCCCCGGGATATTTACCTGATCTACAACGAGGCCGATATGTCCGCCCTCCCGGATGCCTGTGGGACCGACGTCTCCAACATCATCGATGACGACACCGACGACGACCATATCTACGGAACCGATAAGGTCGGCGGCGGCGCCAACAAGGCCGTCGACGAATGCTTCGAGGTAGACATCACCCTGGTGGCCGATACCGAAATGTACCAGGATTTCAATAATAATGCCACCTCCGTTATTAACTTCATGAATGGCGTCCTCGCCAACGTGCAGACCGTCTACGATGACGAGTTCGCGGACGAGTTGCGCTACGTGGTGGGTACAACCATCGTTTACACTACCTCCAACCAGGACCCGTACACCAACAACACCACCGGCGGAACATTGCTGAGCAGCTTTACGGACATCAGCGAGGCTAACTCCGCTCCGCTGGGTACCTACGACGTAGCCACCCTGTGGTCCGGTCGGAACTTCGCCGGATCGACCGTCGGCGTAGCCTGGGTGGGGGCGATCTGTACCCGATTCCGCTACAACGTGCTGGAAAACTTCAGCAGCAATGCTACCCAGCTCCGCAACCTGTGGTCCCACGAATTAGGCCATAACTGGAGCGCCAATCACGACAACTCCGGCGTGTGGATCATGTCCCCCTCCGTCACCTTTAGTGACGACTGGTCTCCCACCTCCATCAGTGCCATAAACGACCACATCAGCAGCCGCAACTGCCTGGCCAGCTGCGTACCGACCAACCCCCAGCAGGCGCCGGTGGCCGAGGCGGAGACCGCTTTTCCCACCATCTGCGCCGAGGGGACGACGGTGTTCTACGACCTGACCGAGGAGGACGTCACCTCCCGCCTCTGGACCTTTCCCGGTGGAACGCCCGGCACCTCCAGCGAGGTAGCCCCGGAGGTATTTTACCCCAACCCCGGCAACTACACCGCCACGCTGAGAACCACCAATGACGTAGGGACCAGTACCGACCAGGTCACCGTCTCCGTCACTCTGGATCAACCCTCCGGCGAATTAGTCCTTTTCTACGAGGACTTCGAAGACGACAACTACAGCATTATATTCAACAACCCCCAGAATGACGCCCTGCAGTGGATCGTAGCCGATACCGATGGCAACCTCGGTAACTTTGCCGCCGTAGCCGACAACGGCACCCTGGACGGAACCGGTACCAGTGACTTTCTCCGTACGCCCGTACTCGACCTGACCGGCTACACCAGTGCCCGATTCACCATGGAGTACGCCTACGTTCGCTTCGATGCGCAGTTCCGCGACCAATTGCGCGTTATTGTCATCGACAACGGCATCCGGAATGTCGTCTTCCTCGGTGACGAGAACGGCTCCGGCAATTTCGCTACCGGACCGGATAAGTCAACCACCGGAGGCGGGCTGTTCACGCCCGAAACGGCGGAAGACTGGTGCTTCAGTGGCCCCGCCTGCATCGACATCGACCTGACCCCCTTCGTGGGAAGCGACAACATCATCGTCGAGGTGGAGAACGACGCCGGCTTCGGCCAGCCCATGTGGGTGGACAACCTGACGGTTTCCACGGCCTGCAACGCCCTCGCCTCCCTGCCCGTCGAATGGCTCGGCTTCACGGCCGTTCCCGACGGAAAGATCGCCCGCCTGGACTGGTCCGTTAACCAGGACGAGGACCACGCCGGCTTCACCGTGGAAAGGACCGAGGCAAACAGTGCCGACTGGCAGGACCTGGGCTACCTCCCCGCGACCGGGGGTGCCGCTGCCGGAGTGCATTACTCCTTCAGTGATCCCACGGTTCTGGGTGGGACTACCTATCTCTACCGCCTCCGCCAGCGAGACCTGGACGGAACGGAGTCTTTCTCCGATCTCCGTACGGTTTCCTTCGACGGCATCGCGGAGTCCGGCATCTCCGCCTTCCCCAACCCGACGACCGGACAGCTTCAGCTCCGCTACGCCGAGGGGATCGAGGACTACCGCCTGTACAACAGCCTTGGCGCCCTGGTACGCAGCGGCAGCCTGCCGCGGGGTGGCACCACCGTACAGATCGGCGACCTGCCGGCCGGCGTTTACGTACTGCGGGCGGGTGACGATCAGGTGCTGCGGGTAGTTAAACGGTAGCGAGCGAGTCCGGAGGACTCTGTATTATTCAGCTAGGGGCGACGCCCCTAGCTGGTTAGTATGGAGTCCTCCGGACTCTCTATTCTACATAGAGACAAACTCTACTACCTCCAACCCGTACCCTTCCAGCCCTACCCGGTTCTTCGGGTTATTGCTCAGTACCCGCAGTTTGCTCACCCGCAGGTCGCGGAGGATCTGGGCGCCGATGCCGAAATCGCGCTGCTCCTCGGAGCGGGGTTCGGGGGGGCGAACGTCATGGCCATCCTGCATGCGGCTCTTGAGGAGGCGGAGACCCGCTACGATTTCGTTACCGTCCTGGTGGGGGCGCATGAAGAGCAGGACTCCGGCCCCGGCCTCGGCGATCTTCTCCAGGGGGCCGTGCAGGCCGGTGCTGTAACCGCTCAGGAGGGAATGGAGCAAATCCCGGCTGCTGGTACTGCTGTGTACGCGGGTCAGGACGGGCTCCTCCGGCATCCACTCTCCGTGAACGAGGGCCAGGTGGACGTCGTCGTTGGTCGTCTGCCGGTAGGCATAGAGGGTAAAGGGGCCGTAGCGGGTGTCGATTGCCATGGTGAACTCGCACTCGACGAGGCGTTCCGTCTGGAGGCGGTAAGCCACCAGGTCTTCGATGGTAACGATCTTCAGGTCATGCTCCTTAGCCAGCTCGATCAATTCGGGTAAGCGAGCCATCGTACCGTCGGGCTTCAGTATTTCGACCACCACGCCGGCGGGAAACAGGTTCGCCATGCGGGCCAGGTCGACGGCGGCCTCGGTGTGCCCGGTACGGCGCAGGACGCCCCCACGCACGGCGCGGAGGGGGAATACGTGGCCGGGACGGGCAAAGTCGGTACCCCGGGCCGACCGCTCGGTGAGCCGGCGGATGCAGGTGGCCCGGTCGTAGCTGGAGATACCGGTAGAGCAGCCGTGGCCGATCAGGTCGATGGATACGGAAAAGGCCGTCTCGTGAATGTCCGTATTGGAACTGACCATCATGGGCAGGTCGAGTTCGTCGGCCCGGTCCTCCGTGATGGGGGTACAGATCAGGCCGCGGCCGTGGGTGGCCATGAAGGTGATGATATCGGGCGTGACCCGTTCGGCGGCACAGATAAAATCGCCCTCGTTCTCGCGATCCTCGTCGTCGACCACGATGACGATCTTACCGGCGCGGATGTCGGCGACGGCCTCTTCGATGGTATTGAGTTGCCGCCGGATATCCGACGGGGCCAGGGTGTCAGTGCCTTGTGGATGGTTGCCAGACATTGCTTTTTATTCCGTTAAGGTAGCGAAAGAAACCGACCAGCAGGGCTGCGTTCATCGCCAGAAAATAGCGCAGGTTGCGCAGGGGTGAAAAGTGGATCCCGAGGGAGGAAAACAGTAGGTCGGCCAGGTATCCGAACAACAATCCTGCCGTCAGCAGCACAAACGCGAGGCCGCCCCAATAGTTGCCCCCCAGCCACAGCCCGCCCAGGCTGAGCAGCAGCAGGAGCAGGAGCATCGGCGTCCACCAGCGGAGCACTTTGTGGCTGAAAAAAGCAAAATGCAGGGGGCTGCGCCAGAACGGCCACCACAGCTTCCGGAAGCGGACCAGGTTCTGCCAGTTGCCGCTGCTGATCCTCACCTTCCGGCGGAACTCTTCGCTTATTTCCTGTCCCACGCCCTCATAAACAAGGGCTGCACCCGCGGCCTCGCCCCGGTAATGCTGTTCGTAGGCGCACATACAGAGGTAAAAATCGTCCACCAGGAAATTGTCGGGTACGGGCCGAAAAGCAGTCGCCCGCAGGGCCCAACAACCGCCGAAGGGGCCCATCATCACCCCCGCCCAGCGCCCCTCGGCCTGTTTGACGGCCACCTCCCGGTCGATGTACAGCTCCTCGCTCTTCCCGATACCCACCTCCCGCATCCCCGTGTGGATCATGCGTGCATCCACCACTCCCGTACGAGGATCACGCAACATCGGTAAAACCAGTTGCGTAATGGTGTCCGGCCGCAGCATGACGCTGGCGTCGGTGATGACGAATATCCCCTCCGTCCCCGCCAGTACGGCGAGTTGATTGATGATACCGGGCTTACCCTGCCGGCTCCGGAACATAACCGGCCGCAATCGCGGGTCATCGGTCGCCTCCAGGATGGCATTGGTCCGGTCGCTGCTGTTGTCGCTGCCCACGTAAAACGTCAGTGTTCCCGGGTACTCACTGGCGAAAAGGCTGGTCAGTTTTTCGGTCAGTACCACTTCCTCGTTGTGGACGGCCATGAGGACGTGGACGGCCGGCCATTCCGGCGCAGGGTTCATCTGCCGGCGGCGCGCAGGTGCCGGGTTTTCCGATGTACGTCCCGCCCCGACCACCCACCGGGGGTAGACCACGTAAGTGTGCAGGATCCCGAAGAGGGAGAGGGCGGCCAGGAGCCAGAGCGGGAGGGTCAATCTTTAGGAGCGTGAATAGTCCGTAGTGGGTAGTCCACGGTACGGTACTATCGACTACCCGCTAAAGACTACTTGTTATTTCTTCAGTACGTCCACGCAGTTCAGGTCCGTGAAGGCCTGCTCCAGACGCGCATTGAAGCTTTGCTCCGCCTTGCGGACCCAGTTGCGGGGGTCGTAGAACTTCTTGTTGGGCTTGTCGTCTCCTTCGGGGTTACCGATCTGCCCCTGGAGGGATTCCCGGTTCTCGGCCTCGAAGGCGCGAACGCCGTCCCAGTACGCCCACTGCAGGTCGGTATCGATGTTCATCTTGACCGCGCCGTAGCCGATGGCCTCGCGGATCTCCTCCTGGCTGGAACCGGAGCCGCCGTGGAAGACGAAGTTGATGGGGTTCTCCTTTTCGATGGAGAGCTTTTCCCGCAGGTACTCCTGGCTGTTCTTCAGGATCTTCGGGGTCAGTTCGACGTTACCGGGCTTGTAGACGCCGTGCACGTTTCCGAAGGCCGCCGCGATGGTGAAGCGGTCGCTGATCTTGCTCAGGGCCTGGTAGCTCTCGAATACCTCCTCCGGCTGGGTGTAGAGTTTACTGTTGTCGATGTTGGTGTTGTCCACCCCGTCTTCCTCTCCGCCGGTCACCCCGAGCTCGATTTCGATCGTCATCCCGATCTTGTTCATGCGCTCGAAGTACTGGCTGCTGATCTCCAGGTTCTCTTCCAGGGGCTCCTCGCTCAGGTCGAGCATGTGGCTGCTGTAGAGGGGCATCCCGCGCTTGGCGTAAAATTTCTCTCCGGCGTCGAGCAGGCCGTCGATCCAGGGCAGGAGGTTCTTGGCGCAGTGGTCGGTGTGCAGGATGACGGGCACCCCGTAGGCCTCGGCCATGGTGTGAACGTGCATGGCCCCGCTGAGACCACCCATGATGGCTCCCTTCTGCCCCTCGTTCCCGAGCCCCTTACCGGCAAAGAACTGGGCTCCGCCGTTGGAGAACTGGATGATGACGGGGCTATTCAGTTTCTTGGCCGTTTCGAGTACCGCGTTGACCGTGCTGGAGCTCGTCACGTTGACGGCGGGCAGGGCGAAGTTGTTATCGTTGGCGTAATTCAGGAGCTGGGTCACCTCGTCTCCGTGGAGGACGCCGGCGCGGAAGGATTGCTTTTCCATTGGTATTTTTTCTTGTCTTTTGAGGGGTCGAAGGTAAGGATTGACTATAACTTATAGTTCGGGGCCAGACGCCCACCCTTCTCGTCGTAAAATTCCTTGATGATGGCCATTACCTCCTCGGGGGTGTCCACCAGGGGGATCATGTCCATGTCCTGGGGGCTGATGGTCTTTTCCTTGTCGGACATCGTCTCCTGAATCCAGCTGCGCATCCCGCTCCAGTATTCGGTACCCACCAGGATGACGGGAACGGGGGTGATCTTGCGGGTCTGGATGAGGGTCAGGACCTCGAATAGTTCGTCCAGGGTACCGAAACCGCCGGGGCAGGCCACGAAAGCCTGGGCGTACTTGACGAACATCACTTTGCGCACGAAAAAGTAGCGGAAGTTGATATTCTTGTCGTAATCGACGAAGGGGTTACTGCTCTGTTCGAAGGGGAGATCGATGTTGAGGCCGATACTGGCCCCCTTACTGGTGTGGGCACCCTTGTTACCGGCCTCCATGATGCCGGGTCCGCCGCCGGTGATGACGCCATAACCTTCCCGGACGAGTTCCCGCCCGATGGCCTCCGCCAGCTTGTAGTACTTATGGTCCGGCTTGGTCCGGGCCGAGCCGAAAATACTTACGCAGGGGCCGATGCGGTTCATGACCTCATACCCCTCGACGAACTCGGAAATGACCTTGAACATGGTCCAGCTATTCTCGCCGGACAAATTTGTTTGCCAGCTACGGGGGGCTTGCCGATCCAGGCCGATGTGGTCACTCATAAAAAGGATGTATTTCGTTTGGGCGGGCAAAGGTAGCAGAAAAAGTTCCTTCTTTTTTTTTGGTACAGGCAACGCCCGGCCACCGCCATTCGTTCTTCCCAGCGAACTTTCGCTAGAACAGCAATTACTTCCCCGCAACCGCGTAATCGCCCTATGACCTCCACCGCCCTCTTCCCCACCCAGGCTCCTGCCACCCGTAGTGCCAGCCTCATGCAGAACCTGAGCACCGAACTCCGCGTCCCCAGTCACCGGTTGTACGGCTTCACCCGTCTGCGCGAGGATCTCTTCCTGGACAGTATGGACGTGGAACTGCTGGTTGCCGGTCTGGAGAGCAAATTGGGCTACTACCTGACGGAGGAAGAAGCCACCCAGATCGAAACGGTGGGCGATATTCAGCAATACTTCTTGCGGTAGCGTCTGTCGGCCGCGAGCGGCCTTGCTTTACCATTAAGAAATTAAGGTAGCCACATTAAGCCACATTAAGTGCAGTACGTGGCTAAGCTCAATGCTCCTTAGTGTTCCTCAATGCCTTAATGGTGAACCTCCCCGCAGCTTTGCCGCATCTCTCTACTCCGCCCTCGCCAGTTCGAAATCAAACAGATAGCCCTGGTGGCGCGCCCGCAGGTGCAGGGTCGAATCGGAATGATCGATGATCTCGTACGTCAGGGGCAGCTTTACGCCCTGGGTTTCGATTTCGGTATCCTCGGAGACCAGCCGGTAACTGCCCTGCTGGGCATCGCCGAGGAGGTTCGTTTCCAGCCCCCCCTTTACCCCGAAATTATAGTAGAGGTCACCCAGCGTGGTGGTTTCGACGTTGTTGCGCATTCCCCGAACCAACTCCCACCGGCCCGGCAAGCGCTCGGCCACGGTCACCTCCGGAGTAACATCCGTAGTGCAGGCGGTGAAAAAGGACACAGCGGTAAGCAGACAAAGCAATACGGACGTATGACGCATAGCGAATTTTATATTCTGTTGCCGTAACGTAAGCTACCGCCCAAAGTTGTCATTCACTCGCCGCGGCCCGCCTGAGTCGGTCGTTAATGGCCCGCCCCAGACCGGTTTCCGGAACCAGTTGCACGTAGGCCTCCCCGTACTTCCGGGCCGCCAGTAACCGCAGCACCGGAAATAGATTACGGGCGGCCTCCGCCAGGTCGTCGGAGGCCGACAGCCGGTATACGTGGTCTCCCCCACCCGCTTCGGGATCGTTGAAAGTGACGAGTGCCCGCTCCTTTCCGCTACCCGCCGGCGGGCGTTCACCGGCCTCCAGCAGTACGATCCGGATCCCCGGGGAATAGTGCTTGCTGAGCATTCCGGGGGCCTCCGGCCGGCTGTTGCCGTGGGTACGTACTTCGAGCGCCTCTCCCGCCAGTTCCTCCAGTCGCTCGATCGGTAAGCCGCCCTTTCGCAGTACGACGGGCGGGCGGTCTGGAACGGCGAAGGATACAATGGTACTTTCCAGTCCTACCCGGCAGGGGCCGCCGTCGAGGATGTAGGCGAGTTTATTCCCCAACTGGTCGGCCACGTGGGCGGCGGTCACCGGGCTGACGAACCCGAACGGATTGGCGCTCGGGGCGGCCACCGGAAAATCAACCCGCCGCAGCACTTCGAGGGTAAGCGGATGGCTGGGCACCCGCACGGCCACGGTTTCCAGTCCGGAAGTAACCAGGTCCGGCACGAGCGCCGAGCGCGGCAGTACCAGGGTCAGCGGACCGGGCCAGCAGGCTTCGGCGAGGCGGCGGGCCAGGGCCGGTACTTCGCGTACGTAGGGGAGCAGCCGCTCCAGGGATGCCTGGTGAATAATCAGGGGGTCGAAACTCGGCCGGTCCTTGGCGGAAAAGATCGAACTGACGGCCTTTTTGTCGAGGGCATTTCCCCCGAGTCCGTAAACAGTCTCCGTGGGGAGGGCGACGAGGCGGCCGGCGCGAAGCAGGACGGCGGCCCGGTGGGGGTCGGTTCCGGTGATCATGGTAGAAAATAAGAAGCAGCAGATAGCCAGTAGTGAATGATTTTGGAACAATTCACTACGGACTATCTACTATCTACTTTTCAAAGTGAGCCCGGCAGGATTCGAACCTGCGACCGCCAGATTAGAAGTCAGGTGCTCTATCCCCTGAGCTACGGGCCCGATTGGCAGGCGACAAAGGTAGTCCTAGTCGGCAGACAAACAAACAAGCGGGGAAGGGAAGTTGTCTTCATGGGTAGAATGAAGTTCCAAAAACGATATATTTTCTTGCTCCTCCTCGCCGGCATCGTCGCGTTCGGGGCTTACGCCAATTACCGGTTGCGGCGCTTCGTCACCATCCAGATGAATGATGCCGATTTCACCGCCGCCTTCGAAGCCACGAACATCGAACACGCCGAACTGGGCTACGTGGACGGGCCGACGCGAAAACTTCGCTACCTCCAGGTCGGGCAAGACAGCACCAAACCCCTTACCGTCTTCATTCACGGCGCACCCAGCGCAGGAGCCTGGTGGCTGGATATGATCCGGGACAGCAGCCTCCTGGAACGCACCAATATGCTGGCCATCGACCGGCCAGGCTACGGGGGCAGCGGACTGGGCAACCCCATGACCTCGGTGGAGGAACAGGCCGATAATATCGCCGCCGTCATCCGGGAGGTCCGCCTGCCCGACCAGGACGTGATCCTGCACGGCAGCAGTTACGGAGGAACCGTCAGCGCCCGCATCTCCATGGATTTCCCGGAAATGGTCGACGGGTTACTGCTGCAGTCCGCCAGTACCGCCCCGACCGAAGAATATATGTACTGGCTGACGCGGCCGACCAGCCACTGGCTACTGAGCTGGCTGGTTCCCGATCCCGTCCACACTGCCAACTTCGAGAAACTCTCCCACCAGGAAGAACTGGAGGACATGGCCGACGAGTGGCACAACATCCGGGCCAGTACCATCATCATCCACGGTACCAAGGACTGGCTGATCTACCCCCCGAATGCTTATTACTCCTGCGACCGGCTGGTGAACGCAACCAGCCTCGTCCACCACATGGTCCCCGGAAAGGAACACGACCTGATCCGGACGGCCCCGGGCTTGCTGAAGCAGTATTTGCATGAGTTGATTGACGAAGTGGAGGTTCGGTAAGTAGAAGTGACAGGGTTATACGAAGCGGCGCAGTGTTAACTTGTTATTGGCAGACCATGCTTTTAAGTCACACGCAGCGATCGCAGCGTTAACTCCCATTATTAATTCCGCTTCATGCGTTTCCCCGATTTTACCCCCTTCCACCTTTCCCCCACTTCCCTTACCCCACTCCCCGGAGAAGCCGACCGTAGTTTTCGGGTCGAGTGCCCCTCCGGAATCCTCGTCGCCAAACTGTGCGATAGTCGTGAACGCCCCAGAATGGAGCTGGAGATCGCCCTGCTCGACCACCTCGCAGGGAAAGACTTGTCCTTTGCCGTCCCTACCGTCCTGCGCACGCCCGACGGGGAGGCCATCGTGGAGCAGGAGGGAGAACTACTCCGGGCCCAGACCTGGGTGGCCGGGAGCTTACTGAGCGATTACGCCCGACCGGGAGAAGCAGAACTGGAGCGCTGGGGGGAGGTTGCCGGAACCCTCAACGGAGCACTGGCCGATTTTGAGCACCCCTTCGCTCACCGCCCCTACCGCTGGGACCCCGCACGGACGCTGGAGAGCCGCGACCAGCTTCCCGGTATGTCGCCGGAGGAAAGGGAGATCGCCACCCACTTCTGGAACCGCTTCGAAACCGCTACCCTGCCCCGGCTGTCCGGTCTGCGGCGAAGCGTGAACCACAACGACCTGCACGATCAGAATTTGCTCTGCGCCACCCCGGCCCGGGTCAGCGGCCTGATCGACTTCGGCGATGCCCTCTTCACCCATACCGTCAGCGAGCTCGCCATCGCCTGTGCCTACGCGGGCATGGAGCGGGCCGACCCACTATCCGCGATGGCGGCGCTGGTCAGGGGGTTTCACGGGGTACGCCCCCTGGTGGAACCGGAAACGGAAGTGCTCTTCGATCTCCTGATCGGTCGGTTACTGATCACGGTAGCGACGGCGGCGGGCCACCGGGCGGCGGGGGAGACGCGGGATTACCTGTTCGTCTCCGAACGGCCGGCCTGGGCGCTCTTGCGGCGGCTGCGGACAATCGATCCGGGGCTGGCCCGGGCTACTTTCCGTTACGCCTGCGGGTGGTCCGCCCATCCACTGCGGGAGCGTTTTGAAGCCTTCACGACCGCTAACCGAAGCGACTTTTACCCCGTCGTTCCGCTGGACGGCCGACTGAGCGGTATCGACCTGGGCGTGGGCAGCACGGAACTCGGCCACTACCGTAACTTCGAGGACCTCGACCGCTTCACCCGGCGGGTGGAGGATATCCTGCGGGAACGCGGAGCCGATACGGCCGTTGGTGGCTACGCCGAGGTCCGCCCGGTCTACACCACGGATGCCTACGCCACGGAGGGGAACGACGGCCCCCGCTGGCGTACCACTCACCTCGGGCTCGATTTCTGGACGAAGGACGGTACGCCGGTCCGTGCGCCGCTGAACGGCCGCGTGCACAGTTTCCACTTCGACCCCGCCCCCGGGAGCTACGGGGCCACGCTCCTGCTGGAACACGAACCGGAACCGGGGCTGGTCTTCTACACCCTCTACGGTCACCTTACCCTGGCTTCCATCCAAGGAATACGGGCGGGGACGCAGGTGCAAAAAGGACAAATGATGGGGGAAGTCGGTCGTCCGCCGGAGAATGGCGGTTGGCCGCCGCATCTGCACTGGCAGATCATGCTGGATCCGCTGGGCTACCGGGGAGATTTTCCGGGGGTCGCCTATCCGGAAGAGGCCGGTCTGTGGTTATCCCTCTGCCCGGACCCGCGTCAGTTGTTGCCGGTGACGGTACCGACCGAGACCGCTCCCGCCGTGTCACCGGAAATTTTGCATCCCGCGCGCCGCCGGCACCTCGGCTTAAACCTCAGTGTTTCCTACGCACCGAAACCGCTGCACGTCCTGCGGGGGAAGGGCCAGTACCTGTACGACCACACGGGGCGGCGGTTCCTGGATACGGTGAACAACGTGGCCCACGTCGGTCACGAGCACCCCGCCGTGGTGGAAGCTGCCAGTAGGCAAATGGCCGTACTGAACACCAATACCCGCTACCTGCACGGGGAGATTCTGCACTTCGCGGAGGAGCTCGCGGCTACGCTGCCCGACCCCTTATCGGTGGTGTATTTCGTCAATTCCGGGAGTGAGGCCAACGAGCTGGCCCTGCGGATGGCGGCGGCTTGCAGCGGTAACGAATCGGTGATCGCGGTGGAGCACGGCTACCACGGTAACACCGGCCGGACGGTGGGGGTGAGCAGCTATAAATTCGACGGGAAGGGCGGATCGGGGGCGCCGGGCACTACCCGGCTGGTCCCCCTGCCGGTACGCGCCGACCACGACCATACCCGGGATGTCGGCAACCTGATCGCCCGATCCGGTCCCGCCGGCGCCTTTCTCTGCGAGAGCATCCTGAGTTGCGGCGGCCAGATCGTATTGCCGCCCGGTTACCTGGCGGCCGGTTACCGGGCGGTGCGTGAGGCGGGCGGGGTCTGCATCGCCGACGAGGTGCAGGTCGGTCTCGGCCGCACCGGAGATCATTTCTGGGCCTTCGAACTACAGGGGGTGGTACCGGACATCGTGACCATCGGGAAGCCCATCGGGAACGGTCATCCGCTGGGGGCGGTGGTCTGTACGCCGGAGGTGGCGGCCGGCTTCGCGAACGGCATGGAGTACTTCAACACCTTCGGTGGCAACCCGGTGAGTTGCGCGACGGGGCGGGCCGTACTGCGGGTGATCCGGGAGGAAGGTTTGCAGGAGCGGGCCCGACTGGTGGGGGGCCGTTTGATGACGGGGCTGCGGGAGCTGCAGGAGCGGCACGCCCTGATCCACGAGGTCCGGGGTCACGGTCTTTTCCTGGGCGTGGACCTGCGGGACGCGACCGGCCGGCCCGCGACCCGCCCCGCCTACCTGCTCAAGCAGCGGATGCGCGAGCTCGGCTTCCTGATGAGCACCGACGGCCCGGCGGACAACGTGCTGAAGCTGAAACCACCGCTGTGCATCACGGAGGCCAACGTGGAACAGTTGCTGGGATACCTGGACCGGGAGTTAGGGAGCTGGCGGGTGCGGGGGTAGTTGCTGGTTGCTTAACTCACTGATTTTCAGAGATGGTAATTTTAGCTGCAAAAAAGCGGTCGGAAAGTTAGCAGGAATGAGCTGGTGCGCGTAAATTTGCGTCGCTTTAGGAAGCTGGGATACGTCGCGGCAACTAAAGGGGAACGAAACGATGTTCTTTCTTTACACCCGGAGACGTGGGTGAGTGGCTGAACGCCGCAGGCATACAGCCTGGACTCATCTATACTTTTCCAACCCGTCTGAAAACGATCAGACTTTCTTTACACCCGGAGACGTGGGTGAGTGGCTGAACGCCGCAGGCATACAGCCTGGACTCATCTATACTTTTCCAACCCGTCTGAAAACGATCAGACTTTCTTTACACCCGGAGACGTGGGTGAGTGGCTGAAACCACCGGTTTGCTAAATCGACGTACCTTCACCGGTACCGCGGGTTCGAATCCCGCCGTCTCCGCCAGTACAACAATTCGACGGCCATCCCTTCGGGAGTGGTAGTCGTCTCGGGGCATAGCGCAGTCCGGTTAGCGTACCTGTTTTGGGAACAGGAGGCCCCAGGTTCGAATCCTGGTGCCCCGACAGAGGAGCAACTCGCAAGAGTTGTTCCTTTTTTTATTTAAGCCCCTTACTGGTTCGTACTTCCTCACGCATAGCGTAATCCTGGTGCCCCGACAGAGGAGCAACTCGCAAGCGTTGTTCCTTTTTTTAGGTGTCTGCGGATTTATCCGCAGTGCGCCTTCAGGCGCAAGCAAACGCCCCCGGCCTGCAAAGCGAGCCGGGAGCGTTCAAGAGCCGGGGTATCGCCTGAAGGCGATCTGAGGATAAATCCTCAGCCACCCCACCAGTTACCGTGCCTCCCCGCTCCACCGCAGGAAAGCCTTCAGGAAGCCCTCGATATCGCCGTTGAGGACGTTGTCCGTCTGCGGGGTCTGCCAACCGGTACGGTGGTCCTTCACGCGGCGGTCGTCCAGGACGTAGCTGCGGATCTGGCTGCCCCACTCGTTGGCGGTCTTGCCGGCTTCCACCTCGTCCTTTTCGGCCCGCTGCTTCTCCAGTTCCAGTTCGTAGATGCGGCTGCGCAGCATCTTCATGGCCCGGTCGCGGTTCTTGTGCTGGCTGCGCTCGTCCTGGCACTCCACGACGATACCCGTGGGGGCGTGGGTGACCCGGACGGCCGATTCCGTCTTGTTAACGTGCTGACCGCCCGCGCCACTGGCCCGGAAAGTGTCCCAGCTCAGGTCGGCGGGGTTGATCTCCACCTCGATACTGTCGTCGACGAGGGGATGGACGAAGACGGAGGCGAAACTCGTCTGACGCTTACCCTGGGCGTTGAAGGGGCTGATCCGTACCAGACGGTGGACCCCATTCTCACCCTTCAGCATACCGTAGGCAAAATCTCCCTGTACTTCCATGACGGCCGATTTGATACCGGCGGCATCTCCGTCCTGGCGGTTGGCCATACTGATTTTGTAACCGGCGTACTTCTCGCAGTGCATCTGGTACATGCGCAGGAGCATTTCCGCCCAGTCATTGGCCTCGGTGCCACCGGCACCGGCGTTGATCTCCAGGATGGCACCGAGCTCGTCCTCGGGTCGGTTCAGGGTGGCCCGGAATTCGGCATCGTCGAGGACGGCAACCGTCTCCTCGTAACGTTTTTCCACCTCTTCCTCGCTGCCCTCCCCTTCCCGGAGGAACTCCTGCAGGATTTCCAGGTCGTCTACCTTTTCCTTGACCGCTTCGTACTGACCGGTCCAGTGCTTGTGCGTACGTAACTCGCGCATGACGCCCTCGGCCCGGGTAGAGTCGTTCCAGAAATTCGGATCAAGACTGCGCTGGGTGAGGTCTTCGATCTGAAAGCTGCGCTTCTCTACGTCGAGGTAGCCACGGAGGAGATCGAGGCGATCTTGGAGTTCTTTGAGCTGGTCGTTGGTCATGGGGGCGCGAAGATAGGAAAAGCCCTACTTCATGCGGTTGTTGTTCAGGAGTTCACGACCGACGGTGCTACGCATACTTTCCCGTTCGCGGAGGGCTCTCTCGGCATCCTGAATCTTTCTGCTCAGTTCTTCGCGCTTTTCCAGTAGTTCGCGATTTTCTTCCTGGAGATCGGCGATCTCTTCTTCGTTTTTACGGTAGTCTTTCTCGTTGTCTTCAAGGTCGTCCTGCAGGTCCGATAATTCTTCCTGCGCTTCGGCGACTCGTTCTTCGTAGTATTCCGGCAAGTAAAAGCTGAGGAAGCTGTCGAAGATATTTTCCAGGCCGGTGAAGGCACGGTAATCACCCCGGTCGATGAAGTTGCCACCCCGGTCGGCGTAGAGGTACATCCGGCTTTCGTCCCCCTGCTCTTCGGTACGGGTACGGAGGTTGATCCGGTCTCCGCTGATGGCGGGAATGATGATGTCTTCCGCCCGGCGGGTTTCCTTGCTGGAGAAAAGGCCACCACCCTTCATGTTGGCGTCGTAGCGATCCTTCATCCAGTCGTCGAAGGCGTCCTGCACTTCCTTACGCTCCGGCTTGAGGTTAACGACGAGGGCATCTACCCGGCGGTCGTCCACCTCCAGGGTGGTTTCCTGGATACGCCCCACCTGGGCGCCGGCGGTCAGGGAAAAGACCAGTAATAAGATCAGAGAATGGATAGTTTTTGCTAAGTAGTTCACGTTGCTGCGTTTAATTGTTGTTGGATAAACGGATAGCCGAAAAGCCCCGCTTATTACACTTTAGCAACGAATAACAACGTGTGGGTGTTCGGATCGACGGCGTTCACGCCCCCGGCGCCCGGCGGTAAATACCGGTGGGCAGCTACTTTATCGGCACCACTGACCAACAACCAAAAAGCTCAGTCCGCCAATGGCGGACTGAGCTTTTCGATAAAGGGGATAAGTAAGTTGGAACCTACTTGTTCTTCATGAACTCGTCGATCTTGTCCTTGTGGACCATCACCTCCTTGTAGGAGTACTTTCCGGTCTTGGGGTCCTTGACGGACTGAATGAGCTTGATGAAGTCACGACCGGAGCCTGCGTTAGCGGCACGCTGTCCGGTCCGGGAGTTCTTTGATACCTTAGCCATGATTGGATGTTTTAATTATCCTTAACGACACGCGGGCCGCCCGGATGGTTCAGTTTACTTGATTTCCCGGTGGAGGGTCATCTTACGCATGATCGGGTTGTACTTCTTCAGTTCCATCCGACCGGGGGTATTCTTCCGGTTCTTCTGAGTAACGTAGCGGCTGGTACCGGCCAGGCCGGACTCCTTGTGCTCCGTGCACTCGAGAATGATCAGGTTGCGGTTGCCTTTGCTCTTCTTGGCCATTGTTCTTTAATTGTTCCCCTCGGGATTATAGCTTAACGCCGTGTTCTACGCCCTTACCTTCCAGTTTCTTCAGGAAAGCAGTGACGCCGAGCTTGTTGATGGTGCGCATGGCGCTGGTGGAAATCCGTAGGGTAACGAATTCACCGGTTTCGGGAACGAAGAAGCGCTTCTTCTGAATGTTGGGCACAAAACGGCGCTTCGTCTTCCGGTTGGAGTGGGAAACGTTGTTGCCGCTGATTGGCTTCTTACCCGTTAATTTGCAGACTTTGGACATGGCGTATAAACCTAGCTATCAATAAAAAAGCAGACCGCAGCCTGCTTAAAAAATGTGTGACCGCGTCAGGATTCGAACCTGAAACCTCTTGATTCGTAGTCAAGTGCTCTATCCAGTTGAGCTACGCAGCCATTCTTCTTCCGAAGCGGTCGCAAAGGTAATAACAATTTTGAAACGGCACAACACCCACGACAAGTTTCCTAAAAAATCACTTCTTCTTCCCGACCGAGCAAGTACCAGGACAGCAGCCCCGCCACCACGTCAACCCCCGCGTGTAGCAGGATCAGCGGCCACAGCGTACCGGTACGATAAAAGAAAAAACCGAAGATCAGGGCCATGACCGCCACTTTGACGACCGCCCGCCCGCCCTGGTAAACGTGCCCCAGCCCGAAACTCGCGGCAGGAATCAGCAACGTCAGCACCGTTCCCCCACCGTTCTGCGGCAGTACTTCGCTCAGGTAACTGATCATGAATCCGCGGTAGACGATCTCCTCGCCGATCCCGGCCGCCGTGGCCAGGAACAACCAGTGGAGGTACTCGTAGCCGGAAGCGGGTAAAAAGCCGAGGCGTAAGAATTGCTCCCGGGTTTCCGCCCGCCGGTCGGGGGAGCCGACCTCCAGATAAAGATCGAGTAGGTAAAGGGCCATGAAGCCCCCCAGTAAGGCAACCGCCCAAATGTCGTAGGGCATCCTCCCCCACCCCAGCCCCAGTCCGGTGAACGGCCGGTCGCTGAAGTACCACACCGTCAGTACCATCACCGCCAGACTGTAAAGCAGGGTGCCGTTACCGTAGTAGAGACGGATCTTCAGCCCCCGGTCAAAACGCGGGGGCCGCTCGGCCGTCGCCCGCTTACGGCCGGTTACAAAAAGGACGGCGGGCAGCAAAACGCCCAGCAGGAAGAACAGGATGTGGTCGGCCAGTTGCACCGCCGAAAGGTAAGCTGAGTGGTGGTATATTCGCGGCTTTGCCCCTTCCCGACCCATAAAAATCATCCAGCCCTGGAACAGCAGGCCGACCTCTTTTTCAATTATCTTGAATTCCGCACCGGTATCTGGTTACCGAAAGCCTACGTGGTTTCCCTGGATAAGTCGGGGCGTCCCGCCCAGGTACAGGAAGCCGCCCGCGAACCGGTGTTGAAACTCTACGGCATCCCGGTTACGGAGGCCACCCGCCGCTGTCTCCAGCTCGTCGATCAACTCAACCCGCGGAACCTGGCGGAAGCTTTCCGCAAAGGGGCCAAGAAAATGCCGACCCTCGCCGGCCTCGTCGATAAGAAGAGTAAGGAGCGGGAGGCCGTTATCCGCCACCTCCACAACCGCAGTGCCGAGCTGCTTACCCGCTGCCGGGAGGCGGGCTATCCGGTGGCCATCAATATGAACAGCCGGGCCGTGCCCCACGAACACATCAACGCCTTCGGGCCGCCCGTGGAGCCCCGGCTTACCTTCGAACTGAGCGCCGACCGGCTGCTCTACCGGCTCACCATCGACGGGGCGGAAGGTCCGGAAGCCCGGCTGCGCCACCACGATATCCGGGTGATCACCAACCGGCCGGCCCCCGGCTGGCTGCTCTTCGACGGTCAACTGCGACAGCTGGCCCACCTGCAGGGCGACCACGTCCGCCCCTTCCTCAGCCGCGACACGGTGGACATCCCGGCCGACAGCATCGGGGTGTACCTGCAAAAATTCGTCAGCAAGGCGGCCCGCCACCTGCCGCTGACCGTCTCCGGCTTCGAATACCGGGAGGTGACCGAGCCGGACGGCGTTCACCTCACGGCCCGCCCCCACCCCTTCGAGGACAAGTACCTGTTGTACCCCAGCGTACGCTACGGCAACCACCTCTTCCCCTACACCGACCCGGAGCCCGCCGAGGTGGATTACAGCGCCAAACCGCCCTACTACATTCGCCGCATCGAGCGGAACTTTACCGCCGAAAAACAACTGCTGGCTCCCCTGCTCGCGCTGCCCGAACTGACTCCGGTGCCCAATTCTCCCGCCCTATCGATAAACTCGGCACCCGCGCCCCTCGCCCCCCTGCACTGGCTGCTGGAAAACGAACCCCGCCTGCGTGACATGGGCCTGGAGGTGGCGTTGCCCGTGGAGGACGGCCGCGCGTTTTCCCTTTACCCCGGCGGCATCGTCCTGGAGGTGAGCGAATCGAACGACTGGCTGGACCTGAAGGCCACCATTTCGGTGGGCCCCCACCGCATCCCGTTCCATAAACTGGTTAAAAATATTCAGCGCGGCGACCGCCGCTTTTTGCTGCCGGACGACACCATTTTTCTCATTCCCGAGGAGTGGTTCACCCGCTACCAGCCCGGTTTACAATTTGCGCGGGTGGAGGCCAAGAGCGTGAAACTGGCCCGCAGCCATGCGCCCCTGGTGCGCGATATGGGACTGGAATGGGGCGGCGGGGCGCAAGTGCAAAACCTGCTAAAGGGGTACGCCCCTTCTCCTAAGCTGAAGGCCCAGCTACGGCCCTATCAGCTCGAAGGAGCCAAGTGGCTGATCGGCCACTACCACGAAAAACTGGGAGCCTGCCTGGCGGATGACATGGGCCTCGGCAAGACGCTGCAGACCATTGCCGTGCTGGTGTACGCCAAGGAAAGACGCGGCGAGGCCAGCGGTTCGGCCCAGCCCGCCGGCCGGCAGATCGACCTGTTCGGGGGCGGGGCGGCCGACGAGGATTTCCTCCAGCCCCTGCGCGCGCTGATCGTCCTTCCCGCTTCTCTGGTCTTCAACTGGCGGGCCGAACTGGAGCGGTTCGCTCCCCACCTGACGGTTAAGGCCAACACGGGAACCAAACGCGACCGCGACCCCAACATCCTGCGTCGTTTCGACGTCATCCTGACGACCTACCAGACGGCCCTGCGCGACCAGGAGATCCTCACCCAGGTCGATTTCGAGTATATCGTCCTCGACGAGAGTCAGCAGATCAAGAACCGCCAGAGCAAAATCTTCCGCGCCCTCAACGAACTGCCCGCCCGCCACCGGATCAGCCTCTCCGGCACCCCGATCGAAAACAGCCTCAGCGACCTCTGGTCGCAGATGCAGTTCATCAACCCCGGGCTGCTACGTACTTACGCCTTCTTCAAGCGCACCTTCATCACCCCGATCGAGGTCCACGATGACGAGGCCAAGAAAGCACAGCTGCGCGCCCTCGTCCAGCCCCACCTGCTGCGGCGTACCAAGGCGGAAGTCGCCCCCGACCTGCCGAAGCTGGACGTTCAACTCTACTACTGCGAGATGACGACGGCCCAACGCCGCCTTTACGAAAGTGAGAAATCCGCCGCCCGCAACGCCCTCTTGCGCAACTACGAACCCAGTAACGGACAGTACAAGATGCGGGTCATCCAGACCCTTACCCGGCTGCGCCAACTGGCCAATCACCCGGGGCTGACCGACGAGGAGTACGATAAGGACAGTGGTAAATTCTCGGAGGTACTGGAGCAGTGGGACACCATTCGCCGGAGCGGGCAGAAGGTACTCATCTTCTCCAGTATGGTCAGGTACCTGGAGCGGTTCCGGGCTCACCTCGACGCGCTGAACGCCCCCTACGCCTGGATCACCGGAGCGGTCAGCGGGGAGGAACGCGCCCGGCAGGTCGACCGTTTCCAGACCGACCCCCGGTTACAAACCTTCTTCATCTCCATCAAGGCGGGGGGTACCGGCCTCAATCTTACGGCGGCCGACTACGTCTTTATCCTCGACCCCTGGTGGAACCCCACCATCGAGGACCAGGCCATCGCCCGGGCCCACCGGATCGGCCGGGAGGGGAATGTCTTTGCCCGCAAGTTCCTCACTAAAGATACCATCGAGGAGAAGATCAACAAACTCCAGGAGCGCAAGAAGCAACTGGCCGAGGACATCATCGGCACGAGCGGCACGATGGATTTTGATAAGGGGGAGTTGAGTTATTTGTTGGAGTGAACCTCACCCCCGATTTCGCTCTGCGAAATCACCCCCTCTCCCCCGGAGAGGGGGGATGTGGCAGGTGTGGCGTCGCGTCTATTAGGTGCTACTGCCGCAGCATGTCTTCATATCCTCCTCCTACGGGTTATCCTCCCTGCTACGCATCAACGCTTACCCGGAGCGGGGGGATATGGCGGGTGTGGCATCCCGTCCGTTAGGTGTTACTGCCGCGGGATATCACGTCTGCCATGCCCCCCTCTCCGGGGGAGAGGGGACAGCTACTGCGAAGCAGTAGCAGGGGTGAGGTTCTTACGTGCTCTTAATTCCCGCTCCCTCCAGACCAACCGCCACCGCCACCGTGATCACGCACCCGATCAGGTTCAGCCACAGGTAGGCCAGGTCGATGTAGCCGAAGTGATTGGCCAGGAAGGTGGCCACGATGAAGGTCTGCCCGATGATGGCCGCCCGGAAGACGGCCCGACCGCCTACACGCTTAAAGAAAAAAGCCACGGCAAAGACGCCCAGGATCACCCCGTAGAAGAGGGAACCGATGATGTTGACGGCCTGGATCAGGTTGTCGAACAGGCTGGCTACGGAGGCAAAGCCGAGCGCCACGCCTCCCCAGGCGACCGTCAGCCACTTGCTGGCCGCAAAGTAGTGCTCATCCGTTCTGCCGGGGACGAGGCTGCGGCGGTAGATATCCACCAGACTGGTCGTGGCCAGGGCATTGAGTTCCGAACTCGTGCTGGACATAGCCGCACTGAAGATCACCGCCAGCAGGAGACCGACCAGACCGACCGGCAGATAATTCATGATAAAAGTAATGAATACGTAGTCGCGGTCTTCGGTGATGGCTTCTGGATCCTCCAGCAGGATAAGTTCGTCTACCTCGCTGGCGACGGTCCTTCTCAGCTCCAGGGTAGCCTTCATGCGTTCCGTGGCGGATTCGACGGCGGCGGGGTTGTCGCGACGGAGGGCTTCTACCAGGTCATCGGCCGCTACGGCATTGGCGGCACTGGCAATCTCGTAGCGTTGCTCCAGCTGGGTCAGTTCGGTGGCGTACTCGGAATCCCGCAGGTGATCCAGGTTAGCGGAATTAAAGTGAACCGGGGGGGCTACGAAGAGGAAGAATACGAAAACCAGGATACCTACGAAGAGGACCATGAACTGCATCGGCACCTTGAAAATGCCGTTGAACAACAGCCCCAGCCGGCTTTCCGCCAGGCTCTTACCCGAAAGGTAGCGCTGTACCTGGCTCTGGTCGGTACCGAAATAACTGAGGAATAAAAAGGTGCCCCCGAGCAGGGCGGACCAGATGTTGTAGCGGTCGTTGAGGTCGAACTTGGTGTCGATTACCTCCAGTTTACCGAGTTTGCCGGCAACGCCCAGGGCCTCCCCCACCCCGACGCCCTCCGGTAATTTCATGACTACGACCACACCGGCGGCCACCATACCGAGCAGGATAACGATCATCTGCTGTTTCTGAGTAACGGAAACCGCCTTGGTCCCCCCCATGACGGTATAGAAAATCACCACTACCCCGATCACCAGAATAGTCAGATTCAGCGACCAACCCAGGATAGTGGACAGAATAATGGCCGGCGCGTAGATGGTGATGCCCGCGGCCAGCCCCCGCTGCACGAGGAAGAGCACGGCCGTTAACGACCTGACCTTCAGGTTGAAACGCCCCTCCAGGAACTCGTAGGCGGTGTATACATTCAGGCGGTAATAGATCGGCAGTACGAAGATGCAGAGGATGACCATCGCAATCGGCAGACCGAAGTAAAACTGGGCGAAGCCGAGGCCGTCGTTGTAGGCCTGTCCCGGCGTACTGAGAAAGGTCACCGCGCTGGCCTGGGTGGCCATTACACTGAGGCCGATGGTCCACCAGTGCAGGTCGCGATCCCCGAGCAGGTAGCTCTTTACGTTATCTACCTTGCGGGTCATGTATACGCCGTAGAGGACGATTGCCGTGAGGGTGCCGGTCATTACCAGCCAGTCGATCCAGGTCATCTAAGCGTAGGCTTGGGAGAAAAAATAGAAAAAAAGAATGAGGGCCACGTGCAGGACAAGCACGAAAGTATATACCGCCTTCCAGCTTCCGAGCAGGGGTGGCCGGTCGTCCGTGGTTTCTTCTTGCACTGGGTTCATAGTGCCGAAGGTAGTGATTGGATGGTTGAACGTATTGGACCGTTGGACTATCCGTTGACGGTAATGTCCAACGCTCCAACGCTGTCCAACGGTCTAAATGTCCAACGGCCTAACGGTCCAAAATCCCAACGGTCCAAAAAGGCTACCTTCGTCGCCAGATCGGTAGATTCCAGTCACTAGCGACTATTGACGAAATACTGCTGCCTAAATACTATCCCATGTTCCCCGCCCACATCAACGCCGTTGCCGAAGCCCTCTCCAACATCTTCGGCTCCGAGCGGGTCTACGCCGACCGGGAGATCGCCCGGGTGCTGAAGGCCGATAAACGCCGGGGGAGCCGCGACCGCGCCTTCATCGCCGAAACCACCTACGGCATTGTCCGCTACTACCGGCTGCTCACCCACCTGGCGGAGGTGGAACCCAAAACCAACGAAGCGTGGTGGCGGCTGATCGGAACCTACCTCGTGCTCGACGGACAGGAATTACCCGACTGGCGCGATTTCCAGGGCATCGACCCGGAAAAAATTCGCCGCCGTAAGCAGGAGGTAGCCGATAACCGGGCCCTTTCGGAGAGTATTCCCGACTGGCTGGACGAAACGGGGCTGGCCCAGCTCGGCGAAGAATGGTCGCCCGCCCTCACCGCCCTGAACGAACAGGCTCCGGTCGTCCTGCGGGCCAACACCCTGAAGACCACTCCGGAACAACTGGCCGCCGCTCTCGCCAGGGACGAGATAGAAACCGAACCGATTTCCGCGGCGGCACTCCTGGTCACCCAGCGCCGTAACCTCTTTACGACCGCCGCCTTCCGGCAGGGATTGTTCGAAATTCAGGATTTCAGCAGCCAGCAGGCCGCTCCCGCACTGGAAGTGGAACCCACCCATACCGTCATCGATGCCTGTGCCGGAGCCGGGGGTAAAAGCCTGCACCTCGCCGCCCTGATGGAGAACCGGGGAAAACTACTCAGCCTCGATATCCACGGCTGGAAACTGGACGAACTCAAGAAACGAGCCCGCCGCAACGGCATCAGCAACCTGGAACCCAAGTTGATCACCTCCAGCAAAACGATAAAACGACTGACCGACCGGGCCGACCGGCTGTTACTCGACGTCCCCTGCTCCGGCCTCGGCGTACTGCGCCGCAACCCGGACGCCAAGTGGAAACTCAGCCCCGAATTCATCGACCGGGTGGTGGCCGAACAACAGGACATCCTGCAACGCTACGCCCGCATGGTGAAGCCAGGGGGAAAGATGGTGTACGCCACTTGCAGTATCCTGCCCCGTGAAAATCTGGACCAGGTAGAAACCTTCCTCGGTTCGGAAGCCGGCCAGGAGTGGACGCTGGAACACCACCAGACGTTTCTCCCCCACCGCGACGGTTACGACGGCTTCTTCGTCAGTCGGATGGTCCGGAAATAACCACGAAACGGTCCATCTGCCCCATGTTCTTGGCCTCGAAGGTGCCCCGTTGCTCGCAGAGGAAACCTTCCCCGATCAGGAGACGGGTGTTGCCACTGACCGACACCAGTCCGACCTCCCCCGCCTGTTCCAGCCGGGCTGCCTGATTGACGGTATCTCCCCAGACGTCGTAGGCAAATTTGTTCCGCCCCACCACCCCGGCCACCACCGGTCCGGAGTGAATGCCGATACGGGCATCGAAGTTGGGGTTGGTGCTGAGGTAAGCCTGCATCTCCATCCCCGCCAGCACGGCCCGGCGGGCGTGGTCTTCCACCGGCAGGGGCAGCCCGGCGGCGCACATATAGGAATCCCCGATGGTCTTGATTTTCTCCAGTCCGTGCTTGTCCACAATGTCGTCGAAGGCCCGAAAGGCCTGGTCGAGCAGCTGCACCAGGTCGGCCGGCTGCATCGTCGAGGCAAGCCGGCTGAAACCTTTGAAATCGGCAAAGAGTATGGAGGCCGAGTCAAAACTCCTCGCGGTAGCCCGTCCCTTGTCCTTCAGTTCCAGGGCGACGCTGGCCGGCAGGATGTTTAGCAAAAGATCGTCGCTGCGTCGTCGTTCGTTCTCAATGATCTCGTTTTGTACCTGTAGTTTGGCCTGGTAGCGCTGACTGGAACGGTAGCGGGAGTAGAGCGCACCCAACAGCGCCAGCACCGCCAGGGCAATGGCGACCAGTAGATTCCGCCGCTGCCGGGCCCGGTCCAGTTCGGCGTCCCGCTGGTCGATCTGACTCTGCTGTTGCAACAGCATGATGCTGTCTTCCATCGACCTGAAGGAGAGTTGGTCGAGCCGCCGGTCCTGCCGTTCCAGCAGGATGAGCTGCCGCATCTGACTGTCCGTCAACTGCTCGATCTCCCGGCTCTGGAGGCTGACAATGGCCGAAAGCGCACTTTCGTCGATCTGCTTTTTACTAATGCTACTCGGTCGGTCGCCGCCCAGCGCCCGGACGGTGGGTAATTCGATCTCCGGTAACTCCGCATTCCCGGTGATCTCCCGCAGGGTCGTCATGATGGAGTCTACCGTGGCGCTTTTTTGGGCCGACCTGAACCCGGCGGCGGCCAGTTGCAGGCTTCGGATACCGTCCACCCGGTCGCGGGCATCGGCGGCGGGGTCCTCTAGCCGGGCCCGGCCCAGCAGGTAATGGCCCCGGGCTTCGATCTCCGGCTGCTGGCTCTCCTTTCCACTCTGGATGAGGGCTTCGGCCTGGGCACGGGCCGCGGGAAAGCGCTCGTTATCGATCAGTCGTTCGGTTGCCCGCACCTGATCGTCGTAAGCATTCTGAGCGAAACAGAGCGCCGGAATCAGCAGGAGCAGGAAAATCAGGGAGCGAAGCATACGTAAACATACTCTGTTTTAGCCGTTTCGATACCCTTTCGACGGGACGCGAGGGGTTGAAAACACCCTCGCTGCTATGAGCAAGTCGCTGAAGCGACTAATTCAGAATAAGCATTGTCGTGGTTTTCGACGGGCCCGGCGACAAAGGAGCCCGGACGGAAGTCCGACGTCTCGACCGAACGGGTTTCGAATTGCATCAAGCTCAGGTCCGCTCCCGGTACTTCGGGCTCACCATCAGCGTTCCCATTTTTTGCCCCTCGCCCCCGGGTAGGTACTCGGGTATTCTTTCCGGGGAAGTGGGCGAGGACGCAGGTGCGGGCAGGGCAGCGTCGAGTTCTTCGACCGACTGTACTTGCCGTGCCAGGATGGCTTCGGTGGCCGTTTGTCCCGTGTCGGCCAACAGCACGACGCCGGCGACCAGCAGCAATACCGCGGCGATCATCCAGGGGCGGAAGTGAAGTAGCCTTCCCCGCTGGCTACGGCGGTCCAGCCGCCCCTCGATGCGGTTCCAGCTGCGGGGGGCGGGCGTCCGGCGCAACTGGTTAGCGCGGCGACGAAATTCCCGGTCGAAAGAAGTATTGTCAGACATGGTTACAGTGCTTAGCGGGCCGCGGCGTAGCCCAGTTTTTCCAGTTGTTCCCGGAGCCTCTTCTTGGCCAGGATCAGCTGGGATTTACTCGTATTGATGCTGATCTCCAGCAATTCGGCGATCTCCCGGTGCTTGTATCCCTCGATCACGTAGAGATTGAAGACGGTCCGGTACCCCACCGGCATGGCGTCCAGCAGCGTCAGTATGTCCTGCTCCGCCAGCCGGTCGGCCGCCTCCGCCGGGATGGCAAAGCTGGCCGGGTTGACCTCCGTCAGTTCGCTCGCCTGCCGGAGGGCGTGCTTCTTACGGAGGAGCATCAGGGATTCGTTGACGACGATGCGACGAATCCAGCCCTCGAAGCTGCCGTCTTCCTTAAAGCTGGCGATCTTGTCGAACACCTTGAAGAAGGCGGCTACGGTGACGTCTTCCGCATCGGCATCCCGCTTACAGTAGCGGCGGGCAACGGCAGACATCAACGGACTGAACCGGTCGTAAACGGCACGCTGGGCGCGGCGGTCACCGGCCTTACATCCGTCGATCATTTGTTGCTCGGTCATACGCTCCTCAGATGCCGGGAATATTCACTTTGGCGGGTGGCAGCCCGTCGAAGTCAAAAATACGCTGAAAGTGCCGCTCCACCAGCGGCAGCACCTCCACCAGTTCGACGGGGCGGCCCAGCTCGACGCTCAGGCTCGTTACCGAACGATCGTCCGCGTCGATACCGCAGGGGACGATGTTACCGAAGTGGGTGAGGTTAGGCCGGACGTTGAAGGCGAAGCCGTGGAGGGTCGTCCAGCGGCTGAGGTGCACCCCGATGGCACAGATCTTGCGACGGGGTTGCCGGCGGGCCGAGTCGCCGGGTAGCCACACCCCGGTAAAGCCGGCATCCCGCTCGGCCGCCACTCCGAAGTCCGCCAGGGTCCGGATAACTACCTCCTCCAGGTTGCGTACGTACAGATGCACGTCGGGAGAGAATTCTTCCAGGTCGAAGATCGGATAGGCCACCAGCTGTCCGGGGCCGTGGTAAGTAATGTCGCCGCCCCGGTTGATCTTGTGAAAGGTGAAGCCCTCCGCCGCCAGCTGTTCCTCGGAGAGCAGCAGGTGGTCCGTGCTACCCGACTTACCGAGGGTATAAACGGGGTCGTGCTCCACGAAGAGCAGATGGTGGATCGTCGGTAGTGGCTCCAGCCCATCCCGCTTGCGTTGCCGATTGTCCAGCTTGCGCGCAACGACCGATTTGTGCAATACGGTTTGCCGCTCCCAGGTGGGGGCGAACGGCTGGCGGCCTAAGTGGTGGGTTTGCACCCGCGGCCGCGCCCCGGTGGTGTTGGGTATGGACATATGTAGGGTTAAAATTCTTACTGATTACAAGTCGGACGTCCTCCGTACCGACTACATCGGAACTTCGAGACGGCCGACATGAATCAGCTTTCCATATTGGACGGCGCTAACCTTCGCAGCGCGACGGTGAGGTCACCGGACCTGAGAAAATCGGCGCCCCCTAATCAATTCCAATCGTCAGCACGATCTTTCCTACGTTCGCATTGGCGGCCATGTAGCGGTGGGCGTCGGCCACTTCCTCCCAGTCGTAAATGGTATCGACCAGCGGGCGGAGGCTGCGATCGGCGAAGGCGGGCCAGCAGGTATCGATAAAATTCTGGGTGAGCAGCCGCTTGTACTCGGGCGTGCGGGAGCGGAGGGTACTGCCCGTGACCTGCAACCGCTTGCGCAGGATGGGGGCCATGCTGAACCCTTCCACCCGGGCACCGCCCAGGGCCGCCAGACTGACCATGCGACCGTCCGTAGCCATGGCCTTGAAGTTATTTTCCAGGTAGGGTCCACCGACGAAGTCGAGCACGATGTCCGCCCCGTGACCGCCGGTTTCGTCCAGGACGGCTTCGGCGAAGTCCTCTTCCCTGTAATCGATGCAGCGTTCGACGCCCAGTTCGTGCAGTTGCTGGTGCTTGCCCCCACTGGCCGTGACGATGGGCGTGGCCCCGGCGTGCAGCGCGAGCTGGATGGCGGAGGTCCCTACCCCGCTGGCCCCGGCGTGGATGAGTATGCGGTCACCCTTGCGCATCCGGGCGGTCCAGTACAGTGCCTGAAAGGCGGTCAGGAAGGCCTCCGGGATGGCGGCCGCCTTGGTGAAACTGAGCCGCTGGGGCAGCTTCATGAGCATCTCCTGGTCGATGACCGCCCGCTGGGCGTACCCGCCTCCGTTGACGAGGGCGCAGACGTTATCCCCGACCTCGAAACCCTCCACTTCGGAGCCGACCTCGATGATGGTACCGGCCACCTCGAGCCCCAGGATCGGGCTGGCGTCGGCGGGCACCGGATAGCGGCCTTCCCGTTGCAGCAGGTCGGCCCGGTTCAGGGCCGTGGCGGCTACGTGGATGAGGACGTCGGTCGGGCCGGGCGTAGGGTCGGATACTTCACCCAGGTAGAGTTGATTCTCGTCACCGGGCTGGTCGAATAGTATGGCTTTCATGGGGTTACTTTACTTCGATCTCAAAGGGAGTGAGCGGCAGGCCGTCGCTGGAGTAGACATTTGCCGCCGCCGGGTTGTTCGCCCAGGCGTAGCGGACGTGGGTGACGAGCTTGCCGGAGATTTCACCGGGAAGCGTCACGGACTGGCCGTCCTGACTCAGATAGGCCCGGGACCAGTGCCACTCCCCGCCGGCATCCCGGACGGTGAACCCCCGCACGTAGCCGTACTTATCGTCCGGCCGGGGCCGGACGACCAGGTTACGGCCGTTCATGTTACGAAAGGCAAGCCGGACCTCGCCGGAGCCCTGAGCCGCTCCCGCTACCCGGACGGATGCCGGGGTGACGGACTTACCGTAGATACCGGCCGCCGCGTGCAGGGCCAGCCGGTAACCGACGTCCCATTTATTCTGGGGGTGAATATCGTCGGCTTCCCCCAGGTCCGTGATCACCGCCTGACCGGTGTTCGGCAGGTCGAGGGCGGCGGTCTGGGCGGCGCGCAGGACGGCCCATCCCGGCTCGTCGGGCGTAGCGGGTTCCGCCTGATAATTAGCGAGCTGTACCCAGTAGAAGGGCAGGTCGGGGCGATCGAAGTGATCGCGCCAGGAGCGGATCAGCGTGCGCATCTGGTCGGCGTAGACTTCCGCCTCGCCGGGGCCGGTATTGCTCTCGCCCTGGTACCAGAGGACGCCGGAGAGGGGCAGCCCGGCCAGGGGGGCGATCATGGCGTTGTAGAGGGCCATGGGCTGGTGATTTTTCTGTCCGTCGATCCGCCACTCCCCGAAATGGAACTTCCAGGGGCCGGCCAGCGGCAGGTCACCGGCTGCGGTGCGGAGCAGAAAGCGTTCCGGACCGGCGGTGAACCCGCCTCCCCAGCCATTGTCCGCCACCCGGATGGCGATGGTGTTGGAACCCGGTCGCAGCGTACCGGCGGCGAGCTCATAATTTCGGGGTTCGTTGTACACGGTCATGCCACCGATGCGCCGGCCGTTGACATAAGTTTCGTCCTCGTCGTCGATGCCGCCCAGCAGTAAGGTGGCGGCCCCGGCAGCTTGTTCGGCGGTCAGTTCCAGGGTACGGCGGAAGTACACTACGCCGTCTACGTTGGGGTAACCACGGCTCTCCCAGGTACCCGGCAGCTCCATGCTACCCCAGCTGGCATCAGCGTGTCCATCCTTCAGGTAGCCCAGGGCTTCCCCCTCATCCCTGACCGGCGGGGTACCACCAAATTCTTCGGCGTAGCGGGCGTAGGCGGCACGCCCCATTCTTTCGACCATGCTTTCCTGTTGTTGCAGTACCTCCGCGGCATCCATTCCCTGGGCCGTCGCCTCGATCCAGGCCTCGATCTTGCTGCCGCCCCAACTGGAGTGGACCAGGCCGATGGGTACGGTTACCCCGAACTTCGACCGCAGGTGGTGGGCGAAATAGGCCCCCACCCCGCTGAACCGACCGATGGCCGTGGCGGTACCGGGCGTCCAGGGCTGCTGGATCGTCAGGTGGTCGAGCGGGGAGCCGGCGGCGGTCTTCTCCACCAGGATCTGGCGGATCAGCGGGTCGGCAATGGTACGCGCCCGCTCCCCGGTGGGGTCGGACTGCTCCAGCCGCCACTCCATGTTGGACTGGCCGCTGAGCAGGTAGACATCCCCGAAGTAGAGATCGGTAAGGGTAACGGTCTCCCGGCCGCTGCGAACGGTGATCTCGTGCGGCCCGCCGGCGGGGGTGGCAGGCAGGGTGACGGTCCAGCGGCCGTCTTTCGCCGTCTTGGCGCGCAGAGAGGTACCGGCAAAATCAACGGTGACCTTTGCGCCCGGCCCGGACCATCCGCTGAGCGGGTGATCTACGTTGCGTTGCAGGACGGCGTGGTCCGTAAAAATTTCCGCCAGGCGGAGCGACTGGCCGGATAGGTACCCCGCGCTGAGGATACCAAGAAGGATAAGCGTAAGTTTGTCCATAACCTCCGCAAGATAACAACTACACCATCGCAGCCACCGACCACCCCCTCCCGCCGACCACGTCCCTGAACGACCCGCGTACCCTGAACGGGTGGGCGCTCTTCGACTGGGCCAACTCCGCCTTTGCCCTGGTGATCACTACGGCGATCTTCCCCGGCTACTTCGAGGCGGTGGTGGATGATGAATTCACGGTACTCGGTTCGAAATTCACGGACAGCAGTTTCTTCGCCTACCTGATCAGTTTCAGCTACCTGGTCATTGCCGTTCTCTCTCCCCTGTTGTCCGGCATCGCCGACGCGGGTGGACGACGCAAGTGGTTCCTCCGGCTGTTCACGACGATGGGCGGAGTGGCCTGTCTGGCCCTCTTCTTCTTCGACGACATGGAGACGATGCCCCTGGGCAGCATCGCCTTCGTACTGGGCCTGATCGGTTTTGCCGGCGGACTGGTTTTCTACAACAGTTACCTGCCGATCATTGCCACCGAGGATCGATTCGACAAACTCAGCGCCCGGGGTTTTGCCATGGGCTACGTCGGCTCCGTCATCCTGCTGATCGTCAACCTGCTGATGGTGGAAAAACCGGAGTGGTTCGGGCTGCCGGCGGAAGGCACCTTGCGGGTGCGGCTGGCTTTCGTCAGTGTGGGGCTCTGGTGGCTGGTCTTTGCCGCCATCAGCCTGTCGCGTTTACCGGACGACGTGCGTAAGCCGGGTACGGGCCTGGCGGACATGGCCGGGCGGGGCTGGCGGGAATTCAAGGCCGTGGCCGGACGGGTACGGACCAATAAGCAGGCCGTCACCTTCCTGTCCGCCTTCTTCAGCTATTCCGCCGGAGCCCAGACGGTGATTTTCCTGGCCGCCATTTTCGCCACCAAGGAACTGGGCTTCGAGACAGCTGATCTGATCATAGTCGTGCTGCTCCTCCAGGTCGTTGCGATCGGCGGGGCCTACCTGGCCGCCCGCATCAGCCAGTGGAAGGGCAACAAGGTGGCGCTCTACTTCGAGCTGACCATCTGGGCGCTCATCTGTATCGTGGCCTACTTCGTGCAGGAGAAAACGCAGTTTTACGCGGTGGCGGCCGCGGTCGGTCTGGTAATGGGCGGCATCCAGTCGCTGAGCCGGTCGACTTACGCCAAACTTATCCCCAGTAATGAAGACACCACGAGCTGGTTCAGCTTCTACGACGTACTGGAAAAAGTGGCCATCGTGGTGGGTACCTTCCTCTTCGGTTTCCTGGATGCGCTGACGGGCAGCATGCGACTGAGCGTGCTGATCCTGGCGGTGTTCTTCATCGGGGGGATGGTGTTGTTGCGGAAGTTTGAGTTGCCGGTGGGCGCGCGCGAGGAACCTCACCCCCGGCCCCTCTCCCCGGGAGAGGGGTGACTGATGCGCTTAAGATTTGTAGTTAATTTTAAAGCTTGTACGCCTGCCGCCTTTGCCGCATCCACCCTCTCCCCGGGAACAGGAGGGCTGATGTATCCAAATTTGTAGTAGAAATTAAAATTGTACGCCTACCGCGTTTGTCGCGTCCCCCTCTCCGGGGGAGAGGGGGTGATTTTGCGAAGCAAAATCGGGGGTGAGGTTCCCGGACTAATACCGCGCCAGCACCTCCCGCCGGTGCAACAAATAATCATCCTCCGGACCGTACTTCAGCGCCTCGTCAATCAGGGCGCGCGCCATCGGATAGTTATCCTCCCGGAAATAAAAATTGGAGGCCGACACGAAGGCCGTCAGCGTCCAGAGGCTGCGGTCACGGCCGATGGGAATGTCGATCAGCGCCCGACGAAACTCCTCCAGGGCCAGGTTGCCGGCCGGGCCCAGCTCGCCGTCGTAAAGGTCCCGGACCTCCATGGCCTTGCGGCGCAGCAGGAGATCGGCAAAACGATCCTGGTGACGGACGAAGGGAAACTCCGTGGCAATTTCCTCCTGAAGGCGGGCCAGATCGGCTTCCTCCCCCCGGGTACGACGCAGGTCGGCCAGTAGCAATTCTCCAAGGAGGTACTTGGTACGTTCGTCCGTCGGGTCTTCGGCGTAGAGGCGTTTGGCGATCGTGAGGGCATCGTTCAGCCGCGCCTGCTGCTGGTAGTGACCGATGAGGCGAAAGTCCTGGAGGCGTTGCAGCTGATCCGACCAGACGGTCTGTCCCGCCGGCGCGCGGTCCCGGTACTCGCTCAGCATCCGCTGGGCCGCGGCCACTTCCTGGTTGGCGATCAGGATACGCTGCCGGTCGTCGAAGTAATTCAGCAGGGCGGCGGGCAGGTAACGATTCGCGGGGTTTTCGCGCCACTGACTAAAGAGCATGTCGGTATCCCCCTCCACTTCGGGTCGGGTCAGGGCGGCCAGCTGGAGGCGGGCGGCCTGGTCGAGCACCAGGAAGGCGGGGCGTTCCTCCCGTCGGATCGCTTCGGCCAGCGTCAGGGAGACACGGGCGAACTGGTCGTCCGCGTACTCCTGCTGGGCGCGGCGGTAGAGCTGAAAGGCGGCCAGTTGCCCGAAGGTGAGGCGTTTGGCGGGGTCGTAGTAGTACTCCCGGAATACCCCGTCGGCCTCCTGCTGGGTGAGGGCACCGATGTCCGTCAGTACGGTCTGTCGCAGCAAACTGAGGTATTCCCGCCGAAAACTGCGGCGGGCATCCTCGTCCCCCTTCGTAACCGCGGGGTGATCCAGTCGGGTAGCCCGGCCTTCGGGGTCGGCCACCAGGTAGCTGTCCCAGTGATCGACGTGGAGATCGAAGTCCACTTCGAATTTCTCCAGGGCCAGGGCGGTGATGGCCGCGGCGGTAGCGTCGTTGTAGGCACCGCTGCGGAAAGCATCGGAGAAACTCGCGTCGAAGCGGTAACTCAGGAAAAGCTCCTTGCGCAGGCGGTCGTGGATGCGCCTGATGCGCTTCTTCGTGCTTTTCCGATCGGCCTTGTCCTCCTCCCGCAGGGTCGTGAAGAGTCCGTTCAGTCGCTGGTACAGGAACTGCCGTTCGTTCACCGTAGCGGCGTCCTCCCCGGGCAGCAGTTGGCGCAACCGGGTATTGAGGTTATCCGCGCTTGCGGTAAGCGTCGGCAACAGCAGGAGTAAAAGTAATAGCAGTCGAAACATGTGACTTAAGCGTAACGCTCCCGGTAGAGGTTCACGTGGTGGTAGCAATGACCGGCCGTCAGGAAGCCGAGCGCACGAACGGTGACGGGGCTATCGCTGGCTGTGCCCGACAGGGGCGCGGACGCGGGTGCAAGGTTCTGATAAAAGCGGATGGTAGCGGCGCGTTCCGCCTCAAAGGTCATCCGCAGGTCAGCCAGGGAGAGGTGGGAGACGTCCATCGCGGCAACGTATTCGTCCTGGTCGAAGCCGGGCAGCGGGGTGCGGTCGCCCCGGCTGATGCGCAGGGCCCGGGTGGAGAAAATGCGCTCGCTGTCGGTGAGGTGCTGGAGGGATTCGGCAATCGTCCACTTTCCCGGGGCGTAGGCGTAGGTTTTACGGTCTTCGGGTACCGTGTCGAGGTAAGCCAGCATCCGGTCGCGGCTATCCGCCAGGGCCTCGAGAATGGTTTGGTGATCGGGTACGAGGGCTACGTAGCGGGCGTAATAGACATTGTATTCGTCGGGGCGGAGGTCTTTGGTGGTCATGGGGGGGGAAGGTACGTAGTGCGGGCAAGAGTCCGAAAAACATTGCACCTGCGCCCCGCCGCCCGGCGTCTTTCTTCTTTTTTCTTTCCTCCTTTCTATCTTGCCCCCATGAAAAACATCAAAGGTCCCGCCATATTCCTCGCCCAGTTCATGGGGGATGAAGCCCCGTTCAACAGCCTCGACGGCATCTGCAAATACATGGCCGACCTCGGGTACAAGGGCGTTCAGATCCCGACCTGGGACGCCCGCCTGATCGACCTCGAAAAGTGCGCCGAATCGAAGACCTACGCCGACGAACTGAAGGGTCGCGTGGGCGAGCACGGACTGACGATCACGGAACTGGCCAGCCACCTGCAGGGGCAGCTGGTCGCCGTGCACCCGGCCTACGGAAAGATGTACGAAGGGTTCGCCCCCGCCGAAGTGGCCGGCAAGCCGAAGGCCACCCAGGAGTGGGCCGTGGAGCAACTGAAGCTGAACGCCAGGGCCAGTAAAAACCTGGGCATCAGCGCCCACCCCACCTTCTCCGGCGCCCTGCTGTGGCCCTACCTCTACCCCTGGCCGCAGCGGCCCGCCGGGCTGGTGGAGGAAGCCTTCGGCGAACTCGCCAAGCGGTGGACGCCCATCCTGGACGTCTTCGATGAGTGCGGCGTGGACGTCGGCTACGAACTTCACCCCGGAGAGGACCTCTTCGACGGTACCAGTTTCGAGCGCTTCGTCGAGGCCGTGGGCGGGCACTCCCGCGCCCAGATCAACTACGACCCCAGCCACTTCGTGCTCCAGTGCCTGGACTACCTGGAGTTCATCGACATTTACCAGGAGCGCATTTGCGCTTTCCACGTGAAGGACGCCGAATTCAACCCCACGGGCCGCCAGGGCGTGTACTCCGGCTACTCGGGCTGGGTAAATCGGGCGGGCCGTTTCCGCAGCCTCGGCGACGGACAGGTCGACTTCAAGGGCATTTTCAGCAAACTCGCGCAGTACGACTACGACGGCTGGGCCGTCCTGGAGTGGGAGTGTGCCATCAAGAGCAGCGCCCAGGGAGCGGCCGAGGGAGCTCCCTTCATCGCCGACCACCTGATCGAAGTGACGGAAAGGGCCTTTGACGATTTCGCGGACGCGGGTACGGATGCGGAGACGAACCGGGAGATTTTGGGGCTGAGTTAGGGAGTTGTGAGTTAGTGAGTTGGGGAGTAGCTGCCGCTGTTGCCGCTCGCCGGCTGCGCGTGGCTCGCTACCTATTCGTAAACCCTGCACCTGCGCCCCCGCCCAGTTTTTTGTAGGCACTCCGCGCCGCCCAGTACCCGTTCATGCCGTGCACCCCACCTCCCGGGGGCGTCGAGGCCGAACAGATAAAGATGGCCGGATTCGGCGTGGCGTACGGATCGATCCGGGCTACCGGACGGGTAAATAACTGGGTGATGTCCGCTGAGCCGCCGGTTACGGCCCCACCGACGTAGTTGGGGTTGTAGCGCTCGAAGGCGGCGGGGGTCATGGAGTGGCGCGCCAGGATGCGGTCGCGGAACCCGGGAGCGAAGCGCTCGATCTGGGCTTCGATTACCGCACTCTGGTCCGCGGAGGAACCGTGGGGCACGTGGCAGTACGCCCAGCAGGTGTGCTGTCCGGACGGGCTACGGCTAGGGTCAATAAGGCTTTGCTGGGTCATCAGGACGTAGGGGCGCGCCGAGTGCCGGCCCCGCCAGACGTCTCGTTCCGAGGCGGCGATCTCCGCGAAGGTGCCGCCGAGGTGAACGGTGGAGGCCCGGAGACAATTCGGGTCCGTCCAGGGGATGGGCCCATCCAGGGCGTAGTCGATCTTGAATACGCCGGGGCCGTAGTGGTACTTTTCCAGTCGTTTGCGGTAGCCGGCGGGTAGCCGGTCGCCGCAGATGCTGGACAGTTGCCGGGGGTCGGTATCGAAGAGGTAGGCCCGGGCCGGCGGCAGTTGATCGAAGCGATCGATGCGGGTAGACAGACGCAATTCGCCGCCGGCCTCCGTAAAACAGTTCAGCAGGGCATCGGTGATGGCCCGGGAGCCCCCCGCCGCTACCGGCCAGTTCACGGCGTGACCGCTGGCCAGGAATAGCAGCCCCAGGGCGGAGGTAAAGCATTTATCGAACGGCAGCGTGGCGTGGGCCGTACAGCCGGCGAAGAGGGCCGGTGCCCGCTCCCCCCGGAAGGCGAGTTTAGAGAGCCAGCTGGCGGGCAAAGCGGCCCGGGCACCGAAGCGGGCCAGGAAGAGCGGGTGGTTGGGGATACCGAGGGGCTTGAAGGTGTCTTCGATCAGCCAGTCGACGTGGTCGGCCAGCGGCCGGAGGAGGTTGCGGTAGGCGCGCTCGTCTCCCCCCAGCCCCGCCGCCGTTTCGGAAAGGGAGCGCGAAAGCAGGACGGCCGGCTGATCGTCCAGCGGGTGCGCCACGGAGACATCGGGAAAGAGCCACCGCAAACCGTACCGCTCCAGTTCCAGTTCCCGGAAGCAGGGAGACAGGTAGCCGAAGGGGTGCACGGCCGAGCAAACATCGTGGTGAAAACCGGGAAGGGTCAATTCCGCGGTGCGGGTGCCGCCGCCGGGTTCGTCGGCCGCCTCCAGGATGAGGACGCGCAGTCCCTTACGAGCGAGGAAACAGCCGGCGCTGAGGCCGTTGGGGCCGGCACCGATGATGACGGCGTCGTGGGGTGGGTGATCGGGCATCGATTACCAAACGCGAAAGCCGGGCATTTGATCTACTGCTTCACGAACCGTCCGGTCCCGATTCCGCGGTCGGTGACCCAGCGGAGGGAATACGTACCCTTCGGCCAACTGCTGACGTCGATACTTTGCCGCGCCCGATCGTTGGTACGGTCGATCATCAGCCGGCCGGCGGCATCGAATACGGAGAGTCGGGAAGGAGTGGCATTGTAGGTTGCGGGCAGACGGAGGTTAACACGATCCGTGACCGGGTTAGGGAATACCTCGACGGAGAGTCGTGGCGGACCGGCGAAGACCGTTTCGTTGGCTACGGTGCCGTCCTCTTCGTTGACGATCAATAAAAAGCCCTCGAAGACGTCGGTTTCGTCGAAATAGCGGAAGCCGGAGATGGCGATGTTGTTGGTGTTGAGTTGGGCGATGTCGTGGACGTAATAAAAAGCATCCCCCCCATATATCCTCTCCCAATCTAAATTCAGACCTAAATCATACCGTCGGAGGAAAATATCGGAATTAATGGGTACCATTGGGTAAGATCCCGCTTGCTCATAAACATTATCAGTTCCTACAGCAAAAAGATGAGTTGAATCTTTGTTTGTAATAAGTGAGTGTTCCCCCGTTCTAGCTCGAACGGGTGCTGAACGTCGTAACTTCATAGTGTCCGAGGCAATCAAGGTGAAACTTGAATCCATTTTACAAATACCGGGGCCATTATAAACATTTAAGTCTTCGTCTAAATAAGTCGTTTTCCCAAACGAAAACAAAATACTGTCTCTAACATTAATATGAGTAGACCCACTATGCGTAAATTCCAATCCTTTGTCATCCACGATCTCAGTCCAATCAAAAAGTGTTGGACTTGCAACATAACTTTTAGTATCGCTTATATATCGCCTACCTCGAAAGCTAATAATCTCTTTAAAATTACGTCTAACATCTGAAGTGTCCACCAAAAACACTGGAGGATTTGCGCTAATATCAAGCGTTACGATATAAAGGTAAGGAGCTACTCCTCCATTAGGATGGTAAGCACCCAAACCGACAATCGTGTCTTCAAGTAGCTGAAATTGAGAAGACAGAAATCTTGGATTGGGCGCGCTTGGTATCTCTACGCGGTACGTAAATTTATCGAGAAGTTGTAACTCCTCGAGTCTAAGTATCCGATATTTATATTTCCAGCTAGATCAGCTTGCCCTTGCGACACAAACGCATAAATACCACCATTCAGCACAAAACACTGGGATCGATTTGAGTTGATACCTTTCGGAGTAAGTAATGGTGAAGTGGCGACGATGTCTCCTCGCCCATCAAGTTTCAGCAAATATGACACGGAAGTTTGCTCATTAAAATCCGTATATCCATCAATTGACACCAGGAAGCTATCAGACCCTGGAATGACCGTAATATCGCTACCAATAGTGAAATAATTGGGGTTAGAGTATCCCCGCATGTCTTGGCTCAGCAATTCAAAGAAAGGAAAAGTGCAGACTATCAGAATTGACAGTATGGCGAATCGGTTATTCTTCATTCAGGATTGGACTTGCTAAATTTAGTAGGAGTACCTCAAGGATATACTGAATTAGCTTGATCGGTCTCTAATTACATGAAGAGCACTGACCTACGATAAAATCATCAAAAACATCGTCATCCATAGGCCCATCCGTTGGGCTATAACCATCATCATCACTGACGAAAATTGGTATTCCATAGAATAATTCCAATTCGTGGGCTTTATCAGGACACGAACACCCATCCTGTGCAAAGTACACAGACCCGGTAGCCAGGATATAGTCTTCCGGTGGCGCTAAATTGGTAGCTATATCGTAATAATTACACAACAACCAATTTAACTCATCATCGTCAAAACAGACCAGACTTTCAGGAGCATCCGCGTCGTAAAAGTAAACCAAGTAATCTCGATATCCATCGCCCTGAGGGCCGTCAGAATTGTCTGAATTAGGATAAAATACGTAGTCATCAACATAAACCGGATCAAGAAAATCGTTCCCGTTGTTTAATTCTACCCAACCTCCAAAAATCGGAGCGTTGGGTGGGCCAAGAATATTTTCATCTACTAGGCTCTTAAAAGCATCATTCAATACGGTAGTGCCATTGAAATTAAACATATCCGTGCCTTCACAGAATCCGTTGTACACCGTTACTGGAGATCCAACCCAGTACGACAATCCGTCGTCAAAGTATGAACCACAGGTATTTAAGGGATCATTCTCCGAAATACCGATGTCAGTGATAACATAAAACCGTGCCGAGGTGCTCGTTTCTGGCCCCGTTTTGAGAATCGTAGTCAGCACCTGCTTAACCGGCTGCTGAACCGAGAGGTAATGACTTAGCAGAATTTGGTGGGCAGCCAAGTAGCCGGCCCTGAGATCTTCCTCCGAAACCACTCCGTTAGCAAGTGGCACCTCGATACTGTCCGTTGAGGAACTTACCCCCGTCAAATTATCCAATTTCCGCGAAAAGGTGACGTTCGCAACCGCCTGGATCGCCCACTTGGCTTCCGCCGGCGTGAATACTTGTCCGGTAGACTTTTCCCCGGGTACTTTTGACTTGTCGGCAATGACGGCGCGTACGTTCAGCAAGCGTTCTTTTAACAATTGATTGCGCAACGTCATTTCAGGGCTGACGCCGGGAGTATCTCCGATTGTCAGTTCGCTGATAGCGTCTCGCTCGCAGGCGAAGAGGAAACTTACACACACACACAAGATTAGAAGATTTTTCGTGCTGGGTTTTTGGTACCGGAATAATCCGGAGGCGTTCAAACTGTTTCTAAGTTAGGGTTTATATACCGTAGTTTCCAAACTACAAGCCCCACTTAGCAAGATATCAGGTAGAAACACCTACGACCGGAAGACCATTCACCGCCGCGCATACACCGCCCGGCAATCATCCGCCGCCGCAAAGCCACTGATGTCGAACTCGATGGTAACGGTTTCTCCGCTGATGGCGCCGCTACCGGAGAAGGTTCGGAAACCATCCTGTTGGGTGACGGTGTAGCTGCCGAGGTAATCGTCGCGGGTAACCAGCGGGGTGGGTACGGCGTCGTCGTCGCTTCCGCAGGAGAGGAGGAGGGATAGCCGTGGGAATAGGAATAGTCTTAACGGAAAGGGGGAGAGGTAATTCATACACCAAAGGAGGGTGGGCCACTCCCACTTACCTACCCGACCGGGTAGTCGTGGTCATTTTTGCACTTGCGCACCGTCGCCCCTTACCCCCGCATTTTGTCCAGCAACCCACTCAGCTGCGTAAACTCCGCGTCCGTCAGGTGACCTAGGGAATTCCGGAGGCTTTCCTCCAGCCTACGGGTGGCCTCCTCCACGGCGGAGAGACCGGCCGGCGTGATCATGATGTCCACGCGGCGGCGGTCGGTGGGGCACTCCTGCCGCTCGACGTAGCCCTTGTCCTTCAGCTTATCGACCAGGCGGCTGGCGTTGCTCATCTTGTCGAGCATGCGTTCCGTAAGCAACTTGACGGTGCTTGGCTTATTGCCCCGCCCGCGCAGGATCCGGAGCACATTGAACTGTTGTATACTCAGACCGAGCGGCTTCATGACCGACACCGAATTCTGGTTCAGCCAGGCAGCCGTATAGAGAATGTTTACCTGGGCCCGGTGGGCGCTGCTCTGGAACTTCGGTTGCTGGATTTCCTCTTCGATACTGGGCATGGTCATAGATGTATGTCGTTGCATTTAATACAAGGGTGAATATTCGATTGTTGTACTTTCGCCCAAATTCCCGACTATGAAGATCCTCGTCATCGGTGGCGGCAACATGGGGCTGACCTACGCCAAAAGCCTGCTGCGCGCCCACCTCGTCAAGCCCGACGACCTGATGATCCTGGAACGCAGCGCGGAGAAGGCGGACAGCCTGCGCGACACCGGCGTCGGACAGATTCACATATCCCCGGACCACTGCCTGGGCGTAGCGGACCTCATCATCCTGGCCGTCAAACCGCAGGACAGCGCGTCCCTATTCGCCACCCTCCGGCCCCAGGCGGACCCCCAACAGGTGTATCTCTCCATTATGGCCGGCGTGACGATCCGAAGCATCCAGGAGGGGCTGGGCGTAGAGAAGGTGATCCGGGCCATGCCCAACCTGCCCGCCCAGATCGGTCTCGGCATGACGGCCTACACCGCCAGCGACGCCGTGACCCGCATCGAACTCGTCCTGGTGCAAAACCTGCTCAATACCACGGGTAAGGCCATTTACGTGGAGGCCGAGCGGGCCATCGACGCCACCACGGCCATTTCGGGCAGCGGACCGGCCTACGTGCTCTACTTCATGCAGGCCATGATCGAGGCGGCCCAGGAGATGGGCTTCAGCGAGAGTGAGTCCGAACTGCTGGTGGCCCAGACCTTCCGCGGGGCCGTCGAACTCCAGATGAAAAACGACCTGAGTTGCGCGGAGTGGATCGCCCGGGTGTCCAGCAAGGGCGGCACGACGGAGGCGGCCATGAACACTTTCCGGCAAACGAGTGTGTTTGAGGATATTAAGAGCGGGGCACGGGCGGCGCTGGACAGAGCGATTGAATTAGGAATTAGTGACTAGTGATTATGGATCGGTGATTAGTGATTTAGCTGCCGCAGCTACCTCGCCGATCACTAATCAACGATCACTAATCTACAATCACTAATCACCCATGAAACTAACCGCGAGCTACAAGGACATCTGGAAAGTCAGCATCCCCATCATCATCGGGAGCGCGGCCCAGAACGTGGTGGCGATGACGGACAGCGTCTTTCTCTACTACGTCGGGGAGGACGACTTCGCCGCCATCGGGTTCGTGGCCACCTTCTACATCATCATCGCGGCCATCGGCTTCGCCTTCAGCCGGGGCGGACAGATCGTGATGGCCAACCGGGCCGGACAGAGAAAGAACCGGCAGGTCGGCCGTGCCTTTTACAGTACGGTCTACTTCGAACTGCTGCTGGCCATCGGGGTATTCCTGCTGCTGACCTACGGCGGCTACTGGATATTTGCCAGCGTAGTGGACTCCGACGTCATCTTCTTCAAGGCCCTGGAGTACCTGGAGATGCGCAAGTGGGGCGTTTTCGCCAGCTACCTGGGCGTGGCCTGTATCTCGTTGTACACCGGCATTGCCCGGCCGGTCTTCATCGTGGTGGATACGGTCATCCTGGCCGCCACCAATATTTTCCTGGACAATGCCCTGGTCTTCGGCAAGTTCGGCTTCCCGGAAATGGGGATCGCCGGGGCGGGGCTGGCCAGTACCATCGCGGAGTACGTCGCCCTGATCGTCTTCCTGATCTACATGGTCTTCGACCGTAAGAACCGCAAGTACGACATCTTCCACCTGCCGAAGTGGGACCCGGTGCTGATCCGGGAGATCATCGGGCTGTCGGTCCCCCTGGTCATCATGTCAGTGGTGGGCCTGGGCAGCGGATTCGTCTTCTTCGGGCTGGTGGAGAACTTCGGGGAGCGGGCCCTGGCGGTCACCAACATCACCCGCATCGCCTACCTCATCCTGAGCATTCCGGCCTGGGGTTTCTGTACGGGCATCAACACCATGGTGAGCTACTTCGACGCCCGCCGGCAGTACGCCACCGTCAAAAAGTTACTCTGGAAGACCAGCTTCCTCTGCTTCGGGATCACGACCCTCATGTCGCTCCCCCTGCTCATTTTTCCCCGCGCCTTCCTCTACCCCATCCTGGGCGACGAGCGGGCCTACCTGATCGACCTGGCCTACCCCAACTTCTGGGTACTGCTGGGCATCATGACCACCTTCAGCTTCGGCAGCATCTTCTGGAACGGGCTGATCGGGGCGGGGCAGACGCGGCGGGCCCTGATCATTCAGGGGGTAGCGGCGGCCCTTTACGTAGCAGGGATTTACGTGGTGGTGCAGGGGCCCTGGGGCTCGCTACCACTGGCCTGGTCCGTAGAAATCTTCTACTGGGCGGGGATCTTCTGGTACTGCTGGCGGTATTTCCGGGGTGGGCGCTGGAGTTCGTCTCACGCAGCGGGCGCGGAGGAGCAGAGACGCTGAGCGTGCTGCCCGTGACTCCGCGCCTCTGCCCCTCAGCGTTCTCCGCGTGAAACCCGTTGCGGCCGAACAATTCCCCCACTTTTACGCTATTTCCCCCGAACGCGTACTAAACCCGGCACACCCCTTCGTTTTTACGTTACTTTACCACTTAACTGAATACCCACACCACATGAGCGAAAGACACCGCACTTCCGGACTTCTCCTGGCGATTGTCCTCCTCCTTCTCTCCGGCCCGACGCTGTTTGCCCAGGCCACGACCGTCTATACCGAAGCCTGGCGGCAGTTCAAGGAGGCCGAAGACCACAAGCAGAAGGGTTTGCTGGCCAAGGCCCAGCGGGAGTACGGAGAAGTGGTCGACATGCTCATCCCCCTGCACCAGCCGGAGGCAGAGCTGCTGCGCATCCAGTCGGAACTCAACTTCGCCAAACTGGCCGTACAACTGGACAAGAGCGACTCGGAAAAACTGATCCTCGACTTCGTTCGCCGCTACCAGCCGGACCCCATCGCCAACGCCGCCCTGCTGGAGATCGCCAACTATTATTTCAACGAAAATGAGCTGGAAAAGGCCGTTGAATACTACAAGCGGGTACCGAAGGACCTCGTTTCCGCCAACCAGCAGGCGGAGGTGAATTTCCGCCTCGGCTACGCCAGCTTCGTGACCAAGGACTTCGCGGCCGCCAAGCGCTACTTCCAGTTCAGCAAGAACATCGAGGGCGACTTCTACTACCCCACCAATTACTACCTGGGCATGATCCAGTTCTTCGAGGGTAACTACGACAGCGCCGTTCGCCAGTTCCAGATCGCGGAAAAAAGCCCGACCTACGACGACTACATCCCTTACTACCTGACGCAGATCTTCTTCGCCCAGCGGCGTTACGACGAACTGATCGCCTATGCTTCCCCGCTGGTCGGCACCCGGGGCGTCAAGAACGAGAAGGAGATGGAACAGCTGCTCGGTCAGGCGTACTTCGAGCAGGGCAATTACGCCCAGGCGCTCCCGCTGCTCGAAAACTACGCCCGGGGCAACAGCAAGCTCCAGGAAGCCGAACTCTTCCAACTGGGCTTTGCGCAGTACCAGTCCGGCAAGTACACCGAGGCCGAACGGAGCTTCCGGGAGATCAGTACCCAGACCTCGCTGGTCGGCCAGAGTGCCAACTTCTACCTCGGCGATCTGGCCCTGCGCAAGGGAGACGGCAATGCCGCCCGTACCGCCTTCGGCGCCGCCAGCCGCATGAACTTCGACCCCGCCATCCAGGAGGAGTCGCTGTTCAATTACGCCAAACTCAGCTACGAACTCGGCTTTCCCGCCGATGCCATTTCGGCCATCGAGCGCATCCCGCCGGGCAGCCAGTACTTCCTGCCGGGGCAGCAATTGCTCGGTGACGTGTTCACCACCACCCAGGATTACCAGCGGGCCCTCGAGATCCTGGAGAAGATGCCCAACCGGACGCCCCAGCTGGAGGAAGCCTACCAGAGCGCCGCCTTCAACCGCGGTCTGGAAATGCTGCGCGCGGGCGAGGACGCAGGTGCCATCGACCTACTGAACCGGTCGCTCCAGCGTCCCGTCAATCCGCAATTACGGGCCCAGGCGTTCTACTGGCTGGCCGACGTAGCCAACCGGCAAAAAGATTATTCGGAAAGCATCCGCCTCACCAATCAGTTCCTGACCCTGGCCAACGGGATGACCGGTCTGCCCGCCCAGAGCAGCGTGTACACCGGCAATTACCTCCAGGGCTACAATTATCTGAAGCAGGGCAACCCGGCCGCGGCCCTGGACTACTTTGCCGCCTCCGTCCAGGGCATCGAGCGCAACCTGCCGTACATCACCGACGAGGACGTCCGGGAGCGGGTGCTCGGCGACGCCATCATGCGGGCCGGCGACAGCTACTTCAGCCGCAACCAGTACGACCAGGCCGCCCGCTACTACGACGACGCCATCAACCGCCAGAGCCGGGGCTTCGTGTACGCCCTCTACCAGAAAGCCCTGATCGAAGGACTGCGGGGCCGCAACGCCGACAAGGTGCTGGCCCTGGAACAGATCGTCCAGCAGTACCCGCGCAGCGAGCACGCCGACGACGCCCTCTTCCAGCTCGCCCTGACCTACCAGGAACTGGGCCGCCCCCAGCAGGCCCTGGCTCCGCTACGGACCATCGTGGGCGACTATAAGGTAAACTCGCCGCTGGTGAACCAGTCGCTCCTCCAGCTCGGCCTGATCAGCTACAACCTGGGCAACCGGGAGGCAGCCATCAATTACTACAAGCAGGTCTTCAGCAATAACCCGAGCGGCGGGGAGAGCACCCGCGCCAGGGAGGCCCTCCGCGAGATCTACGTCGATGACATGGGCCGCGCCGACCTGTACTTCGATTTCTTCGAGACCCTGCCCGGCCAGGAGCTGAACGGGAACGCCCGCGACAGCATCACCTTCCGGGCCGCCGTCAGCCAGTACGAGAACGGGAACTACGAGCGGGCCGTGACGGCACTGACCGACTACATCCGCCAGTACCCGAAGAGCCCCAATGCCCTGCAGGCCGTCTTCTACCGGGGAGACAGCTACGTGGCCATCCGCCGCTACAACGAGGCCCTGCCCGACTACGAAGCCGTCGTTGCCGCCGGCCCCAGCCGCTTCTACCTGCCCGCCCTGAAGAAGGCCAGCCTGATCGCCTACAACAGCGTCCAGGACTTCCAGCGCGCCTACCGCCTCTTCACCCAGCTGGAGCAGGCCGCCGATACGGAGGAAGTGCGCTTCGACGCCCAACTCGGTGCCCTGCGCGCCGCCTACCGGCTCAAGGATACCCGGGGCACGGAGGATTATGCCGCCAAGGTGGCCAACAACCCCAGCGCCACCGCCGCCCAGCGCACCACGGCCAATTACTACCTCGGCAAGATTGCCTACGACCGCAACGACTACACCCGCGCCCTGCCCTACTTCGACCAGGTCATCGCCAACAGTGACGACGAGCAAACGGCCGAAACCCGTTACCTGCGCGCCAACGTCTTCTACGTCCAGGGTAACCTCGACCGGGCCCAGACCCTTGCCCTGGAGGCCAACCGGGAAAGCTCCGGCTATCCCTACTGGGTCGCGAAGACGGTCATCCTGCTCAGCGACGTGCTACGCGACAAGGGAGACCTCTACAACGCCCGCGCCGCCCTCGAGGCCCTGCTGGAAAACTTCAACCAGGACGAGGCCGTCGTGGCCGAGGCCCGTCAGAAGCTGGCCCTGCTGAACAACCGCATCGGGTCGGAAAGCCGACTGAATACCCAGCCGACGAACCCGGACCGGCTGCAACTTGATAATAATTAAGTATCCCCGTTCCGAGGAGTCGGACGTCCTCGCGGGCTACGCCCAGCTCGAGACGGCCGACACCCGGAACTAGCTCAGTGAGGGTGTCGGTCCTCTCGTAGACGAGCGAAGCGACGTCGAAGGAGGTCCGACTCCCCGGAACGGACGACAACTACCACTAAAAATATAATCCAACACCCGGATGAAAAATATACTCTTAGCCCTTTTGTTATCGCTTTGCACCTGCGCCCTCGCCCAGGCCCAACCCGATCTCGAGGACAACACCGTTACGGTACTCACCAGCTTTCAGGCCCAGCTCGACGACGCCGAACGCATCCTGGTGCAGCCCGCGCCGCCGCCGCCCGATACGGCCCGACGCCGGCAGCAGTACCAGATCGTTCCGCGTCCGCTCAACATCGACTACCCGGCGCCCATCATCCGGCCCCGGGGCCTGTCGCGGGACAAGAACGAGGAGATCGACAACGGGTACGCCCGGATCGGGGTGGGTCTGCCCTCCCAGCTGTTCGCGGACCTGAGCTACGACCTGACCGGGATCGAGAACGTGGACCTCGGCCTGTTCGCCAATCACTACAGCTTCAACAATAACAGCAAGGTAGAGAACCAGAAAGCCAGTGACACCAAGCTCGGGGCGGAGGCGGCCTATCTCTTCGACCAGGGTTTCACGGTCGGCGTCGGGGCCAGCTACGACACCAAGAGCCGCTACTACTACGGCTATAACTTTCCGGAGGAAGGAAGTACCGATACGGTCATTCCCAGTTTCGAAGCCGACCAGGTGCGTCAGCGGTGGAATACTTTCGCCCTGCACGGGGAAATCTTCAACGGCACCCGTACGGAGGCGGATTTCGACTACCGGGCCGGCGTGGAACTCTACATCATGGACGGTGCCCAGGCGGTGCGGGAAAACGGTATCAACCTGAGTCTGGCCGCTACCAAGTGGGTCGCGGAGACCAACCCGATCGACTTCGAGTTGCGCACCGATTTCACTACCTACAAGGACACCTCTACCCAGAACCTGAATAACATCATCGCCAGCGCGGCCTACACCACTACCGTTGCCGAAAAAATCAAACTGAAGATCGGCGGCCGCTTCACCAGCCAGGACGATGATTTCGATCTCTTCCCGATGCTGCGGGCCTCCGCTCCGCTGATCGACGGCGTGCTGTCCGCTTTCGTCGGCGCGGAGGGTGGACTGTACAAGAACAACCTGCGCAGCCTGACCGACTACAACCCCTGGATCCGGCCCCGGCTGCGTATCCGCAACAGCGAGTACACCAATATCTACGGTGGCGTGGAGGGTACCCTTTACGGCATTGCCTACCGGGCGGAAGTGGGGTACAAACTGCTGGACAACCTGGCGATGTACCAGCTCGACCGGACGCGAGAGATCCCCCAGTTCAACGTACTCTACGATGACGGCAGCGTAACGACCTTTCAGGGTTCCGCCACCCTGCCCATCGTGGACAATCTGGACCTGAGTGCCACCATCGCGCAGCGCTTCTACAGCCTGGACAATCAGGAGAAAGCCTGGCACCTGCCCAGTTTCAGCCTGAATGCCGCCGGTATCTACAACCTGCCCGCCTATAATCTGCAGCTACGCGCCGACGTCTTCCTGGAGAACGGTCTGCCCTACCGCACCGCGGAGGGAGAGGCCGCGAACCTGAACGCCCTGACCGACCTCAGCCTCAGCGGGGAATACTCCCTCAGCGACAGTTTCGGTCTCTGGGCCCGGGTGAACAACCTGCTGAACAACAAACGGGAGCGTTTCGTACGGTACCCGACGATCGGGACTAACTTTTTGGTGGGGGCATCGGTAAAATTCTAGGAGGGTATAGTCAACAGTACCATGAAAACGCTTCTCTCCCGCCTGTACGCCCGCGAACCGCTGAATCGTCGGGCGGCCTACGAGACCTTGCTGTACATCGGTCAGGGTAATGCCGCGGAGTCGGAGATCGCCGCGCTGGTGTCCGCGGTCAATATGAGACCGGCCGTGCTCTCCGAAATACAGGGGTTCCGGGATGCGATGCTGGAACTGGCCGTCCCCCTCGACCTGGAGGGGCGGGAGACGATCGACATCGTCGGTACCGGCGGAGACGGAAAGAACACTTTCAACATCAGTACGCTCTCCGCCGTGGTGCTGGCCGGTGCCGGTTACCGGGTGACCAAGCACGGCAGCTATGGCGTAAGCAGCAGCGTGGGCAGCAGCGACGTGCTCATCGCGCTGGGTTATCAGTTCACGAACGAGCGCGACCGGCTGTTACGCAGCCTGGACCAATACGGCATCTGTTTCCTCCACGCCCCGCTGTTCCATCCTGCCATGAAGGCGGGGGTGGGCGTACGGCGACAGTTGAAGGTCAGGACCTTTTTCAACCTGCTGGGTCCACTCATCAACCCGGCACGGCCGAGGTACCAGTTGTTCGGCACCTTCAACCTGGAGGCGGCCCGGATTTATGATTATATTCTGCAGCCCGAAGCGGGACGAGAGTACCAGATCGTACACGCCCTCGACGGTTACGACGAGATCAGCCTGACGGGGGCGGCCAACGTACGCAGTCGTATCCGGCAGCGCCAACTCGAACCGGATGACTTCGGCTTCCCGACACTGTCGCCCACCGATCTCCACGGAGGGGATACGGCGGAGGAAGGGAAGGCCATTTTCCTGGCCGTACTGGAGAATCGATCGACCGACGCCCAACGACAAGTTGTCTGTGCCAACGCCGGCCTGGCGATCCAGACCATGTTCCCGGAACGATCGCTGACCGACTGCGTCGCCGAAGCAGCGGAAAGCCTGTCGAGTGGACGCGCCAGGCAGGTATTACAGCAACTGCTAACCGGCAACCGGTAACCAGCCGGCAAACTTTCCCCGTTTCGAAAACCTTATTCCAACATGGCAACAATACTCGACCGCATCGTCGAACACAAGAAACTGGAAGTAGAACGCCGCAAGGGGTTGTCTCCCCTGTCCGCTCTGAAATCCATGGAGCTCTACGGCAGGACGACCAACAGTCTTTGCGAAGCACTGAAAAAGAGTGACAACTACGGTATCATCGCGGAATTCAAACGAAAAAGCCCCTCCCAGGACGACATCAACCTGGCGGCCGACCCGGAGGAGATCATTTCCGGCTATACCCGGGCCGGCGCGACCGGGATCAGTTGTATCACCGACATCAATTTCTTCGGCTCCCAGGCTAATGACATCGACCGGGCCCGTACCGCCACCGATCTGCCCCTGCTCCGTAAGGACTTTATCGTCGACCCCTACCAGTTACACGAGTCCCGGGCGATGGGGGCGGACGTGATCCTGCTGATCGCTTCCGTACTCTCCGCCAACCAACTGGACGAACTGGCCCGGGAAGCCTGTGAGATCGGGCTGAACGTACTCTGCGAAGTACACGACGAGGCGGACGTGGCCAAGCTCAGTTCCGAGGTGGATATCGTAGGCGTCAACAACCGCGACCTGCGGGATTTCTCCGTCAGTATCACCCGGAGCCTGGAACTCGCCGAGATCCTGCCCCCCAGCCTGCTGCGCATCAGTGAAAGTGGAATCGACGACCCCCAGAGTGTCGTTCGTCTCAAGCGGGCCGGTTACCAGGGTTTCCTCGTCGGCACTCACTTCATGCGGCAACCCGACCCGGGCGTTGCCCTGGCGAATTTCATTGCCAAAACCAGGGAGATCGACGATCTCTACGAAGGAGCCATCGTATGAGGACGAAGGTGTGCGGTATGCGGGAGCCGGGAAACATCAGGGAGGTACTCGATCTGAACGTCGACTACATGGGGTTCATCTTCCACCCGCCCAGTCCGCGTTTCGCCGGTTCGCCGGCCCTGGCCGAATGGATGCAGAAAAACGATGCGCTGTTCAGCAGCACCGCCCGCGTAGGCGTATTCGTTAATGCGGAACTGGATTACATCCTCAATACCGTCCACGATTATCAACTGGACTGGGTACAACTGCACGGCAACGAAAGCCCTACCTACTGCCGGGAACTCAAACTGCTCTGGACCGTCAGTACCCTGCGCAGCGCCCACCTCTGCAAGGCTTTTTCCGTAGACGCCGACTTTGATTTTTCCGACGCGGCGGCCTACGCCGATACCTGCTCCCTGTTCGTATTCGATACCGGTGGCCAGGCTACCTCCGGCGGTACCGGCCGGCAGTGGGACTGGAACCGGCTCCGGGAGTACAACTTACCGACCCCCTTTCTCCTCAGTGGAGGCATCGGCCCGCAGGACGCCGCGGCCATCCGTAAACTGGACCATCCCCAGTTGGCGGGTGTAGACCTGAACAGTCGGTTTGAGGTGGAACCGGGGGTTAAGGAGGTCAAGCTGCTATCCGATTTTCTCCGTCCGGGGTAAGTTTCCGTTCCGACTCGTCCGACACGCTATATTCACTGCGCTCACCATGACGTGTCGGACAAGCTCCACTCGCAGTAAAATTTAAAGAAGAAAGACACCGACGTGGATACGTCGGTGTCTTTCTTCTTTCAGTCCCGCTGGCTGGCGGGACGGTCTTTCTTCCTTTAGATATCCATTGCCTCGAAGGCTTCCTTCACCTCCCGTACCGCGGCGGCGGAGGTATGCAGGCCGTCCATCTCCTGCTGATTGAGCTTGAGTTCCAGTACTTCCTTGATGCCTCCCTTACCGAGTTTGACGGGCACGCCGAGGAAGAGGTCGTTGATGCCGTACTCTCCTTCGAGCCAGGCGCAGCAGGGGAAGATGCGGTTCTCATCCCGGATGATGCTGGCCACCATCTGGGCGGCGGCGGCGCCGGGGGCGTACCAGGCGGAGGTACCCATCAGTTTGACGAGCTCTCCCCCACCCTTCTTGGTGCGCTCGACGATGGCGTCGAGGTCCTCGTCGGAGATCATCTCCGTGACGGGGATGCCGGAGACGGTAGTGTAGCGGGGCAGCGGCACCATGGTGTCTCCGTGGCCACCGAGGAGCATGGCCTGAATGTCCTTCGAGGATACATCGAGGGCCATGCTGAGGAAGGCGCGGTAGCGGGCGGTATCGAGGATGCCGGCCATACCGAAGACCTGGCTTTTGGGCAGCCCACTGGCCTTCCAGGCGGCATAGGTCATCACGTCGAGGGGGTTGGAGACGACGATGATGATGGGGCTCTTGCTGTGCTCCATGATCGACTTGGTCACCATGGAGACAATTTTGGCATTGGTGCTGATCAGGTCGTCGCGGCTCATGCCCGGCTTGCGGGGGATGCCGGCGGTGATGACGACGATATCGCTATCGGCCGTGGCGGCGTAATCCTCGGTGCCGGTCAGGCGGGTACTGTAATGGTCGACGCTGGCCTGCTGGTAGCTGTCGAGGGCCTTTCCGCGGGCGGTGTCCCCCTTGATGTCGAGCAGTACGACCTCGCGGACGAGGTCCTTGTGGGCCAGGACGTTGGCAACGGTGGCGCCTACGTTTCCGGCGCCCACTACGGTGACTTTACTCATGCTTGATCTGTATTTATCTTTTAATTGAAGGCACGAAAGTAGGAAAAAAGGGACGGATTACTTTAAATGGCGGGAGCAAGACGGTCGGTCCGCCCCCAAATCAGTATTTTTGGACTTTCAAACCATTCGGTACACATTTATTACACATGAAATTACGATTACTCACCCTGGGGGCTATGTTGCTCCTGACCCTATCCACCCTTACCGCCCAGCGCTTTTCCGGCGACCGGGAATGTGGTTATACCGGAAAATCCGAGTGGCTGGAACGCTACCAGGCCGGCGAAATTCCCCGTGTCGGTAAATCCCTGATGCCCCAGTTCGTGCCCCTGCGCATCGTGATCCTGGGGGACGACGACGGCAACGGCTACGCCAGTCTGCGTACGGTTTTCGATGCCGTCAAGCTGGTGAACGAGGATTTCGAGAGCCTCAACACCCAGTTTTACATCGCAGGTGACATCGAGTACGAAAACGATACCCGCTACTACGATCACGAAGACTTCAGCGACGGTCAGCAGATGATGCGCCGCTTCAACGAGGACGGCGTGGTGAACTGCTATATCGTAGCTAACCCCGCCGGTAACTGCGGTTACTACAACAACACCACTTCCGTACGTGCCGGACAGGGCGTGGCCCTCAGCCGGGGTTGCATCGGCCCGGGCGACCACACCTGGAGCCACGAGCTCGGCCACTACTTCAGCCTCCCGCATACCTTCGTGGGCTGGGAAGGCATGGACGTCGACGAACAGGACTGGGACAGCCCCGCCCCCGCCGTCGTTCGTTTCGGCCGCCAAGTAGAAAAAGTGGACGGCAGCAATTGCAACGTAGCCGCCGACGGCTTCTGCGATACGCCTCCCGACTACCTCAGCGACCGCTGGGCGTGTACCGCTGACGGCATCTATCGAGATACCCTTACCGACCCGATGGGCGAGCGGTTCACCGTTCCCGGTTGGCCCATCATGAGCTACGCCCTCGACAACTGCGTGGACAGCTTCTCCCTGGAGCAGCAGGGGGCCGTACTGACCAACATCGCCGCCCGTGGAGACGAGATCGCCAACGATTACGTTCCTACCCCCGAGCCGGATCACCTGGAGATCACCCACATGAGCCCGGCCGTTAACGAAGACCTGGAAGTGTACGACCAGGTAGAATTCCGCTGGACCGCTTCCGAAAACGCGGATTTCTACCTGGTGGAACTCAACGACAGCCGCAGCTTCGCCGACGAGCCCAACTACTTTTACCTCACGCAGGATACTTTCATCACCGTGAACCCCGTCCTCCGCGAGCGCTTCCGCTACTACTGGCGCGTCAAGCCCGTCAACCGCTACGAAGTCTGCGCCGAGTTCACCGAGCCCACCCGCTTCCGGACCGGTACGGAACTGACCTCCACCATCGACGCGGCCTTCGATGCCGCCCTGACCGTCAGCCCCAACCCCGTGGGTAACGGCCAGGAACTGAACATCTCCGTCCGCGGTACTGGTTTTGCCGGTACGCTGAACTACCAACTGATCGACGCGGCCGGCCGTATCGTGATGGACCGTCAGGGCATCACGACCGTCGGCACCGGGTTCACCGAGCGCCTGAACACCACCGGCCTGAAGCCGGGTGTGTTCTTCCTGCGCCTGCTGCTGAATGACCGCCTGGTTACCCGCCGGGTGATGGTGAAGCCGTAAGGATTACCTGATCTAACCGTAAAGAACGCCCGCTCCGACTTCGTGTCGGGGCGGGCGTTCTTGTGTAAATTCGGCACCTGCGCGCCGGCGCCCAAGCCTCTCTTTCAGGAACTTTTCTGCCGACGGCGCGCAGGTGCAAAGCCAACTAAAAACGCCCGGAGAGCAGGGCTCCCCGGGCGTCGTATACAGACCGAAGGAGGTCCGTAATATTCTGAACTGTTTAGAGAATTTGCTTCAGTGCCTGTTCGATGGAAGCGGCACCCCGCAGCCCGACGGCGGCAATCTTTCCTTCCCGGTCGATCAGGAAGGTTTTGGGGATACCCCGGACACCGTAAAGCTTGGCGGCTTGCGTATCCCACTTCCGCAGTTCGCTGACGTGGTAGGGCCAGGACAGGCCGTCCTTTTCGATGGCGTCGGTCCAGCGTTTCTTCTGGCCGATGGTCCCCTGGTTGATCTGTTCCGGCGTCATACCGGCCGTACGCCGGGGGTCGAGGCCGTCCAGGCTGACACTGAAGATCGTGAATCCGTCACTCTTGTACTGGTCGTACACCTTCACGACGTTGGGGTTCTCCCGACGGCAGGGGCCGCACCAGCTGGCCCAGAAATCAAGTAATACGACCTGTCCCTTCAGGTCAGCCAGGCTGTACTGCTTACCGGTCGGGCTTTCCAGGGCGATGTCCGGCGCGGGCTGTCCTACCTGGATCAGTTCGGCACTCTGCTGCGCCATGATCTGTCCTTCCAGTTGGGTAACGTAGTTCTGGTAGGTGCCCTTGGCGGGATCGTCCTCGGGGAGCCGCTCTACGGCGATCTTGTGGATGGGCAGCCCGACGGCACCGGCACGAGAAAGCGTGTTGAACGCTACGAAAGCCCCGATCCGGGGGTCCTTCGCATTCTCCACCACCTGCTGAATATCCTCAATTTTCTGGGGTTCGTTGCTGATGGTGTAGAGCGTGGAGCGGAGTTCCTCCGCGGAAGCCGAGCCGGATACCTTGAAGTCGTACTTACCGAAGTTGGTCAGGTCTCCCTCGACGTTGATGACCCCGTCTCCCTCCCCCACGGCAATGGCGGCACGCTGGGCGCCGATCCGCAGTTGGTAGATACCGGGGGTGAGTCCTTCGGGAAAGTTCAGGCTGAATGCTCCACCCTCCTCAATGGGAGCCTTCGTAAGTACTTCGTTGGCGCCATTGATCTGGATACGGTCCAGGAATACTTCCAGCCCCTTCGCGTTCTCGAGATCTCCGCGGATGGTCGTTCCGTCGGGGGCGGACGTACAGGCGGCCAGGAGGAGGCCCACCAGTAAGGTGAAGAGCAGGTGGATATTTTTCATTCTACTTGTGTTTACAATAAAAAGTCTAAGGTAAGGAGGGGGTTGAAAATGGTGTGTTAATGGAGTATTAGGTTGTTAGGTTGTTAGGCTGTTAGGTCGTTAGGCTTTTAGGCTTTTAGGTCGTTAGGCTTTTGGAAATTTCGGACTCATTTCCAACACGTCCAACAGTCCAACACATCCAACGGTCCAAATTTCCTAACGATCCAAAATGACCCCCAGCGTCTCCTCGTGGCGAATGTTCCAGGCCATGATGTTCCCCCAGTACTCTCCATCGATGGTGATGTCGTCTCCCTCTACGCGGCCGAGAACGGTAAAGCCCACGCCGGCTTCGCGCAGCAGGTCCTCCAGGGCTGCCGTCTGGTGGTCGTCGGCGGTAACGACAATGCGGCTCTGGGCCTCTCCGAAGAGATAGGCGTCCTTGCGGAAACCCTCGTGCGTCGAGATCGTGTAACCGTGACCGCCGGCCAGGGCGGACTCGGTCAGCGACTGAAACAGTCCACCGTCCGACACGTCGTGGGCCGACTTGATAACCTCCGCCCGGATCGCCGCGGCGATGGCGTTCTGCACCCGTTGCTCCTGTTCCAGTTCAAAGTGGGGGGCGGGGCTGTGCTCGACCCCGTGGATGTGGCGCAGGTACTCGGAAGAGGCGATGTCGTTCTGGGCATCGCCGACGAGGTAAATCACGTCGTTCTGGTCGCGGAAGTGCAGGGTCATGGCCTTCTTCTGGCGGTCGACCACGCCGAGCATTCCGATGGTGGGCGTCGGGTAGACGGGCTCCACGCGACCGTCCTCGTACTGACTCTGGTTGTAGAAACTCACGTTACCGCCGGTGACCGGGGTGTTGAAGGCCCGGCAGGCATCCCCCATCCCTTTTATGGCGTTGACGAACTGGTAGAAGGCCTCCGGATTGTAGGGATTACCAAAGTTCAGGCAATTGGTGATGGCAACGGGTGTTCCTCCGGAGCAGACAATATTCCGGGCCGCTTCGGCCACGGCGATCATCGCCCCCTTGTACGGATCGGCGTAGACGTAAGCGGAGTTACAGTCGGTCGTTACCGCCAGGGCCTTCTCCGTACCCTTGACCCGGACGAGGGCGGCATCGGAGGGCATATTCTCGGTCATGCTGTTCGTACGTACGGTGCCGTCGTACTGATCGGTGATCCAGTTTTTGGAGACGAGGCTGGGAGCCATGAAGAGTTCCTCGGCGGTGGCCAGCAGGTCTTCCGGAACGGGGACCGCACCGGCGTCGAAGGCATCAACCGCGTCCAGGTAGGCAGGTCGTTTGGTTTCCCGCTCGTAGACGGGCGCGCCTCCGCCCAGCACGAGGGGTTCGGCGGGTACGTCGGCGACGATCTCTCCGCCGGCGACGAAGTGGAGCCGACCGGTATCGGTCACTTCACCGATGAGCTCGCACTCCAGGTCCCACTTGTCGAAGACGGCCAGCAGTTCGTCCTCCTTGCCCTTATGGCAAACGATCAGCATCCGCTCCTGGCTTTCGCTGAGCAGGATCTCCCAGGGCTTCATGCCGGCCTGACGGGTGGGTACCTTGTCCAGGTCGATCCGCATGCCGGTACCCGACTTGGCGCTCATCTCGGAGGTGGAGCAGGTGATGCCGGCGGCTCCCATGTCCTGCATCCCGACGACGGCTCCCGTCTTGATGACTTCCAGACTGGCCTCCAGCAGCAATTTCTCCTGGAAGGGATCACCGACCTGAACGGCCGGCAGGTCGTCGGCACTGTCTTCGGTCAGGTCCTTCGAGGCAAAACTGGCACCGTGGATACCGTCCTTGCCCGTGGCGGAACCGACGATGAACACGGGGTTACCCGGGCCGTCAGCCGAGGCCGAGACCGTCTCCCCCACCTGCACGAGACCGACCGACATGGCGTTCACCAGTATATTCTGGTTGTAGCTGGAATGGAAGTACACCTCCCCGCCGACGGTCGGCACGCCGAAGCAGTTCCCGTAGTCACCGATTCCCTTGACGACACCGGCCACCAGGTGCTTGGTGTGGGGCAGGTGAGGATCGCCGAAACGCAGGCTGTTCAGGGCCGCGATCGGGCGGGCCCCCATGGTGAAGATGTCGCGGTGAATACCGCCCACTCCGGTCGCCGCTCCCTGGTAGGGTTCGATGGCGGAAGGGTGATTGTGGCTCTCGATCTTGAAGGCACAGGCCAGTCCGCCGCCGATATCGACCAGTCCGGCGTTCTCTTCTCCGGCACCGACCAGCAGGGCTTCTCCGTCGCGGGGCAGCGTCTTGAGCCACATGATGGAGTTCTTGTAGGAGCAGTGCTCGGACCACATGACGGAGAAAATACTGAGTTCGTTAAAGTTGGGGGTACGGCCCATGATCTCGACGATCTTGTCGTACTCCTCGGCGGTAAGACCGAGATTTTTGGCTACTTCAACGTCTACGTGGGGGGCGGGGGTGGCGGGCATGGGTCTCTTATTTGAGGCGCGAAGATAGGGGAAAGAAGAAAGAAGAAAGATCGCCCCTTCGGGACTGAAAGAAGAAAGAAACGAGACCCGGCGTGGCCTCGAAAAGTCTTGCACCTGCGCACCGTCGCCCGCTTTTATGTCCGTGGGTGAAACGGTCCGCCGTCTTACTTCCCGCAGGTTGCGAAGCAGCCGTTCTTTCCTCTTTCTTCCCTGTTTATACATTCACTATCTTTGCATCTAACAATGATCGGTTTCACTTACTACCAACAGCTCGAAGAGATGGACTGTGGCGCGGCTTGCCTGCGCATGGTGGCCAAGCACTATGGCAGTTACCACTCCACCGAGTTTTTGCGCGAACGGATGCGCATCAGCCGGGAGGGGGTGAGTATGCTGGGCATCAGCGAGGGGGCCGAGGCGATCGGGATGCAGTCGCTGGCCCTGCCGGTGACGTTGAAGCAACTGGAAGAAGATATCCCCCTGCCCTGCATCCTGCCCTGGAACGAGGAGCACTTCGTGGTGCTTTACCGCATCCGCAAGGGGCGCTACTACATTGCCGATCCCGATCCGGTGGTCAGCAAAACGGACGTGAGCCGGGAGGAAATGATCCAGCGGTGGGCCACGAAGCGGGACGCCAACGGTCAGCCCGTAGGAAACGTACTCGTGCTGGAAACCACGCCGGCCTTCTTCGATAAGGACAAGGAGGGACTGGACAAGAAGAGCTCCAGTTACGTACTGGACTACTTTAAAAGTTACAAGCCCCTGCTGTGGCAGCTGGTGGCGGGCCTCGTGCTGGGCAGCATCCTCCAGCTTCTCCTCCCCTTCCTGCTGAAGAACATGGTGGACTACGGCATCGTGATGAACGACGTCAACTTCATCGTGCTGGTCGTCATCGCCCAGGGCGTGCTCCTGCTGACCACCACCGGGCTGAGCGCGCTGCGCCGCTACATCCTCCTCCACGTGGGCGGGCGGGTGAACGTGAGCCTGGTGAGCGACTACATCAACAAACTGACGCGACTGCCGCTGGAGTTTTTCGACAGCCGCAGCCGGGGTGACATCCTGCAGACGCATCAACGACCACGAGAGGCTACAGAATTTCCTGACCGGGCCGAGTCTGGTGCGGGTATTCAACCTGATCAACTTCCTGGTCTTCGCCATCGTGCTGGCTTCCTGGGACGTGACGATCTTCGGGGTCTTTCTCTTCGGTACCTTCTTCAACATCGTCTGGATCGCCTACTTACAGACGCGGAAACGCGACCTGGACTTCCGTTACTTCGAGCAGAGCGCCGCCAGCAAGGAGCAGCTGATGGAGCTGATCGACGGCATGAAGGAGATCAAACAGAGCAACGCCAGCCGGCAGAAGCGCTGGGCCTGGGAGCGGCAGCGGGCCGGTCTTTACCGGACGCGCCTCCGGCTGAGTTACATCGACCAGTACCAACGCACCGGCGGTACGGCCATCAACCAGATCAAAAACCTGGCCATCACCCTGCTGGCCGCGGTAGCCGTGCTGAACGGTTCGCTGACGATCGGTGCCCTGGTGGCCATCCACTACATCCTGGCCCAGCTGAACAGCCCGATCGACGACCTGACGGAATTCGTGCGCGGTTACCAGGAGAGCATGATCAGCCTGGAACGGATGAACGAAATCCACAGCAAGGCCGACGAGCAGCAGGATGCCGGCCACCGGATCAATGCCCTTCCCGGGAACGGTGACATCGAGGTGCGCAATCTCTCTTTCCACTACAGCATTCCGAATGCCCCCCAGGTGCTGACCGATATAGATGCCCGCATCGAAGCCGGCAAGATCACGGCCATCGTCGGGACCAGCGGCAGCGGTAAATCCACCCTCCTGAAGATCCTGATGGGCTTCTACCGCCCCACGGAAGGGGAGGTGCTGGTGGGCGGGACCAACCTCAACACCATCGACCGGAATTTCTGGCGGGCCCAGGCCGGCGTCGTGATGCAGGACGGCTTCCTCTTCAGCGACACCATTGCCCGGAACATCGCCCTCGGCTCGGAATTCATCGACCAGGAGCGGCTACTGGAGGCCGTCAAGCTGGCCCAGATCGAGCGGTTCATCGACCAGCTTCCCAGCGGGTACGGCACCGTCATCGGAGAATCCGGTATGGGACTGAGCGAGGGGCAGAAACAGCGTATCCTGATCGCCCGGGCCGTTTACAACAAACCGAAGTACCTCTTCCTGGACGAAGCGACGGCCGGACTGAGCGCCTTTACCGAGGTGACCATCATCGACAACCTCTTCGAGTACCTCCGGGGGTCGACCATCGTGATCGTGGCCCACCGCTACTCCACCTTCGAGCAGGCCGATAACATCATCGTCGTTAACGACGGCCGCATCGTGGAAACCGGTCACCACGAGGAGTTGATGGCCCACCGCAGTAACTATTTCCGCCTCGTGCGTAACCAGACCCTGCTGGGCAACTGATGGCCGGCGCGAGGGACATCGACCTGTCGTTCAGCGAGGACGTGCAGGAAGTCGTCGGTACGCCCCCGGGCTGGCTGGCGAAGTACGGTACCCTCTTCCTGCTGATCCTGCTGGTCTCCCTCTTTGCCGGGAGTTGGTTCTATACCTACCCCAGCTACGTGGAGGGGGACATCACCGTCACCAGCCTGGACCCGCCCCGCTTCCTGCAGGCGGAGCGGGACTTCGACATCATCGAAGTCCTCGTCAGCAACAACGATACCGTGGAGGCCGGACAGACGCTCATCGTCGCCCGTAGCCGTGCCCGCTTCGAGCACGTACTCTACCTGGAGGACGAACTGATCGCCGCCCGGGGCGGTAGCGACAGTATGCTGCTGGGGTTGAGCATTCCCTCCAGCCTCACGCTGGGCAGGCTGGAAAGTCCGGTAGACAGTTTCCTGGAGGCCCAGGAGACCTACCGCAACCTGGTGGCCCGCCGGCTGGACGGCCTCACCACCCGGGAACTACAGCGACGAATCGGTCAGCGCGAGAGCTATATCCGGGGCTTACGCCGTACCCAGGGCCAGCTGGAGGACCGCTATCAGCGCCGGGACGACCGCCTTCGCCGGGAAGTTCAGCTGGGAGCAGACGGAATTGACAACGCCGCCCTCATCAACGAAGCCCGTCGGGAGCTGGAAGCGGCCGAGGCCGACCTGCAACGTAACCGGGGGGAGATCAAGGCGGCGGCCCTGGACATCAGCCTGATGCGGGAACAGATCGAAAGCTACCGCAGTGGCCGCAGCAGTACGGCCAGTCAGGCCGCCCGCCAGGTAAGGACCCGCTTCGAGCGGCTCCAACTCTCGGTCAGCGACTGGAAGCGCGACTATACGGTGGTGAGCCCGGTGCGGGGGGCGGTAATCCTTTCCCAGTCCGTGCGGAGCGGGCAGCACGTATTCCGGGCCGACGACCTGGCCACGGTGGTACCGGCCTCCGACGAGGGGTTAGTCGGGCGGATGGATCTCGCCGTTAACGATGCCGGTCGGGTGGCCGCCGGGCAGCGGGTACTCATTCACCTCACCGGATATAACTACCTGGACTACGGCGCAGTGGAAGGAGTGATCAGCAGTATCGGTTTGCAGCCCCGTCAGCGGGTTTACTTCGTGGAGGTAGATCTGCCGAAGGGACTGATCACAACGAAGGGGCGGCCCATCGAACAGTCGAACGTGATGCTGGGCCAGGCCAGGATCGTAACGGGGGAACAGCGGTTACTGAGCCGGTTTCTGGATACGTACTAGGGTGTGAGGTAATGAGGGTGTGAGGTGATGAGGGGGCTCCCCACGCCCTCAATCCTTCACTCCCTCACCCCCTCAATCCTTCAATCCCTAAAAAGGGCGGGGACGCAGGTGCAAAAATCACTACGACTAAGCCGTCAGTTTCTCCCAGGCCTGGGTCAATGCCGCCAGGTTTACCGGCACCACTCCACTCTTGGCGATCACTTGTTCTCCGGCCAGGTTGGCGAGGCGGGCGATGTCGCGCAGGGGCATACCGGCGGCCAGACCACAGGCGGCGACGGCGATCACGGAATCTCCGGCCCCGCTGACGTCAGCTACCCGGCGGGCAGCAGTGGGGAGTATCTCGCTGGTGGTACCATCGTGGACGTAGATGCCGTGCTCGGACAGGGTGATCATTACCGCTCTGGTGCCGAGGCGGTCAAAGATGAAAGCGGCGGCCCGGTCGAGATCGGCCAGAACGGGAGTCACGGGAAAGTCGACCTGCTGCTGGATCTCGCGCAGGTTCGGCTTGAAGATATCCACCCGTTGGTAGGTCCAGAAGTTAGTCGCCTTGGGATCGACGACTACCCGGACACCATGTTCCCGGGCCAGTTCGATGGCCCCGGTTATCAGTGCCTCCGTCAGTACGCCCTTGTTGTAATCCTGGAGCAGGAGTACATCCACGGAAGTTCCGGACAGCAGCTTACCGACGGCGGCCAGCAGCCGCTCCGTCATGGCGGCGCTGAGGTCGTGGGTATCCTCCCGGTCGGCGCGCAGCAATTGTTGCCCCTGGGCCATTAGGCGGGTCTTGACGGTCGTGCAGCGATCCGGATCGTCGAGCAGCAGACTGCCGTCAATGGCGTGCTCGGTCAGGATACGGCGGAGTAACAGGGCATTATCGTCACCACCGATGGCACCGGCCAGCCCGGTCTCCGCCCCCAGGGCCCAGAGGTTGAGCGCGACATTGCCCGCCCCGCCCAGCCGGTTCTCCTCCGCACCCAACCGGATGACCGGAACGGGGGCCTCGGGGCTGATGCGGTCCACCCGACCACTGAGGTAGCGGTCGATCATGACGTCACCGAGGACGAGGATGCGGGGGTGGTCGGGGAACAACATAATGAGGAGTCCGGAGGACTCTTTCTATCCAGCTAGGGGTCCGGACCCCTAGCTATTTAAAGTGAGTCCTCCGGACTCATAAGATTTACGCAAACACCTCCGTACCGGCGAAGTGAAACGACCCCTCGATGGCGGCGTTCTCATCGCTGTCGGAACCGTGGACGGCGTTCTCTCCGATGCTGGTAGCGAATTTTTTACGGATGGTACCTTCGGCAGCCTCGGCCGGGTTGGTGGCACCGATCAGCGTACGGAAGTCAGCCACGGCGTTGTCCTTTTCCAGGATGGCGGCAACAATGGGTCCGCTGCTCATGAACTCGACGAGCTCACCGTAGAAGGGGCGCTCGGCGTGAACGGCGTAGAATTCTCCGGCCTTTTCGGCACTGAGCTTAGTGTACTTCATCGCGACGATGCGGAAGCCGGCGGCGTTGATCTGTTCGAGGATGGCACCGATGTGTCCGTTCTTGACGGCATCGGGCTTGATCATGGTGAAAGTGCGGTTGGTAGCCATGGTAGTTATTTTAGGTTTGGGGCCGCAAAAGTAAGCACTTTTGGTCGGCCCGCCATTTTTTCGGAACTTTGCACGTCTTTTTCACTACCCACTATGGAGTTCAACAAATCAGAAATCACCGCCCTGCTCGCTTCGCCCCGGGACGTAGTCATCCTCAGTCACCGCAATCCTGACGGTGACGCGGTGGGTTCCTCCCTCGGGCTACTGCACTACTTGCGTGGCCTCGGTCACCGGGTCAACATCGTCCTGCCCAGCGAGTCGCCGGAATTTCTGCACTTCCTGCCGGCGGTGGAAGAGATACTTATTTACGACAACGAGACGGAGCGGGCCCGGGAAGTGATGGATGCCGCCGAACTGTTTTTCATTCTCGACCTGAACAGTTTCGACCGCATCGACAAGGTAGCCGCCGGACTGGAGCAGGACGAACGGCCCCGGATCATGATCGACCACCACCTTTTTCCGGAGCCGATCGCCAACCACATGATCAGTCAGCCGGAGAGCAGCTCCACCTGCGAGATGGTCTACGAATTCATCGACGCCCTGGGGGATGCCGGGCGCGTTACGAAGGAAGTCGCCGATTGCCTTTATACCGGCATCATTACCGATACCGGCGGGTTCAAATACAGCACTTCCCCCGCCCTGTTCCGGACGGTAGCCAGGCTACTGGAGGCCGGCACCGACGACTACAAGGTGCAGGACCACATCTGGAACACCATGACGGAGAAGCAACTCCGGTTACTCGGCCACTGCCTGGCCAACCGGATGGAGCTCAACTTCGACCACCGCACCGGCATCATCTACCTGACCAAGGAGGATTACGAGCACTTCGACATCCGGCGGGGAGACACGGAGGGCATCGTCAACTATATCCTACGGATGCCCGCCATGATGATCGCCGCCTTCATCCACGAGCAGCCGACCATCGTCAAGATGAGTCTGCGCTCCAAGGGGACGATGGACGTTCAGCAGATCTGTAAACAGCACTTCCGCGGGGGCGGCCACCGCAATGCCGCGGGAGGCGCCAGCTTCGCGCCGCTGGGTACGACCATCAATAAATTTAAAAAGCTTTTACCCAACTACGCCGCCGAGATCGAAACGGCGTATCACGAATTTAACAATCAATAATATGCGTATTCTATCTTTCCTCCTGCTCGCGGGAGCCCTCGGCCTGACCGCCTGTGAATCGGGGGACGGCAGTGGTTTCATCACTTCCAAGGCCGGTAACCGCTACCAGCTCTTCAAGGAAAATGGCAGCGGCGATCTTCCCAAGGCCGGAGAGTTCGCTTACTTCCAGGCTTCCATCAGCACCGACGGTGACAGCGTCCTGCTCGACACCCGCACCACCGGCGGAGACGCCCCCGTTCTGAAGATCGCCCCGGATACCGTCCAGGACGCCCAGCAGATCGGTCCCGTGGAGGACGTCCTCCGTTACATGCGGGTCGGTGACAGCGCCATCGTGCGGGTCAGCCTCGACAAGTACCCCACCAAGCCTCCCGGGATGGAGAACGACTCCGTGATGGTCTATAAGGTGGTCACCACCGAGATCATCAGCGAGGACGAGTTCAACAGCCGCCAGGCCAAGCTCCAGGAGGAGGCCATGGCCGCTCAGAACGCCATCCGCGAGCGTGGTAAGGACATCGAAACCTTCGCCGAAGACATCTACAATCAGTACAAAGCCGGCACCCTGGAAGGCATCCAGACCACGCCCAGCGGACTGAAGTACATTATTCACGAGGAGGGTACCGGCCCCCAGGCCCAGGTCAACAAGGGTGTCGTGGTCCAGTACCTCGGTAAACTGGTGTCCGACGGTCGCATCTTCGACCAGAGCTTCGAGCGCGGCCAGGGTATTCCCTTCCCCCTCGGTCAGGGCCGCGTCATTCCCGGTTGGGACGAAGGAATCGCCCTGCTGAAGGAAGGTGCCCGTGCCAGTCTCTTCATCCCCTCCGAACTCGCCTACGGAGCCGCCGGCGCGGGTAGTGACATTCCGCCGAACAGCGAACTGATGTTCTACGTGGAGCTGGAAGAGGTACAGGAGTAACCGATTTCCAACTGATGCAAAAGGGCCGGAAGATCACGTCGATCTCCCGGCCCTTTTGTGTCGGGTTGGCACCTGCGCGCCGCCGCCCGTGTACCGCGCACGCGTGTAGCTAAAGCAACACCCTGGACGTTCCCCAGGGCCTTTAAGGCCCTTTGCTCCGGCCTAGCATCATGCTTTAGCTTGATGCGATCTCAATTCGATCATTTCCCCCGGAAATTCGCCTTCCGCTTCTCCACGAACGCCGCGGCGCCTTCCTGGAAATCTTCCGCGCCGGAGGCAACGCCGAAGGCCGTGGCTTCCGCCGTGAAGCCTGCCTCGTTGGCGTAGTAGGCATTGATGGCCTTCAGGCTCTGCTCGATGGCGATGGGCCCTTTCGTACCGATGGTGTTCAGTATTTCCAGGGCCTTGGCCCGGGCTTCCGCCGCCGGCAGGGCGTAGTTCACCAGGCCGATGCGGTAGGCTTCCGCCGCGTCGATCATGTTGCCGGTCAGCGTCATTTCGACGGCCTTTCCCTTGCCGATGTACTGGTTGAGCCGCTGGGTGCCGCCGTAGCCGGGGATGATACCGAGGTTGACTTCCGGCTGGCCGAAGCGGGCCGTATCGGTGGCGATACGCATATGGCAGGCCATGGCCAGTTCGCAGCCGCCGCCCAGGGCAAAACCGTTGATGAGCGCCAGCACCGGCCGGTGAAAGTTCTCGATGAGAAAAAAGATACGCTGTCCGTTCTCCGCCATCTGACGGCCGGAGCCCTCGGCAGCGACCCCCAGAAATTCCTTGATGTCGGCCCCCGCTACGAAGGCGCGGTCACCGCTGCCCGTGAGTAAGACGCCGGTGATGTCGGTTCGGTCGGCGTAATCCGTACCGAAAAAGGCTTCCAGCTCCCGCATCGTTTGCTGGTTGAGGGCATTCAGGGCCTTGGGACGGTTGATGGTGAGGTGGACGATGCCATCGGTTTCCTCGACGAGTAAATTCTGGTAGTCGGTCATGATCGGATAAGATTTTGCCGGAATGTACCGCTAATTAACGGCTTGTAATTGCTGGAGGTAGTTGTTGAGCCGCTCCATTTCCTTGACGATCGCCACCCGGCCGGAACGGACGAATTCATAGATCCCCACTTGTTTGAGTTCTTCCAGCAGCGCCTCCGTCTCGTACTCATGGCCCGTCTTTTCGATGACCACGTACTCCGGCTCGATGAGCAGCACTCGGGCGTTGTGGCGGCGGATCATCTGCTCGACCGCACTGCCGTTGGAGAAAACATCGATGGGCACCTTGTACAGGGCGATCTCCTGGTAAACGATCTCGTCGTCGGTGTAGTAAAAGGCCTTCAGTACGTCTACCTGCTTATCCAGTTGGGCGACCAGCTTACGCACCATCTCCTCGTCTACGTCCACGACAATGGTGAACCGGAAGATCGTCTCGTCGCTGCTCGCGCTCGTGGTGAGGCTCACGATGCTGAGGTTCCGGCGGTTAAAGATGCCGACTACGCGGGAGAGGAGACCGGTCTGGTCTTCGGTGAAAACGGTGATGGTGTACATGGGGTGGATATTTGGAGGTGTTGGAGGTGTTGGACCGTTGGACCGGTAGACCGTTGGATGGTCTACCGGTCCAACGGTCTAACGAAGGTCTTCCGGCCCTAAAATCACCTCGCTCACCGCCTTACCCGCCGGCACCATCGGGAAAACATTATCCTCCTTCACGGTGTGCAGGTGCAACAGGTACGGACCCTCGTGGGCGAGCATTTCGGCAATGGCTCCCGGTACTTCGGCGGGGTCACTGACCTCGCGGCCGGGCACGCCGAACCCCTTTGCGATGGTAATAAAGTCGGGATTCTGGAGTTCGACGGAACTGTAGCGGCGTTGGTGAAATAATTCCTGCCACTGACGCACCATTCCGAGGTAGTTGTTGTCCAGCAAAACGATCTTGACGCCGACGTTCCACTGGGCACAGAGGCCGAGTTCCTGGAGCGTCATCTGGAAACCCCCGTCGCCGATGAAGGCAACCACCTGCCGGGTCGGGTCGGCGTACTTGGCCCCGAAGGCGGCGGGCAGTCCGTAGCCCATCGTACCTGCCCCGCCGGAACTGACCCACTGGTCGTGCCCCCTGTATTCGTAGTAGCGGGCGGCCATCATCTGGTGCTGGCCCACGTCGGTGGCCACGATGGCCCTGCCCTCCGTCTGGTTACTGACCTCCCGGATGGCCTGCCCCATGCGGATCTGCCCGTCTTCGGTGGGCCGGATGGCTTCGGAGATCACCCTTTCGTGCTCGATGCGGTCGCACTCCCGGAAGCGGGCGATCCAGTCGGGGTATTCCCGGTCATCCACCATGGGTAGCAGGGCTTCCAGTACTTCGCGGGCATCCCCGAGTACGGGGGCGTGGGCCCGGACGTTCTTATTGATCTCGGCGGGGTCGACCTCAATGTGGATCACCCGGGCGTTGGGGACGTAAGTGCTCAGTTTTCCCGTCACCCGGTCGTCGAAGCGCATACCGATGGCGATGATGACGTCCGCCTCGTTGGTCAGGAAATTAGGACCGTAGTTGCCGTGCATGCCGAGCATGCCGGTGAACAGTTCGTGGTCGTTGGGCAAACTGGACAGCCCGTGGCAGGTCACTCCTACGGGGATACCTGTTTTTTCCACGAAGTGGCGGAAGGCGGTCTGTGCGTGGGCGATGTGAATACCGTGTCCGCCCAGGATATAGGGGCGTTCGGCGGCGTTGATCAGCCGGGCCGCCTCGCGTAACTGACCGCGTTTGGGTTTGTGGTAGGGGCGGTAACTGCGGATATTGTGGCTCTCCGGGTACACGAAATCCACCATCGCCAGTTGGGCGTCCTTGGTAATGTCGATGACCACCGGACCGGGGCGGCCGCTGTTGGCCACGTGAAAGGCTTTTTTGAACACCCAGCCGATCTCCTTCGGATCGGTGATCTGGTAGTTCCACTTCGTGACCGGGATCGTACTGTTCACCACGTCGACCTCCTGAAAGGCATCGCTGCCGAGCAGGTGACCGGGTACCTGTCCGGTGATCGCGACCAGGGGCAAACTGTCGAGGTAAGCGTCGCAGAGGCCGGTGATCAGGTTGGTCGCACCGGGGCCGCTGGTGGCCATGCACACGCCGGTCTCCCGCTTGATCCGGGCGTACCCCTCGGCGGCGTGCACGGCTCCCTGTTCGTGGCGGGGCAGGATGTGGGTGAGCTGGCCTTCGTAGTCGATCAGGGCGTCGTAGACGGGCATGATGGCACCGCCGGGATACCCGAATATGGTATCCACGCCTTCGTTGACCAGGCACTGCAACAGGGCGTGAGCTCCGGATATGCGTACGGGCGGGGTCGCGGGTGCAAAATTTTCAACTGGGGCGGTGCCGGTCATGATACGGTAGTTTGTGCTGCGGTAGCCGGGGAGAAATCGGTGTCAAATTGGTCGGTCACGCACCCCTGGCTGGCGGAGCTCACCAGGGCGGCGTATTTCTTCAGCACGCCGAAGGTGGCGCGGGGGGCGGGTTGCCGCCAGTTGGCCCGGCGGGCATCCAGGACGGACTTGTCCACTTCCAGGTTGAGGACGTTGTTGTCGGCATCGATGTTGATGATGTCACCGTCTTCGATCAGGGCGATGAGGCCACCGACCTGGGCCTCGGGGCTGATGTGGCCCACCACGAAGCCGTGGGTGCCGCCGCTGAAGCGCCCGTCGGTGATGAGGGCGACCTCCTTGCCGAGCCCCTGCCCCATGATTTCGCTGGTCGGCTTGAGCATCTCCGGCATCCCGGGGCCACCCTTGGGGCCGCAGTAGCGGATGACGACCACGTCTCCGGATTTGATCTCCTTCTTGCCGATGGCCGTATTGGCCGCCAGTTCGGAATCGAATACCCGGGCGGTACCCATGAAACGGGTTCCCTCCTTACCGGTGATCTTGGCCACCGACCCCTCGGCCGCCAGATTGCCGTAGAGGATCTGGAGGTGGCCCTGTTTTTTGATGGGGTTACTGAAGGGGCGGATGATCTCCTGGTCCGCCGGCAAATCGGGTAGTTCGGCCAGGTTCTCGGCGAGCGTCTTTCCGGTAACGGTGAGGCAGTCGCCGTGGAGCAGCCCCTCGGCCAGCAGTCGTTTCATGACGGCCGGCACCCCTCCCACGTAGTAGAGATCTTCCATCACGTACTTCCCGCTCGGCTTGAGGTCGGCGATGAAGGGCGTCCGGTCGCTGATCCGCTGGAAATCATCGATCGTCAGGTCGATGCCGGCCGTACGGGCAATGGCCAGCAGGTGGAGAACGGCATTCGTGCTCCCGCCCAGGGCGGTGAGGGTAACGATGGCGTTCTCCATGCTCTTCTGCGTGACGATGTCGAGGGGTTTGATGTCCCGTTCCAGCAGGAGTTGCATGTACTCCCCCACCCTGGCGCAGTCGGCGTTCTTGTCGATGTGGTTGGCCGGGATGCTGGAGTTGTAGGGCAGCGCCATGCCCATCGCCTCGATGGCACTCGACATGGTGTTGGCCGTATACATTCCTCCGCAGGCCCCGGAGCCGGGGCAGGCGTGGCGAATTACATTCTTGTACTGCTCCTGGTCGACCTGGCCGGTGCGGTACTTGCCGAGCACCTCGAAGGCGGAGACAATGTCCAGTTTCTCGTCGTTGTAGCAGCCGGGGCTGATGGTTCCTCCGTAGACCAGGATGGCCGGCCGGTTGACCCGGCACAGGGCGATCATGGCCCCGGGCATATTCTTGTCGCAGCCCACCACGGTGGCCAGCCCGTCGTACCACTGGGCGCCGGCGACGGTCTCGATGCTGTCGGCGATCACGTCGCGGCTGGTGAGGCTGAAGCGCATCCCGTCCGTACCCATACTGATGCCGTCGCTTACCCCGATGGTGTGGAAGACCAGTCCGATCAGGGAGTCGGAGTTGATGCCGTCGCGCACCTGTGCGGCCAGACCGTTGAGGTGCATATTGCAGGGGTTACCCTCCCAGCCGGTGGAGACGACGCCGACCTGGGCCTTCTCCATGTCTTCGTCGGTCATGCCGATGGCGTAGAGCATGGCGCGGGCGGCCGGCTGTTCGGGGTTACTGGTGACGTTGTGGCTGTACTTGTTGAGACGTTGGGGCATAAGGGAAGTAGCGATTACCACTAAGGTAAGCGGGCCGGCGGGCGGGGTGGTAAACTCTTGGCGGCGGTATTACGATGGCAAAGCGAGTGTCGCGGACTTTAGTCTGCGGAGGATTTCAATCGTCTGCCGGCTGCGGCTTCAGCCGCGGGTATTGCGTCGGTCACACATCGGACGATCATTCCTTCGACTACCGCCGAAAGAATGACATCCGACGAGGACCTACATTACCCCGGTCAGTACTTGTCCGCGTCCAGCCGGAAGCCCAGGTGGAGGCCGAGTTGTAGGGTAGCAGGATACAACGGTTCCGAATCGATTACACCACTGCTCGAAAAATCTATCTCATCAACCCCCCCAAAACCAACTCGGTAGCCCACCGTAGGTGTAACGGTTAAGAAATTAGATAAGCCAATGTCAATTCCAACGGAGCCGGCAAGCGTGAGAAATGAATTACTGAATGACGAAACCCGCTCGCCAGCTATGGTCAGCTCTTCATCGTAGTTCATGCGATTAATTGTGTACCCGGGAGCAATCTGAACAAAAAAACCCTTCTGTAGCTGTGGTCCCTGCTTACCGAAGGTCGGGCAGTCACAATCACCACCAAAATCAAAGGGATAGATGTTCGTCTTGAGTTGAACGCCAAACTGATAGTTCGTGGCTCGCTCGGAGCGAATGTCTGCCTGGTTATAAAAGAGTGTGGGTAGAAATTCTACTCTCTTATTCGGTAAGCGCAACCAGTAGTTTACGGCTATTTCAGGACCGTTATTTAAGTAGTCACCGGTAAATGCCTCATTAATCGCGGCATTTCGAAGCGTATTCACATTGTAGTACGTCGCCACTCCGATCTGGGCACTCAGTCCGGAGGCGAAGAGCGACAAAAATAAAAGGCAGGAAATTCGATTCATGGCAAGTGTTTTACCCTCTCCTAACGTGCAATACCCCCCACAAGTGTTCCCCTGAAATACGTTACCGAAATAACAATCTGCCCCCCGGTTTAAACAGAAGCGCTAGTTTACACCTTTGTAACATTGCCTTAAAGTCGAAAAACATGCACCTGCGCGCCGCCGCCCTCCTCCTGCTTTGTTGTGCCCTGACCCTGCCGGGGAAGGCCCAGGAAGCGGCGGTGGAGCACCGCGACGGCCCCTACCTCATCTACGAAGAGCAGGGGCTGACGGCCTACTGGGCCGACACCGAGGCCCGCACCGGCCACCAGCGGCCGTTCTCCGAGGCCCTGCCCGCCTTCACCGCTTTCCGCCCGGAACTCGTGGATCCCGACCGGACCTTTACGCTGCCCGAGCATTTCAGCTTCTCCGGCGTGGAGAACGTAGTGGCCCTCAGCGACATGCACGGGCAGTACGACGTGACCCGGACGCTATTATTGAACCAGGGTATCATCGACGAAGACCTGCGCTGGATCTTCGGAGCGGGTCACCTGGTGATCGTAGGCGACATCTTCGACCGTGGTGACCGGGTCACCGAGATCCTCTGGCTCATTCACAATCTACAGATCGAGGCCGCCGCCGCCGGTGGCCGCGTCCATTTTCTGCTCGGCAACCACGAAACCATGATCCTGGAGGGGGACGATCGCTACATCAATGCCCGTTACCGGACCTCCACCAGCTTGATTCAGAAGTTCTACAAGGAACTGTACGGCCCCGACACCTACCTCGGCCGCTGGTTACGCAGTCTTCCCCTGGTCGTACGCATCAACGAAACCGTCTACGTTCACGGCGGACTCAGCCGGGAAATGCTGAAGGAGGTCGACGACATCACGAAACTGAACGAAATTTATCACCGCTACCTGATTGACACCGACATCCGGGACGCCAAGGCGGAAAGCAGGCGCCTCAGTCTGCTGCACGGCCGTCAGGGGCCCCTCTGGTACCGGGGGTACTTCAGTAAGACCGGCGTGACCGCCAAGGACATCAGCTACATCCTGAACCGGATCGACGCGGAACGCATCATCGTCGGCCACACCTCCTTTCAGTCCATTCACGGGTTCTTCAACAACCGGGTGATCGCCGTTGATTCGAGCATAAAATTCGGCAGCCTCGGCGAGATGCTGATCGTGGAGGACGGGAAGTTGTACCGGGGATTTTTAGACGGGAAGCGGGTCAGGCTGATCGCCACCGTAGCGCGGTGATCAATCCCTGAAGCGTATTACTGCACAAACGCGTACTCGATCAGATTCGCCCCCATCTGCAGGGCCGCGCGGCGGATTTCCGGCGGGTCGTTGTGAACGGCTTCGTCCTCCCAGCCGTCGCCGAGGTCGCAGGAGTAGGAATAGTAACAGACCAGGCGATCCTGGTAAAAAAGGCCGAATCCCTGGGGAGACTCGCCGTCGTGCTCGTGTATCTTGGGCAGTCCGTTTTTGAACTCGAAGGTCTGGCGGTATACCGGGTGGTCGAAGGGGACTTCCACGAAGCTCAGTTCGGGAAATACCTGCTCCATCGCAACGCGTACGTAGGGGTCCATACCGTAGTTGTCGTCGATGTGGAGAAAGCCGCCGGCAATGAGGTAATTGCGCAAGTTTTCGGCTTCACTGCTACTGAATACCACGTTGCCGTGGCCGGTCATGTGGATCCAGGGAAAGTTGTAGAGTTCGGCGCTCCCGACTTCGACGGTACCGTAATCGGCCGAGAAATTAGTGCCCAGTGTCTCGTTGCAGAACACGGCTAGGTTGGGCAGGGCCGTGGGGTTGGCGTACCAGTCTCCGCCGCCGTTGTACTTCAGCAGGCCCAGGCGGAGTTTGGCATTGTCCACCGACGGGGGCGGGGACGCAGGTGCAAAGCTGACTAAAAAGAGCAGGGCGGTAAGCAAGTAGAGCGGGCGTAGTTTCTTCATGTCCAGTTCAGGGATTCGATGGTATGGACGGCCGTGATGGCCGCCGTTTCGGTGCGGAGCCGGTGGGGGCCGAGGCTGACGAATTCGTAGCCGGTACTCCTTGCGAGTTTTGCCTCTTCGGGGCTGAACCCGCCCTCCGGTCCGATTGCAAGGGTAACGTTGTCCCCGGGTTGGTAGTTGTTCGCCAGCAGCGGTGTTTGGTCGGCCCCGAGATAAGCCAGCAGCCGGAGGTCGTTCAGATGCGTTGCCATCAGGGCCGTCTCGAAAGTTTGCAGTTCCTCCAGCTCCGGGAGCCAGGCCCGGAGACTCTGTTTCATGGCCCCCTCCAGGATGCGTTCGAGGCGGTCGTTGCGGATGCGCTTGCGCTCGGAGTGTTCCGTCAGGATCGGTACGATGCGGTCGATACCGATCTCGGTGGCTTTCTCCAGTACCCACTCGAAGCGGTCGATGTTCTTGGTGGGGGCGACCAGGAGGGTGAGGGTATGTCCGGCGCGCTCGGTCTCCCGGCGGAGCAGGCGGGACTCCACGGTACAGCCCCGCTTGCTGATGTCGACGATGGTGGCTTTGAACCAGCCGCCCCGGCCATCAACGAGGTCTATTTCGTCACCGGTCCGTTTGCGGAGTACCTGGGCGGCGTGGCGGGCTTCTTCCGGGCGGAGTTCGGTAAGGCCGGGTTGGAGATGGGGCTGGTAGAAGAGTTGCATAGAGAACCTCACCCCCGGCCCCTCTCCCCAGGAGAGGGGTGACTTAGCTCCTGGGATTCATCGGGATGTAGAAAATTTGTCCGGGTGATCCGCCCGTCACTTTTGTTCGCCCCGCTGCCCGGGAGAGGGGTGACTTAGCTCCTGGGATTCATCGGGATGTATGAAATCTGTTTGGGTTATCCGCCCGTCACTTTTGTTCGCCCCGCTGCCCGGGAGAGGGGTGACTTAGCTCCTGGGATTCATCGGGATGTACAAAATCGGTTGCGAAGGCGCGGCAATCGGGGCGCAGGTTCAATTAACCGCCACTACGCCATTAATCTCGGGCAGCCGGCCCTTGATGGCCTGTTCCACACCGGCCTTCATCGTCATGGCGGTCATGGAGCAGCCGTTGCAGGCCCCCAGCCACTTGACCTGAACGATCTTTCCGTCGCTTACGTCGAGGACCTCGATGTTGCCGCCGTCGATGGCGAGGTGGGGGCGCACGTCGTCGAGGGCGCTGTCTACGCGGGTGATCCAGTCTTGTTTTTCCTGTGGCGTCATGGAGTAAAGGTAACGCTTTGGGGGGAGGGGTGGTTGTTATTCCTCCACCCACCGGTACCCCACCCCCCGCAGCGTCACCACCACTACCCCGGCTTCCCGTCCCAGGTAACCCCTCAACTTGCGCATATACACATCCAGGTTGCGGGAGTGAAAGAAGCCATCGTCGCCCCACAATTCATTCAGGATGAGGGAACGGGGAATGACTTCCAGGGTCCGGTGGTCGTAAAGTAGCCGGAGCAATTCGGCTTCCCGGTGGCTGAGCTCGAAGTCGCCCTCCGGCGTGGTGAGGGCCAGCCGGCGGTGGTCGAAGGTGCAACGGCCGAAGGTGAGGGGATCGGCGGTATCGGTCGCCTTCCGGGGCGAGCGGTCGGCACGGAGACGAACCAGGTTCTGGATGCGCACCAGTAACTCCTCCATACTGAAGGGTTTGCGGATGTAGTCGTTCCCGCCGGCGGCAAATCCGGCCAGGGCGTCGCGGGCCGTCACCCGGGCGGTGAGGAAGAGAATGGGCAGATCGGCGTAACGGCCGCGGAGTTGTTTGGCTAGGGTAAACCCCTCACCATCTGGTAGTTGTACGTCGATTACCGCCGCGTCGTACCCCCCTTCGGGAAAGTCGGCACCCGCGGCCTCGCCCAGGCTTTTGTACCAGTCGATGCGGCAGCCCCGGCTTTCCAGGCTTTCCTGGACGATGCGGCCCAGCAGGACCTCATCCTCTACGTACAGCAGCTGCAAATCGGTCATGCCAGGGGAAGTTCGAGGATAAAAATGGCGCCCGGCGTGTTGTCACCGGTCACCCGGATACGCCCCCCGTGAGCGACCGCGATCTGGCGGACGAAGGCCAGCCCGAGTCCGTGCCCCTTCACGGCGTGCCCCGGCCCGGGCAGCCGGTAAAAACGTTCGAAGACGCGCTTGCGGTCGGCGGCGGGAATACCCGGGCCGTTATCGCGCAGGGTCATGCGCAGGGTACCGGGCAGTCGACTGAAGGAAGCGTGAATACGCAACGGTTCGCCGCCGTACTTGCGGGCATTGTCCAGCAGGTTATGACAGAGGTGGTCCAGGTACTGGGCGTCTCCGCGCAGCCGGGCCGACGAGGCTCCGTCCACTTTGAGCGTAGCGGAGGGCCGGGGCCGGGCCATTTCCAGGCGGTCCCAGGCATTTTGCAGGATTTGGGCGAGATCGCAGGATGCGGGGTTGATCAATAACGTACCGTCGGTTCCGGCATTCAGGGTGGCCAGGGCGCGATCGGCGAGCCGGTCCAGGCGATCCAGTTCGGCCCGCCCGATCGCCAGGTACTCCCGCTGGCGGACGGCATCGGCCCCGAAATCGGAGATGGCCTCCAGGGCCACGCCGACCGTCGCGATGGGCGTTTTGAGTTCGTGGGCCAAGTTGGCGACCAGGGCATCCTTTTCGGTCAGTTGCCGGTCCCGTTCGGCCAGGTTGCGGCGGGCGGTACCGAAGGCCAATCCGGTAGCGCCGAGGAGCAGCCCCCCGAAGAGGAACTGGGGAACCAACGTCATCAGCAGGGTACCCCGGTAATCCGTAATCTGGTAGATCGTCCGGTCGGCATCCAGGGGTTTATCGCGGCGAATGGTGTGCTGCACCAGCATGAGGGTATCGTCCGCGGCAAACACCATCCGCCGTTCCTCGTAGCCGAGACCCCGTAAGCGTACGCCGTACCGTTCGGCCACCAACCGTTCGACCTGGTCGTTCTGCCCTACGGAGAAGTTGGGGTCGAGGATCTGCCGGGTCATCAGTTGCAGCTGGGTGTCCAGTTGCACCTTGGTGATTTCCAGTTCTCCGTTGGTCAGCGTGGTATCCGCGCCGGTGACTTCCCGGAACTTACCGTTGTCATCGCGTATCTGGAAACGAATGGCGTTTCCGTGACTGAGTTCCAGCGTAGGACTGTCGATGGCCAGGTCGAGCATCACCCGCAGGCTGAATTCCCGCAGTTCGTTGCGGACCGCCTCCCGGAGCTCCGTTCGCTCCCGCCGGTATTCCCGCGACCACCACCAGCCGAGAAAGCCGGCGAGCAGCAGCAGGGTTAAAGAAAAATAGAGGGTCAGCCGCTTCATGGTGGTAAAGAAAGGGGGATACGGGGCCCGCCTCCAAGTCGGTTAACCTTAATTAACCTTGTTTAAGTGGGGTTAACGGGTTTGGACCGCTGGGAGGTGGACCTTTGGCTCAATAAAACCCACAGTATGAATCTTCGTCACTTTCACCATTCCCTATTCCTATTGCTCCTCCTATCCCTACTCCTCGGAACTCCTCTCTCCGCCCAGGTCAGCTACGGAACCATTACCTACCAGAAGCAAACCGTGTACAAGCTCAAAAAAGAGATGGAAGCGTCGGGCGTAAAGGATAAAATTTCCGAAACCCTCGGCAATGCCTTCGCCAACGGAACTTTCGACCGATCCTACGTGGCCACCTTCACTCCGGAAGCCTTTCACTGGCGGGAACAGCCTACCGCGGATAAAACACTGAAGCTACCCGGCGGCGGGGAAGTAACCGTGCTGGGCAGCGATTTCCAGGAGCACCGACGGACCAACCCGACCGACGGAACTTACCTCAACAGTGTGCAACTCGCCCAGAAACCCTTCCTGGTCAGTGGCACCGCTACCCTACTCCCCTGGAAGTTACTGGAGGAGGACAGCCGGGCCGGGGCCACCCCTACCGGAATAGACCTGCGGTTCGCGACGGCGGTAACGGAAACCGGGGACACCCTGCTGGCCGGTTACGCCCCCTCCCTGCCGGTACGGGTCGGGCCGGAAAATTACTACGGCCTGCCGGGGGCCATCTTACTCCTCCAGGTGAAGAACGGCGGGCGGGAGTTCGCCTACGTGGCCCAGTCCATCGACCTGCTAACGGAAGAGCCGGAACTGACGGACCCCGCCGAGGGGAAACCGGTGGATGCCGGGGAGTTCCTCCGTACAAAAAACAGGATTGATCAACGTAAAAGGAAAACTTTTACAACCTTTAATCGACAGTAGGAGTCCATTGGTATAATGAGGTGTTAACGTTGCGGCAAGAATCAATTGCCAACGTTAACTTTCAAACTAACCAAGCTTAAAACTCTTACCAGCATGCGTTTACTGACGTTCCGCCTCCTGATTACCAGTGCCCTTTTCTTACCCGCAATACTCTGCGCCCAGATCAGCAGCGGTACCATCGACTACAACGAAAGCCGCACTTTCGAAGTCTGGGAAGGTGCCAGTATCGACACCAAGAAGCGGATCAAGGAGGCCCAGGAAAGGGGAGACTTCGACAGCCCCGGCCGCGTGACCTTCACCACCGAGGCCTTCTCCTACGGATCGCTCCCGAAGCCTAAGTCTACGGGCCAGGGCCGCCGCAACTGGTGGATGAGCCAGGAAGATAATCCGGACGTTTACTACACTTCCATCCAGGACAGCCTGGTGACCGACTACCGCCGCATCATGGACCGCAGCTTCATCATGGAGGATGCCTGGGTCGCCCCCGACTGGGAGATCCCCGCCAACCAGCGGCCCAACATGGCCTACACCCTGCCCAGCGAAGTGGCCTACGCCACCTCCATCGAGGGGGATACCCTGACGGCCTACTTCACCCGCACCATCCCGATCGGCGTAGGCCCCCGGGGTTACGGCGGACTGCCCGGCGCTATCGTCTACCTGAAGGTGCAGAACGAGGGCAGCTTCACCGAATACACCATGACCACCATGAACCCCAACCCCGAGGAACTCACCCTGGAACGGCCCACCGAGGGCGACAAGATCAGCCGGGAGAAGTTCGAAAAGATCCGGGCCAAGCGCGAGGAAGCGATGGAACGGAGAAGAAGGGGGTGGGAAAGGAATTAACTGGCTCTACCGATCATTTCCGCAGTCAATGGTCAGTAGTCACCGGCCACTGACCATTGACTATCGCCCCCTGAATACACACATAACCCGTCCAGCAATATACACCCACATGAAACCCAGCAATACCCTTACCCTCTTTCTGCTCTTCAGCCTTTTTTGCACCTGCGTCCGCGCCCAGAGCGACATCTCGGCCACCGTGATCGATACCACCGGCACTACCCTTCCCGGGGCCAATGCCATCCTGCTGCGTACCTCGGATACACTGCTGACGAGTTTCGGCACTACCGATAATGACGGTCGTTTCCTGATGAAGGACGTCCCTACCGGCAAGTACCTGCTGCGCGTCAGTTTCCTGGGCTACGAGCGGCCCGACCAGGACATCGAGGTGACCGCCAGCGACCAGTACCTCGGGCTCGGCGAACTAAAAATGTACCCCGCCGGCTTCCTGCTCAACGGGGTGGAGGTGACGGCCGACCGCATTCCCATCCGCATGAAGGGCGACACGATGATGTACGACGCGGATGCCTTCGCGGTGGGCGATAACGCCGCCGTCGAGGACCTGCTGCGGCGGTTGCCCGGCATGAGCATCGACGCCAGCGGACAGATCACCTGGCGCGGCAAGGTCGTACAGGAAGTGATGATCAACGGCAAGCCCTTCTTTGCCGGCAGCTCCACGCTGATCACCCAGAACCTGGACGCCAAGGCCGTGAAGAACGTCGAGGTATTCGACCAGAAATCCAATAAGGAAGAGCTCAGCGGGGTCGACGACGGTACCGAGAACACCACCATTAACCTGGAAATGAAGGAAGACTTCAAGGCCAAATTCTTCGGGGAGGTCTTTGCCGGGGCGGGTACCCAGGAGCGCTACGACGGCGGTGGTAAGCTGTTCCGGATCTCCGACGCCAGCCAGTTCGGGGCGCTGGGTACGATCAACAACGTTAACCGCGTCGGTTTCACCGGCCAGGAGATGATGAACTACAACCGCAGTGTCGGCCAGGGAAGTTGGTACAGCAGCGGCGGAAACGGACAGTTACCCATCGCGGGAGACGACCAGACGCCCGGGCAGAACCGCAGCATCGCGGCCGGCCTGAACTACGGCATCGGCGTCGGTAAGGGGCAGCTGCAACTGGGCTACTCCCTATTCGACCGGGAACTGACCCAGATCGCCCGTACCCGGGAAGCTTTTAACCGGGAAGGAACCTTCCGCCAGACGATCAGCAATCAACTGGACGCCACGGACAGCTACAGCCACCGCATAACGGCCAGTTTCGAGCAAGACCTGGACACCACCAGCCGGCTGGACATCAACCTGGTCGGTTTCATCGTAGCCAGCGACGATCAGACCATCTCCGACGTCGAAGTGACCAACGCCGGCCAGGACCCGGAATCCTACACCATCGATCAGAATAACAGCAACCGGGAGCCCGGCGGCCGGATCAACCTGGACTACAGCCGGCGACTCGGGAAGCCCGGAAGAACCGTTTCCGTGAATGCCAAAGCCGCTCGCTTTCAGGCCCAGGACGACCTCAACGTCCTTACCACCGGACTCACCGAGGAGCTGGCCATTCCGGGTGCCCTTATTAACGGGCGGCAGCTCCAGGACCGGGGCACCCTCACGTCGGAGTACGGTGCCGGCTTGGATTACGAAGAACCGCTGGGCGAGAAGTGGCGGTGGGAAAGCGAACTGTCCTACGAATTCGACAGCGACGAAAGCGACTTCAACTTTCGCTTCCAGGAGCAGACCACGACCAACCTGCTGACCCGGAACTGGGAGCAGTTCCGGGGGGAGACCGGCCTCGTACACACCTGGGGCAAGGGAAATAATCTCTCCGTATCGGGAAATTATTACCGGACCGGACTCACCCTGAAGGGCGACGAGCAGCGGGACGAAACCTTCAATTACTTTTTGCCGAATGTCCGCTTCCGGATCCGCAGCAAGAAGGGTTTTTACAACCTCTACGTGCGCGGCAACCCCCGGGCCCCGAGTACCGGTCAGCTGCAAACCATTGCCCGTCCGGGCCGCGGCGGACGCGTCAGTATCGGCAATCCGTTGCTCAATCCGGCGGTCAACTACAGCGGGGGCGGTTACCTGTGGTACAACGATCAGTTCCGGGCCATCAGTCTCAATCTGGGAATGAACGCCGGCTACACCGACAATGCCTTCGGCAACAGCGTAACCTTTACGGAAGGACAGCAAATTTACCAGACCGTGAACGTCAGCCACAGCTGGAACAGCAGTCTGTACAGCGGCGCCACCATCGGGATGGACTTCATCAATGGTGAACTCCGCGTGGAAGCGAACGGCAGCTCGTCTTCCGGTCAGGGCTTCGTCGACGGAGAGTCCCGGGGCAACACCACCACCAACTTCAGCGGCGGGGCCAACATCACCACGGAATTCAACGAAAAGACCTTTCTGAAGGGAGGGTACACCTACCGCCAGAGCCGCAACGCCTTCGACGATGACGAATCTCCCGTGATCAAGACCGTCACCCACGACCTGGTCGGTCAGTTCGAACTGGAGGTATCCCCCAAGTGGCGCTTCGAGACCATGCTGCTCTACCGCATCTACGAGGCGGCCGCCTTTGCCGGGGCGACGAACGTCCCCGACCTGCGCGCCAGCCTCGAGATCCGTCCGTTCAAGAAAGCCCCCCACTATTTCCGCATCAGTTCCTTCGATTTGCTGGACCAGAACACGGTCATCAATCGTCAGGCCCAGGCCTTCGTGACGAGCGAAACGACGAGCGACGCGCTGGGCCGCTACTTCGTGGGGACCTTCCACTACAAGTTCCGGTAGGGGAAGTGAAGGGGTTGAGGGGGTGAGGGATTGAAGGGGTGAAGGTGGGCTCTCCCTCAACCCCTCAACACTTCACCCCTTCACCCCCTCACTCCCCCGTAATCAGCAACCAACCACCCCGTTCCTCCGCCGAGGTCAGTTCCATCGTCCGGTCGTAGGGCGGACTCAGTATTTCGGACCGCTGGGTACCCAGGTAACCGACTACGGTGACCCGGCGGGTCAGGGTAGTGTCCTCCAGGGTCAGGCGGACCGCCCCCCGGCCGGGGAGGTAGATGGCGTAATTGCCGGCGGCGTCCACCAGGGCGCGGGCCGGACCGGAGGATGTGTTCCCGGTCACGTTGTCGGCAGGTTCGCTGGAGGGCAGGTCGACCCTGCTTTCCACGATCCTCAGTGCCCGAATGGCGTTCAGCAGTGACGGGGCGCTACCGGCCACGACGGTGTAGGGCGCACCGGTCAGCAGTGAAGTGACCAGGGTGGCCGGATCGTCGGCCGGGGGAAACGGCAGCGCGCCCCGGTCCGTTACCAGGAACCGAAGCCCCGACTTACCTGCCAGGATCCGGATGGAATCGAGGCGGGCTCCGTTGGTGGTGTCTCCGCCTACCACCAGGAGGTTTCCGCCGGCCTTTCGCAGTGCTTTCAGCGGTAGCCGCATACTTTCTACCGGGGCCGTGCCGCCGTAGTAGATCCCCAGTGGATAGCGGTCGTCGGCTGCGATATCGGCCGAAAAATCTACGTCGGAAGCGGGTCCGCAGCCGATCAGGAATAGCAGGCCGACCAAGACCAGCGTACCTTTGGGGGCCCGGAGAAAAATCCTAGCATGGCGCACAAGCAAACATATTTAGATGGACTCGCCAAGGTAGCGAATATCGCGGGTGCCTCCCGCTGGGGCCGGTTGTTGCGCGACCCGGTACGTTACTGCTCCGCCATCGGTTTTCGGGAACTGGGCTACCGCCGTCACCGGACGCCCAGGCGCGTGACGGTGCAGCCCTTCTTCGGTGGTAACATGACCGTATTGCTACCCGCCAGCACGGACATTTACCTTACCGGCGGCAAGTCACACGACAGCGAGATCCGACTGGCGCGCTTCCTGATCGAACGACTTACGCCCGGCGATCACTTCCTCGACGTGGGCGCCCACTACGGATACTTCAGCCGGCTGGGCGCGGCCCTGGTCGGTAAGACAGGACGGGTGGTTGCCATCGAAGCGGCCCCCGACACTTTCGCAATTTTGGGCGAGAACGCAGGTGCGGAACCTCAGCTGACGGCCCTCCAGCTGGCCGTTTCCGATACGGTCGGTCACCTGGATTTTTACGCTTTCCCCAACCAGTATTCGGAGTACAATACCACCGACCCCGGTCAGTTCGCCGGCGCGGCGTGGCTGGCCGAGAACCCGCCGGTTCGCCACCGGATTCCCGCGGATACGCTGGATGCGATCGCCGGGCGGGAAGCCCTGACTCCCCGGGTCATCAAGATTGACGTGGAGGGGGCGGAGTTGCTGGTGCTGCGGGGGGCACGGAAGTTGCTGTCCACCCAGTCTCCGGCCGTCGTCATGGAGTACCTGGCGGCGGAGCGTGGGAATATCGCTCACCGGGCGGCGGCCGACCTGCTGCGGGGACTTGGATACAACAGCTACCGTATCAGCCCGGTCGGCGAGTTGGAAGGTCTATTCGACATCGATAATTACCTGACCGGAGCGGGTATGGACTCGGACAATGTGGTATTCGTCAAGTCTTCAGGGAGTGGTTACTAAGCCTTCTCGAAAATTCGGACCTCCGACTCCTCCACTACCGCGCCGGCTTAGGAGCGGAGAGGACCGACACCCGTAAAATTTTGTTTGCGGGATGGCCCACCTTGTCGGCGTAGTAGCTTCAGCCACTTCCTCCCGGCAGCGAGGGCGTTTTCAACCCCTCGCGGGTGCGGGCTCGCGGATACGACCGACTCTCAAAGGCTGCCACTTGAAGGTTAACCCTATTTCCCGACGCAGTGGCTTCAGCCACTTCCTCCCGGCAGCGAGGGCGTTTTCAACCCCTCACGGGTGCGGGCTCGCGGATACGATCTCGCGAATGCGGGCTCCCCCCCATGAACCATCCCCTTCCCCCCTCGTTCCTTCCCCAAACCAAGCCCCATGTCCAAGCACAAGATCGCCATTGCAGTAGGCGGCAGCAGCGGTAGCCTCTACGCCAGGGTGCTCTTCGACCGGTTGCTGGAACTGAGAGAGCAGTGGGACAAGGTCGGCGTCGTCATGAGTGACAATGCCAAGTACAACTGGGAATTCGAACTCGGTAACCGGGAGTGGGAGAACTACCCCTTCGACTTTTACGGTAAACGGGATTTCAGTGCCCCCTTCGCCAGCGGGAGTGCGCGCTACGGCGTTACGCTGGTCTGCCCGTGCAGCATGGGACTGCTGGCCCGAATTGCCACCGGCGTGAGCGACGACCTCTCTACCCGGGCCGCCGACGTAGCCCTCAAGGAGCGGCGTAAACTGATCCTGGTGCCCCGGGAGGCCCCCTACAGCCTGATCCACCTGCGAAATATGGTGAGTCTGACGGAAGCCGGGGGAATTATTTGTCCGGCCGTCCCCAGCTTTTACGGCAATCCGGAAAGTATGGAAGACGTCGTCCGTACGGTCATTGACCGGGTACTGGACCTGGCGGGGCTGGAGACGGGCGGTTACCGCTGGGGAGAGACCGAGGAGATCCCGGCGATGGATTAATCCAGAATCTCGTAATCGATGTCCAGCTTCCGAAAGGTGCGGAAAGCGGAACTGCTGTTCTGAGTCACTTCGATTTCTACCGGACTGCCATCCACGAGGATGTCGCACATCTCGGCGGCCAGGTTGTGGTCCATACCATCCGCGTATTCCTCGATCGTCTTGGTGATGGCTCGGCGATCCGGGCGGTCGGCGTCACAGGAGTTGAGTTGAATTTTCATCTTGCTGTTTAAATTTGTTGCTGCGTCACAAATATACTACTTTTTGTGGTTAAATACTAGACCTACCTTCGCGCCATGTACTCCCTAGCCCTCCCCACCCTATTCGGCCTCGAAGATGTCCTGGCCGCTGAACTTACCGCCCTCGGCGCCACAGAAGTCCGGACCGGAAAGCGCGTCGTCACCTGCCGGGGCGACCGGCGATTGCTCTACCGGGCCAACCTGGAGATCAGGACCGCCCTGCGGGTACTGGTCCACCTCGAACAATTCCAGGCACCGCACGAACAGGCGCTCTACGACGGGCTGCGGGCCATCGACTGGTCGCAATACCTGAAGCCTGAAGGATCGCTCTTCGTCCAGGTGATCAACAATGGTGGTGCGTTCCGGAACAGTCACTTTCTCGCCCAACTCACCAAGGATGCGGTGGTGGACCAGTTCCGGGAAAAGTTTGACGGCGCCCGCCCCGGCGTCGACAAGCGTAACCCCGACCTGCGCATCCACCTGCGGGTGGACCGGGACGGGCTGGCCGACGTCAGCCTGGACAGTTCGGGCGACGGCCTCCACCGGCGGGGGTACCGCAAGCAGACGGGAGAGGCCCCGCTCAACGAAGTACTCGCCGCCGGGCTACTGGCCATCGCCGGATTCAAGGGGGAGCAACCTTTCGTCGACCCGATGTGCGGCTCCGGAACCATCCTGGCGGAGGCCGCGAGTATTGCCACTCACCAGGCACCCGGCCTCTTCCGGACCTTCGGTTTCCAGGGGTGGCCGGATTACGATCAGCCGCTGTGGGAGGAAGTACGACAGGCTGCCCTCTCCCGTAGGCGTACCGCCCCCTTTCCGCTGGTGGGTACCGATATCGACCCGGAGGTGGTACGCATTGCGCGGGGTACCCTGGAACGTATCGGGCTACTGGCGCAGGTGGAGATCGATACGGCCGCCTTCGCGGACCTGCTCCCACCGGAGAGCGAGGCGGAGCGCGGCCTGCTCGTGACTAATCCGCCCTACGAGATGCGGATGGAGACGGGGGACATCGAAGCCTTTTACAGTGCCATCGGGGACGCCTTCAAGTCCAACTGGGCCGGATATACTGCCTGGCTGATCTCCGCGAATTCGGCGGCGGTGAAGCGGGTCGGTCTGCGGACCAGCCGGCGGGTGCCACTGATGAACGGACCGGTGGAAGTCCGGTTTTGTAAGTATGAGTTGTATAGTGGGAGCCGTTCCTGACGGAGTCCGGAGGACTCCCTGATACACAGCTAGGGGCGGCGCCCCTAGCTGATTAGTAAGGAGTCCTCCGGACTCCGTCATTAAAACAACTCCAGCTGCGGTCGCCGCCACCGGTCGAACCCGCTAAAATCGTAGGCGGGCCAGTCGGGCTCCCCGGGAAAGAATTTGCGGCGGGCCAGTTCGAATTGCTGACGGATCATGCGGGCGATCTCTCCCTCCCCGGCGTGGCGAATACCGAATCGTTTCTCTCCGAGTTCGCCGCCCCGGCAGTCCCGGATGCGATTGAGGATGCGCTCGGCCCTGTCCGGCATAGCCTGGTGGACCCAGTTGACGAAAATATCGGCCACCTCATCGTTCAACCTGACCACGGAGTACCCTATTTTTCTGGCACCTGCGTCCGCGCCCCGTTGCGCGATGCCGAACAGTTCGTGTTCCGTCAGCCCGGGAATGACGGGTGCGATATTGATGGCTACCGGTACCCCGGCGGCACTCAGTTCCGCGACCGCCCGGAAACGCTGATCGATGCTGGCCGTGCGGGGCTCCAGTACCCGGCGGACGTCCTCGTCGAGGGTAGTGATGCTGAGGCAAACGTGCACCAGGTTCAGGGCGGCGGCCTCCCGGAGCAGGTCGAGGTCGCGCAGGATCAGGCTGTTTTTGGTGATCAGCCCGAAGGGATGTCGGTGCTCCAGCAGCACCTCGACGCACTGCCGCGTCAGTTCCAGTTTCCGCTCCGCCGGCTGGTAGCTGTCGGTGTTACCGGACAGCATAATGGGCAGCGGTTCGTAGGATTTCTTGCGCAACGCGGCCCGTAGTAGGGCCGGAGCTTCGGCCTTGTAGAGAATCTTCTGTTCGAAATCCACCCCCGCGCTGAAGCCCCAGTACTGGTGGGTCGGGCGGGCAAAGCAGTACACGCAACCGTGCTCGCAGCCCTGGTAGGGGTTGAGGCCGTAGCCCATCCCCAGGTCCGGAGAGGTGATCTTGTTCAGGATCGTCTTCGGGTGGGTGGGGATCAGTTCCGTACGCAACTCGTCCTCGGGGTCGGGCAGTTCGTCGTAACGTAAATTGTGGTAGGGGTTAGCGGTGTTGATCTGGGCACCGCGCCCCCGGCGGTACCCGGGATCTGACATGCCCTAAAGATACCACAAATTGTTAGAAGTCCATCCGTTCTAGCCGTTTTTTAATACTCCCGTCGCCGTAGGCCTCCATCACCAGAAAATAGCCTTCTTTACCGGGGTAAATACGCACCATGTCGGCATCGCTTTCGAAGGGGATAACCTCTTCTTTGAGTTCCCCGTCCAGGTAGTAGATGGCGTGGATGGACGTGTACCGGACACCCTCCTTGGTAAACTCGCGATCAAAGTAATACTGAATGGTCAGGTCTTCGGTAACTTGCTGCCCGGCGAAGGAGAGGGGGCCGTTATGGAACTGGATATCCGACATCATGTCCCTACCCTTCCGGCTCAGGACGGGAAGAACGGACGGCAATCCCAAAAATTTACTGGGCAGCGTGAAGGCAGGGCGATCGACCTTAAGGAATTGGGTACGTTGCCCGCTCGAATCCAGCGTAACGCTGAAGGCCCCCTGAAAGAGGATGTCACTCCCGGTCTGACGGGCGGTTTCAACCCCGATCTGCAATTGCCCGTCCGGGGTAAATACGTGACCGTTTTCAATCCAGACTGAGTTCTTGTACTCCCGGCGCAAAGCCTTATCGGCCCCCTTCAGGTCTAATACCTTACCGGAGAGGAAGAAATCATGCCGGGACAATTGATTGCCGTCCGGGGTAAAGTTCCGGATCGTAAACATCTTGTCGTTCGTCAGGTCGGAGGTTTGTACCGCCGTAATCCCGCCCTCCAGGATGGAGGCGGATTCATAAGCCACATTCCCGCCGATCTGGTCTCCCAGATTGTTGGTAAACAGCGTAGCTCCGGTACCGACGTCGATGCCCATTAGCCCCACCCTGCGAACCGTCTTTTTCTTGCTTTCGTTGAAGTTGTTCGTCCCGAAGAGCAGCACATCGGAAGTGGCATCCAGTAACTCCAGGTAATGACTGGTCCGCTCGGGATTCTCCGAACTGATTTCCCAACCGGCCACATCTTCCTCGTTGGGAAGAAAACCCATCGTCCACTTTCTCTGCCCCTGCTTTTTGTCGGGTGCCATCTCGTAAGAAGTAGCGTAGATAAAGCCGTCCGCCACCGGCCAGAGGGTACTCAGGTACAGGTTATGGGGCTGCTCGAAGGTCTGACGCCGGATGCGTTCCCCCGCTCCGTCCAGTACGTCGACGTACGGCGGGTTGTCCCCTTCCTTGAGCTGCAGCGCCAGGTAAGTACCGTTGTAAACGATTCGCTGAAGGGCGAATGAATTTTTCCGCTGGTACACCGTCTTCCCGATCTGATCGGCATTCAGGTCCAGCAGTTTGATGGTATACTTCAGAATTTCCTCGTCCACCTTGCCGATCTGCAGGGTAAAGTAGCCGGTCAGTCGGTCGCCATTGTAGACGGGACCGGAACTGAAGTAAAGGCCGTCTTCATCCGTACCGGATTGTGCAAATAACAGCACCGGCAGGAAGAGAAAAAGGGATAGGAGCAGTTTCATGATCTAGTCTTGGGAGTCAAAGTAGGTACTGGCTTCTTCCAGCAATGCTTTCAGTTCCACTGAGGCGGGGTGAGCCGTTACCCGGCCGTTCAGGTAGGCCAGGGTGAGTTTTTGCAGTTCGCTCTTGCGCATTTGGCGGAGCATCCGGACGGCGGCCTGGGCGGTATCGTCCCGGAAGTAAGTGATGGGGGGAACGGCCTCGTCGAAATCGTGGGCGACGATGGACCGGTGAGTGGCCAGCAGGGCCTGCCCGATCCGGGCTTCGTAACGGGGTTCGGACGGGTAGGTTTGGTGCAACAGCAGGGCATTGACCAGGGCATGACCGGTAGCTTTACGTTCCAGTTGGTACTCGAGGGCCTCCCGGATGGCAAATTCCCGCCAGCCGTGGGGGACCGGTGCGTAGGTAGTATCGATTTCGACGATCCCGTCGATCACGGCCTGCCGTTCCTCCAGGGCCGGGTGGGTAGATACGCTGTCCGAAGCCCACCAGTGTTCGATGGCGACCGTATCGTCTCCGCTGCCGAAACTGCCCCCGAACATGGCATCGTCGGGGAGGCGGACCCACTTCTCCTTGAATGGGTAAGCGTCCGTGGTGAGTACCTGGTCCAGGTCCACGCCGGAGAGGTCAAAAAAGTCCTTGTCCGCCAGCTGGTGAACGGCACGGGCCGCGGCCGAACGATCGTAACGGGTGTTGCTGATGAATGCCAGGGCCAGACTGTCGGCCTGCAATTCCTTTTCCCGGTCCTGGCTGTAACGACCGTAGATCGTGGTCCGCAGGTCTTCGGCCAGCCGCTCCTTGCGGTCGGACCGCATCGCGAACAGTCCGCGCCGGGAAAGTTTGCGGGCCTTTCGCTCGAAGTCGGGCTGGGCGGCGGCCAGCCGGGTCATGGAGGTCCGCTGGTGCAGGAGTACGTCGTGGGCCAGTTCGTGGGCAATGACGAAGGCCAGTTCTTCCTCCGTTTCGACTTGCTGTAAGATACCGAGGTGGAGGGCGAATATCTGGTCGCCCATGCTGAAGGCGTTGGGCCGCTGGCTGCGGCGCACGAGCACCAGCCAGTCGCCCGTCAGCCCGTTGGCAGAAGCGATCTCTTCGAAGATACCGTCCACGTACCGCTGAAGGCTGTCGTTAAAGAGGTAGACGCCCTCGCGGATCTCCTCGCGGAGATCATCGTCCCGGGTCTGGTAGACGTCGGTGAAGAATTCGGCGTAGTCGACCGGGGCGGAATTGATGGCCCCCCGGGTCCTCTCCGTCAGGTCGGCGAAAAAGGCAGTGGTATCCGTGGGCAGGGAGCGGGTCTGTGCCGTAGCAGTGGCCCAGCACCCGAGCAAAAGCAGGGGGAGGAGCAAAAATTTCATAGGGTCGGTTCGTGGGATTAAGAAACACTAAGGTAAGGCGCAGCCGGGCCTAGCTCGTCACCAGCGGACATCTTTTGCAGTATTTGCCCTTCTTCTTGTACTTTTCGCAGCACTTCTTTTTCGGCTTCACGTTCTTTTTACCCATCACTCATGATAACGCAGCGACGCATCAATTTGTGGTCCTCCCCCCGCAATATCAGTACCGCGCTGATGTACGGATTCGCTAACCGGCCGGACACCTCCGTAGTCGACGAGCCGCTCTACGCCCACTACCTGCGCCGGCAGCCCACCGAGACGGAACACCCCGGCCGGGAGGACGTGCTGGCCAGCCAGGAAGACAATGGCGACCGGGTGATGGCAGCCCTGCTGGAACGGGATTTCGGCACTGAATATGCCGTCTTCAAACAGATGACCCACCACCTGATCGATGTGGACCTCACGCCGCTGCGAAGTATGCAAAACGTCCTCCTGATCCGCGATCCGACCTCCATCCTGGCCAGTTTCTCGAAGGTGATCGGCACCGTGGTCGCAGAGGATACCGGCATCCCCCAGCAGGCCGAATTGCACCGTTACCTGACCGGGCACGGTTGCCTTACCGCCGTCATCGACGCCCGCCGTTTGCTCCTCGACCCACCGGGGGTGCTGCGTCGGCTCTGCGACCGGCTGGACATCCCCTTCCACCCCGCGATGCTGTCCTGGCCGGCCGGCCCCCGCCCCGAGGACGGCGTCTGGGCACCCCACTGGTACGCTAACGTGCACCGAAGCACGGGGTTCCTCCCCTTCCGCGAGCGAACAATCGAACTTCCGGAAAGGCTGCGGGCGACGGCGCGCAGGTGCCAGCCTTACTACGATGCGCTCGTCGGGGAAGCACTGTGAGGACGCTCGTCCGAAAGGTCAAACGTCGAGGATGTTGGGAGCTGACTTCCTACCTTGCGAACTCACGTAAGTACGTGACGGGTAAACTCCCCAACTCATTCACCCGGTAACTCCCCAACTAAATCATGCTCCAGCACTTCAACGAAAAAAACCGCCACCTCCAGGTCTGGATCGACGGCACGCCTCCACCACCGCGACGAGGCGAAGGTCAGCGTATTCGACAGCGTGGTCCAGGGCGGGGATGCCGTCTGGGAGGGGCTCCGGGTCTACGACGGCCGGGTGTTCAGCCTCGACGCCCACCTCGACCGCCTGTTCGACTCCGCCCACGCCCTGCTGTTCGCCGACATTCCCGGCCGGGAGGAGGTCACCGAGGCCATTCGCCAGACGTTGATGGCCAACCGGATGCGTGACGGCGTCCACATCCGGCTCACGCTGACGCGGGGGCGGAAGATCACTTCGGGGATGGACCCCCGCCTCAACCAGTCCGGCTGCACCCTGATCGTCCTGGCGGAACACAAGCCCCCCGTCTATCCGGAGAGCATCACCCTGAGCACCAGCTCCGTTCGCCGCAACAGCCCGATGAGCCTGGACTCGAAGATCCACCACAACAACCTGCTGAACAACATCCTGGCCAAGATCGAGGCCAACCAGGCGGGTACCGATGCCGGCCTGATGCTCGACAAGGACGGTTACGTCTCGGAGGCCAACGGCGTGAATGTGTTCTGTATCCGGCGGGGAACGGTGTACACGCCCCACGGCGATTTTTGCCTGCCGGGCATCACCCGCGGCCTGGTCATCGACCTCTGCCGGAAGAACGACATCCCGATCCTCGAAAAACGCCTATCGCTGACGGAATTCTACACGGCCGACGAGGTCTTCACCACCGGTACGATGGGAGAGCTGACCCGCGTCCGGATGATTGACGGACGGGCCATCGTAAACAAGGAAGGCACCACTGAGAGAAACGGGGCCCTACCCGTTTCCTCAGTACTCGCCCGGATACAGGAGTTATTTAGGGCGGCAACTGAGTCGGAAGGCACGCAACTACTCTAGCGCCGCTTCCTTCATGCGGTCCGCCCGCTCCTGGCCCAGGTAACGGTCGATGAGGGCGTGGCCCCAGTAGATGAGCGGCGTCAGCGCCACCGCCATCACCAGTTTGAAGGTGTACTGCACCGCCGCCACGGCCAGCAGCCGCGACCAGGGCCAGGGTTCCAGAATGCCACCGAACAGTTCCGGCATCAGCCGGAAGGCCACGTAGAGCACGACGAGACTGTCCACGACCTGACTGATGAGGGTAGAGCCCGTGGCCCGCAGCCAGAGCGCCCGCTCACCGGTTTGCCGTTTGATGCGCTGGAAGACGAACACGTCCGTCAGTTGTGCCAGTAAGAAAGCGCAGACCGATCCGAGAATGATGAACAGCCCCTGCCCCAGCGTAACGCGGAAAGCCGCCTGGCTGTCGGCCACCCCGAGGGCAGCCGACTGGGTCACCCACCAGTCCGCCGGCACCAGTGCGATGGCCCCGAAGATCATCAGGAAAGCGTAGCCGATGAGCCCTACGGTGAGGTAGCTGAGGAAGCGGACGCCCCGGGCCCCGTAGTACTCGTTGAGCAGATCGGTCATCAGGAAAACGATGGGCCAGAGCAGTACGCCGGCGGAACTCTGCAGCGCGCCGGTTTCCCCGAAGAGTTCGAAGGAAAGCGGGTCCAGCCCCAGGGTCGGTTCCCAGGCGAAGATCTTCACCCCGATGATCTCGGCGATCAGGGCGTTGGCCACGAAGAAGCCGGACAGCAGGATGAACAGCCGGCTGGGACGGTAGGTAAGGACATCCGCGGAGGGGCGCAGGCGGGAAGCGGACATATTATTCCTGTATCATTTCCAGCAGTTTCCTCACCTGATCTACGATGCTGACCTTCCGTTTTCCGGTGGCCGTCCGGTTGGCCCCCCGTACCTGGAGGCGGAAGAGGTTGAGGGAGCGTGGCCCGACAATCAGTTTATCATCCGCCAGAAAAGTTTTTCCGGCCGGAATTTCGTGGGTGTTGGTATCGACCAGGCACTCCCAGCGGGTGTACTCCTTGACGCCGGGCAGGTTGAACTCGACGCCTTCCCACCAGCCGTTGAGCAGGAGCAGGAAGATATCGTCCTTCACCCGGCGGCCGCATTCGTCGTACTCGTTCATTCCCTCGCCGTTGAGGAGCATCCCCAGGCTGCGGTTATTGGTGTCCGCCCACTGCTCGTGGGTCATTTCTTCGCCGGTCGGGCTGATCCAGAGGATGTCTCCGAGGGCATTGTCCTCGATCGTCCGGCCGTTGAAGAAGCGGCGGCGGTGAAATACCGGATTCTCCCTGCGCAGTTGGATGATGGCCTTGGTGAACGCGTGGAGTTTTTTACGCTCCTCGTTCCAGTTCCAGTCGAACCAGCTGATCTCGTTGTCCTGGGCGTAGGCGTTGTTGTTGCCGCCCTGGGTACGTCCGTACTCGTCGCCCATCGTCAGCATCGGGACGCCCTGGCTGAGGAAGAGCGTGCTGAGTTGGTTGCGCTGCATCTGAGCGCGGATGGCGTTGATCTCCGGGTCGTCGGTGGGGCCTTCCACGCCGACGTTCCAGCTCATGTTGTGGTTATCGCCGTCCCGGTTATCCTCCCCGTTGGCCTCGTTGTGCTTGTCGTTGTAGCTGTAGAGGTCGCGCAGGGTGAATCCGTCGTGGGCGGTGATGAAGTTGATGCTGGCTCCGGGCAGGCGACCGCTGAGTTCGTAGAGATCGCTGCTGCCGCTGAGGCGGTACGCCAGCTCGGCCACCCCCGTCGGTTCCCCCTTCCAGAAGGCGCGGAGGTTATCGCGAAATTTACCGTTCCACTCCGACCAGAGGACGGGGAAGCCCCCTACCTGGTAGCCCCCGGGGCCGACGTCCCAGGGCTCGGCGATCAGTTTCACCTGACTGATGACGGGGTCCTGGTGAATGGTGTCCAGGAAGGTACTCAGTTTACCCACCTCGTAGAGGCCCCGGGCCAGGGCGCTGGCCAGGTCGAAGCGAAAACCGTCGACGTGCATCTCCGTCACCCAGTAGCGGAGGCTGTCCATCACCAGCTGCAGGGAGCGGGGGTGAACCATGTTGAGGGTATTGCCCGTACCGGTGTAGTCCATGTAGAACTGCTTCTCGCCGTCGACGAGCCGGTAGTAGACCCAGTTGTCCAGCCCCTTCATGCCGAGCATGGGTCCGTAGTGATTGCCCTCGGCGGTGTGGTTGTAGACCACGTCGAGGATGACCTCGATCCCGGCCTTGTGGAGCTTCTTGACCATGTCCTTGAATTCCCTCACCTGCTCTCCGGCCTTTCCGGCGGCGGCGTAGTCGGCGTGAGGGGCGAAGAAACTCTGGGTATTGTAGCCCCAGTAGTTGCGCAAGCCCTTGTCAACCAGGTGGCTGTCCTGCACGAAGTGATGAATCGGCATGAGTTCGATGGCCGTGATGCCCAGGTCCTTCAGGTACTCGATGGTGACCGGGTGGGCGATTCCGGCGTAGGTACCGCGGATCTTCTCCGGAATATCCGGGTGTTGTTGCGTGAACCCCTTGACGTGGGCCTCGTAGATGATGGTTTCGTGCATCGGCCGTTCGAGCAGTTCGTCACCCTCCCAGTCGTAGTAAGTATCGATGATGACGCCCTTGGTGATGAAGGGCGCGCTGTCCTGCTCGTCCATGATCAGGTAACGCTCCTCGCTGGGGTCCTCGATGGGATAGGGAAACATGGCGTTGTGCCAGTCGATGGTTCCGTCGATGGCCTTGGTGTAAGGGTCGATCAACAGCTTGTTGGGGTTGAATAACCGGCCGTCCCTGGGGTTCCACTCGCCGTGTGCCCGGTAACCGTACCGCCAGCCGGTCTCCAGTTTCGGGATAAAACAGTGCCAGACCTGGTCGGTCTTTTCCATCATCTGTATGCGGTGTACCTCGATGTCCGGGCTGTCCTTGTGGAAGAGGCACAGGTCCATCCGCGTGGCGTTCTCGCTGAAGACCGCGAAGTTCACCCCCTTACGCGACCAGGTAGCGCCCAGTGGGTACGGCCGGCCGGGCCAGACGGAAATATCATTGAATACTCCGTACGGTCGTTCGGTTTGCTGTTCGCAAATGGATAAAGTAGTAGGCATAAGCTGTCTTGGGGTAGTCTTCGCAATAGAATGTGTTTCCTAACCCGCCAGGGGGCGGAACGTTCAGTTCTTCAGTACTGTCCCGTTCCCAGCATTACCAGCGTGCAGCCCGTCACCGTCTCGATCCCCGCCTCCCGGGCCAGCCGCATCAACTCCGGATTCTCCGTACCCGGATTGAAGATGATGCGCTTCGGAGCCACCCGCAACAGCCAGTCATAGTAGGCAGGCTGGTGCCGGGGGCCGACGTAAAGGGTTACCGTATCTACCTCCGGCACGTCGGGTTGGCCGTTCAGGATCTCTTCCCCCTGCACCGTCCCGGACTTGATCCCGACCGGGATAATGGAATGACCGGCCCGGCGTAGTCTTTCGGCGGCGAGGTAGGCGTAGCGTTGCGGGTTGGGGGTGGCACCGAGAATGAGGGTGGCCTTGTTTTCAAACGTTGTCATGACAAAATAACCCACGATAGCGGCCAATCGTTTTACTATCTTGCCCACCATGAATAAAGTGGTAGCCAACGCCCAAGCGGCCATCGCCGGTATCGAAAGCGGAATGACGCTCATGCTCGGCGGGTTCGGCCTGTGCGGCATCCCCGAAAAGTGTATCGCCGCCCTGGCGGACACCGACATCCGGGATCTGATCTGTATCTCCAATAATGCGGGGGTCGACGACTTCGGTCTCGGCCTGCTCCTCCAGTCCAAGCAGATCCGCAAGATGATCGCCAGCTACGTCGGCGAGAACGCCGAATTCGAACGGCAGATGCTGAGCGGCGAACTGGAGGTCGACCTCATCCCCCAGGGTAGTCTCGCCGAGCGTTGCCGGGCCGGCGGGGCCGGTATTCCCGCCTTCTTCACCCCGGCCGGCTACGGCACCGAGGTCGGGGAAGGCAAGGAAGTCCGCGAATTTGACGGTAAGCCCCACATTCTGGAGCACGCCCTGACGGCCGACTACGCCATCGTCAAGGCCTGGCGCGGCGATACGGACGGCAACCTGATCTACAAGGGCACGGCCCGCAATTTCAATCCCGTCATGGCCATGGCCGGGCGCATCACCATCGCCGAGGTGGAGGAGCTCGTCGGCCCCGGCGAACTGGACCCCAACCAGATTCACACGCCGGGCGTATTCGTACAGCGCATCTTTCGGGGGGAAGGCTACGAAAAGCGGATCGAACAGCGTACCGTCAGGGAGTAAGGTGGTGAGGGCGTGAGGTGGTGAGGGGCTGCCGCGGTCGCCACTCGCTCGCTTCGCGTAGCTCGCTGGTGTTGCACCTGCGCTCCGTCGCCCGCCCCCTCACCCCCTCAAAACCTCTTCCCCTCAAACCCTCGCCCCTCACCCCCTCCATCCCTCATCCCCCCCACCATGCTCACCAAGAACCAGATCGCCCAACGCATCGCCCAGGAACTCCAGCACAACTGGTACGTCAACCTCGGCATCGGCATCCCTACCCTGGTCGCTAACTACGTACCGCAGGACATCGACGTCACCTTCCAGTCCGAGAACGGTATCCTCGGCATGGGCCCCTTTCCCACGGAGGCCGAAGTGGACGCCGACCTCATCAACGCCGGCAAGCAAACCATCACGGCCCTGCCCGGAGCGGCTATTTTCGACAGCGCCACCAGCTTCGCGATGATTCGCGGGCGGCACATCCAGCTCACCGTCCTCGGGGCCATGGAAGTATCCGATACCGGCGATATCGCCAACTGGAAGATCCCCGGTAAAATGGTCAAGGGGATGGGCGGCGCGATGGACCTCGTCGCCTCGGCCGATAACATCATCGTCGCCATGATGCACACCAACCGGGCCGGAGAATCCAAACTGCTCCCGGAGTGCAGCCTGCCCCTGACGGGCGTAAACTGCGTGAAGAAGATCGTGACCAATATGGCCGTGCTGGAAGTGACCGAAAAGGACGGCTTCCGCCTGCTGGAGCGGGCTCCCGGGGTCAGTGTCGAGCAAATCAGGGACGCTACGGCGGGCAGGCTGATCGTGGAGGGGGAGGTACCGGAGATGCGCGTATCGCAGGCTTGAGCCTGCGGGAGGATTTATTCGACCACCAACACCCCCCGCATCATCAAGTAGTGCCCCGGCACCGTACACACGTATTCGTAAACTCCCTTCCTGGTCGGTGCCGTGAAGTAGATCGTATCCTCTCCCGAAGGCTCCACCAGCTGCGTATGGTAGAGTACGGCATCGATTTCCGGGATGTGATCCCGGGCGGGGCCGGAGATGCCCAGTTCCCCGGCGGCCTGCCCTACCCGATCGCCCAGCTTGCCGGCCGTGAGGACGAAATTATGCTGCATATCGTCCGGGTTAGCCAGGGTCAGCCGCACCTTCGCTCCGGCCTTCACCGTCAGGTAGGTCTGCCTGAACTTCATGCCGGGGGCCGTTTCGATCCGGAGTTCGGCGTCCACCCGTCCGTTCCATGCCGCGGGCATTTCGGCAGGCCGTTTGGGGCTGGTCATCTCCGCTTCCAGGCTGCCCGTCTCCGCTACGTTATCCCCGCCGCCGGGAATGTTGTTAAGGGTATAGTAACCGTAATCGTGCAGCAATTTCGTGCCCTCGGCGGAACGTACGCTACTGGCCCGCAGCTCGTAGATGTAACCGGGCCGCAGCCCGTCCACCGTCAGCCGGACCGTCTTGCCGTCGGGTAAGATTTTCACGCTGTTTATGGGATTCGACTCAATGTCCACTACCGGGCTCCCGTAATTATGGTGGTACAAGTAGGTGAAATTCTGGAGGGCGAAGGACGCAGGTGCGAGGTTTTTCGCTACGGGCTGGGTGAACTCTACGTCGAATCCGTCGGTCCGCGCCCGGATCGTCTTCATTTCGAAGGGTGTTCTGCCCGTCCAGCGCAATCTTTCCAGGCTGAAAGGCTTTCCACCCGTCGACCCCCAGCCCCGGCCGGTTCCGCCGATGTAGAGTGCCCCGTCGGCCGCGAAGTTCATCCGTAACGTTCCCGAACCGAAGCCTTCCCGGAAGGGGAAGACCGCTCCCTGAAACTCCCCCTCCACTTTTTCCAGGGCGACCCGCATGATCTTACTCTGCCCCTGGTCGCACACCAGTAGCTGATCCTGGAAGGGTCCGAATTTACCGCCCGTGCTCTCGTTCAGGATGGCGGCCGTCGAAACGCCCAGAATACCGTGGGGAAACCACACCGCGGGCAGTTTCACCTCCGGGTGGGCGGCCCGGGCGGCGACCATCGTCTGGTACTCGTCCGTGATGTCGTCCACTTTCAGATCGAGGGGGCTGCCGGGCTCGCCGGTCCAGGCCAGGCCGGCGGGGTGGCCGAGAAAGTCGCCCTCCTCCACGTGGGTGATCCGGCCGCTGCCGATCCAGTCTCCCTGGTTCTCGGCCACGAAGATCTCTCCGTCCTTGTCGAGGCCCATCCCGGCCGGCGAGCGCATCCCCACGGCGAAGGGGATCAGCCGGTCGCTGCCCCGGTGGTACTTCATCATCCACCCGCGCCACTTGGCCTTACTGACGCCCTTTCCCTCCCAGCCGACGTTCAGCGTGGTCAGGAAACTGCCGTCGGCCTGCCACAGAGGTCCGTAATGATACTCATGGTAGTTACCGGTCAGCGGAATCTGGTAGACGGTCATGTACACATCCGCCTTACCGTTTCCGTCACGGTCATGTAACCGGGTCACTTCCCCCCGCTGGGTCACGTAAATGTCTCCGTCCTTAATGCCGATACCCAGGGGCTCGTGCAGTCCCCGGGCGAAGAGCTGGTAACTGGCGTCGGGTCCGGAATTGGAAATAATGTAAACTTCGCCGCGGCGGGTACAGACGGCCAGGCGACCGTCCTCGAAAATGTCCATTCCCCCGACTTCCAGCAGGACGTCGCCGGGAATCTTCACCTGCTCGATGACGTAATAATCGCTCTCTTCCTGGGCCGTCAGGGACGGAGAGCAAAGCAGGCAAAAACCCAGTAACAGCAATAAATTATTCATGATCTACCAGTTGAGGGTGTAAGAGACGGAACTGCCGGGGGCTAGGCGGGAGAGCAGGCGGGAACGTCCCTCCCCCCTTTGGAGGATTAGTTCGTTGCCGGTGTTGTCAATGATGGAGAGCGTGGCTCCCGGTCCGCGCAGTTCGAACGCTCCGGGGGCGGTCTGGGTGATGCTGCGGGCGGAGGCCAGCTGGGTGAACAGCGCCTCCGGGCCGTCCCGGTTGGTCAGCGTACGGGTCAGTCCGTCCGGGCCGGGGTCGAACCGGTCGGAGACGGTGTTGCGGTCGTACTCGTAGAAATAGGTCGGCCGGCCCCCTCCGTCCAGCTCGTAGCGCAGGTGGTGGAACGTTCCGTCAGCCAGGGAATCCGGCCAGCGGGTCTCGCCCGACTCGAACCACTGGGGCCGGGCGTCCAGGCTGATGGTACTGCCGAGGGGAGCGGCCGTCTGGGGCTCCCCGCGACCGTCCCACATTTCCCGGACGTTGAGGAATTTCCCGCGCCAGGCCAGCAGCAGGGCTCCGGAATTCAGGTCGAGGCTGTAGTGAGGTCCGTTCGCTTCCCCCGCGCTCAGGACGTGGGTGAGCTTCCGGCCTTCTTCGTACACCCTCGGCTGGGGGAAGAGCAGGAAACTGCGCAAGAGGTAGGGCTCGTTATCGGTTTCGACCTCCAGGACCTGGCCGGTACCGGGCAGGGCCAGGTCGGCAGTGTTGGTCATATTGTGAAACATATGCTGCTTGCCCGTAGGGTCTACGTAGCTCATGGCCAGGTAGTTCCAGTTCCCGGTCTGCAGGTAATCGTAGCCCAATTCGTGTTCTCCTTCGCTCAGTTGGATGGCTTCGTAGGTATGTCCCTGGTGCCCGTACTCTACGGGATGGTCAAAGACCAGTTTCCCGTCGATGTAGAGGTCGCCGTTGGTGGGACTGACCGGCCGGAAGGTGTACTCCCCCGCCCTGGGTACCTGGAACTTTCCACTGAAGCGGATAGCGTAGTCCGTTTCCCGCTCGAAGATGCTGCTCAGGTCGAAGCGGTTGGTGAAACCTGATTTTTTAGCGGTCAGCTTTCCGTAGTCGGCGACCTCGTCCTGTCCCGGCTCCAGTTCGTAGTAGGCGTACCGGATGAGTGGGATCCGGAGGTTGACGCTACCGTCGGGGTTCAGGGAGGAGGGCATCCCCGCCCGATCACCGAAGCGGATATTCTCCACTTCTATGTCCCCGCTTTTCCCCCTGAGCAAGAGGGGGCCGGGGGTGCCGTCCACCTCCGCCAGCACTTGCTGGTAGTACATCAGGTTTCCGTTGACGTACAGACTGGCGATCATCGGCGGGTTATCCGGGCCGGCGGGGAGGAACCGAAGGTCGAGTTCCTGCCAGATGCCGGGGGAACCATCCACTGGTACCGTAGTTTTTGCATCCTGCGCGCCGACGGCAAAATCCGGTAAACTGAGCGGGTACTTTCCCTGCAGCAGCAGCTCGGCTTTCGCCCCCGCGGAGGCCTTGAAGTCAAAGGACAGGCTGAGTTCTTCGTGGCCCTCCAGGATCAGGAGTTCACCGGAACCGGCTACCGATCCGGCTGCCACCGGAGCGGCTTTCAGACTACCGGAAACCTTCGGGTCGTCCACTTCTACCGTTCGAACTTCCAGCGAATCGGTGGAACAGGACAAAAAGTATAGAAACAATAAATACGGAAGTTGGCGCATGGGGTGGGATATGTCGTGCCAATATAGATTGCGAAACGGTAATAGCCCGTCCTGTGGTTTGCCGGACATGCGTCTGCCCCGTTGAAGGACTAATACAGTGAGTTGCTGCCCCGACTCGTTACCTTCGTCCCGTGCCCACCCCTACTCAAATCCTCCGGCAGTACTGGAACTATCCCGGTTTCCGCCCCGGCCAGGCCGAAATCATCGACAGCGTCCTGGCCGGACGGGATACCCTGGCCTTGCTCCCCACCGGCGGGGGCAAGAGCCTCTGCTACCAGGTACCCGCCCTGGTGCGGGAGGGGGTAACGATCGTCGTCTCCCCGCTGATCGCGCTGATGAAGGACCAGGTCCGTCAATTGCGGGAGCGGGGCATTCACGCCGATGCCATTTACAGCGGCATGCGCCACCAGGACATCGACCGGCTGCTGGACAATGCGGTGTACGGCAAGACAAAGCTGCTGTACCTCAGTCCGGAACGGCTGGTGACCGACCTGGCGCGGACCCGCATCCGGAAGATGAACGTCTCCCTGATCGCGGTGGACGAGGCCCACTGTATCAGCCAGTGGGGCTACGACTTCCGGCCGCCCTACCTGCGGATCGCGGAGGTACGGGAACTGCACCCGGAGGTTCCGATCATCGCGGTAACGGCCACGGCCACCCCGGAGGTAGTGAAGGACATCCAGGAGCAGCTTGAATTCGGGAAGACCGGCCGGGTATTTCAGCACAGTTTTGCCCGGGACAACCTGCGCTACGTCGTCCGCCGGCCGGAGAACAAGACCGCCCAGGTACTCGACGTGCTGCGGGGGGTACCGGGCACCAGCATCGTCTACGTCCGCAGCCGGGGGATGACCCGCCAGATCGCCACCCAGCTGAGTCGGCGGGGTATCACCGCGGCCGCCTTCCACGCGGGACTGACGACCGAGGAACGGGACGAACGACAGGCCGCCTGGATCGGGGGAAGTCTCCGGGTGATCGTGGCGACCAATGCCTTCGGAATGGGTATCGACAAGCCGGACGTGCGCAGCGTCATTCACTACGGGCCGCCCGACGCCCCGGAGGCCTACTTCCAGGAAGCCGGCCGGGGCGGCCGCGACGGGGCCCCCGCTTACGCCATCACCCTCTACGACGGGGCCGACGGGGAACGGTTGAAACGCAACTGGGCCCTCTCCTACCCCGAAGCCAGCGAGATCAAGCGCATCTACCGGGCGCTGGGCAGCTATCTGCAACTGGCGGTCGGTGGCGGGCAGGGGGAAGCCTACGACTTTGACATCACCGCCTTCAGTCAGAATTTCGGTTTCGACGTTCGTGTCGCCTACAGCGGGTTGAAGGCCCTGGAGCGTTCCGGCTACGTGCTCCTAACCGACGCCGTCCACCAGCCGGCCAGCCTGCAGTTCGTCATCAGCAAGGAGACGCTCTACGATTACCAGCTGAAAAATCCGGCGCTGAATAAGCTCATCAAGTCCATCCTGCGGACGAGTCAGGGAGCCTTCGTACAACCCGTCCAGATCCGGGAGGGCAGCCTGGCCAACTTCCTGGGCCTGACCCTGGAACAACTCCGCAAAACGCTGGGCCGGATGAAAGCCGACGGCGTAGTGGATTACTACCCGGAAAAGAACGACCCCCAGATCGTCTTCCTCGAGGAGCGCATCTCCCCCGAGAACCTCCGCATCAACCACGAGCAGTATAACTTTCTCCGCGACCGTGCCCTCCACCGGCTGACGACCATGATCGATTACTGCGAACAGACCAGCCGTTGCCGTACCCACGACCTGCTCTCCTACTTCGGGGAAGCACCCGGATCGGATTGCGGACACTGCGATGTCTGCCTGGCCCGTAAAAAAGCCGGTAACCCTCCCCTGGTGGCCCGCAAGCTGTACGACGCGATCAATACGAGTATGGCGGGCAGCGACGGCCTCAAGGTGGAAGATGTGGTTGCGGGGTACGGCCACGATGAGCGGCAGCGGGTCAGCGAACTGCTCCAGCAACTGGTGGACGAAGGCCTCCTCGTCCAGGACGGGGATTACCTCCGCCGACCATGAGGATCGTCTGCACCGTCACGAACGACCTGAGCCACGACCAGCGGATGCACCGGATCTGCGGCACCCTGACGGCGGCGGGTCACGAAGTCACCCTGGTCGGTCGGTCGCTCCCCGGCAGCCCGGCCCTGACCGACCGGCCCTACCGGCAGTACCGGATCGACTGCCGCTACCACCACGGCAAACTGTTCTACCTGGAGTACAACTACCGGCTCTGGCGGACCCTCCGTAACCGGAGCTTCGACTGCCTCAACAGCGTAGACCTCGACACCCTGGCGGCCGGCTACTTACTCGGCAAGGACCGCTGGGTGTTCGACGCCCACGAGTGGTTCAGCGAAACGCCGGAGGTGGTGAACCGCCCCTTCGTTCGCTGGGCCTGGCGCACGCTCGGTAAGTGGCTGGTCTCCCGGACAACGGCGCGGTATACGGTAGCGAAAATACTTTCTGAGAAATTGTCGGATGAGTACGGTGTGGAATTTGGGGTGGTGCGCAGTTTGCCGCTGCGTCGTCGTGGCGGGATTGATTCGCCGGGGCCAGGGGCGGTGCCCCTGGCTAAAGGGAATGAGTCCTCCGGACTCTTCCCGGCGAGTCCGGAGGACTCCCTGCAAATAGCTAGGGGCACCGCCCCTGGCGCCATCCCCGGCACCGCTAAAAAAATTCTCCTCTACCAGGGCATGCTCAACCCCGGCCGGGGTCTCGACGTCGCCATCCGTACCCTGGCGGAATTACCGGATCATGTCCTCTGGCTGGTCGGTTCCGGACCGGAGGAGGCCGCGCTCCGAAGGTTGGCGGAGGAACTGGAGGTTACGCAGCGGGTGATCTTCCACGGCTTTCAGCCCCCCGAAAAATTACCGGCGTTCACCCGCGCTGCCTGGCTGGGCCTCAACTTGTTGGATGCCATCAGTCCGAGCTATTATTACAGCCTGGCGAATAAGGCCGTGGACTACATCCAGGATGGGTTACCGAGCGTCCAGATGAACTTTCCGGAGTATCGCTCCATCCAGGAGACGCACGACTGCTACGTTTTAGTGGACACTTTGCACCCTCCCGATAGCTATCGGGACATCGCCCGGGCCATTCTTTCCATCACGCCGGAACGGTACGCGGAACTGCGCCAAAATTGCGAACGGGCGGCTGAGAGTCCTGTGCTGGGAGCGGGAGACGGAGGCCTTACTCAGCTTCTATCAATAACAGTGGAGGTTGTCGGACATCTCGGAGTCCCGATGACAATCGGGACGGAGGAAGTCCGACAACTCGGAACGGACCAAATCGGACTAAATCATCCCACCAGCAAATTGATCTGGCTCCCTTCGATCTTCAGCTTCAGCTTATCGAAGTGGCGCAGCCATTCCGTGAATTCGGGACCGAGCAATTCCGTGCGCCAGCCGCTGCCCAGCAGGGATTCGAGCACCTTGGGATCCGACTTCATGCGACGGATCGCGTTACGGGGCATCACCAGCGCGTGGCTGATCTCGGACTCCGAGGCCCGGTACTTCATGAGCAGGTAGAGCAGTTCGACGATCATATCGTCCTCCTCGTCGTCCTGGGGCGTGCGCTTGATGCTTTTGACCACGGCCAGTTCTTCCGGGGTGGGTTCCTGCTGGTACATTTTGATGAACAGATCGCCGAAGCGCGCCACGGTCTTACCGGGCAGCCGGCGGTTCTCCCGCATGGCTTCCTTACCGGACTTGACGCCGCGTACGATCTGGCTGATGATCTTGCTGGGCAGGATCATCTCCTTGCTGTAGTTCTTCTTTTCCGCCTCGCTGCGCCGCCACTCGTACAGCCGCATCAGGAAGACCCGTTCTGCGGTCCGGCTGCTGCGGGCCAGGTTGCTGTTCAGGAACTCGTGGTTGGGGTCGCGGTAGTAGTAATCGGAGGTAGCCATCAGGGCGCATTCCTCCATCGCCCACTCCAGGCGGCCGTTGTCCTCCAGTTTTTCCGTGATGGTGTCGTAGAGCTGGCGCAGGTAGATCACGTCGTTCAGGGCGTACTTCACCTGCTTCTCCCGCATGGGGCGCTGGCTCCAGTCGGTCACCGCGTAGCCCTTCCCGAGCTTGACGCCGATCTCGGCTTCCACCAGGCGGGCGAAGCTCGTCGGGTAACGGTGGCCGATGAATCCGGCCGCGATCTGACAGTCGAAGAGGTTCTTCGGGATGGTGCCGTACTGGAGGTACAGCAGGCGGTAATCGTTGTCGCCCGCGTGGGTGATCTTGACGATGTCCGGGTCTTCGATGAGTTCCAGAAAGGGGTCCAGGTCGTCTTCTAGTGCGATACTGTCAATCAGGAAGTTACCGTGCTCACAGGCTACCTGAATGAGGCAAAGCAGGGTGTGGTAACGCTTCTCGCCGATGAACTCGGTATCGAAGCCGAGCCAGCTGATGCCCTGGCAGCGGTCCCGAAAATCCTTGAGGTCTTCCGCCTGGTCAATCAGTGTATATTCTATGCCGCTAGCGGTCATCCGGGGTATGTATTAATTAGCCCGAAGGTAGCAACAACATAACAACCAAGGTGCTGTTTTATGTAATCCATGGTGTGTTCGCATCCTATGACCACCTTCGGACCCTCTCAAAACCTGAGTATGAAAATCGTAAAAAGAATCTTAATCGCCCTGCTGGTACTCGTTGTCCTGCTGGTCGGTTTCCTCCTTGCCGCCCCGGTAATTTTTAAGGATCAGATCATCGCCAACGTGAAATCCAGCGTGAACAGTAACCTGGAAGCAGAGGTGGATTTCGCGGACGCCAGTATCAGCTTTCTACGCAGTTTCCCCGAGATCAGTCTGACCGTCGATGACTACAGCGTGGTGGGCGTGGATACCTTCTCCGGGCTGCCCCTCGTCCGGGGTAAGCAGGCGCGTCGTCGACCTCGGTTTCTGGTCCGTCGTGGCCGGCGACGGGGAATACCAGATCGATGCCATCACCCTGCTGGAACCCAACGTGAACCTGCGCGTACTCTCGCCGGAACTGGCCAACTACCTGATCGTGGCCGATTCGGGCGAGGACGCAGGTGCCGAAACCGTTGAAACCACCGGGAGCGCCCGTTTTTCCCTCCAGCAGTTTGACATTACCGACGGAACGTTCGTCTACGATGACCGCACCACGGAAACCTACCTGAAAATGACCGGCCTCGACGTCAGCGGTCGCGGAGATTTCACCAGCACCATCTTCGACCTGGACATCGACGCGAGTTCAGAAACGCTCACCCTCCGGCAGGCGGGGGTGGCTTACCTCAACCAGGCCAGGGCCCTCGTGAACGGTACGGTCAACGTCGATCTCGACCAGAGCAAGTACACCTTCCTGGAAAACGACATCAAACTGAACGACCTCGACCTCGTCCTCAACGGCAGCATCGACCTGGAGGACAACGATGACATCGTCTTCGACCTCAACTACCAGGCCCCGGCCAACAATTTCCGCCAGCTCTGGAGCATGGTCCCGGCCGTTTACACCGAGGGCTACGAACAGGTGCAGGCCAATGGCACCTTCAGCCTCAAGGGTACGGTGACCGGACCGTTCAACTCCGAAAAAGAAATTTACCCCGCCTTCACCGTTGCCACCGACATCAGTGGCGGCTCCGTTCAGTACCCCGGCCGGCCGGTCGGCATCAGCGGGATCGACGCCCAGATCAACGTCAACAGCCCGAGCGCCGACCTGAATCAGATGGTCGTCGACATCCCCCGCTTCGACTTCGACCTCGGCGGCGACCCCTTCCGGGGCCGCTTCCGCCTCACCACTCCCCTCTCCGACCCCAGCGTGGACGCCCGGGTGAAGGGGTCCCTCGACCTGAAGAAGTGGAGCCAGGCCGTTCCCCTCGAGGGCGTACGGGAACTGGCCGGCCTGATCGTCGCCGACATCACGGCCGACCGCGTCCGCCAGAGCGTGCTGGATGCCGGTCGCTACGCCGACGTCAGCCTCGCCGGTGACCTGCGGATCAGTAACCTGATCTACGAGACCGAGGACCTGCCCGCCGTCCGGATCGCCTCGCGCTACGGCCGACTTCACCCCCCAGGCCGTGAACATCGAGCAGTTCTCCGCTACCCTGGGCCGCAGTGACATCTCCGCCAGCGGCAAGATCAACAACGTACTGGCCTACTTCAGTCCCGACCAGACCATGCGGGGAACGATGCGGGTCCGTTCCAATTTCTTCGACGCCGACGAATGGATGGAGGGAGAAGAAACCGTAGCGTCCAACACCCTCAGCCCCGCCGAACTCAACGCCAACCCCACGGCTAACGAGCCCACGGAGATCTTCGACCGCTTCGACTTCGACGTAGACGCCGAGATCAACCAGCTCAACTACGCTACCTACCGGCCGAAGAACCTGCGGGTGATCGGCAACGTAAAACCCAACCGACTGGAGATCGCCAACGGTTCCGGAGAACTGGGAGAAAGCAGTTTCAGTGCCAGCGGCGTCATCAATGACCTGTTCGACTACACCTTCGACGAAGGGGTGCTGACCGGCAATCTTGCCGTCCGCTCCGGCTTCCTGAACGTGGCGGACTTCATGGACGAGACGGTAGCGGCTTCTGCAAGCCCCGCACCCGCGGCCGCGCCCGCTTCCTCGGCCGTCATCCCCATCCCCCGCAACATCAACCTGAAGATGGACGTGATCGCCGATCGGATCCAGTACACCGACATTCAGATCAACGGACTGCGTGGTAATGTCGTGATCCAGGACGGTCAGGCCGTGATCCAGGACGGCAGCGCCAACCTGCTCGGCGGTAGCATGGGCTTCGCCGGCGCCTACGACACCAGCGAGCCCGGCGACCCCGGTTTCCGCTTCCAGTATGACCTCAGCTCCCTGGATTTCGGACAGGCCTTTGCGGTGCTCAACAGTTTCGCCGCCCTGGCACCCGTCGGTAAATTCCTGAGTGGCCGCTTCAACTCCGAACTGATGGTGGAGGGCAAACTCGGCCCCGATCTCTTCCCGAAACTCAACTCCATCAACGCTAACGGGCTGATCTCCACGGCCGAAGCCGCCATCTCCGGCTTCAAGCCCCTGCAGACGATCGGCCGCACCCTGAACATCAATGCCCTGAAGGAATCGACGACGATCCGCAACATCATGACGGTGTTCAACATTCAGGATGGCCGCGTCAACGTCGAACCCTTTACCGTCAACCTGATCGGTACCCGGATGCTGATCTCGGGCAGCCACGGCCTCAATACCGACATGGACTACCGCATCAAGACCGCCATTCCCCGCGAACTGATCCAGGGGAACATCGTGACCGGGTCCGCCCTGAACGCCCTCGACAAACTGGCCGGGCAGGCCGGGCGCCTGGGCCTCAACATCTCCCCCGGCGATACGCTGAACCTCAACATCGGCCTGACCGGCACCATCTCCGATCCCAAGGTCGGTTTCGATCTGCTCGGCTCCAGGGACGGAGAAGGGTCGGTTAAAGACCAGGTGGTTGCGAACATCAGGGAACAGATCAACGCCGAAGTAGACGAGAGGAAGGAAGAACTGACGGGTAAGATCAACGACGAGAAAGACCGCCTGACCGCCGAAGCGGAGACCAGGGCCCAACTCGCCCGCGACAGCATCAGAACCATTGCCAATACTCAGGCGGAGTTACTCAAAAAACAGGCTGCCGATAAGTTACGCGGTGCCCTTGGCGGAAAATCCGACACTACGAAAACCGACAGCATCAAAATTCCCGGAGCCCCCGCCGTGGAGGACAAAGTGAACGAGGTGAAGGACAAGCTGGAGAAATTCAATCCGTTCAAGCGCAAGAGCGGAGGGGAACCTCATCCCTGATGCCTGCGGCATCTTTCCCCTCTCCCCCGGAGAGGGGAACAGGAGAAATTGTGCCCGGCACACCAATTTCCGGAAACCGAAAATCTTGCCTCCTTACTGTTCTTGAATTTCAAGAATCATCGCTAATAATCTCCCTCTCCCGTGGAGAGGGACGGGAGGGGGAGGTACCCCACCACCGCCTCGCATAATTTCACCAATTCCTCTTCTCCGATCACGAAGGGCGGCATCAGGTAGACCAGCCGTCCGAACGGCCGGACCCACACCCCGCGTTCCACGAAATAGGTCTGGATAGCAACCGGATCAACCGGATCGACCAGTTCCACCACGCCGATGGCCCCCAGGACCCGAACATCCTCTACCCCGGGTACATGGGCGGCGGGGCGCAGGTGCAAAGTCAGTAGTTCCGAGATGCGCCCTACCCGGTCGGCCCAGTCGGTTGCCAGCAGTAAATCGATGCTCGCGGCGGCCACGGCACAGGCCAGCGGGTTGGCCATGAAGGTCGGGCCGTGCATGAGATTGGGGACCGCGCTATTCCCGATGGTATCCGCGACCAGGTCGTTGCAGAGCGTTGCCGCAAGCGTGAGGTAGCCCCCCGTCAGTGCCTTGCCCAGGCAGAGAATATCCGGTTCGCTATCGCAGTGCTCCGTGGCAAACAGCTTGCCGGTGCGTCCGAAACCGGTAGCGATCTCGTCGAAGATCAGCAGCAGATCGTAGCGGTCGCAGAGCCGCCGTAGTTCATCCAGGTACCCCGGCGCGTAGAAGTGCATTCCCCCGGCTCCCTGCACCACCGGTTCACAGATGAAGGCGGCGGCTTCGGTGGCATTCTCTTCAAAAAAACTGGCAAGTCTTTCCAGGTATTGACCCGACAAAGACTCGCCCGCCGGAGGTCGCTCCGTAAAGGCATGGGTGGGTAGAAAGCCCGCGAATAACTGGTGCATTCCCTGCTCGGGGTCGCAGACCGACATCGGGCCGGTGGTGTCCCCGTGGTAGCCGCCGCGGAAGGTGAGAAAACGGGTCCTCCCCCGCTCTCCCCGGGCGAACTGGTACTGGATGGCCATCTTCATGGCCACCTCCACGCTGACCGATCCACTGTCGGCCAGGAACACCCGGGTCAGCCCCGCCGGGGTGATGTCCACCAATCTTTGCCCCAGTCGGATGGCCGGCTCGTGGGTCAGCCCCCCGAACATGACGTGGGACATCTTCCCCAGTTGCTCCGTAGCGGCGGCGTTCAGCTCCGGCACGTTGTACCCGTGGATAGCGCACCACCAGCTGGACATTCCGTCGATCAGTTCCCGCCCGTCGGCCAGTTGCAGTTTGCATCCGCGGGCACTGATCACCGGCACGACCGGCTGCGGCCGGCTCAGCGAAGTGTAGGGGTGCCAGAGGTGGTGGCGGTCGAAGTGGAGATCAGCGGCGGTCATGGGAGGGCGAAGGTAGCGGGTAGTTCGTATTTCACACGTCGCAGGGAGGAACGACCGGAGCTTGTCCGACGTCTCGAACGGAAGCCTTGCGCCGGCGGCTACACTCGAGAGGTCCGACGTAGAAATACCATGCCCATCAGCTTTAAATAGTGTCAGTGAGGTCGTCGGACACGTCGCAGGGAGGAACGACCGGAGCTTGTCCGACGTCTCGAACGGAAGCCTTGCGCCGGCGGCTACACTCGAGAGGTCCGACGTAGAAATACCATGCCCATCAGCTTTAAATAGTGTCAGTGAGGTCGTCGGACACGTCGCAGGGAGGAACGACCGGAGCTTGTCCGACGTCTCGAACGGAAGCCTTGCGCCGGCGGCTACACTCGAGAGGTCCGATGTAGAAATACCATGCCCATCAGCTTTGAATAGTGTCAGTGAGGTCGTCGGACACGTCGCAGGGAGGAACGACCGGAGCTTGTCCGACGTCTCGAACGGCATCTCTACCGCACCAACGTAATGTCCCCCCTCACCAACTCCACCGTCCCGTCCGCCAACCGGATCTCAGCGGCCAGCACGTAAACGTCCAGCGGAGCCGGCTTGCCCAGGAACAGGCCGTCCCAACCCATATTCGGATCACTGAAGACCAGGTCCCCCCAGCGACTGAAGATCTGGAAAGAGAGCACCACGATCCCCCGGTCTCCCAGCCCCAACTCGTAGGTGTCGTTGATGCCATCGCCGTTCGGGCTAAAGGCCGTCGGGGCGAACACCGGCACGCGTAGGTCCACCTCCACCCGGATGGAGGCCGATGTCGTACAGCCGTTCTCGTCCTGGACGGTGACGGTATAGGTGGTGTTCTCCAGTGGCCGGGCGACGGTATTGAGTTGGTCGGCCAAGGAAACGAAGGCGGCCGGCGACCAGATCACGGTGTCCGGTTCTACGCTGGAGAAGAGGTTGAAGATCACGCTGTCGCCCAGGATGATGTTCTCATCCCCGAAGCCGGAAAGCAGAATTTCCGGGGCAAAGGGCACATCGATCGTACTGTCCCGCACGCAACCGTTCGCGTCCGTGAATCGCAGGTCGTAGCGCCCCGGCTCCAGCAGGAACCGATCGCCGATAGCGACCGGCTCCGGGGATTCCAGACCGATCGCCAATTCGTAATCCGGTACGCCACCGCCCAGGGAATCGATGACGAGGGTGCCGATGTCTCCGTCGCAGTCCGGCGGAATCACCCGGGGAAAGAAGCGGGGCGGATCGCCATCGACCAGATTGACGGTAGCCGTTGCTACGCAGTTGTTGGAGTCGGTCACCTCCACGGTGTAGCTGCCCGCGCTGTCGATGGGAATGGTGAACAGCGTCTCCGTGGTAGACCACTCATAGCGAATCTCCCCCGTTCCACCCAGCGGGATGGCCGTTAGCCGGTCGGGGACTTCCCCGCAGTCTCCGGCCGCTCCGGCATCGATGCTGACGGTCAGGTTGGTCACCTCGAGGATGGCGTTTCCGTCCGTGGCGACCGGGCAGCCCTCCTTCTCCGCCGAGAGGATGGTGTAGACCACGTCCCGGGTAGCCGCCAGGCGGCGGCGGGTGTTGTTACCCACCCCGTTCAGTTCGACCCGCTCTCCGTTGGACCCCTGGAGGACCAGGTTCACCGATCCGGTCTCATTGTACCGGAAACGGAACTCCGCCTCCTCCCCGGAACAGACCTGCTGGTCGCCCAGCAGAACGACCTCACCGGGCCGGACGAAAGTGACGCTGAGGGGTACGATGGAATCACAGCCGTTGGCCGATCCGCCCTCGATCTCGTAAATACCGTTGAAATCCTCGGTGAAAGTTGTGTCCGCAAAAACGAGCACGTCTCCCGGGCAACCACGGATATTCTGCAGAGGTCCGAATCCGGGGTTGATCAGGGACAGGCGTACGTAGACCAGACTGTCGCAGCCCGCGGGTCGGGAGAAGGTGACCAGCCCTTCCCGCCGGTTGGCGGTAAAGAACTCCCCGTTGAGTTCGAAGGTGTCCCGGGCGCAGATCACCGGTTCCAGGGTATCGGGAATGATGCCTGGTCCCTGGAAGGTGAGGTCTACGGCCAGGACACGACCGCAACCGGTGGTTACGTCGGGGTCCGGAAAGGTATCGCTCGGGCTGGCTTCGGAAAAGGTACGGCCGCCGAATACGGGCATTTCTCCGGGGCAGAAGGTGTCACGGATGGCAAGGGTATCGGGTGAACCGAAGGTGAAGTCCAGCGTGGTATCCCGCTCGAAAACGCAGCGCCCGTCGGACAGGCTCCCCAGAATAAACTCACCACCCGGCGCCGAAAGCTGACTTGCCGGTATCCGTAACGTATCCGTCCCGGTCAGTCCGAAAACGCGAAAGGTGTCACCGGACACGCCCTGATCGTCCCGGATGAAGTAGGTCACGTTGAAACTGGAAGAATCATTGTCCACCGTGATCGGGATGACAAGATCGTCTCCCGGGCAAAGCACGTAACTATCAGCCTCGAATACCGGCCTGGGACCATCGGCGGCGTAGGTCACCGGGATACCCACGGTGCGTTCGCAGTTGTTGGCGTCGGTGACCGTCACCCGGTAGAAGCCGGCAGTATCGGGAAAAACTTCACTGGCGTTCCCGAAGGAGGGGTCGCTCCACTGGTAGGAGTAAGGCTCCGTACCACCGGTACCGGTAATGGCAATGCGGGCCGGTATTTCGCAGTTCCCGTCCCGGCGGTTGGCGGAAGCGGAAAGCTGACAACCGACACCGTCAATCGTGAACGTACAGGTGTCGGATATACAACCGTTTGCGTCGACGACTACCGCTTCGTAGTCGCCCCGGGGCAGGTCCGTAAAGGTGAACGGCCCCTCGGCGGTGTACACCCGGGTAAACGTATCCGTAGTCGTGAAAATACGGGCGGTAAAATCAGCAATTCCGCCAAACAGCAGATCGATGGTTCCGCCGGTACTTCCTACCGCATCTACCGGATTACTACACTGAATCGTAGCCACTCCCCCGTCGGCGATGGTGAACAGAAAGGTGTCCCGGCAACCGTTATCGTCCGTTACTTCCACCTCGTAGTCGCCCGCGACGAGACTGTCGATCTCGTTTTCATCGGGAAACGGCGACACCGTTCCCAACCCCGGGTAATCTATCCAGCGGTAGACGTAGGGGAGCTGTCCTCCCTCGGCGGCCAGCACGATACTTCCACTGGTTCCGGAGGCACAAGCTACGTCGGTGACCACCGTCGCGCTGGGGTCGAGGGTCAGTTGCGCGGAAGCAGGTCCCGGAACCGAAAAGATAGTTTCGGGAGCCCCCGGACACCCGAAGCTGTCAAAAACGACGATCTCGTAAACCACACCGTCGGCGGTGGGAGACAGCCCCGTGAATAGGTACGGCTCCCCAAACTCCAGGTCGGTGACGGTTCCCAGTACCGCACCATCTCCCACCCGTCTCAGTTCGACGGTAAAGGGGGGAATACCCCCGCTGATTACGCTTCCGGACACCCTACCGTCCGTCGCGCAGGGAGCGGACACCCCCGTTACCGCGGCGGTAAACAGGGCGATCCCAAAGTCCTCCACCACGATCGGGCCCAGTTCCACCGGGGCGCAATTCGGGTTCTGGTCGGTCACCGTAACGAAGTAGTTACCGGCCGGCAGCGGATGGCTCTCCTGCTGCCCGTTGTCGTTCTCGATCATGTCCGGGCCGGCCCAGACGGTCGAGATCATCCCGCTGCTACCGTTGATGTCCAGCCGGATAATGGTGTTGTTCTCTCCGCTGCAGTCGGCTACCAGCAAATCGAAATCCACTTCGAGGGGGCACGCTTCTTCCTCGATGTCAACTTCACAGTCGATGCTGTTACCGTCCGCGTCGGTTACCGTGACGGTAAAGGTGCCGTCCCGGCTGTTCAGCTCCCGCTCGTAGTAGCCCGCCGTGGTCGCGGCCGGGACCGGAGCATTAAGGCCGCCCGGGCCGGTTACCCTTACGGTATAGGGCTCGCTCCCACCGGCTACCGTAAAGCCCAGCCGGCCACGAATGTCCGATCCGTTGGTGTTGTTGACGGCCGCGCAGTCGAGCGATAGCGGTTCCGTTTCCACCAGTTCGAGCGTGCAGGGAGCGGATTCACAACCGGTCTCCGGGTCCCGGAGGAACACCGTGTGGATGCCCGGTCCGATCTCATCCAGGATGTAATCCTGGTCGGTCGTTGACACGATCAACCCGAAGGAGTTGTACGAAAGCAAAAACACGTACTCGTACAGGGGTTGTACGGTGGTGCTGACCACCCGGATAACCCCATTCGTGGAATCGGGAAATGGTTGCCGGACTACCGAACAATCGATACCGGGGCCAATGCCTTCCAGTACATTTTGCACCTGCGTCCGCGCACATCCGAAATCATCCGTCACGGTGACCCGGTACTCTCCCGCGGCTAGACCATCTCCCCCGGGGCCGGCGATGCGTGGGTCGTTCCAAACGTAAGTGAAGGGGCCGTCGCCCGCCACGGTCAGTTCGATACTTCCATCGTCAACGGTTCCGCAACTGGCATTTTCCACCACTGCGTTTACAACGAGCGGCAGGCCGGGGCGCAGGGAGATCCGCACCGGGGTACTGCGGCACTCGCCCAGTCCGATACGGGCGAAGGCTTCCGTATTGTTGACGGCCAGGAACACCTCGTCCGGCTCCGCTAAGGGGCGAAAGGGGGTCTCCGTAATGGAGTATTCTACCGGCTCCCCGCTACCAACGAGCGCGCTGAGTTCCGTAAAGTCGTAACGCACCAGTCCCCCCTGCCCGAGTGCGCAGCCGTTCAGCGAATCCACGGGAGTCGTGGCCGTCAGCGGGTCGTCCGAAAAACGGACAACAACCGTTCCGATGGCCACGCAAAAATCCGCCTCGTAGAGAATCCGGCTGTATAAAGTATCCGGAGCAGCGGTCGGCCCCGTGTACTCCTCGATGTCCTCCCCGTTTCCGTCCGCTCCCGCCAGGGTGGTGAAAAACTCCACGGAAAAAACGGTTTCCGGATACAGGTCCCGGATGGCCTGAAGGTCGTAGGGCGGGTCGACGGTATCCCCGGCCCCGCAGATGGTGAATTCCAGGTCGATCGGCTGGCAGAATTCCGGCAGCACCGGGAAATCACAGTCCAGGTTACCCGTGGAAGCACTGCTGACGAGAAAGAAGGTACCGTCGTCCGGGTCGAGATCGTTGATGTTGTAGGTAAAGGAAGTCGAGCCGCAGGGGCTGAAGACCCCGATGGTACGCAGGGAATTCCCCCCCGGCGTCTGACTGAAGGCGGAGATCGTACGCTCGCAGCTATTCTGCAGCACGTAAACCGTTTCTCCGTCATCACAGAGGTTGGAAAAGTCCGTATCGAGCACGTCTGCGTTGGCGGTGGTGAACGTAGTAAAAATGACCACCCGGCTGTTGGCCGGCAGCACGTCGTCCGGACCCAGGGCCACCACGTTCGGGCAACCGGGCAGCAAATCGACGTTCGGTTCCGCCCAGCCGCAAACGATGGGGTCGTCGTCGAAATCCACGTTGATATCATTGTTGTCCGGCCCGAAGCCGTTGGCCGGAATGTCGATCAGGATGTCCGCTACCGTAATGGGCAGCAGGCTACTCCGGGCGATGATGAGTTCTCCCTCCACCCGGTTGGGGAAAGTGGGGTCCGGGTTCGGGTGCTCGATGCAGGAATTGATCATGGCCAACTCGGGGCGCAGACACTGGGCATCGGTTGCCGCCAAACAGGAGATCAGCAGTACACAGATAAGTAGAAGTCGCGGCATGGGATGGTTTCGGCGGGGGATAGTCACGAAGATAACACCGATCGCGCGCGCCGCAGTATCAGGCCATCTGCTTAACGATCAACTCGCTCAGGTCGTAGACCATGACTTTATCCTGCTGTTCGCGGGCGGTCACCCCGTCCGTCATCATCGTCAGGCAGAAGGGGCAGTTGACGGCAATGACATCCGGGTTGAGGGCCATGGCCTCGTCCGTCCGTTCCGTATTGATGCGCTTTTCCCCCGGTTCGTCCTCCTTCCACATCTGGGCGCCGCCGGCCCCGCAACAGAGGCCGTTCTGCTTGCTGCGCTTCATTTCCACCAGCTGTCCGTCAATGCTCTCCAGCACTTCGCGGGGCGCTTCGTACACCCCGTTGGCACGGCCCAGGTAGCAGCTGTCGTGGTAGGTGATCCGCCGGCCCTTGAACTCCCCGCCACCGGTCATTTTCACCCGCCCGTTATCGATCAGTTCCTGCAGCAGCTGGGTGTGGTGTACGATATCGTAGTGGCCGCCGAGAGCCGGGTATTCGTTTTTGATCGTGTTGAAGCAGTGCGGACAGGCCGTCACCATTTTCTTCACTCCGTACATGTTCAGCGTCTCGATGTTCTGCAGCGCCGTCATCTGGAACAGGAACTCGTTGCCCGCCCGCCGCGCCGGGTCGCCGGTACAGGCCTCCTCGTTTCCGAGTACCGCGAATTCGATACCTGCCTTGGTCAGGATCTCCGCGAAGGCACGCGTCACCTTCTGGGCGCGGTCGTCGAAGGAACCGGCGCAGCCGACCCAGAAAAGGATTTCGGGTTGCTTGTTTTCGGCGGCGTACTGGGCCATGGTTTTGACGGTCATCGGAAAAGGAGTTAAGGAGTTAAGGACTTAGGGAGTTATGGGGCTACTGCAAGGGGGCAGAAGGGACGGACGGGTTAAGGGTTGAAGGGGGGCGAGGACGCAGGTGCGGGGTTTTAAGAATTTGTCAGCTTGCTATCTACTGGCGAGCCCCGCGAAGCGAGCGAGTAGAAACGGCGGCAGCTCTTTAACCCTCAACTCCTTATGTCCTTAAGTCCTTTCAACCTTCCGCCCAGGCCGTCCGGTCCGTCCCCACGCTCCAGGCCCGTTGCTGGTTCTCTATGGAGTTGAACAGGGGCATCCAGTCGGCGGGGCCGGCCGCTTCGGTGAGGATCTCGTGGCGGCGCAGCTTATTGATCATTTCCAGGGGGTTGATCAGTACGGGGCAGGCCTCCACGCAGGCGTTGCAGGTGGTGCAGGCGTGGACCTCCTCCCGGGTGATGTAGTCCCAGAGGCTACGGCCGTCATCGAAATTGGTACGGCTCAGGGGCTGGTCGGCCTTCGGGGCGTACTCGGCATTGCCGCTCCGTATCTTGTCGCCGATCTCCTCGGCGCGGTCGCGGACGTTCATCACGATCTTGCGGGGGCTGAGCTTTTTTCCGGTGATGTTGGCCGGGCAGACGTCCGTACAGCGGCCGCACTCCGTACAGGAGTAAGCGCCCAGTACGTCGATCCAGCTCATTTCGGTAACGTCGTCCGCCCCGAATTCGGGCAGTTCGGCGTTCATGTCGGGCTCCGGGGCGTCGGGGTCGCCGAGGCCCATCATGCTCTTCACCTCGTTCATGATCTCCGGCATGTTGATCATCTCCCCCTTCGGCTTGAGCCGGGAGAAGTAAGTGTTCGGGAAGGCCAGCAGGATGTGGAGGTGCTTGGACTTGGGCAGGTAGTTCAGAAAGACAAAGACCATGAAAATGTGGCCCCACCACCCTACCCGCTCCAGTACGTGGAGAGTGGAGGCCTCCATGCCCCCGAAGAGCAGTGGCCCGAGCCAGCCGCTGACGGCAAAGCTGGTTGGCTGGTAGTGACTGGGGTCCAGGTCCTGGAGGACGACGTCGGTACCGTTCATCGTAAAGATGCAGGCCAGCAGGATGAGTTCGAAGACCAGGATGAGGTTGGCGTCCAGTTTCGGCCATCCCTCCATTTCCGGCTTGTTGAAGCGGGGGATGAAGAGCACGTTACGCCGCACCAGGAAGATGACCGTGGCTACGAAGGCCAGGATACTCAGTAGTTCGATTGTACTGATGATGCCGTTGTAAAGCCCGCCCAGCGGCCCGAGAAACCAGCGGTGCACCCCGAAGATGCCGTCGATGAAGATCTCGATCAGTTCGATCTGGGTAAATACGAAGGCGACGTACAACATCAGGTGTAATACCGCCGGAATGATGCGCTTGAACATCTTTTTTTGTCCGAAAGCGACCAGCAGCATATTTTTCAACCTCGCACCCGCGGGCCCGGCTACTTCTTCCTCCTTGCCCAGCATGATGTTAGCGTAGACCCGGCTGAACTGGAAAGCGGCAAAACCCAGGGCGGCAATGGCCACCAGTGTAAAAATGATCGATTGCACCATGCCGGTAAAGGTAACCGCTGGCAACAGTGTTGACAAGTACTATCAGCGAAATTTCGCTAAGCCGGCTCAGACCATTCTGCTGTGCCAGCTGTCCTCCAGCGGGCGCTCGAATATCTGCCGCAGTTCCCCCAGTTCCTTGACCAGCGGGTCGAAAACCGGCGTTTCGTTACCGATTCGTTCCTTGCGGTACAGTTCCTTGAAGTCCTCCCGGCTGACGGTCTTGATCTGGTTGTTACCATCACGGTAGCTGAAGATCATCCGGTTGAAAAAATCTACGCCCAGTTCGGCACCCAACTCCTGCACGAAGTGTACCGACCCGTCGATGGAGCAACCACTGGCCTCGGCCTGGGTTTCGTCCACGGCCAGTACGAGAAAGCGATCGTGGAGCACATCGGCTCCGGCGCTCAACTCCTGCTGGTGACTTACCCAGCCGGCCACGAATTCTTGCGCCCGCTGGCGGAGCGTTGCGGTTTCGCTGGCGGTAAGTGCCCGGTCTGCACCGTAAACCCAGATACGACTCTGGGGGGAGAGTTGGTTAAGAGCATTTGTCATTTCGCAAAGATAGGTTTTGGATCGTTGGATCGCGGACCGTTTGACCTTCGAATTGTCAGGCACGGCGTCCACCCCTACCGCACCAGCATCACCTCCCCGTCCGCTTCCCGCACGACGCCGTTCTGGGTAAATTGGGCGATGTAGTAGTAGACGTCGGGAATCTGCGGTTTGCCGTCCTTGTTGCCGTCCCAGGATTCGTCGGGGTCGCTGCTGACGAATACTTTGTTCCCCCAGCGGTTAAAGACCACCAGGTTGTAATCCGTGATCTCCCCGTTGAAGAAGACGCGGAAGATGTCATTACGGCCGTCGCTGTTCGGCGTGAATACCTCCGGCACCTTAAAGTCGGATTCCACGACGGGCAGGAAGATGGTCGCGGAGTAGGTACAGCCGGAATCGTCGTCGGTCACCTCCACGGTGTAGATCAGGTCCCCTACCCCCTGCCCGTCCGGTACGGTCACCACGATCTCCTCCCCGGTCGCGGACATCGGCTGGAAGTTCCCCGTCCAGTTGTAGGAGTAGTTACCGGCCGGCAGGCCGCTCACCGTCAGGGAGACCATATTACCGCTAAAGACGGCGGAGTCGATGGCCGTGCCGTTAGCAAAGGCGGCGGCGATGACGGGGTCCACCATCTCTCCCACTACGCTGACCGCGAAGGTGGCCGTGGCCGTGCCGCAGCGCCCCGCGTAGGTGACCGTCACGGTACCGGAGTTCGCGGGCTGGAACGTGAGGGTCCTTTCTCCGTCGAAGTCACCGGCCCCGATGTCGTAGGTGAAGGTGCCTCCGTCAAAATTTTCGTTGGTGGTGGCCGTCAGGGTCACCTCGTCGCCGAAACAGACCACCGACGGCCCCGTGAGGGCAACGGTGGGTTCGACGAATACGGGAATCGTCACTTCCCGTGTCTCCGTACTGCAGAATCCGGTGGTGGTGACCGTGAAGGTCGTTGCCTCACTGACCGTCACCTGAATGGTAGGATCGTCGGTGTCCACTCCGGGGCCGACAATGCGGTAGCGGTAGTTTGGCTGAATACCACCGCTGACGAGCCGCACCGTGGTCCCGGGACAGACCTGCTGGCTGTTGAACGTCAACTGCGCATCCGGCGGAAGCACCTGCAGCGTGTAGCTGGCCGGATTAGGACATTCCGACCCCTCGGGGGTGACCTCGATGCTGTAAGTAGTGGTCTGATCCACCGTGGCGATGGGGTCGAGGCAGTCGGTACAACTCAGCGTCATATCGGGGTCCATCCACTCCAGGGTGGCGGGGCCGGCCGGAAAGATCGTCGTGATCTGTACGGGGGTACCGGCACAGATCGCGGTATCCGGTAGGAATCGTGGCATCACCGGCGTGACGACATTCATCAGGATGGAGTCGAACCGCATACAGGAACCGTTATCGGTCCGTCGGATGTAGAAGGAGGTGTCCTGCGCAAATACAAAGGCATTGTAGAGTTCCACGGGGCTTTCGATACCCGGCGCGAGTTCCCAGTTGTGCTGGATGAAGGGGAAGTCCCCCACGTCGTAGATCGGGCTGAGGATACGCACGGTATCGCCGTTACAGTAGGGGTCCTTGACCGGGTCGAACATCATGCTCATGTCCTCGGGCAGACTATCCACGGTGACCAGGATGCTGTCCTGCCGGAAGCAGCCGTTGATGGTCCCGGAAATGAAGTATTGGGTGGTTTGCCGGGGGCTGACCTGGGGAGAAGTTCCCATTTGCCCGATCAGACCGTCCAGCGGGAAGAAGCGGAAATCATCCGGCGTTCCCCCGGTGGTGGAGAAGTTCAGCCCGATCGTGTCGCGGTTTTCCGTGCAGATACTGATGGTGTCCTCCTGGAAGGCCAGCCGGGCCGGCGTGATGGTGATGGATACCGACTGGGAATCGCGGCAAACGTTGTTCCGGGCGGAAGATACCAGGGAAATGACCAGACTGGTATCGACGATCAGCAGACTGTTCACGTCGGTGGAGTCCGCGAAATTGTCCCCGGGGGAGAAGGCAAAGACGGTCTGGAAGGGATCGTCCACCTCCTCGGTGATGAGCAGCAGCGGATCCCCCTGGCAGATCGTGGTGTCGCTGATCAGCTGGGGGACGAGCAGGCTGTCCACGTCGATGTAGATGGAATCGATCGCGAAGTTCGCGCCGGAACCTACCTGGACCCGGTAGTAACGACTGAAACGCGGCTGTACGCGGGGGCTGGGGTCCGTGACCGGATCCAGGAACCCGGCGGCCGGTGACCAGCGCAAATTGGCATCGTTCTGGTTGTTCTCCTGCATCAGTTCCACGACGTCTCCCCGACAGATGGTGAGGGTGTCGGGATTCAGGATATTGATCTCTCCACCCTGGGCGAAGACGGCGGCAGTACCGCAAAACAGGAAAAGCAGGAGGAAAAGGGTCGGTTTCATACGCTCGGGGACCAGGTTTTAAGTTGGCGTGCAAAGTACGACAATTGTAGCCTTTGAATTGTCCGCTACTCGTCCAACCAACGACGGGTATCCTCAACGCTGATCTTCCCGTAGTCGTTCCCCCACGCCTGGTTGATGTAATTGACGATGTTAACGATCTGGAATTCCGACAATTCCACGTTGGCCGGCATCTCGTGGTTGTAGGTTTTTCCGTTCACCAGCATCGGTCCGTTCATGCCCTTCCGGATACCGAGCACGACGGCCTCGGGTTGCTCCCGCAGGTAATCCGCTCCGGCCAGCGGGGGGATGAGCATCCGCAGTCCCGCCCCGTCGTCCATGTGGCAGTTCGCGCAGTGCTCGGCGTACAGTGCTTTACCCTGCAGGTGCTCCGTCTTGCCACAGGCGGCGAGGAGGAAGAAAAACAGGAACAGGAAAAGTACATAGAGCGTTGGTCGGAGCATGAAAGACTAAGGACGGGCGGGGTAAAAGGTTCAGGTTCACCGGGCGAACCAAACCTCCCCGGGCGACATTTTGCGGCGTGCCCCCGGGATGATCCGAAAAGTAACCCTCCGACCAACTGCTCGTACCTCACCCGAAGGCCAGAAATACTAAAACACTAACAATAAAAAGTAGTACCGCTGGTTGCAGCGGTGGGTTTGTCTGATTTGTCATTGTGTAAATAGTCGAGTAGAAGTGCTGTAAGTAGGTAATCCGTTCGGAAGATAGGGATTCAAAAATAAACGGGCGCGGACGCAGGTGCCGTGTTATCATAAAAACAGCCCGTCGCTTTCACGACGGGCTGTTGCTAAATCCTGCTGGAAGCGGTTCCCTACATCCGGGTCACGATTCCGGCTACGTTCATGGTCGACCGGATCTGGTCGGCAGCCTGCTGGGCCTCGGCGGCTCCGGCGTAACGACCGGAGTACACCCGGTTGATCACCTGTCCGTCGGGCTTGGCGACTGACAAATAGTAAGCTCCGGACATACCGGCATTCTGCAGCTCGGCTACCCGGCGCTGGGCGTACATCTCGTTATTATAGGCGGCCAGCTGAACACTGTAGTTGCCACTGGCGGGAGCGGGCGCCGGAGCGGAGACGCTACCGTAAGCGACCGGGGCGTTCCCGCGGGCCGTCTGCTGCTGGTAGGTCCTTACCGTAGAGGGAGGGGGAGCGACCGAAATCTGGGCCTGGGTAACCGGAGCCACCGGCCGGTAAGCCTGGGGAGTGGTGGTAACCTGTTGACTGTAGGTTACCGGGGCGGCGGGGCGGTAAGTCCCCGTAGGGGCGGGCTGAACTTCCCGGCTGATCACGCTGGAACCGTAGGAAGGTGCGTTGAGGGTGGCGTAATTCCCGTTATTAGGGGTGGCAGGGTAATTGTTGTAGGTCGCGGGAGCATACTGAGCCACGGCGGGTTGAGCCGTTTTAGGCTCCCAACCGTAGTCGTTACCACCGATGGTGGCGGGGCGCACCACTCCCTCCTGCGGGGCCTGGTAACCACTGTTGCGGGACGGCGGGTATATGGCCGTAGCCCGTTGCTGTTGCACGGGTTGCTGCTGTTGCTGCACCGGCGGACGGTAGTTGTAGGTGGTCGGTTGCTGAACGGGAGCGGCGGCGACGGGCGGGGCCGGGTTCCAGTTGCTGAAACCGGTACGTTCCACGGAAACGCGGGCCCGGTAATTGATACCGAGTTGGGTGGCGGCCGCGCTGCTGAGCATCAGCAGGCAGTCGGCACACTCCTGCCCCTTGTCGTTGATCCGTACCGTCACCTCCCGGCCGTTGTCCAGATTGGTGACGCGGGCAAGGGTGCCGAGCGGCAGCAGGGCGTGGCTGGCCGTGAGTTCCCGACCCCGGTAGGTTTCCCCGAAGATGGTCCGGCCTCCCTCCGAATTGGGATTGTAAATACCGGCCAGGCCGGTCTGCTTTTCGTTGTAGGCCCGTTCGTAGGCCTGCATGGCGGGAGCGGTTACCTGTACTTCCTTCGGGTGGGGAGTGACGGTGGAACCGCCTTTTTCATTCCACTGAAAGGTCTGCGCCTGCACCGAAACGGCTACCAGGAACGCAAAGAGAGTGAGGAAATTTCTCATAAATAAGGGGGATTAAGCACGACGAAGCTACTCAGGATTCGCCGTTGTTTCTGACAATAAGACGCAAAAAGGTATATAGGTAACTACTTTAACACTTATTTGCTGAATTCGGTCGGATACGGATGTCCCTCCAGCGCTGATTTAACGGTAAATTTAGAGAATCCGGTATATATCAGCTAGAGAAAGTACCATTTTCTCAATTTTATGGTTTCCCTCCTTCCTGCTTCTGTCCGCTCCCTCAGTCCTTTTTCCACTTTCTCACCTCCCGCCAGGCATAACTCTCGTCTTCCCACCGCAACAGTTCCGTTTGTCGCGGCCCCTTATAGTTCAGGAACCAGGTTTCGATGATCGTCTTGGCCGCATCCTGGGTCAGGGCGAAATCCAGGAAGTTATCCACCCGGAAAACCCGGAGGGTGGTGTCGGACGGTACGGCGATGATCTTGGTATCGATCTCCCCCCGGTCCCGCAGCAGGAGAGCACCGATGGGGGTGACCGCCAGTTTCGTCCCGCTGGGCACCGACTCACTGATGACCAGTACGTCCAGCGGGTCCCCGTCTCCGCCCCGTTCCCGGTCCATCAGCGTATTGGGTACGAAGCCGTAATTACCGGGGTAGGGCAGGAAATTAATGATGCGGTCTACCCCACCGGCCAGGGTGTCGTTGTGGTAACCGTCCCGCTCGTTGTACTCGATCTTGTGGTTGGTCCCCGCCGGTATCTCGATGATGACGTTAAGGGCGTCGCCCTCTACGCTGGCTACGGTGTAGGGGTCGGCGATGCGCTCGGAGGTATCGTTGTTCTCGCAGGAGAGGAGGAGTAGAAGAAATAGGGATAGGAATAGGCGGCTATTTTTCATCTTGCTTCTTTGTTCTTTCTTCTTGACTCCAAACTCTTAATTCTTAAGTCTGAATCTTAGTCTCACTGCTCAAAGTACCCCAGGCTGCCCCCCACCCAGGTTTTTCCGGCATTGTACCGCACCCCGATCATCTCCCCCTTGCTCAGGCGGACCAGGTTATTCAGCAGTACGGGGGCCTCTTCGTCCTCGGGCCAGATGTACATCATCCGCAGTTCGGCGCGGGCGGGGCCGTCGGGGGTTTCGATCAGGTCGGCGTAGCGGACTTTCTTCTGGAGAATGAAGTGTTCCTTCTGTCCGATACCGTCCAGTTTCTCCTTCGTGGGGTGCAGGTCCACCCCGGCCCCGGCAAAGCTGTACAGGGGCTTCAGGACGTACTGCTCCAGGTCTTCCGGATAGGTATCGACGTCGGACAGGAAGCGGGTCTCCGGTACGTAGGGGGAGTCGATGAACGGCAGGGTGAATTTACTCAGCAGGAAGAACCAGTTGGGGTGGCCGGCCCACTCCACTTCGGCTTCCTCCACCAGGTTCCACTGTCGTTTCAGTTCCTTTTTAGCGTTGAGCTCGTCGAAGATCACACGGTTAAAAATGCGCTTTACCTGCGTCCGCACCCCGTCCAGTTGGTAGTAAAGTTTACCGTCGGAAAATTCCAGTTCACTGATGCACACCTCGGCAATCCCGAGTTCCGCGCAGGCCACGATAAAGTCGATGCGGGTGGTTTGTCCCTTGGGTTCGACCTCCAGCAGGATGACGTGCTTCGGGTCGTGATCGCTCATAATGGCCCGTTTCAGCAGGTCGAGGTAGCCGGCATCGTCCAGCCCCCCGAAGCGGGCACTGAAACCTTCCGGAATGGGAAAAAACTTACGGAAGCACTTATCCAGTAAAAACTGAAAAAAGTAAAGGCTGGGGAACCCCTGCGCCTCGATCAGTTGGGGCACGATATTCCCGTCCTCATCCTCACAGAGGCCGAAATCCAGCTGCAGGAAGAGGGGGCGGTCCGCCTGATTGGGCACCAACTCCGAGGGGGGAACGGCCGCGGCGGCCCGCTCCGCGAATCCGGGTTCCAGTACCACTTGAAGCACGTCGTTGCAGGCCTGGAATACCCGGTTTTTCACTTCCCTGGGCAGAAAGATCGGGGACTCCGCCACGTGAAATTTGGGCTGGTGGTTATACTGCCCTCCCAGCCAGTCGAGCATGGCCCGGTAGGCTTCGTTGGTGAAATTGTCGTTGTATCGGCGGCGGAGTTGTTTGATCATACGGTTACCCGAACGACGGAAACGGAGACTTGTTTGTTAGCGGTCGCTCAGGGGAGAAAAGTCGGCCAGGGAGACGGTCGTCGTGGTAAATCCGTCTTTAGACATCAGATAGTATTCTTCCTCCTGCTGGATGAATACATAAGTTTCCTCCCCACCGGGCGTACGGTACGTCAGCGTTACTAGCGGTCCGGCGATCGTTGCTTCCTCCAGACGCGAAGCGGACTCCGTAGGCAGTAGGTTTACCCCGCCCTTCCGGTACGCTACCAGTTGCCGGTTCCCCTGTATCTGCTCGATGGCAATTACTTGATCGTTATCGCTTGGCCGCCGATACATGGATAGGCGAAGATCTACCGTACCGTTCGCACTCTGCCCGGTATTTTCCATTTCCATAATGTAATTTTCCAGTCCTTCCGCCCGGTAACCGGCAAGGGCCGGCGGTGGTGTTGCCGGAATTTGGTAATGATAAATAAAACGCTCCTGGAAGGTTGATAACAACTCCGCCCCGGTAACGGCAATGGAATGCTCGGTGTCTACGAGTTGCCAGCCGGCCCGTTGCAAACTGTCCTGTAACCGTTGTAACCCACGCAGGTCGTAGCGCGACTCCATATCTATCCACTTATAACCACGGAATCGGTTGTTGTCGCGCCGGGAAGAAATCCGACTGACGAAACGCCTGGTTTCGTACTGGTGCGGACTGGAAAGATAAACCTCATAGTTGTCCGGGCCTACGGTTACTATGAGAGAAGCGGGTTGCCGTTGCTGGGCGCGGACGCAGGTGCAAAATGCAAGTAATAATAGCAAGCTGGTAAAACGCATGGGGTCGGGTTTGAGGTCGGTTAGTCGGTAAGCATTCCAATTTCGACATTCCGGAATGGTTAACTCACCCCCTTGCTCTTAACCCGGATTTAACTTTCCCGGGGCGCCACCACCTCCTGCCCGTGGACCGTACCGATGCCACCGTCCCCGTCCAGGTCCTGGTGGAAGATGCGTTCCATCAGGGAGAACAACTGGGGGTGATGCTCGGAAAAGGCGGCCGGCCGGTTGAAGAAGTACTCGGCGGCCACGGCAAAAAATTCCGCCTTGTTGGTCGTGGCGTAGTTGTCGATGTCACTATCCCCCCGCTCAATGGCCTCCATCTCCCCGCGCATCATCTCCACCCAGGGGATGAGGTAACCATTGTCCAGAAAATAGGCCGGAATACCGTCCGTCTCCCCGTCAGCCTTGTCCAGCAGGTGGGTAAATTCGTGAATGCCGGTGTTTCCCCGGCCCGGATTGGCAAAGCCGTTCCGCAGCGCTTGCTGGCTCAGTAGCAGTTTACCGTTCAGGTAACCGCCGCCGACCATGCCCAGGACGTCGCGCCCCGCCCCCTCCGTAGAGAAGTTATCCTTATTGAAGGTATTTTTGTACAGCAGCACTTCCCGGAGCTTGGGGTACTGGTTCCAGCTCTCGAAACCAAAAGTGGGAATGATACCACTGGCGGCTACCAGTACTTTATCCAGTTCGGTTACTTCACAGTCCACCCCCGTAATGGTCACCCGCTGAAAGAAACGACGCATCCGCTCCTGGAACCGTTTGCGGTCCGGTCGCTTCAGTTGTTGGTAGTACACCACGTTTTTCCGCAGTAGCTTGCGCCAGATCGCACGGAACTCGGGCAACGGCCCCATCGGTTCTTCGCGAAAGATGAAGTACATGATCAGGCCTCCCAGACCGATTACGGCCAGGGCGGTGAGTAGTGCGGCAGTTGTCATGGCTCTTACATGTCAGATTGCAGACTATAGTTCGATCGACCATACTCTATAGCCGGCTTTACGATCCCGCCTGCAGTCTACCCTTCTGTCTTCTCTTATCTACCTTCTATAGTCCAACCTCCCTTTACAGTGTACAATATTCTCCCCCGCTTTCTCCGCTACGTTCAAATCGATACCCAGTCCGATCCCCACTCCCCCACCCAGCCGTCGACGGAGAAACAGAAGAACCTCGGCCGCGTACTGGTCGCCGAATTACTGGAACTGGGGCTCGCCGACGCCGAACTCGACGAGCACGGCTACGTCTACGCCACCCTTCCGGCCAGCCCGGGACGGGAATCGGACCCCGTCATTTGCTTCTGTTCCCACATGGACACCAGCCCGGATGCCAGTGGAAAAAACGTCAAACCCCTCGTCCACGAAAATTACCGGGGGCAGGACCTCGTCCTCCCCGACGACCCCTCCGTCGTGATCCGGGCGGAGGACTTCCCCGCCCTGAAAAAATGCATCGGCGGCACCATCGTCACCGCCTCGGGAACTACCCTGCTGGGGGCCGACAACAAGTCGGGCGTCGCCGCCATCATGGGAGCCGTGGAGTACCTGACCACCCACCCGGAAGTACTCCACGGTAAACTACGCATCCTGTTTACCCCCGACGAGGAGATCGGCCGGGGGGTCGACGCCGTCGATATGGACAAACTCGGGGCCGATTTCGGCTACACCATCGACGGAGAAGAGCGCGGCAGCGTGGACGATCAGACCTTCAGCGCCGACGGGGCACGGATCGACATTTCCGGCGTCAGCGCCCACCCGGGTATGGCCAAAGGGGCCATGGAAAGTGCCCTTAAGATCGCCGCCGAGATCGTGGCCGCCCTGCCCGCCGACCGCCTCAGCCCCGAAACCACCGAAGGCATGGAGGGCTTCCTCCACCCCGTCGAACTGACGGCCAAGGCCGAGAGTGCCCGCATCGATTTCATCATCCGTGACTTCAAGACCGCCAAACTGAACGATCACGCCGACGTACTCCGCGACATCATCGCCGCCGTCGCCCCCCGCTACCCCGGTAGCCGGATCGAGCTCACGATCACGGAACAGTACCGCAACATGAAGGAAATCCTGGACCGGCATCCCCACGTGATGGAACGGGCCAGACGGGCCATCGCTTCGGTAGGCTTGCACCCGCGCACCGCCGCCATCCGCGGAGGCACCGATGGCAGTCGCCTCAGCTTCATGGGCCTGCCCTGCCCCAACATTTTTGCCGGCGAGCACGCCTTCCACGGGAAGTACGAGTGGGCCAGCCTGGAGGAGATGGAACTGGCCGCCGGAGTCATTGTCGCCATCGCGAAAGGGGATGAGGGGGTGAGGGATTGAGGGCCTACCTTCGCCCCCTCACCCCCTCATTCCCTCAATTCCTCACCCCCTCACCCTTCCCCCATGTGGCACACCACCCCCACCCTAGACGGCCTCAACGCCATGGGCGCCAGTACCCTCGGCGAAACCCTCGGCATGCGCTTCGTCGAGATCGGCGATGACTTCCTGGTGGCGGAAATGCCCGTCGACGCCCGCACCGTACAACCTTTCCGGATGCTGCACGGCGGGGCCAGCGTGGCCCTGGCCGAAACCCTCGGCAGCGTGGCCGGCTACCTGGCCGTCACCGACCCCGAAAACCACATCGTAGTGGGTGTCGACATCAACGCCACCCACCTGCGCAGCGTCCCGGAGGGGGGGATGGTGCGGGGAACCGTGCGGGCCGTACGGGTAGGGCAAACCGTTCAGGTATGGCAGATCGACATCGTCGATGGCCGCGGGCGGGCGGTCTGCTCTTCGCGGATCACCTGCCAGGTGGTGAAGCGGCGCTAGCACAGCAGGGCGAGGGGGTCCGTTTATCTCACGCTGAGTGCGCTGAGGAGAAGCGACGCGGAGGAGCGACCTATTATCACGCTCAGCGACTCCGCTCCTCAGCGCACTCAGCGTGAAACCACATTACTACCGCGCGGAGCGCGCCGCCAACCAGTCCATCGCCATATTCACGTACAACTGCACCCCGTACGTCAGCCCCCGCTCGTCGATCCGGAAATCAGGGGTGTGGTGGCCGGCGGCGTCGGTGTCTTCCGGGTCCATGCCGCCCACGAAGACGAAGAGGCTCGGCACCTCGGCGGCGTAGTAGGAAAAATCCTCGGCCCCGGTGATGGCCTTGCTCAGCACCACCTTATCCGCTCCGAAGGTGGCGCGCATCGTGGGCAGCATTTGTTCCGTCAGTTCCGGGTCGTTGTAAGTGACGAGCGTACCCTCCCTGATGGTGACCTCGGCGGTGGCCCCGCTGCTCTCGGCAATGCTTTTGGCGGTGCGTTCGATGCGGGCGTAGATATCCTGCTTCATGTCCCGGTCCAGCGTCCGGATGGTGCCGATGAGGGTACACTCCTCGGGAATGATGTTGCTGCGCACCCCGCCCTCGATCTTACCGACGGTGATCACGGCCGCCTCGTTGGTCAGGTCCACCTGGCGGGAGACGATCGTCTGGAGGCCGATGATGATCTGGGCGGCGGCCGTGATGGGGTCCACCCCGGCCCAGGGGCGGGAACCGTGCGCCTGCTTGCCCTTCACTTTGATCTCGAAGGGGCTGCTGGCCGCCATCGCGCCGCCAGGTTTGTACTTCACGGTTCCGACCGGTGTCTGGCTGTTGATGTGGATGCCGAAGGCCGTTTCCACCCCGTAATCGCTCAGGGCACCTTCCTTCACCATCATTTTGGCACCCCCTTCTTCCCCGTCGGGGACGCCTTCCTCGGCCGGCTGGAACAGGAAGATGATGGTACCGGGGATGTCGGCCCGTCGCTCACTGAGAATTTTGGCGGCTCCCAGCAGCATCGCTACGTGGGTGTCGTGACCGCAGGCGTGCATCACCCCTACTTCCTCACCCCGGTACTCACCGATCGCCTTACTGGCGAAGGGGAGGTCGGCCCGTTCGGTCACGGGTAGTCCGTCCATGTCCGCGCGCAGGGCCACTACCCCACCCGGCTTCCCGCCCTTCAGGATACCGATCACGCCGGTGTGGGCCACGCCGGTACGGGTTTCGATGTTCAGTTCCCGCAGCCGCGCATCCACGTACCTGGCCGTCTCGAATTCCCGGTTGCTGAGTTCGGGGTATTCGTGGAAGTGTCGCCGCCATTCGATCACCTGGTCGTTGATCTCAGAGGCGGCGTCTTTAATGTTGGCGTAGTCTCCCTGGGCGAAGAGGGAACCGGTGGGTAATAGCAATAGCAGGATTAGTAATCTCATGGGAATAAAGAACGGGAATTTGTTCCGGATAAATGGGATCGGCCGGCAGCGCTGATCTTCCCTTGCCGTTCCCGGTTCACCTGGCACCTGCGTCCGCGCCCGCTTCCTTACGCTCCGCCAGGGCCGCCTTTTCGGGCCGGAAGCCTACGATGGGGTTCAGCCAGAAGGAGCAGCCAGAGAAAGGAGACGGTCAGGGTCAGCAGCCGGCTGGTCAGGGGGTCGATGCCGGACAAGGTCAGCTGGGTGGTGGCGGGGTTGGGGAAGATCGTGAGTTCGGGCAATGGGTCGAGGGCAGGAATGGAGACGAGGGAGTCTTGCCAGCAGCCCTGGTAGCGCTCGTCATCTGGTCTGGCGTAGAGGAGTTCGCCGTCGCGGTAGTGGCAGCGGAGATGCGCGTCACCTAGTTCATCAAACAGACAATCTTCGAGGGCGGTGAAGCCCAACTGCACGGTGTCGCCCATACCCTCGATCCAGGTGTAGTTAAAGCCGGACGAAAATTCTCGCCCCTCCTCCAATCGCCACCTGCGCCGTGACTCCCCCGTCTCCAGTACTACCGTATCTATGGCGGACACCACCAGGGGGCGGTCAAAACTCGAGACCGGATCGTGGGTGTAAAAAGTGTCGCCTACCGAGAGCGTAAAGTCGTAAATGGGCCTTTCGGAGGGTCGTCGCCACTCCTGGGAAAGTATTGATAGACGACTCCCGGTTCCTTCGGGACTGAGTTTGACGACCTGTACACCGCTCTCGGACTCTGTACCAAAAATCCGTTCCAGTATTTGTTAGTAGTGACGATACTCCCGTCTGATTGCTCGACTACGGTGGCGCATTCATTTTCAAGTGCTCCCCGGTCGAGGAATATTGCTTTGTCTACGGTCAGGGTACGCGCGTTGATTTGAAGTATAGTTCCCTGGTTCTGACTATTACCATTTATTTCGGAGATACCGGTGACATACATGCGGTCCTCATAAATGGCATTGTTGATAATATCTAAGTACGTAATGGAATCCAGTTCAATGTTCACGGAATCAATCAGTTGGAAAGATGCATCGAACTTCTGGATCGGAATACCGATGCCGCCGGAAGGTGGGCTGAGCCTGAAAATGAAAGAATAGCTTCACCTCGGCTTCTGGTAATTGGTCTATCTCCTCCATGCCAAGATCATAATCAGCACAAGACTCGCCCCGATCTCGATCCGGCGTGTCTGCTATGCTACGGGTAAACTGACTGGCCAAATTAGTGGTTGTCAGCAACATCAGCGAGATCAAAAGAATTAGGGTGCGGGGGGGGCGTAAAACGTACCCCCATAGGGCTGGGTTTTGTTAAGGGTGAGAGACGGCAACGACCACCATAGTCGCTACTCATGTCCAATCTATTCTTAAATTTTTGGATAACTAAATTCAATTGTGTCCACAAACCGATCAAAAGGCGGGCTGGATAGCAAACCGCTAATGTCTACATGCTGCAACGCGGCCGTATAGCCGCAAAACTTAACGGGCACTTTACAGTGCGTCAGCTTACCGACCACCTTCCCCCCTCTCCCCGGGAGAGGGGGTCGGGGGGTGAGGGTCGGGGGCCGGGGGGTGAGGGTCCCCACTACCCGCACCGTATCATCGTTCCGCCCCACCAAAAACGCCCGCTCCCCCCCGATCGTGATCGGCACGATGTTGCGCACCTCCCCCATGATCGGCGCGCCCCCGATCTCGCGGACGGCCATCTTCCCGTCGTTGTCGAAGACGACCGCCCGCACCCGCCCCGCGTCGTACCAGCCCATCTCGATGTTGGCCCCCAGGAAGTTGCCACCGATGAGCGCGGCCGATTGCCCGTCCGCCGTGGTGAAAGCCGCCGTGGCGTGCACCGTCGAGAACTGTGCCCGGTCGGGCAGCGGACGGCCCACGAAGCTGCCGTCGGGCTGTTGCTCGAAAAGGGTGGATTCCAGCGTGGTGACCTCGTATTGGCGGGCACCGGCCAGTTTTTCCCTGCCGAAAAGCGTGGGCAGGTCCTCCCGCGCCATATCCTGGGCGAAGATGTATTTCTTCTTCAGCGGGGGCAGCTGCTTGGTCAGTTCCGCGTGGTTGGCGAAGGGAATTTCCACCCCCTTGACGTAGTAGGTCAGTATTTGATCGATCGACTCGTTGTCGTCGAAGTCGTTGACGTACATGCGCAGCGGTTCCTCCGGCGTGGGCTGGAGCTTGTTGTTGGCTCCGAAATTACCGGCCAGGATGTCCAGGTCGCCGTCGCCGTCGAAATCGCCACTTCCACCCGCGTCCACCAGCCGGTCAGCTCACCGACCGGGCGGGAGGAGAAGCGGCCGTTGTCGTTGACCCAGATCGTCACCTCCTCCCATTCGAGGGCCAGTACCAGATCGGCATCCCCGTCCCCGTCCACGTCGGCCCAGGCGGCGTCGGTGACCAGTCCCGGCATCGGACAGCCCCGGGGCCACCTCGTCGGTGACCTCCACGAAGGAGCCGTCGCCCTGGTTCCGCAGCAGGTAGGAAGGCGGGGTGAGGCCGTAATTTTTGGGCACTACTCTTCCCCCCAGGAAGAGGTCATCCAGCCCGTCACCGTCGAAATCGGCGGCCACGACGCGGGAAGCCGTGGCGTAAATGGCGGGCAGCACGTCGGCGCGGGAGAAATTGCCCGCCCCGTCGTTCAGGTAGGTCCGCTGGAGGCGGGGCTCCTGCTGTTTCTCATATTCGTTGCCACCGGCGGCCACCACGAGATCCGGATCGCCGTCACCGTCGAGATCGGTAAAGAGCGCATCCACGTCCTCGAAAACACTGTCCTGGACCAGCGCGTCGGGGGTGAAATCCGGTAAAGGTCCCGTCGGCCAGCTGGCGGTAGATCGCACTGCGGTCCCGTTTGGCGGAGCCGACGAAGAAGTCCTCCAGTCCGTCGCCGTCGAGTCGGCCGACCGCCAGGGCCGGCCCCTCGGTGGATACCATGTGGGGCATCAGTGTCTCCCGGTTGAAATCGACGAAGGGATTTTCGGCGTGCAGGTGATTGAGACCGATTTCCGTTCCGTAACGTCGCGCCAGGGCCAGGGGAGGTTCCGGGTCCGCCGCCAGCCGGCTGAAGTCGAAGGTGGGGAGCCCGGCCCGCCAACTGCCGGTCGATCAGCGTATCGTAGTCGGTGAGTTCCAGCCGTTCGTAGGTCCGGTCGGGCCAGACCAGCAGTACGGAGTCCAGTCGGTCGGGACGCCGAGCGAGCCGTACAGGGGCCCCAGCGCACTGCGCCTGGTACCCCCGTACCGGATAGTGCTCGAACGCTCATCCGCTCCCGACCCCGGTAAGGCGATGAGGTGGCCCCGACCGCCTCCCGGTTCCGGGCGGGACCGGACAGATTGACCCGGAGCACCGCACCCGCGGCCCCGCCCTGCCCTGGAGCTAGATTCCGGTAGACGAAGGGGGTGTCGTGATGTTGTTCACCACCAGGTCGAGGTCCCCGTCGTTGTCCAGGTCCACGGCCACGACGGCCCCGGAGTAGGAAACGGCGGTCTCCGGTCATCCCGGCCGCCAGGTCCGCGAAGCGCAGGTCACCGGTGTTACGGTAGAATTTGTTGCGCAGCTTGATCTCGGGCATTTTCTCCACCATCGCCAGTTCCTGGTCGCGAATGTCGTTGAAGGCCTCGCGGTACTTCAGGTTGTCGTTGGTCTTGAAGTTGATGTAGTCGATGTCGTTCATCCGGCGCGGAATGCCGTTACTGACGAAGAGGTCCCGCTGCCCGTCCAGGTCCATATCCACGAACAGCGGCCCCCACGACCAGTCGCTGGCGTGTACCCCGGCGAAGGCCCCGATCTCGCTGAAGGTACCGTCGCCATTGTTGAGTTGAAGCGTATTGCGGGAGAATTGCGGGTTGTAGCCGAAGCCCAGTTTAAAGCGAAAGACGTCAAAGCCGTCCTCTCCCAGCGAACTCTTCAGGATGTAGGGATCCTCGGGCAGCATGTCGAGCGAAAGTACCTCGGAGTGGCCGTCGTTATTGATGTCGGCAATATCCACCCCCATCGAAAAGCGGCTGGTGTGTTGCATCATTTCGGTCAGGGCCTCCCGGAAAGTACCGTCCCGCTGGTTGAGGTAGAGGTAGTCATTCTCGTGAAAATCGTTGCTCACGTAGATGTCCGGCCAGCCGTCATTGTCCAGGTCGCCCACGGCTACGCCCGAGGCCGTAGCCCACGGAACTCCGCAGATACCGGCCGCGTCGCTGACGTCGGTAAATTTCCCGTCGTCGTTGCGCAGCAGGCGGTCGCCGGCCAGCGGGTGGCGGTCGGAATCCATGTCCTCCCGCCGGCCGAAGGTGCCGTTCTGGTGGAGCGAATGGTTCAGTTGGTACAGGTCCAGGTCGCCGTCACCGTCGTAGTCGAAGAACGTGGCCTGGGTACCGAAACCGACCAGGTCGAGGCCGTAGTCGGCCGCCTCGTCGCGGAAGATCGGTACCCCGTCCTTCACTCCCTGGTTGACGAACAGCTGGTTGGTGCCCCTGAGTTGCAGGTAGTCACCGACCTGACTGACGTAAATATCCAGCAGTCCGTCGTTGTTGATGTCCACCACCGACGCTCCGGTGGCCCAGCCGGGTTGTCCCTGTACGCCGGCCGTTTCGGTCACGTCCCGGAAATTAAATGCCCCATCGTTGAGGTACAACCGGTTGTCCTCCATGTTGCTGGTGAAGTACAGGTCGATCAGTCCGTCGCCGTTGAAGTCACCGGCGGCCAGTCCGCCGCCGTTGTAGAAATACATATAATTGAAAACATTGAACTCCCGGCTCAGCGTCAGCTCGTTACGGAAGTCCAGACCGGTCGCTTCTCCGTCGAGCATTTCGAACAGTGGCGGCTCCTGGGTTTCGCTATCCGCCTGGTCGCAGGTCGTCAGGAACAGCAACAGCGGCACCAGTGGAAGTAAGGATTTCAGCATGGGATCGACGGTCAGTGCAGTGGAGTGATTCATCCGTGGCGCGGGCTCCCACGGCGAGCTTCGGGGGCGCGGACGCAGGTGCAAATGTTTATTGGCAGGAGTGAGTGAACAACCGGTAAAATTACCCTAATCGTCCCGGTTGTGGTAACGGACCTACGGCAAAATGAGGATTTGTCTTCGGGACATCCTCCCGCCCCGGCCCGCACGCGACCCCGAAGATAGCCCCCTAAAACAAAGTACCGCCCGGATCGCGGTGATCCGGGCGGCACTAAGGTCTTGTCGTTCGTAAGGATCGGTGGCCTACCCGTCAATGAACAGACCGGCGATGTCCAGCACGGCATCCATGGTGAGCGGTTCGTCGTAGGCCTCGGTGAGTTGATCCCGGGTGACCGTGGTCACCGTCGTGGCATCCACGCCCAGGTGGCTGATGTTGTTCTCTCCGGCGTAAACGGCCGCGGCGGCGGCGGCCGTGGTGTTCACACTCCTGGTGATCCATCCCTTGGAACCCCGCATCCGACGAATTTCAGAAGCGTGGCGGGCCTCCACGGAGTGTATCTGCAGGGCCGCGGTGAGGACGTCCCCCGTGCCGAGCAGGTTGCCCGCTTGTCCTTTGTAGGCCCGAACTCCCGTGTCCTCAAAGGCCTGGGCTACGGCCAGGAAGGTCTGGGGGTTCGAGAATACGTCCGCGAACGTACCTCCGGCGGTGAAGTCAAAGCTGGGGGAGGTCACGGGCGTCCCGCCGGCCCCGGTAATGGCGGAGCGTAGGAAGGCCACGTGAGCGGCCTCGTGCTGGGAGATCACGGCGATGGTTTCGCGGATGTCGCCCGTCAGCAGGCCGTTTGTACTCAGGCCGGTCTGGTAGAACTCGGCTTCGAGGTACTCCAGCGTAAGGGCGAAGTTGAGTACGCCCACTACGGAGGTACTACCCGTTTGGGCCCGCAGGCCGGACGGAGCGACCAGGGCGGTACCCAGGGGCAAACCGATGGTGGCGAATTTCCCCATCAGGCTTCCCAGGTCGGTGAAGACCTGACGGCGGCTGGTCAGGGGCGCGCTTTCTCCGGGAGCCATGGTCAGGTCCTGGAGTTTTTGTAGTGCAGTTGGAATTTTCATGGTTGCTTAGGTTCTGGGTTAGGAGGGCAGGTTCGAGGCATCGATGCTGGTCGCGATGAACGCGGAAGCCATCGAGAGGACTTCGGCCGGCGTACGGGCCAGGTCGAGTCCGTTACCGTCGATGATCATGTCGCTGGCGAAAGCGGTCGCATCCCCGGGGTTGTTGATGCTCCGGATGGCAGCGGCGTGCCGAGCCTCCACCGAAACTATTTTACCGGCTACCAGCAGGTAGTCAGCGTTCTGCAGCAGACGACCGGCTCCGTTGTACGCCGAGACACCGAGGTCCTCGAAAGCCTGCGCCGTGCCCAGTACGCTGGACCGACTGTCGAAATCGATGCTGCTGAAGTCTACCTCCAGGTCGGGAATCAGCGTACCCACGCTGGCAATGGCCGCGGCGAAGAACTCCCGGTGGGCCCGCTCGTGGGCTTCCAGGTCGGACAGGATCTGACGCTCCTCCGCGTTGGCGGAGGCGTAGTAACCGCCCTGCAGCACCTGGGCGTAGAAGGCAGCCTCCAGCTGCTCCAGTGCGTAGGCGTAGTTGAGGACACCAACGTCGCCGCTACCGAGGTTGACGGCATTATTCATGTTGACGCCGTCGTCGTCGTCTCCGCAGCCGGCCAGGAGAAATCCGGCGGCGGCCAGGCCGAGACCGGATTTGCGCAGGAAGACACGGCGGCTCCGGACAACGCCTCGGTCTCCGGTCACCTTAGATGGGGAATATTGCATAAACTATCTTTTTTGGGTTTTAAAATCACGTAATTCAGAGCAGCCGTCCTTTACGTAGTCTGACGACCGTAAACACCGGCAAAAACGTACGGAATTGTTCCAAAATTTCACATCCTGGAAATACCCGAACATTTATTGACAACATTATTGTCAATACCACTTACCTCAACTACGAAAAGATGTTCGGTACGGTTTTCCACCCCGACCCGTCTACGTTAAAACACGTACGAAAATCCAGCCGACATCCACTGGTAACCAGTAGATTGTGATTTTAATACCCAGAAAAAATTATGTCTTTTTTTACTCCGTGGTTGGAGCAAGTCGGAACGCCAGGGGCGCGGCGTCGTTAATAGTAGCGATCAGGTAGGCAGTTCCGCCAACGGTAAGGGACGTGAAACCCTTTACGTCTCCGCGGAGTTGAAGGCCACTCTCGCGGCTCATCAGCAAATCGAAGGTCGCATCTCCCCGGTTGAGGAGAACTTGCCCGTAACTGGCGTCCTGACGGGAAAACTGTGGCAGGTAGCCGGAAAAATTACCGCCCAGTAGCAGGTCCGGCCGGTCGTCGCCGTTCAGGTCCCTTACGGCAATGGCGTTCACGCTGCTGAACTGTACCGCGGCGGGCAGGGGGCGTAATTCGTACCGTCCGTCGCCCTGGTTAATGGCAATGACGGACCGAAATTCAGTAGCCTCCAGTACCCGTGCTTTGCCGACGGCGGCCGCCCCGAAGAGTTCGGTCACCGACTTTTTAGCGTAATCTTCGTGCTTCAGGCTGGCCTTCTTCAGCCCCGGTAACTGGGCCGTGAGATCACGTTTCATGAACAGGGGCATATCACGCCCGTCCACCGACTGGGTAAAGACTTTGTCTACGGTTCCGTTACCGTCGAAGTCAGCCATGAAGAGTTTGGCCGGCCGCTCGTTATCTCCCGAAAAGTAAAAATTCTCGCCCCGGTTACCGAGTACGAGGTCCTCGTCGCCGTCTCCGTCCAGGTCGGCCGCGCGTACTGCGTACCACCAGCCCGGATGGTCGCTGAGATTGGTAACCACTTCGGTCAGCTGCCCGTCGGCGTAACGGAACAGGGCCACGCTCCCCCACTCCCGGGTAATGGCCAGGGTGCCGCCGTCGGTGGCGGTCCAGACCGCGTCGGTCACCATGCCCAACCGTAGCAATTCGGGGGCAACGGTCTCGGTAACGTCCCGAAATTTACCACTGCCGTCGTTTTCGTATAGGTAACTCGGAGGGGGATTTCCGTAACTGCCCGGCACGCTTCGGCTTCCGGCGAACAGGTCCAGATCGCCGTCCCCATCGTAATCCAGGGCCACGCCGACGGCGGTATTTACCCCCGTCCGGGGCAGGCTACCCTGTCTGAATGAGGAACTGTCCGGTCCCGTCGTTGAACAGCAGGAGGTCCTGAAAGTAAGGGGAGATCCTGGCTTGTCGAAGTTCCCCCCCGAGGCCATGAACAGGTCCGGATCACCGTCACCATCCGCGTCGAACAGCGTCAGTCCGGTCGTCTCGGTCACCGACAGTTGCCGGAACACGGGCTGGTCGGTGGCCGCCAGACTGTCACCCCGTTGCAGGTACACCCGGGTCGGCTGGTTCCTGGCACCGCCACGATGAGGTCGTCCAGTCCGTCCCCGTTCAGGTCGCCACTCACCGCCCGGGACCTTCCCGGGTGAGGGAACGCATCAGCAAACCTTCGTTGATCTGGTCCAGGTAGTCGTCTTCTACGTGCGGTTGCAGCCCCAGTTCTACGGCGGTTAACAGGGGGCGACGGCGCGCGGGTGCCGAGTTTTCCAATCGGGGTTCGGCCCGGTCCGTACCTCACCGTCAGTACGGTATCCACCGCCCCTACATCGATCCGGGAGACGGTGCGGTCCGGCCACATCACCCGCAGGGAATCTACCGCCGGGTTGTTCCCCAGCCCGAAAACGGCCGGGTAATCCACGCTGCTCTGAAACCCCCGGGTAGGGATGATCTGGGTGGAGAGCACCTCCTGCCCCCGGAAGAATTCTACGGTGGCACCCACGGCAAAGGGGTTATTGTCCGCCCCCCTCAGCTGTACGGTCAGGTGGTGATGACCGGTAGCGCTCCGCGCGGTTACGGTAGACGGACAGCGGCTGATTGACGTTGTTGATCACCAGGTCGAGGTCGCCGTCCCCGTCCAGGTCACCGTAGGCGGCCCCGTTGGAGAAAGACGGCGTACCCATGCCCCAGTCCTCCGTTTGGTCCGCAAACTGGAAATCTCCCAGGTTGCGGTACAGTTTGTTGGGCAGCGGTTCCGAGGGCATGGCGTCGATCACCTTATCGATCTCCTCCTTCTTCCCGGTCAGGGCCATACGCTGCACCTCACTGTCGAAGAAATCGATGAAGTCCTGACTGGTCAGGTTGTGGTAGATCCCGTTACAGACCAGTATGTCGCGCAGTCCGTCGTTGTCCGCGTCGAAGAGCAGTGCCCCCCAACTCCAGTCGGTGGCCTCCACCCCGGCGTACTGGGCGACCTCGCTGAAGGTGCCGTCGCCGTTGTTGGCCTGGAGGGTATTGTGCATGTACTGGTGGTAGAAACCCCGCTTCTGCTTGAGCAGGTAGGTGTTGAGGTTCTCGAACTGGACGGTCGTCTTCCGGCGGAAGTCCGTCTCCGGCAACATCTCGGTGGCGAAGAGTTCGGGGTAGCGGTCGTTGTTCAGGTCCGCCAGGTCGGCCCCCATACTGGCCAGACTGAGGTGACCCATTTGCCGTTCCACCTCTTCCAGAAAGGTACCGTCTCGCTGGTTGATGTAGAGGTAGTCCCGCTCGTAGAAATCGTTGCAGACGTAGATGTCAGGGTAATAGTCGCCGTTCACGTCCCCTACCGTTACCCCCAGGCCGAAGCCGATCAGGCTACCGTAGATACCGGCCTCCTGGCTCACGTCGGTAAACTTGCCTCCGTCGTTTCTCAGTAGCTTGTCTCCGCCGCCGCGCAGGAAATCCTTCACCTTCCAGTCCTCGGCGTACAGTTCCCGGTTGTCACTCAGGTTGAGGCTATTGACGGGAATGAAACTGTTGTTCAGGATGTAGGCGTCCAGGTCGCCGTCGTTGTCGTAATCCAGGAAGGCGGCGTGGGTGGAGTAGCCGCTGTCGTCGAGTCCGTACTCGGCGGCGGCCTCCCGGAAAGTCCCGTCCTGGTTATTGAGAAAGAGACTGTTGCGCTGGTCGCCCCCCGGCCGGAAGCCGGCGTTACAGACGTAGATATCGAGCCAGCCGTCCTGGTTCAGATCGACCAGCGCCACGCCGGTACTCCAGTTCTGGGCCTGTTCTATCCCGGCGGTGACGGAGACATCCTCGAAGGCCCAGTCGCCCCGGTTCAGGTACAGCTTGTTGGGTCCCATGTTGGCGGTCAGGAAGATGTCGGGTAGTCCGTCATTGTTCAGGTCACCGATACCCACGCCCCCGCCGTTGTAGAAATTACGGTAGTTAAAGATGTTGAGCTCGCTGTCGTTGGTGACCCGGTTCTCAAAGTCAATCCCGGTGTTGGCGGCGGGCAGTTGCTCGAACAGCGTTGGGGCGTCGTCTCCCGCATCGCCGGCACAGGCACAGAGCAGGGTTACCGTTAGTAGAGATACAAGCCACTTCATGTAATGGAGTTAGGACGAACGCAAAGAGCGAACAGCCGGGCTGATCGCTCTTTGCAAAATCTATGTCGATGAAAACCGGGCTGGGTTTAGTAGCCGGGGTTCTGCTGCAGGTTCGGGTTGGAGTCGATGGCCAACTGCGGGATCGGGAACAGTACGCGGGTAGCATCGGAAGGGTTGTCCTTACCCGTCCAGGTATCCGTGAAGGTTCCGAAACGAATCTGATCGGTCCGGCGAAGGCCTTCCCAGTACATTCGCGGGCGCGCTCGTCGAGCAGTTCCGCCTCGTCGAGGCTGTCCAGTTCACTGCCACCACGGGTAGTACGCATGGTATTCATGACGTTCCAGGGCACCGTCGCTATCTCCCATACGCAGGAGCGCTTCGGCCTTGTTCAGCATGGCTTCGGCGTAGCGCAGCATGATGTACTTACCGGCACGGGCGGGGTGGTACTTGATGACGCGTACACCGGAAGCTTCCGTCGCACCCGCTAGCTTGATGTCTTCGGTGAAGACAAGTGGGGAACCGTTACGGGTCGTGAGCGCCTGCCCGTCGTCACCGAACTGCTGACCTTGCAGGAAACCGGTTCCGATACCGGAAAACTCGGTACCGTCGGGAGTAGCTTCCATACCCAGACGGGGATCATCATCTTCAAAGCTGTCGTAGAGTTCCGAAATGGTCGAAAATCCGTTCCAACCGGAAGGGTTGTTGTTGTAGTGCAGCGTCATGAACCAGCGGTTCTGTGGCGTACCGTTGTTGCTGTAGAGCAGTACCTCACTGTTGGTACCCGCCTCGAAGATGGAGAAGTAGTCATCCTCGAAAGCATAACCTTCGTCCGTCACCTGCGTCGGCGTACTCTACTACCTTCATCAGGTCATCGTTATTGAAGTCGTAGGGACCGGCGGGGTTATCCGCCTTATAAACGGCCCGGTTGAGGTACATGCGGGTCAGCAGGCGTAGGCAGCGGCCTTAGTACCGCGAATGTTCTCACCGGGGCCGACCGAAGGTAGGTTGTCAACCGCCGTTTCGACGTTCTCGATGGCCTGATCGATCGCGTCGGAGCGGGAGATTACGCGGGGCAGATACGTCAACTCCCTGTCCGAAGTCCCGGAAGGGAACCTGTCCGTACAGGTCGAGTACCTGCCAGGTGTAGAAACCCTGGAGGAAGCGCGCCTGGGCGGCCTGCTCGGCGCTGAGGGGCTGGGCGGCCAGGATTTCCTGGGTAGGAACAGCCGACGGTTCATGTCGTTCCAGGCACTGAGTACGTAGTCGTGGGTAGTACTCCAGTTGTGGGCGTGCAGGGTACGCCAGACGCCGTTATCTCCCCAGTCGACGCCCCGGGTAGGGGGAATCATCTCATCCGAGGTGTGCTGAAAGAGGGAGTAGACGTTGTTCTGCTCCGCGAAGATGGACAGGTTGTTGTAGGAGGCCACCACCAGCCCTTCGGCGTCGTCGGGAATGGCGACGCCGTCATCACCTACTTCGGTAAAGATGACGTCCTCGCCGATGGGCTCCAGGTCGGTACAGCCGTAGAAGGAAAACAGGCCACAGACCAGCAATGCTGGCAGGACCCGATTTATGTAGGTAAATTTCATAGTTAAAATATTTTGATCGACTTAAGTAGTATGGATTTCAGTCTATTAATACACGTGAATGAGTATGAATCGTTCACGAAAATAGGCTGAAATTCATACTACTAATGTCTGGTTGTTTACAGTTGGGTTAAAAAGTTGCGTTAAGGCCGAAGGTGACCGTGCGAGCCCGTGGGTAGGCCAGGTAATCGATGCCCGCCGAGGGTACGTTGTTGAGTGACTTGTCGACACTCACTTCCGGGTCCTGTCCGCTGTAGCCGGTAATTACGAACAGGTTCTGTCCGGTAAGCGTAAAGCGCAGACTAGAGAACACTTCGCTGTTCATGGGTACGGTGTAACCGAGGGTAGCGTTCTGGAGACGGACGAAGTCCGCCTTTTCCAGGAAGCGCGTGGATACGTCGGGGGAGTTGAGCACACCCTCCCCACTACCGACCACGTCGGTAGACACGTTACGACCGTTGTTGAATGCACCAGCCGTGAAGAAAGCGTTAGCCGTGTTGTTGTAGACGTAGTGTCCGAACTGACCGGAGAAGAAGATATTCAGATCCAGGTTGCCGAAGGTGAACCGGTTGGTAAGTCCACCGGTCACTACGGGTAGCGGGCTGGCGTCCACGAAATGCTGAACGTCACCGTTGGCGTAGAGTTGCTCATTTCCGTCTTCGGCAGAAACCCACCGAACGTCTCGCAGGTAGAAGGCGTACAGAGGCTGTCCACCGGCGATCCGCTGGGCGAAGGCTGCGGTAAGTCCCTGGCCGTTAATCTGGCCAGTATTGATGAGACCGTCGAAGTTCTGACGACGTTGTAGTTGTAGCCAACGTTGAAGTTGACGTCCCAGGTGAAGTTTTCCTTATCTACGGCAACGAGGTTCAAGGGCGAGTTCCACACCCTCATTGATAACGTCGGCATCGAGGTTCTCGAAGGTGAAGGGCTGCGGGGCCGGCTGGGCGAAGAAGGTCTGGATCAACAGGTCCGTAGTATTCTTCCGGTAGTAGTCGACGCTACCGCTGACGCGGTTGTTATTGAAGCCAAAGTCGATACCGAAATTCAGCTGGGCGGTAGACTCCCACTTAAGGTCGGGGTTGTCAAAGGCTACAGTAGCGAAGGTTACTGGCGTCAACGTTCGTACTGTTAGCCTGGAAATTACCGTCGGTGTACCGCTGTACGGGCAGGAAGCGGTTGTTCTCAAATTCCTGGTTACCCGTAACCCCGTAACCTAAGCGAAGACCCAGGGTAGAGAAGAAGTCAGGAACGAAAGCCTCCTCCAGTAACCGCCACTTGAAGGCGAAGGAGGGGAAGATACCGTAGCGGTTGTTCTCTCCGAAACGGGTGGACCCGTCGGCACGTACCGTAGCGGTCACGCAGGAACTTGTCCGTTGATGTCAAAGTCCGTACGGCCGAAGTAACGACTGCAACTCGTTGATGGAATTCCGGAAGGAGTTACCCGTTGCGGCAGCCGAGGCGGAAGCCTGGTTATTGATGATGATATTCAGGTCGTCGCGTCTGGAAGCCGGAGAAAGCATTGAAGTTACCCGTACGGTCGAACTCCTGGTAGGAATACCCCAGCAGGCCGCTGAAGTCAATCGCTCCGAAGTCGCGGTTGTAGTTGAAGTAGTTCTCCAACAGGGTAGTTATTCGTCCGTGAGGTCGCTCCGGCTCAGTCTTCCGACGTCCATTACCCTGAAGTTGAGCGCGGGGGAGAAGGCGTCTACCGGCTCGGAGGTAGAGCGGTCCAGGCCATATACCGTCTTAAAGCTAAGACCGTCGACGATCTGCAGTTCGGCCGAAATGTTGGCCAGCCCCCGGAGGGTATTGGTGAAGCCTTCGTAGAACTCATTGATGGCTACCGGGCTGGGCTCGGTGTTGTCAGCGGGCTGGAAGACCGTTCCGTCATCGTTGCAGAACGGGGTTGGTGGGGTTGGATTTCAGGATCGCACCAAGCAGGTCACCACCGGCACCGGCGTTCCGGGAGATGGCCACGTTGTCGTCCTTTACGTCCGCGATCGTTATCTGGGTGGCAATGGTCAGGCGGTCGTTGATGAACTTACGGTTACCGTTGAAACGAGCCGTCGTCCGCTGCAGGCCGGATTCCTCGATGATGCCCTCCTGGTCCATGTAGGAAACGGAGAAGCGGTAGTTACCCTGATCGTCGCCGACTGCCGAAACTCAGGCTGTGGCTCTGGGTCAGTCCGGTACGGAACAACTCATCCTGGAAGTCGGTGTCCGCGCCACCGTCGAGACCAGCTGCTGCGTCCGCGCCATTCAGTGCGGTCTGGGCAGCCAGGAAGCCATCCGCGTCGAGCAGGTCGAAACGCTTGGAGATGCCACTGAAGCCGAGTCCGAAGTCGTAGCTCAGCCTTCCGGCTCCGGCCGTACCTTTCTTGGTGGTAATGATCACTACTCCGTTGGCACCCCGCGAACCGTAGATGGCCGTAGCCGAAGCGTCCTTCAGGATGTCGATGCTGGCGATATCGTTCGGGTTGAGGAAGTTGAGGGGGTTACGGGCGGAAGACTGACCGAAGTCACCCAGCGCTCCGCCGGCGGTCACGTCCTCCGAGCCAGGGGGACCCCGTCGATTACGAAGAGTGGGTTGTTGTTGGCCCGTACCGAGGAAGTACCCCGGATACGGATGTTCACCCCGGCGCCCGGCTCACCGGAGGTCTGGGTGATCTGCACGCCGGCGGCACGTCCCTGGATCAGTTCCTCGGGAGAAGTGATGACCCCGGTGTTGAAATCCTCGTCCGTGAGCGCCACTACGGCACCCGTAAGGTCAGACTTCTTTACCGAACCGTAGCCGATGACGACGACCTCTTCCAGCAGCTCGCCGCTGGCCAGTTGAATGTCGAAAGTAGTGCGTCCGTCCAGCGGCAGTACCTGCGTACTGTAACCGGTGTAGGAAATGGTGAGGGATTCGGCATTAGCCGGCACGTTCAGGGTGAAGTTACCGTCAAAGTCGGTAATCGTTCCCGTAGTGGTACCGGTGACCAGCACGCTGGCACCGATGAGGGGGTCTCCGCTGCCCTCCTCCGTGATCGTACCGCTAATGCTCTGGGCCATCAGGCCGGCGGTAATCAGGAAGAGAAACAGGAAAAGACCGCCTCGTGAATAGAGGTAAAAACTCAGCTTCATACTATCGTAGTTGTGTAAAAATTATGGGAAGGTACCAACGCCCCGCTACCGAACCCTCACCACCGGATACGGGAAAACCGCTGCCGTTGAAGCAGGGCGATCCGGAAGGAACGGAAAAAAGTAGTGTGTTGTTAGTACATGATCGCTTCATAGAGTCCGGCAGTGAACCGGTAAAATGCGGCACTAATGTCGTCATTCCCAACTCAGAAAACAAATTCAGTCAGAAAATTACGCCATCAGGCCCTGTAGGCAAAACGGCCAGCCCCTACAAAACGCTGCCCGCACGACGGATGTCGTGCGGGCAGTGTTAATTCTCAAGTCCTGAGTCTTGTTTCTCAAATCGCTAGTACATCATCAGCGAGTCATCGCGCTTGCCGGCCTTCCGGTTCTTACCCTTCGTGCGCTCGGCCAGCTTGACGGCGGTGTAGGCGTTGGCCAGACCACCGGTTCCGGAGAGTTCGCGAAATTGACCAATCGTTGTCCTCGGCTTTGGTACCGGGTCGAATCACCTCAAAGGTTGACGGGCAGGGCGCTCTCCAGGATGATCTCCTTCACCTGCTTGGCCTTCAGGTCGGGGAAGTAGCTGCGCAGCAGGGCGGCGATACCGGCCACCATCGGGGCGGCCATGGAGGTACCGTTGAAGGTGTCGTACTCGCTGCCGGGAACGGTGGAGTAGATGTCGCGGCCGGGAGCGAAAACGTCCACCTGCTTCTTGTTGTAGTTGGAGAAAGCAAGCGGCCAGCATCTTGTCGTAGATAGCTGCTGGCGGCACCTACCTCGATCCAGGTCTTGCCGGTCTTCTTCTTACCCTGGTAAGTATCGTTGGGGAAGTTGTTGGTCAGGGTCAGCATCTTACCGTCGTTACCGGCGGCGTGCACCAGCACTACGTCGTTCTTCTCGGCGTACTTCATGGCGGCGTCGACGGCCTTCTTGTAGGGGCTCTGGCCCTTACCGAAACTCATGTTGATGACGCTGGCACCGTTGTCCACGGCGTAGCGGATGGCGTTGGCTACGTCCTTGTCGCGCTCGTCGCCGTTCGGAACGGTACGGATGACCATGATGTCGGACGTTCGGTCCACCCACGCCGTTCACGCCGAGATCGTTGTCGCGAACGGCGGCGATGATGCCGGATACGTGGGTACCGTGGCCGGCGTCGGGGCCGGTCACGTCGTTGTTACCGTAGTTGCGGTCGTTCGAGGTTACCGGGGTTGTCACCGACGATGTCGCGGGCATCGAATTCAGGGTTGTAGTTGTACTCCAGCTGGCTGGTGAAGTAGTCGATGGCTCCTTCGAGTTGTTCGTAGAGCTCGGCCAGGGTACCGCCCTGACTGGCGACGTTGGCCATCACCGCCTGTATCGTAGCGACCAGGGGGTCGGATTCTCCGTCCAGGGCCTCGATGTCGTCCATGGTGATGTCCTCCACCGGCTTACCAGTCTGCTCGATCACGTGATTGGCGGCCTCGTAGGCCGGGCGTAATTGGCGTATCTGGGGCTCCAGCTCACTGCGCTTCTCTCGTCGATCTGCTCTTGTATTCGAGGTAGGCGTCGTACTCCACCTTCTCCGCTTTGCTCAGGCCGTCGCGGTTGCGGTTGTTGTACTTTTTGTGGTAGGTATTGTAGAGCCGTACCACTTCGAGGTTCTCGTAGTTGACGTTGCGGCCGTCCTTACCGCCGATGAAGTTCCAGCCGTGAACGTCGTCCACGTAGCCGTTGCCGTCATCGTCGATGCCGTTGCCGGCCACCTCTCCGGGTTGGTCCAGATGATGTCCTTCAGGTCTTCGTGCTCGATGTCGACACCGGAGTCGATGACGGCGACCACCACCTTGCTTGGCCTTCTTACCCTCCAGGTAAGCGTGGGTCTTGGCGGCACTGACGCCGGGGTAGGAATTGTCGGTACGGTCCAGGTCCCACCAGTTCTGGGGGGCTTCCTGGGCGGAGAGGGCCGCGGTCAGGGCCAGGGCGAAAAACAAGAGAAATTGTTTCATGTGGTAGTTTTATTTGGGGCGTAAAAGTAGCAGGCTTTTTCCATGTCGGCCCACTCGGGGTCAGCGCGTAGCGATGCGGAGGTGGTCCGACTTGTGAAAAAGTAGCCGACGAAGCGCAGGTGCAAAGTTTACATAATAACTCTCCAGCCCCGCTTTCTATCGTTAAGGATATACTAACACCTTCCGGTCCATCTGCAGGGTGATCACCGGATGCAGCCCCACCGGCCGCTCCGGTTCCGCCAGCCGCAGGTCGAAACGGTCCAGGAGTTCCGCCAGGAAGAGTTGCATTTCCAGCATCGCGAAGTGGTTACCGATACAGAGTCGGGGGCCGCCCCCGAAGGGCAGGTAACAGAAAGGATGGCGGGCTTTCTTGGCGGCCGCCGTCATTCGTTCCGGACGAAACTCCTCCGGCGCGTCCCAGTAGGCGGGGTTGTGGTGGAGACCATATAAGAACAGCCCCATCACCGTGCCTTCCTCGATGTCCAGCTCCCCCACCCGGTCGGGGGCCAGGGCGACCCGGTCCGTGATCCAGGCCGGCGGGTACATTCGCATGCTTTCCTCGATCACCTGGGTGAGGTACGGTAGCCGGCGCACGCCCTCCAGGTCGATCGGGCCCGTCTGCCCTGGCCGCGCCGATCTCCGCCCGTACCCGCGCCAGTTCGGCCGGGTGCCGCAGCAGCAGCCAGGTGGTCCACGACAGGCTGTTGGCGCTCGTCTCGTGGCCCGCCGCGAAGAGGATCATGATCTCGTCGATGAGGCGGTCGTCGGGCATCGGCTCTCCCGTATCTTCGAAACGGCTGTCGAGCAGCATTTGCAAAAGGTCGTCTTTCGGGGTACCGGCGCGGCGGGCGTCGATCCGTTCCTGGATCTTGCGGCGTACGGTCATTGTCTTGCCCACGTACTTTGCTTCCTGACCGAGTAACTGGAGGGGCTTGCGCAGAAAGGGCATCCGGATGGGATAGATCACGTACCCCTGTACTTCGTCCAGCGTCCGGCCCAGGGCGGCCGTCTCCGCCTCGTCGAACCCATCCGTGAAGATGGCCCGGACAATGACCCGAAAAACGACGTGCCGGCAGAAATCGTACAGGTTGACGGACGCTCCCGCCTCCCTCGACCGCTCCAGTTCCAGCAACTGTTCGTGAATCACGCTCTGCATTTCGGAGACCAGCTTGGCCAGTCTCTCCCGGTGGAACCCCGGCTGGATGAGCCGCCGCTGCCGCAGCCAGTCGGCCCCTGTGTTGGTCAGTAACCCTTTCCCCAGGTAGGTGGCCATCTGGTCGGTCTGGATCTCGCTTTTCTCGTAGTTGCGGTGGTTCTTGCGTAGGACGTGCTCGATCACGTCGGCGTCGACCGTGAAGTGGGTGCGGCGAAACTTGCCCAGGGAGAGGATGAAGTTCTCCCCGTAGTCCGCCAGGTAGCCCCCGAAGACATCAATGGGGTTACGGGCCGTCCGGGGAATGGAGCGAAGGATTCGGGTGGTGGGAACGCGGGGTGGAAGCATGGGAGGATGGAGTATGGAATAGTCGGTAGTCAATAGGTAGGGGTCAAGGTACGGCCGTCGGTTGTGGTCACCGGCAGGATAACCGATCAACCGTTTTTTCGAAAATTTAGCACCTGCGCACCGCCGCCCCATTACATCTTAACATCATCCTAATGACTTTTTCCTTCCCCCTACGTCAAAATCCCGTACCTTTGCACCCGCTTAGCGAAATCGCGCCCCTTTAAACCTTTTCGTATGTCTGACATTCGTAACATTGCCATCATCGCCCACGTCGATCACGGCAAAACCACCCTGGTGGATAAAATGCTGCTGGCCGGCCAACTCTTCGGCGATCACGAGCGACCCGGCGAGTTGATCATGGACAGCAATGACCAGGAACGGGAGCGCGGCATCACGATCCTGGCCAAGAACGTGTCCATTAACTACAAGGGCACCAAGATCAACATCATCGACACCCCCGGTCACGCCGATTTCGGTGGCGAGGTGGAACGCGTCCTTAATATGGCCGACGGTGTATTGTTGCTGGTCGACGCCTTCGAAGGCCCCATGCCCCAGACGCGTTTCGTGATGGACAAGGCCCTGAAGCTGGGCCTCAACCCGCTGGTGGTCGTCAACAAGGTCGACAAGCCTAACTGTACGCCCGAGGAAGTACACGAGATGGTCTTCGACCTGATGTTCAGCCTCGACGCCACCGAGGAGCAACTCGACTTCCCCACCATCTACGGCTCCGCCAAGAACGGCTGGATGAGCACCGACTGGCGTAAGCCGACGGATAACATCGTTCCCCTGCTCGACGCCATCCTGGAGCACATCCCCGGTCCCGAGATCGAGGAGGGCAACACCCAGTTGCTGGTCACCAGCATCGAGTTCAGCAAGTACATCGGCCGCATGGCCATCGGCCGCCTGAGCCGGGGTACGCTCAAGCAGAACCAGAACCTGATGCTGATCAACCGCGAGGGAGAGATGAAGCCCGCACGCGCCCGTAACCTCTACGTTTACGAAGGCTTCGGCCGCGTGGAGGTCGAGGAGGTACAGCCCGGAGACATCTGCGCCATCTTCGGCGTGGAGGGCTTTGAGATCGGCGACACCATCGCCGACGCGGAGAACCCCGAGGCCCTGCCCACCATCGCCATCGACGAGCCGACGCTCTCGATGACCTTTACCATCAACGACAGCCCCTTCTTCGGTAAGGAAGGCAAGTACGTCACCAGCCGCCACATCAAGGACCGCCTGACCGCGGAACTGGAGCGCAACCTCGCCCTGCGGGTCGAGGAAACCGACAGTGCCGATACGTTCCGCGTATTCGGACGGGGTGTCATGCACCTTTCCGTACTCATCGAGACCATGCGTCGCGAGGGCTACGAACTGCAGATCGGTCAGCCCCAGGTTATCATCAAGGAGATCGACGGGGTGAAATCCGAGCCGGTCGAGGAACTGACCATCGACCTGCCCGACGAGATGTCCGGTACGGCCATCAACATGGTCACCCAGCGCAAGGGCATGATGCTCAGCATGACGCCGAAGGGCGAGCGGGTGGTTCTCGAATTCGAGATTCCTTCCCGGGGCATCATCGGTCTGCGGAGCAATATGCTGACCGCCACCCAGGGCGAGGCCATCATGACCCACCGTTTCAAGGAATTCCAGCCCCACAAGGGAGACATTCCCGGTCGCCTCAACGGCTCCCTGATCTCCATGGAACTCGGAAAGGCCATCCCCTACTCCATCAACAACTTACAGGATCGCGGCCGTTTCTTCATCGAGCCCGGCGAGGACATCTACGAAGGTCAGGTGATCGGCGAGAACAGCCGTGCCAACGACCTGGTCATCAACATCACCAAGACCAAGAAAATGTCCAACATGCGCTCTTCCGGCGCTGACGACAAGGTGCGCATCGTACCGCCCCGCAAGTTCTCCCTCGAGGAGGCACTGGAGTACATCCAGGCGCGACGAGTTCGTGGAAGCCACGCCGGAAAGTCTGCGCCTGCGCAAGGTGTTCCTGCGGGAAGCCGAGCGGAAGCGCGGGGCGAAGATTCCGATGTAGGAAGAAGCGAGAGGCGAGAACGGCCGCTTCGCGACCTGCGAGAAATGAGAAAGCCCGCACGACGACTATCGTGCGGGCTTTCTCATTTCTCGCTTCTCTTTTCTCGCCTCTAGAAGAGGTTCTTATACTCCGGCTCATCCGGCTTCTCCATCCGGTCGATCATCGGCAGGGTCATCACCTTGGCCTCCTTGGGGCCGACGGAAATGAAACGCAGGAAACCGCCGTGGCTCTCCGCAACGTGCTTGGCGAAAGTGTGGAAGTTGTGGTAGTACAGGTAGTCGAAGGGCTTGGGCAGCTTCTTCAGGATGGTGTTGAGGGGACTGAGACGCTTCCAGAGTAGTTCCTCGCGCTCCTTCAGGCCGGCCGGCATGGTGTTATAGAGCGCCATGATGCGCTCACTGAGGCCCTCGTCGATGTGCTCGTAGAAGGCACTGAGGCGGCCGCGGCTGTTGTAGGAGCGGATATCGGCCAGCCGCTGGGCCTCGGCGAGTTCGACTTCGTCGAGGTCATTGTCGGCGGCGGCCACCAGGATGGTGATCAGGGGAATGGCGTCGAACATCACTTGCTGTTCCTCGGCCGTGAGGTTTTTGAATTCCGTTAGCATCGGTAGTTTTGAATTTGGGGCGAAGGTACTATTGATCGTGGGATATCCCGTGAGTACTACCTTCGCCACTTATGCAACAATACTTATATCTCCTCGTCGCCGTGGTATCCGGCATCATGCTGGCCGTACAGGCCCCGCTGAACTCGGAACTGGGGCGGGTGGTTAAAAGCCCGGTCTACGGAGCACTGCTGTCGTTCCTCATGGGGCTGATCGTACTGCTCGGTTACTGTATCGTAAGTAAGAACGTACAGTTGGGCAACGTCCGGGCCGCCTTTCAGGTACCCTGGTACTACTGGGCCGGCGGCGTACTGGGTGCCTTTTACGTGGCAGCCATCATTCTGCTGGCCCCGAAACTGGGCGTGGCGCTCACCTTCGGGCTCTCCGTTGCCGGACAGATGATTTTCGCCCTGTTCATCGACCATTACGGATGGCTGGGCATTCCGGTGCATACGATCAACTGGCCCCGTACGCTGGGTATTGCGCTGATCATCGGCGGAGTGGTGCTGATCCGGATTAATTAGCAGACAGGCCGGTCCTGGCTACTATGGAGTTACGGAACGGTGTCCAATCACCCGCCAGAGGTGGACGAATACCGTACGGACTGTACTATCTTCGCACCGTGCTACTCTCTAAACGCACTTCTGAACGCTGAGAGAGAGTCGATCTACTACCGTTTTTTCCGAACTACGGGCAGGAGCGGGCGGTTTACCCGGTAACACGGAACCGCCCGTACCAACGCCTGCCCATGAAATTTGGTAAGACCGACCGGCCAGAGCTGGTCCACTATGAATTCCCCGTCGCCCCGAACGCCAACCGGGCCCGCCTCGACCGTTTCGAGCTCGGGCCGGAGGAAGGGCCTCCCGGTATTTACATTGGTGCTACCGGCTGGAGTATGAAGGAGTGGGTGGGGAAATGGTATCCGGAAAAAACAAAGACGACCGACTTTCTCCACGAATACGGCAAGCAGTTCAACACCATCGAGCTCAACACCACCCACTACCGCATCCCGGAACTGGAGACGGTGGACAAGTGGTGCGCGGCGGTTCCGGAGGATTTCCGCTTCTGCCCCAAAATACCGAAGAGCATCAGCCACGTGAACGGCCTGGGACGGGGAACCGACAACCTCCAGCGGTTCGTCGCCGCTCTCGACCGGATGGCCGAACACATGGGCTGCGCCTTCATTCAGTTACCGCCTTACTTCGGGAAGGACCGGCTCGCGCAACTCACCGACTTTCTGGATCGCTGGCCCCAACTGCTGCCCCTGGCCGTGGAGGTCCGCCACGAGAGCTGGTTTGAGGACCCCTACGCTACCGAAGCCCTCATGGATGCGCTGGCCGCCCGCGGCGTGGCTGCCGTGATCACCGACGTGGCCGGTCGTCGCGACGTGCTCCACAACTACGTTACCGCCCCCCGCACCATGATCCGTTTCGTCGGTAACGGCCTGATCGAGAGTGATTACCAGCGGCTGGCCGCCTGGGCCGATCTGCTGCGGAACTGGAATCTCCCGGAAACGTATATCTTTCCCCACCAGCCCGACAACGTCCTGGCTCCGGATGCCGCCGCCTGGTTCGCCGACCTGCTCGGGGAGCAGGGGTGGGCGGAAACGCGGGGACCGCAGGTGTGGAGCGGGCCGGACCAGATGAGTTTGTTTTAATATTTACCCATGAATACAGAATACCCGGCCATCCCCCGTGACATCAGTTGGCTCTCCTTCAACCACCGGGTGTTGCAGGAGGCCAAGGACGAGACGCTCCCCCTCTTCGAGCGCCTCAAGTTCCTGGCCATCTACAGTTCCAACCTCGACGAATTCTTCCGGGTGCGGATGGCCAACCACCGGAACCTGCTGCGGGTGAACAAGAAGACCAAGCGGGAGCTCGACATCAGCCCCAAGCAGACCGTTCGTACCATCCAGCGGATCGTGAACCGCCAGCAGGAGGAGTTCAGCCGAATTTTCGAAAAGAAGATCATTCCGGAACTGGCCCGTCACGGCATTCAACTGAAGCGGCGTCTGGACCTCTCTCCGGAAGACCGCGCTTACGTCGAGTCCTACTTCCAGGAGTTCATGCTCCCCTACGTGCAGCCGGTGCTGCTGATCAAGGACATGGTCCGGCCTTTCCTCAACAACGCCCAGCTCTACCTGAGTATCCTGATGCGGGAAAAGAACCGCAAGGAGAAGACCGCTTACGCCATCGTCAAGATCCCCAGCGATCACCTGCCCCGCTTCATCGAACTGCCCAGCGCCGAGGGCACCCACAACCTGATCATGCTGGACGACATCGTCCGCCACTCCGTTTCCTGGATGTTTCCCGGCTACGAGATCGACGATACCTACAGCATCAAACTGACGCGGGACGCCGAACTCTACATCGACGATGAGTTCAGCGGTGACCTGCTGGCCAAGATCAAGGTGAGCCTCAACCGCCGCCACGTCGGGCCGGCCAGCCGCTTCGTTTTCGATCGCACCATGCCGGACGACCTGCGCGGTTACCTGGAGGAAACCTTCGAACTGGACCGTTACGACATCCTGGCCGAAGGCCGCTACCACAACAACTTCGACTTCTTCAAATTCCCCACTTTCGGGATGACGAAGTTGCAGAACGCTCCGCAGCCGCCCCTGCCCTACCCTACCCTGGAAAGAACCGACGACTTCTGGGCCACCATCCGGGACCGGGACCACCTGATCCACGTACCGTACCACAGTTACGAATCGGTCGTGCTCTTCTTCGAGCGGGCCGCCGAGGACCCGGCCGTGACCCACATCAAGATCGTACAGTACCGGGTGGCCCGGAAATCCCGGATCATGAAGGCCCTCATGCGGGCGGTAGCCGCCGGCAAGCAGGTGAGCGTATTCATCGAGGTGAAGGCCCGCTTCGACGAGGAGGCCAACCTGAAGTGGGGCGAGCGGCTGGAAAAGGCGGGCGTTCACGTTCACTACAGTTTCCCCGGGGTGAAGGTGCACTCCAAACTCGCGCTGGTCCGCCGGCTGGAGGATGGGCAGGAGCGTATTTACAACTACCTCAGTACCGGTAACTTCCACGAGGATACCGCCAAGATTTACAGCGACTTCGGTCTCTTCACGGCCGATGAGCGCATTACCACGGAGGTAGCCCGCGTATTCAGTTTCCTGGAAAACGTCAAGGTACCCAAGCAGCCCTTCCGTCACTTGCTCGTCGGGCAGTTCAACCTCCGGAGCGGGTTGGAAACCCTGATCGACTTCGAGATCGCCGAGGCGGAGGCCGGCCGGCCGGCGAGTATGACGCTTAAAGATGAACAGCCTGCAGGACAAATCCATGATCGAGCGGCTCTACCGGGCCAGTCAGGCCGGGGTGAAGATCAACCTGATCATCCGGGGTATCTGCTGTCTGGTTCCCCGGCAGAAGGGATTCAGTGAGAACATTCACGGCATCAGCATCGTGGATCGCTACCTGGAGCACGCCCGCGTTTTCCACTTTCACCACGCGGGAGAGAACAAGATCTACTTCAGTAGTGCCGACTTCATGACGCGCAACCTGAGCCACCGGATCGAGACGACCTTCCCGATCTACGACGAGGCCATCAAGGAACAGGTGCTTACCTTTCTCGATCTCCAGTTGAACGACAACACCAAGGCCCGTCTCCTCAGTGACCAGCAGGGGAACCGCTACTACCGTGGGGGCAGCAGCCTCCGCCTCCGCAGCCAGGAGGAAACCTATCACCTGATCAAGCGGGGGCTGGTGGAGGAAATGGGGCTGCCGGAGGAGGTGGAGTAAATTGAGAAAACATATCTCATTTCAACACTGTTCAGTACATCGTTGCAAGTATTTGACACCTTACTGTCTGTGTATATCCTTCTCCTGGCCCTCTTCCCCTGCCAGGATAACTTCTCGTTGATCCCCAACGATGCCCCCGCCTCCGTGCACGCCGATAACCCGGAACACGAGCACCCAGCTTCCGAGCACGAAGACCACTGCACCCCTTTCTGTATTTGCGCATGCTGCGGAGTTGTTCTCGACGCTCCCCCGACGCTGCTGACGCTAGAAAAGGTCCGACTACTCCCACCCAAAGGCACCACCCAGCCCCAGTCCGTCAAAAACTGGAACCTCGGCATTTTTGCCGATGGCAGTTGGCAACCCCCCAGATTCGCTTAAACCAATTCAAGGGATAAATCTGTCCCTATTCCACCCATTGGTTTAACCCGTGGGCTGCATTCGCGTGGCCCTTCCCTATCTCTTTTTAATGTTCGACAACATCATCTCCTATTCCGTACGGAATAAGCTGGTGGTCGGGTTGTTCGTCCTGGCGCTTATTGCCTGGGGCGTAGTCTCCCTCCGCCAAATCCCCATCGATGCCGTACCCGACATCACCAACAATCAGGTACAGGTCATCACCTCCTCCCCCACCCTGGCCACCCAGGAAGTTGAGCAATTTATCACTACCCCGGTCGAGCTCGCCCTGCAGAATCTGCAGGATCTGGTCGAGATCCGCTCCATCTCCCGCTTCGGACTCTCCGTAGTGACCGTAGTCTTTGAGGAAAGCACCGACATCTACCTTGCCCGCCAGCTCGTCGGCGAGCACCTGGGCGAAGCCGAGGAAAACATCCCCGAAGGGCTCGGCACCCCCGAAATGTCTCCCATCTCTACTGGTCTGGGGGAAATCTACCAGTACGTCGTCCGTCCCGAGCCGGGCTATGAGGATCAGTATTCACCTACGGAGCTGCGGACCATCCAGGACTGGATCGTCAGCCGCCAACTCTCCGGTATCGAGGGTGTCGTGGAAGTCAATACCATGGGCGGTTTTCTCAAGCAGTATGAGGTCGGCCGTTAATCCCGAATTACTCAAATCCGTCGGCGTCACCATCAATGACGTATTCGCTGCACTGGAAAACAGTAACGAAAACACGGGCGGTGCCTACATCGAGAAGAACCCCCGCACCTACTACATCCGCACCAACGGTATTGTATCCAGTCTCGATGATATCCGTAAAATCGTCGTCGACGTCCGCGCCGGACGGCCTATCCTGATTGAGGACGTAGCCACCGTTCAGTTCGGTCGGGCTCCCCGCTACGGTGCCCTGGTCCGCAACGGCGAGGAAGCCGTTGGTGGCCGCGTCATGATGCTCAAGGGAGCCAACTCAGCCGCCGTCACCGAACGGGTCAGGGAACGGGTCATCCAGATCCAAAAGTCCCTGCCCGAAGGTATAGTCATCGAGCCCTATCTGGTCCGCGATAAACTCGTCTCCACCGCCATCGGTACCGTCCAGACCAACCTGATCGAGGGGGGTCTGATCGTCGTCTTCATCCTGATCCTCCTGCTCGGCAACTGGCGCGCCGGTCTAATTGTCGCCTCCGTCATTCCCCTGGCCATGCTCTTTGCCATCAGCATGATGAACGTGCTCGGCATCTCCGCCAACCTCATGAGTCTCGGGGCCATCGACTTCGGCCTCATCGTCGACGGCGCGGTGATCATCGTCGAATCCATCGTCCACCGGCTCCAGGTCGGCTTCGCCGGCAAGCAGCTTTCCCAAAGTCAGATGGATGAAGAGGTGACTCGTAGTTCCATCAAAATCCGCGGCTCGGCCGCCTTCGGTGAGATCATCATCCTGATGGTCTACATCCCCATCCTCGCCCTGGTGGGTATTGAGGGCAAGATGTTCCGCCCCATGGCCCAAACGGTCATGCTGGCCATCGCCGGCGCGCTCATCCTGTCCCTCACCTACGTCCCCGCCATGTCCGCCCTCTTCCTCAATAAGAAAATTACCAACGAGCGCACCATCGCCGATCGCATCATCGGATTCTTCCAGCGGTTGTACACCCCCGTACTCCACGCGGCCCTGCGGTTTAAAACGGTTTTCGTGCTGGCGACCGTCGCCCTCTTTGCGGTAAGCCTCTTCGTTTTCTCCCGCATGGGCGGCGAATTCATCCCGACGCTGGAAGAAGGCGACCTCGCCATGCAGCAGATCATGCCGCCGGGAACCTCCCTCAGCCAGAGCATCGAAATGACCCAAAAGGTGCAGGACAAACTACTCGCCGACTTCCCCGAAATACTGGAAGTGGTCACCAACATCGGTGCCGCCGAAATCCCCACCGACCCCATGCCCGTAGAAATCGGCGACTACACCATCGTCATGAAACCAAAGGACGAGTGGACCACCGCCGACAACCGTCAGGACATGTTCGAGGCCATCGAAGAATCCCTGGAAGTCTTCCCCGGCCTCGGCCTGGAATTCTCCCAGCCCATCCAGCTGCGTTTCAACGAACTCATGACCGGTGCCAAGGCCGACATCGCCATCAAACTCTACGGGGCCGACCTCGACCTCGCTTTCCAGAAGGCCAAGGAAGCCGAACGCATCATCTCCGGCATCCCCGGAGCCGGAACGGTGACGGTAGAGCAAACCATCGGCATGCCGCAGATTCTCGTCGACTTTGATTACCCCAGAATGGCGCAGTACGGCCTGCAAACCCGCGAGGTCAACCGCGTCATCGAAACCGCCTTCGCGGGAGCTACGGCCGGTACCGTTTACGAAGGCGAACGACGTTTTGACCTCACCTTACGTTTACGGGAAAATGACCGCGCCGGCATCAGTGACGTACGTAACCTCTTCATCCCGTTGGAAAACGGTAGCCAGGTGCCGTTACGCGAAGTTGCCTCCGTAGAACTCGTCGACGCGCCCATGCAGATCAGCCGCGAGCACACTAACCGGCGCATCGTCATCGGCGTCAACGTGGGGGATTCCGACGTAGAAACCCTCGTTGAGAATATCCAGTCAGCTCTTGACGAAAACATTGATCTCCCCGCTGGCTACTACTTCACCTACGGCGGACAGTTCGAGAACCTTCAGGCGGCCAGCGCGCGCCTGTCCATCGCCGTACCGGTAGCCCTGGCCCTGATCTTTATCCTGCTATTCTTCACTTTCGGTAGCTTCAGCCAGGCCGCGCTTATTTTCGTAGCCATCCCACTCTCCGCCATCGGCGGCATCCTCGCACTGGAGCTGCGCGGTATGCCCTTCAGCATTTCCGCCGGCATCGGCTTCATCGCCCTCTTTGGGGTCGCGGTGCTCAACGGAATCGTCCTGATCGGCTACTTCAATGAACTCAAAAAGGAAGGCTGGGACGATATGCGCGCCCGCATCATCGAAGGCACCCAGGTCCGCCTGCGGCCCGTCATCATGACCGCCGCGGTCGCTTCCCTCGGTTTTCTGCCCATGGCGCTTTCAAACTCGGGCGGGGCGGAGGTGCAGCGGCCCCTGGCCACCGTCGTTATCGGCGGGCTCCTCACCGCTACTTTCCTCACCCTAATCGTGCTGCCCATCCTTTACAGCTGGCTGGAGGGCTGGAATAACCGACGGGGTGGCGGGTCTAAAGCAGCCATTTTAGTACCCCTGCTACTGTGTTCTTTAGGGGCGCGGGCGCAGGTGCAAGCATCGTTTGGGGATGGGGGCCTAAACGTAAGCCAGGATGAGCGGGGCGAACCCACCCCGATCACCCTGAACCAAGCGGTTAACCAAGCAATCACCCGTAACCCTACCGTAACCGCCGCCAACCGCCTGACGGAGCAGAGCCGAAGTCTGCAAAACCTCCCCTACTCCCCCGGCAACACCGACATCAGTTACCAGGGAGATGGTTTGTTCCGCGAAAACGGCCAGCGCGTCAACCAACTCTACATTGTGCAGCAGTTTGCCCACCCCGCCGGTATCCGGGCCACCAATGCCGTTCAGGATGCCGTAGTCCGGGCCAATGAACTCCGTGGCCGGCTAACCACGGCGGAACTAACGCTGGAAGTAAGTAACCGCTATTACGAACTGCAACAACGAGAAGCCCTGTCCAGTCTCCACCGGCGTTTAACGGCCACCTACGCCGAGTACTACCGCATCGCCCTCGTCCGCGCCGAAGCCGGAGAAGCCAGTCGCCTCGAAGCCCTCCAGCTCAACGCCCGCTTACGCGAGCAGCAGCTAATGGCCGACCGGGCGGAGATCGCCGTCGCTTCATTACAGCAACAACTCGGGGTACTCATCGGTGCCGACGGCGAAGTGACGGCTTCCGATACCCTGACGTTGACCCCGCTACCGCCCGAACTCGTCACTCCCGCCACTACCCTGGCCGTCCAACTCGCCGAGCAGGATATCTCCATTGCCCGCACAAACATCGAGCGGACCCGCGCCGAACTCAAACCCGGTTTTCGCCTTGGTTACTCCGCCCAGCAATACTTCGAGGGCGGCTACCTCAGCGGAATCGAAGCGGGGGTTACCCTGCCGCTGTTCAACAAGGCCACCAAACGACGGATCGAAGCCCAACAACTTGGCGTAACCGTAGCGGAGTCCCAGCTGGAAGCCACCCGCCTGCGCCGCCACGGCCAACGGCTCGCCGCCCGCGCCCAGCTGCGCCAGGCGGAAACAAGCCTGGCCTACTACCGCGAACAGCTATCCGCCGTCAACCCCGAGATCGTCCGCGTCTCCCGCCTCAACTACCGGGCCGGCGAGGTCTCCTACCTCGAACTGCTCGGCGCGCTCGACCTTCTGGCCGAGAACCGGCTCGGCTACCTCAACGCCCTGCTAGACCACAACCAAACCGTAGCCCGGCTGCAATTCCTTAACCAATAATTCCATCGATGCGATGAAAATCATAAATCAACTAACCAGTGCCCTCCCCGCACTGCTCCCCCTCCTGACTTCGCGCAAGGCAACCTTCGCATTGCTCTTCCTTACGCTCGTTAGCACCTGCGACCGCGCCCACACCCACGAGGGCGGCGACGGCCACGACCACGATGCCCCTACCGAAAAAATGAGCAACGACCGGCATCATGACGATGACCACGATGGCCACGACGAAGACGAAGGCATCCACCTCACCATCGCCCAGATCCAAACCATGGATATCGGCTTCGGTGATTTCACCAACCTGAAGATCAACGACTATGTCTCCGCTACCGGCACCCTCGACCTGCCGCCTAACGGCTATGCGGACGTAAGTGCCCGCGCCACCGGCTTTGTCCGCAACTCCCGCAATTACGTTGAGGGCGACCACGTCAAAAAAGGAGCCACCCTCGGCTACCTCGAAAACCCCGATTTCATTGACCATCAGCAACGTTACCTCGAACTGGCCGGCCGAACTCACTTACCTGCGCGAGGACCTTGACCGCCAGGAAACGCTGCTGGCCGCTGATGCCGGCGTGTTGAAGCACGTCCAGCGCCTCCGCTCCGAAGTGGCCGCCAAAAAAGCCCAATTGGCGGGCACCCGCCAGCAGCTGGAATACCTCGGTATCCGTACGGCCAACCTGACGACCGACAACATCACCAATCGCATCACCCTGTTCGCCCCCCGTTCCGGCTACATTACCAGTATCGCGATGCACGATGGGATGTACGTCGAGCCGGCCACCAAACTCATGGAACTCATCGATGAAGATCACTTCCACCTCGAACTCGATGTCTTCGAGCGCGACGTCGCCAAAATCGAAAAGGGACAGGAACTGACCTACACCGTCCCGTCCCTCGGTCCCGGGCGCTATACCGCCGAGGTCCACGTGATCGGTAAGGAGTTCAACGAGGAAAACAAAACCGTGCGCGTCCACGCCCACCCCACCGGCGAGCAACCGCCCTTCGTCCGTGGCCGCTTTGTCGAAGCCCGCATCTTCCTGACGGACCAAACCGTGCAAGCACTGCCGGAAGAAGCCGTCCTACGCGATGGAGAAATGGCATACGTTTTCATCGCTCCCGCCGAAAGTACCGGCGATGTGGAATTCGAACGCCTGCTCGTCAACCCGGGTATTACTGACGGAGGCTTTACCGCCGTTCGCCTCATCGACCCACTTCCGGAAGGAATGCGCATCGTCACTCAGGGCGCTTATTTCGTCTACGCCCAAAGCCAGGCCGGAGCACTTGAACACGAACACTAAACTGTTATCGCACCCAATCATGAGTAAACTGAAGCTTGACCTCCCCGTCCTCCTGCCCCAAATACCCGACGAGCGCGACCAGTGCGTCACCCGCCTATTGGCTGCCCTCAACGCCGAAGCCGGCATTGAAAAAGCCCACCTGAAGGAGGGCACCCCGTGAGGTCTGTATCCATTACGACCCCGACCAAATGGCACTAAATAAGGTAAAAGCCATTGCCCGGCGTACCGGCGCGGAAATTACTTCGACCGCTATCGCCACTTGCTTATCGACGTGACCGGCATCCGGCACCAGCGCCACGCCCGCCAGCTCGGGGAACAAATCGGAAAAACACCCGGCATCCTCGAAGCCGTCGTATCAGGTGCCGGGGTAGCCAGGATTGAATACGATAGTACCCTCACGGACGAAAATACCGTGCGGGCCGCTATCGCTGACACCGACCTACAGATGGGAGGCACGGTCAAAAGGGACGAACACGCCGGCCACGATCACGGCCCCGGAGAACACGGAAAAGAAAAACACAGCGCCGGCGATGGCCACAACCACGATCACGGTGGCCTCTTCGGCGAGAATACAGAATTGTACTTCGCGATCGGCAGCGGGGTTTTCTGGCTCGTCGGTCTTATCCTGAGTTTCCTTGCGAATATTCCTGAACTGGTGTCAACGGTGCTGTTTGTCATCGCCATTTTGCTTGGTGGATATTTCATTCTCATTGAGGCGATTCAGACCATCCGTCAGGGTAAGTTCGAGATCGACTTTCTGATGCTCGTCGCCGCCGCCGGAGCCTGCGCGCTCGGGGAATTCCAGGAAGCAGCCCTCTTGCTGTTCTTGTTCAGCATCGGCCATGCCCTGGAAAACTACGCGATGGGCCGCGCCCGTAAATCCATCGCAGCCCTCTCCGACCTCGCGCCCCCAACGGCCCTGGTCAAACGTAACGGCAACACCACCGAGGTCGGGGTGGAAGAACTTGTTGTAGGCGACGTCATCGTCGTTCGCCCGAACTCCAAAATCGCCGCCGACGGCGTGATCGTCAGCGGTACTTCCGCCGTCGATCAGGCACCCATTACCGGCGAAAGCGTCCCGGTGGATAAGGTCCCGTCTCCGATCCCAGATGCTACCGTGGATCTGGACACCTTGGTGGCGGAACACCGCGCCTTTGCCGGTACCATCAACGGTAGTTCACCGCTCGAAATCAGGGTGCTCAAACTGGCGGACGATAGTACCCTTTCCCGCCTCGTTACCCTCGTCAAGGAAGCCGAGACCCAGCAATCCCCGACCCAGCAATTGACCGATAAGTTCGAGCGGTATTTCGTTCCCGCCGTTATCGGCCTGGTCTTCCTCCTGCTCTTCGCTTTCCTCGTCATCGACGAGCCGTTCTCCAAGAGTTTCTACCGGGCCATGGCCGTCCTGGTGGCGGCTTCCCCCTGCGCGCTGGCGATCTCTACCCCGTCCGCCGTACTGGCCGGAGTGGCCGCGCTGCCCGGCAGGGCGTCCTCATTAAGGGAGGTCGTCCCCTCGAAGATCTCGGAGGCATCACCGCCCTGGCTTTCGACAAGACCGGCACCCTCACCGAAGGTAGGCCACGTCTCACCAAAGTGATCACTTCCGAAGGGGCGACAGAAACCGAACTACTCACCGTAGCCGTAGCCGTCGAAGAACTGAGCGATCATCCGCTGGCCGCCGCCATTGTAACGGGCGGTAAAGCATGTCTTGGAGTGCGCGACTATTATCCCCGCCGCTGAAAACCTCGAAGCCCTCACCGCCCGCGGTGTAAAGCTACCGTTGCCGGCAAAACGGTCCACATCGGCAACCGACGCCTGTTCCGCGAACTGACCGGTACCGAAATACCCGCCGCCATCGATCAGGAAATGTCCAAGCTGGAAGACACCGGCAATACCGCTATGATTGTTCACCAGGACAATCGCTACCTCGGCATCATCGCGGTAATGGACGTTGCCCGTCCCGAAGCAAAAGCCACCCTCGCCGCGCTCAAAGACGTAGGTATTCGCAAGATGGTCATGCTCACGGGTGACCATCAAAAGGTTGCCGATGCCGTCGCCGCCGACATCGGCATCACCGACCCGCTGGGCGGCTTGCTACCCGAAGACAAGGTGGCCGCCATCGAGCGGCTCCGCAGCGAAGAGGGCATGGTGGCCATGATCGGCGATGGCGTCAATGACGCCCCCGCCATGGCAAAATCAACTGTTGGCATCGCTATGGGTGCCGCGGGCTCCGACGTCGCCCTCGAAACTGCTGACGTAGCCCTCATGGCCGACCGGCTCGATAATCTACCCTTTGCGATCGGTCTAAGCCGTAAGGCCAAAGCCATCATCCGGCAAAATCTGGTCATGAGCCTCGGTATGGTCGTTATTCTCATCCCCCTCACACTGCTCGGGATTGCCGAGATCGGCCCGGCGGTGATTGCCCACGAGGGGTCGACTTTGGTGGTAGTGGGGAATGCGCTGCGGCTACTTGGGTACAAAGGACCAGGTAAGTAATCGATGCGCATGTAATGGGCGACCGTGTCAGGAGCGGTTGCTCGCATTAGAATGGACTTAACAACCGGGGGCGATTACTGCGCCTGGTTTTTGGCGGAGCAAAGTCCTTCGTCGGAAAAGTTCCTACCGGGAATACCGGGGGTGCGAACATTCCACCGTTGCAACCAATGGAAATTCCGAAGGATTTAAAGAAGATATTACTACTCTATTCTCCATCCTTGCAAGCATGGTCAAAAAACTTGACCTCTCTACGTACCGGGCTGTCTCCCGCGCCGGGACATCCGCCGTGGATACGTTTTGCATTCCGGGAATTACCTTAGGGGGATGAGACACTTCTTATTTTTCCTCTCCCTCCTCCTTTTCGTCATTTTTGCACCTGCGCTTGCCGCCCAGAGCCCTAGCTTTCAGAATCAGGCGAACACGCTGATCGGTAGCCAGACCGGTTATAGTTCCGTAGCCCTCGGCGTCTGTGACATGAATGGGGACGGGCTGGACGATGTAATAAGAACCCCGTCCGGCTCCAACGTATCCATACACACCCAGGGAGCGGAGAACGCCCGGATGGAAGTGCACCGGGCCTTCAGTACGAACAGGAATATCTGGAGCCTCGTAGCCGGTCACCTGACCGGATCAACCGGAAGGGACGTCCTGATCGGGCACACCACCGATTTGCAACTCTGGCAGGACAACGGCAGCGGGGCGTACAACCTGATCAGCGTAGACCAGGGCATCTTCGTGCAGGGGCTCAACCTTGTCGAGCTGCTGGGGGGCGGAGAATTGAACGTGTTTGCCTGCCACGACGTCGGCCTCTCCCGCGCCTATTACTGGAGCGGATCGCAACTGGTTAACTCCCCCGGGATTATCGATGCTTACAGCACCGTTCCCTCCGACAACAGCGGCAACTACAGTTCTACGTGGGTGGATTACGATGATGACGGCGATCTGGATCTCTACCTGGCCAAATGCCGCGGTGGTGTGACCAATCCCATGGACGGCCGCCGCCTGAACCAGATGTTCCAGAATCAGGGAGACGGGACGTTCGTCGACGTAGCCCAGCAGATCGGTCTGCTGCCCATGCTCCAGAGCTGGTCGGCGACCTTTGCCGACGTCGACAACGACGGTGACCAGGACGCCTTTATCCAGAATCACGACGGGTTCAGTCAGCTACTCGAAAATGACGGTACCGGCAACTTTACGGACCGTACCCCCCTGGACATGCAAACCCGGCTGGCGGGTAACGGTGGCTGGCAGGTAGGCTTCGCCGACCTGAACAACGACGGCTTCCAGGAACTGATCCACTCCGGCCGTACCAGCGGATTGGTGATCTACGAAAACAACGGAGACTGGAACTGGAGCGAAGCCTCCCCGGGCCACTACGCCACCTCCTTCGCCCACGGAGACCTGAACAACGATGGGTTCATCGACCTCCTGACTTCCGAGGGCTACCTCTCCAGCGGCGGTGGCAATCCCGACGGGCTCCTCATCAATGAAGGTAACGACAACCACTTTCTGAAGCTTAGCCTGACCGGCACGGCCTCCAACCAGGATGCCATCGGGGCCCGTACCTACATCTACGGAGACTGGGGCGTACAGACCCGCGAGGTGCGCGCCGGAGAGAGCTACGGCATCCAGCACAGCTTCACCCAGCACTTCGGGTTGGGCGCGGCGACTGACATTGACAGCATCGTCATCCACTGGCCGAGCGGGCTGACGGAACGACGGTTCAACGTAGGGATCGACCAGACCCTCACCCTCCTGGAAGGGGCGGTTACCCTGCCGGCGGAATTCACCGGCTTTACGGCCCGGGCCACGAAAGACGGGCACCGGCTCGACTGGTCCGTAGCCGAGCAGCATGACGTGGCCCACTACCTCGTCGAGGCGGGTAGTGACGGGCGGACGTTCGTTACCGTCGGCCAGGTACCGGCCGGCCGGTCCGCCGTAGCGACCTACGCGTACACCGAAGCGACCCCTCCGGCCGGGGACCGGTACTACCGCATCCGTACGGTGGACCTGGACGGGAGTACCGACGTTTCCGCTATCCGGCTGGTTCCCGGCCCGGATACTGACGGGTTCCGGGTGTTTCCGAACCCGGCAACGGAGGGCTTTTCCGTCTTCGTAAGCGGGAAGCAAACGGTGGCCATTTACGCTACGGACGGTCGGCTGATGGCGGAGCGAGCAGTGGAGGGTACGCTGCGGGTGAAGACGGCGGAGTGGCCGGCGGGGATTTATCTGGTGCGGGTTGGGGAGGACCTCAGGCGGGTAAGGGTGAATTAGTGCAGCCCCCCCACCCCCTCCCGTAACACTCCGCCGGCGCGGCCCCGGAACTTCGCCAGCACCTCCGCCGCCACCGCCAGGGCGATTTCCTCCGGCGTGTTCGCCCCCAGGTCCAGCCCGATCGGCGCGTGCAGGCAGTCGGGGTCCGCGGCGGGCCACTGACCGGATTCGGTCAGTTCGCTGCGCAGCCGGTCCATCCGCTTACGGGGGCCGAGTACGCCTACGTAAGCCGGATCTTTAGCGAACAGCAGCGGTAAGAGCTGCTTGTCCAAGGCAAAATCGTGGGTCATCAGGATGACGGCCGGGTACGGGGCGCCCAGACTTAGTTCGGCCCGCCCGAACCGCTCAGGGGTCAGTACGGAGCGTGCCCCCTCCGCCTCCGGCCTGGTGAACCGCCCCGGCTTACCGACCAGGCTGTAGGCCCATCCCATTTGGGAAATAAGGGCGATGAGCGAATGAACGTCGTAGTTATCGCCCACCACGTAGAGGTGGAATTTCGGCCAGACGTACTCGAGTAAGACGCGGTGCTCGGCCACCTCTACCACCCGGCTCTTGCGCTCGTGACGCACGGCCGTAGCCAGTTCCCCGACCTCCGGGTACGCCGGCGGGGGGTGGTCCAGTAGTCGGGTATTCTCCAGCCAGCCGGGGCCGCCGATCAGCCGGTAGAGTACCGTCTCCCAGCCCAGATCGGGCAGGCGGGAGAGGAGCAGGACGTCATTGCGGTCATCGCTGTACTCCACCGGGGAAAAGAGCACGTCGATGCGGCCGTTACAGCCCAGTCCGACGCCGATCGCCCGGTCGTCGTCCTCCAGCGTATCGTAGACCTGTACGGAGGGGCGGTCGTTGAGGATGGCGAGTTTGGCCCGCTTCAGGGCATCCCCCTCCAGGCAGCCGCCGCTGATGCCGCCGGCGAACCGGCCATCGGCCGCCACCAGCATCCGCGCACCGATGCGGCGGTAGGAGGAACCGGCAATGTCCACTACGGTCGCCAGGGCGCAGGGAGTCCCCTCCGCGGCGAGCAAGTGGTACAGGGCGACGATGTTTTCAATCTCTCTCATAGGCGGCGTACGCTTCCGGCGTATCCAGGTCAGGGGGCAAGGATGCAGGTGCAATGCTGATTAACTCCTCCGTGTTCAGTCCGGCGAGCAAGGAGCGGGCTCCCCGTTGGCCGTCCAGGGCCAGTAGTCGGGGGAAGAGGCCGGCCGGAAAGACAGCCGGCACCCCGGGATGGGTGGGATACGCCGTAGCCACCGCGCAAGACGGGCGGTCTGAAAAACCATCCAGCAAGGGTTGCAGGAACGGGCGGTCAATCGTCGGCTGATCGGTGAGCAGGACGAGCAGTCCCCCTACCTCCCCGAAAGACATCGCTTCCCGCGTCCCCGCCCCGATGCTGGAGCCCATACCGGTTGCCCAGTTTTCGTTGTGCGCCAAACGTACCGGATAGCCCACCAGGTGGCTTTCCACCAGCTCCCGGTGCGCACCGGTGACGACGATGACCGGCCCCAGACCGAGCGATAGCCCCAGCTCCACCACCCGCAGCAGCAGCGTGGTCTCCCCTACCGGCAGCGTCTGCTTGGGGCGCCCCATCCGGGACCCCTGGCCGGCGGCGAGAATGACGGTCGCCAGCCGCACTTACTGTAAAATGATCTCGATGATGCGGGCCTCCGGCTCGACGTCCATCGGCGCGACGAGGCGGGAATTACCGAAGGTTTGCAGTCGGTAGGTGATGCCGTTTGCCCGGGCGTACACCTGCTCCTTAACCTCCGAGGCCATGAGTTCGGTCTTGCCGATCCGTTCCGTCATTTCGCCAAAACTGTTACCGATGCGCAGCCCGTTGCGGGTTACGACATTCGGCGACTGAATGGCGATCATTTCAATGGTTCCGTCGGACGAAGTCATCACGTAACCCAGTTCGGTACCGTCCGCCCCGTCGATGAAATGCACCTCGATACCGGCCCGGTCGCCCGGTCTCAGCCCCGCCTGGTGGGCCGAGAGGGGGTCGCCCACCCGGATACCGAGAAAGGCATCCTCGTCCATCTCGTAGGGGTCTTCGGGGTCGACGTCGTAGATGTCCAGATTGCCCTGGTTCTGTTCGGGTAGCGGATCGGTAGCGGTTGCGGGTTCCTGATTCCCGGTTGCGGGTTGCTCGTTGTTACAGGAGAGGAGAAGCAGGGATAGAAACAGGAGGAGGGACAGGGCGCGCATGGGTCAGTTTTGAAGTTCCCGGGGTTCGGGGTTACTGTGGGTGGTGACGTAGCTGAATACTTCCCGAACGACAAGCCGCTTGGTTTCCCGCTGGGCACGGCGCTCGTCCTGGAGCAGCCGAAACTGGAATTTCAGTTCGAGGTAGTCTTTTTTCACCTCGACTATCTTGAGGAGATAAGACGACTGTTCAATACGCTCCGCGTAGGGTTCGAGGGTCTGGATCAGGTCTTTCTCCAGGGTATTCATATCGGGAACGAAGCGAATGTCCATCTCGAAGTCGATGCTCATCAGTCGCACGTCACGGCGGGTATAGTTGACGATCTCGTCGGCGTAAATCTTGCTGTTCGGCATGATGATGGTGTCATCGTTGTCATTCAGCAGGCTCACCTTCAGCAGCCCGATGTCGACCACCTTCCCCTTGCGGCCGTGGAAGCGCACGTAGTCGCCTACCTCGAAGACATCCGTGAAACTATAGTAGATACCGATGATGAGGTCGTTGACGAAATCCTTCGAAACGATGGCGATGGCCGCCGCCACGATACTCAGGGAAGTGAAGAGGGTCCGGAAGTCGATGCCCATTAACGACAGCAGGGTGAAGACCACGACGGCGGCGATCAGCAGCTTACGGATATTTTCGACTCCGTAAACGAAGTTTTTCGCCCCGCGGCGGCGGGCGTAATTGCGGCGGCGGTAAAGTAGTTTGATGAGCCGCGTCAGCAGGTTCAGCAGGGCCACGATGGCGACGAATACCGCCAGGTTCCGCCACGGCAGCACCGCGAAGAAGCCCCCGAGGGCTGCTTCGTCGTAGCTGGTGACGTAGAGGACGCCCAGCAGCAAAGCCAGTTCGATCAGCCCCAGCAGCAGTGTGTTCAGTGTTGACCTATCCCGCATTTAGCGCCAGGCCTTAAAGGCGTTGATGAGGCCGTTCGTAGAGCTGTCGTGCGCATTTACCGGGTCGTTCCCGTCCAGTTCCGGCAGGATGGCTTTCGCCAACTGCTTACCCAGTTCCACGCCCCACTGATCGAAGCTGTAGATGTTCCAGATGACGCCCTGTACGAAGATCTTATGCTCGTAGAGTGCGATCAGCTGCCCCAGGGTGTAGGGGGTGATTTTCTTCACCAGCAGGGAATTCGTGGGGCGGTTGCCGTCAAACACCTTGAAGGGCAGCAACTCGGCGATCTCCTCCTCGCTCATACCTTCCTTTTCCAGTTCGGCGGCCACCTGGTCCGCGGATTTTCCGTTCATCAGCGCCTCGGTCTGGGCGAAGAAATTGCTCAGGAGGATGGCGTGGTGGTCTCCCATGGGGTTGTGCGAGGACGCAGGTGCAATGAAATCACAGGGGATCAGTCGGGTCCCCTGGTGGATGAGCTGGTAGAAAGCATGCTGACCGTTCGTTCCGGGTTCTCCCCAGATGATGGGGCCGGTTTCGTAATCGACGGGGTGGCCGTCGCGGTCGACGCTCTTGCCGTTGCTCTCCATGTTCCCCTGCTGGAAATAGGCCGGGAAGCGGTGGAGATACTGGTCGTAGGGCAGGATGGCCTCGGTCTCGGCACCGAAGAAGTTGGTGTACCAGATGCCGAGCAGCGCCAGCTTTACCGGCAGGTTCTCCTCCAGGTCGGCGTGACGGAAGTGCTCGTCCATGCTGTGCAGGCCATCCAGCAGCCCTTCGAAATTATCGAAGCCTACCGTCAGGGCGATGCTCATTCCGATGGAACTGGACAGGGAGTAGCGGCCGCCGACCCAGTCCCAGAAACCAAAGATGTTGTCGGCGTTGATCCCGAATTCCTGGGCACCCGCCACGTTGGTTGACAGGGCCGCGAAGTGTTTGGCCACGTCGGCTTTTCCACCGCCATTTTCAAAGAACCACTCCCGGGCACTGCGGGCATTGGTCATGGTTTCCTGGGTGGTGAAGGTCTTGGAGGCCACCAGGAACAGGGTCGTTTCCGGGTCTACCTTTTTCAGGACTTCCGCCAGGTGCGTTCCGTCGATATTGGAGACAAAGTACACCTCGCGCCCTTCGATCCAGTAGGGCTTCAGGGCTTCGGTCACCATGACCGGCCCCAGATCGGAGCCACCGATACCGATGTTGACCACCTGGGTCAGTGGCTTACCGCTGTAGCCCGTGTGAGTACCGTCGTGGATACGGCCGGCGAAGGCTTTCATCCGGTCGAGGGTGCCGTTGACTTCCGGCATGACATCCTCTCCGTCCACCTCGATCGACTCGCCGCCCCGGTTACGGAGGGCGACGTGAAGTACCGCCCGGTCCTCGGTACCGTTGATGCGCTGTCCGGTAAACAGCTGCTCCGTCGCTTCATTGACGTGGCAAGCCTCGGCCAGCCGGTAGAGCATATCCATCGTCTGCCGGGTTACGATATTCTTACTGTAGTCCAGCAGAATGTCCTCGAAGGTCTGGCTGAAATGGTCGAAGCGGTCGGGGTCCTGGGCGAAGAGGTCCTTCATGTGTCGCTGTCCCATTTCGTGGGCGTGCAGTTCGAGTTCTTTCCAGGCGAGGGTGGTAGTGGGGTCTATGGAGGGGAGCATGGGTCAATATTGTTTACTGGTCATTATACGATTGGTCAGTCGATTTGTGCGCTTGCGGGGGAATGTTAAGGTCAAACACCTTAACGTTTATTCCACAATTCTATCCGGCGGCGGTCCCGTTGAAGCAGTGTGTTTCGCGAAACCTAATTTTCCGGTACGCGCCCCCGGCCCCACCCTCCCGAATAACAGACCTATAGTTCGCGCTTCGGGCGTCTTCCACTCCGGTGGGGGGCGCCTTTTCTGAACATCCAGTAGTCGTCTCCCGTTAACAAAACGGAAGGGGTTGCGTGATTGCACCATCCCTTCTTCCTAATTTTTGTACAAACCCTCCAAAGCATTAAAGATGAAAAACTATCTCTTATCCCTTTTTACGCTGTGTGCCTTCCTGCTGACCGTAGCCACGTCTACCGTCAGTGCCCAGGGCATGGCCGACAAAAACATCGTGGAACTGGCTTCCGGCACGGATGACCTGTCCACCTGGTTGCCGCCGTGAAGGCCGCTAACCTGGTGGACGCCCTCTCCGCCGAAGATGGTACCTACACCGTATTTGCCCCGACGAACGACGCCTTTGCCGCCCTCCCCGCCGGACTGGTGGACGCCTTGCTGATGCCCAAGAACCAGAAGGCACTGGCTGACATTCTTACCTTCCACGTGTTGGAAAATAAAGTGATGGCCGCTGATGCCGTCGCCGGGATCAAAGCAGACGGAAGCGGTCGTCTCATTGCTACGACCATGAACGGTAACCTCACCCTGACCAACGTCGGTGGTAAAGTGATGGTGAAGGGCGAGCAGGGACGCGTGGCTACCGTCACCGCCACTGACATCATGGCCACCAACGGTGTCGTTCACCTGATCGACAAAGTGCTCCTTCCCGAAGGCATCGACGTAAAGGCACTCATCGCCAACAGCGCCAAGCAGATGACTATGGACGCGAAAGAAAAAGCCAAGATGGCCGGTCAGGACATGAAAGACAAGGCAACCATGGCCGGTCATGACATGAAAGACAAGGCTAACGCCGCTATTACTCCTACCACCCGCTCCACGACCATGCCCATGACCACTTCCACGAAAGTCATGCGCGCTGATGGTCCGACCATCGTGGATGTAGCGGTCGATAATGGTAACTTCAGTACCCTGACGGGTGCCGTAACCAAGGCCGGACTTGCCGAAACCCTCTCCGGAGCCGGAGAGTACACCGTATTCGCCCCGACCGATGATGCTTTCAGCAAACTTCCCGCCGGTACGGTCGAAGGACTGAACAATAACCAGCTTCAGACTACCCTGAAGTACCACGTTATTCCCGCAAAGATCACCGCCGCCGGCCTGACGAAAGCCATTGCCGCTAACCGCGGCGGTTACTACCGTCTCCAGACCCTCGACGGCAGCAGCCTTTACGCCTACACCAAAGGTGGTAAGGTGATGCTGGTCGACGGCAGTGGTAATACCGCTACGGTAACCGCCACCGACGTGAACGCCAGTAACGGTATCGTCCACGCCATCGACGGTGTAATGATGCCACGTATGTAAATGCCCGTCCATCCGGACGCCAATAAAAAGGCGCGTCGTCCCCCAGCGGACGGCGCGCCTTTTTTAGGTTTGTATCTTCGTGCCCAGTAACTATCCACTATCCCCACCAACTCCCCATGGTCTCCGTTTCCAATCTCACTAAAGTCTACGGCGATCAGAATGCGCTGGATGGCATCTCCTTCGAGGCGCGCCCCGGAGAAGTGCTCGGTTTTCTCGGTCCCAACGGCGCCGGCAAGACTACCACCATGAAGATCCTGACTTGCTACCTCAGTCAGACTTCCGGCACGGCAACGGTCTGCGGCCACGACGTGGCGGAGGAAAGCCTGGCCGTCCGCCGTCAGGTCGGTTATCTACCCGAGCACAACCCGCTCTACAAGGATATGTACGTGCGGGAGTACCTTCAGTTCGCCGCGGATGCCAACCGGGTTGCCAGGCCCAAGGGGCGCATCGATGATCTCATTACCATGACCGGACTGGGGCGGGAGGCGCACAAGCAGATCGGGGCGCTGTCCAAGGGGTACCGCCAGCGGGTCGGCCTGGCCCAGGCCATGCTGCACGACCCCCAGGTACTGATCCTGGATGAACCTACCAGCGGTCTGGACCCCAACCAGCTAGCCGAGATACGTACGCTGATCCAGCAACTGGGAAAGGAAAAAACAGTTATTTTCAGTACGCACATCATGCAGGAGGTTCAGGCAATCTGTGACCGGGTGATCATCATCGACCGGGGCCGGTTGGTGGCCGACGACCCGATCGCCCGGCTCCGGCGCAGACTGAGCGGAAGTGCCTCCCTGCTGGTCACCTTCGACCGACCGGTGGATGAGAAACGTTTATCCGGCATCACCGGAGTCGAAAGGGTCGCTGCCAACCCGGAGGCAGGTAGCTACCGTCTTTACCTCGCTAACGGTGCCGATGCCCGGGCGGAAGTTTTTCGCTTCGCCGTTGACAATAAGCTGGTACTGCTCGGCCTCCAGCAGGAAGACCGTAGTGTCGAAGAGGTATTCCGTGCCCTGACCGCCTAACTTTAGCTCCATGATCCGTCCTCTATCTCTGTTCCTGTTCCTGTCCCTGTCCCTGACCACCTCATCCGCTCAACCCCTCCCCGACGGCGTCTACCAGCGCCACGCGTCCGTCCTCGTCCTTACCCCGGATTACCCCTGGTCGGTGATCGAGGGGGAAATGGTGCGCCTCGAAGGAAAGCGCAGTCTGAAGGTGGAGAACTTTGTCAATACGCGGAACCGGACCGCCCCCCTACCCTACGCAGTCGTGATGGACGGTCGTACTTACCTGCACATCCCCGCGAAACAGCCACGGAATTACGAGGAGTTTGCCGGTCTCTCCGAGACGGCTACCCTCAGCCGGGTGAGTTACGACACCACCATTCATACCCGCCAACTGATGCGGGCCTTCAACCCGGCAAACGGCCGTCCCTTCCGCGAGGCCTACGTGGAACGTGATAAGGTGGTTCACCTCGATCGCGTCGTCGATCTGCGCACCGGTCGGTTGTATCCTTTTGACCTCGAGACCGTACGCCGACTCTGTGCTGATGATCGCGACCTCCGGGCCGCCCTCGCCCGGGCCCAACCCGGGGAAACCGAAAAACTGGAGCGTGCTCTCCGTATCTACAGCCAGCGCAACCCGCTCGAACCTTCCCCCAACGAACCTAACCGCTAAACAATGGGTGCCATCTTTCGCAAGGAGATCAATGCTTTCTTCAGTTCCCTCATCGGGTACATCGTCATCGCGGTGTTCCTCGTTATCATGGGCTTGTTCCTCTTCGTCTTCCCCGAGACCAGTTTGCTGAACTTCGGTTACTCCAGTCTCGGCTCCTTCTTCCAGCTGGTGCCCAACGTGCTGACGTTCATCATTCCCGCTATATGTATGCGGGCCTTTGCCGAGGAGCGACAAACCGGAGCCATTGAACTACTCGTCACCCGCCCCCTGCGCGACATCGAGATCATCCTGGGTAAGTTCTTTGCCTGCGTTCTCCTGGTGGTCATCGCCCTGCTCCCCACCCTTATCTACTATTACACCGTATACCAACTCGGGGCACCGGTGGGGAACATCGACGCCGGGGGTACCATCGGTAGTTACCTGGGGCTCCTTTTCCTGAGCATGGCTTTTGTCAGTATCGGCCTCTTCGCGAGTAGCCTGACGACCAACCAGATCGTCAGCTTCCTGCTGGCCCTGGCCCTTACTTTCTGGTTCTACTTCGGCTTTGATTTTCTTAGTACCCTGCCGGTCTTCTACGGTCGCGGCGATATTTTCGTTCAGTCCCTCGGGATGCAGGACCACTTCCGCAGCCTGGGCCGTGGCCTCATCGACAGCCGCGACGTGATCTATTTCCTGAGTATTACCGCCTTCTTCATTTTGCTGACCGTGATCAGCCTGGAACGCCGCAAGTGGTGACGTTCGCGGAAGTTTACGTCCGACCCAGAGCCCGCGATACAATCCGCCAGTCCTCCCCTACCCCGTAATCCCGCGCGTACAGCACGTTCAGGTGGTGGGCCGTCTCCCCGTCCCTGATCTCCGCCCCGTAACCCGGATAAAACACGCCCGGTTTTAATTTCGGCAGACTCCCGCTCCGCTTGTCCAGCGGATGGTAGCCCACCCAGCTCTTGCGGCCGGTCAGTACCGACCAGGCGCTTCCTGGTCGGAAGGGAAGTAATACCACTGCCACTCCCTTGTCCAGCAACCACTTCCCCCGCCGCATTCCCGGCTCGTTGATCCGTTGGTTAGCATCGATGGTGTACAGGTTCCCCCGCTTGTCCGATCGGTGGGAGCCGATGATGCTTCCGCTGGCCTCCGGCAGGATCCGGTACTGTATTTCCGGACCGATTCGCGACATCCAGCGCTGGATGTCGTCCAGATTCAGGTCGGCGGAGCAGAACAGAACCTCTTCCGCCCGGTATAAACCGACCAAACCTTCCAGACTCTCCGCCCGTCCCAGTACCTCACCGGTCTCATCCGGGGCTTCCGTAGCGGGTTGAATTCTTCCCAGAAAATTGCGTACGGCTCCCGCTCTTTGCAGTAAGGACAGGGCGCGTTCCGTCTCCCGCGGGCCGCCCACTATGAGCAGCCGCCCCTCCGATGCTCCGAAGTCCAGCGTGCCACGCTCGTAAAGATGAAAACCCGTTCGCGACAGTAACGTCCAGCTAGCCGCCCAGACCGCTCCCAGCAGGAGGAGTGCCCGGCTCGGACGGTACGTTTCGGGGAGCAGGCCGTAAATAGCAAACAGCAGTAAGGTACCGATGCCCAGGCTCCGTAACAATCGTCCCGGTTCGTAGGGACGGTCGTACCCTCCTCCCAAAAAAATACTCCCCACCCAGAGTCCGGTATAGGCCGGAAGGTGGACGTAATCGACCGTTGGCTCAAAGTAGTCCGGAGTACCGAAGTGGTAAGTAGACCAGGCCGTCTTCAGTACCCGCAGTCCCAGGTAGATACCGCCCGCGTCCAGTAGCGGAAAGCGGATGGCCGACCAGATATTTCCTGCCAAAGTCAGTGCCGCCCGGACGTAGATGGCCAGTTGCATCAGCCACACCAGTAGCCGGGCCTGGGAACCGGCAAAGTGCTTACGGGCAAAAATGATCATGGCCTGGTAAAACACCCGGACGTAATTCAGACTGCCCCGCTTCGTACTCTCCCCCTTATAGTGAATGATACTCGTCCCCGGAAAATAATAATTCCTGTAGCCGCCCTGGGTCAGCCGGTAGCTCAGGTCAATGTCTTCCCCGTACATGAAGAAGGCCTCGTCCAGCAGCCCCACCCGGTCCAGGGCGGTCTTGCGCATCCACATATAAGCGCCCGCCAGGACTTCCACTTCGTGGCTCTCCTCTTCCTTCAGGTAACCGAGATGATAGTGACCGAATCGTCGGGAGCGCGGAAATAAACGGGCCAGACCGAAGGCTTTCGTAAAGGCCACCCAGGGAGTCGGCAGCCCCCGTTTGCTTTCGGGCAAAAAACGCCCGCTACCGTCGATCATCCGTACGCCCAGACCACCGAGTTCGGGCCGGGCGCGGGCAAAATCCAGACACTTCGTAAAGGTATCCTCCCGGACCACCGTGTCCGGGTTCAGCAGCAGCACGAACGCTCCCGCGGATTCCCGGATCGCCTGGTTGTTGGCCACCGAAAACCCGGGATTATCCGCATTGGCGATCAGCCGTACCCAGGGAAACCTGCGGGCCACCATCTCTACGGAGCCATCCGCGGAATGATTGTCCACCACGAATACCTCCGCTTCGATTCCCCGCACGGCCCGCTCCACGCTCAGGAGGCACTGCTCCAGAAAGTAGCGGACGTTGTAATTAACGATGATGACGGAAAGCTCCACGGGGCAAAGGTACTAGCTGGCCGGTCTTACCTTTCCGTTTGCCGGCCTTTCCCTCGCGAAGGAGTGGTAAGTTTCCGCATTACCTTTCTTCCACAGACCTTCTCCGTTATGCAATACCTACCCCTCCTCCTCCTCTCATTCTTTTCCCTTTGCCTGAACGGACAGGATACAATCGTCCCCTTTCGGGTCGACCCCTTATACGATTTCGACCAACCAGAGACGCTCGGTCTCCCCTGGGCACCGGGAGCGGAGACCTTCACCATCTTTTCCCCCGAAGCGGAGGAGGGCAAGTATAACCACGGGGTGGTCCTGATGCCCTTCCAGGGCATGCTATACGCCCAGTGGCAAAGTTCCTCGGTCGACGAAGACGGGGCGGACACCCGCGTCCTCTACAGCAGGAGCCCGGATGGGGTCCACTGGGAGTCACCACGGCCCCTGACCGAGCGTTGGGATGACGGCATCAAAACCAGCGGAGGTTGGTGGGCCCTCGCCGACACCCTGATCGCCTATGTATCCGTTTGGCCGGAACAGCAAGACCGGCCCAAGGAAGGGTACACCGAATTTCTCCGCTCGTCGGACGGTCTGCACTGGTCCGCCCCGCGCCCGGTTACGAACAGCTCGGGTGACCCGGTCACCGGCATCATCGAACAGGACGTGCATGCGCTGCCCGGTGGCCGCCTTCTCACTGCCTTCCATATGCAACCCGGTATTATCATTACCCCATTTTACACGGACGACCCACTCGGCGTTTCCGGCTGGACGGCGGGGAGAATGAAAAATTTACCGGTTTCCGATCCGGCGATGAGTCGCGCGATAGAACCCAGTTGGTTCTACCGAAAGGACAGTGCGGCAGTCATGGTTTTTCGGGATCAAGCAGGTACCTTCAAGAAACTGGCCTCCATCAGCTTCGATGCGGGGGCAAGCTGGACCCAGCCCGTTGAGGTAGACAGTCCTGATTCCCGGGCCAAGCAGAGCGCCGGAAATCTCCCGGACGGTACCGCTTTCATGGTGAACAATCCCTCCGGTAGCAAGGCCCGGTTCCCGCTCGCTGTCACGCTAAGCAGCGACGGCCGTCACTTTGACCGCGCCTACCTCCTCAGAAGCGGAGGAAAGGATCTCCAACCCCTCCGCTACGCCGGTAAGTATAAACGCATCGGTTACAGCTACCCCAAAAGTGTGCTGTGGGGAGATTATCTCTACGTTGGCTATGCCACCAACAAGGAAGACGTGGAACTGACCAGGGTACCGGTTGACGGATTAAGGAATTAGTCCCGGTACCCTGGTCTATTTCCCGCCTACCGCATAATCGTAATGTCCCCCTTGAAGCTCTCCGTCGTTCCGTCCCGGAACTTCACCACGGCGGTAAACACCACCACCTGCGGGTTCAGGAACTTGCCATTGTGGATACCGTCCCAGGCCCCTGCCGGATCGTTGGGCTGGAAGTTCTCCGCACGGTACAGATACTCTCCCCAGCGGTCGAAGATGCTGAACTCCTCGATCTCCTCGATCATGTCGGGGTCGCCGAAAATGACGTAGAGATCGTTGTTGTTGTCACCGTTCGGGCTGAACACGTTCGGGAAGTAGACGGGGCGCTCCCGACGGACCAGCAACATCTGCTGGTCGGTTGCCGAACAGCCGAGTTCGTCGACTACCGTTACGGTTACCATCCGGGTTTCGGTGGCGGGGAAGGTGATACCGGTCAGGCTACCCGGCGTCTTCAGGCTGTCCGGGTTCCAGATCAGGGTATCGATCACGTTACCGCCGGAAATATCGGCGTTCACGATTACCTCGTCTCCCTCGTCTACGTCCGTTCCTCCGGGGAAGACCAGGCGCACCTGCAGCCGCTCCGGCTCCGTAAGGTCCAGTTCCACGGTACTCGTACAACCGTTGGCGTCGGTCACCATCACTTCGTACACTCCGGGGGCAAGACCGGCCATCAGCGTACCCCGGCCGATCATCTCCCCGTTCAGGGAGAAGAGGTAGGGCGGGCGGCCGCCGTTGACGGCCATCACGCGGATCGCCCCGTCGTTGCGGGCGAAACAGGTAATATTGCTGATCTCCAGCTCCATCACGGGCGTCTCCGTGTCGGCGATGACCACCACTTCGTCGACGGCCGTACAGCCACTGGCGTTGGTGACTTCCAGGAAGTAGGTGCCGGGCTGTCCGACATCAATCATCTGGCTGGTCGGGTCGCTGATCATGATCGAGGCGTCCTCCGTGAACCAGCGGTAGCCGTAGCCGACTCCCTGCTCGGAGTCGGAACCGTCCAGACTCACCATGCCCATGGCACAGGTCAGCGTCTGGGCCGGGCCGGCCTCGGCGAGCGGGGCGGGCAGGATGTCCAGCATCACCTGGGCGTTGTCTTCCGGACAACTCAGCCCGGTAACCGTGTACAGGAAGGCGTAGCGGCCCGCGGCCAGACTCGCCGGTTGCAGAATACCCGTGGCGGGGTCCAGTACCCCGCCGGGCACGGTTCCGGATACCACGGTCCACTCTCCCCCCGCGTCCGCGCCGGTGATCAGCGTGGGCAGGTTGACCGGGTCGGTACTGGCGAAACAAATCACCAGGGGCTCGGTGGCGGGGGTGCCCGCTACGGGCGGATCGGACACCACCATCGTGTGGGTGGCGGTCGTTTGGCAGCCCAGGTTGTTCGCCGTTACCGAGATGGTGTAAGTGCCGGCTTGCGCCCAGGAAATACTGGTCGGTCTTCCGTCCGTATCGAAAATTACCGCGGCGTTACCGAAGTCGTAGGTGATCTCCACACCGTCGAAGTTGTCGCTGTCGTCACTTAGCGCGATCGTTTCTCCACTACAGATGCCCGCGGGCAGGGCACTGAAGGCCGCCTGGGGCGTTTGCTCCACGTTCACCGTCATGATGGCTTCGTAGGTACAGGGGGCTCCCATGTCGTAACCCACCGTCAGTTCGTAAGTGCCGGCGGGCAGGCCGCTGCGGTCGAACAGCCACTCGGTACCGTTTTGTACCACGCCGGTTCCCGTCCAACTGACGGTGCCGGGCACTACGTCACCGGACAGTACGTGCTCCAGCAACAGGGTCGGCACATCGGAATCGCTGCACAATTGGGCGGGCGAGGACGCAGGTGCAATGCTCATATCGGGGCAGGGAAGGGCCGAACAACTGACCGTCGCGCTGACGGCGCTTTCCGGGCAAACGTCCCCGTCCCGGATGGCGATGACCCGGATGGTCACTTCCTCCCCGGGCAGTAAATCGGCCACTCCGAAGGTGGTTCCGGCCTGCGGAGCACCGAAAGGACCGCCGTTGATGCTGATCGTGTAAGTGCTTGCACCCGCGACCGCGCCCCATTCGAAGGTAATTTCCGTGTAGTCCTGCGCGCTACAGACCGGTACGGGAGTGGCGAGGGAGTCAATTACCGTGATCGCAAAACTGCCGCTGTTCTGACAGCTGTCGGTCACCGTCAGGCTCACCGTTTTGTCACCGGGAACATCGTAGCTCAGCAGGTACCCCTCGTCACCGAGTTCCCCCACGGTTGCACCGTCGAAGCCCCAGTCGAAATCCGCATCATCCCGGCTGTCCCCATTGTAGGTAACGGAGAATTCCTCCCCCACGCAGACGACCGTCGGCGTAGGGGTAAAGGAAACCGTCGGTTGCGGGAAGACCCGCATTACGATCTGATCGTTGCTGACACAGTTGGCCTGCCCCTGGTAGTTAACCGTCAGCGACGTGGCTGCCCGTTCCGGCCGCATCGGGGTCGAAACTGAAGGTGCCGTCACCGTTGTCGATGACGCCCGTACCCGTCCAGGTAAAGCTGCCCATCGGTACTCCCTGGTCGAGGATGGCCTCCAGGGGAATAATGGACTGGGTCCCGTCCAGACAGATCGCCTGCCCCTCGGTGACGGCCTCGGCGCTGCCACCGGGGCAGGGCTCGGTTTCACAGCTGGCCGGGAAGAAATCACCGTCGCCACAGGGGTCGGGGCCGAGAGCGCGCACCCGGATCGAAGCCGTCTGCTCCGGCAACATTCCGGTAATGGTGTAACTCGTGCCCGTCAGCACGCCGGTCATCGTACCCGCCTCCACGGTCACCTCGTAGCCGGTGGCGTTCGGAACGTCGTTCCAGTTGAAAGTCACGGAAGTCAGGTCGGAGGTACAGTCGATCACCAGCGGTTCGAGCGGTTCACTAACCTCGATCAGCAGCTCGAAGGGCCGGCTGATACAGCTGCTTACGCTGCTGGTCACGGTTCCGCTAATGATCTTACTACCCGGTGTTTCGTACACCAGGTCGATGAAGTAGGTGCCGTTAACGAGGTTGGTGTCGATGGCGATGGCACCGCCGTAATCCAGTACGGGTTCGGAGACCATCACGAAGTTGGTCGTTTGTACCTGGATGGTGAAGGTGTCGCCCAGACACTGCTCCGGCTGTCCGAGGATGAAAACGCTCGGCAGCTCGAATACCTCCAGGTCAAAAAAGGTATCCAGGGCACAGGGGCCGTCCTCCACGTAGCTGAGGGTGATCCGCACCGGCTCGCCGGCCTCGTTCGGGGTCACGTCCAGCGGGAAGAAAGTATCCCGGGCCACGCCGGGGCCGGTCCAGGTCGCGGTACCGGGTCCGATGGCCGTGGCGATGTCACTCAGCGGAATCGGCTGGGTATCGTCGTAGCGGCAGATCTCGGTGGGGAGGCTGCTGAAGTCAGCGGCCAGATCCCGGCAGGGCAGGCTGGAACAGACGATGGTCGCCGTCGGCCCGGAAGGACAGGTGGATACGCCGGTGGGCGTGACCGTGATGGTGACGTCCGTGCCCGGGGTCAGGTTATCGACGTTGTATCCGACGACAACGTTGTCCAGCGTGACCGTGTCTCCGGTCGAGGTGGTCAGCAAGTAACCGGTGGCCCCGTCAACGGCGGTCCACTCCACCCCGACACTGTTGAGTGTAGGGAAGATACAGTTCAGTTCTACGGCGATCAGCGGAGCGATCACGTCCACCGTACCGATGAATTCCTCACTGACACAGCCCGTCTCCGGGTTGGTGACCGTCAGGCGGACGGTGTAGGAACCGGCCGTGTTGAAAGTGATGTTCTGCTGGGCGGGGCTGGTAGCTCCGAGATCTACGGCTCCGTCGAAATCCCAGTCGGGGCTGAAGGCGGTGCCGGTCAGCGTACCGAGGTAATTGACCTCGACGGGGTCGCCGGCGCAGATGGTGGTGGCTCCCAGGCTACCGTTCAGGGTGAAGTCCGCCGTCGGCTGTGGATTGACCAGGAAGGTTACCGTCCGGCTCGCGGAACAGATACGCTCCTGGTAGTCGATGGTCACGGTGATGGGTACGCCCACCGTGGCGGCATCGGGCGTAAATATCCAGTTGCCGCTACCGGCATCGAAGCTGACACCGTCTCCGCTGATGGTAATGGTTCCGGCCTCGGTTCCGTCGGTGATGACGGGGGCGAAGGTGTAAACGTTATTGGCTTCCAGGGCGCAGAACCGCTCGTCGTCCACTCCGGAAATAGTGATGTCGGGGCAGGTCAGCGTCGTACAGTCGGCCGTTCCCGGCGTACTGTTCGGGCAACTGTTCGGGCTGATGGCCACTACGCTGATGGCCACCGTTTCCTCCTGACCGAGGCCGTCGATTACGATACGGTTCTCCGACTGAGTGGTGGTGGTAGCACCGACCGTTACCTCGTAGCCGTCGGCGGTGGGGTCGTCTCCCCACTCGAAGATGAGGCTGTCCAGTCCCTGATAGACGCAATTGACGACCGGTTGCAGAATCTGCTCGTCAACGGTAAAGCCAGCAGAAAAAGCGGGGGCGGTACAACCGGCGGCATTGGTCACGATCAGGGTGACCGTTTTGACACCGGGGCTTTGCGGCGTGTAGGTCGCCACTCCGGTGGCCGGGTCGACGGACAACAGCCCGTCGGGTGCCACGGAATAGTCGTAAACATTGCCGGGTTGGACGTCGACCGGCACGATGATGTTCTCTTCCGTTACGCAGATGGGACCGGCACCGGCCAGGAAGTCGGAAACCGGGATTTCCAGTACCAGAACGTCGAAAGTGGCCTGGAAATCACAGGTGTTATCCAGGTAGTCGATGGTAATGGTATGGGTACCGGGGCCTGCCACATCCGGGAAGAATATACCGTCCACTACCCCGGGGCCGGAGATGGTCGTGTCCTGGGCCGTCCCCGCATCCACAATCGTGAAGGTAACCGGGACGCTGGGAACACTACCATCCAGACAGATCGGCGCGATGGGGTCGGGGATGATCTCCGCCGGCGGGCAGAGGTCCGTGAAGCAGGTCAGGGTGGTGGTACCGCAGTCGCCGCAGACACCCGGATCGAGGGTCTGGACGAGGATGGTCACGCTCTCGCCGGGCAGCAGGTTGGAAAAAGTCGCTTCTCCGTCTCCGATGTCGGGAATGCCTCCGCCCGGCATATCCAGTATTTCGACCCGGAACTGGTCCGTTTCCGGATTCGACCACTCAAAGCCTACCCGGGTATTTTCGAAGATGGTACAGTTTACGGTGGGTGGCGGTAACATCTCGTCCACCAGGATCGTATGGGTGGGGGCATCCCGTTCGCAGAAATCGGTTTCCACCGTGAGGTCTACGTTGTAGGTGCCCGGCAGGTCGAAGCAGACGAAGGCCGAGTCCCGGCGGGTCTGGGTCGGGATAGATGATGGTGTCCGGCATGGGGGAGATCGTCCAGGTACAGCGCACCCGCGGGTCAACGCCGGTGTAGACTAAGGTGTCACAAACCAGATTACCCATCAGACAGATGCTGTCGGAAGCCATGAAGTCGGTGATCGGTGCCGCGATCACGGTCAGCTGGTAGTTTTTCTGGTAGTTACACTCGTCCAGGTAAACGTAGCTGTAGTTGACGTTGTAAGTGCCCGGGGCAAGCCCCGCTCCACTGAAGGTCGCCGTTACATCATCGACGCCCGTGACGTTAGTCCCCGACCAGGTAGCGACCCCACCGGTGGGTAGGGCGGCAATATCGGCGGTGATGGTGATCAGGTCCGTACCCGCTCCTTCGCAAACCGTGTCCTGGCTGGCGGAGAGGCTCCATTCCGTCGGTTGGACAATCGGACAGAGACTCGTCTCACAGGTGACGCTCGCGGAAGTAACGGACGGGCAAATCCCACCCGCCGGGGTAGCGGTTACGCTGATGGTCACCTCGATACCGTCGATGGGAATGCCATCGACGCGGTACGTACTGTCGGTTTCGGTAACGGTGTAGCCCGGAGTGGAGGGCGGGGTGATCAGGTTGACCACGTAATCCACGTCCGGCCCCAGGTAATTCCAGCCGAATACGATAAAGTTATCCGCCTGGATCTGGCACTCTACCACGGGTGGCGCGACCGGGTCGAAGATCGTCAGGTCGATCGGTTCGGAGATACCGACGCAGCCGTTGCCGTCCGTCACTTCCAGAACCAGGTTATTGGCCTCACTGTAGGGCGGGCGCAGGGTATACCCCGGAGTGGTCACGGAACCATCCCCCAGCCAGCGGTAGGTAAAGGGTCCGGTACCGGTGACGGTGCTGGTCAGCATTACGTCGTCTCCCCGGCAAACGTCGGGGTCCATGGGGTTGATGGTAATTTCCGGTGGGGCTAAGACGGTATACCCCTGTTCGAAGAAAAAGTCACACGCCAGTCCGGCATCGGTGATGGTAGTTACCCGCAGAATGGTAACAAAATCCCCCACCGTCGTGGTGGTCAGGGTCGTCGAGTAGCCCGTCGGGTCGGGTAGTCCTTCGAACCAGGTCAGGATGGCACCGTCCGGGAACTGGCCGCCAAACTCCCCCTCGCCGGTGAAGAGCAGGTCATTACCGAGACAGACCGTGCTGTCTTCGGGCAGGGAGACAATGTCTCCCCGGACGATGTCCGCTACGAAAACATCCTGCGTGAAAGTAGTATCACAGTTGTCGCCGAAATTGACCGTTACGGCGTAAGTACCGCTGTCGTCGCTGGTGGCATCCGTCACGTTGAGCGAGGCGTTCGTACCGACCGTTTCGGTACCGTTGTCGTTGGTGAGGGTCCACTCGATGTTGTTAACGGGTAGCCCGGTCAGGGAAACGCTGAATCCGAAACTGGATCCCGGGCAGTACTCATCGCGGCCGGGGCCGTCGAACTCCACGGTGGGCAGTTCCAGCATCAGCTCGATGTCCACTTCCCGGGGAAAACAGCCGTCGATGTCGGAAACGAAGGTGTAATTTCCGGAGGGCAGCATGACGTTCAGGCCGGTGGCTACCACTACCCCGAATTCGTTGATCCAGGTAAACGTGGCTCCGGAGGGCGTATCGCCGTCGGGGAAGAACGCCTCGAGGTTAAAGAGTTCGTTGGGGCAGGGCATATTCAGGACGCGGACATCCGGCTCGGGAGGCAGGGGGAAACAGATGTTGTCGTCATTCGGGCAGCCACCGTTGCAGGCGCCACCGACGTTACCGATCCAGCTACCGGTGTCTCCGTCCACCCGGACGCGGGCCCGGAAGATGTAGGCATTACCGGGAGAGACGCCGGGGCCGGGGTCGATGGCCGTGACGTTCCAGCAAAAGGTACAGTCCGCAGTTCGCCGTGCCGTCCCCGTAGTTGTTGCCGGGGTCGCCGTCGAGGTGGCCGGGGCCGTTACAGTTGGCCGTTCCCGCCGGGCTGTCGAAGGCGTAACCGGGTCCCCAGGTGATCGGGCGAACAGTTTCCGAAAGTCACGTCGCAACGACTCCAGGATTCGTACCAGCCCCACTGCCCGTTCGTACAGGCGGCCGGGGGCGTACCGGCGGGGCTGATGGAGTCGAAGTCCCACCCCGGACCCGACACTTTCGACGATGATGGCGTGTACCCACTCCACGTCCAGGGAGTTAAACGTATTCAGGTCCAGACAGAGTTCCACCACGGTACCCGGGGCGTAGTAATCCTCCCGGCTGGGTATTGTAGTCGATACTGGCGGTGATTTCGCCGGAGTCCTGGTTGGTACAAATTCACCCTGTGCGGTCAGCAATCTGGGTAGAGAGCAAAAGGACATAGAGAGCAGTAATACGGGAGAGGGTAGATAGCCAGTGGTGCATCCAGTTCTTAACTGTGCAAAACCCTAAAACATCTGGTAATTTCGGCGGTCGTACTTGGTGTAGGTAAAAACGTTGTTGGTCAAAAAAAGAGTCTGGTCTCTCTTCGATACTGGGCTCAAAAATACGGGGGGACCTGCGAGGGGGAGTAGATGTGTAGCTTAAGGCAGTGCGATTTAGTAAAATTAAAGTGGGTCGAACGTTAATTCGACCCACCAATCGCCCCCAAAGTACGACTTTCGACAATAATATCTTAACCTACCTTCGCCCTGACCTATGGACGACACTTCCCGACAACCCTTCCTGCTTACTTTTCTGACCGCCGTAGTATTCGTCGTCATGCTCCTCCTGGTCTACGCTGACCATCTCCCTGGTCACCGCCCGGGCCGGCATCAACCTGATGGACGTCATGGAGGGTACCGCCGCACGACCCCGACCGGAACGTTATTCGACTGGCCATGCTGGTCAATAACCTCTTCCTGTTCACGGGAACGGCCGCGCTCACGCTACTGCTCTACTTTCGCGCGACGGCGGCCCGGCGCGGCCGGACTGACTTCGCTACCGGGTCGGCGGTCGTTTAGCTGGGTGGCCCTGCTTTTCGTGGTGGCTCTTCCGCTCATCGGGTTCTCCGCCTACTTTAACCTCCAACTGGACCTTACCCGAGTGGGCGATACAGGGGGAGGACAGGAATTCCGCTATCGTGGAGCAGATCCTCACCATGCCGAATGTCGGAGAGTTCCTCTTTGCGTTACTGACCGTCGCGGTCGTTCCCGGATTCGGGGAAGAGCTGCTGTTTCGGGGCCTGCTTCAGCACCGGATACTCGGGAAGCTACTCCCCGGTCACCTGGCCGTCTGGATCACCGCAGCCGATTTTCTCGGGCATCCACCTGGAGTTCGCCGGTTTCCTACCCCGGATGCTGCTGGGGGTCCTGCTCGGTTACGCACTTTACTTCACGAAATCCCTGTGGGCGCCGATCGTCCTGCACGTATTGTTCAACGGGCTCCAGGTGGTGCTTGCTTACGTCAGCGGGGAATTCACTCCGGATACGGAGCTACCGGACCTCCCCCACTGGTCCGTCGGAGTGGTCAGCCTGATGCTGACCGGGTTGGTCTTTCGTCACCTGCTCAGTCAGCAGGGCGCCGCTCCCGACTCCGGTTTTCCGCCGTCCGCTGGTACAACTTAGTGAACAGGGCGCGGTCCGCTTCGCTCAGTTCCCTCCCCCTGCGGGCCATCACCCGTTCGGCCGTGGCCAGGGCTTTGTCCAGCCGGTAGGTCTGAAAGCCGGCTGCTCCCCCCCAGGAGAAACTGGGGATGAAATTACGGGGAAACCCCGCTCCGAAAACATTGCTCGAAAAACCGACGACCGTTCCCGTATTCAGCATGGCGTTGATGCTGACCTTACCGTGATCCCCCATCACCAGCCCGTGGAACTGAAGACCGGTATTCGCGAAGCGGGCCTCCGGGGTACGACCAGACGCGCACTTCTCCGTAGTCGTTCTTCAGGTTGGAGGCGTTCGTGCCCGCTCCCAGGTTACACCATTCTCCGATCACGGCGTTACCGAGAAAACCGTCGTGCCCCTTGTTGCCGTGGGCCTGAAACACCACGTTGTTGACCTCCCACCCTACCTTACAGCGGGGGCCGAGGGTAGTCGCTCCGTATACCTTCGTGCCCATTTTCAGCACACTCCCCTCCCCCACGCAGATCGGGCCACGCAGCAGGCACCCTTCCAGGATCACGGCCTCCTCACCGAAGTAGACCGGGCCGGTGGTCGTGTTGATGGTGGTGGCTTCCACGGACACGCCCTCCTCGATGAACAGCTGATCGGCCGGGCCGATCAGGGTATTGGAGGCCGGCAGCGGCGCGGAGGTCCGGCCCGCCGTCAGCAGGGCAAAATCCTCCCGCAGGGCGGTATCGTTGAGGAGGAAAATATCCGCCGGTCGTCGTATTCGCAGCAGTTCCTGGTCGTCCAGGTCCTGGACGGTCAGTTCCCCGAAATCTTCGTCGCGGACCAGGGCATCCATCCCCGCCCGGTCGAGGCGGGCGGCCACCAGTTCCCCGTCGCTTACGTAGCCGGCTCCCACTTCGAGGTCAAGTACCTGGGCCAGTATCTCCGGGGCGGGCAGCACGCTGCCGTTCACCAGCAGGTTGTCCTCGCCGTAGGACAGTGGGAACAGGGCCTCCAGGCTGGGTTGGGTCAGGAAAGCTGGCCGGCATCCCGAGCTGCCGCGACCACTTTTCGGCGATGGTCAGTATCCCGATCCGCAGATCGCCCACCGGCCGGCTGAACGTCAGGGGTAACAGGTGACTGCGTACGTCGGTGTCAAAGAGGAGGAGGTGGGGCATGGATCAGTGGATAGTATGTGGTCGGTGGTCAACAACGAAAGCCCGTCCCGATGTTATTCGGGACGGGCTTTCGGTAAGTTCCGAAAAAGGATGGTGAAATTACGCTTTCTCCTCGGTCGTAGCGGCGGCTTCCTCCGCGGCAGCCTCGGCGGCGGCAGCGGCCTCCTGCTCCTGCTGGCGGCGGCTGAAGCGGCTCTTGCCGAACTTCTTGTTGAACTTATCGATCCGGCCGGCGGTATCGACAAACTGCATCTTACCGGTAAAGAAGGGGTGGGAAGCGCTGGAGATTTCCAGTTTGATCAGGGGGTACTCCTTACCATCCTCCCAGGTGTCGTTGTCCCGCGTCTTGGCGCAGGAACGACCCAACCACGCCTCATTGGCGTTGATGTCGCGGAAGATTACGGTACGGTAGCTTTCGGGGTGCAGATCCTTTTTCATCTTGTTCTGATTTTCGGAGCGCAAAGGTACAGGAATTAGAGGAAAGAAGAAAGAAGAAAGACCGCAAGCTGAAAGAAAACTTCCGTTCTTTGCTCCATCTTTCTTCTTTTCTCTTTATTCTTTCTTCTCCTATGACCAATGTTTTCAAATTCGGCGGCGCCTCCCTCCGCGACGCCGATGCCATCCGCAACGTAGCTTCCATTCTCGAAACCTACCGGGGCCGCCCCCTGGTGGTGGTCGTTTCGGCCATGGGTAAAACGACCAATGCCCTGGAAGTGGTGGCCGGCCACTACTGGAAGGGGGATGTCCCCGCCGCCGCGGCCGCCCTGCTGGAGGTGCGCAAAGAGATCGAACGGGTTGCCAGTGAATTGTTTGCTGCCCGCGTCCCCGCCCCCCTACTCGCCTCCCTGAATGACCTTTTCGTCAGCGTGGAATGGGCCTTCGAGGAAGAACCCAACGCCAGCTATGATTTTGACTACGACCAGATCGTTCCGCTCGGCGAACTCCTCAGCAGCCACCTGCTGGCGGCTTACCTGAACCACAGCGGACTACCGACCCAGTGGCTCGATGCCCGGGACATCATCGCTACCGACAACACTTTCCGGGAAGGATGGGTGGACTGGCCGCGGACGCAGGTGCAATGTTCCCGGCACATGGAGCCCGTCGTGAACGACCAGCAATTCGTGCTCACCCAGGGTTTCATCGGTAATACCAGCGAGAACTACACCACCACCCTGGGCCGGGAGGGTTCCGATTACTCCGCCGCCATCTTCAGCTACTGCCTCGACGCGGAGGCCATGATGATCTGGAAGGACGTTCCCGGCGTCCTGACCGCCGACCCCCGCCTGTTCGACAATGTCACCCGCATCGACCGCCTCAGCTACAAGGAGGCCATCGAAATGACGTACTACGGGGCCAGTATCATTCACCCCAAAACGATCAAACCGCTCCAGAACAAGAGCATTCCCCTGCACGTCCGCTCCTTCGTGGACCCCGATTCTCCCGGCACCCTGATCACCGACGAAGCCGGTGACGCCTACCCCCCGATGGTGGCCGTGGAAAAGAACCAGGCCCTGGTCAACATCAGTACCCGTGACTTCAGCTTCGTGGCAGAACACCACATCAAGGAACTCTTCCAGCACATCACCACCACCCGCCTGCAGGTGAACATGATGCAGAATACCGCCATCAGTTTCAACGTGGTGGTCAACGACATCGACGACCGCGTCGAACGCTTCTGCGCCATCGTCGACAAGGAATTCAAGACCGCCGTAGACCGCAACCTGGAACTCATCACCGTCCGTCACTACTCCGAGGACGTACTCGAGAGCATGCGCCGGGGAAAGGTTACGCTGCTGGAAGGGCGGATGCCGCTGACGGTACAGATGGTGGTCAAGGCCGTACCCGTAATTGCGCGAAAGGAGGAGTAGCTCAGAGTCTGTCGAATTCTTTCACCGTTCGATCCGTCTCCACGGTGCCGGTATGCTTCGTCGTGGCCGGTTCGATCAGCATCAGGTGTACCTCCATCCCATCCTTCGTGCGGGGGTTGTGTTCCACGCCCCGGGGGACGACGCAAAACTCCCCGGGGTGAAGCTCCACCGTTTCCCGGTCCCGAAAATCGATCAGGAGCGTACCCTTCAGGATGTAGAACAGTTCATCCTCCTCCGCGTGATCGTGCCAGACGAACGCTCCCTGGAGCTTGGCGAGTTTGACGTGCTGTCCGTTGCACTCGGCCACCACTTTGGGAGACCACTGGTCGGAGAATAAGGCGAGTTTTTCGGCTACGTTTATTTTCATGCAGGCTAAGGTAACCGTTCGCTAACGCAGGGTATACCGCAGGCCCAAAAAGGTGTACCGCCCCTGGTTGCTCGCGTAGACGTAACTGGGGTCGAACGTCAGTGCGTTGGGGTTTCCCGCCGTCGGCACCACCTGTCCCGCTCCGTCGAATTCCACCCCGTTATCGAAGGGGTCGAAGGACCGCGCGATGCTGTTCGCCGCCGGCCGGAAGTTCAGCAGGTTCTTCACCCCGCCGTAGAGTTCCACCCCGCTTTTCCAGCTTTTGGTCAGTTGCAGGTTCTGGATACTGAACCAGGGAGAGGCAGCCGCCCGATCGTCCAGCGGGCCGAGCAGGGGCAGTTCCATCGGCCCGTAGACATTACCGGTGTAGTCCACCGTCAGCCCCGGTCGCTTCCAGGGAACGGTGATCGTCCAGACGGCCGATGCCCCCTCCGTCAGCAGTTGGCGCATCTTTTCACCCGCTTCCACGGTGAAAACGTCCTGCGCCGTCATGCCCACGTTCACGTTCACCCCCGACGGGTAGCTCAGGTCTACGTTCAGGCTGCCGCCCCGGGAGACCGAGTGCCCGTCCAGGTTGTCGTAGATGATCAGGTTGGGATCCGTCAGGTAATCGGGCAGGATGCGGTTGCTGAAGCGGGTGTAGAACGCACTGGCGTCGAGACTGACGATGCCACTGCCCCAGTCGTAGATCTTACGAACGTAGTTCAGGTTGGTATTCCAGGAGCGCTCCGGCTCTAGTTCGCTGGCAAAGACGGTCCGGCGGGCACCGGTCAGTGCGGCGTGGTCCTCGGTGAAGACGTTCGCCACCCGGTACCCGTTCCCGACGCTCAGGCGTACGGTGTGTTTCAGGTCGGCGCTGGCCCACTTCAGGTTAGCCCGGGGCGTAAAGATGTCTCCGTGCCGCCGGTCGTGGTCGTACCGCATTCCCAGCAGTAAGATGGTCTGGGGAGACACCTTGATCTCATCCTGCACGAAAACACCGGGTAGTTGCTGAATGGCCGGGGCGTTCCCCGATTCATCCGCCGTGGCCGGGGTATTGTCGTCGTAACTCACGTAGCGGTAAGTCGCTCCCGCCAGGAGTTCGTGGTGGGCACCTACCTCCTCCGTCCAGGTCAACTGACCGAACCCGACGAACTGTTTACCCAGGTAAATCGTACTGCCGTAGGCGGAATCGTGGTCGTGGCCGTTGGCACTGAACTGGAAATTCACCCGCGGCGGAATGGGCAGCTGGTAGGTGCCGAATGCCTCCCACCGCCTGGTCGTGATGGACTCTCCGTACACTTCCTCCCCACCCCGGAATGCCGGGGAAAAATTCAGTTCCCCGCCCCAGCGATCCTCGTAGACGTAGCGGCCGGCCAGACTGAACGTCCGGTCGTCCTTGCGCTTGAATTGCCATTTATTAAAGACGGAGATCCGATTCTGTAGCGTCAGGTCGGTAAAGCCGTCTCCGTTGCGGTCGCGTGGCTGCTGGTAGTTGAAGTAGTTTACGCCGAGTAGACCCCGGGCATCATTACCGGCACGGAAGCTGAGTCCCAGGTCCGTATTCACCTCTCCCCAACTGGTTGTCATCACGTCGGTGGCCAGCCGGGGGGCACTGCCGGGGTCGACGGTGATGATGTTGATCAGCCCGCCCACCGCCTCGGAGCCGTAGAGGGTGGACGCCGGTCCCTTGACCACCTCCATCCGTTCGATCAGGCTGCGCGGGATTCCCGTCAGTCCGTAGACCGTGGACAGCCCGCTCACGATCGGCATCCCATCGATGAGCACCATCGTGTACGGTCCCTCCAGACCGTTGATGTGGATGTCCCCGGTGTTGCAAACGTTACAGTTCAGCTGCGGACGCACGCCGTTCACGTTACCCAGGGATTCGAATACGCTCGGAGCCGGATTACTCCGGAAGTGCCGGGCCGTGTATACCTCGACCGGCACCGGGCTGTTAGTACGGGATACCGCCTTCATCGTTCCCGTCACGACGATCGACTCCAGGCTGCTGGCTTGCTCCCGTAGGGTTACCGCAAGCGTATCTCCCACCCCGTCGGCCGGCACGCTGATCCGGCGAACGACCGCTTCGTACCCCAGGGAACTGATGCGCAGCGTGTAACTCCCCTCCGCCAGTCCCGCGAAGTGAAAAACACCGGTACTGTCCGTAAACACCCCCTGTTTACCCGGCTCCAGGGCCACCGTGGCGAAGGGCAGCGCCTCTCCGTTCTCCTCCAGCACCGTCCCGCAGATGCTACCCTTTTGGGCGGCCACGCAGGTGCAAAATCCTAATAATAAGAGGGTAAGTAGCTGTTTCATATCCCGGAGTCGTTGGTCGGGCCGTCCGTCGGCCTCCCACGAAGATAGTCAACTGAATTTTAAATGTTAGTATAATCTAACATTTTACTTATTCTTCTCTTTTCCTTTAGTGGTTAGTAGTCGCCCGTTAGACGGGAGTGGCTAAAGCGCACTCCCTGTCAAAAAGAAGTCGCTAAAGCGACTCGGCCACAACCGCTGGAGTAGCTTCAGCTACTTCCTCCTCCCAGCGTGGGCACTTTAGTCCCACGCGACCGCGGGCACACGCTACGGTTGTCGCCCGTCCCACCATATGGCCCGGTCCGTTACTCGGCCCGTCACACGGGAGTGGCTAAAGCGCACTCCCTGTCAAAAAAAAGTCGCTAAAGCGACTCGGCCACAACCGCTGGAGTGGCTTCAGCTACTTCCTCCTCCTCCCAGCGTGGGCACTTTAGTCCCACGCGACCGCGGGCACACGCTACGGTTGTCGCCCGTCCCACCATATGGCCCGGTCCGTTACTCGGCCCGTCACACGGGAGTGGCTAAAGCGCACTCCCTATCAAAAAGAAGTCGCTAAAGCGACTCGGCCACAACCGCTGGAGTGGCTTCAGCTACTTCCTCCTCCCAGCGTGGGCACTTTAGTCCCACGCGACCGCGGGCACACGCTACGGTTGTCGCCCGTCCCACCATATGGCCCGGTCCGTTACTCGGCCCGTCACACGGGAGTGGCTAAAGCGCACTCCCTGTCAAAAAAAAGTCGCTAAAGCGACTCGGCCACAACCGCTGGAGTGGCTTCAGCTACTTCCTCCTCCCAGCGTGGGCACTTTAGTCCCACGCGACCGCGGGCTGCGGGCTGCGGGCTGCGCTCGGGCTGCGGGCTCAAAATACCCCGAAGGGGAAACCCGCCGAATACCATTACATTTACGCCGATGCCCACGCCCACCGTCGAAAACTATCTCAAGTCCCTCCTCTCCCTGACCAGGGGCAGCGGGGCAGCGGGCATCTCCCAGCTGGCGCAATCACTGTCGGTGAGTACTCCGACCGCCAATAATATGGTCAAGAAGCTGGCCCAGGACGGCTTGGTCCACTACGAGCGGTACCGTCCGGTCCGGCTCACCGAACAGGGTCGCAGAGTAGCCGCGTTGGTGGTCCGAAAGCACCGGCTCACCGAAATGTTCCTGGTGGAGAAAATGGGCTTCGGCTGGGAAGAGGTCCACCCCATCGCCGAACAGATCGAGCACATCCAGAGTCCTGCTTTCTTCGAACGCATGGACCAACTGATGGGAACGCCCACCCACGATCCTCACGGAAGTCCTATTCCTGACCGGGAGGGAAATATCCGGTCGGAAAGCCACCCCCGTCTGTCCGAGTGCAGGAGCGGACAAACGGTCACCCTGGTAGCCCTGGACCACGACAGCAATGACTTCTTACTCTATCTGAATGAGCGCGACCTGTCACTGGGGACTCAACTGACCATCCGCTCCGTAGAGTCCTTCGATGGTGGAGTGACGGTGGCTTACGCCGACCGGGAGGGAATCACCCTGAGCAAACTGGTAGCGGATAAATTGTTGGTGACGCTATAAGCAGCCCTTACGACGCGTCCTCTACCACTTCCTTCTTGTTCTTCCACCACAGGAAAGCTACCGTACCGATCAGTACGTAGGGCATCCCCAGCAGGTAGAGGATGCCGCTATTCAGTCCGGCCCCCTCGGAGCCGCCGTTCGCCAGGTTGGTCTCCGCGGTCGCCCGGCACATGGGGCACTGGGCCAGTACCTCGTCCGTCACGATAATGGAGAGAAAAAGAAGGAGTAAAAGAGTGAGGAATTGCTTTTTCATGGCAGCTTAGGGATAGTAAGAACGCAACATTAAATATACGACCGGTCCGGTAACGGCTACGTAGAGCCAGAGCGGCCAGACGATCCGGGCCATCTTGCGGTGTAATTGGTATTTACCCACTAAAGCCCTTACCGTAGTTAACAAAATGAACGGCAAAAGGATGCCCGCCAGCGCAATATGACTGAGCAGGATCACCAGGTAAGCCGGCCTGCTACCCGCTACCGCGGCCGTTTCCGCCGCGGACAGTACCCCATCGTGGTTCACGTCCCCGAAGATCACCTCCGGCGTGGTGAAGTGGTAGACCACGTAGCAGAGCAGAAAGAGTACGGAAAAGCCCAGGGCGGCCAGGTTGGCATTCCGGTGCCGGACGACTTCCCTTTTTCTTATGAAGTAAAGGGAGCACAGCAGGGCCACCGCCGTTAGCGCGTTCAGCGTGGCGTTAACGGCCGGCAGGAAGTTGACATCCCAGCCTTCCGGTACGGGTAATTTATAGCGCCGCATTATACCAACCAGCAGCAGCACCACCGCGGAGACCACCCAGACAAGGACTTTAAGCATCTTTTCCTTGTCGGGATAAGTAGCGAGTCGGGGGTATACTTTCGGGTCCATACTTATAGTTCTTTTCCGCGATCCAGGATGATGTCTGCCTTCTCCGGTAGCGGGATGATGAGCGATATCAGTTGTACGAGGCCGATCGTCTCGTCGCGCCTTGCCAGGTCGTAGTGCTTGACGATGGTCAGGGAACTGTCGACCAACGCGACGACCGGCTGGATGCCCGGGCTGTCGTAGCTACCCAGGGGTAAAGCGAAGTCCCTGGCCGTCCGGGCAAAGTCACGCTCGTCCGCCCGCAGGAAACTGATCATCGGGTCGTCGGGCAGGTTATAGGTTTCCGCGAAGGCGTCCACGAGGCTGTCGGCGGGCTCCCCGATCGTAATGGTCGTGAAGTAAAGATTGGGGCTGTTCTTGAATTGATGGTAGAGACTGTCCAGCGTTAGTCCGTACAGCTCCGTACCCTCGCTTTTAGTGGGGTCGAGCCAGCCGACCACCGTCATGGAGCCCCGCAAGCTGGCGGGGAGTTTCCCACGAATCGGGGTGAGTTTCGTCAGTTCCGGCATTTTGCCGAAGTCGCCCTGGGTCAGGATGGCTTCTTTCCGGTACTCAAATCCTTTTCTCAGGTAAATGAAGGAAACCAGCGGAAACCCCACCAGCATGAATAGCAGTGCTCCAAAATTCACGATGCTCCTAGCCTTGGACATACGGTAGATACTTTAATTACTAACTCCCCCGGCGATGGAAGGGTCATAAAATCATCGATTATGACGCTGCCGTGTAAAAACGGACACCGCCCCGATCTTTCACGAGCGGGGCGGTGTCCAAAAGCACGAAGGTCATCCAAAAGCACGAAGCGCGTCCAAAAGACTTCAGCCCTCCAGAAGTGCTGCGTCCAGCATCGGATCGTCCAGCATTCCCACGTCCTGTGGTTCTACCTTCTGAATTTCGTTCTTCTCAATGATCACTTCCCGCTTTTTGCGCCAGGCGTCTCCCTCGTTAAAGAAGGCGACCAGGGCCCACACCAGGAGAAAAGTCGGCAGCAGTACGCTCATCGCCAGCCCCTTGACCTCGTAGGCCATGTGCATGAACTCGTAGATGATAAAGTAAGCCTTGTACACCGACAGGGCGATGATCAGCAAGGACGCGCCGTACAGCACCGGACGGATGTGCTCCAGGCTTTCCATCGCTTTGAGCAGCGACAGGATTACCTCCGCAACGGTCACGGCGGCCAGCAGGGCCAGGCCTTTCCATACCGCACGTTTCGATTCTTCGTAGCTTAAGTGTTGTGCCATTATTTTAAATAATCTTTGTTATTGTTGCTCCCCGCTCGTGGAGAGGGGCTGGGAAAAGGGTCCGGGATGGTGGTTTACAGGAGATAGAATACCAGGAATACAAATACCCAGACCAAATCCACGAAGTGCCAGTACAGGCCGATCTTTTCCACCATCTCGTAGCCGTTGTTTCGGGCCACGTACACACCGCTTCCGGCGTTGATCATGATGATGAGGAGGAAAATAACGCCAGTCGCCACGTGGAAACCGTGGAAACCGGTAATGCCGAAAAACAGGGCACCGAAGGCGGTGGGGCCGAATTCCTGTACCCGGGTCTGTCCGGCGTAGTCACCATCGGTGCTGACGTACTTGCGGTGGATGAATCCCTTATCGTCGATCTGAAAGCCGGCGTAATCCCCCGCGGCGGTAGGATACTCGTAGTGGTCTTCCCCCTCGTGACCTTCTCCGTGGCTCTGTCCGGCCATGTGCATCAGGTAGGTATCCCCTTCTTTGACTGGCTCGTCCGTTGCCTCTCCCGTTTCCGGGTCGAGGTAGAAACCATTCTCCGTGTAGGTGCCGAAGGGGTTGGTGGTGACCGTCATGTTCTCCGTACCGATGAGGTTCGTCCATTCCCAGGCCTGACAGCCGAGAAAGCCGGCACCACCCAGTACCGTCAGGAACATCCAGAAAACGACTCCGCGCTTGTTTTCGCGCGCCCCCTCCTGTACTGCCCTTACCATCGTGCCGGAACTGATAATAAGCACGAATGACATGATGGTCACGAAGATGAGCGGAGCCTCACCCCCTACGAGGTCCTGCAGCCCGAACGGCAGCGTGGAGAACACCTTGTCCGGAACCGGCCAGCTCGGGCTGGAGAAACGAAGGGCACCGTAAGCGATCAGGAAGCCCGCGAAGGTGAAGGCATCCGATAACAGGAAGTACCACATCATGAGCTTCCCGTAGGAAGTGCGGAAGGGTTTCCGGTCGCCACCGGCCCAGTCGTCATTCAACTCGGGCTTGTGGTCTTCGGCAATGATGATGTCCGTGTGGTCTTCGGCCATTTTTATAATAATTAGACTGTTCTCAAACTAAAGCTATCGCTGCAGGCTCAGGAATACGATGAGGTAGATCCAGAGTGCATCGACAAAATGCCAGTACGTCAGCACCAACTCCAATCGCAGTTGCCGGGCGTTGGTGCGCCGTAACCGGATGGCGTAGGCCATCACCAGCGTCACCATCAGGGCAGCGAGTCCCCCCACTACGTGCAGGGCGTGCAACCAGCTGATGGCGTAAATAAAGTCCCCGGAGGGGTTGATCCGTAACGGCACGCCGGAGGCGGCCAGTTCTTCCCATCCCAGGTACTGCAGGACCAAAAAGGCGATACCAAGGAGAAAGGATATCGTCAGTAAGATCTTGTAGGCACCGGAAGCCTCCCGTTTGAAGGCCACGTATGCAGCGTGCAAAGTTAGGCTACTGACCACGATGACCAAAGTGTTAACGTAGAAAATAGTGGGAATTGAAAATTCCAGCCAGTTACCGGCCGCCCGACGTACGATGTACGCACTGGTCAGGGCGGTGAACATCATGATCAAACTCACGATGCCCACCCACAGCGCCAGCTTCATGGGATGAATCTTGTTCCGGGCGGTCATTGCCTCCTCGGCGTTGTTTTTCAGCAGTGTACTGTCCATGCTACTCATCTTTTTAAGCGTAAAATTGACCGATCCAGTAAACCGTGAACGCGATCGGCAGGTAAGCAAAGGAGAAAAACATCATCCCCAGTGCCGTACGGCGTTCCGGCTTGTGATAAAAAGTCAGGGCGAAACGCAGAAAAATCAGTCCCAGTAAGGCAACGACCACGCCTGCCGCCCATCCGCTGTAGCCCAGCCAGACCGGCAGAAAACCGAGGGGCAACAACAGCAGCGTGGCCAGGACGGAATCCCTCCCCAGTAACTTTGCATCTACGTCCCCGCCCCTTTCCGGTACCAGCTTGAATCCCGCCTTGCGGTAGTCGCTGAAGCCCAGAAAACCGATGGCGTAGAAGTGAGGCAGCTGCCAGCAGAACTGGATGGCGAACAGCGCCAGCCCGAGTTCGGAGATGTAGCCCTCCGCCGCGGCACAACCGATCAGCGCGGGGAGCGCTCCGGGAATTGCCCCTACGAGCACCGCCACCGGCCCCACCCGCTTGAGCGGAGTGTAGACAAAAGCGTAACTGATGAGGGAAACCATTCCCAGAATGGCCGTCCAGGGGTTGAAGAGCGCCAGTAGCGTAATGCCGCCGATGCTCGTGAACCCCGCCACGAGCACCGCATCACTGGTGGTCATCCGACCGGTAGCCAGCGGACGGTTTTTGGTCCGGTCCATCTCCCGGTCGTAGTCCTTTTCCAGTACCTCGTTCAGCACGTTCGCCGCGGCCGTGGTCAGAAAGCCACCCAGTGAGAGGATAAGGATGCCCAGCCAGCTGAAACTGGCTCCCCCGAGGGCAACCAGGTAGGCCAGCACGGAAGAAAGCACGACGGTTGCGGACAGCCGGAACTTGACCAGCGCGGCCGCATCGGCCAGTACCTGCCGGAATCCTCCGACAACGGCGACCCCACTTGTGCTACGTTCATTCACGAAAAAAGATTTTTTAAACAGGCAACCCGTCATTCACAGCGACAGAGGGCTACAAATGACGGGTCGCCAAAACACTTGCGTGCCGATTAGTTAGTGAGCCGGGCTCTCTCCCTTCATGGGTGGTTCGACCTGGGGAATGAACTCGTAGCCATCCTTACCGTAGTCGTACGCCCAACGTTGTACCGTAGGGAGTTTGCCGGGCCAGTTACCATGCCCCGTATTGACGGGCGTGGTCCATTCCAGCGTGTTGGCCTTGTAGGGGTTTTGCTCCGTCATCTTCTTACCGTGCCAGATGCTGTAGAAGAAGTTGATCACGAACAGGACCTGGAAGCCGAAGGTGATGATCGCCGCGACGGTGATGAACATGTTGAGGTCCGCGAAGTGACTGAACGTACCGTAAGCATCAAAACTGTAGTAGCGACGGGGCACGCCGGCCATACCAATGTAGTGCATCGGCCAGAACACGCAGTAGGCACCGATGATCGTACCCCAGAAGTGCAGCTTACCGAGGGTCTGGTTCATGAAGCGACCGTACATCTTGGGGAACCAGTGGTACACCCCGGCGTACATACCGAAGAAGGCCGCTACCCCCATCACGATGTGGAAGTGAGCCACTACGAAGTAAGTGTCGTGCAGCTGGATATCCAGGGTGGAGTTACCCAACCAGATACCGGTCAGACCACCGGAGATGAACATCGAGACGAACCCGATGCCGAAGAGGCTGGCGGGGTTGAAACGAATGTTACCCCCGTAGAGGGTAGCGATCCAGTTGAACACCTTGACCGCCGAGGGAACGGCGATGATCAGGGTGAAGATCACGAAGAAGTTAGCGATGAAGGGGTTGATACCCGACATGAACATGTGGTGTGCCCAGACAATGAAGCTCAGGAAAGCAATTGCCAGGATGGAAAACACCATGGCCTTGTAACCGAAGATGGGCTTGCGGCTGTGTACCGACAGTACCTCCGACACGATACCCATGGCCGGGAGGATAATGATGTACACCTCCGGGTGGCCCAGGAACCAGAACAAGTGCTGGTACAGGATCGGACTACCGCCCACGTGATCCAGCGCCGCGCCACCGATGTAAATGTCACTCAGGTAGAAGCTGGTACCTACTCCCCGGTCGAGCATCATCAGGAAAAAGGCACTCGTCAGTACGGGGAAGGAAAGCAGACCGAGAATGGCCGTCACGAAAAAGGCCCAGATCGGCAGCGGCAGGCGCCACATGCTCATACCCTTGGTCCGCAAGTTCAGTACGGTGGTGATGTAATTGATACCACCGAGTAGTACGGAGACAACGAAGAGCACCAGGGAGATGGTCCACAGCGTCATACCCGCGCCCGATCCATCCATGGCCTGGGGAAGGGCGGAAAGCGGAGGATACGCCACCCAGCCACCCGCGAAGGGGCCGGTACTCAGGAAGAGCGAGGCGAACATGATCGTACCGGAGATGAAGAAGAACCAGTAGCTCAGCATATTCAGCAACGGCGAAGCCATGTCGCGCGCACCGATCATCAGGGGGATCAGAAGATTCGAGAAGGTTCCGGAAAGACCGGCCGTGAGCACGAAGAATACCAGGATGGTACCGTGCATGGTGACCAGGGCGTAGTAGAAATCCTGGGTAAGCGAACCGATACCCGCGTCGTTGACGGAAATCCACTTACCGAGTACGGGCTTCAGCCAGGCAATGCTCTCCTCGGGAAAACCGAGCTGCATGCGGAAAACCAGAGACATAAGCCCACCAATGATCGCCCAGATCATTCCCGTGATCAGGAATTGCTTGGCAATCATCTTGTGGTCCTGTGAAAAGACATAGTGGGAGATGAAGTTCGACTGGAACTTATCCCCGTGGTGGTGCTCGTGAAAGTGGTCGTCGTAACCCAGTTCCTGGATCAGACCTTCCTCGCGCGTCGTTGGTGCTACTAATACAGCGGTTGCCATGGAATCAGCTTTAGAGGTGCTACTACTTGAATAAAATATTACTCGGAGAGTTCATCTTCCTGCTCGTCGGTAAGTACCGTCGTGTTGGTGATGTACAACTCCGTACGTCGGTTGGCCTGTCGGCCTTCCTCGGTTTCGTTTGTTTCGACCGGGCGGGTCTGGCCGTAGCCGATACTCGTCAGTCGGGCGGCGTCAATGCCGTTGGTCGTCAGGTAACTGCGTACGGAGGCCGCGCGCTGGTCACTCAGGTTCATGTTCATCTCCGCGTCGCCGACGTTGTCGGTGTGTCCGGAAATACGGGCCTGAACCCCGGTGTTTCTTTTCAGGAAGGTCACTACGTCATCCAGCTGGTAGCGGCTCATTTCGGTGAGGCGGGCACTGCCGGTTTCGTAGGTTACATACTCCAGTTTGAGGGTGTTGTCGGTATCGTCCGGCGTGCGCAGGGCGGTGCTGGCGTCGGTCATGAACTGCTGACTCCGTTGCTCGATCTCCACGCCGAGCAGCTGGTCGGCCAGCGGGTCGTTCTCCGTTCCCCGGATGTTCTCCATGTAGTAACTGCTCTGCTCCGTGACCCAGGCATCGTACTCGTCCTGCTCGACGATCGCGAAAGTACGTTGCATCGACCAGTGACCGATACCACAGAGTTCGGCGCAGGCCAGTTCGTAATTGGCGGTCTCCCAGTACATCTTCTCCGGATCGTCCGGGTCGGGTACTTGGTACTCCTCGTACTGGCTCAGCTTCTTACGGTACTCCTTGGTGGTTTGCTTGGGGGTAAATACGAAGTAGGTAGGCAGACCGGGCACCGCGTCCATCTTAACGCGAAACTGAGGAAGGTAGAAATCGTGTAGTACATCCTTAGCGGTAATGCGCACCCGCACCTTTTGGTCGACGGGAAGTACGAAATTATTCAGCAAGACATCGTCATGGCTTTTTGGGTCGTTCCAGTCGATACCCATTTGGTTGGTGGGGTTGATGAGGCGGAAGTCCCGGCGACCCAGCAGTCCGTCAGGGCCGGGGTACCGCATCTGCCAGGCGAACTGGTAGCCCATCGCTTCGATCTCGAGGTAGTTGTCATCAGCCCCTACGTCCCCCATGATATCGTTCCAGGCATCCAGACCGCCGACGACCAGGAAGGTCATCACGATGGCGGGAATACCCGTCCAGACCACCTCCAGGGTATTGTTGTGGCTGATGTACTGCGCCTTACGTCCCTTCTGCTGACGGAACTTGTAGGCGTACCAGAACAACAGGATGTGGGTCAGCACGAACACACTGTAGGTAACCAGTAGCGTGATGTGCATCATGTTATCGATCAACACTCCGTGCTCGCTGGCCGACTCATGCGGCCCGTAACCCAGTATGTAGTTCTTGTACAAAAAGGCACTCAGCGTAGTGCCGATCAGGAACAGGACCATAAAAGCCACCAGGCCAATGCCCGTGGTATTCGTGGCCTTGCGCTCCACTTCCTCGGTACCACGCAACTGCTTGGACAGTTCGCGTACCCGGGAAACCTGCACGATGATGATCAGCAGGAGGGCGATACAGGATAAGACGATCAGTGTAGTCATTCCGAAAGGTTAGCGTCTTTGAATTGGTCCGAATGCTTGTATTCGGACTACTGCAAAGTTAACGGGAAGCAGGTTATTTGGTTAGCCTGTTGCCCATTGTTTAGATTTTGTCTAAATAAGAGTCGTCAATCCAGCCACTAAGTGTGGTGGTGCACGCTCTCCTCGAGGTAAGGGTCGTTCTTTGGCTCCAGTCGGGCCGTTTCCAGCCGGCTTAGCACCCAGAACAGGAAGCCACCCAGGAAACCGAGCATGATGCCGATCTCCAGTAGTCCGGGCAGGGTATAACCGGACTTGAAGGGCTTACCCGGGTTCGGGTTCAGCGACATCGTAGCCACGTCCGTGCGCAACTCCGGATCCTCGTAGTCTCCGCCGTGGGCTCCGTCCGCGTGGACGTTATCCATGTGTTGGTCCTCCTCGGCCTGACCGGCCGTGGCCAGTTCGTCGTCGTAGGGCGTTCCGTCACCGGGTCCCTCTTCGTTCTCGTGAGCGATGGGAACGCCACCGACCGTTTCCTCGATCACGTCGTGACCGCCGGCTTCGAGTTGGTGATCGTCACCGTGTCCGTTGTCCTGGTTACCCATCATGGCTACCTCTTCCCCGTGACCGGCGTGGCCACCCGCTTCGTGGTGCTCCATTTCGATGAGGGTGATCCGGGCGGCGGGCTTGATCATCTGGAAGTAGTCGATCCAGTGGCCGAAGAACACCAGCGCGGAGGCGAAGAACAGCGTACCGGCCTTCCGCTTGGTGTCGTTGCGCATCAGCACGAAGAAGGGCAGCAGGAAGTTGATGCCCAGGTTCAACCAGAACAGGGCGGGGTAGCTGTCGAAACGCTCCCGGAAGTAGATCGTCTCTTCCCCTACGTTTCCGTACCAGATCAGCATGAACTGGCTGAACCACAGGTAGGTCCAGAAAATGGAAATAGCGAACAGGTACTTACCCAGATCGTGGAAGTGCTCCTCCGTGACCCGGGTGTAGTAGCCACGGCTCTTGAGGTAGATCAGCAGCATGATGGTCATGGCCATCATGGCGCAGAACCAACTGGCCGAGGCGTACCAGGCGAACATCGTGGAGTACCAGTGGCTGTCCATGCTCATGATCGTCTGCCAGATAAAGGCGGCGCTCGTAAAGCCGAAGATGGGCAGAAAGACCGCCGCGTATTTCTTGTAGGACTTGAACTGACGGTAATCCGTCGTTCCGTTCACGTCCTCGTCCTTACTGATCTTACGCATCTGGTCCAGGAAGAAGTACCAGACCGCTACGAAACCGACGGTAGCGGCGATGTACCAGTACTTGTTCAGGAAACTCGCCTTGTGCGTCAGGATGGCATCGTTCGCTACGGCCTCGGCGTCGTTCCAGTGGTAGAGATGGTGCCCGTGGGTGAACAGTCCTACGATGAGGATGCCCATCAGGAACATGGCGGGAAGCAGGAAGGAAGCAAAGCTTTCCCATACCCGCTTGAACTGGACGAACCAGCCGGCGTAGGCCGTGGTAAAGGCCGCCAGGGTGAAGCCGGCCATGGCCGCGATCCCCAGGAAGAAAACGCTGTTGTGCAACAGGTTGGTCCAGAAGCGCATATGGTGCCCCTCCCCGCCATCGACGAAGTAGCTGACCACCAGCAGCACGAGGCCGAAAATGGCAAGACCGCCGGTGACGGCTTTGGCGCGGGATGAGAATACAAATGTTTCCATCAAAAATCGTTTTTCTTAACTACCAGGTAGTTGTTTACTTCTTCTTTAGCGTCTGACTACCGGTGGCTCCGGCGGCTTCGCTCAACTGATCGGCACCCATTTCCTCTTCCTCGTCGGAGGCGGCGGTCGGATCGTAGCTGTCCAGCGGCGTACCGGCTCCGGGGGCAATGGTGTTCTGAGCCTCGTCGTAGACCAGGCCCTTCTCCTTCGCCTGCAGGCTACGGATGTAGTGGATTACCTGCCAGCGCTCCTCGTAGTTCATCTTGTCGGCGTAGGCACCCATGGCGTTGTAGCCGTACATGATCGCGTTGTAGTAACGACCGTTGCTGGCCTCGATGAATTCGTCGCGCAGGAAGTTGGCGGGAGCCAGCAGGTACTTGGCGTTGGGGTTCTGGTCGGTATCGTAAAGGTACCCCAGGCCGTTGCCCTGCATACCGTGGCAGATGGCACAGAAGATGTTGTAAAGGTTGGCACCGCGTACCATGCCCGCCTCCGTAATGGGGAAAGGGTTCTCGGTCAGCTCGGCCATGGCCTGGAGGCGGCCCTCGGGGGTGTCCTCGTAGTAATAAGGTACGTGCCCGTTGGTGGGTACGGAGATAGCGTTCGGGAAGTCGTTGTCTACCAGGCTACCGCGCATGCTTTCCGCGGCCTCCAGGGTGCCGGGTGCCTTCGCTCCGGGCAGGTAACCACCGGCGTAACCGCGGGGTACCGTTCCCTTCACCGTGTACTTGGGGTACACAAGGTCGGCCAGACGAACCGTGGAACGCTCGTCCCAGGTGTTGTAGTAGTAGTAATTGTAAGTATTCGCTTCCACGGCCAGCGAGTGTGCCATATCGGGCATGTACTCACTACCGGTGAAATTCTCCTCCGCGTCACTACAGGCCGTCAGAATGACCGCCAGCGTGAAGGAAAGGACAACAATGCGCAAATTTTTCATGCTGTATGCTTCTTTGCTAATTATTTGGGCGCGGACGCAGGTGCGGGCTTCTTAGAATTTTGCACCTGCGTCCGCGCCGGATATTATGCGTCGACCATTTTGGTGTGGACGCTCTCGGCACCCGTACGGGCGAAGTAGTCACGGAGGTTGTCAGTGTCCCGACCGTCCAGGTTCGTGGCATCGAAGGCGATACAGAACTTGTCGTCCGTGATCCGGTCGTGCAGCCGGCGGGGGCTCGCCCAGGGGGCCAGTCCGCAGACGGTGTAGAACACCAGTACCATACCGACGGCGGCGAACAGTACGGTCAGCTCGAAGGTGATCGGGATGAAGGCGGGAACGGACCAGTACGGCTTACCACCGAAGATGATGGGCCAGTCGCGGGTGAAGACCCACGTCATGAATCCGAACCCGAAGAGGCAACCGATACTGCCGAAAATGAAGCCGGCCTGGTGCAGGCGGCTTTCGGCAAAGCCGAGCAGGGGGTCCAGTCCGTGAACCGGGAACGGGGTGTACACTTCGTCGATCTCCAGGTGGGCGGCGTTGGCTGCCTTCACCGCGTCGAGCAGTTTTACCTCGTCGTCGTAGAGCCCGAAGAGAATGTTCTTTCCGGTTACCGTACCCGCTACCGGGGTACCCTGATGTGCAATTACTTCTGCCATGGTGTTTCCTTTTGCGGGATTATTTATTGAGGATGGGATCTTCGGTATCGTTGTCGATGTCGACGGTACCGCCGGCCGTGATGTCGTTCACTTCGGCGGGTACGTGGGTGCCGTGGCCGTGGTGGTGCGCGTTCTTACCGATGTACTGGTCGCCGGCCGTCTTCAGAATCGACTTGATCTCCGCGATGGCCACTACGGGAGCGACGCGGGTGAAGATCAGGAAGAGCGTAAAGAACAGCCCCAGGGTTCCGATGAAGATGCAGATCTCCACCCAGGTGGGGACGTAGTAACTCCAGCTGGAGGGGAGGTAATCACGGGCCAGGGTCGTGGAGATGATCACGAAGCGCTCGAACCACATACCGATGTTGATGAAGATCGACATGAAGAAGGTCCAGAACAGGCTCCGGCGCAGTCGCTTACTCCAGAAGATCTGGGGGGAAAGCACGTTACAGAGCATCATCCCGATGTAGCTCCAGTAGTAGGGGCCGAGTACGCGGTTCAGGAAGGCGAATTGCTCGTAGATGTAACCGGAGTACCAGGCGATGAAGAGCTCGGTAAGGTAGGCCACGCCGACAATGGAACCGGTCAGCAGGATCACCTTGTTCATCGACTCGATGTGCTCCAGGGTAATGTAGTCTTCCAGGTGCAGCACCTTCCGGGCGATCAGCATCAGCGTCAGTACCATCGCGAAACCGGAGAAGATGGCGCCCGCCACGAAGTAGGGAGGAAAGATGGTCGTGTGCCAGCCGGGTATGACCGACGTAGCAAAGTCAAAGGATACAATGGTGTGTACCGAAAGTACCAGTGGCGTGGCCAGACCGGCCAGGATGAGGGAGAGGCTCTCCCACCGCTGCCAGTGCTTGGCGGAACCGTTCCAGCCGAAACTGGCGAATCCGTATAGTTTCTTACGCAGTCCCTTCGCCCGGTCCCGCACCGTGGCGAGGTCGGGAACCAGTCCGGCGTACCAGAACAGGAGGGATACCGTGAAGTAAGTCGAGATGGCGAATACGTCCCAGAGCAGCGGGCTGTTGAAATTCACCCACAGCGGGCCCCGGGTATTGGGGTACGGGAAGATGAAGATGGCCAGCCACAAGCGGCCCATGTGGATGAGCGGGAACTGCCCCGCGCACATGACGGCAAAGATCGTCATGGCCTCCGCCGCCCGGTTCACGCCGGTACGCCACTTCTGGCGGAACAGCAAAAGAATGGCCGAGATCAGGGTGCCGGCGTGGCCGATACCCACCCACCAGACGAAGTTGGTAATGTCCCAACCCCAGTTGATGGTCCGGTTCAGGTTCCAGGAACCGATACCCACCCAGATCGTCCAGGCAACGCTGAAGGCAAACAAGCCCCAGGCAAATCACCGAAAGGATGAAGGTGATGACCCACGACAGGGAAGGCGCCGTTTCGGTCGGGCGACAAATGTCCTCCGTGATTTGGTGGTAGGTTTTGTTGCCCGTTATCAGCGGGTTCCTTACCGGTGCTATATGTCCACTCATTCGATTAGTGATTACTGATTGGTGATCGGTGATTGGTGATTTGCCGTTGGGCGCTTCAGTTATCACATCACTTTAAATCTTATATTTTATGTCGTGTTTGGCAATCACTAATCAAAGATCAGTAATCACCAATCACTAATGCTTACGCGTCCAGTTCCTCCAGCGGGTTGTGTACCCGCGCCGCGTAGAACACGGCACTCTGGGTATTCACCTCCTCGAGGGCCAGGTAGTTCAGTGGGTTCACCAGCTTCCCGGCGACGTCTCCCTGCTTGTTGTTCCGGTCTCCGAAGGTGATGGCACCGGTCGGGCAGGCCGTCTGGCAGGCCGTCCGTACGTCGGAGTCGCGCAGCTTACGACCTTCGATCTTGGCGGTCAGCTTACCGGACTGCAGGCGCTGGGCGCAGAAGCTACACTTCTCGATGACGCCGCGGCTGCGGACCGTCACGTCGGGGTTCAGGACCATCCGGGTCAGGTTGTCGGCACCGAAGGCGAGTTCCTCTCCGTTGATCTCGGGCTCGTTGGAGCTGAAGAGGTCACCGGTGGTGAAGTCGAGCCAGTTGAAGCGACGGACCTTGTAGGGACAGTTGTTGGCGCAGTAGCGGGTACCGATACAGCGGTTGTAGATCATTTGGTTGAGGCCCTCGTCGCTGTGCTGGCTGGCGTTGACCGGGCAGACGTTCTCACAGGGAGCATTGTCGCAGTGCTGGCACATCATGGGCTGGTAAACGGCCCGGGGGTTCTCCACGTCACCGTAAAAGTAGCGGTCGATACGCAGCCACTTCATTTCGTGGTGACGCCATACCTCGTACTTACCGACGACGGGGACGTTGTTTTCGGCGACACAGGCTACCTCACAGGCGGCACAACCGATACACTTGGTCAGGTCGACGTGCATCGCCCACCAGTGTCCCTGGCTGTAGATCTCCTCGACGTACTCGTCGTAGGGGTACAGCGTCTGGTCGTTCAGGTGCTGGGCCTCGTGGCGCTTCTCCCCGATGTGCTCCTTCAGTTCTCCCAGTTCGTTGAACGTTCCCTGGTAAATGATGGACCGATCGACGAGACCGCCCTGCATGCCTTCTCCCAGTTCCATCACCGTCTTTTCGTCGACGTTGAAGGGCTGGAGGTACTCCGCCTGTTCGGCGGTGAGTTCCCCGGCAATGTTCTCGGTATCTCCGGTACGGGTGTTGTAGTAGATCATGGCACCGGAGTCGTCGCGCTTGGTCAGTCCCATCGTATGGTGGTACTGTACGCTGGCGAACTCTTCCTCGGTTTCCACGCGGCCGCTCACTTCCACGCCGGTGACGTAGTACTGCACGTAGCCGTTCTCATCGGTGGTCAGCCAGGGGTAAACGTTCACGCCGATCTCGTTGCCGAGGGCCCGGCCGCTCATACCGGTAATGGTACGACCGTAACCGATGGCCAGGCCGAAGGTGTCCTTCAACTGACCGAACTGGCGGACGGTGGTGACGGTAAAATCAGCCTCCCCCTTGCTCACGGTAGCCTTGTCGGCCTTTCCCTTGTACTCCTCGGAGTTCATGCCCTGGTAGGCCGTGTAGCTGTTCTCTCCGTCCTCGTACCAGACGGGAATGCTGAGGTAATTGCCCCAGGTAGTACGGGCTACGGGATCCGGGCACTCCTGTAACCAGGGGTTACCGGCGTAAACACCGTTGCCGATGTTGATGGTTTCGTAGATGGTCAGCTCCTTACCCCCCTCGGCGGCAGGGGTCGTGATCCCGCTGACGGCACCGGATACACCGGTATTGCGGTAGCTTCTTGAGTTGACGAAAGGTGTTTCCCCCGCTACTTCGGGGTCTGCCTGTGCGGCAATCTCCTCCGCTACTTCGGCGGTAGCCCCTGCGGTCGTGGCGGCGTAGCCGATACCGTAATCATTCATACCTCCGCTACCGGCGGTCTCGAAGACGCCATCGTGCAGGGCACTGTCCCAGAAAGCACGGAAGCTGGAGAACTGGCTCTGGCCTCCGAAAACCTTGTCCTCCCAGTTTTTCATGACAAAGTCTAGGTAAGGCTGGTCGGCTTCAGGATCCAGGCGGCTGCTGCCGGCCCAGGTCAGCAGCGTCTCTCCCTCCGCGCGGGTGCCGTGACGGCCTACGCTGGCGAAGATCGGTACCATGGCGGGCTGGATCAGACTGTAGTGACCCTGTACGGCTTCGGCATCGCCCCAACTCTCCAGGTAGTGATGGGTAGGGGTGACGTACTGACAAAGCTGGGTGGTCTCGTTGGGTACCCCGCTGGTACTGATGGTCAGCATCGGACCGGTAGCGGCGCGGGTTGCTCCTTCGCGGATCATGACGTAGCTGCCATTCTCCAGTTTGGCTTCGACCTGCTCGCTGCGCTGCAGCAACTCGGTATCTCCCTGTTCCGTAGTGGAACCTCCCCCGTTGCGGAGCAGACTGGCGCGGATGCTGTCGGCGTAGACATTGTCCCAGGCCGGGTTGGCCCCGTCCAGGACGATGAGTGCGTCCACCGTTCCGGCCCTCAGCTCGGCGGCCAGGGTGGCCAGGTCGCGGTCGCTACCCTGTCGCTGGAAGCTCCAACGATCGGTGGTGATGGTGCTACCGTAGCTGCCCAGTGCGTTGTTGATGGCGTTGACGAGCAGTTGCTCGCTGAGGTTGTTACTGTTGCTGATGACCAGCGCGCGACCGGAAGCGTTGCGCAGTTCGCGGGCGACGGCCCCGATCTTGGAGCTGATCTCCTCGGAGAGACCACCTCCGGCGTTCCCACCGGAAAGCGCGGCGTAGAGCGCGGCAATGGCGGCTCCCTGCTGGCTGGGCTTGACCAGGATGCGGTTGTCCGCGTTCGATCCGGTGAGGCTCATGTGGCTTTCCACCTGGATGTGACGGTTCATCCGGGTTCCCTCGGTGCTGCGGCCCTTGATGTAATCCTTGGCGTACTGTACCGGGCTGATCCAGGTACCGAGGAAGTCGGCACCGAAACTGACGATCACGTCGGCCTTATCGAAGTGGTAGCTGGGTACGGCCCGGACACCGAAGCTCGATTCGTTGGCATCGAGCAGCGCCGCGCTACTGACGGGGTCGTACTGGACGAAGGCGGTGTTCGGGTACTTGGCCCGGAACTCCTTAATGGATAATTTCAGCGAGGGGCTCAGGGTGGTGTGTCCCACAATGCGGACCTGGCTGTTCGGCTTTAATTTACCGATGATTTCCCGGTCGATGGCATCCCAGCCATCCTGGTTACCGTAGACCCGCTCCCGCATTGCCAGTCCGCCGTCAATGCGGTAAGGACCGTCGTAGCGGCTGGTGTCGTACATGGTGAGTACCGAGGCCTGGACCCGGGCACTGGTTCCTCCGCCGGTGATCGGGCTCATGCTGTTGCCCTCCACCTTGATGGGACGACCTTCCCGCGTCTTGACCAGTACGGGGACGTAGTCACCGCCCTGGACGAAGGTGGAAGCGAAGTAGCTGGCTACGCCGGGCACGATGGTATCGGGCTTGGAGACGTAGGGAATCGCTTTACGGACGGGAATGTCACAACTGGCGATGGTTGCGGCGGTCATGCCGAAACCCAGGTACTTGAGGAAATCGCGGCGGCTGCTGGACAGACGGCTGTCTTCCTCCACGGACGGACCTGCCTGCTCCTGATCGGTGGCGGCGAGGTATTCCGGGGTGGCTTCGAGTTCGTCGGTACCGATCCAGACCTTGTTGCTATGCTTCTTCATGCGTTGAACGCTTCTTAATTCTTAATTCCTAAGTCTTACTTCCTAAGTCCGCCTAGTAGTGGCAGCGCTGGCAGTTGAGGCCGCCCAGGTCCTCCACGGTCACGCCGTCGCGCTCCCCGTTCTGGATTTCCTCGTGGTAGCGCTCGTAGGCCTGGTAGTACTCATTGTCCTCGAAACCGACCACTTTGGTCTCCCGGTGACAGTTGATACACCAACCCATGCTGAGCGGGCTGTACTGGTAAACCACTTCCATCTCCTCGACGGGGCCGTGGCAGTTCTGACACTTCAGCTTACCCACCGTTACGTGCTGGGCGTGGTTGAAGTAGGCGTGGTCGGGCAGGTTGTGGATACGCACCCACTCTACCGGGCCGGCTACGCGATCGTCGCCGGTGTACTCATTGGTCAGGGCGGTGTAGATACCTTCCCACTGCTCCTCGACGACGTCCTCGATATCGTCCACGTCCCCCCCGTCGGCAATGTACTCCTGGGCGATCCACTTGGAGAAAATGTCCTCGATCTGGTCGTTGGGCATCTCGTCGTAGTTCTCGATGTAGGCCTGCTGGATGGGGTCCCAACCGATGGAGGCGAATATCTTGGTGAGTTCGGCCGTACCGTACTGGCTACCCTTCTGGATGGAGCGGTGACAGTTCATACAGGTGTTGACGGCCGGAATGACGGAGTGCTTCGAGCGGCGGGCGCCGTCGTGGCAGTACTGACACTCGATCCCCTGGATACCGGCGTGCTGCTCGTGGCTGAACTTGATCGGCTGCTCGGGCTCGTAGTCCTGCTGGCGACCGAGATCGATGGCGTGGTTAACGGTAGTGTAGCCACCCAGTACGACGAGGGCGAAGACCACGAAGGCGATCATCCCCCGGCTCGTCAGGATGTCCAGGAGGGTGCGGCGACCGGCGGGCTGCGCACCGGCCTCCGTGGAGACCATGTACTGAAGGTTGCTGGTGATCCGGGCCAGGATGAGACTCAGGAGTAACAGGGCACCGCCGAGAATGACGAAAAGCCAGGTGTTGTCGGTTTCCTCTACTTCCGCGGCAGGTCCACCAACATCTGTAACCTTACCGTAACTACCGTCGTAAGTTCCCTGGATAAAAGCCAGCAGGTGCTCGACGTCCTCATTGCTCAGGTTCGTGAAGTTCGACATGATGGTCGGCTTCCACTCGTTCCAGACGGCAACGGCGCGGGCACTCTCGCCACTGCCGATCAGGGCCTGACTCTGCTGCACCCAGCGGTACAGGTGCTCCCGGGGCTCTCCGGCCCAGCGGGCCTGGACGCCACCGAGGGCGGGGCCGGTACCCTTGGACTTCATGTCCTTGATGTGGCAGGAACCACAGGCATTGGCGTTCCACAGGGCTTTCCCCTTGTCGGGGTCGCCGGCGCCTTCACCGACGGCACCCGCGGCGGCGGGAGCCACGTCAGCGGCCGCGGAGGCATCGGTATCAGCCTCGAGGGTGGATTCAGGCGTAGGGTCGTCCGCCAGCTCCCCCTGGGCGTAGGCCGGGGAGAAGTTGAGGCAGAGTGCCAGCAGCAGCAATAGGTATAAGCCGGATTTTCTAAGGTATGTCATTACAGTATTGACATTTAGTAAGTTGCGTAAAACTGGTCGGGAAACCAGCCTTACTTAGTCGCGCAAAGATACTTTCATGACATTTCTTTAACAAACTTGTTGGAAATGGGGAGTCTATTTAGATTGAGTCTCGACAAGGAGCACGTGTCCGGGCTGCCATCCCGGGTCCAGTCGTACGTAGTTCGCCCGGTCGTTCCACCAGTACTGCTCCCCCGTGAGCAGGTCGGTGACCCGGAAGTTACCGGAACCGATGATCTCCCGGGGAACGGAGACGTGCCCGCCCTGGGGATTGTGCTCGTCGAAATTGACGACGCACCAAATTATATTGCTGCGGTCGTCGGTGTACTTGACGTAGCTGAGCAGGTTACCGTTCTCACTATGGGTAAAGCGGATGTTGTTGGTCTGCTGCAGGGCCGGGTGGGCGGCGCGGGCCATATTGATCCGTTGGTATGCCTCCGTGATCCGGTTGCGGTAGCTCCAGTCGTAGTAGCGGACCATGTACTTCTCGGAGTCGTAGTACTCTTCCTTGCCGTTCGTGTTGCCCCGGTTCTCCATCAGTTCGTAGCTGGGGCCGTAGAGACCGTAGCTGCTGCTGAGGGTAGCGGCCAGCAGGAGGCGCTTCACGAACTGGTTGGCGCCGGCCCCCATCATCTCGTAGGCGAGGATGTCCGGGGTGTTGGGCCAGAAATTCGGTTGCATGTACTCCCGCAGTTCGGTCTGGGTGAGTTCCTCGACGTACTCCCGCATCTCTTTGGCGCTGGTCCGCCAGGTGAAGTAGGTGTAGCTCTGCTGGAAACCCCGCTTGGCCAGTTCGGCCATGATGGCCGGGCGGGTAAAGGCCTCGGCCAGGAAGATCACGTCGGGGTCCTTCTTATTGACCTCCTCGATGATGAATTCCCAGAAGCGGTAGGGCTTAGTGTGGGGGTTATCGACCCGGAAGATCTTCACTCCGGCATCCACCCAGTAGAGTACGACGCTCAGTAATTCGTCCCACAGGGCGCGCCAGTCTTCGGTCTCGAAGTTGATCGGGACGATGTCCTGGTATTTCTTCGGCGGGTTTTCGGCGTACATGATGCTGCCGTCGGGCCGCCAGATGAACCACTCGGGGTGGGCTTCTATATAAGGATGGTCGGGGGCACACTGGAAGGCCAGGTCGAGGGCTACCTCGATGCCCCGCCTGGCGGCCGACTTCATCAGTTGCTGGTAGTCGCTGATGTCGCCCAGTTCGGGAAGGATGGCCTTGTGACCGCCCTCGGCCGCTCCGATCGCCCAGGGGCTGCCCGGTTCTCCCTCCATGGCGGTAGTGGCGTTGTTGCGCCCCTTCCGGTTGCGGCGGCCGACCGGATGGATGGGCGGCATGTAGAGCACGTTGAAGCCGAGTTCCTCGATGCGGGGCAGCAGGAGTTCCACGTCCTTAAAGGTGCCGGGGCGGTCTACCTCCTGGGAAGTGGAGCGGGGAAACAGCTCGTACCAACTGGAGTAGCGCTCGCGCAGCCGACCGACCTTCACCCGCAGTTGGTGGTCGTAAGTCGTTTCGTGCTGCCGCAGCGGGTACTCGGCCAGCAGTGCGTGAAAGGCGGGGCCGGAAACGTACTCGACCGCCCGGGCCTCGTTGTCGTCCCCCAGTGCTTTAATGGCATTCTGCACCTGCGTCCGCGCCCTTCCCTTCAGCTTATTGGCCAGTTCGGTCAGGAAATTCGCGCCGATCTGCAGTTCTACGCCCATGTCCTGTCCGTCGGCCCGCTTCTTTTCAAATCCCTTGTGCCAGGTCTTCAGGTGGTCCACCCAGGCGACGATACGGTAATCGTAGGTGCCCTGCTTGTCGACGGAAAAGCCGGCCTCCCACTTGTCGTTGCCCAGTTCGGTCATTTCCACCGACTGCCATTTCTTTGCCTTCGGAGCGCGGTATTCCACTACGGCGCGTAGATAATCGTGGCCGTCACCGAAGATGCTGGCCCTTACGTCCACTCGCTCGCCCACCACTCGTTTTACGGGAAATCTGCCCTGGTTGATCTGTGGACTGACGTGGTCGATAATGGTACGATTCTGCATAGCTGGGGGTTGGGGGTAAAGTGGTAGAAAGGAAAAGCGGGGCCGACGTTCACTAGAATTCGGTGAATGTTTTTTCCAGCATCTTGTTGCTCACCGCGATGTCGCCCAGAACGAAACGGCCACCCCGGTCGCCGCTCAGCCAGAGACCGTTGTACGGCTTATAGTCCAGCCAGGGCGTTTCCATGGTCGGCTTCTCGTCCTTCGCGTCGCGGAAAAACTGCCAGGTATTGATGCGGTAGCTGGTGCCGTCCACGAAGAGGCGGTACCTGTTTGCGGGGGTGTCCCCCACCCCGTCGAAGGTCAGGTCGAGAACGTGACTCGGGCGGTTGGCCAGGGGGTCCAGCCGTACTTGGTCGATGTACTTCAGGGTCACGCCGCTATCCTTCAGTTTAAATTGCTGTACCAACCAGTAACTGTCGTTGAGGAACATGGAATTGGCGCGTCCCAGGTACAGTGCGAGGCTGTCCGGGTGGGTGATCTCGTCTCCCTTGACGCGCACCCGGCCGGTCAGCCCGGTCCCGCCGTAGTTAAGCAGGTAGACGGCGTTTTCCTGCGGAATCTCGATGCGTACCCGCTGCTCCTGCTTGTCCCAGTACAGCGTACGCGCGCCGAAGAAATTCCAGCGGAAGTAGCGGCTGTCATCGTAGGCGGCCCGACCCCCGTGGGCGGCTACGACGCTGTCGGCGATGGCGATGGCCCTTTCATCGGACCCCGCCAGATCAAAGCCCGGGGCGGCGGGGTTCGGACCGTGCTTCAACCCCACGGAAGCTTCCGTAATGTCGATGTGTTTTCCACCGGCGATCGTTGCGGGTGCCTCCCCGGCCGGAGCAACGACTTCCGGCTCGGCGGGGGCGGGGTCGCAGGTGCAAAATAATAACAGGCTGCAGATAAGGGTAAGTAGTCTCATGTCGCAAATATCCATCTATTTCACGAGTTCTAACTCAACGTAGACGGGTTGGTGGTCGCTGAAGGCGAAACCTTGTTCCAACCCCTTCACTTTACGAATTTTCAGATTGGGGCTGACCAGGAAGAAATCGATCACCGAGCGTTCCGTACGCCCCGCTTCGTAAGCATCCCGGGAATCCCGCACGGTGGGCGTTCCCGCATCGAAGGCGTACTTCCAACCGGCCGGCATGTAATCGAAATCAATGGCGGGGGGCAGGATCGTTTGTTCCACCGTCGGGTTCAGCACGAACCAGTTAAAGCCGGGCGGCAGTTGGTTCCAGTCGCCGCCGATCACCACGTAACGACCGGCTTCGTAGTCCGCCAGGGCCATTTCCCGTAGCAGCCCGATCTGCTGCCGGCGCATACTGCCGTCTTCGTCGTAGGCGGAGAGGTGAACGTTGTAGACCGCCAGCTCCCGTCCGTCTTCGGTGGGGAAGATCTCCCGCAGTGCGCAGCGATCGAGTTGAAAGAGCCGGGTCGGCCAGGGGAACGCTCCGGGCAGCTGCACCCGCTCGGCCGTCTCCGGACGGAAGCGGGAGAGGCTCACCAGTCCGCCCCGTACGTAACCGTAGTGATCCCACGGCTGAAAGATGGGCAGCGGCACCCGGTTACTCTGAAAGTTGGGTGCGTAAACGGCCGAATAATCGGGTCTGGCGCGGCTTACGCTGTCCAGTTGGTTGGTGTAATGGCTGCGGCGGGCGGCCGTATCCACCTCCTGCAGTAAGAAGAAATCGCTGAGGGTGGAGCGAACGGTCAGTTCCTGTCCGTTCACGTAGCGGTCCACGTTCTCCGCCGGGGAACGGACGGTTCCCAGGTCGGTCCAGAAGAAGTCCCCCCGGTTGTAAAAGAAGAAGTTCTGGGCGCCCAGCCCGCCGTAGCCGACATTCCAGGTGGTGAAGGTCAGCAGACTGTCCGTAATGAGGGTAGGCGCGGCGGCAGGATCGTGGTAGGCGGTCAGTTCCTCGGTACCGGTGGGTGCCCAGTCGGTGAGCGTACCGTAGGCGAGCACGATCGCGACGTAGGCGACGAGCAAGAGAAGGGTATATTTCAGGACGGTCCAGAGGTAGCGCATGGGGATTGGTGATTAGTGACCGGTGATTTTTGATTGGTGATAGCCTCTGGTGGCACACAGCACGGCAAAGGACGTCATTGCTGGGCAAATCATAGTTCACCAATCACTAATCAAGAATCACTAATCTCTACGCCGTCACCCGCTTCCCCGTCAGCTTATAGTACCGCTTCAGCAGTTTCCCGGCCAGTACCGTCCGGTCGTAGCGGCGGTGGAAGAGGGCGTGGGCGTTGCGGCCCATCCGTTCCAGCTCACGGCCCCGGCGAAGGCAATCCTCGAGGGAAGTGACGAACTGCTCGGGGGTGTCGGCCACGAAAAGATCACGGCGGTGGCGGGCCTCGATGCCTTCGAGCCCGACGGAGGTGGAGATCACCACCCGGCCCAGGCTCATGGCTTCCAGTATCTTGGCGCGCATGCCCCCTCCGCTCAGCAGGGGAACCAGGCTGATACTCTGGCTACTGACAAAATCGCAGCTGCTTTCTACCTCTCCGTGGACGATCACCCGGTCCATCCGGAGTTGCTGCATCCACTTGGGCATATTGCGGCCGGCGATGTGGAATTCGACCTCCGGGAACTTACGGTGTAGGTCGGGCCAGACGTCGTTCAGGAACCACTGTAACCCCTCCAGGTTGGGCATCCAGTCGAGGGAGCCGATGAAGTGCAGGTTGGGCGCCTGTCGGTAACTGTCGTAGTTGGGCTCGCCGCAGCGGGCATCCAGACCGATGGGCAGCACGTGGCTCTGCCCCCGGAAGCCCATACCGGTGAATCGTTGCTGGTCGCGTGCCGTAATGGGCAGCAGCAGGTCGTACTGGTTTAACTGGTTGCGTTCGTAGTCCCGCAACTGCCGGGTCAGGTGACGCAGGTAGGCGCGCTTGGGTGCGAAGCGGATGTTCTCGCTGCACCGCTCCCATATCTCGTGTTCGACGTTGTGGGAGCGCATCACGACCGCTGCCTCGGAGTGGCGGCGAATGGTGGGAATGTAGGGAGACAGGTAGAGCGTTTCCAGTTGCACGACGTCAAATTCCTCTTCCTCCAGCCATTTGGTGAGGGCCTGGTGGTACTGCTCGTTGTCGAAGCGGCTGATGTGGTAGCTCTTCCCCTTCAACAGGTTACCGGTCGCGTCCATCCAGCTCAGCTCGTTATTGATCGCCACGGTGCGCACCTCTTCGTAGTGCCGCATCGCTTCCGGCAACTCCGTACCGGCAAAAAAGTGTTTGCTGGTGTTCATGGCCAGCAAACTGACGGAGCAGCCCAACTCGCTGAGGCTTTTACTGAGTCCGTGAATGGCCTGGCTTTCCCCGTCTTTCAGCGGGAAGGGAAATTTTTTACTGAGTACAAGTAGCTTCATAAAGTAGGTCTCTCGACCTTAAGACGGGTTGGAGGGGAAAAACGTGGCCTGTTATACTGAAAAAGAAGAAACACCGCTGCGCCCTCAACGTGAGTGGCATGTCTTTTCTCTTTCAGGTAGCGCAGCGCCGGTCTTTCTTCTTTCTTCCTCTCCTACCTCGACCAGGAGTTATTCTCCACGTCATCCTCGAACATCCGGCCCCGGGGGTTGATCGTAACCGATTCGATCTCTTTTTTATCCAGGTCAATCTCGAAACTGTACTCGGACTGGGTCCAGGGCCAGTCTTTCAGTACCGTCCAGTTCTCCGCGTAGGCCGGCTGCGGCTTGGTCGCCCGCAGGATGACCGGGGCGATGTAGAACCAGCGGCTGCTACCGTCCTTGAGCTTGGCTTCGATTTCCAGGGGCATGGGCATGCGGCCGATCTTCTTCAGGTCCACGCGGGTGGTTCCCTTACCGTCCAGGTCCTCCACGTCGGTGAGGGCATAGTCGGCGAAATTGACGCTGTTGACGAAGTACTCCAGGTACCAGTCCAGTTCCATCCCGCTTTCCTTCTCCGCGATGCGGATAAAATCGTTGGGGTTCGGGTGCTTGAACTTCCAGGTGTTATAGTACCGCAGCAACGTACGGGCGTGGGCGGCGTCACCGATGATGTACCGCAGTTGCTCCAGGAATACCTGCCCGGTGGTGTAGGAGGCCACTCCGTAGGCGGCATTGGTGTTGTAGTGGTCGGCGTGGGTACTCAGGGCCTCCTGGAGTCCGCTGGTCCGGAAATTCCGCAGACCGGAGAACGACCGGGCGTGGGGGTTTTCCACCGGGTCGCCGAGTACCAGCCCCTCCCGGCGCAGGTGGTTCATCACCTCGGCGCTGGCCCAGCTGGTGAATCCTTCGTCCATCCAGGGGTAGAGTGCCTCGTTGGTCCCCATCAGCATCTGATACCAGGTGTGCATCAGTTCGTGAACGGAGACGCCGACCAGGCTGACGATGTTGCGCTCCCCGGTGATCAACGTGGCCATGGGGTACTCCATGCCGCCGTCGCCGCCCTGGATGAAGCTGTACTGTTCGTAGGGATAAGGACCGTAATTGGCCTCGATGTAGTTGAAGGCCTCGTCCATCACCCGGGGCAGATTCTCCCAGTTTTCGGTGGTTTGCTCACCGGGCTGGTAGTAGGCGTTGATCGTCATGCCGTTGGCACGTTCCAGGGTCAGGTGCTTATAGTCCGGGTCGGCCGCCCACACGAAATCGTGTACGTTCGGGGCCAGATACCGGTGGCTGAGGGTCTTCTTCTTTCCCTTCGTCGGCTCCCCCTGGAGGTAACCGGTACCGCCGATGACGTAATCCCGGTCGATGTTGATCGTCACGTCGAAGTCTCCCCAGATACCGTAGAACTCCCGCCCTACGTAAGGATTGGCGTGCCAGCCCTGATAGTCGTACTCGGCCATCTTGGGGTACCACTGTGCCATGCTGTACTCTACGCCCTCCTTGTTGTCGCGGCCACTCCGTCGGATCTGCAGCGGTACCTGGGCCTCGAAACTCATATCAAAAGTTACCGTCTGTCCGGGCAGGATGGCGTCGTCCAGTTCAACTTCCAGGATGGTACCGACGGTCTCGGACCGCACCGGACGACCGTCCTTACGCAGTTCGAGCACCTTGATGTAGCCGATTTCGTCGGGCTTCAGTGCACTGATCCGGCTACCGACCCGGTCGTCGGAGTCGGCCAGGGACAAATTGCGCTGGTCCATCATGCTGCCCGGCTGAAAGGCGTTGAAGTAGAGGTGGTAGAATACCCGGCTCAGCGTATCCGGGCTGTTGTTGGTGTACGCCAGGGTCTGCTGCCCCCGGTACTGATCTTTCTTGACGTCGAAGTCGATCGTCATCCGGTAGCTGACGGCCTGTTGCCACCGGTCGGGCTGGGCGGTTAGAAGAACGGGGAAAAGGAATAGGAGAAAGAAGAGCCTCATGTAATCTTTAGTTGTAGTGCTTAAAGGGGGGGGATTACTCACCGGCAGCGGCGGCATTATTGATCATCGTCCAGGCCGAGCCCAGGTGCTTATCGAACTGCTCGGCGTACATATTCTGTCCGATGATATCGTAGATACCCAGCAGGTAAGTATCGGGTTCGGTAAACGTTTCGGCGGGGTACTCGAACCAGGAAGCGGTGATCGCCTCCTGAACGGGCTTGCTGAACAGGTAGTTCACGAAGGTCAGGGCCAGCTCCCGGTTGGGGGCCCTGGCGTCCATGGTTACGCAGGTCATATTGAAAAAATTGATGCCCCCGTTGGTGGTTTTGGGGTACTTCATCCGCCAGGCCTCGGCGGCCTTGAAGTGGCGGGGGTCGCCGTTCAGGAACCAGCGGACGGCCGCACCGCTGCTCACCAGGGCGGCGTCCAGCTGACCGGCCAGCATCCGGTCCAGTTGGTCGGCGTCACTTCCTTGCGGCAGCCCCTCGGCGCGCTCGTACATGATGCGACTCCAGACATTACCGGCGTCCGGTCCGGTCGTCTCGATCAGTCCGGCCACCACGCCGGCCAGTCCACTGCTATCGGGGTGGGCCAGCCCGACCCGGATACCGCGCAGGGGCAGTTTTCCGAAACTGAGGTAGGTTTCCGCCTCCGCCTGGGCCACGGCGTTGGGGTTGAATACGGCCGTCATCGTCCAGCGGGAAAGGCCGGCGTAATAGCCTTCGTTGTCCAGGTAGTTGTCCGCTACGTCACCGTTGGTGAAGGCATTGACGAAAAAGGGCTGCAGTGCCCTGAATTCCCGCAGGCGCACGGCATCCTCGATGCTCGGCAGCAGGATCAGGTCGCTTCCGGTCGTCTGTTTGGCCTGGGCCGTCCGGATGATCTCACCGACGGGCTTCACCGTTACGTCGACGCCGACGTTATAGCGCTCCTCGAACTTCTTGACCCACTCCCGGTCCTGGGGCAGGTAGCGCCAGGTCAGCAGCCGGATGGTCTTGGTGGGTCGCGCTCCACTACCGTTGCCGGTGGTGGCCTCCGTACCCCCTCCGCAGGCGGTCAGCAGGATGAGCGTGGTCAGAATAAACAGGTAGAAGATCGGTCTCATGGGGAATGCGTCGTAATGCAGCCGCAAAGGTAATCTTATATTTGCACCCCAAACCGCCGAAAATGTCCAAGAACGCTGACTCCCCACCCCTGCTTACCCTCTGCGGACTCATTCTGCTGGCCGCCGTCAGCCGTCTGCTCCCCCACCCGCCCAATTTCGGACCCATCGGGGCCATCGCCCTCTTCGGGGCCGCCGCCCTGCCCCGCAAGTGGATGACCGTTTTGGTCCCCTTCGCGGCACTGTACCTCAGCGACCTGCTGCTCAACAACACCCTGTACGCTGCTTATTACGACGGTTTCTACGCGGGTTTCAACGGCTGGGTCTACGCGGGCTTCGCCCTTACGATACTACTGGGTTGGGCGACGGTGCGCAGGATGCAGTGGTCTTTCGTAAAAGTTGGGGGAGCGGCCGTTATCGCCACCGTCCTCTTTTTCCTCGTGACGAACTTCGGCGTATGGCTGGGGTCGGCCCTGTACCCCAAGACCGCCGGAGGGTTGGTGGCCGCCTATACCGCCGGGCTTCCGTTCCTGCTGAACAGCCTGGGTGGCAACCTCCTCTTCTCGGCCCTGCTGTTCGGCGGAGCCTACTACTGGCTGGGATACCGCGACCGTGCGCTGGCCTGATCTTCCGCTGCGGACGGGCGTGACGATCTGTTTACTGATGGGTTTTGCATCCTGCGTTTGCGCCCAGATCGTGAATATCGAAGACAAAAGAAAGGGCTTCGACACCATCGGCTGGTTCGGGCAACTCGACCTCGGCGGTACCCTGAACAAGAACCAGAATACGGTGGTGACCCTGAACGGCGGACTGCGACTGGACCGGGTCGGCCGACGGGTGAAACAACTCATCCTGGCCGATTACCGCCTCGTTCAGGTCAGTGGTGACAATGCCCTGAACGCCGGTTTCGGTCACTACCGGATCGGCTACGAACTGAACGATAACTGGCGGTGGGAGACGTTCGGGCAACTACAGTACAGCGAACAGCTCAAATTGCGGCTACGCGGTCTGCTGGGCAGCGGACTGCGCAGGCGGCTGCTGGAAGCGGACCGGGGGCGGGGCTACCTCGGTGTCCTCCTGATGTACGAGTACGACGAACTGGACGGCGGACGGCTCATCTACCAGGATATGCGACTGAGCAACTACCTCAGTCTCGCCGTACGGCTACTGCCCAACGTGGAACTGAGCAATACGACTTACTACCAGCCCATCCTTTTCGGATTCCGCGGCAGGCTGTCCAGTGTTACGAATGTCACCTTCTCGATCAACGAACGGATTGCCGTTACCAGCAATTACAGCATCAGCCACGACGCGCGCACGGCCGAAGATCTGAACGGGGTACCGTCCACGACGTATATCTGGAAGAATGGATTGCGGTGGCGGTTCTGAACGCGCTACTTCACGGATCCCACCTGCACCCCGACCCCCAGCGCCTCGACGGCCCGCCGTAAAAACCCGGGAATCACCACGTCGTGCGTCCGCGCGATCTTTTCCGGATCGCTCAGGTCGGCAATGAGTTTGAGCCATTTATGACGACCGTGGTCCCGGATGACTTCCGCCTTGATGTCGGGCCGGCTGAAGTGGGTCAGCATGCCCTCGGCATCCGCCTCGGGGTGAAACTGGGTGCCGACGATCTCCGGGCTCCAGCGGATGGCCATCACGGCACGCTCCAGGGGTACGTGGGGACGCTCTTTCTCGAGTGCCAGGACGGTGGCTCCGACCTCAGCCATGCGCTCCTCGTCGGGCTGAATGACCTGAAAGCGGCGGAAATCGGCCACCATAAAGGGATCCTCCAGTTCGCCGAACAGTTTGTCCGTCCTGCCCTCCTCGGTGCTGTGTACCCGGAAGGTGCCGAAACTGATACTCCGGCGGGCGCAGACCTCGGCCAGCCCCATGTGGTGGACGGCCATCTGGAAACTGTGGCAGATAAAGAGCACGTATTTCTTACGCTCGTTGGCAGCATTGTAGTCGAGGACACCGTCGAGCCAGTCTCCCCAGCGTTCGTCCCAGCCGCCCTCACCCTCTCCCTCTCCCTCGCGTGGGTCACCGGGCCCGCCGGAGCTGATGTAGATGTCGTAGTCGAGACCGGGCAGTTCGCCGGCCTTGCGGACGTCGAAGACATCGTAGCTGACAGCGTCGGCAAAGCCGTTGACGAGTTGGAAAATGCAACGCATTCCCTGATTGGGAATTCCGTTGTAAAGGTCAAGAATTGCAAGTTTCAGTTTCATAGAATAATGAGATTCAGTAGGCCCGATGTGATTCTTAGGACGTCAATACGGACGTAAAGTAACCCATTTGACGGACTCTTACCACGAACAACGGCGGTCCGTCATTCGTTGTAATGGTATTCAATAACAAGAGAATAGCAACATGCAAAAGTTACGCAAGAAGAAAAAATACGAAGGAAATCCCGTCGGCCTGAGTGACGAGGCCTGTAAGAAGATCGCCCACGATCTGGACCGCCACCTGGCGGCACTCTGGATTATGTACGCCCAGTACCACAAGCACCACTGGCTGGTGGAAGGCCCGCAATTCCGGGACATTCACCTGTTTCTGCAGGAGCACTACGAGGAGGTCAATCTCCAACTCGACGCCGTGGCCGAGCGCATCACCCTGCTCGGTTACACCCCGAGCACGCGTCTGGATAAGTACGTAAAACTCAGCTACATCGACCAGGAGGACGAAGATGTTTACCACATCCGCGAGTCCCTGGAGAACGATATGCACAACGAGCGCAAGATCGCCGTCGAGTTCCGTAAGTCCATCAAGCTCTGTCTGGAGCACGACGATTTCGGTACCAAGAGCATGCTGGAAGGCTTCCTCTTTAAGATCGAAGACCGCGCACACCACCTGGAGCACTTCCTCGGAGAAGACTCCCTGGCCGTGGGTATGCTGCACGAGCCCGAAGAGGTGGACGCGGAGTAAGTCGTCCCGCCGTCAGAAAAACTAAGGCCCCGCCTCCCTTCCCGGGAGGCGGGGCTTTGTTTTGCCGCCTACCCTAAGAATGTGCAACGGATTACACACGAAATACGCTTATCAGCTATAGCTGCCGGCGTGTACCAAATAGTGGTTTCCAATGGGGAGGGCCGCGTACTGCCCAGCCGCAGGCTAATCAAAGAGTAAGCTTACCAACCGGTCGTCACCACAAAAAAATGGGGCGGCGGAGCGCAGGTGCAGGGTTCATACATTAAGACAGCCCCGTCCCGCTACACTCGCGAGGGATTGAAAACCTTGATGGTATGAGCAAGCCGCTAAGAGCGACTAATTCAGACGTCTGCAGTATGCAAAGTAGAGGGGTGCAACGACCAAGGGACGGACAGCAACTTGTAAGTAACAGCAGGTTATAAAAAGGAAAGCCCCGCTCCCGCAAGCTTGCGGGAACGGGGCCATCCGTATCGTAGGCTTTAGCCTGCGGTCGACTTCAGTCGACAACGCGACTACCGCACCACGATCATCTGCTTCGTGGCGGCAAAGTCACCACTCACCAGCGTGTAGCTCACTACGCCCTTCGCCAGGCGAAGATCGTCAGCGTTCAGTACGATCGTGTTCTGACCGGCAGCGCCGTCCAGCTGGCGAACCAGGATCGTGCGACCCGTTACGTCACGTACGCTCAGCGTTACCGCACCGGCCTCGGCCAGCGTGTAGTTGATGCGCGTCGTCTCCGTTACCGGGTTGGGGAAGTTCTGTCCCAGGCTGTTGATACCCGCTACGTCAGCAAGCCCGACGAAGTCCAGGCTCAGACCGGCCGTGGCACCATTGGTGCTCACTGCCTCCCGGACCGTTACCGCGTCGCTCACGCTCACCAGCTCGCTCAGGCGACCGGCTACCGTAGCCCGTACCTCCACCGTGACGGTGGTTCCGGCACTGAAGCTCATCGCCAGACGGCCCTCGGCGGCACCGTTCAGGTTCATCGCTCCGGCGTTGGCGTCGTAGTCAACACCCACCAGCTCCAGGCCGGCGGCCAGTTCCAGGGTGCCCTGGAAGCCGGCCAACTCCGTACCGTTCAGCTCGATGGCGTGCGTCTGACCCGCCTCGAGGCGTACGTCCTGTACGCCGAGTCCGAGGCTGTTACGGCCCTGACCCGCGCGGGCTACGTTACCCAGCTCAACGGCTACGAAGTCAGCATTCAGGATGCTGCCCTGCAGGTTGTTCGCGTTGAAGACCTCGGGGAAGGTGTTCAGGTAACCGTCCGCGTCCACTCCGAAGTCGAAGTCAGCCGCTACGAATACCCAGCTGTCTCCGTCCGCGTTGGCAAACGCGTTGTCCAGACCCAGGATCACCCGGCGCAGGCCGATGATGTCGAAGATGTCGATGTCCTCGTCCTGGTTGACGTCAGCGGCTACGTACTCGTAAGCACCGGCCAGCAGTTCCTCGCCCAGGATGTGGTTCATGATCGCGATGATGTCCGACGTCTTCACCACCCGCAGGTCCACCGCACGGCTGTGGGCGGGTTCCAGGGTGTAGTCGAAGCCCCTGGGCAGTTCCGTGAACACGAACCGGCCGTCGGCACTCGTCTGCGTCAACTCGTCCATGTCACTGGCTCCCGTCAGGTTGACACTCACGCCCTCCATCAGGACGTCGTCCTGGGTGGCGATCGTACCGGCGATACGCTCGCCCTCGTCGCTACAGATACCGTTGTTGTCCTGTACCTCGACCACTACCGAGCAGTAGTCGTTGTTTCCGGCATCGTCAAAGGCGTAGATGCGAACGTCCGTGTCCCCCAGATCATCACAGGTCAGGGTGATACCCAGACGGTTGATGACCGGCGTCAGGAGACCGTCTTCGATTTCCTCTTCGGTGTAGATGCTGTACTTGTCGATCAGGTTGCCGAAGCAGTCCTCCACGTCGGAAGCGATGAAGTCGCTGGCCCAGATGTCGGCCATGCCGCCTCCGTTACCGTCGGGCATCAGGGTGACCGTCAGCGTCTGAATACAGATCGGCGTCGGGGCCTTGTCCGCCGTGACGCAGAACTCGATGATCTCCACGTCGAAGTTGCCACAACCGTCACCGGCGCGGACACGCAGTGCGTGCTCTCCAACCGGGATACCGGACAGGCTTACCCGGAAGCTACCGTCATCGTTCGTGCTGATCTCGTTAGCCGTTACGAAGCGGGTGCGCTGGAAACCGGCGCTCACCAGGTAGTCAGCGTCCAGTTCAACGGTCACGTTGGCCGCGGAACAGTCGTCCTCGGCCGTGAAGTCGATCGTGATGTCCGCCTCACACTCCTCGCCCACTCCGGCGAAACAGTCCTCAGAGTCGAAGTCCGTGTCGATCACCGGGGCTACGTCGTCGTAGATCTTGATGAACTGGGTGTAGCGGAAGTAGCCGCGGCTCGCGTCCGTAGCGTAGGGGTCGTCGTCGATGTTGTCGTTACCGTTGTCATCGTCGTCACCGTCGTTGTCGTCACCGTTGTCCAGCAGGTTGTCCCGCTGGGGGGCGAAGGCGTCGAAGCGGGTGTCGCTGAAGCGGCTCAGGAACGCGAAGTCGTCCGTCAGGATGTCCTCCCGGACGCCCGGTACCACGTGCAGGTACAGCGGCTGGGTGTTCACGTTGCGGTTAACCAGTCCGTCGCCATCCCGGGGGATGATGTAGGCCTGACCCTCGCCGTCGTACTCACACCAGTTGATGATCTCGTAGACCACCTCCAGCTTGAAGCACTCCTCGGCCGCGTTCTGGCTGCGGAAGGTATCCACCGCGATGTTCACCGCGATCAGGTCGCAGGCGCGCTCCGTCTCGTCGATGCCGTCGTACTCGGGGATGTCCATGCAGTCTCCCTCGACGTCCACGGGGAACTCGATGGTGTAGTCGTGCACTCCGTAGACCACGATGCTCTGCACGCAGGCGTTCGTGTTCGTGAAGCCCTGACCGTCGGTGACGGTGAAGCGGCGGGTGAAGTTGCCCACTCCACAGCTGTTCAGGCTGCCGATGATCGTCTGCTCGATGTTCACCTCACAGTTGTCCTGGCCGAAGGCGGCACCGAAGGCGGCGTCCAGTTCCTCGTCCGTGGCCTCCTGGATGTCGGCCGGCAGCGTAGCGTTGTACACGATGCAGCTGATCCGGACCGGAGCCGGCTGGAAGCAGGTCGGGCGGGCCTTGTCCTCCACGAGGACGTCCAGCCAGCAGTCGTTCACGTTACCCAGGTCGTCGATGACGCGCAGGCCGACGCGTACCACGCCGAGGTCGGCGCAGGTCAGCACCAGCTGGTCGTCGTAGGGCTCGGTGTTGATGTTGGCGTCGTTGACGCGGGCGATGAACAGGCTTACCCCGTTACAGTCGTCGTAGCTGCCGTTGTCGATCATCTCCGGCGTCAGGATCGCGATGCCCGTCGAGGCCTCGTCCGTCTGGCTCTGGCCGGCGGTGATGCTGATGTTCAGGCCGTCCTCACAGATCGCTACCGGAGCGGTGCGGTCCACCACGCTGAAGTCGAAGTCGAACTCCTCCTCGTTACCACAGTCGTCACGGACGGTGTAGCGCAGTACGTGGTCACCCACGGGGATGGCGGAGCTGATCTCGGCGTTGCCGTCGTTCAGGTCGACCACGAAGGTGCCGATCGGCGTAGCCGTCAGGTCACCGCCGGGGTAGATGTCGGCCGTGATGAAGATGTTAGCCGAGCAGTTGTCCGCCACCGTGATGGTGGGGTCGTCCAGGCGGATGTAGGCGGCACAGATGTTGCCGGCGTTGGTGCTGAAGGTCAGGCCGTCCAGCTCGTTGCCCTGGAAGTCGAACTGGCGGGGACCGGTGAAGGTCGGGGCCATCGTGTCTCCCACTTTCACCACCTGGGTGAAGGTGCGGATGTCGCCGGGTTCACACCAGTCGATCACCGTGTAGGTACGGACGAACTTGTAGGTGTTCGGGCAGGTCACGATGCGGGGACCGTCCTCGAAGGTCACGCCGATGTTGCAAACGGTCTCGCCGTTGTCACCGTCGCTGAGGGGGAAGACGCGGCCGCCCACTTCCAGGAAGGGGAAGTCCTGCGCCCGGGGGGCGGGGTTGGTACCGAAGACGATCGTCTGATCGTCGCACTCGTACTCCGCCACCTCGTCGATCGCGTCACCGTCCAGGTCGTCCAGGTCGGGACGAACAAAGGTCAGTACGTAGTCGTCCGTGGTGCTGTCGTTGTCCTCGCCGGCGGCGCTGTCGCAGCTACCGGTCTCGGTCACCGTGAAGCGGCGGGTAACCAGTACGTCGTTGCACTGGGGGTCGAGGGGGTCGCGCTGGATCACGTCGTTGACGCAAACCTCCAGCGTCTCGCTGCAACCGTCGGTGACGGTGGGCAGGCCACCACCGCGGACCAGGCGACGACCGAGTTCGGTCTGCGTCAGGAAGCGGTTCAGGTTGGTGACCGGCTGGCTCTGGAAGTTGGCGCGGTAGCTGATGAAGGCTCCGGTGTTGGTCACGCTCCAGCAGCGGCTGATGTTGCTCTCCAGGCTGGCCAGCTCAACGTCGTCGAGCTCGGTGCAGAACAGGGCCGGAGCGATGGGCAGGGCGGTAACGGCGGGCGGCGTCTTGTCCTCCGCGTTAACGATACCCCAGCAGGTTTCAAATTCGATGCCCAGTAAGTCACCACCGCCAAAGCTGAAGTTGGAGATGACTACCTCACTGATGAGGCCGGAGGTGGTAAACTCATCACCGTCGATCATGATGACCAGCGTGCTGCCGGGCATGACGTCCTGGGTGATGGTACCGCTGCCGGTCTCGGCACCGCCTACGTCGATGTCGTTGGACTGGAAAACGATGTTACCGTCGAAGTCAATGATGAACAGGTCGACGATGATGTCGGCGTCCAGTACATAATCAAAGTCGAAGCTGACCGTACCGGTCTCGGTGAACTGGTAGGATACCGACACGTCGTCCGTGGAGGTGAAGTCATTGTCGGGTACCGCGCCGCTGGTCAGCGTCAGGGTCTCGTCGGTGAAGGTGGCCGAAGCCTGGTCTCCGCTCAGGGTAACTTCCCAGTTCTCCTCGGCGAAGGCACCGGTGAAGCCGTTCGTGATAGCCACCGGCCTCGTCGGTACTGGTGATCATGTAGTTGAACGAACCGCAACCGTCGATGATGGGACCGTTGGAGGGGTCGTCGTCCATGACGACGATGTCGAAGTTGAAGACGTCCAGACAGGCGACGTCGCCGGTCAGTACCATGCGGGGGATCAGCAGGGCCTGGCAGTCTTCATTGAGCGTCAGGTTGATGCGGCTGATACAGGCCAGGTTAGGATCTTCGAAGCTGGTGTTGACCGGTACGTTGGAGACGGAAACGTTTCCGTTTACGTCGGTAGCCGTTACCTCAACGACGCTCAGGCCGATGTTGTCGCAGTCCAGGTCGAGCATGTCGAGCTCGACGCTGGCAACGCCACAGGCATCGTCGGCGACGGCCGTCATGGCGACGTCCAGTACCGCGTTACCATTACCATCCAGGACGATGTCCTGGGGAGTGACGGTGATGACCGGGGCGATGGTGTCCGCTACCGTAACGGTGACGTCACAGGAGCCCATGTTACCACTGGGGTCGGTGGCCGTTACGGTGACGTCGAGGTCGCCGACGTCGGCACAGGTAAAGTCAGTTTGGATCATACCGAAGGATAACGCCACAGGCGTCTCCACCACCGATGACGATGGGGTCGCTATCCGCGGCGGTACCTTCGGAGAGAACGTTACCACCGTTAGCACTACTGATCAGTGTAGTGTAGGTACCGGGGAATTATCGCCGAAGAACTGGTAACCAGGGTGTAGTTACCCGGTACCAGCATGAGCTCGAATCATGATTTCGGGATCGCCCGTACCGGCTTCATCGTCACCGAGTGCGATTAGGTTAGCACAAGCGTTATCCGGATCGAAACCGCCGGAGTAGAGTTGGTAAACGTAATCGATCGTACCGTCATCAACGAGCGTGAAGGTATACGTATCGGTCTGATCGATGGTGAAGGCGAATTGGTCGTAGAAGGCATTGGTAATCACACGGCACTCAGGAGGCAGCTAGCTACCGAGGAGAAGGGATTGTACCCCGTTAAAGGTCGGGTCACTGTCCTCCAGCGCGCCGGCTACTTCGACTTACTGCGTTACTACCGGTACCGCCCATGTCTCCCACGATGGAAAGGCTACCGTTGCCCATGCTGTCGAGGAAGACGGTTACGTCCTGACACATGAGCATCGGAGCGAGGGTATCCTGAACCGTAACGTTGACGGTACAAGTACCCTCGTTACCAGCTTCGTCGGTCGCGGTGATGGTGACCATGCGGGTACCTACACTGTCACAGGTAAAGGTGGCATCGGTGATCGTGGTGTCGGCGAGGGTACAATTATCGGAGATGGGGCCGACACTCACGGATACTTCATAGGTGATGTCGTCCAGGCAACCGGCGTGCGGGCTACCCGGGAGCGTGGCGGTCACTACGATGCTGTCAATTCCGGTGGCGGAAAAAGTGACTGTCTCCGCGGCCTGGCGTCCTGGCACGACTACGGTTTCCAAAGAACTGCCACCGGAGCCAAAAGCTTCGGCGGTTACTTCGGCAGCCGCGTCTTCAGTAGCGGTGTTAACACTGACCATGCCGATTACGAAAGTAACGTTGCTAGCCGGCTGCGCGAAATTAAGCGTTACGGCGTCCCCGGTAATACCGTCGGTATTCCACGCCAATTTGTTTGGTTCGCTGATTCCGGTTATCGGGAAGGTAGCCTGGTCGAGTACTTCCCAGGTAGTGTTGGTAAAGGTCAGGTTGCCATCGGAGTAGTCATCGCTGGGTGTATCCTGTTCGACGAAGAATTCCGGGGCGAACATTCCGTCGAAGTTGACGAGGCTCATATCACCCGTCGTCGTGGTGCCTTCGGCCAGCAGGTCTTCGATGAGCAGGGAAGCCATGCCGTTACCGTCGAGTACCAGGACGGTATCCGTGATACAGGAGACGGTGGGGGGCTCCTGGTCGTTGCCGCAACCACCGCGGGTGCAATTGTCGGTGTCATCTACCAGGGTAACCTGGATCACGCAGCTTCCGCCGTTGGGGTTGTTGGGGCTGGTGGCCATAATGGTCACGTCGAACTGGGTAAAGGAACTGTCGATGAGGGACAGTACGCTGCCCGCCAGGGAGTCCTGGGTGAAGGTAGCCATGTCGTCGTCGGAAGTAACGTCCAGCGTCAGGTCGGGAAGCTCTACCTCACAGTCGTCTCCGAGGAGCAGGTCGACCGTTTCGGGGCAGGTCAGTTCGATGGGAGGAGGAGCGGGCACGAAGGCCACGAGGCTGAATTCGCCCTCGTCGTCGGCACTGAATTCGTAGAAACGAATCAGGTAAGTTTCTCCGACCGTCAGGCCACCGAGTTCCAGGCGGGGGAAGGCACCGGGGCCGTCATCGTCGTCACATTCCACCTGGGTCAGGTTACCACAGGTACCGGAGTAGACCGTCATGGCGAAGTCGTTGGAACCAGCACCGCCGTCAGCGGCCTCGATGATCAGCGTATCGGAGGTAGCGGTTACGCTGAAGTATACATCGGCGTCACCGGTGACGAAGGAGCCACAGGTGGGATTGGGCGTTTCACCGGAAGCGGTGGAACTGAAGTTATTAAAGCTATCCAGCATGGTGAAGCCCTCGAACTGTACGGGGATTTCAATGGCGTCAGCGCAGGCGTCGTTGGCCGGCGGGGGGGAGGCGTACCGATGCAGATGTCGAAGTTCGACGTCTGGCCGGCCGTAGAGGTCCAGGAGTAGACCTGTACGGTGTAGGTCTCCCCTACGGTCAGACCGGTAAGGTTAGAGGTATTCGGATCGCTGCAGAAAACCTCCGTGAGGTCGTCGCAGGGGCCGGAGTAGACTACGTGGTAGAGATCGGACGTACCGCCCGTGACATTAATCAGGGAGACGCGGTGATCCGTGCTGGTAGCCTCGAAGGTGTACCATACATCATCGTCTTCGGTACCGCCACAGGTAGCGTTGCCCATACCGGAGTTTGTCGCGCTGGCGATGGTTCCGGGAGTAGTCGAGCCACACAGGAAGTCGTCATTAACCGTCAGGGCAACCGCGTCGGCGCACTCGTCGTTGGCGGGTGGGGGGGGAGGCGTACCGATGCAGACTTCGAAGTTCGACGTCTGTCCGGCGGTAGCCGTCCAGGAGTACACCTGGAGGGTATAAGTTTCACCAACCGTTAGCCCCGTTACGCTAGAAGTATTGGGGTCGCTACAGGTCAGGTTGACCAGGTTGCCGCAGTCGCCGGACCATACCGCATGGTAGAGGTCACTCGTGCCGCCGGTGATGTTGACCAGTGATACCTGATGAGTAGTACTGGTGGCTACGAAGGTGAACCAGACGTCATCGTCCTCGGTGCCGCCACAGGGGCTCTGGCCGATGTCCGAGTTGGTCGCCCCGGCAATCGTACCGGAAGTAGTCATTCCGCAACCGAAATCAGGGTTGACCGTTAGCGCGATCGCCGTAGCGCACTCGTCGTTAGCGGGGGCCTGGGCCAGTAGTTGGGGGATGGAGAGGAAGCCGCAGCAACAAAGCAGCAGCAGCGTACGGCCAAGGGCCGCAAATCGTAAAGGTGTCGTCATTTCTTATGTATGAGATTAGACAAAAAAAAAGATCACCGGGGGTCGAGGCCGGGTAATTAGGTTGTAAGATACCTTCACAAAGAGCACATTAACACTATCAAACGCCATAAAATTCATCTAACAAACAGATTTAGCTACCGACAAACGCATATATATAAGCCTTGCACCCGCGCTCCGCCGCCCGTTGAACATCAGTAGTTTACTGGTCAATAGCCGATAGCCCCGCGAAGGCCACGTCGAGGGCCGCGCAGATTTTTGCCGCCGCCAGCTGTAAGTCTGCCTCCGAGTGAGCGGAACTGACGAAGCCGACCTCGTAGCCGCTGGGACCCAGGTAAACCCCCTCCTGTAGCAGTTCGTGGTGGACAATCTTGAAGTAGCGCATGCTGTCGGGGTCGATCTGATCGGCCCGGGTGATGCGCTCGGTTCCGAAGGCCATCCAGAAGATACTGCCGACGTGGGGTACGTGCATCGGGTAGCCCCGCCGGCGGGCGTACTCTTCAATGGTCGTGGCCAGCCAGTGCGTTTTTTCCGCCTGCCGTTCGTAGAAACCGGGCTCCAGACAAAGTTCCAGCGCCGCCAGGCCGGCGGCCATCGCAACGGGGTTGGCACTGAGGGTACCGGCCTGGTAGACCGGACCGACGGGCGCGATGAAATCCATGATCTCCTTACTGGCCCCGTAGGCCCCGACGGGGAACCCGCCGCCGATGACCTTGCCGAAGGTGAGGATGTCCGGTCGTACGTCGTAGAGGCCGGCCGCCCCGGCGAAACCCACGCGAAAGCCGGAGATCACCTCGTCGAAGATCAGCAGGACGTTGTGCTTCCAGGCCTTGATGCGCAGGCACTTCAGCCAGCTGGGGTCCTGGATCAGCAGGCCGTTGTTGGCCGGAATGGGCTCTACGATGATGCAGGCGATGTCCGCGGCGTGCTCACTCAGCGTTTGTTCCAGCAGGTCGCGGTCGTTGAGGGGGAGCACGATGGTGTCCCGCGCCACGGTTTCCGGCACCCCCGCCGAGGAGCTGGTCCCGAAGGTCGCCAGGCCGGAGCCGGCCTTCACCAGGAGGCTGTCCACGTGTCCGTGGTAGCAACCGTCGAACTTGACGATCTTCGAGCGGCCGGTCACCCCGCGGGCCAGCCGCAGGGCCGACATAACGGCCTCGGTACCGGAACTCACGAAGCGAATGCGCTCCAGGTAGGGGTGGTTGTCCAGGATCAGTTTGCCCAGCTGGTTGCCCAGGCGGTTCGGGGTACCGAAACTGGTTCCCTTCACGACGGTCTCCAGTACCCGCTCGCGAATGTGGGGGTTATCGTGGCCGTGGATCAGGGGGCCCCAGGAACAGCAAAAATCGAGGTAACGGTTGCCGTCTTCGTCGGTCATGTGGCTACCGTGACCCTCGCGGATAAACAGCGGCGGGCCACTGACGCTGCGAAAGGCGCGTACCGGGCTGTTTACCCCTCCGGGAAAATATTCATTGGCCTCGGCGAAGAGGTCGGCGCTGGTTTGGCGGGGGATGCGTTGCTCGAATTCCATAGGTGCAAACCTACTACGTTTTAGGGCGTCGGGGCGCAGGTGCCGGGCTTTTTGATGCGCTTATGACGCGGTCGTCAGTAGCCAGTTGCGTTCGGTGAGTGGGTGGGTCGTCATGATACGTTCCCGGAGCCGGTCCCGATCATCGGGTGTCGCACGCAGTACCGCGGACAGCACGGAGCAGAAGTTGCGGCACGACATGCGCAGTTCCTTACCGATCTTGTTGTTCCGCTGCAGAAACACCGTGAATGCGGCGAGGTGATTCGACAGGGCATCGAAGGCCCCGGTCTCGTAGTATATCTTGGCCAGTAGTACCCGCCCGCCCAGGTAGTAGCTGGGGTCGGAGTAAGCCACCTCCGCCAGTCTTCGCTGGGCTTCCTCCATGTCTCCCGTAGCGTAGTGGAGCTCCGCCAGGGAGTAGTTGACGGCATTTTCCCGAAAGGCCTCGGGGAGCTGATCGCGGTAAGTAGCGATGAACTGTTCCGTCACGTCGTAGCGGCCGAGGCGGAGGGATAATTTGACTACGTTGGTGAAGGTCCAGTGGGAAAGTTCCCCCTCCCGCAGCAGTACCCCCGAACCGATACCGCGCTGGTAGAGATCCAGGGCCTCCAGTTCGAAAGTATCCTCCCCGGCACGCAGTTTACGGGTGGCGTAATTCAGCGCTAGTAGGTAGATATCGGTCAGGTCTTCGGAATTGATTCCGGCCGGTACCCGCAGCAGTATCTCCTTGAGTTGGTAGAAGTAGGCTTCCTCATCGTCATCGCGCAGGGCGTGGTAGGCATTGAAGTAGAGCGCTTCCAGCGAACCCGGAACGGCCGTCAGGGGCGTGAAGTGTTTCCACCAATCCGCGGTCAGTCCGGTATGCACCTCTCCCCCGACGACATGGGCCCGATCCAGCATACTACAAGTGTAATTGAGCCGGAGCAGCAGGTAGAAGCGATCCAGTTCCTCGGCCGCCCTCGTGATATTGCTGTCTTCCTTCCGCTGTCTCCTGCGGATGTGGTCCTGGTCGAGCAGATCGAACAGGCGGGAGCGCAGGAGGTGGTATTCCACCCCCGGGAAAGTTTCCCCCGAGAGCAGTTTTTCGAGTTTTCGGTGCGTAGCGTTGAAGTGCTTTCTGAGACCGCGTTCCGATAGTTCGGTGAGCAGGGCCAACTCGCGATCGGCGGTCCCACGCGCTTCACAGTGGATCTGGGCGAGAAATTGCTCCCCCAGCAGGTTCAGGTCGCTCAGGGCGTAGGTCAGCTGCTTATCGGAGTATTCCTGGTCCGGGTAGAGCGACCGAAACAGTTGTTTTTTGTCCAGCGGCGCATCCGCTGCGTCGTGAACCGCCACTTCGAGGGCATCGAGTAATTCGAGTAATACCTCGTTGGAGTTGAAGTAAGGAGAAGCGACGAATTTCCGGAAACGCCCCCACTCTGCCGTAGACAGGGTACACAACAGGCCGTAAATCTTAGGTTTATTCATGAATTAAGCGAGATTTCACCGGTAAACACATTACCACACATATAAAAAATTACAAATTAAACATCTTTAAAGGTCAAATCGGGCTACAAAATAGCCATTTTCGAGTTCTAGTCACTTATCGGAGCTAATTGCAATTCGGCAATTGTCAAATTTTGTACTTCGGCAAGTCCGTGAAAGCCCGCATCTTAGTATCAGATTTAGTCTTTACCCTATTCCCCTCTCTCATGAAATATAAACTTTTTTTCCTTCTTCCCCTCCTGTTCTGTGCCCTGTTTGCTCAGGCCCAGAACCATCAGCTCGATGGTGCCCCGGCCAACATTTACGTACCGGGGGCGCCAATAGTGGCCACTCCCGTACCTCCGCCCGGTGGTAGTTTCCGGATCATCATCGAGGACATCATACTGGGCCGGACCAAAGAGGTCCTCCGGATGGTTACGGATGCCGTGCTGTTTTTCCGTCCCGCTGAGGGTGGGACAAACGTTCGCACCGCGAACGAGTAGCCGGTGGTGATTGAGAACCGATCACCCCAGCAAAGAACTTGTGTTGTTCAAGTGATTTTAGCCCTGAAAAGGGAAATATTCCTACGGCGGGATGGCGATATACGACTCGCTATCCCGCCTTTTTCTTGTATTCCACCCCCATTCCGTCAACCGTTCGGGAAATGAGGTAAATACAGTTGACAATTTGCTACATTCGTACTGTTCTCTCTACCTATTTACGCGGCCTTACTCTCTGTTCCAGTTTTCTCTTCGCCGCCTTGAAATGAAAAAATGACGACCCACCCAACCGGCGACCGGACTGAAACCCGGCTAATCGCCAGCCTCCAGAAGCAACTAGCCGTTGCCGAGGCGGAAGCTAACCTCCACTTGTCCGAGGTTCAGCGACTACGCTTCATCGTATCCAGGATCACCGAAGCTGCCGAGGGGGGCATCTTCTACCTCCAGGATGTGTCCAGTAATTACATGTACATCTCCGAGCAGCTCGCAGAGGTACTGGGTTACGGAGACGTAGGACTGCCGCCTTCCTACCGTCACTTCCTCGAGCAATTGCATCCCGACGACCTGCAAACGGCCAGGGAAGCTGCCCGACTCAGGCAGGGGGTATTCCCGGAAAACCCGGCACCCGCGTCCGCGCCCACTTCACCTACTCCCCTCGACGCCATCGGTCGGGAGATACGCGCGTACTCGGGCCGCGATGCCCTGGTGAACATTTTCCCGACTGAAATAGGCGATCACCTGGAATTCCGCTACCTCAACCAGCAGGGAGAGTACCGCTGGTTCCGGGCCAGTTCTCAGATCTACTCCGACACCGGGGGGCCGGAACACGTTATCGGGCTCATCATCGACATTCACAATGTGAAACTGATGGAAGAGCAGCGGCAGCTGGTCAATGAGGAACTCAAAGCCTTCATGTACAGCGTGGCCCACGACCTGCGCGCGCCCGTGCGACACATCGCCAGCTTCACGGAAATCCTCCGGGAAGAGACCGATGCGCCCGCCGAAGACAAGGAACTTTACCTCAACTACGTCGAGCAAAGTGCCGTAAAGCTCAGCAAGATGATCGACGGTCTGCTCATGCTGAGCCGGAATCAACGCTACATCCCCCAGTACGCTGACGTTAACATCGAGAAGATGCTGGACCAGCTCATCAGCGGAACCCGCCAGACCGAACAACAGGCCAGCGAACTGGTCATCGAACAGGATGCCATCCCGCCGATCCACACCGACGCCTCGCTGATCGAACAGGTGCTGCAAAATCTGCTCTCCAACGCCATTAAGTACAGTTCGACCCGTAAACGGGCCGTGGTGCGCATCAAATACTACCTCCAGGAAGGGCAGCACATCCTCAGCTTTTCCGACAACGGCGTCGGGTTCGACCCCGCCTACGCCGATCGGCTCTTCAAATTATTCAGCCGGTTGTACGCCGAGCAGGATATTCCGGGCACCGGGGTGGGGCTGGCCAGCGTACACCGGATCATGCGCTCCCTGGGTGGCAGCATCGAGGCCGACGGCAAGCCGGGGATCGGGGCGACCTTTACGATCCGGATTCCCGTGAACGTCGGGGCCACTTCGGCGTTTTAATGGAGTAATTTTTCCTTTAGTCTACTTATTACCGCCCATCTGATGCCCAACCACCGAGTCTTACTGATCGAGGACGATGCCCTGGAGGCTGCCCTCGCCCTCCGAACCCTGCGACAAATCAACCCTGACCTGCAGGTGACCAGACTCAGCGACGGTGCCCATTTCCTTGATTTTTGCCGCAGCAACCCCCGGGAGCTGGCCGACATCAGCGTGGCGGTCATGGATCTGAATATGCCCAAGGTAGACGGACACGGCGTCCTGAAGTCCTTCCAGGACCAAAAGGACCGCCCCCCCTTTCCGATCATTCTGTTCTCCTCCTCCGAGGACAAGGAAGACGTCGCTACTGCCTATAAACTGGGCGCGGCGGCTTTCGTCAACAAACCGGTGGCCCCGAAGGAGTACCGGGCGGCGATGGAACACATTGTCAATTTCTGGGTGGAGACGAACAGGAGGTGAATTAGGCGGTTAGGCGCGGCTAGGCGGCTGTTAGGCTGTTAGGTGGGTAGGCGGTTAGGCTGTTAGCGGTTAGGATGTTAGCACTACCCGCCTAATGGCCTAACTGCCTAATAGCCTAACCCACCTAATGGCCTAACAGCCTAATAGCCTAACGCCTAATAGCCTAACCCACCTAATGGCCTAACAGCCTAATAGCCTAACCCACCTAATGGCCTAACAGCCTAGCGATTAATCACATTTTTGAATCTCGGCCGTTTCGGCGTCACGTCCCCGAGCCGCTCTTTCTTGGCGGCCTCGTACTGGGAGTAATTCCCCTCGAAGAACTGGATCTGCCCCTCATCCTCGAAACTGAGAATGTGGGTGGCCAGCCGGTCGATGAACCAGCGGTCGTGGCTGATGACCAGGACGCAGCCGGCGAAACTGTCCAGGGCATCCTCCAGGGCGCGGAGCGTATTGATGTCAATGTCGTTCGTGGGCTCATCGAGGAGGAGGACGTTACCGCCTTCCCGCAGGGTCATGGCCAGCTGGAGGCGGTTGCGTTCTCCGCCGGAGAGAACACCGACCTTCTTCTGCTGGTCGGAGCCGGCAAAGTTGAAGCGGCTCAGGTAGGCACGGGCGTTGACGGCCGTTCCGCCGACTTCAATCATATCGTGCCCCTGGCTGACGACGTCGTAGATGGTCTTGTCCCCGTCCTGTAACTGGGCGTGGCTCTGGTCGACGTAGCTGATCTCGACGGTCTCCCCGACTTTGATGGTTCCCTCATCGGGCTGCTGCTCTCCGACCAGCAGGCGGAAGAAAGTGGATTTACCGACTCCGTTAGGACCGAGGATACCGACGATGGCATTCTTCGGGATGGTAAAGGTGGCGTTATCGAACAGTACGCGGTCGTCGAATCCCTTCTTGAGGTGTTCCACTTCCACGACGACGTCACCGAGGCGGGGCCCCTGGGGGATAAAGATCTCGAGGTTTTTCTCGCGCTCGTTGCCCTCCTCCCGGGACATTTTGTCGTAGGCGTTGAGGCGGGCCTTGCCCTTGGACTGACGGGCCTTGGGGGCCATTTTGATCCACTCCAGCTCCCGCTTGAGGGTCTTCTGGCGCTTACTCTCCGTCTTTTCCTCCTGGGCCAGGCGGTTAGACTTCTGCTCCAGCCAGCTGGAGTAATTGCCCTCCCAGGGGATACCCTCGCCGCGATCGAGTTCGAGGATCCAGCCGGCTACGTTGTCGAGGAAGTACCGATCGTGGGTGACGGCGATGACGGTACCGGGGAAGCTACGCAGGTACTGCTCCAACCAGTGGACGCTTTCGGCATCCAGGTGGTTGGTAGGCTCGTCGAGCAGGAGCACGTCGGGGTTACTGAGCAGGAGGCGGGCCAGGGCGACCCGGCGGCGTTCTCCCCCGGAGAGAACGGAAACCTTGGCATCGTCCGGCGGGCAACGCAGGGCGTCCATGGCCGTACTGAGTTTGTTGTCCAGCTCCCAGGCGTTGCGATTTTCGAGTTCCTCCATGAGTTCCCCCTGCCGCTCGATGAGCTGGTTCATCTCCTCGTCGCTCATCGGTTCGCTGAACTTGAGGTTGACGGCATCGTATTCCTGCATGAGGTCGACGGTCTCCTGGACGGCTTCCTCGACGATCTCGCGGACGGTCTTTGCGGCATCCAGTTCGGGCTCCTGGGCCAGGTAGCCGATCTTGTAATCTCCGTCGAAGACCACGTGGCCCTCGAAATTCTTGTCCACCCCCGCGATGATCTTCAGCAGGGTCGACTTACCGGAACCGTTCAGGCCCAGGACGCCGATCTTGGCACCGTAGTAAAAACTCAGCCAGATGTTATTGAGTACTTTCTTGCTGGCGCCGGGGAAGGTCTTGGAGACCCGCTCCATGCTGAAGATAATCTTGTGGTCGGCCATGGGGAGGTGGTAAATGGTCTAGTAATGGATAGTAAATAGTCGCTGGAGGTGAGGCGCTTACTTCCAGCCGTAGCCGGTAGCGATCTCTTCGAGGCTGGTGATGAAGTCGGCGAGCGGCTCGGGGGCACTGCCGTACACCTCGATGACGCGCTCCTTTCCTTCCTCGTCCGTAAAGGTGAGTTCGGTGAAGGGCAGATCGACGGGTACGTTGCCCTCCACGGGATAGCGATCGGCGAGTTCCATTCCGGCGACCTGACGGAACTGGGTGACCAGATCCGTGTAGTCGAAATGGCCGAGTTTTTGCACTTGCTTACCCGCCTTAACGGTACCCTTCGTGGCATCCAGGATGGCCATTTCGCTTTCCAGCAGGGTCATGGAGTAAACCGGACAATCTCCGTAGCAGGGGGTCTTCCGCAGCCGGAACAGGACGGGAGCCTGAAGGGCCTTGACATCAGCGTCGGGAATAGGATTTTGCACCTGCGTGCCCGCCGCATTCTTTTCCGGCATGGTCTGAGGCGTTTGCCCCTTCTGCTGTTCGCGCTTGCGCTTTTCCCAGTTGGGGTTCATGGGACTGACCTTACTGGTCTGCGGTCGGTCGACATCCGGGCTGGCCGGCGTTTCCTCGATGGTCGCGCGCAGGTCCGGGCTGTCTTCCATTCGCAACTCCTCGTTCCGGTTGCGGGGGGCATTATCGTCGGTGGTCGGCATCGGCGCGGTAGCCGTTACGGGACCGCCACCGGTCTGTTCCAGCCGGGTTGCCTGGCGGTTACAGCTTAAAAAAGTGACCAGGAGGGGAAGTAAGAGTAGGTAACGCATAGGGATTATTTTTTGCCTTTTTTCTGTTGTTCGGCCTGTACGCGCTGCTGTTCCTTGAGGGCTTCCTGCAAACGGGAGGCAAAGCCCCCGCTCTTTTTCGGTTTAGCCTTGTTCTTTTCGAGTTTCACCCGCAGCTTATCCTCGTCGATAATGAAGTTTTTGGTCACTACGGTTTGCAGGATATTGAAGACGTTGCTGAAGAACAGGTAACAGGTCAGGCCCGCGGCGAAACTGTTGAAGAAACCGAGGAACATCAGCGGCATAATGTACTGAAAGTATTTCATCATGGGCTGAGCCGAGTAGTCCATGTGCCGGCTGTTGTAGAAAGCATAGATGACCGTAGTAACGGCCCAGAGGATGGCGAACAGGCTCAGGTGACCCTGCATGAAGGGAATCCATTCGGGCAACCGCATGATGCTGTCGTAGGTAGACAGGTCATTCGCCCACAGGAAATTCTCCTGCCGGAAGGCGATCGAGGCCGGGAAGAAACGGTAGAGGGCAAACCAGATGGGCATCTGGAGGACCATCGGCAAACAGCCGCCCAGCGGACTGGCGCCGTATTCCTGGTACAGTTTCATGGTTTCCATCTGAGTGGCCTGGGCGTCGTCCTTGTTCTTCTTCTTGAGTTTTTCGATCTCCGGTTTGAGGACCTGCATCTTCATGTTGCTGACCAGCATCTTGTAGGTCAGCGGATACACCAGCATTTTCACCAGCAGGGTCAGCACCAGAATGGCGATACCCATGTTGCCGATGAAGCCGGCCAGGAAGTCGAACAGCGGCCGGATCATCCAGCGGTTGATGGCACCGAAGATGGAGTTACCGAAACTGATCACGTCGCTCAGGTCGTAACCGATGGCGCGCAGGCGGTCGAATTCGTTGGGGCCGACGTACATCTGCATGCCGAAGCTTTCGGAGCTGGTACTGCCCACCGGCAGGTAGACGTCAGCGATCAGTTTTTTAAGGTCGTCCCCTTCCCCGTCCAGGGTCTGGGTGGTGAGCGTGGCGCTGGTGAAGGCCTCGTCGGCCATCAGGGCGGAAGTGAAGAATTGCTGACTCCCGGCGATCCACTTGAGCCGTTGGTCATTCAGTTCCTCGGTATCGTCGCTGGTACAGGAGCAGTAGTCGGTATCGTCATCCACGGGTTTGTAGTAAAGCGTGGAGTAAGACGATTCGTAGCTGCTGTTTTTCTCGATCTTGTCGAGGTAATTTTCCCAGTGGAGGCGCACTTTACCATCCGTAACGGCCAGTATCTGATTGAGGCCTTCCATGCGGACGTCGTAGTCCATCAGGTAGGTACCATCGGTCAGGGTGTAGCGCTGTTCGAAGTAACCGCCACCGGCCACGGCGGCACGCAGGATGAGGCTGTTGCCTTCCCGGCTGGGCGTGAAGTAGAGGTCGCTGGTGCGGATTCCCTCCCCGCTTACGCCATTGACCGGCAGGATGTACTCGAAGCGGTTCTTGTTGTCTTCCAACAGGTAGAGCGGAAGCTTCACCTCCTGCTTTTCGTCGTTCTCGACCACCTTGGCGTAATTCTTCAGTTCCACCCGGCGGATGTGACCGCCCTTGGTGGACAGGGTAACGATCATCAGGTCGTTCTCTACGGTAATATCCTCGGCTACGCCGGCCGCGCTGGTGGCGAAGGGGCCGAAGCGGCTGCCGTACTGCGCCTGGCGGGCGGAGTCGGTCAGCCCCTCCACGTCGGCCTTCGTGATGTCCTGTTCCGGTTCCAGTTGGGGGGTCAGTTCTTCGGGCGTCAGGGCGGCGATAGAGTCCTGGTAACGCTGCTGGGCTTCTACTTCATCGGCACTGGGGGCGATGACGTACTGCCAGGCAACGAAGATTGCCAGGATAAGGAACCAGCCAACGATGGTACTGCGGTCCATCTGCATAAATAGAGCTTTTGCTTAAAAAGAGAACCCACCGTGATCGGTACGGTTCTTTAGGGGCCGCAAAGGTACGCAAGACCGACCGATGACCGACCAACGATCCGACGATGACAATACCACCAGGGATAAACAACTGGAGGACGCATACCGACGGGCCGAGTTCATCACCGAGGTACAGACCCTGAGGATCGGTGCGCCCCATTCCGTCCTGGATACCTGGCTACGGGAGGAAGGCTACGCTTGCTTTGCCGTGATTACGGCCTGCAACCCCCGTTCCATAAGACTGCCAACTGCCATTAATGCAGCCCGTCAGGCGGAATTGGTTCGGCTACTCACCGAAGCGGGTGCCGTTTTCCTGCCCGCGACCGGTCGTGACCCCTCCGGAGCGTGGCCGGACGAGCCGGGCATTTTGCTCCTGGATGCTCCGGAGCTGGGTCGGGAGCTGGGCCGGCGGTACGGACAGAATGCCATCGTGGAAGGGGAGCGGGGCGGCGAGGCCCGGCTCGTTTGGTTATAAGTTTTCACCGGGATTAAACCTCCGCGAATAGCGGCAGTCTGATGTACAGCCCCCCGATCGGGAAGGCCATCATCAAACAAGTTTCCCCATGACTACTCTTGCAAAAATTTTTCTCGCCACCCTTTTCCTCTCCCTCTCCGCCACCGGTTTAAGCGCCCAGGACCGGGAACGTCCCCGCGCCGATCCGCAACAGCGGGCGGAGCGTATGACGGAGCGCATGACCAAGGAACTGGAACTGACCGAGCGGCAGCGTACGGAAGTACTCCTCATCAACCAGACGCACGCCGCTAAAATGGGCGAGGCGGGTACCCTGACCGACCGCGGGGCCAAACGAGCCGCCGCCACCGCCGCCCGAACCGAAAAGCAGGAAGCACTGGCAACCGTGCTGACCGCCGAGCAACTGAAAAAGCTCGCGGAACTGCAAAGCCAGCGTCAGGAGGGCCGGGGACGCCGGGCTCCGGGCAAACGCTCCGGCGGGAACCGCTAGTTATTGAGGGGGTTTGCACCTGCGTACCCGCCCAATAAAAAACCCCGCTTACCTGACGGTGAGCGGGGTTTTGTCGGTGGAGGCGGCGAGAGTCGAACTCGCGTCCAGCGAAAGCACTAAACAGCTTTCTACATGCTTATCAACCAGTTAGGTTTTCGAGCCGCGGGTGGGATTGGTTGCCCTCCCATTCACGGCCTTAGGTCCTTTATCTCACCTCCGACTCAGACCAGGGTCGGGGGCCAGCTCCAAGAGGGTGAGCGCGGTGTAATGTGTATGGAGCGTCAACTACACGGCGCATGGGTAGCTATGGTTCTAATCAAAGATTAGGCTGCCATAGCGTAGCTGGGAGTGCCAACTAGGATGTGATCGTTATTTTTTACGGAGTAACCAATCGTGCTCCGGCATGCTTACTAGCAAAGTTTACTTCCCTGTCGATTCCGGTACGCCCCCGTTGGAGCTCAGCAGTGGGTAAGCGCTGACCTTCGGAAGGAATAACAGCGGCAGTACCGGATAAGTTGGCCCTCCACCCCGCTATTTTACCCGTGTGGTCAGCACACGCTGCTCCCCTTCCGTCGTTACGATGAAGGCCTCCAGTTCGTCGCCCACCCCGATCGGCCCGACGCCCTCCGGCGTACCGGTGAAGATCAGGTCGCCGAGTTGCAGGCGGAAAAACCGGCTGACGTAGCAGATGATATCCGTGACCGGGAAGAGCATGTTCCGCGTATGCCCGTGCTGTACCAATTCCCCGTTCTTGCGCAGGCCGAACTCGATGTCATTAATTTGGGCGAAGGACGCAGGTGCGAAAAATTCACCGGCCAGTGGAGCGGAACCGTCGAATCCCTTGGCGATCTCCCAGGGCTGTCCCTTCTCCTTCAGCTGGGTCTGGAGGTCGCGCGCCGTCAGGTCCAGCCCCACGCTGATGCCGGCTACGTACTCCATGGCGAATTCCGGTTGGACGTGGCGGCCGTTCTTCCCGATCTTGACCACCACCTCCGTCTCGAAGTGGATGTCCTTACTGAACTCCGGATAGTAGAACGGCTTGTTGTTCGTCAGGAGGGCGCTGGCCGGCTTCATGAACACCACCGGTTGATCGGGGCGGTCGTTGCCGAGTTCGGCGGCGTGGGCGGCGTAGTTGCGGCCGATACAGATGATCTTCATGGGGGGGAGGGGGTTGAGGGGGGAGGGAGGAAAGGGGGTGAGGGAGTGGACCTCGGAGGCGTCGGAGTGCCCGAGGAAGCCGGTGCGGAGTTCCTCCGGGGTGTCGCACTAAACGACCGTCCACCCGGCGGCCTTTACGTTCTCCGCGATCCGTCCTTCGATGTCTGTTGTGTCCGCCGGCTCGAAGGTCTTTCCCGTCACGGTTTCGTAGAGTTCGGTGTAGCGGTCGGTGATGGAGTTTACGAGTTCGTCGGTCATCTCCGGCATGGTCTGTCCGTCGAGGCCCTGGAAGCCGTTGTCCATCAGCCACTCGCGGACGAACTCCTTGCTGAGCTGCTTCTGGTGGGTACCGGCGGCCTGGCGGTCGGCGTAGCCCTCGGCGTAAAAGTAACGGCTGGAATCCGGCGTATGGATCTCATCGATCAGGTAGACTTCCCCGTCGATCAGGCCGAATTCGTACTTGGTGTCGACCAGCAGCAGGCCCCGCTCGGCGGCCATGGCGGTGCCCCGGCTGAAGAGGCGGCGGGTGTAGTTTTCCAGCTTTGCGTAAACGGCGGGGCCGACGATTCCCCGGGCCAGGATGTCTTCCCGGCTGATGTCCTCGTCGTGCCCCTCCTCCGCCTTCGTCGCCGGGGTGATGATGGGTTGCGGAAAGGCGTCAGCCTCGCGGAGACCTTCCGGCATGGGTACGCCACAGAGCAATCGTTTTCCAGCCCTGTACTCCCGCCAGGCGTGCCCCACCACGTACCCCCGGATGACCATCTCGATCGGGATCGGCTCACAGGCCTTCCCGATGGCGACGTTGGGGTCGGGCGTACGCTCCAGCCAGTTCGGGCAAATGTCGCGGGTGGCCTCCAGGAAGTGGACGGCCGTCTGGTTGAGGATCTGCCCCTTGTGCGGGATGGGGCGCGGCAGCACGTGATCGAAGGAGGAGATCCGGTCGCTGGCCACCATCAGCAAGCGGTCGCCGCGGCGGTAGACGTCCCTGACCTTTCCCCGGTAAAATTCGGCGGGAGGATCGAAGGTGAAGTTGGTTTCGCGGAGGGCGGTGGCCATGGGAATTAGTTTACGGGCGAAGGTAATACCGTCGGACAAGTCGGACGACACCGTCGGACAAGTCGGACGTCCTTCGCTCCGCTACGCTTCCCTTCGAGACGGCCGACATGCCGACCCGCTCAGTGAGGGTGTCGGACCGCTTGAGCGGGGCGCAGCCGGCGAAGCGGTCCGACTCCTCGAACGAAATACGCGACAAAAACAAACATTTTGTATCAAAGACGACTTCTATAAAGAAACAACCCAACCATGAAAGTCCAAGTACAGGAAAAGCCCCGCCTTCAACCCGGTCATCACCCCGTCACCATCACCGAAGTGACCGACGGAAAGAGCGAGTACAAAAACATTCCCTTCTTTGCCGCCCGCATGGAAACGGAGGATGGCTTCGTCGAGCAACGCTTTTACGACAGCGAGCCGAGCCAGCCCATTCTCGCGGAACTGATGCGCGCCGTCGGTCTCGACGGAAAAACACTCAACAGTGAAGACCTCGTCGGTAAGGAATTACTGGTGGAAGTCCACGATCGCAGTTACCCGGACCCCGATACCGGGGAAGAAAAAACCATCCGGGAGGCCACCAATTTCCGAAGTGTCGGAGAGGCGGATACGAAGTAATCGGCAGTCAATGACAGCTGGCGATAGCCGGTACCACATGCAGAATGCCCGATTGCTCGTACGAGCAATCGGGCATTCTCACGTCCGTACTATCAACCACGGACTATTAACTATCGACTACAACTGCTCCTCGGAGAGAATGATCCGTTCCTCGTCGTCATTGTCGCCCATGGGAGGCGTATCGATCGCCTTGTTGGCGTGGTGGTCGTTGTTCTTCTCCTTGTGCTTTTTGAGCTGTCGGCGCAGCGCTTCGGAGACCTTGTCAATGGCCCGTTCGATGCTCTCATCGGTGTGTTCGGCGAAGAGATCGTTGCCGGGGACGGCGAGCCGGACTTCGACGGTGTGGCCGTTGGCGGCCTGCCCGTCGTCTTCCTTGACGAATACCTCTGCCCGTTCGATCCGGTCGTAGTAGGTTTCCAGCTTCTTGATCTTATCGTTGATCACGCTGATGGATGCCTTGGGGAGTTCGCTTGATTTATGAATGATAACCTGCATATATGGCGTGGGTTTTTGTGAATGAATTAGAGTATGTACCAGCATAAACCTATCCTTCCTGACAATCGTTCAGCGGATAGCCATTATTGCATGCCTCCACTCACCGGTACGGAATCTTTCATTGAACACGCCGGCCACCGGATTGCCATCCTGTCTCACCCGAATCCCGGGGCCAGCCGGCCACCGGTGGTGTGGATCCACGGCCTGACGGCCAGCTTTCGTTTCTGGGAAGCGGCCATGTACGAAGAGATTCGCCGCGATCGCTCCTGGTACTCGATCAGTTTACCCCTGCACTACCCCAGCACCTACTCCGGTGACATCTCCGCCGGCGACCTCAGCGAGACGTTGTTCGCCCGTCTTTTCTCGGAGTCCGTGGATTCGGTACTCCCCGGTAAGCAATTTCACCTGGTCGGCTACTCCCTCGGCGGGTTTGCGGCCCTCAACTACGCGGCCAAATACCCGGAACGGGTGCTTTCCATCGTGTCGGTCGGAGGGTTCATGAACGGCCGGGCACGGGGGTTGGAGGGCGTACTCCAGTTCCTCTCCAGGGGAGACAACTTCCGGCGCGCCGCCTTCCACGCCGGCTGGTGGGTACTGCAGCGTCACGTTATCTTCCTCAAACTGGCTACGCTGTTCTACGCCCGCAAGCGGCGGCGACTGCTGTCCTACCCCGCCCTGGACCCTACGCTGGAAAACATTTTCCCGGACGTTCGTCGGCACGATATCAACAGTATGCGGTCCCTATTCCGTTACCTGCTCGACATGGACCTGCTGGATGAGCTGGACCAGCTCTCCCATCCCGTTCTCGTCATTGCGGGCAACCAGGACCCCGTTATCCCCTTCCACCACCAGCGGGAGTACGCCACTTACCTGCGCAATGCCACCATCGAAGTGCTGGAGGGTGTAGGGCACGTGGCCTTCGCGGAGGCTCCGGAGCGGTTCGAAAGGGTGGTGCTGGATTGGCTACGGCAACACGACCGGTCGTCAGCCGGAAACCACGGAGAGCGAACTTAATCCGTTGCCCACCGCTTCCAGCCGGACCTGACAGTGAATGCGCTCCCGCAGCTCCCGCACGTGAGAGATGAGGCCGATCGTCTTCCCCTGCCCCTCCAGCCGTTCCAGGGCGGTAATGGCCTTGTCCAGTACCCGGTCGTCGAGGGTTCCGAAGCCCTCGTCGATGAAGAGGCTGCGGATATTCGCCCGGCCACTGGCCAGTTCGGACAGCCCCAGGGCCAGGGCGAGACTGACCAGGAAGGTCTCCCCCCCGCTGAGGGTAGACATCGGACGAGCATTATCGGCCTGGTAAGTATCGATGATCTCCAGTTCCAGTTGCTCCCTCGTCAGGTCTTCCGCCGCCCGGTGCCGCATCCGGTAACGTTTGCTGATCCGGGCCAGGTGGCGGTTGCCGACTTCAGTGAGTTGCCGCAGGGTCAGGGTCTGGGCGAAGCGGCTGAACTTCACGCCGTTCTGCTGTCCGATCAGGTCGTTCAGTCGGGCCCAGCGTTCCAGCTCCCGGTTGGCCGCCGTCAGCCGGGCGGCCAGGGCCGCGTTTTTTTGTTTCAGGGCGTCGTCGCGTTCCAGTCGTTCCCGGTAACGGCCGGTCTCCTGATCGGCGGCGCTGATGGTTTCGAGCAGGGTGGTGAGTTCGCTTTCCAGTTCGGCGGCCGGGGGCAGTTCCGCCAGTTGGCCGGCCAGCCGTTCGATTTGTTTTTCCTCCCGTTCTGTCCGGTCACGCAGCGTGGCCAGCCGCTGGTCGAGCTCCGTCAGCCGGCTACGTAGTTGCTCCTCTTCCTCCGGTGGGAGCAGTCGGGCGGTGGCGGCGGCTTCGTCGGGGATCGACAACTTCGCCAAACCGGCGGCTACGGTCTCCCGGGCGGCGGACAGGCAGGTCGTCAAAACCGCCAGACTGTCCCGGCGGGCTTTTTCCCGTCCCTCGGCCCGGGCCAGTACGGCAACCGCCTCCTCCCTGGCTTTCCGGCTTCCCTCTGCTTCGGCGCGCAGGAATCGCTCCCGGTCGGTGAAGATCTTTCGACAATCGGCAACGGTACGCTTACCGATCAGCGATTCCTTCTCCTGGCTGAGGCGGATCCGTTCCTCGCCCAGCCCCCTTAGTTTACTCACGATTTTGGCCAGCTCCCCCTCCCGTTCGGTGCGGCGCTCCCGCAGGGCGGCCATGCGGGGGTCGATCTCCAGCAGCCGGGTGGCCGTGGCGCGCAGTAATTTCAGGTCGGTAATCGTTTTTTCCTGTTCGGCGAACGCGGCCTGGAGGCCGACCGGGTCGGGAGTGATCTCCTTCCCGGGGGGACGACCGGCTTTCAGTTCTTCCCGGGCATTTTGCACCTGCGTCCTCGCCCCGGACAGTTCGCTGCTGGCCTTCGTAGTGGCCAGGGCCGCTTCCCGCTCGGCATTCCGCGCCTCCGTCAGGGCACGTTCAGCCGCTTCCGCATCCGCCCGGCTACGGTCCAGATCGGCGTCGGTCAGGGGTACAAAGTGGGCCAGGGCCGGGTGCTCGGTGGAACCGCATACCGGGCAGGGGTCACCGGCGGTCAGTGCGGCCTTGACGGGCTCCAGCCCGCGTTGCCGTTCGGCCAGTTTCAGCAGCCGCTGGCGACTTACGGCATTTTCTTCGGCGACCAGCAACTTCTGCTTAGTGGAGGCAGCGAGCGTCGAACTCGTGTCCAGCAAAAGTTTACGCCGGGCGAGCGCCTCCTCGGCCCGCGCCAGTTGAGTGACGAGTGACTGGTAGCGGGCCCACCGTTCGTGGGTGTCCCGTTCCGCGCGCAACGCTTCCAGCCGGGTTTCCGCGGTGGCGATCGCCGTTTCCAACTGACCGGCATCGCGGCCCGCCAGCCGTTCGGCCAGCGGATTTCTTTCCTCCTCCAGCCGCCGCAGATCGTTCACGGTCTTAGCGTGCTGAACGGTAATGTCCTTCAGTTGCCGTTCGCTTTCTTTCGCGTCCCGTTCCAGTACCGTCAGCGATGCTTCGAGTGCTTCGGCCCGCGCCAGAGTCGCCAGTTTTTCCGGTCGCTCCTCCTCGAAGTTCACCAGTTTTTCCGCCAGTTCTCCGAAGCTTTTTTCCAGTTTCCGCACCCCGCTCCGCGCAGCCTCCGTAGCGGCGGTGCCGGCCTTCATTTCCGCCTTTTCCGTGGCCAGCCGGGCGCGCTGTCCGGCCAGTTCCGCCAGCGGTTGTCGCAGGGATTGCAGGCGCAAACTCTCTCCCAGCCGCTCCCGCTCCGGCCGGGCGTCTTGCTCCGCCTTTACGGCGAGGTCCAGTTCCTTGCGGGTCGCCACTGCCGACGCTTTCAGCTTGGACTCTTCGTCATACCGCGCCAACTGATCCCCGATTTCTTTCGGGCGCGGACGCAGGTGCATAACCTTCTCCCGACCTTCCCGGAGCAGTTTTTCCAGGGCCTGTCTTTCTTCCTCTCCGAGGGCGGACGCCGTATCCTGGTCCTGCGCGATACGGTCGCGTAATTCCCGGGCGATCTTGTGGCGTTCGAAGGCCGCCTGGCTCAGGTCGCGGTAAATTTCCGTCCCGGTTATCTTTTCCAGCACGTCGGCGCGGTCGGACACATCGGAGTTCAGGAAGCGGGCGAACTGCCCCTGGGTCAGCATGACGGAGCGGACGAAGCGGTTGTAATCCAACCCCACCACTTCGGTGGTTTTCCGGTCCACCTCCCGCAGTTTGGTATCGGAGATGGTACGGAACCCCCCGGTTTTCTCGTCCCACTGCTGGAGGAGGCGGGAGGCGGTCTGCAAGTTCCCGTCCGGCTTACCGCGGGCCCGCCGGCGTTCCCAGCGGCTGAGGTAGCGGCCCCGGTCGGTTTCGAATTCCACTTCGGCGAAACACTCCCCGGTGCCGTGGGTCATCACCTCGCTGCCGGTATCGTCCCGTTCCGTCTTGCCGTAAAGGGCCAGGGTGACGGCATCCAGAATGGTGGACTTTCCCGCCCCGGTCGGCCCCACGATGGCGTAGAGCCCGGACGACCGCAGGGGTTCCTGACGAAAATCGATCTCCTGGTGGCCGGCCAGGGAATTCAGGTTGTGGATACCGATGCGCAGTATTCTCATCGATCGGTTTCTTTCTCCGTCATCCAGCCGCGCAGTTCCCGGAAGGAGGCCAGGAGTTCGGGATAATCTTCGCGGGCGCCCTCCCCTCCCCCGTGACAGAGACGGTGGAAGACTTCCTCCGGATCCCAGTCGGAGAGGCTACGGAGGTCTTCGGTCGGGGCGGACAATTCCTTCTCCCCTTCCGGTCGCTCCGTGCGGATACCGAGCAACTCGACTTCCCCGGACCCGAGCAGTTCCCGCAATTCCTCGCGTAGCAGTGGCAGTGGATGGGGGGTTATGACCCGCGCTTCCACCCAGGGCCCGAAGCGGTGGGTGGCCGCTACCTGCCGGCGGGTGACGAGCCGGGTGAGGGCCGCCCTGACTTCCTCCACCGGTCCGCGCAGACGAACCAGTTCCCGGCTGACCGGTACGGGTATCCGTTCTACCCTGACCTCCTGCCCGGGGACAGTCAGATCGAGGAGGCAGACGCTCTGTTTCATTTTTGCCTCCCCGAAAGTGAGGGCTACCGGGCTGCCGGCGTAGCGGATGCGGTCACTTCCCCCGACCGCCTGGGCCCGGTGGACGTGCCCCAGGGCTACGTAATCGAAGACGGCCGGAAACTGACCGGCCTGGATGTTGTGTTTGTCGGCCAGGTAAATGTTACTCTGTTTGTCTTCCGCATCCTCGCTGCCGGCCGCGAAGAGATGGCCGGTGGCCACGATCGGTACATTCGGATACTTTGTCCCGATGGCTATCGGGACGGCCTCGCCCACTTCCACGTAATGCTGCCGGATGGCTTCCCGCATCCGGGAAACGCGATCCGTTGCCGTTTCCCCGATCACGCTGTACTTCAGGTCACGGTCGCGCAAAAAAGGGACGGCAGCGACCAGTAAACAGGGCTCCCCCTCCCCCGGGCGAACGATGGGAATGAGTTGATCCGCCACTTCCGGCTTAGCGCCGCCCACCACGTGAATCCGAAAGTGTGCCATCAGTTCGGCGGGCGCGTCCAGCAGGCTCGGGCTATCGTGATTACCCCCGATGATGACTACCGAATGGCAGCCGGTAGTCCGTAGCCGGGCCAGGAAGTCGTAGTACAGCCCCCGGGCCGTATTGGAGGGGTTCATGCTGTCGAATACATCCCCGGCTACAATCAGCAATTCCACCTCCCGCTGCCGGATGGTGAGCAGCAGCCAGTCCAGAAAGGCCCGGTGCTCGTCCGTCCGGTCCCTTTCGTAGAGGCGGTGGCCGAGGTGCCAGTCAGCGGTGTGGAGAATTTGCATAGACAATGGTTCGGCAGAAGATAGACCACAGGGAGACAGGGTATAGTCTTATCTTCTACTCAGTGTCCCGTAAATTTCTGGTGTTCCGGGTTGTTCCGGTAATAAGGTGGATAATTGCCATTCGGGATGATTGTCTTTCCCTTCGTGGGACCGATGTAGCTATAGGTGGTCGCGGTGAACGTTCCCCCACCACTCACCTGTGCCTCGACGGACTCGCGGACGTACTCGTCCTGGCTGCTGCCGGTCACGCTTTCGTAGGCATCGAGCATCTCCCAGGTTTCTTCCGCCCGGTCGGGTTGAATGCGGTACAACTCTCCCGTTACCCGGTCGCCACCGGAAATAAAGCCGGGGTAGCCGCCCAGGTCCAGCAACCTGCCTTTGGTCGTTGCCTTGCCCACCAGGTCGGCGCGACGGCGCAGGAATTTGCTCATTGAAGAAGGGATGTCACTCAGCAGGGTGCCGTAGACGAATAGGTATTCCATGGGTTTAAACGGTAGTAAGCGGATGGCGGTCGCGGTAAGCCCGCACGAGGTCGATATGGTGGTAAGTTACGGTGTCGGTACCGTGTTGTTCGCTAATGTACTGAAGGAGGTCGCGTTTACCCGCGTCGGTTCCGGTTTCCGTGATGGCTTCGTCGACCAGATCCAGCACGCCGTTCGGGATCAGGTCCGTGATTTCGAAGTCCTTTCCCTCCCGGTAGGCCTTGATGAGGTGATTCTGGATGGTACCGAGGGTGACACCCCGCTCTTTGGCAATCCCGGTCAACTCCGCTCCGTCCTGATAGGCCCGGAAGGTTTCCAGGTGGGCGGCCGTTTTGTTCTTTTTCGGCCCGGGTGCTGACTTCGTTGCCGGCGCGGCGGTCGTTTCGGATTTCCCGGTGAAGTTCCGGATGGCGGTCAGGAAGTGATCGCCGAAGCGCTGGAGTTTCCGCTCTCCCACCCCGCTTATCCGGCCGAAGGCGGCATCGTCGGTGGGCTCGGCGGCGGCCATTTCCTCCAGTGTCTTGTCGGAGAAGACCAGGTAGGGCGGGATGCCGAACTCCTTGGCCAGGCCGGTCCTGACGGTACGCAGTTCCTCGAAGAGCGTATTACGGCTGCGGGGGGCCTGGGCGCGCTTGGCGGTCTTCCCGTCTTCGGCCTTCCTACGGGCCTGGGTGATCTGAAACTTCACCAGTTCCACCCGTTCGCCCCGGAACAGGACGCGCTTGGCGGCCTCGGTGAGGCGCATTTTGTTGTGGTCCTCGTGGGCGATGTAGGCGTAGCCCAGGTTGATGAGCTGGTTGAAGAAGTAGCCCCAGTCGTTGAGGCTCATGTCCCGGCCGGCCCCGTAGGTCTTGATCTTGTCGAACCCCCGCTCCACCACTTCCCGGCGGGCGGACCCCCGGAGCACGTCAATGACCATATTCATCCCCACCCCTTCACGAAGGCGGGCAATGGCGCTGAGGGCTTTCTGGGCGATGACGGTGCCGTCGAAACGCTCCGGGGGGTTGGCGCAAATGTCACAATTCCCGCAATTTTCGGCGTGGTCCTCGCTGAAGTAGTTGAGCAGGATACGACGACGGCAGGCCAGGCTTTCGGCGAACTCCCGCATCCGGTCCAGTTTGGCCAGAACGATCTCACTATTCTGCCCGCCGCCCAGCATATCCTTAAGCGTCATGTAGTCCCCGTAGGAATAAAACAACAGGGTGTCCGCCTTGGCGCCATCCCGGCCGGCCCGGCCGATCTCCTGGTAATAGTTTTCCAGGTTTTTAGGCATGGTGTAGTGGATGACCCAGCGAACGTTGCTCTTGTCGATACCCATTCCGAAGGCCACCGTGGCGCAGACGATGTCTACCTTGTCGTTGATGAAGTCGCCCTGTACTTTGGCCCGCTGTCCGCTACTCATGCCGGCGTGGTAGCTCTCGGCGTTGAAGCCGACCTCACGGAGTTTCCCGGCCAGGGTTTCCGTTTGCTTACGGCTCAGGCAGTAAATGATGCCTGCCTCTCTGGGCCGCTGCTGGATGAAATTAACGATCTGCTCGCGGCGCTTTCGGCCGGGGCGGACTTCCAAACTGAGGTTCGGGCGGTTAAAACTGGCGATGAACTGTTTAGCTTCGGGAATACCGAGTTGTTTGGCCATATCCGCCCGGGTCAGCCGGTCGGCGGTGGCCGTCAGGGCCAGGATGGGTACTTCCGGGAAACTACCCTTGAGCTTATCCAACTGGGTGTATTCCGGGCGAAAGTCGTGTCCCCAGGCCGAGATGCAATGGGCCTCATCGATGGCAAAAAGGCAAACCTTGCGTCGTTTCAGAAAGGGGAAAAAACCGGGGCTGAGTAATTTCTCCGGAGAGACGTACAGCAGGTGCAATTCCCCGTTCTCGTAGGCCTGTTCTATCTGGTGGTTCTCGGTGCCGGACTGGCTGGAGTTCAGGAAGCCCGCCCGGATACCGACGGCCCGCAGCCCGTCCACCTGGTCCTTCATCAGCGAGATCAGGGGGCTGACCACTACGGTCGTCCCGGTCAGGGTAACGGCCGGAATCTGGAAACACATGGATTTTCCGCCGCCGGTGGGCATCAGTACGATGCCGTCGTTTCCGTCGTACACGTGCTGAATGATGCTCGCCTGGAGGGGTCGAAAATCATCGTAACCGAAATATTTCTTCAGGGCAGCCCTGGCTTTCTCCTGCGTCATGTTTATCCTGCTTAGAACACCGTTACCCGCAAATATTGCAAACTCCGCAATTAAAAACAAATAATTTCAAATATCAAAACGCGACGTTTTGTGCAAAAGGTCCGTAAAAGGTTTGAACCTAGGGCCCCTTCTTGCTATTTTTATGAGGACATGGCAGAACGTTTCTGGAACCGACAGATCAGCCGCCTCGAAAAGGCCGGTAACGACGATTTCCTCCTCATCCTGACGGGGGGAGCCAATGCGTATGCTACCTACGAACTGCATCACCTGCTGCGTCAACTGCGGTTACAGGACCTCAAATTGCGCAGCCTGCGACAGCTCATGTTCCAGCTCGGGCTGGCCATTCCCTTTCTGATGTTCGCTGCTTGCGCCTTCGGGCTGGCCGGTCTGCACTGGATAGTGTACGCCCTGCTGTTGGCCATTCCCGTGTGCCTGCTGGCCCTGGTTTCTCTCTCCTGGTTCATTGCGGGCAAGTTCAGCTGTACCGGAAAGAGCAAACGGCTACGCTGTATCATTCAGCAGGAACTGGATAGGAGGAGGAAGGACGTGACGGCGTAGGTTTTGGACCGTTCGGCTCCGACGTGTATCACCAACGATCCAACGGTCCAACCATTAACTCAGTACCGCCAGACGTCCAGCAATCGCTGAAAAATCTTCACCGTGTTCTCGGAATCGTCCAGCGCGCGGTGTTGTTCTCCCGTCCATTCGAAGCCCTCGTGGCGAACGGCCGCGGCCAGTCCCCTTTTCTTGGGCAGCCCCCGGATCTCCTGGTACTGAGCCTTGAGGTCGATGTGGTCGTCCAGCCACCAGCTGTCCATACGGTGCAATTCGCAATCGCGGATCAACTGGGTCTTGTCGAATTTCCCCCAGCTACAGAGCAGGTACTCTTCGTCCAGCCCGATCCAGTCCTGAAAGGCCTCCGTGACCCGACGGAAATCGCGGGCCCGGTTGACGTCAGACTGATCGATGTTGGTCAGGCGGCGGCAAAAGTAACTGAGTTGCGGATGCAGTACCGGTTTGATCAGACGGCTGAAGGCGCTGCCTACGGTGCCGTAACTGTCTACGGCATAGGCGCCGATCTCAATGGTTTCCTGAACCATGCCGGGAGGTTTGCCCTCCCAGCAGGTTGCTTCGATGTCGTAAACGATGAATTTCACGTTTACCTAAAGCGCCCGGTCCCGCTAATGTTGCCTCGGTTAGAGTCGGGGCATGCGCGACTTGATGTCAGCGTGGTAGGCTTTACCGAGTTTCAGAGTGTGTTCGCCTACTTGCAGCCGCCCTTCGGCGAAGCTGATCTCATCGACCTTGGTGAAGTTAACGAGCAGGCCGCGGCTGGCGCGTACGAACTCGTCTTCGTTCAGTTCTTCGGTAATGGTGGCCAGCGACCGCTTGACGGCGAAACGGCGGTCCTTGGTCTGGATGTAGGCGTAGTTACCGTCCGCCTGGATGTAGTAGATGTCGGACAGTGGCATTTTCGTGTAGGTGGTACCTTCGCGCAAGAAAAGGAAATCCGGTCCGGAAGTTGTGTGAGTAGTCATCCTTGATTTGATATGTGAATCAGGCTTATTCGCTTAATGTTACTATAACAGCGGTAATAGTATAAACTGTTTTGCAATACGCTCGCTTTGACGTGTTAAACACACAAATAGTCACGCCAACCGCCAAAATAAACGACCTCAGTTCCCATTATTGAAGCGATTTCTCTCGGTTACCGGGGCTAAAATATAAAATCATATGCATAATCTTCCCATTTATCAAGTCGATGCCTTTACGGATCGCCTCTTTCGGGGCAACCCCGCGGCCGTTGTTCCCGTCCCGGAATTTCCTTCCGGGAAGCTGATGCAGCACATTGCCAGGGAGAACAACCTCTCCGAAACTGCCTTCGTCGTCATCCGGGGAAGGGGGAAATTCGACATTCGCTGGTTCACGCCCACTCAGGAGGTGCGCCTCTGCGGACACGCCACCCTGGCGGCGGCCCACATCCTTTACCGGAGCGGAGGGGAGAGCCTCCGACGAATGCGCTTCCGGACCCGGGAAGCCGGTACCATCACCGTAAACGTCCAGGAAGACGATTCTTATGCTATGGAGTTCGCGGCGGACCTCCCCCAGCCGGCACGTTCCTCCAAAAAAGTCCGGGCCATCCTGAACGGCCTCAAGCCGGAGGCTGTCTTCCGGGGAACCGATGATCTGCTGGTCGTCCTGAAAAACCAGCGGCAGGTGGAACAACTGCAACCCGATCTTCCCCGCTTGGCCAAACTCAAACGGCGCGGCCTGCTCGTTACCGCCCCGGGTAAGCGTACCGACATCGTCAGTCGTGGCTTCTACCCCGCTTTCGGCATTGCCGAGGATCCCGTTACCGGTAGCGCGCATACCCTGCTCACCCCCTACTGGGCCGACCGGCTCGGCAAAAAGACCTTCACCGCCCGCCAGGGAGGCAGCCGCCGGGGCCATCTCGTTTGCAGGATGAAGGGGAAGAAAAAGGTGGTGCTGATCGGGGAAGCCATCACCTATTCCAGCGGACAGATTCTGATGGACAGGGTCTAATTCACCGACAAATTCACCAGCTGCAGCCCCCGCGTCGCCACCAGGCTATCCGACCGGGCACCGATGTCGGCATTCTCAATGTGGGGGATGAACTCGGTGTCGTAATCGCCATCCTGGAAGATGCCCATGTACAGGTTCTGGTTGCCCTCCCGGTAGTAGGCGTAGTCGATCAGCTGGACCTTACTGGCGATGCGCTCCTGGACCTCCTCGGCAAAATCCTCGGGGGTCTCGGAGAAGTGCAGGAAATTATAGCGGTTGATGGGGCTGAAGTGGTAGAGTACCACGAAAGCCGGCTCTCCGTTGGGTACGGCCAGCACGTGTACCTTCTTGATCTTGAAGCGATCCCGGGCCATCTTTTTGGTGCGGTCGACCATCGTCTCCCGGCTGTCCAGAAACCAAACTTTGTGGATCACCGGGTGGGCCTCCTTGACCCAGACACCGTAAAAATCGTAGTCGCTCTCGTTGTTGACCACGGCGGCCACGTCGATCATCGTGTACTCGTAATCGGCCATCTTGCGCTTGAGTTTGATGAACTCGGCCCAGGTGCTGACTTGCTCTACGTGGTCTTCCAGGGAGCTCTGGGTGTAGATGCCGAGGTAGCGGCGCTCGTCGGCTCCGTTGCGGATCGTCTCCAGGTCGGTCAGTCGGTAACCGGCGCTCACCTGGCTTTCGTGGTCGGCCAGGAAGGCCTCCCAGCCGGCTATGTCCACCTGGCGCACTTCGGCGTCGGAGTGGTGGTAGATGGCGGCAAGGTCCTGGGCGTGCAAACCGGGGACGAGGAAAAGGAGGGCGAGCACGCAGGTGCAAAATTTATTCATAGTGGGGGAGTAAGGTCGTTCCAACGCTAGGGCAGGGACGGAAATTTTAACGGTTTCTCAGTGTTTACGGAACAATGCCCCCCGCCACCCCGGTTGAACCGACATGAGTGAAAAGTCCTATGATTTTGTTATTATCGGTTCGGGGCCCGCGGGGCAACAGATCGCGCTCGCCGCCGCGGAGGCCGGAAAGACCGTCGCCATCACGGAAGGATATGACTACGGCGGGGCCTGCCCGCTGCGGGGCTGCGACCCCAAAATGGTCCTCCACGGAGTAGCCGATGCCGTGGCCCGCACCCACCAGCTCTGCGGTAAGGGAATCGTTGAGGAACCACGGATCAGCTGGACCGACCTGATGGCCTGGAAACGCACGTTCACCGAACCCATTCCGGAAAAAGCCGAGAAAAAACTCGGAGAACGGGGTGTCCACACCTTCCACGGCTGGGCGACTTTCCTGGACGCTCACCGGGTCCGCTTCGGAGAGGAGACCATCGTGCGGGGGGAAACCATCGTCATCGCCGCCGGCATGGAACCGGCCAGGCTGGACGTTCCCGGTGGGGAACTCACCCTAGACTCCGAGGCCTTCCTCGACCAGGACCGGCTCCCGGAGAAGATTATCATCATCGGAGGGGGATACATCGGGACCGGCTTCGCTAATCTGGCCTGCCTGCTCGGGGCGAAGGTGGAAGTAGTGGTGGCCGACCCCTACCCCGCCGCCCAGTTCGACGGCGACCTGGCTAAGAAACTTCAGGCCGCCAACGAGGAGCGGGGTATCGTCTTTCATGTCAACCACCAGGCGACCGCCGTGCGAAAATCCGACGATCGACTTTTCGTCACCATCGAAGGGGAAGACGGAAAAACGAAAGAAATTACGGCCGACCGCGTTTTCAACTGTACCGGTCGAACGCCCCTGCTTCAGCAACTGAACCTCGAAGCGGCGGGAGTCGACTATGATGAAAAGAAGGGCATTACGGTTTCTAGTAAACTTTGCACCTGCGTCAGCCATATTTACGCCGTAGGCGACTGTACCGATACGGGGCTGCCCCTGACCCCGGTCGCCACCCACGAGGCCGCCATCATAATTGACAACCTGTTTCACGATAAGGACCGCCAGATCGATTATTACCCCATCCCCACCGTTTGTTTCAGCGACCCACCCATCGCGGCCGTCGGGATGACGCAGGAAGAGGCCGATAAATCACCTAAGAACATTCGGACCAAGTTCGAGGACGCCACTGACTGGTTCCACGCCCACCGGCTGAATTCCCCGGTGTACGCCTACAAGATTTTCCTTGACGAAGACAGTGATCTGGTACTGGGGGCCCACCTGGTCGGCCCCACCGCCCACGAGCTGATCAACCTGTTCGCCCTGGCCATTCACCAGAAAATCACGGTCTCCGCCCTGCAACGCATGATCTGGACCTACCCGACGGCCGCCAGCAATCTGGGAAAGATGCTGGGGTAGTTTAAACAAATTGTTGCCTATCTTCGCGGAGTATGAACGAGCACCTCGACCCCAACGCCGACCGGTTGTCCGCCGAGGACAACAGCATGGAGCGGGCCCTACGCCCCGATTCCCTGAGTGAATTCAGCGGCCAGCCCAAGATCGTCGAGAACCTGAAAGTATTCATTCAGGCGGCCGTGCAGCGCGGCGACAGCCTGGACCACGTACTGCTGCACGGCCCCCCGGGGCTGGGCAAGACCACCCTGAGTCACATCATCGCCCACGAACTGGGAGCCGACCTGAAACTGACCAGCGGCCCCGTACTGGAGAAACCGGGTGACCTGGCCGGGCTGCTGACCAACCTAAACGACGGTGACGTGCTGTTCATCGACGAGATCCACCGCCTCAATACCGTAGTGGAGGAGTATCTCTACTCCGCCATGGAGGATTTCCGCATCGACATCATGATCGACAGCGGCCCCAACGCCCGCTCGGTACAGATTAACCTGAGCCCCTTCACCCTCGTCGGGGCCACTACCCGGATGGGCCTGCTGACCGCCCCGATGCGCGCCCGCTTCGGCATCAATTGCCTGCTCGACTACTACAATACGGAGACGCTCATCAAGATCATCAAGCGGAGTTGCGAGATCATGGCCGTACCGATCACGCCGGACGGGGCGGCCGAGATCGCCCGACGCAGCCGGGGTACCCCCCGCATCGCCAACGCCCTGCTGCGCCGTATCCGGGATTTCGCCCAGGTAAAGGGGGACGGCACGATCGACAAGGAGATCGCCGACTTCGGCCTGGCGGCCCTGAACGTCGACGAGGGCGGCCTCGACGAGATGGACAACAAGATCCTGGACGCCATCATCCACAAGTTCAAGGGCGGCCCCGTAGGCGTTTCCACCATCGCCACGGCGGTCGGAGAAGACACCGGCACCATCGAGGAGGTCCACGAGCCCTTCCTGATCATGGAGGGGTACCTGATGCGGACACCCCGGGGCCGGCAGGCGACGGAGAAGGCCTACCACCACATCGGGGCGGTGGCGCCGGGGAGCGCGGGGACGTTGTTTGAGTTTTAGAGCTTGTTGGAAATTTTACGATCGTTTTTAAAATTCCGGTCGAATCCCCCGTCCGGACGTCGGTAACGATTGGCCCGGTGCCTACTTAGGGTACGATTTACACAAAGTTAACTTATGGGTAGTCTCTCCTTCATGCTGTCGGGAGACCTTTGTGGCTCAAATAAACAAGCTCTGAGCCATGATTAGACTATTACCCATACTTCTGATTTTTACTTTCCTTACGACTTCGTTATTAGCCCAGTCCCGGGTTCAGGTTACGGACGCCACACTGATGGGTGGACAAGATTACACCTGGACTTCGGACAATGTATACGAGCTGTCCGGCTACGTGTACCTGGAAACCGGGTCTACCCTTACGATCGAACCCGGTACCCGTATCGAAGGCCTGCCGGCCTCCGCCGCCGATAACCGGCCGGCTTCCGCCCTGATCATCACTCGTGGAGCTCAGATCTTTGCCGAAGGCACCTCCAACAATCCTATTGTTTTCACCTCTACGGAAGACGACGGTTTCCTCGATCCGGTAGACGGCCGCGGTGGCTGGGGTGGCCTGATCATCCTGGGTTCCGCCACTGTCGGTGAAGAAAACGGTACCGGTCAGGCCAACATCGAAGGCATCGTACAGGAGAGCCGCACGCTCTTCGGCGGTAACAACGACGAAGACAACAGCGGCAAAGTCCGCTATGTCTCCATTCGTTACGGTGGCGCGGAACTGATCGCCGACAGCGAAATCAATGGCCTTACCCTCGGTGGTGTCGGTCGCGGCACGGAGATCGAGTACGTAGAGGTCTTCGCCAACAGTGACGATGGCATCGAGATTTTCGGTGGCACCGTCGACATCAAGTATGCCGTCGTGGCTTTTTGCGGCGACGACAGTGTGGATACGGACTACAACTGGGGCGGACGCGGGCAATTCCTCTTCGCCATTCAGTTCCCCCAGGACCCTACCAGCAACCAACAGAATGGTGGTGAGCACGACGGTTCCGAAGACCCCAGCCAGGCCGGCGGTCGTCTGCAGGAATTCTACAATGCCACTTACATTGGCATGGGACAAAATTCCGACGACGGTAATGGCAACAATGCCCTGCGCATCAAGGAAAACGGGGCCATCTCCTACAGTAATTCCATCTTCACCGAGTTCGGTAAGGACGGACTGCGTCTATCCGGCAACTCGGCCGCTCGCTACCTGGCCCAGGACTTCGACCTCCGGAACAACATCTGGTGGAACTTTGGCGATGGCAACGACCCCGCCGCATTCGTCCGCATTGATGATGCCGCTCCCGCTACGGTCACCTCGGTACTCAACCGTTTGATCTCCCAGGAGCAGACCGTTGCCTCTCCCCTGCTCAACGGCATCAGCCGTACGACGAACGGTATGCTGGACCCGCGCCCCGGCGTAGGCTCCCCCGCCCTGACCGGACTGGCCGAATACCCCGAGGAGGATGACTTTTTCGAAGAGGTCAGCTACCGTGGCGCTTTCTCCTTTGGCACCAACTGGGCCCTGGGATGGACGAACCTCGATGAGCAGGGATACTTCGGAGACCTGATCGCCGACCGCCCCGTTCGCGTCATCACCGATGCCAGCCTGGTGGGTAACACCGAGTACAGCTGGTCCGCTGACACCATTTACCGCTTATCCGGTTACGTTTACGTGGAAGCCGGCAGCTGCCTGAACATTCCCGCCGGTACCCGCATCGAGGGCCTCCCTGCCTCCGCTATTGACAACCGCCCGAGTTCGGCACTGATCATCACCCGTGGCGCGCAGATCAAAGCTATTGGTACGGAGTCCGACCCCATCGTATTCACGGGGGTTGACGTGGACGAAGACGTATTCGGCGTAGCCGATGCGCGCGGTTCCTGGGGTGGTTTGATCCTGCTCGGAAACGCTACCGTCGGTGACCGGGACGGTGCCGGTGTGGCCAACATCGAAGGCATCCCTTCCGAGGCACGCACGCTCTACGGAGGAAACGACGATGATGACAATAGCGGAATCATCCGTTATGTCTCCATTCTTTACGGTGGGGATGAACTGATTGCCGACAGTGAGATCAACGGCCTGACCCTGGGTGGCGTTGGACGCGGCACCGAAATTGAGTACGTAGAAGTTTACGGTAACGCCGACGACGGCATCGAATTCTTCGGTGGCACGGTCGACATCAAGCATGCCGCCGTCATCTTCTGTGGTGATGACAGTTTCGATACGGACAACAACTGGGGTGGCCGCGGTCAGTTCCTGTTCACGATGTTCCTGAACAACGACCCTTCCACCAACACCCAAAACGGAGGAGAGCACGACGGTTCTCCGAATCCGGTCCAGGCCGGTGGCCGTCTTCAGCAGTTCTTCAATACCACCTACATCGGTATGGGAGCTGCCGAAATGGACGACGCCAACAATGGCATCAACATCAAAGAGAACGGCGCCGCAACTTACGGCAACGCTATTTTCACCGAATTCGGACGCGACGGTCTTCGTTTGGCGAATAACAGTGCCGCCCGTTACCTGGCCAGCGACTTCACCCTGACCAACAACCTCTGGTGGAACTTCGGTGACGGAAACACCCCGACCGAATTCGTTCGCGTCGACGATGCCACCAACGCCGTAGTGCAGCAGGTGCTCACCCTGCTTGTCGCCCAGGACCAGACCATTGACGATCCGGAGCTTTTCCGTATCAACTGGGACAATGCCTCCGAGGATAACGGTGAGGATGGTAATGGTACCGACCCCCGCCCCGTCTCCGGCAGCCCGGCAAACTTCAGCGACCTGGACGCTCCCGACGACGGTTTCTTCGACAGCGCTCCCTACTTTGGTGCTTTTGACCCGTTCGAAAACGACGCGTACTGGCTGCGCTTCACCCACGCCTTCCGTCTTGGCGTCATCGTAGATGCGCGCCCGCTTACCGTAGGCACGGCCGACTTCGGTCAGGCTGCCAACGGGTTGAAGATCGGCGTTCCCGCTCCGAACCCGGCCAGTTACTACACGAATCTGACCTTTAACCTGCCCTTCGCTTCCGGGGTCAACGCCCTGTCTGTTTTCGACCAGACCGGTCGCCTGATCAGCAAGGAAAACATCGGCCAAATGGTAGCGGGAGAAACGACCCTGCGCTACGACGTAGATGGTCTCAAATCTGGTCTTTACTACCTGATCCTGGACACCCAGGCCGGCGTAGTGGCCCAACGACTCACCGTCGCCCGCTAAGCTGTATTCACGAAACATACTATTGCCGCTCCGCACCCCCAACGGTACGGGGCGGCATTTTTCCTTTCAATAATTTACGTAATGGGTAATTTGAAACAACGCGCCGTGACGCTCCTCACGCTCTTTTTTCTCACCGGCGGCTTTCTGTGCGCCCAGGGAGCCATCAGCGGAACCATTGTAGACAAAGCCTCTGGGGAAACCGTCATCGGGGCCTACATCGTCATACAGGGAACCACCAATGGCACCACGACTGACTTTGACGGCAAGTACAGCCTCCGGCTTGATCCGGGATCTTACGTCCTGGAGTATTCCTACACCGGTTATCCGACGCAGATCGTCGAGGGCATCACCGTCGTCGACGGTGAGGTCACTTACCAGGACGTCACGATGAGTGACGAAGAAGGGGTGGCCCTGGAACTGAACGTCACGGTTACGGCCGAGCGATTGACCAACACGGAGGTTGCCGTCCTGGTAGAACGGAAAGAGTCCATCGTGATCTCTGACAACCTGTCCGTTCAGGAAATGGCCCGTTACGGAGCCAGCGATGCGAGCGGTGCCCTGAAGAAGGTCACCGGGGCCAGCGTCTCGGGTGGTAAGTACGTCTTCATTCGTGGACTGGGCGACCGCTACTCCCTGACCCAGTTGAACGGGCTGATCATGCCCTCCACGGACCCCTACCGGAACTCCGCTCAGCTCGACTTGATCCCCACTAACCTGGTCGATAACATCAGTACCTCCAAAACCTTTACCCCCGACCAACCGGGTAACTTTACCGGAGGCAATATCGATATCCGAACCAAAAAATTCCCCGACCTGAAGACCATCTCTATCTCGGTCAGCGGCGGGTATAACAGCCAGAGCAACCTGACGGACAACTTCCTGACCCACGAGGGGGGAAGCAATGATTACCTGGGATACGATAATGCGCGGGCCATCCCGGAAGTATTCTCAAACCCCGAAAGCCGTCAATTCCTCAGCCGGACGGGCGTAAACATGGCCGCGGCCGGAGATCCGGCGGCTACGGAAGCCATCCAGGGCTCCTTCGCCAGCATCAACAACAAATTCGTCCCCGAGACCAATCGGAGTAACCTGGACCACGGACTGGCCGCCTCCTACGGCAATAAGTTCAAGGTCGGTGCCAACACCCTGGGGGTTATCGCCACGGCCTCCTTCAAACAGGATTACCAGCACCTCGAGGATTACGGAACGGCCAACTTCGAAGTGATCGACTTTGAAAGCGACACCCTCGAGCCCCGTCTGGACATTCGTACGGATCGTAGCGTTTTGAACCCTACCACCAGTGGGCTGGTCGGCCTTGCTTACCGGATCGGCCCCAGCCACGAACTGAGCTTTACCGGCATGTACAACCACACCTCGGAAAAAATCAGCCGCCGGGTACAGGGTAGCCGGCCAGACAATCTGATCGCCCCCCGTCTGTTACAGGGTTATCAGCTGAGCTTCATCGAGCAAGAAATGTTTAACTACCAGCTGGGAGGGGAGCACAACTTCCCGAAGCTCAACAACGCCAAAATTGAGTGGCGGACCAGCCTGGTGAACAGCTCCCAGATAGAACCCCAGACCCGGTTTTTCGAGAACACCTTCAATACGCAAACCGGTGTTTACGGTGGTTTTGACGGTGCGGACGTCAACAGTCCGATTCTGTTCTGGCGCGATCTCGAGGACGAGCAGCAGACTGGTAAAATCGACCTGACGCTTCCGATCGGTAAAAAGAAGGGTACCAGCCTGAAGTTTGGCGGGTACTACTCCAACAAAGACCGTTCCAGTACCCAGGATCAATTCAACTTACAGGCCCGGACGGCTTCCACCACGCTGAATGAGCTGGGCGGAGACGTCAACGAATTTACCTCGGCGGAAAACAGCGGGGTTATCGGTCCCGATCCACGGAGGGAAGGACGTCAGTTGGTAGGAAATTACTTGGCCGATATGACGCGCTTTCAGGATTCCTACACCGGCTTTGAGAAAATCACCGCCGCCTACGGTATGGGGGTCTGGCAGGTAACGGACAACCTGAAGTTGGTGGGCGGCCTGCGGGTGGAAACGACCGACATGGAATCGGTCAGCCGGGATACGGCCGCGGCTGTCGGTAAGATCGACGAGGTGGATTTCCTTCCCTCAGCCAACGTAATTTACGAAGTGGTAGAAGACTTCAACATCCGCGCCACCTGGTCTAAAACCCTGGTAAGGCCCAATATGCGGGAGATCAGCTCCTTCGTAATTTTTGACCCCCTCATCAATAGCTTCGAGCGCGGCAACCCGGACTCCCTCAGCCGCGGTTTGGTGGACAACTTCGACCTGCGCCTGGAGTATTTCCCCGGTGGAAACGAAGTAATCGCGATCAGTGGGTACTACAAAGACTTTCAGGACCCCATCATCCGCCAACGTCTGGCTTCCAGCAACCTGGAGTTCCAGTACGACAATACGCCCTCGGGGTGGCTCTACGGAATCGAGCTCGAGGTTCGCAAAAACCTCGGCTTCCTCACTTCCGCCCTGAATAATTTCTACCTCGCCTCCAACGCCACTTACATTCAGAGCGAGGTGGAAACCCAGGCCGGCGGTGCCTTTTCTTCCGACTCCGCTCCCTTCCTCAATCAGCCGAAGTACATCGTCAACGCAGCCCTGAATTTTCTTGACAACGACAAGGGATGGGACGTAGCCCTCTCCCTGAACAGTGTCGGAGATCAACTGGTGGCGCTGAGCAACGTAGCGGTACTCAACCAGACCCTGGAAGGGCGTTCGCAACTCGACTTCGTCGCCAGTAAGCGTCTGGGAGACAACGTTCGCGTCCGGGCCAGCATTCTGAACATTACCAATGACCCCTACCGGCTGACCACGCAACCCTACAACGGCCGGACCTACGTGTACGAGAACTTTCAACGGGGGGTAGACTTCCGCTTCGGACTCACCTACACCATCAAATAATATTACCCATTTTAGTAGCGCGGGGCCACCTTCCACTCGGAGGGTGGCCCTATTGCTAATGGTTATCAGCCTTGCACCCTCCCGATAGCTAGCGGGACGCCCATTAACATACCGCCGCATACGAATTTTGACCGCCACGCCGTTACTCTCGCAAAACCGCTACATGGCGCACCGCTACCCGATCGTCTTCTTCCTTTTCCTGTTTTCCGCTACCCTCCTGGCACAAACGGCCAGCCCGATCGGCCGGTGGAAAACCCTGAACGAAGATACCGGGGAGGCGCGCAGCATCATTCGTATCTACGAGCGCGACGGCCAGCTCTTCGGCGATATTGCCGAAATTCTGGGCAAGGGCGCGGACGCAGGTGCCAAATGCACGAAGTGCGAAGGCCCCGACCGCAACCGCCCCATCCTCGGCCTGACCATCATCCGCAACCTTAGCCGGGATGGCGATGAGTGGAACGGCGGCACGGTGTTCGACCCCGAAAAGGGCGCTTCCTACCGTCTCAGCATCTGGCTCGAACCGGATGCACCCAACGTACTCTACGTCCGTGGCAAACACTGGACCGGACTCTACCGCACCCAGCAGTGGGTTCGCGAATAAACCACTATATTCCTGTCGGATTAACCTTAAGCACTAAAAGTCGATACATGATGCAAACTTTTACCCTGAATGATTTGGTCGCCTACGCCTACGGCGACACCACCCCGGCCCAGTTACGGGCCACCGAGGCCGCCATCGCCGGAGACCCCGTCATCCGCATGGAACTTACCGAACTCGTGGAGGCCCAGGCCGCCCTGCCCAAAGTCTCCTTCCGGCCCCGTCGCCGGTTACTGGAAGCGATTCGACGGTACGCCCTGGCGTAGCGGGAAAAAAGAGGAAAGACCAATTGCTCCGCAATTTGAAAGAAGAAAGACATTCTTCCTTCTGTGATAACATTGGCGTAGTGGTCTTTCTTCTTTCAATCTCGCTTACGGGATGATCTTTCCTCTTGCTATGAAGATCGGCCTCCTCTCCGATACCCACTCCTACCTGGACCCTACCCTCCTGGATCACTTCGCGAACTGCGATGAAATCTGGCACGCCGGAGACGTCGGTGACGTTTCCCTGCTCGATGAGCTGGAAGCGGTTAAACCGTTACGCGGCGTCTACGGCAACATCGATGACGCGAAGGTTCGGGCCCGGCTGCCGCTGAACAACCACTTCGAGGTGGCCGGCCTCTCCGTTTTTATGACCCACATCGGCGGCTACCCCGGCCGGTACACCGCCCGGGTACGGGCCCTGTTGCGGGAGCATCGTCCCGGGCTGTACCTCTGCGGGCACTCCCACATCCTCAAGGTGATGCCGGACCCGAAATTGCCGCGGCCGGACGGTCGTCCACTGCTGCACATCAACCCGGGTGCCTGCGGGAAGCACGGCTTTCACAAGGTGCGCACGGCGGTGCGGTTCGAGGTGAGTGAAGGGGTGGTAAAGAATTTGGAGGTGATTGAGCTGGGGTTACGGGGAGCAATAACCTGACCCAAGTGAGTCCGGAGGACTCTTTACTAACCAGCTAGGGGCGACGCCCCTAGCTGAATATCAGGGAGTCCTCCGGACTCCTCATTCCACCACCGGAAACTGATACTTCGGATCAAATTCGTGTCCGTAGGCGCGGAGCAGCGCGGAATACTCCCGGATAAAGCCCCGGTCGTGAATCCCGTGGTGCATTTTCTGATCGCGGATGTAGTTCTTCAGCCTGTCCAGCCGTCGGTAGTCCGCTGAGTGGGTGGCGTAGCCGATTTGCCATTCGAAGTCCGCGTATTGCGAACCCTTCGTTTTTATCCATTTACTACTCACCTTTTTGATCTCCTCAATCACGTCGCAGATACGTTCCGTACGGGGCAGCGTGTGAAGAATATGGACATGATCGGGGGTTCCACCGATGGTGATCCTGATGCACCCCTTTTTCCGCAGTAGGTGGGTGATGATCGCGTAGAGCTGGGGTTCAATGTGCCCGTCGATAAGGGGCCGCCGAAATTTGGTAGAAAATACGGTGTGTAGTACGACACGAGAGAAAGACTGTGGCATGGAATCGTGGTTGGCGGCACGCTTCACTTCGCCTCAAATATAAACAATTTGTTTTACAAATTTGAGCCCGGAGGACTCTTTGTTCCCCAGCCAGGGGCGTCGCCCCTGGCTGAATAGTAAGGAGTCCTCCGGACTCCTCACCCCACCCGTACCACCAGATCATTCGCCTCCACCAGCGTCTTCTCCCCCAGCGCCACCGCCGTGATCTCGCCCGCTACCGGACTCGTAATCGTTGATTCCATTTTCATGGCCTCGATCACGAACAGCGGGTCACCGGCTTCCACCATATCGCCCACCTTCACCAGGATACGACTCAGGTTACCCTGGAGCGGAGACCCGATCTCGTTCGGGGACAATGCCTTCTGGTGAACGGCCACCTTGCTCTCCAGGCTGTTGTCGCGGATGGTGACGGAGCGCGTCTGTCCGTTCAGTACGAAGAAGACCAGCCGGTTCCCGTGCTCGTCGGCGTTCGTCATGTTCAGGTACTTGATGGCAATGCGCTTACCGGCACTCAGGCGGACCAGAATCTCCTCGTTCGGCTTCAGGCCGTAGAAGAAAGCCAGGGTCGGAATGTTACCGACCTGACCGTAGTCCGACTGAAACTCGTGGTAGTCGGAGTATACCTTTGGGTAGAGTTGGTAGCTGAGCAGGTCCTTCATCGTACCCGGTTCCCCGAATTTCTCTTCGAATTCCTTAGCTACGGCCTCGAAGTCGACCGGCTCCAGGTGAGCATTGGGGCGGTCGGTGTAGGGCTGCTCGTTCTTCAGGACCATCTTCTGAACTTCCGGGTTGAAGCCGCCCTCGATCTGACCGAGGTCACCCCGCATCAGGTTCTTGACGCTATCGGGAAAGTCCAGTTTGTCGCCGCGGCGGAGTACGTCCTCGGCGGTCAGCCCGTTACTGGTCATGAACATGGCCATGTCTCCCACCACCTTGGAACTCGGCGTTACCTTGATCAGGTTGCCGAACAGCGTATTGGCCGCCGCGTAGTTTTCCCGAATGGTATCGAACTGCTCCTCCAGCCCGAGTCCTCGTGCCTGGGGCCGCAGGTTGGAGTACTGTCCGCCGGGAATCTCCGTATCGTAGATGGTGGCCGTTCCGGCCCGTAGCTCGGTTTCGAACGGATAGTAGTAGGTACGCACCGTTTCCCAGTAATCCGCAAAGCGGTTCAGTTGGTGCAGGTCGACCGGATTTTCCCGCTCGTGGCCCTGCATCATGGCAGCGATGCTGTTGTAGCCCGGCTGGCTCGTCAGTCCGGACAGCGGATTGATGGCCACGTCGACGACGTCCACGCCGGCCTCGATGGCCCGCAGGTAGGTCGCGCTCTGAATACCGCTGGTATCGTGGGTGTGCAGGTGGATGGGCAGGTCGACCGCCCCCCGGAGACCGACGATCAACTGCTCGGCCGCCATGGGTTTCAGCAGACCGGCCATGTCCTTGATGCAGAGGAGGTGCGCACCGGCGTCTTCCAGCCGCTTCGCCAGATCGAGGTAGTAGTCGAGGTTGAATTTCGTTTTCTTCGGGTCGGTGATGTCACCGGAGTAGCAGATACAGGCTTCGGCCAGGCTGTCGGTCCGTTCCCGCACCGTCTGGATACTGACCTCCATATTCTTCACCCAGTTCAGGCAGTCGAAGATGCGGAACAGGTCGATCCCCTCACTGCTCTCCTCGATGAACTTCTCGATGAGGTTGTCCGGATACGCCTTGTACCCCACCCCGTTACTACCGCGCAGGAGCATCTGGAAGAGCGTGTTCGGAATGGCCTCCCGCAGTTTCCGCAGCCGGCGCCAGGGGTCCTCCTTGAGGAAGCGGAGGGCCACGTCGAAAGTCGCTCCGCCCCAGACTTCCATGCTGAAGAGGTCGGACGGCTGGTGCTTGGCGTAGCTCCGGGCTACGTCCAGCATATCGACCATCCGCATCCGGGTAGCCAGCAGGCTCTGGTGAGCATCGCGAAAGGTCGTGTCGGTGTACTGGATCTTCTTCTCCTGGCGCAGCCAGTCGACGAAGCCGTCCCGGCCAAGTTCCTTCAGCCGGTCACGGCTGCCGGCCGGCACCCCTCCGTACTTGTCGTAGGCGGGCGGGATCGCCTTCAGGAAGGTCTTCTTTTCGTCGACGTACTTCACGTCCGGGTTGCCGTTCACGATCACGTCACCGAGGTAGCGCAGCAGGCGGGTGCCCCGGTCGCGGAACTCGGGCAGGTCCATCAGTTCGGGGTGGTCGGGAATGAAGCGAACGGTCGCCTTCCCCTTCTGAAAATCTTTGTTTTCCAGCAGGTTGAGCAGGAAGCCGATGTTGGTCTTCACGCCCCGTACCCGGAATTCCCGCAGTGCGCGGTGCAGCCGGTCGGCCGCTCCCTGGAGGGTACGGCCGGAGCCGGTCACCTTCACCAGCAGGCTGTCGAAGTACGGCGAGATCACCGCGCCGGGGAAGGCCGAGCCGGCATCGAGGCGAATCCCCATGCCGCTGGCGCAGCGGTAAGCGATCAGGGTTCCGTAGTCGGGCTTGAAGTCATTGGCGGGGTCCTCGGTCGTGACCCGGCACTGGACGGCAAAACCGTTGGCGACAATGTCCGCCTGGCTCCGGATGAAGATCGTCGGGTGGTCCAGCGGGTAGCCCATCGTCACCAGGAACTGGGTGCGTACCAGGTCGATCCCGGTGATTTCCTCCGTGATGGTGTGCTCCACCTGGATGCGGGGGTTCACCTCGATGAAGTAGATGGAGTCGTCCTGGTCCACCAGAAATTCGACCGTACCGGCGCAGTAGTAACCGACGGCCTCGCCCAGTTTCAGGGCGTAGTCGTAGAGTTTGTCCTTCGTCTCCTGGGAAAGATTGGGGGCCGGGGCCACCTCGACCACCTTCTGGAAACGGCGCTGCACCGAGCAGTCCCGCTCGTAGAGGTGGACCAGGTTTCCGTGGCGGTCTCCCAGTAGCTGTACCTCGATGTGGCGGGGGTTCTCGATGAATTTCTCCAGGAAGATCGTCCCGTCACCGAAGGCCTTTTCGGCCTCACTGCTGGCCTCGATCACCTCGACCTTCAGTTCGGCCTCGGTGCGCACGACCCGCATCCCGCGACCACCCCCACCCGCGGCGGCCTTGATGATGACCGGATAGCCGATCTCGGCCGCTTCGGCAACGGCAATTTCCGGGTCGGAGATGTCGTGGTCGCTGTCCTTGATGAGGGGTACGCCGACCCGGCGGGCCAGTTCCTTGGCGGCTACCTTATCCCCGAGCTGGTCCATGCTCTCCGGGGCGGGGCCGACCAACTCGATCCCGTTGTCGCGGCAGGCCCGGGCCAGGTCCGTATTCTCCGACAGGAAACCGTAACCGGGGTGGATGGCCTCGGCCTTCACTTCCAGGGCCAGTTTGATGATGGCGTCAATGTCGATGTAGGGCCGTAGCGGCTCGTCGTCCGGACCGATCTGGTAACTTTCGTCGGCTTTGTAGCGGTGCAGGCTGTAGCGGTCTTCGTAGGTGTACATCGCCACCGTCCTGAGTTTCAGCTCACTGGCCGCCCGCAGGATACGGATGGCGATCTCCCCGCGGTTGGCTACGAGTATTTTCTTGAATTTATTGATTTGCGGGGCGGACATAGGTGGGAATGGTTAAGCCGGAAATATAAACAAGGGGCGAGGACGCAGGTGCGAATCTTCCAAATAAAAGGATTGTGGTTTCCTTCGTTTTCCGACCAGCAGGACGCCAGGGGGTCTTCTTATCACTATTCTGCCGGCGGGTACAACTCGCTGGCAGCCGGGGCCGCCCATTCCCCGCGCAGGATCCTGTACTGCTTCACGCTACGGGTTTGGCCGTTCTTGATGTAGTAGTCCGTCAGGTCCGCCTCCCACCGCATGCCGTTTCCGGTCATTACCCGGCCGGAGGGCTCGTTACCGACCAAGTGTGTGGCCTGGATGCGGAGCAGGTTCAGTTCCTCAAAACCGAAGCGAATCAGCCGACCGGCCGCTTCACTGACGTACCCCCGGCGGCGGTGGGGCGCACCGATCCAGTAGCCGAGCTCGCCGCGCCGGTGGGGGTTGCCGTGGTGGATACCAATCCCGCCCATAAACTCCTCCGTTTCTCCATCCCGGATGGCGAAAATGTATTTCTTACCGTCCTCCCGCCCCTCGTTGGCCAGGTTTACCCAAAAAACGGCACTCTCCTCGGTGTAGGGGTGGGGGATATTCAGGGTCATCTCCCCGATCAGGGGGTCGTTCGCCAGTACCAGGATCCGGGGCAGATCGGCCATCCGGGGTGGGGAGAGGAGGAGGCGTGGGGTGCGGAGGCGGGTGGCGGGCATGGGTAGCTGTTTTGAACGATAATGTTCTGTCTACCCCGGGAAGTTGTGCCGGTGGAGGACGCCCGGGGTTCTCCACCGAGCAGCTCCCACTGCTTACCGTAAATTTTGCACCCGCGCACCGCCGCCCCTATTCTTCCTCTCCCCGCAGGGCCTTCAGTTCCTCCTTGCTGTACGCCCAGCGGGTCAGTGCGGCGTACACCGCGGGAATGAAGAGAATGGCCAGGAAGGTCACCGCGATCATGCCCCCGATCACGGTCCAGCCGATCGACTGCCGGGAAACCGCCCCCGCGCCACCCGCCAGCGCCAGCGGGATCATACCGAAGATGAAGGTCGCGCTCGTCATCAGGATGGGCCGTAGTCGTTCCGCGGCGGCACCCACCGTCGCTTCCCGTATGTCTTCCCCGGATTCGACCCGCTGCTTGGCGAATTCCACGATCAGGATAGCGTTCTTCGCCGCCAGCCCGATGACGGTGATCAGTCCGATCTGGGCGAAGACGTTGTTATCCAGGCTGGGGATCAGGTAGAGCGTCAGCAGGCTGCCGAAAATACCGATGGGGGCGGCGACCAGGACGGCAAACGGCACCGTCCAGCTCTCGTACAGCGCCACCAGGATCAGGAAGGCCATCAGGATCGAGAAGCCGAAAATCAGGATCGTCTCGTTCCCGCTGTTAGCCTGTTCCCGGCTCAGCCCCGAGAATTCGTAGCCGAAGCCGGCGGGCAGCGTGGCGGCTTCCTCCCGCAGGGCCGTCAGTGCCTGCCCGCTACTGAACCCGGGAGCGGCTTCACCGGAGATATCCGCCGAACGGAACAGGTTGTAGTGGCTGATCAGCGGGGCACTTTGCGTTAACTCGTAGCGAATCAGATTACCGAGCGGGACCATCGTTCCCTCGGAGTTGCGTACGTAGTAGCCCGACAGGTCCTCAATGTCTTTCCGGAAGGAGGTGTCCGCCTGAGCCACTACCCGGAAATTACGTCCGTAGAGGGTAAAGTCGTTGATGTAACTGCTACCCAGGTAGGTCTGGATGGTTGAATAGATCTCCGACAGCGGCACGCCCAGTTGCAGGGCCCGTTCCCGGTCCACGATCAGTTCGTAGGTGGGGGCCTTGGCGGTGAAGAAACTGAAGGCCCGGCTGATCTCCTCCCGCTGGTTGACCCGGCCCAGGAACTCCCCCATTACGGCCTCGAATTCCTGGACGGTACTGTTGCCCGTGTTGTCCTGCAGAATGAAACTGAAACCGGAGGAACTGCCCAGTCCCGGAATCGAGGGCGGGGCGATCACCACCACCCGCGCATCGACGATGCTGGCCAGCTTACGGTTCAGTTCCTCCACCAGGGACTGGACATTCTCGTCGTCTCCCTTGCGTTCACTCCAGTCCGTGAGCTGAACGAAGACCGTCCCCGTATTCGAGCGGGTGGAGAAGGTGATGGCGTTCAGGTTATTCACCCCGGTGTAGGCATTGACCTCGGGCATGGCGGCCAGGGTGTCCATCACGGTATTCAGCACTTCCAGGCTGCGCTGGCCGGAAGCGCCCTCCGGCAATTCGTAGGTCACGAAGATGCGGCCGTTGTCTTCCTGGGGGACGAAGCCGGTCGGCTCCAGGGAAAACAGCAGGTAGGTCGCTCCACCGATCAGGAGTAGGCCCGCGAGGGTGAGCCAGCCGTGGTCGAGCGTCCACCCCACCAGGTCGCGGTACTTGTCGCGTAGCCAGTCGAGCCCCCGGTTGAAGGGACCGAATATCTTCCTGGCCCAGCCGGGCTTGTCCTGATCCTCCTTCTTCCGTTGGCGGAACAGTACCGTAGCCAGGGCGGGCGCCAGACTGAGCGCCACCAGGGAAGAGAGCAGCACCGAGATCGAGATGGTCACCGCGAACTGCTGGTAGAGCTGACCGGTCAGCCCCGGGATGAAGGCCACGGGCAGGAAGACGGCCACCAGGATGAGCGAGGTGGTGATGATGGGCGTAGCCAGGTCGTTGATGGCCCGCAGGGCGGCATCCCTGGCGGAGGTCTCCCCGTCCTCCATATTGGCCTGGATGGCCTCCACCATCACGATGGAGTCGTCCACTACGATACCGATGGCCAGGACCAGCCCGAACAGCGTCAGCGTATTGATGGTGAAGCCCAGTGGGAGAAAAAGAATGAAGGCCCCGATAATGGAGGTGGGAATGGCCAGTACCGGCAGCAGGGTAGCCCGCCACTTCTGCAGGAATACGTAGACGATGAGGACGACGATGGCCAGCGCGATCAGTAAGGTGATGACCACTTCCCGGATCGAAGCCTCGACGACCGAGACCGACTCGAAGGGAATAAGGTACTCCAGATCCGGGGGGAAATCCTCCGCCAGCTTATCCATGGCGTCGTAGATCCCCTGGGCCGTGGCCAGGGCGTTACTGCCCGGTGCCTGGTAGACGATCAGGATGGAGGCCGGCTTACCGTTCGTCAGCGACTCCCGCCCGTAGGTGAAGGTGCCCAGTTCCACCCGGCCCACGTCCTTAAAGCGGATCAGCGCGCCCGTGGCTGGATCGTTGCGGATGATGACGTTTTCGAATTCCGTGGGGTCTTCCAGCCGGCCGTCGACGAAGACGGTGTACTCGAAGGCCTGCTCGTCGCGCTGCGGGGGGGCACCCACCGAACCGGCGGCCACTTGGATATTCTGGTCCCGCAGGGCGGCCGTCACCTCCCCGGGAGACAGCCCGAGGGCCGCCATCTTGTCGGGGTCGATCCAGAGCCGCATGCTGAAATCCTTGGTGATGGCGAAGGCATCCCCCACCCCGTCCACCCGCAGGATCTCGTTCCGGACGAAGATATTGGTGTAATTATCGATGAAGGCCCGGTCGTGGGTGCCTTCGGGCGACTGCAGGGCGACGATCAGGAAGAGGGCCGGATTACGCTTGCGGACCGTCAGGCCGAGGCGGCGGACGGCCTCCGGGACGGTCGGTTCGGCGATGCCCACCCGGTTCTGTACGTCCAGGGCCGCGATGTCCACGTCCGTTCCCAGTTCGAAAACCACGTCGATGGAGACCGCCCCGTTATTGGTGCTGTTGCTCGTGATGTAGTCCATCCCCGGCGTACCGTTGATGGCCGTCTCGATCGGTACGGTGACCGTTTCCTCCGTCGTGAGGGCATCCGCTCCCGTATAGGTACCGCTGACGGAGACCGTCGGCGGGGAAATGTTGGGATACTGGGTGATGGGCAGACCGGAGATGCTCAGTGCTCCCAGGATAACCAGCAACAAACTCAGGACCATGGCGGCCTTCGGGTGACGGACGAAAAATGTCAGCATGATAGTGGCTTGGTTATTTACTTTTAGTTGGCACGATTTTGACCGTCGAACTGTCCTTCACGTTTTTGAGCCCTTCGGTGATCACCGTTTTACCGGCCTCCAGCCCCTCGCGGATAATTACCTCGTCGCGAATGCGACGGCCGATCTCCACCTTGCGGCGCAGGGCCATGCTGTCCTGTACCTCGAATACGTAATACTCTCCCATCTGCTCGCCGAGGGCGACGGTGGGTACCACTACTTGTTTTCCGCTCTGCTCGTTCAGCAATTGTACTTCCAGGCTCATCCCCGAGCGCAGCATATCATCCGGGTTCTCGAATTGCAGGCGCACGTTCAGGGTCCCGGTGCGGGGGTCGACTTCCCGGTCGCTGGCGTACACCGTCCCAAAGTCGTTGTAAATCTCTCCGTTGGGCAGCAGCAGTCGAAAGGTACTGTCGCGGTCGCCACCGCCACCCTCCCGCGTCAGGCGGGCCAGGCGGGGAATGTACTGCTGGGGCAGGGAGAAATCCACCCCGATGGGTTCCTCCTGGCTGATGGTGGTCAGCAGCGGATTGCCGGGGCTGACCTGGGTACCCGCCTTGGCCGAGTTCAGGCTGGTGAGCCCCGAGAGCGGGGCCCGGATAACGGTATAGTCCAGTTGCGTCCGCGCGCTGCGCACCCCCGCCCGGGCGCTTTCCACCTCCTGCCGGCGGGCTTCCACCTCGGCCTCCGCCTGGTCCAGCGTCTGCAGGGCGATGGCTTCCGATTCCGCCAGGCGACGGTAGCGGGCCACGTTCTTTTCCGACAGTTCGAGGTTGGCCTCGGCGGAGGCAACGCGGCTCCGGGCCTGGTCCACGTCCGCCACGTAGCGGCGTACGTCCACGGTGTACAGTCGCTGCCCCTTACGCACGTAATCGCCCTCCTTAAAGTGAATGCCGGTGATGTAGCCGGTCACCTGGGGGCGGACTTCGACGCTCTCCAGGGCACGGACCGTAGCGGGGTAATTTTCGTAAAAAGTCAGTTGCTTCTCGGTGGAAGCAGCCGTCTTCACGCTGGGCGGTGGCCGCTGACCGGCCTGCTGACCGGCGTTTTTCTCTCCGCCACAGGCGAGTAGCAACAGGGCGAGGCCGCAGGTGCAAAGTTTTTTGAATAGGCGGTGGGTCATGGCGTCTCGGGGAACCTCACCCCTGATATCGCGCTGCGATATCGTCCCCTCTCCCCCGGAGAGGGGAACAGCGGAGACGCTGGCTGAATGACTGATGGTACTCATTTTCTGTGATATTCTTGGTGAGGATTGCGCTTATCCGCTCTCCGCGGAAGGGCAACTACAAATTACCGTTGGCCCGTTGCAGGTCCACCCGGGCAATGAGGGCATCGAAAAGGGCACTGAGGGCGGCGTTCCTGGCGGTCTGCAGGTCCGTTTCCGCGATCACGACTTCCAGGAAGGGTTCCAGGCCCTCCCGGTACTGGAGCAGGACAACGTCGTAGATCTCCCGGCTGAGTAGCTGGTTCGTAACGGCAACCCGGTACCGGATCCGGGCGGCCCGGTAATCGTTTTCGGCGACCTGCCGCTCCTGGTCGATGAGGAGTTCCAGGTCGGCCAGTTGGTAGTCGAGGCCGAGCCTTTCGACGGTGGCCAGTTCGATCTGGCGGAAGCGGCGTCCGCCGGTGAACAGCGGCACGTTGACGCTCATGGAAGCCAGCCCCGCCGGAAAAGTCCGGTCGTACAGGCTACCGAAGGAAGCCGCCTGCCAGTTGTAGGCGTAGCCGGCACTCACGCCCACGGTAGGCAGCCACGCCTGGCGGAGGTAGCCCACGCTCAGGTCCTGGAGTTGCTGGCCAACCAGTATTTGCCGGATCTCGATCCGCTGGCGGACGGGCCGGTCGGCCACCAGGCTGTCGGCTTCTACGGTGGAGGCAAATTCTTCGTAGTCATAGGTCAGGGTAAGCGGAGTATCTTCCGGATAGCCGATCAGGGCGGCCAGTTCCTTCAGCCGGCTGTCGGTCTGCAGCAGGCTGGTTCCCAGTTCGGCCCGGGAGCGGTTCAGGGCGATGGTGGCACGTTTGTAGTCCACCTTATCGTTCAGTCCGTTGTCGAACAGCAGGCGGGCATCGCGCAGGTTGCGTTCCAGTCGCTGAATGTCCGCCTCGGTCAGAATGACCTGCTCCTGAAAACGGAGCGCCCGGTAAAAGGCCCGCCGGACGGAGGCTTCCAGTTCGATCTCCAGCCGTTCGATCTCCAGTTGGGCGGCCAGTACCCGGGGGGCGCTCAGGTTACGGTCCCGGATGACTTCCGGGCTGTAGGCCAACTGGGACAGCGTCAGGCCGGCCCGGCTGGTCCACGCCTGCCCCAGCACGACCTCGTTGGTCTCTCCGGGGTTCATGAAGTCGGGGAAGAGGGAGACCTGCTGCTTCCAGTTATTGGTCAGGCCGGCATCGACGCTCACGGTGGGTTTCCAGGCGGAAAGGGCGATCTCATTACTGATCCGGGCCAGACTGTCCTGCAGACGGGCATCCGCCAGGGAGGGAGCGTTGGCCAGCGCGTAGTCGACACACTGCTCTATCGAAAAACTTTGCACCTGCGCCCCCGCCCGGTAGGACAGCAGGAGCAAACACCATAAAAAATACTTCATTTTGCCGAGTCTAATGTGGGTACAACAGAAGTCAGGCGTAAGGTTCAAAACAACGCATGATTCCTGCCGGATTCAGGGAATAACAGTATGCAGCCCCGGCGAGTACACCTCGCGCAGCAGGGAAACGATGGTACGGTAGACGGAAGGGTCGGCCACGAAGTCGGCATCGCCGAGATCGATGGCCAGCACCGGAATGTCCTGCTGGGTCTTGAAGTAGTTGAAGTAGGCCGCCTGAACGGAATGCAGGTACTCGTCCTTGATGTCCGTCTCGAAGCTACGGCCCCGCCTGGCGATGTTGGCCTGCAGGGCCCCGACCGGCCGGTGGAGGTAAACGATGAGGTCCGGGGGCGGGAAGCCGGCATCCATTACACCAAACAATCTACTGAATAGCCGGAACTCCTGATCCGTCAGGCTGTTACGGGCAAACAGCAATGTTTTAATGAACAGGTAATCACTGACGATTCCCTCGGTAAACAGTTCCGACTGGCTGAGTTCCCGTTGCAGTTGCTTGTGGCGTTCGGCCATGAAGAAAAGCTCGACCGGGAAGGCGTAGCGGTCGGGGTCGGCGTAGAAAAGGGGGAGAAAGGGGTTGTCCTCGAACTCCTCCAGGATGAGACGGCGGTTGAAATCCTGCGATAATTTTCGGCTCAGCGTCGACTTGCCCGCCCCGATGTTCCCCTCTACGGCAATGTGATTGTACGGCAGTGTGTTACTTTCGGGCATGGCAAAACTGGTCTTAGCGACGGGGTCTAACGTGGGGGACCGGGCAAATTTCCTCCGGCGGGCGAAGGTATTGATTGGCGAGCGAATCGGCCCGCTCACCCGCCAAAGTGCCGTCGTGGAAACCCCCGCCTGGGGAAACACCGACCAGGGTGATTTTCTCAACCAGGTGCTGGAGGTAGCGCTTCCCGGCCACTGGTTCGGCAACGATCTTACGGACCGGCTGCATGATCTACTGGACCAGACCCAGGCCATAGAACGGGAACTCGGCCGGGAGCGGAAAACGCAGTGGGGGCCCCGAACGATCGACATCGACCTGATCTTCCTGGACGACCTGCGGTTTGAGAGCCAAAGACTGAGTTTGCCGCACCCCTGGTGGCGGGAGCGGGAATTCGTGGCGGGGTTGTTGCCGTGAGATCAAAAATTCACGTCGCTCCGAGACGTCCGACGTGAATTTTTACGAACAGAAGCCCGTCTTCAGCGCTTATCCAAGTATGAAGTTTCTACCCCTACTCCTCCCCCTGATACTTTTCCTCTCCTGCTCCCCCCAGGTTTCGGCCGATCGCAAGGCCGAGCTGGCCGACAACTCCGGCACGACCGTACAGACGGCCATCGGCCCGCTAACGCTGCCGAGCCCCTACACCACCCCCTCGAAGGTAAAACAGAGCAAGGTTATCGGCTGGCCCACGGGAGCGGCCCCCGCCGCTCCGGCAGGTTTTGAAGTTACCCGCTTCGCAGAAAACCTGGAGCACCCCCGGATGACCTATGTCGCCCCGAACGGAGAAGTCTTCGTGGTGGAGAGCAATACCCGCAACAGTGCCAACCGCATCAGCCGGCTCCGGAACGGAGAGCGGAGCACCATCGCCGATGAGCTCCACCAGCCCTTCGGCATGCTCATCAAGGATGACTACTTCTACGTAGCGGATACCGACACCACCTGGCGGTACCCCTACGAGATCGGCCAGCCCAAACTGGTCAGAAGTGAGCGGGAATTCGTGGCCGCTACCCCACCCCAGGGCTACAACAACCACTGGACCCGCAACCTGCTCGACGGCGGCGGCAAGATCTACCTCTCCGTCGGCTCCGGCAGTAACGTCGGGGAGAACGGCATGGAGAATGAGGTGAACCGTGCCACCATCCTGGAAATGAACCCCGACGGCAGTGGTCTGCGGGAGTTCGCTACCGGCCTGCGCAACCCCGTCGGCATGGACTGGAACCCGATCACCGGGGAGCTCTGGACGGCGGTCAACGAGCGTGACAAACTGGGTGATAACCTGGTCCCCGATTACCTTACCAGTGTGAAGGAAGGCGCTTTTTACGGCTGGCCCTACAGCTACTTCGGTCAGATTCCCGACCCCCGTTGGGAATCTGATCCGCACACCGAACTGGTCAGGACCGCCCTGGTACCCGATGTTCCCCTGGGGCCCCACACGGCCTCTCTGGGTCTGGCCTTCTACAAGGCCCGGCAGTTTCCCGAGCGGTACCGGAACGGTGCCTTTATCGGCCAGCACGGCAGCTGGAACCGGTCGGTACTGAGTGGTTACAAGGTAGTCTTCGTTCCCTTCGACAAGCAGGGTCGCCCCGGACAGCCGGAAGATTTTCTGACGGGCTTCCTGGCCGACGCGGACAAGGGTACGGCCTACGGCCGCCCGGCGATGGTCACCCTGGCAAGGGACGGCTCCCTGCTGGTGGCGGACGACGCGGGCGGCGTGGTTTGGCGGGTAGCGGCGGTTAGGGGAAAATAGATTCTTAGAGTCCGGAGGACCCGGTATAAACCTTGTCATCAATTATTAACTACAGGAAAATTCTGGATGAGTAATAATTCCACAACATATTACCAAAATCCCCTGTATCTCCCATTATGATTAACCGTCGCCACTTCCTCCGCACCACCGCCGCCTCGTCCATGATCGCCGGGCCCTTTCTGAAGTTACTGGCCCGCAGTGAGCCCTTCGCCCCGGTCAAGCCCGTCCGCGGCGGGGTGAGCTACTTCACCGAGCGGGGCGGCACGATCGGGGTGTACGTCCCGGAATCCTCCGGGAGTGGCGGCGGGGTGATCATCGATACACAGTTCCCGGAGTCGGCGCAAATGCTGGCCGACCAGCTGGGCGATCAACTGCGGAAGTCCGGTGATCTGGAGCTGCTCTTCAACACCCACCACCACGGTGACCACACCAGCGGGAACGGAGTGTTCAGTCCCTTTGCTACTCAGCACGTCAGTCACGAGCGGGCCAAGGCCAACCTGGCCGATAATCTGGCCAAGGACGGGAAAACGGGGGAGGTCCCCCTACCCTCCGCCACCTTCACCGACGAGTGGAGCTACCGCCTCTCCGACGGCAAGGAGATCGTAACGGCTAAACACTTCGGACCGGCCCACACCGGAGGCGATGCCTGCCTCCACTTCGAAAATGCGAACGTCGTGCACGTCGGCGATCTGCTCTTCAACCGCCGTTTCCCCTACATCGACCCGGGGGCCGGCGGAGACATCCTGAACTGGGAGAAGGTGATCAAAAAGGTGCGCAAACACTACGATAAGGACACCATTTACATCTTCGGCCACGCCGCGGAGAGCTACCCCGTTACCGGCGACCGCAACGACATCAAGGCGTTCGAGAATTACCTGCGCTCCCTACGGAAGTACGTCAAAAAACAGAAGAAAATGGGCACTTCGGTAACGCAACTGGTGGAAAAAACCAGTGTGATTCCAGGGGCTCCGTCGTGGCGGCAGGGGGAAAAGCAGTTGGCGCTGAACCTGGAGGTGATGTTCGCGGCGGTGTAGGAGATTTCACGCAGTGGCCGCTGAGGAGCAGAGACGCTGAGCGTGATAGTATGCCGCTCCGCGACTCCGCCCCTCCGCGTACTCAGCGTGATAAATACCGAACAATCCCCATTACCCCTACCGTTTCTCCAGCATGAGCACCTGCATCTACTGGCTGAAAAGAGACTTCCGGTTATCCGATAACCCGGCCCTGAGCACGGCCCTGTCTGAGTACGACACCGTGGTGCCGCTGTTCCTCCTCGAACCTTCCGCCCTGGCGGCGGCGGAAACGAGCGTCTTTCACGTCCACGCCCAGTGCGATGCCTTTAACGGGTTGCACGCCGCCGTGACCGACCGGGGCGGTCAGCTCGCTTTCGCCCACGCCGAGGTGGTGGATACGCTGGACCGGCTGTTTGCGGCCCACCCTTTCGAGACCCTCATCAGCCACCAGGAAACGGGAAACAACCGGACCTACGCAAGAGACCGGGCTGTCGCGGCCTGGTGCGAACACCGGGGCATCGAGTGGCGGGAACCGATCCAGACGGCCGTCTTCCGGGGTGGCGTCGACCGGGATAAGCGGCATAAAGACTGGAAAGCGTTCACCGAGGCCGACCCGCTCCCCGTACCCGCCGACCTTTCCCACTGCGCCGTACCGCCGGCGTACGCCGGGATCCTCATCTGGCTGCGGGACGAACTGCAGCAACTTCCGCAACGCCCCCCACGGCTACCCGCAAACCCGGCACCCGCGGCCCCGCCCCCCTTCGCGGACGTCTGGTTACACCAACCCTCGTTATACGGTACTAACTCCGCCACCCTTTTACGGCCCGAAAACTTTAATTTTGCCCTGACGGAGGAGCAACGGGCGCACGTACAACCCGTTAACGAAACGGCGGCCAACGTGACGTTGCGTAGTTTTCACGCGGAACGCGCCAGCAATTACAGCAAGGGCATGAGTAGCCCGAATACTGCCTTCTACCACTGTAGCCGGCTAAGCGTTCACCTGGCCTGGGGTACGCTGACGGTGCGGGAAGCCTACCAGCGGACGACGGCACGCATTGAGGAATTGAAACAAACGGGCGAGAACGCAGGTGCAGAAATTGTAAAAGACAACAAGGCCCTGGCCCGAAACTTGCGCAGTTTCCTCAGCCGTTTGCACTGGCACGATCACTTTACCCAGCGACTGGAAACGGAGGTGGAAATGGAACACCGCCCCCTGAACCCCAACTTCTGGGAACTGGAACTGGAGAAAGACCCCGAAAAACTGACCGCCTGGATCACCGGCCGTACCGGTTTCCCCATGGTGGATGCCTGCATCCGTTGTATGCAGGTAACGGGGTACATTAACTTTCGGATGCGCTCCATGCTCACCAGTACCGCCGCCCACATGTTGCACCTCGACTTCCGTCAGATCGACAAGCCCATGGCACGTCTCTACACGGACTATGAGCCGGGCATCCACCTCGCCCAACTCCAGATGCAGGCCGGTATGGTGGGCATCAACACCCTCCGTACCTACAGCCCGGAGAAGCAATTCCTGGATCACGACCCGGAAGCCCGTTTCGTCCACCGCTGGATTCCGGAGTTACGGGGCTACACCGCCAAGGAGATTGCCAAACGCGATCTCAGCGTCGGACTCGGAGACTATCCACCGGCCATCGTCGACCGCACGGAGCGCGTGAAGGCCTACAAGAAGATCATCGGCGATTTGAAGTACCGGGAGGGGGGTCGGGAGCTTACGCAGGCTGTTTTTGAGAAGCATGGGAGTAGGCGGGGACCGCGGAAGCGAAAGAAGCAGGCTTCGGGGTAGATTTCACGCAGTGGTCGCTGAGGAGCAGAGACGCCGAGCGTGATAGTATGCCGCTCTGCGACTCCGCCCCTCCGCGTACTCAGCGCGAAAGATATTTGCGGGAGGCCCTCACCAACTAATTCGCTCTCCGTCCCGGAAAAACCCACCACTCGGCCCATCATCTTCCAGTAAGGCCGCCCAGAGAATGCTGGCGGCTCCCTCGGCCACGCTACGCGGCGCGTCCGGCCCACCCATTTCGGTCCGGACCCAGCCGGGGCAGACGGCGTTCACCAGGATGCCGTCATCCTTTATGTCGGAAGACATTTTCAGCGTCAGCATGTTCAGCGCGGTCTTGGTGATGGCGTACGCCGGGGTGCCCGGCCAGCTGTCCACGAAGGAACCGGAACTGCTGCTGACGTTAACGATGCGCGGGTGATCGCTCTTGCGCAGTAGCGGATACAGTGCCTTGCTGAGCCGCCACGGTCCGAGGACGTTCACCTGCCAGGCTTCGTCGACGATACTGAAGTCGGCCGTCACGGTGGTCTGAAAGGTATCGTAGTGAATCCCCGCGTTGTTGACGAGCACGTCGAGCCGACCGTATTCCTCCTCGATGTACTGCCGCAGATCGGTAATACTCTGTCCGTCCGTGACGTCGAGTTGGTGGTAAGTGACCGGTAATCGCTGGTTTGCCAGGGCCAGGGCGACGGCCCGTCCGTCCTCCGTCCGGCTGCTGAGAATGACCCGGAATCCACGGCGGGCAAGTTGGGCGACGGTCTCCCGTCCCAGACCCCGACGGGCTCCGGTAACGAGGGCAATGGGGGCTTCGACGGACATAACGACTATATTGGTGAGTTGGTAAAATAGCTTTTGATCCTTAAACGCCCGCCTCCTGATGTTACGTACCACTGCGTTTTCCTTTTTGCTGCTTCTGCTGACCGGTTGCATCCGCCCGCCAGGCATCCGCCGCCGCTTCTCCGAACGTCCTGCTCATCGTCGTCGACGACCAGGGTTACGCGGATTTCTCCCCCTTCGATAACCACGATCCCGCCGCCCACACCGAGCAGATGGCCCGCCTGGCCGCCGGGGGTACGGTCTATTCCCAGGCGTACGTGTCTGCCCCGGTCTGCAGCCCCTCCCGGGTAGGATTGCTGGCGGGCAAAAATCAGTTCCGCTGGGACAAGCCCGCCAGCTGGGGGCCGGGGCTGCCGGCCAGCGTGAAGGTGTTACCCGAATACCTCAAAGAGGCCGGCTACGCCACCGCCCGGATCGGCAAGAACGATCTCGGCCGTAATTTTCACCAGTACGACGTAAGGGAATACCCCCTCCGCCACGGCTACGACGAATTCCTGGGTTTCAGCGCCCACGCCCATGATTTCTGGTTACTCTCCAGCGGCATCAAAGACCGGACGCCCGACCCCAGCAACACCAGTGCCGTACTCGGTCCGCTGATGCACAACGAGGGAGAGAAGAGCTACGGGGAAGGCTACCTCACCGAGATCCTCACCGACGAGGCCGTGGATTACCTGAAGCGCGACCACGATAAGCCCTTCTTCCTGACCTTGTCCTACAACGCCGTGCACCACCTCATTCACGAGGTTCCGCAGCGCTACCTGGATATGTACGATGCCACTCCGATCCCGAATTACGATCCGGGAGATACCCTCTCCTACGGTAATCACCCCGCTGGTTCCTACTCCGCCTACTACGATAAATATTCCCGTACCGGTACCATCGCGGCGGATGAGATGCGGAAGTACTACCTGGCTAATCTCCACTGCCTGGACGATAACATCGGCCGGGTCCTGGACGCCCTGGAGGCACGGCAGCTGGACCGCAATACCATTATTCTTTATGTTTCCGACAATGGCGGCTCTCCCCTGACCGGGTCCAACAACGCTCCGCTGACCGGCGGCAAGTACGCCCTGTTCGAAGGGGGCATCCGGGTGCCCATGGCGATGGTCTGGCCGGGAAAAGTAGCTGCCGGAAAAATAGAAGACCGGGTAGTTTCCGCACTGGACATCCTGCCTACGGTAGCCGCGGCAGCCGACATTGCCCTGTCCGACCCAACCATTGACGGCATTGACTTACGGCAGCCGGCGGAAGAGCGGATGCTGGTCTGGAAGTGGCAAGGGAACTGGGCCATCCGGGTCGGCGACTACAAACTCACCAATGCCCGGGAGAACCACTGGAAGAGCGAACCGACGGCCCAGTACATCGCACCGGTGGCCGATAACCAGGAGTTAAAACTATTCAACGTCGAATCCGATTCGGGAGAGCGGAACGACCTGGCGGCCACCATGCCCGGGAAGGTGGTCGAGCTACGGGCCGCTTACGACACGTGGATGGAAAACAACCTGGATAAGTACTAAAAAGAGATCACCCTACTCCCGTTGCGGGAGTAGGGTGATCGATTTGCAAGCCTTGAGTAGCGGCTTAGCTTAACCAAATTCTTTTCTCTGTTGGTATAACCCGCGCAGGTAACGTGATGTTCCCTGGCAAAAGCAAATACCATGAGAATCGGCATCGACAGCTTCGCCCACGCCAAAACCGCTCCTACCACCCAACAGGCCATCCGGGAACTGATCGATCGTATCGTGCTGGCCGACCAGGCAGGGCTTGACTTTTTCGCGCTGGGCGAGCACCACCGGGAAGAATTTCTGGATTCGGCCGCCCACGTGATCCTCGCCGGAGCGGCCTCCCGAACGGAGCGCATCCGGCTGGGCTCGGCCGTCACCGTCATCAGCGCGGCGGACCCCGTACGGGTCTTTCAGAACTTCGCGACCCTCGATCTGGTCTCCAACGGAAGGGCCGAGATCGTGGCCGGGCGCGGTTCCTTCACCGAGGCGTTCCCGCTATTCGGTCTCAATCTGAGCGACTACAACGAACTCTTCGAGGAGAAGCTGAAACTGCTCCTGGAAATCCGCGACAACGAGGTGGTCAGTTGGTCGGGCCGCTTCCGCCCCGCTCTCCGCGAACAGGCGATCTACCCGCGGCCGGTGCAGGAGAAACTGCCGATCTGGGTGGGGGTGGGCGGTACGCCGCAGTCGTTCGTCCGGGCCGGCGTCCTCGGCCTGCCGCTGATGGTGGCCGTGATCGGTGGGGAAACCGCCCGCTTCGCCCCACTGGTGGATATGTATCGTCAGGCCTACGAGGCTTCCGGCCACCCGCCGGAGGGTATGCAGGTCGGGCTGCACTCCCTGGGCTTCGTGGCCGCGGACAGCGAGCGGGCGCATGAGCTCTACTTCCCCGGTTACCAGGAAATGTTCACCCAGATCGGCAAGGAGCGCGGCTTCGCGCCGCCGACCATGCATAGTTACCGCGCCCAGGCGGGAAAGACCGGGGCGTTGGTGGTCGGCAGTCCGCAAGAAGTGGCGGAGAAGATCATTCGCCACGGCAAGGCGCTCGGTGGCATCGACCGCTTCAGCTTCCAGATGGACGTGGGGCTGAGCCACGGGCAGTTGTCGGAAGCCATTGCGCTGATTGGTAATGAGGTCATTCCACTGGTAGCGAACACTCCGGCGGCCGGCGTACTTTAGTAGTAAACCGCTATGCGCAAACTGTTCCCCCTACTCTCCCTGGCCGTTCTACTTACTTCCTGCGAGGAAATTTTCGTTGGGGTGCTCGGCCTTTCCGCCGGCATCATTGGCATAGTTGCCCTGGCCTACTTCCTCATCATTGGCTACGCGATCTACAAATTGCTCACCTCGGCCCACGGTACTACGAGCAAGGTAATCTGGGGGCTCATCATTTTCTTGGTCCCCTTCCTGGGCGCGCTGGGTTACCTGTTTTTGGGCGATTCGCTCAGCTTCGACAGGAATATGTAGGACTGGGCGAGGTCGCAGGTGCAGGCATTTAGATTTCGAGTTCGTCTCCCCGGCCGTTCGGGAGGTCGGCACCTGCGTTCTCGCCCCGGTGCTCTTCCGACGGGTACGGATGCCGGACGGATACAGTCTCTTCTAGAGAGCTTCAGAAGGAAAACCCACTCAGCAACCCGATTCCGTACTGGGTATTCGGCTTGGCGTCGAGGAGGGAGAATTCCCCCTTAGCCGCGACGGACCAGAAGGGGGTGATTTGGTAACGAAATAGGAGCTCGGTAGTAGCGCCCCAGTCGTCAAACTGTCGGTACCCATAGACAGGGCTTGTAAATAGGTCACTCGGCCCTCGGTAGCTGTCCAGCCATACTTCACCGGTTGATTCTCCACTTCCGTAGTTAACACTATTTCGCTGTATTATACCAAATTGTGTGGCAAGAGAAAATTTACTTTTATTTACAAGTGTCATACCTCCCATCAATTTAGTGGCATAAAACACTCTGCTCTGTATAAGATCTATATCTTCCTGGCCGCTTCTATATTCAGCTGGAAAGTTTAGTGAATAGCTTCCTGAGAACTGTTCAAAGCTAATTATAGCAAGATATTTTTTCAGAAAAGAGTAACTCAACCTGATGTTTGGCACGGTAACCGGAATTATTTCACGAGGGCCGTTCCCCAAGTCTCCAATCTGAATAGGCTGTGACTTCCCAAACTGGTCCTTACCAAAAAGGTAAGCTGTTTTTCCTATATCGACCGTAAAGATTTTATGCTCTTTTTGCGCTTCGAGCGGAACGGTAAGTAAAAGAAAAAATAGGATAGCAATAAATGTCATGATAGGATAGGATAAAACTCCCCCCACATTCATCATATGGGGGGAGCTAATTAAATAACATTACCGGCGGATGAAATTGGTCACCGCCTGTATTCCATCGCCAGTGGCCCTGACGTAGTAGAGGCCTTTCGGATAATCACTGACATTGAATACGTAACCGGAATGGACATTCTCCTGAAGGGCTATCTGTCTTCCCGTGGCGTCGTACACCGTCACCGTTACGGCGGAATCCGCGTTAAAGGTTAATTGGAAGTTGTTGACGGTAGGATTCGGGGCCCCAGATAGGATAAATGTATCGTCCTTACTACTCTCGCTGTACTCCTCACGTGTCAGGCTGGGAGTGTCTGACATTCGTTCCGCCCTTGCGGTCCGGCAGAATATATCACCGGGCGGACAGTCATCCCCCCCGATACAATCGTCGATATCCAGCGTAATACTTTCCGTTCCTCCGGCGCTTGACGTTGCGGTGAGTACGAATACATCTTCCGCGAAACTCGATGGATACGGGAATATGCTCTGCACCGTCAAAAAACGATTGCCGGGACCACTGGTTGTCGTCACTCCCCAGGCGTTAGGTATATCCCACGTGACTGTCGCCCCGGTTGTAACTTCTGCTTCGTAGACGAGTGGAAACTGAATGAACTGGTTACACTCAAAGCGAGGTCCGCTCAGTGTGATACAGCCACCGTTGAAAGTGGCGCCTACCCCTACCGCCGCCCAGGCATTGGTGGTTTGAATCACTTCGAAGGAACAATCGCCAAAAATATTCCTAGCTGCGTTAATTGCACCTTCGCGGGCGTCGTCGTACTGTGAAGTAGCTTGAAGAAACCGTGTCATATTACTATATGTTATTCGCCCCGCATTACTCACGCCTATACCCTGAACAGTTATACCGTTGTGTGTTCCCCCGTCCGTTAGTAAGCTAAACCAGCGATTCTGAACACCACTGTTCGTGTGAACCCCCCCGAAGTCATTATTCAAAACCGGTATTGTACCAGGTGGGAAATTTCGCCAAAAGGTTCCTAAATATGTATCTGGGTCATTAAGTATATTTGGGTTAGCTAAGTTTCTAATCCCCCCGGCTCGGACATTATCCCCAATAGTCCAATCAAGTGCTTGCAGACCTGCGAAATCTTCCGTTAGAACACCAAAAATATCGGCGAACGATTCGTTGAGCGCCCCAGATTCAAATTCATACACTAAATCCGAGCTATGATCTATCACGCCATGAGTAAACTCATGACCAGCGATGTCAAGTTCAGATAAAATAATTTCCCCCGCTCTGTCTGAAATACTCCCAAAAAGCAAGACCTTTACGCCTCCTTGGTATCTAGCGTTCTGTTCATTCCAATTTGCGTAGACTCTTGTTTTCATACCATTTCCATCGTATCCTCTTCGGTTATGGGTCTGGAAAAAATAGTCATGAGCCTGGGTAACTGTCCAGTGAGCTGTCGTCATCTCGCTCTTGTCAGCTCCCCAGCTCAATCCGTTGTTTTTGTAGTCTCTAATTCTATCAAAATTCCTGTCTGGCGTCTGCGGCCTGAACTCTTTAGTGTGAATATTTCTCCCCGAACTAAGCGCCCGTAAGTGATAATAGATTGGAGAAAAGAAAGGATTTCGATATTCTATGTCTATTTGTCGGGAGCCATATCCAAACTGCAGCACGGCAGTTCCATTAGTCGTTCGTTCCAGCGACTTGAGCAAGACGCTTCCCGTGCTCGCGTTTACGTAAGCATGAAAGGAGTGATACTCTGGTTCCAGGGTGGTGATTTCGATCTTCCATCCTAAGTAGTAATTACTACCCCTGACGTCCGCGTACTCCCGCTGCACGAAGATAAGTTCGGGCGTGGGAGGCAGCAGCGGAGCCCCTTCCACCTCAGTATCCGCCGGGTCGGCGGCCTCGCTTTCCCACTCGTAACGGGTCGCGCCGATCGCTTCCATCGCTAGCTCCAGGGCACCCTTGGTCGTTAGTGCCGGAACGGCACCTACCTTAGTATCCAATTCAACAATAGATCCCTGGAAAATCTTGACACGATCTTCCTTCACGTGTTCGATCACCGTGGCGTGCTCAATCGGTACCTCTTTGAAGTACTGCTGGTATTTAATGTGCTCCATCCCCCACTCGTCATTCTGACGAGAGAGTACACGAAAATCGCTGGTTCGTTCTTCCAGCCCCAAAGCGGGCTTGAACTCTCGTAAAAGCTGTCCGGGCAGGATATTTTTAGCCGGATCTATGTAAAGCCACCCGCTAGGCTTCACCTCCTGGGCGATCTTCCGAATTTCCACGTTGGTTGGATCAAGAAATTTTGGCGTAAAACGCTGGGCATCCATGATGCCAGGGACTAATGAAAGCAGTCCAGTAAGCACTAGGGTAGTACTTAGGAAAAGTAACGAATAGGGTTTCATGTTTTAAGGTTTTATGCTCGCATACTTTTCGTAAGGGCACTACGGTTTTACGCTGATGTAGACCAGCTTCAAGTAACTACGAAAATTAATTACGAACGAGAGAAAATAGGTAACAGCAGAGATACGTATATCTAGAAGTCACGACTAATATAAGGTGATTCTTCTTAGTCTAATCATTAAACAACAATTTTAACACTTTATGGTACCGTGATGCACGATCAGTGCCTTCTTAATTTTTTGATCTTACGAAGAGTTAAGCAAAAGTTTTTACCCATGTCTCCGATAACTCATGGTTTGTAGTAATAACTTCCCGCTCCGTTCAAAACTACTTACCGCTGGTCGACTCCACAAGGAACCAAAAGTCATTTTTCGCGCCACTTCGGCCAGTTATCTCCCTAAATAAAAAAGCGGACAACGGGATTGACCCCCCGCTGCCCGCGTCCAAAGCTAAAAAGGTGTGATTGCTGAGGCCGGAACACCCGTCAGGGCACCCCGGACTGAGCGCTCTGGCTCACCCGGCTTCGGTTAAATCTGTCTGATCTCAAAAAACGTGGGGACTAGTCCACGTTGTCGTGCAGAAAGCTGTTGTCCCGCCGCAGTGGCGTCTCTTCGTCGTCGCTGATGCTCCAGCGGCTCATCGTGGGGCTGTCGCTGGGCGTTACGTTATCCAGTTGGATGTTACGGCGCAGGTAGGCAGGCTGGTTCTCCAGTTCGTTGACCACCTTCGGGTTACTCAGTTTCGGCAGTTCGTTACGGTTGCGCAGGGCGGCCCGGCGCTCTTGGTCGCGTACTTCCATTTCCCGGCGCTGGGCTTCCCGGCGGGCCTCTTCCTCGTCCTGGAGGAAGTTGCTGGTGAAGTTGCGCTCGTCGCGGCGGCGACCCTGCAGGCGGGCACGGGCGGAATCGATGTCTTCGAACTCGATCGTCCGGTCGTCCTTACCGTAACCGACCGAGTCGGACTCTCCGGTAATGTCCTCCAGGCCGACCCGCTTCTTCGCTGCGGGCTTCTCCTCGTCCAGGTGAACGACGTGGCGTTCGGGGGCCTCGTCGGTGAAGGTGTTCTTCTTCGCGCCGAACCCGGTGGCGATCACGGTCACGCTGATCTTGTCGCCCAGGTCCGCATCGAAGCAGTTACCCCAGATGAGGTCGGTTCCGTAGCCGGCTTCCTCCTGTACGAACTCGGTGATCTCGAAGATCTCGTCCATCGTCACCTCGCGGGTACCGCTGGTGATGTTGAGCAGGATGTGCTTGGCACCGCGGATGTCGTTGTCCTCCAGCAGCGGGCTGTGGAGGGCCTGGTCGACGGCCTGGCGGGCCCGGTCGTCTCCGTCGGCGCTGGCGGTCCCCATGATGGCTACCCCACTCTCGCGCATGACGGTGTTGACGTCCTCGAAGTCAACGTTCACGTAACCGGGAACCGTAATGATCTCGGCGATGCCCTTGGCGGCCGTGGTCAGGATGTTATCGGCCTTGGAGAAGGCTTCGCTCAGGTTCAGGTTACCGTGAATCTGGCGTAGTTTGTCGTTGCTCACCACGATGAGGGTATCGACGTTGTCCTTCAGTTCCTGGAGGCCTTCCATGCCGTTACTGGCCCGGCGCCGTCCCTCAAAGGTGAAGGGCAGGGTGACGATACCGACGGTCAGGATGTTCATTTCCCGCGCCGTCTTGGCAATGATGGGGGCCGCGCCCGTTCCCGTTCCACCCCCCATTCCGGCGGTGACGAACAGCATACGACAGTTATTCGCCAGGTACTTACGCACCTCCTCGATGCTCTCCTCGCAGGCGAGCTTACCGACGGCGGGCTTGGAACCCGCTCCGCGCCCCTCCGTGAGGTTGGGGCCGAGCTGCACCTTGGTCGGTACGGGGCTGAGCTCCATCGCCTGGTGGTCGGTGTTACAAATGGCGAAATCTACCCCGACGATGCCTTGCTCGTACATGTGGTTGACCGCGTTGGAACCGCCGCCACCGACGCCGATTACTTTAATGATGGAGGCTTCTCCTTGTGGAATATCAAAAGTCATGATTTTATATTTTGGACCCGTTCCTCAGCTGGCTCACACCTTTTTTGAAACCTAGGAAGACAGGGTTATTTATTTATTAGTGATTGGTGATTAGGGATCGGTGATTAGTGATTTATGTCGGATTAGAAAGCTTTGCTTTTACCGTTCGGACGGCTGCCGTGAATATGCTAATGAGTTGATTGTTCTCGTCCAGTAACTTATCCAGAGGGTTCCGGTCTTTCTCGGTGAGCAATTGGGCTTGATCGACAATTTTAAGATTGACGTGAGTTTCCCGCAGTTCCTTAAGTGCGATACTCATCTTGTGCTTGAAATCTTTGTCCGACTCCGCTCCCCGCGCTTCCGCATAGAGCAAAGCCGGTGCACTTCCACTACGAACGATTTGCTTGGCATAGTGCTGAGAGATAAAATCCTTTTGCATACTCCGCGCCACCTTTGTGATGCGTACCGCAAAATCAATTAGTCTCTCTTCCAGTAATGCAGATCTTTCTGAAGCTGTCATGCTGTATCGTGTCAATCACTAATCAAAAATCACCAATCGGTAATCAGTAATCACTAATCGTGATTCGTTAATCAAAAGTCCCGATCCGGTTCGTGCTCGAACCACTCCTTCGTTTTTTTGAATACATTATCGAACCAGGTCGGCACGTCTTCCTTACTCTGCTTCTCGACGGCGATCTCCTCTTCGGACTTGACCGGCTCGACCGGCTTTTTCTTCCGTACGACGATCCGACCGGCATCGATGTCCGCGAAGCCCTGCAGGAGCAGACCGACACCGGTGGAGTAGATCGGGCTGGTGAGCTGTTCGGTGAACCCGTGGGCCAGGTGCTCCGTCGGCGTACCGATACGGGCACTCAGGCCGGTGTGCAGTTCGGTCAGCTTATCGAGGTCGCGCAGCAGGGCGCCGCCACCGGTCAGCACGATGCCGCCGATGAGTTTGTTACCGTCGTAACCGGCGCGACGGATCTCCCAGATCACGTGGTCCATGATCTCCTCGGCACGCGCCTGAATGATGAGGCTGAGGTTCTTCTCGCTGATCTCCTTCGGCTCGCGGCCGCGGAGTCCGGGAATGACGATGACGCGGTTCTCGAACACCTCGCTGGCGAGGGCGGAACCGTACTTCACCTTCAGTTTTTCGGCGTGCTGCTCCATAACGGTGCAACCGGCCTTGATGTCCTTGGTGATCACGTGACCACCGAAGGGAATCACGGCCGTGTGGCGGATGATGCCATCCTGGAAGATGGTGATGTCGGTCGTGCCTCCGCCGATGTCCACCAGGGCGACACCGGCCTGCTTCTCGTCGTCGTAGAGAACGGAAGCGGCGCTGGCGATGGGCTCCAGGGTGACGTTGGTCATTTCCAGTCCGGCCCGCTCGACGCAGCGGTTGATGTTGTTACTGGCCGTGATCTGGCCGGTGATGATGTGGAAGTTGGCCTCCAGCTTGGAGCCGGACATACCGATGGGGTCCACGATGCCCTGTTCGTTATCCACCGTGTATTCCTGGGGAATGACGTGGAGGATCTTGTCACCGGGAGGCAGCACGAGTTTGTGCATATCGCTCACCAGCCGGTCGATGTCGCGCTGGCTGATCTCCGAGTTGGTGTTGTCGCGCATCAGCATGCCCCGGTGCTGGAGGCTCTTGATGTGCTGGCCGGCAATACCGACGTGAACGGCCTCGATCTCCCGGCCACAGGCCTGCTCCGCCAGTCGGCGGGCTTCGGTGATCGCGCGGACCGTCTTCTCGATGTTCGAGACGACGCCCCGCATAACACCCTCGGATTCGACCTTTCCGGTCCCGAGGATTTCCAGCCGTCCGTGCACGTCCCGCCTTCCGACGAGGGCGCACACTTTGGTGGTGCCGATATCAATGGCAGCAATGGTTTGTGAATGAGTGGTATCAGACATAATGCATTCTAGGTTTGAGTGAAAAATTTGTCGGGGGGAAGGGTCATTTCCCCGGTTCCGACGGGATGTGTCTTAGTTCTTTCTGGCTACTACCTGATCCGAGTAGCGCAAGTCGAAGGCTTCGTACTTGCGCCACCCTTCGTAGGGCAGCCCCTCCCGGTAGAAGGTTTTGAGTTTCCGCAACCGTCGTTGCGAGAGTTCTTTATCGTAGCGCCCCAGGTAGATCACCTGGTCGCCCACTTTCGGGGCGAGCCGAAACTCCCCCTGGTTCATGACGTCGATCTGCTCGACGAGGGCATTGAGGAAGGGGTCTTCCCGCAGGAAGCGGGCCAGCTCCACCAGTTGGAAGAGCTGGTGGGAAGGGTCTTCCATGAAGTCGTCACTCCAGGGAAGGATGTTGCCGGTCGCCACCGGCACGCGGGCCGTATAGGTCTCGCTCAGGGGCATCCGTACGCCGTTCTCGTCGAAGTAGTAGTTCTGACCGTTCTCCGCCATCACCCGCAGCAGGGGTACCCGCTGGTAGACCGTCACGTTCAGGTTCAGCTCGGCGTCCACGAAGGCATCGGCGTCGGCCACGAAGGGCTGACTTTCCAGTACGGCCTCCACCCGCTCCACGTCGATGTCCGACAGCGTCAGCTGGTCCATCGCCTTGGTGAAACTGCGGCTCAGTACGTCGAGCACCTCGGCCTCGGTCGTCATCACCTCCTCGTTCTTCAGGGGAATCACCTTCGCGTCGATGGCTACGATGCGGCCGGTCTCCCGGGCAGCGTAGGCCGATACCGTAAGGAGCGTCACCAGCAGCAGGACGACGATCCAGCCGTAGGTCTGTATGGCCCAGACGACCCGACCGAACAACTGTGTCATTTTGGAGGGTTGCTTAGTGGCCATGCGTGGTTGCTTTTTTGTGTTGTTGTACGATCTTGCCGACCAGCACGTCAATGTCGCCGGCACCCAGTAACAGCAGGACGCCGTCCTGAAGTTCCGCGGTGGCGCTCAGCAGCCGCTCGTCGGTCAGCAGGCGCTTTGCGGGATTGCTCATCGCGTCGAAGATCATCCGGCTGGTAACGCCGGGGATCGGCTCCTCCCGGGCCGGGTAGATCGGCAGCAGGATGGTCTCGTCCAGGGCGTCCAGGGCCCGGGCGAAACCGGCGGCGAAATCCTGGGTCCGGCTGAAAAGATGGGGCTGGAACACCCCCCGGATCGTTTTGTCCGGGTACAGTTCCCGGGCGGCGCTGATCGCCGCGGCCAGTTCCGTCGGGTGGTGGGCGTAGTCGTCGATGATGACCAGGTCGTCCGTCTTCAGTACCGTCTGGAAGCGCCGCTGGATACCGCTGAAGTTGGCCAGTCCGGCGCGCAGGGCATCCTCGGTACCACCCGCCAGACGGGTCACGGCGATGGCGGCTACGGCATTCTCGATGTTGTGGCGGCCCGGCAGGTTCGTGCGCAGGTCCAGCAGCAGGTGGCCGTCCGGTTCCTTCAGGTCAAAGTGAAAGGCCCCGTCCTCCACCCGGATGTTCTGGGCGCAGAAGTCTCCCTTGCCGATACCGAAAGTGGTGACGACGGGTGCTTCGATCCCCGTAAATTCATCAGCGATGTCGTAGCGTACCAGCAACTGGCCGCCTTCCCGGATTCTGCGGACGTAGGCCCGAAAGCCGGTTTCCAGCATCTTTTCGTGGTTTCCGTAGATATCAAGGTGGTCCGGATCGACCGACAGTACCACGGCGATCACCGGATTCAGCTGCAGAAAACTGCGGTCGTACTCGTCGGCCTCCACCACTACCCAGTCGCTCTCGCCGTGGACATAGTTGCCCGCGAAGTCCAGGGCCAGACCGCCCAGGAAGGCGGAAGGATCCAGGCCGGCGGCGGTCATCAGGTAAGTGGTGATCGTCGTGGTGGTCGTTTTGCCGTGGGTGCCGGCGATGCCGACGCAGGACTGCCCCCGGCTGATCAGCCCCAGCACTTCCGCCCGCTTCATGACGGTATAGTCTCCTTCCTTCACCCGGACCAGTTCGGCAAAGCTGGCCGGAATGGCCGGGGTGTACACCACCAGCAGGTCGTCCGACGGAGGGGGAAGCCGGCTCAACTCGGCCGCGCCGTAGTGCACGTCCATCCCCTCGGCGCGCAGGGCTTCCGTCAGGCTGGTTCGCGTTTTGTCGTACCCACTCACCGGAATTCCCCGCTGGTTGAAGTAGCGGGCCACGGCCGACATTCCGATGCCGCCGATACCGATAAAGTAAACTTGTCGCACCTTAGCGAGATCCATGGCCGGTGAGGTTTGCGGGTGAGGGGGAATGGGTGAGACTGAGTACTTCCCGGGCAATGTGGTTGACGGCTCCGGGGGTAGCCAGGGCAAGGATGCAGGTGCTGAGTTCACCGAGTACCTCCGGTTGGTCCACCAGTTCGATGGCGGTCTTCACCAGTTTGGTCCCGGCATCGCTGTCGGTCACCAGAACGGCGGCCCGCTGACTGACCAGGGCCCGGGCGTTCTTGGTCTGGTGGTCCTCGGCCACCCAGGGGCTGGGCACCAGGATGATCGGCTTACCGAGCAGTTGCGCCTCGGCGATCGTCGTCGAGCCGGCCCGCCCGATCACCAGGTCCGCCGTGGCGTAGGCCGTGCGCATATCGTCCACGAAGGCGGAGATCGTCACGTTCGGCAACTGGGCCGTCGCGGAGTCTTTGAAGTCTTCGTAGTAGTTTTTTCCGCACTGCCAGGTCCAGCTGATGTCGGGTCGTTCGGCGATGCGGTCGGTTGCCAGTTCCATGGCCTCGTTTAGGGATTTGGCACCACCGGAACCGCCCATGAGTAAGACGTTGAGAGACCGCTCCCCCCCCGCCTCCCGCTCCGTGGGAGAGAGGTCCCGTACCGGGTTACCCGTGATCACCAGTTTCCCCGACGGAAAGAACTTATTCATCCCCGGATAGGCCACGCAAATCTTGTCGACGTGCTTGCCCAGCCACCTATTGGCGAGACCGGCATAGGCATTGGGTTCCTGAATCAGCGTCGGGATGCCCGCCTTGGCCGCTGCGTATAAAATGGGTGCACCTGCGTACCCGCCCGTCCCTACTACGGCCGTAGGCCGGAACTTGCGGATGATCTGCCGGCTCCGGAACAAACTGCTCATTACCTTGATCGGGAAACTCAGGTTACCCAGGCTCAGGCTGCGCTTGAGGCCGCTGATCCAGAGGCCCTCGATGTTGTACCCCGCGGCGGGGACCTTTTCCATTTCCATTTTCCCCTTCGCCCCCACGAACAGGAATTCCGCATCCGGCCGCAGCCGTTTGAGCTCGTCCGCGATCGCGATGGCCGGGAAGATGTGTCCGCCCGTGCCGCCGCCACTAATGATGAAGCGAGGAGCGGGGCCAGGGGTGAGGTTCTTAGGTTGCATCGGCCGTGGTTGCTTCTACGTACTTCGAAACCGACAGCAGGATGCCGAACGAAAGACAGGTGAATAGCGTACTGGTACCGCCCATACTGATCAGCGGCAGCGTAAGGCCGGTGACGGGCAGCAGGTCCAGGTTGACGCCGATGTTGAAGAAGGCCTGGAGCAGTAGCGACAGGCCGATGCCCAGGGCCACCATGGCCCCGAATGCCTTGGAGGATTTGGTCACCATCGCCACGATCCGGAAGAACAGCAGCACGTAAATGCCGATGACGAAGATGCCGCCGAGAGCCCCGTACTCCTCCACGATGATGGAGTAAATGAAGTCGGAGTGAGCCGCCGGGACGTAATTCCGCTGGGTACTGTTGCCCGGCCCGACGCCCTTGATGCCACCGTTCGCCATGGCGATCTGCGCCTTCGTGATCTGGTAGCGGTCGTCCACCGAAGCGGCGCTCGGGTCCATGTAAGTTTCGATCCGTTTCTCCCAGGTAGCCGCCCGCGGGACCAGTTGCGGATACCGCGATCCGATCATGACCAGCAGACTGAAAACGCAGACCCCGAGCAGGATCAGCATCACGATGTACTGCAGGGCCACCCGGCCCATGATCATCATCAGCAGGCAGATGAAGAACAGCATGATGGCCGAACTCAGGTCGGACAGCGCGATGAGCATACAGATGCCCAGTACCGGCAGGATGATCGGCAGGAAGGCCTCCTTGAAGTCTTTAATCACCTCCTGCTTCGACCCGATGGAACGGGCCACGAAGAGAATCAGGGCCAGCTTCGCAAAGTCGGAACTCTGGAAGGTCAGGTTAATGAAGGGCACGCGGATCCACCGCTTGGCGTTGTTGATGTCCACCCCGAAAAACTGGGTAAACAACAGCAGTACGATGGCGATCAGCAACATGGTCGGCGCCCAGCGGCTGAAGCGGGTGTACGGCATCAGGTGACACATGTAAATGACGACCAGGCCGACCCCCAGGATCACCCCGTGCTTGAACAGGTAACGGGTCACGTCGCCGTCGGCATCCGTGTAGGCCAGGGCCGACACCGAGGAGTAGACCGACAGCATCGAAACGATACTCAGCAGCACCACGATGGCCCAGAGGACGCGGTCGCCACGCAGTTCAGCCGCGATGCGGGTACTCAACTCGCTCATGCGTGGTGATTTTGTACGGCCGCGCGGAACTGGTCCCCGCGGTCGATGTAGTTCTTGAATAAGTCGAAACTGGCACAGGCCGGACTCAGCAGCACGGTCTCCCCGGCTTCGCTCAGGTCGGTGGCCAGCTCGACGGCTTTGGTCACGTCCCGGCACTCCACGACGGTAATGGTATCGCCGAAGTCCTCGAGTAGTTTATGGTTATCGGCACCGAGGCAGACCAGCGCGCGCACCCGCCGTTTCACCAGTGGTTGCAGCACGTCGTAATCGTTGCCCTTATCGGTTCCCCCGGCAATCCAGACGGTCGGGCCGGTCATGGCCTCCAGGGCGAAATAGGTGGCGTCGACATTGGTCGCCTTGCTGTCGTTGATCCACGTTCGGCCATCGCTGGTCGGGATCAGTTCCATGCGGTGAGCGGCCGGCCGGAAGGCCTCGAGGGCGCGCTGAATCGTCTCGTCGGTCATGCCGAAGCGTTGCACCATCCGGATGGCAAAACAGGCGTTCAGCGCATTGTGACGGCCGCGCAGCAGGGTGGCGGACAGGTCGAACCGGGCACCGTCCACCTCGATGGCGGTACCGCGCAGGTTCTTGCTACTCAGCCAGATGATATTGGCCGAAGGGTTTCGCCGACGGAGCGCAGGTGCCAGGGTTTCTTCTTCGAGCAGCACGATCAGGTCGTCCCGCTCCCCCTGGTTCATCGCGATCCGGAGCTTGGCATCCGCGTAGGTGGACAGGTTGTACTCGTACCGGTCCAGGTGGTCCGGCGTGATGTTCAGGACGGCCGCGATGTCGGGGCGGAAGTCCACGATACCGTCCAGTTGGAAGCTACTCAGTTCTAGGACGTAAATGTCGTAGGCCGGTTCGTCCACCAGCAGGCGGGCGTAGGAATCTCCCAGGTTCCCCCCCGCCTTGACGGAGAAATCGCTCTCCTTCAGCAGGTGCTCGGTCAGCAGGGTCGTCGTCGTTTTCCCGTTGCTGCCGGTGATGGCCAGCACCACGCTTCCGGCCGGCCGGAAGCGATCGGCGAACTCGATCTCCGAAATGACGGGGATGCCGGCCTTGCGCAATTCCACGATCAGTAACGTGGCGTCGGAAATCCCGGGGCTCTTCACCACCTCATCGGCGGAAAAAATGCGCTCGCGGTCGTGGCCGTTGACTTCGTAGGGGATACCGGCCGCGGTCAGTTCCTCCAGGTACTTCGGGTTACCGGGGCCGTAGTCACTCACGAACACGTCATACCCGTGACGCTGGCCGAGACGGGCCGCGCTGACTCCGGATTCTCCGGCTCCGAGGATGACGATGGTGTTGTTCATTTTTTACTTGTGTGGGAAGTTTTACGCAGCGGGCGCAGCGAAGCAGCGGACGCGGAGCGCGTGGATGGTATGACGTTGCGACCGCTGCACCGCTGCGATCCGCTGCGTGAACCTTGTATGAGCGTAGCGATTATGACTGTCTCATCGCAGTTTCAGCGTTAAAATGGTCGCCACCGCCAGCAGCAGTCCCACGATCCAGAAGCGGTTCACGATCTTGACCTCACTCATCCCCTCCTTCTGGAAGTGGTGGTGCAGGGGGCTCATCTTGAAGATGCGGCGGCCTTCCCCGTATTTTTTCTTGGTGTACTTGAAGTAGCTGACCTGGAGCACGACGCTGAGGTTCTCCACGACAAAAATGCCGCAGAGGACGGGGAGCAGCAGTTCTTTCCGTAGCAGGATGGCCAGGGCCGCGATGATCCCGCCCAGGGCCAGGGAGCCGGTGTCGCCCATAAAGACGGTAGCCGGGTAGCTATTGTACCAGAGGAAGCCCAGACAGGCTCCGAGCAGACAGGCACTGAAGATGATCAGTTCCTGGGTACCGGGCAGGTGGAGGATACCGAGGTAGTTGGCGGCAATGGAGTTGGACCCCACGTAGGCAAAGACCGCCAGGGTGGCCGCGATGATGGCGGAGGTGCCGGTGGCGAGTCCGTCCAGTCCGTCGGTCAGGTTGGCCGCGTTGGAGATGGCCGTCACGACAAAGACGATGAAGGGAATGAAGATGATCCAGGCCAGTTGCTTACCGATCCCGAAAATATTGGCGTAGCGCATCCGGCTGTCCTTGACGAGCGGGACGTTGGTGACCGTCGTGCGGTAGTTGGCCCGGTTGACGATCGTCTGGTCGTTCAGCACGACGCTCTGTACCTCCCCTACCCTGTCCTCGGCGGTGAGTCCGGCCCGGTCGGCATCCGCCACGTTGAGGCGCACCACCACCTGGTTACTGAACAGCATGACGCAGGCGACAAAAATACCCAGGCCCACCTGACCCAGTATCTTGAATTTTCCGGCCAGCCCGTCCTTATTCTTGTGCTTCAGTTTGAGGTAATCGTCGGTGAAGCCGATGGCACCCATCCACAGCGTGGCGACCAGCATGGTGATGAGGTAGATATTGTCCAGTCGGGCCACCAGCAGACAGGGCACCACGATGGCCAGGATGATGATCACCCCGCCCATGGTCGGCGTACCGGCCTTTTCCTGCTGCCCGTCCAGGCCCAGATCCCGGATGGTTTCCCCCATTTGCTGACGGCGCAGGTACCGGATGATCCTGCCCCCCGTCACCATACTGATGAGCAGGGAAATAATGATCGCGATACCGGCACGGACGGAGAGAAAGCCCAGCAGGTTACTGCCGGGAAAATCGCCGAAGTTGGCGCTGATCCATTCGAACAGACTAATGAGCATGGCTGGCACTATTTAGAGCGTTCGTCAGTTCCAGCCTGTCGTCGAAGGGCAGTCGCTGCCCCTTGATCTCCTGGTAGGTTTCGTGTCCCTTTCCGGCCACTAAGAGGATGTCTCCCGCTCCGGCCAGACGAACGGCGGTACGGATGGCACTGCGGCGATCCGTGATGCGCAGGCTCTTGTGGGCCAGTTCCTCGGTCAGGCCGGCCTCCATCTCGCTGAGAATGGTTTCGGGGTCTTCGGAGCGGGGGTTGTCGCTGGTCAGAATAAGTTGGTCGGCCAGCCGGGCGGCAATGCGGGCCATCTCGGGGCGCTTCGTCCGGTCGCGGTCCCCGCCCGCCCCGACCACGCAGAGCAGCCGCCCCGTAGCGGGGACGACCGAGCGCAGGGTGGAGAGTACATTCTCCAGGGCGTCCGGGGTATGGGCGTAATCGACCAGGGCGGTGATCCGGCCGGCGGGGTCGTGTACTGCCTCCAGGCGCCCGGCGGCTCCACCCAGCTGGCTGAGCACGACGAGGGTTTCGTCCTTATCCTGCTCCAGTTCCCGGGCTACGGCGTAGGCGGCCAGCAGGTTGTAGGCGTTGAATTTACCGAGCAACCGGGCGAACACCTCCGTACCGTCCACTTCCATTTGCAGGCCGGAGGCGGTATTGTCGATCAGGCGGGTACGGTAGTCGGCGACGCGGCGCAGACTGTACGTCAGCTTACGCGCCCGGGTGTTCTGGAGCATGACCGTACCCCGCTTGTCGTCCAGGTTGACCAGGGCAAAGGCGGTATCGGGCAACTCGTCGAAGAAGGTCTTTTTGGCCGTGAGGTAAGCGGCGAACGTTTCGTGGTAGTCGAGGTGGTCGTGGCTGAGATTGGTGAATACCCCACCGTTAAAGTCCAGCCCGTAGGTCCGCTGCTGGGCGACGGCGTGACTGCTCACTTCCATGAACACATAGTCGACCCCTTCGTCCCGCATCTCGGCCAGGGCGGCGTGGATGGCCGGGGCGTCCGGGGTAGTATGGGTGGCCGTGCGGACCTCCGTCCCGATCCGTACCTCTACGGTGGAGAGCAGCCCGGCCCGGTAGCCCAGTCCGGTAAACAACTCGTGCAGCAGGGTGGCGACGGTGGTCTTTCCGTTGGTGCCGGTGATTCCGATGAGGGTAAGGTCCCGGCTGGGGTGCTGGTGCCAGGTGGCGGCGAGTTGGGCGAGGGCGCGGGCGGAGTTGTCAACCTCAATTTCGATACACGTCGGACGACCGTCTTCGCCGAGACGTCCGACGTGATCGATCTCGTCGGACGCGTCGAGGAACGAGCTCGTCCGATGTGTATCGGTCACCACCGCTACCGCTCCCCGCTCCACGGCCTTCCCCACGAAAGCATGCCCGTCCACCTGCGTACCGCGTACGGCTACGAACAGGTAACCCGGCTTCACCCGGCGGCTGTCGAAGGCGATACCGGTGATCTCCACGCCGGTAGCGTCGCCGTGGAGGGCGGTCGCTTTGAGGTCGGTGAGGAGATGGGTAAGGAGCATTTTTAAGCGTCGGAAGTTTTTAGATTAATTTGAATTTCAAGATGCTGATTAGTTTTTTGTCGGACTGGGCGTCCTCCACCGGGGGGTCCTCCACCGGAGCGTCATCGCAGGATGAGATCTACGTCCCGGCCGCGTTTCCCCTGTCCGTCCTTCTGCCAGTTCATGTCCACCACCCGGCCGACGCCCCTGGGGTGGACGATGTATCCGGCGTTTTCCAGTACGTACACCGCGTCGCGCAATCGCATCCCCCGCACGTTGGGGAAGGCCTGGCTGACCGGGTCGATCGGACGCAGTACCACCCGTTCGTCGTCGGCGATAACGGACACCAATTCGGTGGTCGGTACGCTGTCGATACGGACGTTGACGTAATTGAGGATGGTAGCGATCTCTTCGAGGTTTCCCGCGTCCCGGTTAGGAAGCTGGGTGGCGTAGAGTACCGGCCGCGGCCCCTGATTCAGCGGTTCGTGGACGTCGATCATGCTGTTGTAGATCTTGTCGCTGATCTCGCGGAAGACCGGCCCGGCCACGTCTCCCCCGTAGATGGAACCGCTGGTCGGGTTGAAGATGGTCACGATGACGCTGTAGGTCGGGTTCTCTGCGGGAAAGTAACCGGCGAAACTGGCCTGGTGCTTGAGTTTACCGCGGCGACGCCCGTAGTTTTGCTGGCTGGTACCCGTTTTACCGGCAAAGCGGTACTGGTCGGTTCTGAGTCGCTTGGCGGTTCCCCGCTCCACGACGCCTTCCAGTAGGAGCTGCAATTGCTCGATGGTCTTCTGGCTGGCGATCTGCCGGTCGACGACGGTCGGTTTGTAGTGCTTGATCACCTTACCGTCGCGGCGGATGTCGGTCACCAGGTAAGGCTTCATCATCCGCCCGTTGTTGGCTACCGCGTTGTAGTAACTCAGCATCTGGACGGGGGTCAGGCTGACCTCGTAACCGATGGCCATCCAGGGCCGGGACACCCCGGAGAAGGTGGTCGAGCTGGTATCGTTGATGAAGGGGGCGCCCTCCCCTTCCAGCTCCATGCCCGTCCGCTCGGCCAGGTGAAAGTCATACAGTCGCTTACTGAACTGATTCTCGTGGTAGAAGCTGTCCACCAGTTTGGCCATACCGACGTTGGAGGACTGCTCGAAGGCATCGCGGACGGAAATGACGTTCCACTTGCGGCTCTGGGGGCTGCTGTCTTCCATCGTCCGGTCGTAAAATTCCTTGGAACCCCGCTCGATGTCAATTTCGCTGTCCAGGGTCACGAAGCCATCTTCCAGCAGGGCCATCATGGTGGCCAGTTTGAAGGTGGACCCGGGCTCCGTACTCATCCCGATGGCGTAGTTCCAGAGTTCTCCGTAATCGCCGGTATTGTCACTGCGGGTGTTACCGAGGTTGGCGATGGCACGGATCGCCCCGGTCTTGACGTCCATCACGATGGCCGTCCCCCACTGGGGGCGGTGGCGCAGCATGGCCCGGTGCAGAGCGTTCTCGGCGATGTCCTGAATGTTGACGTCCAGCGTCGTGTGGACATTAGCGCCGGTGGTGGGCTCCATGACACTCAGGTTCCCGGTCGGCAGCCAGATGTTGTTGCCTACGTTGAACATGACTTCCTTGCCGGACTCTCCGGCCAGTTCCTCCTCGAAGGCCCCCTCCAGGCCGACCATCTTTTCGCCACCGTCCTTACTGTAACCGATACTACGGCGGGCCAGCCAGCCGAAGGGGCGCTTACGCTCCGCCCGCTTGGTGACGACGAGGCCGCCGCCCAGTCGCCCCTGGTTGAAGATGGGAAAGGTCTTCATCAGTTGCAGTTCGCGGTAACTGACGCTCTCCTTGATCTTGAAGTAGTGGTTGGCGGGCCGGGAAACGCTGTCGCGCATCATGATCAGGCTGTCGCGCCAGGCACCGACCGTATAGGTATCGTCCGCGTGGCGGGCCAACAGAAAGGCGAGGCTGTCGAGGTTCTCGTAGTAATTCGTGGGCGTGGAGACGTACGGATCGAAGTGAACGCTGAAGTAAGGTACCGAAGTAGCCAGCAGGTTCTCGTTGCGGCTGAAGATATTCCCCCGTTCCGCCTGGACGGTCACCTCCTTGAAGAACTGCGACCCCAGCTCCTGAAATTCCGCCTGCCGTACGACGGCAATGTCGATGGTCTTGTACATCAAAAGCAACGCCACGGGCAGCACCACTATCGCCGTGATGGCGTAGATGCGGACCAGGACCTCGTCTTTGAAGTTGACAGCCATTGTTCAGGGAGGAAGTTGGGGAGTTTGGGAGTTGAGGAGTCAGGGCGGACGGCGGAGTCGTTATTTCGTTTCGGGCACCGCTATCTTTTTGGGGAGGCCGCGGTGCATGCGCAATCCATCCTCGCGGACGGTCTCGACGATCTCGGAGCGCAGGCCGTTGTACATGTTCTCGCTCTGGAGGGACATGTACAGCCAGCGTTTCTCCTTAATGTCGGATTCGAGTTCCTGGATGCGGCGGACGTTGTACTCCGCGTAGTGAGCGTTGCCGATATACAGCAGGGCCAGCACCCCCAGGAAGGAGATGTAGCCCAGATTTTCCAGGATGAGGGTCGGGAGGTTCATACCCTGCCCGCTCCCGCGTTTGGCTGCTGTTTTCATAACAATTCACACCTTTATTATACACGCTCCCCCGCCCGCAGCTTGGCACTGCGGGCACGGGAGTTTTGCTGACATTCGTCGGCGGACGGCACCACGGGTTTCTTCGTCAGGATCTTGTAGGGACGGTCAATTTTCCCGTAAAAATCCTTGATGACGCTTCCTTCCGCGTTGCCGGTTTTGAGAAAGTTTTTGGTGATGCGATCCTCCAGTGAATGATAGCTGATCACGCTGAGTCGGCCGGTTTGTGGTATCAGTAAGTCGGTGGCTTGCGCCAATAAATCAGAAAGGGCGCCGATCTCGTCGTTCACTTCGATGCGCAGGGCCTGAAAGACCTGTGCCAGGTAGCGTGGCCGGGTACCCCGCACCCAGGGATCGACGACCCGGAGAAAATCCTGGATCGTGACGATGGATGCTTGCTCCCGGGCTTCGGCGATGGCGTGGGCCAGGGAACGGGCGTTGCGAACCTCGCCGTATTCGCCGAAGACGCGCTGCATATCCTCCGGCGAATAGTTGTTAACTATGTCAGCGGCGGTACGGTCGGCGGTCTCCTTTCCCATGCGCATATCCAGTTCCGCTTCGAAGCGAAAGGAAAAGCCCCGGTCGGCCTCGTTGAACTGGTGGCTGCTGACACCGAGGTCGGCGAGCAGGCCATCGATCCGATCGACACCGTAGAGGCGCAGAAAATTGCGCAGGTTGCGAAAATTGGCGGCAACAAAAGTGAATCTGCTATCCTCCAGGGCGTTGGCCGCCGCTTCCTCATCCTGGTCAAATCCGAACAAGCGTATCTCAGTATTACCCGCTTGCTCGAGGATGTGTCGGCTATGGCCTCCGCCACCGAAAGTGGCATCAACATAAACTCCTCCAGGGCGGAGGTTCAGGTAACTAACGCTTTCGTCAGCCAGTACCGGTACGTGATAAGCCGCCATTACGGTAGCCGGGGTTCCGGTAATCCTGGACCATTGCCGAGTACGTCCTGGGCCAGATCGCTGAAGTCGATGTCATCGTCCTCAAAGGCTTGTTCGTATTCGGCTTCCGCCCAAATTTCAATGCGATCCCTCAGGCAGGCCAGCACCAGTTTCTTCTCCGCGCCGGCGTATTCCAGCAGGCGTTTGGGCAGCAGCAGTCGGTCGGCCGAATCCGGCGTGACCTCCTGGGCGCCCCGGTAGAAGTAGCGGGCGAAGGCGCGGCTCTTCTTATCGAACAGGTTGAGGCTGTCGACCAGTCGCTTCTCGTGCTCCCACACCGTCCTGGGGTAGAGGGTGAGGCATGTCTCGAATCCGCGATTGACGACAAACTCCACCCCGCCCGGGAAATTGAGCTGGTTCAGCAATCCACTGGGAAGGCGAAAACGGCCCTTGGAGTCAAGGGACACTTCAAACTCGCCAAGTAGTGATAATGCTTGCATGGGGATGTCTACGGCGGATACAGTTATCCCCCGGTGACAACAAAGATAGGAAGCCGGAACACAAGTTCCCACTTTTTACCACCTTTTCTCACAAATTATCTTCGGCCAAGCTACCGGAATGCTAAAGCACGTTCATTATTTTAGTCAAATTGCTGACAATCAGCATAAAATCATCATTTTAGTTAGTAATTCTAATCGCTCTTCCCCTGATCTACCGCAAATTTACCCGTACGCCTGCTAATCAATGGACTACCATCCGTGGTAAAAAGTGGTAATGCGGGTGGGAAAAAGTGTCAAAACGGTACCACTAGGGCAAATATAGGTGGAATTGTTTTAACAACCAGGCACAACATACTTTTTGTGGGCGACGGTGCGCGGGTGCAAAACCTTCAGAAACCGAGCCGGCTGTGCGGAAATTTCCGGAAGGCCAACTGCTTATCGTCGAACCATTCGGTGAAGTCATTGAATTCCGCCTCGTGCTTTTCGTACCACATGTCGAATTCCACCTGATCCCCCATCCGGAACACCAGGTAGTCGTAGGCTTCGAGGTGACCGGCCGTCTGGATGTCGCGCAAAAACTGCAGCAGGGCGTACTCGTAGGGGTTAGTGCCGTCGTCCGCGAAGTAGTTATCCAGGAAGGCAACGCGGGCACGGTGGATGCCGGCCAGATCGAGGGGGCTGTTGAGGTACTCTCCGGCAGTGGCCCCCGTGAAACTCATGGCAAACTCTCCCGCGAAGGGCAGCAGGTGAAAGTCTTTCCCGTTACCCAGGTCGAGCCCCTTTTTGGGGTCCAGATAAATGGTGAAGCCCCGTTCGGTCAGGTGGTACTCCCCACTGGTGTCGGTCTCGGCGGTATACACATCGTTATACAGTGTAAAGAGCAGACCGCTGATCTCTTCCGAGCGGGGCGTATTGAACTCCAGGTTCAGGAAGGTCTCCCCGTACAGCATGGCCCAGATCTTTTCCTCCGTTCCGGCGAAAACCCGGGTGGCGTAGTAGTAATTGGAAGCATGGTCCGGGTCGCGCTCAATACCCTTTTCCCAGGCATCCAGGGCGGCATTATAGTTCCCCTCATTATTTTCCACTACCCCGATCTCCAGGTAGAGCGGTCCGTAATCCGGGTACGCCGCTATCCCCTTTTCGTAGGTCTTCACCGCCTTCTTCCGGTTACCGTCGAGATCGTAGGCATTGCCCAGCATCTTGTAGCACTGCCCTTCGCAGCCCTGGCGGATACTCTGCTTAAAGGACTTGGCGGCCGCTCCCCACTGCTCCTGCATATAGTAGGCCAGCCCGATCTCGTAATCATAGATATGGGTGCCGGAGAACAACCGCTTCGCTTCCTCCAGCTTTTGTACGGAGACGTCGAACCGCCCTTCATCCATCAACCGGATACCCTCGCGGGCCAGGGAGTCGGCCAGCAGCCGTTCCGGGGTTTGGGCGGAGAGGGTCGTGGAGAGGAAAAGCAGGGAGACAAACAGAAATATCGGCGTATGCATCAGGGGGGCTTTTGAGCCGCTAATATAAACCCCGCACCCGCGCCCGCGCCCGGCGTCGTATTAGTCTTTTCTCTTTCCGCTTTCATCTTTCCTTCCTACTGCGTACCTTTGCGCCCCGAAATAAATCAATTCATCATGTTTGCAATCGTAACCATAGCCGGTCAGCAATACAAAGTCGAGGAGGGTCAGGAGATCTTCGTCCACCGGTTAGAAGCCAAAGCTGGCGATTCCGTCAGCTTCGATGCGGTACACCTCACCTCCGGTGACGGAAACGTATCCATCGGCACGCCGACTGTAAGTGGCGCCAGCATCGGCGCGACCGTCATCGAGCCGCTCGTCAAGGGCGACAAAGTCATCGTCTTCAAGAAGAAGCGCCGTAAGGGCTACCGCGTCAAAAACGGTCACCGTCAGCACTTCTCCAAGATCAAAATCGACTCCATCACGGCCTAGTCACGGCCTTAACCCTCATTGCTTCCGTTTAGTCGGGGGCACAATACAAAATGCCCTCGTTTTTTTGACGGCGGTGTTGACGGGAAACCAAAATAAAGCGAGCCTTAGCGAGCGACTTTTGGTTTTTCGTCAACGCAGAACCGCCGGCGGCAAAACGAGACAATAAACAAGTTATGGCACACAAGAAAGGTGTAGGTAGTACCGATAACGGCCGCGACAGTAAATCCAAACGCCTCGGCGTGAAGCTCTTCGGCGGCCAGTCCGCTGCGGCCGGCAATATCATCATTCGTCAGCGCGGTACCAAGTACCATCCCGGCGAGAACGTTTACATGGGCAGAGACTTCACCATCCACGCCAAGGTGGACGGGAAAGTATCCTTCCGCAAGGCACGTCTCAACCGGATGTTCGTCAGCATCGTCCCCGAAGGCGCCGAGGTGGCTACCGCCGCTCCCGCCCCTAAGGCCAAGGCTGCCCCGAAGGCTGCTCCCGCTCCGAAGGCCGAAGCGCCCCAGGCCGTAGCCGACGTAGCCGAAGCCCCCAAGGCCAAGAAGGCTTCCGACAAGATCGAACTGCCCAGCGGCAAGAAGATCAAGCAGGACGACCTGAAAGTCATCGAAGGTATCGGCCCCAAGATCGAAGAACTGCTGCACGACGGCGACATCAAAACCTGGCGCGAGCTGGCCGATGCCGACCTGGAGAAGGTACAGGCCATCCTCGACGAGGCCGGCCCCCGTTACCGCATCCACAACCCCGCCACCTGGGCCAAGCAGGCCGATCTGGCCGCTAACGCCAAGTGGGCCGAACTGGAGAAACTCCAGGACGAACTCGACGGCGGTAAGGAGGTAGAATAGACTATCCTCTTCGCGAAAGACCAAAGCCGGTCGTGCTCTACGGAGTGCGACCGGCTTTTTTGTTTAACTATTGCAAGAGTCGGCAATCCCCCCTAATTTTAGTGGGCATTCACCAACCCTATAGCCATGCTTAAAATCCTATTATTGTTTTCCTGCTTAGCGGCAGGTCTCCTCTGCGCGCAGTCCGTTCCCGTAATTGAATCCACCACGGGCGTAGCGGATTACCGGGTGGGTGAAAATTTTTACGAACAAGCCTGGACGGTGACGCCGAGCCTTGAGGTAGACCCTCTGGTTAACAATACACTCGGTACCCGTATCACCTTCTATACCGACCAGGACAGTATCAGCACCCTGGTCTCTACTACTCCATTTGATTTCATCGTACGCTGGAATGGCGACAGCGCGCTCACCCGAATCGTCTACGAGCAATCTAAACTCGACCTACTCCGGGATAGCGCGGCTACCTACGTAGCCGACGGCCGCACGATTCCCGACTTCAGTTACGCTCCCAGCAGTCAAACGGACCTGTTGGCGCTACGGCAAACGTACAATTTAGACAGTATCGCCGGAGAGGGAAACGAGGTCTCCCGGATGCTGAACCTGATGCACTGGGTCCACCACACCATTCGTCACGACGGCGGAAAGAACAATCCCGACGGTATTTTCAACGCCAATCATTTGGTTGGCATCTGCCGCAATGGCGGCAACACGCTGAACTGCCGGGGGCTGGCCATCGTACTCAACGAGGTCTATCTCGCCATGGGCTTCCCCTCCCGCTACCTGACGTGCCTACCCCGGGACCCGGATGACTTCGACTGTCACGTAATTAACGCCGCGTGGAGTAGCGAATTGAAGAAATGGCTCTGGCTCGACCCCACCCACGATACTTACGTAATGGACGAGACGGGCACCCTCCTGAGTGTGCCGGAAGTAAGAAACCGTATCCTGGCGGGTCAGACACTGATCCTGAGCCCCTCGGCGAATTGGAACAACCGGGTCACTACCGAAAAGTCATTCTATCTCGACGAGTACATGGCCAAGAACCTGTTTTACATCCGCACGCCCCTGGTGAGTACCACGGATTACGAAAGCCAGGGGGAGGGGCGTCATCTTCAGTACCTGCAACTCATTCCCGAACGCTCCCTTCCCCACTTTGCACCTGTCCGGAAAAGGGGAGACGATCAGCAATCTACGACCACTTACTTTACGAGTGACGCCGAAATATTCTGGGCTGCTCCACTACTGGCCAAGTAGCCCTACCAACTATTTCCTACCTACTCCGTTTACTAGCTACCACGCGCTTCTCCGACCATCTGGTTGACCCTACAGTTCATTTAAATTAGGAAGTGACTTCGGGTTGTCTAGGGCGGGCCTCAAACCCTTCGACTTGTCAGGGTTCTTCTTCGGAAGACAAGGGGATTACCGAACCATCCCAGCTATCCTAAACCTGCTATTTTTGAGGAGTCAAACCACTCCTGGAGAGCGCGTGGGTTTTTAACTGACTTTAATTGCGTACCTTTGCGCCGCGAACCGGGGAACTCTCCAATCCGATCCCCCGCCTCGCCCGGTCGTTCGACCGTTCTTCCCCTTCCGAGTGTAAGACGTTTTCGACCCGCCCCGCCGGCACCTTCTTGTCCCGGGGCTCCAACTAACTTATTTCGGATTGGGATTTTTAAGCATTTGCCATGAGCAATGATAACAACGGCCGTAGCCGTAATGGTAACGGCGGTGGCCGTCGTAAGTCTTCCGGTAGCGGAAGCATTGGAGGTGGACGTAGTGGCGGCGGTGGTCGTCGCGGCGGCCCCCGCGGCCCGCGCCCCAAGCACAACTACAAGCCCCTGCCGGCGGAGATGATGGTCCACGAGGCCGTCACCCTCAAGTCCGTAGAGTACAAGGCGGACACCAAATTCGCCGACTGGAAGATCGACCAGCGCCTCCGCAACGCCATCGCCGGCGCGGGGTGGACGTTCCCGACGGAGATCCAGGAGAAATCCTTCGAGGACGTCAACGCCCTTAAGGACGTCATGGGCATCGCCACCACGGGTACCGGCAAGACGGGTGCCTTCCTCATCCCCATCATCGACGGATTGCTGCGCGAACCGGAACCCTTCCAGACCCTCGTGCTGGCCCCCACCCGGGAGCTGGCCCTGCAGATCGAGGCCGAGTTCCGCATGCTCACCAAGGGCATGGGCTTCAACGCCATCACCCTCATCGGTGGCCGCAACATCAACACCGATATCACCAACCTGCGCAAGCGGAGTTACCACCTCGTCGTGGCCACCCCCGGCCGCCTCAAGGACCTCTACCAGCAGAAAAAGATCGACCTGGCCGAGGCCAGCGTCCTGATCCTGGACGAGTTCGACCGGATGCTCGACATGGGCTTCCAGAAGGACGTCATGTTCCTCGCCGACAAGATGGGCGAGCGCGACCAGACCCTCCTCTTCAGCGCCACCCTCGACAAGAGCCAGCAGAAACTTATCGACCACTTCCTGACCGACTACGCGACCATCGCCGTCAGTAGCGGAGAAGCCAGTGCCGAGCACATCAACCAGACCGTCCAGTACGTCGACGCCGACCAGAAATTCGACGATCTCGTCGACCTGCTCAGCCAGCCGGAAATGAAGAAGGTACTCGTCTTCGCCGAGACCAAGCACCGCGTCAAGAAGGTGACCAAAAAACTCCAGCAGTCCGGCATCAAGGCCGACGAGATCCACGGCAACAAGAGCCAGAACTACCGCCAGAAAGCCCTCAACGCCTTCAAGGACGGTAAGATCAAAGCCCTCTGCGCCACCGACGTGGCCGCCCGTGGCCTCGACATCGGAGACATCACCCACGTGGTGAACTTCGAGGCCCCGACGGATTATGACACCTACATCCACCGGGTGGGTCGTACGGGCCGCGCCGGTAAGGGCGGTGAGGCGATCACCTTCGTGGAGAAGTAAGGACCGTGTATTTTAATGGAGGGCTACCCGGAGATTCACTTCCGGGTAGCCCTTTTCGTGCCCGGTAGGTAAATCCTGTGCTCCAAATCCCCTATCTTCCCGGAACAACAACCCGTTCCCGTATGTCCAACTGGTGGATCCTGTTCCTCATCGCCCTCGTCCCCATGATCGTCGGGGCGGTCTACTATCACCCCAAAGTAGCCGGTGGCACCTGGATGCGGCTAAACGGGTTTACCGAGGAGAGCCTGGCCGGGGGCAATATGCTGCTGATCTTCGGCCTGACCTACCTGTTCAGCCTGTTCGTGGCCGGTCTGCTCGGGCAGGTGGTTATTCACCAGACGGCCATTTCGGGGCTCTTCGGTATGCTCCCGGAATTCACCGACCCCACCAGCGCGCTTTCGCAATCACTGGACCAAATGGATGCCGATTTCGGGCTGTACACCCGCCACCGGAGCTTTGGCCACGGGGCGCTCCACGGCGGCATCTTCGGGCTGTTTTTCGTGGGGAGTATCATTGCCATCAACGGACTTTTCGAACGCCGCAACTGGAAGTACATCCTGGTACACGTCGGCTACTGGTTCCTGTCCCTGGTCCTCATGGGCGGGCTACTCGGTCAGTTCCTTATCCTCTGATCCCCGTGTCCGGCCCGTCTCCCCTTACCTACCCCCGCAACCAACGGCTCTTTTTGCTGGCACTTCTCTGCCTGGGTGCGCTGTTCCTCTCCTTCACCTGGCTGAGCAACCGCTCCATTCCTGCCCCCCCTCCGGTCATCGATCCTGATTTGCAACGGGCGGCGGCGGCACTCCGGCAGGGCGCGGACGCAGGTGCCATCCTCGCCGATAAGCGGTCCGTCCGGTCGTTCCCCTTCGACCCCAATACCGTCACCAGGAACGAACTGCTCGAACTGGGACTGTCCGACAAACAGGCCGCCGGCTGGCTCAAGTACCGGGGCGACCGAACCAGTGCCTTCCGGCAACCGGAGGACATCGGCAGACTGTACGTACTGACCGAGGAGGACAAGGAGCGGTTGATCCCGCTGGCTACGATCAATAAATCTGACGCCCCTCCGACCAGCAACTCCCAGCCAGGCCAAACGGGCCCCTACCCCTATGACCGCGCCGGAGAGGGCGCTCCCCCACAACGCTTCCCCTTCGACCCCAACACCATCTCCGCCGACAGCCTGCAACTATTAGGTCTTTCCGAAAAACAGGCCGCTTCCTTCCTCAAGTACCGGAGTTTCCGGGAGCGCACTTTCGACGAACCGGCGGACCTCCTCCGGTTCAAATACGCCAAACCCGAACTCCTGGCGGAGCTGCAGACCTACGTACGCATTGCTCCGGCTCCCGAGGCCGGTACCGAACCCCGGCCGGCTACCTACGGCATCCCGGTATCAACGGTCCCCCCTCCGGGAGTCAGGGGGCCTGACATCGCCCCCGCCAGCTTCGACATCAACGCCACGGAGGTAGCCGACTGGCTCATTTTCCCCGGCATCGGCGACTACCGGGCCGAGCGGATCGTCAAGTTCCGCAACTCCCTGGGTGGGTTCACGGACGTGGACCAGGTCGGTACCGCCTACGCCCTGCCCGACTCCCTCTTCCGGCTCATCCGCCCCTACCTGACCGGAGGCGGGGACGTGACAACCATTTCAATCAACCGGGCCGAAGAGGCAGATCTGTCCGCCCACCCCTACATCAGCCGGAAACTGGCGGCGGTGATCGTCCGTTACCGACAGAACCACGGCCCCTTCACGAGCGTTGCCGACCTGTCGCGTATCCGTATCCTCGACGCGGCGACCACCAAACGCATCGCCCCTTACCTAGATTTCCGTCCATGACCACCCTCTTCGATCTCATCGGCAATACGCCCCTCGTCGATCTTTCCGCCCTCCACGGCAAGCCGGGGGTAAAGTTATACGGTAAGCTGGAGGGGCAAAATCCCGGCGGTTCGGTGAAGGACCGGGCCGCCCTCAGCATGGTCCTCGGGGCGAAGGAGCGGGGGCGACTGGACGGGGGCAAGCGGATCGTCGAGGCCACCAGCGGCAACACCGGTATTGCGATCGCCATGATCTGCGCCCAATTGAAGATCCCAGCCACCCTCGTCATGCCCGAGAACAGCACCGCCGAACGGATCGGGACCATGCGCGCCTACGGGGCCGAGGTCATCCTCACCCCCGCCGGGCGCACCATCGAGTATAGCCGCGAACTTGCCCAGGAGATGGAAGACTCCGGTGACTACATCCAGCTCAACCAGTTCTCCAATCCGGACAACTGGCGGGCCCACTACCGAACTACCGGCCCCGAAATCTGGCGGGATACCGAGGGAGCGGTCACCCACTTCGTCAGCAGCATGGGCACCACCGGGACCATCACCGGGACCGGCCGTTACCTCCACGAGCAGAACCCGGACGTCCGGATTGTCGGGGTGCAACCGACCGACGGGAGTAGTATTCCCGGAATTCGCCGCTGGAGCCCGGCCTTTCTCCCGGAGATTTACGACGACAGTGTAGTGGATCGCAAGATCGACGTCAGTCAGGAGGAGTCCGAGGTCACCATGCGCCGACTGGCCACCGAGGCCGCCGTTTTCGCGGGCGTCAGTTCGGGAGGGTCGACGGCCGCCGCCCTCCGGCTCATCGAGGAACTGGAGACGGGTCTGGTGGTCTGCATTATTTGCGACCGGGGGGATCGGTATTTGTCTTCGGGGATTTACTGACCGCTAGGGGCGTTGCCCCTAGCTGGTTAGAAGGAGACCTCCGGCCTCTCCAACCTAACGTATGCGAAACACAATTTACCTCCTCTTTTTTCTAATCACCTCCTGTTCTCCCGGCCCTTCCTCCACCGAGCGGGCCGCGGTCGTCGTCGAAATTGCCGCACTGGACACACCGGAAAAACATACGGCCTACCTGGACTCCCTCTTCGTCTGGGACCAGGCGGTCCGGCAACCGGGATCGGACAAAGGAGGCATGTCGAAACGGGACGCACTGAACCTCCTCCGGGTACAGACTTACCTGGATGACCACGGTTGGCCGGAAGGGGGACGGGGCATTTCGACCGTACTGCTGCACCAATCCTACGAGGAACAGCTAAACCTATTTCCGGTCGTGAACGCGGCCTACCGCTCCGGTAATTACCCGACGGAGGACTTTATGTTTCTCCTCGGCCGGATGCACCTCAATCGTTTCGGTGAACCCTACGTACCGGAGGGGGCACACCGGCCGGAGGCGCTGATCGGGCAGTTGATTGAACGAATGGAACTGAGTCCGGAGGACTCTTTTTAACTAGCAAGGGGTCCGGACCCCTTGCTACCTAGAGCGAGTCCTCCGGACTCTCCTCCAACACCCACGCCTGATCCCCCCAGAAATCCCACTCCTCCCGCGCCAGGTCCACCTCCGGGTCGACGTAGGGATGGTAACCCCGGCCGTTCAGACGGACCCGAAAAACACCGTAGACCGCCACCTCCTGCCCCCCGGCAGCCCGCTCGTCCCGCAGGTGATGGGCGTACTGGAGGATCATATCGGGGTGGGTCACCATCTTGCGGTACTGGCGGGGCAGGAGGATCTGGGAAGGGTACACGACTTCTTCTTTCCCGGTGGCCCGGTCCACGAGCCGGTAGTGGCCGGTCCCCTGCTTGGAACGCAGCATCATCCGCCAGCTGTAGCGGTGGCCGGTTTCGGTCCAGTTGACGTCGGAGGCGTGGAAGTGGTTGCGGATGGGGAGGGCGAGGTGCACAAGGAATACTAGGATAAGGAACAGGGGCAGGTAGTAGTTAGACCTCTCCCTCGTCTCCCTCTCCGGAGGAGAGGGACGGTATGCTGTCGGCAGCTGCGGAGCAAAGTCTTTACTACTATTGGTGAGTAGTTCGACATCTGGTTGTTGCTCCGACAATGGTTGTCGATTAAAGCCTTGCACCTGCGCGCCGTCGCCCCATTCCTTACGGATGCGCGCCCGCCAATTGTCCCGCCAGCGGCGTACGAAGGCTACCCGTCCCGCCAGCCAATCCACGAAGCGTTTCGGCCAGTCGGGCGCGAAGAACATACTGGTCAGCACCAGCGAGAGGTAGGGGAAAATCCCAATATTGAAGATGAGGTGGTTGGTGGCGTGAAAGCCGACCAGCAGGGCCAGGGCCACCCAGCGCAGCCGGCGGTGCAGCAGCATGAAGCCCGCCGTCAGGTCCAGCAGCATGCCGCCCCAGGCCATGACGTAGGCCGTTGTTTTCTGGGCAAAGAGCGGGCCGAGCAGTGGCATCTCCGAGCGGTTACTCAGCCACATATGCAGCGGCGCGGCCTCGATGAGCCAGTCGTAGTTGATCTTGTTGATCCCCCCGAAAAAGTATACGATACCCATGATGGCCGGGAACATCCAGACCGACCAGGCGGGGGCCACCGGCGACCAACGGGCCGGGTCACGGCGCACGTCCAGCGACCACTCCCGCCAGGCCGGGGTGAGGGCCAGCAGCCAGGCCAGCCAGGTGAACAGGTAGGCGTGGTTGAGGTAGTGCGCCTTTTCCAGCAGGAACAGGTAGGTAAAAAACAGGGCGAACAGCGGGGCCGTCACCCGGAACCGCCACCCCAGCGCCACGCAGATGCCGAGACCGAAACCGACAATGAAGTACAGGCTGAGAAACGGTTCGGGCAGGGGTTGCACGAACTCAAAGCCCAGGTAGGGAAAGGTGTAGCCGGCGTAGGCATCCTTGTACCAGTGATAGTAAATGCCGTTGCCGAGGATGTCTCCGCCGCCGAGGAGGCCGAGGGCGATGCGCAGCCAGACCAGGGTGTGAATGGGTAAGGGGCGAAGAAGGATGGATGGATTAAGGGATAAAAGCTCTGGTGGCCGTCCCTTCAATCCTTCAGTCCTTGCCTCCTTCAATCCCTTCATACGTGCCGCTCCGCGTGGTAAGAACTTCTCACCAGCGGTCCGCTCTCCACGTAATCGAATCCCTTTTCCATGCCGAGGGCCTTGTAGTGGGCGAAAGTATCCGGGGTAACGAAGCTGTCCACGGCCAGGTGCATGGCGGTCGGTTGGAGGTACTGGCCGATGGTGACCACGTCCACGCCGACTTCGAGCAGGTCATCGAGGATACGCTCGACCTGTTCCTCGGTTTCTCCGAGGCCGACCATGAAGCCGGTTTTGGTCCGCTTACCGGCTTCCTTGATCCGCCGCAACTCTTCGAGGCTACGGGCGTAGCGCCCCTGGGGGCGCACCTTGCGGTAGAGCTCCTCGACGGTCTCCATATTGTGGCTGACGACTTCCTGTCCGCCCTCGATCATCCGGTAGAGGGCGTCCCAGTTGCCGCGCACGTCGGGGATGAGCGTTTCGATGGTCACCTGCGGGGTGCGGGCCTTGATCTGGGCGACGGTCTGGTACCAGATCTCGGCACCGCGGTCCTTGAGTTCGTCCCGGTTCACGCTGGTCAGCACGGCGTGTTTCACCTGCATCAGGTCGATGGCCTCGGCCACCCGGCGGGGCTCGTCGGTGTCGTACTCGGTGGGCCGGCCGGTCTTCACGGCGCAGAAGCTGCACGAACGGGTACAGACATTGCCGAGGATCATAAAGGTGGCGGTGCCGGCTCCCCAGCACTCGCCCATATTCGGGCAGTTGCCGCTCTGGCAAATGGTGTGCAGCTGGTACTCGTCCACCAGTTTGCGGACCCGCTTGTAGTCGGGGCCGATGGGCAGTTTCACGCGAAGCCAGTCGGGCTTACGTTGGCGGGCGGGTTTGGTGGAGGCGACGGGCAGGTCGATCATGGGAAGGCGATTGGGACGTAAAGGTAACGCGACGAGAGCGGCTTTGGATGCAGCGGGCGCGGACGCAGGTGCCAGGTTTATCGATACCGGCCCGTCGGTGGCCATTCCGCGACGCCGATCCCCCAAAAAAAGTGGGGCCGGGCAACTTTTCGTACTCCTGCCGTAAACATAATTATAGTAAATTGCTTGTTATCGTACACTCAGCAATACGAAATTAATACGGTGATATTAATTAGATGTCAAAACTTAATTTCGTATCAATTTTTGAAACTAGAATATACTACCAATGCCACTCTTAGTTAAATCTTTGTCCGTGCTGACCGTACTGTTATTCGCCCTGCTACCGCTGCGTGCCCAGACCGGCGTGGTCGCGGTCACCGAGGATGCGGCGGGGGCCCGGTTGGAGGTGGACGGCTCCCCCTTCATGGTCAACGGCATGAACTGGGACTATTTCCCCATTGGTACGAATTTCAATTACAGCCTCTGGAAGCAGTCGGACGACGTGATCCGGGCCGCGCTGAGCGAGGAGATGTCCCTCCTGAAGGGCATGGGGGTCAATTCCATCCGGATGTACACCGGGGTGCCGGCCAGGTGGATCACCTACATCTACGACAACTTCGGCATTTACACCATGCTGAACCACTCCTTCGGCCGCTACGGCCTGACGATCAACGGCGGCTGGGTGGGCAACACCGAGTACGGCGACGCCGCCACCCGTGCACTGCTCCTCCGGGAGGTCACCGAGATGGCCAAAGCGTATAAGGATACCCCGGGGCTGCTGCTCTTCCTGCTGGGCAATGAGAACAACTACGGATTATTCTGGGACGGGGCGGAAACGGAGGACATCCCCATTGAGGATCGTAAATCCACGACCCGGGCCGAGGCGATGTACCGGCTGATGAACGAGGCTACCCTGGCCATGAAGGCCATCAGCCAGTCGCGCCCCATTGCCATTTGTAACGGCGACCTGCTGTTCCTGGACATCATCGCCCGGGAGTGCCCCGACGTCGACATTCTCGGCACCAATATGTACCGCGGTGCCTCCTTCGGCGATGCCTTCGCCCGGGTAAAGGCCGAGTACGGCAAGCCCCTCCTGTTCACCGAATTCGGGGCGGATGCCTTCAACGCAATTTCCGGAACGGAGGATCAGGAAGCTCAGGCCTTCTATATGGTGGAAAACTGGCAGGAGATATACGCCAATGCCTCCGGGCTGGACGGAGCCGGCAACTCCCTCGGCGGCTACACCTTCCAGTTCAGCGACGGCTGGTGGAAGTTCGGTCAGACCACCAACCTGGACATTCACGACGACAATGCCTCCTGGGCCAACGGCGGCTACCTACGCGACTTCGAGGAGGGGGAAAACAACATGAATGAGGAGTGGTTCGGCATCGCCGCCAAGGGGCCGACCAACGAGCGGGGGTTGTACACCCTCTACCCCCGCGCCGCCTACTACGCCCTCAAAAGAGCCCACGATCTGGATCCCTACGCTCCCGGAATGACTGCCGGGATCGTGGAGGCATTCTTCGCGGACATCAGTATAACGGATGCCGTACTGGAGGCCCGCGGGGACAAGGCCGCCCTGGAGGCCCAGCAGGGCGCCAAGATCCGGCTGAGCCGCTTAAGCGCCGAGTTCACCACCTTCAGTACCGGGGGAAGCCTGATTTCCACCCCCCAGGATGCGGACCCCGACAAGGTAGCCTTCCCCAATGAGTTGGGCTTCGACCACATGCAATCTTTCTTCGTGGGCTTTAAGGGCAACCCCGCCCCTAACCTGCAGGCGGACGTGCAGTTCAACATCCTGGGCAACATCGCCCAGAACCCCATCAATGAGATCTTCTACGAAAACAGGGGCCGACCGGTCGTACTGGACGCCGCCGCCGGTCCGCGCAACTTCGATGACATCAACCGGGTGGCCCTGTACAGCACGGACATCAACTGGAACACCAAGAATTTCGACCTGAACGCTTTCTACCGGACGGGGCACTACCACTGGGGCTACGAGGGGGACTTTTTCGGTCTCTACCCGGAGGCGAATTACGGCCCCAACATCGACATCTACAACGGGAACGCGCCGCTGGGCGTGGAGATCGACGGCAAGCGCAAACTGAAGGGGCTGACAGTCGCCATGGGTCCGGAACTGTGGTGGGGCGCCAACCCCGCCGTCCTCATCAAGTACACCCGGGACGTCGGGAAAGTCCAGCTGACCGGTATTTTCCACGAGGACCTGGAGCAGCGCGGGGCGACGGAAAGCTCCTTTGCCGTTCCCACCCCGAAAACCCGCCGGGCGACCCTGCACGCCAAGCGCGCCTTCGGAAACCTGGGGGTGGAACTGGGGGGTATCTGGGGCGGGCAGCCCCTGGAGGGCCGCATCTTCCAGGTAGTGCGCGAACAGGAGGGTAAGCCGGTCGCCTTCCAGGATGAGATCGGTATGGAAGACCAGTGGGGCGGTAAGGTCAAACTCACCTACAGCAAGGGCCCCGTCAATTGGTACGGACAGGCCGCGGCGGCCAGCCTCGTAGCCAACGGGGGGGCGGACTACACCCTGACCTATACCGGGTGGCGGCTCAAGGACAGCGGCAGCGGCAATCAGTACAACGTGCTGAGTGGCTTCACCTACACCATGGGCAACTGGCAGATCGCCCCCAATTTCATGTGGCAAAAGCCCATCGAGGGGCCGATCCCGACCGACGTAGCCGCGCCCGGACGGCCGCGTAACATCCTGGACGATCCGTTTTCCGTCCGGGCCAACCGGGAGACCGTCGCCGGAGAGCTGCTGCTGTCCTTCGACCCCACGCCCGCCACCTGGCTGTACGCCTGGGACAGTGACCGGTCGGAAGACGCCAAACTGGCCGGCAGCCTGGGCTTCGTATACCGTCACCTGCCGACCACCCAGGACGCGGCCATCGGTATTCTGCCGAACGGACGGACGACCTTCGCCTTCCCTGGGGCCGCCCCGGCGGAAGACCTCTGGGAAGTCTACGGACGCGTACTCTCCAAGCTGACCCCGGAATTCGGGTGGATCGCCAACTTCTACACCGGCCCGGCCCAGGCCAACGGCAGCGACCCCCGCAAGATCTACCGGACGGGGCTCGACCTGCGGATGATCTACAAGCAGGCGAAGGTCACGGCGGGCTACAAGATCAACGACTGGGGGCCCTATGATTACCACCGGGACTTCAACCTGACCTACCCGACCCAGGCGGTGCTCGACCTGTCCACCGTGCTCGGCAAGCCGCAGTGGTTCGACCTGCCGGCCACGACGCTGGGCATCATGGGCATCTTCCGGACCCTGGACCGCTTTTCCCCCCGGTACTGCCCGACCCGCTCCCTGGACGCCGGGGAGTTCGTCTGTGACCCCGAGGCGCTCGGCTTCGACAACGGCAACGAGTGGGAGATCCGCACTTATCTCCACGTCAATATTTTCCAGTAACCCGTCCCTACCCGATCAAAATTACCGAACGATGAAAATCAGCTCCTTTTTTCAACTTTGCACCTGCGTGGCCGCCCTGTTCCTACTCGGTTGTGAACGCGACCTGGAGGATCTTTCCCCGGCCACTTTCCCCACGAACGGGGACGTATTCATCGACGGATTTACCGGAGGATTGAACTACGCCGCCTTCGGGGGGTCGGACCCTACGGCCTTTCAGGTGGATATGGACGAGACCTACGACGGGACGGCATCCATGCGTTTCGAAGTACCCGATTTCGAGGACCCCGCCGGAGCCTACGCCGGAGGGAGTTTCTTCCTGACCACCGGCCGCGACCTGTCGGGCTACAACGCACTCACTTTCTGGGCCAGGGCCAGCCAGGCGGCCAACATCGACGTGGTCGGTTTCGGCAACGACCTGGGCGCCAACACCTACCAGGTAGCCATCAACGGACTGGCGGTAACGACCAACTGGCAGAAGTACTACATCCCCATTCCGGACCCCTCCCTACTGACCCAGGAAAAGGGGATGTTCTTCTACTCGGAGGGTCCGGAAGACGGCCGCGGCTACACCTTCTGGGTCGACGAGGTGCAGTTTGAGAACGTGGGTACCCTCTCGGACGCCCGCCCGGTGATCTTCGACGGTCAGGACCGGGAGGAGACGGCCGGAACGGGGGACGTGTTCTCCGCCAACGCCTACGTGTCCTTCAACCTGCCGGAGGGCGTGGACCAGCGGGTGACGGCCACCCCGGCCTATTTCACCTACGCTTCCTCCGACCCCTCGGTGGCGACCGTCGACGGGAACGGACAGGTAACCGTGGTGGGGCCGGGCACGGCGACCATTACCGCCAGGGTCGGGGACATCGAGGCTGCCGGCTCCCTGCTCATCAACGCCACGGGGATGGCGACCGGTCCCCAACAGCCCGCGCCCACCCCTACCCTGCCGGCGGAGGACGTGATCTCGATCTTCAGCAACCCCTACGAGAACGTCCCCGTAGACTTCTACAACGGTTTCTGGGAGGGGTCCACCACGCTGAACAACGACGTGGACGTGAACGGGGACGATATCATCCGGTACACCAACCTGAACTTCGTGGGCATCCAGTTCACGGACCCGACCCAGGACATCAGCGACATGACCCGCTTTCGCATCGACGTCTGGACCCCGGAACCCACCGCCCCGCCGGCCGAATTCAAGGTTCTGCTCTTCGACGTAGGCCCCGACCTCTCCTTCGGAACGGGCGATGACTCCCAGCACGAGATCACCGTGACCAGCCCACTGCTGACGACGGAAAACTGGGTAACGATCGACGTGCCACTGACGGACTTCCCCGGCCTTACCGGACGGAGGAACCTGGCCCAGGTGGTGCTGTCCGGTTCCCTGTCCGAAGTGTACGTGGACAACATCCTGTTCTACCGCGGGGAGGATACCGGCGGTAGCGACACGCCGACCACCGCAGCGCCCATGCCGCCCGCACGGGACGAAGACGATGTCATTTCCGTATTCAGCGACACCTACGGGAACATCGGGGGAACCAACCTGAACCCGGACTGGGGGCAGGCCACGGTCACCACGGAAGTAGACATCGCCGGCAACAACACCCTGCGCTACGGCGGGCTCAACTACCAGGGAACGGAACTGGGGAGTGCCCAGAACGTAAGCGACCTGGAATTTCTCCACCTGGATTACTGGACGAGTAATTCCACCATGCTTAACGTCTTCCTCATCAGCGAGGGACCGACCGAAACCGGGGTGGCCCTGGAAGTGCCCACGATGGGCTGGAACAGCGTCGACATACCGCTGGCGGACTTCGACCCGGTGGACCTGGCCAACGTGATCCAAATGAAATTTGACGGTAACGGGGACATCTACCTGGACAACATATACTTCTACCGGGGCGACGGCGATACGGGAGGTTCGGAGCCCGGAGGGGCCGCTCCCACGCCTACCCTGCCCACTACGAGCGTCATCAGCCTGTTCAGCGACGCCTACGATGACGTGGCGGTAGAGACCTGGCGTACCAGTTGGTCGATGGCCGTCCTGGAGGATGTCATGGTAGCCGGCAACCCCACCAAAAAATACAGCGAACTGGATTTCGTCGGTGTAGAAACGCTCAACAATCAGGTCGACGCCAGCGCCATGACGGCCTTTCACCTGGATGTCTGGTCGGCTGACTATACCGCACTGGGGGTAAAATTGGTGGATGCCGGAGCCGATGGCATGATCGGCACCGATGACGACGTAGAGCACCAGGTAGATTTCCCGATGCCCGCCCGGGGAGAATGGGTTAGTCTGGACATTCCCCTCAGTGACTTCACGGGGCTGACCACGCGGGCGAACCTGGCCCAGTACATCTTCGCCGGACAACCGACGAGCGCAACGACGATCTACGTCGACAACGTCTATTTCCACGATTAACCCTTACCCCGTTACCCGGGAAGAAAAAACATAAAAATGATACGCTTACTTCACGTTAACCTGCTGCCGCTGGCCCTACTGACGCTCCTCCTGAGCGGTTGTGATTCCGAAGACCGGCAGATGGTCGACCAACGCAACTACGAACTCGTATGGAGCGACGAATTCGACGGCCCGGCCGGGCAATCCCCTAACCCGGACAACTGGACCTACGACATCGGTACCGGTGACAATGGCTGGGGCAACGCGGAGCTACAGTACTATACGGCAAGGCCCGAGAACGCATCGCTGGACGGTGAGGGAAACCTGGTCATCACCGCCCGGCGGGAATCCTTCTCCGGCTCCCCCTTCACCTCCGCCCGCATCAAGACCGAGAACCTGTTCGAGGAAGCTTACGGGCGGTTCGAGGCGCGGCTGAAAACGCCCTACGGCCCCGGAATCTGGCCGGCCTTCTGGTTGCTCGGCGCCAACTGCGACGAGGTCGTCTGGCCGCAGTGCGGGGAGATCGACGTGATGGAATTACGCGGACAGGCGCCCAACATTATCGCGGGGAGCGTACACGGCCCCGGCTACTCGGCCGGCGGGGCGATCACGGGGAATTACGCCCTGGAAAACAGCCGCTTTGACGCGGAGTACCATGTTTTCGCCATCGAGTGGGGAGAAGACTACATCGACTATTTCGTGGACGATTTTCTGTTCCAGCGCATCACGCCCGCTGACGTACCCGGGGAATGGGTGTACGACAGTCCTTTCTTCCTTATCCTGAACGTGGCCGTGGGCGGCAACTACGTGGGTTTCCCCACCAGCCAAACCCCCTTTCCCCAACGCATGATCATCGATTGGGTGAGGGTATCGAAACTCCAGTAATTCCTTACTTTACCGTTTTCCGAGTTTAAACCAAGATTAATGACCGACCTGCACCAGGTTACCATCGACCAGGAACGCTTTTACCAGATTCGGGACAGCGACAAAATGCGTCCCTTCTTCATGAGTATCGTCAGTGACGCCAACCACTGGATGTTCATTGCCAGCAACGGCGGGCTCACGGCGGGTCGGAAAAATTCGGAATACGCGCTCTTCCCCTACTATACCGACGATAAGATCACGGAGTCTGCCGAGACTACGGGCTGTAAAACGATCATCCGAACCACCCACGCGGGAAAGACCACGAACTGGGAGCCTTTCTCCGTTCGCAACGCCGGCCGGTTCGGGATCAGCAGGAACCTCTACAAGAGCGTTCATGGCAACCAGATCGTTTTCGAGGAAATCAACAACGATCTCGGCCTCAGCTTCCGCTACCGCTGGAGTTCCAGCAATCGCTTCGGATTCCTGCGCACGGCAACGCTTCATAATCACGGCGGGGAGGAACGGTCCGTCAGCCTGGTGGACGGGCTACAGAACCTGTTACCCTACGGCGTGGGCAGCGAACTGCAGATGCGGTCGAGTAACCTGGCCGATGCCTACAAAAGAAACGAACTACACACCGACAGCGGGCTGGGCATTTTCGCCCTCAGTGCCATCATTGTCGACAAGGCCGAACCCAGCGAGGCACTAAAGGCCAATACGGTCTGGTCGCAGGGGCTGGACGAGCCTACCTACCTGCTGTCTTCCCGCCAACTGGAGGATTTTCGGCAGGGAAAGGACGTTCATCAGGAAACCGACGTTAAGGGAGAGAAGGGTGCCTACCTGCTCAGCACTGAATTCACCCTGGCGGCGGACACGAAACGGGAATGGCACATCGTGGCCAACGTTAACCAGGACCGCTCCGCCGTAGCCCAGCTTATCCAGGAACTGGAAGACCCCGAAGCACTGGTCCGGGCGGTAACGGAAGATGTCCGTGGCGGCACCCGTAAGCTGGTGGGGCTGAGTGCCGCGGCCGACGGGATCCAGCTGACCGCGGACCAGCGGCGGGATACCCGCCATTTCTCCAACGTGCTGTTCAACATCATGCGGGGGGGCATTTTTGACGACAACTACCAAATCGAGCGAGCCGATTTCAGTGCCTACTTACAAGGGGCGAATACGCAGGTGCAAAAACAACACCGAGCGGCCATCGACCGGCTGGGCGAGATATTTTCGCTATCCGAATTACTGGCCGTGGTGAATGCTTCCGGAGACCCGGATCTGATCCGGCTCGGCACCGAATACCTGCCCCTGAAATTCAGCCGGCGACACGGCGACCCCAGCCGGCCGTGGAATAAATTTTCCATCAACACCCACAACGAAGCGGACGGCTCCAAGATCCTGGACTACGAAGGCAACTGGCGCGACATCTTCCAGAACTGGGAGGCCCTGGCGCACAGCTACCCCGATTTCATGAAGGGGATGATCTTCAAATTCCTGAATGCTTCCACCTTCGACGGCTACAACCCCTACCGGGTGACCAAGGGAGGCTTCGACTGGGAGACCATCGAGGAGGACGACCCCTGGTCGTACATCGGCTACTGGGGCGACCACCAGATCATCTACCTGCTCAAATTCCTGGAATTCAGCGAGCGCTACCGGCCGGGGGAGTTAGCCGGGCTGTTCGACGAACGGCTGTTCACCTACGCCAACGTCCCCTACAAACTCCATACGTACCGGGAGATCCTGAAGCAGCCGAAAGACACCGTCGATTTCGACCGGGAACTGGATGAGGAAATCCGGGAACGCAGGAAAAAGATCGGGGCCGACGGTGCGCTGATGACCGGCCCCTCCGGAGACATCTACCGGGTCAGTTTCGTCGAAAAAATACTCGCGACCCTGCTGGCTAAAGTGGCCAACTTCATTCCCGAAGGGGGCATCTGGATGAACACCCAGCGGCCCGAGTGGAACGACGCCAACAACGCCCTGGTCGGGAACGGGATCAGTATGGTGACGCTCTACTACCTGCGGCGTTTCGTCGGCTTCCTGGACGATCTCCTGGCAACGGCGGACGGAAAGGAATTTGCCGTCTCCGCAGAACTGGCCGAACTCTTCCAGCGGACCGTCGGTGCCCTGCGGGACAATCATCAGCTGCTGGACGGTAGCATCGACGACCGGAACCGGAAGAAAGTCCTGGACGCCCTCGGACAAGCCGCCTCCGATTACCGCCGGTCGATCTACGAAGGGGGCTTCAGCGGAACGACCCGGCCGGTGAGCGCGACGGAGCTCCGGGAATTCGTCCGTCTCTGCCGGGATTACTTCGACCACACCATCCGGGCAAACCGCCGGGACGACGGGCTGTACCACGCCTACAACCTGGTGACGCCGGAAGCAGAGGAGGTTAAGGTATCCTACCTGGCCGAAATGCTGGAGGGACAGGTGGCCATCCTGAGTGCCGATTATCTCTCCTCCGGGGAAGCCCTCGGGGTGATGGACGCCCTGAAGGCCAGTGCCCTTTTCCGCGAGGACCAGTACAGTTACATCCTCTACCCCAACAAGAACCTGCCCGGCTTCCTGGAGAAGAACGAGGTGCCCGCCCGGGCCGTGGAGCAGTCCGAATTACTCGGTAAATTGCTTACGGACGGCAACGGCAGTATCGTCCGTCGGGACGTTAACGGTGCTTACCACTTCAACGGCAACTTCACCAACGTAGGCGACCTCAACCGGGCGCTCGACGCGCTGGCCGGTACGGACTACGCGGACCTGGCCAAGCAGGAGCGAAAGCAACTCCAGGGGGTTTTCGAGCAAGTCTTCAACCACAAGGAATTCACCGGCCGCTCGGGCACCTTTTTCGGTTACGAGGGGCTGGGGTCGATCTACTGGCACATGGTTTCCAAGCTGCAACTGGCCGTACAGGAGTGCTGCCTGAATGCCATCCGGGAGGGAGCCGGCGCGGAGATCACCGGGCGGATGATCGCCCACTACTACGAGATCCTGGAGGGAACGGGCGTCCACAAATCCCCGGAACTGTACGGGGCCTTCCCGACCGACCCTTACTCCCATACCCCGGCGGGCAAGGGCGCCCAGCAACCGGGCATGACCGGACAGGTGAAGGAGGATATCCTGAACCGCTTCGGCGAACTCGGCATCGGCGTGACGGAAGGTCGGCTCTCCTTCTCTCCCACCCTGCTGCGGCGGGACGAATTCCTGAACGAACCGGCTACCTATGACTACGTCGACGTCTCCGGACGGGAGCGCAGCATCGGGCTCGAAGCGGGCGACCTGGCCTTCACCTACTGCCAGGTACCGGTGGTCTACCGGATCGGCGAGCAAGCAGACCTGCGGATCGTCCTGGCCGACGGAAGCGAACGGAACGCCCCCGATCGTCGCCTGGACACGGACACCAGCCGCCAACTCTTCGGAAGAACCGGGGAGATTGCCCGGATCCGGGTCACCCACCCGGCGACCGACCTTAAATAACTTACCGATCCAGCAGCCCATGTATAGATTTTGCACCTGCGTATGCGCCCTTTTCCTGCTGTGCTGCTGTGCCGTAAAACCACCGGAAAATATGAAAGTGAAGAGCCCCGGTGCCGCCGAGATACTCGGTCATCCCGACCGCCTGGCGATGTCGTACGGCGGCTACCGCGCTACCAGTCGCGACGTTCAGCCCACCGTAGCCCAGCTAAAGGAAGACATGCTGCTGCTGGCCGCGATGGACGTGCGCATCGTCCGCACCTACAACGTGCAACTGGCCCAGGCGACCAACCTGTTGCGGGCCATCCGGGAACTCAAGGAGGCGGACGCCGGCTTTGAAATGTACGTCATGCTCGGTGCCTGGATCGACTGCAAGAACGCCTGGACCGGTAAGGAGCCCGACCACGAACGGGAGAGCGAACGGAATGCCGCTGAGATCGCCCGCGCCATCGCGCTGACCAACGAATACCCGGACATCGTCAAGGTGATCGCGGTCGGCAACGAGGCGATGGTGAAGTGGGCGACCAGCTACTTCGTACAGCCCCGCGTCGTCCTGAAGTGGGTCAACCTGCTCCAGGCCCTGAAGCGGGAGGGGCAGTTACCGAAGGACCTCTGGGTTACCAGTTCCGACAACTTCGCCTCCTGGGGCGGCGGCGGCGCGGAGTACCACGTTCCGGCACTGGACAGCCTGATTCACGCCGTGGATTTCATCTCCATGCACACCTACCCGATGCACGATACCCACTACAACCCGGTATTCTGGGGCACGAAAGCGGAGGAAGCAACGCTGGATAAGGAAGCGCAAATCGAAGCCGCCATGCTGCGGGCCAGACGCTACGCCGAGGGACAGTACCGGGCGGTGGCGGAGTATATGAAAAGCGTCGGGGCGGACAAGCCGATCCACATCGGGGAGACCGGCTGGGCCAGTAGTTCCAACGGCTTCTACGGCGAGTCCGGTTCCCGGGCCACCGACGAGTTCAAGGAGGGGCTGTACTACCGGCACATGCGCGAGTGGACCCGGGAAAAGGGAATGGCCTGTTTCTACTTCGAAGCCTTCGACGAGCCCTGGAAAGACGCCGCCAACCCCGGCGGGTCGGAAAACCACTTCGGCCTCTTCACCACGGACGGACGGGCCAAGTACGCCCTCTGGCCCCTGGTGCGCGCCGGTGCCTTCGGGGGGCTTACCCGCGACGGGAACCCGGTCACGATGACCTACGGGGGAGACCGGGCCGCGCTGCTCGAGAGCGTGATCGTTCCCACCCCCCAAAAGATCATCTCCCAATAGACACTATGCGCACACTGTTCCTTTTGCTACCCGCCCTGCTGTTGTTCGCCTGCGATGATAAGATGAAAGAAGAAGCTCCCCCCCTGGACCTGACGGTGCTCGAAACCTCCGCCGCCGGTCGTAAGCTGGATACGCTGACCACCTTCGGGACCACCGGCGATACGGTACTTGTCACGCTGCGCCCCGGGGAGACGTACCAGACGATCACCGGCATCGGCGGCTCCTTCACGGAGGCCTCGGCCCACCTGCTGAACCGGTTGGGCGCGGAGAACCGCCAGCGTATCCTGGAAGCTTACTTCGGGGACGAAGGCGCGCGGTATTCCCTGACGCGTACCCACATCAATTCCTGTGACTTCAGCCTCGGCAACTACTCCTACGCCCCCGTCGCCGGGGATACCGCTCTGAACAGTTTCAGTATCGAGGAGGACCGGCCGGACCTGATCCCCATGATCAAGGACGCCCTGGCGATCTCCACGGACGGTTTCCGCATCATCTCCTCCCCCTGGACGGCCCCGCCCTGGATGAAGGACAACCAGGACTGGCGCGGCGGCAAGTTACTGCCGGAATACTACGATACCTGGGCGCGCTTCTTCGCCAGGTACCTGGCCGCCTACCGGGCCGAGGGGATCGACATCTGGGGCATCACCGTAGAAAACGAGCCGCTGGGCAACGACCGGAACTGGGAGAGCATGCACTTTTCCCCGGAGGAGATGACCGCCTTCGTGCGCGACCACCTGGGGCCGACGCTGGAAAAAGAGTGGTCGGCCGTCAACATCCTGGGCTACGACCAGAACCGGGGAGAAGAGATGAAAGACTGGGTGGACGCCCAGTACAATGACCCCGCCGCGGCCAGGTACTTCGACGGCACGGCCGTCCACTGGTACGCCAGCACGGTCGAGTACTTCCCGGAGATGCTCACCTACGCCCACGAGGCCGCCCCGGACAAGTACCTGATCCAGACCGAGGGCTGCGTCGACGCCGAGGTACCCCACTGGCGGGACGATGAGTGGTACTGGAGCAAGGAGGCCACCGACTGGGGCTGGGACTGGGCCCCGCCCGAGCAGAAACACCTCCACCCGAAGTACGTACCGGTGTACCGCTACGCCCGGGACATGATCGGTTGTCTGAACAACTACGTGGACGGCTGGATCGACTGGAACATGGTGCTCGACCGACGGGGCGGACCCAACTGGTTCGGCAACTGGTGTACGGCTCCGGTGATCGTCGACCCGGAGGCGGACGAGGTCTACTTCACGCCGCTGTACTACACCATGGCCCACTTCAGCAAGTACATCCGCCCCGGAGCGGTACGGATCGGCTTTGAGTCCAGTAACGAAGGACTGCAAGTCACCGCCGTACGCAACCCGGACGGCAGCACCGTCGCGGTTCTGCTAAACGAAACCGAAGTCGAACAAACCTACCAACTCCAACTGGGAGGCCGGAGCCGCTTACTGAGCATCAGCCCGCGCGCCCTGCAAACGGTTGTCATTACGTCCTAAATCATGCCACATGTCTACTGATTCTACCGTTAAGATACCCGCCCGTAAGAAGGTCCCCCTGATTCAGAAGGGCGCCTTCGGGGCCGGGCAGTTCGTGCTGAACTTCCTGCCCGGGGCGCTGTCCTTTTTCTCCTTTTTCCTGCTGACGGCCTTCGGTATCGACCCGTTGCTGTCGGGTCTGCTCAGTGGATTGCCGCGCATTTTCGATGCGCTGACGGACCCCATCATGGGTTTCGTTTCGGACAACACCAAGTCGAAGTACGGCCGCCGCCGCCCGTACATTTTCGTCGGGGCCATCCTCAGCGGTATTTTCTTCATCCTGCTCTGGAACATGGACGACGCCAACGGCTCCACCTATAATTTCTGGTACTTCCTGATCTTCTCCCTGGTCTTCCTGGTGGGCAACACCATCTTCGCGACGCCGCTGGTCGGGCTCGGCTACGAGATGACCTCGGACTACAACGAGCGCACCCGGCTGATGGCCTTCGGACAGACCGCCGGCCAGCTGGCGTGGGTGATCGTGCCCTGGTTCTGGGTGATCATCGCCGATCCGGAGATCTTCGCGACCCAGGAGGAGGGGGTGCGGACGATGTCGGTGTGGGTGGCCGCGATCTGTATCGTTCTCGGTATCCTGCCCGCTATTTTCTGTAAGGGCATCGACGCCTCCAACATGAAGAACCGGAAGGAGATTTCCTTCAAGACGATGTTCAGCAACCTGACCGACCTGTTCCGGGGCATCGTGGAGGTAAGCAAAAACAAGCCCTTCCTGAAGCTCTGCGGAGCGACCTTCCTGGTGTTCAACGGCTTCCAGATGGTAGCTTCCTTCAGCGTCTTCATCATCGTGTTCTACATGTACAACGGCAGTTACGCCGATGCCGCTACCTGGCCGGCCTGGTTCTCCACCATTACGGCCCTGCTGACCGCCTTCCTGATTATTCCCATTATCTCCTGGATGGCCGAGAAGTTCGGGAAGCGGAAAGCTTTCATTATTTCCACGGGCATCTCCATGGTGGGGTACGGACTGAAGTGGTGGGGCTTCGACCTGGAGCTGAATAATCGTTTCAATCAGACCGGTCTCGGGCAGTCGCTCAACAGCGGCGTCAACTCCTTCTTCGATGCCCTGAATCCGTTCCTGGACAGCATCGGTATGTCCTGGTTCAGCATCGACACTTCGGTCGGCGCGCCCTGGCTGATGTTCCTGCCCATCCCCCTGATCGCCTTCGGCATGGGCGGGCTGTTCACCCTCATGATGAGCATGACTGCCGACGTCTGCGACCTCGACGAGCTGGAGAACGGCATGCCCCGCAAGGAAGGCACCTTCGGGGCCATTTACTGGTGGATGGTCAAACTGGGTCAGGCCCTGGCCCTCGTCATCGGCGGTGCCGTACTCAAGTGGGTTGGCTTCGAGGGCGAGGCCGCCACCCAGACGGCCGCCACCATGCACAGCCTGCGCATTGCCGACATCCTGATTCCCGTCGCCACGGCCGGCCTGGCCATCGTGGTGATGTGGGGGTACACCCTCACCGAGGAACGGGCGCGGGAAATCCAGGAGACGCTGGTGGAGCGGCGGGGGGAATTGTGATACACACTTACGCAAGGCGTAAGTAATCGGTTCCACAGAGTTGAACGGAGGGAAGCAGAGTTCAGCAGAGCAGGGAGAAGTAGAAAATCGCTGCGCGATTTTCGGAGTTAGCAGAACCTGTATGGTGGTGTGAATCCTCTGCTTGACTCTGCTTCCCTCCGCTGACCTCCGTGGAACCAAAAAATTGCGCCTCGCGAATACCAACTTTCAAACTACCAAAAGCGAATAAAATGTCCAGCAGACCCAGTAACAGAATCACCCCCGCCCTGGCCGGGATGGATTACGCCCAACAGTCTCTGGCGGAAACGACCGCCCTGTTTCATACCGCACTGGAAGCAGGGTATTCACGGCTTCTCCTTCAGCCCCTACGAGGAGGGGCAACAGCCGGGTGACCAACTCAGCGAGGAACAGATCCGGCGGCGAATGGACATTCTCGCGCCCCACACCCAGTGGATCCGTTCCTTCTCCTGCACGGACGGCAACGAACTGATCCCGAAGATCGCCCATGAGTTCGGGCTGAAAACACTGGTGGGGGCCTGGCTGGGCACCGACGAGGAACTCAACGAGAAAGAAGTACGGGGCCTGATCGCCGCGGCCGGGGCCGGCTACGTGGACATCGCGGCCGTCGGCAACGAGGTGCTGTACCGGGGCGACCTGAGCGCGGAGGTACTGCTGGCCACCATTCATCGGGTGAAGGCGGCGTTACCCAACCTGCCGGTCGGTTACGTGGATGCCTACTACGAGTTCACCGACCACCCCGCCATCACGGCGGCCTGCGACGTGGTCATGGCCAACTGCTACCCCTTCTGGGAGGGCTGCCCCTTCGCCCACAGTCTGGTGTACATGAAGCAGATGTACCAGCAGGCCGTCAACGCCGCGAACGGCAAGCCGGTACTGATCACCGAGACCGGCTGGCCCAGTCGGGGTACGGCCACCGAGGCCGCCGAACCGGGAGAACGTGCCGCGATGGGCTACTTCATCAACGCCCAGCAGTGGTCGGCGAAGGAAGGCATCCCCGTTTTCTACTTCTCCTCCTTCGACGAGTCCTGGAAGGTGGGGGCCGAGGGGGACGTCGGGGCCTACTGGGGGATATGGGATAAGGAGGAGCGGTTGAAGTTTTAGGCAGTGCCGTTATCCTGCCTGAGTTTCGTTTTACAAGTCGGACGTCCTCCGCCCCGGCTCCGCCGCAACTCCGAGACGGCCGACATGAAAACGACCAGGGGTTTATCGAATCACCACCCGCCGCACGCCCGTCCGGCCATCCGTCGTCGTAATGCGCAGCAGGTAGAGGCCGGGGGGCAGGCCATTTAGCGGCAGCTCGTTCACGGGGCCGAAGCGGGCCACGGCCCGACCGGTGAGGGTAAAGAGCTGACTGGTGGTCGGAGTGACACCGGAGAGGGTCAGTCGGGTGGTGGCGGGGTTGGGGAATAGGGTCAGTTCGGGTAACGGATCAATGTACTGGGTGGACACCAGGGAATCCTGCCAGCAGCCCTGGAAGCGGTCGGTATCGGGTTTGGCGTAGAGGAGTTCGCCGGCGCGGTAGTGGCAGCGGAGGAGGGCATTATTGAATGCATCGGCAAGACAACCTACGATAGAGTTTTCTCCCAAACTTCGGACGCCACCGATCCCATCAATCCATTCGTAAGTAAAACCGTTCGCCTGCCCCCCTATTCCGGTAAGCGTCAACCGGCGCCGCTGCTCCCCCGTCTCCAGTTGGATCGTATCGACGCGCGTCACCTCATGTCGGCAATTATTATCCGATGGCAATCTCTCGTTCACCCGGTTTAACTGGATCGTGTCCCCCAGTTCGAGCGTGAAATCGTACGCGACGATTTCAGAAAAGAGCGGATCGTTCCCTCTCGCGTATTGGTACACGATTCCTCCTTCCTGCCGCATGAGTACCTCCTGCCACCAGTCCCTAAAACTATCATCATCCCCAAATTGATCCCCGGACAGTTCCAGCCGCCGGTAGGTCCTACCCGCCCGCATTACCGTATCCCGGGAAAAGCGGAAGCGGTGGGTACCATCATTACCATCCATCGGTATCCGGAACCCGGTAATTTGCCACCATTCGTTGAGGGTATCCACCAGGGGTGGGGCGGGCGGCAGGGTTTGGGCCCGCAAGGGATGGGCGAAGGGTCCTATTCCGCAGCAACAGGTGCCAGAAATTATAAACAGAGTGAGTAGGAGTTTTTTCATGGGGGAAGGGGGTTACATCTTGTTGGTATGTGGTCTACTCGTTTTACAAGTCGGACGTCCTCCGTCCCGACTCCGTCGGAACTCCGAGACGGCCGACATGAAAACGACCAGGGGTTTATCGAATCACCACCCGCCGCACGCCCGTCCGACCATCCGTCGTCGTGAGGCGCAGCAGGTAGAGGCCGGGGGGCAGGCCGTCCAGCGGCAGCTCGTTCACGGGGCCGAAGCGGGCCACGGCCCGACCGGTGAGGGTAAAGAGCTGACTGGTAGCCGGGGTAACACCGGAGAGGGTCAGTCGGGTGGTGGCGGGGTTCGGAAAAACGACCAGCTCCGGCAACGGGTCCACGTAGCGGGTGGAGACGGTCGAATCCTGCCAGCAACCCTGGAACAGCGCGTCGTCCGGTTTGGCGTAGAGGAGTTCGCCGGCGCGGTAGTGGCAGCGGAGCCACTCCGGAAAAAACGGATCGGTAGAGCAGCCCGTTCTGCTAGTCTCGCCGAGATAAGACTCATCACCGATCCCTTCAATCCAGGCTGTGTATTCGTCGGCGCATTCTAACTGGTTCGTTTCCAGAAGTAATCGTTTTCTGGTGTCCCCGTTCTCTAGCACGATGGAGTCGACCTGGGTAACAGTGTACAAACCCGGTAGCTGGTCGTCGACAAAATGTAATGTAAGGGTATCTCCTACTACCAGCGTAAAATCATAAGTGATTATCTCCGGGTGTTGGCTGTGCGTCGGGGGGACGTAACGGTACACTACGCCCGCTTCCTGGCGAAAGTAAATGCCATCCTTCCACGTTTGAAAACTGTCGTCAGTCCCAAATTGCTCGGCGGAAATTTCCAGGGCCCGGTACCCACGGCCAGCGAGTAGGGTCGTATCCCTGGCGAAACGAAAACGGTGGGTACCATCGTGAGTCGTGGCAAAGAAATCCAGGCCGGTGATCTGCCACCACTCACTGAGCGTATCCACCAGCGGCGGAGCGGCGGCCAGCAGCGGCTGCTCCACCCAGCAGGGTTCTTCCTCTCCTACCCCCCGGTACAGTACTTCCCCGTAAAGCGAGTGGCAGGTCAGCCGCGCCGGGTCGCCGACCGGTACGCGCAGCCCCCGGGTGTCGCCCAGCCCCTCGATCCAAGTGTGGGTCTCGGTGGGGCGGCCGACGGTGACGAGTTGCCAGCGGCGGCGGCGCTCCCCGTTCAGGAGGGTAACGGAATCCCGGTCGGTGACCGCGTAGGCGACGCGGAAATCGTCGAGGCGGTCGGCGGTAAAATCGGGGTGCAGGGCCAGGACGGTTCGGAAGGTATCACCGGCTACGAGACTGAAATCGTAGACGGGCACCCCGGCGTCGAATTCCGCCTCCATGCCCGGGCCCTGTAGTTCCTCGACGTAGGCGTAGACCCGGTCCTCGAACTCCCGCAGGTACGCGTCGACCTCCGTAAAGTTGTCGGTACCGGTCGGCTGGTCGCTTACCCGGAACTGGTAGTAGAAGTATTCGTCGAACCGTTCGCTGGCCTGGCTGAAGCGGTAGCGCAGCGTACGGTTATCGAAACCCAGGACGGGGGTGGTGGTCTCCTGGGTCCACTCGTAGTCGGGGCTGAATATGGACGGACGGGTGGTGTCCACCCCCTCGCTCAGGGTGATGAGGCCCTGGCAGGAGTAGCCGTCGAGGCAGCCGTTGGCGTCTACGGAGAGTAGCCAGCCGGATTCTACGGTTATACTGGGTTCCCCGAAATCAAAATTTTCGTTGAAAGTAGTACCGACGGCCACCAGCCCCCCGGAGGCACTCTCCCGAACGAGATTCAGTTGACTACGCGAACAGCGTTCCGTCCCCCCCTGGTCGTCCGGCTTGGGCACCCGGTACACCCGTACCCAGAGCGGTTCGCCGTCATTCGTAAAGCGGGCGAGAAAACCGTGGCGGTCGAAGCAGTTTTCTTCGGTGTTTTCCCAATCCTGGGTCTGTCCGGAGAGAATGACATCGCCGTTGGCGGCGGTAAATACGTCGCGGGCAACATAGACCCGGCGGGAGCGCATGATATCCTGCGGCAGTTGGGTTCCCCAGATAATGTTGTTCAGGCTGTCCCCGTCCAGTTTGTTGAGCCAGTCCCGTTGTCCGACGTTGAACTCCGAAACTATCATTTCCCTGGTAGGAAAAATGATGTCATCCGTAGCGGTGATGCCCAGCCGCTGGGCGGTGTTCCCCTCCCGAAAGTCAAAGGTATCCAGTATCGTTCCTTCGGGGCTGAGTTTGACGACCTGTACGCCCTTATCTAAACCCACGCCAAATCCAGTCCCGCGGTACTTATTAGTAGTGACTATACTTCCGTTAGATTGTTCGACGACGGTGGTACACTCGTTTTTAAGTGCTCCCCGGTCAAGGAAAATTGCTTTATTGAGGGTCAGGGTACGGGCGTCAATTTGAAGAATGGTTCCAAAATCTTGTTCTCTCCCATTTATTTGGGATATACCGGTTACGTAGATACGATCTTCGTAAATCGCATTGTTGATAATCTGTAAGAACGTAATCGAGTCTAGTTCGATGTGCACAGAATCAACTCGGCTTAAATTATTACTGAATTTTTGGATTGAAAAACTAATATTTCCAGAGTCGTCTCTAGTCGGGTTTTGCACCACGATATATTCTTCCCCAAACCGATGAAGAGAATTAAATCCACCGGGTTTATTGCTTGCAATGCGATGCGATTCAGTTACATTTCCGTTCTCATCATACTCCACAAGGCTCGATGATCGAAATAGTCCATCACTCGTCAGCCTATAATCGTTGCTTAAGATTACCTGGTGCGCATCTGGTAAAATTTGTAAGCCTAGAAAAGTAGAACCCGTATCCGGCGATATTATGTTACCGTGTATGTAGTACTTTGAATAGGTAGACTGACAGCTTATTTCACTGACATTCATCAGCAGGCAGACCAATACAAACAGGGAAGTCTTTATTTTCATGGGTGTGGGTATTTTAGGCAACTCCCCCGAGCAGGAATATCCTGCCGGACGGGAGGGGAAAGACACGGCGATCCCTCTAAAGTACTTCAATACCCAATAATCCCAACTCCTGATTTGGTAATCCAGCCGACCTTAGTCGGGTGAGGCGGACCTCCTTCGTTTTGGCCGTACCGAATCCTGAACGGGCCGCTGTCGAAGGAACTACGGCGGGTACGGACGGCATCCCCTACTCCCGAACAATATCCCCCACCCCAAAAACCGTTACTTTTGCCGCCCCTAAAAGGGTTCGGACTATGACTAAACGTACACACTTCTGCCTCCTGTTATTACTTTGCACCTGCGTCCTCGCCCAACCGCTAGCGGCCCAAACCGACGACGAGGTGCTCTTCACCGTGGCCGACGAACCGGTGACCGTCGGTGAATTCCGCTACATCTACGGCAAGACGAACGGCGAAACGGCCGATTACTCCGAGGCGAGCGTACGGGAGTACCTCGACCTCTACGAGCGCTTCAAGCTGAAGGTGGCCCGCGCCCGCGACATGGGGCTGGACACCGTCTCCGCCCTGCGGAACGAACTGGCCGGCTACCGCCGCCAACTGGCCGACAATTACCTGATCGACCGGCAGGTGACGGACAAGCTGACCGAGCAGCTGCACCAGCGGATGCAGACCGACATCGAGATTCACCACATCCTCTTTCAACTGGCCGCCAACCCCAACCCCAGCGATACGCTGCGCGCCTACCAGCAGGCCCTCGAAGCCAAAAAAACCCTCACGACCGCCAACTTCGCGGAGGTGGCCACCCGCCTGAGCCAGGATAAGTACACCAAGGACAAGGGCGGCCGCATCGGCTTCGTCACCGCCCCCTTCCCGAACGGACTGCACCGGCTGGAAGACGCGCTGTACCCCGCCGGGGAGAAGGTGATCGTCGGCCCCGTCCGCACCGGCGCGGGCTACCACCTGGCCATGAAAACGGCGACGCGACCGGCCCGCGGGGAGGTGGAAGTGGCCCACGTTTTCGTGCGCAAACCCAAGGAAGAACAAGTAGCTAAGGGAACGGCCGACGGTGCGCAGGTGCAAGCCCTTATAAAAAAGGCCCAGTCGGACCTCGCCTCCGGGATGTCGTTCGAGCAAGTGGTGGGTCTGCACTCCATGGACGACAAGACCAAGAACAACGGCGGCTACATCGGCTTTTTCGGCATTAACCGCTACGAACCGGCCTTCGAGGAAGCCGCCTTTGCCCTCGAGAACGACGGCGACGTGAGCGACATCGTCGAAACCCGTACCGGCTACCACATCCTGCGCCGCATCAGCCGCAAGCCGGTCGCTCCGCTCACCGACGCCCGCCCGCTGCTGGAAAAGAAGATCAAGGCCGACGGCCGTTACGCCGCCGCCGAGGCGGCCATGCTCGCTAATTTGCGCAAGCAGTACTACGTGAACCAGAACGAGCGGGCCTTCGGCATCTACGCCGCCTCCCTGGTCGATTCCACCTTCTTCGACTACCGCTGGACCCCCTCCTACGCCCCCGGCGAGGGAGAGCAGCTGATGACCATCGGCAATGAGGTCCGTACCGTCGGCGACCTGGAGGCCTACTTCAAAAGTCAGGCCCGCAAGCGCCTCAGCCTCACCCGCCAGCACAACGCCTACGGGGCCGCCGAGGAACTCTTCCGGGAGTGGGCCGACCAGCAGGTGATCGCCTACGCCGAGGCCCGGCTGGAGGATGAATTCCCCGAGTTCCGGGCCCTCATGCGGGAATACCGCGAGGGTATCCTGCTCTTCGAAGCCACCAAGATCGAGGTATGGGACAAGGCCAGCGCCGATTCCGCCGGTCTGCAGACTTTCTTCAACGTGAACCGCGATAAGTACCAGTTCGCCCCCCGCGCCGTGGCCACCCGCTACGAGATCGACAACAAGGGAGGGCTGGACATCAACGCCATCACCCAGTTCGCCGCGGCCAACGGGATGGACGCGACCCTGGACGAGTTCGGCCGCCAGTACATCAATACCACCACCGATGCCTACGAGATCGACCGCCTGCCCGAACTCGGGGAGGGCCTGAAGATGGTCGTCGGCAGTCAGTCGGCAGTCCAGAACGACCTCAGAACCGGGAAGTCCGTCTTCTACAAGGTCGAGGCCCTGGAGCCGGCCCGCGCCAAGGAACTGAAGGAAGCCCGCGGCTACGTCATTGCCGACTACCAGGACAAACTGGAGCGGGAGTGGGTGGAACAGTTGCGCCGGACGTACCCGGTGAAGATGAATAAGAAGGTACTGAATAAGCTGGTGGAGTAGAACCTTACCCCCCGGCCCCCTCTCCCCCGGAGAGGGGGAGTCATCCTAGTAAAGCTTGTAGTGAGTGGTAAGCATCTCAATTTTATCAAAATTCATCTTTAAGCGTAGCCCCTCTCCCGGGGAGAGGGGTTGGGGTGAGGTTCTCCTTCTCCTCTTCCTCGTCTCCTGCGACGCCCCCGCCCCTCCGGAAGCCGACCCCGTACTCGCCGCCGTTCACCAGCGGGAACTCCGGCTCTCCGAGCTCGACGGGATGTTCCCCGGCAGCGCGACGGCGGAAGACAGCGCCCGCATCATCAAGTCGTTCGCCGACCGGTGGACGCGGGATGCCGTCCTCCAGTGGGAGAGCGAACGCAACCTGCCGGCCACCCTCAACATCGACCGGCTGGTACGGGATTACCGGAGTAGTCTGGTGCGCAGCAGCTACGAGGAAGTGCTCGTCAGCGAAAGGCTGGACAGCAGCATCAGCGAGGCGGAACTCCAGGCGTACTACGAGAGCAATAAGGAGCAGTACCAGCTGGAGAAGCCCATCGTACGCTGCTACTTCATCCGGGTGCCCCACCCCACCCCCCAGGAGCCGACCCTGCGCGCGCTCTGGAACAACGGTAACGTGGAGGACAAGACCAGCCTGATCGAATACACCGATACCTGGTCGGAGGTCGCCCTGCTGGCCGACGATGCCTGGTACAGCCTCGACGAGGTGGCCTCCCTGCTGCCCGAGGGCACGCTGACGGTCGGTAACGTCAACAGCAAGCGGGAATTCAGCCAGCGCGACGGTTCCCACCGCTACTACTTCCGGCTGCTGGAACTTAAACCCCGCCTGGAGATCGCCCCCCTGAGCTACATCGAGAAGCAGGCCCGCAAGGTCATCCTCCACAACCGCAAGATGGCGGTACTGGAGGATGCCCGGGACGAGATATTCGAGCGGGAACTGCGGCGGAACAACATCCAACTCTATAAGGAGTGACCGGCCAACCATCCACCTTCCCCTGTTGTCCTTAGTACGTACCTTTGCGCCCCGTATGAAGAATCTATTCCTGTTAACCCTCCTTTTCGTGTCCGGACTGGCTTCCGCCCAGGACAGTACCGCCACCAACCCCTTCGTCATCGACGAGGTGATTGCCCGGGTCGGCGGAGAGTACATCCTGCTCTCGGAACTGGAAGATCAGTTCGCGCTGACCGCCAGCCAGAGTAACGAACCCCTGCCGGCGGTGGCCCGCTGCCAGATGCTGGACCAGCTGCTGGTCGGCAAACTGCTCTACAACCAGAGTAAACTGGACTCCGTGGAGATCTCGGACAGCGAGGTGGAGAACCAGCTGAACGCGCGGATCGACCGCATCCTGAGCTACATGGGCGGCGACGTCAACCAGTTCGAGGAGTACTACGGACAGAGCATCACCGCCACCAAGGAGCAGTTCCGGGAGGACCTCCGCCAGAACATTGCCATCGAGCGGGTCCGGGGCGGCGTCGTCCGGGAAGTGAAGGTGACCCCGGCGGAGGTGAAGGCTTTCTTCGCGGCCATCCCGAAGGACAGTCTGCCCTACTTCAACTCCGAGGTAGAGGTAGGTGAACTGGCCATTAAGCCGGAGGCCAACGACAGCACGCGCAAGGAGACCACGGCCCGCCTGGAAGCCATCCGTGCCCGGATCGTGAGCGGGGAGATCACCTTCGAGGAGGCCGCCAGAAAGAACAGCCAGGACGGTAGCGCCCAGGCCGGCGGCGACCTCGGCTGGACCAAGCGCGGTAAGTTCGTACCCGAGTTCGAGGCGGCCGCCTACAACCTGGATCCCGGAGCGGTCAGCGGAATCGTGGAATCTCAGTTCGGCTTCCACCTCATCAAACTGGTGGGCCGCCGGGGGAACTCCATCCGGGTAAGCCACATCCTGCTCCGCCCCGAGGTGACGGAGAACGACATCGAACTGGCCCGCACGCGGCTGGACAGCATCGCCGAGCTGATCCGGGTGGACACCTTCAGCTTCAGTTTTGCCGTCAAGCGTTTCGGCTACGACAAGGTACAGAGCTACAACAACGACGGCCGGATGTCCAACCCCGCCAGTGGGGACACCTTCTTCGAGATCGGTGACCTGGACCCGGATATCTACTTCACCATCGACGAGATGGAGGTGGGCGACGTCAGCGAGTCCCTCCAGTACCGCGATCCGGGCGGAGACCAGATGTTGCGGATCGTCCAGCTACGCAGCCGTAGCTCCCCCCACCGGGCCACCCTGAGCCAGGACTACGCCAAGATCCAGGATGCCACCAAGCGGGCCAAGCAGCAGGATTTCCTGCAGGAGTGGCTGCTGGAAAAGGTAGGGGCCACCTTCGTGAAGATCGACCCCCGCTACACCCCCTGCCCCAACCTCAGCCTCTGGACGGAAGAGAGCCGGCAGATGACGACCAGCGGCAAGTAAGCATGACGGTACAGTCCCTGCTCCTCTCCCACCCCGCCCGCGCCCTGGCGGGTACCGACCTGCGGATTCGCCTCCCGCTGGACCGAACGCTACTCAACAAGCTACTGGAACAGCGGCCGGCCGACGGCCCTTTGGATCAACTCTACCTGGACCCCGACCCCGGAAACCAGGTACACGTACACATCGCCGTCGACGCCCCGATCATCGGGACGGTAGAACGCCGGATCACGCTGATGCCCGGAGCGGCCGTCTCCTTTCCCGACCAGCCCTGGTTGCAGTTCGACATCGTGAGCGGACTGAAGTTCCTGGACAAGCCCCTGATCAAATTACTGAGTGGCCAGCTGGAGGCCCGCCTCCCGAAGGGGGTCGAGCTGACGACCAGTTACCTCCGGTTTCACCTGCCCGCGCTGCTGACGGCGGCCGGCCGGCAAGCGCTGGTTCCCTTGATCAGGGAGCTGCGGGTGACGTCGGAGGATAATAAACTGGTGCTGGACCTGCGCTTAGTGTCGGAGGGGCTCATAGATAAAACTAAAGTTTCCGGTGTCTGAGTCCAGTCTCGTCGGACCCGGGGGTCCTCCACCGTATTTCTCTTAAAACAAAAAAGTATGAACCCGATCCTGGAACACCTGGTCAAGACCGACTTTCGCGACCTCGCCGGCTCCTCCCTGGAGGGGCAACTGGCGATGAGTGACGAGCTCATCAACCTGGGCCTTACCGACTTACTGCGTAGCCTGACGAACCCCGCACCCGCGGCCGCGCCCGCTGCCGGAAGCAAGAAAACGGAGGCCGCAACCGCTGCGCCCGACCCGAAAGTATTGCTGCAAAAAGCGACCATCCACCACCTGAAATACCGTACGGAGGCCGGCCGCACCATCCTAGAAATCAAGGCGGAGTTGTAAAAAACTACCGTATCCTTCTCCGGGCGCAAGATTATGCCTATCTTTGCACCCCAAATCAAAAAATATGTCCTGCTAGATGCTGATCATTAACGTTCGCGAAGGCGAAAACATCGACCGCGCTCTCAAGCGCTACAAGCGTAAGTCCATCAACACCCGCGTCATCCGCGAACTGCGTAATCGCCGGGAGTTCACCAAGCCGAGCGTGAAGCGTCGCAAGGAAAAACTTAAGGCGGAGTACCGTCTGGATAAGTACGGCGAGCGCTAGCGTTCCCCCGTCCTTCCGTGGGAGCGGCCGTGAGATTTTGTGTCTCACGGCCGCTTTCTTTGTTGCCCTGATTTAACGTGGGGGCAGTGGCCTTACGGGGTTGGCACCCGCAAAAACCTTCCTGCTGTCCTCCCGTTACCCCTTCCGATGACCGCACAACCTACCGCCACCCGCCGCCAACGCACCGAGCAACTCCTTGCCGCCCTGACCGAAGGGCTCTACGAGCGGGAGCGCGCCGTGGGCCTGGCGTTGCTGACCGCGGTAGCCGGAGAAAGTATTTTCCTGCTCGGCCCTCCCGGCGTAGGAAAGTCGCTCATCGCGCGCCGGCTGAAGTTCGCCTTCCGGGACGGGACCAGTTTCGAGTACCTGATGTCGAAGTTCTCTACCCCGGACGAGATATTCGGGCCGATCTCCATCAAAAAACTGAAGGACGAGGACAAGTACCAGCGCCTCACCGAGCGCTACCTGCCGGAGGCCAACATCGTCTTCCTCGACGAGATCTGGAAGGCCGGGCCCGCCATTCAGAACGCCCTGCTGACCATCCTGAACGAAAAGATCTACCGGAACGGGGAGGAGGATATGCAGGTCGACATCCGGGGCATCATCACGGCCAGTAACGAACTGCCGCCCCGTAGCGCGAATCTGGCCCCGATCTGGGACCGCTTCCTGGTCCGCCTCGAACTGGGCAAGATCCGCCAGTACGACAATTTCGTCCGGATGGTGACCGACACCCGCGACGTGTACGAAGACAACCTGGACGACAGCGTAAAACTTACCGAGGCGGAACTGGATGAGTGGTCCGCCGAGATCGACGCCGTCGAGGTTCCCCCCGAAGTACTTAATACCCTCCAGCTGCTGCTCTTCCGGATCGACCGCCACAACGAGCAGCCCAATAACGCCGCCAGCCCCATCCGTATCTACGACCGCCGCTGGAAGAAGATCGTCCGCCTGCTGCGCGCCTCGGCCTTCCTCCACGGCCGCGACCGGGTCAACCTGATGGACTGCTTCCTCATGGAGCACTGCCTCTGGAACAGCCCCGAGCAGCGGGAAACTATTCGGGAGATGATTACCGATGCCGTCCGCAAGCACGGGTATTCCGTGGCCGTCAACCTCCAGAGCCTGAAGCGGGAAGTGGCGGAATTCGAGACGGACGTCCACGCCGAGACCCGCATCAAACATACCCTCGAGGAAGAGCAGCTACTTCCCGTCCGGGAGAGCTACTACGAACTGGAGAAGGACATGAGCCAGTTCCGGGGCAGCCTCGTTACCATCGAGCAGTTCCGGGGGCTGAACGACCAGGACCTGAGCAGCGTCAATTTCTACGACGACGATCAGAAACTGGTCAACCGCATCCGTGCCCGCAAGGGACCGCGGGAGAATACCCTGGAGGTTAATTTCAACGGTACCGATACCGTTTTCCGGCTCAGGACCCACCTGATCGAACGGGCGGAGGTCATCCGTAAGAAGCCCCACCCGGTACTGGAAAAATTCTGGGACGAGCGGCTGGAGCGGCTTACCACCTACATCGCCGCCCAGCAGCAGGCCATCGTGGACAACGGCCCCGACGAACTCACGGACATCGACGACCACCTCTTCGTGGACCCGGCCCTGGCCAGGGTCGTCCGCGCTAACCTGGAGGAAGTCCGGGAGGCCCTGGCGGGGCTGACGCTGCGGTTGGAGAAGCTGCACTTTGAGTACGCGGAACCTCACCCCTGATACTGCTTCGCAGTATCTGTCCCCTCTCCCCGGGAGAGGGGACGATGGCTCAGGTGTGATAGCGTTACGCCTATCTCGCCTACCACGTCATACCTGCCAGATATCATCCCGCCCGCCACGCCTATCACATCATCCCGCCTATCCCGCCTACCACGTCATACCTGCCAGATATCATCCCGCCCGCCACGCCTATCACATCATCCCGCCTATCCCGCCTACCACGTCATACCTGCCAGATATCATCCCGCCCGCCACGCCTATCACATCATCCCGCCTATCCCGCCTACCACGTCATACCTGCCAGATATCATCCCGCCCGCCACGCCTATCACATCATCCCGCCTATCCCGCCTACCACGTCATACCTGCCAGATATCATCCCGCCCGCCACGCCTATCACATCATCCCGCCTATCCCGCCTACCACGCCTATCCCACCCCCTCTCCAGGGGAGAGGGGACAGATTTCGCGAAGCGAAATCAGGGGTGAGGTTCATCCTTTCGCCAGCGTAAACCCGAACGTACTCCCCAGCCCCGGCGTACTCCGCACGTTGATCGTTTGCTGGTGGGCCTCGATGATGTGTTTGACGATGGACAGGCCGAGTCCCGACCCGCCCTTCTTACGGCTCCGGCTCTTATCCACCCGGTAAAACCGGTCGAAGACGTGCGGCAGGTGCTTTTCCGGGATGCCGATTCCGTTGTCGGCCACCTCGCAGAGGATGTAGGTTTCCATGTCGTAGAAGCCGACCTTGGTGGCCCCGGCGGCGTTGCCGTACTTGATGGAATTCGTGACCAGGTTGATGAGTACCTGGCGGATGCTCTCGCGGTCCGCCCGGACCAGGACCTTGAAATCGTGGCCGTCCTTGTAGGCCAGTTCGACCTTGGTTTCCCGGCTCTTCAGGTCCAGTTCTTCGAATACCTCGTCCGTTAGTACGCGCAGGTCGAAGGTGTCGAAGTCCAGCATCAGTTCTCCGCTTTCGAGGCGGGAAATGGCGCTGAGGTCCTCCACGATCGTCTGTAGCCGCTCCACGTTCTTGGCGGCCTTCTTGAGGAACTTCATGCTGATCTTCTCGTCGTTGTAGCCGCCCTCGATCAGGGTGTGGAGGTAACCCTGGATGTTGAAGATGGGCGTTTTGAGTTCGTGGCTGATGTCACCGACGTAACGGCGGCGGTATTCGGCGAAGCGTTCGTACTGCCCGAGCTGCTCTTCCTCCCGGTCGGCCCACTGGGCGACCTCCTCTTCGACGTCGTCGATGATGGGTCGGTTCAGGTTCAGCCCGCTGGCCTTCACTTCGGTGGATACCTTCTGACTGTGGATGGTCTTGTAGATCAGTTTGATCTTCCGGTAGATGTAGTGGTCCAGGCTGCGCAGGAACAGTTGGTAGGCCACCACGTAAACCAGGGGGGGCATGAGGAACAGCCAGACGGAGAAGTCAGGGCCGGGCAACAGCCAAACGACTAGGAGTACGAGGGCAACCACGAGGGCAACGGCCCCGGCGGCATTGGTGGCGATCTGGCGGGGCGTAAGGTTCTTGGTGGGCGTCAGCATCAGAAGGTAAACTTGTAACCGATTCCTTTGATCGTTTTGATGTAGTGATCGCCGAGTTTTTCCCGCAGTTTACGGATGTGGACGTCGATGGTGCGGTTACCGACGATCACGTCCGTTCCCCAGACCTTGTTGAAGATCTCCTCCCGGCTGAACACCTTTCCCGGCTTACCGGCCAGCAGGACCAGCAGGTCGAACTCCTTCTTGGCCAGTTCGATGCGTTCCTTACCCCGGCGTACGACGATCTGCTCCAGGTCGATCTCCAGGTCGTCAATGGCGATCACCTGTTGTTCCTCGTCCTCCTCCCGCTTGGTACCCCGCCGCAGCAGTGCCTTGACGCGGCTCAGGAGGACCCGGGGGCTGATGGGCTTGGTGATGTAATCGTCTCCGCCGGTGTCGAGGGCCGCGATCTGGCTGTAGTCTTCCTCCCGGGCCGTGAGAAAGGTGATGACGGTATTGTCGAACTGAGGGTCGGCCCGCAACTGGCGACAGACCTCTACCCCGTCCATCACCGGCATCATGATGTCCAGGATGATCAGGTCGGGCACCTCGTCCTTGGCCTTCTTCAGCCCCTTTTCTCCGTTGCCTGCCGTTCGTACGTCGTACCCCTCCTTGCGCAGGTTGTATTCCAGTATCTCGAGAATATCCGGCTCATCATCGACCAGCAGTATTTTGGATGGCTTCATTTTACGTACGCTTTATGTAAGCGCAAAATTAGCCCGTTTCGGGCGGTAGGACTTTAAGCACAGGTTAATTCAGGGACAATTCGGGCGACGGGGCGCCGGTGCAAGGTTTTCGAAGGGGTTGGTCGGTCAAATAATCGAGGGACCACGTCGGATGTCTCGTCGGACGCCTGCCCAGCCGGTGGCCGGTGGTCGTCCGATGCGTGGACCGTATCTTCCCCGCCATGAAACAGATCCACTTCGTCCGCCACGGTAAATCCAGCTGGTCCGATCCGGGGCTGGCCGACCACGACCGGCCCCTGGGGCCGAGGGGAAAACGCGACGCCCCCCGGATGGCCGCCCGCCTGCTCGCTACCGGGCTGCGGGTCGACGGCATCCTGAGCAGTACCGCCAAACGCGCCCGCAAGACCGGCCGGGTCTTCGCCGATGTGTTCGGGATCGACCGGGAAAGATTCCTGACCGACGAAGACCTTTACCTGGCCACTCCCCGGGAGATCGAACGGGTGATCCGCGGGCTCCCCCCGGAGTGGGATTCCGTACTGCTGTTCGGCCATAATCCGGGGTATACCGACCTGGCCAACCGTATCCTCCACCAGGATACGCTGGAGAATGTCCCCACCGCCGGCATCGTTGGCACCCACTGCGACGTTAGTCAGTGGGGAGACTGGCGAATCGCCACCACCCGTCGTACCCGCTTTCTTTACCCCAAACAACTGGATTGAGACGACTCTTGCCCCTTTTCCTGCCCCTGATCCTGGCGAGCTGCGCCCAGGAAGGCCCCGGCCCGCCACCCGTCGACGTAGAAATCCTGGCTGCCGCGGTGGCCGACGTACTGCTGGCCGAGGCCATCGCGTCCGAAACACCGGTTACGGTACGGGACTCCATGAAAACCGTCTTTTACGTTGGTACGCTGAGTGAACACGGCCTGGATACCACCAGCTTCGATAGCCTGATGGAGATCGTTCGCTCCGAAGCGGAGTGGGTGGATACCGTCTTTACCCGGGCCGGAGATATCATCAGCCAGCGACAGGCAGAGCTACTGGGGGAGAACGATTGATCATATTTAATCAGAATTCTTCTTACTCATTCGTCCCGTACCGTATCTTCGTGACAAATTGGGATTTTATTCCATCCAGTTTAGTACATGACCAAAGGCCTTGATAACCCATTGCTGCGCATGCACCAGGACGGATTCGATCTGGTAGCGGACGGTGTCCTGTGGGTAGATGCCAGTGGCCACATCCAGCACGCCAACCCCGCCGCCGCCAGTTATCTCGGTTACGAGCGGTCCGCCCTGACCCGCAGCACTTACTTCGAGATCGACCCCCACTTCAGCCTGCTCGGCTGGAAAAAATTCTGGAGCCGGCTATCCGACAAGGAGCAGGATCGACTGGAGACGGAATTCGTCAACGCCGACGGGAAGTTATTCAGCGTTCGCGGCAAGGCCGGCTTCGATCTGTACGCCGATGACCCGGAACTCTGCCTGATTGTCTTTACCTCCACCGAGGAAAGCAAGCGAGAGCGCGATCTGCTGGAGATCGTGGAGGAAAACCTGAACGTCGGTACCTGGGAGTGGAACCTCAACTCCGGACAGATTTATCTGTCGTATCAGGTCCGGCAGTGGCTGGGGTGGTCGCCCGAACGCGATTATTATCCGGTCTCCGAGTTCCTGGAAAAAGCCGGGGAGCAACTTTCTGCCGAGCAGCGGGCCGACATCCGGAATCAGGTCAAGGCCATGAAGACCTCCGCCAAGCCCTTCGAGATCGTCGTGGAACTGGGGCCCCCGGATGCCCGGAACACCTTCCTGCTCCAGGGACGCAGCGTCGAGAATGAGTTGGAGGTCTACAAGATATTCGGCAGTATGCGGCCGCCCGATCCGGCGAACGCCGCCAGCCTCCTTCCCAAAATGGACGGCGGTAACGGCATCTACGACTTCTCCCTCAACCAGGCCCACGAGGCAGCTTACTGGATCGACCTGGAAACGAAAAAGATCGTATACGCCAACTACCGGGCCGTGGAAATGACCGGTTACAACCGCAGTGAACTCATCGGCCTGGATGCCCATAAACTGGGCGATGACAACGCCGAAAGCCGCAGCGAATCCATCTTCGAGACCCTCAGAGCCACCCGCTACGTAGAGACGGAACGGCCGACCCGCCGCAAGGACGGGAGTTTCCTGCCCAGTAGGTCCAGACTGTATTACTACAAGGAAGAATCCGACCGGCAGGAATTCATGATCGCCTTCGTCCGCGATCTCCGCGAGGAAGAATCCAGCCAGGAGAACTTACAACTTCACCGCACTACGCTGGATACGCTCACGGAGTGGGTCATCTGGGTAGATGGCAACAACCGGGTCGTCTTACTGAATACCGCGGCCACCAGGAAACTCAGCCGGAAAACCAGCCTCGACCTGGTCGGGATGGACATCCGGGAACTGATGCCGGACCTCGACATTCCCAGTCTCGCCCGCGTCCGCCAGGAGCAACTCGACGGCCGCGTCCGCAGCACGGTCGATTACCTCTACGCCACCACCAGCGGCGATCAGCGCGAGCTCCAGGTGCGATTCGCCCAGGTTTCCGCCGGGGAACAGTTGTTCCTCTGTGTCATCTGCCGCGACACCACGGCCCAGTACAGTGCCAAGCGCAAACTGATCCAGACCAAGCGCCGGGTGGAAGAACTGACCAAACAACTTCAGAGCGAGAACGAAGCCCTGAAGGAGCAAATCGATCAGGTCAACACCAGCGGGCCCATCATCACCGTCTCCCGGAAATACCAGGAAATACTCGCCCAGGTCGCTCAGGTCGCCGGCACCGATGCCACCGTACTGATCACCGGGGAAACCGGTACCGGCAAGGAACTCCTCGCCCAGAGCATCCATAATTTCAGCAAGCGGAGCAAGAAGCAACTCGTCAGCGTCAATTGCGCCGCCCTGCCGGAGAACCTCATCGAGAGTGAACTCTTCGGTCACGAGCGCGGCTCCTTCACCGGTGCCTTTACCCAGAAGAAGGGCAAGTTCGAGATCGCCAGCGGAGGAACCATCTTCCTCGACGAGATCGGTGAGCTCCCGCTGGACATGCAGGCCAAACTCCTGCGCGCACTGCAGGAGGGGGAGATCCAGCGCATCGGCTCCACCGAAGTGATCAACGTCGACATCCGGGTAGTGGCGGCCACCAACCGCAACCTGGAGCGCATGATCGACAAGGGAACCTTCCGCGAAGACCTGTACTACCGCCTCAACGTATTCCCCATTCACAACCTTCCCCTCCGGGAACGACCGGAGGACATTCCCGTACTCGTCAAGCACTTCACCCGCATCTACTCCGAGCGGATGGGCCGCAACATCACCCAGATCAACCAGGTGGACCTGGAAAAACTGCAGGCCTATGACTTCCCCGGTAACGTACGCGAGCTCATCAACCTCGTGGAGCGGGCGGTCATTACTTCACCGGCCTCCACCCTTAATCTCGGGGCCTCCCTCCGGGCCCTGCGGCGTACCGAACGCACGGACGGCGAGATATCCTTCCGCAACGAAAAGATCATCCCCTTCGAGGAGATGCAAAAGCAGTACATCGTCGAGGCCCTCAAGCGCACGAAGGGTAAAGTCACCGGGGCCGGCGGGGCGGCGGAACTACTGGACATCAACGGCCGGACGCTGATGAGTAAGATGAATAAGCTGGGGATCAACCGGAATGAGTATACCAGTTAGGGAGTGGGGAGTTTGAAAAGGGGAGTTGCTGCCGCAAGTACTATTCAGAAGCAACGCAACCTTCGACGTTATGAAGCTCCAACATTCTACTGGGCGCGGAGCAGGTGCCGGCTTTACAGAAAGCGGTCATGTCCTGACGAGCCAGGCACAGCAGGGCGAGGAGTATCGGCGGTAGCAACTCCCAAACTCCTCAACGCTCAAACTTTCCGACTCACTCCCCCATTCCGTATCTTCGCGACCAATGTCCAACTTCGTCGTATCCGCCCGCAAGTACCGCCCCGTTCGCTTCGATGAAGTGGTGGGCCAGCAGCACGTCTCCCAGACGCTGAAGAATGCACTGCAGACCGACCACCTGGCGCACGCTTTCCTGTTCTGCGGCCCCCGTGGAGTCGGTAAGACCACTTCGGCGCGGATCCTGGCCAAAGTGCTGAACTGTACGGACCGGACGGAAGACTACGAGCCCTGTAATCGGTGCCAGAGTTGCGTCTCCTTCGATTCCGATGCCAATATCTTCATCCGGGAACTGGATGCGGCCAGCAACAACAGCGTGGACCACATCCGGGCACTGAACGAGCAGGCACGCATTCCGCTGGACAAGGATAAAAGCCGGGTATTCATCGTCGATGAGGTCCATATGCTCAGCCAGGCGGCCTTCAATGCTTTCCTGAAGACGCTGGAAGAACCGCCGGAACGGACGGTCTTTATTCTGGCCACTACGGAAAAGCACAAGATCATTCCGACCATCCTGAGCCGCTGTCAGGTATTTGATTTCCGGAGAATACAGCCGGCGGACATCATTACCCACCTCCAGGGTATCTGCGCGGCCGAGGGAATCGAGGCCGACGCGGACGCGCTGCACATCATTGCCCAGAAGGCCGACGGTGCCCTGCGGGACGCCCTGTCGATCTTCGACCGCATCACCAGTTCCACGCCGAACCGCATTACCTACGAGGGTGTCATCGAAAACCTGAACGTCCTCGACTACGAGTACTTCTTCCGCGCCGTGGACCACATCCTGACCGAGGACCGGGGCGGTATGCTGCTGCTCTTCGACGAGGTGCTCCGCCGGGGCTTCGACGAGGACCTCTTCCTGAACGGCCTGGCCGCCCACGCCCGCGACCTGCTGGTGTGCCGGGACGAGCAAACCGTCAAACTCCTGGAGGTAGGTGACAAGTTACGCGACCGCTACTTCGCCCAGGCCCGCCTTACCCCGCCCGACCTGCTGCTCACGGTACTCGACATCGCCAACGAGTGCGACCTGGGCTTCCGGATGGCCCGTAACAAGCGGCTGCACGTGGAGATGAGCCTGCTGAGAATGGTAAGTATCCGCCGCTCTTTCCGGGGAGGGGTACAACTGGTGGAAACCGGCGGTGCGGTCGTAGCAAACCCCGCACCTGCGTCCGCGCCCGAAGAAAAAAAAAGCCCTGACCCCACCGTCGTAGCCACCGGCCTCGAAGGAGGAGAAGTCGCCTCCGCCGAGCCGGAACTGCCCGAGCTGGAAGAAGTGGCCCCGGTCACGGCACCGATGTTTGCTTCCCTGGACAACGTAATGGACGAAATCGAGGAGGCCCCGGAAACCGTCATCCACCCCGATTCTTTACCCGAACTCACCCAGGAAACCCTCCAGAATGCCTGGACGATTTTCCAGGATACCCACCAGGGCAGTACCCTGGCATTACACCTGAAGCAGGCCGTTCCCGAGCTACACGGGGAGGAGGTGCACATCCGCATCGGCTCTAACCGCGTCATGGCCTCCGTGCGGGAGGATTCCACCCTGATCGATTACCTGCGGGAAACTTTCCTGCGCCCCCACCTCGTGGTGATGCCTAAAGTGGATAAATCCCTGAAACCACAGGCCGCGCCGGTCAAGCGTCGGCTGACGGCCAAGGACAAGTTCCTGGCCATGCGGGAGAAAAACCCGGCACTGGATGATCTGCGGAAGCGGTTTGATCTGCGGCCGGAGGAGTAGTCTTTCCATGTCGGCCCTCTCCGTTCGGCAGTAAGCCGGGCTGGAGGTCCGACTTGTGAAAGACGAACCACCAAACACTCCCCTCCCCCGCATCTACCTGGCAAACAAACTATCATGTCGAATAAAACAACGCGCCGGGAAGCCCCCGCCGTGAACGCCGGCTCCATGGCCGACATCGCCTTTCTCCTCCTCATCTTCTTCCTCGTCACCACCACCATCGCGGAGGACAAGGGGGTGCTGGTCCGGCTGCCGGAGTGGCAGGAGGACCCGCTCATTCAGCAGGCGGACAGTAAGAACACCCTGACCGTTCAGCTGAACGCCGCCAACGAACTGCTGGTGGAGGATCAGCGGGTCCGCGTCTCCCAGATTCCCGGACTACTGCGGAATCACGTCATCAGCCCCGAACGGAAGCCGAATCAGGCCATCGTCAGCCTGGTCCACGACCGGGGGACCGACTACCAGAATTACCTGGCCGTCTACGATGCCCTGCTGGCCGGTTACCACGGACTGTGGGAGGACGCGGCTCAGCGACGGTACGGCCGGCAGTACGCCGAGCTATCCGACCCGGACAAGAAAACGGTTCGCGCCGGGATCCCCATGGTCATTTCGGAAGCCGAGCCCAGCGGTCACGGCCAGGAAGATTAGTAGCACCCCCTGATAATCGCGCGCGCCAGTGCTACGTACCCCGCCTTGTTGAAGTGAATGCCATCCTCGCTATTGGCCAGGACGGAGGGGCCGGGAGTCGTTTGCAGATCGACCAGGCAGTAGCCCCGCTCGGCCGCGATCCGGCGAAGCTGGGCGGAGAAATTAGCGATGCATTCCTGGCCGTCCCGGAAATCATCGACCACCGTGTCGTTGTCTCCGAAGGGTGGCGGGGTAGCCAGCACGAATCGGGGGGCGGGCTGTCCGCGCTCCACGAAGAAAGCATTGGCGCGGGTGAGCAGTTCGACCATGTTGGCCCCCAGGCGGTCGTGGTCGTCGGCAAACCGTTTTTTGCAGTCATTCGTTCCCAGCATGATGATGATCTCGTCGATACTACCCATGTCCGCGTACCCCTTCCGGAGGTACTGGGAAAGGTTTTCCAGGGTGTTCAGCCGGGTGTCTCCTCCGTAGTCAAAACCGATGGTGTTGCCGCTGATGGAGGTATTCACCATCGGGCCGCCGCCGCGGAGCTCCTGAAGCTGGTAGGCCCAACCCTCCCGGGCGCCGTTACTGTCTCCGATGAGGAGAAGGTGCTTTTTGGACAGAGCGGGCTGGCAGGAAGAGAGGAGCAGGGACAGGGACAGGGACAGGGACAGACGGAAGGTGGACATACGTGAGTAGGCTGGTTAGGATAAAGGTAGTGTCTTGTGAAGTTCTCCTCGTGAAGAAACGTCTCGCGGCTCACGCGGAGGTCGCTGAGTTACCGAGGCGCAGAGCGGCTCCGGACAATAGCTCTGCGCCTCGGCTCCTCAGCGACCTCCGCGAGAAAAAATTAAATACGCGCAGACTCACTTCGTGAGGAAAACCCGCCGTACCCACTTTTGCTCCAGCAACCCCACTACCAACAGATAGGCGAGCAACAAAACAACACGGAAGAAGAGGACTTCGGAGTACTGCCCCACCCACACCGTTCCGGCGGCCAGCAAGGCGTAGAGAAAGATTCGCCCGAGTGGATAGTCCACCGGGAAATACCGACGGGAAACGACGTAAGCCAGTATGCACATCAGCCCGTAGCAGGCCAGCATCCCCCAGGCCGGGGCCCAGATGGTGTACGCCGGGGCAAAACGATTACTGACGAGGTAGAGCACCACGCTGCCACTGAGTGCGATCAGCCCGCCCATCCAGGTGCGGTCGGTCAGCTTGTAGGCGATGGCGAAGTTGGCGTACAGGCCGAAGAGGAAGTTGCCCCCCAGCAGTACGGGCAGGATGACCAGCCCGGCGAAGTAGTCGGCGTCGATGAAGTGCCGCAGCCAGGGTAACAGCAGCAGGATGGCCACGCTGGCCGTGGCCGCCACCAGGGCGTAGGCACGGCTGGCGTCGGCGTAGATCGTCCGGTCGGCCGTGGCCAGGTCCCGGCCCGCCTGACGGAAGAAGAAGGGCTCGGCGGCGTAGTTATAGGCCGTGACGAACAGGTTGAGGATGACGGCCAGTTTGATACTCGCCCCGAAGAGACCGGCGTAATTCAGGTTCTGCGTGGTACTCCCCTGATCGGCCAGTTCCTTCAGCAGGGTCGGACCGGACAGGGCGTTGTAGATACCGGCTACGGCCACCAGCGTAAGCGGGGCGGAGTAGACCAGCAGGGTTTTCAGGGACGGGCTTCCGGCGTGGCGGTCGGGTACCGGTTCGGGATACCACCAGCCGTCGACCAGCAGGGCGAGGTAGCGAAGCGCGGAGGCCAGGGCGATGGCCGCGAGGTAGTAGCCGACCTGGTAGTTCGGGTCGTAGGTGAGGCCGATCGTCTCCGTGAACCACCGCTCGTTACCCGGGAGGGTGAACAGCAGCAGGAAGAGCAGGGCGATGTTGACCGCCACGTTGCCGAGGTTGACCGCCACGAAGGCCCAGGATCGCTCCCGCAGCCGGAGCCGCGCCAGGGGAATGGCCGAGAGCGCGTCGAAGGCGACGGCCGCGACCACCAGGCGGAGGTAAACCGTCCGGTCGGGATATTTCATCCATCCGGCAATGGCCTCCTCGAAGCCGGCGTACAGGACGACGCCCACTCCCACGCTGGCCACTACGAACCACTGCGTCTTCTTAAAAACGCTTGCACCTGCGAACTCCGCCCTGCTGGCAAAGCGGAATAATGCCGTATCCATGCGGAAGACCAATAGGGCGATCAGCAGGCCGGTCCACATCATCAGGTCGCTCACCACGCCGTACTCCTCCCGGGAGAGCAGACGCGTCAGCACCGGGGTGACGATGACGAAAGTGAGCAGACGGCCGAGGACGCTGCTGAGGCCGTAAATGAGGGTTTCTCCGCCGAGTTTTCGCAAAGACATGCGGCAAGGTAGGGATCGGTGATTAGGGATTAGTGATTTTTGATTAGGGATTGAGCTACTAATGGCCACCGTTCGTCGATGAACGCGTATTGGCCTTTCGAAACCGCTTACCTTAGCCGACATGGATTTGATGGAAAACATTCGGGTGGCCTTCCGCAGCGTACGGGCTAACCTACTTCGTGCCGCACTTACCACCCTGATCATCGCCGTGGGCATCATGGCGCTGGTCGGCATCCTCACGGCCATCGACGCGGCGATCTACTCCCTGTCCGCCAACATCTCCAGTCTGGGCGCCAACACCTTTACGGTGGAGCGGGTACGCGATCAGGTCCGCCGGCGCGGAGGCGGGCGCAACCGGGCCACCTCGGAACCCTTCACCTACGAGCAATCCATGGAGTTTGCCGAGCGGTTCAGCTACCCCGGTGCCGCCGTCAGCGTCTCCTTCTTTGCCCGTGGCGCGGTGGAGGCCACCTACGGGGAGACCACCACGAACCCCAACGTCTCTATCGTCGGCATGAGCAGCAACTACCTGAACAGCAAGGGCTACGAGATCGAATCCGGCCGCAACCTGCTGCCCCGGGAAGCCCGGGAGGGCGGCAACATGGCCATCATCGGTTCCGACCTGGTGGACGAATTCTTCGGGGGCAACGCCGAGCGTGCGCTGAACAAGGAAATCGTGACCGGACCGCTGCGGCTGCGCGTCATCGGCACCCTCAAGTCCAAGGGCACCGGCATGAACGGCAACCAGGACCGCCGGATCATGATCCCCCTGCAGACGGCAAAGCGCTTTTACGGTTCCTCCCGCACCAACTACCTGATGATGGTGGCCGTCAGTGACCCGACGGGGATCGACGCCGCCATGGCCGAGGCCACCGTCACCCTCCGTAAAGTGCGGCGCTTACGGGCCGGGGAGGAAAACGATTTTCAGCTGGAAAACAGTTCGGACCTGGTCAGCATGATCAAGGACAACACCGTCACCCTCCGGCTCGGGGCCGTCAGTATCGGCCTCATGACCCTGCTGGGCGCGGCCATCGGCCTCATGAACATCATGCTGGTGTCCGTGACCGAGCGCACCCGGGAGATCGGTGTCCGCAAGGCCCTCGGGGCCACCCGCCGCAACGTACTGCTGCAATTTCTGGTGGAGGCCGTCATCATCTGCCAGCTGGGCGGTATCCTCGGCATCCTGCTCGGCGTACTGGTGGGCAACGTAGTGATCCTTTTCACCGGCGGCTCCTTCCTGTTCCCCTGGCTCTGGATCAGCCTGGCGCTGGTGGTCTGTACGGTAGTGGGGCTGCTGTCGGGTCTCTATCCGGCAATGCGGGCGGCGGCCCTGGACCCGATTGAGTCGTTGCGGTATGAGTAAGGATTGGAGGAGTAAAGGACTCAAGGATTGAAGGGGCTGCCGCGCGAGCAGGCGTCGCCGTGGGCGGTGGTGCTGGGGTCCGATTGAGTCGTTGCGGTATGAGTAAGGATTGGAAGAGTTAAGGACTCAAGGATTGAAGGGGCTGCCGCGCGAGTAGGCGTCACCGTGGAGCGCGGGTGCAAGCTTCCTCAAATTAGCCGGCCCAGCCTATCCACGGAGCTGCTATACCCGTAGCGAGCCGGCGCAGCCAGGCGAGTGGTACGCCAACCTTTAATCCTTCAGTCCTTTTAATCCTTACCTCCTTTTCACAGGCGGTTATCCGCATCCGGGAACGCCACCTTCGGCTCGAAGACCTTTGCCTCCTCCTCCGTCATGTAAGCGTAAGCGATGATGATGACCAGGTCGCCCACCTGGCAGCGGCGGGCGGCGGCACCGTTGAGGCAAATGATGCCGGTCCCCTCCTCCCCGCGGATGGTGTAGGTCTCGATTCGCTCCCCGTTGTTGTTGTTGACGATCTGCACCTTCTCGCCCTCCAGGATACCGGCTGCATCGAGCAACAGCCCGTCGATGGTGATACTGCCAACGTAGTTGAGGTTGGCCTCGGTCACGGTGACGCGATGAATTTTTCCCTTGAATCTTTGAATGAGCATAATCGAGTGGTAGTGAATGGAAAAACAGACCAACCCGTCAAAGGTTGCCGTGACAACTATTAGTCCTCCGGGTAAACGATGCGGTTATCGATGAGGCGAACCGGGCCGACCCGGACGGCGGTCGCCACGACGAGTTCCCGGATCGCCTCTCCGTCCGTGTAGGGCTGGAGGGTATCCCCGTGAAAGACGCAGACGTACTCGGGATCGAGGCCGGAAGTTGCCGAAAGGTGGTCGATGGCGAGGGTTTCCAGTTTCCGGGCGGGCCAGCCGGCACGGAGGCCGCTCACCACGGCCGTGAGTTGACGATTGATACCTCCGGCTATCCGGCGTTCGGGGTCGGACAACCGGCGATTGCGGCTGCTGAGGGCCAGCCCGTCTGCTTCCCGGACGGTGGGTACCGTCCGGACACGCACCCGCAGGTCGAGCTGGCGGATCATTTCCCGGACGACGGCGACCTGCTGGTAGTCCTTTTGCCCAAGGTACAGCGTATCCGGTCGAACGATGTCCAGGAGCCGACTGACCACCTGGGCCACCCCGTCGAAGTGACCGGGGCGGTTTGCTCCTTCCATGACGGTGGTGAGGGGGCCGAAGTCTACGCCGGCGGCCAGGTTTTCGTCCGTCCCGTTGGGGTAGATGTCGTCGATCTCGGGCAGGTAAAGCAGGTGACAGCCGTGCTCCCGCAGCAGACGGGCGTCGGCATCGGGAGTACGGGGATAGGCCATCAGGTCGGCGGCCTCGTTGAACTGGGTGGGGTTGACGAAAATACTGGCTACCACCAGTTCATTCTCCGAGGCGCAACGACGGATCAGCGCCATGTGTCCGGCGTGCAGGGCGCCCATGGTGGGAACGAAGCCGATACGTTTGCCGGCGGTGCGGGCTTCCGCAATCCGGGCACTCAGGCCGGCAGCCGTGGTGATCTGTTTCATGCCATCCATTTGGTGCTGCTTCTTCCCCAAAACGGCGGCGAAGATAGTCGGTGTACGCAATATTTTGTAACTTTGCCCGCATTCCATCCCGGAGGCCCCGACAATGGTCGGTTTAGCCGGTACAATGATTTCAGAAGATAGTTAAAGCGATTATGAGTAAAACGAAGGTGCTGATTGTCACTCAGGAAATGGACCCCTATACTGAGTTGACCGAAATTGCAACTACGGTACGGGCACTGGCCCCCTACCTCCAGAAAAACCAGATGGAAATCCGTGTGTTGATGCCCCGTTACGGCACCATCAACGAGCGTCGCCACCGCCTCCACGAGGTAGTCCGTCTTTCGGGTATGAACATCATCGTCGACGACGACGATTTCCCGCTCATCATCAAGGTCGCTTCCCTCCCCGACAAGGGTGTTCGCATGCAGGTATATTTCCTGGATAATGACGACTTCTTCAAGCGCAAGTTCATCCACCGGGACAAGGAAGGAAATGCCTTCGAGGACAATGCCGACCGCAGCGTCTTCTTCAGTAAGGGGGTCATCGAGACGGTCAAGAAATTCGGCTGGCCGCCGGACATCATCCACGTACACGGCTGGATGACCGCCCTGATCCCCTTCTACCTCCGTACCGCCTACAAGAACGAGCCCCTGTTCAAGGAGAGCAAGATCGTGTACGGGCTTTACCAGAGCGGACCCGAGGACGAGATCAGCGACGACTTCGCCATCAAGGCCAGCATCAACGCCCTGAGCGAGGACGACCTGGCGGACTACCTCGTGGACGGCAAGCCCGCCCTCCACCAGGGAGCCATCAAGTACTCCGACGCCATCATCAAGGGCAGTGCCGAGATCACCGACGCGGTGGCCGAGGCCCTGGCCGCGGCCGAGAAACCGACCCTGGACGTACAGGGAGAGGAGGCTCCGAAGGCCAGCGTCGAGTTCTACCGGGAATTGCTGGCCGAGGAGGTCACCAAATAAACGACCAACCAAAACGGTTTATATCGGGTCATTGCCCCGGACAAGTCCTTCTCCGTTCCACACGGAGAAGGACTTTTATTCTGAATGAACGTACCGAATGAAAGCTATTAACAAATTTTGCACCTGCGCCCTCGCCCTCCTTTTTATCCTTAGCGGCTGTACGGACCCGATCACCGTCGGGGAAGAACTGCTGGTGGACGACCTCGTCGACGTGGGCCAGTTGCTCAACCTGCCGGTGGAGACGCGGACCGTAGCAGACGACCCCATCCAGACCTACTCGCTGGAAACCAACCTGAACGGAACGGGCGTTGGCTTCTTCGGCCAGCTGGAAGACAATACTTTCGGCCGGTGGACCCAGGGTTTCTACTTTACCCCTTCCCTGCCGACGCTGAGTGGCCTGCCGATCATTCCCTCCTTCGTGGGCAATACCGTTCCCGGGCTGGAGATCGATTCGATTGTATTCATCATGACCGTCGATACGACCCTGGATTTCTACGGGCCGGGACGTACGCTGCCCATCCGGATTGACCAGATTGCCGATCCGGTGTTACGCGATCAGGACTACTTTACGGACCTGGACCTGCCGGTGACGGACAATAACATATCCAAGAACGCGGAAATCACCGCCTCCCGGGAGGGGCAAAGATTTTTCGATACCACCTACATCAGGCCTTCGGTTCTCTCGGACACCATCCGACGGCCCCAGCTCCGGTTCCCCCTCAGCGACAGTTTCGTCAACGACTTCGAAACGAACGTCGACTCTGCCGATTTCGTTAGCGACACTACCTTCCGGGAGTTTTTCGCCGGCCTCCGTATACTGCCCACCGCTACGTCGAACAGCCTGATCCCGATCCGTCCGCGCCTCAGCAATCAGACCTTTTCGGGTATCTATATCTACTACGAAGCCGCCAGCGGTAACGATACCTTCTACTTCATCCGTCCGGATCTTTTCCTTCCCGCCTACGAGCGGGATTACAGCGGTTCGGCGGTGGGTGCTTTGGTGGGTGCCACGGAGACGAAGGACGTAACGGCAATCGGCGGACAGGGATCGTTCCTCACCGAGATCACCTTACCCGACCTGAGCATGCTGGACAACAAGGTGATCAACCGGGCCCAGCTGGAGTTTCCCGTCCCCGACATTGAGGGATACGACGAAGAAGCATACCCGCTGCCGCAGTTTACGGCCCTGCTTTACCGCAATTCCAGTGGTGAACTGGTGAGCATAGAAGATCGTGTCCGGCTGACCAACGGCACCACCGCGGCCATCAATCTCTTCCTCGGGGGGGAGTTCAGGCAGAACGATGCGGGAGAGGACGTGTACGCCGTCAACCTGACGGTGCACCTGCAGCGTATGCTGACCGACCCGGGCAATTATCCCAACCAGCTCTACCTCCGGGCGGTACCCCGGGAGCTGGTTCCCGACCGGGCGCTGCTCTTCGGGGCCGCCAGCACGACCCGCCCGGTGGAGTTCCGGGTTACGTTCACGGAGCTTGAAAACTAAAACTAAAGGGCTTCCACTCCCGTTTATTCTCATAACTCACTAGTTAACAACTGAAATATGTGTGGAATCGTAGGTTACATCGGTAATCGCCAGGCTGACGAGCTGATCATAAAGGGCCTCGAAAGGCTGGAATACCGGGGCTACGACAGTGCCGGCATCGCCATCATCAACGATACCCTCAGTGTTTTCAAAAAGCAGGGGAAGGTTGCCAAATTACGCAAGCTGATCGGCAGCCAGGACACCAGCGGTTCGGTCGGTATCGGTCACACCCGCTGGGCGACCCACGGAGAGCCCAACGACGAAAACGCCCACCCCCACACCGGCGGTAACGGCCGGTTGGCACTCGTCCACAACGGCATCATCGAAAACTACGCGGTACTGAAAAGTGCCCTGCAGGCGGAAGGCCACGTCTTCGTATCCCAGACGGATACCGAGGTACTCGTCCACCTGATCGAGCAGATACAGAAGGAGGGCGACCTGGCCCTGGCCGAAGCCGTCCGGCTGGCCCTGAGCCGGGTGGAGGGTGCTTACGCCATTGCCGTGGTCGATTCCCAAAACCCGGACGTACTGGTCGGGGCCCGCAAGGCCAGCCCGCTGGTGGTCGGTATCGGTGAGGGGGAGTTTTTCATCGGATCCGACGCCAGTCCCTTTCTGGACAGCACCAAGCGGGTGGTTTACCTCGATGACGACCAGATTGCCTCGATCAGCCTGAAGGACGGCCTCCAGATCCGCAATACGGCCAACGAGGAACAGCCGCCCTTCATTCAGGAACTCGACCTGCAGATCGAGGCCCTGGAAAAAGACGGCTACGATCACTTCATGCTCAAGGAGATCCACGAGCAGCCCACGACGATCTACGATGCCATGCGTGGCCGGATCAGCTCGAAGGACAGCCGCGTTACGCTCCGGGGCATGGAAGAGTACGCCAACCGCTTCGTGCGGGCCGACCGGATCATCATCGTGGCCTGTGGCACGAGCTACCACTCCGGCCTCATCGGGGAATACCTGATCGAAGATCTGGCGCGCATCCCCGTAGAGGTGGAGTACGCCAGTGAGTTCCGCTACCGTAACCCTATCCTGAACGAGCGGGACATTGTCATCGCCCTCAGTCAGAGCGGAGAGACGGCCGATACCCTGGCCGCCCTGGAACTGGCCAAGAAGAAGGGCGCCATGATCTACGGCATCGTGAATGCCGTCGGTTCCAGTATTGCCCGGCTGACCCACGCGGGCAGCTACATCCACGCCGGACCGGAGATCGGAGTAGCCAGCACCAAGGCGTTCACCGGCCAGGTGACCGTACTGACGCTGCTGGCCCTGAGCCTGGCCAAAAAGCTGAGTACCATCAGCAATACCCGCTTCCAGGAACTGGTCAGCGAGCTGGAGCGGATCCCCGCAAAGGTGAAAGAAGCCCTGGAGGAGAACGACCACATCAAGTACATCGCCGGGGAGATCAAGGACCACAAGAATGCCCTTTACCTGGGCCGGGGCTATAACTTCCCCGTTGCCCTGGAGGGAGCCCTGAAACTGAAAGAGATCAGTTACGTCCACGCCGAGGGTTACCCCGCGGCGGAGATGAAGCACGGCCCGATCGCGCTCATCGACGAAAATATGCCCGTCATCGTGACGGCCACCAACCGTTCGGCCTACGAAAAGATCGTTAGCAACGTTCAGGAGGTGATTGCCCGTAAGGGGCGTGTCATTGCCATCGTTAACAAGGGGGAAGAGGCCATCAGCGCCATCGCCGACCACGTCATCGTGGTACCCGACACCGAAGAACCGCTCTCCCCACTGCTGAGCGTCATACCTTTACAATTACTGAGTTACCACATCGCCGTGGAGCTGGGCCGCAACGTGGATCAGCCCCGGAATTTAGCGAAGTCGGTGACCGTAGAATGAGTTGAAAATCAGGGAGTCAGGGAGTCGGGGAATAGTCTCCGACTCCCCAACTCCCTGATTTCCCAACTCCCAAACTTTACATTATGGAATGGGATATTGCCTATAACACCAGCCGGGACGAACTGCTCTACAGCGAGTACGGACGCACGGTACAGGATTTACTAAGAAACGCCGACCAGGTAGCCGACGAGGATCGTCAGGCCTACGTCGAGCGGGTCATCAAACTGATGCTCCAGATGCAGCCCGGCATCAAGCAGCAGGAGAACTACCAGGAGCGGCTCTGGAAACACGCTTTTCACATCGCCGGCGGCCACCTGGACGTCGTTGTACCCGAAGGCATCAGTGCCGAGCCGGACGAGGAGCTTCCGACCGCCGACCAGATGCCCTACCCCGAACTGAGCAGCCGCAAGCCGCACTACGGGCGGAATATCCTGGCCCTCATCGATGCCGGAAAGAAGATGGAGGACGGCCCCGAGCGGGACTTTCTGACCTACACCGTTGCCTACTACATGAAAGTGGCCCTTTCCGACTGGAGGGACGGCAAGTTCATGAACGAAGAGATGATCCGGAAGGACATTTACGAACTCAGCGAGAAGACACTCGTTCTTCCCCCCGATGCCAAGATCGGCTCCCCCAACCAGAATCAGCCCAGCCAGGACGATGGTGTCGGTCGGCGCCGGAAGAAGAAAAAAGGCAACAGCGGCGGCGGCGGAAACAATAATAACAACCGCAGCAGCCGGAGCAAGAACCGTAGCCGGAACAACCGCCGCCGGTAACCCCGTCTATGCCGCGGGATTCGGATAACGGGCCTGGACCCCCTCCAGGTCCTCGAGGACCTCTCCGGACAGTTGCAGATCGATGCTGCCCAGATTCTCCTTCAGTTGCTCCAGGTTCGTGGCCCCGATAATGTTGGATTGGTTGAACGCCCGGTCGTTCACGAAGGCCAGGGACAATTGGGTAAGGGACAGTTCATGCCGCTCCGCGACCTCCGCGTAGGCGGCGGTGGCCTCCAGGGCAACCGGGCTGTTGTAACGATTGTAGTGGGGCCAGCGGTTCAGGCGGTTTTCCGGGGTGTCCTCCCCGCGGAGGTACTTTCCGCTCAGCCGGCCCATCGCCAGTGGAGAGTACGGAAAGCCGGCAATGTTCTCCCGTAAGCAAATCTCGGACAGCCCGACCTCGAAATTCCGGTTGAGCAGGCTGTAGGGGTTCTGAATGCTGACGGGTCGGGGCAGTCCGTGCACGTCCGCCAGGTGCAGTAATCGCATGAGCCCCCAGGGGGTTTCGTTACTGAGTCCCCAGGCCCGGATGCGTCCACTTCGGATCAGGGCGTCCATACTTTCCAGTACACTCAGGAAATTATCCTGCCAGGCGTCACCGCTGATGCTGGAGACGCCCCGTACGTTGAAAAAGTTAGCACTTCGCTCCGGCCAGTGCAACTGATAAAGATCCACGTAATCGGTACGCAGATTGTCCAGGCTGCGGGAGAGGGCGAATTCTAGTGAGGCCCGGGAGAAATCGAGTTTATCCCGCAGGTGTTTTGCCATGGCGGCCGGTCCGCCGATCTTGGTGGCGACGAAAATATCGTCCCTTACGCCCCGCTTCTCGATCCAGCTACCGAGGTGGCGTTCGCTGTTACCCTGGGTTTCCGGTCTGGCGGGCACGGAATAGAGTTCCGCGGTATCGAAAATATTAATGCCGGCTTCCCGGGCGTAGTCGAGTTGTTCGTGGGCTTCCGCCTCCGTATTCTGTTCGCCGAAGGTCATGGTTCCCAGGCAGATCTTGGAGACGTCCCAGTCGGTCGTTCCAAATTTGTTGTAGCGCATGTGGGGGGAACGCGGTCCTTCCTTCCCCGGTTGCACTATTTTTTTTGCCGTTGCGAAACTTATCCATCCCCTCCTGGCATTATGCCTTCGATAAACAACATACACGTACCCTGCCCTGACCGCAACCCGTGAGCCGAACGGCGGCTCATCCCAGGAAAGCGCAACAACACCCATTGGGAATCATCATGAATCGCAACTCCCGCGAGCGCCGCATTTTCCAGGAGGAAATGATCGTTCACTACAAGGTCGTCTTCAACTTCCTCTACCAGCAGACCCGGAATGAGGTGGACGCCAGTGACCTGACGCAAGACACCTTCGAACGTGCCTACCGTAAGATCGATCACTATCAGCCCGGAACCAATGCCCGCGCCTGGCTCTGCCGTATCGCCCAGAACCTTTTCATCAACAAGTACCGCAAAACCAAGCGGCGCGGTGAGAAGGAACTGGACGAACGCCAGGCGTTTAACCAGATAGACGAGAGTTGTAGCATGGCCGGATTCTCCGACCTGCGCGTGAGTGGTGCCCTGGATCAGGATTTCAGCGACCCTATTTTCAGGGCCATGGTACTGTTGTCCGACGAGCAGCGCGCGATCATCATCATGAGCGATCTCTACGATTTCGCCGAGAAGGAGATCGCCGAGGTGCTTGAGCTCAATCTCAATACCGTGAAGGGCAAGATCCGTCGCGCCCGCCTGTCCCTGATCCGTCAGTTGCAGGGGTACGCCGAGCGTACCTACGGTATCGTCAACACCCGCAATCTAGGTTAATCAGCATGCCACCCCGACCGTCGCGTCGGGGTGGCATTACTAAATCATCAACAGATGTCTCATCTCCCCAACAAGTCCAGTAATCCCCTGAACGGCCGCCCCACACCGGAAGTGGCCGACAAACCGATTGACAACCCCGCCGTCCGCCACGACCTACAACGTGACCAGCTGGATGATGTAGCCGTCTTTAGAGCTTTTTTGAAGCGTAACCTGATCTCCCCCCCTCCTCCCGTCCCCTCGGACCTACTCGGCAAAATACTCGACCGCATTGATGCCGTCGACGCCGAAACCACTAACAAGTAGCACGCGTGAACAACCCGCGTTGCCCAGGGCTTTCTCAGGCATGGGCACCAATGCATTAGTACACATCGATGGATTGCCGGATCTGATCCACGTTTCCGACGACAAACCCGGCTGGACCCGCCGCCGCCACGGTAAGGGATTTTCCTACCTGCGCGAAGACGGCAGCCTGATCAAGGATCGGCTGATTCGAGACCGGCTCAAGGGTCTGGCCATCCCGCCGGCCTGGACCGAAGTATGGATCTGCCCCCTGGAGAACGGCCACCTCCTCAGTACCGGCCGGGACGATGCCGGGCGCAAACAGTACCGCTACCACCCGGACTGGATGGCCTACCAACAACTCAACAAGTTTCACCAACTGGTCCGCTTCGCCGCGGCCCTGCCCGCCGCCCGCAAAACACTGCGGGACATCCTCCAGGACCGATCCCGTGGCTGGTCCTTAGAGAGAGTAGCCGCCCTCGCGATCGCGCTGATGGACGAAACGGGTATGCGCGTCGGAAACTCCAGCTACCGTAAACGCAACGGCACGATCGGGCTGACCACCCTGCGCCGTAAGCACGTGGAGACCGACAAAACCGGTCTGCACTTCGAATATGTCGGCAAGAGCGGCCAGGATCGCGAAATTGATCTGACGGACCCCCAATTGATCAAACTGGTACGTAACGTCAGTGAATTGCCCGGCTACGAAGTCTTCCGTTACCGGGGCGAGGATGGCCGGATGCACAACCTGAGTAGCAGTGACATTAACGAAATGGTCAGGGAATTGGTCGGCCCCGACTTCAGCAGCAAGTATTTCCGTACCTGGGTAGGCACGGCCGCCGCGGTGCACGATTATTGGGTACTCCGTGACCAGCACGACGGCGAACTCCCGGAACGCACCGCGCTCCGGGTTACGGAAATGGTGGCCGAAGAGCTGGGAAATACCGTAGCGGTGTGTCGGAAATACTACATCCACCCCACCATCCTGGCGGCGATCGAGGCCGGAGAGGTGCCGGGGCCGGAAACCATCACCGCCAAGGAGCGGAGGACCTTCCGGGAAGAATTCGACGACGAGGAAATTATTGCTTACCGAATGGCGTCGATGTCCTGATGCTGGAAGTGCGGTTCGGCCGGACCGTGCTGCTGCTGCCCCGGGTTCCGCCGGCCTGGCGGATCGCCCGGTAATCTCCGCTCTTGGAGGGGTCCAGGCGGGTCATGGTCTGGATGACGGCCGTTTGTTCGGGCGCCGTAGCCCCCTTGTAAATTTCGATGATCTCCTGTCGTTTGGCATCTACGAAGGCCTGGGCGTATACGCTATTCAACTGTGCCTGGCTCGCCGCTTTGGCATCCTCGATGGCCAGGGTGATGTTGTTGCGGGCCCGCTGTACGTCGGTCGTCATCAGGTCGAGTCCGAGACGGTGGTAAGTGTAGTAGGCGCGGCGCAGGGGCAGCATGCGGGGCTGACGAATGTCCTTCAGTAAGCTGTAGCGGTTACGGTTCTTTCCGTCCACCCAACCTTCCTGTCCCTGGATGCCGGACGGAAGGCGGTTGTACAACTCTTGCGCCTCCTCGAAGAATTTGTCGCCGCCGAGGGGAGCGAAGGTATCGTAGTCAAAGCCGAGAATGAGGTAAACGTAAAAAGCCATTATGTTGGACAGGTTGCCGGTAAAACTCTGCTGGGAGAGCTGAATGGCTTCGAATTGCTGGTAACTGAATTCGACCTTACTGTCCTGGTAATTGAAGACCGGGGTCTGTTCTCCGCTGTTGAACACCGGGCGGGAACTTTGTACCGCCACGGTGGCGGTGTACTGGTTGGGCACCAGGGCCGCCAGCCCGTCGGGTCCTTCTTTCTCCACCTCCGAAATGGTGAGGAACAGGTTGGCTTCGATCCGTTCCTCCGGCTTGAAGTTGTCCTCCGTCCAGAGCGTACCGTTGAGGAAAAGTACCAGGTCACGTTCCAGCGTTTTGAAAATGCCGGGGTCGGACTGGGTGATCTGCTGGGTGTTGATGTTGATCCTGAAATCGATCGGTCCCTGCGCCAGGAGCGAAAGGGCGGGGACGCAGGTGCAAAGAATTACACAGAAAAGCAGGGAGAGTATCTTCATCATCGGGATAGGTTGATAGCGGCATCCAGGATATCCTCCGCGACGGCCCGCTTAGATTTTAACTCAAAGGATTGCTCCTTATTGTGGCCGATCAGCTGAATTCGGTTGGTGTCATGGCCGAAGGCGGCTCCTGCGTCGCGGGGGGAATTCAGTACAATCAGGTCCAGGTGCTTACGTTCGAGCTTACCCCGGGCGTTGGCGGGGCCGTTCTCGGTCTCCAGGGCGAAACCGATGAGGTGCTGCCCGTTAGTTTTCGTGCGGCCCAGTTCGGCGGCGATATCCGGGTTGCGGACCAGTTCGATGCGGAGTGCATCCTCCCCTTTCTTGATCTTCTCCGGGGCGACCTCGGCGGGCCGGTAGTCGGCTACGGCCGCGGCCAGGATACCCAGCCGGCAGTCGGGCCAGAGACCGACCGTCACTTCGTACATCTCCCGGGCGGAGCGGACGCGGTGGACGGTAATTCCGGCGGCCTCCGTACTCAAATGAGTGGGGCCGAGGATCAACTCTACCCGGGCTCCCCGCGCGGCGGCGGCCTCCGCCAGGGCGATCCCCATTTTCCCGGTGCTCCGGTTACCGAGGTAGCGGACGGGGTCCAGGTCCTCGAAGGTGGGGCCGGCCGTAATGAGGACACGGGTAGGCTCCGGGAAAGGGGAACGGGAGAGGTGGGCGGTCACGGTAGCCACGATCCGTTCCGGTTCGGCGAGGCGACCGGCGCCGGACAGTCCGCTGGCCAACTCCCCCACCCCGGGTTCGATCAGGATATTTCCGAAAGACCGGAGTCGGGCGACGTTGGCCCGGGTGGCGGGATGGGCCCACATGTCCAGATCCATCGCCGGGGCAAAGAAAACGGGACAGCGGGCGGAGAGGTAGACGGCCAGGGGGGCACTGTCGCAAATACCGGTGGCCATTTTAGCCAGGGTGTTGGCCGTAGCCGGCGCGACGACCAGGGCGTCCGCCCAGAGCCCCAGCTCGACGTGATTGTTCCAGCCTTCCTCACTGTGAACGGAGGAGATGACCGGATGACGACTCAGGGTGGAGAGGGTCAGGGGGGAAATGAAATCTGCCGCCGACGGTGTCATTAAACATTGCACCTGCGCCCCCGCCCGGATAAATTCACGGGTCAGGTGCGCGGCCTTGTAAGCGGCAATGGAGCCGGTGACGGCGAGGAGGATCTTCATGGTCGATAGTAGATAGTGGTAGTCGGTAGTCGGCGGGACTACCGACTACCACTATGGACTATGTCTCCTAAATATCCTCTTCCTCCCGCTCCTCGTTGTAGCGGTAGTAGAGTTCGCCGTCCAGGTATTCGCGCATGGCGATGAGGACGGGGTTGGGTAGTTTTTCGTAGAACTTGGAGATCTCGATCTGCTCCTTGTTCTCGACGACTTCCTCGATGGTGTCGGTCACCTCGGCGAATTCCTCCAGTTTCTGGTCGAGCTCGTGCTTGAGGTCGACGGCGAGCTGGCGGGCGCGGCGGCTGACGATGTTGAGGGCCTGGTAGATGTTCCCCTCTTCACCCACGATCTGCTGGATGTCGCGGGCGCTGGTGTCGGGGCTGAGGCCCTGAGCGCGTGCTTTGATGTCGGACATAATTAGAGTGCGTTTAGCGCTGCCTGTGATTTTTCCTGAAACTCGCGGACTTCCGCTGCGTACGGACCGCTGGCGTAGCGGTCCAGAAAAAGGCGACTTAATTTAATGGCTTCCTCGTACCGTTCCCGCTTACGCGAGCGGAAGCTTTCCTCGGCGTAATCGAATTCCGTCTTGGCCATGAGATAACGAATTTCCTCGGCCCGGGCGGTTTCGGGATACTCCTTCAGTACGTTACCGAATGCGGTAAGTGCCGAATCATAACGTCTGAGGTCCAGATACAGTTTGGCGGATTCGTAATCCTTGCGTTCCATTTTGGCCCGCATTTCGTCGATCAGCAGGTTGGCCTCGTTGAGGCGCTCGCTCTCCGGGTAGCGGTTGGCGAACTCCTCGAAGCCCTCGATGGCCTTGACCGAGTACGACTGGTCGAGGCGGAAAATGGGGCTGAGTTGGTAGTTGGAGTAGGCCGCCATGAAGTCGGCTTCCTCCCGCAGGTTGGAACCGCCGTAGGTGGTGGCAAAGTTCTTGAAGTAGTAGCTGGCCAGTACGTACTGCTCGGTGTAGTAGTAGGTGTAGGCGTAGCGGAAGGCGATCTCCTCGGCCTCCAACCGCCCCCGGAAGGGAGCAATGACCAGTTCGTAGAGCGTCTGGGCCCGCTGGTACTCTCCGGCGGCGTAGTAGTTATTGGCTGCCGTCAGCGTCTTCTCCGGGTCACCGCTGGTACGGATGGTCTCGAATTCGGAGCGACAACCGGTCAGCACGATCGTTAGTAGCAGCGTGTAGAGGAAAAGTCTGATTTTCATATTGGGGCGCAAAGGTAAGGAATATTGGTTGGATCGTTGGACCGTTGGACGGGGTGGACCGTTACTTTAGGGAGTTTGGTAATTGGCGGAGGGTTGGTTGGGTAAATAACTTCCTCGGGCACGTTCTATCTTAGCCGCCAACGGTCCAACACCCAACGGTCCAATAGTCCAACACGTCCAAAAATGCTCCCCCCCAGGCTCGACGAATTCCGTGTTTACTACAACCGCACCATCCGCCCGGAGCTACAGCGGCTGGATGCCCTGCGGGTGCGCATTCTACGGGGGATCTTTCTTTCCCTGCTGCTGCTGGCCATTATCGGGATCGTTTTTGCCGTCGCGGAGCTGGGATTTCTCAACCTGTTGCTGATCGTCCCCGTGGCTTTTTACATCGGCTCGCTCTACTACCGGATCGAAAAATTCCGCCAGACGTTCAAGCCCGCCGTCGTCTCCCTGATCCTGGACTTCCTGAACGAGTCCGTCAATTACCGGGAACTGACCTACGAGCCGGAGCGGGCCATCCTCCAGGACCGGTTCGAACGCAGCGGCCTCTTCCGCCCCCACCCCGACAGCTACAAGGCGGAGGACTACATCCGCGGCATCGTCGGGGAGATGGCCTTCGAGATGGGCGAGGCCTACGTCCGGGAAATCAGCCCGGCCAGTAACCGCATCCAGCTGATCTTCAGCGGACTGTTCGTCCACGCCGTCTTCAACGAGGACGTCCGCGGGCGGATCGCCGTCTGGCCCAGTGCCCAGCTACGCCGCCTCAAACGGCAGATCGACCACTTCGTTTCCTCCCAGGACGGCGCCGTCGCCCAGGTCGAGATCATGAACCCCGGATTCCGGGAGGTCTTCACGGTGTACGCCCAGCGCAGGAGTACGGTCGTAAAGGACATCCTCACCCCCTCCATGCAGGATGCCATCCTTGACTTCCACCGGCGGACGGGCCGCGACCTCTATTTCGCCGTCCACAACAAAGACCTGTTCATCGGCCTGGCCCACGACTACGACCTGCTGGAGCCCCACATCTTCAAAACCAACATCGACTACGGTTTGGTGCGGCAGTTCTACGAGGACATTACACTGATGCTGGGCGTGATCTCGGATTTCGATCAGACGCAGTAGGTTAGGCAGGTTAGGCAGGTTAGGCTGTTAGGCTTTTAGGGCCCGCCTAACAGCCTAATACGCCTAAAAGCCTAATCCGCCTAACAGCCTAATCCGCCTAACAGCCTAATCCGCCTAACAGCCTAATCCGCCTAATAGCCTAACAGCCTAATCCGCCTAATTCTCCATCTCCAGCAGTATCCCTTCCTTCATCGCGTATTCGCTCACCGTGATCCGGTCGATACCGGCCAGTTCCAGTACGAAACGCAGCAGGATCATGGCCACCACGATCATGTCCGCCCTTTGTTCGGGGATGCCGGGCATGGCAAGCCGTTCCCCCAGCGTAGAGGACAGTATCTCAAAGTAAAGCGGGGAAAAACCAGTGGGATCCAGCGCGTGACTGTGGGGGTGATCGGGGGCAAGGGGATCGCGCAGCAGCTCGGCCAGGACGTCGAAAGTACCGGCGGCGCCGACCAGGTGGTGGGTAGGGTATTCCGCCAGTCGCTCGCGGAGGGGGGCCAGTTGATCGGTCAGGAACAACTCCAGGTTGCGGATCTCGGCTTCGGAGATCGGATCGGAGTGGTGGAAGTTGCGGTGGAGCACGGAGACCCCGACGGGAAACGACTGCTTCCAGAACACCCCCTCCGGTCCGGCGATGATGAACTCGGTGGAGCCGCCGCCGATGTCCATGATCAGGATACGCCCCTCGGTGGGCGGGATGGCGTGGAGCACGCCCCGGGTGATCAGCCGTGCTTCCTCCTCCCCGGGGATCAGTTGAATGACAATGCCGGCCTCCCGTTCGGCGGTGCGTACGAATTCCGTCCCGTTACCGGCGGTACGCAGGGCGGCCGTACCGAAGGCGCGCGGTTCGGCGACGCCATGGTCGTCGAGTACGCTCCGGAAGTGCCGGAGGGCGGTCATGCCCCGTCCGAAGGGGGCGGGTCCGATGTGCCCGATACCGTCTTCGGCCAGCTTCACGTAAATGCGTTCCCGGTAGATCTCCTCGATTCGGTCGCCGGCCGTCAGCTCCGCGATGAGCAGGTGAAAAGTGTTGGTGCCGAGGTCGATGACCCCGAGTCGCCGTGGGTTAGGCATAGTGAGATTACTGTTGCTGGGTCTTGCCCTGCACGGAGCGGATGATGTTGTTGTAAAACCCGATCCCCGCTTCGGTGAGCTCGTTCGAGTAGACGGGTTTTTTGTCCTGGAACCAGACGTAGTAGGTGCAGCCCGGGGAGAAATAAATATCCGCCTCCTGGCGATTTTTACCATTCACCTGGAACCAGACGTGGCCGGCGGGCTTACACTCCGGCTTCATCTGCGCGGGCTGTTCGGCAATGTAGGTGATGCTCGAGCGGATCTGACTGAGTTCGCTCTGGTTGATGCTGGCCGGGATATTGTAAAAAGTCGCATCCAGGTAAGTGGCGTTGTTCCACAAAAATTCCAGGCTGTCGATGGGAATACTGGGCAGACTGGTCGGGGCAGCCGGGGTGACAGGTTCCACCGGTTCGGGCGCGGACGCAGGTGCGGGGTTTTCCGTACAGGTCAGGAGGGTAAGCAATAGGGTCAGGGCGATCAGCGGTTTCATGGTCGCAAGATACATTCGTTCCGATTTGGGGAGAGCGGGTAAGTGAGGATGTCGGACACGTCGGAGTACTCACCGCCACATCTCGAACGCTTATCACTCCTCCTTATCCGGCAGCAACTCCCCCGCACCCAGGGTGTACACCGCCCGAATACTGAGGTAGCGACTCCGGAAGTCGTAGACGGGAAACTCCGTCAGGTCGGAGAGGCTCTTGGACCAACGGACATTTAGGCCGAGGTTGGGGGTGAAATAGTAGGTTGCCCCCACCTTGACCGAAACATACTGCTGCTTCAGGGGCCGTAATTCCGTCTCGTCGCGGTCCCGCCAGTCCGTGATCTGCGTACTGAAAACCCGGTTGAAACTGGCCCCGGCCTCCGCCGTGAAGCGCCACTCCTTGAAGTACACCATCAGCGGTACTTCGACGGCATTGATCCGGATGTCCTTGAAACTGCTGAAGTAGGCGGGCTTGTTTTCCTGGCGGGCCCCCTGCTGGCTGAAGAGGATCTCAGGACCCACCCGCCACTGCTCACTGAGCACGGCAACTACCCGCATTCCGGCGTTGACACCGTACTTGCGGAAGCCGATCAGGCTATCGCCGTCGATCTGTGCCATGTTGACCCCACCGATGAGGCTGGCCCGGAAAGTCTGGGCCGACAGGGTGGAGGAAATGACAAGTAAGAGAAAAAAGAGCGTATTTCGCATGGCGCAAAGTTATCGTACCTATGCTTCCCAACACCAAACACGGCCTGAAAAAGCTTGAGACCCTGCTCGGGGAGCTCGGATACACCGTACGCTATGAAAAAGGCAACTTTCAGTCGGGTTATTGCCTGGTGGAAAGTCGGCGAATTGCCATAATCAACAAATTTTTCGACACGGAGGCCCGTATCAGTTGCCTGTTCGACATCCTCAGTCAGTACCGACCGGCGGACGGGGAACACCACGAACTGACACCGGCCTCGGCGAAGCTGTACAAGAAGGCGGCAAAATTCGTGGGGATCGGGGAGGAGGAGTAGAGTGGATGGTTGGAATATCAAATTGTAGTGGCGTGGCCCGTCCAACGGTCTAACAGTCTAACGGTCTAACGGTCTAACGGTCTAACAGTCTAACAGTCTAACAGTCTAACGGTCTAACGGTCCAACTTACTACTCCATCTCCGCGCTGTCCCAGGGGGCATCCAGTTCGTCGGTCTTGGCCCAGTTGCGCTGATCGTCCATGGTGTAAACGACCTTCTTCGTCCGGCCGTTCCGCTTCTTCCCCATTTGCATCAGGTCGAGGTTGGTGTTACCGTCGATGTCGGTGATCCAGCTGTCGAGTTGGCGGCAGCGGTCGTTTCTGCAATCGCGTAGGGCAAGGGTCTTAAGGTGGCGAACCTCGTCCCCCCGGATCGCGAACATATCGATACGGTCATAGCCTTCACCGTCCATACGGGTAAGGTAGAGGGCTTCGTTTACCCCGCGAATGGCCGTGGCAGCGTACATTTTTGCGTCCTTACGTTCCGCCAGGCGGGTAATCTTATTCGGCAGTACCGCTAACTCCGTACCGGACATCTCGTCTCCTCCCAGCAGGTAGGTGCCTTCGGGATCCACTACGTCAACGGCGTACACGTGCATAAAGCCGACACTGCTTTCCTCGAAGGCGGCGTCGAAATTATTCATGGCGGGACCGCCGGAGACCGACTGGGCCGCCGGGTAAGCGCGGGGGCTATTGGTGTCATCGGCTTCCCGCTCCTGGGCGAAAGCGGTGGAGGTGAACAACAGGGCCAGGGCGGTAATCAGGGAAATTTTCATTTGCATAGTTTATTATCTAACGAAAGTTTCCCCCGGGGATGTTCGGAACTACACCAGCCCGTCCAGCAACAAACAACCCACCAGACCGACCACCGATACTATCGTCTCCATCACCGTCCAGCTGCGGAGGGTCTGGCCGACCGTCAGCCCGAAGTACTCCTTGAAGAGCCAGAACCCCGTATCGTTGACGTGGCTACAGGTCAGGCTGCCCGCGCCGGTGGCCAGTACCAGTAACTCGGGGGAGACGTTCCCGCCCCCGGCCAGCGGAAGGGCGATTCCGGCCGCGGTAATGGCCGCCACCGTCGCCGAACCGAGCGTTACCCGCAGGGCGGCGGCGATCCCCCAGGCGATGAGCAGCGGGTGGGCGTTGAAACCTTCCAGGACGGAGACGATGTAGTCGCTCGTGCCGCTATCGACCAGTACCTGCTTGAAGGCACCCCCGCCGGCAATGATGAGGAGCACGGCCGCCATCGGGGCGAGTTGCCCCCCCACCCGACTCATGAGTTCCGGAACCGGGGTCCGGGTCTGACGGCCCAGCAGGAACATGGCAAGGAGCAGACCGATGAGCAGGGCGACCGTGGCGTCTCCCACCAGACCGAGCAGTGCATTATCCGCACTCACCAGGCCGGCTCCCTTCAGCAGGGTAACCCCGGCCAGTAGCAAAACGGGCAGCAGGGCGGAAAACAGACTTGCCCCGAACGTAGGTAACCGCTCGGGCAGGGCAGTTTCTTCGAAAAGCTTCGCACCTGCGCCCGCGCCAATATTTTTTAAAGTCCGCGCAAACAACGGTCCCGCAATGATCACGGAAGGAACCGCCAGGATCAGTCCGTAGAGCAGCGTCTTCCCCAGATCGGCCCCGTAGGTGTCCGCGATGATGACCGGGGCGGGGTGCGGCGGGAGAAAGCCGTGGGTGACCGACAGCGAAGCCACCGCCGCCACCGCGATCATGGCCAGCGGCATACCCGTCTTGCGCGCCGTAGCGAAGACGATCGGGGCCATCATGACGAATGCCACCGTGTAGAAAAGCGGAATGCCGATGAGAAAACCGACCAGACAGAGGCCCCAGAGCACGGAAGTCCCCTTGCGTTCTCCCACCAGCCGGTCGGTGATGACGCGGGCCGCGCCGGTCTCGGCGATCAGTCCGCCCAGGGCCGCCCCCAACCCGAGAATGAGGGCCAGCCCACCGAGCGTGCCCCCCACCCCGCTGGACACGGAGGCCAGCATCGGTTCCACCCCCATGCCGAGGGCCAGACCGGTACCTACGGCCACGGCCACGAGTGCGATAAAGGGGTGCCACTTGAGGCCGACGATGAGGGCCAGGAGCGCGGCGACGGCCAGGATGGTAATGAGGATCGGCATGGAAAAGGGGGATATGGGTAGAGATAGGGGTAGCAAGGTAGTCTATCCCTACCCCTATTCCTATCTGTTCCTATCCATGCTCCACTACGTCCAGGCTGGAACGGAACACCACGAATTTGCCCTTCCACTTCAGGTCGTGCATCTTCTGGTGCGCCAGGAAGTATTTCTCCTGGTAGATGTTGAAGGCCGGGCGGGAGGGCAGTTCCAGCTGCAGGGCGTAGGTGAGGCCGTCGGACTCATCGATGCCCATGAGTCGGCTGAGTTTGTAGCTGTCGAACATTCCGCTTTCCATCAGGACGGGGATGTAGTCGCGCTGCATGAACTGGAGCCAGGCCGCGTGGATGTCGTGCTCGATCTTGGTGGTGATGTTGTACAGGATCATTTTCGCTCAATTTTAGCCCCGAGTGCGCGCAGGCGGGTGTCAATGTTCTGGTAGCCGCGGTCGATCTGGTAAATGTTGTCGATCACGCTCGTACCCTCGGCGGAGAGGGCGGCAATGAGGAGGCTGACCCCGGCGCGGATATCCGGGCTCGTCATACGGATGCCCCGCAGCGGGTTGCGCTTGTCCATCCCGATGACGGTGGCCCGGTGGGGGTCGCAGAGAATGATCTGGGCGCCCATGTCGATCAGCTTGTCGACGAAGAACAGCCGGCTCTCAAACATCTTCTGGTGGATCAGCACGCTGCCCCGCGCCTGGATGGCGGTCACCAGGGCGATGCTCATCAGGTCGGGGGTGAAGCCGGGCCAGGGGGCGTCGTAGATCGTCAGGATACCGCCGTCCAGGAAGGTCTGGATCTCGTAGTGGTCCTGGGCGGGTATGTGGATATCGTCGCCGACGTAGTTCATTTTGATGCCGAGCCGCTCGAAGGTGCGGGGGATGAGGCCGAGTTGATCGAGCCGTACGTCCTTGATCGTGATGTCGCTGCCGGTGATGGCGGCCAGGCCGATGAAACTGCCGATCTCGATCATGTCGGGCAGCATCCGGTGGTTGGTGCCGCCGAGGCGGTCGACCCCCTGAACGATCAGTTTGTTGCTGCCGATACCCTCGATCTGCGCGCCCATGCGGACGAGCATCCGGCAGAGCTGCTGGAGGTAGGGTTCGCAGGCGGCGTTGTAGATGGTGGTTTCCCCCTCGGCGAGCACGGCGGCCATCACGATGTTGGCCGTTCCCGTCACGCTGATCTCATCCATGTGAAGATAAGTACCCTTCAGGCCGTCGGTCTGGAAGGTGTAAATACGCCGCTCGTCGTCGTAGTCGAAATCCGCGCCCAGGGCCTGGAGGCCGAGCAGGTGGGTATCGAGGCGGCGGCGGCCGATCTTGTCCCCGCCCGGCTTGGGCAGACTGGCGCGGCCGTAGCGGTTCAGCAGCGGCGCGATCAGCATGACGGAGCCGCGGATGCGCTGGGCGTCGCGAACGTAGTCCTGGCTCAGGACGTAGTCCAGGTTGATGTCCCTGGCCGTGATCGTGACGGTCTGGCGATCGTGGCGCTCCACCCGGGCGCCGAGTCCGGCAATCAGGTCCAGCAATTTATTGCAGTCTTCGATGTCGGGCATATTTTCGATGCGCATCGGTTCGGGCGTCAGCAGGGTGGCGCTCAGTATCTGCAGGGCTTCGTTCTTGGCCCCCTGGGGGATGATCTCGCCGGAGAGGCGGTGCCCCCCCTCCACGATGAATGTTCCGTTGGTACTCATGGGGCGCGAAGGTAGTTATATAGAATATGCGATATGCGATATGCGAGACCCGATATTTGATTTATCGCTACCGCAAGGGGCAAGCCACCGCCGTTGCACCGGGCGACGGAGCGCAGGTGCGGGGCTATTATTTAGGTTGGGAAGCGGTACCGGTTACTTCGTCGGGTCGTGTCCCCAGTTCTTCAGGGAATACGCCCAGTCGGTACCGGCCACGTCTCCTTCGGGTCGCTGGGCGGTGTGGCGGTGGACGTAACCGACCACCTTATTCATGTGGTCGTAGTCGCTGTCCGTCAGGTCGGCTTTTTTCTTATTCTTGATCTTTACGATGCGGCGACCGCTGCGGTGACCGGTACTCTCGCCGCCGCCGTCGTCCTTGCTGCCGACGGATTTTGACTCCTCGGTATCCAGCCATTCCTCCAGTTCCTTGGGTTGCATATTGACCGCCTCGTAGAACTCGTCGTAGATTTCGTCGTGTTTTTTAGTTGCCATCTTGGGGTTCTTTTTTAATTAGATGTTGCCGGTTCGTATAATTGTTCCGTAGATCCTCCCCATGGCAGCCAGCATCAAGATAGAACGAGGCCCCTCCAGCCTTACCGTCACCCAGTCGTGGAGCCAGCCCGTCAAGTGGTTCCTCCTGCTGTTTTCGATTCCCTGGAACCTTATCGTTTTCGTTTTCCTGCTTACGGATTTTCCCTGGTTCATCCTGATTCACGCAGCGGCGGGGGTAGGTATTTTTTACTTTGCCATCCTGCTGTTCGTCAACAAAACGGTGCTGCGGGCCAGTAACCGGCAACTCTCGGTGAAGAACGGCCCCCTGCCCTCCCTCAGCAAGGACCGGGAGCTGGAAGTCAACCACATTGCCCAACTGTTCCTGAAACGGACGGGCTCGGAAAGACAGGGTAAGCACGGCCCCAGCACCCCGGTCTACGGACTGGCCGCCAAACTGGATACCGGCGTCGAAATAACGCTGATGAATGGCTTTAAAGACCCCGACCAGGTCCGGGACCTCGAGCGGACCATCGAAGATTACCTCGGTATCCACGACGAGGCCGTTCCGGTATCCGACACCCTGGACCTGCAACCGCTGAAGGACCTGCTCCCCGCCCGCTGGGCCGAGAAGGTGGAGATGCTTGAGGAAAAATCACGGCGGGGGCTGGAGCGGGAGAGAAACGGCCCGGCAGGCAGTATGCCGGCGCCGGATCGGACGAACTTCGGGGGCGCCCAACCCCTGCCGGTTCACGACGTTGCCGGCCACTTTCCCCTCTACCGGGCTGCTCCGGGGGCGAAACTCAGTTTTCGCGGTAAGCCCGTCTCGCTGGAGTGGGCCGCTCAGGCGGATTGGTCGGACAGCCGGGTCACCACCGCCCGCCAGTTACGACTGAAGAGGGCGGCAGATCAGGAGCACGTCTTCCTTTACGCCGAGTACGACGGTTCCCGCTGGAACTATCTCGAGGAGCGGCGGCTATCGGACCTGGAGGCCGCCAAACTCGGCTTCACCGGCCCCGATCACCTCGTCTCTTTCACCAACGGTGAAGATAAATTTTACCCCCGGGAAGAGCAGGAAGGGATACGCTACGTTCCGGGAGTCCCTCCCCACTCAGTGGTGCAGTTCGTATACTTTACGGTCCGTAGCAAAACACAGTTCCGCGCCCTGCGACCGACCGGGGCGGAGTGGGAAGTATACGTACAGGAGGCGGTGGATAGTGGGGATTTCGATGAGATATGACAGCGTCCTCCGGACTCGTAATCCAGGATTTTAACCTCGCCATAACACCTACACTCCCATCCCACCCGTTTACCCGGTAACCAACGCACGTGAGTATGCTTAAGAAATTCCTACTCGTGGAGGTACTGTTACTGGGAGGCATGATTGCACTCTACGCCCACCAGCAGCTACCGCCCACTACCGTAACCGTAGGGGAAACCACCCTGGAGATAAAGACCGAGGAAGCGGTTGAGGCCCTTCCCACCTCCCCCACTCCACTCGTGAAGATGACCGGAGGGCTTGTCTTTCCCGTCAGTGGCTTCACCGCCGCGGCCGTCATTTCCGTATTCGGCGACCCGCGCGGCAAAACACGCAAGCACCAGGGCATCGACATCAAGGCCCCGAGGGGCACCGACTTAGTGGCCGTTACCGACGGTTTCATCGAGCGCATCCGGGAAAGCGGAAGCGGTGGTAAACAGCTCTACCTTCGCGACGGTACCGGTCGCCTCTTCTACTACGCCCACCTGGATAGCTGGACGGTAGAGGAGTACCAGGCCGTGAAGGCCGGAGACGTTATCGGCACCGTCGGGGATACGGGTAACGCCAGGGGAACTACGCCTCACCTACACTTCGAAATCTTGCTGGGCAAGGACCGTAAGGCGATCGACCCCATCACTTACTTTACGGGAGTTTAGCCGGCTGCCCGAGAGCCGTGCTCTCCGGTAGCCGGTCAGGCAAACAACGTCTCGTACAATTCCCGCACCGTAGCCACCGTGTGGATCTTGATTCCGTAGCGATCCGGATCCAACCCCTTCGTATTGTACTTGGAGACGTAAATGCCCTGGAAGCCCAGCCGGTCCGCCTCCTGGATACGCTGCTCGATGCGGGTGACGGCCCGGACTTCCCCGCTCAGTCCGATCTCGCCGGCAAAGCAGATCGTCCCCGGCACCGTAACGTCCTGGGCGCTGGACAGCAGAGCGGCCATGATGGCCAGGTCCATCGCCGGATCGTCGACGCGCAGACCGCCGGCAATGTTCAAAAACACGTCCTGGTTACCGATGCTGAGCCCGCTCCGCTTTTCGAGTACCGCCAGGAACATGGACAGCCGCCGCAGGTCGAAGCCGGTAGCGGACCGCTGGGGTGTCCCGTACACCGCCGGAGAAACCAGCGCCTGTACTTCCACCAGCATCGGGCGCAAACCCTCCACGGTGGCGCAGACGGCCGAGCCGGACAGGTTCTCGTCCCGCTCGCTCAGCAGCAGTTCGCTGGGGTTGGAAACCTCCCGCAGCCCGGTGGCTTCCATCTGGTAGATGCCCAGTTCGTCGGTGCTGCCGAAACGGTTCTTCAGGGTGCGGAGGATACGGTAGGTATAATTCCGGTCGCCCTCGAACTGCAGGACGGCATCCACGATGTGTTCCAGTAGTTTAGGACCGGCGATACTGCCCTCCTTGGTAATGTGACCGATGACGAAGACCGGCACCCCGCTCTCCTTGGCGAAGCGTTGCAACTCGGCGGCGCACTCCCGGACCTGACTTACGGTACCGGCCATGCTCTCCACGTGCGGGCTCTGGAGCGTCTGGATGGAGTCGGTGATCAGCAGGTCCGGCTTCAGGTTAGCGGCGTGCTGGAGGAGTTTGGCCGTATTCGTCTCGGTGAGCAGGTAGCAATTTTCGGCCTGCCCCCCGAGGCGGTCGGCCCGCATTTTGATCTGCTCCTCGCTCTCCTCCCCGCTTACGTACAGGACTTTTTTCCCCAGTCGCAGGGCCAGTTGCAGCAGCAGGGTCGACTTACCGATACCCGGCTGCCCCCCGAACAGCACGATGCTGCCCGGTACGATGCCGCCACCCAGTACCCGGTTCAGCTCCTGGTCGGGACTGATGAGTCGCTGCACTTCCCCGGCCACCACTTCGGTCAGCTGGACCGGCCGTGGCCCCTTACCGAGCGGCCCGGCGGCCGCGGCGGCGGCTCCGCTGCCCACGCCCCGCCAGTCGGGTTGATTCTCGGCACGGCCGCTCTTGCTCTTGACGACCTTTTCCTCCACGAGGGTATTCCACTCCCGGCAACTGGGGCACTGCCCCATCCACTTGGGGGATTCGGCGCCGCAATTGCGACAGAAAAAAGCAACTTTGACTTTAGCCATAATGGAGAAGAAAGAAAAAAGAGGAAAGAAAAAAGACTGCCGGCGGGACAGCCACGCGAATATACTACAAAATGTTTTGTTTTAAAGCTTGCACCTGCGCCCCGTCGCCCCTTACCCTTTCTTACTCCGCCCGATCAGGACCACCCCGCCGATGATCAGGGCCGCGCCCAGGAACTGAGCCCCGTTCAGCACTTCCCCCAGGACGAAATATTCGAGTACGATGGTCGCCACCGGCCCGACGGCACCGATGATGGCCGCATCCCCGGCGCCCAGACGCTGGATGCCGGCAGTGACGAGGTAACTGGGAATAACGGTGCAGAAAATGGCGGTCAGCAGCCCGTAGACGTACACCTGACCGGGCAGCCCGAGCAGAGGCGCGCCGCTGAGGAGGACGTGGGCGAGGACGCAGGTGCCGGCAGTAACGAGGGCCAGGGTCGTGAAGCGAACATTGCCGTACCTCGGTGCCATTCGCCCCGACCCGATCACGTACAGGCTGTACAGCAACGCCGACAGAAAAATGAGGCCGGCCCCCTTCAGGAAATCACCGTCCGGCGACAGGTCGGAGCCGCTGAAGGCCACGATGATGCCCAGGTAACAGAGCGCGGTGGCTACCCACTGCACCGGTCGGATCCGCGTGCCGAACACCAGCCGCTGGATGATCAGGACCATCGTCGGGTAGGTGAACAGAATCACCCTTTCCATGCCCGCCTTTACGAACTGTAAGCCCAGGAAATCCGTGTAACTGGCCAGGTAATAGCCGAAGCAGCCGAGCAGCAGGATGGTGAGCAGATCGCGCCGCACGATCGGTTTGCGGGTACTGCGATCCCCTCCCCGAAAGTAACCGATGAGCAAAAAGAGCGGGAGGCTGAACGCCATCCGCAGCCCCAGGAAACTGATGCTGCTCACGCCGTAGCGGTAGGCCAGTTTGATCAGGATGGCCTTGCAGGAAAAAAGGACCGCCCCGGAGAGGAGGCAGAGGAGGCCGGTTTTCCGTTCGCTGGACATTTTGGACATGTTGGGGGTGTTGGACCGTTGGACCGTGTGGGCCCTCCCGGAGTGGAGCATAGCGTAACGTAGGAAGTCCGACTTGTAAAAAGTGCTAGTGTACGGTCGCGTAAGCTACCCCCATGCCGGCAATGATGACCAGGAATTTTTTCGGGCTGATACGATGGCTGTGGGCACCATCCGCCTCAAAAAGAATAGTGGTGGAGATGTGCAGGAAGCTACCGATCACCAGGGCCAGAATACGATCCCGCCACAGGTGATCCAGGCTGATCCAGTTGCCGATCATTGCCCCGACCGGGCTGAGGGCCGCGAAGGTCAGCAGGCACCCCCAGACGAAGCGACGGGAGTAACCACTGGTCGTCAGCAGCAAGCCGAGGGCGAAAGCGGCCGGCAGCTTGTGGAGGACGATGCCGAACAGCAGCCGGTCAGCCGACCCGTGCAGGTGACCGGTGTGTAATTCGTGAACCACTCCACCGGCTCCGAGCGGCAGTCCTTCCAGCAAAGCGTGCAGCCCCAGCCCCAGCATGACCTGGAGGGCGTACCCCCGACCGGCCTGTTCGTGAGCGTGGACGTGGCCGTGCTCCACCCCCTGGCTGAAGCCCTCCAGCACCAGCTGGATGAAGAAGCCGCCGAGTAGCCACAAACCAATGGTGCTGGTAGCGTGGCCGAAGACCTCCGGAATCATCTCCAGGGCGGCGATACCCAGCAAATAGGCCCCGCTGAAACTCAGCAGCAACGGCAGGTAGCGCCGGTATCGCTCGCCGCTTCCGGCGGTGGCCGCGAAACCACCGATGAGTACGGAGCTGAAGAGAAGAAGATATTGCCAGATGGCCATGGGGGAAGTTGGTAGTGGGCGGAGGTGGTAGGCTAGGTACAGCTAAGGCGCGGTACGGTTGAACCAGGGGCCGTATTTCCTGTCCGCCGTACGGAGCAGGTAGACAAAGCCGCAGGCTACGGAAGTACCGAGCGCGGCCCCCACCACGATGTCGCCCGGCCAGTGCTTCCCCACGTACACCTGGGCCAGGGAGATGCTGGCCGCCCAGAGCAGGATGCCCAGTCGCCAGCCCCACGGGCGGTTACTCAGCCAGGTCAGACAGAGCACGACGGCCAGGGCAAAGTGGTTCGTCGCGTGGTTGGAAGGAAAGCTGAATTTTCCGCCGCAGCCCACCAGGCTGCGTACCTCGATGCCTTCGGTCGCGCAGGGCCGCAAGCGTCCGGCCCAGGGCTTGATCACGGAGGCCGCCAACTGGTCCGCCACCGTGATCGTCAGGGCGATGGTGACCAGCAGGGCCAGCAGGCCGCGCCAGCCGTAGGCCCGGTACAGCAACACGGCAATGATGGCGTAGAGGGGTATCCAGGTCGTCTTCTCCCGCCATACCGGGAGTAGCGCATCCAGAAAAGGATTGGCGATCGTCTGGTTTAAAAGTTCAAAGATTTGCATCGGGGGCAAAGGTATTACGTAAACTTGCGGTTATGGCTCTAATCAAATCTATCTCCGGCTTTCGCGGAACCATCGGCGGCAAGGCCGGCACCAACCTCACCCCCGAAGACATCGTCACCAGCGTGGCGGGCTACGCCGACTGGCTCAGGCGCAGCGGGGCCACCCCGAAAGTAGTTATCGGTCGGGACGGCAGGCCCTCCGGTAAGGTAGTCTCCGACCTGACGGCCGCCACCCTCCAGAGCATGGGGATTGACGTGGTGGACCTGGACTATGCGACCACTCCCACCGTCGAGCTGGCGGTGATCCTGCTAAAGGCCGGCGGCGGCATCGTCCTCTCCGCCAGCCACAATCCGAAGGAGTACAACGCCCTGAAACTCCTCAACCACAAAGGAGAATTCATCAGCCACGAAGACGGTCAGGACCTGATCGCGGCCGTTAACGGCGGCAACCTGGAATACGTCCCCGTGGACGAGCTGGGTGGCAAGACCACCTACGATGGTGCGTTGGAGGACCACATCCGGGTCGTGCTCGATCATCCCCTCGTCGAGGTGGAAGCCATCCGCGCGGCGGGTCTCTCCGTCATCCTGGACGCGGTGAACAGCGTCGGTGCCATCTCCATTCCACCCCTCTGCGAAGCCCTGGGGGTCAGCTGCGAGACCATCAACGGAGCACTCAACGGTCAGTTTGCCCATAACCCCGAGCCCCTGCCGCAGCACCTCACCGAACTGGCGGAACGGGTGGCCGGCAGTGGCGCCGACCTCGGCGTGGCCGTGGACCCCGACGTCGATCGCCTGGCACTCATCGGCCCCGGTGGCCGCTGGATCGGCGAGGAGTACACCCTGGTGACGGTGGCCGACTACGTGCTCGCTCGCGAACCCGGTCCGGTCGTCTCCAACCTCAGCAGCAGCCGCGCCCTGGGCGACCTGGCGCGTAGCTACGGACAGGCCTATCACGCCTCCAGGGTCGGGGAGGTCAACGTGGTCTCTACAATGAAGGAGGTCGGTGCCACCATCGGCGGAGAGGGCAACGGCGGCATCATCGACCCGCGGCTCCACTTCGGTCGCGACAGCCTGATCGGCCTGGCCCTCGTGCTGAGCCACCTCGCCACTTCCGGCAAGACGATCAACGAGTTGCGCGACGGCTACGCCCACTACGAGATGGTGAAGGACAAGATCGACCTCACCGCCGGTTTCGACCTGCCCGCCGCCCTCGAGCGGCTGAAAACTCACTTCTCCGGGATTCCCCAAACCGACATTGACGGACTGAAGCTCGACTTCCCGGAGGGTTGGGTACACTTGCGGGGGTCCAATACGGAACCCATCGTACGGGTGTACGCGGAGGCGGGGACCGAGGCGGAGGCACGGAAATTAGTGGATCGGGTGACGGGGGTTTTGTAGGAACTACTCCTCCTCCCCCTTCGGGTACGCGATCCGAAGGTGGTGCGCGCTCTTCATGATGTTGCGGAACACCTTCCGGCAGGCTTCCACTTCCGAGAAGGTCAGTTCGCTGATCTCCAGCTGGCCGGTGGTGATCTTGCCGCGGATGACACTATCGATCATGCCGAAGAGTTCGGCCTCGGTGGGTTGGCGGAGGGATTTACAGGCGGCCTCCGTACTGTCGGCCAGCATCAGGACGGTCTGCTCCCGGGTGACGGGGCGGGGACCGGGGTAGCGAAAAAAGGGTTCCTCCTGTTCGCCCGCCGGGTTGTCCTCGATGTACTTGCGGTAGAAATATTCGGTGCGGGTATTGCCGTGGTGGGTGCGGATGATCTGGATGATGACTTCGGGCAGCTTGGCCTGCTTGGCCATCTTGACGCCCTCGGTCACGTGGCCGATCAGAATTTTGGCACTTTCGAGTTCCGTCAGCTTATCGTGGGGGTTGTTTCCGCTCTGGTTCTCGATGAAGTACTCGGGGTTGACCGTCTTGCCGATGTCGTGGTAGAGGGCGGCGGTCCGTACCAGCTGGGAGTCCGCGCCGATGGCCCGGGCGGCCTGCTCTCCGAGATTGGCGACGTTCAGGGAATGCTGCCAGGTACCGGGGGCCTCCCGGGCCAGTTTTTCCAGCAGGGGGCGGTTCATGTCCGCCAGTTCCGTCAGCGTGATCGGGGAGACAAATCCGAACAGCCGCTCCAGCAGCGGGATCAGGGGATAGGCCAGCAGGACGAGGAAGACGTTACCCGTCAACCAGCCCAGGGTGGCGTACTCTACCGTCCAGAGGGTGGCCCCGCGCAATAATTCCAGGCCGATAAAACCGATGACGTAGAACCCCAGCAATACGAGCAGGCTGCGGAAGTACCGCGACCAGTCGCGGGTATCGATGTCCATAAAGATCACGACCACGCCGGCCATGATACTCAGGAAGGTGAAGGAGTAGCCGAGGGAAGTCAGGAAACTGGTGATCAGCACCACGGACACGTGCACGAAGAAGGCCAGCCGCTCCGTGAAGAAGATCCGCATCACGATGGGGACGATACAGAAGGGGACCACGTAGGCACTCAGCCCGGGGCTCAACTCCACGGTGCGGATCAGCAGGGCGTAGGCGACCGGCCACATCACGATGAACACCAGGTTGGTAAATCGGTCGTACACCAGGGGGAAGAACGACCGCAGGTAGAGGAAGAGCAGGAGAATGACGAGACCGACCTCCAGGGAGCAGCCGACGAAGACCGACCAGAAGGTTGCCTGCCCGCTCAGGTTCTCGTTGTAGAGTTTTCGGTAGCTGATCAGCTGCTGGTAGGCTTCGTCGGTCACCAGTTCCCCCTGGGCGATGATGAGTTGGCGAACCTTCAGCAGGTCGTCGTAGGGGCTGATGGTGGAAAGCGCCTGCTGGCGGAGCCGGTTGGTCAGCGAATCGTTGTAGAACAGATTGTAGTTCAGGTTCTTTTCCAGCAGGGGGAGCAGTACCTCCGGGGCCTTCAGATTGGTGTAGAAGAGACTATCCTCCAACCACCGGTTCGCACCGCTGGGGGTAAAGACCTGGCCGAGCGTACGTTCCTGTACGCGGTTGCCGTCCACCACCGTGATCACGGTGGCGAGGCCGTCCATCAGTTCCTCCTCCCGGGTCTGGATAATGCCCCGGTCGTACATCTTGTCGAGCACCTCGATGCCGTATCGGCGGTGCTGCTCCGGCTGGCTGAGCAGGTCCCGGTTCTCCTTACGGGCACGCGCACTGTCGAGTTCGATGCGAAAAGCTTCCAGGAAATCCGCCTTGGCCTGGCGGCGTACCTCGTCGTCCGCCCGGTACACGGGGTGCTGGGTTGCTTCGACTTCCCGCCGGTCCTGGATCAGGTCTTTTTCCGTCTTCAGGACGGGGATCTCGTAGGGAGCCTTCAGGTCGGCGTACCGCCAGGTCTGTCCCCGCTCGAACTGAAAGGGGAAAGTCAGGTTGTTCGGGTACAACAGGCTGATCAGCAGTACGGCAAAAACACCCAGTATGAGGCGGATGATCCGATAACTGGCGGAAGTGGTGGGCTTGGGGGAATCCGTCATCGCCACTAAGGTAGTTGTTGGTAACGAACTGTACTTTTGCCGCCCCATGATCTACCTCTACCTGCTGCTCGGCGTGGCCCTGGGGCTGCTGTTCTGTCTCTTCGCCCACGCCCGGACGGACACCAAGAACGCCCTCAGTGCCGGACTGCTGGCGGCCTCCGTCATTTACGTGGTTTTTGCCTTCTTCTACGGGGCCGAGGGCTGGATCGGCGTGGAAAGCACCGGCGTTATGATCAGTTACTTCTTCGTGCTGGTAGCCCGGAAGTTCGGCGTGGCCGCCATCGGGCTCGGCTGGCTGGTGCACCCGCTCTGGGATTACTTCGTCCACCTCACCGGACCCGGACGGGAATTCGCGCCGCTCTGGTACGTCTATCTGTGCATCAGTTTTGACATAGTCGTAGCGGCCTATGCCTTTTACCGGGCCTACGAGGAGCGGCGGATGGAGCGGGTGCGGTTGGCGCGGCGGACCAAGCGATAAGCCCTGATTCCTTACCGTTAAACCAGCATAGCCCCCATTACTCACTTCTCCTTATTGAGCAGGCTCTTGCGCCCGTACTTCCCGCAAATCGGGCAGTCCGTCATCCGGTGCCCCCGCGCCGGACAGTACTCCCGGCCGAAGAAGATGATCTGCAGGTGCAGTTTATTCCAGGCCTCCCGGGGGAAAAGTCGCTTCAGGTCGCGTTCCGTTTGCTCCACGTTCTTGCCCGTCGTCAGCCCCCAGCGGTAGGCCAGCCGGTGGATGTGGGTGTCCACCGGGAAGGCAGGCACGCCGAAGGCCTGACTCATCACCACGCTGGCGGTCTTGTGGCCCACGCCGGGGAGGGCTTCGAGGGCAGCCCAGTCCTGCGGCACCACGCCCCCGTGTTCCTCCGTGATGATGCGGCTCAGTTCCCTGATCGCCTTGCTCTTGCGGGGCGACAGTCCGCACGGCCGGATGATGGCCCGGATGTCCTCGGCGTCTACGTGCATCATTTCCTCCGGCTTGTCGGTGAGGGCCCAGAGGTGGGGCGTCACCTTGTTCACGCGCACATCCGTACACTGGGCGCTGAGGAGCACGGCCACCAGCAGGGTGTAGGGGTCGGTATGATCCAGCGGCACGGGCACGGCAGGGTATAACTCCTCCAGGATGCGGTGGATGTCAGCGGCTTTTTCCTTCTTGGTCATGTCTGGAGTTTAGGGGCGGCGGGGCGCAGGTGCAAAATTTATGGTAAAGGGTGGGTCGGTGGAGGACCCCCAGGTCCGACGAATTTCAATTAGCTACCGGAAATTATATCATTAACAAGTGAAAGTTTCCGACGCCTGGACAGGATCTTAGTCGGACGTGGGCGTCCTCCACCGGGGCGTCCTTCACCGTCCCAGTTTATCCAGTAACTCCCCGATCGCCCGGATTCTGTACGTCTCCCCCAGTTTCTTGCGGTCGGCGGCTCCGGGTCGGCGCAGCCAGCAGGCATCGTAGCCGAAGGCCAGTCCGCCACCCACGTCGGCGTTCGGGTTGTCGCCGATCACCAGGACGCGGCTTTTGTCGGGGTTCCCCATCCGGTCCTGGGCCAGCTGAAAGAAGGCCGCGTCCGGCTTGGCGACGCCCACCTCGTCGGAGATCAGGATGAATTCGAAGTACTTCCCGATCCCGGTATTGGACAGCCGGGGGCGCTGTACTTCCCGTAGCCCATTGGTGATCAGGCCGAGCTGGTACTTGCCGTGAACGGCCTTGAGTACTTCCGGGGCACCGTCCAGCATGTGGTGGCTGGCCGCCAGGTATTCCCGGTAGCTCAGCGACAGTTCCTCCGCCGGGTGATCGTGGCGGTAGTGCTCCAGTAACCGTTGGAACCGGATATCGCGCAATTGCCCCTTGGGTAATTTGCCGCTTTCGTAGTCGTCCCACGCCGCCTTGTTGATCAGCCGGTAAGTGCCCAGTACTTCCTCCGACCAGGGCAGGTCGCGTTCGATCAGGGTACGTTCCAGGGCGGCGGCTTCCGCGGCGGAGAAATCCCAGAGGGTGTTGTCGGCATCGAAGAGGAGCCAGTCGTACATAGTTGGGAGTTGGGGAGTTATAAGGTTGGGGAGTTGGGGAGGTGGCTGCCGCTGGGGATAGGCGTCGGAAAGTTACACAACGCAGCTCTGCAGGAGGGAACGCAATACCCCCGCAGCAAGCCAGGCACAGCTGGCGACCGGTACGCCCGAACTCCTGCACTCCCCAACTCCTGAACTCCCCAACTGATCAACTCCCCAACTCCCCAACTTCCACCGCGTCCGGCAAAAACGGGCGCGCATCCCCCCCTCCCTTGATGATCTCCCGCACGATCGTCGAGCTGATGTGGGAGTAGGCCGGCGCACTGATCAGGAAGAGCGTCTCCAGCCCCTCCCCGACGATACCGTTGAGCTGGCTGATCGTCTTTTCGTAGTCGAAGTCACTGGCGTTGCGGAGGCCCCGCAACAGGTAGTCGGCCCCGATCCGGCGGCAGTAGTGGGCGGTCAACCCCTCGAAGGTATCGACGCGCACGGAAGGATGATCGGCGAAGACGTCGCGCAGCCAGCCGAGGCGCTGCTCCAGCTCGAAGAGGCACTTCTTCTGGCTGTTGACGCCGACGGCCACCACGATCTCGTCGAAGAGCGGAATGGCGCGGCGCACCAGGTCGACGTGGCCGGCGGTGATGGGGTCGAAGGAACCGGGAAAGACGGCAATTTTCATGCCCCAAAGTACCGCTTTATCGTGCGGATCGTCAGGGCGGGGTCGGTAAAAATTGTTCGCAGACCGTAGCGGATCACGTCTCCCCACCGGCGCTCCCGGAGTCCGAGTTTCACCAGCTGCCGGTAGTAGCGGGCCGCAAAACGGCCGTAGCCCGGCCCGACGGTCAGCGCCGGAAAGCGGGTCGGGTAGTAGCGCAGATCGTCCAGCTGCTTCAGCAGGGCCGGCCTACCCTGGTAGTCGGGAAGCTCCGACATGCCGCTCGGGGCCTTGGTGTAAACCGACCAGCACTCGTTGAAGTAGCAGACCGGCCCGCGCTCCGAGATCAGCAGGAAAAGGTGGTAGTCACCGGCCACGGAGGAAAAATAGCGCTCCGGTTCCGTTCCGTAGATGCGGGTACGGAAGAGGTAGGAACTGTTGTGAAAATTCATGGCCCGGTTCCCCATCAGCTCGTGCTGTTCGAGGATGCCGGAGGGGCGGTCAAGACCCAGTATTTCCTCCCCGGCGGGGGGCTTGATCTCCTCGCCCGCCCCGTCCAGGTACACCACCCGGGAATCGTGGATGCTGGCACTACAGGCCGGGTTGACCTCCAGGGCCGCGACCTGGGTTTGTAATTTTCGGGGCTCCGGCCAGTAGTCGTCCGCGTCCAGCCAGGCGGTGTACTTTCCCCGGCAGGCCCGCAGGAGGGTGACCAGGTTGATCCGGCCGGGCCGTCCCCCGTTCCGGCGCGGGTGGAAGATGGTCACGATCGTCTCCGGAAAGCGGCGGCGGTAGGCCTCGATGATCTCCCGGGTACCATCCGTGCTGGCGTCGTCCCCGATGACGATCTCGAGGTCGAAATCGCGCGTCTGGGCCAGGACGCCGTCCAGTGCCCGCTCCAGGGTGGCCGCATCATTGTGGGTACGGATGGCTACGCTGACGAGCGGCCAGGCGGGGTCGCGCCAGGTCTCGGGGACGGGGGGATGATAGTAGGTAGGCTGCATGGTTAGGCTTGTCCGCGACGGGTCGATTCAGCGTCCGGAGGACTCGCTCTGAGTAGCTAGGGGCGTCGCCCCTAGCTAGGGGAAATGAGTCCTCCGGACTCCACTACAAAAACTGACTGCGTAAATTTGTTCCGTGACCGTCTCCGTCATCCTCCCCGCCCGCAACGCCGCCGCCTACCTTCAGCGGGCGGTCGACTCCGTCCTGGGGCAGAGCTGGACGGACTGGGAGCTGATCGTCGTTAATAACGGTTCCGACGATGGTACCGGTGAAATAATGGCATCCTGCGTCCGCGCCCACCCGGAACGCATCATCGGCCTGGACGAACCCGTTGCCGGAGCGAGTCGGGCCCGTAATGCCGGCCTGGCCCGCGCCACCGGGGAGTGGATCCAATTTCTGGATGCCGACGACGAACTGGCCCCGGACAAACTGGCCCACCAGGCGGCGCTCATCACCCCGGGAACCGACTGGATCATCGGCGGCTACCGGGTCGACGACCCCACCGGTTACCTGCACGACAACGTACCCCACGAAGACCCCTGGCGCGGGCTGGTGTTCGGTTACCGCATCGGCTACACCTGCTCCAACCTGTTCCGGCGGACGGCCCTCGACCGCGTCGGCGGCTGGAACGAAAGCCTGCCCGACAATACCGACCCCGAACTGCACTTCCGGCTGCTGGTGGCGGAGACCCCCTACCGGATCGACCCCGCCATTAAAACGTACTACCACCACCAGGGAGCCGCCGGACTGAGCGTCCGTCACGCGGTGGGCGGCAACCAGCGGCGGGTGACCCTCTACGCCAGGGTGATCGCCCACCTGATCCGGGAGCGGCCGGCGTACTGGGCGGAGCACGATCAGTTCTTCTTCGGTGCCCTGATCCGCGCCCTGCGGGTGCTGGCCACCCACGACCTGGAAGAAGCTACGGAGGCCTACGCGGCCTACTTCGATCCGGCGGAGGGGTGGCACCACGCGATCCCCCCGGCGCTGAATCCTAAGTACACGGTCTTATATTCGTGCCTCGGATTCCGTAATACGGAAATGCTACGCAAGTGGCTAGGCCGGCAAAAAAGAATGACCATTAAGGCATTAAGAAAAATTAAGTGACACTAAGCGCCCCTCAATGGGGCTTAATGTTTCTTAATGACTTAATGGTAAAATAAACGCGGCGCAGCCGCCTCCACATGCTCAAAGCCATTTCCCCCATCGACGGCCGCTACGCCGGCAAGACCCAGGAACTAGCCGATTACTTCAGCGAATACGCCCTGATCCGCTACCGCGTCCTCGTGGAAGTCCGCTACCTCCAGTCCCTCCACCAACTGGGGCTGCCGCAGCTGCGCGGGGCCACCACCGCCCAGATGAGCGCCCTCGACGAGATCGTGGAGCACTTCAGCGAGTCGGACGCCGAGGCCATCAAGACCACCGAACGGACCACCAACCACGACGTGAAGGCCGTCGAGTACTTCGTCAAGGAAAAATTGCGGGCGGCCGGCCTGGAGGACATCCTGGAATTCACCCACTTCGGCCTGACGAGCCAGGACATCAACAATACCGCCGTGCCGCTGTCGCTCCGGGACGGGCTGGACGACGTGGTCTATCCCGCGCTCGACGGGCTGGTGGGCCACCTCGAAGAACTGGTGGAGGAGTGGCGCGACATCCCGATGCTGGCCCGCACCCACGGACAACCGGCCTCCCCCACCCTGCTGGGCAAGGAATTTGCCGTCTGGACCCACCGGCTGCGCGAACAGATCCGACAGTTGCGGGCCGTTCCCATCCCGGCTAAATTCGGCGGGGCCACCGGTAACCTGAACGCCCACTACGTCGCCTACCCCGACTACGACTGGCACGCCTTTGCCGACCAGTTCGTGAACGAGCGGCTCGGCCTGAACCGCAGCTACCCCACCACCCAGATCGAGCACTACGACAACCTGGGCGCCCTGTTCCACGCCATGAGCCGGATCAGCACCATCCTGATCGACCTCTGCCGGGACATCTGGACCTACATCAGCATGGAGTACTTCCGCCAGCGCACCATCGCCGGGGAAGTGGGCAGTTCCGCCATGCCGCATAAGGTGAACCCCATCGACTTCGAGAACGCCGAGGGCAACCTGGGCCTGGCCCGGGTACTGTTCAACCACCTGGCCGACAAACTGCCCATCAGCCGGCTGCAGCGCGACCTGACGGACAGTACCGTGCTGCGCAACGTCGGCGTCCCCATCGCCCACCTGACACTCTCCGTCAAGGCCATCGAGCGGGGGCTCTCCAAACTGCTCCTCAACCGGGAGGCCATTGCCGCCGAACTGGACGCCAACTGGATGGTGGTGGCCGAGGCCATCCAGAACATCCTGCGCCGGGAGGGATACCCGCAGCCCTACGAGGCGCTCAAGGCCCTTACCCGGGGGCGGACCAATATCGACGAGGCCGTCCTCCACGACTTCATCGACGGGCTGGCGGTAAGCGAGGCGGTGAAGTCAGAGCTGCGAGAGATCCGGCCGGAGACCTACGTCGGCAGATTTTAGTGGAGCCCGACCGAACATCGGTCAATTCGGGGAAGTTCGGAGTACAATACCATTGTTCTCAAACCAACCCATTCTACTATGACCTTACGTTCCTTTACCCTCTTTCTATTGCTGGCGGTTTTCGCCGTGACCCCGGCCTTCGCCGTCGTGGCCCCCATCGCCCCACCCACCGCTAACGAAGCCACCGCCCTGGAAGCCGCCCGCGAGTACCGCGAGTCGCTGAAGAACATGACCGCCAAGGAGCGCCGTGCGCTGAAGCGCGACCAGCGCCACGCCGTCAAGGACGCCATCCGTGCCTACCGCGAGGGCAATGCGCCCAGCACCAACACCCTGCTGCTGGTCATCCTCGCCATCCTGCTGCCCCCCGTGGCCGTACTGGTGTACGAAGGCGAACTGACCAGCCGCTTCTGGATCTGCCTGCTGCTGACGCTGTTGTTCTACATTCCGGGTCTGATCTACGCCCTGATCACGATCTTCGAATAGACCGTTTTGTTAAAGGTGAATTCCTTTAGTTAAGGATCAATTAAGAATGCCGGTTGCCGCGAGTAACCGGCATTCTTCGTTTGGAGCGAAGGTGAAATCAGGGTACGTTTACGTAAATAAATACCATTACCCATGAAATCACTCTTCATTCTTCTCGCGGCCCTTGCCGTTTTCCTGAGCAGCGGCTGCGCCTCCATCGTGAGTAAAAGCAGCTACCCCATCACCATCAACGCCAACCCTTCCTCCGCGAACCTGACCATCGTGAACGCCAACAACCAGGAGTTGTACTCCGGGGGCGTACCGGCCACGGTCATGCTCGACGCCAGCAGCGGTTTCTTCAAGAAGGCGACTTACATCATGACGGTCTCCGCGCCGGGTTACAACCGGATCAGCATGCCGATCAACTTCAAGATCGACGGCTGGTACTTCGGCAACCTCGCCTTCGGGGGCCTCATCGGCATGCTCATCGTCGACCCCGCCACCGGGGCCATGTACAAGCCCGAGCAGGACATCTACAGCGTCAGCCTCGGTTCCGACGCGACGGGGGAGGCTACGCCGCGACTGGAAATTCTGGACATCAACAAAATTTCCGAGGAGCTGCGCGACAACCTGACGCGCGTGTACCCCTAACTCGCTACGATGGCGGCGGCGGCCCTTCCGGCGGCCCCACCGTCTCCCAGCCGGTCGCGCAGGCGGCCCAGATCGCTTAATTGCCGGTCCCGCTCGGGGCCGGCAATTATTCGTTGGAGCTCCTCCGCCAGCCGCTCCGGATTAAAATCGCCCTGGATGAGTTCGGGCACGACGGGCTCGTCCATGACCAGATTAACCAGGGAAATGTACTTGATCCGCCTGGCCACCAACCGGCGCGCAATGGCGTAGCTGACGGGGTTACCCCGGTAGCAGACCACCTCCGGTACACCGAACAGGGCTGTCTCCAGGGTGGCGGTGCCGCTGGTCACCAGGGCGGCGTGGGCGGCCAGCAGCAGTTCGTAGGTCTTTCCGTGGACCACTTCTAGCTGGGGGGGTATCCGGGCGGGGGCGCAGGATGCAATCACTTCATCGTAGAAGCGGGGGGTCTGCCCCGGTGCCCCGGCGATCACGTAGGGGTGGTCGGGAACCCGGGCGGCGGCGGCCAGCATGATCGGCAGGCCGGTGGAGATCTCCTGTTTTCTCGACCCCGGCAATAAGACGATTGGCTTCCCCTGCCTTTCTTCTTTGTTCTTTCCTCTTGCTTCCTCTCTCGCCTCGTCCACCACGTCCAGCAGAGGATGGCCGACAAACGTCGCGTCCACGCCGTGCCTGGCGAAGAAAGCCTCCTCGAACGGCAGGATCACCAGCAGCCGGTCTACGTTCGTTTTGAGCTGCTTCACCCGGCCGGTGTGCCAGGCCCACACCTGGGGGCTGATGTAGTAAGTGATGTCGTAACCCGCCGGCCGCGCCCATTTGGCAATGCGGAGGTTAAAGCCCGGATAATCGATCAGGATCAGCCGGTCGGGGGCAAAGACTTCGATGTCCGCCCGGCAGGCTTTCTCGTTCCTTAAAATCGTCCGCAGGTTCGCCACCACTTCCACGAAGCCCATGAAGGCCAGTTCGCGGTAGTGCTTAACGATGGTCGCCCCGGCGGCCGTCATGAGCTCGCCGCCCCACCCCCGGATCTCGGCGGCGGGGTCGAGTTCGCGGATGGCCCGGATGAGGTGGGCACCGTGGAGGTCTCCGGAGGCCTCGCCGGCGATGAGGTAGTACTTCATGGATGATACCTTGCGGTTCCGCTCCCGACACGTCGGACCGCCTCCGCTAGCGCTTCGAGAGGTCCGACGAGCGGTAGCTTTGTCTTAATTCTTAAGTCTCAATTCTCGATGCTATGTTGCACTGGCAAAGCTACACCTTCTCCCAACTTACGACGGACCGACTCTACGCCATTCTCCGGCTGCGGGCCGAGGTCTTCGTCGTGGAGCAAACCTGCTACTACCAGGACCTGGACGACAAGGACCAGGACTCCCTCCACCTCTGCGGTTACGACCCGGACGGCCGGTTGGCGGCCTACGCCCGTATCCTGGACCGGGGGATTTCCTATCCGGACTACGCCAGCATCGGACGGGTCATCACGGCCCCCTTCGCCCGGGGGCGGGGGCTGGGGCGCCCCCTGATGCGGGAGGCGATCCGGGTACTGCACGCCACTTACGGCGTACAACCCGTCAAGATCAGCGCCCAGGCCCACCTACAGGGCTACTACGGCAGCGTGGGATTCGTGGGGATCGGGGAGATCTACGACGAGGACGGAATCCCGCACCGGGCTATGGTCGCAGAGTAGCCGCGATACCGTCCCAGAGGGCGAGGCGCGCCCGCAGACAGTCCCCGGCCACTTCCTCCGCTTCCCGCCACTTGGTGGCATCGGCGCCGCAAAGTTCCTCCACCATCAGCAGGGAGAGGGGGCCGTGCTCGTCGCCGTCCACCTCGATGTGGCGCTCGATGTAGTAGAGAAATTTGGGGTAGCGGGGGCTGTCGGTGCCCTCCTTGGTCTGGTTCAGGATGGAGATGAAAAGGTCGGGGATCAGGTTCTCCCGCCCGAATGTGAAGGCGGCCGCGATCTTGTGGTCGGCCCCCTCCCGGATGAGGTCGAAGGTAAAATTGAGGAACTCCCGGATATGGTCCGGGACTCCGCTGGCGCGGGCGGCGCGGTCGATGTCGCCGATCCCCCGCAGGCTGCCAACGAAGTCGGTGACGGCACCTGCGTCCGCGCCCACTTCTTCCATGGCCCGGCGGTACATCTCGAAGTGGCTGGTCGGTTCCCCGCGTTCGTTGACGTCGGATTCTTCCCCCCAGACGATCTCGTTGATGAAACGAGCCAGTGCCGGGTTGGGGGCGGGCCGCCAGGGCAGTTCGGTGCAGGTGAGCCGCCGCTGGAGAGCCTTGAGCAGGGACATAAAGTCCCATACGGCGAAGACGTGCTGTTCGCTGAAGGTGCGCAGGTCGTCCACGGTGCGGAGGCGGTCGTAGAGGGGGTGCTCGCGCAGGGATTGGCGTAAGTCCGCGGTGGCGGCTTCGATGCGGTCGAGGGCGGAGTGGGTGGCGGTCATGGCGTCAGGGAGTTTTTACCGGAAACAAGGATGGGGAAAAGGTGGATGCGCAAATCGGTGGTTTTGGACAGGAAAATGACATTCGCCACGGGCCCAAAACGCACCGGCTGCTCCGCGAACAATACGCGGAGCAGCCGGTGGGTGGTTTTAGGTGTGCCGGGAGCGGCGGGGTCGGTTACTTGAAGCCGATCCCCACGCCCAACCCGATCCAGCCGGGAATAAAGCCTGCCCCCCGGACGAGCATCGGGTTCCAGTTCACGTGGAAGGTGACGCCGGTCGTCAGGGGCTGGTGGCGGTATCCGATGTTGAGGTAGGCCCCGGCCAGCGTGAAGCCGTCGGCACGGATCTTCGTATCCTCGTCGGTGTAGTTAGCGGAGCCGTAGACCGGCAGCAGGCCGACACCGCTGACAAAGCCGCTGCGTCGCTTACCTACGATGTGGTTGATCTCCAGGGGAAAGGTCACCAGGCCCACCGAGCCGTCGCGGACGCCCCCCTCGTCTTCGATTTCCGCCGAGAGGAACAGTCCGCCGACCCCGGCCTTGAAGCCGAGACCGTCCATCCGGCCGGGCTGGAGGCGCATATCGAAGGCCGCTCCGGTCAGCACGCTGCTACCTAGCAACTCCACGGTGATGTTTTTGTGGTAGGTATCGAAGTCGGGAAGGGCACGGCCCTGGGCGAAAAGGCCGATCGTGGTCAGGAAAAAAAGGCAAGTGATGCTAAAGGATTTCATGTTTAAAGGTTTGTCTGGGTGATTAACTGGAACAAATATGCCAGCCGGGTAAGCACAACATTCGTTTTCCTGATGGCTTTATAGTATCATTAATGCAAGTGTTAAAAACGCCCCTCCTTTCCGGGTCCAGCGGGCGCTTTTCCCTAACGTTTTAACTCTTTTCCATGCAGCCCCTTGCCGAAAGAATGCGCCCCGCCACCCTCGACGACTACGTCGGCCAGTCCCACCTCGTCGGGCCGGGAGCCGTGCTCCGGCGGGCCATCGAGACGGGGCGGCTGCCGAGTTTCATCCTGTGGGGGCCGCCGGGGGTGGGTAAGACCACGCTGGCCCGCATCGTGGCCGGTCAACTGGAAGTACCGTTCTACATGCTCTCGGCCATCAACAGCGGGGTGAAGGACGTACGGGACACCATCGAGAAGGCCCGGCGGGGGCAGTTCTTCGAGCGGGCCAGCCCCATCCTGTTCATCGACGAGATCCACCGCTTCAGTAAGTCGCAGCAGGACAGCCTGCTCGGGGCCGTCGAGGCCGGGACGGTGACCCTCATCGGTGCGACGACGGAGAACCCCAGCTTCGAGGTCATCCCCGCCCTGCTGAGCCGCTGTCAGGTGTACGTACTGGAGTCGCTGGGCAAGGAGGAACTCTCCGGGATGATCGACCATGCCCTGGCCACGGACGAGTACCTGAAGCCGCTCGACATCACGGTCGAGGATTACGACACGCTGTTACGGTACTCGGGTGGAGACGGCCGCCGGCTGTACAATCTGCTGGAACTGGTGACCAATGAAGCCACGACGGAGAACCCGGTCGTCATCACGGCCGACCACGTCACGGAGCGGGTCCAGGAAAACCTCACCCGCTACGACAAGACCGGGGAGCAGCACTACGATATCGCCTCGGCCCTCATCAAGAGTATCCGGGGCAGCGACCCCAACGGGGCCGTCTACTGGCTGGCCCGCATGATCGAGGGCGGGGAAGACCTGAAGTTCATTGCCCGGCGACTCATCATCTCCGCCTCCGAGGATATCGGGATGGCCAACCCCAACGCCCTGCTGCTGGTCACCACCGCGGCCCAGGCCGCCCAGATGGTCGGCTACCCCGAAGCCCGGATCATTCTCAGCCAGGCGACGGTTTACCTGGCCACCTCCGCCAAGAGCAACAGTTCCTACGCGGCCATCGGGGCCGCCCAGCAAGCAGTGCGGCAGACGGGCACCCTGCCGGTACCCCTGCACCTGCGCAACGCGCCCACCAAGCTGATGAAACAACTGGACTACGGAAAAAATTACAACTACTCCCACGACAACCCCGGCAACTTCAGGGCCCAGGAATACCTGCCGGACGAACTGAGCGGCACGGCCTTCTTCAAGCCCCAGGACAACAACGCCGCGGAGGTGAAGATCAAGGAGCGGATGACGCGGCTGTGGCGGGGGAAGTACGATTAACGATTAATGATTGGCTGCCGCCGTCACTACCCGGCGGCTACGCCTACCGCGCTCGGCTGTTATTGCGGTAGCCATTCGTTACTCGAATCTCGTTAATCACTGAGCGTTAATAAGAACGCTATCGTATCCACCCCATCGGCGAAATCACTCAGGGCGGGGCGCTGGGCCTGACCGAAATCAAAAACAGGCAGGGAGACGGAAAGAAGGCCCGGTTCTGCGACCACGAGTTGTATCTCCTCCGCGCGGTCCGTCAGTTTCTTTTCCAGCGCCGGAACATCCTCGTAGTAGCTGAAGTAGAGGCCGGCGATGTGGCTGGCCAGCTGGTCGGACTCCCGGATCAGGAGGGCACCGTTAAAGCGAAAGGGTTCTTTGTTCAGGGTCAGCAGGGCGTGGTTGTAATCGAAATTATTGCGCCACTTGACGTGATTCTGGTAGCCCCGCCAGTTGTGGAAAGTATCCAGCAGGCGGGTAAAGTCGTAGTCACTGGGTACGTAGAGGTGGGCGACATTGCGACAGCCGAGGCCGTAGTAGGCGAAGACGTCCTCTCCGAGTTGGAGTAGTTGATCGTCGGTTTCCCGGCCGGTGAGGACGGCCACGGCATTGCGGTTCCGCCGGATGACGTGGGGAACCTTCCCGAAGTAGGCCTCGAAGTAGCGGGCGCTGTTGTTGCTGCCGGTGGCGATGACGGCGTCGAAGCCGGTAAGCTGTTCGATGATCTCGAAGTAGTCGGCAGCCCGCTCGTCGAATTTCCCCAGTAGTTGCAGCAGGTAGGGCAGCACGTAGGCATCCTTGCTGCTGAGCTTGATCCGGGCGCGGTGGCCGGTCAGGTAGACACAGAGGATGTCGTGGAAGCCGACCAGGGGGATGTTACCGGCCAGAATGAGCCCGACGGTGCGTGGTTCCTCCGTGGTTTCCGGAATGTCGTAGCCCGAAAGGAAGACGGCCAGTTTATCCGGGTCGAGGTATTCATCGCGGATGGCGGCCAGGCTGCGCTGCTGGGCGTCGGGGGTGAACCAGCCATTGTGGAACTCGGTCCTTTTCTGGAGGGCGGTGAGGAATTCATCCTCGGGGCCGGCGAGGTGGGCGTGGAGCTGGTGGAGGGTGGCGAGGCGTTGGGAGAGGGTCACGGCGCGAAGGTACGTTCTACGCATCAAGGACCTCGGAGCGTGCCGGGCGCAGCCGGTAAGGACCTCGGAGCGTGCCGGGCGCAGCCGGCACCTCCGAGTGTCCGTAGTTCACCCAGCCAAGCCCCAACCAGAACACAAGAACCACGGACACTCGGAGGTCCACCCGGAGCTACGCTTGGGCGGACACTCCGAGGTCCTTACCTTAGACGAATGGCAGAAAAACCACGCATCCACCTCGAACCGGGCAAGTATTACCACCTGTTTAATCGTGGCATTAACCGGGCTACCCTTTTTCACGACGCGGATGATTTTGAAAAGTTCCTGGTACTGGCAGAGCATCACCTGTGCCCCATCGGCCGGGTGTACGCCTATGCGCTGCTGCGCGACCACTGGCACCTTTGCATCAGTACCCTGCCGGCTACCCAACTACCGCCGCACCGATTAAAGGACAAACACGCGCTGGGACGCGTAGTGGGTCACCTCCAGAATGCCTACGCTAAGTATTTCAACCACAAGAACCGGCGGGTCAGCGGACTATTCGAGCACAAGTACGAGCGCACGGAAGTCAGCTCACTGCAATATTTTAAAACACTGATTGTTTACCTCCACTTTAATCCACAGAAGCACGACTTTGTAGCCAGCTACGAGAATTACCGATGGTCCTCTTACCGAACGCTCCGCGAGGACACAACAAAAACCTTTCTAGCCAGGGACCTGGTGATGAGTAAATTCGGGGGCCGGGAAGCATTTCTTATCGCTCACGAAAACTACGAAAAAAGCTTCTGGGACAAATTAGCCATCGACTGACCCAGGACCTCGGAGCGTCCCGGGCGCAGCCGGGACCTCCGAGCGTCCGACTGGCTCCCCCCGCAACAACGCCGCGTTCCGCGCCCAGATCGCCTCCACGTCTCCGTAGGCCGCCACCGCCCGGGCGACGCTTTCGACCCGCAACAACTGGATGATGGGAACCGGAGAACGGTTGGTACCGTGGGCGGGGTCGCTGGAGGCAAACCCTTCGAATACGTAGTCGGGGTGGAAGTGGGCCAGCTGGATCAGTTCGTCCGCGCCCACCTCGGTCAGGGTATCCTCCAGCGTGGCGATAAAGTCCAGGAAGGTAGGGAAATCGGTCAGCGCGCGGGGATAGGCGAGGAGGGTGGTCTCGACCGTCTCCGGCGGTTCGTCCAGTAAATTTTGCACCTGCGTCATCGCCCAGTTGAAGGCCGGCTCGATGTCGGTGTCGGCGCATACCGAAACTGCCACCCTCCCCTGCCGGAGTGGCAGCGCGGCAAAGGGACAGAGGTTACGGGCGACGACGAAGTTCCGCACCCAGTCGAAAACGATGGTCTTAGTGTCCATCGACGCCGAGTTGGCTGGTGGAACGGCGACTGTCCACGTAGCCCCGCCAGCGATCGAGCATGGACTGCATATCCTCCGGCAGTTCGCTTTCGAAATAAACGCGCTCCCCGGTGGTGGGGTGGACGAAGCCGAGGCTCTTGGCGTGCAGGGCCTGGCGGGGGCAGAGGGCGAAATTCTTATCGACGAAAGACTTGTACTTGGAGTAGACGGTGCCCTTCAGGACGCGGTCGCCGCCGTAGCGGTCGTCGCTGAAGACCGGGTTACCGATGCTGCCCATGTGGACGCGGATCTGGTGGGTACGCCCCGTTTCGAGTTTCAGTTCGATGAGGCTGACGTAGTAGAGGTCCTCCAGCGTACGGTAGTGGGTGATGGCGTGTTTGCCGTCCTCCTCCTCGTCGAAAACGGTGTAATTCTGACGGTTGCGGGGGTGGCGGCCGATGTTGCGTTCAATGGTCCCGTCGGCCGGTTCGGGTGCTCCCCAGACCACGGCCTGGTAGGTACGTTCGATGCTGTGGTCGAAGAACTGCTTGGCGAGGTGGGTCATGGCGGCATCGGTCTTGGCGATCACCAGCAGCCCGGAGGTATCCTTGTCGATCCGGTGGACCAGGCCGACGCGCTCGTCGTCGTTACCCGGCAGGACGGGGATATCGTCCTGGTTACGCAGGTGGTGGGCCAGGGCGTTCACCAGGGTGCCGTCGCGGTTGCCTACGCCGGGATGGACGACCATGCCGGGTGGTTTGTGGACGATCAGCAGGGCATCGTCCTCGTAGCGGATGTCGAGGGGAATATCCTGGGCCTTCAGCCCCTCCCCCTGCCCCTCGTAGACGGGGCGGACAATGGTGATCAGTTCGCCGGGAGACAATTTCCAGTTGGACTTGACGGCATTGCCGTCCACCCGTACCTCGCCGGATTTGATGGCGTTCTGGATGCGGTTGCGGCTCAGGCCGGCCAGCCGGTCCGTCAGGAATTTATCAATGCGCACGGGAGACTGCTTCGGGTCGACCCGGATTTCCTGAATTTCGGTTTCCATGGGGTAAAGGTACGGCGGTAGCGGTCGGTGGTGTACCTTCCGCCCGAACGGTTGCCGAACACTACGGAACCAAAACCCGAAATGATATGAAACTCAGTAGCCTCGCTGTCCGGGATCCCATCGTTGCCCGGTTTAACCCGCCCCACCAGGTGCCCATCTTCGCGGCCTCGAGTTTCGTCTTCGACGGTCTCGAAGAAGGGATGCGTATTTTTGACGGTGAACAGCCCGGCCACGTATACGGCCGCTTCGGTAACCCGACCGTCGATGCGGCGGCCGCCAAGATCGCCGCCCTGGAAGCCCACGGCCTGGAGGAACCCGCCTATGGGTTGTTCACGAGTAGTGGCATGGCGGCGATCGCTACCGTTCTGCTCGGTATCTGCCAGCCCGGAGACACCGTGCTGACGAGTGCGGACCTCTACGGGGGAACCGTCGGCCTGATCCGGCAACTGGAAAGCCGGGGCATCCGGAAGATGGAGATCAACCTCCGCGACGAGGAGGCCGTCGAGGATGCGCTGTCGGGAGACAACCAGGTGAGTATTATTTACGTCGAGACGCCCTCCAACCCCACCCTCCGGTGTACCGACCTCGGTTTCCTGTCCAGCCTGGCCCACCACTACGATGCCCTGATCGTGGTGGACAATACCTTCGCCACCCCGCTGTCACAGCTGCCCCTGAGCTGCGGGGCCGACGTCGTGGTACACAGCACGACGAAGTACCTGAACGGCCACGGCACCGGCGTGGCCGGTGCCATCGTCTGTACGGACGAGGAGTTGTACCGGGAAAAATTTATTCCCACCTACCGGCTTTACGGTGGAAACGGCAACCCCTGGGATGCCTGGTTGGTGCTGAACGGCCTGAAAACCCTACCGCTGCGGATGAAGGCCCACTCCCGTAATGCCGCCGTCGTGGCGGATCACCTGGACTGCCACAAACTCGTCACCCACGTCAACTACCCCGGCCTGAAGAACCATCCGGACCGGGAGGTAGTGGACAAGCAAATGCTGCTGCACGGCGGTATGCTAAGTTTCGAACTCTCCGGGGGGTTGGAGGCCGTCCGCCACTTTATGAAAAAAATCGAATTCTGTACCCTCACCCCCACCCTGGGCGACGTGGACACGCTGGTACTCCACCCCGCCACCATGAGCCACCGGGGCCTGGACCCGGCGGTGCGGCGCGCCCACGGCATTACGGACGGGCTGGTCCGTATGTCGGTGGGGATCGAGGACGTAGAGGATATTCTGGAGGACGTGGACCGGGCACTGAGAAAGTGAACATTTGGAGCGGAAGTCTTGTCCGACTACCGACGCGTTGAACGATCATCCCGCCCCCATCCGTCACTTCTTCCTGACCATCCCCAGCCCCCCCGTATGCAACTCCCCGTCCACCGCAAACCCCTCCGCCTCTACGGTAATCCGGACCGCGTCATCGGCCGTTTCTTCTGGGCGGGTCGCGACCGGGCCAACGAGCTGATCCAGCGGGTCATCGGCCTGAGCGAGCAGGACACCCACGATACCCTGATGCGGACACTGCGGCTCTTCGCCCGCCGCCACCGGAACGTCAACCAGATCTTCCGCCGCCACCTCGTGGCCGCCCTCGAACGGGTACCGGAGCAGCGGGAAGCCGTGCAGGCCCTCAGCGAGGAGCAACAATCCCTGATCGGGGCTTACTTCACCCACGAGTACAGCATCGAGAGCGCGGCCTTCTTCAACCCCAGCATCGTCCCGGCCCTCGACCAGACCGGGCTGGAGGAAGGGCAGCAGCGGATGGTGATGAGTATGCGTGCCGTCGGCGAGGGCCACATTTCGAGCATTGTGTTCCGCAACGTGGTACTCGATAAGAACAATGACGTACTCGCCGAGCCGGTCAGCAGCTTCGTGGCGATGGGCAACCGCATTCAGTACTCCCGCTACAATATGGAGAATTTCCGGGCGCGCATCCGTCAGGACGAGTCCATACGACAGTCTACCTTCGATCACCTGCTGGGAGAACTACCGGAAGAATTCAACCACCGGGAACTCTACGAAAAATACTGGGCGCTGTGGAAAGAACTTCCGGAAGACAGTGCCGAACGCGACGAACTCAATAGCCTGATTACGGTGGCCGACAGCTACTACGACGTCTCCTTCAGCCTGGATACCGACATCTCCGAGCGCGTACTCTACCCCATGATCGACTTCGAGATCAAAGGAATGGAAGACGCCCGCTTCCTGCAGTTCACCAACGAAGACGGCAGCCGGGTATACTACGGAACCTACACGGCCTACAACGGCAAGCACATCCGGCCGATGATCATCGAAACACAGGATTTCTACGATTTCAAAATCCGCCCCGTTTACGGAGACGCCGCCGTCAACAAAAACCACGCCATCTTCCCCCGCAAGATCAACGGCCGCTACTACGTACTCTGCCGGGTCGACGGGATCAACAACTACCTCGTCAGCAGCGACCGGCTACAGGTCTGGGACGATGCCACCCTGCTCACCGAGCCGGAACACCCCTGGGAAATGTACCAGATGGGCAACTGCGGCGCGCCGCTGGAAACGGACCGGGGCTGGCTGGTAATGACCCACGGCGTCGGGCCGATGCGCCGCTATAGCCTGGGGGCCGTGCTGCTGGACCTGAACGACCCAAGCAAGGTTATCGGTCGGCTGAAGGAACCGTTGCTCTCCGCGATGGACGACGAGCGGGAAGGCTACGTCCCGAATGTCGTGTACAGCTGCGGCAGCACGATTCACAACGGCCAGTTGTTTATCCCCTACGGGATTTCCGACGAGGCGGCGCGGTTCGCCACCCTCGATCTGGAAAGCCTGCTGAATGCGCTGATTACCGACGGAGTATAGTCTCGTACACCTGAATGTAACCCTCCGTCATCCGCTCGGTACTGAACCGCTCCCGGGCACTGGCGGCAATGCGGTCGCGGTCGAGCCGGAGTAGATCGCCCACCCGCCCGGCGGCTTCTTCCGTATTCATCACCAGGAAACCGCTCTCCCCCTCCACGATCAGTTCTGGCATGGACCCGCGGTTGGTGGCGATCACCGGCGTACCGGTCATCATCGCCTCGGCCACGCTCAGGCCGAAGGGCTCGTCGAAGGAAATCGGGTGCAGGAGCCCGAGTGCCCCCCCGAGTAGCGCGTCCCGTTGCGCCGGACCTACGTTACCGAGGTAGACGATCTGCTCGTTATCCAGATGGGGCTCGACGCGGTCCCGGTAGTAGGCCTCGTCCTGCACCAGCCCGGCGATCAGGAGACGACGCTGGCTGCGCCGGGCGATCTCGATGGCCTCGGCCGCTCCCTTTTCCGGATGGATACGGCCGAAGTACAGCAGGTAATCGCCGGGGTCGGTGACCGCGGTAAACTGGGAAGTGTCCACGCCATTGTACACCGTAGCGATGTAGTCCAGCCGCTCGTGACGGTTGGCGTTGCTGATGGAAACGTAGTCCGTACTGTCGTTGTAGCGCTCGTACACGGGCACGATCCGTTCGCTGCTGAACCCGTGAACGGTGGTCAGCATGGGAGTGTCGATCAGCTCGCTGTAAGTAAGCGGCATGAAATCGAACTGGTTGTGGATGAGGTCAAATTCGCTGGCGAGTCCCATAACTTGGCTGATGTGTAGGTATTCTAAAATTTTGGCGTCCTGCCCCGGTTGTTCGGCGTAACCGGCCGGTGTCGTGGCGACCAACTTTCCCGCTGTCCGGCTGGTCGCCGTGGCGAACAGGGTAACGTCGATTCCCCGGGCCACCAGCCCCTCCGTCAGGTGGCTGGTTACCTGCTCCCAGGGGCCGTAGGCGGACGGCGGGGTGGCCCAGGCGATGGGGGCGAGCATCGCTACCCTCACGCCATCAGGGCCAAGGCCCGCTTTTCTTTTTCCCCGGGAACGTCCGCCGGCTTCCCGCCATCGCAGGGGTGGTCGTCGCGTTCGAAGGCGACCATTTCGGTGCGGCTGATGAGGTAGGCCAGCAGGCTTTCCGCTCCCTGGTTCTGGTTCAGACCGTGGGCCATCAGACCGTCGTGGCACCCCCCGGTATCGGGATTGTAGAGCGGGATGTTCAGGTCGTTCTGCCCCCGGAACCACTCGAAGGCGATCCGGGTATTGTCGCAGTGAGGCTGCATCCGCTGGTGGCGGCAGGCCTCGCTGAACAGCAGCACTTTGGCCATCACGTCGATGGGTTGCTGGTCGAAGTGGGGCCGCTCCTGGCTGCGGAGAAAGGGCTGATTGCAGCCAATGGGGCTCATGGTGCCCTCCACGATCGTCTGCCGGGCCAGGAAGTCCGTACTCTCCTCGGCCACCCGGCGGATGCCGTCCTTGTTCAGGTGGTGGAGCGAACGGAACAGGGCGTAGGGCAGCACGCCGTTGCTGTAGGTCAGGTAGCCCTCGAACCAGCGCCAGTCTTCGTGGAGGTTGTCGGTGTAGTGATCGACCAGACGGTTGCAGAGCCGGTCCAGCCGGTTGAGCATCTCCTCGTTGCCGGGCTGAAAATCCAGGTAATAACTCAGGGCGATCACGCCGTAGGCTACCGTACGGGGGCTACGGGCCTGGTCGAGATGGCCGACGGCCCGGATGAAGATCTCCTCCAGCAGGGGGCGCTGGTCCGCGCGGGGCGGGTGGGCCAGGCAGTAGGCGACACCCCAGATGGAGCGTCCGTAGCTGTCTTCCGAGCCGACGCGCTCCAGGAAGCGACGATCGTAACTCATGAAATTTCGGAACGTCCCGTCGGTATCCTGGGCGTGGTACACGTAGCTGAGGTAAATATCGGACAGCCGCTCCAGTTCCCGGCGGTCGCCGAGGCCTTCGCGCAGCAGCATCCCCACCAGCAGCAGGGCCCGTCCGTTATCGTCCAGGCAGTAACCCTCGTAGCGGTTCGGCAGGGCGTACTTTCCGTGTTGCAGCATACCGCAATCATCCGTGAAACGACGCAGGTGCCGCAGATCGAGTTCCGGCAGGGGCTGGGCGGCGGCGCGCAGGATGCGATTCTCCTTGAAGGCCGCCGTGGCCGTCCCGAAAGTATCCAGGTACTGCTTCCCGATGCGGGGCCAGACTAGTGATTTTCCGTAGGTCGCGGCGCGGCGGCGCAGGGCTTCCAACGCGTCGGTATCCTCCAGTAATTCCAGGGCGATACCGGCCAGGGTCGCGTGATCGTGAAAGGGGAAGAGGCGGCCCCGTTCCTCGCCCAGCAGTTCGGTGGCGTGCCAGAAGGGCGTACTCACCACGGCGCAGCCCGCCCCTACGGCGTAGGCCAGGGTGCCGCTGGTGATCTGGGCCTCGTTCGGGTAGGGAATGACGTAGAGATCACAGGCCCGGAGGTGCTCGAAGAGGTCCTGCTCGCTGGCGAATTTACTGATCATCACCAGGTTGTCCCCCACGCCCAGTTCCGCGGCCAGGGCCCGCAGGTACTCCCGGTATTCCTCCCCGTTGTCACGCACGACGTGGGGGTGCGTCTTGCCCAGCACGACGTAGAGCGTATCCGGATGCCGCTCCACGATGGCCGGCAGGGCCCGGATGGCCGTCTCTATCCCCTTACCCCGGCCCAGGAGACCGAAGGTGAACAGCACCGTCCGGCCGCCCCAGCCCAACTTATCGCGCAGCACCTCCCGACCGGCCATTTCGATCTCCGGAACGCCGTGCTCGATGACGTGAATCTTCTCCGTGGCTACGTCGAACACCCGTTGCAGCAGTTCCTCCGCCAGACGGGACATCACCACCATCGCCTGGGCCCGTTCGCTGATGCGGCGCAGTACGTTGCGCTGACCGAAACTAGGTTCCTTCAGTACGGTGTGGCAGGTCACTACCAGCGGTACCCGGAGCCGGTCGATCAGTTGGAGTACGAACAGCCCGTCGTCTCCCCCGAAAATACCGTACTCGTGCTGGAGGACGACCAGGTCGAATTGCCGGTCGTTCAGGTAATCCGCGGCCGCCCGGTATTCCGCCGGAACGACGGGGTTGATGGTCCGGGTCACCTCCGCGGGGTAGTCGTGCGCCTCGGCGGGGTCCTCCATCGCAATCACCTCCGCGTAGTCCTCGATCCGGTCGGCGGACAGATTGCTCAGGATCGCCCGCGCCAGACTGTTGGTGAACGTTCCGATTCCGCAGGCCTTGGGCGGATAGTTTCCGATAAAAGCAATTCTCATGATGGTTATGGGCTGGAAGGTGATAACAGGTATGCTTTTGTAACCCGCCTTTTCGGACCGGGGTTCCGCCAACAATTCTATTCCGAGTGTTTTTTATTCACAAGTTCTGACAGGCAGTTTCAGGGTAAGTCCGCACCTGCGTCCGCGCCATTGTTCACCAGTGTATTTATTACAAGTGTAAAACACGTTCAAACACATTAGTGTTTAAATAGCTACCTTCCGGGAGATCAATCCCACTCACTAATGTCACACCACTACAGTTTAGCCGCTTTTCTGTCTCTTTTTTTCGCGCTCCTTCCCCTCTGGGGGCCGGGGCTGGCCGCCCAGAACGAGCCCGTCGAGCTTTGCCTCGACTACGACCCCGGCGCCTTCACCGACCTGTACGCCTACCTTCCCGGCAGCCCCTTCTCCGTCGATGCCTCCTTCGAAAACGGCCCCTGTCTGCGACTGGCCGAGGACCGCTTTCTCCAGGTCATCGAGGGGCAGGAGAGTTGCTGCGGCTTCACCGCTGACTTCCAGCTTTTCGGATTGACCGTACTTGCCGACGGTACCGAAGCCGATTTCAGCGTCCGTTTCGAGGTGGAACTGAAGTGCCCGAAACCCGCCTGCGGGCTGGTCGATCTCGAGGACCTGCCCCGCCCCACCGGTGACAGTAGCCGCAATTGTATTCCGGCCTGTGCGGACAGCGAGGCGACTTACACCTACTCCGCCGACCCCACGGTCAGTTATTCCTACCTGACCGACGGTACCGTAGTGGCCTCCGGCACCGGCAGCGTAACCGTGCTGTGGCCGGAAGGCACGGAGGGTTTCCTGACCATTATTGCCGATGACGGCAGCGGCATACTCCGGGAGCGGGAATTCTGCATCGAGTTGAACCCCGACCCGGACCCCCAGTTCGACGTGGCCCCCGTTGTCTGTCTGGACGTACCGGTGCAGTTCACCAACACCAACGTCGAGCCGGGCGTGACCTACGACTGGAACTTCGGCGACGGTTCTACGGCCACGAACGAGGTATCCACCAGTCACGTATACTCCGCTCCCGGTACCTACGTCGTTACGCTGTTCGCCACCAGCGATGGTGGGCCCGAGTTGTGCTGCTGCACCGATTCCCTCCGCCAGGAAGTGGTGGTGGGTGACCTGCCCGGCCCGTCCGTCTTCTGGGTTTCCACCCTCTGCGAGGGAGACACCAGCCGTTACTGGACGGATGCCGATTGCTTCAGTAACGTCTGGGAGGTCAGCCCCAACGGAGACATCATTGAAGACGACGGGGACTCCATCACCGTGGTCTGGGGCAGCGGCCCCGCCGGCACCATCAGCCTGGCCGTTCTGGACTGTACGACCGACTACTGCGAGCTGCCGACCACCGTACTGGTACCCATCATTTCCCAGTCCGGCGTGATCACCGGGCCGGAGCGCGTTTGCCCCGGCGACGTGGCCGACTACGCCCTCCCGAAGTGGCAGGGCGTCACCTACGACTGGCAGGTTGACGGGGGTACCATCGACGGGCCGATCGACGGCCACGACGTTTCCATCACCTGGCCCACGGTTCCCGGTACTTACACCATTTCGGTGACCTACGGCAGTGACTTCCTCAACGGGCTGCCCGGCCACGAGGACAGCCCCTGTACGGGCTCGGCCACCTTCACGGTGGAGGTACTGGGCGACTTCGCGATCGGCGGGGCTACGGATCTCTGCGTCGGCGGCACTGCTTCCTTCGGGGCCTTCGGCGGGGCGGGGGGCAGCTTCACCTGGACCATCGACCCTGTCCTGCCCTTCACGCCTACCGGAGCGAATACGATCGACGTGGACCTGACCACGCCCGGTAGTTACGTCATGACCGCCACGGTCACCGACCCCACGCTTTACTGCACGACGGTACAGACCTTCCGCTTTACTGTCTTCGAGGCCCTGCCCGCTACGATCAGCGGACCGACGGACTACTGCGTGGGCGACGAAATACTCTACACCATCGCTGCTCCGGTGCCGGGGCAAATCTATAACTGGACGGCGGTCGGCGGAACCGTCACCGGTTCTCCCGCCACCGCGGTGACGGTGCTGTGGACGGCCGCCTCCGGAGCCTCCGTTTCGGTGAGTACCAGTCTGGCCGACGCCCCCTTCTGCACCGCCGCGGGAACCACGCTGGACGTAAACAGTCGCCGGTTTACCGGCAGCCCGGAGATCGACGGTGATGACGGTTGCACCAACGCGGAAAAGATATACACGGTCACGGTCCCCCAGGACCCGGCGACGACCTACGACTGGTCCATCGATCTGCCGACGGCGGGGAGTATCGCTTCCGGCCAGGGCACCCCGACGGTGGTCGTCCTTTGGAACGACGACGATGGTCCGGCTACGGTCAACCTCACCATGACGCTCTGCGGAATCGACACCACGATGAGCCTCGACGTCGAACTGAGCGACCCCGTACCGGTGGTCATCACCCAGGGCGACCCGCTCTGCCCGGGAGGCTCGACCGTGCTGTCCGTCGGCCCCGCCTATACCGGCGTACTGTGGAATACCGGGGAGATGACCAACGACATTACCGTGACGGAGCCGGACATCTACTCCGTTCAGGCCACCGACGGCAACGGCTGCCCCTCCTCCGACATTTACGAAGTGGTCGAGGTGCCCGGCCCGGAACTGACGATTGCGGTAGACGGCCCGCGCTCCTTCCGCGTCTGCGACGTCAACCAATTGCCGCTGTCTACGCTGCTGACCGCCACCACCACCGCCGATACGGTGGAGTGGTTCTGCAACGGTATTTCCCAGGGCGCTTCCACGACGGACTTCACCTTCACCCACGACTTCAGCACCGTTCCCGGTACCTTTTCCTACTACGCGGTGGCAACCGATGTGAACGGCTGCGAAACGGAGAGCGACCCCGTGATCATCCGCCACCTGACCTGTTGCGGGGAGGGCTTTATCTTCGACTGGCCCCAGCAGCATTTCATCACGGCCACCAATCAGGACCCACCCGACTGTAACCGGGTTTCGGTGGTAGCGGACTACCCGCCGGACAGCGTTTCCAGTCACTTCTTCGTGTACGATGTTCCCCCGGTCATTTTACTGGAGAGCTTCGGGGATTCCATCATCCTCACGGCGAGGGATACCGGCTGCTACCGGGTGACCAGCCGGGTCGTGGTCGAAAGCCGGCCCGACGCCAACGGAGATACGGAATTCTGCGTCCAGGACCGGACAACGGAATTCTGCCGTCCACTACTGGCGGAATTCGACTTCACCGAAAATTGCGGCGAGGTCACCTTCATCAATACTTCCCGCGGCCGGACGGTCAGCCCCATCACCGGCGTACAGTGGGATTTCGACGACGGCAACACTTCCACCGACTTCAATCCCGTCCACCAGTACGGTGCCAACGGCGACTATGACGTAACCCTCGTCATCACCAACGCGGCCGGCTGTACGGACACGGCCACGCTGCCGGTCGAAGTGCGCTACCTGCCGGACACCGACTTCACCACCGCCCCGTCGACGGTCTGCGTAGGGCTTCCCATCACCTTCCTGGAAACCGGTAGTAACCTGCTGGAGATCAACTGGGACTTCGGCGACGGCAGCTTTTTTTCCGGCAGTAACCCCGTGAGGACCTACGTTACGGCCGGTACTTTCACGGTCACCCTCACTACGCTGAACGCGGGAGGGTGCCGGGATACGTCGATCCGGACGGTCACCGCCCTGGCCAATCCGGCGGAGGCCGAGATCGTCTCCTCCCTGGGCGGCATCCTCTGCGCGGGGGAGACCACGACGCTTTCCACTTCCGTTCCCGCCGATGGCTACGCCTGGAGTACGGGGGAAAGCTCCCCGACCATCGACGTCAGTACCGCCGGCAGTTTCGACGTTACGGTAACCAATGCCGCCGGCTGCAGCCGGGTGCTGGACTCCATGAGGATCCAGCTGCGGGAACTTCCGGACGCTACGGTGGTCGGTAACCCCTTCATCTGCGATGCGGGTTCCACCACCCTGCGGGCGGCCACGAGCGGACTGACCTACAGTTGGTTCAACGGCAGCGGCACGCCGGTGGGCAGCGGCCAGACCCTGTTCGTCTTTTCCGGTACGCTGGACAACCCCTACCGGCTGGTGGTCTCCGACGGCCAGTGCGAGAACGAGAGCGTACCGGTGACCGTGCAGGTCGCCGTTTCCCCCTGCCGACGGTGGCCATCGTGGGCGGGATGGACTGCGCCGGTGACGGCAGTACCATCACGGTCACCAATTTCGACCCCGCCCTGAATTACGTCTGGAGCAACGGGGCTACCGGAGTTTCCACCTTCACTTACCTGGCCGGCACCTACACCGTGGTGGCCACCGACCCCGTCAGCGGCTGTTCCGGCAAGCGCCTCGGCCGTCATTCACCCGCTACCGGACATCTGCAATGTACCGACCGGCTGTTATGAGCCCTGCGGACCGGACACCCTCTACGCACCCGTGGGCGACGACCTGACCTACGCCTGGAGTTTCAACGGTGCGCCGAACGGCAACACCACGGCCGTTCAGATCACGTCCGTTTCCGGTTCCTACAGCGTGGCCGTGACCAATGAATTCGGCTGTACGGCGGAATCCGACAGCCTCTATCTGGAGTTCATCGACTGCGACTCCACGACGACGCCCTGCGATGACATCGTGACCACGCTTACGCCGAGTTCGGACGAGGATTGCTGCTTCCGGCTTACCTACACCGGGCTCCCGGGCGGCATTTTCGCCATCGACGTCTCCTCTCCGGACGCGACACTGGGCGAGGACGCAGGTGCCATCAATCCTATTTTCACCGAGGTGTTTGACGGCGGCCCCGGTCAGGTCACCCTGGCAACGGGAGGCGACCCGCTTCCCCCGTCGGCTTCCGTCCTCGAACTCTGCCCGGGGGACTTCGACGAGGCCCCCCAGACCATCATCGTCTCCTACCTGGACCAGGGCGGGAAGGTGGTTTGCTCCGATACGCTCACCACCGACTGTGAGGTGGAGCGGGAGTGCGCCTACATTGCCCGCGACACACTGGTCTGCGATGAAGATGGACAACTCGTGTTCTTCTATACCATCTGCAACGGATCGGCGAGCGAATTCTCCGTCGGCTACTTCGAGCTGCTGCCCCTCACGCCGGCCGCGGTGACCGACCCGCCCATCTCCATGATACTGGGGACGCCCCTCGCTCCCGGGGAGTGCCGGAGTTTCAGCCAGGTCCTGGATGACGTACCGGCGGGAGAGGAATTCTGCTACAGCCTGATCGTCCACTCCGCCCCGCCGGAGGAAGACCCGACGGCCCTCTGCTGTTCCAGTACCGAGGAATACTGTCTGGTCGTCCCCGACTGCGACCCCTGCAACGACCTGGGCGTCCGCCGGGTACGCCCCACCGACGAGGGCGACTGCTGCTACGAAGTGATCCTGTTCAACGGCAACGACCCCGGCACCTTCGACGAGATTGCCTACTGTCTGCTGGAGGCGGACGGACAACTGTCGGTTCGTACCACTTTCGGTGGTGACTGGTTGGCAAATATTTCCACGGATGACCGATCGGCCGTCCTTTCCCCGGTAGCCGGTGACGTACCGACCGGTGTATTTACCCTGCCCACCTTCTGCCTGGACGAAACCACCGGCCTGGAGCAGCAAGTGGAGATCAAGTGGCTCAGCGACGGGGAGATCGTTTGTCGGGACACCATCACCGTGGAGTGCGAATCGGACTGCGGTTACCTCACCGCAGGACAGATTGACTGTGGTCGGGAGGGCTACGTCTGGAACGGGACGGTGGTGAATACTTCCGACTTCCCCATCGGCCACGTCAACCTTGTCTTCGATGCTCCCTACGGGGTATACGACCAGCGGGTGGACCTGGCCGCCGACCTGGCTCCGGGAGACGCCGCCCCGCTACAGATCGTGATCGGCCCGCCCGCCATGCCGGGAGACACGATCTGCTTTGTTGTCGCGCTCCACCAGGCGGACGATGACGACCACCACCTGAATTGCTGCAACTTCGAGGCTTGCCTGGTCATGCCGGACTGCGAGATCGAGCCCTGCACTTGTCAGGGGGCGGAGGAACTGGCCGCGGCCGGTTTCGTGGCGACTCCGACGGCGAGTGGCTCCCTGAGCTATTCCCTTTCCGCCCTCGGCCGGGTGACGGGTTGCGACCGGCTGGTCTGGGAAGTACGCCGCAGCGGATCGCCCTGGATGACGGTCGGTTCGGGAAGCCCGCTCAGCTACACCTTCCCGGGTTTCGGCACTTACTTCGTCCGACTCTCCGTCTACCGGATGGTGGACGGACGGGAGTGTCCGCGGTTCCGCTTCACCCGGCCGCTGGGTATCCAGGGGGATACGCCGATCGGAAATACGGAAGATTACCTCAGCATCCGGCTCTTCCCCCAACCGACGGGCGACGCACTGTACGTCCGGCTCGATCATTCTACCCGGAAACAGACTACGGAACTGCAGCTACTCGATCTGCACGGACGCCAGGTCCGTAGCCGGCCGGTGAACGAACCGCTTACCGACGAACCGCTACGGATTGCCGTACGGGGTTTGCCGGCCGGGGTCTACCTGCTACGCGGGGTGATGGACGAGGGCGACTGGGTCAGACGGGTGGTGGTCCGGTAAGTCCGCCGAGCCGGGCTTTTCGCGCCCGGTAACCCAGTTGCCCGGCGAACAGCACGTTCTGAAACAGGATGTACAGCATGGGGGCAATGATGGCAAGCGGGGAGAGGAAGGTCAGGGCCATCCAGATGGACAGCATGGTGTTCTTCCTTCCCAGGACGAGGCTGCCCTCCAGGGTAAGCCCGGGGGGGCACACCCGGCTGCCCACCGCGAAGAGTAGTCCGCCGACCAGGACCACCCCGGCCGCCACCAGCAGCAGGAAAGTCAGGGAAACGGCGGCCTCGTAGCGGAGGTACTGCGAGAGCCTGCCCGCGGCTATCGTCACGTTGATGAGAAAGAGGTAAATACCGTACTTCCCGACCCGGTCGAAGAACGGGAGTGCCCCACTGCCCCACCGGCGGACGGTCTGGGCCAGCAGTAGCGGCAGGCCCACCGTGACCCCGACCGTCCAGAACAACCCGAGCAGGGCGGGAATGGAAGGCCGGGCGTCCGCCACGAAGGGTAGCAGCAGCGGTAAGTACAGCGCCCAGGCCAGGTGAGTGACCAGGATGCCGCCGATGGCGTAGGTCACTTTTCCCCGGGCTAGGTCCACCAGTACCGGGGTGATGACGGCCGTCGGGGCCAGCGCGATGACCAGGAGATTGACGGCCAGCTCCCGGTCGTAGAGCGCGCCCAGTTGGTAGGCCAGTCCCGCCCCCAGCGGCAGCAGCAGGGCGGCGTAGAGGTGTTCCCGCCGAAAGAGGGTCCGGCTCAGGCGTACGCGCAGGAACGCGAGGAACAGCAGCAGCATCAGAAATGGCCGGATGACGGCGGTATAGTCGCCGAGCGCGGGCAGGAACAGACCGATACCGAGACAGCCGAGGATGAAAAAGGAGTTGCGCATGTTGGAAGGCGCAAAGGTAATGGCGGGGGACGCGGGCGTACGCTACCGGGCACTCCCGGATTTTAAAAAAAGCCGGCACCTGCGCTCCGTCGCCCCGCTTGCTTACTTTTGCAGCATGAATAAGACCATCCTCTCGGGTATTCAGCCCACCGGCAAGCTTCACTTCGGACGTTACTTCGGGGCCGTGGAGAACTGGAAGCGGTTGCAGGAAGAGTACGATTGCCTCTACATGGTGGTGAATTACCACGCCATGACCATGCCCTTTACGGCTAAAAAGCTGGCGGAGACCAGTTGGGACCTGTGCTTCAACCTGATGGCCTGCGGGATCAAACCGGAGAACCTCTTTATCCAGAGCCTCGTCCCGGAGCACACCGAACTGGCCTGGATCCTGAACTGCTTCACCAGCTACGGACAGCTGTCCCGCATGACGCAGTTCAAGGACAAAAGTGCCCAGAACGATTCGAAGGGCAGCGAGGGCTTTATCTCCGCCGGCCTGTTCGCCTACCCCGCCCTGCAGGCCGCCGACATCCTGATCTATAAAGCCGGTATCGTGCCCGTCGGTAAGGACCAGGAACAGCACCTGGAGCTGACCCGCAATATCGCCCAGCGCTTCAACAACTTCGCCGGAAAGGAATACTTCCCCGTACCCGAAGCCCTCTACACCAAGATTGCCAAGGTGATGAGTACCGCCGACCCCAGCCGCAAAATGAGTGCCAGCGCCGGGGATAAGCACAACATCGACGTATTCGCCGCGGAAAGGGTGATCCGTAAGCAGATCGCCAGCGCGGTGACGGATAGCGGAGATACTCCCGAAGGGGAAATGAGTGCCGGGGTCTCCAACCTCTTCAGCCTGCTGGAAGCCAGCGGGCGCACCGACGCCCACGCCGCCTTGCTGGCCGACTACGAGGCCGGCAGCCTGCGGTACAGTGACCTGAAGCAGGAAGTTGCCGACGGCCTCGTCTCCGTAGCCGCCCCCATCCAGCAGCGGCTGGCCGAACTGAAGGCCGACCGCAAGACGGTGAAGAACCAGATCAAGCAGAGCAGTTTCGAAATCCGGAAGCGGGCGCAGGAGACGGTGCGGGAAGTGAAGGATCTTTGCGGACTGATGAACGTGAAGATGTGAGTACGTTCCGAGTTGTCGGACTTCCTCCGTACCGATTGTCATCGGAACTACGAGATGTCCGACAACCTCCACTACCACTGACTACCAACTAAACGACTACCGAGCAGACCGTGACCTACGAAGAAGCCATTCAAGAACTGGAGACCATCCTCGCCCAGCTACAGGAAACGCCCGCCGATATCGACCGGTTACACGAGCGCGTAGCCCGGGCGGAGGCCCTCATCACCGCCTGCCGCGAACGGCTGCGGGGAGTGGAGTCCGGAATCGAGGACGTACTGAAAAAATCGGCCTGAGCATGGGACAGAAGACCGCACTCGTCACCGGTGCCACCGGCGGCATCGGGATGGAAACGGCCCGCGAACTGGCCCGGCGTGGCTACCACGTCCTGCTGCACGGGCGAACGCTGACCAAAGCCACCGCCGCCGCGGAACTACTGCGCGCCGAGCCGGGACACAGTGACCTGACCCCACTCGGGGCCGACCTCTCGAAGCTGGACGAGGTACGCGCCCTGGCGGAAGCGGCCCGTGCCGTAACCGGACGGCTGGACGTGCTGGTGAACAACGCCGGCGTCTGGAACAGCCACCAGGAGCTGACGGCGGAGGGGGTGGAAAAAACCCTGGCCGTCAACCACCTGGCCTACTTCCTGCTGAGCCACCTGCTGCTGCCCGTGCTGCGCAAGAGCCCCGGCAGCCGCATCGTCTGCGTCGCCAGCGACAGCCACAGGCAGATCAAGGGGATGTTCTTCGACGATCTCAACCTGGACAAAAATTACCACGGTCTGCGCAGCTACGCCCAGAGTAAGCTGGCCAACGTGCTGTTCGTCTACGAGTACGAACGGCGGCGGCCGGGGCCGGACTATCCGGCCATCTACGCCGTACAACCCGGCCTGGTGCAAACCGACATCGGGCTGAAGGGCAACACCTGGCTGCACCGGCTGGCCTGGCGGGTCCGCCGCCGCATGAGCGGCCACAAGACTCCGGCCGAGGGGGCCGCCACGAGTATCTACCTGGCTACGGAACCAGCGGTGCTGGAACAAAGCGGTTTGTACTGGGACGATTGCCAACCAAAAAAATCTTACTCGTCGAGCTACGACGAGGCGGAGGCGGCGCGGTTGTGGGCGCTGTCGGAAGAGATGGTGGGGATCGAGGAATTCTTCCCGGGCTAACGGGCGATATAGTAGAGATCGCGTTCAAAATCGGAGATCAGGCTACTCACGCTTTTCCGTATTATCACATACGGAATACCAATCATGAACGCTGCGTGTACCAATAGGAAGATCAGTACGAACGCCGGGACATCCTCACCCAGACCTCCCAATACGAAGACACCCAAAAAGGCTCCGTAAAACAGCAGTATAAACACTAGAAAAGGAATGGCTTTCCAGGTAAGAGAGCTTACCGTACCCTGAAACCTGATCGTGTCGCGTTCCGAAGAGAAAGTCCCTACGGCAGTAGCCATATTCAGATTCTGCTGAAAGAATTTAGCCTTCTTTTTGATGCTGAAACGTCGGCCGTTCACCTCCCCCTTGTACAGATTGGCCGAGGAAGAAAATATATCGGAGAAGTTCGAGAAAAAACCGGTCCCTCCCCGATCCACGGCAGCAGAGAATTTACGGGGGAAATTTTCCCCATCCGCATTGATCGTGAAATCAAAATCTCGTACCAGCTTCAGTTTACGTAACCATTCCATCATTTACTACTTGGCTTTTTTTACACCGCTACTTCCTCCAGCACCGCCTCCGGCACCTCTTCCCGGTACCGACTGAATATCTTCTCCAACCCGGCCATGCGCCACTTCCGGGGGACGAGGTAGCCTACGGTCACCAAGATTTTCACCAGCAGCCCGGGGCGAATAACATCCTTGTTGGCCAGCATCCCGCTGATGGCTTCCGGGGCAATGTCTTCCGGTAGCTTTACCAGTAATTTGGCCCGCCAGCCCTGGGCGCGCACCCTTTTCATGCCGTCTTCGTTGGTGATCACCGGACCGGGGCAGAGTACGGACACCCCCACGTCGTGGTAGGCCATTTCCTCGCGCAGGGCGAGACTGAAGCTGTACACGAAACTCTTGGTGCCGGTGTACACCGTTTTGTAGGGCAGCGGCAGCGTAGCCTCCATGCTGCTCATGTTCAGGATACCTCCCCGGCTCGCTATCAGCTGGGGCAGCAGGCGGTACACCAGCTCCATCATCACCTGGTTGTTGAGCCGCATCATGGTGCGGTAGGTCCGCAAGTCGGTGTGCTCGAAGAGGCCGCCACGGCCAAACCCGGCGTTGTTGATGAGGTATTTCAGCTGGATCTTCTCCCGGTCGAGCCAGTCTTCGATCTGGTTCATGGCGTCGGTCGACGTCAGGTCAAGGCCCAGGAAAGCGGTGATGCAACCGGGTCGGGCGGCGCACTCCCGTTCCATCTCAATCAGATTCTTGTTGTCCAGCGCCACGATGGCGACGGCCAGCCCGTTATCCAGACATTCCAGGGCGAGTGCCCGACCGATACCGTGACTGGCTCCGGTGATGAGTACCCATTCAATGGGGCCGTGTTTGGGAGGATTCTTCATTCGTTCAGATGTGGGTGTTCCCCGCAAAGGTAGTAATCAGTGCACGTGCATCCTCCCCCACCCCGCCCATCAGGCTGGAATTCATCCGTCGCAGCTTCGGGAGGCCCAGGAAATGTAGTCCGGGATGAGTGGCAGAGGTAAAGGGGGCGTCGGCGCGCAGGTGCAGGGTTTCACCATCTTCCCCGGTGGATCCCTCCGGAAGAAAATCCCACCGGTTCCGGTAGCCGGTACACCAGAGCAGGGAGCGATTTTTTTTCGGCGACCAGGGCAGCCCGTCCGGATCGGACTGCTTACAGCGAAAGTAGATCCGGTCGTCCCCGAAGCGTTCTACGTGGTTGACGATCCGGCGAAGCTTCGGGTGTTTGGCCAACTCCCCGGGGTGCTCGGCCACCGTAACGTCCCCCATTTCCCCGCTGATGAGCTTGCCCAGCCCGCGGTCGGTCCGCAGCGTGATCAGTCCGGATTTGTAGAGCCACCAGTAGATGTCCTTACCGAGGATGCTGCGGGGCAGGTCGCCCAGCTTCGGCCCGACGAGGGTAACGGCCGCTCCCGTCTCCAGCAGCAGCCGGCTGAGCTGCAGCCCGCTGGCCCCCGCCCCGACCACGAGTACGGAGGCATCCGGCCCGCCGATCTCCGAGATGTCCGCGATCTCCGCCGCGTGTCGCTGGGGCATGTCCCGGGGGAAAGCATCCTGTACGATCTTTGGGATGTAGGGCGTCCGGTACGCTCCCGTAGCGACGATCACCCGATCGGCCCGGAAGCGGTCCGTTTCCGTTTCGACCAGAAAGTCGTCGGCTTTGCTCACCCGCGTCACCCGCTGGTTCATGCGGATGGGAAAACCATAGTGGGCGGCGTAATTCTCCAGGTAGTCGGCGGCCTCCAGGCGGGTGGGCAGGTAGTCGGGCCCGCCGGGGGGTGGCCAGCCGGGCAGGGCGTTGTAGCGCTGGGGGCTGAAGAGGGAGAGGCCGTCCCAGCGTCGCCGCCACTGGTCGCCGATGCGGTCGTTGGCGTCGAGGAGGAGAAACTCTTGGTTGGCTTGTTGGAGGTAGTAGGCGGCGGCGAGACCGGCCTGTCCGGCACCGAGGATGAGGGTCATGGGCAGTGAACGCCGGTGGCCCCGCCTGAGGTTTGGCCCGGCGGACATATTGCTCGCTCCGGGCTGCGTTCAGAATCGTACGCCTAAATTTACGCCCAGTTCCCGGTAAACGTACGTCTGCCCACTCCCCAGAAACTGGGAATTAAAGAAGTAGCGGACTTCCAGGTAGGGGTCCAGGGGGCCAAGCTCGAACTGTACGCCGGCACCGATAGTGAACTGACTGAAATTAGTGGGTGCGTACTCCCCGGCGGAATCCGTTCCCGCCTCGTACAGGAGCCGGTCTCCCCGGCTGCTTCCGTCGCCGCGCGTGCGCTCCGTCGTACCCTTGAGCACTACGGCGTACCGAAGGCCCAAACTACCGTACACCGTGGCTTTACCGCCCCCCAGCGGGAGGTGATAGTACAGGGATACCTCCGGAGAGAGTACGGTTTGCTCCACGGTCGTGGAGTTGAGCGTGGTATCCATCCCGGTAGACAGATTTCTGACCGTCCGCTCGGCCTCGCTTTGGTACTTACCGAATGACAGGCCGGCCCTGGCCTCTAACCGCGAAAAGACCATCCGCCCCGCCCGGAGGGAAACGTTGCTTCGCTCAGTACGCAGGTAGGTCTGACTCGGGTAATTACTCAGCAGCACGGGCAACCAGTTGTAGCTGTAGTAGCCTACGTCCGCATATACTTCTAAGCCTGGAATCGATTTCCCTGATGTTGTTCTCCGTCCGCAAAAGTCTGGCCTGTCCGCCGGCGCAGCCGGCTACGGCTACGAAGTAATTACCTACCGCGTACGTATCGAAACCGGTCTCCCGCGCCGGGGAGGAACAACTGTCCGTACTCCGGTACGCCCTCAGCGCCGCACGGTTTTCGACCAGTACCGCGCGGCCGTTCTCCACTACCAAGTAGGCGGTTGAGTAATTGAACCGGTCTCCCGAGGAGAGTTTCTCTATCCTGCGCAGACTGACTTCGTACACTTCGATATCCCCCTCCACCACGGGCAGCATAAAGTAGGTACCATTGGTAAATACTTGTCCCGCTTCGGGAATGAAGACCGAAGACAGGTAGTTCCCGGTACGCTTACCGACCCGGAAGCCCAGAATGTCATCCGGAAGGTAAAGTTGGCGCAAAGACTGTCCACGGGCCTGAAAGTAGATTTCGTGGTGGTAGGTATTCGGGTTCTTTCGGACGATCTTACCGTAGAGGGTGTCCTGCCCGGCAGTAATGATATAGTCAGAAGACTGACCCGCTAGCCAGTAGGACGACAGGGTGAGTAAGAACAGTAGTAGACAGGGGTAAGGCTTTGTGAGCATAGGAAAATGAGTGTTATCGTGCTGGATTGGAAAAAAAATACCCGAGGTGCTCGGGCAGGGCGACGCGCGCAGGTGCAAGCTACCCACTGACGGCCGGGGAGGGGGGAGCCAAGGCAGTTCAGATCGCCAGGTCCTCTACCTCCGCGGTGACCGGCCGGTCCTCCGAAGGCCGGAAAATAACCATCCCGAAGGAAAGCGGGCCGATGCGGCCCAGGAACATGAGAAAGATCACGATGATGCGGCCCAGTACACTCAGGTCACCGGTCAGGCCGGTGGACAGGCCGACCGTCCCCAGCGCCGACACCGCTTCGAAGAGGATCTCGTGCATTTCCCCCGATTCGGTGAGCAGGAGCAGGTAGGTACCCAGACAGATCGTAAGCACGTAGAAGAAAAAATTACTCGTAGCCATGGCCACCTTATGGTCGGGGATGATCCGGTTGAGGTAAAGCGTCTGGTGGTCGCCCCGGAACGTGCTCTTCAGCTGGGCGTAGAGTGCGGTGAAGGTGGTCGATTTCATACCACCGCCGGTACCGGACGGAGAGGCACCGATGATCATCAGCAGGATCACGCCGAACAAGGGTCCGGGTACGATCGACCCGATGTCGTAGGTGTTGAACCCTACCGTCGTGAAGGCCGACATACTCTGGAAAAATGCCACCAGCAGCCCACGCTCCGGGGCCATCCCGGCAATGTTCTCGTCGCTCAGAAAGAGCACGGCCGTCCCCAGCAGGATGCCGATGAAGGTGAACCGCAGGATGATCCGGCTGGTGTAGGTGATGCGTTGTTTCTCCCCCTTCGCCCGCTGGAACAGGTCCGTGAATACAATGAACCCGAGGGCTCCCGCGACGGACAGTACGGAAATGACCGCGTTCAGCCCGAAGTTACCGGAGAAACGGACGAAACCGTCGCTGAACAGACTGAAGCCCGCCGTACAGAAGGCGGAAATACTGTGGAAGATGCCCTTCCAGACCACGCCGCTCTCTCCCGCCGCGGAAAAGACGAGCGCCAGGGCGATCGCTCCGACGATCTCGATACCGATCGTGAACAGGACCATGCTCCGGATGAACGACAGCACGTCAAAATTATCCGGGAGGCTGAAATCGTACTTCAGCAACTCGGCGTTCATGGAGGAGAGTTTACGCCGGCGGATCAGTACGAAGAAGGACCCCAGCGACATATAGCCCAACCCACCCAGCTGGATCAGCAGCAGAATGACCAACTGCCCCCAGAAGGTATAGCCGGCCGAAACGTCCACCGTAGCCAATCCGGTAGTGGACAGGGCGGAGGTAGCCGTGAAGAGGTCGTCGAGGGTAGAAATATCCCCCGTTCGCATAAACGGTAACCGCAGCAGGAGAAAGCCGACGATCAGGATACCGAAGTACCCGTAGATCAGCAGTTGGAGCGGATTGAGCGAGGCCAGAAATTTCTTCAAGGGAGGGAGAGGCGTGGGTTCGCTCCTATACCCCGTAAACTCCGTGATTGTTTGCCACCGACGGGCAGCTTATGAAAGCTTCGCACCTGCGTGCCCGCCGCAAAACTTCACCCGCTGGCTGAACACTTTTTTTCCATTGAGGTTACACCACCAATTAAAACACGCTAATAATGAAATTCCTTTCCACCCTACTCCTCTTCAGCCTGCTGTGTTTCGCCTGTGGCGAACAAACGGCGACCACCGAAGAAATGCCCGAAACGCCGGCCATGACGGAAACGGCTCCCCCACCCCCGCCCGCCATGCCTCAGGCAGACCCACTCCTGGCCGGTACCATCGATGCGGTACAGTCCGCCGGTGGTGACCTCACCGCCCTGTCCCCCCAGGCCGCCGTCTCCAACATCGAGAGCTGGATCAACAAACTGAGCAGCATGGACGGTACCGCGCCCATCGTTACCGACCTCAAAGCCCTCCAGGCTGAACTACAGACCGGTAACATCAACGGCTCCAAGGTATCCGGGCTCCTTTCTTCCCTGGCGACCAAAACCCGGAGTCTGTCTTCCAACGCCCCGATGCTGAACACCCTGGCCGGTGCGCTACAGGCCGGTGCCGACAAGCTGGCCGGCAAGTAACCGCCCAGTCCGTACGGCTACCGTAAACAACGGGGGCCACGAAGCAGACCGCTTCGTGGCCCCCGTTTTAGTTTACCCCCTTTTCTCCTGGTTCAGCCGGTAGGTGAAACTCAGCACGATGGACTGCGCCCGCCGCCACTGAAAGTCGGAGACGGAGCTGTAATTCCGCTGGTCGATCACGCTGCGCTGGATGCGGGTGTTAAACAGATCGCGGCCACTCAGCGTCAGGGTCCCCTTGCCGGCCAGTACGTCCAGGGAAGCACCCAGGTCTACGGAGTAGACCGCCAGGTCCCGACCCTGTGCGGTATTGCGGGGGGCGTTGTAGTCGAAGGTGAGCTGGGTCTGGAATTTGTCCGTCACGTCGAATTTGCTGGTCACCCGGCCGTTCCAGGAAGTGATGTCGGCCGAGTAATCCGTCTCCTGGAAGCGGCCGCTGACCAGGGCCCGGTAGAAATTGAAATCGGAGGTCGTTTTCCACCATGCGGTCAGGTCGTAGCTGAGGTTGACTTCCAGGCCGTAGGCATCCCGCTCGCCGAGGTTGACGGGAAACCGGATGGTGGTGCCGTCGTCCCCCGGCAGGATCAGCCGTTCGATCACGCCGGTCGTGCGCCGGTAGTAGACACTGGCCAGCAGGGAACCGGCGGGGAGATAGCGCAGATAGCCCGTTTCGAAGGAGTTGGTGTACTCCGGCCGCAGCGTAGGGTTACCGATGGAATTATTCCGCGGATTGTTGAAGTTGGAAAAGGGCAGCAGCAACCGGAAGTAGGGCCGGCTGAGACGACGGCTGTAACTCAGTTGCCACTGGCTCTCCTCGGTGAACTGGTAGGTCAGCGCGGCGCTGGGAAAGAAATTGAAGTAATCCTGCTCGTTGCGCTCGCCCGAGCGCAGCAATTCCGCGGTAACGTCCGACAGCTCCCCCCGCAGGCCGAGTTGCACCCCCGTACGGCCGAACTCCCCGCTGGCGATGAAGTAGCCGGCGTAGATATTTTCGTTGTACTCCAGTTCGTCGTTAAAAGCGTCCACGATGGTGAGGGCGGCGGGGTCGGTCCCCTCCCGCACCTGGTAGGCGTTTTTGATGGTCCGGAGGGTCGTGCGCAGGCCGCCCTCGATCTTGAGGCTGTCGCTGAAGGGGTGAACGTAGTCGGTCTGCAGGAGCAGGTTGGTTTCGTACTCCGTGTTGCTGCTGGTCTGGTAGAGCGGGTCGGTCTCCCCCCGCACGGTTTCCAGGATGTCGGTCAGTTCCAGATCGTCGTCGAGGATGTACTGGGCGACGGCCGTCCACTCCCGGTCCTTTTCGGCGAAGGTCCGTTTAAAGTTGAGACTGGCCTCCAGGTTCTGGTTTTCGGAATCTTCCTCGGTGTCCCGGAGGGTGAGGCGGGTCAGGTTGCGGTTCTCGTCAAAGTCGCGGTAGCTGACGTCGGCCAGGTTATCGTCCTTGCTGCGGCGGTAGAGCAGGTAACCGGTCAGCTGGGTCCGGTCGTTGACGAACCAGTCCGTCCCCAGTTGAAAATTACCCCCCAGCCCGCCGCGATCCTGGTCGGTAACGGTTTCGTAGAAGTTCAGCAGGCTGCCGTCGTCGGAGAAAAACCGCTGTTCGTTACTCCCACCCCCCGGGGAACGCCGGTAGCTGACCCCGAAGTTGGAGAAGAGATTGAAGGCGTTGCGGCGATAGTTCAGACTGTAGCTGGCCCCGAAGTTCTCGGGGTAGCCGACGTTGGCCCCGAAGGAGCCGTTGAGGCCGGTCTTCTTGTTCTTCTTCAGGATGATGTTGATGATGCCCGCTTCCCCCTCGGCCTCGTAGCGGGCGGAGGGGTTGGTGATCACCTCCACGCTCTCGATGATGTCGCCCTGCATCCGGCGCAGCGCGTCGATGTCCCCGGAATTCAGCATCGCGGAGGGCTTTCCGTCCACCAGGATACGGACGCCCTGACTGCCCCTCAGCGAAACGTTGCCCTCCGGGTCGACGCTGACGGAGGGAACGTTGTTCAGGATATCCGCCGCCGTATTGCCCGCTCCGGTGAGGTCCTTCCCGACGTTGAATACCCGCTTGTCCAGTTTCATCACCAGCTGGCTGCGTTCCGCTTCCACCTGCACGACGTCGAGGGCGATTCCGCTCTGCCCCATCGTTACGACGCCCAGCTCCAGTGGCCCGGTCACCGTCAGGTCGGACACCGTTTTGTTGTCGTAGCCCAGAAACTGGAAGACGAGGTAGTACTCCCCCGTGGGTACGGACAGCGAAAAAGCACCGTCCACCTCCGTCGTGGCGTTGGCCACCATACTGCTGTCGGTACTCAGGTAGGCGATCGCGGTAGCGAAGCCGAGGGGCTCGTTGTTGGCGGCCTGGACCAGGGTGCCGGAGATAGCCGCGTCCTGGGCGAACAGGGGGCCGGAGACCAGGCCAAGGAGAAACAAGTAGATAAATCGCATCGGGCTTTACCCGCCTAACGTAGATCGGGGCGGGTGGTTTTACCGTTCCGTCCGACAACCGACACCCGTTGCCATCACCCACCCCCGGGAGGTGGGGGTCACCTGTTCCGACTGGGTGGAACCCGGCCAGCTCGCGGCCGTCCACTCCCCGCCCGTCCGGCTACGGTAGGTTTCTCCGAAGTGGTTGGCGGCGTAGACGTATTCCCCCCCGGTGAATAATTGCAGGATGGCCCATTCGCTCCTGAGCGCGCTCCAGGAGATATCTTCCCCCGTCAGTACCCCCGCCCCGTTCTGGCTGGCGACGACGATCCGGCCCCGGTGCACGGCCAGGGCATTGAGCCCCGTGCGGTCCGTGCCCCGGGCCGTCCAGTGGTCTCCCTGGTCGAGCGACTGGTATAACCCGTCGCGGGTAGCCGCCAGGAGGGTATCGCCGAGGAACAGGAAGTCACCGATCACGGCCGAGAGATCCGTCGAGGCCGGTTGCCAGTGGGCTCCGCCATCCGTGGAGCGGTGGATACCGTCCCAGTAGTTCCCGAGCACGAGCACGCTGTCCTGAATGCCCAGGGCGGTGGGGAAGAAGCTTTCCCCGAGCGGCAGGCCGGTACCGAGGGGCTGCCAGATACAGTCGTCCCGGTCCATCCGGAACAGCCCGTAGCGGAAAGTGCTGAGGTAGAGGGTGCCGGCCCGGTCTTCTATGCTCCGGGGTTGTACGTCCTCGGGTAGTCCGTTGGTGAGGTCCGTCCAGCTCTTTCCTTCATCGGTGCTCAGCGACAGCGGTGGCTGGGCGGCGAGGAGGAGGGGCGAGAAGAGAAGGAGTAGCGATAGGGATAGGGATGGCATGAGGATTGATTTTGCGAGCCGGCAAGGTAGCGGCACGTACGGGGGCAGCGGGTTAAGGGTTGTAAAAGGATGTAAAACCTCAGCACATCCCGTTATCGTTCGCGGCCTGCTCCGGTACCCGCTGGATGGCATCCCAGTGTTCCACGATCTTGCCGTGATCGTCGAAGCGGAAGAAATCCATGGTCACGTACTGCTCGTTATCCGGCCAGGTCTGGTGGGTGTGCAGGGCCACCAGGTCGCCCTCCCCGATACAGCGCAGGAAGCGAATGGACTTTTCGGGGTATTCCCTTTGCATCCGCCCGAAGTAGGCGATGAAGCCGGCCGTACCGTCGGCCACGGCGGGGTTATGCTGGAGGTAACCGGCGCCTACGTAGCGTTCGACGGCTCCGGCGGGGTCGCCCTCGTAGGCGGTGCGGTAAAAGTCAATGGCCGTTTGTTTGTTGGCGGTCGTGTTCATGGGGGAGCGTTGGCGGTTGGGGTAAATTACGGGTTTCGTGGGTCGAAAAGCTCGGGCTGCAAGTCCGGAAAGAAGCATCGCGCAGCGGTTGCGGAATGTTTCGGGTAACAAACTATTGATTAAAATTTGGGCGGGCACGCAGGTGCAATCTCACCATAAACCGTGGAAAACGGCCCCCTTTCGATATTTCGGCACCCGCGCGCCGTCGCCCCCGGTGACCTCGGAACGAACTCTTATCCCCACTTTTCGCTTAGACAATCAAACCTGCCACTCATGCCCGACACCCCTACCCAACCGCACGCCGTCCGCCTGAGCGTAAACGGCCGGCCCGAACAACTCAGCGTGGCCCCCTGGGTGTCGCTGCTCGATGCCCTGCGCGACCATCTCGACCTGACGGGCACCAAGAAGGGCTGCGACCACGGACAGTGCGGAGCCTGTACCGTGATCTGTGACGGGGAACGCATCCTGAGCTGCCTCACCCTGGCGGTAATGAAGGACGGCAGCGAGATCACGACCATCGAGGGCATCGGAACGGCGGAAGCCCTGCACCCCCTGCAACAGGCCTTCATCGACCACGATGCCTTTCAGTGCGGCTACTGCACCCCGGGGCAAATTTGCAGCGGCGTGGCCCTCATCGCCGAGGGCCGGGCCGATACCCGCGAGGAAGTGAAGGAGCTGATGAGCGGTAACCTCTGCCGCTGCGGGGCCAATACGAATATCATCGACGCCATCATGGCGGTAAAAAACCAGGCGCATGAATCCATTTAACTACCTGCGGGCGGAAACCGTCCCCGGAGCCGTCGGGGCCGTCGCCGGAAACGACCGTCACGAATTCATTGCCGGCGGCACCAACCTGATCGACCTCTGGAAGTACGACCTGACCCACCCCGCCGCCCTGGTCGACCTGAACGGACTTTCGGAACTGAAGACCATCCGTGAACTGCCCGACGGCGGCCTCCGCCTCGGTGCCCTGGTGACGAACAACGCCACGGCCTACCACCCGCTGGTACGGGAGCGGTACCCGCTGCTGTCGCGTACCATTCTGGCGGGAGCGACCGCCCAGATCCGGAACAGCGCCACCAACGGCGGCAACCTGCTGCAACGGACGCGGTGCTACTACTTTTACGACCCGGCCTCCCCCTGCAACAAGCGCAACCCCGGTTCGGGATGCCCGGCCATCGAGGGGCACAACCGGCTGCACGCCATCCTCGGCCACAGCCAACACTGCATCGCGACGTATCCCGGAGATATGGCCGTGGCCCTGGCTGCCCTGGAGGCGGTCGTCCGGGTCAGCGGACCGGACGGTGAGCGCAGCATCTCCCTGGCCGATTTCCACCGCCTGCCGGGAGACGAGCCGCAGCGTGATAACACCCTCGGTGAGCACGAACTGATCACGGCCATCGACCTGCCCCCTACCGGCTACGCGGCCCACCACAGCTACCTCAAGCTACGCGACCGCAACTCCTACGCCTTCGCCCTGGTGAGCGTGGCGACCGGACTGGAGCTGGACGAAAACGGCCTTATTTCCCGCGCCCGCATCGCCCTCGGGGGCGTGGCGCACAAACCCTGGCGGGTACCCGCGGCGGAAGATTACCTGGTGGGCCGCTCCCCCACCCCGGAGCAATTCGGGGCCGCCGCCGACCTGATCCTCGCCGGGGCGAGCGGCTTCGGCGACAACGACTTCAAGATCGAACTGGCCCGCCGGGCGGTGATCCGCAACGGCCGGATGGCCCTCGACCCTTCTTCCCAGCGCCCCGGTGCACAACCCTCTTTGTAATGAGTAACAATCAAGAAATCGGCCAACCGCGCCGGCGCATCGAAGGTGCCCTGAAGGTGACGGGGCGGGCGAAATACGCCGCGGAGTACAACGTTCCCGACCTGCTGCACGGCTACGTGGTCAACGCCACCATCGTGAAGGGCAGGATCACCGGGATCGACGAGACCGCCACCCGGGCCGTAGCCGGGGTGATCGAGGTTTTCCACCACGATCACCGCTCGAAGCTCCCCCGTTTCGATCTGCTGTACTCGGACATGGATGCCCCCCCGGGGTCACCGTTCCGGCCGCTCTACGACGCGGAGGTTCAATTCTCCGGTCAGCCCATTGCCCTGGTAGTGGCCGAAACCTTCGAGGCGGCCCGCTACGGTGCCTCCCTCCTGAACGTGAGCTACGAAGAGGAAGATTTCGACGTGGACTTCAGGGCCAACCTGGACCACGCCCGCAAACCGGCGAAGGGACTGGCTACGTTGATCAAGCCGCTCCCCCCGGGGCCGCGGGGCGATTTTGAAAAAGCTTACGCTGCCGCCGATGCCCGCTTCGAAGGGAAATACCACCACGGCTCCCAGCACCACAACCCGCTGGAAATGTTCGCCACCACTACCGTCTACGAGGGGAAGGGCAAACTGACGATCTACGACAAGACGCAGGGGACGAGTAACGGCCAGCTGTACGTGAGTAACCTCTTCGGGCTCTCGAGAAAAAACGTGCGGGTGATCGCTCCCTTCGTCGGGGGCGGCTTCGGCTCCGGGCTGCGGCCGCAGTACCAGCTGGTGCTGAGCGTAATGGCGGCCCTGGAACTGAAAAGAAACGTCCGCGTCTCCATGGACCGGGCCCAGATGTTCACCTTCGGGCACCGCCCCGAGACCCTGCAGACCACCCGTTTCGGTGCCACGACCGACGGCACGCTGACGGCCATCCACCACGAGGCCCTGGCGGAAACCTCCCGCTTCGAGGACTACAACGAGGTGGTCGTCAACCACGCCAATATGCTCTACCCGGCCGACAACGTGACGCTGGACTACCGCCTGGTGCCCCTCGACCGTTTTACCCCGATGGATATGCGCGCGCCGGGTGGAGTGACCGGGATGCTGGCCATCGAGACCACCATGGACCAGCTCGCCGACCAACTGGGAATCGACCCGCTGGAGTTCCGCCTGCGCAACTACGCGGAGCGGGACGTGAGTTCCGACAAGCCCTTCTCCAGCAAGGAACTCCGGGAGTGCTACCGGCAGGGGGCGGAACGCTTCGGCTGGTCGGATCGCCAACCGACCGCCACGCCCAACCGCCGGGGTAACCGGCTGGTGGGCCACGGGATGAGCTCGGGGATCTGGGACGTCATTGCGCTGCCCGGGCGCGCCACGGCTTCCTTTACCGCCGGGGGTAAGTTAGTGGTGGAGAGCGCCGTGACCGACAACGGTCAGGGCACCTACACGGTAATGAGCCAGATCGCCGCCGACCAGCTCGGGCTGCCGCTGGAGGACGTCACCTTCGAATACGGAGACAGCCGCCACCCGCTCTCCCCCATCCAGGGAGGCTCCTACACGACGGGAGTGATCGGCTCGGCGGTAAAGGCCGCCTGTCTGGAACTGAAGGACAAACTCTTTCACCTCGCCCAGATCCTGGACGGCTTCCCCCTCGGCAATGCCCTGCTGCCCGACGTGACCTTCGCCGATGGGGCGATCGTGCTGAATGCCGACCCTTCCGTCCGGATTCCGTTAACCGACCTGATTGCCTTTAACAAGGGTAAGTCAGTGACGGCTACCGAGTCCAACATCCCCAATGTCTTTAAGCTGAAGCAGTACACCCGGGCGGCCCACTCGGCCACTTTCGTGGAGGTGGAAGTGGACGAGCAGTTGGGCATCATCAACGTTACCCGCGCGGTGACGGCCGTGGCCGCCGGCCGGATCATGAACCCGAAGACGGCCCGCAGCCAGATCCTGGGCGGGATGGTCTGGGGCATCAGTATGGCGCTGCGGGAAGAGACGTTGCTGGACAACCAGCTAGGCAAGTACGTCAATACCGACCTGGGGGAGTACCACCTGCCCGTGCACGCGGACATCCACGAGCTGGATGCTCTCTTCGTCGAGGAGGAGGATACGATCATCAATGCCCTCGGTGCGAAGGGCATTGGGGAGATCGGCGTGATCTCGATGGCCCCGGCGATCGTGAACGCGGTGTACAACGCGACGGGGAAGTTGGTGACGGTTTTTCCGATTAAGGTGGGGGATTTGTAGTGGGTTGAGAGGAAAGCTGACGGGAGGTCTTTGCCCGTGCCGGGGTAAGCACGGTATGTTTATTAACTGACGTTACGCAAAGCGTAACTTTTTGGTTCCACGGAGTTTACCGGAGGGAAGCAGAGTCAAGCGGAGTTTGAAATCGCTACGCGATATTCAGGAGCAAGCAGAGGTGTGGCGAGAGTGTATCTTATTATCTAAGATCGTTTAGCAGTTCTTTTATACTCTGCTCCCAGACAATAGTGTCAGCAAGCTTTTCAAATTCATCCTTATTATGTGCCCTGGGAGGTCTCTCAGCCTTTAATTTTTCAACATCTACTTACTCTTCATTTCCAGTGTAGAACGAGTAGTCAGTTCGCGGAAGGTCGACTACTTCTCCGCTCGACTTACCGACATTAACATCAGACAATAACTTTTCAATAGACCTAAGCAGCCAGTTTTCATTAACCAGCTCAAGCTTTCTGATGACACTAGATTTTCGAGCTTCGATTGTCATAGTAGTAGATTTGGTTCTTCAATGGTCTTTGTAGTTTGTTAGTTGCGCTTGCCGCACGGTGGTGGCATTTACACGTCGGCGGCAAAAACACCTCAATAGTGGAGAGCTTCACTTATACTCCCGACGTTTAGCCAAGTCCATGAATCAAGCTTTCCACTAGTTAAGCAGGAATGTGTGAGTGAGTAATTCATCCACTAGTTTAGTGTCGTCCTGAGCATGATATAACCAGTAAAATACAAGGTGACGGAATGAGTAAACCAACGCTGTTACTGCTATTCATACTGCTCATCACTTCTCAACAATTACGGGCAGTTACTCCAGCTCCGTTGCGATTGACGGGTTGCACTCCTCATTCATTTTACGGTGGTGCGGTTCACTTGGACATTATCGATCGCCACGATCATTTTCAGTTGATTAGCGGGGATCAGTTAATTAGCACAACCACCGTTGACGACGACGGTAATTACACAATGTCCGTTGTCTCCCTACCCCCGGGCCGGGGGTACTACCGGCTTCGTTTTACCAATCCGACCGTACAGCCGACCATCAGTATGAACTTCCGGGAGCGACACTTTATACACTTCGTAGCCGGCCCCGGAGAAACGCTTGAGTTTGATCAGCTGTCCATAGTTACGCCTAGCGGTACTAACGCAGACGTTAACCGGATAGCCTCTGAACTTGATGTACTGGACGCAGAGGAACTTGCCGCTACTTCGGAACGAATGGCCGCTCTGGTCCACGGCAGACGGAATAGTTACTTGGCGAACGAGCTACGGACCTCCGACCCTATTCTTCAGGTCTTTCTTCTGGGGCAGTGGTGGTCCGATGATCAGGTGCCGATCAGCCAGCTCGAACGTACGTTGCACGCGTTGAACACTACTGATCTTCGCGAAAGTTACCACGGGGGGTTACTACAACGGATAGATGCTAGAAGCGCCGTTAACTACCGACGGGAACTACGGTTACTTCGCTGGTTAGTAGCTCTGCTCACCCTACTGTGCATCGTGCTCGGGGCGCTACTCCTACACAACTGGATGAAGAAGGCTTCACTACCTGCTCGGGCGCAACCATCGGCAGTTACCTTGTCCGCTCGGGAGGAGGAAATTCTCCGACTCATTGTAGCCGGTAATCGCAATAAGGAGATTGCTGCAACACTATTTATCAGCGAAGCCACGGTAAAGGGGCACATCAATAACATCTACCGAAAGGCGGGGGTCACCAACCGAAAAGCCGCGAGAGCCTGGGGGGCGGGGCGATAAACGCACCCCGGTCCGGAACCAAACCCCACCCCCTTTTCCGTCAGTTCTACCGTCAGACTCCGCAAGTTTGTCCCTATGAACAAATACTTGCCCAGCCTAACCCGTACGTGCTACCGTGCTACCTTCTTCGTTTACGTACTTCTAGCGTTACCAAACTTCGTCGACGCGCAATCTTCTAGCCTGGATTCCATAAGGCAACTGCATCTTAGCTACGTAGCTGACAGCAGCCGCTGGGACCGAAAAATGTTTCAGGACGATGCGGAACACCTAGACTTCTCTTCCGACGTCGGCCCCATGAATGCGGGGGTCTTCCCCGTACCCCGCTACGAGCTACTCAGCGGAGGACGGTTCGACGGCGTGTACTCCAGTGGGAACACCTTCCACCCTATTGATCTGAATGGGCGCGCAATCGTCTACAGTTGTTTTGGTTCCGGTAACAACCCTCATCAGGCACCCTACCTCATGGACAGTACCGAGCGGGTGTTCTTCACCGTCATCACGGTTACTGATACAATCGATACCATCAACTACACGACCGCCAGCAGCATGATTACCTCACGCAACCACCCCGACCTGACCGGAGAGGGTACCATTCAGCACCGGAATGGACAGGTAGAATTCATTGCTTTTTGGACGGCGGAGAATGATCGGTATGCGTTAGTAAACCTCCGCCTATTCAACCTGGCCTACGGGAGTATAGTCGTCATCGCGCCGCATACGGATGGGACGTTCCGTTCTCTGCAAATTGATACTCCCCCGGGTGGAGACGACTACACAAGCGATCTAATCCGAAACGATCTGCTACGTCGTCCTGAGGTCATTGAGCTACTAACCGCACCGGGTGTCATTGGTGGTTTATAGCCTCCGCGCTCTGTCCCCCCGGCAGCAACCGCTTAATCACCCCCTCCAGTGACAGCCCCTGCACCAGGATGGAGAACACCACCACGATGTAGGTCATCAGCAGGAACATCTCCCGGTTCATTTCCGGGGCCAGGCTCAGGGCCAGGGCGATGGAAATGCCACCCCGCAGACCGCCCCAGGTCATGATGGCGTGGGTGTGGGGGACGAATTCCAGCTTCCGCTCGAAGAACTTCACGGGGAGCCAGAGCGCGACGTAGCGACAGAGCAACACCAGCGGGATGGCCAGCAGGCCGGCTACGAGGTAGCTGAACTCATAAGTGAGTATCAGTAATTCCATCCCGATGAGGACGAAGAGCAGGGCGTTGAGCAGGATGTCGATCAGTTCCCAGAACTTGTCCACGTAGCGTTCGGTGATCTCGGACATGGCGGTGTCCCGCACCCGGTCGTTACCGATCATCAGCCCGGTCATGACCATGGCCAGGGGGGCCGAGAGGTGAAAGTAGTGGGCCACCACGGTGCCCCCCATCACGGCGGCCAGCGTGATGATGATCTCGATGCTGAAGTCGTCGATCGACTTCATGAGTTGGTAAGTCCCCCAGCCGATGCCCAGGCCCAGCAGCAGCCCCCCGAACACCTCCTGACCGAACAGCGTCAGGATGTCTACCGGGTCGATGACCGGGCTGCTGGAGGCGGCGATGCTGAACAGGGTCAGGAAGAGTACCACCCCGATACCGTCGTTGAAGAGCGACTCCCCCACGATCTTGGTCTCCAGTTTCGGGGGGGCACCGGCCTGCTTGAGAACACCCAGCACGGCGATGGGGTCCGTCGGGGAGATGATCGCCCCGAAGAGCAAACAGTACACGTAACTGACGTCCGCACCCAGCAGCCCCAGCAGATAGTAGGTGCCGGTGCCGATGAGAAACGTAGAGCTGATGACCCCCAGGGTAGCGAAGGCCACGATCGGCCACCGTTGTACCTTCAGTTCGTTGATGTTGGTGTGCAGCGCCCCGGCGAACAGCAGGAAACTCAGCATGTAATCCATCAGGACGGTCTCGAAGTCGATCTGCCGGATCAGCCGGGCCTCCACCCGCAGGAGGGTATCGTCGAAGTAACTCAGCCCCAGCACGCCCAGGGTGTACACCAGCGTGATGAACATCAGGCCGATGGTAGTGGGTAGTTTGAGAAAACGGACGTTGAGGTAGCCGAAGACGGCAGCCAGGAAAACGAGTCCGGCAATGATGGTGTAGTAGCTCATGCTTGGGTATTGGGTCAGTATACAATTATCCCCCGGATTATTTATCTTGCCTTATTCAATCAAAATAGAATTCCCGAAATGAATCTGCTCACCAAAGTTTCCGCCCTGATGTCTACGGAACTCGTCACCGTAACCGTACACACGCCACTGAGCGAGGCGGGCGCCCTCTTCGCGGAGCACAACATTCATCACCTGCCCGTCGTCGGCCCGTCCGGAGAACTCCGGGGCATGATCAGCAAATCAGACTTCATGAAGATCCTGAAACTCGACCTTCCCGTACCCACCGTGAAGGACATCATGACGGATCACCTGGCCAAGCTGGAACCGGACGATACCATCCGTACCGCCGCCAGCGTGTTCACCCTAAACCGTTTTCACGGTCTGCCCGTGGTGGAGGGGGGCCGGCTCGTCGGTATGCTCACCACCCTCGACCTGATCAAACTGATGGACCAGGAGGAGACCCAGCTGAAAGACTATAAGTAGGGATCGCGGTCTAGCGCTTCTCCCTGACCAGCGTAGCCATCGGGGCCATCCGTCCTTTATTCAGGCTGAGGTTGCCGCCCACCAGGGTGTAATTATCGGTGGTACTGAGGATGTCCAGAAAATCCTTCTCGTAGGGTACATCCTCGCAGAACGCCAGGCCGGTAGCCATCTCTCCGAAGCGGATACGTAGTCCTTCCTCAAGCGTGTAAGTACCGTTAACGGGGTTACAGCCGGTGTAGCCCTGTACCTTACCGTCGGCGGTGAAGGTCAGTCGCGGAAGGTCCCGACCTCCGGGGGCCGTGACGGGCTTACCGAAAATCCGGTCGACCGTCCAGGTGGACCCCACCAGTTCCTTACGGTCGGCGGCGGGGTCAAAGGGAGCATCCTTGGTCATCTGTTTGCTGCTGTTGCAGGAAGTGAGGAGCAGGAGCAACAGGAGGAAGGGAAGCAAGAATGGTTTCATGTTCGCAGGTGGTTGGTATCCAGCTATAACAGGGACGGGGAACCGGATTGTTCCCTCCACCCCGCCGCACCGACAGTGATTTTATTTGAAAACCTCGCACCCGCGCGCCGTCGCCCCCCTTACACCCGCCCCCTGCGGGAGAGCAAAATGGCCACCGGCCGGGTAGAGCGGAACTGGGCCAGGAACGTGATGAGCACGAAGGTGATGGGAACGCACAGCAACATACCCACCACCCCCCAGAGCAGGCCCCAGAGGATGAGGGAAAAGATGATGACGAAGGGGCTGATGTTGAGGGCATCCCCGTAGAGCCGGGGCTCCAGCAGGCCGCCGATACAGAGCTGGATGAGCCCCACCCCGATCGCGACGATCAGGAAGGGCGTCAGGGTTTCGAACTGCACGAGCGCCATCAGGCTGGGCAGGATGGTAGCCGCGATGGAACCGATGGTCGGGATGAAATTGAGGGCGAAAATGGAGAAGGCCCAGAAGACGGCAAAGTCCACCCCGGCGTACTCGATGACGAAGTAACTCAGCAGCCCGGTGGCGAAGGAGGCCGCGAACTTGACGCCGACGTAGGCCCGGATGGCCCGGTTCAGTTTGTCCATGATGGCCAGCAGCCGTTCCTTTCTGCCCGGTGAGAGTTGCAGCAGCGCCAGTTTGCGCGGAAAGGTGTGCTGTTCCACCAGCAGGAAGAGGGTGTACAGCAGCACGAGCAGGAACTGGCGGGTCACGGAGGTAAAGGAGGTCAGGAGACCGAGCAGGTAGCTGTTCACGTCTATTTCCCGGGAGAGTTTCCCCAGCGTTACCGCCTCGTCGTAGCCGAAGCGGGTCATGACGCGGGCGAACTGCAACTCCAGGTTGATCCAGTACTCGGGGGCGGTGGCGATCATGTCGTTGATCTGGTTACCGACGAGGCTGCCGGCCAGCACGAGTACGCCCAGCACGCCCAGGGCCGCCACCGTCAGGCTGATCCCCCGGGTCCGGTACGACCGGAAGAACGGCAGCCGGTGCAGCAGCTGGTCCACGGCATTGATGAGGTACCAGAGTACGAAGGCCAGCACGACGGGTACCAGCAGCGCTTTACCGAATACCATCAGGCAGACGAAGAGGCAGGCCAGGGCGAGGGAGTAAGTGATCTTTTGCAGGGGAAGCATGGGGGAGTAACTCCTTTGCGGGGCTAAAAGATCACTGCTATTCGATCCGTATCCCGCGGGTCGTAAACGAAATCCCCTGCTGGCCGTACACCGTGATGAACACCCCCTCGAAGAAGGGATCGTGGCTGCCCGGGGGTTTACGCCAGTTAAAGAAGAAGTTGTCTCCGGTGCCGCCCTCGATGTCGTCCTCCGTAATGACGATCTCCACGGTTTCCAGCGGGGCCAGGTAAATGGGCGCGTCGAAGTAGCTCCTGATCTTGGCCCCGTCCGTCCGGTGGTACTCCGCCAGGTCGATGTAGATGGTATCCCGGGGGTTGATGTTGCGCAAACTGATGGTGCCCGTCAGGCTGAACTTACGGCCCTCGGACTGTACGTAGATCTGGGAGTAACTCGACAGGTAGGTACTCCCCGCTTCTAGGGAATCTTTCCCCTCCAGGCGGGCCCGGCGCCCCTCCCAGTCTTCCATCTGGATGGAAGTGACCCGCTTGGCCGGTGGCGTCTCGCTGTCGCAACCCGCCAGGAGTAGTGCGGCGAGCAGGAAGAAGGGGAATAGATTACGCATGGGTACGGACATCGGCATGGGGTTTCGGAGTGTACAAGATAATCACCTGTACGGCAATGGCCAGGATGACCAGCGCACCGATCTCCAGGCGGGTGAAGAGATCCGCCAGACCGATTGCCTGCTGGCTGGCCGACAACTGCCGCCGGCCTTCCTGGAGCTGGATATCGGATAGTTCGTTCAGTTCCGCCCGGATCGCGGTGAGGGGTTCCCCTTCCCGCAACGTTCGCAAATGCTGCTGCAGCCTGCTGAAAGTCTCCTCTTCCCGCGGGGTCAGTTTCGTGGCCGAAAAACGATCGATCGCTTCGCTCATTCTTGCGTCGACACCGGGCTGGCCGGCTTCTTTTTCCCAGGTGAGATTAGACAGGTCGTAGAGAATGTTCTGAGCCACCAGCCGGTCGGCGTAAATGGTCTCGATGGATTCCCGGACAATGGTGAAGTTCTGCCGGTCCACCAGGTTGGTGGTCAGGATCAGGAGGAACACCAGCACGATACCCAGTATCCACCTGACTTTATTAAGGAGTGTCATGGCGGCTGGATTTTGCTCCACGGTTCTTGTGGCGGGGGCCCATCAATCGTTTGGTCGTCGGGCCGACTTCGGATTTCCCCTTCAGGATCAGCGACCGACCCGCCGCGCCGGGGTTCTTGGAGTGGGGCCCGCTCCGGATCGTTTCCCGAACCCGGGCTTCCTCCAGGGAATCCTGCGCCCGGATCAGGGAATCCAGTTGAGCGCGGTCCATCTGGGCCGCAATCGGTCGGCTGAACAGCAATAGCAGCGCGGGGAATAACATAAAAAACAGGATGGTTTTCATACGAATCGACTTTACTTCAATTCGGTAACCGAAGTTACACCCCTAATGTTGGTAGCAATACTATCACAAACCATCAAAATTCTGTCAGTCCGTCAATTCCCAGATTCCGTCGTCGCCCTCCAGGGCGGCCCGCAGTCCCTCCACGTTCTCACAGCCGATGAAGTAGCGCTTGCCGTCATTGGTCTCGATCATGAGACCGTTGCGACCGTTGAGGGAGTAGAATTTTTCGTCGGACAACGTCACCTTGGCCCGGTTGTACTTGCTGAGCCGGGGTGCTTTCACCAGTGTACAGGACACGATATCGTCCCAGGCGATCTTCTTGGAAGCCTCCACGGCTCCCTTTATCCGGAATTTGATGTTCTTATCCGTCACCGTGAGTTTCGAACGCAGGCTGGTGAGCCAGTAAATGGCATAGCCGATGCCGGCCGCCAGGAGTACGCAGACAACCGCGTAGGCAACGGTCACCCCGGGTTGCCAGAAGTACGTGGAAGCCCCGTAGAGCAGGCCGACAATCGCCAGGGAAAGCAGGCTGATGACGAGCCAGTCAGAATACTGTTGCCGTTCCTGGTAAAGTTTGTTTGCCATGGTGTTGTGTTATTTATTACCAAAAAACGCAGCTCCGGTACCAATGTTCTCCCTCCCGCTACCTCCGGAAAGCCCGCACCCGCGCACCGTCGCCCCCGCTTGCTACAGCAGCATCAGTACGGCCATGCCCACCATGCCCACGTCCTCCACGATGGTGACCGTGGACATCGGCAGGTTGAATACGTCCCCCAGGCAGGCACACTTGATCTTCCGTTTGCTGAGGTTACTCTGAATGACGCCGATGCTGCTCACCCCCAGCACGAGGATGGTGACTACGTTCGTCCAGAACGGGAAAACGTCGATGAGGTACAAAATTCCCAGTCCCAGTTCCACGAAGGGATAGACGTACCCCCACCCCGGCCACCTTCCCGCCACGATGTCGTACATCCGGTAACTGTCGGCGAAGCCCCGGAGGTTGAGCAGCTTGAAAAAAGCAAAGACGATGAAAAAACCCGCCATGAAGTGGCGCATCCACAGCCCGGCGCTGAATGTCGCGAACGGCCACTGGGCCAGCAGGGAGACGCCGGCAATGAAGCCGACGATCAGCAGCAGGGGCCGGTAGGTGGTCAGGCTCGGCTCGGCCAGTTCCGGAACGGTTCCGGAAGGGCTGATGGCAAAACGACCGACCGCGCGCTGTAACTCGGCCAGGGGAACGGGGCGGTCGGCGGCAAACGTTACCTGGGGGTCCGCCAGCTGTACGTTCACCTCCCGTAGCCCGGGCACTTTTTCCAGTCCCCGGCGGACACTGGTAACGCAGCTCCCGCACGTCATTCCCTCCACTTGGTATTCCATGATTCTTCGGCTTTACCCTTCCAACAAACGGAACGGGCTTTCGGATACGTTCGTAACCGGTTGGGCGGCGGCGCGCAGGTGCAAAATTTACGATTCGCGGCCGGGGGACGGTACCGGAAGGGCAGTCGTACTACATGGCGGTTTTTTCGAACAGGTCCAGGAAGGCCGGAACGGAGAGGTTGAAAAAGTCGACCAGGAAGTGGGACCCGATGGCCCAGCGCAGGCTGCCGGTGTAGTGGTAGATGGCCGCCCAGGCCACCCCCATGATGAGGGTAGCGACGAAGACTTCCGGGCCGCTGTTGACCACGGAGTTGATGCCGAAGGCCAGGTGGTTGAGGGCGAAGAAAGTGCTACTGTACAGAATGGCGACCCAGGGCTTCCAGTGGCGGGTGTGATCCAGCAGGAGCCCGCGCCAGTAGCCCTCCTCGATCCAGGGATTCACCAGGGCCAGGACGAGCCAGGGAACGATCACCGACCAGCCGGCCAGGGTATCCGAGTGCAGCAGGAATACGGGTAGCGGGATCAGCCCGACGACCAGGGCCAGGGCCAGCCAGCCAAAACTCCCCTTCGGTTTGCCGAGCCACCTTTTGTAGTCCCGCGTTTTGCCGTACCGCAGGATAAAAAACAGCCACAACGCCCAGCCCGTCAGTATCATCGGCAGGAAGGCCCACTTGCCGATGAGGCGGCCGAATACTACCGCCAGTAGCAGGTTGACGAATACGATGAGAAAGGGGGAAGCAATGACTAATTTCTCTTTCATCGGTGAATCTGTTCTGGTGGCTAAGATCGGACAAACGGCAACCAAAATTATTATAGTCTCTATCTTGTCACTTTGTCATAATCCTTACCCTACTAACACATGCGTTTTTCACTTTCCCTTCGCCTGCTGGCGATCCTGCTGGCGTACGCCTCCTTCCTCTCCGCCCAGGAAATCCCTTACACCAAAACGGCGCTGGACCTGAACCAGACGCCCGCCGCCAGCCGGGTGGTCCGTCAGGTACTGGAAACGGACGGCGGTAGCTACTTCAACTTCAACGACCGCTCCTTCGTCTCCCAGGAAACTTCGACCATCTCTTTCTTCGACGGTACGGACTTGCGGGAACTCTACAGCAGCCCGAACCTGACCGACATCATCGGACTGACGGACGCGGGGGTGTTCCTGCGCGGGGAGAATTACGACCCGGAGACCGGACGGGACGTCATCCAGTTGTTCCACCTGAACGTAGCCGCCAACCGGCTGGATACGCTACTGGCGGACCGCTCCCTCAATTTCATCACTCACCTGGCCCGGGGTAGTACGCTTTACGTGAACGAGCCCGACCTCGGCCTCTTCGCGGTGGGCACCGACGGTACGAGCGTAATGCTCGAGCCCCCCGGTGACGAGTTTGACTTCTTCGGCCCGGAAATCAGTAACGGCCAGCCCTTCGCCGATCGCGCCATCTACACCCGGGACGAGACCACCTTCGTGACCGACGGTACCGTAGCGGGTACGGAACTGTTTTATGAAGGAGTCTTCGGAGATTTCGAGTACCTCGACGATCAGCTGATTCAGTTCGGTACGCCCACCGGCCTGTCCGCCTATAACGCCACGACGGACGTATGGACCCCGCTGACCGAGCAGTACCCCGGTTTCCGGGTAGCCGCAAGCGTACGCCTCTTCCGGGACGGGAAAATTTACTTAATCGCCTCCTCGAATGACACCGGCACCGAGCTATTCGTTACCGACGGTACCGTTGCGGGTACCCGGGTGGCCTTCGACTTTGCCGCCGGGTCGGCCAGTGGCTTCCAGAACCAGTCTTCCTATCCCGCCCAACTAGTTGGCGACCGACTCTTTCTCCGTGGAGGTATCCCGGCCACCGAGGATAATATCTACGTCACCGACGGCACCCCGGAAGGCACCCTGCTGGTGTACCGGGAACCTACGGGCCTCGATAATGTAGGGGGATTCGGAGCCGTACGCTTCCCGGGTACGGGAACCGTCCTCCTGACCCTCCGCGAGTTCGGCAGCAACGGCAATAACTGGCGGGGCAGACTTATCCGCAGTCAACCCGCGGCCACCAACCCCACGGTAGACATCCTACTGCAGGACATCAGTTTCAGCAGTAACTCCCTGGAACCTAAGGGATTTATCAACGATCGGCTGATCATCGCCTGGCCGGGTAACTTCGGCTACGATATTATTTCCTACGGTCCGGGCGGCAATGCGGATTCCCTCCACCTGGGCCGGACCGGTAACCAAATCTTTCCGGAATTCTCCACCCCCGGGCGCCGCTACTTCTGGAGTACCGACGTCAGCGGCGATTTCCGGACCCTGTACGCAACCGACGGACTCGACCAGCCGCTGACTCCGGTACTGAATTATTTACGGAGTTCCTTCGCCAACAATGGCGAGGCACTGGCCACCTTCACCCAGGATAGCGGCAACTTTGCCTTCGCCTTCGATGAGGTAGCCGGCACCAATATCTACCGGATCGGGGACGCGGGAGACGCTTCGGTAGTCGTACCCCTGGAGTACTCCGAAGGTACGAACGTATCCTGGTTCGACGGGGCGGAGGGGGCGCTGCTCCTACACCTTAGCACCCCGGAGGAGGATGAAGGCATCTACGTTTCCGACGGATCGGTGGCGGGTACCAACTTAATCCTCCCCGGCTACACTCCCAACCAATCAGGACGGGTGCTGGGTGCGCACGAGGGAGTCACGTACGTCTACACTCGTGGTAACGTGGGTGACGAAGTGGTCGCCACGGAACTGACGCCCGCCACCACCCGTATCCTGCCCTCCCTGGATCAACTCCGCCCGCCCTCCACCAACGTGGAAACCCGCTACGGTACGCCGGCCCTGGTGGATGGAACGCTGTACTTCCTCCGCTCGGTACGGGCCCAGACCGGCTCCGGCCAACCGGGAGAACTGGAGCTCCTCGCCTATGATCTGTCCACCGAACAGGTAAGGCGGCCTTTCCGGGGAACCTGGACGAACATCGGATTCTACGGCGGTAGCCGGGAACTGACGGTACTCGACGGCCGCCTGTACTTCACCGTCACCGAGGATAGGGAGGACGGTAGTGGAACATCCTATGCGTATGACCCCGCGGTGGGTACTGCCGTGCCGCTTACTCCGGACGGTAGCCCGGTTGAAACTACCCCTTCGATTCTCTTCAGCCGGGAACGGGCGTACGTGGCCACCCTGCGGGGGAACGACTATGTCATGAATCGTACCCCGCCCGTGCTTCCCGGCGGAATAACGGTACCGGCCGCCCCGGAAGCCGTGGTCGATTTGCCCGGCACCACCCTCGTGCAACTCGCCGACGGCCAGGTACTGGCCACTGATTTCACCAGCGGTAGTTCGCTGTCGCTCCTGGAGGGTACGGTGGCGAGTACGCAGGTGCAGGGCTTACACCTGACCCCCGACGGAACGGGAGCCGTATTTTTTCACCGCACGGACAGCCGCGGTTTCGAGGTGTACCGCACGGACGGCACCCAGGCCGGAACCGAGCCCATCGGCACGGTTACGGCCCCCTACTCTACGGAAGTCAATACGGAATTTAACGTCACCAGCACGGTAACCTTCGGCAACTTGGTAGCCGTAATGTTCAACGGCGGAACCCTCCTACTCGTAGACCCTACCGACGGGCGGCTACAGCCCGTACCCGTATACGTTAGCTCTTCCAGTAACAGCGAAGCGATGCGCGTAGTGGGTAACCGCCTCTACTTCAACGACTACTCACTGGAAACCGGGCCGGAAATATTTTACCTCACCGCCGGAGAACAGAACCTCCTCCGGGGAACGGCTTACCTGGACGAAAACGGCAACGGTACCCGGGAGGCCGACGAGCAGGGACTGGGTGGCGTGCGCATCCGCAACGGCCGCGGCGGCCGTGGATTCAGTAACGGGGAGGGGGCTTTTGTCCTGCCCGCCGTGACCGGAGCCGACTATACCCTCACGGCAACCCCGCCCAACTGCTTCGTCCCTACCGGTACCCAGCAGTACGTGCTGACGTATGATCCCGATTCTACCTACGCCCTCTCTTTCGGGTTCCGGCCCGAGGGCGGCGACGCCGGGGTCAGGATCGACACCGACGCCGCCGTGCTGCGCTGCGGGTTCACCGTCCCGGTCTGGATCACGGTCACCAATACGGGCTGCGAGGACCTGAGCGGGGAATTTTTTGTCCGCATCCCCGCCGGCGGGGCCTACGCTTCCTCGGACAGTATCCCTACTTCCGTGACCGCTGACTCCGTAGGCTTTGTGCTGGGGGAACTACCCGTCGGGGACGCGGTGACCTACCGACTGTTGATTACCATGCCCGACGAAACCCGGGCCGGGCAGCCCGTCACCGTATCTTCTTCGGTCGTGGCGACCGACGGTTCGGGGGCCGTACTCCGGGGCGAGGATGTGCTCTCGGAAGTGCTCCGTTGCGCCATCGACCCGAACGACAAGCAGGTCTCCCCCAGCCGCGTCGAACCCTCGGGCAGTAACTACACCCAGCTGGACGAGACGCTGAAGTACCGCATCCGCTTCCAGAACACCGGTAACGACACGGCCTTTACCGTCCGCATCGAGGATCAACTCTCCGCTGACCTGGACTGGACCACCTTCAAGCCGCTCACCGCCAGCCACCCCTTTACCGCTTCCCTGAGCGAAGCGGGTCTGGCCGTTTTCCTGTTCGAGAACATTTTGTTACCGGACAGCACGACCAATCAGACGGGCAGTAACGGCTTCGTGACCTTCGAGATCCGGGCCAACCCCGGCCTGGAGGATTTCTCCGAGGTAGCGAATACCGCCGGGATCTTTTTCGACTTCAACCAGCCGGTCATTACGAACACCATCCGCAGCACCTTCGTGGAGCAACTGGACGCCGACAGCGACGGCTTCCTCTTCTACGAGGACTGCGACGACACGGACCCGGATATCTCCCCCGTCGCGGAAGAAATTCCCGGTAACGCGGTAGACGAAAACTGCGACGGTTCACTGGAGCCCGTCAGCACCTACCCGACGCTGAGCGGCCGACTGGCCGTTTTCCCGAACCCCACGGACGGTCCGCTGGAACTCACCTACGACGGCGGGCGGGAACTGCTGGGCGCGTTGTACGATGCTACCGGCCGGCAACTACGGGATTTCCGGTTCCGGGATACGATACGGCTGGACCTCGCCGGCCTGACCCCCGGGGCCTACCTGTTGCGGCTGCGGGAAGCCGACGGAACGGGCCAGGACCTGCGGTGGGTCGTGGTGCGGTAGGAAAGCGGGGGTTGCCTCCCCCACCCTCTTACCTTTTTTGCACCTGCGCTCCGTCGCCCAAATGCTTACGGGCGGCGGCGCGCGGGTGCAACTTTACACGAATAACAGCAGGAGCGTCAGTGCTATGCCCCCCGCGGTGAACCAGAGCCCCTTGCGGAGAATCGGCCCGCCCGGCAGGTACATCCAGAAGGCGGAGATCACGAAAAAGAGCAGCCCGAGCCCGAAGAAGATATTCAGGAAGTACAGCGGATCGTTCGTGGTGGCCTTGTGGAGGTGCGTCATCTTGTCCAGTACGAAGGGCAGTTCCTTCACGGTGTAGGCTGCCTGCCCGGTGGCGCGGTTGTAGGTACCGTCCTTGAAGTAAACGATGTCCCCCTCCGTACGCTCGGCCCGGAAGCGGCGGATGTCGAGCGCCTGGCCCAGGGCCTCCCCCTCCAGGTTGAGGGCGACGGTCTTGCTGATGGCGGTTTCCTGTTTGAAGGCGTCCGTATTGCGGAAGATGAGTACGATGCCGCTGATGGCGTAGATCGCCATGATGCCGGCGAGGAAGAAGCCGAGGTAACGGTGGAGGATACGGGCCTTGAGGGCGGAGGGGGATGGTTTGGCCATTGCTGGTCTACTGGTTGCTGGTTGCTGGTTACTGATTGCCGGGCAAAGATCCGAAGAAATTAGAAGTCCCCGCCGCCGTCGTCGCCTGCCACCGCCCTGTCGGCGGTCCTGTTTTCCCTTCACCGGCCGCAGGCTGTACTGGAAGCCCACGTACACGATCCGGCTCTCCCGCTGGAATTCACTGACGGTGGACAGGCCGTTGATCTCCGTGGAGTACCCGAAACGACGCTGGTTGAAAAGGTCCGTGACCCGCAGCGTGATGGCCCCGAGATCGTTCAGGATAGGCTTGCGGAAGCCCAGGTCCAGCCCCTGGAAACCGTTGAAGCGGCCCTGGGGGGTCACGCCGGGGCTGCGGTAGAAGTAGGTGAACTGGCTGCGCACGTCCCAGGGTAGTTCGTAGCTCCCCTGCAGGCGGGCGTCGAAGTTGAAGCCGCTGGCCTGTACGGCCCCCTCCCGGAGGGTACCGTCGATCTCGGTCCGGTAACCGTTGGCCGAGGCCGTCAGGTCCAGTTTCTTCGTGGGCCGGTAGGTCGTGATGAGTTCCACCCCGTAGTCGCGTCCGCTGTCGAGGTTGGCCTGGGTACCGATCTGGATGCCGCCGGGCAGCGTTTCGGTCACCCGGGTCAGCAGGTCGGACTTCGCGCGGTAGTACACGCCGCCGGTGAAGGTCCCCTTACCAAAACGCTGTTGCAGGTTCAGTTCGAAGCTGTTGATCAGTTCGGGTAGCAGGAAGGGGTTACCGGTCCGGAGGTTCAGCGGGTCTCCCCGGTCCACGAAGGGGTTCAGGTCGCGGTCGCGCGGGCGGTTGACGCGGCGGGAGTAGCTGGCCTGGAGGGTGGCGTTGTCGCTCACCGCGTAGCCCAGGAAGATACTGGGGTACACCTTGAAGTAATCGTTGGTGAATACTTCCCCGGTGGGCTCCACCAGTTCGCTGGTGGTGAACACCTGCTCGGCCCGCAGCCCGCCGCTGAAGGTGAACTTGTCCAGTTTGCCCCCGAAGGTGGCGTAGACGGCGTGCACGTCCTCGTCGTAGAGGAAGCGGTTGCTGTTGGAGTCGACCCTGAAGAAGGCGTCCAGGTCGTCGTCGTAAGACGTTGAAGTCGGCCACGTTGTCCAGCCGCTGGAGGGTGGAACGCCAGCCGGCTTCCAGTTTGAAGTCTTCCCTGATGGTCTGGCTGTAGTCCAGCTGACCGAGGTACTGGGTCCGGTCGTTGTCGGCCGGGGCGTTCTGGCGGTTCTCCCCCAGGAACAGCCCGTCGGAGGAGCGGATCGTTTCCTCGTAGTTTTCTACCTCCGAGCGGCTGCTCTCGCTGAACTGGAAGCCGGCGGAGAGGCTGCGGCCGGGTTTGGCGAAGGTGGTCTGGTAGTCGGCCCGCACTTCGTAATTCTCATCCTCCTGCGGCTCGGCCTCGCTCCGGACGCTGCTGCGATCCAGCACGCCGTCCCCGCTGAAAAAATCGGTGGTGCGCAGGTTGCTGCTCTCCCCTTCCCCCCAGCGGTAGTTACCGCTCACGGCGATGCTGGACCGCTGGGTCAGGGCGTACTCGGTACCGAGGTTGAACCCCTGGCTCTGGTTCTGCCGCAACCCGTCGAAGCCGAAGGAGCGGCGGTAGGAGGTGTCGGCCAGCACGGCGGTCTGCTCCCGGCTACCCCGGAAGAAGCGCTCGTCGTAGCGGCCGTTCACGCCGAAGGTGGTGTTGAATTTCCCCAGTCGCCAGTTGGCGTCCGCGCTGCCGTCGAATTTGTTACCGGTACCCGCGTTGAGGCTGACCGTGGCGTTGAAGCCGTCCTCCCGCTTCTGCTTGAGTACGATGTTGATCAGGCCCGCCGTCCCCTCCGGGTCGAACTGGGCGCCGGGGTTGGTGAGTACCTCGACGCGTTCGATGTTGGCCGCCGTGAGGGTCTGGAGGAAACTGGCCTGCTGGGTCAGGGCGCTGGGTTTGCCGTTGATCAGGAAGCGTACGCCCCCGGAGCCGCGCAGGGAGACGTTGCCGTCCAGGTCCACGGTCACGCTGGGAATTTCGCGCAGCAGGTCCTCGGCGTTACCGCCGGCCGCGGCCAGGGATTTTTCCACGTTGAAGACCTTGCGGTCCAGCCCCAGTTCCATCACGGCGCGCTCGGCGGTGACGGTCACTTCGTCGAGGTCGTTACCGCCCTCCTCCAGGACGATGGCGGGCAGTTCGACGACCGGTTGTCCGGCGGTCAGCGTTACGCTCCGGGTCTGGGTGGCGTAGCCGAGGAAGCTGGCTTCCAGCCGGTACTCCCCCGTGGCCAGGCCGCCGATCGTGAATCGCCCGTCCGCGTCGCTGCTGGTTCCCTTCACCAGATTATCGGTTCCGTCGTACACGCTGACGTTGGCGAAACCGAGCGGGGCCCCGGAGGCACCGTCGGTAAGCTGACCGTTAATGGTCTGGGCGCGGACGCAGGTGCAAAGCAGTAAGAAAAAACACAGGAGGACATAAGGCTTCATCGTCGTAAAAATTTAGTGCCGTCGGAGGGCGTGGGCTGGTTAACGGGACAAACTTCGGACCTTCAGCCGGGCCGGATGCGTTCGTTCGACCCGAACGGTAAAGGGATCGACCATCCGGCATTTTACCGCCCCGCCCCCCGGATACCGGATGGTAGAGGGAAGTACCCGTTTGGTAGATTCCGCCCGCGGCGTTCGCCGTAACCGGCCTATTTTGCGTACTCAATGCCGAGCTTCTTTCAACGCCACCAGAAAATTCTGCTCCACGTTGCCTTCTGGGCGATGTACGCTTCCTATTTCTTTTACGCCATCAGCTTCGGCAAGCGGGGCGACGTGGACTGGGACCGCGTAGTGCCCGATTTCTTCTTCCACATCCTGGCCCTGCTGGTGATCAGCTACGCGAACTATTTCTACTTCCTGCCCCGGCTGATCCGCGACCGGAATACCGCCCGCTACCTGCTCGGCTTCGTCCCCGTGTTCCTGGCCCTCAGCTACGGGATGCTGCTGGGAAAGCGGGCCGTCATCATGGCCTTCGGGGACGGCAGCGACGACTGGGTCTACTCGACGCGTTTTGCCCTGAGCGTCTTCATGGTCGCCTTCTTCGTCACGGCCTTCGTCGGCCTGCTCAAGTTCGTGGAGGATTACTTCGAACTGGAGAACCGGCAATTGTCCTCCGAACTGCGCTTCCTCAAGGCCCAGGTCAACCCCCACTTCCTGTTCAACACCCTGAACAACCTCTACTACCTGGCCGTCAACCAGTCGGAACGGACGCCGGAGGTGATCGCCCAGCTCAGCGGCATGATGCGGTACATGATCCACGAGAGCAACGAGGAGACGGTCCTTTTGAGCCGGGAGGTCGCCTACATCGAGAACTACCTGGACCTGGAAAAGCTGCGCCTGAACGAGGAGGTGCCCATCACCTTCGAGGTCCACGGTTCGATCGAGGGGGCCCGGATCACGCCGCTCATCCTGATCACTTTCCTCGAGAATGCCTTCAAGCACGGAATCGGGAACGCCGCCGGAAGCAATTCCTGGATCACGATCCGCTTGCGGCTCGAGGACGGCACCCTCCGCTACGCGGTAGCCAACAGCGTGATCGCCGCGACGGACAAGACCGTCCGCGAAGCTTCCGGGATCGGACTGACCAACGTACGGCGGCGGCTCGACCTGAGCTACCCGGGCCGCTACGAACTGAACGTTAAGGAAGACCCGGACCGCTACCGGGTTGAACTCACAATCCATCTCCAATGACCCTCAGTTGCCTGATCGTGGAAGACGAGCCGCTGGCCCGTAAACTGCTGACCCAGTACGTGGAAAAGGTAGCCGGGCTGGAACTGCTGGCCGCCCTGTCCAGCCCCCTCGCCGCCCTGGATTTCCTGAAGGACCACCAGCCGGACGTCCTCTTCCTCGACGTTCAGATGCCGGAGATCACCGGGATCGGGCTGCTGAAGATCCTGCGGGACAAACCTATCGTCGTACTCACCACCGCCTATTCCGAATACGCCCTGGAGGGTTACGAACTGGACGTGACCGATTACCTGCTCAAGCCGATCACCTTCGAGCGGTTCCTGAAGTGCGTGGAGAAAGTGAGACAAGTGGCGGGGGCCGGTCTCCCGCAGCCTGAAAGTGTCAGCCCCGCACCTGCGCGCCGTCGGCAGACAAGTCCCGTACTCGATTCGGGATCCGCGCCCCTGTCCTCCGCCCCGGATTACCTCTTCGTGAAGGACGGCACGAAGTCGGTCCGCATCGATTTTCCGGACATCCAGTACATCGAGGGGCTGAAGGATTACGTGCGTATCCATACGCCGAACCGGAAGATCACGACCCTGCAAAGCCTGAAAAAACTGACCGAAGTGCTGCCCTCGGCCGATTTCGCACGGGTGCATCATTCCTACATCGTAGCCATGCGGTGGGTCGAGGAGGTCCACCGCGACGAGGTGCTGATCGCCGGCACCCTGGTGCCCGTGAGCGATACCTACCGGCCGGGCTTCCGGGCGTTGGTGGAGGAAAAACTGCTGAAGTGAGTGAAATCCGGGACTACGTAGAGCGCAATGACCTGCCGGCACTCCGGCAGTTGCTGGCCATCCACGGCCTGGAGGCCACGGATGGAAGAAAGGCGACTGCCCTGACCTGGGCGGCCTTCTTCGGCAATATTACCATCCTGAAATGGCTCATCGAAGCGGGGGCGGACGTCAACCACCAGGATACCGTCAGCTATACCGGTTTGCACTTTGCCGCCCAGGAACGCCGGGCGGACGTCCTCCGGTTTCTGCTGGATCACGGGGCCGACCCGAATTTGAAGGATCGCCACGGTAACGGACCGGTCTGGACCGCCCTGATGAATACCCGGGAGGATTTTGTGCTCCTGCGCGCGTTGGTAACCGCCGGAGCAGTTACCCACGAACCAAACCTTTACGGAAGAAGCCCAGACGATATGGCCCTGGAAATGTTTGAGCAATCGATCCCGGAACTAATGGCTTCAGAAGATGATAATTAGCCGTTTTCCAGCACCCGCCGCTTCCGCAACGTGCCCTGCTGCCCCGTTCGTTCCAGTACGCCCTCGTCGCCGGCGTTGATCTCGGCGGCGTTGCCCTCGTCGGTATCGATGTGCATTTCCAGTACGTACTTCGGGCTGACGCGGATCAGGACGTTACCGAAGGTGAGGCTGCGTTCGCCGCTACCGACGGCCACCTCGACGATGTCGCGGTCCTTTACCCCGAAGGTGGCGGCATCCTCGGGGGTCATGTGAATGTGTCGCCAGGCGCAGATGACCCCGTCGTCGAGGTTGAATTCTCCGGCGGGGCCGACAAGCTTACATCCGGGGGTGTTCTCCACCTTACCGGACTCGCGGACGGGGGCGTCGATGCCGAGGAAAAACTCGTCGGTCCGGCTGATCTCCAGCTGGTCCTTACTCCGGACGGGGCCGAGGACGCGTACCCGCTCGATGGTATTGCGGGGGCCGACGACGGCCACCGTTTCCTCGGCCGCGAACTGCCCCGGCTGGCTGAGCCACTTGCGCACCGTCAGTTCGTGGCCCTCCCCGAAGAGGGCATCGACGGTTTCCCGCCGCAGGTGGATGTGGCGGGCGGACACGGCTACCGGGATGGTGGGCAGGGTATTGACGGCGTCGGCCCGTTCGATCATTTTCCCGCACTCCCGGGCGATGGCGAGTTGCTCGTCGGTCCGCACGGCCAGCAGTTTGACCCGGCTGTGGGACCGGCTGAAGTCGACTACCGGGACGGTGTCGGACAGGGCGGCCCCGTGGTTCTTGTCCTCGTCGATGACGGCCCCCAGGTAATCCAGCCGCTGGGCCGCCCGGTGACGGATGATGGCGCTGTTCTCCCCGATCCCACCGGTGAACACGATGGCGTCCACCCCTCCCATTACGGCGGCGTAGGCACCGATGTACTTCCGGAGCCGGTGGGTGAAGACCTGGACGGCCAGCTGGCAGTCGGCGTCTCCGGCAATGGATTTGTCCAGGATAGTCCGCATGTCGTTACCGGCACCGGAGAGTCCGGCCAGACCGCTCTGCCGGTTCAGCAGTTCGTCGATCCGTTCCGTATCCATCCCGGCCTGCTCGTGGAGGTAGTGGATGATGCCGGGGTCGATATCGCCGGAGCGGGTACCCATGACCAGTCCTTCCAGGGGCGTCATCCCCATACTTGTTTCCACCGAGCGGCCGAACTCGACGGCGGCCACCGAGCAGCCGTTGCCCAGGTGGCAGGTGATGAGGCGCAGGTCGTGGGGCTCGGCCCCGAGGAATTTAGCGGCGGTGGCGGCAACGTACTTATGGCTGGTGCCGTGGAAGCCGTAGCGGCGGATACCGTGCTCGGCGGCCAGTTCCTTCGGCAGGGCGTAGGTCTTGGCGCGGCGGGGCAAACTCTGGTGGAAAGCGGTGTCGAAAATGGCGTAGTGATCCACGTCGGGGAACAGGGCGCGGGCCGCCCGGATGCCCCGCAGATTGACGGGGTTGTGGAGGGGGGCGAGCTTGCTCAGCCGTTCGATCTTTTCCTCGGTGGCCGCGTCGACGAGCGTAGCGCGATCAAAATCTTCCCCGCCGTGTACCACCCGGTGCCCTACCCCACTGATGGTCGTTCTGCACTGAGCTTGTCCTTCAGGGCTTCGAGGCAAACGGTAATGGCGTGTTCCGCCCGGCACGCTCCAACTCTATGGTCGTACCGTCGGAAAATTCAAGGGTGGGCCGGTCGAGTAATCGTTCGGCGCTCATTTCCAGGGTACGCTGGCCGGTGGCGGGGTCGATGACGGCCGCCTTCACGGAAGAGGAGCCGGCGTTGATGTCTAGGATGTGCAAGGTTTGATTTTTTGAGGGGGGTAACGGATGGAAGGGGCTGGGGTTGCCGTTGCCGGACGATGAATGACGTTTTGCTTTCGTTCCGAGACGTCGGACGACGTTTTGCTGCCCGCGGGCGCAAAACAGACGTCCGACGTCCTACACTTTCCGGGGGTGGGTTGAAAGTTAGTGAGGTGGTCGGCCCACTCGAACGGTCCCTAGCTGTCCGCTGGCCGTTGATTACGCCAGTAAACACCGACCACCTTCACCACTACTGCCGTAGCGGCAAACGCCGGTACTGCCGTGAGCAATTTGCCATCGACGGGAGTAATAAATCCGGAGGTAGCGGCGATCAGCAGACAGCACACGCCCACGAGGTAGGCACCGACGACCGGCAATAGCTGTCGGCGGGAAGGATGGGTCAGAAAATTTCGGGGCGCAGGAGTCACAAGCGTAAATTTAACGAGATATATTTTTTACCGCAATGTAATATATAACTTACTAACCATCAATCAACTAAATCGTTTTTATACGTTTAAATTCGTTTTCATGCGTTTTTATACGCAAGTATATGTTTACAGCACGAATATGGCTTGCGACCTCCCTCATCTTTGCAGGGTCAGCAGTTGACACTACCGGAGTGCGGCCAAATACAAGACTACCGCGCTCTCTTTCTTTCACGTTTTATAATTCAACTACCATGCAAGTACGTAACAGCCTTACCCTCATCGGTCACCTGGGTGCCGCTCCCGAATCCTTCGATACCAAGTCCGGCTCCCTGGTCACCAGATTTAACCTCGCCACCAGCGACAGTTACAAGGACCGGGACGGCAACCGCATCACCCGCACCGAGTGGCACGAGGTGGTCGCCTTCGGGAAACTGGCGGAAATCTTCCGGGACAACCTCGATAAGGGAAGCGGGATCGCTCTCGTCGGCACGCTCCGCTACAACAAGTGGGAGGATAAGCACGGGCAGAAACGGACTACCGCCCAGGTCCACGCCGATAGTTTCACCTTCCTCAGTTCTCCCCAGCGGGAGGAGCGGGCCCCGGAGCCCGCCACCACCCGCCGGCCGGCTACCCGTAAGGCACAGCGGAAACCGGCCATGGTGGCCGAGCCCGGTGGCCGGTACGGTAAGGATAACCTGCCGTTCTGAAGTACCGAACGGGCGTGAACGGTTGCTGTCTTTCCTCCCATCCTTACTTAATCCGATGCTTCTGTTTGCGACACAAACGAGTAGCTGGACAGCAATTTTAGTCACTACCCATTCGGGGGGCCGGTTACCGGGAGGTAGCCGGCCCTTCTTCGTCCGCGCGCTCGCCCGGATGAATTTCAGTTTTACGTGCTGACTACTGCCTGAATCACAAAATATTTATTTGAAAAATAAATTTAAACCGGATCGTAAGTTTATTGTTAGGCCCTTAATTTATCCGACAGAGCTACTTTATCCCTAGTATTTACTGTTGACCATTACGGAGTAGCGCACACCCGGTTTTCATTTCGCGGGACGGGAACAGCATCGTTCGTGACCCACCAAATTACCTTCAGCATGCCAGGAGCACCTGCACGCATGGGTGGCGTTCCCGTCACCGTGCTGGTCATAACTATGGGTTTTACGCTACTTGGCGGATTAGCCTCCGGCCTGCTACAACAGTACGAACCCTTCCTGGTGCTGGGGCTCATGCTGCTCATCGGCCTGCCCCACGGGGCAACCGACCACGGCCTTTTTCTGGCGTTATTCACCGGGCCTCCACGAGATAGGCCCTTCAGTTTCTACTTCCTGTACGCCCTGGTTATCGCTGGTTACGGACTGCTGTGGTATTTGTTTCCCCTACTGGCCTTCGTTCTTTTCATTTTGCTGTCCGTCTACCACTTCGGTCAATCCAACTGGGCCGATGTCTCCTACTCCCATGCGGGTCTGGCGAGGTGTCACTACGTACTGTGGGGCAGCGGTATTTTACTGGTCCCCATTCTCCTCCACGCCCGGGAAGCGGCCCTGATCGTAGCTGAGATGACGGGCAGCCTCCTCCCTTCTCCCGGGACATCCTCGGTACTCCTGTTCCTCGCTTTTCTGGCGGGGGCAAATCTGCTGGTGCTACTGGTTTGCTGGTGGAAGTCGGTCATTGAGGGTCCCCGGCTGATCAAGGAAATAATCGCCTACGGCTTACTGATGGGTATGTTCTTTACGAACAGCCTGCTGCTGGGATTTACGGTCTACTTTGTTTTTTGGCACTCCCTGGCTTCGGCCCGGGATCAACTTCACTTTTTCCGGCACCGGCTATCCGCGGGGGTACGCCGACAGTTGTACCTCGGCATCCTGACCACGGTAGGCGGGGCGCTTGCTTTCTGCCTCCTTATCTGGTTCGGCCCGGGGCCCGGAGCGGCCCTGAGTCCCGGCGTGATTGGCGGAGTTTTCGTTTTCATTTCCCTGCTTACCCTTCCCCACATGCTACTCGTGGAAGTGCTTTACTCCCGGTGGTCTCCGGTAACGGAAAGGGTAAAGGGCACCGGCACCGATCCGGAAAGTTCCAAAAAAGTATTTCATCACCGTCAGGATGGAAGTTCCTCTACTTCCGGCCTGACAATTTATTAATTGATAACCCATTCACTCATGCAATCCTTCTTTACCATGCCGGATTTACTGCTTGCCAGTATCCAACCCGGCGACTACGTCGGTTTCACCTTCTTCATCGGCTCCATGGCCATGATGGCGGCCACCGTATTTTTCTTTTTCCAGACCACGCAAGTGCAGGGGAAGTGGCGCGACAGCATGCTGGTCGCCGGCCTGATCACCTTCATCGCGGCCGTTCACTACTTCTACATGCGCGACTTCTGGGTGGAAACCAGGACGTCCCCCACCGAACTGCGCTACATCGACTGGATCCTGACGGTTCCCCTGATGTGCGTGGAATTCTTCCTCATCCTGCGGGCCGTCGGTGCCACCCAGGGGCTGCTCTGGAAGATGATCTTCTACTCACTGGTCATGCTGATTGCCGGCTACATCGGCGAAGCCGTCAACCCGGACATGAATCCACTCTGGGGTATGATCTCTACCATCGGCTACATCGGCATCCTGTACGAAGCCTGGTTCGGTTCGGCCCGCAAGCTGGCCGTGAACAGCAACGACCCTAAGCTACTGGGTGCCATCAAAGCACTGGGCTGGTTCGTATTCGCCGGCTGGGCCATCTACCCCATCGGTTACATGTGCGCCCCCGGTGGTTGGCTGGCCGGTGCCCTTCCGGTAGAAACCCTCGACCTTTTCTACAACATCGGGGATGCCATCAACAAGATTGGTTTCGGACTGGTCATTTACGCCCTGGCGGTATCCAAATCCGACAAGGTGGATTACAGTCGCCTGGAGGTCGCCGACGGCGCCGAGTAACCCGCGCTTTACCCCTACGTAAGTATTGATTTCACCAGCGCCCCCCGGAAGACCGGAGGGCGCTGGTAATTTTCGCCCACGGTGACAAAGCGACACCCGGCCGTACCTTCGCCGCAAACGATTAATATGTACCTCCTCACCGGAGCCGCCGGCTTCATCGGCAGTGCCCTCGTCGGCTACCTCAACGATCAGGGTGTCGACGACCTGATCCTCGTCGATGATTTTATCCACTACCAGGACAAGACCCCTAATCTGGAGGGAAAACGGTTCTCCCGCAAGGTGGAGCGGAACCGACTCTTCGAACTGTGGGATACCGAGGGGTGGAAACTGTCCGGCGTCTACCACCTGGGGGCGCGGACCGACACGACGGAGACCGACAAGGACCTCTTCGACATCCTCAACCGGGCCTACTCCCGCGAGGTCTGGAAGCGCTGCGCGGAACAAAAAATTCCCCTGGTGTACGCCAGCAGCGCGGCCACCTACGGACTGGGAGAGCACGGCTTCAGCGACAGTCATACCATAGTCGATAAACTGGAACCGCTGAACGAGTACGGACGCAGTAAGAACGATTTCGACGCCTGGGCCCTGGAGCAGTCCGCTGCCCCACCCCGGTGGTACGGGCTGAAATTCTTCAACGTTTACGGACCGAACGAATACCACAAGGGGCGGATGGCCAGTGTTATCTGGCACACTTTTCGCCAAGTGACGGCTACCGGGGCGATGAAGCTGTTCCGCAGTCATCACCCCGACTACGCCGACGGGCAGCAAAGTCGGGACTTCATTTACGTCAAGGACCTCTGCCGCGTCTGTCACTGGCTGATGGACAACCAGCCAGACGACAGCGGTCTCTATAACCTGGGCACCGGAACGGCCCGCCCCTTTCACGACCTGGCCCGGGCCACCTTCGCCGCGATGGACCGGGAGCCGGATATCTCCTTCATCGACACCCCGGCCGACCTGCGGGAAAAGTACCAGTACTTCACGGAGGCGGACATGAGCAAACTACGCGCCGCCGGCTACGAACGGCCGTTTCTCACCCTGGAAGAAGGGGTGGACGATTACGTGCGCAACTACCTGACAACGGGAAAGTACCTCTAGCGGTCATCGAAAAAATCGGCACCCGCGCGCCGTCGGCAAACAAGTCCCGAACCGAGGGCCGGATAAGGCGTACTACCGGCATGCATAAACTTCTTTTCCTGATCTTTTTCCTCCCGTTGCTACTGAGGGGCCAATCCGAAGCGGACTACCAGCGGGCCATTGCCGCCAAGTGGGGCGCCGTGACGGAGTTCGCCGTAACCAGTGGCCGGGTGGATATCCTGACCGACACCCACGCCGTCGAGGTCGAATTCGCGGCCAAGTGGAAAAACAGCATCGGGCAGGCACTGTGGTACGGTTTACAAACCAACCGGGAGCCGGGCATCATCCTGATTCTCAAAGATCGCAGCGACTTCAAGTACCTGCAACAACTACAATCCGCCATCGACTACGCCGGGATCGGCCCGCAGATCAAGGTGTGGGCCTACCCCGATGATTTTCCCGGCCTGGGGGTCAGCGATGCCCGCGCGGTACGCGCCGCGGGAGGTACTTCCGACTACTGGCTCAACACAAATTCCAGCCCGGATAAGCGACATCAGCGGGGTTGTCGCTATTTTGCCAACACCAGCAAGGGCCGCTACTGTACGGCCACCGAGGGCGTCGCCGCCGGCTGCTGTCATTAAACAAAACCACCCCATCATGTTAGCCCACCCCCAGACACTAGGAGAATTCATCATCGAAAACCAGGCTGATTTCGAGTATTCCAGCGGGGAACTATCGCGGTTACTGAACTCCCTGCGACTGGCCGCCAAGGTAGTCAACCACGTGATCAGCCAGGCCGGACTGGTAGACATCACCGGTACCGTAGGGAATACCAACGTTCAGGGGGAGGAACAGAAAAAGCTGGATGTTTTCGCCAACGAAGCCTTCATCAACACCCTCACCAACCGGAATATCGTGTGCGGGATCGTCAGTGAGGAAAACGAGGATTTCATTACCATCACCGGCGCCAACGGCCGCAACCAGCAGAAATACGTCATCGTGATGGACCCGCTGGACGGCAGCTCCAACATCGACGTGAATGTCTCCGTCGGCACTATTTTCGGAATCTACCGTCGTATTTCACCGGTAGGGACCCCGGTCACCAGGGAAGATTTCCTCCAGCCCGGAAACATGCAGGTAGCCGCCGGTTACATTGTGTACGGTACCTCCACGATTCTGGTCTACACTACGGGGAACGGAGTGAACGGCTTTACGCTGAACCCCGCCATCGGCACCTACTACCTGAGCCACCCCAACATCCAGATCCCCGAACGGGGAAATATTTACAGCGTGAATGAGGGCAATTACGTCCACTTCCCCCAGGGCGTGAAGGATTACATCAAGTACTGCCAGCGGGAGGAAGAAGACCGCCCCTACACCAGCCGCTACATCGGCAGTATGGTGATCGACGTACACCGCAACCTGATCAAGGGCGGCATCTACATGTACCCCCAGAGCAACGGCCTCAAGCAGGGTAAACTGCGGCTGCTCTACGAGTGCAACCCGATGGCTTTTCTCCTCGAACAGGCGGGCGGGCGCGCCACCGACGGACACCGACGCATCCTGGACATCAAGCCGGATAACATTCACCAGCGGATGCCATTCTTCGGGGGAAGCACGGACATGGTGCTGAAGGCGGAGGAGTTTTTGAAGGAGTGAGGTATTGAAGGACATAAGGATTGAAGGGGCTACCGCTGCTACCGTTCGCTCGCTACGCGTTGCTCACCAGCGAGGTACGCGAAGCGACCGAGTGGTGTCATTCTTGTCCCTAATCCTTCAATCCCTACAGCAAAGACAAACCCCGGCGTCAGTTCCCGGATCACCCCCTTCCGCTCAGGATCGTACACCCAGTTCGTATCGAAGCGTTCCAGCAGTTCGGCACTGGCCTCCGTGGCCAGGGCGAGACTGTGGAATTCCGTCCCCTTGTTCTGCTGGTAGTACTTGACTTCACTGAGGATGTCCTGGTCGATCTTGTACATCACGAAGTCGGAGATCATCAGGACGTCGGCGTCCTGGTAATCGTGGGATTTGAGCTGGCGGAGGGCTTCGTAGAGGGCCAGGGTGGCGTCGGTTCCCCCGTAGAAGGACATCCGCAGAAATTTGGCCAGTTCGTCCAGGCTGCCGGCGATGTCGTAAAGGTCGATCGTCTGGATACCGGTACTGAAGTTGATGAGGTAGGCGCGCCGGTTCTCCCGGATGGCCATCTTCAGGATACCGAGGGTGAGCACCTTGGCGATCTCCTCCGGCCGCCCCATCATCGACTGGCTGGTATCCACGCAGACGATGAACGGGCCCTTTTCCCGCTGCTTGACCCGCTGGTTGACCTCCAGTACCTGGTCTTCGCTGCGCACCAGTTTCCGATCCTCGAAGCGGAGGGTAAGCAGACGCTCGTCGGCAAACTTTTTCAGGAAGGCCGTTTCCGTGGCTTCTCCGCTGAGGAGGGCGACTTCGGAAGTAAGCAGGTGATTCAGGTCCTGGCTTTCGTGGAAGCCGACGATCTCGGTGCGGGCGGTCTCGTCGGTCACCCACTCCTGGCGGACGATGGTCCGCTCGAAGGTTTCCTCCTCCATTTCGATCTCGGCCTCCCGCATCTGACCGAGCAGATCGGCCAGTCGGCGAACGCTTTCCTCGTCGGCCAGCAGGGCATCGTACTGCTGAAGGACGTCGAAACTGCTGTCCTGCCAGAGGTCGCGACTCATGTCCCAGCCCAGGTAATCGGTGAACGGGTCGATGACGGAGCGCAATCGGCGAAACTCCTCTACCTTCTGGGTGAGCAGTTCGACGTACTCCTCCTTGGCGGCCGAGAACTGCCGGAGCTGGAATTTCAGAATCTTGGCCTGTAACAGGGCATCCCACTGGCTGAGCAGATCGGTCAGGATGCGCTCGAAGTTGGCCCGGTCTTCCGTCGACCACTCGCTAACCTCCCGGCTGAAGTAGGTGCTTAAGCGGTTCTCGTAGAAGTAGGTATCCAGTTCCTCCGGGGTGTATTCCCCCCGGAGGAAATTCAGCAGGTGGGGGTAACGGGTCGAGAAGGCCTTCGCCGGGGTGACGGACCAGCCCCGCAGCAGTTCCACCTCCCGGGTGTGGGGGTGCTTGGTCTCCGACTTAGTGAAGGTTTTCTTCATCCAGTACAGCGTGTCGAGTACGATCTGCTGGGTGATACTCTCGTTGTCCTCACAGACCAGTAACAGGTTATCGATGGCGAATACTTCGTCCAGGGCGACCCGAAAATAGTCGGCGTAGCGGTCGTTCAGTTCCGTTCCCTCGTAGGGCCGGCCGCTCAGCTTTCCCTTCAGGTACTCGACCAGGTAGCGGCGGCTGCGGCGGTCCAGGAGGTGGCCGAAGGTGATGAAGCGGTCGTATTCTTGGTCGAGGAGGGTGTTGGACATGGGGGAAAGACAAAGCTAAGCCTTTGTATTACCTAATGATTAGGGGATCGAATTGTTTGTTGGTGAACCTCACCCCGAATCGCTGCGCGATTCTGCCCCTCTCCCCCGGAGAGGGGCGCAGCGGAAATCGCAGCCAGTACGCAGAATCAGGGGCAGGTCGCCAAAGTTTCAAAATTTTACGCCTTTCTCGGCTTTCCCTCCTCCCTCCGATGGCGGGGAGGGGAAAGCATACGGGAAGTTTCACCCCGAATCGCTGCGCGATGCTGCCCCTCTCCCCCGGAGAGGGGCACGGCGGAAATCGCAGCCAGTACGCAGAATCAGGGGCAGGTCGCCAAAGTTTCGAAATTTTACACTTTTCTCGGCTTTCCCTCCTCCCTCCGATGGCGGGGGGGGGGGAAGCATACGGGAACCTCACCCCGAATCGCTAAGCGATGCTGCCCCGCTCCCCGGGAGAGGGGCACGGCGGAAATTGCAGCCAGTGCTCAGGATTTGGTGCTTCCCCCCCCCTCCGGGGGAGAGGGGGTGGTTTCGCCCCGCGAAATCGGGGGTGAGGTTCATCCTACACGCTACCATTCCGTATCGGTTGCGACTCTAAAAAAAACGACCGCCCCTCCGCAACGCGAAGGGGCAGCCAGGAAAAACCACTTAGAGAAATAATCTTTACAACCGGTCCAGCCCGAACCGATCTACGATGGCCAGTAGTTTAGCCGTCAGTTGACGGTCATTACTGTAATTGGTACGGGCCAGGGCGGCGATCCACTGCTGGTGGTTGACGCTCTCGTCGGCCAGTTGGGGGTACTCCCGATCGATCACCTCACTGTGGGCCCGCCAGTTGGCCCAGGCATTGGGATAATACCCGTTATTGGTGACCGCACCGAAGTGATTGTTGTTTTCCTTGGTCACCACCGCGCGGCCGGCATCGCTCTCCAGGATGGCGAGGGCCATCTTGGCTGCCGCGGGAATGCTGTACTTCTCCTCCTCCGTACGGGCGACCCGCTCGAAACGGTTGATGTAGGAGCGCACCGTGGCCGCATCGTAGCGATTGACACTCCAGGCGGCCGCGGCGGGCTTGCTCTCCGATCCGCCCAGGGGGAGGATGCCGAGGGTCGAGGTCTGCATACGGGGCCGGGTTCGCTCCCCCGGTGGCCGGAGCGAAGGCCCGCTCTCCGTTCGTGGCCATCCCGATGCCTTCCTTACCCAGACTGATCGTAAAGTCCACCTGCCGCTGGGTGAACAGAAACAGGGCAATAGCCATCAGGCCCATGCGGAACCACGTCAGGCGAAACCGCGCCATCCAGGCCGGAGGGATGTATTCCGTGTTTCTGGCGCGGTGGCGGGCGGCGGTGAATAACTGTCCTCCACGATTGCGGAGGCGTCGCCACAGCAACGTCCAGTCGATGGTTAGAATCTGGGAGGCCCCGTTAGCGGGCCCGGGGCGGAAATTGGAGGACATGTGTTTCGATTTTTGCAACGGCCGCCCATTCGGGTAGCTGGTTACAAATATAACACACTTTGTTGTATAAATCCAACTTGAAAAAACATTTTGTTTTAAAGAGTTGAGGAGTTGAGGAGTTAGGATACCTCACGTCCTTATGTCCTCATGTCCTCATGTCCTTCACTCCTTCCGCTTCAGCAAACAGCGCACCGGGCTCCCGTCGCTCCCCGCCAGCTTCAGCGGCAGGCAGATCATCTCGTAGTCGCCCTCCCCGATTTCGCGCAAGTCGACGCCTTCCAGGATCCAGACGCCGCCCCGCATCAGGTTGCGGTGGGTGAAGGGAGTGGTTTTGAAGGGGCCGATGCTCAGGTAATCCACCCCGATCATGAGGAGTTTGCGGTCGGCGATCCACTGTGCGGCGTCTGGGCCGACGGCGTGGTACTCGTAGTTGAAGGGGTCCTGGGGCCAGAAGGCGCGATCGCTGTTCGGGGTGCGGCAGATCAGCCGTTCGCCGGCCAACAGGGGCCGGGTGCGCCGTTCGTAGGCTTCCAGGTGCTCGGGCAGGATGTCCGCCTCGCAGGGGATATCGGCGATGCGCACCGGGCCCAGGGTGGCCTCGAAGGGTACCCGGCTCATGTCGATGCCCTCGGCCATAAAGTGGTTGGGCGCGTCCATGTGGGTCCCCGTGTGGGCACTCAGGTGCAGCATACTGACCTTGGCCTCGTCACCGCAGTGGATACAGCTTAGGGTGTCAAATTTCACGTTGGGCTGTCCGGGCCAGCCGGTCATGTCGTCGAAGATGGGGTAAGTGACGTCCGTCCACCCCTCGTACCATTTGTTCATGGGGGCGTAACCGGTACCCTTTCCTTTTGTTTTCACGCGGAGGGCGCGGAGGAGCAGAGAACGAAGCGCTCGCGGCCGCTGCGTAGAAACTTCAATGACGTCTGTCTCTCCGTGAATCCCCGTATCTTACCCCGTCTAATCCCACGAAAATGCTTCGCCTCCTCCTCCTGTTCCTCCCGCTCGCGGGCCTTTTCGCCCAGTCTGCCAGTATCGACCTGCCCGCACCGGACATCGAAAAGTTGCTCCGACAGGACGAACAACGGAACGCCACCCGCTTCGCGGCACCCATTACCGTGAATTTGGCACCTGCGTCCGCGCCCGAAACTTATACGCTGGTGGACGGAGAATACCACTGGGAACAAACGTTTTCCGTACCCGGCACCACCGGCCTGGCGGCCCTCGTCGATCGTGTTTTTTTGCGCGGACGCGGGTGCATAACCGTTAAAAACGAGCGGGGGGAGCGTACTTTCCGTGCCGGAGACATCAGCTCCGAACACCGGCTGCACTCGGGATTTTTCGCCGGCGAGACGCTCACCGTCAGCTACCGCGGCCCCCTGCCCGATACCATTCCCTTCCGCATTCAGCGGATCGATCACGTCTTCCGGCCGGAGCAGGTCACGAAGGATTTCGGTGACGGGAACGAATGCCAACTCAACGCCGCCTGCCAGGATAACGGCGACTGGGCCGACGTCGAGAGCGGCACCGCCCGCGTCCACGTCATCGTCGAGGAGGGCGTCGGCTGGTGCAGCGGCAACCTGATCAACAATACCGGGCGCGACGGGCGGCCCCTGCTGCTGACCGGCTTCCACTGCATGGACGGCTTCACCCCGCTCTACGACCTCTGGCGCTTTGACTTCGGCTACGCCTCCGCTACCTGCGAGAATCCCGTCGACGAACCCACCCCGGACCAGAGCTACCTGGGCGCCATCGAACTGTCCGGCCGCCAGGAGAGCGATTTCCTCCTCCTCGAAATCACCGATACGCTGTTCGTGGCTGAGGACCACTACTTCGCCGGCTGGGACCGCTCCGACGGCGACGTCGACGGCCGCGTCATCCACTTCCACCACCCCCAGGGCGACATCCGCAAGTACGGCCTGTCCACCGCCGGCGGGATGGACATCCTGAATACGACGATCACCTGGAACAGCGACGTCGTCACCCCCGCCGACCACCACTTCGAGATGGACTACGCGGAGGGGGATTACCAGCCCGGCTCCTCCGGTTCCGGCTACTTCGACGACCAACGGCGGCTGCGCGGCCAGCTCAACGGCGGTAATTTTCGCTGCCCCCGGACCAGCCGCGCCCTCGTCGGTCGTCTCTTCATGAGCTGGGACCAGGGCGATGCCCCCACCAACCGCCTCGACCACTGGCTCGACCCCCTGGGTACCGGCGCGGTAACCCTGGACGGGGAGAGCCTGCTCACCCGCCGCATCATCTCCGGTCACGCCACCCACCTGGGGGAACCGGTGGCCGACGTTGCCCTCACCTTCCGCTTCAGCCAGACCGATTCGGTGACGGTACTGACGGACGAAAACGGCTACTACCGCGCCGAGCGGCCGGACCGCGCCGCCTTCTTCACCGTGCGGGGCAGTTACGATTCCCTCGGCCAGCCCGAGAACGGGGTGGACATCTTCGACGTGATCGGGCTGCGCCGCCACATCATCGGGTTCGACACCCTACCCCCTGCCGGTCTCCTGGCCGGAGACGTCAACAATTCCGGTACCGTGCGGGCCTCGGACGTTGTCGGCATCACCCGCATCATTCTCGGCACCCACGGCGAACAGGTACGGGGAAACTGGCTGGTGTACCCCACCGCGCTCCCCCTGACCCCCATCCCCCGGAACCCCCAGCTGCCGCTCGGCGTGGCCCTGAACGTCCGCCCCAACCACGAACTCATTCTTGACTTCACGGTCCGTAAAAACGGGGATACGAACGGGGATGCGGAACTCTAGAAACTGTGGTGCAGGCTGAGTTGGGTCTGCCCCTTCGCCCAGTTCACGGTGGTTTGCCGCATCCAGCCGGCCTGGACGCGCAGGTTGTCGCGCAGGCCGTAGCCCAGGCCCAGGTAGGTCCGGTTGCGGTCGAAGAACTGCACGGAGCGGCCGTCGCCGATGTCGCGCTGCCCGTTGATGAACAGTTCGTTGTAGAGGGCGACGTAGACGGTCCGTTTTGCCAGCACGTCCTGGTTCAGGAGGATATTGACGAAGAGGTTGTAGCGGTAGCGGGTCCGAAAATCCTGGTTCTCCACCCAGCGTTGCTCGTAGCGGAAGCGGTGGGCCAGTTGCACCCGCTTGCTGAGGGGATGGGGCAGCAGGGCCTCCTGGTAGATGCGGCTCTCGCCGGTGGTGGCGTCGCTGTCGCCGAAGGCCCCGGTGGTGATGTTGGCGTAGCCGAACGTAAAGAGCCCCTTGATCGTCTCGGGCCGGTAGGTCAGGCCGCCGCGCAGCAGTAGTTGTTCCAGGTCGCCGCCGGCATCCCAGGCCCGGTACTGCAGGTCTCCCTGGACGCCGAAGCGGCTTTCCCCGAAGGATTTATTGAAAAAGTACATGTACCAGCTGCCGAGCTGGTCTTCGTCGGGGGTGGTTTGGGCGGTAGGCAGAGTAAGGAGTAAGTAGGAACAGGAATAGCGAGAACGTGAGTAACCGAGTCATGCAAATTGATTTTAGTCGTCACACCCGCTCGTGAGTAACGGGAGAGGCGGGTGATCCGGGGTAAAAGTAAAAAAAGAGGGGTCAGCCATCCGTGGATGCTGACCCCTCCCGGGTCGATTGAAGAAGGTTGCCCGCTTAGCGCAGGAAGTCGACTTCACCGTTGTCCATGTCGTAGACGGCACCGACAATTTTGATTTCTCCGTTGTCCTCCATCTCCTTCAGGATCGGACTCTTCAGGCGAATTTGCTCGATTGTGTTGCGTACGTTACTCTCGCAGACCAGGTGGACGAATTCCTCGTTCCCCGAGGTCCGGTCGCCCTCGTAGCTGACCAGGTCGACCGCCGGCCGGATGTTTTCGAGCATGGGGGTGATGTTTCCCAGTTTCACGTTATCGACGGCAGCCTTCACCGCGCCGCAGTGCTCGTGCCCCATCACGAGTACGAGTTTTGAGCCGGAAACTTTACAGGCAAATTCCATACTACCGAGTATGTCCTCGTTCACGAAATTACCTGCTACCCGGGCCACGAAAACATCGCCGATACCCCGGTCGAAAACGTCTTCTACCGGCACCCGGCTGTCTACGCAGGACAGGACGATGGCCTTAGGAAACTGCGCGTTGGTGCTCTTGCGAACTTGCTCGGAGTGGTCCCTGGCCGTCAGGTCGTTGCGCATGAAGCGGGCATTTCCTTCCCGGAAGGAATTGACGACCATGTCGGCCGTCAGGGCGGCTTGCTCTTCCTTAGACAGGACATCCTCCACGACCCCCCGCACGGGTTGTGCTCGTTGGGCAGATACCGTTACCGGTTCTGCGGTGGCTGTTTCCTCGGCGGTACAGGCGGTGGTGACGATCCCGAACAGGAGCATCAGAAATATACTTGCTAAACCTTTCATGGAAATTGATTTGAAATGGCGAGTTAGTTGAGTAACCATATTTCAGTGACTGATAAAAATAGTAATGCCATTATATATAGTAGTAATACTACTAAAAATGAAACATGTTTACCTTTATCGATAAGGTGACACTGAAGTGACGGACAAAAACCCAGGGAAAAACCCAGCACCCGCGCCCCGCCGCCCAATTCCTCCCGCTCCCCTACCTTACCTCGCCCGCCAGGTACTACCTTGCTACCCCTATTTTACTATCCACTCCCTTTCCATGCTCGACCGCCTCTACATCGCCGCCACCTCCCAGCACGTCGGTAAAACCACCTGTACCCTCGGCCTCATGGCCGCCATCCGGGCCCGGGGCCACAAGGTCAGTTACTGTAAGCCGGTCGGTCAGGAGTTCGTCGAACTCGGGGAGTTGCGGGTCGACAAGGATGCCCTGCTCTTCGCCCGCGGCATGGACTTCGAGCTCAGCGCCGAACTGCACAGCCCCGTCATCATCGGCCGGGGCGTCACGGCGAAGTACCTGGATGACCCCACCCGATTCGACTTCGCCACCAGCATCACCCGCGCCAGCCGGCGACTACAGACGGACAATGACGTGGTCATCTACGAGGGGACCGGCCACCCCGGCGTCGGCAGCGTCTGCGACATGAGTAACGCCCAGGTGGCCCAGCTGCTCGACGCCCCCGTCGTCATGATCGTCGAGGGCGGCATCGGCAACACCATCGATAAGCTCAACATGAACCTGGCCCTGTTCCGGGAGCGGCGGGTGCCCGTGCGCGGGGTCATCGTTAACAAGACCCGCCCCGACAAACTCGAAAAGGTACGCTACTACGTCGATCGTTACCTCCAGAAAACGGGCATCCCGCTGCTCGGCGTCCTGCCCTACGAACGGGTGCTCTCCAGCCCCATCATGTCCAGCATCCGCCGGGTGCTGAAGGGCAAGACCCTGCTCTGTAAGGACTGCCTGGACAACCGCGTGGAGAACATCGCCAGCGGCAGCCTCCTGGCCCAGGAGGAAGTGGAAAACTTGCGTAACCTGCTCATCATCGTCAGCCAGCGGCGACTGGACGAGGCCCTCACGGCCCTCCAGAGCATCCTCGACGAGCGCCGGCTGCCGGCCACCATCATCTCCGGTATCGTCGTGACCGGAATGGACGACAAGACCCACCCCCTCCCCCACCGCCGCTGGCTGGAGGACAACGAGATTGCCGTCGTTGCCTGCTCCCTGGATACCTACGGGGCGGCCGTGCGTATCGCCGGTATGGAAGTGAAGATCAACCTGAAGACGCCCTGGAAAATCCGTCGGGCCGTGGAACTGATCGAGGAGCACGTGGACTTGACTTCCCTCTTCAACGAGGTAGATAGTTAGGGAGTTGGAAAGTCTGGGAGTTGGAGCGTTCGGGAGTCAAGGAGTTCAGCTACCGCAAGTACCGCTCGGCCGCTGCGCGTGCCTCGCCGACGCGAAACAGCCGTAGCGAGCCACGCGCAGCGGGCGAGTAGCAGCGGCGGCAGCCAACTCCCCAACGCTCCAACTCCCTCAACTCCCTAACTATTAGCCGAACGCCCCTCCGGAAACGGAATCACCAGCTCCTGACCCGCGTAGATCTTGTTCGGATCGTCCAGGGTGTCGGTGTTGGCGGCGAAGATGTGCTTGTAGGCCATCACGTCCCCGTAGTAGTGGCCGGCGATCTTGCTGAGGCTCTCGCCCTTGGCGACCGTGTGCTTGGTGTAGTACGCCTTGTTACTCACTTTGATGTCGGCTTCGATATCGTGGGGGTTCTCCCCGCCGATGCGCTTGATCTCGTCCCACATCTGGTCTTTCTCCCAGAGGGTATCGACCGTTCCGCCGACGCGGAGTTGGCCGTCGGCTTCTTCGACGTAGCCGTCGCGGGCGTTGAATTTCTCGCCCATGTTCAGGACGCTGCGGTATTTATTCTGTAAGGTCATGCAGGTGGTGGTTTGGTTATTTGTCCTATAACCGGATGGATAACCGGATGTTGACGGGCTACTATTGACTATCCACGGCAATCTCCTCCTCCACTTCCCAGTTCGCCCGCACGGCCTGGATCTCGATCCGCCGCACCACTTCCGGGCTGCGCCGGAAGCGAAAATCCCCGCCGTCGTACAGCCCGTTCTTGTTGTCGTCGTAGATCACTTCCACCAGGTAGGTATCCGGCTTCAGGTCGGCGTAGACGACCTCGTAGTCGAAACGCTCGCGGATGATCCGCTGGGTGCCGAGAATGGCATTTTCGCCCTTCACCAGCCGGACGATGTACCAACCCGTCGGGTCCAGGTCGGTCAGCCGCAGGGTAAGCCGCCCCAGGCTCTCGGGGTTGCTGAAGCTGAGGGGAACGGCAATGGTATCGGCGTTCGTGGTGCCCAGCCAGTCCGTCACTGCCCCCGGCAGCAGCGTCAGGGCGTAGGGAAGGTCCGGTTGCCGGGAAAAATCCAGCCGCAGTTCGCCGCCGAAGGTGGTGTCGATGGCGTAACGGAAGGCCAGGGAATCCGGGAAAGTATCGCGCTGAATGAGTACCAGACTGGTATCCAGTTCGGTCACCGGGCGGTTGAAGAACAGGGAAACGGGGCTGCCGGGGGCCTGGCGGCCGCTTGCTTTTTGTGCCAGCCGCAGGGGCTGAAATCCGGGCGAGGACGCAGGTGCTAGGTTCACGGATGATAAGATCGTCGTGTCCATCCAGTTGCTGTCCAGTCCCGCGAAGAGCGTATCCGCCAGCAGGGTTTGGTAGAACAGCAGGGCCGTATCCTTCACGTTACGCCGCAGGAAGTCGTTTTGGTAGCCCAGTACCACCCGTTCGGCGGGCTGGTTGAACCGCACCTTGAGCAGTCCGGCCCGGGTAGAGTCCACCGCCGTGATCCGTACCGGCACCGGGGGCGGACTCAGCCGGACCTCCCCCACTTCCGTGACCACCTCCCCCACCGTCAGGATCGTATCGATGAAGCCGCTGCTCACCGGCGGGAACGTGCCCGCGTAATCCAGAAAGTAGTTCGTCGACCCCGTATTCCGCGTCAGGGCCACCGCCCGGTACCGCCCCGGCCGGATGTTGAATACCTCGAAGGCACCATCCTCGTCGGTCTGGGCAAAGTAAGTCGGGTTCTCCGTCGTGACGGCGGTGTCGGCCAGGTTCCCGAAGAGGGTAAAAACACTGTTCTCCAGCGGCTCGCCGGAGTAGGCATCCACCAGGGTGCCGGTGACGCGGGCCGTATCCAGCTCGGGCCCGGTGGAGAAAACGAAACGCAGGTTCTCCGTCGGGTTCTTCTCGTTAAAATCCTGGATGGCCGAGCCGATGTTGACGACGTAGGTGACGCTGTCCAGTAGCTCCACCCCCTCCAGGTCGATCACCAGGGTCCGCCGGTTCAGTTCCGGTCGCTGGTCCGGCCGGAACACGATCGGCGGGCTGATGAGGATCTCCTGCTTCGGGTCGATGTTGACCCACTCGTCGAAGGTCAGTTCGATTTGCTCGGGGCGAAAGTTGGTCTGGTAATTCGGCGTGCTCTCCTCCAGCACCAGCCGGGGCCCGATCGTGTCCCGGGGGCCACCCGTCGGCGAGGTCGGCGTGGCGCACGTCTGCAGGGCCAGCCCCTGGAAGAGGAGGATACCGGCGAAGAGCAGGAGAAGGAGTGCTTTTTGCATGGGGCGAAATTACGAAGGACTGGGCGGGGCTATTTATTAAATACCTTAACGATTTATCCGCGTATTCAGTAGAGGAGGTCGGACGTCTGCATTTCCCCGCCGAAGGCAGGAAATTCGTCGTCCGCACTCTCGCAACGAAATATCCCCCTGTGCCTACCTCTATTGCTACCCCTACTCGCTCCTCCTTCCTCCTGCCCGTCATCATCCTGGCCCAGTTCTGCTGCACCGCCGTTTGGTTTGCCACCAACGGGGTGATGAGCGGGTTGGTTGCCGACTTCCACCTCTCCGGGGCCGCCCTCGGCTACCTCACCTCCGCCGTGCAGTTCGGCTTCATCGCCGGCACCCTGGTCTTTGCCGGACTGACGGTGGCCGACCGCTTCCCGCCCAGCCGGGTCTTCTTCGGCTCGGCCCTGGCGGCCGCGGCGGCCAACGGGCTGATCGCCGTGGACGGCCATACCCTGACCTCGCTCCTCGGCTGCCGCTTCGCGACCGGCTTCTTCCTGGCCGGCATCTACCCCGTGGGGATGAAAATTGCCGCGGATCACTTCGACCGGGGCCTGGGCCGCTCGCTCGGCTGGCTGGTCGGGGCGCTGGTCCTCGGCACGGCCTTTCCCCACCTGCTGCGCGCGGGGACGGTCGACCTGCCCTGGCAACCCGTCATCGGCGTGACGAGCGGGCTGGCCGTCCTGGGCGGCCTGGCCATGCTACTCCTGGTACCCGACGGCCCCCACCGGCGGCCGGGACAACCGCTCCACTTATCCGCCCTGCCCCGGCTGTTCGACCGGCCGGGTTTTCGTTCGGCCGCCATCGGTTACTTCGGCCATATGTGGGAACTGTATGCCTTCTGGACCTTCGTTCCCGTTCTCGTTGCTTACCACACCGAAAGTTCCGCCCTGTCTTTTTCGGTCATCGCCATCGGCAGCCTGGGTTGCGTCACCGGCGGTTACCTCTCCGAGCGGATCGGTCCGCCGCGGGTTGCCCGCACCGCCCTCCTGGTTTCCGGAGCCTGCTGTTTGCTCTCCCCGGTTTTTCTGACCCGGGCCCCTCCCTGGCTGCTGCTCGGTTTCCTCGCGCTCTGGGGCTTCACCGTGGTTATGGACTCCCCCCTATTTTCCACCCTCGTCGCCAATAACGCCGACCCCGCCGTAAAGGGGACCGCCCTCACGCTGGTGAACTGCATCGGCTTCTCCGTCACCGTCGTGAGTATAGAATTGCTGAACGCCCTGCGGACAACGGTGTCTCCTACCTATATTTTTATGCTGCTGGCGGTGGGACCGGTAGTGGGGTTGGTGGGGAGCCGCATCAAGCTAAAGCATGATGCTGGAGGAGGAACCCCCTGAAGGGGCTACTGACCGAGTCTTCAACGAACCAGATTAACCGCTCCGCGCCTCACCTCCCGCGTCCCCACCAGGAAACTGGCGTCCATCACCCAGAGATATACCCCCACCGGGGCCGGCCGGCCGTTCAGTTCCCCGTCCCAGCCCAGTTCCGCCCGGTTACTGCCGATGTTCGTGGCCGAGAACACCTCCCCACCCCACCGTTCGTAAATGCGGAAGCTGTGTACCATCAGCACGTCCCCACCGTCCTGGGGGAAGAAAGCGTCGTTGACCCCGTCTCCGTTGGGGCTGAAGGCATTCGGCAGGAACACTTCATTGCAACTCCGGATGTACAGATCGAGCTGGTCGGAGATCGTCCCGCAGGGGTCGTCCACCCATGCCCGGTAACGGCCCTGGCGGGTCAGGGGGAGCCGGTTGAAGCGGGTCCCGTCCGCCAGCTCGGCGAAGGGGGCCACCGGCCCGCTGTCGATCCACACCGTATCCCCCGGGCAGATCGAAGTATCCGGAGGGCCCAGTTCGAATTCCGGGTCGGGGTAGAGTTCGATGGTCACCCGGTCGCTGGCTTCACAGACAACGTCCGTTCGCGTCACCGTTACGGCGTAGGTACCGGCCTGGGTGAGCAGCTCCACCGGACCGGACAGCCCGGGGTCCGACCAGGCGTAAGTGGCCGTCGGCGTCGTTACGTCCACCGGCAGCCCCTGCCCCCGACAGAACAGCGTGTCCGGTCCCAGGTCCACGAAGGCGGAGTCTCCCGCCACGGTGATGCGGACGGTATCCAGCAGCGGCAGCCCGCAGTCATCGAAGATCCGGACGGTGTAGACCGTCGTGGTGTCCGGACTCGCCACCGGGTTACCGATGGTGGGGTCGCTCAGTCCCGCGGCGGGGCTCCATTCGTAGCGGGTACCGCCGGTCGCGTCCAGCAGCACCTGCCCGCCCGGGCACATCGTTACGTCCTCCAGTTGCCGGAGAAAGGAATTGAAGGTGAAGCAGACGGAGTGTTCGTTCACCGCCCCACCGGTGGCGGCGGCGAATCCGTAGAACACGAAGGGGTCGCCACCGAAAATATCGTTCACGATGTCTCCCGCGTATTCCAGCCGAAGTTCGCAGTCAAACCAAACGCTCAGTAGTTGCCTTCCCGCATTCCAGGTGACGCGCAGGGGCAGGAAATCGCAGCGTTCGATGTTGTCCGACACCGCGCTGGCCCGCACCGGTCCGGCCAGGTTGCCCGGTCCCTGGTGGCGCACGGTGCCGTTGGCCATGATCGCGACGTGGTCGAATACCGGGTCCGAATAAATGTCGTTTTGCCAGGTATCGAATTCCACCGCCAGGGCGGGCCTGACCCCCTCAATCCCGAGGCCGCCCCCGCTCGATCCGATGTTGGCGCTGATGGGCTGCAACGCGAAGGCAATGCCGTCGGCCCCGCTGCCGTCCAGGCACCCGAAATTCATCGTCATCACCAGGTCGAAACTGTTCCGCAGGTCTACCTTCTCCGGAAACCAGATGGAGCCTACCTGGTTGATGTCCGCCGGCGTCAGTCGGAAGCAGCTGTCCGAGGTCTGTACCGCGCTGCCGTTGAGAAAGAATTGGGCGCGGACGCAGGTGCCGGGTAACAGCAGCAGCAAGAGACAGCCGGCAGTTACGATCGGTCTCATGGCTTCCGCGCCGCCATCGTGTCCACCGCCGCCAGTACGCCGTAGTATACCGTCGTTCCTAGACATACCCATCGCCAGAGCGGACTCGGCTCGGGGTAGTACCAGACGTTCATCACCGCCGCGACGATGAACAATACGGTAGCGGCCAGCGTCGCCCCCCACCAACGGCCACCCCGGCTGGGATACGCAAAGAGCACGGGAACGAAGTGCAGGACGGCCAGGGTAAAGACAGTCAGCACCTGCGCCGCGGCGCCCCATTCCGGCACCACGAAGATCAGTACGTAGACGGCCATGTTCCACATCACCGGGAAGCCCACGAAGTGTTTACCGTCGGCACTGACCATCCCCTCCAGCCCGTAGTAGATCGCCGCGCTCATCAGCATGGCGAAACAGCAGGCCAGCCGCAGCCCCTCGCTCAGGTCGGCGGCCTCGTAGAAGAGGTAGGCGGGCAGAATGGCGTAGGTAAAAAAATCGATCACGTAGTCGATCGTCTGCCCGGAAACGTGGGGCAGCTTTTCCTGCACCTTCGCCATCCGGGCGAACGTCCCGTCGATCCCGTCGATCACGAGGGTAACGAGCAGCCAGAACATCGCGGCGCGGTAATTTCCGTCGGTGACGGCCAGCAAACCCATGAAACCGGCCAGGAGACCGGAGGCGGTGAAGAGATGAACGAACCAGGCAGCAAGCATATCAGAATTTTAGTTCCCTGTCGGGCGCGTCGAGAAACGAGCTCAGCCGACACGTGGACGGATAAAGGTACCTTGCAACCGTGAGACCATTACTCCTGCTTTTCCTCCTCCTCGCCACCACCGCCGGCTACCTTTTCTTCTTCACCGACAACAACGTCAACTGGCCCGCCTTCGGTAGCATGGCGGCTTTTTACGCCCTGGTCTACTGGGTCGGTGCCCGGGCCGCCAAACGCCGTAAAGCGGAGGAGAACGACGCCGACGGCATGATGCTCGCCGGCCGGAACCTGCCCGTTTACATCGCCGTTTTCACCATGAGTGCCACCTGGGTGGGCGGCGGCTTCATCAACGGCACGGCGGAGTACACCGCCACCCAGGGGCTGGTCTGGGTACAGGCTCCGTGGGGGTACGCCCTTTCGCTGGTCATCGGCGGACTTTTCTTCGCCCGGATCATGCGGCGGCGACGGTACCGGACCATGCTGGACCCGCTGGCCGAACGCTACGGAACCAAGGTGACCGCCCTGCTCTTTCTGCCCGCCCTGACCGGAGAATTGTTCTGGACCGCCGCCATCCTGACGGCCCTGGGGGCCACCTTCGGCACCGTACTCGGCATCGACTTCGAGACGGCCATCCTGCTCTCCGCCACCATCGCCGTAGCCTATACCGCCCTGGGCGGACTCTGGGCCGTCGCGCTCACCGACGTCGTACAGCTACTCATCCTCTTCGTGGGCCTGGCCCTCATTCTGCCCTTCGCCCTGGAAGCCACCGGCGGGCTCACCGCCACCTGGGCCGCCTACTCGGAGAAGTTCGGGGCCGCCGCCAGCCCCTTTCCCTCCCGCGCGGCGCTGGGCGACAGCTACTGGACCTGGTGGGATTACGCCCTGCTGCTCGTCTTCGGCGGCATTCCCTGGCAGGTCTACTTTCAGCGGGTTCTCGCCGCGCGGGATGAGCGTACGGCCGTCCGCCTCTCCCTCATTGCCGGAGTGGTCTGCCTGCTGGCGGCCGTCGCCCCCGTCCTCATCGGGATGGTCTCGGCGACGGTGGACTGGTCCGCCATCTCCGCCGGCCCCCCACCGGACGCGGCCGCTACCCTGCCCTGGGTGGTGCGCTACCTCACCAACCCGGTCGTCGCCGTGGTCGGTCTAGGGGCCGTGGCCGCGGCCGTCATGAGCAGCGTGGACAGCAGCGTCCTCTCCGCCAGCAGCATGGGGATCTGGAACGTCTACAAGCCACTGGTCAGGCCCGATCTGCCGGACGGCCAACTGGCCAAACTGATCCAGCGGTGCATCTGGATCGTGGGCGTGGCGGCCACCCTCATTGCCTTCCAGGTCAAGAGCGTGTACGCCCTCTGGTTCCTTTGTTCCGACTTCGTTTATTGCCTCCTCTTCCCGGCCCTGGTCTGCGCCCTCTTCGACCCGCGAGCGACCGGTCGAGGGGCACTGGCGGGCTTCTTCGTGGCGGCCTTCCTCCGGTTCGGAGGCGGGGACGCTACGCTGGGTATACCGGCTTACTTACCCTACGGAGCGGACTTCCCCTTTCGGACCCTGGCGATGCTGACGGGACTACTCAGTATCGTCTTGGTGTCACGCCTGAATATGCTTTCACGCAGAGGCCGCTGAGGAGCTGAGCCGCTGAGCATGGCAGCTATCCCGCTCAGCGCCTCTGCGCTCTCTGCGCGAAATACTATCCTACCCCCGCAGCCGCTTACTCAACGCCAGTGTCTCCCGTACCTGCTCCGACAGTTCCGCGTACTTCTTGCCGTCCACGACCGACTGGCTGATCATCTGTGAGCCCATACCCAGGCAAACCGCGCCGGCCTTGATCCACCCGGACATATTCTCCTCGTCGGGGCTCACGCCGCCGGTCGGCATGATACTCGTCCAGGGCTGGGGTGCCGTAACGGCCTTGATGAACCCCGGCCCGTAAAGACTACCGGGAAACAACTTGACGATCTCACAACCGAGCTCCTCGGCCCGGGCGATCTCCGTCAGGCTGCTGCAACCGGGAAGGTAGGCCACCTTGCGGCGGTTACAGGTCAGGGCGACGTCCTCCCGCAGCGAGGCGGAAACGATGAAACTGGCTCCGAGCTGGAGGTAAAGTCCGGCCGTGGCCGCATCGACCACCGACCCGACGCCCAGTACCATACCGGGCAGTTCGCGGATAGCGTACTTGTTGAGTTCACCGAATACCTCGTGGGCGAAATCGCCGCGGTTGGTAAATTCCAGCAACCGGCCGCCACCGTCGTAGCAGGCTTTGGTCAGTTGCTTCGCTGCTTCCAGGTCGGCCTGGTAGAACAGCGGCATGATCCCCTGGTCGTAAATGACGGAGAGGACGTGGTGGCGTTTGTAGTGGGCCATGTGAGGCTGTATTTTGTTGCGCTTTCGCGCGGGGAAGAAAGGGTCTCACGCGGAGGGCGCTGAGAAGCAGAGGCGCTGTGTGTGATACAGTGTTTCGTGTATCAGGCCGCTCTGCGTTCTCTGCTCCTCTGCGATCTCTGCGTGAAAAAGATAACAACGGGCAAACATCCAAATACTAGCGGGAAACCCGGCCGGAGCCATCTCCCTCCATCAGTTTCTCCACCTCATCGACCGTCACCAGGTTGGCGTCACCCATGATGGTGTGCTTGAGGCAGGAAGCGGCCACCGCGAAATCAAGGGCCTTCTGCTTGTCGTCTTTGTAGGTCAGCAGTCCGTAAATGAGGGCCGACATGAAACTGTCGCCTCCGCCGACACGGTCGACGATGTCCGTGATCTGGTAGGTACCGGTCTCGAAGAGGGTTTCTCCGTCGTACAGGACGCCCGACCAGCTGTTGTGGCTGGCACTGATGCTGCCGCGCAGCGTGGTGATGGTCATCTTGCAGCGGGGGAACTTGTTCATCAGTTCCTTCAGGACGGGCAGGTAGGCCTTACCGTCCATTTCCGCACCGCTGGTCACGTCCACCGCTTCGGGGTGAAGTCCGAAGTGCTTCTCGGCGTCCTCCTCGTTACCGAGGATCACGTCGCAGCACTCTACGATGGCGGGCATGACCTCCATGGGGTCCTTACCGTAATTCCACAGCTTTTTGCGGTAATTAAGGTCGGTGCTTACGGGTACGCCCAGCCGGTTGGCGGCCCGTACGGCTTCCAGACAGGCGTCGGCGGCTCCCTGGCTGATGGCGGGGGTGATGCCGGTCCAGTGGAACCAGTCGGCGTCCTTGAACACCTCGTCCCAGTCGATCATCCCGGCTTCGATGGTGGCCATGGCCGAGTGGTCGCGGTCGTAAACTACCTTGCTCCCGCGCTGAACGGCACCCATTTCGAGGAAATAGATACCGAGTCGCTCTCCGCCGCGCAGCACGCCGTCGGTCTTCACGTTGTACTTGCGCAGTGCCTGGAGCGCGCACTCACCGAGATCGTTGTCGGGCAAGCGGCTCACGAAGTGGCTGTCCATGCCGTAGTTGGCCAGTGCCACGGCTACGTTGCTCTCCCCGCCGCCGTAGCGGGCCTCGAAAGTATCGGCCTGACTGAAGCGCAGGTGACCGGGAGGGTTGAGACGAAGCATAATCTCGCCGAAGGTGACGACTTTCATATCGGGTGTTTTGGTATAAGTTAGTGTGTGGGGCGCGGACGCAGGTGCCGGGCTCCCGAAAGCGTAAAGAAAGTAAATTAATTGTTGGTCCGGACGACCCGGAATCCAGTACCGAACTGATTTCCGCCGGATTTTTCTACGAATTCCCGACCGCTAACCGGAGAATATTTATCCGAATGAAACAACTCCGGGGAATGAGCGGTAACGCTCGGGTTGTCTTCCGCGAGCAATATTTATCGATGTCCACCCTGGTTATCGTTCAGCTGCCGGTGGTAGTCGTGAATGTGCAGGTACCCCTCCTCCTTAATGGTAACGGACAGGCCGAATTCCCCGGCCAGCTGCGCGATCTCCGCCGCATTCAGGCTACCCCGTTCCCCCAGCACTTTACTGAGGGAGAGCAGCAGGTCGGCGTGCTGCTCCAGCAAAGCGCGGGTATCGACCACCAGGCCGGAGATCAGCTTCTCGACGTGGGCATCCGTAACGGAGTGATCCATGCTCAGGTAACCGGCCTCCATGTTGTAGACCGCCTGGAAATTTTCGTCGAAGCCGTACTTGCGGATAAACTCGATGGCGAATACCGTCGCCTCTTCCCGATCGTGGCTACGACCGGTACTCGCATTTTCGGCACCGAAAACGAGCTCCTCGGCCAGTCCTCCCGCCAGGTACACCCGGATCTTGTCGAGTATGCTCCGTCGCGTGGCGTGGATCTGGTGGGGAAAAGTGAACCCGCCGGCGTAGCTGCTGGCCACCTTGCTCTTGAGTTGCAGGGGAGCCATTCCGGTAACGGCCATGTAGGCTACCGCATGACCACTTTCGTGCACGGAAATATTGGCTACCGCGTCCGCCTCGTTCGCCTGACGGATCTTGTCGATCCGGCCGACGTAGGGCACCGCCACCCTTCGCTCCCCGAAGCGGGCCACGATTTGTTTCTCCTCTTTCTCGTAGGTCACGTGAATGGCTTGCTCCCCGTTGGTGATCGCCTCGAAGAGAAACTTGCTCAGGTTGGCCTCCAGGATATCGATCACGGAACTGAAGACCGGCCGCACCCCCTGTACCGGGAAAACGCCGTTGTTGTAGATCAGCTCGTTGATGTTGCGTCCTACGGTCAGTTCGATCCCCAGTTTGTCGCGGAGGTTACCGATGATGCGGTCGATCTCCTTCTGGATGAGTCGCTCGAAATCGATGCGCCGCAGCGAATGGTAGATCAGGTGGATGTTACCAAAACGGGCCACCTGCTCGGGCCGGAACTTCCGGGTCAGGGCGTTCTTGATGTCAACAATCGTGATCTTCTTGGTGAAGGCGTGATAAATATCCGCGTCGACGTCCGCCTCGCTGGTCTGGGCCGCCATCCGGAAGGCCTCGTCGAGATTGCCGGAAATGATGATGAGCGTCTTGGAATGGTCCACCGGCTCGTAGATCTTTTTCTCCCGCTTGGCCTTCAGGATGATGTCGATCATCTGGTCCTCCGTCATTTCGGCCAGTTCCCCGATCCCGAGGTTGAGGCCCAGGTTGTCCCGCAGGGTCCGGGCATCCCAGACGCTGAGGTTCTGGCTGGCCGGCACCTCCTCCCCCCGGGCGCGGGCCTGGGCGGCGTTCTTGCGGTTGTTCATGTAGTTGAACAGGAAGATGTCAAGGTCCTCCCGCTGCTTCTTACTGAGCCGGCCGTCGCTGAGCAGTTCCCAGAAGTCGGAGTACTTGGTCTTGGGCAGGGGCGTGCCGTCGGTGTCCAGGGTGTTGAACCGCTGAATCTCGTCGAAGAGCACGATGGCCGGCTCCCCGTCGTCGATCATGTTGTTGTTGAGGATCTGGGCCACGCTGGTCGACCAGCCGCTCTGGTCGGTGTTGCTCAGTTCGACCTCCGTAAAACGATCCTGGTAGTTGAGGTACTTCACCATCTTGCGGATCAGGTCGGTCTTCCCCACCCCGGTCATGCCCCAGAGATTGAGGATGATGGGCCGGTTAAGGATCTCGGGCATCAGGTACCAGACCTGTAGGTAGTCCAGCAAATCGTCAATGATCACATCAATGCCGATGAATTCCGACTTCAGGTAACTCCGGCAGCCATCCAGGGTGGCGCGCTTCTTCTTTACCTCTTCCTTGTCGATTTCAATCATCTGGTCATATTCTAGCATCCAATCGCCTGCGAGGCAACAAAGCTACGTAAGAAATAAGGGAAGGCTACTCCGCCACCCCGATCAGATAGCCGCCCGTCCACGCCGCCTGGAAGTTAAAGCCACCGGTAATGGCATCGATGTCCAGCACCTCGCCGGCCAGGAAGAGCGAAGGATGTTTTTTGGAGCGGAAGTCGCGAAAATCCACCTCCCGCAGGTCCACTCCCCCGGCGGTGGTGAACTCCTCCTTGTTAGTCGCCTTACCGGTAACGGCGTACTGACCGGCGGTCAGCTCGCCCGCCAGCATCGTGGCCTGAGCCCGGCTCAGCTGGGCCCACTGCTGATCGTCGGGAATGTCGGCCGCCCGCACCAGCGACTGCCATAGCCGGAGGGGCAGTTCGAATTTTGCCCGCTTGGAGATTTGCCGCCTGGCTTCGGTCTCCCGCATGGACTGGAGTTCGTCCGTCACCTCCTCCGTACGGCGACCGAGCCAGTTGACCAGGAGAGGAAAATCATACTTGAGCGGGTGGAGCAGCCGGGCTCCCCAGGCACTCAGCCGGAGCACGGCCGGTCCGCTCAGGCCCTTGTGGGTGATCAGCAGCGGACCGTCGGCTTGCAGGTCCCTGTCCGCCACGGAGAGCTGGGCCCAGGGCAGACTGATCCCCGCCAGCCCCCGTAAGCGGGGGTCCCGGATGTTCACCGCAAAGAGGGAGGGAACGGGGTCCACCAACTCGTGCCCGAGCCGGCCGAGTAATTTCCACACGGCCGGATTGCTTCCCGTCGTGACGATCAGCGTATCGGCCGTCAGTTCGCCCTCCGTGGTGGTGACCGTCCAGCGGCCGCCCGCTCCCGGGGGCTCCCGCAGGTCGGTTACCCGCAGCCGCGTACGGACCTCCACTCCGGCAGCCCTGGCGGTCTCCCACAGGCACTCCACGATACTGGCGGAATCATCGGAGACGGGGAATACCCGACCGTCTTCTTCCATCTTGAGGGGGACGCCCCGGTCCTCGAACCAGCCCATCGTATCCCCGCAGGCGAAGTGGTGAAAGGGGCCGAGCAGCTCCCGCCCGCCCCGGGGGTAGAACTTCACCAGCTCCTTCGGCTCCCAGCAGGCGTGGGTGACGTTGCAACGCCCGCCGCCGGAAATGCGGACCTTACCCAGCACTTCCTTGCCCCGCTCCAGGATGAGTAACCCGTTCGTCCCGGTGGTTTTGCGCCCGGTGGATGGCGGCGAAAAAGCCGGCCGCGCCGCCGCCGACAATGATGGTTTGTCGCGTAGCCATGGTCAGTTCTTACGGTACTGAAAGGGTAGATCCTGGTCCTCGGACTCCACCTGCCGACGGATGTAAGCCGCGGCGTCCAGACGACTGCGCCGCTGGTTCTGGCGGTGTACCTTTTCCTCCATCCCGGTGGTCGAAAGCAGGTTGATCTTCCACCGGCCCTCCTCCTCGTGCAGTTGGTAATTACTCAGTACCGAGGCCCCTCCCGGCCCGAGGGGCACCTTGACCGGCAGGATGGCGTCCTGCCCGTTGATGATGGCTTCGTCGTAGACATTACTGGCCGCGCTCCCCCGGTCCCGGAAGAAACCCTGACCGTTCAGGATCATCATGAACAGCAGTACTTCACGGGCTTCCAGTTCGCTCTTCGTGGAATCCTGGCGGATCAGGGGGCCGAGGGTGGCGTACGTAAGCATGGTCGTCAGTTCCCGGCCCACTCCCCGTCCCAGGGTTCCGGCATCCTCCAGCGTTCCTTCACGGATGATGTCGGATAGTTCCTCCACGTACGTCAGGGAGCCCTGGCTGAGCCCGGCCGTAACTTCGTCGATATTCATGTTGGCCGCCGCCGCACTGGTACTCACGAATGCGTCCGTCACCGCCGCCGTATCCTGACAGCCCGTCACGATTGAACTCAGCAGCAGGAGTAGCGGAAAGAACCGCAGTGGGCGAGGGTCCCGAATCGAGTACGGGAGTTGTTGGCCGACGGCGCGCAGGTGCGAAATTAACATATGACAGCAAGGTTTTTTCAATAATAAGGTACGCTGGTGGAAGTACCGGAATGATCTTTGGTTTATTCGTCGCCCCCGGTCACGATCCCGGATTACCGGAGCTACACCACCGTCTGTTTCCACCGCCCCCGCCGGAACAGCCACATGCCAAGTACTGCCAGGACCAGTTCCGCGATCACCACCGCCCAGACCACCCCCGCGAGCCCGTAGCCCCGCTCAACGGCCAGCCAGTACCCGGTGGGCAGTTCGATCAGCCAGAAGCAGACGAAGTTGACGATGGTCGGGGTACGGGTATCCCCGGCCCCGTTGAAGGCCTGGATCGCCACCCCGCCGATCCCGAAGAGGACGTAGCCGATCGCAAATATTTCCAGGGCCGTGATCCCCGAGGCCAGACTGGCAGCGTCCTGCGTAAAGGCCTGCACCAGCGTCCCCGCCCCGAAGTAATACAGGAAGGAAAGGAGCAGGAGGTATACGCAAGTGATGCGTAGCGTGACCCAGACGCCCTCCTCCGCCCGACCGGGTTGCCCGGCCCCCAGGTTTTGCCCCACGAAGGTAGCCGCGGCGTTGGAGAGGCCCCAGGCCGGTAACATGGTAAAGAGGATGAGCCGGACGGCCACGGTGTAGCCCGCTACGGCCTCGTCACCGAAGTCCGCCACGATCCGCATGAGGAAGACCCAGCTGGCCGAGGAGATCAGGAACTGCAGTGCTCCGTTGGAAGCCACCCGGCTGATCCGGCGCAGCATCGACCCGTCGATCAGGGCTTCCGCCCCCGAGAGCCGGATGACGGACTTACCGCCGAAGAGGTAGTACAGTTGCACCAGCACGCCGATGCCCCGACCGATACTGGTGGCGATGGCGGCCCCCTCCACCCCCATGGCCGGGATGGGCCCGAGCCCGAAGATAAAGATCGGGTCCAGCACGATATTGATCCCGTTGGCAATCCAGAGTACCCGCATCGCCCGGGCGGCCTCCCCGGCCCCGCGGAATACGCCGTTGAGCACGAAGAGGAAAATGATCACCCCGTTGGTCGCAAACATGATACGGGTGTAGCCCGCCCCTTCGGCCACGACCGCTTCGCTGGCCCCCATGAGCCGAAGCAGGTCGGGGGCGTAGATCGCCCCGGGGATGGCGATGAGGATACTGACGGCCAGGGCCACGAGGATGGATTGCCCGGCCACGCGGCTGGCCAGCGCCGGATTTTTCTCCCCGATGAACCGGGACACCATCGCCATCGGGGCCATGCTCAGCCCGACGGCGATGCTGTAGATGAGGGTCATCATCACCTCGGTGAGCCCGACGGTCGTGAGGGCCTCCACGCCGATACGCCCGACGAAGTAGGTATCCACCAGGGAAAAGACGGACTCCATGGCCATCTCCAGCATCATCGGGACCGCCAGGATCAGCACGGCCGCGCGGACGCTCCCCTTCGTATAATCGTGATAATCTCCCCGGATAGCGGACCGGATCAGAGCGAGTAAGCGCATGGGAAGCGATTTATGAAATGGGAAAGAGCGAATGCCAACTTAATGACATTCGCTCTCTCCGTTATACGGTACGATAGCTAATGGTAGCCAGTCGACTGTGGGCTATCGTACTAATTTACTGGATGCTACTAAAAGTCCGCGCCGATTCCCTGGAGGCGGCTGCCGCTGTTGCGACCCTGGATCTTACCGTCCTTCACGAGACCGTCATACTTGCGCATGAGCAGGTAGCTCTCGATCTGCTGGAGGGTATCCAGTACCACGCCGACCATGATGATCAGGGAGGTACCACCGAAGAAGATGGCGAAGGCCTGGTTAACGCCCAACTGCGCCACGAGGGCGGGCAGGATGGCGATCAGGCCGAGCAGTACGGAACCCGGGAGGGTGATCCGGCTGGTGATGGCATCGATGTACTCCTCCGTCTCGGTTCCTCCCTTGATACCGGGGATGAACGCATTCTGACGACGCAGGTACTCGGTGTACTGACCGGGGTTCACGACCAGGGCGGTGTAAACGTAGGTGAAAGCAACCACCAGGATGAAGTACACGATGTTGTACAGCGGGGAGGTGAAGTCGTTGAACTGCTGGGTGAACCAGCTGGTCTCGGCATCTCCTCCGGCAAAACCGGCGAGGCTGGCGGGCAGGAACATCAGTGCCTGGGCAAAGATGATCGGCATTACACCGGAAGCGTTCACCTTCAGCGGAATGTAGTCGCGGTTGGTAGTGCTGGGGGCAGCACCCTCTCCGCGTCCGACCATCCGCTTGGCGAACTGGATGGGGATCTTGCGAATACCGGTCACGATCATGACGGTAGCCATGGTGACGGCGAAGAAGCCGGCCATTTCGATGACGAACAGCAGCAGGGCATCGGCCTTGCTTACGAATTCGAAGGCGAGGGCCTGGGGCAGTCCGACGATGATACCCACCGTGATCAGGAGGGAGACACCGTTACCGATGCCGCGATCCGTAATCCGCTCACCCAGCCACATGGCGAAGATGGTACCGGTGGAAAGGATGATGATACCGGAGAGCCAGAAGACCTGCTCGGAAACCAGCGGGCTGATGCCGCCCTGGCTTTTGATGTAGGTCAGGTAGCCGGCGCCCTGCACGAGGGTAATGGCTACGGTGAGGGCCCGGGTAATCTGCGTCAGCTTTTTACGTCCGCTTTCTCCTTCCGTCTTCTGAAGTTTCTGGAAATAGGGAACGGCAAAACCGAGCAGCTGCACGATGATACTGGCCGTGATGTAGGGCATGATACCCAACGCCATGATGGAGGCGTTGTTAAAGGCACCGCCCGTAAACAGGTTGATCAGGCCCAGGAGGTCGTTGGTATTACCATTGTTGGCCAGGCTGGCGCGCAGGGCCTCCACGTCGGCTCCGGGGAGCACGATGAAGGAGCCCAGGCGGTAGACGGCCATCAGCAGGAGGGTAAAGAGGATACGCTTACGCAGTTCCTCGATCGACCAGATGTTCTTAAGTGTTTCAAAAAACCTCATGGGAAGGGGGTTTTTAGGCGATGGTAATACTACCGCCTGCTTTTTCAATCGCTTCCTTCGCCTTTGCGGACGCACCGTGAGCGGTAATAGTCAGCTTGGCGGTCAGTTCTCCGTTGGCGAGTACTTTGATGCGGTCGTTCTTCTTGATGATGCCGGCCTTGTAAAGGGCTTCTGGCGTCACTTCGGTCAGACCGTGCTTCTCATTGATCTCCTGGAGAGCCTTGAGGTTCAAAGGTACGTATTCGACGCGGTTCGGGCTGTTAAAGCCACGCTTGGGCAAACGCATCTGGAGGGGCATCTGGCCACCTTCGAAACCACGCTTGCTCTTGTAACCACTGCGGGATTTGGCTCCTTTGTGGCCACGGGTGGAAGTACCACCGCGACCGGACCCTTGTCCGCGCGCAATTCGCTTACCGGACTTCGTGGAGCCGGCGGCTGGTTTTAGATTATTGAGTTCCATCTCTATTTTTTTAGAGGAAGGAGGAAAGAAGAAAGAGAAAAGACGTTGCTGTTGCAATGGTCTTTGCTCTTTTTTCTTTCTTCTTTCTTCCGGTTTATTCTTCTACGGTAACGAGGTGAGACACCGCGGCAACCATGCCCCGGATAACGGGCGTATCCTCCCGCTCCACGGTCTGATTTACCTTCTTGAGGCCGAGGGCCGTGATGGTGGCCTTCTGCTTCTTGGGGCGGTCAATTACGCTCTTGACTTGGGTGATCTTGATCTTAGCCATTTTGTTGTGTTTTTAACCCTCGAAGAGCTTCTCCATGGAAATACCACGTTGTTTGGCCACCGTCTGCGGGCTGCGCAGTTTCTTCAGGGCATCCAGCGTAGCTTTGATTACGTTGTGGGGGTTGGAGGAGCCCTGGGACTTCGCCAGTACGTTGTGAACGCCACAGATGTCGAGCACGGAGCGCATGGCACCACCGGCAATTACACCCGTACCTTCGGAAGCCGGCTTCAGCAGGACCTTACCGGCACCGTACTTACCCAGCTGTTCGTGGGGAATCGTCCCTTTGTACAGGGGAACTTTGATCATACTCTTGCGAGCAACGTCGGTCGCCTTCTGGATCGCCTCGGAGATATCCTTCGACTTACCGGTACCGTGTCCGACTTTACCCTTACCGTCGCCTACGACGACAATGGCGGCAAAGGCGAAGGTGCGACCACCCTTGGTTACTTTGGATACCCGGTTAAGGGCGACCATTTTTTCCTTCAGGTCGTTTTCGGCGGCGTCGCCACGGTTGTTCTGACCACGCTTGTTGCGATCGTCACGGCGACCGCGATTTCCTCCGCCGGAGTTGTTTCTGTTATCAGCCATTACTTAGCTTTTTTAAAGTTTCAGGCCACCCTCACGGGCACCTTCTGCGAGGGCCTTGACCCGTCCGTGATACAAATAACCTCCCCGGTCGAAGAGGGCTTTATCAATCCCGACCGCCTTCGCACGCTCGGCGATGAGCGTACCGACGGCCTTGGCCTGTTCGGTCTTCTCACCGTCGTTCGCTACGGCTGCTTCGTAGCTATTGGCACTGGCCAGGGTAACGCCGTTCACATCATCGATGAGTTGGGCGTAGATGAATTTATTGGAGCGGAAGATGTTCAGACGCGGCTTCTGGGGCGTTCCGGAAATCTTTTTCCGGACGCGACTGTGAATACGCTTTCTCCGCTTGAGCTTAGTTAGTTGCATTACTTATTACTTTTTAGCGGCAGTCTTACCAGCCTTACGACGCAGTTGTTCACCGACGAATTTGATACCTTTTCCTTTGTAAGGCTCCGGCTTGCGCAAGGCGCGGATCTTGGCCGCGATCTGGCCCACGAGTTGCTTGTCCGTGCTGAACAGCTTCACGATGGGTGCCTTACCCTTGGCGCTGATCGTCTCTACGGTCACCTCATCGGGGACCATGAAGTAGATCGGGTGGGAATAGCCCAGTGTCATGATGAGCAGGTTGCCGTTGTTCTCGGCCCGGTAACCTACGCCGACCACCTCGAGCTCGAGGGTGTAGCCGTTGACCACGCCCTCGACCATGTTGGCGATGAGGGAGCGGTAGAGACCGTGGAAACTGCGGTGACGCTTGCTGTCGGTGGGGCGGGTAACCTGTACCTCGCCGTCGGCGACCGCAACCCCCAGGTCAGGGTTTACCTGCTGGGACAGCTCTCCTTTAGGCCCCTTGACGGTGACCAGGTTGCCCTTGCTTACGTCAATCGTGACGCCGCTGGGGATGCTGATGGGATTCTTGCCAATTCTGGACATATCCTAATTGATTTAATGGCCTTACGATCATCCTCCTAAAGTGAGGGAGAACTGCAGGCAATGACTATTTGGTTTAGTAAACGTAGGCCAGCACTTCGCCGCCTACATTATTGGCGGTGGCTTGCTTGCCCGTCATCAGTCCCTTGGAGGTGGAAATGATGGCAATGCCCAAACCATTGATAACGCGGGGCATGGCATCGGACTTGGCGTACTGCCGCAGACCGGGCTTGGAAACGCGAATCAGTTTCCGGATGACCGGCTTCTTGGTTTCCTTCTCGTACTTGAGGGCGATGGAGATTTCTCCCTGGTTACCCTTTCCGGCCTCATCCTCGAACTTGTACTTCAGGATGTAACCCTGATCGTACAGTATCTCGGTGATGCTCTTCTTGGTGCGGGAAGAAGGAATGATTACCACTCGGTGACCGGCGATCTGCGCGTTGCGGATGCGAGTCAGGTAATCAGCAATTGGGTCCGTTACGGCCATGATGCTATAAATTGCGCTCCGTGGTTTTCGCTAGGGGAACTTCCGGAACTGTGAGGAAAATGAATTAGGCTGTTAGGCTGTGGCTAGGCTGTTAGGCTGTTAGGCTGTAGGCTGTATGAGGCTGTTAGTGATAATCGCCTAACAGCCTAACTTCTACCAGGAAGCTTTACGCACGCCCGGGATCTTGCCGTCCAGTGCCATTTCACGGAATTTGACGCGGCAGAGGCCGAACTTACGCATGTAGCCCTTGGGGCGACCGGTGAGTCCGCAGCGGTTGTGCAGACGGATGGGGTTGGAGTTGCGGGGCAGTTTGTCCAGCTCGTCCCAGTTGCCTTCCGCCTTGAGGGCGGCACGCTTTTCGGCGTACTTGGCGACCATGCGTTCGCGCTTGCGTTCGCGGGCGATCAGTGATTTACGGGCCATCTTAGTCGGCTTTATTTTGGTTCTTGAATGGAAGGCCCAGGGCCTTCAGCAGGGCGAGGGCCTCGGCATCGGTCTCGGCACTCGTCACGAAAGTGATGTCGTAACCGGTGATGTTGGCCACCTCGTCGAGGTTGATCTCCGGGAAGATGATCTGCTCCTGGATACCCATGGTGTAGTTACCACGGCCATCAAAACTTTTATCGTTAATGCCGCGGAAGTCCCGGACACGGGGAAGGGAGGCGGAGATCAGACGATCGAGAAAGTCATACATCCGCTCGCGGCGCAGGGTCACTTTGGTACCGATGGCCATTCCGTCGCGGAGTTTGAAGTTCGAGACAGACTTCTTAGCCAGGGTGGTAACGGCCTGCTGGCCGGCCACGAGGGTAAGTTCCTTCACGGCGTTCTCCACCAGCTTCCGGTCTTGCGTACCCTTGCCAACACCCTGGTTGATGCAGATCTTGAGCAGACGGGGAATCTCCATCGGGCTGCTGTAGCCGAACTGCTCCTGCAGCTTGGTGCGTACTTCCTCGTCGTACTTCTTCTTAAGTCTTGGAGTGTAGCTCATTAGGATAGGATATTATCATTTCGCTTACCGTAACGCTTGACCTTTCCGTCAACCACTTTACGACCTACGCGGGTAGGCTCATTGGTGGTGGGATCGACCAGCATCAGGTTGCTGATGTGAATGGGAGCGGATTTTTCAACGATGCCTCCGGCCTCGTTTTCGGTCGGCTTCTGGTGCTTGCGGCGGATGTTGACGCCGTCTACCAGAGCGCGGTTCTCCTGCGGGAATACCTGCAGTACCTCCCGGGGAGTGCCCCGGTCCTTATCGGAACCGGAGATCACCACGACCATGTCGCCCTTCTTGATCTTAAGCTTCGGCTGATGACGCTTCTGCTTGTCTTTGTAAGTGCTGTTAGCCATTACTTATTTATTATTTCCCCTCACCTCCTGCTGGAGACTTCGGGGAGAGGGATTTTAAAGTACCTCGGGGGCCAGGGATACGATCTTCATGTAGTCGCGGTCGCGAAGTTCGCGGGCCACGGGGCCGAAGATGCGCGTTCCGCGGGGCTCCTCGGAGGCGTTAAGCAGGACGACGGCATTGTCGTCGAAGCGGATGTAAGAACCGTCGGGACGACGAATTTCTTTTCTGGTGCGAACGACAACGGCACGGGACACCGAGCCTTTTTTGACGTTCCCGCCGGGAGAGCTCTCCTTGACGGTCACTACGATCTGGTCGCCGATGCTGGCGTAACGCCGCTTCGAACCGCCCAGTACGCGGATACAGAGCACTTCCTTGGCCCCGCTGTTGTCAGCTACGCGTAAGCGTGATTCCTGTTGGATCATGACGTACTACTTTTTTGGGTGGTTTACTTGGCTTTCTCCAGTACGGAGATGAGGCGCCAGCGCTTGCGGCGGCTCAGAGGACGACACTCCATGATGCGGACGATATCGCCAATCTGGCATTCGTTCTCCGCGTCGTGAGCGATGAGTTTCTTAGTTTTCTTTACGTACTTGCCGTAAATCGGGTGCTGGAGGCGACGCTCGATGGCCACCGCGATGGTTTTGTCCATCTTGTTGCTCACTACGATGCCGTCACGCGTTTTGCGCTCGTTACGATCGGAGGTGGCACTGAATACGGGCTCCCCTCCGGCGTACCCACCGATGACGCCGGAAGCAGCTCTGACGGCTACGGCATCCGCGGTCGCTACCTGCTGATCCTCGGGGATCTCTACGGTTTGACCCTTAGTGCCTTTCGGCGCGGCCGCGGGGGCGGGTTCTTCGGCAACCGTTTCCTTATCGGTCAGACCAACTGCCTCGGCAGCGTCCTCAACGGCGGTCTCAACTGTTCCTACCACTTCGCCGGCCTTTTCGGCCAGGTTCTCAAGTAGGCTGCCGTTCTCCTGGTTCTCGGCTTCCGGGGTGTTTTTTTCCTCGTTACTCATTTCTTGGCTTACTTTTTACGACGACGACGGCGAATCTGGTCACGCTTGGCTACTTCCTCGGGGCTCAGGGCCTCGAGCTCGCGGCGGCGTTGCTCCGTTTTGATGCGGGCAATGTCCCGACGAACCTCGCGCAGTTGCAGCGGGTTCTCGATACCATTGACCGTGTGGTCGAATTTCATTTTTTCGTAGCTGGTCGTGCTCTCGTTCAGCTGATCCTGTAGATCGCTGTCGGAGGCATCACGCAGCTCCAAGGTTTTATTACTAGCCATCAGACTTTCTGATTTTGCTTTAGAATTAAGTGAATGACGATTACCCCTGGTAATCTACCCGGGTGATCGTACGGGTCAGTACGGGCAGCTTCTGAGCGGCCAGGCGCAGTGCCTCCTCCGCAACTTCGCGGGTCACGCCGTCCAGTTCGAAGAGTACGCGGCCGGGCTGCACCTGAGCGACCCAGTGGTCCAGGGCACCCTTACCCTTACCCATACGTACCTCAAGCGGCTTGCTGGTGATGGGCTTATCGGGGAAGATGCGGATCCATACCTTGCCTTCCCGTTTCATGTGGCGGGTCATGGCAATACGAGCGGCTTCGATCTGTCGGTTGGTGATCCGACCGGAGTCCAGGCTCTTCAGGCCAAAGCTTCCAAAGGAAACCTGATTACCACGCTGCGCCAGGCCAGTATTGCGACCTTTCTGCTGCTTGCGGTATTTCGTTCTTTTCGGCTGTAACATTATCGTATTTTTAAGAAGGGCCCTCTTAGAGCGGGGCAAAGGTACACTTTTTCCCCAACATTCAAAAGGCCGGAAGCCAAATGTTTGGACAAATGCGAAAGCAGACCCGCGCGTTACCGTTCAGGTGACGGCGCGGGCCTGCTTTCCAAGCTTGAGGAACAGCGCAAACACGGTTTGTTGCTCCTCGGTCAGTTCTTCTCTCGCCTGCGGCGGATGTGTCTGTGGGCGCGTCGCGCCATTAGTAGTCTGTAGTACGTAGTCGCTAGTCTTACCTGATGGTATCCGTAGTGGCTACACCAGCTACCAGATACTATCGACGATCCGACTATCGTCTGTCGCGGCGGCCACCGCGACCACCTCCACCACCACCACCGCGGCCTCCGCGATCGTTGCGGTCTCCCTTAGTGGCGAGACCGGCGTTGGGGTTCAGGTCCCGGCGTCCGAGGACTTCGCCCTTACAGAGCCATACCTTGATACCGATACGACCGTAGACCGTGTGGGCCTCCTTGTGGGCGTAGTCGATGTCGGCACGGAAAGTGTGGAGGGGCGTACGTCCTTCCTTGTACTCTTCCGTCCGGCTCATGTCGGAACCGTTCAGACGACCGGAGATGCGCACCTTGATGCCCTCGGCTCCCCCACGCATGGTGGAAGCGATGCTCGTCTTGATGGCACGACGGTAGTTGATCCGGGCCTCGATCTGGTTGGCGATGGACTCGGCAACGATGTTGGCGTCGAGTTCCGGCTTGCGGATCTCGATGATGTTGATCTGAATGTCCTTGGAGGTCAGGCGACGCAGCTCCTCCCGGATCTGATCGATCTCCTTACCGCCCTTACCGATGATGATACCGGGGCGGCTGGTGTGGATGGTCAGCGTGATCCGCTTGAGGGTACGCTCGATGATGATACGGGCGATACCTCCCTTCTGGATCCGGGTGTTGAGGTACTGGCGCAGCTTTTCGTCTTCGATGACGTTGGCGGCGTAGTCTTTGTCGGCGAACCAGTTGCTGTCCCAGCCGCGAATGTAACCGAGGCGGTTACCAATTGGATTAGTCTTCTGTCCCATGGGTTACGCTTCTTGAGTGGTTACTGATTCCTCGGCGGCAACGGGGTTCTCGACGCCCTCGGGCAGCGGCTTGGTGTTGCTCACCTTGATGGTGATGTGGCAGCTGTGCTTCCGGATACGGTGGGCACGGCCGTGGGGGGCGGGACGGAAACGCTTGATCTGCGCACCGGCGTCGGCGAAGGCCTCGCTGATGATCAGGTCGTACTCGTCGGCGCTTTCGGCACCACCGGTCTTGTACTCCCAGTTGGCGATGGCACTCAGGAGGTTCTTCTTGAGCCAGATGGCTGCTTCCTGCTTGCTGAACTCCAGGATACCCAGAGCCTGACCGACCTGCTTACCGCGGATCAGGTCGACGACGAGCCGCATCTTGCGGACCGACATCGGAATGCTATTTAAACTTGCTACTGCTTCCATTATTGGATAATTATGAGGGAGTAGGTTCGTGAACCGGGGCCCGGGGGCCGAGGGAACACGCTTCTCTCACTCGTGATTGGGCGGTGTCCCGATAGCTATCGGGAAGGTGCATCGTATAAAAACCTTGCACCTGCGTCCGCGCCCGAATGTTTGAGTTACTTGCCTTTCTTGCCACCGTGTCCGCGGAACGAACGGGTGGGGGCAAATTCGCCGAGCTTGTGGCCGACCATGTTCTCCGTCACGTAGACGGGGATGTGGGTCTTGCCATTGTGGACGGCGATGGTCAGGCCTACCATGTCGGGAACGATCATGGATGCGCGCGACCAGGTCTTGATCATGCCCTTGCGTCCTCCTTCCTGCGCCTTGACGATCTTGTCAAAAAGCTTGTGGAATACGTAGGGTCCTTTTTTCAGGGAACGTGCCATTGGTTATTTCTTGTTCTTGGTCTTACGACGCGTGATGATCATTTTGTTGCTTGCCTTGTTGACGTTGCGCGTCTTCTGGCCCTTGGCCATGATACCCGTGCGGGAGCGTGGGTGACCACCGGAAGCGCGACCCTCGCCACCACCCATGGGGTGATCGACCGGGTTCATGGCAACACCACGAACGCGGGGGCGACGGCCCAACCAGCGGGTACGACCGGCCTTACCGGAAACGGTCAGCGCGTGGTCGGGGTTAGACGTAGCACCGATAACGGCACGGCAGGTCTTGAGGATCCGGCGTACTTCACCGGAGGGAAGCTTGACGGAAACGAAACGGCCTTCCTTACCCATCAGCGTACCGTTCGTGCCCGCGGAACGGGCCAGGGAGGCACCCTTACCGGGCTGCAGTTCGATGGAGTGGATCTGGGAACCCAGGGGTACGTCCTCGAGGAACATACAGTTACCTACGTCGGGCGTGGCTTCCTTACCGCTCATGATCGTGTCCCCGACGCTGAGGCCCTGGGGGGCGATGATGTAACGCTTCTCGCCATCGGTGTATTCCACCAGGGCGATGAAGGCGGTACGGTTCGGATCGTACTCGATGGTCTTGACCGTTGCCTGGATTCCGTCCTTCTCGCGGCGGAAATCGACGACACGGTAGCGACGCTTGTGACCGCCACCACGCTGGCGAACGGTCATCTTACCGGAACCGTTACGTCCGCCGCTCCGCTTGATGGGAGCGAGCAGGCTTTTCTCGGGCTTATCGCCGGTCAGTTCCGTGAACTTGTTTCCGACGTGAAAGCGCGAACCGGCACTGGTAGGCTTAAACTTCTTAATTGGCATTATTGCAAAAGGTTGCCCGGCGAATCTCGGAGCAAAAGCACGGTACCACGATCGACGTCGGTCCGCGGCTCCCCACCCGCCGGTTGTTAATTATAATTCGTTGTACAAGTCGATGGAGTCACCGTCGATCAGGGTTACCACGGCCTTCTTGAAGGAGGGTACCCGACCCCGGATGATGCCGGACTTGGTCGATCTGTTCTTGGTCTTACCGGGAACGAGCATCGTGTTGACACTGCCTACCGTGACGCCGTAACGGGCTTCAACGGCATTCCGTACTTCGATTTTGTTGGCGGTCTTGGCCACCACGAAGGTGTACTGGGAGACCTTTTCGGAGAGCTGCTCGGCCTTCTCGGACACGACCGGTTTGATGAGGATTTGCTTAGTCATTACTGAATTGCTCTTTAAGTTTTTCAATGGCACCCTCGGCGAAGATGACCTTGCCGGCCTTCATCACCTGGTAGGTGTTTACGTCACCGGCGCTTACGATGGTGCTGTTGGGAAGGTTACGGCCGCTGCGGTAGACATTACTGTCGTTCTCCGCGGTGATCAGGAGGACCTTACCCTCGCCGGCACCGATGGCACCGAGGAAGGAAACGAAGTCCTTCGTCTTCGGGGCGTCGAACTTGAGGTCTTCGACGATCATGATGCTACCTGCGTTGGCCTTCGTGGTGAGGGCGCTGGCACGGGCGAGTTGGCTGACCTTCTTATTCAGCTTCACCGTGTACTTACGGGGGCGGGGGCCGAAGATGCGACCACCACTACGGAACAGCGGGTTCTTGATGTCGCCCTTCCGGGAGCCACCGGTACCTTTCTGCTTGTGCAGTTTCTTGGTGGAACCGGCAATTTCGCCGCGCTCCTTGGCCTTGTGCGTACCCTGGCGCTGAGCGGCGAGGTAAGACTTGACGGCCAGGTAAACGGCGTGCTCGTTCGGCTCTACGCCGAAGATGTTGGCGGGAAGCTCAACCTCACGGCCCGTGGCGCCTCCCTGTGCGTTGGTTACTTGCAATTTCATTTTGCTATTGTTTGATCAACTCCCCCGGAGGGGGTTGGGGAGGTTTACTTATGAAGGATTACGGTTCCGCCCTTGGGTCCGGGAACGGCGCCCTTCACCAGGATGAGGTTCCGCTCGGGAAACACTTTCAGGACTTTGAGACCCTTGACGGTTACCCGGGTACCGCCATCACGACCACCCATCCGCATACCTTTGAATACGCGGGCGGGGTAGCTGGCCGCACCGATGGAACCGGGGGCACGCTGACGGTTGTGCTGACCGTGAGTGGCATCGTTGACACCTTTAAAGTTGTGGCGCTTGACGACACCCTGGAATCCTTTACCCTTGGAGGTGCCCACCGCGGCGCACATATCTCCTTCGACGAAAATTTCGTCAACGGTTACGGTCTCGCCGAGTGCCTTTTCCACGTTCATGTCGCGGAATTCCACGACGGCCTTTTTGGGGCCCGTGTTGGCGGCCTTGAAGTGGCCCACCATTTGCTTACTGCTGCTCTTCTCCCGCTTATCGCCGTAGGCGAGCTGGATGGCATTGTAAGTATCCGTGTCCTCGGTCTTAACCTGAGTGACGATACAGGGTCCGGCCTCGATCACGGTACAGGCGACGTTGCGTCCGTTACCGTCGAAAATGGAGGTCATCCCGACTTTTTTACCAATAATACCGTTCATTGGTCTATGATTTGTTGCCTTGGCCATTTGGTGCCAGCGGGCAAGATTTGAAAAGAATTAAAGGAGATGAAGGAGGAAAGACCAATTGCTTCGCAATTTGAAAGAAGAAAGAAACACAGTCAGATACGATCTATACCGTCTTTCTTCTTTCAGGTCGCGGAAGCGGCCGGTCTTTTCTCTTTCCTCTTCTTACGTGAGCTTCACCTGAATATCAACACCACTGGGCAGTTCGAGCTTCGACAGGGCGTCGACGGTCTTCTGATTAGGGGTGTAGATCTCAATGAGGCGCTTGTGCGTGCGCAATTGAAACTGCTCACGGGATTTCTTATTTACGTGCGGGGACCGCAGAACGGTGTAAATATCTCTCTCCGTGGGCAGCGGAATCGGGCCGGTTACGATGGCCCCACTGTTCTTGACGGTCTTGACGATCTTCTCGGTAGACTTGTCTACCAGGTTGTGATCGTAAGACCGCAGCTTGATGCGAATTTTCTGATTCATGCCAGTTGATTATTAATAAATAGTAGTATAGCAGTATAGTCGGTAGCAGAAGTAGCGGTCAGGCTGTTCCACTACCGACTATTTACTTAATTAGGCTTCTCCCTTCGCGCTCTTGATGATATCATCGGCGATGCTCTTGGGAGCCTCGTTGTAGTGGCTGAAGGTCATGGTGCTGTTCGCCCGACCGGAAGTGATCGTACGCAGGTCGGTCACGTAACCGAACATCTCACTCAGTGGGACATCCGCTTCGATCTTGACGGCTCCGCCGTTCATGGGGTTCTGGCTCTTGGGCAGTCCGCGACGACGGTTGAGGTCACCGATGACGTTACCCGTGTACTCCTCGGGGGTTACCACGACTACGGCCATGATGGGTTCGAGCAGCTTGGGGTTAGCCTGCTTGGCGGCTTCCTTGAATCCTTCCTTGGCACAAAGCTCGAAGGCCAGGGGCTTGGAGTCAACGGAGTGCATGCCACCGTCGTACACCTTCACCTTCATGCTGTCGATGTTGTAGCCGGCGAGAATGCCGTTCTTCATCATGGACTGGAAACCGTCCTTGACGGGCTTCTGGTAGTTCTTGTCGATGGCACCACCGACGATGGCCCACTCGAACTGCATGTTTTCCTTGCCACTCTTGAACTCGTCGCTCTCCAGGAACTCCTCGTCGGCGGGGCCGAGGGTGAAGCTCATATCGGCGAAGAGACCGGAACCACCAGACTGCTTCTTGAGCCGCTCGCGGTGATCGACCGTGGTGAACAGGGCTTCCTTGTAGTTTACCTGGGGGGCACCTACGTTGGCTTCCACCTTGAACTCGCGCTTCAGGCGGTCAACGATGATTTCCAGGTGCAGCTCACCCATACCGGAAATGACGGTCTGGTTGGTGTCCTCGTCGTACTTAACCGTGAACGTGGGGTCCTCTTCCGCCAGCTTGGCCAGGGCCATACCGAGCTTATCGAGGTCCTTCTGCGTCTTGGGCTCTACGGCTACGCCGATCACGGGATCGGGGAAGACCATGGATTCCAGTACGATGGGGTGGTCCCCGTCACAGAGGGTATCACCCGTGCGGATGTCCTTGAAACCTACGGCGGCGGCGATGTCACCGGCTTCTACCTTGTCGATGCTCTCCTGCTTGTTGGCGTGCATCTGGTAGAGACGGCTGATGCGCTCCTTGTTACCACTACGGGTATTCTTCACGTAGGAACCGGCGTCGAGTCTACCGGAGTAGACGCGCATGAAGGCCAGGCGACCTACGAAGGGGTCGGTAGCGATCTTGAACGCCAGGGCGGCAAAGGGCTCGTTGACGTCGGGCTTGCGCTCGAGAATGATCGTTTCGTCGTCGGGGTGAGTACCCTTTACCGGGGAACGTCCAGCGGGCTGGGCAGGTAGGCACAGACGGCATCGAGGACGGCCTGTACTCCCTTGTTCTTGAAGGCGGAACCACACATCATGGGTACGAAAGCGGCATCCATAACGGCATCACGGACGGCCTTGCGGACTTCCTCGACGGTGATGCTCTCGGGGTCTTCGAAGTACTTCTCCAGCAGGCTTTCGTCGTATTCGGCAACGGCTTCGAGCAATTTCTCGCGCCATTCGTATCGACGGTTTCCTTCAGTTCCTCGGGCATATCGATGACTTCGAAGGTCATACCCTGATCTTCCTCGTTCCACTGGATGGCCTGCATCGTGATCAGGTCGACAACACCGATGAAGGTCTCCTCGGCACCGATCGGGATCTGCAGTGGAATGGACTTGGAGCCAAGCTTCTCCTCTACGTCCTTAACGACGTTGAGGAAGTCAGCACCGGAACGGTCCATCTTGTTGACGAATCCGATACGGGGCACCTTGTAGTCGTCGGCCAGGCGCCAGTTCGTCTCGGACTGAGGCTCTACACCGGAAACGGCACAGAACAGGAAGACCAGACCGTCGAGTACGCGCAGCGAGCGGTTTACCTCAACGGTGAAATCAACGTGACCGGGAGTATCGATGATGTTGAACACGTAAGGCTGGTCCTTCCAGGTCCAGTTGGTGTGGGTAGCGGCGGAAGTAATGGTGATACCACGCTCCTGCTCCTGCTCCATCCAGTCCATGGTAGCGGCACCGTCGTGTACCTCTCCGATCTTGTGGGAGATACCGGTGTAGTAAAGAATACGCTCGGTAGTGGTGGTCTTACCGGCATCAATGTGCGCGGCGATACCGATGTTTCTGGTGAATTTAAGATCCGTTGCCATGATGGAAGTGGATTAGATTGTTATTGGGGGAATTAGCGACCGTAGTGAGCAAAAGCACGGTTAGACTCGGCCATCTTGTGGGTGTCCTCCTTCCGCTTGACGGCGAGGCCCTCATTGCGGCTGGCGGCGAGCAGCTCGGCAGCCATCTTCTCGGCGAATCCCTTACCGCTACGCTGGCGGGCGAATTTGATGAGCCACTTCATACCGATGGACATCTTGCGCTTGGCGCGGATCTCGGTCGGAATCTGGAAGGTGGCACCACCAATACGACGGCTGCGTACTTCGACCTGGGGCATGGCGTTGTTCACGGCGCGCTTCCAGACTTCGTACTCGTCGATCTCTTCGCTGGCGACGCGCTCCTTGATGATGTCCATGGCACCGTAGAAAACGGACAGGGCCGTGCTCTTCTTACCGGAGTACATCAGGTTGTTTACAAACTGGGTTACGAGGGTATCTCCGTAACGGGGGTCCGGGGTGATGACCCGGATTTTCGGTTTTCTTTTACGCATAACGCTTTACTTCAGATGGTCCCGGAGGACCGGTGAGCCCTTATGTTCAGGGGCTATCTTACTCGGCGGGATGAATCCCGCCGCTAAAAAAATGAATTACTTCTTGGGCCGCTTGGCACCGTACTTGGAACGGGCCTGACGACGATCGGCCACACCGGCCGTATCCAGGGCACCCCGGACGATGGTGTAACGCACACCGGGAAGGTCTTTCACACGACCACCGCGGATCAGCACGATGCTGTGCTCCTGGAGGTTGTGGCCCTCACCGGGGATGTACGCAATCACCTCGATTCCGTTGGTCAGGCGCACTTTGGCCACCTTCCGCAGGGCGGAGTTCGGTTTCTTGGGGGTGGTGGTGTACACACGGGTACACACGCCGCGCTTCTGGGGGCAGGCGTCGAGCGCACGAGACTTGCTCTTGGTTACGATCTGCTTGCGCCCCTTGCGCACTAACTGATTAATTGTAGGCATACGTTTTCTTTGCTTGTTGTTGTGCTTTCACTATTTACCAGAGGCCTACCTCCTTGAAAAGCGAGCGCAAAGGTAAGTATTGTTTCTGATAGTTCCTAACGGGGTGGAAGGATAAAAGGATGAGCGGACAAATGGGCCGCCGGTGCGCAGGTGCAAAAGTTATAGTGATTCGCCCCGGTAGCTCCCCACCGCAAGGTCATTCAGCATTCCGTTGAAACGTTCCGCATAGTCCGCCCAGTTGAACCGCCGGGCCCACGCCGGCCCCGCCGCCCGCCGCCGGGCTACCTCGGGCCCGCCGGCTGCCACCTCTCCCAGTAGTTCCGCCAGCTTATCCGCGTCGTGGGTGGGATAATACCAGGCCAGTTCCCCGCCCACTTCCGGCAAGCTGGAGTTACGCGGGCAGATCACGCTCGTTCCGCAGGACAGCCCCTCCACCACCGGAAAGCCAAAACCCTCGTACACCGAAGGGTAGATCAACGCCACCGAACCGGTGTAGGCCTGGGCGAGCAACTCCTCCGGTACGAAGCCGGTGAGTAAGATGTCGCGCCGGTAAGGATGTACCGCCAGCGCGGCGTGGAAGGCTTCCGATTTCCACCCCTTTCCCCCGACGATGACGAGCAACTCCTCCCCTCCCCCGGTACGGTGAGCGGCGTAGGCAACCAGCAAGAGAGGTAGATTCTTACGGGGTTCGACCGTCCCGACGTAGAGAAAGTAAGGACGGTCTATCCCGTAGGTGTCCTGAAAAACGGTTCCCGAATCGGGGGAAAAACGTTCCCCGCCGCCCAGCAGGATGGTTTCGATCTTCCCCCGGGTGACCGGATATACCCGCTCCAGGTCGGCCATCGTACTCCGGGAGTTCGCCACCACCCGGTCGGCCCGTCTCAGGATGGATGGCAGGAAGATCCTTTGCAGTACCCGGCCGTGCCGGCGGTGGTGCTCCGGTAACAGGATGGGCGTCAGGTCGTGAATCATGGTGACGCGCAGGACGGACTTCGGCAGATTGAAGGGCCCGAAGTGAGCCGGTTCGAAGACCGCGTCCACTCCGAGTCGTCGCAGCAGCCGGGGAACGGTCACGAAAAGCCGGAGGGAGGCAAACCCGGGAATGCGTCGCAGGGGCACGGCGATCTGTCGCAACGGCAGTTCAGGGTCCACCCGTTGCCGGATCAGAATGTACTCGTGGCCACCGGCATCCCGGGCCAGGGCACCAACCAGTTCCCGGAGGTAGACGTGGACTCCGGCCGACTGGTTATCCAGCGGGTCGGCAATGATGGCAATCTTCATCGCAGGACCTTATTATATACTTCCAGCGTGAGCAGGGCGGTTTTCAGCCAGGAATACGTCTGGGCGTGACGGTATCCGAGTTCGGACTTTTCCGCCCAGAGGTCGTCGTCAGTAAGTAATCGGAACATGGCCGCGGAGATGGCGGGCACCTTGTCGGAGGGGACCGGCAGTCCCCCCGGCCCCGCCACCTCGGGTAGCGAACTATTATCCCCGTAGACCACCGGGGTGCGGCAGGCCATCGCCTCCAGGATGGGCAAACCAAAGCCCTCGTAGTGGGAAACATAACATAAGGCCCGGGCGTGGGCGTAGAGGTGGGGCAGGTGTTCGTCCACGACGAAGCCGGTAAAGATGAGGTCGGGGCGGTCGAGGTCGAGACCGGCAAAGACCTCCCCGGTCCGCCAGCCGTACTTACCGCAAATGACCAGACTGGCGGTCAGCTCCGGCCGTTCCTCCTTCATCCGCACGAAAGCCCGGATGGTGTTCCCCAGGTTTTTCCGGGGTTCGATGGTCGACAGGCAGAGGAGATAGGGCCCGTCCGGAATGCCGTACTTCCCCCGCAACCAACTGCTGTCGGCCGTCCGGTCGCGGGGCCGGAAGCGGTGGGTATCGGCGGCCTCGGCTACCAGGTGGAGCCGGTCTGGCGGTACCGGATAGTACAGCTCCAGGTCGCGGTGGGTGGATTCGGAGACGGCCAGCAGGTGGGCCTCCCGGCGCAGCAGTTCGTCCATTCCCCGTGCGGCCAGTCCGATGTTGGCCGATTCGTGGTACTGGGGGTGGGTACGGTGCGTGAGGTCGTGGATGGTGGCCAGGACGGGGACGGTGGCCTTCCCCAGTTCCGTAAAGTGCTGCGGGAGCGGCAGGTGGATGAGGTCGGCTTCGGCTACCCGGCGGGCGATCTCCCCCACCCGCTCACTGTACTTCCAGCGGCCGGCGAACAGCCGCAGCTCGGCCAGTTTACGGCGGAAGGGCCCGGTGCGGTAGTAGGCAGAGATCCGCTCGTAGACGGTTTCCGGGAGTAGGGTCCGGACGGCCAGCTTAAACAGCAGCAGCGCCTTCTCGTAGGGCAGGGTCCGGCGGTCCGTCAGGATGGTCCTGATGCTGCCGACCTGGGTGAAGGCTTCCACCGGCAGGGGTTTTTCCGGGGCCACCAGTGGCCGGATGCTCCTGTGGTCGTAGAGCTCTACCCGCCACTCCGGGAGGTGGGGTAACAGGATGGTCAGTCCCTTCACCAGTTCGCTGAGGTAGCGCTTGACACCGTCGTTGTCCTGACCGTAAAGTTTGCTGCCCTCGATCACCACCCGGCGGGCGGGGGGAACGGGGAGGCGTTCGGCGTAGCCCCGGCGGGCGAGCTCTTCCCCGTGACAACGGAGGACCAGGTGACGCAGTTCCCGCGGCAGGGTGGCCCACTCCCCGCGCTTGCCCTTGCGGAAGTGCAACTGGGCGAGGTCGGGGCGGAAGTCGGCCCCCTCTCCCCCACCGTAGCGGGGGCGGCCGAATTTAAGGCTCTTGAAGGTGGGGAGTTTGGCAACATCCGGTTCCGGAAGGTCCATAATGCTCCGCAGCTTCTCCACCTCCCGGAGGGGGTCCGCGATGAGGTCCTCGAAGCGGATGACAACGGCGGCCCACTCCGTCCACTGGCGAACATTCTCAGACCAGCCCCCGAAGAAACTACCACCCTGCGCGAGGGTGGCCTCCAGGAAGTTGGTGTAGAAATCGGTACCGGGAGAAACGATGTCCTTGCGGTGGTGGGCGATGGATACCAGGGCATCCCGGCCGTCGCGGACCAGGTAGACGGCCGGGCGGTCACGTAACTCCGCGGGGAGTTGGCCGGGCAGCAGGTGGGTCTTTACGACGGGAGCTGACGCGAAGTCCGGGTCGGCCGGCCGGTCGGGGTCGTGGTGGTAGGTACTGGAGCGCAGGCCGTACACTTCGAAGAGCACGTTGCGGAAGAAGGTGTTTCCGGAGCGCGGGAAGGAGGCCAGCCAGATCATGGGGCGAAGGTAGGTAGTGGGATTGTTATCGCGGCCCGTGTTCGCGAGGGGTGGTAGCTCGCAACATCACCCACTCCGGCTTTACCTTTGCCCCGTGCCCACCCTCCGCCAGCAACTCAACGATCTCCTCCACCCGCTCCCGCCGGCCCGGGTCGCGCTGATTTCCGTCCACATCCCCAAAACGGCGGGAACCAGCTTTCGGAACATCCTGAAGTCGGTGTACGGGGAACGGGCGGTGATCCGGCTGGACCTGCCGTTGCTCCGGGGCGGCTGTCAGATCAACGAGCGGGAGTACGACGCGCCGGAACTGCCCGACGGAACGCGGGTGGTCCACGGACACTTTTCGCCCAAACGACTGAGGGGACGCTTCGACCTGCCGGCGCAGACCCCCATGATCACCTGGCTGCGTGACCCGGTGGAGCGGGTGATCTCCAACTACTTTTATCTCAGTGAACGACTGGCCGAGGAACTCGACGAAAGCGGAAAAAATCTCAATATCCTGAGCAAAATGCAGCGCTCGTTGCTGGAATACGCCCGGGACGAACTCAACCGCAACCGGCAGTCAAAATTCCTGGAGGGGGCCGAACTGGATGATTTTGCCTTCGTCGGTATCCAGGAACACTACGCCGACGACCTGACGGAAATGGCCGACCACTTCGGCTGGGAACGACCACCGGTACTGCACCACAACGCCACCGCCCACCGGCCGGAAGTGACCGACGCGGAACGGGATGAGATCGCCGAACTCAACGCCACCGACCTGGCCCTTTACCAGCAAGCCCTGCACCTGCGGGCGCGCCGCCTTACCCCCGCCAAGCTCGAACTCATCAGCATTCACATCCCGAAAACGGGGGGCACTTCGCTGTACCGGGCCCTGAAAAACGTGTACGGCCACCAGCTGCCGCCGTCGCTACGCCGACGCGACCTGCACCGGCTCAAAGCACTGCCACCGTCCACCCGGGCGGTGCACGGACACTTTCACTACGCGGAAGTAAAAGCACTGCACGCGGGCGGCGGCGCGCGGGTGCAAACCTGGCTGAGGGACCCCGTCAGTCGGGTCGTCTCCAACCATCGGTTCTTTATCCGCGGCCTGGAGACCCCCGACCGGAATCCGGAGGAATACGACCGGAATAAACACCGCCGTGACGAAGATGTACTGACCTACGCCCGCCGCCCCGAAAACCGCAACGTGATGAGTCGGTTCCTGGCCGGCATCTCCCCGGAAGAACTCGATTTCATCGGCTTCGTGGAGCACTACGCGACCGACCTGCGGCGACTGGCCGACCACATGAACTGGCCCGAGCCGGAGCTATTCCACCTGAACCGTTCCGACCTGCCACCGGCCCCGCTCGACCCCGCCATTCGTGAAGAGATCAGCCGACTGAACGCCGCGGACGTAGCCCTCTACGCCCGGGCCAAAGCCCTCCGCCCCGATGCCTGACGCTCCACGAAAACCCCGGGTCCTCTTCTACCGGCGGTTGCTGAAACCCGACTCCGGTACCAATGGCGGCAACCTGAAGTTGCGCGATTGCTACAACCATTTCCTGCATTCGGACCGCTGGGAACCCCGCGTTTACTTTTCCCCCGACACCGTCTGGCACGACACCCCCGGCCACCACTGGGCGGACCTGCGCGAGGATGCCCTGGAGACCTTCGACCCCCAGCCCGGCGACCTGCTTTTCCTGAGCGGGCACGACTGGTCGGCCCTGGACGGCGACCCACCGGTTCCGGTGCTGAACATAGCTCAACCCCGCCACGCCCGGCGGGCCGACCCCCGCCGGGACATGCTCGGCCGCCCCGCCATCCGGATCGCCAAGAGCGAGGCCGGGGCGAAAATTCTGCGGGAGTTCGGGGTGAACGGCCCGCTGTTCGTCGTCCCGGACGCGATCGACCGGAGCCTGCTTCCCCCCGTACCGGCAGTGAAGGACATCGACGTCCTCATTCCGGGGCTGAAGGAACCGGAGTTGGCCCACCGGGTCCATACCACCCTGAGTGAGTGGAACGAGGAGCACCGGCTGGGGCTGAACATCCACCTCCAGTCCCACCCCAAACTACCGGAGCGAGGCGATTTCCTGGAACTGGTCGCCCGGTCGAGGATCATCGCCTGCATTCCCCTGAGCGCCGAGCGGGGAGCGGAGGGGTTCTACCTCCCCGCCCTGGAGGCCATGGGCCTGGAGACGCTGGTCGTCTGCCCGCTGGCCGTCGGGAACCGGGGGCACTGCCTGGACGGGGTGAACTGCCTGGTGCCCGACTATGACGCAGCGGACATCGTAGCGGCCACCAAGCGGGCGGTGGCCCTCCCCCCGGAAGAGCGGGAGCGGTTACTGGCCGGCGGTCGGAAAACGGCGGCCGACCACGGGATCGGGGCGGAAAGAAGGGCTATTCTGGATTTGGCGGACCGGGCCTACGAATTGTGGCGCCGCGAGGAGTTATTCCGCCCCGAAGCAAGCTTTCACAACGAGCGGGCCTCCCCGGTGGAAAAGGTCGGGAACTACGTCCGTTCCCTTCCCGGACTGTTCCCCTCCGCCACCTTCGCGGAGCTGGAGACCCTGGTGCAGTTCGTGGGCTACCCCCGCAGCGGCCACACCCTGATCGGTTCCCTGCTGGACGCCCACCCCGACATCGTCATGGCCCACGAAATGGACAGCCTCTACTTTTACGATCACGGCTATACGACCGGGCAGGTGTTTCAGTTACTACTCGACAGTTCCCGGCGGTTCACCCGGAGCGGGCGGGAGTGGATGGGCTACGATTACCGGGTGCCGGAGCAGTGGCACGGGCGGTACCGGACGCTGCGCGTACTGGGCGATAAGTCGGGCGGCCGCACGGCGCGGCGTATCCAGGCGGCGGGCAATCTGAGTCCCTTGTCCGGCCTGCTGGAGAAGACCGGACAGGAGAAGGTATTCATTCACGTCATCCGCAACCCCTACGACGTCATCACCACGATGATGAAACGGACAACGGCCCGGCGGGGAGAGGCCGAGATCGAAGCCGCCCTGCTGCGGAAGGCCGGTCATTTCTTCCGCCACGCCGAAGGGGTACGGTTGCTGAAGGCCGGGGCCGGTTACCGGGTGATCGACGTTTACCACGAGGATTTCGTGGGGGACGCCCGCAACCAGTTGCGCCGGCTGGTGGAGGAACTCGGCCTGTCCGCTCCGGACGATTACCTGGAGGCGGCGGCCGGACTGGTGTGGCCGACGGCCCGCCGGTCCAGGGGGCGAACGGACCTCTGGACGGCGCGGACGATCGCGAACGTGGCCGGGAGGATGGAGCGGTACGAGTGGTTCGGACGGTACGCGTATGAACGTACGTCGGACGACCTCTAGCGTCCATACGTCGGACGACTTCGGCGACTTGCTTCGCGGGGTCACCGTCGAGACGTCCGACGTAGGACTTACCTTCGTGCTCCATAATATTCCCCTATGGAAAAGGACGTCATTCTTACGGGTATTCCCCGCTCCGGCACCACCCTGGCCTGTTTGCTGCTGAGCCAGCTCCCGAACTTCGTGGCCCTCAACGAACCGATGCGGACGGCCACCTACCGCAGCTACCCCGCCGCGCTGGCCGGGGTGCCGGAATTCTACCGGGACACCCGCCGCTCCCTCCTCGACCGGGGGGTGGCCGTGGCCCGCGCGGTGGACGGAAAGATGACGGACAACCACTTCAGCAACGACCGGGGCGAGCGGAAGAAACTGGTCACCAAGCAGGAGATCCGGATCGATAAGGAGCTGGACCGGAATTTCCGGCTGGGGGTGAAGCACAACGCGCTGTTCACCATCCTGCTGGACGACCTGGTGAAGGAATACCCCGTCTTTGCCTTCGTACGCAACCCGCTGTCGGTACTGGGGTCGTGGAACAGTCTCGACCTGCCGGCCAGCCGGGGGGAAGTGCGGGCGGCGAAGTGGCTCTACCCCCCCCTCTCGGAGGAACTGGAGCGCATCCCGGACCGCCACGACCGGCAACTGCACATCCTCCACTGGTACTTCGACCGCTACCGGAGCCTGCCGACCGGTACGGTGATCCGCTACGAGGACATCGTAGCGACGAACGGCCATACCCTGGCGGTGATCGACCCCTCCGCCAAACTGCTGACCGACTCCCTGGACAGCCGCAACCAGAACAAGGTGTACGACCGGGAACTCTCGGCCCGCCTCGCCGAACGGTTACTCGACCGGCCGGACCACGCCTGCTGGTCTTTCTACGAGCGGACGGCCGTAGAAAAAATGGCCTGACCGATGACGGAGGAACGTACCCTGGCCCTGGAACGGCGCTCGGCCCACTTCGCGGTGGTGACGATCTGCACCCCGAATTTCATCCCCGGCACCCTGGTGATGATCCACGGCTACCTGCGCCACAACCCCTGGTGGCGGGGCGACTTCGTCGTACTCACCGACGTGGTGACCGACGAGATGGAAAAGTACCTGACGGTGTTCCCCCGGGTCCGCTTCCGGGTCATTGGAAAAGATTTGCACCTGCGCGCCGCCGCCATTGCCAGAGCGGACGAAACGGGCAAGATATTCGAGTCCCATTTCTACTCCCTGGAACTGTTCAACCTCACCGGTTACGAGAAGCTGTTCTACGTGGACAGCGATATGCTGGTGCGGGGCAGTTTCGCCGAACTGTTCGAGATGGACGACCCGATGATCTGCGTCGGCGACAGCTTTTACTACAAGGACGAACTGCGCGACGGGGTGACCTACAACCGGGCCCAGCCCAAGTTCTGGAACAAAAAGAGCCGGTTCTGGGACGACAATTTCAACGCCGGCCTCATTCTCTTCGACGGCAGCCTGGCCACCCCGACCGTCTACCGGGAGCTGACAGAAATGGTGACGACCGAGGGCTACAGCCGGGAGGCGATGCGGCTGCAGGACCAGATGATCCAGAATATTTACTTCCGGGGGCGGTACACGCTGGTCTCCGCGAAGTACAACTTCCGGCTGGGCATCGCCGAGCAGATCGGAGAAAAGGACGGAGTGACGCTGGCCGATGCCGTCGTGATCCACTACACGGCCCGCAAAAAGCCCTGGTTGCACTTCGAGGCCCTGGACCGCATGATGGGTGAGCGCGACAACTACTTCGAGCCCTTCCGGCTCTGGCAGGACTGCTGGATCGATTTCATGGACGCGCTGCGGCGCGGTGACCTGAAGGCCGGCCGATGAGTTTTACCACCCTGGAATTCGGTGTCTTCTTCGCTCTCTTCTTCGCACTGTACTGGTTCGTTTTCCAGGGCCGGCTGCGGGCACAGAATTTACTGATCCTGACGGCCAGCTACGTTTTCTACGGCTGGTGGGACTGGCGCTTCCTGATCCTGATCTTCGTCAGTAGTCTGGTGGATTTCACCGTCGGCCAGGGGATGAAACGGACGGACGACCCGCGGAAAAGGAAGCACCTGCTGTGGGTCAGCCTGGCCGCCAACCTCGGGATGCTGGGCTTCTTCAAGTACTTCAACTGGTTCATCGACAGTTTCCGGTCGGCCTTTTCGCTCTTCGCCCCGGTGCAGGGCCTGGACACCCTGAACATCATCCTGCCGGTGGGGATCAGCTTTTATACCCTCCAGACGCTGAGCTACACCCTGGACGTCTACCGCCACAAGCTGGAGCCGACGGATAAGGTGATCGATTTTTTCGCCTTCGTGGCCTTCTTCCCCCAGCTGGTGGCCGGCCCCATCGAGCGGGCGACCCACCTGCTCCCGCAGTTCGCCCGTACCCGGGAGTTCAGCTACGCCGGGGCGACGGACGGGCTGCGGCAGGTGGCCTGGGGGCTGTTCAAGAAGATGGTGGTGGCGGATAATTGCGGAATCTACGCCCGGGAAATGCTCGATCACTACGAGCAGTACAGTGCGGCCAGCCTCTTCCTGGGCGCGATCGTCGGTAGTTTCCAGTTGTACTGTGACTTTTCGGGCTATTCGGACATTGCCATCGGCACGGCGCGTATCCTCGGGTTCGACTTAATGAAGAACTTCGATTATCCCTTCTTCGCCCGTACGATGCCGGAGCTCTGGCAGAAGTGGCACATTTCCCTGATCACCTGGTTCCGGGACTACATCATCGGCTTTCTTAAGGGATTCACCAAGGCCAAACTGGTCCGCAACATTTTCATCATTTTCCTGATCACGGGACTGTGGCACGGGGCCAACTGGACCTACCTCGTCTGGGGATTGATCCATGCGCTGCTCTTTCTGCCCACGATCCTTTTCCGCCGCAAACGCTACCGGAAGGGAGTGGCCCACGATCGTCTGCTCCCTACCGGACGAGAAACCTTCCAGATGGCACGTACCGTTTTCCTGTTCGGGTACGTGGGGGTGATCTTCCTGGAACCCTCCCTGGCCGAGGCCTATGGCTTTTACCGCCAGTCCTTCACCACGAGCTGGCTGATCCCTCCGGTACCTCCCGAGCCGGAGGTAGCGTTCATTTTTCTCCTACTGGCGGTGGAGTGGCCGCAACGTACGCGGGAGCACGGGCTCGACCTGACGGGGCGGGACATTCCCACTCCGCTACGCTGGGCGGGGTACTTCGCGCTGATCGCGATCATCCTGCTCTACGGGGGCAGCCCGTCCGAGTTCATCTACTTCCAATTCTGACCCATGCGCCCCTTCCTGCTCAAGGTGATGTTGATCCTGATTCCCACCGGACTGTTCCTGGCGGGGCTGGAAGCCTACGCCCGGACGCGGGACAACTCCGACCTGCGGTACAAGAGCGAATACTTCCGGGCGAACGCAGGGGAACTGCGGGGGCTGGTCTTCGGCCCCTCCCACAGCTGGCGGGCCGTCGACCCGGCGAAACTGGACTACCCGACCGCTTCCCTGGCCTTCTCGGGTAGCGCGATCAACACCGATTTCCTGGTATTCCGGCAAGCCCTGAAGAAGGCCTCCCCGGATTTTGTGCTCTTCGACCTCTCCGCCGCCTACCTCGAAAAGCGCAACCCGGCGGAGTTCATGAACCAGCGCAAGCTATACTACTACTTCGGGGTACCCAACGACCAGCTCACCCTCCGCGACCACTTCCTGCTGCGCCAACCCACCCACCGGGTTTTCGAAGAACCGGAACGGGAGCGTACGTTCACCGAGCGGGGTTTCGAGTACGATCTGGCGGAATTCAAGGAGCAATTCAAATTCCTGAGATTCGACACCACCCGCATCGCCAACTTCATCAGCAACCAGAGCAAAAAGCAGCAGCACAATCGGTTCAGCGACGGCAACTACGCCATGAACCGGGAACTGCTCGGCCGCCTCGCCGCGTTGTGCCGGGAGCGGAACATCAAGCTGATCTTCTGGAGCCCGCCCAAGTATTTCATCTACAATGATTTCCTGCTGGACAAACACCGGCAACGAAGGGAGCGGGCACTCGACGGCATCGTGGACGGAGAGACCGTTTTTTTCTGGAACCTCGAACGGTTCGGGGAGCGGGACCCGACGATGTTTATGAACATGAACCACGTACGGCCGGCGGGGACGGCCAGGGTAGCGGAGGAATTGAACCGGCGGTTAGCTAAGAACCTCACCCCCGGCCCCTCCCCCCCGGAGAGGGGGGACTGAGGGGGGGACTGAGCCGCCTATCCCACCCCCTCTCCCGGGGAGAGGGGACGATGCCCTAGGCATCAGGGGTGAGGTTCTCGAACTCCTCGATCCGGCGCAGGATATCCCGGCGGCGCACCTCATTCACGTGGTCGTACCCATTGCGGATGTAGAACTTCAGCCCCTCGGCCACGTCCTCCGACTCGTGGATGATCTCCCCGGCCTGGAGGACGATCACCCGACTGGCCGTGCGCAGGACCTTACGAATGTGGTTGGAGACGAAAATGACGCCCCGCCCCGGGTGGGCAACGTATTCCCGCAGGTTCTCCATGCACTTGGCCTTGAAGGCGGAATCCCCCACGGCGAGGGCCTCGTCGATGATGAATACGTCCGGTTCAGTGGCCAGGGCGACCGAATAGGCCAAACGGGCCTTCATCCCGGAGGAGTAGTTCCCGAAGGGGCGTTCGAGTTTGTCTCCCAGCTCCGAAAAGTCTTCGATGAAGGGCATTTTGGCGTCAATTTCGGCCTTCGTCATGCCGTACATCGCTCCCTTGACGTAGATGTTCTCCCGGCCGGTGAAGAGGGCCTGCATCCCGGAACTCAGGGCAAAAACGGCGGTGACCTTCAGGCCGGCCCGCCCCCGGATCGTCCCGAGATCGAGGGGGTAGATGTTGGCGATCAGCCGCATCAGGGTCGTCTTACCGCTGCCGTTGACGCCGACGACGCCGAGGATCTCCCCCTCCCGCAGATCCAGGTTGATGTCCCGCAACGACCAGAATTCCTCCCTCCGCAGGGTGGCCCGGTCGGTACTCAGGCCGAGCCCCTCCCGCAACAGGTCGACGATGCCGTACCAGAGGTTGAAACGGATGTCCTTCGAGAACTTCTTGTGCAGGCCGCGGATGGCGATCAGGGGTTGCTTCTCCATCGGCTCAGGCGTTGATCAGTCGTTCCAGTATCCGGGGTTGGGTGGCCCGGAATACCCGCAGGGAGAGAAGAAAAAACAGCAGCGACAATCCACTGACCAGCAAATAACTCCGGGGCTCGAAGAAGGTACCCCCGGCCAGTACGTCACGGCTGAAACTGACCAGGTAGGTCAGCGGATTGACGTCCACGATGGCCGACAGCCAGCCCAGCCGCAGTTTCGGCGTGTACACCACGGGGGTCAGGAACATCAGCACCCGCATGGCTTCGTCGAAGAGGTTGGCAATGTCCACCGCCACGATCCGCAACAGGGCGACCAGCAGGCCGATGCCGAGGGCCAGCAACAGCAGGGGCAGCAGCGTCAGGGGAAACAGCAGGGCCAGCCAGGTGAATTTCACCCCGAAGGCCAGCAGGACGATCAGGTTGAGAACGAAGGGAATACTGAACCGAAGCAGGTGCACCAGTACCCGTTCCACCACCAGCGTCTCGTGGGGAAAGACCGTCATGATCATCATCCGCCCGTTGGCCTGGATCACCGTACTGGCGGATTTGTACATCTCCACGAAGAACCCCCAGATGGAGGTACTCAACAGTACGTAGGCGGGGTAAGGAATGTCCGTCGCGCCGGGGTCGATCACCCCCGCCCCGTTCAGTAGAATCCAGGTAGCGACGGAAAAAAGAGGGATGATCAGCAGCCAGGTCAGGCCGATGAACGACCGTTTGAACTCCGTTTGCAGGCTCACCTTCACCAACTGCCGAATGAAAAAACGGTAGTCCCGCACGTTGCGGACGGCCAGCGCCAATTGCCCCGCCACCCCCGGTCGGCGAACGGGATACAGGTCGGTCAGCGATGGATCGGTGGCAGCCGGAAGCGGCATAGGAAAGCAACCGGATTTGCTACTCCGGGAAGCGTAAAGCTATGGATTTTGGAACTTGCGGGCCGACGGTGCGCAGGTGCAAAGTCTTCGCAGGGGCCGGAGAGTTCTTCCTATCTTGCGCCCTAAATTTCATCCCATGCAGCGCATTCTGATTTCCGCCCTCTTCCTCGCCGTACTCGCCGTTTCTTCCTCCTGTAACCGGGATAACCCCCGCGATACGGCCGTAGCCCCCGCTAATCCGGAAGTAATCGAGGCCAACGACGAGCGCAAGGCCGAGAAACTCAATCCGGACCTGAGTAACTTCAATTACGACAACGCCGAGGCCGAGATCGTCAGCAAGCTGGAAGAAGCCACCGACCTGACCGACGACCAGCGGAATAAGATCTCCGCCATCATGGCCGGTAAAGACTTTAGCGGAAAAACCACCGTCGAGCAGGAAGAACTGCTGAAGCAGGCCGCCCGGGAGATCGGTCGTACGGTCCTGACCCGCGAACAGCGGATGAAGGCCGCGGCCATGCTGCGGGATATGTAAGGAGTTTAGTCCGCCGCCAGGCTGCGCAACTGCTCCAGGAGCGACTCGCGGTCGTAGTATACCCCCCGGAGTACCACTCCGGCGACCTTCCGGGTATTCCGAATATCCACTTCGGGGTCTTCATTTAGCAGTACCAGTTCCGGGCTGGCACCGACCCTGATGGTGCCCCACCGGTGTTCCTCCCCCACCATTCTGGCCGGAGCGAGACAGGCTGCCCGCAGCAGATCCGTTTCGGAGATTCCGGCTTCAGACATATGTTCCAGTTCTGTATGGTAGCCGTAGCCCGGAATACCGTAAGTGCCGGATGCATCCGGCCCCACCAGTAAATAAGCTCCCTGTCGGTAGAGATAGGATAGGTAATTCGTTCGGAGCTGATACTGACGGGCGGCGGCGGTACTGTCCGTAGCATAGGTAGCCGGGTCGGTATTCGCCGCGATCTCACCGATGTTCTCTTCCCACTCACTCACCCAACCGAGCGGAAGAAATTCTACACCGTCTCGCTGCCGGAGCTTCTCCGCGCTTACCGTACTGGTGTAGTACCAGTCCAGGGTCGGGCAGTGGTAGATCCCGGCGGCGGCTGTCTCCACGATCGCCCGGTTGATGGTTTCAATGTCGGGTAACCGGAAAAAACCGCCCAGGTGTTCAACGGACTGATACACCCCGCTGTCGGAGACGTTGAATAGGCCTACGTTACTCGGACAGTGACCCGCCAGGGGTAAGCTCTCCTTCCGCGCGGCGCGCACTAGGTGGTCGAAGGTAGTCTGGTCCCGGACGGAAAGAATTTTCACGAAATCAAATCCCCGCTCCCGGTAGTCACGCAACAGCAGCGGGGCCGAGACCTCGTCGAGGGTGTCGCGCCGGCTGACGGGAGGAGACCCGAGGAGCAGGCGGGGCGTGAGTGGGGCCGACCGGTCAATCTGCGGGTGCCAGTCCGCTCCCCGCATCGAGCGCAGGCCCGTCACGCCGTTGACGAGATTGAGCAGGAAGTACCGGTCGATCTCCCCGGGTTCGGGCAGGTGGGCGTGGGCATCGACGAAACCGGGAAGAAGGAATTTGCCAGTCCCGTCAATCCGGTTAGGCCCGTACTCAGTGGTATCGGCGGGGAGGTGTTCCCGGATGCTTACAATTTCTCCGTCGTGGATCAGGACATCCCGGCCGGTCCACCGTTGATCCGGGTGAAGGGGAAGAATCGTAACGTTTTCAATTAGCAGGCTATCGATTTGTGCCGACAGACTATTAAGGGTCAAAAACAACAGGATAAATAGGGTAAGGAAACGCATGGGTGTTTTTTAGGTGAGTCCCGTAAATATTCACCCGTTTGGCGGTTCGTTTACCTAATAAAGTGTCAACGAAATGCAAACCTACCCGGCTCCGTCCATTCCCAGCAGGGCCATATTATCAATACCCAGCTCCAGGCGGATAGCGTCGTTCCACTCCGTCATTTTTTTGAGATGGTTACCGGGGAAAACCTCCCGGCGCAATTGCTCCTGCCGCTCCGCCATTTCCGTCGTGATCCGGTCAAAGAGTTCCCGGATCGTGGCGACCGACCGGTCGCTCTCCTCGATCGCGAGCACGAGTTTACGACGGTAGATTTCACCCAGGTCGAAGTAGAGGTTGGCGTAGACACGCAGCCCCGTATTGTCCCCCAGTCGGTTGAAAGACCGGTAGGGGTCCAGTACCGTATTGGTCTTATAGATCAATCCTCCGGGACCTGGATTGAGGTCCAGGTACAGGCGAACGTCCAGATTAAACTTGTCTATCCGAAACTGCTGGGGCCGGTAGTTCAGGCGGGCGGGCAGCCCCGGAGCGGAATCACCCCCGGGCTGCTGCCAGCGGATGTTGATCCGGGAATCGGGGCTCCAGGACAGGTAGTTATCCGCAAAGCTGACGCGCCCGTCACTCAGTGTGTCGGTAAAGTACTCTCCGGATTTCCATAGCTCTTCCCGGATGGCTTTCTGACGGGGCGTTAGTTCGATACCATTAGTTTGCTCCAGCCGCGACCAGACCGCACTGTCCCGGGGGGAGACGGTAAAGAGTTGGTAGTCGGAAATGTTGTACGGAAAATCGAAGAAGGGAGGGATGAACTCCTCCCCGTAGGCAAACAGGTGCAGTATGCTCTCGGAGGTAACCGGCAGGGTGACTCCGTCGTGCAAACTGACGAATTCCGTTTTGTAGTTAAGCTTTACGTACTGTGGCAGGGAGCGCCCCTCCAACTGGATAAAGGAGAAGGTGAGCCGGTAATCTATCTCCTTCAGCTGGATGCCTCCGATTCCGGTGAAGACCCCCTGACCGGCACCCGCTGACTCCAGTTCCAGTTGGGACGGTGCTCCACTGGCCCGGTCGATAGCGATCCGCCCCGAAAAAAAGTTACTCCCGGCCCGGCGGGGGGTAAAGCGGATGAAGAAGGTTTCGGCCGTCCGGTGGTCCAGGGTCAGGCGGTACTTTCGTTTCAGGAGGCCCCGTCTCAGGGCCAGCGGGTTAGCGGGAAACAGATCGGAAGGCGACACCAGCGGGTACTGACTGAGGGCCTTGCTCACGTTGTAGTTCAAAAAGTAACGGTTGTCGTCGAAGCGCGACAGGTAGGAACGACCGTTCTTAAATTCAATTTCCCCCACGGCCGACTGGCTCACGCTGGCATTGTAGTAACTCTCGGCAAATTCCACCGGCCGGTCGTCGCTCCAGGAAATGACGTGGAGGTAAGCCCGGCTGGCGCTGACCTCCCGCTGGGGACGCAACAGTTTCCGGCAGCGGGCCAACAGGTCGTAGAGGTAATCGTCTCCGCTCAGTACGGTGATGGTTTCGGTCTCAAAGGCCGCGGGGCGCAGTGCGACATTCCCGTCTGCCGGGAGATCGGGGGCTGCCAACACGCGGGTTTCGTACCCCAGATAGCTGAAACCGATACTGTCCTGGCCCGGGTAGTTGAGGGAGAAACGCCCCTCCTCGTTCGTAATGGTGCCCTGGCCGGTTCCCCTCAGCTGGACGGTGGCGTGGACGAGGGGCTGGCCGGTAGCGGCGTCGGTAACGGTTCCGGAAAGTCCCCGCTGGGCGTGTAGGTTGGCGGCAAGCAGGAACAGCGTAATCAATAATAAACGGATCGGCATGGCGGGTAGGTGAAGTTACGGGTCGGAAATTCTCAGATATCCTCATAAAATAAGGTGTACTCCCGAATACTGTCCGCCAACGGAAATTTCTTGACGGGTTCGGTCGTCCACTCACCCAAAAAGGCCGCCTCCAGGGCCTCGTCCAGGGCAGCAACGCTCATTTCCCGCATTTCGACCGACCGCCCGCTGACCGTTTCCGCCAGTGCACCCCGCCCGGAGTGAACGATGGGTACGCCCAGGGCCACCGTCTCCGCCGCCACGTAGCAAAAACCCTCACTGTGGGAGGGAATGACGACACAACTGCTGCTCCGCACCCGCTCCCGGAGTTCCGCCCAGGGCAATTCGTGGAGCAGCTCGACCCGCTCCCCCACCCCGAGCTCGCCGATCCGCGCCAGGATGCGCCGGTAGAGCGCGGCCGGCCGGCGGGGAATGATGAGCCGCAGGCGGGCTTCCGGATGACGACCGGTAAAGCGACTGACGGCGGGCAGGAGGATTTCCAGGCCCTTGGAGATGCCCAGGCGGCCGAAATAAGTAATGGTGAATCTGTCCGGCGGACAGTGAGGGGCCGACGGGAAATCCTCCGCCGCCAACCCGTTGTAGATACGGGTCACCCGCTGCCGTTCCAGTCCGTTTCGCACCAGCGTCCGCGCCGTAAAGTCCGACACGGCTACGTAGCGGTCGAAGGGTAACCGGAACACCAACTGCTCGAAGCAGTAGTACGCCAGGGCCGCCGGACGGCTGATGAACGGCAGCCGGAACCAGAGCTTACCCCAGAGTTCGTGAAAGGTGATGACGACGGGTTTGCCGCTTAGCTTGGCCCCGATCCAGGCCGGCGGGGCGGCATTGTAGGTAGTGGTATGGACCAGGTCAGCCCGTTTGGCGTGATGCCGGACGGCAGGTAGTGCCAGGATCGAAAACAGGAATCGGTTCCGGCAATTCACCCGGTGAACGGTCACTCCTTCCAGTACTTCTTGCGCCGGGAGGAGCGGGTCGAAGCGGGTAGTGACAACGGTGACGGCGTGGCCCAGTCGGGCCAGTTCCCGGGTCAGGTCACGGAACAGCGTTTCGGCCCCGCCGATGTAGGGATGGTAGTGTTCCAGCACGAAAAGAATCCTCACTTTTCCTCCTTTTCCGCGTCGCGCAGGGCCAGTTCCCGCGTCACGATGGTGAGTTTACGACGGTTCTCCTTGATCTCGGCGTACATCATGAACTGCAGGTACAGCAGGATGCCGATCCCGAGAAACAGGACGGCGTTAACGTTACTTTTGATGCCGAAGACCTCGGCCACGAAGTTGGAGATGCGGTCCGGGAAAATGGCAAAAATGCCGACCCCCAGCCAGAATACAACGGAAAAAACGAGTTCCCGCAGGTTGATGCGCCCGCCGGTGTAACGGGTGACGATGCCGGCCACGAAGAGCAGCGCGATGGCGGGGACGATGAGTTGAAAGAGGCGGATTTCCATATTGAAGTATTTCACGCAGCGAACGCAGCGGGGCAGCGGGCGCGGGCGCTCGTCTCGTTAGCGGAAGAGCGTATTCCAGATAAAATTCAGGGCGGTGGTGTAGCCCATCTGGAGGTCCTGCCCCTTACTGCGCGAGTAATCGGTGTAGCGCACCGAGGTGGGCAGTTCCTCCACCCGCAAGTTAGCGCGTTCGGCCTTCAGGAGCATCTCACTGCAGAACCCGAAGCCGTCGATCTCCAGCTGGAGGGCTTCGATGGCCCGGCGGTTGAGCAGCCGCAAGCCCGACTGGGAATCCGTGTAGTTCCGGTGGCAGAAGAAGTTGGTCATCCGGTTGGCAATGAAATTATAGGCGTGGCGGGAGCCCGGAATTTCGTCGTTCTCCCCGATGAAGCGGCTGCCGACGACAATATCGCAGTCGGTTTCGTCCATCCAGGCAGCCATGCGGAAGAGGTCTTCCGGCAGGTGCTGACCGTCGGCATCCATCAGGGCAAGGCGTTCCCAGCCCCTGCGGCGGGCCTGCTCGATACCCGTCTGTACCGCCGCGCCCGCCCCCCGGTTGATCAGGTGGCTCACGACGGAGACCCCGGCGGCACGGGCTACGGCGGCGGTATCGTCGCTGCTGCCGTCGTTGATCACGCAGATGCTTTCCACCCCGGCGGCACGTAGCTCTGCCACCACTTCCGGTAGCACGCGGGCCTCGTTGTAGGCGGGCAGACAGACGACCATCTTCATCGGATCTCCAGCAGGGCCACGGTACCCAGGCTGACGGTAGTCCCGATCAGCCCCTGCGTTTTTCCTCCCGGGTTGGCGGGGTCCTCGATCAGGTTGTCGGTCACCAGCACTTTCACCTTGTCGGAGGTGGTCACCTGGGTGGCAAAACGGATGAATTTGGCCTGAAGGCTCTTTTCGGGGGTGTTGTCGTTCATGGCCGTACGCAGGTCGAACAGAATGTACCTGAAGCCCTGGGCCTTGAGGATATCGAAAAAATTGCTGGGATCCGCCAGCCGGCTGCTGATCTCGTCGAAGCGCTCCAGGACGGGATCGCTGAACACCCGGCGGTCGTTCCGGTCGATCAGGAAACCGTAGTGGGTATTCACCCGGTACACGTTGGCCTCCGGGTCGCTGTTGATGATGCGCATCGCCTGGTTGATGACGGGGTTGAAGCGGTCGATGGCCTTATTTCCCCGGCTGTTGGGGTTGGTCGCCACGTCCACGAAGGGCCAGCGAAAGAGGTCGGGGCCGACCCCCTCTCCGGGGAAGGCGGAGGTGAACTGGGTCGTCAGTCCCAGCAACAGGAAGATGCCGAAGACTCCCCCGGCAAAGAACCGCGTGAATTTCTCCTGCCCGGCGCCCAGGAAACGGGCGGGGCGGTCGAAGGGCGTCAGCAGCAGGATCGGCAGGGCCACGAATAGCGGCATACCGTACCAGATGATACCGTTCCCGAGCAGCCACCAGAACAGGCCGTAGCCCGCCAGGAAACCGGCGAAGGCGCGCTGGCCGACGCTCCAGTTTTTCAGGCGGGGCCGGAGCAGTAAATAAGTGGCCAGCAGCAGCAACAGCTGCACGATCACCGTCGGGGCCATCCCGAGGCCGGCCAGCAGCGCAAAGGGAATACTCAGGGCGGCAGCCAGGTGCAAAATCCCCGAAAGGAGCAGGGAGTAGACCGACCAGAACAGGGTCTCGCTCCCCCCCGGATGCAGGCCGAACCACTGCTGTCGGTCGGCCAGGATGGAGGCCACGTCAAAGTTTTGTCCGGCCGTGGCGTACATGGAGTAATAAGCCCCGGCTACGTAGCCAGTGACACCCAGCAACAGCAGCAGGGAGTGCCAGAGCGGTCGGGGCCGGGCCGGACGCGTCCAGATCAGGATGGGTAGCAGCAGCAGGAACAGGAAGGTCACGTTCAGGTAGCGGCTGTTGGGCAGGTTGTGGTTGGTCGTCAGGTCGTAGGGCAGGCTCAGGTAGCGCCAGAAGACCGGCTCGTAGCCGAAGTAGCGCTGGATCTCCTCCCGGGCGGCGCTGGAGGTGGCGTTGCGGCCGTCGGGTTCTGGTTGTGGCTGGGGGGCGACGTAGTCCATGAAGTGGAACGACCAGTCCGCCGCTCCCGCCGGGTTCACCTCCGAGTAACCGGGGAGGTATTTCAGTTCCGGGCCGGCGGTACGCCCCTCGATCAGGTTGCCCACGCTGAAGCTCCCGTGTTCGCTGAGGTTGCGGGCCGCCCAGGGAGCGAAGGCCAGCAGGAAGGTCGTACCGAGTAACAGCGGCCGCAGCAGTCCGCCGCCCAGCGTGGACAGTTCTTTCCGGTAGGCGAGAAACAATGCTCCCCCACCCGCCAGGACGAGCACGCCCCCCAGGAGCAGGGAGCTGCCCCGTTCGATCTCCACGTAGCCGAAGCGGTAGATACCGCCCAGAAAGATCAGCCCCAGCCCACCCAGCAGTCCGCCGGCAAAGGCCCAGCGACGTCCGTCCAGGTAGAACAACCAGCAAACCGCCGCCAGTACGAAGAGAATGGCCGTGTACTTGATCCCGAAGGCGTATCCCATCCCGAATCCGGCAACGAGGAGACCGTAGGTGGTCACCGTCGGCCGCCACCGGCCACCGAGCAGGGCCAGCCGGTCTGGTGAAAAGGTTGGCACCCGCGCACCGTCGGCAGACCTTCCTCCGAACAGTCTGGTCAGTAACAGGAAAGTCCCGAGCACGATGAAGGTGAAGCCCAGGTCCACCTTCTCGTCGATGATACCGTGGAAGGAAAAATAGGGGGACAGCAGCGGAATCAGCACCGCCAGCCGGGCGTAGGCCGGACGCAGCCACTCCCGCCCCAGCCGGTAGACCAGCAGGGCCACCCCGACGTTCATCAGGTGGCTCAGCAGGATGGCTACCGTAAGGCTACCGAAAAGGATTTGCCCGAACCCCATGAATACCGACCAGTTGAAGGCCTGCCCGCCGAAGGGCAGACCGCCGCCCTCGGCCACCAGCCGGGCCAGGTTGACGTAGAGCGCGCCCCCGTCGTAACCGATCGGGAAGGTCTTGAAGGCACCGATGTAATTAAAGGCCGTCACCAGCCCGATGAGCAGCACGACCAGCGGCGACCACCAGCGGTCAAGCGTCGCCTGCCGTTTCTCCCAGAGCGTAGTCTTCAGGAAGGCCAGTACCGGCCGCCACTGCCAGCCCAGCACCCCGACCACCAGCGGCCAGAGCACGAGGGGCAACAGCACATTGAACAGCCCCAGCAGCACCAGTACCGTTCCCACCAGGCAGGTACCGCTTACGGTGGCGACCAGTTCGTACCCCCGGCCGATGCGCTCCCGCAGCTGCCCCAGCAGCAGGTTGCCCACGGCAAAGCAGAGGGTGAAGATCAGCAGTAGCCCCAGCAAATGAAGCGTGCCGTAGCCCGCGAAGTAGAAAATCCTCGTCCCGATGGTCGCCCCCGGGAGGGAAACGTGCTGACCGAAGGCCAGTAGCAGCAGACTGGCCAGCAGCTGCACCCCCGCAAAAACCAAAATACCGCGGTAGGCCACCGTTTCCCGCCCCCGCAGCAGGTAAGCCGCTCCCCCACCCAGCAGCAGGAAGCCGATGATCCAGCCGTAGTAGGCCGTTCCGGTCAGGGCATTGGTAACGTTGGGGTGGTGGGCCAAATAATCGAGCAGGACCCACCCACTCCAGGCGAGGAGGCCGGCCTTGGCGAGATAGCGCTTTCCGGAGGCGGATTCCGTGGGGGGTGATGGCATGGAGCGGGGTGGTTGAAACACATAGGTACGGAAAAAGAGCATAACCCCACTGGTCCCGAAGGTCCAGCAGGGTCGCGCTACTCTCTAAATCTTAGTGGCACTAACGGGCGTTCAGCACCGTCATGCGTTTGCTCATGCGTTCCTGCCCCACCACGAGGGTGTAGGTCAGAATTCCGGTCGTATTTTTCATGAAGTCGGTCGTAGACAGCTCTAACTGGTTGCGCCCCGCAAGGCCTTCCAGTTGGCGATTCAGCAGCAATCGGCCGTTCACGTCGTGAACTTGCAGGACAACAAGTCCCGCCTGCCGCAGATCGAATGCAATGGTTGTCGTGGAGGTGGCCGGGTTGGGGAAGTTCTGGTACAGCATATTATCCGTACCGCCCGTAGCCTCCTTAAAGCTCAATATCAGGGAAGACGCGGATCCCGCCGGGCTGTATCCTTCACTTACGGCCACGTGGTCTCCGAGGCGAAGATAATCACTCAGCAGCATATCGTGGCGGGCACTTACCGTGAGGCTCATTACCACCGCTCCGTTCAGGGCCGCGGCCTGGTTGAAACTGAAGCCCAGCAGGCCCCGGTCCAGTTGGCGGTCGTTCACGTTCCCGTCGCCCAGCAGTTGGCTGCTCCAGCTCAGGAGATCGAGCCCCTCCAGGGCTTCGAAGGTGCCCTGCAGACCGTTCAGGTCGTCCGCCCGAAAATCGATTGTGTGGGTCTGTCCGGCAAACAGTCGGACATCTTCCGCCGCCAGACTTTCAGTACCGCGGCCCCGGCCGTCGGAGAACACATCCCCCATTTCGAGGGCGACGAAGTCGGCCTCCCGGTTATCGCCCTGCAGCTCGTCGACGGAGTAGTAGCTCGGGAAATCACGTACGTCCCAGCCCTCCGTCATGCTCGCGGGGAATTCGTAGTCGGCGCGGATGAAACGCCAGGCCGGGGAGTTCAGGTAACCGGGGTCGATGCCCAGGATCACCCGGCGGATACCCACGATGTCGATCACGTCCACGTAGCCGTCGGCACTCACGTCCGCCGCGACCAGGCGGTAGGGGTCGGTGATTTCCCGGGTACCGAGAATGTGCCTGGTCAGGGCGATGATGTCACTCGTTTTGATGCGGGTCAGGTCCACCTGGTCCGGGCCGTCCGGCTGCACCATGTAGGTACCACCGTTCTGCAGGCCGGTAAAGAGGAAACTGCCGTTGTTGTCCGTCATGATCCGGTCGGCCATGATGACGTTGTCGGTGATGTTGACCTCGATACCGGGCAGCAGGTCATCGTCTACGGTGGTGATGAAGCCGGCCAGGGAACCGAGGCCACCGTCGTCGCAGACGTTGCCGTCAAAGGGTTGTACCTCCGCAACCACCGCGCAGAAAGTACCGCGCCCTTCCGGATCGAAGGCGTAGACCCGCAGGGGGATCTCCCCGACGTCTCCACAGTCGACCAGGAAGTTCGGCCGGCCGGGCACTGGGTCGAAGCCGGGCTGCTGGGCCTCCTCCTCTTCGCGGTAGACGCTGAAGGCGAGGTCGGCATCCCCGCAATTACCGTTGACGAAGGCGACAAAGTCATCCGCCTCGATGTTGGCGAGTCCGCCGCCGGCTCCGTCGTTCATGAGTACGAAGGTCAGCGTCTCGATGCAGGAAGGAGCGGGTACCGCGCCGTTCTCCACCTCGAACTCGACGATCCGCTGGGTCCGGTTACCGCAACCGTCGTCGGCACGGATCCGGAAAGCGTGCTGGCCGGCGGGCAGGTTATCCGTCAGGATGGTGAAGTTGCCGTTCCCCTCGTTGCTCAGTTCCTCGTCCAGTACCCGGCTGGTGACGAATACGTCGCCGAAGTAATCCAGGTCCAGTTCCACCGTCGTGGCAATACCGTCGGGCTGGCAATTGTCCACCACCGAGTAATCCAGCTGGATACCGCTGCCGTCACAACCCGCGCCGCCGAGTACGTCGGAACTGATGTTGGTGATCGTGGGGGCCACGTCGTCGAATACTTTCACGAACTGGAAGTAGCGGAAGGCACCGCGGCGGCCGTCGTTGGCGTAGTCGGACCCCAGCGGGCCGTAGGTACCGTTGTCGCGGTTACCGTCGCGGTCCAGGCGGGCCAGGTCGTCCTGCGGGCCGTTACTGTTACCGGGCAGGATGTGCAACCAGGTAGGTTCTTCCAGGTTACCGTCCTGGTCGAGATCGCGGGGGATAACGTAGAAGTCCGATTCTCCGTCGTATTCGCACCAGTTGATCACTTCGTAGGTGATGCGCAGTTTGAAGCAGGCATCGCTGGCCGTACTGAAGGTGTCGATCTGGGTGTTCACCAGTACCATGTCGCAGGAATTCTCCCGGACGATGATGTCGTCGTAGTCCGGGTTCGTTCCGCAGGTGGTCGCGGCGTCCGCCGGGAACCCGATGCTGTAATCCCGGATACCCTGGATGTTGATGATCTGCTGACAACCGGGAGCGGAGGTAAATCCGCGGGAGTCGGTCACGGAAAAGGTCCGCGTGATCAGCCCGGTACCGCAATCGTTCACGTTGGAGACAATGTTCTGGCTGGTAATTTCATTGCCACAGTTATCAATGCTCGTCGGGGCTCCGAACAGGGTATCGAACAGCAGGGAGGTGCCGATGGGGTCGGCGCTGAAGAAGGCATTAACGTCTTCGGGCAGCATGGTATTGGCCATGGCGCAGTCCAGGGCGAGGGACGCGGGTGCAATGCATACCGGTGCCGTATTGTCGACTACGTTAAGGATGCTCATCCGCTCATTCTGGTTACCATTGGCATCCGTGGCGCGGATGACGACGGGAATGGCACCCACGTCCAGGCAGGTCAGCGTGATGCTGGGGCCGAAGACACCGATGGGGCTGAGGTTAGTGGGGTTGGCGAAGGCGATCTCCAGGATGATGTCCGTACAGTCGTCGTAGGAACCTTCGTCCAGTTCCAGGGCACTGACGGTAGCAAAGCCGTTGTTGCTCAGGGAGACGTTCAGGGCATCCTCGACGATGACGACGGGGCCGCTGCGGTCCTCGATCAGGATGTCCGCCTCCACGATGCTTTCGTTGCCGCAGTCATCCACCGCCCGGTACTGCAGTACGTGGGGGCCGGCGGGAATGAAGGGGGAGATGCGGTTGATCGGGCTCGGGGACAGGGGCTGGATGGGTCCGAGTACGCTGGTCGTGTCGCCGTTCAGGAGGATGTAGGCCAGCAGGCTCGTGGCGCCGCTACAGCCGTCGGTCAGGTCCAGGCCTCCGAAGTTGGTATTGATGAAGGCGCCACAGTTCGGGGCGTTGGTGGTAAAGACCAGGGGACCGTCGTCCGGCATGCCGTCGAAGTTAAGATCCTGTGTCGGCAGCACGATGGTCGGTGCGTCGAAGTCCCCCACCTTGACGACCTGGGTGAAGGTGCGGATGTTGCCGGTGTTGCACCAGTCGATGACGGTGAAGGTCCGTACTACTTTATAGGTATTGTTGCAGGTGATGATGCGATCGCTGTCGCTGAAGGTCACCCCGATGTTCTGGAAATTCTGATTGAGCGGAAAGTCGTTGCCGCCCGTACCGGGGAAGGTGGGATAATCTTCCGTGCGGGGGGCGGGGTTTTCTCCCGGGCCGAGATCCGTCACGGCCGGGTCCAGACAGTCGAAGGTAGAGACGTTCGGCGGGGCGATCACCTGGTTAATGTTCGGCCGCACCAGGACGATGTCGTAGCTGTCGACGGTCATTCCGCTGCCGGTGGGGTTATCGCTGCACTCCTCGTCGAAGTCCATCGCCGTAAAGGTGCGGGTGATGGTAATGTCGTCACAGGGGCCGCCGATGGCGATCGCGTCACTTACCGTTACGCTGATGTCCGAGCAATTGTCGGCAAAGCGCGGGATGGATCCCCCCCGGATCAGTACGTTCAGCAGGGCCGGGTCGATGGTGGTCATGTCCGGCATCATGGTCGAGGCCATCACCCGGAAGCTGCGGGAAACCGACGGGGCCAGGTTATTGATGGTGAGCCGCGACAGATCGCCGGCGTACAGCAGATTGGCTGTGGGGGCGCCGGACATAAAGATCGTGGGGCGCGTTTCGTCCCGGGCGGTCACCTGTCCGTTACCGAAACTGAAGCCGGAGATCATGTCCGCCTGACCGGAAACCGGGGTGGCCGTCCACTGGAAAACGCCGCATCCGTCAATGATGGGGCCGTTGCTGGGGTCGCCGTCCATCACGACGATCGTAAAGAGGGAGTCGGGGGCGCGCTGGCCGTCACCGTCGGCGTCGAATTGGCCGGAAAGAATGAGGTTGGGGAGGAGGGTACGGGAGCAATCTGCGTTCAGACCTAAAGTTATTTGGTCAATACTAGCCAGGTTTACTTCGAATGTTGTACCTTGTGCGGAGAGTAGTCCGCTGGCGCTGGAGAGTACGAATAGTACCACTCCTAGCAACCGGGTTGCTTGAGAGAACATGTTTGTGTAATTTGTCACAGCCGTCCGTCTCCTTTCACTGATAGGGACGCTGAATTAGAGAGTAATTAAGACGTTGAACACAGACTCAAATGGAGCCGATTTCGCCTTGCCGGGCGAGTCGGCTTCTTTCGTTTCCGATATTCAAAAAGGCCAAACTCAATCAACTACAAAAAGTGCGCGACATTTCCTAAATTCTTTAAAAAAAATTTAGAATTCCGTCCCGAACAAGCTATCTACGAAGGCTCTCTTGTTAAAGATTTGCAGGTGATTGATGCCCTCTCCCACGCCGATATAACTGATCGGAACGCGAAACTGATCGGTGATTCCGATGGCTACCCCGCCCTTCGCCGTACCATCTAACTTAGTGAGGGCCAGTGCAGTTACGTCCGTCGCTTCCGTGAAGGCCCTGGCCTGCTCGATCGCATTCTGTCCCGTCGTGGCGTCGAGTACGAGCAGCACCTGGTGCGGCGCGCCGGGCAGTGCCTTGGTGACCGATCTTTTTATTTTAGAAAGTTCCTTCATCAGGTTAAACTTCGTGTGCAACCGGCCCGCCGTGTCGATTATCGCCACGTCGCACTTATTCGCTACGGCGTACTGTACCGTCTCGAAGGCCACCGCCGCGGGGTCCGTATTCATACCCTTGGAGTAGAAGTCACAACCGACCCGCTCGGCCCAGATCCCGAGTTGGTCCACGGCCGCCGCCCGGAAGGTATCCGCGGCCCCGAGCACGACTTTGTGGCCCCGCTGCTGGTACTGGTGGGCGATCTTGCCGATGGTGGTGGTCTTCCCCACCCCGTTTACCCCGACGACCAGGATGACGGCCGGCCGGGTCTTGGTCGGCAGTACGTAATCTTCCAGGTCCTCTACGTTCTGCTCGGCGAGCAGCTGTACGATCTCGTCGCGCAGGATCTCGTTGAGCTCGCTGGTGTTGAGGTAGCGGTCCTCGGCCACCCGGGCCTCGATGCGCTCGATGATTTTGATGGTGGTGTCCAGGCCCACGTCGCTCTCGATGAGCACGGATTCCAGTTCGTCGAGCACCTCTTCGTCCACCCGGTCCTTGCCCGCTACCGCCCGGCCGAGCTTATTGAAGAAGCCGGCCTTGGTTTTTTCCAGGCCCTTGTCCAGGTCTTCCTGCTTCTCTTTGGTGAAAAATTTCTTGAAAAAGCTCATATCGTGGGGAGGTAAAGTGGGTAGTGGCTTCGCCATTGTTATTATTCACCACTAAGGCACTAAGTGACACTAAGCCCGTTTAACTGCTTAGTGTTACTCAGTGCCGCTTCGTTTCTTAGTGGTAGCATTAAGCCGTTAGCAGCGCAAAGGTAACATCACAATTATCGTCCTGGTTACCCCCGCCGGCGGGAACCCACCAACCACAGCAGCGGCAGCCCGGCCAGGCTTCGGGTACGCACCCCTCCGTCGCTTCCCGACTCCGGTAAGTTCTGCAGCAGGTAGTTGGGCAACTGGAGCGTATGGTCCAGCAGTACGTGGTGGGGCGCGTCGAGGAGTTGCTGGTAACTGCTCTTCCCGTTACAAATACCGATCAGGAAAGGACAACCTTCCCTTTCCCCCTCCCGCAGCAGTTTTGGTGTATCCGCTACCACTACCGTCCGGGCACCGTTCTCCATCTCCAGCTGCTCGTGGACGTAGCGAACGGGATTTCGGTGACTGCGCTGGTCCGTCAGTACCAGTTGTACGAGGGCATCCGGCCCGACTTCCCACCCCAGGCGCGCCAGCAGCAGTTCGGTTTCGCTGCGGTTGAAATCGCTGAGCAGGCAGATGCGGACGTCCCGCTTGCGCAGCCACTCGAAGGTGGCCCGGATCCTTACCCTCGGCTCGATGGCGGCGGTGCGCAAATACTTTTTGAGGTCCGATTGCACCCGGACGCAAACATCCCGGAGGCGAAAGATCACCAATTCCAGGTGGGCATCAGTTGTTTCTTCGGAGTGGCGCAAGGATAAGGACTTCTAAGCTGTTACACAAAGGTCAGCGTTTCCAGGCGCCCTTCCCAAATTCCTGGCGGGTTATGGCACGAACCGGCTAACAAATTAATATTGGCTTAATGTATGAAGGGGAGTAAAGGGCTTTTGGTCACAAACACTTAATCTTGTGCGCCGTTTGGCCAGCAACACAACTCTCCGCTCTTGTCCCACCTACTTCACTACTCCACCAGGATCGCTCACCCGGACGCGGAATGGATGGTCTTCATTCACGGGGCCGGCGGCAACTCCTTCACCTGGAAGCACCAGGTTCCCGATTTCGCCCCCTACTACAACCTGATGCTGGTTGACCTGCGCGATCACGGCGAAAGCAAGAACATCCAGCCCTCCTACCCCAGTTACGATTTCGACATCGTTACCGACGACCTCCTCAGGGTGCTCGACGATGCCGGCATCACCAGGGCTCACTTTCTCTCCCTTTCCCTGGGCAGCATCATCCTGCAGCGACTGGACCTCCGGCGCCCCGATATGGTGCTCACCATGATCATGGCCGGCGGTGTATTCAAGGCCGACTGGCGCATCCGGCTTTTCGCCCACAGCGGGAAGTTCCTGAGCTACTTCGTTCCCTTCCGGTGGATATACGACAGTTTCATCATCATCGTCATGCCCCGGGCCAACCACGCCTACAGCCGCAAGATGTACCGCCGGCAGTCCAAGAAACTCGCTCCCCACGAATTCCTGAAGTGGCTGGGCCTCTACCGCGATTTCTTTTCCGTGGTCCGGGCTTTCTTCGCCCGCCCCCTCGCCTCCCCGGCCCTGCTCGTCAACGGCAGTGAAGACCACGTTTTTCTCGATGCCGCCGGCCGCTACGCCGAGAAGCACGCGGGTATGGCCACGCTGGCCGTCATGCCGGAGTGCGGACACCTCTGCAACCTGGAGCAGCGGGCCCTCTTCAACCAGATCGTACTGGAGTGGCTGCGGGGGCTTAAGGATTTTCCGCAAAGCGTGAAAGAATAGCTCCACCCAGTTCAGCGGAACCAAGCGTCACGCTTTGCGGACACCAGTAACCAACTACTACTCAAAACAATCTTCCCGGTCTTCCAGGTTACTCAGCTCCCGGTTGAAACCGCTACCGGCAACAAACTGAGTGCCATAAACGCAATTGGACAGTTCCGTCGGTTCGGGTAAGCCACTCGGTTGGCTACAGGGAAGGCTACAGACCAGCCCGACGTACCGCGCCCGGGTGCCGTTGGCCGTCACCAGTACCTCGTAGCGGAACTGCCGGGGCTCAATGGTGTCATTCACCACGCCATCGAAACCATTGAGGGGCTCGAAGTCAGTCACGTCCACGGCTTCGTACACCAGGGAATCCGGCAGTTGGGTAAAAACACGGAAGGTGTCCACGCGAAGATTATTACCGTCCGCAAGCAGTTGAAAAACATCGTTGATCCCGTCAAAATCCGGGCTGAAGGCCGTGGGTAGAAATATCCGGCCACTGTCCACGAGTATTTCCTGGGGGACATCGGAACAGCAGCTGGTAATGCTTCCGTCCGATAAAAAGAGGTCGTCATCCGTACTGGTCGCGAAGAGCGCGAAGGCCGTCAGGGGGAGCAGGATGCCGTTGATGAGTAACTGCCGGCGGCGCGCAGGTGCAAAATTTATCGATACGGGGTTGCGCAGGGCCCACCAGCTCAGGGGCAGTACCGCAAAGGCCAGCAGGTCGGTCGCATCCACTACCCTGCTGAAGGATAATCCGGTCAGTACGTTCGCTCCGTCGATCACCGACTGGGAAACCGGCAGTTTCCACCAGCTGAAAAAACCGATGGTGACCAGGATGGCCGTCCGGTTACTTCCGCCGAAGACCGCTTTCCACAGCAGTGGCAGGAAAAGCACTCCGGCAACATCGGAGAGCTTACCCGTCCACCAGTTACCGTAGGCGTCCTTCAGGTAATGATCGTTGAGCAGGAGCAGGAAAAGACCGGTCAGGAAGACCGGGTGGAGCAGTTGGGTAAGGTTTTTAGTGTGCATACCCTAATGACGGCCGGGAGATGCGGAACGCTGGTCGCTAACAGTATTTTAACTTATCTCACTTCGTAAGTGAAGGTGGAACTGTTGCGCCTCACCTGTCCGGTCAGTGGGTTAGTAACCACTACTTCACACCCTAGCTCCTGCCGCCCCCTTCGGCTGGGCGTGATCGAAAAATCCGCCCGCCCGTCAGGATTCACCGTCAGTGTATCTCCGTTGATAAGAATGGAAACATACGCCGGATCGAGCATCAGCGAATAACTCCCCACCCCGATCTTGCCCTTAAGGGTACTCCCCAGGGTAATACCACCGGTTTCAGGCATTAGTACGGGAAACGGTCCGAAGTCACAGGTGATCAGCCGGCCCCGGCTGAAGTTTACGTACTCCTCTACCAGTTCGACGGTGCGCAGGGCGAGTGCGTGCAGCATGGTTAGCCGGTCCGGTAGTTGACCGAGGACCAGTTCCTCCGCTACCTTCTCAGCAAACAGCTCGGTCACCTGCGCTTCGGACATACCAAAGTCCTCCCGGTGAAGTAGGATTGAGTGGGTCAGTTCTGCTTGTGTCTCCCGTAGGAATTCTTCTCCCTGCCCGACAAGTTCCTCTTTGGAAAGTTCCTTCGACTCCTCAGTGATTTGAAGCAGCTGATGGGAAACCATGCTTATGCGGGGCAGTATAAATCGTAAGTTCTCCTTCCACTCCACGCCCAGAAGTGTTTCCGTCGTACTGACCAGAGATTCGAGGTGATCGAGCCGTTGCTCCAATGACCGTTCGTGTAGCCGGGCAACGAGGGCTGTATCGCTCTCGGTGGAATGATGGTTAAGCTGCCGCTCCAACCATAGGGTACCACCCACCGTACAACAGATCACGGAAAAAACCAGGGCGTATAGGTAGCGGGGCGCAGCAATCATGCAGAGGTAACGACTACATGGCAATTTCTCGTACTACTTAACGAGCCGGAGGCTAACGTACCTCGTAAGTGAACCTCGAACTCCCGTGCTCGGCCGCTCCGGTCACTGGATCAAAAACGGTCACCTCGCTTTCGATTTGATGTTGCCCCCGGGTCGTCGGGATAATTGTCACTGCTGCTCTGCCGTCCATGCCCACGGGCAGGGTATCGCCATCGACGATCAGTTGGATATACTCCGGCTCCGCAATCGTAAAGAAGCTGCCGATAAATACTTGGGTAGCCAGGGTATCCCCGAGGGCGATGCTGCGCGCCTTCACGTCCAACACGGGATAGAATTCAGGCCCGCTGAGCATTCTACAACCTCCACGATACAGACCGGTAAAGTCCTCCAGTAACTGAAGGTTTTGCAGCAGTACGGATTGTAATACCTCCGCCTTGCCGGGCAGCTTATCCACTACGCCATAGTCGGAAAACAATCCGTTCAGGTACTCCTCCGCTTCTTCCGCGGACAAACCGAACAATTCCCGGTTTTTACGGACCGTTTCGGTGACGCTGGATTCCATATCCCGGAAATGGTCTCGGCACCGCGCGATAAACTGCTCTCGGGTATAATCAGGCAGCGTATTGGCCAGTTCGTACAGTGTTGCGTGACCCTGGCGCATTACCGGTACGATAACCTGCAACTGGCCGGACCAGTCTTCTCGCATGCGCTCACCGGTGCTTTGCCGTAGCAGGTTTATGTCCAGAAGAAGGCGTTCTACCAAACGGCCTTCTGTCGCAGACAACGTGTCCGTGTCCGGGGCGGAGTACTGGAATTGACTCTCTAGCCAATGCACCGTTGTTGCCGTACTGAAAATTACGGACAGGACTAAAAGAAAGAGATAACGGGGAGTATGCATATACCTCAGAACGCCCCCGTTCGTAGGTGCATTTTAATTCCGAAAAAGTTAGAGTTTGTTTGCTTTCATTTACGACCCGAAATGCCGTTAGGGGTAAGCAACTCGCGGATTGCCTGCGTACCGAACGTAGGCCGTCCGAAAACAACAGTGGATTGCCCCCCTCGATAAGCTTACCAAACCTCTTCGGGACCAATAACTGGAAGCGGGGTAACAAAGCGTCTTGGACTTTAGCCTGCGGTCGGGTTGACTCCACTCCCCAGGCGAATTCACTCGCGATCACACATCACCGGATAAATTGAAAACGGCACCGGCCGGCGGATAACCACCAAAGGCGGCAGTGACGCTGATCTCCTCCCCTGAGGGGTCCCGCGATCCGATGCTAGTCTGCTTTACGTGTAATACTTACCGATTATGCCTACTTGGTCCGTAGGGCCGCCCGGAGAGTGGTAGCCGATTCTCCCCGGAGGGAACTGTCGTCCAGGGGTAGTAAACGGAGCCGGTCGGGGGTAGCCCCGTCTTCGTCCAGGGAACAAGCCAGGTAAATAGCAATGGTCGCGGCATTATTGCTGATCGCGGCCAGCACTTCACTTACCATGGACACTGGTGTGTCGGCGTCCGCGAGCAGTATGACCGATAACGCTTCACCTCCTCGCTTAACCTTGTAGGATTCCAGATACAGCGGGATATCCCCTCCCTCCAAAAAATCACTGTCAGAAAACATACGGTGGTCCGCCCCCAATAATTCCTTATACCCTCCTTTGGGGACTCCCAGCAGGAGTATGGCGGCGTTTACCGGGGGAGACGATAAATGATCTTCAGCTGCTTCACTAATCGTAGGTAATGTCACGGCTGCCATCCGGTTGCCGCGCAATCGTAGAAAGGTGGTCGCCGATTGCGGGTCGGGAGGGGGTACCGGACGTAGCCGTAGTCGTTGGGTGCCACTGGACAGAACAAGCAGGGAATCCGAGTGGGTAAATGCAAAATCCATGACTTCTCCGATTTCCCGCCGACCAGTTATGGCAAACCCACCATCATTCCCGATACTGACCGAAGCAGGGTTGATCCAGCCCAGGAAGAGGCTGTCCGCGGTGACCCGCTGGATTACGGTGTGAAAGGGGCCGTGCCAGAAATCAATTACGGCCAGGCTATCCGGTAATATGGAAAAGTGAACCGGTTGGTCCTGGTACTCTCCCTCCCAGTGACCGGTGGGTAATTGACCACTGGCGAAGGTCACGAACAGCAGACACAGAAAGATGGCGGGTAAGAGACGTTGAATCATTTGGCAAATATAGCAGGTCCACTTGAAGGCTGATTACGTGCGTACCGGACGTCCTCCGCCGCAAACAACTACCGTGCGACGTCGTACCGATCCAACCCCAGGTTCTCGATGATCTTCACCAGTTTGTGGCCGTACTTCTTATCGGTAGCGTAGCCGCAGGACTTCAGGCCGTGGGCCCACTTCTTGTAATCGGTGCCGTGGGCCTTCAGTTTGGCGTAGCGGGAGGTGTTGAGCAGTTCGCTGTGCTCCCGGAAGCTACCGGCGACGGAGTCGAAAACGCGGAACATATCGTAGCGGCTGTCGTCACTGTAGTTGCGGCAGGTGCAGCCGAGGCACTTCTGCCGGCACTTGATGCCGAAGTGATTGTTGCTACGGACCGCCAGTTTACTGTCTCCGGCATTACTCTCCAGAATACCCTGGGCCAGGGTAATGCTGGCGGGAATACCGAAGTCCCGCATCTCCCGCTGGGCGATAGCGGCGTAGCGGTCGATGTAGTCGGTCACCCGCTTTTTCTTGGCCGTGATAATTTCCGGGGCCAGCCCCTTGCGTTCTCCGTAGTCGGGGCTGAGCACGAGGGTAAGATTGCTGAGGTGGGGGGCGGGGTCATCGGTAGGGACTACGTCATTGAAGTCGTCGTAGCCGGGCTCGGCCGGTACGGCTACGGGACTGCTGACCAGCAGTTTGTCGGCGGATTCGGCACCTGCGTCCGCGCCCTGATTTTCGGTAAAAGAAGCCAGGAGCGCAACGCCCGTTTTCCAGACGGTTGTCAGCACACCGGTGGGTGCCAGTCCCGCTTCGGAAACCGCGGAATGCGTAGTCTGGGTTTCCGCCGGATCGTAAATGTCGATCCCGATTGTAAGTCCTTTGCTTACGCAGAGGTAAAGAATGAGCGCGAGGAGCAGGAGTTCCACGGCGTAGGTCCGCAGCAAGCGGCCGTAGTCGGGGAGCCGGAGATGGTTGGTAGAGGCAGGCATAAAATTTGTGTTTGGAGGTGAGTATCAGAAAATGTCGGAACCTGCTGTGCTCCAAAGGTATGTTGGTTTATGATTTAAAACAAACATTTTGTTTTTTATTTTGCCATCGGACCTAATCGTTACCTTCGCCGGTGTAACCAATAGCATATGATCCTGATTGCCGACAGCGGCTCCACCAAAGCAGACTGGGTACTGCTGGATGCCGACTCCGACCCTACCTACGTGAACACCCGTGGTTTCAACCCCGTGGTCCACCCCTCCGACCTGCTGCACGCGGAGGTCATGAAGCTGAGCCAGGATCTGCTGCCGGACGCCAGGATCAGCCGGGTTTACTACTACGGTGCCGGTTGCTGGGATTACCGCCGCAAGGTGGTGATCCAGCAGGCCATCCACCAGGCCTGGCCCCGTGCGGAGGTGGAAGTGATGCACGACCTGCTGGGTGCCGCCCGGGCCACCTGCGGGGACGACCCGGGAATCGCCTGTATTCTCGGTACGGGCAGCAACACCTGCCTCTACGACGGTAATGACGTGACGGACAACGTAACCAACCTGGGTTTCATGCTCGGTGACGAGGGTAGCGGCAGCCATCTCGGCAAGGCCTTCCTTCGCTCCTATTTCTACCGGGAGCTGGACGACCAGCTGAACGAACTCTTCGAGGATTACACGACGGTGGACCGAAGCACGGTGCTGGACACGATTTACGAATCGGAAATGCCGAATACTTACCTGGCCAGTTTCACCCGTTTCATGGGCGAACACCAGCAACACCCCTTGGTACAGAAGATCATATTCGATAGTTTTGCGGAGTTTCTGGACCGACACGTCCGCAAGTACAGGGGGCATCTCGAACTGCCGATCCATTTTATCGGCAGCGTAGCCTTTCACTTCAGGGACATCCTGCTGGCGGCCATGCACGAACGCGACATGATCGAAGGCCGATTCGTTCACAAACCGATCGAGGCACTGGCGGCCTACCACCGCAATAAGTTACCCCGCTAGCATGAACAGACAAGACATCCGGCGCATCGCCGTATTCACCTCCGGAGGCGACGCCCCCGGCATGAACGCCGCCGTGCGTGCCGTGGTCCGCACCGCGGCCTTCAACAAGTTGCACGTTTACGGCATCGAACGGGGCTACGAAGGCATGATCGACGGCCATTTCCACCGTATGGAACGCCGCGACGTGGCCAACATTATCCAGCGCGGCGGTACCGTACTGCGCACCGCCCGCTCCAAACGCTTTATGACCAAGGAGGGCCGCGCCCTGGCCTACGAGCACCTGAAGGCCTACGACATCGACGCCTGCATCGCCATCGGTGGGAACGGTACCTTCACCGGCGCCAAGGTATTCAGTGAGGAATACAATATTCCCTTCATCGGCGTTCCCGGTACGATCGACAACGATCTCTACGGAACGGATTACACCATCGGATTCGATACGGCGGTGAATACGGCCATCGAGGCGGTCGACAAGATTCGTGACACCGCCGACAGCCACAACCGCCTCTTCTTCGTGGAGGTGATGGGGCGGCACTCCGGCTACATCGCCCTGTACACGGCCATCGGTTCGGGGGCCAGCAGCGTCCTGATCCCGGAAGTGGAGACGGACCTGGAAGAACTCAAATCGGTACTGCGCAAGAACAAGGCGCGCGGGAAACTCTTCAGCGTCGTGATCGTCGCCGAGGGCCACGGTAAGGGAGCCGCCGGCATCGCCGCCGACCTGCAGGAGGAGTTGTCCAGTATGGAACCGAAGGTCACCGTGATCGGCCACCTGCAACGTGGTGGTTCTCCAACGGCGGCGGACCGCTTGCTGGCCAGTAGGCTGGGGCACGCGGCGGTCAACGGATTGCTCGACGGAAAGGAGAACGTCGCCATGGGTATCGTGAATGGCGAAGTGACGGCCAGTAGCTTCGACGACAGCATTACGCTGACGAAGATCCCACGGGAGGAATTGCTGCGGATGGCGAGTATCCTCGCGATTTGATGAATCATTGCATATAGCCGAAGCAATATGCCATAGTCACAAAGGCCCCGGAGGGCCTATTCCCGCAGGCCCTTCCAGGGCCTTCCCACTCCCAGCATAATGCTTTAGCTTTATGCGGTTAACGCGTTTCATGCCCGACCCATCACTTCCCGCACGGCTCCTCACCCATTGCCGACAGTACACCAGCCAGCGCATCGACCGCCTCCGCACGGCCCTGGCCGACATTCAGCAGTCCCGCGAAGCCGACACCAAGAGCAGCGCGGGCGATAAATTCGAAACCGGTCGGGAGCGCCTCCAGGCCGAGGAGGACAAGCTATCCGCCCAGCTCGGACGGGTACTGCGCGACCGGGAGGTGCTGTCGCTGCTGGAACGGCCCCTAGCCAGTACCGACGGAACGGCCCGATTGGGCAGCCCGGTACGCACCGACGGAGGCAATTTCTATCTCTCCATCGCGGCGGGGAAAACGGAAATCGACGGGGAAACCTGGTTCTGCGTAAGTATGGACAGTCCGGCAGGGCGGGTACTGGGAGGAAGTATGCCCGGAGACGTGGCGATCCTTAACGGTCGGGAACTCCGTATTTTGTCGGCATGAATTTCGCCGCCACCCTCCGACCCGTCTCCTCCCAGAACTGGGCCGAGGGACTCATCGTTCCCCAAGAAATGGCCGATCGCTTGCTGCGGGAGATACCCGACAAAAGATTCGTGGTCGTCATTAGCGGCGAGCACCGGATGCAGTGCGGCCTCATTTCCGCGGGTGGGGAGTACTTCTTCTACCTCAGCAAGGATAAACGAAAACGTTGGGGCATCGAGCTGGGCGATACCGTAGACCTCACCGTCTCCGCGGACGAGTCCGTCTACGGCATCGAGCTCCCGGAAGAGTGGGCGGAGATGATGTCGCTGGACCCGGAGACAGACCGGTACTTCCACGCCCTGACCCCGGGTAACCAGCGCAACCTGCTACACCGCATCGGTTCCGCCAAAACCGTCGAGACCCGGATCCGCAGAGCCGTTCAGATCGCGGAGTACCTCCGGGAGACCGGCGGCCGGCTGGACTATAAGGAACTCGCCATTTTCACCAAAAAGCACCACCAAAACGGCGGGCTTAACCCAGGGTTAACCTAACTTCCCGAACATACGCCCGTTTTTAGTTTTCTTAGCCCCATGGACGTAACCTATGTAATGATGTGGATCGGCTTCATCCTGGCCGGCTACGCCGTGGTCGGCAATGATTCCATCCAGACCCTCGGCACTTACCTGACCTCCAACGAACAGCGACCCTGGTACGTTCTGTGGGCCTTCGCCGGCTCCATCCTCACGGCCACCCTCGTCTACGGCTGGTGGCAGTACGGGGGTGACGTCAGTTACGAGCGCCTGCTCGGTGACGGAGGACTGGCCGATCCGAAGTACAAGGACCCCCGCGACATGCCCCTCTTCGGCTGGCCCTTCCTGCTCCCCCCCCTGGTACTGATGCTGCTGACCCGGACGGGCATTCCGGTCTCCACCTCCTTTCTGATCCTGACCTTCTTCGCACCGAAGGGTCTGGTGGATATGACGGTCAAATCCATGATCGGCTACGTGCTGGCCTTTTTCGTCGCCCTCGTGCTCTACTACTTCATCAGTAAAACGCTGGAAAAACGCTTCATCACCACTCCGATGAAACCGAAGAACGAGCGCAACTGGATGATCCTTCAGTGGTGCAGTACCGGTTTCCTCTGGTCGATGTGGCTCATCCAGGATTTTGCCAACATTTTCGTCTACCTCCCCCGCCAGTTGTCGGCCGTGGAACTGTTCTCCTCCGTCGCCATCCTGCTGGCGCTGCTGGGCTACATCTTCTACAGCCGGGGCGGTAAGATCCAGGACATCGTCCGGGCCAAGTCAAATACCGACGACGTACGTTCCGCCACCATCATCGACGCTACCTACGGCCTGCTGCTGCTCTTCTTCAAGGAGTTGAACAACATCCCCATGTCTACCACCTGGGTCTTCCTCGGTTTACTGGCCGGTCGGGAAATCGCCATCCGCTGGCGCCTCCAGAATGACAACGTGCACGACTACCAGGCAGCCGGCAATAAGGATGTCGTCCTCGATGCCGACCGCCACCCCCACCCCATGCACCTGGGTCGCGACACCTACCGCATGATCGGTACCGACCTGGCCAAAGTCTTCCTGGGCCTCGTCATCAGTATCGTACTGGTGTTCGTCATGCGGTACCTGACGACGGGGACGTTCATGGAGGTGCAGTAGGTTGGATATTTAGGCTATTAGACATTTAGGCCGTTAGATATTTAGGCTATTAGATATTTAGGCTATTAGACTGCCAACGGTCCAACGGCGTAAAGGTCCAAACGTCTAACGGCCTAATGGTCTAACGGCCTAACAATCCAACGGTCCAACGGCGTAAAGGTCCAAAAGTCTAACGATCCAAAAGCCTAACGGCCTAACGACCCAACGGCCAACAATCCAACGGTCCAACGGCGTAAAGGTCCAAACGTCTAACGATCCAAAAGCCTAACGGCCTAACGACCCAACGGCCTAACAATCAAACGGTCCAACGGCGTAAAGGTCCAAACGTCTAACGATCCAAAAGCCTAACAGCCTAACGGCCCAACAATCAAACGGTCCAACGGCGTAAAGGTCCAAACGTCTAACGATCCAAAAGCCTAACGGCCTAACGGCCTAACAATCCAACGGTCCAACGGCGTAAAGGTCCAAACGTCTAACGATCTAAAAGCCTAACGGCCTAACGGCCTAACAACCTAACGACCTAACGACCCAACCTCACCGCACCAGCCCCACCAGGCTCCGGTAATCATCAAACCGCGCGTCCTCGGTCTTCATGTCCAGCACCGCGTCCCGGTCCAGGTCCTGGTATTCGTCTTCCAGGTAGGGCAGGGTCTCGGCGCAGCGGATTTCGACGAGGCCGTCGGCGAACTGCTGCCACCGCCAGTTGTGGGTGGCACGGACTTTCCGGATGGTTTCCCGCTGTACCACCACGGCCTCGTCGGCGCTGGCGACCGTCTCGATCTCGGCGAAAGCCTCCTCGTTGCGGGCCAGCATCAGGGCGTCGCGCAGGACGTAGTAGGCGGTATGGACCTTGGCGCCGTTAGCCCGCTGACTGATAAATTCGGCGTACAGGCAGAGCTGGATGTCTTCGGCGTTACGCAGGAGGTTGCGGAAAACCGTCTTGCCGCGCCATTTCAGGTCGACCACGGCAATTTCGAGGGTCTTGCCCTCCCCGCGTTCGAGCACCAGGTCGGCGCGACCCTCCACGGGTTGCCCGCCCAGCGGGTCGAGTTCCCCGGCCACTTTTTCCTCGCTGGCCCGAATCCGCCAGTGCCCCCGGCGCAGGTGGTCGACCAGCCGCCAGGCGGAGTACTGCATGGTCTTGACGAACTGCACCCGCTCCGGCTCCTGACCGTACTCCAGCAGCACGGCGCCCTGCTCCTCCAGCAGTTTACCGACGTGCTCGTTTATCCAATTTTGCACCTGCGGCCGCGCCCACAATTCCCCGCTTTTTTTCATGTCGGTGAGCAATCGCTCGACCAGCAGATGGCTCAGGTTCCCGCGCAAGCGGTTCTCCCCGGCGATGCTCAGGATGGGACTGCTGCGCAGCTTCAGCTGGTGGCGGAACACCCATTTGTAGGGGTAATACAGCAGGTCTTCGAGGGCCGTCGGCGTTTCTACGTCCCGGGGCGGCATCCCGGCCAGGCGGTCGATTTTCAGCAGGGGTTTCGGGGGGTCGAGGAGGTGTAAGGGTACGGGCTGGAAAGCAGGTGCAAGGCCCTTCAAACAGCCGTTCGTCCGGTCGTTCCGCCGTATCGATGTCGACACTGATCTTCGCCAGGTCCCGTTCCCCGAAGGCGGCCTCCAGGTCGCCCATCAGCGGATGGGGCTCCATGGCCGTACCGTTCACCCGTTCGGGGAGACAGAGGACCAGCTGCCCGGTCACGGTCAGTACCGGCCGTAGTTGCTGCCAGATGGCCAGTTCGTTGCGCTCGTCCGGCCCCCGTAGCCGTACGCCGTTGTCGGCCAGGTACGTCAGTTCCGCCGGGTAGTAGCGACTGAAAAAGTAGTTGGATTCCTGCTCTACGAAGTCCCACCAGATCAGCCGGTCCAGGGGTTCCTGCGCCAGCCCCGGCAGGTCGGCCACGGCGGCGGGGGCGAAGCAACTGCGCAGGGCGCCCCGTTCCGGGAGGTGAAAGCTGATGGGGGCCGGCTGGTAGATGGTGCGCACCAGCCGCTCGACCCCCAGGTAGGTCAGTTCGGTCTCGGGCTGGGCGTCCAGCAGTTCGGTGGCCCGCTGGCACTGGGCCGCCAGGTGGCGGTCGTCGTACTCCTCCCGCGCCCAGACGGAGAGAAAGGCGAAGAGGCGACGAACTTCGTTTTTAGGAACGACCCCGTCGCGGGGGTAGCGGTTGCGCTCGAAGAAAAAGCGGTACTGGTCGTTGGCCGCCGCGATGCGTTTCTGGTCCCAGCCCCGCTCCACCATCTCCTCCCGGAACCCCTGGATCATGCCGTACCAGGAGGGGCCGAATAAGCCCGGCCGGTCCGCCAAATGGCGGGCGATGCGGTTCGCCAGCCGGTCTTCCAGTGGCTTGGCCACCAGGCTGACGAATTCCATGATGCGTTGTACCTCGAAGGGTTCCCAGAGGAAGGCCGTGATCAGCTTCAGGATCTGCAGGCTGGGCCGTGCCAGGCTGGTGGAGGGAACGCCCAGGCTCGGCAGCCCCTCCATCCGGATGGCGTTGTCGAGTATCTGGTTCCTGACGGTCATCAGCACCCCGGGCCGCCAGTCGGGGTTGTCCTTCAGCATCCTGGCGATGTAGGCCGCCAGGTGCGTCTCCCGCTCGGCGCGCAGCAGGAGCAGGCTGCCGTCACCGGTCAGGGCTTCTTTCGTGCGTTCACCGTCGGGGGCCAGGAGGGCGCGCTGCCACCGGGCCAGGTCGCTCTCTGCGGCCGGGGCCACCGCGGCCGGTACGGGCAGTACCGTATCCCCGGTCTCCGCCAGCCGGTCGAGCAGCCGCCCCACCCCGGGGGCCAGCAGGTTACGCGGTTCGTAGAGGTGGATGGTCAGTTGCGGATGGCCCCCCCGTCGCAGGGCGGCGAGGAGCAGGTTCAGCCGGTCGGCCGGTCCGCTCATCAGGTCCAGTTCGTTCGTGTCGTCAAAAATAACCTCCTCCAGTTCGTGCAGCACCCGGATGCGGTCGGGCAACGGGTGGGTGGCGGGTGGGTAAAGCCGGTAGCCGGCGTCGAGTAGTTCGTCGCGGCGGCTCAGCAGTTCCTCGGCCGTGGCGAATTCGTCGGCCGTAAAGGCAGCGTGGTAAAAGGGGACCTCCCCGGTAGCTTCCAGCGTAGCCGCCAGGTGGGCGGTCACGATCTGCCGGAACTGCTCGGTGCGCAGGGCTTCCCGGTTCACCCCCGGCTGACCGAGGGCATAGAAAGTTTCCAGCCAGCCGATCAGCCCGGGCCCGTCGAGGAAGGCCTCGTTGACGGCGGGATCAGCGGGAAGGGGAAGAACGGGCGTGTGGAAGGATTGGCCTAGGAATACTATCACCCCCCCATCTCTGCTTTCATCCGCGTCAGTTGCGTCCGCCAGAGGGCCTTCTGGTCCTCCACTTCGTCGTCGTCGGCAAAGTCGGTAACGTAGACGATGGTTTCGTTGGTGACGGGGCTCTTGGTGATGTTGAATTCCAGGAATTCCTCGTCGTCATCGGCGTCTTCCCAGGCGAAGCGGACGATGTCCCCCTCCTTGTCGTCGATCAGTTCGGCTACCTCAGCCGAGCCGTTCCACACGAAGGTGTAGGAGGAGTCCGTAATGTCTACCTCGTCGCAGAACCAGCGGGTAAGGCAGGCCGGGTCCGTCAGGAACTGGTACACAATGTTGGGAGAGGCCCGAAAGATAAATTCGGCGGTGAACTTGACGCGTTCCATAAGGGGGGATGTTAGCCGCCAATAAAGTCATTTAAGCTGAAACCACCAAAAAGTCTCCACCGGCCAACCTAATAATGCCCGCTGACGTTAGCCTACTGTACCTATATCAGGATCGGTGGGCCTAAGGGGTTGACTACTAGTCAGAATTCCCGTATTTTTGCGCCCGATTTCAAAAAACGTCACTACTGTATGAGACAGCTTAAGATCACCAAGTCGATCACGAATCGCGAGAGTCAGTCGCTCGAAAAGTACCTGCAAGAAATTGGTAAAGTAGACCTGCTGACCCCCGAGGAGGAAGTGGATCTGGCGAAACGGATCAAGCAGGGCGACCAGATCGCCCTCGAGAAGCTGACCAAGGCCAACCTGCGCTTCGTGGTCTCGGTCGCCAAGCAGTACCAGAATCAGGGACTGAGCCTCTCCGACCTCATCAACGAGGGCAACCTCGGTCTCATCAAGGCCGCTCAGCGGTTCGACGAAACACGGGGCTTCAAATTCATCTCCTACGCCGTCTGGTGGATCCGCCAGAGCATCCTGCAGGCCCTGGCCGAGCAGAGCCGGATCGTCCGCCTGCCCCTCAACAAAGTAGGTAGCCTCAACAAGATCAACAAGGCCTTCTCCATGCTGGAGCAGACCTTCGAGCGGGAGCCCAGCAGCGAAGAACTCGCCGAGCAGCTGGAGATCAACGCCGAGGAGGTCGAGACCACCCTGGGCGTAGCCGCCCGCCACGTTTCCATGGACGCCCCCTTCGTGGAGGGAGAGGACAACAGCCTCCTCGATGTCCTGGCCAACACCGCCACCCCCGGCACCGACTCCGCCCTGGAGTACAAGGAATCCCTGCGTCGCGAGATCGACCGCAGCCTCGGCACCCTCACGGAGCGCCAGTGTGACGTCATCAAACTCTACTACGGTATCGGCGTGGAGCACCCCATGTCCCTGGAGGACATCGGCGAGCGCTTCGGCCTCACCCGCGAGCGCGTTCGTCAGATCAAGGATAAGGCGATCAATAAGCTGCGCGGTCAGAACCGGAGTAAGCTGCTGAAGAATTACCTGGGGCATTAGGGAGGAGGCTATTAGGGAGTTTAGGCTATTAGGCTATTAGGAGGTTAGGCTATTAGGGGGTTAGGCTATTAGGCTATTAGCGGAACTTCTCCGGTTCCCGGATCATGAAGCTTAGTAATCGACCCACTTCTTCCGAGCGGCCGGTGAGTTTCTCTAGCGTTTCCTCGTCGAGGTAATCGTGCGCCCGGGCGAAAGCCAGCCATGTTTGCGTTTCGAAATTTTCGCTGACGCAGTCGTATAGCTTGGACCGAAAATGTTTTGGGAAAGCACGCCGCCCGTAGGCTTCCGCTAAATTGGCGCAGACTGAGCGGCTGCTCCTTCGTATCTGATCCGTCAGGCTGTACCGCTCTTCCTTCGGAAAATGCTTGCTGATCTCAGTGATTGCCATCGACAGGGCAAAGGCTTTTTTATAGGCGAACCATTCGGTGTGTCGGGATCTCATTCTCCTTTTTGTGCTCAATATCTTCCCCTCCCTTTCCACTAATCGTAACTTATCCGCATACTTGCGAATATAAACGTCTCATTACGCCTAACCGCCTAACCCTCTACCCCCTAACCGCCTAACCCCCCTAACCGCCTAAAAATGCCTTACCGCAAGAAGTCCCTCCAAGAACTTCAGCGCCCCACGCCGGCAGAATTTGCCGATGTCCCCCGGCTCCCCGTCTCCCTCATCCTGGACGACATCCGCTCGGCCGCCAACGTCGGCAGCCTCTTCCGGACGGCCGACTGTTTCGCGCTCGCCCACGTCTACCTTTGCGGCATCACCGCTACCCCACCCCACCGCGACATCCTCAAAACCGCCCTCGGTGCCACGGAAACGGTAGCCTGGTCGCACCACGAGAATTGCGCCGAACTGGTCAGGGAATTGAAGGGGGCGGGGACGCAGGTGCAGTGCCTGGAACAAACCGTCGGGAGCGTACGGTTACGTGATTTCGTCCCCCCGACCGACGTCCCGCTCGCCCTGGTGGTCGGTAACGAGGTCGCCGGCGTCGCCCAGCCGGTCATCGACGCCAGCGACGGGACCATCGAGATCGAGCAGTTCGGGACCAAGCACAGCCTGAACGTAGCCGTGGCGGGGGGAATGCTGCTGTATCAGATTCGGCTCAGCCTAACGCGCTAGTATTATCCTCCGACCGCCAGGAAAATGCTCACGGAGAGCTCGCTGCCACTGATCAGGCCCACCGTGTTACTGGCCGAGCCCATAAAAATGTAGTTCCCCTGGCTGAGGGCCGGAAACTCGGTCGTACAGAGCGTGGTTCCGTCGATGGTGAATACCGTATAGTCTCCCTCTGCGGTGCCGCACTCCATCTCGGACAGGGCGTAGGAGATCGGACCTCCGGGAATGGTACCGCTGTAAGCAATGGCCCCGGTGGGGTTGTTGCAGGTGATACCGAAGCCGCCCTCCAGGTCGACCCATTCGATCCCGCTTTCGTTGTCGGTCGCAAGCAGGCGAATGTCGACCTCCTCCGCCGTTGTCATCGTGATGGACACCTCGTCGCCGGTCTCGAAGCGAATGGAACTGGCCGGGCCGCTCGGCGTCATGCTGCGGGTGGTGATTTCCCAGGCGAGTTCGGGAAAACTACGGTCACTCGGGTCGATCTCGATCGTTCCGGGGTCGTCGCAGGGGTCACAGGCGGTCGACAGTAGCACGAGGAAGGCCCCGAGCAGGTAAAGGAGTTTTTTTAGGTTGTTGCACATAGCAGGAAGGATTTGCGCTCCGGCGGAATTGCCGGTTCACCCTTCTATGCGCTGACCCGGGTACCTGTTACACCACTCACCTGAGCAACCCCAGCACCCAATCGACGCACTCCCCCTCCTCCACGATCGACCAGGAGTGCGGGTGTCGGTTCCCGTTCGGGCGGTAGCCCGTCCGGAAGGTCTGAATAAATTCCGCTCGCTCGTTGCCCAGCAGGAGTAGCCGGTTGATCAGTTCGGACGCACCGACGAAGTTATCGTAGGTCGCGGCCTGGTTCCGGTTCACCAGCCGCCAGGCTACGTCGATGTCGTGGTAGCTACGGACGGCCACGTCCCGCAGGAAACGTTCGTTGGTGCCGTAGGTGGTGTCGATTGAAAAGGGACTGAGGGGGATGAATACTTCCGGGTCCTCCCCCGGGGTCGCTCCGTAATATTCCCGGTAGTAACGGGCGATCCACTTCGCTTCTCCCACGGCCAGTTCCGATCGGTTATTCGCCAGATTTTCCTCCTGCAGTTTCCAGGAGTGAAACAGGTCTACGGGAGCATCCGCCAGGAATACCCCTACGGGCTGAACGGGAGCCGATTCGGGAAATTGATGACACAATTCCGTATACCGCAGGGCGATCACGCCCCCCGCCGAAAACCCGCCCAGGATGAATTTATCTTTTCCGAGACCCGTGCTCTTTACCAGGTCACCGAGTACCGCATCCAGCTTCGCTCGCATCGTACTGTCGGCCGTCAGTTTGGTCCGACCGGCGAAAGCGACGGTCAGCAGGTGCTTATCGGCCGCGACTTGGTGAAAATTCGTGTCTTCGAATACGCTTTCCGATCGTTGTCCGAAGCCGGGGAGTAGCAGCAATACCCCCTGAATGTTCCCCTCGGGCCGGACCGCGAGATAGTAGCCGTACTCCTCGTCGGTCGGGTCGATCACGATCCGCTCTACCTCCGGCACGGAACTGGACTGAGACTGGGCGCAGCTATTCAGGGAGAGGAGAAAGAAAAGGCAGAGCAGCTCAGTCATCGTTGGTTTTGCCACCAAAATAAGAACCGATAGTCACCCCCGCCAACAGGGCGCGGCTGCTTGACAAATAGTTAGGAATTCCCTCCGAGCGGCCGCCGATGCCATCTAGCGCCGGGGTAAGGGTATAGCCGGCATTGAACTCAAAGTAGGCCGGTGCGCCCGGCAACTGAAACCCCAGTCCCAATTCGCCGATCACCGTCGGCACTTGGGTCTTTACCCCGCCGGCCGGCCAGGTTTCCCGGTCGGTGCGCCCGGTAGCAGGATTGGACCGCAAGAGAGAAGCACTCGTCTTTACGGAGAGGGGAACCAGTACCCGCAAACCGCTGCGGAGATACGGACCGCTGCGCTCGGTTCCGGTGTAGTACTTCAGGGAAAGTGGAATCCCTACGTAAAAAACACCGGCCTTCGACTCGATCTCCCGGGTAACGAAGATGGTCTGTCCCAGTGGCGGGCGCTCCACCGACTCCTGGCCGTAATTGATCAGGGCCGCCTCGACACCGAATTCGAAGCGCATCCGCTCCCCGAAGTTCATACCCGCCGTTACCCTTCCGTTTAGCCCGAACTGGGAAGCGTTCTGCTCTCCCGGTAAGGGTTGGGAGATTTTATTAAAAACACCCTGCCCGCCGAACGACCAGCCGTAGGTGAGTTGCTGGGCGGAGAGGGAGAAAGTTAGTAACAGCAGTGTACTCAGGAACAGGGACGTACGAAACATGGAACGGGTGTTTATAGGTGTACTCCGCTAAACGTTTGCGGCTTGCATTCCGCTGTCTGTCCTTCCCGGCTTATTCCTCCACGTTGTGATGCTCCGTAAACACGCTGAATATAGTGGCAGACGAGTTACTTACTGACGTTACGCAAAGCGCAACTGTTTGGTTCCACGGAGTCCACCAGAGGGAAGCAGAGTTGAACGGAGTTTGAAATCGCTGCGCGATATTCAAGAGTTAGCGGAGTCGGGACGGACGCGTACTCCGGTACCTCTAAATTTGCAAAAGAAATTTATTCCTCCGGTTAACCCTGCTTCCCTCGGTTTAACTCCGTGGAACCGTATTTCTTACGCTTACGTAAGATCCGTTACTTAGCTGAGCCGCCCTCTATTTACATTTACCGACGCGCGCTCATCAGCAAATTTTGCATCCTGCGTCCGCGCCCAAAATTCACTCCCGTACCATGTTACAACCCTTTCACCTGGCCGCTCCGGTCGACGACCTCGAAGCCGCCCGCCACTTTTACGGAACCGTGCTCGGCTGTCCCCAGGGGCGGGAGGACGCCGAGTGGATCGACTTCAACCTCTTCGGCCACCAGCTCGTCGCCCACCTCGCCCCGAAGAAGGAACTGCCCGACCACCGCAATGAGGTGGACGGAAAGCACGTGCCCGTCCCCCACTACGGGGTGGTTCTGGAGTGGGAACAGTTCGAGACCTTCGCCGAACGCTTACGCGGCCACGGCATCAAATTCGAGATCGAGCCCCACGTTCGCTTCGTCGGGCAGCCCGGCGAGCAGAATACGATGTTCTTCTACGACCCGGCGGGGAATGCGCTGGAGTTCAAGGCATTTCGGGACATATCGCGGTTGTTCGCTACGAGTTTGAATGGGTAGAGGTCTACCCAAACACCGCTTCCGCCATCCGGTACGTATTCGCGTGCGCCTCGATGATGGTCGCGAGTTGCTCGCTGTACCCACCCCCCATGCTCACGGCGACGGGCAGGCCCCGCCGGTGACACTGCTCGAAAACATAGCGGTCCCGTTCCCGGCACCCCTGTAGGCTCATCCCCAGCCGGCCGAGTTTATCGGTGGCCAGCACGTCCACCCCACTGAGGTAGAAGACCAGGTCGGGGCGGATGCCGTCCAGTAATTTCGGTAGCTGATCGGCCAGGGTGTCGAGGTAGATGGCGTCGCCGGTCTTGTCGGGCAGGCCGATGTCCAGGTCCGATTTTTCCTTGCGGGCCGGGTAATTCCGCGCCCCGTGCATGCTGAAGGTGAACACCCTCGGCTCCCGCTCGAACAGCTTGGCCGTTCCGTTTCCCTGGTGGACGTCGAGGTCGACCACCAGTACTTTACTCACCTCGCCGGCGTGTAGCAATTCGTTGGCGGCGATGGCAATGTCATTAAATACGCAAAAGCCCTCCCCCCGGTCCGCAAAACTGTGGTGGGTACCGCCGGCGACGTTCAGTGCCACCCCGTCGCCACCCAGGGCGTAGCGGGCGCAGTCGAGCGTCCCCTGGGCGATCACGCGCCCCCGGGCGATGAGGTCGGGCCGCATGGGGAAGCCGATGGCGCGGGCCTCCTTGCGGCTCAGGGTATTGGTTTTCAGCTTCTCCCAGTACCCGGCCGTATGGGTACGCAGGATGGCGGCTTCGGCGAGGGGCTCGGCGGTGAAGAAAGCGGCCTCGGTGATGGTCCCTTCGTAGAGTAGTTGTTCCGGGAGGAGGGAGTACTTGGCCATCGGGAAGCGGTGGTTCGGCGGGAGGGTATAGTGGTAGATGGGGGAGAAGGCAATGCGCATGGAAGGCAATCTGGATATCAGTGGTACAAGCACCCCTTTCCAAAGGTTCTTGGTTCTCGGGGAAAGCGACGTTCTTTAGGCCTACCTAAAATCATTATGAGTATGCGCCCCCTATCCCTCCTCCTATCCCTCCTCTTCCTCCTCCCCTCCTGCCACGTCACCCGCTTCGTGACCCGCAATTTCGCCAACATCACCGACCACAAGATTTTCCCCTACACGGAAATCGCTACCGGAGATGCCGCCCGGCCCTTCCCGCTGAGCGAGCGAGTAGGCGCGCTGGACAAGATCAGATTTACCCACCAAGAGGAAAAACTCGGGCTGACCGATTACCTCGACCGGGCCACGACCACCACTTCCTTCGTGGTCATCCAGCGCGACAGTCTTGTCTACGAGGAATACTTCGAGGGGTACGAGCCGGACGACATCGCGACCATCTTCTCCGTGTCTAAGTCCGTCACCTCCCTGCTGACCGGTATCGCGGTGGATGAGGGCCTGATCGAAGACATCAACGACCCGGTTACCAAGTACGTCCCCGAGTTCCTGGAGGGCGACCCGCGTTTCCAGCGACTCACCATCCGCCACCTGCTCGATATGCGGTCGGGGCTGGACTACAAGGAATCCTACGGCAACCCCTTCGCCGACATGGCCAAGCTGTACTACGGCACCAACCAGTTACGACAACTGACCAAACTGAGTTTTAACCACGAACCCGGCACCCACCACCAGTACCAGTCGGGCACGACGGCCATCCTCGGTATCGTCATCGAACGAGTTACCGGGATGGAACTCGGCAAGTACTTAGAGGAGAAAGTCTGGCAGCCCATGGGCATGGAATTCCCGGCTACCTGGAGCCTGGACGATAAGCGCCACCGTTCGGCCAAGTCCTACTCCGGGCTGAACACCACGGCCCGCGACCTGGCCAAGATCGGCCAGCTGTACCTCAACGGGGGCAGCTGGTACGGAAAGCAGATTGTATCGGAAGAGTGGGTGCGCCAGTCCGTCACGCCAGACATGACTAACGATGGCTACCAGTTCCAGTGGTACGGCAGTACCGATACTTTTGAAACCCCGGAGGGTGAAACGCAGTACTTTCCGGATTCCCTCTCCGCCCGGGCCGCCGTGCGGGACTCTATGGTGACGGACGCTACGATCAGTCGGTCCAGCAAATATCCCGGACAGTATTACGTAGACTACGCCCGGGGACCCTACTACGCCCAGGGTATCCTGAACCAGTTCATTTACGTCGATCCCGTACGGGAACTCGTCATCGTGCGCCAGGGCCGCAAGTGGGACGGCGGCTGGTTCCAGATATTCGGGGCGGTGAGCGAGGCGCTGAATTAATTCACCCGCCGGAACGCAAAGTCCTGAAACTTCAGAATATTCACGTACTTATTCTCGAACCGGTCCAGCGTGGGGTTTTCGAAATTAGTGGCCCCGGCGGGAACCGACGTTACCGGCTCGAAGCGGAACTTGGTGTGCAGTACGTCCTCCGGGTTGCGCTCCAGTTCGTACTGGAAGCGGGTACCGTGCTCGGCGGCCATGCGCAGGAAGTACTTGGTCATGTCGTAGCCGACGTAGGCCTCGTCGCGGGGCAGCGTCTGGTAGCGGTCGAAGAAGCTACGGCGGAACTCGCGGACGGCCGGTTTCAGCGGATCGATGAATACGCTGCTGCTGATGTGGACGTTCGTCCCCTCGTAGTAATCGAAGTTGATGCGTTCGAAGTCGGCCCACTGCGGTAGTCCGTAGACGGCCACGTTGTCACCGAAGTCGGAACGGGTAGCCTGGTAGAGCTGGCGCAGGAAGTTGCTGACGAAACTTTCGTCGGCGTACTCCGATACCAGGAATACCGTCTTGCGGTTGGTCAGATAGGGACGGAAATTGATCTCGGTGGTTGCCACGATCATTTCCTCCAGCGGTGTCACCTGGGCGTTCCGGCTCAGGATCTTGTACTCCTCCTGGGCGTAGGCCAGGGTGGCCCGCTTGTTCACGTCGTCGGAACTCACCAGCACGATGCGATCGGCTCCCTGCGTCCGGTAGGCGTGGCCGATCAGGTTACGCAGGTGGGTTTCCAGGGTGGGGTTCACCTGGACGTAGTTGGGGTTGGCATTACTGATGCCGGCCGCCGCGCTGTAGGGGGAGAGCAGTACCCGCTCCTGTCCGCGCACCGCTTCGGCCATGGCCGTCACGTTGCCCTTCAGGTAGGGGCCCATCACGATCTGGGCCGACTGGAAGGCCGGTCCGGCAATCAACTGACTGACGGTGGTTGGCTCGGCCTTGGTATCCTGTACCGTTACGTTGTAACTGACCGTGGAGCTGCTTCGGAGTTCCTGGAGGGCCATCTCGACACCGCTGTAGTAGTGCAGCGCCCAGAGGGAGTTTTCGTCCACCTTGTCCTCGCTGCCCAGGTAGCGGCCGGACAGGAAAGGCAGGGCGATCTCCACGTTGTAACCGCTCAGCATCCGGGAGCCGCCGGGGCTGGTCCCGAGTTGGCGGATGGGCGTGCCGGGGCCGTCGGTTCCCCCTACCGTCCCGCCACCCACGCCGGGAGTGGGCACGTAGGCATTATTGCCGTCCTCCACGATGGGGGGGTTGCGTTCCTCGGGCAGGGTGCGCCACTCGATGGTGTCCATCCGCTCGGTGGGTGCGTTGGCCACGTAGATGTAAGTGCCCGTGGCCGGGTCGTAGACGCGGCGACTCTGGATGGGATCCAGGTCCTCCCCCTCATCGACCGGTTCCGTGGTGCCGGTGGTACGGGTATCCGTGGGCCGGTCGGTACGCCCGGTGGGTTCCATCGGCTTGAAGAGCTCACAGCCGGTCAGGGTCAGGAGCAGCAGGGCCGTGAAGAGGAAAAAAATCGGGGTTATTCCCACTCAATGGTGGCCGGTGGCTTGGTACTGATGTCATAAACGACTCTATTGATCCCTTTTACTTGATTGATGATGGAAGAACTGACATCGGCTAGCAGCTCGTACGGGAGGTGGCTCCATTCGGCCGTCATTCCATCGGTACTTTCTACGGCTCGTAACGCGACGGCCTGTTCATAAGTGCGTTCGTCCCCCATGACCCCCACGCTCTTAACGGGCAACAAAATAGTGCCTGCCTGCCAAACGCGGTCATACTCGCCGTATTCCCGCAGTTTCTTGATGTAAATAGCATCGGCATCCTGGAGCAGACGGACCCGCTCCGGGGTGATGTCCCCGAGGATACGAATGGCCAGCCCCGGCCCCGGGAAGGGGTGGCGGCCGATCAGGTGGGCGGGCATCCCGAGTTGGGCGCCCACGCGGCGCACCTCGTCCTTGAACAGGAAGCGGAGGGGCTCCACGATCTTGAGGCCCATCTTCGCGGGCAACCCGCCGACGTTGTGGTGGCTCTTGATGGTCACGCTCGGCCCGTGGACGCTGACCGATTCGATCACGTCGGGGTAGATCGTGCCCTGGGCCAGGTACTTGATGTTGGTCAGCGACTTGGCCTCCGCGTCGAATACGTCGATGAAGGTCTTACCGATGGCTTTGCGCTTTTTCTCCGGGTCGGCCTCTCCGGCCAGGGCGTCGTAGAAACGCTGCTTGGCGTCGACGCCCTTCACGTTCAGCCCCATCCCTTCGTAGCTCTCCATGACTTCGGCGAACTCGTCCTTACGCAGCAGTCCGTTGTCCACGAAAATGCAGAACAGCCGGTCGCCGATGGCCCGGTGCAGCAGCATGGCCGCCACCGAGGAATCCACGCCGCCGCTCAGACCGAGCACGACGCGGTCGGTCTCCCCGATCTTGCTTTGCAGTTCGGCCACCGTTTCCTCCACGAAGGCGGCGGGGGTCCAGTCGCCGCTGCAGCCGGCGATGTCGATCACGAAGTTTTCCAGCAGTTTCTTACCGTCCAGGCTGTGGTAGACCTCCGGGTGAAACTGGATGCAGAATACCGGCGCGGGGAAGGCACCCGGCTTACTGCCGAAGGCGGCCACTTCCACGTCGGCCGTACTGGCCAGCAGCTCGAAGGTATCCGGAATGGACTCGATGGTGTCTCCGTGGCTCATCCAGACCTGGCTGCCGGGTTCGAGACCGGCGAACAGTCCGTCGCGTTTGTGGATCTTACCCAGGTTGGCCTTTCCGTACTCCCGCGCGAGACTGCGGTTCACGACGCCCCCGAAGTGCTGGGCCACGTACTGGGCACCGTAGCAGATACTCAGTACCGGTTTTTTCCCGATGAAGCGGTCCATCTCCGGGTGCAGGGCCCGCTCTTCCCGTACCGAAAACGGTGAACCGGACAGGATCACGGCCCGGTAGCTGTCGTCCAGTTCGGGCACCTTATTGTAGGGCACGATCTCACTGTAGACGTTGAGTTCCCGGATGCGCCGGGCGATGAGCTGGGTGTACTGGGAGCCGAAGTCGAGAATGAGCACCTTTTCGTTCATGCCGCAAAGGTAATGGCTACCCGCGAGTTGTACTCGCCGGTAGTACGCCGGGGGCGGCGGCGCGCGGGTGCAGTGCTTCCGAAATGACGGTAAGCCGGCGAACGGAAACGGGTTACTACTCTCCTTATTTTCGTCGGATCGGGGATGCCGGAGTCACGACCGTACCGTATTCCGTTATCTTAGCTGACGTTCACCTGAAAATCCACGCCATGAAATCCTTTACCCTGACGCTCCTCTTATTCTGTAATTTCTGCACCTGCGTCTCCGCCCAGGCCTACTACCCCATGCTGGACACCGGCCACGTCTGGATTTACACCGAGAACCAGGACGGCGACGTACCGGCCGTAACCGGTGGCTTCGCCCTTACCGTCGGCCCGGATACCACCATCAATAACGTGACCTACCGCCAACTTCTCCGCCGGGAGCTGGCCGGCACCATGGACTGCCCGCCCGAGCAACGACCCTGCTTCGAACTGGAAAGACCCTTCCGGGGCGTCGGGACCACCCGCCCCTACGCCTTTATGCGGGAGGATACCGCCGCCCGGAAAGTGTGGCGCTACAACACCAGCGAGGACGACCGTTACCCCGCTGAGTTCCTCGTTTTCGACTTTTCCCTCACCGAAGGTGATACCCTGTCCGAAACGGCCCGTGACTTCCACTGTAATGGCTTCTTCGACGCGGACTCCTGCGGGGTCGTTACCCGCACCGACGGCGATCTTTCCCTGGACAACCAGCCCTATCTACGTATTAACCACTACGGGACGGTCACCCGCGTGGGCCTGCCCGTTTTCGAAGAGGTGAGCTACACCGCCGTGCGTGGCTACCCTGCCCTGGGCATCCTGACGTTGCCGGAGGAGCTCGTTAATTTGGTGGAATTTTGCCGGGTATCGGCGGAGGAATGTCTTCAGTTGGTCGCCATCCGCCCGGTGGAAGTGGACTTCCCCTTCACGGTATTTCCCAACCCGACTGACGGGCGGATTCAAGTAACCGCGCCCCTAACCGTCATCAGCCTGACCTACTTCGATGCCCTCGGCCGGGTGGTCCCGGACCTGACCCGGCAGCCGGCGGGCGTCTATATGGTGCGGGTAGATTTTGGCGGGGGTCGGTTCGGGGTACGTCGGGTGGTACGACGTTAGCCTACTCCCGCCGCACCCCCGTGAATACATCCTCGACCCACTCCTCCGCTTCGGAATTCCAGGTCTGGTACTCGATGCGAATGGTGTTGTAACCGTTGGTGAAGGTGCCCGTACCGTAGGCGTTGCGGCAACATATAAAAGAAGTTGGATTGAAAGTAAATGAGCCATAATCCGCAAATAGGCTAAGGGTGCTTCTATCTCCTTCGTTTAGAGCATTGCGCGGAAAATTTCTTACGTTGACACCTCCGTTCTGATTTCTAAAAAATTCAATACTAAAAGGTTGTTGATTAGGTTCTCCCTCATTATTACCCGTATATGAGCCAAGATAAGGGAAAATGTAATTTGGGTCATTACTGTCTAACAAAACTATTCTACGCGTTCGCGTAGCTGACTCCTCCCCCCGTTCCGGACAGGACAGTATTTCCCGGTCCAATTCCAGCGTGATATCTACGTGATCGGCCGTTTCCGCCCGGAAGATGAGGTTCCACTCTTTGCTGGTTTCCTCACGGTCGTCCAGACCGATCGTCCAGTCGTAGGTGTACTCCGCGGTGAAGTCGTCGGTCGACCGGAAGTGGAGCCGTCCACCATAGGTAGAATCCTGAATAATAATCTCGGTAGTATATATATCACCTCTAAACCCAGTAGACCGCGGAACAAATACCTCGAAATCCGCCGTGGGGGCCGGCGCGGCGCGGCAGCGGTCGTAGTTTTCGCAGTCCGGGTTCGTGAAGTCATCGCAATCGTCCTTACAGCCTAATACGCAGTACAGCACGAGAGCAAAGCAGATTGTCCTGAATAGCATGATTCGGTTTTTTCGGGAAGGGCAGAGGTGCGACATCTATCTACTCCCGCCGTACCCCCGTGAATACATCCTCAATCCATTCTTCCGCTTCAGAATCCCAGGTTTGGTACTCGATGCGGATGGAATTGTAGCCATTGCTGAAGGTGCCCGTGCCATAGGCGCGGCGGCAGCACCTGAATAGTGTCGGGTTAAAACTAAAACCTTGGTAATCGTATAATGTTCCTAAAGTATTTATGTCTCCATCGTTTAGAGCGTCACGAGGAAAATTTCGCACATTGACACCCCCTCTTTCATTTTTAAATATTTCTATAGCAAAGGAAGGTTCGTTTGGTTCTTGTTCGTTATTCCCCGTGTACCAACCCAGATATGGAACATCATAGGCTGGGTCGTCAATATCTAGTAGTACAATGCGACGCGTCCGTGTAGCCGACTCCTCCCCCCGTTCCGGGCAGGACAGTATTTCCCGATCTAGCTCCAATGTAATATCTACGTAATCGGCTGTTTCCTCCCGAAAGATGAGGTTCCACTCCTTACGGGTCTCCTCACGATCGTCCAAGCCGATGGTCCAGTCGTAGGTATACTCCGCGGTGAAGTCATCCGTCGCCCGGAAGTGGAGCCGGCCACCGTAGGTAGAATCCTGGATAATTAACTCGGTGGTGTATAGCTCTCCATCCTCCAGTGGACGACTAGATCGCGGAACAAATACCTCGAACTCCGCCGTGGGGGCCGGCGCGGCGCGGCAGCGGTCGTAGTTTTCGCAGTCCGGATTCGTGAAGTCGTCGCAGTCGTCCTTACAACCGAGTACGCAGCAGAGTACGAGGACAAAGCAGATTTTCCTGAATAGCATGGGTCGGTTTTTTCGGGAAGGGCAGAGGTCGACGTTAGCCTACTCCCGTCGCACCCCCGTGAATACATCCTCGATCCATTCCTCCGCCTCGAAGTCCCAGGTCTGGTATTCGATTCTGATTGAATCATAGCCGTCGCTGAAGGTGCCGGTACCGTAGGCGCGACGGCAGCATACGTTTAAAGTTGGACTGAAAGTAAAGGATTGGTAATCACTTAGTATTCCCAGCGTATTTCTGTCTCCATCATTCCTGGCGTTGCGCGGAAAATTCCGTAAGTTGATTCCTCCTAATTCGTTTTTGAATAATTCTATAGCAAAGGCAGGTTCATTCGGTTCTTGCTCATTATTTCCTACATACCAACCAAGATAGGGAATATCGTAGGTCGGGTCATCGCTATCTAATAGTACTATCCTCCGCGTTCGCGTAGCCGACTCCTCCCCCCGCTCCGGGCAGGACAGTATTTCCCGGTCCACCTCCAGCGTGATGTCTACGTGATCGGCCGTTTCCGCCCGGAAGATGAGGTTCCACTCCTTCCGGGTCTCCTCCCGGTCGTCCAGACCGATCGTCCAGTCGTAGGTGTACTCCGCGGTGAAGTCGTCGGTCGACCGGAAGTAGAGCCGGCCGCCGTAGGTGGAATCCTGTATAATTAACTCCGTAGTATATAGCTCCCCATCTTCCAGTGGACGGCTAGACCGCGGAACAAATACCTCGAAATCCGCCGTGGGGGCCGGCGCGGCGCGGCAACGATCGTAGTTTTCACAGTCCGGGTTCGTGAAGTCATCGCAGTCGTCCTTGCAGCCGAAAATGCAGCACAACACGAGGGCGAATAAAATTTTCCTTAATAACATAGTCAACAATTTAAAATAGATAGATGAGCTTTACTTCTTAATGACAGCCTTACTGACGTTTCCACTATCAAAATCGATGGTGATGATGTATAGGCCGGGGGGTAGCGCGCTAGCATCCGCCCGCACGGTATGTAAGTTGCCGTTCACGTTATCGTGGGATAAGACTACGCGACCGTCGATGGACGTCAGTACGAACGAACGGACTGGGTCGTCTCCCTGGCTGCTGACAGTCAGTAACTCAGAGAATGGGTTCGGATAAACCAGTACTGTTTCTTCCGGTCCACGGGTTTCTACCGACCCGGCATCCGTGACTACAAGTTCCACCCTCGCGGAGGCGGGGGATACCCTGGTCGGGTCGTACTGCTCCTCACAAAATCGGGTAAGTCGCTGAGCGGTTACCGGCAGGGGTACCGGAAGATTGCAGCCGGTATTGCTATCGTATCGTCCGCCTAGATCTTCAATGGGACCACTGATGGGGGTCCCCTGAAAATCGAAACTCACTACGTAATTTGCCATAAACAATACGTCTTCGCTCCCGTCGGTAGGAATTAGGGTAACCATTACTTCCAGGGTAACCTCCTGACAGTTGTACTCCCTTAAGTCAGTCAGCTTAATGCCGCCGCCGTCCAGTGGATCGTTATCCTCCGGGGAAGACGGGTCCCCGGTCGTGCTTCCTCCGTCCTGACCGGCGTCTCCCTTCCAATCCGAATAAAAGTTAAAGTACTGTTCCCCGAAGCAGGCCGCGTCGATGAAGGGTGTCCGGACGCTTCCCCCCTGCTGCGCCGTCAGTAGATTCATGTTGTAGGGCGACCCGACGCAGTCTCCGAAAATCAGGGAGAGTTTAATGTCCCTCGGTGTCTCCTCGAACCCGGCGGAAGTATTTACCACGTACTGAAAAGTCCTCAGGTCCAGGGCGTGGTAGGTATCCTCGATTCGCCCCATTGCCTGGGCGTTGCTGTTCCTGAACGTTCGGACCCGAGGAGTCACCACCAGATTGAACACGCCGAGTGGATTTTGATAGGTAGGTACCGAACCATCCTGAAATTCTCCACTGGTCTGCGCCCGGGCCGATGGTGAGAAAATTATGGCGGGATTGGCATAATCTTCAACCTCCAAAGTTCCGGCAGCTTCGAGGTTGAATTCCGAACTGTAGCCCACGACTTTAGCTTTCTCTTCTTCTCCCTTTTTTCCGGTGAAAAACTTTAGCAGTTTAACGACGCTGCTACCTACGCTCAGCCAGCCCGGAAGTATATCCCCAGCAATATCTAGTATTGGCCGGTCGGTACCGGTAGTGCCGCCGCCGGCTGCTTCCCAGTCGGAAACCGTACCGTAATAACCACTTAGTTTGTCCCAAGCCATCAGACCACCGGATACGGCACTAAAACCATTACTAGCTAGTGAATAGCCCTTCTGAAGCGCGCTCGCCGGACTACCGTTGCTGACTACGGGAGTCGTGTAAGAAGTACCGGTGATTGTAAGATTAATGTCCTGATTTCCCTGAAGCAGTGCCTCGAAGTAAAGGCGGGAATCCGCCTGACAAACACAGGGGTCGTAGGCCGCCACAAACTCGGAGATAGACCACACGCCCCCGTCAACGTAGCGATTCAGGGTAGCGGGTTGGTCACCCAGGCCGTTAAACCGGTCGAGGGCCAGCGATGGTACCGTAAGTAATGAAAAAAGCGCGGAACCATCTTCATTACCTGTGATGTCTCCTGGTCGGGTAGCCGGCACGTGCCCCGCCGTCATCCGAATGATGTCGAAGGAGGAAGAATTATCCGTCGGGTGGAACAAAAAACTCCTGACCTGCCCGGTATGCCGATTGTAAAGGGCAAAGGAGGGGGCGTCGATAAATTCGGTAGTGCCGTTGTCCCGGATGCCGCCGAAATTCTTGTAGAGTAATTCCCAGGCCTCGTTGGGCTCATAATCCGGTGCGCTCAACTGTAGGTGCTGGACGTTCGGTGACCCGTTGGCGCTGTCGTCCAGGAAGGGGGAGGCCATGTTGGGGTCGGTTATGGACTGACCATTTGCAATTTTGTAGTACATGGTGTAGGTGGGCATGCGCCAGTCCCATTCCAGTACGGTTGATTCCAGTACCGTGGGGGCGGGGCAAATCACCTGGGCGGTAAGGTGGGCACTAAAGAGCGCGAACACGAGAGCGAGTACTACGCCGCGAGCGGGGGGGGGGAGTTAAAAATCATCGGTGCTGGGTTTATTTCGGTACGGACTACCGTACCGGTCATGAGTCTGTGACGAATATAGTAGATCGAAGCGGAATTATCGGGCAATCCAAGGATCTAAGTATTTATTTAACACATAACAATTTACCTCCGCTTAAATACCGATAAAATACACTTGTAACCATTAAGGATACAGCAAATATCGCTCCCGCATCTCCCGGTAATTACCCAATTCCGGCTCCCAGCTCGCCCGGATCTCCGCCAGCGGCGTACCGGCCGTGATTTGCCGGCGCAGTTCATCCGTTCCCGCCAGGAGATCGAAAAAATCGGGGCGGGTGAAGAAGTCGACGTTCATTTCCGTCAGCGTACCGTGGGCGGAGATCAGGGGGACGAGATCCAGCCGCGAACGCAGGTGCAAGGTTTTCGTATCCGTGCCGGTGAGGTCGAAACCGTAGCAGGTCTCCCCGTTGAGTTTCGGATCGGAACTCCCGGGCCCGGGGCGGGGCGTGAACTGGAAACCACCGTCGGGATACTCGGGGTGGCCGAAGACCTGGAAGGGCGTCGGAGTCCCCCGTCCGATACTGACGGCCGTTCCCTCGAAGAAGCAGAGCCCCGGGTACAGCAGAATACTCCGCTGGTTGGGCAGGTTGGGGCTGGGGGCAACCGGTAACTCGTAGGGGGTGGCGTGGGTGTACCCCTCCGCGCAGGGAATTACCGTAAGATCACAGGCCAAGCCCTCGCCGAGCCAGCCCTCCCCGTTGACCATGCGGGCGTACTCCCCTACCGTCAGTCCGTGTACCACCGGGATGGGGTCCAGGCCGACGAAGCTTTCGAAGCCCGGTTGGCGGACGGGGCCGTCCACGTAATGACCGTTGGGGTTCGGCCGGTCCAGCACCAGAACGGGCACCCCGTGGCGGGCGGCCGACTCCATGACGTAGTGCAGGGTGGAGATGTAGGTGTAGAAGCGGGCCCCGACGTCCTGGATGTCGAAGACGATCAGGTCTACGTCCGCCAGGTCCGACTCGCTCGGCTTCTTGTTCTTCCCGTAGAGCGACCGGATGGGCAATCCGGTCCGGACATCCCGCCCGTCGGCGATTTTCGCACCTGCGTCCGCGCCCCCGCGAAAGCCGTGCTCCGGCGCGAATAGTTTTACAATGGTTTGGTCCAAAGCCAGCAGGGTATCGACGAGGTGGGTATTCGCCCACCAGACTGGTTTGGTTGACGACGAGGGCTAGGCGTTTGTCGGCGAGGAGGGGGAGGTAAGTACTAATTTGGTGGGCGGCGGGGTACTGCCTCTCCCCCGGCCCCTCCCCGGGGGAGAGGGGTGACACTTCGGTAAGATATTCAGGGGATTTAAAATTTTCATTTTCATGGGTAGATTCTACCGTGAGTCTTCCCCCCTCCCCCCGGGGAGGGGGCCAGGGGGAGAGGTACACCCCAAACAAAAAACACCAATTCCTAGTAAAACCCAAAAATTCAAACATATCTTAGCCATTGTTTTAGCATTAGCCGAGTTCAGCCCGCAGTCAGACCTTATCGAATGAAGAAGAAAGAATACGCGATCGTCGACATCGAGACGACCGGGGGGCGGGCGGCCCGCCACCGCATCACGGAGATCGGCATCGTGATCTTCGACGGAGAGCAAGTTACCGAAACCTGGGAAACGCTGATCGACCCGGAGAGCTACATCCCGGCCGGTATCGTGGAACTAACGGGCATCACCCAGGAAATGGTGACCGGCCAGCCAAAATTTCACGAGGTCGCCCGCAAGATCGTCGAACTCACCGAGGGGCGCGTCTTCGTGGCCCACAACGCCCGCTTCGATTACGGCTTCCTGCGCGAGGAGTTCAGCCGCCTGGGCTACACCTTCAGCCGCCGCCAGCTCTGTACCGTGCGCCTGGCGCGGAAGTGCCTGCCCGGGCTGAAGTCCTACTCCCTCGGTAACCTCATCAAGCACTTCGGCTTTACGGTAGCCGCCCGTCACCGCGCCCTGGCCGACGCCCGGGCCACCACGGAATTGCTCCAACTCTGCCTGGCCGGCGAATCCTGCCAGGAGGAGGCCAACCGGATGATCAATTTCGGCATCAAGGAAACCCGGCTGCCCAAGCAGATCAAACTGGCCCAGATCGAGGACATCCCGGAAAGCTGCGGGGTCTACTACTTCCACGATAAGGGCGGCGACGTGGTCTACGTCGGAAAATCCACCAACATCCGCAAGCGGGTCGCCCAGCACTTCGGCGACCAGACGGCCAAGGGCAAGAGCATCGCCGAGCGGGTGGCCGACATCACCTACGAGGTAACCGGCAGCGAACTGGTCGCCCTCCTCCTGGAGAGCGAGGAAATTAAGCGTCTCCAGCCGCCCATCAACCGGGCCCAGCGGGGCAAGCGGTTCAACCACGCCATCATCAGCTACGTCAACGAGCGGGGCTATCGCTGCTTCGACGTGGTGCGCAACACCGCCCAGGTACGCAAGGAGAAGGACGTGATCTCCGAATACCCCAGCATCAGCCGGGCCAAGGGCCGGCTCAATTTCGTGCGCCAGCACCTGGAACTGTGCAGTGCCTTCACCAACCTGTTTCCGAGTAAGTCCGCCTGCTTCCACTACCACCTCAAGCAGTGCCGGGGTGCCTGCGCCGGACAGGAGGACGTGGATGCCTACAACGACCGCGCCGAGGCCGCCCGCCTCCACCTGCGTACCGTTTTCGACGACGACTTCCTCCTCTTCGGTAAGGGGCGGAGTAGCGATGAAGAGTCGGTCGTCCTCGTCTCCGAGGGAAAATACCAGGGCTTCGGCTTCATCGACAAGGATACCTCCGACAACATGGAGGCCGTGATCGACTGCGTGAAACGCTCCACCACCTACCCGGATACGGCCAGGATCATTCAGCGGTACGTGAATGAGCACGGGGGAAAGATGGTGAGTTTGAAGACGGGGAAAAGACTACGGAGTTGATTTCAGCTAGGGGCGGTGCCCCTAGCTGGTTAGTAAAGAGTCCTCCGGACTCACTTAAACCGAATCGCCCGCACCGGGTCGATCCGCGTCACCAAGTAACTCGGCACCACCAGGAACACCAGCGTGACCAGGAAAGTCCCGAGGTTCAGGCCGGCTACCGTCATCCACTCGATACGGATGGGGGCGGTGGCCAGGTAGTAACTCTCCTCGTCCAGTTTGATGAAGCCGAAGCGCTGCTGTAAAAAACAGAGGCCCAGGCCGATGACGTTCCCCAGCAACAGACCGATCAGTACGATAAAGCCGGCGTAGTAGAGAAAGATGCCGCGGATACTCCAGTTCGACTGACCGAGCGCCTTGAGGGTACCGATCATGTTGGTTCGCTCCAGGATGAGGATGAGCAGGGCGGTCATCATGTTGATAATCGCCACGATGCCCATCAGGATCAGGATGAAGGCGAGGTTCATGTCCTGGACGTCGAGCCACTGGAAGAGCTGACTGAACTTGCGGCGGATGCTCTCGGCGTAGAGTTCCTGGGGCAGTACGTCGTAGTGGATGTAACCGGCCATCGGTTCGAGGTCGTCCAGGTCGTCGAGGAAAACCTCGAAGCCGCCGATCTGGTCCTCCCGCCAGTCCAGGAGGCGGCGGGGTTGTTTGATGTCCACCAGCGCGAACTGCCGGTCGAACTCTTCCAGGCCGGTCTTGTAGATTCCGGTTACGGTAAAGGCGCGCGGGCGCTCCTGCATCTGCGGGCTGGGGAAGGTGTAATCCAGTCGGTCACCGAGGCCCAGTTTCAGTCGGTTGGCCGTGATCTGGCTGATGATGATGCCCCGGCTCGTAGAATCCGGCGATACCACCAGCGGCTCTCCGGCCACGAGGTATTTTTTGAAAACATCCCAGTCGTAATCCGCGTCGATGCCCTTCAGTACCATCCCTTCCAGTACGGCCTGCCGCTCGCCCTCCTGGTAAACCGATACCACCCCGGGCAGCACGATGAACTGCTGGATGTGGCGAATGCCGCCCCTGGTCCGTTTCGGCTCCGCGGAATTCCCCACCAGGCTGCTCTGAAAGTCATAATAGGTGACCCTACCGGTGGTGTCCAGGCTGGGGTAAAAATCCTGCTGGTTACTGATCGGATAATTGAAAGTTTCCAGGGGGCCGTAGTTGGCGGAACTGTCCGTAATGTGGATCTGCCCCCAGAAGCCGAAGATCTTATCCGAGATCTGCGTCTTGAAACCCGACACCAGGGCGCTGGCCACTACCATGGTGGCCACCGAGATGGTCACCGCCGCGATGGCAATGATGATGATGGTGCGGGAAACGGAGCGGGTGCCGGACTTGGCGACGCCGCGGGCCAGAAAGAGGGGAAGGTTCAAAAGGACTTGAGGAGTTAAGGAGTTAAGGACGCGAGGGTAAAGGTACGCACTACCTGTCCTTACTCCTTGTATCCTTGACTATCCGCTCCGAGTTGTCGGACGTCCTCCGGTCACTACGCTTCCCTTCGAGACGGCCGACAACCGAAACTTTGGTTGTCAGGAACACGTTTGGGTGTCGGCCCTCTCGGAGACCCGATCCTAATCGGGGCGTAGGAGGTCCGACTCCTCAAAACACAAAGGTACGTCCTATCTTCGGCCCTCTAAACGTATCACCCTTATGGATTTTATCGCCGAACTCGAATGGCGCGGCATGCTCCACCAACTCACGCCCGGTATTCGCGAGCACCTCGCGGAAGGAACCCGGCGGGCGTACATCGGCTTCGACCCCACGGCGGCCTCCCTGACCATCGGCAACTACGTTCAGGTCATGCTGCTGCTCCACTGGATGCGCGCCGGCCACGAGGCGGTAGCCCTCTTCGGTGGCGCGACCGGCCGTATCGGCGACCCCAGCGGTAAGGACAAGGAACGCGAGCTGAAGACCTACGAGGAACTGGACGACAACCTGTCTCACCAGCGGGCGCAGATGGAACGCTTCCTGGCTGATGGCGGGCGGCCGCAGGTGCAAACACCTCGAAATTCAGCATCGTCAACAACCTCGATTTTTACGCCGAGATGAATGCGCTGGACTTTCTCCGCAATGTGGGAAAGACCCTGACCGTCAGCTACATGATGAGTAAGGACAGCGTACAGAACCGCCTCGAAAGCGGGATGTCGTTCACCGAATTCAGCTACCAGCTACTCCAGGGGTACGACTTCCAGCGGCTGTACTCGGACCGGGATGTGACCGTCCAGATGGGCGGCTCCGACCAGTGGGGCAATATCACTTCGGGAACGGAATTTGTCCGCCGGAACTCGGACGGCAAGGCCTACGCCGTGACCACGCCCCTGCTGACCAAGGCGGACGGCAGCAAGTTCGGCAAGTCCGAAGCCGGCAACATCTGGATGGACGGCGACCTGACCAGCCCTTACGATTTCTACCAGTTCTGGGTTCGCTCCAACGATGCGGATATCCCCAAATTCATGAAGTACTTCAGCCTGCGCGGCAAGGAGGAGATCCTGGCCGACTGCGCCGTCGTCGAGGCCCACCTCGGGGGGGAGGACCGTTTCCGCGATGTCAAGGCCATCAAGGAAGGGCTGGCCGAGGAACTGACCCTCCGTATCCACGGCGAGGACGGTCTGCGTACCGCCCGCCGCGTCACCGAGCTGCTCTACGGTCGCGGGGCCACCGCCGAGGACCTCCGCGCGCTGGACGCCCGCACCCTGGGTAGCCTGGGGGGCGACATCCCTACTTTCCGGATCACCCTCTCGGTGGTCAGCAACCGGGCCCCGTTGCTGGATTTCCTCTCCGAGGATACAGATATTACCGCCAGCAAGAGCGAGGCCAAGCGGGCCATCGAGGGCAACGCCATCTCCATCAACAAGATCAAGATCGCCGATACCGAAGCGACCCTGAGCACCGACGATCTCCTCCACGGTAAGTACCTGATGGTGGAGAACGGTAAGAAAAAGCGGTATTTGGTGGTGGTGGAGTAAGCATCCGCGAGGGGTTAAAACACCCTCGCTGCAAATAGTAAGTCGCTGAAGCGACTACCCCGAAACAAGATAGCTGCTTCCGGGTGATTCCCCTCAGCAGTGCGGGGCGGTTAGCTACTCATGGACCGCTATTGGTTGTATGTATTTATTTTCCTGGCCCGTGTACGCGGATGCACGCCGTACTCAGCGGCCATCCGTTGCCGCGTTTTAAGGGCAGGCTCGTTGATCATTAGGACATAATCATTGGCCGCTAATTGCCGGCATCACCGCCGATGGGGAAAAGTACCTACCGCAAATACTCCACCCCCACCTGAATAAACCCCGGAAAGGTATCGTAGCGAAAGAAGGTAGTCCCGTTCGTAGACTGACGTACCGACTGCACGGGGCGGGGCCGCAACTGCAACAGGTTGACGCCCCGCAGAAAAAACGACCATTTTTCGTTGCCCGGGGAAAAATCTATCCGGGCATCCAGGGATTGATTGTTCACGGTGAGGGTCTCCGCGCTGGAACGTGCTACGGCATACGCCAGATCTCCGCGCCACCGCCCGTAGGTGTACCGGAGTGAGGTAGTGTACCGGAGAGTGGTAAAATCAAGATTATTTTCCGCTAAACGCTGACTCTCCCGTTCCCAGGCTACCCCTACCCTGCCCTCCAGTCGGGTACCCGGGTCGCTCCGTAGGTCAGTAGAGAAAGAGTAGTGGCTCAGTGTTGGTAATGAATTCCCGCCACCTAATTCACCGGTTTGCCAAGTGCGGGACGTAGCTGCCCCATGTTGCAGCGTAATCGCCTTTCCCAGGGCGTAGCGCAGGTTGATCTCCCCCCGGGCGGAAACCGACTCCTCCAGGCTGCGCCACTGCTCGACGAAGAAATCTCCCGAACGAAGGAAAGCACGAACTACTTGGTTTCTGCCACTACTTCCCGCGGCCGAAACACGGACCGTACTCTTTGGTCCCAGCATCCCGCTTCGCTGGCCGGAGTAAGACAGCCGGTGCGTCCGGGCCAGGGAGAGTAGAGTTGCATTCTGGCGGGCAAAACTCCGGGGACCGACCAGATAGAAGCGGTCGGAGGCAGCCGCCAGGTCGGTAGCCGGGGCGGATGTCGACACCCAACTGAGCAGACTCTGGTTGATACCGCTAGCCGGCCAGCGTAGGTAGGCTCCGTACCGGTACCCCGGCTTCGATATCGTCTCCGAATGTCTACTGCGATGGACGAGCGAACGGTCCGCCCGTAGCAGTACGGACAATTTACCGAAGGAGCGTTCCACCGATCCGGTAAGACGACCCGTACGGCCCCGTAAGTTCACATTCAGTAATCGGTTTTCGTCAAAATTAACTTGGTCACGGGCTGCGTAATTTTCACCCGACAAAAGAATCTTGGAGCGTATTTCGTACTTCCCCACCCGGACCCGTCCCCGCAGCCAGGCCTCTGCTTCATTACTCTCCGTCGATAACTGCTGGTTGTACTGCGTAAAAACCGTACTGGAATCCAGGCGCAGGGATGGGTTTGCTTGTAGGTAATAGTCACTCCGTTGGGATGTATACTTGTAGGTAAGCTGACCGACGAGGGTGACCAACCCATCCGAAGGGCCGTACCAGTACACCCTTGGTTCAAGCGATAATTTACGCTGACTCCTCCGGGAATTTTCTTCTCCCTCCTCCCCTACGGAGAAAGTCAGTTCTTGGGTGCCGGCCGTTCGCTCCCCGATCAGGTCGGCTCCCCAGCGGGAGAGGGAGTCCTCCCGGTCGCGGGCGGGTTCGAACCCCAGGGAGAGGAGCTGAAAGTCAGACCGGTTACCGGACCGCTCGGTTCCCAACAACCGCTCACCGGGAGCACCGGCAATTCGCTGATCGGTATTTTTCCGGGTAGATCGGTCTAGGTGGAGGGCCAATAGCCCTCCACGCAGTCGCCTCCGGTCGCCGTTTCGCTGAAAGCCCAGGTTGGCTAGTACGTCCCGTTGTTGGTTCAGACCGGCGGGCAGTTGCAGCTCTTCCGGAATGAGGTTCTCCAGGGAAAACTGCCCGCTCGGTGTATCCTCGAAGGCCCGCCCCAGGTCACCGACCGCGTTGAGGTAATCGCGGGCGCTGAGGGCGATCGTTCCGTCGTTCCGGGCGGCGAGGGCCAAGTGGGTACCGTAGTTTTTCGCGGTCCGGGTCAGGTCGGCTTCTCCGGTGGAACGCCAGTCCGAACCCGTGGCCAGCAGCTGCCGGCCCAACCACTTGCCCTTACTGCTGTCGGAGAGTACTACGTTCAGCGCCACGTTCTCGGTCATTCCGGTCATAAAGTCACCCGGACCCCGGTAGTTTTCGATGATTTGCAGGTCCAGCACGTGACCGATCCCCAGCGATTCGGTGGCGGATCGTTGCTGCCCATTCAGCAGGTCCATTCCGTCGACGAGGAGGACGTCGATGGGGTCCCCCCGGTACTCGACCTCCCCGTTCTCGGTCAGTGTCAGTTCGGGGATGCGCTCGATCAGGTCGCCGAGCGTACGTTCGTTACCCCGCAGATACGCCAGCGGATCGAAGTGAATGGTGTCTCCCCGCACGCGAATGCCGATTCGTTGGGCCGCGACGGTGGAGGTGGGCAGGTCCAGGGGAGCGGCTACCAGCTCAAAGGTGAGGTAGAAACCATCCCGGGCACCGGCGTCGATGATCTGTTCGGCCGGGTAGAAACCGAGGGCAGCTACCTCGATGCGTAGGGAGTCGTTGTAGTAAACCGGCGGGAGGATAAAGTTCCCCAGGGAGTCGGCGTAGGTGCCGGTGTAGAGGCCGGCGGGATCAATCAGGTGTACGCTGACGCGGGCCGGTACCGGTTCCCCTTCCCCACTGACCGTTCCGGTGATGCGCACCTGCCCCCGCAAGTGGAAGGGCAGACACAAAATCAGCAGACAGGCAATCCAGTGCGTTTTCAAAATGGTGATCGATCAGTTACCCATGACGGAGTTGATGTACTCTTCCCGCGTGACTACCTTCTCGCAGTCGTTGGTATTGTTAAAAACGTGCTCGAATTCCGCTTGACTGATTTCTTCTATATCAAGTAGGAAATAATGAACGTTATCAAGCAGCAGATCCACGATCAGTCCGGGCAAGCCAGTGGAAGACCAGGGGCCTCCCCTTACGGGAGAAGCGGGATAGAACCACGCAATCTTTCCGGTCCCTAAACCACTCGTCTGCACCGCGCGCTGCGCTAATATTCCATTTATCGATTTTACGTCGTTTGATATTTTCCAGTCCTCCGGGCTGGCTAATTCAAGATAATGGCAACCGCCGCTCATCCTCTTAACGATCGCCTTCCTGCTGACCAGATCTTTGACCACAAAACTTTCCCAGCTAGTGTCGCGCAGTATCCGTCCGTTTGCTACCCTGGCGTCTACCACCGGATGCCCGTAGCGGGCGACTGCCCGGTCTCCCGATTGATAGAGGATGCTGTTATCCATCCTTCGATCAATGCTTTCGTACCCCCCCGGCCCGACGGGAATCGGCAACTCCTTGATACCTTCCAGCGTAAACTCTTTTTGGTAGGTTATTTTGTAGGCTTGCTGGGCGCTAAGTAGTAGCGGGAGTACTGATAAAATACCGACTAATAATTGAGTAATTCGACGATGCATGACTTAGTGTTCAGTGTGACGGACCTCATGAAAAAAATGACAGACAGGCAACCCATTACGTTTTAAAATAGTGATCGGTCAATTACCCATGACTGAATTGATGTATTCTTCTCGCGTGATTACCTCATCGCAATCATTGGTATTGTTGAAGGCGAGTTCGAATTCCGAGTGGCTGATTTTTTCTATGCTCACGATATAATAGTGAACGTCATCAGTAAGAGCATCAACTACTAGCCCGGGTAACCCAGTAATAGAACCAGGACCGTCTTGGACTGGAGAAGAAGGGTAAAACCAAACTTCGGTGTCGGGAGACCGTCCGCTAATCTGCACTGCCCGTTGTGCCAAAAATCCGTTTATTGATTTTAAGTCATTTTTGATACTCCAGTTCTCTTGTTTTAAAAGTTCATCGTGAATACAGTATCCACTTAGCTGCTTGACGACTGACAATCTAGTCGTTAAATCTTTTATCACAAATGATTTCCAAGTAGTATCCCTAACCATAACACCGTCTTCAACTCGCATATCTACTATGGGCTTACTGTATCGCACGCCGATCGATTGTCTAAGATAATATAGTTCACTCTCCTCTAAGCTACGGTCTAAACTCTCAAAACCACCAGGCCCGGTAGGAATTGGAAGCTTCTTAATTCCCGCTAGCGTAAATTCCCGCTGGTACGTAACCTTGTAAGCTTGTTGGGCGCTAAGCAAGCTAGGAATTACAACTATGGAAAATATCAATAGAATGGTTGCAGTGCAATTCATAAAATGTACTTGTCAAGCTTACGGAATTATTAGGATAAGCTGCACGTAGAGGCTTAAATTAAGCCTTACGTGCAGCAGTATGTTAGCAATTAGACCATTCCGAATTCCCCTTTACATCACCATTCAGGTTTTCGACTATAATTGTTAAACATTCCTTACCGTCGTCCTCGTCGGTACACGACATGGCGTTACCGTTTCTGTAGCAGGTGACCTTCCGATTAGGCGCGTCCATTCCTGCCGATGAAACCTCAGCCGGAGCACTCATGGAAAAGAGGAACGAGGGAGAACAGGAGAAACGTAAAAGCCAGTAAAGTCTTCATAGGTGAAGTATTAAAATTATGCCTTCATTTACAGGGTTCGGGCAATTCCCCGGATCGACGGCCAGTGATCTGTACTTAAGATAAGGGGGTTGACGCCCAATATCCATAACTTTGTCCAACTTTGTCCAACTTTGTCCAACTTTTATCACCCATTCGAGTAGTCATCCCGGCTAACCGAAGACGGCCAACCCAGACACTCGTATATACGCTTCTGGTGCTCGCGCGTCAGTAGCCCGTATCGGGGAATATCCAGACTGAATTTCTTTATTTTCCTGACCAGCGTACGCGGGTGTATATCGTACTCAACGGCCATCTGTTGCCGCGTTTTAAGGGTGGGATCGTTGGTCATGGGGACGAATTCGTTGGTCCCCAAATTACCGGAACAGCCATCAGGCCACAATGACAACCTCCGGCTCCCTGTTCTCTCGCTTTTCAGCAAAAAGTCGTCTTAAAAAAGTATAGTCAACTGACTTACAGCTATTTATCGGCCAGAAACAAACGAACCTCCGAGGCGAACGGATCTTAGTGCGTCGACGCCTTCAAGGGGACCTGCCCTCCCCCCGGTTCCCGCACCAGCAACCACAGCACCGCACTAATTCCCAGCGTCACCGCCGAGATCCAGAAAATCAGGTTTTTGTCCGCGGCCCCCTCGATCCAGCCGCCGAGGTTACTGGCTACGATCTGCGGCAGCACCACGCTCAGGTTGAACAGCCCCATAAAGAGGCCCATCCGGCGCTGATCGACCACCTCGCTCATGATGGCGAAGGGCAGGCTCACGATGGCCGCCCAGCCCACGCCCACCACGGCCATCAGGACAAAAAAGCTGGTGATCGTCGTGCCGAAGTACACGATGGCGAGGTAGCCCAGGGCGCTCACCGCAATGGCCAGCGTATGGGTCCGCACCCGGCCGATCCGCTCGGCGATGGGTTCCAGCACCAGGGCGGGAAAGAGAAAACCGACGGTGTTCAGAATGGCAAAGGCCACGCCGATACTGAAGCCGATGTAGTTACTGTCGGCCGCCGACAGTTCCGCGTCACCGGCAAAGCCCATGATGTTCTGCTTGATGTAGCCGAAGGTGTAGATGAACATGGTCTGTACCCCCACCCAGGTAAAGGCATGGGCCAGACAGATCTTGAGGAAGGCCGGCCAGTCGGTCGTTTTCTGTCCCCCGCCCATATCGGAAAGCATGGCACCTGCGTCCTCGCCCACTTCGTTGACCAGCCCGGACTGTATCTCCAGGTTGTCTGCCTTGGTATTTTCCTCGTCCAGTTCCCGGGGCTCCTTAATGAACAGCGGCGGCAGGACGGCAAAGAGAAACACCACCACGGCCCCGGTGTAGATGAGCACGTAGTTGCTGACGAAGGCCCCGATGAGGTAGGCCAGTACCCCGAAAAAGCCGGAGATGGTTTGCATCCAGGTATAGCCCTTCGTGCGGGCGTCCCCGGCCGGCGTCACGTCCGCGATGATGGAGCGGGCCGGGTTGAAACTGACGTTGATGGCCAGATCCAGCATCAGCGCCACGGTGATGGCCACCCCGATGATGCTGTCGAGCCCCAGCCGTGCGTTGATCACGTCGATGTACGGCAGGGCCAGGATCATCAGGGCCGCGATGGTGCCGCCGATGATGATGAACGGCCGCCGCCGGCCGCCCCAGAACCACACCTTGTCACTGATCACCCCGATGAGTACCTGCCCGAGGATGCCCGCCAGCGGCCCGGCCAGCCAGACGTAGCCGATCTCCTCCAGGTTCAGTCCGTACTGGGTACTCAGGATCCAGCTGAGGGCCGCGATCTGTACGCAGAGCGCGAACCCCATCGCGGTGGCGGGGAGGGAGAGGAGGGCGTACTGGCCGCGGGTGGGGTTTTTCATACTGTCGACTTTAAGAACTACTTTGGCGAAGTTAATAGACTATTGTCCATGAAAGACCGCATCCAGGCTGCTATCGATCTCAAAAAAACGATTTTGGCCGATGCCCCTCTCCTCTCCCGGCTGGCGACGGCGACCGACAGCTGCGTAACCGCCTTCCAGGCTGATAAAAAAGTCCTCTTCTGCGGCAACGGCGGTTCGGCCGCCGACGCCCAGCACCTGGCGGCGGAACTCAGCGGCCGGTTTTATTTCGACCGCCCCCCGCTCTTCGCCGAGGCCATGCACGTCAATACCAGTTTTCTGACGGCGGTCGCCAACGATTACGGCTACGACAAAGCCTTTGCCCGGCTGACCACCGCGATGGGCCGGGCCGGAGACGTTCTGTTTCTCCTCTCCACCAGCGGTAATAGCCCCAATATCCTGCACGCCGCCAGGGCCGGACGGGCGGCGGGCTGCACCCTGATCGGCATGACCGGAGAATCCGGCGGCGCACTGGCCGGACACGTAGACATTTTGTTGAACATTCCGAGCACCGACACCCCCCGCATCCAGGAGTGCCATATGCTACTCGGGCACATCCTGTGTGAGGACGTAGAGGCCCGGATGTTTCCCCGGTAGTGTCTATCTTGACGACTTAGCTATCGGCATGCACTATATGAAAGGACTCTGGAGAAGGCTGACCACCGCGGTTATTTTCGTGATCATCATGATCGCCGGCCTCTACACCGGTCCCTATACCTTTAACCTCCTGTTTTTCATCATTGCCGGGGGCTGCCTCTGGGAGTTTTTCGGACTTACCCTGGACCGTCACACCCGCCGCGACCGCTTCCGCAAGGTCTTCGGGATCGCCCTGGGGTTGGTTCCTTTCCTGCTGGTCAGCGCCCTTTCCCTCGGCTACGTCTCCGACCCGACGAGCTTCATCACGCTCTCCAGTCTGCTGTTCGCCCCGTTCACTTTCACCATTTTCATTTACGAGCTCTACAGCAACAGTGACGAGCCGTTCGCCAACATCGCCTTCATGATCCTGGGGTTATTCTACATCGGCATTCCCTTCGCGCTGGTGGACTTCATCGCCTTCGACGGAGACACCTTCTATTACCGGGTCGTATTCGGGCTGCTGCTCCTGACCTGGGTGAACGACACCGGGGCCTACCTCGTGGGCAGTCAGATCGGTAAAACACCGTTGTTTCCCCGCATCTCCCCCAATAAAACCTGGGAGGGTTCCATCGGCGGAGCCCTCGTCACGCTGGGTTTCGGGTACTTGCTGCACCACTTTTTTCAGGAAGTCGGACTCGTGGAATGGATGGGCCTGGCCGTCATCGTCGCCATTTTCGGCGGGCTGGGTGACCTGATCGAAAGCATGCTCAAACGCAGCGTCAACGTCAAGGACAGCGGCAATCTCCTGCCCGGTCACGGCGGTTTACTCGACCGTTTCGATGCCTTCATCTTCGTGGTCCCCTTCGCGGCGGCCTACTTGCTGTACCTGCGGGGGTAATGGGCGACGGGGCGCGGGTGCAAAATTTATATGTTTTTTTCGCGGTGGGGGTCGTGGCGTGGCGGTCATTATGGCGCGGGGGTGGCCGGCGGCGTGGGGGTGGTCGCGGCGTGGGAGGGGTCGCAGTAGCCGCGAGCCGCGAGGGGCGAGCCGCGAGGGGCTTAAAGCACCCTCGCTGACCGGAGGAAGTCGCTGAAGCGACTCCGATACACCTCTCTAAGTCGCTTCAGCGACTTCCTCTCGCAGCGAGTGGCTTTAGCCATTCGCGGTTGTACGTTTGCCCACGCGCGCCCGATCACCTACCCCAACTTTCCCCCGAAGCCGGACGACGGCTGTTTTACAGCGACGGGAAGCACCCTCGCTGACCGGCCGAAGTCGCTTCAGCGACTTTCTCTCGCAGCGAGTGGCTTTACGCCATTCGCGGTTGTACGTTTGCCCGCGCGCCCCCGATCACCTACCCCAACTTTCCCCCGAAGCCGGACGACGGCTGTTTTACAGCGACGGGAAGCACCCTCGCTGACCGGAGGAAGTCGATGAAGCGCTCCGATACACCTCTCAAGTCGCTTCAGCGACTTCCTCTCGCAGCGAGTGGCTTTGAGCCACTCGCGGTTGTACGTTTGCCCGCGCCCCCGATCACCTACCCTAACTTTCCCCCGAAGCCGGACGACGGCTGTTTTACAGCGACGGGAAGCACCCTCGCTGACCGGCCGAAGTCGCTTCAGCGACTTTCTCTCGCAGCGAGTGGCTTTGAGCCACTCGCGGTTGTACTCGCGGTTTTACCTTTACCCCGTGACCCTCGACCATCTTCTCCAACTCTCCCCCGACGCCAAAACCCTCGAAGCCGGTCGTCGGCTCTTCTACAGTCGGCGCTGGCAACTCCTGGGGGGTGACGGAGAGTGGCTCTGGGGAGAATTCTCCGTCAGCAACGCCAAGTACCTGACCACGGCGGTCGATCTTTCCGGAGGCCGCTTTCACTGTAGTTGCCGGGCCCGCCAACGACCCTGTGCGCACGGGCTGGCGCTCGTCCTGCTGCTGAAGAACGACGCGGACAGACTAGTCGTCGGCCAACCCCCGAGTTGGGTACGCTCCGTCCAGTTCCAGGCCGAAAGAAAGCCCAGGGTCACCCAGGACGTCACCCGGGCGGACGAGCGACTCACCGAACGCCTGGCGCTCATGACCGAGGGCGTCAATGAACTCGAACTACGGCTCATCGACGTAGCACGACGCGGACTCGCGGATACCCTCGCCCGGGGACCGGACATCTGGCTCTCCGCCGCCGCCCGGCTGACGGACGCTAAACTACCCGGTCCGGCCGGTCGACTCCGCAGGCTCGCGTACCTCCCCGAAACCGGTCGGGAGACGGAGATCAGCCGTACCCTCGGCGATCTGTACCTCTTCGTCCGGGCCTGGCGACGGGGGGAAGCCCTCGGTCAGGACCGTTGGCAGGAGGTGCTACAGGTCGCGGGACTCTCCGGCAAAAAAGATGAGTTACTCGACCGCCCCGGCGTAACGGATCACTGGCTCGTGCTCGGCGTTCAGATCGGACAGGAAGACAAGTTACGATCCCGGCGGGTCTGGCTGCGCGGGGAAAAAAGTCGTCGCTTCGCCCTCCTGCTCGACTTCGCCTTCGGGGAACGCCCCTTCGAGCAGAGTTGGCCGCTGGGGGGATCGTTCGACGGTTCCCTTCACTTCTATCCGGGTAGCTACTCACAACGAGCGATCTTTCCCTCCCCGCGGGTGGGCGGCCGGCCCTACGACGGGCTCAGGGGCTACCCCGGTATCGCGGAGATGCTGGAGAATTACCGCAAGGCACTGGTGGCGAACCCCTGGCTGTGGCACTATCCGGTTTACTTTCCGGCCCTCACCCCACGGTTCAGCGGTGACGGTATCCACTTCGCGGACGGACGGGGACGATTCCTCCCGGTACCCGCGGGGTTCGAGGCCGGTTACGATCTGCTGGCCATCAGCGGGGGACACCCGATCTCCGTATTCGGGGAGTTCGACGGGTACGTACTGCGGGTGATGAGCGTGGTGACGGGATCGGGGGTGGTGGCGATCTGACGAGTCCGGAGGACTCCTTACTAACCAGCTAGGGGCGACGCCCCTAGCATAATTATCTATCTGACTACCTCGATCTTCCGGTTCACCACCCCGTCCGCCGTCGTCAGCGTCAGCGTGTAGAGGCCGGTACGAACGGTAGAGAGGTCCAGTTCCCGGTGGTTGGTGTCCAGTCCCGTTTCCCGCAGGAGGGTCCGGCCGGTAAGGTCCGTCAGTTGCAGGGCGGTGAAGCGCTGCTGGCCGTTCAGGTGAACAGTAAGGCGGTTGGATGTTGGGTTAGGGAAGGCCAGGAGGTGGTCGTCGAGGAAATCGATGGCACTATCCAGGTCGATGTCCTGTAGTTCCGTGGCGGGACGTTGGTTGATCGTCAGTTCGAAGGGACGAACGCGGACGGCATCGGAGAAACCGGCTCCGTTCATCATGCTGGCGGCACCGCCACCCAGGATCGTTGTAACGGAAGGCGTAGTACCTCCAATGTTCTCGTCCGTGCGATTGATACCGGAGTGATCGGTGGTCGTTTCCTCTCCACCGTCCAAGAATCCGGTGAGGTCTTCGACGATTACCAGACTCACTTCTCCCATAACACCGAAACCATTGGCACCTCCCCGGCTCGTCCGGGTAAAGGCTGCTTCGGCGTGACCACTTTCGTCGTTGGACGAAATGGACATGATGGGACTGTCGTAGCTGGCCCATCCACTCTGGTCGAAATCGATTCCGACGGAGTTTCCATCCACGATCACGGGGTCGTAGGTGAAGGGAAAGCGGAAGCCGGTAAGGTCTTCGACGATCACGAGGTTACTACCGGCCACGATATCCAGCCGGATGAGATCACCGGGTTCTGCTTCGTAGTCTCCACGGAGCGTCACTTCAAAATCCACGTAACTACTCACGGAAGGACGTAGCCGGTGCGCGAGTCCGAGATGTTGCAATACGATCTGAGTATCCAGGTGACTGATCACCTGATCTCCATTGGCATCTACGTGCCGTAAGTCGGTTCCGTCTACGGAGCGCCCCCAGGGCTCTCCGAACTGTCCTCCCCAGGAGGTAGCGTCGGGGGAAAGGCGGGGAGTGCCGAATTCACCCATGGCGTGACCGATGGGTAAAAGATCGCTTACGTCCACCACCCCGTCGTCATTGGTGTCGCCGGGCCAAACGCACCCCTCTCCGGCGATACAGCCATTGGGGTTAGGTGTCGTGGCCGTTATCCCAATGGTTACGTCGGTACTTACCTGGCAGTTACCGGCCGCATCGGGGGAAAGGCAGTAGTTGACCACTACTTGGTCCGTACCGGGAGCACCGGCCAGGTAATTGATCTGTCCGGAAACGGGATCGAGCGTAGCAACGCCGTTGGTTGGTCCGCTGACAATCGACCAGCTGGTGGTCTGTCCGGGCACCTCGTAGGTGAGTTGGGTAAGCGCTCCCGCCGGGATGGTTAGACTGGTATAGGATTGGTCAGGGGCGAAGTCCGTCACATTGACGAAAACCGTCTGGGACTCGGCCGCTCCGTTACAACCGGGCGGACGGGAACTGTACTGGAAATAGTCTACACCCGACCAGTTGGCGGGGGGAGTGTAGATCACGTCCCCGCGGCGGAGACCGGGGGTAAGGCTACCGAAACGGGGAACGCCCAGTTCGACACAATCGGCAAAGGGGCCGTAGAGGTCGTTGTTAAGCACGTTGAAAGTAACCGGTGCGCCGGGGATGGTCTGTGCCCGGTCTTCGGTGGTGAACTCAGCCGCTTCCAGATCAAGCACGGTGATGTGGAAGACATCCGTAGAGGTGCCATTGCCGTAGGTAACGTAGTCGTCTCCGACAAAATCCGGCTCCGGTTGATAACTCATTACTTCCCCGCTGGTACTGACTTCCCCGAAATCAGGTGCTTCCAATTGCTGGGCGCCCGGCGCGGCCAGAATAAACTGGGGGCTGTTCTTGGTCGTGAACACCCGTAAGGTGTCAGTACTGGCAGTAGGGTTTTCCACTATTACACTCGCGGTACCGAGGTCACAGGTATTGCCATCGTCCGTACAGATCACGTAGTTGAAATCCGCCAGACCGGAAAAGCCAGGGCTCGGGGTGAATTGCACCCCTCCTTCCACAAGGGCAACGGTACCGCCATTGGATACCGGAGCGGAGATCAGGTTGATGTTACCGACATTGATGAAATCATTGGCCTTCACATCCACCGTGACCGGAACGTCGGATTGGGTGTATACCACGTCCCGGCGGGCTTTGATCTGCGCTTCCTGAACGCTCATGGAGAAACGGGTGAACTTCACGTTGAAGCCGAAAGGGAAACTTACGAGCAGGAAATTGTCCGATCCGGTAAAGTCCTCATCCGGACAGTACGTGAGTGTATAGTTGTAGATCGGATCCTGGACCAGCGTGATCGTACCGTTCTGGGGTAGGCTACCGATGGACGGCGTAAACTCCGAGATGAACTCCACTTCGTAGCAGTCATTCCGGATAATGACCACATCGACATTGTCGCCCTGGGCGAATAGCGCGCCGGAACAGCTGAACAGCAGAGCCAGGACCAGTAGAATCGGTAGCCTTAGTGCCATGGGGTCGATGAATAAAAACGGTTAGGTGCACAATATAAGCAGCGCAACTACACTTACCAGCTATTAACCAAGTTTTTGTGAAAATCTCCGTGAATGGTAAGCACCCAGTTTCCCCTGCTTGTACGTTCTCCATCAGCAGTTTACGCCGTATGTTTGTGAACAATGAACGAAAAATCCAATAAGTTAATCAGCCTGTTAGCTAGCCTGGACCGCCCCCAGCGTCGTGCCTGCCGTAAATTGTTACAGTCTCCCTATTTCTCTACCAACGAGGATTTGGTGGCGTATTTTGATGAGATCAACAAGCGGCTGGACCGCAACAAGCCGCTGGAGAAACCAGCCATCTGGCGGAGCGTTCACGGGGCTAAAAAGGCGTTCAACGATGTACGGTTCCGTAAATTCACCTCCGACCTCTTCAAACTCGTCCGGGAGTTCATCACCCAGGAAGCACTCAAGCAGGAGAAGGAATTACACCACTACCTCTACCTGGTCGCCCTGGAGGAACGGGAACCGGAAAAGATCGTCCGCGGGGTCGAACGCAACTGGGATTCCCTGACGGAATTCGGCCATACCGCTGACCGTAAACAGTACCTCTTTCGCCACTTGCTCGAGCAGCGTAAGTTCTGGTTGCTGAATTACGAGCAACAACCCACCGAGCGAGCCAATCTGGAGGAAATTTCCGGCACCCTGGATGTCTATTACATCATCACGAAACTGGACATGGCCGTTACCGCCCAGAGCAGGAGACAGCACGAAAAGCAGCGGTACGACCTCAAATTCGTCAACGAACTGGTCGGTATTCTGGAGGCCGACCGGGCGTACATGGACAACCCCCTGGTGGAGCTCTACTACCTCACCTACCGGATGCTGACCGACGTGGAAGAGACCGAGTATTTCTACCGCTACAAACAGCTGCTGACCGGTAACAACGTAGAGAGAACCGTGCCTCCCCAGTATAAATTCGTGCTCCCCGCGCTTAACTATTGCGTCCGTAAAATCGCCCAGGGGCGTCGTAATTTTCTGTCGGAATACCTCAACATTTACCGGTTCGCCCTGGCTCACGAAGTGTTCACGGAGAACAACGTGATCGACCCCCGGTCCTTCAAGAATACCATTCAGATCGCCATGCAGAGTGGAGAATTTGCCTGGGCCAAGGAGTACATCGACAATTACCAGGCCTTTCTTCCCGAAAAGCAAAGGGAGAACTCCGTCACCTACAATTACGCCGCCCTCTATTTCTACCAGAAAAACTACGGAAAGGCGCAAGACTACCTCCGCGCCGTCGAATTCGAGGACAGTACCTACAACCTCAATGCCAAGATCATGCTACTGGCCATTTTTTACGAGACGGACGCGGACACCTCGCTGGAGTCCCTCTTCGACAGCACGGCCGCTTACCTGAACCGTCACAAGGACACCATACCCAACTTCCGGTTGCAGCAGGTCAAGAACCTCGTCTCCTTTACCCGCCGCCTTACCCGCCTCCTGCCCAACGACACGGAAGGTCTCGAAAAACTCAAGGCGGAGCTCAAGGAGAAAAAATACGTCGCCTCCCGCCCCTGGCTGGAAACCAAGATCCGGGAATTCGGTAACTAGTTCCGTACCGCCCGCACCATCCGCTGTTTCCCCTGCAAGTCCTGCCGCCCGGCTACCGCACCGTAGCCTAACTCCTCCAGCAGCAGCACTACGTCCTTATGGTTGAACTCGTTGGTCTCCAGGTAGAGGCGGCCGCCCCTGACCAGTAACGCTTTACCCTGCTCCGCAATGTGCCGGTAAAAAAGCAGGGGGTCGTCTTCCGGGACAAACAGGGCCAGTTCCGGCTCGTGGGTCAGTACCGAGGGGCCCATCCGTGACCGCTCCGAGGGCGGTATGTAGGGCGGGTTAGAGACGATTATATCGAGTCCCTCACCGGGGTAAGGCAGCGGCCCCCTGGCATCCGACTGGGTGAATACGACCCTCAGGTCCAACTCCTCCCGGTTCGCGGTGGCGATGTCCAGGGCGTCCTGGCTGATATCCGTTCCAAAACAGCCCCACCCCGGTCTTTTGGCGGCCAGCGCCAGAATGATGCAACCGCTCCCGGTGCCTACGTCCAGACATTGCACCTGCGTGCCCGGCGCATTTTCCTCCAGTATCCATTCCACCAGCTCCTCCGTTTCCGGTCGTGGAATCAGCACCGCCGGCGACACCCGCAGCCGCAGTCCGTAGAAATCAGCGATACCGGTTACGTACTGGATCGGTTCCCCCGCCTTCAGGCGATTGATGGAGGCCCAGGCCAGAATCTGCTCGTCCTGCGTCAACTCCCGGGGGCGGTTTCCCGGGCGATAGCCAAACAAATCCTCCAGGAAAAGACGGGCGACCGAGCGCGCCTCCCCGCTTCCCATACGGGGCGTGAGTTCATTGAGGAGGTGCAGGGAGAGGTCTTGAGTAGTCATTCTGAAAAATTATTCTTCCACATCATCGATTCCACCGGCCGGTCCGTTACCGTGTTGTACTTCGCCCCTGCCTTCTTGTTGTAGTAATTCTCGATGTCCCCTTCCACCCCGAAGTAGATGAGTTGCCCGATCGGCATACCGTGGTACACCCGCACCGGGTGGGTACAACTGATCTCCAGCGTCCAGTGGTTGCAGAAGCCGACGTCGCCCTTGCCCGCCGTAGCGTGGATGTCGATGCCGAGGCGACCGACGCTGCTCTTGCCCTCCAGGAAGGGGACGCTGCTATGGGTCTCGGTGTACTCCAGCGTCACGCCGAGGTAGAGGGTGTTCGGGTGCAGCAGGAAGCCCTCCTCCGGGATCACGTCGTGGATGATCTCGTTGTGGGCCTTTGCGTCCAGGATGTGGTCCTTGTACCGGGCAATGTGCTTGCCGAGGTGTACGTCGTAACTGTTGGTACCGAGGTTGCTCCGGTCAAAGGGTTCGATGACGATCTCGCCGCGCTCCATGGCGGCGAGGATTTTTTTGTCGCTCCAGATCATGGGCCGAAGATACACGGCCTTAACTTTGCGGCCCAAGCCGATCGACATGCTACGTATCCTACTGTTTTTCATCACCGTACTCCCCGCCTGCCTGATGGCCTCCGCCCCGGACTACCCCCTGCTGATGGACACCACCATCCTGCCGGTGGTCTTCGACACCGTCTGCGGGGCGGACGACCCCCTCATCACCGCACGGGTCGCCGGGGAGACCTACGATTGGAGTAGTGGACAGGACACCCGCTCCATCATCGTCCCCGTTACCGGCACCTTCACCGCCACCATCACCGACACGGATGGCAACGTTACCATCGACGAGCACCGCGTTACCTCCGTATCGGTACCGGACCCGATTTTACCGACGGTCCTGCCCCCCGGCCCCTACTGCGCGGGGCAGGAGATCGTCGTGACCGTCGCCCTGTCCGGTTACGATGCAATAGAGTGGAACGACGGTCGGGGGAACCGCTTCCCCGGCTTCGGACCGAATAACGACAGCGTCCGCCTGAGCATCTTCCCCGGTAGCAGCATCACCTACATAGCGGATTATCAGACTTGTCGGACACAGGTTACCGTACTGCCCCCCCTACAGTTTGATGAAGATGACTTCGGGGCGGTTTTTACCGCTGAAGTGACCGGCCCCGACGAACCCGTCTGCCTGGATTCTGCCCTTACCCTTTCCGTCATAGGTACGGCTATTTCGAGGGTTAGTTGGGCTGACGGCAGTACGGAAACGACCCGTGACGTTCGTGGCCATGGCGGACGCGGACTACCGGGTTACCGTCACCGGGGCCTGCCCGGCGGACACGATGGTGGTACTCGATCCGGAACTCAATTTCGCGGACTGCTGCTCACCCGTCTTTGCCGCTGAACTCACCGGCCCGACCGATTCCGTCTGCCTGGATTCCACCTTTACCCTTTCCGTCGGCGGGACGGCCGTTACGGGGGTGCTCTGGGCCGACGGCAGTACGGATACTACGCGGAATTTCGTAGCTACGCGGGACACCGACTACCGGGTGACCGTCACCGGAACTTGCCCCGTGGACACCACGGTGGCACTCGACCCAGTCATCCTGCTCCGGGATTGCTCGCTCCCCTGCCGCGCCGTATTCCCCGAGGTATTTACCCCTAACTCGGACGGACGGAACGACGTTTTCCGGCTGTTCACCGACTGCGAACTGACGGACTACCAACTCCGCGTCTTTAACCGCTGGGGCGGCCTGGTCTTCGACAGTAGCGACCCGGCGGAAAGTTGGGATGGTAACAAGGACGGGAAGCCGCAGATCCCTGACGTCTACTACTACATCTGTCAGTTTACCCGCAACAACGATCGGCAACAACTGGACGGGGAGATCATGCTGGTACGCTAGCCCAGCGTCCACTCCAGGATGCGCCGGTCGTCCCCCGCGGTAACCAGCGTTTGCGCGTCCAGCCAGGTCAGGCAGTTGACGCTGTTGACGTGCCCCCGGTCACGGATCGGCTCACACACCTTCAGGAGTTCCAGGGTGTCCGCCCGCCAGAGTTTGATCGTTTTGTCGCGGCTGGCGGTAGCCAGGAATTGCCCGTCGGGGTGGAGGGCCAGGTCGTTTACGGTGCTGCCGTGGGCGTCCACGCTCCGGGCGGCTTCCAGCCCTTTATCCGTAACGCGCCAACGGGTCAGGCGGGCATCGCGGCCGCCACTGTACAACCACTCCCCGTCGGCGGAATAGCTCAGGCAGAAGCAGGAGGGCGGGTGCGCGGGTGCCGAAAAAATAACGGAGCTGTCCTGTCGGTCCAGCAACCGGATGCGGCCGTCGCTACTTCCGATCGCGATCCGGTTGCGGAAGGGGTTGAAGGCCAGGCTACGCAGGGAGTTCGGGCTAACGGCGACGCTCTCTACCGGTCGCTGCGTACGGACGGACCAGCGGGTGAGCACGCCGTCCCCACCGGCGGAGTAGACCGTGTCTTTACCCACCCGGAGCAGGTCGAACACCCCCCTGCGGTGAGCCGTCAATTGCCGGGTCTCCGCCTCCTCCCCCACCGGTAACCAGTGCAGGGTACCTTCGAGGGTGCCGGCCAGTCGGAGTTCCGGGGACAGTTCCAGGAAGGCTAGGAATTTCCCTCCCTCGACGGTAGCCCGGACGTGACCGAGATCGACGTCTTCCCGGTGCCAGTGGACGATGTAACCGTCGGCGGCGGCGGAAAAAAAGCCGTCTCCGGTGGTCACCAAATCGTAGATCGCCGCATTGTGGCCCCGTCGTTCTTGCGTTCTCTTTAACATACAAGTCGCGAACATAACAATGGTAATCCGAGTTTCAATAGCAGATCTTTACTCCTGTTATACATACCGTTGCGAATGAAATACTTCTTCCTCTCCCTCCTCTTTTTTACTTACGGTTATTTCCTTCCCACCATGAGTTCGGGCTTTCAGATCCTGGGCAGTTTCCTCGGTTTGATCATCCTCGTTATCGGTATCGTCTACTACATCGACACCCGGGTAACCTCCATCCGCTCCTAGGAACTTTCTTCTATGCCCCTGCTGCTGCATGAGCCCCTCCACCCCCCGGGAGAGTGGGGCATTTGGTCCATTTCCGAGGAAGAAACAGCACTACGGAATTCCATTCTTCTGTTCCCCCGGGAAATCATACAATTGAACGCGATCAGGGGTGAAGGTCGCCGCCGGGAATTCCTTGCCGCCCGGCTCTTACTCCACACCATGAGCGGCCGGGGGCGCCGTAGTGAACTGGTCAAGGATGATGACGGCAAGCCTCACCTCATCGACTCCCCCTTTCACGTTTCCATTAGCCATACCCACGGGTACTCCGCCGCCATCGCTCATCCCAGACCCTGTGGAGTAGACATTCAGGCAATCGTACCCCGCATCCGCCGACTCGCCGACAGGTTTGTGAGTCCGGCCGAACAGTCCACCCTCCTCCCCGAGCACGACCTGGTACAACTTCATCTGATCTGGTCCGCTAAGGAGGCCATCTACAAGGCCTACGGTCGCCGTCAGCTGGATTTTCGCGAACATATGTTCGTCGATTGTTCCGGCTATCCGCAGTCCGTACTTGCCGGCAACGGTACCGCCCGGCTGGCCAAAGACGATCTGGTCATTGATTTCGCGCTGACGTACCGGGTCACCAGAGAATATGTCCTGGTGGGCGTAGTGGCAGCGGCCACCAGCGAGTTGCGCTCGCCGGTAGTAGAGTAATGAGGTCCTGCCGTCATTACTTATACCAACTCGCATACTTCAGATACGCCCCCGCGATCCGCTCCACCGTATCCGCCCGCTGGGCCGGATCGAGCTCCTTGATCTTCCTTGCGGGAATACCCGCGTAGACGGAATTGGCGGTACAAACCATTCCGGCGGGCACCACGGCGCCGGCCCCGATGATCACGTTACTCTCCACGACGGCACCGTCCATCACAATGGCCCCCATCCCGATCAGCACGCTGTCGTGGAGGGTGCAACCGTGAACCAACGCACGGTGGCCGATACTTACGTCGTTACCGATCACGGTGGCCGCCCGCTCGTACGTCCCGTGGATCACCGCTCCATCCTGAACGTTGACCCGGTCTCCCATCGTGATGCCGTTCACGTCCCCCCGCACGACGGCGGTAAACCAGACGGAACAGTCGTCCCCCATCCTGACCTCCCCGATCAGGGTGGCGTTCTCGGCGAGAAAACAGTTGTCGCCGTGGGAAGGCGTGTGGTTGCGAACGGAGATAATGAGGGCCATGCGGTAAAGCTAGTTAGTGATTGGGGTTACTTCCTTCGGCAGCGTGCGGTTTTTTTTCGCTCGCGGATATGGGTTCGTTACCGTTCACGCTTCCTCCCCCAGTACATTCAGACTCAGTACCGTCAGCGTAAGCAGTACCCCGGGAAAGACCGCCAGCCACCAGGCAGCCGGGTGATCGCGCGATTGCCGCAGCAGACTTCCCCAGCTGACTACGTCCGCCGGGACGCCTACCCCGAGAAAACTCAGCATGGCTTCCGACAGGATCGCCCCGCCCACCGCGAAACTAGCTACCACCACCAGGGGGCCGATGGCGTTCGGCAACGCGTGCTTCCACAGTATCCGCAATGGGGAGATCCCGCTTACCCGGGCCGCTTCGATGTAAGGTAGCCGGCGCACCCGTAACAGTTCGGCGCGGAGGTAGCGGGCCACGCCCGTCCATCCCAGGATACCGATCACCCCCACCGTTACCCAGATCGTCAGCCGGGGAAAAAAAGACAGTACGGTGATCAGCAGCACCAGCCCCGGCAGACTGTTCACCAGCTCTACCAGTTGCAGAAAGAACCGATCCAGTGGAATCCCCGAGCGTTGACGCAGTGCGGGAATTCCGTAAGAAAGAACCCTGAGTAGCAAATACAACGTGCCGCTGAGGATCAGCACGACCGCTCCCCAACTCAGTAGCCGGGCCCCGAAACTTTCGTAGAAGTAAACCAGTGAGGAGAGCAGGTAGGTAGTTCCCAGGAGGAGCCCGCCCGCCCCCGCCCACCAGACCCGGCGGGGTAACCGCCAGTCCGTATCCCCGAAAAAACCCGCCACCGCTCCCAATGGGACCCCGATCAGCAGGGAAAGCAGCAGGGTGCCCAGTCCGACCAGCACCGCGATCCGGGTCCCGGAGATCAGTCCGGCTAGCGTATCCCGCCCCAGACGGTCGGTACCCAACCAGTGACGGGCCGACCCCTCCCCTTTCGGAGCGGCCAGTGGTGGACGGAAATTCGAATTCGCCAGGTCCGTACTGCGGGCGGAGTAAGGAATGAGCGGGCGCAGCGACCAGTCCCATTCTCCGGGAGACGCCCCGGGTTCCGCCCAGTTCAGTTCCGCCGCGTACGACCGTAGCAGCGGGAAGTGGGTCTCCCCGTCCAGGGTCGCGATCAACGGACGGTCTCCCGCCAGGAAGTCGGCCAGCAGGGCGACCAGCAACAGACTGATCAGGAACCCCCGCGCCAAACGTTTGGACCAGCCGTACTTTCTCATCCCACGGTGGTTTTGTTTCCCAACCGGACCCGTGGGTCAGCCAGCACGTACCCGATGTCCGCGATGGTAAGCCCCAGGGCGGTCAGCAGTCCGTTCAACAGTACCAGGGCGATGATGACCGGCCAGTCCCGGGTGGAGGCGGCCTCGAAGAGGAGTTGCCCCATCCCCGGCAGGTTAAAGATCCGCTCGATCAGGATGCTTCCGGCCAGGAGGGCGGGCAGGATGTTACCCAGCATCGTGATGATGGGGAAGGAGGCATTCCGAAAAACATGCCCCCAGAGGACGCGCGACCCGGTCAGCCCCTTCAGCCGGGCCGTCCGGACGTAATCCTGTGTAAGCACGGCACCCGCGCTCCGTCGCAAATGCCTGCTCACGTACGCCCAGGAAGGATACGCCAGGCAAACCACCGGTAAAAACAGGTGAGCCGCACGGATGCGCAGCAGCGTGAACCAGCCGGCCCCGGCCGGTACTTCGCCCAGCCCCATGCTCGGGAAAAAGTCCATTCCGAAGGCCGGAGTGGTGAAGAAATTGGTCACCATCGTCGCTACCCAGAAACTGGGGATGCCGAACAACAGGAACAGCCCCGTCGAACTGAGGCGGTCGAACCAACTCCCCCGGTTCCCGGCCGCGTACAAACCTACCGGCAGGGCGATCAGGTAGACCAGCAGGATGGCCAGGCCGTTCAGTAACGCCGTCCACTTAAAGGCCCCGGCGATCTTGGCGCCCACCGGGCGGCGATCAATGATGGACTGCCCCAGATTTCCCGAAATCGCATTCATCAGCCAGTGGTGGTACTGATTGTCGGTGCCGTGGAAGTGGATCGTCGGGACCAGCAGGCCGCCGCGCTTCGGGGCATCCCGCATTCGTTCGTAGGCACTGACGACGGCAGCGGCGGTCCGGTCTTCCCTCAGCAGATTTACCTCCGAGTCAATTCTTGCCGGATCGGCCTGTAACGGTAGCCGCCGCACGATGGCCGACGATTCCTTTTCGACCCCGGAGGGCGGTCGCCTGCTGAAATCGAGCAGCGTACGGTAATATTCCTGCACCGCCGGCCAGTTTCCGTAGGCCGTAGCCAGAGTCGTTAGCCCCTCCCGGTGATCCCGCCGGAGAATACGGTGGAGGGTATCCGGTATTACCCGGTTACCGACGGAAAAGTAGAACACCGGTACGCCGTAGCCCAGTTGCCGGGCCGTACGTTGGTAGATCCGTTCGAAGGCCAGCGGATCATCGGTAGACGTGGACAGCCGATCCGCCGACACCAGCCCCAGCACCGGGTCACCCGGGGTAATGCGCGTCAACCCAAAGCACAAGAGACTGAGCAGGAACAGGCTCAGGGGCAGGAAGAGTAACCGGCGAAGCAGAAAGGCACGCATGGGCTGCCAAGGTACTACTTACTCACTTCCACCCACTTTCCTTTCCGTACGTTCCGAATGTCATTGTCGTACATCGCTTCCGCCACCTGGGCCGGCAGGTAGTAGCGGCCAGGGTAGGTCGCCGTCACGCGGAAGGAAAAAGTCTTGCTTTGCCCCGCTCCGAGGCTGAAGAAAGTATGTACCCGGTCATCCCGGAAATCCTGGTAGTCATAGCTGCTTTCCTCTCCGCCGACCCCTTCTTCCAGCCGATCGTTAGCCACCTCCCAACCGGACGGCAACAGCGTCCGCAGTGCCATCTGCCGGTAGGTGCCCCGGCTTCCCGGATTGGTGACCGTATAAGAAGCCGTGAATTCCGTACCCGAACTCAGTTGATCGACGTTGACCGCGTTTCCGTCCCGGTCCAGGTAACGCACCTCCAAATTCAGGGCCTTGGCCACGGCCACCTCTTCCCCGGCGGCGGGCCGTCCGCGGCGGACCACGGTGGCGTAGAGGGTACCGCTGCCCAGATTTTTCACCCGGAACTCCTGACGGCCCCGCTCGGCCGGTAACACGACGGTTACCAGCCCGGTGTTGCCGCCCAGGGTGGAAGTTTGTCCGCCGGAGAGGGCAAACTCCGCCTGGATACCTTCCTGGTCCAGTTCCATGATCTTGGCCAGGGCCGCGAAGCTGATCGCCGCCTCCTGGGTGGAGAGCCAGCCCTGGCGGTTCACTTCCTGGGCGACCGCGCGGGCCTGGTCGGCGGCGGCGTCCTGGTCTCCGATGGCGACCAGGCTTTCCAAAACCATGGCCATGTCCCGTAACTGGCTACCGAAGGTGTACCCCAGTTCCCGGTAGGGCTCAACTTTCCGCGAGACCCCCTGGATGAGTTCGTCGGCCACCTGTTTGCGGCCGGCCAGGGCGTAGGCAGCCGCCAGCTGGAACCGGGCACTGGTGGGCAGTACGTCTTTCCGGCCGCGCAGCCGGTTCATTGCCCCGAGGTCGGCACGACCGGCCAGGGCCAGCCCGAAGAGCCGGTAGGCCTGGTCTCGCTGCAGTTGGGAAGTGCTGGCGTAAAAGGACTCGTCGGTTTCCCGCCAGCGGTTGGCGGCCCCCGCCTGGAAATCAAGCAGGTTCTTCTTCAGGTCGAAGGGCACCACGAAGCCAGCCCGTTCCGCTTCCGTCAGGAAGTGGAGGGCGTAGTTCGACGCCCAGGGGTGCGGCTGCCGCTGTCCCGGCCAGTACGCCATCGCCCCGCTACCGAGCTGGAAGCGACGCAGCTGGTCAATACCGGCCTGTACGTTGCGCGTACGCAGTTCTTCCTGCTGGGTCGTCAGTTCCGTCATCTTGTCCAGTACCAGTTGCGCGAAGGCCGGGCTGATCGTCTGTTCGGCGCAGCCATAGGGATAGCGCAGCAGGTACTCCAGGTGACGACTCAGTTGCAGCGGCGGTAACTTGGAGAGTTCCAGGGTCGCCGACTGGCTGCCCGCCACCCCGAAGGGTTCGTAAGCCATGGTTTGTTCCGTATTCCCGGCCAACCGGAAATCCTCGGTTCGGATGTCCACTTCATTGGGTTGCCGTACGTCGATCTCGATCTCCTGGCTGGCGGAGTTGCCGCCCCCCGACGCGGCCACTTCGAAGCGGGCCACGCCCGTTTTGTCACCGACCGTCAGGGGAACGTAGGTCAGTTGGTCTCCCGTCTTGGTAAAGTTGACCGAGGTACGGGGGCTGGCCATCCGGGTCAGGCCGGACGCCTCGCTCACGTTCACTTCTACGGACCGGATCTTATCGTCCATCACGAAGACGTTCACGGGCATATCCACCCGTTCTCCGGGTCCGAGTACTCGCGGAAGGGTCGGTAAGACCATCAGCGGCTGGCGGACCGGAACGGTCTTGGCCACGCTGCCGTAGGCCCGGTCACCGGTGCCGACGACCATGACCCGCACCGCGCCGACGTAATTGGGCAGTTCGATCTGGTGGGTGGCCATCTTGTTGGCGCCCAGCCGGAATGGCCCGAGGTGGCGGACCACCGGCTCGAAACGATTGGCCTTCTCGGCCGGACTGGTACCGTCCATCCCCCCACCGCCGATTGCCAGCGCCTGACCGAACACCCCACCCAGGCTACTCAGTACGAAGCGGTAGAAATCATAGGTTCTTACGGAAAGGGCTTCCTTCCCGAAGAAAGCCGCGTGCAGATCCGGCGTCTGGAAACGGGTCAGCCCCAGCAGCCCTTCGTCGACGACGTCCACGGTGTACACCATGTCCCGACCGTTCTTTTCGGTGACCATCACTTCTACGCCGGAGGCCGGCTTCCATTCGTCGGCCACGCCCACTACCGGTTGAAGTTGGGTGGCGGGGTCGACTACTTCCAGCGGCACGACGCCGTAGAGGCGGGCGGGCCGGTCGTTCGTAGTCTGATCGTAGGGTTGCAGCAGCGTCAGGCTGGCGTAGACGGTGGGGACCATGTCGGCCGTGGTCGGAAAGCGGACCTCGGTCCTTTCGGCCTTCGCGTCCACCCAGAATTGTCTCAGGGTACCCGCTCCGGTTTCCAGACTCACCAGGATGCGTCCGCCGGCGCTGCTGGGAATGGAGACCACGGCCTCCTCCCCCACTTTCAGGCTTTCCCGTTCGCTGCCGACGCGCAGCAGGGCGGCACTCTCGCGGTCCCCGTCGCCACCGCCGTAGCCGCCGTAGAAATATTCTCCCGTACAGTGACCGCCCTCGTCGCAGATACGCAACAAGTAGCGCCCCCAGTCGTCGACGGATACGCGGATATCGGCGCTGCCGTCACTTCCCGTCGTCGCCTGGTAGGTCGTCAGCGCCTGGGTGTGCTGGCTGCTGGAGAAGCGGCTTACGTTGTCGTAATCGTCCTGCCACCAGTAGCGCCAGTCTACCCGGTAAAGGCCCGCCGTCAGTTTACGACCGGCCAGTCCGTTGCCATCGGTATCGACCGCGCTCACGGGCACGACGGTGGTACCTTCCCGGGAAACCACCTTTCCGCCCCAGCGCCCTTCGGGCACTTTGATCCCTGCGTATACCGCGAAGGGGTCACTGGGCAGCCGCTGATTATCGATGCTGAAATTGCCGCCGGGTTCGAAAACTTTAGTGGAAAGGTGTAAGAGCAGGGGCCCGGAGGCAGGTGCCGGGTTTTCCGAAACGGCGATGGTGGCCCGTCCTTCCCCGTCGAGGTTTCCCTCAAAGATAATCTCCCCACCCTCTCCCGGAACGCCCCGGGCGGGATCCTGAAAACTGTACCCCGACCACTTTGGAAAGTCCGGTATCCGGCTGGAATTATAGGCCTCGACCGTGGCCGCCAGTCCGGAAGCCGGTGCCCCGTAGAGCCACTTGGCGGACAGGGCGAGACGATCCCTCCCCTTCCGCTCCAGTTCGATGGCCAGCCGGTTCGGCTTGACCGTTTCCACCAGTAGCTGCCGGGTATAAGTTTGTCCGGCCGCCTTCACTTCGGCGGACCAGCGCCCGGTACCGTCCTCCGCCGAACTGGCAAAGTAAATGGGGTACAGGCCACTGCCGGCCACCGGTCGGGCAACCCGGTCGAGTACTTCCCGTCCCTGCGCATCGCGTACGGATACCTGCACCGGGTAATCGGCGGGTAACCGCCCCTGCCGGTCTTCCAGCACAAAATTCAGAAAAATGGAATCTCCGGGTCGCCATACGCCCCGCTCGGCGTAAAAGCTTCCCTTTACGCCACCGGCGGCGTTGGTACCGCTGATGTCGAAACGCCCCAGGTTCAGGGCCATCTCCGCGTCAACTTCCAGGTAAGCAAAATCACTGCCTTCCGTACCGCGGATCAGGGCGGGCATCTCCTCGGTTTCCACCAGGAGGCGGCCTTCCGCGTCGGTTTTGCCGGTGGCCAGTTGCTGCTGCTGCTCGCTGAATACGGTGATGGTCACTCCGGCGCGTGGTTGCGCGGTGAGCAGGTCGGTGGCAAAGATCACGGTACTCCGATCCGGATTGCGCTTCACGATCAGACCGAGGTTGCTGGACAGTACGTTACGGCTGACGAAGCGATCCCGGTTGTAGTAAGCCGGCTTACAGGGGTCCTCCCGGTCGTCCCATTCAAAACCTTCGTAGTTACCGTCGATACCGTAGTAATCCCCCATCATCGAAGCCCCCTCGGGAAACCCGATGCGAAAACGATCTTCTTCCCCGGTGGTACCGGCCTCTAGCCCGTAATCCGCCAGCCGGCTGCCACAGCTGTTGTTGGCGTCCTCCAGTCCGAAGCCGAGACGCACCTGATAGAGGGCTCCCTCATCTCCCTGTACGTACTTGCCCAGGTCGAGGGCGTAGCGGGTCCAACGGCCGTCACTACCGGCTTGCCCGAGCTCGCTCAGCTCGATCCGGTCCGAGGCCACTACCTGACCCAAAGTTCGCAGCGACCAGTCGTCCTGTCCCATATCCAGTGCGTGCTGCCCGAGGAACTGGCCGACATTGCCGGCGTAGATTTTAAAGAGTTCGAAGCGAATGGCATTCAAACCAATGGCCTCGAAGGTGAAATAGCGGGGGCCCTGGTGGGGCATTACTACCCCTTCGCCTACGGGGCGGAGACCGGGCTCAACGGCTCCCATTTGTAATTCATAGCGGCCGGCGGCGGCCAGCAGATTCCCGGCGGCGCTCCGGATGGACGGCTCCACCAGTAGTTCTTCCGTCCCCAGCTGCCCGTTTTCCAGGAACAGGTAAATTTGGTTCCCTTCGATCCGGCTACTGTAGGTCCGCCCACTGGCAAAGCGCAACAGGCCGCTCAGGTCCTGCTCCCGGTCGACCGGTTCGGTGAAGACCAGTCTTACCGTGCGGTCCGTCATTGCGTCCGGACTGACGCTGCTCAGTTCGAATACCCCCTGGGCGGCAATGGGTTCTTTCACCTCCGTTTGTCGCGTTTCGAAGCCGGCAGCTTCTCCGCGAATACTCAGTACTACCTCGGAGGCCGCTTTTCCGCGACGTACTCCGGAAACGAGGTAGTCATAATGACGCCGATCCACGCCCTCGGTGATCTCTACGTTAAGGTTGTTACCATCCTGCTGGGCGGAGAGTACGCCTTTAAGCTCTTCCATACTCACCTCGTCACTCGTCTCTACGGTTCCCCGCAGTCCGACGTCCAAGGGGTCGTTCGGGTCGGGGAAATAGATGCCCCCGGCATTCACCCGCAGTTTGAGGGTCGGTACCGTTACCGAAAAGGTGTAGTCCGCCGTTCCGCTTTCCACCTCGTTCAGCCGAAGGGTGGCCCGGTAAGTTTTACCCGGCTCCCAGCCGTCCGTGGGGGTGAATGAAAGGCGGTTACCGTCCACGGCGTAGGTTCCCGACACTTCGGGCGCAACCTTTAAAATACTTTTACCGTTTCCCGGGACAGACTGACTAAGCTGGATATTCAGCGGCTCGTACCGTCCGATCGTACCGTAGGTATGACCGGCCACCAGACTGGGAACATTCTCGCTTACTCCTTCACTTCCCGTGGGAGGGGCCGGACGGTCACAACCGGACCAACAGCAGATTAGAAGCAATGCAAGAATGTAGATCCGGGGAAGGGAAATTTTCATGTTTTGTATTATAGTGGAGTGAAAAGTAGCCAATTTCTGGCTGTAAAATTACTCTGACGCCATACGATTTACATTATGACGGAAGTATTAGCCCTATTCCCCTTAGCATTGGTTGCCTACCCGGGAGAATCCGTCAATCTACACATCTTCGAGCAACGGTATCGGGACTTGCTGATGGATGTGGAAACGGAAAATTCCAACTTCGCCATTCCGACCGTGATCGACGGACACCTTCGCCCCCTTGCTACCGAAGTGAGCCTGGCATCGGTCGCCCGCCGCTATCCGGGAGGGGAATCCGACATTCGGCTGGTTGGCCGGCGGATCGTGCGCGTTCACGAGTTTTTTGAAGAAACCGAGGGTAAATCCTACCCCGGTGGTCTGGTCAGTCCCGTGGTTTACGAAACCCGGGAAGACCCCGCCCGGAACCGGGAAATCGTGGAACTGACCCGTCAGATTTACATGACCCTCAAGATCGAACGGGACCTCCCCATGGACCTGTCCAATTTCAAGACCTATCACCTGGCCCACTACATTGGTTTCACCCTCGAACAGGAGTACGAATTCCTCACCCTGCTGGCCGCGGAGGACCGTCAGACCTTCATGCTGGACCACCTGAGGAATGTGCGCCCGGATGCCACCCGCCAGGTAAATATGGAAGCCCGCGCCAAACTAAACGGCCACTTCCGGGAGTTGCAGTCTCCCGAGTTTTAGGTCAAGGATATCTCTCCTGCGACAGGGGACATACTCCACCAAAGGGGTGAGCTCCCGGACGTACCGAACAAGACCATCCTATTACTATGATTTCGCACCTGCGTCCGCGCCCAGGCTTTCCCGGACTGCTTTAGCAATTTCCGCCATCCGCTCGTCGCTGACCTCGACGGATTTGCCCAGGCGAAAGTCCCGTTCGGTTCGTACCGGTACCAAGTGGACATGGGCGTGGGGTACTTCCAGACCGAGTACGGCTACGGCGATGCGCTTACAATCGATCACGTTTTTGAGGGCTGCCGCGATTTGCTGGCTGAAGAGTGTCAGCCCGGTCAGTTCTTCTGCCGTCAGGTCGAAGTAGTAATCCACTTCCCGCTTGGGGACGCAGAGGGTGTGGCCCTCCACCATCGGACGAACATCCAGAAAGGCGATGAACTCGGGCGTTTCCGCCACGATGTGTCCGGGAATTTCCCCATTGATGATGCGGGTGAAGATCGATGCCATTTAGATGAAGATTTTTACGACCTCGAATTCGATTACTCCATTCGGCGTGTTCACCTGGGCGATCTCTCCCGGTTTCTTACCCAGTAGCCCCTGCCCCATCGGGCTGTTGACGCTGACTTTCTTCTCCTTGAGGTTGGCCTCGGATTCCGCCACCAACTTGTAGGTCATTTCCAGCTTCTTGTTCTTAACGTTCCGGATCGTGACGTTACTCATAACGGTCACTTTGCTCGTATCCAGCGTGGAACTGTCCAGTACCCGGGCATTGGCCATGACCTTTTCCAGTTCGTTGATTTTCATTTCCAGGAGACCCTGGGCGTCCTTGGCCGCGTCGTACTCGGCATTTTCCGAAAGATCCCCCTTTTCGCGGGCCTCGGCAATGGCTTTGGCTACGTCGGAACGGCCGTTGGTTTTCAGATCATCGAGTTCGTTGCGCAGGCGGTCGAATCCTTCCTGCGACAGATAGTGCATTCCTGCCATCGTTTTAGTTTTTAGGTGACGCGGGAGCTACCCCCGCACCTTCGGTTTTGTCGTGTGAGACCAAGCAAAAACAAAGACGTTTCTACCGTTGGGTAGAAACGTCTTCGTTCTCATCTTAGTTCCAAAGATAAGGAAAAGGGGAGAAAGTGCGTCCTTCTTTAGATGGACAGGCTCAGGCCGATGTTATGCGTTCCGTTGTAGATACGGGTGGAACGCCAGGCGTAGTCGATGCTGAAGCGGCGGGAAATATCTCCCTTGAGGGGGACTCTGACGCTGGCTCCGGCACTCAGTCCGTTGTACAGGGGAGGATCGGAATCTTCATCCGACTCCATGTCCGTCCGGTACCCTAAGCGGCCGACGAATTGCTCCTTGAACGCGTATTCCAGGCCGGCTCCGATCTGGTCGCGGCTGAAACTGTTCGCCGTGAAGTTAGCCACCAGCGTGACCCGGTGCAGTTCCACGTTGCTGAGGAAATCATAGCTGGCGCCGATATTGGCCACCGAAGGCATTTCAAAGGGGGTAGCGCGCTGGTTTACGGTGATTTCGTTCGGGTCCCGCGAGTCGGGGGAAGCTACCGCTACGGCAAGTCCCTGGCCACCGAAAGACATCCGGTTACCCAGATTGCGCAGGCTGACCCCAAACTTGAACTCATCGTTCTCACCGGTAGCGTACTGAACACCGGCATCAATGGCAAAACCAAAGGCACTTACGTCGCTGGTGGCCTCACTGACACCGCGGAGAGTAAATCCTACCGACACCTTGTTTTCGAACATATGGCTGTAAGACAGGCCGATGTTGATGTAACTCAGGTTGAGTAAGGCTCCCGTTCCGTCCGGCTGGCTGGTGGTGGTGACCGGAACGTCACCGAAGTCTAGACTCATGATGTTCAGACCGATGGCACCGTTTTCCCCGATCGGGGAGGTCACGCCGAAAGCCTGCATGGAAATATCGGCTCCCTGCAGGTAGTTGGCGTACCCCAGCATCACCTGGGTACCTCCGGCACGAACCATACCGGCCGGGTTGAGGCGCATGGCCTCCACGCCGGTGATGTTGGACGTCCCGAGACTGTGTAATCCGGCTGAGGGAGCCCAGGGGTTCATCAGGAGCTGAGCGGCGCCTGATTCTCCTTGACGATCCGGGTTACCGGCAAAAACGCTGGCCGACAGTAGCGTACAGCAAAATAGTAAAAAGTAAACTTGCTTCATTCCGTGAGGATTGATCCGCGCTTGGCGGAAGGTTTTTTTAATTGAATCAAGAGTTAAGACTTAAGAATCAAGATGGTATCAGGTACCATCTCGATTCTTAAGTCTCAATCCTTACTCCCTTAGAGTCCGGAGGGGTCGAACTGGCGCTGAACGCCGAAGAACTTCAGCGTCCGTTCGCCGAGGCCGGGAGCATCGACGTGGATCAGGTAGATACCACTGGCGATGGGAATTCCGGCCTGGTTCTTAAGGTCCCACTCCAGGGCGGGGGAGATCTGACGTTCTCCGACCGGGCGATTGGCACCCCGCAGCATGGCGGGTGTCTCGTCCCGGTTGTACTTGCGGATGAATTTACCGTCCAGGGTGTAGATACTTACCGTGGCCAGGGCCGGCAGGTTAGTGATTTTCACAACGGACTCGAATTGGTTGTCTTCGTAAGTACTGAAACCATAGTAGGGGTTCGGCACCACGTTGATGGCGTCCATGGCCCGGTTAGCGGCGCTATCGTCGATCGTGGTATTGGCCTGCTTACCCTCGAACTTGAAGCGGTAAGTCGGGTAACCATTGCTCTCCGGGGTACCCTCGGCAAATCCGAAGCTGTTGTTCACCCGCAGCTTCAGGGTCGCCTTGTTCGGGATGATACCATCGGCGTAGGACTTGAGGCTGCTACCGGGGGTCAGTAGTGGGAAACCGGCCCAAATCACTTCTCTCAGCGCGCGCACCTTTCTGGTACTGTTTATATTGTCGGAGGGCTCGAAACGTCCGTAGGCAAAATCTCCCTCGTCATAAACGCGGTCCATGACGTAGAAGTAATGCTGGGCACCGGAAACGTAGTTGTAAACGTGCGGGCGACCATCGGGCAGCGGGCTGTAAACGAGGCTGGAAGGGTTCCAGATCATGTCGTTTCCGTTGGTCGGGGCCGTGTATTCTCCGTAGGAGCGACCATCGTAGAGGCTGTTCTCTCCCCAGAATACCTGGAGACGCTCACCGGTTTCCACGTCGACGGCGTAGCCGGGGAACCAACCGTAGCCTTCCTCGGAGTCGGGGTCGACGGTGGTATCCACCTCGGGTAGCCCGTCGGGGCCGGCATTGCGGGTAACGCTCGGAGCGTCACGCAGATCCAGGTGGCGGGGATCGAGTGGGTATTCCTGCTTTATTTCCTGCCCTTCGTAAAAGTCGGAGCGGAAGAAACGGCTGGAAGTCTCCAGTACCGGACAACGCGTCCAGAGCGACTTATCGTCGGTGAATACGATGTCTACGTTACGCAGCATACTCAGTTCCATATCCCGAATGGCACCGCCCATCCGGTCCGTGATCCAACCAGGACCCAGGTACGGCAGGTCACCGCCCGGCCGGGGCAGGTAATCAATTAACTGTAGTGGGTAGACGCCGGGGAACAGATTGGTCAGGGCCAGTTCCGGGTCGTCGAGTTGAGCCGAGCTTTCAAGAATATCCGTAGCCACGTAGTTGTAGATATTGGCATCGAAACCGGCAAACGGCGTGCGAAGAACCAATCCGTCGGGCAGGAAGGAAAGCCAGCGGTCTCCATCCCGGTCGTCGTAGACCAGCGTGGCACCGATGGCGCCGTTATCGGCCGCCAGGGCAGCAGGGCTACCGGGCTCGGCAGCATCCGCGATCCGTACGGAGAAGCCGAATTCGGGAACGATCTGCTCGTTGTTACGGGAGATAGGCGTCTCGCTGATCACTACGGGAAGACTGTTGTCCGTGAGGGAGCGAAGTTCCCACGTTACGGTATCGTCCAGCATTTCGTTGTCCATGTTCTCGTCCACGAAAGTCAGTTCGTATTCTCCGTCCTGAATGGTGCGGGGGTTGGATACGAAAACGTCAATCGGGCCGGCACCGGACTCGTAGGTCAGTTCTGCGAACCGGGTGGAGCTGTTCTCGGTAAAGGCCGCTTCGATACTGCTGACTGTTTCCTCGTTGAGGTCCAGGAAGTTGCCATTGTTACCCTCACCGGAAACCCGGGTGATGACGGCTCCTTCTCCGTACTCGGCGAACAGTTCCCGATCCAGGATCGGACGGGGGATCACTACGTAGAAGTTGTTACCGGTCTCGTCGTCACCGATGTTGCGGCTGGAAGATTTGTACTGCGTCTGCTGACCCGGATCTTCCTGATCGAACGGATCGAATTCCTTGTAGTTATTGTACCCGTAAGCAACGGCCGTGTAGTAGTAGCGACGGTGGTTGATCAGTCGCGTATCTCCACCACTGGCAAAGGCATCGAGGGTTAGGCGTACCGTATGCCGCAGGCCGGCATCGTTACCGATTACCTGTAACTCGGGGATAAAGTAGTTCTCGGGGTCCAGGGGGTTGACCTCTTCGTCGATTCCCGTCCAGTTGAACAGACGGGTGACACCGTTCTGGATATCGAACTGGGCAACCTGGCGAACGCGTTCGGGATCGTCAATGTCAGCCAGGGAAACGTTAGGACCGGCAAACTGGTAGATGCGGTAACCCTCGAAGCGGTAAAGGCTGTCTTCTCCCATCGGGATACCGAGACCGGCCTCGCTGTACTTCTCCTCGAAGTTGTTACTGGCACGCCCGTTACTGAGCATCAGGATGATCTCCTGATCCAGTTCGACGATATCGACATCCGGAGCGTCGGGGCCGTCACACTTCTGGAAACAGTTGTCGAACAGGCTCTGGGCCAGGTCGTCGGCGGTCTGCAGACGGCGCAGGCTCGGACGGGGGTAATTCTGGTTAGGTACCCAGACCACACCGATGATGAGTTCGTTAACCGCACCGGGCTTCAGGGTAAAGGGTCCGGAGGCCTGAATGGTCCGGCGGTCACCGAAGTTCAGACCTTCCTCGGCCATACTCCAGGCTCCGTCGGACTCGTCGTTAGGGGCACTGGGGAAAGCATAGCGGGTAGTACCGCAGCCTTGGTCGAAACCGGTACCACAGGCGTAGAGTGGCGATCCGTCGCGCCACAGTCCGCGCAGGTAGTTGTAGTATTCCTCGGCCGTATTGGGGTCGGTCGTGGCAACCGGCGGATTACCGGCATCGGCACCGGCCCGGTTGTAGTACATGAACGAACTCATACCGAGTTCCACATCATCTTCGCCACGGGGGCCCCGGAAGTAATCGACACCGAGGATAGGCACCTCGTCACAGTAAGTGGCAACACCTACACCACAGGTACAGCCGGTTCCGGCCGCTCCGTCGAGTTCATCCTCGTTGTAGACGTATGCGAGGGAACGAACCGTATCACTACCAACGTAGTCGTCCGTGGAACAACCCAGGTCGGGGTCCATCCACATGGCGAAGTAGGTATTCAGAATGTCTTCCTGTGCGCGGTTGATCAGCTTGTAGCGCTGAAAGGTCATGTTGTTGAAATCATCGGAGCTGGTATAGGCAAAGGCCTGTACCTGTATTTCCATCTGAATCAGGTTAGGCGTACCCGACTGGCGGTGAATGTTACCGGCGTCGTTATAGACGTAAAAGGTCATCTCATCGGGAAACTGCGGATTCTCGCTACAACCCCGCACTTCAATGATGGGGTAATCTCCGAGGGTAGGGTCAAAGCCGCCACTAAAATCTTCGTCCCAGAAACCGGCCAGTCCCTGGTCCGCGTCGGGCAATTCAAAGCCGTGGATATCCGCGAAGTACGGGTTGCCGAGTGCCGGCCATCCCAGAATACTCAGGGGGATCTGCTCGGGGCTGAGGGGCAGGTTGTCCGCTTCCCTGGCCTCTTCGTAGACGGCCAGGAAGTCCCGGATGTCATCACCGAGCACGGTGAAGAACTTATCCCAACGGGAACAAGTGTCCTTCTGGACGCTTCCGTCCGGGGTAAGCGGGCCGGGGTAAAAATCGAAGCTACCGTTGTTCCGACCGAAATCCTGGGCGGCTACCTTCAGGTTACCTCCGGGGTCGACCCCACCGAGCCAGACGGCACCGGCGTAGATGGAACTGACCTCCGTTTGTCCGGCAGCGGGCTTGGGCACGATGTACCGGCCGTTGGTACCGTCGTACCAGATGTCTCCGCCGGTGGTTAGACGCGCCCGGACGTTGTTGATCTGCATATCGTACTGACGAACCGCGTTTTCACACTCGGACCGGAAGCTGATAGTCTGATCGGTCTGCTGGCGCGGACGATCGTAACCGGGGCCTTTCTCCGCGGAGAGCCCCAGTGGGAGGACGATACCGATGACCGCCAGTAAGACAAATAAATTATAGTGAATTCGCATTGCGATAGTTTTAACGGGGGGGTCAGGGATTTAAAGGCTGAAACGGGCACCTACGAAGATGCGGCGCGGGAGGCTGAAGTAATCAGGGTTCAGTACGCGCCAGGAGTAGGAGGCCAGGAAACCTTCCACCGGACGGGTTTCGTTGGTGATACTTTCCACGGCATCTCTACCGATGAAAGAGGACAGGAAGCCGGGATCCTCGGGGGAACCCGTTGCCTCGTACACGTTGATCGTGTTGCGGCGATCCAGCACGTTACTTACCCGTACGTACAGGTTTACGCTGGCATTGTTGCCGATATTTATGTCCTTGTCGACCTGGGCGTTCAGTGTAAAGTTGAACGGGCGGCGCGAGCCGTTGATGGCTCCGTCGGTTCCGATGGCTCCCAGGGGCTGGGGCTGGAACTTCGCGGTGTAGGGACGACCGGAAACCGTAGTACCCTGCAGGTTGATACCCAAGTTCTTCAGGACGTTCGGCGCGTTGGTGTTGCTGCCCGTCCGGTAGTCAAATACGAAGTTCACGCGGTGGCGCTCGTCGTAGTTGAGGGGGAAGAGCGTCCGGAGGTTACCCCGGTTGGTCAGGCCCTGCTGGCTGTTGGCATCCGAACCGGTACCGTCCGCGAATTGCAGGGTGTAGTTAGCGTTGATCTGTACGTTGCTCGTACGACGCAGGTCGTAGGTAAAGCTGAAACCCTTTACGGTACCGAAATCCTGGTTATCGTAAGTGGTGTACTGGTTAACCAGTGGGACAGGGAAGAACGTCCGGAGTTGGATCATGTCCCGCAGCTCCCGGTAGAAGGCGGCTACCTTCAGGGCGGAAGTATTACTCAGTTTCTGCTGGAAACCTACTTCGTAGTCTACCGTACGCTCGGGACGCAGGGCGGGGTTGTTGAACGGTCGGCCATTCGTGCCGGGACGCTCAACGAAGTAGTAGTAGTCCAACGGGGAAGCGAAAGCGTTGCTCGGCGGCCGCTGTACCAGTACGTCGTAGTGGGCAAAGAAACCGGCATCGTCGCTGATCGGGAAGGAGAAAGCCAGTCGGGGCATGACGTTGAACTGTACCTCGTAATCCTTAAAGGACGTTTCCGTGGTAAAGCTTTCCTCCTTGATGAAGTTAGCGGACTCGTGTACGGCGGGGTTGGCGTACTTGGGGAATACCAGACCGGTACGGATACCTTCAATCTCGGTAGGACCGTTGGTCTGGGTGCCATCGGGCAGGTACCAGTCGTCTCCGTCGCGGTAAGCCTGGACGATCGTACCGTTCTCCGTAGAGGTGTAAACCGCAAAGTCCTCACCGATACTACCGGGGCGCTCGCCACCGAAGTTCGCGTGGAAATCATTGGCTCCGATCACCTCGTAGAGGCTGTAGGGGTCCTTCAGTACTTTGGTGTTGGCATCGTAGCGGTCTACCCGTACGCCCATGCGGAAAATGATCTCGTTGATCGTAAACTTATCCTGAATGTAGGCGGCGGCGTAGATCGGGCGGAAAGGAGCAACGTTGAAGCTGCGGCGTCCGGTATTGGGATCGATGGCGAAGAAGTCATCGAAGGAACCGTTGAACTCATTGTTCAGGTAATCGTACCCCTGGTAATCCAGTTGGTTGGCGAACGTCAGTTCCTCGGCGCTGAAGAGATCCAGGCTCAGCTGGTTCGGATCCAGACCGTCGATGTTGACGAATTCGTCTATTTCTCGGCCCAGGCGATCCCGTACTCGCTTGTAGAAAGTACCGTCGTTGGCCTCGATGCTCGGTGCGTAAATAGGTACGGAACCGGTAAAATCGAAGAAAACACCGTCGTTGATCGAGAAGGTATCGGTCATTCCCACCACGCGGTTCATGCTGTCTACCGTGTTCAGGTGCTGATTGACCAGACTACGGGCGGTATTCCAAAGACCGCGGGGGGCTACGCTGTAGCTGCGGCTGACCCGCTCTTCGTACCAGACACCCAGTTGAATGCTGTGCCGGCTCTTGTCGGAAGACCCGGGAACGATGTCGAAACTGGCGTTGGCCTGGAAGGTGTAGCGATCGTCATCCTGGTTGAAGAAAGTGTTGTACACCGAACCGACGTTGCTGTGAAAGTTCCAGCTTTCGGTAAAGACATTCTGGGTTCCTCCGTTAACGGAGATGAACTGCGAACGAACGCGGGGGTCAAGGTTACCACCCAACATGACGGCGGTATTCGGCAGACCGACCCGAACGTCGTTCAGGATCTGGTCATCCGTGTAATTGTAGATGTTATTGTAATTGGCCAGTACGGGGTTGGAAGAACTGGAGTAGTCTACATTCCGTAGTACTTCCCGGTAATCGACGTGGGTGATACCGGTCGTGATACCGGTTAGCGGGTCCGTTACGAAATCCAGTACCGGTACGTAGTCGATGTCGAAATTACCGACGTGACCGTAGTTAAAGAGGTTGTCTCCGTGACGGGGATCAGCGACTTCGTACTTGTTGTTCTCATAACCCAGTTGAATCGTGTAACTGGCATTCTGAATGAAGTTACTCTTGGAGGTGACGCCGTCCGCGATACCGGAACCACCGAGGCGGTGACGGAAGCGGAAATTTACCCGGTAATCCGTATTGAGGTCGGTCGGGTTGTTCTGAGCGTTCAGCAGTCGCCAGCTGGCGTTGTCGGCCGAGTTTTCGTTAGGCGTGAACTGGTCGTTTGCCTCGCTGTAGTAACCGGAGAGGGAGATATCGATGGCATCGCTGAGGCGAGCGTCGAGTTTACCGTTGAACGCCAGGTTATCGCTGCTTTCGAAGGGACGGGTCTTCAGCGCGTTCACGCTCTCTCCGGTCAGGAAGTCCGCCGCCACGAAGGGTGAGCCGCCTGCGACCGTCAGGGGATTCTGCTGGAGGTCAGCCAGTACGTCATCCTTTACGCGGTACAGCGGCACGGCACTGGGGTCATCGTCTTCCTGGTAGGTGTAGCGCCCGTAGAAACGGTAACCGAGAATGGTGTTGCCGTCGGCCCGCTTCAGCAGGGGGCCGTTGACACCCAGTCCGACGAGGCTCTGCCCGAAATTATCCAGTCCCTCACTCGTTTCCGCCTCGGCGGAAATGGCGAACTCACTGCTCGGGCCCTTGGAAGTGATGGAGATGATACCACCGGTCACGTCACCGTAACGGGCTTCGAGACCACCCGTGATCACCTGCAGCTGCTCGATCTCCGAATCGGCGATCAGCGCCGAAGCACCGGAAACCCGGATACCATCGATGTAGTAGTCAGTACCGTTGGAGCGGGATCCGCGAATGTTGATGTCCCCACCCTCGTCGGAGCTGGTGGCGCCGGCGGCGATGGAGGCGATCTGGTTGATGTTACGCGTCGGCAGGTTCTTGATCTCCTCGGAGGTCACGGTCTGGCCGGAGGTGGTATTGTCCTTATCGATCAGGGGTACGGTGTACCCGACGACGACGATCTCGGTCAGGTTGACACCCGCGGACATTTCCACGTCGGCGTTATTGGTCTGTCCCGCTTTTACCGGGATGCCCGTCAACTTCTTGGGCGGGTAGCCCGTGTAGTTGATCTCGATGTCATAGGTAGAGGGGTCGATGTTGGAAAAACGGTAGTTACCGTCGAAGTCCGTCGTCGTTCCGTTGACGAAGGTTCCCCCCTTGTAGAGGGCTACGGTAGCGCCGATGAGTGGCTCATCCTCATCCGGGTCGGTGACTTTGCCCTCGAGGACGGTTTGCGCGAATGTGAGTGTGCTCGCGAAGAGCAGAAATAAAAGGAGTAGCTGTCTTTTCATACGAAGGTAGTTGACTGGGCAAAGGCCGGTGAGTAGGACCTTGTGACCACAAAAATGCAACGCCACCACGTGAAATGTTAATCTTTTCCGAAACGAAGGCGTTCGGACGACAAAACTTTTAACAAGTGAGGGCAAGCGGAGGCAAAAGTCGTCAAATTTGGGGAATAAACAAGTTTGGGGCTGACGAGAATTGAGAATTATGCCACCGGATCAAGGAAACCGGGAAGCTCCGTGTCAGCAAAAAACTTACTCGAAATACTCCTCCGTCCCGCCGGGGGTATGCAACCGCACCACCGGCCGTTCCGCCGCCTCCACATGACCGACCACCCGGGCCTCGATGCCGTAGCGACCGGCGATGTCAATGACCGTCTGGGCGTACTCCGCGGGCAGGTAAGCCTCCAGGCGATGGCCCATGTTGAACACCTGGTACATCTCCCGCCAGTCGGTGGCACTTTCGGAGCGAATCAGTTCGAACAGCGGCGGAATGGGAAAGAGGTTGTCCTTCACTACGCGGACGTTATCGATGAACTTCACCACCTTGGTCTGGGCACCGCCCGTACAGTGGATCAGGCCGTGTAGCACGGGATGTAATTCCTCCAGCAGGGTCTTCAGCACGGGCAGGTAGGTACGGGTAGGACTGAGCACCAGTTTACCGGCAGTCACCTCCCCTACCCCCTCGATGGCGATCTTGTCCGTCAGGCCACGGCTGCCGGTGTAGATCACGGAGCGGGGCACTTCCGGGTCGAAGCTTTCCGGGTAACGCTCGGCGTACTCGTGCCTGAACACGTCGTGGCGGGCACTGGTCAGTCCGTTACTGCCCATGCCACCGTTGTACGATTCCTCGTAGGTTGCCTGACCGGAGCTGGACAAGCCGACGATGACGTCACCGGGCTGGATGTTGTTGACCACTAGCCGGTCGCGGCGCAGCCGGGCGAAGGTGGTGTAGCCCACGTCGATGGTCCGCACGATGTCCCCCACGTCGGCCGTCTCCCCGCCGGTGAGGTGGAGACCGACCCCCTGCTCCGCCATCCGGTCGGCGAACTTTTGCGCGCCCTGAATGATGGTGGCCAGTACCTCCCCCGGAATCCGGTTCTTGTTCCTGCCGATGGTCGAGGAGATCAGGATGTTGTCCACCGCGCCGACGCAGCCCATGTCGTCCAGGTTCATCACCAGACTGTCCTGGACGATGCCCTCCCAGACACTCAGGTCGCCCGTTTCCCGCCAGTAGAGGTAAGCCAGACTGGTCTTCGTACCGGCCGTATCGGCGTGCATGACGTTGCACCACTCGGCATCACCGCCGGCTACGTCGGGTAGCACCTTACAAAAGGCCTTCGGGTAAAGCCCCTTGTCGAGCCCCTTGATGGCCTGGTGCACTTCGGATTTGGTGGCGGAGACGCCGCGTTGTTCGTATTTACTGGACATGAGCGCGAAGATAGGCCCCCTGACCCCTGGAGGGAGAACCACGCTCCTTGGATTTTGGGCAAACCAATAATCTCAGGAGTTTATCCACAAACTGGGCTCGCATCGGTCCCCCCCATCCGGGGGTCAGGGGGCCCGTCTCACGAATATGTTTGCCGACCGGCCCATCGTGGAAACCTTGCTCCTGCGCTCCGCCGCCCCGTTAGCTCCCAACACCTCGCGACCGTCCACGACGCGGGTCCACTCCCCCTCCGGCAACTCGAAGTTCTTGTAACCGGCCGCGCCGTTCAGGACCACGATGATGTCCTGCCACTCATCGTCCGGCGCCTCGGTGATGCGGTAGGCGATGAGCTGCTCGTCCTCCGTGTCCAGGAAGCTGAGGTGGCGGGCGATGCGCTCGGTACTACCCAGGCGGAAGGCCGGATGCTCCCGGCGCATGGCGATCAGCCCGCGCACGTAATCGTGGGTCTGGCGGTGGGCCCGCTTGTCGTTCCAGCGGATGGCGTTGATACCGTCACTGCTCCGGTAGCTGTTTTCCTCCCCGTTCTTACCCCGGCAAAATTCGGAACCGGCGTGCAGGAAGGCAATGCCCTGGGAGGTGAGCACCGTGGCCAGGGCGAGTCGTTGCATCTTTTCCCGCTCGGCGGGGCTGTCCGTGCGGTTGCTGATGGCCAGCCGGTCCCAGAGGGTATGATTGTCGTGGCAGCTGACGTAGTTGACGCACTGCCCCGGTTCGGTCGCCCAGGGAGCCTTGCTGTAATTCACGGAGGCATAGTCTACCTGGGGGTGCTTGGTGGCCCCGACGATACCGAAGCGAACGGACTGCGACTTGCCCTCCGCGCCGCTGACGAAGCCCTTCTCCTCGTGGTTGAAAACGCTCCCCTTCAGAGCGTCGCGCACGTCGTCGCTAAAGGCTGCGATGTTCTCCAGTTTGGGGGTACTGACCTTCAGGGCCCGCAGACTGTCGGGCAGCGGAGAATCTCCCGCCGTCCACCCCTCCCCGTAGAGGAGAATATCCGGACGCAGGGCGCGCAGCGAGCGGCTGATCTCGTTCATCGTCGCGATGTCGTGAATGCCCATCAGGTCGAAGCGGAAACCGTCGATGTGGTACTCCTTCACCCAGTACTCGACGGATTCGCGGATGTACTTGCGCACCATGGGTCGCTCACTGGCGATCTCGTTCCCGCAGCCGCTGGCGTTGCTGAAGCTGCCGTCGTCGTTGAAGCGGTAGAAGTAATCCGGGGCCAGCAGCTGGAACTTGCTGTCGTCCGTGCGGCCGGTGTGGTTGTACACCACGTCCATGACCACCCGCAGACCGGCGGCGTGCATGGCCCGGACCATCTCTTTGAACTCCCGGATACGCACCCGCCCGTCGGCCGGGTCGGTGGCGTAGCTCCCCTCCGGCACGTTGTAATTCTGGGGGTCGTAGCCCCAGTTGTACTGTGCTTCGGTGGTGTTAGCCTCGTCTACGCTCAGGAAATCGAAACTGGGCAGCAGGTGAACGTGGGTGACGCCGAGGTTCACGATGTGGTCCAGCCCGGTGGTATCTCCCTGGGGGGTGACGGTTCCCCGCTCGGTCAGCCCCAGGAATTTACCCTTCCGTTCTATCCCGCTGCGGGGATCGAGACTAAGGTCGCGGATGTGCAATTCGTAGATAACGGCGTCGGTCGGCGCTCCGAAGGCGGGGCTCTTGTCCTCGGCCCAGCCCGCGGGGTCGGTCTTTTTCAGGTCGACCACCTGCCCCCGGCGGCCGTTCGTCCCCACCGCCCGGGCGTAGGGGTCGGCGGCGTCCTCGTGCCAGCGGCCGTTCTGCTTGATCTGGAAGGTGTAGTAGATTCCTTCCTGGTCCCCCTCCTCCGTGGCCGTCCAGGCGCCGTCCACTTCTTTCATACTGATGATGCGTTCCGGTTCAACGGCGGCATCGTCGGTGGTGTACAACCGGAGGCGGGCCTCCTGGGCCGCCGGGCTCCACAGCTTGAAGGTGGTGGCGTTGGGGGCGTAGGTGACGCCGAGGTCCGCGAAGGCGTAGACCGGATAGGCCTCCAGGCTTTCGTACTGGGGGCGGGGGTCGGAACAGCTGGTCATCAGGAATAAGCAGTAAATAGTTAATGGTAGGTAGTACGGACGGGACACGGGCGAGACTTTATGTAGGGGAAAGCTACGGCAATATATCGGAGACCAGACGGCGGAAGGTGTTACTGAGGATCACGCTCCGGTGGCTGCCGCCCTTCACCGTACGCAGTTCGATCCGCTCGGGGTCCAGGGCCACCAGTTCCTCGGCCATGGCGTAAGGGATGAGCCGGTCCTGGTCGCCGTGCAGCAGGTAGACCGGGCAGTTCGTACGGGGCAGCTGCTCGGTGTTGTCGAGGTCGTACCTCAGCAGAAAGTCGGGCGTCATCCAGAACCACAGGTTTTTCATGGCCCGCAGACTGAGGTAGGGGGCCACCAGCACCAGTTGGCGGGGTTCATTCTCGGCGGCCAGGTGGCTCACCATCCCCGTCCCCAGGGAGTACCCGATCAGGGTAATTTTACTTTCCGGCGTCCGCGCCTTCAGCCAGTCGTAGGCCAGCTGGGCATCGGCGTAGAGTTGCCGCTGGGAACGAATCACCCCGCCACTCTTACCGAATCCGCGGTAGTCCAGCAACAACAGGTTCTGCTGCTGATCCAGCACCGGCCGCGCCTGGTGGAGGGCCCGCCCGTTGTCGCCCCGGTTACCGTGCAGGAACAGCACCGTGCCGGTGGCTCCCGGCCGTTGTACGTAGAGCGCGTTCAGTTCCGTACCGTCCTCGGCGGTCAGGGTCACTTCGCTGCCTTCTCCTCCGTAGACGTGGTCGGCCGCGCGGGGTTCGGGAAAGAAAATGATCCGGTCCTGGTAGAGGTAGAGGATGCCGCAGGCGAGGACATAGAGGACGGTCAGGGTGATCAGTATTCGCTTAATCCATTTCATAGCAGGGATAACGCCGGGCGGCGGGGCGCAGGTGCAAAGTTTTCAAAAAAAAGTAAGCCCCGCCTTCCGGTGCGGAAGGCGGGGCTTAGCTTTTAAGTCGCTTTTTACAAGTCGGACCACCTCGTTCTGCGAACTCGAGTGGGCCGACATGAAAAAGCGAATAATTCCGGAGTTATTTCCCTCCCTTCAGCTCGGCCTGCAGCGCGGTCAGTTCCTGCCACTTACCGGCGGCGGCCAGGCTGGCCTGCTGGGACCAGGTACTCGGGTTGGCCAGGGCGTAGCGGCTACCGGCGGCATCCAGTACCCCCTGGAGGCGGTCGACGGAGGCGGCGGCCAGCTCGGACCAGTTGTTGATGCCGTCGGCCTTGAGGAGGCCTTCGATCTTGGGCCCGATACCCTCGACGACCTTCAGGTCATTGGGGTTGGCGCTGCTGAAGCCGAGCTTCTTGGCGACCAGTTTCTCGAACTTGGAGTCGGTCTCGAAATCGCCGACGGTCTCCCGGCCGGCGTCGGTGAATTTCTGGTAGCGGATCAGTTCGTCCCAGTCACCGGCGGCGGCCAGTTTAGCCTGGTGGGGCCAGCTGGTGGGGTCGTTGAGGCTGAAGCGCTTGCCGGCATCGTCGAGGATGCGGCGCAGGTCGGTGACGTTGGAGGCGGCCAGGTCAGACCAGGTCATGAAGCCGGCGTTGATGAGTACTTCATTGATCTTGGGGCCGATGCCCTCGATGATCTGGAAGTTATCGGGGTTGAACAGACCGTCGTAGGTACTGCCACCGGCGGGAACGGCGACGAAGCCGACCCGCTCGGTACTGTCGTCGGTATCGTCGGCAACGATGGCGGCTCCCACTCCGGCGGCGCCGGCCAGGGCGGTAGCGGTAGCGGAGTTGGCGGCGGATTGAGCGGCGTACTTCAGCGTCTGGCGGTCGGCCTCACAGCGTTGGAGGGAGGCGCGCAGGTCGGCCTCGGCCTTCTGGGATTCCTCGAGCTGGTACTTGATGCTCTGGTAGTCGGTTTCCCACTTGGTGGCCTTCTTGTGCCAGCGGTCGCGGTCGGCCTCGACCTCGGAGCAGTCGTCACCCCCGCGGGAGAGCAACCAGCCGAGTAAGCCGCCCAGGAGGAAGGGCAGGAGGGTCCAGAGCCAGAACCAGTGGCAGGGATCGAAGAAACCCGTACCGGAATGAAGAAGAATATTAAGCATAATAATTGGGTGTTGCGTTTGGGTAAGTTGGGTTACTGTCCGGTCAGTTTGACCTCGGCGCGGCGGTTTTGCCGGCGGCCTTCCTCGGTATCGTTCGTGGCCGTGGGTTGGGTCTCTCCCCGGCTGGCCGTGGTGACCTTGCCGGTAGCGACGCCCTGGCGCACCAGGACAGCCTTTACGAAGTCGGCGCGGCGCTGGCCGAGGGCCTGGTTGTACTCGTTCGAGCCCTGGCTGTCCGTATGTCCTACGATAGAGATGGTTTCCGACGTCTGCTGCACCCGCTGGGCGAGTTTGGCCAGGTAAGCATCCACGGCGGGGTCGACTTCTTTCGTGGACGCGTCGAGTGGGAAGCGGATGATGATCTCGTCATTTTCCAATTCGATGATCTCCGTTTCCGGTGGGTCCTCTCCGGTTGCGGCGTCCTTCCAGCTGAACTGTCCGGCCTGCCAGAACTCGTCGGCGGCCGGGGTAGCGGTACTGAGTAGGCGGGCGAAGGTATTGATCCGGTCGGCCGGAATGTCGGTTTCCTTTACGATGATCTCCTTGATCTCGGCGGCGCGCAGGAAGCCCATGTTCTCGTAATCGGCGGGTTTGGCTTCCGAACCGTAGTAGTGGCCGTAGACGTCGAGCGACTGGTCGGGGTCGGCGCGGTATTCCGCCACCAGCCGGTCGCGGAGGGCGGGCCACTGGGTGCCGGTCAGCACGTCGTCGCTGCCCAGTCGGGAAACGATGCCGTAGTCATCGGCGGAGGGAGGGGGGGCGGCAACGGGGTCGACTACCTCCGTGACTTCGCCCCCGGTACAACACTCGGGTTTGACGCAGCCGTAAAAGGCCGCCACGGTAAGTATCAACCACGCCACGGCCATAATAATGATCCTGGTAAGTAAGGACATATGAAGGGTGTGTGGTTTACGAATAAGTTGGGTGAATTCGCCGTTAAAGACGTCGGCCAGGGCAATATAGTCACATTACAACTAATAATCTTCGTAAGCGCCGCTTAACCCTGCGATTAGGCCGTCCGCACCGGTAATTCGCCGACTCGCGGTTGTTTTGTTAGGTTGGCACCTGCGTCCTCGCCCCCTTAGTTGGGGAGTTATCGAGTTAGGGAGTTGGGGAGTTGGGGAACTGGGGAGTTGCTGCCGCTTGTTCCACTCGCTGGCTTCGTCCTGGCTCGCATACTGTCGTGTGACCGCCCCTGTACTGGCGAGCCGGGCGAAGCCGGTGAGCGGCGCGACCGTAACTCCTCAACTCCCAAATTCCCTAACTCCCCAACTACTTGTTACCTTTGCCCACCGAAAGTAAATTACCATGTTCGACAACCTTAGCGACCGCCTCGAAGGAGCCTTTAAGAGCCTCACCGGAGACAACAAGATCACCGAGATCAACGTAGCCACCTCCATCAAGGAGATCCGCCGCGCCCTCGTGGCCGCCGACGTAAATTACAAGATCGCCAAGGAATTCACGGATACCGTGAAAGAAAAGGCCCTCGGCAGCGAGAACGTACTCAAGGCCGTCAAGCCCGGCCAGCTGATGGTGAAGATCGTGCAGGACGAACTCGCCACGCTGATGGGCGGACAGGCCGTCGGCATCAACGCGGTCGGCAAGCCCGCCGTCATCCTGATCGCCGGCCTCCAGGGGTCGGGTAAGACGACCTTCAGCGGTAAGCTGGCCCTGCACCTGAAGGACAAGAAGAAGAACAAGGTGCTGCTGACGGCAGCGGACGTGTACCGCCCCGCGGCCATCAACCAGCTGACGGTACTGGCCGAGCAGGTGGGCGCCGGCATCTACAAGGAGCCGGACAACAAGAACCCCGTCGAGATCGCCCTCAACGCCATCGCCCACGCCCAGGACAACAACTACGACGTAGTCATCGTCGACACCGCCGGCCGCCTCTCGGTTGACGAGGCGATGATGCAGGAGATCTCGGACGTCCGCGAGGCCATCAGCCCCAACGAGACCCTCTTCGTCGTCGACTCCATGACGGGGCAGGACGCCGTCAACACCGCCAAGGCCTTTAACGACCGCATCGACTACGACGGCGTCGTGCTGACCAAGCTCGACGGCGACACCCGCGGTGGAGCGGCCCTCTCGGTGAAGTACACCGTCGGCAAGCCCATCAAGTTCGTTTCCACCGGCGAGAAGATGGAGCAGCTCGACGTGTTCTACCCCGAGCGGATGGCCCAGCGCATCCTCGGCATGGGTGACATCATCAGCTTCGTGGAGCGCGCCCAGGACCAGTTCGACGAGGAGGAAGCCAAGCGGCTGGAGAAGAAGATCAAGAAGAACAAGTTCGACTTCAACGACTTCCTCGGCCAGCTCGCCCAGCTCCGCAAAATGGGGGACATCAAGAGCCTGCTCAACATGATCCCCGGCATGAAGAAGGTCATGAAGGACATCGACATCGACAACACCGCCTTCGATAAGGTGGAGGCCATCATCCGCAGCATGACGCCCGAGGAGCGGGCCAAGCCGGAGATCATGAGCCTGAGCCGCAAGAAGCGCATCGCCCGCGGCTGCGGCCAGAGCATGGACGACGTGAACCGCTTCATCAAGCAGTTCGACGGGATGCGCAAGATGATGCACAAGATGAGCAACAACCCGGCGATGGCGCAGATGGGGGGGAAGTTCCGGTAGGGTACGGGGCCGGGGTGGAACTCGGCCGTCCATCTTTAGTTCAGCAACTCACTGAGTTGCTCGCGACGATCCATTACGGAACGGTACCCCAGTTCAAACAGCGCATCCGCTTTCTTCAAATTCAACAGCGAATACTCCCGTAGACCGTCGGGGATGATCATCACGTCGCACTGGTCAAATTTCCCTACGGCCGTCTGGCTGACGCTGATTTCCATCACCTGGTCAATCAGGTTGATGAATGACTGTAAATCTTCCCGCTTGCGGAAGGAGGCGGGATTAGCCGACACGCCGATCACCACGTCACAAGCGGAGCGAAGGGCCTGAACGGGGAAATTATCCGTTAACCCTCCGTCTACGTAGAGCTGACCGCCACTCTCGACCGGCGCAAAGAGCAGCGGCAGGGCAGCGGAGCAGCGTATGGCCTCCAGCACGGAGCCGCTCGAAACTATATCACAAGCTCCCGTCTCCAGATTTGTCCGGCTTACGTAGAGTTTTACGGAGAGGGCGGCGAAGTCATCCCGCTTGAAGTAAGGGCGCAGGGGCGCGACAATGTGATCTGTATTCAGCAGACCGGACCACCGGAAGGCTAAATTATGTCTCCTAAACAGGCGGGTACGGGCCAGTAGATCCCGCATCAACGATCCGCTCATGCCCGCCGCGTACATCCCTCCCACTATCGCTCCGATACTGGCCCCCGCCACGTGGGTAGGCCGGATACCTAACTCCTCCAGCCCGTGGATCACCCCCGCGTGAACGATACCGCGAAATCCGCCGCCGGATAATACCAGGCCGATGGTCTTGTTGGTTGCCGGGGCGGGTGATTTCATGGTCGTCTATTAGGCTTTGGGGAGTGCTGGGACAAGGCCCCTCGACGGAACGATCAGCGGAATCCGCCCGGTCGACCCGACCCGTTGAGGTGCAGTAGCTTAGTTACAACGTGGTCGGATACGAAATACTTTCAGGTCAATGATAAGATCCACCCCCGACTTACCGTGTCGTGACTTTGGGAAAAGCGGATGAAACAGGAACCCGGCCCGAGGCTCGGGGGAGGCACTTGCGTCGACCTTCCGGCCAAAACGAATCCCTGACGATGGAGGAACCAGCAGCTACCATCCCATTATCGAGGACGAGCGGGAAGCCCGCGAAAACCTGGCGGAGATAGTACAACTCCATGGCTACCGGGTATTACTGACGCCCCACGGCCTGGAGGGTGGTACACTCGCCATCGAGCAACTACCCGACCTTATCCTCCGCAAGGTGACAGTACCGGAACTGGATGGCTCCGGCGTCCTCAAACTGTTGTCGGACAACCTGCGGACCGCCGGGGCATGCTCCTGGGAGCCGTACGGGCTTGGCGCCTGTTCGGGTGCGCACCGGTCGCCGGCCACTCATACCGCGGTGGATTCGGAGATACTGTCCGTGGCGGCGCGGGGCGCAAGGAAACTGGCGTGGTGCAGTACCAGCACGGGCAGCCGCGTCCGCAGTGCGAGGTTATGGGTCAGGGTGGCCCGCAGCATCGTCCGCCAGCGCCTGCGCGTCCGGTTGACGATCACGAGCAGGTCGGCTGCGACGTTGTCGGCGTAGTCCATCAGTCCGCGAGCGACGTCGGTGTCGGCCACGGTTACCACGCGGAAGGACAGGGCGTATTCGTCTTCCCCCTGATCGACAATTTGCTCCATCAGTTTCCAGGGCACGAAGTTTACGGGCAGCCCCCGGCGGACCTGTTCAACGTGGACGAAGTGTACTTCGGAATCGAAATTGCCCGCCAGTTCCTTCAGCTGCCAGAGCGGATAGGGGGTGGCGACGGTATAGTTATTGGCCACTACCATCCGGTGAAAGGGTCGGTAGCGGGCGCCCTCCGGAACGAGGTAGACCGGCCGGTCGCAGGACTCGCTCACGGTGGTGGCCGTACTGCCCAGCCACTTTCCGAGCAGCGCCGGCGAACTGCGGGGGGCCATGATGACCAGGCTGATGTCGTCTTGCTCCGCCCGCTTCACGATGGCCGCCGCCGGACGGAGGCTGACGCGCGCCTCGTAGGCCACCTTCACCCCGCAGGGCGGTTCGACCAGGGCGTAGTCGATTCCCTCGGTCGAGGAGTAGGCGAACTGCCGCAGCCGGTCGATGTAGCCATTCCGGAGGCTGCGTTCCCCGCTGAAGGAAGGTACCAACGACCCGGTGTAATAATGGGCCAGAACGACGTTCAGGCGCAGCTCTTCCGCCAGGTGGAGGGCGAAACGATAGGCGTTGTGACAGGCCAGGGAAAAGTCGACGGGGACCAGGATGTTGGACATCGGATGGAGTGGTTTTGCGGTTGTTGGTAAAAAAGCTTGCACCTGCGCGCCTCGCCCGAATCTATTTATCAAGGGGGATGATCAGCAGGGGCGTACCGGAGGAGTCGATGATGTCGGGCAGTTTGGAGGAGAAGAGCAGTCGGGTAAGGAAACTTTCCGGATAGCGGCCCAGGACCAGCAGATCGACCTTGTTTTCCACCGTATAGTTGAAGAGCGCATCGGCCACGTCGTCGGTCGCGGGCAGCAGGTCGTAGTCCGCCGCGTAGTCCGGAAAATCATCGTCCCCGGATTTCCGCAGCAGTTCCGTCATGAGGACTTCCTCACTCCGGGGGTTGCGGTAGCGCACGTGGGCGAAGTGCATGGCCGGCGCGAATGCCTGTCTGAGAAAATCCGTTTTTTCGCTCAGCTCCGCCAGTGTACCGGCGTAGTCGAAGCTGATCGCGGCGTACCTGATGTCAGGAACCCCACCGTTCGAAGGAATGAGGAAAACCGGACAGGCCGCCCGCATGGCCACCTCCCGGGCAACGCTGCCGAACAGCAAACTCGCGGTGTTTTCTTTCCCGGAACCCACGCCCCCCATTACGAGCAGGGCAGTATCCTCCCCCCTGCTCAGTTTAACGAGCTGGCCGACCGCCTGGCCCACCACTTCCCTAGCGCGGATGAGGGGTTGTTTATCCGCACCGTCGGGCATACCGTGGTACGTCAGCTGATCCGCGTGCTGGCGGACGAATTTTTCCACCCGCTCCCGTACCCGGGAGCGAATGCGCGCGCTGCCCTTCATGACGACCAGACCCCGGTCGTTGTCGTAACCATCGTGGACGTGGACGACTTCCAGGTCGTAGCCCGTCGCGTCGGCCAGGTAGCAGCCAAAACGAAGGGCGTCGCCGGAAGTCGTGGAGAAGTCGGTAGGAATGATGATCTTTTTCATGCTGTTGGTGCGGTAGTACACCACGGTTCGCGTGGCGTCGATGACGGCAGGGGTGATCCGGCGGAGGGTGCCGGTGCACGGATTTTCACTTACCGGAAGATGGAACGGCTGGCATCATGGGCGGGAAAGCGAAAACTGATGCCCAGTACCGCGCTGAGGAACAGGGGGATGGCCAGCAGGGCCAGGAGGGGCTGACCGATGAACAGGGCGATCACGACGCAGGCCATCATCAGGTAATAGCGGACGAGCATGGTGCCGAGGGAAAGCGTGAAAAATTTCATGGTTGGGCGGTTTGGTGAGGCTGCAAAGAACGGGGGTGGGTGATCCCCGTCTCCTGTGTTTCGTCAGGGCAGCCACTGACATATGTCAGGGCGGACAAAGCACGCCCGCCAGCACCGAGCACGAGAACGGGACGTAGAAAAGGCGTCCCTGATCCCGGTTACCCGATCAAGGACGCCTTTCCTAAGAACTTAAATACCCTTATGGCTTCTTCTTGGCGTCGGGGACGAGCTTGGTGTCCGCCGCCTTCTTCTTGCCCTCGTTCTTGTAGTCCGACCCGCTCTTCTTCTTGTCGTCCGACTTGGGGGTCTTTTTATTCTTACTTCCTTTGTCCTTACTCATGGTTGAAATATTGGCCGATCCGGGGACGGTAACGTACCGCTCACCGGGCGGTGGGTGATTAAGCTAAGGGGGGTAAGGTAGCGGCTCGGGGTGGCCGGATTGTTACACTTAAATGCGGGAAGGTTACATAAATGACAGGTAGGGGGCGGCGGGGCGCGGGTGCCAAGTTTTCACCAAGGACATCGTCCGCTCTCTCTTATCTTCGTCTCATGGCGAAGTACAATCGGTCCGGCTGGTTCCCCAAACGCCCCGCCCCCCAGGCGAAAAGCGGCAGCTACCGACGCAAGTACGGGACCAGTTGGTGGGGCCGGGCATTTTTAACGGCCCTGGAGGAAGCCGACTACAGCGGTCGGCTGGGGCGGGGAAAAACTTACGCCAACAAGGGGTTGGTGGAGCAAATCGAATATCCCGGTCCGGGGCGGATCCGGGCGACGGTTCAGGGAAGTATGCCGACCCCCTACCGTATCCAGGTGAACTGGACGCCCTGGCCGGAGGGTCGCCGGGAAGCGTTGGTGAAAGCGATTGCCGGGGACCCCGCCCTGCTGGGGCAATTGCTGACCGGGACGCTGCCAGAGGGATTGGTGGAAGTCGTAAGACAACAGCAATTGACGTTGTTTCCCCAATCTTTCGCGGAACTGAACAGCGAGTGTAACTGCCCCGACTGGTCTTTGCCCTGCAAACACATCGCGGCGCTGCTCTACGTGATAACCGGGGCCATCGACACCGACCCTTTCTACCTCTTCGAACTGCGGGGGCTCGATCTGCGGACGGCCCTGCTGCCGGACGGCGCGGTAGAGGAAGAAGAGGAACACGGCCTACCGCGCCGGCTGATCGACTTGCTGCAGCCGGTGGGGGCCGCGCCGTCCTTCGACTGGAACGAAGCAACCTACCGGGGTATCGACCTGACGACGGTAACCGACGCCGGCTGGCGGGCGGTAAGGCAGTTGCCGGCCAGCCCGGCCTTCGCCGGGGGCACCGACCTGGTGGACCTGCTGGACAAGCTCTACGCGCGGGCGGAACGATTCGCGAGTAAGTCTTCCTGGTCGGGTCGGACGGGGACCGCAACGGCCGCCGAGCTACTGCCGCCGGGCACCCAGCTCGAACTCCACCTGAACGCTGACCTGTCGCTCCGCAGCCTGGCGGCCTACGACGGGGAAGACGAGGCGGTCGTCGAACTGACGACGGTCGTCGAGTTATTCGACTGGCTCCTCCGGGTCGAGTTGCTGGACCGCCACCTGCTGAGGAAGTCGGCCAAAAGCCTGTTGTTCTATTTCCGGCTCGCGCGGCGGCTGGTGGAGCGGCGGGCCTACGTACCGCGTCTGCTGGAAACCCCGGCGGAAAGCTACCTGCTACAGTACGTACCGGCCGGGGCGGACGCCGAACTGAACGATTTACTGGAGCGGGCCTACACGCTGGTCTCCCCCACCCTGCTGTACTACGTCGACGAAGCGGGGGAGTTTTTCGAGTTCCGGATGGAGGCCTACGGGCGGCAGCTGCTGGCGGCCTTCATCGGGATGCTGGTGGGCGAGTCAATCGGGAAACATATGGGGACTACGCCGGTGGAGCGACTGTTCTACCTGGACAATCCGCAGCGCTTCGATCTGGTCGGGACGGAGGGTTACCCGGCGGCCATGCATCGCTGGCTGGACCAACTGTACTTGGCCGAGCAGCGGTTCGTCCCGGTATTCCGGATCGAGGAGGAGCAAGCGGGACTCAGCGTCGACGTACTGGTTGACGACCGGGAAAATACGAGCCGACAACCGCCGGTGGCGTACCAGAAATGGGTCAAAAAAGCAGAGCCCCCGGCTAAAATGCAGGTCATCAAAACGCTGTCGTTCCTGGCCGATCGCTTTCCGGAACTAACCGGCTATTTATCCGGCAACGGGAAGACGTCCATGCAATTCTCGGTGACCGACTTCACGCCGGTACTGACGGCGGTCTTGCCGAGTCTGCGGGCGCTGGGGGTGACCATCCTGCTGCCGAAGGCCCTGCAAAAGTTGCTGCGGCCGGCCCTGGGGCTGAGTGCCTCGGCGGCGAAGGAGGTGTTCGAGCTCTCCGGCATTATTTCGCTGGACAACATCCTGAACTTCCGGTGGCAGGCGGCCCTGGGCGACCAGTCGGTGACCGAGGAGGAGTTCCGGTCGTTGGTGGGCCAGCAATCCGGGCTCGTGCGCTTCCGGGAGAGCTACGTGCTGGTCGACCAGGCCGAAGTCAGACGGATGCTGGAACAGCTCGATGCCGGCGGGCCCGAGTTGCGTCCCCACGAGCGGCTGGAGGCCCTGTTCACGGAGGAGTACGCCGGGGCACCGGTACGGCTGGACGACAGCCTGCGCCGGTTCATCGCCGAACTGCGCTCGGCCCCACCTCCTCCGGTGCCGGCGGGGCTGAACGCCACGCTGCGCCCCTACCAGGAGCGGGGCTACGCCTGGCTGCACCAGAACGCGAAACTCGGCTTCGGGTCGGTACTGGCGGACGATATGGGGCTGGGTAAGACGATCCAGGTGATTACCCTACTTCTAAAATATTACGAGGACGGTCTCCTGGAGGAGGAGAAAGCCCTGGTGATCGTCCCGACGAGCCTGCTGGGGAACTGGCGGCGCGAAATCGAAAACTTTGCACCCGCGCTGCGCGCCCACGTCTACCACGGGAGTGCCCGCGCCCTGCCCGACCCGGCCGATTACCACGTACTGCTTACCACCTACGGCGTGGCCCGTTCGGAGGCCGCCACGCTGGGGAAACTGCCCTGGCGGGTGCAGGTGATCGACGAGAGCCAGCACATTAAGAACCCGGCGGCCAAACAGACGAAGGCAATTAAGCAAATCAAAGCCCCGGTGCGGATCGCGATGAGCGGCACCCCGGTCGAAAACCGCCTGCTGGACTACTGGAGCCTGCTGGATTTCACCCTGCCGAAGTTCCTCGGCAGCCGCAAACACTTCAACGAGCACTACGGCCGGCCGATCCAGAGCGACCACGACCAGCGGGCCGCCGACCGCTTCCAGCGGCTGACGGCCCCCTTCGTACTGCGCCGCCTCAAATCGGACAAGAGCATCATCTCGGACCTGCCGGACAAGGTGATCCAGACGGAAATCTGCCAGCTCACGGCCGAGCAAACGGCGCTCTACGAGAGCATCCTGCGGGAAAATATGCGCCGTGTAGAGGAAGCCGGCGGGGGCATCGGTCGCCAGGGGCTCATCCTGAAACTGATCACGGCCCTGAAGCAGTGTTGCAACCACCCGGCGCAGTTCCTGCACCAGGAAGCGGGCACCTTCGAGCAGAGTGGCAAGGCGCTACTGCTGCGTGAGCGGCTGGATTCCATCCTCGAGAACGGGGACAAGGCGCTGATCTTCACCCAGTACCGGGCGATGGGCGAACTCCTCCGGGGGATGCTGCGCGACGCCTTTAACCTGGAAGTCCCCTTCCTCCACGGCGGGGTATCGACGAAGGCCCGCGGGGAGATGGTGGACCGCTTCCAGAACGACGACGACTGCCCGGTGTTCCTCATTTCCATCAAGGCCGGCGGTACGGGGCTGAACCTGACGGCGGCCAACCACGTGATCCACTACGACCTCTGGTGGAACCCCGCCGTCGAGGCCCAGGCCACGGACCGCGCCTACCGGATCGGGCAGGAGCGGACGGTGTTCGTCCACCGCCTGGTCACGGCCGGCACCTTCGAGGAGAAGATCGACCAGCTGATCCGCAGTAAGGAGACGATCGCGGGGCTGAGCGTGGTGGAGGGGGAGACGAGTATCGGGCGGATGAGTGATGGGGAGTTGGGGGATTTGGTGGGGTTGGCGTAGGGGCGGCGGGGCGCGGGTGCAGCGTTTATCGATTTCAGCGTGCCGCGGACGGTCTTCTCCGGCGGAAATGTTCGACAATGGCCTTGGTCCCGGTTTCAGGGGGGCATCACGCTTCGCTCGTTGCTCAGTCCACCTCCCGTTCAATCACTTCTTTCCACCCGTTCTTGTCGTAACCGGTACATTTCCACACCCCATCCGCGGAGGGTTGAAACGGCGAGATGTAACGAAAACGGGCGGGGGTGAGTTGTTCTCCGGTATTCGCATCGACCACCCGCCAGAATCCTCCCGGGTAGTGTGCTGCCACCGTTCGGGTTTCGGCGTTGTAAAATCCTAATTCCAGCCCCCGAACCGAGGGGAGAATGAGCTTTCCGGTATGATCTACCATCACCCACTCCCTGTCCTCCGTTCGCACGGAAACCGTTTCTCCGTGAAATTCTCCTGCCGGTAATCGACGCAGGAAACTGACATATTCCCGGTCGCGGGAGTTGAAGCAGACTATTCCGCGGAAATTCCTGTCCTCCCCGATAAACTCGCGATTCTTCAGCCGGTAGGTAGCCCGTTCGTTGCTGTTTTCGGGGCCGGCGCGAAAAAACAGGAAAAAGGGTTGCGTGTCGTCCCGGGTCGGGAAGCGGATGTCGGTCCAGGATGGAGCCTCCCGCCATTCGCCGGTCAGCTGACGGACGCCGACCATACCGTCAGAGGTGCGCACTTTCAGCAATTGGGACGAGCGGTCATAGCTTTCAAATGTCTCTCCGGGCGCGAAGGTCACCGGCTGGCCACTGGTGGTGAAGAGACGGATCTCTTTGTCGTCGGACCTGACCAGCAACAACTGCCGGTCGCCTTCGATGAAGGCGATGTCCCGGTACTTGTCCGACAGGACGGCGCGGCCCATCTCGTCGAAGAGCCAGTAACCATCCCGCTCATTACCCGCCTGTACCAGCGCCGAGTGCCAGTTATTTTCAATCACCCGCATACTCCTGAAAACCGGTGGTAATATCTCCAGTTCTTCCGTAGCGGCGTAGAGCCCGATAAGTACTTCCCCACCCCGGTACACCCGCCCCACACGGACCGGGCCCATCGGTCCGGTGTAGAGTACCCGGTCGGGGCGGGCCAGCTGGTCGGCCTGTTTGTGGATGGCGGCGAACAGTCCGGCGATGGTAGTCGCCTCCTCAACGTCCTCATCGGGCATGTGCATAAAGTAATGTTTCTCTACCTCCATGATCAGTTCGACGGTATCCAGGGAGTCGAGCCCGAGGTCGTTACGGAGGTGGGCCGCTGGGATGACGTCCGCCGGAACTATATCAAAGCGTTCGTTACCGACCAGGTATTCCCGCAGAAACTCGAGCAGTTCCGCCTCCGAGGGCGCGGCCGGGGCCTGGGCGGCGAGTGGAAGGGAAAAGACGCTCAGGGCGGCGAGACCGAGGGTGGTTCTATTAATTTGGTACATCCGTAGTGAGTTGCGCACTAAGTTAAGCTACGCGGACCGGACTGGACGCAGCCCAGCACTCAGTGCCGGAACTACGTTAATTAGGAAAACTACCCGTGTCCTACTCCCCCGGTAAAGTCGGACGGCGAGCTACCCCTGCACGGGTCAGCCTGACCGTCAGTAGGAAGACCGTTCCCGCTGACACCTAAGAGCAGTTGAACGGCGGTCATATCGCCCCCCTGAACCACTTCATGACGGATGCCATCCACGCCCTTTAAGTTCCACCAAAAAAGGCGACGCAAATTAATTGCGTCGCCCGAACTACTCAATTCACACATAAACCAACTTTACTCCTGCAGCTCCCCCATCACGTCCAGCAGCATCTTCACCCCCAGCGCATCCATCGGGTTCGCGCCGTCCTGACCGCCGCCACCGCCGATCACGATCTGCGGTACTTTGACCTTCGCCAGTTCGGCGGCCACCCCGATGCGGGTCTCCTTGTCGATCTGGGCGCGCTCCAGGGGACTCAGTCCGGCGGAGACCTTCAGGCGGGCGACCTCGGCCACCGCCCTACCTTCCGCCAGCTCCCGCTCGGCCTCGTACTTCGCCTGCTTGGCCTGCTCGGCGGAGACGGCCGTCTCGGCCTGGGCGCGGATCTCCGCCTGGATCTTGGCGGCCTCCTCGGTGGCGCGGACCTCGGCCACCTTCTGACGACCGCGCATCTCGGCGGTCAGCGCCTCCTGCTGGGCGGTGACGAGTTCCTGCTTGGCGATGGCCTCGCGGGTGCTCTGCTCGACCTTGGCCTTCAGCTTCTCGTTGACGACGCTCTCGTAGTCCACCAGCGTGATGGCGACGAAGTTGGGGATGATCTCGTACTGCTGCACGTCGCTCTTGGCGAGCAGGAACGTTCCCTCCGGGTTGAGGCGCGGGGAGTTCTCGTAGGAGCGGATGGTCTCCCCGGAACTGCTGTCGATGCGCACCACTTCTTTCTGGTCGATGATGTACTGCCCGTTGCGGAGCTGGTACTTGAAGGCTTCTGCCAGTTCCGACTTACCGCCGGAGTAGTGCCGCTCGGAGTCCATCAGCTGAAAGCTGTAGTTGGCGCATTCCTTGGAGTAGTCGGCCAGACTGGCGGCCAGGCGGCCCTGCTCCCGGTAGTCTTTATGGATGCTGAGCATGCGCTCCTCGTTGATCGGCAACTTCCACTTTACGCTGTACCCCACCTGGTTGGCGTAGGTACCGTCGGCAAACTGGCAGCGGATGGGCGGGCTGAAGTGGCTGATGTCGTTCTTCCGCTTGTCTTCCTGCTCCACCTGCACGGTGACGACGTCGGCGTAACGGGTGGTTTTAGCGGCGAATCCGGCGTAGTAGAGGCCGGGTTCGAAGCGTACGAATTCGTTACCGGTGAGTTGCTGGACCACCGTCCGGTAGCCCTGGTCGTTCACGGCAAAGGGGTTGGCCAACAGGCCGGTAAGTAAGAGGACCAATAGGCCGGCGAGGTAGAATAAGTGCTTGGCATTCACTTTCATAACACTAGGATTTGCTACGAATGACGGGGCGGGGCCGACGAACGGCAACTTTGCTCGACGGCTCCTTGGATTTTTCGGACGATCCTAGGGGAAGACGGGAAATGGGGCGGGGACGCAGGTTCAAAATTTTACCTTCGCAGCCATGAGCACCGACCCCTGGCTCCTGCCCGCTTTCTTCCTCATCGCCCTGTTCTACAGCGCGGCGGGCTTCGGCGGCGGCAGCAGCTATCTGGCGGTTCTGAGCCTGACCGGTCTGCCGGTCTCCGCGATGCGTCCGGTCGCCCTGATCTGTAACCTGATCGTGACCGGCAGCAGCAGCGTCCGTTACGCCCTGGCCGGCGTCATTCCCTGGCAACGCGCCCTGCCCCTGGTACTCGGCAGTATTCCCGCTGCCTACCTGGGTGGGCGGATCGAGTTACCTCGGGAAGATTACTTACTACTGTTGGGGTTTCTACTCCTACTTGCCGGGATATTGATGCTCGTTCAGACACCAGTCGGACGACCTCCTCCGTCGGGTCGGCCAACGTGGTCCTCCGGTCCGTCCTTTTTTATTCATTGCACTATCGGTATCGGTATCGGGTTCCTCGCCGGCCTGGTCGGTATCGGGGGCGGTATTTTTCTTTCCCCCCTGCTCTTCCTCACCAACTGGGCTTCCGCCAGGCGGATCGCGGCCACTACCAGCCTGTTCATCGCCCTGAATTCCCTGGCGGGGCTGGCCGGTCAACTCTCCACGGACCTTACCGTACCGCCGGCACAGTGGCTTCCCCTGGCCGGGGCCGTAATGGCCGGTGGCTGGCTCGGTACCCGACTCACCCTTAGCTGGCTGGAGCCGGCGACCATCCGAAAAGTAGCGGCGGCGCTCATCCTTTTGGTGGGTGGGCGGTTGGTGTGGGTATATTTGTGATACAGAGAACCTCACCCCCGAATCCGCTTCGCGGATTCACCCCCTCTCCCCTGGAGAGGGGGAACGTCGGAGTACACCGAACGCTACGCGTTTGCCAATGTGCTACCGTTGCGTCTCCCCTATCCCAGAGAGGAGGGAAACGTAGGAGTACACCAAATGCTACGCGTTTGCCAATGTGCTACCGTTGCGTCTCCCCTCTTCCGGAGAGGGGGAAACGTAGGAGTACACCAAATGCTACGCGTTTACCAATGTGCTACTGTCGCGTCTCCCCTCTCCCGGGGAGAGGGGCCGGGGGTGAGGTTCTCGCCAAAACCATAACTATGACCATCCTCACCTTCGGCGTCGCCCGGGATATTGTCGGCTCCGACCGCTTCGACCTGACGGTTCCGCCGGGCACCACTACCACCTCGCTGAAACGACTGATCCGGCAGGCGCACCCCGGCTTCGATCAGGTTGCCGACTTTGCCATCGCCCGCAATGCCACCTACGCCGGCCCCGAAGAAATCATCCTCCCCACGGACGAGGTAGTCATCCTCCCCCCAGTCAGCGGCGGCTAACCCCCCCCAACGGCCTAACGGCCTAACGGCCTAACGGTCTAACGGTCTAACGGTCCAACGGTCCAAAAATCCCATGCTCCAACCCCTCCTCTCCCCCACCCCGCTCTCCCTGGCCGACTGCTACGCCTTCGTTCAGTCTCCCGACTGCGGCGGACTGGCTTTCTTCGTCGGCACCATCCGTGACCTCAACCTCGGTGAGACCGTCACCCACCTGGAGTTCGAGGCCTACGAGCGAATGGCCCTCCTGGAAATGGAAAAAATTTGCACCCGCGCCCTCGCCCAATTCAACGTTAAAAAGGTCGCCCTCCACCACCGCACCGGCCGCCTGGACATCGGGGATGTCGCCGTTATCGTGGCCGTGTCCAGCGTCCACCGCGCCCCGGCCTTTGCCGCCTGCGAATGGATGATCGACGAGCTGAAACGGACGGTCCCCATCTGGAAAAAAGAGTTTCGGGAGGACGGGAGTCACTGGCTGAATGCGAGGCCGTAGGAACCTCTCATTTTCACAAGCCGGACCTCCTCCGCCTGCGCTACGCTACGGCTCCGAGAGGGCCGACATGGAGAATCAATTCATGTCGGCCCTTTCCATTCGGTTAAGCAAGAGGAGAATAGAAGATCCGACTTGTTATTCCGGTGTTAATTCAGAAATCATATGCTGAGCCAATCGCTATTCAAAATACTGCGATTTTAAATCTACTAAGCTGTTAAGTAGCATCGTGATGAATCATCCCTCCCCCGTGGGGAGGGACGGGAGGGAGAGGTTCCCCCCCCGCAAACTCACCACCTCCACCGCCGGCCGCGCCTTCCGCAGCTGCGCCGCCAGCACCAGGCTCAGTTTTCCCGAATTGCAGTACAGTAAGTAGCGCTTTCCGTCTTCCATTTGCTCCAGGCACTGACCGAAGGGGTTCCGCTTCGTCAGCCGGATCACCCCGGACGGCAATTCCGGTTCCTGCGCCTCGGTCAGCATGGAGAAGATGCCGTCGTAGCCGGCGGGGGTGAGGGAAGTTTCCGTCACCTCCAGCTCGGCACGGGCGGGGCGGGAGACGCCCCAGGGCGGCGTCAGGGGTAAGGTGTAATTCTTAGTCAGCCGGATCGTCAGGCAGCGGTTGTTCAGGGCGCTGTAGGTAAGCAATCGATCGACCGGCGGCTCCCCGATGCCGAGCAGAAAACAGAGGGCCGCGTTGGCCTGGAGCAGGGCCACCGTCCCCACCGCCGTCGGCAGCACCCCGGCCGTCGCGCAGTCGGGCAGGGTCGGATCGGGATCCGGGTAGAGGTCCCGCAGGTGGAGGGCTTCCGGCCCCTGGTTCGGGAACAGGGCCACGTAGCCGTCGTAGCCCTGGGCGGCGGCGTACACCAGCGGAATGTCGAGTAAAGAGCAGGCATCGCTCAGTAAGTGCTTGGTGGCGGCATCGTCGGTGCAGTCCAGCACCAGCGTAGCGGCCTCCAGGAACTGGCGGACGTTCTTTCCATCCAGATAGGCTACCGCGGCCCATACTTCTATTTCCGGATTAAGCCGCCGGCAGTGGCCGGCCAACTGCTCGGCCTTGGGGCGCGGGTCGCCATCCGTGAAAAATACCTGCCGGTGCAGGTTGGTCCCTTCCGGACGGTCACCGTCGACGAGGACGATGGTCCCCACTCCGGCTCCGGCCAGGTAGGCGGCGGCCGGTCCGCCGAGACCGCCGCAGCCGACGATCACGACGCGGGCGGCCGTCAGTAGGGCCTGCCCCTTTGTTCCGATCTCCGCCAGGACGGTTTGTCGGGCGTAGCGATCAGCCATGGTTGTAGTCGCTTTTACCCCCCCGCTTACTGACGAGGTGCAGCCCTTCGATCCGGATGTCGTGGGACATACTCTTGCACATATCGTAAATGGTGAGGGCGGCCACGGAGGCCCCGTGCAGGGCTTCCATTTCCACGCCCGTCTTCCCCTCGGTCGTCACGGTACAGTGTATCACCAGTGCCGACCCTTCTGCGTCGGCCACGATATCCAGGTCGCAGCCGTGGATCGGCAGGGCGTGGCAGAGGGGGATGACCGACCAGGTCTGCTTGACGGCCATCGTCCCGGCAATCACCGCCGTCTGTATGATGGATCCCTTCTTCGTGTTGAAGCCGCTGTCGGTTAGTTCGGCCATGATTTCCGGGCCCAGTTCCACCCGGGCGGTGGCGGTGGCGGTGCGGCGGGTGACGGCCTTGTCGGCTACGTTGACCATGGCGGGTCTGCCGGATTTGTCGAGGTGGGTAAGGGGCATGGGTTGGGGGATGTCCCACCGCTGAAGCGATGAGTTGTACTTGAGGGAAGGACCTGCGGCCCTCACTAGTTCAGCCGCCGATGCTGGTCATGGAGGCAAAGATATTACCCGTCTGCTCCATCCGCTCGGTCTCGTGACCCGTGGCGTACTTACCGTGGACAAAGCTGCGGATGAGTTGTTCCAGTTCCGCGTTGGTGATCCCGCCGCGCAGTAGCGGGAGCAGCTCCAGGCCCTTGGTGGAATACAGACAGTTCAGCAGGGTGCCCCGCGGCGTCATCCGCAGCCGGTCACAGGTACCGCAGAGACTACGGCTGTAGGCGGGGATAATGCCCACGGCACCCCGGTATCCCGGCACGCGAAAACGAACGGCACTGCCCCCCGGCTCCCCGGTCGGGGCCAGCGACGGGTAGGTGGACCGTACCCGATCCAGGATCTCGGCGTAGCTCAGGTGAACGTCGTGGTTGCCGTCGTCATCGTTGAAGGGCATGGCCTCGATGAAGCGTACGTCCAGGAAATTCGCCTTGGTCAGGGCGACGAAATCGGCCAGCTCGTCGTCGTTCTGCCCGCGCATCACCACCACATTGATCCGGGCGTGCAGCCCCCGGTCCAGCACCAGTTGCAGACCGGCCATCGTTTCGGCGTAGGCATCCCGGCGGGTAATTTTAAAGAAGCGGTCGGGCCGCAGCGTGTCCAGGCTGATGTTGAAGTGGGTCATGCCCGCGTCCACCAACTCGTCGAAGTAGGTCGGCAGCAGTACGGCGTTGGTGGTCATCGCCAGGTGGGGCACCAGCTTTCCGAGTCCGCGTACCAGCGTCGTCACCTCCCGGCGCACCAGGGGTTCCCCGCCGGTCAGCCGGACTTTCTCCACGCCCATATCGGCCAGCAACCCTACGACCCGCAGCATTTCGTCGTAGTTCAGCAGGGCCTCCCGGGCGGCAAAGTCGATGCCGTCCGCCGGCATGCAGTAGCGGCAGCGGAGGTTGCAGCGGTCGGTGACCCCCAGGCGGAGGTAGGTGAAGGATCGGCCGTGTTGGTCTTTGAGCAAGGAGTGAGGGTATGAAGGGGTGAGGGGGTGAGGGAGCTACCGCAAGGTACGTCATTAGCGAAGGTCGCGTAGCGCCTGAGTGGTAAACCCCTCACTCCCTCGACCCCTCACTCCCTCACTCCCCAAGCATGGACTCCAAACTTGCGATCTTCGCCGTCGCATCCGCCTGCTTTTTCTTCTCCAGGGCGACCACGGCGGCCGGGGCGTTGGCCACGAAGCGTTCGTTACCGAGTTTCTTTTCGATGCCCTTCAGGAAACCACGCAGGCGATTCAGCTCGGTCTTCATTTCGGCCCGCTCGGCTTCCAGGTCGATTTCCTCGTTCAGCACGAGGTAGCCGGTATCGTTACCGATCAGGAACGGCAGGGCGTTGCCCGGGTCGGCGTCGACCAGACTGACTTCGGCCAGCACGGCGGCCTTTTTAAGGAAGCTTGCACCTGCGCCCCCGCCCAGCAGCCGTTTGCTATTTTTACTCTTTTCCACGAAGAGGTTAAGCTCTTCGTTGCGGGCGACGGAGCGCTGGTTGCGAACATCCCGAACGTGGCTCACGGTGTCCTGCAGCAGCGCAAAGTCAGCGAGTAATTGCTCGTCGAATTTTTTCGCCTTCGGCCAGGAACTGATCACGCAGTCGTCCCCCGCTTTCCGCTTCCGGAGTTGGTGCCAGACCTCCTCGGTGATGAAGGGCATGAAGGGGTGCAGCAGCGTCATCAGCCGCTCGAAGATGCCGAGGGTGAAGTCGTGCGTACGGCGGCCGATCTTGCCGTCGGCGGGCTTGATGGCCTCCAGGTACCAGCTGCAGAAATCGGACCAGACGAGCTTATAGAGGGTCATCATGGCCTCGCTGATGCGGTATTCCCCCAGCAGGCGATCGACCTCGGCAATGCCCTGGTTCAGCCGGGCCTCCATCCAGCGGGTGGCCAGATCGGCCCCGGGGTCGACCGTCTCCCGGTCGACCACCTCCCAGCCCTGGACGAGGCGGTTGGCGTTGAAGATCTTGTTACAGAACTTACGCCCCTGCTCGCAGAGCTGGCTTTCGTTCAGCACCTCCCCGTCCCTGATGGGAGCGTCGAATACGATGTCGTTGCCCGCCGCGGCACTCGAAAGCATCCCGAAGCGTACCCCGTCCGCACCGTACTTGTCGAGCAGTTCCAGGGCGTCCGGGCTGTTGCCGAGCGACTTGCTCATCTTCTGCCGCTTCTCGTCCCGCACCATACCGGTGAAGTAGACATTTTTGAAGGGCATCTTGCCGTGTTGCTCCACGAAGTCCTTACCGAGCAGGTCCTCGCTGAATTCGTAGCCGGCCATGATCATGCGGGCGACCCAGAAGAACATAATGTCCCAGCCGGTCACCAGGTCATTCGTCGGGTAGTAGTACTTCAGCTCGGTCTTGTCCTCCCCGAAGCCGTCGAAGACGCTCATCGGCCAGAGCCAGCTGGAGAACCAGGTGTCGAGCACGTCCTCGTCCTGTTGCAGGTCGTCCAGCGTCAGTTTGACGGTGCCGTGGTGGTGCTGGGCTTCCTTCAGGGCTTCCTCGGCGGTTTCGGCCACGTATACTTCGTCGTTGTAGTACCAGGCCGGGATACGCTGCCCCCACCAGAGCTGCCGGCTGATGCACCAGTCGCGGACGTTGTCCTCCCGCAACCAGCTCTGGTACATATTGAACATCTGCTCCGGGTGGAAGTCGATATCGTCTCCCCGCACGGCCTCCAGGGCGGTGGCGGCCAGTTCGTCCATCTTCAGGAACCACTGGAGGGTGAGCCGGGGCTCGACGACGGCGTTGGTGCGCTCGCTGCGACCGACCTTGGCGCGGTACTGCTTGATCTCGACCAGGTCACCGGTCTCCTTCAGGTGTTTGATGACGCTGATGCGGGCCTCGTCGCGGTCCTGTCCGACGAAAAACTGGGCGTGCTCGTTGAGCTTGCCGTCGGCCGTCAGGGTATCGATGACCTCCAGTCCGTACTTCTCGCCCAGGGCGTAGTCGTTCTGATCGTGGGCCGGGGTGATCTTCAGGGCACCGGTCCCGAATTCGGGGTCGACGTAGTCGTCCGGAATAATGGGTACCGGGCGGTTGACCATCGGCACGATGACGTTGCGGCCGTGCCACTTGGCGTAGCGGACATCGTCGGGGTGGACGGCCAGGCCGGTATCGGCCATGATCGTCTCGGGGCGGCTGGTGGCCACCACGATGTAGTCGTCGTCCGTTCCCTCCACCTTGTAGCGGACGTGATAGAGGTTCTTGTTCTCCTCGGCGTGGATGACCTCCTCGTTGGAGAGCACCGTCTGGGCCTCGGGGTCCCAGTTCGTCATCCGCTTGCCCCGGTACAGCTTACCCCGCTTGTGGAGTTCGACGAAGACCTTGATGACGGCCTGGTACAGAGACGGCTCCATCGTGAAGCGGGTACGCTCCCAGTCGCAGCTGGCCCCCAGCAGCTGGAGTTGCTTCAGGATGATGCCGCCGTATTCTTCCTTCCACTCGAAGGCCTTGTCCAGGAACTCCTCCCGGGTCAGGTCGGATTTCTTGATCCCTTCCTCGCGCAGCTTCTTGACCACTTTCGCCTCCGTAGCGATACTGGCGTGGTCCGTTCCCGGTACCCAGCAGGCGTTCTTCCCGTCGAGGCGGGCCTTGCGCACCAGGATATCCTGGATGGTATTGTTGAGCATATGCCCCATGTGAAGCACCCCGGTCACGTTGGGCGGCGGGATAACGATGGAGTAGGCTTCCCGCTCGTCGGGGACGCTGCGGAAATAGTCTTTGGCGAGCCAGTGGGCGTACCATTTGGCTTCGGTTTCCTGGCTGTTGTAGGTCTGTTTGGCGGACATGCAACAAAGGTAGTTACCGTAGCTCGAACAGCCCCGGGCGCAGGGCGGGGTTCTGGGTAAATCCGGTGATGGTCCCGCTCGCGGTAGTACCGTCGGGAAAAGTGCTGAAGGCGGTTTGCGGCAGCAGGATCTTCCCGTACCAGGTGTAGTTGGACATCTGCGTCTCCTGAGCTACCTGTCCGGTCAGCGGGTCGGTCAGTTTTTCGTAGGCCGGCAGGTTGGTGCCCGCGTTGAACCAGACCTCCGCCGTGTACTTCCCGATCTTCGAGAACCGAAGCACCCGGTAATTGTAGCCGTTCAGGTACTGGTCGCTCAGCTTGGTGACGGTGTAGCCGCGCCGGAGGGGGTCGATGTAGTAAGGAATGGGGTCGTTCAACTGCATATTGCGCGATTCGGCCGGGGTCATCATTTCCACATTCCCGTAGCCGGCGATCTGATCGACCTTACGTCCCGTCACGCCATCGTAAGCAAAGAAGCGGCTTAAGCCAGTCGCGGTCAGCGTAACGTCGTTACGGATCTTGCCGTCCGAGGTGGCGGAGGTGGTCTGGGTCGCCCACAGCCCGTTACCCAGCACCAGCGAGCGGCTCAGGGTGTAACTGCGCGTATTCCGCCAGGCATCCTGCCCGTTAATGGCCCGGTAAAAATCCTCCAGCACGGCGGCGGCCGGATCGACAACCGGCTCCGGTGACGGGGGTGTGGGCCTGGAGGTGGAGCTGGGCCTGGTGATTGTGGTCGTGGTCGTGGCTTCCGAAGTGGACGGAGTCCTTCCCGTACTCACGAAAACAAAACTCCCCTGCTCGTGGCCCGGCATCTCCCCGTTGTGGGGCGTCGGGCTGACCCGCTCCAGGGCCGCCAGCACATCCTCGTAGGTCACGATGCCGTCTCCCGTTCCGTAGCCCCGCCGCAGGGCGGTGAGTACCCCGATGGTGAAGGGGCTGCCATCCACTCCGTCGGGGGTCCGCTGCTTGCCCCCGGAGGTGAGCAGGAGCCGCGATCTGTTGCGCAGTTTCCGGTCGATCATTTCCTGGCGGGCCGTGGCCCTGGTGATGCCGGGACGCTCTCCCCTGCCCTTGTAGGCGATCGCCTCGTCGATCGTACCGGAGTAGCAGGCATCGACCAGCAGCAGGATGTGCTCGCAGCCGATGGGCGTGATCACGTCGCGCATGTCCAGCAGGGAAAACTTGTCGCTGCCGCCGGCGGGCAGGAAATAGCCCCGCTGCCGGTAATCGTCAAAGTCCCCGTGGCCGCTAAAGAACAGCAGGAGCTGGTCGTCCGGCCCGAAGGACTTCCCCCGCAATTTTCTGATCTCCCGGTCGATGGTGGCCTGGTCGGGGTTCTCGAAAACGTGGGTTTCGAAGCCGTACATGTCCTTCAGCTCCCCGGCCAGGGCGCGGGCGTCGCGGACGGGGTTGCGCAAGGAACTCCACTCGGGCCGGCTGTCGTAGTTGTCTACGGCAAAGAAGTAGGCGTAATCCTTACCCGTACGTTGCTGGGCGGTGGCGGGCAGGAACGCCGAGAAGATTAGTAACGTGGTTAGTAGTACTCGCATAGTATCGGGATTTAAAATTGAGAATTTAGTATTCAAAATTTAAAATTTGCCCGCACGACACGCTACCGCACGAGCGTAGCGAGCAAGTAACGGCGGCAGCAAATTCTCAATTCCTCACTTCTTCACCACCCCCGTCACCACTTTCCCCAGCCAGGCCCCCAGGGTCGCCTCCGTGATGCCCAGGCCGACGTTCATCTCCGTGAAGTCGATGTCTCCCGGGCCGAGGAGGTAGAGGAAGAACAGGAGTAACAACGGGTAGGTGATGGCCAGTCCGTAGGTCAGTTGGGCGAAATTCGAGCGCAGTAATTTGTCGTCCGTGTCCACCAGCAGGTAGCGGTCGTCGGTGCTGCGGCCGACCATCAGCGTAAGGTGGGCGGCGAACATGGGTACGATCACGCCGAGGGTGACGAAGAACTGCTCCCGCGTCACGTTACTCCCCGTCCTCCACAGCAAAAACAGGTAACCGATCACCGTCAACTTTCCCACCACCAGCAGACGGAACAGCCAGGCGCGGACGGTGCTTTCCGCCACCCCGGTTTTCTTTTTTTCTTCCAGGGCGGTCAGTTCCCCCTCGGCGGGCAGTTCCCCGATCAGGTCCAGCAGGTTCAGCCCGAGTTGGTTGCGGGTGCGTACGAGGTCGGCAAAATCCTGGGTGCCGCTTTGTCGTAGCCTTTTCAGGTAGGACAACTGTCCTTCCTGGGCGAGGACGCGGGTGCGAAATTCCCCGAAGGCCGCCCCCCGGGAGGCGGACAGCAATCCGTCGATGGCCTCGTCCAGGCGATCGGCGGCCACGCGGCGGCGCAAAGTTTCCTGTAGTTCTTCCCTATTCACCGTCGCAGTTTCTGAGGTACAGCCGGAACTCCCGCTTGATCTTATCCGCGTAACGGGACAACTCGTCGTCAAAATCCACTTCCATGTTCAGGTAGCCCCGGCGGCCGACCCGGTCGAAGAAACCGGAGCCGACGCGGCCGTCGAGATCCAGCGTCAGCCGGAAACCTTCCGGGGTGGTCTCGTAGCTCACCGTGTAGATCAGCATTTCCCGCTTGATCCAGTTGCAGGGGCGGCCCATCCGGCTCAGCCAGTCGCAGATCAGCGGGTTGGTCTCCGAGGAGAGGACTTCCCGGCAGAGGTCGGTCACCTCGAACTGGAGGACGTCGCCGTCCCCCTCCCCCACCAGTTCCATCTTCGGGGTGCGCAGGTCGCACTTCAGCTCGGCGTAGCGGGCGGCCGCGAAGGAGCGCACGCAGGCGAATACCCGCTCCCGGGAGTACCTTTCCCGGAACTCGGCGGCGGTGGTGACCGGACTGCCGTCCACCTTCCCCGGGGAGAGATTCAGCTGACGGATCTTGGATTTCGGATTGTCCTGGTCCACCCGAAAGCGACCGTCCTCGAACACCATCATTCGCTGGAAACTGGAAGTTCCCGGTGTAATTATCGTACACCTCCACCGTAGAATTTCTCCGGCGACAACTGAAACAGGGAGCGGCCCTTGTAAAACAACTTTTCCTCCAGGGTCATGCCGGCGGTCTCCTCGAAGCGGTCCTTCAGTACCGTCCAGCGGTTCACCACGGCGTCGATGTCGGTGGTACCCAGGTTGAGGAAGACGTTCACCTCGTCGGTTTCCACCACCACTTCCTCGATCCGCAGGTACTGCCCCAAGCCCGTCCGGTCCAGCCACTGTTGGTAGACCTTGCCTTGTTCTTGGAACCAGTCGGCGTCCGCCCGCAGTCCCGTCTGGGCAGAGAGACCGGCCCCGGTCAGGACTAGTAATAACAAGGTAAAATACCGCATAATGACAGGATGGCGTGAGAACACAAGTATACGAAATCCGGCTAACAGGTTCCGACGGACAGCCTTTTGGAAGGTCCGCTACCCGCGCGCCGCCGCAAAATAATTTACCCCTGGATGTAACGGAGGAGGTTTCGGTTACACCAAGAGAAAAATTCAACCATGCGTATTCTGTTTTTCCTTCTTCTCCCCCTACTGCTCATCACCAGCTGCGGCAAAGACGATGACGACGGCGGCGGTATCCGCCAGGAGGATAATTCCGGCAACTTTGACGGCCTTGATTTCGACCTGGCCTTCGGCACCATCGAAGACTTCGGCATCAACCCCGACGGCGTTTCCTACGACTGGGACGTAACCCTGTCCAGCGATTTCAACGTAGTGGCCGGTGGTCTCAACTTCGCCATCATCAACCTGGACCTCAACTCTGATTCCCCCGACGGACTCCGCAGCGGCACCTACCAGTGGGCCGCGGAAAGAGCTCCCTTTACCTTCGTCGACAGCGGTGCCAGCATCACCAACGCGAATGGCGGCGTTACCGTCTTCCTCGTCAGCGAGGGCACGGTAGAGGTGACCCGGAGCGGCAACAACTACCGGATCGAGTTCGACCTGAAGAATGCCGGCGACCAACGCCTGCGGGGTACCTTCGACGGACCGCTGCGCGAAGAATAGGAAGTTACCTTTGCGCGTATGCAGCCCATCCGCCGGACCAACCCGCTCTTCGCCGACACCTTTTTCATCGTCGTGGGCGTGGCCTGTGCCGCGTTCAGCCTGAACGGTTTTTTACTGCCGAGTCACTTCATCGATGGTGGGGTGACCGGCATTTCCCTGCTCCTCCACCAGGGGTTCGGGCTCTCCCTGTCCGTCCTGTTGGTACTGACCAATCTGCCGTTCCTGTTCCTGGCGCGCATCGTGATCGGCCGCCGCTTTGCGGTCAAGACCGCCATTGCCATCGTATCCCTTTCGGTAACGGTTCATTTCTTCCACTTCCCCACCATCACCGAGGACCCATTACTGGTGGCCATCTTCGGCGGCATTTTCCTGGGGACGGGGATCGGGCTGTCCATGCGGGGTGGTAGCGTCCTCGACGGTACGGAGGTGCTGGCCATTTACCTGAGCCGGCGGATCGGGGCGAAGGTGAGCGACTGGGTCATCCTGATCAACCTGGTCATCTTCGGGGCAGCCCTGACCCTGTTGTCCGTCGAACAGGCCATGTATTCCCTCATCACCTACATCGTGGCCTCCAAAGCCCTGGATTTCATCATCGACGGCGTGGAGGAATACACCGGCGTGACCATCATCAGCCGGGATCCGGATACCGTCCGGGAGAACCTCATCAACCGTCTCGGTTGCGGGGTCACCGTCTTTCACGGCAAGGGCGGCTATGACCCCACCGACGGACGGGAGAGCGACCAGGATATTCTCTATGCGGTCATTACCCGCCTGGAGATCCGGAAACTGACGACCCTGGTCCAGGAGATTGACGAACACGCCTTCATCACGATGAGCAGCATCAGCGACGTGCACGGGGGCATGGTCCGCCGCAAGAAGACCCACTAGCGTCACTAGAAATTCGTCCCCAGCCCAAACTGCAGCAGGAAGGATTCCTCCTCCGAAAAGCCGGCCAGGGCGCTCACCGTGAAGGACCGGGACAGCGGTATGATGTAGATGCCTCCCCCGTAGGCATCGTGCATACCGACCAGGTCGTCCCGCCCCTCCAGGATCTTCCCCCGGTCGTAAAAAGCCCGGATACCGATGGCGAACGGGGCGATCCGACTACGGACCAGCGCGACGGGCGACCGGAATTCCGTATTGTAGAAAATGTAGCCCTCGCCGACGAACCGGTTGCGCTGAAAGCCGCGCAATCCGTTCTGGCGGCCCAGGGAGGGAAGCTCGTAGAAGGGCGCCCGCCCCTGACTGGTGGCGTAGCCCGTCCGAAAACTCAGCGAGATGGGAAACCGGCGGGTACTGAGGTGGATCTCGGCCGCCACCTTGCTGATGCCGAAGCTTTCGGTGCCCAGGCCGATCGCCTGCTTGTGGCTCGCTTCGAACAGAATGCCCTTGGAGGGGAAGACGGGGTGGTCCCGCAGATCCAGGACAACCTCCGGCTTCACGTAGCCGAATACCAGGTCACCGTCGCCGTAGAGGCGATCCTCCCGGTCCAGGATGGTACCCTCCGTTTGGGTCGTGCGGTTATTCTGGTAGCCGCCGAAAAGATTGACGTAGCTACGGCCGGCGAACCGACGGCGCAGCCCCCCCGAGACGGAGAAGTGCTGGAGCTGTACCAGGTTGAAGGTGTTCCGGTCGAGGTCGGGGTCGTAAGTGGAATCGTTACCGAGGCCGAAGAAGAAATTGTAGAAATCGGGCCGGCCCAGGCGGCCGTTCAGCACGAGATCCACCCAGCGGATGACCTCTCCGAACTCCGCCCGGGCCTCCAGCGCGGCGTTCCCGATCGTACTGCTCTCGGCGTACACGTAGTAGCGGGAGACGAAGTCCTGCCGGTCGTAACCGTAACGGGTGTAAGTGGCGCCCAGCCCGAACTGTCCGCCGGTGTAGGAGTTGTAGCCGATGCCGGCGGTCGGCACCAGGGTATTGTACTTGAAGCGCGTCCGGTCGTAGTAAAAGGATTCTTCCCGGGGATTGCGGGCGCGGCGCAGGCCGGGAACCCGCTCGGGCGTGGCCCCCGCTCCCTCGTCGAAAAGCAGGGCCGGACGGCCGCCCCTGCCGGTCAGCTCACTGGTCACTCCGTCGGTACCGTCGCCGCCAATGAGCTTTACCCGGATCGGGCCGGGGCGGCTGCCGGTGAGCACGAAGTCGTCATCGTCCCCGAGTCCGTACAACTGCACCTCCTTGGTTTCCGCCGGCAGGAAGGTGCGCTGGTAAAGCAACTGTCCGGCACTCTTGCCCTTCTTGTCCGTTACCGTTACGATCAGGGAACCGTCCGGTTGGTGGTTTACCCTGAAGGTCTCCTCGTCGTTGGTACCGACCACGTCGACGGTTCGGGCGTGCAGCAGGTAGTAATCTTCGGCGTAGGTCAGTAGTTCGTTCCGGCGGAGGATCAGCCGTTCGATGAGTCGCTCCCCGCTTTCGGCGAAGGCCGGGGCCGGCATGGTGGCCACCGCCGCCCGGATCACGGAGTCCGTCATTGCCGTCTGGATAGCGGCGGCTTCCCGGAGGAAATCGGCCCGTTCCAGCCCGCTCAGCAGCAGTCGGTCCATGTGCCGGGCCTGGTAGGTGAGGCTGCGGATGTCCGGCTCACCGTCACCGAAGTGTTCGAGGTTGGGAACGGCCCAGCGACGGGCGGCCAGCCAGGGGAAGAGCCCGTCCATGAGGGAGAAGGCGTTGTCCCGGTCGCGCGGGATGGGCCGCACGTACACCAGATCGTCGACTTCGTAGGTCGCCCACTTCCAGTTGTCCTCGTGCTTCGACCAGTCGCCGATCCAGAGGTCGAACAGCCGCGCCCGGAGAAACTCTTTGAACTCCACCCGTACTTCCTGGTCGTCGTAGCGCATCCGAAAGAGCTCGAAGCTTTTGACGACGTCGGTGGAACCGAAAGTACCCCGCTTCGGGTTCACCTCCAGCGTTCCGAGCAGCCCCCCGAACTTGGGGTTGAAGTTGCCCAGGGCCGGACCGGGAGAGAGGCTGTAAAGGGACGGCGTAGCGTGCAGAATACCTATGTTCTCAAGCAGCGGGGCGACGATGAGGCCGCCGTAGGGATGGCCGGTGGACGTCTGGTCGCGCACGGCATCGGCGATGATGGTATTGCGGATCTGGTAGTCGAACGTTCCGGCGGGGTCCTTGTCCACCGAGCGAAAAACGTATTCCTCCCCGTTACCGGACTGCAGTTTCAGGGAGGTCGTCTGCCGGCCACCCCCCTCCCGAATCGGGGTGAGCGCTCCGGGGAAGCTGGAGAGGTTCAGCACGGGTGCTTCCACCGGGGCCGTCCAGGTGTCCCGGTAGTGCTGGCCGAGAAAGAGTTCCCCGAACCGGGAACGTTCGTACTGGGGGCCGGCGGCAACCGTGACGGTGGCCTCCTGGTAGACCGGGTAATCCATCATGGCCAGCGAATCGATCCCGCAGGGAGGAAAGGCGGGGTTATCGGGCAGACTGTCGTTGCGCTCCCCGCAGGGTGCCTGGTAGAGCAGGTGAGCTACCTTCCCGTAGCGGTACTTTACCGCCCCGTCGGCCCCGAAGGTCAGCTCCGTAAACCCGGGCTCCCGGCTCGTGTGGATGGCGGGCTTGTGTCCGGCCACCCAGCGGCCCGGGCCGGCGGCCCCGGCGTTGACAATGTAGTTCCGGCCGTACTTCAGCAGCTGCTGGCTTTCATCCTGCGCGCCCACGAAAATGAGTCCTTCAAACTGCCCGTTGTAGTCCGATAATTTACTGCCCAGCTTGTCGAAGCGGGCGTTGGTCAGTTCCTCCGGGGTGCCAACGTTCTGGCGGTAGGAAACGCGGAAGCTCCCGATCACGGGAGGGACGAAGTGATCGCGGACGGGAGCCTTGCCTCCCCGCCGCCCCTGCGATTTCGGGGGAAAGTGACCGGCGATGATCACGTTCTGGTCCTGGTTCTCCTCGATGGCGGAGAGAATTTCGTCGTAGGCGATGGAGGGGTCGGCGAAATCGCAGTTCCCATCGGCCGGCACCGGTTTATCGTGGGGGTGGTTCCACCACTGGGTATTCAGCAGTAGCAGTCTGAGGTGGGGCGTCAGTTCCACCGTCTCCGGGCCGGGGCAACCGTTGCGCAGCGGCCAGTGCAGGTTCTTCAATCCCTGCCCGCGCAGGTGATCCTCCAGGGCCTTGACGCAAGCAAGACCGCCCTTCCCCGACTTATCCCAGTCGCGGTCCCCCGGAATGAGGTAAAAGTCGGTTTCCGGGTTACGAACGATGAGGTCGGTTAGCGGGGCCAGGGTTGAGAAATCGGGCGGACAATCGGACAGAAAGTCTCCGGCGAACAGTACGGTGGCCGGTGTATTTTCGTTCCTGATCCCACTTTCCAGGGCAGCGTAGAAACCCGGCTCCGCGTCGGCCGTGTTACCGGCCACGAGGAGGCGGTGCTGGGCGGTCAGCAGGAGGGGGAGGAAAAACAGCAGCGTAGCGAGGAAGGTGCGATTCATGTATTCGTCAGAACCGGTTTTATGGACTCGTGGTTTGTTGGATCCTTCCGAACACTACCTCGCGCCGCCCACCAGCGGCAACCCGAACACAAAACTCGTCCCCTCCCGCACCTTACTCCGGATTTCGATCGACTGATCGTGCAGCTCCAGAATCTTTTTCACGATGGCCAGGCCCAGCCCGGCTCCCGCGTTACCACCCGCTGCCGTCCGTTCCCCCTTGCGGTAGCGGTCGAAGAGAAAGGGCAATTCGGACTCCGGTATGCCGGGCCCGGTATCGGCTACGGTGACCTGTACCTGATTGTGGTCGGCCCGCATCTTCAGCAGAACCTGACCACCGGCGGGGGTAAATTTCAGGGCATTGTCCATTAGGTTGTTCAGTACCCGTTCCACCAGCCCGAGATCGGCAAAAATGCGGGGCAGGCGATCGGGCATCTCCAGGCGGATCTCGATGTTTTTACTCTTTGCCAGGAAGGTAAATTTGTGGGCCACGTCCTGCGCCAGTTCCCCGACGTCGAAGGCCTCCTTCCTCGGTTCGATCTGACGGGCCTCCAGTTTGGAGTACTCGAAGAGCTGACCGACGAGACCGCTCAGCCGGTCGGTACTGTTGTAGACCGTATTCAGGTGCTTCTCCCGCTCCCCGGCGGCCATGGTGTCGTTCTTCATCAACAGCGTCTCCACGAAACCCTGGATGATGGCCAGTGGCGTTCGCAGGTCGTGGCTGATGTTGGCGATGAGTTCCCGCCGTAATTTGTCGACCGACTTGATCTCGTCGATATTCTGATCGATCCGGGTAGCCATCGCGTTAAAGGTCGTGGCGATGTCGGCGAATTCCCCGCTCCCGTCCGTCGGGATACGGGCTGCGTAGTCCCCCTCCTCGAAGCGGTGGACCGTCCGCTCGATATTGCGCAGGTTGCGCGTCAGGTAACGCAGGGCCAGCAGGCTCTTTCCGAAGGCGGCCAGCAGGCTGAAAGCGAACAGGATGCCGCCCAGTTTGCCCATGTAGCTGGAGGACAGAGATGCCACCACCGCCGCCTGCTTGTCTCCCCCCAGAATGATGTAAACGTACCCCTCCAGTTCACCGGCGGCGTTACGAATTTCAGCCGCGCTGAAGGGGTTACACTTGGTCTTGTGGCGGGGGTCGTCGCCGATCAGGTAGGGGCGGTCGGCGGGGTCCGCCGCAATGAACTCCAGGATGGGAGTCAGGTTAACCTGCCGCAGTTCCATGGTCTTATCCGGCGCTAAGTAGGTGACAATTTTCCCGTCCGGCTCCAGCAGGTACACCTCCACGCTGGGGTTGATGACCATCATGGAGTGCATGATCTCCTGGATGGCGGCGGTATCCACCACTCCGTCCACCAGGGGCGTCACTTCCTTGACGGTGTGCCCGGCGATGTCTCCGTAGAGTCGCTGGTTGATCTCCCCGACGTAATCCTCGGCGATGTAGCCGGAGATCGCCACGTAAGCTCCGCCGACGAGTACGAAGACCAGGAGGAGGATGGCGGAGAGTTTCAGAAAGAGGCGGTTACCCTGGATCATAGTAAGGAGTTAAGTATTTAAGGACTCGAGGAGGTATACGTTGCCGGTTCCTAAGTCCTGGTGTCCTTAAGTCCTTGGCTCCTATTTCAAAGGTCTTCGGAAAAGCGGTACCCGACTCCCCAATTCGTCAAAATATAGATCGGTTTGGCGGGGTCCGGTTCTATCTTGGTGCGCAGCCGGTTGATGTGGCTGTTAACGGTATGCTCGTAGCCTTCAAAATCATACCCCCAGATCAGGCTGAGGATGCGCGAGCGATCGTAACATTTTCCCGGTTCGGAGGCCAGCAGGGTAAGCAGTTCGAATTCCTTGGGGCTGAGGTCGATCCGCTTGCCCCCCACCGTTACCTTCCGCTTGTCGGGGTCGATGGTCAGCTCCCCGAAAGTGAGCAGGGGTTTCACCTCCGGAATACCGGCAAGGCCATTGCGTTCGGCCCGCCGCAGCAGGGCCTTCACCCGGGCGATGAATTCCCGGATACTGAAGGGCTTGGTGACGTAGTCATCCGCTCCCATCTCCAGGCCCAGCACCTTGTCGAACTCCTCGGAGCGAGCGGTCAGCATCAGGATGGGGGTCTGCACTTCCTTCCCCCGGATGCGGCGGCATATTTCGGTACCGTCCATTTCCGGGAGGTTGACGTCCAGGACGATCAGTTCCCACTCTCCGGCCAGGGCACGCTCCAGGCCGGTTCGCCCGCTGGCGACACTTTCGATGGTGCAGGCCAGGTCCGTCAGGTGGATGCGCAGCAGTTCTACGATATCCGGATCGTCCTCAACGATCAGTACGCGCTTACTCATTTGGTTCGGTTTAGGAAAGGTATCCCGGGCCTGAATACGGAAAGTTATGGATGGACATTACCGGTGGCAGGCTGCAAAGGTCGTCGCTGAATATCACAAAATTTTCACGAAAACCAAGTGTTTCTATCGGGATAGGGCAACGGCGTACCGCCATCCGTCACGAACGGCATGGCTCTCCGGGAAGAGAACGCGCGCCTCCCGCTCGAAATCCTCCAGCCGGTCATACCGGGCACTGAAGTGCCCCATCAGCAGGGTTTTTGCACCTGCGTCCCTCGCCACCCGTGCCGCTTCCGTGGCCGTGGCGTGCCCCTTTTTGTGTGCGTCCTCGACCATCTCGTGCAGAAAAGTCGCTTCGTGGTACAGCAGGTCCGTGCCGCGCACGTAGTCCGCCAGTTTTGGAAAGTACAGCGTATCCGAACAGTAAGCATACGTGCGGCGGGGCGCGGGTGCAATCGTTAAATCTGCGTTGGGGATCACGGTGCCATCCTCCAGCGTCAGGTCGTCCCCCGCCTTGATTCCCGGAATCAACTGGTACGGGATGTCGTAGGCCTCGATCTGGTCCGCCAGGATGTTACGGGGCCTTTCCCGTTCCGCGATCTGGTAGCCGTTACAGGGTACGCGGTGTTGCAGCGGAAAGGTGTAGACCTCCGTCTTTTTTGTCGAAAACAGCAGTGTTTTTTCGGTGGCCGTGAACTCCCGGAACTCCAGCGGGTAGGGCGGCGCGTAGCGGTCCAACTCGAGCATGGGGGAGAGTCGGTCCCGCAACCCCGGCGGCGAGTGAATGGTCAGCGGCTTCTTCCGTCCGGTCAGACTCAGACTGGTGATGAGCCCCGGCAGACCGAAGTAGTGGTCGCCGTGGAGGTGGCTGATCAGGATGTGGGCGCAGCGGTTCAGGCCGAAGCCGAAGCGGAGCAGACTGACCTGGGTTCCCTCTCCGCAATCGATCAGAAAGTCCTCGGTCTCCGTACGCAGGAACTGGGCGGAGGAGCCGCGCTCCGGGCTGGGAACGGCGGCGTTGGAACCGAGGATGGTGAGTTCGAAGCGCATCGGAGGGGAGAAGAAAGAGGAATGAACGGTCGCTGCGCGACGGGAAGGAAAAAAGACTTCCCGTCACACGACAACTAAACAGCTTCGCTGTTTAGTTGTCTGCCTTGCTCTTTCTTCTTTCAGTCATGCCGAAGGCAGGACGGTCTTTCTTCCTTCTTCTCTATTCCGCTTCGTCTCCCGCCATATCCCGCTGTAACTCCTCCATGAAGATGAAGTCCACGCTCTCGCTCTGGGTGGGCAGGATGGTGAGGACGGTGTCGACCTTGCTGATCTCCACCAGGCGGCGAACGGCATCGTGCACCACGCCGGTCACCACGAAGGTGCCCAGGTTCGACCACAGGCGGCGGGCCGTCAGGATGGCACTCAGGCCGGAGCTGTCAACGTACTTGACGCCGCTCAGGTCCAGGATGAGATTTTTGATCCCCTCGTTGGCCAGAATGACGAATTCCGACTTTAACTGGGGAGCTACGGCGGAATTCAGGTTCTCCTCCTCGGGCTTGATGACGCTATAGCGGTCCTGCTTGTCAATGCTAAATTTCATCTGGTCGTTATTTGCGGCAAATGTAGGGATTTACCATTTGTCCCGCTTACAACCTATCACCCGCTCTCTTGTTTCCTTGGTGAGTCGATGCCGGAGAGCCGACAAAGCCGGTAAAATCCAGCGATTTGTCAGGTTCATGTGTCAGCCAGCCCCGGTTGGCACGTTTATTTCATTAACGACGGTATCCTTTTATATTTAGCCCCCAAAGATCTATATATGCCTACCCCAAGTCAGCGGGAATTCAATCCCGAAATAAAACAGGCCATGGCCCTCGGCAAACAGGAAGCCGAACGCATGGGGCACCCCTACGTCGGCCCCGAGCACCTGCTGCTCGGCGTCCTCGGAATGCCCGACAGCCTGGCCACCCGGGTGCTGCGCAATCTGGCCGTTGACATCGAGGCGCTCCAGGATACCATCCGGGAGAACGTCCAGCGCAACGGCGGTCAGACCAGCGGTCACTCGATCTCCAAACTCCCCCTGAACGATAAAGCCGACCGCGTCCTGAAGGTCACCTTCCTGGAAGCGAAGGCCCAGAAGACCAGCACGGTCAGCCCCGAACACCTTGTTCTCAGTATTCTGCGCAACAAGGAACTGCCAGCGACCAAGATCCTGCGGCAGTTTGAAGTGGAATACGAAATTTACAAAGCTGAACTCGATTACGTGAGAGACGAAAAAGATTTTACCGAAGACTCTACCCTACCCCTCAACCAGGCCCCCGAAGACGACGGTGGTTTCGATGACGGAGACGAGCAGGGCAGAGGATACCAGGGCAGCCGCAAGGGCCAGGGTAACTCCAAATCCCGCACCCCGGTACTCGACAATTTCGGACGGGACATCACGGCCCTGGCCGAGGAAGATCGCCTGGACCCCATCATCGGTCGCGAGAACGAAATAGAGCGCGTCAGTCAGATCCTGAGTCGCCGCAAGAAGAACAACCCCATCCTGATCGGTGAACCCGGCGTCGGTAAGACCGCCATCGTGGAGGGTCTTGCCCTGCGCATCAAGGAGCGGCGCGTCAGCCGTACCCTGTTCGACAAGCGTATCGTGATGCTCGACCTGGCTGCCCTGGTGGCCGGCACCAAGTACCGCGGCCAGTTCGAGGAGCGGATGAAGGCCATCATGACCGAACTCGAAAAGAGCCGGGACGTGATCCTTTTCATCGACGAGATCCACACCATCGTCGGTGCGGGCGGCGCCACGGGTTCTCTCGACGCCAGCAACATCTTCAAGCCCGCCCTGGCGCGGGGCGAGCTGCAGTGCATCGGTGCCTCCACCCTGGACGAGTACCGTCAGCACATTGAGAAAGACGGCGCCCTGGATCGTCGCTTCCAGAAAGTACTGGTCAACCCGCCCAGCCCCGAGGAAGCCGTTCACATCCTGAACAACATCAAGACCAAGTACGAGGAGTTCCACAACGTGAACTACTCCGACGATGCCATCGAGGCCTGCGTGAAGTTCAGCGACCGCTACATCACCGATCGCTTCCTGCCCGACAAGGCCATTGACGTGCTTGACGAGGTAGGTGCCCGCACCCACCTGAAGAACATCACCGTTCCCGCCAACATCGAAGAGATGGAGGCGAAGATCGAGGAGGTCAAGGAACAGAAGAATGCCGCGGTCAAGAACCAGCAGTACGAGAAGGCCGCCGACTTGCGCGATCAGGAAAGCAAGCTGGTGCGTAACCTCGACGAGGCCAAGCAGCAGTGGGAGGAAGACTCCAAGACCAAGCGCTACCCCGTCGGAGAAGAAGACATCGCCGAAGTGGTTTCCATGATGACCGGCATCCCCGTCAACCGGGTTGCCCAGAACGAGAGCAAGAAACTCGTCGGAATGGCGGACGACCTCAAGGGAGCCGTCATCGGTCAGGACAGTGCCATCGAGAAGGTCACCAAGGCCATCCAGCGTAACCGCGTGGGACTGAAGGACCCCAAAAAGCCCATCGGTACGTTCATCTTCCTCGGCCCCACGGGTGTCGGAAAGACGGAACTGGCCAAGGTACTGGCCCGCTACATCTTCGACAGTGAGGACAGCCTGATCCGCATCGACATGTCCGAGTACATGGAGAAATTCAGCGTAAGTCGCCTCATCGGCGCGCCTCCCGGCTACGTCGGCTACGAGGAGGGCGGCCAGCTCACCGAGAAAGTCCGTCGCAAGCCCTACAGCGTAATCCTGCTCGACGAGATCGAAAAGGCGCACCCGGACGTTTACAACATCCTGCTCCAGGTACTCGACGACGGTCAGCTGACCGACGGTATGGGGCGCAAGGTCGACTTCAAGAATACGATGATCATCATGACCTCCAATATCGGAGTACGTCAGCTGAAGGACTTCGGCCAGGGTGTCGGTTTCGCCACCAAGGCCCGGACGGAGAACGCCGAGGAGAACAGCAAGTCGGTGATCAACAGTGCCCTGAAGCGCACCTTCAGCCCCGAGTTCCTGAACCGGATCGACGACGTGGTGATCTTCAACAGCCTCGGCCAGGAGGAGATCTTCAAGATCATCGACATCGCCCTGGACGATCTGTACAAGCGACTGACCGGCCTGGAATTCTCCATGGAGTTGGCCGAGGATGCCAAGAAGTTCGTGGCTGAGAAGGGATTCGACCCCCAGTTCGGTGCCCGTCCGCTCCACCGCGCGATCCAGAAATACATCGAGGATCCGCTGGCGGAGTTCATCCTCAACAACAATCCCGAAGGGGGAGCCAAACTCGTGGCCACCCTGAACGAGGCCGCCGACGGACTGGTGATTACCCTAAATTCCGCCGTTAGCTCGGATGTTGAGGAGTAATTTCAATCTTTCGGAGTAGATTAGAGCAAGCAGGGAAACAAATCTCCCTGCTTGCTCTTTGTTTAAGAAACAACATTTAACACGATGTCCGCGGAGGCAGCTCCCGTACCGCTCGTTTTTTATCACAAACTATACCTGTATTGGCTAAGAGAAGAGGTGGCGGCCGTAACCGCAACATGCGCCGGGAAGAACCCAAATTCCAGTTCCGCATCAATGATATGATCCGCGTGCCCGAGGTACGTCTGGTCGGAGATAACATGGAGCAGATATCCGAAGAGCTCGGCCGCAAGATAGAGAGCGGCGTATTCGATACCCGCGAACTGAAGGGCATGGCCCGTGATCTGGGTCTCGATATCGTCGAGATCAGCCCCAACGCCGCACCGCCCGTAGTCCGTATGACGGATTACAAGAAGTTCCTCTACGAAAAAAAGCGGAAAGAAAAAGAAATTCGCAGCAAGGCGGTCAAGACCGTCATCAAGGAAGTTCGCTTCGGCCCCAACACCGATGACCACGACTTCGACTTCAAGGTCCGCCACGCCCGTGGCTTCCTCGAAGATGGCGCCAAGGTGAAAGCCTATGTCCACTTTCGTGGTCGGTCCATCGTCTTCAAGGACCGGGGAGAGCTGCTGTTACTCCGCTTCATGAAGGAACTGGAGGACCTGGGTGCCGCCGAAGCCATGCCCAAGATGGAAGGCCGCCGGATGAACGTGATCATCTCTCCGAAGAAGGTCGTTAAGAAGGCGAAGCCCAAGAAGGACAAAAAGCCGGCTGAAAAGTCGGAAGCCGGTTCTTCAACGACCGCCACCTCCGAGGAGGAATAGAGAGTAAAGACCGTACGCCTTCAGCGTAGTAAGGGACGTCCCACTCACATCGCCGCGCGGGGTCGCGAAGCTGTGAGCGGGACGTCTTTTTTCTTGCTTCTCCCCTACCAATCTTCCGCGAAGGCCTTATTAAAAATCTTCTCGTTGATCTGTTCGAGAATTTGCTCGATGGCCTCGTCCTGGATGGAAGCCAGGGTCGTGTTGGCATCAAAGGGGAAAAAATCCGTAAAGTTCTGCTTCCAGACATCACCGTCCGGTGTTCGCAGATCCGTGTACTCGATGGCAACGGTAATGGTAAGGTGGTTTTCACTGGCGTAGGCCGCCACGTCATTGCCGGAACGGGCACCTTCGGCGGTGACCCGGAAATCGACCAGGGTACCCTTGATCTGTATGTCGGGCCGCTCCTCGGTGATGATGAGGCGAGCTTCGTCACGTACCTTATCGCGGAGCCTTTCGGTGATGTCCAGGTACAGTGTCGGCGGAGGGCCGGTGACGGCATTGTCCTCAAACACGGGAATATAGGCCCGTTCAACCCCCTCGGGAATAGAGATGCCCCGAAAAGAATAGCAGGAGGACAACAGAAAAAGAAGGGATAAAAGCAGGGACGGGACGCGCATGGTTCAGGATACTGTTAATTCGTACTTAAGCTCTTCCTGAATAACGCCGAAGGTGTCCGTTTTGTGACGTTCCGTAATGGTAAATCCGTGCGCTTCGTAGAGCCGACAGGCCACCTGCTGCTCGGCCGTCGTCCAGAGGTAGGCTCCGGAAAATCCCTGGCTTAGCAGGTGGTCAACGAACAGTCGGAGCAGCGATTTTCCCATCCCCCTGCCCCTGACGGCTGGTGACAAGTAAAAAAATCGGAGTTGCGCCCGTTCTCCCCGGTCCAGCAACAACAGGGAGCCACGGGGCCGGCCGGCGGCATCGTCGACCAGCCACCATCTCGTTCGGGAGTTTGCGGTACCGGCGTAGGACTCCGCCAGCGCGCCCGCAATGATGGACTCAAAGGCTACCCCGTAGCCCAGTTGCGGCCAGTACCACTCGTGGTGGCTGCTCATGATGAAGGTAAGGTCACCGGGGCGGAGGTCGGTTCGAATGGTCATGAGACAAATGTCCAAAAAAAAACGTCCCGCCCGAGCAAGCTCGAACGGGACGCAGTAACAGGGATTATATTCTTTAGGCGGCACAGGCCCGTAGTTCTTCCATATCACGGACCAGAATGCGGCCGCGATTAAAGTAGATCAGATTATCCTTGCGCAGATCGTTGAGGACCAGGGTGACGGTCTGGCGGCTGGTGCAGGTGATGTTAGCAATATCCTGGTGCGTCAGGCTATGCTTGAGGAGCATTTCAAACCCGACACGGCGACCGCGCTCACTAACCACCTTGTGCAGGAAAGCGACAATACGGCTACGGGCATCCTTGAAGATCAGGCTCTCCAGTTTATTCTCGGCGGACATCATCCGCTGACCGAACAGCAACAACACCCGTTGGCTCAGGCCGGGGTTGGCGAAAATGATTCGCTGAAAATCCGCCACGCGAATGGTGTAGTAGTTTACTTCTTCCTTCAGGGACTGAGCAGTCTCGTTCCGGGTATTTTCCCCCACCAGGGCCAGTTCTCCGAAAATAGCCTCCGGATGGATGAGTTGTTTGATCACCTCCTTGCCCTCGCTGCTGTGGGTACTGATCTTTACGGCTCCTTTGGAAAGCAGGTAAATGTGCTCACTGGTTTCCCCCGGCTGGTAGATCACGGAGTAGCGTGGCTTCTTGCGCAATTCCATGGCATTGCACAATTGCTGCTTCTCCTGCTCCGTGAGCCCGTCGAAGAGATCGAACTGATCAATAAGATTTAATTTATCCGTATTTTCCATCTTCGAGGCCTTTTAGGTTGTGATTCTTATCCTTAGGACACCGAATCTTTTGCTACCCCCTAAAGGAACCAAAGAAAATTTTCATCCGCCCTTTACCAGCTCCTCATGGCAACCCGTTGCAAAGCCAGTATGCTCAGCGCATCAGTGATCCGCCCGTCCAGCGTCATCTCGATGGCTTCGCGCAGTGGCAGCCGCCGGAGGCGCAACTCCTCGGTATCCTCGGGTTCCGACGCTCCCAGGGTCAGGCCGCGGGCCACGAAGGCCACTCCGTATTCATCCGAGACGGAGTTACTGAGGTGAAACTCCATGATCCGCTCCCAGTCGCGCGCTTCCAGACCCGTCTCCTCCCGCAGTTCCCGCTTTGCGGTAGCGAGTGGGTCGGACCCCACCGGGCAGCCCCCCTCGGGTATTTCCCAGGTATAGAGATCGAGGGCATAGCGGTACTGGCCGACCAACCAGGTGTAGCCTTCCTCGTCAATGGGGACAATTCCGATCGCGTGATTTTTGTAGCGTACCAGCCCGTAAATCCCGTCGCTACCACCGGGGGTGACGACCTCCCGGTGTTCGACTTTGATCCAGGGGTTCTCGTAGGCGGTACGGACGGATTTGGTCGTCCAGGGATTTTTCTCTTCCATTTGACCGTACAGATACCTCTTTGGTAGAGTATCGCTGCCCGAACTACTTACTTTCCCTACCTTTACAGTCCTATGTTAAAGAAGAATCTTGCCGCGGTCTTCGCCATTTTGCTGGGTGTTTTCGGCGTACATCGCTTCTATCTGGGGCAGACCCTGCGGGGTATCGGCCAGTTTGCCGGTTTTTTCTTCGCCGTTTTCGTGACGGCCGAAAGCGGCGGCGAGCTTCCTCTCCCTTTCATCATCGCCGCGTTCGTCATCGGCCCCATCATTACCGGCATCCTGTTCTTCGCCATGAGCGAAAAGAAGTTCCTCCAGAAGTACGATCCGGAAGCCTACGAAGAAATGACCCGCCCGGTCTCCCTGCTGGATGCCCCCGTGCGCGACAGCAAACTGCTCCGCGCCGAGGGGGTCCGCTACTACAAGAGCCGCGACTACGACCTGGCCGCCGAGGCCTTCCAGGAAGCCATTCTGGTAGACCCCACGGATGCCGGCAGTCACTTTAACCTTGCCTGCGCCTACGCCAAGCTCAACCGTTTCTCCGCCTCCCTGGAACACCTGGAACGCGCCGTCACTTTTGACCTGCCCCTACCCGAACGTATCGAAGACCATCCCGCCCTGGACGAGCTCCGGCAACGGCCGATCTTCCTGGAGTTCCGAAAGAATAATTACCGGCGGGAACAGTACGCCAACGCTACCAACGGGAGGCCGGACGTCTCGCAGCGTCGCAAAAGTAGCCCGAAGTCCCCGGGAACGGAAACGGAAGAACTCACCGACTTCAACACCCCACCCAGACCGCCGCATACCGACCTGCTCGACCAGATCAACCGCCTGCGGGAGCTTCACGATGCCGGTATCCTGACCCGGGAAGAATTTCAGCACCAACGCGAGCGTTTGCTCGGTTAATGCCCCAGAATTATGCGATCAATCTTACTCCTCCTCCTTCTCTCCCTTCCCCTCTTCCTCTCCGCCCAGGGGTTAGCCGGAGAACGTAACGCCGACCGTGGCCTGCTCATCAATATCAGCTACGGTCCCATTTTTCCGGCGGGTGACCTCAGCAGTCGTTTCGGTCGGGGCTACGCCCTCGGGGGGGGGCTCGATTACCTGCTGAAGGGCAAGAACCTGCAAATCGGTTTTATGGGCCAATTCGGTTTTGGGAACACCGTCAAGGAAGACGTGGTGGCCAACCTGCGTGCCAATGCCGGCTTCGTAATCGGGAACCAGCGCAGCCCGGCCGATATCCAGCTCCGGCAACGGCAACTCTTTCTGGCCCCCCGGATCGGCTACACCTTTCCGCTCGGGGGCGAAAATTCCCGCGCCGGTATCAAAGTGACCACGGCCGTGGGTTACCTGGCCCACTGGATTCGCGTCCAACCGGATGCCGTTCAGGAGGTGATCCAGGTGGAAGGCGACCGCCGCGCCGGTTACGACCGCCTGACCGGCGGGCCGGCCGTCTACCAGTTCCTCGGCTACCAACAGCTGGCCCTCAACCGCCGCCTTAATTTCTACCTCGGCGGGGAGCTCACGGCGGGGTTCACTAAGTCCCGGCGCGCCTTCGACGTGACCAATGCCCGCCCGGCCGACCAGTCCGGCCGGACGGACCTCGTGCTCGGCGTTCGCGCGGGCTTCATCCTGCCCCTCTACTTCGGCGAGGGCCGGGAGATCTTCTACTAGACCGTGCGTGCCCTCTACCGTATCGGGGTGAGCGCCTACCACCTCGGCGTCCGCCTGGCCGCGGCCACCGGCAACTTGTCGGCCCGGAAGTGGCTGGCCGGAAGGGAAGTCCCCTGGCCGGTCATGGACCGCGACCGCCCCGTACTCTGGCTCCACGCAGCCAGTCTCGGGGAGTTCGAGCAGGGCCGTCCGGTACTCGAAGGGCTTCGCCGGGCGCGACCGGACTACTTCGTCGTGGTGACCTTCTTCAGCCCCAGTGGCTACGACCGCTGCCACGATACGGAGCTGGCCGACGCGGTGGCTTACCTCCCGCGTGACACCCCGGATACCGCCCGTCGCTGGGTCGCCCACCTGCGCCCCGACCTGACCGTCTTCGTCAAGTACGAATTCTGGTGGCACCACCTGGAAGCCCTTCACCGGGCCGGTTGCCGCACCTACCTGATCGCGGGTAGTTTCCGGCCCGACCAATTGTTCTTCCGCCCCTGGGGCACTGCTTACCGCAAAGTGCTCTCCTGTTTTACCAAACTGATCGTCCAGAGCGGCCAGCGATCGGGAACTCCTGCGCTCCGCCGGCGTCTCCGACGATCGCATTGCCATCGGTGGGGATCCCCGCATGGACCGCACGATCGCCCTGGCGGCCACTCCGTTCACGGACAGTATCCTGGCCGCCTTTACGGCCGACCACCCTACCCTGCTGGCCGGTTCCGTGTGGCCAGCCGATGTCGAGGTACTGGCGGTAAAACGCCCCCCGGGCTGGCGGCTCGTCCTGGCTCCCCACCAACTCCACGAGGCCGAGATCGTGCAGTGGACGGAACAGTTCGGGGCCGTTCGCTACTCGGAAATAGACAGTGGAAAGGTCCCGCTGACCACCCACCAACACGTACTGCTGCTGGACACCATCGGCATCCTCAGCCGGGCTTACCGCTACGGCACGCTGGCCTACGTCGGTGGTGCATTCCGAACCGGACTACACAATACCCTGGAACCCCTGGCCTACGGACTACCCGTCATTTTCGGACCGAAATTCCACAAATTTCCCGAGGCGGAAATGGCTCTTCGTCGCGGCGGGGCTTTCACCATCACTTCGAACGCCGAACTGGAGAAGCTCTGGGCGCGGACGCAGGTGCCGGGTTTTCTGGAGGCTGCCCGTCGGGCCCAGCTTTCCCTGCGGGACGAACTGGCCGGGTCGGCCGAACGTACGTTGGCGGTAATTTTACGGGATGAATAAAACTCGCAATTCCAACACGGGGGGCGGCCGGACTTCCTGTCCTTCCCGGTAAGAAAAGCCTGCCGGTTGCGGCTTGCGGGTACGCTGATCTTCCTGGTCAGCCTCTCCCTGACGCACTCCCTGACTGCCCAACCGACCGATATGGAAGCCATCAGGGAGGTGCTCGTTCGTAATTTCCAGAAGAGCAAACTGATGGTCGCCCTGACGGAAATGGAGTGGCGACCCGGTCTCTGCGCCGGGGTGGCCCGACTGGAAGCGGGGAAGTCCGTTTCCCAACTCCTCTACCTCGAAGGCGGCCGGGAGTATGCCTTCATCGCCTCCGGAGGGCCGGCCGTCACGGACCTCGATCTTTACCTGCGACGCCCGGGTGGTCAGTTGCTCGAGAGCGATCAGGAAACCGATCCCAGCCCGGTTGTCGTTTACACCCCGAAACGCAGCGGCCCGTATACCCTGCAACTCCACCTTCCCACGGCTACCGTACCGGAGGCGATCGTCTCCTTTAACGTACTGACCACCGACGGAACGGACCTGCCGGAAGCGCGTTTCCGGCACGTTCTGCGCGAACTGGATTTTTCCCACCGCGCCCTCGCCGACCTGGAACCCGGATCCGGATTCACCACCGCCCCCCGGCAGTGGCTACTCTACGGCTTCCTGCTGGACGAGCGCAACCCGGTCACCCTGGAAACCTTGCAACCGCAGCGTTCGGAAAATCACGTCATGGTCGCGGCAGGCGAACATCTGACGAAAATTGACCTTTACTTACAGAAACCCGATGGCACGATAATCACCGGAGAAATTCGTGACGAAACGTTATCCCTGTTGAATTTTCACTCCCTTACCGACGCTTCCTACCGCCTGCGAATTGAAGCGAGGAGCAATGCGGACCAGGAACTGCTTTTTCTCGGGTTTTACCAAAAATAACTTGGCCCGGCCACGGAGCAGGGCCGCAAATCATCCCACCATGTCTAAAGTATTAAAAGTAATCGAAGTCCTTTCCGAAAGCAGCAAGAGCTACGAGGAGGCCATCGCCACCGCCGTCGAAGAAACGGGCAAGAGCGTACGCAACATTCGCTCCGTATACGTCAACGAGCAGTCCGCTACCGTAAAGGACGGTAAGGTGGACAAGTACCGCGTGAATCTGAAGATCACCTTCGCGGTTGATGTGTAAGGAGACTCAGGAATTAAGACTTAAGAATCAGGAGCGCCCTCACTTCATTTGAAAGTGAGGGCGCTCCTATTTCTTAGCTCTGAACGCTACTTGGCCGCAAGGCGGCGAAGCACCCGCTCCACTTCCTGCTCCCTGCCTTGCTGGTAACCGGACCATTCCCGTACGATCTTCCCGTTACCGTCGATCACGTACATCTGGGGAATGGAACGAAAGCCGAGTTCCCGTTGCAATTTTCCGCCCGTATCCACGAGGATATCGTACGCCCAGCCCTTACGCTTTACGAGGGGGGCGATCTTGCGAACCTGAAACGGTTTGTCAACGCTGACGGCAATGAAATTCACGCCCAATTCTTCTTCCCACTTCGGCGCGTAGGCTTTCATATGGTCGAGTTCCAGGTGGCAGGGCTGGCACCAGGTGGCCCAGACGGCGATGATGGTCGGCTTGCCGTTACCGACGTAATCCGTCAGCTTGGCTTGCTCCATATCCACCGTCTGAAGGACGGGGAGGGGAAAATTCTTGTCGGATTGGGCACTCAGGTTGGCGGCGGACAGGCAAAGTAATACGAGGGGAAGCAAAAATTTCAACATGTACGGCGTGTATTTGGAAGGGTAACTGCTTCGGACGGCGGCTTGGTGTGTGAAGTTAAGTTATTGAATTGCTAATGTGAGTCCGCCTCACCTCAGCAACCCCAGTAAAATCCAGTCGGCCATCAACTGCCGGTTGGTGGGCATAATGATCCGCTGCTGGTCGCTGCTGTTGGTAATGTTGGCCAGTTCGATGTAAACACCGCTGGGCTTGGTCTCCCGGAGCATGTGGAGATCGCGGGGGCCGACGGTCCCCTCGTACCCCCGGCCCGGCCGGTACTGATCGTACTTCGCCCCGATGGTCTGGTGGATACGCTCCGCCTGCTTGGCCCCGATCAGGTCGTTGTAATAATGGTAGAAGAACAGGTCGATGCGCTTTCCCTTCTGCCGGCTGTCGATGTGGATGGAGATCATCGTCTGGTCGGTAATCCCCTTGGCGAGGTTCTCGTCGTAGAGCTGATTGATGATGTCGGACCGCTGAAACAGTCGTTCTTTCTGGTTGCGGGGCAGGGAGGCACCTCCCCAGACGGTTTCATCCTTATCCCCTTTCAGGTATTCCTCATCGCGAATACCGTCATTTTCGTCACGGACGATCATGTAGGGAGTACCGCCGTGAGCCAGGATATTACGGGTTAGCCGGAGGGCTACGTCGTAGGCGTATTCATCTTCGTAGAGCGAATGGCCGTTTCGTTTACCGACGGCTCCGGGGTCGGGGCCTCCGTGTCCGGCCACCACGTAAAAGATACGGCCGGCCAGTTTGTTGTCCACCAGGGGGACGTAGGCGTGGGTCGGTCCGAAAAGGTCAAAAGTGCGGTAGGCACTGGTGGTGGATTGCTCGGGTGCGGGGCCGGGAGGGCTCTCAATGGCGGTAACGGTCGACAGCTCTCCGGAGGAGGCGAGTTTGGCGGCGTTCTCGGCGTCGAAGTCGGCCATGCAGGCGTCAATGTGGTGGGGAACGTAAAGGAGTTTGTCCTTCCGAAAATCGGTGGACCGGACACCGACCACCAGCAGGTCCTCGTTATAGTACTGAATGGCGAGGGCGCGGTCGAAATTATCATTCCCGGTTGTGGTCCGAATACTCTCCCCGTTGTAAGAGTACACTTCCACGGGTAGTTTGTAACTGCGGCCGACGAATAGCTGACTGTTATTATTCAGTCGGTTAAGCCGCATGAATTCCGTGATATTACAGGGGTATTCCACCAGCCGGTAGCGGCGTAGTAAACTGTAAATACCGTCTCCCCGCTCGGCAACGACGGTAAGTTGGTCGGGCGCCCCGCTCACCGACGCAGTGGCCAGGAACAGGAGGAACAGTAAGGGGAGGAAGCGTTGTGTCGTTCGGGGCATGTAATCGAATGGGGATAACCGGGTTGGCAAAGATAGTAAGTAGTCTACCTTTGCGTCGTGAAGACGATCCGCCAGATAGTCAGCCTGCTGGGCTGGGAGCTGCGGTCGGAGTGGCGCAACCGCTTCGGGCTGGGCAGCGTCTTTCTCTACGTAGTGACCACCGTGGTTATTGTTTACTTCGCCGCCCGGGAGCTGATCGAGGCGGGAGAAGCCGCCGGGGAACTCTTCAACACCTTCTTCTGGATCATCGTTTTTTTCGGGGCCATCGTTGCCTGCGGGCGGAGTTTTCTCCGGGAAGGCGGCCGACGCCACCTCTATTACTACACCATCGCGGCCCCGGAAGCTTTGCTGATCGGAAAGTTCCTGTTCAACCTGGTACTGCTGCTCCTGCTGAGCGGACTAACTTGGGCACTGCTCTCTTTCTTCGGCGGACGCGCTTACGTAGAACGGCCCGGCTACTTCCTGGCCGCCACCGGGCTGGGGTGCGCCGGCCTGAGCGCGGTACTGACCTTCGTATCCGCCCTGGCCGCCCGGGCCGGCGGGAGCGGCACCCTGATGGCCGTGCTGAGTTTCCCCCTCGTCATCCCCCTGCTCTACCTGATGGTAACGGCGGGGCAGTACGCCACCGGAACGGCTTCCGTAGGGTCCGCCGGCGCGCCCCTGCTGCTGGCCGCGGCGGTGGACCTGGTCAGTATTGCCGCCGGAGTGGTACTGTTTCCCTTCGTGTGGCGGGATTAACTTAGTCCGTATTCAATAGTTCGGTACAATTGACTACTGACTATTACCTTTCCCCCATGACCGAACGCCTCTCCATTTTCGACATCTACAAGATCGGCGTCGGCCCGTCCAGTTCCCATACCCTGGGGCCGTGGCGGGCGGCACTGGCGTTCGTTGCCGGCCTGGAAGGGGACCCGTTGCGGACGGTCTCGGTCCAGCTCTTCGGCAGCCTCGCCAAAACGGGTATCGGTCACGGGACGGACGTGGCCGCCATGCTCGGACTGATGGGGTACGATCCGGTGACGATCAATACGGACCGGATTCCGGGCCTGATCAACCGGGTGCGGAAAAATTTGCACCTGCGTCCGCGGCAAACCAAACTCGCGGTCATTCCCTTTGACCCGCGAAAAGACATCATTTTTCAGCCCTCCACCCACCCCGGCCACCCGAATGCGCTGACCTTTACGGGACTGACGGCAGGGGGGCAACTGGTCACCAAAACGTACTTCAGTACCGGGGGCGGCTTCATCATCGAGGAAGGAGGGACGGCCCGGCAAACCATTGACCACGGCTTCGTACACGACGTGAGCAGCGGCCTGCGCATGACGCAACTCGCGGAAACCCGCGGCAAGGCGCTCAGCCAGCTACTGTTCGAGAACGAGCGCTGCATTCGCACCGCCAAGGAAGTCCGCCAGCAGGTCAGGGACCTGTTTGAGACCATGCTCGACTGTGTCTGGCGCGGCTGCCACAAGAGCGGGATCCTGCCCGGTGGCCTGAACGTCAAACGGCGGGCCGCCGACATCAACCGGCGGCTGCTGGCCGGCAAACCCTACGAGACCCGGGAAGAATGGCTGCTCGCCATCCGCAGCTGCCCCACTGACTTTTCCACCGTCAACCGCTGGATCAGTTGCTTCGCCCTGGCCGTGAACGAAGAAAACGCCGCCCTGGGCCGGGTAGTGACCAGCCCCACCAACGGGGCCTCGGGCGTCATCCCCGCCGTCCTGCTCTACCACTTCCTGTTTCAGGAGGAGGAACTGGAAGACGAATTGCTCCGCTTCTTCCTGGTGAGTGGCCAGATCGGGGCCCTTTTCCGGCAGGGGGCGACCATTTCGGCGGCCGTCGGCGGCTGTCAGGCGGAAGTAGGCGTCAGTTCGGCCATGGCCGCGGCGGGGCTGACGGATATTCTGGGGGGGGATGCCAAGCAGGTACTTCAGGCCGCGGAGATCGCGATGGAGCATCACCTGGGCCTTACCTGCGACCCCATCGGCGGCCTCGTGCAGATTCCCTGCATCGAGCGCAACGCGATGGGTGCCATGAAGGCCATCACGGCGGCCAACCTCGCCCTGGAGCGCCACCCCGACCGCGCCATCGTCAGCTTCGACGAAGTGGTGGAAACCATGTGGCAAACGGCCCAGGACATGCACCATAAGTATAAGGAAACGGCGGAAGGGGGGCTGGCGGTGACGGTGGCCAGAGCGGAGTGTTAGTGGACGTATTGGACCGTTGGACGTGTTAGACCGTTGGACCGTTAGTACTCCAACGGTCCAATCATACGAAGTCCCGGTCATCCGGCCCCTGCCACCGGCTCTCCTTCGGGCTCAGCCCGTACTCGTTCGGCCCGTCGTAGCTGTCCTGGACCCACCAAAAAATCAGGACGATTACTCCGATACCAGAAAAGGCGATGGCGGACCACCAGCCGCTACGCCCTATGTCCTGTAAACGGCGGAAGGAAACGGCGGCCAGGGGCAGGAAGAGGCCGATCCTGGCCAGCTTGTGGAAGAAATTGGCGTCTTGACCGAAGAGGCTGTGGTCAATGGAGCCCGCTACGGACATGACGATGAGGTAGACGAGCATAAAACCCCAGAATTCCGAGCGGCGGCTGCGGCCCGTGAATTCCAGCATGCGGTTCATGGCGAGGGAGAAGTTTTTTGCGATCATGTTCCAAAGGAAGGGGGAAGGAGGAGGCGCGGCAACTTCGTTCGACGAATGCTAGGATTAGATCGTTGGACGTTTTGGACCGTTGGACTTTTGGATCGTTGGCCCTCCAACGGTCCAACCGTCCAATTCCTATCTTTACCCCATGCCCAGTATTACCGATTCCGCCTTTACCACCAGCTTTGCCCGAGTTGCCCAGCTCCCCGAGGACAAGCGGCCGGAGTTCGCCTTCATCGGCCGCTCCAACGTGGGGAAGAGCAGCCTCATCAATATGCTGTGCGAGCGCAAGGAGATGGCCAAAACCAGTGGTTCTCCGGGCAAAACGCAGCTGATCAACTATTTCCTCATCAATCACAGCTGGCACCTGACGGACCTGCCGGGTTACGGCTACGCCAAGCGCAGTAAGAAAACCCGGGCCAAGTGGGAAAGCCGCACCGAAAAGTACTTCCTGCAGCGGCAGAACCTCGTGAATGCCTTTGTCCTCATCGACGGCGGCATCCCCCCCCAGGAGATCGATCTGGAGTTCTGCAACTGGCTCGGGGAGCACCAGGTCCCCTTCGTGATCGCGTTCACCAAACTCGACAAGAAGAAGGCGCGCGGCGCCGCGCAGGTGCAGGCCTTTAAGGACAAACTGCTGGAGAGCTGGGAAGAGCTTCCTCCGGTCTTCCTGACCAGCGCGGAAAAGCAGACCGGGAGGGAGGAGATCCTCACCTTCATCGAGGACACCCTGAAACAATTGCCCTGGCCGTTCTACGGGGAAGCGAAGTCCGACCGCCCATGAACGCTACATTCGAGACCGAAAGCACCCGCTACGAGCCCCTCAAACCCCGCATCTCCGACTGGAAAATTTACCAGCTGAGCGAAGACCGGGAGTCGTTCGTGCGCCAACTCGACGACGCCGCCTACGAGCGTCTCCTGGAGGAGTACGGAGACAACCTTACCGACCTCCTGAGCCAGACCATCTACGCCGAGCAGCTGCGGGTAAAGGAGGAACCCTGGAAGGTTGACCCCCCCAAGGAACGCAGCTACTGGAAGAAAATGGGGCGTATGCTCGCCACCAAGAGCCTGGACGAGGACGAAGAGGTGACCGCCGAACGGGCCGCCCAGACGCTGCTCCAACGCATCATCCACCGGTACACGGAGGAGATCGTAGGCCACTTTAAAATACCCACCTTCCGTTTCGCGCGGCGGTTCCTTTCCTTCTTCTTCGGCCGGCTGCTGAACGCGGCGAACGGGCGGACGCTGCGCAGTCTGTTCTCCCGTCAGGTACAACCCGAAAAAAAGCTGCTGCTGCGCGGTTACGTGGAACAGGTCCGGGAGCTGAGCAAGATCGGGACGGTGGTTTTCGTGCCCACCCACTTCAGCAACCTGGACAGCATCCTGATCGGCTACGCCCTCGACCAGGTGGGCGGGCTACCGGCCATGTCCTTCGGGGCCGGCCTCAACCTGTACAATACCGGCTACACCGCCTACTTTATGAATCGGCTGGGCGCTTACCGGGTAGACCGGCGCAAGCGGAACCCCATCTACAATACCGCCCTGAAGTCGATGAGCCGGCTGCTCATCCAGCGGGGGGTGCCGAGCCTGTTCTTTCCCGGCGGTACCCGCAGCCGGAGCGGTGCCCTGGAAAACAAACTCAAGCTCGGTCTGCTCAGCACGGCCGTGGAGGCGCAGCGGGCCCGTTACCAGGAAGGGCGGGACGATAAGGTCTTTCTCATTCCCGTCATTCTCTCCTACCCCTTCGTCCTGGAGGCCCAGTTCCTGATCGAGGAGCAACTCAAACGGCAGGGCCGGGAACGCTACATCCGGGCGACCGACAGCAGCTACAGTATCCGCAGTACGCTGAAGTGGATCTGGGGGGTATTCAGTAAGGGCAACCAGATTACCATCAGTCTCGGCCGGCCGATGGACGTGATGGGTAACCGGGTCGGCACGGACGGGCGGAGTTACAGCATCAGCGGCCGTCACGTCAGCACCCGGGAGTATTTCCGCGACCAACACGGCAGCATCAACACCGACCTGCAGCGGGAGAGTGAATACACCCGTCAGCTGGCCGACTTTATCGTCGAACGCTACCACGCCGACGGTATCGTGCTGCCCAGCCACCTGACCAGCTACGCGGCTTTCGCCATGCTGGAGCAGGCCTTTCCGAAGGATGATCTCTACGCCCTGCTGCGCCTGCCCGCCGAGGATTTCTACTTCAAGTACGAAGCGCTGACGAACGTAGTGGGACAACTGCGGGACATCCTGCTCAAGATGGCCGGGGAAGACCGTGCCAAACTCGCTCCCGAGCTCTACGAAAGCCCCGAAAGCATCATCCGCCACGGGCTGGACAGTATCGGTAATTTCCACATCGACAAGCCACTGCGCTACGACAAGCAAGACAGGATCGTTTCCGACCGCTTCTCCATGCTGTACTACTACCACAACCGGCTGAGTACTTACGGGCTGAAGCGGAAGATCAACTTCCCGAAGGACCTGGTGGGGGATGAACGGAAGGAGTAGCCCCACCCCGCACTCAACAACTTTCCTACCCGGTCGTTAGCTTTGTCCTATGCAGTTATTACTCTACATCGCCATCACCCTCGGCACCGTTGCCGGTATGGAATTCGTGGCCTGGGCCGCCCATAAGTACCTGATGCACGGGCTGCTCTGGACCTGGCACGAGGATCACCACCGCCCCCACCACGAGGAAGACGGCTTCTTCGAAAAGAACGACCTGTTCTTCCTGGTTTTTGCCATTCCGAGCGCGGCCAGCTACATCATCGGCCTGAACGTGGCCGGCTGGTTCTGGCTGACCTTCGTCGGTATCGGCATCAGCATTTACGGGCTGATCTACTTCCTGATCCATGATGTCTACATCCACCGGCGGTTCTCCTGGTTCAAGCAACTGGACAATAAGTACAGCCGGGCCATCCTGCGCGCTCACGGCCACCACCACGCCGTGACCGAGAAAGAGGGGGCCCAGAGTTTCGGCCTGCTGGTCGTGGATGAGAAGTACTACGGCAAACGCAGTGAGTGGGACGGTAAGCCCCAGTAAACCCGACTAAGCCTTTAATCCTTATTTTCACCACGATGGAGGATCGCCTGCTCGATAAAATCGCGGAACCCTTTAACCTGCAGCTACCGGAGTACCCTTCGATGGAAGCCATGATCGACGGGATTTTACCCGCGCTCAGGGGGGCCAGCGAGTACACCCTGGACGAGGAAGACCCCGACAATCCGCTCTACCGTACCACCTGGGCCCTGCTTTCCGACACGCCGGGCATGACCAAGGTCATCATTTACAACTTCAACCAGATGGGTAACATCGAGGTGTCCACCGACGGGGAAGTGAGCAACAGTAGCTTCGACATCAAGTCGGCTACTCGGATGAGCCTCGGCGACAGCCCCCACCGGGGTAGCATCCTCTACAACCTCGTCTTCCTGAATTACGATTACCTGATCCTGGCCCGCCACGGTAACCGGGAAAACTTCAAGGGGGCGGCCTACGTCGTTTTCTGTACCGAGCCCATCGGTACCCGCCTGAAGTGGGACGAGGCCCTGGAACGGCTGGTCGCCCGCCACCGCGACAGCAACTTCCCCATCGGGATCATCATCGCCTTCCTGGCCGTAACCCTCGCCCTACTTTACTTCTTCTTCTAGCCGACCATGAAATTAGAACTGCTCCACCAGGACGATCACCTCGTGGTCGTCAATAAGCCCGCGGATATTCTCAGCGTCCCGGATCGTCACGACCCCGACCTGCCCAACCTCAAACACCTGCTGCTTGACCGGCTCGGCGGAGACATCATCCCGGTTCACCGGCTCGACCGGCCCACGACGGGCCTGCTCGTCTTTGCCCGCACCCCGGAAGCCCACCGCGCGCTGTCGATGCAGTTCGAGCACCGTAAAGTGGAAAAAGTCTACCTCGCCATCGTCGATGGCGTGCCGGCCGCGGAGGAGGCCACCATCGACGAGCCGATCGCCCCCCACCCCGCCAAGGTGGGCCACATGATGGTCAGTGCCCGCGGCAAGTTTGCCCGCACGGATTATAAAGTGATGGAGGCCTTCAGCAACTTCAGTTTGCTCGGCGTACAGATTTTCACCGGTCGCACCCACCAGATCCGGGTTCACCTCGCTTATATCGGCCACCCGCTCATGGTCGATACCAACTACGGTAAGCGTACGGAATTCAAATTGTCGGAGTTGAAGGGTCGGCGTTATAACCTCGGCAAGCACGAGGAGGAGCGGCCCTTGCTGGCCCGCCTGCCCCTGCACGCCCACCGGCTCGGCTTCACCCATCCGGACAACGGGGAGTGGATCGAGTTTAAGGTGGAGCCCCCCAAGGACATGCGGGCGGTGATCGCACAACTGCGGAAACTGGATAGTCGTCAGTAGGATAGTTCCACGCGGAGTTCGCGGAGAAACTGAAGCGCTGAGCAGCTCACCTCTGCGACTCTGCCCCTCCGCGTGAAATCCAGAAATCAAAAAAGCCGACCACCCAAAGGGGGTAGTCGGCTTTTAAATAATCCCATGAACATATATCGTGATGGAGAAACGAATTGGGAAAAGTGAATTGTGTTCCGGCCCCTAAGAAATTGAATAAAACCGGGCCGGAACACAAGGTCACGCACAAATCGTAATCTCATAATCGTTGTTGGTAAGGAGCGATGTTGGAGGCATTCCCCCCGCTCGATGATACAAATATGAGGCAGGAAACAGGTGAATGGAAAGACAGAAACGGGAGTTTGTGAAAATTTTAGCAACAAAAAAAAGTGCAACTCACTAATTTATAGTGAATTGCACTCTTTATAGGTGAACAGAAAAGCAACTAATCGTTACTCTTCTTCCCCCAAAATTTCCTCTTTTACTTCGGAAACAGCCTCGGACAGTTCATCGGACGCCACTTTGGCCACCGCGCGGGCCGTGTCGGCTACGTCCTGCAGGGTGTCTCCAATCACTTCGCCGGCGGCCCCGAGGAGGTCTTCGGCCCGCTCCATCAGTCCACCCGGCTTGGTGACGGCGGTGGCGGCGCTTTCAACGGTTTCCGAAGCGGTGAGTACGGCCGTGGCGACGGTTTCAGTCACCTGTTCGACCACGCTTTCCGGCTTGCCGGGAACGGCTTCCCCGGATACGATCTCGCTCATGGCGACCATTCCGGCTACGGGGCCGCTTTCGGCCTCCTGCTTACGGCGGGCAAACTTCTTGTCTTTCTTCTTTTTCTTCTTACCGTCGGAGATGAGCGCGGCGGCGGCTTCCAGTTTGGCGGCTTCCTCGGGACTGATCTCCCGGTTAGCGATCTGGGCGGCAATCTTGGCCTTGGCGGCTTCGGCGGCCTGCTTTTCGACGGCACGCTGGGCGGCCTTTTCGGCCTGCTTCTTTTCACGTGCCATGCGCTTCTCGAGTTCGACCTTGGTCTTCTCCATGTCCTCGATCTTGGCGCGCTTGCTCTTGACCCGGCTTTCGATCATGATGATCTTGGCTTCGCGGATCTGGGCTTCCAACTGTCCGTTGGTACGCTCGATGCGGCGGCGCTCGAACTTCAGGTCGTTTTCGTCCCGGCCGATGCTACTCTGCATCCGCTCCATCGCCTTGATCAGGCCGTTGTAGCGCGACTGGGTGCGTCCGAGTTCGCTGGCGGCACGGTTCTCGCTGCCCTGTCCGCGCTTTTCCTTCACGGTCTTGAAGGCACTGTCGATGCGCTGGTAGATCTTATCCCGGTCCTGCTTCGTGAACTTCACGTTGTGGAACTTCTTTTGGATGTTCCGCAGGTCGTCAAATACCTTCCGCAGGTGGGTCCCTTCCTCCGTACGCTTGTCCACGTCGTCGAGCAATTTACCGAAGGCGGCGAATTGCTTTTCACTCTCCTCCTTGTACTGCTCGTTGACCTTGTCGCGCATCTCCTTCAACTGGGCAAAGACGGCGTCACTGCGTTTCCGGAGTTCGTTACCCTGCTCGCGCAGTAAGGTCTTGTCCTGGAGCTGGCTCTGCACCTTCTGCCAGAAGTTCTTGGCCTGGTTCCACAGTTCGCTGCTGTACTCGGTGGCGCGTTCGATGCGGTCCTCGATCTCGGCCAGTTCGCTGCGGTAAGTCTGGGCCAGCTTTTCGCTCAGTACGTGGAAGTGCCACTCGGTCTGGGCACGGATCACCATGTCGGTCTGCTCGGCCTTCAGGTCGTCGGGCAACAGACTTTCGGTAACGCTCAGTTCGCGGGCAATGACGCGGTCTGCTTCGGGGAGTTCGGCTTCCTTGTTCTTCCGCCAGTTGTCCATGAAGAGTTTGTACACTTCGTCGGACACCAATTTTTCGGGAAAGGTTTCGATGCGCACGACGTTATCCGTGGGCTGCAATTCGATCGTGATCAGTACACGTTTTTCCTGGGCGTCACGCCCCCAGAGGGCAATTCGGTTTCTCATGGTTACTAGTTGCTAGTTGCTGGTTACTCGATGCTAGTTTTACGACCGTCATCCAGATAACTAGTAACCAGCAACTAGGGATGGGCGACGGTGCGCAGGTGCAAAAACCCAGGAAGCAAGCCCGTCGGCTACGCTTCCACGGTAGTATTGTTCTTAATCAGGTCGTGGGCCAGCAGGTATTCGGCGATCTGAACGGCGTTGGTCGCCGCTCCTTTGCGCAGATTATCCGCTACTACCCACATATTCAGTCCGTTTTCAATGCTCTCGTCGCGGCGAAGACGACCGACGAACACCTCGTCCCTGTGCTTTGCCAACAGCGGCATGGGGTACACATTGTTCGCCGGGTCATCCTGGACGACCAGCCCGGGGACGGCGCCCAGTAGTTCACGCACCTTACCGATGGTAAAGGGACGGTGAAATTCGACGTTCACGCTCTCGCTGTGACCGCCGTGTACGGGAACGCGAACGGCCGTTGCCGTGATCGCGATGCTGTCGTCTCCGAGGATCTTACGGGTCTCGTGAACGAGTTTCATTTCTTCCTTGGTGTAATCGTTGTCCAGGAAAACGTCGCAGTGGGGGATGCAGTTCTCGAAGATGGGGTACGGGTAGGGGCGGTCGGTACCGCTGGTATCCTCTCCGGCGCGCTCGGCCTCGTACTGACGGACGGCCGGAACGCCCGTCCCGGTAAAGGACTGGTAGGTGGAGATCACCAGCCGCTTGATCCCGAAGGCCTCGTGCAGGGGGGCCAGGGCCACGACCATCTGAATGGTCGAACAGTTCGGGTTGGCAATGATCTTATCCTCCGCGGTCAGCACCCCGGCATTGCACTCGGGTACCACCAGCTTTTTGTCGGGGTCCATCCGCCAGGCGCTGGAGTTATCGATCACGGTGGTTCCGACGGCGGCGAACTTCGGGGCCCACTCCAGGCTGGTGGCTCCCCCGGCACTGAAGATGGCTACGTCGCAGCGGGCATCCACGGCGTCCTGCATGGAGACCACGGTGTAGGTCTTACCGTCGTATTCCAGCTGTTTTCCTACGCTGCGGGCGGAAGCAACGGGCAGTAACTCGGTGATGGGGAACTTGTGTTCCCGGAGTACTTCAAACATGACGCCGCCGACCAAGCCGGTAGCGCCGACGACGGCGACTTTCATTCTATTTTTTCTGTGGGGGCGGTAAAGATAGTTCGCCCACCGGGCTTTGGAAAACTTTGTAACTGCTCATCCACCGAACATATTAAGGTCTTGAGCGGGTTGCACTCAGTAAACCCCCAACCGTGGAATCAGCTCTACCCTATACTATTTACATCCTGTGCATGGCCGCCGGTGCACTGCTATTCTTCATTTGGTCCCGCAACCCCAGGGGCGTGCACGAATCGGAATACACGGTAGCGATTCTGATTCCGGTTTGGTCCGGTCTGGTTTACCTGGCCATGAGCTACGGGATGGGCCAGACGGAAATCGCGGGGCAGACCACTTACTGGGGTCGGTACGTAGACTGGGTGGTCACCACGCCGTTACTGTTGCTTGCGCTCGCCCTGACGGCCATGCACCGCCTGGAACGACGTGACGCTGCCCTGCTCTGGGCACTGGTAGGGACGGACGTGATCATGATCCTTTGCGGATTGGTCGCCGACCTGAGTACCGGTCCCGCCCGAGCCGTCTTTTTCCTCTGCGGAACGGCGGCCCTACTGGTCATTCTGTGGATGACCTGGGGGCCGCTACGGCAACTCGCCTACCGCCAGGGTGACGACCTGGGCAAGGTGTACACCACCGTGGCTACGTTGTTGTCCGTACTCTGGATGGCGTATCCGACGATCTGGTGGCTGGGGCCGTCGGGTAGTGGAATTATCGGCCAGGGGTTGGAAACCTGGCTGTACGTGATCGTTCCGGTCGTTTCCAAAGTTGGTTTCAGCGCGGTCGATCTGTACCTGTTACGGCAATTGTCTCCCACGCCGGGGTCAAATCCGGCCTTTGACGATTACGAGCCTCGGGTTGCCCGGTAGCGAAATGCCTTAATTGCCATACGTTTGTGGGCAGCCACCAGTCCTGGTATTTACCCATTACTCTTATCATTCAGCGTGGGGTTTCTCTCTGCCATTGCTGCCTCGCGCCCAGACTATTCTTCGTAGATCGACAGCTCAGTTCTGGCTGCAGCGCAGGTAACGGTGCATGCCGGCATCTTCTCCGGCCTGGTATTCCCGGAGCACCATCCGGCTTCCGTCCTCCTGTACATCGAGGGAAATGATCTTTGTTTTTCGATTGGCGTCGGGGTGGGTGCGTTGGTAATCGAAGTCGGCGAGGATGCGCGTAGCTGACCGTTCGCGCTGCCGCCGGAGTTCGGCGGATGCCTCGAAGTAATCGATACCTTCACCAGTTATCGTGATGCGATCGTGGTTCCGCACGGCGCATTTGCCAGACTCGGTGGCCCAGGTTCCCCGGATAGTTTCCGGAATACCTCCATCGCGGCCATCCTCTTCCACCGCTGCTTCGTCCGACTGCCGCTCGTAAGCAATGGTGCCGCCCCCCGCCGTGATGTATTCCAGGCGATTGCCGGTGAGGGTGAGTTTTTCGCAGAGCTCTTTTCCGGCCACGGACATGTAGGCTACTCCACGCCCGGATTGCTCCCGCTCGTCGGTGTACGGGCAATCGGAGGTCAGTTCGAAATGCTGCCAGCGTGGTTCCTCCGCACTGCCCTCGCCGGTAATGAATTTGACCTGACCGCCCCCAAACTGTACCGAACCGTAGGGATAGGTGGTCCGCTTCCAGAAGCCCTGCAAACTGGCAGCGTAAGCCCCGGTATCTAAATTGCCGGAGCCGTCGTCATTTTTGCTTTCTCCGGGATAGGCGATTTCCGGCACTGTTTCCGTCGTTCCCGCCGTGGAATCGGTTTCTGAAGTGCAGGCCGCAATGAGGAAAATGGCTAACCCGAGGAATAATGCTCGCATCATGTGGAGTTTTCCTCTTTAACCCACGGTGCAGCCACCGGTTCGTCCACTCCGGACGATTAAACTTTCCCGGAAAGAACTATCCATTCATTTTCTGAAACATCAGGATGCCCCAGTCCAGGCAGCCATCCTCGGCCAGCTTGATGAAATTCTCGTAGGCCTTGATCCGGGCATCCACGAAGCGCTTACTGCTCTGTTTGACGAGACTCTCCTTGTTGGCCGTCAGGGTCAGCAATACCTTGTTGTAGTGGGTAATGAGCTGGTCGGAGAGTTCAATACTGTAAATCTGCTGCAGGAACCCCCGCTTGGCATCGGAAGTATACTGCTCCTCGGTGATCAGTTCCTCGACGGGTAACTGCTTGATGCGCTTCTCGGAATCCTTCTCTTCACAGTCCTCGCTGCGCATCAGCGCGGAGATGATGAAGCGTCCCTCCGGCTTGAGCACGCGGTGGATGGCCCGGAAAGTTTCCCGCTTCTTGCCGGTAAGGCTCAGGGCATCCTGGGCGATGACGAAATCAAAGTAGTCGGGTTCGTAGGGCATGTATTCCACGAACCCCTTTTCGACCTTCACTTTTTTCTCCAGTTCGAGTTCGGCGATGCGCTCCTCATTGTACTGGTTCTGGGTGGCATCGTCGTTGATGCACCACACTTTACAGCCGTAGGTCTCGGCAATAAAGCGGGCAGCCCCCCCGAAACCGGACTGTACGACGAGAATTTTGGAGGCCCGCTTGATCTTGGGCAGCAGGCGGATCATTCGTTCCGTGGTCTTACGGTTGGCTTCGGCAATGGACAGCGTCTTGGGCCGGTAGATCCCGATGTGGAGGTCGTCTCCTCCCCAAACGTTGTGGTAGATCTGGTGTAATTTCTTTTCGTCCTGTAGTGTTGCGGTGGGCATTCGGTAAGTGGGGTTAAATGGAAATAATCGGCCTACTACTGCGTAGACCTTATATAAACAATAAAGTGACGGATTTGTGCGCCGACGGCCCTACCTCAGTAGATCCTCCTGCCACGACCGGTGCCCGCCCAGGCGGAACTTCATCGGGATGACCGCCCCCCGGGCCTCGTTGATCTCCAGCCGGCAAAAAAAAGCGAGATGGGGACGGGTGGAGGTAAAGTCAAAAGGAGTAGGGGCAGGTATAGTCGATGGTCCGTAGTCGACGGTAGCTAGCAGGCCTGATGACCGGGAAAGCCGGGACGGAGAGGTAGTTAGAAAATTTGCACCTGCGTCCGCGCCCGGTTGTTGGTCGATGGTCAGTGGTAAATGGTCAGCGGTCGGGCGCAACTGGGCACTGACGGCCGTACTGAACAGCAGCCAGCAGCCAGCCACGAGTAACAAGTTCCTCACTTCTTCTTGTTCTGTTTGTAGTCGCGGAAAACGAAGTCGCCGAGGCCGCTGAGGCCACTGTAGTAGGCTTTGCCGCCGTTGGTCTCGGTGAAGGTCTGTACGAACTGGACGAGGTAGGGGTCCTGGGCGATCATGAAGGTGGTTACCGGCACGTTGATCTTGCGCAACCGGGCCGCCAGATTGAGGGTGCGGTTCACGATGGTGCGGTCCAGCCCCATGCTGTTCTTGATGTAGCGGTTACCACGCTTGATGCAGGTGGGTTTCCCGTCCGTGATCATAAAGATCTGCTTATTGGGGTTGCGGCGGCGGCGCAGGATATCCATGGCCAGTTCGAGGCCGGCCACGGTGTTGGTGTGGTAGGGCCCGACCTGGAGGTAGGGCAGGTCCTTGATCTCCACCGGCCAGGCATCGTTGCCGAACACGATCACGTCCAGCGTATCCTTCGGAAAACGGGTGGTGATGTACTCGGAGAGCGCCATGGCCACCTTCTTGGCCGGGGTGATGCGGTCTTCCCCGTAGAGGATCATGGAGTGGCTGATGTCGATCATCAGGACGGTCGACATCTGGGCCTGGTAGTGGGTCTCGTACACCTCCAGGTCGTCGTGGGTCAACTTGAAGTCCCCGATACCGTGGTTGATCTGGGCGTTGCGCAGACTTTCGGAGACGGCCAGTTTATCGAGCGGGTCCCCGAATTCGAAGGGGCGTCGTTCGCTCGTCGCTTCGTCTCCCCGCCCGCTGTACCGGGTACTGTGATTTCCCCGCTTGGTCTTTTTGATGTCGCCGAAGATGTCCTTCAGCGCTTTCTGCCGCAGCTCCCCCTCCATTTTAGCGGTGGGGACGTAGGGCGGATCGCCCGGTCCGTCACCCGGTTTGACGTAATTCTTGTCGATCAGCTCCTGGATAAAGTCGGCCATGGAGTAGTCGTCGTTCGTCAGTTCGTACTGACGATCGAGTTGGGTCAGCCAACTGAGGGCCTCGCCGACGTTACCGGAAGTATGGGTGAGCAGCTCCTGGAAGAGCTTGAGCAGACGGTCGAAGGGGGCCTCGTCGTCCTGCCCGGGAATAAGGTGTCTGAAGCGCCAGCCGATCATGGGGAGGAGGGTTGTGGGAGGAAAACGGGCAGCGGCGGAATTAGTTGCCGGACAGTAACCCCACCAGGGCCTCCTCCGTCGGCTCCCCGGCCACCAGGGGTTCGATACCGCGCTCCCGGAGGGCGGCGGCCGTACTGGGTCCGATCGCGACCACCCGCGCATCCCCCTGCATCTCCCAGTGGTCCAGGTAGGCAGCCACGTTCAGGGGGGAGGTGTACACGTAGGTATCGGCAAGGATCGGCCCCTCCGGCGGGTTAACGACATTGTCGTAACAAACTGCGTCGAGCACCGTGATCCTACCGACCAGGGCCGTTTGAATACTGAGCCGGCTCTGACGGGCACGGGGGAAAAAAACGCGGTCCCCCGCCGCCACTCCGGCAAAGGCGGCGGCGGTCTCCTCCGGGTTTCCCGTGCCCGTAAAGTCGGGTTCCAGACCGTGTTCCCGCAGTGCTTCGGCCGTCCCCGGGCCGATGGCCGCCAGCCGGGTAGCGGATGGTGGGCGGTGTTCCGACAGCCCAAATTCCACCGCCCGGGAGCTGTAGAAAAACCACCAGTCCGCGTCCGGCGGCGGGGTATAGGGTACCGGGTCGAACCGCAGCAGGGAGCGGGCCGTCAGCTCCTCTCCCCGCCCGGCCGCCCAGCGGCGCAGCGGGCCGTCCGCCCTCAGTTTCCGGCTGATGAAGATCACTCCTCGTCGTCGTAGTCCGCCTCCTCGATCAGGTCTACATCTACGGCGACCAGCTGGCCCCGGTCGTTGTGGGAGAGCACGTACTCCACCACGTCGTTCTCCTTCAGGGCGGAAAAATCGACGTTACGCACCGTGGTGTGGTGGAAGAAAAGATTGTTCGGCGGGTACTTGATGAAGCCGTAGCCGCCCTTGAGGCTGAATATCTCCCCCTCCCGGACGTCGCCGATATCGCCTTCGGAGGGCTCCTCTAAATCGACTTCCTCGTCATCCGCCTCCGCCGGGACGGTCTCGCGGCGCTTCTTGTCGTTGGCGGGGACGAAGATGCCGTCGATCAGTCCCTCCTCGCCGGGGCGGGGGTGGTTGATCAGGTAATCCATCTGCAGGGGGTAGGTGGCTTCCTCGATCAGGTCCTGGCTGGTGCGGGTGACCATTTTACTACCGTTATCGGTGGTGAACTCAAAGTCCCAGCCCAGGATGACGACCCGGCACCCCAGGGAGTTCAGCTTGCGCACCAGGGGTACGTAATCACTGTCGCTGGCAATCAGGACCACCACGTCAAGTTTGCGCAACAGCGCGGTTTCGTAGGCTTCCAGGGCGAACCAGACGTCGATCCCCTTCTCCTGGCGGCGGCCGTCGCGGGTCCTCAGCGGAGAGTAATGCGTACTTACCCCACTGCTCATCAGGATGTCGTCGAACACCCGGTCGTAGTAGAGCACGGGGCCCCGTTGCTGGGCTTCCTGGGCGCTCAGCCGACCGCGGAAATAGTGGGCGTCGACGATCTTGGCGTGGCCGTCGGGGATGTCCTCCATGCGCGCAACGGTGGTCTCCACGTAACGGTGAAGCCCGGTTATGCTGAGTCGCCGCCGCTGGGGGTGGTCGTAATTATAGTAATTGGATACGTGCAGAAAATAATTGCCGTCGTAAAAGACGCCAATCCGGGTGAGCGAACGGGACATTAAGCAGGAAGAGATTAGAATTAGTAAATGGAAAGACGAAGCCGGGCAGCGATATACTTATTTCTTAAATTTGATATTATCTACATTTGATGTGGGGCCAAAGGTAGGGAAACGGGCGGGGACGCAGGTGCATACCTCCCCGGACGGTCCGTGGGATCGCGACCGGATTATCCGTACGTAAACGCTCCTTTAAGGGGTTAACATCCAGTTGAGCCCCGTTTAACATCCGGAGCAGAAAACTAAGAGTGCCCTAACAAGACGCTAAAACAGGGGCAATACTGGCTGGGGACCTTTGTGGCAAATCAACCCAAGCCATGAGAATCCTCTACACTAGCTTATTTCTTTTACTCCTGAGTGCCGCCGCCGGTGCCCAGGTCGTTTTCCCCGCCGAGATCGACATTCCGGAGGGCTACGCTCCCGAGCGAGTACTGATGCCCGGCAGCCCGCTCGACCTCCAGGTCCTCTTCGTCGGGGGCGTGGACATGGTCCAGACCACGGCCACTTACGGCAACGAGGCCGGCCAGACCCACGCCAAGGAGTGGCACGACTTCGTCGGCTTCACCCCCGACACCAGCGGACAAAGCCTCGGCTGGGTATCCGTCAACCACGAGAGCATTTACCGCGACGATCGCATCGGTGACGGTGGCGGCATGACCGTCTTCCGCGTCGAGCGCAACGCCATCAGCGGTGACCTGGACATCCTGGAGCAAAGCCTGCCCGACGGCCGCACCGGAGACTTCTTCAACGTCGACTTCGTCAACACCGTCGGCGAGACCGGCATGAATTGTGGCGGCATCAGCAGCCGCGTTGACGGACGCATCTGGACGGCCGAGGAGTGGTTCCGCGGCAGTAACAGCGACATCAACAACGGTCGCTACTCCAATGATCAGCCCTTCGGATCCGGCCCCTACGGTATCGGATACGACGAGAACGGAGGAGGGAATACCGCCAACCAGGGCGTCCGCGACCTGCGGCCCTGGAAGGTGAATGCCCCCGAGTTCCCCTTCATCGACGGAGACACCATCGCTAAGTACGAGAACTTCAACTGGATGGTCGAGATCGACCCCCGCGAGGCCGTTGCCGTCCGCAAGCAGTACAACTTCGGCCGCCAGGGCTTTGAGGGCGGCACCGTGAGCATGGACAACCGCACCATTTACCTGGGCGTCGACGCCACCCCGGCCTACTTCGTCAAGTTCGTTGCCGATACCCCCGGTGATTTCACCCGGGGCAAGACCTTCGTTTACAAGCACGACGCCGCCGAGAAGTGGGTGGAGATCGAGCAGACCGCCGAGAAGATGCTGAACTTCACCGACCAGGGAACGGCGGCCGGCGCAACCATGTACAACCGCCTGGAGTGGGTGGCCATCGACCCCTCCACCGGCCTGATCTACCTGACCGAAACCGGACGGGACAACCCGGGCGGTGCCTGGAGGGGGGAAGCCGGAGCGGGTGCGGTGTACGCCCCCCACCACCTGGCCCGCGCCCAGGACCAGCAGGTTACCGACCCCGGTGAATCCGCTTACTGGGACTACTACGGGCGCGTCCTCGTCTACGACCCCGCAACCGAGGAGATCGACGTCCAGATCGAGGGTGGGCCCTACTTCGCCGAAAGCCCCACCCAGGCGGATTACCCGGACAAGCACCTCTCCAACCCCGACGGGCTCAACGTGATGACCATCGACGGGCGCCCCTTCCTGGTGATCTGCGAGGACCTCAACGGGCGCAGCTTCGGCCGGATGCCCTCCGACCCGGCCGTCAGCCACAACCTCTGTGAGCTCTACCTGCTCGACCTGACCCTGGACAGCGCCTCGGTGGACGACCTGATCCGCATCACCGCCACCCCGGTCGGGGCCGAGATCACCGGCGCCATGCCCACCCCCGACGGTAAAAGCCTGCTCGTGAACAGTCAGCACCCGACCGGGGCCAACCCCTTCCCCTTCAACCACAGCCTGACGTTCGCCATCCACGGCTTCGACGAGCTCACGGTGAGCAACCTCGAAGGGCCGCAAGATGGTGCCTTCGAGGGCAGCTTCGGTATCTACCCCAACCCGACCACCCAGGTCGTCTACTTCCAGGAAACCCAGGACGTAGCCCTGTACAACCAGAGCGGTCAGCGGCTGCGGGTGTACCGCAACGTCCACCAGATCGACGTGGCCCACCTGGCCGCGGGGATGTACTACCTGCAAAATGGCAGCGGACAAACCGTCGAGTTCGTGAAAAACTAACCCTGATTGCTTCATTTCCTTTTACCCTGATTGCTTTTCCGGAGAGCCGGTGGTCTTCTGCCGCCGGCTCTTCTTTAATCCGCCACCATGCATACCCTGAAAATCTTCCTGCTCCTTACCGGATTCGTCTGGCTGGGGCATTTCCTGGATGTCGGAGGGCCCGCACGAATCCCCGAGCGCACCGACCTGACCGCCGCCCTGCAAAGCGTTCGGACCACTTTCCGGGCGGAGGGACAAACCTTCACCGACCAACTCGCCGGTTTCCGGATGCTGGCCACGGATACGACCACCCGGTTATCGTTGCTGCGGGAGCACCATCTGGCCCTCCGGCGACAGTACAAAAAACTGGAGTTCCTGCTGGCCTACCTTGACCCCGAGGGGACCACCCGCTACCTCAACGGGGCCCCGCTGCCGAAGACCGAACCCGGGGTGCCGGCCGTGGTCGTCCTCCCGCCCCGGGGGCTGCAGACGATCGACGAGCTGCTCTTCGGGGAGGCACCCGACCGGACGGAACTGCTCCGACTGACCGTGGAACTGGAACGGGCTTTCATCCAGGTCTGGCGGCCGTTGGCCGGGCAGTCCATCCAGCACCACCAGGTATTCGAGGCGTTACGGCAGCAGGTCGTCCGGGTCTACACCCTCGGCCTGACGGGCTTCGACACCCCCGGCTCCGTGGCCGCGCTGCCCGAGGCCCGCACGGCCCTGACCGTCCTGCGGGCCGTCGTGGAAAATTATGCACCCGCGCTTGCCGCCCAGCATACGGAGCTACTGCGCTCCCTCATGGCGGCCCTGGGGCGCGCGGAGGAATTACTGGCTACCGATGATTTCGATAATTTCGGGCGGCTGACCTTCCTCCGCGAAGTGGTGAACCCCCTGACCCGCGACCTGCCGCTGGCCCGGGCCGCGCTGCTCATCGAGAGCAGCTACGACGTTCGCGAACGGCAGTTCCCACTGGACCCGACGGCCCCCTACCTGTTCAGTGACAACTGGCTGAACCCGGACTATTTCGCCCGGCTGGAAGACAGCCCGGTCGCGGCGCAACGCACGGCCCTGGGCGAGCTGCTTTTTTTCGATCCCATTCTCAGCAAGAACGGTCAGCTGAGCTGTGCCAGCTGCCACCGCCCCGAACGGGCTTTCACCGACGGAAAGGGCAGTCTGGACCGCAACTCCCCCACCCTGATCAACAGTGTTTTCGCCGAAAAATATTTCTACGACCTGCGCGAGGAATTTCTCGAACGGCAGATGAAACACGTGGTGAGCGATCACCGGGAATTCGCCACCGATTTCGTCACCATCGAACGGCGGCTGCGCGGTAGCGAAACCTACAAAAAGTACTTTGCCGGGGCCTACGGTGACCAGCCCAAGTACCAGCTCAGCCGCTGGAGCATCAGCGATGCCCTGACCCGCTACGTAGCCTCCCTGCGGGCCTTCGATTCCCCCTTCGACCGCTACGCCCGGGGAGAAACCGACGCCCTGCCGCCCGCCGTCGTGCGCGGCCACGACCTCTTCATGGGCCGCGCCGTCTGCGGTACCTGCCACTTCGCGCCCACCTTTTCCGGCCTGGTGCCCCCCTACTACCGCGAGAGCGAATCCGAGGTGCTCGGCGTACCGGCCGAAGCCAGGTGGACCGATGCACGACTGGACCCCGACCCCGGCCGCGCCGCCAACGACCGCCCGGAGGACGAAGCCGCCCACCTGGCCTTTTCCTTCAAAACGCCGACGGTACGCAACGCCGCCGTTACCGCTCCGTACATGCACAACGGCGTGTACGGGACGCTGGAAGAAGTAGTGCGGTTCTATCAGCTGGGCGGCGGGGCCGGGATCGGGATCGAACTGGAGCACCAGACACTGCCCTTCGACTCCCTGAGCCTGTCGGAACGCGACCAGTCCGATCTCGTGGCGTTCCTGAACAGCCTGACCGATTTCGAGTCGCTGAACCGGGTCCCCACGGCCTTACCCCACCACCCGGAATGGCCGGACCGGCAGGTCGGCGGTACCCGCTGATGGTCCGCCTGGCCCTCTTACTTACGCTTTCCCTCGGCGTGATTTGTTGCGGGCGGGAAACGGAACTGCCCTCCGGTAACCGTCCGGAAGCCGTCCTGACCCACTGCGGCGGCTGCCACCTGGTACCGGACCCCTCCGAACTGCCCCGCTCCGTCTGGCGGGAGGTGGTACTGCCCAGAATGGGTGCGTTTCTGGGGCGACGGCGCGCGGGTGCCAGTTTCACGAAAACGGCGGAAGACGTCCTTCCGACCGGTGGCCCCGTAACCGAAGCGGAGTGGTCCGCTATTGTCCGCTGGTACGAGGAACAAGCCCCCGACACCATTCTGGCCGCGGGACCGGTTACCGGCCCGGAGATCGATTTCCTAGCGCCCCGGTTTCCCGATATCTACCTGTCTCCGCCGGCCACTACCTACGTCGGCTTTCCGGGTCCGGGCCGGATCTGGACGGCGGATTTCAATAAAGAGACCCTCCTTGAATTCGGGGGCGAGCTGGAGCCGCTACGGCAAGTACGGGTCGGGGCCGGGGTCACGGACGCGGAGAGCTACGCAGGAGTGAGCTACCTGACGATCATCGGCTCCTTCACGCCCACCGATGAGGCGGTCGGCCGCGTGGTGATGCTCGGGCCGGCCGGTCCGGTGACGCTCGCCGTGGGGCTACGCCGGCCCACCTCCCTGCTCGTCCGCAACCTGGACGACGACCCCGAACCGGAGATCGTCGTGACCGAGTTCGGGAAGTGGGCCGGACGGCTCAGTTTGCTCGACCGGGATGCCGGGGGCGATTACGTCCGTACCACCATCGCCGAACGGACCGGCGCTACCGAGGTCGTAGACCTGGGAGCGGACGGTTTCGCGGTGCTCTACGCCCAGGGCCGGGAGGAGGTGGTCCGCTACCGCCCACTGGGTAAAAACCGGTTCGGAGCGGAAACACTACTGCGTTTTCCGCCCAGCTACGGCAGCAGCGCTCTTTCCGTCACGGATTGGAACGGGGACGGCCGGCCGGACCTCCTGCATACCGCCGGAGACAATGCGGATTACCGGCCGTTCCCGAAGCCCTACCACGGTATCCGGATCTTTACCGGCCGGACGGACGGTTCCTTCGAGGAGGCGCTCTTTCTTCCCCTCCCCGGAGCCTACGGCGCCCGGGTGGCGGATTTCGACGGCGACGGGCAGGTGGAGATCGCGGCCATCTCTTTTTTCCCGGATTATACCTCGGGGGAGCCTCATTCCATCGGTCTGTTCCGCTCCGGAGCGGAGGGGTGGACCTTTCACCCCCTGGCGGGTAGCGGCACCCACCGTTTCATCCGGCTGGAGGTCGGGGACGTCAACGGAGACGGGCAACCGGAGTTACTGGCGGGATGCCTGGCCTTCGAGCCCGTCCCCGACGACGGCCGGATGGCGGAGTGGACACGGGTAGGGTTACCGTGGATGATATGGTCTTTTCATTCCCCTAAATAGACGCGGTGGACCCGCTCCCCCACCCCGGTCAGGATTTCGTAGGGGATCGTCCGGGCGGCGGCGGCGAGTACGTCCACCGGGTGTTCCGGCCCGAAAATAACGGCCTCGGTCCCGGGGCGCACCCTGGGAATATCGGTAACGTCCACCATACACATATCCATACAGATGGCCCCGACGGTGGCGCAGCGGTAGCCAGCGATCAGTACGAAAAAGCGGCCCTCTCCGGCCAGGCGGGGCAGCCCGTCGGCGTAGCCGATACTGAGTACGGCGATGGTGGCATCCGCCTTCAGTTTCCCCCGGAGATTGTAGCCGATGCAGGTACCGGCCGGATAACGGCGCACGGCCGTCACCTGGGCGGTAAGCCGGGTAGCGGGCGTTAGTCGACCGGCCAGTTTAGCGTCACCGATTCCGAAAAGGCCGATCCCGAGGCGGACCATCTCGAAGGCGTATTCCGGGAATCGGCTGATGCCATTGCTGTTGAGCGCGTGGCGGGGAGGGCGCTGCTCCGGGGAAGGCCAGGCCCGCTCGCAGGCATCACTGAAGGTCAGGAGCTGCTCGTAGGTGTATCCGTCCAGCCCCTCGTCTTCGCTCCCGGACAAGTGGGTGAATACGGAAGCGATCCGGGTCGGATCGGCAAAGGCGTTTCGGAGGCGGGGAAGTTCCGCGGGAGGAAACCCGAGGCGCCCCATTCCCGTGTCGATCTCCAGGTGTACGCGCAGCCGTAGCGGCAGTACGCGGTGGAGGATATTATCGCTGTACACTACCGGCTCCAGTCGATGTTGTTGACAAACATCCAGTTCCTGCTCGTCGACGTTCAGCACCATGATCGGTCCGGTCAGGCCGCCCGCCCGCAGGGTAGCTCCCTCCCCCGGGTAGGCAACGGCCAGGTAATCGGCACCGGCGGCCACCAGGGCACGGGCGACGGGCAGTAGTCCGCCCCCGTAAGCACTGGCCTTAACCATAACGATCTTCTTCACGTCCCGCGGGACCAGCCCGGCGTAGACCGAGTAATTGTGGCGGATAGCCCGCAGGTCGGTCTCCAGCACGGTGCGGTGGCGGCCCCGGGCAATCCGATCGACGAGCCGGGAGAGCTGTTGCCGGCTACTCCCCTTCACCAGGGTGGTTTGCCCGCCCAGCTCCAGGTGGTCGGACCACTTCAACAACTCCGCAACGGAGGCGTAATTTTCCCGATTACGAAAGCCGGCGGTGAGGGCATCGGCGTCCGGCCCGACGGTGATGAGCCGATCGACGCGGCCCTCCAGGAGTTGGTGAAGCTTACCGGCGAGACCGTCCGCGGGCTGGATGTCTCCCAGGATCAGGGTGAGTCGACCGTGACCGTCCTGCATTTCGGCGTAGTCGATGGCGGCGGCCAGGGCGTCCAGATCGTTACTGTAGCTGTCGTTGATGATAATTCCCCCGTCGCGCCCGGCCCGCTGCTCGAGGCGATTGGCCAGCGGACGGAGTTCCGACATTTCCTCGCGGAAGGAGACGGCCTTCGGGAAGAGGGTGTGGAGTACCGCCATCACCACCCGCCCGTTGTACACCTCCACGGCGGACTGAAGGGGCAACGGATATTCGATGGTTCTTTTGTCGATCCGGATGCCGCTCACGCCGTAAGGCATCCAGCGGGTGACAACGATATCGTCCGCCGTAAGTCGGGCATCAATCTGCGGATCATCGGGAAGGATCAGAATGCTACCCCGGAGCAAGTCCAGTTTCTCCCGGATCTTGGTGGAGCGGTCGGGAAAGCCTGCGTCGTGGGCGCTGCCGATATTGGTGAGGACACCCAGGTCAGGTTCCACCACTCCGGCCAGTTTTTCGGCATCCCCCGCTTCGCTGATACCCAGTTCGAAGACGGCGTACTCGTAGCCAGCGGACAGCTGCCAGACGGAGAGGGCCACCCCGATCCGGGAGTTGAAGGAACGCGGACTGGCAATCACGCGACCCCGGGTCGAGAGTATCTGCACCAGCCAGTCTTTGACCATCGTCTTTCCGTTGCTGCCGGTAATGGCAATCACTTTCCCCCGGAATGCCCTCCGGCGTTGGGCGGCCAGTAACAGCATGAGGGCCGGCACGTCGTCGACCAGATAGAGGGTGGCTTCCGGCATACGGTCGCCTTTCACGAATTCCGGCCGGCTGATGACGAAGTGACGGACGCCCCGATGGTAGAGACCGACCAGAAAGTCGTGTCCGTCGTGGCGACGGCCGGCCAGTGCGCAGAAGAGCGTGGCGGCCGGATCGATCACCCGCCGGCTATCGATGACCAGGTCGAATTCCCGGCAGTGACGGTAACATTCTTCGGCAATGGACTTCACGGGGTCAAAGGTCGTAATTTCGCGGCCATGCAAGTGCCCAAGATCCAGCAGGCGGTCACCGACTTCGGTCCGTGGCTCGCGACGGAAGCCGCCGAGAAGTGCCTCCCCCTATTCGAAACCCAGAAAAACTGGCAGGACCACTTCGACGTGGAGAGCAAGGACCTCCACACCGCCTACGACCTGGCACTGGACAGCAAGACCAACCGCCGTCACTACCGCCGCGACGGCTACGATCCCAAACGCGCCATGCTGGCCCTGATGGAGTGGGAACCCGACTTCGTTCGCGATGCCTTCCGCGACCTGTACAGCGAGGACCGTGACCTGGAGGGTCGTATCCAGCGGTTCGTTTTCTACGTCAACGAGTTATTCAATCGTTTTCGGGACGCCAGGCCCAAGGCACGCATTCCCACCCACTACCACGATGATGATTACAATGCCGTCTCCCTGTACCTGTCGGGTCAGTACCCCGAAGTATACGCTCCCTATTCCACTCCGTTACTGCAGGAAGTATGTACCAAGCTGGGCGGCAAGGACGTGCCGGTAGCGGCCGACTTTCCCCGTTACACCAAGTTACTGAAGACCCTGCGCAGCTTTCTGGAAAAGGACGAAACCGTGTCCGCCAACTACAACGCCCTGCTCCGGGAGCAAGACTACCGGGGAAAATCGGCGCTACTGGTCTGGTTATTCTTTAAGTCCCTGAAGTAGACAGCACTAACCATTTCGGTGACACATCCATCGGTATTCGCAAAATTTTGAAAAATTATTTGTTTGAAACTTGTTTTTCTTTCCAACAAACCATAAATTTGTTGCAACAACAGCAGTTTCCAACAATGGAGCTTAACATTCTCACTTCTCAGAAAGGGACCCGCGTCATCAAGGCAACGGATCTTCACCGTTGCCTCGGCCTGGCCGATCATCACTACCAGGCGAACGTCCGCCTCTGGGTGAAAGACGTTTATCAGTTCAGTGACGGTATTCGTCGGCCGGAGGGCATGAAGGACTTTGCCCGTTCCACCAAGACCAAGGCAGGAATCGTACGGGAATATTACTTCAACCTGGAGTTGGCCCGGCTCATCGCCCTGTCCTCCAAATCAAAGGTCAAACAGGCCATTGCCACCAAGATTGCCAAAGAGGAGGCGGTCTTCCCGGAGCAGGTTCAGCTCACTGCCGGGCAAACGCTGGAATTGTTGGAACAAACAAAAGCGATGACCCGCCTGAGCTGTCAAATCGCCGCCGAAGACCGCCACCTGGCCGCTTACATTCGCCGCCGGGGATCCGCCGATTACTGGAACCGCTACCGGGTGGACCACGTCGTCAAGACCCGTGCGGAAGACCTGCGTACCCGGCTGGCCGATCGCAACGTCAAGGTGGCCAAGAGCTGGCGCGTACGTGAGTTGCTGTTGCGCTACGATCACCTGGAGTGTATTCGCATCGGCATCGCAGATCATTACGCAGCGTTGGGCTATTCCATCCCGTACGCCACTCAGCTGGGCGACCTGGCCCGCGAACTGGCGGCTACCATGCGGCTGGAGGTGGTGGATGACCGGAAGGGAGAGATTCTCTTCGCCCCGGTAACGGAACCGGAGCTGGTGCGGCAGTTACAGCGGGCGGCGTAATCTGTTGTGGCCTAGATCGTTGGCGCGTATATGATTGGCGCTAGGGGTCTGGACCCCTAGCTTAATGTAGCGAGTCCTCCGGACTCCGGATGAGAAATGACTTGTGGTGTATCTTACGTACATGAAACGCGCCATCCTCTACCTCCCTCTGCTCTTTCTTCTGTTTACCTGTGGTGACGATCCTGCTACCGGAATGGAAACTACCGGTGACGAAGCTACTCCGGTAGCAGTCGATCCCGAGGCAAACGTGACGATGGTTCCCATCACCACCCCCGTCGGAGATTTCGAGGTCTACACCCGCCGGGTGGGAGACAATCCGGAGATCAAGCTACTCTTACTGCACGGAGGGCCGGGGGCCAACTCCAGCTACTTTGAGAGCATCGATGAGTACTTCCCCGGAAAGAACATCGAATACTATTACTACGACCAGCTCGGCAGCCTGCGGAGTGACGTACCGAAGGATACCAGCCTCTGGAACATCGATCGGTTCGTGGACGAGGTAGAGCAAGTGCGTCAGGCCCTCAACCTGACGAAAGACAACTTCTACATCCTCGGCCACAGTTGGGGAGGCATCCTCGGTGTGGAGTACGCACTGAAGTATCAGGATAAGATGAATGGCCTCATCATCAGCAACATGATGATGGACGTACCGGCCTACAACCGCTACGCCGCCGAAGTACTCGGGCCGCAACTTCCGCCCGACACCCTGGCGAAGATCCGTGCCTTCGAGGACGCCAGGGATTATGGAAACGAGGCGTATCTCAACAGTATCTATCTCAACTACTACCCCAAGCATGTACTCCGGTTACCGATGGAGGAATGGCCGGATGCCGTGAACAGGGGCTTTGAAGGACTCAATACCGATATTTACGTCGGTATGCAGGGACCCAGCGAGTTCGGTATCCAGGGAGATGCCAAACTCCGCAACTGGAGCCGGATGGCGGACCTGGAAAAAATTAATATCCCCACCCTCGTCGTAGCCGGCGGCTACGACACCATGGACCCCGCCCACATGAAGGAGGTCTCCGAGAAACTACCCAAGGGTAGCTACCTGCTCAACCCCCAGGGAAGTCACATGAGTATGTGGGACGATAAGGACACCTACTGGCCCGGTATCATGCGCTGGCTGGAGCAAACGGAAGCCGACGGCAAGTAGGGGTAACTGCCCCTTGCCGAAAGGAACATCATCTTTATTCCGCCTGCTGGATGGTATTGCCGAAGAAGATAGCATTCATGAACAAGCGGTTCGTGCCGTACCAGAATGCCCGAAAATTGGGATTGTCGGCAAAACTGATGGTGCGGCCGCCCCGGCTGCCGCTTACGACGATGGCGGCCGAACCGGCCAGGTCCGCTTCCATTCCCCGGGGCGAGTAGCCACTGAGTAAGGCATTCTCTCCGTACAGCAGCGGTGTGGCGTACGGATTGCCCGTCGGTTCAAACAGCAGACTGCCCCGCCGGAAAACGGGGATCTCCTCCCGCACCATGCCAAACAGTAGCGGGTGGGTGAGGTCACCCTGCGCCGCGTAGATGGCCCCGCCAAGCACACGGCCACCACGATCCCGACTCGCTTTTTCGTAGGGGCGCCGTTCGGGAATTTCCTCATCCTTGCTGAGGCTACGCATCGACACGGAAGAAAGTCCGTTCGCCGCCGCCCAGCTACCGGCCCGCTTCTGGGTGATCAGTACGTTGCCCCGCCCCATCCAGTCCTTCAGAGCATCGGCCCCGGAACTACCGAGGTCGCCGTAACTACCGTCTACCATAATGATGGTATTGTAGCGACTCAGGTCGGCCCGGCCGACTTGATCGAGGGGCAGTTTGGTGACCGGAATACCAAAGCGTTGATCCAGCAGGTGCCAGACCTCTCCGGCTTCCAGACTATTGACACCGCCCTCGACCAGCAAAGCGATCTTAGGTTGCCGCACGGTCTGGAAAGCAGAGCGGCTACCCAGCATCAGCCCCTGTTCCATACTGCCGCTGTTCGTCGTCAGGAAATCCAGTCCGGTTGCTTCTTCGATCTCATCGATCAGTTCGTGAAGCTGCCCGGCTTCCATATCCTGGTTGTTGGCCAGCGGGATAATGAGGCCGCCGCGCCCCACGACGGTACCACCGGGCAGGGTAAAGGGCTGATCCGAGACCGTCATCCGTACGCCGGCTTCCAACAACCGGTAAGCGGCTTTCGGAGCAAAGTAGTCGTTCCAGGGCAGCACGTAGGCGTACTCCGCCCGGGTTTTGTCCAGAATGGGATTCAGGTTTCCGGCCGCGCCGAAGCTGCCGTTCTTCGGGTAGCCCGTCAGGCGCTCGAAGGGGAGGTTGAAGGCATAGGGCAACACGAAGGTGGAGACGTCATAAAAAAGACTGTCCCCAAATTCACGGATGGGTTCGAAAACGGCCCGGCTAAAGGGCGTTTGATCAACGTAGAAGCGGCCCAGTTTCCCACCGGGCCCCGCTTCTTCCTTCACGGAGACGTCGTGGCGGACAAAGAGATCGAGTAGTGCCTGTCCACGCCCCGGGTCTTCGCTGGCGTCGACCAGGTATACACCGTCATCTTCGTAGGCTCCCTGCCAGTGCGTTCGTTGGTAGCGGAGCAGTTCGTTTCTCAGTTCCCCGAAGGCCTCAATCGTACTCAGGGCGGTCACCACCTGGTTACGGATGGTAAAGGGAAAGGTCAGCAGACCGTTGTCGCTCTCCTGCAGGTGGCCGCGGGAGCTGGCCTGTTCGAAGAGAATACCGACGGCCCCGTTGATGTCCGGGTAAGTCGATCCCTTCCCGTAGTAGAAATCGTCGTAGCCCTCTCCGCTGTAGTAAAGGCTGCCGATCCGGTCCAGTGCCCGGGCGTGAAATTTACCGATCGCTCCGGTCAGTTCCTGGTTCACCTTCGGTGTCATGGGGTGTACCCGGGTAGGTTCTCCCGGCATGAAGAAAAAGGTAGCGTCGGTGCCCATTTCGTGATGATCCGTCAGCACGTTGGGTTTCCACTTATGAAAACTCCTAATGCGGGCCCGGCTTTCGGGGTGCTGTACGGGTAGCCAGTCGCGGTTCAGGTCGAACCAGTAGTGATTGCTGCGGCCGCGGGGATACGCCTCGCTGTACTCCCGGTCCTGGCCGTCCGGGGTCAGGGCCTTGTTTTTGTGGGTATTTACCCAACTGGCGAATCGGTTGAAGCCATCCGGGTTGTAGCAGGGGTCAAAGATGATAATGTTGCGCTCCAGGGCGGGGATCCGGTCCAGCGGGGCGGCGGCCAGGTAGTAGATCACGGCCAGGGCGGCGTTCCCTCCGCTGGGTTCGTTGCCGTGGATGCTGAACCCCTGGTAGAGTACGGCCGGTACTTCGTCGATATCGCCGTCCTTCAGTCCCATATTGCGCTGGTTCCAGCGAAAATGGAGATCCTGTAAATCGGCCATTTTACCCTGGTTGGCGGGGCTCGTCACGATCAGGTTCAGCAGCGGCCGGTCCTCGTAGGTGCGCCCGATCTCCTCCAGGGTGATGCGATCGCTCTGGCCGGCGACGAGCCGCATATACGCCTGCTGGAGGTCGTGGCTCACGTGCCAGTCTCCGATCTGCCAGCCGAGAAAGGCTTCCGGCGTGGTGATACTGGGGTCATACTCCAGGTCGGGTAAAAAATAGGTAAGGGGGCGGTCGGCCTCGCTATTGGCGGTTTGGGCGGTAAGCGGGCTTAGGCATTGGGCGAGGACGCAGGTGCAAAGTAAAAGGAAGAGGCGCACGGATTGGGGATTTCGGGGAAAGATACAATTGTCCCGTCAGGGGCCTGATCCTTTTCGCCGGGCGCAGCCAGCGGGCCTCGCGTCGTGAGCCGAATCCTTTTCGCCGGGCGCAGCCAGCGGGCCTCGCGTCGTGAGCCGAATCCTTTTCGCCGGGCGCAGCCAGCGAGCCTCGCGTCGTGAGCCGAATCCTTTTCGCCGGGCGCAGCCAGCGAGCCTCGCGTCGTGAGCCGAATCCTTTTCGCCGGGCGCAGCCAGCGGGCCTCGCGTCGTGAGCCGAATCCTTTTCGCCGGGCGCAGCCAGCGAAAAGTTCGTCTCACGACTATTACCTAAATATCTTATATTAGTCGTGAGACGAACCTTGGTGCGACTGCGTCAGCACCAAGGAATTCGGCTCACGACCGACAAAACAATTTTAGCGTGTACCAGGAAGGGGAAGTTTACCACGTTTATAACCAGAGTAATGGTTACCAGCCTATTTTTCGCGAGCGGGAAAATTATCTCTTTTTCCTCCGTAAACTGCGTACGCATATACTTCCGGTGGCAGACGTTCTCTGCTACTGCCTGATGCCCGATCATTTTCATTTAATGCTGGTCCCTAAACCGGAGGGATTGGCGGCGAGTAGAGGGGTTCGAGCCAAACGGCTGGATGAAACTGGTGATTCACCGGCCCTCCAGCAGCGGATCAGCCACGAGTTTCGCATCCTGCTGAGTAGCTATACCCGCGCTATGAACCGCCGCTATAAGACGCGGGGTGCGCTTTTCCGGGCGAGCACGCGCAAAAAACCAGCGTACGTAGCTTTCTTGCGCGAACCGAGTACCCAATTGGGCCTATCCCTTGCGGAACTGGTCCCCTACCTGCTTACTTGCTTCCACTACATTCACGACAACCCGGTTAAGGACAAATTGGTAATTTCTCCAACCGACTGGGAATTTTCTTCCGCCCGTGACTACGCAGGTCTACGCCCGGGAACGGTTTGCAACTATCAACTAACCGAGGAATTGATTGGAATTCCCCCTCCCCCGGCCCCCAGCAACTAAAACCACCTACATCTCCGCGGTCAGCACCCGAAATTCCATCCGCACGTTGGCCGCGTGCTCTTCCTCCGAACAGTTGACGCCATCGGCGCACCGATTGACGAGCCGGCCCTCACCGTAACCCCGGGTAACCAGGCGACTGCGGTAAATCCCCTGACCCACCAGGTAGTCAGCCACCGCTTTGGCACGCCGCTCGCTGAGGTCCTGGTTATCCGCGGCGGTACCCCGGCTGCTGGTGTGGGCGTTGATCTCGATGCGGAGATTCGGGCGATTCCGCAGAAGGGGGAGCAACCGATCGTCTACTATTCGTTGGCCGGAAGACTGCAGGGCCGCCGAGGATGGCGTGAAGTAAACGGGCAGGGTGTTAAAGTTAGTCAGGTCACAGTCAATCTCCTCGTAGGCCGCCAGACCTCCCTTACTCTCCAGGATGTCGTACCGGATGGTATCCAGGTAGGGGTCACCGACCGTACTGTCCAGCGGTTCGTAGTACGTAACGTATTTCGCCGGATAGGTCCGCCAACAGAGTACCTGACAGTCATTGGGGTTGTCCGACTCACAGCCTTCGTAGGTAGTCGTTTCCCAGCGACTGACCTCTGGCTTTACTTCAACCCGTCGCTTTTTATGAGGGTAGAGGAAAGCATCGTCTTCGTGGTAGGTGAACACGACCAGGTCCTCCGAAGCATACACATCCGGGGTAACGGTACGGACGTAGCATTTACTGGGATCAGGATTGGAGGGGAGAGATGCCCTCCCGCGGGTATCCCCGAAGTTTTCTTTCGGATTGTCGTAGTTGTGATTCAGTGAACCGCAACCGGCAAGGAATAGTAGGAAAAGGGTGTAGGGCAGGTATTTCATACCCCAAAATTAAAATTTATTCCGTCCCATCGAGCACCAACTCCACGTAAATCGGAAAGTGATCCGAGCCGATCCTGGGTAAGCGTTCCAGGTGGCGCAGCGAGAATTGCTCGGTCACGAAGACATGGTCGATGGGCCAGCGCATCCACCAGGAGGTAGCGTCAAAACTGTTGTAGAAGCCCCGGCCCACGCGGACGTCAAACAGCAAATCCTCCGTTCCGGTGAGCAAGTCGGTATATCCCCAGACCACGTCATTGAGATCGCCCACCACAATGTTGGGCAGCGCACTCGCGGCGACGTACTCACCAACCTTGCGCAGGGCGACTTCCTTCTGCCCCTGATTGTCGGGAAAGTCCTGAAAATCTTTCGGCGGAACGGGATGTACCGTATTCAGTACTACTTCCCGACCGTTATCCAGCCGAACGGTGGTCTCGAAGGAGGGGACCGACTCGTTATTTAACCGGTTAACTTTTACGTCCCCCAGGGGGTACTTACTGTAGAGCGACATACCGTAAGCTACATCGTTAGGACGCTCTATTTCGTAGGGGTAAGCCGCCGCGATTCCGCGCAACTGCTCATTCCACCAATCGTCCACTTCCAGCGCGATGACAAAATCAGGGTCTTTCTCCTCGATCAGCCGCAGCAGAGGGCCGGCGTTACGGTTTTTCATCAGCACGTTCGCCAGTAGCAGGCTCACCCCGTCTTCGGCCACCGGAGTCGCGGCGGCGGTCGGTACCCGCTCGGGGAACAGCGGGGTGTAGTGTACCAGGTAAGTACCATTAACGATCAGCCCGCCAATCAGACCGACCACCAGTGCGTAGTCGTACCAGCGCCAGTGACGGGTCATGAGTACGAACAGGGGCAGGGTGATGAGGGACGCCAGGAAGAACTGGATGCGGGCAAAGTCCAGCATTTTCAGGTAGTTACTGGGCGTATTCCGGAATACGGACAGTACCGAAACGAGCATTACCACGACGGTGATTACGCACAGGATCAAATAGATAGATTGGCGAATTTTTTTCATGCGTTGGAGTGGGTGGTTTTTAATGCTAACCGGCCCCGGCAAACAAATGTTAATTCCGCTGACGGTCCGCACGACGCATCCCAACTGATTTACCCTACTGCTTTAACGAATGCGATCAGCCTCCGCCAGTACTCGGCCCCTCCCGCTCCACATACATCGTCGTGGCCCGCTCCTTCCACTAAGTAGAGTTCCTTAGTCACCGTCGCCAGGGCAGTGTAGAGGCGCTTTCCGTCAGTAGCGGGAATACGCTCGTCCGCCGTACCGTGGACGATCATCGTCGGGGCCCGTACCGTGGCGGCCCGTTCCTCCGGGACGACCGCAAAGGGGTCGAAGTCCGCCAGCCGGCCGGCGCGCAGGAGGAGGAGTCGGGTCAGAAAGGTAGGCAGCGGCAGGCCACTCATTCGGCGGGCAAAGGCGTGGGTAACTTCGGCAAAACTGGCAAAACTGCTCTCGACGATGCCATAGTGTAAACCCGGCACCCGCGCCCCGCCGCCCGGCTCCTTGCTCCCCAACGCACTCAGGGCCACGGCGCCGCCCATGCTGTGCCCGAAGACCCCTATGGACAGGTTATTTTCCGTATCCAGAAAGTGTACGGCGGCTTCCACGTCCCGCCACTCCCGGGCCCCGAAGGTGTGGTAACGGCCGGCACTCCGCCCGTGCGCCCGCTGATCGAGCAGGAGTACGTTGACGCCCGCCGGAATCAGTCGTGGCAGGTACTCCAGGTAGAGTTCCTTGGCGCTGCCGTTACCGTGTAGCAGGATCAGGTTGGTAAAGGCCCTTTCCGCGGGTACGAACCAGGCGGCGAGTACCAGGCCGTCGGAGGTGGTGAGTTCCAGTTCCTCGTAGGTAAAACCCAGGTCCGTCGGCGTCAGGTTCACCACCCGCCGGGCGGGTACCAGGATACGGTGTGGCAACCGCCAGCCCAGCCAATACCCCGCAAGGGGCACAATAAAAAGGAGTAACAACCAGGCCATACGGCAAATGTACGTCGGCTCGCTACTTGTTTCCGTCGACAAAGCCAAACGGATTGTACGCGGATACGGTAACTTGGGACTATGCAAAACTTATTACTGGCCCTCTTCATCGTGCTCACCCTGCCCCTTTCCGCCCAGGAAAGAATCCTGAGTTACGATAGCGACATCACGCTTACGACCGAAGGCACCATGCTGGTGCGCGAGACCATCCGGGTGGTCAGTGAGGGAGACGACATCAGGAGGGGCATCTATCGCGATCTCGACAACAGGAGCAAGTATGCGTACGAAGTTATTTCCGCTACCCGCGACGGAGCCGACGAGCCCTTTAAGGTGGAGAAGAAAAGTGGTCGCCTCCGCGTCCGGCTCGGCAGCAAAGAGGTCCTGCTGGAGGACGGGGAGCATACTTACGTCATTGACTACCGGGCCACCCAGCCACTCCTGCAACTGGACGACGGAACCGATGAATTCAGCTGGCAGGTAACCGGTACCCGCTGGGAGTTCCCCATCGAATCGGCCAGTGCCACGCTGCGACTGCCCGGGGAAACGGCCGTGAGCAGCTACTCCTGCTATACGGGAGACTCGGGAAGTCAGGCCCACGCGTGTACCACCGCGATGCCCGATGACCGTACGCTCACCTTCACGACCACCTCCCCCCTCGACGAGGAAGAAGGCCTTACCGTCGCGGTGGCCTTCGAGCGCGGTTTGTTTGCCTCCCAGCCACCGCCACCACCACCCGCCCCCTGGAAACGGGAAGCCGGACTGTACATCCTGGTAATCGGTCTGTTCACTTACCTGTATTACGCCTACGAAACCTGGTCGCGGCACGGCGTCGACCCCACCCCGCCCCGGATCGGCCACCAGTTCACGCCACCGGACGATCTCTCCGCCGCTTCCGTGGGGTACCTCGCCAGTCAGTTCAGGCCCGTAGAGGCATTCACTGCCTCCCTGATGGCACTGGCTACGAAGGGCTACCTGAGGCTGGAACCGGAGGAGAAGAGTGGCTTGCTGGGCAGTACCTCCGTCACTTACCACCTGCGCAAGACCGGCAAAAGCGCTCCCGCCGGTTCCCTCCCGGTGGAGGAGGAGCTGCTGTACCAGCGTTTCTTCGCAGGCGGTGATGACGTCAGCCTCTCGGCCACCTACGACAAGCAACTGGAGGAGATCCGAAAGGCCCACGGCAAGAGCCTGCACGAGCAGCACAACGACCTTATCTGGTCGGGCAGCAACTGGAAGTACGCCCTTCCGCTGATCGGTATCTACTTCGTTACGGGGGTGCTGAGCCTCATCTTCGCCCAGTGGAGCGATACGCCGTACTTCATCGCCTACACGGTGATCTTTATGATCCTGGGCCTCCTCGGTATCGGCCTGTACTTCTGGCTGATCGCCAAGCCCAGCCCCCGCAAGCAAAAATTACTCCTGGAGATCAAAGCCTTCAGGGAGTACCTCGGCATGTCCGAATCCAAGCGCCGTCAGATCCCCAGCGCTCCGACCATGGATGCCGCCCACTACGAAGCATTACTTCCCTACGCCATCGCCTTCGGCATCAACAAAAAGTGGAGCAATTACTTCGGTGACCTGCTGAGCGACGATAACTACCACCCGGCCTACGCCATGGGGTCGGTCCCCTTCAGCGTGACCACCTTCAACAGCCACTTTCAGACGGTCGTCTCCTCCTCCAGTACCTCTCCTTCCGAAAGTATGAGCGGGGGCGGGGGTTCGGTCGGCGGCGGGGGTGGCGGCGGGGGCGGCGGGGGTTGGTAGGTAGAAGTAGATAGTTTAGAGTAATAGTCCATCGTCCGCTCACCGGTTAGCGGCGGCGGACTATCACTATTGACCACCGACTACTATCTTCGCCCCATGCCCACCACCACCGTTTCCAGTAAAGACTACATCGCCCTCGAAGACCGACACGGGGCCCACAACTACCACCCACTGCCCGTCGTCCTCGCCGAGGGCCGCGGCCCCTTCGTCTGGGACGTTGAGGGAAAGCAGTACTTCGATTTCCTGAGTGCCTATTCGGCCGTCAACCAGGGTCATTGCCACCCCCGCATTCTCAACGCGATGGTGGAACAGAGCCGTAAGCTGACCCTCACCAGCCGGGCCTTCCACAATGATCGGCTCGGCCCCTACGAGGCTTACCTGACCGACTACTTCCAGTTCGAAAAGGTACTGCCCATGAATACCGGGGCCGAGGGAGTGGAAACCGCCATCAAAATTTGCCGTAAGTGGGGCTACGACGTAAAGGGCATCCCCCGGGACAAGGCCCGCATCATTGTCTGCGGGGAAAACTTTCACGGTCGCACCACCACCATCATCAGTTTCAGTTCAGACCCCAACGCGAAGGGGAATTTCGGTCCTTACACTCCCGGCTTCGAGAGCGTCCCCTACGGTGACGTGGACGCCATGCGCGCCGCCCTCGCGAACGATCCGGCAACCATTGCCGGCGTACTGGTCGAGCCCATTCAGGGGGAGGCGGGTGTTTTCGTACCCGAGGAGGGCTACATCGCCGCCGTGGCGGCCGCCTGCCGGGAACAAAACGTCCTGTTCATCGCCGACGAGATCCAGACGGGCATCGGCCGTACCGGCGCCCTGCTCCGCATCTGCGGTGATTGTAGCTGCGCGGGCCACTGCGAGCGGCAGGCAACCTACGTGCGGCCGGACATCCTCATTCTCGGCAAGGCCCTCAGCGGGGGAACCTACCCGGTCTCGGCGGTACTGGCCGACGACGCGGTGATGAACGTCATCCACCCCGGGCAACACGGTTCCACCTTCGGGGGTAACCCCGTGGCCTGTGCCGTGGCCATGGAAGCTCTGGAAGTCATCCGCGACGAGAAACTGACCCAGAACGCCCGCCAGTTGGGTCATCGTTTCCGCGAACGGATGCAGCTGCTGGTGGACAAGCGCCCGGAGTTGTTCGTCCTGGTACGCGGAAAGGGGCTGCTCAACGCACTGGTCATCAATGACAGCGAAACCGGCGATACCGCCTGGCAGTTCTGCCTGAAGCTGGCGGAGCACGGGCTGCTGGCCAAGCCTACTCACGGTAACATTATCCGCTTTGCACCGCCGCTGGTTATCAGCAAGGAGCAGCTGGAGGAGGCCTGTGATATTATTGCGAAGGTGGCGGAGGGGTTTTAGGTGCCGCGAGCGACTTGAGTTTACCATTAAGGCATTAAGATGCATTAAGTTACACTAAGCAGCTAGACAGGCTTAATGCCACTTAATGCCTTAGTGGTAAAAACCCTTAGCGTATCCCATCCGATCCGTCGCTCTTCGGTCGGTTCTCCCGGCACGACCGGCGCGGGTAAGCCACCGCCGAAGTGAACGTTGCCCGTAAATACCCGCGCCTCATCCCAGACTTCGGCGGTTAGAAAGGCATTAAGGATGGTCGCCCCACCCTCCACGGTCAGGTGCATGATCCGGCGTTCGTGCAGTACATCGAGTACCCGGGCAATCATTGCCGGGTGGGGTGTTTTCTCCTTAATCGGTAATTGCTCCAGGGCGCACTGGGCGGCAAGCGCAGGTGCCGGGCTATTAGAAAAGAGCAGTACGCTGGCATCCTCTCGCTGGAAGAGACGTTCGTTCCCCGTGCATCGTCCGCGCGGGTCGAGTACGACGGCCAGGGGAGCGGGGCCGGGGAAGAGGCGGGTGTCCAGCAGCGGGTCGTCGTCCGTCACGGTAGCTCCCCCGACCAGGATGGCGGAGGTAAGGGTCCGCCAGCGGTGGACGAGTCGGCGACTGACCGGACCGGTGATCCAGTAGGGCTGATCACGATCGGCCGGCCGGAGGAAGCCATCGGCCGACCGGGCGAACTTAAGCAACACGAAGGGACGATGCAGGGTGGTGAATAGCCGTCGGTTCTCTCCGCTACGCAACGTGGGGACAAAATCGGGGTATTCCCGGACTTCTATACCGGCCCCCCGCAGGATGCCGACACTACGGCCGTCAACCGCGTCGGTGGTGTCGCGCGGCCCGAAAACGACTGTTCTGATCCCCGCCCGCCGGATCAGGTCCGTACAGGCAGGGGTACGCCGGTGGATGCAACAAGGCTCCAGACTTATGAATAGCGTGGACAAAGGAATTAAATCTTTGTGATTTTTTTTCACATTTCTTAGGCAATTCACTTCCGCGTGGTGCCTGTCCTGCCTGTTTATGGTACCCTTCGCCGATGATTGTATTGTTATGTACCAGCACTGCTCCCACACGGGGGCTGTCCCCGACCCTGCTGTCGCTGAGTTCCGCTAGTTCCGCGGCCCTTAGGAGGTATAATTGGTCTGAATTAGTCACAGAATGCACATATGATTCACGTTTTCAGACAAATTTACCGTGGTTTTGTCCGCTTTTTAAGAAAAAAAGTTGCTAACAGTGCTTACAATACCCTACATTTGTGAATGTACTTGACATATTGATTTAGCAACCAGGATGGTTTGTACGATTTCACCTCAAGAAATATGCTCTTAGAATGCAATATACTATCACCCTAAAGAACACCTCGGAGACGGCCTCGGTCGACCAACAGGTGTTCGAGGAGCTTAGCCAGGATGCCCACCTCTCTAACCTCGATTTCTTCAATAACCTGCGTCGCCATTCCTCCGGTTGCGTAGTCTTCCAGAAAACCTACCGCCGTACGGACGGCGAGAAGGGCTACCGTACGGAAACCATTTACCTCCACAAGCTTATTGCCGAACGCTACCTCGGGGATGACCGGGTAGGTAAAAACAACCTCGTAGGGGCCAAGAACGGTAACAAACTGGACTGCCGCCTCGAAAACCTCGAATACCGCAGCCGCTCCGTAGCCAGCCGCAAACGCAAGTCAAGTTCCAAATTGGGATACACCGGTGTCTACCAGGAAAACAACCGTTTCCGCGCCGTCATCTCGGTTAACCGTCGCAGCGTCCACATCGGTATGTTCTCTACCGCCGAGGAAGCAGCCCTTGCTTACAACGAACGATCCTTAGCCCTTTACGGGGAAGCCGGGAAGCTGAACGTGATCCGGCCACACGGTATTCACGACGAACAGGATATGGGCAACGCGCCGAAGCTCAATCTCTCCGCCCTACGGAAAAACAACCGGGAGAAGAGGAATCAGCCCAACTAGGGGCTAATTTGTCTGGATTTAAGGCGGACCACAGTGCGCCGCTACAACTATCACTTTTTTCGAAGGGTCCGGTTACTGCCGGGCCCTTCGTTTTTCAGTAACGAGTGACACGCCTGAAAACGGATATATCCTTCAAAACCACTGGTTTCTTATCGTGACCGCCGTCTGATGAGCACTGATATCGACAATTTATATTCCATGTGTCGGGGTTGAACCAGGAGTGGGTACTGAATGAGTATTCCACTTTCTCCGTTTACGGCATTGAAAATTTGTGGTTTCACCTCAATACGGAATTTAACAAGATCAGGTCAGTCGAACCGGGAGTGCTGATGGACGATCTGGAGGAATACATCTGGGATACCGACTTGGCCAGGAAGATGGTCCAAAACATTGAAACAGCAGCAAAAATAAAGATCCCCTCGGTCAGAAAAGAGGCATGAACGTGACCGTTAACCTTCGGGGCGAACGGCCCGGGTCATCTCCCGCTTTCCGGGAGGACCGAGTAGCGGCTCCACGCGAAAACCCGCTTCCCGGAAATTGCGCTTGACCTGTCCCTTCGCGCAGTAGGTCACCAGGTAACCACCGGGGCGAAGCCGGTCATAACACTGCCGCAGGGCATCTACCGTCCAGAATTCGGGTTGGGTGACCGGGGCAAAGGCATCGTAGAAGATGAGGTCAGCCGTCTCAGTGAAGCTGGCACCTGCGTCCGCGCCCAGAAAATCAGCCTGCCGGACGGTAAAGGTGAAATTGGGTTCTAATTGACGGGGTTGCCCGAAGGGTAGTTGGTGTAAGTCCGCAAGGTCGGAAGCGGGCAGGCCGAGCAACCCGCAGTAATTCAGCGCAGTTGCCTCCTCCGGATCGATGGGGAACAGTTCGTAGGCCAGGTAATGAATGTCGGAACCGGGGTAGCGGCGGGCCAGGTCGCGTACGAGTAGCGCATTGAGGCCCGTTCCGAGCCCTACCTCCAGGACATCGAGCCGCTTCCTGCCCGCTTCGAGCAGGGGTTCTACGCCATAGGTCAGGAATACGTGCCGGCTTTCGGCCAGGGCACCGTTATGGCTGTGGTAAGCTACGCCGAAGCGGTGGCTCCGTAAGGTATGGGAATCATCCCCGGTCAGCAGTAGTTCGTTAGCAGGCATCCTCCCGGAAAATTCAGGCGGAGGCGAGCAAGTCGGCCCGGATCCCGAGGTGGGAAGCGTCGTAAACGCTTTCCCCGTCCCGGATCAGGAGCACCTGGGGCGACTCGTGGCGCACCCCAAATTCCTCGGCGATCTGGTTGGAAATATCTCGGTGCCTCAGCAGGTCGAGGTAGTAGAGCTCCATTTTCTCGGCGGGGACATCCCAGTTCATTTCCAGCCGGCGCTTGGCCATGCTACTGATGGGGCAGCTGGTGCTGTGTTTGAGGATAAGACAGGGAACGACCCGGCTGCGATCGATGATCGCTTCGAGGTCGTGGGGAGAGGAAATGGTATGCCAGTTCATGACGTTGCTTCAGTGCCGGTCTAGAATAGTAGACCGTTCACGATAGCAACAGCGTCGCCGAGAAAATCGTTGAGGCTGAAATTGGTCGGGCAGCCCACTCCGCGGTTGCAGGAGGACAGGCTAGTCAGGGCGACGGCGGCCAGAACGACAAGGGTACGGGGGGTACGGAAAGAAATTTTCATGTGGATTACGTTAACCGGGGACAATAAGTAGTGTTAAGACGAAGAACGCCGCTTTCGGTCATCTCGTTGCCCCAAAGTCGTTCAGTTTTAGTTTCTGTCGGTTAAAGCCTACTTTTGCCGGCCAAAACAGACCCAGATATGGCCAGAAAGATTGCCCTGCGCGACGCCCTACGCGAAGCGATGACCGAAGAGATGCGCCGCGATGAGAATGTATTTCTCCTCGGGGAAGAAGTGGCTCAGTACAATGGTGCCTACAAAGTCAGCAAAGGGATGCTCGATGAATTCGGAGCCCGCCGGGTTATCGACACCCCGATCGCGGAACTTGGTTTCGCCGGTATCGGTGTCGGTGCGGCCATGAACGGACTGCGCCCCATCGTGGAGTTCATGACCTGGAACTTCGCCGTCCTGGCCTTCGACCAGATCGTGAACAACGCCGCCAAGACCCTCAGTCAGAGCGCCGGCCAGTACAACTGCCCGATCGTATTCCGTGGCCCCAGCGGCAGTGCCGGACAGCTGGGCCAGCAGCACAGCCAGACCTTCGAAAGCTGGATGGCCAACACCCCCGGTCTCAAGGTGATCTCCTGCACCGACCCGGCCGACGCCAAGGGCCTCCTCAAGAGTGCCATCCGCGACAACGACCCCGTTTGCTTCATGGAAAGCGAACTCCTCTACGGCTACGAGGGAGAAGTGCCCGAGGGAGAATACCTCGTCGAGATCGGTAAGGCCGCTATCCGCAAGGAGGGTACCGACGTCACCCTGGTGAGCTACAATAAAATGATGTTACCCACCATGGAAGCCGCCGTTGAACTGGAGAAAATGGGCATCAGTGCCGAGGTGATCGACATTCGTACCATCCGCCCCCTCGACCGTCGCGCCATCGTGGAAAGCGTCAAAAAAACCAACCGTTGCGTGGTGATCGACGAGAGCTGGCCCTTCGCCGGTATCAGTTCCGAGATCGCCTACGAGATCCAAAAATCCGCCTTCGACTACCTGGACGCGCCCGTTATCCGGGTGAACGCCGCGGATACCAACCTGCACTACGCCGCCCCCTTCGTGGAGGAATTTCTGCCGAACGCGGAGAAGATCGTGCGGGCGGTGAAGGAAGTAGCGTACGTGAAATAGAATAAAGAAAAAAGACCGATCGCTCCGCGACCTGAAAGAAAAAAGAAGAAAGACGTTCCATTCGCTGCCATGAGTGAAATGTCTTTCTTCTCTCAGTCTTGCCGAAGGCGAGAAGGTCATTCCTCTTTCCTCTGCTTACCTTCGGTCCGTGAAATTCGGTACTCAACCCCTCGACCTCGTCATCATCGGCCGGTCCATTCTTTCCAGTTACGGCAACAACACCGCTGCCCTGTACCGGGGACTCATCAACGAGTTGGCCCAGCAGGGGCACCGGACCACCTTCCTGGAACCCTTCAACAACGTGGCCGCGGGCTACCGCGACCTGCTGCGCAGCCCCTACTGCGAGGTCTGGACCTACGCGTCCACCGATCAGCTGATGGACCACTATACGGCAGCCATCCGGAGTGCGGACGTAGTGATGCTCGGCAACGGTATTCCGGATACCGACCGGGTAGCCCACTGGATCGCTACGGAAGCCAGGGGCATCACCATCTACTACGACAGTAACCTGGCCAGGACGCGGGACAGTCTGGCCGAAGGGAACATTTATCCTGACTGTATCACTTGCGGATCCATTGCCAATTTTAGTCTGTTTCTTTCCACTACGGGTGGCCCCGCCCTGAAGCAACTGGCGGATGAATACCAACTCGGTTTCGCCCGCCCCCTCTACGAGAGCGTCGACCCCTATTCCTTTTACCGAACGGATGTGGACAAAACCTACGACCTGGGTTTCATCGGCAACTTCAAGGCCGAGCGCACCAGCCAACTGGAAGAGTTGCTGATCGGGCCCGCCAATTACACGCCCAACCGACAGTTCGCCCTGGCCGGGGACCACTATCCGGTGAACCGGATCTGGCCACAGAACCTGACCTACCTCGAACACCTACCGGAAACCAATCACGTAGATTTTTACAACCGGCAACGGGCCACCCTCGTCCTGAGTCGGGCCGACCGGCGGGAACTGGGGTATACTCCCAGTCGGCGACTCCTGGCCGCGGCGGCCTGCGGCGTTCCGGTACTGACCGATGCCTGGGAGGGACTGGAAGAGTTCTTTGAGCCGGGCCGGGAGGTTTTCTCCGTAGCGGCCAAGCAGGATGTACTCGACGTGCTCTACCATACGGATAAAGATCTCCGTCGGCGGGTCGGTTCCGCAGCCCGCGGGCGGATCATGGAAGGGCACACCACGGCGCACCGGGCACGACAATTACTGGGCTACTGGAAGGAAATTATGGATTAGCGTACCGTAGGCTTCAACCTGCGGCCGGATTTATCCCGCAGGAGTACTGAAGCGAAGCGGGAGTACGACACCGACGTCTGTTGGCACTTGAGCTAATGCCGCAGGCCCGAGCCTACGCAATTACTCCTCCGCCGCCAGCACACCGTTGATACTCAGGCGCATGGCCAGGTCCATGATGGCCACGACGCCCTCCACGGGAGCGGTCTTATCCGGGGCGATCAGCATACTGTACTGCCCCCCGGCCTGCCGGCTCAGCTGGGCCTCCAGGGCGGACAGCTCGATCCGACGATTATTAAAGTAAAAAACGCCTTCGTTGTCGATACGTACCTCGTCGAGGTTACGCTCGCTGGGTTGGGTGGGGGTGTCCGCCCGGCCCGGCATCTTCAGGTTAAGCGCGTTGGGTGCTACCACCGTGGAGGTAAGCATGAAAAAAATGAGCAGCAGAAAGATGATGTCCGTCAGGGAGGACATATTGAATTCGGCGCTGACCTTGGATTTCTTCTTGAGTGCCATACTATCCGCGGGGTTGGGTGGCGATGATGGCCCGGGCCCGACGCTGGGCGGCGGTATTCATCACCGGGGTGATCCGGTTGAAGGGAACGCCGGTTTCGGCAACGATGGTAACGGTAGCCTGCTCCTTGTCCTCCACCTGAGAGAGGGCGTCTCCCAGGGCGGCGTCGATGGCGGTCCCCCTGACGTCAATGCCGTTTACCCGGGTACTGCCATCGATCTGAAGTTCCACCACGATATTGGTCGGGGCCACGGTCTGACTGTCGGACTCGGGCAGATCGAAAGGGTGGATCTGGACGAAGTTGGAGGTCAGCATGAAAAAGATCAGCAACAGGAAGATGATGTCCGTCAGGGAGGACATGTTAAATTCAGCACTAACCTTGGAGGAGCGTTTTAGTGGCACTTGGCGGGGTTAAGACGGTTCTTGCAGCAAATCCATAAACTCCGTGGTTGTACGCTCCATCTTGTAGACAACGCGCTCTACCTGGGCGACCAGGAGGTTGTAGCCGACAAAGGCGAGGATACCGATGAAAAGTCCGGCGGCCGTCGTCAGCAGGGCGGAGTAGATACCTCCGGCCAGTACGTCGGGCGTGATGTTCTGGGCGGTGGCCATCTCGCGAAAGGCGGAGATCATACCCGTTACGGTACCGAAAAAGCCGATCATGGGCGCGGCTCCGGCAATACTCGCCAGCGTACTCAGGCCCTTTTCCAGACGAAAGACTTCCAGGTTGCCGACGTTCTCGATCGCGGCGTCGATGTCCGCCAGCGGCCGGCCGATACGCTGCAGTCCCTTATCGACCATGCGGGCGACGGGGCTGTCGGTCGTCTGGCAGAGCGCCCGGGCACCGGCCATATTTCCGGTCGAGATGTCCCGGCGAATGTGGTCGATGAAACCGGTCTCATCCGACCCGGCGGCCTTGATGACGGTGTAACGCTCCAGGAAAATATAGAGGCCGATGATGAACAGCAGCACCAGGGTGCCGATGATGGCCATCGTGAACCAGCCGGATTCGAGGAGCACGTCGAGAATACTTTCGCTCTCCATGAGCGGCTCTTCGTCTAGGGTGAGTTCGGCCTGCCCCTGAAACAGTAGCAGTAAGTAATTGAGCAGCATCTGGGTTCTTTAGTGGAGTGGTGACGACGGGTTAACGCCGCCCCCATAGTGGTTTAGTGCAAATGTATGATTTTAAACTTAGTCATATATCCGGCAAGTAGAACGGGGACCAAAACCTTAGTTTTGCCCGTTCGTTAGTAAGGGACGCCCCTAAACCAGCCTATGGATACATTGATTACCGTCGGACAACTCGTGCTGAGCCTGTCCATCCTCATCGTCTTACACGAGTTTGGCCACTTTCTGCCCGCCCGCTACTTCGGTACCCGGGTGGAGAAGTTCTACCTGTTTTTCGACCCCGGATTCAGCCTCTTTAAAAAACAGATCGGGGAAACGGAGTACGGCATCGGCTGGCTTCCCCTCGGCGGTTACGTGAAGATCAGCGGTATGATCGACGAGAGTTTCGACAAGGAACAGATGGCCCAGGAACCCCAACCCTGGGAGTTCCGCAGTAAGCCGGCCTGGCAGCGCCTCATCATCATGCTCGGCGGGGTGACCGTCAACTTTATCCTTGGCTTCCTCATCTACGCCATGGTCCTTTTCGCCTACGGAGAAGAGTACTACCCGGCGGAAAACATCACCGCGGGGATCGCCGTCGACAGCCTCGGGCAGGAACTGGGGCTCGCCAGTGGCGACAAGATCATCCGCGTCGGGGAAGTGCTCTTCGACCGCTTCAACGACCGGATCGTCCTGCGGGAGATCGCCATCAACAACGCCCGGGAGATCGAGCTGGAACGGGCCGGCCGTAACCTGACCGTCGCAGTAGATCCCAAGTGGGCGGACATCCTGACCCGCTACGAAAACAAGAACAACCGGCTCTTCACCGCCCGGATGCCCTTCGCCGTCGGTGAAGTGGTCAAGGGTGGGCCCGCCGAACGAGCGGGATTGAAAAAAGAAGACCACATCGTATCGGTCGACGGGCGTAACACGCCCTACTACGACCAGTTTGCCGACGCGGTGGCAGACCGCAAAAACGAGGCCGTCCGCCTGGGGATACAGGAAAAGGGAGAGGGCCCCGTGAGGAACGTCACGGTCAACCTCGACGAGAACGGCAAGATCCAGGTGCTGGCCGCGCCGGCCGATTACTTCTACGACAGCGAGCGGCAGGAGTACGGCCTGTTTGAGGCCATCCCCAAGGGCATCGACCAGGGCATCAGTTTCCTCGGCGACCAGATGAAGGCCTTCGGGCAGATGTTCAAGGGCAACATCAAGGTAACGGAAAGTCTCGGTGGCTTCGCCAGCATCGGCTCCATGTTCGGAGCCGTCTGGGACTGGGAACGTTTCTGGTACATGACGGCCTCCCTTAGCCTCATCCTCGCCTTCATGAATTTACTTCCCATCCCCGCCCTCGACGGCGGCCACGTCATGTTCCTGCTCTACGAGGTAGTGACCGGCAATAAGCCGAGCGATAAATTTATGGAGTACGCTACCATGGTCGGCTTCGTGATCGTGCTCGGACTGGTTGTGCTGGCAAACGGACTGGACATCTGGAGGTGGATCAATAGGTAGTCAGAGGTACCACCACTGACCTTCCGACCACCCGACTACTGACCAACATCATGACTGACTACTTCTCCTTTTTCGACCTCTCCCCCTCCCCCACCCTCGACGGGGCGGAACTGAAACGCCGCTTCTACGCCAACAGCAAGCGCTTCCACCCCGACTTTCACACCCTGGGCAGCGAGACCGACCAGGAGAAAGCCCTGGAGCAAAGCACGCTCAACAACCAGGCCTACAAACACCTCCGCGATCCCGACCTGCGGCTGAAACATCTCCTCGACCTGCGCGGGGCACTCGGGGCGGAGGGCACCAACCAGGTTCCCCAGGATTTCCTGATGGAGATCATGGAGGTGAACGAAGCACTCATGGAACTGGAATTCGCGGAAGACGAAGGGGCGCGGACGCAGGTGCAAAATTTGATCAGTGAGCTGGCCGGCAACCTCGATGCGGAGATCGCCGACGTCATGACGGACTACGACGATACGACCGTTACGGACGAGCAATTACAACGGCTCACCGACTATTACCTGAAGAAACGCTACCTCCTCCGCCTCCAGAATAAGCTATAACCCTCCCCAACGGTCCACCCCCCACGCTCCACCACCCCATGATCATCGTACTCTCCCCCGCCAAGACCCTGGACATGCAACCGGCCGGCGGCCCCCACAGCCAGCCGCGTCTGCTGGACCACAGTTCGGAACTCGCGGCATCCCTCCGGAAGAAAAGCCGGGCCGACCTCCAGGAACTGATGTCGATCAGCGAGAAACTGGCTGACCTGAACTACGGTCGCTTCCAGGAATTTTCCACCCCCTTTACCACCGACAACGCCAGGCGGGCACTCTACGCCTTCCGCGGGGATGTGTACCAGGATCTGGAAGCAGACAACTTTACCGAGGACGAGGAAGCCCTGGCCGACCGGCAGATCCGCATCCTTTCGGGACTCTACGGTCTGCTCCGGCCCCGCGATCTCATGCAGGCCTACCGACTGGAGATGGGCACGAAACTGAAGAATAAACGCGGCAAAAATCTCTACGAATTCTGGGGCGACCGCATTACCGACCTGCTCAACGAGGACCTGGCCGAAGACGGAACCGGTTTGCTACTCAACCTCGCCAGCAAGGAGTACTTCAGCAGCCTGAACACCGGTCGGATCACTGCCCGGATACTGAACATCCACTTTAAGGAACAGCGCGACGGCAAGTACCGCATCCTCGCCTTCAACGCCAAGCGCGCCCGTGGCCGGATGACCCAACTCATCATCCGAGAGGGCATCACGACGGCCGATCCCCTGCAGGAACTCGTCGTCAACGACCACATCTACAACCCGGAACTCAGTTCGGAGAACGACTGGGTGTTCACCCGGTAACCAGCTGGTAGCCGATACCGTGGGCCGTCCTGATCTCCACCCCCTCCGCGCCGGCCAGTTTTTTACGGAGACGGGAGACGAATACGTCGAGGCTCCGGCCGGTAATGATCCCCTCTTCCCCCCAGACGGCATCGTGAATGTCCTGTCGCGGCAGGACGATCCCGGGCCGGTCGGCAAAGTAAGTCAGTAACTTACTCTCCCGGTAGGTCAGTTCGTACCGCTCCTCCCCTACCCGCAGCTGTTGGGCCAGGGCGTCAAAATCACAGTTCGGACTCAGCCGTACGCCGTCGCCCTCCGTACCGGTCACCTCCTCCGTAACCGGGGACAAGTACCCGATCAACGGACGGCTCACGAAGAGCAGGAAGCCGGTCAACCCGATCAGCAAGGGCCACGGAAGTCCTGACTCTTCTTCCAAAAACCGGAGACGGACGTTACCACAGCGTTCTTCCTGATCCCGCCCGGTACATGCTGCTCCCGTTTCCGTCGCGGTAGTCGCGTAGGCGCTGCTCCACTGGCTGCCCAGAAACACCTCCCCGGAACCGCAGTCTTCCAGGGCCAGCGTGTATCGTTGGTCGACACCATACCGCAGCAGGGCCCGACGGGCAACCCGCGAGAGGGTATCGTAGTCAATTTGCCGGGATAGCCGGAGGGATAAGCTCCCGTCCTCCGCCCGGACCACCACCGGTATCCGGCTGGTAGAATCCCCGACGGAAATAAGGTAATCGTGACCGATCTGCCGAACGGCCAGCGCCCGGACATCCGCTCCGGCTCCGGGAGCGGGAAGCAGGGCACTGGTCAGAAAAACCAGCAGCAAGAGTAAGCCAACGGCCTGGGCCAGGCGGAGAAACAGTTGTTGCATGCCCGCAAAATACGCCGAAGACAGGCAGGTAACTTACCTTTTATCAGTCCTTTACATCCTTTTACATCCGTTATCCCCCCCGATAGCGGCCCGGACTACCTTGCCGGTACAAAACGATTAACCCCATGCGCTACTTCCTGATGTCCGCTCTCTCGTTGAGCCTTTTCTTTCTGCTGGTCGGTATGTCCTCCCCGCCGGCCGATGCCCCCTCCTCGCTCTACCTGTCCACCGATAACGGTGAAAGCTGGCAACCCTTCGGCTACGGGCTGCCGGAGGGCGTCTCCCCCAATGAGGTACTGGAACACGACTGTGACCTGTACATCTCCACCTGGCAGTCGGGTATTTTCAAACTGTCCGCGGGGACGGATCGCTGGGAGCGGACCAGCCAGGGACTCCCCGATAAGCTGGGCGTTCTTTCGCTGGCCGCCCGGGATCAGTTCATGATGCTGGGGACTTTCGATAAAGGAGTGTACTACTCCCGCAACGGCGGCCACCACTGGCAACGGTCGGTCTTCAACCCGAAGGGAGGAGCGGTTCACTCCCTGCTGTTCCTGGACGGGCGGCTCATCGCCGGAACCGAACGGGGCGTCTATCACTCCTGGGACCTGGGTTTCTCCTGGATGCGCAGCGGACCCGCCATGCCGATCAACGACCTGGCCCGTCACCGGGGTAAGATCTACGCCGCCCGCCCGGACGGTATCGCCGTCAGTGAGGATGGAGGAGATTCCTGGGCACTCACCTACCAGGGAGAGGAAGTCTGGAAAATGATGGTGGACGGCGATTACGTCTATGGCCTCCTTTCCGGAGACGGCATGATCCGTAGCAACGACGGTACCGACTGGCTGCTTCCCACTGAGGAAAACACGGGAGAGCGTGCCACCGACCTGGGTTCGGCCATCTTCCGGGGTCTGGACCCGGAACTGCCGACCGACCTGCGCGTACGTAAAGTAGTGGCCACCTCCCGGGGTTGGATCGCCGGTCTCAGCCCGGGCTGCTGACCGCGCCTTTTACCAGAGAAAAATACCCACCCGGATGGTGGCATTCATAACCAGGATGCTTTCCCATTCGCCCGCCCGTCGCGTGGAGCGCCAGTCGATCAGGTCACCGTCCCCGTCACCGGAGAGGCCCTCGGAAAAAGTCGTCGTATTCTCCAGCTGGTCATACTGGTGCGTTCTCCGCATACTCCCCACGCCGAGCGATCCGTCCACGTAGAAGCCGTGATTGGCCCGCAGCCGGTACCCGATCTGCCCGAGCAGTCCCTCCCGCGTCCGGGTAAAACGGGCACGTTCGTAGGTAACGCGGCGACCGTCTTCGCGTACGTATTCCCGGTTCAGGATAAATTTTCGGTCCCGGTCGGAAAAGTACTCGATCCCCAGGTAGGCCCCGTTATTCAAAGGGTAGTAGCGCAGCCCACCCCGCACCCCCCGGAAGCGGTAGCCGGAACGTTGCCAAGAATCGATGAGTATACCGTAATAATGGCCGACCAGCGGGCTGCCGTACTGGCCGTCCAGGGTTACGCCGAAGCGACCGACGGAGGCAAGAAGGCCCGCTCTTGCCCTGCCGTTCAGGTACACCGTACTCTCCTGGGGCACGAAGTGTACGCCGAGGGTAAAGGTGCTGTCCTGGGCAGCCGCTACGGTTGCCCAGCAGCAAAAAAGACTTAGTAACCAGTTGCGCATGGGGGATTCAGGGATATACGGCAAAAACGTCGGGACGACCCCACCCGCTGCTTTTCGAAAAGCTTGCACCTGCGTGCCCGCCCGCTATACCCTGCTCTTCGCCCGGTGCAGGGTTACCCCGCCCGGTACGCAGATGAATTCACTGCCGGTGACGCCCGTCCAGGGGCCGGTAAGGACGAGCCCGCCTTCGGTGTAGGAGATGACCAGATCGTAAGTTTTGTAGCACCATTCCGCCTGGAGAGCGCTGATGTCGGTCGAGCGTAAAATCTCGGTTTCCACCAGGCGGTAGCTACCGTTCGGCATTTGGTGGCCGCTCAGTTTGAGTTCCACGTAATGATCGTCGAAGCTCACGTAGGCCGTACCGGAGACGAAGATGCCGTTCTGCCGCAGGTTCATGGACAGCCGGAAGTCGCTGGCCAGGTTGAAGGGGCTGGCGTTCTGAAGCAGGATCCCCTGCCAGAGGCCGGACATTTCGGCATTCTCCCCCGGATTCGGCTGGGCGCGGACGCCGGTGCAGGCCATTAACAGGAAGAGCAGGAAGACGGTCGTTCTGGCCATAGTGCAAATAAATTCTTTTTTTTCATCACCGGGGCCACGTTCTACGGACTTACCCTGTCTTGTGGTTGTATACCGAGTTGATTTTCAGAGCGAACTTATAGACAACGCCCCGGCAACCTACGTTGCCGGGGCGTTTTTTGTTTGGCCGGGGCAGTAAAAAAGCCCCTCCACCGAGGTGGAGGGGCGAGATTTTCCACCGGTCAATTCCGGCGGCGTTCATGGGATTAAAGTCTTAGAAGCCCCCGCGGCCGTTCGCGCCGGCGGGTGCTGCGTCCTCGCTGTCTCCCGGATCGACGGTCAGGAACTCGACGCGACGGTTGACGTAGCTCTTGTCAGCCGGCACGATGGCGTTCTCCTCGCCGCGGTACTGCAGGATGAGGCGGTCACGCTCGATGCCGTGGTTGTTGACGAGGTGATCGACAACGGACTTGGCGCGACGGTAGCTCAGTACCTCGTTGTTGGCGGCATTTCCCGTACGGTCGGTGTAGCCACGAATGACCAGCCGCAGGCCGGGATCGGATTGTAGCACGCGGGCCACGCTGGAGAGCGTACCGTAGTCGGCGTACTTGATCGTGTACTGGTTCAGCGGGAAGTAGATCATCGGCAGGAAGATGGCTCCGCCGCTGGTGGTCACGCTGGTGGTATTGCCGTTCTGGTTATCCTGCTTGTAGCGGGCCAGGCTGGCATCGATCATCTCCTGGACACGGTCCTCGGTGATGGGCTTGTTCTTCCGGTTCAGGATGACACCGTTGGCATCAACGGTTTCGCCGGGGCCGAGGGGGAAGAAGGGCTCGAGGTCCCGGTAATCGGGAACACCGTCCTTATCGCTGTCGAGCGCACGGCCCTTGGTATCGACGGGCACGTCCTTCGGGGTGTTGGCCTCTACGTCGATGGCGTCCACTACGCCGTCACCGTCGGTGTCGGTAGTGGCTTCGTCGATCCGTCCTTCCACGCGGTTGAGTTCGTCGCGCACGGGGGTGAAGGCGTTCTCCCAGTAGCGGGGCTCGGCCTTGGCACTACCGCCGATGTTGAAGTTCAGGTTGAGACCGGCGAAGTTCTGTACGTCGCGGAAGTTACCTCCCGTGCTGTAGCCGTCGAGTAAATCGGCACGGTTGCCGAAGGGCACGAAGGCCTGGTACTCGATACCGACGTTCATGCGACGACCGAGACGGATGGAGGCTCCGGCCCCAACGGCGGCGTGGGCGGCAAACTCGCTGTCCACCTGGTTGTTGCGGTCGGTTTCGAAGGTGTCGTCCTCCACGAAGGGGGAACCGGGCTTCTGGGAAGCCACCTCGAAAAAGTTGGCACCGGCACCGGCCAGGGCGTAGATGTTCAACCGACGAATGTCGTTGCCCTGGTACTTGAAGTTGTTCAGGGTCATGGCGACGAGGGCCGTGCCACTGGTCCACTTCTGTTCGAAGCGGCGGTTGTTGTTGTTGCTGCCGGTCCGGTTGTCTCCTTCGGTCTTACCGTAGAGACCGTCGAGACGGATGGCAAAGATGTTGTCGAGTCCGAAGCGGATGTGCGCACCCGCGCCGTAGCCGCTCTTGGCGTCTACGTCACCGGCCGTCCACATGTAGCCGGGGGTAAGGCCGAATTCGATCATGTGGCCCGTTTTCTTGGCCTTCATCGGCTCCTGATCGTCGAGTAACTCGTCGACGGTCATGTCGGTGGTGGCCGCCTGGTCACTGTCATCAGTGGCGGGCACGGGGGTGCCCTGGGCGGAAAGGCCGGTGATGCTCAGACCGAGCAGCAGGGCGAAGGAAAGTCGCAATACTTTCATAATAAAGGTTTCTGGAAATTTAGCTTGGAGTGGGATTACTTTCTGCTGGAATGGAAATGGGTGAGGTAAACGTCCGATGGGCTGGTTTCGGCTACCAACGGTAGCTAATTGAAAGAAAACGGCACCTCCGAAGCGGTAAACGTACATTTATTATACTTCAAAGGTAGGTGTTGTTTCTGAAACGGTAGCTATTTTGGGGGGACCGGATATAATTTTTTTTCGTATTAGTAAAATACTTAATCTGTCTGCTCCGCTCTAACAACCCCGCTTGATTACCTTGCGGCCATGTTCACTCCCTGGCTCAAACCCGCCCCCCGACCCGATGGCGGGCTGGCTGCCCACACGATCGGAAACAAGCTGAGTCGTCAGCGTAGCAAACGCAAAACGGCCGTTGCCATCATAGGCTTAGACGCGGGGATCGCGGAAAAGACACGCGCCGCGCTGAATGCGCTGAGTTGGGACTTCGGTAAGCTAAACTTTTCCGACTTCGGGGATGTGCGAAAGGACCACCCGGAATTCCTCATCCCCCTGCTCCGGGAACTGCACGCCGGTGGCATCATTCCTGTTCTCCTGGGTGGAGACCCGGCCGGTTTCCGGGCCCAGTACCTCGCCTTCAGCGAACTGGCCCGCTTACCCAGCCTCCTGCAGATCGACCAGCGCGTGGATGTCTCCCCGACCGAACGGGGAACGGCGATCCTCGACGATGCCGTCTACCGCGACAGTGGGCCGGACTTCCACCTCTCCCACATCGGAAGCCAGCAGCACCTCGTCGACCCCGCGATCCGGGACCTGTTCTACCGGCGCACCTTCGAGTCCGTCCGTCTCGGAGCCGCCCGGGCCGACCTGACGGAACTGGAGCCGGTCATCCGCGATGCCGACCTGGTGGGTTGCCACATCCGCGCCGTACAGTTTACCGAGGCCCCCGCCAGGCCCGGTTTCGACCCTTCCGGCTTCAGTTTACAGGAAGCCTCCCAACTGGCCTTTTACGCGGGCAACAGCGATAAACTCACCAGTTTCGGCCTCTACGGGATGGAGACGGCCGGCCAGTCAGACACCAACATCCGGCTCACCGCCGCCGCCTACGCCCAGTTGGTCTGGTACTTCCTGCACGGCCTCAGTCAGCGCAGCGGAGATTTTCCCGCTACCACCAAGGGCATGCTGGAATACGTAGTCGACATCCACAATTACGACCGCCTCACCTTCTGGCGCAGCCCCCGCAGTAACCGCTGGTGGGTGCAGTGCCCCGCCGGCACCTTCGGCGGCGAGGAGCGGCACCGTCTTCTCCCCTGCTCCTACCAGGATTACCTGACGGCCAGCTCGGAGCAGGAGTTGCCGGAGCGGTTGTTGCGGGCTTTCCGGCGCTTTTGAGGTTAGTCACGCCCCTCAATCCTTTCTTCCCTCAGTCCTCTTCTTTGAAGTCCAGGCCGGTACCACCGTGATCAACACCGGCACTTCCCCGCTCCCGTCCGTCATGGCGACCTCGATGGTGACCTCCCCCTTCGGCTCGGTCCGAATAAGGTGTAGCTGTTCGTCGGTGAGCCGGGCGACGGCCCGGATGGCCCCGCTGGAACGGCGCACGAACTTAGCCTCGATGGATTTGACCAGCGGCAGTCGGTCCGGCGGCAGGTTCTGGGCCATCATCGTGACGGCTACGCTTTCGGCGGCGGTGATCATGGCCCCGGCGTGTACCTGGCGAAGGTGATTGCGGACGGATCGCTTGTTCGGTACGTGGGCGATCCACTCGTTGGGGCTCACCTTATCGTAGTGGACGCGGCTGGTGCGCACGAAAGGAACGGCCCGGCCGAAGGCGAAGTTGGTCGCCCAGTTCTGCAGAAAGGCCGGGAGCTTTTCGATCCGGGCGAGGGTATCGGCAATGATGTTGGGCATGGGAAGTAGTCGGTATTAAAGGATAACGGTGGCTACTAATTATCTGCGGTTCTTAATTCCCAGAACTCCCAACAACCCGCGGGTGAACTCTCTCGCGATCGTCCGGCCGATCTGGCGGGTGGTCGTGCTGTTCATCACTTTCTCGAAGGTGGACTTTTCCCGGCTCCGGGAACGGGTGGAGGTGCGGCTGGCTTTTTCCCGCTGCTCGGCCATTTCGGCCTTGTGCTCGGCCTCCTGTGCCCGCTTCATTTTTTCTTCCAGGATCTCGTAAGCGCTTTCCCGGTCGATTTCCTTGTTGTACTTCCTGGTGAGGGTGCTGTGCCGGACGAGCTTGTCGATCTCGGAATCGGTCAGGATGTCCATCCGGCTTTCGGGGGCACGCAGCATGGTGCGGGCCAGGGCGGTGGGCCGGCCCTTGCGGTCGAGGGCGGTGACGAAGGCCTCCCCGGTACCGAGCTCGGTCAGGGTCTGGTCGATGTCGTAATAGTCGCTCAGCGGGTAATTTTCGCTGGCGAGCTTGATGGCCTTACGGTCCTTGGCGGTGAAGGCGCGCAGGGCGTGCTGCACCTTCAGGCCCAACTGACCGAGCACGTCGCTGGGAACGTCGGCCGGGTTCTGGGTGACGAAGAAAAGACCGACCCCCTTGGAGCGGATGAGTTTGATGATGCTCTCCAGCTGGTCCAGCAGGGCATCGGTGGCTTCGCTGAAGACCAGGTGGGCCTCGTCGATGAAGATGACCAGTTTGGGCCGGTCCAGGTCGCCCGCCTCGGGGAAGGTGGCGTAGACCTCGGCCAGCAACTGGAGCATGAAAGTGGAGAAGAGTTTCGGCTTGTCCTGTACGTCGGTCAGCCGGAGGATGGAGACCATCCCGCGTCCCAGCTCGTCGACCCGCGTCAGGTCGGCCACGTCGAAGCTGGGCTCCCCGAAGAAGCGTTCGCCCCCCTGCCCTTCGAGTTCGACGATCCGGCGCATGATGGCCCCGATGCTGGCCGTGGAGATCCGCCCGTATTCCGCTTCTATTTCCTCCTTCCCGTCGTTGGACAGGTACTGCAGGATTTTGCGAAAGTCCTTCAGGTCGAGCAGGGGCAGCCCCTCGTCGTCGGCGTACTTGAAGGCCACGGCGACGATGCCGGACTGGGTGTCGTTCAGGTCCAGCATTTTGGAGAAGAGCACGGGACCGAACTCAATGACGGTGGCCCGGAGGCGGATACCGGGCTCGTCGCTCAGGCTAAGCAATTCAACGGGGCTGGCTCCGGGCGTAAAGGGGATACCGATGGCAGCGTGGCGCTCGTCGATCTTCGGGTGGCCGTCGCTGGCCACGGCGATCCCGCTGAGGTCGCCCTTGATGTCCATCAGCAGGCTGGGTACGCCCTCCTTGCTGAGTTGCTCGGCGATGATCTGCAGGGTCTTCGTCTTACCCGTTCCGGTAGCGCCGGCGATGAGACCGTGGCGATTGAGGGTGCCGAGAGGGATACGGACCAGGGTGCCGGTCTGGGTCTCCTCACCGAGCATGGCACCGCCGAGCACGAAGCTGGGGCCCTCAAAAGTGTAGCTCTCGTTGATCGAGGCGATGAATTGCTCAGTTGTTGACATTGTTCCAGTTGTTGATGCGGGTATCGTACTTTTTCTTGCTGAAGGGCCACAGGTCGGGGTTCCCGCTGCTTTCCAGCCGTTGCTCCAGTTCTTGGGGCATCAGTTCGCTCCAGAAGTCGATGCCGGTGATGGCTTCGACGGCATCCACGCTCATGGCGTAGCGGGGCAGGGGATCGAAACTGATCTCATTCGGTATGACGAAACCGATGGCCTTCCGTTCGGGGTCGTCGAGGTCGAGGAGCACTTTGTAGTAGGCGGCGGGCACGGCGATCTTGTTCGTGCGCCCGATGGTGCCCTTCGGGTCCTCGGTCATTACCGGGCCGGTAACGACGTACAGCCGCTGGAATTTCCTGGCCCAGTCACGGGTCAGTTCTTCCAGTTCCCGCCAGACGCCCTGGTTGAACTGCCGGGCCATGGGGCTGATGTTACTCAGGTAAAAGGTCTCCCGGCCCAGGGCATCGTCGTAGGCGAAATCGGCGAATGGGGCCAGGTGGCCCCGGTCGTAACCGGAGCCGCGGTAGTCATTATCGGTGGCCGAACCGGAGGAGACGGCGGGGTCGCTCCGGAAATCATCCGGCCGGTCGCCCCAGGGCTGTTCCAGGTTCTCCCGTTCCAGGATGTAAGCTACCCACTCCGCCTGCTCCCACTCTTCGTCGTAGCTCAGTTGAAATCCGGTATGGTCAATGACTTCGCCACGGGTGCCGGCCGGCAGGTAGTAGGCCTCCCCGGCGTAGTCGATCCGTTGGTTACTGTCCGTCGGGTGACCGTCGCCGCCACCGAAGGCGCCGAAGGCCCAGACCAGGGCGGCGATGATGGCCCCGAAGATGCCGACTTTCGCAATGGTACCGCCGTTGGCGGCCGTCCCCCTGGATTCGTGATTCCTGCGCAGTTTAGCCATGGGGTGCAATGTAAACACTTTTTGTTGGATGTGGGCGACGGGGCGCGGGTGCAAAATTTTCGATAAATTTAGTCGAGCAATCTATCACTGTACCTAATGCTTACCTTAGAACGTTGTAGTTTAGTCAACCAAGCCATTTCTTTATGTTAGCGTTACCGCATCCATCTAAGGATATATCCTGGAGCCTTCTCCAAATTAGCCTAGGCTTCAAAAGTTTATTCAGTAAGGATACAGGCACTTCCGGCCCGGAAGATTTCTCCATTAGGGAACAAGTTATGTCAGAGGTTCGCGGGTTGCTTACCCTTGCGCGGGATGAATTTCGGAACAGTTCCAAAATAGTAGAAAGGAGCACAGCAATCATCCTTGCCTTAGACGCTCATTCATTGCTAGCTAGTGAGTATAAGTCGCTACGTATTATGAAAGACGTGCTGACACAACAACTAGCTATTTACGCTCAAAGCAGTGATGATCTAACGGAGTTCGATCATCCGGTTGCAGAAGCTATCAGTGAGTATATCACCGCCCGACAGCAGCAGAGAGATGCGCTCGATAAATTATTCTCTCAAAATGAGATCACGGACGAAAACATCGCAGGTTTCCGAGTCATTAGTCAAGACGAGGCTTGGTCTACCCGCACCCGCGCTTATGACTATCTAACCTGATACCGTGTTCGATTCTACATACCCCGTTATAAAGGTCAGCAGGGAAAAGGCATTCAGTAGCGAGTTTCATGATGAAATTGTTTTGTACCGCTTTGATGCTGACGATAGTCAGCGTTATCTGATTTACGTTACCTACTATCCAGAACACTTTTTTACCGTTGACTTTTGCCGTCGGATATCCAGGAATGCGCGACATAAGTGGACGGAACTGGTCAATAGTGGAGACGGTATAAAAGTTTTGAGTACGGTCGTCCGGTTGATGATCCGATTACTAGTCGAGAAATCCGATGACCACTTCAGTTGTGGATTCATCGGCGCAACAATGCTAGAAGATAAGGATCGTACCGGCTCAAAAAGGTTCCACCTTTACCGCCGCATTATGCTCAATTTAGTAGACCGGAATCAGTACATTCACCTGGAAGACGCCCCGGCAAGTGCCTATGTTCTGCTACACGCGAAGGCAGATCGCGAGCGGGTCCTCGCCGTCGCCCGCGAGGTCTTCGACAAAGAAGAAGAAGAAGAAGAGTAATAAGACCCTCATGCCAACCGCTTCATCCGCAGCCGCAGGGCGTATCCGTTACTCCGTTACCACTTCGAGTTCCGCCCGTAATCGGGCCGCTCGCATCTGGATGTTGTCCTTACCCTGGCCCTGTTTCGAGGAGACGGCACCCGCGGCCTCGCCCACCGGCTGCCCCTTTCCGTTATCCCGGATGAAAAGCTCGAAGGTCTGGGCGAATTGTTCCAGTCGGATCTCTACCCGGGTAGCCTGGCTGTGGCGGGCGATGTTGTTCAGGGCCTCCTTGAAGAGCAGGTAGAGATCCTGGCGGATGTTACCCGGTAGCTCGTCCTCGGGGTCGAAGCCCACGGCGGTGAAATCGTAGCGAATATCCAGGGGGAGAAGGATCTCGTCGGCGTGTTCCTGCATCCGTTGCAACAGGTTACCGATGGTATCCCGCCGGCTGTCGATGCTCCAGATGATGTCGCTGAGTTTCGACATGGCACTGCGACCGGCATCGCCCACTTTGTGCAGTCGGTTGCGCATATCCTCGTCCTGGGTACGACTTTTGAGCAGTTCCGCCTGGAGCGTGATGCCGGCTAGCAACCCACCTACCTCATCGTGAATGTTGGAAGACAGTTGCGTCCGTAGCTTTTCGTTGTTGAGTTTGGCCCGTGATTTCTCCCGGAAGTTGTAAAACAGCAGTCCACCGATCAGCAGCAGGATCGTGGCCTGCGCCCAGAGCTTTTCGTAGATGTATTGCCGAACGTGCACATCCAGCCGGTAAATGCCCGTGCCGTAATTACCGTTGGCTCCCGCGCCTTGTACCTGGAGTTCGTAGTGGCCGGACTTCAGGTTGTTGTAGCGCACCGTCCGCTCGTTCCTCAGTTCCTGCCAGTCGTCGTCGAAGCCGTCCAGTTTCACGCGGATGCGGCTGCTGCTGGGGCGCTGGCCGACCGGCAGGGCGAAACTGAAGGCCACCCCCTTCTCGTGGGCCAGGACGGTAACCTGGTTCAGGCGGCTGATATTGGTATTTACCCTTCTGTCCTTCCCCCGGCTGTACAGGATCACCTCGGTGAGCATCACGTCGGCACCCGCGCTCTGGCTGCTGAGGTCGGCGTCCCGAAAGACCGTCAGACCGTTCACGCCCCCGAAAAAATAGCGGCCCGTCCGGTCGCACAGGGCCGCCCCCGGCAGGAACTCATCGTTGCTTAGTCCGTCCTCCTGGTAGTACCGACGAAACTGTCCGCCCGGCCGGTCGGCGGGCAGGTGGACCAGGCCGTTCCGGGTCGAGAGCCAGAGGCCGCCGGAGGTATCCGGCACGATGCCCAGAACGGTATTGCTGCTCAGCCCGTCCCGGCGGCCGATGTTCTCCCGCACCTCCCCGTCGTAGATGCGCTGGAGGCCGGCGTCGGTACCGATCCAGTACCCGCGCAGGTCGGCCTTCAGGATGGTGTTGATCGTAAGTTGCTGCAGGCCGAAGAAGGCATCGTCCTGCCCCTGCTCGAAGTGAACCTCGTCCCGGACCGGGTCGTAGCTCAGCAGTCCGCGGTCGTCCGTTCCGATCAGGAGCTGACTGTCGGCCGTGGCCAGGAGGGCATTGATCCGGATGCCGGCGTTCGGTTCTCCGGCGGGATTAAAGTTATCCACCGTATTCAGTTCCTCACTTTCGGCATCAAAACGCAGCAGCACGCTTACCCGGGCCGGGTCGGTCCCGGCGGCGTAGAGGGTGCCGTCCGGCAGCTGGGCCAGGGCCACGAGCGGGTATTCCGTACGGTAGGTCTCCGTGGTCGCGGAGGGCAGGTCGTAGCGAAACAGCAGCCCGCCCGACTGCCGCCCGACGATCTGGGCCGCTCCCCAGACGGCCTGGCCGATGGAGTCGTAGAGCAGCGCCCGCCCGTCCCGGAAGGATACCCGGGTACCGGATTCGGCGTACACCAGGGAGAGGGTGTCCAGCCGGTCGCTCCCCGCGTCCAGGTAGTAGACCTGTCCGTCGCGCTCCAGCACGTAGGTGCGGTCCTCCCCGTCCGTACAGAGCCCGGTGACGAGGTGCTGGTTGATGGTCTCCCCGCCGGGGTTCTCCAGGTAGGTCCGGACGGGGTTGACGTAGCGTTCGATCACGCCGAGGCCGTCCCGTAGTCCCAGGTAGGTGGTCTCCCGCCAGTTCACGGCGGCCATGGCGGTCAGGTCGATCTCCTGCGGGAGGGGTTCCTCGAAGATGGAGAAGCGGCCGGCCGTATCCAGCAGGTAGTATTCGTCGGGCTGGGGCTGCCCGAAGAGGTCTTCCGAGCCGACGAACATCAGTTGCCCCAGTTCGTCGCGGTAGATGTAGGGATAGAACAATCCGTCGTCCAGCCCCGGTACGGGCTCCGGGCGGTTCCCCGTTCCCGGCCGCCACCGCCAGAGCGGGTAACCGTCGCGGAAGGCGAGGTAAACGTAGCCGTCCGGCCCCTCGGCGAAGGCGTGGAAGCGGCGGGGGCGGGCCGCGTCGATGGAAAGTTTCCCGAGCAGGACACCGTTGGCGCTGATGACGCGAAAGTCGTGCTCCTCATCGTAGAGCAGGAACTGGCCATTTTCCAGCGGTAACAGTTCCACCCGGGGGGCGAAGGTGGTCCAGCCATCGTCCGGTTGCCGGCAGAGTTCGCGGAAGCCCTCCGGGAAGTACTCGTACAGTATGGTCCCCTCTTCCCCGATGGTAACGGCAAAGGTGCGCCCGTCGCGGTCCGTCGTGATGGTCCGCGGATACCCGATCACGCCCGTACTGGGGGCCAGTCGTACCTGCTCGACGGTAAAGTCCCTGGGGTCGAAACGATCGTAGAAGCCGTAAAAATCCCGGAAGGTGAGCACCAGTTTGTCCTCGTTATCGGCCCGAATGGTGGCGATACTGCCCCGGCTCAGTCCGCCCTGGGCAGTGTCGCCCTGGCGAAAGTTGAGGAAGGCCTGTCCGTCGAAGCGGTTAAGCCCGTCCATGGTGGCGACCCAGAGAAAGCCGTCCTTACCGATGTGGAGGTCGTTGACATCACGGGTGCTGAGGCCGTCGTTGACGGTGAAGTATTCGATGCGGAGCGGCTGCGCTGCTATCGGGGAAGCGAGAAGCGAGAGTTGAGAAATGAGACAGCCCAGGAAGAAGTATCTCCAACTTCCCGTACTGTGTATCTCGCCGCTCGCCGCTCGCCTCTCGCCTCTCATACTATATTTCGCCCTTCAATTTCTTCTGCACCACCTGCATCTTAGAATTAACCCGCAGTTTCCGGTAAATATTCTTGATGTGGTCCCGTACCGTTTCGATGCTGATGTCCAGTCGCTCCCCGATCTCGCGGTAGCTGAGATTATCGACGAGGCCCTGGACGATCTCGAGCTGGCGGGCGGTCAGCTGATCGGCGGGGGCGACGGTCTTCTGCTTGCGCTGGCGGTTGTGGAAGGCCACCACCTGGCGGGCGATGCTGGGGCTCATGTAGCTCCCGCCCCGGTGGACGGTGTACACGGCATCGCGGATGATCTGGGGGTTCATCCGCTTCTTGGAGATGTAGCCAACGGCCCCGGCCTGGAGGGCCCGGAAGATGTTGTCGGAATCGTCCGAATTGGTGAGCATGATGATGTCCAGTTCCGGCCAGCGGTGGAGCAGGCGGGGAATACCGACGATGCCGTCCATTCCCGGCAGCATAATGTCGAGCAGCAGGGTATTGAAGGGCGTCTTGTCGTCGAGTCCGGTCAGGAACTCCTCAACGCTGGTGGCGGCGTGGGCCACCGCTACGTCGCGATCGGATTCGAAGCACTCGGCCACGCTGGCGAGCATGATGGGTTCGTCTTCGATAATGCCGAGGTGGATCATGGGGAGGGAGTCAGGGAGTTAAGGACTGAAGGTCTAAAGGTCTAAAGGTCTAAAGGTCTAAAGGACTAAAGGACTAAAGGACTAAAGGACTAAAGGACTAAAGGTCTAAAGGTACGGCGCATCCAGAGTCCATTTGTCCTCACATCCTTAACTCCTTGCGTCCTTCAATCCTTCCATCCTTAACTCCTTTCCTACCTTAGCGCGCAAAGCAACGATTCATGCCCTACTCTACCATTACCGGGATTGGCCACTACGTCCCGAAGAATATCGTTACCAACCAGGACCTCACCGAAGTGATGGAGACCAGTGACGAGTGGATCCGCGAGCGAACGGGTATCGAGGAGCGCCGGTACATCGACAAGGGCAAGGAGACCACCACCAGCCTCGCCGCCGAAGCCAGCCGCAAGGCCATCGCCGATGCCGGTATCCAGGCCGAGGACATCGATTTCGTCATCTTCGCCACCCTGAGCCCCGATTACTACTTCCCCGGCGCGGGCGTCCTGCTGACGCGGGAACTCGGCATCGCCAAGACGGAAATTGCCGCCCTCGACATCCGCGCCCAGTGCTCGGGTTTCGTGTACGGACTGACCACCGCCGACCAGTTCATCAAGGCCGGTACCTACAAAAAGATCCTCCTCGTCGGGGCCGAGGTCCACAGCGTGGGGCTCGACTTCACCACCCGCGGCCGTAACGTCTCCGTGATCTTCGGCGACGGCGCCGGCGCGGTCATCGTGGAAGCCACCGACGACAAGGACAAAGCAGTGCTCTCCACCAGCATGCACTCCGACGGCACCTACGCCGAAAAACTGAGCTATATGTACCCCGGTTCCCACGGTGGTTACTTTCTGGAGAAGTACGCCATCGAGGGCTTCGACGTCGACTACGGCGACCCCAAGTACGGCGGCTATTTCTTCAATCAGAACATGGTCGACCAGGCCCGCATCTACCCCCACATGGAGGGGCAGGCCGTTTTCAAAATGGCCGTACGGAAGTTCCCGGAAGTCATCATGGAGAGCCTCGCCAAGGCCGGCATGGGCGTACAGGACCTCGACGTGCTCATTCCCCACCAGGCCAATCTGCGCATCAACCAGTTCGTCCAGAAAACGATGGGGCTGCGCGACGAGCAGGTGTACAACAACATCCAGCGCTACGGTAATACCACGGCCGCTTCCATCCCACTGGCCCTGAGCGAAGCCCGCGACGAGGGCTTCGTCAAGCAGGGTGATACGGTGGTCCTGGCAGCCTTCGGGGCCGGGTTCACCTGGGGTTCGGTGGTGCTGAAGTGGGGCATTTGACCCTCACCCCTGATACTGCTGCGCAGTAGCTGTCCCCTCTCCCCCGGAGAGGGGACACGTGACAGTAAGATGCGCGCTTCGCGCGTTGTGATGTATATCACTCCTGTCACTTCTTTACTCTCCCCCCCAGAGGAGAAACGTGATAGTGCGACACGCGTATCGCGCGCCGTGGTGTTTATCACTCCTATCCCGTCTCCCCTCTCCGGGGGAGAGGGGACCGGTGCCCTAGGCACCAGGGGTGAGGGTCTCCGCCACCGTAAAAATACTCCCCCCCACGAAGACCACTCCGTCGGTGCCCGCCGCCGCCCGCGCCGCCGCGTAGCCCGCCCGCACCGAGGGGTAGGCGGCGCCCGATAAACCCTGCACCTGCGCCCCCGCCCGGAGTTCCTCCGCCGGTAACCCCCGGGGGATGTCGGCCTTCACGAAGTAGTAAGTGGCATCGGTCGGAAACAACGGCAGGGCTTTGCTCAGGTCCTTGTCGTTCACCACCCCGAGGACGAGGTGCAGCGGGCGACCGAAGGATTTCAGTCGTTCGATGACCGGCACGAGCCCCTCGGCATTGTGGGCGCTGTCCGCCAGGCAGAAGGGATTTTCGGCCTGCAGTACCTGCCAGCGGCCGATGAAGTAGGTCAGTTCGTGGAGCCGGCCCCAGGCGGCCGTCAGTCGGTCCGTGTCCAGGGAAAAGTGACTGCGAAAGTGTAATTCGTGCAGGGCCGTCAGGGCCGTCTGTACGTTCTTGGCGAAGTGGGGGCCGCTGTCCGGAAAAATATTCTGGGTCTCCAGTTCGTAATCGAACTGATCGCCGAAGGTCAGGGGGGCGTTGCGCTCGCGGGCGATGCCGTAAAAGAGGGGCCAGGTGGCGTCCTGCCGCTCCCCCACCACCACCGGTACGCCGGACTTGATGATGCCGGCCTTCTCGTAGGCGATTTCGGGCAGGGTGTTCCCCAGGAACTGGGTGTGGTCCAGCCCGATGTTGGTGATGACGGACAGTACGGGATCGACCACGTTCGTGCTGTCGAGGCGGCCGCCGAGACCGACTTCCACCACCGTCCAGTCCACGGCCGCCCGGGCGAAGTACTCGAAGGCCATGGCCACCGTGATCTCGAAGAAACTCGGTTCGACGTCATCGATCAGGGCGCGGTGGGTGGCGACGAAATCCACCACCTCCGCTTCGGGAATAAACCGGCCGTCGATCTTGATGCGCTCCCGGAAATCCAGGTAGTGGGGGCTGGTGTACATCCCGGTGCGAAAGCCGTGGCCCCGGAGCGCCGCGGCGATCAGGTGGCTCGTCGTCCCCTTCCCGTTGGTACCGCCGACGTGGACGATTTTTCCCATCCGCCGCTCCGGGTTACCCAGGGCGGTCAGCAGCCGGCGGATGTTGCCGAGGTCCTTCTTCATGGCCGGCGCGCCCTGGCGTTGGAACATCGGCAACTGCGTGAAGAGAAAATCCAGCGTTTCTTTGTAGTTCATATCCAGACCATGAGCCGCAAAGATCAGATTTTACAACTACTTGAAAGTAACCCCAAGGACGCCTTTCTCCGCTTCGCCCTCGCCAAGGAACACGAGCAGGCGGGCGAGGACGCAGGTGCCATCTCCCTCTACGAGCAGTTGGTGTCGGATTCCCCGGACTACGTCGGCACCTATTACCACCTCGGCAAGGCCCTGGAACGGGAGCAGCGGGACGCCGAGGCCTGGCGCGTCTATTCCACCGGCATCGAGGTGACGGGCCGGCTGGGAGAGGCCCACGCGAAGGCGGAACTGCTGGGGGCCAGGATGGAGTTGGGGGAGGAGGAGGATTTTGCGTAGGCATCACCCCATCGCGGCCAGCATCTCCCGGGGGTCGAAGTAAATGCTTGGTGACCATTTTAAGCACACCGCACGCAGAACGGACTCTCCGGCATCAGTAGCACCCGCCCCACCGGAATTTCCCGTCCGCAGCCCCGACAGAGCCCCAGGTTCGGGTCGTCGAGGTTGTCCTGCATGAGCAGTAGCCGGTCGAGTTTGGTCCGGGCGGTCCGCAGGGCGGCCTCCACCACGCTCTTGTTGTTGATGGCATCCATCCGGGAGACACGACCGATGGCGTCGTCGGGGGAGACCGGGGCGGAGGCCGCTTCGTAACCGGTGATCTTTTGCCGGGTTTGCTCGATCTGGGCGGTGAGCATCGTGGCGAGTTGTTCCTTGTCGATCATCGGACGCTGTATGTTTTCCCCTCCGGCCCCACCCCGGTAATGGTCAGGCTCGTCCAGGCGGCGGGCAGTTTCCCGCCCCGTTGCACGATACCGCCCTCGGTAAATTCCAGCCCCCCGAAACCGAACAGTACCGCCTGTAGCATCCCGCCCGCCCCGGTCGCGAAGTAGGGGTTCGTCCCCCCCGCCGTCTCGGCCAGCACGCCGAAGGGCGGTACTTCGTTCGGCCGGTAGCTCTTGGTGAACAGTTCGTAAGCCTTACCGGTCTCGCCCAGTCGGGTGTAGAGGGTAGCGAGAATGGCCGCCCCCATGGCCGGCCCGTCCGGACTCAGTTTCGGCTCGTAGTAGGCCAGGTCCCGGCGGATAGCGGCCGGGTCGCGGACGATGTCCATCGGGTAGCTCAGCAGGTTAACGTCGGCCTGCTTAATGATCACCCCGTCGTAGGTAGCGTTCTCGCGCGTAGTGCCATCGGGAAAGGTCAGGATGGGAATGTTGTCGGCCACCAGGCGCCAGTCCGCCGTGTCCGCCGCCTCTCCCAGTACCTCGGCCGCCCGGATGGCGTAGCGCAGGGCCGTCTTCGCCATGCCGTTGGTGTAGGCATTGTTGTCGATGTTTTCCTCCCACTCGTTGGCCCCGATCACGTTGTTGATGTCGTAGCGGCCCGGTCCGTTGCGCTCCACCCGGCTGGCAAAAAAATCGGCTACTTCCCGGATAACGGGCCAGCCGGTACTCCGCAGCCAAGCTTCGTCGCCGGTGGTCTCGAAGTACTTCCACATGGCCCAGGCCACGTCCCCGCTGATGTGGTGCTGAAACGGACCGGTCAGGGCCCAGACCGGGGTATCCTCGCTACCGTCGTCGGCGCTTTCCCAGGGAAACATAGCCCCGGCGTACCCGTGGGCGAAGGCGTTGGTGCGGGCGGCCGGCAGCCGGTCGTAGCGGTACTGCATGATGCTGCGCGCCATCCCCGGCCGCAGGGCCAGGATGGCCGGGTACATCCAGATTTCCGTATCCCAGAAAACGTGGCCGTTGTAACCCAGCCCGCTTAGCCCCATCGGGGAAAGGCTGTACACCTGCCCCGCCCGGGCGAAGCTGTATAGGTGGTAGAGGGCGGAGCGGACGGCCAGCTGGTCGCGCTCATTGCCCCCGATCACGATGTCGCTGGTCCAGAGCTCGGCCCAGGCCGCCCGGTGGCGCCCGATCAGTCGGTCCATCCCTTCCAGGCGGGCGAAGATGGTCAGGCGCTCGGCCTCGTTGAGGGGGTCGGCGAAGTGCTCGCTGGCGACCGTCGACCCGACCACCCCGAAGACGTAGGTTTCCCCCGCCGCCAGCTCCCGGTGAAATTTGGCGAGGTGCATGTTAAAGTCCCAGTCTTCGTGGATCACCCGGGGCTCCGCTCCGTGTTCTTCCGGAAAGAGGAAACTGGTGGAGGCCGCAACGGTGTGGGTGCCGCTGGGGCTCTCCGCGGAACTCGTCAGCAGGTTCAGCAGTACGTGTGGGCGGTCGATCTCGCTGTGGGTATTGCGGACGTTGCGCAGGTGGTCCGGGGCCTCGATCACGCTGGCCGGGGTAATGCGGACGGCCTGTTTGGCGGTGATCTCTACCCGCGCCAGGCCCGTAAACGGCAGGTGGCGCAGGGACAGCAGGGTGTGGCGGACGCTGAGCTTAGCACCCACGTCGAAGGTGGTCACCAGTTCGGCCGTTCGCATGTCCAGTGACTGACGGAAATTGCTGATGTCCCCCCGGCCGATGCGCCGGCCATCCACGTCGAGGTTCAGGTTAAGGTGGCTGAACGTCTTGAGGATGTTGGAGACCCGGCCGCGCTGGTAATTGTCGTACACCCCGTTCAGCACGACGTCCTTCACCCGCATCGGTTCCGGGCTGGACACCAGGCCCACCATCCCGTTGGCGACCGTGATCCCGTAATAGTTATTGGGGTCGATGTCGGTGGCGCTGATGGTCCAACCCGATGCTTCCTGGGCCAACAGCGGGCAGCATAGGGGGGCGAGGACGCAGGTGCAAATTACCAGGAAAAGCCCGCGGAGGAGTGTCGTCATCATGATCGTAGTTGTAGCAACCAAGATAGCGGATTTTGGTGTTCGGAGGCCTCGCTCTAACAGCCAGGGGTCCGGACCCCTGGCTACGTAAAATAAGTCCTCCGGAATCTTACAGGAATTTCCCCTAACTTTACATTTCAAAGTACTCTATGTCACGCAGTATTCAGACCCCCATCGGTGATCTCGGCCACATCCGCCGGTTGATGGAAAGAAGCCGCTACTTCATCGGCCTGAGCGGGCTATCCGGTATCGGAGCGGGGATATTCGCCCTGCTCGGGGTTGTTTTCATTGCGGCGTACCAGTGGGCGGCGGGGCAGGAACTGACGTTCATCGCCCGGTCCATCCGGTTATCGACCAACCATCCCTGGGGAATTGCGCCCCTACCCTTCCTGGTGCTGGTGGCCGGCGTGGTACTGGTGGGCGCGCTGGGCAGCGGCTACTACTTCACCCGACGTCGGACGACCCGCCTGGGTCACGAGATACTGGACCCGAAAACGTACAAGCTACTCTTCAACCTGGCCCTCCCCCTGCTGGCCGGGGGTATTTTTTGCCTGGCCCTGATCTACCACGCCCACGGCGGGCTGATCGGTCCGGCTACGCTGATCTTTTACGGACTGGCCCTGGTGAACGGCAGCGCCTACGCCAGCGAGGAACTGAGTTACCTGGGTTACTTTGAGATCGTCACCGGGCTGATTGCCTGTTTTTTCATAGGTTACGGCCTGCACTTCTGGGCCTTCGGATTCGGGCTGCTCCACATCGGGTACGGAGCGTGGATGTACAAAAAATACGACGTCGCATGAATAAAGTAGAAGCGGTAAAGACTTCGGTCGCCGGACTCAGCAAACTTTTTTCCCACCGTATGCGGCTGGGGATTATGGCCATTCTCGTCGTGAATGACTGGGTGGATTTCGTCACCCTCCGGGAAGCCCTGAAACTGACCGACGGCAGCCTGGCGGGCCACATCAAGGCCCTGCTGAAGGCGGAACAGGTGGAGGTGGAAAAGAAGTTCGTGGACGATAAACCCCGCACCAGCTACCGGGTGACCCCGGCCGGCCGGGCCGCCTTCGAACGCCACCTGCTGGAGCTGGAGGACTTTTTAAAAATTATGGATAATTAGGACATTCCGAGATGTCGGATGGGGCCGCTCCGAGATGTCGGACGACGATTATCCTACCTGCGGTACGGACAATCAGACGGCCGACATCCTCCACTAAAAGGATACTGAGTCAGGGAGGTCGTCGGACCCGTGGCAGGGAGCAACGACCGGAGCTGGTCCGACGTCTCGAACGGAATAAAAATTAAGAACTGATATGAGACTATACACCGAAGTAATCCCGATCGGGGTGAGCCTGATGGCTGGTCTCGGGCTGTCATTCCTCAGGGGCAAACCAGGGGCCGGCCGCTGGGCGGGCATTGTACTATTCGGCAGTTTCGCCCTCCTGCTTTCCCTGGTCAACTGGCAATGGACGCAGGGTGAACAACCAAACACGGCCGATGCGGCCCGGAATTTAGCGCCCTTCACCGCCGCGCTGTTTGCCGCCGTAGCTGCCGCCCTGACTTACCTGGGTGTCCGGATCGGTCAAAAAAATTTGCCTCCAAGCTTTAAAAATCAAAGCTCTTTAATATGAGTAACTATAATAGACAACTGAAATTTTGTTTCGTAGCCGTCGTGGTCTACGTGTTCCTGTTCTATAATTGGGAAGCCGGACTGAATGTCTTCCTGTTCGATGCCCTACTGATAAGCCTGCACCTGCGCGCCGTCGGCAGACAAGTCCCGGACTCGATTCGGGATACCCGCCCAAAACTTGGAAAACAAACGGGATACCTCGTTGCCGTAGCCGCACTGCTGGCCTCCGCACTGAGCATCGTTATCGTTCATTCCCCGACGGCATTACTGGCGCATACGGTGAGTTTCCTGATCCTGCTTGGGTACGCCCAGTTGCGGGAATTGCGCTTCGTGTGGTTTGCCGCCCTGCTGGGCCTGCGGGGGTTGTTTTGCGGACCGAGAGACTGGTGGCGGGCGCGGCGGGAAGCGGAGCTGGATACTACGCGTTCAGCCCGACCGGCCGCCGCCTGGTTACGACAGGCCCTCCTTCCCCTCCTCATCGTACTGCCTTTCCTGGGGCTTTACCTGAGTGGTAGCAGCGACCTGCTTCGTTCCCTGAGTTGGATCGGAGAAATCAGCTTCCCCGGTGTCAGCTTTATCAATGTTATTTTCCTGACCGTGCTCGGTAGCCTGCTGGTCATCCCCCTGGTGTTCCACAATGCTCCCCAACGCATCACGGAACTGGATGCCGGAATGGCCGACGAACTGAGCCGGGAACGCCTCAGGGCCGGTAAAAAATCAGTATTCCGGCTGCCGATGTCCGGTCTGCGCGGGGAATATCGCCGGGCAGTACTGACCCTGGCCACCCTGAACCTCCTCCTGTTGCTGGTCAACGCCACGGACTTGCGCTTCGTCTGGTTGTCCGCCCGGGGGCACACGGCGGCCGAACTCAGCCAGTTCGTCCACGCGGGTACCCTTAACCTGACGCTCAGCATCCTGCTGGCAATGGCCGTAGTGCTCTACTTCTTCCGGGGGAACCTCAATTTTTACCGGGAAGCGCCACTCCTGCGTCCGCTCACTTACGCCTGGATCGGGCAGAACGCCCTGCTCGCTCTTTCGGTGGGGGTACGCAACTGGCACTACATCGACGCTTACGGGCTGGCGATGGGCCGCGTACGGGTCGCCTTCGCCCTCGCCCTCATCCTATTCGGCCTGTTTTCCCTCTACCGGAAGGCGGACCGCCGGCTGAGCATGAGTTACCTGTTCCAGAGTAACGGCCTGGCGGCCTGGTGGGCGCTCGTGCTCTTCGGTGCCCTGAACTGGTCGTGCCTCATTACCCGCGTCAACCTGACGCAGGAGACCGGTCGGGTCGACTGGCAGTACCTCACCCAGCAACTGGGAGAGGACAATTATTTTCTCCTCCTGCGGGCGGAAGACCGCATCCCGGAACGGTACCGGAAACGGTTACGTCCGTCCTCCGGTCCGGAAGACTGGCGGGGGTGGAACTGGCCGGAGCACAGGAATGCCAACGCCCTACGGCAAAACCATCACCTTACCGGCCACCCTGCCGTCCCCGCTCCGCACGAAGTACAGCCCGGGGACGCAGTCAGCCGTGGAGATACGAGTCAGCTCCCCCGTGGCGGTCACTGATCGCAGCAGGCGGCCGTTGAGATCGCGCAGTTCAAATACGGACGAGGCGGTTGTCCCCTCCGGCAGCCGGAGGTTGATGAGATCACCCGCGCGAACGGGGTTGGGGAACAGTTCCGGTTGTACGACGGCCGCGGCCGGATCGGTGCTCACCAGTGTTCCATCAAAAATAGCGACGGCCCGCTCGTAGGCATCCTCGCCGATCTCGATCCCGATGATCCGACCGGGAATGTCGTCGGCCGGAGGGTGGATACCGCCCCAGATCCGGCTCAGGCTGGTCTGGTCGCTGGCATCCCGGTAGGTCGCCCACTGGAGGGTGATCGTCTGGCTGGGCCCTTCTTCGAAGACCAGGAATTCATTCTGCTCGGCGACAAATTCCGCCATGCCGCCGGGGAAGTACTCCGTTCCGGTGATGGCCGTCAGTACCTGGGCGGCCGCGCTGCTGTAGGTACTGTGTCCGCTGACGTAGCCGGCAAAGTTCGGGGTAACGAAGGTGGGCCGCTGGTAAGGGACCCAGAGGCTGGGGTTCATCCAGTCGACTCCCGCCACGTCCACCTCCGGATCGACGATGGCATCCGTACCGACCCAGGCGCGGGCCTTGACCGTCCCCAGGGTAGGCGGGTTTACGATCTCGCCCGAGTTGTTCAGTACTTCGATGTAGCCGGGGTCCAGGCGGATGCCCCGCTCGTTGTAGCTGCGGTGGTCGGGGTCGGTGGCCTGCCCGCGCACGCAGAGGTAGCGGATCGCGGAAATGGGACGGATGTAATCATACTTTCCCTTGATGGACCAGGCGGTGATGGCCGCGTCGTGCATCGTTCCCCCCAGTAACAGATAGGCTTTCAGGTCGTATTCCAGTTGGCCCAGCAGCGGCCCCGTCCCGCCGATGCGGCGGTCCAGATCGGGGTGGTCCAGCACCTTTTCGTTCAGGATCACGAACCAGTGGCCGGGGGGCGTTTCGCTGGCGGGTCCGTCGGCCCAGAACTCGGCCAGTACCCGGGTGTAATCCCCGCGGGGAACGACATTCGGGGCGTAGGGTTGGCCGGTAGCCGGGTTAACGGCGTGACCGACGTCCCCCCGTTGTCCGCCCTCCCGGTCGTCGTAAAATTCCGGGTAACTGGCGTAATCGGTGGGGTAAGGAATGGTGTTGTTTCCCTGGGAGGCGGGGCTGATGTCGATCATCACTCCGTCCGCGGGATCGAGGTGACCGCTCCACTTGAGTACCGTTTCAAATCCCCACCGGTAGTGATTGGTACCGACGGTATCCCCCCCTTCCAGGTCGTAAAGCGGTGGCGGGCCGGGGTCGTGGTAGACGGGACTCTCTCCGCGGACCGGGTTCTCGGGCGTAGGGTCGGTACGGTCGTCGGCGCTCAGCGCGAAGGGGCGGACGCGCCCCCAGCTGGCCCCGAGGAAGGACTGCACGTTTCCATCCAGAATATTACCCGACTGATCGATGATCACTCCGGGAAAGGCCAGCGCCTGCCAGCTGTTCGGGTCGGAAAGGTTGAATATGCTGAAGGGCCGGTCGAGTACCAGGGGCGGGTTGGTCGGCTCGGGGTAGTCCCAGTTTTCGTAGTCGGTCTGCTCGTTGGCCCCGTCCTGCAAACCGAAACGGATGATCTCGCGGGCCACGACGTTACCGAGGGCGGCGGGGTCACCGGATGCCAGGTTGGTATTCACGTCATTCGGGTTATAGCCCAGGTCGAACATCAGTTGCTGGGCCCGGCTCCTGATACCTTCGCGGCCGGGGGCGATGTTGTAACGCCAGATCAGTAGTTGGTAGGCCGCATGGCTGATGGCTTCGTTGATGGCCGCCTCCCGGTCTCCGTAATCGGGAATGGCCGCCCGGTTGATGGGAATGAAGTAATCGTCCTGCCAGGTACCCATCAGGGCCGTGGTTCCCTCTCCGGTGATCAGCGACCAGCAGTCGTACATCGCCGCCGAAGTATGGTACAGGTTACGGGCGTGGACGACCGGACGGGCAAAATCGTTCCGGATGGCCTCCAGCAACTGCTCGTTCCACTGGCGGGCCACCGAGTGATTTGTTTGGGCACACAGGGAGTTGGTAAAGGGTCCTGTTCCGAAGTTAAGGGTACAAAATCCAATAATTAACAGTAGTGTGGTCAGATTACGAGTCATAGAGCGAAAACTTATAGTCAGTAAAGATAGCCAGGGAGTACGGGTAAGCCTAAAAGAATCGGGGGTCTGACAAATACTTAACAAAATGAGTGCCTCCGCTTTATCCGTCTCTGATCGTCAAAAGCACGCGATGTCTCCAAACAGCATAGCAACAAATCCTGTTACACCACCCATGCCCCTACTCTGGATTGCCTTCTTCGCCTTCGTCGGCCTCCTCCTCTTTCTCGATCTTTTCGTCCTCAACAAGGAAGACCACGTGCCCCGCACCCGGGAAGCCCTGGGGCAGACTGCCATCTGGACGGCCGTCGGGCTGGGTTTCAGCGGGTTCATCTGGCTGGCTTACACCAACGGCTGGGTAGAGAGTGACCTCAGCGGTCGTCAGGCCGTCCTCTACTATCTCACCGGCTACCTGGTGGAACTGTCGCTGAGCATGGACAACGTTTTCGTGATCGCGCTCATCTTCGCCTTCTTCCGGGTGCCCGGTAAGTACCAGCACCGGGTATTGTTCTGGGGCATCATCGGAGCCTTCGTTTTCCGGTTGGCCATGATCCTGGCCGGGGTCTGGTTACTGGAGCAATTCGACTGGATGTTCTACGTTTTCGGAGCGCTGCTGTTGTTCTCGGCCGTCAAGATGGTTACCGGCAGCGAGGAGGTTCACCCCTCCGAAAATCCGGTCATCCGCTTCACCAAACGGATGATTCCGGTCACCAAAGACTACCACGGTCCTCATTTTTTTATCGTCCGGCGGGGCATACGGGCGGCCACGCCCCTCTTCGTCGCCCTCATGATGGTGGAGACGACCGACATCATCTTTGCCGTAGATTCCATCCCCGCCATCCTCGGTATCACCCGGGATTCTTTTATCGTCTTCTCCTCCAATATCCTGGCCCTTTTGGGACTGCGCTCCCTCTACTTCGTGCTCAGCTCGATGATCGATAAGTTCTCCTTGCTCAAGTATAGCCTTGCGCTAATCCTGGTTTTCGTGGGCGTGAAGATGCTACTGCACACCCTCTGGCAACCACCGGAATGGGTCAGTCTGGCCGTCATTTTCGGATTACTGACCGGAGGTATCCTGCTGTCCCTGCTCCGGAAGAACGCCCCACCGGCCCCGGACGACCCCAAAGAGATCACCCGTCAGGAAGCCGATCCGCCCGCGGTCTAGGACAGGTCCTCGTAGTAGCGCCGTTCCGTGATTGCATTCCAGGGCCCCATCGTCTTCCGGAAGGCCTGGATGCTGTCGTAGACCCGACGGGTATCCGCATTCTCCTCCGCGTACTCGGCGATGACTTCCGCCGCTGCTTTGCGGGCTTCCTCGATAACGCTGGCCGGTAGCGGCGCGATGGTGAGTTCCGGCACTTTCCGGAGAATTTGCAGGTACTCCGCATTCTTGACCTCCATTGCCGAGAGGGTGTACAGGTTAATGTAGTGGGTAGCCGTGGCGAATATTTCCCGCAGGTCGTCCGGCAGCGCGTCGTAGTGCTCCTGGTTAACGAAGAACTCAAAGCTCGACCCCGGCTCGTGCCAACCCGGATAGTAGTAGTATTTGGCGATCTCGTGAAAACCCATGATGTGGTCGTGGTAGGGGCCCACCCACTCGGTGGCGTCGATGATACCGCGTTCCAGACTGGTGTAGAGTTCTCCGGCGGGGGCCAGTACGGGGGTACCGCCCAGTCTTTCCAGTACGCGCCCCCCCAGTCCGGGCATCCGCATCTTGAGCCCCTTATAGTCGGCTATACTCCGGATTTCCCGGTTGAACCAGCCGCCCATCTGCACCCCGGTGTTGCCGCCGGCAAAGGGGACCAGCCCGACCTTGCCGTAAATCTCCCGCCACAGTTCGATCCCGCCCCCGGCAATCAGCCAGGCATTCATTTGCTGGGCATTCAACCCGAAGGGGAAACCACCGAAGAACTGGGCCGCCGGCAGCTTGCCCGCCCAGTAATACGCTACTCCCGAACCCACCTCCGCCGCACCCTGCCGGACGGCGTCGAAGGACTCCAGGGCAGGCACCAATTCCCCGGCTCCATACACCGTAATGTTGAGGCGACCACCCGACATCGTCCGGCAGAGATCGGCCAGTTTCTGGCAGCCCTCCCCCAGGATCGGGAAACCCGGCGGCCAGGTGGTCACCATCTTCCAGTTAAACACCTCCCCGCTCACCGTTTGCGCCCGCGACTGGGCGTGCCCCTCTCCCCCCAGCAGGCGCAGGGCGACGGGCAGGGCGATGGTGCCGGCGGCAATGCCCTTCAGTATTTTTCTACGGTCCATGTCGTAATGTACTACACCACAACAATCTCCAGCCCCTCCACCTCAAACTCCTCGTCCACTTCCTCCAGGTAGACACCCGCCACCGCGGCACGGAGTTCCCGCAACGTAGCCGGCACCGTCGAGCGGGGTAACTCCAGGATTACGGTGGCCGTCTCCGCAAAGTCCTGCTCCGCCATCTCCAGGCCAAGCTGACTGAGGGCGGACATCACCGGTGTCATCATCCCGTAGCCGAAGGACAATTTAATCCTGGTCGTCAGGGCCTGCAGCCCGGTTTCCACTACCTCCAGTGCCTCCCGGGCCGCTTCCCGGTACGCATTGATCAGCCCCGAAGTGCCCAGTTTCGTCCCGCCCCAGTAGCGGGAGACCACGATCACGATGTCACTCAGTTCCGCCCTGTCGATCTGCCCCAGAATGGGTTTTCCGGCCGTGCCGCTAGGCTCCCCGTCGTCGTTTGCCCGCCAGCGGTCCCGGCCCGGCCCCAACCGGTAGGCGTAACAGTGGTGGTTGCACTTGAAGTGCGTTTTCGCCTCCCGCTCCACGACGGCCAGTGCCTCTTCCTCCGTCCGTACGTGCTCCAGGGCCGCGACGAACTTGCTGCCCCGGTCCCGGAATTCTCCGGCGGCGGGGGTGATGGGGATGGCGTAGTGATCGGTCATATTCTGGAAGAAAGAAGAAGGAGGAGGAAAGAAGAAAGACTACCTCGTCCACAAAACTAAGTTGATTGTGCTTAGTAATCATTGCCGGCAACCATTCGCTTTATCTTTCTGTTAGCGCAAGTCTTTCTTCCTTCAAGTCGCGTAGCGGCTGTTCTTTCCTCTTTCTTCTTATGAGTTACAAAGTCAAAGAATGTTTCTACACCCTCCAGGGAGAGGGTGCCCAGACCGGCCGGGCCGCCGTCTTCCTCCGCTTCACCGGATGCAACCTCTGGAGCGGTCGGGAAGAGGACCGGGAGCAGGCCGTCTGTACGTTCTGTGATACCGATTTTGTCGGAACCGACGGTCAGAACGGCGGTCGCTACGCCCCGGAGGAACTGGGCGCATTGCTGGATCGGCTCTGGCCCGGAGGCGGCCGCCCCTACGTTGTCTGTACCGGCGGAGAACCCCTGCTGCAACTCGATGCTACCCTGATCGACGAATTTCACCGCCGGGACTTCGAAGTGGCCATCGAAACCAACGGCACCCTGCCCGTTCCCGATGGAGTAGACTGGGTATGCCTCAGCCCGAAGGCCACCGCCCCGGTCGTCATCGAGCGCGCGCACGAGCTCAAGTTGGTATACCCCCAGCCGGAAGCCGACGCCCAGCCGGAAGCCTTCGCCGATTTTCCGGCAGACCATTATTTCCTGCAACCAAAGGACGAGGCCGGAGAGGATCACACTCCGGCCGTCGTTCGTTACTGCCTGGATCACCCGAGGTGGCGCATCAGTTTACAGACGCATAAGTTACTGGGTATTGATTGATTCGCCAGAGGCGGCCGGGGGCGATGCCCCCGGCTAGTTAGCAAGGAGTCCTCCGGACTCCGGCACTTACATCAGAGTCCGGAGGACTCCTTACTAACTCGCCAGGGGTTACCCCCCCCGCGAGAAAATATCAATCCTCTTTCTCCTCCACCATCCGCAAGTACACCCCGTTGCTCCAACCGAAACCATCCTGCACCGGGTACTCCCCGCCGCCGGCCTCCAGGGTGATGTCTTCCACGTTGTACTTCTCCACCATCTTGGTGACGTTCTCGTAGACCCGCTCGTTGTTACGCATCCAGCGGTCGCGGATCTGCTCGGCCAGATCGGCGTGTCCGTAATCCCGCAGACCGGCGTAGGCCATCCACTGCAGGGGAGGCCAGCCGTTCGGGGCATCCCACTGCTGACCGGTACGAACCAGACTGGTGCGCAGCCCCCCGGGGGCCAAAAACTTTGCCTTCAGCGTCGCGGCTACGGCCTTTGCCTGCGATTCATCCGCCGCGTTCACGAACAGCGGGTACATGCCCGCCAGGGTGAGGTAACCGGTCAGCTTTCCGGTCATCCGGTTATAATCCTGGAAGTAGCCCAGTTCTTCGTCCCAGAGGTAACGCCCCATCGCCGCTTTACGGGCCGCGCTCAGACCGGCGTATTCGGAATCCGGCTCGGTGGCGTATCGTTCCAGCACCCGTTCCAGGTTGAAGAGCAGACTGTTCAGGTCCGGCGGTACGATGTCCGTCGTTACGATCGAACTGATGTTCTCCCCGTCGGCGAACCAGCGGGCGCTGTAATCCCAGCCGGACTCGGCCCCGCTGCGCAGGTGACGGGCGACGGTCTGGCTGTCCCGGCCGCTCTCCCGGATGGCCAGCACGTCTTCCCGGTAACTCTCGGCCCGGGGGCGGTCACCGGCATCGTAGTACCGGTTCAGGAGGCTGCCGTCGGGCATCCGAACGACGTGATTTACGGCGGGCTGCGTGGCACTCACTTCCTCCACGCCTTTCATCCAGAAGGCGTATTCCTTTTCCAGTTGGGGGTAGAACTCCCGGAAGACCGTTTCCGCCACCTCCATCTCGGCCAGCACGCCTACCATCAGGGAGAAGAAGGGAGGCTGGGAACGGGTCAGGTAGTAACTGCGGTTACCGTTGGGGATAAAACCGTAAGTGTCGATCAGGTAGGCGAAATTTTCTACCATGTCGCGTACCAGTTCCTTCTCCCCCGATGCCTGTAAACCCAGCAGGGTGAAGTAGCTGTCCCAGTAGTAGACCTCCCGAAAACGACCGCCGGGTACCACGTAATCGTTCGGTAACGTCAGTAGGCTTCCGTCGCTGCCCTCGTCGCTACCGGCCGTACGGGTCAGTACCGGCCACAGGGCGTTGATGTGTTCGACGATATTCTTGTCGGCATCGCTCTCGAACCCGCTTTCCGTCTGGACGGGCGGGTCGAAATTGGCCTCCACGAAGGCCTTCAGACTGGCTTCATCGGTAAGTTCCGCACCTGCGAACGCGCCCATGATATCGGCCACCGGCCGGGTCGGTACCATGTCTACGAACGTCTTTCCGTCGGCAAAAATGCGCTCCATCTGTACCCGCCGGAACAGTTCCCCGAATAGTTCGTCGGGGGCCTGTCGTTCCGCGGAAATGGCGGGCGGGGGCGCAGGTGCGGGTTTTTCCGAAACCGGTGGGTCGGACTCGCAAGTCAGGCAGGACAGCGTAACGAAGAGTAGCAAGAATAATCTCATGTCAGTGGTCAGTGGTCAGTGGTCAATATGGCTTCAATATACGTCGACCATTGACCATTGACCACTAACTACCGACCACTAACCAACCTCCTTCCTAACTGATTCATGTGCACCTCGTCCGGTCCGTCCGCCAGCCGGATACAGCGGGCGTAGGCCCAGAATTCCGCCAGCGGCAGGTCGCTCCCCACTCCCAGCCCTCCGTGCGCCTGGATGGCCCGGTCGATCACCTCGGTGGCCATGGTCGGCGCCACGATCTTGATCATCGCGACCAACTCCTTAGCCTCCCGGATCCCCCGCCGGTCGATGCGGTCCGCGGCCGAGAGTGTCAGTAACCGCGCCTGTTCGATGGCGCAAGCCGATTTGGCCACGTCCTGGCGGATACTGGAAAATTTTGCCAGCGGCCGCCCGAAGGCTACCCGGTCGTTCACCCGTATGCACATCAGGTCGAGGCTTCGCTGGGCCGCCCCGATCAACCGCATACAGTGGTGGATGCGCCCCGGCCCCAGCCTCCCCTGAGCGACCTCAAAGCCCCGCCCCGCTCCCAGGATCAGGTTGGCCGCCGGTACCCGCACGTCCGTCAGCTGGATCTCCGCGTGGCCGAAAGGACTGTCCAGTCCGCCGAAGGCTTCGAGCGGGCGAACGATTTCCACCCCCGGTGCCCCGGCCGGCACCAGGATCATACTCTGTTGCTGGTGGCGGTCGGCGGTCGGGTCCGTCTTCCCCATTACGATATAGACGGCGCAGTCGGGGTGCATCGCCCCGGTACTCCACCACTTCCGGCCGTTGATGAGGTAGTCATCTCCGTCACTTTCGATCCGGGTTTCGATGTTGGTGGCATCGCTACTGGCCACGGCCGGCTCCGTCATCAGGAAGGCACTACGGATTTCCCCGTTCAGCAGGGGCCGCAACCAGCGCTCCCGCTGTTCCGGCGTCCCGTACTTCGCCAGCACTTCCATATTTCCCGTGTCCGGGGCATTGCAGTTGAATACCTCGCTGGCCCAGAGTACCCTGCCCATTTCCTCGGCCAGGGGAGCGTATTCCAGGTTCGTGAGTCCGGGGCTGTACGCTCCGTAATCTTCCGGCAAGAACAGATTCCAGAGACCGGCCGCGCGGGCTTTCTCCTTCAGTTCCCCGATGCGGGGATGAACCTGCCAGAGGTGCTCCCTCGTCCACTCCCGGTATTCCGCCTCAAAGGGGTAGATGTACTCGGCCATGAAGGCACGGAGGTCCTGGAGCAGGTCGGTCGTCTTTTGGTTGTACTCGAAATTCATAAAGTATTTAGTGGTCTTGGTCGAGGACTTCTGGTCCGAGTACGCCCAGTCGCTTCGCGACCGTAAAACACCTCGGACTACAAGCCCCCGACCCATGATTGTAGTTTTAACTAAGCCGCCTCACCCCCGCTCCCGCGAATACCGCCACGGCGCGCCCGAATTTTTCCATCCGCTCGTCCTTAGTCGCCCCGGCCACGTAGCGGGCGTAAAGCTGCTGGGCGATCACCGCCGTCTTGAAGTAGGCCAGGCCTTCGTACCAGGCCATCCGTCCCAGGTCCAGTCCGCTGAACGCCGCGTAGTGTTGGCGAAGGTGATCTTTATCCGGCCACTCCCCCACCAGGAGCGGAATGGGTAGCTCCTCCGGGTCGATGGCCGGGTCGGGCCAGAAGGAGAGTAAGCCCGCCAGGTCGACCAGCGGGTCGCCGAGGGTGGCCATGTCCCAGTCGAAGACGGCCGTCACCCGGTCGGGGTTTTCCGGCTGAAACTGGCAATTATCGAACTTCAGGTCTCCGTGGACGATGCTGACCCGCTGCGGCGCGGGAATGTCCCCGGCCAGCAATAGTGCCAGCCGGTCCATATCCCGGTTCTCCGTGGTCCTGGACAGCTGCCAACGTTTGGTCCACCCACTCAGCTGGCGGGCCGCGAAATCATCCGGTTTGCCCAACTCCCCCAGCCCGGTGGCGTAGGGGTCCACGGCGTGCAGCTCGGCGCACACCCGGATCAGGGCATCGGACAGTCGCTGCTCGGCCTGCGCGGTCTGCCCGAATTCGGCCGGTAGCCGGTACCGTACCACTACCCCGGTACGACGCTCCATCACGACAAAATCACTACCGATGATCGCGGGGTCAGTTCCCAGCAGGAATGCCCGTGGGGCCGGCGGAAAGTGCTCGTTCAACTTTGACAGTACCCGGTACTCCCGCCGCATGTCGTGGGCGCCGGGCGCGAGCTTACCGAAGGGCGGGCGGCGCAGTACCAACTCCCGCTCCCCGAAACGTAACAAGTAGGTCAGGTTGGCGTGTCCGCCGTGAAACTGGGCGACGGTCATTTCGCCCTTCAACTCCGGTAATTCCCGGCGCAGGTGTGCTTCCAGCGTTTTCCAATCCAGCTTTTCTCCTGGTCTGATATCCCCGTGATCCGTCATGCCGGAAGATACTACCTCCCTGGTATTACCTTCGCGACATGCCCTGCTATACCGCCGACTACGTCTACCCCATTTCCTCCCCCCCCATCGCCAACGGAATCGTCGAACTGAATGATACCGGGACGATAATCGGGGTATACGATCCTGCGTCCACGGGATTTATTGCACCTGCGTCCCCGCCCGAAAAAAGGGAGGGAATTCTCCTTCCCGGCTTCGTGAACGCCCACTGTCACCTCGAACTCAGCCACCTGAAGGGTAAGGTCGACACGGGTACCGGTCTGCTCCCCTTTCTCGTCGGCGTCGTTAGTCTCCGGGAGACCGAACAGGCGGAGATCGACGCGGCCATCGAGGAACAGGATCGCCTGATGTGGGAAGCCGGTATTCAGGCGGTCGGGGACATCTGCAATAAGCTGGATACGGTAGCCACCAAGGTTCGCAGCCCCATCCGGTACTACAGTTTCGTGGAGATGTTCGACTTCCTCCAGGCCGACCGGGCCGCCGCGAGTTTCGAACAGTACGCTCCGGTGTACGCCGGACAGGCCAGCGGGAACGGTAACGCCAAGAGCGCCGTCCCCCACGCACCCTATACGGTCAGCGACCCGCTTTATGTCCACATCAATGCCCTGAACGTGGGCCGGGAAACCGTCAGCATTCATAACCAGGAGACCCCGGCGGAAGACGAACTTTTCCGTACCGGCAGTGGTCCCTTCGTGTCCTTCTTCGAGGGCTTCGGGGCCTCCCTGAGCGGCTTTCGCCCCAGTGGCACCGGCTCCCTTTTTCACGCCCTGGACCGCATGGACCCCACCAAGCGTACGCTTTTCGTGCACAATACGCTGACGACCGCGGAGGGCATCGCCGCCGCCGTAGCCTGGGGCCGGAACGGCGTATACTGGGCCACCTGCCCCAACGCGAATCTGTACATCGAAAACAGGCTGCCGAATTACCGGCTCTTCCTCGATAGCGGCGCGAAAGTCTGCATCGGCACGGACAGCCTGACCAGCAACTGGCAGCTCAGTATTCTCGAGGAATTGCGTGCCATTAGCCGGTATCAGAGCTACCTGCCCCTCGAAACGTTGCTTCGCTGGGCTACGCTGAACGGGGCCGAGGCTCTGCAATTTGACGAAGCGATCGGCAGCCTGGACATCGGCAAGTCACCGGGGCTACTGTCCCTCACGGAACTGGAGGGAGACAGCCCGACGAGTTTTCGCATCGGGGCGCGGACGCAGGTGCAAAGAATCCACTAGCGGCGGGAGACAAAACCTGTTGTCGTGCCGTTAAAGTCATCGTATCCGCACAACTCCCCAAACCGGAGCGGTGTCCCTTCGGTATGGTGAACCTTTCCCGACTCCGGCCCGTAGCGGTCCTCTTACTCCTGTCTTGCTTCCTGCCGCCAGTGGGTGCGCAGACCCCCATGCTGGCCGCTCCCATTGAACGGAGCTGGGAAAAGCAACAGCAATGGGAAGAGATGTTCGACCTCGAAGGCCGCTTCAAAGTCCTTACCCCCGCCCTGCTGGAGTACGCTACGGACACCCTGGAGACCGCCATCGGTCAGCAGGTATACCATACTTACTTTCTGGAGGTTCCCGATGCTACGCAATCGGACAACGTCATTTATGCCCTCTCCTACGTCGATTATCCGGACGGCAGCCTGCACCAGGATAGTACCGAACTGGTGACTGAACTCTTTGATTCCTCCGAGGAGGCCGCGGCCGAGAACGTCGGCGGAGAATTGGTGTATTCCAACCCGACCGAAGTGAGTGGTTTTCCAGCCCGGCAGTGGCGTATCGATTACAACGGAGGAAAGGCTACCGCCCGTAGTATCGCGGTCGTGGCTCACAACCGATACTACGAGGTCCGCACTTTCTCCTTGCGTAAGCGGGGAGCCAACCAGAGTAACAATAAGTTTTTTGAGAGCCTAGTGCTGTTTGGTAAGGATACTCCTAAAGGTGAGTAGTGTATTGCACAGTAAAATGGCGAAGAGCCAGAGCCGCAAACCGGAGCCGTAGCCGCGAGCCGGAGCCGTAGCCGCGAGCCGCAAGCCGGAGCCGGAGCCGCAAGCCGCGAGTAGCTAAAGCATACTCGCTGATCGTAGGAAGTCGCTAAAGCGACTATGGCATAGGTATGAGAGTTCGCTCTAGACAGTGTGCCCTTGTCCGTACGGGCGATTTAACCCCGCGCGCGATCGGCCATGCAAAATCAATAAAGCAGACACGACCAATCGTAGCAGTCGCTTCAGCGACTTCCTTTCCCCAGCGCGGGCGTTTTAACCCCGCGCGAGTAGCCGCAAGCCGTAGCCGCAATTATCGAGCCGCAAGCCGCGAGTAGCTAAAGCGTACTCGCTGATCGTAGGAAGTCGCTGAAGCGACTATGGCATAGGTATGAGAGTTCGCTCTAGACATTGCGCCCTTGTCCGTACGGGCGATTTAACCCCGCGCGCGATCTACCATGCGAAACCAAATAAAGCAGACCGACCAGTCGTAGCAGTCGCTTCAGCGACTTCCTTTCCCCAGCGCGGGCGTTTTAACCCCGCGCGAGTAGCCGCAAGTCGTAGCCGCAATTATCGAGCCGCAAGCCGCGAGTAGCTAAAGCATACTCGCTGATCGTAGGAAGTCGCTAAAGCGACTATGGCATAGGTATGAGAGTTCGCTCTAGACATTGCGCCCTTGTCCGTACGGGCGATTTAACCCCGCGCGATCGTCGCCCCGTTACATCACCACCACAGTGGGCCTCCTCTCAGACCTTCCCAAAAAAGGAAAGGCCCCGTTGGATTTCTCCAACGGGGCCTTTCCTTTCAATTCCTATCGCCAACCGGAGTCAGCGGTAGGTGGTCATTACTAGCGAACGACGATCATCTGCTTGGTAGCAGCGAAGTCACCGCTTACCAGCGTGTAGCTTACTACACCCTTGGCAGCGCGCAGGTCGGTAGCGTCCAGCGTGATCACGTTCTGACCGGCAGCACCCGTCATTTCGCGTACCAGGATGGTGCGACCCGTTACGTCACGTACGCTCAGCGTTACGTCACCGGCCTTGGCCAGCGTGTAGCTGATGCGCGTCGTCTCCGTTACGGGGTTGGGGAAGTTCTGTCCCAGGCTGTTGATACCAGCTACATCGGCAAGACCGGCGAAGTTCAGGCTCAGACCGGCCGTGGCACCGTTGGTGCTCACTGCCTCACGAACCGTTACTGCGTCGCTTACACTTACCAGCTCGCTCAGGAGACCGGCAACCGTAGCGCGTACCTCCACCGTGATGGTGGTTCCGGCACTGAAGCTCATCGCCAGACGGCCCTCAGCGGCACCGTTCAGGTTCATCGCTCCGGCGTTGGCGTCGTAGTCAACACCTACCAGCTCCAGTCCGGCAGCCAGTTCCAGGGTTCCCTGGAAGCCGGCCAGCTCCGTTCCGTTCAACTCGATGGTGTGCGTCTGACCGGCCTCAAGACGTGCGTCCTGTACACCGAGTCCCAGGCTGTTACGGCCCTGACCGCTACGAGCTACGTTACCCAGCTCGATGGCTACGAAGTCAGCACTCAGGATGCTGCCCTGCAGGTTGTTGGCGTTGAATACCTCGGGGAAGGTGTTCAGGTAACCGTCGGCGTCCACTCCGAAGTCGAAGTCAGCGGATACGAATACCCAGCTGTCACCGTCGGCGTTGGCAAACGCGTTGTCGAGACCCAGAATCACGCGGCGCATGCCGATGATGTCGAAGATGTCGATGTCCTCGTCCTGGTTGACGTCAGCGGCTACGTACTCGTAAGCACTGGCCAGCGGCTCCTCGCCCAGGATGTGGTTCATCGTGGCGATGATGTCAGAGGTCTTGACAACCCGCAGGTCGACGGCACGGGCGTAGCTAGGCTCGATCGTGTAGTCAGCACCGAGGGGCAGACCGGTAAAGGTGAAGACACCGTTATCGTTGGTCTCGACCATTACATTCATGTCGTTGGCACCGGTCAGGTTCACGTTGACTTCGCTCATCAGGACGTCGTCCTGGGTAGCGATGGTACCGGCGAGGCGCTCGCCTTCGTCACCACAAACGTCGTTGTTGTCCTGTACCTCAACTACTACGGAGCAGTAGTCAGAGTTACCGGCATCGTCGAAGGCGTAGACGCGAACGTCAGCCTCGGGGGTATCGTCACAGGTAAGGATGATACCGTTACGGGGGAAGCTTGGAACCGTTCCGTTAGCGATTTCGTCCTCGGTGTAGATGCTGTACTTGTCGATCACGTTACCGAAGCAGTCCTCTACGTCGGAAGCGATGAAGTCGCTGGCCCAGATGTCGGCCATGCCACCTCCGTTGCCGTTAGGCATCAGGGTAACGGTCAGCGTCTGGATACAGATCGGCGTCGGGGCCTTGTCGGCCGTTACGCAGAACTCGATGATCTCCACGTCGAAGTTGCCACAGCCGTCGCCGGCACGGACACGCAGTGCGTGCTCTCCAACCGGGATACCGGACAGGCTTACGCGGAAGCTGCCGTCACCGTTACGGCTGATCTCGTTGTTGGTTACGAAGCGGGTGCGCTGGAAACCGGCGGTTACCAGGTAGTCAGCATCCAGCTCAACGGTTACGTTGGCAGCGGAGCAGTCGTCCTCGGCCGTGAAGTCGATGGTTACGTCAGCTACGCAGTTCTCACCGATACCGGCGAAGCAGTCTTCGCTGTCGAAGTCCGTGTCGATCACCGGAGCTACGTCGTCGTAGATCTTGATGAACTGGGTGTAGCGGAAGAAACCGCGGCTCTCGTCCGTAGCGTAGGGGTCGTCGTCGATGTTGTCGTTACCGTTGTCATCGTCGTCGCCGTCGTTGTCGTCACCGTTGTCCAGCAGGTTGTCCCGCTGGGGAGCGAATGGATCGAAGCGGGTGTCGCTGAAGCGGCTCAGGAACGCGAAGTCATCCGTCAGGATGTCCTGGCGTACACCTGGTACTACGTGCAGGTAGAGTGGCTGGGTGTTCACGTTGCGGTTAACGAGACCGTCGCCATCCCGGGGGATGATGTAGGCCTGGCCTTCGCCTTCGTACTCACACCAGTTGATGATCTCGTAGACCACTTCCAGCTTGAAGCACTCGTCGGCGGCGTTCTGGCTGCGGAAAGTGTCAACGGCTACGTTCACTGCGATCAGATCACAGGCACGCTCGGTGCTCTCGATACCATCGTACTCGGGGATGTCCATGCAGTCACCCTCAACGTCCACGGGGAACTCGATGGTGTAGTCGTGTACACCGTACACGATGATGCTCTGTACACAGGCGTTCGTGTTCGTGAAGCCCTGACCGTCGGTGACGGTGAAGCGGCGGGTGAAGTTACCTACACCACAGCTGTTCAGGCTGCCGATGATGGTCTGCTCGATGTTTACTTCACAGTTGTCCAGGCCGAAGGCGGCACCGAAGGCGGCGTCCAGTTCCTCGTCCGTGGCCTCCTGGATGTCGGCGGGCAGCGTCTCGTTAAATTCGATGCAGCTGATCCGTACGGGAGCGGGCTGGAAGCAGGTCGGGCGGGCTTTGTCCTCCACGAGGATGTCCAGCCAGCAGTCGTTTACGTTACCCAGGTCGTCGATGACACGGAGACCGACGCGAACTACGCCGAGGTCGGCACAGGTCAGGACCAGTTCCTGGTCGTAGGGCTCGATGTTAACGTTAGCGTCGTTGACGCGAGCGATAAAGAGATCGATACCATTACAATCATCGTAGGAACCGGCGTCGATCATCTCGGGAGTGATAACGGCGATACCGGTGCTGGCTTCGTCCGTCTGGCTCTGGCCGGCGGTGATGCTGATGTTCAGGCCGTCCTCACAGACAGCAACGGGAGCGGTGCGGTCAACGACACTGAAGTCGAAGTCAAACTCGGCGAGGTTACCACAGTCGTCGCGGACGAGGTAGCGCAGTACGTGATCACCTACGGGGATAGCGGAGCTGATCTCGGCGTTGCCGTCGTTCAGGTCAACCACGAAGGTACCGATCGGAGTGGCCTCCAGGTCACCGTTGGGGTAGATGTTGGCCGTGATAAAGATGTTCTCGGAGCAGTTGTCAGCAACCCGGATCGTAGGATCGTCCAGGCGGATGTAAGCGGCACAGATGTTGCCGGCGTTGGTGCTGAAGGTCAGACCGTCCAGCTCGTTACCCTGGAAGTCGAACTGACGGGGGCCGGAGAAGGTCGGGGCTTCGGTGTCACCCACTTTCACCACCTGGGTGAAGGTGCGGACGTCACCGGGCTCACACCAGTCGATGACCGTGAAAGTACGGACCACCTTGAAGGTGTTGGGGCAGGTGATGATGGGCTGGCCATCCTCGAAGGTTACGCCGATGTTACAGATGGTCTCACCGTCGTTACCGTCGCTGAGGGGGAAGATGCGGCCACCTACGTTCAGGAAGGGGAAATCCTGTACGCGGGGAGCGGGAGCAACACCGAATACACCGGTGAAGTCATCACATTCAATGTTGGCAACGGGCTCGATGGCATCGCCGTCGAGGTCGTCAAGCGTGGGGCGAACGAAGGTCAGTACGTAGTCATCTACGGTGCTGCCGTTGCTCTCGCCGGCGGCGCTCATGCAGCTACCGGTCTCGGTAACCGTGAAGCGGCGGGTAACGAGTACGTCGTTACAGGCGGGATCGATGGGATCGCGCTGGATCACATCGTTCACACAGATTTCCAGCGTCTCGCTACAGCCATCGGTGGCGGTAGGCAGGCCACCACCACGAACGAGACGACGACCGAGTTCGGTCTGCGTCAGGAAGCGGTTCAGGTTGTTGATGCGCTGGCTCTGGAAGTTGGCACGGTACTCAACGAAGGCACCGGAGCTGGTGACCGTGTAGCAGCGGCTGATGTTGTTGTCCAGGGTAGCGATCTCTACGTCGTCCAGTTCGGTGCAGAACAGAGCGGGAGCGGTAGGAAGAGCGGTAACGGCGGGAGGCGTCTTGTCCTCCGCGTTAACGATACCCCAGCAGGTTTCGAATCCGGTGACACCGACGGCTACGTCGATCTCGTCGAAAACGAAGTTGGAGATGATGATGGTGCTGGGCTCCTGACCCTGGCCACCGGCGGTGTCCTCGGGGTTGAGGCCGTTGTTGTTGTTCTGTACGATCAGTACGTAACCGGGAAGCACGTTGAAGACAGCGTTCTGGCTCTCACCGGGATCGGTGAAACCAACGATGTCAACCAGGTCACCTTCGAAGGTAGTAGCTACGATAGCTACGTCGAATCCGGTATCGGGGTTACCCGTAGCGGGCTCACCGGTCTGGTAAAGCGCGTTGAAGCTCAGGGTACCTTCTACACCGATGGTGGTACGTACGTCTACGACGTAGCGTCCGCCGTTGTCTTCACGAGCGCGGGTAGTGATGATCAGCTGATCATTGATGAAGTTTACGTCGTAGATGCTGGGATCGGGATCGATGAAAGTAGCAGTGCTGAAAGCATCGATGATGAAGTTCTCGGGGGCGAAGATGCCCTGGAAACCCTCAACGGGAGCGTTTACGCCCAGGTCGGGAGTAGTGACGCGGAAGTTGAAGCTACCACAGCCGTCCACGATGGGTCCGTTGCTGGGGTCATCGTCCATTACAACGATGTCGAACAGGTCGGGGGTTGCGATACCGAAGTCGGGATCGTCATCGTCATCGTCATCGTCGTCGCTGTCACCGTCGGCGTCAAAGTCACCGGTGAGTACCATGGAAGGGATGACCAATCCCTGGCAGTTCTCATTAAGGGTGAGGTTGATCTCACCGATACAGGCGAGGTTGACTTCGAGGATCTCGGCGCAGGCACCGTTTACGAAGTCGGCGTTGACCGTAACGGTTACGTCACAGGTCTGGGGAGCAGCCGTAGCGTCGGCGGGGGTGAGGACGACGGTTACGTCGTTGTCACCGTTGTCACCACACATGAATACACCGGAGAAACCGTTTCCGAAATCCAGCTGGTCACCGATACAGATCGTGGAACCACCGACGATGTCGTCGATGTTGACGAGTACCGTACCGTCACCGTTTCCGTCGATGTCGACGCTGATGTCGGAACAGGTCAGGTCACTGACACACTCACCGGCCAGGAAGCGAACGCCCTGGAAACCGTCTACCGCGCTGTTGAAGCTGTAGAGTGCGGACTCAGCGGCTGCGCCGCCGGCACCCTGGAGGCCGATGGTGGCGCCTACTGCGTCATCGTCAGCGTTTCCACCCGTGTCCAGGTTCAGGTAGTAGTAAGTAACGGTGTTGCTACCTTCTTCAAACTGGAACTGAGCGTCAATCGGGACGGCAGTAGCGTTGTTGGAGAAATAAGCGGTCTTGTGCCACTGTACGGTCCAGATCCGGTTAGGGGCCGTGCCCGTTACCGTGGAGTAGATACCGGTGGTAGCATCGGGGCCACCCGTTCCGTCGAGATCGTCCCAGAGGACGGCCAGGAAGGCCTCGGTGAAAGTAGCGGCGGGAAGGTTGGCGTTGGTCAGCGTGATGAACGTAAGGGCGTCGAATACTACGATGCCGTTATCGCTGTAGGTCAGCGCGTCACCGGCGGAGTAGTTCGTGCCACCGATCATCAGGTCGAAGGGAACGACACCGGCGTACTCGCCGTCGTCGGCGTTACCGATGAAAGCTCCGGTTACCCCGGAGATGTCGTTGTAACCACTGGACGGCAGACCGTCAGTGATGGTGTACGTCTGCGCCATCAGCCCGAAGGAGCCGAGGAGACATAGCACCGCAAAAAGGGATTGTCTAAGTTTAATCATGAAGATTACGATTGCGCCGCTCAATTTTACGGCAGGTTTAAAGAACAAAAACTAGGCCCTGGGTACGAGGTCGACGTAACTGATCCAGGACTATACTCAGCAAATGTACCACAACTGACAATGAGAACGGCAAATAATTGCGTGTTTTTTCTCTCCCGGCCCCTATTTATGCCGTTTGCACCTGCGCCCGCGCCCAGACTTTTACAGGGGTAAATCACCGTTTAACATACTTAACAAGGTGGTTCAAATGCCCTTAAACGGGTACACTATTAGCGAATGCGTACTTCTACTCCCCCGTGAAATTCGACCGTAACCCCCTCCTAAACCCCACGGGGGGAGGCTGAACATTACCAAAGGCCCCTCGTTAGCCTGAAAAACCACCAACCATGCCCAAACAACTCTACCTGACCGCCTCTTTCGACCTGAATGACGCCGACGATTTCGCCCCCACCTTCGCCGAGCACGCCCGCGCCAGCCGTGCCAAGCCAGGTTGCCTGTTCTTTTACCTGATCCGTGACCGGGAAACCCCCAGTAAGTTCGCCACCATGGAATGCTGGGACGACTATAGCTACTTCGAACGGCACGTCAACGACGACGAGCACACGGCCTTTCACGCCAAGATCAGCAAAGTATGGAAGCAGGAACCTACCGTGATGGAGGCCGACCTGCTGATGGGGATGGAGTAAGGCCCCCTTAACCCCCGGAGGGGGAACTAGTCGGTCCGGTCGAATAGAAGGAGGAAAACACAGAACAGACTCACGCCCGCTGAAGTCTCCAACGTATTCTCCACGAGACAGCTGACGAAGAGGACGGACCAGACCGCCAGAAAAACCGGTTGCCGCCACCGCCCGCCGGCAAACCCCAGCAGCAGGAACGCCCAGAGGGTGACGAAGTAGCCGGGCAGGCCGCTGCCGGCCAGGGCGCTGACGAACTGATTGTGCGGCCGGTGCCCCTTCTCCAGGCCGAAGTCTGCCCGGTAACGCCGGTCGGTCTCCGCCCGCAGGTTGCCGGGCCCGACGCCGAGCAGGGGGTGCGCGCGCCAGATATCCATTCCCACCCCCATGCTCCGGAACCGTTCGCTGTCGGAGTACCGGCCCCCGTCGGCGGCGTCCGCCGGACGGTGAAACAACTCGTAGCGGGCGTAGTCGAATTTAGCCCGGAACGACGGTACCGTGGCGTAGGCCAGCAGTGGCAGGAGCAGCAACCCGCCGAGACCTATATATAAGGTCTGGTACTTTTTGTGCTCCAGGGTGTACACCAGCAGGTAAACCGCCCCTCCGAGGTAAGCTCCGGCCAGCCCGCTGCGCACGGCCAAAAAGTGCTGACCGACGAACAACAGGGCGGCCACCACGAAGAATCGCCTCCCCCGGCTCAGCGCCGCGAAGGTGGCGATGGCCACCAGCAGGCTGAAGCGAATGTGGTTACGGGGCACGGGGACGGACTGCCCCCGGCTGATGGCCGCATTGATCTCCGCGAAGTTCAGCGCGTAATTGCCGAGTACCCCGAGCAGCACGAGTAGCAGGAATACCGCAAAGCCGCCGATGACCCAGTCCCGCTGCCGCGACGTGAAGTCCGGCAGCCCCGGCCAGGCGAACGGCAACAACAACAGGGGCAGCTTTATCTGTAATCTTTCCAGGTAGTAGGGCCAGTCTTCCGTCTGCCAGCCGCCCAGCAGCAAAATGGCGTAGAGCGAGATCATGGCCCAGAAGAAGGGCCGGCGAAACCAGGCGGGGGCCCGTTCGCGCCAGCGGGGGTTAAGTCCCTCCCTCGGGTCGAGGACCAGCAGGATCATCAGACCGATGAGGCCGATGCTGAGCACCGGCGGAGAGAAAACCAGCCCGAAAAAAATTCCGGCCAGCAGCAAAAAGGTAAGTGGAAGGCGGAAGGGCATAGGCCCGTAAAGATACCTTACCTTCGCTCGCAAAATCTGCATCATGGCCCAGGACGTATTCGATCGCGTAGCCGCGCTCATCACTGACATCGAACAGGCAACCGCCGGCACCCCGGAAGCCGTGGAGCAATTCCGCATTCAGTTCCTGGGTAGCAAAAACGTACTCAAGCCGTTGATGGCCGAAATGCGGAACATTCCGGCCGACCGCAAGCGCGATTACGGTCAGTTGGTGAATCAGGCCAAACAAACGGCACAGGAGAAGTACGATGCCCTCCTGGCGGAGGTGAATACGGGGGGCGCGGACGCAGGTGCGAAAAACATCGACCTCAGCGCGCCGGCCGAACCCCTGCCCCTCGGCAGCCGCCACCCCATCGCCCTGACCATGCGCCGGATCATCGAGATCTTCAGCCGCATCGGTTTCACCGTCGCCGAGGGCCCCGAAGTCGAAGACGACTGGCACAACTTCACGGCCATGAACACCCCGGAGGATCACCCCGCCCGGGATATGCAGGACACTTACTACGTCGGCGAGGATATGCCCATCGGGCCGAATAACGCCAAGATGCTGCTTCGCACCCACACCAGTTCGGTACAGGCCCGGGTGATGGAGACCACCACTCCTCCCATCCGCATCATCGCCCCCGGCCGGGTGTACCGCAACGAGACGATCAGTGCCCGCAGCCACGCCCAGTTCCACCAGGTGGAGGGGCTCTACATCGCGGAGAAGGTGAGTTTTGCCGATATGAAGGCCACCCTGCTGCACTTCGCGCGGGAGATGTACGGTGACAAGACCAAAATCCGCCTCCGCCCCAGTTACTTCCCCTTCACCGAGCCCAGCGCGGAAATGGACATCTGGTGGGGACTGGAAAGCGAACACGATCATCGCATCACGAAGGGTACCGGCTGGCTGGAGATTCTGGGCTGCGGCATGGTCGACCCCGCCGTACTCGACAATTGCGGTATCGATTCGGAAAAGTACACCGGCTATGCCTTCGGCATGGGAATCGAACGGCAGGCCATGCTCCTCTACAACATTACGGACATCCGGCTGATGTTCGAGAATGACGTGCGGTTCCTGCGGCAGTTCAGTTCGGTGGTGTAAGCGGCTGCCACCTACGGTTGCACCCGTTATATTGTGGCTTCCCCAGTGTATAGAAGACTGATTTTAACTAACTTACCCGCAACAACGGTCGTGAGGCCACACCCATTTTCGTAAACCAACGTCTGTTCTCTTGGAAAAAACACTTACCTCTCCCGTCTTCGCGGCGGTTACGGGGTTGCCCCAGCACGGCAACACCCTGACCCGGTCCGAGGCCGCGCACCTGCTCCGCCGGAGTATACTCGGACCCAATAAATCGGAGATCGACCAGGCCGCCGCCAGTGGCCTGAGCTGGACGTTGAACCGCCTCTTCCTCCCCCCTACCCTTCCGGACCCGCCCGTTAATCATTTCTTCCCCGACGACCCGAACGTACCGATCGGTGCTACCTGGGTGGAGTCTCCCCACCTGGAGAACGGAGATGTCGGTCAGTACCGCTGGCCCAGTCTGCGCGGCTGGTACTTCAACAACCTGATGGATGCCGATTTCAGCATCACCGAGCGCATGGCCCTGTTCTGGATGAACCACTTCGGCATGTCGGACGTGGGTGAGCACCGGGCGCAGTACCAGTACCTGCAATTGTTCCGTCAGTGGGGGGCGGGTAATTTCCAGCGCATTATCGAGGAGATCACCGTCCATCCGGCCATGCTGCGCTTCCTGAACGGGGACTACAGTACCCGCTGGGAGCCTAACGAGAATTACGCCCGCGAGCTGCTGGAACTGTTCACGATCCAGAAGGGGCCGCAGGTCTCTCCGGGAGATTATACCCACTACACCGAGGAGGACATTCAGGCCGCCGCCCGCATCCTCACCGGCTGGAGAAATCGCGGAATGTGGTCCCAGCAGCAAGAGCCCGTGGAGAGTTACTTCTTCGAAAACTGGCACGACGAGGGAGAAAAAACCTTCAGTCACCGATTCGATAACCAGACGATCAGCGGTAACGGCGACCAGGAGTACAAGGACCTGATCGCGATGATCTTCTCCCGGGACGAGGTAAGCCGTGCGATCTGCCGCGAACTCTACCGCTACTTCGTTTACTACGACATCGACTCCTCCATCGAGAGTGACGTGATCGAACCATTGGCCCAGTGTCTACGCGACAACAATTACGAACTGGAGCCGGTACTCCGCAACCTGCTCGGCAGTCAGCACTTTTTTGACATGTCCAACCGCGGCCCTATGATCAAGAACCCCTACGAGTTCATGATCGGGGTCGTTCGCCCGCTGGGTGGCTACGCCCACCTGGGGCTGAACCTGGAACTGACCTACAATCTGGGAGGCGCTTATCACTGGTGGGCGACCAACCAGGATATGGATTTTCTCTATCCGCCCACGGTGGCCGGCTGGAAGGCTTACTACCAGTCACCTGCCTACTACCGCTCCTGGATCAACTCCACGACGTTGCAGAAACGGCAGGAGATGGTACAGGCCTGGACCAACAACGGCCTCTGGGCTGCCGGTGCGCCCCGGCCCTTCGACTTCCTGGCGTTCATCGACTCCCTCGATCAGCCCGCCCAGCTGATGCCCATGATCACGGAGATCACGGAGATATTCCTGTCCCGGCCGCTGGTTTCCTCCCAGATCGATGTCCTGACCGCAACCCTCGTGGACGGGCTGAATCAGGATACGGAGTGGACCAATCAGTACCTCGATTACCGGGCCAACCCGAATAACCCGGACATCGTGATCCCGATCACGAATAAGGTGAAGATGCTCTTCCGGACGCTCTTCAGTCTGGCCGAATTTCACCTCCAGTAACGCTCACCCTTCCAAATATTTCAGATCATGGATCGCAGAAATTTTCTTCGCCGGACGGGTGCGCTCACCCTTCCCTTCGCCGCGGGACTCCCCGGCGTCCGTGCCGCCGGCTCCAGCCTTCTCTCTTCCCTACTCACCGAAAACAACGGCAAGGTGCTCGTTCTCGTCCAGTTAGTAGGCGGAAACGACGGTCTCAACACCCTCATCGGACTCGACCAGTACGATAACCTGCGGCAGGTCCGTCAGAACGTGGTACTGCCCCTGAGTTCACTCATAAATATCACTACCGAACAGGCCTTTCACCCCCGGATGACGGGCATGCAGCGCATGTTCAGTGACGGACAACTAAGTGTTGTCCAGTCAGTAGGCTACCCTAATCAGAACCGGAGTCACTTTCGCTCGACGGATATCTGGACGACGGGTACGGATGCCGAGACCGTCGGCCAGACCGGCTGGCTGGCCCGCCACCTGGAGACCGACCACCCGGACTACCCGAACGGTTATCCGAATGACCCCACCCCCGACCCGCTGGCCGTCACGATGGGCAACGTTGCCAACGAGACCTGCCAGGGCACGGTCACCAATCTCAGCCAGACCGTCAATAATCCCTTCAATGTCACCGACCTGCTACCGGGCGGCAACACCCCCGTTCCGGATGACAATTACGGAAGCGAACTCAGCTTCCTTCGCCTGACGATGGAACAGGCCAATGCCTACGGTTCCCGTATCGTTTCCGCGGCCAACGCCGGCGACTCCCAGGTAAATTACCCCGATCATTATTTCGCACGTCACCTGCAAAACGTGGCCCGCCTCATCAGCGGAGGGCTGCAAACGCAGGTTTACGTAGTCACCCTGGGTGGTTTCGACACCCACGCCAACCAGGTAGCGGGAGGTTCCGCCAACGGTCAGCACGCCGACCTGCTCGGTACGCTGAGCGATTCCCTGCGGGCCTTCCAGCAGGACCTTGCGGCCCTCAACGTGGACGACCGGGTACTGGGAATGACCTTCAGCGAATTCGGGCGCCGCATCCGCAGCAATGCCAGTCGGGGAACCGACCACGGAACGGCCGCTCCCCTTTTCATCTTCGGTAACTGCGCGGCGGCCGGCACCATTCTCGGCAGCAGCCCGGAAATAGATACCGCCGTAGATCAGAATACCGGCGTTCCGATGCAGTACGACTTCCGGGACGTGTACGGTTCCATTCTGATGGACTGGTTCGACGTTCCCGAAAGTGACGTGCGCAGCTTGCTTTACCCCAGCTTCGTCTACCTGCCCGTAGCGGGTGGCTGCCGGGCTACCTTACCCGTAGAGCTACTCAACTTCACCGCCGCGGGCCGCGAACGCCACATCGACGTGAACTGGCAGACCGGTACGGAAGTCAATAACCAGGGATTCGAAGTGGAGCGCAGTACTAACGGCCGTGACTTTGAGTACGCGGGTTACGTGGCCGCGACCCCGGAAAGCCGGGAGTCCGTCCGGAATTACGCCTTTGCGGATACCGCCGTGGTTCGTGGTACGGTATACTACTACCGGTTGCGTCAGATCGACCTGGACGGTTCCGCTGAGTTCAGTTCCATCGTCACCGCCCGTCTTGCAGGCTCCCGGCTGGCGGAATGGAAATTCGGTCATCCTGTCCCCAATCCGGTAAAGACGGAGACGACCATCCAGGTCTACGCTCCCACGGACGGGACGGTACGTTACGTTCTTTTCGACCTGTCCGGACGGCGCATGCTGACGGACTCGGCTACGGTGATCGGCAACCGGGACAATCGTTTCACCGTGCGGGTGGGGCGGATACCGACGGGTACGTACACGCTACGGATGGAAGCGGAAAACACGGTGGAGAGCCGACAGTTGGTGGTTCAGTGAGGGGGTTCAGGCGGCCTCTTTCCCGGAGGGTTTCTCGCCCTCCGAGATCCGGGCCGCCGTGTACTTCCTGAAGATGTGCCGCTGCATATACCTTCCGATACTCACTACTTCGCGCAGCCGGTGCCAGTGTACGGGCGGTACGCCAAAGTAGGCGTAGACAGCTCCGTTGTTGCGGAACTTAACGAACAGGGTACTGGCCGACTTCAGATAACCCATCTCGGAGAGCATCTGAGAATCAACCTTTTGCATAACGATGGGAAGGGCCATTTGCAGTGGTTTTATTCACCAATACAAACAACCCCGGGGTACGGGGAGTTGGCCTAAAACAACAAAATGTTAGTTATTATTTACCCAAAGAACGACCGTACCGTCTGCACGATGTAGGCCAGCGTGCCTTCGTCCAGTTCGCTGTGCATCGGCAGGGAGATCACCTCCCTGCAGAGCATATCGGTAACGGGCAGGAAGCTCACGTCATTGACGGCCGTCCCCCGGAAAGCGTCCTGGTCGTACAGCGGGACCGGGTAGTAGACCATGCTCGGGACGCCGGCTTCGTTGAGGTGCGCCTGCAGGGCATCGCGACGGTCCCCGTCGATCCGCAGGGTATACTGGTGGTAAACGTGGGTACTGCTGGCGGTACGGGCCGGCGTGAGCAGGCCGGTCAGCCCCTGCAGGTGCTCGTCGTAGTAAGCGGCGGCGGCCTGACGGCGGCCGTTGTACGCATCCAGTCGTGCAAGTTTGCAGTTCAGGATCGCGGCCTGAATGGAGTCCAGCCGACTGTTGCAACCGACGACGTCGTGGTAGTACCGGCGGTTCTGTCCGTGGTTGGCGACCATCCGCAGCCTGGCGGCCAGATCGTCGCTGTCGGTATTGATGGCACCACCGTCTCCGTAGGCTCCGAGGTTTTTACTGGGGTAAAAACTGGTACAGCCGATGTCTCCGAGGGTACCGGTACGACCCACCGTTCCGTCCGCGTACTGGTACTCCGCACCGATCGCCTGGGCGTTATCCTCGACGACGTAGAGGTCGTGCTTTTTTGCCAACCCACCAATCGGCCCCATCTCGCAGCTCTGTCCGAAGAGGTGAACGGGGACGATGGCGCGGGTTCGCTCCGTGATGGCGGGCTCGATGTCCTCGGCGCGGATGTTGAAGGTAAAGGGGTCTACGTCGACCATCACGGGGCTCAGACGCAGCAGGGCGATCACCTCGGCCGTGGCCACGTAGGTGAAGGCCGGGACGATCACCTCGTCTCCGGGCTGCAGACCGAGGGCCATGAGGGCGATCTGGAGGGCATCGGTACCGTTGGCGCAGGGAATTACGTGCTTACAATCCAGGAAACGCTCCAGGCCGGCCTGAAAATCCTTCACCGCCGGACCGTTAATGAACGCCCCGCTACGGATGACGTCGAGAACGGCCTGATCCACCTCCTCCTGCATCTGCTGATACTGGGTCTTGAGGTCGACCATCATGATGTTATTAACGGGGGGAAGCTGGGCGCGTCCGTCCGGGGCGGTGGGGGTAGCCATTCAATTTTATTTAGGCCACAAAGGTACGAAGCGAGACTCAGGAAGAGCCAAGTAGCGGTCGTGCCGGCTACTCCGGGACCTCCGAGGCCCGCTTGGTTCCTTCGGGAAATTTGCACCCGCGCGCCGTCGGCAGGAACTTACCCGCCTGCTGTCAACTATTCCTCGTCTTTATCGTCGTCGACATCGTCGAAGCCCGTGCCCCGGCCGTAGCCCCCGTCATTCTGGTCTACGTTTTTGAGGTTGTCATTGACGTCGTTGGTGTCGGTACGCTTATCTTTTTTCTTATCGTCGGTAGTCATGGTTGCTGGTTGCTGGTTGCTGGTTGCTGGTAAAACCCGCAACGAAATGGTGAAGTTCAGCGGTGAGGTGAACGAGTATCCAGCAACCAGTAACTAGCTTATCTTTGCGCATGTCCAGTACGAATATGACCAGAAGCCGGGCCCAGGAGAGCCGGGCCGCCGTTCAACGCCTTTACATTGCCATGCGCCACCTGCTGATCCGGGGAAGTTACAAGCCCGGCGGGATGAGTGGAAAGACACTGATGGACAACCTGATGATCCTGCGCCCGGAAATCTACGGGTCCATCGCCGACGAAGAACGGGTGGAACTGAACGGTTTGCACTATGTTTTCCTGCGATTGCCCCAGGGAATCGAGGAGTGTCGTTACGTGAAACTCATTACCCGCGAGGGCTACGAAAATAGTCAGTTTCGACCCCCTGGTACCGCCGAAACGCCGCCGCAATGCCTACCGCATCGACGTACCACGAGATGTACATCGAGATGACCCGGGGGCGCAGCGATATTTACGATATCCTGACCCACCTCACCTTCCTCTACGCCGAGGCCAACAAGATCCACCGCAACAGCATGGACGACAAGGGCCGCCCCAAGCGGGAGTGGGGCTTGCTGGCCGACATCGTCGAAAAACGTGCCCGGGGGGAGACCTTCAAGGTGGAAACCGCTTACACTTACCTCAGCACCCTGCTGGGTCGCACCTACGACGAGGTAGTGGCCGCCTGCCGCCGCTTTGCCGCCGAGGAGGGCGTGAACGACCTCTTCCACGTCACCTACTACCTCGGGTTACTCGCCAAGGAAGAAGCCGAGCACGACAAGGACCGGGAGATCAGTTTCAGCAGCACCCTGCGGGAGAAAACCGGCCACCACTACTACGGGGAACTCTGGGCCCAGGCCATCAAGAAAGTACTTACGGAGCGCAAACTCATCCAGCGGCCCATCCACATCATCAGTGCCAACCTGCACAGCGTGGCGAACAGTCTGTTCGCGCCGGCCGCCCTGGGCAAGAAACTGAAATCCAACAAGGAGGTGCTTGACTTCGCCCGCAGCCTTAGTCAGCCGGACTACCGCGAGCTGCGCCCCCTGGTTTTCGCACTGGCCGAGAAGAACGGGATGACTTCACATCACGGACACCAGCGGAACCAACATTGGCGTACAACTCTTCGACACGGCCGCCTTCGACCCCAAAGTCATCAGCCCGGAACTCGACTTCACCCCCGCCGGAAATCCGGACCACGCGCCGGTCATCCTGGTAATGGACTATGCCTTCGGCGAACAGGCCTACGAGAGCATGGACGAACTGCTGCGCCCCTACCACGACGGCGGATACCGTCTACGACATGCCCGTCGAGAGCATCAACATTATGGGAAAGGCCGGTATCCTGGAGGGCATCAAGGGTGACCTGATGATCCCGGACGCCCACGTTTTCGAGGGAACGGCCGACAATTACCCCTTCGACAACGACTTCACGACGAAGCAATTCAAGGGCAACGGCCTGGGCGTAGTCGGCGGCCCCATGGTCACCGTACTGGGAACCAGCCTCCAGAACCGCGAAATTCTCGGCTACTTCCTGGAGAGCAGCTGGCGGGCCGCCGGCCTCGAAATGGAGGGCGCCCACTACCAGAAGGCGATCCAGGCGGCCACCCACATCCGGAAGAGCGTCAACCCGGCCCTCAAGCTTCGCTACGCCTACTACGCCAGTGACAACCCGCTGGTGACGGGCCACACCCTGGCCAGTGGCAGCCTGGGCGTGGACGGGGTGAAGCCGACGTATTTGATTACGATGGAGATGCTGCGGGGAATTTTCAGGGGGTGATTCGTTCCGAGTGAACCGTTCCGAGATGTCGGACGACGAATTTTCGGGCCTTCGGCTGGGAAATTCAGATGTCCGACTTCCTCCACTAAAGTTAAGTGAGGACGTCGGACACGTCGAGTGAGGCACGAATGAGCTTGTCCGACGTCTCGAACGATAAATTACCGCCGCCACCGACGCCACACCCAAACGCCCAGCCCCAGCAGTATCCACAGCGGCCAGACCGCCACCACGAACAGCGCCAGGTTCCGGATGATGGATCCTCCCATCCCGAAGGCCTCACCCAGTTCTGACAGGAAGCTCGGGCCGTAGGTATTGCCGTCCGGCCGGTACTCCTGCTCTTCGTAGAGCGTCAGGTTCAGGGTGGAGAGGCGCACCTGGTCGCGGAGGTAGCGCAGCCGCCCCTCCTTGGCCTCGATCTCCTCGGTGATGACGCGGATCTTATCCTCGGCGGCAAGGATGTCCTCCACTTTGACGGCGCGTTTGCGCAAAATCTCGACGTAGCGGTCGCGGACTTCCCGCTTGGTCGCCAGTCGGCTTTCGAGGTCGATCCACTCGGCGGTGACGTCGTCGCTGCTCAGGGTTTCCTCGTCGATCTGCAGGGCCAGGGCGGGCAGGCTGCCGAGCAGGGGCTGGAGCCGGTCGGCGGGCAGCCGGATCGTCATCCGGGCGTCCTTGCGGTACTGCTGGTTGGTCCGCTGCTGATCGGAGATGTAACCGCCGGCGCGGCTGACCATATCGTTGACGGCCGTCAGGGCAGTGTCGAGGCGGGCGACCTCGGCCACGACGCGGGCGGAATAGATGATCTTGGGCAGGGTGGCCGGGGTCGGGGCGGCCTCCCGGTTACCGTCGGGGGGAGGCGGGGGCTGGGCGGTACGGGGAGCTTCCATCTCGATCATATTATCCTCCTCGGAAATCGAGTAGTCAGCGGCCGATTCGGTCATGGAATTTTCGTTGTCGCAGGACAGGATGAGGAATAGGATGAGGAATAGGGATAGGAATGGGAATGGGGATAGGCGCATGGTGGGTTGTTTGTCAATAGATGCAGAATTTACGAATAATGCATAGCTCGTAAAATGGGCGCGGACGCAGGTGCAGGGTTTACTAACCTCCGAACCTTCCTTTTCCCGGTCAGGTTAACCCCTTATTAACTCCAAGTAATATGAAATCCGGCTTACTCTCCCTGCTTATCCTGTTGTGTTGTTATTCCGTTTTCGGACAGTCCAAGAAATTTCCCGACCTCGACCCGGAAACGGAATCGGTATACCGGACCAATTACAAGTGGGAACTGCCCGCCCTGGGGGCCATCATTGCCACGAACGTCTACGGGATCGACCGGCTACGGCAGAAGCCCCGGCTGACGGCCGAGGAGATCAACGCCCTGAACCCGGACGACATCGCCCCCATCGACCGTTGGGGGCTGCGGCAGGTCTCGGCCGACCGGGATGAGAGCGAGGGCGTAAGCGATCTTATCTTCAACGCCTCCGCCGCCCTCCCCTTTACCCTGTTCCTCGGAAAGAAGTACCGCAAGGACTGGTTCAACATCACCGTCATCTACCTGGAAGCCCAGATGCTGGCCGGTAATTTCTACGCCTGGGGACCAATCGGGCCGACCTTCATCGACCGGCTCCGGCCGGTGGCCTACTACACCGACGTGGAGGAGGGTGCCCGGGGAAGCGGCAACAACAAGAACAGTTTCTTCAGTGGACACGTCAGCAACACGGCCGTTGGTACTTACTACTTCGCCAAGGTGCTCAGCGACTACAACCCCCAGTGGTCGGGCTGGCAGCGGGCCCTGGTCTTCGGGGCGGCCACCGCACCCCCGGCCGTGGTGGCCGTGCTGCGGGTAAAGGCGCTGAAGCACTTCCCGACGGACACCGTGGTCGGCCTCGGCGTCGGGGCGGCCTTCGGGATACTGACGCCCCACCTGCACAAGGTGTGGGCCCGGAATCACCGCAGCCGTTTGTCGGTGGGGGGTAGTGCCGGCGGGGGCGTTGGCGGGGCCGGGTTGGTCCTTACCTTTTAGGGAAGAGTTGAGGAGTCGAGGAGTCGAGGAGTTGAGGAGTCGAGGGTATTGCCACTCACCGTCGCCGGGAGGGTGATGAGGTCTCCGGCCGGTAGACGAATACGCCCCCAGCGTTATCCCTGGAAAACTTGCACCTGCGCCCCGTCGCCCAAGTCAAGCGCGGCAGCTCGTTAAATCCTTGCGTCCTTCAATCCTCGTGTCCTTATATCCTTCAATCTTTGTGTCCTCGTGTCTCTTACCTTAGGGCCATGCACGCCCACCTTCCCATTCACCAGGCGCCCACCGCCGAGATCACCTACCGCCACGTCGGCAGTACCGACATCACCCGTTACGAAAAAATGCACGTGGAGGTATTCGCCGACAGCGGGGATGCGTCCGTGGCCGTAGCCCGGGAAATTGCCGACCTCATCCGCAAGAAAGCCGCCGCCGGGAAGCGCTGCGTACTGGGGCTGGCGACCGGCTCCTCCCCCATCCGGGTCTACCAGGAACTCGTGCGGCTGCACAAACAGGAAGGACTGGATTTCAGCGGGGTGACCACCTTCAACCTGGATGAGTATTTCGGGCTTCCGCGCAGCGATGCCCGCAGCTACTGGTACTTCATGCACGAGTACCTCTTCAACCACGTCAACATCGACCCGGCGGAGATCAACATCCCCCGCGGCGACCTGGACCCGGCGGAGGTGTACGATCACTGCATGGCCTACGAACAACGGATTAAAGAATATGGCGGACTGGACTTTCAGTTGCTGGGAATCGGCCGTACCGGCCACGTGGGCTTCAACGAACCGGGTTCCAACCGCCGCTCCCTCACCCGGCTCATCACCCTGGATCACCTCACCCGGGCGGATGCCGCTCCTGATTTCCAGGGGCTGCAGAACGTACCGACCCGGGCCATCACGATGGGGATCGACACCATCCGGAAGGCCCGACGGATCGTACTGCTGGCCTGGGGTCACAAGAAAGCGGAGGTGATCCTCCAGACCGTGGAGGGAGAGCAGACGGCCGAGATCCCGGCCACCTTTTTACAGGGCCACGGCAATGCCACCGTGCTCCTGGATTTGGAAGCCAGCTCGGAGCTGCGCCGCTTCAGCACCCCCTGGCTGGTCGGCCCCTGCGACTGGGACGAACCACTGATCCGCAAGGCGATCGTATGGCTCAGTCAGCGGGTCGGCAAGCCCATCCTGAAGTTGACCGACCGGGATTATAACAGTCACGGAATGTCCGATCTGCTGGCCCGGGAGGGAAGCGCCTACGACCTCAACATCCGGATGTTCAACAGCCTGCAGTATACCATTACCGGCTGGCCCGGCGGAAAGCCGGGGGTGGACGACAGCCGCCGCCCCGAGCGCAACGCCCCCTTCCCCAAACGCGTGTTGCTCTTCAGCCCCCACCCGGACGATGACGTCATCAGCATGGGCGGCACCTTCCTCCGGCTGGTAGAGCAGGGCCACGAGGTACACGTCGCCTACCAGACCAGCGGCAATATCGCGGTTTCCGATGCCGATGCCCTGCGGTTCGCCGAGTTCACCCGCGACCTGAACGGTCAGCTGGGTTCCGGTAGCGCCAAACTGGAATTTATCATCGAGCAGCTCCGTAACCAGCCGGTCGGGGGACGCCCCTCCCGGGAAATACTGGACATCAAGGGGCTTATCCGACAGGGGGAGGCCAGGGCCGGTGCCCGGTTCTGCGGACTGCCGGATGAGCGCATCCACTTCATGAATCTGCCCTTCTACGAAACCGGGGTGAACATGAAAAACCCACTCGGACCGGAGGATATTAAAATGACCGCCGAACTGATCGAGCGAATCCGCCCCCACCAGATCTTCGCGGCCGGGGACCTGGCGGACCCGCACGGCACCCACAAAGTCTGCCTGGACGCCATTTTCCGGGCCCTCGAGCGCCTGAAGGGAACCGAGGCCATAGCTGAATGTCGCCTCTGGCTCTACCGGGGGGCCTGGCAGGAGTGGCCGGTACACGAGATCACGATGGCCGTGCCCCTGAGCCCGGCCGAGGTGGACAAAAAGCGTACGGCGATCTTCTTCCACCAGAGCCAGAAGGACGGGGTAATGTTTCAGGGGGAGGACCAGCGGGAGTTCTGGCAGCGGGCCGAGCAAAGGAACAGCGAGACGGCCCGGCTGTACAACCAACTGGGACTGACGGAATACGCGGCCATCGAGGCGTTCCGGTTGTTTGATTTTTAGAGTTTGGTTACCGTTCCCGATTGTCGGGCACCGCCCGGGAAATCTACGGGCAGGCTTAACGGGCCGGGATGCTTTTCCGGGATGCACGATTTTCTCAGATCCTTACTTCCCGCCCCGTCTCCGCGCTTTCAATGATGGCCCGGATGATGCGGATATCCTTCAGTCCTTCCTCTCCCGGAGCCACCAGGGGCGTACCGTTCAGGATGGCCAGGGCATCGTCGTCCATCTGCAGGGATTGCTGATTCGGGACGGGCGGGCCGAGCACCTTTCCGTCGCTGGTACGCCCCTTCACGCCGGTGTAGCTCTGCATGGGGGAGACTTCGTACCAGCCATTTTCCGCCTCGATGCGCAGTAAATTGTAATTGGTCACGACACTGGTTTTTCCTTCCGCCAGGAGGTCACCGGGGAAGCGGAGGGTGTACTCGGTGGTCAGGTCAACGCCATCCGGGTTATCCATCCGGGTCTGGGTGGCGCGAACGACCGCCTCCGGCATCATCTGAGTACCGTACCGCAACCCGTTGACGGAATATACCCCCATGTCGTAAAGGGCACCGCCCCCCATGTGGCGCTGCCCGCGCCAGTAGTCGGTGGCCGGGGGGCTGCCGCCATAGCCCGCGTGGGCAATGGCTCCGGTGACGGCCCCGTAGGTATTGTCCTTCGTAAACTCGATGAGTTGCCGGGTATTCGGCTCGTGCTGCATGCGGTAGCCGATACTGAGGGTGACGTTGTTGCGTTCGCAGGCCTCCATCATGGCACGGCACTCCTCCGGGGTCATGGCCATTGGTTTTTCGCACCAGACGTGCTTGCCGGTATTGGCCGCGCGGACGCTGAAATCCCGGTGGGTGGCCGTGGGGGTGATAACGTAAATTACGTCAATTTCGTCGTTGTCCGCGATCTCGGCCATCCGGTCGTAGGTGTAACAATTTTCCTCCTTCACGCCCCATTTTTGCTGCCATTCGGGCAGTTTTTCCGGGCTCCCCGTGATGAGGCCCCGGAGTTCGCAGTGTTCCGTGAGCCGGAGTGCGGGGGCAATCTGACCCTTAGCGTAGCCACCCAGACCGAGCAGGGCAATGCCGAGTTTGCGGTTGGGCGCGGACGCTGGTGCGGGGTTTTTCGAGGGGCTGCTTGTCGGGTCCGTCTTTTCACTGGTGGTGCCGCACCCCAGCAGGGTCGGAATCAGCAGGAGACCGGCGGCGGAACGGGAAGATTGGCGCAAGAAATCACGGCGGGTAGTGGGCTTCATACCCTCCCTAACGGCCCCGACGGGGGGAGGTTTACCGGCGCCCCAGCCGCCGTCTCAGGAAGAAAGCGAGGGCCAGGCAGCCGACGATCAGCAGTAAGCTCGAATACCAGGGGAGTTCTCCGTCGAAGACACCGTACTTCAGGCCGAAGTAGGCGCCGAAGTACACGGCGGTCATGAGGACGAACAGCCCGATACCGGGTTTTTCTTTTTCGATCGGTTCCATTGGGCTAAAATAAAAGAACCCGGGCGCAAATGCCCGGGTCTTGGTATACGACTGTGCTGTCCACAGCGTCTCTCATGAAAAATAAACCTATTCTTGTCATTGAAAATATCACAACGATAATTCTGACCTCGCAAATTTAAGGGAAGTTCGCCACCCATAAATAGCATTTTGCGCCAATCGACGTATCTACAATTATTAAATATGGCGAAAGCGTTATTATCTTTAATAATTGCCTGTTCGCACAAGATTTGGCTAAAAGGCAGCGTGAAAACCGTCACTGAACTGTTGCCGCCCGGCCTGCAGCCGTCGTCTCAGTTTGGTAAAGAACGCTGAGGTGAAGGTGCGGTTGTCCTTTCCCAGGAGGGTGGCCTTATCCCGGAGGCTTGCGTACCAGTCCGTGGCTTGCTGGATGGCATCCTGGTCAAAGGTAGATCGTAAACTGGGGCTTGATGGTCGTGTTAACCAGCATCCGCGACTGTATCGCTCGACATGATGTTCATGCTGGAGGCCGTTGCCATCTCGTTCACGTAAGAGCGAAAGACAGGCAGATTGGGGGCATTCTCCTGTCCGGGCAAAAACTGACGTTCCCGCAGCGCCATCTTCTCCAGGTGGTCGGCAATGGCCAGCATTTCGTCAAAGGCAGTGTCTCCGATACGTGTGTCTTTCAGTCGTCCCACGTCGGCCAGGTACTGCAACTGGTTGATCGTGATGTCAAACATATTCGGTGACAGCAGCTGCTCTCCGGAAAATCGGAAGGCGAGTTGCACGAACTGCTTCCGCCGCTTCGGTGATGGCCGGGTGAATCAGGCGGAGAGAGAAATCGGCAGCCTGCCACTGCGGTACTTGCCAGGTGGAAATACCGTACATGTAGATTTTGAAGGCCCGCATGGTTGGCAGGCCATTTCGTACTCCAGGGGTAGTTCCGAGGTAATCCTCATCATGGTGTTGTTCTGCTGCTCCAACCGCTCACGCTGTCTGTCATGCGCGAAAGCAAAGTACCGCCGTGGGGCATCGGCCCCCTGAGAGGTGAAGGCGCTCGACCTCCGCCGCGTAATTATCGCCGTTGGGCCGGGGCAACGGGACACCGTACGCATTGACGAGTTTGATAAGCTCTTCCGCGGTCATGGTAGTGGTACCGCGGAGTCCGACGGTAAATGGCGTCTTTTCCTAGCTTAAGGGTAGTCATCAATGCAGGAACCATACGGCTGCGTCCACCGAGTTTTTTTTCTAGTGCTTGTAAAAATTGTCGTTGGTAATTCACAGTGCAGATCAATGTAGCTATAAAATTTTAACGCGGCCGCGTTAAAATTCCGACGAATCGGAGAGGGTAGTTCGTTCGTAACTGGCCAGTTGCTGGCGTAGCTGCTCGAAATACCGGGAAGTATGTTTGGCGGAATCCATGGAAAGACGGGTTCCCATCCTTACCTGTTGATCGAACCAGAACTGTACGTCCCTTACGACTTTGTCGTCCGTTGCCACTATGTAATTAGGAGAAACGAGCACACTGAACAAATAAGTACGTGCCGGGGCCTTAATGATCACGGCATTGCTGGTGTTCGACAATTCATTGAGATAAACGGCAAAATCCGGACTGCCTTCCGAGGGTTGGCTTCCCATGCGGAAGCGCTTCCCCCGCCGAGCCATGGATTCGAGGTGGTCGACGATCATCCCGAGTTCCCGAAAAAGGTCGCGGACAATCTGCGTATTGGCAAATCTGCCCACTTGGTGGACGTAGGCGATCTGCCGGAGCGTTACGTCGAGGATGCGGATCGACCACAGTTCCCGGCCGGGTAACCGGCAGACGTCCGACACCAATTTATCCGCGTAGTGGTAAGTATCCGGATCGATCAGGGACGGGCTGAACGGCTTATCCGAAAACTTGCCTAACCCCCAGGTGGTAATCCCGTACATGAACATTTTGAAGCCCAGCAGCGTCGGCGTAGACATCTCGTAGAACAGGGGCAGATCGGGGCTGGCGTAGTCCACGCTCACCTCCGGGATGTTGACGATCTCGTGAACATTCTCCCGGAGCCGTTTTACGTAATCTACCTCACTGCTCAAGTTGAGTTGCGACAGCGGGTATCCCAGTACGGGAATATTTCTTCGGGTTGTCTGTAGCTTAACACCAAAAGTGTCGGAAAGCAGCATCAACTCATCGGCGGTCAGGCTGGTGTCTCCCCGTATTCTACGGTAGACGGCATCCTTACCCAGGTGAAGTGTTAGGCATAATTGACTAACCATGTCGGCGCGGCCTTTGAACTGATCGGCGAGGCGATCAAAAAATTGCCTCTGATAACTCTCTGATTTTTCGATCATTGCATTTTGTAAACTCCAAAATACGAATCGCCACCGCCCCGGTTTATGAGGATGCAACGAGCGTTAATTATTCCCGAACCTTGCAGACCCACCGTAAAGTAATTTACACTACGGAGGTTGTAGTTTCAGAACAGGATTACATTTTCACGAGTTAGGACGCAATGAAACAGCAATAGTAACGACCCTCACAAGTTACTATTTTAGCCAAACGGACGGAAAATAATGCCACCACAAGTCAGGAAAAGACAGTTTCCAGCAGGAGGGCGGCCAGACCACATCAACCTACCCTTACCACCAGCCCCTTCAGGTACGCCCCCTCGGCGTGAAACAGGTTGACCGGGTGGTCCGCTCCCTGGCTGAGGTGGTGTAAGACCCTGGCCGGACGGCCGACCTCCAGCCCCGCGGCCACGATGGTATCGTAAAACAACTGCCGGTCCACCACCCGGCTACAGGAAAAAGTAAAGAGCAAGCCTCCCGGCTTCAGACACTTCATGGCCCTGGCGTTCAACCGCTTATAAGCCTGCACGGCTTTGTGCCGCTTATGTTTGTTCTTGGCGTAGGCCGGCGGATCGACGACGATGATGTCGTAGGCACTTTCCTCTCCGTGTTCCTTCAGCCACTCGAGCACGTCGGCCACGTGGGCCTCGTGGGAGAAACCCTCCCCGTTACGGTCAACGTTCTCCTGCGTAAGGGCCACCGCGGGGCTGCTTAAATCGATACTTTGCACCTGCGCCGCGCCGCCCGTCAGCGCGTACACGGAAAAACCGCCGGTATAGCAAAAGGTATTGAGCACCCGCTTACCCTTCGCGTAGGAACCCAGTAACCAGCGGTTATCCCGCTGGTCGAGGAAGAAACCGGTTTTCTGCCCGCCGGCCACGTCGACGTGGAAGCGACGGCCGTTCTCCAGGATGACGATATCGGTCACCGCATCACCGGCCAGGATGCCGTCCTCGGTGGGGTAACGGTCGGGCAGTACGGCGGCACTCTTGTCGTACACCGTAGTGATGGTGCCGCCGGACAGGGTGACGAGCAGTTCGGCGATTTCCTTCCGCTGCCGGTGCATCCCGATGCTGTGGCACTGCACCACGGCTACGGAGGCGTACCGATCGACGATGAGGCCGGGTAGCCCGTCGCCCGCCGCGTGTACCAACCGATAGGCGTTGGTGAGCGGATCTTCGGTCAGGCCCAGCTGGCCGCGCAGGTTCAGGGCGTCGGCCAGCCGGCGGCGCAGCAGATCGTTCGGCACTTCCTCCGCTCCGAAGTGGAGCAAGCGAACGCGAATGCTTCCCGACTGGTAGTGCCCCACGCCCAGTTGCTGCTGCCGGTGATCGACCACCCGCACCAGATCTCCGTCCTCAATACCGTCTTCTTCCCGGAACACCGCGCCGGAAAACACCCAGGGGCTGAGGCGCTGGATGGCCCCCTCGCGGCCCTTCGTCAGAGAAATTTGCTTCATTGCGCGAAGATAGCCATCTATCTTCGCCGTCCATGCAGTTACGCTTCCTCATTATCGGACAGGGGCTGGCGGGCACCCTCACCGGCTTCCGGCTGGAACGTGCCGGCCACCGCGTCCACTACGTCGATGCCCCCGGGCAGACGGCCGCCAGCAGCGTGGCGGCCGGCATCGTCAACCCCATCACCGGCCGTCGGTACGTGAAGAGTTGGCGGATCGATGAGTTGATCCCGGTAGCGCGGGAATTGTATACGGAGATCGGGGACGCCCTCGGCGTACAGCTCTGGTACGACCTCCCCCTCATCCGAACCCTCTACAACCGGGGGGAGGAGAATGACTGGCTGGCCCGCTCCGCCGACCCCGGCTACTCCCCCTACATGGACGACCACCCCGACACCAGCGTCTTAGCCGGTACCGTGGAGCCCGTTTTCGCCTACGCCGGTATCCGCCACGCCACCCGGGTCGACATCGGTCGGATGACCGCCCTGCGCCGGGAGGAACTGCTCGCGAAAGGGCTACTGGACGAGCGCCCCTGTGCGTACGGGGAGATCGACCCGACGGGGCACGACCACATCCTTTACCGGGGCGAACGCTACGACCGGGTGATCTGCTGCGAGGGCTGGCGCGCCCGCCACAACCCCTGGTTCGGATACCTGCCCCACGGTGGTAACAAGGGAGAGGTGCTGATCGTACGCACCGGTGCGCCCCTGCTGCCGGTCATGTTCAAGCACCGCGTTTTCATCGTACCCCGCGCCGACGGTACTTACTGGATCGGTGCCACCAGCGAGAACCGTTTCGGGGACGACGGACCCACGGAGGCCAACCGGAATTTCCTGGCCGAGCGGCTCGCGGAGGTACTCACCGTTCCCTACGAGATCGTAGAGCAGCAGGCAGCCGTACGCCCCACCGTCCGCGACCGCAGGATGTTCATCGGCCCCCACCCGGAACACGACCGGCTTTTCATCCTGAACGGGCTGGGCACCAAGGGGGCGAGCCTCGCCCCACTGGGCAGCCGGTGGCTGGTGGAGCACCTGCTGGAGGACAAGCCGTTACCGGCGGAGGTGGACATTGCCCGCTTCGGTTAAAGAAAAGAAAGAAGAAAGAAGAAAGACCATCCCGCTAGCCAGCGGGGTTGAAAGAAGAAAAACGGCCTCCGGAACGGGCCCCTGCTCGTCTTTCCTCCTTCAAGTCGCGGAGCGGCTGATCCTTCCTCTTTTTTCCAAAAAAGAACCCCCGCCGGCACTGCCAACGGGGGTTCTTAATTCTTAAGTCCGGATTCCTGAGTCCCTAGACCGTCTTTTCGATGTTACCGGTACCCGAATCATCCTTACCGGCGTTCGCGGCTTCGAGTGCCTCACCGGCAGCGGCGGCGGATTCGGCTTCTGCCTTGGCCTCACCGGCCACGTCAGCGGCGGCGGCTTTGGACTCCTCCGTCACACCGGCTTCGGCGTTGGCCTCGGCGCGGGCGGCGTCCAGATCGGAGGTAGGAGTTACCTCGGCAACGGCTTCGGTTTCTCCTGCGGCGGCAGCGGGGGCTTCGGCTTCGGGGGTGGGCTCGGGAGCCGGGGGGGGAGGAGGCGTACCGGAGACGGCAGCCTGGAATTCGGCCTTCTTCTGCTCCTCGGCGTTGCGCTTCTCGGTTACGGTACCTTCCTTGGCGTCGATCCATTCCTGGAACTTCTGGTCGGCTTCCTCCTGGGTGAGGGCTCCTTTTTCGACACCCCGCATGAGGTGCTTACGGTAGAGCACGCCCTTGAAGCGGAGGATGGCACGAACGGTGTCCGTAGGCTGAGCGCCCTTAACCAGCCAGTCGTAGGCGGCCATGCGATCGAGATCGATCGTAGCGGGTACGGTCATCGGGTTGTAGGTACCGAGCTTGGCAATGAACTTACCGTCGCGGGGTGCGCGGGCATCAGCTACTACGATGTGATAGAATGGACGCTTGCGACGACCTTTGCGCTGGAGGCGAATTTTAACTGGCATGTTGACGTATTGTCGTTTGTTAGTGAAGACCGACCTACTCCCGCCAGGGGGCAGCCGGTTTTGCCGGGGCGCAAAGGTAAGGAGATTCTCATCACCGCAGAAGTGATTCGCGTCGTTTTTTTTCCGCTACTGTTTTCGGTGCCGAAACGGGTGGTCTGCCCCGGGGGAAAAATGTATTCCCCGAAACGGTTGGGCGCGAACGCAGGTGCAAAGTACCTTCAACGGGCGGTCCGTTCGGTAGTGCCGGAACCCACGGGATACGTCGCCGGTTAATTATATTTTGCCGATGTGCGTAAATTCCCCAGCCCCATTCTAACACCGAACCCCCTGACAAATGACCAATCGCCGAGAATTCCTCCAACGATCCAGCCTGCTTGCCCTTGGTGGCAGCCTACCTTTCCGCGGTGGAGACCCCAGCTGTAAGGACCGGATCGGCCACGGCAAGTTCCGCTACGTAGCCGATCATAAATGGGGGCAACTCGACCCCGCCGAGCACTCCCTCCAACACTGCCACGAAATGGTGCTCGACTCCCGGGGCCGTCTGCTTTGCTCCAGCGTATCGCGCAACCACGACGTCCTCGTGTACAATAAGGACGGCAAACTGCTCACCGACTGGCGGTTGGGGCTTACCGAACCCCATGGTCTCAGCCTGGCCGGGGAAGGAAACGATCAGACCTTCTGGATCACCGACAGCGAGGGCGGGCGGGTACTCAATCTCGATCTGGACGGTCGCATCATCCGCGAACTCGCCCCGCCACGGGAACACCCCTTCAAGCCCACTGAAACCACTATTACCCCGAACGGAGACATCTACGTGGCCGACGGCTGCGGCAGTAATTTCATTTTTCACTACGACGTCAAGGGGCAGTTGCTACGCAGGTTCGGCGGCCCGGATTACTTCGACTGCTGCCACGGCATCGCGGTCGATCACCGCACCCCCACCCCTACCCTGCTCATTACCAGCCGGGCGGCCAACAACGTTCAGCGCTGGACGTTAGACGGCCGGCACCTGCTGACCCGGGAACTACCCGGCCTCGGTATCTGCCGGCCCGTGATCGCCGGGGAGCAAACCTACTTCGCCGTGATCATGACCAGAAGCTGGAACCACTACGACGGAATGGTGGCCGTGCTGGATAAAGACCTCAACGTTCTGAGTCTTCCCGGTGGCTCCGCTCCCAGCGACCAAACAAACTTCCGCAACGTGGTGGCGGACGACCGGACCTTCTTCAACCCCCACGATATTTGCGTCGACGAGGACGAGAACCTCTACGTACCCCAGTGGTACAGCGGGCGAACCTATCCGGTGCGGTTGAAAAGGGTGTAAACATTGGGGGGGGGCGGGCGTTTCCCGGTTACCGGACGGCCGTAGCCGTTTTGCGGACAAATCCTTATAAAATCCAACCCAACATGAAGTTTTTCATCGACACCGCCAACCTCAATGACATCAAGGAAGCCGAAAGCCTCGGTATCCTCGACGGCGTGACCACCAACCCCAGCCTGATGGCCAAGGAGAACATCAGCGGTGACAAGAACGTCCGGGAGCACTACGCCAAGATCTGTGCCATCACCGCCGGAGACGTGAGCGCCGAAGTGATCAGCACCGACTTCGAAGGCATGAAGCGGGAAGCTACCGAACTGGTCAAGATCGCCGACAACATCGTCGTGAAGATCCCCATGATCCGCGACGGGGTCAAAGCCCTCGCCTGGGCCACCGCCAACGGTATCCGCACGAACTGCACCCTGGTCTTTTCGGCCGGACAGGCCATCCTGGCCGCCAAGGCCGGCGCTACCTACGTAAGCCCCTTCATCGGCCGCATCGACGACATCGGCTGGGAGGGCATGCAACTCATCGCCGACATCGCCGAGATCTACGCCGTTCAGGGCTTCGAAACCGAGATCCTGGCCGCCAGTATCCGCTCCGGCAAGCACATCGTTGACGCCGCCGCCGCCGGTGCCGACGTAGTCACCTGCCCCCTGAGCAGCTACGAGAGCCTCTTCAAGCACCCCCTGACCGACATCGGACTGGAGAAATTCCTCGCCGACCACAAGAAGGCCGCGGACGCCGCTGCCAAGTAAGCCCTCGACACTTACACTTTGGGGAAGCCCCGGTTACCTAACGGTTGCCGGGGCTTTTCTAATGATTCGATCCACCAATCCTTTATTCCTTCAATCCTTCCCCCTATACTTGCACCAACAACGCCCCCAACATGAGTAAGCCCCGCGTAATTAAAGCCTACGACAAGCTGGACGACAGCCTGCTCGAACAGATCAAACTCAACTACCCCAGTGGGTTTGAGCGTAGCCTGATTCGGTTCACCGATGCGAATGGTCGGCTGGCCTCCGCCCTTCCCTTCGAAACCGAGGAAAAGTACTACCTCATCAAGATGACCAAGGATGAGGCCCAGGCCATCATCGAGGACGACGACGATTACGATGACGACGGCGAACTGACCGACGAGGCCCGCGAAGAATACGAGGACAATCTCGACGAAGATGACGAGATCGAAGCTGCCGATATCGACCCCGACGAACTCTCCGACGAGGACATCGACCACGACGAAGATTAGTGGGCACCCTGCTTACCGTCTCCGGATCGCCGCGGACCGACAGCAGTAACTCCCGGCTCCTCGCCGCCCTGCCCCGGCTGACCGAGCGGCCGGTTACGGCCTTTACCGATCTGGCGGAACTGCCCGTCTTCCGGCCGGAACGGGACCAGGCCCCCTGGCCACCCGTCGTCCTCTCCTGGCGGAGGGCAGTAGCGGAAAGCGGGGCGGTCGTTATCTGTACGCCGGCCTACCTGCACAACCTGCCCGGCGTGCTCAAGAATGCCCTGGACTGGCTGGCCTCCTCCGGCGAGCTGGACGCCAAACCGACCCTGGCGCTCACCTTTACCCCCGGTCCGCCGCGGGGCGACCGGGCCAGACAGTCGCTCCTCTGGTCACTGGAGGCGCTGAATGCACGGGTCGTGGCGGAAACCGGATTGTACCAGCCGGACATCCGCTTCCTCGAGAATGGCGATATTGCGGACGGCCCGGCGCGCCAGCTGCTCGTTGAGGCCCTGTCCCTACTGTAACCCTACCGTATGTCGTTTTCGCCCCGCTGGGTCACGCCGCTTTTTTTCCTGCTTCTCCTCCTGACGGGCTGGTGGATAGTGGATGATTTCGGTATCAGCTGGGACGAGGCCATTCAGCGTCGGCACGGGCGGGTCAGTATGGATTATGCCGCGGAGAAACTGGGCCTCGATCACGAGAAACTGGAGCCGGAATGGCACCTGGAAGATTACCAGTGGTCTAACTACGGCATGGTGTACCAGATAACGGCCAGCCTGCTGGAACTGGGCCTCGGGTATGAGGACAGCCCCTATCAGTATTACCGGCTGCGGCACGTCATGAATTTCGGGTTATTCTGGCTGGCCCTCTTGTGTTTTTACCGAACGCTCCGGTTACGGTTCCCGGAGCGGGAATGGTGGCCGTTGCTGGGTACGCTTTTGTTGCTGCTCACCCCCCGCATCTTCGGCCACGCCTTCTTCAACCCAAAGGACCACCTGCTGCTGGTCGGCTACCTGGTGGCGACCTACACCCTGTTACGACTACTAAAGATCCGGACCTGGGGGGCGTTGCTGATTCACGCCCTGGCCTCCGCCCTGGCCCTGAATACCCGGTTACCGGCCCTCTTCATTCCGCTGGCCACCGTGGGCCTGCTGCTCTGGGAACAATTTTTTCACCGGCCGGGAGACTACCGCCGGCTGGCCTGGATCGTGGCCTACCTGCCACTTACGGCCCTGCTGATGATTCCCTTTTTTCCCTTTCTCTGGGCGGATACCGCTATCCGGTTAGTGGGGGCTTTTTCCGAAATGTCCGACTTCGTCTGGGGTGGCTTCAGTCGCCTGTTCGGGGAACAATTCCGGGCCAACGAGGTGCCGGCCTGGTACATCCCGGGCTGGATCGTGGCCACCACTCCGGTCCTCTATCTGCTCTTCCTGGTAGTGGGGTTCTGGGCGGCGGCGCGCAGGTGCGGGGTTTCCATCAGAGGACACCGTCGGTTATTCGCCGGGTTCGCCGGGGAGGCGGATCTGACCCAGGTCGCCCTGTCCGTCGGGCCGGTACTGGTAGTGATCCTGCTCGGGTCGAACCTGTACAATGGCTGGCGGCATCTCCACTTCGTTTACCCGGGGTTGGCCTACCTCATGCTGGTCGGCTTCGACCATGGCTTCACGCGGTGGGGACGGCCCAGGCTGGTGGGGGGGATACTTGCCCTGGCGTTACTGACCTCGGCCATCCAGATCGTACGCTACCACCCCCACCAGTACGTATATTTCAACGGCCTGATCCGGGGCGAACCCCTCTCCATCCGCTTCGATATGGATTACTGGGGAACGAGCTACCGGGAGTTGTTCGAGCAACTGGCCGAGGCTACGCCGGAAGGAGAGGTTGCCCTCGTGCGCTGCCCCAACTGGCCGTGTAAGGACAACATCGCCGCTCTCCCGCCCCGCTACCGGGGAAAGGTCCGCCACGAGGGTGACTGGAACCGGGCGGAATTTGCCGCCAACAACCTGATCTACCTGGAAGAGGCGTACGGATTACGCGACAGTACGGACTATTTCGCCAATCCCTTCCTCACCATCAGCCCCGCCGGCACCACCATCAGCGGCGTGTACCGCTTGCGAGCCGGGGGCGGGAACTGAGCGGTAGGTGACCGGAACCATAATTTACAGTCTCACTATAAAACACACACAATATGTTAGATTCACTCATTGACGGCATTAAGGGGCAGGTAATCTCTACCATTATCGAAAAGACCGGTCTCGGAGCCAACGAGGCCGAACAGGCCATTCCCCTCGCCAAGGACTCCATCTCTGACGGCATTACCAGCGCCATCAGCGGCGGAAACGTCGGCGGTATCCTCGATATGCTCAAAGGGGCAACCGGCGGGGACGCAAGCAGCCTGATGCAGAATATGGTTTACAAGGGCATTGCCGGCAACTTCATCGGCAGCCTCACCAGCAAACTCGGGGTTCCCGAGGGGATGGCCGCTACCGTCAGCAGCCTGGTGCTGCCAATGATCATGAACAGGATCGGAGGGGCCGCGGCCCAGGACGGGGACAGCGACGACATCGACCAGGGCAGCATCATGAACGTGCTCGGCCTGGATACCGGCAGCCTGCTCGGTAAGGCCGCCGGCCTGCTCGGCGGCAAGGATGGCGGCCTGGGTGGCGCCATCGGAGGGATGTTTAAGTAACATTATCCGTCCGCCAGCAGTGTTACCCCTGGCTCAGTAGCGCGAGTCCTCCGGACTCCATGGTAAGAGTCCGGAGGACTCTTTACAACCTAACCACCAAACAACCCTACGATCGCATCTAGCGAGTAACCAGCCCGGCCGGCGGTTACTAACCTCTAAATGCGATCATTATGTTTCTCTATACCTTCAGCGGCACCGCGGTGCTGCTGGGCACGGCCGTGCTCTGCGCCGCCATAGCCCTCGGTGTTTTCCTGCTCCGGCGACGCCCCGGGGCTTCCGAGCGCAACGGCTGGCTGCGCAACAACGGCCCCGTTAAGCAGGTCAGCCTCTGCGCGGCGATCTTCACCACTTTCCTGGTCATCAACTGGACTCGGTTCGATCCACTGGCCGAAACCGGCTTCACTATGAGCATCGAGGAAGAAGACATACTGGAAGTCGTTCCCCGGACGGCCACTCCACCGCCGCCGCTGCCGCCCCCGCCGCCGCCGCCGGTGGTCATCGAGCCCGTCCTGGAACCGGAAGTGGAACCCGAAACCTTCGTCGACCAGGGGATCGACGCCGACGCCGCGGTTGCCGTGGAAATGCCCGAAAAAGTCAACCTTGCACCTGCGCCCCCGCCCCCCGCGCCACCACCACCGCCCGCCCCCGTCATCGACGACGGCCCGGTAATCTTTGCCGAGCGTATGCCGGTTTTCGGTGAGGACTGCTTCGAACTCGGCCGGGCGGAACGACAGACCTGTTCCGACCGCGCCCTGCTCACCTTCCTGATGCAAAACCTGAAGTACCCCGCGCTGGCCCGGGAGAGTAACATCCAGGGAACCGTCATTCTGAGATTCGTCGTGGAAAAGGACGGTACGATATCCGGCCTCGAGGAAGTTCGCGGACAACCCGGCGGGCTGACCGAAGCGGCCCTGATGGCCGTCCGGGAGATCAACCGGCAGGGTAAGCGGTTTCAACCGGGGATGCAGCAGGGTCGTAAGGTGCGGGTGTCGTTCAATCTGCCGATCAAGTTTACGCTGGATTAGTTGGGGAGTTGAAAGGTTCGGGAGTTCGGGAGTTGCCGTTACCGCTTGCCGGCTACGCCTGGCTCGCTACGACGTACTAGCGAGCCAGGCGTAGTCCGTGAGTGGTAACAGCGGTAGCAACTCCCGAACTCCCCAACCGAGAGAACTCCCTAACTTCCCCCCATGGAACACATTCCCACCATCGCCCTCGTGGTACGCGACTACGACGAGGCCATTGACTTCTACACCAAAACCATGTTATTCGACCTCGTAGAGGATACGGATCGGGGCCACGGCAAGCGCTGGGTCCTGGTCCGCCCCCGCGGTGGGCAGGGAGCGAAAATGCTCCTGGCGAAGGCGAAAAACGACCGGCAGACGGCGGCCATCGGTAACCAGACCGGTGGCCGCGTCGCCTTCTTCCTCTACACCGACGACTTCGACGGCTACTACGCCCATCTGGTGGAAAACGGCGTTCAGGTAGTCCGTTCCGTGTCGGTGGAAGACTTTGGGAAGGTCTGCGTGATTGCGGATTTATACGGGAATCTGTGGGATCTGATCGAGCCGGAAAATGATTAGTCAGGGGCCAGGGGCACCGCCCCTGGCAAATTAATTATCGCAGGAAACCTCCTCCTTTTTACCGCAGGCCTGCTTCCCGCTACGGCAGCAAGCGGGTAGGATGGCAACGGCCTTGGGGCGGGGCAGTACGTCATCCGCCTGGAAGCCGGAGCCGGCAATGGCCTGGCGGAGTACCGCCACGTCCGTCAGTTTCGGGTCGTACTTGACGTTCACGTCGAAGGTGACCAGGTCGAGATCGGCGGACTTTACGCCCTCCACTTCCAGGAGGGCACGCTCGATGATGATCTGCGAAGCGCCACAACAGGCGTTGGTGGCGATGACGGCTTTCTTCGTGGCGGTGAAGGCCAGGGAAGAAAGGATAAAGGTGAGTAGTAAGGTTTTCATGGTAATTACTTTTTAGTGATGGTGTAGCGCAGCCCAAGATAGAAACGACGGCCGACCAGTGGCTGGTATACCTGGCTGGCGTCGAAGTATTCCCCTTCGAAGGGGGCCTCCGCCCCGATGATGGCATTGCGCTGGCGAACCTGGGTGAGGTTCTCCCCGCCTCCGTATACTTCCAGGCGTGCATTAGCGATACAGGTCACCTGGGCGTTCAGTAACCCGAAAGCCGGGGCCCGCTGTGGGTGGACCAGGTTGACGGAAGCCGGGAGACGATCGAAATCGATCAGGCGCTGCTCTCCTACCCACTGGTAATTGAGGTGGGCCTTAATGCGCCGGCCGTCGTAGCCGAGGGTAGCCAGGGCGCGGTGGGTGGGTACGAGGGGTAGTTCCCGCAGCCCCCGTTCCCGGTAGCTGGTACGAACGTCGCTGTACTTGTAGGCGATCTTGGCGTCGATGCGGGGGGCAACTTCCACGTCCAGGGTCACCATCGCCCCGTTGGCGAACGACTGCCCGCCCAGCTGGTAGAGATTCAGCGTAGACAGATCGCCCTCGGCGTCCACGACGATCTGGTTGGTGAAGGCCGTCCGGTAGAAGTCGACAACGAATTCCCCCTCCCGCTGGCCGATCTGCAGTTGGCGGGTAAGGCTGGCCCCGAAGTTCCAGGCCGTTTCCAGACCGGCAAATCCAGGGTTGGCCGCGTCGGGCGTCGGGCTCACCACCTGGCGGCTCCCCGGTAACCAGTTCAGGTTCTCCACCAGTACGTTGGGGCTGCGCCAGCCCCGGCCGGCGCTGAGCCGTAGCGCGGTGACGGCATCCGGATTCAGCCGGAGGTGTAGTCGGGGGCTGGCCTGGACACCCCCCAGGCTGTGGTGGTCGAGGCGGAGGCCGGCGACAACCGTCCAGCGTAGACCGGGCCGGTCGGCCACGGGCGCGGCACTCTGGAAAGTGTACTCCCCGTAAGCTCCCAGGACGCGCTCGTTACGATCGAAGTCGGTTTTCCCCTCCTGGGAAAAGGATTCGTCGATCAGGTCCTGCTGCCCACTGGCACCGAGGGTGAGGCCGTGCCGCTCGTCCCAGAGTTCGGTCTGGTAGATGGCATTGAGAAAATAAGTCTGTTGCTCCCCCCGGTGGAGACGGTTGCCGTAGCGGTTGTCCAGCTGGTGGAAGGCGGCCGAGTAGACGATCCCCAGGCTGCGGTGATCGCGACCGAGGTTGAGCAGGCCGACCTTGCCAAAGAGTTCGAGGTGATCGTTCGCCTGGTCGATGCGGTAGGGGTCGAGCCCCAGCTGACCGGCGGAGCGGCGGTCGCGGCTACCCAGTACGTTCCACTGGGCGGCCAGGTTCTCGCTGCGGTAGAAGAGGCGGCCGAGGGCCACGCCGGTTTCCCGGCCGGGCATGTCCTGAAAGCCGTCGCCGTCAAAATCGTGGCCGTTGTCCGTGAGGCTGCCGTGGAGCAAAAGGCCGGCGGTCAGTTTTTCGTTGAAGCGGCCGTTGAGCCCGACGTTCGCCTCTCCCCGGCCCTGAGAGCTGCCGAAGATATTTACGTAGAGCGGTTCCTCCGCGTCGGGTTTACGCAACTCGCTATTGATGTTACCGGTAAGGCCGCCGGCCCCGTTGGTGAGCGCGCCGGCCCCCTTACCGATCTGAATGCCGCTGACCCAGGGGCCGGGAATAATATCCAGGGCGTAGGGGGAGGCCAGTCCGCTCATGAAGGGACGGTTCTCCAGCGTAAGTAAGGTATAGGTACCGCGCAGCCCCAGCATCTGGATCTCGCGGCGGCCGGTGAGGGGGTCTCCGTAGGCCAGGTCGACCACCGGGCTGTTCTCGAAGCTCTCGGAGAGGGCGCAGCAGGGGGCTTTCTTCAGTTCCTTGGCCGAGAGTAGCTCGTCGTTGAAAAGGCTGTTGACGGCCGTACGGCTGCCCCGGTCGCGGGCCGTCACCTCGATGCCGGCCAGGTCGGTCCCCCCTTCCAGGAGAATGACGGTGAGCATCCCGGAGTCTGCCACCTCGTAATAGTGGAATTCCTGGGAGACAAACCCCAGATAGGATACCGTAAAGCGGTGATTCCCCGCCGCTTCCGCGAGGGTGAAGCGACCATCGATATCGGTGACGGTGCCGCCGTCTCCGTCCCACTTGACGGTGGCCCCGGAGAGGGGAAAGCCGGTATCGTCCGTGACGGTTCCGGAAAGCTGGGCGTGAGCGCTCAGGGAAAGGAAGCAGCCGATCAGGGCTATCAGAAATTTTGGGTGTAACATGGATTGGTTCTGCTAGGACGTGAAAAATCCGGCTCCGGGAAGGGAGCCGCTGGGGTCAGGTCAGCAGAGCATCACAAAAGGTATACCTGGAAGGCAGTCCGGGTAGCGGGTTGGGGCCGCGGCGGCGGGTGGTACCGGCGAAAGACCAGCACCTTCTGGTTAAGGGCCGGGGGAGCCACGGGTGGTAAGGCGGGAGTATAAATCGGGCGCGTAATTACCGGGGCACCTACCGTCACCACTGGCGGGTCGTACTCGGCATCCTGGATGACGTCCACGAAAGTGACCTCGTCGCTACAGCACTTCGTGAATTTCGCACCTGCGGCCTCGCCCTCGCAGCCATCGTCGTGGCAACTACCCGTTCCCGCGAACAGGGCGGCATCGACCACCCGCCCCATGCAAAGGTGTTTGATGAGGGGCATGCCGGCCGAAGCGGTCAGCAACAGGAAGGCGACGAGGAGATGGAGCAGACGCAGCACGGCCTTAAAAACACCCTGGGTTGAATTTAGTTGGCCGGACAATACGTATATTTGCAGCCGTTTCGCCAAAGCGGGTCTGGGAGGCCCCGTTCGGCGAGACAGACCGCCACCGGCAAGAAAGCTTCCTTCGGGGGGCTTTTCTCATTGTGTGGCCGTCAGCTTCATCATTTTTTTCAAAGTGGTGGTCCCGTCCAAAATCTGTTCGGCGGGTCCGCACAGTTAAATCCATTTCATTATGCAAGGCAAGGGAATTATTAAATTCTTCCTTGTGGTCATGTTGCTCGTGACCGTTGCGCAGTACCTCTTCGTTCTACCCACCAATGCCATTGAGGGAGACGCCGACGAGTACGCGCTGAACATAGCGGGCGATGACACAGGAGAAGTTTACCGAAATGCCAGGTCGGAGTACTTAGACAGTATTGGCGACCAGGAAGCGTTCAAGCTTCCACTTCTTAAATCCTACACTTACAATCAGCTCAAGCAGCAGCAATTAGCGCTGGGCCTTGACCTGAAGGGCGGCATGTCCGCCGTACTCCAGGTCGACCTCGAGGAGTTCCTCCGAGCGCTCGCCAAGAAGAGCAAGGACCCCACTTTCGATGAAGCACTCACAAAAGCCTCCCAAGCCCAGAAGAATGCACAAGACGACTACATCGCCCTTTTCGCCGATGCCTGGCAGGAAGTACGCGGGGAGACCAAGCTTGCCAGCATCTTCCAGCGCAACGAAGCCCTGCGCGACGAGATCGGCCTCAACACCACCGACGCCGAAGTCATCCGCATCCTCCGCGAAAAGGCCGACCGGGCCGTACAGCTTACCTACGAGTTGCTGCGCAGCCGGATCGACCAGCTCGGTGTCGTCCAGCCCAACATCAGCCTGGACGCCGAGCGCGACCTGATCGTCGCCGAACTTCCCGGAATCGAGAACCGTAAGCGGGCCCGCGAGATGCTGGTCACCGCCGCCAACCTCGAATTCTACGACGTGAAGCGCATCGACCAGGGTACGATGGATGCCCTCATCGCCGCCGACCAAATGCTCGACCGCCGCCAGAAGGCGATGGCCGGGGAGGAAGTCGAGGAGGAGGTGACCACGCGCGTCGACACCACTTTCGCGACCGACGACCTCGGTAACCTGACCGGGGAGATCGAAAGTATCGACACCGTCGAAGTAGCGCCCGCCCCCACCGCCGGACCGCTGTTCTCCCTCCTCAGCCCCACCAACGGCAGCTACGGCGAGGCCGTGATCGGTATCGCCAGCGAGAAGAACAGGGATGCCATCCTCGCCCTCCTGGAGGACGAGGAAGTCGCCCGCCTGTTCCCCCGCGACGTACTCTACCGCTGGAGCGCCCAGCCCCTGCCCGGTGAGAACGGCGTAGGGACCAGCAAGGTGTACCAACTCTACCAGCTTCAGGTCCCCCGCGGCGGAGAAGCCGAACTGAGCGGACAATCCATCACCCGCGCCAGTTCCGGCCCCGACCCCAGCGGTCAGATCGCCGTGAACCTGAGCATGAACTCCGAAGGTGCCCGCACCTGGGCCAAGATGACCACGGACGCCGCCAACGACCGCAACCGTCAGGTAGCGATCCTGCTGGACGACCAGATCGTCTCGGCTCCCCGCGTAAACGGTGCCATCACCGGTGGCAACACCGCCATCACGGGTGATTTCAGCGTACAGGAAGCGGAAGACCTGGCCAACATCCTGCAGGTGGGTCAGCTGCCCGCCCGTCCGGAGATCATCCAGGAGTCCATCGTCGGGCCCAGCCTCGGTGCCGCGAACATCCAGCACTCCATCGTGGCGTTGCTGGTCGGTTTCGGCCTCGTCCTGGCCTTCATGCTGATCTACTACGGTGGTGCCGGTATCGTATCCATCATCGCCCTGCTGCTGAACATCGTGTTCATCTTCGGTGCGCTGTCGAGCCTCGGTACGGTGCTTACCCTTCCGGGTATCGCCGGTATCCTGCTCACGATCGGTATGGCCGTAGACGCCAACGTGATCATCTACGAACGTGTCCGCGAGGAATTACGCGCCGGCAAGACGATCATGAACGCCGTGAACGACGGTTTCAGTAACTCCTACAGCGCGATCATCGACGCCAACGTGACGACCATCCTGGTGGCCGCGGTACTGGCCTGGTTCGGTCTCGGCCCCATCAAGGGTTTCGCCGTGGTACTGATCGTGGGTGTCATCGCCTCCGTCTTTACCGCCGTACTGGTCGGTCGCCTGATGGTCGACTGGTGGTTGAACCGCAACGACGGTAAGATGACCTTCAGCACCGGCATCAGCGAGAATGCTTTCGCCGACCTGAACATCGACTGGATGGGCAAGCGCAAGATTGCCTACACGATCAGTGGTATCATGGTGGTGGTCAGTCTGGCCGCCATCTTCACGAAGGGTTTCGACCTGGGCGTCGACTTCAAGGGAGGCTACAGCTATACCGTGGAGTTCGCCGACGAGGTGAATGCCCAGGAACTGCGCGCCGCCCTGACCGGCCCCCTGCAGGGAGAGCCGACCGTTAAGGCCGTTGACACCGATAATACCTTTAACATAGTGACCAACTACCTCGTGGACGAAACCGACAAGATCGACGGTCGCGAGCCGCAGGAAGTCGTCCTGTCCGCCCTCTACGAAGGCGTCAAGAACGTCAGTGGCGACGCCGCCCTGACCCTGGATGCTTTCGGCAACACCGAGGCCGCCGACGGTACGACCCACGTCACCAGTTCCAGTAAGGTAGGTCCTACCATTGCCGACGACATCAAGCGGTCCAGCCTCTGGGCCGGTGGCATCGCGCTACTGGGTATCTTCCTCTACCTGCTGCTCCGCTTCAACAAGTGGTACTACTCCGCCGGAGCCGTAGCGGCCCTCTTCCACGATACGATCATCGTGATGGGGGTCTTCGCCTTGTTCTGGGGCATCCTGCCCTTCAACATGGAGGTGGATCAGGCCTTCATCGCCGCCATCCTGACGGTGATCGGTTACTCGATCAACGATACGGTGGTCGTGTTTGACCGCATTCGTGAGTTCCTCAACAACTACACGAGCCGCGGAAAGACCGAGATCATCAATGCGGCCATCAACAGCACGGTCAGCCGGACGGTGATCACCTCCCTCACGACGGGGCTGGTGGTGCTGGTACTCTTCCTCTTCGGAGGGGCGAGCATCAAAGGCTTCGCCTTCGCCCTGCTGGTGGGTATCATCATCGGTACCTACTCCTCGATCTTCATTGCTACCCCGATCGTCCACGACCTCAGCGAGGACCTGGACCAGAAGCCGGTGGAGCAGCGGGATCCCGCGAGCGTTACCGTGTAAACCGTCCTCCCACGGTTTTATGGAAGCCCCTTCGACCTGCGTGGTCGGAGGGGCTTTCTTATTTTGGGCGGCGGGGCGCGGGTGCAAAATTCTAAAAATAGCCAGTCAGTTATGAGAAAGTTATGTCGATCGTTACTTAACCTGTCGGGCCTTCTGTTTTCCCTGTATGGCTGCGCCCAACCGGACGTCACGGATTGCTATCTCCGTTACGACCTGGAGTATTCTATGAACGTCTACCTGATGGATATGGACAGTACCCAGCGGGCGACCGTCCTGCGCTCCCGCTGTCCGGGAGAGGATACGCTGCGCTACCACATACGGTCCGGAGATAAGGAGTTCTTCTCCGACGGCCGGACGCGCTACGTACTGGATCACACCCGTAAAACGGTCGTTCCTTACGTACTCCCCGGCCCCGCTCTACGTCATGTCGGTGGTGAGGAAGTTGCTTTCCTGAAGTACGGGCCGGATGCCCTGAAGCAGAAATACACGCACTGCCGGGAGACGGGCCGTTCGGCGGAGACCCAGGATTACGACAACTGTACACTAACCAAGGAGTCACTTTTCTACAGCGCCAAGGGTGTTGACACCGAGACATTCCATAAAAATAAGGTGACGGGAATAGTGGATAAGTACACCTTTACCTCCACCGCCCGGGACGTGACCCTCGGCGAGGGCCGGGTAACCGTCCGTAACGTTTCCCGCACTCCGGACGTACTCGAGTTCAGCCCCTACTTCGACCACCGCTACCTGGAATGGACCGAAGTTCACCGTACTGAGTCCAAACAACTCGATGGCCTGTACCAGGCCTTCCCCGGTATGCCCGTAGAACGTACCCGCTACCCGGACGTGGAAGGAAAGGAGATTGAATTAAGTAACGCTCCGGGAGAACGCAATACCATCATCATGCTTACCAATGCCGACTGTCAGGTTTGTACCGTAGTAGCCAACGGCATGAATAACAGAATGGAAAACTGGAACCCCGGCCTGCGTTTCATCGTGTACGGACCGCTGGACAATGCATCTACGTTGCTGTCCTCCGGTGTTGTTCCCCGGTACCACCCTACCCTGATGGATACGAGTGTCCCACTGAACCACGAACTCAGTGTTTTTCGCTACCCCAGTTTCGTGCTAATTGACGCCGAGGGGAAAGTAGATACGGTGGTAAATGGATATACCGATTTCGTGAAGGGGTTACTGCATGAGAACTTTGACTGAAAGATCTTTACCCAAAAAGACCCGCTAGCGGTGGGAGCGGTAGCGGCGGCCGGAGCGATGCGGCCACCCCACTCGCGAGGGGTTAAAACACCCTCGCTGCTAAGAGGAAGTCGCTGAAGCGACTACCCACGCTGCGAATCAGTCGCTTCAGCGACTTCCTCCGGTCAGCGAGTGCGCTTTAGCCACTCGCTCGCAAATGACGCCGATCGTGTAAAGGGGTTGCTGCACGAAAAACTTCACTAAAAGGCACCTACGAAAAAAGACCCGCCGGCCATAGCCAACGGGTCTTTCTGATTTATAGTCGTCCCCACTCGCGAGGGGTTGAAACACCCTCGCTGCTAAGAGGAAGTCGCTGAAGCGACTACCCACGCTGCGAATCAGTCGCTTCAGCGACTTCCTCCGGTCAGCGAGTGCGCTTTAGCCCCTCGCTCGCAAATGACGCCGATCGTGTAAAGGGGTTGCTGCACGAAAAACTTCACTAAAAGGACACCTACGAAAAAAGACCCGCCGGCCATAGCCAACGGGTCTTCCCTAGTTTGTATCGGTGGTAAGTCCTACTCCTCCTCGCCGGCGGCGGGAGCGGTAGTAGTCGCAGCGGCGGCAGCCGGAGCGGCGGCGGCATTTCCACCACCGGAACTCTTCTTGCGGCGGCTACGGCGGGTCTTGCCGGAGCTCTTCTTGCCGTCCTTGTTGTAGACATCGTTGAAGTCAACCAGTTCTACCATGGCGGTTTCGGCACCGTCACCGAGACGGAAGCCCGTCTTGATCACGCGCAGGTAACCACCGGGGCGGTCGGCTACCTTGGGGGCGATGGTATCGAACAGTTCGATCACGGCATCCTTGTTCTGGAGCGCGCTGAATACCATACGACGGTTGTGGGTGTCGTTGGTCTTACTGCGGGTGATGATGGGCTCCGCAAACGTCCGCATCGCCTTGGCTTTGGCCAGGGTGGTATTGATCCGCTTGTGGGTGATCAGGGCAATGGTAAGGTTGCGAAGCAGGGCTTTGCGGTGCGCACTGGTGCGGCTGAGGTGGTTAAATTTCTTTCCGTGACGCATGTCGGGATTGATTAGCGGGCAACACTTTTCCTACGCTCTTGGCGGGCCGGACACCCGGGAGGCAGGAGGTAATTGCCGGAGGTTGTTGTGATGAACAGTCCGGATATAATAGGTTGTTAGGCTGTTAGGCTGTTAGGTCACTAGGCGGTTAGTACGGGCCTAATAGCCTAACCGCCTAATAGCCTAACCGCCTAATACTCTACTCTTCGTCAAGCTTGTACTTCGCCAGGTCCATTCCGAAGGTCAGGCCTTTTTCTACCAGCAGTTCCTCGATTTCCACCAGGGATTTCTTACCGAAGTTGCGGAACTTGAGGAGTTCGTGGGTGTCGTAACGAACCAGTTCGCCGAGGCTGTTGATCTTGGCGGCCTTGAGGCAGTTGTAGGCACGTACGGAAAGGTCGAGGTCCTCCAGGCTGGTTTTGAGCAGCTTGCGCATGTGCAGGATGTGCTCGTCGACGATGGTTTCCTCGCGGGCACCGCTGGTCTGAAATTCGATGGGCTCGTCCGTGATCAGCATCAGGTGCTGGATCATGATCCGGGCGGCTTCGCGTACGGCATCCTCGGGGTGGATGGTGCCGTCGGTCTTAACGTCCAGAATGAGGTTCTCGTAGTCAGTCCGCTGACCTACGCGGGTGGATTCCACGCGGTAGGCAACGTTCTTGATCGGGGTGTAAATAGCATCTACGGGGATAACGCCGATCGGAGCGTTCTTGGGCAGGTTATCGTCGGCGGGGGCGTAACCGTGTCCCTTGGTGACGGTGATCTCGACCTCCAGGTTGACGAAAGGCTCCATGGTACAGAGCAGCAGTTCGGGGTTCATGACCTTGAAGACATTGGTGTGGGCATCAATGTCGGCGGCCGTGAACTGGTCCTTACCGGAGATGGTGAGGTAGATTTTTTCTTCCTCGGTCTCATCGTTTTGAATCACCTGCTTAAGGCGGATCTGCTTCAGGTTCAGGATGATCTCCACCACGTCTTCCACGACGCCGCGGATGGTACCGAACTCATGGTCGACACCGGCGATACGTACGGCGGAAATGGCAAAACCCTGTAGGCTGCTGAGCAGCACGCGACGCAGGCTGTTACCGATAGTCTGGCCGAAGCCGGGTTCCAGGGGCTTAAATTCGAAGGTGCCTTGAAAATCATTCGACTTTTGCATCGTGATTTTGTCCGGCTTCTGGAAATTGAGAATAGTGCTCATATGAAGATTTATCTCTTGTAGTGGTTGCGGTTCCGCCCTATCGGGTAGACGAACGAAAACACCTGGACTATTAAATTAGTTTGCCCCCGACGGGCCAGTGACCTGAGGGGGACAAATGCGCTCCGCCGTCGATCCCATTTATCTATCGGCAGCGGCGGCGGAGCGTAACTATTACTTGGAGTACAATTCGACGATCAACTGTGGGTTGATCTTCTCCGGGATATCCGCCTTGGCGGGGAATTCGAGAAAGGTTCCTTCCAGTTTCTCCTGGTTGAATTGCAGCCAGCCGAAGTTGCGTACATCACCCTTGCCACCTACGGTGTTGCGGATGACCTCCAGCCCCTGACTCTTGCCACGAACGGAGACAACGTCGCCGGGCGTGAGTGCGGTGGAGGGTACATTGTTGAGACGACCGTTGACCATGATGTGGCGGTGGCTCACCAGCTGGCGGGCAGCGCGGCGAGTGGGGGCCAGACCGAGACGGAACACTACGTTGTCCAGGCGACCTTCGAGGAACTGCAGCAGTACCTCACCGGTGATACCCCGGGAAGCGGCGGCGCGCTCGAACAGGTTACGGAACTGACGCTCGAGAACGCCATAGGTGTACTTGGCCTTCTGCTTCTCCGTCAGTTGGAGTTTGTAGTCGGAGGGTTGGCGACGGCGACCACGGCTGTTACCGTGCTGACCGGGCTTGTACTTCTTGCGCTCGAAGGCACGGCTGTATCCGAAAATGGGTTCGCCGAGGGCGCGGGCTTTTTTAGCCTTGGGACCAGTATATCTAGCCATAGTGACGTAGTGTCTTTAAAATCGTTCAACAATACTTCCGCCGGGACCGGAAGTGGATAGTGTCCTGCTGGGCAGGCCCGGGTAGGTAGTAAATAGCCGGTAGCAGTAGTTGACAGTAGCTTTTGTAACTAGCATACTACTCTTACCGTAATACTATAAACTACTTATACGCGGCGGCGCTTCGGAGGGCGGCAGCCATTATGGGGCATCGGCGTTACGTCCTTGATCTTGGATACGCGGATACCGGCACCGTCGATGGCGCGGATAGCAGCCTCACGACCGCTACCGGGGCCCTTAACGTACACCTCCACCGTGCGCAGGCCGGCTTCGTAAGCATCGCGGGAAGCGTTGCCGGAAGCGACCTGAGCAGCGTAGGGAGTGCTCTTCTTGGAACCGCGGAAGCGCTCCTTACCGGCACTACCCCAGCTGATGACGTCTCCCTGCTTGTTGGTCAGGGTAATGATGATGTTGTTAAAGGTAGCCTGGATGTAGGCGAGTCCTTCGTTTTCAACTTTGACCTTGCGCTTTTTCGATACGCTCCGGCCGCCTGGTTGTCTCTTAGCCATTATTTACTTGGTTGCTTTTTTCTTGTTCGCCACCGTCTTACGCTTGCCCTTACGGGTACGGGCGTTGGTCTGGGTGCGTTGTCCGCGAAGGGGCAGGCCCTTACGATGACGAAGACCGCGGAAGCAGCCGATGTCCATCAGACGTTTGATGTTGGTCTGTACCTCCGTGCGCAGATCACCTTCCACCTTGTACTCATTCGTGATGAGGTTAGAGATGGTACGGATGTTCTCATCGTCCCAGTCCTGCACTTTGGTGTTGTGGTCAACACCGGCGCGGTCAAGGATTTCGGCGGCGCGGGTAGCACCGATGCCGAAGACGTACGTTAAAGAAATGATGCCGCGCTTGTTACGCGGCAAATCTACTCCTGCAATTCGTGCCATAAGTAACTAGCTTGCTTATCCCTGACGTTGCTTGAACTTCGGGGTCTTCTTGTTAATGATGTAAACTTTGCCCTTGCGCCGTACGATCTTGCAATCGACGCTGCGCTTTTTGACGGAGGGTCTGACTTTCATGATAAATTAATTTTGACGTGGCCTATTTGTACCGGTAAGTGATACGTCCGCGCGACAGATCGTACGGGCTCATCTCGACGGCTACCTTGTCTCCGGGAAGAATTTTGATGTAGTGCATCCGCATCTTTCCGGAAATGGTAGCCTTGATTTCGTGGTCGTTTTCCAGTCGTACGCGGAACATTGCGTTCGAGAGGGCTTCCTCAATCACTCCATCTTGCTTAATCAGGTCCTTTTTGGCCATGTTTTTAATTTCGGAGGGCAAAGGTAGACTTTTCCGTCGGTTTGCCCAAATGGTAACGGGAGATATTCCCGTAGAGTAAAGGTTTTTTGCTCCGAAATGGTTGAAATTCAAGAAGAAAGAGGAAAGACCGGCCACTCCGTGACCTGAAAGAAGAAAGACCAGGTACGCTACCGACAGTGTTGCTCTTTCTGCTCAGAGCGCAGCTCCGACCGGCTGGTACCGGCTCACCAGTTCCTCGTCCAGGTTCACCACCTCCTTCAGGTTCGGATTGTTCCGGATGGCTTCCTCGATCGGGCGGTGGTCGCTCATCAGGTCGGCGGGCGCTCCGTCGGGCATGATGGCCACGCTGTGCTCGTAGTGGGCACTGGGCTTACTGTCCCGGGTCACGATCGTCCAGCCGTCGGAGCGGCTGTGGACGTCCTTCCCCCCCAGGTTGATCATCGGCTCGATGGCGATGATCAGACCGGCCTTCAGGATGGGCCCACGGCCCCGCTTACCGAAGTTAGGTACGTCGGGGGCCTCGTGCAGACTGCGGCCGAGGCCGTGACCGACCAGTTCGCGCACCACGCCGTAACCGAACTGCCGCTCGGTATAATTCTGGATGGCGTAGCTGATGTCCCCCACCCGCTTACCGGTGCGGGCGGCATCGATCCCCAGGTAGAGGGAATGCTTCGTCCGCCGGCAAAGGTCCATGGTCTCCTCGGCCACGTCGCCGACACAGAAAGTATAGGCCGCGTCTCCGTAGAACTCATCCACGATGGTGCCGCAGTCGATGCTCAGGATGTCGCCGTCGTGAAAGACCTGCTGCTCGTCGGGCAGTCCGTGGACCACCTCCTCGTTGCGGCTCACCAGCAGGGTGCTGGGGCAACCGTAGAGTCCTTTAAAGCCGGGTACCGCTCCGTGGTCGCGGATGAATTCCTCGGCGAAGGCATCGATCTCGGCCCCCGTCAGGCCGGGGCGGAGCATTTTACCGACTTCGGTCAGCGTTTTAGTGACCAGGAGGCAGGCTACCCGGCTGCGCTCGATCTCCTCGGGCGTCTTGAAAATCATCTTTTTATCCTTCCTTCCCATGGGGCTTGTTCGTTCGGGGTACTAACGCCTGATCGGCGGCGGGGTTGCAAAGGTAGGCAAAGGGGGCGACGGAGCGCAGGTGCCGGGTTTACGAGGAAGCGGCAGCGCGGTACTCCCCGGGCGTTTGTCCGAACCTGGCCCGGAAGAGCTTGCCGAAGTAGGCCGTGCTGCCGAAGCCGGTACGCAGGGCCACCTCCCCCACCGTCAGCGATTCCTTCCGCAGCAACTCGGCTCCCCGTTCCAGGCGCACCCCCTGCACGAACTGGTTACTCGACTGATCCAGCAGGGCGCGGAACTTTCGGTTCAGGCTCGCCCGGCTCATGCCCAGTTCGCGCGCCAGCACGTCCAGGTTGGAATCGGCATCCTCCATGTGCCGCTCCACCGTCGACACGGCCGTTTCCAGGAACTCCCGGTCGACTTCCGTAGCCGTCACCTCGGACGGCCGCAGGGACAGGGAGTCGGCGAATCGTTCGCGCAGCAGCCGGCGGGAGCGAATCAGGTTACCGGCCCGCAGCAGGAGTTCGTCAGCATCGAAGGGCTTGGTAAGGTAATCGTCGGCCCCGGTCCGCAGTCCGTCGAGCCGGTCCTCGCGGGCCGCCCGGGCGGTCAGCAGGATAACGGGAACGTGGCTGATCAGCAGGTCCGTCTTGAGGGCGGCGCAGAGGGCATAACCGTCCATGTCGGGCATCATCACGTCGGAGATCACGAGTTGCGGAAGGTGTTCCCTGGCCAGTTCGAGGCCCGTTCGCCCGTTCTCCGCGGTCACGACGCGGTACCTAGCGCTCAGTAAACTTTCGAGGTAGCCGCGCAGGTCGGGGTGGTCCTCGACGACCAGGACGAGCGGACGGTCCGAAGGAAGGCGTGGTGCGACGGGTTCCGTAACCGCGGCGGTAGCGGGTACAGCCGGGGCTACCGGGGCTTCCTCTGGTACTGCCGCCGGATGAGATTGAATAGCCGTTACGTACGTCTCCGGTAGCCAGACGGTGAATCGGGCCCCGCCCTCCGGGGGCGTAGCCACAAAAATCCTCCCCTCGTGGAGTTGCACGAGTTCCCGGGACACGGACAGGCCGATGCCGGTACCGACACTGAGGCGGCCCTCCCCGCTGCCCTGGGTGAAGAAGCGGTCGAATATCTGCTCCTCCTGATCGACGGGAATGCCGGGGCCGGAGTCGGTGACCGAAACTTCGATTCCGCCCCGGGCCGGTTCCGTGGTCAGGCCGACCGCGATAAACCCGCCGGCGGGCGTGAACTTCAGGGCGTTCGACAGCAAGTTGTTTACTACCCGCTCCAGCTGCTCGGGGTCGCACCGGTACTGGACCCTCTCGGCGGTAGCCGAAAAGGATAGCGTGATCTCCCGTTGCTCGGCCGCGGAGGCGTACAGGTTCGTCACCCGACGGAGCAGGGAGACCAGTTCGGTCTCCCTGCGCTGGAGCGTGAGCTGGCCGGCCTCCAGGCGACTCAGTTCCAGGACCTGGTTGACCAGGTCGAGTTGGCGGGTACCGTTGCGGTGGGCTACCTCCAGTAGTTGCCGGTCTTTTGGGTCGGTCAGCCGGTCCCGGAGTTGCTTGAGGGGGCCGAGAATCAGGGTGAGTGGCGTACGGAACTCATGGGAAATGTTCGCGAAGAAGGTAGAACGCATAGCATTCTGGGCTTTCAGTTGTTCGGTGCGGGAGCGTTCCGCCCGAACCTGGGAGAACAGTGCGTAAAAGATCACTCCGGAAAAGGCGATACTGCCCAGTTGCATGATTCCTCCTAACGACCCAAGTTCTGGGTGTATCACCAGTAGAGAAATATAGGATACGGCGGCCACGAAGAGACCGCTGATGGAATACAACATAGCCCGGGCGGCGACCGAGCCCCGCCGCGCTTCCCGCAGGCAGGCCCAAATGATGAGTATGGACCACAGTACAAGTAGGACATTTCCTACGAGTATCGCGGAAGCGCGGTTTGGCCACCAGAGAAACATTATTAAATGGATGCCCACGGTCAGACCGCCCATCACCAGATACCAGCGGGAAAAACGGTCCGGCGGGTTTCCCAATTCGAGGAAGCGGTAGGTAAAGCCGGTCAGGGAAACAATCAGAGAGAGGATGGCGAAATCGACCGGCCGTATGGGAGGAACAGTCAACCACTCAAAGGGAAGATACCCCCGAAAGCCGTTTATGTTAATCAGGTAAATAGGTAAGGCTATCGCAAAAGCGGCGAACCAGGCAAAGGCGGAACGTCGGAAGAGAAACCAAAAAATCAAACTGGAGATACAAATGCCCAGCATCAGCCCTAAATAGGTAAAGTATTGCCCGTATAGGAACAACAAGAGCCCCACGACCCGTCGGTTGGGGGATACCTGTAACTGGCTGGCAGCAAGTTCGGAGACAGGTACCTCGGAGTACCCCTGAAAATAAACGGTTACGCTATCGCCAGGCTCCGTGGTCAGCAGCGTGGAAGACTGATAGTCCGCTACCAACCTACCCTCCTCACTGTAATGACTGGACACTACTTCCCCATCACGGACGACAAAGATGCGGTAGTGTTCCGTACAGCAACTGAATACCAGGTAATCCTGCCGGATTTTACTTCCGCGGTTAACGATGTTAGTCCGGTGCCAGACGTGGAAGTCCTGCAGGTCGAGAAATCCGGCAGGGTCGACGTCTCTGCCAGGACCGTAGCGGCCGGCCCGTAATCCCTCCAGCGTCATCTCTCCGACGGTATCCACCCAGATCTCCTGGTGTTCCCACAGCATGGAAAAGTCGAGCTTCCCGGTAGCATCTACCAGCACCAAGGGAGGCTTCCCGCCCCCATCGGCGAACGATGCGGTGGGAATCAACAGGGAGAGGAGAAAGAGCGTTCGAAACAAGAGTAGGTGGTAGTTGTCCGAATATGTCACTGAAAAAGACCAGATCAGCCCCAAAACTATTACACACGCACCAATTATCGGTCATAATACAAAAGTTCCTCCCCGGCCGGAGCCGGAGAGGAACGAAGCAAAGATTCGATTCACATTTCTACTTTACCAATATCTTTCCCGTGCTCATCAGGGCACCGTTTTTCGCCGTCATCCGGTAATAGTACAGTCCGGGCGTGATGGAATGCGGTAGTTCCATCCGCAACCGATCGGCCGCTCCCCCGGGCAAAGCGCCCCCGACCAGCACCCGGCCCTGCGTATCGAATACCTGCCAGTTGCCCTCGCCGAGCGGCGCTGCCGCCCGCACCGTGACCGTACCGCCCGCCAGGACGGGGTTGGGGGCAAGGCTCACCTCCGGACCGGAGAAGGTCCGTACGGAAGTGTTCAGGGTGGCGCCGTCGGGGCGGAATTGCAAATTCCCCGCGGTCTGGAAGGAGACGACCGCCCGGTCAAAGCCGGGCCGGAAAAAGGCGTATGTGGTGTCGTTCGTCACGCTCCCCTGCTCCAGGCCGAAGGCCACGAGGAGGTTGGGCGGAGCCGGCGCACCACCGAGGGTGTAGAAGGCCGTGTCCGATTCGGTTTCCCGCAGGAGCAGGACCTCAAACGGATCGCTCGGGGCACCGCTCTCCGTAGGCATGGTCAGGGTACCGTAGCCGATGATCTCCGTTTCGGTGCGCCGATTTCGGATGGCGGCACCGGGCACCATATTGAGGCCGAAGGCGGCGACGGTGAGCAAAAAGTCGGTTGCGCTATCTTCGACGTTAATTTCGAAGCCGTCTCCGAACGTAAAGGGCAACGGAATTCTGGGCGAGTTGAAGTAGGAGGTGTCCGCCGGGAAGCGCAGTTCGTCCATAGGTCCCCCCGTGATCGTAGTCAGTGGAATGACCTGCTCCGGAACGAGGTTGCCGATGGTGTAGCGACCGGTGTCGTTCTCGATACCGTAGCCCAGCCCCGTCGTGGCGAAACCTCCGAGTTGCCCCCGGATGTTGAACTGGTAATCGGCATCGGGAAAAGCGTCCGTAGCCTCCACTTCGTCGTACACCAACTCAAAGATGAGGTCGCGGGTCAGGTCCGTATAGTCCCACACCTGGTTCTCCCCGGCCTGCGGAAGGGGGTAGGTATGCATCGTATCCACGAAGAACGTATCGTTCTCGGCGGGGTCACCAAAGGGGAAGTTGTCGGCGGTCAGCGTGACCTGTGCGGGGAGCATCACGGAGGCGCAAAGGCAGCAGCACAAGAGGAGGAGCCGGCCCGCATTTCTAAGTAAAATATCATTCATAACTGGGTGATTTTAACAGCGAATACCGGTTGTGACCGATCTTCTCAGAGCGTAAGGATTTGTTGTACCGCAAAGATCCCGACGCCCCGGTTTGGCGGGTATTAAAATTGAATCAAATGGCATAAAAATCGAATCAAACCGACGTTTTTATTGACCTTGCCTCCAAAACAGCCCGAAACGGATGGATCAACATACGCCTGGCAACGCGATCGATATTGCCCTACGACCGACCGGCCAGACCGCTTGTTTTTGATAAACCCGGCACCTGCGTCCTCGCCCGGCTGCCTGGGCTTCTTCCAGTGGTTTTCTTGCTGCACGGAGATCGCCGCTACCCTGGCCCTACTCGCTCACCCCTTTATGCCCCTGGTCTCGGCCCGGTTACGCGCCGTCCTCCACCAGGAACCGGTAGCCGACGGCGACCTGCAAAAGCTGATCGACACCCTGAATGCGGGGGATGCCCTGCTGCCCGCCAAGGCCATCGCCCGCCTCACGACGGACGGCAAGCTCACCATCGAGTGTACCCTGAACGGTTGCGAGCAGGGCGCCCACACGGTGATGTCACGGATCGCCGCCGACGAGCTCGGTCTGATCTCAATGGCTCCGGCCATCGCGAACGCGGTGTACAAAGCTAGGGGCAAGGTGGCAACGCAGTTTCCCATCAAGTTGGGGGATTTGTAAGCGGGGCGGGACTGGAGTTGCTATCTTCGCCCCCCTATGGCCAAAGTCATCGCAATCGCCAACCAGAAGGGAGGCGTCGGAAAAACCACCACCACCATTAACCTGGCGGCCAGCCTGGCCATCCTGGAACGGAAGGTGCTCATCGTGGACGCCGACCCCCAGGGCAACGCCAGCAGCGGCGTCGGCATCCCGGCCGACGACCTCGAAGCCACTATCTACGAGGTACTCATCAACGACCTGGACGTCAACGAGGTGGTCTACGAAACGGAAACGCCCAACCTCCACATCGTACCCGCCAGCATTAACCTGGCCGGTGCCGAGGTGGAGCTCATCAACCGCTTCCGCCGCGAGGACGTGCTGAAGAACAGCGTCATCGACCCGCTGCGCAAGGATTACGACTACATCCTGATCGACTGCCTGCCCAGCCTCGGCCTGCTCACCGTCAACGCCCTGACGGCCGCCGACTCCGTCCTCATTCCCGTACAGTGCGAGTATTTCGCCCTGGAGGGGCTGACCAAACTGCAGAACACCATCGAACTGGTGCAACGGCAGCTCAATCCGAAACTCGAAGTGGAGGGTATCCTGCTGAGTATGTACGACCAGCGCCTCCGCCTGGCCAATATGGTGGTCGAAAAAGTCCGCGAGAGTTTCGGGGGGCAGGTGTTCGAGACCATCATCCACCGCAACGCACGCATCAGCGAGGCCCCGAATATGCACATGCCGGTGGTGATGATCAACGCGGGCAGCCGGGGGGCAACGAACTTTCTGAACCTGGCGGAGGAGTTTTTACGGAAAAACGAGTCTAAAAGTTAGGGGGTCGGGGAGTTCAGGAGTTCCGGCATCCCACTCACCCGCTGCGCGTGGCTCGCCGGAACGTCCCGACTTCTCAACTCAGTCATTCTCCAACTCCCCAACTACCTCAACCCATGGGCCGCAAACACCGCCGTAAAAAAGTCACTCCCCCGCCCCCCGAACCCGTCGTAACGGAAACGCGCAAGTGGCGCTTCTTCCGCGCCCTCTGCGCCTTCTTCTTCGTTACCGCCCTGGTGACCGGCCTGAGTATCATTACCGCCTGGCCGGGAGCGGAGAGTTACCTGCTGGAACGGTTTGCGGACTACCTGCCGGCCGGCACCGGGGTAAGCGACAATGGCTTCCTGCGCGCGCCGCGGCTGATCTCGGTGATGTGCTTACTCCTGACGGGGGTGGTGACCTACTTCCTGGCGCGGCCGCTGTTCGGGCGGCGGGCTACGGAACTGGGCTTGCTCTGCGCGGGGGCCTCCCTGACCCTCCCGTTCCTGGGCAAAGTGGCCACCGGCGACGCACTGGGGTTGCTGGGTTGCGCGGGCTTCTTCTTTGCCGCCCTGCTCTACGCCTTCAGTGACCGCAAGTACCTGCTCGGCCCGGCCCTCGGCGCGCTGGGCATCGGGGCGATGGCACTGCCGTGGGGAGCGGCCTGGCTGGGCGTCGTAGTGGGCGGATCGGCCGTGGCCGGCTGGCTCGGGACCGATAAAAAATTACTGGGCGTAGCGGTCATCTTACCGCTGGCTCCCCTCTTCCTGCTGGAGGGCCGGAGCGACTTTTCCTACGCGGGCGCGGACGCGGGCAGCATGCTTCTATACGGACTCCTCGGTCTGGCCCCCGTTTCCGGGTGGGCGATCGCGGGGCTACGCGACCTCTGGTTCCGCGTTCGCCGGAACGACCAACTGGGCCGTATCTACTTACTGGGCCTGGTCGGCGGTGTACTGACCCCCCTCTTCCCGCTCCTGCTCGCCTTCCTGGCCGGCAAGCAGATGCAGCTCTACTTCGCCGGGCAGCGCTACCCCTGGAAAGATTTCGTGCGGAGCGGACAGGTACTCCACCTCATCACGGCCTTCGGGCTGGTGATCGTGGCCCTGATCGGTGGCGGCATTGCCTTCCCGGGGGCGGGCTTCCGGGCGGCCCTCGGCATGGCGGGTGCCTACTGGATCTTCTCCCTGCTCGGCACGATCGGTGCCTTCGGCGACCGGCGTGATTTCGCCATCGGCGGGGCACTGTTCGCCGGCTACCTCTCCGTACTCTTCTTCTGGGTGCAGGTCTACCCCTACGTGGAGGCACAGCGCAACTGGCCCTCCCGACTGATCGAGCGGATGGAGCCGGCCGACCGGGAGAAGGGGCTGTTCGTTCCCGATGAGTACGACCTGAGCCCCGCCCTGCCCTACCTGAAGCGGGCCGGCATTCCCTACGCGGAACCCGGCTCCGGCACCCTCCCGGCAGCGGGTAAGCTGTTCAGCGTCCCCAGCGGCGATTCGATGACCGTCGTGCCCGTTAACCGGGTGGAGGGCCGCGTCCTGCTCGAACTGCGAACTTTCGGCGTGGAGCGATGATGGGTCGTTTGCGCTATATTGACCACTCCAAAAAACTTACCAGCCATGATCCTCGATAATTTCTCCCTCCGCGGCCAGACGGCCCTCGTCACCGGCTGCAAACGCGGCATCGGATTCGCCATGGCCGTCGGGCTGGCCGAGGCGGGAGCCGACATCATCGGCGTATCCGCCAGCCTGGAAGCCGGCGGATCGGAGATTGAAAAAGCCGTCACCCAGCTTGGGCGGACATTCACGGCCTACCAGTGCGATTTCAGCAACCGGCCGGCCCTGAAGGCCTTCATTGCAAAGGTCAAGGCAGCACACGGCACCCCCGATATCCTGGTCAACAATGCCGGCACCATCCTGCGGGAGCCGGCCGCCACCCACTCCGACGAGTACTGGGACCAGGTGATCGAGGTGAACCAGACCGCCCAGTTCGTCCTGGCCCGGGAGTTCGGCCGGGATATGGTGGAGCGCGGTCGCGGCAAGATCATCTTCACCGCCTCCCTGCTCACCTTCCAGGGCGGCATCACGGTACCCGGCTACGCCGCCTCTAAGGGGGCCATCGGTCAGCTGACGATGGCACTCTCCAACGAGTGGGCCGGGAAGGGCGTACAGGTCAACGCCATCGCCCCCGGCTACATCGCCACCGACAACACCCAGGCCCTGCAGGATAACCCGGAGCGGAGCCAGTCCATCCTCGGTCGCATCCCGGCCGGCCGCTGGGGACAGCCCGAGGACTTTAAGGGCCCGACGGTCTTTCTGGCCAGCAGGGCCGCTGACTACGTGAGCGGAACGGTACTGCTGGTGGACGGGGGCTGGATGGGACGGTGAGAAGTAGTGGGTAGTAGGTAGTAATTGTTGGTAGCAGGGGTCTACCACTACCTACTCCTTAACGACCTTCCCTTCCTTCATCACGAAGTCTACCTCCTCCAGTACGCTGACGTCCTTCAGCGGATCGCCCCGCACGGCGATAACGTCGGCGATGAAGCCGGGGCGGAGCTGCCCGAGTTCTTCTTCCATGTCCAGCACCTCCGCGGCCGTTCTGGTAGCCGCCAGAATGGCTTCCATCGGTGGCATTCCCGCTTCGACCAGGTAGCCGAATTCCTTGGCGTTGGTACCGTGGGGGCCGACCCCGGCGTCCGTTCCGAAGGCAATCCGGACGCCCCCGGCGTAGGCCCGGCCGAAGGTGGCGGAAAGCATACTGCCGATACTGATCGCCTTGGGTACGATGACCGCCGGATAGTAGCCGGGGATTTTTGCTTTCTCGGCCACGAACTTACCGGCACTGAGGGTGGGCACGTAGATCGTTCCGTACTCCTTCATCAGTTCGATAGTTTCGTCGTCCATCAGGCTGCCGTGCTCGATGGTGGTGATGCCCGCCCGGATGGCGCGCTGCATCCCCTCCACCCCGTGGGCGTGGGCGGCGGTGTGCATCCCGTAATCTTTAGCCGCGGCAACGATGGCGGCGACCTCGTTCTCGGTGAACTGGGGGCCGGAGCCGTCCTTGGCTACGCTCAGCACCCCGCCGGTGGCGGTGATCTTGATGCAATCCGCTCCGTTCTTGTAGCGGGTACGGACGGCCTTGTAGGCTTCGTCCGCACTGTTGATGACACCCGCCGCGGGGCCGGCATCGAAGGTGAGTTCGCTGCTGCGGCCGTTGCTGGGGTCGGCGTGCCCGCCGGTGGTGGCAATGGCCTTCTCGGCGGTAAAGATGCGCGGCCCCGCGATGTAGCCCCGGGCGATCGCATCCCGTAAGGAGACGTTGACGCCCGAGCCGCCGAGATCGCGCACCGTGGTGAAACCCGCCTCCAGGGTGGCCCGGCAGTAGGCAGTGGCGCGGAGGGCGATGTCCGCCGGGTCCATCGTAAAGCGTTCGAGGTAGTGGGTGGGGCTGCTCTGGGACTCGACGTGGACGTGCAGGTCGATCAGCCCCGGCAGGACGGTATGGTTCCTCAGGTCGGTGACCACCACGCCGGTATCCGGTTGGGCGTAGCCGTCGAGGATGCGGTCGATCTTCCCCTCCCGGATCACGATCGTCTTCTCCCGCTGGGGGGCGCTCCCCGAACCGTCGATGAGCGTACCGCAGTGGAGGTAGCGAACGATCTCCTGGGCCCGGAGGGAAGGCAGCAGGAAGAGACAACAAAATAGGGAAAGCAGGGAGGTACGTAGCATGCCGAGAAGATAACGGCTCCGCTTGGATGTACCTACAAAAAAGTTAATTTGTGGCAACCAAACCACCCATCGTGAGTAAAGAACGTATCGGATTGATCCTCATCGGCCTTGTCGGCTTCGCCCTGCTGGGCAGCGGAATTATGAAACTGGTTTCTCCGGACGAGAACATGCTGGCCATGGGCAGCGCCCTGACCATCCTGGCCATCATCGAGTTCGTGACCGTGGCGGCCCTGATCTACGGCAAGACCCGACTGCTGGGCGTCATCCTGGCGGCCAGCTACATCGGTGGCATCATCGCCTTCAGCTGGCTGGTGGAAGGGGAAACCCCCATCGTAGGCATCCTGCTGAATACGTTACTGTACGTGGGCGCGGCGCTGTACCGGCCTTCGCTGACGACGGGGTAGGTATTTTTGGACCGTTGGAGGGTTGGATTGCCAACACTCCAACGGTTTAACGCGGCTATAGCTTCGTCCACTTAGTGCTCGACCTGCTATTCTCCACTACCCGTTCGACGAACCGCATGCCCCGCAGCCCGTCGCGGACACCGGGGAAATCTCGCTCGATGGCGGTAGGCTCGCGGCCTTCCATCCGGGCGCGGACGCAGGAGGCAAAGTTCTTATAGATATTGGCAAAGGCCTCCAGGTAACCTTCGGGATGACCGGCGGGGATACGCTGGGCCGCCAGAGCCGCGTCGGATAACTCCCCCACCCCGGTACGGAAGTAGGTGCTCGGCCCTTCCAGTTGTTTCACGACGAGGGTGTTGGGTTCCATCTGGTGCCACTCCAGCCCTCCCGTCTCCCCCCAGATACGGATGTTGAGGCCGTTCTCCTCCCCTGCCGCGATCTGGGAACAGTGCAGGACGCCCCGTGCGCCGTTTTCCAGGCGGAGCAGGATATTGGCGTCATCGTCCAGTTGGCGCCCCTCCACGAAGCTGGTCAGTTCCGCGCAGACCTCGGTGATGCGCAGTCCGGAAATGTACTCGGCGAGGTTTTCGGCGTGGGTTCCGATGTCCCCCATCGCGCCACCCATACCGGACTTGGCCGGGTCGACCCGCCAGCCGGCCTGTTTGGAGTCGGTATCCTCCACCTTGGTGGCCAGCCACCCCTGGGGGTACTCGACGACGACCTTACGGATCTTACCGATCTTGCCGTTCGCCACCATATCCCGGGCCTGTTTCACCATCGGGTAACCGGTGTAGTTGTGGGTGAGGGCAAAGATCAGTCCGGTTCGTTCGACCAGTTCCACCAATTCCTCCGCTTCGTCGACGCTGAAGGTCATGGGTTTGTCGCAAACGACGTGGAAGCCGTTCTCCAGGGCCAGTTTCGCCGGGCCGAAGTGAACGTGATTGGGCGTGACGATGGAGACGAAATCCATCCGATCGCCCGCGGGCAACGCCTTCTCGGCGAGGATCATTTCCTCGTAGGAACCGTAGACCCGGTCGGCGGGCAGAAAAAAATCCTCCCCGCTCAGGCGGCTCTTTTCGGGGTCGGAGCTGAAGGCTCCGCAGACGAGTTCGATCTGCTGATCGATGGCCGCGGCCATGCGGTGGACGCCGCCGATGAAGGCCCCGCGACCTCCGCCGACCATTCCCATTCTTAATTTTCTTGACATTTCATACTATTTGGAGTGCAGTATAGGAATATATCGGCAGTTCTTCGGGCCGCGGGTGGCTCCGCCGGAGTCGGGAAGGGAGGTGGGCAGGACCGACATACCGCCTCCTATACATACCTTGCACCTGCGTCCCCGCCCGCTTTGTGAATGCGGCAGTTACCTTTAATTCTTAACTTCTCAAGTCCTTTAATCCTTTGCTCACCGCCACCACCACCCACCGCGTCCGCTACGGAGAAACCGACCAGATGGGCTACCTCTACCACGGGCACTACGCGCTGCTTTACGAGATCGGCCGCACGGAAATGCTGCGCGGCCTGGGGCTGACGTACGCCGACATGGAGGCCCGGGAAGGCGTGATGATGCCGGTGATGAGCCTGAACCAGCGCTTCGTGCGGCCGGCCCGTTACGACGAGTTGCTCACCATAAAAACGACGCTGCGCCACCTGCCGGAGCGGACGATCACCTTTCACCTCGAAATCTTCAACGAAAAGGGTAAATTGGTCAATGGCGGGTCGGTAAAACTGTGCTTCGTCGACACCAAAACCGAGCGGACGGTGCCCGTTCCGCCCTATCTCCTGCAGCAGATCAAGGATCATTTTGAAGAAGCTTAGGCTACCTGACATTGAGGAGATAAAGAAGTACTTTACGGAACACCCCGTCTGGATCGGCCTGGTGAAATACGCCAGGGAAAACAGCTTCATCGGCTTTCACGGCGTGCCCCTCTACGACGTGCTGGTGTTCGTCGTTTACGAAGCACAGCGCGATGACCTCTTTACCCGTGCGAACTCCATTGCCTTCAGTTTTTTCCTGTCGCTTTTCCCGTCCATCCTGACCATTTTCACCCTGGCCCCCTTTCTGCTGGACATCTTCACGATCTGGTTTCCCCAGCTGGGTAACTTCAACACCATCCTGTACGAGGAGATCAAGCAAGTGATGCCGGGGCAGGCCGGCGACATCCTCTTCGGCTTCGTACAGGAGATCACGAACAGCCCGAAGGTGGGGCTGCTCAGCTTTGGTTTCCTGCTGGCCATCTACTTCAGTACCAATGGCATGATCGCCATGATGCAGGCCTTCGAAAAAAGCTACGTGAAGACCTTCAAGCGACGGAACGCCCTTAAAAAGCGCGCCATCGCGGCCGGACTGACGGCCCTCATCGGCGTCTTCATCATTGCGAGCGTGGTGCTGGTCATTCTGGGGGACAGCATCATAAAGTGGGCCGCCCACGTAACGCAGATCAGCGCCCTGACCACCTTCCTGGTCAACCTGCTGCGGTGGATTTCCATGCTCGCCCTGTACTACCTCAGCATCGGCAGCCTCTACCGCTACGGGGCCGCCACCCGGGTAAAATTCAGCTACTTCAGCCCCGGCGTCACCCTGGCCACCGTGCTCTCGCTGCTCACCTCCGTGGCCTTCAGTTACTACATCGACGGCTTCAACCGCTACGATACCTACATCAAGTTTTACGGCTCCATCGCCACCATCATCATCGTGATGCTGTGGCTGCAACTGAATGCGCTGATCCTGATCATCGGGTTCGAGCTGAACGCGGCGATCGCGGTAAAGCGGGATTTGGTGGCACTGGTGGAGGAAGAGGAGTGATTAGCCGCCGGCGGCGCGCGGGTGCAAATTTTTCGAAAATAAGTTCCGCCCATTCTTGCAAGTTTGCCGCCCGGCACTATCTTTGCGACCGCTAACAGCAATGGGGGATTAGCTCAGTTGGCTAGAGCGCTTGCATGGCATGCAAGAGGTCACCAGTTCGACTCTGGTATTCTCCACTACAAACCCTTCCGGCTACCGTCGGAGGGGTTTTGTTTTTGGTGCTCAGTCGGCTACCCCGATAGCCATCGGGGTTGCAGGGCAGGCAAGAGGTCACCAGTTCGACGCTGGTATTCTCCACTACAAACCCTTCCGGCTACCGTCGGAGGGGTTTTGTTTTTGGTGCTCAGTCGGCTACCCCGATAGCCATCGGGGTTGCAGGGCAGGCAAGAGGTCACCAGTTCGACGCTGGTATGCTCCACTACAAATCCTTCCGGCTACCGTCGGAGGGGTTTTGTTTTTGGTGCTCAGTCGGCTACCCCGATAGCCATCGGGGTTGCAGGGCAGGCAAGAGGTCACCAGTTCGACGCTGGTATGCTCCACTACAAATCCTTCCGGCTACCGTCGGAGGGGTTTTGTTTTTGGTGCTCAGTCGGCTACCCCGATAGCCATCGGGGTTGCAGGGCAGGCAAGAGGTCACCAGTTCGACGCTGGTATGCTCCACTACAAACCCTTCCGGCTACCGTCGGAGGGGTTTTGTTTTTGGTGCTCAGTCGGCTACCCCGATAGCCATCGGGGTTGCAGGGCAGGCAAGAGGTCACCAGTTCGACGCTGGTATTCTCCACTACAAACCCTTCCGGCTACCGTCGGAGGGGTTTTGTTTTTGGCGCTCAGTCGGCTACCCCGATAGCCATCGGGGTTGCAGGGCAGGCAAGAGGTCACCAGTTCGACGCTGGTATGCTCTACTACAAAACGCCCCGTCTGACTTCGGTCACGCGGGGCGTTTTGCGTAGGCCCAGGCTCCCGCACCGGCCAGTATCAGGGCGCCGAGCAACCAGGGCCAGTAGGAAGCCTGCCGGCTGGGTAGCGGACGAACCTCGCCGGTCAGTACGAGGTTGGCCCAGTTCCGGGGGTCCCGTTCCGCGGGAGAGGCCTCGCTCAGGAAATCCACGATGGCGGACTGCAGGGCGACGTTCTTGGCCTCTCCCGCCGCCAGGCGTTCGTAGAACCGGGTGACGATGCGGTAAGTAATCTCATCGTTGGCCTCCCAGTTACTGGCCAGGGTGGAGCGGGCCCCGGCGAAGGTGAAGGCCCGGGCGATACTCTGCGCGCCCTCGTTGATCTCCAGCGGACCGTAGCCCGAGTGGCAGGCGCTGAGGACGACGAGTTCGGCGGGCACCTGGCTGAGGAGGACCTCACCCATAGTAAGAAGGGTGTAGTCTCCGGGAACGGAATCGCTGTGGAAGAGGAGACCGGAGGCGAGGGGGTTGTCATCCTGAATGCCGTGCATAGCGAGGTGGAGGACTTCCGTCTCCTCCGCTGCTGCCCAAAATTTGGCAGTGGTCACTTCCTCGTTAAGCCAGAATTTACCATCCAACCGGCTGGCTACCTCACTCACTTCATCGGTGGCGTAGCGCAGGTAGCCGGCCGCTCCCATACGCTTACTGTTGCGATCCTGAACCGGGGGCTCGTTGAGGACTACTGGCGATCCATAGCTGATGCCAAAGCCAACAAATTGCTGCTCCTTCGAAGAGTTGTTTCTATTGTTCCCCTCCAGGAGATTCACCAGGGAATAGCCGTAACTAAGGGGGTGCGTTTCGATCAGGTAGCTGCCCGACCGCCGGAGCGCGGCAAATGGGACGTTCCACAACTCTCCGTGGGGCACGATTTGAAGCGCCGCCCCCGGGGGAATGTCCGCCAGAACCGGGGACAGCAGTTGCTCGAACAATTGGTTGGCCACCAGCGTATCCTGGAGCGTGGCACGGGCCACGTCGTTCAGATCGCCCGGGTTAGGCAGGGACACCGCCCGCAGTTGGCCCTGCGGACCGACTATGAAAGCCAAAAATATCTCTTTCCCGTAGTAATAGTCGATCAGGTAAGTGTTAGCTGGTGGTAAGTGGTTGGCTAAATCCGGATCGGGTAACTGGCGCACGGAGCGTACATACTCCGGATACCGCGCTGCGTTCCGGCTGTTCAAGGCCGCTAGTTCCGTATACAGCCGAACGGTCACCGCACGCAAACTGTCGGGGTTCTGGGCATCGGCCGCCAGTGAATTGTTGTTCCGCGTGATGCGAAACTGAAGATTCTGCACGCTATCCCGTACCTCCTCCAATACACGGAACCGCTGGGCAAAGCCAGGTTCGCTGATGAATGTTTTTAGAAGTCGCCCCTTCTGTCGTTCAACGTAAATCAGTGCTTGGCGGAGATAGCGATCGCCACCCTCCCCGGCGTGTAGTTTCAGACAGAGTGCAATAGCCGCATCATAGTACTCTGCCGACTGCCTGCGAAAAGTCTCCTCGGTATAGCCACCCCCGATTTCGTGCTCCTGGCCAGAGACTAGCGTGTCTACCCGGAGGTCGATAGCTGCGGCCAGCAGAGAGTCCGACCGGGTGCCAGCAGATAAGTAGAAGGTTCTTTTGGCGTCGAGTAACTTTAGGGCATAGCCCATGGCAGAGCTACGAGCACCATAAAATTCGGGCAGGCGGAGGGCTCCCCGTAGCGGCCGGTCGGCGAAAATTAATCGCGCCGCAGCATCGAAGGCAGTTTCCGCATCCGTCCGCCTATCCGCTTTTTGGTAAGCCCGCCCAGCGGCGGTGTACAGTTGGATAAGGCTGTACTCATTATCGAACTCCGGTCGGTCAAAACTGGCTACTCCACCGGCAAGCAGACTATCGAGGCGGTCATACCGTCCCTCGTCCGCATCGAGGACTAGCCTGGCGAAATAAGACATTCCATCATACTGGTTCAGGACGGCTTGGTTCTCATCTGATATCAGTGGTTTTAATCGCGCTATTTCTGCGATGTGCCAGTCGATACTATCGTGATTGATCATGTCCTTAAGGGCTGACAATGATATGACATGACCGGAGTGCTCGTATCTGGGGTCACCGATCCGCTGCGCCTCCCGGATAATATTACGGGCTGCGCTTAATTCCCGTTCGAAGTCGCCTGACGAATTCGCATTCACCGACTCGGTGATCAGCGCCTGAATGTACATGATCGTCCGGAGGGGTTCCTGGTAATTTTTGTAGATTTGAGTGGCAACTTTTAGGAGCAAGGACGCTTCATCAAATCGGTTAATGGCCGAAGCCGCCCGGGACTGATACAGTCGAAAGAGCGCGGGCTCGAACTGGAACTCTGCCTCCCCCTCCGGCACAGGATCGTCCGCGATCCGTATAGCTTCTCCGAGCTTCCGGTATCCGATCTCACTTCCGTTTTGGGTAATATAGATCATGCCCTGCATGGCATACGCCCAGGCCGCGTGGTACCGATGGTTGATGGAGTTCTGGAGTATCCTTTCCGCCCGGTTTCCGTACTCCAGTGCATCCTCAAAACGGGTCTCCAGGTAACGGTAACGGCCGAGTTGATAGTAGGCCTTCCCCAAAATTCCCGCGCGGGAACCTTCCCGGTAGGCACGCTCTGTGAAGTCCTGTAACCTCAGAAATTTCTCTTCGTCTCCGAGGTCCCTTACATGAGCGTCGAAAAGTACGGCAACACTGTCTTCCAAGGCGGCAACGGACTGGGTAAAGGCCCACTGAGAACTGTAACACAAACCAATGATAAAAAGGAAAAGTATTTTCATTGTGGGTAGTTAGGTATCCGTGACGGCACATACAAATAAACATAAAATTACCTTGCCCGCGGTCACACTCTCCTACCCCACCGCTTATACCCCCGACCCGATTAACAAACTGACACCTGACACCCTACTTTCAACCGCTTCAGCAATAAACACCTGACACTCTATTCAACGGTCTCCTGTCTCGGGGGGCCGTTTTTTTATGATCAGTAGCCACCCCGCCACTGCGGACACGGCCAGGGCGGCCCACCACCAGTAACTGATGCGATGACTCGCCGGTAGCGCGGTAATCGAACCGGCGAGGGTGAGGTTGGCCCAGCGACGGGGGTCCCGCTCCGGGGGGCTGGCCCCTTCGAGAAAATCCAGAACCGCGCGTTGGTAAGCCAGGTCTTTGGTCATCCCCTCCGCCAGATAGCCGCAGAAGCCGGTCACGATCCGGAAAGTCACCTCGTCGTTGGCTTCCCAGTTGCTGGCCAGTACCGCACGGGAGCCGGAGAAAGCGAATGCCCGGGCAATGGACTGAGGCCCGTCGTTCGTTTCCAGCGGGCCATTCCCGGAGTGGCAGGCGGAAAGAATGGTCAGTTCCGTCGGGTAGCGATTTCTCAGCACCTCCCCCATAGTCAGCACATCGTACTGCCCCGGTTGTCCGCCGGACAGGAGTAGCCCTGACCGGAAGGGGTTGGGGTGTCGGCTGCCGTGCAGGGCAAGATGGAGGACTTCGGTACGTCCGGCGAATTCCAGTAAATTCCTTTTGGTGGCCGTCTCGTTCTTGAAGTCCTGACCGAAAAAGAAACCTCTCGCCGCGTCGATCTCGGACACGGTATTGAAGAGGGCGCCAATTTCCGAACCGGATAATTCCCGCAACTCCGCCACCGGGGCGGCACCCGGGCCGATGTAATCCATCCCGAATCCCAGGTAGGGCAGTTCGCTGTCCGTCTCCGGACCTTTCCTACCCAGGGAGGACCAGGAATAGGCAAAGGTGACCGGGTGGTCCTGGATTAGAAATTTGTTCTCGGCGGAACGAAGCGCGGTGAAGGGCAGTCGCCACAGGTTACCGTCCGGAATGATCGTCAGGGGCGTCCCGGGGGCTATCCCTTCCAGGTTCGGGGCCACGAGCGTAGCGTACATCATCGCCGAAACGGCCGCATCACTCAGTACTTCCCTGGCGCGGCTCCTCAATTTAGCGGGAAAGGGCCGTACGGTAAAGGAGAGTTCCGTCCCGTTCACGATCCTGAAGCAGTACACGGAGTCCTTCGTCAGGTGATACTCCAGGACGACCGGCCGGTCGGATACCCGCGCGGCCCGCCAATCATCCGGTAGGCGCTGGATACCCGCCCGAAAGTAGGCAGGATAGCGGGCCGCCACCGAATCCTGTAACCGAAATATCCGGCCGGACAGCACGACCAGGCTGTCCGCCAGCTCTCCACCCGGTTCGGAAGAGTGCTCCAGTTGCCGTTCCAGGCTATTCAGCCGCAATTTGAGTTCCCGCTGTCGTTCCAGGACAGAGACCGGGACTCCGAACTGTTCGGCGAGGAAGGGGCTGGACAGATACCCTTGAAGCAATCTTCCCTTTCTTCCGGCCACCTTGGAGTAAGCGCGGTCCAAGTAGGCCATCTCTCCGGTCCTCCGGAACTGGAGCAGGGCAATCTCCAGTAGTTCGTTGGCACTTTCCGCGGTCAGGGACTGGAAAGAGCCTAGCGATTGTCGTAAGGACAGCCGGCCCTCGATCGCGGACACGATCGTGTCCACCTGCCGGCCGATCGCCAGTGCTTCGGTGAGCGCACCGGGCGTATTCCGGCGCAGGGCCATGGCCTGCAGCTTAACCAGTATGTGGAAGTAACGATGATTGACCCGGAGGCTAGGGGTCAGTACCGGCAATCGCGCGGGTCCGTACCGGGGGGCGCCCATGGCTACGGCCCGTATGGCCAGTTCCATTAAGGAATCAGCCCGTTCGGTCTGCCCGTCCTCATCCAACTCGACGGCCGCGGTGGCGTACATACCGGCGATGTGTAGGCCACCCCGCCGGCCCATGATCACTTCCGAATAGTCGTGGGCCCCGGTCAGAAAGCTGTCTATCCGATCGAAGCGGCCTACCCGGAGGTCGTGCTCCATCCAGTTGTTATAGAGGGAGGCCATATTCCCGTGCATTTTCCTTGCGAGGGGGCCGCTCAGTGATTTTCTGGTCAGCCGGTTGGCCTCCCGGAAAGTTGCTTCCGCCCGCTCGTAGTAACCGGCATTACTCTGGTTGACCGCAACGTTTGCCAGGGCGATCGCCTCCCCGGAGACATCTCCCTCCTTGCGAAATTTTCTGATGTAAGTCTCTCCCAGTTCGATGGCTTCGTCGTGCATGCCGAACAGGGTGAACGTGACCATCTGAGCGTACTGAAGTTCCCGCTCGACGTCGACGTTCAATGATTCGGCCGGGTAGCTGCGTGCCTTGCCGATCAGAAGCAAAGCCTCATTCTCATCCTGAAGGTTCGCGGCGATCGCAGCTTTAGTGGCCAGAATACCTACCAGAAGATTGATTGGTACTACTTCCCCGAGTTCGGTAGCGCTTTCCAGTGCCTGTTGTGCCCGGTCCACTGACCGGTACCCTTCATCGTACAGGGGGAACACATCATATATTCTCGCGCGTGTCCATTCCATCCTGGCCAGCAGCAGGGGGGATTCCGCTTGTTCAGCGAGTATTTGTCCGCAGGTGTCTAGCTGCCCGAGCGCCAGGGTGAGGTCGGAAGACCTGAAATTCAGCCCCCCCAACTGCTGGTAGGCTTCCGCCAGCTCCCGGGTCCGTTCACCGGCTTCGAACCGGCCGGCTACGTAGGTACGCAGGTACGCCCGCGCGGCCACCAGATCACCGGCCAGGATGAGTTCCTGCGCCCGGTCGGTCGGAACGGACTGTGCGTAACCGGAGAGGGAAAAGAGCAGGTAGAACAAACAAGATATAGAGCGCTTGATCCACATAATATGGCAATAACGGACCAATTTCCGTCACACTCCCCGCCCCACGCCCTTTTAACGTTACCTTTCGTATGCTGTCTTACAATTTATGTCCGGTCAACCTGGTAAAAAACTTCCCCCGTCCGGCGCTTTCCCCGCCAAGAACTTCGGACTGCACCCCGAGGAGTTCAACCATATGGTCGCCGAACTACGCTTGGGGAACCCGTTGCTCTTCGAGCGGATTTTCCTGCGCCACTTCGAAACCGGCTTAACCTACCTGGTTCAGAACGACGGAGCACCCTACGATCAGGCCTACGACAGTATGATGGAAGCCCTACTCCACTTTCGCGCGCGTCTGGTGGCCGGCAAAATCCGTTACGGCAACTTGCGCTACCTGCTTACCCGAATGGCCCGGCAGGAATACCTGCGCCGTTTCCGCCAGGACCAGTACCTGAGTACGGTACCCGAGGGGATGGACCCCGCGGCTCCACCCGGCGACAACATCCCGGAGGAGGAATTTGACCTGCTCGACCGGGCCTTCAACTCCCTGGGCAGCGAGTGTAAGAGCCTGCTGCGGGATTTCTACTATAATCACCGCAGCCTGAAGGAGATTGCCGAATCCGAAGAGAGAACGGCCGTTGCCGTCCGCAAACAGAAATCCCGTTGCGTGGAAAAGCTGAAAAAATACTACATTCTATTCACCGGTCAGTAAGCCGACCGGTTGCCCACCACCAAAGCCAAAGCGTCATGCCCACATCAAACAAATACCAGCAGCCCGGGAGGGACGAGGAGGATCGTCAGGACCGTATCGGCCTTTTCGTCCGTCAAAGAGAAGACCGGCGGACCCGCGACCGCTGGGAGAAACTGCTGGAAACCGAGCACGGGCTGCGTCGTCGCCGGAATGCCCCCCGGGGTCGTCGGTTGTGGCTTCCCCTCCTCGCGGTGGCCGCCACCTTACTGCTACTACTGCTTGCCCTGCCCCTCCTGACTTCCCCTAAGGGTCCGGCCATACTCACAGAACTTCTCGACCAGCGGGAGATGGCCAGCAACTACCGTACGGAGCTCCCCCGCGAGGCGACCGCGGTCGAGATCGCCGGCCTGCACCAGTCGTACGCCGAACGGGACTACGCCGCCGTCCTGGCCGCCGGCGAAAAACTCGCCACAGCGGATGCGTTGACCGAACAGGAAAAGTACTACGTGGCCCTGGCCGCTTTTTACGACGGCCGGCTGCAAACCGCGATCGACTACTTCAAGCCCCTGACCGAGGTTGACCTTTATCGTTCCGTCAGCTACTACCACATCGGCCTGTCGTACCTGCGGGCCAACCACGTTGCCGACGGGCTGAAGGCCCTCCGGGAAGTAGGGGAAGACAGCCCCAGACACTACCGGCAGGCGCAGGAATTACTGGGTGCCGAGTGGTGAGGGCTAACGCGCTTCTTTTCTTTTCCGCTTTGCTTCCTTTTTCTCCTGCTTTACCCGCTCCTTTTCACTCAGTTGGTACCCCACGATGTGCAGGTCGCTCAGTTCCCGCAGAACGATACCCGCGGTGACGGCGGTGACCAGCGGCCCCATGACCGTACCGATCACCGGAACCTTCAGCATCAGGAAGAGCGGCAACCCGAGGCCGGCGCATACGCCGATGTAATTGCGCCAGAGGTAACGGATGCTCTGGCGGACCGTCAGGTCGAACTGCTCGTTGTAGTTGTCCGCGATGGCATAGCCGAGAATGGTGGACTGCACCGCCACGGAAAAAATACTGCTCAACCCGAACGGCAAAGCACTCCCCACCATACCGGTCAACGCACTCTGTGCGGTCAGGCCGAGGACGGAGATGACGATCATTCGTTTCTGGGCGGCCAGGAAGGGCTTGAATTCGTGGGCATTAGCCACATTCTTGCGCAGCACGATCTGGAGGGTCCGCCGCATAAAGTGGTAGGTCACCACTTCCAGCAGGACGAGGCTGATCCAGTTGAGGGAGCCCTCCGACAGGCTTTCGTAGGCATCGCTGGCGAAGCGCCAGACCAGACTGTCGGAGCCGACGGCCATGGCGTACAGTGGGTCCGCCGCGTGGTCCTGGAACCAGTCAATGGTTTCGGCGATCAGGTAGACGCTGAGGACAATCCCGATGGCCACCAGTCCGCGGGCCACCCAACCATACTCCCGCAGGCCCACCCACAGGCGGTTGTTGAGCATGAACCGCCAGGCGCGCGGAAAAGCCAGGAGGGTATAGCAGAACTCATGGATGCCGTGTCGGAGTCGGTTGGAATCAATCAACGCCCCCGGTTTGGCAGCGGGCGAGTTGCTCCTCACTGATGGCCAGCCGGCGTTTCAGTTCGGTGACCTGATCACGTAGCTGCTGCACACTGGCGTCATTGAAGTCGGTTTGCACCTGCGTCCCCGCCCCGTTACCGTTACCGTTCGTTTCCAGCCCGATGGCGTTCTTGAGGTTGGCCAGTCCGTCCTCGCCCTTATAGTAGCTGATGCCGAAGAAAGCCACGGGCAGAAAAACGAGTAAAAAGAGGAAAAGCCGGGCAAATCCGGTGAGTCGGGTCTTAGCCATGGTGGGATGAATTTTCGTAAAGTTATGGTCGAGCGGACGTCCCGATGGCTATCGGGACCAACTTTTCGATGAACAGCGCCGTCGGTCCCATAAACAACGGCGGACAATAACGGTATAAGCAGTATGCCTACCCAAGCTTTTATTTACGACGTGTTGCGCAGCCCCCGCGGCGGCGCCCTTCGCCCCGCGCCGCTCTACGAGGTCAAGCCCATCAACCTGCTGAGCCAGTGCCTGCGGGCCTTCCAACGGCGGACCGGCCGGGAGGGGCTACCGGCCGACATCGACGACCTCGTCATCGGTTGCAACACCCCGGCCGGCGACCAGGGCTACAATATCGCCCGATCGGCCCTGCTGAAGGCCGGCTGGGCCGCGGCCCGGGGCGGGCTACAGATCAACCGGTTCAACACCAGCGGGCTGGAGGCCATCAACCTGGCGGCCGCCCGCATCACGGCCGGTTACGGGGAGATCATTATCGCCGGCGGGCTGGAGTGCATGAGCCGGGTGCCCACCTACCTCAACAGCGGCCCGATGATGAACGACCCGGCCACGGTCATCAATTCCCACTACATTCCCCAGGGAGTGGCGGCGGACCTGGTGGCCAGCAGCAAAAACATCTCCCGGGCCGAGCTGGATGCCTTTGCCCTGCGCAGCCACGAGCGCGCGCTGGCCGCCCGGCAGGCAGGTCATTACACCAAGAGCCTGGAGACCATTACGGATGGCAACGGCCTCCTCATCCTCGACCACGACAGCCTGCCCGACGAGACGCTGGGGGCCGGTGACCTGGAGGCACTGCCCCCCCGTTTCGCGGAAATGGGGCTGGCCGGATTCGATGAGATGGCTCTCCACCGTTTCCCGCTGGTGGACCACGTCGATCACCTCCACAGCGCGGGCAATACCAGCCCCGCCGCGGATGGTTGCGCCCTCTGTCTGGTGGGGAATGCCGGGGCCCGGGACCGGCTGGGCCTCCCCCCCCGTGCCCGGATCCGCGCCGTAGCCATGAGCGCGGTGGACGCTACCCTGCTCACCGGCGGGGTGAACGCCCACGACGCCGCCCTCCAGCAGGCCGGTCTTACCCGGGGCGACATCGACCTCTACGAATTCAACGAAAGTTTTGCCGCTCCGACCATCCGGTTCCAGCGGGAACTGGACATTCCGGACGATCGGTTCAACGTACTCGGGGGAAGCATTGCCCTGGGGGAGCCCCTGGGAGCCGTGGGCGGTATGATGCTCTGTCACCTGCTCGACGAACTGGAACGCCAGGACCTGAACATCGGTAGCCTGACGATCGACGCGGGGGCGGGGCTGGCGGTGAGTACGGTAATTGAGCGGGTTTGATCCTCTCCCCGGTTCCCTCTCCCCGGGAGAGGAGTGACGCTACCGCACGAGGTCGTCACGGCAACATAATTTTAACTTAACGTAAGATTACATCCCCCCTCAAAGATCTTACTACCCCTCCTCTCCGGGAGAGGGGTTGGGGGGCGAGGTCCTATGATTCTATACCGCAAAGATACCGACAACATCGTTACCCTCGACCTCGACATGAGCGGGCGGGGCGAAAACCTGCTGAACCACGAGATCGTGGCGGCCTTCCAACCCGTGATCGCCCACCTGAAGGGGGAGAAAGAGGCCGGACGGCTGAAGGGCGTTATCATCACCTCGGCGAAGACCGACTTCCTGCGCGGCGGGGCGCTGGATTACCTCTACAAACTGGAGGATCCAGCGGAGGCTTTCGCGGCCGCCCAGCGGCTGAAGGCTTTCCTGAGGGACATCGAGGTACCCGGCGTGCCGGTGGTGGCCGCCATCAACGGGCATGCCCTCGGGACCGGCTTCGAACTGGCCCTGGCCTGCCACTACCGGGTAGTCTTGGACGACCCGAAGATCCGCGTCGGCCACCCGGAGGTGAAGATCGGCCTGACCCCCAGCGGGGGGGCCGTCGTCCGGCTGATGTGGCTGCTCGGTATCGAACGGGCCTACGAACTCCTGGTCGAAGGGCGGCGCTACAGCCCCCAGGAGGCCCTGAAGGTCGGTATCGTGGATGAGCTGGCCACCGACCGCGACGACCTGCTGCGGCGGGCCAAAGCCTGGCTACAGACCCACCCCGATCACCGTCGCCCCTGGGACAACCCCGACGAGGAAATCCCCGGAGGAACGGCCGCCGACCCGCTACTGGGGCATCGCATCCGGCTGCTGACGGCGCGGTTGTCGGCCAACACCAGCGACCTCTACCCCGCCAAGCGGGCCATCCTCGACCTGCTGGCCGAGGCGAGTAAAGTGGACTTCGAGACGGCCTTCCGCCTCGACAGCCGGTACTACGCCGGGGTGGCAACGGGTGCCGTGTGCAAGAATATGATCTCCACCTTCTGGTTCGACAAGCAGGCCATTCGTAAGGGAACGGGCCGGCCGAAGGGATACGGCAAGTTCCGCCCCCGCCGCGTGGGCATCATCGGGGCCGGACAAATGGGATCGGGCATTGCCTTCCTGTGTCTGCGCAACGGGCTGGAAGTAGTACTGAAGGACGTGAGCCAGCCGATCGCCGACCGGGGAAAAGTGTACGTCAGGGAGAAGATAGAGGAGTACATCGAGCGGGGTACCTTCCAGCCCAGCGAGCGGGACGAACTACTGAGCCGCATCACCACCACCGACCAGAGTGCCCAGTTCGAGGGCTGCGACCTGGTGGTGGAGGCGGTATTCGAGAACAAGTCGGTCAAGACCAAGGTGACCCGTGAGGCGGAGGCCATGCTCGACGAGTACGCCATTTTCGCCAGCAATACCCTGAGCATCCCGATCACGGAACTGGCCGAGGAGAGCATCCGCCCGGAGAACTACGTGGGCATCCACTTCTTCAGTCCGGCCGAGAAAACCTACGTCGTCGAGATCGTACGGGGAGAAAAAACGAGTGACGAGACGGTGGCCCGCGCCTTTGACTTTGCCGTCAGTATCCGGAAGACGCCCATCGTCGTGAAGGACAGCTGGGGCTTCCTGGCCGCCCGGGTGCTCAATACCTACATCCTGGAGGGGGTGACCATGCTGCTGGAGGGATATCCCGCCGCCCTGATTGAAAATATGGGTCGTCAGGCGGGTATGCAGCTCGGTCCCCTTGCCCTGGCGGACGAGCTGGGCCTCAAGCTGGTTCTCCGCTACGAGCAGCAGGCCGCCCAGCACTACGGGGATAAGTACCAGCAGCACCCGGCGGTAGCCGCCCTGACAACCATGCGGGATGAACTGGACCGTAGCGGCAAAAGTAAGCGACTCGGCTTCTACGATTACGACGACAACGGAAAAGGACGCCTCTGGACGGGACTGGCCGAGCACTTTCCCGTCACCAAAGAAGATTACAACCGGAAGCGGATGAAGGACCGGTTTCTCTTCGTCCAGGTGATCGAGTCAGGCTGGTGTCTCCAGGAAGGTGTCGTGGAGCACATTGAAATGGCCAACCTGGCCAGCGTTTACGGCTGGGGGTTCCCGGGCTATACCGGCGGGGTGATCCGCTACGTAACCAGTTACGGGGTGGATGCCTTCGTGGCGCGGTGCGGGGAATTGAAGGAGCGGTACGGGCAACGGTTTACGGTGCCGGGGTGGTTGCGGGGGTTGGGAGAGTAGCTACTCGTGCACGAACCGTGCCCGGTACAGTACCTCCCCGGTATTCACCAGCAGCAGGTAGCTACCGCCTGGCAGGTCGGCAACGTCGATGTCGGCTCCGGCCAGCACTCCCCCAGCCACGACCCGGCCGCTGGCGGCTGCGAAAATGGTGTACGTGCTCCCGGGCCACCATTCAGCGGGCTGTATGGGATCATCCAGTACGCGCAGCCGCCGGCTGACGGGGTTGGGGGCTATTCGCAGGGCGCGAAACCGGGGGGTGCGGGTATCATCTACGGCGATGGTGCCGTTGCAGGGGGGAAAGAAAGGGCGTTGCCAGAAAATGTTGAAGACTGGAATGCGCGTCAAGGTATCGGGGGCACTCGTCAGAGAGTCGAAAATAAACGATTGAAATAAATCGAACCCCAGCCCCTGATCGTGGGGAAAGAACTGCTTATTTCCACCGTTGTTGAGACAACTATAATCTTCGAAACCAGGGCCTTGAGGAGCCTCGAACCAGAAATCAATAGTTACCGGTGCCAGTGTATTATTGATCCAGGCTCCCCCGTAGCAATCCACTAAGCCGCCGGGTAAAAATGGCGAGGGGTTCCAGGTTACCGTTAGTGGATAGTGAAGCAAATGTACGGCGATGGAGTACCTATTAAGTCCGATAAGGTCAGCGCAACTTTCGGCGGGAAGGCCATCATTTGTAAACAAAGGTTCAGCTACCCGTTTAGCCGCGAACGATCGGTTGGAAACTTGTTCCAGGACTTCCTCATAACGCACTGCCCGTGCCTCGAAGACGGAGTCGTAGGGTTGGCCGGCCAAGTTAATTTCGCCGAGCTCAGGATTAAACTCCTGATTGGCACCAATCGCGGCGACAACGGTTATCGTATCCCGATTACCGATGGCATCTTCGAAGTAAAAGGGCAACTCGAAGTAAATACTGTCCGTTGTTTGGGCAGTTAGCAGTAAAGGTAAACCAAAGCCCAAGCAGAATAGTAGGAGGTATTTCATATCAATTCTTAACTAGGGCCTGAATATGTGTTTCGTTGTTTGCCGTGAGGATTACATAGTTCAATCCCTAGACTTCCTCATTTTTACTTTGAAACACCAAATTATCCTTCTCACAATGGGTATACACCTCATCCAGTATGTAGAATACGGGATAGTACTGCTTACCTGTTACAATCGTACCAGAGTACTCATTTGAATTCCATTGCTCTTCATTATTAGCATTTGATTGAATAGTAAAATCATTCATCCGATTTACCAAATTCTCCGCCGCCTGAAACACGGCGTCAGGCGCCAAGCGAACATAAACTGGTCGTTTATTTTTCATATCCAAATTACGCCATTCAAATTTATAAAACAATTTCCGACGAGTATTTTATATTAAATTTCAGCGGTTCAAACATAATTAAACTAACTTCGTCACCAAAATCAACCACTTTCCTATAATATTACCCCCAATTTTACATGGTGCGTGCGTGAGGGCATACTCCCTTAACGGTAACCCACCAATCTTCACGTCACCGTCATAACCCTACCCCCGTCCGGAATACCTCCCCAAAACGGCAACCATCCCCACCCCACCCCGTTGAACCAGTATGCCCAACCGCACCGCCATCGTCTGGTTCCGACGCGACCTCCGCCTCCACGACAATGAGGCCCTGACCGAAGCCCTCCGCTACGCCGATACCATCCTGCCCGTCTATGTCTTCGACGAACGGGAGTGGCGGGCCGAGCTCCCCCTGACCGGCTGCCGGAAGATCGGAGCTCACCGCGCCCGCTTCATCCTGGAGAGCGTAGCCGACCTGCGCGACAGCCTCCGCCAACGGGGGGCGGAACTGATCGTCCGCACCGGGCGGGCCGAGGAGATCATCCCCGAGCTTACCCGGCAGATCCGGGGCCAGTTGGGTTTTCTGTAACCGGGAACGCACCGCCGAGGAGCTTACCCTCCAGAACGCCGTCGAGCAGGAACTCTGGGCCATCGGGCGGGAGGTGTACTACAGCCGGGGCAAAGCTACTTTACTATACTTCCGATCTGCCCTTCCCGGTCACCCAGACGCCGGATATCTTCACCACCTTTCGCAAGGAAACCGAGCGCATCACCCCCGTACGCGATCCCCTGCCTGCCCCGGCAAAGGTTCCACTGGCCGATACGGACGATTTCCGCCGGTGAGCCTGCCCGAACTGGCCGATTTCGGCCTTGCCGCCCCGCCGGAGGACGACCGTGCCGCCATCGACTGGAAAGGCGGGGAAACGGCCGCCCTCGACCGGCTGGCGTACTATCTGTTCGGTTCCCACGCCATCAGCACCTACAAGGAAACCCGCAACGAACTGATCGGCTCCGACTACAGCACCAAATTCAGTGCCTGGCTGGCCCAGGGCTGCCTCAGCCCGAAAAAGATCTACCACGAGGTAAAAGCCTACGAGGACAAGAATGGCGCCAACGACAGCACTTACTGGGTCATCTTCGAACTCATGTGGCGCGACTTCTTCCGCCTGATGGGTAAGAAGCACGGCGACAAAATCTTCCACAAGAAAGGATTCAAGGAAAAGAATCACCCCGAGTGGAAACAGGATAAGGCCCTGCTACAGCGGTGGATCGACGGGCAGACCGGTACCCCATTCATCGATGCCAATATGCGGGAGATCGCCCGCACCGGTTTTATGAGTAACCGCGGGCGCCAGAACGTCGCCAGCTACCTGGTTAAGGACCTGAAGATCGACTGGCGGATGGGTGCCGAGTACTTCGAAAGCGAGTTGATCGATTACGACGTCACCAGCAACTGGTGCAACTGGCAGTACGTAGCCGGCGTCGGCACCGACCCCCGGGAGGATCGATACTTCAATATCCTGAGCCAGGCCGGTCGTTACGATCCTGACGGCGCTTACGTAAAGTTATGGTGCCCCGAACTGTCGGAGGTGCCAGCTGATTGCGTTCATACCCCCGATAAACTGGACGACGGACAGCAATCGCGTTACGGTATCCGGCTAGGGGCGAACTACCCCAGCCCGCTGATCCCCAGCAGTAAGTGGGCCAAATCTCAGGGCAATCATAAGAAAAAGCGGGGACGGGGGCGGTGATACCGTTTTATCGGTCGGACGACTCAAACGAACCGCGCACGGCAGAAACGAGGAAAAAACTTATCTTGATTCCTCCAAAACCCTAGCCTCATGCCTCGCCCTTTATTCCTGTTTCTGTTCCTATTCCTACTGCCCTGTCTCGCGACGGCCCAGCAGGCCCTCGGCTACCAGAAGCCCCCCGCAGCCATTCTCGACCTCGTCGACGTCCCCCTGGCCCCGGGTGTCCTCATGGACCGGGAACGCGACAACATGGTTCTTCTTTACCGCGACGCTTATAAGTCCATCGAGGAACTGAGCCAGACGGAAATGCGGCTCGGCGGTCTGCGGATCGACCCGAAGACCAATATCGGTAGCCGGACCAATTACTACACCGGCCTGAAGGTGCGCAAGGTCGACGGGAAGGCCGGCTCCGAGCGGCCCATCGCCGGACTGCCTACGGAGGTCCGACTGGCCAACTTCACCTGGTCGCCCGATCAGGGGATGATCGCCGCGACCAACACGACGACCGACGGCGTGGCCATCTGGATAGTCGACCTGAACGCCGCCAGGGCCACCAAAATCACCGATGCGACCGTCAACGCCAATATGGGAGACGTCGTCAACTGGACGAAAGACGGTAAGCACCTCCTCGTCAAGATGCTCCCGGATGACCGGAAAGCACTCATCGACGGTGCCACGGCGGTACCCACCGGACCGACCATCTCCGTCGCCGACGGCAAGAAGGCCCAGAACCGGACCTACCAGGACTTGCTCAAGAACCCCGATGACGAGGCGAATTTCGAAACTCTGGCCCGCTCGACCATCGTGAAGGTGGGGCTGGACGGGACTACCTCCCCCTACCTTCCCACCGCCATGTACCGGGGCCTCAGTTTCAGCCCCGACGGGGAGTACCTGATGGTCACCACCGTAGAACGCCCCTTCAGCTACCTGGTACCCTACTACCGTTTTCCGAATACGACCACCATCTACGATAAGGACGGCAAAAGGACGGCCGCCGTCAGTACCGTCCCGCTCATCGAGGACCTGCCGAAGGGCTTCATGGCCGAGCGGCCCGGCCGCCGGGATCTGAGCTGGCGGGCCGACCTGCCCCACAGCCTGATCTACGTTGAAGTCCTGGACGGTGGCGACCCGGCCGCCGAGGCGGAGTTCCGCGACGAGGTTTTCCAGCTGGAAGCGCCCTTCACCGGAAACGGTCGCAGCCTGATCAAGCTCAGGAACCGGTTCAGCGGGATCGAGTGGTCCGACGAAGATCTCGCCCTGGTCTACGCTTACTGGTGGGACACCCGCAATTTGCGCGCGACGATCTTTTCCCCCGGAAACCTCGCACCTGCGTCCGCGCCCATGGAAAAAGTAATTATGGACCGTAACTACCAGGACCGGTACAACGACCCCGGCTCTACCGTCACCCACGCCAACGAATACGGCCGCCAGGTGCTGTCGGTCCGCGACGGCAAGATCTTCCGGCTCGGTGACGGATTTACGGAGGAGGGACAGTTCCCCTTCCTCGACGCCTACGACCTGAAGAGCGGGGAAACCGAGCGGCTGTACACCAGTACCTACACCGACCGGGTGGAGGACCTGCGCGACTACGACGTGGAAAGCAACCAGCTACTGGTGCGCATCGAATCCGCTACCGACTACCCCAATTACTACTTCCGCGAACTGGACGGTGACCTCCGGCAGCTGACCGATTTCGCCAATCCCTTCGCCAGCCTCGGGCAGGTGCACAAGGAGGTGATTTCCTATAAGCGCGAGGACGGGCTGGAACTTTCCGGCACCCTCTACCTGCCGGTGGGCTACGATATGGACAAGAAGGAGAAGGTGCCCATGATCCTCTGGGCCTACCCCCGGGAGTTCAAGGACAAGAGCAGTGCCGGCCAGAATACCAGCAACCCGAACGAGTTCATCTACCCCTACTGGGGCAGCCCCATCTACTGGGTCACCCGCGGCTACGCCATCCTGGACGACGCGGCCTTTCCCATCGTCGGGGAGGGCGAGGAGGAACCTAACGACAGTTTCCGCGAGCAGTTGGTCGGCAACGCAAAGGCCGCCATCGACGCCGTAGATAAGCTCGGTTACATCGACCGGACGAAGGTGGCCGTCGGGGGGCACAGCTACGGTGCCTTCATGGTGGCGAATTTGCTTAGCCACAGCGACCTGTTCGCCGCCGGTATCGCCCGTAGCGGTGCCTACAACCGTACCCTGACCCCCTTCGGTTTTCAGAGCGAGCAGCGTAGCTACTGGGAGGCCCCGGAGGTGTACTACACCATGTCGCCCTTCATGCACGCCGACAAGATGAAGACGCCGCTGCTGCTGGTCCACGGGGAGGCCGACAACAATTCCGGTACCTACCCGCTGCAGAGCGAGCGCTACTTCAATGCGCTGAAGGGGCTGGGGGCAACGGTGCGCCTCGTAATGCTACCGAAGGAAAGCCACGGCTACCGGGCCAAGGAAAGTATCCTGCACCTGCTGTGGGAGCAGGATCGGTGGCTGGAGATGTACTTGAAGCCGCAGGCGAGGCGGTAACGGGATTTAATTTGTTGTTTCTCACGCTGAGAACGCCGAGGGGCTGAGGCGCGGTGCGTGACAATACCGCAAGCCGCATCAGGCCGCTCTGCGTTCGCTGCTCCGCTGCGTTCTCTGCGTGACAATACCGCAAGCCGCATCAGGCCGCTCTGCGTTCGCTGCTCCGCTGCGATCTCTGCGTGACAATACCGCAAGCCGCATCAGGCCGCTCTGCGTTCGCTGCTCCGCTGCGATCTCTGCGTGAATAACACCTGCGCCATTACCTTTTCACCTCCACCAAAAAGTGTTCCGAGTCCAGCGTCACGTCCTTCGGGTCGAAGCCCTTACCCATGGACTGCCACTCCTCCGTAACCGGTTGCAGGCGGACGTATTCCTCCCCGATGCGCACGCCGACCGGCATGTTGAAGTTGTTCGCCCGGGCCCGCCAGCGATACTCTACCGCCTTTCCCTTCTGGCGTAATTCCAGCACCGGCACTTCCGGGTAGGTCAGGTACTGTTCGAAGAAGGGGCCGAGGTCCTGTTCGGCGTAGCGGGAGAAATAATCGATCACCTGCCGGGTACTGACAATGCTGCGCTGGTGCTCCTGGTAGAAGCTGCGCAGCATACCGAAGAACAGCGGGTCGTCGTCAAGAACGTATCGCAGGGTGTGCAGAACCCAGGCTCCCTTGTAATAATGGTCGGAGGAGCCGAAGGCGGTGAAGTTCACGTCCATCGGCCCGAGGATCGGCTCCTGGTTCCGGATGAACGGACGCTGTGTCATCAGGTACCTGGCACCCGCGTCCTCGCCCATGTGGTACTCCACGTACAGGGCTTCCAGGTAGGTGGTAAACGACTCGTGAATCCACATCTCGGCGTGGTCCGCTACGCTGATGGAGTTGCCGAAGTACTCGTGGCCGGCCTCGTGGACAATGATGTAATCCCAGTCCATATCCTCCGGGATCAGTCCGCCCAGGTAGCCCCGCATATACCGGTTGCCGTAGGCGATGCCGCTCTGGTGCTCCATGCCCAGGTAGGGCGTTTCGATGAGGGCGAACCCGTCCTCCCAGAAGGGGTATTTTCCCAGGTAATGCTCGTAGGCCCGCAGCATCGGGAAAACCTCCAGGAACTGCTCCCTGGCTTTCTCCAGGTTGTAATCGATCACGTAATAATCCAGGGCCAGGGAGTCGCCGTCGAAGGCTACGTAGGTACTGTCGAAGTGTACGTAGTGGCCGATACCCAGGCTGATGTTGTAATTGTTAATGGGGTAGCTGACGAACCAGTCGTAGCGTTTTTTACTGTCTTCCTCCAGTTCCACTTCGGCCCGCAGGTTGCCGTTACTGGCCACGAACAACCGGTTGGGCACCGTCACGCTCACCAGCATGGAGTCGGGCTCGTCACTCAGGTGATCCTTGTTCGGCCACCAGAGGCTGGCACCGTCGCCCTCGCAGGCTACGCCGACCCAGTACCGCTCCCGCTGGTCGAGGCCCCAGACGAAGCCACCGTCCCAGGGGGCATTCTTGGCGGCAACGGGTTTCCCGCCGTAGTGGATCGTCATCCGGTGGCGGCTGTTTGTTCCCTGCTCGTAGGGGAGATCGACGAACACGGCGTTACCCAGACGCTTGTAATTCAGCGATTTACCCATTTGGGAAATGCCGTCAATTTGCAGGTTTTGGTAGAGGTCAATCTGGATGCGGCGCGTCGGGGAGGTGACGGTGTAGTCCATCTCCACCCGCCCTTCGATACTGCGCTCGCGGGGGTCTACCTCCAGGTGCAACTCGTAGTAGGTCACGTCAAAACTCGTACGCTCCGGGCGCAGGGCACCGCGCAGGGTATCGGCCGTAGTAAAGACCCGGTCGGTATAGCCGTGGGTACGGACCTGGGCGTGGACGCAGGTGCAAAAAATCACGCAAATAAGGGGGAGCAGGAAGCTACGCATGGTCGGTAGAACGTTTTTGCGAAGGTAATCCGTGCCTTACACATCAGACAGCCTCCCCCGGCGAGACGTCCGCTGCGGGGGTGATATCCACCTTATCTTTGATCCCCATGAAGCTCCTGTCCCTACTTTTGCTCTTTCCCCTCCTGGCAACCGCCCAGTATAATCTCGACGTAGACCGTTCCGTCAAGCTCACCGCGGCGGTCAGTGCGTCGGACATCACCCTGAACTGGATCGCGGACCCCGGCGTAACCGGCTATACGCTCTACCGGCGGGCCTACGGGGCGGAAGACTGGGGGGCACCCATTGCCGAGTACGGTCCGGAAGTCACTACTTACCTGGATGAGGACACCGATCCGCACACCTTCTACGAATACCGGGTCAGCAAAGAACTGGAGAACGGAACCGGCGGTGTCGGCTACCTGCTCTCCGGCCATGAGCTACCGCCCGTCCACGAAGGCGGGCGGCTGCTGATCGTGGTGACGGCCACTACCTTTCCGGAAATCGAAACCGACCTGACCGACTACCGATCCGTGCTGGACACCGACGGTTGGCCCAGCCGGCTACTGATCGTCGACGCGGCGGCCACGGCAGCCGAGATCAGGGCGGAGATCCTGGCGGCCCACGCCGAATCTTCGTTCACCAGTCTGCTGCTGTTCGGGGACGTCCCGATCGCCTACTCCGGAGAGATCAGCCCGGACGGTCACCGCGACCATGTGGGAGCCTGGGCCTCCGATCTCTACTACGGGGACCTGGACGGCAGCTGGACCGATACCCTGGTCGATAATGCCACCGCCGCCGACCCCGTCAATCACAATATTCCGGGAGATGGAAAGTTGGACCAGTCTTATCTGCCCAGCGACGTAGAATTAGCCGTCGGCCGGGTGGACTTCCGCCGGCTCCCCGCCATTTCCGAGGACGAGTTCACCCTCCTGCGAGAGTACCTCCGCAAGGATATCGACTACCGTACTCACCGGATCGTCCCCGTTCGCCGGGCCGTGGTTCGTAACCTGAACGGCTGGAGCGGTGCCCTCGGGCAGTCCGGCATCCGGGCCTTCAGCGCCCTGGTGTCCCCGGACAGTATCAGCTACGAGGAGTGGGCGGAAGTCTTTGATGCTTCTTACCAATTCTACTACGGGGCCGGCAACGGGGGATTTCCCAGTGCCATCAAAAACCCGAATAGTTTTCGCTTCAACAATCGGGATTTCCGGGCCATTTTCACCTCCTGGTTCAGCTCCTACGTCGGCGATTACGGCCTGGAGAACTGCTACATGAAGGCCGCCCTGAGTTCTGGAACCACCCTGACGGCCGCCTGGATCGGCGCTCCCCTGGCCCACCAGCACGCCATGGCGATGGGTTTCCCGATCGGCCACGTCATGCGGGTCAGTGAAAATAATGACGGCCGTTACGAACCGGGGCTCTTTGCGCGGGGCATCCACCTGAATTTACTGGGAGACCCTACCCTGAAGGCCTACGTGATGGCCCCTCCCACGGATCTCCTGGTAACCTCCGATACGGGATACGTCGACCTGCGCTGGTCGGCCGCCGAAAATGATCCCGACCGCTACTACGTCTACCGGAGAGTGGCGGGCGATCCGGCTTACGTACTCCTCGATTCGGTGATGGCGCCGGCCCTGACGTACACCGATTCCCTGAGCGGAGAGAGCCGGCGGTACGACTACCTCGTCCGGGCCTCCCGGCTGGAGGTTACCCCCGCCGGTTCCTTCCGCAACCTGAGTGCCGGGGCGGCGGCCACCATAGACGTAACGACGGGCATTCAGGAGGGTGGCTCGCCGGCCACGGCCGAACTGGTCGTCTTTCCCAATCCGGCGCGTACGTCGATTACGGTGCGGGCGGACCGGGAGGTTCGCTCCCTGGTCCTGCTGGATACGAACGGGCGGCGTTTACTCGCGCGGGATGGCGGCAACCGGCAGGAGATGACTCTCCTCATTAGAGACGTCCCCCCGGGTTACTACCTGCTACGGGTAGCAACGGATGGGGCGGCTCAGGTCAGACCGGTGGTGATACGATAGGATGGTTATTCGCTAGGGGCGGTGCCCCTAGCTGGTTAGAATGAGTCCTCCGGACTCCGATCCACTCACGAGTCCGGAGGACTCATTATTCTGGCTGACCGACCGACTGATCTCCGGGTCAGGAGATCAGGTTCATCTCATCGTCCCACTCCGCCTGGACGGAGCGTTTCTCCTGGTCGACGTACTGATCCTTCCACTGGGGTTCGTAGTCGACGTTGTACCGGGCGCGCACCTCGGCGGGCGGGCCGTCCCAGACGTTCGGCTGGTTGCCGACGTAGCCCAGGTCCTTGATCCCGGCCTTACTGGTGAACCAGCAGGTGACGGCCAGATAGCGGGCGTGGCTGAAGAAGCGGACGCCGGGGTCCTGCACTTCCGCCTGAGTGTCGGGGTAGGCGATATCCTCCACGATGGAGATGCGCTGCTCGGGGGTGATCTCATCGAAGGGAAGGCCGTCGAAGCGCCGGCTACTCTCGGTGTTCAACCAGGCCAGGCCGCCCCGCATCCGGGTCTGGTGGGAATCCGGCATATCCAGGCAGATAAAGTCCGCGAACTCCAGCCAGTTGCTCTCCTCCACCCCGGGTACGATGATGTCCCCGAGGATGGCCAGGCAGGCCAGTTCATGATCGGTGAAGAAACGATCTTCCAGCAGTCGTTCCTCCCGCTTGGCTTCGTAGGCGGTCCGCAGGCCGTACCCTTTGGCCTCGGCCTTGACGGCAGTTTCGGCCACCAGTTCCCCGTCGGGTTTACAGCCGGTGGCCTGGGACAGCAGCGCGGTACCCAGGGCGCCTCCGAGGAGGGTTTTTATTGTGTCACGACGATCCATCAGATATTCATTTTTTTGAGTTGGTCAACGATGTGCTCGCTGTTGCGCATGGCCAGCGCAAGAATGGTCCAGGTCGGATTCTTATCGGCCTGGGAGGAAAAAACGGAGGCATCGGTGAGGTAGACATTGTCGACTTCGTGGAGGCGGCCCCATTTATTGGTGACCCCATCCCTGGCCGTCTCGCTCATGCGGGCGGTACCGACTTCGTGGATGATGGCACCGGGTTTCAGCAAACCATATTCCGTTTCCCGGGTCTGCTCGGGGGTGAAGATGTCCGCTCCCATTTCCGTGAGGATGCCCCGCAGGGTTTTCTGGGCGTGCTGGGCCTGTTTGTACTCGTAATCGCTCCACTTATAGTTGAACTTAAGGGTGGGAATGCCCCACTCGTCCACCGTTCCGGCCGGGTCGATCTCACAGTAGTTGTCGTAACGGGCGACACTCTCGCCGCGCATGGCCAGCCCGATACCGGAACCGTAGAAGCGCTTGACGTCATCGAGCATCTTAGGGCCGTAGCCGCCGACGCGCTCCCCGACCGCCTGCTGCAGTTCCGTTAGTCCGCCGCCGAAACCGTAGCCGGGCATGCCCATACCGCCCCAGATCTCGAGGTGGTAGCCACGGGGAAAGTCCAGCTTCTTGCTGTTCTCCCACCAGGGCGCATAGACGTGGAGCGTGCCGGTACCGTCTTCGTTATACCGCTGACGGTCCATGAGTTCGGGGATGAAGCCACCGACGTTGAGGCCGGTGCTGTCGTGGAGGTAGCGCCCGAGGGTACCGCTGCCGTTACCCAGTCCGTTTTCCTGCCCGGGTGCACGACTGTTTAGCAGGAGGCGGGCCGTCTCACACGCACTGGCGGCCAGGACGACCACCTTCCCCTTGACCGTGTACTCCCGGCGGTCTTCCTTGCTGACGTAGGAGACACCGGTGGCCCGGCCCTCGTCGTTAGTGATGACTTCCCGGGCCATACTGTTGACAAAAAGATCGATACGGCCGGTATTCTTGATGGCCGGGATGATCAGGGCACTGCTCGAACTGAAGTCGGCGTAGACCTGACAGGAACGGGAGCACTGTCCGCAGTAGTAGCAGACCCCGCGCTCGTCGTTCAGCTTTTTGGTAATGATGGAGGTACGGGCCGGAATGACGGGAACGCCCAGTTTTTTGGCGTGCTTGGTGAACAGCATCTCGTGGAGCCGCGGTTTGGGGGGCGGCAGGAAGAAGCCGTCGGGGTCGTTGTGCAACCCTTCGTTGGTACCGGTCACGCCGATCATTTTGTCGACCCGATCGTAGAAGGGGCTGATCTCCTCGTAGCTGATCGGCCAGTTAGCTCCCAGTCCGTCAATATCACGACGGTGGAAATCGTCGGGGCCGAAGCGCAGACTGATACGCCCCCAGTGATTGGTACGCCCGCCCAGCATCCGGCTACGGAACCACTGGAACTCCCCCCCCTCCTCGGAGGCGTAGGGCTCATTGGGGATTTGCCAGCCCCCCATGGCGGCGTTGAAGTCTCCGAAGGGCCGCGTCGTTCCGGCACCGCGGCGGGGGCTTTCGTAGGGCCACCGCATCTGGGTACGGGTTACGGGGTCAGCGGGGTCGAAGTAGGGGCCGGCCTCGATGACGGCAATGTTAAGGCCGCTTTCGGCCAGGATCCGGGCGGTCATTCCTCCGCCGGCGCCGGTGCCTACGATGACCGCATCGTAAACTTTGGCTGGTTCTTTAATTTGCATCGATCTAATTCTAACAATGAGCCTTCAAGATAGGAGCGGCGAAAGGATTTTACCGTTCGCAGGGGGCTTTATCCTCTCCGGATTCGTAAGTTCACAAAAAAGCGCTCCCTCCACCATGGCTAAAAACCGCCCCTCCCACGTCTCCAAACCCACTTACCCGGGCGGACTCACCGCGATGCGCAAATTTCTGGGGGAGCACCTCAGGTACCCGAAAACGGCCAGGAAGGCAAAGGTGGAGGGCACGGTCACCATCCGCTATTCCCTGGATTACCGGGGTAAGGTGGTGGACACCAGCATCAAAAAGGGCATTGGATACGGTTGCGACGAGGAAGCGCAGCGGGTCGTGCGCCTGCTTCGCTTCGACGTTCCCCAGGACCGGAAAAAGAAGATCCGTATCCACCAGGATATCAGTGTCCACTTCAAGTTACCGAAGGAACAGCCAGCCAAAAAGCCCGCACCTGCGCGCGCGCCAAAGGTCACGTATACGATTACGAGCAGTAAGAAAAGCCCCGACCCGCCAAAAACCGGCGGCTACGGTTACACAATAGCCTGGTGAACCGGCATTAATCGTTGTCGCGCAGGTAATTCAGCAAGTTGACGTAGTCCGCTTCCTTGTTGCGCAGCTTTTGCTGCTTCACGTAAGCACGGGCAGCTTCCCGGCGGGGCGCCGGGAGGTCTGACAGCAGGGATTTCATCGACTTGAGCCTGGCAATTCCCGACCGGCCCCTAAAGTACACGACATCCTCGCGGCGCATTTTCCGTTTGTAGTTGCCGGTATCGTAGGAGGTTTTCTGCTGGGGCGGATCCCGCCACTCCACCGTCCGGTGTACGTACAGTTTATTCTCGTCATCCTCGAAGAGTACTTCCATCAGTGGCAACGGCTTACCCGTTTCGAGGGGCTGCCGAAAGACCACGAACTTACGGCCGTCCTCCGTGACCACCTGCCGGAGTTGCCGGGCGTCGATCTGAAGCGGCTTACCACCGTAGTTGACCTCCACCAGCTGATCGAGCAACTGGATGCGGGCGGGCAGCACCTGCTCGTCGCCGTTGACCAGCGTAATTTTATACAGCTTCATCGGTACCTCCAGGTAGTACTTCTCTTCATCCACCTCGTAGTCCAGGGCAGCGGTTTTGACGTTGAACGTACCGCCCGAGATGAGCTGCTGCATAAGGGCGGAGTTTTCCGCCATCATCTGGGTACCCGGATCGATGGGGTTCACGTCCTCGGGAGCGGATACGGTCCTTTTGGTCTGCGCACTCATAACGGCGGCAAACAGCAGGAAAACGATCAGTAATACACTGGAAAAGCGCATGGGCAAATGGGTTAGGGTAGGTTTCAAAAACGAAGTTACGGCATACCAAAGTATGGGGATCACGGTCGGGCAAGCAATTCCTCCATCATTATCCGCGCGCTGACCCGCCCCTTGCGGCGTACGAAGTCGCGGTCGGTACCGTCCCCGATCTCGTAGGTGATCCCTTCCGCTCCGAACTGGGTGGAGAACCAGTTGGCGGACGTCGGTTTCCCAATCCCCTCCGCCTCCTCGTTGATGAGAAAATCACCGCCGATGCTGCGTTCGATCCCGCTCAGCCAGGCATCTTTAAACCCCGGCAAGGTAGTGGGCACCTCGTCCACGTGGGTATAGTAGACATCGTAGTAAGTGGAGTGAAAGTCCAGGCCCAGAATGATCTCGCCGTCTTTTTCCGCCAGTTCCCTGACGATACTTTCCGCTACGGCCCGGGTTTCCGGCTGCCGGTAGTAGGCCCAGTCGCGGTTCAGGTCGACCCCACCCGCGTTGTGCCGCCAGTGCCCCAGGTCGACACCGTCCGGATTGAGGAGTGGATAGACCAGCACCCGGTAGCGCGCCAGGAAGTCGGCCGAGCGGTCACCGGACAACAACTCGTCCAGAAAAGCCCGCAGGGCGAGAAAGCCGGTCACCTCCGGCGGGTGTTGGCGACTGAGCAGGACGATCGTCTCCCGCCCCACCGGGTCCCCCCGATAAATGTCCATTACCGGCAGGGGGCGGCCGAGGACGGAAGTACCGGCAACGGCCGGGCGCAGGGTTGGAAAGCGGGAGGAAAGACTTTCGATCCACTCCGCTACCCCACTGGAGTTGATCACCTCCTGGCCGGCTACGTAGAGTTCGGTCCCCGCGGGCAGGTCCAGGTTCAGGTAGGCGACGGTACGGTCCGCGCTGTACTGCACGGCACTGCTGTCGACGGGCGTCCAGTTCAGGAAGTCCGTGCTGGTCTTAGGAAAATAGCGGTGTTGGACGGTGCCGTAATTCAACTGCACCAGAATACGGTTGCGCCGTTCCGACCGTATCCGGAAGGCGTACCAGGGGCTGGCGTTGACCGGGCGGTTTTCCGGTTCGATCATTACCTCGAAAGTCGGCCCTTCGATGCCGTTGACGGCGTTCATCCTGGCCCCGTCGAACTGGTTGTCGAACGACAGTCCGAGGCCGGGGAAGTCATAACTCCGCTTTTCCTGTCGGTCGATGGGCCGGGTGGTGGTGTCGACGGGCTGGGGGAAATCATGGGTACGGGGGCGCGGGGAGCAACTCACCCACAGCAGGCTGCAAAGGAGGGCGAAGCGGTACATCATACGGGCTGTAGACATTTACGGTACCGGCGGATGGTCTCCTCCAGCCCCAGGTACAGCGCATCCGAAACCAGGGCGTGGCCGATGCTGACTTCCTCCAGCCCCGGCATACGGGCCGCGAAGAACGCCAGGTTGTCCAGGTTGAGGTCGTGGCCGGCATTGATCCCCAGGCCAAGGCTTTGGGCGAGGACGCAGGATGCGGAAAAGGCACTGATGGCTTTGTCGGGGTCGGCAGCAAATCCCTTTGCGTAGGGTCCGGTGTAGAATTCGATCCGGTCGGTTCCCACCCCCACTGCTCCCTCCAGCATGGCGGCCTCCGGGTCCACGAAAATGGACGTCCGGATGCCGGCCTCCTTCAGCCGGCCGATGACGTCGGTCAGGAAACCCGCCTTGCCTATGGTGTCCCAGCCGTGGTCGCTGGTCAGCTGGCCGGGTTCGTCGGGAACGAGGGTGACCTGTTCCGGGCGGCTGGTCCAGAACGACCGACAGGAATTTTTCGTCCGGATATCCCTCGATGTTCAGCTCGGTGGTGACGGCCCGTTTCAAGGCGGCGACGTCGTCGTAGCGGGCGTGGCGCTGGTCCGGCCGCGGGTGAATGGTGATGCCCTGGGCCCCGAACCGTTCACAGTCGAGGGCCACGCGGACCAGGTTGGGGTAGTCGGCTCCCCGGCTGTTGCGGATGAGGGCGACTTTATTGAGGTTGACGGAAAGGTTGGGGGTCATGGGAGGGGTTAAGGGTTGAGGGGTTGAGGGTGGGAAGGACTGAGGGGACGGTAACCACGGTTATGTACCCATCTTACGGTGAAATGTTTTGGTTTGCACCTGCGCACCGTCGCCCCGGTATCATGCGGCAGCCCCTCCATCCCTCTCCCCTTCAATCCTTCAACCCCTTATAGTACACCCGGCTTCCCGGCTCCACGCTCCGCACGATCCAGGTGTTCCCCCCGATGATGCTGCCGGCCCCGATGACGGTATCACCGCCGAGGATGGTGGCCCCGGCATAAATGACGACCCCGTCCTCAATGGTGGGGTGTCGCTTGGTGCGGGCCATTTCCTTCGCCACGCTGAGGGCACCGAGCGTAACGCCCTGGTAAATCTTGACGTCATCGCCGATCTCGACGGTTTCCCCGATCACGATACCGGTACCGTGATCGATGCAAAAACGCCGGCCGATGGTGGCACCGGGATGAATTTCGATCCCGGTCTTGCCGTGGGCGATCTCGCTCAGCATCCGGGGGAGCAAGCCGACTCCGAGGCGGCATACGGCGTGGGCGATGCGGTGAACGGCCAGGGCGTAGAAGCCGGGATAGGTACCGACTACCTCGGTGTAATTATTGGCGGCGGGGTCTCCGGCCAGGATGGCGCGGGCGTCTTCCTCCAGGAGGGCGTGAATGTCCGGGAGTTGGGCCTCGAAGCGAAGGCGTACATCGTCGGGGGTGGTTTGCAACTGATCGATCAGCGCATCCAGGATGGTGAAAAACTTCAGATCGGTCGTCTGGTAATGTAGCCGAAAAGCCCGCTCGCTGGCGAAACGGAGGTCACCGTGGGCGGGAAACAGGAACTGAAGTACCCCCTCTAACCATTCCTGGATGAGACGGGGACTGGGCAGACGGTGGGCAGCCCGGTGTTCCTGGTAGAGATACTGGAAGAAGTTTTCGTCCATACCGCAAGCGACAACTGAAGGTGGAGAATAGTTCTCGGGGGTAAAGCAAAAAGAGGGCCGACTTGCGTCGGCCCCCTGGGTTTTTGGTTGGTAATCTTGGTTATTGCTGGGTAGTAAGTCTAAAGCTTGGTCTTAATCTTAGGCGTGGCGGTTGCCGATCATGGTCTTCATCTTCTGGCGGGCCAGGAAGATGCGGCTCTTGACGGTTCCGATGGGGATGTCCAGGTGGGCGGCGATCTCCTTGTACTCATAGCCCCGGTAGAACATGAGGAAGGGAACGCTGTAGATTTCGCCGATGGTGCCCATCATGCGGTTCAGTTCTTTGAGGCGCATGTCGTGTTCTCCCTGGTTGGGGATGGCACTGGTACTTTCGAGGGCGAAAGTGAAGTTTTCAATGGGTTGGTTCACGTGCTTGCGGGATTTTTCCTTGCGGTAACGGTTAATGTAGGTATTGCGCATGATGGTGGATACCCAGCTTTTGAAGTTGGTTCCCATCGTGTACTTATCGCGGTGGCGGTAGGCGCGCATGCTGGTCTCCTGCATGAGGTCCTGAGCATCCTGATGGTTACGGGTCAGACGCAGGGCGAAAGAGAAGAGAAGGTTTTCCAGTTTGTTGATCTCGGAAGTGAATTCGTTGTTGGTCATGATATCTAAAGTCTTGGTTTACTAATGCTGGCGGAGCGATAAAACCCGCCGTGCTACTCGCCAAGAGTATATCAAACACCGTGCCAAAAACATAAATAACTATTTATCAGCCTTTTACAAAATCAGTGTACTTACAACAAACGATGAAATTTCAGCTTTTAACTAAATACAGTAATCGGAGAATCCTCAACAAACAACAGCCGTTCCGGAATCCGGAACGGCTGTTGTTTACTGGGAATATGGTTTGCATTTGCCGCTTAGCTCCGGGGCAAAAGCTTCACCCCGTCCGCCAGAAAGCGCAGTTCCCGTTTCGGCTCGGTGATCGCCATGATCTCCTCCTCGGACTTTCCGGCGTCCTCCGCGTAGTGACGTAGTTCGTCCACCGGGGTGACTTGGTAGTACGCCATTCCGTTCATTACCACTTCGCGGCCGCTGATGTCCTTCGGCATGAAGAACCCGTAGTCCTTGAATTTGACCATCATCTCCTGATCGTTGCCGGCGGCCAGGGTCATCCAGCAGCCCTTGGCCTGACAGACCTCATTGACCGTACCCTGGAGTACGGTCATTACCGTATCGGTGAGTTGGTCCTCCGAATAGGTGGCCAGCAGGTTCGTGACCGGTTTTACTTCCGTTGCCTCAAAGCCGGCCCCGAAGGTTTCGGCGGAGGTAGCGGACTCGGTAACCGGCGGATTGGCTTCGACGGTTTCCTGAGTTTTAGGAGCACAGGCAGCCAGTAGCAGCCCGAGGGAGAGTACGAAGAGGGTTCGCATGGGAATTCTTTTTTCTTGCAAAGATAAGGACTCGGCCGCCTACTGGTAGGCGATCAGGTCGGTGATGTAGGCACCGTCGTACCCCAGCGCCTTCAGTTCATTCTGCAGGGCCACCGCGTCGGCGCGGTTGGCGAAACTCTTGCGGCTCTCTACTACCCAGACCTGCTCGCAGGGGCGGTAGCGGGCTACCAGCGAGGGGTGGAAGGGATACTCCGAAGGGTCGGTGTACTTCAGGATAGCGACCTGGATCTTGTACTCCTTTATCGGCGTCGTCGTGAAGCGGGGCAGCGGCGTGACGGGGCTGCCACCGGGCAGGGCGGCCACGTTCCCGTACACGTTAGGTCCTTCTTCGCAGTAGGGTGGCTTTACGCCCTCCGGTTGGGAGAAAGCGGTCAGGGAACAGCTCAGGAAGAGCAGGGCGATTATATATCTCATGTTATTCAAGTCTTGGTTATCAGTGATATCTTCAGTAAAATACAGTAAAGATACCAGTGTTCGATTTGGGACTAATTTCGGGTGATCTCCCCGTCTACTCCACCGGTACCAACTCCCGGATTTTGACCTGCACTTCCACCTTCCGGTTCAGTTCCTTGTTCTGGGCACCCGGCGATCTCCCCCAGTCCGCGGATGTCGAATTTACTGGCGGTGACGCCGGCCGACTGCAGGTGGATGCCCACGGCCCTGGCCCGGTCCTGGCTCAGTTCCACGTTGTAGTCCCCCTCCCCGATGCTGTCGGTATAGCCGGAGACGGTGATTTCCATAATCGTTTTACCCGACCAGCCCCTCCACGAACTTGGAGATGTTCTCGATCTGGCGGAGCGTCAGGCTGGCGTCGTCAAAACTGAAGCGGACGGTCAGGTTCTTCTTGACGATTCGGACCCGCCGCTCGATGGTATCGGCGACGATTGTATCCGGTATTGCTTCCGGTTCGGGTTCGGGCTCCACGACGGGCGGCGGAGAAGGAGGGGGTGGCGGAGCATATTCCTTCTGTAAGAGCAAGTCGATGCGGTAAGTACTGGCGTTGTCCCAGGCCGGGATCGCGAAATCCCGCTGGTAGGGCAGGTAGTCGGGGTGGCCCACCGTCAGCGGGAGCACTTCGTCGGAGGGGGCGCAGTAAAAAAAGCGGCCGCCGTAATTGGTACGAAAGATCGGCCCGTCCTCGATGGCGACGACCTGATCCACGATCGGTTCCCCGCTGAGACTGTCCAGCAGATAGCCCTGGACGTAAGTGATGGGTTCCCCACTCAGCCGCTTGGCCAGCACGAAACTGTAGAGGTCCAGCCGCCCCCGGCCGCCGGGTCGGTCGCTGGCGAAGTAACCGGTGCGCCCGTCCGAACTCAGGTGGAAGCCGAGTTCCCGGTGGGGGCCGTTGACGGGCGGCCCGAGGTTAATGGCCTGGGTCCAGGTATTTCGTTTGTTGTCCCACCAGCTGGTAAAAATGTCCTGGTCGCCCAGGCTGTAGTGACCGGCGCTGGCGAAGTAGAGGGTACTGCCGTCGTTACTGATGAAGGGGGTCTCCTCGTTTTCGGGCGTATTGACGCCCCGCCCGAGGTTCTGCGGTTCGCTCCAGCTGCCGTCGTCCCGGCGGTTACAGACGTAGATATCGCTGCCCCCCACCCCGCCGGGTCGGGTACTGGCGAAGAAGAGCTGGCGGCCGTCGCAGCTGATGGCGGCCTGGCTGTCCCAGGTCGGGCTGTTGACGTAATCGGGCAGCCGTTCCACGTCGCGGATGCGGTCGTCGATCAGGAAGCCGGTGTACAGGTCGCAGCCCCCCACCCCGTCGTCCTCGTGGCAGAGGGTAAAGAAAACGGTCTCCCCGTCACGGATCAGGGAAAGCATCCCCTCCGGCTTGGTGGTATTGATGCTACCGAAGCGGCTGGTGAACAGTTCTCCGTCGCGGGTTTTGCGGCGGACGCGCAGCAGGTCCTCGTCGTCCCCCTCCCCCTGGCGGGTCATGAGGGCACTGAGCTGGTCGTTGGCGAAGAAGATGGCGTAGTCGTCCATCTGGGTATTGACCGGAAAATCCAGGTTGACGACTTCCGTCACGTTGATGAATTCCGTACTGTCGTTGGTGATGCGCGCGGCCCGGAGGCGGCCGTCGAGCACTTCCACCGCCCGGGCTTCCTGCGGTAGTTCTGCCTCCCCGTTGATGCCGAATACGCCGTAGTCCTGCTGCTTGCAGATCGGCAAAGCGGCGGTAGTAGTCAATGGCCCGGTCCGGCTCCCCGCTCTTATATAAGGTCTCGGCGGCCTGGAAGTAGAGGTAGCGGCTGAAGAGGGAGTCGCGCTCCAGCACGTCGGTGTAGGCCAGGGCGGCGGCGGCGTACTCCCCTTCCAGTTCGTAGGCGGTACCGAGGAGGCGGCGGGCCAGCAGGAAGTCAGGGTCGAGCTTATTGGCTTCCCGCAGGGGTTTCCAGGCTTTCTTGTGCTTGCCGGCCAGCATGAGTTGAACGCCCTTCTCGTAGGCATCCTGGGCGGGTTGGCTGTTGCCTACGCGCTGGGCGGTGAGCCCCAGGGACAACAGGAGCAGGAACGGCAGGAGGTAGGGGCGCGGGCGCAGGTGCATGCTGTAAAGATAGGGGCTGTCGGTGGGCGGTGGGGGTAAAATGGTCGGCGCACGGATAAAGCTAAAGCATTATCCTGGACTGAGGAGGAAGGACCTTCCAGGCCCTGGGGCACTCATCAATGCAGTCGCCTTCAGGGACTTCCTCCCGGTAGCGTGGGCGTTTTTAACCCCATGCGGGTGCGGGTTGAGGAGGCGGGCGGGGCCGAGCGCGTAGGCACGATACCGGATAACGGACGGATAAAGATAAAGCTTAAGCATTATCCTGGTATCAAAAGGGCCTTGAAGGCCCTTCCCCCACCCAGCGTGTTGCTTTAGCTACACACGCGATCACCTCAGCACCAAACGCCCACCCTGTACCCGCCGCCCGTTGCGCAGCAGCGTCCAGACGTAGAGGCCACCCCGCAGACCGTTTCGATCCAGCCGGCCGTCGGTACCCGCTGTCAGCGACAGCGACCGCCCCCGGAAGGCATTCAGGACGGACTGATCCTGTAATTCGATTGCGGTAGTGGCATCTCTGATCTTCGTGTTTCGCATTCGGTAAATAGCACCGGACTGAACCAGGATGTTTTCCCACCGGTCTCCCCCACAACCCGCAATAACTATGTCACCCGTAAATAGAGTAACGTTCGGATCTACCGTTATGGATGCTCCGTCCTCCATCGTAATTCAGGTAGCCAGATGATCACCGAAATACGGCTGGGCAAAGTTATAGTCCTGGTTGATCACCAGATTACCCCGCACCTGGACGATCTGTCCCATCGTACTTGTCTGCGTGGGCGTAAGGAGAGTCACCTGCCGCATAAGGTCACTCAGCAGGGTCGACGTACCGGTGGTGCCGACTACACGAGTGTTATCCGTCGAGTTGAAACGTTATTTCCTCGAACACATCGGACCGGTCGTCAGCACGAACGATCCGTAGTGTAAAGATAGTACCTGGGATTTGTAGTAAGCCCTCCAGGCAGATTTCTTTCGACATCAGGAGCGGTTGTCACTCTTGGATCGAGTCCCAGGATGGTACTTCCGTTTGGATCAGGATTGTGGCGTGCTACCCAGATCGATGGCCTCCCAGTCATCGAGGTCGGTATAGATAAAATTACTGGTCGGAAATTCCAGCTCGAACCAGTAGTTGTTGTTGCAGGTGAAAGGAATGGCTTGCTCGGTCTGCGTCAGTACGCAAAAAGTACCGGGTGACCCAGCCGGACCACAATTATCATCGAAGCCCTCTAGTTCGTAAAGGAAGTCAAATTGGGTACAGTCAGGTTGTTGTGCGGCCACCCGGGGGGGTTAAGTGCGAACAGCCATAACGCAGCTAAAATATAGGTAAAGGTGTTTTTCATGGGAAGTTTATTTTGTATTTTCTGCAAATAGAATACAAAATGTTTTCCCACAAACCTAATTTTTTGTCAATAAAATTCACTATTTGCTTCCCCACTATCTGACTTACCCCCTAAAAAAGCTTGGGCTCCACCCAGAGGGTAGAGCCACAAGATAAAATGAGTGCATTAGTAAACTATCGGCGCTAATGTAGGTACTTTTTCTACATCTGACCAAACAAACGAGGCACGAGTCTCCTTACCCATGATCAAGTTCCTGCTATCCAGCCTGCTGGCCCTGACTGTTTTCACCGCCTGCAACCCGGCCGCGACCGACCCGACGGGCTCCTCCGGTGAGGGGGTTGCACCTGCGTCCCCGCCCCCTTCGTCCCCCTTTTCCGGCTCCCCGAGCAAGTATTGGTACCAGGGCGCCGCGGAACTCAATACCTACGATCTGCAACAGATCCGCTACGGGGAGATCCACCCCGGCACGGTGAGCCTGATCTTCGTGTCGGAAGATTTCCTGACCGACGAGCAGGTGAAAAACGACACCTACACCAACGAGAACAGCACGCCCGTGCTGAAAACCAACCTCATTCGTCGCTTCACGACGGGCATCTACGATTATTCGGTCATGAGTTCGGTGTTCACCCCCACGAAACTGGACGAACAGCCCCACACCCTGAAGGTGACCACGAGTATGCAGGACTGGTGCGGGCAGAGTTTCGCCCAGCTCAATTACCGGGGAGCCACCGACTACGACCTGCAACTGCGCAGCTACTTCGAGCGGGAGGGCGACGCCGACGAACGCCTCCGCGCCGACTTCCTGGAGGACGAAATTTTTAACCGCATCCGCGCCGGCGGCACCGACCTGCCCGTGGGTACTTTCAACGTACTGCCGAGCACCGGCTACCTATTGATGATGCACAAACCCCGCGAAGCGGTGCGGGCAACCACGCAGGTGGGCGCGTTCGCAGGTGCGAGATTTTCCGGGGAGGACCTCCGCCAGTACACCATTGACTTCCCGACCCTTCCCCGCCGGGTCGAGATCGTATTCGAGGCCGCCGACCCCCACTCCATCGTCGGCTGGACGGAAAGCTACCCCAGCCGCGGTGAGGAACTGACCACGATCGCCACGCTGCAAGAACAGATGCTGGCCCCGTACTGGGAGCAGAATAGTTTAGGGGATTCGACACGGCGTGCGGCACTGGGATTGTAAATTCCACGCAGAGATCGCGGAGGAGCGGAGGCGCTGTAGGTTAATCTCACGCAGAGATCGCGGAGGAGCGGAGGCGCTGAGCGGGATAGTGACGCGCTGCGCCTCCGCTCCTCTGCGTCCTCCGCGTGAAACATCCGATAGCGAACCCCCACCCCGATTCCCGGTTACACTCCACATAACCCACCCCACCCGATGGCGCAACGTTTCCCGACTTCGATTTTTTTCCTCTTAGCCCTCCTGTTTTCCGCACTTACTTTTGGACAGGGACTGCGGCCCTACAACCCCTCCTCCACCACGAATACCGTCCTGACGGCCATCGGGGGAACCGTAACGGGGGTGTCCATACTGCTCGACAAGGGGGTCATTCCGATGACGGAGGACGAACTCAATATCCTCACGATCGACAAGATCTGGGGCATCGACCGTTACAGCACCCGCCACCTCTCGCTGGAGGCCGACGAATTCACCGACAAACTGCTGCTGGCCGGATTCGCCAGTCCCTTCCTGCTGATGCTGGACCGCACCGGCCGGGAGAACTTCAACGATATGGCCCTGGTCGTTTTTCAGGGGGCGCTCATCAACGCCGGCCTCATCAACCTGACGAAAGTGCTGGTCCGGCGCGCCAGGCCCTACAACTACAACCCCGACGCGCCGCTGGACACTAAATTCAAGAAAACCAGCCGTTATTCCTTCTACAGCGGACACGTGGCCACCTCCGCCTACTTCAGCATGACGGCCGCCAAACTCTACAGTGACCTGCACCCAGACGCGAAGGGAAAGGGGTTCGTCTGGGCCGCCGCCGCCGCCATTCCCGTGGCCGTCGGCTACGGCCGGATGCGGGCCGGTCGCCACTTCTTCACCGACGTACTGGTCGGTTTCGCGGCGGGCACGGCCATTGCCCTGACGGTACCGAGTTTGCACAAGCGCCCGGGCGGGGAGTGAGTTGTATGAAGAAAGGTTCATGCTTAAACTACGCCATACATAAGGTGTAGCCGCTACGAGCGGCTATCTTTGCGGCCCAAACCAGGTATGACCGATAATATTCACCCCATTCACGATACCCTCGTCCGGCGCGGCGAGCGGGAGGCCGCCAACGGCCACCGGGCCGTAGTGGTCTGGCTGACCGGACTGAGCGGCAGCGGCAAGAGCACCATCGCCGCGGCGGTGGAGCGGCGGCTGTTCGAGGCGGGTATCTTCGTTCAGGTACTCGACGGGGACAACATCCGTGGCGGCATCAACAAGAACCTCGGCTTCAGCATGGAAGACCGGCAGGAGAATATCCGCCGAATCGCCGAAGTGGCCAAACTCTACCTGGATTCCGGGGCGGTGGTGCTGTGCTCCTTCGTCAGCCCCACCCGGGCCATTCGTCAGTCCGTAAGCGATATCGTCGGGGCCGAAGATTTCCTGGAGGTCTTCGTCAACACCCCCCTCGAACTCTGTGAGCAGCGCGACGTCAAGGGCCTCTACGCCAAGGCCCGCCGGGGAGAGATCAAAAATTTCACCGGCATCGACAGCCCCTACGAAGCCCCGGAAAGCCCGTTCCTCGATCTGGAAACAGCCGACCTGACGGTCCGGGAAGCAGCCGATAATCTCATCGAAGCCCTCCGGCTCAGAATAGTAAATAGTAAATAGTAGCTAGTCATCCAGCAACTAGCCAATCAGCAACCACCCGATGGAAAACTACCAACTCAACCACCTCCGCGAACTCGAGTCCGAGAGCATTTTCGTACTGCGGGAAGTGGCCGCCCAGTTTGAAAACCCCGTCCTGCTCTTCAGCGGCGGGAAGGACTCCATCCTGATGGTCCACCTGGCCGTCAAGGCCTTTCACCCGGCCAAGATCCCGTTCACGCTGCTGCACGTAGACACCGGCCATAACTTCCAGGAAGCCCTGGATTACCGGGATGCCTTAGTGGAACGGATCGGGGCCAAGCTGGTCGTCGGTTCCGTTCAGGAAGCCATCGACTCCGGTATGGTGCGGGAGGAAACCGGCTTCAACGCTACCCGCAACTACCTGCAAACGGCCGTTCTGCTGAAGTCCCTGGAGGATGGCAAGTACGACGCCGCCCTCGGGGGTGGTCGCCGCGACGAGGAGAAGGCCCGCGCCAAGGAGCGCTTCTTCAGCCACCGCGACGAATTCGGCCAGTGGGACCCCAAGAACCAGCGCCCCGAACTCTGGAACCTCTTCAACGGCCGCAAGCAGTTCGGCGAGCACTTCCGCATCTTCCCCATCAGCAACTGGACGGAACTCGATGTCTGGCAGTACCTCGCTACGGAGAAGGTAGACCTCCCCAGTCTCTACTTCGCCCACGAGCGGGAAGTTATCCACCGCGACGGCATGCTACTGGCGACGGAAGGCGGGCTGATCCCCGTCCGTGACGACGAAAAGGTAGAAAAACTCATGGTTCGCTGCCGCACGATCGGCGACATCACCACCACCGGCGTCTGGAGATCCAGTGCTTCCAGCCTTCACGACATCATCGCAGAGGTCAGCATGGCCCGCCAGACGGAGCGGGGCGGCCGGGCGGACGACAAACGCAGTGAAACCGCGATGGAAGACCGCAAGAAGCAGGGGTACTTTTAGACCTTCAATCCTTACGTACATAAATTCTTCCACGATGGAACGTCTAGCCCATTTCACTCTTCTATTTACGGTTATATTTCCGCTCAACGCCCAAAATCCATCCTCGCACTACGTGTTCGTAGCTCAGGAGTTATGTGATTCTCTAGTCCTACTCCCGCCCGTCGCCCCCGTTGAATTTCGGGTTGCAGGCTTGACAGAGGAAATTACCAACATTCAGCTAGCGGAGGCTACGGAGGCTACGTTTCGTGATTTAGAAGGTCTGACGGTAGGCGAGGCAATGCAAGATATAGGGCATCAACGCCCACTGCTGGTTGCTACCGTGGCCGAAACCTGCCCCGAGGTAGTAGGACCCCGCCTATTCGATCAGAGTGTTCTCAACTTCGAGGCTTTGCTCTTGGTGGAACGTCCAGAATGGAAGAAGGTGATCGACTATGCGATTGCCACCGGCGTCGATTCCCTTCTTTCTCAGCAAACATATGGCATTTCGCAAGCTCTAATGATGTGGTTAAAGGAAAGTCCGGTAGGTACAGACATTGATACCCTCGCCGGAATGGAGTACGCCGGCCAGATGCTGGAAGTGCTAATTCTTCACGCACTGAGTGAGTCTTTCCCCAAACTGTACGCCCGTCATACGATGGAAGCATACGACGGTGCGTTACTGAACAGTTGGTTGGAGACAACAGACTGGCAACAGTTGATTGCCCGCGTTGATCAACAGGACCAACTAGACAAGCGATGCCAACAGATAGCAAAGATGTCGGATGAAGAATTTGATGCGCTAGATGGTTCTGTGCTACTACCTGATTTCAGTTCTTTGGAAGACTTCCGGGCTTACTACCCCAATCAGGTGACCTATCCCTCCACGCTGAATATGGGCCTTGGGATCATGTATATACGGCAACTCCTTGGCAACTGTTCCGCCCTAAAAGAGAAAACTAGACAGAAGATGCTAAAGGTTGCAATCGAGGAACTAGCTCCTACTTCTCCCGAAGAAGAGGCGGAATTCGTGCTACTGGCGGACAAACTTTGCGACTGTATGCAAAGCCCGTCTCCGAAGCCTTGCTTTCTGGAGGAGATGAAAAATCTCGGACTAAGCGAAGATATTTCCCCTCTGACAGCGACACCTGAACAAGCCCGCTTAATGGAAGCGGTAGGAACAATAATACCTATGATTATGGGAGGGTGCCAACCAACGATGGAATAAGGTACTTTACCAGCACTGCTGACTCGTATTTTTCAGCCCTCCAATTCCCCAACTACCATGACCACCGACCACACCGAACTCCTCCGCTTCACCACCGCCGGCTCCGTAGACGACGGCAAATCCACCCTCATCGGGCGGCTGCTGTACGACTCGAAGTCCATTTTTGAGGACCAGTACGAAGCCATCTCCAAGACCAGCGAGAAGCGCGGCGAGGAGGGCGTCAACCTGGCACTGCTGACCGACGGACTGAAGGCCGAGCGCGAGCAGGGCATCACCATCGACGTCGCCTACCGCTACTTCGCTACGCCCAAACGGAAATTCATCATCGCCGACACCCCCGGGCACATCCAGTACACCCGCAACATGGTTACCGGGGCCAGTACCGCCAACGTCGCCCTCATCCTGGTGGACGGACGCAACGGCGTAGTGGAGCAGACGCGCCGCCACGCCTTCATTGCCAGCCTGCTCCAGATTCCTCACCTCATCGTCTGCATCAACAAGATGGACCTGGTGGACTTCAGCGAGCAGCAGTACAACAAGATCAAGGACGACTTCAGCGCGTTCAGCCACCGTCTCGACGTGAAGGACGTGGAGTTCATCCCCATGTCCGCCCTCCTGGGCGACAATGTGGTCGACCGCAGCACCAATATGCCCTGGTACGACGGCCCTACCCTCCTCTACAGCCTGGAAAACGTCCACATCGGCAGCGACAACAACTTCATCGACTGCCGCTTTCCCGTACAGACGGTCATCCGCCCCTACAGCGACGACTACCACGACTACCGGGGTTACGCCGGCCGCATCGCCGGTGGTGTCTTCAAAAAGGGCGACAGGATCACCGTACTCCCCAGCGGATTCAGCAGCACCATTGCCAAGATCGACACCTTCGACGGCGAACTCCAGGAGGCCTTCCCGCCCCAGAGCGTTACCCTCCTCCTGCAGGATGACATCGACATCAGTCGCGGCGACATGATCGTACGCGAGAACAACCAGCCCGAGGTTACCCAGGACCTGGAAGTCATGCTCTGCTGGTTCAACGAGCGCCCGCTCCAGCCCCGCGGTAAGTACACCATCATGCACACCACCAAGGAGGCCCGCTGCATGATCAAGGAAGTCCGCTACCGGCTCGACATCAACAGCCTGCACCGGGACGAGGACAACAAGGAGATCAAAATGAATGACATCGGCCGCGTCCTGCTGCGAACCACGGCTCCCCTCTTCGTGGACCCCTACCGCAAAAACCGGATCACCGGGTCCATTATCCTGGTGGACGAGGGAACGAACGAAACGGTAGCGGCGGGAATGGTAATTTAGTAGCATTGTCGCTGGCTACCCCGGATGTACTATTTACTGCCAACCCGGGCGACGGCGCGCAGGTGCAATCTTCCCAAATAATCACTGCCCGTTCCCGGTACACGGATCGGTCGGCTGGATCGTTAGGTGATTGGGAATTTCTTGTCGGGGTACACGACCACGACGCAACCTGACCACCGACCAAATACCGACTACGATGATGGGACGCCGACAATATACCATACCTCCTTTCTGGAGAGGGAAAGGCACCCTGTCCCTGTCCCTATCACTCCTCCTATCCCTATCCCTCCTCCTCCCCTCCTGCTACGAAGACCTCGTCGACTGCACCGACCCCGACGCCGCTAACTACGAAATTTCCGCCGACGAACTCTGCGGGGGCTGCTGTGAGTATCCTACCCTTTCCCTGGACATCAGCCGGTTTTTCGGGGCCGAGCAGTTGGACCTCGACAGCGTGTATACCGACGGAGCCGGAAACGGTTTCACCCTCGTCGCCTTCCGCTACTACCTGGGAGATCTCTCCCTGACGGCCAGCGACCGCCAGCTGGACTTACCGGTGAGGTTCGAGGAAGTGGAGGTGGTCAACGGTACGGACACCACGCTCACGGAACTGAACGTCAATGCCGTGCTGGTCACCAGTAGCGGAGGAACGACCTACACCGTCGGCCGGTTACCGATCGGGGAGCCGGACCTGGCTACCCTGGAACTGAGTTTCGGCCTGCCGGAGCTTTTCCGGACGGTCCTCCCCTCCACCGCCCCCACCGGCTCGCCCCTGCTGACCCAACCCCGCCTGCTGAACTTCCGGGACGGCCGCGGCTACGTCCAGGCCAGGGTCGAGTACCGGCTCGCGAGCGTACCGGAGGCCACCCGCTCGGTCAGCACCTTCGGGTACCTGCCCGTTTCCCTGCCCATCCCGGATGAGGTGCTGCCGCCCGTCCGTGGCAATAACCTGACCCTGCGACTGACCGCTGATTACGCTACCCTGTTCCGCTCCGTCAACCTGGCGGCGGATTCGGCGACGGTGGCGGCCGGGCTGGCGGAACGGTTGCCGGAATTACTGACGGTCGTGGAGTAGCCGGCCATGGGCCTTTTGGGCTACCTTTGCGTTCAATCCCCCCGATCATGTCCAAACGTTCCACTCCCCCACCCGTCCGCATCCCGGTAATTCCCAGGCTGGAGCCGGCCCGTCACCTGGAGCTGGCCAACGGACTGAAGGTGGTCCTGATCGACGGCGTGGAGGCCCCCGTGCTCAGCGTCGAGATGATCTGGGATGCCGGCCGGCCCTACGAGCGCAAGCGGCTGGTCGACGGGGTCACCAACGAATTACTGACCGAGGGTACCCGCCACCGCAGCGCCACCAAACTGGAAGCCTTCTTCGAGCAGTACGGCACCCACCTGAAACGGCCCAGCCACCTGGATACCGGCAACCTGGCCCTGAGTACGGTCACCCGGTTGGCGGACCGGACGCTCCCGGTCATGGCCGAGGTGATCGCCGAACCCGCCTTCAGTGAACGCAGCTTCACCCGCCTGCTGAAGCGCCGCCGGCAGAGCCTGAAGGAGAACCTCCGCGACCCCGACACCATCGCCTACCGGATGATCACCGAGGCCGTTTTCGGGTCGGACACTCCCTACGGTTACAATGGTTACCAGCCCGACTACGATGCCCTGACCCTGGAGGACGTACGGGCCCACCACGCGGATTACTACCACGCCGGCAATGCCACCCTGATGGTGGTCGGCAGTCTCGACGACCGCATCGAACAACTCCTGGAGGGGACGTTCGGACAGCTCCCCGCGGGAAAGCCGGCACCTGCGCCCGCGCCCCTCGAATGGAGCAACCCGTCCACTGACGCCAGCCCCGCGGTACTGCAACACCACCGCCCCAAGGCCGCCCAGACGATGATCCGCCGCGGACGCCGCGGGATTGTGATCACCGACCCCGACTACGCGGGCCTCGTGGTACTGGACACCATTTTCGGCGGCTACTTCGGCAGTCGGCTGATGCAGAACATCCGCGAGGAAAAGGGCTACACTTACGGCATTGACAGCGACCTGGAAGCCTACCGTTTCGACGGCAGTTTCGGGGTAAGTGCCGACGTGGCCAACGAAAACCTGGATGCCGTTCGCCGGGAGATCGGTATTGAGATGGACAAGCTGCGCCAGGAGCCCGTGCCCCTCCGGGAGCTGGACATGGTACGAAGCTACCTGATCGGCCACCTGGTGATGGACATGGACGGGCGACTGGCCACCAGCCGCCGTCACCGCTCCGCCCTGCTGAAGCAGTACGACCCGGCCGCTCACTTACTGCGGCTCGACGAGGTGATCCGCAACATCACCCCGACGGAGTTGCAGGATCTCGCGCAGCGGTATCTGCGCCCCGAACTGGACTGGGAAGTGATCGTCGGCGGGGCCGATCCGCTGCCCGAAGCGCGGCAGATCAAGACCGTCCGCAAGGCCCTGGGAATCGGCAGTAATGCCTCCGTCGCACAATAAGCGGTCGGGAATTGAGAGTTACCGTAAAAAATTGCGACTTTTGCGGAATTAAGGGGAACCACATCGAGAAGATACTGAATGCGCATATTCAATCTGTTTAAGCAGGAACTGGCCATTGACCTGGGAACGGCCAACACTCTGATCATCCAGGACGGCCGGGTGGTTGTCGACGAGCCGAGCATCGTGGCCATCAACCGCAAGACGGAAGAGACCATCGCCGTCGGAAGAAGGGCCATGCAAATGCACGAGAAGACCCACGAGAACATCGTGACGATCCGCCCCCTCAAGGACGGGGTGATCGCCGATTTCCGGGCCGCCGAGCACATGATCAAGGGGATGATCGAGATGATCGGCACCAAGCGTCCCTTCTTCACCCACCTCAAGATGGTGATCTGCATCCCTTCCGGCATTACGGAGGTGGAGAAGCGGGCCGTCTTCGAAAGTGCCGCCCGCGTGGACGCCAAGGAAACCTACCTGATCTACGAACCCATGGCCGCCGCCCTCGGTATCGGTCTGGACGTAGAGGAGCCCATCGGCAATATGATCGTTGACATCGGGGGGGGAACGACCGAGATCGCCGTCATTGCCCTGTCCGGTATCGTCTGTGACCAGAGCATCCGCGTGGCCGGAGACGAGTTCACCGACCTGATCGCGAATTACATGAAGCGGCAGCACAACATCCTCATCGGGGAACGGACCGCCGAGCAGATCAAGATCCACGTCGGTTCCGCCCTCGGGGAACTGGACGATCCTCCGGAAGACTACGCCGTCAACGGCCGCGACCTGCTCAACGGCATTCCCCGTCAGATCACCGTTTCCTACCAGGAGATCGCCGGGGCCCTCGACGAGGCCATCGTTGCCATCGAAGAGGCCGTGATCCGCGCCCTGGAGACCACGCCGCCCGAACTGGCGAGTGACATTTACAGTACCGGCCTTTACCTCACCGGCGGCGGTGCCCTGCTGCGCGGCCTGGACAAGCGACTGAGTAAGAAGACCCAACTCCCCGTGCACGTCGCCGAAGATCCGCTGACGGCGGTCGTCCGGGGAACGAGCAAGGCCCTGGCGGACACGAAGCGCTACAAGGCCATCCTGGTGCCGAGTAGCAGCGTGAGCTAGGGGTCGTTGGACCGTTGGGTGGTTAGATCGTTGGACCGTTAGGTATTTAGACCTTTGGGGGTTGACGACTAACGGTCCAAATATCTAACGATCCAAAAAATCCAACGGTCCAAAAGTCCAATGGCATGGAGCGATTACTTAATTTTTTACTTCGCAGCGGCAGTTTTTTCCTCTTCGCTCTCCTGGAGGTGATCTGTTTTTTCCTGATCGTCAACTTCAACAGCAATCAATCCGCCATCTGGGCCAAGACCACCAGCGTCTACTTCGGCAGCTACAACGAGTGGATGGCGGACCGGCGGGCCTACTGGGACCTTGACGAATCCAATAACGTACTCCGCCGGGAGAACGCCCGGTTGCGCGGCCTGCTTCCGAACGCGGCCTATGACTCCGAAGCGGAAGTGGACAGTCTGGCGGACGAAGCCCGCCTCCAGCGGTACAACTACCTGGCCGCCCGCATCATTAACAAGTCGCCCTACGGCCCGAACAACACCCTCATCATTGACCGGGGCAGCGATTTCCAGGTGACCCGTGGTCAGGGAGTGGTGGCCGCGGAGGGGCTGATCGGCATCGTCAGCGAGGTGACCGCCCGCTACGCGCGGGTACTCTCCATCCTTCACCTGAGTACCCGCATCAGCGCGGGGTTAGGCAACAATGCCTACGGAACGCTGCGCTGGGACGGTAACGACCCGCGCTTCATGACGGTGACGGACATCCCCGAATACGTGACCGTGACCCCCGGGGACACCGTTTTCACCACCGGATACAGCAATGTGTTTCCCACCGGCCTGGTGATCGGTACGGTGGCGGCCACGGAGGTACAGCCGGGTACCGGTAGCCAGCACCTGAGCGTGGAGTTGCTGGGTAAGCCCTTGCTCGTAAACTCCGGCTACCTGGTTCAGGACCTGTTCAAGGAGGAACTCGACTACCTAAACTCCGAAGAATGAATCCGGCAGCACTCGTCAACAGCGGTATTCGGTTCGTTGTCCTGCTCTTACTCCAGGTCTTTCTGCTCCGGCAGATCAACTGGGGTTGGGACGGACGGGAGTACCTCTACCTTTTCCTCTACCCGCTTTTCGTAGCCCTGTTACCGCTACGGATGCCCCGCGGGGTAGTCCTCCTGCTCGGCTTTGCCCTGGGCCTGTCCATCGATTTTTTTTACGAGACTTTGGGGTTACACGCCGCGGCCCTGACGTTCACCGCCTACTTCCGTTCGCTCGTACTCCGTATCCTGGAACCCCGTGACGGGTACAACATCAAGGACAACCCCACCGGGCACGATCTCGGTCTGCGGTGGGTACTGCGGTATCTCGGTCTGCTTTTCCTCGGTCACTGCATATTCTTTTTCTCCGTCCAGGCGTTCTCCTTCGTCTTCCTGAAGGATATTCTGCTGAAAACCGGCTTCACCTTCGTGCCTTCCTACCTCGTGGCCGTGCTGGTGATGCTTATCTTTAACCCCAGGTCCTAAAAGCCTGTTTCCGCTATGCCAAGTGCTGCTACATCCATCGAATCCCGTGCCGTCGCTATCCGCGTCGTTATGGTTGTGGTGGGGCTGCTACTTATCGGAAAGGCCTTTCACCTCCAGGTGGGCAGTACCAACTGGCGGGGCCGGGCCGACCAGGTGGGTTACAGCCAACTCGACCAGTACCCCGCCCGGGGCCTGATCACCGACCGGGAGGGCCGGCTACTGACCATCAACGAGCCGGCTTACCAGATCGAGCTGACCTACAACCAGTTCGCGCCCCACCGCGAACGGTTCGACACCTCCCGCTTCTGCCACCTCCTCAACATCACCCGGGAGTACTTCGAGGAAGCCATTCCGGACAAGTGGGGCGGACGGTACAGCCCCTCCAAACCTTTCGTTTTTCTGGCCAACGTTTCTCCCCAGCGCTATGCGACCTTCCAGGAGAGTCTGTTCCAGTTCCCCGGTTTTTCCGCCAGTCTGCGCAGCTCCCGTAACTATCCGCATACCGTCGGGGGGCACCTGCTGGGATATATGGGCGAAGTAAGCCAGGGGGCCATCGACCGGGGGGACGGTCGCTACATCCAGGGGGACTACCACGGGATAGCCGGACTGGAGTACCTCTACGAAAAGGACCTGCGCGGAAAGAAGGGCAACCGCTGGGTGTACCGCGACCGCCTCGGCCGGGAGGTCGGTGACGTGCTCGACGGTCGCGTCAACGTGGATGCCGAAGTGGGAACGGATCTCATCACTACCATCGACCTGGAGCTGCAGCAATACGGCGAAAGTCTCATGGTCAACAAAATCGGCAGTATCGTCGCACTGGAGCCCGCCACCGGTGAGGTGCTCGCCATGATCTCCGCCCCGACCTACAACCCGCGAACCCTGCGTATCGGGCGGGGACGCGGGCCGGCCTTCGGGAAACTACAGCGGGATTCCCTCCAGCCGTTACTGAACCGCGCCATTAACGGCAAGTACCCGCCCGGTTCTCCCTTTAAGACGCTGGTGGCCCTCATCGGGTTACAGACGGGCACCCTGGACGAAAATCGCGGCATGGCCTGCAACGGAGGCTTCCACAGCGGTGGCAAGTTGTTGCTGGGCTGTCACGGACACGCTTACATTAACAACGTCGAACAGGCCATTGCCCAGAGCTGCAACAACTACTTCGTTACCGCCTGGCTGGAAAACATCAACCGCTACGGCAGCCTGACGCCCCGGGACGGACTGAATGAGTTCAATGATTATCTCTACCAGTTCGGACTGGGCAGGAAGCTGGGCATTGACTTCCCGGGAGAGATTGCCGGCAACGTCCCGACCAGTGACTACTACGACAAACGCTTCAGCGAAGACGAGTTCTGGCGGGCCATCTGGATCCGGTCACTGGCCATCGGGCAGGGAGAGTACGAATTTACGGCCCTCCAGACGGTCAACTTCGTTTCCGCCATCGCCAACCGGGGCTTCTGGGTTACGCCCCACATTGTCAAGCAGGTCCAGGAGGGCAACGATAACGTACTCCGGCGGATCGAGCCGGAGATCCACGATATCAACATCGAGCGGCGCCACTTCGAGACCGTGGCCCGTGGTATGCGTAAGACCGTCCTCGAGGGTACGGCCCGGGTAGCGAACATCCCCGACGTAGAGATCGCGGGAAAGACCGGCACCATCCAGAACTCCCACGGCGACCACTCCAGTTTCGTAGCCTTCGCCCCGCTCGACAACCCCAAGATCGCCATTATGGTGTACGTGGAAAACGGAGGGTACGGTGGTAGCGTAGCCGCCCCCATCGCCAGTCTCATGGTGGAACGCTACGTCAATGGCAAGATCGCCAGGAACCGGGAATGGCTGGAGACGCGGATGCTGGAAAAAGACATGACCAACCGGGGGGAGAGTACGATCCGGGAGGTGAAGTGATGTGAAGAGTCCGGAGGACTCGTTCTATGCAGTTAGGGGTCCGGACCCCCTAGCTAGTTAGAGAGCGTCCTCCGGACTCGTCCGTTCGTAGATGTACAATTCCGCGTCCAGGCTATCCACCAGCGAGAATTCCTCCATCAGTCGTTCCGTTAACGGGGTATTGAAGGACTCGTCCCCCGGGTGGCGCACCAGGTAGCGCAAGTTCGGGTTCGCGAGCAGCCGTTCGGCCTCCGCCAGTTCGTCCAGTTGGAAAGCACTGACGTGGTGATCGTAGAACATCAGCGAAGTGTGCACGAAGCGAGTCGGCACTTCCCGCCCCAGCAGGTAGTAGCTGATCTGGTGGCTGGTGATGCTGAAGTACTGTTCTCCGGGCCCGAGTTTATCCTCGAAGTAGGCGGCAATCATTTTCGGCCGGTCGGTCTTCCCCCGGTAGCGGAAAAAGTGGAGGGTACCCAGCACGGTGGCCAGCCCCAGCAGCCCGTAAACCACGACCCGGCGGGACAACCAGCGGCGCAGTCCGTTCCAGATCGCCAGCCGCTGATCGAAGAAGGCCCCCGCCAGCAGGGCCAGGGCGGGGTGTAACTGGATCTGGTAGTGGCCGAACCGCTTGCCCGGACTGAGAATCATGATCGTGACCAGGAGAAAGTACCCCAGGAGGAAATACAGCCAGTTCCGGTTCGTCCCCCGACGGACGGCCGCCGTCACGGCCGCCCCGGCCAGCAGGACCAGCGGGGCGTACCGCAGCAGGTAATCGCCCAGGTACTTCAGGCGCAGGTACCAGGCCAGTTCCACCGGATACTTGCTGTTGACCGTGAAAGTATAGTAGAGCAACTCCTCCACCATATCCTGCCGCAGGTAATAGCCGTACACGACCAGCAGCGGCAGCAGAAAACCCAGCACCAGCGCACCGCCGGCGAGAAAACCACGGGCAATTTCCCGCCGCCGGAACCAGTAGTACCACAGGGCAAACAGGCCGATACCGAGGCTTTCCGCGGCAGCAAAAGGCTTGACGATCACCGCACTGCCCAGCAGCAGGCCCATCAGCGGCCAGTGCCACAAAGGGGGGTCGGTGGCCAGGGCGCGGACGCGGGGAGCAACCCCGATAAACACCGCCGCCAGGGTGAATAAGTTGAAGAACAACTCGCTGTTCGGACCCAGTCCGTAGTAACTGTAAACGGAGCAGGCGAAGCAGTAGATAATGCCCGCCGCCAGACCGACCCGGTCACTGCCGGTCGCCCGCCGGCCGGCCCCGTACCCCGCCCAGGCGGTGAGGGCCACGAAGAGGGTGGTAGCGGTGCGGATGGCCGGGATGCTGCCCCCCGTGAGTTTGATGAGGACGGCGTAGAGCCAGAACACCCCGATGGGCTTGGTGTCGATGACGTCGCGCAGGTAGATTTTCCCCCGTAGCATTTCCGAGGCGATGACGATGTAGGTGCTCTCGTCGTGGTTGATGACGGAGATGAAGGAGGTACCCCAGCGGAGGAGCAGGGCCAGAACGAAAAAGAAGAGCAGGGCGGGCCAGGGGCGTAGGTTCATGGGGCTAAGGTAGTGGGCTGAAACTGATCGTCACCCGCGTACCCGTCCATTCCTCCCCGGGATAAATATCCTCGGCGAACAGCTCGATCCGTACGTCCTCTCCGGCGGCCAGTAATTCCTGTCTCTCCTCCAGTATCTGGGTGGCCCGGGAAACGTGATCTCCGGAAGGTTGGTTCTTCAGCCGGGCGGCCGCCCGGCGCCCCACCCCGTTGTCGGAAACGGTACAGACGATGGTCTCTTCCCGATCGGGGTCCAGGCGGATATCCAGCACCAATTCCCCACCCGCCTGGTTTCGGTGGTAGAGCCCGTGTACGATCGCATTCTCCAGAATGGGCTGCAGGATCAGCGACGGCAGTTCGTCCATCTCCGGATCGAGTTCCGGGTCGATCCGGCACTCAAAGCTGAATTTACCGGGGAAGCGGAGTTGTTCCAGTCGTACGTACCGCCGTAGCAATTCCACCTCCCGGCCCACCGGCACGAACCGCTTCCGGCTTGACTCCAGGAACAACCGCATCAGCCGACTGAAGTCCAGCAGGTAGCCCGCCGCTCCCTCCCGGTCCCGCTTCAGGATGTAGTCCCGAATGGAATTCATGGCGTTAAAAAGGAAGTGGGGGTTCATCTGCTGGCGCAGCGATTTCAGTTCCAGTTGGAGGACCCGCCGCTCGTACCGCTGTTTGTCCAGCAGCCGGCGGCGCAAACTCGACTGGCGGATACGGTCAATGACGTACAGCGTCAGGCCGAAGATTATGAGGAATAAGACGATCGCCCAGGTTTCCCGGTACCAGGGCAGGGTCACGTGGATGGGAAGCGAGAGCGGCTGAACGGTCATTCGCCCCCTGCTGTCGAAGGCCCGCAATTGAAAAACATAATCCCCCGGGGGAAGGCGGGTATAGCGGACCGAGTGGTTGCTCGTTGGCGGAGTCCAGTCCGGATCGAAGTTGACCAGCCTGGTCTGAAACAGGTTCTTTTCCGGGGCTTCGTAATCCGGCAGCGCGTACTCCAGGGTAAAGTAAATATTCCCGGTCCCGATCCGTAATCCTTCCCGGGGGTTGGGAGGCAGTTGGTGGGTGGTTTCGCTCCTGGTCCCCTCCCGCAGTCGCCGGTAGCGCAGCATTACGGGGCTATGGGGGCTCGGGGCGGGTAACAGATCCGCCAACCGGAAACTGACGAACCCATTGATCCCCCCGGCGTAATACGTACTGTCCCGTTCACTGTAGTGCAGGGAGATGGTGTTGAATTCGTTATCCCCCAGCCCCTGTTCCGTGGTGAAGCTGTAACTGACCCCGTCGGCCGTCTGGAGAAAAAGCCCGTTAAAAGTGGTGACCAGCGTATCCCCGCCGGTAGTCAACGCCACGCCGGCGATGTAGTTACTGGGTAGTTCCATGGTCCAGTCGTGCTGGCGCCGGTCTTCCGACAACTTTGCCCCCACCGGGACGAATCGGCCGGAAGCGGGGTCGAACCGCTGCAATCCTTCCCCTAAAGTGCCGAGTAGCAGTGTCCCGTCAGCCTCCACGACGATCTCGCTGATTGCCGTTCGGCGACCGTCCGGAAAGGAGTACTCCCTCAGGGAGGGCTTTGCCGGGTCGTAGGCGTACAGCGCGTTGGTTGTTCCGATCCAGTAGCGTCCGCGCTCCGCGTCGTAGACGGTACGTTTTATGCCGCCCTTGATCGGTGGGGTACCCTCCGGGAATTCAACCGCTTCGAGGTAGTTCTCTTCCGGACGGAAATGAAATATCCTTCCGTACCGCCTCCGAATGGCTTCCTCGGACACAACCAGTAATTCTCCCGCCCGCGGGCTCTCAACGATGGACCGTCCGATCTGGTCCGCTACGGGCAGTTCCCACTGCTCCCACTCGTCGGTGACCGGGTCGAAGGCGTACACCTGGGAAGTGACCAAATCGTCCAACTGGCAATTCGTACCGTAAATCCTTCCCCGGTAATTGATCAGGTCCATCCCGCAGCCCGACTGTCGGGCCGTACGATTTTGGCGATCCCGGATCAGGATAGTATCCATCTTTCCGGTGGTGGGATGGTAGCGGAACCAGACCGGCAGGGCACCATCCTTGTGGGCAAAAACGGTCCCGTCATCCGCCGTGGTAATACCCCGCATCACCTGCCCGAACTCGCCGGGCGGTAGCTCAAGGTAGAGGTGTCGTTTAAAGTATCGCGGCCGGCTGGACGGGAATACGAAACGGTGGTAGCCTCCGTATGTACTCATCACGATGGACTCGGTGAAGTCTTTACCGACGATAGAAAAAATTCTTTCATCCACCTTGCGTAAACTATCCTGTGCAAGGAAGGACTTCGTTTCCGCATCGTACAGGAAAAGACTTTCTTGGTAGTTGAACCGGAGGCTGCCCAGCAGGAGGCGCCCCTCCTCATCTTCATAAAAAGAAGAAACAGGCGACCCGTCTCCCGGTATTTGCTGTCTTTCCCAACTGACCCCCTCACCGGGCATTCGGTAGAGTTCACCCTCCATACTGACCCAGAGCGCGCCGTCCCTGCCGTAGTGGATCCCGTCGACCTCCCCCTCCACCGGCAGGTCGATGTAGGTCGTGGCGGTCTTGATCTTGAATAGATCCCCCATGAGGAAGAGATAGTCCAGGCTGTCGGCGTAAACCAGGCGCCCTCCCTTCTGAATCGGCTCGTCGAACCGGTGCATGCGCGTTAGCTTGAGTTCGGAAGACAGGCAGAATATTCCGTCCCCGGCGGCCAGGAAGAAAGGGCGCCCCGGCAGGTGGTGGCTCCCTCCGAAATGCCCCGCCGTGAGTTGGTCCAGGCGAACGCCCGTTGCCTCCAGGGTACCGGGGTAGAATATCTCGAGGGAATCCTCCAGTTGCAGGGGTACGCAGAGCAGGCGGCCGAGATCATCCATTCGGAGGGAGCCGTTGAATTGCTGCTTCAGGTAGCCGAAATCCGTAACTTCGTAGCCGTCGTAGCGGCACAGCCCCCCTCCGGTGGCCAACCACAGCAGTCCGGAGTTATCCTTACTCGATCCCCAGACGATTCGGCTCGGCAGCCCCTGAGGCACTCCCAGGTACTGATGAGTACCCGTGGCCAGTTCCGGCAACTGGGCCGGTAACCGCGTCAGCCAGAGCAGCGAAACCAACGGAAACAGCCAGTGAATATGGGTGACAAACCGGATGGTAGCTGGATTGAAAATGAACGGATTGGAGATAAATATACCAGTTTCCGTAGTTTGTGGCACCTACTTCCCCTTCCCGAGACATCCCTGGAAATTACTTCCCCAATGAAAGCAGTTCTTATTGATGATGAGACAGCCGCCTCGTCCAGCCTCAAAGAATTACTCGATGAGTTCTGTCCCTCCGTTTCGGTGGTCGGAACGGCCGGCGACGTGACCTCCGGTTTGCAACTCATCGACCAGCTCCGGCCGGAGCTGATCTTTCTCGACATCCAGATGCCCGGACGGAGCGGATTCGATCTGCTCCGGGAGTTGCCCGCCAGCACCCGGCCGGAAGTGATCTTCGTGACCAGCCAGGACGAGCACGCCCTGCGGGCCATCAACTGTGCCGCGCTGGGCTACGTACTAAAGCCCATCGAGCTTTCCGATCTGCTCCGGGCCGTCAAAAGGGTGGAAAAGCAGCTTAAATCCAACTCCTCCGTAGTCCGGGTAACGAACCTGCTCAACAACCTCGACCAGCCGCAGCGGAAACCAAAACGAATCGGTATCCCCTCCGAGACCGGCGTGGATTTCGTAGAGGTCGAGCAAATTGTCCGCTGCGAGGGAATAGATCGCTGCACCAGTATCCAGGTCAGCCAGGGAAAGCCCATGGTGTCCTCCTATTCCATCGGGGAGTACCGCCGTATGCTGGAAAATTACGGCTTCCTGGTCGTCCACCGCAGCCACCTCGTTAATCCGGACCACATCGTCCGCTACGATCGGGCCGGTTTCCTCACCTTCACCGATGGCAGCACCGCTCCCGTCAGCCGCTCCAAGCGCCTTGCCGTACTGGACAGCCTGAACGGACGGCTAAAGTAGCCATTCGTAACTCGAGAACGACCACTGGTAGGATGGTACGTCAGCCCATGAACGGCCGGCAACATATGTTGTTAAGACTATATGTGAATTAGGTCCGGCTCCGGTCGAATCCTCCGGCTCCGTAATTACGGGGCCGGCTTTTACAATGGCCGTTCGTACCACCAAAGTCACCGTTCGTGGGTTCCGTGTTGGATACAGCCTGTCCGAACGCTTATATTGTGATTACACTACAGATTACGTCAGATTTTTACTGCTTAATAATTGCTATGAACAACACAGGACATTTTTTTTAACTCCCATATTCTGACGAGCTTTTGAGATCGGCCCGGCGTGAAAACACCGGGCCGCTCTTTTGTACCTTTGCGTCGTGTACGAAACCATTGTCCTTAAGGTTGGCACCAATGTCCTCACCCGCCCCGATGGCCGGCTGGACACGACTAACATCAGTCAGTTAGTGGACCAGATCGCCGAACTTAAACGAGCGGGTATTTCCCTCATCCTCGTCAGTTCCGGGGCCGTCGGTGCCGGCCGGGAACTACTGCCGGGGCGTCCCGCCAGCGACGAGGTCGCCCAACGTCAACTCTTCAGTGCCATCGGTCAGGTGCGGCTCATGGAACTCTACCGCCAGCTGTTCGCGGGCCACGACCTGCTCTGCGCTCAGCTATTGGTGACCAAGGAAGATTTTCGCGACGAGGTCCACGCCGATAATATGCTCAATTGCTTCGGGGCACTGTTACTGGACCAGATCATCCCCGTGGTCAACGAAAACGACGTAGTGGCCGTCACCGAACTCATGTTCACCGACAACGACGAGCTGGCCGGCCTCGTCTCCCGGCTGCTCGGGGCCGATGCCCTGGTCATCCTCAGCAGCGTCGACGGCCTCTTCGACGGACCGCCGGACGACCCCGCCAGTCGGTTAATTCCCCGGCTAGAGGCAACGGATGCCGCCGCCAGCCGTTTCGTACAGGATAGTAAGAGCAGCTTCGGCCGTGGCGGCATGGCGACGAAACTGCGCATCGCCAGGGAAACCGCCACCGCGGGCATTCCCGTCTTTCTTGGTAACGGCCGGCGTCCCGGCATCCTGCGGGAACTCGCCAGTGGTAACTGGGCGGGGACGCAGGTGCAAAATTTTTAGCAACACCCCATGCGTACCCTCCTATACCTGTCCCTATCCCTGTTGCTTTTACTTACCCTCTCCTGTGAGGTGGAGACGGAGTTCGTCACCGGCTCCGAAGTCAGGCTCAGTTTCAGTCAGGACACCCTGAGCTTCGACACCGTCTTCACGGCCAGAGGATCGGCTACCCGCCAGTTCCGGGTCTATAACGAACTGGACCGGCCCGTGCGCATCGACCGGATCGCCGTCATGGGAGAAACAGGGGTGAATTTCACCTTCAACGTCGATGGCTTTCAGGGCCCCGAGGCCCGCGATGTCGTCATCTGGGGAGGTGACAGTATTTTCGTCTTCGTCGAGGCGGAGGTGGACCCCACGATGGATACGGAAACCAGCCCCTTCATCGCCGAGGACCGGCTGGTATTCGAAACCGGCACCACCCGTGAGGAGGTCGTGCTCCAGGCCTTCGGGCAGAATGCCTTCTACCTCAATGGTTTCAACGCCAACGGGCTGTTCGGGATCAGCTGTGACGGGGGGACGGCCGTGTTGCCCCAGGAACTGCCGACCGTTATTTACGGGGCCGCCTTCATCGACGATTGCATCCTCCAGGCTCTGCCCGGTACGCGCATCTACCTGCACGGCGGGGTGCAGCGCAACACCGAACAGATCGGGGGCAGTGGGATCTTCAATGCCGGCATTCTTCGCACCGAGGCAAACGGTAGTCTCCAGTTGCTCGGTACCCTGGAGGACCCCGTCCTGGTGGCGACCGACCGGCTGGAGCCGGAATTTGCCGAATCTCCCGCCAAGTACCGGGGCATCTGGCTCGGGGCCGGCAGCCGGGACAACATTATTCAGCACGCAAAAATTTACAACTCCATCATCGGGGTGCAGGTGGACAGCGCCGCCCAGGTACTCATCGAGGATACCGAGATCGCCTACACCGGCGGGCCGGCCGTGCTGAGCCGGTTGTCCGACGTCACGATCCGGAACAGCCTGATGCACTCCAACTTCGGTTTTGCGCTCCAGTTGACCTACGGGGGCAATTACACCATCGAGCATACCACCGTCGCCAATTACGGGGTAGACGCCAGCGGACTGGTCCTCCTCAACTTCGACCCCAACTGCGAGGGAGACGGCTGCCTGGTCTTTCCCCTCAACGCGGACATTAAGAATTCGGTGTTCGCCGGTTCTCGCCCCAGCGAACTGATCCTCGTGGATGGCACCAACGGGACGGAGCCGGGCTTCTACAACGTTTCCATCAATAATTCCGTCGTACGTACGGATGCCGACTTCCTCACCGACCGGGAGGGCATCCTCAGCGACTTCTACTCCACCATCTGTACGGGCTGCTACAACCTGCAGACCGGCGACCCGCTCTTCCGCTCCATCGACGCGGACGATTACCGGCCGGACAGTCTCGGCGTTGGCCGTAACCTCGGCGTATTTCTCCCCGCCCTGCCGACCGACCTGGCCGGTAACCCCCGGGATACGGATACGCCGGATGCGGGGGCCCTGGAGTTTCAGCCGGAGTGAGCATTCTGTACCGTTGGATATTTGGACCGTTGGACCGTTGGCCCTTTGGATATGCATGGGTGACGCTCCAACAGCCTAACAGCCCAACAGCCTAACAGCCTAACAGCCCAACAGCCCAACAGCCCAACCCGTCCAAAGCTCCAAATCCTCTCCCGGGCTAAACCTCCCTCCGTACTTCGCGTTTCCCCACTACTTATTCTCCCACTACCCTCCCGTCCCTTGAACTTCGTGTCCTCCGCTTTTTACCACCTCGGGCAGTACTTCATTCTGCTGCGCTCCGCCTTTGCCCGGCCGGAGAAGTTCTCGATGTACTACAAGGAGACCATGCGCCAGATGGATGCCATCGGTGTCGGGTCGGTTTTCATCGTCCTGCTCATCTCCGTGTTTATCGGTATGGTGACGGCCGTACAGTTCGCCGACCAGCTGGGGGACAGCTTCATCCCCTCCTACTACATCGGATACATCGTGCGGGACATCACCATCATCGAGATGGCCCCGACGATCACCTGTCTGGTACTGGCCGGCAAGGTCGGTTCCAACCTGGCGGCGGAGATCGGGGGTATGCGCCAGAAGGAACACATCGACGCCATGGAGATCATGGGCGTCAATACGGCGGCCTACCTCGTGATGCCGAAACTGGTGGCGGCGGTGTTCGTTATTCCCCTGCTCGTGGCCATTTCGGCTTTCGTCTCCATCATCGGCGGCTACCTGGCCACCGTGCTCCCGGGGGCCATCAGCCACACCGAATACGTGCTCGGCCTGCGGTCGTTTTTCGTACCCCGCTACGTGTTCATCATGTTCGTGAAGGCCACCGTATTTGCTTTCCTGCTCACCTCCGTCAGTTGCTACAAGGGCTACTACGTAAAGGGCGGCAGCATCGAACTGGGGGAGGCCAGTACCAGCGCCGTAGTGGTCAGTAATATCCTGATCCTGCTGTTCGATTTCATCATCGCCCTGCTGCTCACCTAATCCCCGCCCACCATGATCCGTACCGTCAACCTGGAGAAATCATTCGGCGACAATGAAGTCCTGAAGGGCATCAGCACCGAGTTCTACGCCGGAAAAACCAACCTCATCATCGGGCAGTCCGGGGCGGGTAAGACCGTACTGCTGAAGCTGCTGATCGGCCTTTTCCGCCCCTCCGGGGGAACCGTTTACTACGATGACACCGATCTTTTCGAGCTGGACAAGGATGCTATCCGAAAAATCCGGATGAAAGTCGGGATGCTCTTTCAGGGCAATGCCCTCTTCGACTCGATGACCGTCGGGGAGAACATTCGCTTCCCCATGGACATGTTCACCAACCAGACCCTGAAGGAAAAGGAGATGCGGGTGAACGAGGTCCTGGAAATGGTGGATATGGAGGGGATCAACGATCGTTTCCCCAGTGAGGTATCCGGCGGGATGCAGAAGCGGGTCGGTATCGCCCGGGCTATGGTCCTGGAGCCCAAGTATCTGTTCTGTGACGAGCCCAACTCCGGCCTCGACCCCGCTACCTCCATCCTGATCGACGAGCTCATCAGCGACCTTACCCACAAGAACAAGATCACCACCGTGATCAACACCCACGACATGAACTCCGTCATGGGCATCGGCGAGAACATCGTGCTGGTCAAGCAGGGTAAAATTGCCTGGAACGGTAACAGCGCCGAGGTACTGGAGAGCGACAGCCAGGTACTGCAGGATTTCATCTTTGCCAGCCCCTTCCTGCGCCGGTTGCGGGAGGATGCACTCAAGCAGCGCCACCGGACGGGGGAGGTATGAACCTACCCGACGATACGTCAGCGGCGATCCAGGTAATAGGCCACCAGACCCGCTACCACGTTCAGCAGCCCCAGTAAGCTCTCGACGGGCTGGTGAACCAGCAAATAGCCAAGTGACCACGCACTGAAGGCCAGGAACACCAACTGGGGGACCGGGTACCAGGGGGCCACGTAAGCACTTCGCACCTGCGTCCGCGCCCTAATGACCAATAGCCCCACTACCGCCAAGAAAGTGAAGCACTGCAGCACGAATCCGGAGTAGAGCAACACCCGCTCGAAACTGGCCGTAAATACCAGAAACAGGCTGATGCCGCCCTGCAGCCAGGTGGCCCGTAGCGGGATGCCCCGACGACTGGTTTTGCCGAAAACCCGCCAAATCTCGTGCCCCTTCCCCATGGCCATGACGACCCGCGGGCCGATCCAGATCATCGCCGAGATACCGGTGAGCAGCAGCACGCCGATCAGCAGACTGACCACTTCCCCGGCCGCCTCCCCGAACATGGCGGCGGCGGCAATGCGGGCCACGTCGATCTGCCCCATGAGGGCCGCGGTACCCGCCTGTTTGAGGAAACCATACTGCAACAGCAGGAATAAACCACTGACCAGCAGGGTGCCGTAGATCAGTGCCCGGGGTAAATTTCGTCCCGGCTGGCGGATCTCCCCCACGATGTAGGCCGCCGCGTTCCAGCCGCTGAAGGCGTAGAAAACCGAGATCATCGCCACCCCCGCGCCCGGCGACCAGGCCGCGGTCAGCCCCGCCAGCGACCAGTCTACCTGACCGCCGCCCGGCGAGGTCGCCGGCAGCAAAGTACCCGCCAGCCCCAGGGCCAGGACCAGGAGTAATTTCACGCCCGTCAGGGTATTCTGTAACAGGCTCGACTGACGGGTGCCCAGGCAATGGGCGGCCGACAGCCCCACGATACTGGCCGCCGCGATCCACACCGGGGAACAGCCCAGCCAGCCGCCGAGGTAGCTGCCCACCGCCATGGCCGACAGGGCCACCGCCGCGGCAAACCCCACGGTCAGACTCACCCAACCCGACAAAAAGCCCAGTACGGGGTGAAATATTTCGGCCAGGAAGTGCGCCTCTCCCCCACTCTTCGGCATACGTACGCCCAGTTCCGCGTAACTGACCGCCCCACACCAGGCCACCAGGCCACCCACCCCCCAGAGCAGGAGGAGGGCCGGGCCGTTGGAGATCCACTCCAGTTGTACGCCCAGCGTGGTGAAAGCGCCCGTCCCGATCATGTTGGCCACGACGAGCGCCGCGGCGCTGCGCCAGCCAATACCGGATTCTGAAGTGATCATCGGGTTATTAACCGGTCAGGGAAGGAATTTATGTGCGGGGGGCGGGAGGTAACGTATGTTTAACGGGGAAGAAAGACAAAACGCCGTCGTATCGATTGTTCCGTCTTTCTTCTCTCCCCTTCCCCTCAGACCAGGGCTACCGGGTTGCTCGCGATTCCCTTCAAGCCGGCGATTGCCGCCGCCGGATCCTCCGCCCCGAAAACGCTGCTGCCCGCCACCAGTACCCGGGCACCGGCCTCCAGTACTTTCTGGGCGTTCTGCAACCCGATACCGCCATCCACCTCGATGAGGGCCCGGCTGTTGCGGGTCGTGATCATTTCCCGGGCCTGACGGATTTTGGGAATACTCTGGTAAATGAACTTCTGGCCGCCAAACCCGGGGTTGACCGTCATGATGAGGAGCAGGTCCAGATCTTCGATAACATTCTCGACCGCGCTGACCGGCGTGTGGGGGTTGAGGGCCACGCCCGCATGGCAGCCGGCTTCCTTGATTTGCTGGATAACGCGGTGAACGTGGTTGGTTGCCTCGGCGTGGATGGTGATGCCGTCCGCCCCCGCCTTGGCGAAGCTTTCAATGTAGCGTTCCGGGCGATCGATCATGAGGTGAACGTCGAGATACTTGGTGGCATCCCTGGCCACCTGCTCGATGATGAACTGCCCGAAGGAGATGTTCGGAACGAAGGAGCCGTCCATTACGTCCAGGTGAAACCAGTCGGCCTGGCTTTCATTAATGAGTTCGATGGCCTGATCGAGGCGGCGAAAGTCTGCGGCCAGGAGGGAGGGGGCGACGAGGTGGGTGGGCATGCGGGGGCTTTTGAGTATATTTACGGCTGGCGCAAATAAAAGAAACCGGTTGGCAAGCCAACCGGTTCGAAAAAAGAGCTTTGAGAGGCTATCTACATACCAATTTTACGGAGGGACAAATTCCTCCAGTGTCGTCATTTAATGAGATTACGAAACTGTCTGTGCCTAAATTCTGAAGTCGATAGTTCCCAGGTCGTTGGGAGTTAAAAGGTGTAATTCTAAAGCAGGTCGTTTAAGTCGTGTCGATCAGTATTCCCTTTCGACATTACAAATGTGCGGTAAGAATTTCCCGAAACGATGTACAATCATACTGTTTTTTGGACTTTTTATGACCCCGTATAAAAAATCAACCAATTGAATTTCAGTACTTTATGACTGAATCAACCGCCAATAATAGCTTGTTTTTAGCCCACTTGCCCCCCCCTTTGAAGGCGGTTTTTTTGCGGATGAGTGCTTTTTTTTTCGAAAGCAGCCGGATTTGGCTGATTCTCCTCCCGGCAACGGCTTGTTTGGCCGCCACCCCCCTGAGCGCCCAGCCCGATTCCCTTCCCGACTACACCCTGCGCGACCCCCTGTCCGGTTACGCCGCCGATAACTGGCTGACGCCCGCCGCCGACTTCAACCGCTCCCGCTTTTACATTTCGGCCGGCACCGGGGCGGCCCTCTACGGGGCGGCAACCGTCGGTCTCTACAGTATTTGGTACAAAGATTTCGAACGGGAGTCCTTCCATACCTTCAACGACTGGCCGGAATGGAACCAGATGGACAAGGCCGGCCACGCCTTCACCGCCTATATGTTCAGCCGGTACGCCTTCGCGGGTCTCCGGTGGTCGGGGTTGAAACGACCCGCCGCCCGCTACACCGCCCTGGGAGTGGCGAATCTGCTACAGGCCACGATAGAAACCCTCGATGGATTCAGCACCGAGTGGGGATTCAGCCTATCGGACATGGGAGCCAATCTGGGTGGCAGCCTCGTCTTCACCGCCCAGGATATACTCTGGCGGGAACAACGGCTGCTTTTGAAGGTCAGTAACGACTTGCGCCCCCACCCGGACGATGTCCTGGTCACCAACGGCAACGGAGCCACTTCCTCCCTCGGTTACGTGAGCCGGGAACGCTTCGGCGGGGGCTGGCCCGAGCGTTTCCTCAAGGACTACAATGCCATGACGATCTGGGTCAGCGCCAACCCCCGCTCCTTCCTCCCGGAGAGCCGTATTCCGACCTGGCTCAACGTGGCCGTCGGCTACGGCACGGAGGACGTCTACGGCGCCCTCGGCAACAGCTGGCGGGTCGGTGGGCAGAGCTTCCGCTACGAACCGGAGCGCTACCGCCAGTATTTCCTCAGCCCGGATCTCTACTTCAGCCGTATTCCCACCCGCAAACGCTGGGTCCGCCTCGTCCTCGGCGTACTGGACACCTTCAAACTACCGGCCCCCGCCGTAGAGTACAGCCGGGGTGGGCTGCAGTGGCACTGGCTGATGTGGTAAGTTCCTGCCTTCCTGCATTCGGCTTCGGTCGACAACCCTGACCCGTTTTTCTGACTCCTTACCCTCAAACACCGCCCATGTTCAAGTTCCTGCCCTTTTTGCTCCTCCCCCTCCTCTTCCTTCCCGGCTGTAAGGACGATGACACCATCGACCAGGACAATCAGAACAATAACACCACCCTCCTCCGCTACGACCGGGTCGCCGAGATCACCCCCGCCATCGCAGCGAATATCGCCGTCACCAACCCCGACCTCTTTCCGGAGGGCATCGAGGCCACGCCGGCCACTTTCTACCGGGTTGAGTACCGGACGCCCGACCCGGCCGGAAATCTTATCACGGCCTCCGGCCTGGTGGGCATACCGGGAGGCGTGGATTCCGCTCCGGTCGGTTCGGTACAAGCCGGCACCGTACTCTTTCCCGATCGGGTGCCTTCCCTGACCGATAACCTCGAGGATATCGACCTGGCCGTCCTCCTGTTCGCCGGTACGGGAATGATCTCCGTCCAGGCCGACTACATCGGCTTCGGGGCTTCCGACAACCGGCCCCACCCTTACCAGCACGCCGCTACGCTCGGCAGCAGCACTTTCGACCTGCTGCGGGCCGCCCGGGAACTGGCGGCGGAGCTCGAACTGTCCGTACGCGATGAGCTCTACCTCACCGGCTACTCCCTGGGCGGGGACGCGACCATGGCCCTCCACCGCCACATCGAGCAAAACTCGGACTGGACCGTCACCTTCTCCGCTCCGGCCGGCGGTGCCTACGACAAGGTGGCCATTGCCGAAATCTTCGCGACGGGAACGGAGCCGGTTTTCCTGGCCCCGCTCTACCTCTGGATCACCCAGGCTTACGATGACATCTACGGACTCGACCGACCCTGGTCTTTCTACGTCACCCCGGACAACGCGGCCCTCATTACCGGGCCGATCAATGACGGTCTGACCTGGATCAACGGTGGTTTCAGCAGACGCCCGAACGAACTGCTGACCGGTGCATTCCGCTCCGGCGTTCTCGACGGTACCGACCGGGGTTATCTCTCCGCCCTGGAAGACAACGACCTGACCAACTGGTCGCCCCGCTTCCCCCTGACCATCTACCACGGCGTGGCGGATACGGACGTGCCCGTCATCGGGGCCCGGAATGCCTTTACGCGGCTGTCCGCGGCCAACCCCGCGATCGAGCTGGTGGAACTGGAGGGAGCGGACCACCAAGCCGCCTTCAATCAGTCCGCCCCCCTCATCCTGCAGCGGATCACCGAGCTTCGACAATGACCCAGCGGGAGCTTTCTTCCTCCTGGTTCACGTAGCGCAGCAAGTAGGCACCGGCCGGCAGATCGCCCAGCTCCAGCGTCAGTTTGCGGCGGTCGACTTCCACGCGGCGGAGTAGCTTACCGAACGCATCCAGCAGGTAGACCGCTCCCTTCGCCCGGGGTAACTGGAGGGTGAGCGGACCGCTGGTGGGGTTGGGGTAAGCGGTCCATTCCACTTCCGTTTCCGTCCCGGCAACCGGTACCTTTGTCACGGCCGGGGTACCGCACCGCTGTTCGCGACCGAACTGCCCGATCAGGCGTACCAGCAAGTCGTTCAGTTTCTCCACCTCGTAGGCATCGGTACTGGGTTCCAGGTGGTGGCCACCGATTCCGCTATCGTCCGTCAGGAAGGTATAGGTACCGTTGGTTGCCAGGGCGAGACTGCGCATCAGGTACTCCCCGCTCTGGTCCATCCCCGAACAGACGACCGGGATGATACGGATCCCGCGCGCGGCGGCGGCCCGGGTCAGGCGGTGCAGAAGGGCCACTTCCGCCGAGTCCCGGTGGGGCGGCGCGTCCAGGACCAGGAAGAGCAGGCGGGCAACCGCGTTGTCGTTCCAGTTCAGGGAATCCAGGGCGGTCCGGAGGGCGGCCCCGACGGCTTCGGGGGCGTCTCCCCCACCGCTGGCGGACTGGCGTGCGACGAAATCCTTCACCCTTGCCGGGTCGTCCTGGAAGTCCAGACTACGGGTGAGGTACTCTTCTTCGGTGTCCCGGTAGAAGACGGCAGCCGTGCGCAGTTGCTGATCGGCCAGGCTGTCACCGGCCCGTTCCATCACGTTGAGCAACTCGCTGCTGAGGTAACTGATCTCGTCGCCCATGCTCCCGGTAGCGTCGACGACGAAGGCGACGTCAACGGCGGAACGGGGTACGCAGGGCTGGTCCAAGACAATCGTATTGAGGCCCTCGGTAAAAGTCTTGGCGGGCCGCTCCGTGAGGTAAAGTTTGTTTTGTGGGTCGTCGTTCCCATCCATACCCCGCCAGAGTTCGGCCCGGCCCATATTGTCCGTACGCGCGGCCCAGATTACCCCTCCACTTTCATTTTTCAGCTGTACCTGCTGATTGGCCGCCGGGCTACCGTCCGGGTAGATTAACTGCACGGTATAGCGATGCTCCGGATAGAATTTCCAGCCGTCGCGGTACATCCCGAGGTCTTCCTTGCTGATGTCATCCCACATGTCCCACTTCCCGAAGTCGTTGACTTCTCCGGCGGTGAGCTGGCCGGCGGCGGGGCCGGGGTGATTGAAACTTTTGCCAATGACCGGGGCGGTCGCGGATGCCTTACTGATGGAATAAGACCGATCGGCGTAACCTGAAGTAGTACGATCGGCACCGATCAGGGGAACCCCATAGCCGGTGACTACAACCTCGTCCAGGGTGTTATCCGCCGTAAGCACGATCTTGTCGGCCACGCCGGCCTCTGCTTCCACCTCGACCGTCTGGAAGCCGGTGTAGCTGACCTGAAGGGTTGCCCGTTCGTCCGGCCCGATCAGGTTGTAACAACCGTCAATGTCGGATACGGTACCGGTGGTAGTCCCCTTGATCAGGATGCTGGCTCCGATGAGGCCCTCCCCATCGGCATCGTAAATACAGCCGGAGTAAACGTGCTGGGCGGATAGGGTAAGGGACAGGGATAGGAACAGGAATAGGGTAGTCAGGGTGCTGCGCATGGCGGGTTTTTTGGATGCTGGATGCGGAAACTCCTAAAATTGCACAAATGGGCGGCGGGGCGCGGGTGCAGGCTTTTCAAAATGGGGCAGGCGTCCCCTTCGTTTGCGCCCCGGGCCGAGGATATTTCGCTCCTGTCCGCGTCATCGCGAAGCGGTGGCGCAGTTGAATAAGCCCGAAGCCGGAATTAACGATTGGTGAAAAACGATCATTGATTAACGAGTGGCTACCGCGGTCACCACGCTTGAAAAAGATTTAGGGGTATGGCGGTAGCCACTCGTCCGTCCAAAAGCCATACGCTTCCCCGACAACCGCAGCGGGCCTCCCCTCCGGTCTCGCCGCTCCCGCTGATCACCGAATTTTTTGCACCTGCGCGCCGCCGCCCCCGCCGCCGCACTATCTTACCCGAAATCCGTTCTAGTACATATATTCCATCCATGACCCTTCGGGATGCCGTCCGCACCGCCACCAACCAGATCAGCCCCGCCGCCCGGGCCCTCGCCCAGATTTCCTCGACGACCAGCCTTCCCCTCCCGGAGCGGCTGCGGGCCTTCCGTACCCTGACCGAGCGGGAAGTCGGCAATACCTGGATGCGCCGGTCCCGTGCCCTGGAACGCGACTTCGGCCTGGAGGAGGTCTACCTGAAGTTCGAGGGCGATAACCCCACCGGTACCCAGAAGGACCGCATTGCCTTCGCGCAACTCGCCGACGCCCTGGAGCAAGGGTACACCGACGTGATCCTGGCCAGTTGCGGTAATTACGGCGTAGCGATGGCCCTGGCCGCGAAGCTGGCCGGGCTACGCTGCCACGTTTATATCCCCGCCGGCTACCACACCGAAAGGCTGGGCGAGATGACCGACCTGGACGCCATCGTCCACCGCCCCGCCGGTACCTACGAGGAGGTCGTCGGGCTGAGCAGCGAACGGGCCGCCGTCACCGGTTGGTACGACGCCAACCCCGGCGGCGCGAACACCGAACTCCAGTTGGACGCCTACGCCGCCATCGGCCGGGAAGTGCTGGACCAGCTCGGTCGCGCGCCGGCCGCCTGCGCGGTTCCGGTTTCCAACGGCACGCTCCTGGCCGGTATCCACCGGGGATTCGGGGACGTGAAGGTTCCGGTACTGGCCGCCAGTTCGGTCGCCAAAAACCCGATCGTCTATTCCTTCCGCAAGGGACTGGACCGTTGCGTCGACCTCGACCCCGCCAGGATCCGGGAGACGATCACCAACGAACCACTCATCAACTGGCACAGCTTCGACGGGCAGGAGGCCCTGGATGCCGTGCGGGACAGCGGCGGCAGCGCCCACAATGTCTCCGACGAAAAAATGCGCCAGTTATCCACTTACCTTTCACGACGGGAAGCCCTGCGGGTACTGCCCGCCAGTACCGCCAGTCTGGCCGCCCTGCTGGAGCGACCGGACACCGCCGGCCCGCTCGTCGCTATCCTTACCGCTAAACGCTAACATTATGATCGACGGCAAAGCCATCGTCTACTGCCAGGGGGCCTTTAACACCCCCAACGGAAAAACCGCCCACGGGCTGGTCCGCTTTACCCACCGCTACGAAGTACTCGGCGTGATCGACGGCAACTACGCCGGCCAGGACAGCGGCGAGGTGCTCGACAACCGCCCCAATGGTATCCCCGTTTACGCGGATTTCGCCGCCGCCATTGCCGCCCACCCGGACGCGGAGTACCTGGTGGTCGGTCTTGCCCCGGACGGCGGTCGCCTGCCCGAAGCAGCCCGCGACACCCTCGCCCGGGCCCTGGAAGCCGGCCTCCACCTGGACAGCGGCCTCCACGATTTTCTCTCCAATGACGCCCGACTGGCCGGGCTGGCAAGGGAGAAAGGCCTCCGGATCCGCGACGTGCGCAAGACGCCGGATCGCGATACCCTCCACTTCTTCAGCGGCGACATCGAGGAGGTGGACTGCCTGAAGCTAGCCGTACTGGGCACCGACTCCGCCATCGGTAAGCGGACCACCGCCTGGCTGCTGGTCCACGGATTACGCGATGCCGGCCGTAAAGCCGAGATGATCGGTACCGGGCAGACCGGCTGGATGCAGGGGGCCAAGTACAGCATGATCATGGACAGCTGCATCAATGACTTCGTCGCCGGAGAGATCGAGCACGCCGTCGTCAGTGCCTACCGCAACGAGTCCCCCGACGCCATCGTGATCGAGGGGCAGGGCAGCCTGATGAACCCCGCCTACCCCGGCGGCTTCGAGATCCTGGCCGCCGGCCGACCGGATTTCGTTATTCTGCAACACGCGCCTACCCGCAAGGAATACGATGGTTTCCCCGGTTACCGGCTGCACTCCGTGACGGAGCAGATCGAAGCCATCCGCGTGGTTTCCGGTCGGGAGGTGATCGCCGTGACCCTCAACCACGAGGGGCTGACCGACGGAGAGATCGATGCCGCCTGCGCGGCGGTCACCGAAGAGACGGGGCTCCCCTGTTTCGACGTACTCGCCCGCGGCAGTGCCGGACTGGTCCAACTGGTGGAGCGCCACCTGAAATTATGAGGATAATCGAAGTCGACTACGAGCGCCACGACCTGGAACTCACCGAGCCCTACACCATCGCCTACGAAACGATCGACCGGGCCACCAACTTCATCCTGAAACTGGTGACCGACGGTGGGCTGATCGGTCTGGGCTGCGCCGCCCCCGACCCGGGCGTTACCGGAGAGTCTCCGGAAGACGTGGAAACCGCCATCCGGGACGTCATCGCTCCCGCGCTGAAGGGACAGTCGGCTACCCGCTATGCACTGCTGATCGAGCGGTTGCGCGGCCAGTTGAAGTCGAGTGCCCTCTGCATGGTCGACCTGGCCCTGCACGACCTGATCGCCAAGCAGGCCGACCTCCCTCTTTACCATTTACTGGGCGGCTACCGGGAGTCGATCCCGACGAGCGTCACCATCACCATCGTGGGAATGGAGGAGACCATGCGCCGCGCGCGGGATTTCGTCGACCGGGGTTTCTTCATCATCAAGGTGAAGGGCGGCCTGGACGTAAACGAGGACATCGCCCGGCTGAAGGCCCTCCGCAACCGGTACCCGGACCTCGTGTTACGGTTCGACGGCAACCAGGGCTACTCCCTGGAGCAGGCCCTGCAGTTCGTAGCCCTGGCGCAACCGCTGGACATCCAGATACTGGAACAGCCGACCAGTATCCACACCGAATCGGATATGGGTGCGGTAAGCCTTGGGGGCGAACTTCCCGTCATGGCGGACGAGAGCCTGAAGACCCTGCAGGATGCCTTCCACCTGACCCGGCACGACTTTACGGACATGATCAACATCAAACTCCAGAAGGTCGGAGGGCTCATCCCCGCGCTCCACATCAACTCCGTGGCCCTGGCGGCCGGTAACGAGGTGATGATCGGCTGTCTCGACGAGTGCGGGCTGGGCATCTCCGCCGGTCTGCACTTTGCGCTGAGCCGGCCCAACGTACTCTACGCCGACCTGGACGGTCACCTGGATTTCGTCAGTGATCCCTTTCCGGACCTTTTCACCCTGGAGAAAGGCGTACTGTGGCCGAACGGTCGGCCGGGGCTGGGCGGGTAATCCCTACCTTAGAGACATGATACGTACCATAATCAAACTGGGTGTTTTCCTGGTGCTGGCCCTGGTGGGCTACAATTACTTCTTCGGCAGTGAGACGGAAAAGGCGCAGAGTAAGGAGATCGTCGGTAAGGTCGGCGACCTCGGCCGGGATGCCTGGAACCTCCTGCGCAGCGAGCGAACCAAGATGAAGGAGGGCAAGTACGACGATGCCCTGGAGAAGATGGATGACCTGTACACCCAGCTTCGAGGCAAGGCCGAGGAGATTCGCGATAGCGAAGTCCTGGACGACCTGCAACGGCTCGACGAGCGACGTAAGGAACTGGAAGTCCTCGTCCGGCGGGAAGGCGACGAACTTAGCACCGAGGGCCAGCGTAAGTTAGATGACCTCACGGCCGATACCGAGGTGCTGATGCATGAAATGGAAGAGAAAAACCAACCGGGCGCCCCTTACTGAACTGCGTAAGATCATCCACGTGGATATGGATGCCTTCTTCGCCAGCGTGGAGCAGCGGGACAACCCCGACCTGCGCGGTAAGCCCGTGGCCGTCGGTGGCGGTAGCGCCCGCGGGGTGGTCGCCGCGGCCAGTTACGAGGCCCGCAAGTACGGCGTTCGCTCGGCCATGCCGGGAATGACCGCCCAACGGCTTTGCCCCGGCCTGATCTTCGTGAAGAGCCGTTTTGATGTTTACCGGGAGGTCAGCGACCAGATCCGCGAGATCTTTCTCTCCTACACCGACCTGGTGGAACCCCTGAGCCTGGACGAGGCCTACCTCGACGTGACCGAACACAAGCGGGGGCCGGCCAGCGCCACCCTGATCGCCCGGGCCATCAGGAAGGAGATCCTGGAAGTGACGGGGCTGACGGCCAGCGCCGGCATCAGTTTCAATAAGTTCCTGGCCAAGGTGGCGAGCGACATCAACAAACCCGACGGACAGAAGGCCATCCTGCCCGCCGAGGCCCCCGCCTTCCTGGCCTCCCTGCCGGTGGAACGCTTCCACGGCGTCGGTAAGAAGACGGCCGAGAAGATGCACAAGATGGGCTACCGGACGGGGGCCGACCTGCTGGAGCTCTCCGAACTCGAACTGGCAACCCGCTTCGGCAAGGTGGGCCGCCACTACTTCCGCATCGTCCGGGCCCTGGACGACCGCCCCGTCAACCCCCACCGCAACCGCAAGAGCGTGGGGGCCGAACGCACCTTCCGCAACGACCTGACCCAACCGGAGGAGATGAAGGAGAAGCTCGACTTCCTCGCCGAGAAGATCTTCCACTGGCTGGTCGAGCGCGACAACTACGGCCGCACCCTCACCCTGAAACTCAAGAGCCCGGAGTTCGTGATCCATTCCCGCAGCCGCAGTTTTGCGGGAGAGATCCGTAAACTCTCCGACCTGAAGGAAGTGGCCCACCAGTTACTGGACGAGAACCACGCCTTCGTGCCGGTCGTCCGGCTACTGGGCCTGAGCGTCTCCAACCTGGAGCGGGAGGGGGTGGACGGGGTGCAGCTGATGCTGCCGTTCGAGGAGGAGTAAGGGAGGAAAGAGGAAAGACCGTCTCGCCTTGCGGCGGGACTGTAAGAAAAAAGAAGCACCACTCCCGTCGCTGCGCTCGCTCGCCGTGGCAGGACCGGCGAGGCCGCATAGCGATAGGGGGTACGTTTTGCTTCTTCGGGAGAAGCCGGTCTTTGCGCCCAAAAGAAACTTTTGGAGAATCTTGCGGGTTTTGCCGAAGTAACTTACCTTTGCGTCGCCTTAGCCATAAGGCAGTTTTGAGTCCCTAGCTCAGTTGGTTAGAGCACCTCACTTTTAATGAGGGGGTCCAGGGTTCGAACCCCTGGGGACTCACTTAAAAAGCCCGCTTCGACATTGTCGGAGCGGGCTTTTTTGTTGGTGGAGAGGAAGAAAGAGGAAAAACCGCCCCGCCTTGCGGCGGAGCTGAATGAGGAAGGACCAAACAGAACACCCCTGCCGACGCTGTCGGCAGGGGTGTTCTTGTCTTGCAGCGCTAGCGGTCTTTCTTCTTTCCTCTTTCAGCGCTAGCGATCTTACTTACGGATACCCAGCTTGGCGATCAGGTCGCGGTAGCCCTGCAGGTCTTTACCCTGGAGGTAAGCCAGCATCCGGCGGCGGCGACCTACGAGGCTCAGCAGGGCCTTGCGGCTGCTGTGGTCCTTACGGTGGGTCTGCAGGTGGTTGCTGAGTTCCTGGATGCGGAAGGTGAACAGGGCGATCTGTCCCTTGGTGTCACCCGTGTTTTTGGCGTCTCCGGCGTACTCGGCGAAGATCTCGTCCATTTTTTCTTGGGGAAGGTAAACTGGCATAATGAAGGCCTTTAGTAATCTCTTGGATCAGTTAAAGCGAAATATTTCGGGCCGCAAAGGTAGGAAAAAGAAATTGGATGCGAGAGATGAGATGCGAGACGTCTCGCATCTCATCTCTCGTTTCTTAATTCTTAATTCTCCTTAAAAAACATGTACCCCCCTTCCGTAGCCCCCCAAACCTGCGTGCCCCCGGCATCGAAGCCCTGGTCCCAGCTCTGGACGAAAGTCTTCGAGATACTGACACGGCTGGTGGCGTAGGCGGCTCCGCGCAGGGAACTCTGGCACTGATTCTTTTTGGTACTCCCCCGGAACAGACCGGGCCCTTCGCGCCGGAGGAAGACCGTGCAACCCTCCCGCTTCGTGAGCTGGGCGGGCGTCAGGTTGCGGAATTTAGCGCGGTCGTCCTGGGCACCGATAAAATTTTCGGGCTCCGGCAGTTCGTACACGTGACTGGCGTAGCGCTTGCCCCGCAGGTGCTCCAGCTCGTACACCCGCTGGCGGTAGGGGTTGTCCGGGGTGCTGGCCAGGGCCTGCTCTACGTAGAGCCAGGTACCGGGGCGGTCCTCCCAGATGGGCGTCATGACCAGGGAGATGTCGTAGTAACTGTCGTCGGTTTGCGCCTGGAGAGAGGAGTTGAAGGTACCGGTCATGGTTTCCCGCAGTTCCAGTAACCCGGCATTTTTGGGCGCGGACGCAGGTGCCGAATTCTTGGGCGAGCAGCCCGTCAGTAGGGCGAGGAAGAGCAGGCCGAGAGTATACTTGTGTAACATGGGGTGAAGATAGCATCTACCCCGGCTCCACAAGTCGGACCTTCAAACCTCCTCCTGCGTCGTCGATTGGAAAGGGCCGACATGGGGTTAGCTTTTTCATGTCGGCCCTCTCCGGCCCGAACCCTGGCGGAGGCGGGTTCGGGACTGGAGGTCCGACTTGTAAAAAGCGGACGTAAGCACCAGTAAGTGCGCCGTCAGTACCAGCGGTACGATCACCGCGGGCAGCAGGACAAAGGGAAAGTACAGCGGCGCCACCGTCGGCAAATTGAACGACAACTGCTGCAGGGGGCCGGGGGCCGAACGTACCGCTAGGGACATCGTCCAGAGCAGGGACCCAAAGCCGAAGACATTCACGGCCAGTACCCAGCGGCCCGACAGCCACTTCTTCCGGTAGTACAGGTAGCCGACCAGCGGAACCAGTACTCCGGGTACGATGTCCCAGTTGCTTCCCCCAAAAGTCAGGTCCAGGGCTACCAACCCCTCCCGGTACAAATTGTAAAGAAAGATCGTCTCCACCGGAATACGTACCAAGTGCAGGTAGTGCAATCGCTCCGCGCTCATCCGGGAGCGTACACCCCTGCCGCCGGGGCCCGCCCCGACGTAGAGCACGAAGAGTAGTCCGGGCCCGATCACGAGGAGGAAACGGGGTGGCAGCACCCCAGTTACCCCGTAGAAACCGGTGGCCGCTATGACGGACTGTAGTACCGCCCAACCCAGGACGAGCATTAGCAGGTACCGGCCGGGGCGGGCCGCGTATACGAAACAGCCTACGGTAAGGATCACCAGCAGCGGAAACGACCAGTATAGGGTAGAGAGTAGAGACATACCCGAAATTAGCCAATTTTGCACCTGCGCGCCGCCGCCCGTAGGGTAAGCACCCAACCTTGCAGCATTCTGCCGGAGCGCACGGCTCTCTGGCAGCCGGTGTGGATAACTATTTGTTTGAAAAACCTGTTTTCTGACTACCTTGCTCTGCTCCCGTAAAAGTCATCCTCCATGCCCGAATTCTGCCACCTGCACTGCCATACCCAGTACTCCCTCCTCGACGGCGCGTCGGAGATCGGGGTGATGATGGATAAGGCGGTCGCCGACGGGCAGAAGGGCGTCGCCCTGACCGACCACGGCAATATGTTCGGGGCCTTTAAATTCGTCGCGGAGGCCGATAAACGGGGCATCAAACCCCTCATCGGTTGTGAGTTCTACCTGGTGGAAGACCGGCACGTCAAGTCGTTCAGCCGTGCCCGGGGCGAGAAGGACAAGCGCTACCACCAACTGATGATCGCCAAGAACCAGACCGGCTACCACAATCTGGCCAAGCTCTGTTCCCTGGGGTACATCGACGGGCTCTACGGAAAATTTCCGCGCATCGACAAGGAGTTACTGGTGCAGTACAGCGAGGGCGTGATCGCCACCAGCTGCTGCATCGGTGCCGAGATCCCCCAGCTGATCATGCAGGGGAAGGACGAGGAGGCGGAGGTTGCCCTGAAGTGGTGGCTCAATGTCTTTGGTGATGACTACTACATCGAACTCCAGCGCCACCGCGGCCTGGAGGACATTGACGGACTCGGCATCAGCCAGGAGGACATTAACCAGAAGCTCCTGATCCTGGCGCGCAAGCACAACGTGAAGGTGATCTGCACCAACGACAGCCACTACGTAGAGGAGGAGGATTTCATGCCCCACGACATTCTGCTGTGCGTCAATACCGGCAGCCTGAAGGACGATACCAGCCGCTTCAAATTTCCCAGTTCCGACTTCTACTTCAAGAGTCAGAACGAAATGAGCCGGCTCTTTCAGGACGTGCCCGAGAGCGTGGCCAACACCATGGAGATCTTCGACAAGGTGGAGCACCTGAAGCTGACCCAGGACGTGCTGCTCCCGAATTTCCCCATGCCCCCCGGCTTCGCCACCCAGGACGACTACCTCCGTCACCTCACCTACGAAGGGGCCAGACGCCGCTACGGGGAGATCAACGAGATCGTACGCGAGCGACTGGATTTCGAACTCAGCGTCATCAAGGCCAGCGGTTACCCGGGCTACTTCCTGATCGTTCAGGATTTCACCGACGCGGCCCGCAAGATGGGGGTCAGCGTAGGTCCCGGCAGGGGGTCGGCCGCCGGATCGGCCGTCGCTTACTGTACGCGGATCACCAACATCGACCCCATCAAGTACGACCTGCTGTTCGAGCGATTCCTCAATCCGGAGCGGGTTTCGATGCCGGATATCGACATCGATTTCGATGACGTCGGCCGCCAGAAGGTCATCGACTACGTGATCGACAAGTACGGCCAGAGCCAGGTGGCCCAGATCATTACCTACGGCACCATGGCGGCCAAGTCCAGCCTGCGTGACGTCGGGCGGGTAATGGACGTCCCCCTCAGCGAGGTGGACCGCATCGCCAAAAGTTTTCCCCAGCAGCTCGGGGCCACCCTGCATCACGTTCTCCACGACGGAGACATCCACCCCAAGTTGAAGGGCAAACTGAACTCCGAGGATGCCGACCGGGCCTACGCCTTCCGGGACCTCGCCCAGGGGGACGACCAGATCGGCGAGCTCATCCGTACCGCCAAAAAACTGGAGGGCAGCATCCGCAACACCGGTGTCCACGCCTGTGGAGTCGTCATCACCCCCACCCCGGTGACCGAGCACGTGCCGGTGACGGCCGACAAGGAGACGGGGATGTACATCAGTCAGTTCGATAACTCGGTGGCCGAGATCGCCGGACTGCTGAAGATGGACTTCCTGGGCCTGAAGACGCTCACCATCATTAAGGATGCCCTGCGGATGGTGTCCGAAAATTATCCCGAGGTCGGGATGATCGACATCGACGAGATTCCGCTCGACGACGAAAAGACCTACGCCCTCTTCCAGCGGGGGGAAACCAACGGCATCTTCCAGTACGAGTCCGGCGGGATGCAGAAGCACATGAAGAACCTCAAGCCGACGACCTTCGACGACTTGATCGCCATGAATGCCCTCTACCGCCCCGGACCCCTGGAGTACATCCCGGAGTTCATCGAGCGGAAGCACGGCCGCAGCCCCATCGTTTACACCCTCGACGCCGAGGAGGAGTACCTGAAGGAGACCTTCGGGATCTACGTCTACCAGGAGCAGATCATGCTGCTTAGTCAGAAGATCGCCAACTTCTCCAAGGGGCAGGCCGACGTGCTGCGGAAGGCCATGGGCAAGAAACAGAAGGCAGTACTCGACAAGATGTACCCCACCTTCATCGAGGGCGGACAGTCCAACGGCCACGACGAGGAGAAACTCGGTAAAATCTGGAAAGACTGGGAGGCCTTCGCCTCCTACGCCTTCAATAAGAGTCACTCTACCTGCTACGCCTTCGTAGCTTACCAGACGGCCTACCTCAAGGCGCACTATCCCGCCGAATACATGGCCGCGGTGCTGACCCACAATAAGTCGGACATCACCAAGCTCACCTTCTTCCTGAAGGAGTGCAAGCGAATGGGCGTCACCGTCCTCGGGCCCAGCGTCAATGAGAGCCAGGCGGACTTTTCCGTCAACCAGGACGGTGCCATCCGCATCGGCATGACGGCCCTGCGGGGCGTCGGAGAAGGGCCGGTGGAGTCCATCCTCAACGCCCGCACCGACGGCCCCTTTACGGACCTGTTCGACATGCTGCTGCGGGTCGAGGCCGGCACGGTGAACAAGCGTGTCCTGGAAGCTTTGGTCGACGGTGGTGGTTTCGATTGCTTCCCCGACATCCACCGGGCGCAGTACTACGCCCCCACCCCGAAGTTCGACTCCTACCTGGAGGATGCCGTCAAAACGGCCACCGGCACCATCGCCCGCCAGGCGGAGGCCGCGGCCAGCCTCTTCGCCGAAGCACAGGAGGAGATTCGGGTCGAGCCCCCTACCCCGCCGGAAGCACGCGAGTGGACGCTGCCCATCAAACTCGGCCGAGAAAAAGAAGTGACCGGTATCTACGTCTCCGGCCATCCACTGGACGGCTACCGACTGGAGATCGACAACTACGTCACCTGCTCCCTCGGGGAACTCTCCCCCGAGAAGTACGGTAAGATGACCGTCAAGCTGGCCGGTATGGTCAGTTCGGCCCGCCACATGGTGAGCAAGAACGGCAACGGCTGGGGTATCTTCGAACTCAGTGACTTTGATGACGCCATCGAGTTCAAACTCTTCCGGGACGACTACGAAAACTACCGTCACGTCCTCAACCAGGGAAAGGCCGTTTTCGTCAAGGCCAACTATAAGAAGTCGTGGAACAGCGATGAACTGGAACTCAACGTCCTCGAGATCAAGATCCTGGAGGGGCTGGGGCGGGAAATGACCGAGGCCATTATCCTCAAATTACCGCTTCCACAACTCACGCCGGAACTGGTGGTCAAACTCGACGATGTCTGTCAGCAGTACCGCGGCCAGCAGAAACTCCGCATGGTCTTCTACGACCCGGATGAGAGAACTACCCTCAAAATGTACAGCCGCGACCGGCTGGTGGACGCCGATACGGAGTTCATTGACGCGATCGACCGGTTGGGAATCACGTACCAGGTGCAGACGGGGTAGCCGCATACAGCTAAAGCAGTATGCTGGAAGGGAAGGGCCTTCAGGCCCTTTCTCCACCAGCGAGTTGCTTTAGCTGCTCGCGATTCAAGGACCGCGATTCACGGACCGCTCGCCGTATTTTCACCCCATGCAACCATCCCCACTCCTGACCATCCTCCACGAGGGCAGCCGCTACGTCGCCATTAACAAGCCCGCCGGTATTGCGACGGAAAAAAACTTTACCAATGATACCGTCGAGGCCCGTGCCCTCGAGCATTTCCGGCGGCCGCGCTCCCTTAAATCACCTTACGTGGGTATCGTACACCGGCTCGACCGCCCCACCAGCGGCGTATTGTTGCTGGCCCTCAATAAGTCTACCCTGCTCTCCCTGAACCAGGCTTTTGCCGACCGGAAAGTGCGTAAGACCTACCTCGCGGTAACGGACAGCCTGCTTCCCGAACGTAGTGGCCGCCTCCGCCACTACCTCGCCCGTGACCGTATGGGGCGGCGGGCCGTCGCCAGCACCCGTCCCCTACCCAATGCGAAAGAAGCCGTACTGGATTATGAATTACTCCGCACCCACGACGGGCTCCACTGCTACGCCATTCAACCGGTCACCGGGCGGTTTCACCAGATCCGCGTACAATTAAGTGCCCTGGGATGTCCCGTTTTCGGGGATGCGGATTACGGCTCTCAGCGTATCCTGGGTGCCCACCGGATCGCCCTCCACGCAGCTACCATCGTCTTCCCCGACCCGCTTACGGGCCAGGAAATCACCGTAGAGGCTCCGCTGCCGGAAGATTGGCCGTTGCACCAGAATATTTGAACAACAGCAACTAAACACACCGCCATATCGTTAACCTAGAGCTAATTCAATGTTAACTCAGTGTAAATTATAGTTCATCTTTGTTAACTTTACGTTTCCTCACTAAAACAATAACGACATGGCTAACCGACTCTATAAGGAAGAAATGCGCTTTCGCAACCTGCTTGCCCTGGCTCTCCTCGGCACGGGTATCATTGCTGCCGGCTACGGTATGGTACAGGCCATTCTGAAGCAGGCTACCACCGATGCATTCATCTACGGCGGCATCGCGGCCGGTCTTGGTTTACTTACCTGGGCCGTACTCCAGGTCCGTCTCAAGGTCAGCGTCAGCGACAAATCCATCAAGTACCAGATGACGCCGCTGCACGGTAAATCCCGCAAGATCAAGTGGAAAGAAGTAGACAGTTGCAAGATCGTCCGTACGCCCATGCTTGCCCCCGACCACAAGAGCAACATCGGCCTCGGCGGCGAAAAACGTTTCAGTCTCAGCGGCCGAAACGGGCTGTCCATCGTTACCAAACGGGGCGAGCGTTACTTCATCGGCTGTCGTGACGTAGACCAGCTCCGGGATTCCATACAAAAAGTCGCTGGATGAGGTTATTTATTTTCTTTGCCTTACTGTGCTTACTAATGGGGTGCAGGGATGGGGGTCATCCCCAAAATGATTTGGCGGGCACGCAGGTGCAAAGTTTTCGGACCATCGCCGGCCCCGCTTCCCAGCCACCCCGGTATACGGATTTCAGTCAGGTCGCCCCCCTCTTCGAACAGCGGGGCGACACTACCTTTTTAATCAACTTCTGGGCAACCTGGTGTAAGCCCTGCATTGAGGAACTTCCCCTCCTGCAGCGGTTGGCCGACACCGAAAGCGACATTCCCCTCCAGCTGATCCTGGTCAGCCTCGACACCAAGCCGGCCGACGTCGCCCGGGTTCCCGATTTTCTGGCCAAGGCCGGCGTCACCATCCCTTCCCTCATTCTCTCTACCGAGGATACGGAGTGGGGCAGGACCTTCGACCGGCTCTGGTCCGGCTCCCTGCCCACTACCCTGATCTACCGCAATGAACTACAGTATGTCTACCGCCGCGCCTTCGCGACTTACCCCGATTTACGGTCCGCGGTGACGCCGCTATTGCAGTAGTTCGAAAAGTTACGGGAACCAAATCCGGCTTATTCGTATTTTAGGGCTACAATCCCTTGACTATGCGGCAACTGTACCCCTTCTTCCTTTTTCTCCTCTTCTCCGTAAGCCTCTCCGCGGCCAGTTACCCCGGCTTCCTCCTCACCAAGGACGGATACAAACTGACCGGCTACTTCAACGAGATCTCCTACATCCCCACCGGTAACGTCATGGTCTTTACCAATGACTTTGGTGACCAGTACGTGATCCACCCCTTTCTCGTAGAGGGGTTCGGTTTCAACCTGGGGGGACAATCGCTGCGCTACGTCAGCCGCTACCACGAAGGACAGTGGTACTTTCTCCGGGAGGATATCTCCGGTAAGGCCCTGACCCTTTACCGGCTACCCGACGGTAGCGACCGCTGGGTGGATGACAGCCTGCTCCGACTCTTCGTCACCCCTCCGCCTACCTATTATCTTGGATACGGCAAGGGGGAGATTCTTCCCGTTCCCCGTAATGGTTTCCGGCGTAGCCTGCGGGATTTCTTCCGGGAATCCGCACCCGGGCTCGCCGATAAAATTGGTGGTAAAGGGTACCGCTACCGGGACCTGACCACCATTGTGGAGGAGTTTAATGCACTGAAGGGCCGCACGCGACGGCGGTTGTAGCTCACCAATCGAAGGTAACCCGCAGATTGACGCTCCGCCCCGTTGCATCGGCGTAGTACCGCTGCCGGTCCAGGTAATCCCGGTAGCGGGTGTTCAGCAGGTTCTCCACCGCCAGGTTCAATTTCCAACGATCGGAGAAGCGGTATCCGGCCCCGGTTTCAAGCAGTACGTAGCCCTCCGGGGCGGCCAGAAAATCCTGGTCCTCCCCAAGTTGACCAGACTTCCCCACCAGCAGTGCGCCCACCCGAACGTCCAAGCGATCGTTGAACTCGTAGGTAAGGGTCGTACGTAAATTGTCGGTGGGCAGGAATACGAGTGAGCGGCCGGACGCCACTTCCCTGCCACGGATAATGGCCAGGCGGGCATCGGCCCGCAACCGGTCCGTCAGTTCCGCCAGTACCGAAAGATTGGCCCCGTAGAGCCGGGCATCCAGGCCCCGGTAGCGGAAAACGGGAAATGCCCCCCGGATGGTCAGTCGGAATGAATCCTGCGGTTCCAGTTGAATGAAGCCGCCGACCCGTTGGGCGAAGGCCCGTCCGGTCAGCGTCAGCCGCCCGTCCGCGGTGGCGTAGTGAAATCCGGCGGTAAGTTTCAACGAACGCTCCTTGTCAAGCTCCGGGTCGCCCTCCTCGATGCCCGATACTCCCTGGTGCAGCCCCTGACTGTAGAGTTCATTGATCTGGGGTGCACGCTCCCGGTAATTCAGGCTAAGCTGATAGCGCAGGGCTCGTTCCGGGCGGAAGTTGATCTCCGCGCTTCCGCTCAGGGCACCGAAGCGGTGGTCGAACCGCTCGATCCGGCGGGGCAGGTCACGGCTGATGGTAATCGCTTCGTAGGACTGGACGTCGTAGCGGGTTCCGAAGTGAAGATGAGGCCCGCTTCCCTCCCGGTGGTACGTCAGGTAGCCGGAATACAACTGGCCGTTATAATCCGGGATCAACGGCAGGATGCCGGTACCGGGCACGTTGTCATTCGAGACCAGGGTAGTTTGTATACCTCCCTCCAGGTGCCCCTGACCGACCCCGTCGCGCCGGAACCAGGTCTCCAGCAAATGGCTGAATTGTTCGAGTTCCAGTGCGGGGCGATCATCGTCGCCCCGGCGTACGTCAAACTCCCGCCGCAAATCCAGCTGCCCGCCGTACCGCAGACCGATCCGGTAACGGTCGTTGGGCGCGTATTCCACTTCCCCCTTCAGCAGATGGTGACTGACCCGCTGCCGGGGAGATCCGATCTCGTAGCTGAAATCATCCTCGGTAAAAAATGGTTCGGACCTTCCGATGGCTGTCCGTAGGTCAGTCAGGTTACCGATGTGGGAGCCCCGCAATACCCCGATCTCGGCGTTGAACAAACTGTAGTAGCCCCGCGCCGTAAGGTTGGGTCGCAGCGACTTGGCAACCTGCAGGGCAACGTTCGCTTCCCGGTTACCGGTGTTGTTGAGGTAATAATCCGGGGCACTGCGGTCTCCCCTGACTTTAAGGGTACCGCTGAGTCGGTACAGCAGGAAGGTAGAATCCTGGACGCGACCGTTCAGGACGTGCCCCCGGCCGTTGCTCTGGAAGCCGTAGCCGGCCCGGCCGCCGGACTGAAGAGACCCGTTCAGCGGGGCAGGCTCGATGAGCACCGTCGGGCCGAGTGTACTGCCCCCGTAGCGCAGGGCATCGACCCCTTCCACGACGCGGACGTAAGCCGCCACCCAGGGATCGATTTCCGGAGCATGGTCGTTTCCCCATTGCTGTCCCGACTGGGCGATACCGTTGTTCTGGATGCTCAGGCGGTTACCATACAGTCCGTCGACGACCGGCTTGGCCGCCGCCGTCCCCGTACGTAAACTACTTACGCCATTAAGCTCCTCCAGCACTTCCGAAAGTTGCTTCTCGGATTGCCCCCCGATCCGCTCGGAGTAGGCAATGTTACCCCGGGCGGAGCTCACCGTTACCGTCTCGGTATAATTGTCGTGGTGATGCAAACTGACCGACACCGTGGTATCACCGCTCAGTACGAAGTCCACTATTTTAGGATCGCAGCCAATGTGCGAAAAGCGGATTCTTTGGGCCCCGGCGCACAGTCCTTCCAGCCTGAAGTTACCCATCGCATCCGCCTGGGTACCCCGCGCTTCCGTCAGGGAATAAACGGTAGCGAAGGCCAGCTCTTCCCGGTCGTGCTCGTCCAGTAACCGGCCGGCTACGAACAGATCACAACCGGATTGGGCCAGCACAACTCCCGTAAGCGAGAGTAGTAACTGGCCCAGTATCACCAACCGGAAAACCATACTTATTCTAATTTTCGATCATTATCGGGAAGATAACCTCAATGTCGGTTTCCCCGCCGGCCACCCCGGGCTGATCGATGGCAATACCCGTGGCGGTCTTGTTCGGTTCGTGACGAAGGATGACGGTCAGATTACCACTGCCTGCGGTGGTCGTGGTCACCTCGGTATCCAACCCGATGGGGTTACCGTCCCCGTCCGCATCCGCGTAGGCCACCGACAGAGACAGGCCGGTGGAGGTCAGGAAGAAAAACTGGTGGTCTTCATCCTCCTCCTCGATCTCGGGGGTGATGTCTTCATCCGGAGCGGCCACCGTGAGGCTACCGTCGTAGGTAGTGTTGGTCTTCAGCGCAGCGGATACGGTAATTACCGGGGTATTACCGCCGTCGCCATCGGGGTCGTCAAATTCCAGGGTGACGGGGGGGCCTCCGTCCGTGGGAACCAGGGTATAAACGAGGTTGGTGATCAATTCTTCCCCTTCGTCGATAATGGGGTCGTCATCGTCGTCACACCCGCTTACGAGGAGGAAGAGCGTGGCGAGCAGGGGCAGCAGTAGTTTATGAGTCCACGTCATGGAATGAATTTTTTGCCTGAGTTGATAATTGAATCTGCGGTCAAAGTTAGCGCAATTTCTTATTATTGCAACACAATCGCAATAATTATTGCAACAAAGTCGCATCAGTATGAACCGCCGAAGTACCGCCACCCAGGAAGCCGTCCTGGACATCCTTAAATCCTCCGACGGGGCGCTCAGCCACGAAATGGTCGTGGATAAGCTCTCCGAGGACATCAACCGGGCTACGGTCTACCGCATTCTGAATCGTTTTACGGAGGACGGGCTGCTTCACCGCGTTGTTGCTGACAACGGTCGCCAGTACTTCGCCCTCTGTACCGACTGTGAAATCCACCGGCACACCCACGACCACGTACACTTCCGTTGCCTATCCTGCGACAAGATGGAGTGTCTGACCGGGGAGCTCCACCCTACCCTGCCCGCCGGTTACCGGGCCGTGGCCCTGCACGCGACCGTTACCGGCTACTGCGCGGACTGTGGGGTGAATTAGTACTTTGCACCTGCGTCCCCGCCATTGCTAGTAAATAGTCGATGGTCACCGTCTGCTAATACTATCGACCAAAAAAGCCCTCTTCGCAAGCGAAGAGGGCCTAAAGACAGTCATGTATTTCAGGACAGTGATAAAACAGTGTGTCACTGTAAAAGGTAAATGCGTGTTTCTTAGTTCCCCGCCAGTTCGTCGAGGACGGCGCCGAGCTCACGGATGATCTGCTCGCCGGCGGGATCCTCCACGAGGGCGGTCATGATGTAGTTACGATTGGGCCCCTGCACCATGGCTACGTCAGCGTGAAAGACGGACCAGGAGCCGGACTTCCGGTAGACCTTGGCGTTGGGAGCGATGCGGTCAAGGGTATTGACAAACTTGTGGTGCAGTTCCGGGTCGACCAGGTAACGCTTCATCTTCTCGCTGCTGCGCTCGCTAACGAGACTACCGTTGGCCAGCATGTAGAAGTAACGACAGATCTGGTCGGTGGTAGCGGCGTGGCTGATTCCCTTCATCGGGTCGGGGTAACGGCGGCCGCCGGCGGCGTAGCGCTTGCCTACCCAGAGACCGCCGCCAAAAGCGGGGTCATAGAGTTTGTGGTCGGGGTCGCGCATGGTGCGTTCGATGTTCTCGAAGCCGACGCGGTCGATCATCCGCGTAGTGGCGGCGTTATTGGATTTGGCGATCATCAGCCGCATATCGTGGGTGATCTCGGCCGTTTCCTTCAGTTCTCCCCGCTCAATGGCGTCGTGGGCAGCGGCGAGTACGGCGATCTTCGGCAGACTGGCGGCGTACATCATGTGCTTCCCGTTGAGGGTGGCGTAGCGCGGGCTGGTTTCGTCCTGCATATCGACGAGGCCGACACTGAGACGCTTGCTGCGGTAAAGCTTGGCCCAGGTGGGGTTTGCGAGGATGCGCTGCTTGAGGCGCGCTTCCAGTTCTGCGTTCTGGCAGGTACGGAGGGGCTTGAGTACGGGCTCCTCTTCGACCACCGGTGCAACGGTGGGAATCTCCTCTTCTACGGCATTATCCAGATTGACCGGAACGAGAAAAGCGGAGGCGGTGGACACTTGGGTCTCAAAGTAAGCCGGGAAGTCGAACTTCGAACTACTCATAAAGAGTACGGCGGCAACGGAGAGAACAAGGCGGAAGAAATTCTTTAGCATAAAAAGGTGCGTTCGTTAGAATACGGGCAAAAGCAATGTGCTTTCTGAGAAAAACGCTAAAGTCAAGATGTGCTGGTTGGTGGCGGCGAGCAAAATTTCAACAGTAGGCTACAAACCGCTTCTGATTAAATACAATACAAATGTACGGCAAGGAAAGTTGTATCACAAGGTACGCTGCCTTGTATATCACGTATTAACTCAACTTTAACTAAAGCTCCGAAGTGGCGTGAAAGACGATCTCCGGGTGGTTATCCTTCGCCATCTGTAGCGTCCAGGCACTGTCGGCCAGGTAGACCAGGCGGCCCGATTTGTCCTCCGCGATGTGCTGGCGGCGGCGATCCCGGAATGCCTTCAGGGCGGCTTCGTCCTCGCAGGTCACCCAGAGGGCCTTGTGCAGGTTGATGGGTTCGTAAATCACCGTCGCTCCGTATTCGTGTTCGAGACGGTACTGAATAACGTCGAATTGCAGGACACCGACGGTACCGATGATCTGGGCGTTGTCCACTTCCCGGGTAAAGAGTTGGGCGACCCCTTCGTCCATCAGCTGATCGATTCCCTTGGCGAGCTGTTTACTCTTCAGGGGGTCACCATTGATAACGCGGCGGAACTGCTCGGGGCTGAAACTGGGGATCCCCTTGAAGTGTAACTCCTCCCCCTCCGTCAGCGTATCTCCGATCTTGAAGTTTCCGCTGTCGTAGAGACCGACGACGTCACCGGCGAAGGCTTCGTCAATTACCTCCTTGCGATCGGCCATGAAACTGGTCGGGTTCGCAAATTTCAGTTTCCGCCCCTGCCGTACGTGGAGGTAATTGGTATTCCGCTCGAAGGTACCCGAGCAGATCCTCAGAAAGGCGATCCGGTCGCGGTGGCGCGGATCCATGTTTGCGTGGATCTTGAAAACGAAGCCGCTGAACGCTTCCTCATTAGGCATGACCTGCCGCTCCTCGGCCGGCCGGGGGCGGGGCGGGGGCGCGATCTGCACGAAGCAGTCGAGCAGCTCCTTCACGCCGAAATTATTGACCGCGGAACCGAAGAAAACGGGACTGACTACCTGGGTGAGGTATTCTTCCCGGTCGAATTTGGGGTACACCCCGGTGATCATTTCGACCTCGGAACGAAGTTCCTCCGCCGCGGCCTCCCCCACCAGTTTGTCCAGCTCAGGGTCATCCAGGTCATCGAATTCGATGGTCTCCTCCGGACGTCCCTGTTTGTTATCTGGCCGGAAGAGGACCAGCCGCTGCTCGAAAATATTGTAGACGCCCTGAAAACGCTCACCCATTCCGATGGGCCAGCTCAGGGGCGTACAGCGGAGTTGGAGTTTCTGTTCCACTTCGTCCAGCAGGTCGAACCCCTCCTTGCCGGGGCGGTCCATCTTGTTGATGAACACGATCACCGGCGTCTTGCGCATACGGCAGACTTCCACCAGTTTTTCGGTCTGTTCCTCAACACCTTTGGCGACATCGATCACCACGATCACGCTATCCACGGCGGTCAGGGTACGGTAGGTGTCTTCCGCAAAGTCCTTGTGCCCCGGCGTATCCAGGATGTTGATCTTCTTGTCGCCGTAGTCGAAGGCCATCACCGAAGTGGCCACCGAAATACCCCGTTGCCGCTCGATCTCCATAAAGTCGGAGGTCGTGCTCTTCTTGATCTTGTTGCTCTTGACCGCTCCCGCTACCTGGATGGCCCCACCGAACAGCAGTAGCTTCTCGGTGAGCGTAGTCTTACCGGCATCCGGGTGAGCAACAATGCCGAACGTACGTCGGCGGGCAATTTCCTTTTTTTGATTCGTCATAATCAGGATGCAAAGGTACAAAGTTTAGGAACCCTGACTTATCTTTGCGGTCCAAATGCGTTAATTGCCTCTTGGTGCCTCACGAACGCCGTGAGTAAAGTCGTGCGGTAGCCCGGTCACCAATCTAAGATCAGGAATCAACTATCGCATATCATTGTGCCGTCCTAGCTCAGTTGGTAGAGCAATTCATTCGTAATGAATAGGTCGTCGGTTCGAGTCCGATGGACGGCTCCAGTAAACGGAAGACCCCGTTTCGCAGTGCGAAACGGGGTCTTCTGTTTTAGCGGATGCCCTATTCCCTGACCTCGGGCAACTTGTGTATCTGGTTCTTCGGGTTCGTGGAGGAAGTCGAATAGGCAGCCTCGTACTCGTCGTCCGTATATTTTGGCTCCACCCAGTTGGATTCGGTGCCATCCTTAAGGGGGTCGGTAGTAGGATCGGAAGTCTGGTCCGTGTATTCGGAGCGGGCGCTCTGGTCCTCCCAGTCAGGCCCCCGGAAGACATTCTCGACGACCGCCGGCTCACCGTCCACGCTGCTGTTGCCGCAACTCATCGTTCCGCAACAGAGGGCGATAAAGATAAAAAAGTAGTTTACTGAGGATTTCATGATTGGGTAGTTTACGGTTAAAAAAGATCAGGCCTTACGCCCCTTTACTACGATGTAGATGATGGCAACTCCAATCAATAGCAATCCGACCCAGAGGATGGCGCCACCGTAAGGGTCCATCTCGGTGTCCGGTGCTTCGGAGCTGCTGTAAGGACTGGGTTTCTCCGGCTGGGCAAAGAGACCAACGGCGGTAAGCAATAGGGTATAGGCGGTAAGCAGGGTTCGATTCAGCATTGGTAGCGGGGAGTATTCATTTAGTAAGTATGACAAAGCCGCCACCGGATAGTTCCGACGGCGGCTTCGCTTAAAGTTTTGGGTTGGACAGGGCCTAGGCCTTCTTCAGCAATCCGCTCAGCAGGCTCACGACGAGCAGTACGAGGAAAATGTAGAAGAGTACCTGGGCGATACTGGCGGCTCCGCCGGCGATTCCACCGAATCCAAGGATTCCGGCAATAATGGCAACAACGAAGAAGATAATGGCGTAACGTAGCATGGTTAAGCTGGTTTGATGGTTTTTAGTTGGTTACTCCGACTTGATAATCAGGTAGTTGCCGGAGTGTTCGTTCGCTTATTATAACCGAGGTTGAACTGCTGGTGTTCGGTGACGGAAATAAAATTTATTGGCGGTAGCGATTTTATTGCCCCAAACCTGTCGCCGTCGCTTCCGTTAGTGGAGGTATGCCGACCGAATACCCCGAACTGCCACATCTCCTATTTCAGAACGTAAAGGACGGGCAAATCCGCCAGTGGTTTGCCGAAACCCTGTCCGCTTATCCTGAGTTGCAGGACCGTCCGATCTATCTCCGCAAGCTGTCCATGAAGTACAGTACCATGCGTGCCCAGCCCGTTATCAACTGGTCCTTCTTCCGTCGGGCCAGCCGTCACTACCGGGTCGATTTCAGCAACCACCTCCGTATTACCGAGCACGTCAAAGTGCACGAACTGCCGCGCGACGTGGTGGTGGGCTGGTTCGCCCATGAACTCGGCCACGTGGTCGATTATCTCAAACGCCCCACCCAGGGTATGGTCGCCTTCGGTCTCGGCTACGCACTCTGGAGTCGCTATATGCGCAAGGCGGAGATGCGGGCCGATTCCATTGCCGTCGACCACGGCTTCGGCAAGGAAGTGCTCGCGACCAAGAAGTACCTGATGTCCCATTCCACCCTACCCAAACACTACAAGAAACGGCTGAAAAAGTACTATCTCTCGGCCGATGAACTGCGGGCGCTGATCGTAAGCTACGAGGAAGCCGGGGAATTACCGGAAATTGTCGAGATTGAGGAATGAGCGGCTGCCAGCGAACGCTGGTTGTACCGGGGGCGGCGGAGCGCGGGTGCAGGCATCATGAGAAGGGGGGAACGCCCTGACTTACTCCGTAAAGTCGATGGCCTCCTGCAGGTACCCCAGTAACGGCCGGATCGCTACGAATCCCTCCTCCACCAAATCCGTGAAACCGTCGGAGAGTACTTCCTGCTGGGTCACTTCCCGCATGACGACAAAGTTCTTGCGGCGTAACAACCCGATGTGCGGGTGATCGGCAGGATAGTCGCGGGGGCTGGTCTTGAGCGCATCTTCGTCCTCAGCCAGCCCACCGTAGAAATCATAAACCGGACCCTGCTTGTCCATCTCCGCCAGAATACTGGCGTCGTAATCGACCGCTTCCCGGATCATCTTCAGCTTTTCCGAGGACGGGTGCCACATACCGCCGGCAATGAAGCTACCACTCGGGCTTACGTGCACGTAATAGCTCACCCGGTCCCTTCCCTTGTTCGGGTCGAAACCAAAGTGGTCCTTGTAGGTAGGTTTGTCGGGGTGAAAAACGTTGTTGTTGTTGATCCGCATGATGCAGTCCTTCGGTCGGAGTTGCCCCAGGGACGGGTCGTGCTGCTTTAGTCGATCAAGAAAACCCTGCGTTTCCTCCAGCCAGGTTTCCTTCGCGGCGTGGTAGCGGTCGCGGTGCTCGTCCATCCACTCCTTGCTGTTGTGGTCCCTCAGGTCGCGTAGGAAATCAAATATCTGTCGCTTACCCATATCAAACTCCTATTTCCTTCTCCAACGGTCCAACCTGCTACTTGTCCTTTTCGTAAAAATCCTCCTTCTTTACCACGTTCACCTGCTTGCCGGATTTCAGGTTACGGCTCAACTCGGTGTAGGGACCGGCGACCACCTCGTCGCCCGCCGTCAGTCCGGAGGTGATTTCGATGTAGTTGTTGTTCTGCAGGCCGGTAGCCACGGGTACCTGAGCGACCGTGTCGCCCTTAAGGACGAACACGACTTCCAGTAACTCGTCGACACCTACGGCATCGTCTTCCTTGTTCTCGTCTTCGCGGGTGGTCACCGACTCGATCGGTACGCTGATCACGCCCTGGGCCAGTTCCGTGAGGATGTCAACGCCGGCCGACATGCCCGGACGGAAGGGATAGGGATTATTTGCCCCCACCAGGTCGGCGTAACTCGCCGGATCGATGCTGATGCGCACTTCAAAATTGGTCACCTGGTCACTGTTCAGCACATTTTCGGTCAGGGCGGCGTTGGTACTGGAGTTCGCGATCTGGGTGACCGTACCGGCAAATTTCCGCTTCAGGTAGGCATCCACCTCGATCTCGGCCTTGTCGCCGATGTTGACCGTCGGCACGTCGTTTTCGCTCACTTCCACCCGAACTTCCATGGCGTTCAGGTTAGCGATCCGCATCAGCTCGGTACCCGTCATCTGGATGGTTCCCACTACCCGTTCTCCCTGTTCTACGTTCAGCAGGGAGACCACGCCACCCATCGGGGCGTAGATCGTGGTGCGCCGCAGACTGGTCCGCAATTCGTTCAGGGTCGCCTCACTGCTCTTTACGTTGAAACTGGAAGCGCGCGCGTTCTCCTCGGCGGCCTGGATCTGGCTGCCGGCGGCCTCCAGATTGGCCTCCAGGGCCCGCAGGCTGCTGGAAGACCCCTGAAGTTCCTGTTCGCTGATGACCTCGTCCTTGTACAACTGCTGGTTCCGTTCGTAAATCTCCCGGGCGTTCTCGAGCTGGGCCTGAATCTGGGATCGTTGCGCTTCCAGGATCTTGATCTGCGCACGCGCATTGGCGGCGCTGGCCCGGCTGCTGTTCACTCCGGCGACACCCCGGGCCACCTGAGACTGGTAAGCATCCGCGTCGATCTTCGCCAGTAGCTGACCGGGGACGACGCTGTCGCCCTCCTCTACGTAGAGCTCGATGACCTCTCCGCTGACGTCGGAACTGATCTTGACTTCCGTCTGGGGGAAGATCTTCCCGCTGGCGGTAACCACCTCCTGAATGTCGCGGGCCTTGGCCTGTTCGGTGAAAATTCGAACACCGGGTTTGGAGCCGCCCTGGCTGATGGCGTAGCCGATACCACCGAGAATGACGATAGCGATTAGAATGAGTATGACTTTGCGTCCCATGGGTGTTTTTTGCTGTTTGGTTAATCGAGCGAGAGTCCCTCGCCGAGATAAAACTGAATGACCTCTCGGTTAAAAATAAGTTGGTATTTGGTGCGGGTGAAGTCGGTCTGGGCCTGCTCCAACCGGTTGGTAGCCGTGATCAGGTCCAGGCTGTTGCCCGCTCCGGCACTGTAGCGGCGCTGGGCATTGTCGTAGGAGATCTGAGCCGCTTCCTGGCTGACGCGACTGGCCCGGTAAGCTTCCTGGGAGGCCCGCAGGTCGGTCAGCGCCGTTTCCACGTCGGAGCGCAGCTGGTTGACGGCCTGCTCGCGGTCGAGGGCGGCCGTCTGTGACTGGATCTCGGCCAGGGCGACGTTCGTTTTGTTTCTGCCCTGACTGAAGACGGGGATGCTGAGACTTACGCCCACCAGCTGACCGAAGTTCTGGTCGAGCTGATCGAGGTAGCTGACATCCTCGAAGATGCCGCCTACCTGTCGGGGCAGGCCGATTTGCGTTTCTTCCCCCATGAACAGTACCGTAGTCGGCACGAAAATCGTTTCCACCGTTTCGTCGTTAAAGGACTTGGCGAGATTCGCATAGTTGGTACTGAGGTTGGCAAACAGACTGACCGTGGGCCGGAAGCCCGCCCGGGCAATGTCCTCCCCGATGAGGGCCGACTGCTGACGCAGTTCCGCGGCCTGGATGGTGGGCTGGGTGGTACGGGCGGCTTCCAGTACGGAGTTAAGTTGGTAGCCGGCGAACAGATCTTCGTCGGTAGGTTCCAGGTTGGGGGCCACTACGTCGAAGTCGTTGCTGGGGTCGAGTTCCAGTAATAATTGTAGTTGTAACAGGGCCTGGGCGACCTGATTTTCCAGTTCCACTACGGTTCGCTGGTTAGCGGCCTGGGTGGCCAGAATGTCGTAGCGGTCGGCGGCGGGGATCGATCCGGCCCGGATGAGCTTATCCGTATTATCCAGCTGCTCCGTGGTGAGGACCAGTTGCCGGCGGGCATTGACGAGTTGTTCCCGTACCAGCACGACGGTCAGGTAGGAGTTGGCTACCTGGAGGCCCGTATTGTTGGCCGTCACCCGACTGTCCAGCCCGGCCGCGCGGGCATCCACTTCCCGCTGCAGAATGGTGTTTTTGATCTGCCCGCCACCGTACAGCAGGTAGTTGCCCTGAATATTGATGTTCTGGGAAATGATGTTTTGCTGGGCAAAGGAGTTCGAGGTGGGGTCGACCGTGCGGCCCAACTGATAGCTCAGGTTGGAGCCGGCCGATATGGTGGGCAAGCGACCGTTCTTCGCCTGCTTCAGTTGGATTTCGGCGGCGGCCTGGTTGTAATTGAGCCGGCGTACCTGCAGGTTATTTTCCAGGGCGTAGGTCACGGCCCTTTCCAGGGTCCAGGGTCCACTCTCCTGAGCGGAGGCGTAGGCAGTAAGTGACAGACAGAATATCAGTAGAGACAGGCGCATACTCGGGCGGGGATGGGTGATAACGGATACGAAAGTACGGCACCCCGCCGGGGATGAAAATTTATTCGATGAAGGGAAGCCCAGGACCGATCAACGAGTGAGTGACCATCGTGGTTTAATTTTGCACCTGCGCTCCGCCGCCCCCCTAATCCGCATTGCTGTTTAGTTGCCGGAAGCCCACCAACCGGTCGTACCGACCGCCCAGCGGCCGGTAGTAGATCAACCCCAGATAATCGTTTTCGGTGTCGTTGAAGCTGTCCTCGGTGCGTTCGTAGCTGATGGCGGCACCGGTTTCCTTCGGGTCCGCCGTCGTGACGTAGAGATAATTGTGGAAGCCCTGCTTAAGGAGGATACGCCCCACGTAAGCGCTGATGCCGGGGTTCCAGACCATGCGGTGGGTGGGTTTGATCTGCCATTCGCTGAGGGCACCGAAGATGAACAAACGCCCGTCCAGCCCCTCCGGAGCCTTGAGTACGAAGGTGACCTCCACGTATTCCCCGCTGAAATCGAAGTCGAGGAGGCCGGCAAAATTATTATCGCGCAGGGTGATGATCCGCTGGTCGCTGCCGTCGATTACAAAATCGCCGTTGAAGTCGACGTATTGGAGATATACGCTATTGGCCCGTTCGTTCTCGGGCTCCAGCATCATGGCGTAGAATTCTCCCTCGTTGGTAATGCTGGCCATCTTCGTTCGCGGTGCCACGATCGAGCGGATATCGAGGTTGCGGAACTCGTTGCCCCCGTCAAAGACCACCCTGCCCTGGTAATTGAAGTTCACGCTCTCGCGGCCCAGCAGATTGGGTTGGATGCCGTAGACCGCATTGTCCCACCGACCGTTCTGGATCACCGTTGCGCTCAGTTCCTGTAGCGGTGCCCGGGGACGCAGTTGTTTGGTGTTGAAACTCAGGTCCACCTCCTGGTGGGATTTGATCTTGTCGACCGCCGCCGTCCGGCCGATCTGTCCGCCGACGCCGCCGGCACTTTCGTAGACCATGAAGCGGCGGGTAATGACGGGGATATCTTCCCGCCCCTCCGAATCGTAGACCACCAGGAGGTAGTTGCCGCTACGTTCCAGCCGCATATTCCGGTTCGGGAAGACCAGGTCGTAGTGAACGTACTCCGTCAGGGTCTGAATACTGAAGTCGTAGCCGTCGATGACATCGTTTGCGTAGCCGCTGTTGTACTCCAGGGCCCCGAGACTGGAGGGCTGCCAATCCTGGTTACAGTGGATGAAAGTATAGGTATACCGGCGGATCTCATCGTTCAGATCATCGAAGGAGAGCAACAGCCGCGCCCCGCCACCCAGTTCGATGAGCGGGTAGCTGTGGGCAAAACCGGCTACCCGCAACTGCACGGTCTTGATGTTGTCGACGTAGGTGTTGTCGATGAACTTTACGCCATCCAACCGCTGGGCGTAGAGTCCCGCTCCGAAGTCGGTACAAACATTCAACAGGAAAAGCAGAGTGACTAGAAATTTCATTTGAAAGCGTTGCGGCGACTTACGTAGGGACTATCCCCCACAAAAAAACGCCAGGGTTTGGCGGCCCATTCCGGCCCCGCCCCGTCGATACCGATCCGGGGAGTGGCCACTACCTTGGACGGATCGATGGAACGGCCGGTCACGGCTAGTCGCACCGGGCCTACGGTATCCAGCAGGTCGAGCCCGTTGTGCGCCCGCGTGATTCCCAGGGCTTTGGATACAACGCCGGGGCCACTGGTCAGTTGTGCCTTTAGACTTTTCATAACGCGCCGTTCCTGGATCGCCGCCACCCCCCTCGTTGGCGCTACCGCCCGGATCAGGACGGCATGAGGCACCCCGGTCGGTCCCGTGATCACGTTGAACAACTCGTGAATGCCGTAGCAGAGGTAGACGTAGGCCGTACCCGCCTCCCGGAAGAATGGTTCCGTGCGGTCCGTTCGGCGGTTCCCGAAAGCGTGGCTGGCGCGGTCGTCCGGTGCCCAATAGGCCTCGGTCTCAGTGATCAGCCCACCCGTCTCTACCCCGCCGATGTTCGTAACGATCTCCACGCCGAGCAGCGCCCGGGCGATGGAGACGGGGTCTTCTCCCGCCAGCAATCCCCGTAACTCTTCCAGCGTATCCATGTCGTCCCAACGCAAAACACCCCCCGCATGCTTGCTGCGGAGGGTGTTTTGCGTCTTAAGTCCTAGTTCTTAGTACGACCAGAGATCGTGCTCGAAGTTGAACAACTCCATCTTGATCCGATCGGCTTCCAGCAGTTTGTCGCGACCGGAAGTCATGTAGGCGTCGATCCGGCGGTCGAGTACGTTGCTTTCCTTAAAGATGTAGCTGTTGAAGAACCGGCTCTCGAAGACGTCCTCCCAGCTGCGGTTGGCGGCATCGTTATTGGTGGCGTAGGCACTTTCGTTGGCCAGTACCTGACGGGCACCGGGGTAGTACACCCAGAACATGGGCAGCTCGTAGAGCCAGTTGCCGTTCTCGTCGTACTCGTCCTTCAGCGGGGCGATTCCGAGGATACGGACCTTGAAGGTGCTGCTCTCCTTATCGAAGAACCAGACCTCCTGGAGGCGGTAGCGCTTGATGTCATCGGGGTTGAGTTCCCGCTCGCGCAGTTCGTAGGTGATGTCGTAGGTTTCCGGATCGACGATGGGGACGGTATCCACGCCACCGGCGATGGCGGCCATACCCTCCTCGGTCATCGGCGTCGTGAACTTGTCGTCCAGCGTTCCGTAGAGTTGAATTTTACCTTCGTTGTAGGCATCCAGCAGGATGGTGATCAGCGGCCGTTCGGGGTTGGCGAAGGGCAGGTTGATCTTTTCCCGCACGTCCAGGACGCGCCAGATACGCTTCTGCCACATGATGTCGGCCTCGCGGATGTCCTCGTAGGGCAGGATACGACGCTCGCTGACGCTGGTGCGGTCGGTCACGTCATTGACGGGGTTGAGGAATACATTATCACCGGGCTGCTCGCCGGTGTCTTCGTCACCGGGAAGGGTGAAGGTATTGTTGTCCGTACCGCCGGTGGTGCTGGGTACCTGAGCGTAGAGGCTCGCCGTAGTGACGAGACAAAGCAGGAGGAGGAGACAAGATTGGAAAGCTGCCTTCATGGGATTGGGGATGTATTGCTGTTTGCGAACTTACGATAATGGAAACGTGAAGATAAGTGGCGTAGGTGTGCTTTCGGGGGAAAGATTAAAGAACAGTTACTTCGGAACTTAAAGAAAAAGACGACCAGACATCGGATTCCAAGGTTGCTAGTCTGCGTCTTTAATCTCGTCCGAAGCGAGGAGACGGTCATTACTCTTAACTTCCTTACTGGATCTGGAAGGCCATGGACCCCAGGTTCCGGGTTACATCGTCTCCGGGGCAGGAAGCCTTGATGTTGTTGTAGTAGTACACGTCACCCGGCTTGGCCCGCTCGACGAGCGTTTTGCTGGTTCCGTTGTAGTTACCACCGCGGTTCACGCTGGGAACGGCATCGGCCCGCTTGGGTACGTAGACCAGTTCGAAACCGGCAATGCTGCACTTAGCGTCGAAGTCAAAATTCTCCAGTTCGGCGTAAAGACCGCGCTGGGCCTTGAAGCTGTTGCTGGCGATGGAGCCACCGCGCTCGCCACCTACCTTTGCGACGGGATCGGGGATTCGCTTAACGCGGAAGTCGAAACTACCAAGGTTTTGTCCGTTCGCAGTCACGTTAACCTTTGCATCGCCCGGGCGTGAACCCGTTACCGTAAAGCTAGGGTAAGAACCGGAAGCCGAAGCGCTGCCAGTAACATTTACCCGGACTTGACTGGAAGGTACACCTGCAGCAGAAACCGTAATCGGGTTTCGGCACGCCGATGTAGAACACGTTCATTTTGTCAGCGGATACGGAAACGGAGCGCTGGCCCACCTCATAGGTGAAGGTACCGGTACTCTCGTCGACCTTACCCGTCAGTGGGTTAGTTACACGAGCCGTCAGGTTCAGGGTCTTCTGACCGCTACCACTGACCGGTAACGTTGAAGTCAGCCTTGCCGTCTGCTCCTACGTTGAGGCGCTGACCGTTAACGCGGAGATCGATATTGGAGGGGTCCAGGCTGCTGGAGTAGCTACCTACGGAAACCTTGGCCTTGATCTGCTCGCCACCGATTACGTAGCTGCGGTCAGCTTCGAAGACGGGGAAGAACTTATCAAACTCAATCGTACGACCACCGGCGTAAGCAGCCATGGAGTTCACGATGTTGGCTTCGGAAACCTTGAGGTCAGACTGCATCTGCGACAGCAGCGGCAACACGGCGGCTACGGGCATGTGACCGAATTTGTAGTCGGACCAGCTGGGCCGGTCGGCTTCCTTCCAGCCTTCGTCGTCGATGCCGAAGGGCATATTCTGAACGACTTCCTGAATGGCGGTCTGCACTTCGATTCTCATTGAGGCCGAAGGGCTCCTTACCGTAGGTGTTGACCAGTTCAGTGAAGATTTCCTGGAGGCGGGCGCGCGTCTGCACGATGCGCTGCTTGAGTTCCTCGCCGATGCCCTCTTCGGGGCCGGCGCCGTCCTCACCGAGTACCAGCAGGCGGGTGGTGACGTCCTTATTCTTCTTACCACGTACGGTCATCATACCGTGGTCTTCCTTGTAGTCACCCTCATCGACTTCTCCGTTGTTGTTTCCGGACTTATCGATCAGTTGATCACGGATATCGTTGACGTAAACGTTGAATCCTTCAACTTCGGAACGAACGGCAGCAATGGCCGGCGAAATAACGCGGTAAGCTTCTTTGGAGTCGTCTTTCAGCAACTCGTTAAGTCCGCCGATCGTAGCTTCGACCTGCTCGTCTACCGTAGCGATAGACTCCTTATTACCCTCATCCAGTGTCTGGAAGGCATTCATAACCTCGGCGGAGACGTTGAGCGCCAACAGGGCCATCAGTACTAGGTACATGATGTTAATCATCAACTGCCGGGGTTCCTTTGGAATTGACATACAATTATTTTTCTAGGCAGCCGCATAGTGAAACGGAGCCTGATTATTTTATAGTGGGGAAGAAAATGGTCAGTGGTGAACGGTCAGTGGTCAGTGGTGGGTCACCCCTGCCATTGTCCACTGACCATCGACCGTTGTCCAAGCTTTACGCATTCGGGCCGCGCATGGCACTGATCATGTTACCGTACACATTGTTAAGCGTGGACAGGTTACCGTTCAGTTGCTGCATGTTGGCCTTGTAAGCCTTGGTGTCCTCGGCCGTAGCGGCGAGATCGGCCATGGCCTCGTTGAGCTTGGCGTAGAAGTTACCCATCTGCTTGATCTGGGCACTGGTTCCACTGAAATCAGCCTCCTGAAGCGCCTTCAGGCTGCTCATGCTCTTGGACATGGTCTGGAGTTCGGTGAGCATACCGCCGAGCTGCTGCTCGACAACCTCTCCGTTCAGGGCTGGGGCGGACGGGCCGCTTACGCCGGTGGTGAGTGGGTTGACCTCTCCGTTGTACTTGCTCAGACCGGGGTAGAGCTTGTCCCAGTAGTAATCCGGCTCCGGGCCGAGAATACCGATGAGGAGGAAGAGGAAGGCTTCGACGCCGAGACCGATGGTCAGGAGGTCGAGCTTACCGTTGAGCGGCATCTCCCAGGATTGGATCTTGTAGAGGGCACCGAGCATGACGATGGCGGCACCGACACCGATGATGAAGTTCTTAGCGTACTTAAATGCTGGCGATTTAGTAAGGGCCATACGTAAGGGGAAGATTGGAAGTGATGATGAAGTGTAGTGGGTGTGCGGGTGCCGAAGCACCGTATTAACGTCGTCTTAACCGCTGTTAAGGCAAACGTATTGCTTTAAAGGCTGCGAAAATACGGAATTTCTGTACACTTATTCAAAAAATTAGTCATTGTCTTTCATTAGCCGCGGATGCCGCCGACGCAGTTCCGTCAGTTTCGGGCTGATGTAACGGCGGCAAAATGGCCGTTCCGGATCCGTGCGGTAGTAGTCCCGGTGCTCGGGCAGACTGGCCGTGAAGGCACGGTGGGCGAGCACGCGGGTGCAAAGTTTTTCACCCGCGGGCGCTTCGTCCCCGATCTCAGCCAGTACCGACCGGTACCGCTTCGCTTCCTCCTCGGCAAAATAATAGACGGCCGACCGGTACCGCCCGCGCAGGGGATGGTCGGAGCGGGCCGAGTGGGTCTCTGTGTGAACCCGGATCAGGTCCGCCGCCGAAACCACCGCCGGATCGAAGTGGACAATGACGGCTTCCGAAAAATTATCGTGGGGCGGTTCGGAGGCGATCCAACCCTGTTCTACCCTGCTGACACCCCGTAGATGCAAGAATACCCCCTCCGTACACCAGTGGCAGCCGCCGCCGAGACCGATTCGGTATGGTGTAATCAAAGTGTTATGACCGTGCTTATGGTCAACTTGCATATATTCCACTGATTCATCACTTGCATTGACAGACATCCTATCTATATTTAATGTTTATTTAAAATCATCTACTTCTAACTAAACACTTCTCTTTTGAAACAACTTTTACCTCTCTTTTTACTCCTGGCCTCTTTTTTGTGCGTCGGCAGTACTCTCCACGCCCAGTTCACCGAGGACTTCGAGACGGGCATCCCCGATACATGGACCACTTTCGATAACGGAATAGGTACCACGCAATCCTGGTCGTCGACCACTACTAACTGTGGTGGTAGCCAAGCCGCCCAGTCCCGCTACGAAAACGTGAGTAGCGGAACGGCTATAGACTACTTGGTCACCCCCTTGATAACCCTGTCCGCTACCAGCCCGGAGGTAACATTCGACTTCAGGGAGTCCTTCGGTTCCAGTTTCGGTTCAATATACAGTGTCCGGATATCCACTACGGTACCCAACAGTGCCGCTGCGTTCACTACTCTCTTGTCCTTTTCGGAGACGACGACTAACCCTGTAACTTGCCGCAGCATAACAGTGGACCTTTCCGCCTACGCCGGTCAGGACGTTTACGTAGCTTTCGTTCACGAAAACGATGACGGGGACAACTTTAACCTCGACAATGTTGCCATCGACGGTACCGAGGTCCCCCCCTCCTGTACGGATCCGAGCGCTACTTATACCGTAGTCAGCGATTGCGACCTGTCGGGTGGCTTCAATGTTGAGGTAAACGTCAGCGACCTTGGTAGTGCTACTGACTTAACGCTCTCCGACAACCAGGGTAGTGCCACGCAATCCGCTACCGCGCCGGGTACCTTTACATTCGGCCCATTCCTCAACGGTACCGACGTTATAATTAGCGTGGCCAATGACAACGACGGGACTTGTGTCATCATGAGCGGTTCGCTTACCCAAGCAGTGTGCCCGCCGGTAAATGACGAGTGCGTTGACGCAATTGCCCTAATCGTTAATGCAGATTTTGCTTGTGGCATGACGACTGCGGGAACGGTAACCGGTGCCACCAACAGTAACCTCGGCAACGGCACCTGCAGTGGTAGCGAGGACGATGACGTCTGGTACTCCTTCGTAGCGACCGCGACCAGCCACCGGGTAAGCTTACTCAACATTAGTGGTTTCACTGATATGTACCACGTCGTATATGGTGGCAGCTGCGGCACCCTGACTCAGGTAATCTGTAGCGATGCCAACACTTCGAACCCCACGGGACTGACCATTGGGGATACCTACTACGTCCAGGTATACACCTTCACGTCTACCTCCGGGCAGACGGCCACCTTCGATGTTTGCATCGGCACGCCGCCACCACCACCCGCGAACGATGAGTGCGTAGATGCTACGACCCTGACTATCAATGCTGACTTCTCCTGTGGTGCCGTCGACGTCACCGACCTGGGCAGCGCCAACAGCCTGACCCTGTCGGACAATCAGGGCAGTGCCGACCAGACCGCCGGTGCTCCCGGGCACCTTCACCTTCGGCCCCTACGTCAACGGAACGGACGTGGTCATCACCGTAGCCAACGCCGGTGATGCCAACTGTACCATCACGTAGCGGTACGCTGACCCAGGATGGCTGCCCCCCCGCCAATGATGACTGTGCCAACCCCATTGCCCTTACCGTCACCCTCGATAATACCTGTAGTGCCCCTACTCTGGGCAGCAACCTGGGTGCCACTGAGTCTCCGGAAACGCCCTCGCCCTCCTGTGGAGTTTTTGAAGGAGGAGACGTTTGGTTCTCCGTGACCGTTCCGGTTTCCGGAAACGTTACCGTGGAAGTAACAACTGCCGGCGGACCAACGGATATGGCAATGACCGCCTACGCCGGAAGTTGTGGCGCGCTAAGTACTATCGTCTGTAACGACGACGGCAACGACGCGACCGGGAGTACGATTCAGCCGCTGATAGAATTCACCGGCCGTACCCCCGGAGAGGTGATCCTGTTACGGGTATACGAATACTCGAACGATAACTTCGGCGACTTCAACATCTGTGCCTACACGGAAAATACCGCCCCGGCCAATGACCTCTGCGGTAACGCCATCAACCTGGGTAACAGCGACAACTCCCTTACGGGTGTAGACATCGACGGGGCCACCGCCACCGACACCCCCGACAATCAGGGCTGTATCGATGGCTCGACGACCAACGTAGGGGAAGGCCTCTGGTATGAGTTTACCGGTAACGGCGGTCAGGTATCCGTTGACGTAACACCAACCGGGTTTGACGCCAGCCTGATCGTTCTGTCCGGAGATTGTGACGTCCTGAGCTGCGACGCCAGTGCCAATGACGCAGGCACCGGCGGAGCGGAGAGTGTCACGCTAATGACTGCCGATAACGCGACTTACAAGATCTACGTCGGGGAGGCCACCATTTCCCGGGGCGTAGTAACCGGCAACTTTGACATTGCCGTCAGTTTCCGCGCCCTGCCCATCGAATTACTTTCCTTTACCGGAACGACCGACGGAAAGCGGAACCGCCTCGACTGGACGACCGCACGGGAAGACAATGCACGTCGATTCCTCGTCGAGCGCAGTTCCGACGTCAGCCAGTCCTGGCATACTATCGGCGAACTGTCCGCTGCCGGTAATTCCGCCGGGGAACTCGATTATCACTTCATGGACGAGCAGCCCACCCCCGAAGCCTACTACCGACTGCGTATGGAGGACCTGGACGGCAGCTTCGAGTACAGCCACATCGTTCAACTGGCCAACGGTAACACCACCTCCGACGGATTACTGGTCTATCCCGTTCCGACCGCGGGTGGTCTGAATCTTTCTTACGTCGCCCCGGCGGGCAGCAGTACTAGCCGCGTTTCGGTCTTCAGCCCGACCGGCCGTTTGGTCCTGATGCGGGAACTGGTCGTAGCGGCCGGTCCCCAGCGCCACAACCTCGACCTGAGCGCGCTGGCTGCTGGCCTCTACCTGGTCCGGGTAGAAACGGGCAGCCAGGTGCTTACCGGACGGATGATACGCCGGTAAGTCTTCCCCTACAGTAATCGACAGGGCATCTTCCACTGGAGGGTGCCCTGTCGTTATTCAGGCCGCCCGCTGCTTATTGCTCCAGATCAGTCGCTGTCCCTCTTCCTCCAGACTACGGGCCGAACGACCGAACACGGCGGAGAGTCGCTCCAGGCTGTTGGTGTAACACATGGCCTCGATCAGGAGCGCCCGTTCAATCCGGTCCCAGGGTTCGTAGGCCCGGGGGTTCTTGCAACGGGCCTGTTGCATATAAGCCGGTAACCGATCGGTATCCTTAGAGAATCCCAGGGCGTGGATGGCCTGTCGGAGTTCGTAGGCCTTCTCTTCCGATAACTTATCGAAGGGGTCGGTACGGAAGTAATCGATCTCCGACCAGACCTTGCGGCCGGCCTTCCGCTGGCGGGGCCGCTCCCCCAGTTCTTCCGGGAACCGACGACGGAAGTACTTGAAGTGGTCTTCCAGCAATCGTTTGGAGTAAGTGCCCCGGTACCGCCTGAAGAACGGGAGCCCCCGCAGTCCGTCGTCCACCGTAGTGCGGCTACCGTAAAATAGTTTGGCGAGCTGTCCGCAGGTCGGTGTATACCCCAGCTGGGCTACCTGGCCGATCGCCTCCCGGATCTCCTCGTCGGAAATGTCGATCTGGTTGCGGGCATCCTTCTCCACTACCCGGATGAGACGGGCGAGCGCACTGTGGACTTCCGGTTCCACCAGCCGGCTTTCGTAGCCGTAGGCTTCTCCCGTGATCGGGTCGGCGTTTTGATTGAGGGCGCTCAGGATGTGAAGCAGAGAATCAGTTGTCATGTCCTTTTGTTTGGTTGACCACAAACATCCCGGGACCGACGAACTAGAGTCGAGCTTTAAACGTGTACTTGCGAATAAAGACGTTTATAAACTTTTTTGGGCAGAAAACAGGGATACTAGCTTGCCGTATTTACAAAATTCGCACCTGCGCTCCGCCGCCCATCCGGCGGATACGATCCATGCGTGAAAGCCCCGGCCACCTGTTGGCGACCGGGGCTTTACTGGCTTTACGTCTTTAGGACGGAAGGTCTACAACTTCAACTTGCCGTCGACGCTGTCGTCCATGGTTTTTCCGGTGACCAGGGAGGCGGCCATTTTGGCCATCTGCACCATTTTTCCGTGCTGGGTGTCCCAGTAAAATCCTTCGCTCGGCGCGAAGCGGATCAGGCTCAGGTTAGGATCGGTCGGACCGCCCTGGAACCAGATCTTGGCCATGGTGTTCCAGAGCTCTTCCACCTTTTGCTGGTCGTACATGACGACCGACCGGCCGAAGACGCTCAGGTACTCACTGTCACCGTCATTCAGGAACAGTAGTTGGGTAGCTCCGTCGGTTTCCACGTAGCGATTACGATCGCTGTTCTTGACACTGAAGAACCAGATGGTTCCGTCGTCATCTACTCCCTGGATGGCCAACGGCGTGGCGTCGAAGGGCTGGCTGGCGAGGTTGCAGCAGAACATGCAGGTACGGGTGTCACCGGCGATCTTTTTGATCTTCTCGGCGGCGGAGTGATTGGCGAGGTTTTTCTTTTCGGGCATGGGTATGGAATTAAGTAGTCAGGGATTACAGGAGGTAAGGTGACCGGGGGGAGGGATGTTCGAAGGGGGTTAGGGGGTTAGGCTGTTAGGCTGTTAGGCTGTTAGGCCGTTAGGCGTGTTAGGCCCTGTGTCCTTAAGTCCCTGTGTCCTTACATCCCTGAGTCCTTATATAATAAGCATCGCATCTCCGTAGCAGAAGAACTTGTACTTCTCCTTCTGGGCAACTTCGTAGGCCTCCAGGATGAGGTCGATGCCCCCGAAGGCACAGGTGGTGATGAAGAGGCTGCTCTTAGGCAGGTGAAAGTTCGTCAGCAGGTGATCGGGGATGTGGAAGTCGTAGGGGGGAAAAATGAATTTGTTCGTCCATCCCTCGTTGGCGGCCAGGAGGCGCTCCGCGCTCACGCTGTTCTCGGCGGCACGGAGGGAGGTAGTTCCCACGGCACAGATCAGCCCGCCGTCCCGCTTGGTGGCGTTGACGGTTTCGGCAGCGTCCTTTTCCACCTTGAAGTACTCCGCGTCCATTTTGTGCTTGCTGAGGTCCTCTACCTCGATGTCGCGGAAAGTGCCCAGCCCCAGGTGCAGGGTGATCTCGGCCTTTTTGATGCCGGCCAGTTCCATGCGCAGCAGCGTTTCCTCGCTGAAGTGCAGGCCGGCGGTGGGGGCGGCTACGGCACCGACTTCCTTGGCGAAGACGGTCTGGTAACGCTCGGCATCCCGGCTGTCCGCCTCCCGCTCCAGTAATTTCGGCAGGGGGGTGTTACCCAATCCGTGCAGTTCCTTGAGGAACTCGTCGTTGGGTCCTTCGTAGAGAAAGCGGATGGTTCGGCCACGGCTGGTGGTATTGTCCACCACTTCCGCCACCAGACGGGTGGTCCCCCGCTTGTCGTTGAAGTAAAGTTTGTTGCCCACGCGAATCTTGCGGGCGGGGTCTACGAGGACGTCCCAGAGGCGGGCCTGCGCGTTGAGTTCCCGCAGGAGGAAAACCTCGATGCGGGCCTGGGTCTTTTCCTTCAGGCCGTAGAGGCGGGCGGGAAAAACCTTGGTGTTGTTGAAGATGAGGGTATCCCCCTCGGAGTAGTAGCCCAGCAGATCGGAAAACTTCTTGTGCTCGATGGTACCGTCGGCACGGTTCACCACCATGAGGCGGCTGTCATCCCGACGCTTACTGGGGGTACGGGCGATCAGTTTTTCGTTGATGTCAAACTTAAATTGCGACAGTTTGGTCCTCATTCGGTCATTGCTTTTACTGGGAGAAGGCAGGAAAACAGCGGGCAAAATTACGGGCAATTCCGCAAACTTGGCCAACGGCTTTTAATGTAATTGCATACACGTGGGTAAAGTTGAGTCATGAAGACCTTTTAGTCCGATCAAAAGTAGCGTTCGTCTATTGGGGCGCGGACGCAGGTGCAATCCTTATATCTTTGGGGCATGATCCTCTCCAAAGTCCTGGCTGAAAGCGTACGACAGGCCGGCCAGCAGCTGGTCGGTAACAAACTGCGCACCTTCCTGTCCCTGCTCGGCATCTCGATCGGTATCTTTTGCATCATCGGCGTGCTCTCGGCGGTGAACTCCCTGCAGGAAAACGTCTCGGGTAGCCTGGCCAAGCTGGGCGATGACGTCGTCTACATCGACAAGTGGCCCTGGAAGGACAACAGCAATGACTGGTGGGAATTCTTTCAGCGCCCCTACCCCGACCACGATGACTACGAAGCCCTGAAGGGTAAACTGAAGACCGCCCAGACCGTCGGCTACTGGACGGTGCCCGGGTCGAAAGTGCTGAAATTCAACTCCACCTCCGTGGAGGGGGGCTTCCTCTTCGTAACTACCTACGAACTCGACCGCATCTTTAACATCGAAGTGGGAGAAGGCCGTTACTGGTCGACCTCGGAGTACAATTCGGGGGCCGATAAGATCCTGCTTGGCAAAAGTTTATCCGACCAGCTCTTCCAGAACCTCAACCCCATCGGTAAGGAAATCAAGATGGCCGGTCGTAAGTACGAGGTCATCGGCGTGCTGGCTCCGGCCGGAGACGACCTCATTAATCCACTGGATTTTGACGACGCCGTCATGGTGGGCTACAACAACGCCGCCCGCTTCACCAATATGAAGAACCGGAACCAATTCGGGGGTACCGTGGCCGTAAAGGCCCGCCCCGGCGTGGAGATGGACCGGTTACAGGATGACATCCGGGGTATCCTGCGCTCCAATCGCAGCCTCCGGCCCCGGGAAGACGACAATTTCGCACTCAACGAACTCAGTATGACGGCCGAGGCGATGGGCAACTTCTTCGGCGTGCTCAACCTGATCGGCTTCGTTATTGGCGGCTTCTCCATCCTCGTCGGCGGCATCAGCGTGGCGAACATCATGTTCGTCAGCGTCAAGGAAAGAACGAGTCTGATCGGGGTCAAGAAGGCCCTCGGTGCCCGCAAGTACATCATCCTGCTGGAGTTCCTGACCGAGGCGATCATCCTCTGCGTCATTGGCGGGCTCATGGGCCTGGCCCTGGTCTGGATCATCACGACGATCATCACCTCGGCCATCGGGTTCGACATCAGCCTGAACCTGACCTACGCCGTCGTCGGCGTCGTACTCTCCGCCGTCATCGGGGTGCTGGCGGGCGTGATTCCGGCCAGTCTGGCCGCTAAGATGGACCCGGTGGAGGCGATGCGGAGTTGAGGGGGGGAGAAGAAAGAGGAAAGACCGCACCCCCTTTGGCGGTACTGAAAGAAGAAAGACAGATCATCATGTCATAATAATTCGTCTTTCTTCCTTCAGTCCCGCTGGCCAGCGGGATGGTCTTTCCTCTTTTTTCAATTCCGTACGAACAACCAGCTCACCCCCTTCCACAGCCCCACGAAAACGTAGCCGAGCGGCCCGAGCTTTTCCCGCTGCCGTACGGCAACGGTGAGCGTGGCCAGGGTTTCCCCGTTGTCCATCCGGTTACGCTGTCCCTTCAGCAGGTCGATGGTTTCGTTGAGTCGTTCGAGTTCCCGCTCCACCTCGATGGCTTCGGGGACGGTATCGGCGCGGTCGAGCAGGGCCAGGTAGCGCTGGCGGGCCCGTTCGGCGTTGTCCAGGCGGATACCCAGGTCGCGGTAGCTGTCCGTAATGTCCGTGGTACTTAGCTGACGGTCGGTTACTTTTCCGTAGGTAGCGACTTCGTCCATGGCGGCCTCCAACCGGTCGTCCGGCACCCGGAGCGTGGCGAAGTATCCGGTAGTTTGCTCCGGGTAGCCGCCCAGGCGACCGGCCAGGTCGACCAGTCGGGCAATGGTGGTATCGGGTTCGTCGACGCGGAGTTCGAGACTGGCTTCGCGGAGGACTTTGCGGTCGGTGGGAACAAGATTATTCTCCCCGTAGGCCACCGGGGCGGACAGGCCGGAGTAAGTTCTGGAGGCGGTGCAGCCGGTGAGCAGGGCGGCGAGTAGGAGGAAATACAGGGGTTGTCGCATGGTTTGGTCTTTAGGTTGTCGGCTGAAGCCGACCGCAGGCTAAAGCCTACGATACATCAGGCGAGCAGGTCGGGGCGGCGGTTTTCGGTACGTTCGAGGGCCTGGGCTTCCCGCCACTCCTCGATGGCCGCGGTGTTACCGCCCCGGAGGATCTCCGGCACCTCCCTCCCCCGCCACTCGGCCGGACGGGTGTAGACCGGCGGGGCCAGCAGATCGTCCTGGAAGCTGTCGGTCAGGGCACTGGTCTCGTCGCCGATCACGCCGGGCAGGAGCCGGCCGATGCTGTCGACCACCACGGCGGCGGCGAGTTCTCCTCCGCTCAGGACGTAGTCGCCGATACTGATCTCCAGGGTGACGTACTCCTCGCGGATGCGTTCGTCTATTCCCTTGTAGTGACCGCAGATGAGGAGCAGATTATTGGCCAGGCTGAGACGATTCGCCCGTCGCTGTCCGTAGCGCTCGCCGTCCGGGGTCAGGAAGATGATCTCGTCGTAGGTACGCTCGGGCACTCAGTTCGTCGATCAGGGCGGCGAGGGGCTCGCAGCGCATCACCATCCCGGCCCCGCCGCCAAACTGGTAATCGTCCACGCTGTTGTGCTTGCCCAGGCCGTAGGGACGCAGGTCGTGGACGACGACGGAGAGCAGTTCCTTGTCCTTGGCCCGCTGCATGATGCTGTGGGAGAGGGGGCTGTCGAGGAGCTCGGGGACGACGGAGATGATGTCGATGTGCATGGTTGGGAGTTGGGACTGAAGATTTGAGATTTAGGACTTGAGACTTGGATTGGAAAATCATACGTGGAGGGATCATCCTACTCTTCAGCTCATAAGATTTTGCACCTGCGTCCTCGCCCAGCTGGTTAGCTTGTTATTTACGACCCTTGTAGATGTAGTATGCACCCACGACGATGAGCCCAACAAAAATGCGCCCGGAGAAGATGAACCCAAGCGCAACGCCGGCGGCCACCATAATGAGGCCTAATTTGAACGCATCGTAGCCCTCGGGGCCCTGTTCTTCCTTTTCTTGTTGCAGCCGGTCAAGCTCATTACCTACTACGTATTGCAGTTCTTCCTCGCGATAAAGGGGATGGCTGAGCGCACTGATGACCGCGTCTTTAGCTTCTCCTTTCCGAATGCGCTTTCGCGCCTCCGCGATACGACGTTGACGGAATTTTTCCTTTTCCCGGTTCAGCAAACCTACGTATGCATCCTCGCTCAGGGCAAAGGTATTGGTGGCCGTACCGGTGGCCTCGAGCTGTGCCTGGATGTCCTGTTCGAAACGCTCGCCCAGTGCCCGGTCGATCTCGAAACCTAGCTTGTCCACGTCCGCCTTGTAGAGCCCGCGCTCATAAAGGTTTTTCTCGAAGGCCTCCCGGGAATGTCCCGCTAATAGAGAATCCGTGCCTTCTCGGATTAAGTCCGTCTGTTCACGAAAAGAAAGTGCCATGGGTGTAAGGGTTTAGCGGCGTCCGAGTGCCCGGTAGCGCACCCAGATGTTGTACAGAAAACGGAACGGCGTAGCCATTGCCGCCACGACCGCCCAGACGCCAAAGAAACGGAATTCCCCGTGTACGTAGGTATTCATGATCTGCCCCCACTCCGGGTCGAGGTTCCGGATGAGTACGTCGGGGCCCTGCTCGTCGAAGTAAATGATGAACGTATTGAAAGACTGGATCATCCAGAAAATAAGCGGGATGAGCACAATGATGACCGCCCCCTGGAGCAACAGGTGATCCCGCAACCAGCTGATGTGCAGAAAAAAGAGGTAGCGGGTAAGGGTGACGGCCACGACCACGTAAATAAAATTGGGCAGATAGAAGGGGTAATCTTCTATCTGCCCGTAGATCGGCAGGACCACCAGCGTGGCCAGAACGATCGTGAAAAGCCACCAGGTGGCTTCCAGCAGTAATTGTGCGCGTAGCGGGGATTCGGTCATCGCCGCAAAGGTACTGCGCTTACTTCTTGAGGAAGTCGATCAGCACCCGGTTCAGTTCCTCGCGGTGGGTGACGCTGAGCCCGTGGGGGGCATCCTTCACGACGTGGTACTTGTTGTTCGGAATCATCTTCGCGGCCTGGTCACCCGCCGTAGCGATGGGGACCACGTTATCGGCGGAACCGTGGACGATGAGCGTCGGCACGGTCACGTTTTTACACTCGGGGCGGAAGTCGGTACCTCCCCAGGCCTCAGCGGTCTTGATGGTGGCGCGGGGGCTGGCGTGGGCTGCGATGTTCCAGTCGTAGTGAAGTTGCTCCTTGCTGACCTTGTCCTTGTTGTCGTCGTAATTGTAGAAATTATGGGTGAACTCCGTGAGGTAGCCGACGCGGTCGGACCTGAGTTTACCCATAATCTCCTCCAGTGCCTTCTGGGGGACGCCGTCGGGGTTGTCGTCCTTCTGGGGCACCAGCGGAATGATGGAACTGATCAGGGCGCACTGTTTGAGCCGACCGGTACCGTACTTGGTACAGTAGCGGACCACTTCACCCCCACCCATGCTGAAGCCGACGATGGTGGCATCCTTAAGGTCGAGGTGTTCCATGAGGTCGTTCAGGTCGGCGGCCAGGGCATCATAGTCGTAACCGTCCCAGGGGGCGCTACTCTGTCCGAAGCCGCGGCGGCAGTACTTGACGACGCGAAATCCGGCGTCAATCAGGGCGCTGGTCTGCGGCTCCCAGGCGGCGTGGCTCAGCGGCCAGCCGTGAATGAGTACGACAGGGCGTCCGGTGCCGTAATCCTGATAGTGAATATTAGCGGAGGTGGCGGCGGAAGTCGTTTTTAAGTGGGGCATAGTCTATTTTTAAGGGTGGGTTAACTTACTCTATAATAGATATTCATCGGCGTGATGTTCAGCGAACCGATCTCCAACAATATACTTCCGACTATGAATTTCCGCTTTCTCCTCTTCCTGATCGTTGCCCTGGCGACGGGCCCTCTCTTCGCTACCAGCGCCACCGTTAGTACCGACTACGGCTACTCCCCCACCGACGCGACCTTTTTTCTCCAGGCGGCCCTTAACGACGGGAGTGCGGACACGATCATTATCGATGCCGCTCCGGGCCCCTGGATCGCCGGCCCACTGTTCCTGAACCGGTCGGATGTGGTCATCATCTTTGAACCCGCCACCGTCCTGCTGGCCCTCCCAGATGGGTTCGGGGAATTTGAGCGGCAACTAGAGATAGGCATCCGGCGAAACATCGTCATCGAGGGGAACGGGGCGCTGATCGAGGGAAGAAAGCAGGACTACGCCGGGGATAGCGAATTTCGCCACTGTCTGAGTTTACTGGGGCCGGAAAACGTCATTATCCGTAACCTTCGTCTCCGCAATGCCCCCGGCGACGGGCTGTACATCGGGCCGGGCTACGTTATGGGCCAACCGGTCGGGCCGACGCGCAACGTCACCGTTACCGGCGTCGTGATGGACGGTAATAATCGTCAGGGTTGTAGTGTCGCCGACGTGATCGGCCTACGAATGGACAATTGCGACTTTCTGAATACCAGTGGTACCCTCCCGAAAGCCGGCATCGACTTCGAGCCCTTCCTGACGGAGCAGCGGATGCAAGACATTCAGATTACGAATAGCCGATTCGAGGGAAACGACGGGCCGGGTATCCTGGTGGCCTGCATCGATCTCGACGCCACTTCTCCTCCCATGGACATCATCATTGACGGCTGCACGGTCACCGGGAACTGCCAGGCGGACCCGGACACCGACGCGGTTCTTATCAGTAACACGACGCGCGCCCCCGGCAGCGTGATTATCCGTAATTCTACGATTGAGGACGAGCCCTGTACGGCGTTCACGGTGAGAAAATACGCCGATGTCTTACCGGTACGGCTGGACAACGTCACGATCCGGAACGTAGCCCAGACCACTACCAATCCACTTTTTGCTCCCATTTTTATTTCCCCGGTATTCTTTAATTCGCCGGACGACGATGCCTTCGGGGGTATTGACTTCCGGGACGTGACGATCTTCGATGACCGCGACCGGATTCACTTTATCGCCTACCAGCAAACTTCCGACGGCTCCACGCCCTCGGAGCCCGGGGTTAGCGACCTGACCGGGTCGGTGGTCATTTGTACCCCGCCGGACATAGACCCGACGGTGGACCTGGGGGTAGCACCGGGAACGGGGAACACCGTCACCTTTTCAGATTGCCGGAGCCTGCCCGCGGAACTGACCGATTTCAACATCGACTCCGACGGCTGCGCGCACTTACTGAATTGGTCGTTCGCCCGGGGAGAGGACATCGCCGAGCTCGCCGTTCAGTTGCGTTCGGAGTCTCGTGGCTGGACAATCATAGCCCGGCCCTATCTCCCTGAACGGTTCGCTGAGACCTGGACCGACGCACTTCGCTTATCGACCGGGGCGGAAGCAGCTTATCGCCTCCGGGTCACTCACTCGGACGGCAGCGTGACGTACTCCGACGTTCGAGTCGCCGCCGGTTGCGCCCGGGGAACTGAAGACGCAGACCTCTGGCCTAACCCTACCTACGGTATAATCCGCTTTGCGTCCGTCAGTCATCAACGGGAGCTTTCCGTGTTTCACTCCAGCGGTCGGCTGGTCCAACGATTTGCCGTCGGGCCGGAGGCGAGCAGCGTCGAACTGGGTCATCTGCCAGCTGGTATCTATCTGGCCCGGTTCAGGGATGGCCCCGCGCGGCGGCTGGTCCTACTGCCCTGAACTACCGGCAAGGAATTCCCGTAACCGTCCCAGCGCAGCCTCCAGGGTAGCCGGCTCCACGCAACTGTACACCAGGCGGAACCAGCCGTCTTCCCGCTGACCGAACCCCTGGGGAGCCGTCAGCAGCAGACCGTACTCGTCGATGATGAGGTCCCACAGGTTATGGGCCGGCCCTTCCTCTTCGGGATAGTGCCGGGAGGACGGGTGGCCGAGGTAGCCAGACAGGTCCATCCAGACGAACAGGCTGCCCCGTGCGGGGGCGTAGGGTACTTCGTATTCATCCAGCAGGTCGGTCACTTTCCGGTAGGCAGCGGTCAGTCGCTCCCGGTTGAGTTGCTTGAAGCGGGTCACCCATTCATCGTCCCTCAGCAGGTCGGCCAGCATAAACTGGGTGGGATTACTGACCTGGTGGGGAGCGGCCAGGTTACCCATGCCGGTGAGCAGATCGTCGTTGCGGGTGTAGAGCGCCCCGACCCGTAATCCGGAGATGCCGAAGTCCTTGCTGAAGGAGTACCACCAGTGGAGGTAGGGGCTGTCCATTTCCTCCAGTACCCTGAGGAAGGACACGTAGGGAACGTCGTAGTCTCCAGTGAACTGACTCAGGGCATAGATCTCGTTCACGATCAGGTGGACCTTGTTGTTCCTACACCAGCCGGCAACGAATCGCAAAGTGGCTTCCGGGTAGATTTCCCCCGTCGGGTTGTTAGGACTGGTGAGGACGAGCATCCGCAGCCGGTCGCCGTGTTCCGCTTTTTTACGATCGAGGGAGTCCTGCGTGAGTGGGCCGTGAAGATGGTCCTGCTTCACTCCCCCCTTGGCCCCGATGTCGTGGGCGTACACCTGGTAGGCCGGAGCGGGAAACAGGCAGACATCTCCGGGATCGGCCAGCAGCATGGCGGTCAGTTCGATCGTGGCGGTGGCACCGGCCGCCATGGCCAGCCGGTCCGCCTCCAGGGGTACGTCGGTGACGTGCCGCGTCAGAAAGCCGGCGACCGCCTCCCGCAACTCCGGATGACCGGCGATGGGAGCGTAACTGGCCACCCATTCCGGCAAAACTCCGTTCCGGAGGGGCTGCTGCAAGCGGTCGCGGACCATCGGCCAGCTCAGCAGGTTTTCGGCAATGCAGAGGGTAATGATACCGGAGGGGTTGTCCTCCCGGTCATAGCGGTCGCGCATTGCCTGATCGAAGCGCTTAAAGTCGGGGCGGAGGGGTTGGTCGGCCAGTCGCAGACCACGGGTAGAAAGGGTGGGCATATACGGGCGGGAACGCAGGTGCCGGGCCTACTGTTTCACTGCGCGTCGTTAGCCTACAGTAATTCGTGGTCGACAATAATAATTTCGCCGGTGGGAGGAGGGATCGGAGTGGAGGTAGTCGTATCGTTACCACCAAAAAAGACGAACAACGCGATAATCAGTTGGGTAATAGTAATCATGAGAGGATACCTTGGAGTGATTAGCAATTTTGCTGATTCAAAGAAAGCGGCGAGGGCTACTCCGCCAGACAACGAAAGCGGCCGTTACCATCCCCCAAGCCTACGCTGCAACCGGGCTTTTTTTACAAAATAGATAGCTGATTATCAATTAATTATCCTCCCGACAATATCCTTCAAAATATGAGTGTACTGAAAGAAATGGCACGCGTCATTGGTAAAAACCAGACGCGGGACGTGCACATCCTGAGCAGGGAGGATCGGGATACAAAAATGTATCAGGTCTATTCCTTGCTCCTCGAACCGGGGGTCAGTGAGGCGGAAGCCTTTCGGGAAGTGTACCAGGAATCCGATTCCAGCACTACGGTAAATAAGGCACGGCACCTGCTTCTGGAAAAACTGACGAATACGCTGTTCCTGATCGACGGCAATAAGAGCCGGTACGGCAACTATGCGGATGCCTACGCCGAATGTAATAAGAACCTGGCGGCGGCCAATATTCTGTTCCGTAAAGGTTCCTTTCGCGCCGCGGCGTACCTGTGTGAGAAAATCCTGCGACACGCTCAGAAGTTCGAGTTCACGGAGTTGGAGATCATGGCACTGCGCAAGTTGCGTTTACAGTACACCATGCGGGAGCCCTCAGCCGAGAAATTCCGTAAGCTCAACCTGCGCTATCTCGAGTTGATCCGGGTCCGGGAGCAAGAGGAGACCGCCGAGAGTTTCGTCTCCCAGATCTACCTCCACTACCAGGCCGTAAAGACTGATTTTTCCCGGATCGCGGAACTGGCTACGGCATTCGAACGGGAACTCGATGCCCTGGAGGTAAACGAACCGACCAGCCTTTATTTGTACCACGCCAATTTCGTCCGCCTCACCCAACGGATGACCGCATTCCGGTACGCGGACGCGCTCACCGTCTGTCGGGAGGCCATCTCCCAGTTACGGGAGCGACCGCTCTCCAACCGGATCTACCGGCTGATTTTCTCGCAAAATATGCTGGCTTGTGCCATCCAGTTGGAAAACTACGACCTGGCCACCGACATACACGCGGAGATCGAGGAAGAGTTTATTCAACCCGGAAATTCGCTGTGGTTCCAGCACCTCGAATTAGGGACCAAGCTCGCCATCCACCGGAAAAATTATCCCGAGGCCGTCAGGCTCTTCCTGCTGGCTAATAAAAGTCCTCAACTCGCCAGGATGAGCGTTCTGCTGCGCGAGCGGTGGACCCTCCTGCGGATGCACCTGATGCTCCTCCATCAGGTAGGGTGGGTGGAAGTCGCCGAAGAGGACGCTCCCATCTTCAGTAAGGTCTCCCTCGGAAGGTTCCTCAACGATATTCCCCACCTTGACCGACAGAAAACGCGGTACAAGGTATCGATACTTGTCCTCCAATTCCTCTTTTTCCTCCTCCGCCGGAACGAGGATGCCTACGAGGATCGGACCGAGGCGCTTAAAAGTTATGGATTTAGACATCTGATCAATGAAGTCAGTCCGCGGACGCACCATTTCCTCAAAATACTGATTGCCATCCCCGAAGCAGGCTTCGCGCTGCCCAGGTTGCTTCCACGCATCAGGCAGCCGCTCAAAGCCCTCGCGGCGGCCCCCCGCGACACCCAGCCACACGAACTGGAGATCATCCCGTACGAAAGCCTCTGGGAGATCATCCAGGAACTCACGCAGGTAGGTAGCAAGTAATAAAAGGGAAGCCGCTTCCCGGAGAGGGAAGCGGCTTCAAACTACAGCCTTTTGACGAAGTATAGTGCTTCGACGGGTGAGGGTTAGTCCTCGATGATAATGTCTTTGTAAGCAGCGGTTTTGACCACTTTAACGCCAGCGGCGCGGGTGCTCTGGACCAATTCGGTACCGGCGTCGATGCCGACGGGGGAAGCGGTCAGGTCGCCGGCCGTCAGCTGGCTACCGAAGGAAGCGGTCAGGCCGAGACCTACCAGGCCGCAAAGGCCGAAAAATTTGGAAATGCTTTTCATGTCAATGGATTTAAAAAAGTGATTAATAGACTTGGCGAGATGGAGTCATCCGGGTGCTAACTTGTTGTCGCACGCGCTCACTTCGTTGGCAAAGTAGTCGGGCAGCTATGGCTGCGCTCCCACTTCGCCGCCTCGCGGGCACGCGCGTCAACTGCGTTATCCCACCGGAGCACTCCATCACGTCAAGTCTGGTTGCCTACTCGTCGGGGCTTTTCGGCGGCCGCCCACGGGAAGAATTCCCGGTTTAGTCCTCGATGATGATCTCTTTGTAGACCACCGTCTTGACCACCTTCTTACCGGCGGCCTCCAGGCTCTGGAGTTGCTCGGTACCGGCGTTGATGCCGACGGGGGAAGCGGTCAGGTCGCCGGCCGTCAGCTGGCTACCGAAGGAAGCGGTCAGGCCGAGACCTACCAGGCCGCAAAGGCCGAAAAATTTGGAAATGCTTTTCATGTCAATGGATTTAAAAAAGTGATTAATAGACTTGGCGAGATGGAGTCATCCGGGTGCTAACTTGTTGTCCACCGCTCACTTCGTTGGCAGTAGTCGGGCAGCTATGGCGGCGCTCCCACTTCGCCGCCTCGCGGGCACGCGCGTCAACTGCGTTACCCACCGGAGCCTCCATCACGTCAAGTCTGGTTGCCTACTCTGTCAGGGCTTTTCGGCGGCCGCCCACGGGAAGAATTCCCGGTTTAGTCCTCGATGATGATCTCTTTGTAGACCACCGTCTTGACCACCTTCTTACCGGCGGCCTCCAGGCTCTGGAGTTGCTCGGTACCGGCGTTGATGCCGACGGGGGAAGCGGTCAGGTCGCCGGCCGTCAGCTGGCTACCGAAGGAAGCGGTCAGGCCGAGACCCACCAGGCCGCAAAGGCCGAAAAATTTGGAAATGCTTTTCATGTCAATGGATTTAAAAAAGTGTTGAAGTTGCCTACTCTATCGGGGCTTTTCGGCGGCCGCCCACGGGAAGAATTCCCGGTTTAGTCCTCGATGATGATCTCTTTGTAGACCACCGTCTTGACCACCTTCTTACCGGCGGCCTCCAGGCTCTGGAGTTGCTCGGTACCGGCGTTGATGCCGACGGGGGAAGCGGTCAGGTCGCCGGCCGTCAGCTGGCTGCCGAAGGAAGCGGTCAGGCCGAGACCCACCAGGCCGCAAAGGCCGAAAAATTTGGAAATGCTTTTCATGTCAATGGATTTAAAAAAGTGATTAATAGACTTGGCGAGATGGAGTCATCCGGGTGCTAACTTGTTGTCGCACGCGCTCACTTCGTTGGCAAAGTGGTCGGGCAGCTATGGCTGCGCTCCCACTTCGCCGCCTCGCGGGCACGCGCGTCAACTGCGTTATCCCACCGGAGCACTCCATCACGTCAAGTCTGGTTGCCTACTCTGTCGGGGCTTTTCGGCGGCCGCCCGGGGTCAGTGCGATGACTAACCTTTCTTGTGGTTGAGCTTACTCGGCACCCCATTCCAGGATTTCCATCGGGCCGGGTCGTGACGTGGGTCGCTGTCCCACCTTTATGAGTTCCCCACGGGTCCCCATATTGGCTGCTCCGAAGTTCATATCCCGTCCGACCGTTTCGATGGCTTGGGTACCGAGGTCTCCGGCCGTTGCTTGTCCGGAGATCGTTGCGAGGAGGGTTCCTGCCAGGCAGAGGCCAAACAGGTAGTATTTCGTGTACTTCATTATTTTGTATTTAGCGGATTCTCCTGTTCGGAACGGGCCCGTACGTCTTTGATGATGATTTCCTGGACGTTGTCCCGGGTGGTCAGTTTACGGGCGGTAGCCAGGGGTGACTGCAGGAGTTCGGTTCCGGAGTGAATGCCGGTAGCCGGGGCGGTCAGTTCCGTAGCGGTGAGGTAGCCGGATACGGTGGCCGTGAGTACGCTGGCCAGAAGTAAGCCCGCCAGTGGACGAAGGGTGATCTCTTTCATCTTACTCTTCGATGATGATTTCCTTGCGGACGACCTTGATGACCACTCTCTTTCCGGCAGCTTCCTGCGACTGTAGGTCGTACTTACCTCCGTCGATACCGGCCGCGGAGATGGTGAGTTGGTCACCGGCCGTCAGTTGGCTGGTGAAGGCAGTAGTGAGGCCGAGGGCCACCAGGCCCAGCAGGCCGAATACTTTGGAAATAGATTTCATGTCAATGGATTTATAGAGGGTGTTGGGTTTGCCTACTCTGTTTGACATCAGTCCGGGCTTTTCGGCGACCGCCCGCGGGTTTCAGGCGTGGTGACTAAAATTCGTCTGGAATGCTCGTATCAAGACAGACCATTCTGACGACAACTTGCTGACCACCTTTGTGGCCGGTGGGGCTGATCACATCCATCTGGCCGGCGGTCACGTTGGGCTGGGCGGTAGTGGTGAGGTCAGCGGCCGTAGCCTGGGCGGAGAAGGCACTCGAGAGACCGAGGCCGATGAGCCCCAGCAGGCCGAACACTTTGGAAATGCTTTTCATGTCAGTAGAATTAAAAACGAGTGATGGATTTGCCTACTCTATCGGGGCTTTTCGGCGACCGCCCGGCTTTCAGGTGTACTTAAGGGAAGGACAGATCAGTCCTCGATGATGATCTCGATGCGCAGGGAGCGAACGGCGATCTTTACGCCATCCAGCAGTTCCTGGCGAAAGGTGCGGTTAACGATCCGCTGGGCCGAGGCATCGTCGAGGGAAAGTTCCTCCGTACCGAGGGGAAGGGTGCTGCCATCGGCCAGTCCGGAAGCCGTAGCCTGTCCGGAAAAGGCGGTGGTAAGCAGCAGGGCCACGAAGCCCAGAAAGCAGAAGGGTTTAGAGATTAATTTCATAGTAAAAGGGTTGGGTTGGGTGAATATTGATGGTTGTATCTACTGGAGGCGGTTGAGTTCCTCCTGGTTGCTGGTTTCGCCCGAGCGGGTCTCGAATTGTTTGCCCCGGTCGAGATTGAAATTCAGGCTCAGCGATAGGTAGCGGGTGTTCTGCCGGGCAGTATAGGCGGAGCGGAATCCCTCGAAGCTGGCCGAACCCGCCGGACGGTAGCTGTTGAAGGCATCGTTCAGTTTCAGTTTCAGCCGGCCCCGGTCTCCCAGGAAGGGACGGGTCAGGGCGACGTTCACCAGGTAGTTGCTCTCCTGCTCGTATACCCCGTCGACCGAGGGGGTCAGGTAGATGGCACTGAGTTCCGCCTTCCACGCGCCACCCGGCAGGGTGAAGGTGTTGCGGCTCATCAGTTGGCCGGCCAGCGCCCGCCGGGAGAATGCGGCCCGGGCGATGTCCTCCACCCGGTAATCTGAGTAAAAAAGCTGGCCGCTGTTCACGCTCCGCAGCCACTTTACCGGGCGGATGGTGGCACTGCTGCTCAGACCCCAGTAGGACAGGCGGCCCAGGTTGGTGGTCTGTTCGACTACCCGGGCACCGTCACCGGTCGGCAGTTCCACGTCACTGATCACGTCGTCGGTGATCGTATAGGTCAGCGAGGTCGATACGTTGCCGTTCCAGAGGTGAGACAACTCGAAGTTGTGCGAGTAGGAGGGCTGAAGCGAGGGGTTGCCACGCTGTAGCAGGAAGGGGTCGACGTACACCAGGTAGGGGTTCATGGCCTCGTAGCCGGGGCGTTCGATCCGGCTCCCGTAAGACAATCCGAACTCGTGGGTCTCGGAAGCCGTGTAGGACACGAAAACGGAGGGAAAGAGGCGACCGTAGTCCTGCCCGGTTCCACCACCGGGGCGCGTGCGGGTCTGTTCGAAACGCAGGCCGGTTTGCATGCTCCAGCTGTCGGAGATCGTCCAGGCGGCATTGCCGTACAGGGCACCGATCCGTTCCCGGTAGTCGTAGTCATTGCTCAGGGAGTCCAGGCGAACTTCCCGGTTCAGGTCGTTGAAGTCCATCTGGTTGTCCATCCGGACGGCCGAGACCTTCGTTCCGACACTCAGCTCCAGGGCTTCGGTCACCTCGTAGCGGTAGTCCGCCTGGGTGGAGAGGACGTCGATCCGCCCCTCCCCCAGCTGGTTGAAATCTTCGCGGAAGGTCAGGGCTTCCCCGTCCCGGTAGCGATTCGTCAGCCGGTCGGCGTTGTCGGAGCTACTCAGGTAAGCATCCGCCAGTACGGTCAACTGCTGCTTTTCGTCCCTGGAACTGCGGTCGAAACCCAGGTTATAAGCGTTGACGGTCGAGGTGTTCCCCAGTCGGGACTCCGTCAGGATACCGCTCTGACCGCCGGCACTGGTCACCAGGCTGCTGTTCGTGAGGTTGGCGTCCAGGCTGTTCCAGCTGCCGTTCCAGCTGCCGAAGAGTCGGCCGCCACCGGGTAGTTCGTAGTCCAGGCCCAGCTGGGCGTTGTGGCTCTGTTCGGGCAGGAAGGTTACGAAGATGCCGTAGTCCTGCCGCTCGCCGGCCACCTCCCGGAAGCCGTTACTCTGCTGCCACTGCTCGCTGCGGTCGAAGGCGTAGAGCCCCGTCAGGGAGAAGCGGCCTACCCCCGCCGTCAGGTTGGCGTTGGCGCGGTTGCGCTGGAAGTTATCCCCGTCGCGGGGCGAACTGTAGTGGCTCAGGCCGACGGTGGCGTTCCACCCCTGATTGTAGCCGCGCTTCATCACCAGCTTGACGATGCCGGCCACGCCTTCGGCCTCGTAGCGGGCCGGGGGATTGGCGATCACCTCCACGCTCTGGATCTGCTCGGAAGGAATCGCCTGCAGGTAGCTGGCCAGGGTGGCTCCGCTGAGGCGCAGTACGCGCTCGTTGACCATCACCAGGATGCCGGATTTTCCGTTCAGGCGCAGCCCCCCGTTCTCATCCACCCAGAGGCCGGGTACGTACTGGAGCACGTTCATGCCGTCTTCTCCGACCGCCAGACTGCTACCGGCTACGTCAAAGACCAGTTTATCGATCTCCCGGCGGATCAGCGGGCGGGTGGCGGTGATGATCACTTCGTCCAGGTTCTGGCCGGCGGTGGTCATTGTCAGGGCGACGCTCGCACCGGGGCCGGTGGTCAGGGCGGTCATCATCGCTCCGTAGTCGAGGTGGCGGGCCTCCACCAGGCAGGCGGTGCCGTCGGGCAGCCGGTGGTCGAGGCGCAGGGTGCCGTCTTCCTCGGAATAACCGCCGGTCAGGAAGGTGGAGTCTGCCGTCAGCAGGCTCACCGTTGCGTAGGCGACGGGGCCGTTGCCACCGTCCGTCAGTTGTACCAGGATGCTGTTCTGGGCCGACAAGGAATGGGTGAAGGGTCCTATTCCGAAGTTAGAGGTGCAAAAACTTACACCAAACAGCAGAAGTGCTATATTTTTCATGGTTGTTTTTTGGTCTTGGTCGGGAGCTGCCAGCCCCCGACCGGAGGTGCTATAATTCGATGAGTTGTAATCCCGAGTCAGTTGCCAGTTTCCGGAGGACGGTCATCTCCTCCGCCGTTTCGGGTTGAACCAGCAGGTGCTCGTCCGTTCCCACCCCGAGGAGGTAGACTTCCCGGAGATCACCGTTGTCCGGAAGGACGGTGATCAGGGGGACCTCCCCGTAAGTGGCGCTGAGGAACAGGCTGGCGGGAGGAGCGTCCACCGGCAGGCCCAGTTGGCGCAGTACCGCCGGAGTGACCGCGCAACCCCGGTCGGGCCGCTCCGCCGGGAGGACGACACCGGTGAGCGACAGGAATCCGGGGCTGACCTTCAGTACCCGGGTCATGGCTACGTTGGGAGTCAGCCCGGGGGCGGAGATCACGACGGAACCACTCGGGGTTGTCGGGTCGTCACCGAGCCAGGCGTGGGCCAGCCGACCGGTCATTTCGTTCAGGACGGTGCGGTCCGGTCCGGTCAGGGTGGCGGCGTTGCGCAACAGGATCGTCGGGACATCGCCCCGGAGACGGCTTTTCAGCGAAAATTCGGCACCTGCGTCCTCGCCCAAGTTGCTGGCGGCGGCGGCGAGCGGACGGGCAAGTTCCCACTCCAGTCCGGTAGCCTCGGTGGTCAGTTCCTCGCGGGAGCGAACGCCCAGGTTCACCTTCAATCCGCTGGCGTTGACGTAGTACCCGTCGAGCTGGCGGAGGAAATCTTCGGTACGGAAGGGCGCGTCGAGCTGGAGGTAAGTATAGGCATCCATATCGAACCAGCCGTCGTCCACCACCGTGGAGTCTTTGCGGCGCAGGTACTCCAGGGGGAGCAGCGCGCCGATGAGCAGGTGGCCGCCCAGGGTATCGGGGAAGATCGAAGCAACCACGCAGGGCCGCTCGCTCAGCAGGATGGTGTCTCCCCGTTCGGCGGAGAGCGTAGCGGCCACCGAGCGGGAGAGGGCTACCTCGGAGCGGCCGGGGTCCGCGAAGGGTTCCGTTCCGGCGCCGAAGAAGGCCAGTACGTTACCGTCGGCGTAGAGCACGTCCTGGATCAGGGTGCGGTGGGAACCGTTGGCGGCGGCCAGCGCCTTACCGACCGCGGAAAGGCGGGTAAAGCGGCTGACGTCGGCAAAGTCACGGGTGATCACCGGGCCGAGCGGGAAGCCCGTGGTAGCGATCCGGCTGGTTTGCCCGTCGACGTCCACCCGGGCGTCGAGGCGGACGATGCCGCTCACTTCCCGTTGCGTCCGCTGGCGGTCGCGCATCCCGCGGGCGGCCCAGAGGGCCACGCCGCAGAGGAGCAGGCTGAGGAGGAGTACTTTCTTCACGAGCGGGAGAGTTGGGGGTTGATGACGCAGTCGGCGGTGCAGGCTACGGGAAGGATGCGGCGGCGTACGGCCAGGTAATCGTAGAGTTTGTCCCCCGTACCGGTAGCGGCGGCCATTTGCAGCAACGGAAGCAGCGGCCAGCAGAGGGGAAGGGCGCGACAGACGTTGACCAGGGAGGCGAAGCCGTAGACCACGCTACCGTCGGTGAGGCTGATGCAGGCCATGCGGCGTTCGGCCAGCGTGAAGTCGATGTTGCGGCCGCTCAGGCGGGCGTCCGGTTCGCGCAGGGAGGCGAACTGTAGCAGGCGGAAGTAATCCAGCCGTTCGGCGCGGGCGCGGAAGGTCGTACAGACCGGGCACCAGCTGTCGTAGAGCAGTACGAACTGCGGCCGGCGGAAGAAGGCGCGGAAGCGATGCAGAGCCCGGTCGGAGACGAAGACGCCGTAGGATCCGATCATCACCCAGCTGAAATCCTCGATCCGCATCAGGAGGTAGATACCGAGGTGGAACATCACCCCCAGCCCGAGTACCCAGTAGCGGGTGGAACGGAACCAGATCAGCAGGGGGAAAGTGAGTTCCCAGAGGAGGGTGAAGTAGGTGGAAGCCATCACGAAGAAGGCACTGCGGGTCAGCCAGATGTTGAGGCCGGTAGCGTTGAATTCATCGAGGCGCATGGCGTAGTAAAGCGCGGTACCGTTGTACCACAGTTCCTTGGTGACCTTGTGGGCACCGGTAAAGAAGTAGATCACGCAAACCTGGATCATGAGGCCGAAGGCGGCGTAGCCGGAGATCGTGCGCAGCCGCTGCCGCCATACCTGATTCCCCCGGAAGAATGACCAGTCGGCCATCTCCTTTACGTAGTACAGGATGATGAAGGGCATCGTAACGCTGACCACGCCGTCGGAACCATCCAGGAAGTAGTAGTTGCGGGTCTGGACGATCGTCATGCCGGCGTAGAAAAAGATGTTCCAGAACAGCCGTCGCTCGGCAAACAGGTACCCGCAGCACAAGGCGATCATCGAGGCCAGGATGACCTGGGGCGCCCAGGAGTGGGAGAAAATCGTATTCAGGAACTGAACCAGCCCGGAGCCGAGGTAGATATTGTCGAGCAGACTTTCCTCGGGGTAGATACCGAAGCGGCCGTAGAGCAGGTCGGCGTAGGGCAGGTGAGCGATGAGGTCCGTCAGGACGATCAGGGCGATAATGGTCTCGAAAAAGCGCATACCGCGGTCCCTCGAAAGCAGGAGTTCTTTCACTGGTGGATGGATTAAACGGTGATGAAACGGGGGGAGATTAGGGGCGGGCGGGCAGGCTCAGCGGGCCGCGCTCCATGTAGGTGATCTCGTAGTTGGCGAGGTCGTAGTAGTCTTCGTGTCGCCGCTCGAAGTCAGGAAACTTCTTACAGACGTAGCGATAGCGCAGTCGCGAGTTCACCCGGTCCAGAGGGACGTTAAAGTGGATGCCGTCGCGCCCCAGGAGATAGTCGATGTAGTTCGCCACGCCGCGGTCTCCCTTAATGACCTGTGCCTGGAGTTTTTCGCGGAGCAGGTCGCCGAATTCCTCGTCGCAGTTGGGGTAGCTGATCGAGTCGGCGACGATCTCGTCACCGATGGCCCCGGCGATGGCGTACAGTTCGGTGCTGCAATTGTAGAAGAAGTAACCGATGGAAGCGTAGGCGGTATTGACTACGGGCAGCCGGTACTTCTGCTTCACCAGCCCACTGGTAATGTCCACCCACTCGGATACCATCGTACCGGTGTCCACCGGCGTCTCCAGGCGAACGATCACGGCACTGCTCATTACCGGAGGCGGGGCGAACATCCGCCAGTTCTGGTGGTTGAACGGCGAGCAGATGTAGTACCCCAGAATGGGTTCCATCTTTGCCCGCAGGGCCCAGGTCTGGGGAAGCATAGAAATGGAGATCAGCCCGAAGTGGAGGGCAAGGAAGGCGACGAGGCCGATACGGAGGTAGTAGTTGTTCTTCATCGTTCGGTGGGGAAGACGTTTAGCTCCTTCCCGCTGACGATGTAAAGGTGGGGTGGCCGCGAGCCCGTCCGCACAACGGAACGGGCGGTTTTATTCCCGGCTGAATTTTAGGAACCCGGCCGGAAACAAAACGCAACCACCTCATTTACAACATATTACCACACACCCCATCTTCTCCCCCGTCAGCTATTCCCCCTCAACTCCCCGCAAAAAACCCTCGTAGGCCGGCTTGGCTGCCAGTTGCTCGTCGAACAGCGTCGGCCAATCCCCCATGTCGAAGAACCCCTTCAGCCAGGTATCCCGGTCGTTGAAATCCCAGAAGGTGATTCCGTACCGCTGGGCGGGGGGCACTTCCTCCCGGTACATACGGGCCAGTAGCTCGTAGCGGTCCGCCTGGGCGGCCAGGAGTTCGGGGGTGATGGCGGCAACGTCTTCCCGGCCACTTCCCGGCTCGTCGTTGTGGGTGTTGAAGATCAGGTCGAGCTCGGATACGTGGATGAGCAGCCCGGTGGCCGCCGCCCGCCGCAGGTTACGACGGATGATCGCCGGCTCGTCCCGCATCTGCTGGTGCCACTGGAACCCGATACCGTCGACGGGTACGCCCTCCCGGCGCAGGCTATCGACCAGTTGCAGGAGGTAATCCAGTTTGGCCGTATCCCGTTCGGTACCGAAATCATTGATGAACAGCTTGGCGTCGGGGTCGGCGGCCCGGGCGGCGCGAAAGGCGAGCCCGATGTAATCCGACCCCATCTTCTCGAAGAAGGGCGACGACTGCCGCAGCCCGCCCCCACTGGTGGGCAGCACCTCGTTCACGACGTCCCAGCCGTCGATGTCGTCCTGGTAGCGGGTAACGACGGTGTCGATGTATGTCGTCAGGAAAGTCTCCAGTTCCGGCCGGTCCATCTCCCCGATGTAGTCCGGCAGGGCGTAGTGCCAGACCAGGGCGTGGCCGAAGACGCGCATACCGTGCTCCCGCGCGAAGGCGACCGTGGAATCGGCCCGCGAAAAATCCAGTGCTCCCGGTCGCTTAGCGATCCGGTACAGCTTCATGTCGTTGGTGGAGGTGATGCTGTTGAATTCCCGGATGGCGATATTCCGTAGCTGGGAATCCCGGGCCAGCTGCCGGATACTGATGGCGCCCCCGACGGGGAAATCAGCGGCGGCGTGCAGACCGGCGGCCGTTTCCACGGGAGCGGGTGCGGGATCCTGCGGGCCGGCGCAGCCGAACAGGAAAGAAAGCAGTAGTAGCGGGTAAGTGTATTTCACGGCTGCTAAAATATGAACAGCAGGTTGAGCGCCACGTAAAGCAGCGTTACCGTTACGAAAGACCAGCGATCGAGCCGCCTGCTGCGCGCCACCCGCCCGTTCTTCCACCACCGAAGGCTGATGACGGAAACGACGACGCACACCAGCAGGAAGACGTAGGTGAGCACGTGGATCTTGTCCACCAGCGTAAAACTGGTCGATTGCGGCAAAATGGAATCGACGATGTACTTATTCCCCACCGCGGCGAACAGCCCGCCCACCGAAAGGCCGAAGCGGGGGTCCACGTCGACGGGGTCGATGAAGAACACCAGGACGGAGATAAAGAAGGCCACGTACACCCCGGTGAACAGCGTAAAGAACAGCCCCCGGCTCTGACGCCGGAGCACGAAGGTGGCCGTGGCGCGGCTGTAGGTACTCTCACCGGTCAGGGAGGGGTCGCCGTAGGTGGTCGGGTAACTGATCTCCGAGGTAGTAATGCCGAAATCCACCACCTCCCAGTCGGGCAGTTTGATGGCGGTATAATATTTCGTGTTGGTGGTGTCCGCCCGGTACACCAGGTCGGCCGTCGTCTTGTCGCTCTCCTCGATCTCCAGCCGCAATACCTGGGTATCGAAGGGGAAATTCTCCAGCCGCCAGTCCTCCCGGAACACCGCGCTGATCTTCTGGGTGGCCCACTGCCCCCCGCCGACCGTTTCCACGTAATCCAGGCGACGGTCGGCCTCCCGGGCGTAGGGGAGTTCAATCGTTTCCAGGGGGTTCAGGGTACTGTCCGCGTAATTGAGCCACAGCCAGAAGTCGGCATTGAAGCGCTTCTCGCTCAGGTTCAGGTCGTAGAGGTTCGTGATGAAGAGGCCCACCTCCACCGTGTCGGGCTGGGCGCGAAGGGGGGCGAGCGAAAACAGGAAAAACAGTAGGAGGAACAACCGGTGCATGGGGCGAAGGTAAGCAACCACCGGGGCGGCGGCGCGCAGGTGCAAAGTGATTAGAGGGGGTCCGTCGGCAGTAGCTATCTTCGCGGTCATGTACCAACAGATCGAGCACATCCTCCGTTGTCCCATCACCAACGAGGAACTGAACTACGTAGCGGATACCGCCGCGGAGACCGATATGCCCCGGACCGGCGGAGTGACGGCTGATTTCAGCACGGGTTTCCTCAACCAGAGTCGCTCGGTCTTCTACCCCGTCATCGACAACATCATCTGCCTCATGCCGGAGTACGCCCTTTCCGACCGGAAGGTGCGCTCCAACGAGGATGTCCTCAAGGTGCAGGAGTTCTACAACCGCTTCGGCTGGACGAAGAGTGCCGACGGCAAGTACCAGGACAACAAACTCTTCATCGACCAGCGCAACAACGTCGGCGACAACTACAAACTCGCCACCTTCAACCGCATCAATCGCTTACTGGAGCGCGGCGGCGATTACCTGCTGGATATCGCCTCCGGCCCCGCCTACCAGGAGCACTACAAGGCATTCGGCGCGAAATTCAAAACCCGGATCTGCTGTGATATTTCCATCGAGGCCCTCCGCGAGGCCCAGAAGAACCTGGCTGATTACAACGCCCTCTTCGTCATCGGCGACATCACCAACATCCCCCTGAAGGACGGGGTCTGCGACAGCGTGATCTCCATGCACACCCTCTACCACGTACCGAAGGGGAAACAGGCCGAGGCCACCCACGAACTGGTCCGCGTTGCCAAATCCGGATCCGATCGGGTCGTCATTTCCTACAACTGGGGCTGGCACAGCCTGCTGATGAACGTGGCGCTGTTCCCCTCCCGCCTCCTGCGGTTGGTGAAGCGCATCCAGAAGATCGTCGCTCCCTCCACGGTGGACAAGGAAAGCATGAGCGCGCTCTACTTCTACTCCCACTCCCCCGCCTTTTTCCGCCGGCACCAGCCCCCGAAGAGCAGTATGCGGTTCACCGCCCTCCGCTCCCTCCACGAGAACTTCATCATGCAGTACCTGTCGGACGGCCCCCGCAGCGAACGCTTCCTGAACTGGCTGACCCGCAAGGAGGACAAGCACCCGGAGTTTTTCGGCCGGCAGGGAGCCTTCGGCCTGATCGTTTACGATAAATTATAACCCATGCCCTTCCTCGCATTTCCCCCCATCCTGGCCGGTGAAGGCCTTTCGCGCTGGCTGCTGTTGCTGGTCATCATTATCGTAATGGCCATCCTCGGACGGGTGGTTTACCGGCTATTGTCGGCTGAGTAGCGTAGTAACACGTACAACTACCCGCGTCTTCCCCTATTTCTACGCTTGTTCCCCGGAGATGGCTTTCGCAACTTTGTGAAAACCACTCTCCATGCGCTATATCCTTCCGTTCGCCCTCTGTATTACCCTGCTTTATCACTGTACGGATACCCCTCCCGATCCCCCCGTCGGGGAAACCGAAGCGGTGACCGGAGAGGGACGGGCCGATGGTACCAGTGCCCTCCCCATGCCCGACCCCGGCATTCCCGGCTTTACCTTCCCCGAGGACAGTAATACGGTTAACGGCTGGCTGGCCGCGGAAGACTGGTCCGCCATCCACCGCCACGCCTGGGGCCTCTGGACCGGCCTGACGGCGGTGGTGAACCCCGACTGCCAGGGTAACACCCTGCGTGCCTTCGAAACCTGGGCCACGCCCGCCGACATCGTCGCCCGCCTCCGGGACGGAACCGAGCCGATCAATATGTCCTGCGGTCGCCCCCACCTGAATTTACCCACCCAGCTGGTTCACACCGGCAATCTGACCGAGGGGGCCAACGCCACCGTACTGGAGTCCGTAGTCTACAACCCGGCCGCCGCCGCTTACGCCCTCGAGAGCCGCGTATTTGATCGCACGGCCCTGGACGAGAAGATCCGGGACAAGCAGCACGTCACTTTCCCGGACGATGCCCTGACGGCCAAACCCGTCTGGAAGATCGTTCCGGGAGATGCCACCGCCCCCTACGCCATCAAGACCTGGAGTTACCCCAAAGACAACCAACTACCCTTCCCGGAAGCACAGTGGCCGGAAGAATCGTTGGTAGACATCAGCGGCACGGCAGCCGGGACGCCCAATACCTTCCCGCTCTCCGACTTCATTCACTTTCGGCTCACCGCCCAGGATACCGCCTACTTCAATTCCGAGTTTTTCGACGGGGACCAGTCCAAGTACAAAGTCGGCGACTACGCCATCCTGGTGGCCATGCACGTCGCCACCCGCGAGATCGAGCGGTGGACCTGGCAGACCTTCTGGTGGTCGGCCAACCCGGATGCCCCCCAACTGCCCAGCAGCCAGTCGATCGCCGACTTACGGCCGGAGCAGCTGACCGGTGCCCCCCGTCACTACGCCCTTGCGCCCGCCTACAGCATGGTCTGGCCGGCCCAGCCCACCTACGGGGGTCGCAGCGTCGGGGAGCCGGTGTACGCCTTTAACCCCTACCTGGAAGCCGGCTTTGGTCCGAGTACGTTCTCGAAGCCGGCCATTATCAATCCGGGAGCGGAGCAGATCGTCAACAACGTCGGTGTGCGCACCAACTGCATGAGCTGTCACATTTTCGCCAACTTCGACCCCGCCAAGCCGCAGGGCTCCTTCTCCGTGAATTACCTGGCTGACAGCTACGTCAGCATGGGCGACCCCTTCTTCATCGGCAAACTGAAGGCCGACTTCGCCTGGTCCGTCACTTTCAACATTTACTCGGACAGTACGAAGACGAAGTAAGGACAGGTTACCGTAGCTTCGGTCTCCACAACCGTCCGTTATGCCCCGCCGCTCCCCCCTACCGCCGGAACTCAAAAAGGCCATTTCCGACCTCTCCCACGCGGAGAAGGACAAACTCCTCTTTCGGCTACTGCCCAAGGAGCCGGCCCTGGTCGAGAAACTGAATTTCGAACTGCTGGACGACGGAGAAAATGAAGAAGAGCGTCGTTCCGACCTGGCCAAGGCCATCCGCGCCCACCTCCGGGCGGGCGTGCCTCATTTCTACTCTCCCGGCTACCTGCTGCTGGATCTGCGTGCCCTCAGCGGGGACATTACCCGCCACGTCAAAACCACGAAGGATAAGTACGGGGAAGTGGAACTCACCTTCCTGCTGCTGAACGAGGGGATCGGTCCGTTGCGCAAACAACTGGCCGCCGCCACCCCGGGTAAGGCCCGTACGCTGAACGACTACGTAGTCAAACGTACGCTCAAGTTATTCACCCTGCTGGAAAAGCTCCACCCCGATTACCTGATCGACTTCGAGGACGATATGCGAAAGCTGGGCAAGAACATCGGGAGCATTCCCTCCATGATGAAGACGGCCATCTACTCCGGGCTGGACGTCAACTACCTGCTACGGGCGGAACTGCCCTGACTTACGGTTACCGACAGACGGCCATTTATTCACTTTGCACCCGCGCGCCGTCGGCAAGAAAACTCCCGTTTCTTCCCCGGAGCAACAAGTCTACGGCCGCTCCTTCCGGTACCGCCAGCACCGCCGTTTCTCCGCCCCGCACGGCGACCAGGTCGAAGGGCATGGCCAGGTCGTGATCGGCCCCCGCCGGAAAGGCGAAGAGCAGGAACGGCCCCTCCCCCACCCTGGCGGCCTCGATACGGACGGTCAGCGGAAGACGGCCGAGGGTAAACTTGTAGTCCGGCCGGCTACCGACTGAATGATCGGCCGGGTGCGCTACGTACAGGTCGAAGTAGCTACTGCTGTCCCCCCGCAGCACGTATGGAGGCGCGATGACCATCACTTCGCCCGTCCTGGTTTCCTCCAGGCTCGTTTGGCTGACCGTTAGCGGGTCGACGTTCAGCAATTCCCCCACCCGCTGGGCGAGGGCCTTTTCCCAGGGTGCGTAATTCCCCTCCCGGGCGTGGGCGTATCCGCAGTGAATCAGCAGTTTTTCTCCCGGATGGCGGCGGGCGTAGTCCGCAATGCGGCGCGCGCCGCCGATCTCCCGCAGCGGGGTTCCGCCCGAGTTACTGCCCTCGTCGTAGCTAAAAATGCGAAAGCCGACTCGGCGGGCCCGGCGGATGAGGTTGGCCATTTCCGGTTCCCGGCCGAAGAAGCCTACGGTGATTTGGGGTTCCGGAGAATTGACGATGGAATCGAAGATCGGATAGGGCGCCAGGGTTTCCAGTCCGAGGTGGCGGTAGCCCAGGGCGTACAGGGTATCCAGCAGGCCCGCCGTGAAGGTCCGGTGGTGCGGCAGGTGGTGGGCTTCGTTGATGAAGGTAACCGGGGTTTCGGCGGCCAGTCGCGCTATCTCGGAGCGGGCGGGGCGCAGGTAGGCATCCGCGGGAAGCGGTATCCGTGGCGTTCCTCCTTCTTCGGCGTAGGCCACCGCGGCGCTGTCCGTTTCTCCCAGGAAGCTCCAGTGGGCCGACCGCTGTCGTTGTAGCGTGTCGATAATGTAGTCGGCGTAGTGGTAGGTAAAGTAGGGGTGGGGGGTGTAGCTGGTAGGTTGCCAGTCGGGTTGCGGGGGCATTACCGGCTCACTGGTTTCACAACCATAGCAGAGCGACAGGAGTAGTAGCCAGTAAAGCGCGCGCATCGGGTTTGGTTTTGCCCTAAGCTATTACCTCTCGACTGCTCGGGCAAGTGGGCGGCGGCGCGCGGGTGCTAAATTTTCCAAATAGCCGTTCGTCGTATCCCCTTAGCGGGGTCACCACCACGATTTGCTGGCCCAGTACCTGACCGTTGCCGTCCTATTTCCGTAAATATTCGGGCGGTACTGGCCGTAGCTGTTTACGTAGCGCCCGTAGTTACGCGGCAATAGACAAAGTACGATCATAGAATTTCTGGATTTTATGATTTTATAATTTAATTTTTGCTGGTTTAATCCGCCCAATAGCCGCGCCCCGTCAATGCTCCTGCGTCGCACTGCGTGGCGCTATTTATTGGGCGGGGGAGAAAATTCATTAATTACTTGGGCACGGTATAGAAAGACTTTACTACTAACTTTCGCCGGGATGCTTTGACCATCAATGGCTAAGTGTACTAGAAGATCATTGTTATGGTCCTCATCATATAGAGGCATTGATAGTCAGGCGATGAGATGCACGTTTCAGTTACTATTGTTCTATCCCCTTGCGAAGTTCGCTAAAACTGACGGCCAGAGTGCAAAGTTGATTGTATACTGCGGGATCACACAATCTCGCACCACAAAACTTCCACCTGGAAACTTCCGCAAAAGAGCAATTTTTAGCTTCTTTGACGGAGACTAGTGGCTTCAGCTGATCCATTCATATCCGTGATGGACTTGACAATCGGATCAACTCTAGATCGCTACGTTAAACGGCACTGCCTGCAGGAGTTCCAAGAGATTAATATCCAGCGCGACACAAGGGGATATACTTTCGAAATTAATGCCTTACAGGGACTAAATAATCTTTTTGTACAGTTCGACCAGTATTTCAGGATTTTCGCTAGACTCTCAGCGCGGTAAGTAGTAGAACACTAACCATTAAAGATAAGGTTCTTCTCTTGTTATTCCGATTGGGACCCAGTCGCTTATAAGTCCCGCTATGCATCATTGCAAATGCGTCTTCTGATGTGAGAATTGGTAGCCATAATCGATGCTAAACCAATAACCTACTTAGGGTTAAACCGTCAAAGCTGCTTTTTGCTTGTCGCCAGGTGAAGATTGAGCCAACGCCAATCCCGGAGGATAATCGGATCCACCATCTCAGTTGAAAACCATGTGTTAATGCCAGAGGTTCTATTGGATCGAGAAGCCCGAATGCTTCAACAACATATGTTGCTGTACCTCCTTCGAGCGATCTTAGTCATCAAAACTGGTTAAGCCAGGTGAGATTGCTGACAGCCTCACCGTTTCGAGTTTAATTTTATCAGTCTCCCTCAGTGCCCTTCCGTGACAAAGTCAATTATGTTCTCCACGTGTTATCCTGACTCAAGAACAGCTACTTTGATCATTGCTCCCTTGAAATGTTGTAAAGAACCGTGATGACATTTATAAGATCACCGTTTTTTAACTCTCCAGTCTTCTGATTTTGTGAACGGGCATACCCCGTTCAACCTGTCAGGTCCTTCATCCGTATCCGTTCCGTCTACCTTTTCTATGCGACCGTCATAGACAGGCATAATCCTGTCAGACCGTCTGGATCGATCGAGAAATTGGATTGTTCTAGACGATAGTTATATGGTTACATCCAATTACTCTGTTTCGGCAAGGGGGTCAATTTGCGTCAATCTCCCCACGGCCGGATCATACCATCGTAGCCCCATAATCATACAGCCCGAGGTCTTCGTTCGAGCTCCTTCCCATTATACCGGTAACGCTGACTCGCATCCACCGTCCCTTCCCAGTCCCCCCGTTGCGCCATCCCAAACGGATAGTAATGATGCTCCCCCACGACATCGCTCTGGGTAGGAATACTACCGTGGTCGGCAGTCCGAAACGTAATCCGTACGTTCCCCAGGTGATCCGTCAGGTTATAGTCGTAGACAAAGCTTGCCGGAGCGAGGGCGGTCCCCGTTTTGGTCAATCGCCCCTCGCCGCGGTAGACCGCCTCGATGTCGTCCTCCCGGACTTCAAAATTCGGCAGGTAATAGTGGGTGTACACTTCCTCCCAGACGTTGTTAGTCAGTTCCGTAACCGTCAGGGCCAGTTTCTCCCCGTCCGCCGTATAGGTCAGGGTATAAACGTTCGTGGGCCGGGTAATGCGTCCTTCGGGAGAGCTCCGTACGATCATAGTCCCCAAAATACAAAAACGCCCCGCCAGTCTTCCAACCAGCGGGGCGTTCCCAAATCTATCTCCCCTCTCCTTTGGAGAGGGGCCGGGGGAGAGGTCTCTATTCCGCGGCCTCCGCTTCAGCATTAGCCGCCGCACTGGCGGCACTCGCCTCTTCGGCGGCCTTAGCCGCGGCTTCCTCCTCCGCGAAGGCAGCCTGGCGGGCTTCCCACTGGTCCTGTGCTTCCTTGGTGGTCACGAACAGGCGGTCGTAGGAACGCATACCGGTACCGGCGGGGATCCGCTTACCGACGATGACGTTCTCCTTCAGGCCCTCCAGGTAGTCGCGCTTGGCGGCGATGGCGGCCGTCGAGAGTACCTTCGTCGTCTCCTGGAAGGAGGCGGCGGAGATCCAGCTCGGCGTACCGAGACTCGACTTCGTGATACCCTGCAGCAGGGGGAAACTGGTCGCGGCCTGGGCGTCGCGGAAACTGACCGTTTTAGAGTCGTTCCGCTTCAGGAAGCTGTTCTCCTCCCGGATGCTGCGCATACTCGTGATCTGGCCGACCTTCAGCTTCTCGCTGTCGCCGGCGTCGGTGATGACCTTCTTGTCGAAGATCCAGTCGTTCTGCTCGAAGAACTCGTAGCGCTCGGCCGCCTCCCCTTCCAGGAAAGTGGTGTCACCCGAATCCACGATCTGGACCCGGCGCATCATCTGGCGCACGATGCTTTCGATGTGCTTGTTGTTGATCGTGATACCCTGCGAACGGTAGACTTCCTGTACACCGTTGACCAGGTGGGTCTGTACGGCGAAGGGGCCTTTGATGTTCAGGATATCCCGGGGCGCGATGGCACCGTCGGAGAGCGGCATACCGGCTCGCACGAAATCCTGGTCCTGGACGAGGATGTGCTTGCTCAGGTTGATCAGGTACTTGCGCTTCTGACCGTCCTTGGCCTCCACGATCAGTTCGCGGTTACCGCGCTTGATCTTCTTGGAGAAGGTGACGATACCGTCGATCTCGGAAACCACGGCCGGGTTGCTGGGGTTACGGGCTTCGAAAAGCTCCGTTACCCGCGGCAGACCACCGGTGATATCCGCGATCTTACCCAGCTTCCGGGGAATCTTCACGATCTGCTGACCGGTCTTCACCTCGGCGTTGTCGTCAATACTGATGTAGGCACCAACGGGCAGGTTGTAGCTCCGCAGTTCGGCGCCGTCCTTGTCCAGGATGGTAATGGTCGGGATCCGCTTACGGTCACGCGTTTCGATGACTACCTTCTCCTCGAAGCCCGTCTGGTCGTCGCGCTCCGTCCGGAAGGTGACACCCTCCTCGATATCCGAGAAGCGGGTGATACCCTTGAATTCGGATACGATCACGGCGTTGTAGGGATCCCACTCCACGATCACGTCGCCCTTCTTGATGTCCTGTCCGTCCTTGACGAACAGCGTACCACCGTAGGGGATGTGCTGGGTAGTGAAGGTCTTGTTCGTCTCGGGGTCCACGATGCGGAACTCCCCGGAACGGGACAGGACGATCTCTTTTTCCTTTACGGTGACCTCGTCGGTCATGATGTCCTTCTTCTCCTCCCGGGCCGTTACCGTACGGATGCCGTCAAAGACGATCTTACCGTTGAACTTGGAGGCCATCTCGCTCTCCTGACGGGTTACGGAGGCCGTACCACCTACGTGGAACGTCCGCAGGGTCAGCTGGGTACCGGGCTCACCGATGGACTGAGCCGCGATGATACCGACGGCATCTCCCATCTCGGCCTGACGACCGGTAGCGAGGTTCTTGCCGTAACACTTGGCGCAGACGCCCCGCTTGACCTCACAGGTGAGGACCGAGCGAATCGTAACCTGCTCCACGCCCTCCTCTTCGATGTAGCGGGCGTTCTGGTCGCTGATGTACTCATCGGCCTTGACGATCACCTCGTCGGTGACGGGGTGAAGGATATCGTGCAGGCTGTACCGGCCGGCGATCCGGCTGGTCAGGCTCTCCACTTCCTTATCGTTCTCGCGCAGGGCGGTGGTATCGATACCGCGGAGGGTCTCACAGTCGTAGTCCATGATGACGACGTCCTGGGCTACGTCCACCAGTCGGCGGGTCAGGTAACCGGCGTCGGCCGTCTTCAGGGCCGTATCGGCCAGTCCCTTACGGGCACCGTGCGTAGAGATGAAGTACTCCAGTACGGAGAGTCCGTCCACGAAGTTGGAGAGAATCGGGTTCTCGATAACGGCGGGGCCGGTATCGTTGGATTTCTTCGGCTTGGCCATCAGACCGCGCAGTCCGCAGAGCTGCTTGATCTGCTGGGTGGAACCCCGCGCACCGGAGTGCAGCATCATGTATACGGAGTTGAAGCCCTGCTTGTGCTCGGCCAGCTCCTCCATGAGCGTACTCGTGATCTGGTTGTCAGCGTACGTCCACTTGTCAATGATCTGGTTGTAGCGCTCGTTGTTGGTGATCAGTCCCATGGCGTAATTATTCATTACGTCGTCCACTTCGGAACGGGCCTGGGTCAGTACCGTCTGCTTCACCGATGGGGTGATGAGGTCACCGAGGTTGAAGGACAGACCGCCCTTGAACGCCCAGCTGAAGCCCATGTCCTTGATCTTGTCCAGGAAGATCGCCGTGATGGCGAAGTTGGACCGCTCCAGGATGTCGGCGATAACCAGCTTCAGGTTCTTCTTGGTCAGCAGCACGTTCACGTACGGCATATTGGTGGGAACGGCCTGGTTGAAGAGGACCCGACCGGTGGTCGTTTCGGTCAGCTTCATCTTCAGGTTACCCTCCTCGTCCTCGATCGGGACGCGGCAGTGGATAATGGCGTGCAGGTCCAGTTGTCCCTCGTTGTAGGCGATCATCACCTCCTCGGGGCTGTAGAACTTGCGACCGGAACCGCGAACGATATCGTCTCCGATGGTACGCTTCTGCTTGGTCATGTAGTACAGACCGAGTACCATGTCCTGGCTGGGCAGGGTCACGGGCGTACCGTTCTGCGGGTTCAGCATGTTGTGGGCCGAGAGCATCAGCACCTGGGCTTCCAGGATAGCAGCCTGGCTCAGCGGCACGTGAACGGCCATCTGGTCACCGTCAAAGTCGGCGTTGAAGGCCGAACAAACGAGGGGGTGCAGCTGGATCGCCTTTCCCTCGATCAGTTTCGGCTGGAAGGCCTGGATCGACAGACGGTGAAGCGTCGGGGCCCGGTTCAGCATGACCGGGTGGCCACGCAGGATGTTCTCCAGGATCTCCCAGATCACGGGTTCTTTGCGGTCGACGAGCTTCTTGGCGCTCTTCACCGTCTTTACGATACCGCGCTCGATGAGCTTACGGATCACGAAAGGCTTGAAGAGCTCGGCGGCCATCCCCTTCGGGATACCACACTCGTGCAGTTTCAGGGTCGGGCCCACCACGATCACGGAACGACCGGAGTAGTCGACCCGCTTACCCAGCAGGTTCTGGCGGAAACGGCCCTGCTTACCCTTCAGGATATCGGAGAGCGACTTCAGCGCACGTCCACCCTCGGCCTTCACGGCGTTGGATTTCCGGCTGTTGTCGAAGAGGCTGTCAACGGCCTCCTGGAGCATCCGCTTCTCGTTGCGCAGGATCACTTCCGGGGCCTTGATCTCCAGCAAACGCTTGAGGCGGTTGTTCCGGATGATCACGCGGCGGTAGAGGTCGTTGAGGTCGGAGCTGGCGAAACGGCCACCGTCCAGGGGTACCAGCGGGCGCAGTTCCGGGGGAACGACGGGCAGGTACTGGATGATGGTCCACTCCGGCTTGTTCTCGATGTGCTCCTGGGCGTCGCGGAAAGCTTCCACTACGCGCAGGCGCTTGAGGGCCTCGCTCTTACGTTGCTGGCTGGTCTCCGTGCTGGCCTGGTGGCGCAGCTGGAAGCTCAGTTCGTCGAGTTTGAGCCCTTCGAGCAGGTCGCGGACGGCCTCGGCACCCATCTTGGCGATGAACTTGTCGGGGTGACCGTCTTCGAGTTGCTGGTTCTCGGGGGGCAGGGTCTCGAGGATGTCGAGGTACTGCTCTTCGGTGATCAGCGTCTTGTGCTCGATCTCCTCACTCTCCCGGATACCGGGGTTGATGACGACGTAGCGCTCGTAGTAAATAATGCTCTCCAGGGACTTCGAACTGAAGCCGAGGAGGTAAGCGATCTTGTTGGGGAGGCTCTTGAAGAACCAGATGTGCACGACGGGAACGACGAGCCGGATGTGGCCCATCCGCTCGCGGCGAACCTTCTTCTCGGTCACCTCGACACCACAACGATCGCAGACGATGCCCTTGTAACGGATACGCTTGTACTTACCGCAGTAGCACTCGTAATCCTTTACGGGGCCGAAAATCCGCTCGCAGAAAAGACCATCCCGCTCCGGCTTGTAGCTCCGGTAGTTGATGGTTTCAGGCTTCAATACCTCACCGTAGCTGCGTTCCAGGATGTCATCCGGGCTCGACAGGCTGATGGTGATCGAATCAAAGTCTTGCTTCTGGAGGTTGGGACTCTTCTTAAATGCCATATTTGAATTATATATCTAAAGGATTTGGGCGGGGACGCAGGTGCAAAGTTTCCGGAATCGAGATGTGAGAGACGAGATGTGAGACCGTCTCGTCTCCCGTTTCTCGTCTCCCATATCTTCCTGGAGCATTGCACCTGCGCTCCGTCGCCCGGCACCTTATTTGTCAATTAATCCGCCGGCTACATTCAGCCGACGTTCTCCTCCCCCTCTGGGGGTCGGGGGGGCTTAGTCAAACTTAACGTCCAGCGCCAGGCCTCTCAGCTCGTGTACCAGTACGTTGAAGGACTCCGGAATATTGGGTTCCGGCAGGTTGTCCCCCTTGACGATGGCCTCGTAGGCCTTGGCGCGACCCTGGATGTCGTCCGACTTGATCGTCAGCAACTCCTGCAGGATGTTAGCGGCACCGAAGGCTTCCAGGGCCCAAACCTCCATCTCGCCGAAGCGCTGGCCACCGAACTGGGCCTTACCACCCAGCGGCTGCTGCGTAATGAGGCTGTAGGGGCCGATGGAACGGGCGTGCATCTTGTCGTCCACCATGTGGCTGAGCTTGAGCATGTAGATCACGCCGACCGTAGCCTGCTGGTGGAAACGGTCGCCCGTTTCTCCGTCGTGCAGGTAGGCCTGACCCAGGCTGGGCAGCTCCGCCTTCTGGATGTACTCCTCGATCTCGTCCTGGCTCGCACCGTCGAAGATCGGGGTGGCGAACTTCATACCGAGCTTCTCTCCGGCCCATCCGAGGACGGTCTCGAAGATCTGTCCGAGGTTCATCCGGCTGGGTACGCCGAGGGGGTTCAGGATGATGTCGACCGGGGTTCCGTCTTCCAGGAAGGGCATGTCCTCGTCGCGTACGATCCGGGATACGATTCCTTTGTTACCGTGACGGCCGGCCAGTTTGTCGCCCACCTTCAGCTTGCGCTTCTTGGCCAGGTAAACCTTGGCGAGCTTCAGTACACCGGCGGGCAGTTCGTCACCGACACTGATGTTGAAGGTTTCGCGCTTGTAGCGACCGACTTCCTCGTTCGTCTTGATGCTGTAGTTGTGCAGCAGCCGGGCAATGAGGCCGTTCAGGTCGTCGCTGGTGGTCCAGCCACTGTAGTCGATGGTCGTGTAGTCGATCTCGCGCAGGAGGCTCTGGGTGAACTTCTCGCTCTTCGGCACGACGACCTCGCCGTAGATGGTGTTGACGCCCTGGCTGGCACGTCCGCGAATCAGCTGGTCCAGCTTGTCCACGAGGCGGGTCTTCAGGTTGTTCAGGTTCACCTTGTGCTCGTCCTCCAGCTTCTGGAGTTTGAGTTTTTCGGCATCCTTCTGGGCCTGGTCCTTCTTGGTCCGGCTGAAGAGGTCCTTCCCGATGACCACGCCCTTCAGGGAGGGGCTGGCCTTCATGGAGGCATCCTTTACGTCACCGGCCTTGTCACCGAAGATCGCACGGAGGAGTTTTTCTTCCGGAGTCGGGTCGCTCTCGCCCTTCGGCGTGATCTTACCGATCAGGATGTCTCCCTCCTTGACCCAGGCACCGACGCGGATAACGCCGTTCTCGTCCAGGTCCTTGGTGGCCTCCTCGGAAACGTTGGGGATGTCGTTGGTCAGTTCTTCCTCACCCAGCTTCGTATCGCGCACGTCCATCTCGAAGTGCTCGATGTGGAGGCTGGTGAAGATGTCTTCGCGGACGACGCGCTGGCTCAGCACGATGGCATCCTCGAAGTTGTATCCTTTCCAGGGCATGAACGCCACCTTCAGGTTCTGGCCCAGGGCGAGTTCGCCCTTCTCCGTGGCGTAACCGTCACAGAGAATGTCTCCCTTCTTCACCTGCTGTCCGCGACGGACGATCGGCTTGAGGTTGATACAGGTACCCTGGTTCGTCCGCAGGAACTTGGTCAGGGTGTAGGTTACTTTGTCGTCATCGAAGGAAACGAGACGGTCTTCGTCGGTACGCTCGTACTTGACGATGATCTCGTTGGCGTCGACGTACTCGACGACACCGTTGCCCTCGGCGTTGATCAGCATGCGGCTGTCGCGGGCCACCTTGCCTTCGAGGCCGGTGCCCACGATGGGGCTGCGCGGCTTGAGCAGGGGAACGGCCTGACGCTGCATGTTGGAGCCCATCAGGGCGCGGTTGGCGTCATCGTTCTCCAGGAAGGGGATCATGGAAGCGGACACACCGACAATCTGGTTCGGGGCAACGTCCATGAACTCGATCTCGGCGGGTTCGAGGACGGGGAAGTCACCGTGGTCACGGGCCTTGACGCGGTCGCCGATGAAGGCACCTTTTTCGTCGATGGCGGCGTTGGCCTGGGCGATCTTCTTGAAGTCTTCCCCCTCGGCGGAAAGGTAGATCGGATCTCCCTTCATGACGACCTGACTGTCCTCTACGGCGCGGTAGGGCGTTTCCAGGAAGCCCATCTTATTCACCTTGGCGTGAACGCAGAGGGTGGAGATCAGACCGATGTTCGGTCCCTCCGGGGTTTCGATCGTACACAGACGGCCGTAGTGGCTGTAGTGTACGTCCCGTACCTCGAAGCCGGCACGCTCGCGGCTCAGACCGCCGGGTCCGAGTGCGGAGATCCGCCGCTTGTGGGTGATCTCGGAGAGGGGGTTCGTCTGGTCGAGGAACTGGCTCAACTGGCTGGTACCGAAGAAGGAGTTGATCACGCTGGAAAGGGTCCGGGCGTTGATCAGGTCGATCGGGGTGAATACTTCGTTGTCACGAACGTTCATCCGCTCACGGATGGTACGGGCCATACGGGCCAGACCCACGCCGAACTGGGCGTAGAGCTGCTCGCCCACCGTGCGGACACGACGGTTACTCAGGTGATCGATATCATCGATCTCCTGCTTCTGGTTCATCAGACCGACCAGGTACTTGACGATGGCGATGATGTCCTCCTTGGTCAGTACCAGGATATCGTCATCGGTGCCGGCACCGAGTTTGCGGTTGATCTTGTAGCGGCCCACCTCACCGAGGTTGTAGCGCTTATCGGAGAAGAAGAGCTTCTCGATGATACCGCGGGCGGTTTCCTCATCGGGTGGATCGCTACCGCGCAATTGGCGGTAGATGTACTGTACGGCCTCGATCTCGCTGCTGGAAGGATCCTTCTGCAGCGTATTGTAGATGATGCTGTAGTCCATACCGACGTCCTCCTTCTGCAGGATGACGTTCTCGATGCCCTCGGCGGCCAGGATGTCTTCGATGTTGTCCTCGGTCAGGACGGTATCCCGCTCCAGGATGATCTCGTTGCGTTCCAGGATGACCAGCTCACCGGTGTCCTCGTCGACGAAATCCTCCGTCCAGGCACGCAGGACGCGGGCGGCGAGTTTACGACCGACGGCGGCGGTAAGGGCCTCGCGGGTGTTGGGCACCTCGTCCGCCAGGTCGAACAGGTCCAGGATGGACTTATCGCTGTCGAATCCGATGGCCCGCAGCAGCGTGGTTACGGGGAACTTCTTCTTCCGGTCGATGTAGGTGTACATCACCGTATTGATGTCGGTGGCAAATTCCATCCACGCTCCCTTGAACGGGATGACGCGGGCGGAGTAGATGGCCGTACCGTTGGGGTGGAAGTTCTGCCCGAAGAATACACCGGGGGAGCGGTGCAACTGGGAGACGATGACCCGTTCGGCTCCGTTGATCACGAAGGTACCCTTGGGGGTCATGTAGGGAATGTTGCCCAGGAATACATCCTGGACGATTGTTTTGAAGTCGACGTGCTCCTCGTCGTTACAGCTCAGGCGCAATTTGGCCTTGAGGGGAACGGAGTAGGTGAGCCCGCGCTGCATACACTCAGGGATGGTGTAGCGAGGGGGGTCGACGAAGTAATCAAGAAACTCCAGATTGAAGATACTTCGGGTATCCGAGATCGGGAAGTTCTCCTGGAAAACACGATAGAGACCCTCGAGTGCCCGGTTTTCGGGCGTGGTCTCTAACTGGAAGAATTCCTGGAATGATTTGAGTTGAATTTCTAGAAGGTCGGGAGAGTGGTCGGTAAGCTTAATTTTGCCGAAGCTTACCCGTTGCTCCTCTGCACTAAGGATCTGGCCGTTTGACGTCATTAGCAGTATTCCTTTATATTTGACCCGTCAGTATGTCTTCCGCGGTGACACGCTTAGGGGAGTTAGAATAGGGACCGGACCAAAACTGTCCGAGCGGTAATTTGGGGTACGCGAATGTATAGTACAATATGCGTGCCAAAAAGGTTGCGCCGTACCGATACAATCTGATACGACAATAGCCTAGCCGGGCAGGAGCGCCCGCTAAGCTAGTAGCAAAGCCAAGAATAACCGGGGGTCGCAGGTGGAAGCGCAACCCCCGGTCTTTTCCTTGGCGTATCTCAATCAATTACTTGATCTCGATGGTCGCACCAGCCTCCTCCAGGGCGGCTTTGATGCTTTCGGCCTCGGCCTTATCGACACCGGACTTGATCGTGGTGGGAGCACCGTCAACCATTTCCTTTGCCTCTTTGAGTCCGAGTCCGAGAAGGCTCTTCACCTCCTTAACGACCTTCAGCTTACTGCCACCGGCAGATTCCAGAAGAACGTCGAATTCGGTCTGCTCAGCGGCGGCGCCGGCGGCTTCTCCACCTCCTCCACCTGCGGCAACTACTGCTGCGGCGGCGGGCTCGATGCCGTATTCGTCCTTCATGATCTGTACGAGCTCGGTAACGTCCTTGATGGTAAGTTCTACGAGCTGTTCGGCGATTGCTTTTACGTCTGCCATAATATAAATGTATTTAAAAGTGATTAACGATAGAGTATCGCGTTATCAGCTTGGAAGCCAAAATTGGGTGGGTGGACCGTTGGAAAGTTGGTAATCGGACCGTTGGACGCGGACGCTCCAACGGTCCAGGTGTCCAACGGTCCGGAAAACGGGTTACGCCGCGCGCTCTTCCAGCGTCTTGAGCAGGCCGGCAATGTTGTTGCCACCGCTCTGCAGTGCGCCAAGGACGTTCTGCATCGGGCTCTGGAGGAGGGTCAGGATGTCACCGAGCACTTCGTCGCGAGACTTCAGCTTGGCGAGCGCATCGAGTTGCTCGTCTCCGGTGTAAACCGAAGAGGCAATGTAGGCGGCCTTGAGGATGGGGCGTTCGCCCTTTCCGTCACGGAACTCCTTGATCACCTTGGCGGGCGCGTTGCCCACTTCGGAGAACATCAGGGCCGTGGGGCCCTTCAGGGCATCGTAGACACCGGCGTAGTTACCCTCTTCGGGCATCTGCTCCAGGGCCTTACGGACCAGTGTATTCTTGACGACCTGCATGCTCACGCCCCGCTCGAAGCAGATGCCCCGGAGTTTGTTCACTTGCTCTACGGTCAGGGTGGAGGCGTCGGCGATGTAGAAGTATTCGTTCTGCTCGAAGCGCTCCTTGAGTGCCTCAATAGCCGCCGCTTTTTCTGTCTTAGTCATTGTATCTGTTCTTTAGGACGGTTAAGCGATGGTTTTCGGATCGACCTTGATGCCGGGGCTCATGGTGGAGGCGATGGTAACGGACTTCATGTAGATGCCTTTGGCACTGGACGGTTTCATCCGGACCAGCGTGCCGAGCAGTTCGTTGGCATTGTCCTTCAGCTGGTCGGCCGTAAATTCTACGCGACCGATGCTGCTGTGGATGATTCCGAACTTATCTACCCGGAAGGCGATCTTACCGCCCTTGACGTCGGAGATGGCCTGGGCCACATCCATGGTAACCGTACCGGTCTTCGGGTTGGGCATCAGACCACGGGGGCCGAGCACGCGTCCCAGACGACCAACCTTGGCCATGGTCTGGGGCATAGCGACCACCACATCGAAGTCGGTCCAGCCACCATTAACTTTGGCGACGAGTTCGTCGAGACCGACGTAGTCCGCACCGGCGTCCTTTGCTTCCTGCTCCTTATCGGCGGTGACGAAAGCGACTACGCGCTTGGTCTTACCGGTACCGTGGGGGAGAGTGACCGTACCCCGGAGGGCCTGGTCTGGTTTGCGGGGGTCGATCCCCAGACGTACGTGTACGTCAACCGATGCATTGAACTTGGCAGTATTTACTTCCTTGACGAGCTCGACGGCTTCGCCCAGGGCGTACTGCTTTTCAGCATCGACTTTCTCAGCGGCAGCTTTGCGTGCCTTGCTAAGTTTAGCCATGATTATAAAATTTTGAGGTTGATAGCGCAAGCCGGTTTCGACTTGCTCCCTTCAGTGAAAAATTGTTGCTTGTTGCTAGGTGCTCCGGTTACCAGTTACTGGTTACCGGGTACTAGTTTTCCCAGGGTGGAGTTCCCTCGACGATGAGGCCCATGGAGCGGGCGGTACCGGCCACCTGCTTCATCCCACTTTCGATGGTGAAGGCATTGAGGTCGGGCATCTTGTTCTCGGCGATGGCGCGGACCTGGTCCCAGTTCACCTTGCCTACCTTCTGACGATTGGACTCCGGGGAGCCTTTCTTCAGCTTGGCGGCCTCCATAAGCTGGACGGCGGCGGGTGGCGTCTTGATGACAAAGTCGAACGACTTGTCTTTGTAAACAGTGATGACAACCGGCAATATTTTGCCCTGGCTGTCCTGGGTCTGAGCGTTGAAGCGCTTACAGAACTCCATGATGTTCACACCCTTGGCACCGAGTGCGGGACCGACCGGAGGGGCCGGGTTGGCAGCTCCACCACGGACCTGCAGTTTGATGAAAGTTTCTACTTCCTTAGCCATGATAGCTTGTTTGTGTCGTACTGACGAATGAGGCGGAAATGCGTCACTCTCCGACGTTTGGAATGATTATTAAGTTGTACTTCGCCCTCAACGATTTTCTAGTCGCGTCGATTGAAGAATTGGTTATGCTGCTGACGCAGTCGCAGGATCGTCAATTCATTAATCGACTACCGGCGACTGGAAATATCGGTGAGTTATCAAGACTGTTTTTCGACCTGCATGAAGTTGAGTTCAACTTCCGTGCCGCGGCCGAAGATCTTGACGATCACTTTGAGTTTCTTCTTCTCCTCGTTCACCTCCTGGATGTCTCCGACGAACTCCGCGAACGGACCGTCAATGATCTTGACGGTTTCTCCTTCGATGAAGGGCTCGATCATGGTGTCTCCGGCCTGCAGGCTCTCGTCCACCTTGCCGAGCAGTCGGTTGGCTTCGGAATCCCGCATGGCGATCGGCTCGCTCTTACCGAGGAAGTGAATAACGTTAGGCAGGCTGGTGATACCATCCACGAGTTCGGCGTTCAGGGCGTAGGGATCGGCTTCCACCAGGATGTATCCGGGAAGAATGTTCCGGTCGGAGATGACCTTCTTGCCACCACGGATCTTGTAGACCTTTTCGGTGGGTACAACGATCTTGGTCACCGAATCGCCCCAACCGTTGCGTTCGATCTCTTTCTCGATGCGTTCTTTGATCTTCTTCTCCTTACCGCTGATGACGCGAAGGGAATACCACTTGTTAGCTGCCATGATTATTGTTAGGAGATACCCATGCCGTAGATGAAGTCTACGACGTTCTTCCAGACAAAGTCCATGGCGAGGATCAGCAAAGCGAAGATCGCCGAGCCGATCAGCACCAGGATGGTGTTGGTCTGGAGGGTAGAATACGACGGCCAGGTCACGTTGTGAACCAGTTCGTTGTAACTCTCGCGGAGGTAAAGTCCGATCTTATCCATTGGAAAAGGACTAAAGGATGGAAGGATAAAAGGACTACCAGTCCTTAATGATGCACGGGCGGAGAGACTCGAACTCCCAGCCCCTGGTTTTGGAGACCAGTGCTCTACCGATTGAGCTACGCCCGTGTATCTACTTCGTAAAAGCCGGAGCCAGTGCTCTGCCACCACGAAGTAGCAGCGTAGCTAATTGAGCTACGCCCGTGTATAAGGATTAAGGTCGATTAAGGATTAAAGGACCAAAGGAACTACGCCCTTCAGTCCTTCAATCCTTAAGTGCTTTACCGCCGAAGGCAGCAGCGTGAGCTAATCCTTAAGTAAGGAAGGAAATTCCTTACTCGATGATCTCGGTCACCTGACCGGCACCAACGGTACGGCCACCTTCGCGGATAGCGAAGCGGAGGCCTTTCTCCATGGCGATGGTGTTCAGGAGCTTCACCTCGAGGGTGACGTTGTCTCCGGGCATTACCATCTCGACGTTCTCTTCGAGCTTGATGTCACCGGTTACGTCCGTGGTACGGAAGTAGAACTGGGGACGGTAGCCGTTGAAGAAGGGCTTGTGACGGCCACCTTCGTCCTTGGAGAGTACGTACACCTCACACTTGAAGTGGGAGTGTGGCTTTACGCTGCCAGGCTTACAGATAACCATACCACGCTTGATGGCTTCCTTCTCGATACCGCGAAGGAGGAGACCGGCGTTGTCGCCAGCTTCACCACGATCGAGGAGCTTACGGAACATCTCTACACCGGTGATGACCGAAGTGAGGGGCTTGGCATCTTCGGCCTGCATGCCGAGGATCTCTACCTGCTCACCTACGTTGATGATACCACGCTCGATCCGTCCCGTAGCAACGGTACCACGACCGGTGATGGAGAAGACGTCCTCAACGGGCATCAGGAAGGGCTGGTCCACCAGGCGCTCGGGCTCGGGGATATCGGAGTCGACGGCGGCCATCAGATCGAGAATCTGCTGCTCCCCTTCGGCATCTCCTTCGAGGGCTTTGAGGGCGGAACCGATAATGATGCTGGCGTTGTCTCCGTCGTAGTCGTACTGGCTCAGGAGCTCACGTACTTCCATCTCTACGAGTTCGAGCATCTCCTCGTCGTCGACGAGGTCAGCCTTATTCATAAAGACCACGATGTTGGGTACACCTACCTGGCGGGCCAGGAGGATGTGCTCACGGGTCTGGGGCATGGGACCGTCAGTGGCGGCTACCACGAGGATAGCTCCGTCCATCTGGGCGGCACCCGTTACCATGTTCTTTACGTAGTCAGCGTGACCGGGACAGTCAACGTGAGCGTAGTGACGATTTTCAGTTTCGTACTCAACGTGAGCGGTATTGATGGTGATACCACGCTCCTTCTCCTCCGGTGCGGAGTCAATGGTAGAGTAGTCCATCTTCTTACCACCACCACGTGTGGATAGTACGGAAGTAATTGCAGCGGTGAGAGTGGTCTTGCCGTGGTCAACGTGACCAATGGTACCCACGTTAACGTGGGGTTTAGTTCTCTGGAAAGTTTCCTTAGCCATCTTAGGGTAACCTATTTAGGATTTAAAAAAAGGATTTGAATTCAGGGAGCCGACCGCAACCTCGGCCGCCCCTATCCCCGGGTGGAAGCCCCGGAATGAGACAACGACCCGTTTAGCCCAACGCACAAAAGGCCAGCTAGTGACCAAAAAGCGAAAGAATAGATCGTTACCCTTGAGCCAACGGTGAGATTCGAACTCACGACCCCTTCCTTACCATGGAAGTGCTCTACCCCTGAGCTACGTCGGCACTTTGATTGACCATACGGGATACTGGATCCAGTACGGGCAATTGGTTGATATGGTAAAAAGACACGACACATTTGTCGCGCGCATTTTGAACGGAAGACGAGGCTCGACCACGAAGTAGCAGCGTAGCTAACCCGCGAACCGAAAACCCGACAATCCTTACGTCCCCCGGCATTCCGGAGAAACATCGAGCGGAAGACGAGGCTCGAACCCGCGACCCTCAGCTTGGAAGGCTGATGCTCTACCAACTGAGCTACTTCCGCTTAACTTCAATACCCGCCGGCCGCTCCGTTGATACAGTGATTCCACTCACTGCCGCAACGACCCTTGTCGTATCAAATGGTGGGGGTGGTAGGATTCGAACCTACTCAGCCGAAACATTGGATTTACAGTCCAACCTACCTCTCCAACTGTAGCGCACCCCCGTTTGGTAATGATCAGATTCACCCGTTAGTGAAACGTAGAGCCGATAGACGGACTCGAACCGCCGACCAGCTGATTACAAATCAGCTGCTCTACCAACTGAGCTATATCGGCTTGTTAAACCGGTGATCTGATCCAGATTTTCAATCATCTCTAGGACGTTTTCCCAAAGCGATTGCAAAGGTAATACTTTGACCACACAACCACAAACAACCTGATACTATTTTTTAGTTGCACCTTCCGGGTGTGCCTGCCGGTAAATTTCCCGCAGCCGTTTCAGGTTGTTGTGGGTGTACCGCTGAGTCGCCGCCAGACTACCGTGGCCCAGCAGTTCCTTCACCGCGTTCAGGTCCGCCCCCCCCTCCGTCAGGTGGGTCGCAAAACTGTGCCGCAACACGTGCGGATTGCGGGCATCCGCGGTGGTATACAGCGACAGATAGCGCACTACCTTATTATATACCCACTTCGGATACGGACGCTTGCCCCTGTCCGTCAGGATCAGTTGCCCCGGTTCCGCTCCGGGTAACTCCCGCTCCCGCAGTAGTGCGTAAGCCTCCACCAGTTCGCCCAGTCGCGGCCCGAAGGGCACCAACCGCTCCTTGTCTCCCTTGCCGCGTACCCGCAGCCGCCGCTCGTCCAGGTCCACGTCGCGGGGAGACAGACCGATCAGTTCCGCCCGCCGGAGCCCGCACTGGTAAAGCAGGGCCAGCACCAAATGGTCGCGTAAACTCCCGAAATCCTCGTCCGTCAGCGGATCGGGAAAGGCCGCGAACAGCCTTTTCATGTCTTCCACCGGCACCGTAGCCGCCAGCGGGCTGGCCAGTTTCGGAGTCGGAATTTTTACCGTCGGGTTCTCCTGCTGCAGTCCCCGCTGCTGACGAAAATTGTAAAACGTCCTGATGGCCGACAGCTTTCCGCCGGATCGTGGTGGCCGAGCGGCCCGCCGCCATCAGTTCCGCCAGGTAGCTCTTCACGACCTCCCGGCTTACGTCCCCGGCCCGGTTCACCCCGTAGCGTTCGGCGCAGTAGCTGCCGAATTGCTCCAGGTCCTTACCGTAGGCCGTCAGGGTATGCGGACTCAGCCGCCGCTGGTGCCGTAAGTACGCGGTGAATTCGTAGAACTGCATCATTCTCCGACCCGGTCCATACCCCGCAGGGCCAGCTCATAGTCCGGCGCCATCTGCAGGGCCCGTCGGTAATCGTTGCGGGCGGCGGCCAGGTCACCTAGTTGTTCGGCGGCGTACCCCCGGAAGAAGTAGCCCCGGATGTGGAGCGGATCGTTCTTCACCGTGATGTTGAACTCGTCGAGGGCCTGCTCTACGCTGTCCAGCTCCATCAGCAGGAGGCCGGCGTTGAAGTACCCCGCTACGTACTGGCGGTCCGCCAGGCTGGCCTTCCGGTACAGATCGATGGCTTCCGGAATCTGGTTCTGGTCGCGCAGATAATCCGCCTTGGCGTGCAGGGCGACCGGGTTCCGGTCGTTGATCCCGATGGCGGCGTCGAAGTAGTCACCGGCACGGCGGTCTCCCCGGGCGGCGCGCAACTGGCCCTGGGCGATGTAGGCATCCACGTTGTCCGGTTCGATCTGGGTGACTTCCTCGGCCGCGCGGATCGCCAGCGTGGTATCCCCCGTTTCCAGGTAGACCTGACTCAGCAGCAGGTAGGCCTCCGGATTGCGGGGGTCGAGGCGGGTAGCTTCATTGACGCTCAGCAGCGCATCGTCGTACTGCTTCAGGATCAACTGGGTTTCCGCCAGCCGCAATTGGGTCTCAATGTTATCCGGGTCCACTTCCGCGGCCCGTTCCAGGGTGCGCAGGGCCAGCCGGCTGCGGTAGTAGTCCATATATACATCGGACAGGTTCCAGAGGTAAGAAACATTGGTACTGTCGATGGCCAGGGCCCGCTCCATATCGGCAATGGCCTCCTCGTAGTTCTTCTGGTCGTAGAACATCGTGGCGCGCCGGGCGTAGAGCTCGGCATTTTCGGGGTCCTGACGGAGCGCGTCCGTCACGCCGGCGATTCCCGGGTCGCCCTCGGCGGGTGCCGGGGTGGCCGGGTCGGTGCCGGAATCGGTACAAGCGGCAAGCAACAGGAACAGGAAAGCCGGCAGGAGGAAGCGAATCATCGGGTATGCGGTAAGTTTGGGCAAAAGTAACACGGATGAGCCAGGAGTTGATTGAATGCGTCGCCAACGTCAGTGAGGGCCGCGACCGGGAGGTACTGGCCGCCCTGCGTACGGCGATAACGTCGGTGCCCGGCTGCCGGTTGCTGCACGCCGACGTCGGTTTCGGCGCCCACCGGACCGTTTTCACCTTTGCCGGGCCACCGGATGCCGTTTTCGACGCCGCCTTCGCGCTCTACCGCACGGCCCTGGAACGGATTGACATGCGCAAACACAGCGGGGAGCATCCCCGGCTCGGGGCGGTGGACGTTTGCCCGTTCATCCCCATCAGCGGGATCACCGAGGAGGAGCTACGGGCGCGGACGCAGGTGCAAAGCCAACGAATAGCCGGGGAACTGGGCGTCCCCCTCTACGCCTACGAAGCCAGCGCGACGGCGGCCTACCGTACCAATCTCGCGGACATCCGGAGGGGGGAATACGAAGGTTTGCCGGAAAAATTAGGGGATGCCGACTGGCAACCGGATTTCGGTCCGGCCACCTTCCACCCCACGTTCGGGGCCTCCGCGATCGGGGTTCGCCGGTTCCTCCTGGCCTGGAACATCAACCTCCACCCCACCACGCCGCTCCCGGTGGCGAAGCAGTTGGCCCGGCACCTGCGTGCCCGCCAAACCCCTACCGTGCCGGGGCTTTTTCCCGGTCTCAAAGCCATCGGCTGGCACATTCCGGAATACGGCCGCTGTCAGGTGAGCTGCAACGTGGTGGACCCCGACATCGCCCCCCTGGCCAAGGTCTACCTGACGGCCGCGGACCTGGCCGGTTCCCTCGGCGGTGAAGTGACGGGCTCCGAACTCATCGGCCTGATCCCGGAGCGGTACCTGCGCGCGGCGGGTGCCCCCTTCTGCTTCCAGGCCACCCGCGAGGAGGAACTGGATATGGCCGTAACGGTGCTGGGGCTGGATGACCTGGGGCCCTTCGACTGGCGGGAGCGGGTGCTGGAGGAAGTGTTGAGGGGGTGAGGGGTTGAAGTGTTGAGGGCTACCCTCACCACCACTCTACTCCTTCACCTCCCTCCGCCCGTAGGTCCGAATCCCCCGGTCACTACTGAGAAAAACGTAGCCCCGTCGTTCCAGAAACCGAATACTGCGGGTATTTTCCTCGTAAGTATCGGCCAGGAGTAAGGTCATTTTACGTTCTTGGACCGCGTAATCTTCCAGCAGGGATACCGCGCGGTGGGCCAGACCACCGCCCCGGAATTTCCGCCCGACCTGGAACCCGACGTAGGCCCGGTGACGCTGCCCCGGTTCCCGGCTGAGGTCATAGAGGTGGACGAGGCCCGCCAGGTCTCCGTCGGGCGTCCGGACGAGGTAGTCCACCCCGCCGTGATCTACGGAGTACGGAAAGACGGCCATCAGGAAACCAACGTACTCGTGAAGGCTGGAAAGGCTGAGGAAGCGCTTTTCCAGGAAGGGGCTGTCGTCTTCGTCGAAGAGGGCCGGAACCCCGTGGTAATTATCGAAGGTGAGCCGTTCCAGTACTACGCCGGGGGCCTCCATCCGGTCCGGGAACTGCCAGTAGGGCGTGCGGCCGGCGTGCTCGTAGAGCCAGTTGTAGAGTAGATCGTGGTTTTTAGGCGACGGGTGGGGCATCGCCGCCAATCTACAAATGGCGTACGTTTTCCCGGGGGTTTTCCGCCTTTTGTTGCTTTTCTCCGGGAAAAACAGTTCGTTTTGAATCAGGGGCCTCCCCGCAGTTCGTAGACATGAATGGACCCCGCCGAAAGAAGTCGGCGCCCCAGTAGATCCCGCAATCGCTCCTCCACCGCTCGACTGTCGGAGTAGAGATAGGCGGCTCCCGCTTCAATCATAAGGCTCGCCTCTTCCTGGTTCAACTCATCATTTCGGAATACCCACCCCTTCTTACCTACGTAGTAGAGATAGATAAACGGGGAAGCATCGTTTCCCGCGATCACCAGTGACTCATCGGGCACGGCCTGTCTTAGTGCGTCCCGGTGAACCAACAGGCTTTCGTTGAAACCGGGGTCGGTAACATCCCACCTCCCCTGGAGACGGAGCCCACAAAGCAGCGGGGCCAGCACGAGCAGGAGCGGTACTACGTAACGGTACCGGTCCCGGCGCGACCAGACTCGTTTTCCTCCCGCCCCTGCCACCAGAAACAGGAAGGGCAGCAAGGGATACAAATAGTAATCATGCGCCTTACCGATAGCGTGGATTTCGTATAAGAAGTACAGCAGCAGGAGGGCACCGGTCAGGGCTACCGGAAAAATAGCCCGCCGGTATCTGCCGAGCCAGGCAACGTACAACCCTACCATGAAGAGCGGTACACAGGCAAAACCCAGTAACATTTCCGGCAAGGTGGACACGATGTTGTGCTGAAAGTAATCGAACAGCCGAGCCACCCCGTATCCGGAATTCCAGGAACCACCCACGATGTTGTTGTGTCCCCAGTCGGGCAAGGCGATCGCGTACCAGGACAGTGGGAAAATTACGGGGAGCCCGAGCGCTACTAAGTTTCCGAGCGTGATGTTTTGCCGCCGCCCGGTCAGCCACTGAAGACCTAGACCCAGAGGGATTCCGTAGAGTAGTATAAACGGTAACTTGCAGAGTGTAGCCAGGGCCAGCAGCACGCCGGCGATTCCGTACTTACGGCGATAGACCATCACCAGACCCCAGACTCCAAAGCAGAGTGCCAGGTTATCCGGCATCGGATTGAAGGAATGGTAGAAGAACGTCGGGCTAAACCCCAGGCCCCAGGCGGCCACGATCCCCGCCGCTTTACTATCGAAGAGCAGCGTAGCCAGGCAGTACATTCCGGATAGCGTAAGGAGCGCCAGTAAAAACATACATCCGCGCAGCACGTAAATTTCAGCTCCGACCAGCCGCATGACCTGGGCCACCAGCCACTGCTGAAGGGGAAATTCCATGCGGGATACGCCATCCGTAGCCCCGCGATCTGGCCGTCTGGGACGGAAAAGATTGTTATCCTCCTGGAGGAAACTAAGGGTTTGCTGGTGGGTCTGCGTCTGCCGCCACACGTGCATACTGACCAATTCAGTCCGGAAGTAGGGGCCGTGCATCACACCGGACAGCACGAAGAGCGTGGCTAACAACCAGCGGTGACCATTCCCTACTTGTCCCATAACCGCACTTGCACTACCCCACCAACTCCTTCCGCCCCACGAACGGCTGATCGTACACCCGCTCTCCGGTCGCGCGGTACATCGCGTTGGCCAGCGCGCCGATGACGGGCGGCAGCGAGGGTTCGCCCAGCCCGGTCGGTGCGATGCCGTTGTCCGTGAAGTGCACGTCGACGGACAGCGGGGCCTCGCCGTGGCGGATCAGCCGGTAGGTATCGTAATTTTGCTGGTCGGGCACCCCTTCCGTAAAGGTGATCGCCCCGTAGAGCGCGTGGCCGATCCCGTCGACGATGCCCCCCTCGATCTGGTTACGCGCACCTTCCGGGTTGACCACGATACCGCAGTCCACCGCGCAGGTTACCCGTTGTACCCGGGGCTCGTTACCTTCCATTTTGAGGTCGAGGACCTGGGCGACGTAGGAATCGTGGCAGTAATAGGCCGCTACGCCCCGCTGATCGCTACCGGTTTGCCAGTTCGCTTTGTCACGGGCCAGTTTCAGTACGCCGGCGTAGCGTTCCGGATCGTAGTCGTTGTTCTCCCCTACCGGATCGCTGATGGCGCGGTCGAAGAGTTCGAGGCGGAAATCGATGGGGTCCTTGCCGGCGGCCTCGGCCACTTCGTCGAGGAAGGCCTGCTCGGCCCCGGCAATGAAGTTGGAGCGGGGCGCCCGCCAGGCCCCGGTGGAGACGTTGCTCTCCTTACCCAGGTTCTCGGCCAGGTAGTTATCGACCGTTCCGGCGGGAAAGCGGTTGGCGAATACCGGACTCCCGTTCGTGCCCGTACCGCGTACGTGGAAGGCGATGAGTTTACCGTCCGCGTCCAGGCCGGCCCGGTAGGTGACCAGGTAGTCGGGGCGGTAGGTGCCCTGGGTCATGTCGTCCTCCCGGGTGTAGGTCAGCTGGACCGGCCTGCCGACCGCCTGACTGATCAGGGTGGCTTCCACCCCGAAATTACCGTAGAGCCGGCGGCCGAAACCACCGCCCATGCGGGTCATCATGATCTCGACGTTCTCCTCGCCGGTATCCAGGATACTGGCAATGGTCTTACGCAGGAATTCGGGGGTCTGGATCGGCCCTTCCAGGTAGGCCTTACCGCCGCTTACGTCGGCGAAGAAGTTCATCGGCTCCATCGTATTGTGGGGCAGGAAGGGGGCGCTGTACGTCCGCTCCACCACGGTGGCGGCGGCACGGAAGGCGGCTTCGGGGTTCCCGTCACGGCGGGCCTCCTCGGCCTTTCCGGTCTTCAGCAGCCGGGCGAGGGCGGTGCGCTGATCGGCGGAGGATTCGGCGGGGCTGGTGCGCTCCCACTCGATATCGAGTTGTTTCTTGGCCTGAAATACCTGCCAGCTGCTCCTACCCACCACGGCCACGAGATTCGGGAAGGCATTGACGTCACTCCACTGGCGGTCGACCCCCTCGGGCAGGGAGTTGATCGTCACGACGTCCACGATACCGGGCAGTTCCCTGGCTCGTTCGATGTCGACCGACTTCAGTTGCAGCCCGAAGGCCGGCGGATGAACGATGGCGGCGTAGAGCATTCCCTCCTTGCGGGTATCGATCCCGAAGAGGGGTTTGCCGGTCACGATGGCTTGGGCGTCGACGTTCTTCGTTCCCCGGCCGATGATGGTGAAATCTTTCGGGTCCTTCAGTTGCAGGGTCTCCACGTCGGGTAGCGGCATGGAGGCGGCCAGTTCGGCCACTTCCCCGTAACCCAGTTGCCGGTCGGAGGCATCGTGGTAGACCACGCCCTTACTCGTCCGGAGTTGCGCGACGGGGGCATCCAGCAGTTCGGCGGCGGCGGCCACCAGCAGGTAGCGGGCCGCGGCGCCGGTCTGCCGCAGGCTGGTCCATCCCTGGCGGATGCTCTGGCTGCCGCCGGCTATCTGGCGGGAATAGTTTTCGGTGTCCAGACCGGCCTGTTCGACCACGACATTGGACCAGTCCACGTCCAGTTCCTCGGCCACGATCATGGGCATGGAGGTTTTGACGTTCTGACCGATCTCCGGGTTGGGCGACATGATGGTGACCACGCCGTTATCCCCGATCCTGAGGAAGGCATTGACGGGGGTCCACTTTTCGGGCATCACCAGCCCGGGGGTGGCCTTGCGGGCCACTTCGGTCTCACAGGAGGTCAGCCAGCCGAAGCCGAGCAGGAGGCCACCACCGGCGGCGGTGGATACTTTCAGGAAGTTGCGACGGGTACTCATGGCTAGGATAGTTTTTCGGCGGCGGTCTTCACGGCGGCGTGGATGCGGATGTAGGTACCGCAGCGGCAGAGATTACCGCTCATCTGGCTGGAAATATCGGCGTCCGTCGGATTGGGAATGTTATTCAGGAGGCTGGCGGCGGACATAATTTGTCCGGCCTGACAGTAGCCGCACTGGGGCACGTCGTGCTCCAGCCAGGCCTGCTGTACGGGGTGGTCACCCGTTTCGCTCAGCCCTTCGATGGTGGTGATGGCCTCCCCCTGCAGTCTGCCGACGGGAAGTTGGCAGGAGCGCATGGCCGAACCGTCCAGGTGCACGGTACAGGCCCCGCAGGAGCCGATGCCACAGCCGTATTTCGTACCGACGAGGCCGAGTTCGTCGCGCAGTACCCACAACAGGGGCGTTTCCGGATCGACGTCGACCGCCCGGTCGTTGCCGTTAATGCTAAGGGTATAACTGGCCATGGTAGGTGGGTTTGGAACTGGTAAGATAGTAAACTGCCGACGGTGCGCAGGTGCGAAGCTTTTCCGTAAGCAGCGGGAGCGACAATCACTCGTTCCGCCGCTCGTAGTGTACCCGGTGTTTCACCGCATCCCCGAAGACGCACAGCCCCGCGTTGAAGACCACGAGTGCGAGCGTTCCGCCGGCCACCCACGACCAGGTACCCGCCCCGGAGAACTTGAGCATGCCCGCCTCCGTCAGCAGACAGAGGCCGAAGCCGGTGAGCAGTAGCCCCAGCGGGGCCTTGAGGAGCCAGTGGCGGTAGTGGTCGGTCTTTTCCATACGGACGTAAAAAGCCCCGGCCCGAAATGGTTTCGGTCCGGGGCTTACCTCTAATCGTAAAATTTGCACCTGCGCACCGTCGCCATAAAGCAGCGGGTCTTCATCGCATGAAGGCGGGAGCTTTGCTTTCCGGCTAAAGCCGGACCGGGGATAAATCCCCAGACACGCTACCAGCCGGGCTGGAAATTCAGGCCGAAGCTCCAACTGCCTCCGTCCACCAGCGGACGGGCGAAGTAGGGCTCCAGGACGATCTGTCCGAAGAGGTTGATGCGCGTACTGACGCCGGCGGTAAAGATCGGCCGGGCCGAGGCGAAATCATCGGTAAAGGCCATGCCGCCGTCCACGAAGACATTGAGGTCGGAGAACAGCAGGCCACTCTTGATGAGCGCCAGGGGTTTCGGTCCCGTGAAGGGAATGCGCAGTTCGGCGTTGGCCACGAATAGCTTGCTGCCGAGCAGGTTATTGAAGTCGAACCCGGCGGTGGTCAGTTCGTTGAACACGTCGTTGCCGTTCAGGCCGCGCAGCAACCACGGGCTACCCACGTAGAGCGGGAACAGCTCGTCGCCGTTGCCCCCGTAACGCCCCTGGTGAAGGGCCCGGACGGCCAGTGCGCCCTTCCCGAACCAGAGGTAGCGGCGGTAGTCGGCCGTCACCGAAGTAAAGTCGAACCGGCCGGCGTACTGGTCCACCCCGAAGCGGAAGCGACTTCCCTTGATGGGTGCCGTCAGTCCGTTGACGGAAGCGTCGCCCACCACGGCCACGCCGGCCGTGGCGAGGAAGAACCCGTCGGATTCCAGGTCCTCCCGCCGCTCGGGGCGCTGATTCTGCAGACTGAGCGGACGGAAGGTCAGCGGGTCGTAGTAGCGGTTGTACTGGTCCACCCGGTTGCCGTAGTGGCTACCGCTGACGGAGGCCTCCAGCCGGAGCGTGGTCGAGATCGGCAGCTGGGCGAAGGCCGTCAGCTGATCCTGGTAGAGGCGGCGGATCAGGTAGGGGGCGTTCAGTACCTCCACCGTCCGGTCGTCGCCGATGTCGAGGTCCTCCAGCCCCGGGGCCAGTTGCCCAAAACTGCGGAAGGGCGTGCGGCCGCCGCTCAGTCCGTACTGGATGCGGTGCTTGCGGTTCAGGAAACCGACACTGCCCCCGAAGTCGGAGAGCTCCCCGTTCAGCAGCAGGCTACCGAACAGCTGGTTGTCCCCCAGGATGTCGGAGGCAATGGCCTGTACCCCACCGGCCAGCCCGGCGTTGGTTCCGAAGATCGGGTTAGTCCCCACCCCGGCCCCGGCGGAACCGGCGATGTAATCCAGTTTGAACTTCGGGGCGTAGGCCACTTCGGTCACCTCCGTTTCCGACAGCACGGTTTCCCGCCCCATATTCGTGAGCAGTTGGTCCACCACCAGGGTGGCCTTCTTGTTGAGGCGCGGCAGGGTGGCGGGCGTGAGGTCCACGGCGTTCTTGTCTACCGGGGTTCCTTCCAGCCGGTCGGCCAGTACGCCGTGGATGCGGTAGCCCTGCTGACTGAAGTAGGTATAGACCAGGCGGTTGTTGCGCCGGTCGATGCTCATCGCGGGGGCGTAGTGGGTGATACCGGAAATGCCCGTGACCAGGTCGGTCAGTTGCTCCAGGCTATCGGTTGTCAGGTCGTAGCGGTAGAGGTTACGGAAGCCGTCGCGGTTACTCAGGAAGTAGAGGCGGCCGTCCGGGGCCTCGACCGGGTTAAGGTTGTCGGCACCGGGGAAGACGTCCAGGTCCGTGATCTTGCCGGTCGCCACGTCCAGGGTAGCCAGGTTGAAGCGCCAGGCTCCGTGGGGGCGCTGCCGCGTTTGCATGCCCAGGCGGTCGGTGGCGTAGTAGATGGTCGCCCCGTCGGCGCTCCAGGCGGGGTGGGTCTCGCTGTAAGTGTCGTCGGTCAGCCGTTGGGTGGCCCCGGTGACGACATCCACCAGGAAGAGGTCGGTACGCCCGTCCTTCTGTCCGGCAATGAGGATGGATTTTCCGTCGGGCGACCAGGCAGGATTGTGGAAAGCCGGTACGCCATCGGGGATGAGCAGCCGCTCGTTCTTTCCCTTTTCCACGTCGGCGATGACGAGTACGTTGTCTCCCCGCTCCACGGCTACGTAGACGAACTGCCGGGAGTCCGGGCTCCAGCTGCCGCTGTTCTCGATGTAGGAAAGGTCGTCCAGGTGGCCGCTACCGGAACTGCTCCGAATCTTGCGGATGACCTTGCCCGTCCGGGCATCGGCCAGAAAAAGGTCGATGCTGAACAGGTCGCGCTCGCTCAGGTAGATCAGGTACTTGCCGTTGGGGCTGACGGACGGGGCAATGTTGATCTTTCCGCTGCCGGCGGAGCTGGAGATGAGTTCCTTACCGATGTTGCGGTCCTCCTTCACGCCTTCGGTGTAGCTACCGTAGGTTTTCTTCAGGCTGCCGACCCAGAGATCGCTCAGGTCGTCCAGCGTCATACCCATCACCATCGGGGTGGCTCTTTCCAGCCCGACGCGGGCGGTCACCCGGAAGTAGGGGTTGATGATGTCGTCGCCCTTCAGGCCGGTCACGAAGGCCCAGAAGGCCTGACCGTAGCGGTAGGGGAAGTACCTGCCGGAGCTGAGTTGCTTGATGGTGGGCACGTCGTCGTTCATCACGGCGTCGCGCATCCACATGGCGGTGAAGGGGTCGACGGCCCCGACGCTGAGGTATTCGGCCAGGCCCTCCACCATCCAGAGGGGGAGGTTTTGCAGGTCGCGGAGTTTGGTGGAGTCCCCCCGGATCACCATATCGTACTGGAAGGCGTGTACCAACTCGTGGCCCAGCACGTGGTGGGTCTGCTGGTTGGTGGCCGCCACCGGTAGCACGACCCGGTTCTTGAAGGCCTCCGTCACCCCGCCGGTACCGGTACTGATGCTTCCGGAGATGGCATTGGTCTGCTGGAAGTCCGGGTGGTCGGCGTAGATCATCAGCGGATTGCGAAAGTCGATGGTATCCCGCAGCACCAGCTGGTGTACGCGGTTCCACTCCTCGGCATCATTCAGAAACCGTTGCCGCCAGTTGGCATCCGGGATGTAGCTGTACAGTTCGAAGTGTGGCGACTGGTGCACCTCGAAGTCAAAGTTTTCGTAGTGCGGCTTATTGCGGCCGAACTGGGCCGACACCACACCGGGAATTCCCGCGGCGAGGGCCAGCAGGAACAGGATCAGATAGTTTTTCATGTTACTTGGTTGCACTAATTCAGTAGGATTATCTACTGAGTAGACACCGGCGCAACTGTCTGATACCTAATACCAAAAGCTTAAAACCCGGTTAAGAAAACGTTATCGTATCACCACGCGCCGTAGCAATCGCTCCCCCCGCCAGCGCAGATCCAGTAGGTAGATTCCCGCGGGTAGCCGGGAAACGTCGAGGGATCGGTTACCGGAGACTACGCCCGGGTCCAGTACCGGCCGGCCCGTCAGGGTCAGCAGGCGGACTCCGTAGTTCGTCAGGGCCGTTTGTAGCTGTAGCCGGTCCGTTGCCGGGGTGGGAAATACCGACAGCGCACCGGCCAGGTCGGGGTTACCCGTGGCAGTGGTCGGGGCATTGCTCAGGGTAGTAAGCTGGAAGCGGTCCAGAAAGAAGCCTTCCCGCCGCAACCCGACGTCGGACACGAGCCGGAAGCGAATCATCACCTCCTCGCCCAGGTAATCGCTCAGGGAAATCTCTTCGGCAACCCAGTCCGGCCGGCTCCCGTCGTAGAGCGGCTGACCCGCCCCGGCGCGGTGTGTCCCCACGCCGGGGCGGGTGTGGCGACCGCACTGGGCGACCCAGCTGCTCCCACCGTCGACGGACACCTCCAGTTGCACGTAATCGTAGTCCCGTTCGATGCTCCACCGCGCCTGGAAGTTTAGGCGGGCATCGACCAGGTCGTCCGGCGTCAGGTCCAGTACCGTATCCAGGGTGAGGGCGCTATTCGCGTTATTCTGGTAAAAGCCCTCCGGAGAATCCGTGATGGAAGTCGACGGGGAGGCAGGGTGAAACACCTGGTCGGTGATACCCCAGTCGGTACTCGTCCAGCGGCCGGCGTCGTTGAATTCGTCGGTCACGACAGCGGCGTATTCTCCGAATGTCTTGGTGATGCGCCGGCGATCGGTGACCGTTCCGTCGTCGAGGATCAGATCGAACACAACCTCCTCCCCCACCGTCGTCGCGGGGTCCAGGGTCAGCAGGAGTTGACCGGTAACCGCCTGCCCCTGAGCCAGGCCACCGTGTTGCGCCGGCGTGCCGACGGACAGCAGGTTATCGCTGACGGCCGCAACGCTGACTACGTAGTTCGCCGACTGGAACCCCACCCGCGTCAGGGTATAGTCCAGGGGAAAGGAGGTAGCTGCGATCGTAGCCGGACTGTCGTCCCGCAACAGCCCGAAGGAACCGACACTCCGGGCGGCCCGCAGGTTGGCGGGCAGCATTTCCCGGACGATACCGCCGATTTCCGCCCGGGCGGGCCAGAATTGCGGGCCGATCTCGGGCGTCATCGCAAAGATCCCGAGCGTACCGTACAGAAAGTCATCGCTGTCCCCGGCGGCGGCATAGAGTTCGGAGGAGAGGATGTTATCGTAGCCGTTGAACTCCACCATCGCACCGGAGATCAGCCGGAAGAGCGCGTCGTCCTCACTGCGGATATCGTAGTCGTATCCGAAAGGATACAGCAGCAGCTCCCCACTGGTGTGGTTATTCAGGGCCATCGTGAACCGGTGATTTTCCGCGAAGTAACGGATGGCCCGGTTCTCCGGCTCGCTGAAGGGTGCGGTTCCGCAATACACATCGCTTGCCGGATCAAAACTGGTCCCGGCTCCCCCCCAGACGGATTCCCCGGCGGGGGTGACGTAATCGTAATTACGGTTGTTGTCCACCCCGTGCTCGTCCCGGCGGTTCTTGCGCCAGAAGCCGCCGCCGTCCGGATTAGTGGTCGCGTTGTAGACGTAGCCGTCCGGGTTGACGCAGGGAATGAAGTAAAGTTCGGTGTTGTCCACGATGGCGCGTACCTCCTCGTCCGTCTCGTAGTTTTCCAACAGGTACCACATGAAGAAGACCAGCTGTTGCAGGCTGGCGGGTTCGCGGGCGTGGTGGAGGGCGGTGTAGAGTATCTGTGGCTCCGCTACCGTGGTGGCATCATTGTCCGAAATGCGGACCCACTGCTGGTAGCGCCCCTCGAAGGTGAGTAACCGTGCCGAATCGGTCGGGTCGACGTTGTCGGCCCGGGCGGTCATGATGTCGAGACCCCGCTCCTGGCAGAAGGCGTACATCTCGTCCAGTTCGTCCAGCAGTTCGTCGTAAGTCAGAAAGCCGCCCATCGATCCTTCGTTATAATTAACGGGGTTGACTACCTCAACCGGTGTCTCCCCGACGGGACAGCTTTCGTTCTTGTTGTTACCGGCCACGAATCGGTAGCTGTCCGGGTCATTCCGGTCGCGGTAATACTGGCCGACATCCTCGATCAGTAACTCGTAGCGGATACCGGCGCGGCGCACCAGCTCCAGCTCCGCTTCCGAAAAATCGGACTCCAGGGAGTAGCCGGGGCGGTGTCTCCCGTGATCGACGGGGACGCCTAGCTCCCCCAGTTCCGTCAGTTGACCGGGAGTTTGGTAATACAACCGGGCGCGGTGGTGGAGCTCCGGCTGGGCGGAGAGCAGCAGGGGAAGGCACAGCAGCGACAGGAAGACGGCAAAACGGGAAGGGAGGATGAGCATACCGGTAAAATTACCCAATGAGGCACGAACTTCGAAACAAGACCGGGGCGCCGGGGCGCGGGTGCAAAATCATTCGAAAGAAGCAGAGCAACTGAAAGGCCCCGACGAAAATCGTCGGGGCCTCAGTAATTTCCCGGGTGGGGTATCCGCGGAGAGCGTACGAAAAAACTACTCCTCTCCTTCCCAGAAGAAGGAACCGCAGTCCACCTTCAGGATGGTGAAGGTGACCGATTCACTGATCGGTTCACAGGGTCCGTCCGGGTCGTTTGTGGTCAGTACCAGCGTGAGCGTACCGCGTCGGGCGTCTTCCGGGGTGATCGTGTAGCTGGTCGCCGTACCGAAGTCCGTGCCGCCTACGAAGTTATCCACGTTACCGTCGGGGGTCGACCAAGTACCGCCGAGCCCGGTGGGCGAGATCGACGCGCCGACCGTCAGGTCGATCACGGTCGTGGAACAGATCGTGGCGTCCGGAGCTACCGTGACGGCGAGGTCACAGCGCACGCCCACGTCCAGCGTCAGGTCCTGCTCCCCACTGTTCAGGAAGGCGGTCGGGTCACTCTGGGCGGTGGAGTCGCTCAGGGCGATGCTGTTGTCGGAGTCGTCGGCGTCGTTACCGGCGTTCGGGGTCGTGAAGGCATAGAACTCGGCGTTGTCGGCCGTGCTGATGTCGAAGGCGACCGAGTAAACGCCCGGCGGCAGGTTCTCGAACAGGTAGCTGCCGTCGGCCGCCGTCATCGTAACGCCGGGGATCGTATTGCCTTCGGCGTCGACCGTGACGGTATCGCCGTTGCTGTCCAGCAGGGCGACGGTTACGCCGCCGATGCCCGGCTCGCCAACATCCTGAAGGCCGTTACCGTCCAGGTCCACGAAGGCGGTATCCCCCACGCTGACGGGAGCAAAGAAGCCGAAGTCGAGCGTCATGTTGCCGTTACTGTCGAAAGCATCGTCCTGCATGCTCCCCTGAGCGGTTTCTGCACCTGCGTTCGCGCCGTTAAGCGGTTCGTCACCCAGTGCTAACGTGATCGTATCACTACTGACACTCATTCCACTGCCACCGTCCTGGATACCCTCATCGTCATTGTCGAGGTTATCGTCCGGGTCGGTTTCCGTGAAGGCGATGCCCGTGTTGTTGGAGGAAATGGGCGCGGAGGCAGGTGCAGTGGGAACAACCACGTAGTAGTCCCCGGGCGCTAGCGTATTGAAGTAATAATTACCATCCGCATCCGTCAGTACCGGGGCGGCGTCGGCGGGGTCGGCTACGCGCATTCCGCTGGCATCGGTCAGTACCTGCATCATCGAGGCGGCGTCGAAGAGTTGTACTTCTACGTTGGCGATGCCGGTGTCGGCCCCATTCTGGAAACCGTCGTTGTTGTTGTCCAGGAAGACCGTGCTACCCAGACTGACGAATTGCACCTCGATCGCGGCGGGGTCGAAGTCGTCGGCGTCGTTCGGGTTGTCGGGCACATCGTTTCCGTTCAGTCCGTCGTCGTCTACGTTGTCATCCGTGTCCAGTTCCGGATCGTCGGCACCGTTATCCCCCGGCGTGGAGTCCTCATCGGGCAGCCCCAGTTCGTTCATCGCCGCGGTGATCTCGGCCGAGTTGACCAGCTGACCGCCGGTAAAGTCGGCGTCGATGGTGAAGTTGATTTCCAGGGGTTGGGTGGCTCCGGCGGCGAGACCGAAGGGGGCATCCAGGGTAGCCACGCCGGTGCTGGTTTCCGTCCAGCCACCGCCGGGGATCAGGCTGAGTCCCTCCGGGATGTAGTCGGCTACCTCTACGTCGGCAGCGTCCAGGCTTCCCTGGTTGAAGACCGTGATGGTGTAGGTGATGGTACTCCCCGGGGCGAAAGGTCCGGGGGTGGCCGTAGTATTGAGCTCCTTGGTCAGGGCCAGGTCGAATGTCTGGGTAACCGGCAGGATGGCCGGGTCGTAATCGTCGTTGTCCAGCGGGTTATCCGGGATGCCGTTTCCACCGACACCATCGTCGTCTATGTCATTGTCCGTTTCTACTTCGTCCAGCCCCTGGTTGTCCCCGGGGGTGGAGTCTTCGTCGACGGGCGGATCGGTGGTCGGGTCGTTATCGTCGTCGAAAGAAGTGATCTCGGCGTAATTGACCAGTTCGGTACCCATGAAGGTTTCGTCGATGGTCAGCACAAGGTCTACACTTATCGAATCGGCCGAGGCCAGCGTATCGAGGGTAAAGACGCCCGCGCCGTTATCGGTGACCGTGACGGGGTTACCGTTGTCGCTCGTCAGGCTTCCGCCGGCGACGCTCGTAAAGCTCAGTCCGGTGGGCAGATAATCGGTGACCTCGATGTCGGTGGCCCCGATATCGCCCTGGTTGATGACGGTTACCGTAAAGGTCACGTCTTCGCCCGGCTCGTACGGTCCGGGTGATACATCCGTATCGATGGTCTTGCGCAGCGCCAGATCGAAAGTGGCCAACTGGAAAAACCCGACATCCAGCGTATGATCGGTCGTATCCCCCACCGTGTAGGTGATCATCGGGTAGCCGGTGAGGCCGGCCATGTCCATGAGCGTGGCGTCGGAGTCGTTGAAGTTCGGGTTGTTCCCTTCGCCGGTGCTGTCGATGGTAATGCCGTAAGGGACGCCATTGATGACCAGTTCCATATCCGTAGTGTTCCAACTGCTGCTGGCGTCAGTGGCGTCGTAACCAAAGACGATGGCGTAGGTCGTGTCCGAGCCGACATCATCGAAGTAGTATTCCCCGTTGGGGCCGGTGGTATCCACGGCGACAAAGGTCATTGTCGTCTTGTTGTAGAGGGAGACGGGAACACCGGCCAGGGGCGGTTCGCAGGGATCTTGTACGCCGTCTTCGTCGGTGTCGATCCAGACGTAGTTGCCGATCTGGATGGGGACCGGTGCACAAAGTGCCGTAATGGCACCCCAGTTATTTGCCTTGGTAAAATTAGTATTATTGAATTCCGGGCCGGTAAAATCTCCCAGAATTCGGGCATCGCGCAGACGGCCTCCATCCACGGTACTCAGCCAGGAGAGACCGGAGGTCGAACTATTGGAAATATTATCCATAGCAGGAATAACTATTTCTGAACTTCCTAGGGGAACATCCACCGTGCCGGCACCCATAGTCCCTTCCCGACCAACGTAGTAAAAAAATTGATTTTGTGGGCTAACGAACTGGCCTGCCCTGGTACCCGTCATAGTATACGCTACGGATGAATTAGCCGTACCACAGTTGCCCCCGCTTTCAAGTGTCCAGTTTCCGTCTTCACCACAAGCACGGTAAAGTACGCCACCAGCCACGTAGAAGGAACTGTTAATGATGTCGTGGTAACGGTTTCTCTCCCCCACAACCATGGCAAAAGACCCGTCGGGTTGCACGGCAAAACCAACCTCCCCGAGCCACGGCTGAATGTGTTGAGAAACGAACTCCCGAGGTATTGGGTTAGAAGCATTTCCTCCTATCCGGGGATCATTATTGTAAGACACCGCATTTCCCGCAAGGCTCTCCCATGGATGATCTATCTGCTCCCAGAACCGATTGGTGTTAGGGCTGGCCGCCGGTCGGTTAATGTCAAGGGGGATAGTAAGTTCCAGGGTAAAATCAGTAGCCGATGGGGTTTCGTCGGCAGGGTCAAAGGAATAAACGTAGCCGGTAACATCTGGCAAGGCCGGTCCGGTACAGGTCATGGTTGCATAAACCCGGCCGGACACCGGGTGAACCCCAAGACCGAGTACGGAAGACAAAGGACGACCATCAGGCCAAGTGCCATCACAGGGAGTATTTGGAACAGGGAATCGTTTGATTGCCGCTGCAGACGTAGGGGCCGTCCCGTCAGCACCGATAGGAATGACTAATACCTCCCGGGCGGCAAGGTTGACCACGTACATTTCCGAGTTATCGGCAGCAAGTTTGATGGAGCCTAAGCCCGTATACCCGATCAGGTTGGGGTTATTGCTGTTTCGGCCAAAAACCTGAGGGCCGGGGAAAGGGGTGTCGGCAATATAGGTGCCCGCAAAGTCGTCACCGAATAACGTTTCCAGATCCAGCCATATCGCCGGGGCCATACTTGAAGAAGAAGTTAAGTCTATCGGAATATTATAGATAGCTCCCTCGGCGAATCCATTCGCGCTGGCATTGGTTCCCATGGACGCATAGGCACGCATGTAGGCACCGGAATAGAGTTGAGAATTTTTGCGGTCCCAGTCAAGCCCGAAAGTCGTTTCCACCTGCGCCTTGGTGGCGAAAGTAGCCGCTATATCCGGATAAGTGACCGTACTTCCTCCGCTGGGGATGCCCCAACGCCCATCTGTATCGCCGGCGATAGCAGGACCTGGCCAGTCGCGTGCATCATCCGTTGCCAGGAATACGATTACTGGTTCACCACCGGCATCGTTATTTCGCGGGAAACAGACCACTGCGACAAGAGGGTTTTCATTACAGTACTGAATGGGATCAATTACCCCATAATCCACCGTACAAGTCGGTGCCGTCACAAACTGCACGTTGGTTCCGTTGTCTATACCCGCGTAGCTGGATTGCAGATAATCCTGCAGTGGCGTAGAGAATTCCACACGGACCGGGAAACTGATGCCGGCGGGATCCACGTTCCAGTCACCATCAACGTTGGTGTAGGTGGTAGCGACTGGAGTATTACCGTCACATTCGTAAATTTCGACGAGTACGTTTGCTTGTCCAATTTCCCCTGCACCCGCGTCCGCGCCATCATTATTAACGTCATTGAAGACGTTACCGCCGAGCCCGTCCGTACACTGTACGCCGCAGGCAATCAGATCGAAGGAAGCAGTAGCGGAACAATCGGAGCGGGTCAAAAACCCTGCCTCGATCAGAAGATCGTAGGCGGGTCCGGTTACCGTAACCGGACCTACGGAAACCGTTCCGGTAGCGCCTCCCGGCGTAACGTTGGGTTGCGCTGCGCCGGCTACCGTTACTTCTATCTGGTCGGAAGCAGCGTCGACGAAATCCCAGCTAAGGTCGAAGGTGACCGAGAAGTTAGTGTCGTCGGTACAGGTGAACAACCAGGTTTTCCACGCTCAGATCGCACGTTGGAGGACTACAGGTAGCCAGGGTTCCGGACGTAATGGGAGCGGTAGCACAAGCATCATCGAGGGCATCCCGGAAGGAGATGTCAACGGTACCACCATCGGCGGGAACGGTGATGGTCGTTGAGGCACCAGAAGTGATGCTGGCCGCGGCTTCTACTCCGTCGACCAGGACATCATAAGTACCACTGGCGTTCAGCACGGTAGCCGTTACGACGATGGCGTAGGTGTCGTCCGCGGTATTCGTCGTCCCCATGCCGTCACAGGTTTCCGAGACGATACTTCCCGTAATGATACACGGCAGCGGACTACAGGTGGCCAGGGTTCCCGAAGTAACGGCGGGGGAGACACAGGCATCGTCCGTAGCGTCACGGAAGGTAATGTCCACCGTTCCTCCGCTGGCGGGTACGGTAATCGTGGTTTGGTTTCCGGACGCAACGTTGGCGGCCGCTTCGACCCCGTCGACGAGCACGTCGTAGGTACCGCTACCGTTGGTGACGGTGGCTTCAACAACAATGTCGTAGGTATCGTCCGCCGTATTCGGGGTCAACATCCCGTTACATATCTCGGAAACAATGCTGCCCGTTATGGAACATTCAGCGCGTGCGCCGATATCGAGCGTATGGTTATTCTCTCCGGCACCTCCGGTCCGGAACGCAATGACACCGGCTGGGGTTACGTCCGAATCACTCAGGTCTGTCTTGTTATCGTTCGTTGCATCGCCGGCATTGTTCTGGAGGGTAAAGGACGTGACGTTGGCCATCTGGGCCTGAACGCTGGTCAGGGATACCCGGATCTCATAATCCATATTCGGCAGCACTTCCGTTTGGCCGTTAGACCAGGTTTGCTCGGTGCCGTTGGTGAACTTAAAGGCACCATCGCCCTGCAGGGCATCGGGAGCCGTGGTTGTGGTGGCCACCATGGTCATCGTATTGCCAATATCTTTCCAAAGCTCCACGGTGACCCCGTTGATACCGGGCTCGTTCGGACTTTGGATGCCATCTTCGTTTGCGTCGAACCAGACACGGTTACCGATCTGGATGGGGGTAGGATCGGAGAGGGCGATCATGTCCCCCAAACCATTCGCTTTGGCGAAAGTAGGCCCGGTATCATCGCCTACTCCTACGGCCGTACTGAAGACCAGGAAGTTTTGCACCCGTTGTCCATCGCGGTTACGGTACCAGACCACGCCCGCATCGTAAAACTCCGTTGAACTGTTGATAGGGTCGGTGACGATCGTTACCACGTCTTCGTGGCCGGGAACGATCACCATACCCCCCTGGGTGATTTCGTTGTGGAAATTATCGTAATCGTCCTGGGAGTAGTACTCTCCACCCCCGGGTCCGTTTGAATTGGGATTGGGAGGGGCGGGACCGAAAATACCCCCGCAGACTCCCCCTGCCTCTAACGTCCAGCCGGTTGTCGGACTGCCGCAGGCGCGGAGAATATCTCCCTCGGCAACGCCGTCATAAAGTCCGGCGGAAGAACCGCCGACGTTAATCGTAAAGCCAGTCGGAGGCCGTTGCAGGTGACCGGTTTGGTCACCGAAACGATCGCGAAAACCGAGCACCATATTGCCGCCGTCGAATTCGATGTCGGTCAGCATGGGTTGCGGGTAGGAACGATCCTGGTAGAACTGGTTCTGTGTAGGGCTCACGGCCGCAGGAGGACGGTTAAAAACCGTCCAGTTCCTAACCCACGGATTCCAGGTAGCGGAAGTTGTCCCGTAACTGGAGTTAATGGCACGACCACGACCGTAGTTTAAAGGAAAAGTAAGGACCGGGGTATTATTTACCATACCGGTTCCGGGATCGTACTCATAGATTCTGGCACTAAGTGCCGTACGGTCCCCCGCCGGTGGAGTAGTCAACGAACAAGGGCCACTGGCGGGTATCTTACCCCCTGCCCACGTTCCGATGGTGGATTCCCCGGTACAGATCATACTAAAGTAAACCTTCCCGTTATGAATACCCAGGCCGAACGGTCGGGCATCGACGGCACTTCCACACGGCTGCGGCAAGGCAACGGACTGCACCAGGGCTGCGTCAGCCGCGGTGTAAGGAGTTGCTTTGGCCGGGAAGTAGTACAGTCTCCGGTCAAAGAGATTGACGACAAAAAGCGTTTCTCCGTCCTCGGATATGTCCAAATCACCAAAGCTCATTTTGCCTACCCAGTCCCAGGAATTGTTATCCCGCTCCCAATCGGCAACCGGGGCATTATCCGCGGGGTGAGGATCGCCCGTCACCGGTTTAGTGGCTATACCGAGCGCATCAAAATCGATGTACTCCGTAATGGTGGGCGAAGCGGTATTGGGGTTTTGAATCCGGTAGATGACGCCGGACTTTCCGTTTGACTTAAAACCGGCGTGCCGCTTCATGAAGGCGGATGCAAAAGCAGAGCGGGTTTGCCGTTGATAAGCGACACCGAAGGTAGAACCGATATCGGGGGCATTTGCCAGGCTGGCCTTTGGCCCCGTGAAGGTTCCTCCGTCGTCACAGGTCGCATTGATTCCCGCATCGAAACAGCCGGAATCGTAGTCGAATCGGATCAGGGTTTCGCCGCTGCCCGTAGGCTGCGGGCCTTCGATGAAACAGGTGGTAACGAGCGGGGGATTATCCTGACTGTAACGGTCGGGGTTTTCTACCGCTACCGAAACCGTTTGGTTGGCGCTGGCAAAAAATACGGTGGAAGTTCCCACGGCTCCCGGTTGCAGATCAGCGGACAAACCGGTGACTTCAACCCGGTGGAGGTGGTACCGGCACCGACGGTGAGCAGGTAATTTCCGTTGACACCTGCGTTGTCCTGCGCTACTTGCTGGATTTGCCGCGTCGAAGGCGCGCAGCGTGAGTCCGGGTACAAGCGGTTCGGTAAGCGATTGCCGTATACCGTCACCGTTGAAAGTCCTGAAAGACCGAAACCATAATGTCGTTGGGCCCGCTTTCCAGCCGGTTCGCGTCCGACGGTTCGCTACCGGCGATTGCGGAAGCGAGGAAGTAGAGGAGTCCTAACAGGAAAGAGGAGGAGAGCAACAACGTAGCAACGCGGTCACTTTTCAGCAACGGCTGCTGAAATTTAGGTTGATTCGTATTCATGAGAAAATTTTCAAAATTCGTACAGTTAAAAGCCCATCCAAAAATTGGGATCGTGAGGAAGAGCGCCGCTCTAAGGCCGCAGAACAAATCGTTGTGCGTCCGTCCGATCTCCGATCCGTAGTGAGAAGTAATAGACGCCGGCGGCCAGCCCGGACAACCCTACTCGCATACCGTTGCGCAGGGTTTCGTCCGAGGTAATCCCCGCCCTGACCTCCCGGCCCGTAGCGTCGATAATTGTCCAGGGAAGTTCCGTATGCGGTGTAGATATGGAGAATAACACGGTAATGTTATCGCTCGCGGGATTGGGAAATACCGTCGCCCCGGAGGGTGCCCCGCCCGGCAGTAACGAAACCTGCGGTCCTCGCTGACTGGCCCCGCCACCGAAACTTACCGCATAGTCCTCTACTTCCCCATAGGTGTAAGTATCGCAGCCACCTGCCGTAAAGGCATTGTACTGCATCTGGATGCGCATACGGCTCGTACCGCTCAGGCCGGCGGGTACCGTAAAATTACCCGACACCGTACCCGACCCCGACAACTGGAGCACACGCTCTCCACCGTCAGCGAAGTCGCCATCGGCGTTGTAATCCACGTAAATAACCCAGCCCTCGGCGTAGGCACTACCGTTAAATCCGGGCGTCAGGCTCACCGAGGCCGTACCGGCCGCCAGTCCTATACTGACCGAGCCGGTGAAATCGCCATATCCGCCGTTATTACCGGAGGTATTCGTCGTTCCCGCTACGGTTACGGACTGAATGTGCTCGTACTGGGTGTTGTTTCCCTGAGAGCCACAGTAAGTCACGGCGACACAGGGCGCGCAGTCCGGCCCGCCGCAGTCGATACCGGTTTCGTTACCGTTCTGAATGCCGTCGGTACAGCTCTCGCAGGGCGCGCAGTCCGGTCCACCACAGTCGATACCGGTCTCGCCACCGTTCTGAATGCCATCGGTGCAGTTCGCTACCGGGCCTCCCCCACCCGCGCAGGCGGAAAGGACGATGTCGTCCAGGTAGATGTAGTCGGCATTCGCGGAGGCATCGCAACGGAAACGAATACGGGTGTTGGTGGTGAAGGGGCCGGCCAGCGTCACGCTCTCGAAGTAGCGGTTGCCGTTCTGGAACTCGTCCCCCTGGTTCCACTCTTCGCGGGTGACGTAACTGCCGCCGCCGTTGGTCGACACCTGGAGCCAGAAATCCTCGGAAGCGTTATCCATACTGAGTGGATAGTAGGTGAAATCAACGGTGATCTCGTCGTAGGCACTCAGGTCCAGGTCGCTGGTGGTCAGTACGGAAGTAGAGGTGTTATCACGGATCAGTACGGAAATCGATCCGCTGTTCGCGTAGGTCGTATTGCTGGTGCGGATGCAGTCCGATCCCCCGTCGGTCCAGTTGCCGTAGCCGGCCTCGAAGTCGTCGCTCAGGATGGTCACCGGCGTACAGCCCGTGCTACAGGGCGTACAGGAGCCGCCGCAGTCCACCCCGGTTTCGTCCCCGTTCTGGATACCGTCGGTACAAGTTTCGACCGGCGCACCCGAGTTGTAGTCGACGATGCGGAAATCGTCGAAGTAGAAGCCGTCCGACCGCAGCCCCCCGTTCGAGACGGACAGGAAGCGGAAGCGTACGGACTGCCCGGCGTAGGCACTGAGGTCGACGACCTGGTACGTCCAGCTTTCGTTCTCCACGAAGGCGGGTTGCCCCCCGATCGTTTCCGTGGCGGAGGTGGCGAGGCTGGTCCACGAACCACCGTTATTGGTACTGATCTGCAGGCGAACGTAGTCCGTCGTCGTGTGCAGCCCCCACTTGGCGGCAAATTCCAGTCGGGGTTCGGTTACCCCCTGCAGGGAAATGGAGGAAGCCATCCCGAAACCGCGGCTGTTGTTAGAGGCCGTGTGTCCGAGGCGGGAGTCGGCGAAACAGTTGTTCCCCGTGTAGGCATCCTCGTCGGAGGTCTGCCAGTTGCTACCGCTACCGCCATTGGCCCAGGCCGCGCTGCCCGACTCGGCGTCGTCTCCGAACAGCAGGGAGGGCTGGCCGACCACCAACTGAAAAGTGTCCTCGTCGGAAGTGACGCCTTCCTGGGTCACCGTTACGGTGAAAGTCACCAGGGTTCCTACCGCTACGGAAGGGTCGACGGAAAAGGTAAAGGGGTTGGTATTGGTGGCGAGGGCGCGGGATGCAATGTTTCCGTAACCGAGCGTGTCGGTCGTCGGCGTGACTCCCGGGTTGTCCGAAGTCAGGGAGACGGTCACGTTCTGGGCGGGCCGGGAAAGCCCCTTGTTCTTAATAACGACGTTCAGTTGTAAGTCCTGCCCGACGCTCAGCCCCTCCGGATTCAGCACCTCGAACCCCTGGTAGTCCGCCAGTGCCCCGGCTACCCAGCAGGCATACTCATAGGCCTTGATCTGTTGGTTGACCAGGGGAATGATCTCCGGGATGCTGGGCCAGAATCCGGTCGTGCCGATCTCGGGAGTCCAGGCAATAGACCCTAGGGTTTCGTACATCCAGTTCTGGGTCGTTCCGCTGGCGTAACCGAGCAGGATCGCCGCGTCCCCGTAGATGTATTCGTTCTCGTCCAGGCAGTCACTGGCGAACTCGGCGTGGATGGCAAATTCCTGCTGCCCGTTGCTGAAGTCGGGCCCCAGCCAGTACCCTCCCGAGGTATGGGTGGTGTAAGCGACCGAAGCGCCGATGGAAGTCGTGAAGTCCCGTACGGCCCGCGACTCCAGTTCGGAAAAGGGAGATGCCCCGCGGTAGGTATCGGAGCAGGCGTTGCTGCTCGATCCGCCCCCGCCCCAGTCGGAGTTGTAGTTACGGTTAATGTCCACCCCCCGGCAGGAAGTACCGGAATTGACCCGGCGATTCTTGCGCCACATCCCACCGCCGTTGGGGTTCGTCTGACGGTTGTACTCGTAGCCATCGGGGTTAACGACGGGTACGATAAAGATCTCCCGGTTATCCACCAGGTAGGTCATGCGTGGATCGCTGGCGTAGTTTTCCAGTACGTGGAACATGAAATTGATCACCGTGGCCATGGAGGCCGGTTCCCGGGCGTGGTGGAGGGCATCGAAGTAGACCGGTGCTTCCGCGGCGCTTTCGTCCACGGAGGGGTTGTCCGATATTTTAACCGCCCAGATCGTTCTTCCCTCAGCGGTCGTACCGATGCTGAAACGCTCGGTGATCAGTTGGGGGTAGCTGGCCCGCATCTCGTCCAGTTGCTGAAGCACCTCCGCGTAAGTGTAAAAACCACCCATGCTGCCCAACTCAAAGCCGGCCGTGGTCTTTTCGAAAGTGGTACCCGCGTACAATTCGGCATCCCGGAGGTTCCGCTCCTCGATGAAACTGGCCAGATCATAGGTATGTACCTCCGGAAAGAACCCGGCATCGCGCAGCAGCGAAATCTCCCCGGTCGGCAGGGTAATCCGGTTGATGCCGATCCGGGGGTGGAAGTGATCCACGTCCAGGGGCAGCGCCACCAGGCGCTCCAGCTCGGTGGCGGAGGAAATTTTAAGACTGACCTCGGCGTAGGGCCGCGGCAGCTCCCCGGTCACCGAATGCGGCGGGACGTAATTAGCGGAAACTAATTGGGCAAAGTTGGACGTAGTCGCCAACAGCACCACCAGTAACGGGAGTGCAACAAACAGCTTTTTCATGAGAGACCTTTGAGATTAGGCTGCCCCGGGGAACTTCTCACGAAAACTAGAAATGTAACGGGAACAACAGCTACTTCCGCCGATGGCATGCTCGCGGAGCAAGGACTGTTGAATTGTCGAATCTATTTTTCACGAGAAAAGCCAGGTAAATGCTAAATACTGGGAACAAGGTAAAATAAATTTGGGGATATATTCATTATCGGCAGAGATTTGCCCCTTTTGCTGGAGCATCCAAGCCACTTCCGGCCGGACTTTCGGAAATTTTCCGCTCCGGGCGCAACCCGTAAATTTGGCACCCGCGCGCCGCCGCCCAAATGAAATGCCCCTCCGACGGGGGTTGCCAGAGCGGGCATTCAGCGAACTGAAGTCGGGGGTCATGGCAGGCAATCCCTCGTAACGAAAGATTAAACCCTCCCCCGACCCGTTAAGATTCTCTGAAATAGATACCTAAACGACAGGCCAGGCATTTAAGAGACACCTCACTCTTCGGGGTGAAGCTGCCCAAATTCTTTGTCTTATGCCTACCATCACTTCCCGTTGTCCGTATTTCCTGTTGTTACTGGCGCTGGTCTGCGGCCCGTTCGCGCTGATTTACGGACAACCGATCCACAGTTGTACCGTCATACCGACCGAGCGGCCGGTAACCGCGGCTTCCGCACCGTCTTATCTGCCCCCGGGAGCCAGGGCGGCGGTGAGCTACCGGTCTAACCCGGACTACGACCCGAAGTGGACCAACGGCAGCACCATCACCGTCGGTTTCCGGGGAGGTTCTTCCGCCCTCCGGGCCCGGGTGATGCGGTACGCCCGCGAGTGGACCAATTTCGCCAACCTGGCCTTCCGGGTCGTCAGTGACGGGCCGGCGGATATTCGCGTGGGTTTCGAGCAGAACGGCGCCTCCTGGTCCATGGTCGGCAATGCCTCTTCCCGGACCAACCCGAACGGACCGAGTATGAACTTCGGCTGGCTCACCGACCAGACGCCGGACGACGAGGTAAGACGCACCGTCCTCCACGAATTCGGCCACGCTCTGGGGCTGCTCCACGAGCACCAGAACCCCGAGGGGGGCATCCCCTGGGACAAAGAGGTCGTGTACGACCACTATCGCCGTACCCAGGGCTGGGACCAGCGGACTACCTACAATAACGTAATGGCCACGGCCGACCGCAACACGACCCAGTATTCCGCCTACGACCGGGCCTCCATCATGCACTACCCCATATCTCCCCGCCTCACCGGCGGCCGGTACACGGTGGGCATGAACAATCAGCTCTCTCCGATGGACCAACACTACATAGCTCTGATGTACCCCGGCCGCAGGGCTTCGTCACCTACCCCGAAACCGACGGTTACGACGACCGAAAGGCCCCGACCCGTTCCCACGGCGGGCGGCCCGACCACGACGGCCAACCGGAGGGTTTACACCGTAAACATCAGCAATGAACTGGGCCAGGGCGTCAGGGAAGAGACGGTCCAGCTCTACATTGGTGAGCGGCGCTTCAACATCCGACTCGACCGGGCGGGGCGTACCCGTCAGCAACTCGCCCTGGATCTACCTCCGGGGAAACACCGCTACCGGGTGGTCACTTCCTCCACCTACTTCGGCTACCGCAACGTACGCAACAGCCGGGGTCAGGTGATCCGGAAGTACTTCGAGCAGGAAGTTCGCGGTGACGGCCAGGGGGAACTGACCGTCACCGGAAACGCCGCCCTGAGCCTGTACGGCAGTTACGACCGGGAGCGGGGGCGGATGAAAGTGTATCTGGCGCAGGGGAAGTAACCCCTGTTTACGCCGAGCAGGAAATACAATCCGGATCGTCCAGACTGCACGTCTTGCCCACGTTCTCCACGTCGGTGGCGCTCAGTTCCTCGAAGCCCTTGGCGGCAGCGGCCGGCTTAGCCACGGTAGCCGTAGCCACTTTCGGAACGGCGACCGCGGTATCGGCGACCGGCTCCTCCACCTTCCGGGAGGCTTGCACCTGCGCGCCGGCGCCCCGGACTTGATTCGGGGTCCGCGCCCCCTGCTTCACCTGTCCGTCGCCCTCGTCGCCCTGCTTGGTGAGGGTTTTGTCGACGGTGAACTTGATGGCGTCCCGGGCGGCCTTGGTGCGGAGGTAGTACATGCCCGTTTTGAGGCCCTTCTGCCAGGCGTAGAAGTGCATACTGGAGAGCTTACCGAAGTTGACGTTCTCCACGAAGAGGTTCATACTCTGGCTCTGGCAGACGAAGGCCCCGCGGTCGGCGGCCATGTCGATAACCACCTTCTGGCTGATCTCCCAGACCGTCTTGTAGAGGTCACGGAGGTGCTGGGGTACGTCCTCGAAGTCCTGGATGGAACCGCTGCTGGCCATGAGGCGGTTGCGCATGGTATTGTCCCACAGCCCGAGACCGATGAGGTCGTGCAGCAGGTGCTTGTTGATCACGACGAACTCCCCGGAGAGGGTACGGCGGGTGTACATATTGGAGCTGTAGGGCTCGAAGCACTCGTTGTTACCCAGGATCTGGCTGGTCGAGGCCGTGGGCATCGGGGCCACCAGGAGGCTGTTGCGCATGCCGTGCTCGGCCATTTCGGCCTTGACGCCGGCCCAGTCCCAGCGGTCGCTCGGGGTAACGCCCCAGAGGTCGTACTGGAGCTGCCCCTTGCTGGTGGGGCTGCCGGGGTAGCTTTCGTAGTGACCATCCTTTTTGGCCAGGGCGATGGACTCGGTACAGGCCGCGAAGTAGATGGTTTCGAAGATATCCTTGTTCATCTGCTTCGCCTCGGGAGAGTCGAAGGGCATCCGCATCAGGATGAAGGCATCGGCCAGCCCCTGTACGCCGAGGCCGATGGGGCGGTGGCGCATATTGGAATTGCGGGCCTGCTCGATGGGGTAATAATTCCGGTCGATGACCTTATTGAGGTTACGGGTGACCACGCGGGTCACTTCGTAGAGGCGCTGGAAGTCGTAGGTCTGGTCGTCCTTCACGTACTTGGGCAGGGCCAGGCTGGCGAGGTTACAGACGGCCACCTCGTCGGGGCTGGTGTACTCCAGGATCTCGGTGCAGAGGTTGGAGGACCGGATGGTGCCGAGGTTCTGCTGGTTGGACTTCTTGTTGGCCGCGTCCTTGTACAGGATGTAGGGCGTACCGGTTTCGATCTGGCTGTCCAGGATGGCGAACCAGAGTTCCTGGGCCTTGATCGTCTTGCGGGCCTTTCCTTCGGCCTCGTACCGGTGGTAGAGGGCTTCGAACTCTCCGCCGTAGGCATCGCAGAGGCCGGGGGCCTCGTTGGGGTCGAAGAGGCTCCACTCGCCGTCGTCCTTGATGCGCTGCATGAAGAGATCGTTCATCCACATGGCGTAGAAGAGGTCGCGGGCGCGCATTTCTTCCTTACCGTGGTTCTTCTTCAGGTCGAGGAATTCCAGGATATCGGCGTGCCAGGGTTCCAGGTAGATGGCGAAGGCGCCCTTGCGCTTGCCGCCGCCCTGGTCCACGTAGCGGGCCGTGTCGTTGAACACCTTCAGCATCGGGACGATACCGTTGCTCGTTCCGCCGGTGCCCTTGATGTAGGAGCCCGTGGCGCGGATGTTGTGAATGCTAAGTCCGATACCGCCGGCGCTCTGGCTGATGCGGGCGCAGCGGCGGAGGGTTTCGAAAATGCCCTTCGATACTGTCGTCGGTCATGCTGAGCAGGAAGCAGGAGCTGACATCTGCGGCTTCGGCGTCCCGGAATTGAACAGGGTGGGCGTGGCGTGGATGAACCACTTCTCGCTCATCAGCTGGTAGGTCTGGATGGCACTCTCGATGTCCTCCTGGTGGATGCCGACGGCCACGCGCATCAGCATGTGCTGGGGGCGTTCGACGACGGCCCCGTCCATCCGCATCAGGTAGCTGCGTTCGAGGGTCTTGTAGCCGAAGTAGTCGAACTCGAAGTCGCGGTCGTAGATGATGGCGGCATCCAGGCGTTTGCGATTGGCGTTGATGACGGCCATGGTATCGTCGCCGATCAGGCCGGCGGCCTCGCCGGTCTTGGGGTCGAGGTAATTGTAGAGGCCCTCCATGGTGGCGGAGAACGACTTGTCGGTCTCCTTGTGGAGGTTGGAGATGGCGATGCGGGCGGCCAGCTGGGCGTAGTCCGGGTGGACGGTGCTCATGCTGGCGGCGGTCTCCGCGGCCAGGTTATCGAGTTCCACGGTCGTCACCCCGTCGTAGAGCCCCTGGATGACTTTCTGGGCGACGGTGACGTGGTCGACGAAGTTTTCGTCCAGCCCGTAGCACAGTTTTTTGATGCGGGCGGTGATCTTGTCGAAGGAGACGGCTTCTTTGGTGCCGGAGCGTTTGATTACGTTCATTTAGATATTCGATATTCGATACTTGATTCTTGATAGTCGATTGGCTACCGCACATTGGAGCCACTGGCACCAGAGCGAAAGACAGTGTTACTACTTACAGGCCGTTGCGAATCTTGTAATCGAGAGTTTTTATGGTTGCGACGAAAATGCTAATGAGTTCGTTGTTCTCGTCGATGAGTAATTGTAGATCGGTGCGATCTAATAGGGAGGACTCGGTGATGATCCGGAGGTTGATGTGCGTTTCGCGAAGTTCCTTGACGGCGATGCTGACTTTATGGCGAAAGTCTTTCTTTGACTCCGCACCTCTGGCCTCTCCGTACAGTAGCGCGGGAGCACTACCGGATCGAAGAATTTGCTTTCCAAAATGCTGACCCGCATAAGACTTAGGCAACCGGTTGGAGAGGTCGATAATGCTCACCGCGAAGCGAATGAGTCTTTCTTCCAGTTCTACGGACCGTTCTGAGGGGGAGGCGGGCATATCACGTGCGGTAGCAAATCAACTATCAACTATCAAGAATCAGGAATCGAATATCAAAAGTCCTCATCCAAACTAAACACCTGCTTGTCTCTATCCGAAGTAACCCCGGCCTTCTGGTACTCCCCCACCCGCTTCTCGAAGAAGTTGGTCTTGCCCTGCAGGCTGATGAGGTCCATCCAGGGGAAGGGGTTTTCGACGTTCCAGACCTTCTCCTCCCCGAGTTCGGAGAGCAGGCGGTCGGCCACGAATTCGATGTACTGGCACATCATGTCCGAGTTCATGCCGATGAGGTTGACGGGCAGGCTCTCGGAGACGAACTCCTTCTCGATGGCTACGGCGTCCTTGATAATGCCGGTCACGACGCCGTCGTCCAGTTTGTGGACGATGTGGTCGTTGTAGAGCAGGCAGGCGAAGTCGCAGTGCATGCCCTCGTCACGGCTGATGAGTTCGTTACTGAAGGTCAGCCCCGGCATGAGGCCGCGCTTCTTGAGCCAGAAAATGGAGCAAAACGATCCGCTGAAGAAAATGCCCTCCACGGCGGCGAAGGCCACGATGCGCTCGGCGAAGCTGCCGTTGTCAATCCAGCGCAGGGCCCATTCGGCCTTCTTCTGTACGCAGGGCATCGTTTCGATGGCGTTGAAGAGGTGGTCCTTTTCCTTATTGTCGCTGATGTAGGTATCGATCAGCAGGGAGTAGGTCTCGGAGTGGATGTTCTCCATCATGATCTGGAAGCCGTAGAAGAACTTGGCTTCGGTGTACTGTACCTCGGCCACGAAGTTCTCGGCCAGGTTCTCGTTCACGATGCCGTCGGAGGCCGCGAAAAAGGCCAGGACGTGCTTGATGAAGTAGCGCTCGTTGTCGTTGAGTTTGTTGTTCCAGTCGTTCAGGTCGGCACTCAGGTCGACCTCCTCGGCGGTCCAGAAACAGGCCTCGTTGTCCTTGTAGTATTTCCAGATGTCATCGTGCTCGATGGGAAAAAGGACGAAACGGTTCGGGTTCTCAACGAGGATGGGTTCGAGTTTGGCAGTCATAACTTAAAATGGATGTGGATAAGTTGCTTAGGGATGCACTTGGTTAGTAAAGAGGCGACGACGGCCCGTCCGCCCGAAGGAGCGGATAAGCCGAATGTCAGTTTGTTGTTTTGAGTGGTATCAGTAAGCCGGGGCACAGGGGGTTTCCCTTCGCCGAATGCCAAGATAGGTAAACCGGTTGTTAAGTTTTTCGAGTAGTTATCCACACCCTGTTAATATTAATTTGTTAGCTCCCTGTAAATCAGTCAATTAACATTTTAATTTATTTTCTCCACACTGTGGATTATAGTTTTAAAATTGTGGATAACTTGCATTGTTTTCCACAATCGCTTGGCGAGGGCGACGGGGCGCGGGTGCCAGCCTTCCGAAAAACGGGTAGTCGGTCCTTCGGTTAGGATTGTTGTAAGCATACGGGTATCCGGTCCAGGGCTGCTAGCCCGCGGGGATGCAATCGCTTGCGATTGCCCAGTGGCCCGGACTGCAAGTCCTTGACTAAAGACCTCTTGCTCCAAGCAACCTATACCCGAAATTTTCGTTCTATCAGGTCCCTACCGGTCGCATGCTCAAAAAAATCCTCCGCTGGTGCCTGATCCTGCTCGGTGTAGCCGTTCTGCTACTCGGGGTAGCGGCCTATGCCCTGCAGCACTACCTGGAGACCCACAAGCAGCAAGTACTCAGCGACCTGGCGGCTACGGCGGGCCTCGACGTTTCCTTTCGTGACCTTGACCTCCGGGCCTGGCAAACCTTCCCCCGCATTTCTGTTTCCGTCGATAGCCTGGTGGTACGAGACAAACGGCTGCCCCGCTCCGAACCCGCCCTGCTTTCCCTCGGTACCCTTAGCGGAGAACTCTCCCTGGAGAACCTGTGGAACGACACCCTGCGCATCAACCACATTACCCTGGCCGACGGTTCCATCTACGTGGCCAGCGACAGCAACGGCCGCTTCAACCTGGGTAACCTGCTGGATACGACCGTCACCCAGGAAGACACCGCCTCCGTTGCCAGCATACTCGACCCCCACTTTCACTGGGACGGCGTACGCATAGCGCTGAGTAACCTCGACCTCACTTTCCGGCATGACCTCAAGCACAAGCGCATGGCCGGCCACCTCGACTCCCTGCGTACGATAGCCGAGCTGGACGCAGCCGGCCGGCTCCACTTTCCCGCCGAGATCGCCGCCCACGTCGACGGGCTCGGCTTCAACACCCGCAAGGGCAGCTACCTGGAGAACGCCGACCTGTCGGGTAACCTCGACGTGGTGCGTCACGATACCGCCTGGGTACTCTCCCCCACCCCCCTGCGAATTGCCGGCGATACCTTCCCCATCGGCGTCTCCCTGAGCCGGCGGGGGGAGGGGGTCCGTATCGATGTCCGCAAGGAGAACGTGAGCTACGACCGTACGCTCGCCCTGTTGCCCCACGACCTGCGGGAGCGACTCGGCGACTACCACGTCAGCGGCACCTTCCCGATGAGTGCCGAGATCATCGATCGCCCCGACGATCCGGAAAAAACGGAGATCCGGCTGGCCTTCGAACTGACCGGGCAGGATGTCCGTCTCCGCCAGTACCCCTTCCGGCGGGCCTTCACCAGCGGCACCCTTACCAACCGACTCCCGCCGGCCGAGGGGGGCATTCCCGGTAGCAAGAAGAACCTGCGCATTGTCCTCCACGAAACCAAAGTGTACCAGGACGGTATCCTGATCACTTCTCCAGGCGGCGTCGTCCGGGGAATCGAGAGCGATATCCGGCTGGAAGCCCCCCTGCGCGCGACCGGGCGGGCATCCACCCTGAGCCGGCGGCTGGGCAACCGTGACTTCCTCTTCGAGAACGGTCAGTTCGTGCTCGATACCCGCCTCGACTGTACCCTGAACTCCGAAGAAGAGATGATCCAGTCCAGCGACGGCCGCCTGCTGCTGCGCGACCTGGCCGTACGCTACGCACCGACCGACACCCGTTTCCCGTTTCGCTACGTGGAAGTCGATAAGACCGGCCAGGACATCCGCTTCCGCCTCCGGAGCGACGAACTACCCACCGGCCTTACTTTCCGGATGGAGGGAAAGATCGACAACCTGCTTCCCCTGCTGCTGGACCGGCCGGGGGAAAGGATGCGGACGGACGTGGTGCTGACCGCTCCCCGGCTCAGCTGGCGCGACTTCCTGACGCTGTTCGGGGACGAGGGATACTTCACCGGAGAGACCGTTTCGGACGATAGTAAGCAGTCCATGAAGCAAACCATGCTCGGGCTGCGCAACACCTTCCGCCCCACCATTGCCGCCCGCTTCGACACCCTGGCTTACTACGACATCCTCTCCCTGAGCGATTTTTCGACCGGTCTCCACTTCGACGCCGACACCCTGGTCCTGGAGCACACCACCTTCGGCTGGGAGGGCGGCGACCTGCAACTCGACGCCCGCCTCGATTTTGCCACCGCCGGACGTACTCCCTTCCGGATCGACACCCGGGCGGACCACCTCGATCTCCAGGCCCTGCGCCCCACCCTGGATTCTTTCGGCCTCGCCCTGCCGGCCGGTCTCGACTCCCTGCCCAGCGACCTGGGCATCGTCTTCTACCACTCCGGAGTCATCAATGACAGTTTCGGCATCCAGCCCGGTTACAACAGCGGACACCTGACCTTTAACGACGGGGCAGAGCACCTCTTTGCCGGTACGCTGGACTACCGCCCCACCCCGGCCGGACTGAGCACCCAGCTACACATGGCCGGAGATCCCCGGCTGGTGAACCGACTCTTCGCCGCCGAGTCTTTCTTCTTCGGCAGCGGCCGTTTCCGGATCCACGTCGACGTGGCCGGAATGCCCGCCGACCTCGGCCAGCTGGTGGAACAATCCGACCTCCGGCTGGAGATCGACAGCAGCCAGGTGGTCTACCGGCCGGCCGGGGTTTACGTACCGGTTCGGAAATTCAGCGTCCGCTCCGAGAACGAGCGGGTAACCTACGACCTGCGCCTCACCTCCGACTCCACCCGCCGCTCCGTCGCCCTGAGCGGAACGCTCGACCGGCTGACGGCCTTTCTTTACCCCGAGCTGGAACGTACTTTCCGGATGAGTGCCGATGTTTCCGCCAGCCGGCTGCACGCCTCTGACCTGCGGGATTTTATTCGCCCCGACGCAGCCGCTGACACCATCCGTACCGACACCACCGGCGATCTCGACCTGCAGACGGTGCTCTCCACCAGCGGGGGTATTTTCAACTCTTTCCGACCCGATCTCAGCCTGCGGATCGACACCTTTCAGGCGGACGAGCTCACTACGATCTACAACCTGCATAGCGGGCTACGCCTGCGGGACTCCACCCGGCTGGTACTGGAGCCCTCCGGCTTTCAGCTCAACGAGGGGTCGGTACGCTTCTCCGGCAGCTACGACCTGGACCGGCGGATACGCTCCCCCTTCGCGGCCAGCTTCGTCACCGAGCAGCTGGACCTGGCCGAACTCCGGACCGCGCTGGCCCCCTTCAACCTGGCCGCCCTATCCGACCTGGGCACCATCAACGGGTTACTGGACATCGACGCGGAAGTGGCGGGCAAACTCCACGAGGGCCGCCAGCGGGTGATGATGGACAGTACGCAGGCTACCGTCCGGGTCCGCCTGACGGATGCGGAACTGCTGAACTGGCCGGCCGTGACGGAGATCGGCAGGAAGGTCAAACTGAAACGACGGTTTCGGCACCTGCGGTTCGCGCCCCTGGAACTCGACCTGCAAATGGCGGACGGACAACTGTTGATACCCCCAACGGAGATTCAGTCCACCGCCCTCCAGGTATTCGTGGAGGGTACTTACGATACCCTCAACGGCCCCGACCTGCTCATCGCGCTACCCCTGCGCAACATCGGTCGCGGCCTGCTGGCCGTCCCACCCGACACCACCGGATTCGCCCGGTCCGGCTGGAAGGTGTACCTGGTCATGGAGCGGAATAAAAAGGGCGTGTCGAAAATGAAGTTCCGCCTGGGGAGGCGCAAGTTTTACCGCCAGCGGGGGCGGCTGGAGGAGTTGCGGGAGTTGCGACGCAGGGAGCGGGCGATACGGCGGGAGTCGCGCGTGCAGTCGCGTGGGGCTAAAGCGCCCACGCTGTAGCGAGGAAGTGGCTGAAGCCACTTCAACACCCTCGCGGGTAACGGGATGGGTGACGGATCCACGCCCCCCCCTACACCGCCACGTACGGAAAGCGCAGCCGCACCGAAGTACCTTCCGCCCCGTCGACCTCCAGCCGCCCGTCGAGCTGCTCCGTGAAGGTGCGGATGAGCAGGCCGCCGAAACTGTCATTCCCGACGGTAGCCGCCGCGTTCAGGCCGGGCCCGTCGTCACTGATGCAGAGTTCCACCTCCGCGCCCACCCGCCGGAAGCCGACGTTGAGTTCTCCGCTCTTCCGGCCGGTGAAGGCGTACTTCATGGCATTGGTGATCACCTCGTTGGCAATGAGGCCGAGGGGGATCATGCGGTCGATGTCGAGTTCGATGTCCTCCAGGTCCTTTTCCATCCGCAGGGGAATACCGCTGACGTTGAGGGTGGACATCAGCTCCCCGATGAGCTGATCCAGGTACTGGCGGGCACTGACCGAGGTGGTGATCTCGTCGCGCAGGTAGAGCTTCTGGTGGATAATGGCCATGGAGCGGACGCGCCGCTGCCCCATCTGGATGGCGTCGAGGGCCGCGTCGTCCTCGATGAACTCACTCTGCAGGCTCAGCAGGCTGCTCACCATCTGCAGGTTATTTTTCACCCGGTGGTGGATCTCCCGCAGCAGGGTATCCTTCTGGCGGTTCAGCAATTCCAGGCCGGCTTTCTGGACGTTGATCTTCCGGTAAAGCAACCAGAACACCAGGGCAAAGAGGCTGATCAGAACCAGCCCGCTCCCGGCCGCCAGCAGGGCGGTATTCTTGCGGCCGATCTCCACCCGGCTCAGGGCGTTCTGCTGCCCGAGACGGGCGATCTCCTCCTCCTGGCGGGCCTTCTGGTAGAGTGCGTCGCGGGTGGTGATCTCCTCCAGGTGATCCCGCTGGTAGATGGAATCGGAGACTTCCTTGTACCGCTTGTGGTACGTCAGGGCACGGGCCGGGTCGTTGAGCCCCTCGTAAGCCCGGCTCAGGTACTCGTAGGCGGTGGAGGCCTGGGTGAGCGACTCGTGCTCGTCCCGCCGATCGAGCACGGCCCGGGACAGCCCGATGGCTTCCTCGTAGCGGCCCAGGCGCAAAAGGATACCCGCCACGCTGTTGCGGCTCTCGGCTACGTTGTAGTGGCTGGGCAGTTCCTCGCGCAGGGCCAGCCCGAGGCGGCTCAGTTCCAGGGCCTCCGGGTAGCGCTCCTGCTTTTTGCGCAATTCGCCCATGAAGTCATAGTAAAACGCCAGGCCGTACTTCGATTCCTCCAGGGAGTCGATGCGGCCCTGTTCCAGCAGGTGGGTTTCGGCCAGGTCGAAGCGGCCCTCGCCGGCGAAGAGCATCCCGAGGTTGGCGTGGACGGCCGCCTGCCCGAGCTGGTCGCCGGCTTCCTCGTAGAGGGCCAGGGCACGGCGGTACATGGCGACGGCATCATCGATCCGTTTCAGGTCGTTGTAGAGAATGGCCAGTCCGTTGGCGGCCCCGGCACGGTCCTCGACGTCCCCGATCCGCTCGTAGATTTCGGCGACCTGGAGGAGGTAGGGCTGCCCCTCCAGGTAATTGCCCATGTAGGTATTCATCATACCGATCTGGTCGGCGGCCTCCACCAGCATCAGGCTGTCGCGCTGGCGGGTGGCGTAGGCGTAGACCGACCGCCACTCCCCGATGGCGGTAACGTAATCACCGATCAGGCGGCGGGCGCGGGCCTTGATCCGGGTAGCCCGGATGAGGCGGGCACTGTCAAGGTCCGGGAAACGCCCCAGCAGGCTGTCAATGCGGGCAATGGCCTCTTCGGGGGCTTCGCGCCGCAGGGTATCCAGTACGTCCAGACTGGCGTCGAGGGCGGTCAGGGGGTTGGTCTGGGCGCGGGCGCGGGTGCAAAATCCACACAGCAGCAGGGAGAAGAGGAGGCAGGTCAGTCGCATCGGCACTATTTGATCTCCCGCAGCAACCGGAGGGCCTCCAGGCGGCTGCCCACGCCCAGCTTCGCGAAGATATTTTTCTGGAAGTACTTCACGGTGTTGACGCTGACGAAGAGTTCTTCCCCGACCCGGCGGTACGGCATGCCCTCGTCCAGCAGCCGGATCACCTCGTATTCCCGCTCCGTCAGCCCTTCCACCAGGCGGTTATTGATCTTCACCAGGGAGGGGAAGCCCGCGTCCCGCTCGGCGGCGTACTTATGGATGGCCAGTTCGATGGTGGAGAGCAGCTCCCCCTGGTTGAAGGGTTTGACGATATAGCCGTAGGGCATGGTGTCCTTCAGTGCGGCCAGGGTCTCCCGGTCGCTGAAGGCCGTCAGGAAAACGAAAGGGAAATCGTACTTCTTGCGGATGATACGGGCCAGGTCGATCCCGTTGCGGGTCCCCCGGATGTCGATGTCCAGCAGGGCCAGGTCCGGCCGGGTGCTGGCCAGCAGGTCGAGGGCCTTGTCTCCGTTACGCACTTTTCCGGCAATGCGGTAGCCCAGGCGCAGGAGGGTCCGCTCGATCTCGACGGCAATGAGGGCTTCGTCTTCAACGATCAGGATACTGGGAGAGGTGGGTGGCACGACAGCTAATTTACGGTAAAATAGAGATGGTCCGGGGTGCCTACCCTACCCGACCGGGTAGTAGGGTGGAAAAACCACCCATCCGGGTGAGGAGCGGGTTGGGTGTCGCCCCCAATTTTGCGGAAGCATTATCATCCATACCTACTATGAAACTACGCTACGCCATCCTCTCCTTCCTCTTCCCCCTGCTCCTGGTCGCGGGCAACCCGCCCGCCAACCACCCGGACGCCAATGCGCTCGTCGAACTCTACAACAACACCGACGGTAACAACTGGACCGTCAACACCAAGTGGCTGGACCCCGGCTGCGACGTCTGCGAATGGTTCGGCGTCATCTGCGATAACGGCCGGGTCGTCAGCATAGACCTGACCGACAATGGCCTCAACGGCACCCTGCCCCCCGAGCTTCAGGAGCTCACGCAACTGGAAGTTTTCCGGCTGGGCAGAAATCAGCTGTCCGGTAATATTCCGGAAGAGATCAACGCCTGGGAAGGGCTGCGGGAACTCATCCTCAGCCTCAACGATCTTTCCGGACCGATCCCCCCGATGAACGAACTCGGCCTGCTGGTCAACCTGCAATTGTCCGGCAACAGATTGACCGGCGAACTGCCGGGTTCCCTGCTGAACCGGCCCAACCTGGAGCGGCTGTACCTGGGGGGCAACGACCTTTCCGGCGACTGGCCCGACCTCAGCAACCTGGTCAGTTTGCGCCAGTTGTACCTGGAGAACAACGAGTTTTCCGGCCCGTTACCGGCACTGACCCAGCCGCTGCCCGACCTGTTCCAGATCGACCTCTCCGGTACCAACTCCGTGACCGGGGGCTTCCCGGCTTCCTGGGAGAACGGGCTGCCCGGGCTGGAAACGCTCGCCGCGGCTTCCCTGGGCCTGAGCGGTCCGCTGCCGGACATCACCGACTGGACAATGATCAGAGAATTGCTGCTCCCGTTCAATAATTTTAGCGGCTGTTACCCCGCTAATTACAGCCTCTTTTGCGCAGCGGGTGTACCCTATGACTTCGTAGCCAATCCCGGTCTCCCCGACGGTGGGTCCGACGATTTCTTCGCCGACGAGTTCTGCCCCAACGGCACCCAGTGTGAACCCTGTACCCACCCGGACTTCAATGCCCTGGTCGATTTCTACAACGCCACCAACGGGGTAAACTGGGACGCCGCCACCCGGAATGACGGCTGGGCCGATGGCGCGGCCGGCCTGAATTGCGAGCCCTGTACCTGGGCGGGCATCACCTGCGACGCGAACGACCGGGTCACGCGCATCGTACTGTTGGACAAAGGCCTGACCGGAACGCTAAACATCAACAACTGGACGGAACTAAATCAGTTGAGACAACTATCGCTCTCCCTCAATGCCATCACCGGCGAATTCCCCCTGCCGCTCTGGTTCATGGACAACTTGGAGCAGATCAACCTGCAGGACTGTGCCATGGGTGGCGACTTTCCCGATCCCGGCAGCGATGCCAATCTGCGTATCCTCGACATCAGCGGTAACGATTTCTTCGGCGGGGCGCCCATCTTTGGCAATTGCCCTAACCTGACAACGGTGAGCATCGCCGATAATGATTTCTCCGAACTCGGGCAAAGCAATATCAACGCCACTTCCTGCCCAAATCTCACGACACTCATCGCCCAGAACAACCAGTTCTTCGAACTGCTCCCCCCGGGCCTCGGCACCTACCCGCCCGGACAGATCACCCTCCTGCGGCTGGACGGTAACGACTTCCAGGGCTGCTATCCCACCGGCTACAGCAGCCTCTGCGGGGCCAACACCTTCTTTGCCGGAAACGACGACCTGCCCGACGGCGGCAGCGATGCCTTCTTCGACGACGAGTTCTGCCAGCAGGGCTTTAGCTGCGAACCACCCTGCCACCCGGATTTCGACGCCCTCCTGGCGATGTACAACGCCACCGACGGCCCGAACTGGCTTGACAACACTGGCTGGGCGGATGGCGCGGCCGGTACCGACTGCGACGTCTGCAGCTGGGAGGGTATTACCTGTAACGTGGCCGGGCGCGTGATCGAGATCAACCTGCCCAACAACCAACTGAGTGGCACCCTACCCGCGGAGATGGTGGGGCTGACCGAACTCATAGAAATCCAAGTAGGGAACAACCAGCTCACCGGTGCCCTGCCCGACCTGAGCTCGATCGCCAGCCTGCGTAGTCTGCGAGCCCGCCTGAATCAGCTCTCCGGTAATTTTCCTAACTGGGTGGCCGGCCTGAGCACCCTGGAATGGATTGACATTACCGACAACAATTTCAACGGTGCCCTACCGGACCTTTCGGCCGCGACCGGTCTGGTCCGGCTCCAGATCGCCGACAACAACTTCACGGGCCAGCTTCCCTCGCTCGTCGGCATGACGCTACTCGAGTACGCAGACTTCGGCCAAAACAGCTTCTCCGGCCAGATGCCCAATACTTGGTCGCCCACCAACTTACCGGCACTGCTCAGCATGCGCTTCGGCAACAATCAAATAGCCGGTGAGTTAGCGGCTGAGCTCGGAGACTTACCCGCATTGATCGAAATCAGGGTGAACAATAATTTACTAACGGGCTGCTACCCCGGTACCTACGCTAACATTTGCGGCTTCAGCATCACCCAAAGGGACTTCTCGGGCAACGCGGGCCTGCCCGACGGCGGTAGCGAAGATTTTTTCGCGGACGAATTCTGTACCCAGGGCTTCCGCTGCGAGCCGGATTGCCACCCGGATTACGAAGCCCTGGTCGCCCTCTACACCGGCACCAACGGAGACGACTGGACCAACAATACCGGCTGGCTGGAGGAGTGCGACGTCTGCGACTGGGCGGGTGTCAGCTGTAACGGCGCGGGGCGGGTTTCCCAGTTACAACTGAGCAACAACAACCTGACCGGTACCCTGCCCGCCGAACTGGCGGACCTGACGGAGATCTTTATCCTGAACGTGGAGGTCAACGCACTTACCGGCCCGTTACCGGATCTCAGCGGCTATTCCCGGTTTCAGTACGCTACGGCTGCGCAACAATCAACTCAGCGGTGCCTTCCCGGCCTGGGTACTTACGGTGGACGACCTAACCTGGTTCGACATCAGCACGAACGCGTTCGCCGGCGCGGTGCCGGACGTTGGTGCCCGCCCCAATCTTGCCCGCTTCCTGATTAATACAAACGATTTCACGGGTACCCTACCCGAAGTCGGGTCACTCCCGGCCCTACAGTTCAGCAGTTTCGGGGATAACGACTTTACGGGCCAGATACCAGCCAGCTGGACGGCCGCCAACCTGCCGGCGCTCCAGACGCTGAACGCCGGCAACAACCAACTCAGTGGAGAACTGCCCGCCGCCCTGGGTAATCTGCCCGCACTGGCCCAGCTGAGTTTCGTGAACAACAACCTTACCGGCTGCTATCCGGATAGCTACACCAGTCTTTGCGGTATCAACTACAACTTCCGGGTCAACCCGGGGCTGCCCGACGGCGGTAGCAGCACCTTCTTCGCGGACGTTTTCTGCGCTACCGGCCAGAATTGCGACGGCCCCTGTCACCCTGATTTCGATGCCCTGATGGCCTTTTACGACGCCACCGACGGGCCAAACTGGACCGACAATACCGGCTGGATCGACGGAGCGGCGGGTACCGACTGCAACGTCTGCGACTGGTTCGGCGTGGATTGCAACGCCGCCGGCCGGGTCAGTGAATTGGAGCTATTCGAAAATGGCCTGGTGGGGAACCTCCCCACGGAATTAAATGACCTGACGGAGCTGGACTACCTGGACCTGAGCGAAAATACCATCAGCAGCCCCCTAACCGACCTGAGCGCGCTCGCTAACCTGACCTACCTGGAACTTGCCGACTGTGGTCTGACGGGAAGCTTCCCGACTTGGCTGCTGACGCTTTCCGGACTGGAATACCTGGGACTTTCCAGTAATATGTTGTCCGGTCCGTTACCCGATCTGACCCCCATGAACGGACTGACTGGCCTATACCTGGGTCAGAATCTGTTCTCCGGCTCCCTCCCCGCACTGGGCGACAAACCGGACCTGGGGGTTATTAGCCTGGGTCAGAATATGTTCGTAGGAAACGTGCCGGGGGAATGGACACCAATCAGTCTCCCCGAACTCAGAGTGCTCTCCCTGGGAGACAATCAGCTTTCGGGGGATTTACCCGCCGTCCTAGGGAATTTCCCTAACATGAATTTCTTACAGCTCGACAATAACGGATTTACCGGCTGCTACCCAGCTTCCTACACCAACCTGTGCGACATCAGCCTCGTCCGCTTCGTGGGCAACCCCGGTTTGCCCGACGGAGGCAGTGAAGCCTTCTTCGAGAACCAGTTCTGCCCCAACCCCGGTATCTGTAATACCCTGCCCGTCACATGGATCAGTTTCACGGCCACGCCGGTGGGTAAGACCGTCGAACTTCGCTGGGTCACCGACGAGGAAGTGGACAATGCCGGCTTCATCGTGGAACGCTCCGCCGACGGTACCGACTGGACGGCCCTCAGTACGCAAGCCCTCACCTACGCCTTCACGGACGAACGGCCCCTGACCGGGGAATCCATTTACCGCATCCGGCAGACGGACTTCGACGGAGCGGTGAGTTACAGCGAACTGCGGCGGGTCATCTTCGAGGGTGCGCTGGCCACTGTGTACCCGAACCCCTTCCGGGGTGGTTTTACGGTGGTTTCGGCCGGGGCGGAGGAGATCACGGTAGTCGATCTGACGGGGCGTACCGTAGCCTCTTTTGAGCATGGCGGCGGCGCGCAGGTGCACCCCCTTCCACTACCCGCGGGAGTGTACGTGCTCCGTTTCGGCCGGTCGGGTCAAAGAATTAGAGTAGTCGCTAAGTAGGTTTTATATGTGAATCGGCGGCCGGGGGGAGTTTCCCCCCGGCCTGCCTTTTTTATAGGATGGTAAGCCGGTCATACTACCCGGTCGGGTAGTGGGCGGGACGGGTGAACCCGGGTTCTTTGGGTAACCCATTCACATAAGCCAACCTACTTCCCATGAGATTCTTTACGATACTGCTCTTTTTAGGATTTTGCACCTGCGTCCGCGCCCCCCTGACCGCAAACGGTAGCGTGCCCCCCGTTTCCCACCCGGACGCCGATGCCCTCATTGCCCTCTACAACGCCACCGACGGCGACAACTGGACCGATAACACCAACTGGCTGGAGCCGACCTGCGACGTCTGTACCTGGTACGGCGTGACCTGTAATTCCAACGACCGGGTGACGCGCCTCGACCTGAGCGGTAACAATCTGAGCGGCGAACTGCCCGGAGACATCGGCGGATTGACGCAGCTGGAATCCCTGCGGCTGGCCTCCAATAATCTGACCGGGGAGATCCCCGCCACCATCAATTCCCTGGGGGGACTGGAGGAGCTGTTACTGACCTTTAACGACCTGGAAGGGGAGTTACCGGATATGGGCAACCTCGGCCGTCTCCGCAACTTACAGGCCGGCGGCAACAACCTGGAGGGGGCACTGCCTGCTTCCCTGCTCGGCCTCGGCGGGCTGGAGCGGCTCTACCTGTCGGCCAATAACTTCTCCGGTCCCTGGCCCGACCTGAATAACCTCACCTCCCTGCGCCAGCTTTACCTGACCAACAACGATTTCAGCGGCCCCCTGCCCGCCCTCTCCGGAGTACTGCCCGACCTCTTCGAAATCGGGCTGGCGGGCAACGCCGCCACCGGTGACATCCCGGTTTCCTGGGAGAGCTCCCTGCCCGCCCTGGTCAAATTCGATGCGGCCCTGCTCGGTCTTACGGGATCGCTGCCCGACGTCGGCGGCTGGCCCCTGCTGGAGGAATACTACCTCGGCTTCAACGACTTCAGCGGATGCTACCCCTCCGATTACGATCAACTCTGCGCCCCGGGCGTGGCCTTCCAGTTCACCGGCAACCCCCAACTGCCCGACGGGGGAAGCGACGATTTTTTCACCAACGCGTTCTGCGCCAACGGCACGGCCTGCGGCCCCTGCCTGCAGCCGGACATCGACGCGCTGATCGACTTCTACAATGCCACCAACGGCTCCGGCTGGGATGCCGCCGTCCGGAATAGCGGCTGGGCCGACGGCGCCGCCGGAACGAACTGCGAGCCCTGTACCTGGGACGGCATCACCTGTAACGGGGCCGGCCGGGTTACTCGCATCTCCTTGCTGAATAAGAACCTGACCGGCACGCTGGGCATCAGTAGCTGGACGGACCTGGACCAGCTGGAGCAACTCGGCCTCTCCCTCAACGCCATTACCGGTAATTTCCCCCAGGCCCTGTGGTTCCTCGACGAACTGGAGCAGATCAATCTGCAGGACTGCGATCTCGGCGGTGATTTCCCCAACCCCGGGAGCCGGCCCGCCCTGCGTGTCCTGGACATCGGCGGTAACAACTTCTTCGGCGGTGCCCCCATCTTCGGCAACTGCCCCGAACTGACCACGGTGATACTCTTCGGTAACGACTTTACCGATCTCGGCCAGAGCAACCTCAACGTCACTTCTACCCCCAGTCTGACGACGCTGGCGGCGCAGGACAACTCCTTCTTCGAATTCCTCCCCGAAAGCCTGGGCGGCTTCCCCGCCGGGCAGCTCAGTTTGCTGAGACTCGACGACAATGATTTTCAGGGCTGCTATCCCGCTTCTTACTCCACGCTCTGCGGGGCGAACACTTTTTTTACCGGGAACGCCGACCTGCCGGCCGGCGGCAGCGATGATTTCTTCGACGACGAGTTCTGCCAGCAGGGCATTCCCTGTGACCCGGGTTGTCACCCCGACTACGCCGCCCTGGTCGATTTCTACAACAGCACGAACGGGGATAGCTGGACGAGCAGCACGGGCTGGCTGGAGGATTGTGATGTCTGCGACTGGCAGGGGGTGACCTGCTCCGGCGGGCGGGTAACCGAGCTCACCCTATTCAATAACAACCTGACCGGTACCCTGCCCCAGTCGATGATCGACCTGGAGCAGCTGGAGGTACTGCGGGTGGACAACAACGCCATCGGGGGAAGTATCCCCCAGGAACTGGCGGGCCTCTCCAGCATGCGGGTCTTTAACGTCAGGGTGAATCAACTGACCGGCAGCGTACCGGCCACCCTCAGTCAGTGGACACAGCTGGAAACCTACCAGGTAGGCAGCAATATGCTCTCCGGCCCGCTGCTGCGCCTCCCCAACTCCCCTAACCTAACGGACTACGCCACCACCGGGGCGGACTTCACCGGCCCCATCCCCGAAGACCTGGTGGCCTCCCCCGTGATCAACCGGATCGCGCTTGGCAATAACGCGCTCACCGGCCCGCTGCCGGAACTGTTCGGCAACCTGCCCTCCCTGACCCAACTCTTCCTGGCCTTCAACGACCTGGAAGGTTGCTACCCGGCCAATTACAGCAATCTCTGCGGTATCAACAGTACCTTCTTCCAGAACGCCGGCCTGCCCGATGCCGGCAGCGACGACTTCTTCGACAACGTTTTCTGCGTCACCGGCCAGGCTTGCGAGCCCTGTGACCACCCCGACTTCGAAGCCCTGATCGCCCTTTACGACGCTACCGACGGGCCGAACTGGACGGTCAATACCGGCTGGGTCGACGGGGCGGCCGGTACCGACTGCGACGTGTGTAACTGGGAGGGCATTCTCTGCAATGCGGATAACCGCGTCCGGTCGCTGCGCCTGGATAACAACAACCTTTCGGGGCCCATCCCACCCGAACTGGCCGACCTGACCGAACTGGAGATACTGGACTTGAGCACGAATGACTTCACGCCCGGCCCCCTGCCCGATCTCAGCAACAGCCCCGGGCTAGTATTTCTGAGATTCAGCCTTTGTGACCTAACCGGCCCCTTCCCCGCCTGGGTGGTCGACCTGCCGGCTATCGGAACGATCAATTTCAACGGAAACGACCTGGACGGACCACTTCCTGATCTATCGGGCGTCAGCAACCTGGTAAGTCTCGTCGTCAGCAACAATGAATTTACCGGCTCCCTCCCCGACCTGGGCAGTAAGCCCCTGTTGAACGACCTGGGATTCCGGGGGAATCAATTTACGGGTCCGATCCCGGCGTCGTGGACGGCGGCCAACTTTCCGGAACTTACCCAGCTCAATGCGAATGAAAATCAGCTGAGCGGCCCGCTACCGGCAGCGCTCGGAGATTTGCCTTCCCTCGCCAATTTGGGTCTACGGAACAACAATTTCGACGGGTGCTACCCGGCCTCCTACATCAATTTATGTGATAACACCACCAATTTCACCGGCAATCCCAGTTTACCGGACGGGGGTAGCGATGATTTCTTTGAAAATCAGTTCTGCGTCAACCCCGGGGTCTGCAATACCCTGCCGGTCAGTTGGGTCAGTTTCACGGCCCGGCCGGTAGGCAAGACGGTCGAACTCGACTGGGTAACGGCCGAGGAAACGGATAATGCCGGCTTCATCGTGGAGCGTTCCCCCGACGGTCAGTCCTGGGTAGCCCTGAGTACCCGGGCCCTGGTGTACGACTTCGTGGATGAGCGCCCCCTGACGGGTACCTCCTTCTACCGCATCCGGCAAACAGACTTCGACGGTACGGTTAGTTACAGTGAGGTTCGCCAAGTTTCCTTTACCGGCCCGGCGGTCACGGCTTACCCGAATCCATTCAGCGGGCAGCTCATGGTTGTTTCCGAGGAGGCTGACGAGATACGGGTAACCGACCTGACGGGCAGGACCGTCACCAGCTTTCTCCACCGGGGCGACGGTGCGCAGGTGCAGGGTTTACGATTACCCGCGGGAGTGTACGTACTGCATTTCGCCCGCTCAGGCCAGGTGCTGCGGGTAGTCGCCCGTTAGGATGGTTAACTACCGGGGCAAGAATTTAGAGTAGTCGCCTTAAGTAGGTTATTGTTATGTAAACGGCCGGTCAGGGGAAGTTCCCGTGGCCGGCCTTTTCTAAGCTGGTATTCAGGAAACCGGCACCTCGAGTACCACCGTGGTGCCGCTGGTACCGGACACCGACAGCTGCCCGTCCAGTTGCTCGACGAGGCTGTTGATGAGTAGGTAGCCGAAGGAGGTGGGCTCCCGGGAGGGGTCGTGTTGCAGGCCGATACCGTCGTCCCGGAAGGTGACCCGCAGCCGGTCTCCCATCCTGGTCAGTAACATTTCCAGATGACCGTGGTCGCGGCCGGTAAAGGCGTATTTGAGGCTGTTGGTGATGAGCTCGTTGGCGATCAGGCCGAGGGGGATCATGGTGTCGATGTCCACTTCCACTTCCTCGATGTCGGCGAAGACACTGACGGGTTTACCGGTCTCCGTGAGGTTACCCACCAGCTCGTTGAGTAGTTTTTCCAGGTACTCCCGGGTACCGATGGCGGTAGTGACCTCGTCGCGCAGGTACAGTTTCTGGTGGATCAGGGCCATGCTGCGGACGCGGCTGTTCCCCATCCGCAGGGCGGCTACGGCGGTATCGTCGGCCACGTAGCGACTCTGAAGGGAGAGCAGGCTGGAGACCATTTGCAGGTTATTCTTCACCCGGTGGTGGATCTCCTTCAGTAAGACTTCCTTATCGGCCAGGGATCTGGTGATCACTTTATTCTGGCTGGCGATCTGTTGGCGCTGACCGTACAGCCGGTAGAGCAGAAAGCCCAGCAGGCCCAGCACGCCCAAAATACCGCCAATGGTGAGGCGTTGCCGTTCTATACGTTCCTGGCTGAGGCGTTCCGTGGCTTCCAGTTTATCTATCTCCAGTTGTTTTTGCTCATTCTGGAATTTGGCCTCGGCATCCGCCAGGGCGTTTTCCGATCGTTTTTCCAGGTTGTTCTTCAGACTTTCCCGGTAAGCCCCGAAGTAATACACGGCTGAATCCGGCTGACCGGTAGCAATGAACGCCTCCGTAAACCGCCGCTGCAGTTCTTCGACCACGCCAGGAAAATCGCCCCCCGCTCGCCCGGCCTCCCGCAGGTAGGGTAATGCTTCCGCCGGCCGATTCAGTTTTAGTAAAAGGCCCGCGGCGGAACCGGCCGCTGCCGCGAGTTCCCGTTGCGCCCCGGCCTCCCGGAAGGCGAGTACGGCGGGACTGACCGTCTTCAGCCCCAGTTCCAGTTTATCCTGCTTTTCGTAGATGGCCGCCAGGTTATTCTGTACGTACGCCCGCTGTACCGGATTTGGCCGAGACTGTTGCTCTACCGCCTCCAGGGCAAGCCGATAATAGTATTCGGCACTGTCCAGTTCCCCCTGGCGGGTAAACTGGGCCCCCAGGTTATTGAGGGGGTGAAACTTGCGGTCGGGCCGGCCGAGCCGTTCATAGAGAATGACGGATTCCCGAAAATGAGGCAGTGCATCGTCGTAAAGGCCGGCTCGCTGGAGGAGGGTCCCCAGGTTATTGAGTACCCCGGCCAGATTAGCTTCCTCCTCGGGTACGCCACGCAGTAACCGCACCGATTCCCGGGCGTGCGTATATCCGTATTCGTAATCCTCCGAGGCCAGGCCGAGCACGCTACCGGTTTGGTGGGCACGCCCCCGCATGACGGCCATTTTCAGGCTATCGTAGGCCACGAACCCGGCGAGTGCCCGGGCCAGTTCCTCCTTGGCCAGGGGAAAATCTCTCCGGTAACGGGCGGTTTTCGCGAGGGCGAAATGATACTGGCCGGCAAAGAAATCAGGGGGCACCCGATCTTCGAAGGTGCGCAGGGTATCGTCGTAGCGAGCCAGCAGAACGCTGTCTTTCACCGAAACCCCGGCGTACAGGTCGAGGTATTTGAGAAAACGTTCCCGGGGGTCTTCCAGGGTAGCGATGAGTCTCTGCAGACTATCCCGACGTGCTTCGGGCGTTTGCCGGTCGGGTTGCGCTTGCGTACCGAAGGAGGCAAGCGAGAGTGCCAGCAAACAGAACAGGCGAAAAATGGGCATACCGAGCGCGTATTAGGTCCGGTCCAGGCTGCGCAGATAGGCACTCAGCTGGTGTCGGGACGAGAGGTTGAGTTTGGAAAAAATAGATTTCTGGTGGTATTTCACCGTATTCAGACTGAGGAAGAGGATTTCGGCAATTTCCCGGTAGGGCTTACCGGTTTCCAGCAGGAGGAGTACGTCGTACTCCCGCCCGGAGAGGGAAACCGACAGCCGTTCATTGAGGTCTTCCAGTGCGGGTACGACGGGCTGACGCTCGGCGGCAAACTTGTCCAGGGCCAGTTCGATGGTGGTGTAGAGGTCGCTGTCGTTGAAGGGCTTCACGATGTAGCCGTAGGGTAAGGTATCCCGGAGGCTGTCCAGCGTGGCCGGGTCGGAGAAGGCCGTCAGAAAAACGAAGGGATAGTCATATTTTTCCCGGATCAGGCGGGCCAGGTCGATCCCGTTGCGGCTGCCCCTGATGTCGATATCGAGTAAGACCAGGTCGGGTTGGCTGCTGGCCAGCAGGTCCAGCGCCTTGTCGCCGTTAGCGGCCTTCCCGGCTATGGCGTAGCCCAGCTGACGCAGGGCCGCTTCGATCTCCAGGGAGATAACGGCTTCATCTTCAACGATCAGGATACGTTTAGGGCGGTCTTGCATGGCTTAAAGAACGGACCGACGAGGGCTGCCGGCCCTCACCCACATGGGTGGTTCGGACGATAATATACGATACGACACCTATGTTGTCACGGACCCTGCACCCGCGCGCCGCCGCCCGCGCCGCACATTTTCTGATTCCCGGTGTTTTAGTAGAAAACCTACCACCATGATCAGACTTACCATTATTGCCCTACTGGGCTTCGGCTTCTTCTCCTGCGACGATGCCGCTCCTTCCGAAGTCCCCGCTGCCGTAAAGAGCGCCTTTGAAACCGCCTACCCCGGCGCCACCGACGTGGAGTGGGAAATGGACGACGAAGGCTACGAGGTAGAATTCAACATGAACGGAGAAGAAATGGAAGTCGAGTACGACGCGATGGGCAATGTCCTTTCCGTCGATGCCGACGACTAATTCCGTGGTAGCGCGACCAGCGTAACCCGGACAAGACTACCCGAATGGGTGGGGAAGCGTGAGCACGAGGGGCGGAATTTTGGGGAAACCTACAAATTCACCCCTTATGCCACGCTACCTCACCCATTTACTTTTTTTCTGTATCGCCTGTACCGGCAACTTCGGAATGGGTCCGCTTACCCATTCCCTCTACGCCCAGGACCTTACCCTTGAGTCTGCCACCCACCTGATGACGAACAACCTCCTCACCATGGAGGCCCTCGCCGCCGACCGGGACGGTAATGTGTACGTTGCCGGGCGCGTCAACGGCAGTTTCGACTACGCCGACGGGGAAGCACCCCCGCTGACCTCTCCCGACCGGGTCTGGGTTCCTTACCTGCTCAAGCGCAACTCCGCCGGGGAGGCCCTTTGGATCCGGACACTGGAGTATGCCGGCCCCGACGACTGTTCCGGTCGTTGCTCCGGCGAATTTACCCGGCTCACCGTCGCCCCCGACGGCTCCGCCTACGTGGGAGGGTACGCCCAGCCGGCATTCGACCTGGACAGCGGCCCCGGCCGGGATACCGTTTCCGGCAGCAGCTTCATCCTCCATTTTTCGCCGGCCGGCGACCAACTCGCGACCTACCGCATCCGTAGCCTCAACCGCCCCTTCGAAGAGATGGTAACGGGAATGACTACCGACGAGGAAGGCAACCTGTACGTCAATACCTACGTCGTCGACGACGTGACGGTATCGACCCCCGTCTCCGAGGTCAGCTACAGCCGGGCCGCCGACAATATTTCCTTCTTCAACAGTCTGTTGCTGCGCTTTTCGCCCGCCGGGGCGATCGACTGGTCGTTCATCACCCAGCTCCGGCTCGGAAGTATTCCGCGGGACAACATCGCCGTCATCGACGACGTACTGCACGTGGTGACCCGTAGCCGGCGGAACGTGGATTTCAATCCCGGTCCGGGCACGGCCTTCACCATGGGAGATCAGAATGTCGGGACGGCCATGGCCCGCTACACCAGGGATGGAGCGTTCCTCAGCCTGCGTAATTTCGACGGCGACGTGAGTTTCGGCGGCATCGTGGGGGTCGGCTACGACGCGGACGGCAACATCTACGCCAATGGCTTCGTATCCGAAGGGACCGGCCGGCTTACCCCGAATGACGTCACCGAGGGAGCGGTATTTGTCGACGGCCCCGTCAACTGGCTGGCCAGCTATACCCCCCGCGGCGACCTGCGCTGGTACAGCACCAATGAAGGTACCGGCAGTACGAATCTGGTGGTCGATGCCGAGGGCAACGTCGTGATGAGCGGCAGTATAAACGACGGCGCATCCCTCTCGCTGCCCGTAGGTAACGACTCCGTACGGCTGACCCCACCCGCCGGCGGGCAAATGACCTTCGTCCAGGCCTACGACGAAACGGGAGAGGGTCAGCAACCTTTCGCGGTTTCCACCACCCAGGGCAGCAGCGTCAATAATTTCACCCTCGTAACGGCCCTGGCCTACGGTCCGCGGGGGGAAGCCTACGCCGGGGGTATCTTCCGGGGTAACCTGACCTTCCCCGATGGTTCGACGGTCAATGACGCCGGAGGCACCCAGCTGTTCTTACTGAAATTCTCCGGCCTCGTGAACGCGGTACCCGGCTTCGCGGAATTCGCGGTGGCCCCTACCCTGTTCCCGAACCCCAGTGACGGTGAGCTGCGGCTGCAACTCGACCGGGCGTACCCCGGAGGAAAGATCGAGGTATTCGCGGCCGACGGACGGCGGGTGCTGCAATCCGCCCTGAGCGACACGCCGGTGACCCGGATTACGGCCGGTGAATTACCGGAGGGGTACTACTTCCTGCGGGTAACGGCGGAAGAGCGGGCGGCGGTACTGCCGTTCGTACTGCGGTAATGCTTTTTAAAATGGAATAGAACGAGACGATAAAGCCCCCGCTACCAGTTGGTAGCGGGGGCTTTTTCTTACGTAAGGGGAACGGGGTTAGCTCAGCTCTACGTGCTTGAACTCCGTCACCTTCAGTCCTTTCTCTACGGACTTGAGGTACTGGGCGACGCTGCTCTTGTCGTTGCTCTTGACGTACTCCTGGTCTTCCAGCGTGCTTTCGCGGAAAAACTTCTGGAGGCGTCCTTCGGCGATCTTGTCGAGAATGGCTTCGGGCTTGCCTTCCTGGCGGGCGAGTTCCTTACCGATTTCGAGTTCCTTGTCGATCGTTTCCTGGCTGACACCATCCTTATTGACGGCGGTCGGCTTCATGGCGGCCACGTGCATGGCTACTCCACGACCGGCGTCGTAGGCGGCATCGTCTCCCTGGCTGAGGCCAACGAGAACGGCGGCGCGGTTGCCACTGTGGATGTAATCGGAAACGAGGGGGGCGCTGAGTTGCTCGTAGGCGGTGACGCTGATCTTCTCGTTGATCTTTCCGACCATTTCGAGCACCTTCTCACCGACGGTGAGGTTACCCTCCATGGGAAGTTTATTCAGGGCGGCGAGGTCGGCCGGCTTGTTGTCCAGGGCAATCTTGGCGATCTTGTGGGCAAAGCTGACGAACTCTTCGTTCTTGGAAACAAAGTCGGTTTCGCTGCTGAGGCGGATGATGATACCGTAGTCCCGGGCGTCGTTTACCAGGGCGATAACGGCACCTTCGTTGGCTTCACGGTCGTCGCGCTTGGCGGCTACCTTTTCACCACGCTTGCGGAGCACGTCGATGGCCTTGTCGAAATCACCTTCGGCCTCGGCCAGTGCTTTCTTACAGTCCATCATACCGGAGCCGGTCATGTCCCGTAGTTTCTTTACGTCTTTGGCGGAAATGGCCATAGTGTAAGTAGAATTAAGAATTAAGAAATAAGAGTTAAGAGGAGGGGTAGTCAATAGTCCTCAGAAGACAGTCCGTAGTCTGTACAGACTAGGGGACTACCAACTATGGATCATTTACTATTTACTCCGCGGGAGCGGCGGGGGTGGCTTCCTCCGTAGCGGGGGTCGCTTCGGCGGCGGGCTGCTCACCGGAACTGGCCTTGGCGTCCTTCTCTTCGGTACGCTCGGCCAGACCTTCCTTGATGGCTTCGACGAGGTAGTCGACCAGCACCTTTACGGATTTGCTGGCGTCGTCGTTACCCGGAATGGCGTAGTCTACGCTGTTGGGGTCGGCATTGGTGTCCACGATACCGATGGTCCGCATACCGAGTTTTTTGGCTTCGGCGATGGCCAGGTGTTCGTGTACGATATCGACGACGAAGATGGCGTTGGGGATGCGCTGCATGTCAGCGATACCGCCCAGTACCTTATTCATCTTCTCGTGGGTCCGCGTCAGGGTGAGGCGTTCCTTCTTGGTTACGCTGTCCAGGGTACCGTCGGCGAGCATACGCTCGATGTTCTGCATCTTGCGGATGGAGCGGCGGATGGTGTTGAAGTTGGTCAGCATACCTCCCTGCCACCGATCGGTAACGTAGGGCATATTGACTTCCTCGGCGGCGGCGGATACGATATCGCGAGCCTGCTTCTTGGTGGCGACGAAGAGGATCTTCTTACCGGCACGGGCGATCTGACGCATGGCGTTAGCGGCGCGCTCCAGGCTTTCGTGGGTACGGTTGAGGTCGATCAGGTGGATGCCGTTCTTCTCCGTGAAGATGAACGGAGCCATTTTGGGGTTCCACTTTTTGCGCAGGTGGCCGAAGTGTACACCGGCTTCGAGCAGCTGCTGTGTGGTTGGCTTTGCCATTTGATGTTATTATTGAGTCCGGGAGCGAATCCCGAAAGTTTTAGTGAAAGAATAGAGGCGAGATGCGAGAGTTGAGAGGCGAGACGTCGGAGCACCACAGTAGGTCTCGTTTCTCGCATCTCGTCTCGCGGTGCGCTTAACGCTTAGAGAACTGGAAGCTCTTCCGCGCCTTGGGCTTACCGTACTTCTTACGCTCAACGACACGGGCGTCGCGGGTAAGCATCTTCTGGGTCTTGAGGGGGCTGCGGAAGTCTTCGTTGAGTTTCACGAGGGCGCGGGCAACACCCATGCGGATGGCTTCGGCCTGCCCCTTGATCCCGCCACCATCGACATTGATCTTGAGGTCGTAGATGGCGTTGTCCACCTCGATGATACCGAAGGGCTGAACCACCTTACCCTGAATGTGCAACTGGGGGAAGTACGTCTTGTAATCCTTACCGTTAACGATGATATTACCCTTTCCCTGAGTCAGGTAAACGCGGGCGACGGCGGCTTTGCGGCGGCCGATGGCATTGATTTGTTCCATAATTAGTTGGGGAGTTGGAGAGTGAGCGGGTTAGGGAGTTGAGCCGCGTTGCGACTCGGTAACTCTCTAACCCCCGAACTCTCTAACTGATTATTTACTTGAGTTCGGTGGGTTGCTGGGCGCTGTGCGGGTGCTCGGTACCGACGTACACGTGCAGCTTCTTGTACTGGGCGCGGCCCAGCTTGGTGTGGGGCAGCATACCCTTAACGGCCGTTTCGATGATGATCTCCGGCTTGCGGGCCATGATCTGGCGGGGGGTCGCCTTGCGCTGTCCGCCGGGGTAACCGGTGTGACGCAGGTACTCCTTGTCGTTAAATTTCTCCCCCGTGAACCGGATCTTGTCGGCGTTGATCACGATCACGTGATCCCCGTTGTCGAAGTGAGGGGTAAAGTCGGGCTTGTGCTTGCCGCGCAGTACGGAAGCGATCTTGCTGGCCAGGCGGCCGACGATCTCGCCGTCAGCGTCGACGACGTGCCACTTCCGCTCGACGGTGGCGGCGTTGGCATTCTGCGTTTTGTAGGAATTGGTATTCACTGGAAATACTGTTTTTTGTACGGTTTCGCCCCAGTTTTCCCGAAGCGGCTGCAAAGGTACGTCCTCCGCCACCCGTAAACAAGCATTCCAAACGTTATTTTTTCAATCGGACCCTTGTAAGTCACTGATAAACAGTTGAAATTTCGCACGGAGATTTAGCAGGTGGGAGGCCGGACGGTCCGCGGCAGGCAGTAATGACCAGCATTCCGACGCTTACTAACCGAACGTCCACGAATACTAGTCGGGTGATTTCCGGGGCATCCACCATCCCCAACTTTGGCGTATCAAAAGCAAATACCCCATGCGCACCCCCCTCCTTTCTTTCCTCCTCCTGCTTACGTACTCCCTCACGGCCCAATCCATTAACCCCGACCGGACGCGGGTGATCGCTACGGACGGACTGCCACTACGCAGCGGGCCTTCCGACCGCTCGGACTGCCTGAAGGACTTTCCCTACAACACGATTGTAGAAATTCTGTCCCCGGCAGGCCGCCGGGACACCATCGGCGAGGCCGTTCACTACGATTACGCGACCAACGACTTCCGCCCCCAGCCCGTTACCGGCCACTGGGCCCGGGTAACCGACGGCGTGGATACCGGCTACGTATTCGATGCCTACCTCTGGTACGATCACCACGCCCCCGGGCAGCCGCAAGCGGGTACCCTGACCGACGTACGGGAGCCCCGGGGCGTCACCCTCCGCGACCCCGCCGACCGCCGGTGGTTCGGCGTTTACGAGACAGCGGACGGAGAAGCTGCCGAGTTGCGCCCCCTCTCCATCAGCTACGTGGTGGGAGACCACGGGGGCTTCGCCGCGCCCTACATTGTATATAAGGATACGGAGGGATTGCGGTACCTGACCAGCGAATAGCCTGAAAGCTTGCACCTGCGCGCCGTCGGCCGCTGCTGCCTCACCGGGTCAGCGTAAAGGCAAAAACGGAGCCCTCTCCCTCGGTGGAAGTTACGCGGACGTCTCCCCCAAGTTCGGTTACCAGGCGGCTCACGATGGTGAGTCCCACGCCGTGGCTGCCCGCCTCTCCGCTACCGTAAAAAAGGCGGAAGATGTTGTCGAGCCGGTCGGCCGGAATACCGCGCCCGTTGTCCGATACCCTGAAATCGTACTGGCCACCGGTCGAGCGGCAATCGACGGTAATTTCACCGGAGGACTTGTCGTGGTACTTAATGGCGTTGGAAAGCAGGTTGCTCAGAATCTGGACCAGGGCCACCCGGGAGGTATGAATGTATTTGGGCCGGCCCCGGTACCGTACCGTCAGGTGAGCCGGCAGGCCGACCCCCGCGGTCAGTTGCTCGATCAGCGCCGGTAAATCGATCCTTTCCTTTTCGAGACTGAGCAGCGTGGTGGCCTGACTGTACCGCAGCACGCTGTCGACCAGCCGGATGGCTTCGCTCGAACTGTGGGTGGCCATGCCCAGTAATTCATTTACCTCATCCGGCACCGTGCAGTCAGCGAGTTCCTCGACGAGGACGCCGGTGAGCTGGTGGAGGTTCCGCAGCGGGGTTTTCAGGTCGTGGGCAATGACGTGACTGAACTCCTTGAGGTCGGCGTAGGCCTTGGCGCGTAACAGGCGGTGCTCTTCGGCGCGGCGGAGGGTAAAGCGCAGTTCCAGCAATTTCAGTACCTGGCGGCTCAGCCGACCGAGGGCGGACAATTGTTCGGCCGTCATTTCCCGGGGCTGGTGATCGATCACGCAGAGACTGCCCAGCGCGTGCCCCTCACGGGACACCAGCGGCACCCCGGCGTAAAAAACGATATTGGGGTCTTCGGTGACGAGGAGATTGTCAGCGAAACGCTCGTCCTCCCGCAGGTCGCGCACCACCAGGGGCTCCTCGGGCTGCAGGATGTTGTGGGCGCAAATGGCCAGTTCGCGCGGAGTTTCCGAATCGTCCAACCCGACACCGGACTTGAACCACTGGCGGCCCTGATCGACAAAACTGATCAGGGAAATGGGTGTGCCGCAAATCTGACTGGCCAGAAATGCAATGTCGTCGTACTCCTCCTCGGGCAGGGTATCGAGGATGGCGTAGCGGCGCAGGTTGTCCAGGCGCTCCGCTTCGTTATCGGGCAAGGGGGCAATCACGGGACGCAAGGTAAGGAGCGCAAGGGATTTTGGGCGCGGACGCAGGTGCGAAGTTTCCGAACAAAGACGGGGGGAGCGGGCGTTTCAACAGTAATGCGATTCTTATTCCTCACCCTGCTATTTACCTCCTGTATGTCCCAACCCAATTCCCCGACCACCAAATCAGACGATCCCGAAACCATCCTGTTCGACTTCAACGCCGACACGCCGCCCAACGCCTGGCGGACCCAGGACGACGTGGTGATGGGTGGGCGTTCCGACGGCCACTTCGAGATCACGGAGGAAGGTCACGGTCACTTCTGGGGAAAGGTCAGTTTGGAAAACAACGGTGGTTTCTCCTCCATCCAGACCTTCTTCGATTCCCCAAGGGACCTGGGGGAAGCAACCAGTTTCCAGCTCCGGCTACGCGGTGACGGCAAGGACTACACCTTCCGGGTAAAGGGCAGTGAGGACCAACGCTACTGGCACCAGTTCACTTTTCCCACCAAGGTGAGCGAGGAGTGGGAAACGATCTCCATACCGTTCTCGGCCATGGAGGCCATGCACCACGGCGAGCCGGTGGACGTACCGAACTTCGCGGGCGGTCAGGCCGTCGGTCTGCAGTTGCTGATCGGGAATGGCGTAGCGGAGGAGTTCGAAATGGAACTGGATTCGGTGGCGGTACTGTAGGGGTACCGGGATCAGTCTTCTGAAACGGACGCCCGCTTGTCCCGGTAACTGGCGATTCCCCGCTGGATGGCCGATTTTGCCCTTTGGTTAATCATCAGCAAAACAAAATCCACCAGGCTGATCAACAGGAAGGGGATGAAGAAAATGATCAGGATCCAGTAGGCACCATTGGCGTAGGGGGCGATCAGACCGGACTTCACGTAGGTAGACATACTGTTTAAAGAAGCCTGATTCAGTCTCGTCAGGTAGCCCGGTTCCGCCAATTCGGACACGCTTCCGGCATTATCTTCCAGCCCCATCGTGTTCAGAAAATAACCGATTATTTTGCGGTTGACGGAGTAGAAAAAAGTTCTGGCCACTGAGTTGTCGGGGGCTCCCCCGGTACCGAGGATCTGTTGCCGGAGTGCCTTTTCCGAAGTATTTCCCGAAGCAGCCATCGCTCCCGCTATCCGTTCCACTTCCGGAATGTACGATTCCGCGTAGTTCTTCAGTTCGGTAGTCGAGCCCTCCACCCAGGAATCGAGCGTGCTGCGTACGCTGCTGATGGAAGCAAAGGTTCCGACGAGGGCTCCCAGTAAGAGCGGAATGAAGAGATACTGTAATTTGGTCAGCCACCCCCAGAGTAAGTTGGGCCGGCGCATCAGTCCTCTTTTCCTCAGAAAGAGCACCAGTAAAATACCGAGCAAGACACCGAGCATTCCGTACCAGAATCCGTCGTACAGGAAGTTGCCGCCGATACCGGCTGCCAGTGCGATCACTTGCTCGGTGAGCCAGGTAACATTATCCATAAAAATAGCTTTTTGAATCTTAAGCGTGATTAGATTCCGTTGCCAAATATAATTATTTGACCCACAAAAAATAAGACTTCGACCATCTAATCGGACAATTACCTGTTTTACCGATAACCATGCGCACACCACTACTCCTGTTATCGTTACTATTTCTGCTCCCCCTCTCCGCTACGGCCCAGTCCTCCCCCGCCGACCAGGACCACGTCATCTCCATCTTCTTCGGTGGCGGCAGTTACTACGTCACCCCCGAGCAGCGGGGGCGGCTGAAGGAATTCCTGGATGGCATTCCGAACATCGAGGGTTACGAAATCGAAATTCAGGGGCATACGGACGACATCGGCAACCGGGCCTACAACCTGCGGCTGTCCGACTTCCGGGCCCGGGCCGTGCGGGATCGCCTCCTCAGCTATCCGCTGCCCCCGGAGATGATGCAAATGCTACCGCTCGGAGAGGACGCGCCGAGTTACGACAATGGTACCTGGGACGGAAAACTGAGTAACCGGCGGGTGGACGTTATCCTGAAGCGGATACTCGGCTGAGGCTTTTTGTATCGGTATTTTCAATTCAGGAGGCCGTAATTATCGTTGGGTTGTAACCTTACCGGGTCGAAAACCACACCACTATGCCTCCCACCCGCTTATACGCCGTCCCTCTCCTGCTCAGCCTGTTCCTCGGCTGCTCGGGTCCCCGCTCCAATCCTTCCGCCCCGGCCGACGCTCCGACCCCGGCCACCTCCGGAAACCCCATCATCGACGGCTGGTACGCCGACCCCGAAGGCGTGGTATTCGGAGAGGAGTTCTGGATCTTCCCCACCTACTCGGACGACTACGACAAGCAACTCCACCTGGATGCCTTTTCCTCCCCGGACCTGGTGAACTGGACCAAGCACCCCCGGGTGCTCGATACCGGCACCGTCAGCTGGGTTCGTCAGGCCATGTGGGCTCCTTCCGCCATCCGGCACCGGGGACGTTACTACCTCTTCTTCGCGGGCAATGACGTACAGCAGCCGGGCCGTGATTTTTACGACCCCGATAACGACATCAACCACTTCGGCGGGATCGGGGTAGCGGTGGCCGACACCCCCGGCGGCCCCTACCGCGATCATCTGGGTAAGCCGCTGCTCTCCGAGTTTCACCACGGTGCCCAGCCCATCGATCAGTTCGTATTCCGGGACGTGGATTCCACCGTGTACTTCTTCTACGGCGGCTGGCGGCACTGTAACCTGGGCCGGCTCAACGACGACTTTACCGGCTTCCTCCCGTGGGACGACGGACAACCATTCCGGGAGATCACCCCCGCGGGCTACGTCGAAGGGCCGTTCATGTTTCTCCGCGACGGGACCTACTATTTCATGTGGTCGGAAGGCAGTTGGGGCAATGACAGCTACAGCGTCGCCTACGCTACGGCCCCGGCCGTGACCGGCCCCTTTACCCGTCGGGGGACCATCCTGGAGTCCGACCCGGACGTAGCCACGGGGGCCGGCCATCATTCCGTGATCCGGGTACCGGGAACGGACGACTGGGTGATGGTCTACCACCGACGCCCGATCCCCAATGAGGACCGGGACCATCGGGTGGTCTGCCTGGACAGCCTGCGGTTCAACGCCGACGGTAGTATCCAGCCCGTGAAAATGACCTTTACCGGCGTGGCCGCTACCCGGTAGCGCGCTCGTTTACTGGGTGGTGTCGGGCCAGTAGGAAGCGCGCTCGCTTTTACGTCCGTAGGTAACTTCTACTTCCTTCAGCAGGCGCTTCATCTCCGTCACCCAGCCATCCAGTTCGGTGCCCAGGCTTTTATAATCGGCGGCGATCGAGGCATCGATGCTCGCTTTGTCGGCACCGTAATCAACGACGATGATCCGGTTGTCGGGGCCGCCCATGTTGTAACTCCACACTTCGTAGGGGGTGGTGGCTCCGGCTTTGGAGAGCATCGCTTTCGTATTCTCCAGGAAGGCCATTACTTCTTGTCGGTCGGCCGGGTCGTAGTCGAGCGTCTGTACTTTGTACATCATCGTATTCCGGTCAGCATCAATTTCCTCCTGCAGGTAACTGAGGGGGACGTGGTGCCGCATGACGGCGACTTCGGAGCTGCTGGTCAGTCCGTCCATCGCCATACCGATTTCCTGTTGCTGGGCTGGCTTCAGCTGGTAAGCCCGCTTCCGGAACTGTTCGCCGATCTTGTCCATATCACTCATTTGCCGGACGGGCGCAAAGTGCATAACCCTGCCATCTTCCTGGATACTGGTGGTCCAGTAGAGGTCCGCCTTCCCCTCGCGCAGATAACCGTTGAATTTTTCCGCCGCGCTGACGTAGGCTGCTTCCTTCCCGGGCTTGAGGTAATCGACGGCGACCCCGTACATCCGGTCGGTTGCCGGTTTCTCCTCCTGCCCGAGGGTAGTGACCTTGGTACCGTAGGTGACGGACTCCCGCCTGGCGATCTCCATCGCCCTTTCGCGCCAGGCATCGCCCTCCGGTCCGGCCATCCGTTCTTTCTGTTCGGCCAGCCTGCGGTCCAGGTCGGCCCGGTCCTTGCCCAGGTAGACGACCTCGAAGTACTGTCCGCTTCCGTAGTCGAGGGTATAAAAGTGCATATGGGCGGGGCTATTGGCCTTGCGCATCATCTCCACCAGTTTTTTCCCGTGTTCCCGGATGTCGGGGGTAGTAGCATAATCGTGGGTGTACCGGCTAAGTTGCAGGGCCTGCATCTCACTGGCCAGGGCCTCTTCGCCGGCAGGGGTGTAACTGAGTTCCGGCTGCAGTTCGATGATCTGCTGCTCGGTACCGGTCACGATCTCGGCCACCGCGACGGGATCGTAAACGGATTTTCGTTCGTCCTCGGTGAGACTGGCCCGTGCGAAGTCGAACTGGGCCTCGATACGATCGAGGTCGGCGTAATCGCGTATCGGCATGATCACCTCGACGGTGTTGTCCTCGTACTGGTAGAACTCCCAGGATCGGTCGCTGGCGGCGCGGTAGTGGGCATCTACCTTGTCCAGGGCGTCGATGAGGGCCTGTTGCTGGCCGGGTTGCACGTACCAGCGGTGGAGGTCGTACTTGGGGTTATCCTGGGCCTGACCGGTGGTGGCGAGGCAGCAGAAACAAAGCAGGAGCAAGTTCTTGAGTAATTGCATGGGAAGGTATGTGTTTGTAGCAATAGCAGGGAATGAATATCTGCTTCAAACATACCGGATTCCCTACGATATACACCATCCAGTCAACTATTCAGGTACAAACACCCCCGATTAACGTACAATTACTTGTTCCAACTACTTTTTCTTCACGTATTCCGTCAGGATCACGATCTGCTGGGTTTCGACCCGCCCTTCGATCTGGCCCGCGTTGTCGTGAACGAGGCGGATATTGCGCACGGCCGTCCCCCGCTTGGCCGTGAAGCCGCCGCCCTTCACCTTCAGGTCTTTGATGAGGACGACGGTATCCCCGCTGGCAAGTACCGCTCCGTGGGCGTCTTTATGGATGATGGCACCCGCGGCCGCGCCGTACCAGCTGCAACTCCGCCTGCGCCCGCACCCCGTCGGGCAGGTAGAGCATGTCCAGCAGTTGCTGGGGCCAGCCCTCCCCGCGCAACCGGTGCAGCATCCGGTAGGCCATCACCTGCACCCCGGGATCCTCGCTCCACATCGTATCGTTCAGCGCCCGCCAGTGGTTGGGGTCGATCTCTTCGCTCCCCTCGATCTGGTCGCGGCAGGTTGCACAGATCCGGATCTCGTAGTCGGTCAGGGGCACCGGAAAGTCGGTGGTCGGAGCGTCGGCATTACAAAGTTGGCACATGGAAGTAAGGATTTAAGGACTCAGGGACTCAAGACCTAACAGCCCAACGCACCTAAAAGCCTAACCGCCTACCCCCCTAATTCACCAACGAAGCATAATCCAGCCAGTACACCACCTTCATACTCAAACTCCCCTGCCGGTTCGTATCTCCCCACAGCCCCCGAAAACTATCGCCGTAGGTGGCGGCCCGCTCGCGGTCGAAGTCGGTCACGTTGGTCTTGTAGGTGAGGAAGAGGTCGCTGCCCGGGGCGAAGCGCCAGCGGTACATCAGGTCGACGTTGAAGGCATCGAAGTCCTGGTCGTGGTTGTCGGTGTAGTCCGTGTCGGTCAGGGTACCGTCCCCGGCCAGCAGGTGGAAGCTTCCGTAGGCCACCCCGCTCCAGTAGTGGCGCACGCGGAGGTTGAGCGTCATGTTGGGGCCGAAACTGTACTTGCCGAACAGGCCGGTTTCCACGGCATTGCGGTCGCGGCGGCCCATGAATACCGCGCTGGCTTGCCGGTTCACGTAGCCGACTTCGTCCCGGTAGCTACCCCTCCAGACGAAACCCTGTAAGCTGAAGCGGTCGCTGAAACGGTAACGGGCATTGAAGTTGTGACTGAAGGAAGTGCGGCTGTCGCCCCGCCAGGCATCGTAGTTGAAGTTGGCGCTCAGGCGTAACTTCTTGCGGTCGTCGGTCCCCATCCAGCCACCGATGCCGCTACTGCCGGCAACGGTCCAGTAACGACCGGCTACCCGGGGCTCGAAGTAATCGACCTGCTCACCGAGCTGGTGATCGGTCCAGAGTTCCAGGTTCCAGAACCCCTTCGTTTGCCCGTAGATCCAGGATTCCGCGCTGGCCCCGGTGTAACGGCTGGGGGCGTAAAGCCGCTGATAGCCGACGAACAGCCCCCCTCCCCCGTTCACGAAGCGGCCGCCCCAGAAGGGGTTACGCTCGTTGTAGCGGATACGGGTGAACACGCTCCGGCTGTTGTTGGCGAACAGGATACCCAGGTCGTTCGGGTCGTAAGTATCGCTTTCCTCTCCGTAACCCAGCTGCCAGGTCCAGGCTCCGCTGATGCGGGCGACCTCCAGGTTGGCGGCATGACCGGTGGTGCGTTCCCCCTCGTAGATCCGGCTGTGCTTGAAGGCTCCCCGGACAGCGTATTTATTTGCTGTGTCGTGAAGGTCGAACAGCAACCCGGTCACGTTGGCATCCCGGGCCTCCCCCTCCCGCAGCACGTTGGTGTTCACCAGGGTTACGGTGCTGTTATTGGGCAAATTCTGGTCGGCGACGAAGACATTGTAATTGGTGAGCGGGTTGGTCCGCACCTCCCGCTCCGTTCCCTCCCCACTGCGCAGAATGGCGGTATTTTCCTGCTCGACGGCGTTGAAGAAACCGAGTCCGAGCCCCCCGGCCGTCCGGCCGCTGATCTTCGTGGCGTTGTAGAGCTTGGCCCGCTGGGGGTTGTCGACCACCTCGTCGTCCTCGCCGGTGGCCGCGGCGACCGCTCCGCCGAAGTGATTGCCGCCGCCGACCCGCCGGCTGTAAAAGAGATCCCCCTTGTTGAACAGCTCCGTTCCCTCGGTGAAAAAGGCCCGCTGTTCGTCGAACCGTTGCTCGAAGGGGCCGAGGTTCAGGATCTGGTCGTCGCTGCGGGCCTCCCCGAAGTCGGGCACCAGGGTCATGTCCAGGGTGAAGGCATCGCTGAGGCCGACCTTCACGTCCATGCCGCCGGTCACGCTGGTACCGGTGGTGGTGTGCACGCCGGGTTGCCTACCGTTCAGCAGGTAGCCGGCCAGGAAGGGCGTGGCCTGGATACGAACCGGTGACTTGACGTTGTAAAGACCGGTCAGGGTACCCGATTGATTAAAAAAGCCGTCGACGTTGGGGTCGATCTCGGCCCAGAAACTCTGTTCGTTCGTGCGCCGGATCATCCGCACGAAATTGATCGTCCAGGTCTGTTCCGGTTTGGCGGGGAAGCGCAGGGCGGAGTAGGGAATAAAAATTTCCGCGACCCAGCCCTCGGCGTCCCGCGTGGTTTTGCTCACCCAGACAGCATCCCAGTTGCCGTCTTCCCCCTCGGCCGTCTGCTGGGCGTCGAACTGCACGCCGGCGGCGGAAACCACGAAATTAAAGCCGTTGATCCCGCTCTGGTAAGCATCGATGGTAACGCCGAAAAAATCACTGTTGCCGATGTCGTCGCGCTCCGTCAGTTCCGTCAGTATGCTGTCCGGGCTGCCGTCGTAGAGGCGGGCACCGACGTAAATTCCTCCGTTGTCGTAGACTACGCGGACATCGCTACGCTGGCGGCTGGGCAGCCCGGGATTGGGCCGCAGGGTGGTAAAATTTTCCGCGGGCGTCGCTTTTTTCCAGGCATCCTCGTCGAGTACGCCGTCCACTTTCGGTCCGGTCTCCGTCCGGATGGCCTCCAGGGTGGGTTTTCCCGCATGATGCTGGGCGCGGACGCAGGTGCAAAAAACACAAAGGAGGAGCAAAGTGGCGGGGCGAAGCATGGGCGGGTCGTGCGGATCTGGGCGTCAGTGGTGAGGTACGTAACAGGGACGAGCCGGAGTGGCCGGGGTTGCAGGCCACGACTTCTTAGGCACCGTCCGTTGTTCACGGACCGTTACCAACGGTCGGAAAGTTACGCTCGGAGTCCAGATAACTCCGCGTTCAGGATCGGGCTGAATGTCAGGATTGCCGGAGCATTCGGTCTACCGACTGCCGTACTTCGGCCAACTCCCGCTTGGTCCAGGGGTCGTCGTTCAGGTAGGCCGCCAGTTCCTCGAAACAATCGTCCCGTAATTTCTCGATGGGGTAGACTTCGATCCGGCAGCGACCGCCGGGGCCGGTCAGCGTATTGAACGGACCCAACCGGGTCAGTTCCCGGAACAGTTCTTCCAGGTAGTGCAGGCTGGTCAGTGCCGTCCCGGGGTCGTTCAGGGCGGGGCTCATGGCTTTGACGGCCACTTCCGTGAGGTGCTTGAATCCGGTGGTGTAGATTTCGAGTGGCTCCTCTCCGGAAACGCCCAGGGTGTTGTCTGTTCCCGTCCGCGCCGCGGCGGAGTGGGCGGGGCGGGCCGCCAGTAAGGGCTGACCGGCCGTTACCCAACTGCCGGGGCGGGCGAGCAGCCAGAGCTCCCCCCCGACCCTGCCGGCCTTATCTACCAGCCGCTCGTAAGACAATTCATTGAGGTAACCGGGATCGTCCGCCCGGACAATCGGTTCCAGCTCAGCGGGAAGTTCCTCCTCCCTGAATTCGAGCCGGACACCCTCGATATTCCCCAGGTGACGGATCTGACTCCGGTACTCCAGGAAACAAAGTTCCAGGATCCCGTTGACGTGTATGCTCATCGATACCCGGTGGATATAGTAGATGAACAACAACAGGGTCGCCAGGGTAAGCAACAGGGAAACCAACCCGCCCAGGATGGGCGGGTGAAAGTGGTGCTCGTCCGCCGTGACCGTCACCATCAGCAGCAGTAGCGCGTGGAGGATGGTCCCCGTGGCCACTCCCAGTACCGTCTGGTGGAACCGCAGTCTCAGGATCAGGGGAACCAGCCGGGGAGAGTAACTGGCGATGGAGCGGTTCAGTACGCTCATCACCATCGTATAGGAGAACACGGTCATGGTAAACACCCCACCGATCACCGCGGCGAACAGCGACCGGAGGGTATCGAGATCGGAGATGTTGAGCGCCGCCAGCCAGTCCGGCAGTTCCACCTTCCAGTCGGTGGTAGAAGCCTGCAGGCAGCTTATTACCAGAATACCGATAACCAGCAGGGCCGGCAAACTGGCAATACTTCGATAAAGTTCCCGCAACCGGCTCAGCAAATTGACCACTCTAGCTGACGACCCCGCGCTGCTGTAGCTTGTCCGTTACCATCATGGCGGGTTCGAAGCCTTCTTCCGCCGAGCGGAGCAGGGCAATGTAACTGATGATGATACCGTAGATCGCCTTACTGCTCACGTCAGCCACGGTGAAGAGCCCCTGCCGCCAGACGACGCCGTTCGCGGAGGGGTCCAGCCAGGGGATGAGGTAGGCCAGCGGATAGAGCGTCCAGGCGAACATCATCAGCCAGAACACCCGGCGCATCACCGGCGAGATGTGGGCGGGCATAGCGGCCGAGCCCCGGAATATCCGTGTTCCCACCACCCAGTTCATCGCGATGAAAAAGACGGTGGAGATGGCACCCCACAGCATCATGGTCCCGACGTCGCTTACTTCGTACAACTGCCCGACGTAGCCGGTGATGATCATCCCCCAGGCCGCTACGATCAGGAAAGTCGCGTCCCGTACCAGGTCCCGCCCACGAATGTTGAGCACGATCAGGAGCTGGGTGAGCAAACAGGGAATGGTCACCATCCAGTTCACGTAGCGGTAGCCGTTGGTGAAGGTTTCCTCGGCGGGTTCGTAGGCCGTACCCGTCCAGCGAAAGGCGGCCTCCCACAAACCGGCCTGCCCGTAGAGAATGGTTCCGGCGGAGACCATTACGAAGCAGGACAGCGCCGTAGCCACCCGGTAGCGGGGAGCGATGAAGCGGCTGAAGAGGATGAAGAACAGCAGGGCGGCAAAATGCGCGCCGATGCCCATGGCGAGAAAGTGATCCACCATTTCATACTGGGTGGCGGAGTAAGAAAAAAGGGATTCAATATTGGTCATGTTGAGAACCGGGCTGGTGATAACAGGCTACAACTTCACTTTTCAGGAATGGTTCCGGTAACACGGAAATTCCGTGAACTAAACCCTAGATAGGTACTCAAACCCCTTCGTATTACGCACCAGGGAGTACTGCTCCGTATCGCTGACTTCAGTAGACGGCCGAGCGTACCCGCTGGCGGATAGACTCCGCGGTACGCTGCTAGGCGGATTGGTCGACACCACTACCGGAAGGAACGGCCGGATTGATCGCCCGGGCGAACCACAGTGTACCCGTCACGTAGCAGGCTACGTCCACCCAATCCCCCACGAAGCGAGCTTCCCACACCGGGAAGACCACCTCAAAGCACAGGGCCAGGAGCAGCACGAAAACGATCAGGGTGACGGGGTCCAGCCGGGGCCTCCCGAAGAGATAGCCCCGCTCCAGGCTCAGCAGCCCCAGTAACACGGGCGGGGCCAACAGGGGGTCCAAATAAGCATCGATGAGCGGCAGGGAGATACCGAATCCGTACTGCAACAGCTGGTGCAGCAAAAACAGGAGGACCGGAACCCACCAGGCGGGATTACGTAGTACCGCCATCAGGCAACTACGATGAAGGCCAGCAGGAAGCCCAGCAGGATCAGCGGCGAGAGGGCCAGCAGGACCAGTATGCCTATCCCCCGGAAACCGATCTTCAGGGCCCCCAGCCAGAACGGGTCCTCGGCATTGATGGTAGCGAGGTTGTCCCACCACCGGTAGGCGGCCTTGGTCTGGTCGGCCAACTTGTCGGCCGGGGTATGCTGCTCGGGTGGATCGGTCATACCTCATTAAGCCCGGAGACAGCTGAATGTTCAGCGTACCGGCGGCTGGTAGTCACTGGGCAGCAACCACGCCAGCCCCCGGGTCCCCATATAGCCGGAGAACAACAGGTTGGCATCCGCGAAGGTACCGGCGGCCGTCAGCAGACAGCGATCGGCCAGGACGATGAACCGCGACTGTACCGGCTGACTTCGCTTACGCTTGCTCTCCGGCAAGGGACGAAACTTAGCGTCCGCGTAGTAGAAGATGGCGAACTCCCGGCCCGCCAGTCCGGAGAGGGACCAGACTTGCTCCCCTACCCCCTCCAGGTACTGACTCAGATCCGCCGGACGGGGCTGTAATTGTTTTCCCGCTTCGTCCCGCCTGATCTCGTAGACCGCAAATCCGTTTTCCGTCAGGGAGTCGGCCAGCAGGGCCCGGGCGAAATGCAGGGAAGACCCCAGATACGCCCGCTCCCGGTTCCGGCGGTGGCGGTCCCTTTCGTTCTCCACCGGCTGAAAAAAGAAGGTAGCCAGGTAAGAATTGGTCTTGGCGGTATAATCGGAAAGGAAGCTGCGCAAGTCCATCCGTACCTGGTAGCCGAGGTCGGGCAGGTCGATCAGCAGGGGCTGGGAGGCGCTGACCCTGAAATTAGCGGCCTCCTCGAAACGGTACTCCGTGAAGTCGGCGTTCCAGCGCCCCCCCGGCCGGTCGCTTGCGAGCAGTAGGTCGCGCATGTGCTGATTACGAACACTCAGTACCTGCTCCCGGTAGTCCCGGTCAAAAACCAGACCGTTATCCTCCCGGATCGAAGCATGCTCTCCCCACTCGTCGGTCCCCAGCAGGGAACGACGGAACTCCAGCAGGTTGTCCTGGCGGGCATCGGTGCCGGTGACGGTAACATCGGTCAGTACGGTCTGCCGGGGACGCAGCCGAATGAGCAGCGGCGTTGTCTCCGTCAGTCCTACCGAATAGGCGGCGTAGTTCAGGTGGCTGACCACCAGGTTCACCGGCAGCGTTACGCCGGTTAGTTCGAAGCGGCCGTCATCGTCGGTCACCATACCGTTACTCGTCCCGTCCAGGTAGACGGTAGCGAAGGCGACGGGTTCGGTCGTCAGGGAATCCAGCAGTTGACCGGTGAGGGTGGCCTGGGCGACAACGTGCCGCCCGATCAAAGTGCCGGCGACGAGTAACATTAGCAGCGGGAGGTACGTGGGGTTCATTGAAGGTGTGGTTTGCGTAATCGATCGGGTTTACACGATTCCAGGACAGTATTCCCACGGCCTTCGCTGCAACCCCGCCGAAAAACCGGCGTCTTTCCGGCACGGGCCATTCTTCCAACGGCAAAATCAGCGAAAAAAGATGCAGCAAATATTACTTTTTTCCCTCCTCCTGCTTCCGATGGCAAGAGGAACCGCCCAGGACAGCGTCAGGGTAACATTCAGTATCGACGCGACCGGGCTGGCAGCCCCGAAATCGTTTGGGATAAGGGGCAACACTGCTCCCCTAAGCTGGGAAAAAACGCTAACATTCCAGGATCCGGACCATGACGGGCTATACGAAGGAGAAGTAACTTTTGTCAACCCCAGTGACAAAATCGTAGCCTACAAGTTCGTGTACGGAGACAAAAAAGCGGTCTACGAACTCGAAGGTGAAAACAGAATCCTACTGCTGGAGCAGCCCGCAACGGAGAAAAACCTGACGTGGGACATACCCGAGGAAATAGCGGTAAAAAATCTTCCGTTGCTCAGCGGTAAAAAATTATCAGCGGACTTCCTCATTTTCAAAAATGCCCTCACTCAAATACATCCGGGCCTTTACCGATACAGAACGAGGGAGGAAATAGACACGCTGTTTGAGCACTACGAGCGTGTATTTTCACAATCTATGTCTTACCGGGAAGCCTTCCTGAATTTCACGAGACTGACTTCCTACATTCAGTGTGGGCACACTTTCCCCAGTTTCTTCAATCAGAATGACTTCATCAGGCAAGTCGTCCTGAATCGAAAGGACAAGCTGCCATTTACTTTCAGGATCATTGACCGGCGAATGTTCGTTACGGGAAATGTGTCCGAAGAGGGGGAACTCCCGATCGGGACGGAAATACTCTCCATACAGGGCGTAGAAACTTCCGACTTCCTTACTGAAACCGCCGGTTTAGTAAAGGCGGATGGCACCAATGACCGCAAGCGATTTGCGGACCTGAATACTTTCGGGACCGGCGATTACGAAATGTTTGACGCTTACTTCCCCTTGCTGTACCCACCGGAGCATGACAGTTACACCCTGGACGTCCGGAAACCCGATGCTGTCCGGTCGGAAGCGGTTACCCTGAAAACAATAAGCAGAAGTGAAAGGAAGTCCCGACTAAGGCAAAAATACCCGGACTTTTCGACCAGAGCTGACGAACCCTGGAAACTGGTATTCCGGGAGAATAATACCGCATACCTACGATTGGGCACTTTCGACGGATTCCAGCTTCCCTTCGAGTGGAAACCCTTCCTGAAGGATGCTTTCAATCAGATCAAAAAGAGAAAATCCGAAAATCTGGTGATTGATATCCGGTGGAATGAAGGCGGTCAGGATGAGATTTTACTTTACCTGGGCCAACATCTGGCCAAAACCCAATTGACGCTCCCACCGCGACAGGACCTGGTTCGCTACGCTAAAGTTCCGGCGGATCTAAGGCCTTACCTCTTTACCTGGGACGACGGTTACTTCGACCTGACGAACAGGGTCCGGGCGGTCGACTCCGACTATTACGCCCTCCATCCAACCGGCAGTCTGGAGATAAAGCCACGCTCCAATGCCTTCAGAGGAAACACCTACTTGTTAATTAATGCCGTCAACAGCTCCGCCACCTTCTATTTCGCTGAAATAGCGAAGGCGAACAACATGGCCACCCTGGTCGGGGAAACAACGGGTGGCAATCAACAGGGGCTGAATGCGGGAACAATGTTCTTTTTGCGTTTACCGAACTCCCAAATAGAAGTAGACATCCCGATTGTCGGCACCTTTTCGACCGACAAACCCTACGGTGGGATAGTACCCGACGTGGCCGTTCTGGTATCCCCCGGGGACATTGCTTCAGGAAAAGACCCGGTCCTGGAAAAAACCAGGCTGCTCATTGAAGAGCGTACAAACTAACTGAAAAAGGAAGTGAGCGACCGCCTCCACCACCTCCCAGTGAGACAACTCGCGTGCTTCCGTCGAAATCAATCAAGCATTGGTAGATCGGATACGATGCACGGCGGACCAACCCTACATCTTCGAGTCACCGATTGACTAAAAATCGTCAAGTATCCAGCAATGAAACACGACTACCAGCTATTATTTCTGATTTTTTGCACCTGCGTCCTCGCCCCCCTGCACGCCCAGCAAACCACCCCCAGCGGCAGTATTACCGGCCGCGTCCTGCTCGGTGACCGACCCGCCGAATTCACCAACCTCATGCTCCTCGCCGCCGCGGATTCCAGCGTCGTCAAGCTGGAACTGGCCGGAGAGGACGGCACCTTCAGATTTAGTGATATTGGTTCGGGTGACTACTTCCTGCGGACTTCCGGAATCGGAATGGCGGAGGTCAGTCACCCGCTTTTTTCACTCACCGGGGGCCAGCAGCTCACCCTTCCCGATTACCGCCTGAGCAGCGATGCCACCCAACTGGAAACCGTCGAAGTGACGGCCCGCAAGCCCTTCCTGGAGCAGCGCGCCGGCCGTCTGATCGTAAACGTAGACCAGAGCATCACGGGGCAGGGCGGCAGCGTGCAGGACCTGCTCAAAAAAGTACCCGGCGTGGTCGTTGCCGGTAACCGGATCAGCCTGGCCGGCCGCAGTGGCCTGACCATCCTCATCGACGGCCGCCCCACCCGCTACATGGACGTGCAGAGCCTGCTGCGCGACATGCCCGCCGACAACATCAAGAGCATCGAGGTGATCTCCCAACCCGGCGCGGAGTACGACGCCGAGGGCAACGGCGGGGTCATCAACATCATCCTGAAGAAGAATGCCCTGCTGGGCACCAACGGCAGCGTCTACGTTTCCGGGGGGTACGGCGAGCGGTACAAGGTGCGCAGCGGCCTCGAACTGAGCCACCGGGCGGGCCCCCTCAACGTCAGCGGCGGCCTCAGCTACAGCCACTCGGAGTGGGTGGAGGGACTGGACCTCGTTCGCCGTTTCTCCGACCGCTACTTCGTACAGAACAACGAGGATTACGGCACCCCCGACCGCTACGCCACCCGCCTGGGCGTAGATTACGACCTGAACGAAAATCAGCGCATCGGCATCAGCGGCCGCTACAACTGGGGGCAAAATCCGCGCTTTTTCAACAACACCACCCAGGTATTTTCCACGGACACCGACGAAAGGATCGGTTCCTTCACCACGACCGGCGAGCGTACCCGCGACTACGATAACCTCAACGTCGACGGCTTTTACCGCATCAAACTGGACACCAACGGACAGGAACTGAACCTCGATGCTTCGCTGAGCCGCTTTACCCGCGACGGACGGAATTCCATCCGCACCGTCGGGGCCGACTTCCCGGACCGGGTCAATCTGGAGCCTACCCGGGCCCGTATCGTAAGTGCCCAGGCCGACTACAAAAAGCCATTCAGCCAGCGGATCGGCTTCAAGGCCGGCGCCAAGGTCAGCCGGGCCGAACTGGACAACGAACTCATCAGCCGCTTCGACAACAACGGTTCGCTGGAACTCGACACCGACCTGAGCAACCACTTCCTCTACGACGAGGACATTATGGCCGTCTACACCGGGCTGAGTTACGACGTGGCCGACGGCATCAGTGCCAACCTCGGTCTGCGCTACGAGCGCACGTCCACCGCCGGTTACAATGAAACCATCGACAGCCTGACCGAGCGGAATTACAGCAGCCTGTTTCCCTCCCTGAGCGTCTCCGCCCCCGTCAGCGGGCCCTTCGGCCTGGCCTTCTCCTACAGTTACCGCCTGGAACGGCCGAGCTACTACGACCTGGACCCCTTCATCTCCTACCTGGACCCACTGACCTTCGAGAAGGGCAACCCCTTCCTGCAGCCCGAGTACGTACACAGCACCCAGCTCAGCCTCACCTACGAAAAGCAACCCTTCCTCAACCTGGGTTACGACCTGACCACGGACGTGATCAGCGACGTCACCGAGCAGGACGCCACGACCGGCGCGGCCTTCCAGACGACGGTCAACCTCGACCGCTACGTTCGCTACGGCGGCAGCCTGTTCTTTCCACTCGACTGGATCGCTCAACCCATCAGCGGCTACGGCGGCGTGATGGCTTACTACAATGACTACACCAGCGAGTACCTGGGTGGCAACCTCGACCTCGACCGCTGGAGCGTCACGGCCTTCCTCCAGGTGCAGGCCAAACTCCCCATGGGCTGGAAGGGGGAAGTTACCGGTTTCTACCAGGGTGCCGGCTACGAGGGCATCATCGCCTACGAGCCGCTCTACGGTATCGACGTGGGCCTGGAAAAGGACTTCTGGGACGATCGCCTCAACCTGGCGCTCTCGGGCGAAAACCTGATCCGCCGTTTCTTCAACGGGCAGATCAGCTACCAGGAACAGGACCTCGCCATCGTCAGTAGCTGGGAAGCCCCGGTGTTCTACGCCAAAGCGACCTACAAATTCGGTAACCGCTTCCTGAAGGGGCGGGACAACCGGAAGAGTAGCAGTAGCGAGGAGCGGAATCGCTTAGGCGATTAAGACTACGGTCTACCAACGGGCGACGGAGCGCAGGTGCGAAGTTTACTCAAGCGCAGCCCGCACGCTCCCCTTCTCCAGGAGCAAAACTCTGGCCGCCTCGTACCCCATTCCCGTCTCCGCCACGATCATCTTCGTGCCCCGGTCGATGAGTTTGGCGTTGCTGAGTTTCATGTCGACCATCCGGTTGCCCACCACGCGGCCGAGGCGAATCATGACGGTGGTCGAGATCATGTTCAGGATCAGCTTCTGGGCGGTGCCCGACTTCATGCGCGTACTGCCGGTAACGACTTCCGGCCCCACGACGGCCACGACCGGGTGATCGCAGACTTCGGTCACCGGAGCCCCGGGGTTGCAGGTGACGCAGCCGGTGAGCAGTCCGTGCTCCCGTGCCGTTTGCAATCCGCCGATGACGTAGGGGGTCGTGCCGGAGGCGGCCAGTCCGATGAGGGTATCGTCTGCGTTGGGGCTGTATTCGGCCATGTCGCGCCAGGCCTGGTTCTCGCTGTCCTCGGCACTTTCGACGGAATTACGCAGGGCCCGGTCTCCCCCGGCAATCAAACCGATTACCATGCCGGGGGGCACTCCGTAGGTGGGGGGGCACTCGCTGGCGTCGAGCACGCCCAGGCGGCCGCTGGTCCCCGCCCCGATGTAGAACAGGCGGCCGCCGCGCTCCATCCTTTCCACGATGCCCTCGACGAGGGGGGTGAGTTGGGGAAGGCACTCCCCTACCGCCGGGGCCACGAGGCGATCCTGCTCGTTGATGAGGCCGAGGAGGTCGGCGACGGGCCGGGTATCGAGGTGGTCGTAGGGGCCGGGGGCTTCGGTGATCTTTTGCATGGGGGGAAGGTACGGTGGAGTGTCAGTTCCGCACGGTCAGACGAATGCCTCACCGCGCCGCGTTAGTGGTTCGACGTTTTATTTTCCGGATTTTAACAGCGAGGGGCCAGGAGAAACCGTTCACTACGTTGTGCCTACCAACTTTAGACAGATGAAGAACACGGAATCCAATCTTTCCCCCTATAAAAAGCACTACATCAACCGCAGCAACTGGCTCCGAGCCGCCATTCTCGGGGCGAACGACGGGATCATCTCCACTGCCAGTATCGCCATCGGCGTAGCCGCGGCGGCCCCCGCCGGCCGCGAGCCCGTCCTCCTGGCCGCTGTTGCGGGCATGGTTGCCGGGGCACTCTCCATGGCCGCCGGTGAGTACATCTCGGTCAGTTCCCAGTCTGACATCGAAACCGCCGACCTCCGGCGGGAGCAGACCGAACTGATCAGTATGCCCGAGCAAGAACTCCGGGAACTGGCTGCCATCTACCGCCTGCGGGGACTGAGCAAGGACCTTTCCCTCGAAGTCGCCCGCCAGCTAACCGCCCACGATGCCCTCGGGGCCCACGCGCGTGACGAACTCGGCATCAACGAAATGTCCCAGGCGCAGCCGCTCACCGCGGCCCTGGCTTCCGGGCTCTCCTTCGTCGTCGGGGCGGCCCTGCCCGTGGCGGTCGCGCTTTTCGCCCCCCTGGCCGCGATGGTGCCGCTGGAGTACGGTTTCACCCTTGTCTTTCCTCGTCCTGCTGGGCGTAGCCGCGGCAAAGGCGGGCGGTTCCAGCGTGGGTAAGGGATTGGTTCGCGTAGCGTTCTGGGGAACCGTAGCGATGGTCGGAACGGCGGCCGTCGGTTACTGGTTTGGGGTGCATCCGGGGTAGGCGGGTTGACCACAATTGGGCAGTTTAGCTAGGAGTCCGGACCCCTAGCCGGATAAAATGAGCCTCCGGACGCTCCCATCAGATACCGATACCGTGCCCGTGACGACCGTCTCCTGCACCGGTTAAGACCGGGCTATAAGGGGGCGGTATCTATGCGCTTCCCCGTTCAGGCCAGGGACGGACGGCACGTACAACTTTCGCTAAATTTACCCTAGTATAAGCTAGAGCGTTATTATGAAGCATTACTTACTACTGCCGCTACTACTCGGGGCACTGCTTGTTGCTTGTTCCCCGCAACCCACCGCCACCTCCACCACGCCGGCGGCCGGCGACCCCGTCGACGATCGGGCCTGGTGGAAAGAAGCCATCATCCACCAGATCTACCCCCGCTCCTACCAGGACAGCGACGGGGACGGGGTGGGTGACCTGCGCGGCATCATCGACCGGCTCGACTACATCCAGCGCCTGGGCGTAACGGCCGTGTGGCTCAACCCCATCTACGCCAGCCCCAACGACGATAACGGCTACGACATCAGCGATTACCGGGCCATCATGGAGGAATTCGGCACGATGGCGGACTTCGACGACATGCTCGCCGGAATGCACGCGCGGGACATCAAACTGGTGATGGACCTGGTGGTCAATCACAGCAGCGACGAGCACGAATGGTTCGTTGAAAGCCGCAAGAGCCGGGACAACCCCTACCGCGACTACTATCACTGGTGGCCCGCCGAGCGGGGGAAGCCCGCGCCGCGCTTCAGCTTTTTCGACGTGAATTCGGATGCCTGGATGTACGACGAGACCACCAACGCTTACTACCTCCACTACTTCAGCCGTAAGCAACCCGACCTGAACTGGGAGAATCCCAAACTGCGGGAAGAGGTGAAGGACATCATGCGCTTCTGGGCCGACAAGGGCATCGATGGATTCCGCATGGATGCGTTTCAGTATGCCGCCAAGGACACGACCTTCCCCGTGCTGCCCGAGGGCTACGAAAAGCAAATCATCGCGAGCTACGGCATGCAGCCGGGTCTGCACGAATACCTCCGGGAAATCAACCGCGAGGTCACCAGCCAGTACGATATTTTCACCGTCGCCGAGGGGGCCGGGAGTACCCTGCAGGACGCGGTCGACCTTTCCGCTCCTGAGCGGGAAGAACTCGACATGGTCTACCACTTCGAGATCGCCGACTACGCCGTGACGCTGGAGCCGTACGACCTCGTCGGGTTGAAGGACCTCTTCACGAAGTGGGACCGGGGTCTGGCGGGCAAGGGGTGGAACTCCATCTTCCTGGCCAATCACGATATTCCCCGGATGGTCAGCAAGTACGGGAACGACAGCCCCGAATACCGCGCCGCTTCCAGCAAGTGCCTCAATACCCTGCTGCTGACCATGCGTGGAACGCCCTATACCTACTACGGCGACGAGCTCGGCATGACCAACATCGACTTCCCCACCATCGGCCGTTACCAGGACATCGCCGCCCGCAACGGCTACGAGGCCGCCAGACAAAGGGGGGACGACCTGGATGCTCACCTCGTTTTCCTGAATAAGTTCAGTCGCGACAATGCCCGTACCCCCATGCAGTGGACCGCCGGACCGAACGCCGGCTTCACCTCGGGTACCCCCTGGCTGGCAGTTAACCCCAACCACGCCACCATCAACGTGGAATCTGAGGAAAACGACCCGAACAGCTGTCTGAACTACTTCCGCCGGCTCACCGCCCTGCGCAAGGCTAACCCCGTATTTGTCTACGGAGACTACGCCCCCCTACTCCCCGACGACCCGGAGGTGTTCGCCTACGTCCGTACCCTGGGCGATGAGAAGATGATGGTGGTCATGAACTGGTCGACAAATTCCCCCGCGATGCCGAGCCCGCCGGAGGGCTACCGGATCGAGGAGACCCTGCTCGACAATTACGGTGCGGCGGCGAGGGGATCGTCCGCCGCGCAAATGGCCCCCTGGCAGGCCTCCGTCTATCGGTTGGGGGCCAATTAATATGCCCCCCCCGAAGTGCCCGGTCGGGGAGCAATACCTGCGTCAAGCGCTTGCTGGTCTCATTTTCCGGCTGACGCGCGGGATCGGTACGTAAAATGGGTACCGGTCACCGGGATGCCCGTCGCCGACGATACCGATTCCATTTTTTTTGCACCTGCGCGCCGTCGCCCGCTCGATCGGGAGCGCAGCGAGGTATTCCTATGACCTCCAAATTTTCTCCAGAATGGGTCTCCACTTTTGCGTCCGCGATGAACACAATTATTACTTCGGCGGGTAGGCCTGAAACGGGAACGCAGCCGCATCACAGCAGGCAGCAGCGCAGCAAATATTTATGAAAACAGCCCTCCTCTCCCGCACGGTCGTCCTCCTCGGCATCGTCTCCCTGTTCACCGACCTGGCCAGCGAGATGCTCTACCCCGTCATGCCGCTTTACCTGGAGAGTATCGGCTTTTCCATTGCCGGTATCGGTCTGCTGGAGGGCTTGGCCGAGGCGACGGCCGGTCTCAGCAAGGGCTTCTTCGGGCAGTGGTCGGACCGGATCGGCCGCCGGCTACCGTTCGTACGCTTCGGCTACGGCCTGAGCGCGCTCACCAAGCCTTTGATGGCAGCCTTTACCGCTCCGGCCTGGGTATTTTTCGCCCGGACGACGGAGCGGCTGGGCAAGGGAATTCGCACCGGCGGGCGCGACGCCATGCTCTCCGGGGAGGCCACTCCGGAAACCAGGGGGCGGGTGTTCGGCTTTCACCGGGCACTGGATACGCTGGGCGCGGCCCTGGGTCCGCTCGTCGCCCTGGCTTTTCTGTACTACTACCCCGGTCAGTACCGGCTCCTCTTTCTCCTGGCCGTTATTCCGGGGCTCCTCGCCATTGTCTCTACGCTGATGCTGAGTGAGCGACCATCCCCGGTCTCTACCGGTACTACCCGCCCCGGCTTCCTGGAATTTCTGCGCTACCTGCGGGCGGCCCCGGTGGCCGTACGGCGGCTGCTGGGTGGGCTGATCGCCTTTGCCCTCATCAACAGTTCCGACCTCTTCCTGCTCATCCTGCTGCGGGAACTCGGCCTCAGCGACGTGGCCGTCATCGGCTGGTACGTCTTCTACAATCTCGTCTACGCCCTGGCCGCCTATCCCTTCGGGGGGCTGGCGGATCGCTACGGGGTCAAACCGGTCTTCGTGGCCGGTCTGACGGTCTTTGCCCTTGTATACGCCGCCCTCCCCTTCGCCACCGACTGGTGGAGTTTCCTGCTGCTCTTCGGTGGCTACGGCTGCTACGCGGCGGCCACCGAGGGCGTGGCCAAGGCCTGGATCGCGCGCCTCGTACCGCAGACGAAAATGGGGACGGCCACCGGGGCCTACGGGGCACTCGGCAGCCTGGCGACGCTGGTGGCCAGTTCCGGGGCCGGTCTGATCTGGTACGCGTACGGGGCCGGCGTCCTCTTCGGCGGAACGGCCTTCCTGGCCCTGCTCCTGGCGGGCTACTTCCTCACCCTGCCCACCGAGCATTCTTCCAATCAATAAAACACCCCAACCGTGAAATACGTCCCCACATTCCTATCCCTCTTCCTTTTCCTAACCTCCTGCACCCCCCGCATTAACCCCATCGACGACGAGCTCGTTCCCGCCCCCGTGACCGAACGGTTCGAGCAAAAGAACCCCCGCTCCTCCTACCCCCGCTGGTCGGCCCTCTCCGCCGGCAGGTTCCTGGTAAACTACGTCGACGGCTCCAATAACCTGTGCTGGCAAACCTACCAGCCGGACGGCACCCTGCTCGCCACCCAGACCAAGATCTTCCGCGACCTACTCCCCGGAGCCGTCACCACGACCCTGGCCGGGCAGTTCCCCGAAGCCGATATTGAAAATTATTTCCGCCTCGAAACCCCGGACGGCCGGATCGTCTACCGCATCGAACTCGAGCCGGACAGCAAGGGGATTGAAAGTCTCCTCTTTTCCGATAGCGGTACCTTCCAGGAGCGGCAACGCGGCTATGTTTTCGGCAGGTAGTGCACCTGCGTCCGCGCCCTCCCTTACCTCCTGAAACAACCAGTCGGCCTGCTACTGACGGGGAGGGGCCGGACCGACTCCGCTACCCCGATCATTTCGTACTGACGGCTTCGGCCTCCCGGAGCTCTTCCTCCAGCGTGGGCTCCATCACCAGCCGGATGGCGCGGGAGTAGGTGAAGTAGTTCCCCACCCAGCTGAACAGGGTGACGATCCGGTTGCGGAACCCGATCAGGTAAAACAGGTGAACGGTGGCCCAGACGAACCAGGCCGGGGCCCCGCTGAGGTGGCGGCCGCCGGGCAGGTCGGCAACGGCCTTGTTGCGGCCGATCGTTGCCAGGCTCCCCTTATCGACGTAGTGAAAGGGTTCGGCCCGCCCGCCCGTAGCCCGGGCGTTGAGGTTCCTGGCCAGCCGGTTTCCCATCTGGATGGCGACCTGGGCAACACCGGGGTGCCCCTTCGGCCACTCCTCCGTCACCAACCGGGCTACGTCGCCCAGGGCGTACACCTCCCCGTAACCCGCCACCCGCAGCCGGTCATCGATCAGGTAGGAAGAATGACTGACCGCCGCCTCCGCCAGCCCCGTTACCACGTCGCCCATCACCCCGGCCCCCCAGATCAGGGAACCCACGGGCAGTGATTTACCGTCCTTGAAGGTCGCCGTCCGCCCGTCGTAATGCTCCACCAGGGTATTGAATACCAGCTCGACCCCCATCCGCTCCAGGGCCTCCCTGGCGTCGGTACCGGAGGCCGGTGAGAAGGCCGCCAGCAGCCGGTCACTCCCCTCGACCAGGATGATGCGCATCTGCCGGATCGCCGAGTCCGGGTAGTCCCGGCCCAACACGTGGTCGCGCAGTTCCGCCAGGGCACCGGCCATTTCCACCCCCGTCGGGCCGCCGCCGACGATCAGGAAAGTCAGTAGTCGCTGCCGTTCAGCGGCATCCTCCGTCAGGTCCAGCCGCTCCAGGGTCTGGAAGAGGTGATTGCGCAGCCGGCGGGCGTCGGCCAGCGTTTTGAGGGGCAGCCCGTGCTGACGGATCTCCTCGTTCCCGAAAAAATTAGCCCTGGTTCCCGTGGCAATCACCAGGTGGTCGTAGGCCACCGGGCCCGCCACGGTATGTACTACTTGCGATACCGGGTCAATCTCCCGGATGCCGAGCATCCGGAAGTGAAAATTCTCCTTCCCCCGCAGCGTCTTGCGCAACGGCCCCACGATGTTGGGCGCTTCCAGGCCGGCCGTAGCCACCTGGTAGAGCAGGGGAATGAACGTATGAAAGTTCTGACGGTCGAACAGCACCACCTGGTAGTGACGGGTATCCAGCCGGTGGACAAAGTGAAGGCCCGCAAAGCCACCACCGATCACCACGACACGGGGCTTACCCGTAGCCGGGATATTAAGTGCGTTCATATTTTTTTGTTTCAACCATTGGCTGTCCGTGAATGCCCGACGGGAAGAGCCGGGCACCGGACTCCGCGACAATTTAGGAAATTGGGCGGGGACGCAGGTGGGTAAACACCAGGTCGCCCACCCCGGAGGGATTTTCTTTGGTGTCCGGGATGGTCCCTCCCAATTTCTTCCAGTATTTTTCCTTCCCTTTGCGAAAAAAACATGAAGCTCTCCGACTACCGATTTGGCCGAATCAGTCTCAACGAAAGGTCTTTTCTATACGTGGTTCTGGGATTGCTGAGTGGCTTCATCCTACTTACGCTGTTCGTAAGCCTCTTACCCCCTACCTGGATCGACATCGAGTTTTCGGAGGAAGTACAGGAACACCACAACCCCTTACTCGATACGCTGATGAAGGCCGTAAGCTGGTTCGGCAACGGGCTGACGGGAGGTATCGTGGTGATCCTCGTGAGCCTGTACCTTTACCTGAGCGGTTACCGGCGGGAAGCAGCGTTTACGCTGGCGACGGTACTTTCCGTATTAGTTATTTTCGGACTGAAGGCCGCCATCAACCGCCCGCGGCCGACCACCGACCTGGTGGCCTTCGTCACCGAGGCCAGCTACCAGAGTTTCCCCAGCGGTCACGTGACCTTCTACGTTACTTTTTTCGGCTTCCTGGCCTTTCTGTCTTACCGCCTCCCGGAAGTTCCCGACCCCGTCCGTCTGGGAACGGCCATCATTTCGGTATCGCTCATTTTCGCGGTTCCCTTTTCCCGGGTCTACCTGGGCGCCCACTGGTTCACCGACGTGGTAGCGGGCTTCTTTATCGGTTTGCTCTGCCTGGTCTGCCTGATCCGAACGTATAATTCCGATCGCTTCCCCGGCCGTAAATCCTTGCCGCACGCCGAACCGACCGTCCCCTAGCCAGGGGTCCGGACCCCTAGCTGAACAGACCGAGTCCTCCGGACTCGGAAGGAGGTTACCGAACCACCACCCGGCGCACCCCGAACCGGCCGTCCCCCAGCTCCACCCGCAGAACGTACACCCCGCTCGCCAGTTCCGAGACCGACAGCTGATGGCTGTCGACCGTCTCCGCGACGGAACGACCCAGCAAGTCGTATAACTGAAGGCTTTGCACCCGCGCGCCGGCGCCCAGTATAACGTTCAGCACATCCGTGGCCGGGTTCGGGAATACCTCCACGTCCAGGTCCCGCGCCAGGCGGTCATTCACGCCCACCGTTCCCCCCATCGTCAGATTGGTGGAGTAAAAAGCGACGCCGCCCCGGCGATTACCGTTCACCAGTTCCAGTTGCCCGTCGCCGTCGAGATCCGCGAAGGCGGGGTGGCCGAAAATGCCGTCATTAACGCCACCGAAATTTTCGGTCACCAGCTCGAAGTCTTCCGTATAGTCGGTACCCACCGGCAGTCGGTAGGCCTCGATGCGGCCCTCCCGGGTACCCGTGAGCACCAGCGTCTGCTCCGCGTTCTGCAGCACCCAGGGTACGGGGTGGCCGGTGGAGGTGCTCACCCGGGCATCGATGCCGCCGAGTTGCAGCTGGTTGCCGGATTCGGCCAGTACGGGATTGAACATCGGCTCCGTGGGCGTACCGATGTTGTGATAAAAGCGGATGCGGCCGTCGAAGCCCCCCACCAGCAGGTCGGGCCGCCCGTCGCGGTCGAGGTCGGCGATGTGGGGCTTGGCGAACTGCCCGGCGTCCAGCCCCATCCAGTCGAAGGCCAGGAAGGGGAATTCGGGCACCGCCCCGGGGCCGGCCGTATTCTCCCCGTAGAACAGTTTGCCGGTATTGGTACCGATCACGACATCGGCGTCGCCGTCACCGTCCATGTCCCCGAAGGCAGGGGCGAAATTCCAGGCCGTATTCCTGAACTGGGTGAGGTTGAGGTAGTCCGTCTCGGCCAGCTGAAAAACGGGCTCTTCGTCCGGCCCGGACAGGTTTTCGTACACCGTCACGAAACTGTTGATGAAGTTGCTGCGGCTGTAATTTTCGTCATTGCCCACCAGCAGGTCGAGGTCGCCGTCGCCGTCGTAATCGAAGAAGGTCGGTCCGGCGCTGGTGCCCACGTCGATCATTTCGCGCAGCAGGTACTGGCTGTCGCGAAACACGTAATCACTTCCCGTATTTTGGTACAGCCAGAGGCTGGTCACGTCCTCGGCGTTCAGCGTTTGGTGGGGAGCGGCCAGGAGATCGCGGCGCCCGTCGCCGTCCACGTCTAGCTGGTACATCCCCGGAAAGGAGGGAAGATCGACCACCTTCCCGCCGGCCCGCCAGCGGTCGTCCTGCTCGTTGATCCAGGCCCGCTCCGCGGTGCCGCCGTTGAGGGCCAGGACGATGCCGCTGAAGCTCACGTCGCCCAGCATCAGGTCGGTCAGCCCGTTCCCGTCGTAATCCAGGGCCAGCAGGGTGGAGCCGGAGTGGCGGAAGTCGATCACCGGCCCGCCGTCGGGGTTTTGCAGGGCGTTGACGCAGTCGCCCGGGCTATCCGCCAGGTCGAGAGTCGGGCTGATGCCGCTCTCGAAGAAACCGCCCCAGCATTCCTCCTCCAGCACGTAGGCGATGGTGTCGGTCAGCCCCTCCTCGGCCGTCACGTTCCGGTAGAACTCGACGTAGCCGCCGGCCACGTTGAAGGTCAGCACGTCCAGGTCGCCGTCGCCGTCCACGTCGTCGATGGCCGGGTAGTCGATGTTACTCACGAAGAGGACGCTGCGGACATCGTCCTCCCGCCGGTAGTAGATCACCGGCAGGGTGGGGTCGGTTCGCAGCGGCGTGAAGGACAGGGTTCCGTCGGCATTCCGGCTACCGCGAAACACCCGGATACCGTCCAGTTCCAGGGCGTAGGAAAAGATGTCCTGGATACCGTCGCCGTTAAAGTCACGCAGTACGACCCAGTTATTGAGGTCGTCCGGAAAACCAGCCAGGAGACGGCGCGGCGCCTGGCGATAATTACCGTTGCCGTCGCCCAGCAGGCCGGTCAGCACGTCACCGACGCGGTCGAAGAGCACGATATCCTGCCGCCCGTCTCCGTCCAGGTCGCAGGGCAGCGGCTGGGGGGCGTTCGCGCCGCCGGCCCAGGGGGTGCGCAGCGGCGTACCGTCGGCGGTACGAACTTCGGGAAAACGGGGCTCCGCGGTGTACTGTGCCAGCAGGGGAAGCGAAAGTAGCCAGAGGAAGAGGGGAAGTAGACGCATAGTGAAGCCTTATATTGCCGTTCAATTTTACACTATGCCCCCCCTAAAGTTCGTCCGCGCCCTCCTCATCTTTGGTCTGCTGACCGCCGTAAGCGTCGTTTCCGGTCAGTCTGGTTTCCGGGTTGACACCGACAGCGCGGGCGTGGAACGGTGGTTTTTGCAGACGGGCGCGGACGCAGGTGCCATCGTTTCCGTGAACGGGGAAGCCGCCACCGTCGTACGTCAGGGCACCCAGAATTACGTCCCGATCTCCACCGGGCTCGGCTCGGTCACCACCGAAGTGGAGGGCACCCGCCTGTTTCGTCTCGCCGACGGAGAGGGGCCCGACCCCGCACGGCTACGGCAGATCCCGCTGTGGCTGTCCATCGTCCCGCCCCTACTGGCCATCCTGCTGGCCCTGTTGTTCAAGGAGGTCGTCGTCAGTTTATTCGCCGGTATCTGGGTGGGGGCCTTCATCGCCGGGGGCTTCGGGATGGGGAACATTTTCCTCGGCTTTTTCCAGGCGGTACTGACGGCCGTGGACAGCTACATCATCAAGGCCCTGAATGATTCCGGCCACCTCTCCGTCATCGTTTTCTCCCTCCTCATCGGGGGGATGGTGGCCATCATCAGTCGCAACGGCGGCATGGCCGGAGTGGTGAACCGGATGACGAAGTACGCCACCACGCCCCGCTCCGCCCAGTTTATCACCTGGCTGCTCGGGGTGGGCATTTTCTTTGACGACTACGCCAATACCCTCATCGTGGGCAACACCATGCGCTCGGTGACCGACCGTTTTCGCGTCAGCCGGGAGAAACTGGCTTACCTCGTGGATTCCACCGCCGCCCCCGTGGCCTCGGTGGCCTTCATCACCACCTGGATCGGGGCCGAGCTCGGATACATCGGCGACGGCATCACCAAGGTGCCCGCCCTGGCCGACACCACCCCCTACGCCGTCTTCCTGGAGAGCCTGAAGTACAGTTTCTACCCCGTACTGACCCTGGTATTCATGCTCTTCCTCATCCGCACGAAGAAGGACTTCGGCCCCATGCACGCCGCCGAGGTCCGCGCCCGGGCGACCGGTCAGCTCAAGGCCACCTCCGTCGACATGGAAGTCGTGGAGGAAACCGAGGACCTCGACCCCGTAGCCGGTGCGCCCCTCCGGGCCAGGAACGCGGCGCTGCCGGTGCTGGTCGTGATCGTCATGACCATCGTGGGCCTCATCGTTACCGGCCTGGGGGACCGCAGCTGGGCGGAACTGGACGGGGGTTTCTTCGGCAAGCTCGGTACCGTGATCGGGGACGCCGACAGCTACGTCGCTCTCCTCTGGGCGAGCATCAGCGGGGTGATCGTTGCTGTAGTCATGACGGTGGTACAGGGAATTATGAGCGTCTCCCAGTCGATGGGCGCCATGACGAGCGGCTTCAAGGCCATGTTCTCGGCCGTCATCATCCTGACCCTGGCCTGGGCCCTGGCCGGCACTACGGAAGACCTCCACACCGCCGATTTTCTGGTCGACTTGCTGGGGGACCGCCTCAACCCCTACTTCCTGCCGCCGGTGATCTTCGTGCTGGCCGCGCTGATCAGTTTCAGTACCGGCAGCAGCTGGAGTACGATGGCCATCCTCTACCCCATCGCCATTCCGCTGACCTGGGAGGTGGCCGGTATCGCCGGTTGGGACATTACGGAAGCTTCGGGGCTGCTCTTCAACGTGATCAGTACCGTACTGGCCGCGAGTGTCCTCGGTGATCACTGTTCCCCGATCTCGGATACGACCATCCTGTCCAGTCTGGCCTCGGACTGTAATCACATCGACCACGTCCGCACCCAGTTACCCTACGCCCTGACGGTCGGCTCCGTGGCCCTCGTCTGCGGTTTCCTGGCGACGCTGCTGGGCGGCGGCTGGCCCCTTTGTCTCGGTCTGATGGCGGCGGGCATCGCGGTGCTGTACGGGGTGGTGCAGTGGCGGGGCATGGAACCTCACCCCTGATACTGCTGCGCAGTATCTGTCCCCTCTCCCCCGGAGAGGGGACTATGGATCAGGCGTTACATCTGTTACGCCTGTCGTGCCCGTCACGTGTTTCACGCCTGTTACGCCTGTTACGTTTGTTACGCCCGTTACGCCCGTTACGTTTGTTACGTTTGTCACGCCCGTTACGCCCATTACGCCTGTCATGCCTATCACGCCTATCACACATCCCCTCTCCAGGGGAGAGGGGACAGATGGCGGAGCCATCAGGGGTGAGGTTCTTTATTTAGTCTTTTTATAAACAACTGAAAATCCGCCGTTTACCCCAACAAAACGTTTTCCTTTCGGCTTATATAAGTGCAATTACGCAATTACATTTATCTAAAGGATTCAATTATGGAAGCCACCTGCAAAACCTGCAACCACTGGGAAAACTCCACTCCCGTCGCCCAGCAGCGCGATAATTTCGGAGCCTGCGAGGTTCTCAGCGAGAGCGGTATGAAATTCGTTCTTCCCGTACTCCAGAGCCAGAGTGCCAACAGCACCGACTTCATCACCAGCGCCGATTTCGGCTGTAACCAGTACGACTCGAAGTAACCCTTACCGATTCACAATTTAAGAGAGACCCCCATTCGCTCCGGCTAGTGGGGGTTTCTCAGTATGGTGTCACCGTTTCCACTGTGCGGCGGATCCTTCGATCCTTAAGTCCTTGCTATCTTCGCGACAAACTTCCCCCTCCCTATGGCCTCCGATACCTCCCGCTTCGCCAATGCCCTCATGCGGGCCCTCGAAAAGAAGAACCTCGACGGTTTTGACTATCTGGAATTCAAACAGTCGGTCACCAAGTTGTCCGAGATGGGAATGGATCAGGACACCGCCCTGCGCTCCGCCTTCGCTACGGGTTCCACCGTCGGCCTTACCCTGGAGAAACTCATCAAGACCGCCAATTTCTACACCGGCGTCCTTCAGGACGAGAAGGCCCAGTTCATGCGCAGCCTCGAAAAGCACCTCGTCGACAACGTCGAGGGCAAGGCCAAGCAGACCGGCGACCTTAAGAAGAAGATCGCCAACTGGGAAACCAAGATCGAGCAGCTACGCGAGGAAATTCGCAAGGCCCAGGCCCAGATCGATAATGCCGACGCGGAAATTCAATCGGCCCGGGGTAAGGCCGAAGCCAACCAGGCCGGATTCGACGAAGCGCTCGACGTCATCACCGGAACCATCCGGCAGGACCTGGAAGATATTCGACGGGTACTGGGGTAATAGTATCTTTACCCTATGGCCAACTCTCCAAAATCTTTCTGGCAACGCCCCGAAGGAGTGACCGGACTTATTTTCCTGATCGCCCTGCTCGGCGGAGCGGGCTTTCTCGCCGTCACTTTTGCCGGAGCCATCGGTAGCTTTGTATCCACCACCATCGGGCTGGTGGCTACCGTAGCCGTGCTCGGTGCCATCATCTTCGCCCTGATCGACCCCAAGACCCGTGCCCTGCTCGGCTACGGCTACAAGGCCATCATGCGCTCCATCACCGGGCTGTTCGTCAACCTGGACCCCATCGGTATCCTGAAGAGTTACGTGGAGGAACTGGAGAAGAACCTCCAGGAGATGCGCAAGCAGATCGGTAAGCTGCGCGGTCAGGTCCGTCACCTCACCACCCTGCGGGAGACCAACGAAAAGGAGATCGGCAAACAACTGAAACTCGCTGCCCTGGCCCGGGAGCGGGGCAAGAAGGACCAGATGATCCTCAGCAGCCGCCGGGCCGCCCGCCTCAAGGAGAGCAATGGTAAGTACGATGTCCTATTGCAGAAAATGGATGTCCTCTACCGCGTCCTCAGCCGGATGCACACCAACTCCGAAGTGCTACTGGAGGATACCCGCGACCAGGTCGCCCTCCGAATCCAGGAGCGCAAGGCCATCCGCGCCAGTCACGGTGCCATGACCAGTGCCATGAGCGTCATCAACGGCAACCCCGATCAGCGTGCCCTCTTCGATCAGGCCATGGAGGCCGTCACCGAGGATGTCGCCAATAAGGTCGGCGAGATGGAACGCATGATGGAACTCAGCAGCGAGTTCATGAGCAGCGTGGACCTGCAGAATGGTGTCTTCGCAGACGACGGTCTCCGCATGCTCGAAGAGTGGGAACGCAAGAGCGAACTGCTGCTGTCCGAGGGCCACATCACCGCCAACAAGGAGGAATCCCTGGACCTGGACTCACTACGGGATCGCCCCAAACCGGAAGCACAGCCGCGCTCGGGAGAGGAGGGTTACGATAGCTTCTTTCAGTAGAACCGGGCACCCAGCCATTCCCCCATCACCGCCAGGGCCGCCGGGTCGAACGTCACTTCGATCACGCCGTACTCGGTGGGGGCACCGGTTTCGCTCGGCTGAAAAAGATGGTTCAGGCCCAGCATCGGCTTTACGGTCACGTCGGGATTACCGGAGCGGGCGGCGGCCTCGCTGATGGCGTTGAGGTTGGCAATGCCGGCTACCTGGGTGTCGTTGAGGCCGTTCATGGCGAGGGTAGGCACCATCAGCCCGTTGAGATATTCCGTCGGGTCAAAGGCGATGAAGTAACGGAGAAAGGGACTGGTGAGGGCACTGACGAACTGCTGGTTGAATTTGCGGGGCTCCTTGATGCTCTTGCGTAGCGGAGCGGGCAGGTTGACCAGCTGCTCTTCAAATACCTGGTACAGCCCTTCCTCGTAGGCTTCGGCGGAGAGGTCGGTATTCTCCCCGATCCACTTGTAGGCGGCGGCCAGGCTCTTGAGGTTACCGGCGTAGGCGGCCTCGGGCACCCCCAGACTGGCGTTCACGTCCCGGTACTGCTGGAGCATCAGTTCCCCGCCGGGCAGGGCGGGGGCCGCCAGCAGGATGACGAAATCGAGTTCCCCGTCGGCCGAAGCGACCACCGGAGCCACGCTCCCCCCCTCACTGTGACCGATCAGTCCGATCGGGACCTTCTTCATGGATTTTAGCCCGCGCAGGTAGCGGACGGCGGCGAAGGCATCCCTGGCCATATCGGCGCTGGTGGCACTGGCGAAATCACCGGTACTCTCTCCCACCCCCCGGTCGTCGTAGCGCAGCACGGCGTAGCCCTGACGCGTGAGGTAGTCCGACAGTACCAGGAAGGGAGAGTGGTTGATCTGACTACCGAGGTAGGCATTGCGGTCGGTCGGGCCGGAGCCGCCGAGCAGGATGGCCACGGCTTTCGGCTTCTTCTTTTCCGGCAGGGTCAGTTCACCGGCCAGGGTAACGCCTTCCGCCCCGCCGGGGAAAGTGACGGGTTCCCGCTGGTAGGGAAAATCTTTAGGGTCCTGGGGTCGTGCCTGGATGGTGAGTGGCCCCTCCTCAATGGGATAACCGTCGGGCCGGAAGCGGGTCAGGGTCATCGGAAAATCCACCTGTGCCTGGTTGAATACGCCCCGGATCTCCTGCCCGTCCAGCACCCCGTCGAAGGTGATGCCGAAAGACGCCATGGAAAAAGCCAGTTTCTGGCCGTTGAAGGTTACCTGGTCCATGGGTAACCGGGCCTTGCTCTGGCTGGGGCTCTGAAAAGTACCGTTGTACCCCTCACCGGACCGCGAGAACTCCAGACTCAGCGGAAGTTTGGTCCCCATGGCATCAAGCACGGCGTACCAGGTGCCGTCCAATTGGGCGCGGACGCAGGTGCAAAATGCGAATACAAAAAGCAGGGAGAGTAGAATTGATTTCATGGTAGGATAACAGGCCCTGACGGGTGGGGGTTGGGTGGGGGGTATATGAATGTGCGCGGGCTATGGTATGCGGGCCTCCGTATGGTTGTGCGGGTGTGATACCCACGTGGCCATGCGCGGATATGACACCCACCCAATTGTGTGCGGATGTGGCACCCACGCAATCGCGTGCGGCTAAAGCGCGCACGCTGCCGGAGGAAGTCGCTGAAGCGACTTTCCCACGTGCTGGAGTCGCTTCAGCGACTTCCTACTCTCAGCGAGTGAGCTTTAGCCACTCGCGGGTGCGGGGGGGGTACGGGCGGGTACTTACTCCAATCCCTCCGCGGCTCCGTACGCCCCGATCCCCAGTGTTTGCCACCACGCATAGTGAGCAGCCAACCGGACCCTGAACACCTCCCAGTCTCGTCGGTCCTGCGGCGTCCAGCCTACTTCGGCAATGGCGGGTAATCGGGGATAGGTCAGGTAATCGATGTCTTCCGGAGTGCGGACCGTCTCGGTCCAGAGCGGTGCTTCGATGCCCAGGATGTGGTCGTCCGTCAGGCCGGGGATTCTGGCGGCGGGGTTCCAGTCGTAAGCCTTCCGGGGAGAAATGTAAGCCGCCCAGTGCAGACCGATCCGGCTCGTACTGTCGTACTGCATATCCAGGTAGGTGCGGTCGGCCGGGCTCATCAGTACCTGATTGCCCAGTTTGACGGTCGTCGTCACATTCTCCTCGTGCCGCCAGTAGTGGGTCACCGTGCCCCTTTCCGGCGTTGCCGTCGCGATCTCATCCCAACCCACCGAAATCTTTCCGTTCCTGGAAATCACTTCCTGGGCGAAGTTGACGAAGTAAACGTAGTCCTCGTGGTCGGTCACGTCGCTCTCGTCGCCGCCGAGGTGAAAGTAAGGGCCCGGGGTAAGCGCGGCGATCTCCCGGACGACGTCCTCCACGAAACGGGCCGTCTCGGCGCTACGCACCCGCAACGTGCTGAAGCCGACCTCCGTACCAAAGTGGGGACGGGCCTCCGTGTCCGTCCCGTTCAGTTCGGGGTAGGCGACAATGGCGGCATTGGTGTGCCCGGGCATATCTACCTCGGGGACGATCGTGATGCCCTTCGTACCGGCATAGCGCACGATTTCCCGGTAGTCCTCCTGGGTGTAAAAACCACCTGGTGTACCGTCGACCTCCGTCAATCCGCCGATCTCGGTGAGTCTGGGCCAGCTTTTGATCTCGATCCGCCAGCCCTGGTCGTCGGTCAGGTGCAGGTGCAAATGGTTGATCTTGTAGCGGGCGATGTTGTCGATGACCGTCTTCACGCTGTCTACGCCGAAAAAGTGGCGGGCGACGTCGAGCATGTGGCCGCGGTAGGCGAAGCGGGGCCGGTCGGTGATGGTCCCGGTGGGCAGGTAGATCCGGCCGTCCCGCCGGCCGGCGAAAAACAACAGCTGCTCCAGCGTCTGCGCTCCGTGGAGGCGACCGAGACTGTCTCCGGAGATGGTGATCTTGTCCGGCAGCACCACCAGCCGGTAGCTCTCCCGGGGGGCGGTGGGGGCTGGTTCAACAGTGGCGATCTCGGCGGCGGTGGTCCCCTCCGCCACGATGTGAAAGGATCCCGAATCCTCTATCCGTGCGGGAAGGGGGATCAGGGGTATACCCGCCAGGTTCGGATGGTCGTCAACCATTACGGAATCCTCCGCAGACCCACAGGCCAACAGGGTCAGAGAAAGGAGAAAGGCCCCGAGAAAGTGTTGCATGACGTGAAATTTCGTTCGTCAAGATAAACCCCGGGCGAAAACTCCCGTACTTACCGGTATGCGTGTCTTTCCGACCTCCCTTTTCCTGCTGCTATTTTGCACCTGCGCGCCGTCGCCCCCCGAGCCACCACCCGCGCTCGCGGCTTTTTTCCCGGTCGAAGTGCCTCCACCGCCGCCGCCGCCAGTTCCGGTCATTGACTACGATACCACCCAGTGGACGGAATTGATTCGCCTCGATTCCAGCATCCTGCTGGACCTGCGCTACGCCACCGCCAACAACTTTATGGAACAACGGGTCTACGACTGCGGACGCTGCTTCTACCGCCCGAAAGTGGCCCGCGCCCTGCTCGCCGTCCACCGGGAACTGGGCCGCCAGGGACTGGGCCTGAAGATGTACGACTGCTACCGCCCCGCCCCCTACCAGCAACGCCTCTGGGACATCCTGCCCGACGCCCGCTACGTGGCCCGCCCCAGTCGCGGCAGCCTCCACAGTCGCGGTGCCGCCGCCGACCTCACCGTCGTTGAGCGCGCTACCGGAGAAGAACTCGACATGGGTACCGGCTACGATTTCTTCGGCGAGGCCGCCTACACCACCACCACGGGCCTGCCCGCCGAAGTACTGGCCAACCGCGCACTGTTCCAGGCGGCGATGCGCCGGCAGGGTTTCGGCACGATCCGCACGGAATGGTGGCACTTTAACTTTCTGGGGCAGCGGTACCCGCTGAGTGAGTGGGTTTGGCCGTGTGAGGGGAGGTGAGGCACTGAGGGGGTGATGGACTGAGGGGTGTTACCACTCAGCGGCTCCGCCGGCCTCGCACTGGTGAGCAAGTCCACAACCCCTCACCCCTTCTCGTCCCTCAACACCTCCGCCCGGGCGAGGGCGCAGGTGCCGAATTTTAAACAAACCGCCCGCCCCAAACGCTACCTCTGTATGTCCGTAATACTCATCGCCGGAGGTACCGGTTTCGTCGGTTCCCATCTCTCCCTTCGCCTGCGCCGCGACGGTCACGAAGTTCGTCACCTCTCCAGGACGCGTAACCTGGAGGCAACCTTTCCCGCCTACCACTGGGACATTAAGGCCGGTACGATCGACGAGGAGGCCTTCGCCGGCGTAGACTACGTCATGAACCTCGCCGGAGCCGGGATCGCCGACGCCAGATGGACCGACGAGCGCAAGGCCATTATCATCGACAGCCGGGTGAATTCCACCCACCTGCTGGCCCGGACCCTGGAGCGACTGGCCGTGCGGCCCAAACTCTACCTCAGCGCGAGCGCCATCGGTTTCTACGGAGACCGGGGCGAAAAGGTGATGACGGAAGCCGACGGCCCGGGGACCGGATTCCTCAGCCGGTCCTGCATCGCCTGGGAAGCGAGCGTCGATAGCGTAGCTGCCCTCGGTATCCCGACCTTCATCAACCGGACGGGCATCGTACTTCACCCGGAGGGCGGTGCGCTGGCTAAAATGCTGATCCCCCTGAATTTCTGGACGTCGACCTACTTCGGCGACGGCCAGCAGTTTTACAGCTGGATCCACATCGAAGATCTGATCAATACGTACGCCTACGCCATCGAGCAGGACCTGACGGGTATCTACAACTGCACGGCGCCAAATCCAGTTAGGAACAAGCCCTTTGCCGCTGCCCTCGGGCCGGCGATGGGAAAGTCGGCCATCGTGATGCCCGCCCCGGAGGCCGCCCTCAAACTGGCCCTCGGCGAGATGAGCCACACGGTGCTGGACAGCTGTAAGTGTTCAGCCGCCAAAATCCAGGGGGCCGGTTTCCGCTTTGCCTATCCCGAACTGAGTCAGGCCCTGGCCCAATTGCTGCACCAGTGATCTTCGTCTACGACGGCTCCTTTGAGGGGTTGCTCTCGGTCATTTTCGAGACCTACCGGCTAAAGGCTACGGTGACCGACATCATCGCCGAGGATCGCTACCAACCCCAGATCTTCACCGAGGCGATCACGGTAGCGACAGAGCCGGATCACGCCCGGCGGGTACTGGCCGGACTGGAAAAACGCTCGGGTAGTAAAATTTTGAAAAAATTCCTGCTCCGGGCCGTCCTGAGCGAGCACGAGCGGGTGGAGCGGCTGGTCCTCCACTACGTCCGTCGCCAGATGGAAAGTTCGGTTGACGTCAGCCAGGACAGTGCTGACGAACAAATTCGCCAGCTCCAGCGGCTCAACCAGCAGATGGGTCGCGAGATTCACCGGTTGCACCAGTTCGTCCGTTTCCAGGAGACCCCGGACGGGATGTTCGTCTCCCTCGTCAATCCGGATTTCAACGTGCTACCCGTCGGCTGCGATCACTTCGTGGCCCGCTACCCGGCCATGCACTGGCTTATTTACGACACTAAGCGGCACTACGGTATGCACTGGGACCCCGCCGTGAAGCGGGCCGAATTCATCACCCTGGACGCGGAGCAGGACGGGCAGTTGCGCTACCTCTCCCAGGAAATGCTGGCCGGCACCGAGACCGATTACCAGCAACTCTGGCAGACCTACTTCAAGGCGGTAGACATTCCGGAGCGGCGCAACATGAAGGTGCACCTGAATCACGTACCGAAGCGGTACCACAAATATTTGATTGAGAAGACGGGGTGAGGGGCGTATCGTAGAGTTTACTCTGCGGGAGGATTTATCCGACGGAGGAAGTGCACCGTGATGAGCGACAGCGCGTGTTACAGTCGTGTACAAGCTTCGCCGTACACTCCGTCGGATAAATCCTCCCACAGGCTGAAGCCTATGCTACAGGGCGCGCAGCATGAACCGGTCGCACCCCGTGTGCCCGGTGCCCCCCAGCGGCCCCTCGATGTACCGGAACCCGTATTTTTTGTACACCGCGGCGGCGTCCGTCATGGCGTTGACCGTCTCCAGGTACATTTGGGTAAAGCCGGCCGACCGGGCACCCGCGATACAGGCCTCCATCAGCAGACGGCCCCCACCCCGGCCCCTCCCCCCGCGGAGGACGTACATCTTGCGGAGTTCACACACGCCGGGAGGGCCGCCGGTAAGGGGAGCGTAGCCCCCCACCCCTACGATTGATTTTGCACCTGCGCGTTCGCCCTCCTCCTCCAATACGAAGAAGGCTCCGTTCGGGAGATCGTAAGCCGCGTACATATTTTCCACTTCGGGATCGTTGATGGAAAATCCATCTCCGACGCAGTTGAATTCCGGCATAACGGTACGAATGACGTGGGCCACGGCCGCATTATCCTCCTGCTTGATAAGGCGCAGCGTCAGTGGCATCGGTTCCTCAATTCCTTGCATCCTTATAGTCCTTAAAAATCCTGCGCGAGTTGGTAGATGGCCGGCAACTGGCGGCCGTGACCGTTGTAGTCCAGCCCGTACCCCACGACGAAGCTATCGGGGATGGAGAAGCCGATCAGGTCGATGGGTACCTCTTTCTTCGTAGCCTCCGGCTTGTGCAGCAGGGTGACCAGGGTAACGGAGCGGGGGCCGAGCTGCCGGAGGATGGGTAAAAAAGTGTGCATGGTGTAGCCGCTGTCTACGATGTCTTCCACCAGGATGACGTCCCGATCCGCGATCAGCGCGGGTTCCGGGGCGAGCAGGATCCGGATCTCCCCGGTGGAGGCGGTGCCGTCGTAGCTGCTGGTACGCACGAAGCAGATCTCTCCCCCGAGCCGGCTGGCCCGCACCAGATCGGCCGCGAAGACGAACGCGCCATTGAGCATGATGACGAAAACGGGCCGGCCGTTTTCCGCCAACTGCGCGTTGAGCGCGGCTCCGAGTTCGGCTACGCGGGTGCGCAGCTCGGTTTCCGAAAGAAAGGGGACGAATTCCAGTTCCCGGACCCTGATCTTATTTTCCGTCGCTGAGGCCATATTTATCAATTAAGTACACCAGCGAAGTTATGGCGGCCGCGCCCAATTCGAGTTCCCGGCGGTTGACGTTCTCAAAAACATCCTCGGCCGTATGGTGAAAATCGAAGTACCGCTGGCTGTCCGGCAGAAACCCGAGGAGCAGGCCGCCCTGGCTTTTGAGGCCGCTGATGTCGGCTCCTCCCCCACCCTGAACGAAAGTCAGTCCGTAGGGTTCCAGCAGCGGCAGCCACTGATTCACCGCCCGGTAATGGTCGGCAAAAACGGCATCCTCCGCCTCGGCGCTGAAGCCCCGGGGGGTGAAGCCACCCCGGTCACTCTCGATGGCCGCCAGGTGAAACTCCTCTGCTTCGTTCGAGGCGGCCCAGTAGGCCTGTCCGCCCTTCAGTCCGTTCTCCTCGTTCATGAAGAGAACGGTCCGCAGTGTCCGTTTGGGGCGGTAGCCAAGTCTTCGCAGGGTCGCCGGCACCTGCAGGGCGTGGGCGCAGCCGGTACCGTCGTCGTGCGCCCCTTCTCCTACGTCCCAGCTATCGAGGTGACCACCGACCAGGATGATCTCCTCCGGCCGCTCGCTACCCCTGATCTCCCCGATCACGTTATAGCTCGTGACGGAGGGCAGTATCCGACCGCCGGACTTCAGGTGGACGCGGACGGGGCCGGCCTTCAGTAATTCGGACAGCATCTCCGCATCGTTGGTGGATACGGAGAGCGCCGGGACGGCGGGCAGCGTATCGATGCGGGCCACCGCGCCGGTGTGGGGTACGTCATCCAGTTTGTTGGTCATACTGCGAACGAGGACGGCCACTGCACCGTACCTGGCGGCCGTGATGTGTCCGAAGCCGCGTTGGTCCACCGCGCCACCGTAGGCGGCGAAGCTATTGATCTTCGTGGGGTCCATCGGGCGGTTGTAGAAGACGATCTTGCCGGCTACCCCGGCACGGCCGAGCCGTTCCACTTCCTCCAGGCCATGTACCTCGACAATTTCGGCGGTCACCCCCGCCGTACCGGTCCCGGTGGCATTACCCAGACCGATCACCCGCAACTCCTGGGTGCCGACCGTACGGTTGTTGACGATCCGGCCGGTAGCCGGGGCCCCCCGCTCCCAGCGAGGAACCTCACAGGGCTGGAGGTACACGGTATCGAAACCGAGGGTATCCATCAGTAGCCGCATCCGCTCCACGGCCGCTGCCGCCCCCGAACTGCCGGCCAGCCGGTGACCGACTCCCTGGGTCAGTTCCCGCAACCACTCGTAGCAGCCTTCTTCCGTGAGCACGTCATCGTAAACCGTCCGCAGAAAGGCGGCGTCTCCGGATTGGGCACTTACCGGGATCCAGGCAGCCAGGAAAAGAAGTATGAAAAAAAGCCTTTTTACGACGGCAACCCATCGTACTGGCGCATCCTGGATAAGCAGCCGCTGATTGTGAATAAGCATAACAATTTGAATTTTAGAATAAAAGCCACTGATACAAATTAGAAACAGAACATCATTTTGCCATTGTTACCGTAGCTGCTCAATACTTCTAAATATGCTACCATAAAATTCACAACATTCACTACTCGCCAATATAAATTCCACTTTAATGCAAAGTTACCAATGAATATTCTACGATGTCAATTTTAGACCCACTAATCTTCTGACCCTAATTACCTCCCCCCCCTTAGCGTAAAATGTACAATAACCAGCTATATTTGATTCTACACGGGGGTAACACCGTTGCTTCCGTGTCTTTTAATTTGGTTTTATTTGGTTAGGGCTGAGGTGGTGCTGTGGTGGCACTACCTCTTTTTTTATTCCTTCCCAAAGGTGCCGCTACCCCGCTTCTCGAAGGGGGGACGCTCGGGGGTGACCGCCGGCTTATTCCGTAGCTGCTTCATTACTTCCTCGATGGCGCGCTCCAGTTGGGGGTCCCGGCCGGCCATGACGGCGGCGGGGTCCTGCTCTACCTCGATGTCGGGGGCGACCCCTTCGTTCTCCACCCGGTAGCCGTCCTTGTCCCAGAAGGCGACGTTCGGAGCGGTTACGATCCCCCCGTCGATGAATTCCGGGTAGCCGAGTACGCCGACCAGTCCCCCCCAGGTCCGCTTACCGATCATCGGTCCGAGGTCATTCTGTCGCCAGAGGTAGGGGAAGAGGTCACCGCCGGAACCGGCCGTTTCGTCGATCAGTAACACCTTCGGCCCCTGGATGGAGGCCACTGGTGCGTGCTGGTCCTGTCCGTAACGGTAAGTCCAGCTGTTCTGGTAGGGGCGCATCAGCAGTTCGATGTAATAATCAGCGATCTGTCCGCCGCCGTTGAACCGCTCGTCCACGATGATGGCCTGCTTGTCAACCTGGGGAAAGAAGTAGCGCTTGAAGTATTCGAAGCCACCGCCACCAGTATTGGGGACGTAAACGTAGGCCACCTTCCCGTCGGTCGCTTCGCTCACTTTCCTGATGTTGCCTTCCACCCAGTCGCGGTTTCTCAGCCCGTACTCACTCTCAACCGGGGTGACCCGGACGGTACGACTGCCCGATCCGTCGGCGTTCGGACCGACGGTGATCTCGATGTTCCGGTCCGCCGTAGCTTCGAAGAGTCGGTACAGATTATCGGCCGCTCTGAGCGGCTTACCGTTGACGCCCAGCAGGTATTCTCCTTCCTTCACGTTTACGCCCGGTTCGGTCAGCGGACTGCGCAGGTCGCCGTTCCAGTTGAGCCCACCGTAGATCTTTCTGATGCGGTAACGGTCGTTGGCAACTTCGAAGTCCGCTCCGAGGAGCCCTCCCTTGACGTACTCCGTTTCGTCCTCGTCGTCCCCCCGGCTGCTGAACCGGTGGTGACCGACACCCAGTTCGCTGCCCATCCACTCCATGACGCGGTAAAGGTCCGGGCGGGTCTTTACGTGGGGCAGGAAGGTGGCGTACTTGGTCTTCATCGCCGCCCAGTCGACGCCGTGCATACCGGGGTCGTAGAAAAAATCCCGGTTCACCCGCCACATCTCATCGAAGATCCCGGGGAACTCCTTAAGGGGTTCGATGCGCACTTTCATGCCGTAGCTATCCAGCGGCTTGATATCTTTCTCCTCCGGCTTGGCCAGGTCGGTCACGCCCCATTTCCCCTCCATCCCAACGAGCAGTTTCTTCCCGTCGGCAGTGGGTTCCGCCCAGTCGGCCTCAATCAGTTTTTTGTCTTTACGCTCCTTCAGGTCGTACTGGTGCAGGTGGTTCCCTTCGTCGGTACGGGAGATGTACAGCAACTTATCCGCCTCGGCCACCCGGAGGTTGTAGTAAGATCCGTTCGGGATCGGGAGGTGAACGATGCGGGTCTCCAGTCCGTCGAAATCGATCCTGGTCCGGGGCTTTGTCTTGGTGGTGTCCGCCGGGACGATGGGCTCGATCTCGTTCCGGTGGACCAGCGGAGATTCCACGTCCTTCTGCAGGGTGACCAGGTAAATGCCGTTGGTCAGCCGCATGTCGTTACTTGATTGCTGGAACCAGTTCACGACCGGGCCCGCATCCGTGGAGGTGCTCAGGTAGAGGTACTTACCGGAGGGGTCGAAAGTAGGTTCGGTCACGTTGGCCAGGGGGTCGGAAACCGGAAGGGTCTTCCCGCTTCCCGTGTCGTAAACGAAGGCGCGCTCGAAGTTCGTCGTCATTATTTTACTGTAGGCCAGGAACTTTCCGTCGTGCGACCAGGAGCCGAACAGGTCGCGGTAAACACCGGGGAAGAAGTTGTCGTCCTGATCGACTTTGGTCACTTTCCCGCTGCTTACCTCCAGCAGGTAAAGGTTGCGTCCATTGTCTACGAAGGCGATCCGCTTGCTGTCGGGCGACCAGTGGGGATGGGCGTAAAAGCCGGTACCGTTCAGTTTGATCTCCCGCGCCCCAGCGGTCTTGCGGTCGTAAAGGTGAAGGGCGTACTCTCCGCTGGCATCGGAGAAGTAGGCAATGGTTTTTCCGTCGGGAGACCAGCGGGGATAAGACTCGTGGATACCGGGGGTATTGGTCAGGTTATCCATATCGCCATTACCCGTCGGGGCCGTCAAAATCTCTCCCCGAAAGTCGACCACCAGCTGTTTTCCGGAGGGGGAAGCACCGCCGCTCCGGACGTGATCGCCGCCCGACACCCAGCGGGGGCGGACGTCCAGAATATCGGCGTTCACGGTCACGTCAATCCGGCTTGACTTTCCGCTGCCAGGGTCAAATTCGTGCAGGTACCCGGCCTGTTCGAAAACGATCGCTCCGCCTCCCGCATTCAGGTGCAGGACGGGAAAGTCCTTGAAATCGGTCAGTTGCTCGACCTCCTTCGTGGCGGGGTCGTAGGAGAACAGGTTGAACTCCTCGTTGCGGTCGCTGCGGAAGTAGACCTTTCCGTTCAGCCACTGGGGTTGGGTGTCGTTGCTGCCGCCGGCGGGTTTGGGTACTTCCACGACGGTGTTGTCGGACATATCCATGATCCAGATCCGGGTGGCCGTGCCTCCCCGGTAGTTCTTCCACATCTCGAAGCGGTCGTGTAGCGGGGTGTAGGCCAGGAAGTTACCGTCGGCCGAAAAGTCCGCGTGGACGATCGTCGGGATATTGTAATTCTCCGTAGCGCCCCCGTCCAGCGAGATTGAGTGCAGTTGAGCGAAGCGGTTGGTGAATACCTCCCGCCGGGAGCTGAAGATCACCCGCTCCCCACCGGGGGTAAATCCTCTCACTTCGTCCGGCCAGGGGTGCCAGGTCAGGCGTTTGGGTACCCCACCGGTCACCGGCACGGTGTAGACATCCACGTTGCCGTCGTAGTTGCCGCTGAAGGCCAGCGTCTTTCCGTCCGGACTGAAAACGGGGTTCATTTCCGCTCCCGGACCAATGGTGAGTCTTCGGGGTTCGCTCCCGTCCCGTTCCGCTATCCAGAGGTCGCCGGCGTAGGTAAAGGCCAGGTGGTCAGTACTGACGGCCGGGTTGGCAAGGAGGCGCGTGGGGACTTCCTGGGCCAGCAGGCCGGTGCAGATGGCGAGGAGAATAAAAAGGACGGTGGTTCGCATATTTGTTGGGTTGGCCCGCCAAAATAAGGATTAAAGGATTGAGGTGGTGAGGGGCTGCCGCTGTTGCTACTCGCTTGCTGCGCATTGCTCGCTGTTGCGAAAACGGCGAAGCCGATGAGTGGTAACACCCCTCACCCCCTCACCCCTTCATTCCCTCACTTACTCCCAGTACACACTCACCGAAGCCACCACATCGCCCCCGAAGCGGTTGGTCTGTTCCGTATCGATGGTATAACCCGAGGCGGGGCGGTAGGTCAGTTCCTGGATCCCGTCGCTGAGGAGCGTGCCGGTCTTGCGCACGATGTCGATCTGCACGGTCCGGCCGCCCTGCTGCTGTACGAGGAGCCGCTGGGTCTGGAGGCTGCTGTCCTGCGCTTCGTAGAGCGTGACCCCGTCCCGCTTCACCGTCTTGTACTTATCGAACCAGGCCGGCTTGTTGATATCCGCCTCCCGGAAGGCGCGCAGGTCGGTGGAAAAGTTGACGTCGTCCCGCACCTGCTCTTCCTCCTGCCCGTTCAGGATCACCGTCTTGGTCACCAGCGGCCGGGCCGCCGTCAGGCTGTCGATCTGCTGGGTCATGTAGCCGCGCAGGTCGAAGAAGGGGTCGAGTTGGGTCTTTTCCTCGAGTTCATCAGCGTAGCAGGCGGTCAGGAGGAGGAGAAATAGGGGCAGAAACAGGGATAGGGGGCGCATGGGCAAAAGGTTAGCGTCGTGAGCCGAATCCTCCCGGTCTGACGTTAGTCGCCCGGGAGTTCGTCTCACGACTGCTGCTGGAAAATAGTCGCCTCACGACGCATAATCGGAAACCGGCGGGCAGGTACACACAAAATTCCGGTCCCCGTAACCATCGTCCACCCGGGCGACGCTGGGCCAGAACTTGAACCCTTCCCGGAGGTAGGGCAGCGGGTAGGCAGCCGTTTCCCGGTCGTAGGCGTGGGTCCAGTCGTTGGCGGTGATCTCCGTGATGGTGTGGGGGGCGTTCTTCAGGACGTTGTCCTCGGCATCGGCATCCCCGCGGGCCACGGCGTCGGCCTCCTCCCGGATGGCGAGCAGGGCGTCGCAGAAACGGTCGAGTTCGTCCTTGCTCTCGCTCTCCGTAGGTTCGATCATCACCGTACCGGCCACCGGCCAGCTCAGGGTCGGGGCGTGGAAGCCGTAATCGATCAGCCGCTTGGCGAGGTCGCCGGCCGTCATCACGCTCTTGAAGGGGCGCAGGTCCAGGATCAGCTCGTGGGCCGCAGCGGCCGTTTTCGCCGGTGAACAGCACGTCGTAGGCCTTCCGCCGACCCGCTCCTTGATGTAGTTGGCGTTCAGGATGGCGTAGACGCTGGCGTCCCGCAGCCCGGCGGGGCCGAGCATCCGGATGTAGGCGTAGCTGATCAGCAGGATGCTGGCACTGCCCCAGGGGGCCGCCGCGACGGCCGAGGTCGCCTTCTGCCCGCCGGTATCCTGCAGTGGGTGGCCGGGCAGGTAGGGGGCCAGGGCCTCGTTGCAGCAGATCGGGCCCATCCCGGGGCCGCCGCCGCCGTGGGGGATGGCGAAGGTCTTGTGCAGGTTCAGGTGGCAGACGTCCGCCCCGATCCGGCCCGGGCTGGTCAGGCCGACCTGGGCGTTCATGTTCGCCCCGTCCATGTACACCATACCGCCGGCTTCGTGGACGAGCTCGCAGATCTCCACGACCCCGGTTTCGAATACCCCGTAGGTACTCGGGTAGGTGATCATCAGGCTGGAGAGGTTGCTCCCGGTTCTCGGCCACCTTTTCCTTCAGGTCCTCGAGGTCGATGTTACCGGCCTCGTCGGATTTCACGACCACTACCCGCATGCCGGCCATCACGGCACTGGCGGGGTTGGTGCCGTGGGCACTTTCGGGAATGATGGCCACGTCGCGGTGGGTATCGCCCCGGTCGTGGTGGTAGGCGCGGATCGTCAGCAGACCGGCGTATTCGCCACTGGCCCCGCTGTTGGGCTGCAGGCTACAGGCGGTAAAGCCGGTGATCTCGGCCAGGTCGCGCTCCAGTTCCGTGAAGAGTTGCTTGTAGCCCTGGGCCTGCTCGATGGGCGCAAAGGGGTGGATGTCGGCGAACTCCGGCCAGCTGACGGGCATCAGCTGGGTGGCGGCGTTCAGTTTCATGGTGCAGGAGCCGAGCGGGATCATGCTGTGCATCAGGCTGAGGTCCTTGTTTTCCAGCCGCTTCAGGTAGCGCATCATTTCCGTTTCGGTGCGGTACTGGTTGAAGTTCGGGTGGGTCAGGAAGTTACTTTGCCGACGGAGCGCAGGTGCAATGTGATCTTCGATGCCGGAGATGCCCCCGTCCGCCGTCAGTTCGGCGCCGGCGTAGTCGAGGTCCGCCGCGAAGATCCGGCACACCGCCTGGAGATCGCTGGTGGCCACCGTCTCGTCGAAGCTGATCCGGATGCCCCCCTCCCCGGGGTAGTAGAAGTTGTAGCCTTCCCGTTCGGCGCGGTTCCTGATCTCGATCGTCTTCTCGGGAGATACCTCGATGTGGAGGGTATCGAAAAACTGGTCGCCGGCCAGGGTGTAGCCGGCCTTCACCAGCGTATCGTGCAGGATGACGGTGAAGTGGTGGGTACGCCGGGCGATGGCGGTCAGCCCCTCCGCTCCGTGGTAGGTGGCGTAGAAGCCGGCCATGTTGGCCAGCAGGGCCTGGGCCGTACAGATGTTGGAAGTGGCCTTCTCCCGGCGGATGTGCTGCTCCCGCGTCTGCAGGGCCATCCGCAGGGCGTAGTTGCCGTGGCGGTCCTGGCTGACGCCGATGATGCGGCCGGGGATCTGCCGCTTGTACTTGTCCAGGGTAGTGAAGTAGGCGGCGTGGGGCCCACCGAAGCCCATCGGGACGCCGAAGCGCTGGGTATTGCCGACCACGGCGTCCGCCCCCCACTCTCCGGGAGGGGTCAGCAGGGTCAGGGAGAGCAGGTCGGCGCAGACGATGGTGTGCACGTCCGCCTCCCGGGCGGCATCCACGAGGGCCCGGTAATCCTCGACGCGACCGTCCGCCCCGGGATACTGCAACACCATGGCAAAGACGCGGCCGCCGCTGAAATCAAAAGTGTTTGCACCTGCGACCTCGACCCTGATGTCCAGCGGCTCCGCCCGCGTCCGGAGCACGGCCAGCGTCTGCGGCAGTACCTGGTCGGAGACCAGCAGTACGTTGGCCGGCTCGTCCTTTGCCCGCTTGTTCCGTACCCCGTAGAAGAGCCCCATGGCCTCGGCCGCGGCCGTCCCCTCGTCGAGCAGACTGGCGTTGGCGATCGGCATGCCGGTCAGGTCGCTGACCATCGTCTGGAAGTTGAGCAGCCCCTCCAGCCGCCCCTGGGCGATCTCCGCCTGGTAGGGGGTGTACTGGGTGTACCAGCCCGGGTTCTGAAAAACGTTGCGGGCGATGACGCTCGGGGTAACGGTGCCGTAGTAGCCCATGCCCACGAAACTGCGGAAGACCTTGTTGCGGCGGGCGATGCCCTTCAGGTGCTGCAGGTAGTAGTACTCGCTGACGGCCGGGGCGACGTCGAGGTCCTTGCGGTCCCGGATGTTGTCGGGCACCGTCTGGTCCATCAGCTGGTCCAGGGAATCGACGCCGATGGTGGCGAGCATTTCGGCCGTTTCGGCGGCCGAGGGGCCGATGTGGCGGTGGCGGAACTGGTCGAAACGAGGGGTCAGGGCGGGCATGCTGGGAAGGTTACGATTTGAAGGTGCAAAGGTAATTGCTGGGTGGGGATATTGTTGTTCCGTAGCGCAGAACGACTGCGTCGTTTTTCTTTTACCACTAAGGCACTGAGCCGTACTAAGGGACACTTAGCGTGGCTTAGTGCCCCTTAGTGTCTTAGTGGTAAAAACTTACAACAACCCGTCTTCCGAGAAGGAATCCGCGAGTGCCAGTTCCTCCCGGTAGTGGCGGCGGTAGGCGGCTACGGCCAGCCCGACCGTCAGCCCGCCCAGCCCGAGCCAGACCCCGAACCAGAGGCCGGTAGCTCCGCCCGTCCACGGCCCGGAGGCGCCCCGGATCATCAGGTAGACACCGACGGCGAGCGTCACGTTCTGAATGGCCAGCCCTACGCCCAGGGCGATGATCCGGCGGCGCAGGATGGCTCCGACCTCCCGGGCAAATTCCGCGGCGGACTTTTCGTGCCGGAGCAGCCGCGCCGGTAATCTGGCGATCTGGGTACAGTAGGCAATGGACAGGGCACTCAGGATGACCAGGAAAAAACCCAGCCAGCCGTAGCCGCTGGAGAGGGCCCCCACCCAGTAATAGAAGACGCCCATGCAAATCAGCATAAGCCCGATGAAGCCGTTGGTGTAGGGCATCCATTTTTCCCGGCGGCGCTCCTCTTCCGCCAGTCGGCTGAAGTCAGGCAGGGGAGTCAGGACCAGTGGGTCGGAGTCTGCGAAGCTTTGTTCGCGCCAGATTGTTTTCAGGGGTTCCATGCTGCGGTGGTTTGTACGAGTTGGGTGAGGGTTTTACGAATGCGGTGCAGCCGGACGCCGACGTTAGAGGTACTCTCGCCGGTTACCGCACTGATCTCTCCGTAGCTCAGGTCTTCCAGGTAGAGCAGTATGAGTAAGCGGTCCCGGCGGGGCAGCCGGCGGATGGCGGCCCGGAGGGTGGCCAGTTGTGGGTTGTCGGAGGCAGGCTCGTGGCAGGCATCCGCCTGGTCGAGATCCACCGTTTTCAGGACCCGTTTGCGACGATGCATCAGGCAGGTATTGACGGCGACGCGGTAGAGCCAGGTCTTCAGCGCCGCCTCCCCCCGGAAGCCGTCGAGCCGCCGCCAAACGTTTACGTAAACCTCCTGGAGCAGGTCGCGGGCCTCGGGTTCGTCGCGGGCGTAGCCGAGACAGACCGGCCAGAGGACGGGGCCGTAGGTGGCGATGATGTGGTCGATTGTCGGGGGCATCTGCTGATTGGATGCGGGGGGAAGCCGGTTTCTTACAAGGGTAGCAATATTTTTTCGGCTACTCCGCAGTCGGGATATTCGCTATCTTTAAAACTATGACTGCCGCAACCGAGCAAATCACGTCTCCCGCTATTTTGCCCTTCCCCCCGGCCGAGCTCCGATGAGGTACTCCCTGGAGCGCTACCACCGTGTCACCAAAAAGATCAGTGACGCTCAGCGATCCAGGCACGCCAAGGCGGAAGATATTCTGACGATCCGCCGCCACCGGGTTGGGGTGGGGTTCGACTCTCCGCTTAGCGGGAAGACGCGGGGGGACGATTTGCTGCCGGCCCAGAATTGAAGTTATGCGCCCTGCCCTCTTCCCCTTCCTCTTCCTCCTGACCGGTCTCCTCACCGCCCAGCCCAACCAGACCTATTACCTCGATGCCGACGGGGGAAGTGACGCCAATGACGGCCTCAGTGAGACGACCGCCTGGAGGACACTCCAGAAAATTCGCAATGATGGTACGGAGATTGGTAATACTTACCTGCTTAAGCGAGGGGCTACCTGGACGGAACGGCTCGTCACTCAGGCTTCCGGAACACCCCTGGCCCCGGTTATCTACGGCAGCTATGGCCATGGCCCCCTACCCATCATTACGACCGTAGCCGACATCGCCAATGGAGACTGGCAGGTCCCCGCTAACTGGACCGAAAGTAGTCCCGGTATCTGGCAACTGCCGATCTCGGGTGCGCCCGCACGTCTCTACCTGGACGAAGCGGAGGCCCTGCGTAAGGGAGAAAACCTCGCTCTGGGGACAACCGACAATGCTGGGGCCACCAGTGTCTGGGCCGCCGATGACAGCTTCCTTTCCATCGTCTCCCCGGCTAACCCGGCCCTGACGTTCAGTAGTATACGTGGTGCCCAGCCGTCTAACACCGTCTTGGTAGACAACACCGACCACATCATCCTTCAGGACCTGGAGATTCGCGGGGGTAGCCTGGCGGCTGTCCTGGCCATCGGGTCTTCCCACCTGACCGTCCGCCGCTGCCGGATCGGCGGGAGTAGCCGTTCGGGTTTGGTCCTGACCCAGGGGTCCGACTTCGCGCTGGTGGAAGACAATGACTTCGACTCCGAGTTCACCCTCTTCTACGGGCTGGGATCGGACCGGGGCTGCGCCGACGGCACCCTGCTGACGGATGGAGCGAACGATGCCGTCGTGACCAATAACCGTTACCGGAACTGGGCGCATAACGGCGTGGAATTGCTGGCCACACCCGGCAACTCCGGCACCGTTAGTCGGAACGACATCAGCTACAATGACATCACGGCACCCGACATTCCCTACAGTCACCCCTTCGGGGCCGACGGCACGGAAGGTCGTTGCCAGTTCAACCGCTTTCACCACCTCACGGTCACCGACTGCCGCACCACCATCCAGGTGAACGGCGATCACAACCGGGTCGATCACAATCTCATCGTCGGGCTACGCAATTCCCCCTCCCAGTCGCAGCCGACCGCCTACGGCTTTACCCTGAGCGTATACCAGGACCTGCTCGTCTGCCACGATAACCTATACGATCATAACCTGATCGCCGATACCGACGAGGCCGCCTTCCGGGTACGGGGCTTCGGGCTGGAAGACAAGGTCTTTAATAACCGCATTCGTAACAACGTCGCCTTTCGCACGGGGCACAACCCGCTCCCCGGTTTCTATCCGGCCAACGTGGCCCTGATCCTCTTCGATACGGAGACCGACGGGCTCGGCCCCAACGTCTATCAGCACAATCTTTTCTGGAACGACAACGGCGACCCCGCCCCGGTCTACCTCCAGGACAGCGACACCCGGCTGACCGTCGCCCAGTTCGACGCCAGCGACGGCGACCAGGGCAATACCGTGGTCGGCCACCGCGACGGTGACCCCCGCTTTGCCAGCCCCGGAAACGGAAACTATTACCCGGCCGCCGGCTCCGCCCTGATCGACGCCGCCCTCCCCACGGGCGACTACACCACCGACTACCTCGACCAGCCGCGGGTGGTGGGCGCGGGACCGGATATCGGACCCATCGAATCCCTCGAAGTGGGACTCCCCGTCAGCTGGGTGGACGTCGGGGCCACGCCGAGGGGCAAGGGGGAAGTAGAAATTCACTGGGAGGTCGGGACGGAGGACAACGTAGCCGACTATCTCCTGGAGCGAGCGGGTCCCGGAACCGACTTTCGGGAGGTCGGCCGCGTCCCGGCCAGCCATCGTTCTGACTACAGCTTTACCGAGACCGAAGTGACGGCGGGCCGCTGGTGGTACCGGGTGCGGGCGCGGGATTACGACGGCAGCGAAACGGTGAGTCCGCTGGCCACCGTCGAAGTGGCGGCCGACCGGTTCTCCCTGGCGACCAACGGAGACGGGACTTACACCGTGCTCGGAGCGGCTCCGGGTCAACTAGAGATCACGGACATGGCGGGGCGGGTGCAGCGGACGGCGGAGGGGGTGACGTTTGACCCGCGGGGGTTACCGGGCGGGGCCTATCTGCTACGGTTCTCGGAGCTGAATACCGCAATTATCGGTCAGGGGACTCTTGACCAGGGGTTGTTACGGAGTTGGTTGATTACGCGCTGACCCGAAACGGGCTTCCCCGGTAAGCAACATTTCCCCCACCCAAATCATTTAATCATCTTTACGCCCCCGATAGAAAGCTAACCCCCACCCATGGCCACCCCTAACTACAAATCCGACGTAGAAGCCGTCGACGCCCTCGCCGCCGCCTACCGCAACCTCCGTGCCGAGATCGGCAAGGTGATCGTCGGGCAGGATAAGGTCGTCGAGACCGTCCTGATCAGTCTGTTCGCCAACGGTCACTCCCTGCTGGTCGGCGTCCCCGGACTGGCCAAGACCCTGCTGGTGTCCACCATCTCCGAAGTACTGGACCTCGACTTCAAGCGCGTACAGTTCACCCCGGACCTCATGCCGAGTGACATCACCGGCTCCGAGATCCTGAACGACGACCGCAAGTTCGAATTCCTCCCCGGCCCGCTGTTCGCCAACATCGTCCTGGCCGACGAGATCAACCGGACGCCCCCCAAGACCCAGGCCGCCCTCCTGGAAGCCATGCAGGAACGCAGCGTCACCGTCAGCGGCGTCCGCCACCAGTTGCCCGCCCCCTTCTTCGTGCTGGCCACCCAGAACCCCATCGAGCAGGAGGGTACTTATCCACTGCCCGAGGCCCAGCTGGACCGCTTCATGTTCAACATTCCGCTCGACTACCCCAGCTACGAGGAGGAGATCGCCGTCGTCAAGGGCACTACGGGAGACAAAAAAGTGCAGCTTAACTCCATCCTCAGCGGATCGGAGATTCTCTACTTCCAGCAACTCGTCCGCAAGATCCCGATCAGCGACAACGTACTGGAGTACGCCGTAGCCCTCACCGGCAAGACCCGCCCCGGCACCGCCCGGGCCGGTAAGAACGTCAACGAGTACATCAGCTGGGGGGCCGGCCCGCGCGCCAGTCAGTACCTCGTGCTCGGGGCCAAGTGCCACGCGGCGATCAACGGCAAGTACAGCCCCGATATCGCCGACGTCCAGGCCATCGCCAGCTACGTACTCCGCCATCGCATCGTCCGCAACTATAAGGCCGAGGCCGAGGGAATTACGGAGGAAAACGTGATCGAAGCGTTGTTCTAGAAGAAAGACCGGCCGCTCCGCGACCTGAAAGAAGAAAGAGAAAAGACCAGGCATCGATACTACGACGTCTGGTCTTTCTTCTTTCAGTCCCGCCGGCAGCGGGACGTTCTTTTCTCTTTTTTCTACCTCACCACCAACCGTTCCGTCCAATCTCCCACTTTCAGCAGGTAAACACCCGGCACCAGATCCGCCGGCAGGCTGATCTCAGCGGATGTGGCACCTGCGTCCCCGCCCTGAACCGACATGCGCCGCCCCGTGACGGAAAAGAGCTCGATCGTCCCCTCCACGCCGGTCAGCCGTACGGTACCGCCCCTACGCGCGGGGTTGGGATAAACCGCCACGCCGGAGGCAACCACTTTCTCCTCCCGGCGGGCCAGTTCGGCGCGTACCGCCGCGGCAGGCTTGGGTTCCGGGCGCACATCCCCACTGGCCTCGGGAGTGATCCGGGAAGCCGCACTGGCCACTTCCTCCCGGTCCGCCAGCGGATTGGGGTGATCGGCCATCCGGACGGTGAAATCCACGTGGCTCCCGTAAAAGTCGGTCGGACAGTAGTCCGTGATCGGGTCGTAACTCATCAGTATCCGCAGTTTGGAAATGGCGAGCCGGCCGGGCAGGTCCGCCAGCACGATCGTGGCGGCCTGTACGCCGGTGCCGCGGCCGGAGTAGACCACCTCGCCGGCATCTTCGAAGTCGCCGTCAACGTTCTGGTCGTACAGCACCACCCAGTATTCCGGGTAGGTACCGTGGAAGTATTCCGGGGTCAGGATCAGACTGAGGTTAACGCCGGGCGTCACCGTATAATAGTCGCTGTACCAGGTTCCTCCCGGTGCCACGATGTTGTTGATGGAGGTAGCCGGACCGGATAACTGCACGCGGTGGATGTCCTCGAAGTAGTTGTCTCCCCGGGGAAAACAGGGGCTCCAGCCGGACGGCATATTGGGGCTGAGCACGTTGATATCCGTGTAGCACTGGGAGGAATTACCCGCGTCGTCGGTGGCGACCAGTCGCAACCACTGGGGGCCCCAGTACCGGGGAGAAAGTTGCGTATTGAAGAGTTCGAGGGAGAAATCGCAGTTGTCGGTCGTCCCGTAGTCGATGTTGGAGGGGTGGTAACCGTCCGTGACGTTGGGGCTGTTGGCGAAGGTTTGCAGCCCGTAATCGCAGACGGCCACGGGTGGGGTCTTGTCCTCCACCACGACGGTGGATGTACAGCGGGAGTAGCCGTACCAGTCGCTGACCGTCAGGGTCACGGTACGGGTGCCCGGGGCCAGCGTCCCTGGCGACACCGAACTCCAGAAATAGCCGCTGGTGCCGTGAAAGCTTCCGCCATCGATCATGCCGGGGGTGATGTCGGCCTGACAGCCGTCGGGCGGCAACGCGACGTTCACGGTGCTTTTGCAGACGGCCACCGGGCCGAAGTGGAACTGGGCGTGGACGCAGGTGCAAAAACTTACACAAATAAGCAGGGAGTAGAGCAGGCGCATGGGAGTAACTTTCCCCTCTATGCGCGGAGCCGGGAAGTCGTTACGGCACCGTCTAAATAACCTCGAAGGCGGTATTTTCCAGCCAGCCCTGGCTACCGTCCGGGAGGGCGACCTTGGTGTACTCCCCGAAGGTATCCACGATGCGGAGTTTGACCCCCGCCCCCAGTCGGTCTTCCAGGCTCGCACCGGCTTCCGGAGCGACCCGCAGTTCACTGTCCTCCACCACCAGGATGGCTTCTCCCCGGTTGCGCAGTACCGTATTCCGGCTGCTGCCGAGGCTAAAAAACAAGCCGGCCAGCAGAGCGGCGGTAACGGCCAGGGGCAGCAGGGCGAAACGTTGTTTCTCGTTCATCCGTTCCCTTCGGATCCACCAGAAGAGCCCCGTCCCCACGGCGGCCCACCAAAAAACCTGGGCCAGGACGAAGGCCGTCGTTGCCCCGATCACCGCTCCGGCCGTCCGCCACCAACGGAGGCCGAAGAAGCCGGCGGGTTCCCGCTCGTTCAGCCCCGCCTCGGCGCGCACGTAGGCGAGGTTATTAGCCAGTTCGGCCTGGCCCGGCCGCAGCCGCAGCCCGCGCTCGTAGGCGAGGATGGCGTACCCCGTCCGGCCGGCCTCGAACTCCCGGTTACCGAGGTCGAGGAAGTAGGCGGGGCTCAGGTCCATACTGTCGATGAGCGTGGCGAGCTGGGCGGGAGCGGGAGTGGATACAAACAGGAGTAGCGGCAGAACGAGCAAGAGACGTGGCATGGGACCGAAGGTAATTAATTTGATTCCCGGGGGGTAGCCCTGGCGCGTTTGGTGGGTGGGTCGCCCCCCTCCCCCGCGGCCGGGCGGGCGGGAGCGGGATCCGGTCGGCCCCGGGGCGGCCGGGCGGGATCGGCCACCGGAATGGCGAGCTTCGGCCCGAACAGATCCCCCAGTTCCACCGGGCGGAAGTCCCGCAGCCAGCGGAATCCTTCGAGCCGGAAAGTTTCGTGGTTGATGTCGCCCATCGGGTCGAGCCGGCCACTCGGCTGCGCCAGGAATTTGATCTGGTAAACGCCCCCGCCCTCGAAGAAGAGGACCATGCGGCTGCAGGCGGTTTTGTCGACACCGATGTAGGCCCCGGAATCGTCCTGGGCGTAGTAAATGGCCTCGGCGTTGCCGTTCACCTCCGTCCGCTCCAGGGAGCTGCTGTCGTTAAAGTAGGCCTGGATTTCCTTTCCGCGCACCTGGTTAAAGAAGATCAGGTCCGGACTGGTGATGACCATGGCGTTGCGCCGCAGTACGACCTTGTCCGGGGCCTCGTTTTTCAGGTAGAGGTCAATGGTATCGGCCGTCAGCTGGCTGGTATCCTGCCAGAGTACGGGATTCTGGTAGAGCGTCAGGATGGAATCCACGGTGTTGAAGCCCAGGCTGTCGGCCACCGCCTGGATGTCACTCTTGAGAATACGGACGTCCTTATAGGCCGCCAGGTAACGCACGGTATCCCCGCTTGCGTCCACGCTGTCGGAGCGCAGGGAGATCAGGGTATCGGCAGCCATGTACATGGTGTCTGCATCCAGCACGACGCTCATCAGGGGCCGGCCGCGCGTACCGCCGCTGGCCTTGAGGTAACCGGTGCGCTGGTTATAGTCCGCCCGGTCGGAGGTGACGGTCAGCTGTGCGGAGGTATCCCGGTAGATAACGTCGCCGGTGGCCGTGCCGATCCCGGTCGCGTCGCTGGAGACCATCTCGTCGGCGGTCAGCAGCATCGGCGGGTTGGAGACGGTGGACCGCCCACCGCTCACCGCGTAGCTGCCGGACCTGGCGTCGTAGTCGATGTTTTCCCCGGTCACGGTTTGTACGGAGTCGACCACCCGGGAGTTCCCCCTCAGCTGATAGCGATCCTCGGCCCGGAAGAAATCAATCCGGTCGGCGGTGGCCCGTTGGAATTCTCCCTCGGCGACGTAAGCGTCCCCCTCCAGCACGTAGACCTGCCGGTCACCGTAGTACTGGATGACGTCGGCGGCGGCGAGTCGCTCCCCGCTTTTGTACTGGGCGTTCTGTTCGAATACCGCCTGGTCCAGGGCCACGTCGTAGTAACCGGCCTCGCAGTAGATCTGGTGGGTATCGCTACGGATCACCGTCGGACCGAGGAAGTAGACGCGTTCGGCGGCCAGGTCGTAGCGCAGGGTATCGGCCCGCATCTCGAAGCGATCGTCGACGGCGACCACGCTGTCCCGGAAGTAGACGTTACGGGTATCGGCGTAGTAGTAACCGTGGATACTCCGCAGTTCGGTGCCGTTGCGGGTGATTCGACCACCGGTATGGTAGGTAGCCTGCCGGGTGGCCAGGTCGTAATCCAGCCGCTCGGTATAAAGTTCCGTTTCCCCTCGTTTAAGTACGACGTCGTAGCGGAGCTTGGCCAGCCGGGTTTCGGCGTTGTAATCCAGGAACCGGCTGAAGGCGGCCAGGCTGTCCCCCTGCTGGAGGACGACATTGTCGTAGGCGTACACCTGTACCTCTTCGACCAGCTCGGCGCTGTCGCAGTACATGAAAATACTGTCCTGACTGAGCTCGACCCCCCCGATCAGCCGCTGGGATTTGCCCTTGTCGACCAGCTGTAGCACGTCGGCGTGGTCGATACTGATCGTCTCCTTCTCCGGTTCCGGTTGCTGGGCGGCCAAACCGATCGGGAGGGCGATCAGGAACAAGAACGGGAGTAAGCGGGAGAGGTAGGACATTGGGGGACGCGAAGATAAGGGGAACGGTCGGCGGGGAGCGGGTGCGGAGACCGGTATGCCAGATTAACTCCGTCTTAACGCCGGATGCCCCCGGACCGTTCTTTCTACTCTCGGGTTGTGCGGCAACCGGTCTTTGCTCTAACTTCGCCCCATGATTCAACGTATCCAATCCATTTTCCTGGCCCTGGCTTCCTTTTTTTGCTTCGGCCTGTTCGGTACCGACGCGGCCGACACGGATGTCCCGCAGCCGGGTAGCGCCCTGTTTGCCGATGGCCACTTTACCCTCTTCGACGACCCCGTTCTGCTCGGTCTTTTCGGTCTGGCCGGCGTATTGCTCCTCGCCGACATTTTCCTGTTTCGCAACCGACCCTTACAGATCAAACTCAGCTGGTTATCCGTCCTGCTGATCGTAGCGGGCGTCGGCTACGGCGCGTTCCGGCTGATGGGAGACAGCGCCGCCGAGCTGGCTACGCCGGAACCCGGTCTGGCCCTACCCGTTTTGGCCACCGTATTCGGGGTGTTGGCAGCCCGGTTCATCAAGAAAGACGAAAAACTCGTTCGTAGCGCGGATCGACTCCGGTAAATTATTGTTGGTGTACATATATTAGGGCCGCAAACACACTTATTTACGGCCTGCCCTCGCGTAGGTTGTCGTACCAAACCACCTTTGAAATGCTACAAGAATTTAAGGCCTTCATCATGAAGGGCAACGTGCTCGAACTGGCCGTGGCCGTGATCATTGCCGGAGCCTTCGGCGCCATCGTCACTTCCCTCACCAACGACGTCCTCCTTCCCCCCATCGGCGAGGCCATGGGCGGGGTTGACTTCAGCGACCTGAAGTACGTACTCTCCCCCGAGGTGGTTGCCGCCGACGGCACGGTGGTTTCCGAAGGGGCCGCCATCCGCTACGGCAACTTCATCCAGACCATCATCGACTTCGTCATCATCGCTTTCATCGTCTTCCTGGTCGTTAAGGCCTACAACAGAATGAATGCGCCCGAGCCGGCTGCTCCCGCTCCGGACCCCGGACCGAGCGAAAAGGACATCCTGATGCAGATCCGGGATCAGTTGGCGAAACGCCCGCTGTAGAGAAGAAAGAGAAAAGACCAGTGGCGCTGCCATTTGAAAGAAGAAAGACCAGACAGGCTCATCAGCCTCGTCTGGTCTTTTTTCATTCAGTTCCGTCGTAAGACGGGACGATCTTTTCTCTTTCCTCTCTAAAGTTTAATCTCGTCATCCGCCCCGTCGAAGAACTTATAGGTCGTGATGGGCAGATCGGCGTCCTGACGAATTTCCAGCCAGCGGTAGTGCTTGAGGTACCACTTCATTTGCAGGCTGGGCATTCCCTTCTTGATGAAGGCGGCCACGTAGGGGTGCACCTTCAGTTTGAGTTTGGCCTTGGGCCGGCTCTCCATGATAAAGTTGAGGTCGCGCTCGATCTCGTCGGTGACGAGGATAGTGGCGTTAACCTTACCCGTACCGTTACAGGTGGGGCACTTCTCGGCGGTGGTGATCTTCACCTCGGGGCGAACCCGCTGACGCGTGATCTGCATCAGCCCGAATTTACTCAGGGGCAGTACGGTATGCTGGGCGCGGTCGCTCTTCATCGCTTTGCGCATGGCGGCCACGACTTGCTTACGGTGTTCGGCGTCGCGCATATCGATGAAATCGACCACGATGATACCGCCGATGTCGCGCAGACGCATCTGGCGGGCGATTTCGTGAGCGCTTTCCAGGTTGATCTTCAGCACGGCCTCGGCCTGATTCTGGCTCGGCATTTTGTTACCGGAGTTCACGTCGATGGTGTGCATCGCTTCCGTATGCTCGATGACAATGTAGGCACCACTCTTCATGGTGGCCGTCTTGCCGAAGCTGCTCTTGATCTGCTTGGTCACGTTGTACTGATCGAAGATCGGGCGGTTTCCCTTGTGCAGCTGAACGATGTTCTGGCGGTTGGGTGCGACGTCCTTCACGTAATCGCGAACGGTCTCGAAGAGATCCTTGTCGTCGACGACGATCCGGCTGAAGTCAGGCGTCAGGAGATCGCGCAGCAGACCGGTGGTCTTGTCGACCTCGCTCAGCAACTTGGCCGGGGCCTTGGCCGTCTTCGCGTTCTCGTAAATGGTTTCCCACTTCTCCATCAGGTTCTCGATCTCCTCGAGGAGTTCGCCGACATTCTTGTTCTCGGCCGCGGTACGGACGATAACCCCGAAGTTCTTCGGGCGAATACTCTCTACCAGTAGCTGGAGCCGTTTGCGCTCCTCACTCGTGCTGATCTTCTTGGAAACGGCAACCGTCTCGCTGAAGGGGGTGATGACCAGGAAACGGCCGGGAATGGTGATCTCGCAACTCAGGCGGGGGCCCTTGGTGCTGATCGGTTCCTTGAGTACCTGGGCGAGAATGACATCCTTTTTCTTGAAGACCTCATCGATCTTTCCCGTTTTGACGATCTCCTTCTCGTAGCGGAAGGTATCGAGCCGGGCGGTTTGCAGTTTCCCCTTGGCGGTCAGTTCCCCGAATTTCTGGAGGGAGCGGACTTTCGGGCCGAGGTCGGTATAGTGCAGGAAAGCATCCTTCTTGTGGCCGATGTCGACGAAAGCCGCATTGAGGGGGGCGGTGACCCGTTTGACGCGGCCGACGAAGACGTCACCCACGGTAAATTGGTCCGTAGACCTTTGGCGGTGGATTTCCACCAGGTTTCCGTCTTCCATCAGGGCAACCTCTACGGTTTTCCCCGATGCGGAGACGATCATTTCTTTTTCCACTGTTTTGATATTGCTGAATACAACAATTCCCCGAAGAGCGATTTGCCCACGGGGTTATGGCTGGTATTCGACATTGAAATACACACCGGATCCGGTTAAGGCCGCGAAAATGATCGAAAGACGGGACGTACTCACCGGTACGGGAAAAAGGGTTCGTCCGGAGTCACTTATTGGGGGGAAAATCAACGCCGCACGTTCGGAGACGGCAGGTGGCGGATCGTTTCTTAAAGCAGGTCTCACACTGGGGTGGAACGGCTGCTGGGTTGGTAAGTAGACGGAATCGGGGACGATTCAGGGTAGGTGGTGCTTAACTAAATTCGGCACGGGGTGAGTAGCCAGGATAAACGAAGATTTCAGGAACTTACCGGGCCGGGCCGGACGGTGGATCACTCCACCGCCGGCCCGAAATGGTATGTTGAAGTTCAACTAGGAACTAGCGATTCTTCTTCTTGTGACGGTTCTTGCGCAGGCGCTTCTTCCGCTTGTGGGTAGCAATCTTGTGACGCTTCCGCTTCTTTCCACACGGCATAATTTGTCGTTTTGGGTGAATAAAATGGGGTGAATAAGTACGAGGTACTCACATAGAATACACTAGTGAGACACTATTTGTTGGATGTTGCGCCCCGTAACCCAAAGGATAACGGTTGCTTAACGTTTCCGCAGTAGCTCAGTACAGCGAGCGGCAAAGGTAAGACTTTCTTCCGATCTGCCGAGTTCTTCGAGCACTTTTGCCAACGGACAGACCGCATCCGGGTCCGTCGGGGCCAGTTCCACGGCCTGCAGCAGGCGCTCGGCGGCCCGTTCCCGCTGCCCGGTCTGCATCGCCAGCCGGGCCAGCGTCAGGTAGACACGGGGTTCCTCCGGGAAGTCCTTTTCCAACTCGCGGAGTTGCAGGATACCCTTCATCGGATTGTCCGACGGGGGGGCGTCCGTATAGGTGACGGCCAGATTGATCCGGTGCTCGGGGTTGGTGGGGTCCAGACTGATCGCTGACTGATAGGACCGCTCGGCCTGACTGGCGCAGAACTGACGGGTCTTGTCGTCATTGCCTTCCTGCCGCAGACAGAGGGTGAAGGTGGTTCCGGCAATCGCCCAGGCGTCCGCGGTTTCTTCCAGTTCCGCGATTTCGGTGGCGTAGATACCGGAGACGGCCGGGTGGCCGGCGCGGTACCACTCTCCCGCCAGTTGCTCCAGCAGATCCCGGCGTTGGTCGGGGTCCTCCTGGCTCTCCAGCCGCTCGTCGAGGGTGGAAAGGGTCGCCATCTGGGCGGGGTTCAGGTCGGCCCGGGCGGCCCGGACGAGGCTCTGCAGGCCGGTAGCCTCCAGGGGGCTCTGCTGGATCGCCTCCTCCAGATCGGGCGGGCGCACGGGGCAGCCCCAGTAAGTGACCACGATCAGCAGGGCGGTAATGGCCGCGGCAATGTACTGGGGTTTCCTCATACTGCGATACTAGTCTAGTTTCTCCTCACTGGGTTCCGAGGTCACCTTATCCTTCACTTCCTCTACGAATACCTTGGCCGGTTTGAAGGCCGGGATGTAGTGCTCGGGGATCTCGATGCTCTTGTTCTCCTTAATGTGACGGCCGATCTTCTTGGCACGCTTCTTGACAATAAAGGAGCCGAAGCCCCGGATGTATACGTTCTCTCCCTCGGAAAGGCTTCCTTTGACTTCCTTGAAAAAGCTTTCGAGGGACACCAGTACATCGACCTTTGCGATGCCGGTTTTGTCTGAGATGTTTGCGACTAAATCTGCTTTTCTCATCTTGTTTTTATTATTCTAATGCCAGGGGTTTCCTAAAGCGGTGCAAATATCGCCTTTTCCGGGCTTTCCCCTAAATTTTTCGTACTATTTCTTTTTAAATCAATTAGTTATGACAATTTGGCGATCTCCGGGATTTGCTTTATAGTCCGCAAATTTTAGTCCACCAAATCCGTCCCCTACCTTCGTCCGCTACCCCAATTCCCCACTATGCTTCAATCCATGACCGGTTATGGTCGCGCCACCCACCGCCAGGACGGTAAGACCTTTACCGTAGAAATCCGCGCGCTGAACAGCAAACAGAGCGACCTGCGGCTGCGGTCTTCCCGCCACCTGCACCGCTACGAAGTCGAATTGCGCAAACTCGTCCAGTCGAAGGCCGAGCGCGGCAAGCTGGAAATGACCGTCACCATCGACGAGGAGAACGGTACCGGCGGCGTGCAGGTCGACCTGGCCCTTCTCGGCGGCCTGTACAACCGCATTACCTTCGGACTGCCCGCTTACGCTACCGAACACAGCATTCCGGACAGCCACCTCCAGGGTATCGTACCGGGGCTACTCCGGATTCCGGGCATCATCGACGCGGGATCGGAGGAACTCTCGAAGGAAGATTGGTCGCTGTTGAAGGACACGGCCCTGACCTGCCTGAATCACCTCCGCGACTATCGCGTGCAGGAGGGGCAAGCCCTTTTCGAAGACCTTCGCACCAGCGTCCTCGCCATAAAATCCGGCCTGGAAGACGTCGCCAACTTCGAGCAGCAGCGGGTGCAGTCCGTCCGCGACCGCATGGAACGCCACCTGGCCGATTACCTCGGTAAGGCCAACGTAGACAAGAACCGTTACGAACAGGAGGTGCTCTTCTACCTGGAAAAAATGGACATCAACGAGGAGAAGGTCCGTCTCGCCCAGAACTGCGATTACTTTCTGGAGATCATGGGCAACGAAGACGTAGTGAAGGGCCGTAAGCTCAGCTTTATTTCCCAGGAGATCGGGCGGGAGATCAATACTCTCGGTGCCAAAGCCTACTCTCCGGACATCCAGCGTATCGTCGTCAATATGAAGGAGCAGCTGGAGATGATCAAAGAACAACTTGCTAATGTCGCCTGACCCCAGCTCCGGAAAATTACTGATCTTCACCGCGCCCTCCGGGGCCGGGAAGACCACCATCGTTCGCCACCTGCTCGATAAATTTCCCGACCGGCTGGCCTTCTCGGTGTCCGCCACTACCCGGCCGCCCCGGCCGGGAGAAGTGGACGGCGAAGCCTACCATTTTCTCACCCCGGAAGACTTCGCCCAGCGCATCCTCGACGGTGATTTCGTCGAATACGAGGAAGTGTATCCCGGTCGCTTCTACGGTACCCTCCACGAGGAGATCGACCGCATCTGCTCCACCGGTCGCCACGTCGTTTTTGACATCGAAGTGAAGGGAGCCACGAACATAAAGCGGCAATACCCCGACCGCAGCCTGGCGGTATTCGTCGACCCCCTGACGCCGGAAGTCCTCTTCGCCCGCCTGCGCGGCCGCAGTACCGAGGACGCCGAAAGTCTCCGCGTCCGGATCGCCCGCGCCGCCGAGGAACTCACCTACCGCGAAAGCTTCGACCGGATACTGGTGAACGACGACCTGGCGGTAGCGCTCGCGGAAGCGGAGGAGATTGTCGGGCTTCTGGATCGTTAGGTTTTTGGACCGTTGGATCGTTGGACATACGTAGTACTCCAACGGTCCACTCTACAGTTTCCGTCCACCCACGACGCGTCCCTTCACGTCCCGGTCGCGGATTTCCTTGATCGGGATGAGCAGGTTCGCGAAAGCATCGCTGGAACTCACGCGCCACTCCTTACCGGCGTAATTAACGGTGCCGCTGCTGCGGGTCCAGTCGCTGGCCAGCAGGGTATAGCGGTTTCCGTTCTTCGGGTTGGGCCCGAAAACCAGGTAATTGTCATTGTTGCTTTCGAAGCTGATGGCGATCCGGTTCGTCTTTGGCTGAAAGGTGAATACGCCGGGTGTACGGGCTTTGAACACCACTTCTTCCACTTCGCGGCCATCCACGAGTTTCACCTGCCCGCGGGTAATGGTAGTGCCGCCGCTGCGTAGTTCCCGGGTCAGGACAAGGTCCTCACTGAGGTAGAACTGGATGCGCTGTAATTCGGGCTGCGCCCACTCCTGGTCCTCGATGAGGCGCTGGGTAAGGGGGCTCAGTTTCGGGCCGCAACCGGTGAGCAGGAAAGTGGCGAAGACGAGAAGAAGGGTTAGTCGTACCATAACTGGGCTGGATAATTTCAACAACAATACGCGGGCGACGGGGCGCAGGTGCAACCATTCCTGATATTTAAGGTGGGTTTAACTTCCCGGGAGGGTGACTGCGGATTTATCCGCAGATCGCCTTCAGGCGATACCCAGTTTCACTAATTAAAACATTTTGTTTAAATTACGACTCACTACTCCATTATGTGCTCCACCTCCACCCCCGAATTCTACCGAGGCGACCTTCCTCATCTCACTCCGATCGGCGGTCGCTTCTTCGTCACCTTCTCTCAGGATGACGCGCTACCTCAGCGAGAGCTGGAGCGTCTGCGACGATTTTATCACGACGAACTCAACAACATCAGTAATCAAGAGCTGTCTTCCAAAGAAGCAGACTTACTCACCAAAGCCGCCCGCCGTCATCATTTTCGACGTTACGAACAGCAGCTTGATGGACAGAAGTACGGCAGTTGCAAACTATCCAACCCGGAAAATGCGGCACTGGTCGTAGAACAAATCCTCCGATTTGACGGTGAGCTATATGATGCACTGGCCTACTGCGTTATGCCTAACCATGTGCACTTGGTGCTGGATTTAGGTCTGCAAATAGACAAGCTGGAAGATAAAGGGGTACACCACGAAGAGATCGTGGCTGCCTACAAGCAACTGGGCTACGTAATGAATCGGATCAAGGGAGCCAGTTCGAGATACATTAACCAGCGCACGAATAGCTCAGGTAAGCTATGGCGACGAGAAAGCTACGACCACTGGATTCGTCCGTGGGAACCAGTAGATAATTTTTGCCGGTACGTATGGAAAAACCCAGAAAAGGCAGGGTTGGTTACTGGGGGACAGGACTGGAAGTTCAGGGGCTGGAAGCGGTAAACTACGGGTATATCGCCTGAAGGCGATCTGCGGATAAATCCGCAGACACCTCACCGCCCTGCAGCCTCACCGGCGCCCCGTAAAAAAACTTCGCATCAACTCCCCGCACTCTTCGTGGAGTACGCCCAGTTCCAGTTTGGTCTTCGGGTGCAGCAGTTCCCGCCCGAAACGCATGAAGCCCCGCTTGTCGTCGCTGGCCCCGTACACCACCTTGGTGGCCTGGGCCCAGGCGAGCGCACCGGCACACATCGGGCAGGGCTCCAGGGTCACGTAGAGGGTACAGTCGTGGAGGTACTTGTCGCCCAGAAAATTGGCGGCGGCCGTCAGGGCAATGATCTCGGCGTGGGCCGTGACGTCGTTCAGCCGCTCCGTCTCGTTGTGGCCCCGGGCGATGATGCGACCGCCACTCACCACTACCGCCCCGACGGGAATTTCCCCCATCGCGGCGGCAAGACGGGCCTGGGCGAGCGCCTGGCGCATGAAGTAGGTGTCGTCGTAGACTTGTAGCATGGAACGAAGGTAATAAGGACTCAAAGACTCAGGGGCTTGAGGACACGCATACCCTTCGCCCGCTGCGCTTGGCTCACTAATCCGCGGTAACCCCTTAACTCCTCGTGTCCGTGCATCCTTATGTCCTTCAGTCAAGGACCGTTTCCACCAGATAATTATTACGATCCGGCGTACTCCGCGACACCAATTCGGCCAGGAAACCCGTCATGAAGAGGATGGTACCGATGACCATGCTGGTCAGGCCGATGTAGAACCAGGGGTTGCTGGCGATCAGGGCCATCGGCATCTTATTCGCCAGGTAGTAGACCTTGGTGATGCCCAGCCAGAGGGAGATCGTCAGGCCGATCAGGAACATCACCGTACCCAGGGTACCGAAAAAGTGCATCGGGCGTTTACCGAACTTCCCGACGAACATCAGGCTGAGCAGGTCCAGAAAGCCGGTCACCAACCGGGAAACGCCAAATTTGGAATAGCCGTATTTCCTGGCCCGGTGTTCTACTACCTTCTCTCCGATGTTGCGGAAGCCGGCCCACTTGGCCAACAGCGGCATGTGACGGTGCATATCCCCGTACACTTCGATGGATTTCACCACCCGACGGTCGTAGGATTTGAGGCCGCAGTTGAAGTCGTGCAGGTTGATCCCGCTCACCTTACGGGTAACGGCGTTGAAAAATTTACTGGGTAGTGTCTTTCCGATCGGGTCGTGTCGCTTTTGCTTCCAGCCGGAGACCATATCGTAGCCCTCCTCCTTGATCATCCGGTAAAGTTCCGGGATCTCGTCGGGGCTGTCCTGCAGGTCGGCATCCATGGTGATGACCACGTCTCCCTGTACGTGACGAAACCCGACGTTCAGGGCGGGGCTCTTGCCGTAGTTGCGCTGAAACTTCACCGCCCGGAGCGTAGGATACTTGCCGCGCAGCTCCCCGATGACCTCCCAACTCCGGTCGGTACTGCCGTCGTCGACCATCCAGACTTCGTAACTGAAATCGTTGGCGACCATCACCCGGTCGATCCAGGCCATGAGCTCGGGGAGAGATTCTTCCTCGTTGAAGAGAGGGACCACAACGCTAATGTCCATATCAGGCAGGATTATAAGTGCCACCGCTGACGGTGCCGTAAATGCGACCGGGTAATTCCCGCCCGAGCAACGGACTGTTATCCGTCTTACCGCGCAGGTCCGCCAGCCCGATGGTCGAACTGCCGCTGGTGGTAAAAATGGTCAGTCCGGCCGGTTGACCGACCTCGATATTCGTGACGGGCAGCCCCAGCAGTCGGCGTGGTCCGCTGGTAAAGCAGCTCACTATCCGGTCCAGCAGCAGTTCCTCGCTCACCAGGCCCAGACACTGGCGGAAGGCCGTTTCCAGCCCCCGTGCGCCGAAGGTGGCGTAGGAGAACTCCAGATCTTTCTCCTCTCCGTGACGGGGCTGATGGTGACTGACGATGGCCCCGATGGTACCGTCCGCCACCGCCCGGACCAGTGCCAGCCGATCCCTTTCCTCCCGGAGGGGGGGAAGTACCTTGAAGTTGGGGTCGAACCCGGCCAGCTCCTCCACCGTGAACTGGAGGTGATGGGCGGACACGGTAGCCGCCAGACCCACTGCCTGTTCGGAAGTGCCGGCACCTGCGTTTACCGCCCTCCTGAACATACTTACGCCCTCGGCACTGCTCAGTAAGTGAACGAGTAATTTCCCGCCGGTGTACGCCGCCAGTTCCAGGTCGCGCAGCAGGGGTACCGTTTCGCTGATGGAGGGGATGCCGCGCAGCCCGAGTCGGGTACTCACCGCCCCCTCGTGGATCTGCCCCTCGTCCGCCAATTCCTTACTGAAGGGCGTACTGATGATGGGCCGACGGGTTGCCTTGGCGTACTCCAGCCCCCGCTTCAGCAGACTCGTGGGCGCGGGACGACGCGGGCCGTCTCCGAAGGCCACGGCCCCGAGGTGATCCAGTTCCAGCAGGTCGGTCAGGTCCTTCCCGGCCGTATCGCGACTCAGCGCGGCGATCGGCAACAGGTCCACGGCCCCCCGGTGGTTGTTAAGAAAAGCCATGTCGGCCGCGCTCTGTCGTACCGGATCGGTATTCGGCAGCACGGCTACGGCCACGTACCCCCCGGCAATGGCGGAAGCCGTCAGGCTGGCTACGTCACCGCGCTCCTCGTGACCCGGTTCGCCCAGGTAGGCGCCGATGTCCACGAAGCCGGCAGACACCCGCGCGTCGGTCAGTTCAAGGATCTCCTCGTCTTCCCGCGGCCGGATACTTTCCGCGATCTCGACGATCTTCCCGTCCGCAATACGCAGGTCCCTGCGTTGACCGTGGTGGGGGCCGTCAGGATCGGTGATGAGCAGTGCGCGCAGTAACATGGTGCAAACTTAAGTATTTAGTCAATGCCCCGTGGATGGCACATACAACGGCCAAACGGCCCAACAACCCAACGGCCCAACAACCTAAAGGACTAACGGCCTAACAACCTAACGGCCTAATAACCCTAACTCTCCGTTCTCCAGAACCGTAACAGCAGTACCTCCGCCAGGAAGAACAGCAGTGCCGCCCAGATGAAGTAGCGCCACAGCGGCGTTCCCTCGTTCCGCTCCCGGATATCACCGATCAGGGAGGCATCGTTCATCGCGTCAATGAGGGAGATGTTGGCGGCGGCCGCCAGATCGTTCAGCTCTTCCGTACCGGTGTAGTCGAGGTCGGATTCCCGCCGGTCGTAGTTGAAGGCGAAACGGTCGACTGTCTCGTCGTTCAGCAGCAGATCGTAGGTACCCGCCTCCGGAACCTGTCCGCCCAGGCCGAGCAGGACGCGGTTGCCGACCTGCCGCTGTTCGGGGATGAATTCCCCTCCGGGTCCCCGGAGTTTGTATACCAACTCCCCCGTACTCTGACGGCGGGGCGTTTCGATCACCTCGTCCCGGCCGATCACGTAGGCGGCGGGGCGGCGGCGACCGCTGCTGATGCCCATTTTGTAGAGCATCGGGATAAACACCTCGGCGTTCAGCCCCAGGTCGCTCACCTCGGCGTCGAGCGGCGCGGCACTGAGGTAAAGGTTGCCGTCGCCGACGGAGAATTTAGCCAGGGCCGTGCTGCCGTCCCGGTAGGTGAGCAGGGCCTCCTGGGCGCGACCGCCGTAGCGCGTCAGGGGGTAGTTACCCTGGGTGACCGGCAGGCGCAGGGCCCGGCTGCGGTTCTCGAACACGTCCCGGAAGATGAACTCCCGCTGGTTGATGCCGCTGACCTCGCGCACGCTGGGTTCGAACTCCCCGAGTTCATCGGCGGGGAAGCGCTGAAGAAAGGAACGGTAGCTGCCCACGTCCGCTCCCCGGGGAGGGAAGACGAGCAGGTTACCGCCGGCCCGGACGTACTGCCGGAGCTGGTCGGCCAGACCGCTCCCTACCTCCGGTAAGCCGGTGACCACCACCAACTGGTATTCGCCCAGGCTACCGTAGTCGATCGCCTGGCTGCTGACGTAAGTGGGGTCGAAGACGGACAGGCCACTCAGGGCCGCCCGCAGGTTCCGGTTGGCACTACCGTCGGGATCGATACTCAGTACCCGCACCTTGCCGGCGGTGCGGAAGGTGATGTGGTAGACATCGTCGAACTGCACGGGGAAATCGGTAATGCGCAGTTCCGCATTGCCCAGTCCCGGTTCGGTGACGTTGAGGTAGACCGAGTCGATAACGGCCTCCCCGGCGGGAATGCGCAGCGTACCCTCCGGCTTGTTCTGCCCCCGGTAATTGAGGCTTAGGCGGACGTTGTCCAGGTCCTCCGTTCCGAAATTGCGGATACGGACCAGCAGCAGGTTGTTCTGCTCCAGCTGGGGGACGGGGGCCTCGAACCAGACCGAGTCGATGCTGACGTTGCGCTCCCGCACGGCGGTCAGGGGCAGCAGGTTGACCACTACGGAGGTGTCCAACTCCGCCGGGTCCAGGTCACTGATGTTGCGCTGAAAGTCGGAGAGCAGGTACACCACCCGGTTGTCGATGTTCTCGGTCTTCAGGGCGCTCGCCTGGCGGGTGACCACCTTGGAGAGCGGCCGGCTCTCCGGCTGAACGCGGATCTCCTCGATCAGCCCGAGCGCTTCCTCCTGGCCGACCAGCCGCTGGGTGCGGCCGCTGAAGGCATTGTCGATCACCTGGAAACGATCCTCTACGCTGTAGGCGGCTACGATATCGCGCGCCCGGTCCTTGGCGATCTGCAGCAGTGGTGCGCGGTCGCTCTCCGCCCCCATGCTGAAGCTGTTATCCACGTACACGCTCACCGCCTTACGGCCGGTCACCATCTCCCGGGCGGCGGGCAGGAAGGGCTGGGCGAAGGCAAATACCAGGGCCGCCAGGGCCAGACAGCGCATCAGCAGCACCAGCAGGTTCCGCAACCGGCTGCGCATACTCGTCTCCTCCTTCACCTCCTTCAGAAATTTCACGTTGCTGAAGTACACCTTGCGGAAGCGACGGAAGTAGAACAGGTGAATGATGATGGGTATGGCGAGAACGGCCAGGGCCCAGAGGAAACTTGGATAGAGGAAGGACATTCTATGAATTTGATATTCGATACTTGATACCTGACGCTTGATAGTTGATTTCGCTACCGCACGTCTCCGCTAGCGTCGGAGAAAACGGGGCGGCGGCCGTGCGGTAGCCGATCAACCATCAACTATCAGGAATCAGGAATCGCCAATCATAAGCTCCGGCCGCACCCACGCATCAAATTCCTCTCCCGTCAGGTAGCCCAGTTCCAATGCCGCGGCACGCAGGGTGGTTTCTTCCTTGTAGGCCTTCTTGGCGATCTCGCTGGCCTTGTCGTACCCGATGTGGGTGTTCAGGGCCGTCACCAGCATCAGGCTGTTGTTGAGGTGTTCGGTGATCTTCTTGCGGTTCGGCTCGATCCCGGCGGCGCAGTTGACCTCGAAGCTCCGGCAGGCATCCCCGATCAGGCGGGCCGAGACCAGGAAGTTGTAGATCATCATCGGCTTGAAGACGTTGAGCTCGAAGTGGCCGGTCATGCCGCCGACGTTGATGGCCACGTCGTTACCGATCACTTGGGCCATGGCCATGGTCAGGGCCTCGCTCTGGGTAGGGTTCACCTTGCCGGGCATGATGCTGCTGCCGGGCTCGTTGGCCGGGATGACGATCTCGCCGATGCCGGAACGGGGGCCGCTGGAGAGCATCCGTACGTCGTTGCCGATCTTGGTGAGGCTGACGGCCAGCGTCTTCAGAGCGCCGTGGGCCCCGACGATGGCGTCGTGGGCGGCCAGGGCCTCGAATTTGTTCTCCGCCGTGCGGAAGGGCAGGCCGGTAAGCTCGGCGATCTGACCGGCGACGTGCTCGGCGTAGCCTTCGGGGGTATTCAGCCCGGTGCCGACGGCCGTACCGCCCAGGGCCAGTTCGCTCAGGTGGTCGAGGGTGTTGCGCAGGGCCCGCAGTCCGTGGTCCAGCTGGCTGACGTAGCCGCTGAATTCCTGCCCGAGGGTCAGGGGGGTGGCGTCCATAAAGTGGGTGCGGCCGATCTTGACCACGTCCGCCATGGCTTCGCTCTTGGCCCGCAGCGTATCCCGCAATTGCTCGACGCCGGGAATGGTGTTCTCCACCAGCATTTTGTAGGCCGCGATGTGCATGGCCGTCGGGAAGGTATCGTTGGAGGACTGGCTCTTGTTGACGTCGTCGTTGGGGTGCAGGAATTTCTTTTCGTCCGTCAGTTGACCGCCGTTGAGCACGTGGCCGCGGTTGGCGATCACCTCGTTGACGTTCATATTTGACTGGGTGCCGGAGCCGGTTTGCCAGACGACCAGGGGGAATTCGTCGTCCAGGTCGCCGGCCAGGATCTCGTCGGCCACCCGGCCGATGAGGTCGGTTTTCTCGGCGGCCAGTCCGGCCAGTTCCCGGTTCGTCAGCGCGGCTGCTTTCTTCAGTACGGCAAAGGCACGGATGATCTCGATCGGCATCCGCTGTCCGCCGATGTCAAAGTTGGTAAAGCTGCGTTGCGTCTGCGCTCCCCAGTAACGGGTGGCGGGCACGTCAATGATTCCAATGCTGTCTTTTTCGGGGCGAGTCTGTGGCATGAGGCTTTTGTAATTTGGGGCAAAGGTAATGAGTCGGGCGACGGTGCGCAGGTGCGGGGTTATAGGAACGGCTGTCAGTCGGTCTTCACCAGCAGGTAGCGGTCTGCGCGGAACAACGGTCGCCCCGGTTGTGGGGGAATGGCCGTCGTATCCGTGCTCAGGTGTAACGTATAAGCCGCCCGATCGGTCGCATCGTAAAAAATATCGTAGTTGCGGTTGAGGAAGGCGGGGACGGAGTGGGCATAAGAGTCCGTAAAGTCCTTGCGGGAGCCATAAATCCGGAGATTGTAAAATTCCGCCTTTCCCAATTTCCCGGCAATGGCTTTCGCTACGGCGATGTTGTGGGTATCGCGTCGGTCCGTCGTTCCAGCGGAGTAGGCTACGAAAATCATCCCGGCCAATACTCCCGCTAGCAGGAGGGTATTACCCGTTATCCGCAGCCATCTTGTTTCATACAGCCAACCGGCCAGGACGGTTAGTGCGGGCAACAGCAGCAGCGAAAGGCCGAGATAAAAGAAAGGCAAGGACGGAAGTTGGTAGTAAGCGGCCTGTTTGATCGAGATGAGCAGGGGTAGGAAAGCTGTCAGGGCTACCGCGACCAGGAAATATCCGTATCGTTTCGTTTTCGTAACACTGGTTAACTGCCGCCGCCGCAGGTAGACGAAAAGCAGGAGACAAAGCACGATCTGCGGGACGTTCAGGTATACTAAGCTCCTGACAATGGCAAAGCGAGAACCCGCGATGTTTTCGATCCGCCTCCCGGTCAGGGCAGCGATTACCTGCTGATCAAAATAGTGAAAAAAGAAGGAAAGCGCGGCGGGTTCCAGTAAAAAAAGAACGCCGAGCAAGCCCGCGAAAGTGAACGCAGGCACTACCGTGGCCAGCCAGTTCCACTTCCTTTCTACAGTCAAATAATATAATGCAGGGGCAACCAACGGGAATAGCCCGGTCGGCCCCTTCGTCAGGAAAGCCAGCGCAGCCGCCAGGCCGCACAGGAAGGCAGCCGTCATCGGTCGGGTTCGCCATCGGAGCAAACCGTAGGTGCCGGCGAGGGCAAATAGCGTGAGTGTACACTCCAGCATATTACCGGCGTAGCGTAACTGATTTTCCTGACTGAGCGCAAAGAGCAGAAACGGAAAGGCGAAATAGGCATGATACCTGGCTTCGGTACACTGTCGCCAAATCCCGTTCATGAGCAGCACGACCAGTGTGAGCACCGTCAGGTTGTACAGGTCTTCGGTAAACAGATGATTGCCGAAGACCCGAAAGTAAAGGGACTCCAGCCAAAAGACCAGCGGGGGGTGATCGTAAAAGATCTGCCCCCCCCGGTCTACCAGGGGCTGCCAAACCGTCCCGATTCCCACGCTCAGATTCTTGGCGATGTTCACGTAGGCTAAACCGTCGATGAACATCCCCTCCCGCGCAATGGGTGCCACGAAGAGAAAAAGTAGTAGACTGAGCGGAATCAGAGAGAGAGAGACAGAGTAGGTGTGTTCTTAGACATTCAGGTAGTATCGGTAAAATTTTTAAAACACTTGTAGTCTTCGGTCGCAGGCTGGTAGCCCGAGTCATCCGGTCCCGTAGCGATCGCCGGGCTACTCGGGCTACCAGCCCCCGACCAAGAATTCCACCTTTACCGAATGATCCTCTGATTTATTTTAGGCAGCATCCCCGATTGCTGAAATGTTACGGACACTTTCCATCCTCCGGTCGTCTCCCCGGTTGGGTTACCGACGGTGCCGTTCGGGGAACTCCGCACCTGCGCACCGTCGGCACCCCGTGCGTGCGTTGCCCCGCAGCATAGTACCTTCGCCCCATGTCCGTTTCCCGCCCCTCCGCGCTACCCGGTTTCCTGCTCACCTTCGTCCTGGCGGCAGCTGTCTTCGCTTTTTTTCTAGGCGACCTGATGCTGCGGCCTAACCAGGTCGCCCCGACCTTCGGGGGCGACGGGCTGACGATCCACTACAACATGCAGTACCACGCCAACTTCGGCGACGGTATCTGGCTCGAATCCCAGTACCACCCCCACCGGGAGAGTATTTTCCTGACCGACGCCCAGGGCGTGGTGGCGGTGGTGATGAGCTGGCTGCGGCCGGTGTTCCCGAACATCGGCGATTACGCCACTGGTATCTCCAATACGCTGATCTTCTGGAGCAACCCGCTGGCGGCGGCCATCCTGTTTTTATTGTTTTTCCGGCTCGGGCGTCCGGCCGGTGCTGGCCATGCTGTTCGCGGTACTGACGGCGATGCTCTCCCCCCAGGTGATGCGACAGCTGGCCGGCCACTACGCGCTGGGCTACGCTTTCCTCTTCCCGCTGTTACTGTGGTACATGCTGGGGGAAGGCACCCGAAAACTGACGTTGCGCACCCTCGGCATGGGCCTCTTGCTGATCCTGATCGGGCTGAACAACCCCTACCTGCTCTCCATCTCGGCGGCCTTCCTGCTGGCCTGCGCCGGGGCGGCCCTGGTGCATACCCTGGCCGGAGGCGGACCGTGGGGGCGGCGAATCCTGCACTGGGGGGCACTGGCCGTCGGCTCCCTGGGGGTCTGTTTTCTTCCTGCTGGAACTGACGAACGAGGCGACCGACCGGGTTGCGGTACCCTTCGGTTTCTTCAAGAACGTGAGTGCCTGGTCGGGGCTGATCGGCAGTCCGCACACCTTTAGTTTCCGGGCCATTCAGAATTTCACGGGCTGGGGCGACCCCGGCCGGGAATCCATGGCCTACCTGGGCCTGATTCCCCTGGTCTTTATCGTCAGCCTGCCGGTACTGCTGGCCGTACCGATAACGCGCCGGTGGTTGAACCCGGGCCGCCACCCGCTGCTGGTCGTCGCGCTCTTCGGCGGTTTGGCCTCCCTGGCCTTTTCCTTCGCCTTTCCGTTCCACTACTTCCCGGACTGGTCCTACGCCCACCTCAGCAGCGTGCTGCAATTCCGCGCACCGGCCCGTTTCGTGTGGCCGCTGTACTACGTTCTGGCCCTGATCGCGGGCTACGGGCTGGGTCGGCTGTTCGATTTTCTCTACGTGGAGCGGCGGGTCTGGGCCTTCGCGCTGTTGCTCCTGCCGCTCCTCGGCCTCTGGGGACTGGAGGCAACGCAGTACCTGCTGAGCAACGTCAACGACCACATCCACAGGAACGCCCTGCACCCGGACAATCTCCGGGAACTGGGCGGGCTGGCGGAACGGTACGGCATCGACACGGAACGGTACCAGGGACTCTACCTGCTGCCGACGGAAATCGCCTGGACGGATAAGGTCCACCACCCCGGACAGTGGCGCAGCAACCACGACGGGTATAAACTCAGTCTGGCAACCGGGCTTCCGCTGATCAACGGCAAGCTCTCCCGGATGTCCCTGGCAACCAGCCTGGGGGCACTGGAGCTCGTCAGCAACCCCGCCGTGGAGCGCGGTTTGCTGGACGAACTGGATCCGACGAAAGACATTCTTTTGCTGGCCTCGGCCGTCGATCCGCTGAGCGCGGGGGAGCGGGCGTTGCTCTACCGGGGGGAGCTACTGCACGCCGACGGCAAGCGCATCCTGCGGCGGGTATCGGTGCCGGAACTCCGCGCGGCCACCGACAGCATCCGCCTGCTGGCCGCCCGCACGACCTCGGACACTACCGTTCATACCTTTCTCGACCTGGAGGAAGGGGGGCAACCGGCCTTTACCGGCAGTAGTGCCGCCACCTTCGACGGAGAACCAAAAGAAATTTTCGAACTCCCGCTCACCGCTGACGACGCGGGACGCGAACTGGAGTTCGGCTTCTGGGCCTACGCCGACCGCCGTATTTTCGGCGGCCCGAAATTCACGCTCCACCTGCGCGACGAGCGGGGACAAAGCCTCCACCGCGAACAGCAGTGGAGTAACAAAAGCTACGATACCCAGCACGGCTGGCTACGGGTCAGCTACACCTTTACGGTACCCCCGGGAGCTACGCGGCTGCTCGTCAAGGGCGAATACTTTACCGATTACGTAGTGGACGCGGCCCTGCTGCGCCGGACGGCAGAGAACGTAGTGGTGGATGTCGGAGACGAGCGGCTGTTCAACGGCTTTTCCGTTCACTAACGAGGAGTACCGAATGCCTGTGCGTAGAAGAGTTCCTCCTCCCCGAAACCCATGTGTACGAAGTCCGCCTGCATCATGTTCCGGCAGTGGCCGGCACTACCCTTCCAGCCGTCGATGACCGCCTCCACCGAGAAGTAGCCGCGGGCGACGTTCTCGCCGATCTTGCGCCAGGCGTAACCACCCCGGGTGGCGCGGTCGCCGACACGCGAACCGTCGCTGCCGACGTGAGACATCTGGTTCCGGGCGGCCTGATCCTCGGCGTGTGACCGGGAGATACGGTTCAGGTCGGAACTCAGGCTGAGGGCGGCAACGGGGGGCATCCGGGTACCGCCACAGGTACAGCCGGCCGCCCGGATATCGTTCACGAGGGAGAGGGCCAGTTCGGCGTCGGTAAGGTGGCCGGCTTGCCCGTCCGTTCCATCTTGTCCGTCGGCTCCGATCGGGTCGCCGGGGTCTTCGCCGGTTACGATGTCGGTGTTACAGCCCGTGCAGGCAAAGAAGAGGACCAGCAGGGAGCCGTAGGTCAGATTTTTCACGTCGTAGAATTGGGAAGGGGAAGTCGTTCGGGCTAGTTAACGGGGCCAGTACTGGTTTTGGTACCCTTCCCTACCGAAGCTGCCACACCACGCCGCCGTAAAGGGTTCGCCCCTGGTAGAATCCGAACTCCCGCTGGGTGTAGCTCTGGTCCCAAAATTCTCCCCTCGGGTTTTGGCGGTCCAGCAGGTTAGCGGCGGTCAGGTAGATGATCAGTCCGTCGTTTCTCTTCACGGGGAGGTAATAATTGGCGACCATACTGAGGCTGGCGTAATTCCCTAACCGATCCTGGTTGAAGTCGGTACCGTAAAGCGGCTGAAAGCTGTTGGCATCTTCGCGGAATACGCCCGCGGTTACCCCGTTGTAGCGCAAGCCCGGCCGTTGTACGTAGGCGGCGCTCAGGTTGAAACCACCGGGGCTGTTGTAACTGAGACTGGTCTTCACGAAATAATTCAGGTCGTTACTGGCGGCGTACCGGAACCCCTCCCCCACCAGGTGGCTGTCCAGATAGGTGTTGGTCAGGGTAGCCCGCACCCGGTCGCTGATGGCGTATTGCAGGAATAGCTCTACGCCGAGTATGGTCCGGATGTTACCGATAGCATCCCGAATGTCCGAAAAGGCTACGTTGCCTTCCCGCTTGTAGTACACGGCTGGCCGTAGCTCGAACCGTTCACGCTCGAAGCGGTAATCCAGGGAAATTTGCCGGGCACGCAGGTGCGAAAATCTGGTGAGGAAGTAGTTCGGTCGTGCGAAATTATTGTACTGCCCCATACCCAGGAGTAAGGAATGACCTTCCTTTGGCGACCAGCGGACCGAACCCTGACCGCTGACGTAGGGCCGTTCTCTCAGCCGGGAATATCCGCCCCGCAAGCCAACCGACCAGAGAATGGCCTTGTCCCGGTCACCGGTCAGGTAAGTATAGACCTCCCCGGTACGGTTTCTGCTCACCAACTCCAGTTCACTGCTCGGTGATTCGGGAGAGAAGGCAAAGGAGAAGTCTGGTATCTGGCCGCCGCTGCGGTAGTGATTGTCCTCCAGGCTCAGCCCCGTCTGGATACTTAGTCCACCATCCCAGAGATACTTCCCGTGGAGGGAGAGAAAGGCGTCGTTGAACCGGCTCTCGGTATCGAGATTACCGTAAGCGAAATCGATCCTTTGGTGGTTGGTTCCAAAATTCGCCCAGGCTCTCCATCTTCCGCGGTGGAACATCAGTTCGGAGGCATTGAAGTGCCGCAGGGCCAGGCTTTCGGCCAGGGCTTCGGTGGTAAACAGCCGTTGGGTAGCGAAAAAGGTTTCCCGGATACCGTAGCCGAATACTTTCAGGGACCATTCGGGCGCCAGCTGCCAGTAGGTGTTCAATCCGAAATCTACGCTGCCGAAAGACTGAATGTCCCGGGAGGCAGCCGGATTGAGCGCCTTGAATCCGTTGGAAAACTGAAAGTTCCCGTAGTGCTGTAACAAGTGGCTTTTACCGATCTTACGCGAGTCCAGATAGCCTACGCCCCCGAGGCCCGCCGACAGCTGTAATTCGTTACCCCGCAGTTTTTCCGAGGTACTGATCTCAATCAGTCCGGCGGAGGCATTCCCGTAAGTAAGGGGCGGATTGCTGGCATACACCTGCATTTCCTCGATGAGCTCCGTGTTGAACAGGCTAAAGTTACCGATCCCGTTTAATTCGTTGTTACGAACGGGCCGATCCACTGGAACGCCATTGAAGTAGACCCTCGACCGGTTGGCCCCGCTACCCCGTAAACTGGGGTTGGCGGATTCATCCGTATCCGTTCCGGCGGGCAGTGAACTGATGGCAAGTAACGCATCACCACTGGCGAGCGGAGTATAGTAAATGTCGAGCGGGGTAAGCTTGGTAACGGCGAACTGCTCACTGATCGGGTCGGTCCCCCGTACCACTACCGTAGAGAGATCGTGCCGCTGCTCCGCCAACGTGATCCGGATTGTAGTATCTGCGGTCAGGGCCATCAGGGGCAGGGAGGCGGTCAGGAAACCCAGGTAGGCGATTGACAGGGTGTCGGCCTCCGAGTACCGCCCGGCGGGCAGAAGCAGCTTGAAGGATCCATCCAGGTCGGTTGCGGTACCCAACCCAGGGTCTTTGCTCAGGTAAACGCTGGCACCGATAATTGCCTCCCCGCTGTTGTCGGTAACGACACCAGCTACCGTTACCTGGGCCGACAGTGCCGAGGTAAGCGACATCAACAGCCAAAGGAACAAAAAAGTGAGGAGCCGCATGTATTTACTGCTTGCGCTGGATAATTTTCGTAGCCAACTGGTTTATAACATAACTCTCGGGGAATGCTTCGATACCACGACGATAAATGTCCGTAGCCGTTTCCCACATCTCTTTCTTGATGTATATTTTCAGTAGCATTTCAAACGCCTGCTCCCTCCCCCATGACGGTAGCATATCGTTAGGTACCTCCTGATCCGGCAGGTCGATGGCCTTTAGTAAATATTCCTCGGCACGCTCTCCTCCGCCGTACTTCGACGGGGTATAGTAATCATTGCTGGCCAGTACGTATTGCGCCCGCGGGTTCTTAGGGTTCAGGTCCATGGCCCGCTCCGCGTTATCCTTTACCTTACTGCTGGCAAACCCGGCACGCATACCGCTCTTGAACTGAATACTGAAGCTCTGCGCCAGCGCCAGCAGGGCATAGTCTTCGGAATTTTTACGCTCGATGTCATCGACGGTTTTGATCGCTAATTCAATCATCTCCTTGGATTTGTCGTTCTCCTTCAACTGGATGGCTAGGATCGCCTGGTGGTAATAGGCGTAGCCCAACCAGTAAGCAACCAGGCTAATTGGTTTTTCCTCGTATATCCCCACTAATTCGTTCGTCAGGGCAACCAGCGGGGCTGCGTCCTTTCCGACGATCGACTGCGCAAAGGCGGCACCAATCCTCGCTTCAATTCCGGAGAGTACCCCGACCGCCGCCTTTGGTTGTTCTTCCAGGACGAGGTGGTAGGCCGGACCGGCTTCCGCCTCCACGTAACCACAGGAAGAGAACGCAGTGGCGTAACTCAGTATCAGGAGAAAAACGTTCAGGTATTTCATCAGGAGCGAATTGTGGTAAGGACGGCAACTACCAACAGACTCCAGGCAAAGAAGTGCAGGTACCATCGGTTAGAGTAGAGGTGATTACGCATCACTTCACGGTAAGCCGTTTTGTAATTATTCCGCTGTCGGAACTTTCCGTACACCCGGCTGATCAACTGGGCGATGACGAAATCAGAATAGATCGGGTTCGTCTCAATGATCAGTTGGATACCCAGGGCAATGATAAGGGCGCGACTGTCGAAGAAATGGTTGCACCAGCACACGAATAATATGCAGCAATAAACCGCAAAGCCGGCAAAAAGGTAAATAAGACGATCCCGCCGGGCTTTAGGCCACTTTATGGAAACGAAAAAATGAGGCACCGGGAACAGGGTAACCCCCATTTTACGAATGGGTATGCGCAGCAACTTGGCGGAAGCTACGTGCCCCAGTTCGTGGAGCGCGATCAGCATAACGACGTAAGCCGCGACCTGGAATACAAATAGCATCATCGCTGTATACTCATTCGGTTATAAAAGTAGGCAAATAATAGCGGGGGCACCAGCAGCCAGAACAGTAGCACGGGGATGTTGATCGGCTCCTGTCGCATCACCTGTAATATAGGCTCCAGGGGCAGAAATGCCGTTATTTTACTCAACGCGGCGTTGAAGCTCCCGAGCGGATAGAGCGCGCTACTGAGAAACAGAAAGGCGAAATAGAGCATATTCGCTAATCCCTTTTCTCCTGAGGCGCGCCCCAGGCTGGAGAAGGACACCACCAGTCCGATGAAGGAAAATACCCAAAGGCCAATCAGTATGCCGGGAATTACGGGCAACAGGTCACTCAGCACCGTCGTATGGTCGAAGACGAGATAGGAGGCGATGGCCAGGGTGCATACCACGACGGTGAGGATACAGAACCGGCTGGCAATAATTCCCAGAAAATAGGAGATGATGGACATCGGTAACTTCTTCAGGTAGCGAATGGTCCCGTTGGCGTAATACCCCTTGACCAGCCCGCCAATGGCAAACAAGCCGTCTGCCATCACCGTCATGGCAATGATCCCCGTGAATAAAAAGGCGGTAAAATCCGTGTCGCCCGCTCCACCGACTCCGAAAATAGAGCCAAAGACCAGATAGAGGAAAACGGGAAAAACGAGCGACCAGAAAACCGCCTGCCGCAGGCGCAGGAAAGTGAGCAAATGGATGCGGGCGGTCTGAAGGCTTACGGTCATCATGCCAGTATGGTTTTGGGAGTGGCCAGGGGCCGGTGACGGAGATAACTGTAGGTATCGTCCAGGTCAGTGTCGAGCACCGAATAGTTGAACGTATGTGCCTGTACGCTGCGAAGTACGTCGGGGTCCTCCGAAAGGATGACCATTTCGTGCTCTCGTTCGTAACTGGCCACTTCACTTCCGAGCGCCGCCCGTAAGCCGGGATTGTTGCCGACTATGATCTTGCGGCGGGCGGGCAAGAGATCGCGTAACTCCGACAGTGCCAGCGGTTGGTGCAACAACCGCCCCTCGTCCAGCAGACAAACGCGGTCGGCTACGTCGGCCGCCAACTGCCAGTCGTGCGCGCTGATCAGCGTAGTTGCCCCGGTGCTTTGAATACACTGCCAGATACGCTTGACGGCCGTAGGATCAATGTTCGCGAACGGCTCGTCGAGTACCAGAAAATCGGGTCGGTGGAAAAGCGCCAGACAGAGATTTACCTTCACGCGCTCTCCCTGGGAGAGCAGACAAACCTGCCGCTCGAGTATGCCGTCCAGCCCCATTATCGTAGAAAGGCGCATGTACTCATTCCGGTCCGTACCGTAGATCGTGGCGAAGTAACTGAGCATTTCCCGCACCTGGAGCATTGGAAAAAGCTGCTGGTTGTCGTACACCACCCCCACTCCGTTCAGTACCGCGGATTGAGAAGGGTGGTAGGTAATGGACCCGGTGGTAGGAGAAAAGTCTCCCAGCAACAAGCCAAACAGTGTCGATTTTCCCGCTCCGTTCGTTCCGACGAGCGACATCACTTCCCCCTTGCGAATACTGAAGCTCAGATCCTTGAGGATTTCGCTGTCTCCTACCTGATAGCTGACCCGCTCCAGATCGATCAGTGCGTTATTCATGGGTCGTCTGTCTTTTACCGAACACCATCGTGCCCTGGACTGCCTCAAAAACGCCATCCACTCCGATAAAGTCGTTCAGCTCATCGTCCAGATACATCCCGGCAATACAGGTACCCAGACCGATGTGGTGAGCCACCAAACTGAGCAGGTAGGTGACAAATCCAGTTTCCTGCTGGAGGAAGCGGTAAGAGCGTTCCCCGTACTTGATGCCCAGCCTTTCGATGAGCCCGGTCATGAGGATCACCCCGTTTGCCTCGGGTAAGTTTATCCAGGGCTCGGCACTGATCAGCCGTCGCATCTCGGGAAGAAAATCGCCCTCCTTGATCAATTCGAGGGCATTGTCCCGGGATTGATAATGATACAGGCCACTGGAGACATGCCCACGGAACAGCACCACGTAGAGTTCCAACGGGTACAAACCGCCCCCGGAGGGTACGTTGCGAAACCCCATACTTCCTCCATCTTCTAATTCCTGCCACCGCGACACCCCGTAAGCGGAGTGCAGCAATATACTGAGCTCGTTCAGGGATACGGAGTATTCGGAGTCGAAACTTCGCAAGCTGCGCCGTCCGTTAATGGCGTCCAGCACCGGGGTCTTGGGCATATCCCTGGGCAAGTCGCTCATCTCTATTCTGGCCTTTCCGGGATACACTTTGTACGGCAGGGTCGACCTTCGAATGACGTACGGATCATTAAAGTAGGCGATGTTCATTCCCTGTTCCCTGGCGGTCAGGGTATCGAGTTTAGAGTTCTCGTGGTAGAGCAGGCCGATTGAATCCCGAACGTTTTCTCCTCCGTATAAAGATTGATCGTGGGCCTCGTACCGGGCTTGTATGGCGGATATATTCATTGTGGGGTATTTATGGGAACGGATGAGGATATTTGTTGAGGTCGGCGTATCCCTTGCGCTCATACCCCATTATTTCAGGAACGTCGTAGAGTCGATCTCCACCGGAGAAATAGAAAGGGTAGCCACCCGCCATCTGGATGAGCTGGGGGATGAGTATTTTGAGGCTGTAAAAGCCTAGCTGTCGGATGTCCGGCGTAGTCGTGTCCTTGAGGAATACGGGATAGCCTTTTTTCTTGAATATGCCCAGCAGACTCCGGATACGTTCCTTGGGCGTGCCGGAAGTTGTTTCGGCGAAATCGATGTCCAGCGTTTCCTCGGCCGTCAGCCAGGGATCAAACACGTGCCAGAGTTCCGGCCTTTTCAGGTAGAATACCGAGTGATCGGAAAAGCTCATGAGCTCGTTGAAATCATCCCCCGGTAACCAGTCCGGCCGCTCGCCCAGCAGCCAGCGGAAGTAGGGGGTGGTCTGGCCGATTTCGTGAATCACCTTCCGCAGGGCTTCCCCCAGCGTATCGCGGGCCGCGGAGCCTACGGCAATGAACTTTCCGAACTCGGTGACCCCGGTGCAAATTCCAAAGATGGTCGGCACCCCGAGGTCATAGGTCATATCAAAGAAATGCCAGTCGTAATGGGGTGGAAAACGCGCATCCAGAAAAGACTGTATTTCGGCATCGATCCGGACTTTGGGAGGGACGAGTTTATTCATCCAGGTAATGACAAAGGAATCTCTCTCCAGGCATTCGTAGAGCGCCGTGAGGATGGCCTCGTAATAGTTGGTGTGCGCGGCCAACCCGGTAGAATTACCCGCCGTTACGAAACGGCCGTCTTTGGCGTAGGGCATATAGACGAACTGACCGGGAATCCAGGCTTCCTTTCCGGTGGTCAGGTCCGTGCAGGGGAACCAGTCCAGTACCGTATCCTCGGTGAAGGGGTCGAGATTGTATCCCTTTTCCCGGTAGTACTTATGCTGTTCCTCGTGAAACAGGGCAAAGTCATCAGGGTGTGGGGCGGACTCTTTAAGTTCCCGGTGAGAGCTGCGAATTGCCGCGCTAGAATCGTAAAAAACCGGGGCGTATCGTTCCAGTGTCTCTCCGATGGTAGCGATCATGGCCCCCTCCCAGCTGGAGCTGCAGGCACCACTCCTGCCTTCGAATTTCTCGCCGTTGAGGGGCAGGGTATCACAGGGCCAGATACCGAAATTGATCAGGTGGGGGTCCGTCCCCATTCTTGGCAAGCGCACTGTATGGGTCAGGATGCCTACCTCATCCGAGATGGCTTTAATACCGTTAAGCAATGATGTAGTCATGGCGTGATTTTTATTGCTCGAGGGTAATGGGTTCCAGCCAGGGGGCGGGATTGTACTGTAGCTGTGGCTTACATACCTTGCAGAAGGGAACCTTCAGCAGAGAATGCTTGGTGGTTCCGTACGTCATCGCGTTCAGGGACACGAAGGCACGCCAGGTGACCGGAACGGACCACAGGGTGAAAAACTTACCGACCTCCAGGGCCGCCATGCTGGCACCCAATTCAAGAAACAGATCGTTCTGCGGTAGCTGGTCAGGCTTACCACTACTACCGTTTTTCCTCAAGTGACGCTCGTAACTCTCGAAGTAATTCAAGTGCGCGCTGTTGCTCTTGATCCGCTGAATCAGGCAGTTGTAGCAACCGGTCTGTTTACCGTAGAAGAGCGGGCCGACCTTGATATTGATTTCCTCGATGCCCCCAACGAATAGCCACGGTTTCTTGTGCTCGAGGGCCAGGACGTTGAATCGTTCGGTGAAAGCCGGATTCCAGTGACTACCATCCAGCACGAAGAAATCGAATTCCTCCAGCAAGGCATTCAGCTGCTCGCCGGCCATTTCGTCAATGGTGTGGTGGCGTACTTCGGCATAGTCTTCTCCCCGCAGCTTTTTAGCAATGGCGACGGATATTTTACCGTCTCCGATCACGAGTACCCGGTTGGTTTCACAGCTCATGCTGGGCACCGCGGCTCCCTGCGCCCCACTGGTTGTCGCTTCCGACTTCCCCGTATATTCATTTACCTCGGATAGGTCTTCGTAGCCCACCAAATCGTATTCACTCAGCGTAGAGAGTACCTCCACGATCAAGTCTTTACCGTGCTTCGCTTCCAGCCCACGGGCGATCTCTATGAGTGAACGATCACTATCGCGAACTTTAGCAATGAGGGATTCAAACACGGCGGTCTTAGCGTCGTCGTCGAATTCAATAATGTAGCTTACGCCCTTCGTACGAAGTTGGTAACAACGATTGTCGTCATCATAAAAGATATCGAGGTCCTTGAACATATTAATTTGATATTTTTTGAAGGATAAAATAGGGCGGGAAGATTGCTCCTCCCGCCCACCATTTTGGGGTTAGGCCCGAATGGTATCTTGCTCGACGGTAGGCTCGGAGCCGGTATTACAGTTGCAGCAGCAACAGCAACAGCAGCACGCCAACGCGGCGGCGGAAAGGGCAAATCCCTTCGTTCTGGATAACTTCTTCACTTTCATGTCAGAAAATTATATGGGTTAAGAAATATGGTTTAGTACCCGAAGAAGTGGCCAGTTTCCGGCGGGCACCTACAAATGACGGCTCCGTGCGTGCCAGAACTTGGCACGCACCCATTTTTTATTCAGGCTACTCTTCCGTGGATTTCATAACGTAGGTGCCCGACCGGGCGCAGTAATCTATATCGAATCCCAAATTCCGCAGTTGATTAATCATCCGCTTGACGGTTCGGCTGGACACCTCCAGCCGGGATGCCAGTAGCTTACTGCAGCCCGGTTGCTTCGTTTGCAGCAACCACCGTAAATACTCGAGTTTGCGAGTTCGCTCAATAAATGTCATGTGTGTTCTAGCTTGTATAGCGCACGGGGTAACCGTTACCAGCATAGCGGGTTGGGTGAAATGCGCAGGAGGGTGATGCGACGGTGGCCAGCCATCAATGGGTATGCATAGAGTGTATGCGCTATTTTCACGGGTATGAAAAAAGGCATTCCATCAAATGAAATATATAAGCAAAATTATTTTCGCGCAATCTTTCCGGACAAATTGTCCCATTAAACGTAAACACATTGTTAGTTAAACAATTTCTTCATCCGCCCGTCGCTTTGCCTTATCGCAAGGACAGTGTGTATCTTCGCCGACTATTTCAAATAGTTCCCCTATGCTCTCCGCCACCGGCATTTTCCAGCAGTACGGCGACCGTGTCCTCTTCGACCGCGTCAGTTTCGTCATCATGCCCCGCGACAAGGTCGGCCTCGTCGGCCGCAACGGTGCCGGCAAGTCGACGATGCTCAAGATCATTGCCGGGGACATCGGATCGGACGACGGGAAAGTCCTCCGCCCCACCGGTTCTACCCTCGGCTTTCTCCACCAGGAGATGGATATGCCCACCGGCAATACCGTCATGGAAGAAACCCTGACCGCCTTTGCCCACATCCAGGAGATGGAGGACCGGCTGGAGGAACTCAACCAGGAGATGGAGGTGCGCACCGACTACACCTCGGACGGTTACGCCGCCATGCTGGAAGAATTCACCAGTCTCACCGAGCGCTTCAGCCTCATCGGCGGCATCACCGTGGAGGCCGAGGCCGAACGGGTACTGAAGGGACTCGGCTTCAAGGACGGAGATTTCGCCCGCCAGACCACCGAGTTCAGCGGGGGCTGGCAAATGCGGATCATCCTGGCCAAGATGCTGCTCCAGCGACCCGATTACCTGCTCCTGGACGAGCCGACGAACCACCTGGACATCGAGTCCATCATCTGGCTGGAAAACTGGCTGAGCTCCTACACCGGCGCGGTGATCACCATCAGTCACGACAAGCAGTTCCTGGACAACGTCACCAACCGGACGCTGGAGATCGACACGGCCAAGGTCTACGACTATAAGGCCGGCTACTCCAAGTACGTCGAACTACAGGCCGACCGGCGGGAGAAGGCCGAGGCCGCTTACGCCAACCAGCAGAAAGTCATTGCCGACAAGGAGCGCACCATCAGCCGCTTCATGGCCAAGGCCACCAAGACCAAGATGGCCCAGAGTATGCAGAAGCAGCTCGACAAGGTGGAGCGCATAGAACTGGACGTTACCAATACGGCGGTGATGAGCCTCCGCTTCCCCCCGCCCCCCGCTCCGGGGCCGTGACGATGGAGGCGAAGACCATCACCAAGACCTACGGTAAACTCAACGTGCTGCGCGGCGTGGACCTGAAGGTAGACCGGGGAGACCGGGTCGCTTTCGTCGGGCAGAACGGACAGGGTAAGACCACCCTGGCCAAGATCCTGATCGGCCTCATCCCCGCCACGGAGGGGGAGGTCGAACTCGGTCACAACGTCAGCGTCGGGTACTACGCCCAGAACCAGAGCGACGCCCTGGACGGCAACATGACCCTGCTGGAAACGCTGGAGGAGGCCAGCCCGCCCGAAATGCGCACCCGCCTGCGTAACATCCTCGGCTCTTTCCTCTTTTCGGGAGAGGACGCGGAGAAAAAAGTGATGGTACTCTCCGGCGGTGAACGGGCCAGACTGGCCATGGCGGTCATGCTGCTGCGCCCCTTCAATCTTCTGGTACTCGATGAGCCGACGAACCACCTCGACATGGCCAGTAAGGACATGCTCAAGTCGGCCCTGATGGACTACGACGGCACCCTCCTGGTAGTGAGTCACGACCGGGAGTTCCTCGGCGGACTGACCGACCGTACCATCGAGTTCCGCGACCATAAACTGTACGAGCACATCGGTGACGTGAACGAGTTCCTGTCCAAACGGCAACTGGAAGATATGCGTTCCGTGGAATTGCAAAAACCCAGCTCCAGCCCGAACGACGTAGCCCGTACCCCGGCAAGCCCCGCACCTGCGCCCCGCCGCCCGGAACTGTCGCACGAGGAGACCCGCCGGCTGCAGAAGGACGTAGCGAACGCCGAGCGCAAGATCGAGCGACTGGAAAAGGACATTGAGAAGATCCACCTGAAAATGTCGGACCCCGATTTTTACAACGATACCGCCAAAGTGGATAAAACCACCGGCCAATTGAAGGAAAAACAGGCTGAACTGGAGCAGGTGATGGAAAAGTGGGAAGCGGCCAGCGAAGCACTCGGGGAGTAGAAAATTTGGTGAGTGCCGACGAGCACGACAACATTCTGTTAAAACAGGGCCGACACCCATACTTTTATCGCCCGGGAAGCGTATATTACGCAACGAGTCGCGGCATGTTCGCGCCACTGTTGTCTATCTCACGATTTTTACCCCGGTCAGCATGAAAAGCTTCCTCACGCACTGTCTGTTCTTCGTCCTTGTCGGACTCATCCTTACCGGTGTCAGCGCCGATAACATGGGAACGCCGGCGAACCATCAGCGCTTCCAGCTACCTTTTTACACCCAACCCGTACTGCTGACGTACGACGCCGGGATGCGGATCAGCTCTCCCGCAGAGCTGAACACGACCGCCCTGCGGCAGACCGTTCGCGAACTGGGCCGCAAACCCACCCACGTGCTGCTGAACAGCCTGCTGGAGGCCAAAAACAAGTACGCCCTGAACGATTTCCTGTTCTTCCGGCTGGCCCGTACGGCCACCCAGATCGTGTACGAGGGGCAGGAGCGCAACGCCCAGGAAATCACCCTGTATAAAATGCTGGTGGACGCCGGGTTCGACGCCCGTCTCACCTTCCGCGGAACGCGGGTCTACGTGAATGTTTTCACCGACGAGGAACTCTTCGAGGTGCCCATCATCGACGTACACGGCCGGCCCTACGCCAACATCAGTTGCCTGGACGGCGACTGCTCCGGCCGTCAGCGGCTCTTCATCTTCAACGACCACCCCAACCCACAGGGGCGCAGTTTCGGTTTTCAATTACGGTCCTGGCCCCTACTCGGTATCCAGCCGGTGGAAAAACAACTCCGCTTCAACTACCACGGCAGCCAGCAGGAACTGAAGGTGACCTTTGACAAGACGATGGTCGACATCATGGCCGACTACCCCTTCATTCACGAATACTGCTACCTGGAGACCCCGCTTTCCAACACGCTACGGGCCAGTCTGCTCCCCCAGTTGCGCAGGTACATGGAGGGTATGGAGCAGCGGCAGCAGGTCGAACTGCTCGCCAGTTTTACCCGCTCGGCTTTTTCCTACAAGGAGGACAATGAGAACTTCGGCCGCTCCAAGCCCATGGTGCCGGAAGAATTGTTCGGCTACGCTTACTCCGACTGCGAGGACCGGTCCGCCCTCTTTTACGCCCTGGTACGCGACCTCCTCGGAATGCCGATGGCCGTGATCGCCTACGACGACCACCTGACCGTGGCGGTGGGCAGCAAGACCATGAAGGGGGACTCCTTCGAGTACGAGGGGCAGCGTTACGTCTTCTGCGACCCGACCGGACCAAAGAATTCCAGCCGGATCGGTAAGATTCCTCCCGGCTACGAAGGCAAGTACTTCTCGGTAATCGGCACCTATAAGTAATTGATTTTCAGTTGATAGTCCGGGCATAGTGACTTATTTCCGCTTGGTCGCGTCAGATTGTTACTTTTGTGGCATTGCTGGGGGCAGCACAACAAATCCCCCACTGGTCACTTTCTCCTTATAGATCAATCTCGCGCTAGAATGTACTGGACTCTTGAACTTGCCTCCCACCTCGAAGATGCCCCCTGGCCCGCCACCCGGGACGAGCTCATCGATTTCGCCATCCGCTCCGGCACTCCTCTGGAAGTGATCGAGAACCTCCAGGCTATGGAGGACGAGGGGGAATCCTACGAAGCCATCGACGATATCTGGCCGGACTACCCGCGCAAGGATGATTTCCTCTTTAACGAGGATGAATACTAAATTCGGTACGGGCCGGGGTTGACGCTCCGGCCCGTATTTTTATGCCCCCCCATGTCCAGACCCTACACCATCGCCATCGACGGCTTCAGTGCCTGCGGTAAGTCCACCCTGGCCCGCCGCATGGCCGGTGCCCTCGGCTACCGCTACATCGACACCGGTGCCATGTACCGCGCCGTGACCCTTTACTTCCAGCGGCATGACGTCGACATCGAAGACGAGCAAGCCGTCACCGACGCCCTGTCCGAACTGAGCATCGACTTCGCACCCGGCAGTAATCATGCCTTGTTACTGGGCGAGGACGTAGAAGCAGACATCCGGACATTAGCCGTCTCGTCCTACGTTTCCCCGGTGGCCGCCGTCAGCGCCGTCCGCAGGGCCATGGTCGAGCAGCAACGAAAAATGGGGGCCACCGGTGGCGTGATCCTCGACGGACGCGACATCGGTACGGTCGTTTTTCCCGACGCCGACCTTAAACTCTTCGTCACCGCCGACCTGGATACGCGGACCGATCGCCGACTGGCGGAACTGACCGCCGCCGGACGGGAGGTCAGTCGCGCCGACGTAGCCGCCAACCTCACCGAACGCGACCGGATCGACAGCGGGCGGGCGGACAGTCCGCTCCGGCAGGCTGAGGATGCCGTGGTGATCGACAATTCTACGTTGGGGATGGAGGAGTTCGTGGCGCGGGGGCTGGAATTGGTGGAGAACCTCACCCCCTGACGACTTCGTCGTCTGTCCCCCTCTCCCCAGGAGAGGGGGAACGTGGCAGGAGTGACAGTAGCCGGGTCAGGCTGATCCCCATGTCCCTTTATGCCCCACGCAAGGGAACGTGGCAGGAGTGACAGTAGCTGGGTCAGGCTGATCGCCTTGTGCCTTTCTCCCCCGGAGAGGGGGAACGTGGCAGGAGTAGCAGTGACAGCGTATAAGCAATATCATGCTTGTCTCATTGTCCCCTCTCCGCAGGGAGAGGGGACAGATTTTGCGCAGCAAAATCAGGGGTGAGGGTCAGGGTCTGCCCATATCCACCTCCCGTACCATTTCCAGGAAGCTTCTCCCGAAATCCACCAGGTTGTCGTAGCGAAGGCTGCCGCTGGTCGGTCGGAAACGCGGGTAGGCATCCCGGTGACGGGCGATGATCTCGGACAGCGCACTCCGGATCGCCCGACGAACGGGGCGGCCATCGGAACCGACCAGGGATTGCGGGTAGCCCAGCTTCCTGAAGTAATCGTTCTCCGTTACCCGGTAGTAGAGGTTCAGCAGGTCACGGTCCGGCGGGGGCAGGGCGTAATTGAACTGGGCGTAGCCGGCAATGTACCCCGGCACCGCGGCGGCCACCTCCGGGAAACCGTTGTCCTGGTACCAGTCCATGTTCGGAAGCTCGTTATCGATCAGGCTGACGAGGCGGTCGTGACTCGCCGGCAGGGTGAGCCCGAAGGTGGATTTACCGGCGTAGAGTTCCTCGGCGAAATTGGCCGGAGCCCGCCGCAGCAGGTGCTGGAGTTCCCCGAGGAGGCGAATATTCTTGTAGGTCACGGGCTGTTCCACTTCCCGGGCGAAGTACATGCGGTGCATACGTTCCAGGGCCTCCATGGTGTAGCCTTCCGGAATGAGCAGGTAGTCGAGCCGGTAAACCAGGTCCAGCAACAGGTAAGCCACGCCGCCGGGGTGCTCTTCCGGGTTGATGGCACCGGCAGCCAGGTAAGCGTTGACCGCCTCGATGTGCTCGGTGAGAAAATCCAGTTTCAGCAATTTGACTTCCGGGGAAATTTCCTCCAGGTGGGTGATTTCCACCGGGCTGAGGCTACTGCTGAACTCCTCCAGGAGCAGGTCGTCCTGCTTATCGGCACGCATGGCCATCTCCTTCAGGGCGTGGTAGAGTTTATGGGGGCTGGCGTCGTGTACGGGGGTGTCGAAAATGATCGTCAGGCAATCCTCCCCGTCGAGGGCGAAGCGGCTGTACTTCAGTTCGTAGTTCATGGTGGTCAGCCGGCGCAGCAAATCGGTTTGCTGCTCTTCCAGTCGGGCGATCCGGGCCGTGGCCCGCAGCTGTTCCCGGTCCGCCAGGCCGGTCACCCGTTTACTGCCCTGGTAAAACTCGAAATACAACCGGTCTCCCTCCCTTTTCCACTGTACGTTGTCCTCCTTTTCGTCGTGGAGGTAAGCCATAAAGGCTTCGAAGCTACCGAGGTAGTCGCCGTCCTCGAAGGTGGTCAGGGCATTGTCCCAGGCCCGGTAATTATCCGTGGTCTTGTAGGCATCGGTATAGCGACCGAAACTGAAGTCAGGGCCGGATTTGGGGTCGAAGCCGAGGGTGCGGCCGAAAAGGGAATCCCAGATGCTCAAGGGAAGATGGTATTTTCGATGGGGGTTAAGATAAGAGGAAAGAAGAAAGATCGTCCGCTTCGCGAACTGAAAGAAAAAAGACTTCCGGTTACGCGTAGACAAATGACTCCGTCATTTCCGTGCTGGACCTCCTCTTTCTTCCCCTTACTCCGTCACCTCGTCCGCCAATTGTCTCTCTACGATCTCCGAGTAATAGCCCCCGTTCGCCAGCAATTCCTCGTGGGTGCCGGCTTCGGCGATGTGGCCGTCCTCCAGCACGATGATCTTATCGAACTTAAGCGTACCGTAAATCCGGTGGGTGATGATGATCGCCGTCTTGTCGCCCAGGGACTCATTGAAGTAGCCCAGGATCTGCTGTTCGGTGTTGGTATCCACGGCACTCAGGCAGTCGTCCAGGATCACGATGTCCGGTCGTTTGATCAGGGCCCGCGCGATACTGACGCGTTGCTTCTGCCCGCCGGAGAGGGTGACGCCCCGCTCCCCCACCATGGTGTCGAAACCCAGGGGCAATCCGGCGATGTCGTCATAGACGGCAGCGTACCGGGCGAACTGCTCGATCTCCGCCAGTTCCGGCTCGTGGTCGGCCCCGAAGGCGATGTTGTTGCGGATGGTGTCCGAAAAGAGAAAAACGTCCTGGGGGACGTAGCCGATCTTCTGGCGTAGGTTGGACAGTCCGATCTCCCGGATGTCCACGCCGTCGATCAGCAGCCGTCCGCCGGTCACGTCGTACATCCGCAGCAGCAGGTCGGCTACCGTGGTCTTACCCGATCCGGTGCGGCCGATGATGGCAAGTTTTTCCCCGGGGGCTACGGAAAAATTAAGGTCTTTGATGGCCCGGATGCCGGTGTCGGGATACACGAAATCAACGTGCTCGAAGGTAATGGCGCCGTGAACGGGCCGCTCGTCTTCCGGGGCCGGATCGACAATGGTCGGTTTCGTCTCCAGGAATTCGTTGATCCGTTTCTGACTGGCGGCGGCCTGCTGCACGATGCTCGCGATCCAGCCGATGGCGGTCACCGGCCAGGTGAGCATATTGACGTAGATCACGAACTCGGCGATGTTACCGGCACTGATCTCCCCGGCCACCACCTGCAGTCCGCCGACGTACACCGTCAGAATGGTGGAGGCCCCGACCATGAAGACCATCAGCGGAAAGAACCAGGCGTCGATCTTGGCCAGGTCCATGCTCATGTCCTTATAAGTATCGCTCTCCGTGGCGAAGTAACGGACCTGCTGCTTTTCGCGGACGTAGCTCTTCACCACCCGGATACCGCTGAACACTTCCTGGGCCGTACTCGTCAGCTTCGCCAGCTGTTGCTGGATGAGGGTCGACCGGGAGTGGATCTGGCTGCTGACGTAGTAAATGCTGAGTGCCAGTATCGGCAGCGGCAGCAGGGTGTACAGCGTCAGCGTCGGACTCACCGCCACCATGCTGAAGATGACCAGCGCGATGGTGGAAATGAGGTTGGCCAGGTACATCACCGCGGGGCCGAGGTACATCCGCACCTTGTTCACGTCCTCGGTGATGCGGCTCATCAGGTCGCCGGTGTTGTTGCGTTTGTAAAACTCCAGGTTCAGTTCCTGGTAATGATCGAAGATGACTTCCCGCAGGTCGTACTCGATGAGGCGGCTCATCACGATGATGGTCTGCCGCGTCAGGTAAAGGAAAAACCCCATCAGCAGGGCCAGCAGCAGGACGATGCCCGCGAAGAGCATCAGCGTGTGGCTGAGTACGCCGAAGTATTCCGCCTGTACGTCAAAGCCTTCGTAGATGCGAAAGGTGTTGACGTGCTCGATGACCAGGTCGAGCGCCTCCCGGATCACCTGGGGCTGCAGTACCCGGAAGTAGTTGGAGACGCAAATGAATACGATCCCCAGCAGCATGCGCCAGCGGTACTTCCAGAAGAACGGATTGAGGTATTTGAGTGCGCCCAAGGGGGAAATTTGTGGGATACGCAAGGTGAACGCGCCCCGGGAGGGAAGGTTGGACCGTTGGACCTTTAGACCGTTGGATGAGTTGGACCGTTGGATGTTCTATCAGTCCAACGGTCCAGCCAGTCCAACGATCCAACCAGTCCAATTACTACCTTCGCCCCATGAGCCCCCAAGAATTAGTCGACGACAAACTCCTCTCCCTCGCTGATCTCTCCCGCCGCCGCTGCGGCTGGCGCAACGTGAGCCAACGTACCGTTTTCACCAACGGCGTATTTGATCTCATCCACCCCGGTCACCTGACCTACCTGGCCGAGGCCCGGGGGCTGGGCCACCGCCTCATCGTGGGGGTGAACTCCGACGAGAGCGTCCGCCGGCTCAAGGGAGACCGCCGCCCGGTCATGCCCCTGGCCGCCCGCATGCAACTGCTCGCCGGTCTTTTTTACGTGGATGGGGTGATCGCCTTCGAGGAGGACACCCCGCTGGAACTCATCAAGGTTCTCCGGCCGGACATCCTGGTCAAGGGCGGTGACTACGCCGTGGACGACATCGTCGGGGCGGAAGAGGTACGCTCCTGGGGCGGGGAGGTGCGGGTACTGCCGTTCGTGGCGGGGGAAAGTTCGACCGCCGTCCTGGCAAGGATTGAGGGATTGAGGGAGTAAAGGCTCGCCTTAGGAAGCAGTCTTCCGGCCAAATCGAAAACCTTGCACCTGCGCGCTGTCGGCAGACAAGTCCCGTACTTGATTCGGGGTCCGCGCCCAAGTAACGCCTGCCCCGCGCGGCAGCCTCCTTTCCTCCTTCGATCCTTTAATCCTTTCCCCATGACTATTTCTGACATCACCACCTTCCTCGAAACCATCGCCCCGGCCCACCTCCAGGAATCCTACGACAATGCCGGCCTCATCGTCGGCGACCCGGCCACGAAAGTGACGGGCGTACTCACCTCCCTGGACTGCACGGAAACCATCATCGAGGAGGCGAAGGCCCGCGGCTGCAACCTCGTGGTGGCCCACCACCCCATCGTTTTCCGGGGGCTGAAACGCTTCAACGGGGCGAACTACGTGGAGCGCACCGTCATTAAGGCCATCAGGGAAAACATCGCCATTTACGCCATCCACACCAACCTGGACAACGTGCGCTCCGGGGGGGTAAACGAACGCATCGCCCAGCGGCTGGGGCTGGTCAATTTGCGGCTGCTGGCCCCGAAAAACGAGGAGGGGACCGTCGGTTCCGGCATGGTGGGGGACCTGCCCGCCCCACTGCCCGAAGGGGAGTTGCTCGCCCTGATCCGCGATCGGATGGAAACGGGTTGCATCCGCCACACGCCGCTGCTGGGCCGGAAAGTATCGACCGTGGCCGTGGCCGGAGGCGCCGGAGGGTTTTTATTACCGAGGGCGAAGGACGCAGGTGCGGGGTTTTTCGTGACGGCGGACTACAAGTACCACGAGTTTTTCGACGCGGACGGCGACCTGGTGATCTGCGATATCGGCCACTACGAAAGCGAACAGTACACAACCCAACTACTGGCTGAGTTGTTATCTGAGGAATTCCCTACCTTTGCGGTTCTTTGCACGCAGCGGAACACCAATCCTGTTCGCTATTTCGTGTAGGGTCCCAAACAACTCCACCAAGATATGGCTCAACCGACGCCCGAAAAAACAGTTGAAGAAAAACTGCGCGAATTGTATCGCCTGCAACTTATTGACTCCCAGATCGATGAGATCGAGATCCTGAAGGGCGAGCTTCCGATGGAGGTCAGCGACCTGGAGGACGAGATCGCCGGCCTCGAAACCCGGATCGACCGCCTGCAGGGTAACGTCTCCGACCTGGAGACCGAGATCAGCCGCCACGACGCCAACGTCATCGACTCCCAGCGCCTCATCGAGCGCTACGAGGAGCAGATGAACAACGTGAAGAACAACCGGGAGTACGAGGCCCTGATGAAGGAGACCGAGATGTCCCGCCTCGAGATCCAGCTGTCCGAGAAGAAAAAGAAGTCCAGCCAGGAAGAGCTGGAAACCCGTCAGGCGACCCTCACCAAGGCCACCGAGCGCCGCGACGAGAAGCTGAAGGACCTGGAGGTCAAGAAGGAGGAACTCAAGTCCATCATCGCCAAGACGGAGAAGCAGGAGAAGAAACTCCGCAACCAGTCCAACAAGCAGCGTAAGACCATCGAGGACCGCCTCCTCCGCGCTTACGACAAGACCCGCAACAACTACCGCAACGGCCTGGCCGTCGTGACCATCGAGCGCAGTGCCTGTGGCGGTTGCTTCAACGCCATTCCCCCCAGCAGCAGCTGGAGATCAGCCAGCGCAAGCGCCTCCTGGCCTGTGAGCACTGTAGCCGCGTCCTGGTGGATGATACCATCCTGGAAGAAAAGCCCGTTGAAGCCAGCTAGTGAATAATGCCCACCACGAGAGTTCTCATCATCGGCGCCGGACGTTCTTCCGCCGCCCTCATCCGGTACGCCCTCGCTAAAAGCGCCGAGCTCGGCTGGTACGTTACCGTAGCCGATGCCGACCCCGCCGCGGCGGCCGCCAAGGTGAAGGACCATCCGCGTGGCAACGCCGTCTGGCTCGACGTCACCAAGACCAATGACCGGCGGGAGCTGATCGACCGGGCGGACATCGTCGTGTCCCTCCTGCCGGCCCACCTCCACCTGGAAGTGGCCCAGGACTGTATCCGGCTCAAGAAGCACCTGGTGACCGCCAGCTACGTCAGCCAGGAACTTTACCGGCTGGGAGACGAGGCCCGCAACCGGGAACTGATTTTTATGGGCGAGATGGGGCTGGACCCCGGCATCGACCATATGTCCGCCATGCAGCGGCTGAACTACATCCGCGAGAAGGGAGCGACCATTACCGCCTTCCGCAGCTTTACCGGTGGCCTGATCACCCACGAGAGTATCGGGGACAACCCCTGGGGCTACAAGTTCACCTGGAACCCCCGGAACGTCGTGCTGGCCGGGCAGGGAACGGCCCAGTACCTGCTGGATAAAAAACTGAAATTCATTCCCTACCAGCGGCTGTTCCGTACCACCTGGGATATCGAGGTCGACGGACTCGGCAATTTCGAGGCCTACGCCAACCGCGACAGCCTCCTTTACCGGGATCAGTACGGACTGGAGGACATTCCCACCATCCTGCGGGGTACCATCCGCTATCCGGGGTACTGCGATGCCTGGGCCGCCCTGATCCGGATCGGCCTGACGGACGCGGACTTCCCGATCCTCGACAGCCACCGCATCACCTACCACGAGCTGATGGAAGCCCTGGCCCCCGCCGGCCCGGGTTCGGTGAAGGATCGTATCGCCGCCCTGCTCGGCGTGACGCCCGCAAGCCCCGTGATGGAGCGGCTGAGCTGGCTCGGCCTCTTCCGCAAAAAGAAGATCAAACTTACCGATGCCACCCCGGCCCTCATCCTGGAGAACCTGCTGCTGAAGAAGTGGCAGCTGCAGTCCGAGGACAAGGACCTGATCGTGATGCAACACCAGATCGACTACGAACTGGACGGTAAAGCGTACCGCGATATTTCCAATCTCTGCATGAAGGGGGCGGACGCCGAGGATACCGCCATGAGCCGACTGGTCGGACTGCCGATGGGTATTTTCGTTCGTCTCATCAGTGAGGGCCGGATACATTCCACCGGGGTACACATCCCCACCATGCGGGAGGTATACGAGCCCGTCCTGGAGGAGATGAAAGAGTACGGTCTGGAATTTACCCACAGTACCCGGGAGATTGGCTAGGTCCGCCGGGGACCAGACGCTCGTTCGCGCCGGCCAGTTCACGCAGGTCGCCCGTCAGGCGGCCATCATCCTCGTGGCCCTGTCGCTGCCCCGCCTGGGGCTGAACGAATCCGTCATCGGTTCCTGGGAAGCCCTGCTCTACGCCGGCTACCTGCTCGGCTTCGGCTGGCTGACGGGCCTGACGCAGGGCTATCTCGTCACCGTTCGCAACCGGCCCGACCCCGTGGTTTTCGGTCGCCGTGTCCTGCTGCTCATCAGCGGTATTTCCCTGGGCGTTATCGGGCTGGCCGCGCTGTTCCATTCCTGGTTGTTCGCCCTGCTCCAGTTCAACGGACCGCCCCCGGGCTGGCTGTTTTTTTTCGGCTACCTCCTGATCCAGTGGCCCGCCCAACTCTTCGAACAGTTACTGGTCGTGGAACGACGGCCCCGACTCCTGGCCGTCTGGGGTGGCCTGAGCGCACTCGGGTTCCTGCTGACCATCTGCTTACCCATTTACCTGGGGTACGATCTGGCCACCGCCATGGGGTGGCTGTTCGGCTTTTCCGTACTGCGGGCGGTCGGGTTGGTGGGGCTGTCAGGAACGTTCCGGGGCACCGGACGAGCTCCGGGCCGGCTGCGCAGGCTCTCCGACGCATCCGACGTCCGCCATTTCCTCACCGTCTCCTGGCCCCTGATCCTCTTTGCTTCCCTCGGCGCGCTCACCACCGCCTTCGACCCCTGGTTCGTCAACTACTGGTACGACGGAGACGAAGCCACCTTCGCCCTCTTCCGCTACGGCACCCGGGAATTGCCGCTGCTGGCCGCCCTCATCAGTGGCATGACGGTGGTCGTACTTCCCAAACTGGCGGAGTCCCGAACGGATGGGCTGCGCTTATTACGGGCTAGTTCCCGGCGGCTCATGCACTGGGTATTTCCCGGCCTGATCGGGCTGCTACTCACCTCCCCCTGGTGGTGGACCTTACTGTTTACGGAGGCCTTTGCCGGTAGCCTTCCCCTCTTTCACGTTTACATCTTCGTCGTCGTCAGCCGCCTGCTCTTTCCCGTCACCGTACTGACGGCAACCGGCCACACGCGGCTGTTGCCCGTATTCGCGGGCCTGGAATTCGTAATCAACGTGCTGCTGTCCGTCTGGCTGGCCAGTTGGTTCGGGCTCATCGGCATTGTCTGGGCCACGGTGCTGGCTTACTTAGTGGATAAACTCTGCCTGGTGGCCTTTTTGCGGTACCGCACGGGAATTGGGCCCGGTCAGTACACGGACCTCCGGTGGTACGGGGGGTATGCGGTAGCGTTGGGGCTGGTGTACTGGTGGTTGTGAATTTTGTTCGAGATGTCGGACCGCCTCCGCTAACGCTGCGAGAGGTCCGACTTCCTCACCAACCCGGTCAGATCGTAGCGGAGGTTGTCGGCCAACTGATTTGCGCCCGCGGGAAGCAAATCGTTGTCCGACAACTCGAAGCGAAGACTACTTAAACCCGTTCAGCCCCGTCACGTCCATCCCGGTAATCAGCAGGTGGATGTCGTGCGTTCCCTCGTAGGTGACGACCGACTCCAGGTTGGCCATGTGCCGCATGATGGGGTACTCGCTGGTGATGCCCATGCCACCGTGGATCTGCCGCGCCTCGCGGGCGACCTCGAGGGCCATCATCACGTTATTGCGCTTACCCATACTGATCTGGGCCGGGGTGGCCTCGCCGCGGTTGGCCAGGGTGCCGAGCCGCCAGGCCAGGAGTTGGGCCTTGGTGATCTCGGTGATCATCTCGGCCAGCTTCTTCTGGGTGAGCTGGAACTGCCCGATGGGCTTGTCGAACTGGGTGCGCTCCAGGCTGTAGCGGAGGGCGGAATCGTAGCAGTCCAGGGCCGCGCCGATGGCTCCCCAGGCGATCCCGTAGCGGGCCTTACTGAGGCAGCTCAGCGGGCCGCGCAGGCTCTTGATGTCGGGAAAGACGTTTTCCTTCGGCACCTTCACGTCCTCGAAGACAAGCTCTCCGGTGACCGAGGCGCGGAGGCTCCACTTACCGTGAATCTCCGGGGCGCTGAAGCCCGCCCAGCTAGATTCCACGACCATACCGCGGATCTTATTGTCCTCGTCGCGGGCCCAGACGACGGCCAGATCGGCCACCGGGCTATTCGTGATCCACATTTTGGCACCGTTGAGGACGTAGTGGTCGCCGGCATCCCTGATGTTGGTACTCATGCTGCTCGGGTCGGAGCCGCTGTCGGGTTCGGTCAGGCCGAAGCAACCGATGTATTCGCCCGCACCGAGTTTGGGCAGGTACTTTTTCTTGGTCGCCTCGTTGGCGTACTTGTAAATGGGGTACATCACCAGGCTACCCTGTACGGAGGCCATCGAGCGGAGGCCACTGTCGCAGCGCTCCAGTTCCTGCATGATGATGCCGTAGGCGATCTCGTCCATACCGCCGCCGCCGTACTCCACGGGGAGGCTGGGGCCGAAAGCACCGATGTCGGCCAGCCCCTTGAACAGGTGGGTGGGGCAGACGCCGCGCATGGCCGCGTCGTCGATGATGGGGCTCACCTCGGCCTTGACCCAGTCGCGCACGGCCTGGCGGGCCATTTTGTGCTCGTCGGTCAGCAGGTCATCCACGCCCATGTAGTCGTGGTGCTGGTACTGGTCGGTCTTGGAGGTAGCGTGAAAATCTTCCTTGGTGGTGAAGGTTTTCCGGGAGGTGGTGGTGTTGGGAGCCATGATCTTGATCGTTAGGAACTACAAATATACAAACCGTCCCGCCGTGGGGTTCAGGGGAAGGGCGACGGCGCGCGGGTGCAAAGTTTTCACTTTTTGGTGGGAGGGGGCGGATCGTTCGAGTCGGCGGACCGCCTCCCGGCGCTGCGCTTCCTCCGGGCGGGCCGACGACCTCACCGGACGCGGTCAGTTAAACGTACTCAGCCCGTCGATCTCGAATACCCCGTCGGAAAGAATCACCGTGTCCGGCTCGGGGCGGATACAGTTGGACTCGTTACTCTTGACAAAGCCCAGGTCGAACCGCCCTCGGATGTAACCGCTTTCCGGGTCGAATTCGTCGATGAGGACGATACCGGGGTAACTTTCCAGTACGCTATACCGCGCACAGCTGACATCTCCGTCGGATATTGACCTGCCGTAGGACACATGTGGCCTCGTTAGGTCTGTCGTAGACCCTATTGGCGTGTTGTAAGGTAATATTGTGTCTATATTCTGTTTTATACCGATCATGGTAATGTCCTCGCGTTCTTCTCCGAATTCATTGTTAATGTGAAAAGTCATCACAAAGTAATCTCGAGCCTCAAAATACCAGATAAAACTCCGCGCCTGCCAGACCTCCCGAGACCCCGTCGAGCGTAGCGGTAGCGGTAGCCGTACCCCTGTAGATATCCGAAGGATAGGGCGAAAAACTTTCCTTTTCGCAGGATTGAAAGTATAGTATGGTAAACAGTAGTAAGAGTGTTCTCATAATAATAGCGGTACTTCAAATTAACCAATTTTTAGCGGACGTACTTAACAGGGTAAATTGTGGCGCACGCAGTTTGGAGGTATCCTCTATACCGCAACACGTCATCGACACACTAAAACCAGTAGTTGACGTTCGCCTGCACCCGGAGCGTATTATTCCAATCCAATTGTTTAGCCTCGAAGGCTTGGTCTTTGATCCAGGGGCCAAAGATGACCTTGTCATTCCTGCTGATGTGTATTGCCCTGACCTGAGTAGCAAGCGAAAATCGGCCGACGTAGTAACTGAGACAAGGACTTATTGCCAGTGAGCGAGCCATAAAACGGGAATCCCGGTATGGATATGTATCGCCCCCCCGGGGATTCCTAATCGCTCTTGAAAGTTGGTTGTTTAATTGAAGGACCATTGACAAACTCAGCCTTTTGAAGTGATATTCTACTTGATTCGTAAATATTAGATCCAGTCTGCTGTCCGAATCCAAGAATCGAAAAATTCTGAAATTATCACTATTTGAAAACATAGAGTGGTCAAACGGCCGGTTAAAATTATCTTTAAAGTATTGCAGACCGATACCCACCTGATAGGAGAACCGCCCCTTTCTAATCAATCTTCGCCCAGCAGAAGCAGCGATTACTGTAGCGGGGGATGTGGATTGATCGTCGAATAATTCTCTGTCTACATAATTGAAAAGTCGGACGTCCTCCTGCTGCAATCCGTAGCTGATGGATAAGAACCACTTCTTTTCAGCCGTTTCATTCCCCTCTTTAATAGCCTGTCCAAAACCCCAGACTGGGGCCAGCAGCATGGTCACAAACACTATAAAAACCTGACTCGAAGGTATCATAACCGATTATTTTCAACGTAAGCATGTACGCTTTTAAAATTAGGGCTTGTCGGTTTACCTTACCTCCGCCCGTACCAGCCGCAACGTCTCCTCCACCCCCGTCAGCGTCCGCTCGTAGGTCAGTACCGTGGACTGTAAGCTGATGCTGAAGTAGATCAACTGGTTGGTGAGTACGGGGCTGGCCAGGGCGCGGCCCAGCTTCTCTATGTCTCCCGGGCGGCCCACCGCGAAATTAAAGTCGAGCTCATTGACCAGATAGGGCAGCAGGAAAGCATTGCGGAAGTCGGTCACGTCCTGGTTATTGAGGTTGACGCTTTCGTACTGGTTATCGTAAAGATCGAGGAGGCGGGTGGTGATCTCGGGGCGGTCGATCAGGGCCAGCTGGCCGGTAGATTCCAGGGTAGAGAAGGTGGCGTCGTTGGGACTAAAGCGTACGGTAAAGGTCAGGGCGCGCAGGTGGCTGGCGATGGTCTTGCCGTCCGCCGGGCCGATCCCCCGTCGCTGCATCTCCAGCACGGCACGGGCGGATTCGAGCTGCCCCTCCCGCTGGGTCATTTCCGCCCGGAGTTGGCCGAGATCGTTCTCCAGTTCTCCGGATAGTTGGGTGAGGTACGCCATCTCCCGGCGGGCATCCTTGCGGTCGCCGAACCATTCCGAGATCGCCAGGGACAATAAGATACCAATGATGATAATAGCGATTTCACCGAGAACAGCGAGGAAAGACCACTTCTTAGGGGACAAGACCATTGCTTGAGGATTTAGGTTCGCCAAATATAAGGAAGCCCGGCACCTGCGCCCGCGCCCATGCGAACATCCCCCCCGACGGATACTTTCTATGGGTGGTGCGTTCCGATCATCTGAGTGCGCAGTCCTAGTCTGCCCGTCATGAAATACCAACTGATTCTTCTTGTATCGCTGCTCGGAGTCCTCCCGCTCCTGGGCCAACAATCTACCGTGACGGAAGCGGAGGAAACGACCGTGGTGGAAATGACACCCGAGGAGTTGCAGTCCATCGTTCGTCGGCTGGCCGTACTGCGGCAACGACGGATCGCCCTGCTGCAACGACGGTACGCCGCCCGTCCGGCACCGGTAGCCCAGGCACCACCCGCCGCTACCCGTACCGATACGGTGTACCTGCGCCCGGAGGTAGCAACGGCACAGAACGCAACGGCGGAAATGCGCGCCCCGCGTACCGACACGGTTTATCAGCGCACGGAAAGTACGGTTACGAAGAATTTGGTAGCCGAGCAGCGGGACCTGCGGGCCGAACTGGCCGACATCCGCGACCGGCTGGACCGCCAGGAGCGACTGCTCCGTAATCGCGACACGACGATCGTTAACTCCCGTCGCGACACTATCGTACAGCGCATCTTCCAGGAGCAGCAAAGCACCGGAGACCCACTCGACCGCGACGAACTCCGCATCCTGGAACGGGAAATGAACGCCATGAACGCTACCCTGGAAGAGCTGAGAAACGAACTGCGCTACGAGCGCAGCCTGCGCCGGGACGCGGAAAACCAACTCAGCAGGAACGAGCGGGACTACCGAAACAATCGCAATGACCTGGTGCGTAATGCCGTACCGAATACCGTGATCGTACCCACGCCCGAACCCCGGATCATCCGGGATACGGTCTACGTAAAGGCGGATACCGTAACGCCGGTCTTCATCCCCACCCCACCCCAACGGGATACGGTGACCATCATCAGGGAAGTGACCGCCGAGCCGGTCGTACGGGTCGATACCGTCCGTGAGCGGATAGCCATCGTAGAGCGGGATACCGTCCGCGAGGCCGCCCGGGAACCGATCGCTTTCCCGACCATCTTCTTCGGCAACAACGCCAGCACGCTCAGTACCGCCCACCGGCAATTGCTGAGCACGACCGCCCGGGAACTGACTACGAAAACAGGCTACATCGTCCGGATCACCGGCTTTGCCAGCCCCTCCGGCAACGCCGAGTACAACGAACAACTTTCCGCCAAACGGGCCGGGGCCGTCCGTCAGGGATTGCAGGACCTCGGCGTAGCGGCCGACCGGATCAGGATCGTTCCCGGCGGCATCGACTACCAACCGGCCAGCGCGGCCGCCGCCCGCCGGGTGGAAATTCAGGCCCTTCCCCAGTAAAGAACCCTTCAAGGATCAAAATATGCAACATCGCTACCTCCTCCTTATTTTCCTGATCAGCGCGGTTCTCCCACTGACCGCTCAGGTCAGGGGTTTATCCTACACGCTGTCTCCCGTGGCCAATTATAACTTCTTCGAAAAGGAATCCGGCCTACAGGACGGCATTCTCGCCGGGGGCCGGGTCGGCATCGGCTTCGGGGAATTCATCGAACTGAGGGGCAATTACCTCTTCGACCTGGGCCTGAAAACGGATCCGGGAAACATTGCCCTGCTGCAAGGGGTCGACCTGCCGGAGCGCGACATCAACCTGACCCGCTACGGCGGCGAGATCAAACTGAACATCGGCCGGGGGAAGTTCCTGCCCTTCCTGACCGTGGGGACCGGCATTCAGACGCTGGAACTCGACGGTGGCGCGGAGAACGAGCAGATCTACGCCTCGGGTGGGCTCGGCATCGTCCTCAGCCTGGCCGATCGCTTCAATTTCACCATCGAAGGCAAGCACACGGCCTTTAACCAGGACCCCGCCCGTGGGTTACTGACCCAGGACGACCGGGACGCGGCGGGCATTACCGACCTGGATTTCGACGACGAGCGGCAGTCTAACTGGTCCCTCGGAGCGGGACTGACGCTCTACCTGGGCGGACGGCGACCCGGGCAACTCTCGGAAGTGGACGAGGCCTACCAACGGGCCTTCAGCGGTGGTTTCAAGGGTGCGAGCATCCTGGTGGAGCCTTCCCTCTCCCACATTAACTTCAACAGCGACCTTGCCTACCGGGATACCTGGCTGGGCGGTGCGGCCGTGGGCCTGAACTTCGGCCCCCTGGTCGGTTTCCGGGCGTTCTACCTGCGGGCCATGGAGGACGACAAGATCAACCTGGACTTCGACCCGCTATCCGTCTACGGCGGTGATTTCCGCTTCCGCCTGAGTAACCGGCAAACGGGTTTCGCCCCCTTCCTGATCCTGGGTGGCGGCTACCTCGATTCCGGTAGCGACTACGTACCCCGCGACGGGGTGGATCGTCCGTCCGACCAGGCCTTTGCCGCAGGTGGTGGGGGAGTCGCCCTCAACCTGGGACGCACGATCCGCATTACGGCCAGCTACAAGGCGCTGCTGACCACCGGCCGCCAGGTAGAGAACCTGGAAGATACCGACCAGATCCGCCGCAGCGACCAGATCAGCTTCGGGCTGAACCTGGCCTTCGGTGCCAAGGCACAGCGCCCCCAGGCGGTATTCGCCGCCGAAGCCGATGCCCGGGTACAACGGCAACGCAACCTCGATGCCTTTGAAACCCAACAGGCCCTCAACGAGCAGGCCCGCCGCAACGCCGAGGCGACCACGGAACTGAAGGAAAATTACGAGGAGCGGATCGCCGAGATCGAGCGGGACCTGGAAATTGCCCGTCTCCGGCGGGACACGGTCAACCGGGACAGTATGCAACGTACCGTCGCCCAACTGCGGGAGGTGGTCAGTGAACTGGAGGCCCGGGAAGCAGAAAACAATCGTCAGTTGAATAAGGCGGTAGCCGACAGTACGCGACTGGTCGCCATCGTCAAGCAAGACATGAATCGGGACAGCCTCCCGGTGGCACTTAGAAATTCGGCACCTGCGTCCGCGCCCGCATCCGCATCCGCCGTCAGGTCTTCCGCCGCAACGACCAACAACCAGAGCCGCATCGTTCTCAGTCCCGCCGAGTTTGAAGGCCTGATCGAGGAGATCTTCGAGGGGCTGAACTACGGAATGCCAGCCGGTAGCTACGCTCCCCTGCCCCCCCCCGGCACCGAGATGGAGATCGAGCGGGAGATGCGGGTAACGACCGCCGACACCGCACGCATGAACTCCCTGGAGCGGCAACTGAACGCCCTCCAGCAATCGGTAGCCGACCTCCAGGCCCGCCAGGATTCGGCCGACCGGGAACGGGCCACGGACGAGCAGGCACTGCGCGAGGAGATGCAGCAGAATACCCGGCAAATACTGGACGAACTGCGTAAGATCCGCAGTGAGATGCCCGCTCCCACCCCGCCGACCGACCGGGAAATCCGCCAGCGCGAACGCGAAGAACGCCGGCAGGGAAACGGTAACTGATTCGGTTTTCGGTAGCGTACCTTCACCGGTATGCAGCAACAAAAGTTCGGTACCGCCCCGGTCTTCTTCACGGCCATCAGTACGATTCTGGGTGCGATCATGTTCCTGCGCTTCGGCTTTGCCGTGGGCATGGTGGGGCTGGCCGGCACCATCGGGATCATCCTGATCGGACACGCGGTAACGATCCCGACGGCCATGGCCATCGCCGAGATCGCCACGAACCAGAAGGTGGAGGGCGGCGGGGAATACTACATCATCTCCCGCAGTTTCGGCCTGGTGATCGGGTCTACCATCGGTATCGCGCTGTTCATGAGTCAGGCCATCAGCGTGGCCTTCTACATCATGGCCTTCACCGAGGCCTTTTCGCCCCTGCTGGCCTGGATCAGGGAGTCTTATCCCTTATTGCCCTGGTTCGACTGGCTGCTGAGCCAGCCGCAGACCATCGGTATTCCCGCCCTGCTGCTGCTGACGGCCCTGATCCTCACGAAGGGAGCCGACCTGGGCGTGAAGGTGCTCTACACCGTCGTGGCCACCCTGGCCCTGGCCCTGGTGGCCTTCTTCATCGGCACTACGGAGTACGCGGACAACAACTCCATTGATTTTTTCAACAGCTACAGCGCCGACATCGAGGCGACCGACCAGGCCCTCAACGAGTTGGTCAATCGGGACGTCGACACGGTCTTTTTGGGCCCGGGAGAAACCGTTATCAACCCCGCCCCGGAACCGGTGGACCCGCCCGCCCCCACCCTGCCCCAACTGAGTTTCTTTACGGTTTTCGCCATCATTTTCCCGGCCTTCACGGGGATGACGGCCGGAGTAGGCCTCAGCGGAGACCTGCGGGACCCCGGTCGCTCCATCCCGCTGGGCACCCTGGCGGCCACCATCGGCGGCATGATCGTCTACATTTTCATGGCCTGGAAACTGGCGGCCAACGCCTCCCCGGAAATGCTGGCGGACACCAGCCGGCTGATCATGGCCGACATCGCCTGGCAGGGCTGGTGGATCGTCCCGCTGGGGCTGGCCGCCGCGACCATCAGCTCCGCCCTCGGTTCCATCCTGGTGGCACCGCGCACGCTCCAGGCGATCGCGGCGGACAACATTTTCCCGGCCCCGGCCGTCAACCAGTGGATCGCCCGGGGCAAGGGGGAGCGGGCCGAGCCCTACAACGCCAGCCTGATCACCGTCGTACTGGCCGCCTTCTTCATCCTGCTGGGCGCGCTCGACAGCGTGGCCGAGATCATCTCGATGTTCTTCATGGTGACCTACGGGTCGCTGTGCCTGATCAGCTTCCTGAACCACTTCGCGGCCGACCCGAGTTACCGCCCCCGTTTCCGCAGCAAGTGGTACGTAAGCCTCTTCGGGGCCATGGCCTGTTTCGGGCTGATGTTTTTCATGAATTCCAGCTACGCCACCATGGCCATCCTGCTGATCGGCCTGCTGTACGTGTACATCTCCTACGCCAACCCGGACAAGCGCAGCATCGCGCTGATCTTCCAGGGGGTGATCTTCCAGATCAGCCGGCGCATCCAGATCTTCCTGCAGAAGGCCGACAAGGAAGAGAAGAAGAGCTGGCGCCCCAGTGTCATCGCCGCCTCGGACGCCACCTTCACCCGGCTGGGGGCCTTTGACCTGCTGCGTTGGGTGAGCCAGAAATACGGCTTCGGAACTTACATCCACTACCTGAACGGTTACCTCAGTCACGAGACCAGCGCGGAGAGCGCCGCCATCAAGCAGCGCATCATCCGCATGGCCGAGGCGACCGACAGCCGCATCTACGTGGATACCCTCGTCTCCCCCAGTTACACCTCCAACATCGCCCAGATCGTCCAGTTTCCGGGTATTGCCGGTACCGAAAACAACTTGCTGCTCCTGGAGTACAGCAAGCGCGACACCGACGGGCTGGACGACATCATCGACAACTTCAAGCTCATCAAATCGGTCGACTTCAACGTCGGTATTCTGGGCCTGAGCGAGCGGGGTTTCGGCCTCAAGCGCAGTATCCACGTCTGGATCACCCGGGCCGACTTCGAGAACGCCAACCTGATGATCCTGCTGGCCTACGTCATGATGGGTCACCCCGACTGGGAGGCGGCCGAGATCACCATCTACGCCGTCTTCGAGGAAAGCGTCATGGAAATGGAGGAACAACGCCTCTACGACCTGATCGAGACCGGCCAGCTGCCCATCAGCCGCAACAACATCGACGTGCTCTGCCGGCAGGACAACACCGACAGCCGGGGCGTCATCGCGCGCAAATCCGGCGAGGCCGACCTGGTGATCCTCGGCTTCCGGGACGAGGCGCTCAAGCGACTGAAGCAAGACCTGTTCGCCGGCTACGGGGAGATCGGTAACGTGCTTTTCGTAAATGCGGCGGGAGAAGTGAGGATTCGCTAATTTTTCGGGGCGACCGCGCAGGTGCAAAATTTCCAACAACTATGTGGGAGTCAGGGCGGTTCTAGTTCCCCTCTCATTCCTATCATCATGCCCCAAGTCACCATCCACTACGACACTTTCGCCGACCCCGCCCACCTGGCGGAGAACGACCGGGAGTTACTGAACGCCGCCACTGCCGTACTGCCCCAGAGCTACTCCCCCTACAGCCAGTTCCGGGTGGCCGCCGCCGTGCGGATGGAAGACGGAGAGATCATCACCGGCGTCAACACCGAAAACGCAGCCTACCCCGTCTGTATCTGCGCCGAGCGATCGGTGCTGGCCGCCGCGGCCAGCCGGCAACCCGGTAAACGGGTGGTCAGCATGGCCATCACGGTGGGCTCGCCCCGGCGTACGGTGGATGCCCCCGCCACGCCCTGCGGGGGGTGCCGCCAGGTACTGCTGGAGCACGAAACGCGGTTCCGCGCCCCGATCCGGCTCGTACTCCGGGGAGAAACGGGGCCGACCTGGGTGTTTGATTCCGTCAAGGGGTTGCTGCCCTTCGGCTTTTCGGGAAACGACTTGTGAAAAAAGTTCTTAGTTTTAGGGTATGCCCTTCTTCCAGGACCTTGACGACCAAGCCGACATCACGGACATCACTTTCAGCGACCGGCGGCGGTTCGCCCCAATGGACAAGTTCACCCAGACGCTGATGCGGGGCAGCTCCCCGCTGAGCGTTGCGGAGCGGGAACTGATCGCTGCCTTTGTCTCCGGAACGAATAACTGTACCTACTGCCACGGCATCCACGCCGCCGTCGCCCGACAGTTCGGGATCAGTGAAGTCCTGCTGAAGGACCTGCTGGAAGACTTCGAGCGGGCGGACGTATCCGAAAAGATGCGGCCGCTCCTGGCCTACGTCCGCAAGCTGACGCTGACGCCCAGCCGCATGGTCATGCAGGACGCCCAGGCCGTTTTCGACGCGGGCTGGGAAGAACAGGCACTCCGGGACGCCATCTGCGTCTGCGGCCTGTTCAATTACTACAACAGGCTCCTGGACGGTCACGGGCTGAAGGGAAGCGAGGGGATTTACAATTTTGGAGCCAACCACCTCACCAAACGGGGCTACGGCGTTCCCTGGTTCATCAAGTACATCAAGGGGTTCATCCGGAGAAGCAAGTTGAAGCAGATTGCTCAGGACAACTGATCGACGTTTTTCGCCATGCCCGCCACCAGTGCCGCCCCGTAGGCACTCGCCTGGGGGGTATCCACGATCCGGACGGGGCGACCGGACCGCTCTCCGAGAAATTTCACCCAGGTGGCCGAGCGGGTGATTCCGCCGCTCACGTAGAGTAGCTTCGCTGGTTCCGTAACGGCCTCGACCTGCTCCAGGATGCGGACGAGGTTGTCCGTCAGCCCGACCACGACGGCCCGGGCCAGGTCGACGGCATCGTGATCGCCACGCAGCTTCGAGAAGCCGGCCGTAGCCGTAGCGTCCCAGATCGGCGCGCGCTCTCCGTAGAGGAAGGGTTGAAATTCGATCTCCGTCGGCTCGGCGGCCAGGGCCCGTTCGATCATATCACCGATGTCCTCGAAGTTGCCGCCGAAAAGTTCGTAGGCCCACTCCAGGGTCTTGCCGCCGTTGTTGGTGGCCCCGCCGAGCACGCGGTAGTCGTCGTATAAAACATAATTGAAGAGGGGGAACTCCGCGGTGGACAGATCGATCCGCCCCCGGTGGGTAACCCGGACGGCCGCGCTGGTGCCGACCGTGACGGCCACCTCTCCCGGCTTCAGCAGGTCGCTGCCCAGGTTGGCCAGGCAGCCGTCGGAACCGCCGATGACCAGGGGAATACCGGTTGTTCCGAGACGCTCCGCAACCTCCGGTCGCCACTCCAGCGGGGTCCGGGGATCGACCACCCGGGGCAGTCGCCCGGTGTCCGTGGAGCCCAGGGCCAGGTCCAGGGCCGGCGGGTACCAGTCGTTCGTTTCGGCGGACCACAGCCCGGTGGCCGAGGCCAGTTGCCGGTCGAGCAGGAACCCCGCGGTTGTCCACCGGGCGACGAGGCAGCTCTTGAGGTCGCCCAGGTAGGTGGCGCGCCCGAACCTTTCGGGGTCTTCCCGACGCAGCCACCGCAGTTTCACCAGCGGCGACATCGGGTGAACGGGCGTGCCGGTACGCCGCAACAGGTCGCTGCGGTCCGACTGGTCGAAATCTTCCATCACCGCCTGGGCGCGCACGTCGGCGTAGGTGATCACCGGGCCGAGGGGCTCGAAGTCCTCGTCGAGCAGCAGGACGCCGTGCATGGCGCAGCTGATGCCGATGGCGGCGGGGGCGGGGTCGATCTCCCCGATCACCTGGCGGAGGGCCCGCTCGGCCGCCTCCAGGATCTCCCCGGCATCCTGGACGGCCGCCCCTTCCTCGGGGTAGCACAATTCGTAGGCCACGACGCACTCCGCCACCATGGTGCCCGTATCGTCGAAGGCGCAGGCTTTGGTGGAGGTGGTGCCGAGGTCGAGGCCGATGTGGAGGGAAGAGGACATATGGGGGTAACGGGCGGAAAGTTTTTTTGTGTGATGGAAAGAATTGTTAAGGTGCGCGGGGCAGGTATTTAGGTCGTTTCAGGACCATGAATAAATACCTGCCCCTACTTCCGCTCTTGCTTACTACCCTCCTTTCCGCCCAGGATAACCATGCTGGTTGGGAGCTCGCCGTCTCTCTTGCGCCCGATTTCAGTCAGCGCGCTTCGGCCGGCCTCCTCTCCGTCGAAACAACTGAACTGGATCTACCGCTATCCCAGCGCGCGGCATCCTTCACCCGCGACGTGAACGGGACGGAAAGGACCTTTCGCGGCTGGGGGGCGCAGACCGAGGTGCCGGTACGGCGAACGGGGTTGCCCGTTTCCGTCGGCGCGGCCCTGCACCGGCGGTTATCCGGTAATCTGAGGGTCGGGCTCGGGGTAACCTACGCTCACACCCGCTACGCCTACGCAGAGGACCCCGATTTCCGGCCCGTCGGTGGGTTGCTGATCGGTAACGGCGAAGTGCGTACCAGCCAACTCCTGACGGCCGCCCGGGTAGAATACCACCCGTTAGCCGACCGTCGGTTACATCCCTATCTGGGGGTCTCCGCGGGAGTGGGTTTTTACCACACCACCTCGGAGAACGCCACGGCGACCTACGCCGGCGAATCGGATAATATTTCCGTATCCCTGGCGGACGTTTCCGGCACCAGCATAAACAGCAGGGATGCCGGGCTGACGATGCAATATTCCGCCGGCCTCCTGTACCGCCTGACGGACCGGTTCAGCCTCGGGCTGAAGGGTACGGCCGGTGCCCTCGAGGGACAGGGCTCGCTGGGCACCGGACTGCGGTGGGCGCTGTAAGTGGGCGACGGCGCGCAGGTGCAAATTTCCCATAAGGTGGCTCGTCGATAGTGATACGGAAAAGTGATCGGTATCAGTACTTGTCGGGCGTGGGCATTCTTTACGGGAGAAGCTCTTCTGAAAGCTAATGGATCTCGTCGGACGTGGGCGTCCTCCACCGGGGGCACGCTCCGGGTGATAGTGCCCGGTGCATCCTCCACCAGTTTGTTATTTTACGCCATGAACCCGACCGACCGCCGCCCGCTGGCTTTCACCCTCCTGCTTTTACTGCTGGGATTTTGCACCTGCGTCCTCGCCCAGAACCGCACCCTGGAGATCGAAGACCTCGTCCGCTGGAACAAGATTGAAAACGAGCAAATCAGTGCCGATGGCCGGTACGTGCTGTACAGCCTGACGCCGGACGTAGGCGACCCCACCGTGGTGCTTTACACCGTCGCCACCAAGCGGGAACAGCGCTTTCCCCGGCTGCACGATGCCCGCTTCACCTACGACGGACGGCGGGTGATCGGACTGCTGAAGCCCACCCGCGACACGGTGCGGCAGTACAAGCGGGACGACAAGGAAAAAAAACTGAAGGGGATGGACAGCCTCTTCGTTCTAACGCCCGGCGGCCAACCGGACATCATTCCCGGCGTACACGATTTCAGGATCGGGGAACGGTGGAGCGACAACTACGCCTACACCACCAAGACCAGCCTGGCGGACAGCCTGGCGAAGGGGATGGATAAGGACGCCAAACGGCTCGTCGTGCGCAGTTTCACCACGGCTGACAGCTTCTTCCTGGAGGGTATCCTGAGCTACGAACTGGCCCGGGACGCACCCATTGTCCTGGCCTACCGGGCGGGAAAAGACAGTACCTGGAATGACGGTGTTTTCCGCCTCGACACCCGCCATTTGAAGTGGCAACCCCTCAGCGAAGGGCCCGCCAGGTACGCCGGACTGACCATCAGTAATGACGGTAAAAGCACGGCCTTCCTACGGACCCAAAAAGACAGCAAGGACAAGCAGCCGCCCTTCGACGCCTACCTCCACCGGGGGGGCACCGACACGGCCGAGGTCGTTTCCGCAAACGGCGACTGGATACCCCGCGGCTACCGCATCAGTGACGACCGTACCCCCGGCTTCAGCCCCGAAGGCGACTACCTGTTCGTCGGCACCACCCCGCGGCGACCGGAGCGGGACACGAACCTCCTGGATGAGGACGTACCCGACGTGGAGGTATGGACCACGGAGGACCAACGGTTGTACACCCAGGAAAACGTGCGGCTGAAGGACGAAAAAAAGCGCACTTACCTGGCCGCCTACAATCCGGACAAGGAAGAGTGGCGGCAAATCGGCTCTCCGGCGATGCCGGAAGTGGAACTACCGGAGGAAGGTAGCGGACGCTACGTGCTGTCCTACGACGAGCGGCCGTACCTGAAGGCCGCGACCTGGGAGGGCTGGCCCATTGCCCGCGACATGGTGGTTCACGACCTCGAACGGGGGCGGGCGGACACCGTCGCCACCGCCGAAAAGGGCAGTCCCGAATGGTCGCCCGGCGGCCGCTACCTCATCTGGTACAACCCCGTCGATACGGCCTGGAAGGTGTACGATGCGGCCGACCGGGAGGTAACGCTGTTGTCCACCAACCGCGTCAGCACCTTCTACGACGAGGAAAATGATGTGCCGGCCGATCCGCGTCCTTATGGCATCGCGGGCTGGCTGAAGGAGGATGCCGGAGTGCTGGTATACGACCGCTACGACGTCTGGATGCTGGACCCGGAAGGTTCGACCGACCCTCATCGTATTATCCAGGGCCGTGACGACCGGACGGTTAACCGGCTGATTCGTCTCAACCGGGAAGACCCCTTCGTGGACGCTTCCTTACCCCTGGTACAAACTACCTTCGAGGAGGGCAGTCGCCGGGCCGGATTTTCCGTCGGGGGCGTGGGTAGTCAGGGAGAATTCGGTATCTCCGCCGGCCCCTACCACTACCGCAACTTCCGCAAGGCCCGCCAGGCCGAAGTTTTGCTCTACACCCGCGAAAGTTTCACGGAGTTTCCCGATCTCCGGCTGCTACGGCCGGGCGATTCGACGGACGGCGAGCCAATCAGCAACGCCAACCCCCAGCAGTCCGAGTTCGCCTGGGGAACCATGGAACCTTATACCTGGACCGATAATCAGGGCCGTCAGCTGAACGGCTTGCTGGTGAAGCCCCCCGGCTTCGACCCGGCAAAAAAGTACCCGATGCTGGTTAATTTCTACGAGCGCAGCAGCGAGGGGCTGTTCCGCCACCGCGCGCCCTACCCCCACCGGAGTACCATCAACTACAGCTACTACGCCAACCGGGGCTACCTGATCTTCAACCCCGATGTCATCTACCGGGAGGGCTACCCCGGGGAGAGTGCCTACGACTGCGTCATGAGCGGGGTAACCAAGCTGATCGACGAGGGCTTCGTCGACCGGGCGCGGATCGGGCTCCAGGGCCACAGCTGGGGCGGTTACCAGGCTGCCTACCTGGCGACCAAGACCGACCTGTTCGCCGCCATCGAGAGCGGGGCCCCGGTGGTCAATATGTTCTCGGCCTACGGTGGCATCCGTTGGGGCAGCGGCCTGAGCCGGCAATTCCAGTACGAAAAGACCCAGAGCCGCATCGGGGGAAGCCCCTGGGAGTACCCGCTTCGCTACCTGGAGAACTCCCCCATTTTCACCACCGACAAGATCAACAGCCCCATCCTGATCCTGCACAACGACAACGACGGGGCGGTGCCCTGGTACCAGGGAATCGAGTGGTTCACGGCCCTGCGCCGGCTCGGCAAGGATGCCTGGATGCTTAATTACCGGGGGGAACCCCACTGGCCGCTCAAACCCGCCAACCGCGAGGATTTTCAGCGGCGGATGAGCCAGTTCTTCGACCATTACCTGATGGACGGACCCCTACCGGGGTGGATGCGCGACGGGGTGAAACCGGTGGAGCGGGGCATCGAGCAGGGGTACGAGGCCAGTAGGGAATAGTAGTTAGTGGAGGTTGTCGGACCCGTCGAAGCGATAGCGTAGCTGGTCCGACAACTCGGAACGGACTCAGAATTTCCGCTCCATGTAGTACCCGCCCTTTCCCTTGGTGTTGATGACGATCTCGTCAAAGCGCGCCCGGCACTCCTCGCAGTTCGCCAGGTGCTCCGAGATGCGGCGGTATTCCGAGCGATCCTCCGCGGCAAGTCGGCCGGAGTGGTAGTCGACCAACTCCTCTTCGTCCAAGTGACGATTGCCGGATAGTACTTCCCGGCCGATGCGGTAGAGCAGGTAAGCGGTGACGGCGGCGAGGAGAAGCAGGGCGGTTGGCATGAGTTGGTCGATGGTCGGTGGTCGATGGTCCGAAAGGTAGGGCAAGACTTAGATTCTAACGTATTTTGCCAGCATGTCCGTACTACGTCGGGATGGAAACAATGAACCGCTGGCCGAATTCTTCGACCGGCTGGGTCGCCAACTGGTGCGTCGCCCGTTCTACCACAGTATTGGCTGGCTGTCTTTTCTTGCCATTTTGGTGGTCCTGCAGTTACAGACCGGGGAGTACGGGTTCGGCAAGACGCTGCTGAGCGAACTGATCACCGTGACCACTTACGCGGCGGTGGTGTACGTCAACCTGCTGTACCTCTTTCCCAATTATCTGCGAAAAGGGCAGTACTGGATCTACCTGGCGGGGCTCGTCCTGGTCACCATCCTGTTCACCCCGCTGGAGATGGTGTTCAAGTACGCACTCTTTCACAACCGCCCCGACTTGCAGGCCGAACTGGTCTTTAACAAAACGGCGTACTTCCTGACCACTTTCCTCGTGGCCGGGGTCAGTACGATCGGAAAGATCATGACCGACTGGATCGTGACCAATACCCAACGGAGGCTGGCCGAGAACGAGAGTATGCAGTCGGAACTGCGCTTCCTGAAGAGCCAGATCAACCCTCATTTCCTGTTCAATACGCTGAACAGCCTCTACGCCCTGACGCTGAAAAAATCGGACAAAGCACCGGATATCGTCATCAAACTCAGTGAGATGATGCGCTATATGCTCTACGAATGCAACGAGCCCCGGGTGCCGCTGCGCAAAGAGATCAACTATCTGCGCAACTACCTCGACCTGGAACGGCTGCGGCAACGCGACGGGATCGAGATCGGACTGACGGTAAACGGTACGGTGACCGATCAGCAACTGGCGCCCCTGCTGCTGATTCCCTTCCTGGAAAACAGCTTCAAGCACGGTGTCAATACCAACCTGCAGGGAGGGTTCGTGAAAGCTAGGCTCGACGTGCTACCGGCGGCCATTCACTTCGACCTGGAAAACAGTAAGGGATCGGTGATGCCCTCCTCCCCCACCGGCGGGCGCCCCAGCGGCGGGATCGGCCTGGTCAACGTGCGCCGCCGGCTGGAATTACTCTATCCCGGCCGGTACACCCTCAATATCCGGGAAACACCCTCGTCCTACGGCATCCACCTGGACCTGAAACTTTAAACACTTAAACCATCTACCCATGATTCACGCTATCATCGTCGACGACGAACCCCTCGCCCAGGACATTCTCGAAACCTACCTGGAGAAAATTCCCGACATCGAGCTCATCGCCAAGTGCAACAACGCCTTCGAGGCCAATGACGTCATCAAGAGCCAGGACGTAGACCTGATGTTCCTCGACATCAATATGCCCCAGCTCACGGGTACTGACTTCCTGAAGGGCCTCACCGACCCGCCGGTCACCATCTTTACCACGGCCTACCCCAACTACGCCCTCGAAGGATTCGAACTGAATGCCCTGGACTACCTGGTAAAGCCCATCAGTATGGACCGCTTCCTGCAGGCCTGTAACCGGGCCGTCGCCCAGGCGGAGCTCAAGCAAAAAGCCAAGGCCGGTGCCGTCCAGGACGGCGGCCCCGACTTCTTCTTCGTGAAGGCCGACAAAAAACTGGTGCGCGTCAACCTCAGTGAGATCGTCTACGTCGAAGGACTGAAAGACTACGTTATCATCCGCCTGCCGGACGACCGCGTCATCACCCTTCAGACCATGAAGAGCCTGGACGCGCGGCTGCCCTCGGCAAATTTCCAGCGCATCCACCGGAGCTACATCGTCAACCTCGACCGGATCGAAGCCCTCCAGGGAAACATGGTGGAGGTCAAGGAAAAAGGGAAGACGAAGACCTTACCCGTGGGCAAGAGCTACCGGGAAATACTGGCGGAACGCATTGAGGAACACAAATTGTAGGGGTTTATAGGCGTTTTTATTCGGTTTTATTCGGTTAGTGGACGAATAGTTGGTTGTTCGTGTCGCACTTTTGTTTCACGCTGAGGGCGCTGAGTAGCAGAGGCGCTGAGCGTTACGTGCAAACCAAATACGATTCCACATGACGGAGAATGAAATTTCTCAGGCTATTAGAAACACTATTCTCCCGATTCATCGGGAATATGGCCCCGGCTTATTTGAAAGTGTCTACCAAAAAGTGCTTGCCGTCAGGTTACGCGCTCAGGGATTAAAGGTCTGCGAGGAAGTCCCCATCTACTTACCGGAGCCGGAACTCAAAAACACACTGGCCTTTCGCATCGATCTACTCGTCGAGGACAAAGTAATTATTGAGTTAAAATCAGTCGAAACCCTCAAGCGGCTTCATTTCATGCAACTTGCCACTTACGTAAAGCTTACGGGCGTTAAACTAGGTCTGCTCCTAAATTTCAACAGTGAACGGATTCTATTTGCTCCTGGCTTCAACCGAATAGTGAACGGCCTCTGATCTTCCCGAGCGCAGCGGGCAGCCTCGCTCAGCGCCTCTGCCCCTCAGCGAACTCCGCGTGAAACCCTACAACCCCGCTCAGCGCCTCTGCCCCTCAGCGAACTCCGCGTGAATACTTAATCCTACTCCACCGTCACCCTTCCCCCCTCACTGTTCCCCCCGAACTCCGGCGCGTACATACACTGTACCCGGCCCAGTCCGCTGCTGAAGCTTCCCTTGTAGGTAGCAAACAGGTCGTACTCCAGGGTATACGTTCCCTTCGGCAGGTGATCGATGAAGAAGTTGGTGGCCAGGTCGCCGGGGGCAAAGTAGTAACCCAGGCCATTCTTGTAATCGTAACTGGAAGTGGCTTCTACCGGCTCGAAGGTCGCGGCGCGCCGGTCTTTCAGGTGCACGAAATCTAGGTCGCGGTCGGTGGAAAGTTCCAGGCGAACCGTCACCCGGTCTCCCGGTTGCAGGGTTTCCCCAGCGCCAATGGGTTCCAGGCGGATTCCATCGTCGGTGGGGACCCGACGGAAAAGGGCGCGTTTGAGGGCCAGCGGACCGTCGGCCGAAGCTTCCACTTTACTGGCCACTTCGGTGTACTGGTAAAACACGCCACCCCAGACCAGTTCGTTAGCCGGGTTATTCACTTCCACGCGGCCGAGGCCGCCGTCGATCTCGTCTCCGGTGAAGCGAGCCGAGAAACTTCCCGTGGCCGCTTCCGCGCCGTTCATTTGGGCGAGGACGCGGGCAGCAGGCATTTCAGAAGAGGCAGCGGGAAAGGTAACCGCGATGGGTTCCCCGGCCGCCGCCGTCCAGTTCGTACCGGTATTCAGGAGGGCAAAGACGGCCGCGGCCGTGCTCTTGGTGGTCTCCCAACGGTTGGTCCGCTTGTTGCTCAGGAGCCAGAGCCGCATATCATCGGTTTCGGCATCGGTGCCGCCGTTGATCTGAAAAGCTTCCAGGATCCGGCAGTGGGTCTCGATGGGCAGTTCCTGCCAGCGGTAGCCGCGACCGTACTTCCAGTACATCCCGAACTCGTCGGAGTGCAGGGCGCGCTCCCGCAGACTGGTGATGATGGCCTGACTCTCCTGGTCCCGGTAACGCATGGGGCCCATAATGGCAATCATCGCCTGCAGGTAGAGCCCCTGATCGGTCCAGGTAGCGAAGGCCCGCTCCAGGAAAAATTCGCTGGCTTCATTGCTGTTTAGTAATCCGGAGGTGGCGTAGAGGTAGTGGATCTGGGCGGCGGTGGGGACGTACTCCCCGGGCTTCCAGTCCTTCCGCTGCTTCATCCGGTCGTAATCCTCGGCGTACTTACGGTGCAGATAATTACCCGCTTGCTGACTGATGGTAGCGATCCGTTGATCCTGGGCGGCGTCCAGCACTTTCAGTTGGCGCATCCGGGCGAAGGTCTCCAGTACGTACTGGGTGACGTAGCGGTTGTCGGTGCCTCCGGGGAACCAGCTGTAGGCACCGTCCGGACCCTGGCGGAAGGCCAGTTTGTCCAGGGCGGCGGTTTGCTCCCCGGCCAGTTTCTTCAGGTCGAAGAGTTGGGCGATACGGGCGCGCTGCTGGGCTTCGTCCCGGGCTTCCCGCACCCAGGGGGTTTCGGTGAGCAGGGCGTTCTTCAGTCCTTCGTTGCGTTCCAGTTCGCTCTTCAGGGCGTTGGAGTCGGCCTGCCACTGGCGGAACACCTCCTCCAGGACGGGCTTGTCCCTGATGGTGGCGTAGGCCAGCTGGTTGGCGAAAAAGCGGTTGGCCAGTTGTTCGGTACAGTCGTAGGGGTACTCGATGAGGTAGGGCAGCGCCTTCAGGGCCAGCCAGGCTGGGTTGGTGGTGGCCTGGAAGGTGAAGGCCACCGGCACTTCGGTAGTCGACCGCTGCTGACCGGCCCGCTGGGCCAGGCCCGGGACGTTGATTGTCTTTTGCTGTCCGCGACGAACGTAGAAGGGCATACTCTTGGTGATGAGCGTCCGGTCGGTCAGGATGGGCAGGACGTTCTCCTCCCCGTCGCTGAAGCCTGGGCTGCGGGCGACGACGCGGTACCCCAGGGGGCCGGCGGTACTCGCCCCGTCGGGTACGTCGAGGGTGAAGACGACGGTTTCGCTGCCCTGGGCGGGGACGGTTACTCCGCTCATTTTTGAGAAGACGGCACCTGCGTCCGCGCCCATTTGCTCCGCTACCCACCCGGGGACTTCATTCGTTTCCGGGTCGAACAGCTCCACGGTCACCTCGGCGGTCATGGGCTGGTCGGTGAGGTTGCTGAGCTTGGTGGTGATGTCCATGCGGTCGCCCTCGCGCAGGAAGCGGGGGGCATTGGGCAGCACCATGAGGTCCTTCTGCGTCTTGATCTGCTTCGTGTCGATCACGTAGTTCACTTGCTCATCGTGGGCGAACAGGCGGAATTTCCAGGTGGTCAGCGCCTCGGGGCTGTCGAAGGAGATGACGAGGTTACCGGATGGGTCGGCCGTCAGTCCGGGCAACCAGAAAGCGGTTTCCTGGAGGTTTTTACGGATTTGGACGGGCTCTTCGGTCGGTGCCTCCACGGCTTCGCCCGGAGCGGGCGGCGGTGGGGGCGGGGCGGGTGAACTGTAATTCTGCACCTTCGCCTCGGCGACACCACCGGCATCCATGGACATTTCTTCCGTCTCCATCATGGGGGCGGCGGCGTTACGCCGGCGAACGCTGGCGGCGGAGTACATGATTCCTCCCCCACCGTAACCCAGGCCCAGATCCAGGGAGGGTAAAGACGGTACCTTGATCGGGGAATATTCTTCGTCGAAGTACTGACGAAGGTAGCCGTAATTGGTACCGAAAAGCGTGCCGCTTCCCAGGTTACGACCACCGTAGAAACCGGGGAAACCGCTTACGCCCCAGTCGCTGCCGGAAGCGATTTCGTCCAGGCTCTTGTCGTACATCGTAGCGAGGGCGGCGGCGGCTACCGGACTACCATCGGCGTTGCTGACCGTGACCGTCCACCGCTCGGGCTGGCCGGGCAGCAGCTTGTCGCGGAAGGTACCGTAGGTGAGCTGGAGCTTTTTATTCTCCCAGCCCAGATCGATCTGCTTACTCTCCGTAAAGACGGCATTGCCGCGCACGAACAACAACTGGAGCGCGACGCCGGGGCGGTCGTCCTCCGCCAGGGTGCGGGTGTATACCCGCCGGGTCCCGACGGACTCCCGACCGACCTCCCGCCAGAGACGGGACGACCAGGCGTGGATAACCAGGGGGAGTTCGCGGGCGGTCAGGAGGGTAAAGGCTACTTCTTCTCCGGGTGCGTTGCCCTTCTTTGATTGATAAAGGTGGTGGGCCAGTCCGCTGGGCAGTTCACCACTTTCTCCGTCGAAGACAGCGAAGGTGACGGGCTCTCCCGCGCTGCCGTCCGGGTTGTTAAACTCGATGCGGTAGTGCCCCACGGGTAATTCGGCCGGTAACTCCAGTTTGCCCGTTCCGTCCGATACGCGAATTTCGGCGTTGGTGGAAGTACCGGACTGCCTTGGCCAGTCCCCCAGTTCGGGGGTCGGGGCGTAGGCCAGGTCGGGAAAGAGGCGGCGGAAGTTGGCGCGGTCCAGTACCGGCCGGTCGGGGACGGGCCAGTTGCGGTCGCGGATGGCGGCGTCGGGCTTGGTAACCGGAACAATGCTGACCATGACGGTAAAGGTGTCCTTGCCGGTGGCCGCCGCGCTGACGGTCAGGGTGTCGCCGCGATTGACCAGGTCGTCCACCTGGAGGGAGACCGAGGGCTTTTGCCCCCTCACCCCGACGTTGGCGGAGTCGGTGTGGGTTTCTCCCGTTTCGTCGATCACGTCCACCTCCACTACGTAGCGATAGCCGCGCCAGCCCCGGGCGGCCAGGTTCGCACTGGTCGGGAAGGTGACCTCGAACGTCCCGTCATCGCCGGTTGTCGTCTCCCCGCTTTCGAGCAGTTCACGTTCGCCGTTACCGCCTCCACCGTAGCGGAAGGAATAGTAGTAGCGTACTTCTTCCAGGAACACGCGGTACTTAACGGCGGCCCCGGCCATGGCCGGGCCGGCGAAGGCGGAAACCGTTCCGGTGACCGTGGCGGTTTCTCCCGGAAGCACGGCTTCGGCGGCATCCATATCGATGAAAAAGCGGGGGCGTTTGTACTCCTCCACGCGGATGCCCTGGTTACCCTGGCCGGTGGTGATCTGAAACATCCCGGTCAGTCCACTGGCCGGGAGGCGGAAATCGAGGTGGAACCTCCCGTAGCGGTCGGTAGTAACTTCCTGGCGGGTCACCTCCTGGCGGTTGGCATCCAGCAGGGTGACCGTCATTTCCTTGCCGGTCACGATGGTGGGCAGGGAGTTGTTGTCCTGCTTGCGCAGTTCCAGACCGTAAACGCGGACGGTCTGCCCCGGCCGGTAGATGGAGCGGTCGGTCAGGATATTGGTGTACTCCCTTGGCTTTTCGTCAGATTGTCCGTTCCGGTTAGCGTAGGTACTGACCACCAGCCGATCCTTATTTCCGCTCCGCAGCCGTACCCGGAAGCTGTTGTTGCGTTCATTGCCGGGGAAGACGAAAGTGCCGTCGGTATCGGTCTTCAGGGTAGCGACGGTTTCGTAGACGCGGCCGTTCTGACGGCGGGCGTAGGCTTCGACGACCACGGTGACGTCAGGCACGGCCCGACCGGAGATACGGTCGGTTACCAGTCCGCGGTAGTCTTTTTCATCTTCGTACTGCGCCAGGGTGAGGTCGCTGACCTGGAAACTGGTTTCGGCGAATCGATCGGTCTTCAGGTTGAAGTCCGGCCCGGTACTGAGTACGGCCCGGTAGCCGCCTTCGCTCAGTTGTTCCAGGTAGTATTCCGTGAGGTGATTCTCGTAATCGTCATTGGCGCGGGGGGTGAAGCCGATCTCCCGCAGCGGCTGGGTGGCAAGAAGTCGGCTGAGCCGGTCCTCGTCGGACTCCCCCCGGCGGCCGTTTTCCTCCGCGGCGTAATCGTAGGGGTAGAGGCGGAGATAAATCCGCTCCACGTTTTTGTAGCTGACGCTGAACAGGGCGGGGTTACCGGTGGGGTAGGCATCCCGGAAAGTAACGGTCAGTTCGGGAGCGGTGATGGCATTGCGCAGGTTGCGGGCTCCGAGTTGGGCCAGGGGGTCCCGGTCGCCGATGCGGTCCAGTATCTCCAGGGCGCGAACCCGCGGAAGGGCCAGGCCGAGATCCGCTCCGCTTCTCCGGAGTTCGGCGCGGGCCAGGATGAAGCGGTCGGACAGCGGGAGGGTGGCGTAGGTCTCGGCCGCCAGGGCCAGGGCCGCATCGTAGAGGGAGTCGGTCGCCCCGAGGGTGGCGACGTACTCCAGTCGGTCGAGGTCGGCGGCGGCCAGGGCGGGTCCGGGGCGGTTGCTGCCTTCGGTGTGGTACGCCAGCCACTCCTGGTAAAGTTTCAGTTTTCGGTAGGTGGCCTTGTCGGTATCCAGGCGGGTGGACAGGTCGATGTCCAGAAAGTCGGAAACCGGTGCCAGCAGCTCGTCCGGGTCGGCGGGGCGTTCGTCCCCCACGGAGTTCCGGTTGTTGGTGAGCAGGGGCAGGATGTCGGCGGCCAGTACGTCGTACAGGGTCGGCCGCTCCGGCAGACGGGCTTCGTCGATGGTCACGATGGCGGGCAGCCGCTGCAGCGGGGTGCGGTTGGCGGCGGCCAGTTCGAGGGCCCGGTAGAGATGCTCGTTACCGGCCCTCTGTAGTTGCTGGAGGTTCCACTTGTCCAGGGGCAGGGTGTCGGAAGGGATCCCCTCGTCGACCACCGGGGTATTCTGGTTGAGCCGCCAGCTGTTCCGGGAGGCGTAGTTCAGATAAGTGGTGCCCAGCAAATAATGCAGGAGGGGGGTGACGACGGGGCGGCCGGACTGCTCCGCCAGTTCCTCGCGGAAGAGCTCCAGTTTGGCCTGGTCGCCATCTTCTTCCAGTTGGTAGCTGTAACCGGCCATCAGGATGAGCGCCTTGAGCATATCGTCCTGGTCGCCGGCGGCCCCGGCCCGGTCGTAGATGTTTTCGGCCATTTCCCGGGCGGTGCGGTACTTGCCCCGTTCCTCCTCCGCTTTGATGGCTTTGTAGTCGGCTTGGTAGTCCTGGGCCATGGCGGGGAGGGTGAGGCAGGTAAGGAGGAAGAACAGGAAGGAAATACGCATGTGGCTAAATTAGGGATTCTGGGGTTAGATGCGAGCTTGCCGGAAAATGCATAAAAATTAATCGGGGAACGGGGTCTAGTACCCATTCAAAAAAAGCCCTCCCCAACTAGGTGTCGGAGAGGGCTAAGAAAGTGGTATGTCAGAAAGCTTTCTCAGTGGGAAGGAGGGCGGTTCTTCCCGGCTCTTTGATTTCAATGGAATGACTTTGCCACCCTTGAACGGGCGAAAGTTAGCCCATTTTTAACCGGCTGACCAAATTTACCTCAACATTAAATTTCAACCGCGCCACCCCATGGCCGTGGGGGCGGTCTTCCGATCCACTATCTTGGCGCCAAACTGTAGCCCATGCGACCATATTTGTTTCTATTTTTTTGCACCTTCCCGATCATCACCGGGACCTCTGTCTTCGGCCAGTCCCTGCTCCAGAGCGGCCCCATGCTCGGCTACAACGAACAGCGGGAAGTGCTGATCTGGGTACAGACCAAGGCACCGGCCACCGTACGGATCGAGTACACGGATTCCCTGGGCGTAACGCGGACGACCGGGGAGGTGACGACCGAAAAACGAACGGCCTACACCGCCAAAGTGATCGCCGACGACCTGACGCCCGGCTACCCCTATTCCTACCAACTACTGATTAACAACGAGCCCATTCCCCTGCCCTACCCCACCCGTTTCCGGGCCCAGCCGACCTGGCGCTGGCGCGGTGACCCGCCGGCCTTCACCGTCGCCCTCGGCAGTTGCACCTACATCAACGAGCCGCTGTACGACCGCCCCGGAACCGGCTACGGCAGCGAGTACGAAATTTTTGCGAGCATCCACGAAAGATCGCCCGACCTCATGCTGTGGCTCGGGGACAATACCTACTTGCGCGAACCCGACTGGTACACCCGCACCGGCTACCTCCACCGCCACACCCACACCCGCTCCACGCCCGAGATGCAGGCCCTGCTGGCCGGCACCCACCACTACGCTACCTGGGACGATCACGATTACGGCCCCAACAACAGCGACCGGACCTGGGTACGGAAAGACCTCGCCAAGGAGGCCTTCGACCTCTTCTGGGGCAACCTCACCAGCGGTATTCCGGGCAGCGGCGCGGGCATCACCTCCACCTTCCGCTACCACGACACCGACTTCTTTCTCCTTGACAACCGCAGTTTCCGTACCCCCAACGATCAGCGGCGGACGGACAACAAGACCGTACTCGGCACCGAGCAGCTCGAGTGGCTCATCGAGAGCCTGATCTTCAGCGACAGCCCCTGGAAGATGGTCTGCATCGGCGGCCAGGTGCTCAATACCCACGCGGGCGGGGAGACCTACGCCAACCTCGCGCCGGACGAACTGGCCTACTTACTCCGGCGCATCACCGAGGAAAACATCGAAGGGGTGGTGTTCCTGACCGGCGACCGCCACCACACGGAACTCAGTTCCCTGAAGCTGGCCAACGGGAAGATGGTGCACGACATCACCATCAGCAGCCTGACGGCGGGAACGGGCACCTCCCGCAGCGAGATCAACGAGAACCGGGTGGACGGCACCCTGCTGGTCGAACACAACTTCGGCATCCTGACGTTCAGCGGCGGGTTGCGGGATCGGAAACTGGTCGTAGGGGTGTACGACACGGAGGGGGCGCTGGCCTGGGAGCGGGAGTTAGGGCGGTAGACTGTTAGGCAGTTAGGCGGTTAGACTATTAGGCAGTTAGGCGGTTAGACTATTAGGCTATTAGGCAGTTAGACTATTAGGCGGTTAGGCGGAACTAACAGCCTAACCGCCTAACAGCCTAAAACGCCTAAACCGCCTAACAACCTAACCCCTAGTCGTTAAACACCTCCACGTCCCGGTTCTTCACCACCAGGTCCGTGAACTTTCCCTTGAAGCGGGTGGCCTTTACGATGTGGTTGTCGATCCAGTGGTAGTTGCCGCCGCGGGGCTTGCCCATCAGCATGCCGTGCCACTTGAAGTTGTGCTTCTTGAGCCATTCCTCGGTCACCTGGCGGTGCTCCTCGGTGCGGGAGGTGAAGAAGGTGATGATGTGGCCGTCGTCGTACCACTTGTTGACGATGCGGAGGGCATCCGGGTAGGGCAGGCAGGTACCCATCCGCTCGGGCTCCTCGTTGGGGATATCGTCACAGACGGTACCGTCGATGTCGACGAGAAAGTTCTTGACGCCGTCGCCGAGTACGGGGCTGATCAGTTCGCCCTTTTCGTTGAAGGTATTTTCGAGATCGTGCTTGCGCGTAGACATAATTTTCGTTTGAGGCTTGGGGGGAGAAAACGTAAAATTACGGTTCTCCCACTTAAGTGGCTTTCTTTACGGCCTAAAACCACGGAATTATGTCACAAGTCGCACTCGTAACCGGTGCTTCCTCCGGCGTCGGGGAGGCCCTGGCGCCCCTGCTCGCCGCCCGGGGCTACCGGGTTTTCGGGATGAGCCGGCGCACCGTCGACCTGCCGGGGGTGACCGCGCTGCCGGCCGACGTTTCCGACGCGCGGCAACTGGGCGAGGCCGTAGAAGCCATGCTTTCACAAACGGGGCGGCTGGACCTCGTCCTCCACTGCGCCGGTATCGGCGGGGCCGGCCCGGTCGAGCAGATGCCGTCGGACAGGGCCAAAAAAATCATGGACACCAACTTCTGGGGCAGCTGGAACCTCTGTCAGGCGACCCTCCCCCACCTGCGGAAGAGCCCGCGGGGGCGGCTGCTGATCGTCGGGTCCATCGCCGGCTTCATGGGCATCCCGTTCCGCGCGGCCTACTGCGCCAGCAAGGCGGCCCTCAAAACGATGGTGGACAGCCTGCGGATGGAACTGAAGGGGAGCACGGTACAGGCCACTTACGTCGCCCCGGGTGACATCGCCACCAACTCGATCGCCACCCAGTACCGGCAACCCGCCGCCGAGATCGATCCGCTCTACCGCGACCGCTACCGCAAGGCCGATGACGCCATGGCCGCCAACGTCGACCACGGCATGCCCGCCATCCGGGTCGCCGAAGCGATGTGGGACATTCTCCGGAAAGACACCTTACAACCTTACTACGTGGTGGGGGAAGCGGTGCAGCGGGCGAGTACGGTGGCGAGCCGGGTACTACCGGGGCGGGTGTGGGAGTGGGTACTGGGGAAGTATTATTCTTAAATGTGATGTAGCTGCCCAAACCTTAACCCCACTCCCCGTCACGTCCACCCCGTAATCCACGCGCAGGACGAAGGAGGTATTCCGCAGACTGGCCACCCGCAGCACGCCCCCACGAAGTGACGAAATTGCTCCGGCCGGGCCTTATCCGAACCTATGCCGGGGCCGATCCGTAATAAAGAAGCATTATTAAAACTATCAACCCATGCAATTATCCAATTTCAAAGTGGCCGCGCTGGCCACCAACGGTTTCGAACAAGTTGAATACACCAAACCGCGCAAAGCCCTCGAAGAAGCGGGCGCCACCGTACACCTCGTCAGTCCGGAATCCGGCCAGATCAAGGGGTGGGACGGCGACGACTGGGGCGACACCTTCTCCGTGGACGTCGAGCTCTCCAGCGCCAAAGCGGCCGACTACGATGCCCTGTTACTGCCCGGCGGCGTACTGAACCCCGACAGCCTGCGCATTAACGGAGCGGCCCTGGCCTTCGTCGATCACTTTTTCCGGGAAGACAAGCCGGTGGCCGTGATCTGTCACGGTGGTCAGACCCTTATTTCGGCCGGTCTGGTGAAGGGACGTACGATGACCGGGTACAAAGCGGTCCGTACCGACCTGCAGAACGCCGGCGCCAACGTCAAGGACGAATCCGTCGTCGTCGATGGCAACCTCGTCAGCAGCCGCAACCCGGACGACATTCCCGCCTTCAACAAGAAGATGGTGGAGGTATTCAGCAAGGTCACCGCCTGATCGGTTTGCGTAAATTCGATTACGACCTCGACTACCGGAACCTGAACCTGCGCCTCCGGCCGGAGCTCTACGCCATCGGCCGGGGGGAGCAGGGGGTACTGTCGGTCGAACCCTACAAATCCGAGATCCTGCCCCACTGGCGGTTCAAGGACCCGGAAACGGCCACGGAGAGCTCGGAGACTATCTTCGGGCTCTTCCTGGCTTACCTCGACGCAGATGATTTCGTCGGGGCGGATATGGCCCGCAAATTCCTGCAGATGGGCTACACCCGCGCCCGTCGCTACGCCAACCACAAGGGCGGTAAAAAGTACGACGGTCCGGTACCGGACGACAAGAAGGGCGTAAGCGGTGCCCACGGCCGCGCCGAACTCCCCCGCCAGCCGGAGGACCCGGTGAAGGCCGAGGCCGCCCGTATTTTCAAAGCGAAGTGGATGGAAGCGGCCCATCACCCGGAGTACGTGCGCCAAAAGGAGGCGTTCCGGGAGAAATACGGCTAAGTCGCCGTAGCGACTTCCTCCAGCAGCGAGCGCGCTTTAGCCGCTCGCGATTACGGGAGAACGTCAGTACCGCGAAGCGAACCAACCACACTGTTGCAGTAGCCCCCGGTAAAATTCCGTTTCCCCGTATTCTTCGCCGTAGTCGTCGAAGGTTTCGCGGTAAAGGTTGTCCAGCAAGGCAAACTCTTCCTCCCAGGGCAGGTACTTCCCGGCCAGCAACCGGGAGCGTTTTTTCATCCGTTCCAGGTTCAGCAAGTGAAATTTCGCTTCCGCCCGCAAATCGGGTTGATTCGTTCTTTCGTAAGCCAGTTTGTAGAGGTCCCGGGCCCGACTGCCGTTTACGATCAGTTCATAATCCGCCCGGGTGTGGGGTATTCCCGCGTGGGCACCGCCGCGGGGAAAGGGTGTAGGTCCTTCCGGGACGATACTGCTCCAGCCGTAACTGAGCAGCATCCAGTTGTCGCCGTAGTACGTCATGTCGTACCAGGCGGCGGCCAGGTCCAGGGTAGCCCGGACATTTCCGTTTTCCGACTTCCGCCCGAGGTCCGTCAGTCGCCGTGCGTAGGCTACTTTGTGACCGGCCGGTTCGCGGAGGTATTCGGTAAACGGCGCCTTCCGGTAAGCGGTACGGACGGACTCAAAGTAAGCCAGGGCCACACCGGGTTCGTTCCGGCGCAGGGCCAGGGTCCCCCCCAGGTCGCGGAGCCGGTCGGCCATCTCGGCGGCGGGTACGTCGCCCAGCAGCAGGTAGCGATCAAACTCGCTGCGCTCCTCCTGGCGGGCGTAAAAGTCGATCGCCCGATCGATGAGGGACTTACTGACCGGCCGGTCGAGGTAGTCGATAGTCGCGTAGTAGTCGCTCCGCCAGTAGGCCACCGTGGGCAGTTCGGTAGCCTTGAGATCGAACAGGTAGGCGGAGAGGGAATCTCCGGCCGCTTCGAAGGTCTGACCGGCCAGCTTATTCAGTACGGTATAGGCAGTGGGTGGAGCGTAGTAACGAAACTCGGCTTCTTTCCCCTTCTCCCGCAGGCCGCTCAGGTAACGGACCAGGCGGGTCCTCACCCTGGGAGCGGAGAGATCACCGGATTGCAAGAGGGCCAGGAACTCCACCTTTTCGGCGGCCACGCGCACTTTAGGGTCGGGGCTCAGCCGGAGACCGTTGGCCAGTGCGGCCGCGGGAGCGTAATCTTCCGCCAGCAGGGCGAGTTGTGCCCGAAAGAGTTCCCAGTAGTGGGTGTAGGTCCCGGGGGCGTCGTTTCTCGTCAGAAAGTTTCGCAGTTCGTTCAGGTAGGCCCGGTCACGGGGGACGTTTGCCAGGCGGAGGCGTTCCACCTCCCGCCGGTAATCCTCGTAAGTTTGGTTATCGTAGTCGTAGTTCGGCTCTGGGTAGGTAACCACCGCCGGTCCGTAGCCGGTCAGTTCGTGGCTGAGCAGCCAGTCTTCCACCTTATTGATCTCCCGCACCAGCAGGAGATTGAGGACGGGGTTATCCCGATTGTACTGGTAGGCTTTCCGGATCAGATCGAGGGCACGACCGCTCCGCTTCACCGCCGCCAGGGCGTAAATATCCCCGCGCTGTACGTCGTTCTCCGCTGCCGTCAGGGCGGTGGCCAGGTCGAACGTCCGGCCCGCCAGCTGGTAGGCCGCGAGGGATTTTTCGGGGGTGACCCGGAAGGCGCGGGCCAGTTCCAGTTCCGTACGGCCGGCGTCGTTCCAGAAGGGGGCCATGTGGAAGCGCGCCCAGTCGTAGAGAATGCTGTTGGAGGACAGCTTGTCGAAATAGGCGAGCATTCCCGCTTCGTCGCCCGCGTACTTGCTGAGCAAAAAAAGCTGGTAGGTCCAGCGCTGGTGTAACCAGGGTTTTTTAACGGAAGCGGCCAGCCCCCTCTCCGCCCGCCCCCGCATATTCTCGTGGTAGCGCTCGTCCACCGAATCTTCTTCCGGCTGGTTCCACCAGTCGTATTCACCCCGATTGGGTTCCTCGTAGGCTTTGGCCCACATCAGGTATTCCAGCAGTTCCGGTTGCTGCTCCACGGCCCGCCAGGCGGGGTTGCCGGCCAGTTCGTTGCTGCGGTCCCCCTCCCGCACGGCTACGTAATCGGTGAAGGCCGTTTCGTAGAGCATTTTCATTACCGACTCCGGGGTAACGGCCCCGCCCAGCTGCTCCGCCCAGTCGGCCGCGTTGCGCAACCGGTCTTTGCCCGCCTGGGCGTTCAGGGTGGTGTTGAATTCCCGGGCGCTGTAGAAAAAAGGGGCGTAATCCGGCCCCAATAGCAAGGGATCCAGCAGGGCGATCCGGTACTGATCGCCGAGGATCAGGTAACCACAGGCTCCGAGCGGTCCGCTAAAAATTCCCAGCAATATCCAAAGTGTCCAGCGCATATCCGGCAAGATAGGAGTTCCGGCCAACTACCGGCCCCATTCCTCCAGTACCTCCGCCACGCCGAACCGGTCCGTCACCCCCGGTCGCCAGTCGTAGAAGTGCACCGTTCTCACCTCCGGGCGGAGGCGTAACAACCGTACCGCCAGCAGCAGGTCGTCGCCCGTCGGTCCGTCGGGGCGTACCGCGTCCCCCGCCCGCAGGAGCAGGGAGCCGATGGTGGTGTCCCGCTGCGCCAGCAAAAGACCGTTGGGGAAGGGTCGCAGCCGTTCGTCCGGGGCCACCGCGTTGGTGATGCCCAGGAAGCGGTCCCCGCGAAAGGCCGCCCCCCAGCGGAAGGTGGGCAGGGCGGCCTCCAGCGGCAGGGGGTACCGCGGGGCCCGCAGGTAACCGGCCAGCAGGTCCAGGTCCAGAATGGCATTCCGGGTGGTCAGTTCCTGCACCGGGGCGAGGTTGTAGCACATCAGTAGCCCGTAGTCCACCGGGGGGATTCCGTTGGCTTCCCGCTCCCGGTACTGGTGGAGGCGGACGGTCACGCTCAGGGCACGCCCGGGCAGTTCGCGGGCCAGGGCGGTCAGAAAAGCGAAATAGCGGTCGCGGCTGCGGGGCGTCCAGTCGCAGTCGATCTGCAGTTCCCGGGCGGTGCGCAGGGCGGGCAGGCGGGCGGCACGCATACTCAGAGCGGCGGTGAGCCGGACGGCCAGCGCCTCCGGATCGGTGTCCGCCAGGAAAACGGCATTGGTGATGAAGACGACGGGGACGATCTCCAGGTTACCGGTAAAGACCGTGGTATCCGGTAATTGCAGGGGGCCGCGGGGGCGGGGGGCACCGTCGATCAGGTCCAGGTCGAACAGCCGCAGAAAAAGGCGTCCGACCCCGAGGTTTTCGAGTTCGGTCACCGCCTCCGGGGTCATGATCCAGCGGGTTTGCCAGTAGTAGATACCGTGGGGGGCTTCGGGCGACGGTGCGCAGGTGCAAAACACAATCAGCAGGAAGGAGAGGGGCAGCAGCCGTTTCATGGCCGGAAGATAGCGGGAGATACTCCCTATCGGCCTACCGCGAAGCGCAGTTCGCCGGCAACCGGAGGATATTTAAGGTTACGTTAAGAAGCAGCATTCTCTACATTGGCGTTCCGCTACTTCTTTACTTGAGGGGAAACACCGTTCCCCATGTCGTTCTCAAAAATTTTCGCCAGCCTCCTCCTGCCCCTCCTGCTTTTCACCGGTTGTGACCGGGAGGAAGAAGCGCGATTCGCCCGGGTAACCGTCGAATTCGAGGATGTTTCCGGCGTACCGATCACCGAGTTATTCGTTCCCTACTTCCGGGTAGTTGCGGAGGAAGGATGGATCGGCTCCGTGTACAGTACCCCAGAGGGACAAAATCTAGGCATTGATTCAATGGTCATCTATTCCGACGGGAAGGTAAGTTACTCGGTATTCGCCGTCCCGGGAGCGATCGCGGGGATTGACGTTGGTAACGGTTCCACTGCTATCTCCTTCCCGGACCCCTCAACGGACAGTACCGTGACCCTGCCACTCTGCTTCCTTTCCTCCGTGCCATTTCGCGAGGTTACTGACTTTGTTGCCGGCCGTTCCTACCTGGTCCGCATTCCGCTGAATCTGGAACTTGTTCACGAGGAAAACGATCGGGTGTTCGTGGACGGCAGGAATGTGGTTGCCGAAGTGGAATAAGTGGCGATAGCAACTACCGGCGATCTCGGCTCGCTGGTATCTGGGCCAGCAATTCCCCGTACTTCCGCCCGTGCCAGGTACAGAGTATCCCCAGCAGGACAAAGGCGAGGCTGGAGGCACCGTACCGCAATCCTATTTGTGAGTAGGCGATGATGGCGAAGAGTACGCCCGCCAGTACGAAGAAGGCAAAAAAGCGTGCGTAGTAATTGTGCACCTGCGCTGCGTCGCCCTCCTTTTTAGCGGCGTGCCGGTACATCATCATCAGGAAGAAGAAAATGGCGGCGAAGCCCCAGCCGTACAGCTGAAGTAGTTCACTGAGTTCCTGAAAGCTCTCGACCCGGGCCTGCTGAAAGGTGAGGTTGGCCAGGAATTTTAACGGGTAGACGTAAAACAGCACGACGAAGAGCATGCAGAAATTATAAAGCATGATCCAGTTATCCACCGTCTCGGTGCGGCGAAAGAACAGATAGTGACAGCGCCAGATCAGGATCAACGCCCCGAAGCTAACGGCAAAGCTACCAAAACCCAGCAGGTTGGTTTTCAGTTCCGCGAAGGTGTCCGGCACGTCGAGGCTAACCACGACCAGGGTGGCGGCGAAGGCGAAGATGCCGTCGGAGATGGCTTCCAGGCGGGATTGGGAATGGTGCATAACGGAAGAATACCGGAACAAGATACTTCCCGTGCGATACCTCCGGGGCAGGAGCTCATTACCACCGCTCTCATTTTTCTCCCGATCTGCTGCTCCTCACCAAATTTCAGCCCGGATACCAAATAATTTTTAATCAAAACCAAGTAATACAAAATATTAAATTAACAATTAGAATTTTGTAAAATATAATTCATAAGTTGCCCTGTATATTAATCACTAGTAGCTTATGAAACGACTATCTCTACTCCTACTGGGGCTCTGCCTCGGTACCACGCTGCTGTTCGCGCAAAACAGCCGTACCATCACCGGCACCGTCGTCGATCCCGACGGTCTCGGATTACCCGGAGCCTACGTCTCCGTCAAGGGCACCTCCCTGGGTACGGCCACCGACGTGGACGGCAATTACAACCTTCCCGTACCCGAAAGCGCCCGCACCCTGGTCTTCAGTTTCCTCGGCTTCGGCTCGGTGGAGATGCCGGTGGGGGAAAGCGACCGCATCGATGTTATCCTCCAGGAAGGGACGGTGCTGGATGAGATCGTACTGATCGGCAGCCGGGCGGCCGGACGGACCAAACTGACCACGCCGGTGCCGGTGGACATCGTAAACGTGAGCGAAGTGGCCTCGGCCTCCGCCCAGACGAACGTGAATCAGCTGCTGAACTACGTAGCCCCCAGTTTCAGTTCCAATACCCAGACCATTTCGGACGGAACGGACCACATCGACCCGGCCTCCCTGCGGGGGCTCGGCCCCGACCAGGTACTCGTGCTCATCAACGGTAAGCGCCGGCACAACACCAGCCTCGTGAACGTGAACGGCACCTTCGGCCGGGGCAACGTCGGCACGGACCTGAACAGCATCCCGGTGGCCGCCATCGAGCGGATCGAGATCCTGCGCGACGGAGCCTCCGCCCAGTACGGTTCCGACGCCATTGCCGGGGTGATCAATATTATCCTGAAGGACGACGAGGGGCTCAGTCTGAACGTGGAAACGGGGGCCTACCTCAGCTCCGAAATTCCGGAGCAGGACGGTACGACGGACGGGGAGTTCTCCCAGATCAGCGCCAACTACGGTCTGGCCCTGGGCGAGGACGGCGGCTACGTCAACTTCACCGGCACCTTCGACAACCGCGATTACACCAACCGGATGAAGGAGTGGGAGGGGTCCATCTTCAGCGGCTACAACAACCCCGACTACGAAGGCGACCCGGGGGACGACATCACGGAGCAGGAACTGGCCCGTCGTGGGCTGGAACGTTCGGATTTCAACATGCGGGTCGGGCAGTCCGCCATCCGGAACGGGGGATTCATGGCCAATCTGAACCTGCCGGTCGGGCCGGCCGCCGAGATATACACCTTCGGGGGCATCAACTACCGCCGGGGCAACGCCGCGGGGTTCTACCGGCTGCCGAACCAGAGCCGGACGGTCACCGGAATCTACCCCAACGGCTTCCTGCCGGAGATCAACTCCAATATCTCGGACGCCAGCCTGGGGGCCGGTATCCGGGGCACTTACAACAATTGGGAGGTGGACTTCAGCAATGTGTACGGCAAGAATGCCTTTGATTACCTGATCACCAACACGCTCAACGCCAGCCTGGAAGAGGCCAGCCCTACCGAATTCAACGCCGGAGGATTCAGCTTCGCCCAGAATACTTCCAACGTAGACATCCGCCGCTTCTTCGACGACGCGCTCTACGGACTGAACATCGCTTTCGGTGCCGAGTACCGCTACGAGAACTACCAGATCAATGCCGGAGAGGTCGCCAGCTACCGCGACTACGGGGCGGCCAGCGAGTTCTTCACCGACGGTGGGGACCGCATTGTTATTCAGGACGGTACGGGGCCGATCAGTACCGTCTTCGACCCCCTGGGACGGAGCCGCCCGGGTGGCAGCCAGGTCTTTCCCGGCCTGCGGCCCGACAACGAGGTGAATGCCTTCCGCAGCAGCGTGGGCTTTTACGGTGACATCGAGGCGGACGTGACCGAGACCTTACTCATCGGCCTGGCCGGTCGCTTCGAGAACTACAGTGACTTCGGTTCCACGGTCAACGGTAAGCTGACGACCCGGATCAAACTGACGGACAACTGGACCTTCCGGGCGGCGGCCAGTACGGGCTTCCGGGCCCCGTCGCTGCACCAGCTCAACTTCAACTCCACCTCTACCCTCTTCGTGGACGGTGTTCCCTTTGAGGTCGGGGTATTCGATAACGCCAGCCGGCCGGCCCAGCTACTGGGCATCCCACAGTTGCGCCAGGAGAAGAGTACCAACTTCAGTGGTGGATTCACGGGCCGTATCCCGAGTGCCAACCTGAGCATTACCCTGGACGGTTACCTGATCAACATTGACGACCGGGTGGTACTCACCGGACAGTTCCAGGGCGAGCCGGGTAGCGAGATCGACAACCTGCTGCAGCAGGCCAACGCCAGCCGGGCCGCCTTCTTCGCCAACGCCATCGACTCCAGGACCTCCGGTATCGACCTGGTGGTAACCCACAACGCCCGCTTCCCGGGCAGCAAACTGACCACCACCCTGGCCGCCACTTTCGCCCAGACGGAACTGAAGCAGGTAAACGCCGAGGGCGTACTGGAAGGACAGGAAGAAACTTTCTTCGATGCCACCAGCCAGATCTTCCTGGAGAGTGCCGTACCCCGGACGAAGGCCAACCTGACCTTCAATTACGAAGTCAACAAACTGAACGTCTTCTTCCGCAACGTCTACTTCGGCAGCGTGGACGAGGCCACCAATAACCCGGACAACGCCCAGACCTTCGCCGGCAAGGTGGTAACGGACCTGAGTCTCGGCTACCAGCTGAGCCCCCGCCTTAAATTCACCGTCGGGGCCAACAACCTGCTGGACGTCTATCCCGATCTGAATAAGGTCGAGAACCAGAGCGAAGGCCGCTTCCTGTACAGCCGCCGCAGCCAGCAGTTCGGCGCGAACGGACGGTATGTGTTCGGACGGGTGCGGTTCACGCTGTAGGCCAGCCCCCTATGATTCGTGAGACCCCGGAGGAACTCGCCAGCTTCGCGGCGGGGCCTCCGGGGACCACTCCGCTGGTACTGACGGACCTGCCTTATTCATAGATTTTGCACCTGCGCGCCGTCGGCGGATAAACCACGGACAGCTCAGAACTTCTTTACGAAATCGTCCAGGTTGACCGTACGTTCGAGCCCCAGCCGTTTCCGCAAACGGCTGCGGGTCTTTTTTACGCTACCGGGGGAGATACCCAGAATCTGGGAGACTTCCTGGGTGGTCAGATCAAGTTTCAGTAACAGGAAAAGACGTTCCTCGGCCTCCGTCAGATCGGGGCGGGCGGTACGGAGCCGCCGCAGGTAGCCGGGATAGCGTTGTTCAAAATAGGCTTTGAAATCCGTCCAGTCCGTACCGGTAAGGATGACCTGGTCGTAGGGGTTGAAGTGAGGATCGCTTTCCTCCGGGTCAGCAGTATTCGTCGGTACCGAGCGGGCGGCGGTCCGCAATTGCAGGACCGCCGCGTTTTTTTCGGCGAGTAAGCGGGTAAGTACGCGAAGATTTTCCCTGCCCTCCTCGATTCTCAGCCGGGAGCGACGTTCCTGTCGCCACCAGCGCCACCCCGCCGCCGCCGCCGCCAGCAGCAGGAGCAGCAACAGGAACCCCCGGTGCTCCGACCTGCGGCGGGAGGCCAGCAGCGCACGCTGACTCGTGGCCAGCGCAAGCTCCTGCTCGGCGGAAGAGAAGCGGGCCTCCAGGTCGGCAATCTTCAGCTTGGTTTCCTCTCCGATCAGGCTGTCCCTGAGGTCGGTAAATTTTTCCTGGTATTCGTAGGCGGCCCGGTAGTTCCCCTGGGCCACGAAGCTTTCGCGGATACCCGCGTAGTTGCGCAGGGCGTTCTCCCTAAAGTCGTTCTCCCGGTTCAGGGCCAGGCAACGTTGAAACAGTTCCAGGGCTTCCCGGTGCCTGCCGGTACGCAGGTAAGAGAGGCCGAGATTGTTCCGGGCCTTGGCCCCGGCGACTAGGTTGCCCAGTTCATCCTGGATGTCCGATGCCTCCGTCAGGAACGGGATCGCTTCCGCGTGGCGATCCTGGGCGTTTAGAAAAGTACCGAAGTTGGCGTAGGCCGTCGCAAGTTGTTTGCGACTGCCATGGCGCCGAAGCAGGGGCATCGCCCGGTCGAAGTAATAAGCGGCCAGGGTCACGCTGTCCCGCAGCGAATGGATCGCGCCGAGTTGTTCCAGGTTCTCCGCCACGCAGAGGCTGTCGCCCGCCGCCCCGCAGGCCTCGACGGCTTCCCCGTAGGCGGTCAGGGCCGATTCCAACTCCCGCAGTCTCAGGTGTAAGGTGCCCCGCCGGTAGGCCACCCACCCCCGCCAGCCGGGGTCTCCCGCCTCTTCGGCCAGTTTTTCGGCCGTCAGCAGGCGGCCGGCGGCGGCAGGATAATCATTGGAGTAAAGGTTGTCGTAAAAAAGATAGAGCTCCCCAAGTATCCTCTTCAGGGTGTCGGCCTCCTGCTCCGCTTCGGCGAGGTAATTCCGGTGGATACGGAACCGCTCCTCCAGGGCCACCCCGGAATTCGAAGGGGCGGGGTTTTCGGCTTCGTACTGCCGCCGGAAATTTGCCTGCCCCCAGGAGCAGGAACAAGTCAGGAGGAGGAACAAGAGGACGAGGAGGGAGGACTTCAAGGGAAAGTTTTTGGAAGGCGGACAAAGGTAACCGGCAGAAAACGACCCCGCGAACCGGGGGTACTGGCTTGTCCCCCCTATTGTCCCCCCCCTGAGTGTAGAGCAGGGAACCCAGAGGTACATCTTTACATCTTATCTCACCCACAAATCAATTTCATGAATACCCACCCACCCTCCGGAAGATTCCACGCTGCCCTGTTTCTCCTCCTCTTACTTTTCTTTCTCTGTTCCCCCGTCCGGGCTCAGGAGCCGGTCGCCGTGCCCGCCCCGGTCAGCTGGACGAGCATCTACGATCTGCCCGAAGGAGTAACCTTCGAGGAATTACAGCAGGATTTCCGTTCCTACTGGCGGGGCCGCGAAATCGGTAAGGGGAAGGGCTATAAACCCTTCAAGCGGTGGGAAGCCTACATGGCCCCGCGTATCTTCCCCTCCAACGATATGCGGGTTACCAACAGTACTTACTTCAACTTCCTGAACTGGGAAAAGCAGCAGGGTAACGTAGGCGTACGGAAATCATTTGCCGGTAACTGGACGCCGCTCGGTCCCTTCACCAAGGCCACCGGAGAGGATACCGGCGTCGGCCGGCTTAACATGGTCCGGTTCGACCCTTCCAACAGTCAGATCATGTACGTCGGTGCCGCCGACGGGGGGCTGTGGAAATCCACCAACGGAGGGACGTCCTGGACGACGAATACCGATTTCCTGGGCGTGATCGGTGTGGCCGACCTGGCCATCGACCCCACCGACCCCTCCAGGATGTTCCTGGCCACCGGGGACGTGGAGAGCGACCGCCGCAGCATCGGCGTGCTCCGTTCGACCAACGGCGGCAGTAGCTGGCTGTCGACCGGACTGAGCTGGACGGCCCTCGACGATTTCTCCATCCGAAAATTACTGATGCACCCCGGTGACCCCGACATCCTGCTGGCCGCTACCAACAGGGGCGTGTTCCGGACGACGAACGGCGGAACCTCCTGGTCCGTCTCCTCCACCACCGCCAACTTCAAGGACATGGAGTTCAAGCCCGGTGAACCCAGTACAGTGTACGCTACCAGCAACGAGATGTGGAAATCCACGGACAACGGGGTAAACTGGACAAAGATCACCGCGGGCGTTCCGGGCAGCGACGTGGTCCGGATGTCCCTGGCCGTCACGCCGGCGGAGCCTAATTCCGTCTACCTGATGGCGGGTAAAGCCTCCAACGGTGGGCTCCTGGGCATCTATAAGTCTACGGACAGCGGCGCGAACTTCACTACCCGCTTCGAGCCCGATTACAGCGGCGCCACCGCCCTCGGCACCCCTGGCAACCCCAACATCCTGGGTAACGAAGCCGATGGTTCAGATGCCGCGGGACAGTCTTTCTACACCCTGGCCCTGGCCGCTCACCCCACCGACCCTAACTTCTTGCTGGCCGGCGGCGTCAGCCAGTGGGCCTCCTTCGACGGAGGGTTCACCTGGGAGATCAGTTCCTTCTGGGCCCCCGACCCCGATTTCGAGTTTGTCCACGCGGACACCCACGAGATTCTTTTCAGCGCCGACGGCAGCAAGGCCTATTCCAGCCACGATGGCGGGCTGGCCGTGTTTACGGACGGAGCCGGTACCTGGACGGACCTGAGCAACAACCTGAATATCTCCCAGCAGAACATTCTCGGCATGTCCGCCTCCTCGCCCAATAAGATCGCGGTCGGGCTGCAGGACATCGGCACCATCCTCAATACGGCCCCCAGCACCTGGCAGGTCATCGGAGGCGGAGACGGGGAGTACTGCTTCATCGACTACAGCAACGATAACATCATCGTGGAAACCGGTACCAACGGCAGCCACGCCATCTCCTTTGACGGAGGGGGCAGTTTCACGGACATCGTCGACGGACTACCGACCGACGCGGAGTCGGGAGAGGTGGAATTTCAGTCGCCCATCCACCAGGACCCGATGGTCTCCCAGCCGCTACTACGCCGGCGGACGCAAGGACCTGTACCGCACCGACGATCAGGGGACGAGCTGGACGGCAGTGGGCCTTCCCTTCCCGGACGACGAGAGCAACATCCGCGAGTTCAAGATCGCGCCCAGCAACAACCAGGTCATCTATGCGACCAACGGATTCAACATTTCCAAGTCTACCGACGGGGGTACGAGCTGGGACTACCTGCCCGAACCGAGCGCTTCGGCCTCCATCAGCCAAATCGCCATCTCGAACGTCAACCCGAACCGCGTGTGGGTCACCTACTCGGGCTACAGCGCGAACAGCAAGGTCTTCAAGACGGTGGACGGCGGAGACAACTGGATCAACCTGTCGGCCGGGCTGCCCAACTTGCCCTTCAACACCGTCGTTTTCCAGAATGGCTCGGACGGACTGGTGTACGTCGGCGGGGACATCGGAGTCTACCACCGGGACAACGCCGCCTCGTCGTGGACCCCCTTCTTCGATGCCCTGCCCCGCTCCAGCGTTCGGGACCTGAAGATCTTCTACCCGACGATGCAACTCCGGGCCGGCACCTACGGTCGCGGCACCTGGCAATCGGACCTGGCCCAGTCCGTCCTTCCCGTGGAACTGCTGTCCTTCACGGGCCGGACGACCGGGAAAACGAACCGGCTTTCCTGGGTGTCCGCTTCGGAAATCGACCTCTCCTACTACGAGGTAGAGCGCAGTGAGGACGGGGAAACCTTCGCGGCCCTGTCCCGGGTAATGCCCCGATCCGCGGGGGAAACCGCCGAGCGCAGCTACGCCTTCGACGATATTTCCCCGACCGGGGGGCTAAATTACTACCGCTTGCGAATGGTCGACCAGGATGGCTCCTTCGAGTATTCGCGGGTCGTCAGCCTGATGATGGAGGACGCCGCCGGTCCGGTGCGTGTTTTCCCTAACCCTGCCAGTAACCTGCTCCGGTTCGCGGGGGTCGGTCAGGGCAACGTGGCCGTCGCGGTCCTGGATGCCCTGGGGCGTACCGTGATCGAACAGACGGTACCGGCGGCCGACGGGCTGAACATCAGCCGCCTGCCGAACGGCGCGTACTTCCTGCAACTGACCGCTCCCGGTGGAGACGCCGTGTTCCGGCGGTTCGTAAAGGAGTAGGTTTTTGCGTATTCGGGCGGCGGGGCGCGGGTGCCGGGTTTACCGTGAGCCGTGGGAGGCGGACGGTTCGTGAGACCCGTTATATTTAGGGCATGCGACGAAGAACGTTCCTCGGGGCTTTACCGGCCCTCCCCTCCCTGCCCTATTTGGAAACTTTGCACCCGCGTACCCGCCCGGATGTGGAAGCCACCGTGGCGCTGCTGGGTTGTGGCTGGTACGGTAAACACGACCTGATGCGGCTGCTACAGGTGGCTAACGTGGAGGTGGTAGGGCTATGCGACGTTGACCAACGGCACCTGGCCGAGGCGGAACGCTGGGTGAAGGAGCGGCAACCGGAACAGTCGCCCCGGCTGTACGCCGATTACCGGGAGTTGCTGCGTACCGAGCGGCCGCAGGTCGTGCTGATCGCCACGCCGGACCACTGGCACGCCCCGATGGCCCTGGACTGCTATCGCGGCGGGTGCCCACCTGTACCTGCAGAAGCCGGTGGCTAATACGGCGCGGGATTGTCGGGCGATCCTGAGTCACGCCCGGGCCGCGGAGCGGGTGGTACAGGTGGGGTTACAGCGCCGCAGTACGCCCCACCTGATCGAGGCGAAGGAGCAAATCGTGGACGCGGGGCTGCTGGGGGAAGTACACCACGCCGAGGCCTTCTGCTACTACCACATGCGCGACCGGGGGCAGCGGGACGTGCAGCCCGTCCCCGATCACTTCGACTACGCCGCCTGGACGGGACCGGCGGACTACCTACCCTTCCGGGGCCTGCCGCACCGGCGGTGGCGGTCGTACGCGGCCTACTGCAATGGGATCATGGGGGATATGTGCGTGCACATGCTCGACCTGGCCCGCTGGCAGCTGGGGCTGGGTGCCCCGGCGGAGGTGACGAGCCGGGGCGGCATCTTCGTCGACACCGCCGCCGACGCCACGACGACGGATACCCAGTCGGCCACCATGACCTTCCCGGAGCGGCGGCTCACCTTCACCTGGCAGCACCGCAGCTGGGGCGTGCCGACGCAGCCCGGTCGGCCGTGGGGGCTGAACCTCCACGGAACGAAAGGGCAGCTACAGCTGGATGTGTTCGGCTACGCCTTCTTCCCGCTGGACGGCGAGGAAATCCAGGGGGAAGCCCTTTACGAGCGGGCGCAGTACCCCGAGGATGTGGACGAGCCGGGAATGGAGATTCACGTGGCCCCGGCCACGCGGCGGCACCTGCGCAATTTCATGGATTGCGTGGCGACGGGGGAACGTCCGGTGGCGGATATTGAGGAGGGGGTGGTGAGTACGGTGGGGTGCGTGAGGGCGTGAATTTCTCTGTCCTTAGTCGGCAAATACCAAATTAAAACAGTAAGTAACTTTGGGTTGTTATCAATCGCAGCTTGATAATTTCTATCTGTACTGGGTGGCGAAAGTTGTTTGGCAACTTCAGTTTCTAGTATTTGGTAAATTTTCACATGGTAACGAACACGCTATTCCTCCGTAGAAAGAATAACGTTGTAGAAACATACCGTAACAACCCACACAATAAAGACTTCTACTACCAAGTGATAGTAAGGAACATAATCATCAATCCTCATATTTTCTCTCCATTCCAACAAACTCTTTCCGCCAAAAACAAGACCCATAACGATGGACACGAGCAAAGACAAATAAGTAAAATTTTTAATTTTATTTTTTCCCCTATAAAAAACTCTAGCTGCGACTAAAAGAAGTGCGACCCAAATAACATTCAGTAATAAGCTAAATATAAAGAAGAAAAAGGCATACCCCACCGTAAAAACGAAAACGTTACCCCCGACAAAGCCATTTAAATACTTAGCAATTAATACTAAAAAAACAACCCCAAACAAAGACCCAATTGACTTCGCGAGATAGGCCCTAAAGAAAGAAATTCTGTGGGAGCTACTGGCCATGTCAATCGCAGGTTATTTGAGATAGAGGAACTAAACTGGTTAAAATTTTCTTCACGTCATCCCAGAGCGGGCGGTGAGCAATATAGTCAGGTTGTGGAACAGTTAAGGTGCCATTATGAGAGGTTATGTAATTTCTCAGTCTACCCTGCATACCGATCCAAAAATCTCTACCTCCATTTAACACAGCAGTTTGAAAAAGGCCATGGTGTCCAGAGTAAGCCCTATCCGCACCTTTAGTAAATATTCGTATTTTACCATCTACCTCGTGGATGCCAAATTGTCGATTTCCAGAGACTGGATGAGCAGCACTCCCGCCCCACGAAGCGATACCCGGGCCACTATTTAAGGTAGTAAACACCCAACAACAGTCATCTACGTACTGACTACAAATCACATCTCCATATTCAGCAAATCTTATTATTCTAATTTGCATGATTGTACTCAAGGGATTATTGGACACCCACAAATTTTCATCGAATGGTTTTTCGTAGGGATCAAATTTAGGAGCGAATTTATTAATTTCCAGTCTAAAAGTATCGAACAATTCCTCAGGGGTCATCATTATGCCAGTGGCCATGTGGTAAGGCATCGATTCAATCTCAACTGGATAGTAATCCAAGTTAATATTGGCTCCTAATGCATCTTCCACATCTTGGACATTCCAAAAATTTTGGATCTGGTCAATACGCTGTTTGGGCGCACCAGAAACCTTAAAACTCACCAATTCAGTCCAAGGATCATAGTTAGGCGCTCCCGAACTACAGTAGTTCATCAGAAAGTCGTCATCGTTCAGAATTGCAAAATATAATTCCTCAGACCTATCCCATCTAATCTCATTATCCATCATCATTGCCCGAGCTGCGTCTAAGGCATATATTCTTGCTCCATTAGAGCAATCCTGACTTCTAACGAAATCATTTATTTGTGTCTGAAGAACGGCGTCCGCAATAATAAAATTCGCTAAGACAGCAGGGATACTGACAGACTCTGTGCATCCCTCCAAAAGAAAGCTTGTCATAGCAACCACACTCTCCCCTTCTCCCTCCTCGTCAAACAACGTAAAGTTGCTCTCCGGGTCGTGCACGTTATCCCACTGGTACTTGTACAGCGCCGTGCCCAACCCGCTGTCCATCAGGTTGTCCGTGTTGCCGGGCTCCAGTGGACCGAAGCGGTCGTACACGTGCTGTAGGTGGAAAGCGCCGTGCGCCAGTTCGTGCGCCGCCGTACGGGCGAACGTGAACGGGTCGGCGTTGCCCGCCGCCGTCAGGAAGCCGAACCGGCGCTTGCGCGGCATGTAACCCAGGCGGCCGGCCTCCTCCATGCTCGGCACGACGATCAGGTAGAGGGCGTCCTCGTCGTGGTAAGACTGGGATTTGACGGTACTCCGCAGTTGCGCCATCTCCCCCGTATAGTTACTCAGCAGGCTGTTCGGGATGTCCGATAGCTCTCCGTCGAAGTCCAGCACCTCCAGGTTGGGCTGTACGACTACGTTCCAGCTCGCCACCGCCGGGCGGTAGTACTTGTTCAGACTGTCCCGCAGGGCGGCGGCCGACAGGGGTACCGTCGCGCCGTTGACCGGTACCACGTGCACCGTCTTCACTACCGGGGAATAAGTAACCAGGTTGGCCTGCCCCGCCAGTGTTACCGGGGGCAGCGTGTCTCCCGCCTCCGGATTGGGAATGGAAGCAAAGATGATCTTCGTTTGCTGGTCGCCACCCGCGCTTAGCCCCGGGTGGGTGGCGTCCGCGCCGTTGTTGGTCCAGCCTTCACTCGCTACGTCCGCCGCCTCGATGAAAGATACATCACTCGGCAGGGGCTGACCGTCCGCCCGTACCGCCCGCAGGGCCGTTCCCTGAGCGTCCGCCGTCGACGTACTGATCCACGGTGTCAGGTAGGGTTGATCGTTGATCGTTCGCTGGGGGTAGTCCTCCGTCACCAGGGGGTGCGGCTGCTGGTCGAAGCCGTAGATACGGTCCGTAGGCGTGAAATCAATCGCGTAGGGGGCATCGAAGAGGGCATCCACGAAGGCCTGGGCCGCCGCGATGGCCGCGATCGTCTGGTCCCGGCACCGGCGCACTTCCGCGTCGTCTCCCGGGGCCGGACGGGCGGCGTTCTCCAGGCAGTCCGCTCCGTCCTGGATCGCCTGGACCAGGCTGTCTGGCATGTAGGGGACGTTCGTCAGCGTGATCGCCGTCTGGTCGATGATGGCCAGGGCCTCGTCCGTCACGTCGGCCGAAGTCGCCACGTCGTTCAGGATACCCGTTACGTCGCCCAGTACGGAACTGATGTTCCCCAGTACCGTATTGATGTCGCCCAGTACGTCCAGGATCTCGGCCAGCGCACCCTGAATTTCCAACAGCGCCTCCGTGATGGGGCTCACCAGCACCATTTCGCCACCGATCATCCGGCAGTTATCATTAACCTCGATTTGCTGGAAGTTCACCTTTACCCGCGCCCCGTTCAGGTACGGCACCTTGGCGTAACCGTAGCCGTTAAATTGGGGACCGCTTCCCTCTACGACGGACACCTCCACCAGGAAATCCCCGGCCCAGACGGAGTCACCGGCGTTCAGGAAGGTGATGGCCTCCTCGTTTTCGAAGGGGTCCACCGGACCGGTCGGACCACACTCGTAGCTGTACTCGAAGTCGCCCGCCAGTTCACAACTGACGTTGGTCGTCGTTACGACCGTCGTATCGCAGATTTCGGAAGTGCCGCAGGGGGAACAGACCACCACCTCGTAGCTCGTCAGTGGCTCCAGGGCGGAGAGGGTGTGGCTGTTCGTCTCCACTTCAAAGAAGTCGTTGTCGTTGACGGGACTGCCCCCCTGTTCCGTGTAGGCAAAACGGTAGGTCCCTACCGTGTTGGCGGACCACTCCAGCACGGCTTCGTTGAAGTCCACCCGGCCGGCCGCCAGGGACAGGTCGAAGGCGTCACAGGCGGGGATGGTGACGGGGAAGTCCGCGCAAATACGCTCTCCCGTCTCCGCGCAGGAGTGGCAGACCGTCACGACGTGTTCCGACCCCTCGGCCAGACCGTCGTACACAAAGGCACCGGGGGTGGCCGCCAGTGGTTGGGGCGTACCGCTCTGGTCCAGGTCGACCGTCCACATGGCCGGGTCGGCGTTCAGGCTGGCCGGTCGCCAGTCCACGGAGATCCCGTCGGGGGCAATGCCCTCCACGGTGACGCCGGCCAGCAGCCGCGCCTCGGTGGGGCAGTCCCAGGGGCCGGTCTCGGCCGTGATGGTTTTACATGCTTTGGAACCGTCCTGACACAGCAGGCAGGTGGTCACTTCGTAGGTGGTGGAGGGCGTCAACTGGGTCAGGGTGAAAGTGGAGACACCCGAGTTTTGCCGTAGCGTATCCGGGTTGGCGTTGGCCGGCCCCCGGTCCCCGGTAGCGCGGTAGCTCACGAGTAGCTCGTCCGCGCCACCGGGGACCCCCTCGCTGTACTGCCAGCTGAGGCCGAGCGACTGGGCTTCGACATCAGTTACCTGGGTGCTCAGAAAGCGGTCCGACAACAGACAGTTCAGGGTGACGTCATCATCGTCATCGTCGTCGCTGACATCGACCATGTCCTCCTGCTCCGTGTCCGGGGTGCCGGGGCCACCGCTACCGGGTACCCGGACCTCGGTGCAGTTGGTCGCTCCGCTGGCCGGGCAGTCCACGCAGATTTTGGCGACGAAGCCCTGGCTGCCGATGGAGATATCCTGGGCCAGGTTCAGGCCGTAACGGAAGGTGCCATCCCCCAGGTCGGTACGGGGCAGGTTGACGGGGTCATTATTCGGGGTGGTCTGGTAGACGAAGCTGCCGCTGGGCCGCCGGATGCTCAGGGTATGGCGGGCGCTACTCAGTTCCCGCCCCGTCCACTCGGCGCGGAACAGGCCGTCGCTCACCTGGGTAAAGGTCAGGTCGGTGGGACTGTAGCAGAAGTTATCCAGGGGGTTATCCGGGGCGCGGTAGAGGAAGCGCTGGGGGGCGGAGTAGCCGTCATTCTCGAACCGGATGATATTCAGGGGGTCGATGGCACGTACCCGGTAGACGTACTCCGCCCCGGGGTGAGCCGACCGACGAATCCCGCTCCTGAGTAACCGGCCACCCCGCCCCGGATACGCACTACGTTGATGGGCGCCTCGAAGGCCTGAATGAGGTCCATCGTAAAGCGGCCGAAGCGGGGGGCGGGCCAGACCGTCAGTTCGTAATCCACCGGCCCGCCGACGTGGTTGGGCTGCCAGCTGAAGTTGACCAGGTCGAAGTCGTTGGCCATCACTTCCGGGGTGGGCCGTAGAAAAGTCGGCGGTGGCTGGAGGTCGGCAAAACCGAAGGCACAGGCGGGGTTGGAGAGGGGGGCGACATCCATCCGGGGTTCGAAGAGGACGCGGGCACAGATTTCCAGCGGACCTTCCGCGAGCACCGGCCCACTGCTGCCGAAAAGGCTGGCACCTGCGCCCCCGCCCAGGCCCCGTCGGCTGTACTGCACGTCCACCATGGCGGATAGCAACTGCGTCAGTGCCGATCCCTGTACGATGACCGGCACGTTCTGCCGGAGCTGGAACCGCGGCATCCGCGTGCGGTCGCCGACGCTGAGCACCGTTCCCCCGCTGGTCCGTGATGGTCAGGTCCAGCAGCACCGGAAGCGTCTCGTTGTTCGGTCGCTCGCCGAGCAGCGTCATCGAGATGACGAGCGCACCGGGCCGGGCCATGTCCAGGGGGTAGACGCTGGCGTTGGGGGCGGCGACGGTGAGGCGGACGGGGAAGGTTTGGGCGGAAAGACCCACCGAGCATAACAGGATAAATGTAAGCAGTAGGTGGCGCATGGGAAGATGTATATGCTAGTTATGCTGTAAAAGCTCAATACTCTATTTTTTACGCCACCTACTTATAAAATACAGCATGGCACATCCTACACCAACTATACTGAGTATATATATGACATTCAGTAAAAAATTTCCGAACACTAAATTAGCCTGTAGTATGTTATTCATTAATCGTAAATTGTACCTAGTTTAAAAAATTGAGCGACCGTGGAGTATTTCGTTTTACCGAAGTGTTGTCTCATAAGAGGATAAGTAGAGTCCAATTCCCAATCATATATATATTTATCGCTAAACGTACTGGATATATATATACCTCCTACAATCTTATTAAAGAAGCCTGGCTCCTTAAATACATCTCCAGAAAAGGCGTTAGTAGAATTAAATATAACTACATCGTACTCGTTCCCACCAAGAGGTTTTACGCCCACGGTACAGGAACCTATTAGCGTTTCCATCCATTCAGTTCCTCCGGGCCATAAAGGATATAGTATCGCTAAAAAATTCATTCCTCCTAATAAACTGTATCTAAAGATATAATAACCATTACTCAGTACAGCATCACCGCTAGCAGCCGCACTTTGATAAGCTGATATCGCCTCCCTGACAGGTTCGGAATCGGTTAATTCCTGGCTGGTATGACTATCGGGTTCATAAACCATTACTTTTGGTCCAGTTCCATGTACGAAAGAACCTAAGACCGCTATGTTGTCAACATCAACAGTCATATTGCTATTTGGCCTGAATACTTCGCCAAGGTGCACCTGTTGAGTTATGCCTGTTAACCCTTGCATAGCATTGATAAGTTGCGTTTCTCCCATAGATAGCGCCGTTGTTTGTCCGTATATCGAGTATACGCCATCATTTTGAAAATCTATGTTCATCGCACCTTCGTATCCATCTACCATCCCATTATACACACTCACAACGGGAGTCATACGAAGAGCGCCTGGCAATCTCCTAGTGACTTCTAAAAAATCATCTTCTGCTACCATTTCTCTATCTTCAAAATAGTCGATATATGCCTGTGCCTCTATTTCTCTGTTCCCCTCAAAGAACGGATTGTTAACAACATCTTTGCTTTTGCTGAAATGATAGATTGGGCTAAAAAATTTATAAAGGTCTATTTTGATCCATTCCGCTTCATACGACACATTAATTTCACCGGATTGATAGCTAGCTCCAAGATGACCTACCCATGTTGTTGAGCAATTTCTTATACCGGGAGGATCAACCGTATGTTGAGTAGAAGTAGTAGTGTGTCTTTCCCCCTCGACCGTTATTTCTTTGTCTGGGTAAGGACCAGCACATAATGCACTCTCCCCCTCTTCCTCCTCATCGAACAACGTAAAGTTGCTCTCCGGGTCGTGCACGTTATCCCACTGGTACTTGTACAGCGCCGTGCCCAACCCGCTGTCCATCAGGTTGTCCGTGTTGCCTGGCTCCAGTGGGTCGAAGCGGTCGTAAATATGCTGCAGGTGGAAGGCCCCGTGCGCCAACTCGTGCGCCGCCGTACGGGCGAACGTGAACGGGTCGGCGTTGCCCGCCGCCGTCAGGAAGCCGAACCGGCGCTTGCGCGGCATGTAACCCAGGCGGCCGGCCTCCTCCATGCTCGGCACGACGATCAGGTAGAGGGCGTCCTCGTCGTGGTAGGACTGGGATTTGACGGTACTCCGCAGTTGCGCCATCTCCCCCGTATAGTTACTCAGCAGGCTGTTCGGGATGTCCGATAGTTCTCCGTCGAAGTCCAGGACCTCCAGGTTGGGCTGTACGACTACGTTCCAGCTCGCTACCGCCGGGCGGTAGTACTTGTTCAGACTGTCCCGCAGCGCGGCGGCCGACAGGGGTACGGTCGCGCCGTTGACCGGTACCACGTGGACGGTCTTCACTACGGGGGTGTACGTCACCAGGTTGGCCTGCCCCGCCAGCGTTACCGGGGGCAGCGTGTCTCCCGCCTCCGGATTGGGAATGGAAGCAAAGATGATCTTCGTTTGCTGGTCGCCACCCGCGCTTAGCCCCGGGTGGGTGGCGTCCGCGCCGTTGTTGGTCCAGCCTTCACTCGCTACGTCCGCCGCCTCGATGAAAGATACATCACTCGGCAGGGGCTGACCGTCCGCCCGTACCGCCCGCAGGGCCGTTCCCTGAGCGTCCGCCGTCGACGTACTGATCCACGGCGTCAGGTAGGGCTGATCGTTGATCGTTCGCTGGGGGTAGTCCTCCGTCACCAGGGGGTGCGGCTGCTGGTCGAAGCCGTAGATACGGTCCGTAGGCGTGAAATCAATCGCGTAGGGGGCATCGAAGAGGGCATCCACGAAGGCCTGGGCCGCCGCGATGGCCGCGATCGTCTGATCCCGGCACCGGCGCACTTCCGCGTCGTCTCCCGGGGCCGGACGGGCGGCGTTCTCCAGGCAGTCCGCTCCGTCCTGGATCGCCTGGACCAGGCTGTCCGGCATGTAGGGGACGTTCGTCAGCGTGATCGCCGTCTGGTCGATGATGGCCAGGGCCTCATCCGTCACGTCGGCCGAGGTCGCCACGTCGTTCAGGATACCCGTTACGTCGCCCAGTACGGAACTGATGTTCCCCAGTACCGTATTGATGTCGCCCAGTACGTCCAGGATCTCGGCCAGCGCGCCCTGGATTTCCAACAGCGCCTCCGTGATGGGGCTCACCAGTACCATTTCGCCGCCGATCATTCGGCAGTTGTCGTTGACCTCGATCTGCTGGAAGTTCACCTTTACCCGCGCCCCGTTCAGGTACGGCACCTTGGCGTAACCGTAGCCGTTAAATTGGGGACCGCTCCCCTCCACGGCGGACACCTCCACCAGGAAATCGCCCGCCCAGACGGAGTCACCGGCGTTGAGGAAGGTGATGGCCTCCTCGTTTTCGAAGGGGTCCACCGGACCGGTCGGACCACACTCGTAGCTGTACTCGAAGTCGCCCGCCAGTTCACAGCTGACGTTGGTGGTCGTTACGACCGTCGTATCGCAGATTTCGGAAGTGCCGCAGGGGGAACAGACCACCACCTCGTAACTCGTCAGGGGCTCCAGGGCGGAGAGGGTGTGGCTGTTCGTCTTCACTTCGAAGTAAGTCGTTGTCGTTGACGGGACTGCCCCCCTGTTCCGTGTAGGCAAAGCGGTAGGTTCCGACCGTGTTGGCGGACCACTCCAGTACGGCTTCGTTGAAGTCCACCCGGCCGGCCGCCAGGGACAGGTCGAAGGCGTCACAGGCGGGGATGGTGACGGGGAAGTCCGCGCAAATACGCTCTCCCGTTTCCGCGCAGGAGTGGCAGACCGTCACGACGTGTTCCGACCCCTCGGCCAGACCGTCGTACACAAAGGCACCGGGGGTGGCCGCCAGTGGTTGGGGCGTACCGCTCTGGTCCAGGTCAACCGTCCACATGGCCGGGTCGGCGTTCAGGCTGGCCGGTCGCCAGTCCACGGAGATCCCGTCGGGGGCGATGCCCTCCACCGTTACGCCGGCCAGCAGCCGCGCCTCGGTGGGGCAGTCCCAGGGGCCGGTCTCGGCCGTGATGGTTTTGCATACTTTGGAACCGTCCTGACACAGCAGGCAGGTGGTCACTTCGTAGGTGGTGGAGGGCGTCAACTGGGTCAGGGTGAAAGTGGGAGACACCCGAGTTTTGCCGGAGCGTATCCGGGTTGGCGTTGGCCGGCCCCCGGTCCCCGGTAGCGCGGTAGCTCACGATGTATCTCGTCCGCGCCACTGGGGACCCCCTCGCTGTACTGCCAGCTGAGGCCGAGCGACTGGGCTTCGACATCAGTTACCTGGGTGCTCAGAAAGCGGTCCGACAACAGACAGTTCAGGGTGACGTCATCATCGTCGTCATCGTCGTCGCTGACATCGACCATGTCCTCCTGCTCCGTGTCCGGGGTGCCGGGGCCACCGCTACCGGGTACCCGGACCTCGGTGCAGTTGGTCGCTCCGCTGGCCGGGCAGTCCACGCAGATTTTGGCGACGAAGCCCTGGCTGCCGATGGAGATATCCTGGGCCAGGTTCAGGCCGTAACGGAAGGTGCCATCCCCCAGGTCGGTACGGGGCAGGTTGACGGGGTCATTATTCGGGGTGGTCTGGTAGACGAAGCTGCCGCTGGGCCGCCGGATGCTCAGGGTATGACGGGCGCTACTCAGTTCCCGCCCCGTCCACTCGGCGCGGAACAGGCCGTCGCTCACCCGCGTAAAGGTCAGGTCGGTGGGGCTGTAGCAGAAGTTATCCAGGGGGTTATCCGGGGCGCGGTAGAGGAAGCGCTGGGGGGCGGAGTAGCCGTCGTTCTCGAACCGGATGATGTTCAGGGGGTCGATGGCACGTACCCGGTAGACGTACTCCCGCCCCGGGGTGAGCCGACCGACGAAGCCCGATCCTGAGTAACTGGCCACCCCGCCCCGGATACGCACGACGTTGATGGGGGCCTCGAAGGCCTGAATGAGGTCCATCGTAAAGCGGCCGAAGCGGGGAGCGGGCCAGACCGTCAGTTCGTAATCCACCGGCCCGCCGACGTGGTTGGGCTGCCAGCTGAAGTTGACCAGGTCGAAGTCGTTGGCCATTACTTCCGGGGTGGGCCGTAGGAAAGTGGGCGGTGGCTGGAGGTCGGCAAAACCGAAGGCACAGGCGGGGTTGGAGAGGGGGGCGACATCCATCCGGGGTTCGAAAAGGACGCGGGCACAGATTTCCAGCGGACCTTCCGCGAGCACCGGCCCACTGCTACCGAAAAGGCTGGCACCCGCGCCCCCGCCCAGGCCCCGTCGGCTGTACTGCACGTCCACCATGGCGGACAGCAACTGCGTCAGTGCCGATCCCTGTACGATGACCGGCACGTTCTGCCGGAGTTGGAACCGCGGCATCCGGGTGCGGTCGCCGACGCTGAGCACCGTGCCCCGCTGGTCGGTGATGGTCAGGTCCAGTAGCACCGGCAGCGGCTCGTTGTTCGGCCGTTCGCCGAGCAGCGTCATCGAGATGACGAGCGCACCGGGCCGGGCCATATCCAGGGGGTAGACGCTGGCGTTGGGGGCGGCGACGGTCAGGCGGACCGGAAAGGTACTTGTCTGCGCCGTTACGGCGGCGGCAAAAAACAGGGCGAGAAGCAGGAGTAGCTGGCGCATAGGGAATTAGCGGATCGTAACGGAAACAGGGTCGGAAAGGGGGCTGTACCCGCCGTCGTAGTGGCGGGCCATCACCCGGTAGGTGTAGGTGTGTCCGGCGGTAGTACCCCGGTCGAAAAAGATAAAATTGCCGTTGGCCATGCGCAGGTCCTTGGTCCGGGAATCGACGAGTTGCAGTTCCCGCAGGGGAGCCTCGTCCTCCGCCCGCATGATCTTGAAGTACTCCAGCGCGGTCTCCCCGGCGTATTTCCACTGCAATTGGGCAACGGTGGTTCCGTCCACCGGCGTGGCCGAAAGCCCTTCGATGCTGCCGCGCAGGCCGGTGTCCGTCAACTGGCTTTCCACTTCCTGGCTGTAGGCGTACAGTTCGTCATCGTCCACTGACAGCACCCGGTAGCGGTAGGGAGTGCCGCGCTCCCCGGTGGCGTCACGGTAGGTGATCACCGACTGGCTGAAGCGCAGGGTATCCACCAGTTGCCAGTCCTCGCGGCCCCGGGGGCTGCGCAGTAGCAGCTGGTAGGCCACGTCTTCGCTGGCGCTACCCGCGATCTCGAAGCGGACGCCCTCCTCACTTCCCGTCGTGGAAATGATACTGGCCGGCGTGGGGGGGTAGAGGTCCGGCCGTTCCAGGGCGAGCACCTCGCTGAATTCGCTGATGTTGCCCCGGAAATCGACGGTCTTGAAGCGGAAAAAAATGGCCTCGGTCGTGGTTTCCATCGTAATGTCGTGGAGGTAGAAGGTGTCCGTTACGGACCGGCCGGTGACCTGGCTGTAATGACCGTCCTCCAGGTTACTGAAGTACACCCGGTAGGCCCTGGCGTCCTCGGAAACGCTCCGGTTCCAGTTCAGGACGACGCGACCGCTGGTATCGATGGACCCCGTCAAGCCGGTAGGGGGCTCGGGAGCTTCGAGGTCTTCCGTCAGCAGTACCTGGGCGGGAGAACTGGCGACGCGACCGTCGGTGGATACGACCGCCACCAGGTACGTTTCCCCGTTACGGGGGTCCGGTTCCAGCCAGGCGCGGGCATCGGCGGGTAGCAGTTCGCTGCGGGGCCGGTATCCTCCCAGCCCGGTACCGCTGCTCATTATCTGGAAGCCCCTGATCAGGCCCTCGTTACCGGGCGGAACGGTCCACGCGAAGCGGAAGTCGTCGTTCACGTTCTGGTCCATGGCCGTCAGTCGGGGACGGATCAGGTCGAGGTCGAAGGCCATGCGTCCCGCTACGGGCTCGCTGGGCGGGCCGAAGATGCCGAAGGGCGTGCGGCCGCGCACCCGGTAGTAGTAGGTGACGTCGGGTTCGGTCAGCGTATCCTGGTGGTACTGGATGCTGTCGTAGTTGCTTTCGTTCAGCAATTGCACCAGCGGTAATTCGGTGACCGACCGGAAGGGGCCGCCCTCCCCTACCCTCAGTTCAACCTGGTAACTGACGAACAGCGTGTCCATCGCTTCCCGGTTCCAGCGCAGTTTGGCGATACTGTTCTCGAATGCTCCGTCAAAGTTGACCGGAACGGGAACGGGGGTCGGGCGGGCCGTTACCTTAACCAGGGCCCCGTCCCGCCGGGCCTTCGACCCGGCAATACTGACAAAATACTGGTAGGTTTTTCCCGGCTCGGCCATCCGGTCCTCGTAGCCGAGACCGGCCCCGACGGCTCCGGCGAAATCGTGATCGGCCCCGAAGAGGGCCATGTCCCGCATGGCATCGCTACCCTCTACGCCCGAGCCGACGGCGGCATCCGGGTCGTAGATCACCCCGGCCAGGATGCCGGCGAAATTACTGGTATCGATCAGGGGCTGCCACTCGTCCTGGGTCAGGGGGCGCAGGGGGCCGGCGAGCGGCTGAAAACCGGTACGGGGTTCCGACTTCTCTGCGCGACAGTACGAACCCCCGGGCGAAGCCGTCCTGCCAGGCGGCATCGTCCACCGGGGCCCAGCGCAGCCGGACGGCTCCCTGCTCCGTCACCATGGCGCGCAGCACCACCCCACTCTCGTCGTTAAAGGCGGAACGTTGGGCGCGGACGCAGGTGCAAAACCCACAGAGGAGGCTCACGGTCAGTAGAATAGAGGATGGTCGCACGCACTTCATATTAATCGGTCAGATCCGCGTTGAGTATAAAGAAGGAGGGAGCTCTCCCCCCCGGCAGGTTGTAGGAGATCCGGACGGGGAGGGTGATGCCGGAGTAGAGGTCGTTACGATTTTTCAGTTCGTTGATCTCGGCTACGAAGTCGATCTCATCTCGCTGGTAGAATCCGCAGTAGTTATTGCCGATGTCACTCGCGGTCCAGCTCGAACGAGAGAACCTCAGGGGACAGTCGGTATAGGGTTCCGGACCATCGTCTTCGTTGTAACCCTGCGCCATTCCCCAATCCCACTGGGCCTGGTCGATAACTTCTATGATATCGGTATAGATCGTGTCGGCTACGTTGTCTGCCATAATGAGCATGGACTTGGCGTAGGGAACGCTCAGCCGTAAGCCGGCACTCAGTCCGGTGACGTTGTCCTCGTCATACTGTTGTACGCCAACCAGGGAGATACCCCGGTTTTCCGCCGTCTGCATACTGGCGTAGGTAAGCCCCTCCCCTACGAGGTGCCCGAAGCCAGCGGACTGAAACAGGTTGTTCAAATTCGTGCGGTCCAGAAATTCCTGTCCGTCCGTCACCTCGGCGGTAATCAGCGGCACCTCCATGCTCGGGTGGCCGAACATCTCCAGTGTGTCCACGGCCTCCATGCCGAAGCCGGTAGCGTAGAAACTGGTATCCCGATTTTCAAAGTCGGCGCTTCCGATCATGGCGTTCACCTTCTCCTCCAGCGTACCGTACATACTGGTGCGGAAGTACATCTCGTAGACGGTCTCGGCCGGAGCTATCGTCGTCGTCAGGTCGGGCAGCACCACGCCCAGGGCATCCAGGGAGCCGGGCAGTTGCTGTTGTTGCTGCTGATCAGGAGTGGTTCCGGGGCCCGGGTTTCCGCCGCCACCACCGCCCGTCCCGATGGTCCGGAAGCGCAGCCGGTAGATCTTGCGGCTGCTCAGGTTCGGCATATCGTACTCGTACTCCTGGGTACCGGGGTTATAGGTGGCCCGGGCGATGCGGTACCCCCCTCCGGAACTGGGTTTGAACTCTACGTTCAGTTCGTCCGGGAGCGCCGATTGCGCCCGGGTCAGTTTCAGGTACCCCTTATCGTGCTCGTCCTCGTAGAAGTTAGCCTGCCCGGCGATGGGATAACTGTAGGCGATGTTACTCTCATTTATGAGTACCGGTGCCTCCCCGGTCGTAAAGTTCACGTATTTTCGTCTCGAACTTCAGGTGGGCTAAAACTACCGGAGCCGTTCGTCTGCTTTTTCAGTTCCACCTTGATCTTCAGTTCGTACTCCGTCATTCCGTCGAGGAAGGCATCGGGAATGAATTCGACGGAGGAGGCGGCGGAGTCTCGCGGCAAGGTGCCGGGAACGAGTTCCTGGCCGGTGGTTACGTTCCTCAGCTCAGCGTAGTGAAGGATCAATTTGTAATTGTGATCGCCGAAGTTCTCCGACTCGTCGATCATTAGCATGGTGTAGCCGGTGGGGACGATGTCTACACTGACGTCCTCCGCCTCGTCTTCCGGGTTGGTGGCAATAACCAACTCAAGGGTTTCGAAGGGGTCCGCCCCGCCCGGCCCCTGGATGATGCAACGTTTGCCGAATTCCGCTTCCACCCGGAAATTACCACTGATGAGACCTAGTATCCGGTACCGTCCGGAAATAGAACCCCGCGCCCAGAAGGGATTCGGCGCGCGCACCTGCAGGACGGCCGCTACCCCGGCGTGCATCAGTTCCACCCGTCGCTTCCGAAAGAACAACCGGATATTCATCCCGACCGTCCCTTCCACGTAGGCGTAGGCCTGACCGGCGGCGTACCAGCCATTCAGCCCGATTCGGTCGCCACTGGCGTCTCCGGCACAGTAGGCGTTCCCGTAGTTGCGGACGTTGATGTCGAAACCGGCCCCGGCGGCAAAGTCATAGTAGAAGGGGCCAAAGGTGCCATCCGCCCCCAGTTCCAGGGAAGCTCCGAAGGCAAAACCGGCCGCGTTGATGTACTGGCTGAAATCCCGCGTCATGTTCAGGTCTCCGGCAATGGACACTACCCGCTGGGGGAGCGGCGGAACGGGCGGTACGTTATGGCCGATACAGAAGTAAGCCCGGGCCGTGGCCTCGGCCAGGTACAGGTCGACCTTCACCGCGATTCGCCCGTCAACATCGTTATACGACAGGGGTGGATACCCAATGTGAATGTGCCAGGTTCGGTTACTGAATTCCATATTCACGCCGCCGGCGTAGTTGATCGAGGTACTTACGTAATCGCTGCGGGGGCGTCCGGGAGGGTTCCCGGGAGTTCCGGGGGGGATAACATCCGTCGGGGCCAGACCGGCCGCGCCGACCAGTTGCCCGTCGTTGATATTGACGAAAGCATCGGCCGTAGCGACAAACCCCCGGTACCCCTCATCTTCGGAGTTGTGGACGTAAGCCATCCGCACGAAGATGCCGATCCCCTCGTCGATTCTCATGTCGTTATCGTAATTGACCGGCCCCATGATCATGACGTTGCCCTCGATACCGGCACTCCAGGAGCCGCCGTGCTGCACCTGGATCTCCAGTCGTCCGTTCACGCTGAAGGCGTCCGGTTTGTTCCCGGCGATCACCACCTGGAGAAAGGCCCCCCAGCGGTTCTCCGGATCGACCGAGTACGACATGCCGGAAGTGCTTCTGCCAATGATACTGTTGGGCAGGGGTGCCTTGTTCGCGGTAGCCGTCGCGACCTCCGCTTCCGCTTCCGCCAGTAGCGGCGGGTCCGTATCGACAAAGGTGTTGAGGTCACTGTCATTACGCGACATCCCCTTGTAAACACCGCCGCCGGCGGCCATCAGGCTGAGCCCCACGACGGGAATACCGCTGCCGAACTTACCCATGACGTCGACGAAGAAATACTTGTGGTTGGTACCTCCCGGTAAATCCTTGTTGCCGAATTGGGCCACGGCCTCGATGCCGACGGGGGCATCCGCGTCCTCCGACAGGGCCGTGAGTTCGAGCTGCCCCCGGCCGTAAAAGCCGGTTCCCCACTCGTCGTGGTTACGGTAGAAGGCAATGGCGGCCCCTACGTGAAAGGCCTCGTTACCCCCGTCTACGCTGAAGGCGTTCACCCGCAGGTCGCGGTACTTCCACCGCTGGCGGCCGTCGCTGCTTTCGTTCAGCACCCCGGCCATCTGGAAGGAACCGCGTACTTCCAGGTCGATATCTTCGTCCACCGTCAGGACGGCATCGAAAAACAGGGCACTGGTAGCTAACCCGTCCTCATTGACGGAGTCTTTCTCCACCATACGGATACCTTCGAGGTTGAGCTTGAAGGCCTGGAAGTCGGCCTCCGCCACTTTAGGCATTCCCCAGGTACCGGTTTCAAAGTAGGGGTCCGCGGTGGTCAGTACCACGTTACTGAAGGGCAGGGAATCCAGTTTCAGGTGAACCGCGGGAGTGACGTTATCATCGATACTGATGTCGCCGTACAGGCGGGCGGTGACCGAGAAGTCGCCGGTCTCGTAGGCGATCAGCAGGTTAGAGCTGCGGTCGATCCGGGCCTCCGCCTTCCAGAGGGGAACACAAAAATCCCGCATCGGGGCCATGCCGAAGTAATATCGGTTACCACTCTGCACGGTGGCTACGTAGCGAAGGCAATCGTCCTTCACCGTGGGGGCGTCGTCACCGGCGTCGCAGGTGGCGACTCCCTTCAGCAGGGGAACGTTGACGTGGCCGGCCAGCGCCGCCGACTCGAACTGACCGACGGTAACTTTAAAGTCGACCGAGTCCACCCCGAAGGCCCAGCCGTCGAGGTTACCCTCGTTCAGCGGCAGCACGTCGAGCGCGTAGATGTGGGCGGTGATGCCTTCCTTGTCCACGATCATGTACGGGCTGGCAATCGTAATGGGGGGATTACCCTCCGCGGACCATTGCTCCGGCAGGCGAACGCTCATCCCGGTCATGTAGAACCCCGTCCAGGTAGGCAGCAGTTGCCCGGCCGGCAGGTGGGGGGAGTGGAAATTCGGAGGCAGGTTCGCTTCCATACCCTGCGGGTTAACCGTTTCACTCAGGTCCAGGGCTACGTTTTCCAGGCTTACTACCACGTCCTCGAAACCGGTGAAGGCAAATTCGTCCTCGACCCCGGCCTGAAACAGCATGCCCTCACCGGGTTCGACGAACAGGTTGAAGTCGGCGTGTACCCAGTTATCAAATTCCGTGGCTTGGTTCACGGCCGTGGTGGGGGTAAATAAGTCCCCCGTGGATCCCGCGGGAGGGTCCTCGGCGAAAGCATTGATCTTCAGTACGGAGTCCGTCTGGGCGACCCCGTCCTTAAAGGGAATGACCCAGTCGCGGGACAGCACCATGGTGGCGTCGATCTGCCCCCGCGAAAATCCGTCGCAACCCATGCGCATGAAGGTGCCGGTGGGGTTCGGGTCGTACTGGCCAACCTCCGTTTTCCGAAAGATCAGGCGGCCCTTGCTGGCCTTGAAGTCGATCCCCCAATCAGCGATCAGTTTAAGATTAACGTCTTTTTCCAGGCCTCCCTTTCGCGACCACTTCGCTCCTTCGACCACGAAAATCGGGTCGTTCACTTCGTTGGGAAAGTCCACGGCCAGGTAGATATCCACCTCGGCGTGGGTGGGTAGCAGCCGGGCTTCCGCGATGGCAATCTTGATCTTCACGTCCCCGAACGGGATGGTAATGCCGAGGGGCAGGTTCGCCAACTGGGCATCCACCAAATTCTTGATCTGGCGGGCGCTGTCGGAAACCGTCTGGATGAAAGCCCGGGCGGAATCGACCTTGCCCCGGGCATCACTGGTTATGCCGGCCAGCGACCGCAGATCGTCCCCCGAGCCCCCGAAGCGCGGCAAGGCCCAGCGCAGTGCGTCCTGCCAGGTGATGTCGTCCAGGATGGGCGGAAAGGTATCCGGAGCGGGCGGGGCGAAAGCAGCCGACAGGGCCGCGCGTTCCAGCTCCGAAACGGGGGCGTCGAGCAACGCCGGACCGGAAGGGGGCAGTTCACCGGCTACTTCGCTCACCAGGGAATCCGTGGGGTTACCCGGCCCGCCGGTCGTGGCCCTCAGCCCGGTCGAAATCAATACCAGCAAAAATATAAGAAGCAGACTGCGCATAAGCTAGTAGGTATTGACATTGATGACGTAGGTCTCCCGGTTGGCGGCGTACCAGCGGCGGATCTCCGCCAGGGCGGCCGCGTAGTCATCGGTAACCAGGTTATGGTCTTCGTCCACCTCCACGGGAAAGCCCTCGATGGCCCTTCCCAGGTACTCGACGATGCGGTAGGCGCAGTCGATCCGGCCGGTGGACTCGGCGTCGGCCGTCGTGCAGGCTTGGTTGCGGCTATCGATCAGTTCCCAGAGATAATCAAAGACCTCCCGCTGGCGGGTATAGACGAGCAGGGGTACGACATCGTAGACGAAATCGTCGCTCAGTTCGATCTGGCGGACATTCTTCATCAGATTCGTCAGTCGTTCCTCGTTGCCTCCGCGGATCTTCGCCAGCCCCAGGTAGCGGTTGACGATCGACGTGCGCTCCACTTCGGGGGAGAGACTCGCCAGGGCCTCCTCGCCGCTGACGAAACCGGCCAGCAGGAGGTATTCCGGAAAACCCTGCACCTGCGGCCGCGCCAGAATCTTTAAAATCATCGCCTTCGCCTCCCCGTCGTAGGCGGAAAGCGGCTGCCGTTGGAGGTAGCGCAGATTTTGCTGCCAGACGGCGGCATCCTCCGTAGCGAGAACGGCACGCAGACGGTCGTTAACCTGGGCGGAGAGCCCGGTGGCGAGGAAGAGGAACAGCAATAGGGAGGTGAGATGCTTCATGATCAGAAGGAGTAGCCGTACTGGAGGCCGATGAGGCCGTCGGAGTACCCGGGACGGGATTCACTTTCGGCTGCGTTCAGGAAGGTGGCGGTCAGGTTGATCGATTGTTTGTCGCCCACCTTCACGCCCGCGCCGAAGTTGAGCTGCACGAGGCCGTCGCCCCCCTGCCCGTCCGCCACGTTGGGGTCGGTAAAGTTGGCGTAGGTGAGGTTGTAGCTGCCCCCCACGCTGAGGTTGACGCGGTCTTTCCACACCGCCCGGGTGTAGGAAACGGTGGGGCCGAGGGTCAGTATGGTGAGTTGGGGCGTGACGTTGCGGTGCAGGATAACGGAACCCGAGAGGGAACTTTTTCCTTCCGACGGCTGGTAACTGTAGCCGGCCATCAGCATCCCGAAACCGCTGCCGGCGGTGGTGTCGACCGCCTCGTTCCGGATCAGGTCGGCCCGTTGCCAGCTGGCGTTCAGTAGCAGCACCTGGCTGCGGGCATCGTCGAGAATGACCGTAGTGGAGGCATCGATGCCGAACTGGGTTTGCGCCAGGACGAGGCTATCGGCCACCAGGTTATCCACGGAGAGGGCGCGGAAGCGGTTGGTGGAGGTGAAGTTGCTCAGGCCGAGCGTACTGCTGGTCCGTTCGCTCCACTGGTAATTCAGGTTGAGGGAACCGATGAGGCGCTTCAGGTTACTGGCCTGGTTGCCGTCCAGGTCGTTGCGCTGCACCCCGACGTTGGCGGCCAGCTGGAGTTTCTGCTTGAAGAGCGGTGCCCGCAGCCCGGCGGTAAAGTTTTCCAGATCGTTCTGGAAAAACAGGCTGCCGTGGGTGCGGTAGCCGGGGCCGACCCGCTCGTACTTCAGGTCGATGCTGCCGAATTCAGGGTTGAGGGTTACCGTACCGTTGTAGGCGCTGGCGGCGGTGGTCGAGGTGCGGGGCTTAAAGAGCCCGAGCAGCCGGGTGGAACCGGTAGGGTCGCTGATGAAGGGGGCGGTCTCGTCGCGGGTGAGGACGGACTGCGCCAGTTCGGTGGAAAAACTCAGGAAGTCCGAAAAATCGTGGCTGGCGGAAAGGGTGAGCACCAGGTTGCGCTCGGGGCGGAGCAGGGTGGCGGAATCGATACCCTCGGTGGGCATGTCGTCGGCGCTGGAGAAGAGGCTGAGGGTGGCACTGGTCCCCTGTTGGTTATCGTAGCCGGCCTTGAGGCCCTGGCCGATGCGGCGGTAGCTGGTCTCCAGCCCGGACTGGATGAGGCCGACGTCCTGAATACGGGCGCGGCGCAGGCGGCCCCGCATACCGGCCACGTAGAATTTGCCCGGCCGCAGTTCGAAGCCGGCTCCGCGGAAATTGGTTCCGGAGAGGCTGTAGGGGCTGAAACTCATGCTGCGGTCGCCGGCGTGCAGGGTGATCCATTTGTAGCTGGGGCTGATGCCGGCGAAGCTGTAACTCGGCAGGTTATACAGCGTGTTGCGGCTGCTGAAGGCCACGGAGAAGGGGGCCTGGATGCCGAGAAAATCGAGGTTGAGCCCGGCACTGCCCCCCCAGACGAAGGGAGCGTTGCGGCGGCCCTCCCCGTCGAAGTAATTGTAGCTGGCCCGGAGGCCGGCGTTACCACGGACGCGCAGGTAGTCACCGGCGGCGATGCGTTGGTTGATGCCGCCGAAGAAACCTTCGACGTCTTGTCCGTGCACCACGGAAACCGCGGCCAGGAGGCAGAGTAACAGTAACGGTCTTAGCAAGGCGCGGTGTTAAATAGGGTTACACGAAAGGCGCTGGGTAGGTGTAGGCGGTGTTATAATCTAGGTGACAAAGCTAGGTACTGAACTGCCGTTTGGCAAGCGACCGAACTTATAGTATCGGTAAAACGACAATTCTCTACCCCATGGCTCATTTTTTCACCCCATCGTTTCGGGCGCGGACGCAGGTGCGAATTTCCCCAAACGATCTTCGCCCAATCTTTTGTGGATCAGCCTATTATCCGCCTAATGACGCCGACCCCTTTCCGGTGAAAGCGGAACGGCGGCCCGCGAAAAAGCCCACATCGCATTACGATAAATAATATTTAACGGACAGCAGTGGGTGGTCCCGCGTGCCGCAATTGACCGACAATGTTTACATTTGTCGTGTTAAGCCCCGTGGTATTTCGGTGGCTTTCCGCGTTTGTCGCTTCGGCGACCACCTGACACAACCTTATTGACTCCCCGCGAAAGTTTTGATTTAGCCGTTGGCCGGACACTCCGGGCAGTGGGCTATTGCTATCGCCGAACGCTACGAATATGCGCCTACTTACCCTCCTTACGTTTATTGCCGGATTACTGGCGATGACCCCCTCTGACGTTGCCGCACAGTGCCAGTACGTAACCAATACCCAATCCTGTGACAGCGGTTCTGGTAACGGTTCGGTCATTGTCACCGCGTTCGGGGGCAGCAGCTTTTACAACATAAGTTTGGGAGGCTTCACTCCGCAGTCCACCACGAATAATACCGCCACGTTCACCGGGCTTCCTGCGGGTACCTACCAGATTACCGTTGTCGGTGCCAGCCCCATCTGTTCGACCGGCGGTTCCTACACCGTGGCCGTTTGTGCGAACAACGAGATCACCGATACCGGCTTCCCTGAGTGTGGCGAGTTCCCCGGCGACCAGATCATAACCGGTACAACCATAAGCGGAGTCACTTACCAGTGGCAGGTCTTCGGAAGCTGTGTACAGGACTTTACCGGCGGTAGTAGCCAGTGGTTCGATATTCCCGGGGCAACGCAACGCGATTACACGCCGCCCCGGGAATTTTGTACGCTTCGCTACCGGCGGCGGACGCTGGTTAGCAACTCGGTTACTTCTACTTCCAACGAGGTTATTCGTGAGCCCGACCCCATTCCCGCCGGCGTATTTACCGTAACCAATCAAACCTGTACCGGTACTTCGGGTACGGGGCAAGTTGTCCTTAATTACGCCGACCAGAGTGATAACCACCAGGTTGCCTGGTACTTTACGGGCAACAGCAGCCCTTTCCTGTCGGCAACCAATGCCTATTCTACCTCGGGGCTTCCCCCAAATGATTACACACTCATAGTCACCAATCAGCGGACGGGCTGTAGCCGGACCTTTACCGCCACGGTTAGTGCCGCCTCCATCATCGACGACGGGGGCAGCATTGATAACAGTGCCACCACCCGTACCTACTGCGACGTCCCCTCGGTCAACCCCCAGATATTCGCCACCGCCGCCAGTTGTAGCGACGGCAGTACCCCTACCTACTCCTGGTTCTACAAGAATACCTACATCAACAACCGCTCCGGAGCCATCGCTATCCCGGGTTCCAACGTGGAGGACCTGAGCCACAACGTCGCTCAACCCGCCCCCCAGGTACGCAGCTACTGGCGGGACGCTACCTGCGGTTGCGGCCAGACCGAAACCCTGTTCACCACCATCACCGTTTCCGACATGGACGTAAACGTGACGGCCGCCAACGGTTCCGGAGACGATATCGTGCTGACGGCTAACCAGACCGGGGCCCTCACCTTCGCCGCCGCCCTGCGCTGGCAGTGGTTCCGGGATGGCTCCGCGGTGACGGGTTCTATTGCCGGTTCCGCCGGCGCTACCTACACCGTAGCCGGCGGTACGGCGGGCACCTACTGCGTTGAGCTGGACGATAATACCAGCTGCCCGGTGGAGGAAGCCTGCTACACCATCGTTCCGTCCGCCAACGCCGACGACGGCGGTACCATTACCAACAATCCGAACCCTTACTACAAGTGCGTAAGCGGTACCCTGGGGCTGCCCACCATAACCGCCACGGCGGGAGGGTGCGACGGTCCGGGCACCCCTACTTACCGTTGGTTCCGCCGCCTGAACGGAACGAACCTGAGCCCCGTCAGTTCCCTGTCCGAAGTGGGCAGTGGCCCCTCCCTCTCCGGGCAGTCGATTGCTCCGAATAACTACGCCACTTACTTTCGCCTCACCCAGTGTGCGGGGGATTCCGGTGACTCCGGAGAGTGGTCCGATGGCTATACGGTGTACCCTTACAACGCCACGACTTCCGTCTCCGCCATTCAGGATGACGTTTGTGACCCCGACGGGACGATTACCGCCACGGCGATTGTTGATAATTACCCCTCCTACATCGATGCCGGCCAGTTCAGTTATAACTGGGCGTTAAATGGCACGCCCACGGGAGGAAACACGCCCACCATCACCCGGCCCATCCAAAACGACAATATTTACTCCGTCACCGTAACCGGCCCCGGCACGCCCGGCAATGCCTGTCAGGGAGGCGGATCGACCAACGCCAGCACCATCCTCCGGGAACCGCTGACCGCCGACCTATTCGTTGCCTCCGCCGCCGCCTGCGGTACGGGGGGAAGCCTGAACGTCACTAACGTAAGTGGCTGGCCGGCGGGCGACATCACTTACAGTTGGTACCGCGCCCCCGGCACCTTCCTGCCCGGCCCCTCCGGGTTCGGCATCACCAATCAGAGTGCCGGCGACCTTTCCGCCGGAGAATACTACGTAGTGCTTTCCTACAACGATGGCCAGGGCAACACCTGTACTTTTACCACCGATGATGCCGTAATCGACGACGTAACGGTGATGGTTACCGGCGGCAACTTCCAGAGTCCGGCCTCCGACCAGTGGCTGTGCAGTACTCCTTCGACTAACCCCTCCCTCAGTGCTACGGCGGGTAGTTGTTCCGATGACTCCACGCCCACTTACCGCTGGTTCTACCGCAACAATAGCGTGAGCCGGAGCGGCGCTACCGAGATCGCCAACTCCAATTCTCCGAATCTTACCCACAATTTGTCACTGAGCGCGGGCAACTACCGCAAGTACTGGCGGGACGTGGAATGCTCCTGCGGTGCCACGACGGTGACGGAGGAAACCGGCGACGGACAGGTCGTCTACGTCAGTAATCTGGCGGTGACCATCACGCCGCAGGACGTTCCGAACAGCAGTTCGGTACTGCTGACGACCAGCATCTCCGGCGAACTGACTCCCTTCAGCCCGGTCACCTACGCCTGGACCCGCAACGGAGGTGCCACGATTGGGACCAGCAGCAGCTACACCGTTTCCCCGGGCACGACGGGCATGTTCTGTGTTTTCGTAACGGATGATAGCTGCCCCGAACTGCCCCGGCGTGGAGGAATGTTTCACCATCGGCTCCTTTGCCATCAACCCCCAGGCATTCCCCACCAGTTGTCCCGGCGGCAGTGACGGAAGCATCAATCTGAACCGCAGCGGAGGTGCCGCGCCCGTTACCGTTAGCTGGAGCAACAACGAAACCACCGAGGACATCGACGGCCTCACCGCCGGTGACTATACCGTTACGGTCACCGATGGCCTAGGGCGGGAGTTCGTCCGCACGGTAACGGTGAATGACGGAGCGGGCTTTATGCTCAGTGCGGAGACCGTCGTTAACAGTTGTTCGAATGACAACAATGGTTCCATCTCTTTCCCTTTTCAAAACAGTAACTACAGCTACGTTTGGCGGGACGGCCCGACGGGCAGAAACCGTTCCGGCCTTCCGGGAAATTTCGTTTACATCGTCGATGTGACGGACGTAAGTACCGGTTGCGTAGTTACCCGCACCGTGCCGGTTGGTATCCGCCAAGCCCCGGAAATATACGCCGAGGGCGTCGGCACGACCATCAGCCCGTCGGTGTGTGACAATGGTTCCATTACGCTTGGTTTCGGGCAGGTCACCAATCCCGTATTTACCTGGGTAGGCCCCGGTAATTTCTCCAGTAACGGCCAGAATATTTCCGGTCTGGAACCGGGGAGCTATACGGTTACCGTACGGGGCAGTAACCAGTGTGAGGAGACGGCCACCTTTACCGTGCCCGCGGGTACGGGAATATCCGTTACCGGTGCGGCCTACACTACCTGCTTCGGCCAAACCATTGGTGGGGTCGAAATAACCGATGTTTCCGGAGGATCCGGTGGGTACGAATTTGAGTGGCGGGTCCAGGGTAACCCCACCATCATTTTTGATGAAGAAGACCTCTACCCCTTTGGCGCGGCGATCTACGAACTGACGGTCCGGGATTCGGAGGGCTGTGCGGAGACGTTAGTCTACGAAGTACTGGAAAACCCCGAGATCTTCATTAATCCTACCGGCACCCCGGTGAGTTGCCCCGGTGCCAGTGACGGTAGCATTTTCGCGCCCGCCTCCGGGGGTGCCGGCTTCGGATACACCTACACCTGGCGCAGGGCTGATGGAACACCACTTGTCAGTAACAGTACTTCCCCAACTTTGAGCGGTCAGCCCGCCGGATTCTACGATTTGGAAGTGAACGACGGCGAAAACTGCCCCCAAATTTTTCCCGACCTCGAGATCGAGGAGCCGGAGGAGATCGTCATCATCATTGATGACTTCAGCCCTTCCGTATGTCAGAATGCCAGTGACGGCTTCATTAACGTAACCGTCAGCGGAGGCACCATGCCCTACTCCTTCGAGTGGCGGCGGGACAATCAGGTGATCAGCATTGCGAAAGACCTGTCTGATGCGGAGGGCGGTTACACTTACTGCCTGACCGTCCTCTACGGAGACGGTTGTAGATCCGCGCCGAGTTGCCAGTTCATCGGTGAAACGGACGCCCCCGTCATCTTCAGTGCCGACCCCATCGCTCCTACCTGTAGCTACACCGACGATGGTAGCCTATTCCTGAGGGTCAGCAACGTCAGCACCTATCGCTGGGAAGATGCGAGTGGCACACTCGTGGGAACCGATAACCCCCAGAACGACCTGGCTCCGGGTACCTACTTCGTTACCGTGACCAGTGCTGACGGCTGTACCGCTACGGGGGGTGGTTACGTAGTTCCGGCAACCGCTCCCATCCTGGTTTCCGGCGTTGCGAATGACATCAGTTGCGGCGGACTGACGGATGGTTCCATTGACCTGACGGTAACTAATGGTATCCCGAATTACCAGTACACATGGACCAGAGACAATCAGGCTTATCCCGCCGCCGATGACGTAATGAGCCCGACGGACCTACCCGAAGGTAGCTACGCGGTTACCGTCACGGATTCCGAGGGTTGTACCGAGACGGGCGGGCCCTTCATCATCAATGCTCCCGATCTGCTCGGGGTGAACATTGTCGTAATGTCCTCGCCCAATTGTGATGGAGGAATGGACGGCGTCGTCCGGGCCGAGGTTTTTCCGGCCGGCAATTACACCTACAGTTGGAACGGCGGCTCACCCACCACTGACAACACCTTTATGGTAGGTTCCGGACAGGTAACCGTTCTGGTCACCGATACCGATTCCGGCTGTACCGCCTTCGATTCAGGGAATGTGACCCAACCGACCCCGGTCACGGTTAACCAGACCGCCAACTCGCCCAGCAGCAGTTGTATCCCGACCGGAAGTGCCACCGTCACCGCCGCGGGGGGAGTCGGGGGCTACACCTTCAACTGGCAGGATGTGATGACCGGCGTCTCCACCAACGGAAACAGCTCCACCGCTTCCGGCCTGGCCGCGGGCGATTACACCGTTGACGTAACGGACGCCAACGGTTGCCCCGCCCAGATCACGGTAACGATCCTTTCCACCAATCCCATTGTCGTTTCCATCGATGAGAGCAACGGCCGCTCCAGCTGCGCGGGGGCCGACGATGCGTCCTTAACGGGTTCCGCTACCGGCGGCCTCGCCCCCCTGACCCTGCAGTGGGATGGCTACGGTGAAAACGTGACGACCATTGAAAACCTCTCTCCGGGGAATTACACCTTTACGGTCACCGACGCCGACGGTTGCGTCGCCAGCCGGACGGTGACGGTGACCGAACCGGACCCCTTCGGCGCCAACATTATTCTCGAAACGCAACCGAGTTGTAACGGAGCCACGGATGGTCTGGCCCGGGCCGACATCGGTGGGGCCACGGGTAACTTCTCCTATTCCTGGAACAACGGTGCTTTCTCCGCGGACGATACGCACACCCAGGGAGCGGGAGACGTATCGTTGGTCGTCAGGAACGACGATACCGGCTGCACCTCCTCGGCGCTCGCTAATTTCTCCCAGCCGACTCCGGTAACCCTCACTTCCACTCCCGCCCCGAGTAGCGGTTGTGACGATACCGGTACCGCCACCGTTACCGCCGCGGGGGGAGTCGGGGGCTACACCTTCACCTGGCCGTCCGGCGTGACCCAGATCGACACCAACGGAAACAGCTCCACCGCTTCCGGCCTGGCCGCGGGCGATTACATCGTTGACGTAACGGACGCCAACGGTTGCCCCGCCCAGATCACGGTAACGATCCTTGCCACCGATCCCATTGTCGTTTCCATCGATGAGAGCAACGGCCGCTCCAGCTGCGCGGGGGCCGACGATGCGTCCTTAACGGGTTCCGCTACCGGCGGCCTCGCCCCCCTGACCCTGCAGTGGAGCGGCTACGGTGAAAACGTGACGACCATTGAAAACCTCTCTCCGGGAAATTACACCTTTACGGTCACCGACGCCGACGGTTGCGTCGTCAGCCGGACGGTGACGGTGACCGAACCGGACCCGATCACGGTAACCGCGAACCCGGTCGACCCGACCTGCGCCGGCGACAACGACGGCAGTATTACGCTGGACGCAGTTGGTGGCGGGACCGTAGCCGGAAACTATACCTACCAGTGGGTCGGCAGTGGCGTCAGCCCCTCCGCACGCAACCAGAGCGGCCTCGCAGCCGGAACGTACACCGTCACGGTTTCCGACGACAATGGTTGCCCCTTCACGAGAACGTTCGTTCTCACTACCCCACCGGCCCTGGCCCTCTCCGCTACTGACGGACGCGTTGTCTGCCGGGGAGAAGAGAGTGGTACCGGTACGGTTACCGTAACCACCGGCCCCCCTCCGTACACCTTTGCCTGGCCCCAGAACGTAACGGCACAGACGGACGGCGCGACCTCCACCGCCACCGGGCTCGGCGCGGGCGATTACCTGGTCACCGTCACGGATGGTAGTGGCTGTCCGGCAACCACTACCGTTACCATCACCCAACCGGATCTGGCACTCTTCGTAAGCTGTGGCAGCGGTAGCGTTACCACCGTTGGTGGAAGTGACGGCACGGCCACGATCGACTTCGGCGGCGGCTGGGGTGGTTACGCCATGATGGTGGACAACCAGCCCGTTACCCTTGACGGTAGCCCCTACACCGTCAGTGGTTTGAGCGAGGGCGATCACCCCGTCGTCCTGACCGACAGTGAAGGCTGTACGGTCAATTGTATTATCACGATCGACGAACCGGACTGTTCCGAATTCACCATCGCCACTACGGCAGCGTTCGATCCGGCCTGTACCGGGGAAGCCACCGGTACCATCAACCTTATGGCATCCGGCAACAACGGCACGGTTACCTACCGGTGGAACGACAGCCCGGCCCCCGCCGGCCGGAGCGATCTGTCCGCCGGTACTTATACCATCACCGCGGAGGATGCGGCGGGTTGTTTCAGTAATACCCTCGTCATTACCCTTACCGACCCACCCGCCCTGTCTCTGGACTTCACCGTAGCCAACGTCAGTTGCGCGGGAGAGGACAACGGAAGCCTCACCGCCCTGCCGGCCGGCGGAACGGGCGACTATATGTTCACCTGGTCGCCCGCGGCCCCGGACAACGAAACGATCAACGACCTGGTCGCCGGCATTGAATATTTCGTGACCGTCACCGATGAGAATGGCTGTACCGTTTCCGGTAGCCGGACGCTGACGGAACCCACCGTGCTCTTGGTCGTACTGGAGAACGACACCGTCAGTTGTAACGGGGCGAACGACGGGGAACTCGCCCCGCTGGTCAGTGGCGGCACCCCTCCCTATTTATTCAGTTGGGGGGATAGTTTACAACAGGGTCTGGTACCGGGGTTGTACGAACTGACCGTTACCGACAGTAGTGGCTGTGCCACTCCGGCCAGTGCCCGGGTGATCGAGCGCGCCGCCTTTAGCATTGAGTGTGACGGCATGGCCGAGACCACCTTCGACGGAGACGACGGCGTAGCCACCATCACGCTGAGTAACGGGGTAGCACCCTTCTTCGTGACGGGGCCGAACGGCAGTTTCACTACGACGGCCGGTCAGTTCACGATCAATCCGCTCGCCCCCGGCACCTACGACGTGACCGTTACCGACGCGAATAACTGCTCGGATAACTGCCTGGTTACCATCGATGAATTTGGCTGTCTGCTGGACGTTACCGCCTCGGTGGACAGCGTCAGTTGCGCGGGTGCCGACGACGGCCGGATCGAGTTGACCCCGGTCAATGAGGAAGGTACGGTTACCATCCTGTGGAGTATTCCCGGCAACGCCAGTTTCGCGACCGGCCCGCTGCTGACCGGCCTGTCCGGCAACACCTATACCGCCACCATTTCCGACGAGAGCAACTGCTCTTTCGTACGCGAATACACCGTCCTGGAACCGGCGGCACTCAACCTGGATTGTCAGCCCTCCGCGGTTACGACCGTAGGCGGTAACGATGGTTCCGTGAACCTGGTCATCACCGGTGGCACCGCTCCCTACCGCATTTTCGACGGCGACGCAGTACTGCTCGCCACCGTAGACGATGGTAGTTACCGGGTAGATGACTTGACTGCCGGCACGTACACATACACCGTACTGGACGCTAACGACTGTGCAACCAGCTGCGAACCGATGGTTACCGAGCCGGGCTGTACGCTGCAGTTGGTGGGCACCAACGACACCATCTGTTTCGGGTCGAGTGACGGGGAACTCTCCGTATCCGTAACCGGAAATGACGGCACGCCCTCCTATTCCTGGCTGGACGGACCGACCGGTAGTTTCCGGACCGATCTGGTACCCGGTAGTTACACCGTAACCGCCGCCACCCCCAATGGCTGTTCCGTCACCGTGACCTACGAAGTAGTGGAGCGCGCGGCCATCGAACTGTTCGCCACCAACGGTACCACTTCCGGTGCCGGAGCAATGGACGGAGTCCTCCAACTGACCATTACGGAAGGTGCCCCACCCTTTACCCTGGTACTTTCCGGAGATGCCGACCGTACGGAAGTCACTTCCGACCGAAACTTCTCCTGGGACAACCTCCCCGCCGGCAATTACGTGACTACGCTAACGGACGGCAACGGCTGTGCGGCCGGCCCCGTATCCTCCGAAGTGTTCGACCCGGTCTGTGGCAACACGACCATCGCTGATGACCTGATGGAGGTATCCTGTACCGGCGGCTCCGACGGCTCGATCGTCCTGACGGTCTCCGGCGACAACGGCCCCTGGACCTACCAGTGGAGCCTGGCCGATTCAACCGGTAGCAGCCTCCGTAACCTACCGGCGGGCAGCTACTCCGTCACGGTGACCAACCAGGTCAACTGCGACATCGAGCGCACGTACCTGATTGGCGAACCCGCGTCCCTCCCGGAATTAACGGACTGTCTGGTGGAGCAACCCGCTACGGCGGGCGGAAGCGGTAGCATCACGCTATTTCTCTCCGGCGGTACGCCACCCTACGATGTTTACCGAAACGATACGCTCGTGGGCGCGGACGCAGGTGCAATGTTCACGATGGAGGCTGTTTACGATGGCACTTATGTCTTCACGGTCACCGACGCCAACGATTGCGCGGCTACCATTGACCCCAACTGTGGGACCGTCGATATCGATGAACTGGAGTGTACTTATCCGGAAATAGCGATCGACGTCGCCCAACCCATCAGTTGCTCCGGGGCAACGGACGGTATCCTGATTGCCAATATCACCCAGGGTAACGGATTCGGCCCGCTGAGTTTTGCCTGGTCTAACGGAGACAACCAACAAACGGCCGATTCCCTGGTCGCGGGCCCGTACAGCGTAACCGTTACGGACACCCGGGGCTGCTCGATTGACTTCGATTTCGATCTCACTCAGCCCAACCCGGTCGACCTGACCTGCCAGACCACCGCCAACCAGACCACCTTCGGCGGCAACGGCAGCATCCTCATCGACATCACCGGCGGCAACGGACCCTGGTTCGTCAGGGCCAACGGTAATTTCCTGCGCGAACTGACCGCCGCCGATCTGCCCTTCACCCTGGACACCCTGCCCGGTAACTACGACTTCTCCGTCACCGACGCGAACGGTTGTACGACCGCCGCGCCCATCGCCTGTTCCGCCCGGATCACCGAACTGGGCTGCGACCCCGTCACCGTGGGTGCACACGATCGAGGACGTGACCTGCTCCGGCGGCAACGACGGCAGCATCCGGCTGCTCGTCGACGGCGGGAATAACGGCTACACCTTCACCTGGGAGGACGACTTTACGGGCCCGGATCGCTTTGACCTCGCTGCCGGCGACTACCCCGTCACCGTTACGGATGCGGACGATTGCCCGACGCCGCTCAGTTTTACCGTGGGGGGACCCGACGAAGTCGACCTGACCTGCCAGACCACCGCCAACCAGACCACCTTCGGCGGCAACGGCAGCATCGAGATCGACATCACCGGTGGCACCGGACCCTGGTTCGTCAGGGCCAACGGTAATTTCCTGCGCGAACTCACCGCCGCCGATCTGCCCTTCACCCTGGACACCCTGCCCGGTAACTACGACTTCTCCGTCACCGACGCGAACGGTTGTACCACCGCCGCGCCCATCGCCTGTTCCGCCCGGATCACCGAACTGGGCTGCGACCCCGTCACCGTGACTTCAAACATCGAGGACGTGACCTGCTCCGGCGGCAACGACGGCAGCATCCGTCTGCTCGTCGACGGCGGGAATAACGGCTACACCTTCACCTGGGAGGACGACTTTACGGGCCCGGATCGCTTTGACCTCGCTGCCGGCGACTACCCCGTCACCGTTACGGATGCGGACGACTGTCCGACGCCGCTCAGTTTCATGATTACCCAGCCGGAAGCGGTTGCGGTAAGCTGTAACGTTACCGAAATCGACTCCTTCGGGGGTACGGCGGAAATCGAATTCACCCTCTCCGGAGGTACTGCTCCCTACACGGTGGTGAGCAATGGAGATACGCTGACCGAGGCCGCGGGTGCCAGCTACACCGTGGAGGTCTCCGCCGGTAGCTATACCATCCTGATCACTGACGCAAACGGATGCACTGACCCCGATCTGGATATTAACTGCACTGTTTTTGACATCGAGGAATTCGACTGTCCGGTCCTGATGCTGTCCGACGTAGTGGTGACCAATCCATCCTGCCCCGATGCGGAGGACGGCAGCATTGGTTTCGACATCGCCGGAGGTACGCCTCCCTATACCGCGCTCTGGTCGTTGGCGGACCGCACCGATCTTCCCCTGACGGGCATCGGAGCCGGACTGTACGGCGTACTGATTACGGATGCCAATGGCTGTACCGTAGAAGATGAGTGGCAACTCAGTGACCCCGAACTCGTAACCGTATCCTGTGAAACCGTAAGTGACCCCACTGAAGTTGAAGGAGAGGGCACCATGGCGGTAACGGTAACGGGAGGTATTCCTCCCTACGACCTGTACCTCAACGGTGATCTTTTCCAGACCGTTACGGAGGCGGGAGAGACCCTCAGTATCGATACGACGGCGGGCAATTACACCTTCGAGGTGCGTAGCGGCGCGGCTTGTTTACTCACCGATCTGGCGAGTTGCACGACTACCCTTCAGGAGCCCGGCTGTGACCTGGTAGTCAACCTGGTACAAACCGATTCCATTCGCTGCTTCGGTGACGCTACGGCGCGCATCGAGGCCCGGGTAACCGGTGGTTCCGGCAATTATGCCTACGTCTGGAGCGATAATGTACCCGGCGGTGCCGAGCGGATCAACCTGCCCGCCGGCAGCTACGGAGCAGTCGTTACCGATCTGACCACCAATTGTACCATCACCGTACCGGCCATCAGCGTTGCCCAGCCAGCACTGCTGGAACTGGTCTGTACCCCCGGTGAACCGACTACGGACGGCACGGACATTACCCTGGCGGCAGTGGGTGGTACCCCACCCTACACCTTCTACCTCGCCAACGTGGCCCTTTCCACCCAGTCGGACGGTACCTACGTGGCGGAAGGAATCGGAGCCGGGACTTTCACCTTCCGGGTGGAGGATGCAAACGGGTGTTCTCCCGGCGAAGCAAGTTGTGAATCCATGACGGCCGACCCCGAGTGTGAGGACATCGCCGTTACCCCGACCGTTTTTGAGCCGGATTGCTTCGGCGAAGAGACGGGGGGCATACAACTCCGCTTCCCGAACGGGGAGCAGGGCCTGACCTTCAATTGGAATACTGGATCGGGGGAGTCTTTCCTGTCCGGCCTGGCGGGTGACAGCACCTACACGGTGACCATCACTCAGCCCAATGGCTGTTTCCAGGAAGAGCGTATATCGGTGGATCAGCCCGCCGCAATCGAAGTCTCCTGCGAGAGCATCCCGGCTCCCGACTCTACGGGGACCGGATCGGTCATCGTGACGGTGAATGGCGGTACGCCGGGCTACTCCGTTAGACAGGGCAGTACGCTACTGGTGGCCCTCGGCAATAACCGCTTCGAACTGTCCGGTCTTACCCCCGGTGAATACGAGCTCGACTACTTGGTAACCGACGATCGGGGTTGTTCGACCACCATTAGCTGCGGTACTACCGTTGGAGTGGATACCGACTCTACCGACTGCGACGCGTTTAGCGTAGTCATCATTCAAACCACTCAGATCGAGTGTAACGGAGATACTACCGCCAGCCTCCTCGCCCGGGTAATGAACGCCCCCGGACCGGTCCTCTACGACTGGGGAAGCGGAACCGATTCTACCCTGAACGATCTGCCCGCCGGTAACTACGTAGTGACCGTGACTTCCGGTAACTGTTCGGCAACGGACGATTTCACGGTAGCGGAACCGGACTCCCTACTCCTTGGCTGTGTAGCGATATTCACCTCCTCCGTGGAGGTGAATGACGGCGCTATCCTACTGGACCCGAGCGGCGGCGCGACCCCCTACACTATCCTGTTTGACGGAGATACCATTACCGGCAGCGAAATTACCGGTCTGGATACCGGTACTTACCTGGTGACCCTGATCGACGCCAACGGCTGTACCACCAGTTGTGAAACCACCATTCTGAGTGAAGACCGTTGCGATAACCTCACCCTGGACGTTCGTACTTTCCCGCTTTCTTGCCTGGGAGACTCCACCGGCCGGATCGAGGTGATGCCGGGCGGGGGTGTCCCTCCCTACACTTATACTTGGAACAACGGTATCGGTAACACCCCGAATCCGGATAGCCTGCCGGCAGGAGAATACCGACTCACGGTAACGGACTCAATCGGTTGTACCCGTACGGTGGTACTTAACCTGTTCGATCCGCCGCCCTTCGACGTCACTTGTAATTACACGGCACCTCCGCAGACCACTGAACTGGGTCAAATTTCAGCGTCACTTTCCGGCGGACAAGCTCCCTTCCGGGTGTCCTTCAACGGAGGGGCGTTGTTCACCACGGATGACAGGGACTTCGTGGTGTCGGATTTCGCTTCCGGAGCCTTTACCGTCCTGGTAATTGACGCGAACGGTTGTACCACGGAATGTTCCGGATTCGTGATCCCTCCGGAAACCTGCGACGGGCTCGACCTGAGCATCGATGGCAGCGGACTCGGCTGTCCGGATCAGACGGACGACGGTTGCGTCACGGTAGCGGCCGGCAGTGGTACGGCACCCTATACCTACGCCTGGTCCCACTCCGCCGACGAGGGTGGCCCCGAGGCCTGCGGACTTTCCGCCGGAACGTTCTCGGTGACGGTGACCGACGCCACCGGTTGCGTGGATTCCGCTGTTTACGTCCTCGCCCAAACCACGGAACTGCTGGCGCAGGCCAGCGTCGGTAACGTGTGCGAAGAGGGGCAGGAAAACGGCGTTGCCATCATTACGATGACGGGTGGAACACCCCGGTACTTTATTCAACTGACGGGCAACCTCGATGACGGCGGGCAGATTATCCGATCGTCGCCACCCCAGACCGACACGACCTTCCGTTTCCGCGACTTACCCTCCGGTGACTATACCATCGTGATAACCGACGGGGGAGATTGCGGGGAGGAAGTGACCCTTTCGTTCCGGGTAGACGTCGGCCTCGGCACCGAACTCGTCGCTACTTCACCGACCTGTGGGGTAAACGGATCCCTGCGGCTTACGCCGGTCAGTCCCGGTTTCACCTACGAGTGGGACAACACGGCGGCAAACGTTGCCTTTCAGAATGGGTTGCGCCCCGGTACTTACGCCGTTACGGTGACGGACACGCTAACCGGTTGTGCGGAAACCTTTACGCAAACGCTGGAGGATACCGGTCTGGCATTATCCTGTGCCGCGGATACGACGGTAAACGGATTCACCACCACCGTTACCGGCGGGGAGGGGCCCTTCACGCTGGCCTACAGCGGACCGGAATCCGCTACCATCACCATGACGGGAAGCCAGGAGACGGTTGCCAACCTCCCACCGGGTATTTACGCGCTGCGGGTGACGGACACCAACGGCTGTGCCGCCGAGTGTACGGTCACGGTGGTGGAAGACAGTGATTGCAGTATCAATATGGCCGCGGTTGGCCTCTCGGTAGAGATCACGACGGGCATCTGCCTTCGCGAGACCGGAGAGATCCGCTTCGTCGGAGACTCGCTGTTCCTGTACGAATTCAGTATCGGCGGGGAGTGGCAGGAACTGTCGCTGTTCACCGGACTGGCGGCGGGTAGCTACTCGCCGATGGCCCGCTTACGGGGCAGCGACGGGGAGTGTCCGTTCACCTGGGCCGGCGACGCTACGGTAACGGACTTCGGACCGGTACGGCTCAGCAATAACCTGAGTGACCCGAGCAGCTGCTCCGCGGCCGATGGTACGCTGGCGGTAATCGCCACGGCGGGTAGCGGGGAGTTCCGGTACAGCATCGACGGGGGAATGACCCTGAGGGACACCAACTTCTTTGACAGCCTGACTTCCGGCACCTACGAACTGTACATTCTCGACGTACTGACGGGCTGTGACGTCAGCTTTACGGCGACCATCCGGCAGTTCGGAGGCCCGGAACTACGCGGACCGCAGATAATAGCGGCTTCCGATTGCGGTGTTGCCGACGGTTCCATCGAGTTTCAGGTGATCAACGGTACGCCGAATACGGTTTTCCGGATCACCGACAGCGCCTGGCAGTCCACCGCCCGTTTCGAGAACCTAGCCCCGGGCACTTACTTCGCCCAGTTACTGGACACCAGCAGCGGTTGTTCCTTCCAGTGGCTGCCTCCCCTGGTCGTCGGTGGCCGGATGCTGCCGGCAGTAGACTCCATCGTCATCAGCGACGCTACGGACTGTACGACGGCCGACGGTAGCTTCACCCTGGTGGGTGGCCCCGCCGGAATGCTCTTCTCCTTCGACGCGGGAGACACCTGGGTGACGGATAGCAGCCGGACCAACCTGAGCAGCGGCAGCTACCGGGTGGGCATCCGGTACTCCGACGATCCGGACTGTATCGCCTGGGAGGACATCGTGATCGGTGGCAGCAGTGACCTGACGGTCAGTGCCGTGGACATCACCCAACCCTCGGGCTGTAACGTGGACGAAACCGGGACCGTTCGGGTAACGGGCGCGACTGGACAGCTGTACAGCCTGGACAACGCAGTTAGCTGGAATGATGACGGTGCATTTGATGGCCTCGCCGCCGGGACCTACACCCTGCTGGTGGCCAGCGCGGATACGAGTTGTGTCATTGTCTGGGACATGGTGACTATCCAGGAGAGCATTACGGCGATCCGCCTGGCGCTCGACGAGGTGATCGAGCCCGGCTGTTACGGAGAGGCGACCGGTTTCGTTGCCGTATCGGTAACGGGCGGTTCGGACGATATCGACATCAGCTGGAGCGACGACCCGACGGCCCGGGGCACCGAGCGGAACGACCTGGCCGGCGACGTGACGGTGATCGCCACCGACCGGACGACCGGATGCTCAGACACCATGATGGTCATGCTATCGGTGGAAGACCCCTTCCGGGGTATCGACAGTCTGGTAACCGACCTCGCGGAGTGCGGCGGGCTGGAAGCCTTCCTGGACCTGAGTGCCTACGCAGCCGGTATGTCCATTGTCTGGACCCTGCCGGACAACACGACCACGGCTGGCCCGCAACTGACTACGACCCAGGCCGGTCCCCACCGGGTGACGGTAACGGATACCGGAACGGGCTGTGCCTACGAGGAGACCTTCAACGTGATGCTCGGGGACGAGGACGGGCCGGTAGCGGACTTTCTCTTCGCCAGTGAATACGGCATCAACTCCGGTGGGCTGCAGGTCTTTGAGATCAGCCCGGTGAAGCCGGACAGCATCTCCTGGATTCTGGACGACCCCGGCATCCAGATACTCTCCGGGGACAGCAGCCGGGTGACGCTGGAGTTCGCCGCTACGGGAACGTACACGATCGGGCTCGCGGCTACTTTCGGAGACTGCACCCAAACGCTGTACCGCAGCGTGACGGTGCTAGACAGCGTCCCCCACCTCGATGGTGTCGCACTGGGTAACGAGATCGTACTGGCTACGCTGGTACCGACGCTACACGACGGTACCTTCACGGTCAATCTGGAGCTGAATGAAGAACTGCCCGCCGAACTGATCGTGATCGACCAGGCCACCGGACAGATCGTGAACCGGCAGATCCTGCGCGGTAGCGATACGTACACCGACATCCGCTACAACCTGAGTACGGAGATGGCTACGGGGATTCACCTGATGATGATCCGGGCCGGGGAGAGCGTACGGTTGATCCGTCACTGTAAGGGAAATTAAAAAGGACTTCGATGACACGTCGGACGACCTCCTTCGTCGAGACGTCCGACGTGCATCGATTTTTTTATTCCAAATTGAACGAACGACAGTCGGTGGTTTATACCGGGGTAAACACCGAGACATGAGACTGACGGCCTTGATATGGTTTTGCACCTGCGTCCTCGCCCCCCTGTTGGCGCAGCCGCTACCGCTGCTGCCCCGGACGCACGCCTATTACACCCCAGCCGAAATGGATGTACTGGAAGCAGCCTGGCGGAGCGAGACCGCACGACAGCCGGAGAATGAGGAAGCGTGGCTGCAACTTTTCCTGGTAACCCACCGGAGAAGCTGGAGGCTGCAGGAACTACGGGCGGAGATGGAGCGCGCACTCGGGCCGGACAACTACGCGGTGTACTACGCGGACTACCTGCTGGAAAGAAACTCCTTTCGTTGGGTCCACTACCAAAAGGCACGGGCGCTGCAACCGGAACGGGTGGACTGGTTGATCGACGACGCGATCTACCACGAACTGAACGGAGAGACGGAGGCCCGTAAGGCCACCGTGCGGCGGCTGAACGAGGCACTTCCCTTCCCGGAGGAACTGCTGGAGTACAATTACAACCAACTGCAATCGGTCGACGTCAAGGGTTACTTGCTCACCGATAGCGAACTGGACACCCACGCGAGTTGGTTGCTCCAGGAACAGTACGGCATACGGCCGGATATTAGCCTGGTCCTGTTTCGGTCCGTAAACAGCCACCCCGCCTACCGCCGGCGCGTTCTCGACCGGGCGGGCGTCGGAGCCTACGACGATACCAAACACCACCCGCAACGACTGATCGACGCCCTGCTCGGAGAGGTACCGGTGTACTTCAGTATCAGCCGTGGCCTGGATAAGATCACCTACAAGAAAAACCGCGTTTTCCTCACGGGGCTGGCTGCCCGCTACGACCGGCCGGGCTACCGCAACACCCTACCGTTGGTACAAAGCTTCCGGGACAAATGGCGGATGAAGGAACTGCGGACCCCGCGTAGTGAAAACCGGGTGACGCAGCTGCTCGACCGGAATTATCTCCCGGCGCTGCTGGAGCTGAACGAGGTGGGTGGCAAGTACGGTTTCGACCGTCAGCTGGTGCGGGAATTGATCGATACCATTGCGCTGAGGAACGATATCGTGCGGCGGGTCAATCGTTTCCTGGATGAGCCGGAAAGGGAGCTGTATTCCGGCACCGTGGAGAAGAGTCTGAAGGTATTCGAGCAAGCATTCGTAGAGGTACCCACGGGTCGCTTTCACCCGGACAACCGGCGGGAAGGGATCGTTATGCCGGCGTTCAGCATACAAACGGCGGAGGTGAGCGTAGCGGATTACCGGGAATTCCTGGACGACCTGCGGCGGGGGCCGTACGCCGCGTTGGCGGACAGCCTGGCCCCGGTTGCCTTCGACTGGCAAGCGTTGCTGGGCGGATCAGTAGCCGCCCCTGGCCGGCCCGAACTGACGCTGCCGTCGGATCAGACACCGATACTCAACATTCCCCGCCGGGGCGCGGAGCTGTACGCCCGGTGGCTGGGAGAGGCCTACGCGGCGGCGGTGAAGACAAAGGACGGATCAACCGTTCGCTTCCGGCTGCCGACGAAGCAGGAATTTGCCTACGCAGCTACGGGCGGCAGGGAATTTTCCCCTTACCCCTGGGGGGGGCCTTATTACCGGAATGATAAAGGCTGCGCACTCGCCAACTGGAATACGTACCTGGAAAAATCACAGGCGGCCCGCAAAGAAACGGGCGAATGCCCGGACGGTACCCCCTTCACCACCCTGGTCTCTTCCTTTTACCCCAATAACTTCGGTCTCTACAACATGAGTGGCAACGCCGCCGAAATGCTGGCCGAGGAGGGGCTGGTAACCGGCGGTAGCTGGCTCGACGCTCCGGAGGACGGACGCATCGGGCTGACGAAGGAACAGCCCCTCCCCCACCCCAGCACCGGCTTCCGCCTCGTTATGGAGACGATCGAATAGATGAACGACCTATCCCGGCACGATGACCTCACCCTGCTCCGGTTTGCCGCGGGCGGGGGAGACGGCCTTTGCCGTCCTTTACCAGCGCTACGCGGGGCGGCTGTTTGCCTACTTCCTGCTCCGCTGCGGGCGGGACGAGAACCGGGCCGAGGACCTCCGTCAGCAGGTGTTCCTCAACCTGTTGCGGAGCAAGGCCTACCGCCACCCCCGGGAAGGAACGGGTGATCTTTCTTCCCTCCTCTTTTCCATTGCCGCCAACCTACTCAAGAACGACCACCGACAGCGGGAGCGCGACGATCGTCGTCTGGCCGGTTACCGCGAACTCGCCGCCGCCGATACCGTGACCGATCCGGAAATTGACACCGACACCCTTGACCTCGCCTTACGCCAGCTGCCTGCCCCCCAACAACGCGCCATCCGCCTCCGCTTCCGACACGGACTGAGCGCGGAGGAAGTGGCCGAACTGACCGACACCGCCCCGGGGACCGTCCGCAGCCGCGTACACTACGGCCTCAAAAAACTGGCGGCCCTCCTCCGCCCCGATAAGATCGACCGACCATGAAGTACACCGACTACTTAGCGACCCACGATTACGACCGGCTGCCCGCTAGCGTCCGGGCCGAGATCGGGCGGAAGCACTACGAGGAGCAGCGCCGATTGGTAACGGGCTGGACGGGGGCGGAAGGGTTACCCCCCGCCCTGGCCGCGGCCTACCGCCGGGAGAGACCGCTGCGGGTAGCCAACCGCCGGTGGCCCCTGGCAGCGGCAGCCGGGTGGCTGCTCTTCTTACTGGCCGGACTTGGCTGGCTGCTCCGGCCGGAGCGAATGGTAACGGAAACGGAAGTGGTCACCGTCGAGCGGACGGTAGCCGGGCCGGAGCGGATCGTTTACGATACCGTCTACCGGGAAACGACGCGGGAGCGACTGGTCGTCCGCCACGACACCGTACGGATTACCGTGCCGGGACCCGCGCTGGTCCGGGTCGACACCGTCTACTACGGCGGGGAGGAAAGCCGGAGTCTGGCGGACCGACCGGGCCTGCTGGACTTGCTGAGTGACGAATGAAAAGCGGGCTACCTCCCGTCGGGAGATAGCCCGCTTTATGCGGTGAACGTACGCCGGGATCAGAGTACGTAGGCGTTGTTCTGGATCATATAATCGGCAACGCGCCGGCGCAGTTTCAGTACGTTCTGCGGGGGGTACTTCGTGAAGCGCTTGATGCCCATCGTAAAGGTGCGCAGCAGGTCGCCCTCGGTGAAACTGGCAACGGCATCCGTAGCATTTTTGGCCATGCGGCCATTGGCGTCGTGAACGTAGGTGCGCAGGATGGCGTCGTAAATGTCCATATCGTGCTTACCGTGACCGTTCTCGCGCAGTTTCCGGACGCGGAGCAGGGTGGATTCCGCCTGGAGCAGGTCACCGAGCATATCGGCTACGTTCATGACGATCTCCTGGTCCTTTTTCAGGTCCAGTTGCCCTTCCATCTGCTGCTTGGCGGCGCCACCGGCGACCATGAGGATCAGCTTCTTGAAGTCGCCGATGGCCTTGATCTCCTCTCCGTACTCGCCGGAGGGGCGTTCCATACTCGGCATGCCGGAGAGTTCCTTCTGCACGTTCCAGGCCGGACCGACGATATCGAGCGCACCCTTCATGGCACGACGCAGGAGCATGTCGACGCTCAGCAGGCGGTTGATCTCGTTGGTCCCTTCGTAGATGCGGTTGATGCGGGCATCGCGGTACATACGGGGGGCGAGGGTTTCCTCGCTGTAGCCCATGCCGCCGTGGATCTGGAGGACTTCGTCGACCACGTAATCCAGGGTTTCGGACCCGAGGAATTTGAGGAGGGCGCACTCGATGGCGTACTCCTCGGCGCTCAGCTTCTTGGCCTCGCTGAAGGAGGTACCGTCGGCCATGAGTTCCTTGTTCATGTCCTGGATGTGCTGGCTGACGCGGTAGAGGGCGCTGCGGCCGGCAAAGATCCGGATGGCGGACTCTCCGATCTTGTACTTGATCGCACCGAAATTGGCGATGGGTTGCTTGAACTGGATGCGCTCGTTGGCGTAATTGATGCCGACGTTCAGCGCTCCTTCGGAGCCGCCCATGCTCAGCGCGTGCAACTTGAAGCGGCCGATGTTAAGTACGTTAAAGGCGATGAGGTGGCCCCGGCCGATCTCCCCGAGGAAGTTGTCGGCGGGGATCCGGACGTTCTCGAAGTAGACCTGGCGGGTGGAGCTGCCCTTGATGCCGAGCTTGTCCTCCTCGGCACCGAGGGTCAGGCCCTCCAGGCCACGGGGAACGATGAAGCCGGTAAACTTATCGCCGTCCACCTGGGCGAAGACGATAAATACGTCCGCGAAGCCGGCGTTGGAGATCCACATTTTCTGGCCGTTCAGGACGTACTCGTCGCCGTCCTTCATGGCGGTGGTCTTCGCGCCGGTGGCATCGGAGCCGGAGCCGGGCTCGGTGAGGCAGTAGGCGGCCTTGAGTTCGCCGGAAATCAGTTTGGGTAACCACTGCTCCTTCTGGGCCTCGGTACCGTAGTACAGGATGGGCAGCATCCCGATCCCGGTGTGGGCGGCAAAGGAAACGGTGAAGGAGCCGGAACTGCCGCCCATCACGTCGCAGATCAGGGTGTTGGTGTTGGTATCCATCTCCATTCCCCCGTAGGATTCGGGCATGTGGCTGCCCAGCAGGCCGAGTTCGGCCATTTTATCCAGCAACTTGGCGGCAATGTTGTCTTCCTGCTTCTCGATCTTGTCCAGGTTGGGGAAGATCTCCGTCTGGATAAAGTCTTCCACCATCTGCTTGACCATCAGCTGTTCTTCGTTGAAGTCTTCGGGGGAAAAAACGGTGCGGTAATCGGTATCCGCGATGAGGAATTCTCCTCCCTTCAGGACTTTGTTGGCTTCCAGCGTGGTAGACATATGATTGACTTTTTTGATTTAGCGAAAATTCGCTGGCGAAGTTACGGGTTGATTGTCAGGTAGTCAAGGGCACGGGATAGATTTTAGCGAAAATTCGCTAAACACGGTTGCCCGGGCCTCACGCGGAGGAGCAGTGGGCCCAGTATTCGACGGTAATGCGGCCGGTACGCCCCTTGGTCAGTTTGCTCTGCGCCTCAGCCCCTCAGCGCACTCCGCGTGAAAAACCTCCCGCGCGGTACTTCCCTTAACACCCTTTAACGCGGCCCTTAACCTCTCCTTTGCGCGATGCCTCCGGGCCGGTCAGTTATAGCGGCAACCAATACAAAATTACCATGCGTAACCTCACGCTAATCCTTTTCTTCTCCCTCTTTGCCGCCACGGCCTTCGCCCAGACCACCATCGGGGTCCGGGCCGCCTACGGGCAGAGCAACGTTCGTTCCGCTGCCTCGCTGGACCTGGTCACCGACCAGATGGATGCCCTCGGTGTCGTGTCCTACGGTGTGTTTGCCGAAATTCCCCTCACGCCCGTCATCAGCTTTCGCCCCGGACTGGACTACACCAAGCGCGGCACCCAGGTGAGCCTCACCGAGGACGTGACCCTGGCCGGCATCCCCCTGCCCGTCGGTGCCCAGGCCGAGACCCGCTTCAGTTACATCGACGCACCGCTGCTGTTCCAGTTCAACCTGCCGACGGAATCGGGCTTTCAGCCTTACGCCATCGCCGGACCGAGCATCGGCTACGCCACCGGCGGCAAGGTGACCACCAGTGCCCGGGCCATCATCGAACTGGACCTGTTCAGCACCGACATCAACCTGGATGCCATCGACTACAACCGCACCCACGTAGCCCTCGTCGGTGGCCTGGGCGCGAAGGCCCGCTTGGGCCAGAACGCCGCTTTCTTCGTCGAGGCCCGCTACGAGCACGGGCTGAGCCAGCCCTACGACGTTCCCCTGGTACAGGACAAGGTCGGTTTCCAGAACTGGAACCTCGGCGCGGGCGTGAGTTTCGGGATTAACTAGGCAGCGGGCGACGGCGCGCGGGTGCAAAGCCCCTGAATTACGGGCTGGTGTAGTCGTGGCGTAGTGCGTTCGACCTACTTAGCGGGACGGAATACTTACTTTTCCGTCCCGTTAAATTTAAAGTCGATTATGCACATCCTGAGACACACCCTTTTTCTCCTTTGCCTGCTTCCCGTCCTCCTATTCGCCCAGACGGACGAGCGGGATACGGTCCGCATAGATTTCGGTACCCGCCTCTCCCCCACCCCCTGGAATAACGTCACCGACCCCGCCGCCGGGAGCCTGAATAACCTCCTCAACGGAAGGGGCTCGCTGACCGGCTACTCCATCGACGTGACGGATGCGTTCAACAACGTCAATACCAACGGCAATCAGGACCCCACGCCGGAACTCGGCCTTCCCTCCACGGCCACCGAGGACAGCTTCTTCGGCAACGTCGGGGAGTTCGGTAATCAGACCCAGCCCACCGCGGCCGTCACCCTCGGTAACCTCGACCCCGAACTCACCTACCGGATCACCCTGTTCGCTTCCCGCACCGCTACGGACAACCGCCAGGCGCGCTACCTGATCGACGGAGAGACGAGCGACAGCCTCTTCCTGGATGCCGCCTCGAACAACAGCCTCACCGTAAGTACTTCCCTGCGCCCGGCCGCGGACGGCACCATCGTCGTGACCGCCTCCCCCGGCCCGGATAACGACAACAGCCTCGGTTTCTACTACCTCGGTGCTCTCCTGCTGGACTACGAGCAGCAGGAAGACCCCATGGTCGAACTTACTTCGGATACCCTGCTGATCGACTTCGGATCGATGCCCTCCCCCGCTCCCTGGAACAACGTCACCGACCCCAGGACCGGCGTACTGACCGACCTGCTGACGGCGGGAGGGATCATCAGCAACGTGACGCTGACCGTGATCGACTCCTTCAACAACATCAATACCCAGGGCAGCCAGGACCCGGCCCCCGGCATCGGCTTTCCGGCTACGGCCACGGGGGACAGCTTTTTCGGCAGTACCTCGTCCTTCGGTGGCCTGACCGAACCGACCGGAGGCGTTCGCCTGGACGGACTCGACCCGCGACTGGCGTATAACTTTTCCCTCTTCGCCTCCCGTTCCGCTTCGGACAACCGCGAGGCGGCCTACGTACTGAACGGGCTGACCGTCGATACCGTCTTCCTGGACGCCGCCTCCAACGCCGACCGGACCGTGGAGACCACCATTCTGCCCGCTCCCGACGGTAGCATCACGGTGACCGCCATGCCCGGCCCGAATAATACCAACGGCTCCGGGTTTTACTACCTGGGCGCGATGCGGGTAGGCTACGAATTCACCCCGGCGGTGGTTGCACTGGACACCATCCTGGTGGATTTCGGAGGAGACAACACCACCCCCGCCCCCTGGAATAACGTGACCGACCCCGTAGCCGGCAACCTTCCCGACCTACTGAACTCCCGGGGCTTTACCACTGGCTTCGGACTGGACATCACGGACCGTTTCAACGGCATCAACACGGCCGGCACCACCGCCCCCGCCGCCGAGATCGAGATTCCGGCCACGGCTTCGGGAGACAGCTTCTTCGGAAGCGTAACCTCCTTCGGCGGCCTGATAGAACCTACGGGTGCCTTTACGCTGAGCGGACTGGAACCGAATGTTCCCTACCGGTTGGCACTCTTCGCTTCGCGTACTGCTACGGATAACCGGGAGACGGCCTACGAGATAATCGGTTCCACTACCGATACGACCTACCTCAACGCCAGTTCCAATACCGACCAGTTCGCCTTCGCCGAGGTACTGCCGGCCGCGGACGGCACCATTGTCGTCACGGCCTCCACCGGCCCGAACAACACGAATGGCAGCGGCTTCTACTACCTCGGGGCGCTGCGGCTGATCTACCCGGACCGCGCGCCGGCCGGCATGACGCGACTCGACCTGCTGGCCCCGGACGGTGGGGAAACCTACCAGGTAGGCCGCACCGCCCAAATCCGGTGGGAGAGCCGGAACCTCGTAGAAGTGGACATTGAATACTCTACGGACGCCGGAGACAACTGGCAGCCAGTCGCTACCGTTGCGGCCGTCAGCGGAAGTTACGACTGGACCGTTCCGGCCACCCCGACCACCGAGGCCCTGGTCCGCCTCCTCTCCGACACCCTCGCCGACCAGAGTGCGGAGACCTTTACCATCAGTTCCGACACCACGAGTTGCACCATCGTCGTACTGGGCTCCTCCACGGCGGCCGGGACGGGAGCCTCCCGACCGGACAGTGCGTGGGTGAACCGCTTCGCCAATTCCCTGGCGGACGATACCCGCTACGAGGTGATCAACCTCGCCCGGGGCGGTGCCAACAGCTACAACATCCTGCCGACCGGGAGCAGCGTACCCCCCGTGAATGCCTTCAACGTGGACACCGAACGCAACGTCACCCGTGCCCTGACCTTCGACCCCTTCGCGATCATCGTCAATATGCCTTCCAACGACGCGGCCAATAACGTCACGGCCGCCGAGCAGATCCTGAACTTCCGGCTCATTGCCGAGCCCGCCCTCGCCCGGGGAGTGAAGGTCTACGTGGCCACTACCCAACCGCGCAACTTCACTAATCCCGCCCAGGTCGCGATTCAGCGGGCCACGCGGGACTCCATCCTGGCCGAGTTCGGGGAGTTTGCCATCAACTTCTGGGAGGACCTCGCTACGGAGGATGGGTTCATCGACCCGGACCTCGACTCCGGGGACGGGGTGCACGTCAACGACGCCGGTCACCGCCTGCTCTTCGAAAGGGTGGCCGCCAAACAACTGGACACGCTGGACTGTACGGACCGCACCGTCGGTCTCTTCGCAGACCGGCTGCCGGCCGACCTGCCCCTGGAAGTCTACCCCAACCCTACCGACGGCCGTTTCACCCTGGAACTGACCGCCGAGCTGAGCGGCACCCTCCAGTTGGAGCTCTTCGACGCAACGGGACGCCGGCTGCGGGAGCAGTTTCTCACCGTAATTAAGGGAGAGCAGGTCCGCCAGGAGTGGACCTCGCCAAGCACCGGGCAGGTCGTATTCTGCGTGGCTACCCTGAGCGGCCCGACCGGTTCACGCCGGGGGGTCGTTCGGGTGATGATCCGGTAGACCGACACCGGCGGTTTACTGGAAACTTTGCACCCGCGCGCCGCCGCAAAGCGTAACGAAAGGGAAAAGGAGCGCATAGAGGGGAAAACCATCCCACTATGAAAACTGCTTTTTACCTGCTTTTCTTCCTGTCGGTTACCACGCTATCCGCCAACAACATCATGGTCAGTAACGTCAGTCTGACCGGCCAGCAACCCGACCAGGGCCTGACCCAAATCGAATTCGACCTAAGCTGGGAGAACTCCTGGCGGCTCAGCGTCGGCCCCGCTAACTGGGACGCCGCCTGGGTATTCGCCAAGTTTCGGGTCAACTCCGGGGAGTGGCAGCACTGTTCCGTCTTCGGTACCGATACTCCGGCTGGTGTTACGGCGGACATCTACGAAGACCGCGGGGCCATGATTTACCGCGCCACCGACGGCTCCGGGAGCGTGGACTGGGAAAACATCCAGCTACAGTGGAGCTACGACGACGACGGTGTCGGTACTAATGACATCGTCGACGTACAGGTCTTCGCCGTCGAGATGGTGTACGTGCCGGAGGGCGCCTTCTGGCTGGGTTCGAGCGCAGACGGCCTGGAACGGGAAGTCAATTCCTTCTATGAATTCGGCGCGGCTCCGGCCGGGCAGTTCACGGCTTACCGGGTAACGAGTGAGTCTCCCATCAATATCGGAACCGCCAACGGCAGCCTGTACTACTCGGGCACCAGTGTCGCGGGCGGCGATCGGACCGGCTCCCTTTCTGCCCTCTACCCCAAGGGATTCGCCGCCTTTTACGCGATGAAGTACGAAGTGACCGAAGACCAGTGGGTAGCCTACTTCAATGCACTGACGCCTACGCAACAACTCGAAAATGACCTCACTGACGCCAACGGTAAGAATACGGATGCCGTCGTCAGTCGCAACACCATCGCCTGGGACGGTAGCGGGGAAGCGACCACGATCACGCCAAACGTGGCCGTGAATTTCGTGTCCGTCGCCCAGTTACTGGCCTACCTGGACTGGGCGGCCCTGCGGCCCATGAGCGAATTGGAATTTGAGAAGGCCGCCCGCGGCCCCCTGGCCCCCGTAGACGGGGAATTCGCCTGGGGCAACGCCAGTATCCACGCCACGGACTACATCCTGAGCAACGAGGGTACTCCCGCGTCCCGTGTTTCCAATCCGGGATCGGGCACCGGAAACGCCCTGTACAACATGACTGACGGTGATATCGGCGGCCCGATACGCACGGGCATCTTCGCCGCCAGCGCCGGCAACGCCAGTCGGGAGGAAACCGGGGGCAGCTACTACGGCATCATGGAACTGAGCGGTAACCTCTACGAACGTCCCGTTACGGTCGGCACTAACCGGGGGCGGCTGTTCCGGGGCACCCACGGTAACGGTTCACTCACGGCCGGTGGCCTGTCCGACGTCAGTTTCTGGCCCGACGGGACATCGGGCGACGGCATGAGTTTCCGGGGCGCCAGCTGGTTGAATGCATCGGTTTTTCTGAGGACAGCCGACCGTTTCGACGGAGCCTCTCTGATTATCCGTGGTAATAGCCGCCTCGGCTTCCGGGGCGTACGCACCGCCCAATAACGGGCCGATGAGACTCTTACTACCCTTACTCCTATTCTGTTCCCTACCCGTTGCCGCCCAGTATGCGGGCGGGGAGGGGGACGGCTTCACCCGTATCCTCATCGTTCAGCAGTCCCTGGATGGAACACCCTCCGGCATCCGCGCCCTCTACCTAGGGGGTGACGGAGATGGTTTCGACCGAAAAACGGGTGTGGCCCTACTGATCGGTGGTGGCGGCATGCTCCCGATCTACGCCGGCGGCGACGGCGACGGCTTCGACCGCGCGCTGGGCGTAGCACAAATTCTGGACGGCGGCATGCTCCCCCTCTACGCCGGCGGCGACGGCGACGGTTTCGACCGTGCGCTGGCCGTAGCACAAATTCTGGATGGCGGCATGCTCCCCCTCTACGCCGGCGGCGACGGCGACGGTTTCGACCGCGCGCTGGCCGTAGCACAAATTCTGGATGGCGGCATGCTGCCCCTCTACGCCGGCGGCGACGGAGATGGTTTTGACCAAGCCCTGGCCGTAGCGCAGCTGCTGGACGGCGGGATGCTGCCCCTCTACGCCGGCGGCGACGGGGACGGCTTCGACGTGAGCCTCCTTTCCGCCACCGTACTGAGCGGACAAACCCTGGCCGCCCTGTTTGCCGGCGGCGACGGCGATGGTTTCGACACCGAAATCTTTGCCGGTGTACTACCGCTCCCCCTGACGCTGATCCGCTTCGATGCCTTTCCGGGAGAAGATTTTGTCCTTCTGCGCTGGCAGACCGAAGACGAGATCGACACCGACTACTTTACCATCGAGAAGACCCGCGACGGACTCGCTTTCGTCGAGGTGGGGCGAACCGAAGCCAGCGGTTTTTCAGAACCCGGGGAACGGCTCGACTACGAACTGACCGATCACCGACCCTACGCCGGCACCTCCTTTTACCGGCTGCGCACGACCGACCTGGACGGGGCCATTCACCTCAGCCACCTGGTGGAGGTGAACTACTCCGCCGAAACCGACTGGGATTTCACGGTCTTCCCGAATCCGAATACGGGCCGCCACTTCAGCGTACGCCCGGAAGGTAGTCCGGAGGGAGATTTGCTCGTCTCCGTGATCGATGCGACCGGGCGATTGCTGCTACGGGAGACGATTCCGGCCGGGCTCGCCACCAGTCACCGACTGGACCTGGCGCAACGACTGGTACCGGGCAGCTACCTGATCCGGGCCACCGACGCACGCGGAGCCACGAAAGCTAAGTTGTTGTTAGTGGGGGGAAGACCGTAACGTTTGTTTAGTAGTTCTTGCCGGTGGCATCACCAACGTTTCGGTGTGGGTATCCGTCTTACCGGGAAACCATCCGAGATGATTTATGAAACAATTACCATTTCCCCTGCTTTTCCTCCTCTTCCTGGTTTCCGCCTGCGGGAGTGACGATGAGGAGGTTTTTACGCCCGACGAGCCGATGATCCGCATCGTCAACAATACGGACTTTAACCTGGTCGACGTCGAGTTGGACGAAGCGGTTACCTTCGGAAGCATTGCCGCCGGTGCCACTACCGATTACCAACCCCATCCTAACGGGGATGCCTGCGGCTTTTCGCTGACGGCCTCTACCGACATGAATTCCTGTGCGGGGGCCGGTCAGGTATGCCTCGTCGCCGACCCGATGGAGGATGGAGCTACGTACACCCTGACCCTGTCTCCTCCCCTAAGTGTACCGGCAAGTTGCGATGAGTTGCCCGCTGAGTTGGTGCGGGATTAAATCAACCCACTGGTCTCTACCGAAAAGTTATGAACCTTCCAAGGGCGAGGGGACCGGTAAGCAGGGTAAAAAAATGGGGACAGCTCGGTGCGCCGTTAGCCTGAAAAAGAAAGAATAAGCAAAAAGACCGTGTGTGTTCATAGCGATTATCATTACCAACGCCCGTTCCGGCTGTTCCCATAGTGACCAAGCTACGTCGTGATGCCCTTCTCCGGATTCAGCAAAAGAAAAGCAGGGACGAATGGCGGGCCTCCCGGGACGATCAACCCCGGTTAGCGAAGAAGGCGCTCACTACCCGGTGTCCTTTCTTGCTGACCGGCACCCGTTCGTCCGCCCCCAACCAGAGCTCCCCGTCGCGGTAGGCCGTCACCGCGTCCCCGTTGACCAGGTAGGAACGGTGGGGCTGGAAGAACAACTCCGTGGGTAGCTGGCCCAGCATTTCCCGCAGGGTCCCCCGTACCAATCGTTTCCCCTCCGGCAGGTGTATTTCCAGGTAATTCCGGAAAGCTTCCACGTACCGGATATCCGCCGCCCGCACCCGGAAGAAACTGGATTGATCGCGGAGTAGCAGGTGATGGTGGTCCTTCTCCTTCCCCCTCATCCGGGCGGCAGCCACCCGGATGGCGGCGTGAATGTCGGCGGGCGTAAAGGGCTTGATCAGGTAGCCGTAAGGTGCAGTAGCCGTAGCGGCTTCGATGGTTCCCACGTCCGAATAAGCAGTCAGGTAAATGAAGGGGATGCCGTACTCGTCCCGAACGTGCCGGGCCAGTTCGATACCCTTCCGCTCCCCCCTGACATTGATGTCCAGTATCGCCAGGTCCACCGGGGTGGTTCTCAGTACCTGTTTGGCCTCCTCCACGCTCATGGCATCTCCCGCAATCACGTAATTGAGATCCTCCAGGGCATCCCGTAACAAGTCCAGGGTAATGAATTCATCCTCCACCAGGAGGATACGCAGGTTGGGAGGGGAAGATTGATTCATGTTACTAAGAAGTGGGGGAAGGGGCACTTTGTAGCCCCCCTCTCTCCGGTTGGGACGAACGACTTACTCCGTGGGACGAATGGCCGAGAATACGAGCTGTACCCGCGTCCCTCCCCCCGGCCGGGGGCCGATCTCACAGACGCCTTCCAGTTGGCGGGCCAGCCCCCGGACGAGCCGCAGCCCAACTCCCTCCTTCCAGTCGGTACCGGATCCTTCGGGCATTCCCCGACCGTTATCTTCCACCGTCAGCGAATACTGATCGCTGCCCTCCTCCCGGAAGGCGATCCGCAGCCACCCTTCCCGCTGGGCGAAGGCGTATTTGTAGGCATTGGTGATCAGTTCGTTGAGCACCAGACCGACCGGAATGGCGCGGTCCATGTCCAGTTCGACATCCGCCACGGCCAGTTCCAGTTCAATCGACTCCCGGGAAGCACCCCGGGACTGCCGAAGCAGGGTGGTCAGCTCCACGACGAAATCCCGCACGCTGATCCGGCTGAAGGCTTCGCGTTCGTAGAGGGTCTGGTGGACCAGGGCCATGGCCTGCAAACGATCCTGCCCGTCGACCAGACTGGCCCGGACGGCTTCGGAGGTCGTCGTACGCGCCTGTTTATGGAGCAGACCGCTAATGATTTGCAGGTTGTTCTTCACCCGGTGGTGGATTTCCCGCAGCAGGGTATCCCTTTCCACGAGTGCTTCCGCCAGGCGGGCATTGCTTCGCTCGATGGTTCGCCGGTCGCGGGCGGACCGGAAGAAGGCTACGCTTCCCGCCAGGAGCAGGAGCAGGGCAGCGACTCCTCCCAACAGAAACAGCCGCACGTTGGCCGCCGCCCGGTCTTCGACGGTCCGGCGTTCGCTGCGTTCCCGCTCCAGCGCGAGGGCGGACTCCTGCACCTCGAAGACGGATTGCGCCTCCGCCAGGCTCTGGCTACTGCGGCGCGCGAAACTCTCCCGGGCCAGTTGCACCCCCCGATCGAGGTAGACGGCGGCGGAGTCGGGGTCTCCCGCGGCGTACTCCGCCCGGGCCAGGGAGAGGAAAAGTCGGTCCTGCTCGTAAAAGTTCAGGAAGGGCCGTTTCCGTTGATCGGCGAGGGCAGCACGGAGAATACGCAGTGCCCGCTCGTTATTTCCTTGCCGCAGCAGCAGGTCGGCCAGCCTGCTGGTGGTTGTGTAGTAATTATCGTCCAACTCCCCACCGTCCGACGGCGCGTAGGCGAGTTCCAGGTAGTAGCTCAGGCTATCGGACAGGGGGTTCTCCCGGTCGACCAGTTCGGCCAGCGTGGCGGCAATGGTACGCTCCAGGGCTTTATCCCCCACCCGCCGGACCGCCGCCAGGGCACGGTGACACTGCTGCCGGGCGGTGTCGGCCCGTAAATTGGCCAGGCTGACGCAAACGTTGGCCAGTCCGACATCGACGCGCCCGTCTCCCGCCTCCGGTGCCAGGCGGCGCAGATCGAGGGACTCCCGGTGAACCCCCAGGGCTTCCCGGTAGCGACCGGCGGCATTGTAGGCCTGCCCCATGTTGGTCAGACTGATCCAGATAGCCCGTTTATTGTCCGTACGCCTGGCGATGTCCAGGGACTTGGACAGATAGTGCACCGCCGAGTCGTAGCGCTCCTGGTTATTGAACAGCCGGCCTATGTTGTTGAACAGGTTCCGTTGGTAACTCGTACCGGGGGCGACGTTGGCCAGGGCCTTGCGAAAATCCGCTTCGGCCTCCGCGAAACGTCCCAGCGTGCTCAGGGCACTGGCGCGCCGGACCATAATAACGCCATAGTACTTTCCCAACGAGTCGTAGGGCGGTCGGCTAAAAACGTTCTCAATCAGCAGGTCGATGGAGTCGATCGCGTCCTGGTCCCGTTCGGCGAAGGCGTAGATCACCGACAGGCCGTGCACCGCGCGAATAGTATTGGGGGTGTCCCTCCGCATCCGGTACATGTTCAGCAGTTCGCGGCCGTAAATTTCCGCACTGTCCGTATCGTTGAAGATATAAGCATTTTGCAGGGCAATCAGCAGCCGGTTACTGTCTTCCGGCGCGGCCACCGCCAGTTGCTGCCGTAAGGTATCGGCGCGGGTTTGGGCGCAGACGCAGGTGCAAAAAAATAAAAGTATCAGAGAGAGCGCAAAAAATAGACGTGGCATTTGGCCAAGTTACTGCTTGCCCGGTTAAGCATTGGAAACACGCGGGAACGCCCCTCCGATAATCTTGCTGCCCCCCTGAAGCGTTAGGTACAGTCATGGCTAACCGCACTTTCTTCCAACAGCTTCCCATCCTGGATTGCCCCCTGCGCGACCTCCTTGCTAATGAGGGAGCTTTCGTAACCGTACCGGATGATTGGTGGATCATCGTGGTCGACATCGAAGGGTCCACCCAGGCTGTGGCGGCCGGCCGTCATCACGAGGTTAATTTTGCCGCTACCGGTAGTATCATCGCGGTCCTCAATCAACTGAAGCGGCACGAAAAAGGGCTGGAGATTCCCTATTTTTTCGGAGGAGACGGGGCAACGTTTCTCGTACCCGCAGGATTACACGAATCATTGGTTACGCTACTCCATCGCTTCCGGCTGCACGTCGAGAAACAGATGAAACTCAACCTGCGCGTCGGCAGCCTGCGGGTAGACCAGGTAGTGAGCGATAGCTGCCTGCTCCGGATTTCCCGGATACGACTGAATGCGCTCTACACCATCCCGGTAGTGCTGGGAAACGGGTTGAAAAAAGCGGAAGATCGCATCAAGGCATCCTTCATTGCCGAGGCGGACGATAACCCCGACCCGGCGCCCGTTGACCTGGAGGGCATGGAGTGTCGCTGGGCCGAGATCCCACCCCCGCGTGACCGGGAGCGGATTGTCTGTCTGCTGGTCAGCTGCCCCGATGACAGCCGCCAGGGACCGGTGTACGCCAGGGTGATCGGCAAACTGGACACCATTTTCGGGGAACTGGATAACCGCCGACCCGTCTCGGTTAGCCGGTTACGCCTCAACCTGGGCCTGACCAACCTGGCGCGGGAGATGTACGCCAGCCTGGGCCGCTTCAGTCTCCGTTACCTGGTCAGAAACTGGCTGGCGACCCTGTACGGCCCCTACTACTTTCGCAATACCGAAGCCGGAAAGCGCTACCTCAATAAAATCACCAGCCTGACGGACACCCTGATGATCGACGGCAACCTCAACACCGTAGTTTCCGGAACGCCCGCCCAGATCAGGGAGATGACCGACTTCCTGAGCCTGGAGGAAGCGGCCGGACGACTCGTCTACGGCCTGCACGCCACCCACGCTTCCGTGATGTCTTGCTACGTGCTGGATCACGACGAAGACCACATTCACTTCGTGGACGGTACGGAAGGAGGCTACACCAGCGCGGCGCGGATGTTTAAGAACAAGCGGTTATAGATTGGCGTGCCTCAGTACAACTCGGCGACCAACTCGATCTCCACGGCGATATTGCCCGGTAAGGAGCCCATACCTACGGCGGCGCGGGCGTGCTTGCCCCGCTCCCCGAACACCTCCACCATCAGGTCACTGAAACCGTTGATGACCTTCGAGTGGTCGGTAAAATCCGGGGTGGCGTTGACCATACCGTGGACTTTGACGATGCGTTTGATCCGGTTCAAATCCCCCACCTCCTGCCGGAGGGCGGCCAGCTGGGCGAGCCCCACCAGCCGGGCGGCTGCGTAACCGGCGTCCACGTCGAGGTCGCGACCCAGTTTGCCCGTTACCCGGCTGCCGTCCGGGCGGGTCGGCCCCTTACCGGCCAGGAAGACCAATTTACCGGCGGTGACGGCGTGGACGTAGTTATTGGTGGGTGCCGCCAGCACCGGTAGTTCGAGGCCGAGCGCCGTGATGACGGCATTCACGTCCGTGGGGCCAGTACGGGTGGTGGCGCAGCCGGTGAGGAGGAAAACCAGGAGGATTGGGAACGGCAGTTTCATTGCCCCAAGATAATCGCTTCGGAGGACCGGGATTTTTACCTCAACCGTGAGATTCCGGACTTTTAGTGACTACTGGCAAACTTTGCCTCGTTAAAATACTTTGCACCTGCGCGCCGTCGCCCTCCTTTACGCCCCATGACCGATTCCCAGCAAGCCGAACTCACCCACCTTCGCCACCTCATCGACCTGGAGCGGCAGGAAGAGCGCCGCCTTCACCTGGAGGTCATTCAGGCCATGCCGCTGGTGAAGCGAGTACAGAAGGGGTATAGCTGGTACCCCTTACAGATTCAGCAGAGCGGGTACGGAATCGGGGAGCGGCCCTTCGTCGTCGTGACCCGGGAGGGAGAGGAGGCGCACCAGTTCCGGGCCGGTACTTCCGTTAACCTCTTCACGACCCAGGCCGGCGTCCGGAGCCCCCAAAAAACCGGGGTGGTACAGTACGTGAAGAAAGACCGGATGAAGATCATCCTGGGCGGCGGCGACCACCCCGACTGGCTCTCCGGCGGCGGAATCGGCGTGGACCTGATGTTCGACGAACGCACCTACGTGGAGATGGACAAGGCCATCCAGCGACTGGAGAACGCCGAGGGGGGACGGCTCAAAGAACTCCGCGACGTCATCATGGGCATCCGGCCGGCGGAATACATTCAGCTTTCTCCCGATCATTTACCCGACAGCCCGCAACTGAACGAGAGCCAGCAACGGGCGGTCCACGATATCATCACCAGCAAACACCTCAGTCTGATCCACGGCCCGCCCGGTACCGGAAAGACCACCACGCTGGTGGCCGCCGTGGTCGAACTGACAAAGACGGAGGACAGCATCCTCTTCTGCGCGCCCAGTAATTCCGCGGCCGACCTGGTGACCATCCGCCTGGCCGAGCGCGGCATCAACGTGGTGCGCACCGGCAACATCAGCCGGGTGGAGGAGGACGTACTGCGCCACACCCTGGAAGTCCGTACCGCCGATCATCCGGACACCAAACAGGTGAAGAAACTGCGCCAGGAGGCGGCCGACCTGCGCAAGAAGGCCAGGAAAAGCCGGGGAGGAAAAGACAAGGGGATGCTCTTTCGCGACGCCGGTCGGCTCAGCGGCTGGGCCCGGCAGCTGGAAGACCGGCTACTGGCCTACGTGCTGGATACCGCCCAGGTGGTGGTCTGTACCCTCGTCGGGGCCGCCAGCAGCGTGCTCGGCGACCGGGAATTCAAGGTTTGTATCATCGACGAGGCCGCCCAGGCCCTGGAACCGGCCAGTTGGATCCCCATTACCAAATCTTACCGCGTCGTGCTGGCCGGAGACCCCTTTCAGTTACCCCCCACGGTGAAAAGCCGGGAGGCGGAACGGGGCGGTTTTAACGTCACCCTCCTGGAGAAGAGCCTGGAGCGGCACGACGGGGCCGTCCTGTTGGAGACCCAGTACCGGATGAACGAGAACATCATGGGCTTCAGCAACGACTACTTTTACGCCGGACAACTCCGGGCCGCTCCCTCGGTGGCCGGCCGTACGCTACCCTCTACCTCGCTCACGGAGTCCGTCCTGTTCATCGACACCGCCGGAACCGGCTTCGAGGAGAAATTACACCCCCGCTTCAAGAGCCGTTACAACGACGGGGAGATCGACATCCTGATCGAGCACCTCCTGGAACTGAAGGGGGCCATTCCACCGGAGTACCCCCTTCCGCGGGTGGCCGTCATCAGTCCGTACCGGGAGCAGATCGTCCGGGCCGGCGACCGGCTCGAAGCCGAACCGCGGCTGGCGGAATTCGACCTCACCGTAAACACCGTCGACGGCTTCCAGGGGCGGGAGCGGGAAGTGGTCTACCTTTCCCTGGTGCGCTCCAACACCCGTTCCGAGATCGGCTTCCTGGCGGATTACCGACGCATGAACGTGGCCATTACCCGCGCCAAACTTCAACTGGTCGTAATCGGGGACAGTGCCACCATCGGAAGCGATGCGTTTTTCGCCAGCTTCCTGAATTACGTGGAGCTGAACGGGACGTACCAGACGGCCTGGGAGTATATGGCCTAAGAGAAGCAAGACCGCGGCTGCGCCAGCTGTGAGAGAAAAGAGAAAAGACTCCCCGTCATGCATGGTATGACGGGAAGTCTTTCTTCCTTCAGTCCTGCCGCAGGGCGGGACGGTCTTTCCTCTTTCTTCTTCTCCTAAAAAAACATTTCGTCCTCGGACCAGCGTACCTTCTTCGCAAATTGCGTCTGGTCTTCCGCCGAGCGGTAGCCGACGGGGCAGATGACGGCCGCGCCCAGTCCCTTTTCCTTCAGGCCGAGGATGTCACTGTACTTCTCGGGGTCGAAGCCCTCCATGGGGCAACTGTCCAGCCGCAGGGAGGCCGCGGCCACCATGAGGTTACCGAGGGCGATGTACGCCTGCCGCCGGTTCCAGTCCTGGAGGAACTCCGCCTCCTTACCCTCCAGCGACCCCTTGATGTAGTCGCCGTAGCCTTCGATCCGCTCGGTGGGCATTTCCCGTACCTCGGCCATCCGTTTCATGAAGGCATCGACGTATTCGGGGGCGACGTCGAGTTTGTGGCAAAAAATAAAGATATGGGAGGCTTCCGTCAGTTGGGGCTGATCGTAGCTGGCGGCGCGCAGTTTTTCTTTGGTGGCCGCGTCGCTCACGATCTTGATGCGAAAAGGCTGCAACCCGAAGGAGGTAGCGGCCAGATTAGTGGCTGTTTTCAGGGTTTGCAGGTCACTTTCACTGACGGTACGGTCGGCATCAAATCGTTTGGTGGCGTAGCGCCAGCGGAGATCTTCGAGTAATTTCATGTTGGGGTCAATTTAGAGGGAAACTATTTTACCCCATTGGTTTGTTCAATCCACCGCGAAATACTACTTTTGCGTCGCTTTACTGCCCAGGTGGTGAAACTGGTAGACACGCCAGCTTGAGGGGCTGGTGTCCATTGCGGACGTGCAGGTTCAAGTCCTGTCCTGGGCACTACCGATTCCCAACCCCGATCGAACCCCGGTTCGATCGGGGTTTTTTGTTGCCCGTTATTGGGCCGTACCTTCACCCCCGCCTATGATCTACGCTACCCTAACCGAGGCCCGCCAGCGGGGGCAAAAACTGCTGGCCGTCCTGATCGACCCCGACAAGGCGCGGCGGGAGCAGTTGCGGCTGCTGGCCGACCACGCCAACGCCGGCCGGGTCGACTTTTTCCTCTGGGGGGGGAGTCTGGTCAACCAGCCGCAGTCGGAATATTACTTGCGCCTCCTGAAGAGCCTGACGGAGACGCCGGTCCTCCTCTTTCCCGGTTCGGTGTACCAGCTGGATGAATCCGCCGACGGTCTGCTGCTGCTCAGTCTGCTCTCCGGTCGTAACGCCGACCTGCTGATCGGCCGCCACGTCACCGTGGCCGGGCGGATCAAGCGAATGGGCTTCGAATGCATCCCTACCGCTTATCTGCTCATCGACGGTGGCCGCCCCACCTCGGTTTCCTACATGAGCAACACTACCCCGATTCCGGCCGACAAACCGTCCATCGCCGTGGCCACCGCCCTGGCCGGGGAGCAACTCGGCCTTCGCCTGGTGTACCTGGACGCGGGCAGCGGGGCCCGGCAGCCGGTCAGTCCGGAAATCATCGCCGGAGTACGCTCCGAGATCGACCTGCCCATTGTCATCGGGGGCGGCATCCGTACGCCCGAGCGCGCGGCGGCGGCCCTGACGGCCGGGGCCGACATGGTCGTGGTGGGCAACGGACTGGAGGATAATGCGGACTGGCTGCCGGAGTTGGCGGCGGCGGTGCGGGGGTGTTGTAGGAAGGCGGAAGTAGAAGAGGGCGACGGAGCGCAGGTGCAGGGTTTGTTGAAGGGGCGGGAGACGTAACTTTTTAGGATCGTTATGGTTTTCTGCGATCACGGACCGATCAGCTCAAGGTTTCCAGAATTTCTGATATTAAATCATTGGTAACTCTTGTCTGAGGATGCGGAGCGATTACTAATCTGAAGGAATGATCATTCAGGGTGGCGTCTCCTGTGTATTCCAGGTAGCCGGTACCGTCGGTGACGGACAACCGGGCGGTCGTTGTGCAACGGGCAAGGAAGTTAGCGGCGTAATCCATGCCAGAAAGGCAAACAATATTCTTAGGTCGGTATTCGGCCACCTCCGCCAGCAGCAGATCCATGGAAGGTTTTCCGATTACGTGGACCATCTTCCCGGTTGGGTTCTTCCCGTTCCGGCTTAACTTCAGGAAATTGGTCCAGACGATACCGTGCCACCATTTTTCCGGATCTGCGACCCGCGCTTCCATCACCCCGCGGATGGTTTGCCAGAATTGGGATTGGTTGCTGTTGTATGCTTGAGTTTTATCAGCCTTGACTACCCACCTGAGTTGCTCCTGTTCAGCAAATTTTCCTTCCATACCGTTGCCGCGTATCTGTTCAAATACCTTTTCCGGATCGTCAATGATGTCTTGGGCAGAGAAGCGATTGTTCCACCCGTTCAAGGCCCTGCCAATGAACATGACGTCGACTTGCTCGGCGGGGCCGCGCATGGGGTAGTGGGCGACGAGTTCCTCATGTTTCAAAAAGGGTTTAGGGCTCGCCTTTACTGCTCTGAGCAGTGTCATGTAGGCATCATCTATAGGTGATGGGTCCATTATCGTTTAATTTTTCTGAAAATATTAGGTACTCTTTCTTAGTGGCCTCATCCCACCAACCGCCGCAGCAAATTCTTAAAGTCCGCCCTGGCCGCATCATCCTTCGCTAAGCGTCGGTAGAAATCAAGGTCTTCCCGCCGCTTTTGCGCCATTACGTCATCGTAGATCTTGTCGAAGGCCAACTCCGACGTTTGGGGGTCGGGGTTATCGAGCACCTTATGGGACATATCCGGATGGTCGGTAATGTGACGAGCGTAACTCAGGATGCGCACCCGGTTTTCCTCCGGCGTCCCACCGAGGGGGGCAAAGTATTTTTCGTTGAAGCTGCGAATGATAAGGTCGAGTGCCTCTTCCTCCGAGTTGGTACCGTGGACGCCGCGCAGATTGGGATTCTGGGGGTCGACCTCACTATCGGCGTCGTCGAGGGCGATGGGTTGGTCGAGGCGGGTACGCTCCAGGCCGTAGGTGCTCAGGTCGACGCTGTCCAGGATGTTGTCAAGATCATCCGGGGCACGGGGTACGCGCAACTTGGGAATGAGAAACTTCAGGAACCAGTACGTCTGCTCCCACTGGAGGACCTGAAAATCAATAATACTGGCCATCTGCCCGTACACCTTGACGAACTGCTTGGCCTTGATCTTTACGTCGGCCTTCTGGTCCTCTTCAAGTTGGCGATCGAATCGTTCGGCTACTACGTCGACCAGCGGGCTGAGCACCTCGCCGTCGACCCCGGCAAAGAATTGCTCGGTAAAGTGGATAACCTCCTGCCAGGTATAGATACCGTAACCGTCCAGCGCGTCGATCAGGTCGTGCAGTACACTGACGTCGGTCGGGCCGCTCAGAGAGGTACCCCGGTAGAAGGGGTCGAAGGCTGTCTTTATCTCCTCGGCGGTATTGAAAAAGTCGAGAACGAAGAGGTCCTCCGGGCGCTTCTTCAGCTTTTTATTCGCCCGGTTCAGACGGCTCAGGGCCTGGACGGCCAGAACGCCCTGCAATTTCTTATCGACGTACATGGCCGTAAGTTTCTTCTGGTCGAAGCCCGTCAGGTACTTATTGGCAACGATCAGCAGCCGGTACTCGTCCCGGTCAAAGGCGTCCCGGGTCTCGGATTCGGGAAAACCATTCATCCCCGCTTCGGTGTAGGGAATACCGTCGACGATCTTCTCCCCGGAAAAGGCAATGAGTATCCTAAAGGGTTCCCCCTTTGCCCGGAGCAGTTCCTTGATGGCGAGGTAATATCGGATCGCGGACCGGATACTCTGGGTAACCACCATTCCCTTGGCCCGTCCCATCAGCTTACCGGGTTTGACGACCTGGTCGTGGAAGTGGTCGAGCATCACCCCGGCCTTGGCTTCGATGGTACGGGCATCGCTCTCCACGAAGGCCTTGAGTCGGGCCTGCGCCTTATCACTCTGAAAATTAGGGTTCTCCGCCACCGACTTTTCAATCTCGTAGTAGCTGCGGTAAGTAGTGTAGTTACGCAGCACGTCCAGGATGAACTCCTCCTCGATGGCCTGCTTCATGCTGTACAGGTGATGGGCGTGGAAGGTACCGTCGGCCCGCCGCTCCCCGAAACGCTCGAAGGTGGTGTTCTTGGGCGTAGCGGTGAAGGCGTAGTAACTGGCGTTATCCCGCATTTTACGGGCGAGCATGGCACGGTTAACGAGATCCTGTCCGTCCTCGACCGGCTCCTCTTCTTCAAACATTGCACCTGCGTCCGCGCCCGCATACGTCGGCGTGGCTACGTCCGATACGCCCATGGCCTCGTTCATCTTGGCGGCCGCCTGACCGCTCTGGGAACTGTGGGCCTCGTCGATGATGACGGCGAACTGCCGGTCGGAGAGGTCGCCGATCTCCTCCACGACGAAGGGGAACTTCTGAATGGTGGTAATAATGATGCGTTTACCCTGCTCCATCGCCCGGCGCAGATCGGTACTCTTTTTGGCCCAGGCCACTACCCCGGTCATCTGGCTGAACTCCCGGATGTTGTCCCGGATCTGCTGGTCGAGCAGTCTACGGTCGGTCACCACGATCACGGAATCGAAGACCGGCCGGTCCGCGTTTGCGCGGTAGGCATCGATCAACTGGTAGGCCAGCCAGGTGATGGAATTGGACTTACCCGAGCCCGCCGAGTGCTGGATGAGGTAGGTATGCCCCGCCCCCCGCCGCTCGGCGTCGCCAACCAGCTGGCGGACGACGTCCCGCTGGTGATAGCGCGGAAAGATCAGGGTCTTCTTCGACAGGGCGATCCCGGCGCGGGGTTTCTTGCGCAGTTCCTCCGGTACCTCGAACAGCATGAAGTGCTGAATAATGGCGGCTAAGCTGAGGGGGGAGAATACGTCCTCCCAGAGGTAGGCGGTCTTGTGTCCGGCGGGGTTGACGGGGTTACCCGCCCCGTCCTGGTCGGTGCCCTGGTTGAAGGGTAGAAAAAAAGTGTCTTTACCATTCAGCCGGGTGGTCATCCAGGCCTCGTCGGTATCGACGGCCAGGTGGACCAGGCAGCGCCCGAATTGCAGTAACGGTTCCCCGGCGTCACGCTCGGTCCGGTACTGTTTGATACCCTGGGCGCGGGCGGTCTGGTGGGTCCAGGCGTTCTTGAGTTCGACCGTCAGCAAAGGAATGCCGTTGACGAACAGGGCCAGATCGAGTTCCTGGCCGGGTTGCTGGCGGTGGTAGCGCAGTTGCCGGGTTATACTCCACTGGTTGGCGTCGAATTGCCGGCGGACCCGACTGCCGCTGGCCCCCGTGGGCGGTTGGTAGAACAGTTCCAGCTGGGCGTCCTCTACTTTCAGCCCCTTGCGCAGCAGGTCCAGCACCCCCCGCTTTTTGACCAGGTTGTTGTAACGCGTCAGGATGCGGGCCCGCCAGTCGGCGTAGCGCTTCAGCTTGTCGAGTTCGCGGGGCTGGGTACTTTCCAGGAAATCCCAGAAGCGGACGGTATCTACGGCAAATTCCTTGTCGAAGTCGGCGGGCTGCCCACTATGGTAGCCGTGCCGTTCGGTGAGGTGGCGCTCGATGGCTTCTTCGAGGGCAACCTCTTTGGTGTTACTGGGCATGGGCGTGAAAATAGGGAATTGGGCGGGGACGCAGGTGCAATTTTCAAGTACAGGGCTGCTGGTTTCGGCTCGGCGGGAGTGGAAAATTACTTAGTATTTGTTGAATCTTGCAGCTTGATAAAACTTATCTTCGCAAGATCGAAAGTAAACCTAAAAGTTTACCATGTCAAACATTGCCCGTATTATTGTGTTTCCAAACAGCGATCATCTTTGTAGCGTACGGTACAAAGACGAAGTTTACGAAGATGACGAAGAAGGGGAGTTGCGTCGCCTGTTACGTTGCTGGCAAGACGCGGATCACCTCACCGATTTCTACGAAACGCACAAAAAAGACCTCCGTGATGGTTTCTACTCTGGTACTGACTTTGCAAGCTTCCTCGACCGAACGGACAAAGCCGCGCTTGATTTTCAGCAGCGCATTTGGGCAGCCATAACTACTAATACGGCTACTTCCTTAGAAACTTTGTTTCGTCCGCTGGATAACCTGCAAGAAGAAAGGGATCGTTACCAACGCATGAAAGCCCGTAGTTACGAACCAAACGGGTGGTTGAGATTATACGCCTTGCGCACGATTGACGATACTTATATAGTAACCGGCGGAGCCATCAAGCTGACTCACCGGATGGAACGACCTCACTTACAGCGTGAACTCGAGAAGATGGCTGCCATCCGTAAGCAGATGAGTAAGTATCTCCGCGACGATGACTTTTATACGCTTTATTCACTGTTACACACTTCTACTGACCTCTGACATTCCCAACAGCTATGCAGCCTTCTTTCCGCGATGACATTATGGCCAACGCCACTCAGGACACGAAATTCGAAGAATTTATTCTTGATAATATAAAACATGAAGTCCGTAACCGCCGTAACCTGCTGATTGCCGGACGCGTACTTCAATACCTCCGTCGGGAAGGGAAAACCAAGGCTTGGCTGGCCAGCGAAATGGGCGTCACCCAGCAGTACGTCGGCAAAGTCCTCAAGGGAAAGGGCAACATGACCATGGAGTCAATTAAGAAACTAGAGAAAGCTACCGGCCTGACTCTGTTCACCGTTCCGGCCGAGCCTTCTACCCCCGTCACCAACCGTAAGACGATCTGGCAAGGTATTCTCTCCCTGACCAGCGAGTACGTGCCCGTGAACCAGATCATTCCCACGCTGACCCCAACCTGCTAGCCCGAATGGCCACCAAGACCGAACCCGTCATTCGTTTTCGCCTGCTAAGCGTAGCCGTGGAAGAGTTCGCCTGGGTACGCACCGACGGCACCGCGGCGGAACTCAACGACATCGATGCCAGTTTCGCGTTCGAACTGAGCGCCTCCGACCGCCGCGTGGGCGTGGCCCCCCGTTTTACCTTTCGGCGAAGGGGAGAAGATGTTGTTATCCTGCAACCATTTCTACAGTTCGAGATACAGGCCGAGGACTGGCCAGCACTGGTAGCCGACACCGGCGCGGTGACCCTACCAGTAGAGTTGCTGCAACACCTCGCCGTCATCGCCGTCGGTTGCGGACGGGGCATGCTTCACGAGAAGGTACAACGTCAGCCGGGCTACGAACAACTGATGCTACCGATCATTCCGGTGGTCAACTACGTGACGGAAAGCATGGTTTTTCAACCAGCGATCTGATCGTACTTAACGAGAATGACCGGGTTCACTTCCGGTTGATTTACAACAGTATCGTTCACGGAGATCAAAAAAGTCTCTCCCGTCCGCTCCACGTGGACGATTCGATACCCGGGCCGACAATTCCTCAACCGAAACCTCAGTGTTCCTAGTGCCGCTACCACGCCCCGTTCCCGGGCCTCCCGCAGTACGCGGTGGGAGCAACTCTCCCGGAAGAGGCAAGACTTGGCCAATCGCGGAGACAGGTACCGTTGGTACAGTAGGATCATCCAGATCAGCAGATATTTCACCGCTGGAATAAGATCACTTGCACGAAAGTCGTCGTACTGGGTGTAGCGCCGATACCGAAGCAACCGCCATTGCCTTCCACGGTCGTGCTGACACTCTCGACCGAAACGAACTCCCACCCGTCCAGGGCGCGCTCCTGGATGACCGCTTCGATTTGCTCGGCCACGAGGGCGGGGGAAAGGCCGGTTTTAGGATTGATTTTCGCCTTGAAGGGTACGGCAATGGTCTTTTTCATGAGCTGATTTTTTTACTTAGGTGTATTGGCCTGATTACTCGTTTATGGTGTCCGTCGTAGCCGGCGGCACCCGCTTCGCCATCACCTTGATCGTATAGCTGTGCAGAAAACCCAGCGTCAGGATATTAATGGCCATATCCCCGATGGTGTAGCGAGTGATTACCTCGCAGTCGCCACTGGCGGGAGCGCTGACGTCCGTCCGGCCCAGGGGCAACAGGCCGGCGAACAACCAGAACTGCTTGCCCTTGTCATACTTGTACTCCTCTCCGGGTAATTCCTTAAACTGCCCAACGGATGTCCGCGTCGTCATGCAGGAAGAGAAACCGGACAGGAAAAGAAGGGTGGCCAGCAGCAGGGTGGTTCCCCGCCGGAGCATATCCTTGGTCGTATTTTTCATGAGCACGAAAATTTAGTCGATCCAAAAGAACCGGGTGAACCCACAAGGTAATCCGGACCACCATATTTACCAACCCGGCACCCGCATCTTCCCCGTCACCGCCGCGTCGATCAGGACGGTGCGGTACTCGCGGAGCTTGGCGATCTGCTGGGTTTGGAGGTGGATGGCGTGGGTGGTATGTCCTATTTGAAGGAAAATAAACTTTGAAATTTTGATTTGCTCATAAAATGGAGGAACCAAAACTTTCAGTTCAGATATTATGTGGCAATTCAAACCTTCTTGGTTACCTCCTCTTGCAAATTCACGAATAGCCTTGTATATACTTTTGAGATAGAATAGTAAATAATGACCATCAATATTTTCAGGTACGATGGCAGCCATATTTTGATTAATGCAGCTGTCTATTCTCTAATGGTGCGTTGTGAATTTAAGCCCTTCGCAATCCAAATTTCTTGATTTCAGGTAGTAGCCTGCGAATAATCGGCGAGTTTGGGCAAATCCCACACCCTCGAATTATTCGCAAAGCTAGATTTTCATTGACGTACATCGTCTTTACGTCAGCGATACTGAAGGGCTCATCATTACTCGTCTGTAGCTGGAGATGATGGGCTGCCTTGGCTAGCGATACGGCTGTCAGCGATGCATTGAGATGAAAGTCGATCTTCTGCCAGGAGTAGGCCTGACAATCTTGGAGTCCTAGTTCCTGCTTGGCGTCCCGGTACAGGAACTCTTGCTGAAAGCGGGCCTGATAACTTAGGACAATATCACCTCCGTTGAGTGCCACGTCGGTACAAGCAAAAGTGGAGTGGCCACAGACCTTTCCCTGGTCATCGTACCTCAGCATTACGACTACTTTAGCTTTACGCTTCCAGGCTTTGACGTAGACGATGGCTTCAAAGGCCATCCAGCTTTTGTCATCCGCCTGAGCACAAGGTGTGAAAATATCCTGCCGAAGCGAAGGGGTATCCACCTTGCCGTCATACCGCTTAGGAGCGCCGGCTCCGCTGCGTCGGGGACCTTGGTAGAGGTAGTACATAACTTGGTCTTTGCGCAATCGAGTGATAAGCTGCAAGCCGCAGTCGGTGACTTGATCGACAAAACTGGACTTGCCGAAGTAGGCATCAGCTACCAGATAATCAGAGACTTGTAGTAGTTGGGTGGCGTTGATCGTCACAATACTGGCGTAGTAGTCAACCAGACTAAGTTCTTGATCAGGCAGTGTTTGGACAGCCAGCAGGTGGAGCGCCGTTTTATCATGAAGGTCGACGGCGGCCAGGCCACAGAACTCCTGACCCCACTTCGCCATACCGGCCGCACCACTCCAAAAGTAGGCTACTCCATCGGAGTGCTTACCGCTCTTAGTAATGTAGCTGGGGTCGAGGGCGATGATGCGATCGGGACTCAGGTAAGAGTGTACCAAATGCGTGTTGAAGTTTAACCAATCGAAGTTGTCGGCGTAGTTTTTGCGGTAGGTGCTCTCGGCAGAATCGGAGTAGCGAGCCAGGTTGACGAAGTTGGTTCGTCCCCGGATGCTCAGGAGTAGGGGGAAAAGATGCAGTAAAAACTTGTGCTGCCAACGGCCAACCTCAGTCATCTTTTGTAATATTGAGTCAGCGAGGGAAGCAACCTTCGTTAGGTGAGCCATGTGTTTTAGAAGTGTGGTAACTCCCAAAATACGGCTCACCGCTTTTATTTATGCTACCATGCATCCTGCTGAAATCGCAACGGACCATTGTAATTCCGACTACACTAGTTTGAATCTCTGATATGAAACTAGCCGATTTTAGAAGCCATTTGTAATAGGGTCTATGCAGTCCGTTCTTGATTTTAAGTACGGTGTACGCTGGGCTAATGATTCCATCGTGGTGGCAATATTCTAGCCCACCTTCAAACGAACGAAGACTAATTGCAAAATCTCCTTCCTGTATGAATTTGAAACTTTCCAAATTACCCGATGGCATCACCATTCTACTACTCACACTCGTACGGGGTACTACCCCCTGATCTTGGGTCACGGAAAGAAGTGTCTCTTCTGGCTTGTTTTTCTCAGAATAATCGCGAAAAAGAAACTTCATTCTTACTGTCGCCCACCCCTCCGGCACCTCCCCAATCCACTCCACCCCACTCTCCCGATACTTCTCATACCCCACCATCACAGCTCCATTTTAAGAATCTCCGCAATCAACCCCTCGCTCTCCCGCTCCAAATCGACGATCTCGGCCGTCACCTCGGCCAGCGACCGCAGCGGCTGGTGGCGGTAGAAGTACTTATTAAAACTGATCTCGTAGCCGACCTTCGTTTTCTCCAGGTCGACCCAGGCCTCGGGTACGTGGGGGGCCACCTCCCGCAGGAAGTAATCGCGCACCGTCTCCCGGAGGGGGACGGACTCGGTGTCCCGCAGATCGGAACTGCTCTCGTAGGTGCGGTACACCCCGGCCCGTTCGGTGGGGAAGTAGCCGTAGAGCGGCAGGTCGTCCCGTTCGCAGTCGAGGCGCACCAGCAGGTCGTCCAGCTTGGCGGGCGGCAGCTTGACGTCTTTTTTGATCACCTTTTCCGCCGCCGCGTCGTAGGTGGTGACCGCCCCGAGGATAGCCTTCCGCTGGCTCGCGCTGAGTTTGATCTTCCGGGCCTTCAGAAAGGTAGCGACACGGTCCTGGACGGCGTTGAAGTCCGGGTAGTCCGTCTCCCCGAACTCGTCGAGTAGTAGTTGGGCCACATTCAGCAGGTCGCGGTTGGCCGCCCAGTTCTTCGGGTCGGTAAGCTTACGGCGGTTCTTGGTGCTGAGGTTGAGGTCCTGTTTTTCGCACCAGCGCAGCAGGTCGGGGCCGATGGCCTTTAGGTCGGTGTACACCCGCTCCCCGTAGGTGTCCCAGGCGTAGGCCATGGGTTCGCGCAGGGATTTGTCGAAGCGGAGCTCGGCGATGGCCGCCGGCGTAAAGCGGGTGCGGAGGCGCTCGGGCCGTTCGACGGTGACCTTGTAGTAGCCGAAATCGCTGGTGTCGAATAGCTTGGCGCGCAGGGGCAGGTCACTGTCCTCGGGGCTTTCGTAATCTGCGTAGGCCGTGAACACCCGCTGAATTTCGGCGATGTGGTCCGGGCTCAGTTCGCAGTTCTTCGCCCCCAGGTTCTTGCGCAACTTCACGTACAACTCCGACGCATCGATGAGTAAGGTTTTGCACCTGCGTTCCCGCCCCTTGTTGTTACTCAGCAGCCAGATATAGGTGGTGATGCCGGTGTTGTAGAAGAGGTTGTTCGGCAACTGGATGATGGCTTCGAGCAGGTCGTTTTCCAGCAGGTAACGGCGGATGTTGCTTTCCCCGCCCCCGGCGTCGCCGGTAAACAGGGCCGAACCGTTGTGGACCGAGGCGATGCGGCTGCCGATGCCGTTAAGAGTCGGGTCCTTCATCTTGCTGACCATCTCCATGAGGAAGAGCAACTGCCCGTCGGAACTGCGGGGGGTGGCGTCGACTTTTTCCCAGTCGCCCCAGTAATCCTGAAGTTTGATGCGGAAGCGGGCGTCGATGACCTCCTTACCGTCCTTGATGAATTTCTGCTCGCCGCTCCAGCTCTTGCCGTAGGGCGGGTTGGAGAGCATGAAGTCGAAACTCTGGCCGGCGAATTCGTCGGTACTCAGGGTGCTGCCGACGCGGATGTTCTCGGGGTTGTTCCCCTTGATCATCATGTCGGATTTACAGATGGCGTAGGTTTCGTCGTTGACTTCCTTGCCGTAGAGGTAAACGTCCCCGGCGGCGCGGATCTGCCCCTCCGGGTCCTTGACGAAGTCCTGGCTTTCGGTCAGCATGCCCCCGGAGCCGCAGGCGGGGTCGTAGATCGTCACGGCCCGCTGGAGCTGGTCGGCCTCGCGGACGGGGTCGAAGACCAGGTGGGTCATCAGGTCGATCACCTCGCGGGGGGTGAAATGCTCCCCGGCCTCCTCGTTGTTCTCCTCGTTAAACTTCCGGATCAGTTCCTCGAAGACGTAGCCCATGCCGAGGTTGCTCAGTCCCGGCAGGGTACGGCCGTCGGGGTCCGGCTGGTCGTCGGGCGTCAGGTTGATGCGGGCGTCGGTAAATTTCTCCAGCACGTCGAGCAGGACGTCCTTATTCGCCATGTGGCGGACTTCCCGCCGCAGCTTGAAGCGCTCGGTGATTTCCTTGACGTTGTGGCTGAATCCGTCGAGGTATTCCTCGAAGTTGGCCAGTAGTTGCTGCCGGCTGTTGGAGGCCGTGGCGTAGAGCCGCTGCATCGTCCAGTCGCTGGTATTGTAGAACACCTGACCGCTCTCGCGGCGCAGGTCGGCGGCTTCCAGTTCGGTAAAACCGGCCTCCTCCCGCTGAAAACGAACCTCTTCCATGACGGCATCCTTCGTCGGCTCCAGCAGGGCGTCGAGTCGCCGCAGTACGACCATGGGCAGGATGACGTCGCGGTACTTTCCCCGGACGTACACGTCGCGCAGACAATCGTCGGCAATGGACCAGATAAAGGAGATCAGGCGGTTGTGGGTGGTGTGAAGCATAGGCGGGCGGAGGCAAATTATCGCGGCCGGCCAAGGTAGGAAAAAGAGGGCGACGGGGCGCAGGTGCAGGGTTTGTAAATTAACGGAAGAGATCACCGCAATTTCGTCTATCCGCGTCAAATAGCACCGGATTAATGAACAGTCTGCCCCCTGCTCTGCTTTACCCCGCAAATAATAAGCTCGTGCAATCCATCCCCAACCCCGAAAACCTCGCCTCCTGCCCCTTCCGCGGCACCCGCATCGGAGGAGCCATCGGCACCGCCCCCCAGACCAACGACTGGTGGCCCAACCGCCTGCCCGTCGAGGCGCTTCACCGCGACCCCGCCGCCGCTAACCCCCTGGCCGGGGAATCCTACGCGGAGGCCTTTAACAAACTGGATTACGAGCAACTCAAGTCCGACATTCGCGCCCTGCTGACCGACTCCCAGCCCTGGTGGCCCGCCGACTACGGCAACTACGGACCCCAGATGATCCGGATGGCCTGGCACTCCGCCGGTACTTACCGGATCGCCGACGGCCGCGGCGGGGCCGCCCAGGCCATGCAGCGTTTCGCGCCGATCAATTCCTGGTGGGACAACGGCAATACCGATAAGTCGCGGCGGCTGCTCTGGCCCATCAAGAAGAAGTACGGGGCTTCCCTGTCCTGGGCCGACCTGATCGTCCTGGCCGGTACCGTCTCCCTGGAGATCATGGATTTCCCCGTCTACGGCTTCGCCGGCGGCCGCATCGACGCCTGGGAACCGGATACCGATACCTACTGGGGACCGGAATTCTGGAACGGCAAACCCTTCGATGAGTCCGACGCCACCGGTGACTACCTCGGTCACCCCGATGAGATGGTTTCTCCCGAGCTCCGCTGGGTCGGCGGCCCGAAGGAGGCGTACCACGACCTCGAGAACCCCCTGGCGGCCACCCACTCCAACCTCATCTACGTCAACCCCGAGGGGCCGGGTGGTAACGGTGACCCCATGGACAGCGCCCGCAACATCCGCGAGTCCTTCGCCCGCATGGCGATGAACGACGAGGAAACCGTCGCCCTCATTGCCGGTGGCCACGCCTTCGGTAAATCCCACGGAGCCGTTGCCGCCAAGTTCATCGGGGCCGCTCCGGAAAAGGCGGACATCGACCAGATGGGCTTCGGCTGGCACAACCCCGTCGGCCAGGGTAACGGCCCCGACACCAGTACCAACGGCATCGAGGGCTCCTGGACGCCCAACCCCACCCGGTGGGACAACGACTACCTCAAGAACCTCTTCCGCTTCGAGTGGAAAAAGACCAAGAGCCCGGCCGGAGCCCTCCAGTGGACCCCCGTCGACGACAGCGCCCCCAAAACCCCCGACGCCCACCGCCCGGGCATGGAGCACGACCTGATGATGATGACCTCCGACGTCGCCCTCAAGGTCGACCCCGCCTACCGCAAGGTCTGCGAAAAGTTCCTGGAGGACTTCGACTACTTCACCGAGGCCTTCTCCAAAGCCTGGTACAAACTCACCCACCGCGACATGGGACCGAAGGACCGCTACCTCGGCCCCGAAGTGCCCGCCGAGGACCTGCTCTGGCAGGACCCGATCCCCACCAGCGATGCCCCAACGATCGATGCCGGGGATATCGACGAACTGAAGCAAAGCATCCTGGCGACCGACCTGACGGTACCCGCCCTGGTCTCCGCCGCCTGGTCGGCCGCCAGCATCTACCGGGATTCCGACAAGCGTGGCGGTGCCAACGGGGCCCGCATCGCCCTGGAACCCCAGAATAACTGGTCACTGAACCGGCCGGAGGAACTGAATAAAGTACTCGACACGCTGAAGGGTATCCGCCAGTCCTTCAACGACAAACAGACCAACGGTAAGCAAGTATCCCTGGCCGACCTGGTCGTCCTCGGTGGCTGCGCAGCGGTAGAACGGGCCGCAAGCGACGGCGGCGTTGACCTTACCGTACCCTTCACCCCCGGGCGGATGGACACGACCCAGGAACTGACCGACGCCGAAAGCTTCGACTGGCTCAAGCCCGTTTCCGACGGCTTCAAGAACTACCACAACGACAAGGTCGGCTACCGCGTGCAGGCCGAGCGCATCTTCCTCGACCGTGCCCAGCTCCTGACGCTGAGCGCCCCGGAGTGGACCGTCCTGACCGGCGGCCTGCGGGTGCTGGACCAGAACTGGGACTACTCCCGCCACGGGGTCTTCACCGACCGCCCGGGCGTACTGAGCAACGACTACTTCCAGGTGCTGACCAGCATGGACTACGAGTGGGTACCCGCCGACCAGCAGAAGTTCACCTTCTCCGGTAAGCTGCGCGGAACCGACGAGGTGAAGTACACCGCCACCCGCTGTGACCTTGTCTTCGGCTCCAACGCCCAGTTGCGCAACATCGCCGAGGTCTACGCCGCGGACGACGCCAACGAGCGCATGGTGCGCGACTTCGTAAAGGCCTGGGACAAGGTGATGATGCTGGACCGTTACGACGTCTAGCAGCCCACCGGGGCTCTACCCCAGAGTAAAGCAATGCGTCTTCCGGACTCCCGACGCCCCGAGGAGTCCGGAAGACGCATGCTACCCAGCACGGGGGAGAACGGTATCCGCCAGGATAGTGTGGAACCCCGGGCGATGATTCTACCGGAGAGCAACGCTCTCTGGTAGCCGGTCAGAATACACTTACGTACCCTAAGTGGACCTTCGGCGTACCCGGGTCCAGCGGCTCCCCGTTGCGGCGGCCCAGGGCCAGGCTCAGCCCGAAGATCCCCGCCCGGGTCTCGAAGTTGACGCCGGCCCCGAAGCCGACCGGGTAATCCACTTTCCGGTCGGGGCGGGCGCGGTTACGGGGGTCAACCCGGGCGAAGTCACCGAAGAGATAGAGGAAGGCCCGCTCCCCGAGCAACAGGCGGAACTCCGTGGTGAGCAGGGCGTAATTGGTGGCGAAGAGTTGCTGTTCGTTAAAGCCGCGCAGTAATCGTGCCCCGCCGATCCGGTACTGCTCGTTGGCGAGCAGGGTCTGATCGGCGACGATGGCCGCGCCGGTCAGGCGAAAGTAAAAGACCGTTCCCGGCAGGGGATCGAGGAAGAGTTCGGCCGTCCCGGTCAGTTCGAACTGACTGCTGCGGGCCGTGAGGCTGTCGGCCACCTCCCCGGCGAAATCCAGGTCACGGAGGCGGCGAAAACCGGCCGCCCCGCTGAAGTCCAGCGTGTAGCCATTGCGGGGGGAGAACCGGCGGTCGGTCCGGTTCCGCCGGAACTGGAGACCGAAGAACGACCGTTTCACCCCCAGGGTATCGGGCAGGTTTCCGTTCACCAGACTGGTGGAGTCGAGGCCAGGAACGATCGTCACCCGCTGGTTCAGGAAAACGGAGAGGCGGTCGTTGCCCTCCCGCAGGTAAGTGGCCGCGACCTTGTAGTCCAGGTTCAGGAAGGAGGAATCCCGCCGGTAGAGATCGAGTTCCCCCTCGAATCCGAAGGGCAGGCCGAAGAGAAAGGGGTACTCCAGCCCGATGGCCAGTTCCTGTACCCGGGGCTGTAGTTGCTCGAAGCGGGCGGCAATGCGCTCCCCCTGTCCGAAACCATTGTAGAGCTCGCCGTTCAGTTCCCCGGTAAGCAACAGTTTTCCGTCGCTGGCCGCATTGGGGAGGACACCGATCACGAAATCGAACCGGCTGGCCGACCGCTTCCGCACCGGCAGGTCGATGAAGGCGAGGCTATCCCGGAACGTGATGGTCGGCGAGCCGCTCAGGCTGAGGTAGGGCAACTGGGCCAGCCGGTTCCGGATGCGCCGGATGTTGCGCTCCCGGTACGGCAGTTCCGGGTAGATGCCCAGGTAGCGCTGGAGAAATACGTCGCGGACCCGCACCTCTTCCGGCACCCGCAATTCGGCGACGGTGATTGCCGGGCCGGGAGTCGACGGAAATCACGGCGGAGAGGCGGCCCGGGGCGACCCAGTCGACGCTGTCCAGCCCCACCTCGGCGAAGGGGTGGCCGGCGTTGGCGGCCGCCACGACCAGACTGTCGCGCACCCGCTCCCACTCCCCGTGGCGGAAGGGACGGCCGGAACGGAAACGACGGGCCCGGTAGTTCGCCTTTCTGGCCCAGGCCCGCGACCGCTCATCCACGGGGGGGCGCAACTCGGCCCACTCGTAGGCGGGGCCGCGGTGGAGGGTGGCGACCAGGGTGCCGCCGACCGCTCCGAGGCTGTCTACGCTGGCCTCCCAGTAGGCGCGCTGCCGGCTGCGCTCCACCCACTCGGTCAGGTAGTCGCTGACGGCCGTGGTGTCTTCGAACTCGGGGAGGGTGGCCCGCCACTCAAAGTCGGTTGCGACGATGGTGAGTTCGACCGCTCCCTGCGCCAACAGAAAACCCGGCACCTGCGTCATCGCCCAAATCCAGAAGAAAATACTACGCCTCATCGGTAGGTCTAACGCCCTGGAACCGCTTTACGATGTTCGTGAGAAAGATCATGGCGGTCAGCAGCAGACAAATGCGCGCGAAGAGATCGCCGTAGCGGACGTAAAAAGTCACCGCGTCGTTGAGGCGGATGGTGCCCCGCAGGAAGCCCTCGCGGCCGTACTCGGTGGCCGCCACCACGTCGCCCCGCTGGTTGATGAAGGCGCAGTTGCCCATGTTCGCGGAGCGCACGACGGCCCGGCGGGTCTCGATGGCGCGCAGACTGCTCAGCCAGGTATGCTGGCGGTGACCGGCGGTATTGTCCCACCAGCCATCGTTGGTCAGTACGAAGGCGGCCTGGGCCCCGGCCGTCACGTAGCCGGTGAAGTATTCCCCGAAAACACTCTCGTAGCAGATGACGGGGGCGACGGTGGCCACCTCGCTGACGAAGGCCGATCGTTCCGGCTGGGTACCCAGTCCGGCCGTGCTGCCCCCCAGGGAGCTGACGACGGGCTCCGCGAAGAACAAGACCTTACGAAAGGGGAAACTCTCGGCTCCGGGGACGAAGACGCCCTTGCGGTAGGTCTGGAAATCCCCGCCGGGAAAATTCAGTTGCAGGGCCGCGTTGAGTACCTCGAGGGGGTCGTAACCGGGATAGTAGCGGACGTTCTCGGAAACGGCTGCCCCGCCGCGGAAGAAGTGCAGTCCGCTGATACCGGTGATCAGGTTCTTTACCGGCAGTTTTCGCAGTTCGCGGTCCAGCGCCTGTACGGCCGGGGAGGTCAGCGGTTCGTCCTCGTCCACCCGGCTAAAACTGGTTTCGGGGTAGAGCAGGTAGTCCGCCGGACCGGCCGCGAGGGCAGCCCGGCTCAGGCGCAGAAAAGTATCGAGTTGCGCTTCCCCCCGCCCGCTGAATTTTTCGAAGTGGGGCTCGAAGTTAGGCTGGACGGCCACCACCGTCACCTCCTCCCCCGCCGGTTCGGCGTAGGTGACGTAGCGCACCAGGCTCACCGCACAGGGGACTAAAATGACTAGCAGCGGCACCACCGGCAGCGGCCGGGGGAAGGGCCGCCGCAGCCAGCGGAAGGTGAACCAGTTGACGAGCAGCAACCAGATGGTTCCGGCAAATACGCCGGTCCATTCGTACCACTGCACCAGGGCCGGAAACTGCATGAAGCCGTTGCCCAGCGTCAGCCAGGGCCAGTTCAGTTCCCAGTGGTGGTGCAGGTACTCGAAACTCACCCAGGCCGCCAGGCCGCCGAGGTAGGTTACCGCCGGGGCGCGGCGGGCCGTCCAGTGCAGGAACAACCACGGCAACGTCATCAGCAAACTATTGGCCACCACCGCGATGAGGCCGGCGGCCAGCCCCGTATTGGTGACCCAGTAGGTAGCCAGGAAATTATACAGAAAGAAGGTATTCAGGGCGTGCCAGAACAGCGGTCGGTACCCCGCGTCGCGCTCCGCCAGTTGCCGCTGCACGAGCAACAGCGGAATGAGGGCGAAAAACAGCAGAAAGGGGACGGGCAGGTACCCGGGGAAACCAAAACCGAGTAAAAAACCACTGGCGGTACTCAGGGCGACGTTGCGCAGGTGCCGGCTTTCCGGCTTACGAACGGCCAGCCCCACCACCCCGAGCCAGAGACCGAAGTACAGGGCCAGCGGCCAGTAGCCCCAGAGGAGTTCGGCCTGGACCCGGGCGAACATCGCGCAGGCGGCCAGGCCGAAGAGGAGCCAGCCGGCGAGGGAGAGGACGATTGCGCGAGTGGGGGTGAGCATGGGCCGAAGGTAAAAGGATTGGAGGATTCGAGGAATTCAGGACTCCAGGAACGTGCCCACCCGCCGCTTCGCGTACTCGCTAATGGCGGCGGAATCGCGCGGCAGCCCCTTAACTCCTTGTCTCCTTGAGTCCTTCAATCCTTCATCACCGCCCGCAGTACCGCCAGGCTATTCACCTCCCGGAACCCTTCGATGTGGTACTGGTAGTACCGCAACAGATCGTTCAGCAGGCCCAGCCGGTCGGTGCGCGACATTTTAACGGTTCCGCTCTCGGCCCGCTCCGAGTGGAGGAGGCGAAAAAGGAGGGCGGCCCGTTCCTCGTCCAGGTACTGGGTGTGGCCGGGGAGGCCGGCGATGAATTCCCCCGCCTTGAGGTCGAACAGGGGCGTTTCCTCGGACCAGATACCGGAGGGAAAAAAGCCCAGATAAGTGGAGAGTTCCAGCAGAAAGTGGAGGTGAATGTTGGCGATGGGGCCGTCGGTCCGGTCCAGGAAGGAAAAATAATCGAAGAGGAACCGGAACAGGGCGGGGTTCTCTTCCGACTCCCGGATGGCGTTGCGGGCTACCTCCAGCATGAACAGCCCCACGGTACCCCGCTGCACCTCGAAGGGAATGCGCTGGTAGACGAAGGCCGACCGGATCTCCTTGAGCCGGGTCATGTCCTTACCCTCCCGTTCGTAGGCAACCAGGTCGAGCAGGTTCATCAACTGGAGGGCGCTGGCCGGCGTACTGCTGCGCGCCTTCCGTACCCCGCTGACGATGTACTTCCGAATACCGCGCTGCTCGGTGTACACCTCGAGGATGAGGGAGGAGTCGCCGTACTTGACGGAACGGAAAACGATGCCGCGGGTCTTTAGGAGCAAGTTAGGGAGTTGGGGAGTTAGTAAGTTAGGGAGTTGGCTACCGCACGGCACCGGCGGCACATTGCCGTATTAATAAAGTATACAGTCCTTAGTTTAGTTTTGTGCCTTTATCTAGCGAACCACGCGAAGCGGGCGAGTAGTAGCAGCGGCAGCCACTCCCCAACTCTCACCCTCCCTGACTCCCCAACTAAATTAACTCCCAACTTATGGAGTTCCTTCCCCAGCACATCGAGGCCCTCATCTTCTCCGCCCCCCAGCCGCTCTCCCTCGACGAGTTGCAGGGCGTCCTGGCCGAGGCCTTCGGCGTGGAGTTCGCCCCCCGGGTGCTGCTGACGGCCATCCAGGAGTTGCGCGACCGTTACGCCGATGCCGTCCACAGTTTCGAGGTGGTGGAGGTGGCCGGCGGCTACCAGTTCATGAGCAAGGGAGCCTACCACCAGACGATCGGCACCCACCTGCGGCAGCAGAGCAACAAGAAACTGAGCCGTTCGGCGCTGGAAACGCTGAGCATCATCGCCTACAAGCAACCGACCACCAAATCTGACCTGGAGAAGATCCGCGGGGTGAGCTGCGACTACGCCATCCAGAAACTTTTGGAAAAGGAACTGGTTACCATTACCGGTCGCGCCGACTCGGTCGGAAAGCCGCTCCTCTACGGCGTAACCGATAAATTCATGGACTACTTCGGCATCAAATCCCTGGAGGACCTGCCGCAGCCAAAGGACTTCCGCGTCCCGGATTCGGAGGTCGGGACGCCGGATGAGATTTTGGTGGAGCAGGAATGAATAGAAGGAGTTCGAGGGGAGTAAGGACGTTAAGGAGTTAAGGTTGCCGAACGGCAACGTCTCAACTAGGAGCAAGCGCGCGAAAGCGGCGAGTGGTGCAACGCCCTCAGGTCCTTAACTCCCTGAGTCCTCGAGTCCTTACACCCGGGCGACATCCCGATAACTACCGGGAAAGTGCAAACCCCAAAACAAACAGCCATGTCTACATCGTCTACTCCCCCCCTGGTCAATCGCGTAGCCAACAGCCGCCTCCTCACCCTCAAACTGGAGGACCACTACCCCACTACCCCCTTCGCCAGTTTCGACCTGACGGACTACCTCTTCATGGAGCTCATCCTGAAGGAAAAGGACTTCCGGGAGGCGGTCAAAGCCCACGATTTTAGTCAGTACCGGGACAAAACGCTCCTCGTTTTCTGCAGCACCGACGCCATTATTCCCGCCTGGGCCTACATGCTGGTGGCCGCCGCGGCTTCCCCCTTCGCCGCGGATATTTACCAGGGGACGGAGACGGATTACCTGCGTGACCACTTTCGTCAGGCCGTAGCGGCCCTCGATCCGGAGGACTTCCGCGATCAGCGGGTGGTCGTGAAGGGCTGCGGGGACAAGGAAGTACCCGCCAGTGCCTACCTGGAAGTGACGGCCAAATTGACACCGGTGGTCAAATCCATTATGTTCGGGGAGCCCTGCAGCACGGTACCCGTCTACAAACAACCACGGGTACAGAAATAGGAGTAGTGCGTATCTTGGCCGGGATTGTTCTTCCAATTGACCTGCCCATGCGCCTGATTGCCCTGCTAGCCTGTTTTGTCTGTTTTTCCGTCACCGTGACGGCCCAGGACATTAACTATACCCTCTACGATTATTCCCCCCTCTGGCTGAACCCGGCCCAGACCGGTGGTTTCAACGGTTCCCTCCGCGTGGGGGGCATCTTCCGCGGACAGTGGGAGGGGCTCAGCGGCATCCGCAGCCCGTCGGCCTTCGCCGATGCCCCCGTCATCAAGGGCTTCCGGAAGTACGACTGGATCGGGGCCGGGGCCAGCATGGTGACCGACCGCGCCGGTAGCGGCGATCAGACCATCAAGACCAATTTCTTCGGCATCTCGGCCAGCTACCACCTGGCCCTGGACAACAAGCGGCGCAACGTCGTGACCCTGGGCGCCCAGTACGGCAGCACCAGTTTCGGCTTCGAGACGGAGGGCATCCCCGATCAGGAACTGAACATCGACACCGAACTGGGAGGCGACGGGCAAACCGGACAGAGCGAATTCGAGCCGACGATGGGCGGCAGTACGCCCGGCTCCCGGAACAACAACAGTGCCAGCTACACCGACATCAACGCCGGTCTGATGCTGCGCTCGATGATCGACCCCAAGAAGAAAAACTTCATGGAAGTCGGCGTGGCGATGCTGCACCTGAACAGTCCGAAGTACCAGACGACTCTTCTGAGCAACGACAAGGCGATCCGGACCCGGACCCGATGATGATGGACTCTACCCAGGGGCCCAACCCCCGCGTCGGTAGCACCGAACGCCAGCGCAAGCCCACCATCCACCTCCACGGCCGCCTGGACCTGGAGATCAACGACAAGTACCGCTTCCAGCCCTCCGTCTTCGCCCAGAGCAGCAACGGCAATACGACCCTCTCGGCCCAGGCCTGGGGCGCGCGCAACCTGAAGCCGGACGTCGACCTGCGGGCCGGCCTCGGCTACCGCTCGGGCGACGCCATCAAGCTGATGTTCGGAGCCGACATCAAGCAGTTGCGGGCCGCCCTGAGTTACGATTTCATCCAGCTGAGCGGCGACGGCGTTAATAACGTCAGTCAGGGAGCCTTCGAGCTCTCCGCGAACTACATCTTCAATTTCTATAAGAAGCCGACGGTCGTGCCGACCATGCTCTGCCCCAGGATTTAACGCTAATTATTTTTTCACGGCGTTATGCTTACCCTGCCCACAGCCAAATCTGATATGAAAGTCACTCTCCCGCTGCTTGTTCTGTTTTTTTGCACCTGCGTCCCCGCCCTTTTTCTCTCCTTCGGGGGCAGCGGGGGCCTTCGGGCTCAACCCCTCGCCGGGGCCAGCAACCAGGAGCAACTGCTGATTGCCGCCGACAGCGCGCGCCGGACCAACAACTGGTACGTCGCCCTGGATAATTACGAGGAGGCCTACGACAAGAAGGAGGACGAAAACCTGCTGCCGCTCATCGGCCGGATGCAGTACGAGCTGCGTGACGTGGCCGCCGCCATCCGCGTGTACAAGAATATTTTTCGCCGCCTGGAACTGGAGGACACCACCTACAACGAGTCCCGCTTTTTTTACGGTAAGGTGCTGAAGATGGACGGTCAGTACGACGAGGCCGTCACCCAGCTGCAAACCTACCTCCAGCACGCTCCGGACGGCGCCCACGCCCCCTTCGCCAGGCTGGAAATCCAGGGTGCCGACCTCTACCGCAACGTGCCCACGGAAACCAGCGAGGTCGCCCTCGAACTGCTCGACCGCGCCGTCAACAGCAGCTGGAGCGAGTACAGCCCCGTGCTGAACCAGGAAGGCAATACCCTCTACTTCGCCACCGTGAAGGCCACCGAGGCCGTGGCCCTGGACGGTAGCGGCGACGAGGACGACAGTTTTATGCGCATCTTCACCTCCGCCCAGGAAGAGAAGAAGGGCGAAGTGAGCTGGGGCAAGGCCACCATGCTCGGCCGGGAGGTGAACCGCCCCGGCGTCCACTCCGCTAACCCCGCCCTCAGCCGCGACAACCGCCGCCTCTACTACAACCGCATCCTGATGAACGGCAACAAGCCGGCGGAGGCCAAGATCTACTTCAGCGACGTCGACGACGAAGGCTGGAAGAGCGGTAACCCCGTGGCCGGCATCAACAGTGATAATTACCTGGCCCTGCAGCCCGCCGTCGGCGAGCTCTTCGGCGGCGAGGTGCTGTTCTTCGTGTCCGACATGGACGGCGGCTTCGGCGGCTACGACATTTACTACGCCCCCTACCAGGGCGAGGGCCGCTACGGCTCCCCCATCAACCTGGGCGAAACCGTCAACACCATCGGCGATGACATGACGCCGTCCTACTTCGACGGTACCCTCTACTACAGCACCAACGGTCTGCCCACCATGGGTGGCTTCGACCTCTTCTACACCGCCTGGAACGGCAGCAGCTGGAGTGACGCCGAAGAACATGGGCCCCGGCTTCAACAGCACGGTCGACGACCAGAGCCTGAGCGTCTTCGGTGACGGCCTCGTCGGCTTCATGACCAGCAACCGCGAGGGCGGCCGCAGCGTGAAGTCCAAGACCTGCTGCGACGACGTCTACGGCTTCCGCATCGCTTCCCTCTACGCCAACCTGGTGGTCGGCCTCTTCAACGAAGACAAGCAACCGCTGAAGACCGGCACCATCGAACTACAGCCCATCGTAAGCGGCGACCCCGTCGGCCCCGGCACCCAGAAATCCCAGGACGACGGCAACCGCTTCGACTTCGGCCTCGAACTGGAAACCCAGTACTCCATCGTGGCCAGCCACCCCGGTTATTACCCCGACACCATCGAGCTGAGTACCCTCGGCCTGGAGGAGAGCAAGAACTTCGAGCAGGTCTTCTTCCTGAGGAAGGACCCGAACTGGATCGATCCGAATGCCACTCCGGAAGTAGTACTGGATACTATCGACATCACTGAAGTGGTCGCCCTGGAAAACATCCTCTACGATTTCGACAAAAGTGAGATCCGCCAGGACGCCGAACCCGACCTCGTCTACCTCGCCAAACTGATGAACGAGCAGCCTAATATGGTGATCGAACTCGGTTCCCACACCGATTACCAGGGCAAGGACGACTACAACCAGCAACTCAGCAAGCGCCGCGCCGACAGTGCCCGCAAGTGGCTCATCGTTAACGCCGACATCGACGGGCCGCGCATCAAGACCCAGGGCTACGGGGAGACCCAACCGGTGGTCGTCAGCCCCCGCCTGGCCAGTCGCACCGGCTTCCTGTCCGAGGGGGACGTACTCACCGAGGCCTTCATCAAGGCACTACCGGCGGAACAACAGGACCGCGCCAACGAACTGAACCGACGCACGGAGTTCCGCATCCTCTCCGGCGCCGAAAACTTGATCATCGACCGGGGCGTCATCGAGCGGCAGCTGGAGGGGCCGAACCGTAAGAGTAACATCGGGGCGCGCACGCAGGTGCAAGGTTTTCAGCGGATGCAGCGGGATACGATCACTCCCTTCTCCAGTCTCTACGGACAAAAAGACGTGGCCGGCCTCCCTCATTTCCGGTTCGATAAGCGCACGCACGACATCGGGGCCTTCAAACAGGGCCAGAAGAAGACCTTCGCGTACACCTTTACCAACGTGAGCGACGTTCCCGCCAAGATCATGCTCATCCAGGCCTGCGACTGCACCACGGTCGAGCACGACAACAGCAAAACCTACGCCCCGGGCGAGAGCGGCACCCTGATCGTCACCTTCGACTCCGCCTCCAAGGACGAGGACGAGACGATCACCATCGACATCTTCCTGGAGCAGGACGACAAGCAGGGCCGCCCCATCCTGGAGATGGTTGAGTACAGTTTCCGGATGCTGCACTAGGATGCTTTCCTCCGTCTGGCATACCCTTGAGCATTACTTCGATTTCTCCGGCCGGGCCGACCGCCGGGAGTACCTGATTTTCTTTTGCTTTAACCTGCTACTGAGCGCGCTGCTGGCCGGTCTCTACTGGCTCACCAATGTCAGTCTCTTTTCCTTCCTCGGTACTTTTCTGGGGCTGGCGCTGCTGTGCCCCGGCATCGCGGTGACCGTCCGCCGCCTCCACGATACCGGGCGGAGTGGCTGGTGGCTGTGGCTGGGGGTGACGGTGGTGGGGGTGGTGCCGTTGGTTTGGTGGTTGTTGAGGGAACCTCACCCCTGACATCGCTCCGCGATGTCGTCCCCTCTCCCGGGGAGAGGGGGGTGTGACAGTATCCGCTGAGTAGGTATTGCATATTTCAGTTCCCCGCAGTGCTCTCGTATCCCTCTCCCGGGGAGAGGGTGCCCTTCGCCCCGGCGTTGGGCGGGTGAGGTTCTTTATAGCGTCGGGTAATCAATATACCCCTCCGGTCCCGGCGTGTAGAAGGTGGCCTGGTCGAACAGGGCCAGCGGGGCATCCTTGCGGAACCGCTCCACCAGATCGGGGTTCGAGATGAAGGGCCGGCCGAAAGCCACCAGGTCGCCCCGGTTCATGTTGAGGTCGTTCTCCGCCTCGATCTCGTCGTAGTCGCCGGAGAGAATGAAGGTATTATTGAATTTTTCCCGGAGGGCTACCTCCAGTTCCCGGGGAACTTCGGGAGCGCCCATTCCGGACAGGTCGGCGATGTGTAGGTACGTCAGATCGAGTTCATTCACCATATCGACCAATGACAGGTAGGTCTCCTCGATACTGTCGTAGTGCCCCATGTCATTCAGCATACCGTAGGGGGAGATCCGCATACCCACCCGCTCGGCCCCGACGGCGGCGACGACGGCCTCGGTCACGTTACGGACGAAACGGAGACGGTTCTCTACGCTGCCACCGAATTGGTCGTCCCGCTTATTGGTCGTCGGGTTGATGAACTGCTCCAGCAGGTAACCGTTGGCGGCGTGGAGTTCCACCCCGTCAAAACCGGCTTCGGCGGCCAGTTTGGCGCAGGTGACGTACTCCTGGATGGTCGCTTCCATATCCTCCTCCGTCATCGGGGTAGGTAGTGGGATCGGCTGGTCGCCCTTCCCGTCGACGTACATTTTCGTCTGGGTCATCGCTACGGCGCTGGGGGCCAGGATCCGGCTGCCGGCGGGCATATTACCGGGGTGGCTGACGCGGCCGCAGTGCATGATCTGGAGAAAGATCTTTCCGCCCTCCTCGTGTACCGCGTCGGTCACCTGTCGCCAGCCCATGCTTTGCTCCTTGGTGAAGCAGCCCGGGATGCGGGGATAACCGAGACCGTTTGCGCTCGGGGAAGTTCCCTCCGTGATGATCAGACCGGCACCCGCCCGCTGGCGGTAGTAAGTGGCCATCAGGCTATTCGGGATGTTGTCCGTTGCCCGGCTCCGGGTGAGCGGGCACATGACGACGCGGTTCCGGAGGGAAAGGGGGCCTAGGGTATAGGGGGAGAGCAGTTTTTCGGGCATAACGGTTATAGTTTACTAGATGCTCTTAAAGCAAAACCGCCACTACCGGGTTGTCGGTAATGGCGGTTTTTTTAAAATTTCTATCCGGAAGGGATACTGGAGGTGTCGGTTAGGGTTACTCGCCTACGATCTCCATCTCCATTTCCTGGATCACCTCGGGGTGCAGGCGGATGGTGAGGGGGTACTTACCGAGCTCCTTGGCCTCCTCGGGAAGGACGACCTTCTTACGCTCGACCTTGACACCGAACTGCTCCTCGATGGCTCCCTTCACCTGTAGCTGGGTGATGGAACCGAAGATGCGGCCGCTGGTACCGGACTTGGCACCGATCTTGACGACCTTGTCCTTCAGCTTGCCGGCGATCTCGCGGTACTCGTCCAGGCGCTTCTGCTCCTGGGCGTTCTCCCGGCGGATCATTTCGTTAAGGCGGCCCAGGTTAGACTGGTTGGCCAGGATGGCCAGGCCGCGGGGAAAGAGGTAGTTGCGGCCGAAACCGTTCTTTACCTCGATTACTTCGTGCTTATCGCCGACCTTGTCGACGTCTTGCAGCATAATTACTTTCATGATGGTAGTATTATGTTGTCCCGGCCTTTTGGAGCGGTGCCCCGTTGACAGCCGGTTAGGAAAATAGTTACTGAATCGGAGAGTCGGGGAGTTTGGGAGTAGGCTGCCGCACGTCCAACACGCGGTAGCTAATTCCCAAACTCCTTGACTCCTTTAACTCCCCAACTTACTTAAGAAGGTCCGTCAGGTACGGAAGCATCGCCAGGTGGCGAGCCCGCTTGATCGACGTGGCGATCTTGCGCTGGAACTTGAGGCTGTTACCGGTGATCCGGCGGGGAAGGATCTTGCCCTGCTCGTTCACGAAGGTGAGGAGGAAGTCAGGGTCCTTGTAATCGATGTACTTGATGCCGTAGCGCTTGAAGCGGCAGTACTTCTTTTTACGTCCTCCGATCTTGGGGTTCGAGAGGAACTTAATGTCGTCGCGTGAAGCCATGACAAATGTTGTTTATATGGTTACTACTGGATGTGAATCGTCCTACTCCTCTTCCTCCTTGAAGGATTCGGCGTCGCCGGAAGGAACGCCCGTCAGGTGGGGGCTGTCGGCCTTCTTGCGGCTGATGCCGTGAGCAGCGGGCTCGGTTTTGGCCGGCTTTTCCTGCTTGTGGCGCTTGGCCTTTCCGATCTTACCGGCACGCTTGTCCGCGTTGTACTGCACGCCGTACTTGTCCAGGGCTACCGTCAGGAAGCGGAGGATGTTGTCGTCGCGGCGCAGGCCGAGTTCGAATTTTTGCAGAAAAGCACCGTTGGGTGCCGTGAATTCAACGCAGTAGTAGACACCGTTGCTTCGCTTGTTGATGTCGTAGGCCAGGGTCCGCAGACCCATCTCGTCGACAAAAACAATCTCACAACCCTCCTGCTGGAGTTGTTCTACGTACGTCTGAGCTGTCGTTTTGATTTCGTCCCCCGACAGCACTGGGTCTACGATGAATGTAGTCTCGTAATTTCTCATCGGATCAGTCGCACTGATTAGTTAGTGAAAATGGTGAATTCGTCAGGATCGACACCAGGGTCGGTCCTAAGCGGGTGCAAAGATAGGGAAAAGAGTTGAGAGTTGAGAGATAAGACTTGGGACTTAAGACTTAGCGCTTAAGACGAGAGAGTATCTTCTTCGCCCGGCTCCGAAAGCCCGGGCTCTCCGTCAGCGGCAACTGGGTCTCCAGCACGGCGCGCAGTTCCGCCTTCAGTTCCGGGTAACGGCTACAGAGGTTGGCCACCACCTGCATGGCAAAGACCCGGATGCCCGGCGGCACGGTAGGTTCTTCCGTCAGTACGAAGGCCAGTTCCAGCAGCGGCCCCTCCAGGTCCTCGTGGATGTCCGCCAGGTCGAGTTCGCTGAAGTGGCGCAGGATGTTGCGCTGCACGGCATCGTGAGCCGGAGCGGTTGCCATTTCCAGTAACCTGTTATTATAAGGACGCAGCCACGCCGGCCGCGCCCGCCCGAGATCGCCCACCACCATGGCGGCGCGCTGCACGATCGTAATTTCCTCGTCCCGCAACGCTTTGAGTAGGTCCCCTACCCTACCCTCGTCCGCCAGGACGTAGTTCAATACCAGGTCGGCGTTAGCCCGACTGTGAGTTTTGGAGAGTTGTTGGCGAATGTTCATGGTCGCTGAATCGTTCCGTATTGTCGGACGTAGGCTGTTCAGTTTGTGTTGCCCGTTATCCGCGAGTGGCTAAAGCGCACTCGCTGACAGTAGTAAGTCGCTGAAGCGACTGCGCCATTTCGTAATCGCTTCAGCGACTTTCGCTTATCACCGAGGGTGTTTTAACCCCTCGCTGATGCTGAACAGCCTATGTCGGACGTCCTTACTTAAAAAAAGACCGAAGGAAGCAGCAGCTCTCTTCGGTCTTTCTTATGTCTTAGTTCTCGATTCTTAACGCTCGACTCCTAGTCGAACGACTGATTGTTCTGACGGCTGGCCACCACCATCTGCTCGTACTCCTCCGGCGTCAGGCCGTCGTGACAGAACTGGATGGGATCGACCTTCACGCCGTCCTTCATGATCTCGTAGTGGAGGTGGTCTCCCGTACTCAGGCCGGTGGAACCGACCAGGCCCATCACTTCGCCCCGATCGACGAGCTGACCGCGCTTCACGCTGATCTCGCTCATGTGGGCGTAGAGGCTCTGGTAGCCGTATCCGTGATCGATGATGACGCAGTTCCCGTAACCGGCGTGTACGCCGGCGGTAATGACCTTGCCCTTTCCCGTCGCCTGGATCTTCGTACCCTTGCGGCAGTTGAAATCAACGCCCCAGTGCATCTTGCTGATCTTATGGACCGGGTGGATGCGATACCCGTAGCCGGAGAGGTTCTCGAGCTTGCGGTTGAACTTATCTCTGCGAATGGGCTTGATGCTGGGAATACTGGCCAGCATATCTTCCTTGGCCTCGGCCATCAGCGTAATGCTGTCGAGGCTGCGACTCTGGAGATCCAGTTGGTGACGGAAGCGGTCGACCCGCTCGTGCAGGTCGGCAATCTCCTCTCCGGTGCGCGGCAGGGCGCGCAGGTCGGCGTAGGCATCGTGACCACCACGGCCACCGTTCCAGATGTTCTTGTCGATGGGCTCCATGCCGAACACCATCCGGTGGGCGTAAGCGTCTCGTTCCTGTACGTTGTTGAGGACCAGGGAGAGCTGGTCGAAGTCGGCGCTGATTGCGTCGATCTCCCCGCGCAGCACGTCGTTCTCCTGCATGAGGAGCCGCTCGCTGGGGCTGGGGAAGTAGCGGTGAACGACCAGCAGCATGAGCACCGCCGTGAGGCAGGCCGCGCACACGAATCCGAAGATGCGCAGGAGCGTGTAGCTAAGTGGTTCAACAACCCGGTCGTACTGCAGGGTTCGCTGATTGAATACGAATTTCTCTCGTCTCATTGACGTTGTCTTAGGCTAAAAATAGCAGCGCTCGTCTCAAATGTCTCTTTCTCTTAAAATCTGGCATCAATTCTCAAAGCTGACGAAAAGCTACTTCATCCCATGAACTTGACCGGCGAGCCAGTCTCCTTCAATTACCACGAATGTAACTTGTTGGGCATCGTATCGCCAATTTTACAATAGAAAAGTTATCAACAGTGTAATTAATTTAGTGCCATAAGTGATTAAAAACGCACTTCGCACCGCTTTATCACCAAAAAGAGTAAACAGGTTTATTGTCTTTTCTCTGTGTTTTTCGGGTTTTATTTACTATGAATTGTTGGTAAAGCAGCTGAAAGAAGAAGGATCGGTTGCTCCGCAACCTGATTGAAGAAAGAAATTGGGCCGCACGCTCACTTCACCACCCAACAAGTCTTTTTTCCTTCAACCCCGCCAGCGGCGGGGTGATCTTTCCTCCTTCTTCTCCTCCCTACCGGAACATCCCGAAGCAATCATTATACCGCTGCTGGTGCCGCGACCGTTTCAGCTTCTCACTGTTCCCGAAATCAACGGCCACGCTGACCTCGAAGGTGGGGCCGATGCCGCCGGGAACCAGTTGCAGTTCGCTCACCACCAGGTCATAACTCAGGCCGATCCGCAGAATGTCCTTGCGGAAGTCGACGGAGGCGATCAGGGCATCCGCGTTGGCAAAGGCATGGCGGTACCAGCCTCCCAGGGCGAAGGAACCGTAACCGAAGTAGGCTCCCAGGTTAAGCTGCTGGAAACCGGCCTGTTTGGTGTAGAGGAAATTCGGGGTCACGTAGGCGGCGCGGCGGCGGTTGCTGAAGCGCTTCAGGCCGAGCTGGGCACCCCCGTGCAGGCTGAGACGCTGCGGACGGCCGGCGTAGAGGTTATTGTCGATCTCCAGGAGGCTTTCGTCGGGGCGGTTGAGGTGTTCCACGCTGAAGCCGCCGTAGAGGTTACCGGCGAAGAGAATGATGCCCGCCGCGAAATCAAAGCTGGTCTTGCTGGCCCCGGCCAGGGCTTCGCCGGTCACCCCGTCCGGGCCGGTGAGGGGGTCCAGGACATCCCCGAAGGTGAGCCGGCTGAAATCGACGCGGCTGCTCAGGAAGCCGCCACTCAGACCCAGGCGGGCGTAGAGCGACTTGTTCACCCGGATCTCGTAGCTGTAGAGGGCCGCCACCTCGGTATTCGTGTAGGCCCCCTCCAGCTGGCGATCCGTCAGCATCCGCAGGCCGATACTGCTGGGGGTACCGTTCAGCGGCTGGTCGTAGGCCGCCGCGAAGGTGGTATAGGCCTCGGGGTAGGTCAGGTGCTGGCTCCGGTAGTTCGCCGTGATCCGCGGGGCGATCCCGATACCCGTCAGTGCCGGATTCAGCCGCAGCGGGGCGGCGTAGAACTGGGAAAAGACGATGTCCTGTGCCCCGGCGGACAGGGACGAGATCAGCAGCAACAACACAAATAGCACTTTCGACATCAGCATTCATTTTGATTCTCCCCCGTCCAAAGGTCCAACGCTCCAAAGGTCCAAAGGTCCAACAACCCACTAAGCTAACGCTCCCCCTCCCCCTTTCCAAGTACCTTAACGTTTGTGCCCGCCTTCACGTCGCCCTTCCGACAGGGTCAACAATACTTCCCTGCCTAAACAACGTTTTAGCTGCCGGGCCGTATCTTATTTTTGTTTCCCATTCCCTCCCGCTATGCGTCAGTACCTACCCCTGTTATCCTTTTTACTGTTTCCCCTCCTGCTGACCGCCCAGCAGCAGCTGAGCGACCGACTCATCTGGCAGGACGCGCCGGAGGTCGTGGAATGGGAAGGTGAACGTGCCGTTCTCTATGCTTTCGCAAAGGGCGCGGACGCAGGTGCATTCCTTTCCAGTAAAACGCCGTCCTACATCCACACCTTCGCGGCGGACCGGCGCGGATACCGGGTCGAGGTCACCTCGGTGGAGCTGGAACCCTTCCGCCCCCACCCCGATTTCGACCTCAGCCAGCTCCCCGAGACCTTTGCCTTCAGCGTAGGGGTTCACCGTCAGCCGGAGGGACTGCTGGGCAAGGTCTCCGCGCCCGCCATCATCCGTACCCCGGCCGGGGCCAGCCGGCTCAAAAGCTTTTCGATAAATTTGCTCCCCGCGGCCGCGCCCGCCACCGGAAGATCGGAATGGTCGACGACCTCCGTACTGAGCAGCGGTACTTTTTACAAAATGGCCGTGACGGGCACCGGCGTGCACAAGATCGACCGGGCCTTCCTCGCGGACCAGTTACAGGTAGCCGGCCTCGACGGCCTCGACCCCCGCAACTTCAAGATTTTCACCCTTCCCGGCGGGATGCTGCCGGAAACCACCAATGATTTCCCCGAGGACGACCTGAACGAAATGCCCATCACCGTGGAGGGAGAGGGCGACGGCAGCTTCGACGGCGGCGACTATATCCTGTTCTACGCCGAGGGGGCCGATGGCCAGCGGTACGACGAGGCAACCGATCGCTTCGTGTACCAAAAGAACATTTATACCGATAGGAACTACGTCTTCCTCCAGGTGGACGGCGGCCGCGGCCGTCGCGTCGGGGGGCTTAGCGGTGCCGGTAACGGACCTGTTTTCGACGCCTACGATGCCTTTTATCATTTCGAGGAAGACAAGTTCAACGTGCTCCACGAAATCGGAGGCAATGCCCACGGTTCCGGCCAGGAGTGGTTCGGGGACCTGTTCCGGGTCAGCCGCGAGAAAGATTACGGTGCGCTCTTTCGGGTTCCGGACCTCGTCCCCGAGGAGCGGGTGGAACTCTTCGCCCGCATGGGTTTACGGTCCGATCAGAGCAGCCGCTTCTTCGTGGAAGCCAACGGGGAAGTAGCCCAGAGCGGGACGGCTTCCCGGGTGAGTGGTTCCAGCGAACAGAGCCCCGCCGTCTACCCGGTGACCCTGGTCAGCCGCTTCAATACCACCGGGCCGGACATCCGGGTGAAGGTGAGCTACCCCACCCCCCCCGGCTCGGACGAAAGCCAGGGGTGGCTGGATTACATCGAACTGCGCGCCCGCCGCCGGCTGAGTTTTGCCGATCGCCAGCAGTTCAGTTTCCGGGTGCCCGAAAGCCGGAACGCCAACGCCGCCACTTACCGGCTGGCCGACGCCGGGAATGACGGTCGAGTCTGGCGGGTGGACGGGGCCGATATCCGGCGGGCCGAACTGAGTAACGGCAGCTTTTCCGCGGCTACGGACGACCGGGTACACGAGTTCGTTGCCTTCCGCCCCGGAGCCGAACTGTTGCGCCCCGAACCGGCCGGCCGGGTGGAGAACCAGAACCTGCACGCCATCAGCGACGCGGATATGCTCATCATCACCCACGCCAATTTCCTCACCCAGGCCGAAGAACTGGCCGAGCACCGGCGCAGCCACAACGGACTGACCACCTACGTCGTAACGGTCCGGCAGATCTACAATGAATTCAGCAGTGGCCGCGACGATGCCGCCGCCCTGCGCAACTTCGCCCGCATGGTGTACGAGCGGGCCGACAACCTGCGTCACCTGCTGCTGTTCGGGGACGGCAGCTTCGACCACCGGAACCTGTACGGATTCGGAACCAATTTCTTGCCGGTGTACGAGCACACCGGAAGGATCACCCAGGTTTCCAGTTTTCCGGCCGATGACTTCTTCGGTATTTTCGAGCCCGCCTTCCGGGGGCAGCCCCTGGCCCCGACGCTGGCCATCAACGTCGGTCGACTCCCGGTCAAGTCGGCGGACGAAGCCAACGGAACGGTACGAAAGCTGATCCGTTACGACACCAACCCGGAAGTACTGGGGGACTGGCGCACGCGAATGGTTTTTGTCGGAGACGACGAGGACGGCGGTATCCACACCCGCGACGTGAACGGAGTGGCCAATGCCGTAGCCGCCCGGAAGCCCGATCTTAATTTCGACAAGCTGTACTTCGACCTCTTCCCGCAACAGAGCCTGTCGGCCGGGGAGCGGTACCCGGACGTTACGGCGGGCCTGGACCGGGCGGTCTTCCGGGGAGCCCTGGCCATCACCTACCTGGGCCACGGCGGCCCCCGGGGCTGGGCCCAGGAGCGGGTGCTGACCATCCCCCAGGTGAGGAACTGGCGCCGTCCGCCGGGAGCCATCGACCCGATCCAGCCACCGGTATTCGTAACGGCCACCTGTACCTTTTCCAACTACGACGATGCCTCCTTCGTGAGTGCCGGGGAGGAAAGTATCCTGACGCAGAACGGCGGCGCGATTGCCCTGCTGACGACTACCCGGCCGGTATTCGCCACCAAAAACTTCGAACTGACGACCAATACGGTCAACACCATGCTCGAACGTCCCGACGGGAACTGGCGCAGCCTGGGCGACGTGATTCGTATCGCCAAGAACATGACGACCGACGAAGATGACTCGGATAACCTGGACTCCGACACCCAAAATGCCCGTAAGTTCACCCTGATCGGCGACCCCGCCACCACCGTAGCCTTTCCGGAGCACGGCATCCGTACCACCATGATCGACAGCCTGCCCCTCGACGAGGAGCGTATCGATACCGTACGCGCCCTCCAGCAGATGCGGATCAGCGGAGAGGTAGTGGACGTGAACGGCAACCTGCTGAGTAACTTCAACGGAGACGTCTTCCCCACCATCTACGACAAGCCGCAGACCGTCAGCACCCTGGGGCAGGACAACGGCAGTCCGATCCAGAATTTCCAGGTGCAGCGCAGTATCATCTTCCGGGGCCGGGCAACGGTCACCAACGGAAAATTCAGTTTTGAATTTATCGTCCCGAACGACATCAACTACGAATTCGGCGCCGGCAAGGTGAGTTACTACGCCCGCGACCCCGCGCAGTTCACGGATGCCTCCGGCTTCTACGACAAACTGATCATCGGCGGAACGAGTTCCGATAACCAGGACGACGACGAGGGGCCGCTGGTCGAAGTTTTCATGGACGATGAGAACTTCGTTGCCGGCAGCGAGGTGGACGAGGACCCCATCTTACTCATTAACCTGACGGACGACCTGGGAATCAACGTTACCGGCAACAGCATCGGTCACGACCTGGAGGCCGTCCTGGATGAGGACAGCCGCAACCCCATCGTGCTGAACGACTACTACGAGGCGGATACGGACAATTTCCGCAGCGGCAAGGTCCGCTACCCGCTCTTCGACCTGGAACCCGGCAAGCATACGGTCACGGTCCGCGCCTGGGACGTCGCCAATAACAGTGCTACCGGACAAACGGAATTCATCGTGGCCGCCAACGGCCGGGATGCCCTGAGTCACGTACTGAATTACCCCAACCCCTTCACGGACCGTACCTGTTTCCAGTTCGACCACACGCTGGTCGGGCAGAACGTGGAGGCGATCGTGCAGGTCTACACCATCAGTGGCCGCCTCGTTAAAACCCTCACCCGGAATTACGACTTCAGTGACGGTAGCATCCGCCAGGACGACTGCCTGGAGTGGGACGGCCTCGACGATTACGGCGACCAACTCGCGCGGGGGGTGTACCTCTACCAGATTCGCCTGCGCGGTGACGAGACCACGATGGTGGACGGGGAGCTGGAGAAACTGGTGATTTTGAAGTGATGCCTGATTACACATCGGACGATCTCCACCGGGGCTACGGCCGATTCCGAGACATCCGACGTGAACCAGGCGGCCTTGATTCCTCGTCGGACTTCTCGGAGGGAGGCATGACCGGGGGCAGTCCGGTGTGTGAATAAAGCGCAACCGGCTTACCTTCGCCGATCCAAAAGATCCGCCATGAAAATATTCGTCCTCCCACTACTATCCCTGTTCCTCCTGGCCGGCTGCCAGCAGGATGCCGCCACTGATCCGGCAACAACCATTGAGACGGCCGAGGACAGGACCGCCCGGGAAGACCGGGAAAACGCCGAGCGCCTCTCCCAGGTCGCTCCACCTCCACCCGTCTGCTTTTACCTGAACGAGGCCGAGGTACTGACGATCTTCGGCAGCGACACCCAAATTCCAATGCCGGGCCACCGGGCCACCACCAGCTACAACAGCTGCCAGTACGAGATCGACGGACCGGGACGTGCCTGGACGGGAACCCTCGTCGTGGAAATGCCGGAAAACAGCAGTGACATCCAGAATATCAGGGATGAGGTAGCCGGCGCCAAGGGGGCCGACAAGGTCTCCGTAGCCGGTGCCCCCGCTCGTATCATGAACGATGGCCGAGTGATCTCCGTGGATGGCAAGCAGGTCTTCCGCGTCAAATTCGTAGCCATTGGCAGGGGCGGTGTCGACGGCCCCTTCGACGTCGAAGCGCGGCTGAAGCTCATTCAGGAACTGGCCCTGGCCGTGCTGACTACCTAGCCCCTTCCTCAACCAAAGAGAAGTGAGCATTGTTGTACGGATACATTTAATGTACCTACAATTAATATCATCATGCGCCTCTTTCACCACCCCGCCGCTAGCCGCGGACACGCCAATCACGGCTGGCTCAATACGCACCATACCTTCAGCTTCGCCAACTACTATAACCCGGAGCGGATGGGCTTTGGCGTCCTCCGGGTACTGAACGACGACGAAGTATCGCCCGGTTACGGCTTCGGTCGTCATCCCCACGATAATATGGAGATCATTTCCATCCCCCTGGAGGGTGACCTGGAGCACCAGGACAGCATGGGCAACCAGGCCATCATTCGGCAGGGCGACATTCAGGTGATGAGCGCGGGCACCGGTATAACGCACTCGGAAAAAAATCACAGTAAGGACGAGCCGGTCAAATTTCTCCAGATTTGGGTACACCCGAATCAGCGGAACGTCACCCCCCGCTACGATCAACAGCCCATCGACCCGGAGAAGGAGCACAACCGCTTCCAACAGCTACTGAGCCCCGACCCGAAGGACGACGGTGTCTGGATCCACCAGGATGCCTGGTTCAGTATCGGTCGTTTCGACGGGGGAAAAACCTTTGAATATTCCCTGAAACGGCCCGGTAACGGAATCTACCTGTTCGTCCTAGACGGTGGCGCCACAGTTGCCGGCCAGTCACTCAGCACTCGCGACGGTCTGGGCGTTACGGAAACCGATAGTATCGAGGTAACCGCCGGTCAGGCCGGTGCCCGTATTCTGCTGATGGAAGTACCGATGGCGTAGGGTCATCAACCGTAAATGAGTTACCGGAAGGCCGGAGGTTTCGCTACCTTCGGCCTTCCGGTATTTTGCACCTGCGTCCCCGCCCCCCCGGAAGGGCTCAGGGAGTTAAGGAATTAATGAGTTAGGGAACATTCCACTCGCCCGCTGCGCTAGCCCGTTACCATGTTTGCCGGGTGTACGGCAGCTCTTTAAGTCCTTGCCTCCTCCGGTCCACAACTCCTTTAACTACTGACCCCATGGAACTCATCCTGCACTCCCTCATCGTTCACGAGCTTAAAAAACAGCCGGAAATGGCGGAGGCCGACCTCCTCCTCAGCACTCACGCCCTGCCCGTCACCGAACAGGCCATGGAGTTGATCGGCAAGCTGGACGAGACTTTCGAGCGCAAGACCGACTTGTTGCAGGGGTATTTGCTGGAGCCGGACGAGGCCCTCTTTCCCGGCCACTACCAGAACTGGCTGGAGGAAGGACGCAGCCGGCCGGCCTTTATTTCTTTCAGCCGGCAGACCATGGAGGCGCTCAAATCCACGCTTCAGGGGGTGATCGGGGCAAAGGGCGGCTACCTGCTGTTCGCCGATTACACCATCGAGGAGCAACGTATTTTGGGTATTTACCTGATCCGGGACAAACCGGGTATGATCTTTACCGAGGACCAGGAGGAGGCCAGTCTTAAGCTCTCCACCGTACAGTATCTGGACATCGACCACATGGCGATGGCGGCCCGCCTGCTGGCCGGCCCCGGACGCAATGTCCAGATGATCCGTCACGCCCGCACCCAGAGCAGTATCAGCCAGTACTTCACCGATTGGGTGGGAATGGACCGGGCGGAAACGAGCTCCGAGCTCACCCACGCCTTTCTCGACCTGGTCGAGGAACTACCGATGCCCAAGGACAAGGATACCGGCCAACCGATGGACGAGACCGACTTCGAGAAGTCCTTGCTGAAGTACGCGGCCAAACAGCCGCAGCAGAGTATCCGCGTGAAGGACTTCGACAGTCATTTTTACGGGAACGAGGCCCCGCTGCAGGAAATGCTATCCGAACAGGAGAGCACCCTCCAGGATGGTTTCCGGGTCGACCGCAAGGCCATGCGTGGTCAGTTCTACTTGCGGGCCGGGTTCGGGGGCATCAGCCTCACCTGTACAAAAGACCACCTGCGGGCCGGCCTGATCGACATTGATGAGGCCAGCGGAAAGATCACCATCCACAGTGCGGAGATCGCCTCTCTGTTACTCGACCAGAAGGAAGGCTTCCGCGGACACGACGAGGAGTGAGCAACTTAGCGAACATCGGAGGGCGGTTGGCCGGTTATAGTGATATAATCCACTAAATAACACCCATATGGCCACCTCGCCCAAGAAAAAGACTCCCAAGAATACCGAACCGATCACCGATCAGGAGGTCGCCGCTTCCGGCAATCTCCCCGTTGCCGTAGACAACAAACAGGAACAGGCAGACAACATCATCCGCCGCTACGCGCTCTTCGGAACGGCCACCGGCCTGATTCCCGTCATGGGCATCGACGTAGCCGCCCTGACGGCCGTACAGGTAAAGATGATCAAGGACCTGGCGGACGTGTACGAATACGACATCGACGATCAGATGATGCGCATGACCATTACCAGTGGTATCACCTCTCTGGGCAGCCGGTTACTTACCGGCGTTGCCAGTTCCCTCGCGGCCAGTTTTACGCCACTGAAATTTCTCGTCGGCGGTGCGACCCAGGCCGCGCTGAGTGGCTTTATGACCGCTGAAATAGGCAAAATCTACCAGGCACGACTTTCTTCCGGAGAAAATCCGGCAGATATTACCGTCGGGGAGATAGTAAACCATATTATTGCACAAATTAAGGAAGGCAAGTGGAATCCCACGAAGGTCGGCGGCTGGCAAGGCAAGTTCGGCTACCTGATGTCTGGGAAATAAAGAGCCCCTCTCCTGTCCTTCGTCGTGCTGGCATACCCACCCTGCCCCGCCACGCGACACCAAGAAGGCAGGAACCTTGGTCGGTCTGCTCAGCAGGCCGGCCATTTTTTTTGTAATTACCCATTCAATAGCGTGATCCAGATATTCATTACCGGCGGCACCTTCGACAAGGATTACAACTTCGTCACCGGCGAACTCTTCTTCGGCGACTCCCACCTGCCGGCCATGCTCCAGCGGGGCCGTTCGACCCTCGACATCAACATCCGTACCCTGATGCTGGTCGACAGCCTCCAGTTGACGGACCAGGACCGCGAGATCATCACCAACAACTGCCGGCAGGTCGAAACCAACCAGATCCTCATCACCCACGGGACCGACACCATGGTCAGGACCGCCGAATACCTGGCCAAAGCCGACATTCGCGGAAAGACGATCGTACTGACCGGGGCCATGATCCCCTACGCCTTCGGTAGTTCCTCCGACGGGTTTTTCAACCTGGGTAATGCCCTGGGTTTCGTACAGGCCCTGCCCTCCGGCGTGTACATTGCCATGAACGGCCGTTACTACACCTGGGATGCCGTGCGTAAGAACCGGTCGACCGGCTTTTTCGAACCGATACCCACCCCGGCGCCTTCAAAAGCAAAGAATCTCTCATGATGCCCGCCTGGCTTGCCCGCTTTATGTTACGCCTGAATGGCATGCGGCTCGTCGACCGCTGTGCCGGTCAGTGGCCGGACAAATGCGTCGTACCCACCGCCCCCCACACCAGTAACCGGGATTTCCCCTACGGCATCTACGCCCGGGCCGCCGCGGGTAAGGACATCCATTTCGTGGGGAAGTCCTCCCTGTTCAAATTTCCGCTCGGCCCCATCCTGAAGTGGCTGGGAGGCGTACCCGTCATCCGGGAGAAGCGGATGAACTTCGTGCAGTCCGTTGCCAGAATATTTCAGGAGCGCGACGTTTTCCGCCTCTGTATTGCCGTGGAGGGCACCCGCTCCAAAGTGGATCGATTTAAATCCGGTTTTTACTGGATCGCCCGGGAGGCAAACGTCCCCATGGTCTTTTGCACCTTCAATTTCGGCGAGGGGCAAATCGAATTTTCCGAACCCTGGTGGCCCAGCGGTGACGTCGAGGCCGATTTCGATTACATCTACCGCCACTTTGATGGAGTGAAGGGGTTGGTGCCGGAGAATAGCTTTGAGTACCTCACCCCCGGCCCCTCTCCCCAGGACAGGGGTGACTGACGCCTCCTAAAATTTTTGGTTAATCAGCAGGTCCGCCCGTCACGCCTACCACGCCTGTCATGCCTACCGCGCTACCCGCTCCCCTCTCCAGGGGAGAGGGGACGATTTCGCAGCGCGAAATCAGGGGTGAGGTTCAAACGGTAACCGCCAGCCCCAGGTCCTTCAGTGCCCGCCGGCTCGCCAACTGCTCCGCGCTTTTCTTGTTAAAGTCTTCCCCGACGGCAACGCGGCGGCCGTTGATGGTTACGGCAACCCGGAAGCGGTCGCGCTTATCCTGTTTGAAGCGCTTGAGGATCTTGTAGTCGACTTTTTGCCCGTTCTTCTGGCAGTGCTCCAGGAGTTGGCTTTTGTAATTGTCATCGTAGGTTTCGAGGGTCTCGATGTCCACGTAATTGCGCAGCATGCGATCCACTACGAAACGGGTGGTCTTCCGGTACCCCTGCTCCACGTATACGGCACCCACGAGGGCTTCCACGGCGTTACCGAGCATGGACTTGGCGATCCGGGTGTTGTTGTAAGTGGAAAGCAGTTCGTCCAGCCCCATATCGGAGCCGATCTCGTTCAGGCTTTTCCGCTTCACGATCTTGGAGCGCATCTTGGTCAGGAACCCCTCGTCGCCCGTCGGGTACTTTTTATAGAGATACTCCGCCACGATGGTACCCAGGACCGCATCGCCCAGGTACTCCAGCCGCTCGTTGTTCTGATTGCCGTAGGGCTTCTTGGAATGGTCGTTGTTGTTATTGCTCTTGTGGCTGAAGGCCGTCTGAAAAACTTGCAGGTAGGCGGGGGTAAAGCCGAGGAGCCGCCGCAATCGGCGGACGAATTCCTTTTCGGGGGAGAGCCAGTAATTATAAAACCTACGAATAATTTTGATCACACTTTAGGGCTTATACCGCTTAAAGATAGTCGCAGAATTGTGGCCCCCAAAACCAAAAGTATTACTCAGTGCCACGTCGACGGTTCGCTCCTGGGCCTCGTTGAAGGTCAGGTTGAGTTTCGGGTCAATTTCCGGATCGTCGGTAAAATGATTGATCGTCGGCGGAACGAAGTTGTGCTGAATGGCCAGGATACAGGCAACCGATTCAATGGCCGCGGCGGCCCCCAGCAGGTGACCGGTCATGGACTTGGTCGAACTGATGTTCAGGTCGTAGATGGCCTCCCCGAAGGCCAGCTTAATGGCCTTGAGTTCCGCCGTATCCCCCAGCGGGGTGGACGTGCCGTGGGTGTTGATGTAATCCACGTCGGCGGGGGACAGTTCCGCGTACTTCAGGGCATTCTCCATCGCCATTTTGGCACCGATCCCCTCCGGGTGGGGGGCACTGATGTGGTAGGCGTCGCTACTGGCGGCGTATCCGGCCACTTCGGCCAGAATGGTGGCACCACGGGCCAGGGCGTGCTCCAGCGATTCGAGGATGATGGCACCTGCGCCCTCGCCCAGCACGAATCCCTCGCGGTCCGCGTCGTAGGGGCGGGAGGCCGTTTTGATATCGTCGTTGCGGGTACTGAGGGCCTTCATGGAATTGAAGCCCCCGATGGACACCTTATTGATGACGGCCTCGGAACCGCCGGTGACCATGACGTCGGCCCGGCCCATGCGGATGTCGTCGGCGGCGGCGGCCAGGGCGTGCCCTCCCGAGGCGCAGGCGCTCACGGTGGCGTAGCTGGGGCCGCGCAGGTTGTAGGCCATGCTGATGTGCCCCGCGCCCATGTTGGCGATCATACGGGGAATCATGAAGGGGTTGTAACGGGGGGTACCGTTACCGTTGCAGTGGATCTCGATCTGTTCCTCCAGGCTGTTGAGGCCGCCGATGCCGCTGGCCCAGATGCAGCCGGAGCGGTCGGGGTCGAGGGTACCTTCCTCCTTCAGCCCGGCCATTTCCAGGGCCTCGTCCGCGGCGAACAGGGCCATGGTACAGTAGCGGTCCAGCCGCCGGATCTCCCGCTTGTCGAGGCGGCTCTCCGGTTCCCAGTCGGTCACCTCGCAGGCAAACTGGGTCTTGAACAGCTCCGGGTCGAAGTGGGTGATGGGCTTGACGCCACTGACGCCCCGGCGGAGGCCGGAGAGGTAATCGGGCACATTATTTCCAATGGGCGTGAGGGCGCCGATCCCGGTAACGACTACTCGATGCATAGCGTGGGTTTGTGGTCAACGTAAAAACCGCCGCCCGCAACCCGGGAAGGGCGTCGGGCGGCGGCTGGGGAAAACAAGACGGGGAGAATTACTTCTCCACGCTGCCTTCAAGGTAGGTAACGGCCTGACCGACGGTCTGGATGTTCTCTGCCTGCTCGTCCGGGATACTGATGTCGAATTCCTTTTCGAACTCCATGATGAGTTCGACGGTGTCCAGGGAATCAGCGCCCAGGTCGTTTTGGAAACTGGCGTCGGTGGTTACTTCCGACTCGTCTACGCCGAGCTTGTCGACGATGATCTGTTTCACTTTTTCTTCAATGCTAGCCATAATAAAGGTGGCGTTTGGTGATGTAATGCGGGCGCAAAGAAAGCCCCTGGGGGCCGGTTGCGCAAGTTTGAAGCGAAACGATCGTTTTCGTCACCCTCCATATCCCGTAACACGCCAACCGGGAATTTGTGAGCGGGCCGGTCGGATTTCTGCTCAGAAGCGACCGCCGAGGGTGAGGGCGAGGCGGCTGGGGTACTGGTTTCCGTAAGCCTCGTCCTTACGAAAATCCGCGTAGTAGTCGAGGCCGATGACGATGAAATCGAGGGTCAGTTTGGCGCCGAGGCGGGGGAGGATCGTTACGGATTCCTCCGCGGTATATGGCCCCTCCGTATCATTTAGTGGTACATCGACCACTCCCGTGGCAATGAGTAATAAATTGAGAGAGGCATCGGGTTGCCGAAGTCGGTAGGCCAGGCCAAGTTGAGGAAGTAGTCGGTTACCCCTGCCGGGTATCGGCTGGGGTAAACCGATATCGATCAGCTCCGGATCAAAATCAATGGTTACCGCCTCAGACATATAGGCCAAGCTCGCCAAAGGGGCTAATTTTTTATTACCGACCAGTACCTCCGCTCCAAAAATCCAATTGCTAGGCTCGTTGATCACGTCGAGCTGGCCGGGGCTGAACATACTGGCCTCCTTACTCCACACTTTACCCGCATAGGGATACACCTCCACCTGGGCGCGCAGCGCGGGTGCCAGGCTCATGAATAAAAGCAGCAGGAACGGTCGGATCAGCTTCGTCATACTCCTCAAGACGGCGGCCGGGACCAATTTGTTGGTGGTTGGCTATCTTTAAGGGTCTACTTTATTTTTGGCTACCCCATTCACCATCCCTGCTATGAAACTATTTTACGGCGTTTTTTTAGGCTGTTTGCTTTCCCTCTCCTCCTTCGGTCAGTCCAGCCCCCAGCTTTTCCTGGGGGAAGACAGCCCCGTGAATTCGGTGTACGACAACATCACCATCCTCTCCGTTTCGGCGGACGTCACCTGTAGCGGCGGGTTTTCCAACCCCGCTCTCGACGTTACCTGTTTTGCCGAGGACCGCAACAGCAGCGACCCCCAGGACCAGGGGGACAACAACGCCGTCAACGGGGCTTTCATCGGCTGGACCGGCATCAACGGCACCTCCGCCTGGTTCAGCGAACTGCGGCTGGTGGGCGACCCCGACTGGGACGCGGTAAGTGTTTTCGGCAGCAACCCGACCGATTTCGTTTTTCCCCTCAACGACCCGAATTTCAACCTCAGTTTCGGCGGCTCGGCCATCAACTCCTGCCGCCCCCCCGGCGTCTACGAGATCCGGATCTGGGACGTACAGAGCACGAACGGCCGCAACCCCGACCGGGACGGCAACGGAGACATCATCGGTTGCTACGTTACCTGCATGGTGGATTTCCTGCCCTCCTGCCCGCCGTCCAGCCAGGTGGACATCACCGTGGACGTTACCGTCGCCGGCTGCGATTCCCCCGGCGCCCTGTCGCTGTCCAACTTCAGTGACCTCAACTTTTACTGTACCGGCAATACCGGTACCGGGGCCACCATCCGCTGGACCGGCCCTAACGGCTTCACCTCGAACGACCAGGACATCAGCAACCTGGAGCCGGGAGACTACACCGTCACCATCGCCGACATCTACGGCTGTGAGTACACCCGGACTTACACCATCGAGGACTTTACCGTCAATATGCTCTCCACCGTCTGTACGCCCTTTTCCCCCAGCGTTCCAGCCTCCGACGACGGGTTCATCGAGGTGGAGATCAGCGGGGGGACGGGGAATTACTCCGTCAGCTGGACCGGCCCCGTCAGCGGCAGCCAGAGCCCCGTCAGCGATAACTACCTGATCCAGGACCTGGTCCCGGGAGACTACGTTATTACCGTCGTCGACCTCACCAGTATGTGCGAGACGATGTGTACCGCGACCGTCCCCCCACCCTCCTGCCTGGACATTCCCATCACTTACCAGCTTATCCTGACCACCGATGCGAGTTGCGAGGGTGCCACGGACGGTGGCTACACCATCCAGATCACGGGGGGCGTACCGCTCAACGAAGGTTTCTTCACCGAACTGGGGGGCGACCACACGACGGCCTCCTTCGTCGGACCGATCATCGACTTTTCTGACCTGGGGGCCGGCACCTACACCGGTACCATCTACGACAGCCGGCGCGACGAACTGAATTGCTTCGCGGAGTACACCGTCACCATCGAGGAGCCGGAACAGATGACGTTTACCGGCTGTATGTCCACCGACGAATCCGACGTGGACCTGGAGGACGGCAGCGTGACCTTCCGTTTCTCCGGCGGGCGACCGGACTATACGGCAACGCTCTACGACGGCGACGGCAACATCGTCGCCGCCTACGCCGCCGTGGACGTAGACCCGGATACCGACTACACCTTCGACAACCTGCCCCCCGGAGACTACGAAGTGTACATCGTGGACGAGAACGGCTGTACGGTAGACGCCCCCTGCGCCTTTACCGTCAACGAAGCCATTCTGAATTGCGTGATCGACGCCACCATCAACATCACCGACCCCCTGGACTGCTTCGGCGATTCCGACGGCGGCGTGGAGGTGGTCATCACCATGGACGTAGACCCGGTGGTCCTGACCTGGAGCGACGGCCCGTCCGCCCTGGCCGTACGGAATGACCTCTCCGCCGGCATGTATTCCGTCACCGTTACCGAAGGGCCCTGTCAGGTAGTCCGTTCGGTTACCCTCACCCAGCCGGACTCCCTGGGGGTATCCCTGACCCGGACGAACGACATCCTTTGTAGCGCGGACAGCACCTCGCTGATCGCTACCGCTGCCGGGGGAACGGGTGACCTGACCTACTTCTGGTCGGACCCCACTTTCGGAGACACCAACCGGATCGATTCCGTCGCGGCGGGTACTTACTTCGTGACGGTGACCGACGAAAACCTGTGCACGGCCACGGCGACGCTAACCATAACCGAACCGGATGCCCTGACCCTTTTCTGTTCGGCGACCGGGGAGACGGGACTTAACGAAGACGACGGCCGTATCGGCTTCTCCATCGCCGGCGGAACGCTTCCCTACCGACTGGAACTGACGGACCCGAACGGAATGGTGACCACGCCCTCCCTACCGGCCGACGATACGCTCCGTAATCTTATTCCGGGGCAGTACCTGCTGGTAATAACGGATGCCAATGGTTGTCGGAACTCTTGTTTCAGTGTAGTGGAGGAAGTCCCCCCCTGCCAGTTCGACCTGAGTTGCGCGGCGACCGATGCTACTACCTTCACCGGCAATGGATCGGTCACCCTGACGACTGACGGGGAACTGTCGATCCGGGCGGAGATCAACGGGCCGGTCCTGCGCACGATCACCCTGACGGCCGCGGAAACCATCATTACCGATCTTCCCCAGGGCACCTACACCGTTACCGCGTCGGACTCCAATGATTGCACGTCCACCTGCACGTTCACCATCGGGGGGCCGGACTGCGACCTCGGTGCGAGTTTCTCCCTCACCCAACCGGTTTGTGACGGTACCGCGACCGGGAGCATCACCCTCACCGCCACGGACGGGAGCGGCAATTACACCTACGACTGGGAAGACGATTCGCTGGACGGGCAATCCACTCCGACCATGCTGACCGCCGGGGTGTACCGGGTAACCATCTCGGACGACACCGGCTGCCCCAATGACATCCCGCTGGAGATCACGCTGACCGATCCGGTGTCAATCGGCCTCTCGCTGTCCGCTACCGACGTGGATTGCAACGGTGCCGCGACCGGAGGTCTGGAGGCGACGGTCACCGGTGCGGTCGGAACCGTCACCTACGACTGGTCGGTGGACAGCTTCCCCGACGCACCGACGGTGAGCGGGGTGGCCGCCGGCCTTTATCAGGTGACGGTAACCGACGAAAATGGGTGTACGAACCAGGCCTTTTTCGAGGTCACCGAACCGGATGCGCTGGTCCTGACCTGTTCCGCCCGGGCCGAAACGCTGGTCAGTGCCAATGATGGCCGTGTCGGCTTTACCGTCAGCGGGGGCACCCCACCCTACGTGATCGAGTTGAACGACATGGTGATGGCCCGCCCGGCCGACGATACCTTCCGGATGCTCTCCCCCGGCACCTACGTACTGGAAATCATCGACGCGAACGACTGTACCATCAGTTGCACCAGCATCGTCAACCGCGGCGGCTGCGGCACGGTGGACGTAACCCTGGACGTGACCCAGCCCGACTGCGACTCCGCGACCGGCAGCATCACCGCCAACCCCGTAGACCCTAACGGAGACGTGACTTACCGCTGGTCGACCATGGCGGTAACGGCCACGATCGGTAACCTTCCCCCCGGAAGTTATTCCGTGACCATGACGGACGAGGCCGACTGTGAAGTAGTAGCCAGCGCCACCATCCTGCCCTTTACGGACTTCCCCACCTTCACCCTGGCCGACGTTGAGGCCACCTGCGGGACCAACTGTGTCACCATAAATTTTGCATCCAGCGGCCCCGCCCCCTTAACGATCGGCTTTTCGGCGACGGATATGGATAGCAACGCGGGATCCGGAACCTTTACCGTGAACGGAACCACCGCCGAGATTTGCCCGGCGGACGCGGGACTGGCCAGCCTGGCCGGCGGTACGCTCACGATCGTGGACGCAACGGCCGGCAACGGCTGTGTACGGGGTATCGACCAGTCGATGGACATTCCCCTGCTACCGGAAGCCATCGGCAGCCTGGACACGGCACTGTGCCCCGGTGCGATCTTCGAGATCGGCAGCGGAATGTTTACGGGCGGCACCACGGGTACTATCCGGGTCAACCTGCCGGACCAGCGGAGTTCGGCGGGGTGCGACACCTTCGTGGATGTGACCCTGAGCGTACTCCCCGTACTTCGCGGGATGGCCTCCCCCCAGGTCTGTTCCGGGGACAGCATCAGCATCGGCGGCGAATTCTTCAGTGCCGACCGACCGACCGGAGAGGTCAGTATTCCCGGTGCCGGCAGCAACGGTTGCGACAGCATCGTAGACGTGAATCTCGTGATCCTGCAACCGCAACGGGCTACCGTGGCCCCTACTCTCTGCCCCGTCGGCTCGCTGACCGTCGGGGGAACCACCTTCGACGCGGCTAACCCGACCGGTGAGGTTAACCTCGGCCGGATTGCCGAAAACGGCTGCGACAGCATCGTAACCGTAAACCTGAGTTTTTACCCGGAAGCCCGGGCCACGGTGGACACTACCCTCTGTTTCGGCGGCAGCCTGACGATCGGCGGGACGGTCTTCGATGCGGGCAACCCCACCGGCTCCGTAACGCTGTCCGACGCTTCCGTCAACGGCTGCGACAGTACCATCGACGTGACGGTTACCGTACTGGAACGGGCGGAAAGTACGCTGGAAGTACCGGTCTGCCTGGGCGATACGGTAAGGGTACTGGATGACGTTGCCGTGTACGCAGGTGCCAACCTTCCGGAAATTATTTTGTCGGGGATGGCCGTGAACGGCTGTGATTCCTTCCTCACGATCGTACCGCAAGTACTGTTACCCGGAATCGGATCGCTGACGACGGAAATTTGCGAAGGGGAGAGTTTCTCGCTCGGAGGAGTGACCTTCGACGCGGCGGCCACCGACGTGGAGGTCGTTCTGGACAACGCTTCCGCAAACGGCTGTGACAGTCTGATTACCGTGAACGTGACCGTACGGCAGGCCGAAGGGGTGGAACTCAGCGGTGATGGCATCATTTGCGCCGACGGTTCCCTGGAACAACGATTGGTGTACACCGGAGACGGCACGGCCGAGGTATTCCTGAGCAGCGACCCCGCTACCCCCCTCCGGCTGAGCCCGGGGGAGCAGTTCGTGTACGTTCCGGCCGTAGCCGGACAGACGGTGACCATCCTCTCGGCCACCAGCGACCACCCCTGCGGCGTGATCGCCAGTGGCAGCATTGAGGTGATGATGACCGATCTGGCCGCCGAAGTCGTGATCACCAGCGGTGACGGTATTTACGCCATCGCCTGCCCGGGAGAAGACGACGGAACCGCTACGGTGGTCGTCACCGGTGGGGAGGCCCCCTACTCCTTTGAGTGGAGCAACCGTACGATCGACTCCATTGCCGCCGGGCTGATCGCGGGGGAGTATTCCGTCGTGGTCACCAGTGCCCGGGGCTGCTCGGTCTCGGCCAGCGCGGTACTGACGGAGCCCGACAGCATGATCGTGCGGCTGACCACCCAGGATCCGAACTGCTTACAGCGGGAACCCTTACTCTTTCTGGATACGGTTTACGGCGGCGTAGGCCCCTACCTGTACCAGCTCACGGGGCAGCCCTTCCTGATGGTGGAGGAGTTACCGGACACGCTGGTCGGTCGGGTCGGCCGGACGGACTTCCTGATCCAGGACGTGAACGGTTGCGAGATCAGTCAGCAATTCGTGTTCCCTCCCGCGACCGACGCGGAGCTGGACCTGAGTGTCGACCGGTCGGTCATTCGTCTGGGGGACAGCGTCCGCCTCACGATTGCTTCCAACCTGGAACTGGCCGCGCTGCTGGTTACTCCCGGCGCGGACACCCTGGTGGGGCCGGACGGCATCTTTCTGAAACCGGAAACGACCACCCGCTACCTGGTCACCGCCCTGACCGTGGAGGGGTGTACCGCCTCGGATTCGCTCCGGGTGATCGTCGACCCCTACAACGATGTCTACGTACCGAACAGTTTCAGTCCGAACGAGGACGGGACGAATGATTTTTTCCGGATGTTCGGCCGCTCCTCCGTTTCCCACTTCGAGAACTTCCAGATCTTTAGTCGCTGGGGGGCCGAAGTATTCCGTGCCGACGGGCCGCTGCCCGCCAACGGGCCGGTGAACTGGGGGTGGGACGGTCGTACGGCAGACGGGCAACCGAACGAGGTGGACGTCTACGTCTGGTCCGTGGAAGCCGTCTACGACGACGGCCGGCGGGTACCGCTGAAGGGAGACGTGATGCTGATGCGGTAAGAAATAAAGACGGCGGCCCAGGATTACTCCGGAGGTCGCCGCTTGAATGTTCACTGGGAACGGTTTCTAGGAGTAGAAGTCGTTTTCGCCCCACGTGTTCATTTTGTTGAAAAAACCTGGCTTCCCGAAAGGAATGGTTAAGGGAGGTGATTATTCGCTTAATCTTTTCAAAAAAGGGAAGTACGACTGACCTAAACCGGAGCGGTGCTGCGTTACTTCGGCATCCACATACCCATAACACAAACACGATGAAAAACCTTGCCTTACTCAGCTTCCTGCTTCTAGCCCTCGTTTCCTCCCTGGGAGCGGAGCGATATCCTGACTTCATCGAGTTCAACGAGGACCAGGAACGCTACATCAGTAAGTTCAAGGAGGTGGCCATGCGGGAGATGGAACGTTCCGGTATTCCGGCCAGCATCAAGCTGGCCCAGGGCATCCTGGAAAGCGGCTCCGGAACGAGTTACCTGGCCCGCAACGCCAAGAACCATTTCGGCATCAAGTGCGGCACCAACTGGCAGGGCGACAAGGTTTACCGGGAGGATGACGACTACAACGACCGGGGGCAGCTCGTCAAGAGTTGTTTCCGCGAGTACCGCAACGCGGAGGCAAGCTTCGTAGCGCATTCCGAATTCCTGCGCGACCCGAAAAAATCTTTCCGTTACGGTTTCCTCTTCCGGCTCAACCCGACGGACTACGTGGGCTGGGCCAACGGGCTGCGACAGGCAGGATACGCCACCAACCCGCGCTACCCGGAGTTGCTCATCACCCTGATCGAGCGCTATAACCTGAGCCAGTACGATATGCCAGGGGGAACCGACCCCATCATTCCCGGTACCGAGCCGGTCATCGACGAGGTGGTCTCGGGTATTCACGCGGTGAATGACGTGAGCTACTTCATCAGCGAGGCACCGGTTACCGTAGAGGAAGTGGCGCGCAAGGTCGACCTGAGCGTATCCAAACTGCTGGAATACAACGAAGAACTCCAGAGCGGACGTAGCTCCGTTACCACCGGGGAACGGGTGTTCTTCCAGAAGAAACGCCGCAGCTACCGGGGCAAGGAGGTGTACTACACCATCCAGGCGGGGGAAGACCTGTACGACGTTTCCCAGCGTTTCGGACTCCGCATGAAGCAACTGGCCCGTCGGAACCGCCTGCCCGAAAACGCCGACCCCGCCACCGGGGAAAAAATCAAGCTGCGGGGGTCGAAGGCCGACGAAGCACCCCGCCTGGAGGGCGATGAGGACCCCAATGCACCGAAACCGGGCGCGCCGATCGTCCCGACCAACCCGGATGGCTCCATTGACCTGGATACGGACTCCGATACTGACCCGGGCCCGATCGTTCGCCCCGGGCCGGTGGTTCGCCCCCCCGTGACGCCCACGCCCAACCCGCCGATCACCATTAACCCGCCCTACCCCGGTACGACGGTAACCCCTCCACCGACCACGACTCCCGTGCCGACTCAACCGGTGGGTGGCGGTCTCCACTCCGTAACCAAGGGAGAGACGCTCTACGGCATCAGCCGGCAGTACGGGCTGACGGTAGACCAGCTGATGCGACTCAACAACCTCGGCAGTACCAACATCAGCGTCGGGCAGCAGCTTCGGGTGAAGTAGTATCTTGGCGGCATGAAAGCTGTTCTTCCCCTACTGCTCTGCTTGTTCTACGCCCTTCCCGCCCAGGCCCAGTACTGGGAAGACGAGCCCGGTGAATTCCGGGTGGACTGGGGAGGCTATCTCTGGGGCGTAAAGGGCGGACTGAGCCTGGGCCGGCAGGACTGGACGGGACTGGAAACGGAATTCGCGGTCCTCAAGCACGGAGCGCTGTTTTTAGAGTCCATTCCGGCCGGCGGAAAATTCAGCCTCTACGGTCAGTTGGGGTATCACCAGCGGGGAGCCAATACCGGCCGGCGGCGCTTCAACGTGATCGGGGGCAGCCGGGTGACCGCTCCGTCCGACAAGTTCATCTTTCACAATGTCAGCCTGGGCGTAGGGGGTAAGCAGGTAATTAAGTACACTACGTTGGCTGATCTGTACTACACGATCGGTTTGCGGGTGGAGTACAACTTCGATACCAACCTGGATGAGTTCGAGCCGACGGGGGCGCAGGGCGTAAATTTCCGGGCGGACTACCCCATTGAGGACTACCAGTACATCAAGCGGGTGGTCTACGGAGCCAGTTTTGGAGCCGGGGGGATCTTCCCTATTTCCGATGGGATCGGAGCTTTCGTGGAGCTGACTGCCCATCCGGACGTCAGCCTCCAGTACAGTCAGGGCTCGATCGATAACGTGATCGACCCGACCCGACCCGGTGGCACCCGGACCATCGGCGCCCGCGACATCCGAAATTTCACGATCGAGTTATCCGTGGGCTTCCGCTTCCTGCGCAAGTGGCGCTACGTAGACTGATGGGTATCTTCTCCAACTTACTTGACGGACTAACCACCCTTGTCTTTCCCCGGCTCTGCCTGTCCTGCGAACGGGCCATCGGCGCGGCCCAGGAGGAAGGGATCTGCCTGACGTGCCAGGCAACACTGGGGCGTACCCGTAACTGGGAGTTACCGGAGAACGAGATGACCGACCTGATGGCCGGTCGCCTTCGCCTGGCCCACGCCGCGGCCCTGTATATCTATAAAACGCCCTCTCCGGTGCAGGAGATGATCCACGCGCTCAAGTACTACCACCGACCGGAAATAGGCCGCCGGTTAGGGCTGACCCTCGGTCGGTTACTGGCCGAGCAGCCTCACTTCGCGGACGTAGACGCCATCGTCCCCATCCCCATCCACGACCGGAGACGGGCTACCCGGGGGTACAACCAGGCCGAACTGATCGCGGAGGGGATGAGCGAAGCCATGCGGGCCCCCGCGCTCGACCGGTTGCTACTGCGTACGGACTTCAAGGGCAGCCAGACGAAGAAAGGGCGGTTGGAGCGGATGGAAAACGTGAGTGAGTCATTCGCCGTCAACAGAAGCTTCCAGTTACCGGAAACCGTCCGTCACCTCCTGCTGGTGGACGATGTGATGACCACCGGCGCGACGCTGGATTTTTGCGGCAATGCGTTACTGGAAATCTATCCCGGGGTAAAGTTGAGTATCGCTACGCTGGCGGTAGCGCAGCGACAGTAGCCGGATTTTTACATACCTTTGCGCATGGAAAGTAACCAAAGCCACCCCAAATTCGTCGAGCAGGGACTCACCTTCGACGACGTACTTCTCCTCCCCGCCTACTCCGAGGTACTTCCGCGCGAAGTCGATCTGTCCAGCCAGCTGACGGTTGGCCTCCGGCTCAATGCGCCCATCGCTTCCGCCGCCATGGATACGGTAACGGACGGTCGCCTTGCCATCGCGATCGCGCGCCAGGGAGGGATCGGTATCGTCCACAAGAATATGACCATCGAGCAGCAGGCCGAGCAGGTCAGGATGGTGAAGCGCTCCGAATCCGGTATGATCGTCGACCCCGTCACCCTGAGTGCCGACAGCACCGTAGCGGACGCCAAGGAGCTGATGCGCCGTCACCGGATCGGCGGTATCCCGATCGTCGATTACAACGATAACCTGGTGGGTATCCTCACCAACCGGGACCTGCGTTTCGAGGTAGCCAGCGATCAGCTTGTCCGCGAGAAGATGACCAGGGAAAACCTCATCACGGCTCCGGTGGGTACGACCCTGGGGCAGGCCAAGGACATCCTGCAACAGCATAAGATCGAAAAACTCCCGGTCGTCAATGATGCCGGGAAGTTAGTGGGACTCATTACCTACAAGGACATCCTCAAAGTCAAGGACTACCCCAACGCCTGCAAGGACAGCTACGGCCGCCTCGTTGTCGGCGGGGCCATCGGCGTTACCGGTGATATGCTGGAGCGAATTCAGGCACTCGTCGACGTCAACGTGGACGTGATCACCATCGATACCGCCCACGGTCACAGCCGCGGCGTACTGGATGCGGTGAGGAAGACGAAATCCACTTTTCCGGACCTCCAGATCATCGGTGGCAACGTCGCCACGGCCGCCGCTGCCCTGGCGCTGGCGGAGGCCGGGGCGGACGGTGTCAAAGTCGGTGTCGGACCGGGGTCCATCTGCACGACGCGTATCGTGGCCGGGGTGGGTGTCCCGCAGCTGTCAGCGATCTACAATGCATCCCGCGCCCTCGCCCCCCTCGGCATTCCCGTGATCGGAGACGGTGGCATCCGGTACAGCGGAGACATTGTCAAAGCACTCGCCGCCGGTGCCTCCACCATCATGGCGGGCAGCCTGTTCGCCGGAGTGGACGAGAGCCCCGGGGAAACCATTCTCTTCGACGGCCGGAAATTCAAGGTGTACCGCGGCATGGGTTCCCTCGGGGCCATGAACAAGGGCAGTAAGGACCGCTACTTCCAGGACGTCGAAGATGACGTAAAGAAACTCGTACCGGAAGGTATCGAGGGGCGCATTCCCTACAAGGGCAGCCTCGCCGAAGTGGTCGGCCAGTACCTCGGCGGTCTGCGGGCCGGCATGGGCTACTGCGGTGCCGCCACGATCACCGATCTGCAGGATGCGCAATTCGTCCGCATCACGGGAGCGGGCATGGCGGAAAGCCACCCGCACAATATTACGATCACCAAGGAGGCGCCGAATTACTCGCGGCGGTAGGGCCTCTCCCTTACAAAGGCGGCGGCCTACGCCCCAGCACCACCTCCGTCAGTTCCCGCGCGGCCCGCTCCAGATCAATGTGCAACACCTCCCGATTCACCCGGAGGACCAGCTCCCGTTGTTCCTCCGGTAATCGTTTAAAGCCGTGGCTGGCCCCCAGGATGGCCCCGGTAACGGCGGCTACCGTATCGTTATCGCGACCGTAGTTGGTCACGAATTCCAGGGCGGGACCGAACTCGAAGTCGCTGAAGAGCAGGGCGGTCAGGTTGATGAGATGGATTTCGCCGGCGTGGAAGGGGACGTCCTGCTTGGCCTTGTCCAGAAGTTCGTAGGCCCGGGTGGTACGGGCGAAGGAGAGGCTGTCGTAGGGGTAGTCATCCGGCAACCGAAGTTTCCGTTTACGGGCATCCTGCTCGGTCATCCGACCGGTTTCCCGGACGATGGCCCGTGCCTGGCGGAACTGCTGGTAGGCCACCCGCCCCAGTAAGCGGGAACGGAAGAAGCCCGCCGGATCTACTTCCCGCAGGACGTTGCGAAAATCTTCCGGCCCCACCGTATCGCGAAAAGCGACCGCCGTCAGTGCCGCCGTGATGCCGGTGATGTCGCGGGCGTAGCCCAGGTCGAAGAGCCCCAGTTCGTAGGCGGCTTCGTAGGCTTTTTCCGGGCGGCCGGGATAGACGGCCCCGAAGACCGGAGCGTAGAGCATGCCGGCACAACTCATCTCCCCGCCGTAGAAGCGGGAAAGGGTATTGCGGTAGGCATCCACGTCGCCACTTCCGTAAGCCCGCGTAATTTTGGCCCACTCCTGCAACCAGGTAACCCGGCGCATTTCGTCCTCCAGCGGCTCGGGTTCCAGCCCATCGGTCTTGCGGAGGCGGTCGATGCTCTCCGCGTAGCGATCGGTGATGAAGTTCGCCCAGGGGCCGGCGCTGAAGGTGAGTGGTTCCTGATGGCGAAAGCCGGCGTGGGCGGCCACCACGAAATCCACGGTCAGCGCCTTCCACCGGGTATCATCCGTGCCCGCTCCGGGGGGAAGATTGAAATCCCACGGCCCCTCGGGGCTGGGTTCCCGCAGGACCATGTCCAGTCGGTCGACGTGGCCGTATTCCTCCCCGATGTCGTGGGCGGACCACATTTCCGTCGGTGCGCCCATGGCGTCCCCGATGGCCGATCCGACCAGACTACCCAAAATCCGATCGTACAGTACGGAATCCGGGATGGTCAGGTCCTGGTAGTCGGCTTCGTCGTAGGTCATAGTCTCGGAGATAGGCGGAAGGTAAGCGGATGGAGGCGGGTCCTGGCGGCAGCACGGTAGGAGGAATGGGGGTAGCAGGAACAGGGATAACAGGGATGGGGAAGAAATGCGCATGGCCAGGAGAGTGAATACCGGTAAGGTACGGGGTTCCCCCTGCCTCCCTACCTTTGTTCCCATGACCGTTCCCGAAAAGATAACCGCCCTGCGTCGGGCGATGCTTGAGCAACAGATCGATGCCTACATTATTCCCAGTACCGACCCGCACCAGAGTGAGTACGTCGCCGACCGCTGGGCCGCCCGTGCCTGGATCAGTGGCTTCACCGGCTCGGCGGGAACCGTAGTCGTTACCCTGCACGATGCCCTGCTGTGGACCGACAGCCGCTACTTCACCCAGGCGGAGACCGAACTGGCGGGCACGGAGATCAAACTGATGAAGTTGAGAACGCCCCACGTCCCGGAATTCGCCGAATGGTTGGGGGACCACCTCATCAGCGGGCAGACCGTCGGGGTGGACGGCAGGGTGTTCTCCCTCCACGCTGCCGACCGGCTGCGGAAAAAGCTGGAGGCTAAAAATCTTCGATTGACCACCGAAACCGATCTGATTCAGGTGGCCTGGAAGGGCCGGCCGGCCGTGCCCGCCCGACCGGTATTCGAACACACCTCCGACTTCAGCGGGGAAGACTGGCAGCAACGCCTTATCCGCCTCGCGGAATGGGTGGAAGATCAAGACCTCGACTACTATCTCGTATCCGGGCTGGACGACCTGGCCTGGCTGCTTAACCTGCGGGGAGAAGACATCGACTTCAACCCGCTGGCCTACGCCTATCTCCTGGTCGGCCGCCGGGGAGATAACGTCCTGTTCGCGGATCAGGGAGCGCGCTTCGATTCCTGGAGTCAGGGGATGCCGGAGGGTCACGCCCTTACCGTAAAGGACTACGGGGACATCGCCGGTCACCTCCGCGCGCTGAATGCCGACAGTCAGGACATCGGCCTGGATCCGGCTACCGCTTCCGCCTATCTCGGTCACCAAGCCGGCGGGGAATCCGTAGCGCGTCACGGGAGTCCCATTCCCGGATGGAAGGCCGTTAAGAACGACACCTCCCTCGATCACCTGCGGGAAGCGATGCGGTACGATGCCGTCGCGCTGCTCCGTCTGCGTCGCTGGCTCGACGAAGCGATCGAGACGGGAGTGGATGAGCACGAAGTGGCCGAAAAACTGACCGCCTTGCGCGCCGACTACGAACACTACGTCGACGACAGTTTCCCGGCCATCGTCGGCTACCGGGGCAACGGGGCCATCATTCACTACCGCGCGCCGGCTACTGGGAGTGCCCGGATCGATCCGTCCGGTTTACTCTTGCTCGACAGCGGGGGGCAGTACCGCAACGGGACGACCGACATCACCCGCACCTTTGCTCTCGGGGAACCGACGGAAGCGGAGCGCACCCACTTTACCCTCGTACTGAAGGGAATGATCGACCTTTCCCGGGCCGCCTTTCCCGTCGGCACGGCCGGGGTGCAGCTCGACGTACTGGCCCGCCTCCCGCTGTGGAAGGCGGGGCTGAACTACGGACACGGCACCGGTCACGGCGTCGGCTACTTCCTGAACGTCCACGAGGGGCCGGCCGGCATCCACGCCAACCCGAAGTCGGCCAACGGCCAGTACCCCATCGGGGCCGGGATGATCTTCAGCAACGAGCCGGGCTACTACCCCGTCGGGGAGTACGGCATCCGGATCGAGAACCTGGTGGTTACCCGTCCGGCGGCCACCGAAGGATTCCTGGAATTCGAGACGTTGACGCTCTTTCCCATCGACCGGCGGTTGGTGGATACCGATTTGCTGGGAGAAGAGGGAACGGAGTGGCTGAATGCCTACCACCAGACCGTCTTTGAACGGGTCGCTCCCCTGCTTCAGCCCGAAGAAGCGGACTGGTTACGGGCCGCCTGTGCCCGTTTATGAACCCGGCACCTGCGCGCCGCGCCCTCATTCCTTTCAGGTATCCAGGTAGTACGGTAAATTGATGGTTTGCCCGATCAGCCGGTCGGCCATCCCCGCTTCCTCCATTACCTCCCGCGCCCGTCGCAGCGGTTCGGAGGCGGGCTCGTTGCTGAGGTCGTACGTACCGTGGTGCATGGGCCACCAGTGGCGCGCCCCGAGGTCGCGAAAGCCCCGGAAGGCCTCCTCGGGGTTGGCGTGGTTATCCTGCATCATGAAGGCGGGGGCATAAGCACCGATGCCCAGCATGGCCACGTCGATGTCCGGAAAGAGCGCACCGATGTCCGCCCAGTAGTCGGTTTCGGCACTGTCCCCCCCAAAGTACAGGAGCCGGCCGGAAGGCAGGGAGCGGATCATGAAACTACCCCAGAGGGAGCGGTTGAAGTCCGTCAGCCCCCGCCGGCACCAGTGACGCGCCGGCAGGAAATGCAGTTCGATGGCCTGCCCCTCCGTCCCGAAGGTCTGGTACCAGCCGGCCTCCTCGACGGGGATATTCCCCACCCAGCTTCCGATGGTGCGCGAGAGCCGGAGAGGAGCGTAGATCTTTCGGACGTCGTTGTTAGCGACCAACGTTTTGAGGCAGTGCCCGTCCACGTGGTCCCGGTGATCGTGGCTGAGCAGCAGGTAGTCCACCCCCCGGATATCCCCGACCGGGAAGGGAGGGTGCACGCGTCGGGGAACGAAGGGCATGTCCCCGAGTTGGGGGTCCGTCAGGTAGCGGAGCCCGCCCAGTTGGAAGAGAAAGCAGGCGTGCCCCAGCCAGACCATCCAGTCGCGGGAGCGGTCCTCCAGGTAGGTAACGTCGGTGCTCACCGGGGGGGTCCAGTCGTCGGCCTTCTTTTCCGCCCTTTGCGGATTGCGGGAAAGGAGCATGCGTAGGAGCACGCTCCAGTCCGGCCGGAAGGGGTCCCGAACGTACTGGAATTCTCCTCCTTCGATGGGGTTGCCGCGCCAGTCGCCGGCCACGGCGGGCAGGAAGGGCAGGTCGGGGTTGAAGTCGTAGGTCATCGCGGGGCAAGTTACTCCACGAACACCCGCTCCCCCTTCGGATACTTCACCGTGTAGCCGAATTGAATTTTCTCCTCCTCCCGGGCCGCCAGGTTCAGTTCCCAGCGAACGTGGCCCTTTTCTTCGTCCAGGAGGGTTCCCCCCGGGAAGTCGTGCTCGACGTCGATGTTACTCTGTCCGGAGACGGGTACCTGGTCCAGCAGCGTCAGGCGAATGGGTTGCTGCTTGGTGTTGCGCACCGCGATGGTCCAGCCCCGGCTCTCGGCCCGGCGACCGCTCAGGATGCCTCCTTTCTTACGGTAGTCCTCGGTGGCCGTCCGGGTGACGATGACGGCGGGGTCCCGGCCGAGGGAAAGTTCCAGCGTATCGCTGGTGTTCTCCACGTCGAGGTAGGAGTCGCCCAGGAAGGTCCCTTCGAAGAAGAGGTGAACGTCTCCGCTGATCAAATCGTACTGCTCCCAGTCGGTCAGGGCCGCCGTCAGGTAGGCGTCGGGGCTGAGCTTGGGAACGGCGAAGTGGTGAAAGTCGGCCGGCACGTCGAACTGCCGGATGTCGACGTCGTAATTTTTGCCGTCGCTGGGGATGCTGTAGGGCAGTTCGATCACGAAATTGGTGGTGGTGGCCTGCCGCTGGACCTGGACGGGCACGGCCGGGGCGGCTTCCTTTCGCTGAATGCGGGGCCGGCTAATTTGCATATTCGAACGCATGATTCCGGCGGAGCTACCGGTCACCACCACCTCGTCCAGTGCACTCGTATTCTCCCCCAGGCGGACGTGCACCTGCCCCTGGGTGGCCAGCACCGTTTTCGATTCGTAGCCGATGTAACTCACGTTGAGTTTCTGGTATTCCGCCGGTACGTCGAGGCTGAAATTACCGTCGACGTCCGTCACCGTGCCGATCTCGGTCCCCTGTACCACTACGGTGGCCCCGATCAGGGCCTCCAGGTTTTCGTCGGTCACCACGCCCTCGACGGTACGGTAGCCGAACTTCACCTCCCGGTCGGCCACGGGGCGGTACACGGGCGGGCGAACGCCGGGGGCCACCCGCCAGACGGGCAACTCCGGGGCATTGCCGTTGCGGCTGGGATTACCGGTGGAGAGGGTGAGCCGGGCGTTCTTCCAGTCCTCGGCACTCGACTGGAACACCCGGGCCCGGTAGCGCAGGTCGACCGGCTGGCTGATGTCGGCGACCCGCACATCGTAGTGGGGCACCCAGCCGGCATCGGGCACCACGTAGCTGATTTTGATTGGTGCCGTTACGCTCCGGTCCGTTTTGACCACGACGACCAGTTCGCTCTGGGCGTCGCGCTGTCCTTCCCGGCCGCGGGCGGCGATCTGTTCGCTGAGCTGCTTGCGCCGTTCGGCGATGGCGCTCAGGCTGTCCTGAATGGTGAGGTAATTCATGCGGATGACGGCGATGCGGTCGCGCTGAAAACGGACGGCCCGTTCCAGGTCCGCGGCATCCACGCCGTCGGTACCGGCAATCTGGCGGTTGGCCTTCAGAATGGCCTCCTCCTCCCGGTCGATGGCGGCTTCGGTCTGTAGGCGACGCGTACGACGGTCGAGGGCTTCGATCCGGGTTTCCCACTGGCGGACGTCCGGGTCATTTTCGGGCTGCTGGAAAAAGTCCAGCCGGTGGGACACGCTGAGGATGGTCACCTCGGGGCCGGCCGTGACCTGTACGCTGGCGGGGTCGAGTTTGGCGGTCAGCCCGGTGAGGACGAGCGACTTTTGACCGCCGGTCAGCCGCTGGGTGGCCTCCCGTTCCACCTGGGCCCCCTGGAGGTACACGGTGGCTCTCTTTATTTCGGAGGGCACTTTCGTGGGTTCCGTTTCCTGGGCGCGGACGCAGGTGCAGAGTAACACGAACAGGAGCAGGGAGATACATCGTAGTGGCATGGTGAGCTTGGGTTTGGGTTAGTGGATGCACGAAGGGGTTGGAATGCACACCGGCGTGGAGGTGGTGAGCCGAATTGTTTTTTCCCAGTGGGAAAAAACTTCGTCTCACCACTCGGAACGCGCTCAGTCTTTTCTCAGCGGAATACGCGCTACGAGTGGTGAGACGAAGTTCTCGCGCTATCGAGCGAGAACGATTCGGCTCACCACCTTCGCTTACCTTTGCCGGATGAAGAAGCCCCGCCGTTTTCAACGCTCCCAGGCCCGCAACTCCGCTACCCCTCCCGGACTGGAGCGCAGCGCCGATTCCATCATCGGGATGCGGCTCAACAAGTACATCGCCCACAGCGGGGTGGCCAGCCGCCGTCAGGCCGGGGACCTGGTGAAGGCCGGCAAGGTAAAGGTAAACGGAGAGACGCTCGACAACCCCGCCTACCAGATCGTGGAGGGAGACGTGGTGGAATACGACGGCAAGATCGTCAGCCCCTCCGAGCAGTTCGTTTACATCCTGCTCAATAAGCCCCGGAACGTCATCACGACCACCAGCGACGAACACGACCGCACTACGGTGATGGACCTGCTGGAGGACCCCGCCCTGAAGAACTTCCGGCTGTTCCCCGTCGGTCGCCTCGACCGGGATACCACCGGGTTACTGCTCATCACCAACGACGGGGACACGGCCACCCGGCTCACCCACCCCCGCTACGAGGTCAGCAAGATCTACCAGGCTACCCTGGATAAAGATTTTGCACCTGCGCACCTCGCCGAAATGGAAGTCGGCTACGAACTGGAAGACGGCCCGTTCAAGCCCGACTGGGTCCGGCTAACCACCCCGGACGAACCCAATAACGTGACGCTCCAGATTCACAACGGCCGCAACCGCATCGTACGCCGTGCCTTCGAGCACTTCGGGTACAACGTCGACAAACTGGACCGGACCTACATCGCGGGACTGACCAAAAAGAACCTGCCCCGGGGCTTTTGGCGTTTTCTGAGTGACGAGGAAATCCGGATGATCCGCCACTTTTCTTAGGATGCGTTCTGCTGTCGGCACCGTACTGATACTCCTTACGCTCGTTCAGTTTTTCCTGTTGGCGGGTCTACTATTACTATTATTTCTACCAGCCTATTCACTGCCGGAGGAACATATACTGATCTACCTGATACCCAGTAATCTGCTGTTGGCAATCCTACTGTTCGCAGTGCATGTAGTAGTATTACTTCGTTTCCTCGTCCAAGCTAAGTGGTGGAGCGCTGTGGCCTGGGTACCGCTTGTTCTGTTCGGTTTCGTCAGTGCATATGGCTACCTATGGTTGCTCGTCATTATCGGAGTTGCGGGTGGCCACTAAACAACATTTTGTGGTATATTTACCGGAGATGTTCAAGCCGAAGCAGGAGAAAAAAGTAGTCTACACCCACGTACAGGCCGTCGAGGCCCTGCAGCACTACTGCGCTTACCAGGACCGGTGCCATAAGGAAGCTCGTCAGAAACTCCGGGAACTCGGCTACTACGGGGAGCCCGCCGAGGCCGTGATCGCCGACCTGATCACGGAGAAATACCTGGACGAACTGCGCTTCGCCCAGTCCTTCGCCCGCGGCAAGTTCAAGATCAAGCGGTGGGGCCGGATGAAGATCACCCGTGAACTCAAACAGCGGGACCTGAGTGCCTATTGCATCCGCAAGGCCCTGAAGGAAATCGAGGAGCCCGACTATATCGACGTGCTCTGCTCCGACATCGAGAAGCACAACGCCCAGGAACTACGCCGCGCCCGCTACTCCGACTGGGACCGGCGGGGCAAGGTGGCGGACTACATGATCAAGCGGGGCTTCGAGGCCAGTCTGGTGTGGGATATGATCCGGGAGATGGAGATTTAGACCGTTGGACCGTTGGACCGTTGGTGGTAGTGTCTCCAACGGTCCAACGATCTATTTTTCCACGTGTACGTCCATCTGTGGGTAGGGAATGCTGATGCCCTCGGCGTCAAAGGCCTTTTTCACGTGCTCCTGCATGTAGAAGAAGGTGTCCCAGTAGTGTTCGCTCTTACAGAAGGGGCGGGTGGCCAGGTTGACCGAACTGTCTCCGTGGGAGGCGACGACGACGCCCTGGGCGGGTTCGTCAATGATGGTGGGGCACTCCCGGCCGACGCGCAGGATCACCTCGCGGGCCTTGTCGATGCTGTCGTTGTAGCCGATGCCGTAGGTGAGTTCCACCCCGATAATGCCCTGGCCGCTGATGTTGATGATGGTGTTGCTGGTCACGGTACCGTTGGGTACGATGATCTTACGGTTATCCAGGGTAAGCAGGATGGTATTGAAGATCTGCAATTCCTGCACGGTCCCCGTACGGTCGTTACCGATGGTGACGAGGTCACCCACCTTGTACGGGCGGAAGAACAGCAGCATCACCCCGCTGGCGAAATGACCGAGGGTGCCCTGCAGGGCGAACCCAATGGCAAAGGCCAGGGCGCCGATGATGGCAATAAAACTGGTGGTTTCGATGCCGACGTGGCCGGCCGCCACCAGAATGACGAGTATCTTGAGGCCGGTGCCAACCGCCGAGCGGGCGAAGTTGACAATGGTGGGATCGGTCTTGTTCCGATCCAGTTGCTTCGTCATCAGCTTGGTGAGCCAACTGGCCACCATAAAGCCGATAATGACGATGGCTATTGCGATGGCTACGTTAATGGCCCATAGTTTGACCAGTTCCAGGTTATCCTCCGTGAGGAAATTCAATTCCATGAGTTGGGTGTTGTTTCTGCCAACAAGATAATTGCTAAAGATGAACCATCACCCCGCTTTGTACCTGAACCACAGCGACCGGGGCGGCAAGGGGGTGTTCACCGCCACCGCCATTCCCGCCGGATCCGTCATTGAATTGGCCCCCGTCATCGTCCTCTCCCCGGAAGACCGCACGGCGATCCACGAAACGCGGCTGCACGATTATTACTTTCTCTGGGCCGGAGACGGAGCAGCCATTGCCCTGGGGTACGGCTCCCTCTACAACCACGGAAAGCCGGCCAATGCTGATTTCCTGATGGACTATGATTTCTTACACATCCAGATCACCGCCCGTCGGGACATTGCCGCGGGAGAGGAAATACTGATCGACTACACGAGTGGGGACGACCGGGAAGGCCTATGGTTCACGCCCGTGTAGCGCGAGTAGCGCAGCCACGTCGCTGTCTTCCCGCAACTGAGGGTTCCAGTCCAGCAACATATCGTGATCGGCGTAGTGTGCCGAGAGCGCGTCATTGAGCTGGTTCAGGGCCTGCTTCCGGCGATTGCACATCAGCAGTACCGCGACGCTGCCGTAGAGCAGGGCGGCATCCTGGTAGTCCTGCCGGGCCTCCTTGAGTACTTCGACGGCATCCAGTTCCCTTCCCTGCTCGACCAGGAACAGGGCGTAGGTGACGTAGGCATCACTGAAGTGGTCATCCATTTCCAGGGCCTTCAGGAAGGCGGCCTCCGCTTCCGAGGACTGGCCCAGGGCTGACTGACACAGCGCCAGGCCTAACCAGCAATCGGAGGTATGCTGCTGTTGCTCCACGGACTGTCCGTAGTGGTAAACGGCCATGGCCCAGTTTTCCTCCCCGACGTAGCATTCCCCGAGATGTTGGTAGACATCGTACATATGCGGAGACAATTCCCGGGCCTTCACGAAAGCCTCCTTCGCGGGCTTGAACTGGTTCAGCAACTGGTGGCTACGGCCGATGCGCATGAAGGACTCGTAGCTATCCTCCGCCTCCGGGTGTTCGTAGTAGGCCGCGTATCCCTTCAGGGCGGACTCGTAAAACTCCAGGTCGAACAGCTTGTCAGCGTACTCCAGTTCGTAGGCAGCCCGGTCCTCGTTGAGGGAGCGCGCGTTACCGAAGGCATCCAGGGCGGCGTGGTCGTCTCCGTCATCATCGTAATAGATACCGAGGTAGAACCACAGGACGTCGTTGAAGGGATTCTTATCTACCATCGTCCGCAGGAAGTGACCGGTCTTCTGACGGAAGGTCTCCAGTTCGCCTGCGTTAAGCAACTCGTCCAGGGAGGCTTCCTGCCAGGGATCGAGACGGACACTCCAGCGGAAGGCGCGCCAGGCTTCCTCAAACTGCCCCTCCTGGAGGAACAACTGCGCATCGTAGAAGGCCAGGGAACTGACCTTCACGTCGTCGGTGGTCGTGGCCAGTAACTGTTCCAGCACCGCCCGGGCGGGTTCGACGTGCTGAAAATGAGTCAGCACTTCCAGCCGCAGCGTGAGTACTTCCGGATCGTTCGGGGCGTAGATATTCAGTTTCTCCAGCGTAGCCATCGCCAGGTCTTCCTCCATCCCGATCTTGTGGATCAGGGCTTTCCACTTGTAGAATTCCGGGGTAAAGGTGAACTGGGCAATGGCCAGGTCCGCTACCAGCAGAGTCTGGTCATAATCTTCCTGCCCGTAGTAGTGCAGGAGCAACTCTTCGTACTCTTCCTGGGAGAGGTAGGCTTCGGTCTTGCGGCCCCGACTCTCCTCGAAGCGTTTCACCAGGGCCTTCAGGGCCAGTTCGCGTTGATCGTTCTTTTTCTTGCTCATAGGAATCAGCTACCCCGGCATAACCACCTGGACCATTGGCTGGAGATTCGACTAAAAATACGACGGGAGCGAGAAAAAGTTGCCCCCAAATACTAACAATTTGTTTAAAAATAAACAAACCACCGCATAACTCCTTAACCTACAGTTCTTAGTGATTTCGGGGTCGATTGTCTCTGATCCGGCTTACCAGCTTTCGCTGAAAAGACCGTTCCGCTTCCTCCAGCAACACCACCTTGGTGGCGGGCAACTGCTTCAGGTAAGCCGTCTCCGCGGCAGTTTCCAGGTCGAGGTACTCCTGCCGCGCCCGTTGCCGGGCCCGGATACTTTCCAGGGCCGCGGTTTCCGTGATCGCGGGCGACTCCGTCATCGTGACGCGGTGCGTTCTTTTCAATTGCCGTAATTTCAGATCGTAGGACCAGTAGACGGGTAGAAAGGCGGCAGCCTCGGCTTCCGTCAGCCCGAGGTACTCCGTAAGGTGGGCCTCCTTGGCTTCCTTTATCCGGGCGAACCGACCGCCGGGCTGTGCCATCAGCGTGGCGTTTCCGACCGACAACAGCAGTAGTAGTAAAAAGATATATCTGTACATAATTCTAATTTTCAATGCTTGCTTCCATAAGGATGTCGTCATCGTACTCATCGGCGTACTCCGACACGTATTCTTCGATCACGTCCGCTTCGATGTCCGCCAGTAGCCGGTCGCTGGTCGGGCTCGTTACCGGGTCCGGTAGCTGTCGGTTCATCAGGAACCAGGCGAACAGCAGCAGCAACAGCGTGGCCGCCGCCGTCAGTAGCGTGCGGGCACGCAGCAACCGCAGGGGCGCCCGCAGGGGTTGTTTACCCTCCCGGATCGACCGCTCCGCCAGTTGAGCGAAGTACGCCGGCCCCGGTTTTGGCAGACCGTCTCCCCTACCCCTGAGGGTACGCAGGATTTCCGGCAGTTCATCAGTATCATTGGGCTGCATAATGGAGTAATTGTTGTTCTATTTTCTTGGCGGCCAGGTGGTAACTGGCCTTTAGTCCGCCCACGGAAGTACCGGTGATCCGGCCGATCTCCGCGTAGGTCAGTTCGTCAAAGTAGCGCATACTGAACACCGCCCTTTGCTTGGGGGGCAAGCGATCCAGGGCGAGTAACAGCTGTTGCTGGGCTGCTTCCCCGTCGAACGGGGTATCCGCCCGCGGGTGGTGTACCGCCAACTGCTCATTTGACTGGGAGACCGTTCGTTGCCCCCGTCGTTTTGCCGAGCGCAACCAGGTGAGCGCTTCGTTCGTCGCGATGCGGTACAACCAGGTGGACAGTTTACTCTGCTCCCGGAAACCATCCAGCCCCCGGTACACTTTGATGAAAGTATTCTGAAGTACGTCGTCCACATCCGTTTCGGAACGAAGCATTCGCAGGAGATGGCCGTGGAGGGCCGGGCCGTAGGTGGCGACCAGCTCCCGGAAAGCCTGGTCCCGCAAACGGGGTACGGCCAACCGCTCCAACAGTTCCGTCTCGGAAGAAGTGCTTTGCATACGTAATCTTTGACACCGGCTAAGTACATAGGTTTAATCGCTACAATAACATTCGTGTCGCAGAGCCGTTATTCATCGCGAAACCACACCCTAACCAACGCTTCGCCTATCATGAAGGGATTGCTGACTCTGCTTTTACTGTTAAGTGCCTGCACCTGCGTGCTCGCCCAAGATCTTTTTACCGTCCGTGTCGGAAGCTTCCGGGACGTCCGCGCCGCCGACTTCCCCGATCTCGGCACCTACGGCCTCGTCTACGGCTCTCCCCGCGGGGACAACATTACCGATGTCTACGTCGGCAATTTCAGCAAGCAGGCGGATGCCCAGCGGGTAGCCACCACCCTGCTGGGCGGCAAGTACCGCAACGCCCAGGTACTCCCCCTGCCCACCGCCGGCGGCCAGCCCGTCACGGTGATTCAGATCGCCTACCAGGCCGGAGACCGCCCCCTGAAGTGGGAATCCCTCGACCGGGCCGGTACGCTTTACGTAGAGTCCGTCGACGGCGTGCATAAGGTAGTGACCGGCATTTACCCGGACGGGCAAACGGCCGTGGGTTTTCTGGAATCCATCCAGGCCCTCGGCTATAAGGATGCTTTCGTCAAGAAGGTGAACAACGTTCGGCTCATTCCCATCGGCACCTTCGAGACCGGCATCAAGAAACCCCTGATCCCCTTCGAGATGCAGCAGCCACCCCCGGCTACCACTCCGGCCAGCCCCGCCGCGACGACCACCGTCCCGGCACCCGGCCCGAGTACTTACGGTGACTCCCCCGTCATTTCCCCTACTCCCACTCCTTCCGTTCAGACCAGCAGGGACGTTGCTCCGCCGGCCTTACCCGCCGGCAGCAGCGTGACCGGCCTGCCCGCCATCGACGGAAAAGTAAAGCGCAGCAGTGCCGCCGAACTACAGCGGGTCCTCAAGGAAAAGGGCTACTACACCGGTTCCATCGACGGACTTTACGGCAGTGGTACGACTTCCGCCTACGAAAACGCCTGGGACGACATGGAAGAGATCCGGAAATACCGCCTCCTGGCCGGCTCGACGTTCGCGCCCGTCGGCGAGAACCGGAGCGGCTTTACCGCCTGGCCGGAGATCAGCGTGCTCCTGCGCATCAGTGAAGACATGGCGGCCGGCATGGCCAACTCCGACCGGGCCCGCCAGCTGGCCCAGCAGCGGGACGCGCTTTACTCCGCCCGGGAGCCGCTGGCACCCGCCGCGGCCAGCCGCGTTCGTGCCTGGGCCGCTACCCTCTGGAGTAACGTCAGTGCGTGGTCTACCGAAGACCCCCTCCACGCCCAGATCGTGAGTGCGCTCCGCGTCTCTTACTACCAATCCCAGGTACGGCTGGAAAATCACTTCCAGCGCCAGGGTATCGGTGCCAACGAGAGCCGGGACCTGGCTACCGCACTACTGCAGAACCTGGTCGGCGCTCAACTCGATCGTTTCCTTTAGGATTCCATGGGTTCCTGAACGCCGTCGTAGTCTTCCCGCTTCGCGATGATCTCGCGGTAGAGAATGTCCTTTAACTCCGTCAGCCCCTCCTGGGTGATGGCGGAGGTATAGAGGTGAGGCAGGTCGGTGGGGATCTCTCCCTTGCGCAATTCCCTTAACTCCTCGTCCACCTGGTCGGCCCGGGTCAGGGCCAGCAGCCGGGGCTTATCCAGCAATTCCGGGTTGTACTGCTCGAGTTCGTTCAGCAGGATCCGGTACTGCCCCTTGATGTCATCGGCGTCCGCCGAAATACAGATCAGCAGGGTTGCATTCCTTTCGATGTGGCGCAGGAAGCGGTGCCCCAGGCCCCGTCCCTCGTGCGCTCCCTCGATGATACCGGGAATATCCGCCATGACGAAGCTCTTACCGTCCCGGTACTCCACGACGCCCAGTTGGGGCACGAGGGTGGTGAACTCGTAATTGGCGATCTCCGGCTTGGCGGCGGAGAGGACGGAAAGCAGCGTGGACTTGCCCACGTTCGGGAAGCCGACCAGGCCGACGTCCGCCAGCACCTTGAGTTCCAGGATGTACCAGCCCTCCTCCCCTTCCTCGCCCGGCTGGGCGTATTCCGGGGTCTGGAAGGTCGAGGTCTTGAAATTGGTGTTTCCCAGTCCTCCGCGACCGCCCTTCACCAGGATGTACTCCCGGTCGTGCTCGGTTACCTCGAAGAGAAATTCTCCGGTTTCGGCGTGCTTGGCAATGGTGCCCAGCGGTACGTCGATAATCTCATCCTTACCCATGGCACCGTGCTGGTTGTTCTTGCCACCCCGCTCTCCGGCGGAGGCACGGATGTGCTTTTTGTACTTGAACTTCAGCAGGGTCCACAAATTACGGTTGCCCTTCAGTATGATGTGCCCGCCCCGGCCGCCGTCTCCGCCGTCCGGCCCCCCCTTCGGGATGCCCTTGGCACGGTAGAAGTGCTTGGAACCCGCTCCACCGTGACCGGAGGTCAGGTTGATCTTTACGTAGTCAACAAAATTACCGTTTGCCATATCGTTTCAACTATTAATCCTTCACCTTCGGGGCCACCAGGGCATCGATCGCGGCGGCCACGTCGTCAATGGATTGCATGCCGTCAATACGGTGAGCCAGCCTGGCCTCGGTGTAGTGATCGAAAACAGGCGTGGTGTACTTGACGAAATTTTCGTAGCGGGTACGGATGGTATTCTCCGCCAAATCGTCGGCGCGGCCGCTGGTAGCTCCACGGCCGATGATTCGGCGTACCACCTCGTCTTCGTTCACGTCCAGCAAAATCAGGGCGTTCACCTGGCTGTCACACTCCTCCAGTAGTTCGTTGAGGGCCTCCGCCTGGGGGTCGGTACGGGGAAATCCGTCAAAAATGATACCGGTGACTCCGGGATTTTCCTCCACCCGTTTACGCAGCATGGCGATCGTCACCTCGTCGGGCACCAGGTGCCCGCGGTCCATATATTCCCGGGCTTCCTGTCCGAGCGGCGTGTTATTTTTCAGTTCGTACCGAAACATGTCTCCGGTGCTGATGTGTAAGAAGCCGTATTTCTTCACCAGTAGTTCCGCCTGGGTGCCTTTTCCGGAACCAGGCGGGCCGAAGAGAATCAAATTATACATAAAGTGGTGCTGTGTGAGTAACAAAGATACTACATACTGCGGGGCCGTTTGTTGATAAGGGCGCGGCCGCAGGTGCGGGGTCTGCTAAATACAAAGAGCCACCCGGGTTTACCCGGATGACTCTTCGTACTTATTCACGTAAATCCGCTTATTCTACGATCACCATTCGCTTGGTGGCGATCCATTCTCCGGCCCGAACCGTGTAGGAGTAGACCCCGGAAGTACCACCGAGCTGGCGACGGCTGACCGTCAGGCTGTTGTAGCCGACCACTCCCTCCTGAGTGTACTCCCGTACCGTGCGACCGGCGGCGTTGGTGACGGTGATCGTCACTTCCGCGTGGGCTTCGGGCAACTCGAACCCGATGGTCGTCAGGCGACGGACCGGGTTGGGAACGTTCTGCAGCAGCCGGTAGCCGGCGACTTCCAGGACATCGTTCGCGTCGCCCAGGAATTCCAGGGCGATACTCCGGGAATCAAGCGTTCCCTCCTCGACGGAACCACTGATTCCTTCCCGGTAGACCAGGTCGTCATTCAGGCAGATCAACTCGTTCAACTGACCGGCTACGGTCGCCCGTACGATCACGCTCACGACCGTCGGCTCTCCGAAACTCATCCCCACCAGCCCGTCGGCCGTGTGGTCCAGGTTCATACCACCGTGGTCGCTGTTAAAGTCCACGCTCAGCAGTTCCAGACCGGCACCCAGGTCCAGGGTACCCTGGAAACCAGTTACTTCACGGCCATCCAGTTGGATAGTATGGGTTTCTCCGGCCCGGAGACGCGCATTCTCCACCTTGAGGTCGAGGCTGCTACGCCCCTGCCCCTGGCGTCTTACGTTACCCAGCTCAACGGCTACGAAGTCAGCATTCAGAATGCTGGCCTGCAGGTCGTTAGCGTTGTACACCTCCGGGAAGGCATTCAGGTACTCGGATTCCAGGTCGCCGAAGTTGTAGTCGGCAGCCACGAATACCCAACTGTCTCCGTCTGGGTTGGCGAAGGCAGCGTCCAGACCCAGGATCACGCGGCGTATGCCGATGATGTCGAAGATGTCGATCTCCTCGTCCTCATTGACGTCGCCCGCTACGTAGTCGTAGGCCGTCGGCAGCAGGGAAGTACCCAGGATGTGACGCGTAACCGCCACGATATCCGAGGTCTTTACTTCCCGCAGGTCGACGGGACGGACGTAATCCGGCTCGATCGTGTAGTCCGTTCCCAACTCCAGGTTGGTGAAGGAGTATCTGCCATCAACATCGGTCGTAACCGTAGCCACCATATCGTTGGCTCCGGTAAGGTTCACTTGTACGTCTTCCACCAGGATATCGTCCTGGGTAGCAATCGTACCGGCTAGTGTTCCACGACCCATGACGTCACAGATGTCGTTGTTGTCCTGTACCTCGACCACTACCGAGCAGTAGTCGTTGTTATCGCGGTCGTCGAAGGCGTAGACGCGAACGTCCGCGTCGCCCAGATTTTCACAAGTCAGGGTCACTCCCTGGCGGGGGAAGGTCGGGCTAATACCGTTCTCGATTTCACCCTCGGTGTAGATCGCAAATCTATCGATCACATTGCCAAAGCAATCCTCCACGTCGGAAGCAATGAAGTCAGCGGCCCAGATGTCGGCCATGCCACCACCGTCGCCGTCAGGCATCAGGGTGACCGTCAGCGTCTGGATGCAGATCGGCGTCGGGGCTTTGTCCGCCGTGACGCAGAACTCGATGATCTCCACGTCGAAGTTGCCACAACCGTCACCGGCGCGGACACGCAGCGCGTGCTCTCCGACCGGGATACCGGCCAGGCTTACCCGGAAGCTGCCGTCAGCATTATCGCTAATTTCATTGTCGGTCACGAAGCGGGTGCGCTGGAAACCGGCGCTCACCAGGTAGTCGGCATCCAGCTCAACGGTCACGTTGGCCGCGGAGCAGTCGTCCTCGGCCGTGAAGTCGATCGTGACATCCGCTACGCACTCTTCGCCCACTCCGGCGAAGCAGTCTTCGCTGTCGAAGTCCGTGTCGATCACCGGTGCTACGTCGTCGTAGATCTTGATGAACTGGGTGTAGCGGAAGAAACCGCGGCTCTGGTCGAAGGCATAGGCATCGTCGTCGATGTTGTCGTCGCCGTTGTCATCGTCATCACCGTCGTTGTCGTCGCCGTTGTCCAGCAGGTTGTCCCGCTGGGGAGCGAAGGCGTCGAAGCGGGTGTCGCTGAAGCGGCTCAGGAACGCGAAGTCATCATCCATGGTCTCTGCACTGGTACCGGGCACTACGTGCAGGTAAAGGGGCTGCGTCTCTGGGTTGCGGTTAACCAGACCGTCGCCATCCCGTGGGATGATGTAGGCCTGACCTTCGCCGTCGTACTCACACCAGTTGATGATCTCGTAGACCACCTCCAGCTTGAAGCATTCCTCGGCGGCCTCCTGGCTGCGGAAAGTATCCACCGCTACGTTCACCGCAATCAAATCGCAGGCACGCTCGGTACTCTCGATGCCGTCGTACTCGGGGATGTCCATGCAGTCTCCCTCAACGTCCACGGGGAACTCGACGGTGTAGTCGTGTACACCGTAGACCACGATGCTCTGTACGCAGGCGTTGGTGTTCGTGAAGCCCTGTCCGTCGGTGACGGTGAAGCGGCGGGTGAAGTTGCCCACCCCACAGCTGTTCAGGCTACCGATGATGGTCTGCTCGAGGTTCACTTCACAATTGTCCACTCCGAAGGCGGCACCGAAGACAGCGTCCAGTTCCTCGTCCGTGGCCTCCTGGATGTCGGCGGGCAGTGTCTCATTGAACACGATACAGCTGATCCGTACCGGAGCGGGCTGGATACAGGTCGGGCGGGCCTTGTCCTCCACGAGGACATCCAGCCAGCAGTCGTTCACGTTACCCTCTTCGTCAATGACGCGGAGGCCGACGCGTACCACCCCGAGGTCGGCGCAGGTCAGTACCAGCTCCTGGTCGTAGGGCTCGGTATTGATGTTGGCGTCATTAACGCGGGCAATGAAGAGTTGAATTTCACCACAGTCATCGTAGGAGCCGGCGTCGATCATCTCGGGGGTGAGAATCGCGATGCCGGTGCTGGCCTCGTCCGTCTGGCTCTGGCCGGCGGTGATGCTGATGTTGAGTCCATCTTCACAGATCGCCACCGGAGCCGTCCGGTCGGCAATTTCGATTTCGATGTCTTCGAAGTCCTCGTTGCCGCAATTGTCCCGGAACACGATAGCGAAGGATGTGCGTACCGGCCGGAATGGCGGAACTGATCTCGGCGTCACCGTCGTTCAGGTCGACCACGAAGGTACCGATCGGCGTGGCCGTCAGGTCACCGTTGGGGTAGATATTGGCACTGAGGAAAATATCAGCGGAACAATTATCCGTCACGCGGATGCTCGGATCATCCAGACGAATGAAGGCGGCACACTCGTCACCGGCATTGGTACTGAAGAACAGCGGGCCGACATCCGGTACACCATCGAAATCCAGATCCTGTACCGGTCCGGTGAACTCAGGGGCGTCAAAGTCACCGACTTTGATTACCTGGCTGAATACGATCGGGTCGGCATCAACGGCACACCAATCCAGGATGGTGTACGTACGGACAAACTTGTAAGTATTCTCACAGGTGATGATGCGGCGGCTGTCGGAGAAGCTGGCACCGATGTTACAGTAGGCTGCTCCGCCGGAGACAAATTCAGTACCGAAGGCCGTGGTGATGAATGCCTCGCCACCAAGGGACGGAACGGGGTTTCCGTTGGGCAACGTTGCAAAGGTCTCGTTACAATTGAACGTGACCACGGAGTCCGTAGGAATGCTCACGTCATCCAGCGTTGGCGGACGAACCGTGATCTGCTGCGTACAACGGGCCTGGTTGTCACTTTCATCCGTGACAATGAACGTACGCAGAATGGTACGAACGTCACACTGATCGTCGGCCGTTGGCAGGAGCAGGTCGTTGAAGACCAGGTCAAGACTACCGAGTGGCGTACAGTTGTCCTCAATTACCGGCTGACCGGTGAAGGGCAGACTGGACTGCATATTAAGGATACGGTCGATATCCGTACAGATGAAGTCGTTGTCGTCGAAGCCACTGACATCGTCAGGACAGTCGATGACCGGCGGGCGCTTGTCCTCTACCGTGATCTGTCCCCAGCAAGTGTTGTTACACATCGGGTCGGAGAGGCTCACCAGTAGTACATCGTTGATCTCCTCGTTTCCGACAATATTGGTCGGCAGACCGTTCGGGTCACGCAGCGTATCGCCGGTAGCGGTCAGCAGCGTCACCTCCAGAGAGTTGGCGCAGGACATATTGCCCAGCAAGATCATCTCCGGAAGAATTTCGGCCATACAGTCCTCGCCGAGCGAGATGTTCTGGAAGCCGACACAGGAGAGATTCTGGATATCGATGATGTCGATCGTCAGCGTAGAGGTCATCTCCGTACATCCGTTGACTGCGGGGATCGTGTAGCTGATGAAGTAACTTTCACCGCGGTCCAGGTTACCCGGAATAATCACGTTCGTGGGGTCACTCAGGTCGATGATAACCTCATTGCCGTCATCGTCCAGGAAGAGATCCTGGTCGTAACTGAAGGTTCCGCCGGTGTTCGGCCGTCCATTAAGGGACTCAAACAGGTTGATGCTCACTTCCGCTTCGTCACAACCGAGGCAGACCTCGATCGTGGCGTCGATTCCGGGATCCTGGAAGCATTCCAGGACGACGACGGCGATGTCGCTATCGTCCTCGTCCTCTTCGTTAACACCGTCACCGTCCGTGTCGCCGGCACCATTCTCCTGGTTGTCATCCACGGGCCCTTCGTTATCGGGGTCCATGTCCGCTACGGAGTCGATGTCTTCCTGTACTACGCCGGAGGTATCGGTCGCCACGGTAATTTCCGCCGTGTTGACCAATCTTTGACCGGCCTGTACTCCATCCGGATTATCGGTGTCTCCGTCAGCAAAGTCGGGGAACTGCGCGTCGTCCACCGTAAGAATGATATCCACGGTTACCCGACGTCCGGGTTCGAGCCCGACGGTAGCTTCCAGTTCCTCTCCCCGGTTCAGGGTAGTCTGGGCAACGTTACCGTCCACCAGTATCCAGTTCGGGTTGAGGTCCGGGTTGAAGGTAAACCCATCCACGATGTAGTCACTTATCACAATGGAATCCGCCGCAATGGCTCCCTGGTTGATGACCGTGATGTTGAAGGTCACGTTCTCTCCCGGGGCTACCGTCTGATCGGCGCTGTCGTCCAGGCGTTTAATGAGTGCCAGGTCAAACCCGCCTACGTTTACGAAAGCCGGATCGGAGTTGTCCTCGTCTCCGCCGTTCGTACCGTCTCCTTCGATTTCGTTGTCTTGTTCGAACTCGTCGTTGTCCGGGTCAGTATCCATGGGAGAATCAAAATCCGTCACGTTACCTCCCACCGCATCGGTCGCGTCACTGATTTCGGCAACGTTCGTCAGCGTCTGGAAAGCATCCATGGCGGGGTTGACTACCAACCGGATGGAGATGTCAAAGAAGGTGTCCTGCCGTAGGAACCCGTTGCCGTTAAAATCCGTGGCGGTGAACGACACCCGATCGCGATCCGCGTCAATGGACTCTTCAAATGTCCACCCCGGGTTGATCGAGGCATCGAAAAGTAGCCCGTTAGGAATGTAATCGCTGACCAGGATATTGTCAGCGCGGACGTTCCCCTGATTGAAAATGCGAATCTGGTAGTCCACCGTATCACCGGGAACTACGTTGATCTCCTGTCCCGGAGCCAGACGCTTAATGAGCGCGAGGTCAAAGACGCGGGCGAAGAGGCCGATGTCTACGGTCATATTACCGTTGTCGTCATCTACCTGATCCTGCATCGAGCCGGTTCCAAATTCAAAACCGTCGAGGCCGTTGGGGCCGTTAATGGGTTCGGTATTAGGCTCCAGGGTGAATACACCGGTTGTAATGACCGTGCCCGGTCCGTCGGGTTGGGTACCGTCGTTCGTCTGGTCCATGTCGTCGTCGGCGTTGAAGCTTTCGTCCGATACCTGTACCTCATTGGGGAACAGCTGCCCGGGAACGAACTGTCCGCCCGGAAGCTGGATGAAGTAGTCGCCGGGCACCAGGCCCTCAAAAAGGTAGTTACCGTTATCGTCCGTGATGGTCTCCCCTACGAAGTCTCCGGCTGCCGTGAATAGCTGAACGACGACGTTAGGCACGCCGTCTTCGTCGTTCTGGTTGATTCCGTCGTCATTAAGGTCCAGGAATACGGTAGAACCTACGCTCACCGCGCCGATGAACCCGAAGTCTACCGTCATGTCACCGTAGTTATCGCTACTGATCCCGTTGTCACTGGTCAGTCCATCGTCCTGGTCGCCGCCGGCGCTTGGCTCCTCTCCGTCGGTGGGCTCCATTCCTGCCGTCAGGATGATCGTGCCGGAGAAGGTAGGATCGCCAGCCATATCCTGAATACCGTTGTCGTTGCCATCGACGTTTTCGGTATTATCCGTTATGCTACTACTGATGGTGTTCTGCTCCGGAGGGGTTGGAATTCCTACAATGTAGTTGCCGGGTAGTAGCAGGTCGAAGAGGTAAAGCCCCGTAGCATCCGTAGTGTCGAACGCAATGGCTAAACCGTCGGGAATGCCATCTGCATTGTTGTCCTCGTAGAGTTCGAGGGGAACGCCCACCAGGAAGGTATCTACCATCGGGTCGTAGAGGCCATCGTTGTCCAGGTCGGCAAAAACCAGTGAGCCGATGGAACCGATGGGTACGAGGCCGAAGTCAACCGTCATGTTACCGTCGGCGTCGTTCGGGGCATCCTGACTTCCGCCCTGGTCTTCCTCGTCCTGTGGCTCGTCGCCGGGACTCAGTGTAATCACGGGGCTGGTGATGGTGTCTCCGACGTTCATCTGGATACCATCGTCGTTACCATCGTCATTATCGTCCATTCCACTCTCTCCGTCGGAGCTCAGGGGAGTACTGGCCGGGGGTACCACCGTCACGATGTAGTCTCCCGGAATCAGAGTGTCGAAGAGGTAATTACCGTCCTCGTCCGTTAGGAGGCTGTCGATCACCACGAAATCCCCCATTCCGGAAGTGTCAATAGCCAGGAAAACCAGAATACTGTCGAGCCCGATTTCGTCGAAGTCTTGCTCGCTGTCATTGTCGGCATCCAGGAATACGGTAGAACCGATGCTGGCACTGGGGACGAAACCGAAGTCAATGGTCATGTTGCCATCCTCATCGTCCGCGTCGTCCTGGTCACCGCCCTGACTGCCCTCGTCGTCGCCCACCGGCTCGTCGCCGGCCGACAGCTCGAAGGGAGCGCTGGTCACGCTACCGTCGCCGTTGTCGGCACCATTCTGTAGGTCATCATTCAGATCCGTAGCGTCGACCGGGGTGGAGGCACCATCGGTTCCGGCAGGTCCCGTCGGAATGTTTACCGCGTAGGTTCCGCTCGGGCAGCATGTCGAAGAAGTAGTTACCGTCGGCGTCCGTGGTGTCGGTGGCTACCACCGTTTCCGGGACGCCGTCACCGTCCAGGTCCGCCAGCAATTCTACTACCACACCGGTAATACCATTCTCCAGCACGTTCGTGCTGTCCTGCATACCGTCGTTGTTTACATCAAAAAATACCGTGGAACCGACGCTCAGGTCGGGTACGAAGCCGAGGTCGATCGTCATGTTGCCGTTCAGGTCATCCGGACCATCGTCCTGGTTGCCGCCCTGACCGTCTTCGTCGTCACCGGCGGGTTCGTCGCCCACGCTCAGCGTAAAGGTCGCCGTCGTGACCGGGCCGCCGACCATATCCTGGTCGCCGTCGTCCACGCTGTCGACGTCATCGTCCGCGGGCGTGCTGCCGGCGGAGCTCGTCTGGGCGTCCTCCGGCGTTACGTTCACCCGGATCTGGTAGTCACCGGGGCTCAGACTGTCGAACAGGTAGTTACCCATGTCGTCCGTGAGGACCGAGTCGATCACCACCAGACTGTCCATGCCGGCCGCGTCTTCCAGTACCTGCACCAGGAACACCTGGACGTCTTCGATGCCGGTCTCCAGTGGATTATCGTCGTCCTGCACGCCGTTGTCGTCCACGTCGTAGAAGACCGTCGAACCGACGCTCAGCATCGGCACGAAGCCGAAGTCGACCGTCATGTCGCCGTTGGCGTCCGTCAGGGCACCGTCGTCCTGGTCGCCGCCCTGGCCGCCCTCCGCGTCACCCACTGGCTCGTCGCCCGGGCTCAGCGTGATGACCGGAGAGAGTACCGCACCGCCCGGAACGAGCTGGATACCGTTGTCGTCGCCGTCGGTCTGGTTGTCGTCGCCGCTCGTGGCGATGTCCGTCGAGGAGTTCATCGCCGCGTCGTCCACCATCGGGATCAGCAACTGGTAATCACCGCTCGGCAGGCTGTCGAACAGGTAGTTACCCATGTCGTCCGTCGTGGTCGTGGCGACCACTTCGCTCTGGTCGATCGTGCCGTCGCCGTTCAGGTCGGCCAGCAACTGTACCGTCACGTTCGGGATACCCATTTCCTGGGGATCGTCCGCGTCCTGCATTCCGTTGTCGTCCATGTCGAAGAAGACCGTCGAACCGATGCTCTGGTTAGGTACGAAGGCAAAGTCGATCGTTTGGTTACCGTTCGTCTCGTTCGGGCCGTCATCCTGGGTACCGCCCTGGAAGGGCTCGTCACCCGGCTCGTCACCGGCGGTCAGCATGATCAGCGGACTGCGGGTCGTGTCACCGGGCATCAGCTGGATACCGTCGTCGACTCCGTCCACGTCATCGTCCAGACCGCTCTCGGTCATCGGGCTGGTGGGCGCGTCGTCAGCCGGGACTACGCTCACCACGTAGTTACCTTCGGGGAGCGTGTCGAAGAGGTAGTTACCGTCCGGGTCGGTCAGTACGCTGTCGATCACGACCAGCTGGCTACCGTCCATCGCATCACTCGTGTCGATGGACAGGAAGACCAGTACGCTGTCTATACCGCTTTCCAGGGGGTTATCCTCGTCCTGCAGACCGTCGCCGTCCAGGTCGTAGAAGACCGTGGAGCCGATGCTCAGGTTAGGCACGAAGCCGAAGTCGATGGTCATGTTGCCATCCTCATCGTCCGCGTCGTCCTGGTCACCGCCCTGATTGCCCTCGTCGTCGCCCACCGGCTCGTCGCCGGCCGACAGCTCGAAGGGAGAACTGGTGACGCTGCCGTCGCCGTTGTCGGCACCATTCTGCAGATCGTCGTCCGTATCCGTGGCGTCAACCGGGGTGGAAGGACCGTCGAACCCGTCGGGGGTGCTCGGGATGCTCACCGCGTAGGTGCCCCCGGGCAGCATGTCGAAGAAGTAGTTGCCGTCAGCGTCCGTCGTGTCGGTGGCCACCACCGTTTCCGGGATGCCGTCACCGTCCAGGTCCGCCAGCAGTTCTACCACCACACCGGTAATACCATTCTCCAGCACGTTCGTGCTGTCCTGCATACCGTCGTTGTTTACATCAAAAAATACCGTGGAACCGACGCTCAGGTCGGGTACGAAGCCGAGGTCGATCGTCATGTTGCCGTTCAGGTCGTCCGGACCATCGTCCTGGTTGCCGCCCTGACCGTCTTCGTCGTCACCGGCGGGTTCGTCGCCCACGCTCAGCGTAAAGGTCGCCGTCGTGACCGGGCCGCCGACCACATCCTGGTCGCCGTCGTCCACGCTGTCGACGTCATCGTCCGCGGGCGTGCTGCCGGCGGAGCTCGTCTGGGCGTCCTCCGGCGTTACGTTCACCCGGATCTGGTAGTCACCGGGGCTCAGACTGTCGAACAGGTAGTTACCCATGTCGTCCGTGAGGACCGAGTCGATCACCACCAGACTGTCCATGCCGGCCGCGTCTTCCAGTACCTGCACCAGGAACACCTGGACGTCTTCGATGCCGGTCTCCAGTGGATTATCGTCGTCCTGCACGCCGTTGTCATCCACGTCGTAGAAGACCGTCGAACCGACGCTCAGCATCGGCACGAAGCCGAAGTCGACCGTCATGTCGCCGTTGGCGTCCGTCAGGGCACCGTCGTCCTGGTCGCCGCCCTGGCCGCCCTCCGCGTCACCCACTGGCTCGTCGCCCGGGCTCAGCGTGATGACCGGAGAGAGGACCGCACCGCCCGGAACGAGCTGGATACCGTTGTCGTCGCCGTCGGTCTGGTTGTCGTCACCGCTCGTGGCGATGTCCGTCGAGGAGTTCATCGCCGCGTCGTCCACCATCGGGATCAGCAGCTGGTAATCACCGCTCGGCAGGCTGTCGAACAGGTAGTTACCCATGTCGTCCGTCGTGGTCGTGGCGACCACCTCGCTCTGGTCGATCGTGCCGTCGCCGTTCAGGTCGGCCAGCAACTGTACCGTCACGTTCGGGATACCCATTTCCTGGGGATCGTCCGCGTCCTGCATTCCGTTGTCGTCCATGTCGAAGAAGACCGTCGAACCGATGCTCTGGTTAGGTACGAAGGCAAAGTCGATCGTTTGGTTACCGTTCGTCTCGTTCGGGCCGTCATCCTGGGTACCGCCCTGGAAGGGCTCGTCACCCGGCTCGTCACCGGCGGTCAGCATGATCAGCGGACTGCGGGTCGTGTCACCGGGCATCAGCTGGATACCGTCGTCGACTCCGTCCACGTCATCGTCCAGACCGCTCTCGGTCATCGGGCTGGTGGGCGCGTCGTCAGCCGGGACTACGCTCACCACGTAGTTACCCTCGGGCAGACTGTCGAAGAGGTAGTTACCGTCCGGGTCGGTCAGTACGCTGTCGATCACGACCAGCTGGCTGCCGTCCATCGCATCACTCGTGTCGATGGACAGGAAGACCAGTACGCTGTCTATACCGCTTTCCAGGGGGTTATCCTCGTCCTGCAGACCGTCGCCGTCCAGGTCGTAGAAGACCGTGGAGCCGATGCTCAGGTTAGGCACGAAGCCGAAGTCGATGGTCATGTTGCCATCCTCATCGTCCGCGTCGTCCTGGTCACCGCCCTGGTTGCCCTCGTCGTCGCCCACCGGCTCGTCGCCGGCCGACAGATCGAAGGGAGCGCTGGTCACGCTACCGTCGCCGTTGTCGGCACCATTCTGCAGATCGTCGTCCGTATCCGTGGCGTCAACCGGGGTGGAAGGCCCGTCGAACCCGTCGGGGGTGTTCGGGATGTTCACCGCGTAGGTGCCCCCGGGCAGCATGTCGAAGAAGTAGTTGCCGTCAGCGTCCGTCGTGTCGGTGGCCACCACCGTTTCCGGGACGCCGTCACCGTCCAGGTCCGCCAGCAGTTCTACCACCACACCGGTAATACCGTTCTCCAGCACGTCCGTGCTGTCCTGCATTCCGTCGTTGTTGACGTCAGAAGAAGACCGTGGAACCGACGCTCAGGTCGGGTACGAAGCCGAGGTCGATCGTCATGTTGCCGTTCAGGTCATCCGGACCATCGTCCTGGTTGCCGCCCTGACCGTCTTCGTCGTCACCGGCGGGTTCGTCGCCCACGCTCAGCGTAAAGGTCGCCGTCGTGACCGGACCGCCGACCACATCCTGGTCGCCGTCGTCCACGCTGTCAACGTCATCGTCCGCGGGCGTGCTGCCGGCGGAACTCGTCTGGGCGTCCTCCGGCGTTACGTTCACCTGGATCTGGTAGTCACCGGGGCTCAGACTGTCGAACAGGTAGTTACCCATGTCGTCCGTGAGGACCGAGTCGATCACCACCAGACTGTCCATGCCGGCCGCGTCTTCCAGTACCTGCACCAGGAACACCTGGACGTCTTCGATGCCGGTCTCCAGTGGATTATCGTCGTCCTGCACGCCGTTGTCATCCACGTCGTAGAAGACCGTCGAACCGACGCTCAGCATCGGCACGAAGCCGAAGTCGACCGTCATGTCGCCGTTGGCGTCCGTCAGGGCACCGTCGTCCTGGTCGCCGCCCTGGCCGTCCTCCGCGTCACCCACTGGCTCGTCGCCCGGGCTCAGCGTGATGACCGGAGAGAGTACCGCACCGCCCGGAACGAGCTGGATACCGTTGTCGTCGCCGTCGGTCTGGTTGTCGTCACCGCTCGTGGCGATGTCCGTGGAGGAGTTCATCGCCGCGTCGTCCACCATCGGGATCAGCAACTGGTAATCACCGCTCGGCAGGCTGTCGAACAGGTAGTTACCCATGTCGTCCGTCGTGGTCGTGGCGACCACTTCGCTCTGGTCGATCGTGCCGTCGCCGTTCAGGTCGGCCAGCAACTGTACCGTCACGTTCGGGATACCCATTTCCTGGGGATCGTCCGCGTCCTGCATTCCGTTGTCGTCCATGTCGAAGAAGACCGTCGAACCGATGCTCTGGTTAGGTACGAAGGCAAAGTCGATCGTTTGGTTACCGTTCTCTTCGCCAATGCCGTCATCCTGGGTACCGCCCTGGAAGGGCTCGTCACCCGGCTCGTCACCGGCGGTCAGCATGATCAGCGGACTGCGGGTCGTGTCACCGGGCATCAGCTGGATACCGTCGTCGACTCCGTCCACGTCATCGTCGAGACCGCTCTCGGTCATCGGGCTGGTGGGCGCGTCGTCAGCCGGGACTACGCTCACCACGTAGTTACCCTCGGGGAGCGTGTCGAAGAGGTAGTTACCGTCCGGGTCGGTCAGTACGCTGTCGATCACGACCAGCAGGCTACCGTCCATGGCATCGCTGGTGTCGATGGATAAAAGCACCAGTACGCCGTCGATCCCGCTTTCCAGTGGGTTATCGGCATCCTGCGCGCCGTCGCCGTCCAGGTCGTAGAATACCGTGGAGCCGATGCTGAGGTTGGGGACGAAGCCGAAGTCGATGGTCATGTCGCCATCTTCGTCATCGTTACCGATACCGTCTTCGTCGGGATCGTCCCCGTCGTCCTGACCGGCACCGGGATTATTTTCGTCCTCAATCGGCTCATCGCCGGCGGACAGATTTACAATTGGGGAGCGGACCTCACCACCGGGAACCAGTTGGGTACCGTCATCATTGAGGTCCGTTTGGTTGTCACCGGCCGTAGCGGGGTCCGTGGAAGAATTGGGAGCGGCATCGCTAGGGTTGAGGATCGCTACCTGGTAGTCACCGGGGGGCAACATACCGAAGAAATAATTACCGTTTTCGTCCGTGGTATCCCGGCCAACAAGTGTCTCGGCGATGCCGTCACCGTCCAGATCGGCGAAGAGTTGTATGGCCACTCCTTCGATTCCTCCCTCAGTTGGGTCATTAAGATCCTGCAAGCCATCGTCATCGGGATCGTAAAAGACCGTGGAGCCAATGCTGTGGTCGGGAACGAAGCCGAAGTCAATCGTACCGTCTCCGTTCAGGTCACCAATCAGATCATCCTGTGCGGCTCCCGGGTTTCCGGCTGGTTCAACGGGCTCGTCGCCGGCGCTCAGCATGATGGATGGGGAGACAGCACTCCTACCCGGCCTGACCTGCATACCATTGTCGTCCAGGTCGGTCTGGTTATCCAGACCACCGGTACCGGGGTCGGTCGAGGAGGTCTGGGCATTATCATTGGGGAGAACACTTACGACATAGTTCCCTTCGGGTAACATCGTAAACAGGTAGTTACCATTTTCATCGGTGTTGGTGGTACCCACCTGCACCAGTTCGCTGCCATCCATGGCAGCACTGACGTCCAGGAAGAGCGTCACGAATACGCCTTCGATACCCGTCTCCAACGGATTGGTCAGGTCCTGTGTACCGTTATCGTTCACATCGTAGAAAACCGTGGAACCGATGGAAAGCATGGGAACGAAACCGAAATCAACGGTCATATCCCCGTTGGCATCGAAGTCGACATCCTGCATACCACCGGCGTTGGCCATTTCGTCAGCATCAAGCGGCTCCTCACCGGCCATCAGTTCGATGGGTCCGGAGCTGACCGGGCTGCCGGGGCCGGCCGTGAACGTACCGTTCTGGATCAGGTCGTCCTGGTCGTCGCCACCCGCGACGGAACTCGGCGTGGCCGCACTGCCGTCCGGCATGAGGATCTGAACTTCGAAAATACCATCGGGCAGGTTGCCGAAGAAGTAAGTACCGTCGGCATCCGTGGTATCCATAGCCACCACCGTTTCGGGAATACCGTCACCGTTGACGTCGGCCAGCAATTGCAGGATTACGCCTTCGATGGGTGTATCCAGCGGATTACCGGCATCCTGGATACCGTTATCGTTCATATCGGTAAAAACAAGGGAACCGATGGAGTTTTGGGGAACGAGGCCGAAGTCAACCGTCATATTACCATTACCGTCCATCATATCGTCCTGGTCGCCGCCGGGGAAGGTCTCGCCTTCGCTCTCGGTCATGGGGAACAAAACAACGGTACCTGAGCGAATCGTATCCCCCGCGGCTGGTGTACCGGGAACAATACTGATCGTGGTTATACCATCACTGTTCCCATCCACATCCTCCGTATCGGAGACGGCCGGGCCGCTGGAGGCAAGGGGCGCGTCCGCGGGGGTAAGAATGGCTACCTGGTAATTACCGGCCGGGAGCGTATCGAATAAATAGATACCGTCCATATCGGTCACGGTGCTATCCACAATCACAAACCCGGAACCATCCATGGCGGTACTGGTGTCCTGGTAAAGCAGCACGGTAATATCTTCAATACCCGTTTCGAGCGGATTCAGCGGATCCTGATCACCGCTGTTGTCGGTATCGTAAAATACCTGGGAGCCGATACTCAGGGCCGGTGAAAATCCGAAATCAACGGTCATGTCACCGTTGGCATCATCGTCACTGGTGGTATTATTTACCATTACGTTATCATCCTGCTCTCCGCCGGCACCGGGTTCATCGACGCTCAGGGGTTCCATCTGGGCGGTCAGGGTAATGGTAGGGCTTACGACGGAACCGCCGGGCATGGTCTGAATACCGTTATCCATATTATCGCCCGTCCCCATATCCGTAGGCATCACGGGGTCGGTAGAACTGAGGGGAAAGCCGTTGGGGGCGGTCGGGATGGAAACTACGTAGTCTCCTTCGTCCAGACCACCGAAGAAATAAGTACCATCCGTGGCCGTCATGGTCGTGGCGACCAGGCTATCAAAGATGCCGCTGCCGGGGGTGCTTTCCGCAAAGAGATTGATATCAACGTTCGGGATACCCATCTCGCCAGCCAGGGGTTCGAAGGTGGCATCGTCGTCGTTGTCGGTAAACACGACGGAACCGATACTGAGGCAGTTGAGGGGTACGAAGATCTCCATCGGTTCCTCTCCACAGATGGTATAACAGGCGCCGTCGAGTCCGCTGTCACCGTCGATATCGTTACGACCGAGCAGGACGGGCTCAAAAGCAGTACCCGGCAGCAGGAAGCTGGCCGGAATTTCGTCTACCCGGGCGTTAACGGCATATACCTGAAAAGTATCGCTGGGCAGGCCGGTGAAGAAACCGGACAGATTGGACTGAACGATAATGCCGTCGCTATCCACCAGTACGTAAGTCTGAACCTGACCACTGCTGCCGCCGGCCATGAAAGTGCCGGGAGCGGACTGGGCGAGAATGGTACCGGGCAGCGCACCGGGGTCAGTGGTCGGCATACAGAATCCACCGGAGGCCTGACCGCCGTCGGGGGTCACCCCACAGAGTACCTCGGGTACGTCCATGAAACCGGTCACGTCATTATTTCCCACCAGGGTGGCGCTGACCTCCTGACCACCACCTCCCGCCGGGCTATAGGTAAAGGGACCGAAGGTCAGGGCCGTAGTGGTCCCCGGAATGAACACCTGATCGTCCATTCCGTCAATCGATACGGTATAGTTACCCACCGAATCACTCATTACGCCGGTAACGGTGATGTAATACTGCCGCTCGGCAGCCTGCATCCCGTTCGCATCGTCACAGGATGCCTGCGCCATGACGTCCACCGTCGCAAATGCTTGCGCCGACAGGGATTGCGACAGACCACAAGTCAGCAACAAGGTCAGCAACAGCAGCCCCAGCTGCCGGGCTGCGTTTGTAAATGTATTCTTCATGAGATCCGATTTATGGGCGACGGCGCGCGCATCCTGGTAAGTGTACAGTACAGTCTTTTTCATGAGAGGAGTGTTTGCGCGAACGACGAAATCCCCTGCTCCGGACGGCGGAGAGGAGGAATTTTTCCCGGGAAGGGAAAATCGAGAGAAGAGAATGCCTAGTGGAGGGTGAGCTCACCCCCGGATTAGGTCGTTCGTTTTTCATAAGAGATTCAAAAACAAGTTAGGTCGGCTCGTCGGAAATTCCGCGCCGGCACAACAAGCTCACATAGTCAGAAAGTCATCGTAAATCCTTAGTTGACAGCTACCCACGATTCGCGGGCGGGATAAACGACAAATAATCAGGTTATTTTTCAAGAGACTATAAAAGCATGCCATGAGCGGCAAAAAAACCATAAACCCACTCCTTTCCACGGAGGGAGGAGTCCGACAAATATAATACCATCCGGGAGGTATGAAAGCGACACCCCCCTTTTTTTAAAAAACCCGGCACCTGCGCGCCGCGCCCGGATAGCAGATCAGTGCGCGAGGGGGCTCAGTAACAAACGCAGATTGGGGTACAGGGGCCCTTCCCCCCCGACCACCTCCGCAATGGTCAGCCAGACGGCCCGTTCGATATCCTCTTCCACCTGCGGGACCAGCGCTTCCTGCCGCGTGGACATCCGGAACCAGTAAGTGGGCTTCAGTACGCGCTTCTCCTTGCGGCTGCGATAGGTATGATAAGTAGTCGGCAGTGATTCCCCGAGGGTGAGATCGGTCACGCCCGTTTCCTCCGTCACCTCCCGCAGGGCGGCCGTCGGCTCGTCTTCCCCCCCATCGATCTTCCCCTTTGGCAAGTCCCAACTGCCGCGCCGAAAAATGAAGAGTGTTTTACCGGACCCCGCCAGTTCCACCACCCCACCGGCGGCCGGCACCCACTTGTAGTGGCTGCGGAAATCGGCCCAGAGAGCCGGCAGGTCGTCGGCGTGGAGTTCTACCGAAGTCACCTTCGGGCTCCCCTTTTCCAGCATATCGGCGTAGTGCAGGAGGGTTTTTCGTTGCCCCGAATAGGGAACGCTCAGGTGAAATTCGCCGGATGCGGGGCAGGCGGCCCCGTCGGTGGCCCGCAGGTAGAGCGGACGGTCGTTGATGTGGATTACGTACATTTGCGCGAAAGTTACACCGTATGGACACCTCCCGGCAAATTGCCCGTCGACTATTGGAGGCGGGTGCCGTCAAATTACGGCCCGCCGACCCGTTCACCTGGGCCAGTGGCCTGCGCTCTCCCATCTACTGCGACAACCGCGTACTGCTCTCCCACCCGGAGGTGAGAAACGAGGTTATCAATGCCATGAAGGAGGCCGTGCCGATGGTTATCGGGACGGAATTTTCCGAATTGTACGGCGTGGCCGGGGTCGCCACGGCGGGCATCCCCCACGGGGCCCTGCTGGCGGACCGTCTCGGATTGCCCTTCATCTACATCCGGAGCAAGGCCAAGGAACACGGCCGCCAGAACCAGATAGAAGGAAGGCTGGAAGCCGGTAAGCGCTACCTCGTCGTGGAAGACCTGGTGAGCACCGGTGGCTCCAGCCTGAAGGCCGTCGAAGCGCTGCGCGCAGCCGGTGGGGCCGTGGCGGGTACCATCGCTATTTTCAGCTACGAATTCCCGGCCGCCCGCCGTGCCTTCGAGGGGGCCGAAGTCCCGCTATTCACCCTGAGCGGCTACCCCACCCTGCTGGAGGAAGCCGTTACCAGTAATTACATCACCGCCGCGGAGGCCGCCACCCTGCGGGAGTGGAAAGATGACCCCCGCGCCTGGAGCGAAGCCTTCGAGGGTCGCTCCTGAGTTCTAGCTCTACATACCTACTACCATATGTCCATTCTGAATACCGCCTCCGAGGACTTCCTGCACCGCTACCTGAACAACGCCGCCCCCACCGGATTCGAATCCCCCGGACAGGAACTCTGGGTCGAGTACATCCGTCCCTACGTGGACGAGGTGCACCTGGATCTTTACGGTACGGCCTACGGCATCATTAACCCCGGCAAGGACTACAGAGTGGTCATTGAGGGGCACGCCGACGAGATCAGCTGGTTCGTACACTACATCAACGAGAACGGCTACATATACGTAGTTCGCAACGGTGGCAGCGATCACCAGATCGCCCCCTCGAAGCGGGTACTGCTGCACGGCGACAAGGGCCTCGTCCGCGGGGTATTCGGCTGGCCGGCCATCCACACCCGCCGCGGTGACGACGCCAAACTTCAGCCCCAGAGCCACAATATCTTTATCGACGTGGGCGCCGACACCAAGGAGGAAGTCCTGGAGATGGGCATTCACGTCGGTACCGTCATTACCTACCCCGACGAACTGGAGGTGATGAACGACAAGTACTACTGCGGCCGCGCCCTCGACAACCGCATGGGCGGCTTCTGTATCGCAGAGGTAGCCCGCCTGATTCACGAGGAAGGACTGGAGTTACCGTACAGCCTGTACATCGTTAATTCCGTACAGGAGGAAGTCGGTCTGCGCGGTGCCCAGATGATCGCCAACACCATCCAGCCCCACGTGGCCATCGTGACGGACGTGACCCACGACACCACCACCCCGATGCTCAACAAGCAGAAGGTCGGAGACGTCAAGGCCGGTAAGGGGCCGAGTATCACCTACGCCCCCGCCGTGCACAATAAGCTGCTGCAAATGATCGTCGAGGTGGCCGAAGCCAACGATATTGACATCCAGCGGGAGGCCAGCAGTCGCGCCACCGGTACGGATACGGACGCCTTCGCCTACTCCGGTCGCGGTGTCGCCAGCGCGCTCATCAGCCTGCCCCTGAAGTACATGCACACCACGGTGGAAATGGCCCACAAGGACGACGTGGAGGGGGTCATCAAGCTCATCCTGGAGACCCTGCGCCGACTGGAAGACAAGCAAGACTTCCGGTACTTCAAGGTCTGATCCGGCTAAATACCTAGTGTTTACCGGCCATTTCAATCATGCCCAGCATTTGCTTGCGCGTTCCGTCCGGGTCGTACCCCACGGCCCTACCGGCAATTTCCCGCAGGTGGGGGTAGTCGCCACGCCGGCGTGTTCGCTCTTGCGTAGCAGCAGGGCGAACTCGGCAACGGCGGCGGACCACCGCAGGTCTTCGGAGGCCCCGGCGAAGGGGGCCGGCGCAAATTCGACGGACTGCTTCAGCAGTTTCGATACGGCTTGTCCGGGTGGCTTGAAGCGCATGCGGAGTTCGCCGATTGATCCCCGTTCTTTTCGCCCGGTATTCAGTACCAATTCGTAGAGTACGGTAACGGTATGCCCCGCGCCCAGTTCGGCGGCGTCGATTTTGTCGTTGGCGAAATCCTCGGTGTTCAGTAGCCGGTTCTCGTAGCCGATCAGGCGGTATTCTTTTACCATTGCCGGGTCGAATTCGAGTTGCAGTTTGACATCATTGGCGACGGTAAAAAGAGTGGCGCCGAATTCGTCGATCAGTATCTTTTTCGCCTCCCCGATGGCGTCGATGTAGGCGTGATTGCCATTTCCCTTATCGGCCAGCATTTGCATCTTCCCGTCCTGGAGGTTGCCCCGGCCGAAGCCGAGGACGGTGAGGTACACCCCGGAATTGCGTTCGGCTTCGATCAGCTTCACCAGTTCCTCCTGGCTGCTGGTGCCGACGTTGAAGTCGCCGTCCGTCGCCAGGATGACCCGGTTGTTACCGCCCTGGATAAAGTTCCTACGGGCCACGCCGTAGGCCAACTGGATACCGGCGGCCCCGGCGGTGCTACCCCCGCTTTTCAGCCGGTCGAGTGCCCCGACGATGCTGTCGCGCAGGTTGCCCGGAGTGGCGGGCAGGACGAGCCCGGCGGCCCCGGCGTAGACCACGATACTGACCCGGTCTTCGGGCCGAACTGGTCGACCAGCAGCCCCAGGCTCTGCTTCAGCAGGGGTAATTTGTTGTGACTGCTCATGCTGCCCGATACATCCAGCAGGAATACCAGGTTGGAGGCGGGCACGTCTTCGGTGGCAATGGGCGTGGTGCTGACGTTCACCCGCAGCAGGTAGTTGTCGGTATTCCAGGGGCACTCGGCCACTTCCGTCCGCATGGCGATACCGCTCTTGTCGGTCGGCGCGCCGTCGGCGTAGCGGAAATAATTGATCATTTCCTCGGTGCGCACCGCGTCGGGCGGGGGCAGCTGGCCGGCGTAGAGGAAGCGGCGGACGTTGGCGTAGGCAGCGCGGTCGACGTCGGTGCTGAGGGTGGAAACGGCCGCTTCCTTAGTGGTGCGGAAGGGGTTTTCGGTGATGGTGTTGTACTGTTCGGTGCTATCGGGTTCCCTGCGCGCTCTTCCGGTGGCTGAATCATCGGTCAGTGCCGACCTACCGGAAACCCGGATACCGTCAACGTAATAGTCGGTACCGTTGGAACGGGAGCCATGGATAGCCATCTTCTTCGACGCTTTTGCACTGGAAGCGCCAGCAGTTATAGCGCCAATTTGATTTACGCTCCGCGTCGGTAAATTCTTGATCTCTTCGGAGGTGACGGTCTGTCCGGAGGTGGTGTTGTCTTTTTTGATGAGGGGGACGGCGTAGCCGACCACCACGATCTCTTCCAGATTCACACCGGCCGCCATTACAACGTCGGCGTTATTCATGCGGCCTGCAGCTACGGGGATACCGGTCAGGAGAACCGGGGGGTAACCAGTATACTCCACCTTGATGTCGTAAGTCGCCGGATCGACATTAGAGAACCGGTAGTTACCGTCGAAATCAGTCGTGGTTCCGTTTACGAAACTTCCCTCCATGAACAACGCTACGGTGGCTCCGATCAGACCTTCCCGGCTTTCCGCGTCGATCACCTTCCCCTCGATGGTTGCCTGCTGGGCGTGGCTGAGGGCGGGGACGCAGGTGCAAAAAAACAGTAAAAGCAGTAGGTAGTAGTTCGTTCTCATGGTCGCTGGATGTGGTTTTGGAGTGGAATGCATAAAGGGGGAATAAAAAATATTCACCGTGTGCGTCAATCGCGAGCGGTTAAAACCCGCACGCCGTGGGAGGAAGTCGCTGAAGCGACTGGGGAATAGCGACAGTCGCTTTCAGCGACTTCCTTTTGCAGCGAGGGTGTTTAGCTCCGCTGCTACCCGCGGTGGTTACCCCCCTTGCGGTTGCGGGTACGTCCCCTTGCTTAAACGAGTACCCATCCTTCAACGTCTACCCTTCATGAAAACAGTACGTCGTATTGGTGAAGAAGTGTTCAACTGGCTCTTCTACGGACACCTCTGGATCGCGGCGGGGGCGGCGGGGCTGAGTTGGCTGACGCTACACGTAGTGCCGCCTCATTCAGCAAACTGGTCTTCGCCCGTTCAGGTGTTCTTCGCCACGCTCGGGGTGTACACCCTGCACCGGTGGTTGTCGTACCGGCGGGCGAATGGTGCTCCTGACGGGCGACGCTATCGTTTAGTTAGCCGGTATCCTATGTTATCCCTGACGATCGGAGTGGTTGCTCTCCTAATGGCCGTTTGGATTGGGCTGTCCGACCTGATCGGTCCGCTCCTGGATGCAAGGCTCTCCTTCATCGACGTTAACTGGTGGCCAATAATTATTGCGATTCCGCTAACCGTATTTTACCTGACGCCCCCCTGGCCGGGTGGTCAGCGATTGCGTGACTTTCCCTACGTCAAAGTGGTTTGGGTAGCCCTCTCCTGGATGCTAGTGACGGGGTTGTACACTTACGGTAACGGTAGCTCCGGTATCGGGGCGTGGTCACACAACCCAACCATGTATTCCAGACCGAATGACTTCGTAATTATAGTTTATATGACGGCCATTTTCTGCTATACCCTGGCCGTTGCCCTCCTCTTCGATTTCCGGGACGTGGACCTGGACCGGCGACAGGGCGTTCGTACGGTAGCCAACACAAAGCCGGGGCTGGCTAAGGGGCTGGCCGCGGGGTGTTTTGTCCTCAGTACGCTACTGCTGGGTTTACTCAGTATTCGTGTTTGGTTGCCGCTGATCGTGACGCTCGGTTGCTGCCTACTGGTCGTACGCCTGACTTCGGAGCGGCGAGGGGAAGATTTTTACGCTATCTGGGTGAATGGGTTGCTGGTACTATTACCGGGTTTGGTGTGGCTGTTCGATCTGCTTCTCTAAGAATCGGTAATCGCAAGTAGAATTTATCAGGCCTGACCCACGGAGCCGGCTTTGCCGGCGCACCGAGAAGCTACACGGAGTATGCACAGAGGCTGCCTCGGTTACTCCGACGTCTCCGTGGACTGCTCCGTGTAGCCCTCCGTGCGCCACTCCGTGGGCAAAATCAATAACAGGATTATGTTATTTCCTTACTGACGTTACGCAAGCGCAACTGTTTGGTCCCACGGAGTCCACCAGAGGGAAGCAGAGTTGAACGGAGTTTGAAATTGCTGCGCGATATTCAAGAGTTAGCGGAGCCGGGATGGACGCGTACTTCGCTGCCTCTGAATTTGCAAAGTAAATTTATTCCTCCGATTAACTCTGCTTCCTCGGTTCAACTCTGTGGAACCAAATTTCTTACGCTTGCGTAAGGTCAGCTTACTTAACATGATGCCCCGGAGGTAACCGAGCCGTCCGCTACCCGATACTTAACAATTCCCCCCACCGCGTCGTGAAGCACCGACTCCTGTAATCCTGATTCGTGTAGATGGCCGGACGCTCCCCGCAGGCGGCGAAGAATACCGTGGACCGGCCCATTTTCTTATTGATGGCATCGATGGTTGCCATCACCCGGTTGTCTTGTTCGTGGCTCTGGTGGTCGTGGAACAGATTGCCCTGGGGCAGGCCCTGGGGGACGAGTTCTCCGGCGAGGATGCCGGCCTTTTTATAATTCGTCCCCTCTTCGAAGAGGGCGGCGGCAATCACCTTCGACCAGGCGATCAGGTGGTTGGTGTTGTTCGTCGCGACCGGCAGGGTGACGCTGCGGGCGAAGCAGCTTCTGCCGTCCTTACGCTCATTGCGGTACTTATTCACCCATAGGTAGATGGTCAGTACCCCCGCCGCCTGATCGTACTGCCGCAGTTTTTCGCCCAACCGGGTAGCATACAGGGCCAGCCGCCGCTGGATTTCCTCCAGTTCGTAGATGTCCTTCGCAAAGGAGCGGGAGACCATGGTGTGCTTGCGCTCCGACTGCGGCGGTTCGAGATCGGCACAAACCTGACCGTTAAGTTCCTTCACCAACCGTAGCCCGACCACGCCGAATTCCTGCCGCATCCAACGCTGGCGGACTTGCTGAAGGTCAAACACCGACCGGACACCGGCCGCGTTCAGCCGCTCCCGGTAACGGCGGCCGACGCCCCATACTTTGGTGATGTCCAGTTCCTTCAGCAAATCATTATCCGGATACAGCGCGTACACTCCCTCCCGGGTACGCTTCTTGGCGAGGTGATTGGCCAGTTTAGCCAGTGTCTTAGTCGGGGCGATGCCGATGGATACGGGGATACCCGTCCAGCTAAGCACCTTGGCGCGCAGCTCCCCGGCCCAGGCTTGCAGGGAGTCGGATGTCTGATTGGCGAAGCGTAATTCCAGGAAAGCCTCGTCGATGGAGTAGACCTCCACGTCCGCACAGTGGCGGGCGAGGACTTCCATGACCCGGCGGGACATATCCCCGTACAGTACGTAGTTGGAAGAGAAGATCCGCACGTTCTTTTCCCGTACCAGGCGCTTTACTTTGAATAGGGGCTCCCCCATCGGGATGCCCAGGGCCTTGGCTTCCTCGGAGCGGGCGATCACGCAACCGTCGTTGTTACTGAGCACGACCACGGGTTGACCGATCGCCCGCGGGTCGAACACCCGTTCGCAACTCGCGTAAAAATTATTACAGTCGACGAGGGCAAAGAGACGACTCACGACGGACGGTGCAGTACGTGGGCCACCACCCCCCAGACCTGGAAATCGTCCCCCTCCCCTACCGTCAGGGAGGGGTAATTACGGTTGGCCGGTACGAGTTTGATCGTTCGCCCCTTCCGGTACAGTCTTTTGACGGTAAACTCTCCGTTCAGGATGGCAATCACAATGCTGTCGTGCACCGCCGTCAGGGAGCGGTCCACGACCAGAATATCGTCGGGGTGAATGGAAGCATCGATCATGCTGTCTCCCTGTACCCGCACGAAGAAGGTGGCCGTGGGGTTTTTGACCAGGTAGGCCCCTACGTCCAGGTACTCTTCGAGGTAGTCGTCGGCCGGGGAGGGAAACCCGGCGGACACCCCCGGGTAGAGCGGCAGTTTTAGTGAAAGTTTCCGAAAGGGGATGACTTTGACCGTCGAGCGCGGGGCGCCTGCGTTCCGATTGTACATGTGCTGTGTGAGTTCTTGTAAATAATCTAAGGGAAGACAGGGGCAAACATAAAACAAAATGTTTTAATAAGTCAATTTTTAAAAGTCGCATATGTGCTGCGTCGCATCGGCTGAAATGACCGACATGAGAGGCGCTTCGCTAAGCTTGAAAATTCGGACTCCCAGGGCATTTTTTCAAGTTTAGCGCCTATTATTGTTATATTCAGGTCTTCCTTGCTTTACAAGCTAAATAATTTTCAATGTTAGGAGAGCTATACCTTAAGCGTTCTGTGGAAACCGAGGTGTTAGCCCTGTGTAGGCTTTTTCCCGCAGTCGTGATTATCGGGCCGCGTCAGGTCGGTAAGACTTCCCTTACGCTGGCCATCCGAAATCAGGTGGATCAGGCCTCTTTCTACCTGGATCTAGAACGACCGGAAGACTTAGCGGCCATCAATAACCTGGAATCCTACTCGGAAAATAATCTGGACAGCCTAATTATTCTCGATGAGATACAGCGAAAGCCGGCCCTGTTCCCAGAACTCCGCTCCGTTATTGATCGCCACCGCAGGCCCGGCAGATTTCTACTTCTGGGGTCCGCCTCCCTCGATCTTATCCGGGATGCCTCCGAGAGTTTGGCGGGAAGAATCGCCGTGGTAGAACTTACCGGCTTAACCTTCGGGGAGGTAAAATCCGTACGTACCCTGACCGAACATTGGGACCGCGGTGGATTTCCCGACGCCGTCCTGGCGGCTACGGACCAGGACTCGGCACGCTGGCGCAATTTCTTCCTTCGGACTTACTTTGAACGTGATCTACGGCTGCTGGGTATCGATGTTAACCCGGTACTGATGCGGCGGCTACTCACCATGCTGGCTCATCATTCCGGACAGTTGATCAGCTATGAGTCATTGGGGCGGTCCCTGTCCATCGACAGTAAATCACTACGCCGCTACCTGGACCGGTTGGAGCAAACTTTCTTGGTCCGCCGCTTACCGCCCTTCTTTACCAATACTAAAAAGCGGCTGGTCAAATCTCCGAAAATGTACCTCCGCGATACCGGCATCTTACACACTTTACTCGGTATTCCCGACCATAACGCCCTACTTTCCCACCCCATCGTCGGGGCCAGTTGGGAAGGGTACGTACTCGAACAGTTGGCGGCTAAGCTTCCGGAAGCTCACGAACTCTTCTTTTACCGTACGCACGCCGGGGCGGAGGTGGACATCGTAGTGTGCCGGGCGGGTGTACCTGTTTCCGCCGTGGAGGTCAAACTGTCAACCAACCCGAAGGTAGGCCGGGGCTTTACCACGGCTACGGCGGATCTGGGCATCACCCGGAAATTCGTGGTGGCTCCGCTGACCGGCCCGGGCTTCACCATGCGTTCGGGGGTGCGGGTTATTGGGGTGGAGGAACTGGAATTGGTTTTTTGAATGGGCGCGGCGCGCAGGTGCAAAGCCACAACAGGAAGAGCGGGAGACCGGTGGCTTTCGTGATGACAAGGTAAATAGTCAGCAGCAGCCGGCTAGACGGATAACCGATAAATTGTGGGCATAGCAACTACTAATAATAGTCAGTCGGACGTGGGCGTCCTCCACCGGGGCTTACTCACTCCTGCAACTCCACCAGCCGCCGGTACGCCCCGTCCTGCGCCAGCAATTCCGCGTGCGTACCCCGCTCGGTGATGCGCCCCCGGTCCAGGACCAGGATCTGGTCGGCGTTCTGGATGGTGCTGAGGCGGTGGGCGATCACCAGGGCCGTCCGGTTGGCGAGCAGTTTCTGGAGGGCGTCCTGGACGAGGCGTTCGGACTCGGTGTCGAGGGCGGAGGTGGCCTCGTCCAGGATCAGGATGTCCGGGTTGCGCAGCACGGCCCGGGCGATGGTGATGCGCTGCCGCTGGCCACCGCTGAGTTTGGTTCCGCGGTCACCGATGTTGGTACGGTAGCCGTCGGCCGTCTCCAGGATAAAATCGTGGGCGTTGGCCACCCGGGCGGCTTCGTGGACGGCGTCCTCCGTCACCCCCTCCATGCCGAAGACGATGTTGTTGTAGATCGAGTCGTTGAAGAGAATGGCCTCCTGGGAGACGATCCCGAAGCGGGAGCGCAGATCGGTCAGGTCGTACGCCCGCAGGTCGTGACCGTCCAGGGTGATGCGGCCGGCCGTGGGGTCGTAGAAGCGGGGCAGAAGATCGGCGATGGTCGACTTACCGCCGCCACTGCCGCCGGCCAGGGCGATGATTTTGCCCCGGGGCAGCCGAAAACTGATGTCGGAGAGTACCTCCGGACCCTCCGGGGCGTAGCGGAAGGACACCGACTCAAAGGCCATTTCGGAAAATTTCGCACCTGCGTCCGCGCCCTTCGTCAGCGTCCCGCTGCTTTCGGCAATCGGGTTCGGGATGTCCAGCACGGATTCCACCCGCTCGAGCGCCCCGAGCCCCTTCTGGATGTTGTACCAGGCCTTGCTGAAGTTCTTGGCCGGGTCGATGACCATGTAGAAAGCGAAGATGAAGGACAGGAAGGTACCGGCGTCCATGGTACCGCCGAAGACCTGCCGGCTGCCGTACCAGAGCAGCAGCGCCACGGTGGCGATACCGAGAAATTCGGTGAGCGGGCTGCTGAGATCACGCCGCCAGAGCAGGCGGATGAGGCTGTGGCGGTAGCTGTCGTTGAGTTCCCCGAAACGGGCGGCCTGGTACTTTTCCCCGCCGAAGGACTTGATGATGCGCAGCCCCCCGAGGCTCTCCTCGGTGCGGCTGACGATGTCACCCAGCTTCTCCTGTACCACGTGGCTGCTGCGCTTGAGCCGCTTGCCGATACCGCCGATGACCACCCCGGTGAAGACCATGAGCCCGAAGACGAACAGGGTCAGCGAGGGGCTGACGACGATCATGTAGGTAAGGGCACCGACGATGATGAAGGGCTCGCGAAAAACGGCCTCCAGCACGTTGAGGATGCTGGCCTCCACCTCCTGTACGTCGGTGGTGATCCGGCTGAGTAAATTCCCCTTCCGCTCCTCGGTGAAGTAGCCCATCGGGAGCCGCAGGAGGTGGCCGTAGAGATCGTTGCGCAGGTCGCGGATAACACCGTTGCGGACGGGCGACATGAAGAAGAGCGCCAGGTAGCGGAACAGGTTCTTGAGCAGGAAGGAGAGCAGGATAAAGCCGCAGACGTAGGCCAGGGCGGTCTCCTTCCCCAGTTCGGTGATCCAGCTGCTGAGCATAAAATTGACCTGCTGCTGGAGGTCGGCCCGGCTCTCGATGGCTGCCGGGGCCTCGGTGACCAGTTCCACCCGCTCGAAGAGCAGCTCGAAGAAGGGCTGAAACAGCGGAATGGACACTACGGTAAAAACAGCCGTCAGGATATTGCTGACGATGGCCAGGGAAACGAGGGCGCGGTAATTACCGAGGTAGCTGAGAAGTCTGCGGAAGGAGGACAGGGGTGGATGTTTGGATCGTTGGACCGTTGGGGAGCTATATTCGCCACATGGTCAGGATTGACAAAAGTACGCTGGACTTTCTAAAGCAGCTCGCGCGGCACAACGATAAGGGATGGTTCCAGGACAACCGCAAAGCCTACGACGCGGCCCGGGGGAACGTGGCCGAATTCGCCGACGCCCTGCTGAACCGGCTCCGGGACACCGACCTGATCAGCACCGCCAGCGGGAAGAAAAGCCTGTTCCGGATCAACCGGGACGTCCGTTTCAGTAAGAACAAGGCGCCGTATAAAACCAGTATGTCCGGCCACTTCACCCGGGATACGGCCCTGCGCCGGGGTGGCTATTACTTCAGCATCCAGCCGGGCGCCTCCATGGTCGGCGGCGGCTTCTACGGGATGGAATCCCACGACCTGAAGCGGATGCGGGAAGAACTGGCCGTAGACGGCGATCCGCTGCGGGAGATCATGGCCGACCCCGATTTCGTCCGCCTCTTCGGAGAGATGCGGGGCGACAAACTCAAGACCGCCCCCCAGGGTTACCCCCGCGACCACCCGAATATCGACCTGCTGAACTTCAAGCAGTTCTACGCCGGCCGGGAGTTTACGGACCGGGAGGTGACCAGTGCCGGTTTCCTGGATACCGCCGCGGAGATCCACCTCGCCCTGCGCCCCTTCTTCGATTACTTCAGCGACGTACTGACGACGGACGCGAACGGGGAACCTATTGTAGACCGTTAGGTGTTTAGACCTTTGGATGTTTGAACCGTTGAGTCACTCCTCCAACGGTCCAACGGTCCGCAAGATCCACCCTTCCAACGATCCAACCATGCCCAAACTACTTGTCATTTCCGATTACCGCGACAGCCTCAATGCCGTCCGCCCCGAGGGTCGCTGGTTCGTCGGTCTCGTACGCGACCACGGCTACGAGGTCACGCTGATGACCCGGCGGCTCGGCAGCAGCTACCTGGACGAACTGGAAGCGGCCGGGGTACGGATCATCGACTGGCACCCCGACAGTAAATTCGGTAAGCAAGACCGCGATTACATCCGGAAAGAACTGGACCGGGGGGGGTATGACCTGCTGCACCTGTTCAACAACAGGGCGAACGTAGCCGGTATCCGCGCCGCGAAGGGCTGGCCGGGTAAGGTGTTCACCTACCGGGGCTATACCGGTAATATCCACTGGTGGGATCCGAGTGCCTACTTCCAGCACCTCTCGCCCCGCGTGGACCGGATCGTCTGTGTTTCTCCCGCCGTGAAGGAAAGTATCGACGCCGTGCCCTTCACCGACCCCCAAAAGACGGTGGTGGTCGCTAAGGGGCACGACCCCGCCTGGTACGCCGACGTGGAACCGATCGACCTGCACGCCGAGTTCGACATCCCCCGCGGCAAGCTGGTGGTGATGATCGTGGCCAACGCCCGCCGGATGAAGGGCATGGACTACCTGGGCAGTTCCATCGGCCGCCTCTCTCCGGAGCTGCCGATCCACTTCCTCTTCGCCGGTCGCAACCTCGAGTCCCAGGAACTGGTGGCCGACCTGATGGACAGCCCCTACCCTACCGACTTCACCTTCGCCGGCCACCGCGCCGACGTACTGCAGCTACTGAAGGCAGCCGACATCAGCCTGTTGCCCAGCGTAAAGGGGGAAGGGCTGAGTAAGGTGCTGCTGGAGAGTTTCTTCCTCGGCAAGGCCACCATCATGACGGACATAGAGGGCAACCGGGGGCTGGCCATCGACGGGGAAACCGCCCTCATCGTCCCGGCCCGGGACGAATTCGCCCTCACCGCCGCCCTGGAACGGATGGTGGCCGAACCCGGACTGCGGGAACGACTGGGGCCGGCGGCGCGGGCCTACGTGGGTGAGCGATACGCGGCGGATGGATACGTGGCGGAACTGGATGCGGTTTATCGGGCGGCTATTCGCGGATAGCCAAAGCAATACGCTGACCGAGGAAAGGACCCGGAGGCCCTTGATTATAATACGCCTTAACGTACCTTAAGCCCTCCTATCAGCAAAATCGATTATGTACAAACTAGCGTTCCTCTTCCTCTTCGCCTCCCTGACCTACGGTTGCGGCGATGCCTCCCCCGGTACCGGCGCGGGCGTAGATACGGTCACCGACCGAATTCCCGATAACGACGCCACCACCGACAGCTGGACCGACCTCTTCAACGGTACCGACCTGACCGGCTGGCACACCTACGGACAGGATACCGTCGGCCAGGCCTGGAAAGTGGAGAACGGCGAACTCTACCTGGACGTTACCGACAAGGACGGCTGGCAGTCCAACAACGGCGGAGACATCGTCACCGACGAGACCTACGCCAACTACGAACTCGAACTGGAGTGGAAGATCGGCAAGTGCGGCAACAGCGGCATCGTTTACAACGTGACGGAGAGTAAGGAATACCAGTACCCCTGGCTCACCGGACCGGAGTTTCAGCTGCTGGACAATACCTGCCATCCGGATGCCAAGTTCCCCAACCACCGGGCGGGGGACCTCTACGACATGATCGCCGTCAGCAAGGAGACCGTCCGGCCCGCCGGCGAGTGGAACCAGGCCAAGCTCGTCGTCCGCGACGGGCAGGTCGAGCACTGGCTGAACGGAGAAATGGTCGTCAGCTACACCAACAAGGGCGACGAATGGGCCAGGATGATCGCCGATTCCAAGTTTAAGGAGTACGGGGACTTCGGTGGTACCACCGGTGGCCAGGATCAGCCTGCAGGACCACGGTGACCCCATCCGGTTCCGCAACGTCCGCATCCGCCAGCTTTCCAAATAAGAAACACTTACAGCATGATTACCAATACACTAGGCGGCGTCCCCGCCGGCGTACCGGCCAACCGCGACCGCCTCTTCCTGGCCAGCTGCGTGGCGCTCATCGTTACCTCCATGACCTTCGCCATCCGGGCGGGTATTCTAAATGACCTGACGGTAGATTTTGCGCTCACCGATACCCAACTCGGGTGGGTTAACAGCATGGCTTTCCTGGGTTTCCCCGTAGCCATGATGGTCGGCGGGGCGGTTTACAACGAGATCGGGCCCCGAAAAATCCTCTGGGTGGCCTTTGTTTGCCACGTACTGGGGCTACTACTTACGATCTTTGCGGGCAGCGTCTTCGGGCCGTACCTGGACCTGCTGATCTCCACTTTCCTCATCGGCCTGGCCAACGGCAGCGTAGAGGCGGCCTGTAATCCGCTGATCGCGGAGATGTATCCGGACAAGAAAACGGAGATGCTCAACAAGTTCCACGTTTGGTTTCCCGGCGGCATCGTGATCGGTTCCCTGCTGACCCGCTTCTTCGGGGATGCCCTGGGCTGGCAGTACCTGATCGCGACCATGTTCGTTCCCGCCGTGATCTACGCTTTCCTCATTCTCGGGCAGCGGTTCCCCCGCTCGGAATCCGTAAGCCGCGACACGGGTAAAAACTTTGCCAGTCTCCTCAATCCGCTGTTCATCTTCATGGCGCTCTGCATGACGCTGACCGCCGCCTCCGAGTTCGCCACCACCCAGTGGGTGGAGAAGATCCTCGGGGCCAGCGGGGCGAACCCCATGATCATCCTGGCGCTGGTAACCGGACTGATGGCGGTCGGCCGCTTCTTCGCCGGGCCGATCGTACACCGGTTCAACCCGGCCGGCGTCCTGTGGATCTCGTCCATCCTCGCGGCGGCGGGCATCTACTTACTCAGCACCATGACCGGTGGCGGGGTTTACTTCGCCGCCATCGTCTTCGCCCTGGGCATTTGCTACTTCTGGCCTACCATGATCGGCTTCGTCGGGGAGTACCTGCCGCAAACCGGCGCCCTGGGGATGTCGCTCGTCGGGGGGGCGGGAATGTTTTCCCTGTCCATCTGGAACCCGATCATCGGAGGCTGGCTGGATGACGCCGCCAACAGTGCCACGGCCGCGGGCCTGACCGGCGCGGAGGCGGATATCGTAGCCGGGCAGAATGTGCTCAGCACCATGGTCTGGTTCCCGATGATCCTGATCGTGCTCTTCGGCCTGCTCTACTTCTACATGCGGGGGCGGGTAAAACCGGGCACGCACACGGACGGCACGGAAATAGGAACTCCGGCCTCGGCACGGTAGCCGTCCGCGCGCTAGTACACCCGCCGATCGCCCCGCTGCACGATGCCCTCCACGGCTTCAAATACCCGCTGGGGCTTCTGGGGCCGCCAGGTGATCCCGTCCAGCACGCCGCCGAAGGACAGGTAGTTGTCTAAGCCGGGCGTCGGTGAGTTCCTCCGCGACGTGGGGGTGGACGTTGAGCAGGGCGATCCAGCCGTCGGCCGGAGCTACTTCGCCGTACCACTCCTCGTAGTAGTCGTCGTCGCCGCCGTGAAAATTGAGTACCCCCTCCATGATCAGGACGTAGCGGGTAATGCCACTCTCGACCAGGTGATCGATCACCTCCCGCTTGAGGTGCATGACATCGTTGTGCAGCGCATCGTTCCATTCCCCGATCAGTTCGATGATGGCGTAGTGGTCGTCGTAATCGACGTGGAGGATTTTCCCGTAGAGGGTTTCCGCGCCGAAGCCGTCCCACTGGGGATGCAGCAGGTAGTTGTAAATCCGGTTGGGAAAGGTAAATTCGCTGTACTGACGGCCAAAGAAGGGGCTCTCGTCGTCGTCCTCGGCGCGGTAGCGATCCCGCCAGCCGAAGTGGGGTTCAATGTCGTGCATCGTTGGGGAAAATGAGAGGGGGTGAAAAGATGGCAGCTACCGCACTTCAGCGGCACCATTTGGGCGAGGACGCAGGTGCAAGGTTTTTTGTTTTACGCTTCGTCCCACAACCGGCGGAAGGTCGCGAAGGCGGCATTGGCGGCCGCCACTACCTGGAGTTGTTCCGCCTCCGACAGGGAAAGCTGACCGAGATGGGCAACGTAACGCTTCCACTGTCCGACGCCGAACTCAGCCTGGGCGGCATAGAAGAGGAACGGTTGCCGCTCCGTCAATTGTTCGTTGTTCAGGAGGTGGCGGTGGATAACGGCCCCACCCAGGCTTCCCCCTTCGAGCACGTAGGCCGTGCCCAGGGCAACGAGTGGATCGACCGACGGAACGGCTGTTTCGGAGATGTTGCACCTGCCTCCGGGCAAAAACTCCCGGCGGCTACGGTACTGGTAGGCGGGGTTGGCGTAGGCAAGCGCCAGGGGTTCCAACGCCCGGTGCGCGCGTGACTGCCAGTCGATGATCAGGTCGTATTCGCCGGGGGTCAGTTCCCGGTTCAGAATGCGGTTGCTGGCGGTAGCCGTTTCCAGCCCCCGGTGGGCGGCGGCGGTCGCCTCCCGCAGGCGGAGCAACAGTCCGGATGAGGGCGGCATCAGGATAGGGGGATTTTGTTGTATTTCCCCCAGAAAGTGGCGATACTCGCGGTGAGGGACTTTAGTTCCTTGTACTGGTTGGGCTTTACGATATAGGCATTCACCCGGTGCCGGTAGGCCAGCTTTACGTCCTTGGCCTCGTAGCTGGCACTGAGGATAATGACCGGTAGGTTACTGAACTCTTCCCGCTGGCGAATCAGCATAAGCAGCTCGAGCCCACTCATACCCGGCATCTTGATGTCCAGGATCAGTAGGCGGGGAAGAAGCTTACGGTGGCGGACCGCATTTTCCAAAAACTCCAGGGTTCCCGTCCCATTCTCAAAGTGCACAATGGGTAATTCCCCCCCAGCCTGCCGGAAAGCCCGCTGAAAAAAGGCGGCATCGCTGGAATTGTCCTCGGCGTACAGGATGTAAGGAGTATTACTCGTTGGCATTAAGAGTAAAAACGAACTTTGCCCCCTTTGTGTTCGGATCGATCCAAATATCTCCGCCGTGGCGGTTGACGATGCGCTTCACAATGGCCAGCCCGACCCCGGTCCCCTCCTCCCCTTCGTGGTTGGTGGCCCGACTGAAAAGGTCAAAAACACTGGCGTGAAACTCCGGGGGCACGAAACTACCGCTGTTCTCAACGAAAAAATTCAGTTGTCCCGTTTCCGGGTTCTTTTCGAAGCCACAGTCGATCCGTACCACCCCTTCCGCATCGGCTTTGCCGTACTTCGCCGCGTTTCCGATAAGATTACCGTACACCTGCCGGAGTAGCCGTTCGTCGGCGCTCACCGGCGGAAAATCTTCCGCGACGTGGACGACGACTTGCTTATCGCGCCGGCGCAGCGTCCCTTGCTCCATCAGGACCGACTGGATGAGGGCCGGCACGTTGAGCGTACTAACGGTCATGCTGGCCCGGCCGACCCGGCTCATTTCCAGGATGTCACCGATGAAATCGTTCATTTTACCGACACTGGCCTGGATCATCGTCAGTATTTCCCGGCCTTCCTCCCCCAGCTGGTCCCCGAAGTCGTCATCCAGTATTTCCGCGAACCCGTCGATGGCCCGCAGGGGTGCCCGCAGATCGTGGCTGACGGTGTAACTAAAGCTTTCCAGTTCGCTGTAGGCCCCCCGCAACTCTTCGTTGACCTTGCGTACTTCCGAGTACCGACGGAGGGCGTAATCCTTGATGTGTGCCCGCAGGGCCAGAGCGACATCAATGTCTCCCCGTTGCCACTTTTCCGCACAGCATTCCACGCGTTCGATGTACTGGGCAAAGCTCTTGCGGGGGCTCAGTCGCCCGGTACCGTCAGGAGTTTCCAAAATTTGCTTGACCGGCCGGCCGGCCCAGCGGATGGTCTGACTGACCTCCGGGCGGAACCAGATGATCCAGTTCGCGCGCTCGGGGTCGAGAAAGACAACCAGAATACCGGAGGCCAGTGCCCGTAAAGGGTGGGCGGGCGGATACTTTTCGGAAAGTTGTCTGGTATGAAAGATCAGGTTGGCGTCTTCCTGCTCCCGGACCCAGTCGACGATACCGATCGTCTCTTCCTCCGTTGGTGTCTGCCCGATGGCGGAGTATTTTCCCTCAAAACAGACGATACTGCCGGTAACCCTCGGCAGAACGCCCAGCAGGTTAAAGTCGCCACTCGTCAATCCCTCCAGCACGTCATTGGCGCTCGTGATCTGTTCGCCGAGTACGCTGCGCATCATATTCTGGGACAGGGTCTCCTCCCGGTACCGGCTGGCCGACTGGATGGCCAGGTGACCGCTGAATACCTGACCGATAAACAACAGAAAGGAACGGAGCTGGTAGTCCAGAAAAATGGGACTGTAGTGGTGCATGGCGAACAGCCCCCACAGCTTGTCGTCCATGACGATGGCAACACTCATGGATGAATTGACCCCCATATTCCCGAGGTATTCCAGGTGCACGGGAGAAACACCCCGGCCGTGGGCCAGACTGAGATCGAGGTAAGTTTTTTCTTCCCGCTCGCTACTCATCAGCCGGGCCGGTACGTCCGTCGTATTTCCGATGATACGGATACGGTTTTTCAGGTAGAGCTCCCGGGCCTGGACGGGAATATCGGTGTGCGGATAGCGAAGGCCGTGGAAGGAGTCCACACCCGGGCGCAGACTCTCGGCGATCACTTCCCCGTTGTAGTCTTCGTCGAACCGGTAGACCATAACACGGTCGTAACCAGTAACCTTCCGGATGATTTCGGCCGTTTGCCGGAACAGTTGGTCAAAGTCGGTAAGTCGCTGGATCTGCTGGACGGCCTTACCGAGCTGCCCCTGGTAGGGAGCGGTGTGAAAAGCGTCCACGGAGGGTTCGATCTCCAGTATGAGGAAACGCTCTGACTGGTGGGCGATGAGGTTCTTGAAAACCCTTTCCCCATTGACTGAAAAGGAAGTGAGGATGGGATTGAGTGTCTGGAAGCCATCGGGACGGTCGAGCCCGATACGGAGTTGGGCCATGACATCGGAGGGTAGGCACTCGGAAAGTGGCCGGTCCAGGATGTCTTCCCAGGGTCGCCCGATTTTATCTTCGGCATTATCGCTAATGAAACGCACGACCAAATCGTCGACGCCGGCGGCCATCAGACAGGTCTGGGGCTGGATAACCTGAATGTGGCGCAAGGGCTCCACGTCGCAGTTGGAAAGATCAACTTTATAGGGATAAACCTCCCGCATCCTTTCGGCGGTGCGGTCCTTTTTTGCTGGCATACTGTTACCTCCGGTGGGTGAATACTTCGCAATATGCAGAAAAATCCTCCCTCGTAATAGTAAGACTACCGTAATCTTACCGGACTACATCCGAACCGGACGTAAGCGATTTGTTTTCACCCAAAAATGATTGATCGATTCTACCAGTTCCCTTAGTTCCTGAAATTTATTCGGCTTCACTACGTAGCTGTTGGTACCGATCTTGTAGGCATCCTGAATATCTCTCGGTTCATCACTGCCGGACATCATGATCACGGGCAGATCCTTAGTCGTTTTCTGCGACCGCAACTTGGCGAGAAGCTCCAGGCCGTTCATCCCCGGCATCTTGATGTCGATTACGGCCAGACGGGGGTAGTTACCCTCATCAGTACGGCCGGCCAGGTTTTCCAGAGCCTCATGGGCATTCTTACACCAGGACAAACGGGGTGGATCTTCCAGGCGGGTCACCGCGCGACGGAAAAAGGAAGCGTCGGTCAGATCGTCTTCAACTAGCAGGATTTCGTTGGCATACATTCTTAATAGTGGGGCTTATTCAATGGTACTACCATAATAGCGGAGCGCCCCCTGCGAATGTTCACGCCGGAAGTTGTTTGTTAGCTTATTTGTCCGAATACCGGCATTTATGACGGTGCAGTGTAGAATAGGAATTTTGCCCCACCCTCCGGTGCGTCTTCGATCCACACTTTACCACCCAGCCGGGATACGATCCGCTTTACGATGGCAAGCCCGATGCCCGTCCCCTCGAACTCCGTGCCGGGTACCAGCCGGGTGAACATATCGAATACCCGCTCGCGGTGGGCGGGGTCGATTCCGATGCCGTTATCCGTTACGGTAAGTATGGGTTGGGGAATACCCGGCCGCTGCTCCCAGTCGATTTTAATTTTTGCGGGGGTACTTCCGCCACTGTATTTGATGGCGTTGGAGATCAGATTGTGCAACACCATTCGCAGGTGACGCTCATCGGCTTGCACGGTGGGCAGCTCCTCGCCGACGTCCACCATGGCGGTATTTAGCCCCGACCGTTTCATCTCGGAGACGACCTGGCGGACAAGTTCCCCTACCGGAACGGGGTTAATGATCATTTTGGAGCGGCCAACCCGGCTCAGTTCCAGGATGTCCGTGATAAAATCGTTCATCCGGGCCGCATTCTCCTGGATGGTGGAAATAAGTTCCTTACCGTCCTGACTGATCTCCTCCCCGTAATCCTCCATCAGGATCTCGGCGAACCCGTCGATTCCGCGCAGTGGGGCCCGCAGGTCGTGGCTGACCGTATAACTGAAGGCCTCCATTTCCTCGTAGGCCTGCTGTAACCGCTCGTTCACCTGCCGCACTTCCTTATAGCGCTGTACGACGGTGTCCTGGATAAATTGCTGGAGCGCAACGGCGGTAGTCACGTCCTCTACGTTCCAGGGGTAGGAATAAGCCTTGAGGATCCCCCGGTGTTTGCGGAACCGCTTTCCGAAATTTCCCTCTGATTCATCCGGGGGGCTCCCGTAGATAACGGTCTGTATCTCTTCGGGGCGAAACCAGATCATCCACTCCTTATGGGTGTTGAGGGTAGCGACGGCCATAATTCCCGCTCCGGATTCGATGAAGTCCGCCGCCGCCGGATAGTCTCCGACCAGGTGGTCGGAGTAGTAAACGGGTTCCTCCATTTCTCTGTATTCCAACCACTCGATGAGTTGGTGCAGTTGCTCCTCCTCCGGCACCTTTCCCACGTATTTCAACTCTCCCTCGATGAGGGTGCAGGCACCCGTGGTGTCCGGAATAATATCCAGCAGCGTAACTTCTCCGCCAATCAGCCCCTCGGCCAGGGAAGAGGCGGACAGGAGAGCCCCCTGTAGCTTCTCCCGAATTTGCTGATTATGCCGGCTGATTTCCTGGGCGGTCATGGCCGACTGAAAACCAATGTACGACCCCGCCAGACGAGCCATCACCCGAAGGAAGACATATATCCCGTGATCTATACGGTGAGGTTTGCGGGAGTGGGCGTAGACGTTTCCCCAGAGTTGCCCACGGACGATCAGGCTGATTCCAAGTTGGGTACTGTTACCGGATTCCCTCAGGTAGATATCCACTACTTTGTGCCCCTTGCGGCAGGAGAGTCTCTCTTCGATCAATCTGTCTACCTCCGCGCTAATCTCCCCCAGAAATCCTACCTGACGCTGGTTAACGTCGTAGGTATAATGAACTACTTCCCGCAACTGCATCTCCCGGGCATCGGCCGGAACGTCGCGTTCCCAAAAATGAACGCTCTTCAGGGAAACCATACCCTTTTTACAGGCTTCCGCGACTACCAGGCCATTGTACTCGTTGTCAAAACGGTAGGCCATGACCCGGTCGAAACCCAGCCACCGCCGTATCCCCTGGCACAGGAAATCCAGCAGCTCCTGATTGTTCCGGGACTGGCTCACTCCCTCCGTCAGCTCCAGGAGGGCCGTATTCTGTCCGCCGGGGATCCGCCATTTCTCCGGGCGGTTCACCTCCGCGATCACGGTGGTACCGGCCGCGTAGAGACGGACGCTCAGTCCCTGTATCGTCCAGGCGGAATGCTCACCCAGGTAAAGTACGGAATGGCCGCACTCGTCATCCGTACAGGCGATGATGGCATCCCAACCATTTTCCGGAAGCAACTCCTGAACGGAGGTTCCCAGTATCTCCGTAGCGGAACGCTCACAAAAATCCCCGGTATTAGCACTGGCTGCCGTCACCAGCTGTGTTTTGCGGTCGATACACAGTACACAAGCATATTCCTGAATGGTCGGGTTTTGTTTCATACTGGCTTTAGCTTCCGTAGTCTGCTAACCCGATTCCGGCCAAATTGTGTTACGGCGGGCCAAACTATCTCACGCTGGGGTGTTGAAGGGGTATGTCATTCTGGGACCAGATCGCCGAGCTCTTCCGCTCCGCCGGGGAGAGCTCCCCCTCGGCGCCAACCATCCACGAGCTGATCGAGCGAACGGAAGAAGAGCGAACCGACTTCGACCGCTGGATGCGCACCGGGGCCCGCCGCCGGATGCTGGACTGGCTGATGGCCGCCCACCAGGATTTTCTGGACGGCCGCCGCACGGAGCCGGCCATTGACTTCCTGGACACCCCCAGCAGCAAGGGGTTCGTCATCCATTTCCACCAGACCCGTTATCACCTCGGGGAGATCACCCACTTCTTCGATTACCTGCGCGACCGCATCCTTTCCCTGGAATACCGCCCCCAGATCAGCGACCGACGCATCTTCCCCCGCGATCATTGGGTCGAAACCCAGGAGCGCCACTACCTGAAGCCACGCAACAACCCGGCGGACTTTAGAAACCAGGAGCAGCGCTTCGGTAACATCATGCTGGAACTGGAACTGCGGGACGGCCGCCCCTGGAACCTCCGTCTGCGGGCTACGGTGTACGTGGATGCCAATTACCGGGAAGCGCGGTCCTTCGCGGAATTAATGGAAGCGTTGGATTTGTAGCCGACCAAACACCGCCTCGGTCCTTCCCGTTGGAGAGAGTATGAAATCCCTGCTCCTGTCCCTCGCCCTAATCGGCAGCCTTTGCACCTGCGTCCGCGCCCAATCCCTGGATGCCTTCCGCTGGAAGAGCCGGCCCCTGATCTTTTTCACCCCCAGCGCCGATGACCCCCTTTTTCAGGAGCAGTACCAAGCCTTTGCGGACATGGAAGAAGCTTTTTCGGAGCGCAACATCAAAATCCTGTTCATCACGCCGGAAGGAAACCGGGAAAATACCGGGCTGTTTCTCGACGAGAGTCAGTCGGAATGGTACTACAACCACTTTGACCCCCAACCCTACCAATTCGAACTGGTGCTTGTCGGCCTGGACGGACACGAAAAATTCAGGGGCCGCAACACGGTTACCCCACCCTCCGTAATTCTCGGTATGATCGACCGGATGCCCATGCGGCGGCGGGAAATACTACAGGGGACCGGTACCAAAAGCATGCTGGACCGGGACAATGACGGTAAGCCGGCCGCGCAACGCTACTAGTTCAGTACGTCCCTGACCTGCCAGATTTTTCCCTTCCAGTAACTGCTCGCCAGTACGTTTTCCCGGATCACTCCCCGGCTACTGGTGGAGTGGATCACCCACAATTCGCCCGGCCCCGCGGCAACGACTACGGAAACGTGGAAGACGGGTTGCCCGGATCGTTTGTAAAAAACAAGATCCCCGGGCCGGGCCCGCTCGGGGCGCACCTCCTTTCCCTGGGTGGCCTGATCTCTGCTCACGCGCTCGAGGTCCAGCCCCGCGTACTGGTAGAGGTAGCGGGTGAAGCCGGAGCAATCGAATCCCTGCTTCGGCTTGTTCCCCCCGAATTTATAGGGAATACCCATGAGTTCCTCGGCGTGCGCCACGATGTCGGCCCGGATGGCGGCCGTCGCGTCGCTGCCGGTATTCCCGCTCCGGGGCGGTCGGCTCCCCGTTCGGGAGGGACCGTCAGCGGGCCGGAGCGCACCACAGCCGGAAAGGACGAGTAGGCAGAGCAGGGGGAGGAAGGGGAGAGTACGATTCATGGGCTTCTTCAAAACGACGGGCCAAAATATTTAGTTTTTCTCCCTGCGTTACCAAAAACCAAAAAGGTGAAGATTGCGCGGGGCATTCTTCACCTTTCGGGAAAACGGAGATGATCCGGGAATTACTCCTCGGTCGCTTCTTCCGCGACGGCACCGGCCTTCGCGGCCTTTTCGGAGGCCTTCTTCTCGGCCGTAGCGGCGGAGCGGAGGGCACGCGGTACTTCCACCGAAGCGATGGGCTGTCCACCGGGGTTCATCACCTCGATGCCCTCGGGCACCTGGAGGTCGCGAACGCGGATGGCACTTCCCATCTCCAGCTTGCTGATGTCGAGGTTGAGGGAATCGACCAGGTTTTCTGGCGTGGTCTTGATTTTGATCCGGCGTACCGATACCTGCAACTTACCACCGCCGCGAACGCCGGGGCTGGTACCGCTGAAGGTAACGGGGACCTGGACCCGGATGGGGTGGCCGTCCTGTAACGCAAGAAAGTCGATGTGGCGCAGCTCGTCGGTGACGGGGTGCAGCTGGTACTCCTTGACAATGGCCTTCGTGGTCTTGCCGTCTACGTTCAGTTCCGCCAGGCGGAATTCGGGGGTGTAGATCAGGCTACGGACATCGAGGGCCTTGATGGTGAAGTGAACGGGATCTCCCGCGCCGTAGAGTACGGCGGGTACCAAACCGTCGCGACGGTTGGTCTTGGAGGCTTTCCTGCCCAGGTCGGTGCGGACCTCGCCGCTTACTTGTACGCTTTCCATTCTTTTTCGCTTTCGGCCCGCAAAGATACGAAGTTTTTGCTTCCCGGCCTTAGTTAGGCCATTTTTCTTTTCGCGCAACAAAAGTGGCGGGCATTCGGTATAATTACCACCAATAGAATCTACCCATGCAAAAGCTACTTGTCCTACTTACTCTGTGTACCATTATGTTCGCCTGCGGTGGCGGTGAAGACGGCACCACCAACGAAGCCCCTCCCACCGCGGCGGCGGCCAAACCGGAGATCGACGCCAAACGTATCTGGAAAATCCGCTGTATTGCCTGTCACGGCCTCTACGGCGATATGGGCACCAACGGCGCGGCCAACCTTCAGGACAGCGACAAGAGTATGGAGTACCGCATCAACATCATCACCAACGGTAGTGAAAACGGTGTTATGACGGCCTTCGGAGACATTCTCGACGAGGACGAGATCAAAGCCATGGCCCAGTATACCATGGATATGCGCAAAAAATAGTGGCTGCCCGGGACCATTACCTACTGGGCGTCATGTCGGGAAGCTCGCTGGACGGACTCGACCTGGCCGTTTGTCGTTTTCGCTTCGACCCCGCACGGCCGCGCCCGGTACTCGACTGGGAGATCGTGGCGGGAAAGACATTCCCCTATCCGCCTCACCTCTCTACCCGCCTGTCTTTACTCCACGAACGGACGGAAACGAGTAATTATGCCCTGGAGGTGGACCTGGCCAGATTCCTGGCCGAGCGGATAGCCGACTGGTTACCCCGGCCGGTATCCGCCATCGGTTACCACGGCCACACCCACCTCCACGAGCCGGCGGCTGGCTACAGTATCCAACTGGGTAATGGAGCCACCATCGCGGTGCTGACGGGCCTGCCGACCGTTACCCGCTTGCGGGATGCCGACATCGCCGCCGGAGGACAGGGCGCGCCCCTGGCCCCCGTTGCCGACAAGCACCTGTTCCCGGAACACCGCGCGTTTCTGAACCTGGGAGGGATTGCCAACTTATGCGTACGCCGCGACGGGGGCAGATTCGTGGCCGGCGACACCTCCGGCTGCTGCCAGGTCCTCGACCGGCTGGCCCGCTTGCTGGGCCGGGAATACGACGCGGACGGGGCCATCGCGCGTTCCGGAACTTACCTGCCCGAACTGGCTACGGCACTCGACGGGCTCTCCTACCACCATGAAGCCTATCCGAAGTCACTGGCCAACAACTGGGTGCGCGATCAACTCTACGCCACCACTGTCCGGGACGAATGGACGGTGGCCGACCGGCTGCGCACCTTCACGGTCTGGCTGGCGGAAAAGATCAACCAGGACATGGGCGCGGTCGCAGGTGCAAGCCTTCCTGATGAGGTGCTGGTGACCGGTGGGGGAGCCCGGAACGGTTTCCTGCTGGAGTGCCTCAACGCCGGGCCGGATGGACCGAAGTACATCGTGCCCGACCCAAAAATCGTCGACTTTAAGGAAGCGGCCCTCATTGCCCTCTGCGCCCTGCTCCGGTTACACGGACTGCCCAACTCCCTGGCTTCCGCCACCGGGGCCAGCCGGGACACCGTGAACGGAGCGCTCTATGTCTGAGGTGCTCATCACCGGCGCGACCGGTTTTCTCGGCTACTACCTGACCCACGCGCTGGCCGCGGAGGGCCACTCCTTCCGCGCCCTGGTCCGTCCCGGGGCGGACACCCGTTACCTGAGCGAACTCGGCGATCGCTGTACCCTGATCGAGGGAGATATCCTGGACCCGGACTCCGTCCTGGCGGCCCTGACGGGAGTTGACACCGTTATCCACGCCGCCGCCGCGGTCAGTTTTCTCCCCTCGGACCGCCTGCCCATGCTGCGCACCAACGTGGAAGGAACCGCTAATGTAGTCAACATGATGCTCCAGGCGGGTTGCCGCCGGTTGCTCTACGTCAGTAGCGTGGCGGCCCTGAACCGCGTCAGTGGCGGACCGATCGTCACCGTAGCCGACCGGCAGCCGACCCACCCGCCCGTATCGGACTACGCCCGCTCCAAGCAACTGGCGGAACGGGAGGCATGGCGCGGCCGGGCCGAGGGGCTGAGCGTCGCGGCCGTCTACCCCAGTGTCATGCTGGGGGCGGGCGACTGGTCGGGCCATAACGCCCCCGCCCTGTGGCGGCAGGCGGCCGGCGGGATGGCCTTTTACCCCGCCGGGGGTAGTGGATTCGTGGACGTCCGCGACGTAGCCAGGGCCCTCCTGCTCCTCCACGACCGGGACCTGGACGGAGAGCGCTGGTTGCTGAACGATACAAACCTGTCCTGGCGAGCGTTGATGACCGCGATCGCGCAGAGCATCGGCGCTCCCCCACCCCGCTGGCTGCTGCCCGCCTGGGTAGTGCGGATCGTAGCCCCCGTACTGGAGGGTATCGCCCGGCTGCGGGAACGGCGGCCGCTGATCACCCGGGAGAGCGCGCGCAAAGTACAGTCGACCTATGCCTATGACGGCACCCCCTTCGCGGAAGTGAGTGGGCGGAGGTATCTCGATATCGGGGAGACGGTACGGGAGGTGGGGGCGGCCTACCGTATGGCAAAGCAAATGGGCGACGGGAGTATTCCCATCGCCCATCTACCGGTGAAGTAAGGACCGGATTTAGTTACCCTCGTCCCAACTGATCTCACTGATTCGGCGGGAGACCTGGGTGAACAGGTTACCACCGTCCCGTAGGTCGACGTTATCACCGTTCAGGCGGTCGTAACGGCGCAGGTCGATCCAGCGCTGCCCGGCCTCGGCCCAGAGGCTGTACCGCCGTTGGAAGAGGATCTCGTCAATGAGGGCTTCCTGGTCCGTATCTCCGGAATAGTCCCCGATTCCCCAGACGTTCCGGATGATATTGATGGCATCAACGGCTTCCCCGGAGTTGTCCAGTTGGGCCTGGGCCTCGGCGTACATCAGGATCAGTTCCTCGTTACGCAGGTAGGGGATGTTGTCGGTCGGTCCGTCCCAGCGGGCATCCTGGTAGGTTCCCAGTAATTCCGTGCCTGCTGCCGTCGAAGTATCGAGGGTATCGGACCGCAGGGCGAATTTGGCCAGCCGCCCGTCTCCCTCGATGGCATCCTCTATCATCGCGGGGTGTACGATGAGCAGGGTGTTGGTGGGTGCATTGAAGCGGTAGAAGAGCGGGTTATTCACGTCCGGGCTGTTGCCGTAAGGATGCACCGGGCCGTAGTTAAGGCCTTCTTCCGTATCTACGTCCAACGAGAGGTAGCTGTCGTCGAGTGCCTCCGTCACCGCACTCCAGTCCTCGGCGTACAGGGCGGCCTTCGCGGCGATCGCCCGGTTGAACGACAATAGTCCCTCCGCGGTAGCGAAGTCGACATCCACTCCTCCGGGAACGCCGCCAAATGAGGGAAAGCCCTCGGTCAGGGAGTAGATAATATCGGCATCCGCCAACTCCGTGGCCCCTTCATCAATGATATCGCGAATTTCCTGTAGGGCCGCGTCGAACCCGAGGGTGGGCCCCGGGTTGAAGGGGTCCTCCACGTCGATCCGGATCCCGTTGGTTCCCTGCTGGAGCAGGGGCCAGAGTAACTGGTACCCCTTGATGGTCTTGGCCAGACCGGTGTAGCCGTTCCTTTCCTGATCCGTCAGCGTGGTACTGCCTGCCGCCGAGGCGATGAGCACGTTGGCCTGCTTAACCGCCAGGTAGGGGCTGACGTAGGTGCCCGCGCTGTTGAAGAAATCCGGATAGGTATTGTCAATACCGATCGCCAGCCACTCGTCGATGAAACGGGGGTCGGAAGCAAAAAAGGCCCAGGTCTCCCGGCCGAAGGAGCCGAACAGTTCCGTGGCGTTCTGGTAGTACGTACGGTGCCGCGCTTCCAGCCCCGTGACGAGCACCTGGAGTTCCGGGCGGCTGGCGTCGTTCGTGACGCTGGCCAGGGAGGGGTTGTTGAGATCGGTGATCTCTTCGATGTCGCAGCCCGGGAGTAGCAAGAATAGCCCCAGCACGGCCAGGACGAGTAATGTATGGTACTTGATCATGGTTATTGTTTTTGGGGGCGACCTAGAAGTCTGCCTTGAGGTGGAAAAATAGGCGTCGGGCGCTGGGGTAAGGGGTTACCTCGATGGCGCTGGTGATGGCCTGGGTACCGAAGTTACTCACCTCGGGGTCGTAGCTGCCGTAGTCCGTCCAGAGCAGGAGGTTGTTGGCGGAAATACCGAGCCGGAGCCGCTTTACCACGTCGTTGAACAGGGAACCGGGAACGTTGTAGTACAGGCTTACCTCCCGCAACTTGATGTAGCTGGTGGGCTGAATGTATACCCCCGTATTTCCGTCCGCGTTCCAGGCCAGCAGTCGGTCCAGTCCGTTGGGGGTACCGTCGCCGTCGTCGTCCCCGGCCCAGTTGGGCGTGGAGCCGCCGTCGTCCCACAGCAGGGCGGAAAGGTTGATGGCGTTACCGCCGTTCTGGTAGTGGAAAAGGAAGCCGGCCTCGAAGTGCTTGGCGAACTTAAAGTTGTTGAACCAGGTCATGGTGAAATCCGGCTGACGATCGCCGTAAACGGTGTACCCCAGGGAACCGGGACGTGCTTCCTGATCGTTGGGGTTACCGATGATGGTGGTCGGGCTGAACCCTTCCGCCAGCAGGTAGCTACCCAGCGAGGGGCCGAAGCCGCCCTGGGTAAAGGCCGGTACGCGCAGGTTGGTGATCAGGCTCCGGTTCTGCCAGTAAAGTACCCGGCTCGTCCAGTCCAGATTTGCGGTCCGTACCGGATTGAAGGTTACACCCAGTTCAAACCCCTTGTTCTCCAGGTCGGCGGCGTTGGTGGCTACCGCCAGGATACCGGTGGATTCGGCCAGCTGCTGATCCAGGATCAGGTCGTTGACCTTCTTGATGTAGTAGGTCGCCTCGAGGAATATCTTGTTGTCCAGGATACCGATGTCCGCACCGAACTCGATCTCGCTGGCCGTCTCCGGAATCAGATCGGGATCGACGCCCCGGGTACCGACCGACCCACCGAGCTGGCCGCCGATGTTACTGGGCGTCAGCGATTCAAAGGTCACGCCGAACCGGGGTAGACCACCGGTTTCCCCGTAAGCCGCCCGTAATTTCAACTGGTCGAAAAATTCTCCGCCGATGCCGAAGTTGTGCAGGTTGGCCGCCAGGCTGAACTTGGGAAAAGCGTACAGTTCCTTCTGGTCCAGGTTGAGCGTCGAGCGATCGAAGCGTACCCCGACGCTCGCAATCAGTTTATCATCGTAGTTCAGGTCCTCCTGAATGACGAAGCCGAGGTCCGTGACCTCGGAAAGAGTCTGTTGCTCCGTATTCACCACCTGCGCCCAGCCCAGGTTGGTCTGTCCGCCGACCAGGCCCCGCCCCCGCTGTAGCAGGTAGTTGGAATTCTGATCCAGCCGTATCACGCCGGCCGTGGTATTGCTGTTGACCTTACTGAACTGCGTGTTGTAGGTCAGAAAACCCTGGATGTTGGTATTCAGGTCGTCCTGCCGGCCCCACATGATATCCCCGGGGTTGGCCGCGGCCTGCTGGTGCTGTAGCACTTCCGGAAAGTACAGTTGGCTGTTTCCGGATAGATAGTCGATTCCCCCGTTAAGACGGAACTTGAGGAAACTCGACCCGGTGGAGAGCAGGTCGATGTCGACCACGGCCGCCGTAATGAAACGATCGACCAGCTGGTTGTTGACCCCCAGGTCACGGATGGCGAAGGGGTTGTCGTTGAAGTAGGGGTTATTCGGGTACGTACCGTTCTCCCGCCGTTGCAGGGAAGCGTAGGTGGGCGTGTAGGCAATGGCGTAGCCGAGGCTGCCCCCCGTGTTGTTCTGATTCCCGGTAAAACCCCGGTCGTTGTCCGTCCGGATGTAGTTGGTGTTCAGGGCAACCTTGATCTTGTCGCCCAGTTTCTGGTCGACGTTAGCGCGCACGCTGTAGCGGTCGAAGCCGGTCCGCTGAATGATACCGTCCTCGGAGGTGATGCCACCGCTAACGTAGAACTGGGTGTTCTGGCTACCGCCCGCGATACTTAGTTGCGTATTCAGCAACAGGGGGGTCTCGCCGTACATCTCTTCCTCCCAGTCCACTATCGTGCCCGCGGCTTCGGCCGCCCGCAACGCATCGAACTCCGCCGGTCCGGCTCCCCGGGCCGTCAGGTTAGCGTCGTCAAACTGGGAAAAGCCCTGAAAGTTCTGCCCCCTGGCAATGCCGATATCTTGCATCAGGGAAACCTTCGTTTTTCCCGCCTGGCCCCGTTTCGTCGTGACGATGATCACGCCGGCATTGGCACGGGTACCGTAGATGGCCGCCGCGGAGGGGCCCTTCAGTACTTCGATCCGCTCGATGTCCTCGGGGTTGAGGTCAGCGATCCGGTTGGCGGAGTTATCCTGGGCCGCGCTGCCGCTTGCCCCACTCGCCGCCCCGCTCACCTGCGAGCGCCCCGTCCGGATCGAAGTATTGTTTACGTACACCCCGTCTACGATGTAAAGTGGCTGGCTGGAACCGGCACCCAGGGTACTGATGCCGCGTAGCTGTACGTTGATACCCCCGCCCGGCGCACCGCCGTTCGCGGCAATGTTGACGCCCGCCAGCTTACCGTTCAGCGCCCCGTCGACGGTCTGTATCTGGGTCTGCCCCATCAGTTCCTCCGAGGAGATGGTGGCTACCGCGTTGCCGGAATTGGAACGGCGTACACCCGAGGCAAGCCCGGTCACGACCACTTCGTCCAGCCGGGCAATATCGTCGGTCAGCACGATGTCAACTTTACCTCCGTCGGCGGGGACGGGTACCAGTTGCGTCTTGAATCCCGTATAGGACACCCGCAGTTGTTCGGCGTTGGCGGGTACCGTGAGGGTGAACTTACCGTCGAGATCGGTGATGGTGCCGGTCGTGGTTCCCTCCACGAGGATAGATACCCCGATCAGCGGCTCGGAATTAACGTCGGTAATGGTACCGGAAAGAATGCCCTGGGCGACCGCCGTACCGGACACGACGAGGACGGCCACCACCAGTAGCAGCAGCTTGCGAATATGGTTTTTCATGAACTTTTGTTTGGCGTGTTGATATAATCTCCAACTAGTGTGTGGCAAAACTAGTGATTTACGATCAAACGGTTTAACGAAAGTTCAATTTATTCGTGTTTTGGGCGACGGCGCGCAGGTGCGGAGCTTTACGAATCCCGCCGTAGCGTAAAAGTCTCTGCTCGGCGGGCCGAACCAGAACCAGCCGGTGACCGCCAGTACCACGGCGGCCCCTCCCCAGGCGGCGTAGCGCAGGGACGGAACTCGCTCCCTGCTCCACCCCGACGGCCACGAGGGCCCAGGCTACCGTCAGCCCGTAAAAAGGGTCACGGCGGGTAGCGAAGAAGGAACCGAGTAAGGTCAGTACGATGTAAAGGCCCGTAGCGATCACGATGGCCGTAGGCCGGGAGAAACTGACGCCCAGCTGGTCCAGCCCCAGCGCGGTGGCGATCACCGTCGCCGCGCTGATCCAGCCCAGGTACATGGAGGGAGCGAAATACGTCCAGCCGTAGGCGGGCCGGCCGACCTCCGCTACGTGGGCGCGCAGCGCCCGGTTGGCCGCAATGAGTGCCGCCAGGTGCCAGAGCAGGTCAAAAGTCCCCAGTAGCTGATTGTTCGAGATACTGATGGGAACGAAAGCAATGCTGGCCAAACCAGCCAGGACCAAGTAGCGGTAGGCGTTTTTCAGCGCCTGGGTCGGACGGTCTTCCCGGAACTGGAACCAGGAGAAAAGCAGCATCCCCAGGAAGATTACCCCCCAGATCGAGAAGGCGTAGCCGGCCGCATCCACGAGGGTGGTCGCGTCGTCGTCAAAGCGGCCGCTACCCGAGGTGTAGGCGGCAATGTAGTTGGCGATCGGCACCAGGATAAAGGTGGCGAGGAGAATGATGCGGGTGGGCTTGAGCGACTGGGCGGTAATCATAACGAGGTTGATTTATCGTCAAACCGGCATTGTGGGGTGGAGTTCGCACCCGGTCGTGAGCCGAATTCCGCCGCGTAGCCGGCGGTTCGTCTCACGTCACGACTCGGGTGCTTCTTCCCAGTACAGCAGTTCCATTCCCTCCGCATCCAGGCGGGCGTAGGAGTAATAGTGTAGCCACTCTCCAAGGTTGAGGTAGCGGCTACGGCCGTTACTCAGGGTATAATCGATGGGCAGGTGACGGTGCCCGAAGATGCAGTAATCCAGTTCGGGAAACTGGGCGAGCTTGCGTTCGCTGTAGGCGACCAGCCACTCGCGGTCGGGGCCGAGGAATTCGTCCTCCGGGGGCTGACTGCTACGGCTCTTTCCGCTGAAGAACAGGGCAGCGCCGATGGAAAAATTAGGGTGCAGTCGTCCGTACAGCCAACTGGCCCAGCGGGCGGCGAAAAGCTTTTTGAGTCGTTTGTAACCGTGGTCACCGGGGCCGAGACCGTCGCCGTGGCCGATCAGCAACTGCTTGTCGTAGTGCGTCACCCGGATGGGGGTGCGGTGAAGGACGACACCGACCTCCTCGACGAGGTAATCCGCCATCCACATATCGTGGTTACCGGTGAAGACGTGGACGGGGATACCGGCATCGCAGATCTGGGCCAGTTTGCCGAAGAAGCGAACGTACCCGCGGGGTACGGCGGACCGCCACTCGAACCAAAATTCAAAGAGGTCTCCGACGAGGTAGAAGGCTTCGGCATCGGTGCGCCAGCAATGGTCGAGCCAGGCGACGAGGCGATCTTCCCGTTCCCGGCTACCGTGGCGGGCGGCCACGCCCAGGTGAAAGTCGGATGCGAAATAGACGGCCATGCATGCGTTTAGTCGGGCAATTCATTACTGGCGGCGGCCAGGACCGGACCGCCTTCGCCGCGCTGTACGATCACGACCACCAGGGCATCCGCGGGGGCCAGATCGTCGGGTAACGAGAGGGTGACGGATCCTTCCGGGGCGTAATCTACGGTTTTCAGGTCGCGTACGACATTGACGTGCTCCAGGTCGCGCCCCCGATTCTCGCCGCGTGGTACGGCATTGCCGGCATCCCGACGGGCGGCAATGACTGAAATGCTGGCACCTGCGTCCCCGCCCTTAGCCGTGAAATCAACCGTCAGGCGGTTGTTCTCCGATTTGGTGGAGAAAGATACTTGCGCCGCCAGTGGAATACGCAACGCCTGTTGCACCAGGGCAAAAGCCTCGCGGTGCTTACTGCCGACGACCTCCCGGCGGCCGTTGATGACCAACTGCGGGGTGTAGGTCCGCACTTTCAACCGGTCGGTATAAGCGTGCTGGCGGGCGCTGTAATCGGCGTGGCTGAAGGGGTCGGTCCAGCCCAGGCGATTCCAGTAGTCGACGTGATAAGAAAGCGTGATGATGGCGAGTTCTTCCCGTTCCGCCTGGTCGCGCAGTTCCGCCAGGACCCGGTCCGCCGGCGGGCAACTGCTGCACCCCTGGCTGGTAAAAAGCTCGGCGACGGCGACGGCCCGGTCGTGCACGACGGGCGGATCGGCGGGGGTACGAAAAGCGAACAGGGCAAACAGCGGGAGGGCAAGGAGCAGGTAGCGCAAGGGAAGAGATTTTGTTAGTAAACGCCACGACGCCCCGTTAGGTGTATGCGTACGGGAAAGCCACGTACCCCCGTCTTGTCGCGTCATACTCCTACCTTTGCGCTCCCAAATTTCAACCAAGTAAAACCATGATCGCTGAAACCAACGAACGGGGTACCGCCGCCCCGACGCCGCCGACCCACCTGCTGGGGGTACTGCGCACCCTCTGGCAGTGGCGTAAGCCGATCATCCGGACCACCGTAGCGGCCGCCGTACTGGCCATCGTTATCAGTCTGCTGCTGCCGAATTACTACAGCAGTACCACCAGCTTCCTGGTGGTGAGCCCCGACCAGTTCTCCACCGCCGTTGTTTTCGGAGCCGACAGCCGCGCGCCCCGCTACGGCAACAGCGACGATATGGACCGCGTGCTGGCCATCGCGGAGAGCGATTTGCTGGTGGACCGGATGGTGGAGCGTTTTCACCTGTTCAGCCACTACGACATCGATAGCCTGGGCCCTAAATCACCGATCGCCGTGCGCCGGGAGTTCCTGAGTCACTACGAGGTGACCCGCACCCCCCGGGACGTTATCGAGATGACCGTAGAGGATAAGGACCCGAAGATGGCCGCTGAAATGGCCCGCACGGCCCGGGACATCGTCGATGAGATCACCCTCCGATTGCTCCGCTCCAGCCAGCAGCGCACGATGGAGGATCTGAACCTCGCCATCGCTACCCGGGAGGTAACCCTGGATTCGATGAACCGGGAATTGTCCGCGATCCGGGAACGCTACGGGGTGTACAACCCCGTCATCCAGAGCGAGGCCGCCGCCATCCGCACGGGAGAACTGGAGGAAGAGCTGAACGAAGTGACGGCCAAGATCAACCGCTACGAGGAGCGGGGCGGGCGCGGTTCGCGCGACAGTATCGCCAAACTGGAGATTATGCTCGCCGGCATTGAGAGTTCGCGCAACACGGTGGATTCCCAGCTGGTCCGCCTGAACGAAAGCGTCAACCTCATTAACGGGATGGAGAATGAGCGCAACAACCTGAATACCGCCCTGAGCTACAACCGGCTCCGGGCCAAGGAATACGCGACCATCCTGGCTTCCACCCAGCGGACGCTGGAGATCGTGGAGCAGGCCAGGGTGCCCTACGCCAAGAGCCGGCCGGTACGCTGGCTGATCGTGGCCATGTCTACCCTCATCGCCTTCGTGCTGTCGGTGGTCGGTGCCCTGCTGATCGACAACGGCCGGCGTTACGACTGGAGCAGCATTACCCGCTAGATGACGGCCGGCCGTCTATATACGGGCTACGCGGCCCTCGTACTGCTGTGCATCGGCGCGGCGGCGGCCACCGGCCAGTGGTGGGTGGCCGGGCTACCCGCCGTCTGCTGGGTGGCGGGTATCGCGGTAGCCGACTTCCGGCCACTCTTCTGGCTGATGCTGATCATGATCCCGCTGGGGACGGAGATCATGTTGCCGGGGGGGATTGGGACCGATCTGCCGACGGAGCCGCTGGCGGTGGGGCTGACCGGGTTATTATTCCTCCACGCCGCGCGGAACTGGCCGGCCTACGACGGGCGGTTGTTTCTTCACCCGATCGCGTTGCTGCTCTACCTGCACGTGGCCTGGATACTGGTCGCCACCTTCTTCAGCACTACACCGGTATTCAGTCTGAAATTTTTCCTCAGCAAACTGTGGTACCTGGGGGCATTTTTCTTCCTGCCACTACTGCTGCTGGATACGCCGCGGCGCGTCCGGATATTTGCCCACTGCGTATTCTGGCCCCTGCTGTTCGTGGCCGTCCAGACGCTGCTGCGACACGCTGCCTACGGCTTCAGTTTCGCCGATCAGTTCCGGACCATGCACCCCTTCATGCGCAACCACGTAGCTTATGCCGGTTGCCTGGCGACCTTTGCTCCCTGGGTAGCTTACCTGATGTGGAACCGGTGGCGGGCGGGAAAATCCCTGCTCGGTTACTGGCTACTGATCGTTCCCGTCTGGTTGCTGGCGGTTTATTTCTCCTTCACCCGGGCTGCTTACGTAGCCCTGGTGATGGCCGGTGGGGCTTACTTCCTCGTACGGTGGCGGCTGTTGCGGCCGGCGCTGATCGTGGGGCTGCTGGCGGGGGTCGCAGCGGCCGGCTTCCTCATCCGGGACAACAAGTACCTGGACTATGCCCCCAACTTCGAAACCACCGTCTCCCACAGGGAGTTTGACGGGCTGATCGAGGCGACCTACAAGCTGGAGGATGTCAGCACCATGGAACGCTTCTACCGCTGGGTGGCGGGGGGCAACATGGTTCCCTACCGACCGCTGACGGGTTTCGGCCCCGGAAGTTTCGTCGACAATTACAAGGCCTATACGACGGATAACTTCCGCACCTACGTCAGTGAAAACCCGGAGCGGTCCGGCATCCACAATTACTACCTGATGACACTGGTGGAACAGGGTTACCCCGGGCTGATCGTCCTGCTCCTCTTCCTGATCGGCACTCCCTGGATCGGACAGCGGTTGTACCACCGGCAGCAGGACCCCGGGGCCCGGGCCGCCCTGATGGCCGCCCTGCTCTCTTTACTCATCGTGGAAGCTTTCTGCATTATCAATGATATGCTGGAGACGGATAAGGTAGGTAGCCTGTTCTTTATCAACGTAGCGATCTTGATCGGGATGGGAAACCTTAGCGAACGAGCAGCAACACCAGAACAATAGCCCCTACCCCGCTCACCAGGCTCAGGGACAAGTATCCCGCCAACGTGCCGTAGTGGCCCGACTGGGCAAGTCCGACCAGCTCCCCCGCGAAGGTGGAGAAGGTGGAGAAACCGCCACAGAAGCCCGTCAGCAGCAGCAGTTGCCCTTCTTTTGACAGCTGGTTACGGCTGACCAGGGCCAGGCCGATACCCAGCAGAAGACAAGCCAGGAAATTGGCCCAGAGCGTCGCCCAGGGAAAATCCCCGTCCAGTAACCGGGGGACACCGTGGTAGCGGGCGAGCGCGAAACGGCAAAGTGCGCCCAGTCCGCCACCCACGAAAACGATCAGAAAATTCACGCTATCTGTTCCCTTTTCCGCTCCTCCACGGAGGATTGGGGCAGCGCCTTGCTCCGTCGCTCCCGCGTGGCCGAGCGGTGCAGGAAGTAAGTGAGTAGCAGGGCAACGCAGATCTCCAGGAACAGGAGTTGGTGCAGGCCGAAGTAAGGGTCGAGCGCCATAACCACCGACACGAACAGAAGACCCGTGATGGCGAGAATGGCCGTGGATTTCATATGGCTATATCCCAGATCGATCAGCAGGTGGTGAATGTGTCGGCGATCCGGTTTCATGGGGCTCTGGCCGCGCAGTATCCTCGTGGTAAACACCCGGATGGTATCGAAGAGGGGGATAATCAGAATACCTACCGCTACGGCGACGGGGTTATTGAAGGCGTACTGGGCCGGGACATCTCCCGTCGAGCAGTGATCGATGAACTCAATGGTCAGCAGGCCGATGGTGAGGCCGACCACCAGGGAACCGGTGTCGCCCATAAAGGTCTGAGCGGGGGTTACGTTGAACCGTAGAAACGCCAGCAACCCTCCCGCGGCGGCCATGGCCAGCACTCCGAGATAAGGTACATCCACGACGAAGAACCAGGTACCAAAGCAGATCAGCGCAATGAGGCCCACCGTGGCCGCCAGTCCGTTGATCCCGTCGATCAGGTTCATGGCGTTGGTAATCACCAGCAGGGTGAAGGCACTGACCGGCAGGGAGAGCCAGACCGGAAAGTCCCCGTCGAGGCCGAACAACCCGTACATCTGCTCGAGTCTTACCTCTCCCCGCGTAATCACGATGGTAATGGCCACCACCAGGCCAATGATTTTCTTGTACGCGGGCAGGTGTTCGATGTCATCCTTGATCCCGACCATGAACACGATCACCAGGCTACTGAGGATGAATTGCAGGGTTCCCCACTGCCCCGCGGGCGTCAGCAGGAGCGTGGTAAACAGCATTCCCAGGAAAACGGGAACCCCGCCAATGCAGGGGGTGATCTTCTCGTGACTGCTTCGCTCTTCCGGCAGGGCGACCAGCCGCTTATTCACCGCAATCCTGACGATCGCCGGCATGATGGAGAACACCAATGCGAAGGACATCAAAAAGCTGAGAACGAGAGCGAGCATGTGAGGGAAGGGATCAGGGGAAGGTCAGTCGTAGGCCAAAGATACAACGCGTACCCTCACTCATTCTACCGGAGACCAAGCCGACCGCTCCGGGTAATCCACCCTGCTCAGGAAAAGTCCGGCCGCCGGGGCACTCCACGGATTGGGGAGGGGTTGCTGGGTGTCCATTGCCCGGCGTACGTCCTCCAGCGAGAGTTTGCCACGGCCTACCCGGACGCACATCCCAACGATCAGGCGGACCATTCCCCGCAGGAAACGGTCGGCGGAGACGTGGAAGGTCCACTCCTCCGCTCCGAAATCCCAGCGGACTTCCCGGAGGTCACACCGCATGGTGTAGGCATCCGAATTGGTCTTGCAGAAGGGGGCGAACTCGGTGTAGTCGAGTAACAGGTCGGCCGCCGGCTGGAGGAGAGACCGGTCCAGCCGGTCCGGCCGCGGGAGCAGGGTTACCGTACCGGGACGAAAGGGGTCCTTTTGCGGGCTGATGCGATAAGTGTACGCCCGGCCCCGGGCACTGAAGCGGGCGTGTACCTCCTCCGGTATCCGGTGCAGGCCGTACAGGGCGATATCGTCCGGTAAGAACCGGTTGAGGCGGGGCAGGAGGGCCGGGGGAAGCCGGCCGTCGAAATCGAAGTGAGCGGCGTAAGCGCTCGCGTGGACCCCCGCGTCGGTACGGCCGCAACCGACCAGCTTGATCGGTGCCCCCAGGATGAGGCTGAGGGCGGTGTCGATCGTCTCCTCCACGCTGACGGCGTTGGGCTGTCTTTGCCAGCCGGCGTACGCCGTGCCGCGGTAGGCGAGTTCCAGCATGTAGCGAGTGGACGACATCAGCCCAGGAGTTTTTTCTTGGACCGGGTGACGAAGGGCGGGTTGAGGTAGTAGGGCTCGTAGGCCGCCACGTCCACCTCCCGGACGGGAACGGCCAGCAGTAGTTCCGCTCCGCAGCGATCGGGCCCGCCGAAGGTGAGCCGGTCGTCCGGAGTGGCGTATCCGGCTACGCGTTCCCGGCCGGGTCCGACGACGTGAATGGGTCCGGTTTCCGCCGTGAGGCCGGCCCGCCAGCCTTCGGTGGTCAATCTTACGTTCTGAATCGGAGATTTTGCACCCGCGCGCCGTCGGCAAACAAGTCCCGAACTCGTTTCGGGGTCCGCGCCCATTTGAAAAAGCTGTCCGTAGACCTCCCCCTTGCGGCTATTGACCGTTGCCAGCACCAGATCGTGGCCGGCCTCCGCTGCCAGCGCCAGACTGGTCAGGGTCGGTGCCACCGCGAGCGTCAGCCCCGGCAACGCCACGCAGAGCCCCTTGGCCGTGGCGGCTCCCACCCGCAGGCTGGTGTAGCTGCCCGGCCCGTCGCTGAGTACGATTCGATCCAGGTCACCGGGTCGCAGCGCGGACTCCCGGAGCGCCTGCCGGATAAAAATCGTCAGGTGGCTGGCGTGCTGGTGCACCTCCGTCGCCGCGACGACAGACAGTAATTTATCTCCGTCGGCCACGGCCACGGAGCAGACATCGGTAGCCGTTTCGAGGAATAGGGAGATCATTGGGGGATGTCCAGTGGCGACCAGAAAATTTCCCTGAAGTTGACCACTTTGTCGTTCTTCACCTCGACCCCCTCATCCTCCAGCATCTGCTGCATGGCGGAGGGGGGCGTAAAGTGACCGCGACCGGTCAGCACGCCCGAGGCATTGACGACCCGCTGGGCGGGGATATCATCGAAACCCCTGGCCAGTTTCATCGCGTGACCGGCCATACGGGCACTCCCCAGCGTCAGGAAGTCGGCAATCGCTCCGTAGGTCGTTACCCGTCCGCGGGGAATCATACGGGCGACGTCGTGTACATTCTTTACGTAGGGGGGAAGATCGGTCATTGTCTATTTAACGATCTCCACTGCCTTCTTCCGGTCCCGCTCGCTCCTGGGCATGGTACCGAATACGTAGTCCCAGAGTGGCTGGGAGACGCCGAAGAGCACTTCGTCCTCGCTGTAGTGGTGGATGCTGTGGTTGACCCACAGGGCGCGCAGGAAATTCCGGGGCGGCGGGTACATATGGACGGTGTAATGGACCACCAGGTACATGGCGTAACCGACCACGAAGCCGGCCAGGTAGGCGAAGCCGTACTGACCGAGTACTGCTTTGAACAGGAACAGCAGCGCGGTGGCGATCACGACGGCGAGTACCGGCGGCATGGCCAGCCGCTTCTTGTCCTTCGGATAATCGTGGTGCATACCGTGCATCTTGTAGGTGGCCTTTTTGTAGGCATCCGAAGCGCCGTGGGGCGGGTGGTACACCCAGCGGTGGACGGCGTACTCCATGAAGGTGAAGCCCAGTATGCCCGCCAGAAAGACACCGATGACAACCAGCGTCGGAATGTCCAGCTGCAGTTCGGTGTAAATCAGCAGGCCGATCGCGTAGACGAAGAAGATGATGATGGGCGTGGCGATGTGGGTCTGGGAGAGCCGGTTGAGGATCGGGTTCTCGAACATCGGCGGCGAGTAGTTCTCGTCGTTGGACTTGAAGTTCTTGGTGCGAGTTTTCATCGGTAGTGGGCTATACTCTAGACTAAATTAAGGCGTTGCTTGATGCGACGGCCGTACATCCTTTTATAGACGCGATACATTCGCTGTAAGTGCTTTACACTGTAGGAAGCGGGTTCGCCGTTGGGCTTCAGGTAGCCCTGTTCCATCATCCACTCGTCATTGAAGACTTTGCCAAGATAGCGGCTGCCGTGGTCTGGAAACAGAACAACAACAACGTCGTCGGCCGTAAGTTGTTTTCGCATGGCGAAAACGGCCTCCATGGCCGCCCCGCTGCTGTAGCCCAGTAACAACCCTTCCCGGCGGGCCAGTTCGCGCACCCGGAGGGCGGCGGCCCGGTCGCCGATCTTGATGAATTCGTCGATCAGGTCGAAAGCCATGTTGTCGGGAATGATGGTTTTACCCAGCCCTTCCACCTTCCAGCTGAAGATCTCCTCGGGGTCGAAAACGCCGGTCTGCCAGTATTTTTTCAGTACCGATCCGTAGGCATCCACCCCGATCACCTTCACGTCGGGGTTCATCTCCTTCAGGTAACGGGCCGTACCGGAGAGGCTCCCGCCGGTACCGGCGCAACAAACGTAGTGGGTGACCTTGCCCTCGGTATCCTTCCAGATCTCGGGGCCGGTGCTGTGGTAGTGGGCACCGCTGTTGTCCAGGTTCCAGTTCTGGCGGAGGTAAAAGCTGTTCGGAATGGTGGCCGCCAGGCGATCGGCCTGGCTGTAGTAGGATTCGGGATCCTCCGGGGCGGCATCCTTGGGGCAGAGGACGATCTCGGCCCCCAGGGCGGTCAGCAGGGCGCGCTTCTCCGGCCCGGCCTTGTCGGTCAGGGTCAGGATACACTTGTACCCCCGGGTGGCGGCGATCATGGCGATGCTGTAGCCGGTGTTGCCGCTGGTCGCCTCGATCAGGGTGGCTCCGGGCTGGATACGGCCCTTTTTTTCGGCCTGCTCGATCATGTACAGGGCGGCCCGGTCCTTGGCCGACTGCCCGGGGTTGAAACTTTCTACCTTACCGTAGACGGCGGCGGGAATGCGATCGCCGCAGATACGGTCCAGGCGAATGAGCGGGGTATTCCCGATGGTAGAAATGACGCTTTCGTGACGCATATAGTCTTTTGTGTTTACTCCCTCGAGGTTCCGTAGTAAGACGCCCGGCGCGCTGAAAAGTTACCCTACCCTATCTTACGCCGGTTTCCCCCTTAACGCACCGTAAAAGTACGGATTAAAGGCGGTTCCCTAAACTACGACCCTGCATGGCCAAATTTCCCGTCTCCCTGAAAGCCCGCCTCATCCTGGAAGATGCCGGCAAGTTTCTCTTCCTCAAGCAAACGGAAAAGAACGGCGGCAGGTATAGCCTCATCGGCGGTACCATTGAGCGCAAGGAGTACGCCGCCCAAACCCTGATCCGGGAAAGCCGCGAGGAAGCCGGTATCGATCTGCTACCCAGCGACCTCTCCCTCGTACACGTTCTGCACAAGCGCTACAAGAAAGAACACCGCATCGTCCTCTACTTCAAGGCCTTCCACTATGAGGGAACACCCGAGAGCAGGGAAAAGAAGAAATTCTCACGGGTGGAGTGGCATCCGCTGAACGACCTGCCGGGAGACGTCACCCCCACGGTCCGCCACGTCATCGACGAAGGACTGAACAAGGGGCGGATCTACTCGGAGATGGAAAAGTAGGTTGAACGGCCCATCAGTAAAGCATCCAGATTAGACGCCCTTGCTCTTTAATTTCTTCAGCACCATTCTTCCCCGTTGCCGGCCGGTCTTGTTCGTTTCCGGGGTGACCTCCTGCCAGAAGCCGCGCAACTCCGAATCGTAGAGATCCGGTTTGTAGACGATCTGGTACTGGCGGTTGAATTCGGGCAGGATGTCGTTGTTGGGGTCCCCGCCGAATTTCACTTCCCGGAGCTGCATGCTCTGGTCGCCGTAGAGCACGCCCTCCAGATCCATCCGCAGCACTTCGCCGTCGGGCAGGGTTACGTAACTCCGGCCCTCGATGTGGCCGCCCCGGTTCACGATGTACAGTTTCATCGGCAGTTTGGTACTGGAATAGATACCGCCGATCGTCATGGTGCCCGTCCACTCCCCGCTCAGGGTAATCTGGGCGCGCAGCGCAGGTGCAAAAGTCATCGATAAGAGCAGGGAGAGGGCAAGTATAAGGGTACGGGCCATTTTATACGGTCGGTGTTTATGAGCTACAAGTCGGACCTTCAGGCCATCTCCTTCGTCGTTGACCGGAAAGGGCCGACATGAGCTAATTCTAAAATCGCTTTTTTCATGTCGGCCAACTCGAATTCCGGGCGCGGCCGAGGAATGAGGTTGTCCGACTTGTAAAAAAGCAATTCCGGCAAGACTTAGTTCAGCGATGCCGAATATCCCTACTTTGGCGGTTCCATGCGCCCAGAAGACCTTCTTTCCCACCTCACCCTCGGTACCGCCCGGCGGGAATTGCCCGACGAACTCGTCGCCTGGCTGGAGGAACGGCAGGCGACCGACCCCACCGCGGACCCGGGAGAGCTGCTGCTGGCCGCCCTGGCTCTGGGGGAACGACAGGCCCGTTTCACCCCCCGGGAAGGGCCGGTCGGAGTTGTCGCCGCCGCTCCGGAGGAAAGCCGCCTGCCCCCTACGCCCCTCCTGGCCCGGGGAGCGGCACTGATCGTCGGCGGCACTTATCCCGCCCTGCTACCGGAACTATTCGAGTTGCTCCTGGCCGGAGGGTACCACGCCCCCTTCCCGGAACTACCGAAACTGCTCGACGGACTGAGTAAACTGGTCCGGGAACAACCGGAGGTGGCCTACCGCCGGCTCCCGGTCCTGGGAGAGCGGGGCCGCTGGCTCGCCGGGCTGAACCCGGAGTGGGCCCACCTTCATCCGGAATATGATTTCGCGGTCGCCTTCGGGGCCACCGGTTCGGCGAAGGAGCGGGTGCCCCTGCTCCGGCAGTGGCGGCAGGTCGACCCCGCCGCCGCCCGGGAGGCGCTCTCGGCCATCTGGACGACCCTCAGCCCCCGCAACCAGGAGTTACTGCTGGAGACCTGCTCCGTCGGCCTCTCCTTCGAAGACATTGACTTCCTTACCGAGGCGTTGGTTCCCCGGCGTGCGGGCGTCCGTCAGCAGGCCGCCCGGTTACTGCTACTGGCCGGGGAAGCGGAAGTACTGTCGGACTTCCAGATGCTGGCCCGCTCGGCCCTCGACGAGGACGGGCGCTGGGAGCGGGTGATCGACGACCCGGTCGACCAGGAGATCCTCCAACGCTACGGCGGGCTGCCCAAGCGCACCGAACTGCCCGCTCACCTGCTCGGCCTGCTGCCTCCCTACGTCTGGCGCAACCTGCAGGAGGCCGGCTACCGGGATTTTTACGGTGCCCTCAACGAGAACGGGCTGATTGCCGCTACCCGGGCCGCCACCGATCACCGGGACGAAGCCGCCGCCCGGGCCCTCGTCGAGGTGCTGTCGGTCAGGGCCAAGCACTCCCTGTCGGAAGCGGAACTGGCGGGGTTGGCCGGGGTACTCTCCGAAGAAGTTTTTACCGCTACTTTCCACGACCTGCTGAGCCGGGAAGACCAGTTGTTCCACCCCGGAGGCACGGCTCTCCAACTCGCGGTACTCACCCCTCACGGCTGGTCGGTCCGCATCACGAAGGCCGCCATGACCCAACTGAGCCAGCACCTCTTCGGGGGCGGGGCGGGCTACCTGCTACGGGGCATCGAGCACCGGTGGCGGGCGGCCATTCCCCGCCTGAACCCGGAGGCCTTTAACTGGCTGCGCGGTCAGCTCCAGGCCGCCACGGAGCGCCCGGACGGGCTGGGCCGGCTGGCTACGGAGACGTTGCAGGTGACGCACTTTCGGGGGCGGCTAGATTACCACTAAGGCACGAAGAAACACTGAGGAGCACTGAGGGGGCAAAGCCGCTACGCCCCTTAGTGAAGCTTAGTGCTCTTAGTGTCTTAGTGGTAGAAACCCTTACTTTTGCCCCATGAAACAGCCCGAGCTACGCAACCTCCTCTCCCGCGAGGAACTGGCCGCCCGCCTGGCCGCGGAGACCGAGCCGCGTACCACCCTCTCTTTCTACCGCTACGCCCACATCGACAACCCCACCCTGTTCCGTAACCAGTGCTACGCGAGTTGGAGCGAACTCGGCGTACTGGGGCGCATCTACGTCGCTCCGGAGGGCATCAACGGACAGCTCTCCGTGCCGACCTCCCGACTGGCGGCCTTCCGGGAAGCACTCTACAGCGTCCCCTTTCTGGACGGGACCCGGCTCAACATCGCCATCGAAGCGGAGGCCAGGTCTTTCCTTAAACTCATCATCAAGGTGCGCAAGAAGATCGTGGCCGACGGGCTCAACGACGACACCTTCGACGTGACCAAACGGGGCCGCCACCTGAACGCCCGGGAGGTGAACGAACTGCTGGACCGGGACGATACCATCGTCGTGGACATGCGCAACCACTACGAGAGTGCCGTCGGGTACTTCGAGGGGGCCATCCGGCCGGACATCGATAATTTCCGGGACCTGCTGCCCGTCGTCGAGGAAATGCTGACCGACCAGAAAGACCGGGAGATCGTGATGTACTGCACCGGCGGCATCCGCTGCGAGAAGGCCAGTGCGTACTACCTGCACCGGGGATTTGACCGGGTGAGCATGGTCGACGGAGGCATTATCGAGTACGCCCGCCAGTGCGAAGCCGAGGGACTGGAGAAGAAGTACATCGGCAAAAACTTCGTCTTTGACGAGCGGCTCGGCGAGCGGATCACCGGGGACGTGGTCAGCCACTGTCACCAGTGCGGCCGGCCCGCCGACCGGCAACTGGACTGCGCCAATACCGCCTGTCACGTCCTCTTCATTCAGTGCGAAGTCTGCGCCCGCGAATACGACAACTGCTGCTCCATGAAGTGCAAAGACTTTCTCGGCCTACCGGAGGAGGAGCGGAAGTTACTGGCGGGAGGAATGACGTTCAACGGGAAAACGACGAAGGCCCTGCGGTAGCGTAGCGTGGGCTTTAGCCTGCGGGAGACTCCGACGTCACGGGGTTCGCGGACTATCGCCGCGTAGGCCGTCGGATAAATCCGACCGCAGGCTGAAGCCTACGATACAATGCCTGCACCTGCGTCCGCGCCCACCTTTGTAAACAACTCAGCCGATCCCCGCCTTACAACGGCATGCCACAGCCCATCACCTTTTTCTGGCACCGCCGGGACCTCCGCTTCGCTGACAATGCCGGCCTCTACCGCGCCCTGAAGGCCGGCGGGCCCGTGCTGCCGGTCTTTATTTTCGACCGCAACATCCTGGACAAACTGGACGACAAGGCGGACTGCCGGGTCGAATTCATCCGTGACAGCGTGGCCGAACTGGCCGAAACCTACCGCACGTACGGTAGCGACTTGCGGGCCTACTACGGGAAGCCGTTGGAGATCTGGAAGCAACTGCGTAAGGAAACGGACATCGCGGCGGTGTACGCCAACCGCGATTACGAGCCCTACGCCAAGGCCCGCGACCAGGCCGTGGCCGACCTGCTGGCCGAGGAACGAATCCCCTTTCTCGACTTCAAGGACCACGTCATCTTCGAGACGGATGAGGTACAGAAAAAGGCGGGCGGCCCCTACACCGTGTACACCCCCTACATGCGCACCTGGCGCAAGATGCTGGACACCCGGAAGAGCAGCCAGGACGGAAAGCCCGTGAGCTACTTCCTGAAGGCCTACCCCAACGAAAAGTACGCCGGCCAGCTACTCCAGACAAAGGAGCAACGCCCCGTGCCCACGCTGGAAGAGATGGGCTTCACGGCCACCGACGTGCCCATCCCTCCCCCCACGGTACCCCGTTCGGTGATCAGGACTTACGATAAAACAAGAAATTTCCCCGCCCTGGACGACGGGACCAGCCGGCTGAGCCACCACCTGCGGCACGGTACCGTGTCGATCCGGGAGAAAGCCCGCCGCGCACTGTCCCTGAACGATACCTTCCTGAACGAACTGATCTGGCGGGACTTCTACTCCAACATTCTCCAGACCTTTCCTTACGTGGTGGAGCGTAGTTACCGGGAGGAGTACGACCAGATTCCGTGGCGGAACGACGAGGAGGAATTCCGCCTGTGGTGCGAAGGCCGTACCGGCGTTCCCATCGTGGACGCCGGCATGCGCCAGCTCAACACCATCGGCTGGATGCACAACCGGGTAAGGATGATCGTGGCCAGTTACCTGACCAAGCACCTGCTGATCGACTGGCGCTGGGGCGAGGGTTACTTTGCCGACAAACTGCTGGATTACGAACTGGCCAGCAACAACGGCGGCTGGCAGTGGGCGGCCGGAAGCGGCGTGGACGCGCAGCCTTACTTCCGCATCTTTAACTACGACAGCCAGCAGAAAAAATTCGATAAGGACTACAAATACGTGAAGGAATGGGTACCGGAATTCGGTACGCCGGACTACCCCGACGCGCCACTCGTGGAACACAAGTTCGGGCGGGAGCGGGCGCTCCGGGTCTACAAAGAAGCCCTCGCACAGGCCCGGAACAGCGGGTAAACATGGGGCAAACCGTGGGGTTGGGGTACCGAAGCCGCACCTTTACTTTTGTTGCTCCCAAAAATTTTCCCCGATGAAATTCCAGCTCCCGTGGTCCCTCGCCGCCCTGTTCGCCATTGTCCTCAGCCTCCCCCTGACCGCCCAGAGCCGACTGAATCTCTTTACGGACTGTGAATGTAACAAGACGTTGCTGAAGCAGAAGATCGACTACGTGAACCACACGATCGACCCCGTGGACGCCCAGATCAATCTCTTTATCGTCACCTCCTACCTCAGCAACGGTGGCCGCGTTTACGACCTCGCCTTCAAGGGGCAACGGGAACTGGACGGCAACCGGCTTTCCTTTCAGGTATCGACCACGGCGGTCATGACCGGGCTGGAGCGGGACGAGTACCTGAACAAGCGCATCGAACTCGGGCTGGCCGGCTTTCTGGCCGGTACGGAATACGCCGATCTCGTGGACCTGAGCGCCCAGACCCCGGTGGTGAAGGAGGAAGAGGAAGAAACGGCTACTTCCGCGGACAACTGGAACAACTGGATATTCGAACTCTCCGCCGATTTCTACACGGAGAAGGAAAGCCAGCGGGGCCGTACGGACGTCAACCTGGGTTTCGAGGCCGACCGGACCACTCCGGAAATGCGGATCCGGGTCCGACCGCGCTTCTTTTACCGCACCCGGACGGCCACCCAGAATGACGGCACGGTACTGACGTCCGTCCGCCAGGATGCCTGGGTGGATGCTTCCGTAGTTCGCAGCATCAGCGACCACTGGTCGCTGGGAATTTTCAACAGCATCAGCTCTTCCACCTTCCGCAATATCGATCTTTCCACCTGGGTCGCCCCGGCCATCGAGTACAACATCTTCGACTACGCCGAGGTCCCCTTCAAGGAGTTCACCATCGCCTACCGGTTGGGCTGGACGCGCAACGTCTACACCGAGGAAACCATTTTTTTGAAGGAACAGGAAAGTCTCGCCCGCCAGGTACTCGACGTCGACTTGCGCATCCGCCAGCGGTGGGGGCAACTGTTTGCCGGCGTGAGCGGAGCCAACTTTCTCAGTGACTTTTCGAAGAACCGGGTCGCGCTGAACGGGCGGGCCAACATCCGTCTCGTCAAGGGGCTTTCCTTCAGCGTCAGCGGAGGCTACCAGATCATCAACGACCAGATCAGTCTGCCGCGGGGGGAGGCCAGCGTGGAGGACATTCTCCTGGGACAGGCCCAGCTGGCCACCAACTTCGACGCGGACGTGCGTTTCGGGCTGAGCTACACCTTCGGGTCATTGTTTAATAACGTGATCAACACGAGGCTGTAGGGAAGAAAGAGAAAAGACCGTCCCGCCGTGCGGCGGGAATGAAGGAAGAAAGATCAGACAGAAAAGGGGAAATGGCGCTGCCATTTCCCCTTTTTAGGACGGGAAGTCTTGCTTCTTTCAGCTTCGCCGGCGGCGAAACGGTCTTTCTTCTTTACTCTAGTTGATGGCACCGTTCAGGTCCGCGCCGCTCGTGGAACCAACGGCCAGTGCCGTCACGATACAGAGCACGAAGAGGGTAATGGCCAGGCCCCAGGTGATCTTCTCGATCACGTCGGTGGAGCGGGAGGCGCCCAGCATCTGATTGGCCTGGGTACCTCCGAAAGTGGAGTCGATGCCTCCGCCCTTGGGGTTCTGAATGAGAACGACGAGCATAAGCAGCAGACAGACGACACCCGTCAGAATGGTAAGGAGATTGACCATGGGATTATAATTTTTCCTTCAACTCTTTGATGAGGGCCGCAAATATCGCCTTTTTCTCCGGATTGAGCAACACCAGCCGGCGGTACATCTTGATGGCGTTGCGGTACTGCCCCTGTCGGACCAGCAGCCGGGCCAGGGTTTCGCTGGCCACGTCGGCCCGATCGGTCACGCTCTGGTGGGCAATCCGGTCGACGGTACGGTCAGCCGCCGGGACGGTAACCGGGATGGTCTTGCGCCGTAGCTCCCGTAGTCGGTTGCTCAGTGGTTGCCCGGCGGGCCGGTAGCCGGGAAATTTATCGATCCGCTCGGGGGCCGGGTTGGTGGCGGTGGTAAAATCCGGGGGGAATACGCTGAGAAAGGCGGCGGCCCTGGAGGCCCAGGCGGTAGGTACGTTGAATTCGGGCGCGGGCGCGGGTGCGGGCTTTTCACTTACGCGGGGCGGGGCGGGCGTTACCGGGTCCGGGTCGGAAAAGACGGCGGGGGGCGGGGCGTCTGCTGCCAGTTCGTTCATGCGGGAGGGCAGTGCCTCCTCCACGGGGCCTTCGGCCAGTCGTTCCTCCCTCAATTCTTCGAGCCCGATGAGTTCCAGGGTTTCCGCGGCGGGTTCGGTGGCCCGACGGTCCAGGTCACGCAGCAGGTCGTAGAGATGGCCCCGGTCAAAGGTGGCGGCGGCGGCACGGCTGAGGTGGTCGGCCTGGTCCGGAACTTCCTCCAGACGGGCCCGCAGCAGGAGCAGCAGGCGGATGTTAGCGGAGTACGGGTACTCCAGACTCAGCCCCTGCAATTCGGATAGTGGAACGGTCAGGAGTTGATCCGGGTGGTCCAGCAGATGTTGAAAAGAAGCCTTGTCCATGCGCAGCATTGTCTGGCCGTAAGATAAGTCGCTGCCTCCTAATCAGCATTCCTTAGGGCGGAATGCGAGAAATATGAACTCTAAATGGGTAAATTTGCATGTCAATTTAAAACTTTAGCCGTAGCTTTGTAATTAACAAGTGAGAAATGGTGTTGTAATAATGACAGGACCTTCCTTCTTCACTCGTTAAGAATTTTGTGTTGTTCATAGTGTTTGTTATGTAGCCTTTGACTTTCTAGTCGAAGGCTTTTTTACGTTCAGGAGACTGACAAAATCGAACCGAACCGCCAGTATATTGTACCCTATAATGTGTTCCCTACTCCGAATCAGCACATTCGGTACTTCAGCTTGTATAATATATGTCAGACCATGGCTAAACTAAAGAAAGAGCGGATCGTCCTTACCCAGGGGGAAGAAGAGATCAATATCGACTACGAGAACCTGCGTAACGCCGTTCTGGTCCTGCGTGCCGTCAATCACGAACTTCGTCGCCAGATCATCGATCTCCTGGAGGAAGAAGAGAAGATGACGGTGACCGAGATCTACATCAAGCTGCGCATCGAGCAATCCGTCGCCTCTCAGCACCTGGCGATTCTGCGAAAGGCGGGAATCGTGAGCCCCAGCCGCGACGGTAAGTTCATTTATTACCGGCTGGAGAAAGAGCGTTTGGCCCAGATCGCGGAACTCGTAGCCCAGCTTTCTTCCTGACCCGACCAACCGTTTTCTCAACGAGACATACCGTTCCCGCTACTATAGTTTGCGTAGCTCGCAATTTTGTCCCATCTTTGCAGGGTCGTTTCTCAATTGGAAACGGCACTCATCCCTTTCCTTTCCGACCCTGGTCCTCCCTTTATTCACTTAAGCGCCCATAGACACTTTTCCGGACCAAGGGTCATCGCAGACTTTGCTAGCTGATGGACTCAATTGCCAACCATACGACCATTCAGGATCACGAACTGGAAGTATCCGCCGAAGTGCTACGCGCGCTCGCACATCCCCTACGGATGCAGATACTGGAGTTCATCGATCAGAATGACATGATCAATGTCAATCGTATTTACAGTACCCTCGAACTGGAGCAATCCATCACCTCCCAACACTTGCGTATCCTGCGGCAGGCCGGCCTGGTCGAGACCGAGCGGCGGGGTAAGTTCATTCACTACCGGCTACGGTACAAGAAGCTATTCAATACGATTCGGGCGATCCGTCAGTTTGAGGCCGCTTAGGAGACCGGGAATAGTAGCCCACCAGCAAGAGTACCACCCCCGAGCAAATGGCCACATCGGCCACGTTAAAGACCGGGCGGAAGAACAGGTAAGACTGTCCGCCGAGCCACGGTACCCAGGCCGGGTACACCCCGTAAGCCAGGGGAAAGTAAAGCATGTCCACTACTCGCCCGAAGAACAGCGGAGCGTACCCTCCCCCCTCCGGCAGCAGGGTGGCCGGCCCCGAATGGTAGGTGGAGCCGGAGAATAGCACCCCGTAAAACAAACTGTCGATGATGTTACCGATCGCCCCCGCCAGTACGAGGGTAAAACCGATGAGTATGCGCCGCCCGGGACGGGCCCTGACCAAAAGCCCCAAATAGTACCCGAGGCAACTCACGGCCAGCAACCGGAATAAAGTAAGCGCTACTTTCCCGTAAGCCCCCCCGAAACTCATGCCGAACGCCATGCCGTTGTTCTCTACGAAATGAATAAGGGCCCGGTCACAACCCAGGATAGCAATTTCCTCCCCGTAGGCCATGTGGGTCTTGACCCAGATTTTACTGCCCTGGTCGAGTAACAGGACCAGTAGCAGAATGAGGTAGGCCAGTGATTTACGGCTCATGGGGCAGTTAGGTGAAAAGCGACAGCCTCCCATCCCCGAAGGGCGGAAGGCTGGCAATCTACATAATCGACTTATATAAGGTACGGCCTAGCGGTTTTGCTTGGCGTTAATGCTTAACGTAGTGTGGGGGACGATGCGCAGGCGATCCTTGGAGATCAACTCTCCGGTTACCCGGCAGACTCCGTACACCTTATTATCAATGCGCAACAGGGCGTTTTCCAGGTGCTGGATCAGTTTACGCTGGCGATTGGCCAGGTTGTGGGTATCCTCATTGGCCATGGTGGAGGTGCCGTCATCGAGGCCGCGCACCTTACCATCCTCACTGTTGGTCTGCTCGCTGAGCTGCTGGAGGTAAAATTCCAGTTGCTTACGTGCTTCCCCCAGTTTGGGTCGGATAATGTCCCGGAACTCGTCGAGCTCCGCGTCGCTGTAACGGGTCTGTATATTGACTTGCATGATATCTCTCAGTCTTTGAAACGATCACGCGAATTTGTTCTGTTTTATCCCATTCCGTAGCGCGGGTGAATTGTTCCTGTACAGGTGGTAGTAGACAGCGTTCTATTCGCAAAGCGCTGCAAATATACCACTAATTTCTACCAAAGAACAACTTATCGCTGCCCGTGACGCAATTGGCCAAAGGAAATACCGACCGGTAAAAACCAGCGGTGCCGCCGCCATTTAGTTCTTGGGCAACAGGGGCAGTGGAATCCAGGGCACGTCTCTTCGCAAACTGTTTCCGCCCTGGCAGTTCTCCCGGATGGTGAAGGTCCGAAGCAGTACGTAACCGCCCGCCCGCAGTTGAATCCGGTCCTGGTAGTCCACGGTGAAACGCTCCGTATCCTGGTACAATTCCTGCTGGTCGTGGAGGGTATTCAGGTCACCGTCGTAATCGAAAACGGGCCATCCGCCGTATCGATTCACCGGAAACAGCACCCGATCGATCCGGCTACCGGATACCGGGCGGTAACGGTAGCGGCTAACGCTTTCTCCGGGATAGAAGAAGACGCCGCTGGCATTGGTGTGAAAGCGCAGGTACTCCCAGCGCAGGGCTTCCTCTCCGGCGGGGATCAGGAGAGTAAACACATCCCCCTCGCTCATGAAGGGGGAGATAAACGTAGTTCCGGTTTCCACCTGGCAGAAGTGGTCCACTCCGTTGATAAACAACCGCACCCCGGCGAGGGCACTGCTGTCGCCCGTCAGTTGAAAAGTCATGAACCCCCGGGCCGGAGCATCGATGCTCCAGCTTTCGTCGTGTTCCCGGTCGGGCGCAAAGTGCAGGTTCTCCTCCCGGAGGATGGGGCCGTCGTGCTCCGTCACCGGGTAGCGTTCCTCGTTAATTTTTCTTTCCCAGTGGGAGGGAGCGAAGTAGCCGTCCCAGGACCCGTCGTTGCACCCCAGATCGTAGTAAATCCAGTCACCGTCGCCCTTCGTGGCCAGTCCGGCGTCCACCATACTCGTGGCTTGCGCACTGGCCGAACCCCACGCCATCAGCAGTAGCAGTATTGCCACGAACTCGCCTAATACCTTACGGCTGGTGTTGTGTTGCATAGCTGTACCGGTAGGGGTGCCGGTTGTTTGACGTTCGCCAATCGGGCGTAAAAGTATGGCTTGTCTCCTGAACGCAGGAAACGGTATTTTTCGTTTACGGAACGGTAAGTTAAGGAATAAGTTTCGCCTCCAGCCTACTGTTGAATGCCCAGTCCTCCTTCACGCACTCCGTACAGGCCCGTAACGGGAAGCGATTTCCGTACCCCAGCGTCCTGATCCGACCGGCCCCCACCCCGATGGCTTCCAGGGCCCGGCGTACCGTTTCCACCCGCTCCTCGCTCAGTCTTAGCAACTGTTCCGTTCCCTCCGGACCAAAGGCGTGCCCGATCAGCAGTACCTCCCCGCCGGGACGCAGCCGCAGCAGTTCCACCAGCCTGCGCAGGGAGGAATGCTCCCCCTCCCGCAGCTGGCTCGTACGCCCGTAAAACTCCAAGCCCTCCAGGGGATAAATGAGGGACTCCGCGGATTTAGTACCCGCCTTATCCCCTCCGCCCGGAACGATAAAGTCAAGCCGGGGGTGCGCCTGTCCACTGATCAGCTGACGATTCAGCTGCTGCGGAACCGCCCCCGGAACGGAGACGGTAAAATCCGCTCCTTCCGGGAGACAGACCTCGAAGTAGCCCCCCAGATCGGTCACCCCCTGGATCGCGGGCTGTCCGGGAGCCCAAAAGGATACGGGACGCCCCCCCACTCCGTTGCCATCGGTAGCCACTACCCGGCCACTCACCCGGCGGCACCCCTCGGGGTAGAGGGTAAGAACCAGCGGGCGGGTCGGGCCATTATCGGTGTAGACGAAGCGTAGGGTTGCCGGTTCGTATCCCGGATGCGCCACCCGGATCTCGTAGGTTTTCCCCCGGGTCAGTTCTACCCGCAGGCTACCCTCCCCGTCGGAACGCAGGGGGCGAAAACCTAACTCTCCCAGGGGTTTGGGGTGCTCGGTGAGGCGGCCGTCCTCCGTTTGCCGGAAGGAATAGTATACGGCCGGCAACTTACCCTGCTCGTCCACTTCCGTCAGCCAGACCTCCGCCCCGGCAATACGCTGGGAGGCACGTCCGTCAAAAACGGTCACCGTTTCTCCGTCCGTACTGGCCCCTTCGAGGGAGGCCAACCCGCTCGCCAGCCGCAGCAAGTAGATGTCATCGCTCCCCATACCACCGGCCCGGTTACTCACCAGGTAGCCCTGTTCTCCGCCGGGGGTCAGGACCAGGCCGACGTCGTCCCCCACCCCGTTGATCGGCTCCGGTAAATTGTAGAGTTTTCCCCAGTGGCGACCACTCAGGTCGATCATGTAAACGTCGTAGCCGCCGTGACCGCCGTGGCCGTCACTGCTGAAGAACAGTCGCCCGCTGGGGTGAATAAAGGGAAACCCTTCGTTGGCCTCCGTATTGATCTCCGGCCCCAGGTTAATGGCCGGCCCCCACCTCCCGTCGCGGTGATCGCTGAAGTAGAGGTCGAAGCCACCGTACCCACCGGCCCGGTCACTGGCAAAAAAGACACGCCGGCCGTTTGCGGAAACCGAGGGGTGCTGATTCCCGAACTCCGTTCCGTTAAAGGGCATGGGCCGGATACCCGCCCAGTCGTACTCCGCCCGGTAAGCGCTGAAGATGCCCAGGTGCGCCGTTCCGTTCATGTCCTCCACCGTGGTGCCGTTACGCAGTTGCGTACGGGTAAAGTAGATGACCCGGTTGTCGTGGGAGAAACTCACCGGCCCCTCGTTATAGTTACTGCTCAGACTGGCACTGAAGCGACGCGGCCGCCCCGGTATGCCGTCCGGATCCAGTTCCGACCGAAAGAGATTAAAGTAGCCCTTACGGGTACGGGGGTCGACGGCTCCCCGCTTGTTGCGCCCCACGAAGACCAGCTCCTCCCCGTAGAGCGCGGGGCCGAACTGCACGTCGGCATCGTTGATCCGGGCGCAATTCTCCAGCGTGATCTCCCCCGGGGCGGCGGCCGCCAGCAGGGTTCCCTGGGCGCAGACCCCGGCCGACAGCAAGAGCAGGAACGACAGAAAAATCAGTGTGGCCTTCATACGTCGGATAAAGGTACTTCCCCTCCGATAAACCTTGCACCCGCGCTCCGCCGGCAGTAGCCAGTGGCAAATAATCGCCAGTCGGTAGCCGCCAGCAAACCCGCATCGGGATAACATCGTTTTACCAACATGCGCCCCCTATCCCTATCCCTGTTTCTCCCCCTTCTCCTCCTCCTCTCCGCCTGCTCCCCGGACTCACCGGCCGCCCCCATGCTGCCCAACTCCCCCGCCACCGTCGAAGCCGGCCCCGCCACCCCCGACTGGAGTAAGAATGCCAACATTTACGAGGTCAACATTCGTCAGTTTACGCCGGAGGGAACGCTGACGGCCTTCGGCCAACACCTGCCCCGGCTGGCGGAACTGGGCGTGGACATTCTGTGGCTGATGCCCGTTTATCCGATCTCCGAGGCCAGGCGCAAGGGTAGCCTCGGCAGCTACTACGCCGTGAGTGATTTCCGAAAGGTGAACCCGGAGTTCGGGACGGCTGCCGACCTGACCGCCGTGGTCGACGAGGCCCACCGCCTCGGTATGCGGGTGATCCTCGATTTCGTGCCCAACCACACCGGCTGGGACCACCACTGGATCACCGACCACCCGGATTTCTACACCCAGGACGCGGACGGCAACATCGTCGACCCCCAGGACCCGGATACCGGCGAATCTTACGGATGGACTGACGTGGCCGACCTGAATTACGGTAACCCCGCCCTGCGCCGGGCCATGATCGATGACCTGCGGTTCCTGCTCGAAACCTATAACGTAGACGGTTTCCGGATGGACATCGCCTTCGGCGCGCCCGACGATTACTGGGAAGAAGCCTCCACGGAACTACGCGAACTGCGGCCGGACATCTTCCTGCTCGCGGAGTCCGAAAAGCCCGAGCACCGCAATGACGGCTACTTCGCGGCCAACTACGGCTGGTCGTTCCACCACCTGATGAACGCCGTCGCTACCGGTGACACCAGCGCCGCGGCCGTTATCGAGTGGTACGCCAACAACCAGGACCTCTACCAACGGGGCTGGCACATGCACTTCATCACCAATCACGATGAGAACAGCTGGAACGGAACGGTACGCGAACGGATGGGTGACAACGCGACCAACATGGCCGTTCTGGCCTTTACGCTCGACGGGATGCCCCTGATCTACGGCGGCCAGGAAACCGGACTGGACAAGCGACTCGCCTTCTTCGAAAAGGACGTTATCTCCTTCGCGGACACCTCCCTGACCGGTTTCTACCGGGCGCTGCTTACCCTGAAGCACGACAATCGGGCCCTCTGGAACGGAGCCTGGGGCAGCCGCGCCACCTTTTACCCGGATCTGACGACGGACGAAAGCAACCAACTGGCCTACAGCCGGACGCGGGACGGGGAAACCGTCCTGGTGCTGCTCAATTTCGGAGACACGAATTGGTTAGTGGACATCCCGGAGAGCAGCCCGTTCTGCCGGTGGTTCCGGGAGCCGCTCGTCAACGAACGCACGTCCACCCGGCTTTGCAGTGGCGGTGACAAGGAACCCTTCCTTACGGTGCTACCCCACGGGTACCGGGTATACAGTACGGCGGAGTCAGCGCCGGGGAAATAACCGGCTGATCGCCTCCTCCCGCGCCGCGAAGATGCCGGTCACCTGGCGGTGAACGAAGAGTTTATCCGCGATCGTACCGAGGAATCCCAGCGGTGCCTGGTAGTGAAGGATGTCAGTCATTTCCGTCGTTCCCTCATCGACGGCGCGAAAAAAGTGCTGGTGGTGCCAGAGGGCGAAGGGGCCAACCCGCTGGTCGTCAATGAAGTGTTCGTGGTATTTGATCTGGGTGATCTCCGTGATCCAGTCGGTCGAAAAGCCGGGGAAGGGCGAGACCCGGTACTGGATCACCATACCCTCGTACATCTCCACGCCGCTGACGGGGGAACGAATGTCGAAGGATACGTCCTCCGGCGTCAGTTTTTCCAGGTTCTCGGGGCGGCTGAAAAAATTCCAGGTTTCGGCCAGGGGCCGGGGCACGGTGGTGGTGAATTCGAGGCGTCTGGGAGTCATGAGCAGGTCGTTGGTCGGTGAATACTGGACAATGGCTGGCGGACATTGTTCACCAACCAATAACTAGCGAGTAGCCGTCCACCGACCAAGGAGCTGCCGACGTTGCGCAGGTGCAAAACTTACGTCGCCACCGGTGGGATGCCCTTATTTCCCGCCCCTCATTCAAACAATTCGTTTCAATTCCTTACCTTGGCTACCGCAAAGGAATCATTCCCGCCGGCCGTGCCCAACTTAGCGTACGACCGCACATGACCAAATTTATTCACCAAATCCGGGATCTCGGGACCGACGAACGCCCGCGGGAAAAGCTGCTGCGACGCGGTGCCCGTGCACTATCCGACGCCGAGATCATTGCCATTCTGCTCGGTTCCGGTTACCACGGGGCCTCCGCCCTGGATGTGGCCCGCCAGTTGCTGAACCGAAATAATTTCGACCTCCACGAACTCGCGCGTCAGGGCGTACCTGAGCTGGTACGCCAACCGGGCATCGGGCGGGTACGGGCGCTCCAGCTGGTGGCGGCCATGGAACTGGGCCGCCGACGGGAAGCGGCCGCCGAGGGGGAACGGCCCGTGCTGGTGGACAGTGCCGACTGCTTCCGCGTCCTCCGGCCGCTACTGGCCGATCTCGACCACGAGGAGTTTCACCTGCTCTGCCTGAACCGGGCCAACCGGCTACTGGGCAGCCACCTCATCAGCCGGGGTGGAACGACGGCCACGGTGGCGGACGCAAAAAATATTTTCCGCAAAGCTCTCGGTCATCCGGCGGTCACCAGTATCGTCCTGGCGCACAATCATCCCAGCGGACAGGCCTTCCCCAGCCAGGCGGACATTGAGCTGACCGGCAAACTATGCGCGGCGGCCCGTACGCTCGATCTGCACGTGCTGGACCACCTGATCGTGGCCGGCTACCGCTACTATAGTTTCGCCGACCACCAAAGGCTGGAGGAGGATTGAGCAAAAAACCTATCTTCGCGGGACTTAAATAATACCTAACCATGGCGACCACGTCAGACATAAAGAACGGATTTACCTTCCGTCACAGCCACGACATCTACACCGTCGTGGAATTCCAGCACGTCAAGCCCGGTAAGGGAGCGGCCTTCGTGCGTACCAAGATCAAGAGCCTCTCCACCGGTCGCGTCCTTTCCGAGACCTTCCCCAGCGGGCACAAGGTGGAGGAGATCCGCGTAGAGCGTCATAAAATGCAGTACCTCTTCAATGATGAAATGGGTTACCATTTCATGAACACGGAGAGTTACGAGCAGGCCACCATCCGCAAGGAAATGATCGACACCCCCGGCTTCATCAAGGAAGGGGCCATCATCGAGGTACTCTACAACACGGAGGACAATACCCCGCTGACCGTCGACCTTCCCCAGTATATCGAAATGGAAGTAACTTACACGGAACCCGGCGTCAAGGGAGACACCGCGACCAACACCCTCAAGCCCGCCACCGTAGAGGGGGGAGAAGAGGTTCGCGTCCCCCTGTTTGTGAACATTGGCGACCGTATTAAGATAGATACCCGTACCGGCTCTTACCAGAGCCGGGCTTAACTCCAGCAAGTCGAAGTATGACCATCAAGGAAATTCAGGAACTCATCAAACTGGTCGCCAAGACCGAACTGACGGAGTTCAAGTACAAGAATAAGGATGTAACCCTGCACATCCGCGGTAATTCCTACGTCGCCGGCGGCGGAAAGGGAAATAGTGCGGCCGCCGGCCCCTCCATTATCAACGTGCCCGGAGCCGCCTACCAGCCAGCTCCCGCTCCGACGGTGCCCGCCCAGGTTCCTACGTTCGCTCCCCCGGCCCGGGAGGCGGCCGCGGCTCCCGTAGCCGATGATACCAGCAAGTACGTTGAGGTGAAGTCGCCCATGATCGGCACCTTCTACCGTTCCCCCTCCCCCGATAAGGATGTCTACGTAAAGGTCGGCGACTCCATCAGTAAGGGAGACACCGTTTGTATCGTCGAGGCGATGAAGCTGTTCAACGAGATCGAAACGGAAGTGTCCGGCAAGATCGTCAAGGTCCTCGTCGAGGACGCCCAGCCCATCGAGTACGACCAGCCCCTTTTTCTGGTAGACCCCTCCTAGCCCCCCTTCCCCATGGCGAATAAGTTCAAGAAAATACTCATCGCGAACCGTGGTGAGATCGCACTGCGCGTGCTCCGCACCTGTCGCGAGATGGGCATCAAAACCGTGGCGGTCTATTCCACCGCCGACCGGGAAAGTCTGCACGTTCGTTTTGCCGACGAGGCCGTCTGTATCGGCCCCCCCCCTTCCTCGGAGAGCTACCTCAGCATTCCGAAGATCATGGCGGCCGTCGAGATCACCAACGCCGACGCCGTTCACCCCGGTTACGGCTTCCTGGCCGAAAATGCCGACTTCGCCGAGGTCTGTCAGGAATACGGTATCAAATTCATCGGCCCCACTCCGGAGCACATCCGGACAATGGGCGACAAGATCACCGCTAAGGACACCATGATCAAGGCCGGCGTACCGGTCGTCCCGGGCGACGGCGAACTCCTCAAAAGTGTACAGGACGGCATCCAGCAGGCCGAGAAGATGGGCTACCCCGTCATGATCAAGGCCACCGCCGGTGGCGGCGGCAAGGGGATGCGTATCGTCAACAACGCCGAGGAATTTCAGGACCGCTGGGACAGTGCCCGCAAGGAGGCCAAGGCCGCCTTCGGAAACGATGGTATTTACATGGAGAAGTACATCGTCAAGCCGCGCCACATCGAGGTGCAGATTGTCGGTGACCAGTACGGTAAGGTGATCCACCTCTCCGAACGGGATTGCTCCGTCCAGCGCCGCCACCAGAAACTACTCGAAGAGTGCCCCAGCCCCTTCATGACGGACGAACTGCGCGAGCGTATGGGCCAGGCCGCCATCGAGGCCGGGCGGGCCATTGGCTACGAGGGGGTCGGCACCGTCGAGTTCCTCGTGGACGCCGACCGGAACTTCTACTTCATGGAGATGAACACCCGCATCCAGGTGGAACACTGCGTGACCGAGGAAGTGATCGACATCGACCTGATCAAGGAGCAGATCAAGATCGCCTACGGAGAGCCGCTCTCCGGAGAGAACTACTACCCCAAGCAGCACGCCATCGAGTGTCGCATCAATGCCGAGGACCCCTGGAAGGATTTCCGTCCCAGCCCCGGCAAGATCAACAGCTTTCACAGTTCGAAGGGGCACGGCGTCCGGGTGGATACCCACGTCTACGCCGGGTACACCATTCCTCCCTTCTACGACAGCATGATCGCTAAACTGATCGTCCGCGCACCCACCCGCGACGAGGCCATCACCAAGATGGAGCGCGCACTGGACGAGTTCATCATCGAGGGCGTCAAGACCACCGTACCCTTCCACCAGTGGCTGCTCAAGCAGCAGGATTTCCGGGACGGAAACTTCGATACGGGGTGGTTGGGCCGGCAGGAAATGCCGACGGAGTAGTCAATAGAGTACCGTGTAACGTGCTTGAGGAGTCCTACTGACTACACGGACTATTGATCCGTAAACACTTCTACTTCCTGCCCGCCCCCCGCTGGGTAGGTAGTCACCGTAACCACCCGCCCACTCCGGTCGAAGCGCAGTTCGATCTTGCCCAGTTCGCGGGTATTGCTATCGAAATAGCTCCCCCTGGCGATGGCCTGTTGCTCGATGAATTCATCGAGGGTGAATTTATAGTCCGGGGTGCGGCCGCGGTCTCCGGAAGCGGTGATGATGAGCTTACGGTAATTGTCGGCGTGCAGCTGAAGGTTACCGATGCGCTCCCGGAGCGGACGGTAGTCTTCTTCCACTCCCCGATCGGATTCCGTGCTCTGGCCGGGGGCTCGGTCCACGCCGGGGTTATGGGGGCGATCCTTGTTCTGCTGGTTCCGCTGGTATTTTTCGTAGAAGACGTTGGTCACGGCCAGACCGATGAATACGAACAGAATCAGCCCCATCGCCCGCCAGTTCACTCTGGGCCCGGGCTTTACGGGGGGAGCGGGTTGCGCTCCCTCCCGCCGGATCTCCGGCCGGGGGGTCGTTCCGTCCAGCACCGGGCCCAGCGGGTCATTCCCCACGGGAATCTTCGGTAGCGGGGCAACACTCAGGGCCTTACCCAGGGTCAGTAGCCGTTCCGTCAGGTCCTGTTCGGCACTCGGGGAGACGGCCAGTCCCTTGATGGCCCGCTGGGTAAGTTCCCGGTGATCGTTGAGCAGCAGGATGGCCGAGTGGTAGTAGTCGGGGCGTTCCCGCTCGATACCGGGCAGCGCTTCCTGCAGCAGATCCATCGCCTCGTCCGTCCGCCCACTCGTGAGGCGGGATTTCAATTCCCGGTACAGTATTTGAAAGGTCACGATAGGATGATTTAGCTGACCATGCGGCCGGCCCGTTCGAGCAGGGCCTTGGTGGCGCGAATTCCCTCGTCGGCTCCGATCCCCGATCCCTCGTACTCGATGCCGATCCAGCCCTTGTAGCCGACGTCCTTCACCAGTTGGAGCATCCGTACGTAGTCCGTATTCGTTTCCATACCGTCCGTTCCGAAATCGTGGGTTTTGGCCGAAACGGCAAAGGCGTAGGGCATCAGTTCCCGAACGCCCCGGTAACGATCGTACTCCGTTTTACAGCCCTTCTCGTAGTTCTGCGGGTCGTTCCGCTCGATGCAGAAGTTCCCGAAGTCGGGGAGCGTACCGCAGTTTTCCATTTCGGTATTCTCGATGACTTTGGCCAGCCAACTGCCGTCGCTGCTGTAGCCGCCGTGGTTCTCGACGATGACGTTGATGTCGCTTTTTTTGGCGTATTCCGCAAGACTGCGCAGCCCCTCCGTGGCGGCGGCTCCCACCTCCTCACGGGTACCCTGGCCGGCGGCGTTCACCCGGATACTGTGGCAACCGAGAGTGGCCGCGGCAGCTACCCACTTATGATGGTTATTGACGGCCTGCGTACGCAGGGCCGTATCCGTGCTGCCGAGATCGCCCTCCCCGTCGATCATGATCAGCAACTGCTTCACGCCATGGTCGGCGGCCCGCTGATTCATTTGCGCCAGGTAAGCGGCATCCGTTGCCTTGTCCTTAAAGAACTGGTTGACGTACTCGATGCCGGAGATCCCGAAATCCTCCTTCGCCCGACGGGCAAAATCGAGGTTGTCCATCTCCCCGCCGAAGAGGGCCTTGTTGAGGCTCCACTGAGCGAGGCTGATGTCGAACCAGAGTTCGGCGGGCGTCGCGACGGCGGGCGGGGCTTCCGTCGTCGCAGCAGGATTGTTACCGCTCTGACAGGCGGTCAGGCCGAGGAGACCGAGGCCCAGTCCGGCACGGCTGGTGGTGCGAAGGAATTTTCTTCTTTGCATAACGTAACTTTAAAGAGTAGGAATGAAGGTAAGAGAAACTAACGACTGTTCTTTTTACTCTGAGCGTCCTCACGTCCGTAAATTATATCGCATGCACCAGGAGACCGGAAGTGAATTTGCCAATTACCTCCTGCAGTTCAGCAATCCCTCGGAGGAAGAGTTGTCACAATTTCTGAAAATCACCCTGTCGTTGCCGCTCCAGAAGGGGCAGCGTATCATCAGCGCGGGCCAGGTTTGCAGTAAAATGTACTTCGTTCTGGAGGGCTTCCTGAAGTACGAACTGGTGGCGGACGGTCAACCCACCGTCATCCATATTGCATCCGGCGGTGATCTGGTTGCCGATTTCTTCAGCTACTATTCCTCGCTCCCGGCCATTACCAATGTAGTTGCGATCACGGACTGCCGGTTGGTCGTGGTGGAGAAGTCAGCACTCGAAAACCTGTACCACGCCAGCAAAACCTGGGAGCGATTCGGCCGCAAAATCGCCGAACAAGCAATTGTTCGTCAGATCATGGAACGCATAAAAATTCAGACCCAGTCCCCCCAGGATCGTTACGTCGAATTGCTCAACTCAAGACCGGATCTCCTGGCCACCGTAAAGCTGGGGGACCTCTCCCAGGTACTCGGCATCACCCAGGAAACCCTGAGTCGGATTCGGGGCCGGTTGAAAAAGGAGAACGACTGATTTTTTTGATTCTCGTCAAAAGCACGGACCGGGCGGAACCCTAATTTTGTCGAAAACCCCGCTATGCCGCTCCGACTTCTACTCCTCTCCAGCATCTGCCTTTGTTTTGCCACCGGTATCCGGGCACAGCGCGTCGATTGCCCCCTGGCACCGCCCGTGAATCTTTGGCTGGCGGACTCCCCCTACCCAATCTACCACCAGAACAGCTACGGACAGGCTTCGAGTTGCTACGTCGGCCCGGAGGCGGATGACGAGGTGACCGTAAAGATACGTACCGACATTACTGGCGGCACCTCTCCCTGGATCTACCTCTCGGAAAGTTACCCGAACGGAGAAAGAACCATTCTTTACTCGAATTCCACCCACGTTTTCAAGTTCCTGGATACCGACGACGGACTGGTGGCGGTAGACAGTTTCCGGCTAGATTTCAACACCCTGCGCTCTAACGGCTACAATCACCTACTGTCCCGGAACCGGATCTGGTTTTCTTACGAACCCACTTACGAGCCGTCAGATAACCGCTACTCCCGGCTATTCAAATTCTCCGACAGCGATCCGGACGACCCCTACTCCAGCATCGTCAATCTGGACGTATTCAACTTCGGTGATTACGGCATCAACCGAGTGAATATGTACAACCTGAACTACGACGGGCAGATCGTCTGGTACTCCGAGCGCGACCCGGACCGGAACGTAGCCTACGCCGGCGTAATCGATCAGGATTTCAACCTGCTCGACACGCTCGTTTTCCCGACGCTGCCAAACGAGCGCGTGAACCACAACTCCATCTCCGTGGATGAGCACAACGCTTTCTACATCGTTACCTCCCACCGGCTGATCCAGTTCGCCTGGGACGGGGAGGAACTGACGATCGGCTGGCAGGCGTTGTACGACTTCGTCAATGACGGGCCGACCGGCAACTTCGCCTACGGCAGCGGGACTACGCCGACACTACTGGGCTGGGGAACCGGTAATGACAAACTGGTGGTGGTCGCGGACGGCCATGCTTCAAATAATCTCGTCGCGTTTTGGCGGGAATTGCCCCAGGGCTGGACCGGCATTCCGGGGCAGCCGTTGCACTTTGCGGGCTCGATAGCCATCCCGAGCGCCCGCTCCTTCAGCAACCTGTTCCAATCCATCGAGAATTCCCCCACCGCCTACGGCTACGAGGTAGCCATTGCGCAGTTCAACGGCTTTCTGGGCTACGGCTGCGACAACCTCAAGGGGGTACAGAAGTTCCGCTGGAACACGGAGGAAGACAAATTCGAACTGCTGTGGGTCAACGACGAGGTCAACATCAACGGCGTCCTCTGTTACGCTGTCGGTAGTGGTTTGCTCTACGGAAGTGGTAAGGAGGAAGACTGTGTGTATTACTACTATGGTCTGGACTGGGAGAGTGGCGAGACCCGTATGCGGTTGCCGCTAGGCCGGGAAGGAACCTTTCCGGACGATCCTTTCTACGACCAGGGCGTGAACCAAATCATCGATGAGGAAGGCAGCATCTATTATTCCGGCTCCCGCTCCCTGGTAAAGATTGAGCGGACCAGTATCGGCACGCCTACTTCCGAGCCGAACCGCCCGGGCCCGCGAGTTTACCCCAACCCCGTCGGCAACACCCTTCAGTTGGATAATACCCGGGGGGAAGTGGACGATGCGGTACTGTACCGGGTCTCCGGCGGGGTGGCTCGTCGCTTCTCCGGCTCCTCCGCTGGCCGTTTCGACTTTCGTGGGCTCCGCAAGGGCATATATTATCTCTCTTACCGATACCGCGACCGGGTCTTCGTAGAAAGGATCGTCAAGAATTGAGGAGCCGCGGCAGGAGGGGCGGGGCCGCGGGTGCAAAATTTTTAGCAACACCGGGGGGCCGACCGGCCGTTTCGGGAAACCCGCACCTGCGCCCCCGCCCGGTATAATGTTGTTTTTTTGGGATGTCGTCCCGCTAATTTCCGAGTACGGAAAAATAACGTGCAATAAAAACACACATCCAAAATAGCAGGAATCATTCAGGATACGGTAGGCCTCCCGGAGAGAATGGTGTATTTTGGCGGGGAAAAATCTGAACAACCCTCCGGAAAACACTATCTTTATGGGTGGTGAGCCAGTTTTCGCGGCCACCTTTTGTTAGCAAACCAGCCCCTTCGAGTATTTAATTCGCTGACCAAAAGTCTGGCGGCCCGTCCTAACGGCCGGGTCTTCATTGTTTCTTTTCCCAATCCCGACTATGAACAACACATCTACCACTGGAATCCTTTGCCTGCTGCTGAGCCTTTTTCTTGCCCCCGCGCTGAACGGACAGGCAGTGATCTGGCCGGGTGACATGAACAATAACGGTCGCGTAACCGAAGTCGATCTCCTCTTCTGGGGGCACGCCTTCGGAGCCGAGGGGGAGAGTCGCCCGAACGGCGACATGTCCTGGTCCCCCCAGCCGATGGGTACGCCCTGGCCGGGTAGTTTTCCTTCCGGCACCAACTTCGCCTACGCGGATGCCAACGCCGACAAGGCCGTCACCCGCCGTGACCTGAAGGCCCTGAGCATTAACCGCGGCAATCTCGGCCCCGCCCCGGCCTCCGACGGCTACCGGCTACCCGACACCAGCGGTAACCACCTCGCCACCCTCGTCCTGCAGCCCGCCGGTACCCGCCTGACGGCCGACGGCAACTTCCTCATCCTGAATATCCTGCTGGAGGGCCGCAACGGTACTTTCGACCGCTTCTACAGCATGGCGCTGGCCGCCAGCCTGCGGAGCGGCGACTTTGCGAACTACGAACGGCTGAGTAATTCGGAAGTCACTACCGCCGATTCCGAGGAAGTGGAAAACGGTACGGCCGCCTGGGCCAGAGTGGACAGCACCCGCGCCCAGTTCCGGTACGCCCTGACCAATACCCGCCACCAGAACCGCACGGTGACCAATGACCGGCTTGCTCAGTTACTACTCCCCCTGGCCGCCGACTTCAACGCCGCGGATCTGGCTACCCTGACACTGGACGTAGACAGTCTGCTGGTATTCGATGCCGCCATGCAGCCCATTCCGGTAGCCCTCCGGAGTGGTGTCACGGTATCCGACACCGACTGTTCCCTCACCGTCGACCCCGTCACGGGCACGAACGGAACCACTTACCTGAACGCCTGCTTCGCGGAAGCAGCGGGAATCACCTTTTACACCGCCGGTGCCGCCTGGAACCCGGGGCTGGACGTGAACGCCATGAATCCGTCGGCAAATTGCTCCTCCGCTTACGAGCCCGTCTGCGGTTTCAACGGAGTGACCTACGAGAACGCCTGCGTAGCCGAGGCCGCCGGCGTGGTCGATTACTTTACCGGCCTGTGCGCCGGCGGAGCACCCACCTGCTACGATGCCAATCTCATCGTGATCAGCAGCGGTACTTCGGTAGACAACAACACCGGCATCATCAGCCTGCTCTGTACGGCGGGCAGCGGCCCCGTCTGCGGATGTGACGGTAACAATTACGCCAGCGCCTGCCTGGCCGAGGCTTCCGGTATCCGGAACTATACCGTAGGCGGCTGCGGTGACGGCTGTGTCGACCCGGGCCTGATCAGCGACGAGAACGACTGCCCCACGACGGCCGAATTCGTCTGCGGCTGTAACGGGACCACCTACGTCAACCCCTGCTTCGCGGACGCCGCCGGTATCCAGGACTGGACCCCCGGCCCCTGTGGCGGTTCCAGCAACTGGTGCGCGGAGGCCACCGTGATCAGCTGCGGAGAGTACCTGCCGAACGAATCGACCGTGGGTGCCGGCAACCAACTGACCAGCTACCCCGGCTGCACGAGCTCTTCCATGCTCGGCCCCGACCGCGTCTATACCTTCCAGAAAACGACGGCGGGCGACCTGCAGATCGGCCTGGAGATCATGACGGCCGGCCTCAACATGGACATCTTCCTGCTGACCGGTGACTGTAACAACTATACCTGCATCGCGGCCAGCACGACGTCTAACTCCCAGACCAACAACGAGGGCATCGTCGTGGAGGATGCCCCCAACGGCACTTACTACATCGTGGTCGATCAGCGCAGCCCGGGTGTCGGCGGAAACTACCGCCTGGAACTTTCCTGCGGCTACCTGGACTGCAGCCAGAGCGTCCCCCTGAGTTGCGGCGTTCCCTACGTGGGCAGCAATGCCGGCGGAACGGATGATGTCAGTACCTATACCTTCGGTAACCAGCTCAACGTCGAGAACAACGGTCCGGAGATCGTTCACACCTTCACCACCACCGAGGCCGGCCGGGTACAGATCGACCTGAGCGGTCTTTCCGCCAACCTCGAACTCTTCCTTCTGAGTGAGTGTGACCGGGGCAGCGGGCTGGCTTACAGCCAGAACCCGGGTACGAACAGCGAACAGATCATCCGCACCCTGCCCGCCGGCACCTACTACGTGGTGGTAGACGGCTACAACGGCGCGGTATCCAGCTACAACCTGACGGTAGACTGCAATTCCACCTGCGGGCTGGAGATTCTGGAATTCGACAATACTCCCGGCAGCTGCGGGCAGGCCGACGGCAGTTACAGCTTCCGGGTGACCGGTGGCGTACCCCACTACGCCGTTCACTACGTCGGGCCGGTTTGCCGGTCGGCGGTCAGTAATAACGGCTTCTTTACCTTCAACAATCTGCCCCCCGGCGTGTACACTGCCACGGTCAATGACTGTGCCGGCTGTTCGACGGTCTTCACCTTCACCATCGGGTCGGGGGACGGCGGGCTGGCCGGTTTCATCACCGAACAGGATGCCGGTTGCGGCAGTGACGGTGGAGCCAACATCGTCGTTTCCGGTGGCGGGCAGCCCCCCTATTCCGTCTTCGTGGATGGCGGTAATCAACCGGTACTGGTTACGAGCCAGACCAGTTTCTCCATCCCCCTTTCCCTGGGGCCCCACAGCGTGCGGGTAGCCGACGCCACCGGCTGCTCCTTCAGCGATCAGGTAACGATCGACCAGGGCGGAGACGGCCTGATCGCTCACCTGACCACCGAACCGACGGGGTGTGACGGAGAACTCGGCTACATTCGGGTGCAGGCGCAGAACGGCAACCTTCCCTTTCACGTCCGGCTCATCGGCCCCGTGAGTGGGTCCCAGGGCAACATCAACGGATACACCTTCCGGCTGCGCAGCCTCCGGGCCGGAGCCTACACCGTAATCCTCACGGATGCCTTCGGTTGTTCGACGACCCAGCAGGTAGTGGTCGGCGAAGGGGGTCTCGACGCCCAGGTATCGGCAACGCCGGCCAATTGTGACAGCCCCGGCGCGGTCCGGGTCAACATCACCGGCGGAACCCCTCCTTACACCATCAATTACTCCGGCCCCCAGAGCGGGACGATCAACACCAACGACGCCATCACCGTGATCAACGGGCTGACGGCCGGCAGCTACACTTTCTCCATCTGGAGTGACGAGGGCTGCGACGTTTCCGAGACCGTCTTCGTGGAGGACAACGGCGGTACGCTGAACCTGACCACTACCCAGACGCTGACGGCCTGTGGTGACGATACGGGTACGCTGCAGATCAACGTCGGCGGTGGTAACCCCAACTACAGCATTACGTACAGCGGACCGGTCAGCGGCTCCCTCAGCATCGGGGGCAGCGGTGTCGGTGAACTGGACCTGCCCGCCGGAGTGTATACCATCACGGCGACCGACTTCGGCGGCTGTTCGGCCACCGAGGAGGTGATCGTGCTCTCCGGCCTGGAGGAAGGGGATCACTTCAGCTTCGCCTACGGGAACGACTGCGGGCAACTCGACAACATCCGTACCGCCCTGAGCGGAGGAAACGCGCCCTATGACGTAGTGGTCACGAACGACTGTAACGACGAAGAAAATATTTTCACTACCCTGGAGTCCACCTTCGAGCTGGAGAATCTGGCTAACTGCACCTACTCCATCCAGGTGACCGACGCCAACGGCTGCTCCAGTACCGAGCAGGTAACCATAGCCGTAGATGGAGACGACGGCGTACTGGTACTGACGGCCCGCAACGGAGCCTGTGACGGGGTCGGCCGCATCGACCTGGAGATCACCGCCGGTGAATCTCCCTACTTCATTAACTGGACCGGACCGGTCAGCGGCAACGTAAACCTGGCCTCCCAGCAGTTCAGCGTGACCGACCTGCCCGCGGGCACTTATACCTTCAACCTGACCAACGCCAGCGGCTGTGACGTCACCGAGACGATCACGCTGCAGAACAACGGTAGCCTGGAGATCGTCTCGAGCATCGTGACGGACGACTGCGGCGCGCCCGACCAGATCTGGAATGATATCGAGGGCGGCACCGGCCCCTACGAGGTAACGGTCACCCGCAGCTGTGACGGGGCGGACATTCCGGTCGACGTGATCGGTGACGGCTTCGAAATCCTCGACGTCCTCTGCTGTGACTACACCATCATGGTGACGGACGCCAACGGCTGTACCGCCACAACGGTGGTCGAAGTGCCCTGCTTCCAACTCTTCACCCTGTTCCCGACCGACGTGATCTGCGGCCAGCCGGGCAGCATCCGCGTCGAGGTAATGAACGGCAACATCACCGGCCCCTTCACCGTGACCTACACCGGCCCCATCGGGGGTGGCACGACCGACATGGACGGTAACCTGACCATCCAGAACCTGGTGGCGGGCACCTATACCGTGACCCTCACCAACCCAGAGGGCTGTACGGAAACGGAGAGCGTTACCCTCAACGAAGTGGAAAGCGACCTGATGCTGACCACCGCCATTATCAATAACGAGTGCGGTCAGTACAACCAGCTCTGGAACGACATCGAGGGCGGCGTCCCCCCCTACACCATCGAAGTGATCCGCCTCTGTGATAACATCATCGACACCACCTTCACCCAGAACGGTACCGGCTTCGAGCTGACGGACCTGGAGGAATGTGACTACAAGGTCAAGGTAACCGACGCCATCGGCTGTATGGTGATGACCACCACTACGGTGGAAGGCGGTGACCCCGACCTGGTAAACGTCAACCCCGTCAGCGGTCCCTGTGGCTCGGACGGACGGATCGACATCAACTTCGTACGCGGTACGGCGCCCTACCAGGTGGTCTACACCGGGCCGATCAGCGGAGACATCACCGTGAACGGGACCATCACCAGCATCAACGACGCACCGGCCGGCGACTACACCATTATGGTAACCGACGCCAACGGCTGTACGGAGACCGAGACCACTACGGTCGAGGCCACTACCAACGACCTGGAACTACAGGCCGCCCTGATCTACAATGAGTGCGGGCAGTACAACCAGATCTGGATCGACATCTTCAACGGTACCGGTCCCTTCTCCATCACCGTGACCCGTCTCTGCGACAGTACCGTGATCCAGGCGTTCGTTTCCGGGGAGGTAGGCTTCGAACTCTTCGACCTGGAACCCTGTGATTACAAGATCGTGGTAACGGACCAGGCCGGCTGTATGGCGATGGACATCGTGACCGTTTTCCCCTCCAACATCGAATTGTTCACCGTCACCCCCACCGACGGAGAATGCAATGACCCCGGCACCTTCGGCATCGAGATCACCCGGGGCACCGCGCCCTTTACGGTGACCATCTCCGGGCCGATCGACACCAGCTTCACCGGCACTGACACCACCTACTTCTACGATGACGTGCCGAGCGGCAACTATACCATCTTCGTGACCGACAGCGTCGGTTGTACCGAGACGGAGCAATTCACCATCACCAATACCTTCACGGACCTGGACCTGGTGACTTCCCTGATCTTTAACGAGTGCGGGCAACTGAACCAGTTGTGGAACGACATCAACGGCGGTACCGGGCCCTTCGACGTGGTGGTTACCCGGCTGTGTGATAACACCGTCGATACTACCTTCACCACCACCGAGCGGGAGTTCGAACTGCTCAACCGGGTTCCCTGCACCTACAAGATCAAAGTAACCGACGCTACCGGCTGTATGGACATGGAGACGATCCGCGTCATCCCCACGAATGCCGACCTTTTCGACGTCACGAAGAATACCGACTGCGCCGATGGCGGCTTTGACATCAGCTTTACCGCCGGCCAGCCCCCCTACCTGCTGGAAGTAGCCGGCCCCACCTCCGGCGTGATTCCGGGGGTGACGGAAGACATCTTCTTCCCCGCCATCAGCGGTGACTACATGATCCGGGCGACGAGCAGCGACGGCTGTATGGAAACACTGTTCACCTCCCTGCAGGTTACGGGTTCGGGTACGCCCCCCACGGCGGACTTCGAAGTGGACGGTGGTGATGATTTCACCTTCACCTTCACGTCTACCGGGTCGGCCGGCACCTACGCCTGGGACTTTGGTGACGGATCCACTTCCACGGCCGCCAACCCGACTTACACCTACCCCGAGAACGGCGACTACAATGTCTGCCTCACCGTCACCAACGATTGCGGAGCGGACACTTACTGCGAGACGATCGAGGTGGCCGACGAGGGGGAGCTACAGATCGTGATCGGCGGGGCCAGCGGTGCCAGGGGCCGTTCCGTCCGCGTCCCGGTTTCCGTACAGGGGCTGACCAATCTGGCCACCCTCTCCGGAACGTTCTCCCTGTCCGACCCCGGACTGGCGACCCTCACCCACGTAACGGCCGGCTCGATCCTGCCGCAGTTCAACCCGGACAACAATACCTTCTCCTACGTCAGCCAGAACACCGGTGGAGAGAACCTGCCCGCCCAGATCAACGTGCTGTTCTTCCTGCACTTCGACCTGGGAGACCAGACCGGCTCCGTGGACATCGACATCATCGATTCACCGGTAGATTTCCAGGTGAGCGGATTCGACGGAGACTCCCCGCGTATTCTCGACGTCAGCTACCTGCCCGGTTTCCTCATCATTACGGATAATCTGCTGGGCAATATCAGTACGCAGTCGCTCGACGCCAACGGCGCGGCCGTGACCAACGTCGACTACCAACTCCGTGACCCCGACGGAACTTACCTGACCAGCCTTCCGGAAGACCCCGACGGAATCGCCAGTACCCTGGCCGGACTGAACCTGCACCAGATGTACTACGTGGAGCCGCATAAGACGGGCGACTGGGCCCACGGCCTGTCGACCTTCGAGATCTTCCTGGGCCGGCGCTTGTTGCTGGGCTACTCCGTTCCCGAACTCGATTCTCCGCTCCGGGTGATCGCGACGGACATGAACTGCAGCAACAGCTTCAGCAACCTGGACCTTACCCTCATGCAGATGCTGCTGGTGGGTAACGTGACCTCGCTACCCGACTGCGAGAGCTGGGCCTTCGTACACGAAAGCATGGTGTTCCCCGCGGACTGGAACGAACGCAATGTCTTCCCCTTCACCCAACGGGCGGAGATCATGCTGATCGCCGACACGATGACGATGTTCGAGGCCATCAAGCGGGGAGACCTGCTGGGCGACGCCAACCCGGGGCGGAGTAACGAACTGCTCCCGCTGGAGATCGAGCTTCCGGAAAGCTACCGGGCCGGCGAGATCATCGACCTGCCCGTTCGCCTGACGGCCGCCACCGACCTCGTCAGCCTGCAGACGCAACTCAAACTCAGCTCTTCCTTCCAGCTACTGTCGCTGGAGGACGGAGAAATGGAGGGTATCGTGACGGCGGAAGATCGCTTCGTGCGCAACGAACTCCGGCTGAGTTGGTACAGTAACGACGGACAGCCGAGGGCGATGCACGCAGGTGCAAACATCCTGACCGTGCGCGTCCGGGCCCTGGAGAACGGCGGTATTGCCGGAGACCTGCTCTCCGTCAGTGACCGCGACTACGGCAGCGAAGCCTACGACGGAGATCTCCGCCGGCTTCGTCCCGACCTGACGGTGGTCCGGGCCGGTAACGGCCTTTCCGCCATCGTACTGAACGCCCCCCAGCCCAATCCGGCCCGGGAGGACGCCACGGTCTCCTTCGAACTGCCCGAGGCCACCACGGTGGAAGTACAGCTGTTCGACGGTCTCGGCCGCCGTGTACTCCGCCGTACCCAGGGATATGGCCCCGGCGTACACCGGCAGCGGATCGACCTGCGGCAACTGCCGGCGGGCGTGTACCGCTACCAGATACGGGCCGGGGCGGAGATGGTTACCGGGCAGTTGGTGGTAAGTCGGTAATGATCGGACGGTAGACAGTGGTCGGTGGGCGGTGATCGCTACACGGCCACTGTCCACCGACCACCGACCACCTAGCCTCCTCCACCGGAAACTTTGCACCTGCGGGGCCTCGCCCCTTATATTGAGCCATGCGCATTACCAACTTACTTCGCTCAAGAGAGGAGAAAAAGCTGTTCACCCGCAAGACTACCGGTGCCCCTCCGGGGACCCTGGTGTACACCGGACGGGTGGAACAGGAAGCCGTTACGGTGCACCATACTTCCTACGACGCGGAACGGTTCCACTGCGCCACCACGGTGGACGCCCTGCCCGGGTTCGAGGAAACGGGGAACATCGACTGGTACGACATGCGCGGCCTGCACCGGATCGACCTGATCGAGACGATGGGCAAACGGTTCGACATTCACCCGCTGGCCCTGGAGGACATCCTGGATGTACAACAGCGTCCGAAGATCGAACTGTACGACAACGGCGTCCTGGTGATTATCAAAGCATTCGCCTTCGACGAAGTTACCCGCGACCTGAGCATAGAACAGGTATCGCTGTACCTACGCGAGGGAACGGTACTGACCTTTCAGGAGGACTCCGGCGACTTGTTCGAGCAGGTCAGGAACCGGCTGGAGACCGCCTCGGGACGTATTCGCGCCCGCCCCGCCGACTACCTCGTCTACGCCCTGACGGACAACGTGGTGGATCGCTACTTCACCGTACTGGACCAGATGGAGAACGCGCTCGATCATCTGGAAGACCAGATCATGCGGGCCCCGGAAACCCGGACCAAATCTCAGCTACACGACCTCCGGCTCAGCCTGCTGACCTTGCGCAAGAGCATCAGCCCGATGCGGGAGGTGATGAATCGGTTCAGCGACACCGAGAGTCCGCTGATCAGCGAGGATACCCAACTCTACGTGCGGGACCTGCGGGACCACGTGGTCCAGATCACGGACCTGGTGGAAACCTACCGCGACATTACGAACGGGTTGTACGACCTGTACGTCAGTGAGATCAGTTTTCGCATGAACCGGGTCATGCAAACGCTGACGGTGGTGTCGACCATTTTCATTCCGCTGAGCTTCCTGGTGGGGGTGTACGGCATGAACTGGGACGTGATGCCGGAGTTACACCACCCCTACGGCTACTTCATCCTGTGGGGGGTGATGCTGAGTATTATTTCCGGAATGTTATTCTGGTTCAAGAAAAATGACTGGTTGTAAACACTACTCCGTGCGTAGGGGCAAGGGAGTTGGTTACCTTTGTCAGCCACTTTTCCCCGACTGAGCATGCGCGTAACCGAACATTTTGAGAAAGCCCAGGGTGAGACCCTCGTCAGCTTTGAAGTACTCCCCCCCCTCAAGGGTGGTAGTATGCAGGCCATTTTCGACACCCTGGACCCCCTGATGGAATTCAACCCTCCCTTCATTGACGTCACCTACCACCGGGAGGAATACATCTACAAGAGGCGCCCGAGCGGCTACTACGAGAAGACCGCCATCCGGAAGCGCCCGGGAACCGTCGGTATCTGTGCGGCCATCATGCACCGTTACGGGGTGGATGCGGTACCACACATGCTGTGCGGTGGCTTCACCAAGTCAGAGACGGAAAATGCCCTGATCGATCTTGCCTTCCTCGACGTGCAGAACGTACTGGCGCTGAGGGGAGACGCCCGGAAGTTCGAGGGTAAATTCATGCCGGAGAAGGAGGGGCACCACTACGCCAGTGAGCTGGTGGGTCAGATCGTGGACATGAACCGGGGGCAGTACATGGACGACCTGGTGGACGACGCCGCCCGCACTAATTTCTGCGTCGGCGTGGCCGGTTATCCGGAAAAGCACTTCGAGTCCCCCAATCTGGAGATCGACCTCCGCTACGTCAAGCAGAAGATAGAGGCGGGGGCAGACTACATCGTTACCCAGATGTTCTTCGATAACCAGAAGTACTTCGACTACGTAGCTGCCTGCCGGGCAGCGGGTATCGACGTGCCCATCGTTCCGGGGCTGAAACCGCTGACGAAGCTGTACCAGCTCAACAGTATTCCCCGCCTCTTCCACGTCGACCTGCCGGACGACCTGGTGAGCGCCATCACCGACGCCAAATCCGCGGAGGCCCGCACCCAGGTCGGGATCGAATGGTGCACGGCCCAGAGTAAAGAACTCAAGGAGCGGGGCGTGCCCTGCCTCCACTACTACACCATGGGGGACAGTTCGACGATCCGTTCGATCGCGGAGGCTGTATAAGCTGTTTGCTGGTGGCAAAAGAAACGGCGCTCCATCTTTCGACGGAGCGCCGTTTCAAGTAGCGCGAGGGTGACTCGAACACCCGACCTCAGCATTATGAATGCTCCCCGATAGCTATCGGGGTAACCGGCGGAGCTGCTCCGAGGTGGGGGACAGTTCTGCGATCGATCGATGGCCGCGCAGGTTGGATTGGTGGATGAAACTAACGACTCTCCACCTTCGGTGAAGCGCCGTTTTAGTCTTCTTGCGCAGCCGTGACCTGCAACACCCGCACTAGCTTATGAGTGCTGCATGGTACGCCTTTCTTCGTGAAACATTGTTGTCAGTGGGGCATTGTGTTCCAGCAATCGGTCTTCCGGATCAAAATCAGTGTTACCAACGTAGTCCTTGTCGAGTGTGCGGCCAGCTAAAGAGAATGTAGGTATGATGCATGCGTCATACGTTACTTTCTCTCTAGTGAACTGACACGTACTAGTTGGAAAGGGCTACGATAAAAATCTTGGCCCGTTGAATTGAAACACAATACTATATTGCACACACGCTTTTACGGCAATTGGCGCGGTAGCCAGCCGGAACTTAAGCCAGTGCTAATTTGAGGTACGGCTGCAAGCAAGACGCGTACTTGAAACCCATATAAAGAAGATGAAGATAGGGAGTGCATCGAAAATCTTCAAGCCTACGACGACTATGCAAATTCTTGGCAATTGATCCGGAGATTTGAGGCGTCACCCGTAGTGAAGCAGCTCAGCCGGTTACCCCGATAGCTATCGGGGAGCATTCATAATGCTGAGGTCGGGTGTTCGAGTCACCCTCGCGCTACGTAAAAGGCCCCTGCATCGTTGATGGAGGGGCCTTTTCATATTTGCGTGGTTCCTCTAGAAAGTCACCGCATAGCTCAGCAGCATCTGCTGGGTGATGCTGACCCGCTTGCCGGTACCGTTCACGCCATTCGGGAAATTATAGTCCGTTATCTGGACGTTGACGTCATCGTCGTAAAAGATGTTGAGTAGCAACGTGGCCTGAAAATTCTTGAACAGTTTGTACGAAAGGGCATTGGCCCAGTCTACGTCGATATTCTCGGGGTTGCGCAGGTAGTTACTGTAAAGGTTGAGGGAACTGGTGAAGGTTCCCTTCTCTTCCACGAAGGTGGTGGTGTATTTGGCCAGAAGCTGAGAACCTAACTGAACGTCCACTTTTTCGAACTCCGGAAAAAATCCGTTGGCATCCGGCTCACCGCTCACCTCATTACCGTGTACGCCGCGGGCCGCGATGGAATCATTGGCGACAATGATGAACTTGGCACCCAGGGGGGAGTAGAAAAGGGAAAAGTTATCGTTCGGCTTGTAATCCATACCCAGGGCAGCCTGTACCGTAGCCGGGGCGAAGAGTTTAGCGATCGGGGAGATACCCTGGTCCAGGAAGTCCGCGATGAAATTACCCGACACCCCTTCGGCGTACTGATAGGTCGGTAAGAGCTGGCTGAGGAAACTGGCGTTAGCGGTGTAGAAGAATTTACTGTCATCGTTCACCTGGATACCGAACTTACTGTTGAGCCGCAACTCATCGATCTGCTTCTGGAAGGGAATTTTAGCATCCGATCCGTTGGCGATCACACCGGAACCGAGGCGCTGCATACCGAACTGCCAGAGCAGCGTATTGTCCCACTGCTTGCGGCCGTCCTTGAGGTTGGCAAATCCGTTGAAAGCGCCGCCGAAGCCGAGGCGGTTCTGACCGGCTCCCTGCTTGGGGTTGATCTGAAGCAGTTGGGCCAGGTCGAGTCCGATGCCGACACCCCGCTGCCATCCTTCCGGGATGGGTTCTTTTTCCTGTGCGGACAAGCTACACGACAGTAACAGGCCCAGGAGGGCAAGGTAAAAATGTCTCATAATGGTAATTGGGTTGAGATTAAGAATCGAGATTCGGGGGCAATGGCGGTCCACTCGCACGACGGCTGTGGATCTCTACCCCCTCACTACTGAGTTTACTGAACGGGATAATGTATTCACTTTCCTCGCTGCTCAGCGTCAGGCTGGTGCTGTTCATCAACATGACTTCCCCCCGCTTGCCGCCAATGGTGACATCATCACCCACGCGGACGCGGTTACGGTTATAAAAGCCGGAGAGCATATTCGCCATGATATCCCTGGCCGCCAGACCGTATCCGATGGCGAAGGCCCCCGCCACGCCCGCCAGGATAATGCTGATGTTGCTTTCCATGAAGGCCGTCTGTAACTGGGCCTGCCGCAGCGCAATCAGTACGACATTGAGCAAAATGAAGTAGAAAACCACGGTGGAAATCAGATTGCCACTGGAAATACCCAGGGACCGGCAGGCACCGAGAATTATCTTCTTGACGAAGTCCGCCAGAAAAATACCGAAGATCAGCAGTACGAAAGCCGTTACCGCCCGGGGGAGGTAGGCAACGAAATCCGCCATTAACTCCGAGATCATATCCATCCCGAGGGCCTCGATGGAAGCCATGGCGAAGACGATCAGAATAAAGTAGTAAGCAAGAGCGGACACCAGTTTACTCGGGACGAGATCGATATTATTGGCGGAGAAGAACTCCACCTCTTTCAGCTTCGCAGCCAGCCGGTCCACACCGGACACCTGCAATAACCGGTTAAGTGCTTTGGCAATAATCTTGGCCAGTAGCCAGCCGACCAGGAAGATCACGCCGGCCTTGAATATGGCCGGAATCACTCCCAGTAACTGGAGGCCCTGTAGTCGCAGGATATCAAGAATGGAACTCATGGTGGTTCTTTAGCGTATGATTTCATTCCGGTCCGTGGGGCCGCCTCCCGGCTCGGATTCCCGTTCCCCCTCCAGGATGGTAAAGTAATCCGGAGACGGGTCAATGGGCTCCCCGCCGGCCAGTGAAGTGACGGTATCAGCCATTACGGGCACGAAAAGTTCCACCACGTCCCCCCAGAACTGGATGGTACGCAACCGGCTTTCTACCCGGTCACGGACGCGGTCCTGCCGTTCGCTGACGAACGCCCGTACCTCTTGTTCCCGCAATGCCAAAAAGGAATTCATCGGTATTCAATGGTTGAGGAAGAAAATTTCTTCTGGTGGATGCGTTTGGCCCTTTCCTTGGCTCTCTTCAGTTGCATTTTAATGGCCGACTCGTTGCGTCCGGTCAGCGTGGCGATGTCCTTGATCTTCACCCCTTCCTTGTACTTCATGAGTAGCAGGGTCCGGTCACCGTCCGGCAGTTCGTTGAGCACGTACCGCAGTTCGTTGACTTGCATGTGCAGCAGCGCCTCGTCCGGTATCTCCTCCACGGTATCCGGTGGGTTCTCTACCTCGTCGGCGAACAGATCGCGGCTGCGTTTGCGCTTCCGGATCCGGTCGATGCAGAAGTTGTAGGTTACCGAATAGACCCAGGTAGAGAACTGGCTCTGACCCTGAAACTTATGCAGGTTCAGGAAGACCTTCGTGAATATCTCCTGGGTAGCGTCCTCCGCCTCGTCTTCGTCCCGCAGCATGGTGATGGCCTTGCTGTAGATCTTACTGGCGTAACGATCGTGCAATAATCGAAAGCAGGTAGCGTGTTTTCGCGCCTGGTAAGCTTCGATAATTGCCAAGTCCTCCATCGAGGCCGTACACTCGCCTTGCGCCACTGAGCCGGACATGTTTATGGGTTGTTCCTCTTCGGTGATGCAACAAGCGCGATCCGTTAAGGAGACGTTAAGGGTTACTTTTCGTCACACAATATAGCCACTTTTTTTGCCGGCCTAGTCCGTCAACGTCCGTTCGGCACTACTGACCGCCGCCACGTTGAAGATGCCGAGTACCCGCTCCTCCGAGTCAATCTTCACTATGTTTCCGGGAGAGTTGGCCACCGGCACTCCGAAAATACCGCTGTCCCCGTTCTGGATCTGCTCCGCCGCGATGGACAGGAAGGCGAAGGCCGGCAGACTGATGGACCAGATATCCACCTTCACGTTATCCCCCGTTTCCAGCGGAACCGGCGAACCGTCATCGTCCAGCCGGTTAATGCGGAACCGGATCGGGAAAATGAAGGTAAAGCCGTCCGCGTCGCTGCCCGCGTCAAAAGTGGCGTCGTACACCAGGTTCAGTTCCTGCGGCCGTTGGTTGAGGGTGTCGTTCCAGGTCGTTCTGATCAGGTAGGTATCTCCCTGGCCGGGAAAATCGCGGGCGTAGAGCTGGGCGTACAATCCCTCGTCCAGCCCCAGCGCCTCCTCCTCGAACTGGAAACTGATGGAATCGATCGCGGGTACCCGGTTCATACTCGTCAGGGAAACGTAGCGGTCGTCTCCCCGCTCGATGGCCAGGGCAAATTCGTCCCCTATCTCCCCGAGAACCTCCCCGGGCTGGGGTGTCCAGACGTAGCGCCCGCTGTCCTGATGAACGAAGGGGAAGCACGCCTGGTCGTCCGTACGGCAGACGATTACCGTAGCATCCTCCAGGCCGGTGGGCAGCCGGTTGTCGTAGAAATCCTGGGTGAGGGTAAGGGAGATCGTCTGGTTTTCGCTCTCGTTGGTGAGCCAGGCCTCCACAACGAGTTGAGGCGTCGTGAAGCCACTCTCCACGTCGATGGGGTCCTCGCAGTTCAGGAGGAGAAAGGGCAGAGATAAGGGTAGGAGGAGGGACAGGGTGCGGCGCATCACTTGAACTTGAAGTTGTAGGAAATGGAAGGGATGATGTTACCGACCACCGACAGGCGGATGGCATCGGTACTGACGGCCTGCCCTACGATGGGCCGGGCGTCGCCGGTCTGGGTACCGTAGAGCGTAAAGGCGTTACGGCGGCCGTAGAGGTTATACACGCCAAATACCCACTGCCCCTGCCAGCGGCGGTCCCGCTTAGCTTCCTTGGGGTCGAGGGTAAGGCTGAAGTCCAGCCGGTGGTAATCCGGGATGCGGTAATTGTTACGCGCCTGGTCGTCCACGTTCGGGACGAAGTAGCCCAGCTGGTAGTAGCCGCTGGTCGGGAGGGTAAGCGGCGTTCCGGTATTGTACACGAAGGTCGCGCTCATCGTCACTCGCTTACTCAGTTCGTAGAAGCCGGTGAGGTTGAAGTTGTGCGTCTGGTCGAAGCGGGTCGGGTACCACTCGTTGCGGTTGATGCCCTCCACCAGTCGCTCGGTCCGCGCCAGGGTGTAGGAGAGCCAGCCCGAGAAGCGACCGGCCGGTTTTTTCAGTTGAAATTCCGTTCCGTAGGCGCGGCCCTCCCCGGTAAGCACCTGCCCCTCCACGAACTCGTTGAGGACCAGGTCGGCCCCGTCCACGTAGTCGATCAGGTTGTTGAGCGACTTGTAGTAGGTCTCGATGGAAAACTCGAATTCATTGTCCGCGAAGTTGCGGAAATAACCGAGGGCTACCTGGTCGGCCGTCTGGGGGTCGATATTATTGGTACTCGGCGTCCAGATATCCAGGGGAATGGAAGCCGTGGTATTGCTCAGCAGGTGAATGTACTGGGTCGTCCGCTGGTAGCTGGCCTTCAGCGAGCTGTTGTCGTTCAGCTGGTACTGTACGGACAGCCGGGGTTCCAGGTTGAACCAGTCTTCCAGTACCTCCCCCCGCTCGGTGGGTTCGATGCCGGTCAGCGGGCGGGCAACGCCTTCCGCCGGGGCTTCCCCGAAGGAGTAGAGGTTACGCCCCCCGAGGTAGGCGAAGTGGCTGAGCCGCAGACCGTAGTTGAGTTTAATCTTGTTGTTCGCCAGGTCGAGTTCGTTCTCCACGAAGACGCTGCTCTCCAGTGCCCACTGGTTGTTGAGGCTGATGTCGATCTCCTCCCCGTCGCTCACGGCGATGGCGTTGGCGGGCTCGAATCGGTAGTAGATCGTCTGACCGCCGAAACGGAGTACGTTGGTGGGGCTGAGGAAGTAACTGAATTCCGGCTTCGCGCTGAGGTTAACGATGCTGGCGTCCCAGTTGAAGGCATCCTCGTTGGGGTCGTCGCCGAAGTTGATGGCGTAATCATAGTCACTGTAGTAGAGCGTCAGGTTACTGAACAACTTATCGCTGAACAGGTGATTCCAGCGCAACGTCCCGGTGGTGTTCCCCCAGCTGAAGCCGGCCTGGTCGCCGGGGCTGAAGACGTCGCGGCCAAGGTAGCCGGAGAGGAACAGCTGGTCCCGGTCACTGAATTTATAGTTGGTCTTCAGGGTCAGGTCGTAAAAGTTGAGTCGGGTACCGGAAAGGCCGTCCTCCAGGAAGGGCCCGGCCAGCACGTCGATGTAGCTGCGGCGGCCGGCCACCAGGAAACTGCTCTTGTCCTTCACGATCGGGGCCTCCACGCTGAGGCGGCTGAAAATGGTGCCGATCCCGCCCTGCACGGCCAGTTGCTTGCTGTTGCCCTCCTTCATCCGTACGTCCAGGATGGAACTCAGGCGGCCGCCGTAGCGGGCCGGGATGCCGCCCTTGTAGAGTTGCACCCCCTTTACCGCGTCCGGGTTGAACACCGAAAAGAAGCCGAACAGGTGGCTGGAATTAAAGACCGGGGCCTCGTCCAGAATCACCAGGTTCTGGTCGATACTTCCACCCCGGACGTTGAAGCCGGCGGCCCCCTCCCCCACGCTGGTCACGCCGGGCAGCAGCTGGATACTCCGCAGCACGTCCACTTCCCCCAGCAGACTGGGCAGTTTCTGAATGGTGCCCATGTCCAGCCGTTCCACGCTCATCTGGACGGCACTGACGTTGCGGTCCTCCTCCTCGGCCACGACGACGATTTCTTCCAGCAGGCTGCCCTGTTCCGAAAGCTCGAAGTCGATCGTCTGGCTGCCGAGCAGTTCCACGGTACGCCGCTGGTCCTCGAAACCGAGGTAGCCGGCAACCAGGGTGTAGCTACCGGGGTCGACGGTCAGGGAGTAGAACCCGTATTCATTGGTAGCCGTACCCTTATTGGTACCGTCCAGGAAAACGGTGGCACCGATCAGGGTTTCTCCGTTCGTGGCGTCGCGGACGTAGCCCTTCACGGTCACCCGTTCCTGGGCGCCCAGGCAGAGGGGCAGCAAAAACAAGAGGGTCAAAAAGCGCATAGGTCATTTGGTTGGGGGGGACGATACAGGTAACGACTGATTTCAAAACAGGTTGCGTTTGGGCGGCGGGGCGCGGGTGCAAGGTTTAACGGGAAGAGAATGCCCGGTGGAGGACGCCCACGTCCGACCGAATCTTAGCTGGTAGCTACATTCCTAAACTCATCCGTAGGCTCGCCCCCACGAATTCCCAAACGAATCAAGCAATCCCGATGTCCACTCATCATTCGTCGGACCTGGGGGTCCTCCACCGAAAATTTAGCACCTGCGCCCCGCCGCCCGCCTGCTTCACCAATATAATTCGGTAATTTTCCGGTCCAATCTCACTACCCATGCCCCAGGTCGCCTCCCCAAACCCTTCCGCATCCGCCCCCACCGAGCACTGGCTCGACCGGGTGAACGCCCAGTTACCGGACACCGACGTCGCGGCCCTCGACCGGGCGGCCTTCACGGCCCTGGCCGGTCGGTCGCTGCCCACGGATGGCCCCAGTACGGATGCCGGTCAGGGCCCCGAACTCGGTGCCTACGTCGAGCGGGGAGACAACGCCGCCATGAACGCCTACGCCCGCGAGGAGATGGCCGCCGGGGCCCAGGCCCTGCTGTTCCGCCTCTACCACCAGCCCGGCGTGGACGACATGGAGACCATGCTGAGCGCCATTCCGCTGGACCAGACCTCCGTCCACTGCTCCCTCCGCTACCCCGGTCAGGACCCCGCCGAACTCTTCCGCGACCTCGTCCGCTACCTCCGCCGGCAGGATTACGAACTGCGCTCCATCACCGGCTCGGTGGACTTCGACCCGCTCCTCGACTGGAGCGAGCCCCCCTACCCGCCCCTCATCCGGCTGCTGCACTTCGTGAACCAGTGGATGCCGGGCTTCCGCGTCCTCCAGGTCAACGCCGCCGGCTTCAACAACGGCCCCGAGGTCGCCGACCTCGAACTGGGGATGGCCCTGGCCAAGGGTATCGCCTACCTGAAGCAGATCGACGAGCGGGGCTACCCCGCCAAGCTGGCCTGTAGCCACCTGCAGTTTGCCCTCTCCCTCGGCAACAGCGGTCTGGTGGATGCCGCCAAGATTCGCGCCCTGCGCAACCTCTGGCCCCGCGCCCTGGCGACCATCGGCATCGAGCAGCCTCCGGCCACCGTCATCGCCGCTCATTCCGATACCCACAGCCTCCTGGAGGACGCCACCGCCAACCAGACCCTGCTGGCCACCCACGGTCTCTCGGCCACCGTCGGCGGGGCCGACCAACTCTTCCTGGCCCCCAGCCACGGTAGCGACCAACCCGCTACGGCCGCCGCCCGCACCGCCACCCACCGCATTTACCGGATGCTGCGCGAGTGGCCCGCCGTCCCCGAGGACCCGACCCTGGAACTGATCCGGCGGGAACTGGAAACGGCCGCCTGGGCGCAGTTCGAGAGCATCCAGGAACAGGGCGGGTTTGGGGAGGCGACTGTGCTGTAGTTATTACCGCCGCCCCAGGGAAAAAACGTACCCCAGTTGCAGGGAAATAGCGTCGTAATTAGCCAGAAGGTAATCGAGATTCTTGTCCCGGTCCAGTGGGCTGGCAATGGTTTCCCCCGATCGCCAGAACAGCCCCTTCGTGTAGTTGAGGCGCAAACTGATGTTCTTCCATTCGTACCCCACCAGGGCGTTCAGGCCGAACTGCTGGTTGCTTAGTTCGACATCTTCTGCTCCAAACCGATCGTAGTCCGGATTACTAGCGTATCTCATATCCGGAGCCTCAACCAAATTTATGGCTAAGCCCCCACCGACGGTTACACCGGGTAATATTCGCTTGGTTACCCGCACGTTGATCGGGTACTCGATAACGCGCATGATTTCGTAGGGTGGGGCAAAGTTTAGCGAAAAATAATTGTACAGTATCGGATGTTCACTTACTCTACGCGCTACGGAGAACCCCAGGTACCAATCTTTCTCCGTCAGTTTTCGATCCATCTGAAGGCCGTACTCAAGGATTGGCCGACCGAATCCGTTATTAAAGGAAAAGCGGGTATCCATCCTGCCGGATCCTACATCTGTTGATTTGGTCGGAAAACGTGACGTTATTGTACGACCAGCCCACAAAGGGAGTAATGGTGAATTGCGCGTAGCTTACCTGGCTGAACCCGAGTAGTACGACGATCAACAGGTAGTATTTACTTAGGCTCATCGGACAATCACTTTTTCGGTACGGACGAAACGACACTACCGCCGACCCTTACGCCGTGCCCGTTTCCTTGCAATCTTACTACGCTGATCGCCATCCTCCCGCCCCAGGGAAAAAACGTACCCCAGTTGCAGGGAAATAGCGTCGTAGTTTGCAATAAGATAATCGAGGTTCTTGTCCCGGTCCCGCGGACTGGCAATGGTTTCCCCCGATCGCCAGAACAGCCCCTTCGTGTAGTTGAGGCGCAAACTGATGTTCTTCCATTCGTACCCCACCAGGGCGTTCAGGCCGAACTGCTGGTTGCTTATTCGACATCTTCTGCTCCAAACCGATCGTAGTCGGATTACTAGCGTATCTCATATCCGGAGCTCAACCAAATTTATGGCTAAGCCCCCACCGAATACTGCGGTCAACATTTCGGCTACCGCATTGGGACAGAACGATGCGGGAGCTACTTCACCCGGGCCAGTGAGCAGTACGATCTGAGCGGAATGACCCTGTTTGGCGGACGGTAGAGTACGTTAAGTGCAGTCGACTGGTTATTGTGCCCTAGCAAGGGGTCACGGTATCGTACTTTCGTGATCCGACTCAAGCAGGGTATCTTACCATCGGACCATTCGAACCAAGAGCCCGGGTAAGACCGGGGCGGGGCTGTCTGTTACGAAACTACGCCGCTGTATAGATCAGAAAAAGCAGGTGAGTAAATTGATCCATTTCGAAGGTCATTCAGTGTGCCGCTACGTGGTTTCGTTTACCACACCCGAATAGCGGAAGCATACCGGACGGGGTAAGTTTGTTTTCTGCTTACCAGCCGGGGCCGGCGCGATCCACGGCACGGAAGCTTGTACTCGGGCAAATCCGTTTTGCAGCATGACGAAGTCACCTTGGTCACCTGACGACGGCTTCGATCGGGCAACCACTGCGCGTAGAGGGATCGGCCAAACGAGAACTGATCTGGGCTGGTGAGTCTGGCCTATATTTGGATGAGTGCCCACGGGGTTCATTTTTACCGGAAGCATCCCGGTAGTCGCCAAACCAAGTGGGACGGTAAGCGGAGAGTGACCACGTTGGTCTATTCGGTATTTCGTCAGGGCATGGGTTGGGTAATGTGCCAACTGGCTAAGCCCGCCGCCTTAATGCGAAAAGTGGTCAGCAGAATTGATCGAATTGGTAATATACCGTTGGGCTCATGTATTGAGTGCGTCCGCACTCTCATATCTCCTGATTCCAGCCACAATCCAGGTCCGAAGGGGTTAGGACTATCGTCGATGTCCTGTACGCCGTACGTTGGCGTTGGCGCATCGATGTGTGTCTCCGCGGCAACATCCGTGATAATGCTGCCGGTTACCGCGTTTACGTAGGCAATCCTCGGGCCGTCTTTCAGGTAGCTGATCTTATAAGCTAAGTAAGGAAGCCCCTTATCAGTGGTAGATATCAAAAGCTTACTGGAATTGATCACCGCGTCCTGGTGGCGTTTAACCAGTTGAACGCTTGCTTGTTGCGGGGTTTTCACCGGATTTATGGACAACGACCCCGTACTGAGCACGTTCGCCGTCAACCCCTGCACCCGCGCGCAAACCACCGGCCCCGGCCCCGGTCCGGTGCCCGTACCCTTAAAGTAAGGCCCTTCCGGACCCTCCCCACCGTCGGTAATTATCGTGTATCCGTGGTGCTCTACCTCTACCCCCTTATGAAACTGCTGGTAGCGAGTGTACAACTGCCGGCTCTCCGATCTGCCGTTCACCGTGTGCTTTACGGTAAAAGTACGGTCCGGAGCCGCCACGATGTCGTCGATCCACCCGACGCCGCCGTATTCCTCCACCCGCTGCGGACTGAACAACAGTAACCCGGAAGGGTAAGCCTTGTAAATAGCCCGGTCCATTTTATCGGCTACTTCTTGCTTGTTGAGAAAAGCATTAATCTCGCCGGAGCGGGACTGGCCGGTGAGCATTACGCTAGCAAAAACTAGCAAGAACGAAGAGTCATGAGAGAAGGCTTTAGGTTTACCATCTAATATAGGCAATTAAAATACTGCTTATGATTTTTTACCCGGATAATTAAAAATATCTGCGTGTTTAAAGTTGAGTTGTCGTTACACCAATTTGAAGCATAGCACGAGTTTAGTGCACTTCACGTGGTTATCTTTAGCCCATGCCCGCCATCACCTCCACCCCCTTCGGCAACACTCCCCACGGCCCCGCCACCCGCTACACCCTGACCAACAAGCACGGTAACACCGTCAGTGTACTCGACTGGGGGGCCATCGTCCAGTCCATCGTAGTGGACGGCCACGATATGGTGCTGGGGTACGACAGTATCGAGCCCTACCTGGAGAACTTCGGCTACCTCGGCGCCTGCATCGGCCGCTTCGGTAACCGAATCGCCGACGCCCGCTTCGAGCTCGACGGCCAAACCCACCAACTGGTCGCCAACGACGGTGACCACCAACTCCACGGCGGCCCCGTCGGCTTCGACAAGCATTTGTGGGAGATGGTGCTGTCGGCCGAGGCAAAGACCCAGTCCAGCGTTACCTTTTATCTAATCAGCCCGGCCGGCGACCAGGGCTTCCCCGGCGAACTGGAAGTCACCTGCCGCTACCACTGGCACGACGACAACCGGCTGGAGATCGTCTACGAGGCAGCCACCGATGCCCCCACGGTGATCAACCTCACCAACCATAGCTACTTCAACCTCAGCGACGGACCGACCATCCTGGATCACGTCCTGGAATTGCGGGCCGACCACTACACCCCCATCGCAGAGGGTGGCATCCCGACCGGCGAACTGGCCCCCGTGGCCGGTACCCCCTTCGACTTCACCACGCCCAAGCCACTGGGCCGGGACGTCGGCGCCGATCACCCTCAGATCGAGGTTGTCGGTGGTTACGACCATAATTTCGTCCTCGGCCCCGTTACCGATGAGCCCCGGGAGTTCGCCACCGTGACCGACCCCGTGAGCGGCCGCCGGACTGACCTGCGCCACCACCGAACCGGGGGTGCAGCTGTGGACGTCCAACTTTGCATCGGGCAAACCCATCGCGCCCCACGCCGGCTTCTGCCTGGAGACCCAGCACTTCCCCGACAGCCCGAATCAGGCTGACTTCCCCTCCACGGTGCTTCGTCCGGGAGGGACCTTTTCGTCGCGGACGAGTTACCGTTTCGACCGACTAACCGACTAACTTCGCGGCCGCCTTGTGGTGCAGCATCATCATCCCGACCCTGAACGAGGCGACCGCCCTGCCGGCCACCCTCGCCCGTCTGCGTACCGCGCTGGCCGGCACCGCTGATTACGAGATCGTCGTCACGGACGGCGGAAGTACGGACGGCACTCCCCGCCTGGCCCGCCAGTTGGACTGTCGGGTGATCACCGCTCCCACCGGGCGCGCCCGACAGATGAACGCCGGCGCCCGGGTCGCTCACGGTCACTGTCTCTTTTTCCTCCACGCGGACACCCTTGTCCCGGAGGATTTATCCGACCACCTTTGCGGGCTGCAACCCGCCAGTTTCCGCCTGCGCTTCGACGGGCGGGACAACAGCGCCTGGCTTCGCTTTTTCGCCTGGTGCAGCCGCTTTTCCATCGGGGCCTTTCGCTACGGCGACCAGGGGCTCGTCGTAGCGGCCGCCACCTTCCGGGCCGTGGGCGGCTTCCGGGAGGACCACTCCGTGTTCGAGGACTACGAACTGGCCCGTCGGTTAAAATACCACTGCCGGGGTTTTCGGGTGCTCCCGGCGGCCGTGACCACCTCCGCCCGGCGGTACGAGCGGCACGGGGTCTTGTACACCCAGTGCATTTACGTGCTGCTGTACGTGCTTTACCGGTTACGGCTCGGGCAGGATCGGCTGACGAATATCTACCGGTGGGCATTTAGGGGATGTTAGCGTGGCCCATCCGCCGCGTATCTCATACGTCGGACCGCCTCCCTGCGGTACGGTAGAGAGGTACGACGTAGAAATACTTTGTTTAACCGGTAAGTCCAGTGAGGACGTCGGCCCCGTCGCAGGGAGGTACGACCGCAGCTGGTCCGATGTCTCGAACGGAGTGGCCGCTTACGCCAGGTAGCGGTTCGCGATCCGCATTGTCCCGTCATCCGACCAGTCGATCTGCCGCCAGGCGGGAGGGAGCCTTTCCAGTTGAAAATCTTCCGCCCGGGGGTCGATGAAAAAGCTCGTCGGCGGGCAGAGATGGACCTGTAATCCTCCGGGCAGGGTCAGGTCGCAACCGGAATGGTAGTGCCCGCAGAAAACGTGGCGGGGGCCGTGCGCCTGCAGAGTGGACAGCAATTTTTCGTTCTCCTGTAACGGGTACTTCGCGTCCATGAAGACCACCCCCATCGGGCAGGGCGGATGGTGGACCACTACGGCCGCCTCCGGGTCATCGGCCAGCTGCCCGGCGAGCCAATCGATTTGTCCGTCGTCGACCGTGCCGGGGCAGGAGTCGAGGAAGAGGAAGCGGCGGGTCCCGACGGTCGCTACGTAGCGGATCGGATCGTTACCTACGCCGGGCAGGGAGAAGGCCGTCCGCATCAGTTGCCGGTCATCGTGGTTACCGGCGGCCAGGCAGTACGGAGTACCGAGGGCATCCAGCCGGGGGCGCAACCACTCGTAAATCACGGCTTCCGGATCGTGGGCGCAGAAATCGCCGGTCAGGAAGTAGGCATCCGGTTCCGTAGCGGCCGCGGCGACCAGGCAACGCTCGAAGCGGTCCATCACGTCAAAGCCCATCAGTTGCTGTCCGGGAGGAAGCAATAAGTGAGGGTCGGTAAGTTGGGCGATGCGGATGGACACGGGAAAGCGGGGATGATCGGGAGTTAGCAGGAGGAAGTTAATGTTAAAACGGAGAACGGCCCTCCCACTATTGCGGGAGGGCCGTTCGCCATTGAAAATTGCGCTGTTTCCTAGGCAAACCGGCGGTAGGCCCACAGCAGCAGTACGGCACCGAAAACGGCGATGAGGATGCTCCAGAGGTTGAAGCCGGAGACGACCCCGAGGCCGAGGGCACTGGCGATGAAGCCGCCGACGAGCGCTCCGCCGATGCCGATGAGGATGGTGACGATCCAGCCGCCCGGATCGTCACCGGGGTGGATGTACTTGGCGATGGCGCCGGCCACGAGGCCGAGCAAAATCCAGATAAGAATATTCATAATGGGTGGTTTACTCTAAATAGCCCAAATACCGTCATTTGTTCGCACGCTCCGTGTCAAGTTGGCAGACTGGTAGGGTTGGAATAGACATTGCACCTTCCCGAAGGCATTCGCGACCCCCTTTCACAAAATAACGAATCCATGCAAAAAGGAAATATCTCGGTACAGACCGAAAACATCTTCCCCATCATCAAGAAGTTCCTGTATTCCGACCAGGAAATTTTCCTCCGGGAACTGGTTTCCAACGCTACGGACGCCACCTCCAAGCTGAAAACGCTGGCCCGGAAAGGAGAGGTAAAGAGTAAGATCGACGATACGACAATCGATATCCTGATCGACCAGGAAGCCGGCACGCTGACCATCCGCGATCGCGGTATCGGTATGACGGAGGAGGAAGTAATGAAGTACCTCAACCAGGTAGCCCTGTCCTCCGCCCAGGATTTCGTGGACAAGTATCAGGACGACGCCAGCATCATCGGCCACTTCGGTCTCGGATTTTACTCCGCCTTCATGGTGGCCGACAAGGTCGAGGTGGTTACCCTGTCGTATAAAGAAGGCAGCAGCCCCGTCCGCTGGATCTGCGAGGGCGACCCCAGCTACCAGATCGGGGAAGCCGAACGGGATTTTCACGGCACGGACGTCATCCTGCACATCAGCGACGACGCCAAGCAGTACCTGGAAGAAGGAGAGATCGAGGGACTGCTGATGAAGTACTGCCGCTTCCTCCCCTTCCCCATTCGTTTCGGTACCCGGACGGAGACCGAGTACAAGGAATTCGAGGGAGAAGTAGCCGAAGGAGAAGAGAAGCCCGCCCCCGAGAAGATCGAAACGGAGGTCGATAACATCATCAACAATACCCACCCGCTGTGGAAAAAGCCCGCCGCGGAACTCACCGACGACGACTACCGCGATTTCTACCGTGAGCTCTATCCCATGGGGGAGCCGCCCATGTTCTGGATTCACCTCAACATCGATTACCCCTTCAACCTGACGGGTATCCTCTACTTCCCGAAGGTGAGCGGTAAACTGGAACTGCAGCGCAACAAGATCCAGCTGTACAGCAACCAGGTGTACGTGACCGACGACGTGAAGGACATCGTCCCCGAGTTCCTCACCCTGCTGCACGGGGTGATCGACAGCCCGGACATTCCGCTGAACGTTTCCCGCTCCTACCTGCAGGCGGACACGAACGTGAAGAAAATCACCGGCTACATCACCAAGAAGGTAGCCGAGAAGCTGAACAGCCTGTTCAAGGACGACCGCGCCGACTACGAAAGCAAGTGGGCCGACCTGGGCATGTTCGTCAAGTACGGCATGGTCAGCGAGGAGAAATTCTACGACCGCGCCACCAAGTTCGCCCTGCTGGAAAACACCGAGGGCAAGTTCTTTACCATCGAGGAGTACCGCGAGCGGATCAAGGAGAACCAGACCGACAAGCACGACCGGCAGATCGCCATCTACACGGCGGATAAGGACAAGCAGCACACCCTGATCGAAGCGGTGAAGGACCGGGGCTACGACGTCCTCGTCCTGGAGCACGCCATCGACGCCCCCGTCATCCAGACGCTGGAGCAGAAGGAGGATAAACTCACCTTCGTCCGCGTCGACAGTGCCACCCCCGACCAGCTTGTCCAGAAGGACGAGGAAATCGAAAACCTGCTGAGCGAGGAAGAGCAGGCTACCGTCACGACCGTCTTCACCGAAGCGGTCGGCAGCGGCGGCAGCGTCGAGCTCAAGCCCCTGGCGACCCGCGACGCCCCCGTCCAGATCGTCCGCAGCGAGTTCATGCGCCGCATGAAGGAGATGCAGATGATGCAGGGAATGGATACCACGATGTTCCCGGACAGCCTCCAGATCGTCGTGAATGCCAACAACCCGCTGGTCAGGGAGCAGATCCTGGGTCAGGAGGACGAGGCCGTCCGTAAGGCCAACGCCGAGCACCTCTACCAACTCGCCCTGCTGAGCCAGCAAATGCTGAGCGGTAAGGAACTGCAGGCCTTCATCGAGCGCTCGATGAAGATGATGAAGTAGGCGCTAGTGCCAGGATAAATTGTACTGGTTGAAGAGTCCGGAGGACTCGTTTTGTACCGCCAGGGGTCCGGACCCCCGGCGGTATGGAATGAGTCCTCCGGACTCCTTATTTAACTCGGTAATGGTTGCGTGGGCAGCAGTAGTGTCGGTACCACCGGAACTATCTTCCCCCCATGAGACAACTACTCCTGATCGCGGTACTGGCCGGCTGCTTCGCCTGTGAGCCCGCACCCGCGCCCTCGCCCAAAACCACCCCAGAAACCGCTACGACCATGGCCGAACCGACCATACCCGACTCCCTCCTCCGCCACACCGTATTCTTCGCCTTCAACGACGACAGTAGCCCCGAACAGATCGAAACGGTGCGCCGGGCCTTCAGTGCCCTGCCGGATAAGATCGGGGAGATTCACGACTACGAATGGGGTACCAACAACAGCCCCGAGGGGCTCAACCGGGGGTTTACCCACGCCTTTATCGTTACCTTTCTCAGCGAAGCCGACCGGGCGGCTTACCTCCCCCACCCCGCTCACCTGGCCTTCGTGGAGGTACTCCAACCCCAACTGAAGGACGTATTCGTCGTTGATTTTTGGGCCAGAAACGACTGATTTTTCTGGCGGCGGCGCGCAGGTGCAAGCTTACCGAAGCGGCTGGTAGTACAGCACTACGTCCCGTCGGATCCCCCAGCGAACGAGTAGTTCCGAATTATCGCGGGAGGTAGCCGGGTCGTGTACCGGCCGCCAAAACAGCACCGGGCAGTCCACCGGCACCGGCCCGTGATCGGCTCCGGCGATGGTTTGCAGTGCCTCCCGCTCGCAGTCGTTCGTATCGCGTACCGGGCCGTCCGCCAGCGTAAAGAACAGGGCAATCGCGAGAGGCAGTGCCGGATACCAGCGGTATTTTCCTAACCGCAGCAGCCGCAACGCACCGGTTCCGTACAGCCAGAACGCACCGATCGTGACGGGCAGAATGGTGTCGTAGCGCAGCAGATCGGGCCGGTATTCCCGGTAGCCGCCCAGCGGTAGCAACAGACCGTACAGCAGGGCGAAGGCCAGCCACCAGCCGTAGTAGTTCCGGTAGCGTTGCTCCAGGAGGGCATAGTTAACGGCCAGCCCCCCCAGCAACAACGGCCAGGCGAGTTTGGTGGTAAGCAGGCCGAACAGTCCCGCCGGGAGGCGGGCGTAGCGCTCCAGTAGCGGGAGGTCACTGGCGATCGTCAGGCTGTTGTACCGGCCCAGCCACAGGGAATAGATCGACAGGAAGACGACCCACCCCCAGAGGAATACGTAATTACGGGGCCAGTGGCAACCCCGCCACCAGGCCACGCCCAGCAGTACCGTCAGCACCAGTACGATTCCCGGATTGAGGGGGCCGCTGAGGGCCACCACCACCGCCAGTCCGGCTAATCCCGCCAGTGACCACCCCCCGGGCGAAACCACTTTGCGGTGTATCAGCCGGTCGGCGAAGGGCAGCAGCAACAGCAGGAGAGCGGCGGCCGGCAGGGCGTAAAAAAAGGCGTAGGTCGTAGACGGGTCGACGATGCCCAGGGCGTTCCGGTACCCACTGGTCTGGAAGAGTGGAAACAACAGGCAGAGCGCCCCGACGAAGGGCAGCCCACGTACGCGCCAGCCGCCCGAAATGAGCCGGGACAGCAGCAGGAGCAGCAGGAGGTGGATCAGCACTTTTGCCAGGGTACACGCCAGGTAAACACTGGAGACCGGGTCGGTCAAGCGTTGCAGGACCACGGGGGCGTGGAGCAGGTAGGTACGGAAGGCCCAGTGACAAAAAAAGCGGTTCGGGTTGGCGTAGGTATCGCCAGTCAGCAGCGCCCCGACGCCCAGCGGGTCGTTCAGAATCGGGGCTACCTCCGGATCCGGTAAGAGGTTCCAGGCCATGTCACCGTCCAGCGGTTGCTGGTGGAACTGCCACGCGGTGTAGCCGAGATCCGTGAGGAACAGAAGCCCCAGTAACGGTATGAGTAGGCGGGTACGCATCCGCTCACTGCCGGCCGATCAGGTCGTCGGGTCTCGTAATACCGGTAATGAGTAAATCGATCGCCCTGGTAACGGCAAGGTATTTCATAATTTAAAGGTACTGTACGCGCTACTGTCGCTCCATCGTCCAGGTGATGGTTTGGTAACCGATCAGGTCGTCGGGGTCGATACTTCCCGCAATATAGAGTTCGATGACGGTCTGCCAGACGCGCCGGTTGTTACTCGCTTCCAGTTGTACGTAGGTATCCATGATTCTGCTACTCAGGGAGATGGTCGTCATCCGCGTATCGCAAAAATCAGGGGGTAGCGAAAATTCCAGTTGCCGGCTCGGTAGGTTAGTACCGGTAAATCGTTGAATACCAGTATTGTTGACAAAAATTTCCACCTCGAATTCAACGAATGCTCCTTCCGGAGGAGTGCGGTCGTCGAAGTACTCAAAATCGGTAAAGGAGGAGACCGACCACGTCCCCGTCAGATCACGCCGCTCGGGGCAGACGAAGTCCGTTGCCGGATCGGGTAATCGTACCAGCGTCCAGGTAAGCGTACTGCTACCGACGGGTTCGTCGTTATCGTCTGGGTTACTAACGTCGAACAGGTCGGTCTCTACCTGCCATACCTGTCGGTCCGCCGACCCTTCCGTCTGGGTAAAAAACGTTTCGGTACGCTCCTCCCGAAAGATGGTAGTGAGGTTGATGTCACAGATTGACTGGGGCAAAAAGTACCGCAGCTCCCGTCCCGGACGCCCATTGGCAAATCGCTGGTAGCCCGTTCCGTCCTCGGAGAACACGGCGGTAAAATCCTCCGTGGGCCGGTCCCTCACGTCACGATCGTCATCGTAAGCAATATCCGTAACGGCGGTTACTGCCCAGCGTCCGACAATGTCCAGGCGCGTCCGGCAGGCTGTATCGTCCTCGTCCTTTCCACATCCGGAAACAAATAATAAAACAAGGAAAAATAAGGATAGGTGTTTCATATTAGCGAAAGTACAACTCCAACTGACGACTCAGCGTACTACCCCCATGAAAGATCCGCTGAGCAATGCACTCGAAAGTGCGTTCACCTACGCCGACTACCGAAAACACCTCACCCAGCTCCTGCTGGACGGTAAAACCACCGGGCCTAACCAAACCGCGGTCTATCTCGATGCCGCGCGCATGAATCAGTCGCGAATGGACCGACTGGACCGGAAATCCCGTTTGTCGGACGTGCTGTCGCGGGCCGCCACGGCGCTGGATCGCGACCTCCTGATCCTGGTCATCACCGAGGGCTGGTGCGGGGATGCCGCCCAGACCGTCCCGGTCGCCAACTGGCTGGCCGAGGGGAGTCCGCGTATCGACCTGCGCCTGGTCCTGCGGGACGAGCACCCGGAACTCATGTCCCACTTCCTGACGGACGGGGCCAGCAGCATACCCGTATTTATTTTTCTCGATCCGGAATCCCTGGAGGTGCTGGGCCGCTGGGGGCCACGACCCGCTCCCGCTCAGGAGATCGCCATGGCCCAAAAATTTCACCCCGCCCCGAAGCCGGACTACGATACTTACCAAAAAGTTTTGCACACCTGGTACGCGCGGGACAAGACAGAGACCACGCAAGGAGAACTGTTACCGATCCTCCATGCCCTCCCGCCAGTTCCAGATCACTAGCACCCACTTTCGCCCGTCCGGGGCGGTAAAGCGGTCGAGTTCGTCAAAGCCGATCCGTTGGTGCACGCGTTGGGAGCGGGTGTTCCGCTCGTCGATGGCCGTCACGCAGTAGGGAAAGCGCAGGTGGTAGCAACTGCGCAGGTACTTATACATCCGGTCGGCGACCCGCTTACCGCGTACTTCCTCGGCTACGCAGACCTGCCCCATCACGAGGTAGCCGCTCTCCCCGAGTAGCTGCCCCCGGTGCTCGATTTCGTCCTGTCGCCGGAACAGGGCGGCCAGCACCTCTACGGATTCCCCGAATTCCCGGGTCATGGAGAGGCAGTAGCCCACCACCTTCCGGTCGCGCAAAGCGATGACGGAAGCGGCGGCGGCGTTCATTTCCTTCAGCAGCGTAAGATCGTGGGTGGCGGTGAGGAAGCCCTGGGACGCGGCGGTTTCGGCGTCCAGGGCCTCCGGTACGTTCAGCGCCTGGAGCGCAAGGACCTGCTTCAGTTGCGAGTCCTTACGGGCCAGGGTGAGTTTGATGGGGGAATCCGTCCATGGGTTAAAGTTTAAATTTCTCTTAAAGGTGATAAGGTAGGTAAGCCATCTCAGCTTCGTTGCCGAAATTTAGAAGACATAAATCCTAACTGACATGCTTCGTGTTCTTCCCTGTCTTCTCCTGCTTGAGCACTACTGGTCTCTTCTTGCTCGGAGCTACCGAAATGTCCTCGTCCGGGTTCCAGCCGGGACAAGCAAGTTTCCTGGGGTGGCTTACCCCGCGTGGCAGCATAGGAATCGTAGTCGCTGATCACCGTAGACCAACCCTTCGATGTACAACTGAATAGTCTGCGCTGGCCGAACAGGGACATCCGCACCATCACTGGCTACGGTTCGGCTCATTGCAGGCTACGCGGCAATCGAACGCTAGCGTATCGCGCTACCGACTCTACGGCGATCAAAACGGACTTCCTGTCAGTAGTTTTGCGGCTGTATTCCCGGACGTACATGCCAGACTACATCCTGTCACTACAGCTACCTCCGCGATTCCTCCCACCACCGCAGTACAGGCAAATTTCCGCCACTCTGTATGACATCCGAGCAAAGCAGACTGATTGCCACCTATTCCGACTACGATCCCCGGCGGTCAACCAGAAAGTTGCCAGCGGAATACCTGATCTCGGACCTGATCGATCGCTGGATACCCGCTACGAAGTAGCAAACGGCTACTTCCGCTTCACCGCCCGCTTCGCCGCGGCTACGACATCCTTGATGCCCAGCCCGTACTTGTCCAGCAACTGGTCGGCCGTTCCGGACTCCCCGAAGGTATCGTCGGTGGCAACGTACTCCTGGGGGGCGGGATTGGCCTTGGACAGACATTCGGCAATCGCGCTGCCCAGACCGCCGAACTTGTTGTGCTCCTCGCAGGTGACGAGGCAGCCGGTCTTTTTGACGCTGGCCAGCACGGCCGCCTCGTCGAGGGGCTTGATCGTGTGGATGTTGATCAGGTCGACGCTGATGCCTTCCTTTTCCAGTTGGCGGGCGGCCTCGACGGCGTGCCACACCAGGTGGCCGGTCGCGAAGATGGACACGTCGGAACCTTCATTGAGGTGCAGTGCCTTACCGATCTCAAACTTCTGATCCTCGGGAATGAAGATCGGCCAGCTCGGGCGGCCGAAGCGGAGGTAGACCGGTCCGTGGTGCTCGGCGATGGCGACCACCGCGGCGCGGGTCTGGTTGTAATCACAGGGGTTGATGACGGTCATGCCGGGCAGCATCCGCATCATGCCGATGTCTTCGAGGATCTGGTGGGTGGCCCCGTCCTCGCCCAGCGTCAGGCCGGCGTGGCTGGCGCAGATCTTGACGTTCTTATCGCTGTAGGCAACGCTCTGGCGAATCTGGTCGTAGACACGTCCCGTACTGAAGTTGGCGAAGGTCGTCGTCATCGGGATCTTACCGGCGGTGGCCAGACCGGCGGCGACGCCGATCATGTTGGCTTCCGCGATACCGCACTGAACGAAGCGATCGGGGTAGGTGGTGATGAAGTCTTCGGACTTCATGGAGCCCCGCAGGTCGGCGGTAAGCATAACGATGTTGTCGTGCTTGTCACCGGCATCTTTGAGGCCGGCACCGAAGCCGTCGCGGGTGGCTTTTTTGCCGGTGGATTGAATTTTATCGAGGGATAGCATGCGCTAGGATATTCTGATGGTTATTGAGTAATGGCTAGCGACTAAATCCCGTCGGCGGGAAAATCACCGAGGGTTTCTTCCAGCTGGCTGAGGGCATCCCTGGCCTGCTCCTCGCTGGGAGCCTTGCCGTGCCAGTGGTGGGTGCCGACCATAAAGTCAACGCCCTCTCCCATTTCCGTCTTCATGACGATACAGGTGGGTTTACCGTTGCGCTTGGCCTGGGCTTCCTTCAGGGTCTTAACGACTTCCTGCATATTGTTGCCATTCATGTGCATGATGTCCCAGCCGAAGGCTTCGTACTTCTTGGCGAAGTTGCCCATGAACATCACCTCATCGGTGGGGCCGTCGATCTGCTGTCCGTTATCGTCGATGATGAGGACCAGGTTTTCCAGTTTGTGGTGGGGGGCGAAGAGGGCGGATTCCCAGATCTGGCCCTCCTGCTGTTCTCCGTCTCCGGTCAGGACGAAGACCGTACGGCGGTCGTTGTTCATTTGTTTGGCCAGGGCCATACCGCAGGCGGCACTGACTCCCTGCCCCAGGGAACCGGAAGCGATGCGGATACCGGGCAGCCCCTCGTGGGTGGTGGGGTGCCCCTGCAGGCGGCTGTCGATCTCCCGGAAGGTTTTGAGTTCCTCCTTCGGGAAGTAGCCGGCGTGGGCCAGTACGCTGTACCAGACCGGGCTGATGTGACCGTTGGACAGGAAGAACACATCCTCGTCTTTCGCCTCCATATTGAAGGCGGGATCGTGCTTCATGACTTCGAAGTAGAGGGCGGTGATCAGGTCGGCATTACCGAGGGAGCCACCGGGGTGGCCGCTCTGGCAGAGGTAGACCTGCCGGATGATGTCGCGCCGAACCTGGCTGGCGACACGCTGTAGTTGCTGGATGTCTGGCATAGAATGTTGGGAATGTGGTAGGTGGGTATAAAGCTTTCCCGGGAGGGATGTTTACTCAAAACAAAGGGCGACCCGGCCAACTGGTCGGATCGCCCCTCGAAGCGGAAGCAGGGCTTCCTTAGTTGATGCTCTCGCTCAGCTTCTTGCCGGGCTTGAACTTGGCCACGTTCTTGGCGGCAATCTGAATGGTTTCGCCAGTGCGGGGGTTGCGGCCCTCACGTGCGTCACGCTTGCTTACCGAGAAAGTACCGAAGCCCACGAGGCTTACGCTGTCGTCGCTCTTCAGGGCACCCTGAATGGCGTCTAGCGTGGCGCTCAGGGCGCTTTCGGCTTGGTCTTTGGTGAGGCCCGCCTTGTCGGCGATGCTGGATACGAGTTCTCCTTTGTTCATTGGTTCAGGATTTGGATTAAGGGCGGCGAAGATAGCAGCGCCGACCATTTAATGGGTTTATTAAAGATTTAAATGCATAAACGCAGAAATTATACGTTCATTGTCTACTATCCAACCCCTCCAACGTATGAAAAAGCTTAGAGTTTACTTGCCTTTACTGGTATTTTCAGTTGCTTTGGCGGGCTCCCTCAGCAGCTGCGGTCGCAAATCAGGATGCGCCGCCGCTTATCAGTCGACCCACAAAAAAGTAGGCAAGGACGGTAAGCCGAAGGGAAAGGCCTCCTCCCAGCTCTTCGACCGGAAGACGCAGAAGAAAATGAACTAGCCCCTTACGATCTCCCGGATCCGGTAGGGCCGCTTGTTCTGACTCTCGTAGTAGGTCCGCATCAGCACCTCCACGATGATGCCCACCGTCACCAACTGAATGCCGGCCAGGACCAGCAGCGCCCCCAGAATGAGGAGGGGCTTACCCCAGATGTCTTGCCCCATCAGCTTGAGCACCAGCAGGTAAACGTTGATCAGCGCCCCGATGCTGAACAGGAACAGCCCCGCCTGCGCGAACAGGTGCATCGGCTTCTGCATGTATTTTTTGAAGAAAAGCATCAGCATGAGGTCGCTCACCACCTTGAAGGTGCGCCCCAGACCGTACTTGCTCTCCCCGAACTGACGGGCGTGATGACGCACCGGGATCTGGGTGATCCGCGCGCCCTCCAGACTGGCCAGCACCGAAATAAAACGGTGCAGTTCTCCGTAGATGCCCATGTCCTTGGCGATCTCCGCCCGGAAAACCTTGAGTGCACAGCCGTAGTCCCGCAGGTGTACCCCGCTCAGATTACGAATGATCCAGTTGGCGATCCGGCTCGGAATTTTACGCAGCAGCGCCCCGTCCTGCCGGTTGACCCGCTCCCCGACAACCAGGTCCCACTCGCCCTCCCGCAGCAGTTCCAGCATCGCCGGAATGTCCAGGGGGTCGTTCTGGAGGTCACCGTCCATGGTGGCGATGAAGTCTCCCCGGGCAATGTCTATTCCCGCCATCAGGGCAAGGCTCTGGCCGTAATTTTTCCGGAACTCGACCACCACCAGCCGGGGGTTGTCAATGCTTTTCAACTCCTTTACGGTTCCGTCCGTACTTCCGTCGTCTACGTAGACGATCTCGTACTCCATCCCCAGCAGCGCGGCGTCGATGCGCTCGATGAGGGGGCGGATATTCTCCAATTCATTATAAACGCTGACAACTACGGATAGTAACATGGCCGCAAAGTTACACGATATTGGACCGTTAGGAGGTAGACTCGTTAGGAGGTAGGCTGTTAGGAGGTAGGCCGTTAGGATATCCGACACCTCCAACGGTCCAGTTACCGGTCCACCCTTACCCCGCTTCCCATCCCGTCCCGCAGCACCTCGCGGGGTTCCGCCCTCCCCGTCGGTGGGTCGGAAAGCCTCCCTACCGGATAACTAAGCCGCAGGTGCCGCAGGTAGAGGGAATCCGCGGCGACCACCTCCAGTTCCGGGTACTGCAACCCGCTTACGATGTAGCGGGAGGTGTTGTCGAATCCGTCGAAGTGACGTTGAACAATCCGGCCGCGGGCCCGCGTCAGGTAAAAACCGGTGGCCGGCTCGATCAGGGTGTAGCCATAGATGTACAGGCTGTCCGCGGCACTGCGCTCCACCACCGCGTAGGCGCTGTTGCGCACGGCCAGCCCCCTTTCATCCCCCGCCGCCCGGGGAGGCAGGACGAAAAAGTTGAATACCAGCCGCAGCACCAGCAGGAAACAGGCGAAGATCAGCAGAAAATTATCCCGGTCGTACCGCCCCTTCGCCGGCCGTTCTCTCCTCACCGTCCTGACCGCCAGCCAGGCCAGCAGCAGGGCGGGGACGCAGGTGCAAAAAATCTTGATCCACGGGTAGGTCACGATCTCCGTCCGGGGGACGAGCGGAATGAAGGGGATCCCCACCGCGGCGACGACCATCGCTACGGCAAGCAACCGACGGACTGCTTTCCGGGTAAAACTTTGCACCCGCGTGCTCGCCAAATGGACACCCTGCCCGTTGGGGTCGTTGCCCGCCGCCACGTACAGCCACAGCAAGCTGGCAAAGAGCAACGGGAACAGCATCAGCAGGTACCGTGGGTAGACGTTCGGACTCAGCCAGTAAATCGGGACATTGACCAGAAAGGCCACCAGGCAGAAGGCCGCGAAATCATTCTTTTTCAGCCGCCGCCAGCTGCCCGGCAGGAAGAGGAAAGGCAGCAGAATCGTCCACGGTAAAAAGTGATAGGCCATCTCGAAGGGGAAGGCCGCCACGTGTCCCAGGGTATCCCCCCAGCCGTAGGCCACTGCCGTCCGCTTACCACTCTCCACCAGGAGCCGCTCGACCACCAGTTGCAGATCGACGTAGTCGGCGTAAAGCAGGTAATACCCCCCCAGCGCACCCACGCAGAGGAGCCCGCTGACCAGGTGCGCCGGTCGGATGAGTTGCCACCATGCCCGCGTCCACCCCAGGATAGCGAATACCGAAAGCCCCTGAAAAACAATGGCCGGCGGGCCCTTCAGCATCCAGCCGATGGCCGTCAGGCCGTAACTGAACAGGAAAGCCCGCCACCAGTCGCCCCGCCGCCCGTAGCGGTAAAGCACCATGATCTGGGTGTACACCACCCAGCTGAAGCAGACGTCGATGAGGCCCAGCATACTGTCCCAGAAGAGCATCCGGCCACAGGTGATCACGGTCAGCGCATGGATGATGGCGAGGTGATTCCGAAAATACCGTCGGCTGAAGGCCCAGGTCGTCGCCGCGAAGCCCAGTAAGCAGATCACCGTCGGGAGGCGGACCGCCCATTCGCTCGCCTCCCCGTGGAGGGCCAGACTGATAGCCAGTAACCAGTTCCACCCCGGCGGTTTATTGAGATAGGCATCCCCGTGCATCGTCGGAGCTACCCAGTTGCCGGACCAGAGCATCTCCTGGGCCACCAGCGCCCGGATCGCCTCGTCGTCGATGAAGACCATTCTCCCGAGACTGACCAGGAGGGCAGGGAGGAGGAGGAGGGCGGTTAGGGCGTAGAGGGGTTTTCTCACTTTGCAAAGGTAGTGTGGGACCGTTGGACGTTTTGGATCGTTGGATATTTGGATCGTTTGCCCGTTGATCGCCAGCTCCAACGGTCCCAAGGTCCAACACGTCTAACGGTCTAACCCGTCCATTAAAGAATCCTTAATGCTCAACCCCTTACCCCCACCATACATTAATAGGTAGTAAGACGCGAAACAACCCTAACATCTCGTTCGTCTTTTTACAAATCCGCCATTTATGAAAAATCGAGGCCTTTTTCTCTTCTCGGCTCTCTTCCTGACGATCGGTCTGGTCGCCGCTTACCAGCCCGACCCCGTCCTCACCGGCGAGAAGGAATCCGTTATCGTTCAGACCATGCTCAAGAACCTGGAAAGGTACCACTACGAGCCACTGGACATTGATGACGACTTCTCCGAGAAGGTCTTCGACTACTACATGAATGACCTGGACGGCGCCCGTCTGTTCTTCACCCAGGAGGACGTTCGCCTGCTGACGCCCTACCGGCAGCAGATCGACGACCAGGCCAAAATGGGCTCCCTGGCGTTCTTCGACGTGGCCATCGACCGCTGGAAGCAGGCCCTCGACAAAACGGAGAAATACTACCAGGAAATCCTCGCCGGGCCCATCGACCTGGAATCCCCCGGCACCATCGACGTGAGGGACGATAACTCCGAATGGGCCGCCAACGAGAAAGAACTGCGCGCCTACTGGACCGATTACCTCCGCCGCGACGTGGTCCGCCAGATCGTCGACAAGCAGGAAGAACTGGCCAAGGATACTACCGGGGCCACCCCACCTACCCTGGCCGAGATGGAGACCGAGATCCGCGAGAAAACCGCCGAGCGCTACGGCGACTGGTACAAGCGGATGCGGGAGACCAAAATGAGCGTCCTGCGTAGCCAGTACCTGAACGCCATGACCTCCATGTTCGACCCCCACACGACCTACTTCCGCCCGAAGGACAAGGAAAGTTTCGACATCCGATTCAGCGGCCGCCTGGAGGGCATCGGGGCGACGCTGCAAACCACCGATGAGTACACCAAGGTGACCACGCTGGTCGTCGGCGGCCCCGCCTGGAAGGCCAAGGAACTGGAAGTGGACGACCTGATTATGGCCGTCCGCCAGGAGGACAAAAAGGAGGCCGTAGACATCAAGGGCATGCAGATCGAGGACGTGGTCGACAAGATTCGCGGACCGAAGGGCACCAAGGTGTTCCTGAAGATTAAAAAGCCGGATGGTAAAATCGAGGAAATCATGATCGTCCGCGACGTAGTGGTGATCGACGATCGTTTTGCCAAGTCCCTGATCCTGCGCGACGACCAGAAAGCCGGCAAGGTCGGGTACATCAACCTACCCAGCTTCTACGCTGATTTTCAGAACGAGGACGGCCGCTTTTCCGCCGTCGACGTCGCCGCCGAAATCGAAAAACTCAGCAGCCAGAACGTGGACGGTATCATCCTGGACCTCCGCAACAACGGTGGTGGTTCCCTCCGCGACGTGGTGGACATGTCCGGTTTCTTCATCCCCGAAGGCCCCATCGTGCAGGTAGCCGGCCGGAACGGCAGCCCCGAGATCCTACGGGATAAGGACGCCCGCGTTCAGTACGACGGCCCCCTCGTCGTGATGGTCAACCAGTACAGCGCCTCGGCCAGTGAAATTCTCGCGGCGGCCCTCCAGGACTACAAGCGCGCCGTTATTGTCGGCAGTACCTCCACCTTCGGCAAGGGAACCGTTCAGCGTTTCATCGACCTCGACCGTACCCTGCCGGGACGGGCCGACATCAAGCCCCTCGGAACGGTCAAGCTGACCATGCAGAAGTTTTACCGCATCAACGGCGGTTCCACCCAACTGCGCGGCGTAGTGCCCGACATCATCCTGCCCGACAGCCGCTCCCTGCTGGAAACCGGGGAAAAGCAGCAGACCAATCCCCTGGCCTGGACCGAAATCGAAGCGGCCGACTACGACCAGGACGTACTCGTCATTTCTGACGACGAGATGTCCGAACTCCGCCGCCGTTCCTCCGAGCGGGTGGCCGGCAACAAGACTTTCCAGCTGATTGAGAAAAATGCCGAACGCGTCAAGCGCCAGCGCGACCGCAACAGCTACCCCCTCGCCCTGACTGACTACCAGGAGATGGACCGTGCCGACAAGACCGAATCGGAGATGTACGAAGACCTCTTCGAGGATGTCGTCAACCCCGGCGTCTTCAACATCGAAGTCGACCTGGAAGAAATCCACGCTGACGAAAGCAAGGATGCCCGTAACGAAGACTTCAAGAAGACGGTTTCGAAGGACATCTACGTACGGGAGGCGGTCGCCATTCTCCGGGATATGATCCAGGGGTGAGGGGTTGAAGCAGTGAGGGGCTGAGGGTTACCGAAAGGACAGCCGTCGTGACATCAGTCGCGACGGCTGTCCCACGTTAGTACGGCAGCCAACTCCCCAAATCAACCCTTCGTCAACTCCCCAACTGACAGGTTACGTTGCTCGCCACTACCCATCTCCTTCACGGCGTACACCCCACTGGCCGCTTCCCGCGAACCGATGATGATCACTTTCGGAGCACCCCGCTGGTCGGCGTACTTGAGCATCTTCTGAAGCTTGGCGGCGGTTGGGTAAAGATCCGTCTTCTTTCCGGCCAGCCGGAGGGTGGAGCAGAGGTTGAAGCCATGGACCAGGGTTTCTTCGTCCAGGCAAACGATGAGGTATTCCAGGTCTACGGCCGTGTCGGCGGGAAAGGTATCCAGTTCGGCCAGCACGTCGTAGATACGCTCGGCCCCGAAACTGATCCCGACACCGGAGAGGTCCCGTCCGCCGAAGATGCCCGTCAGGTCGGCGTAGCGGCCGCCCCCCGCGATGCTGCCCATTTTGACGTCCGGGTGGGCGTCGGTATCCACGGCGACTTCGTAGATACAGCCGGTGTAGTAATTCAGCCCCCGGGCCAGCGTGATGTCGAACTCCAGCTTGTTCCGGATGGGCATGCTGTCGTTCGTCCGCAGCAGTTCGAATACTTCACGCAGTTCGGCGATTCCCTGCTGTCCAATTTCGGACCCCTTGAGCAGACCGGCGACCTTGTCCAGTTCCGTTTCTCCGAGAAACTGACGGATAATGGCGATGCCGGCCTCGTTGATCCCCCGCCCGGAAAGTTCTTTGACGACCCCTTCCTCCCCGATCTTGTCCAACTTGTCGATGGCGATGGTCATGTCCATCATTTGGTTGGGGTGGCCGGCGGCCTCAGCCAGTCCGGCCAGTATTTTCCGGTTATTGAGCCGGATAATCACTGAGATACCCAACTCGGTGAATACCCGGTCCAGCAACTGCGTCAGTTCCGCCTCGTAGAGCAGACTGTCGGACCCCACTACGTCGGCATCGCACTGGTAGAACTCGTTGTAGCGCCCCTTCTGCGGCCGGTCGGCCCGCCAGACGGGGGCGATGGCGTACCGCTTGAAGGGGAAGCTCAGTTCGTTCTGGTGCATGACCACGTAACGGGCGAAGGGAACGGTCAGGTCATAACGCAACCCCCGCTTACTGATCTGGGAGAGTACCGCGTTACTGTCCTTATTCGCCAGATCCTCGTCGCTGGCCTTGGCCAGGAAGTCTCCATTGTTGAGGACCTTGAACAGCAGCCGGTCCCCCTCTTCCCCGTACTTACCGGAGAGCGTGGACAGATTTTCCATCACCGGCGTTTCGATCGGCTGGTAGCCGAAGCGGTGGAAATACTTCTTGATGACGGAGAAAATATAGTCGCGACGCCGCACTTCGTGGGGGAGAAAATCACGGGTACCTTTTACGATGGAGGGTTTCATACTGGACAATTGGGTGGGCAAAAGTACGTCCGAAGGATCAAAGGAAGCTACCGCGGGTTACCGCTTTGCTCCTTCCCTCCTTCGGTCCCTCCATCCTGCACTCCTTCGTTACAGTGCCGCCAGCAGCTCCACCGCCCGCCGCCGGTAGGGATGTCCCGGACGCTCGGCTATTTCATCCAGTATACTGACGGCGGCCGGCCGACGGCCCAGCCCCAGATACGAGAGGGCTTCGTACCACTGGGCGTACTCGAAGTAGGCCTCTCCGGGCAGTATTTGCGTCAGCCACTGCTGGGCACGCGCCGGTTGGTCGAGTGCCAGGGCGGAAATGCCCAGGTAAAGCGGAGCGGCGGGATAGGCCTGGGCCACCGGTAATAATTCGTCGTAGGCCGTCACGTAGTCCGCGCGGTCATAGTAGTAGAGGATACGGTTGAGGTCCCGCTCCGCCTCGTCGACGGGTGGTGTTTGGTCAAAGATGTTCGGCAGGGGCTCGAAGTAGGCCGCGTACAGCCGGTTGGGGGCGGCAGCACCGAAGGTATCCCAGGCCAGGTAGGCAAAACCGCCCAGCAACAGGAGGGCCAGCAGGATGGAAAAATCCGGCAGTTTAATTCTGGGGGAGCGGGCACCCGGGCCGGCGGGCGTTTCCATCCGCGCTTTTTCAGTCAAGGATGAGACGGCGGGCGGTGGTTCGGCGTGGCGGGCTTCTTCCCGTTCCAGGGTTTCCATCAGGTCCTGCCGTCCGGCGATGGTGATCACCTCCTGCCAGTCCTCCCGCAGTTCCATGGCCCTCCGGAAAACGGGGTCGGAGGGGCGGCGGGCCTCCACTTCCCACCGTTCGGAGATGTCCAGCCGGCCGTCGTAGTAACTGTCGATCAGCTGCTCGTCGGTGGGGCTGGGCACGATAACGGGGTCGAGGATCCCGGTGGCCTGCCAGCGCTCCCTTACCATCAGCAGGCACTTACGGCGTTGCTGGGCCACCTCTTCGATCTGCCCCTCCATGTCCAGTGCCTGGGCGATGCGGGGAAGGATCAGCCCGTGGTAATCGGCCAGCAGCAACAATTCCCGGCAGCCTTTGCCCATCTCGTGGAACTGCCGCAGCATCAGCTGCTGGGTGTCATCCAGACGAATGGGTTTCGGTAGGTGGTTGAGCGGGTTCTGCGGGTGCCCGGGGGCACTTTTTCCGGCCAGTTCGGCGTGGCGGCCGCTGAAATACACCTCGGCTACCGTCGTCAGGTAATGCATCAGCTCTCCGGTGTACGGATCGGCAGCATCCTTGCGGGCCTCGTACCAACCGATCAGGGCACGTCGGTAGTGAGCCAGCGATTCCGCTTCCGGCCGTTCGAAAGCAGCCGCCCACTCCAGGTAAGGTTCCCGCAGTTCGTGAAAATGACGCGGTAGCTCGGCGAGGTAAAACCCCTGTGAATTGGCCAGTTCAGACATGTTACCCGTGAAACCACCGGAATGAACTTTTGTGCGGCAGTCCCGATAGCTATCGGGAAGTTGCAACGTTTCCGAACATTTGTCCCGCCGGATAACCTTATATAAGTAAATTCAACTATTATGAGTGCTACACACGATAAGATTAAAGGCAACTGGAATATCCTCAGCGGCAAGGCCAAGCAAGAGTACGGTGAACTAACCGACGACGACGTTGCCTACACCGAAGGACAGGAAGACGAACTGATCGGCCGCCTGCAGAAGGCCCTCGGTAAAACGAAGGACGAGGTTACCTCCTGGATCGACAGTCTGTAAGGATTGGTGCCTTCGGCACTTCTTTCCACGGTAAAGGCATACCGGGATACGTCAAGGTTTAATAACCCTCGGTGTATTCCGGTATGCCTTTTTCGTGAACACCTTAGTTTTCCTTAAGCACCATCCCAGCCGTCTTCAGCCGCGCCTTCAGGGCAAATACTTCATCCCGGTACTGGGCGGCGCTCATAAAGTCCAGTTCCTTGGCGGCCGTTTTCATCTTGCGCTCGGCCTCCGCTACGGCGGCCTCCAGTTGCTCCCGGTTCATGCTGCCGAGTACGGGGTCAGCCGCGAGACTGGCCTGGGTGGTGGAAGCGTAGGCCTTCTGATTGTTCTTGCCCCGGATGTCCAGGATCGTGCTTCGTTCCAGGATCTCCTCCCGGGTTTTGGCCATCGTCGTGGGCGTAATGCCGTGCTCCTCGTTATAGGCTATCTGTACGGACCGGCGGCGATTCGTTTCGTCAATGGTTCGACGCATACTGTCCGTGACCTTGTCCGCGTAAAAGATCACCTTACCATTCACGTTCCGCGCGGCACGACCGGCCGTCTGGGTCAGCGAACGCTCGTTCCGCAGAAAGCCCTCCTTATCCGCGTCGATAATGGCGACCAGAGAGACTTCCGGTAAGTCCAGTCCCTCCCGCAGCAGGTTGACCCCCACCAGTACGTCAAATTCCCCGAGCCGCAGGTCCCGCAGGATCTCGACCCGCTCCATCGTGTCCACTTCGGAGTGAATGTAGCGCACTTTGATACTGAGGCTATCCAGGTACTTGGTCAGCTCTTCGCTCATTCGCTTCGTGAGCGTGGTCACCAATACCCGCTCGTTTGCTTTCCTGCGCTCGTCAATTTCCTCGATCAGGTCATCGATCTGGTTGAGACTGGGCCGTACTTCGATGGGCGGGTCGATCAGCCCGGTCGGCCGGATGAGTTGCTCGACGATCGCTCCGCCGGTCTGCTCCAGTTCGTAGTCTCCGGGCGTAGCCGAGACGTAGACGACCTGGTTGATGAGACTCTCGAATTCCGTAAAGTTCAGGGGCCGGTTGTCCATCGCGGAGGGCAGCCGGAAACCGTAATTCACCAGGCTCAGTTTTCGTGCCCGGTCACCTCCGAACATCCCCCGCACCTGGGGAATGGAGACATGACTCTCGTCTACGATCATCAGGTAATCGTCCGGGAAATAATCCAGCAAACAGAAGGGGCGCGTTCCGGGGCGGCGGCCGTCGAAGAAACGACTGTAGTTCTCCACTCCGGTACAGTACCCGAGTTCCTTCATCATTTCGAGGTCGAAACTGGTCCGCTCGTGAATGCGCTTGGCCTCCAGCAGCCGGCTTTCCCGCTCAAAGTAGCGTTCCTGCTCGTACAGTTCGTCCTCGATCTGGGCAATGATCCCGTTGAGGCGTTCCTTCGGGGCCACGTAGAGGTTGGCGGGAAAGATGGCTGCGTTGCGCATTGTCTCGATCCGTTTGCCACTCTCCTTCTCGATCCGCTCGATGGTCTCGATCTCGTCACCGAAGAAGATCACCCGCATTCCGAATTCGGCATAGGGTAAATTGATGTCCACCGTATCCCCGCGAACCCGGAAGGTAGCGCGGCGAAAGTCCGTCTCCGTCCGGCTGTAAAGACTGTCCACCAGGTCGTAGAGAAAGCCGTTGCGGCTCTTGGTCTGTCCCGTCTCGATCCGGATGATACCGGATTTGTAATCCTCCGGATTACCCATACCGTAGATCACGGAGACGGAGGCCACGATGATGATGTCGCGCCGTCCGGACAGCAAATTGGAGGTAGCCCGCAACCGCAGTTTATCCACCTCTTCGTTGATCGCCAGGTCCTTCTCAATGAAAGTATCCGACCCGGAGATGTAGGCCTCCGGCTGGTAGTAATCGTAGTAGCTCACGAAATACTCCACGGCGTTGTCCGGGAAGAACTCCTTGAATTCCCCGTAGAGCTGGGCGGTCAGGGTTTTATTGTGGGTCAGTACCAGAGTCGGCCGGTTGAGTTGGGCAATGGCATTGGCCATCGTGAAGGTCTTACCGGAGCCGGTAACCCCCAGCAGCACCTGACCTCTTTCTCCCTCCCGGATGCCGCTCACCAGTTTCTGAATGGCCTGGGGCTGATCACCGGTGGGTGAAAAAGGGGATTTTATCTTGAAAGCCATATCAGAGAAACGATTCGGAATACGTGAGGTTGTTAGGAGAATTCGGAATTCGGAATCAAGAACTAAGGGAGGAACACTAGCCGAAGTATCAAGTCCTGGCTCTCTCCACCAGCACCCGGATCAAATCCTCCTGTTTCTCGTTCCCCACCACCAGATAGATGGGGAAAATCACCCGGGAGCCATCCTCCCGCTCCAGCACCAGATCCCGGATATTGGTACGTTCGGCGGCAATTACGTCGGCCAGGGCAACCCGATGGATTTCCTCGTTCTGTTCCAGGTTCCACTCCAGGTGGGTATCGTCGATGTGAACGAAGCGTTCGGTGAGATCGGTGTGCCGGTGTGTTTCGTGACGATAGGCGAGGTAAGCCAGCAAACCACCCGTCAGCAGGTAAACGATGCCGAGTAGCAACTGCCACCACTGCCGTTCGTCCTCCCCGCCCTCCCAGTGGGTGAAGTGGTAATACAGGGCACTGGACCCGGCGTAAACAAGCAACAGCGCGCACAGGTAGAGCAGGAAATGACGCCAGCGATCGAAGGGGCTGGCGTGGTGCTCAGAGTGATAGCTGTAGTGAAGTTTCATCGAATGAAGACAATTTTACCGACCGCCGAGTCCGCTCCCGCGGTACTCAGCAAATTGGCCCCGTTCCCCGTCGAGGCAAACACAAGATAAACACCCGAGGTGACTCGCCGACCGTTATAATCCGCACCGTCCCAGAGAAAGCGCCCCCCGACGGCATCTCCCTCGAAGACCAGCTTCCCGCTCACGTCAGTAATTTTCACCCGGGCGTCCCGCTGTAGCCCGTCAACGGCCACCGGACCATCGTACCCGGGCTCCACCGGATTAGGGAAAATGGTCAGTTCCTCGGGGAAAAATTCCTGGGCGGTGCTTGCCTCCGCCTTAAAGCTATTGATACCGAACTCCGTCCCGAAATACACCGTGCCGTCCGTGGGGTTGATCGTGATGGAGCGAACCAAATCGTCCAGTAGGGGACTGTTGTTCTCGTCAAAGAAGGCCAGTTGTTCGCTACCGTCCGGAGAGAGCAGGAAGACCCCACCGGTCGTCCCGACCCATTTTCGGTTGCCCCCATCGACTTTGATCGAGCGGATCTCTTCGGACTCCAGCAGGAAGCCGCCGAAACCGTCGTCGGCCTGTACCGGGGGGCGGCGACCGAGGCAACGCTCGGTATTGAAGGGGTCGATCGTACACTCAAACAGGACGATACCCTCGGTCGTTCCTACCCAGACCACTCCGTCCAGGTCCACCTCAATACTCTGTACGATGCTGGTGGGCAGGGCGCTATTGGCCGCCGTAAATTGCCGGCAACGGTCATCGGAGGGGTCCATCGGGGTGCCGGCGGGGTCGATAACGGTAAGGCCCTCCCCCACGTTGGTGGCGTGGATCACCCAGACGAAACCGTTGGCATCCAGCCGTATATCCAGGGCCAGGTTGGCGTTGCAACCGTCGGTACCCAGTACCGCCCAGTCGCCCTCCGGACTCCGGACACTGACGAAATCTCCACCCGTGGCCCGGGAATTGGCGAAGTAGGTGAAGCCGTTGGCATCAGTACGGGCACCGGCAACGCGGACGCGGCCGGCGGCTTCCTCCAGTGACTCCTGGAGGGTGGAGTTGGTTTCGTCGTACAAAGTACCCGTTTCCGCTTCCAGGTCGTAACCGATCACCCCTTCGTAAAAACTGGAAAACCAGTATAGCCGACTGACCGGGTCGAAATCCACGTCGATGATCGTAGCAACGTCATCGTTTCCATCCCGAGCACCATCACGCCCCCGAAATACTTCGGTGTTGTTGCGATTCAGGGACGACCAGTTTCCCTCCGAAAACCGGTAGACCCCCGAAAAATTGAACTCCGGGGAAAAATTTTGATTCAGGGGTCCGGGAGCTACCCATAGATCGGATCCGTCGTGAAAGAGGCGGAAATTCTGGTCGGAGGGCGGTCCGGGGTACACCAGTCTTTCGCAGTTGTTGGTTTCTATGTCCGTCAGGTAGCGGATGTCCTCCGCCCCGTCCCCGAACCAGAGGCGGCCGCGCTCGTCCTCGATGGCGTAATTCGTGCGAAAGAAGCAGTCGATCACGCCACGGATGTAGCTGCCATCGGGCCGAAAAAGGCTTACCCGCCGGTCACCGCAGTTGCTTTCCGTGCACTGATAGCCGACGATCAGTTTGGTCGGGCCGCCGGAAATGTACTGGATGCGCCAGTCCCTGCCCTCGTCCTCGTCCCGGCGCAGACGCACCGTACCCGCTCCGTCGTAGCTGTACACATCCGTACCGACGCCGAAGTAGAGCACGCCCATCCAGTTGGTTACCGCCGTGGAACTGTAGTCTTCGGGCAGCCCGATCTCCGCACCCAGCAGACTCCAGTTACCGAAGTCGTTCAGGTTGACACCCGTGGCCGGGGCCCGGTAAAGCCCTTCCTCCGTTGCGGCGTATAGATTGTCCTGGAAGCGGGCGATACCGTCCACCCGCACACCGGTGAAGGTCGTAAAGGTGAAGGTTTCGTTTCCCGGCGTCAGGTCCACGGCGGATACGCCGTACCCGGCCGCGAAGTAGACCGTATTGCTATCGTCGGTGTAGACGCTATAAATCTGTTTGTCCCCGCTGAAGTTGAAATTACTGATCTGCCGTAGCGTCGTGATCCGGTTACCGGACCGCAGCAGGTCGATCACGCCGCTTTGGTAAATGATGATCAGCGTTTCCGTCGGGGCGTGGTACCGGATGATCCGGATCTGGGTTTCCGACAGCCCGTCGGTCTTCGTCAGCCGCGTGATGCTCAGGTCCTCCTTGTCCAGGTAAAACACCGCCTGCCCGGTCGTATAAATGATGGAGGCTTCCGACTGGGTCACGTAGGTACCGTTGGCGAAGGACTGCAGCGCACGCCACTGGCCGATACTGTCGGACTGGGCCGCGAGACCGGTGGTCAAGAACAGGAGGGGAAGAAAGTACACTCTTAGGGACATCGGGCAAAGTTAACTCCCCTTAGATACGCTGAGCGGTCCGGATGTAGTCTGGGTCCGGACCTTTTTCCGTTTGGGAGTCGGAGGACTGGGCCGTTTAGTAGTTAGCTGACGCGGTTACCAACGGGCACTGCGTACCCATCCTTGGTCGCAGCAATTCCTCCGTGCTTTGGGCGAGGACGCAGGTGCCGAATTTTTACTTTGCACCTGCGTCCGCGCCCCCCGTAACGCAGGCCCCGTACTCATTGCCGGTAAAGCCCGGAGGCCTCGATCTCCCGCGCCACCGCTTCCGGCACCAGGTAACGGATGCTGTTCCCTTCCCGGACGCAGCGGCGCACGTAGGTGGCCGACAGGTGCATCAGCGGAGCATCGTAGACCGTCACGTTCGGATGGTCCGCCAGTTCGCCGGCGGGATAGCCCGGGCGCTGGTAGACGTGAATGCCGTAGTCGCGCAGGATGATTTCGTAGTTTTTCCACTTAGGGAGCGATTGTAGGTTATCGCTCCCCATAATGAGCGCAAAGTCGCGCTTCGGGTACTTGTCCCGCAGCACCGCCAGGGTGTCGATGGTGTAGGACGGGCGGGGCATGCTGAATTCCACCCGGCTGGTGCGCAGTCCGGGGGTCTCCCCGATGGCGAGGTCGACCAGGTGGGCCCGGTCGTGATCGTTGGCCAGGCTTCCCCGGGATTTAAGCGGATTTTGGGGAGAGACCACCATCCATACCTCGTCCAGTTCCGTCCGGGTAGCCATGAAGTTGGCCAGGATCATGTGCCCGACGTGTACGGGATTGAAGGAACCGAAGAACAGGCCGGTGGTCGGCATAGCGCAGTAGGTTAGTACCCCGTCGGGGGGTGGTAATCGCGAATCAGAAAGAAACCCTCCTCCCCCAGTTCCTGGTAGAGCGGCATGAGCACGTAGCCGGTCTCGGCGGCACGAATATCTCCGTCCCGGTCCGTCGCCAGCAGGGTACCGGCCCGGACGGGCTGGAAATTGGTGAAGCCCGGCAGCATCCGGAAGTCGTTGTCCCGCTTACGGGGCAGTTTGTGTACGTAAACCAGCTCGGTCAGTATGGGCAGTTGACCGGCCGCCTCCCGCAGGGTTTCGTCGTGGTGGGTACTCACGTCCTCCTCCTGTACGCAGCCCAGCGCCCGCAGCAGGCTCACCGTGGCGGCCACCGCCCGGTCCACCGACCCGGGATCGTCGTGGTTGCCCGCTTCGAAGGAGATGGCCCGCACGGATCGTTCTCCCGGGAAGTTTTTCTTCCGGAAGTAGTGGAGGGTAGTATTGCTCATGCCGTCCAGCATCCCCCGGATGACCGGCACCCCCATCTCAGCGGCCAGCAGGAGGCTCGGGTCGTCGTCTCCCGTCACGCTGAAGATCCCGCTCCGGGCCGTGGTGGTGTGCAGGTCGAGCAAAACGATATCGCTGAGGGGGCTGGCCTCGGCGACGTCCTCAATGATGGCCAGCAGATCGTCCAGTTCCCGGGCCTCACTGCTGGTACCCGTTGTTACGGGCTGATTAGCGTCGGGCCAGATGCGGTTCAGGTCCACGTCTATGTACCGGCGACCGCTGGACAGGGCCGCCACGTTACCCCGCAGGGCCAGTAATTCGCCGCGAAAACTAAACCCGGGGTTAACCAACGGCTCTTCCTCCAGCAGGTCGAACAGTCGTTCCAGGGCGTACACCCCCGCCGGTTCGTTACCGTGAATGCCGCCGATGGCAATTACCAGGGGGCCGGGAGCCGACCCTACGTAGTGTCCGATTATGCGCATGCGCCGTTGGGTTAAAAATAAAATTTGAGGGCCAGCCACTGGCAGATGAAACCCACCAGGTAGCCGGAATACAACTGGGTCGGCGTGTGGGCGCCCAGGGCCAGCCGGGCCGTTCCGACCAGACCGGCCACGAGGGTGATGACCAGGGTCACCAGTCCGGCGCCGATCGTCCACCCCCCGAACTCGATGCCCCCACCGAATAAACCCGTAGTGATCATGGCCATCCCGACCAGACCGCCCATCCCCACGCCGTGCAGACTGATCTTGTCGACTACGTTGACCGTGAAGGATACGGCCAGGGCCAGCACCACTCCCAGCAGGGCCGCGCTGAAGGCGGGTGGGGTGTCGTTGTCCTGGCTGAAATTATAGTAGACCCAGAAGTAGAGGATCATCACCAGCATCATGGGGCCGATGCGCTGCATCCGGTCCTCCAGGTGCAGGCTGTCCACCATCTCGAGCTTGAGCATGATAAAGATCGACACCAGCGGAATGACGAAGGTGTACAGAAAAATCATCAGCAGGAGGAGCAGGGCCCTTTTCTCTCCAAGATTACTGGCCCCGAACAGGAAAGGGTTGATCGCGATCAGCAGGATGAACATATAAGTCGGCACCAGCAGCGGGTGGAACAATATACTCAGCAGCAGGGGCAGGCCCCGGGGGGTGGATTCGGGCACGACTTGGTCGTTCATGGGCTGAAATTAAGTCCTTTACTTTTTTAGTAACCGGAAGGTGGTCCGGCGGTTTCCGGCACGGCCGGCTTCGCTGTCGTTATCCATTACCGGGCGACTTTCTCCGTAGCCGACGGTCGTGACCCGCTCCGCTCCGATTCCCCGCTCCAGGAGGTAGTTGCGCACGGACAGTGCCCGCTGTTCGCTCAGGAGCTGGTTGGCGGCCTCTCCGCCAACGTCGTCCGTATGCCCCGCGATCTCCACCCGGAGCGTGGGTTGGTCGGTCAGCAGGCCGGCCAGGCGGTCGAGTTCGTTCGTGGAACTTTCCAGTAATTCAGCACGGCCGGTTTCAAAAAAAACATTCTTGAGCACGATCGCTCCGTCCGCCTCTGCCCCGGTAAACCCGCTGAGGTCCTCCCCCACCGGTTGCAGTTCGATGGTCAGCAAGTACGGTTTGTCGGGAGCGAAACCTTCCCCCAGTCGAAACCGATCGGAGTAGAAGAGGTAGCCCGGTTGCTCGACGGTGAAGGAGTAGTCCACGCCCGCCGGTAGTACGGTCAGGAAGCGCCCCCGGTCGTCGGTACCCCGGCTGGTCGGCTCGCCACTTGCTCCCTGGAGGCGTACCGTTGCCCGCAGGGGGGCACCGGTCAGGGCATCGGTTACGTTCGCTTCGATGTAGGTGGCCGGAGTCGGCCGGATGGCTTCGGGCAGTTCGAAACGGTAGATGTCTACGTCCACTGCCTCTCCGGCCATCCCCCCCCGCTCTCCGGCTGAGTAATAGGCCGTGCGCCCGTCCAGGGTGATGAACAGGTTGGTTTCCTCCTGCGGGGTGTTGATGGGGTACCCCAGGTTAGCCGGGGCGGACCACTGATTGTCCTCCAGGGTAGTGCGGAACAGGTCCGCGCCCCCCAGTCCCGGGTGGCCGGTGCTGGTAAAGAAGAGTGTTTTGCCATCCGCCGCCCAGAAGGGAAAAACGTCATCCTTCGGCGTATTGACCGTCGGGCCGAGATTCACCGGGGCGGACCAGCTCCCCTGCGCGGTCCTCCCGCTCACGTACAGGTCGTGACCGCCGAAGCCCCCCTCCCGCTTGCTGGCGAAGAAAAGCAATTTCCCGTCGCTACTCAGGCTCGGTTGGGTCTCCCGGAACCGGCTGTTGACGGGAGCGCCCAGGTTCCGGGCGGCCGTCCAGCGGCCGTCGCGTTGTTCGCTGTAGTACAGGTCGCAACCGCCGAGTCCATCCGGTCGGTCACAGGCGGTAAACACCAGCAGCCGGCCGTCCGCGGTGATGGTCTGCGCCGCTTCATTGAGGTCGGTGTTCACCCCTTCCAGTGGAACGGCCGGGCTCCAGCTACCATCCTCGAGCTCCGTGCTTTCGTAGAAATCCTCGTTGTTACCGTACAGGTTGCGGGTAAAGATCAGCCGTTTCCCATCGATGCTCAGGCTCGGAAAGTACTCCTGGTGTTCGGTGGTGTTCACCCCGCCCATCAGCCGTTCCGGTGTGAAGGGGACCGGGTTTTTCATCAGTTCGGCTCCCAGTTTGGCGGAGGCGATCAGTTGCTCGGCCTCCCGCTTCTTTTCGGCGGAAGCGTCGGCGGGCAGTCCGTCCCGGTACCGCTCGAAGGCCGTCAGCGATGCGGCATAGTCTTGCCGCAGCGTTTGCAGTTCTCCGAGTTCCCGGAAGGTACGGTAGTCCTTTCCACCATCGAGTTCCATTCCTTTAAGCAGGTCCGTCACGGCCTCGTCGATCCGGCCGAGTTGCCGGTGGGTGATGGCACGCATATAACGCAAACGGGGAAGTTCGGGATACTTCCCGACCAACTCGTCCAGACCGGGTTTAGCCAGGACGTAATTTCCGAAGTCAAAGGCCTGCCGGGTTTCACGAAGGGCCGTTCGATCCCGCTTTTTCACCGAATCGAATGGCTTCTGGGCGAGGGCGCAAGTAGCGGTACTGAATAAAAGGCAGGAAAGGAACAGGTAACGTAGTGTAGTCACGGGGATGAGTTGGGGATCACCCGTGCAAACGTCAGGAACGGGGCTTTGTTATTTCATCTGGGCCCGGGCGGGCCGCGGGGTTTCCTCTTCCTGGTCGCCGCCGGCGGTATCGTAACCACTGATCTTGTCCTGTTGATCGGCCTCCTTCTTCTTACCGACGAGGCGCAGAACGGTAGCATAGTCGCGTCGGATCAGCTTCTCGTCCGGAGCTTTGGCATCGGGTTCCGACTCCAGGGCGTGCTGGAAGGCCGAGAGCGCGTCATTCTGCCGGCCGGCCCGGGTCATGAGGTTACCGAGCAGGTGACCTACCCGGCGGTCGTAGCGATCCAGGGCGGCGATACGCTGCTTCCGCTTGGTAAACATATTATAAAGTCGCAGGGCATCGGCCGGGCGACCCAGTTCCATGAGCGAGTCCCCGAGGGCAACCTGGGCCATCCAGTACAGCGCCTGGTGGGGAATACTGTTCTTGGTGACGGCTTCAAAATCGGCGGCAGCTTTCTCGTATTCCTGCTTGCGGGAGTAGACCAGTCCGCGGCCGTAGTGGGCCTCGGGGAGTCCCGGATTGATCTTCAGACTCTTGGAGTAATCGTAAAGGGCATCCTCGGTATTCCCGAGGCTGATGTTAACGAACCCCCGACGCTCGTAGGCCTGGGCGTGACGCTCGAAACGATTGACCACTTTGGTCATCATTTTAAGGGCTTCCTGTTCCTGGTCGTCCTGGGCCATCAGTTCGCGGCCACGGTTGAACAGCTGGACGGTGGTGCGGTCGGATTTAGGTTCCAGGACGATCTGGTCCACTACGGTTCCCAGGCTGAGCCGCCACATGGTGATGTTTCCGGCGATGCTGAAGGTCACCACCCGTTCCAGCAGGTTGTGGGTATTGAGCCAGTGCCGTTCCGTTCCGATGAGGACCGTACGGGGAATATCCAGGTTAAGGAGCTCCTCATTGAAGATGTCCTCCGCCTTCACCAGGATGTCATTCTTGTAGTAGTGCTCCATCCGGTGGTTATACTGTTCGACAACCTGGTCGAAGGCGCGCTTCGACTGGAATTGAAGTTGACCGGATATTATAATTTTAAACTCTGACATGCCCTGAGTACTTTTCCCGTTTCGAGTGATAACAAAATGATGCCTGACAACCGGCCAAACCTTCTTTACAGACAGGTAGTGGCGTAATGGTCGTGAGTACAGTACCCCGCAAATAGGGCAAAAACTAGCTAAAAGATTGGATATTCCGCAGTCCCGGCTGCTAATCAACAAGTTAACAACAATACCGGAGATACAAAAGTGCGTCGAATAAATTGTTTTTTCAAATCCTGGCCGGCGAATTTTCGCAAGGGGCTAAAATAACGGCAACGGGCCGCTTCCCGATTGGGAAGCGGCCCGTCTTTAGCCGTCAATCCGGTGAAGGATTAGTTCTGGTTGATCATGCGCGTAGGCTCGGTAGCTACCGGGATTACGACGCGGTTTTCGCGGAGCGTAGGACCAACGGGCTGGTTTTCACCGAAGCCGATCATGGAGAGCTTGCTCTGCTCGACTCCTTTGTCCATGGTGTACTTTTCGGCACTGCCGGCACGACGCTCGGAAAGTCCCTGGTTGTACTCGTCGCTGGCGCGGCGGTCAGCGTGACCTTCGTAGCGGATGCTGAAGTTCGAAGCACCGGGCAGAGCGATGAAACGGTCGATCTCCTCAATGATCATGCGGTCCGTGCGGTTCAGGCTGGATACATCGGTCGGGAAGTACAGGCGGTCGATCATGATCGTACCGGTGAGGCTATCCACGCGGATGTACTTGAAGTTCTCACCGTCGATCAGTTCGCTGTAGCGGGTTACGCGTTCCTCCAGGTTCTCGGGGCGATCCCGGGGCAGTGGGCAACCGTTGAGTTCGGCAACACCGGCCTCATCGGGGCACTCGTCGTCCTTGTCGGGGATACCGTCACCGTCACGGTCGGGGCAACCGTTGAAGCGGGCGAGACCGGCTTCGGCGGGGCACTCGTCGTCGCCGTCGGCAACACCGTCACCGTCACCGTCAGGACAACCCATCAGGGAGGCCAGACCGGCTTCGTCAGGACACTTGTCGTCGCCGTCGGCAACACCGTCACCGTCGCGGTCGGGGCAACCCATCAGTTCCTTAAGACCGGCTTCGGTCGGACACTTGTCATCCTTATCGGCAACACCGTCACCGTCACCGTCGGGGCAACCCGCGAGGGTAGCCAGACCGGCTACGGTAGGACAGGCATCGTCCTTGTCGGCAACGCCGTCACCGTCGGTGTCCGGGCAACCCATGGTGCTGGCGGGACCGGGCTCCGTGGGGCAGAGATCATCTTCGTCGAAGATGCCGTCCTTATCGGTATCGGGCTTGCCGAATCCGGTGGTCAGGGTCAGACCGGTGAATACGTAAGTATCGTCGTTGCTGGGATCACCGGACTGGGAAACGCCGTCGATGAGGTCATTGCTGGTCACCCGGAAACCGGACTCGAGACCGATGCTCGTCTTACCGTTCAGGTAGTACTTAAGACCGGCGCCTACGGGGAAGACGAGGCCTCCCTTATTGTCGGGCTTGTTGGCGATGTCCGTCTGGACATCCTGACCGTTGTCACCGTTGTAGTCGTTCTCTACGTCACCCCAGATACCGTAACCGACACCACCCCACAGGTAGGGGGACAGTATCTTCTTGGGGGCACCTTCGGAAAAGCGATTCTTGTTGAACGGCTCAAACTTCAGGCTGAGGGAGGGCTCGATGATGGTGGCACGGGAAGTGTAACCACGGGCAGCCTGACCGGCATCTTCGCTCTTCGTGTCGTCTCCGTCAATACTACCGTACATCAGGCCGCCGCGCAGGGCAAACATGCCACCGAGGCGGCGGCTTACCAACAGACCGGCACCGAAGCGAGGCTGGTTAAGAAAAATGATGTCGTTCTCAATGAGGTCGCCACCAAGAGAGGATGTTCCGAGCTGGATTCCGATCTCCCAGGGGTACTGGCTTTTCTGACCGAACAGGCTCACGCAGAACAGAACCGCCGTAGCGAGTAGTAAGTGTCTTAGCATTAGTGCTGGATTTGACGTAAATTGAAATTATAAAGATGCTGAGTTCGCCACTTTCTCGGTAGCGGTTTACAAATAACATATAGCAATCCGGCCGATTATGTTCAGAAGGACCCGCTACCAGACCGCAAGTTTAGGTAATAGTAGGGCAATATTCCTAATGTGGAGCCGGGAAGTATCCTACTTCCTCCGATGAAAGCGTAATAAGTGGCTTTCCGAACTCTCATTGTACAATTCCAGGATCAGCGTACCCCGTTTCCGGCCCGGCGGTGGGAACAAAATTTTTACGGGGTTATGGATGTACCCGTCCTCCCCGAAGAGGCTCAACTGGTGGCGTAGCTTCGGGGGAATCCGGAATTGACGGAGTTCTTCCAGCTCCGCCGGCACCGGCACGTCTCCGTACCCCTGCTCCCGGAGAAAGGACCGCAACAGTTCGTAGGAGCGATCCAGCCGCCCCGCGCAAAAGCTAATCCGAAAGCAGTACCCATCCGACTGCCCTCCCTCGGTCTCTTCCCCCCTCACGGGAAAGTTGCGCCGGATCGTGGCGACCGGCAGGTCAACCCCCGGCTCCTGATCCGGCTCCTCCCCTTCCGGGACCGACTTTTCCACTACCTTGAGGGGCCGGTAGCTGGCCAGCACGACCGGGCGGCGAAGAGACCGAATTGCCATATTTGGTTTTATTTAAGACAAATTTATACAAAAAGTTTCACTTGCTGACCCGATCCCCCCTCCACGAAAAATTCCCGACCCGGGTAGCGGCGGCCGCCGTCGGCCCCCACGGCTTCCTTTCGCTACCCAGTTTGATCCGATTGTTTCAGGAAGCAGCGATGCGCAATACAATCCGGCTGAAACTTTCCAGCCCGGAGCTCATCGACCGGTACGGGCTCACCTGGATCCTGCGACGGCAACACGTCACCGCCCTGCGCTGGCCCCGCATCGCCGAACCGGTAACCGTGGTGACCGCGCCCACCGGCTTCGCCAGGGGCCTGATGACGTTTCGGGATTTTCACCTGCTCGATCAGCAGGGACGGGCCATTGTCAGTGCGACTACCGACTGGTTACTGATGGACCTGGACAGCCGCCGCCTCCGCCCAATCCCCGAATCCGTACTGGCCATCAGAGATGATTTCCCCGACGAAGCGGACTGCCTCCCCCGCCCCACCGGGAAATTACAGCCCCCCGAACCGGAGACGGGGCTACGCCACTTTCGCGTACCCTACTACCAGTTGGATTTCAATAATCACCTGACCAATCCTTCCTACCCCGAACTCTTGCTCGAACCGCTGGGGGCCAGTTTTCTCAACGGCCACCTACCCACGAAAATCGACCTGGCCTACCACCACGAAGCCCGCTACGGAGAGGAACTCACGGCAGTCACCGGACCCACGGGGAACGGCTTCGCCCACGCCCTCCGCCGGCAGGGGAAGGAACTGGCGACCATGCATTCCTCCTGGGAAAAGATTGCACCTGCGTTCGCGCCCTGATGCTACAGGTCCCGCGTCTTGAAGAAATAGTCCAGTGATTCCTTACTGGCATCACCCGACTTAAAGCCGGCATAAAAATATTTCACCCGCTGCTCGGAAGTACCGTGGGTAAAGCTCTCGGGCACCACGTAGCCCTGGCTTTCCATCTGGATGCGGTCGTCGCCAATGGCGGTGGCCGCCTGAATGGCTTCCTTGATGTCTCCCTCTTCCAGCAGGTTTCCCCGGGCGGCGTCGTGGGCCCAGACGCCGGCCAGGTAGTCGGCCTGTAGTTCCAGGCGGACGGACATGGAGTTGGCATCCGCCTCGCTCATACGGCGGCGGGCCTGACTGACCTGACTGCTGTACCCCAGTAAATTCTGGATGTGGTGGCCGACCTCGTGGGCCACCACGTAGGCCAGGGCAAAATCACCCGGCGCACGGAACCGCTTGCGCAGCTGATCGGCGAAGGAGAGGTCGATGTACACCTGCTGGTCGGCCGGGCAGTAGAAGGGTCCGGTAGCGGCACTGGCGAAACCGCAGGCGCTGCGGTCCTGCCCCGAAAAGAGGACGAGGATGGGTTCCTTGTACTGCCGTCCGTACTGTTCGCGGAAAATACGGTTCCAGGTATTTTCGGTTTCGGCCAGTGTAACGTCAACAATTCTGGCGTTGGTGTCTCCCTCCTGAATCTCGGCACCGGGGTTGGATGCGGGCGCGGACGCAGGTGCGGAATTTGAAAAACCGAGAAAGTCCATCGGGTTTCCCCCCATGAAGAGGACGATAATGGCGATAATGATGGTCCCGATGCCGATACCGCCGGCTTTACGACCCGCCCCGCTACCGCCCCGGTTACCGCGCCGGTCGTCAATGTTACTGCTTCCTTTTCTTCCTTCAATCTTCATATTCTCAGATTCTTTAGTGTGAGGTGATCTTAAGTTACTTACTATCCTGCTGGGCAAATACGCGACGCAGTAATTCGGTGGAGCGGGCGGATACGTTCTGACGGATATTAAGTTCCTCCAGGGCCACCTTCTTGAACAGGCCGTTCAGGGCCTGCTCGGTGACGTGGGCACCCAGGTCGGTATTGACGGGCTGCCCGGTCAGGGGGAAATTGTTGTAGGCATTTGCCGCGTCCAGCCAGACCTTGTTCGCGTCGTACTTGTCCAGGGAGTTGTTGATGACGGGGCTGAATTCGTTCACCAGCGCCTGGTAGGTCGCGCCCCGCAGGTACTGGGTAGCGGCGGTGTTGTCTCCCTTCAGGATACCGAGCGCGTCCTGGATGGTCATCTGGCGGATGGCCTGAACGAAGATCGGTGCGGCCTTGCTGGCGGCGTCCTCGGCCCCCTGGTTGATCTTTTTGATGACCACTTGTTCCAGATCCTGGAAGCCGGGGATCGCGCGGAGGCGGTCGGTCACCTTTTGGGCCTCCGTCGGCAGCAGGATACGGTAGTCGAGGTCGCCGTAGTAGCCGTTCTCGGCGGCCAGGGCGTTGGCCCCCTTCTCCGCCCCGAAGCGGAGCGCCTCCTTCAGCCCCTGTCCGATGTCCTCGGAAGTGAGCCCACCCTGAAGCACGGTGTTTAGGGTCTGGTTGATTTGCTGAGTCGTACAGGCGGTCAGGAGAAGGGGCAGAAAGAGAATGAGTAGGCTACGGCGCATAAGGCTTGGATAGGTTGATTTACGCTACAACGCGAAACCTGGCCGTTTGCTCATATATCGTACTCGCCAAATCCGTAGCCGTTGTCGTCCACGTCGAAATCATCGTCGTCGTCCTCATCGCCCTGGGGGTCGTCCTCAAAGGTCAGCTGCCGGTTAGGGCGGGGTGCTTCCCTCGGGCCGGGCCCTCCCCGACTCCCCCCGAGGTTGATCTCCACCACGGCGGCCCCTACTTTGCCGCCCAGCGGAGGATTGAGTTTGCGCAACCGGAGCCGTACGCCGCTGACGTTGTCGAACTGGTTCATGATCCGGTTGCCCATCCGGTAGGCCAGGGCTTCCAGCAGGTTCGCGGGCTTCTTCATCTCCGCCTGGAGGAGATAGTAGATGGTAGCGTAATTGACCGTTCCCCCCAGGTCGTCGTGCTGGGCCGCGCCCATGATGGAGGCCTCCACTTCCACGTCGATGCTGAACTCGTTGCCCATCAGGTGTTCCTCCTCGTAGAAACCGTGGGGAGCGTGAAAGCGAACGTCTTCGAGGCCGATCTTGGCGGTCATAGTTTACCGTTGTGGTGGCTAGGTAGGTAATTTCGCCAGCAGTCGCTCCGCCTCCGCCCGCAGGGGGTGCCCGTCCTCCGCTGCGATGTCACTTAGTAAGGATTTGGCTCCCGCCCCGTCCTCCAGCCCCAGCCGGGCCAGGGCCAGGTAATACTCCGATTCCCGGGCCAACTGAAAATCTTCCCGTTGCCGTAGGGCGTCGAACAGGATGGCGGCGGCGGCAAAATCCTTCGTTGCCAGACGGGCCTGCCCCAGGTAGAATCGATTGACGGTCGTCTGCTTAAGCGCCGAGAGACGTTCGGCGGCCAGTACCATGTCTCCCGCCTCGTAGGCGACGTAGGCGGCCCTCTCGGCGTCTTCCTCGGCGGCTCCCTTGGTCAGGCTCAGGAAAATATTATCGTAGGGCTCGAATTCCGCCAGGGCGTAGAGATCGGTTGCGGGTTGTTCCCGGTTCATCAGGAACCAGCCGGCGGTCAGTAGCAGCAGTACGGCCGCGGCGATGGCCAGGTAACGGCGGACGGGCAGACGGCGGACCACTGCTTCCTTCCGTTCTTCCTTGCCGGAGCGCATCTCCGCTTCCATCGCCTGCAATCGCGCTTTCATTTTTGCCTGCTGGGCGAGGCGAACGGCATCCATGGCGTTCCGGGTATCGGCCAGACCGGCGGCCAACTCCTGGTCCGTTTCCAGTTCCCGCTCGAAGGTAGCCCGGTCGGCGGACCGACCGAGTAAGTAATCGTCAATTTTTTCTTGTCGCTTTTCCGTCATCACGCTTCCCGATTTTGCGGTATTTTAAAGTAGTCCTTTTAGTTTATCCAGGCAGCGCATCTTCTTGATGCGGACCGCTCCGGGAGAACTGAACCCCAGGGCATCCTGAATACTTTCGATCGGGTAGTTTTTATAGTAAAAGAGTGTGAGAATGTCACGGCAGGCATCTCCCAGCTGGTTGATGGCCCGCAGCAGCAGCGTGCGGCGGTGGTCGTCCTCGAACCGATCGACCAGGCTCCAGTCGAGTTCGTCGGCCGGGTTGATACCGGCCTCGTGGTCGGTGGGTTGCTCGCGCTTCCGGTGGTGGTTGCGGCGGTACACGTACCGTTTGCCGATGGCGAAGAGGTAGGTGCGCTCGCTGCAGGTCAACTCCGTCAGCCGGCCGCTGGTCAGGTTCTCGTGGAAGGCGATGACCGCATCCTGAAAACAGTCCGCCGCATCCTCCTCCGTGGCGCCGAGCTGTCGCTGGGCGTACGTGATGAAGGCATTCCGGTTTTCCCGGTAGAGGCGGGCGAATAGGTCTTCGTCTCCTGTCATGAACGTTGCGTGGCTTACTTCTTTCCCGTCAAATGTACTGTAATTTAGTTACCGAATCAGGCGACCTCCCGGGTCGCTCTGTCCTTCTATGCCGCGGAAATACAAAGCGTTACCTTTGTCCCAAATTTAATCATGGTCAAGATCGACAACATCGAGCTGGGAGAATTCCCCCTCCTGCTGGCCCCCATGGAGGACGTCAGCGATCCCCCCTTCCGTGCCCTCTGCAAGGCACAGGGTTGCGACATGATGTATACGGAGTTCATCTCCGTCGAGGGCCTCATCCGCGACGCCTCCAAGAGCGTGGAAAAACTGGATATTTACGATTACGAGCGGCCCATCGGCATCCAGATCTTCGGGGCCAACATCGAAAGTATGGTCAAAGCCGCCGACATCGTCGAAGCGGCCAGGCCGGAGGTGCTCGACATCAACTTCGGCTGCCCCGTTAAGAAGGTGGTCTGCAAGGGGGCCGGAGCCGGCATCCTCCAGGACATCCCGAAAATGGTGGAACTCACCAAGGCCATCGTCGACCGGACCGACCTGCCCGTCACCGTCAAGACCCGCCTCGGCTGGGATGACAACACCCAGTACATCGAAGAGGTGGCCGAACGGCTACAGGACGTCGGCATCAAGGCCCTCAGCATTCACGGACGTACCCGCAAGCAGATGTACAAGGGAGAAGCCGACTGGACCCTCATCGGCCGGATCAAGGACAACCCCCGCATCAGTATCCCCATCTTCGGCAACGGCGACATCGACAGCCCCCAGAAGGCGGAGGCCTACCGGAATCGCTACGGCGTCGACGGCATCATGATCGGCCGGGCCGCGATCGGTAACCCCTGGATCTTCCGGGAGATCAAACACTACTTCGCCACCGGCGAACTCCTGCCGCCGCCCACCATCAGCGAGCGCGTCGATGCCGCCCGTGAGCACCTCCGCCGCAGCATCGAGTGGAAGGGGGAGACCCTCGGCATCCTGGAGATGCGCCGCCACTACACCAATTACTTCCGGGGGCTGCCCAACGTAAAGCAGTACCGGATGACCCTGGTGAGCGAGTTCGACCCGGCCACCCTGTACGGTACGCTGGAGCGGATGGAGGAGGTGTACGGGGCGGTTGAGTTGTCGTAAGCGCGTTCGAGTCTCGTAGCCGTTCGAGTTGTCGGACGTCCTCCGGTCGGGCTTCACCCGTCTCCGAGACGGCCGACAACCTCACTATTTGGTCTGAATAGATCACAGCGGAGGTTGTCGGCCAACTGATTTGCGCCCGCAGGAAGCAAATCGTTGTCCGACAACTCGCAGCGAACCCCCTACCGCTTCATCACCCGCAGTACCTCCACGCCCGCGGCCGACTCCACCCGTAGGAAGTACAGCCCGGGTGTCAGGTCCCGGACGGACAACTCCCGGTTACGGCCATTCGTAGTGGTCAGCACTCGCCCGCCGGCGGTCAGCAGGGTGACCCGGTCGGTGGCGGTCAGCGGACCCGCAATATATAAGGATGCACGTACGGGGTTCGGGTAAACGGCCCAAGTGCCGGTTTCCCGCGTGACGCTGACCGGGCCGTAGAGCGCCTCGTCTCCGTCCAGGTCAATCTGCCGGAGGCGGTAGAAACTGGTACCGAACAGCGGGGTCTCGTCCACCAGGAAATAGTGGTTGTCGGCGGAACGACCGCCGCCGGCGGCTTCGACCCGACCGATGACCGAGAACGTGGCACCATCCGCGCTGCGCTCGACGAGGAAATGACTGTTCCCCTCCTCCGCGGCGGTAGACCAGCTGATATCGACGGTTTTCGCACCTGCGTCCGCGCCCAGTGCCGTCAGCTCCACCGGCAACGTCATTGCGCCGTTTGCCGCACAGGCTGATTGCAGTACGGGGTTATCCGTGATACTGGTGTGGGGTACGTAGCCACCGGCCAGGTTACCGTCCGGATTGAGGGCCACCGACTGATCGAAACTACTCCCGAAATCTCCGTATTCCATACTGGCCACGATGCTGCCAGCGCCGCTGGACACGACCACGACGTCGCCGCCGGTATTGTTGATGCCGATGAAGCCGTTGCGGACGGACTGCCCGGCCGTACAGTCCGGCGGCGTAGTCCCCGTAGCCCCCAGTACGACCACGAATTCGCCGGGGGCAAGCGAAGCACCCGAGGGAAAAGTAAAGAAGACCCCCGCGTTATCCGCCAGGGTATAATTGGAGAGATCGATGGCCGAGGTGCCGGTATTGAACAGTTCGACGAACTCGTCTCCGCTGTTGATGCTGCCGTCGCCGTTGATGTCCTCCCCCGGGTCACCGGCCACTTCGTTGATCACCAGGTCGGAGGCGACGCAGGTGCCCGCGGGAAAGGGAATGGTGACCGTCTCGTTCGAGCAGCCACCGCCGTCGAGGGTGAGGGTGTACGTTACCCCCTCCAGGAGTCCGGAAATGTTGATGGAGCCATCCTCCTCGGTCGCCGGATCGTCTCCGGAGATCACCGGCCCCGCCGGGGAAATACTCAGCATCAGGCCGGGCTCGGGGCCATTGGTGAAAAATACGCCCACCGTACCGTTGTCCGGGTCGTCCGTATTCGAGTCACAGGAAAAAGTGAAATTATTGGGGTTGATGTTGATATCGCAGGGGTTACTGCAAAAGTTGGGCGTTACGTTTCCGGTCACGTCGAAGGTGCAATCGCCACCGCCGTCGCGGATTTCGATCCGGAAGAAATCGCCCTCCTCAAATTCTCCCGCGCTGTTCTCGAGGACGATCGTACCGCTGGTTACGGTCGTGGGGTCGTCGCCGACGTTGCTGGTGGAGGCCGTCACGTCCGTGCTCGGCGTCGTGGCCCCGGCGAATACCGTGATGGTGGCGTCGGCGTCCACTCCGGTGTAGGGGATCCGGATGCGGAAGAGGTCGGTCTCGCTGGCCGTGGATTCGGTGAGGCACTCGATGGTAGCCGAACCGACGGAGGTGAGGCCGCAGGGGTCGGCCGCGTTGTTGAACTGGAGGAAGATGTTGTCCCAGCCGGCGTAATCCGTTCCGCCATCCTGGTTGGCGATGAGGTTGAGGGCGACGGTGTTGACCGCGTCGTCGATCGGGATCGAGAGGGTTTCCCAGCCACTGGTGGATACGCCCCCGGTACCGCCCTCCACGAGGAGAACGACGCCCTGGGAGACGTTATCCAGGATGAGTTCGTAGCTCAGGTCGTCGCCGTTGTCGAGGCCCACGGCCCGGTAATCGACGTTGAGAAGCACGTTGCTCTGCCCGGCCGTGGAGATCGTGGCAAAAGCCAGTACGTGATCGATGTCATTCTCCATGGTCTGCGGCCCCTTCAGGTCCTGCATTCCCCAGAAATTAGTGCCGCTGCTGGGTCCGTTGATGCTCCCCACCGAAGGCACGACGGCCCAGACATCACCGCCGTCGTTGTAGGTGGCGGGGGTTTCGGTGTACGCCCAGTCGTCGCTTGCATCGCCCTCGAAGTCCTGGTTGGCCAGCCTCATTTGGGCGAGGACGCAGGTGCCGGGCAACAACAAAAACAGCAGGCAGATTATCGGAAGGGAGGAGTAGCATTTAGCCATGAGTAGGTCTTTAGGGGGTGAAAACCGGAAGAGGATCCTAAAGGTAAAGCGTCAGTATTAAGCGTGTGTTTACTATCCGGCGTATCTTCGCGCCCCGTATGGTATTTCAGATCAGGGATGACGAACGCAAGATATTCGAAGTCATCGGCCGCGCTGCCGCTGACCTCGATTTCCCCACTTACGTGGTAGGGGGTTACGTCCGTGATCGTCTGCTGGCCAGACCGAGCAAGGACCTGGACATCGTCTGCGTCGGCAGCGGGATCGACCTGGCCCAGCGAGTGGGCAATTGCCTGCACCCCCGCAGCCGGGTCACGGTCTATAAACGGTTCGGGACGGCGGCCCTCAAGCACCACGATCTGGAGATCGAGTTCGTCGGGGCCCGCAAGGAGAGTTACCGCTCCGACAGCCGCAAACCCACCGTGGAGTCCGGTAGCCTGACCGACGACCAGAACCGCCGGGATTTTACCATCAACGCCCTGGCGATCTCCCTCAACGAGAACGACTACGGCACCATCATCGACCCCTTCAACGGGCTGGAGGACCTGGAGGCCAAGCGCCTCGTCACTCCCCTCGACCCCCTCAAGACCTTCAGTGACGACCCCCTGCGCATGATGCGGGGCGTCCGTTTCGCCAGTCAGCTCGGCTTCACCCTCGACCCCGCCACCTACCGGGCCATCGCGGAGAATACCGACCGCCTCAAGATCATCAGCTGGGAGCGGATCGCCACCGAACTCAACAAGATCCTGCTCAGCCCCCGCCCCAGTATCGGCCTCAAACTGATGAGTGACACCGGCCTGCTGGATTACGTACTCCCCGAACTGGCAGCGCTCCGCGGGGTGGAAAGCCGTAACGGTCGCAAACACAAGGATAATTTCCTGCACACCATCCAGGTTGTCGACCAACTCGCGGAGAAGAGTGATGACCTGTGGTTGCGCTGGGCCGCGCTGCTGCACGATATCGGCAAGGCCCGCACCAAGCGCTGGGAGAACGAAGCCGGCTGGACTTTCCACGCCCACGACGCGGTCGGAGCCAACATGGTCCCCCGCATCTTCCGGCGGTTGAGACTGCCGAACGACCGGCTGAAGTACGTCCAGAAACTCGTTGCTCTCCACCAGCGGCCCATCTCCCTGACCCAGGAAGAGATCAGCGATTCCGCCGTGCGCCGCATCCTTTTCGAGGCCGCAGAGGACATCGATGACCTGATGACCCTCTGCGAGAGCGACATTACCAGCAAGAACCCCCACAAGGTCCGCCGCTACCGGGAGAACTACGAGCGGCTGCGGGAACGCATGGTCGCCATTGAGGAGACCGACCACCTGCGCAACTGGCAGCCCCCCATTTCCGGGGAACTCATTATGGAGACCTTCGATTTGTCGCCCAGCAAACAAGTCGGGCTGATCAAGACGGCCGTCCGCGAGGCCATCCTGGACGGAGACATCCCCAATGAATACGAGGCCGCTTTCACCAAAATGGTCGAGGTTGCCGCCGAATTGGGACTGCAACCGGTGAAGTAGTAGGCGTTTTAAGCCACTCTTAACAGTTTTTACCCACCCCACCCCATTACCGTGGGGTGGTGCCCCCCCCTCCCCTACACTACTTTTGTAATCGTAGCGCAGGAGGTGCAACTCCTGCTCTATTGTTTTTCCAAAAAGCGTGTTTATTTGAGGGCCTGAGAATTGTTGGTTTTTCTCCGCCCGCGTTTTCTGAAAGGTTTTTATCCTGACGCCACTTGCGTCCTAGATTCCAGTTATTACTTGGTAGTTTGAAAGCTACACTACAAGGTCCTACCGGTGCAACGGTGGGACCTTTTTTTTGAACCTCACCCCTGATGGCTGCGCCATCTGTCCCCTCTCCCGGGGAGAGGGGACGCGTGACAGGCGTGACAGGCGTGACAGGCGTGACAGGCGTGACAGGCGTGACAGGCGTGACAGGCGTGACAGGCGTGACAGGCGTGACAGGCGTGACAGGCGTGACAGGCGTGACAGGCGTGAGGCGTGATAGGCGTGACAGTAACGCCAAACGGGCGTGACGGGCACGACAACCTCAATTAATCTTCACGGACTTTGGGCGCGATGGTTTTCCCTCTCCCGGGGAGCGGGGGGTGAGGTACTCCCACCCAAAATAAAACAGAACGGTTAAGTACTCCACTCCGACTACCCACAGGTTCTCCGCGTAGGGTTCCGTTGCGTAGCTCAGGTAGGTCAGGGTAATGAGAAAAGACCAGACGAGCGGGAACCGCCAGTGGGTGAAACAACTCAGTACGATCGGAACGGCCAGGTACCAGGGATGCACCGTCGTGGCGCAGAGCAGGTACAGCACGAAAGCGAATAACCACCCGGCGGGCAGAGACGCCCAGTCCTTCCGGCGATCCAGCAGTGACAGCAGGAGGATACTCATCGCCCCGGTCGCGGCCAGCAGCGGGCCGAAGCGGGCGATCTGGTTCCAGCCCAGTTCGTAGTAGCCGTACGCGCGGGCCAGGTAGTACAGGCTGGCGTTGAACTCGAACGTACGGAAGTACAGGTCGAGGCTACTCCCGAAACCGAACAGGAAGCCGCCGGTAGCGATCAGCGGAAGGAAAGACAGTAGCAATACGACTCCGAATACCACCGAGAATATCCAGAAGGGAGATCGCCCCCGGGTGAAGAAGCGCCGCAGCAGGTACGGCAGTAACAGCAGCGGCAGCAGTTTACTGGCTACCGACAGGGCCATGGCCACCCCCGCCCGTGCCCAGCGGGAACCGATCAGGAAATGCAGCGCCAGTAAAAGAAAGAAGATCATTACCCCCTCGAAGTGAAGATTGCCGGTGATCTCTACGATGATGAGCGGGTTCAGCCAGTAGTACAGGGCAGGCCACTGTGGTTGGTGATTTTGCACCTGCGCAGCGTCGCCCTTATCGCCAAGTACTGGCAGCAGCCGCAACAGCAGCCACAACGTACCCAGTTCGCAGCCGAACAGGAACAACTTCATCCAGACGGATGCCCAGTACCAATCGGTCGGGCTCAGGTAGGCGGCGGCCGTAAACACCCCCTGGGCCACCGGTGGATAGATGGTATAGTAAGTCGGGGAATTGAGGAGTTCGTAAAGTTCGGGAGTGACACCGGCCGGCGCGCGCCCCGCTCCCAGGTAGTAGTCGGGAAGTTCGAGGAAAGGATTCACGCCCGCCCGGAGCAAATTTCCGTCCCAGATAAAGCGGTAAACGTCATCGCTCAGCCGGGGAAAAGCAAAGACCAGGAATATTCGCAGCGCGATCCCCAGGCCGATGAGCCATTTCAGCGTCCCCCCCGGCCGGCCGGCCACCAGGAGGGCATAACCGGCAAAGGCCAGCGAAAAAGCAGCTGCCAGGAGGGGAAAATCCGTCCGTTCCACGAAGAAGCCCAGGTAAATCACCCCGGCGCACAGCAACGCACTCCCGACCATCGACCACCTACCCATCACTTCCTTCCCGACCCCACGACCGCCCGGGCGACGTTCTGTCCGTCCATCGCCGCGCTCAGGATACCACCGGCGAAGCCCGCCCCCTCCCCACAGGGAAAGAGGTTATCAACGTCCGGGTGGCGGAAGGTCTTACGGTCCCGGGGGATACGGACCGGGCTGGAAGTACGGCTCTCGGTACCGATCACGTTGGCCTCGGCCGTATAGTAACCACGCATTTTACGACCGAAATCCTTCACTCCCTGCTGGAGCCGTTCGGAGATAGCTGCCGGTAACAACTCATCCAGTCTCGCCGGGGCCAGCCCGGGAATGTAGCTGGTGTCGGGCAGGTCGGTAGACAGCTTCCCGTTCACGAAGTCGGTCAGCCGCTGAGCGGGAGCCCGCTGGCTGCCGTCGCCCGCTCCGAACATAGTTTGTTCGACGGCCCGCTGGAGGGCCAGACCGGCAAATACGCCGTGCCCGGCGTAGGGCTTGAGGTCTTCCAGTTCAATCGCGACCACGGTGCCGGAATTGGCGTAGGGGCTGTCCCGCCGGCTCAGGCTCATCCCGTTCACGACGATCTCGCCGGGAGCCGTAGCGGCGGGAACGACCAGCCCGCCCGGACACATGCAGAAACTGAATACGCCCCGCTCCTTCACCTGACTGACCAGTTTATAGGAACTGGCGGGCAGGTTTTCCTCCCGCTCCCGCTGTCCGTACTGGATCTGGTCGATCAGCGGCTGGGGGTGCTCGATGCGGACGCCCAGGGCGAAGGGTTTTGCCTCCAGCCGGATGTCGTGCCGGTGAAGCAGGTCGTAGATATCCCGGGCACTGTGGCCGGTGGCGAGGATGTAGTCTGTAGTAGATAGTCTGTAGTCCGTAGTCCCGTCATTAATGAGGAGACTGGCTATTTTACCATCCTTCATTTCAAGATCTTCGACCCGGTGGCCGAAGCGGACCTCCCCGCCGCGGTCCAGTATGGTCTGCCGGATGGAAGCGACCACGTCCGGCAGCTTATTTGAGCCGATGTGGGGGTGGGCATCGATCAGGATATCCGACTGGGCACCGTGGGCCACGAGTATTTCCAGGGCCCGTTGGTAGTTCCCCCGTTTGAGGCTGCGGGTGTACAGTTTGCCGTCGCTGTAGGTGCCGGCTCCGCCCTCTCCGAAGCAGTAATTGGAATCCGGGTCCACTTCGCCGAATTGCTGGATGGCGCGCAGACTACGCCGGCGGGCCCGCACGTCCTTTCCCCGTTCGATCAGGATGGGTTTACGTCCCCGTTCGATGAGTTCCAGGGCGGCAAACATGCCGGCGGGGCCGCAGCCGACAATGGTAACGGGATCGGCCGCGCTTACGTCGGGTAGTCCGGCCAGGTAGGGCGCTTCGGGTTCCGGAGCCTCTCCGGGTGAGAAAACCTCTACGCGCAGGCGATAGACGGGTCTGCCGCCCCGGGCATCGACGGAACGACGACGAACGTGGGTTTCCCCCAGTTCCGCCTCCGTGATGGAGGTCTGCCGGAGCAGGGCACGGCGGAGCGCGGCCGCGTCGTGCAGCTCGGGTGGTGGGAGTTTAATTTCTACGGTAGTCGGCATGGGGCAAAGGTACGGCCCCTACTTCCCCTTTCGCTGGTACTTGTTGCCGCCGGTATCGGTGAAGTCTTCCGGCATGTAGATGACGATGACCACGGTTTCGGAGGTCAGGCTTTCGTCCGCCCCCTTCACCATCTTGCGGGTTTTGTTCCGGCTGGAGAGGAGGAGGTCGGAGCCGTTGGGCTTAAGTTTAAGATCCCAGCGTTGCTGCTTCTTGAAGAAGTCTAGAACGAAGGATTCCCCGTTATTGATCTTGACGCTGGTTTCGATCAGGATATCATCTCCCGGCCAGGTCCGGAACTCCAGTTGATCGTCTTTATAGACTTCAAAGGAGACCGTATTGAAGGAATCGAGATTCACGGTCTTGTGGAAGATATCGGCGGGGTCCTGTGCAAAGGTGATGGCCGAAGCGCCCAGGAGGGCGATGGTCAGTAGGAGGAAGCGCATGGTGGATAGCAATAGTTAGTCAGAAAGCTCAATTGCTAAGGTAACGCCTTTACCACCACCTTTCGTACTCCTTAACAACCCCCTTAAGCCCCTTCCTCCGCTTCGGTCACTACTTTCTCCGACGAGGGTTCGGGAAGCTTCACGCCCAGGTACACCATTTTAAAGCCGCCCGCGTCGACCTGGATGGTATCCGGGTCTCGCGGAATGACGTGCAGAGTCTCGTCGGGAAACTTCAGAAACAGGGGGATAGCGTACTTCTCCCGGTCAAAGGCCAACATCAGGTCCAGGAACTCCCGCTGGCTGTACAATTCGTGCTCGTGGACGGCGGCCACTTCCCGGTGCGCCTCGCTGAGGTTAATGAAATCGTCGCGGTAGCTGAAGATATGCTCGTCGGCTACCTGGTTGCGCTGTTTGAGCTCGTCGGAAGAAATGATACGGTAGGCACCCTTCTCCCCGAAAATATCCCGGTAGCGGGTCATCGCGTACTCGTTCACCTCATTACTGCCCGTGAAGGCCAGCATGTACCCTACTTCCAGTAATTCGTATTCCTCCTCCAGGTTGGAGTTGTAGATATTGGCCACGATTCCCTTGAGGTCACGGTCCCGGGCCTTGGCGATATTACTGGCGTTCGAATCCACGAGGTAGACACTGCGGCCCTGCCCCTTGATGTATTCGGCAATGGTGATCGCAAAATCATTGGCTCCCAGCAGCAGTACGCCGCTGGAGGTATCCTGAATGACCCCGAGCAGGCGGGCGACCACACGGGCCGTAGTGGCGTTGATCAGCACCGTACCCAGTACGATCATGAACACCAGCGGGGTGATGTACTCCGCCCCCGCTACATCCTGCTCCGCCAGCGTCAGCCCGAAGAGGGAGGCGATACCCGCCGCCACGATACCCCGGGGCCCGACCCAGCTGATGAAAAATTTCTCCGCCATGCTCAGGTTCCCCCCCGCCGTACTGACGAAAACACTGACCGGCCGCAGGACCAGGATAACGAACCCGAAGAGGGCCAGGGGCCGCCAGTCCTCGGTCAGTAACCGCAACTCGCCCATGTTCATGTTGGCCGCCAGCAGGATGAAGAGGATGGAAATGAGCAGGACGCTCAGACTTTCCTTGAACGACAGTATCTCCTTGATGCGGGGCACGTCCTTATTGGCCAGTACGAGCCCCATTACGACCACGGCGAGCAGGCCGGACTCGTGCGCCAGTTGGTCGCTCGCCACGAAGACGAACAGCACGTAGGCCAGGATGAAGACATTGAGCAGGTAGTGGGGTACCAACTCCCGCTTGATGATCTGGAACAGCCCCAACCCGGCCAGGAAGCCGAGGGTGCCGCCGTAAAGAATGATCTGGACAAAAGTCAGGAAGGCCTGACCCGTGTAGGCGAAACCCGCTCCGGTGGAGCGGATAAACTCGAACACCAGTACGGCCACCAGTGCCCCGATGGGGTCGATGAGAATACCCTCCCACTTGAGGACGGTCGCCACGTTCCTGTTCAACGGGATATTCTGGAGAATGGGCGCGATCACCGTAGGGCCCGTCACGATGATGAGGCCGGCAAAGAGAAAACTGATGCTCCACCCCAGCCCCATGATGAAGTGAGCCGCCAGCCCCGCGCCGATGAAGGTGATGAGGCTGCCGATCGAGATCAGCCGGAGGATGGACCGCTGGGTCTCCTTCACCTCCCGGAACTGCAGCGTCAGCCCACCCTCGAAGAGGATAATGCCAATGGCCAGGCTGACGAAGTAAAACAGGCTCTTTCCCGGAAACAGGCCGGTTCCGTGCACCCCGTCTTCTCCCATCTCGAAGATGGGGCTGATGAGCTTGCCGCCGTCCGCCGTCCACAGCGTGGAGAGTGGCCCGACCAGCAGGCCGATCACGATCAACGGAAGAATGGCCGGCACTTTCACCCGCCAGGCAAACCACTGGGCGAAAATTCCGAGAATAATGATGCCGGCGAGTTCTTCCATAAATCAATAGGCAAAAAGGGGAAAGTCGTAATATAGGTTATCCGCCGAATAAGCTCCCCAGTCCGCCGGGGATCATATTATTCATCATGGCACTGCCCTGCTCGGCCTCGAAGGCGGCGGCTTTTTCCAGGGCCCGGTTGATGGCGACGACCAGCAGGTCCTCCAGCCCCTCCAGGTCGGTGGGGTCTACCTGCTCGGGGTCAATACTTACGTTCTGGATGTTGCGGGTACCGTCGCAGGTCACCTTCACGGCTCCGCCGCCGGCTTCGGCTTCGAAGGTCTGTGCGGCCAGCTGCTTTTGCATCTGCTCCTGCATCTGGTTCATCTGATTCATCATGTCTCCTAGCATGTCGGGTTGGGTTGGTTGAACACTAAGAAGGCCGGGGTACCGCGAATAGTTCAGTAGCGGCCCTACCTTTGCGGGCTACAAAAGAACAGACCCATGGGATTACTCGACGGAAAAGTCACCCTCATTACTGGCGGTAGCCGCGGCATCGGTGCCTCGCTCGTCCGCGCCTTTCACGAAGCCGGCGCCCGCGTGGCCTTCACCTACCGCAGTAGCAGCGCGGCCGCGGACGCCCTGGTCGGCGAACTCGGCGGAGACACCAAAGCCTACCAGAGTGACGCCAGCGACTACACGGAAGCGGAGACGCTCATCAAGACCGTCATCGCTGATTTCGGCGGCCTGCACGTGCTGATCAACAACGCCGGCGTTACCCGCGACACCCTCATGCTCCGGATGAGCGAGGAGCAGTGGGACGTTGTCCTACAGAACAACCTTAAGAGCGTTTTCAACCTCACCAAGCACGCCATGCGCAGCATGATGCGCGGCGGCGGCTCCATTATCAACATGAGCAGCATCGTAGGTATCCAGGGCAATGCGGGGCAGGCCAACTACGCGGCCAGCAAGGCGGGCATCATCGGCTTCAGCAAGTCGATCGCCAAGGAAATGGGCAGCCGGAATCTGCGCTGCAACGTCGTGGCCCCCGGCTTCATCGAGACGGACATGACGGACGAGCTTTCCGACGCCGTGAAGGAAGACTACCTCAAGAGTATCCCGCTACGCCGGCTGGGCAAACCGGAGGAGATTGCCAACGCCTGTCTCTTCCTGGCCAGTGATATGGGCAGCTACGTGAGCGGGCAGGTGCTGAGCGTGGACGGAGGGTTGAGTTAGTGGTGAGTGGTCAGTAGTCAGTGGTCGCCCCGGCACGCACCGACCACTGACCACTGTAACCTCCCGACATCCCTACCCCCCTCCACCACCGTATCTTTGCGCAAAGATCCTGTTTGTCCACTCCTCCCGTCATCGACGTTATCATTCCCGCCTACAATGAGGAGGCCAGTATCGGCCTCGTCGTGGCGGAAATCGACCGGGCACTGGTGCGGGATGTCATTGTCTGTGACAACAATTCCACCGACCGGACGGCGGCAGTGGGCGCGGACGCAGGTGCCATCATCGTTGAAGAGCCGAGGGCCGGTTACGGCAGTGCCTGTCTGCGCGGCATGGCCTACGTCGCGGCCCGCCCGGAGGCGGAATGGCCCGACGTCATCGTTTTCCTCGACGGCGACCACAGCGACTATCCGGAAGAAATGGCCGACCTGGTACGCCCCATCGTGGAGGACGGAATGGACCTGGTCATCGGATCCCGCGCCACCGGCCATCTGGAACCCGGCAGTATGACCCCCCAGCAACTGTTTGGCAACTGGCTGGCGACCAACCTCATCCGCCTGATCTACGGTTACCGGTTCACGGACCTGGGGCCCTTTCGCGCCGTGCGCTACTCCGCGCTGAAAAAGATGAAAATGCGCGATCCTGACTTCGGCTGGACCGTTGAAATGCAGGTCCGGGCCGCGAAAATGCAACTGCGCTGCACGGAGATACCGGTCCGCTACCGCAAGCGCATCGGCACCTCAAAAATTTCCGGCACCATCCGGGGTACCGTCCTGGCCGGACACAAGATCCTCTGGACGATCTTCAAAATGATTTGAGCTATGACCCTGCTGGCATTCGTGATCCTGGCCATCTACTCGGCTTCCCTGATCTATATCACCGTGTACTGCCTGCTGCAGTTCAACCTGCTGTATCACTATCACAACAGCCCGAACCCGACGGACGCCCCGGTCTCCTTTGCCAACTTCGCGGAAACGCGGCCGAAACTCCGGAGACGACCCGCCCTCGCCGGCGATTTCCCCTCCCAGGGCGAAGGGGAAAACCCCGCACTCCCGATAGCTATCGGGACCGCGCCCGTTTACCCCTTCGTCACCGTTCAGTTACCGATCTACAACGAACTGTACGTGATCGGTCGCCTCATCGACACCGTCACGAAATTCAATTACCCGAAGGACCGCTTCGAGATCCACATCCTCGACGACAGCACCGACGAAACCACGGAACTGGTGGCCGAACGGGTGGCTCACTACCGCGCCCGCGGCTTCCAGATCCGGCAGATCATCCGCGAGAACCGCCAGGGGTTCAAGGCCGGTGCCCTGCGCGACGGCACCCCGGCGGCCCGGGGAGAGTTCATTGCCATTTTCGACGCGGATTTCGTGCCGGACCCGGACTTTCTCCAGCGCACCATCCCCCACTTCAACGACCCCGGAGTGGGCGTTGTCCAGACCCGCTGGGAGCACCTCAACGAAGATTACAGCATCATCACCCGCCTCCAGGCCCTGCAGCTGAACGTTCACTTCACGGTGGAACAGGTGGGGCGGATGAACGGCGGCCACTTGCTGCAATTTAACGGTACGGCCGGTGTCTGGCGCCGTAGCTGCCATCGAGGCCGGCGGCGGCTGGCAACCGGACACCCTCACCGAGGACCTGGACCTCAGCGTACGCAGTCAGCTCGCCGGTTACAGGATCCACTTCCTGGAAGATGTCGGTAGCCCCGCCGAACTCCCCGTGGAGATGAACGGTTTCAAGAGCCAGCAGCACCGCTGGATGAAGGGAGGGGCGGAAACCGCAAAAAAGCTGCTTCCCGAGGTCTGGAGCAGCGGCCTTACTTTCTGGCATAAGGTGCACTCCACGGCCCACCTGCTGGGCAGCTCCATCTTCCTGTTCGTCTTCATCTGCGGCGTGTTCAGCGTTCCCCTCCTCTTCCTGTTCGGCGAGTTGGCGAATTACGGCTTCAGCAAAAACTTCTTCGCTGTTTTCCTGGCCGGCCTACTGAGCGTTATCGCCATCTACTACACGGCTAACGTGCGGAGCGTGGCCAACCACGAGACCTCTTTCCTTAAGTCGGTCGTCAAGTTCGCCTTCCTCTTCCCCCTCTTCCTGGCCCTGAGCATGGGCCTGAGCCTGCACAACAGCATCGCCGTGCTACAGGGCTACCGGGGCAAGAAAAGCCCCTTCGTACGTACGCCGAAATTCAACATCAGTTCCATCCGCGACAAACTCACCGCCAGGCGCTACCTGAAGGGGCGTCTCAACCTGATCACCGTCGGGGAGGGGTTGCTGAGTCTTTACTTTGCCTTTGCCGTCTATGCTGCCTTCCTGCTGCAGAATACCACCTTCGTGATCTTTCACTTGCTGCTGGCGGTGGGCTACGGCGCGATCTTCTTCTTCAGCATAAAGCACCTGGCGCTGGTAAAGTAATGGGAGAAAAGAGGAAAGACCGTCCCGCCCCACGGCGAGACTGAAAGAAAAAAGACCAGCTCCGAGAGTACCGACGGGGTAGTCTTTTTCCTGCAGGTTGCGGAGCAATCGTTCTTTCCCCTTTCTTCCCAATTCTCTATCTTTGCGTCCGCTACCACGGCAAATCAGGAGGATTGGCGGAGTGGTTGAACGTGCCTGATTCGAAATCAGGTGTACTCGCAAGGGTACCGGGGGTTCGAATCCCTCATCCTCTGCTACTTTTTCAGGAAGAAGAAGAAAGACCAACTCGTCAGTGACGGATTGGTCTTTCTTCTTGCAGATTGCGAAGCAATCGTTCTTTCCTCTTTCTTCTTTCAGGTCGCGCAGCGACTGTTCTTTCCTCTTTCTTATCAATTCGCCATTTCGGAGAGGAACTTGATCCGCACCAGCTTGATCTCATCCAGCGTCACATCCTCTTCCTGGAGGGTCTGAAACGCGATGTCCACATCGTCGGTGTCGGCCCCCATGAAGTATTCGTAGGTGTCGTCGAGACTGTACTCGTCGACCTCTTCTTCCAGGTAGTAGTCGATGTTGAGCTTGGTGCCGGAGTGGACGATCACGACCATCTCCTCCAGCAGCTCGTCCATACTCAGCTGGTTACCGCTGGCGATGTCCTCCAGGGGAAGTTTGCGGTCTACCCCCTGAATGATGTTGACCTTTTTCTTGGATTTGTTGGCGATCTGCTTGACCACGAAGTCGTCCGGGCGGTCGATCTCGTTCTCCTCGCAGTAGCGCTCGATCAGCGACAGGAAGGGAGCGGCGTAACGGCGGGCCTTGCCGATACTGATGCCGTTCACGTTTTTCATTTCCTCCAGCGTGACCGGATAGCGGGTAGCCATCTCATTCAGGCTGGGGTCCTGAAAGATCACGAAGGGAGGAATACCGAGGCGCTTGGCTTCCTTCTTACGCAGGTCCTTCAGGGCCAGCAGCAGGGCCTTGTCGAGGACGGTGCCGCGGGTATCGTCGGCTTCCTCCTTGAGGTCGTGGGCCAGTTCCTTTTCAAAGTCGTGGTCGATCGGAATTTCGAAGGCGGTGGGGTTGGCCAGGAAAGCCTCTCCCTCCTCGGTCATCCGGATAGTACCGTAGGACTCGATATCCTTACGGACCAGGTTATTCAGCAGAGCCTGGCGGAAAACGGAACTCCAGAAGACCTCCTCTTTTTCCTTACCGACGCCGAAACCTTCGCGCTGGTCGAACTTGTAGTCGATCATCTGCTTGGTGCTCTTGCCCATCACGAACTGGATGAGCGTCTTGAGCGGGTAGTTCTCGTCCAGTCGCTTGACGGCCTTCAGGGCCTGCACGATCTCGGTCTTCACGTTCTGTCGCTGCTTGGGGTGGCGGCAGTTGTCGCACATCTCGTTGCAGTTCGCCTCGTCGTACTCCTCCCCGAAGTAGTGGAGGAGGAAGCGGCGGCGGCAGGCCGTGGTTTCGGAGTAGGCCATGACCTCCTGCATGAGCTGGGCACCCATTTCCCGCTCCATCAGGGGTTTATCGCGGAGGAATTTTTCCAGCTTCAGGATGTCCTTGTAGGCGTAAAACGCTACGCAGCGACCTTCGAGCCCGTCGCGACCGGCCCGACCGGTTTCCTGGTAGTAGTTCTCGATCGACTTGGGAATATCGTAGTGGATAACGAAGCGAACGTCCGGCTTGTCGATGCCCATGCCGAAGGCAATGGTGGCGCAGATCACGTCCGTATCTTCCATCAGGAATTCATCCTGGGTACGGGAGCGGGTCTTGGGGTCCAGTCCGGCGTGGTAGGGCTTTGCCTTTACGCCGTTGACCACCAGGGCCTGGGCGATCTCCTCGGCCGACTTGCGGCTCTGGACGTATATGATCCCGCTCTCTCCGGGCATCTCCTTCACCACCTTGATGATCTGCTTGAAGGTGTATTCCTTCTTTCCCTTGGGGCGGACCTCGTAGTAGAGGTTGTCCCGGTTAAAGGAAGAAACGAAAGTCTTGTGGTCGTCGCCCATTCTCAGGTTCTTGACGATATCGGACTGCACCTTGGGGGTGGCGGTGGCCGTCAGGGCGATGATGGGAATATCGTGACCGATTAGATCGAGCATTTCGCGGATACGGCGGTACTCGGGGCGGAAGTCGTGCCCCCACTCCGAAATACAGTGGGCTTCGTCGATGGCGACGAAAGAGATGTTCGTATCGCGGAAGTATTCGATGTTCTCCTCCTTGGTCAGCGTTTCCGGAGCGACGAAGAGCAGTTTCGTCTTACCGGCGGAGATATCGTCCTTCACCTGTCGCATTTGCGTTTTGGAGAGTGACGAATTCAGGAAGTGGGCCACCGAATCATCATTACCGTGGGCGCGGATGGAGTCCACCTGATTTTTCATCAGGGCGATGAGGGGAGAGATCACCAGGGCGCAGCCGTCCATCATCAGGCCCGGCAATTGGTAGCAGAGACTTTTCCCACCGCCGGTTGGCATGATAACAAAAGTGTCCTTTCCGTCGAAAAGGGCCTGAATAATGGCTTTCTGGGTTCCCTTGAAGGTGTCGAAGCCGAAATGCTCGAGCAGGGCTTCCTCGAGATTGATCGTGGCAGGTCTGGCAGTCATGTGAATTACGCTTTACTCCGAGTAGTGATTAGCTTTGCCGGGAAGAAAACAAGTAGGACCGGCTACGGCGGGTTTGATTAAACTTATGGCTCAGTCGCCCAACTGCGTTGTGCTACCGAATATTTAAGACAGAAAATGGGTCAGTGCTATCCTGAAATACCGGCGGAACTTACCTGGGGAAAGTTCGCAACCGTTAAATTAGGCTTTTAGGATAGTAAATCATACATATGACGCTGGAAATTCACTCCGGTCACCCGATTTCGTGTATCTACATCTGCTAAAAGCGCTCAAAAATACACCAATACGTGAACAATGCAAGCCTGATCGCTGAGACCGCCCGGCAAACCCTACGTATTGAGGTAGACGCACTGCTGCGCCTGGATGCTAGTATTAACGAAGATTTCATCAATTGCGTACGCCGGATCTACGACAGTTCCGGACGTTTAGTCGTTACGGGCATCGGTAAGACGGCCCTGGTGGCCCGCAAGATTGTGGCCACCCTGAATTCAACCGGCACGCCCGCCCTGTTCCTCCACGCCGCCGACGCCATCCACGGGGACATCGGCATGGTACTGCCCGACGACGTCGTGCTCTGCATCAGCAAAAGCGGGGAAACCGCCGAGATCAAACTACTGGCACTGCTGGTCCGTCAGTCCGGCAACCCACTCATCGCCATGGTGAGTAAAGCCGACTGCAGCCTGGCCCGTCGGGCCGATCACGTCCTGCTCACCCCCATCGAGCGGGAGGCCGGACCGAACGATCTCGCGCCCACCGCCAGCACCACCAGCCAGATGGCCCTGGGGGATGCCCTGGCCATGTCCTTACTGGCCATTCGCGGCTTCAACGCCGACGACTTCGCCCGCTTCCACCCCGGTGGTTCCCTCGGCAAACAGCTCTACCTCCGGGTGGGTGACCTCTACCCCAACAACCAGCGGCCCGCCGTCCATCCCGCTACTTCGCTCCACGACACCCTGCTGGAAATGACCGCGAAGTGCCTGGGGGCCACCGTGGTCCTTCATCCCGGTAGCGACCGCATTGCCGGCATCATTACCGACGGCGACCTCCGCCGCATGCTCAGCAAAAGCCCCGATCTGGCACTCACCTCCGCCGGCCAGATCATGAGTCCCTCCCCCCGCACCGTGACCGCCGACACCCTGGCCGTACGCGCCCTGGCCCTGCTCCGGGAGTTCAGTATCCAGCAATTGGTGGTGGTGGACGGGCAGGGTAGCTACCTCGGCTTCGTCCACTTACACGACCTGCTGCGGGAAGGACTTATTTAACGTTCCTGTTACCAAACGATTAAAGCCACCTTCCGGGGTACCCGAAAGGATCGCTCGTTCGTCTATCCGGGCATGAACGCTACCGAAAAATACTGGAAGATAGCCGTAATGGTACTGTTGCTGCTGGGGCCGGCCCTGCTCCTTTCCATGATCGGGTGAGTCCGCCAGGAAGGGAAAGCCCGCTACTGCAGCCGGCGTACCGTAGCTCCCGGATGCCCCTTTTCCCGTAACGCCTTCTTGTATTCTTCCGCCTGGTTGGGGAAGTAGAACAGCCCCGCGAATACCCGGGAAATCTTACCGACTTTCACCACCCGTACGTTTTCAAAACCCTCTGCCGTCAGTTGCTGGCTGAGGCGCAGGGCATTGTCGGCGTTACCGAAAGCGCCGACCTGAACGCCGAAGAGCAGTTCATCGGAGGCGACGTCGCCCTTTACCTGGGCACCGCTCTCTACTTTCGCGGGAGCGGGTACGGCAGCCGGAGCGGCCGACGGGGCCGACGCCGGGGCGGTGGTGGGGAGTCTCTTGCCGGCGTTCTTTTCCGGGTCGACGGTGGGCGGCGGCGGCGGCACGGCTCCGGCAACCACTTCGGGCTGCTTTTTCTTCTTCGTGGCCAGCGTGGGGACGGGCTTTCCTTTCGCCTTCAGCGCGCGCGACCAGGCGCCCCGGTTACAGGTGGGACCGGCCTGACTTTCTTCCACCACGCGGATGCGGACCATGGCGACCCCGGCCTTGACGATACCGATCCGGGCGGCGGCGGCCCGGCTCAGGTCCAGGACGCGGTCGGGGTGGTGGGGGCCGCAATCATTGACGCGTACGTTCACGCTCTCTCCGGAAACAATATTGGTCACTTCCAGAATCGTACCGTAATCGTACTCCTTGCTCGCGGCCATAAAGCCGTCCTTATCGTGGGTCTCCCCCGTGCTGGTCTTTTTTTTGTGGAAACGGTTGGCGTAATAACTCGCCAGCCCTTCCGTACTCTGGGCGAAGCCACACTGGGCGGTCAGGAGGAGGGCAAAAAACAGGAAAAACACTTTCATAGGTAGCAGTTTCTAAGGCAGGTGACAATTTACGCTAATCGTAGCAAAGGGGGCGGGCACGCAGGTGCAAGGCTTGTCAATCCCCCCCGCCCTGGAACTTAATTAGGACGGGCCGGGCACCACCAACGTCCCGAATTTCTACGATATTGGCCCCATGCTAACCACCACTACCGAAAACGGCATCACCACCATCACCTTCGGCCACCCCGCCCACAACAGTATTCCCTCCGATCTGCTGGCGGACATCGTAGCCGCCTTCGACGCGGCGGGCTCCGACCCCGCCACCCGTGCCGTCCTGCTGCGTTCCTCCGGGGAGCGCACCTTCTGCGCCGGCGCCAACTTCGACGAACTCCTCAGCATCGAGGATTTCGAGACCGGGCGGGCCTTCTTCATGGGCTTCGCCAGCGTTATCCTGGCCATGCGCCGCTGCCCCAAACCGGTAGTGGTGGCCGTACAGGGGAAGGCCGTCGGCGGCGGAGTAGGGATCGCGGCGGCGGCCGACTACTGCCTGGCCACTAGGTACGCCAGCGTAAAACTGAGTGAGCTGGCCATTGCGATCGGCCCCTTCGTCATCCTGCCCGCCGTGGCCCGCAAGATCGGGGTCGCCGCCGCCACCGAACTGAGCCTGGATACCGAGTGGCACGACCCGCAATGGGCGGCCGACCGGGGCCTCTTCCAGCGCGTCTTCGACACTCAGGAGGAAATGATGACCGCCGCCCGGGCACTCTGCGAAAAGCTGGCGGGCTACAGTCCGGAGGCCTCCGCTCAACTGAAGCGGACCCTCTGGGCCGATACGGATCACTGGCCGGAACTGCTGGCCGAGCGGGCGGGGGTTTCCGGACGGCTGGTACTGGGAGAAGCGGCCCGGACGGCGCTGAATGCCTTCAAGGGGAAATAGGTAAAAAATTTACTATTCATGCAACGCATCGTCATCCTTTCCGGAGCCGGCATCTCGGCCGAATCCGGCGTCAAGACCTTTCGCGACCACAACGGACTGTGGGAGAACCACCGGGTCGAGGACGTCGCCACTCCCGAGGCATTCGCCCGTAACCCGGAACTGGTCCTGAACTTTTACAACCAGCGGCGGGCACAACTCACGGAAGTCGAGCCCAACGACGGCCACCGGGTCTGCGCCCAGTTGGAAGCGGACTACCACGTCACGGTCGTCACCCAGAACGTGGACGACCTGCACGAGCGGGCCGGTTCCACCCACGTCGTCCACCTCCACGGAGAATTGAAACAGGCCCGGCCGGTGGACGATGGCGGTCCGGCCATCCCCTGGTCCGGAGACCTCCAGCTCGGGGACACGGACGAACGGGGCGTACAACTTCGCCCCCACATCGTCTGGTTCGGGGAGGAAGTCCCCCTGCTCGAGACGGCCGCCGAACTGGTGGCCAACGCCAACATCGTCATCATTGTCGGGACCAGTATGCAGGTGTACCCCGCCGCCGGACTGGTAGGGTACGCCCACCCCAACGCCCGCCTGTACTACGTAGACCCGAACCCGAGTATCAACTACGAACTACAGAGCCGGGAGATCGAACTGGTGAAGACGGGCGGTAGCGAGGGCATGGCACGGGTGCGGGAATTGTTGAAGGGGTAGTGCGCTTCGTATTTCATACGTCGGACCGCCTCGTTGCGCCCGCGGCTCCACTCGAGAGGTCCGACGTAGAAATACTGACCCAGTGAGGACGTCGGCCCCGTCGGAGGGAGGAACGACCGGAGCTGGTCCGACGTCTCGAACGGAAGCACGACCGGAGGTGGTCCGATATCCGTATTTCATACGTCGGACCGCCTCGTTGCGCCCGCGGCTCCACTCGAGAGGTCCGACGTAGAAATACTACCCAGTGAGGACGTCGGCCCCGTCGGAGGGAGGAACGACCGGAGCTGGTCCGACGTCTCGAACGGAAGCACGACCGGAGTGGTCCGATATCCGTATTTCATACGTCGGACCGCCTCGTTGCGCCCGCGGCTCCACTCGAGGTCCGACGTAGAAATACTACCCCGGTGAGGACGTCGGCCCCGTCGGAGGGAGGAACGACCGGAGCTGGTCCGACGTCTCGAACGGAAGCACGACCGGAGCTGGTCCGATATCCGTATTTCATACGTCGGACCGCCTCGTTGCGCCCGCGGCTCCACTCGAGAGGTCCGACGTAGAAATACTACCCCAGTGAGGACGTCGGCCCCGTCGGAGGGAGGAACGACCGGAGCTGGTCCGACGTCTCGAACGTTAGGAGCACGACCGGAGCTGGTCCGACGTCTCGAACTCATCACAACCCGAACTGCGCAAAGTGGTGCTCCAGGTGCTTCACGTACATCATGCTCCATTCCCCGGACGTCAGCGGGCCGAAGGAGACATTTTCCCGCCCCTCGTAGTAGCGTTCGCCGTTTTCCTGCACGCGACGGAGGTGGTTGACCAGTTTTAGCTTTTCCGCTTCGAAGTCCCGCTCGTCGGAAATGACGAACTGGGGGGCGGTGCGGCCATTTCTCGGATAGGGCTTGGGGCCGACCACCTGCTTTTTGACGAACGTCTTGAGCAGGAAGCGGGTCAGGAAATTGTTCTTTACGGGCTCCGCTCCCGTCTCCATGTCGTAGGCAACGTTGAGGTGGGCCAGCATCTGGCCGGCGTTCATTTTTCCCCACAGGGGCTGGGTATCCGGCCGGAGGGCGTCAAGTCGGGTACGAACGTCGTGGAGGGTTTCGGGGGCGTAGGCGGAAGGATAGCGCATGGGGTTGGTGATTAACGGTGTAAATTAACGATTGATGGCCGTATTTCATACGTCGGACCGCCTCCCTGCGCTGCGCTGCGGTCGAGAGGTCCGACGTAGAAATACTACCCCAGTGAGGACGTCGGCCCCGTCGGAGGGAGGAACGACCGGAGCTGGTCCGACGTCTCGAACGTTAGGTACGACCGGAGGCGGTCCGGTGTCTCGAACGCGACCGGAACGCGCAGCCCTACCCAGAACACACCCGCTTTCGGTACTTTTGCGTTCCCCTCTCCCACTCACCCCCGACCAGATGCGCCAACGCCTTAGTCTCCTTGCCCTGTTGTTATTTGCCTGCACCTGCGTCCGCGCCCAGGTGGAAACGGCTACGATCACCGGAAGAGTGACGGACGGCGTGAGTACGCGGGCGGTCGACTTCGTGACCATTTACGTGAAGGGAAGTACGTCGGCGGTGGAAAGCGGCACCACCGGTCGTTACCAGGCTACCGTACCGGCCGGGGAAGATTTCGTACTGGTATTCAGCCGCATCGGTTACCGGGAGAGCGAGGTGACGGTGGCCGAAATACCCGCCGGCAACCGCAAGCAGATCGACGTGGCCCTCTCGCCGCTGACGAGCGACCTGGAAGTGGTGGTCCGCGAAAGCAAGATCGAGGAGGGCGGCATGATCCGGGAGCAGCCCGAGGCCCTGCGGCTGCTGCCCAGCACGACGGGTAACCTGGAGAGCATACTGCCGCACATCGCGCTCGGCGTGAGCAGCGGTAGCGGTGGCGAACTGACCAGCCAGTACAACGTGCGCGGCGGCAACTACGACGAAAACCTGGTGTACGTGAACGACTTCGAGATCTACCGGCCGCAGCTGGTCCGCCAGGGGCAGCAGGAAGGACTGACGTTCGCCAACGCCAATCTGATGCGCAGCCTGAGCTTCAGTTCCGGAGGGTTCGACGCCCGCTACGGTGACAAACTGAGCTCGGTGCTCGACATCAAGTACAAGCGACCGGACAGCCTGCGGGCCAGTCTGGAGGGCAGTTTCCTCGGCGGGTCGGCCCACGTCGAGGGCAGCACCAAACTGGGGAAGAGCAATTACCAGAAATTTCGTTTCCTGCTCGGCGCCCGTTACAAAACCACCCGCTACCTGCTGGGCAGCCTGGACACCCAGGGAGAATACACCCCGAATTTTGTCGACCTACAGGGCTACCTGACCTACGATTTCAGCCCGCAGTTGCAACTCGGCGTCCTGGGCAATTACAACCGCAGCATCTACAACTTCAACCCGACGAGCCGGGCCACCGCCTTCGGTGGTTTCTTCGAAGTGCTGCAACTCCAGACCGCCTTCAGCGGGACCGAGCGGGATGATTTCCTCACCCAGATGGGTGGCCTTTCGCTGACCTACATTCCGGAGCGGCGGCGCAACCCCCTGTTCCTGAAATTCCTGACCTCCGCCTTCCGCAGCGACGAGAACGAGGCCATCAGTATCGCCGGGGACTACCGGCTGGGCCAGCTGGACACCGACCTCGGCAGTTCCACCTTCGGGGAAGTGGTGAACGAACTGGGTAGCGGCGTGCAGCAGGATTTCGTCCGGAATTTCCTCGACATTCAGGTCTACAATGCCGAATTGCGGGGCGGCCTGGAACTGAACGTCGGTACCGCCGAAGTAAGTAAGGCCCACTTCCTGCAGTGGAGTGTCAAGGCGCAGCACGAGCGGGTAAACGACTACATCAACGAATGGGAACGGCTGGACTCGGCCGGCTACAGCCTGCCCTTCAACGAAAACGGGGTGGAGCTCTTCAGTGTCCTGAAGACCGAAAACGAACTACAGAGCACCCGCTTCAGCGGCTTTTTTCAGGACACCTACACCTGGAGAAAAGAAGACAAGGCCGACCTGCGGCTGAGTGCCGGGGTCCGGGCCACTTACTGGGACCTGAACGGGGAACTGGTCGTCAGCCCCCGGGCGCAACTACTCTACAAACCACTGGGAGGCAAGAAAGACATCAGCTACAAACTGGCCGGCGGTCTTTACGCCCAGCCCCCCTTCTACCGGGAGATGCGCGGCCGGGACGGCCAGGTAAATACCGATTTGAAGAGTCAGAAGTCGCTGCATGTCGTCGGTGGTATCACGAGTGATTTCTACTACGGGAAGCGCAATCCGAAAAAATTCCGGCTCATTGCCGAAGCTTACTACAAATCCTTGTGGGACCTGGTGAGTTACGAGATCGAGAATGTCCGTATCCAGTACAGCGGGCGGAACGACGCGGCGGGTTACGTGACCGGACTGGATTTCCGCCTGAACGGAGAGTTCGTCCCCGGGGCCGATTCCTGGCTGAACCTCAGTCTGCTGAGGGCGCGGGAGAGTCTGAACGGAGTGGAACACCGGGAAGTCACCGGGCGGGACGCGGAGGGCAATACCGTCAGTGAGGTCAAGGAGTACGTACCCCGGCCAACCGATCAGCTGTTCGCCCTCAGCCTGTTCTTCCAGGACTACCTGCGCAACAACCCGGCGATCCGGACGCACGTCAACCTGACGATCGGCGGCGGCCTGCCCTTCGGTATCCAGGACGATAATATCGTATTCCGGAACACCCTGCGCTTCGACACCTACCACCGGATCGACATCGGCTTCAGTTTCCGGCTCTACGACGAGACGACCAGCAAAAGACCCGAGACCAACCTGCTGCGGTTCACCCGCTCTACCTTCCTGAGCCTGGAGGTCTTCAACCTGATGAAGGTGGCCAACCAGGCCGGCAACACCTGGATCAAGACGATCCTGGAACAGCAATACGCAGTCCCTAACCGGCTGACGGGGCGGAGGATCAATCTGCGGCTACGGATGGAGTTTTTAATTAGGCCATTAGGAGACTTAGGCTATTAGGAGACTTAGGCTATTAGGCTATTAGGTTCTTTGGGCAGGGCGAGGCCTAACAGCCTAACAGCCTCCCCGCCTAACTACCCCTTCTTCACCCGTTGCGTATGGATCACCCGCTCTTCCCGGTCGCGCAGTTGCACCAGGTACATGCCCTGGGGCAGGTCGGAGATGCTGAAACTGGACTGGGGCTTGTAGTCGAAGGCCCGCACTTCCCGTCCGACCATATTAATGACCTGGATGGTGGCAACCCGTTCGCTGTGGCCGATCTCGAAGTAGTCGACTACGGGGTTGGGGAACACGCGGATGTCTTCGCTCTGGGCGAGGACGCAGGTGCAGGAAAAGAATAAGAACGCAAGGAGGCAGAAGAGATTCTTCATGGTTTGTAAAGGCTTAGAGAGTAAAAAAGAGTAGTGGAAACAACGTGCGCTTTTAAGCACGATTTGCCCTTCCAACTTCCCCCGGTTCCGCCGGGTGCGGTGAAAAGCGGAGAAATTTTAGAATTTAGAAGAATTTCCATTCCTTTTTGCGAAATGCAGTCAAAAGCAGACTTTACCCCCTAAAATTTGCACCTTCCGGCTAGTAACCAAGAAAAATTTGGCGCTTTGCTTACTAAATATCGTACATCGTATATTTTCGGTAGGTTTTGAGCCACATTTGTCGCACTTTTGTTAGCATACGGTATGGCTGAAGTACTTGACATTACTCCCGCGGAAGAAACCGCCATTCTGAAGGACTACGAAGCGATGATCGCCAGTTTACGGACGGAGTATTCTCACGAGGACCGCAAACAGATGGATCACGCCTTCGAACTGGCTAAGTTCAGCCACCGCCACCAGCGGCGCAAGTCCCTCGAGCCTTACATTCACCACCCCATTGCGGTGGCGCGTATCTGCGCGGAGGAGATCGGGCTCGGCCCGACGGCCATCTGCGCGGCCCTGCTGCACGACGTGGTGGAAGACACCCCCGTTACCGTCGAGGAACTCCAGGACCAATTCGGGGATCCCATCGCCCAGATGGTGAGCGGCCTCACGAAGTTGGACAGTCGGTACATGTCGCAGAATCCCCGCGCGGAAAGCCAGCAGGCGGAGAATTTCAAGAAAGTCCTACAGACGTTGATGATCGATGTACGGATCGTACTCATCAAAATGGCCGACCGCCTCCACAATATGCGGACGATCAGGAGCATGCCGGAGCACAAGCAGCTGCGGATCGCCGCCGAGACCAGTTACATCTACGCTCCCCTCGCCCACCGGCTCGGCCTCTATAACTTCCGCTCCGAATTCCTCGACCTCTGCATGAAGGTACTGGAGCGGGAAGAATACGATAGCGTAGCCAAGAAACTACACGAAACCAAAACCGCCCGCGAGGGGTACATCGAGAGCTTCATCAAGCCACTCCGGCCAAAGCTCGACGAATTGGGCTACCCCTACCGCGTCTTCGGCCGTCCGAAATCCATTTACAGTATTGCCAACAAGATCAAGAAGAAGCAGGTCCCCTTCGAGCAGATCTACGACCTCTTCGCGGTCCGCGTCATCGTGGATGTGCCCCGGGAAAAGGAAAAGATCGCCAGTTGGGGCATGTACAGTATCGTTACCGAGGTGTACCAGGCCGTCCCCGAACGGCTTAAAGACTGGTTGACCATCCCCAAGACTAACGGTTACGAAAGTCTGCACACGACGGTAGTCGGTCCGGATGCCCGCTTCGTGGAGGTACAGATCCGGAGCGAGCGCATGAACGACATCGCCGAACGGGGCTTTGCCGCCCACTGGAAATACAAGGGGATCAAGGGGCAACCAGATGTGTATGATGCCTGGTTCGAAAGTGTCCGGGACATTCTGGACGATCCGAATACGGATACCGTACAACTCCTGGGTGATTTCCGGGACAACAGCTTCTTCAACGAGGAGGTCTACGTTTATACTCCCGACGGAGACATGAAGGCACTGCCGAAGGGGGCTACCGCCCTGGACTTCGCCTTCAGCGTCCACAGTATGGTAGGCTACCACTGCCAGAGCATCCTGTGCGACGAGCGGATCGTGCCGATGGACTACACCCTGAAGAACGGCGACCGGCTACGGGTCAACACCCACCCCCAGCAGCGGCCCAAATCAGACTGGATCAAGCTGGTACGCACCGGAAAGGCCAAGGCGAAAATCCGCCAGGCCATGAAGGAGGAAAAGCGGGAGAAGGGGGAACTGGCCCGCGAAGCGCTGCTCCGAAAACTGAAGAAACTGAAGATCGACGACAGCAAGGCCGCGATCGAACAGCTGGCCAAGTACCATACGGACAACAACCACGTCGACCTTTTTTACGACCTGGCCATGGAAACCATGACCATGAACCAGTTGCTGGCCCCCTTCGACGTGGAGGGTGGTAAACTGGTAGAAAAGCCCGTCGAAGCTCCGGCCGCCCCGGACCCCGCCGTTCGTAAGCGAAACCCCGCCAGCAAGATCAAAGGGCACACCAAACTGCTCATCAACGGACAGCCCAGTGACCAGTTCGAGTACCACATGGCCAATTGCTGTAACCCCGTACAGGGCGACCAGGTATTTGCCTACCTGACCGCCAGCGCGGGGCTGAAGATCCACCGCGTGGTCTGCCCCAACGCCGAAAACCTGATGGCCAATTACGGTTACCGCATCATGAAGGCCGAGTGGGTCAGCACGACGGAGAACAGCTTCGTGGCCGAACTCAAATTGACGGGGCTCGACAGCGGAACGGGGGTGATCGAAACGATCAGTCACGAGATCTCCCACCTCGACCTGAACATCCGCAGTTTCTCCATCACCGGCCAGGGAGGGTTTTTCGAAGCCACCATCGGGCTGCTCGTCCGCAACACCGACCAGCTCCACCTGGCGATCCGCGCCCTGAAAAACTTAGAGAACGTCTCAACCGTTTCCCGGATAGAATAACGAACCCGATGCGTAGTAATCCAGCCGAGGACATCAATAAGGTCAAAGACATCTTTGCCGGCCACCTCAAGGAGCGGGGGGCCCGGCGCACTCCCGAACGCTTCGCCATCCTGGAAGAGATATACGATCGGGACGACCACTTCGACGCTGAGTCGCTCTACATCCACATGAAGACCAATAATTACCGTGTCAGCCGCGCTACGGTGTACAACACCCTGGAGCTGCTGGTCAGCTGCGATCTGGTCAAGAAACACCAGTTCGGCAAGAACCTGGCGCAGTACGAGAAAAGCTACGGTTACAAACAACACGACCACCTGATCTGTAATGAGTGTGGCCGTGTCCTTGAATTTTGTGATCCCCGCGTACAGCAGATCAAGAATATGATGGGCGAAATCCTCAACTTTGAGGTAACCGGCCACTCCCTCAATCTTTTCGGCAACTGCGCCGGTGCCTGCGAACGGACCCAGCGCCCCGAATAGGGTCCTTCAGCGCTTATTTTTTTCGTATTTTCGCAGGCTAAAAATTTATCATCCATGTCTTTTGAAATCACCGGTACTCTCGTTAAGAAATACGAAGTCGAAACCAAGGGAGAATCCTTCCGGGTACGCGACTTCGTGATCAAGGCCAATGATGGCGGTCAGTACGACAATTTCGTCAAGTTCCAGACCACCCAGGATCGTACCTCCATCGTCGATGACCTCAACGAAGGAGACGAGATCAAGGTGCACTTCGACCTCCGGGGCCGTCAGTGGCAGGATAAGTACTTCACCAACCTGAACGCCTGGCGCGTTGAAGCCGTAAGCTCCGGAGGTGGCAGTAGCCCGGCCCCCGCCGCCAGTGATGCGCCCGGTGATTTCCCCGCCGCCAGCGACAGTCCCACCGTGGAGGCGGACGACGACCTGCCCTTCTAGATAACACCGTGATTGCTGAACAACTTTGGCATGCTGACTGTCTCCGTTAGCATAAGGCCCTTTAATGCCCTGACCCATGGTAAGCTTAACCACGCAACACGTCACTATCTCGGTGGAGACTTTCTTCCAGGACCAGTATTCCAATGCCAGCGAACGAAAGTACATCTTCGCTTACCGCATCCGGATCATCAATGAGAGCCCCGCGCCCGTTCAGTTACTCAACCGGCAGTGGACCGTCGTGAGTGCAACCGGTGAACGCCGACGGGTAGCGGGAGACGGCGTGGTCGGTCAACAACCGGTCATCCCCCCGGGGGCGCACCACGAGTACACCAGCTGGGTGCAGCTGGAAACACCAATGGGAGCGATGTTTGGTAACTACGGAATGTCCCGCCCCCTGGCCGGCGACACTTCCCGGGAACTGTTCCGGGTACGGGTACCTAAATTTATCCTCATCGCACCGGAGGCCCTCAATTAACTATTCCTCTTCACTCCCCCTCCGGGCCGGCTCGAGCCAGAAATTATTCATTCCCTCTCCGGGAATCAGCCGGATCATTTGTGTATTGAGTAGTTCCAGCAGGCCCAGAAAAGTTACGATGGCGTGGATGCGCGTACGGCAAACACTAAAGACATCGGCAAAACTCGGCCGGGGCTTCCCGACGCTTACGCTACCTACCAGATTCATGATTCGATCCTGTTGCTCCTCAATGGTGTGGGAGAACTGGGCGATTTCGTGGACGACCGGTCGCTTATCCGCCTCCTCCAGTTTGCGCAACATCCGCTCGTAAGCCTTCAGCAGTTTGAAGAGCGTGACACTCTCCAGTTCCACGTCGACCAGTGCTCTGGTCGCGATTCCCTGTAATTCGTCGATGATGTTGCCCCGGTAGCTCCGCATTCCCCTTTCGGTCTCCAGGTAACGCAGTTCCTCCAGTACGCTCTTGTAGCGTTTGTATTCCAGCAGTCGGGCCACCAACTCCTCCCGGGGGTCGATCTCGTTGCCTTCTTCGTCCACCGGCTTCCGGGGAATCAGCAGTTTTGCCTTGATCCGGCAGAGCGTCGCGGCCACCAGCACGAATTCGCTGGCCAGGTCGATGTCCATCCGCTCGGCCTCCCGCATATAAGACAGGAAGTCGTTCGTTACGCTGGCGATCGGGATGTCGTAGATGTCCAGTTCGTCCCGCTCGATGAAGAAGAGCAGTAGGTCGAAGGGACCTTCGAACTGGGGGAGTTTAATGGTGTAGCCGGCGGACATGAATGGCGAAGATAATAGCACTAACCGAACACCTCCCCCAGCAACTCCTCCAGCGCCGACCGATCGATCTCGTCGAAGGAGCCTTCCTGGGTGGAATCCACGTCGAACACCCCCAGCAGGCTACCGTCCGAACGCCGGACCGGCAGTACGATTTCCGACCGGCTGTTGGGGTCGCAGGCAATGTGCTCCTTTCCCTGTTGCAGGGCGTGACAGTCGTCCACGATCCGGGATTCTCCCGTTTCGGCCACCATCCCGCAAACGCCCTTTCCGAATGGAATGTAGAGACAGCCCAGCGTACCCTGGTAGGGGCCGATGACGAGTTTCCGCTCCCCGCGCACCAGGTAGAAACCCACCCAGTAATAGTAGGGGATGAATGTCTTCAGCAGACAGTTCATCGTCACCATCTTGACCACTTCGTCGGGCTCGTCCCCCAGCGTCGCCAGGATGGCGGATCGTGCCTCGGCGTACACTACGCGTTTCTGGTCGGGCGACAATTCCCGGGAGGGATTGATGAAGTACGGCATTTCCGCGGAGGCACTCATAGCATATTGATCTTGATAATCGCAGATAACAAAGTGGCCCGCCGGAAGATTCCGACGAGCCACTATACGTAGGTAGGTAGTACGCTAGACTATAGCTTACTTGCTGTTTTCCTCAATGATGGCCTTGTTGAGGCGAACGTAGTCCATGTTACCGGCTTTCTCGGCCAGTTCCATGCTCTGCTTGGCTACCTTGACGGCTTCGGTCTTCATGCCGTTCTGGGCAAGAATGGCGGCTTCCCGACGGAGGAACCAGTAGCGGGGGCTTTCACTGGTCATCATCGTAGCCTTCTGGATGTACTCCAGCGCCTGCTTGGCATCACCGTTCTCGGCGATGAAACTGGCGGCGTTGAAGTAATCGTTGGCGGTGGGGCCGGCCATCACGCGCTCGATACTCGCCATTACGTCCGCCTTGGCGGTGGTCTGCACGGGTACCTCCACCATCGTCTTGTCCCACTTCATGGTCAGGTGGGCACCATCTACGGTGTAGTTGTTTACCTCGATGGTAAAGGCCTCACTGCTGCTCGAGGTCTTTTTGACGGGTACGGTGGTGGTTACGGCGGGAGTCATCTCCTTGTAACTACCCCAGTTGCCGGTTTCGTAGGGGAAGAACATCACTTCCCACTTATCGGTCATTGGCTTGGTCAGTACGGCGTAGCTGCCGGCGGGCACTTCCTTGCCCTCGATCATTACTTTGTTACCGAAGGTGATCTTGGTAGCCTGGTTGGCACCGGTACGCCAGATCTCGTTGTAGGGAACGAGGCCGTCCGTTCCGAAAATAGTGCGCTCCCGCATCTGGGGGCGGCTGTATTCGATCGTTACGTCAGTCATGCCGATGGTGGTCTCCAGCTTCGCGGAGGGGCTGGGGGCCGGCATCTCCAGCTGGGCCTGTACGTTGGTGGTAAACAGCAGGGCCAGAACGGCCAGGAAAGAAAAAATTACTTGCTTGCGCATAGTGTGGTTGGTTGGTTAGTAGAAAGGCAGCGCCGGTTTCTTCCGACACTTCTAGGTAAAGTCAGGATTCGCGTGAAGGTTGGCAGCAAGCCCCATTTTGGGTGCAAATGATTTGTTATTAGGCACAGGAAAAGGGCGGGGACGCAGGTGCAGTCTCCCAACAAAAAAAGCAGCGGTCCGATTTTGATCGTTAGTACACGATCACCCTTTTCGTCAGCACTTCCCGGGCCGTCCTGACCTGAGCCAGGTAACTTCCCTTGGGCACTCCCGTCACGTCCATGCGGTAGGTATTCTCCCCTGCTCCGGCCGTTGTCGACTCCCGCAGCACGACCTTCCCGAACGGCGTAACCAGCCGGATGTCCACCTCCACCGACGAACCGGCGTAAAAGCTGAGGAACAGCCGCTCGCTCGCCGGATTCGGCCGCAGACTGAAGTTTTGCAGATTGCCGGCTGCTGCTTCCGACTGTACCTCCCCTTCGTTCCGGAACCCTACGCCCAGAGGAATTTCCTCCTCCGTTCCCGGATCTTCGAGGGAGTAGATACCGTTGCAGTCGAGGAAAGCCATGCACGTGGAGGCACACCCGGAATCGTCGGTGACCGTAAGGACAATCTTCACCGTCGACCAGCCCACGTAAATAGCGATCTCGGGGGTGTTTTGCCCGCTCTGGATGAAGCATTTTTCCCCCACGACTTCCCAGTCGTAGGTCGCTCCGTCGCTAAAGTCGCTGCGGATAACCACCCCGTGGGAGTTACAGGCTGCTTCCGTAGGCAGCAGGAGTGAGCACTCCAGAAAGGCGTCCTGGATCCAGAGGATGGTCTGGGTGGCTTTTGCAGTATTACCACAATTGTCCGTCGCCACCCAAGTACGGGTCACGACGAACTCACCTTCTACCGGACCGGCCTCTACCTCCTCGCTGTACTCAGTGCGACCCGCCAGGGTAGTATCGGCGGTGTAGACCTCCGGCACTACCGGTAGTGGCGCGCACCTCACCGTGATATCGTCGGGGATCCCGTACAGCACCGGCGCGACGTCGTCAATCACGTAGAAGTTGAGCGACAGCGTTGTTGAATTGCCGCAAGCGTCCGTAGCGACCCAGGTGTAGGTCCTTTGCTCGGTGTAGCCCGCTTCCTCACAGGACTCCGGCCGGGTGACGGTCACCGTAAGTTCCGGAACGATGAATTGGTCGCACGCATCGGAAACGGAAACGCTCTGCTCGTGAAGTGCATCGAGTTCATCGATCAGGTACTTATCCGTCAGGTATACCGGGTAGGCGTAGAAATCGTAATAGTTACGGAAGGCTGAGTTGACCGGGATGCTCACTTTCGGGGGCGTCTCATCGTACAGCACCACCAGCTGGCTGCTTTCCGAAGTTACTCCGCAGCTGTTCGTGGCGGTCCAGGTCCTCCTGATGACCAACCCCTCGCAATTGCTCTCCAGCGTATCCTGCCGTAGCGTGACGGGTACGAACTCCCCGGCGCACTGATCGAAGGCGGTCACTTCGGGAAGTGCAGGGTCCTCACAGACTACCGTTTCCACGCCAACAATAGCGGGTCCGGATCCGCCACCTACGCGAACGACCTGTTGCCGGATGGTGGTGTTGCCACAGGGGTCCGTGGCCGTGATCACCCGTTCGACGTCGTACTCAAAGGCGCAAGATCCCGGGAGAACGCTTTCGGCAATGGTGATGGAGACCTCCCCGGAATTATCCCTGGCCTGTATGGCCGGAAAGCTGTCACTACAGCCTACGGTCACTTCGGCGGCAAAGTTCGGAAAGATCGGAGCGGATTGATCCGTTAGCCTGGCCAGGATACTAATGCCGCTGGTATTTCCGCAGACGTCCGTAGCCGTCCATCTCAGTTCCACCACGGTGGCGGGATCACCGTTCAGGCAGTCACCCTCGCTGATTAACCTCTCCGTAAAGACAACCGCTATCGTCCCGGAGCAAACTTCGTCTACAGTGACGTCAGCACTGCCAAATGAAGTATAGGCCCCGTCAAGATCGCTGAGTTCCAATCGTACGGTATCTCCAGTGCTGAGATCCGCCAGGAGGGGGGTGACGAACGAAATCACCGGAGTCCGTTCCTCATCGGCAATAATGACGGTGGTGAACCGGGAGGTGTTCCCGCACTCATCCGTGGCTACGTAAGTACGCAGTAAGGTTTCTTCTCCGCAATAATCGGTACCAGCAGTGTCCCGAAACAGAATGCTCGGAGTAGTACAGTCGTCCGTCGCGGTGATCTCGTCCAGCGCGGGATCGCCGGCGCAGATCGTGTCCCGTCCTTCGGTCCCGAGGAAGACGGGGGCTTCCCGGTCGGTCAGTCGGGCGACGATGGTCAGTTCGGATTGGTTCCCGCAGTCATCCGCTCCCTTCCAATGGTAGGTTCTTTGCTCCAGGTACCCGTCGGCTTCGCAGTTATCGGAAACGATGGTCTTGCGTTCGAAGGTTACTGCCAAATCTCCACCACAGGAGGAAGTATTCCGGACGGCGAACTCGTCCAGGTAATCGTACACGACCGGAATGCCCCCCTCTGCGCAGGAGTACTCCCGGATGCTGCCGTCGTCCAGTCCCAGAAACTCAGGGTAAGCCATTTCCCACCGGGGGCCGACCGCATCCACCACCGTAATACGCTGACTCTCCGTCGTGGTGTTCCCACACCGATCGGTTGCCGTCCAGGTCCTCAGGATTACTTCCCCGTCCAGGCATCCCGTGGAGAGTACCGACTCCTCGAACAGGACGACGCAGGCGCAGAGACACTCATCGGTAGCGTAAATCTCCCCGGTGACGGCCGGAATTTCGTCGCAGTTGACCGTGATATCCCCGGGCACCCCAAGTACCACCGGAGCGATGGTATCGATCAGGGAAAGAAAGAGCACGAAATCGCTGCTGTTCCCGCAAGCGTCCGTCGCCGTCCAGGTCAGTCTGAACAGGCTGATGTAACCGTCTTCCGCACAGGTCCCCTCATTCTCCAGGTTATGGTCGAAGGAGATAACAACGGCACCGCCGCAGTCGTCCGTCGCGGTGATGCTAGACTCGTCGTACTCCGGCAGGCTCCAGTCGGGATCTTGTCCGAAGCAGGGAACCTCAATGATATCCCCGTCACTCAGGGCAGGATTATTCGGACTGATCGTGGGTGGCACCCCGTCGGTCACAATAACGTTCTGGTTACACTCCTGAAAATTTCCACACGCATCGGTAGCCCGGTAGGTCCTGACCAATGTGTAGCTGTTTTCGCAGAGTTGGTTAACAAAATTATCTCCCCGGTCGGTCACCACCACGTTCTGATCGCAGAGGTCCGCGGCAATAATGAGGCCGATGTCCGCCGCGGGCACTCCCTCACCGCAGGTCACCGAGATGTCCGCTGGGCACTGAATGGTTGGGGCCGTCGTATCCTCGATACTGATCGTTTGAACGCAAGTGGCGCTGTTTTGACCTCCCTGTCCGGCCACCCAGGTACGTATCAGACTACTGGTCTGCGGGCAATCTCCTCCCTGTACCATCAAGTCGGTAAAAAGAACTACTGGCGTGCCGCCACAATTATCCGTAGCAGTGGCAATACCGGTATTACCGGGCGCGGTGCTCTCGCCGCACGCTATCGCTATGTCAGCAGGACAGGTAATGACCAGCTGAGTATTCTCCTCTTCCATAACCTCGTACTCGCAGGAACTGCTGCAGCCGTTCCCGTCCGTCACCGTCACTGAGTAGGTACCGGCGGCAGTTACCGTAATACATTCGCCCGAAGCCCCGGTACTCCACAGGTAGGAGGACAGCCCGGAGGCCGTGCACAATTCGGTGGAGCCTCCCTCGCAAATCGTGGATGGCCCGGTAATCTCGCAGGCAGGAGCGGCATTTTCCGTCACCGTCCGACTACAAACGCTCTCGCAGCCGTTCCCGTCCGTCACCGTCACTGAGTAGGTACCGGCGGCAGTCACCGTAATACATTCACCCGTAGCCCCGGTACTCCAGCAGGTAGGAGGTCAGCCCGGAGGCCGTGCACAATTCGGAGGAGCCTCCCTCGCAAATCGTGGATGGCCCGGTAATCTCGCAGGCAGGAGCGGCATTTTCCGTCACCGTCCGACTACAGACGCTCTCGCAGCCATTCCCGTCCGTCACCGTCACTGAGTAGGTACCGGCGGCAGTTACCGTAATACATTCACCCGTAGCCCCGGTACTCCACAGGTAGGAGGACAGCCCGGAGGACGTGCACAATTCGGTGGAGCCTCCCTCGCAAATCGTGGATGGCCCGGTAATCTCGCAGGCAGGAGCGGCATTTTCCGTCACCGTCCGACTACAGACGCTCTCGCAGCCGTTCCCGTCCGTCACCGTCACTGAGTAGGTACCGGCGGCAGTCACCGTAATACATTCGCCCGTAGCCCCGGTACTCCACAGGTAGGAGGACAGCCCGGAGGCCGTGCACAATTCGGTGGAGCCTCCCTCGCAAATCGTGGATGGCCCGGTAATCTCGCAGGCAGGAGCAGGATTCACGGTTACGTCTACCGAGGCGTCATCCGTACAGCCGTTACCGTCCGTTACCGTGACCGAATAGGTGCCGGTAGCGGAAACATTGATGCACTGACCGGTGGCACCGGTATTCCAGGCGTAGGAGGTGCCGTCACTGGCACAAAGTCGCACATCCTCACCACCGCAAAGAGTTGTAGGTCCTTCCGGTATGATGCTGGCGTCCTCCGCCGCAAGGGCCGTGGTGGTAGTCGAAGCACTGGCCGTACAACCATTTTCGTCGGTCACGGTAACCGAATAGTTCCCGGCCGCATCTACCGAGATGCTCTGGGTGGTCTCCCCGGTGGACCATGCGTAGGAAACATTCGTATTTGCGGTTGCCATCAGCACAACCCCTTCTCCCTCACAGAAACTGCCCGCTGACGGGCTTATGTCCACTGTCGGTGACGGATTGACGGTGACCGTGATCCGGTTGGAGGTTTCGCTCCCGCAACCGTTCGTATTGGTGACGAAGTATTCGCCACTCATCGTTACCGTGATGGAAGGGGTGGATTCCCCCGAGTTCCACACGCCGTCTACATTTCCCGATAAGACGACACTGCCTCCTGCACAAAAAGTGGTAGGGCCTTCCGCTTCGATGACCGACGCGATAGCCGGCAAACCAATCGTAATGACGTTGTTGTGTAGTTCGACCGCCCCCACCGTAGCGAGTGCGCGTCCTGAGATTTCCGCACTTTCCAGTGCCGTGATTTGCCCGTTGGCGATAAAGGTGCCCAGAAAGAGAGAAAACTCACCGAGGGCGACCGCCCCGTTGATCTGCCAGTACACATTACAGATTGAGGCACCATTGATGAGCAGTACTCTAGAATTTACCCCGGTCGAAAGGGCGCCATCGATCTGAAAAATGAAGAGGGCATCAGGATCTCCCTGGCCGTCTAGAACCAACTCCCCGTTCAGGGTAGCCGCCCCCCCGATACAGTACACATTGGGTGAAAGTACCTGATTGTTTCCCAGCCCTACTCCGAGGACCACATCGCAGGTCGTAGCCGCCAGCGTGCTGTAAGCCAGTCCTACATCAGTCGCAGCCGTCATGGAAACCCCGTCCTGTACGTGAATGGTCCCATTCACCGTTCCGGGAGGAAATCCGGCAAACGGACCGTCATTGGTCCCTATATCGCCGGTCACCATGGTCGTCCCATCGTTATTGAAGGCCCCGATGCCGGTGAAGACGGCGAAGGTCGCCGCGGCACCCAGGTCGGGAGCCTGCGCGGCAATCGCCGGGGATAGGAGCAATAGGAGGATGCCCACACCCAGGGTGTGCGAATAGAAAAATTTCATTCTTAGGAAGATTTATTTTTGAGAGAAGCCTGCTACTTAAAGTAGTAGCGCCCTACAATCTACCACTAATAAATTCAATAAATTTATTTATAAAAAATTTGTTTCGAATTACACCCTCAACCAAAATAATTTATATATATAGATAAGTTTAAATTGTATGAACCTTAACGCTAGCTGACTGTAAAGCTAAACCGATCCAGCAGCAAAAATAAGCCATAACAATAACTTCCCGGATTTATTACTGAGACTACTAAAGATCTGCGCACGCTGATGCTCCCGCCGGCATCGGTCATCTCTGCTAAGGAAAGCTCTATTCGGTGGTGGGGGTGGCCGGAGAGCACAAGCGGGGAAATTGTCTTCCCATGCGCCCCGACAGATCACGACAGGGATTGCTGACGGACCGGAGCATTCCGCTACCTTCCCGAACCGATAGTAATTATCCCGGCTCCTCAGTTACCAATTAGCCCTTACCCTTCTCCGTAGACTTCTTCCTGCTTTTCGGGCTGGTCGCGTCCCCCGTCTTCAGTCGGTTCCACGCCCAGTTCCACTTGCTGTTTTCTACTCGTGGGCGGAAATAATCCCGTTCCAGGTCGAAATCCAGGTCGGTGAGCAGCCCTTCCTCGGCCATCTTCCAGGGGGCGTGAACGAGGGGGGCGGGTAGTTCGGACAATTCGGGTAGCCAATGCTTGACGTATTCACCCTTCCGATCGTACTTCAGCCCCTGCCAGGGTGCGCTGGTGTAGTAAATTTCCAGGGCCTGGGTGTGCCAGTTGAGCCAGTTGGCGCTCACCTCGTAGTCGATCAGTCGGTTTTCGAACCAGGCGGCACCCCAGCGCCAGTCTATTTTGTAGTCCCGGGTCAGGAAGCTGGCACAGTTGACGCGGCCCCGGTTACTCATAAAGCCCGTTGCCAGTAATTCCCGCATGTGGGCATCGATAAAGGGCAGCCCCGTGTGGCCCAGCCGCCAGCTCTCGAACAGTTCCCGATCCTGAGACCACTCCACTTTGCGCTCCTTGAAGCCGCCGGGGTAGAAGATCTTCCGCCCGTGCTTGCGGGCCAGGAAGATAAAGTAGTCCCGCCACCGCATTTCAAACAGGATGGAGTTGCCCGCCTTGTTGTCGTTCGCTTTCTGGTAGCGTCTGATCTCCGCGTAGATCCGGCGGGGGGATATGCAGCCCAGCGACAGGTACGGACTGAATTTCGAGGAGTAGTCCGCCCCCAGACTGAGGTTTCGGGTGCGCCGGTAATTCTTGACCAGATGGCTCTCGTCCAGGTAGTAACGTGGAGGCGGCGCAGGGCGGCCGTCTCCCCACCCGGGTAGGCCGGATCGGCTTCCGAAGCCTCAAACCCCAGCAGAGTAAGGGAGGGGATTTCCCCCTCCTCCAGTCCGGGGACACCCGGCAGGGAGGCCGGCATATCCTCCGGTTCCCGCATGGCTACGTTCCGCTCGACCGGTTGACGAAAAGCGCGAAAGGGTTCGGGAATGTTATCCGCGTCGAAGGGCAGGTCGTCCGCGTGGTAAAGGGTCTTTCCCCAGATCCGGCGGAGGCCACAGCCGTCGGGCAGGGCGGCGGCGACGGCGGTTTCGTCGTCCGTCTCCTCGGTGGCGACCTCGGCCTGGACGTATACAGTAGTGGCACCGACCTCCGCGACTAAGTACCGGAGGGCAACGGCGGGGTCGTCTCCCTGCCTCACGATTAATTTTGCACCTGCGGCCTCGCCCAGATTATCGCGGAGATCGTGTAACGTTTGCAGCAAAAAAGCGGTCCGGTGGATGCCCGTCTTACGAAAGTCCGGACCGGGTAATTCCCGGAACAGGCGGTGGTCCAGGAAATAAAAAACGACAATCCGGTCGTGCGCGGCCAGGGCCGTACGCAGAACCGGATTGTCGTCCAGGCGCAGATCGTTGCGCAACCAGCAGATGCCGGTAGTCAAATCTAGGCGGTCTTCACCTCACTCCGGTAGAACTCGCGGAAGGTGATCATGCGCTGCTTTTTCTCGTCCCAGAGCTTATTGAACATCAGGGGGAGGCTCTGGAAGAAGGTGATCTTGGTCACGTGCTCCTGGAGAATGGGGTTCTCCTTGGCGCACTTGCGCAGGTTGTAGTTCGGGATACGGCTACTCAGGTGGTGAATGTGGTGGTAGCCGATGTTGCCGGTCAGGAAGTGCAGGAAGCGGGGCAGCTTGTAGAAAGTGGCACCCCGGATGGCGGCGGTCAGGTAGTCCCAGTTCTCGCTCCACTGCATGTACGTGTGGTCGTGCTGGTGTTGCACGTAAAAGAACCAGAACGCGATGATGCCGAAGAAGAAAATGATGGTGCCCTGAACGATGAAGAACGCCTTCCAGCCCAGCAGGAAACCGAGGCCGATGTAGACCAGGGCGATGCAGAGGTTGTTAAGGTGCTGCTTGCGGTGGATGGGCGACCAGCCGGGAAAAGTAACCCGGGGGATACGCTGTACGATGCCGAGGTAGATGACGGGCACCACGACGAAAAGCACCAGCGGGTGGCGGAAGATCCGGTACTTCAGCCGGCCCCACTTACTCTCCTTGCGGAACTCCTCCACGGTCAGGAAATCGATGTCGCCGATGTCCCGGTGCTCCAGCTGACCGGTGTGGCCGTGGTGGAAACTGTGCACCCGCGCCCAGTAGGAGTAGGGAATGGAGGAGAAGAAAGAGCAGACGAAGCCGACGGCATCGTTAACCTTGCGCTTTTTCAGGAAGGAGTAGTGGCCGCAGTCGTGCTGGATGATGAAGATCCGCACCAGGAAAAAGGCGTTCACCGCGCCCAGGGCGAAAGTGAGCAGCAGGGAATAATCGACGGCGAAGTACATCGCCACCCAGAGTGCCAGGAAGGGGCCGAAACTGCTGAACAGCTGGCCGATGGCCCGCGGGGTGCTGGACTTCTGGTACTTGGAAACAATGGTTTTCCAGTGTTTGAGGGACTGGTTGATGTCCTCCACGCTGGCGTTTATGGTAGATTGCACGTTACTCTGTTTTAGCAGCCCGAAGATAAGCAACGGGGCCGGATTGTACGTTAAACGTCAACCCGGCCCCATCGTTGCGGTACCCCCGATAGTTTACCAATAATTTATGCTTTCATCAGCAGGAAACGAGCTCCGATGGTGTTCTTTCCCTTCCGGTGACCTTCGCCACGGTGACTTTTGCCGGGCTTGTCCTTCCGGGCCTCCGTGGATTCCGGCCGGTAGCGCTCCCGGATGGCCTTACGTTCGGCTTCCCAGGTGGCGAACTGGGGGGCGAGGCGCTCCCGCAACTGGTCCAGTTCGGTAGCGTACTTCGTAGCCAGGGCTTCCAGTTCGGCCAGTTCGGTGGCGTGGGCTTCCCGGTAGGCGGTGCGGGCGGCATGGCGGTCGCCCCGCTCACCCTTCTTCCCCTTTTCTCCGGTACGCTCCGGCTTCAGGGCCTTGCGCAGACGCTCCAGAGACGCCTGGTCTTCCGCGCTGATCTTCTTGTCGAGCTGCCCGCGGGCAGCCTGAAGGATGGGCTTGATCTCTTCCTGGTTGTAGGTCCGGAGTTCGGAGCGGAGCGCTTTCCGCTGCTCCAGCTGTTCGGGACTGCGTTCCCTCTTTTGGGGACGTTCCTGTGCACTGACGACGGTGAGTGCTACCAGAAGCAGGCAGGTGGTGATGAGTAATTTACGCATGGTTTGTTTTCGTTTGGTTCGGTGTTTGGATGCCGGGGAGGACGGGAGGTTTAGTCGCTGCACTATTTTATTTTTCACGCGGAGTCCGCTGAGGGGCAGAGACGCTGAGCGGCTCCTTTCTTGCGCTGCGCCTCTGCTCCTCTGCGCCCTCTGCGTGAAACCCCTCTCCCTAAAACCCGAACAGCAACTTCATCTTGTCGAAGATCGCCGTATTCTCGTAGATGCCCGAGAACCGCGCCGCGCCCGGCCCGTAAGCAAAGACCGGAATCAGGTCGGCCGTATGGTAATCCGAGGTAAAGGCCCCCTCGATCTCCCCCATCCTGGAGCCGTTCTGAATGGCGTACCCGCCCGTTTCGTGGTCGGCGGTTACGATGACGAGTGTCTCCCCGTCGCGGGCCGCGAAGTTGAGGGCCTCCCCCACCGCGTTGTCGAAATCAATCATCTCGGAGATGATGTAATCGCTGTCGTTGGAGTGACCGCCCCAGTCGATCTGGGAACCTTCGACCATCAGAAAAAAGCCCTTGTCCTCCTTGTCCCGTTGGTCCAGGTAGGTGATGGCGCGCTGTACGGCGGGCACCAGGTAGTCACGGCCCTGGGCGAACGGCAGAGGCTCGGCGTTAGCGGTATAGTAGACGAAGGGTTTGGTGTTGTCGATGGTCAGCTCCGCCACTTCTTTATTCAGGAAACTCTCCACCACGTACCCCCGGCTGCGGAGTTCGGTACTCAGGTTGCGCCCGTCGATCTCCCGGCGCTCGAAGTAATTCTGGCCGCCGCCGATGAACAGGTCGATGTCCGTCTTAACGAAGTCAGCCGCGATCTCCTCGTAATTTTTCCGGTACCGGTTGTGGGCGATGAAGCTGGCCGGGGTGGCATGAACGATGGAGGAGGTAGACACCATGCCGGTGGGCAGGCCGCGCCTTTCCGCCAGCTCCAGGATGGTTTCCACGGGTAGCGTGTCCAGGTCGACGCCGATGGCCCCGTTGTAGGTTTTCGTCCCCGCGCTGAAGGCGGTTGCCCCGGCGGCGGAGTCCGTGATGAGGTTGTCCCCACTGTAACTTTTGTGGAGGCCCAGCACCGGGAAACGCTCCAGGTTCAATTGGTTACCGTTGCTGTAGAGGCCGGCGGAAATCTGGGTCACCCCCATTCCGTCTCCGATCATCAGGATGATGTTCCTGGGCCGGCGCTTATCGTACGTAGTCAGGTTGCCTTCTTCGCCCGCCTTCACGACGGGTTTTCCGGGGACCGAAGTACCATTCGTCATCGTATCCGGCGCGGGCGGGCAGGCGGTAAGGAGGAAGAGGGCAAGCAAGGTGGTGGTAAGCTGGGCGAGTTTCATGCGGCAAAAATACGGCTTTGGAGGGCGCCGGAGCGCGGGTGCAAAATTTTCAACAAAATGTGGGAAACGCGTCCTATCTTTAGCCCCGGTACGCGCTTCCCCCTCCTTATCCCCGGTTCCCCCACCCTGCCTTTCCCCGCCCGCCTGCCGATCATCTTATTCCTTATTCATTGCCTATGCATCCGGAGCAATACCACCGGGTAGCCCTCAGCCGCGTACCCTCCATCGGGGCTAAACTTTTTCGTTCGCTGACTGCTCACTTCGGTTCGGCGGAGGAAGCCCTCGCCGCCCGCCCCAGAGAATTACTCGGCGTCGCCGGGATCGGGGAGCAGACCGCCGCTCACTTCGCCGGCGACCGACACCGGCGGCAGGCCGATAACATTCTCCACTTCGCCGAGCGAAACGACATCAGCATTCTCTGCTGCCTCGACGACAACTACCCGCAACGACTGGCCCCCCACACGGGGGCACCGCCCATCCTATACTACCGGGGAACGGCCGACCTGCAGTCTTCTCGCTCCATCGCCGTGGTCGGCACCCGCAATATGTCCGCCTACGGTAGCCGGCAGATCGAACGACTGCTGGACCCGCTGGGCGATTACGCCCCCCTGATCGTGAGCGGACTGGCTTACGGAGTGGACATCCGGGCTCACCGGCGTGCCCTGGAACTCGGGCTGCCCACGATCGGGATCATGGGCAGTGGTTTCCAGCAGGTCTACCCCAGCACCCACGCCCGGACCGCCCGCAAGATGGCCGAAAACGGCGGCGGCATCCTCACGGAGTATCCCTACTGGATCAAACCGGAGCGGGAGCACTTCCCGGCCCGTAACCGGATCGTGGCCATGCTGACCGACCTGACCGTCGTGGTGGAGTCCAACGCCACCGGCGGCTCCATGATCACGGCAAACATGGCCCACGACCTGGGCAAAAAGCTGGGGGCCTGCCCCGGTCGGGCCGGGGACCCCGTTTCCGCCGGTTGTAACGCCCTGATCCGCAGTGGCCGGGCCCACCTCATCGAAGCCGGGCAGGACATCATCGACCTGCTGAAGTGGAGCGGTCCGGGAGTGGGCCGCCAGCGTCGCCTCTTCGACGACCTTGACCCGGAGGAGACCGCACTGATCGACCGCCTCCGCGACCGGGACGCCATGGAGTTGGACGAACTGCGCTACGAGCTGGGGGTACCGCCGGCTAAACTGGCGGGTACTTTACTGATGCTGGAAGTCAAGGGGCTGGTCACCAGTCTGCCCGGAGGACGGTACCGGCTGGCGGGCTGAAGAGAGTGGAAAGAAATTTTTATCTCAGTATTCAGAGGCGCGACGAAGGAAAATGCGCTCGGACCAGTCAGAAAAGGGTAGGTGAATACCAACATATTCCCCCCAAACAGCGATTCTCAGGCAGTAGATGGACAATGACTATCTTTGTGTGGTTTATTTTCCCGACGTACGACCTAGTGTAAATTATCCACGATCCCGGCGCCGCTTCCTTCCCCAGCGTCCGTTTAAGTAATCTCAAATGCGTTTCACCCCGGTTCTTCACTTCCTGCTGTTTCTGGCCCTCGGCTTAACGTCCTGCGTGCGGGACGAAGCCGTTTCCGATCTCGATACCGAACTGGAGCAAACGCTGATCCGGTTAAGCCAGCGCGGCAGCCTGGAGGAATACAAACTGCCCGAAGGAAATAATCTGGCCGGAATTCCCGCGGGGATCGGCAACGTGCTGACCGAAGAGAAGATCGAACTGGGCAAGCTGCTTTTCCACGAAACTGCCCTCGGCCGGGATGCCATCCGCCCCGAGCAAATCAGGACCTATTCCTGTGCGAGTTGCCACGTGGCCAATGCGGCCTTCACCGCCGGTGCCATTCAGGGGATCGCCGACGGCGGCATTGGGTTCGGGCAAGACGGCCTGGGCCGCAGAATGCTGAACACTTACGAAGAAGCCGAGATTGACGCCCAGGGGGCCCGCCCCCTTTCCATGCTCGGCGTGGCCTACGTGACCAACTCCATGTGGGCGGGTCGGTTCGGGGCCCGGGGCGCGAACGCGGAAGTGGAAGAGGTCTGGGGCGTATTTGACCCCGCCACGGAAGTCAACCATCTCGGCCTCGACGGGCTGGAAGCCCAGAACATCGAGGGTACCATCACCCACCGCATGAGTACCGACGGCTACCTGCTGGACACCCTGGGATACCGCCGGCTATTCGACCGCGCCTTCCCGGATTTCGTGGGAGAGGCCCGCTACGGCCGCATCGCCATGAGTTTCGCCCTCTCGGCCTACATCCGCACGTTGCTTCCCAACCGCGCACCCTGGCAGCACTGGCTGAAGGGGGATAAGGGTGCGATGTCCGAGCAGCAAAAAAGAGGAGCCGCCCTCTTCTTCGGTAAGGCCGGCTGTTACCGCTGCCACAACGGGCCGGCCCTGAACGGTAACACCTTCCACGCCCTCGGCGTGAATGACCTCTGTGACGTCGGTGGTCTGCGTACCGGCATCGACGATACCCGCAACCTGGGCCGGGGGGATTTCACCCGCCGCTCCGAGGATTTCTATAAATTCAAGGTGCCTCAGGTCTACAACACCAAGGACATGCCCTTCTACTTTCACGGCAGCAGTCACGACAACCTGCGCGACGTAGTGGAATATTTCAACAATGGCATCCCGGACAACGACCGGGTGCCGCTCGGTAATCTCTCCGAGTTTTTCCACCCGCTCAACATGAACGATGCGGAGATGGACGACCTCGTGGAGTTCCTCGCCGAGGGGCTGTACGATCCGGACCTGCAGCGCTACGTGCCGGCCGAGGTCCTCTCCGGCAACTGTTTTCCGAACAACGACGAGCAGAGTAAACTCGACATGGGCTGCGAGTAACGGCTACCGGAAACGGAACCTTCTCTGCACCAAGCCGGTTGCAACACCGTGCCCGTCAAAAAAACCAAGCCCCTTTCCAACAAAGCCCTCCTAGACCTGGGGAGCGCCTGGTTCACCGACCGGGGATGGAAACCCTTTCCCTTTCAACGGGAAGCCTGGCGGGCCTACCTCAACGGAGAGAGCGGATTGGTGAACGCGCCCACCGGTAGTGGCAAAACCTATTCGCTGATCCTTCCCATCCTGCTGGAGTTTATCCGGGAACAGGGCGGGGTCGCAGGTGCAAAATCAAATCAAAAGGGCCATGGACTGCGCGCCATCTGGCTGACCCCCATCCGTGCCCTGACCCGGGAAATACAGGGAGCGGCGCAGCGGGCCGTAGACGACCTGGGCCTCAACTGGCGGGTGGGCGTTCGCTCCGGGGACACCTCTTCGGGAGATCGGGCGAAACAGAAGACCCGCCCCCCGGAAATTCTCATCACCACGCCGGAAAGTCTGCATCTCCTCCTGGCTTCTGGAGATCCGGTTAAGTTTTTCGGCGACCTGCGGGTGGTAGTCGCCGACGAGTGGCACGAACTGCTGGGCAGCAAGCGGGCCGTCCTGGTCGAGCTCGCCCTGAGCCGGCTCCGGGCCCTGCGCGGCGCGGAACTGAAGACCTGGGGCATCTCGGCCACGATCGGGAACCTGGAGGAGGCGGCCGATGTGTTGCTGGGGCGTCTCTCCGCCTACGAAGATGAAAAGCTTGCACCTGCGACCTCGGAAGAGAACCCCTCCACTCTTGCTCGTAGTGCCCCTAGCCCCCGCATCATCCGTGCCCGCCACGTTAAGAAGATCAAAATGATCTCGGTGCTACCGAGCAAGATCGAAACCTTTCCCTGGGCCGGCCACCTCGGCATCAAGCTACTGGACAAGGTGATTCCGATCATTCATTCCAGCGGCTCTACCCTGATATTCACCAACACCCGTAGCCAGTGTGAGATCTGGTACCAGCGACTGCTGGAGGCGGACCCTGACCTGGCCGGAGCCATCGCCATGCACCACGGCAGCCTGGACCGCAAACTGCGTGACTGGGTAGAGGATGCCCTACACGGCGGCACCCTGAAGGCGGTCGTCTGTACCTCCTCGCTCGACCTGGGGGTGGACTTCCGGCCGGTAGAAACCATCGTCCAGATCGGTAGCCCGAAGGGGGTGGCGCGTTTCCTCCAACGGGCGGGGCGGAGCGGGCACCAGCCCGGAGCGAAGAGCGTGATCCACTTCGTCCCGACCCACAGTCTGGAACTCCTCGAGGCCAGCGCCCTGCGACGGTGTATCGCTGAAAACGCCATAGAAAGCCGGATTCCCTACCTGCGGAGCTTCGACGTGCTCGTACAGTATCTGGTTACCCGCGCCGTGGGCGGGGGTTTCCGGCCGAAAGAACTGCTGGAGGAGATTCGCCGGACGTACTGTTTCGCCTCGGTGACCCGGGCCGAGTTCGACTGGTGCCTTGCTTTCGTCACGACGGGCGGAAACAGCCTGGGAGCCTACGACGAGTACCGCAAAGTAGTGATCGACGAAGACGGCGTTTACCGGGTGACGGACAAGCGGATCGCCCTCACCCACCGGCTGAGTATCGGGGCCATCGTTTCGGAATCTACCCTGATGGTGAAGTACCTGAGCGGTGGTTACATCGGCACGATCGAAGAATATTTCGTGAGTAGTCTCAAGGTAGGAGACACCTTCTGGTTCGCCGGGCGGACGCTGAAGTTCATGAAAGTCAAGGGCACGGATGCCATCGTGACCAAGAGTAGGGCCAAGAAAGGAAAGATCCCCAGCTGGCGGGGCGGGCGGATGCAGCTCTCCAGTCAGTTATCCAGCTACCTGCGCAAATCGATGGAAGAACTCAAGCTGGAGGATTACCACGACCGGGAACTAAAGAAGCTCGCCCCGTTACGCGACATCCAGGTAGCGCGGTCGGCCGTTCCGGCGGCGGACGAACTGCTGATCGAATACTTCCAAGATCGGGAAGGCTACCACCTCGTGATCTATCCCTGTGAGGGGCGGGGGATTCACGAGGGGCTCTCCAGTCTGGTCGCTTACCGCATCGGGCAGTTCGCGCCGCTGACCTTCACCATCGCCATGAACGATTACGGCTTTGAACTGGTGAGTGACCAGCCCATCCCCATCGAGGAGGCGCTCGGTAGCGACCTCTTCAATACCAACGAACTGACCCAGGATTTGAACGCCGGACTCAACGCCACGGAGATGGCCAAGCGACGTTTTCGGGATATCGCGGCCATCGCCGGACTGATCTTCAAGGGGTTTCCGGGCCGTCATAAGAAAGAGCGTCACCTTCAGGGCAGCGCCCAGTTGTTCTTCGAGGTGTTCTCCGATTACGAACCCGATAACTTACTGTTGCAGCAGGCCTACGACGAGATCATGACCTTTCAGTTACAGGAGGCCCGGCTCCGGGCGGCCCTGGAGCGGATCAACGGTCAGAAGATCTTGTTCGAGCGACCAAAGAAAGCCACCCCCTTCAGCTTCGCGCTCATCGTGGACCGGCTCCGGGAGCGGGTCAGTTCCGAATCCCTGGAGGACCGGGTGAAGCGGATGCGGCTGGCCCTCGTAAAAGACTAGCTATGTTGTAAAATATTCCTTACCTTTGCGCGGCCTTAGCCGTCCCTTTCGGCCTGGGTGGGGAAAGCTGCCCCCGAAGCAGTAAGACTTTTTACCCTTTAAACTATCGTTCATGTTAATGGATGATGATCAGGACCCGCAAGTAGACGGGACCGAAGAGACCTCCACCGATAGCATTACGCCGGAGGCAACCCAATCAACAGAAGCACAAGTAGGAACCGATGATGACGGCAAGGCCGACATCACCGCTACGCAATCCAAGACCAATCCCGGCCCCACCAAGGAGGCCGAGCCGGCTACCGTGCCGGAGGTGGAGGAGACCAAGAATACCTCCAAGGTTGTCCGTCGTGACGCCAGCAAGGTAGAGGTCGCCCTCACCGAGGACGTGAAGGAGGAAGGTGTCGAGATCGAGGAAGCCGACCTGAGCGGCGCCACCGGTACGGCACACGACGATTTCGACTGGAAGCTGACCGGCCGCAGTGCCATCGTGTACACTGCCCAGCAGCGTACCGATATGGAAGAGCAGTACAGCGCTTCCATGACCAACATTCAGGAAGCGGAGATCATGTCCGCCAAGGTATCCGCCATCGTGGACGGTGACGTGGTACTGGACCTCAACTACAAGAGTGACGGTCTGCTCCCACTGAGCGAATTCCGTGACCAGGCCGAACTGCAGGTCGGTGACACCGTAGAGGTGTACGTCGAGCAGCAGGAGGACGACAAGGGCCAGCTGGTCCTGAGCCGCCGCAAGGCCAAGCTCCTCCGCGCCTGGGACCGCATCCGCGATTCCTACGCTAACGGTACCGTGATCAACGGTAAGGTGATCAGCAAGACCAAGGGTGGCCTCATCGCCGACTGTGGCGGACTGGAGACCTTCCTGCCCGGTAGCCAGATCGACATCAAGCCGATCGTCGATTACGATGCTTACGTCGGTAAGACGATGGAATTCAAGGTCGTTAAGATCAACGAGACCATCAAGAATGCCGTAGTCAGCCACAAGGCCCTCATCGAGAGCGACCTGGCCGAGCAGCGCGAAGCCATCATTGCCAGCCTCGAACGGGGTCAGGTACTGGAAGGTATCGTCAAGAACATCACCGACTTCGGGGCCTTCCTCGATCTGGGTGGCGTCGACGGTCTGCTTTACATCACGGACATCAGCTGGGGACGGATCAACCACCCGAGCGACATCCTCGAACTCAACCAGAAGGTCAACGTGGCCGTACTGGACTTCGACGAGAACAAGAAGCGGATCAGCCTCGGTCTCAAGCAGCTGCAGCCCCACCCGTGGGAAGTACTCGACGAGACCATCACCGAGGGCAGCACCGTTCAGGGAAAAGTGGTCAACATCGAAGACTACGGTGCCTTCCTGGAAATCCAGCCCGGCGTCGAAGGACTCGTGCACGTTTCCGAGGTCAGCTGGTCCAACCAGCCGATCAACGCCCGGGAGTTCTTCACCGTGGGCGAGACCCGCGACGCGAAAGTCGTCACCATCGACCGGGAGGACCGGAAGATGTCGCTGTCGATCAAGCAACTGCAGGCAGGATCCTTGGGATGAAATTAACGAGAACTTTGCGTCTGGATCACTGCCACACCGGTAAGGTCAAGAACCTTACTCCCTACGGTGTCTTCGTTGAAATGAATGACGGTATCGGCGGTATGATCCACATCAGCGACCTGTCGTGGACCAAGCGCTTCAGCCACCCCTCCGAGTTCACCAAGGTGGGCGACGAGATTGAAGTAGAAGTACTCGAAGTAGACGAGAACAACCGCAAAATGTCCCTCGGACACAAGCAGTTGGAGGAGAACCCATGGGACAGCTTCGAAAGCGTATTCCCCGAAGGAAGCTACCACGAGGCTACTGTACTTCGCAAGGACGACCGTGGAGCTATCCTGCAGATGCCCTACGGTCTCGAAGCTTACGCACCGATCAAGCTGATGCGTAAGGAAGACGGTAGCATTGCCGAGGTAGACGAGACGCTGACCGTAAAGGTCATTGAGTTCGACCAGGACCAGAAGAAGCTGATGGTCAGCCACAGCCGCTACGTCAACGACATCCGCCGCGAAGCGAAGGATGAAGTAGTCCGCGAGCGTCGGGTAGAACAGGAATCCACCCGGAAAGCCGTTAAGAAGACGCAGTCCAGCGTCGAGCGGTCTACCCTCGGTGACCTTTCCGCCTTCGAGCAGCTCCGCGAGCAGCTCAGCGGTGATAACGACGACGACAAGGAGTAGTTTCAAATACTTCTCCTTACTTTACAAAGCCACTCCGTCTTGTGCGGGGTGGCTTTGTTGTTTTCTATATCTCAATTCTTACAAATATGCTACGTATAATTTTAACCGCGATCATATTTTTATTATTAGGGAGCTACAGTCTACAAGCAAACCAAATAAAGCCAGATTCACCGATTATATTTTTATTCACTGGCGAGACACCCTCTGAAAATGCAAGTTCGTTAATTATTGATACATACGAAGTGCTTCAATTGGAAATGGATGGGCAGCACACAACCGCGTGGAGTAAGTTCATCTCTTTACACAAACGATATAAAAATGATGCCAGATTCGCAGAGTCTGTTATTGCATATGCATATTTAAAATCAGTCCGCAATCCTTCCACTGAAGGAAGAATCCTATCTAAGTACTTAGATAAGTATACAACTGAAAACAGTAACTTGAGATTTTTTATTGATATACTCAAAGCCAACACCTTCTCAGAATATAGCTTCCTAGATAAAGTCATCGAAAAAATAAACACCTCGGACAAGGTAAAACACGACATAAATCTTCGAGCTTTATTAAACATGATGGCATCTGAAATAACAATTACACAAGATGCATACATTACCGAAATAAATTTTGACATCGAATACGAGTCTATAGAAAATGAATCATTAAAGCTCAGTTATCTACTTGAATGGCTAAGCTACAATTGGGGAATTAGACGTATTTTCCTTGAAAACGTATATACAGAAATCATAAACACTACAGCTACGGTAAAAAATAAACTTCTCAAAGAAAAAGTACTGGCAAAATCATCATTTATAAGAAATCGATCACTTCGGGATAACGCTGCTATTTACAGGTCAGCCTACACTCTCTTAAGTCAAGAATACAAACACGACGCGCCCATAAACATAGATAGTTTGATTTTTTTTGCAGAAAAATCACCTCATCCAGAATTTGAGAATTTGATGATAGATTTCGCAAATTCCTGTTTATACTATTCGCGCGTTACGAAAAGTAATGAGACAGTATTTTACGCATTCAGTATTTATGATTATGTGCTAAATACAATTCTAGAAAGGGAATTAAAAAACCCATTGTTTGAATCTGTAAATTACACTAGTGTTATAGCATCACTATCATCTAATTGGCTAATAATAGGTAATTATCTCTACGAACAAACTGGTGATCGAGCATTCATCAGCAAAGTTCTAACTTATTTAGACGTGATACAATCACTCCCTCAGTTAAAACAAGAAATTCAAATAAATAGTGATTCGATCTATGCTATAAACAATGACATCACTTTATTCTTAGAGAAAAAAACAATTACAGCATCTTCGAGCTCATTTTCTAAAGTTCTAAGTTTAATCACAAGAGCAATAAATATTCAAAAGTCAAAAAATAACATACTCCCAATTCAATTGGAAGATTTAACTAAGTTTGATTTCAAAATTGAAGATAATAAAGATTATGAAGCAGTAGTAAGATTTTATACTGAAACAAATTATATGTATAGATTGATAATATTGAAAGATTCAACTATTTACACAAATATCACTCCATCAATATATTTAACAACCGAAATCGCCAACCGCCTCCCCCACCTCCTCTCCGGCGACCGCAAAAACAAGGCCACCCAGGATTCCCTCACCAGCGACCTGCGCGACCTCTACCAGTACCTGCTCGCGGACGTAGAGGAACACCTTCCCGACACCCTCCACATCGTGGCCAACGGCTGGCTTTCCAGCGTACCCTTCGCGGCCCTGCGGACGGACACCAGCGGGAACGTACCGGCATACTTTGGCATGGACCACACCCTGAGCCGGCAGTTCGGCATCAAGGTGTTTGAGCTGCTGAGCGAACGACCGACTAAGGCGAAGTACACCCAACCGCTGGCCCTGTCGCCCGATTTTGGAAATGACTACGCGGTGGCCATGGCCTTCCGGGAAGTGGACGTGGAACTGAGCCCGCTCACCTTTAACCAGCAGGAGGTGGCCAACCTGCAGGCCCTCGGCGACGGGGAATACCTCTACGGGGACGCGGCCACCGACGAAGCCTTTCTCGAAAATGCCCCGGATTACAGCATCATCCACCTGGCCACCCACGGGGCGGCCAACCTGAGCAACGGCATGGACAGCCGGATCTTTCTGCTCAATGAAGACGACGAGCCGGTCGCCATCAACGCCGAGGAGATCTCCCGCCAGCGGATCAACGCCGACCTGGTCACCCTCAGCGCCTGCGAGACAGGCAGCGGGGGGCGCCACCTGCTGGAAGGAACCGTCGGCCTCACCAAGTCCTTCCTGATGGCCGGGAGCCGGTCGGTCGTTTCCAGCCTGTGGGCGGTGGACGATAAGATCACCTCGGACATCATGTCCGGCTTCTACGCGGAATTACGGAGCGGGCAGCCCATCCACGCCGCCCTGCAAACCGCCCAGCGGGAACACCTGGAACGTTACGAAGGCACCGAACTTGCCCACCCGGCCTACTGGGCGGCCTTCGTCCCCTACGGCAGCATGGAAACGCCGGCCTGGACAGACGACGGCTTCCCCTGGCTGTGGTTGGGCGTCGCATTCGTGGTGGCTGTCTTCGCCTTCCTGGGATACCGCAAGTTCGCCTGATGAATGTCTCCTCTTTTTACGCCCACGGCAAACTCCTGCTGACGGGAGAATACTTCGTACTGGACGGGGCAAGGGCTTTGGCGGTACCCACGAAATTGGGGCAGCAACTGGAAATCGCGAGAGCGGACGGACCGCCGGATACGCGCGTCAACTGGCTGGCACTCGATCATAGAGCGGCACCCTGGTTCAGCACAGTACTGACGAAGACGGACTGGGTAAACCACCCTCCGAAAGTCGGTGAGGCCAGGGACAGAATCCGGCAGATTTTCTACGCCGCGGAACAGCTGCGCCCGGGCTGTACCCGGCGGATAATGGGTAAAAACATCACGACAAAACTGGAATTCGACCGACACTGGGGGCTGGGCAGCAGTTCCACCCTCCTCTGGATGGTTGCCGACTGGCTGGACGTTAACCCCTACGCCCTGCTGGAGAATACCTTCGGGGGTAGTGGGTACGACCTGGCCTGCGCGGGGGCGGACGGACCGATACTCTACACCCGTAACGGTACCGAGCCGATCGTCGAACGGGCAGACTGGCAACCGGAATGGGCCGCGCGTACCGTCTTCGTCTACCGCAACCAGAAGCAGAACAGCCGGGCCGGGATCCGGGCTTACCGGGCCGCCGGAGCAAGTGGCCGAACGATCGATGAGGTAACGGAACTGACGAACGCATTCGTAAAAGCTTCGCACCTGCGCACCGCCGCCCAACTACTGCGGGAGCACGAACGACTGGTGGCCGGAACGCTGGGGCTGACGCCCGTCCAAGAGGAACTCTTCCCCGATTTCGACGGAGTGGTCAAGAGTCTCGGTGCCTGGGGGGGCGATTTTGTCTGGGCGGTGAGCGAGCAGCCGGTGGAAAAAACGCGGGCGTGGTTCAACGAGCGGGGGTTCGGGGTGGTTGTTCCGTTTGCGGAGATGGTGCTGTGAGGTGAATCGGGCCACGGAGGTTTTCACGGAGCTGCACAGAGGGCTCCGCTATTACTTTGCCGACAGCTCTGTGCAACTCCGTGCAGCCATAATCCTCCGTGACCAAATAAACCCCATGAGTAAATTCAAACCTACCGTCATTTCCCGCATCGAGCAGCGAAGCCCTACCGTCCGTAGCTTCTGGCTGGAATTTCCCGACCGGGAGCGGCTCGACTTTCGCCCCGGACAGTTCCTCACCCTCGACCTGCCCATCAGCAAACGCCGCCGGGAACGCTGGCGCAGCTACTCCATTGCCAGCGCGCCGGACGGAAGCAACCAGGCCGAGTTGTGCATCGTGCAACTGCCGGGTGGTAAGGGAACGGGCTATCTTTTCGAGGAAGCCACCGTCGGGACCGAGCTGCCGAGCAAGGAACCGGGAGGCGTCTTTACCCTTCCCCAACGGCCGCTTGACTACGATGTGGTGATGGTGTGTACCGGCACCGGTGTCGCCCCCTTCCGGAGTATGCTGGTGGAGCGACTGGCCCGGGAAGAGCGTCATTTTCACCTCATCTTCGGTTGCCGTACCAAGGAGGATATCCTGTACCGGGAGGAATTCGAGGCGCTGGCGGAAGCGCACGCTAATTTCACTTACTCCATTACTTTGAGCCGGGAGGAGCCGACGGCGGCGCACGCAACTTCCGGTTACGTCCATCCCGTTTACGAGGCAGCCTACGCAGTGGTCCGCCCCGACCTGCGCTTCTACCTCTGTGGCTGGGCCGTGATGGTGGACGAAGCGAAGGAAAGATTACTCGCGTTGGGGTATCCGGAAAGTCAGATCATCGCGGAACTTTATGGATGATGATTTACCTTTGCGCCGTACCGGGCCCATAGCTCAGTGGTTAGAGCCGCGGACTCATAATCCGTTGGTCGTAGGTTCAAATCCTACTGGGCCCACTTTAAAAAATGTACAGAAAGCCCTCGGTTCCTTGCGGAGCCGAGGGCTTTTCTTACGCTATGGGATTACGAACTTGTACACAATCTTTACAGGCCGATATCCTGTACGGGAATACCGGTGAGGTCAAACAGGCTGCGGTCCACATGGGCGGCACCCATTTTGATGTCGGTCAGCTTGACGGTCGTCACCGTACCATTGGGCTCGGTGGTCGTTCCCTCGATCATCAGGCCTTCCATGGGCGGCGCGGGCATTTTTTCGCGCAGTTTCTTGGTATTGCCACCGGCGAACATGGCGGCAATACCACCAAAAATATCGAGGTAGGAAAGCTCGACGGCCTCCGTCACCCAGCCCTCGGTAACGTTGCCGGACTCCCCGTCCCGGGCGATGACTTTCTTACAGGGGTAGCCGTCGATGGTGCGCGTCTCGCCGGTCACCTCGTAGGTAAAATTGTCGTTGATCTCTTCCATGGCATCCTCCATGGCGGCCCGGCCGAAACTGGGCATCCGCATCCGGGTCGCTTCCGTCCTTCCCTTCTTATCGGTACTGACCAGGGTCGTTTTACCCGTTTCGGTGTCGAACAGGGTACGGGTACCGCCTTCCTCGGCGTCCACTTTCATCACGATCTGGGTGGGCAGCACGCCGACGTGCATAACCGCGCTATTTCGCTTACCGTTCTTCTTGATTTCCGTGGTGTGCATAACGATGCTGAACGATTTCTCGTTGGTGTAGGGTTCGAAGTCGCTGTTCCCAAACCCGAAAGCCTGCATGGCATTGGCGGTAGCCTGTTGCTCGTCGGCTTCCTGGCTACTTGCACCGGTAGTCGTTTCGGTAGCGGGCTGGTCGTTACTTTTCTTATTTTTCTTCTTGAAGAGGTTGCCGACGGCGTTAAACGCTTCGTCGACGGCCTTGTCGACCTTGCGGTCTACGTTGTTATTGGCACGGTTTTCGGCGCGGTTTTTGACGCGTTCCTTTCCCTTTTGGGCGGGGAGGGAGGCGCAGAGCAGGAGGGCAAAACAGCAGAATAGGATACGGGAGAGCATAGCAGGGTATGTTGTTGTTGTACCCCTCTATGCGGTCGGATTGCCCTCCGTTACACTTTAGCCGAAAAAAATCCGAACCTTTCAAAATTTCGCTGGGTTTTAGGGGCATGCAAGCTTCCCCTGACTTCCGTGGCGACCTACTCCGATTCGGCTTCCTGCTATTTCTTATGCTGGGACTGATGAGCCTTTTCCTGCTCCCTACGCTGGCCGGCTACCTGTAGATCGGATACCTATCGCCGGTTCATCGGGTGATAGCTCAGTATGGTCTCGCGCAGAAAGTCCGTATCCAGGTGGGTATAGATCTCCGTCGTTAGAATGGAGGAGTGGCCCAGCATCTCCTGTACCGCCCGCAGGTCCGCTCCTCCCTCGATCAGGTGAGTGGCGAAAGAGTGACGGAAAGTGTGGGGGCTTACCGTCTTCTCAATCCCCGCCGCGGCGGCGTATTTTTTCACTGCCGTAAAAACCGAGACCCGGCTCAGTGCCCCGCCCCTCCGGTTCAGGAAGACAATGTTCTCCGCCTCCGGCTTGATGACTGGTAGCTGCTTGCGCACGTATTCCAAGTATATCTCCAAATGGTGAATGGCCTCCCCGCCCACCGGCACCAGGCGCTCCTTGTTGCCCTTCCCCGTCACCCGCACGAAACCTTCTTCCAGGTCCAGATTCGTCAATCGCAGTCCGCAGGCCTCGCTCACCCGGAGGCCGCAGGCGTAGAGGGTTTCCAGCAGGGCCCGGTCGCGTAATCCGTGGTCTTCGCTCAGGTCGATGGCCCCCAGCAGGTCGCGGATTTCCGCGTAATTGAGCACTTCGGGGATCTTCCGGCCGATTTTTGGGGCCTTGATGAGTTCCGTGGGGTCGGTCAGGATCACCCGCTCGTCCAGCAGGTAGGCAAAAAAGGTCTTGAGGGCCGAGATCAGCCGCGCCTGGGATCGCGCTGCCAGTCCGAGTTCGGAGAGGTAGCGGATGAAGTCGTCCAGGTGAAAACGCTCGATCCCCGTGGGGCCGATCCGGAAATCACGAATTTCCAGGTAGGCGGGCAGTTTTTCGAGGTCACTTCGGTAGGCCGCTAGCGTATGCTCGCTGTACCCCCGCGAAAGCTTGAGGTAGGCCGCGAAGGAATTGAAGTAGGTTGCCCACATACCCGCAAGCTACTGCGCCAACCGGAAACCGGTATCGGTCCGCTCCACGATCAGTCCCCGGAAGTCCGCCCGGAAATTAGCCACCTCAATCCCCGCAAACTCTTCCCGGGAGTGGGTAGTCGTCAGTACGACCACCGGGCAACCGGCATTATTGGCGGCCCTGGCCCCGGTCACGCTGTCCTCGAAAATGATACAGTCCGCCAGGTCGACGCCAATTCCGTCGGCGGCCTGCTGGAAGACCTCCGGGTCCGGCTTTCCCCGGCTCACCATCCCGGAGTGAACGATGTGCCCCAGCTGCTCCCGGATCCCCAGGTTGTCAATGGCGAAAAAGGCATTCTCTTCCGGCCCGGCGGTACCGACGGCCATCGGCACGTCCAGCCGGTGGGCGATGGTCACGAACTCCCGGGTGCCCGGCACGATACCGGCCTCGAATTCCGGCAGGAAAATTTCCCGGTAGGCGGCTTCCTTCTCCCGGGCGATTTGCGTCCGCTCGGCCGGCGTGAACCGTTCCCCGAACAGCCGCTCCAGTATTTCCAGGTTAACACCGTGGATTTCCTCCTTCACCCGTTCGAGGGAATAGTCCAGACCGAGTTCGCGCAGCTTGCGCTGCCACGCGCGGTGGTGAATCATCATATTATCGATCAGTGTACCGTCGATGTCGAAGAGGAGCGCCTTGAAGGGAATGGGGGTCATGTTCGCAAATGTAGGACCTCGGAGCGTGGGTTACCACCTCCGAGTGTCCGGCCTCGTGCTAATCGTAAATTCGCGGAGCGACCACCCCCCACTTCGCCAGCCGGTGCATCACCGACACCCGCAGCACTCCGAGCCCGTACTTCGAACTGCGTACGAAATTGATACTGCTCGCCTCTTCGAAGTACTTGGTGGGACAGGTCACCTCCGCGATGTCGTAGCCGTGGTAAATGATCTGGGAAAGCATTTCGTTATCGAAAACGAAATCATCGTCGTTGGCATTGAAGTTGATCTTCTCCAGCACCTCCCGGCTGAACGCCCGGTAGCCGGTGTGGTACTCGCTCAGTTTGTAGTTGATCAGCAGGTTCTGGGTGGCCGTCAGGAAGCGGTTGGCGACGTATTTGTACAGCGGCATCCCTCCCTTCAGTGCCCCCTTTCCGAGAATGCGGCTGGCCAGTACCACCGGGTACAGCCCCTCGCCGATGATGTTGCACATCGACGGAATGAGCAGCGGGGTGTACTGATAATCCGGGTGGACCATGATCACGATGTCGGCCCCGATTTCCAGCGCTTTGTTGTAGAGCGATTTCTGGTTGCCCCCGTAGCCGCGGTTCCGGACGTGGGTGATCACGTGGTCCACGCCCAACCGTTTGGCCAGGGCGGACGTTTCATCCTTACTCGCATCATCACAGAGAATCACCTCGTCGACCAGGTCGCGGGGCACCTCCAGATAGGTTTTCTCCAGGGTAAGGGCGGCGTTGTAGGCAGGCATCACTACGACGACCTTCTTATCTTTGTACATCGCCGCAAAGGTACTTTATGTCTACTATTGGAACCGTCAGCTTCTACACACTGGGTTGTAAGCTCAATTACAGCGAGACTTCGGCCATCGGCCGCCAGTTCTCCGATGCCGGCTACCAGCAGGTAAAATTCAGGGAAGGGGCCGACGTGGTGGTCATCAACACCTGCTCCGTCACCGAGTTTGCCGACCGCAAGTGCCGCAACGTGGTTCGTAAGGCCATGGGCGCGAACGCAGGTGCGAAAATCGTCGTAGTAGGCTGTTACGCCCAGCTTAAACCCCGGGAGATCGCGGAGATACCGGGGGTCGACCTCGTCCTCGGCGCGTCGGAAAAATTCCGGATACTCGACTACATCGATGGCATCCAGACCGGTGCGGCCAGGGGCATGATCCGCGCCGGGGAGGTGAAGGAGGCAGACCGCTTCGTGTCCAGTTTCAGTTTCGGTGACCGCACCCGCTCCTTCCTCAAAGTCCAGGACGGCTGTGATTACAAGTGCACCTTTTGTACCATCCCCCTGGCCCGGGGGGCGAGCCGTTCCAGCACCGTGGAGCAGATCGTGGCGGACGCCCGCTCCATTGCCACCAGCGGCGTGAAGGAGATCGTCCTGACCGGCGTCAACATCGGCGATTTCGGAAACGGCACCGCCGTCATCGAGGGGCAACGCCCCCGTAAGGAAGCCCTGTTCTCCGACCTGGCCCTGGCCCTGGACGAGGTGGAAGGCATCACCCGCTTCCGCATCTCCAGCATCGAACCCAACCTCTGCACCGACGAGCTGATCGACTTCGTCGCCCACAGCAAGCGGTTCGCCCCTCACTTCCACATGCCCCTCCAGAGCGGCAACAATAAGCAGCTCGCCCGGATGCGTCGCCGCTACCGTCGGGAACTCTACGCCCAGCGGGTCGCCCACATTCGCCAGGTGATGCCCCACGCCTGCATCGGCGTCGACCTCATCGTCGGCTTCCCCGGGGAGACCGAGGAAGATTTTCTCGAAACCTACCGCTTCGTCCAGGAACTCGACGTCAGCTACTTCCACGTCTTCACCTACAGCGAGCGAGCCAATACCCCCGCGGCGGAGATGGACGGTATCGTTCCCCTCTCCGAACGCCGCCGCCGCAACAAGATGCTCACCATCCTGAGCGACAAGAAGCGCCGCGCCCACTACGAGCGTCACCTCGGTGAAACCCGCCCCGTACTGCTGGAACGCAGCAAGACCGACGGTCTCCTCCACGGCTTCACGGATAATTACGTGAAGGTCAGCTTTGCCGCCGACGAGGCCTGGGTGAACCACCTGGTACCCATGCGGTTGACGAAAATCGGGGAGGACGGCCTGGTAGCCGGAGCGTTAGCGACCGAGCAACAACCAACGGTCTAACGATCCAACGATCCAACGGCCCAACACGTCCAACGCGCGCCCCCAACGGCCCAATACATGATAAAACCATCATACATCCGTACCTTCGACCCATGACCATCGAACAGATCTACACCGGTTGCCTCGCCCAGGGCACCTACTACATCGAAAGCGAGGGCGAAGCCGCCGTCATCGACCCCCTGCGCAGCCCCGAGCCCTACCTGGCCAAGGCACGCGCCGCCGGCCACGACATCAAGTACATCTTCGAGACCCACTTCCACGCGGATTTCGTGAGCGGCCATCTCGACCTGGCGGCCAAAACCGGCGCGAAGATCGTCTACGGGCCCGGCGCGAAGACCGATTACGACAAGTACGAAGCCCGGGACCTGGAAGAATTCAAACTCGGCAAGGTCACCATCCAGGTGCTGCATACCCCCGGGCATACCCTGGAGAGCACTACCTATCTGCTGCTCGACGAGGCCGGTAGCCCCAGTGCCATTTTTACCGGTGATACCTTATTCATCGGCGATGTCGGTCGGCCCGACCTGGCCCAGCGCAAGGGGCACCTCACCCAGGACGACCTGGCCGGCTTGCTCTACGACAGCCTCCGCCGCAAGATCATGCCGCTGCCCGACAGTACGATCGTCTATCCCGCCCACGGGGCCGGTTCCGCCTGCGGTAAGAAAATGAGCCGGGAAACCACCGATACCCTCGGTAATCAGAAGGCCACCAACTACGCCCTGCGTGCCGACATGACCCGGGAAGAATTTGTCCGGGAAGTCACCGCCGGGCTGCTGCCCCCACCCGCCTACTTCAGCGAGAACGTGCGTATGAACAAGGAAGGTTACGCCAGTTTCGACTCGGTGATGGAGACCGGGGCGGTCCCCCTCTCCCCCGCCGATTTCGAGCGGGTGGCCAACCAGCAACACGCCCTGCTGCTCGACGTACGTAGTAAGGAGGATTTCGTAGCCGGTTTCGTGCCCAACAGCATTTTTATCGGCCTCGACGGCAGTTTCGCCCCCTGGGCCGGGGAAATGATCCCCGAACTCGACCAACCCATCCTCCTGGTTACCGACCAGGGTCGGGAGGAAGAGGCCGTCGAACGGCTCAGCCGGGTGGGGTACGACAACACCCTGGGCTTCCTGGACGGGGGCATCGCCGCCTGGCGGGACTACGGCGGGGAAGTAGACCAAATTGACACCATCAAGGCCGGTGAATTCCGGTCCCGCACCAGGACCGGCAGCGTCAGCAACGTACTTGACGTTCGCAAGGCCAGCGAGTACGACGGCGGCCACCTCGACGTGTCCCGTAACCTGCCGCTGGCCGAACTCAACGGTCGCTTCGGGGAAGTGACGGCCGACGAGCCGCTCTACCTCCACTGCGGGAGCGGCTACCGGTCGACCATCGCGGCCAGTCTGCTCAAATCACGAGGAATAGACAATATCGTGAACGTCCAGGACAAGGTGGCCGAGATCCTCACGGCCAACGCAGTTGCCTGCGATGTCAAGCCCGGCGTTTAGACACCCTCCCGCTCCCGACGGTTACTGGTCGGGTGGTTGGCGCGGCGATCTGGTGGCCGGCCTAACCCTGGCCGTCGTCCTCATTCCCCAGGCTATGGCCTACGGGCTGCTGGCCGGGATAGACCCGGTGTACGGCCTGTACGCGGCGCTATTCCCCCTGCTGGTGTACACCCTGCTCGCGAGTACGCCCCACGTATCCGTCGGCCCGACGGCCCTGGCGAGCTTACTCTGCCTCAACGGGCTATCCGGAATTGCGGAACCGGGGACTCCGGAATACCTGTCGGCCGCCATTCTGCTGGCCGGCCTGACGGGCTGCCTACAGTTGATTTTCGGCATCCTGCGCGCCGGCGGCCTCGTCAGTTTACTGAGCCGGCCGGTGCTGAGTGGTTTCGTTTCCGCCGCCGCCCTGCTCATCATCGCTTCCCAGCTACGGTCCCTCTTCGGTCTGGACATGGGGCGGACCAATTTCTTCCACGAGACGCTGCTGGAACTCTGGCGAACCATGGGTACCCTGCACGGGCCGAGTACGTTTTTGGGCCTGGGAACGATCGGTCTTTTGCTGGTGGGCAACCACTTTGCCCCCAAGCGGCCTTTCCTGATTGTCCTCGTTATTCTGGCCACCGTACTGGTCTGGGGATTCCGTCTGGACGAAAGCGGCGTGGCCGTGGTCGGCAGTATCCCCGAGGGGCTTCCCGGCCTCTACTTTCCCTCGCTGGACTGGGCGACCCTGCGCGAATTACTTCCGGTGGCCGCCGTGCTGGCCCTGATCTCCTTCATCGAGACGCTCTCTATCGGTAAGGCCTTCTCGCCCAACTATGATTATTACCGGGTTCAACCCGACCGGGAACTGGTCGCCCTCGGCCTGTCCAAACTGGTGGGGGCAATCTTTTTCGCCATCCCCACCTCCGCCAGTTTCAGCCGCTCGGCCGTCGTGGAGCAGGGCGGTGGGCGCGGACCCGTCTCCGGGCTGGTGGCCGTGCTCCTGGTGGCTGCCACCCTGCTTTTCCTGACACCGGTATTTTATTACCTGCCCATTCCGGTACTGGCCGGTGTCATTATCTATTCGGTGCGCAACCTGTTCGACTGGGCCGAGATGCGCCGGCTCTGGCGGCTGCGACCGAAGGAACTGGCGACGCTGCTGGTCACTTTCCTGTTTACCCTGTTTGCCGGTTTGCAGTACGGGATCGCGGGCGGGGTGATCCTGTCCCTCGCTTTCGTTTTCCTGCGGGCCGCCCGCCCCCACCTGGCGGAGTTGGGCCGGATTCCGGGGACCAACGCCTTCCGCAACCTCTCCCGTTTTTCCTCGGCGGAGGTGGACCCCAAATTGCTCATCGTTCGTTTCGACGCCGAATTGTACTTCGGGAACGCGGAATATTTCCGCGATCGCATCGAGGAACTCGCACGCGCCCGGGGGCCGGAATTACGGGTCGTCATCCTGGATACCCACACGATGAACGACCTGGATTCCAGCGGTTTATTCGCCCTCACCCAGCTCCGGGACGCACTCGCGGCCCGAAAAGTGGAACTTTTCCTCTGTGGTATGATCGGTCCGGTACGGGATATGCTGTACCGCTCCGGGATGATGGAACAACTGGGCGCCGACCACCAATTTCTCTCCATTCAGGACGCTATTCACTGCTTTCACCACCAGGCGGATGCCCGGGATTGGGACCGGCCCGCCCTGCAACACGGCTAAAAACCGTTAAAATTAGTCGGCCATTTGTCTGAATTGATAAATTCCACAACAACTGTCGCAAGGTTACAGTTACACCACCGACTTCAGGCCCTGTAATCAACTCAAACCCATTAGTAAACGAACATCCGGTATTTATCGATTAACCGGACATTCCCAATAAACCCAAATCAAATTATGCTTAAGTTAACCTCCGGATGGCTTGCCATCCTCGCCCTCTTCATGCTTTCTTTCTCCTCCTGTGACGACGACGAGGACGGCGTAGACGGCCCCATGACCATCACCGAAATCGCCGCCGGTGACGATCGCTTTGAAATCCTCACGAGCCTGCTGGTGCGTGTCGATCTGGACGACGTATTAACGGGTACCGGCCCCTTCACCGTATTCGCCCCCACGGACGATGCCTTCGACGGGATCGAAACCGATGACCTGACCGACGATGAAGTTCGTCAGATCCTGCTGTACCACGTACTGAGCGGAACGGCGGCCACCGCGGATATGATCCCGGCCGGACAGACCATTTACGGTACCGGCAGCACCGCCGGACCCAACGGATCCCAGTTGAGTCTGCTCGCGGAGAAGAGCGGTGCTACCGTTACCCTGAACGGCGAGTCGACCGTCGTTGTAGCGGACATTATTGCCAGCAACGGGGTGATTCACGCCGTTGACGAAGTACTCTTCGCCCAGAGTATCGTGGACTTCGCGACCAAGGTGGACGCGCTTTCTTCTCTCGCTACCGCCCTTACCAACGCAAATCTCGTTTCCGCTCTGAACGCCGACGGTCCCTTTACGGTCTTTGCGCCCAACAACGCGGCCTTCACCGCAGCGGCTCCGACCATTGCTACGCTGACCCCCGCACAGGTGGCTGACGTACTGCGGTACCACGTAATCGCAGGTGCCAACGTTCGCGCCGAACAGGTAACGGCCGGTCCGGTCAATACCCTGCTCGGTCAGAACGTCACGCTTGCCCCAACCGCCAACAATGGCGTTAACATCACGGATGCCAGCGGCAACGTGGTCCCCGTAGCGATTCCCAACGTACAGGCCACCAACGGTGTCGTACACGTAGTGGGTAGCGTACTGATCCCGGTCCTCTAGCCGGTTTTCGGAATACTTAGAATGGCCTGAAAAACAGACGGGGGTATCGGCTCAGGGCCGGTGCCCCCGTCTTGTTTCAGTGGCTTTACAACCAAAGTCGTCACAAAGCGTTATATTTGCCGAACAAGGCCGTTAAAAGCACCAGAGGGAATCGTAAGGTTCCCTTTTTTCGTGCCCGTACATTCGCTTCCTCACCAGTTTACGGGGCGGCGGCGCGCGGGTGCCGGGTTTTTCGAAACACCCTGAACGGTCGTCTTAAGCATTGATCACCGATATGGAAGAGCGCATTGCCAACTTGCTGGAAGAATTATTCTCGACGGACCCCGAGTTCGCCGATTGCTTTCTGGTGGATATCAACCACAGTAATAAAAAGCTGGAAGTTTTCGTCGATTCCGACACCCGGATGCCCCTGGAACGCTGCCAGCGTATCAGTCGCTACCTCGAAAGCTACCTCGACGAGGAGCAGCCACTCGGGGAGGCCTACATCCTGGAAGTCGGCAGCCCCGGCGTACAGCGGCCGCTGAAGTTTCACCGGCAGTACGTCAAGAACATCGGCCGCACCCTGGAGGTCACCACGACGGAGGGGGAAAGCCATACCGGCCTGCTCAAATCCGTCGAGCCGACGGAGATCGTGCTGGAGGCCAAGGTCCGCCGCCAGGAGGGCAAACGTAAAAAGACCGTCGTCGAAGAGACCCGTATCGCCTTTGACGCCATTAAAAAATCAGTAGTAAAAATAACTTTTTAGCTATGATGAACCTCGCAGAAACCTTTAAGGAATTCAGTTCCGGTAAGTCCATCGACAGCCCCACCATGGTGCGGGTACTGGAAGATGTGTTCCGTACCCTCATCAAGAAGAAGTACACCACGGACGAGAACTTCGACATCATCGTGAACGCCAACAAGGGCGACCTCGAACTCTGGCGCGTCCGCGAGATCGTCCCGGACGGAGAAGTGACCGATGACCTGGCCGAGATCAGCTTCAGCGAGGCCCAGGCCGTCGATGAGGATTACGACGTCGGGGAGGAGTGCTACGAGCAACTCTTCCTGGAAGATTTCGGCCGCCGCAGCATCATGGCCGCCCGCCAGACCCTGATCAGCCGGATCATGGACCTGGAGAAGGATGAGATCTACCGCAGCTACACCGAGCGGGAGGGCGAACTGGTCCTCTGCGAAGTTCAGCAGATCCTCAAGCGCGAGATCCTGGTCATCGACGACGCCAACGGCCGCGAACTGGTCATGCCCCGCGTCGAGACCGTCCGTGGCGACTACTTCCGCAAGGGGGATATGGTCCGTGGTATCATCAAGGAAGTGGAGATGCGCAACAATAACCCGGTGGTTATCGTAAGCCGGACGGACGAGCGTTTCCTCGCCAAGCTGATGGAGCAGGAAGTCCCCGAGATCGAGGACGGCCTGATCACCATCAAGGGCATCGTCCGGATTCCGGGCGAACGCGCCAAGGTTAGCGTCGAGAGTTACGACGACCGCATCGACCCCGTCGGCGCCTGTGTCGGGATGAAGGGTAGCCGGATCCACGGTATCGTTCGCGAGCTTCAGAACGAGAACATCGACGTCATCCCGTACACCAACAACACCCAGTTGTACATCCAGCGCTCGCTCACGCCGGCGCGGGTATCCAACATCGAACTGGACATGGAAGGCCGTCGGGCCAAGGTGTACCTGGAACCCGACCAGGTCAGCCTGGCCATCGGTAAGGGCGGAACCAACATCAAGCTGGCCAGCCGGCTGGTGGAATTCGAGATCGATGTCTACCGCAACAACGAAGTGGAGATCGACGACGTCGATCTGGAGGAGTTCAGCGACGAGATCGAAAGCTGGGTCATCGATGCCCTCAAGGCGATCGGTTGCGATACGGCCCGCTCCGTGCTGACGATGCCGACCATGGACCTGATTCGCCGTACCGACCTCGAAGAGGAAACGATCAACGACGTACTCCGGGTACTGGCGGCCGAATTCGACGACGTGGAGTACACCCAGCGCACCGTACCCATCAATGCTCCGGAAGCGACTGCCGTAGCCGAGGCTCCTCCGGTGGAGGCCCCCGCCGAAACGACTCCGGAAGTGGCGGAGGAAGCGGAGAAAGAAGAGGAATAAACTCTCGCCCGACCCACTGCAAACAGAGCGCCACCACCGGAAAATACTGGTGGTGGCGCTTCTCTTTCGGGTAAGCGAACTAACTATTCCCTCGGGCGTTTACTTCAAAGCCCGGACAGTAGGCCGTTTACGGCCGTTTAAGTGTCCCTGTTTCCCTATCTTTGCAGCGCTGGTAGAAATTGTTCCACTTGCAACCTGGTCGGCAGCGGTGTTAGCCCGGGAAAAAACACTGGCATTTAGGGTTTTTCTAAATTGCCCCGCGCATTGGCACAACGCGGTTAAATATCGTCGTGCATAACTGATCGAATGAGTAAACGACTAGTAAAAGTAGCGAAGGAGATTAACGTAGCGACCTCGACGATCGTCGAGTTTCTCACGTCTAAAGGGTTCGAGATCGAGAATAAGCCGATCGCGAAGATGAGCCCGGAGATGGAGAACGCCGTGAAGGCCGAATTCGCGAAAGCATCGTCGGATAAGATGAAAGCGGACAAGCTGGAATTCGGTACGCGCCCCACCGCCGTACCGCCACCACCCCCCGTACGCTCGGCACCCCCGCCGCCGCCGCCCCCCAAGGTCGGTGCCGGTCTGCCGCCGCCACCGCCCGTGAGTTCCAAGCCGACCCCGCCGCCGCCACCCGCGGCACCGGTTGCGCCAGCCCCGGCCCCGGCAGCTACTTCCACGCCGACGCCAACGCCTCCCCCACCCGCGCCGACGCCCGCCGCGCCGACACCGGCTCCCGCCGCTCAGGTTACTCCCGCTACGGAGTCCAAGCCCGAAGCTACTCCGGAGAAGCCCCGGCAACTGGCTACTGACGGCCCCGCCTCGGGACTGAAGGTAATGGGTAAGATCGACCTGGATGCCGCCAGGGCAAGAGGTAAGCGCCCCGCCAAGAATAAGGACAGGAAAGCTACGCCGCCCGCCAAACCAGCGGCTGCGAAAAGCCCGGCACCCGCGGCCCCGCCCAAGGAAACACCGGCTCCTAAGCCCGCTCCCGCCGCCCAGGCTCCCGCGGATACCGCCAAGCCACCGGCCGCTACGCCACCGGCAGCGGACCAGTCGAACATCCACGTTACCGCGGAACCGAAACTGCGCGGACTGAAGGTACTCGGTAAGATCGAGATCAAGAAGCCCGAAAAACGGGAAACCGCCGAGGAGCGCAAGCGTAAGCGCAAGCGTAAAAAGATCACCACCGGGCCGTCTACGGGTGGGAACCGGGGTGGTACGACCGGAGGCGCCCGTGGTCGCACGACCGGAGGCCGTCGCAGCGACGAGCCCCGCGAGGTGTCCGCCAAGGAGATCGAGGATAAGATCAAGGCCACTATGGCCCGTCTGTCGGGTCACGGCGGAGGTAAGAAGAAACGCCAGCGTCAGCGGCGTGATAACCGCGATCGCATCCGCGAAAAGCAGGAGGCGTTCGAGGCGGAAAACACCAACGACAACCTGCAGGTGACGGAATTCGTGACGGCCCAGGAATTGGCCAACATGATGGACGTCGGTGTGGGGGAGGTCATCATGGCCTGTATGAATGCCGGTGTGATCGTCTCGATCAACCAGCGTCTCGACGCCGAAATCATCGAACTCGTCGCCGAGGAATTCAACCACGAGGTGGAATTCATTACCGCCGAGGAAGACGTCGAGGAAGAGGAAATCTACGAAGACGACCCCGAAGATCTCATGGATCGTCCGCCGATCGTAACGGTCATGGGACACGTTGACCACGGTAAGACCTCGTTACTCGATAGCATCCGCAACGCTAACGTGATCGCCGGCGAGGCCGGTGGCATTACCCAGCACATCGGTGCCTACGAAGTGAAACTGGAGGGCGGTCAGCGCATCACCTTCCTGGATACGCCGGGTCACGAGGCCTTTACGGCCATGCGTGCCCGTGGTGCCAAGGTGACGGACATTGCCATCATCATCATCGCGGCCGATGACGACATTATGCCGCAGACCAAGGAAGCCATCAGCCACGCTGAGGCCGCCGGGGTACCGATGATCTTTGCCATCAACAAAATTGACCGTCCGGGTGCCAACCCCGAGAAGATCAAGGGCGAACTCGCCCAGATGAACTACCAGGTCGAAGACTGGGGGGGCAAGTACCAGTCGCACGATATCTCCGCCCTGAAGGGAGAGGGTATCGACGAACTGCTGGAAAAAGTCCTCATCCAGGCCGAACTGATGGAACTGAAGGCCAACCCCGACCGCCCCGCGGTCGGTGCGGTACTGGAAGCCTCCCTGGAAAAGGGACGCGGTTATGTCACCAAAGTACTCGTACAGCACGGTACGCTGAACATCCAGGACATCATTGTCGCCGGAGAGAACAGCGGACGTGTTCGTGCCATGTTCAACGAACGCAACCAGCGGATCAAGGTAGCCGGTCCCGGCACCCCGGTCCTGCTGCTCGGCCTCGATGGCGCACCCCAGGCGGGTGAGTCCCTCAAGGTCATGGAAAGCGAGCAAGAGGCCCGCCAGCTGGCCGGCCGTCGCGCCCAGATCAACCGCGAACAGGCCAACCGTGCCTCGAAGCGGGTCAGCCTGGACGAGATCGGACGCCGCCTGGCACTCGGTACCTTCAAGGAGCTCAACCTCATCGTGAAGGGTGACTTCGACGGTTCCGTCGAGGCCCTCTCCGACTCGCTGATCAAGCTCTCCCAGGACACCGTACAGGTGAACGTGATCCACAAGGCCGTGGGCCAGATCATCGATTCCGATATTTTGCTGGCGACCGCCTCGGACGCCATCATCGTCGGTTTCCAGGTTCGTCCGAGTTCCAGTGCCCGCAAGATCGCCGAGCGCGAGGGCGTGGAAATCAAGACCTACTCGATCATCTACGAAGCCATCGACGAGATCAGCGCAGCCATCGAAGGCATGCTGGAACCGACGCGGGAAGAGAAGGTCGTCTGTCAGGTATCCGTCCGCGAAACCTTCAAGATCTCCAAGGTCGGCACGATTGCCGGTTGTTACGTAGACGAAGGCAAGATCACCCGCAACACCCTCATCCGCATCATTCGCGACGGTATCGTGGTCTTCCCGCTCAAGGAGGGCGCGGTCGGCGAACTCGCCAGCCTCAAGCGCTTCAAGGACGACGTCAAGGAAGTCCGCAACGGCTTCGAGTGTGGTCTCAACATCAAGAACTTCAACGACATCCGTGAGGGTGACGTGATCGAAGGATACGAGATCGTCGAGGTCAAGCAGAAGATGGTGTCTAATTAGGGTATTAGGCGGTTAGGCGGTTAGGCTTTTAGGTCGCCGCCTAACCGCCTAACCGCCTAACCGCCTCCTTATCCAACCGCCTAACCATGTGTGGAAGATATTCCGTCGTCATCGACGAAGCCCAGCTCAGGAAGCAGTTCAGCCGCGGCCTTACCCCCGCGCCCGGAGTCACGCTGGAACCGAACTACAACGTAGCGCCCACCCAACAGGGCTACGTCATCACCAACCGGGAGCCGAATTTATTAAGTACGCACCGCTGGGGCCTGGTCCCCTTCTGGGCCAAGGACCTCAAGATCGGTGCCCGCATGATCAACGCCCGCAGCGAGGGCATCGAGGAGAAGCCCAGCTTCCGTAGTCCCATCCGGGAGAAGCGCTGCCTGGTCATCGCCGACAGTTTTTACGAGTGGCAGCGTAGCGGGGAGAAAAAAGTCCCCCACCGCATCAGGCCGGCCGACGGCAGCCTGCTCGTCATGGCCGGGATCTGGGAGCGCTGGCGGCCGAAGGAACAGCCGGAAGCCGATGAAGTAAGGACCTATTCCATCATCACCGGAGCACCCAACGCGGAGATGAAGCCCATCCACGACCGGATGCCGATGCTGCTGCTGAGCGAGGAAGAACAGAGCCGCTGGCTAGACGATACCCTGCCCCTCTCCGGGGTGCTGGAACTGTTGCGGACGCCGCCCGATGGCATCCTGGAGCACTACGCCATTTCCCCGGCGGTGGGCAACGTGCGCAACAACGGTCCGGAACTTCACCAACCCGCGGCGGCATGACCGACTACCAAATCCAGCCGGCTACCACCGAAGACCTGGTCACCGTCCGGGAACTTGCCCACCGGATCTGGCCGGCTACGTTCGGCAACATCCTCTCTCCCGCCCAGATCGGGTACATGCTGGAGATGATGTACGCCACCACCGCCCTGGAGAAACAGGTTGCGAAAGGCTGCACCTTCGTCCTGCTAAAAAACCGCCGGACGAATACGCCCGTAGGCTACCTCAGCTACCAGGTCGATTACCTGCCGGATACGACAAAAGTCCATAAGATATACCTGCTACCCGATACCCAGGGGTTGGGGTTGGGCCGTCAGCTCATGGAGGAGGCGGAACGCGCTGCCGTTGCCGCCGGTCAGTCGATACTCCGGCTGGACGTGAATTACCTCAACCCGGCCCTCGGGTTCTACGAGCACTACGGGTTCGTGAAAAAAGAGCGCTGCAATACCGACATCGGTAACGGTTACCTGATGGAAGACTGGATTATGGAGAAGCCTATTTCCCGAATTTCCTGATTCGTTCCTTGAAGTCGGCCCACATGGCAGCCTCATCGATGTCGTTATAGACGAAAACCCGGCGTGCGGTATTTTCGGGAGGGGTCATTACGGTGATCTGGGACGCCTGCGCGGGGTGAAGAAAAGCTTGCAGTAGTGCTCCATCCCACATCACCCAGGAGTCGGCCTCCGGAAAACGGCGCAGCCAGGCAGCCTTCAGGTAGGCCCCCATAGCCCCACCCTCGTCCAGCAACTCAAAGGTTTCTTTTCGGTCCCAGCGGTACTTTTTTGCCGTACTGATGGGCATCACGTGCAACTCCAGCCCGCGCTGATTGAGCAGAAAATTCGCCGCATTCAGGTCGCGTTGAATGTTGAATTCGTCCTTGTTCCAAAAGCCCCCGTCAAAGTCATACCGGTGACCGAGGATGTACACGACGATGTGGGGAACGATGGTCGAATCCAGCGCGATGGCCGAAGCGATGTTCGTTGCCGCGCCGATACCCATGATGACCAGTTTTTCTCCGTCCGCTAACTGCTTTACGGCGTCGATCATGAAGCGGGCCGCCGGGCTGTCGCTGGGCGTGTAACCACCCCAGGGCTTTCCCATGATCATGTCGGCACCCCGGGGTAGCGGCAGTTCGGAACGGCCGGCCAGTGCCGTGATCTCCTCGTTCAGCCGTTGACTTTCGTACACGGTACTGTCTCCGGAAAGGTGGTGGAACCACTGGGCGGAGGTAATCCCGAGCAGCTCGATCTCTTCCGCCGGGTAGAGGTAAGCCAGCGCGTACAGGTCATCAATTTCGTTACCGGAATCCGTATCGAGAATGAACTTCGGGTGGCTGCCAACCTCCATGGCGGATACCGGGGGCTCAGCCGGCGGGGCGCAGGTGCAAAGTGACAATAGCAACGGCAGAAGGAACAACGGGGCGGTGGGTCGGGTCAAGGTAAGGAAGGTTGGTCAGGGGACCAATTTACCTAAAACTCGCAAGGCGGTGAAGAATAGCTTCGGGTGCCGCCCTGCGAGGCTTGGTGTTTTGCTGTATTGGTTAATGACGGGAACAGCCCTTACCGCAAAGTAAGCAATTAAACCCCGCCCACGCCAGAACAGGGACGTCAAATTTCTTACTCCGCCCCCTTCGCCTACTAATTTCAGGGAATCCTTCGTTTCTTACAAAGACGTTCCTTTTTTAATCCCAGTGGTAGTCAGCCTTATGCAAATTGTAATTATCCGTTCCCTTTTTCTAGGGTGCTTTCTCGTCCTCACCGCCTCCCTGTCCGCCCAGCAACCCTACCGGGGAGACCTCTCCGTACATACCGTAGCGGAGAAAGCCTGGGTGGACTCCGTCTATACCTCCATGAGCACCGACGAGCGGCTCGGACAACTCATCATGGCCCGCGCCCACAGCGACCTGGGCCCGGATCACGTAGCCGGCGTGAAACGGCTGATCAACGATTACCACGTAGGCGGCCTCTGCTTCTTTCAGGGCTCCCCGACCAAGCAGCTGGAACTGACCAACGAGTACCAGCGGCTGTCCAAGCTCCCCCTTATGATCTCCATGGACGCGGAGTGGGGCCTCGGCATGCGACTACCCGAACAGACGATCAGTTACCCCAAGCAACTGGCACTCGGTGCCATCCAGGACAACCGGCTGATCTACCGGATGGGGGCCGAGATTGCCCGCCAGATGCACCGGATGGGCGTGAACGTCAGCTTCAGTCCGGTACTCGACGTCAACAACAATTCCAACAACCCCGTCATCGGTACCCGTTCCTTCGGGGAGGATCGTTACAACGTCACCATCAAGGGCTACCAGTATATGCTGGGGCTACAGGAGAACGGTATCCTGGCCAGCGCCAAACACTTTCCCGGTCACGGAGATACGGACGTGGACAGCCACTACGATCTGCCCCTGATCGGTCACGACCGGGCGCGGCTGGACAGCATCGAACTCTACCCCTTCCGCTCCATGATCCGTTACGGTATCGGGAGCATCATGGCCGCCCATCTCCAGATCCCCGCCCTGGACGAGCGGCCCAACCGCCCTTCCTCCCTCTCCCGGCCCATCGTCGAGGACTTGCTGCGTAAGGAACTCGGCTTTACCGGCCTGGTCTTCACCGACGGGCTGGAGATGAAGGGCGTCACCAAGCACTACGGCGAGGGGGAAGTGGAAGCGGAGGCCATCGCCGCCGGCTCCGATATCCTCCTTCTGCCGGAGAGCACTCCGGATGCCTTCCGGGCCATCAAACGCTACGTCCGGGAAGGGAAGATCTCCCCGGAAGAACTGGAAGAAAAGGTGCGCCGCATCCTCCTGGCCAAGTACCGGCTCGGCCTTTCGCGCGCCACCTTTCCGCCGGTGATTAACGTGGAAGCCGACCTGAATACACCCGCGGCCCTGGCCCTGAAGCAGCAACTCTTCGAGGCCTCCATGACACTGGTACGGGACGAGGAAGGGCTCATCCCCGTGAAAGATCTGCAAGCCGGCAAGCTCGTATCCGTGCGGGTCGGGGCGGATGAGCGGGAGGATGCCTTCAGCCGGCGGATAAATGATTATAATCGCATCACTCATCTTCGTGTCGGTGCCGAACCCGGGAGGGCCGATCTCGATCGGGTCCTCGCCACGGTGGACGAGAATGACCTCGTGGTCGTTGCCATTGACTCCGACGGTAGCCGCTTTCTGGAGAAAGTACCGGTCGGCCCCGGCCTGCTGACCATGCTGCGCCAGATCGACCAGAAAGCCCGGCTGGCCATCGTTGTTTTCGGCAACCCCTACAGCACCGCTCCGCTCGATGGTTTCGGTACCCTGATGGTCGCCTACAGCCGCGACGAGGTAGCCCAGGATGCCGCGGCCCAGGCACTGTTCGGCGCCACCAAGATCAGCGGACGGCTACCCGTTACGGTGAGCCCCGCTACCCGATTCAATGCCGGACTGGAAACGGCCGCTTCTTTCCGTATGGGCTACGCCGAGCCCGAACGGGTGGGCATGGACGGCCGCCGACTCACCGTCGAGGCCGATCAACTCGCCAAGGAAGCCATGGACCGGATGGCGACTCCCGGCCTGGTGATGCTGGTGGCCCGTAACGGTCGTATCGTTTTCGAAAAGGCCTACGGCTACCATACCTACAACCGGAACCGAAAGACGCGTACGACGGATATCTTTGACCTGGCCTCCGTGACCAAAGTGGCCGCCACCACCCTCTCCCTCATGAAACTGGTAGACGAGGGGACGATCAACATCGACCGGCCGCTCGGGGACTACCTTCCCGAACTGAAGGGAACCAACAAGGAGTTTCTCACCGTACGCCCCATTATTGCCCACCGGGCCGGACTGCGCAGCTGGATCCCTTTCTACACCGAGACCATGCTCGAAAACGGCAAGCCCGACCCGAAGTGGTACCGGAAAAAGAAGGACGCCACTTACGCGATCCCCGTTGGGGAGAACATGTGGATGGAACGCCACTACACCGACTCTATCTGGCAGAAGATCTACGACAGCCCGCTCCCCAATGAGGGGCAGTACCGCTACAGCGACCTGGGTATGTACCTGATGGCCAAACTCATCAACCGGCTCACCGGCATGCCCGTCAGCGAGTTCGCGGCCCACTACTTCTACCGCCCGATGGGCCTCCAGAGCCTGACCTTCAACCCCCTGGAAAAATTTGGTAAAGAGCAAATCCCCCCCACGGAGAAAGACAAATACTTCCGCATGAATACCGTCCACGGCACCGTACACGATATGGGTGCGGCCATGCTGGGGGGCGTCAGTGGTCACGCCGGCCTCTTCGGCAACGCCCGCGACGTGGCGACCCTCTTCCAGATGCTCCTGCAGGAAGGTAACTACGGGGGTACCCAGTACCTAAGCCCCGAAACCATCCACCTCTTCACTCACCGCTACACCAATGAGACACGGCGGGGGCTCGGCTTCGACATGAAGCAGCTGAACCCGGACCTGAATATGAATATGTCCCCCCTGGCCTCGGAACGGGCTTTCGGGCATCTCGGCTTCACGGGCATTGCCGCCTGGGCCGATCCGGCGGAAAACCTGGTGTACGTTTTTCTCTCCAACCGAACGTATCCGAGCATGAACAACGACACGCTGGGCAAGATCGATACGCGGCTGCGGGCCCATACGGCTTGCTACCAGGCGATATTGCCGGAAAGCAGTTTTGAAAACGTAGGGAAGTAAAAGGTTTCCTAACTCACCAGTGTGCCGATCTGCTCCCCGAATAGTATCCGGCGCAAGTTCGTCGGTTCGTTGATGTCAAACACGATGATGGGTACGTTATTCTCCGCGCAGAGCGCGAAAGCAGCCTGATCCATTACCCGGAGGTTTTTGGACATGGCCTCCTGGTAGGAAATGGTATCGTACTTGGTGGCCGTCGGATCTTTTTCCGGGTCAGCGGTGTAAATACCGTCTACCCGCGTCCCCTTCAGGATGATGTCAGCCCCGATCTCGTTGGCGCGCAGGGCGGCGGCGGAATCCGTGGTGAAGTAAGGGTTACCGGTGCCGGCACTGAAGATGACCACCCGCCCTTTTTCCAGGTGGCGGATCGCCCTACGGCGGATGTAGGGTTCGGCGATCTGCTCCATCTTGATGGCGGAGATCAGACGGGTGTACACCCCGTGGGTTTCCATCATGCTCTGCAGGGCCATGCCGTTAATGACGGTAGCCAGCATCCCCATATAGTCTCCCTGGGTACGCTCTACGCCCGATTCGGCGGCGGAGAGGCCCCGGAAGATGTTCCCCCCACCGATCACGACGGCTACTTCTACCCCGATATCGATCAACTCCTTGATCTGCTTGGTGTAATAAACGAGCATCTTGGAGTCGATGCCGTACTGTTGGTCACCCATCAGGGTTTCACCACTCAGCTTTAGCATTATACGGCGGTATTTCAGGGCCATGGGGGGAGCAGGGGGTTGGTTGCGGTAAAGGTAACATAAGAGTTGCTAGATACTGGTTGACACAGCCCTTCGTTATGAGAGCATAAAATTTTCCCGATTTGCGCACTTACTTTTCCCTTCTGGCACTAGCCGCGCTGCTGTTCGGCACCGGCTGCGGCGACAGTGCCCCCACCGCCCTGTTCCAGATCACCTACGAACCCTTCTCCTTCGGCATCCCCGCCGGGTTTTCCTCGATCCAATCGTTCGTGCAACCCATTCCAATGCTCCGAACCAATTTCGAGCGGGAGCGGGCGGCCGCCAACGTGGACGTGAACGAGATTGACTTCGTGGGTGGATTCCGCGCCCGCCTCGTCAGCGTAAACGGAGAAGATTTCAGCCAGTTCGAGCGGGCGGAGTTACGCTTCTGCCCGGTGGGGCAGGTCAATGGCTGCGAACGGCTGGAATTCATGTTCAGCACCGGTGATCTCTTCGGCCGGCGTCTGACGGTGATCGACCTCAGCCCCCAGCTCAAGAATTTCCGGGATCTCTTCCTGATGAACGAAGAGGTCAGGGCCGAGATCGTCCTCTTTCCCGGTCGCACGACCAACCGGACCATCGAGGCGCGGCTGGAGTACACCATCGCCGCGTTTGACCAAAACTAAAAAAGCCAGCCCCCGTAAACGAGAACTGGCTTAATTTCAGAGGTTGGGAGCGGATTCGAACCGCCGTACCTGGTTTTGCAGACCAGTGCCTAGCCGCTCGGCCACCCAACCCTGGGAGCGCAAAAGTAGGTCGGTTACGATCGTACGACCAAACTTTGAACGTCTTTTCTATCGGGGAAAGTTACGGGGCCCGCTACCGCAGCAGATTGATGTCGCCCGCACGCACAATGGCCCGGCCGTCGCGGTCCGTAAAACTCAGGGCAAAGACGTAAACGCCGGGGGCCGCCCGCTCCCCGTCTCCTGACATTCCTTCCCAGCCGGCACCGGGGTCTTTAGTTTCGAAGACCAGCGCACCCCAGCGACTAAAGATGCGCAGGGCGTAATCCGTACCGGAAAAATCGCCATTGAAGAGGGGCCGCCAGCGACGGTTGTCCTCAAAAAAGGAAGAAGGGCTGAGCGCATTCGGGAAGTACACCTCCAGGTCGGGGGCCAGGCAGATGCGATTAGAGCGAAAGGCTACCTCATTACTCGCTTCCGGAGAGTAGCGGGCCACCACCCGGTAGCAGGCCGTCCCCACCCGTGCCGGCACCTCGTCCGTAAACTCCCGTTCCAGCAGACCGCTGGCGATCAATGTCTCATTACCGCTGGTATCCACCCGCAGCAGGTCGTAGACCGTCGTTCCCGGCAAACCATTTACCAGTTCCGTCCAGCTCAGAAAATTCCGGCCGGGGACGACGGCCCGCCCCCCCAGCACGACCGGAGCGACTTCGTTACTCGTCAGTTCCCGCCCGCAGGCATCGACCGTCTCGAAGCGGAACCGCCCTCCGGACGTACCGTTAGCGGGAACAAACGGGAGTGGATTAAGGGCAAGTGCCGCATCCGCCGGGCCCGCGGAGCTCCGAAGTACCTCTCCTCCGGCAATAACTTGTTCCACGAACAACTCCGGGTTGTCGGGCGGGACCGTGGCGGGATCAAAGCGAAATAAGAGACTTCCATCGTCCCCCGCTTCGACTCCGTACAGTTCAACGGGAAGATCATTGACTTCCTGTCCGGTAATGGTGGTACAAATGGTCGTCGAGCGTACGGGGACGACCAGGTCAACCGGCCGGCTTACCAGAAAAAAACAGGCTTCGCTGCCGATGGGTAAATCGGTATACCGTCCCCAGGACTGCCGTGGATTGGGCAGGTAAGGTCCACCGTCGACGGAGACGAAAACCAGGTATAGGGGATTCTCAACCGTATTTAACGGAACGGCTGAAACATTCACCTGGGCAACACAGGGGTCGACAGTTTGCAGAATTCCTTCTACTCCACTGACGATGGCACTACGCGGACTCAGGTTCTCGCAATCGTCGCGGCTGACCACGAGAAAACGACGGCCGGCCAGCTCCGGGTTACTTTCGAAGGCACCGGTCAGTCCGGCCAGTTCCAGCTCCGTTCCGGTTACGGTATCGATCGGTAGCAGGTCGGTCCCGTCATCCTCAAAAATAATGTAGGAGGATACCTGCGGGGAACTCGATTCCCGCCAGCGTACGAACAGGCTACCGTTCTCGATACTGACGTACACGGACTCCGGCGGTGCCAGGGAGCCACTGCGTAGCCGTCGGGAGCAAAAGGTTCCCGCGCACCCCGCCACCCGGTAACAGATATCGTAGAAATAGACCGACCCGTCACTGGGGACGGCAAAGCTGGTGACGGTGGGGTCCGTGATTTCTCCGACGAGCGTAATGTCGTCCCCGTTCTGGCTCCGCCGGTAAATTTCGGTCGCCTCGTAGGTACCACCGCAGTCGATGGGCCGGTTAATCCAGATCAGGCTGTCGCGCCCCTCCGAGGAAATGATGCAGCGAAAATCGGGGGTGCCGTCCTGGGCGCGGACGCAGGTGCAAAGTAACAGCAAAAAGCAGGTGGCCGCCAGGTAACGCATGCCGGAGATAGTTTCGTGGGATTAATAGCTCTAAAGCCTATAACCAACAACGACCGATGCGGGGGTGGAGTTGTTCGGTTCGTTCCGAGTTTTACCGTTCCGAGTTGTCGGACCGACAAACTCCACTGAACCTGCTACTTCGAAGCTCCCGCCTCAAAAAATGCCCGCAGGTCCTCGATCTGCCGGTCGGTCATACGCTCGGCGGTGTAGTGGGGCATATAGGCCCTTTTCCCCGGAATGGGACTGGTACCGTAGCGACTAACCTGGTAGGTGGAGTAGCGGGTATAGCGGGGGAAGTGCTGGGCCATGAAGGCATAGTCGTCCTCCGTTTCGGAGAGGTTGAAGAAACTGTAGCGCTGATCGGCGTGACAGTGCAGGCAAGCCAATTCGTACACCAGCCGGCCGTTGGTGGGGTCTGCCTCCCCGGCGATGGGGTAGCCGGCCCGGCGGTCCGTGGGGGGCAGGACGAAAGTAGCGGGGCTGGCCAGGCTGTAGCCGGCTTTGATCTCCTCGATCAGCTCGGCCTGATCACCGCGGGGGATGGCGTCGTTGATCCGATCGGCCGTAGGGCTTCCGGCGGGCAGGTCGCCGAGTTTCAGCCCGATGGTGTGCAGGTAGATCACGACGCTCTCCATTTCAACCTCGCTGAGGGGCTTCCCCTGGGCACACTCCACGGCGCAGAGCTGGATGGCCCCGCGCAGGTCTTTTCTGGCATTCATGACCAGGTCACCGTATTTCTTTTCGTAATCGCCGTTGTAGTAGCTCTCCCGGTTAACGGCACCCCAGAGGGTGGTACCGGGGAGGAAAGAGAGTCCGTTCGCCTTCGCGTAATTCAGGCGCGCTTCGGGGTCGTAGCCGGTCAGTACGGGGTCTTCCCGCACCACATTGTGACAACTGGTACACTTGAAGTGGGCACTCTGCTGACCGCCCTGTGCCCGCAGCCCCTCCAGCACCAGCCTGGCCCCGAGTTCGGCGCTGGCACCATCCACCGGGCGCGGGGTTACGTCGGCCCGCTGGGGTGCCCCCAGGCTACGTAATACTTCGTGGACGGGCGTCTCCGCATCGACAACGGGCAGGCGGTCGGGGCGACCGGCGAGGGCCAGAAGTAACAGGAGGGGAAGGAGGAGAAGAAGTTTTTTCATGTTTGTTTCGTTCGAGTGGTCGGACGTCCTCCGCCCCGATGGTCATCGGGACTACGAGACGGCCGACCACCTCACTGCCTGTTCGTGAATTTCGCACCTGCGTCCCCGCCCCCCTTCTTACAGATTGAACCAGCGGCTGATGGTGAAGCCCATGCGGAATTCCCCTTCCCCCCACTGACTGGTGGTGTAGGGGATGTAGTCCGTTTCGAAAAGGCCCTTGGCGTTGGTAAAGTTCAGTTGAAAAACGTGGCCGCCGGTATCGAACTCGAAGCCGATGCCCAGTGGAGTAGCGTAGCCGTTGTCCTCACTGATCGTGTTGCTGAAGGGATGGGTGATGTCCGCCACCAGCGCCACCACGCGGGTGACCTGCAGCCGGAGCGCGCCCCCGAGGCTGAAGATGGTGTTTTCCCCCGCGAAGGGGACCAGGTTGCGGTGGGTGACCCCCGGAATGAGTTGCAGGCTGAAGCGGTCACCGAACTTGCGGCCCAGCACGAGGCTGCCGTTGAAGGCCATGCGGTGGGCGAATTTCGGAAAGCTGCGCACGAGGTTGTCATTACCCTCAATTTTGGTGCTGGTACTGAAACTGGCCGTGCCCACCAGGGTGGCGGAGAGTGGGGTGCCGCCGCCCTCTTCCTGGTGTAACACCCGAATTTTACCAACGCCGTTGAGCAGCTGGCGCAGACTGGCCTGCCCGAGGGGGGTGGTCCCGGCCCCCTTGGCCCGGTAGATGCCGAAGCTGAAATCATCCGTGAACCCGTACTCGGCACCGATGGCCACATCCTCCGCCTGTTCGAGTCCGTAGAAGGTGGCCCAGCCTCCGTTATCCCCCAGCAGATCTCCGAAACGGTGGCTGATGCGAACGTCGAGTTTCCCCTTCGGAAGGGTTTCGATGCTGTGGACGTTGACTACGCGGGTATCCTTGAAGGTGCGGTAAACGCGTTCGCGCTGGGCGGTAAGGAGTCCGGGAAGGAACAGTAGTAGTAACAGTAGGGAACGCATGGCTGAATATTGACTAAAGACTAAAGACTACGGGCTAATCGCTACTCCTGGGGAAAACCGGCGTCGAGCCAGCAACTGATGATCTGGAGTTCCTCCTCGGTGAGGGCGATGGGGCGGTCGGCCGGGGCGTATTCGGGGGGCATACCGATCGTGGGGTCGGCCCGCACGTCGATGACACGCTGACGGAAAATACCGCTTTCCAGGTTCGGCAGCACGCCTTCGTAACTATCGTAGAGCCCGGGTGCCCCACCGAGGTGACAGCCGCTGTAGGCGCAGTTCCGCTCGATGATGGGCTTCACTTCGTTGACGTAAGTGGGGGCTTCCTCCAGAAAGCAATCCGCCTGCTCCGGTTCGGGAAGGGCGTCCTTGGTGCAGGCGGCCAGCAGGCAGACCGAAAAGAAAAAGAGAAGCGGGAGCGAACGCATAAAACGGATAGTTAGGGGAGCGGCTTCCAACTAAAACCGGGGGAAGATTGTAACTACAACCGGGGAAGCGTGACGCAAATTTCGCTCATTCCTCCCAATTCATCGCCACCGGCAGCCACCGTTGGTTACTAACAGACAATTAAAATTCAGGATTATGTACCCGATCGAGCTCACTACGCCGATGTCCAAGGAACTGACCAATTTCGGTTTCGATGCCCTCACCGATGCCGCCGCCGTCCAGGAAGCCATCGGTGAAATGGAAGGCACGGCCCTGCTGGTGGTCAACTCCGTCTGCGGCTGCGCCGCGGCCAACGCCCGCCCCGGGGCCAAACTGGCACTGACCAATGCCGCCAAGCCCGATCATCTCTACACCGTCTTTGCCGGTGTCGACCGGGAAGCCACCGCCAAGGCCCGCGAACTAATGCTACCTTACCCCCCCAGTAGCCCGAGCATCGCCCTGTTCAAGGACGGTGAGCTGGTGCACGTGCTGGAGCGCCACCACATCGAGGGGCGCACGGCCACCATCATTGCCGAGAACCTTAAAATGGCCTTCGACCGCTTCTGCGTATAGATTCGGCGAACGTTACCGACAAGCTAAAAACGGGCCGCGATGTAGTATCGCGGCCCGTTTTTATGTTTCCCGGACAATTACCTTTGTATCGACATGTACTACCTGTTTGCCCTGTTATTTCCCATGATCCTGCTCCTGCCCTCACGGCAGGTGACGGTCTCCGTAACCAGTACCGAGGCGGGTGGCGAATTACGGCTGGCGGTCTTCCCCGATGCGGAGGCCTTCCAGGATGACAGGGATCTGGTCGGCATTGTCAACCGGATCGAAGGGAACAGAACCACGGTTTCCCTGGTACTACCCGGACCCGGCCGCTACGTCTTCGCCGCCTTCCAGGATCTGAACGGCAACGGCAAACTGGACCGTAATTTCTGGGGAGTACCCACCGAACCGTACGGTTTTACCCGTTCTCCGACCACGAAGTGGCGGGCCCCCAGTTTCGAGGAAGTCGCTTCCGAGGTGCGGGAAGGGCAACCTCCGCTGGTGCTGGAGTTACGGCGGTGGAGCGAGTACTGAAATATTGGTGATTCGTGATTACTGATTTTAGATTGGTGATTTGCCGTCATGACGGCCCGCAATCTCTAATCCAAAATCAACAATCAGTAATCACTAATCAAACAATGGGCTGGGGTAGGTATTCTCCGCCACCAGCATCGCAAAGGCCTCCTGCACCTTCGGCTTGTCTTCCTGGTAGGTGACGCCGTACCACTTGTCGTCGGTAACGAGTACCTTGACCTTTGCGCTACCGTCCTTGATCATTCCGTCAACCACCTCGGGGATGAGGTACTCCGCCTTCGGATTGCCGGTATGGGCCCGGGCGAAATCGTGAAAACCCTTTTCGATGACGTCAAAGACGGAGGGATGGAAGCCCCAGAAATTCATGGAAACGACATCGTTGTCGGCCAGTTCGTAGCGGTGGCCGTCTTCTCCTAGGTAGGAGACCTTTTTGTCGTCGCCCCGCTGGATCTTGAGGCGCTCGTTGACGTCCTTCAGTAGAAAATCTTCCGCCACGACGGCCACGCCGCGGTTGACGGTGCCGTGATCGGACAGGGTCCGGTGCAGTACGTAGCCACACATGGAGAAGAGGTCGGGCGCGGCCTCGGCCACCAGGAAGGAAGCCATTTTCTGGAACCCCTTGATGCCGTAATAATCATCGGCGTTGATGACGGCGAAGGGTTCGTTCACCACATCCTTGGCCACCAGCATGGCGTGAGTGGTACCCCAGGGCTTCTCGCGCTTGGTGTGGTCTACGTCGGCGGGGACGTAGCTGTCCATGCCCTGGAAGGCGTAGGTCACTTCGATCTGGTCGCCGAACTTTCCGTCGAACTTTTCCCGGAAGGGGGCTTCGATGTCCTTGCGGATCACGAAGACCACCTTGCCGAATCCGGCCCGGATGGCGTCGTAGATGGAGTACTCGATGATGCCCTCCTCACTGGGGCCGACGCCGTCAATCTGCTTGAGGCCACCGTAGCGGGAGCCCATTCCGGCGGCGAGGATGACAAGGGTTGGTTTGGTGGCAGTCTCTGACATGTGCTGGGTAGATTTTTCTTTTAGTAGCGATTAACGCCGCCGTTTGTTCTTTGCTTTGGCCTGAAATTCCCGGGCCTGACTGTGGGAACGCAGCAGTACCCCCCCGTAAACCAGCACCAGCAGCAGTACGCCGGACAGCAAAGTGACGGCCGTCATACCGGAGACCAGTGCTTCCCGGCCCGGGTAAAAAGGCTTGATTAAGAGCAGGTTCAGCGTCACCAGGGCGGCACCGGTCAGCATACAGAAAATGAACAGCCCCCTCCCCCACTGAAGCGTACGCTGTCGTTGCTTGAACAGGACGATCCGTAAAAAAGCCGTGTGGGTGGGCTGCCCCGGGTTGATCCGAATCAGTTCCCGGATCACGTGTTCAGCCGTGGGATAGTCACTCAGGCGGTAGGCGGCGGCAGCCTTTCGCAACAGCATCTGGTGGAAGATATCCCGGTCGTCATCCGGCAGCGTCCGGAAATTGTGCTCGATACTGTAATGGATAACCCGGTCGACCGCCATTTGGTGGCGGCGGTAGGCCCCGGTCTGGAAGAGCGCATCGACGTAGGCGACGGTCAGCTCAAAGTACTCTTCGATGTCCAGGTGACCGATCTCCCGTTCCCTTTCCTCGTACTGACGGATGATCCGCTGGTAATCCGTCGGATCGACGGACCGCAAACGACGGTAGAGCTGGGAGTAGGAACGAGGAGCCACGTTGGTACAAGAGTGGGGTGGGTCGGTTTGTTGTAGCTCAGGAGGGGGAATTGTCACGGAGGTTTCACAATATTTTCATGGCCTACCTTTGGGCCACCAACCCACTCTGCCCATGGCCACCAGAACCAGCCGTCTCACTCCTTACCTCCTGCTCAGTCTCGTCACCCTCATCTTCCTCGTCTGGGCGGCCCGCCAGTGCAGCGGGAACGAAAGGGAATACGCCATGATCGCCGAGGAAACGGCTAAGCGCAGCTACCTCGACAGTCTGGCCGCCGCCGAACAACTGGCCCAGGAAGCCAACCAGGCCCGCATCGAGGCCGAGGCCCGGCAGGCCGCCCTGCTGCGGGCACAGACCACCCCACCCCTGGGCGATACCGTGCTGTACACCCGTCCGGCCCAGGTAGTGATCGAAAAAAGAACCGTGCTGTACTCGACCATCGAGGGGCTGAACGTGCGCAGCGGGCCCAGCCTCGACAAGGGCATCGTGGCCCGCCTCCCCCTCTACGCGGAGGTGGAATTTCTGAACGAGGTGACGGATTCCCTCTACGAGATCGACCTCGGGGAGATCACTCCGAAGGAACCCTGGGTGCGCATCCGCCTGAGTGACGGAAAGACCGGCTGGGTCTACGGCGCCGGAGTGGAGTACTACAAATACCGCCTGCCCGGCGTCATTAATTAAGTATGAAATTCCCCGAACCCATCACCGCCGCCGCAATGGCGGAACGTCTCGGCGCCCGCCTCCTCGGCGACGGCAGTATCGTCATTACCGGCATCAACGAGATCCACCACGTGGAGCGCGGAGACCTGTGCTTCGTGGACTTTCATAAGTACTACAAACCCACGCTGGAGTCCGCGGCTTCCGTCATCCTGATCGACCAGGAGACAGACTGTCCGCCCGGCAAGGCGCTGCTCGTCCACGAACGCCCCTTTGCCGCCTTCAACGCGCTGCTCTGGGGGGCGAGGCCGCGGGTGCAGTATCCGTCGAGGCCGCTGGATGCCTCCATTACCGTAGGTCGGGACACCGTGATCGCCCCCTCGGCCGTCATCGGGCGGGACGTCACGATCGGAGACGAGTGCCACCTCGGCCCGAACGTCGTGATCGGCGACGGCTGCGTACTCCAGGACCGGGTGATCGTCGAGGCCAACACCGTAATCGGCGGGGAAGCCTTCTACTACAAAAAGGACACCCACGCCTACCAGCCCTGGCGCAGTGTCGGTTCCGTCCTGCTGGAGGACGACGTACAGATCGGGCCGGGCTGCACCGTCGCCCGCGGGGTCACTTCCGTCACCACCATCGGCCGGGGTTGCAAGATCGACGCCCAGGTACAGATCGGTCACGACTGTACGATCGGGCCGCACTGTCTGCTGGCCAGCCAGGTCGGCGTGGCCGGCAACACCACCATCGGGGAGTGGTGCGTCCTGCTCGGGCAGGCCGGCATCGCCCAGAACCTGACCATCGGCCCCCGCGCCCTAATCGCGGCCAAGAGCGGCGTCAGCAAAAACCTGGAGGGCGGTAAGCAGTACTTCGGCTACCCCGCCCAGGAGATGCGGGACCAGCTGAAGGAGTGGGCGATACTGCGACGGCTGCGCAAGGAGCGGGAGTGAGGCTACCGATGAATCGTGTGCACCGGCCGTCCAGTTTTCCAGGCGAATGCCCTCAACGCGCGCGTAGTGTCTGGTGTTGTTGGTGACCATGACAAGGTCATAATGCACGGCGGTAGCACCGATGAGGAGGTCGAAGTCTTCAACTGCGAATACCTGACTTTTCTGAGCCTAGCTCGTTCCACGGCGAAGTACGCAAGCACTGGAGAAAGGTAATACCGTAGCTAGCTTCTGAGCAGTAATTACTTCCTTCATCCTGTCCACTTCGTGTTTGGGCGGGTTGGAATGTCGTCCGTCAGTAACTCAGCAATGGTAATTTCGGAGACGAAACAGCTCGCTGCTATCAGGCAGTTAATTTTTCGTACAAGACTATAACTTACGTTTGAGCAACTCGATACAAATGTCGGTATCGATCAGGTACTTAATCATCGAAGATCAACTTCTCGGGTTGAGATAGTCCTGGACCAATCAGTACTTCATTAATCGACGTCGTCGGGGATATCGGACCAACTACCTGAAAGCAGCTCGACTGCCGCTGGCTTCGAACGTTCAGCGGTCAACGCCGAAGGTAATGAGCGGATCGATGTACCGGGCTCAACGCCGCATCCTTCTGGGTAGGCAGGTACCGGGGGGCGGTCTGGACTAATCAGGAATAGAGAGAATCAGCTCCGCCATCAGTTGATCTTCGTCCGGGAGATAGATTAGCTTCCGCCATGACGCATTAGGCAGTTCGGCGAATGCTTCGTAGTGATATTCCGAAAATTAGCGCCCATACTTACCTATCTGCTTATGCGTTATAATGTACAACGGTATTCTACTTTCTAGTTGCTACCTTTACCCCATGGCCCTCTTCCCCTACTCCTGCTCCTGCTTACGCCCACCCTGCGACCCGTTCACCACGACTACCACGTCAGCAAAACCAACGTTCGCTACGTGGCGGAGGCCGGGCAGCTCCAGGTGGAGATGCACCTCTTCGCCGACGACCTGGAGGAAGCCCTGGAGGAAGCCGGTGCGCCCACGACTCTACCTCGGCACCGAAAGAGAGGCCGGGGAAGCCCGCGCCATGCTGGAAAATTACCTCGGCAAGCACTTTTCCATCGAGTGGAACGGAGAACAACTCGCCCCGGAACTCTTCGGCTGGGAACTGGCCGACGACCTCCACGGCCTCTGGCTGTACCTGGCCGTTCCGGTGCGGGAAGGCCCACGGGAGGTGACCATCCAGAATACGGTGCTGACGGAACACTACGCCGACCAGAAGAACATCGTAAAACTCTTCGAGGCGAGCACCCGGCGCGCCACCCTGCTGCTGAGCCGTAATCAGCCCGAGGAAACCTACGTCCGATGAGTAAGGACACTTCCGACCTGCTCCGCCTCCACGCGGAGACGGCCTACGCCGAAGAACTGACCGCCCTCGCCCGGCACGACAAAGCCGTTCGCCCCGGAGGCTGGAACCTCAGTCCGCGGGCCGTGGTCACTTACCTGCTCGGGGATACCCTGGCCGACGGTACGGAGATCACCCCCAAGTATTTCGGTGACCGGCGGCTCATCGAGGTTGCCGTCGCCAGCCTGATCACCGACCGGGCCCTGCTGCTGGTCGGCGTCCCCGGGACGGCCAAGACCTGGGTGAGCGAGCACCTGACCGCCGCCATTTCGGGAGACAGCAAACTACTCGTCCAGGGTACCGCCGGCATGAGCGAGGATGCCCTCCGCTACGGCTGGAACTACGCCCGTCTCCTGGCCGAGGGGCCGAGCGAGGCCGCCCTGGTCCCCAGCCCCGTGATGGTCGGTATGCAGACCGGAAAACTCGTCCGCCTCGAAGAACTTACCCGCATCCCCAGCGACGTACAGGATGCGCTGATCACCGTCCTCTCCGAAAAGCTGCTACCCATTCCCGAGTTGAACACCGAAGTACAGGCGCGCCGCGGCTTTAACGTCATCGCTACGGCAAACGACCGGGACAAGGGCGTTAATGAACTCAGTTCGGCCCTGCGACGGCGCTTCAATACCGTCGTCATGCCGCTCCCCGCTACGCTGGAGGAGGAAGTCCGGATCGTGACGGACCGCAGTCAGGCCGCCGCGGCCCGGATGGAACTGCCCCCGGTGAAGCAGGATGCCGTGGCCGAGATCAGCCGGCTGGTCACCATTTTCCGGGAACTGAGAAACGGTCGTACGGAAGATGGAAAAACACAACTCAAATCCCCCTCTTCCACCCTGTCCACCGCCGAGGCCATCTCGGTCGTCAACCAGAGCCGCGCCCTCAGTCATCACTTCGGAGACGGCGAACTGGAACCCGCTCACCTGGCCGCCAGTCTGGCCGGAGCCATCGTGAAGGATGCCGGGCAGGACGAGACCGTCTTCCGGGAATACCTGGACGTAGTCGTCAGGAACCGCAAGGGGTGGGAAGACCTGTACGAGGCCCTGAAGTAGTCCGTATGCACAATACCCCGTCTTAACCGTTACTAGGGAGAAACCAGCAAATTCTTAATGGACAAGCGTAACCTTACCATCCTGGCCGTCATTCTCGGCCTCCTCTTCCTCGGCTCCCTCATCTGGGGCATTACCCGCAACAGCGCCGCCGGCGAACTGCAGGTGGCCAACACCGAAATGTCCGGTGAGATCAGCCAGCTCGAACAGCTGCGGAACAACCTGCTGTCCCAGGTCGACAGCCTCGACGTGGCGTACAATGAAGTAAGTGCCGAGAACGAAAGCATGCGCGGGGAGCTCTCCACCGCCCAGGAAACCGCCAAACGCGCCCTCTACGATATGCGGCAGGCGCAGAAGAGCCGGAAAAACGACAACGACGTTGCCTACCAGATGCGCTTACAAATCGAGGACCTGATCAACGTCCGTACCATCCTCGAGAACAACATCGCGGAACTGACCACGGAGAATGAAACCCTCCGGGGCCGTAACGTACAGTTGAACCGCGACCTCAGTACGGCCAAGACCGAAGCCTACAACGCCACCAAGGAGAAAGACAACATCGCCCGGATGAACGAAACCCTGGAGAAAGACCTGGAGGTCATGACGCTCGGGGCCTTCAAGGCCACGGCCATCCAGGCCAATCTGTACTCCAATAACAAGGCCACCAGAACGACGACCAACGCCAGCCGGGTCAAGAAGATCGACATCAGTTTCGATCTGACCGACGTGCCCGAGGAGTACCTCGGCGTCCGCCCGATCTACCTGATGATGACCGACCAGAGCGGCACGCCCGTCGTGAGCGAAAACCCGGTCAACGCCAAGGTGACCATCAACGGGGCCGAGACCAACATAATCGCCCTCGAGGGCCGCGACGTGAACGTGGAGCGCAATCAGCGCATCAGCTTCAGTCACGAACTGGACGATAAACTGGCCGACGGTTTCTACCGCGTTCAGATCGTCACCGACCTCGGTATCCTGGGGTCCGCCAACCTGCAACTCCGCTAAGGGTGGAGCAACTGGATCAGGTCATCGATAACATCGGTACGCTCCCCCGGGACGAACAGTTCCGACTCCTGGAGGCCGTGATGAACGAACTGTACGTACAGGGCGTGCTGGGCAAGGAGTCCCTGCGGCAAGTTGCCCTGGAAGTGATGGCCATCGACTACCGGGAAAACGACGACCTGCTCTGCTTCGACTGTCACCACGACGACCTGCACGAACACTAAGCTGCCATGAAGAAAGGAGAGATCTGGCTGATCAATCTGAGTCCGACCGTCGGGGCTGAAATCTCAAAAAAGCGCCCCGCTCTCATCATCGACGAGGAGAATATGGGAAAATTGCCCCTGCGCGTCGTCGCCCCCATCACCGGCTGGAAGCCGCATTACCGACTGGCAACCTGGATGGTCAAGGTGCCCGCCGGAGCCCCTTCTTCCCTCGACAAGGACAGTGCCATCGACTGCTTTCAGATCCGGAGTATCAGCGAAAAGCGAATGATCTCCCTGATCGGTCACGCCAGCCGGGAAGAGATGGAGCAAGTGGAAGAAAGTATCGGCCGGATACTGGGTATCGTCCCCCTGAAAAACAGCCCCCTCCGGTCAGTGACCGGAGAGGGATTTACGTAAAGGAGTACGAAGCGAAGTTCAGCAACAAACAGGGCACCCCCTACTTGCCCGCATTGCTTTTACCTTTAATCAGCTGGTGAACGCCCCGCCAGTCGTACTTACGGCCCGCGATAGTCAAACGGTGGTTGGTTTCCGCCCCGGCATCCTGATTGGCCAGTAAAAGCAGCCAACTGTCACCGTTTTCGTGCGCAAAACTGAGGGCGGTGTAGTCTTCCGTGTCCGTCAGCAACGCTAAGTCGGTCAGCTGTCCGTAGGGGGAAGTGGGGACTTCGTTTCGGGGGGAATAGTTACCGTGGGTTTCCAGTACGGAAACGAAGGTGGTACTTTTCTCTCCCCCGCGCCGGTGCACCAATCCGGGGTCGCGCCGCAGGTTCATCTCCGGGTCGTTTGCTCCCGGACGGACCAGCAGCAGTTCGTCCCCGGCTTCCACCGTGGCCGTGCGGGTAAAGAAACGGCCGTTGTGCAGCCAGCTGACCCGCAGGAGGCTGTCGGTCGGGCGGCACCGGGCCTCGGCCCACAGGTGCTGGTAGCCGTGGTCGGTGCCCAGTGGTTTCAGTTCGTTAGGCGTGCGACATTCGCAATTGTTTGCCAGCAGTTGCCCTTTGTACCAGGTCGGCAGATCGTAGGTGGCGGGGGCGGGGCCGCGGGTGCGAAATACGTCGATGAGCAGCGGTTCGGCGAAGGCTTCGTCCGTCACCAGTAACTGCGTCCGGTGCAGTTCCCTCCCCGGATAGGCATGATCCTCCCCGGCACTGATCAGTTGCGGGGAGTTGGGGTCGGTAATGGCGGCATAAAGGTCCGGATGGTGTTCCTCCGCCCGGCTGATGTCTCCACCGAAATGGGAAGTCTCGTCCACCACCAGCGTATTGTGCGCTACCGATTGTTTGGCCCAGCTGTTGTTCTCGGGCAGATAACGGCCGCCCCCCTTCTGGTCGATGTTCACCCAGCGGGCGGAGCCGTAATCCTGGATCACCTCTCCCAGCTCGTTGTAAAAGGAGTAGCCCAGCCGGTCGAAGTGGCCGTGGCCCATTCCCTGGGCGGCATACTTCAGTAGCAGTACGCTGGCGTGATCGTCGGCCCCGTAGGCACGCAGAATACCCACGCCACCCTGTTTGCCGTCCGCCCCGTCGGTAAACAAAGTGGAAGCAGGTCGGAATGGCCGGGCCTTCCCCGCCGCAATGGCATCGCTGACCGCCCGGCCGGCCGCGTCGAGGGTTACCCGATCCTGAATCACGGCCAGGGAGAGCAGCTCCGGGTCTTCCCCGTACAGGAAGTACCCGTAGTCCACCGTCTTGACCACCTCCGGGGAGTACAGCGACATTCCCTTCTGGGAATCGTTGATGGGAAAGAAATCTCCGGTAGGGTCCGCCTGCAGGACCAGGGCCCCGATCGCCTTTCCGAGAATACCGTCCCGGTACGCCAGGATGTCCAGGTCGGGTCGCTTCTCCGCCAGGGCCCGCCCGAACAGCAGGAAGGGAGACAGGGCGTAGCGCAGGTAATAGGGCCCCTCCGTAAAGTAACCGTCGGGGGAAAAACTGAGGTCCAGCTGCGACAGGAAGCCCGCCCGGCCGTACTTGTCCTTGATCAGCCCGCTGTCGTCGTCGCGCAGGTCGTCCGGCAGACTCCCGGGGGGCAGCCCGTAGAGCGCCCGGTTCACCAGCGCGGCATCCTCCATGACCAGGCCGATCATACCCACCGCCGCGCAACCCCAGGTGGAATGGTTGTGGATACGGTTGAAGAACTGGGGGTTCCCGACGGACAGGAAGTCTGCCATCGGCCGGAACAAACGGTCGTTCAGCAGGGTCCGCTCCTCCTCCGGTAACCAGTCGTAGATGTCTCCGTAGGCCTGACTGACGTACACCAGCCAGTTCGCGTCGTTCAGGCACTGCCAGAAGAGTTTGCCCGTAGCGTAGGAGCGGGCCGTCGGGTGGGTCGGAATTGTCGGGTACAATTCCGCGTAGCGGAGCAGGGCGTCCCGCACGAAGCTGGCATAACGCTCCTCTCCGGTATGGACGAATAACGCCCCGGCATCCCGCAGTGTACTCCAGTTGCGCTTGTGCTCCTCGTGGGTGTAGCCCCCCGCCATGTCCTCGGGTACCGGCACTTCGATACCGGCGGCCATGATGCCGTCCACCCGCGCCCGGGTGCGGGCGATTTCCCGCGCGAAGAGCGTTTCCTCTCCCACGGGTTCCTCCCCGCCCCGCGGCGCGGTACATCCCGTCATCCAGCAGGATATCAGGAAGCTTGCTATGTAGATCAGTCGGTTCATTCTGGTAGTGTTGTCCCGATCGGCCGGCCGTTCGCCAGTTGGGTGACGGGCTCGGTTTGGTTAAGTAATAAATTTTCCGTGGCGTAGGGTTCCCCGTTGTCTTCGATGGTCGTTCCCCCGGAGAATACGGAGTTGGCAATCATCACCACCGGTTCCCCCACCACCAGGTGCAGCCGGAGGGGCTTGGAGTCGTCAAAAATGCAGTCAGTTACCATCACCCGCTGGGTGCCGTACAGATTGACGGCACTCCCCGTACCGTTCCGTTTGTCGCCGCCGATCTCGTCGAAAGTGCAACGCCGGATGGTCACCATCGGGCCGAGCGTACTTTCGTCACTTCCGCCACGGTGGACCAGGATCGCTTCCTGGCCGATGTCATCGAAGAGGCAGTTCTCCACGATAACCGACTGGGCGTTATAAATTCCGATATCCTCCGTTTCCCGGTCTAGCGCCAGCACGCTGCCGGAGATGCCCTCGAAGCGGCAATCGCGCAGCACGATGGAATCCGCGAAGGTGTTTTTGAATACCTGCAGCACGTTGAAGCTGTGGTTAATGTCGAGATCGGTAAAGTCACAACCCTCTAGGAAGAGTTTGTAGTTGTTGCTCATGGAGTAGCGGCTGGTCCGGATGACGGCGTTCAGGGGCCGGTCGCGGCACTCCCGTCCGTCCAGGCGCAGCCCGCGCAGGGTGAGCCCGCCTCCGTTCTCGATGTTGAAGAGGCTCGTCTTGCGGAACAGCAAGCGTGGTTTTTCCGTCAGCCCCGGGGCAGCCTCGAAGGTGAGCGGGTGGGTCAGGTCCAGCGATTTGGTCTGCAGGTACTCCCCGCTTTCCGTCAGCCGGATGATGTCTCCCGGAGCGGAACCCGCGACCGCTTCCCGGAGGGTATTGATACCGGCGGCCACCTCAATGACCTTTCCGGTACCGAAGCGCTGCTCCGGCTCCGTACGCGGGTACCAGGACATACCGGTATTCTCCGGCGTAGCCATCGCGGCGAGACCGGCACGGATACTGTCTCCCGCCGGCGTATTCAGGGGAATGCGCACTCCGCTTTCCGTTTTCTCCAGTTCGATGACCCGCTCCGTGAAGCCCCCCGCCTGGAAGGGCTCCAGGCCGGTGCTGACCAGGTTGCCGGAAAAGGTGATCCCGCTCATGTCATCGAAGGCGGAAAATAGTTTGCCTCCCGCCTCCCGGTAAAAAACGTTATTGGCAATCGTAGTGCGTTCCGGCTTCGCGCTGCGCTCCTCGTCACTACCGACACCCAACTGAACGTGGTCGCAGTCGATCACGACGTTGTTGTCGATCCGCGAGTCCGTCACCTGGACGTAGCGGTTCAGCGGGGAGTTGGGTACCCCGTTCATCACCGTCAGGGCGCTGCGGAAACGGTAGCCGCGCAGCCCGTCCAGGTAATTGTTGACGACCGTCTGCTGGGCGTTGATCACGCGGATGCCGCCGGTATTGGCCCGTCCGTTACCGAAGAAAAAATTGTTGGCGATCGTTACCTCGTTACCGTGACGAATGGTCAGCGTGCCGGTCGATTCGAAGAAGGTATTACCCCGGAAAATATTCTGTCCGCTCTTGTTGGAGACGATCTCCACTTCCCCGTTGCAGCGGTCGAAGTAGTTGCTCTCCACCAGCGTATTGGAGTTGCTCTCGCAGTAGTGGCTGGTCCCGATGCGCAGCGTCTCCCCGCCGTTCGAGCCCAGCGTCGGCCGGTACCCGAAGTAGTTATGGTCGATCCGGTGAAAATTTTCCCGGCTCTCCTCCTCGTCCAGCCGCACGGCCAGTACGACGCCCTGGTTCCGCTTACCCACCAGGTAATTGTGGTCGAAGCGGTTGTGGCGACCGTAAAGTGCCACCCAGTAATCGCTGTCGAAGCGTTCCGCCGGATTGTAGTTGTCGATCACGCACTCCGTGACGCGACAGTGGTTACACAGTGCCCCGTCCTCGGTGCGAAAGGAGATCACCTCGCTCGTCGGCGTATGTCCGTTGCGAAAAACAAGACCGCTCACTTCCAGGTACTCCCCGGAAATGGCGAGGCTGGATTCTCCTTCCAGGAATACTTTTCCCGCTTCCTCGGCAACCAGGCGGATGGGCTGTCCGGCTGCGCCCCTCCCCCGGAATTCCAGTTCCAGGTTCTCGTAGGTACCACTTCCAATGGTGAGTACGTCACCGGGCCGGGCGGTGGCGATGGCCTCGCGGATCTCTGCTGCCGTGCGCAGCACGGAGGGGCTGATTTCGGTGTCCCCGCAACTCAGCAGGAACAGCAGAAAAAATAACGGCAGGTAACGGTGGAATGCTAACATGGATATTTTTTGGCGCGGACGCAGGTGCAAATTTTTAATTCGCCCGGGGGAACCGGGCGGGGAGGAAGGATTGTAAAAGTTGTTTCAGGTAGCCGATAGTATTAGAGCCTTTAGGGGTAGTTAGGGGACATAGGCCGCCTGTCCCGACCGCCGATGGCGGCGGGCAGGGGGCAAATTCCGCCCCGATAAACGGCGGGGCATTTACGATTCGGAAGGCTTATGTCAGTTAATCAGGGGGCGGTTGCCCGACCGGGCATCATCCGGATGCGCGGAGAAATACGGTGATGAATGAATGCGTGATTTAGTAAACCCGACTTTATTCCTTGGTGAGGGTACGGCTGAAATTCACGACGTCCCGCAGGTGTCGCTCCATGGCCTGCCCTACCTCGTGCACGTCCTGCTGCTGAATGCAATGAAGGATCTCTTCGTGTTCGCCCAGTGTCTTCAGGTTGAGCTGTTCGTTACAGACGTTATATTTCCGGTAGTTGGTGATGATATCCGGCGTAATGACGAGCATCAGGGATTTCAGTACGCCGTTCTTGCCGGCCTCGGCCACCTTCAGGTGAAAGAGCAGGTCTTCCTCTACGGCGGAGTCACCGCTCCGCAGCTTTCCCTCGTAGGCGAGGAGTGCCTGCTGGATGGCGATCAGGTCCTCGGGAGTACGGCGTTCCGCGGCCAGTTGGGCGGCCCGGACTTCAAGGATGACCCGGGTCTCGACCAGGGAAGCAAAATCATGCTCCTCGATCTCCAGAACGTCGGTGATCAGCCCCTCCAGGGCGATGATCCCCATACCCGCAACCTCCGTCCCGCTCTGGGGGTGGGTCCGCAGGATACCGTAAAATTCCAGTTTCTGAAGCGCTTCCCGAACCTGACTGCGGCTGACGCCGAATCGCTCCACCAGCTTTCGCTCGGCGGGAAGCCGGTCTCCGGGAGACAACTGGCCGGTGGAAATCAAGTGCCGGATCTGGCGGATGATCTTGTCTACGGGCGTTTCGACCTTTATTTCACTGAAGTTATCTAGCATGATCGGGAAGGCAAGTGTATACGATAAGCCAAATGTAAGGTTTCAAAATTGGTTAACCAAATTTGGTCGACCAATTTAAAAGCAATTTCTGGTGCCCGGAGCGGCCGGGCCTGACCTGAGTTTCAAACTGGATCAGACAGTTCTAAGTTTGCACTACAATCAACCGACCGTGCCCGGGGATTCGGACTTTCCCCCTTGGTACTTTTTGCACCTGCGTCCGCGCCCCCTTCCTCCACCGAAATCCCCCTGACGCAGGGGTCAAACGGCCAGCCTTGGGTGCTTTCCCGGAAATTATAGTTTCTCCCCCCGCGGGAAAAACACCAGGAACAATACCGCCGCGACCGTACCCACCACCCCCGGTACCAGCCAGATCGACCACCAGTCGTGATTGCCTCCGGGCAGCGCGTTGGCGTTCACCACCTCCCCCGCGATCCAGCTGCCGAGAAAGGCCCCGATACCCAGATTGGCGAAGGAAACCAGGCCCTGGGCCGTGTTGCGTAACCCCGCCGGCACCCGCTTGTCGATGTATATCTGGGCGGCGATGATGATCCAGGCAAAGGCCACGCCCTGTACGACGATACCGGCGTAGAGCAGCCACTCGTAGTAGCCCGGCCGGCCGATACCGAAGGCCAGGTAGCGAAGGCCCCAGGCCAGGAGCCCCCAGAAGATGACGCTGCGAAAACGGACGTTGCGGAATACCCAGGGCATCGCCAGCACCACCCCGATCTCCACCAGCTGCCCGAGCGACATCTTTGCCGCGGCCGCCGGCCAGCCCACCTCGTTCAGGAACGGATTGAGGAAACTGTAGTAAAAACTGGAGGGAATACAACTGGCCAGCATGGCCAACAGGAGCACGATCATCCCCCGCGACCGGAAAATACGCCGTACTTCCGGCCCCTTCAGGTCCGTCCAGCTCGTCGTCGGCCGTGGCGGGGTGGCGGGGAGCAGGAAGGCGAAGCCGGCCAGCGCAAAACTGGTCAGTCCGCCCGCCAGTAACGGCAATGGGGAGTTTTCCACCCCGAACCAGCTCAACGCCGCCCCCACCAGCATGAAGGCCACCGTGCCCCACACGCGGATGCGGGGGTACTCCCGTTCCGGATCGGTGAGGTGAAAAAAGCAGAGCGCCGCCGCCAGGCTGAAGGTGGGAATGAAGCAAAGGTTGAACAGCAACATCGCTGCGTAGAACGGAACGAAGGACGTACTGAGGTAGCAGCCGATGAGGGCCGCCCCGCCCACGGCGTTCAGCACCACCATGATACGCTCGGCGTTGAATTTCCGGTCGGCCAGCCAGCCCATCAGCGGCGGCGTGACCGTAGCGGCGATGGCGTTGGTGGCGTAGATCATCCCTACTTCCCGGCCACTGAAGTTCAGGCTCTGTAATAAATAAGTGCCGAGGTTGATGAGCCAGCTGGCCCAGACGGCAAACTGGAGAAAGAGCAGGAGGGAGAGCCGGAAGGAAAGGCTCAACCCAGCCGTTCGTTCGCCCGCTTCGCGATCCGTTCCACTACGCCGTCCTCAAAGGGATTTTCCAGCCCCGCCAGTTCCACCAGCCCGAGGAAGGACCGGCTACCGCCGGCCTTACAGAGTTTCACGTAACTGCTCCAGGCGGTGGCGTGGTCCTGTTCGTCCTTCAGCCAGAACTGGAAGGCACAGATCTGGGCCAGGCAGTAGTCGATGTAGTAGAACGGCATCCCGAAGATGTGGAGCTGGCTCTGCCAGTAGGTGCCCTGGGAAAGAAAGGGATGGTCGCTATAATCCAGGTGGGGCAGGTACTTGGCCTCCATCTTTTTCCACAGGGCATTGCGTCCGGCGTTGCTCAGTTCCGGTTGCTCGTACAAGAGGTGCTGGAATTCATCCACCGCGCAGCCGTAGGGCAGGAAGCGGAGGCAACCGGCCACGTGGCTGAAGTAGTACTTCTCGGCGTCGGGGCCGAAGAAGGAGGCCATCCAGGGGTAGGTGAAGAACTCCATGCTCATGGAGTGGATCTCGGCGGCGTCGTAGGTCGGCCAGGCGTACTCCATCGGGCGCTGGTGGCGACTGGAGTAGACCTGGAAGGCGTGGCCGAATTCGTGGGTGAGCACGTCGATGTCGTGGCTCGTTCCGTTGAAGTTGGAGAAGATGAAGGGAGCCTGCTGGTCGTTGACGTAGGTGCAGTAGCCCCCGGGCGCCTTGCCGTCCTTGGCCTCCAGGTCCATCAACTGGCGATCCTGGAGGACCTGGAAGAAATCTCCGGTTTCCCGGCTGAGTTCGTTGTACATCCGCTCGGCACTGGCGACGATGTCGGCGGGGGAGCCGACGGGCTTGGGGTTCCCGCCCGGAAAGCGAAAACTGAGATCGTAATAGTGCAGTCGCTCCAGCCCCAGCCGTTCCGCCTGCTTCTGGTAGATCTTCCGGGTGAGGGGAACGATGTGCTCCGCTACCTGGCGCCGGAAGTTGGCGACCTGTTCGGGACCGTAGTCCGTCCGGCCCATATTGGCGTAGCCAAGACCCACGAAATTATCGTAGCCCAGCTTTCTTGCCATACCGTCGCGGAGCTTGGTCATCTCCCCGTAGGTATTCTCGATCTTTTCCTGGTGGCTGCCGTACCAGTCCCACTTGGCCGTGGTGGCCCGCTTACGCAGTTCCCGGTCGGCGTCCTGCTCCAAAGGGGTGATACTGCTGAGGTTATAGGTTTTGCCGTCCACTTCGATCTTGGCCTGCCCCCGCAGCATGGTGTACTCGGAGTTGAGTTTATTGACGGCCTGCAGGTCTTCCAGTATCTCGGGGCGAAAGGTCTTTACGGCCACTTCGGCGGAAACGAAAAGTTGGTTGCCGAAATGATTGGTCAGCGCTTCCCGGTGGGGGCTGTCCAGCAGGGCGCGGTAGTAGTCCATCTCCCACTGCTGGGTACGGGGCAGGTGCTCGTCAAACCATTGCTTTTCCCCTACGTAAAATTCGTCCCGCGTGTCGATGCTGTACCGGATGTAACCGACATTGTAAGCGGAAGCCACCGAAGCGCGGATACTGTCAATCTGCTCGACGGACGCAATTGCATCGTTGATCGTCTCGGCGGCGGTCAGTTCGGCCAGCACGGCATTAAAGGCCGTTTCCAACTGGTCTAGGTCGGGGCGCTGGTAGGGGAAATCCGGAAATTTGGTCATGGGCGGATGGGAGTAGCTAGTCGATTGTGTCTAGTCGGTAGTAACGTGGTAGCTCCGGGAGGGTTCGACTAGCGACTACGGACTATTCGCCGGGGCGCTTTACAGCTCCTTCCGTAACCGTGCCACCGGTAAGCCCAGCAACTCCCGGTACTTCGCCACCGTTCGCCGGGCGATGTCGTAACCTGCCTCGGAGAGCGCCTTCTGCAGCTTGGAATCGTTGAGGGGTTTGCGCTTGTCCTCCCGGCTGATGATTTCCGAGAGCGTTTTCTTGATCTGGGTGGTACTGACTTCTTCCCCTTCCTGATTGGTCATGCCCTCGCTGAAGAATTCCCGCAGGGAGTAGGTGCCGAAGTCCGTCTGGACGAATTTGGAATTGACCACCCGGCTCACCGTACTGATGTCCAGCCCCGTCGGCTCGGCAATGTTCTTCAGGATCATCGGCCGGAGCGTCTTGATGTCTCCGGTCTGGAGAAATTCCTCCTGGTAACGGACAATGGCGTGCATCACGCTGTACAAAGTCTGCTGCCTTTGCTGGATGGCTTCGATGAACCAGTTGGCGCTGTCGATATTCTGGCGGATGAAACCGGCGGCCTGCTTCTGGGCCAGACTCAGTTTGCCGGCTTCCTTTTGCTTGCGGCGGTAGTCGGCCAGCATCTCCTGGTAATGGTCGTTGATCCGCAGGTCCGGGGCATTGCGGGAGGTGAGGCGCAGCTTTATCTCTCCGTCCTCGACCGTAACGACGAAATCCGGCTCCACCACCCGGGCGGCCCGGCCACCGGCCCTCCCGCTGAGTCCGCTGGCGGGCTTGGGGTTGAGTTTCAGTATCTCGGCCAGGGCATCCTTGAGTTCGTCCTCGTCGACTTCCAGTTTGTCGATCAGTTTGTCGTAGTGCTTCTTACTGAAGAGCTCGAAGTGGTGCTTGACGATCTTACGGGCCAGGAGCAGGTCGGCGAAGAGGTAATCCTCCAGTTCCTCGTCAAATTCCAGTTTACGTTCCAGTTGCAGGAGCAGGCACTCGCGCAGATCGCGGGCGGCGATGCCCGGCGGGTCAAGTTCCTGGACGATGTCCAGCACCTCACGGATTTGCCGGGGCAGTACCTCGATGTGGTGGTTGATCAGCAGGTCATCCGCAATGGCCGTCGGCTTGTACTGCAGGTAACCGTCATCGTCGAGGTTGCCGATGATCTGCAGGGCGATGGTGCGCTGTAGCGGCGTCTCGAATTCCAGGTTCATCAGTTGCCGTTCCAGGTACTCGAAGAAGGTATCCTCGTCCGCGGTGTAGCTACCCGGCGCGTCGTACTCCTCGTTGCCGCCCCCCTGTTGGTAGCCGGAGGGGTCATCGTCGATGTACTGCTGAAAGTAGGCTTCGTCCACCTCGAAATCATTCGGCTCGCTGCGCTCCTCCGACTGGGCGTCGGGATCGACGATGGGTTCCGGGGCGGCTTCTTCCAGGGTGGGGTTGCGCTCCAGTTCTTCCTTGATGCGCTGCTCCAGTTCGTACAGCGGTAGCTGCATCAGCTGCATGAGCTGAATCTGCCGGGGGCTGAGCTTCTGAAGTTGCGATTGTTTGAGGGACTGGCCTAGCATGATTTGGACGCGCTTCGCGATTTTCGACACCGCCCCTTAACGCTGCGCTTCGGGACTACCGCAATGTACTGCGGCGAAGATATACATCCCCCTTTAACAAGGTAAACCCGGTCAAAAACTATGGCCTCAGTGAGGTAGCCGGACCTCTCGGAATGTAGCCGCGGGCAAATGAAGGCGGTCCGACAACTCGAACACAACAAGAACATTCAATCCACCAACCGGTTTTCCCCAACAAATTCCTCCCGATGGAAGGCTCACCCACCGCCAAAAAACCCCGCTCCAAAATCATGATTCTCTTCTGGATCATCCTGGCCTTTCTCTTCCTCACTTTTGCCCTCGATGCGCTCGGCATTGACGTCATCGGTACCCGGGAAAGCGACACCATGATCGAGCGGCCGCATTCGGCGGAATAAAAAAACCCCTCTGCTCCGTAGAGCAGAGAGGCCATCCCAAAAACCGATTTAAGTTCGTACACCACCGGCAGGCCGATACTGGATCGGCGCTGGAGGATTAGACTTCGGTTGTAGATAAATCTCCCCGTGAAGGGGGCGGCTCATCTTTTAGGGGGACGGCCGTTCAAGCGCTCTGGCCTCAAATATACAATACGCGGCATAAATCAACGGCGTTGCTCCTGTGCCTTACGACGGCGCGACTCCTGAATGGACTTCCGGTTAATCGCATAACCGATGGTCACCTCGTGGCTGCCGTTGTTGTACTGCTGGAAACCACCGAAACTCAGGTCGTAGCTGTAGTACAGCTCCAGCCCGTTCAATTCGGTGCCCAGCAGTAACCCCATGGCCCCCAGGTAGCGGTAGGACAGACCGGCAATGAACTGGTTGTCCAAAAATCCGGCCTGCAGGTTGAAGTCCATCATGAAGGGAGCATCCACGATGTTGCGCATCATGATACTCGGCGTCAGATTTACGTTGATGTCCTCGATCCGGAAGTGCTGACCGATCAGGAAAGTATAGTTGATCGTGCTGCTGGCATTATTGGTGCCACTGATGTTTTCCAGGCGGTTACTCACCAGGTTGTTGATCGTCAGTCCGCCGAAGACCCGGTCCAGGTAGGTGCCGTAGAAACCAATACCGGCGTCGAACTGGTTCTCCCCGTCAATCATCCGCAGCAGTTCATCGTCTCCCAGGTCCTGCTGGGGGTTGTTCAGCACGTCGGCGTCGATCGTCAGTCGTTGAAATTCAGTGAAGAAGCCGAAGGAGGCCCGGAAGGCCGGCACGTCTTTCACCCGCTTACCGAAGCCGAACCGGAAGGCGACGTCCAGTTGACCTTTCGTTCGTTGTTGCTGGGCCGCTGTTTCGGAAAACAGGGCGGCACCCAGCCCGAAACTGTTCCCCACGGGGCCGTTCACCCGCAGGGCGACCGTTTTGGGGCTGTCCTCGAAACCCGACCACTGGGCGCGGGCATTCAGGGCAATGCGGTATTCATCGGCAAACCCCGCCGCGGCCGGGTTCAGGATCACCGGGTTTTGCACGTAGTGGTTGAATACGGCTACGTCCTGCCCGCTCAGCTGGCAGCTCAGGGCGAAAAAAAGGATAAGACCGGGTAAAAATTGTTTCATGGGAATGCGTTTTTGGGAAAATTTCGCACCTGCGTCCGCGCAAAAATGGGCGGGGACGCAGGTGCAAAGCAAATAAAAAGTCCCGGGGCTAGTCCCTGACGATCGTCAGCGAGCCCCGCAGCTGGCGTCGTTCCCCCAGCGGATTGAAGTAGTCGAATACGAAGTAGTAAGGTCCGGCGGGTAGTTCCACGCCATCGTTGGTCATGCCCTCGAAGCAGTTCATGTCACCGTCCAGGCTACAGTTGTAGTTGGCCATTTCGAAGACCAGCTGCCCCCAGCGGTTGTAGACCTCCAGGTTGTTGTCGGCGGCCTCGGCGTCTCCGGAGCAGAAAATTACGAAATCGTCGTTACTGCCGTCTCCGTTCGGCGTCAGCACCTCCCGGGTATTGAGACAGGGGAAGCGACGGTCTTCCACGACGGCCGTCATGGTCATCTGCTGACAGCCGTTGGCGTCTTCCACCGTAAAGGTGTAGCTGCCGGGGCAGAGGCCCTCAGCCAGCGGATCGTCGCCCTGGTTATCAAGTCCCGGCCAGAGGAAGGTGTAGTCCCCGCTTCCGCCCAGGGGTAGTATCCGGATGGAACCGTCGCAACCGTCCGTCGCGGCAATCGCTTCGAAGGTAACGGCCAGTGCCTCGGGCTGGGTGATCACGAAGGATTCCGACGCGGTACAACCGTTATCGTCGGTCACGGTGACCGAGTATTCGCCTTCGCCCAGCCCCTGGATACGGCGGGTGTCGGCGTTATTTGACCACAGGTAGCGGTAGGGAGCGACCCCGGAAGCGGCGGTCACGATGATGCTGCCGTCCCGGTTATCCGAGCAGCTCACGTTCTCCACTACGGAACTGAGTTCGATTTCCTCCGGCGCGGTCAGTTCTACCCGACGGGTGATCTCACAGCCGTTTCCGTCCAGAACGGAAACGACGTAGTTACCGGGGGCGGCATTTTCCAGCACGCTGTCGATACCTACGACCACGTCGTCCAGGATGAATTCGTAGGTGTAGGTTCCCGTGCCGGAGACCGTGATCTCGATGCTGCCGTCCGTACCCTTGTTGCAACTCACCCCGAAACCGTTGTAGTCCGAGGTCACCGCGACGGTGAAACTGAATCCGGATTCGTTGCCGACTTCGTAGCTCCGTACCAACATAGCACCGGTGGCGTCCCGGATCGTCACCTCGTAGTTACCCGCGCCGACGCCGGCCAGGTCTTGCTGGTCGGAGATCACCTCGTCGTTACCGGCCACCCGCCAGGCGTAGGAGTACGGCTCCACGCCGCCCGTGATGTCGATATCGATAATTCCGTTCATGCCGTCATCGCAGCTGACGGACTGAATGTTGATCACGTTTTCGTCGATCCGCCCGATCCGGATGGAATCGGTGACGAACGTACAGCCGTTATTGTCGGTGATCGTAGCGTCGTAGCTGCCGGCGCAGAGGCCGCCCTGAACGGTGCCGCTCTCGTTGTTGCTCCAGGCAACGGTGTAGGGTCCGGACCCACCGGCCGGAACCAGGGTGATACTTCCGGTACAGATCAGGTCCTCCGTATCGGATACGCTGGTGATACCGGCGGTAATGGCCGGCGGACTCTCCACCGTGATCGTGGTGTCGATCCGTCCGCCCTGGTCACCGGTGATGACGAGGGTGTAGGTACCCGGCGGTACGCCGACCCGTACCACGTTCATATCGGTAACGATCGTACTGTCCAGCGGCTGGATGCGGATGGTGTAGGGAGGGGCACCGTTGGCCAGTTCGAGGCTGATCATTCCATCCTCCGTATCCGAGCAACTCGCCGGGGTGGAGGTGAGGGTGACCAGGCCCAGTTGGTCGGCCGCGACTGTGTAGCACATATCGGCCGTACAGTCACTGTTGTCCGTTACCGTCACGCAGTACTCCCCCGGTGCCAGACCGGTCAGGTTCTGTGTTTCCTCGTCGTTGGACCACAGGAAGCTGTAGGGTGGGTTACCGCCGGAGGGGACCAGGGTGATGCTGCCGTTGCTGCCGTTGGTGGAAGGTGTCGTCGTGGCGGGCAGCAGGATGGGCGTTGCGGGCTCCACCTCGATGGTGGCGGTGACCGACTGGGTACCGCTCATCACGGTCACCGTATAGTCGTTCGGGGCCAGTTCGTCAACGTCCTGGGTGTTGGCGAAGGGTCCGGCTTCCGTCCCCCACTGGTAGGTATAGTCACCGGTTCCGCCGATCACCGTGATGTCGATGCTTCCGTCGTTGTCTCCCGCGCAACCGGTATTGACCTCGAAATTGGAGATGGCCAGTTGTACCAGTACCTGGAAGCACTGTTGGTCCGTACAACCGTTAATGTCCGTCACCGTCACGCAGTAGGTACCGGGGGTGGTCGCGTTGTTGATGTTGTTGGTCGAGGCGGTGTATCCCCCGGGGCCGGTCCAGGCGTAGGTAAAGGGAGAAGTACCGCCCTGTACGAGGGTGGTAACGCCACCGGGCGTCAGGGCTACGCTGTCGATATTCATCGGCGTCCCCCCCACCTGGAGCGCGGCGGTCGGTTCCCGCACCTGGATGTTGTCAAAGCTGCGACTACAGCCGTTGGCATCCGTCAGGGTTACGCTGTAGCTGCCACCGTCGAGCCCCGTCTGCTGGAGAACGTTATCGGGAAGATTCCCGCTCCAGTCTTCCAGGTAGGGGCGGACGCCGCCCACGGCACTGAGGGTGATCGACCCGTCGGACTCTCCGAAGCAGCTCACGCCCATTACGTTGGAGACCGCCACGTTCAGTTCGGCCGGATCCCTGATCACGTAACTGGCGGAGGTCGACTGCCCCGTAACCGGATTGGTTACGGTGACGCCGTAAGTTCCCGCCCGGAGGCCGGTGGCTACGTTGGTCATGGAGACGTTCGGCTGCCAGAGGTAAGTGAGGTTGTTGCCGCCGCTCACGCTCAGGGTGATGGAAGCATCCGATTCTCCGCGACAGGTGACCGGCACGATCATCGCGCTGTTGATGACGGGAGCCTGGCTGCCGTTGATCTGGCCGTTGAATAGCGTATTGGGGATGGATTCCGCTTCCGTATTGCTGAAGTCGATGAACGTAAGCGTGTCTACGAAGCTGACCGTCGCCAACTGTTCTATCAGTACCTCGAAACAAAGTTCGTAGAGCACCGTGCCGTCCGGTCTGGACTGTTCCATCGCCTGGGGAGCATCCCAGATCGTACGCAGGAAACCAGGATTGGAATTGCTGTTGGTGTTGCCGGGGCCGAAACCGTTCAGGTTGAAGTTTTGGGCCCGGTCGAAACGCAGCAGCGTCGGATCGTAGGCAATGGTGTACTGGAAGGCCACCATATCGATAAAGTCGAATATCCGGATGGGGACACAGACGATATCGCCGACGTCCCCGAAGCCACTGCCGATTTGCAGGGTCAGTCCGTCAAACATCGGGGCGTTGGGGTTAACGGCCCCGTTGTTAGGGATGATCCCGATGTTTTGTCCCTCCGCGTTGCGGGCGGTGATTCCCGTGGGCATATTGGCAAAATTCACCGGTACCGGTACCAGTCGGTCCACCGTGAAGCAGAGTTGCAGCAGGGTGGCCGTGCCGAGCAGGGTCTGCCCCGCTCCTCCCGGGCTCGACCAGTTAAAGGTGATCTGGCCGGGAGTTGCCCCGTTGGCATTGGCCCCGGACATACTGGCAATGGCAAAGTTATCCGCCCGCAGGAAGGTCAGGTTGTCGCTGTCGTAGGTTACCGTAAAGGTCAGGTTGGTCAGGTCGGTGAACTCGGTCACGTCCAGATCAATACAGACCTCCTCACCAACGGCACCGCTACCGGTACCCAGGTCGAGAATGAGGTTTTCGTTGGTGGGGCAATCGTCACAGTCACCGCCGCAGTCAATACCGGTTTCGGTACCGTTCATGATGCCGTCATCACAGGTCGGCAAGGTTCCGTCGCAGTCGGTCGTGATCGCGCCCGGATTACCGACGGCAATCAGTCCGCCGCCGACGCCGGTGGCAGCCCGGGGGTTGTTGCCGTCCACGAAGGTGATCGGAGACCCCCCTTCCGCCAGGATCTCGAAACAGAGCGTAAACGCCGCCTCATCGTTGGGGAAGGATTGGTCCGCTCCGTTGGGCTCCGTCCAGATCAGTCGGAGTTCGCCCGGGTTCGGGTTGCTGATGATGCCGCCGAACTGGAGGGCCGTCGCAACCGAACTGGGCTGACTCAGGAAAGTAAGCCCCGCGGGATCGTAGTCCAGGATGGCCTGGAGCCCGCCCAGGTCGTCAAAGTTGCCGATCAGTACCGGAATACAGACGGTAGCGCCCACGGCGTCACACGCGCTACCGACGCAAAAGGTCACGTCCGTGGTGCCTTCTCCGCAAGCCATGTCCACCTGGCAGGGGGTACAGCTACCGCCACAGTCGATGCCGGTCTCGTCTCCGTTCATGATCCCGTCGGTACAGGTCGGATCGGGAACACAGGGATCACAACTTCCACCGCAGTCGACGCCGGTCTCGTCTCCGTTCATGATCCCGTCGGTACAGGTCGGTTCGGGAACGCAGGGATCGCAGCTTCCACCGCAGTCAATGCCGGTCTCGTCACCGTTCATGATCCCGTCGGTACAGGTCGGGCCACTCGTACAGTCAGTAGTGATCGCACCGGGGTTGCCCTGGGTGGAGAGCGCCATGCCCGCACCCGTCGCCGCCCGCGGGTTATTACCGCCCGCGAAAGTGAGCGGAGAGCCGCCGGTAGCCAGAATATCAAAACAGAGCGTGAAGGCCGCTTCATCGGCGGGGAAAGACTGGTCCGCCCCGTTGGGTTCCGTCCAGATCAGCCGCAGCTCACCCGGGTTCGGGTTACTGATGATCGCGCCGAACTGGATGGCCGTCGCTACGGAGCTGGCATCGCTGTCGAAGCTTAGGTTAGTGGCGTTGTAGTTCACAATGGCCTGGATACCGCCGAGATTGTCGAAGTTACCGATCAGGACGGGGATACAGATACTGTTTCCCACCTCGGCACAGCCGCTGCCGACACAGAAAGTAACGTCGTCCGTTCCTTCTCCGCAGTCCATATCGACCATGCAGGGCGCGCAGCTGCCTCCGCAGTCGATACCGGTTTCGGTACCGTTCATGATGCCGTCACTACAGGTCGGCATCGTCATGCAGGGCATACAGCTACTGCCGCCGCAGTCGACACCGGTCTCATCACCGTTCCGAACGCCGTCGTCACAGGTCGGACCGCTCGTACAATTCGTAGTGATCGCACCCGGATTACCCTGGGTCGAGAGCGCTACGCCCGCGCCCGTTGCCGCCCGCGGGTTGTTGCCGCCCGCGAAGGTGAGCGGGGAACCACCGGCGGCCAAAACGTCGAAACAGAGCGTGAAGGCCGCTTCGTCGGCGGGGAAAGACTGGTCCGCCCCATTGGGCTCCGTCCAGATCAGCCGCAGTTCACCCGGGTTCGGGTTGCTGATGATCGCACCGAACTGGATGGCCATAGCTACGGAACTGGCGTCGCTGTCGAAGCTCAGGTTCGCAGCGTTGTAGTTCACGGTGGCCTGGATACCCCCGAGATTATCGAAGTTGCCGATCAGGACGGGAATACAGATACTGGCCCCCACCTCGGCACAGCCGCTGCCGACACAGAAAGTGACATCGTCCGTTCCTTCTCCACAATCCATATCGACCATACAGGGCGCACAGCTGCCTCCGCAGTCGATACCGGTTTCGGTACCGTTCATGATGCCGTCGTTACACGTTGGCATAGTCATGCAGGGCATACAGCTACTACCGCCGCAGTCGACACCGGTCTCATCGCCGTTCCGGACGCCGTCGTTGCAGGTCGGAACGTTCGTGCAATTCGTAGTGATCGCACCGGGGTTGCCCTGGGTGGGCAGGGGCGCGCCGTCCTGGTCGGCCGCCCGGGGGTTGTTGCCCGCCTCAAAAGTGATGTTGTGCGGTCCGGCCGTTAGCACCTCGAAGCACAGGGTGTAGGCCGGATTATCATTACTGAAGGTCTGACCGTCCGCCTCCGGATCGGTCCAGACGCAGCGGATCTCCCCCGGCGAGGGATTACTCACGACCGCACCGGTCTGTAGGGCCGTAGCGATGGTACTGCTGGCGAATTCCAGCCCGGTGGTATTGTATTCCAGCGTGAACTGTACCCCCACCAGGTTATCCCAGTTGCCGACGAAAACCGGTACACAGACGATCTCCCCGATCTCGGCGCAGTTGCTTTCCACGCAGACCGTCACGTCCGTTGTTCCGGCCCCGCAGTCGGGGCTGGTCGGGCAGGGTGCGCAGCTACCGCCACAGTCTATCCCCGTCTCGTTACCGTTACGGATACCGTCCGTACAGGTCGGAACCATGTTACAGTTGGTGGTGATCGAGCCGGGGTTGCCTACGGATGTAAGGGGACTACCCGTGGCGGTACCCGCGCGGGGGTTGTTCCCCGCCTCGAAGGTGATGGCGGAGCCTCCCGCGGCGAGGACATCAAAACACAACGTGAAGGCTACCTCATCGGCGGGGAAAGTCTGACTTTCTCCGTTGGGGTCCGTGAAGACGGCACGGATCTCTCCGGGGTTCGGGTTACTTACTACCAGGCCGTTCATCAGGGCAGTCGCCACCGTGCCACCGGTGTACCTCAGTCCGGTGGTACCGTATTCCAGCGTAGCCTGCAGGCCACCCAGTTCGTCGAAATTACCGACGAAGACGGGTATGCAGAGGTTGTCTCCGATTTCCGCGCAGCCACTACCGACACAAACGGTAACGTCCGTCGTTCCCGTTCCGCACGCCATATCCGTCATGCAGGGGGCACAGCTACCGCCGCAGTCTACCCCGGTTTCGCTACCGTTGCGAATACCGTCGTCACAGGTAGGGGTCACGCAGGCCGCGCAGTCGGGACCACCGCAGTCCACGCCGGTTTCGTTGCCGTTGCGGATACCGTCATCACAGGTGGGCTCGACGGTTCCGCAATCATTGATGCTACCGTCGCTGCCGGTTACGCCGCTGATGGGCTGTCCGTCGCTGTTACCCACCCGCAGGTCGGCGAATTCGATCACCGTAGTACCGGCGATCTGGTTGGTGAAGCAGACCGTGGCGATGGACTCGCCGTCCGGAATGCTCACCCCGGCCTGGGACTGAGGGCTGTAGATCAACCGGGCCGTGAAGCCGTTCGGAGCCGAGCCGATGATCGGGTCCACCAGTCGGGGGTCGGTCGTCACGCTCTGGTAAAAGAGGTTACCGGCGGGAAAGCCGAGGTCGATCTGGAAACCCGCCACGTCGGTAAAGTTCGTAGCGTAGAGGTTCAGGCAGATCAGTTCATTCTCGGCAATGTCACATACTTCTTCGAGGCAGAAGGTGAGATTACTGCTCCCGGCACCACAGTCGGGGTTGTTACCGCCCATGTCGTCGCAGGGCGCGCAACTGCCACCACAGTCGACGCCGGTTTCGCTACCGTTCATCATACCGTCATTGCAGGTCGGTGTGGTCATACAGGGGGCACAGTCGGGGCCACCACAATCCACGCCGGTTTCGTCACCGTTCCGGATACCGTCGTCACAGGTAGCCTGGTTGCTGCCGCCATTGATCACGCCGGGGGACAGGGTGACTTCGCTGAGGGGCACCTCATTTCCGTTGGGTTCCAGAAATTCCGGGTCGACGAACGATAAGTCTACCGCTACGGTAGCCGGAACTTCCTGTAAGACTTCGAAGCAAAGCTGGGCAATATTAAAGGGCTCGGAATTGGTGTAGCCTACCGTTCCGAAGAGGTTCCAGGTAACGCTGATCGTTCCTGGTTGCGCGGGTAGCTCGTTTAGGTTAACGTTCGCACCGTTGACGTTCCCCATGGCGGAAACCAGCGTAAGTAGGTCCGTGTCGTAACCGATGCGCATCCCGAACCCGCCGATGTTGACCCAGTCGTCACCGATGATGTTGATGCAGACGGTCTCGCCGACGGGACCTTCGCCATCCAGGATGTCGAACAGGAGATTCTGTGAGTTGCCGGAAACGGAAAGACAGAGCAGCAGCCCACAGAGGAGCAGGTGGTAGAGTCCTTTCATGTAAATTTCAGTTGATGGGATTAAAACACAAAACAGGCGGTGGCAAAACAAAGCTAGCGGCCACCACGGCCGAGCACCACCTTGCGGTGCAGTTGCTCCCGGTCCGTCGTCACGCGGACGACATAACTGCCGGCCGACGGGAAGTCGGTGGCGGAGAGGATGATCTTGTTATCGGTGGTACCGATGCTCAGCGGGCGGCGGAATACCACCCGGCCGTCAATGGAAAGTACCTCGAGCGTACCGTCGCTGGCGTAGTTACTGCGCAGGTCGAGTTGCACCTGGTCGGTAAAGGGGTTGGGGCTGGCCCGGAAGCGGGGGTTTTCGCTGACCACGTCGAGCAGGCCGACACTGCCGAGATCGACCCGGCCGTCTTCCGTCATCATGTCCATTAACTGGTTGTCGACGTCGGCTACCCGGAATGGTCTCGGTGCGTCACCGAAGCCGACCGGCGCAAAAAGCCCTGAGTTGGGAATGGGCATAAAGCGCATACTGAAGAGGATGTCACCGTTCTCCAGCGCCAGTGGTTGGGCGGTGGCATCCGCCACGATGTACGCCAGCCGTCCGCTGTCCAGTTGCGTCCGGTTGAAGTTGTCTTCAAAAGTACCGTCCAGGATTATGTTGGTAACCCCCAGGAAATCCAGCTGGTCCGTATTCCAGTTTACCGAAAGCTGGATGCCGACGATCATGGATGGGTTGTCCACGCGGACATTGACCAGTACTTCCTCGTCGGGAAAAGCAACGGCGTCCTCAATGACGAAGGTCGGGGTCTGAGCGACAAGCGTGGCGGCAACACACAGCCACGTAACGACCATCGCCAGGCGGGGGAGTAATTTCTCGATGTTCATAAGGCGGGATTGTATAATCGGACAGCTAAGGTAAGATAAAATGGGGCGGGGCCGCGGGTGCCGGCTTCTTCAACGACGCCGCGGATACAAAAACGATAGACCATAGTGCTCGCGCGGCTATGGTCTATCGTCTGTATTCCGGGAGCGGGAATCAATTACTGGACGATCATCTTGCGGCTGGCGGTAAAGTCACCTGCTTCGATGGTGTACGTCAGTAATCCGGGGCGACCCAGGTCGGTACGATCCAGACGAACCACGTTGGTTCCGGTCCGTCCGTCCAGGGTACGACGCAGTACGGTCCGGCCCGTCACATCGGTCAGTCGGAGCACAACCGGCCCCGCTTGCTCCAGGGTGTAGCTGATCACCGTCTGCTCGCGCACCGGGTTGGGGAAGTTCTGTAGCAGGGCCGTTCCGGTTCCGGACTCTCCCCGGAAGTCGATCGCCAGGTTCACCGTGGTGTTCCCGGCGTAACCTTCGCTGGAGAGCACGCCGTCCGTCAGTCCGAGCACCTCGGAGAGACGACCGTCGCGGTCGGCCCGCAGGGTCAGGGTCAGCAGCCGGTCGTCGGCTCCGATCCGGGAATCGTTGAAACTGAAGGGCAGTACGCCCCGCTCGATGGCGGACTCGTTGTAGTTACCCGTTCCGAGGGTAGCGGCCGAGACCGACAGCAGCGTGGCTCCCGATCCGACGGAAAGGGTACCCTGCGCACCGGCCAGTGTGGCCACTGCACCTGCGTCCACGCCCACCTCGTAGGTCTGGCCCGCGAGGAGCGTTTGGTCGGCCACCGTGAAGTGCGTCGTGTTGTTGCTACGGCCCGTGGCACCGGTACTTCCGGTCAGGTTATCGAAGCCATTGCCACTGACGTCACCCACCATAATGGCTACGAAGTGCGCATCGCGCACGTTTCCGAAGAGGTTGTTGATGTTGACTACCTCGGGGAAGGTGGTGGCCCACGGGTTGCCACTGACCGGGAAAATGAAGGCCGCGGGAACAAAGCGGTAGGGCCGGTTGCTGCGGTACGCCGAATCGAGCCCCAGGATGAGGCGGCGGATGGCGATGATGTCCTGTACCGAAACCTCCTCGTCGCCGTTGGCGTCGGCCGCCAGCAACTGGAAGGGGCTGGTAATGTCGATCAGGCCGAGAATGTGGCGGGTGATCAGTACCAGGTCGAAGGTGGAAACACCCTGGGCGTGGCTGCGGTAGGTGCCGAGCTGGGCATCCGCCGTGTAGTCGGCACCCTCGGGCAGGTTACTGAAGGAGTACTGGCCCAGATCGTTGGTCTGCGTGATGATGTCCTCTTCCGGCGTGGTCAGCGTCATGGTAACTCCCTCGACGACGACGCCGCTCTCGGAGGCGATCGTTCCGGCAATGCTGCCGTTGCGGGTGGAACTACAGACGTTTTCGGCGCCCTGCACGAGCGTGAAGGCCGAGCAGTAATCGCCGGCTCCACTGGGGTCGAAGGCGTAGACCCGGACCTGGGTAGTCTGGCTGCTGTTGCAGTCGAAGAGCAGACCGGGCTGGTCGGGGTTCGCCTCGAAACCGGGTACGCTGTACTGATCGACGGAGAAAATGGAGTAGGTTACCTCACCGGAGCAGTCGTCCACGTCACTGGCGATGAAATCGCTGGCCCAGATGGCTGCCGTGCCGCCGCCGTCACCGTCGGGCATGAGGGTGACCGTCAGTTGCGGGATACAGATCGGGGTCGGAGCCACGTCGTCGTTGACGCAGACCTCGATGATGTCGATGGTGGAATTACCACAGCCGTCCCCTACGCGGATACGGATGCCGTGCTCGCCGGTGGGAACGTTAACGGCCACGATGCGGTACTCGCCGTCGGCGGTAATCAGCAGTTCGTCCGCGCCGAGGAAGCGGCTGCGGGTGAAGCCCTGGGCGGGCACGTAGTCGATGTCGAGTTCGGCACGTACGCTGAAACCGGCCGCGTCGGTACAGTCATCGGCGGCGGTGAAGTCGAAGGTTACCGTACCGGCACAGAGCGCACCGCTGGTACCGAAGCATTCCTCCGGCTCGTCCACGATGGTGATGGTGGGGGCCACGTCGTCGTATACCCGTACGAACTGGTAGTAGACGAAGGAACCCCGGCTGTCGTCGGTGGCGTAGGGTTCGAAGTCGTTGTTGTCGGCTCCGTTGTTATCGTCGGAACCGTCGTCATCGTTACCGTCGTCCAGTACGCGAACGGGAGGCCCGTTGTTGTAGGTAGGATCGTCGTCGATGTAGGCGACGTCGTCGTTAAGGGTATTCTCATTGAAGGGCTCGACGATGAGGTAGGTGATCTCGGCGTTGTTGTTGTCACCGTCGAAGTCCCGGGGGATGATGTACGCCTGCCCTTCGCCGTTGTACTCACACCAGTTGATCACCTCGTAGGCGATGCGGAGTTTGTAGCACTCGTCGGCATCCGTCTGGAAGCTGTCGACGGTGGTATTGATGGCGATCAGGTCGCAGCCGGAGGAGGTCACGTCGAGTTCCTCGGTCATATCGACCTCACCACAGTCCAGTTCCTGGTCGCCGGGGAAGGCGATCACGTAGTCGTGCACGAGTCGAACGACAATGCTCTGAACGCAGGGGTTAGCGTTGGTGAAGCCCTCACCGTCGGTGACGGTGAAGCGGCGGGTGAAGTTGCCGACACCACAGTTGGTCAGTCCGCCAACGACGGTCTGGGTCACGTTGGCCTCGCAGTTATCCACGCCGGCGGCGGCACCGAAGGCGGCATCGAGCTCATCGTCGGTAGCATCGCTCAGGTCGCCGGGGAACATCTGGCTGAATTCAAAGCAGGTAATGGTCTCCGCGAAGGGAGCCACGCAGGTAGGCCGGAGTTTGTCTTCCACCAGTACGTCCAGCCAGCAGTCATTGGTATTACCGAGATCGTCGGTTACCCGGAGGCCGATCCGTACGATCCCCACGTCGTCACACGTCAGGAAGATCTCCTGTCCGTAGGGCTCGGTGTTGACGTCATTGCCGTTCACCCGGGCGATGCTGAGGGTGACGCCGTTGCAGTCATCGTAGCTGCCGTTGTCGATCATGAAGGGGCGGAGGACGGCTATGCCGGTACTGCCCGGATCAAGCGGATTCTGACCCGCAGTGATGCTGATGTTCAGTCCGTCCTCGCAAACGGCAACGGGGCCGGTGCGGTCCACGATGGTAATGTCTACGTCCGTGAAGTCCTCGTTGCCGCAGTTGTCCGAGTAAGTGTAGCGGATCACGTGATCACCCGCGGGGATGACGGCGGTGATCGTCGGCTGATTGTCGTTCAGGTCAATGAAGTAAGTACCGAAGGGGGTGGCGTTCAGGTTGCCGTTCGGGAAGATGACGGCCGAGAGGCTGATCGTCTGCGAACAGGCGTCCGTAAGGATGATGGAAGGGTCATCCAGCCGCAGGAAGGCGCCGCACTGGTCGCCGGCATTGGTGCTGAAGGTCAGGGGGCCCACGTCGGGAATGCCGTCGAAGTTCTCATCCTGGGTGGGAGGGGTGAAGTCGGGAGCGGTGAAGTCACCTACCTTGATCAGTTGGCTGAAGGTGCGCACATCTCCGGGCACGCACCAATCGATTACGGTGAAGGTGCGGACGACCTTCCAGGTCTCATCACAGGTGATGATGGGGTTGCCGTCCTCGAAGGTGAGGGCGATGTTGCAGAAACCACCGTCGCCCAGTTCCAGGGGGATCTGGGTGCCGCCGGGGCCGGTAAAGAAGGGAAGGTCCTGCGGGCGGGGAGCGGGAATCTGGCCGACGCTCAGCCCCTGTGCTTCCGGGTCGGTACACTCGATGGTGACGACGTCGGGGACGTTATCGGTGTCCAGGTCGTCCAGGCTGGGACGGACGAAGATGATGTCGTAGCTGTCTACGGTCGGTGCGTTAAGTTCTCCGGCGGCACTGACGCAGCTGCCGTCGGTAGCCGTGAAGGTCCGGGTCAGGATGACGTCATTACACTGGGGGGCGACGGGGTCGCGGGTGATCACGTCGTTGACGCAGATCTCCACCTCCGCGGAACAGCCGTCGAAGGTGAGGGGAAAACCACCACCGGCGACCAGGCGGGCGCGCAGGCGGAAGTCCATGCTGTTGTTGATGGTGTTGCCCGTCTGACCGTTCACGGTGTAGCAGCGGCTGACGTTGCTGGGCAGCATGGCCAGGCTGATGGCATCGATGTCGTTACAGAAAAGGGGGCCGGCCGGGGCGGCGGGCAGGGAGACGAAGACCGGGGAGATCTTGTCCTCGGCGTGTACCGTTCCCCAGACGGTGGAGAAACCGGTCACGCTGGCGTCGGCTTCGACGCGGAAGGTGTAGCTGCCGCAACCGTCGATGATCGGGCCGTTTCCGGGAGTACCGTCTTCCACGATGACCGTGAAGAGGTCGAGACTGGCGGAGACACCGTCTCCGTCGTCGTCGAAATCGCCGGTCAGTACTTCCTCGGCGATGAGGAGGTCCTGGCAATTATTATCCAGGGTGACGTTGATCTCGGCGATAGCCGCGAGGTTGACCGTCAGGTCCTGGGCGCCCAAAACCGCGGTTAGCAGCAGGGCACAGGTTATCAAAACGCTGCGTAGAGTTTGGTACATAAGATTACGATTCTTGAGATTACATAAAACTAACGAAAAGGCCCGTCATTGTCTGGTACTCAAAGCTGTCGGTCGGTCTGGGAAAGTCATGTCATGACAGACAACGGGTACGACAAAGGTAAAAAGCAGCGGGCAAATAGTCATAACTTTAACGAACCACCCCCGAAAGCCCCGTAATTGCTGCGATCCGGGCCCGTAATTCGGGAATTACGGCCGCTTCGATCCACGGATTACGGCCCAGAAAAATACCGTTGCGCGGGCTGGGATGCGGAATGGGAAAGTACTCCGGCAGGTACTCGGCGTAGCTGCGCACGGTTTCGGTCAGGGTACGTTTACTCCGTTTTTCCAGGTAGTGCCGCTGGCTGTACGCCCCGATGAGCACCTTCAGTTCCACCTTCGGCATCATGGCCAGCAGGGGGGCCTGCCACAGGGGGGCGCACTCGGGGCGGGGCGGCAGGTCTCCCCCCTTTCCCTTGCCCGGGTAGCAGAAGCCGATGGGCAGTACCCCGAAGGTGGTGGAGTTAAAGAAGTAGTCCTCCTCCACCCCTAACCAGTCGCGCAGTCGCCGTCCGCTGGGGTCGTCCCAGGCCACGCCGGACTCGTGGGCCAGCCGCCCCGGTGCCTGGCTGATCAGTACGATCCGTACCTCGGGGTGAATCCGAAAGATGGGTTTCGGCCCCAGGGGCAGGTGGGGGGCGCAAACGGTACAGTCGTGCGCCCGGTCGAGAATAGGGGTAGTGTGGTGGGGCTGGAAGCCTGCATCGGTCATGCCCCTACAACCTACTCGCTTTCCACGGGGTTGCGAAAATTCGCTAAAGACCTACCTTTACCCCTAATGAAGGGAAAAACCGCCAACGAACGCATCATCTTCGGCCTGAAGGTCAAGCAGCTCCGGCAGTCGCTGGGGCTGTCGTTCGCGGAACTGAGCCAGCAGACGGGGATGTCGCTCTCCTACCTCAACGAGATCGAGAAGGGCAAGAAATTCCCCAAGGCGGATAAGGTCGCTAACCTGGCCGCTGCCCTCGGGAGCTCGGTGACGGAACTGACCGACGGCCAGCTCGGGCGCAATCTCGCCCCGGTCACCCAGTTGTTGCAGTCCAACTTCCTCAACGAACTTCCCCTGGAACTCTTCGGCATCGAGCTGAGCAAGGTGGCCGAGATCATCGCCAGCGCCCCGGTCCGGGTGGGAGCTTTCATCTCCACCCTCCTGGAGATCAGCCGCAGCTACGCCCTGCGGGAGGAGAATTTCTATTTTGCCGCCCTGCGCAGTTACCTGGAACTGAACGAGAATTACTTCCAGGAACTGGAAGATGCCGTCGAGGAGTTTGCCCGCGAGAATCAGCTGCCTTCCCTGCGCCCCGTCCCGCCACGGGTACTCGGGGAGATCCTTGCGAAGAAGTACGGCTACCGCATTCTGCCGGAGGGGCTGGACGATCACCCCGATCTCCACATGCTGCGGTCGGTGTACCGCCCCGACAGCAAGCAATTGCTGCTTAACGGCCGTCTCACCCCCGTACAGCGCGGCTACCAGTTCGGCAAGGAGATCGCCTTCAACTACCTGAAGCTGAAGGAACGGGCCAATACCAGCAGCATCCTGCGCAGCACCGATTTCGAGAAGGTGCTCAACCACAGCAAGGCTACTTACTTCAGCGATGCCCTTCACATTCCGCTACACCCCTTCGTGGAGGCGGTACGTGCTTTCTTCCGGCTGCCGACCTGGGACGCAACGGCCTTCGCCGACCTGCTGAACCGGTTTAACGCCACCCCGGAAATGCTCTACCACCGGCTGACGAACGTGGTGCCGAAGTTCTTCGGCATGTCCGATATCTTCTTCCTGCGGTTCCTGCACGACCCCGCCGCCGGACAGTTTACCATTGACAAGGAATTACACCTCAGCCGCCGCCACCACCCCCACGAGAACGGCCTCTTCGAGCACTACTGCCGCCGCTGGGTTTCCCTATCGTTGCTGGAAGACCACCCCGGAACGGGCCGGGTTGACGTCGACGCCCAGATCAGCCACTACCACGGTACCGACGACCGCTACCTCTGCATCAGCATCGCCCGCCGCGGTTACCCGACGCCCGACAAGAACGTCAGCGTCACCCTCGGTCTGCTCATGAACGAAGACGTAGCCCGCGAAGTCGCCTGGGCCGACGACCCCAGCCTGGTGAAGCGCACCGTTAATACTACCTGCGAGCGCTGCCCGATTACCGACTGTGAAGTCCGGGCCGCCGAACCGATCATCATCGAGAAGCGGGAGCGGTACCGGGGAATTAAGAAGGCGCTGGAGGCGCTAGGGTAGCGGCTACCGGCGAACGGTGCTTTCCGGTAGCGGAGGAGGTATTGGGCGACGGTGCGCAGGTGCAAATTTTTCGTTTACCGCATGCCGGCAACCCTAATTTTAACTCGGTGAGTACTTTCTCTAATCAGATAATTATTGTCGTCGGGGTACTGGTTACCACCTTCATACTCCCGCTAACGATTTACGTCATCCTCTACCTGCTGTATCGCAGCTGGCGAAGGAAAATGACACTTTGGGAAATTTTGGGATTGCTGCTCTTCAGCTATTTTCTAACTTTTTACTTCCTAATCGGGACCTTCAGCTGGTAATCTCCTTCCACCGCTCGGCCAGATAAACCTGCTCCGTCTGCCCCGGCGTGGGGTGCAGCTCCGCCCGCTTGTCGAACGTCCGCAGGTCCATCAGGGAGCTGTAACCGGAGCGGCAAATGACCAGGTCGGCCGCGGCCAGCAGACGGGAAAGGGTGGCCCGGTCGGCGTAAGGATGAATCTCCCAATCCGGAGGCGTAGGCCGTTGGCGGGGCGGACCGTCGGGCAGGCCACGCACCAGTACGATGGGCCGCTCACTACCACCAAAACGGTCGATCAGCTCATTTTCGAAGTTGGTCCGCGCCGGCTCCGGGCCGGACAGCAGCAGCAACACCGTGCCCTCGTGAGCCGAATCACCGCCGGGCCGAAGCCCGGGCGGTTTCGTCTCACGAGTCGGCACTTCCAACCGGCTCAGCCACCCTACGTACTTCACCTCTCCGTACCCCGTGGGGTCGGACAGCCGCCCGCTCAGGTTATCCGGTCCCGCCACGTCCGGCACCCAGAATTCCGTAAAGTGGGTGGTTAGCCACCGCCGGTACAACCAGGTGGCCGGGGCAAAGCCGGTCAGGGGGCACAGTTGGTGGGTCAGGAAAACGGAGGGAACGTCCCGGTGATAGCAACCGAAGCGGGAGTCGGAGATGATCCGGTCGGGACGCAGCTCGGTAACCAGAAGAGCCAGGGCTTTTCGCTCCCTCCAAATGACGGACAGCCAACGGGGAAACTGCACCGCCACGTTCCAGATCATGTTTCCCGTCGGGTAGCGGACTGCGTAGGCGGGCAACTCACGGACGGCCGTCCCCGGCAGTTCCCGTTGCAGCATGGCCCGGGCCGGACCGCTACTGGCCCAGGAGACGGTTTCCCCCCGTGCCTCGAGGCGGGCGGCCAGGGCCAGGCTCCGGCTGGCGTGGCCCAACCCCCAGTCCAGTACGCAGATCAGATTGTGCAAATCGTGGAAATAAAGTTAGTTTTCGGGCAAATCTCGTCAATATGTCCCCCTTCCTTGGTGAAATCGTCGGTACCGGCCTCCTGATCCTGCTCGGTAACGGCGTCGTGGCCAATGTACTGCTCAAAGACACTAAGGGGCACGGTACCGGGCTGATGGCCATTGCCTGGGCGTGGGCGATCGCCGTCTTTATCGGGGTGTTCGTGGTGGCCCCGATCTCCGGGGCCCACCTCAATCCGGCGGTGACGCTGGGATTGGCGGCAACCGGTAAGTTCGAGTGGTCGTTGGTTCCGTTGTACTTCGCCGGCCAGATGATCGGGGCCTTCCTCGGGGCCGTACTGGTCTGGCTGCACTACCGCCCCCACTACGCCGTGACCGAGGACGAGGGGCTGGTGCTGGCCACCTTCAGTACCGGTCCGGCCATCCGGGACACGGTAAGCAACCTGATCTCGGAGATCCTGGGCACCTTCGTGCTGGTCTTTGCCGTCCTCTACATCACGGGGCCGGTATTCGGAGACAATGACGGTAGCCTCGGTGCGCTGGATGCCCTGCCGGTGGCGCTGGTCGTGCTCGGTATCGGCCTGAGCCTGGGCGGCACGACGGGCTACGCCATCAACCCCGCCCGGGACCTGGGGCCACGCATCGCCCACGCCCTGCTGCCGCTGAAACACAAGGGGCCGAGCGACTGGTCGTACAGCTGGATCCCGGTAGTGGGTCCTTTTCTGGGGGCACTGGTGGCGGCGGGGCTGTATTTGGCCCTATAGGAGTCCGGAGGACTCCTTGATAATCCAGCTAGGGGCGTCGCCCCTAGCTGACCAGTAGAGAGTCCTCCGGACTCCGGATATACCCTAAATTTACTCCATGAAACCCCTCCTCTATCTCCTCCTCCTGGTTGCCCTTTTCCTACTCGCCGGTTGCCGGGCCGCGGGTTGCGGTTGCCCCATGTACTAAAGGTCGTACATTTGTCGACCCAAACGGGCCGTAGTGCGTTCCCTTAGCGAGTGCCGACTGCCTGTTTGTAAAAAAACCTGCACCTGCGCGCCGCCGCCCATCTAACTTAAAAAAGAAACAGCTGACATGGCATTTGATATAGAGTTGATCAAGAAAGTTTACGCCGACCTGCCCGGTAAGGTCACCGCCGCCCGTAATGAACTGGGCCGCCCCCTGACGCTGACCGAGAAGATCCTGTACACCCACCTCCACCCCGAAAGCCCGCTGCGCGAGTACACCCGGGGCGGTGATTACGTATTCTTCCAGCCCGACCGGGTTGCCATGCAGGATGCCACGGCCCAGATGGCGCTGCTGCAGTTCATGATGGCCGGACGCGACAGCGTGGCCGTACCCAGCACCGTCCACTGCGATCACCTCATTCAGGCTAAGGTAGGTGCCGACAAGGACCTCGCCGTAGCCAACGACGTCAATAAGGAAGTCTACGATTTCCTGGCCACCGTCAGCGACAAGTACAACATCGGTTTCTGGAAGCCCGGCGCGGGCATCATCCACCAGATCGTACTCGAGAACTACGCCTTCCCCGGCGGTATGATGATCGGTACCGACAGCCACACCCCGAACGGGGGCGGCCTCGGCATGGTCGCCATCGGCGTCGGTGGCGCGGATGCGGTGGACGTGATGGCCGGCATGCCCTGGGAGCTCAAGCAGCCCAAGGTGATCGGCGTGAAGCTGACCGGTAAACTGAGTGGCTGGACCACCCCGAAGGACGTGATCCTGAAGGTGGCCGGTATCCTGACCGTGAAGGGCGGGACGGGCGCCATCGTCGAGTACTTCGGCGAGGGAGCCAAGAGCATGAGCTGTACCGGTAAGGGCACCATCTGCAACATGGGCGCCGAGATCGGGGCCACCACCTCCACTTTCGGCTACGACGAGAGCATGAGCCGCTACCTGAAGGCCACCGACCGCGCCGACGTGGCCGCCCTGGCCGATACCGTAGCCGAGCACCTCACCGGAGACGCCGAGTGCTACGCCAACCCGGAAAAGTACTTCGATCGCGTGATCGAGATCGACCTGAACACCCTGGAGCCGCACATCAACGGCCCCTACACCCCGGACCGCGCCTTCCCCATCAGTGAGTTCGCCGCCGCCGTGGACGAGTTCGAATTCCCTCCCGTACTGGAGGTCGGCCTGATCGGTAGCTGCACCAACTCCAGCTACGAGGACCTGGACCGCGCCGCCAACATCGCCAAGGACGCCGCGGCCAAGGGTCTCAAGTTCAAAAGCGAATTTACCGTGACCCCCGGCTCCGAGCAGATCCGCTACACCGTGGAGCGCGACGGCATCCTGGATGCCTTCGAGAAGATCGACGGCGTCGTCCTGGCCAACGCCTGCGGCCCCTGCATCGGCCAGTGGGACCGCCACACCGACGACCCCAACCGGGCCAACTCCATCATCACGAGTTTCAACCGGAACTTCGCCAAGCGCAACGACGGTAATCCGCAGACGCGCGGTTTCGTCGCCAGCCCCGAGCTGGTGACCGCCATGGCCCTCTCCGGCAGCATGAAGTTCAACCCCCTGACGGACACCCTCATCAACGAACGGGGAGAGGCCGTCAAACTCGACCCGCCCCGGGGCTACGAACTGCCCCCCAACGGTTTCGCCGTGGAGGATGCGGGTTTCCAGGCGCCGGCCGAGGACGGTAGCGGCATCACCGTAACGGTGAACCCCGCCAGTGACCGCCTGCAGTTACTGACCCCCTTCAAGCCCATCCGCCCCGAACAGGTAACCGATATGCGCGTGCTCATCAAGGCGAAGGGCAAGTGTACGACCGACCACATCTCCATGGCCGGCCCCTGGCTGAAATTCCGCGGCCACCTGGAGAACATCTCCAACAACTGCCTGATCGGAGCCGTCAACGCCTACAACGAGAAGACCAATTCGGTCCTGAACTACGTGACCGACGATTACATGGCCGTTCCCGACAGCGGTACGACCTACCGTGACAACGGCATCGGCCAGATCGTCGTCGGGGAGGAGAACTACGGAGAAGGCTCCAGCCGCGAGCACGCCGCCATGGAACCCCGCTTCCTCGGTGTTCACGCCGTACTGGTGAAGAGCTTCGCCCGGATCCACGAGACGAACCTGAAGAAGCAGGGCATGCTGGCCCTCACCTTCGTCGACCCCGCCGATTACGACAAGATCCGCCAGGACGATAAGGTGTCCATCCCCGACTTCACCTCCATGGCCCCGGGTAAGCACCTGACCGTCCGTCTGGACCACGCCGACGGGACTTCCGACAGTTTCGAAGTGGCGCACACCTACAACCTCGCCCAGATCGACTGGGTACGGGCGGGCAGCGCGCTGAACAAGATCCGGGAGGACGTTGCGGCGGGTAAGTAAAGTATGAGATGTCGGACGACGAATTTCCGGGCCTTCGGCCGGGAAATTCAGGCGTCCGACATCCTCCTGTCAGGTCAGTGAGGTCGTCGAACGGTTCGGCTACCGGCCGATATTCTCCTTCGTAAATCCATTACTGAATTTGAAGTCGCTGCGCCAGCGGGCACCCCACTTTCCCCGGGGGTCCAGTTCCCCCGCCCAGTTGGCGGCGGCGTGGCTCTGGCTCACGATGGGGAATTTCACGCCCCCTTCGAAGGTGCCGTAGGTACATTTCATCAGGATCGGATCCTGGCGGCCGGCGGCGGCGACGGTAAACAGGAACTGATCGACCAGATGGGTATAGGGGTTGACGTAGAGTAGGTACCGATCCTTGGCTACGCCGACGTTGTCCTCGAAGGTAACGTCCAGGATGTCGTAGGGAATCCCCTCCACCTCGCGGGTACCGCCGTAGGCGTACACCAGGCCGGGGTCGGCCATCTTCTGCATCATGGCCAGCCAGTAAAAACTGGTTTTCCGGCTAAAAAAGGCGGATTCGATCGCTTCTTCGTCGGTTACGGGTCTGCCGTCCAGCAGTACCGTGGCGGTTTCTCCGTCGAAGAACTGCTCGCGCACCCCGTCGTCGGTCATGGTCTTGCCGTAGCTGATCTCCCCGTCGAAGATATAGCGTTCGAGGCTGGGTTCCGTACCGTAGTGGTAGGTGTACTGCACGTCCTTCAGGCGGTGCATTCCCTCCACTCCCCCGACGGCGGCGACGACCCGGTCGAGGAGTTTTCGGGCCGACGCATCCTGTGCTTGCAGGGTGGCAAAGGGGGCGAGAACGCAGGTGCAGAGTAAAATGATACAAAGGGGGAGTCTCATTATCGGGTGGCGGTTGGTTAGCCAATGAGTACTCTCGTGTCCTTCTTTTGTTCGGATGGGCTACCTTGCTTCCATGTTTTCCAACAGCCTGGCCGGCGAGCTCATCAGTACCTTCTCCCCGGGGGAACGGAAGGGCTTTGCCCTTTTCCTGGCCCGGCCGGAGCGGAAAGTTCGTCCGGAACTCAGGCAGCTCGGAGACCTCCTGCTGGGTGGGAAAAACGGAAATGACGCGGCTGCGACTTTTGCTTACCTCTTCCCCGGCCGGCCCTTCGACCGCCAGCGGCTGAACCAACTGTTAAGTTTTCTCTACCGGGAAGCAAAGGCCTTCCTGACCGAGCGACACTTCGCCGACGACCGGGGTACGTGGTTAGTGGAAGAGTTCGATCGACGGGGGCTGGCCCGGCACCGGGACCGCCACATTCGCCGGTTGGAGAAGCGGCTGGAGCGTTACGCCGATCTGTTCGATCTGGAATGGGTGCGTTACCACAGTGACCGGGCAGTCAACCGAAAATCTACCCGCGGGCTGCAGGAGCTCGATCGGCTGCTGGACCTGGATTACCGCCGCATGAAGCTGCGGCAGGCCTGCCTGATGGTTTCTCACCAGAACGTGGCCGACATCAACTACGACTACGGAATACTGGATACCGTACTGGCTTCCATTACCCCGGAACTGCTGGCCGGGGAGCCGGTAGTGGCCGCTTACTATCACGCCTACCGCTTCCTCTCCGATCCGGAGGCGAAGGAGGACTTTGACCGGGCGCAATCCGTACTGCTCGATCAGGCCGACCGGTTCGTCCCGGAGGAGCTGCGTATGCTCTTTCTCTTCAGCATCAACTTCTGTATCCGCCGGCTCAACGGGGGGGAGATAGGTATGCTGGAGCGGGCGCTTCAACTCTACCAAAAGGGGCTGAGCGAGGGCTTTCTGCTGGAAAACAATATGATTTCTCCGGCTACTTTTCGCAACGCCGTGGCCATGGCCCTCCGGGGCGGACAGTATGAGTGGTCGGAACAATTCATCCGGGATTACGCGGACCGCCTACCGGCGGATCAGAAGAAGAGCCTGGTTCACCTGGTCAACGTCCGACTCGCCTACGCCCGGGGAGACCTGGCCGGGGCCATGACGGAAATGCGTTACATCACACCACAGGATGCCCTCTCTAATCTGACCCTGGGCATCGTAAAGTCAAAGATCTACTACGAACTGGGAGAATTCGACCTCTTGCACTCTTTCCTGGACAGTATGAAAGTCCTCCTGTGGCGAAAGGACGACACCTACCACCGGAAGGTCTACCGCAATTTCCTGGCTTTGCTTCAGAAAACCCTGCACCTGCCTCCCGGCCCATCGCCCGCGCGGGACGAAGTGGTGGACACCATACGGAAGGAAAAGATCCTTTCCGAGCGGGAGTGGCTACTGGAGCTGGCGACGGAAAAAAAATGAGGGCTGGCAGATCTTCGTCCCGGATTGGACGAAGCTGCCGGCACCTGTCGATGTTAATAGGGTAGGTATAAATTACTGGACCAAAAAACGCTGCCATCCCGTAGGGCGGCCGCCGGGTTTCAGGGTGGTACAGAAATAAATGCCGGGGGTGAATCCGGACACTTCAACGTTAAAACGAGAATCTTCGTAAGTACCCCGCGACAACTGGCGGCCCGCCGTGTCGTAGACCAGGTAACTACCCCGCCGGGGCAGTGCCGGTGGCACGACAAAGTGAACCCGATCCGTAGCGGGAGAGGGAAAAGCTAAAATCCGGGGTAGGGAAACTTTAAAAACAGCTTCCGTCGGAAGCAAATAATCGTAGAGCATTCCAACCGTGTGGAACGTGCGGTTGGACCGTTCGCCGGGTCGGCCGTCCAGGCTGACGACGGCATCGTTGTAGACCAGGCTGCCAGCGGCCACCGAATCCCGGAGGCGGACGGAAAAGTTGAAGTAGGTCAGACTGTCCGCCGGTAACCGGATATCGGGAAAGGTCACCCGCAGCACGCCGTTTTCGACTTCCCAATTATGGGCGTGCCCTCCTACGTTAAGGCGTACCGTAGTTGGGTCGAACAGGGGGGAGAGGGTGTCCAGTACATTGACCACCGTGACGGTGTCGGTAAGGGTATTGGCGAGGGTAACCTGGTACGTTATCGTGGCTTCCTGGGGAACGAAGTTATCCGTCGTCAGCCCGAGGGGGGTAGCCGTCTTCTCCACCCGGGAAAGAACGGCACCGAGTTCCCGGCAGTCCGTGGAGACATTACTGTTCAGGTCCGTCGCGGGGTAGGCCGCCCGGGGGATGACGGGATCCACGGCACAGCTCACGGTAGCGGCCACGAATTCGGTGGCTGCGCTGTCGGGGGTTTCCAGGGTAGAGAAATGATAAGTCCGTACACCGGCGTTTTCGATGCGAAACTCCCGTACTGCCTCCGCTTCCAGTTCCAGGGTATTTTCGTTCAGGATGACTTCGTCTTCCACCACGATGTAGGGGACGGGGCTGAGGGTGGCCAGCGGCCCCGTATTGAGAACTTCGAACAAGATGGTTTCCCCGTCGTCCAGGCATTCTCCCCTGACTTCCAGCCGGGCGGAGCTTTCCGCCGGGCAATCCGTTTCGCTGTCAATGGTGACGGTGGTGCATATTTCCCGGCCGGGCGGCAGCCCGGCAACCGGCTCCACGAAAAGCCGGAAAGTGCGGCGGGCAAAGGGAACTACTTGCCGTAGCACGATGCGCACCCCTTCCGGCTCCTCCTCCACCACCGTCAGCCCCGGCAGGTCGGTTCCCAGGAAGACCAGCGCGCTGTCCAGTTCCACGAATACTTCCGTTGCCTCGGCCGCCACCGTGCCGAGGTTGCCGTAGGTGATCTCGTAGCTGCTCACCCCATTTCCGTTCAGGGTCAGCGCACCGATGTTTACCCGGGGCAGCGCACAAAGCCCCTCCTCGTTCATCGGAATGAGGAAGGTCGAGTCCAGTCCCGGCGTAGCGACGTAGCTGATGGGGTCGGAGCACTGTTCCCAACTTCGGCTGGGAGGAATGGCCGTGATGGTGGTCTCCCCCACCGGTAGCCGGAGGAAAAACCGGCCGGAATCAGAGGTGGTCGTATGATATTCCGTTCCGTCTACCTCGATCCGGACAAAGGTGCCGGGTACCGGGGCACGGAGCTTGTTCTCTTCGCAATCAAACCGCTTGGCATCGTAGAGCAGGGAGCCGCTGATGGTTTGTAACCCGTCCGCGACGCGGTTGATCTCGGTCCAGCCACTCAGCCAGTTCACGGTACCGAAGGCCCCGGCGTAGTTCAGGGGTTGAAAACCACTCCCGGCTACCCCGGGGGCCACATCCAGGTAGGGGGACCGGGGAGGGAGTACGGGAGAGAAGTTCCGGATGTTCCTCACGTCGCTACTCTGGATGGAGGGTCCGAACTGGAGCTGATTGTTATCCAGCGCGAATATCTGTAAGGATTCCTCAGAGACGATGTCATCGGGTCGCTCGCTTATACGCAGCAGACCGGGGAGATCCGGACGACGGAATTCACTCACGAAGGCATTGAAATTCAGTAGCAGCTCGCCGGTCAGAAACTGAGAATAGGACCCATAATCGTCTTCGAGGGAGTCCATTACGATCGTCGGGGTGTAACCGTTGACGAACAAGCACTGTTTAAGGTTGCCACCGGCATTTAACCGGAAACTGATCAGCTGGCCATTCGTATTTCCCTGGATGGAGGGCGTGGGAAATGACCGGTCTACCAGCGTCATGTTGTAAACCGTGGGTCGCGTAGCGGGCCTGCCGTCTAGGCCGTCCAGTCCACTGGCGAAGAACATGGAGGCCTCGTAGGTATTCCCGGGCCGGGGCGGCCGTACCCCCAGCCAGGACTGGCCGCTGACCTGCGTTCCGTTGTCGCAGTAAAAAGCGGAGCGGTCGTTTCCGTAGGCGACCAGGTGGTCGAGGAAGGCGGAACTCCCTTCGAAGTAAAAGCCGTTACGCGTGCTCCGGTAAACTTCCAGGTAGGAATATTCCCGGCCAAAAAAGTCCTTGCGCCCGACTCCTAAAAAATTCATGCCGGACCCCTTCACGTAACGCACGGATAGAAAAGAGAGCTTTCCGGAGGAGTCTTCCGGGTCCGCTCCTCCGTAGCGCAGACGGGGGTCGAGATTGGCCGGTCCCGGAAACTCCAGCAGAGCTATATCTCCGTCGGCCAGCGGTGCCCGCCCCAGGATGTACAGCCCCCCCCACCAACTGGTGACCTCCTCCGGGTTGCTGCCCGGTTCCAGGGCGGCACGCTCCGAAGTCAGCACGATCGGATTATTTCGTTCGCCCTCGGCCAGGATGGTCGCTCCGGCGGCAATGACCAGGGCGGCCGGTAAGTTCGTCTGCGTAGAAAGAGCTTTACCGGCAATGAGGGTGCCCGCCTCGATCGTCAGCGTGTCTCCGGCTTCGACGATGACCACTCCGTCGAGGAGGTAGATCTTATCCGCCGTCATCGTGTAGTTACCCACCAGGACGTCGTCCGTGACTTCCACGATCTCCTGAGCACCAAGCGGGACAACCGTTAGTAACCAACAGAAAAAAAGAAACCTCAGTGGGGTAGACACTATAAAATCAGGAAGTTGAAGGACAAATTTCGCTTCCCTACTCCCAAAACCGAATAACATCTTTTGGTTACAATATTGAAATTCCATTACCTGGTTTTTTATAAATTGCTGAAAAACAGGTAAATAAGTCATTATCAAATATTTACCAATTTCGAGATTCACTACGGGCCAGTACCGGCTGCCCCGTCGTGCTTGTTTATCTTGCTCACGTGATTCAAAAGAGCCTGGCCGCCTCCCTGCTGCGCACCTTCAGCCGGCGGGAGCAAACGGCCTTCGACCAATTCCTGCAACGCCCGGACCGATCGGTCCGACCTGATGTTCGCCGCCTGTTCGACGCGCTGCCCGGGATGGACGATACCGCCGAAAGGGCGGAAGCGGAGCGGGCCGTCTACGGTAAGGAAAAGGTCGACCACCGGCGGATCAACCAACTGCTCAGCTGGCTGTACGCCGAAGCCTGCGATTTCCTGCTGGAGCGCTGCCGCCGTGAAGATACTCCGCTTCCCCTGCTCGCCGAGTTCGACCGGAGGGGGCTGCCCCTGCACCGCGACCGGCTGCTCCGCAAGCTCCAAAGACGGGAAGGAGACTACCGCCAACGCTACGAACTGGCCTGGGCGGCCCAGCTCTACGGCGAACCCATCAGCCGAACGCGCCCCACCAACTTCCAGGAGATATCCGACCTGGTGGACCTCGACTTTACGCTGTCCAAACTACGCGTGGCCTGCCTCATGCGCTCGCACGAAAACGTCTACCCGGCGGCTTACGACTATGGGCTTTTGGAAACTTTGCTCCTGCGCCTGTCGCCCGAAAACCTGGCGGCCCACCCGGTGATCAGTGTTTACTTTCACGCCTATCAATTCATGACGGACGCGGAAGATCACACCGCGTTCCGCCACTTTCAGGAATTACTGCAGCGGCACCGGATGGTCTTTTCGGACACGGAGCTGCGCGACCTCTACCTCATCGGCATCAACCACTGTATCCGGTTGGCTAACCTGGGTGACGCCACCCGCTCGCGGGAGGCCCTGGACCTGTACCGGGCGGGCATCGACAGCGGCATCCTGCTGGAAAACAACCAGATTACCCCCTACACTTACCGTAACGCGGTGGCGCTGAGCCTCAAGATCCGGGATTTCGAATGGGCCGAAAATTTCATCCACCGGGCCGCCGACCTGCTTCCCGCCACCCAGCGCGATAACCTGCTGCACTACAACCTGGCCAGCCTGGCGTACCACCGCGGCCAACGGGACAAGGCACTGGAAGAACTCCGCTTCGTCCGCAGCCGCGACACCCTCTTCACCCTCACCATAGATACCCTGCGGGCCAAGGTTTACCACGAGAACGGTGACTTCGAACTCCTCGCCTCCCACCTGGACAAGATGAAGATCTTCCTGCTCCGCAAGGACAGCAGTTACCACCACCGGAATTACGCCAATTTCGTGCGTTTCCTCCGGAAAATAGGGCGGCGGGGCGCGGGCAGCGAAATGTCCGACGAACTGCTCCGTCAGCACATCCGGGGGGAGGCGGTACTGACCGAACGCCGCTGGTTACTCGACCGGTTAGCGACGTAAAAAAGCCCCGCCGAGGGTATCGACGGAGCTCAAATCGGATTGAAAAAAATCAGTGTCACATAGTAAATAGAAGGACTACTCGTAAACTCATTGTACCAAGAATTTTTGCAGGGCCACCGTCTGTCCCTTCGCCGTTTTCAGCATACAGACGTAGAGCCCCGGGGCCAGATCGGACACTGGGGCCGTAAAGCGGCCGTCGGTGTAGCTATTCTGCTGGCGGAGGCGGCCGTCGGTGCCGTAGAGGGCGTAGAAGCCGTCGCGAACCGTACCGCCTTCCACTTCGAAGGTTACCCGGTCGCGGGCGGGTTGTGGATAAGCTTTCAGCCCGGGTAAGTCGGTGGCGAACAGGTGGTTGGCGGTAGTTTCCTCCTCGAAGAGCTCGGTCACCGTATGGAAGGCGAGGTTGGTGCGGATGGGGTCGTTGAAATCAAAGAAGATATCGGCCTCGTTCTCGATCAGGTCCCCGAAATCCAGGTTGTCTGCCGCACTGATCTCAAACTGGAAGAAACCGTTGCTGGCGGGCTCGTTGATGTTGCTGTCGGGCAGCATGATGTTGTCGAAGCTTACCCGCAGCACCCGGTCGGCCTCCAGGCTCCAGGTCATGGGGTGACTGGCGGCCCCCATTTTCAGAGTGGCCAGGTCGAGCAATTCCGAAAGGGTGTCGGTCACCACGACGGTGAAGGCCGTGTCCGTCCCCGTGTTCTGGAAGCGGATGTGGTAGCGCATGTCCAGGTTGCGGGGTACGGAGTGGGCCTCGGTGAGCCCGAAGGGATAGCCCCGCTTGTCGTTGGGGTCGTAGGCCCCGATGTTGGGCTGGCAGTCGAGGGAGAGGCCGGCATCCGTGTCCGTGGCGGGAAAGAGAAAGGTCGGGAAGTCGGTAGTACCGGGGCAGTTCAGGGTCTTGGCCGCCCGCTGCTGGGTGGTACTGTCGGGCCAGGCGCGGGTACTGAAGTGAAAGGTACCGGTGGCTTCGAAGGTGAAGCTTTCGGTCAGGCCGGGGGCAAGTTGCAGGCTCCCCTGATCGCGCATGACCTCGTCCTCGATGATCACGAAGGGAACCGGGCTGGCAGGGGTAGCATCCCCTACGTTCTTGACGTCGAAGTGGACGGAAGTACCGTCACAGCTCCCCTCGACCGTCAGGCGCGGACCTGGCGGGATCACGCAACGGTTACTGACGCCGATGCTGGCGGAGGTGCAGTGCTCCTGGCCGAGTTCGGCCTCACAACTCACCATGACCCGAAAGCGGAAGTTATCGGTGCCGAAGGGCGGCAGTTCGGTCACGTCGAAGAACAGCGTATCCCCACTGATCGCGGTGGGCGTCAGGTCCCCGCTTACGTAACTCAGGAAGGGGTCGAGCACGACGGTGACCACCGGATCGAAGAGCGTCTGTGATCCCTCGTTGCGGTAGCTGACCGTGTAGGTGGATTCGAAGCAACGCCGGAGAAAGGCCGCGGAGATGTCCACGGACGGGGAGGCGCAGCTCTTGACGGCGGCGACGGTAAGGTCCCGGACGTAGCTGCTGTCTTCCTCTACCTGGAGGGTAACACCATTATTGCAATTGGTGAATAGAGCAGGGTCGGTCACCACGCTCAGGGTGGTGGCACCCGCCGGTACGTAGGTCCGGTAATCCCCATTCTCGTCGGTAGCGGTGTACTGAATGCCCAGTGGGGTAAGTACTTCCATGATCTGCCCGGAAGCGCGCCCTTCGGTCGTACCGGTAGTACAGGCATTGGCGTTACCGTAGGAAACACGCCCCGTTACCAACTGGTAACCGGTGTCGTCGTGATCGACGTAGCTCCAGGGGAAGGTCCAGTCCGCGCCCTCGAAGGCACCGATGTACGTATTGGGTTCTACCTGATCGGTGCCTACGCCCTGGGCCCCGGTTAGTTCGATTCTCCCGGCGAGGGGTAGCGGATTGGTGCAGCCGGGGGAAGTGGTACAGGAGTTCCGGATGAGTGTGTTTCCGCTAATGCGGTTATTGAAGGAAGCGAATATCGGGCTAGAACGGGTATTACCCGCGATGAATTCGGCGGGGGTGTACTCCTGGGCGGTGTTACCGACGTCCGGTACTTCCCCCTCGGTATTGTACACACTGTTTCCCGCTATAATAACACCAAGGGAATTCGGGTTATCGTTGATGTCAAGCATACCGGCGGCGTGGGGAAAATTAACGAAAAGATTCCGCTGACTGATACCGTTGGATACGTCGGTATACTGTAGGGCTACGCGGACACCTTCCCCAGGAGTGGTAGTCAGCCCGTTAATAAAGGTACCGTTAAACAACTGAAATTCTGAGGCAAGGGGACTAAGCTCTTCGTACCCCCGGGAGGCAACCGTAATGGCCGGGCGGGCGGGTTCGTTCGGACGTTCCCGGTTCTTCAGAATGTACCAGAACTGGTTATCGGACTGGTAGGACAGATCGACGTTCACGTCCGTCCCGTAATTGCCGGCAGCTACGTAGTGCTTCACGAAGGCCCGTCCGCCCTGTAAGTTCATACCGCCGTTGAGACCGTCTACCGTCTCTACGAAGTCGATGGTCGTACCGCTTCCTACCCCGGCCAGTACGAGGCCGTAGGTGGACGCCCGTCGAATGGAGACGTAGCGTAACGTACCGGAGTCGTCCAGGTTGACACCTCCCCCGAAGCGCAGCCGGTCGTCTTCCGTACCGTCCACTTCCCCGGAGTGGGTGTAGGCCGTTTCGTTCACGAACTGGGTAAGAATCGCCTCCCCCAGCAGGACCAGGCCGCCCCAGTAGCCGGCCTCGACCGCGGAGGTGAAAACAATGGGTGCCGTCGGCGTACCGTCGGCCAGGATACGGGCCCCGACGGTAATGACGAGCCGACTACCTTCGTCGGCCCCCAGTACCAGCGTACCGGGTTCGATGGTTAACTCACCACCACTCTCCAGGAATACCTCTCCCTCGAGCCGGTAAACGTTGTCGGCCGTCCAGGTATAATCCTGGTCAGCCTGCAAACTGGCATCGGTGATGGAGATGGTATCCTGAGCGGAGAGCGGGGTCAGTAAGGGAAATAGGCACAGTAGAGTGAAGTAATAAAAACGGGTCATAGGTGTGAAATTTGGAAAGCGTTCGTGGGATTATGAAGTAACTATGCTGCAATGGTAGGGCCGTTTTTCACCCTCCACAAGTACATTACGACCCTTAAATTCACGGAAACCTCCACTAACCACTTACACAAGCAGCTATACACCAGACACTTACAACTTTTGTAAATTCAAGCCTATTTCAGTTGACTCCGGGAATCCCGCCCCCGCCGATCACCTCTTTTCCGGCTACGAACCGGAATTGGGTGTAAGTAATGGTCTTTCCCAGCCCCCGGTGCAGCTTCTCGTAGTAGGTCTCCGTGGACAGTTCCGGAATGGGCAGGGGTTTGGCGTAGATGTCCGCATCCCGGTACAGTACCTCCACGGCCGGCTGCTCGGCGAATACCTCCCCGGTGAAGTCATAGAGTTCCCGGCTGTCGGTCTTCAGGTGCACCAGCCCGCCCGGGGCCAGGAATTTCTGGTACAGCTTCAGGAAGCGGGGGGCGGTAAGGCGGCGGTTTTCCTTTCCCTTCTTCAGGAAGGGGTCCGGGAAGGTGATCCAGATCTCGGCCACCTCCCCGGGGTCGAAGAAGGCATCGATCACCTCGATGCGGGTGCGCAGGAAGGCCGCATTGTCCAGCCCGGCGGCCAGGGCGTTCTTGGCCCCCCGCCAGATGCGGGCGCCCTTGATGTCCACGCCGATAAAATTCCGGTCGGGATACTGTCCGGCCAGATCGACCGTATACTCCCCCCTCCCGCAGGCCAGTTCCAGGATAATGGGGTTGTCGTTCTTAAAGTGGCGCTCCGCCCAGTGACCGCGTAGCTCGACCGGTTGGCGGTCGACCCCCGTCAGTTTCGGGTTAGTCGGGTCGAAGCTTTCGTAAACGTTGGGCATTCTGAGCAGCTCCGCGAATTTCTGGAGCTTGTTCCGGGTAGACATATACAGGCGGTTTTAGCGCCGCAAAGCTACATGCTGGAAAGCCCTCCGTCCATACCGATCACCTGTCCGCTCATGAAGGCGGCCCGCCCGGAGAGCAGAAAGGCGGCCATGGCGGCCACGTCGGCGGCGGAACCTACTTTCTTCAGGGGGTGGCGATCCGCGCTCGCCTGCTGCTTCTCCTCGGTGGCCAGCAGTTTACCGGCCAGTGGGGTATCCGTGAGGGAGGGGGCAATGGCATTCACCCGGATGGTCGGTGCGTACTCGGCGGCCAGGCTGCGGGTCAGCCCCTCTACGGCCCCCTTGGCGGCGGCTACCGCGGCGTGAAAGGGCATCCCCCGCTGTACGGCCACCGTGGAGAAAAGAACGATCGATGGGTCGGTTCCTTTCTTCAGGGTCCGTTCCGCTGCCTGGATACAGCTGACGGCTCCCACGACGTTCAGTTCGAAGGCCTCCCGGAAGGCATCGGCCTTCAGGCTGCGGAAGGAACGCAGGTCGATGCTGCCGGGGCAGTACACCAGTCCGTCCAGGGAATCGGGCACCCAGTTCTTATCGATCTCTCCGGCCGTGACGTCCACGGAGCGAAATTCCACGTTCCCGGGCAGATCCCGCGCTTCGCGGGCCCAGACGGTGACCGAATGGCCGGCTTCCAGCAGTTGATCGACGAGGGCGCGGCCGATTCCGGAGGAGCCGCCAATGATGAGATAGTGCATATTAAATTTTTGGGCCATTGTTAGACCAACCTAAGCACAATCGCTCCCGCTTGGTTCACCGGTCTATCCTCCAACGGTCCGAATACCCAACGGTCCACCTACTCCTTATTCGCCAACTGCCCGCAGGCCGCGTCGATGTCCTTACCCCGGCTCCGGCGTACGGTCACCATCACGCCCCGGTCGCGGAGGTAAGTGGCGAACGTATCGATGCGGTGTTCGGTGGACTTCCGGAAGGGGGCGTTATCGATCGGGTTATACTCGATGATGTTGACCATCGAGGGCACCCGGCGGCAGATCTGGTAAAGGTTCTCGGCGTCTTCGAGGGTGTCGTTGAAATCCTGGAAGGTGATGTATTCGAAGCCGATGCGCTTCTTGGTCTTTTCGTAGAAGTATTCCAGGCTTTCCACCAGCGCCTCGAGGTTATTACTCTCGTTGATGGGCATGATCTCGTTGCGCTTTACGTCGTCAGCGGCGTGGAGACTCAGTGCCAGGTTGACCTTCGTATCGGCGTCCGCCAGTTTAACGATCATCTTGGCGATGCCGGCCGTGGAGACCGTCAGCCGGCGCGGTGCCATGTGCAGCCCGGTGTGGGAAGTGATGCGATCGATACTCCCCAGCACGGAATTATAGGCCAGCAGCGGTTCCCCCATGCCCATATAGACAATGTTGGTCAGTGGCTTACCGTAGGTTTCCAGGCACTGCTCGTTCACCAGGAAAACCTGGTCGTAGATCTCCGCCGCCGTCAGGTTACGCAGCCGCTTCATCCGGCCGGTGGCGCAGAAGGTACAACTGAGACTGCAGCCCACCTGGCTGGAGACGCAAACGGTGAACCGGTCGTCCGCCGCCACCGGGATGAGCACCGACTCCACCAGGTGGCCGTCGTGCAGCCGGAAGCGGCTCTTCAGGGTGCCGTCGTTGCTTTGCTGAAATTTATCCAGGGTGATGACCGGCAGGCTGTAGGTAGCCTTCAGTCGCTCCCGCAGATCGAGCGAAAGATTGGTCATCTCGTCGAAACTACGCACCCCCTTTTGCCACAGCCACTCGTACACCTGCCTGGCGCGAAACTTCTTTTCCCCGGCCAGGATGAGTTCTCCGGTCAGGGCTTCCAAAGAGAGGCTGCGGATATCGGGAAGGGAGGTAGGGACGGTTTCGGACATAACGGTTGGAAGATCAGGGGGCGCAAAGATACGGAGGATCGACACGCCAACCTTGGCTCCTCCTGAGCGTTACTCCTCCGATGGCACCGAATCACCTGGCACTGTACGATGAGGCCCTTCGTTACGCGAAGGTCGGAGACGTGTACACCGCCGTGAAATTGCTGAAAAAGGTGAGCCGCCTCGTGCCGGACTGGCCGGATGCCTACCGCTCCCTCGGCGACATCTACTACCGGCGGCGGGAGTGGAAGCCGGCCTTTCACTACCTCAGCAAGGCCGTCTCCCTGGACGCGGACGACCGACAGACCTGGTGGAAACTCGGACTGGCCGGCGTTGGTCTCGGCCGGATGCGGACCGCGGCCACGGTGTGGGGTAAGTTCGGCTTTGGGGATCTGAAGGTAGACCGGCCGCTGGGGTTGCAACTCAAACACACCGACAGCTACGAAATTCTCTGGATGCAGCCACTCGACCCCGCCCGGGCCCGTATCCTCAGCATCCCGCATCCGGGCAACGCCCACCGCTACCGGGACCTGGTCCTCTACGACCGGCGCGGCCAGCAGGCAACCACCGTGGCGGGACGGAGACGGGTGCCCGTCTTTCAGTTCGTCGACACGATCAAACGCTCCCCCTACCGCACCCACAGCTGCCTGTTACATACCGGTGACGAGCAGCTCATCGGCCGGCTGGAACAACTCTGCTTCGATGCCGGCCTGGGTTTCGAGGTCTGGAGTAACGCCAGCCGCTCCCTCCAGATCAAGTCCGCTACCGAAATGGAACGGGACGCCTTTCCCGAGTACTACTCCGACCTTCACCCCCGTACCGACCAGGGTACCGCCCTGGTGGCCATTGCCGCCGTTCACCCCGCCGAAGTGGACCGGGTGCTCAATGACTGGCAGATCATTACCTTAGGGGGGTATTCCGATTTACGGGCCTACGGCGAATAAATGGGCGCGGACGCAGGTGCAAACCCACTCCAAATTTCCGGTCCCCGCCCGAATGACGCCGTTTAACCCTACTTTTGCACCTCATGCTTATTTTCCGTCGGATTATACCCTTCCTGATTATTGTTGCGATCTCGGCCCTGGCCTGGACGAGCTACCGTGCGGATACGGTAGGGGAACGCCTGTTCCGGGAATACTTCGACCCCCAGACCGCGGTAGGATACGGAACGGCAAGGACCGTCGGGTCCGCTCCCGTTTCCGAGCAGGACGCCTCCCTTCTCCGTCAGCTGTTGCGTTACCACCAGCAGGGTCGGTACGCGGAAGCACTCGCGGCCTCCCGGGCCTTCCTGGAGAGCAACCCCGCTTCGGCCGATCACCGGCCCTACCTGCTGGGCAGCACCGCCGCCGTGGAGATCGGGGAGTACGAGGTGGCTGATTACCTGCTGGCCGGAATGCCCGCGGAGGAAGATTTCCTGCGGCGGGAACGCGACTGGTACCGGGCCCTGTTATCTACCCGGGCGGAGGATTTCCCGACCGCCATTACCTTGCTGGAGCGATCGGGGGTTACGGACGACTGGCGGGAAACATTACTGGGAACGCTGCGCCGCCTGTAACCTGACTGACGGAGCACCTCGGGCGACAAGACCTCGGCCAGGATATGCGACGGGAAACGAGGAGGTTATGTAATGACCCGTAACGGCTAGCGATTTCACGGATAAAGCGAACTGAAATCGTCGCTTTTAGCGGCTTCCCTTAGCCGTGGGGGCGTTTAACTTCGCTGCTACCTGCGGTATTAGAGCTTGCCTGGTTCAGGTAGCCTACTCGGCCCCGTCCAGGAAATTGCGTAAATCGAGCAGACTGTGAACGGGTACGATGCGCTCCGTTTCCTCGGAAAGGTGAGCGACCACCTGACGCCCCGATACCAGCAGGGTGGCCTCCGGGCAATGAAGGTTTACGTCCCGCAGATGCTCCCGCAGGGGCTGACTGACAAAAGTGTTAGACACCGCGGTATAGAGGTATTCGAACTTCACCAGCTTGCAGGCCTTACCGAGATCGGGAGCGGAGACGTTCTGTCCGAGATAGAGTACCCGGAACCCACGCTTCAGCAGCAGGTACTGCACGAACAGCAGGCTCAGTTCCTGTCGCTCTCCGGGCGCGAGGTAGAGGGCGAAAGTGGGCCTTCGCTCGTCCGGAGGAGTGACGGACAGCTCTTCCGTAGCCGCCAGGACTTTCTGCCGGATGAGGTTTCCCACGAAGGCCTCCTGTACTACGGATACGTTACCGGTAAAGTAAAGGAGTCCTAATTTATCCAGGAAAGGATAGACGATCTCCAGCATGGTGGATTCGAAGCCGCGCTGCTCCACGTGGGCCGCCAGGATGTGCCCGAATTTAAAGGCATCCAGCTCCAGGGTGGAGAGGGTAAGGGCGTCAAGGGGGGTATTGGTGCTGATGGGGAAGGTGGATAAGTCGGCTACTTCCCGGGTACGCTCCTGTTCCGACATTTTGGCGATCTGGGAGATGCGCAGACCATTCCGGTTCAGCAACGCGACGTTGAGCAGCTTACACAAATCTTCATCGTGGTAATAACGGACATTGCCACCAGTGCGCTTCGGGACGACTATACCGTAGCGATACTCCCACGCCCGCAGGGTGTGCGCCTTGATTCCGGTGAGTTTTTCCAGATCGCTGATGGAGTATTGGGGCACGGAGGAGGAAGAAATATTTAATTTATGGTAAGTGGGGGACTAACAAGACGGTAGCTGGAAGGTTCAGGAGACAGCTTCCCGGCCTTTTGGCTATTTTTCGCCGGTAAAGCCGACCGGCCTAAACCTTGACCCATGCCCTTACTCGCCCGTACTCCCCTCATTACTCTGCTGACTTGCTGCTTTTTCGTAGGTTTTGCATCCTGCGTCCGCGCCCAGAGTTGTGACTACCAACTGATCCTCGAAGACCTCGTCCGCGCCGACGGCTGGAACGGCGGGGAACTGACCGTGACGGTAGCCGGCGTGCCCCGCACGTACACCCTGACCGAGGATGACGACAGCACCCGTAGCGTCTTTTTTCCGGTGATGACCGGTGACCTCGTGGAACTCGGCTTCAGCCGCGGGGCCTTCCCCGAAGAGACCAGTTTCCGCATCCTGGACAACAACGACAGCCTGATCTACGCCGTGACCATGCCGGCCGACGACCCTGACCTGGATAGCTTCACGGCAACCTGCGTCAGCTGTGCCCCGCCGGCCGCCAACAGTGTCGTGTTCAGTCGCGTGCGCTTCAATTTCGTCGTCCTGCGGTTCAACCAGAGCGGTACGGGGATGTCCGATTACGTGATCACCTACGGACCGGAAGGCTTCGACCCGGACGACCAGACATCCGGAATCACGGTAACTACCCAGGATACTTTCCTGCGGGTGAACGGACTGGAAAGTGACAGTACGTACAGTTTTTACGTCAGTACGATCTGCCCGGCGGAGATGGACACCAGCGCCCGCCGCGGCCCCTTCACCGTCCTGCTGCCCAGGGAAAAAGACGTGGCCGCTACCCAGTTGCGCAGCCCGGTTACGGACTGTGAGATCGGCAATTCGCCCGTTACCATCGGCATCACCAACTTCGGTGGTGCCCCCCAGGCTTTCTTCGGCGTCAACTTCAGTATAAACGGCGGGGCCCCCATTGCCAGTCAGCCCACTGACGGTCTCTTCACCGGCGTCGTCGGGGTGGACAGCACCGAAGAATTCACCTTCGACGCTACCGCCGACCTGACGGAAGCGGGGGTTTATACCTTCCGCGTCTGGACGGAGTTAGAGGACGATCAGGATCGCAGCAACGATACGCTGACCACGGTGGTAACCAGCATTTTGCGCGTGACGGAATTCCCCTACACCGAAGATTTCGAGGAAGACAATGGTTTCTGGCGCCCCCTCCGGGACGGACGCGGACCCTCCAGCTGGGAGTACGGCCGGGTGACGGGTGCCATCCTGAACGATGCCGGTACCGGCACGCGGGCCTGGGCCACTAACCTGGACGGGGAGTACAACAACAACGAACTCAGCTACCTGCGTTCCCCCTGTTTCGACTTTTCCGGTTTTGAAGACGATCCCGTTTTCTCCACCCTGCTGTACGTGGATACCGAGGAGAATTTCGATGCCCTGTGGCTGGAATCTTCCGTAGATAAGGGAGACAGCTGGCAGCGGGTGGAGAGCAGCCCCTCCTCCGTTAACTGGTACAACGACCTGGAGAACCAGGCGTGGGAGGGCGACGGCGGCTTCGGCAACGGCTACGTGGCCGCCAGCAACCTGCTCGACGGGCTGGCCGGGGAGGAGGAAGTGCGGCTGCGCTTCGTCTTCCGCAGCAGCCGGAGCGATACGCGACTGGGCGTGGTGGTGGACGACATCGCCATTCAGGAGCGGGCGGAGGTCGACCTGGCGGTCAACCGCGTCCGGCTCGGCACGGAGGAGGCCTGCCGTAATCTGCCGCTCGATACGCTGCTCGTAACGGTCAGCAACCTCGGAATGGAAACCATCGATAGCATTGAACTCAGTTACACCACCGAAAACGGCACGGGCGAGTTCCTGCAGACTTTCGTTGGGCTGGACCTCACCACCCGGGAAACCATGACGATCATCTTTCCCATACCCGCTCTGGCGTTGCCCACGAGGATTCAAAGCGAGCAACTTTTTGTTTCCGCCACCGTCCTGGGACAGGAGGAAACCGGAACACTCGACAACAACCAAGCCAGCCTGCTGGGCTTTCGTTACTTCGATCTGCCCTTCATCGAGGACTTTAACGACGGAGAGGTGCCGGAATTCTGGACGCTCGACGACGACCTGATCGTGACCGACGCCATCGTGGATAACCTGGCGGCGACCGACACCCTGCTCCGCTTTACCACGGCCAACTACGGTGTACTGGAGGAAGGAGATATACTGGCTTTCGACATTCGCCTTACCGACTTCGTTCCCGATACCAGCCTGACGGTGGTAGCGGGTGACCTGATCGTCAATGCCATTTTCGATTGCCGCGATACCGTTAATTTGGTCACCGAGATCGGAGATATCGATACCGATACCTACACCTTCAGCCTGGACCGGCCCGGCGCGACGGTCACCTTCGAGATCATCGCCCGCCGGGACACCGGCGACTTCCTGATCGAATTCGACAACTTCAACGTGGGTATGGAATGCCCCGACGACCTCGGCATCGTGATCGACGTGGTACCCGCCACCCGGCCGAACCGACGCAACGGAACGGCGACGCTCGTCCCTACCCGGGGCCTGGCTCCCTTTACCTACAACTGGAGCAACGGTGCGATGACGGCCTCGGTCGACAGTATCGTACCCGGCATTTATACGGTCACCGTCACGGATAGCCGGGGCTGTACGGATATCGTGGAGGTTCCGGTTGACTTCAATACTTCCCTCGACGAGCAGGGGCTGCTGGCCGGCCTGAAGGTGTACCCCAACCCCACGCGCGGCGACCTGCGGCTTTCCCTGGAACTGAACGAGAACGTACCCGTGGTGGCTACGCTGACGACGGTGGACGGCCGGCCGGTCCAGCGGGTGGATTACGGAAATCGCTTACTTTTGCAGGAGACTTTTCCGACGCGTAACCTCTCGGCGGGACTTTACTTCCTGACACTTTCCGCGGGCGGAGTTCAACGAACGGTCCGGGTGGTGGTTAATCCATAAACCCCCCTACCGTATGAAGATTGGCGTTGTTTGTTATCCGACCTACGGAGGTAGTGGGGTGCTCGCTACGGAACTGGGCCTCGGCCTGGCCCGGCGCGGTCATGAGATCCACTTCATCACCTACCGCCGCCCGGCCCGGCTGGGGGGCTTCCAGGAAAACGTTTTCTACCACGAAGTGGATAGCGGTTCGGACTACCCACTATTCGAATATGCCCCCTACGAGACCGCCCTGGCCTCGCGGTTAGTCGACGTGGTGGAGAACCAAAAACTGGACCTGCTGCACGTCCACTACGCGGTTCCCCACGCAGCGGTAGCCTACATGGCGCGAAAGATCCTGCTGGACCGCGGTCGGTACGTTCCCTTCGTCACGACCTTACACGGCACGGACATCACCCTGGTCGGCACCAATTCCGCCTTTGCCCCCACCATTACCTTTGCGATCAATAAATCGGACGGGGTGACGGCCGTCTCCCAGTCCCTGCGTCGGGACACGCTGGATAATTTTGAGATCTGTAATCCGATCGAAGTCATCTATAATTTCATCGACTTCAAACGGTTCCAGCGCAAGGACAAGAACCACTTTAAGCAGGCGATCGCCCCGAACGGGGAACGCATCCTGATCCACGTTTCCAATTTCCGGCCGGTCAAGCGGGTGGACGACGTGATCTACATCTTCAAGATCGTCCACGATGAGATCCCGAGCAAGCTGCTCCTGATCGGCGACGGGCCGGAGCGTACCCGTTGTGAAGAACTGAGCCGTCGGCTGGGGCTGGCCAAGGACATCCGCTTCCTCGGCAAGCAGGACGCCGTGGAGGAATTACTGGCCGTCTCCGATCTTTTTCTGCTGCCCTCGTCCAGCGAGAGTTTCGGTCTCGCGGCCCTGGAAGCCATGGCCTGTGAGGTGCCCGTGATCTCCAGCGACGTGGGGGGTATCCCGGAGGTCAACATCGACGGCCAGACCGGCTTCACCTCCGGGGTGGGGATGGTCGACAAGATGGCCGAGGACGCCCTGACCATTCTGCGGGACGAGGAAACGCTCAACCGCTTTCGCTCCGCCGCACTGGTCCAGGCCGCCCGCTTCGACATCGAGGAGATCATCCCGAAGTACGAAAGTTACTACCAGGAGGTACTGGACAAGAGCCGCACCCAGAAGGAAGAACCGGTGCACGATTGCTGATCGGGAAGAATACCCGGCCGTCTACACCACCTTGATCCCGTACTCCAACAGTAGACCGGCTAACCCCGTTACCGGAAATTTTGCTCCCCGCACCCTGTTGCCCTCCGGAGAGAGCCGGAAGTTGAAACTGTCGCTGAAGTCCGTTCTTTCCAGGTTGCTGTGATGGAAGATCGTCCGGTTGAGGTCGCAGCCGGTCAGGTCGGTATCGCTGAGGTCGGCACGGGTAAAGTCCGTTTCCGGGAGCAGACAACCCCGGAAGGAAGATTTGCGTAACGACCAGCCGGTAAAATCCACCAGCTCCAGCCGGCAGTCCTGAAAGTGGACGGCGAACCGGAAATCCCGGCAGTCCGAAAAGGTTACCCCCAGCAGTTTGCACCCTACGAATCGAACGTTGCGGAAGGAAGTATTGCCGAGGGTCGGGTTACTGAGGTTACAGCCGTGAAATTCGCAATCCTCGAACACGCAGTCGTCAAGCCTGGCGTCCGCCAGATCGCAGTTGCGGAAAGTACAATCCAGGTATTCTCCGGACAAAGGGCTGGATAATTCCGTAAAGGTTTCGTTTTCGGTGAGGGAGGCGGCCATACGCCGAAGGTACTCGCCGTACCTTTACCCCATGCCCCTTTACCTGCGCGATACCCTCAATTTTCTCAGTAAACTTACCCCCCGCCGGGTGGTCAATGCCTCTAAGGTGATCGCCAGTTACTACGCTACCCGCTGGTTACAGCGGCCGGTGGTCTGGGGCAAGCCCTTCACGGTCAGTTTCGAGCCTACCACCGCCTGCAACCTCCGCTGCCCGGAGTGCCCGAGCGGACTGCGGCAGTTCACCCGCCCCACCGGTAACCTGAAGTCGGATTTTTTCACCCGTACCATGGACGAGATTGCCGACCGGCTCCTCTACCTCATCTTCTACTTTCAGGGTGAGCCCTACATCAACCCGGATTTCCTGGACATGGTGAAGGATGCCAGCGACCGGGGCATTTACACGATCACCTCCACCAACGGCCATTTCCTCAACGACGCCAACGCCAGGCGCACCATCGAGAGCGGTCTGGACCGGCTCATCATCAGCGTCGACGGCACCACCCAGGAAGTGTACGAGCAGTACCGCAAGGCCGGCAAGCTGGAGTCCGTTCTGCAGGGGGCCCGTAATCTCGTGAAGTGGAAAGCGGAGATGAATTCCCCCACCCCTCACCTCATTTTCCAGTTCCTGGTCGTGAAGCCCAACGAGCACCAGATGGAGGACGTCGTTCGTCTGGCCGACGAGATCGGGATCGACGAAGTGAAGTTCAAGACCGCCCAGCTCTACGACTACGAGCACGGCAACCCGCTGATGCCCACCAACGAGAAGTACGCCCGTTACTACAAAAAGGCCGACGGCACCTACGGTCAGAAGAACAAACTCCAGAACCACTGCTGGAAACTCTGGCACAGCTGCGTCATCACCTGGGACGGGCTGGTGGCCCCCTGCTGCTTCGACAAGGACGTCACCCACCGCCTCGGCGACCTCAAGACGGAAAGCCTGAACGCCGTCTGGGAAGACGCCGCCTACGATGACTTCCGCACCAAGTTGCTGACGGGGCGCTCGGAGATTGACATTTGTCAGAATTGCACGGAGGGGTGTGAGGTGTGGCTGGGGGCGGAGGTGTAGGCAGCGACCTCCCGGATGATCGCGTTGCTGAAATATGCGCCGCTACTTTCCCCTCTACCTGATACTACCCCTCCTCCTCACCAGCATGACCCAGTGTGACGACGATGGCTGTTTGGGACCGAGGAACCGTTCGATTGACGTTGAACTAGCTAATAACCAGGTAGAATACGCCGTGGGGGACACCCTCTGGCTGAGCAGTAGTTTCCCCGAAATCGCCGAAAACTTTGCGGAACCGGACGCGCTCGGCGGATTGCTCTCCCTTGTCCCTGTCTCGATCGTGGGAGATTCCAGCTACCGGGCGGCTACGAAAACGGAATTGGAACCCGTACAGTCGGACGGCCTGATGGTATCCGATACTTCCGGGATCGCCGCTCAAACCTGGCAATTCCTTTGTCGGGAAGGGCAGTGCGGATTTCGGGTCGGCTACCGCATTCTCACCGCGGGCACCTATTTGCTTAGTATTCCCCCGCTAACGGTCGAGGAGCCCGTACCGACACTGTCCAGCTGCGGCGGTGCCGCCTTCCTCAGTTAGAGAAATAGAAAATGTCCCTACGCAAGTCCCCGACAATCTCCCGGAAACCGTACCGGTGAACGGTGTTGACTATCGCTTACGCTATGACTCTTTCTTTCAGCCCAATGTGCTCTTCCTGTTCGGGGCGGAATGAAGCTAGTAATTACCAATGACGAAGTACTTTCTTATCCTTCTTTTTTGCTCCGTGGGGCCATTGAACGTTGACGCCCAGCCTACCCTGGCCCGATCGCTCGACCTGGTGGCCGGAATCAATACCTTCCCGATTCCTGCCTTCGAGGGGGGCAACTCAGCGCGCGGCTCCAAAAAGCCGGGGGTCGGGTACCACTTCGGGATAACGGCCAACCTCCACGACCGGGAGGGCCACTGGCGTTTCCCGTTCTCCGTACTGTACAGTAGCGAGCGGGGCGGCATCGATGGCGTCGAACGCTCCTCTTCTTTCCCCTCCACCTTCGTTACGGAAGGGGACGTTGACATCCGGGAACGAAGACTCCGTTTCGGGGTCGGGGCTAACATCAACGTCACCGATCGTGTCGACATAGGGTTCGGGGTAGCGCTAAGTTCACTGTTCACCGCCGAGCACCAGTACACCTATCGGGGAGCGACCACCGCCCTGACAGACCCGGCGACCGGGCAAATCGTAGAACTACCGGAACCCATACCACTGGCCGGTACTCGTTTACTCTACGGTACGACCGCCACTACCTACCTCAGCTTCCCCCTGAGCGTGGGTTACCTGGTCGCCCCCCGCTTCCGGGTGAGCCTGGAAGGTGATCTCGGTCTGCGGAGGTTGCTGAACAACGGCCGTTCAAACTACCGAATCAGCGGTACCCGGCTGTTGGTCACCGGCAGTTACCGACTGTTTTCCGGAAATCGCACGCCCAGGGAATACATCTATCCTCCGCCCACTGGTGGGCAATTACCCCGGTAAACGCTACATGTGCAGCGCCCGGTCTCCGGTAGCCGCCAGGGCCGCTTCCTTGAACGCCTCCGTATACGTGGGGTGGGCGTGGCTCATGCGGGCGGCATCCTCCGCGCTGGCCCGGAACTCCATCAGGGCAACGGCCTCGGCGATCATGTCCGCCGTGCGGGGACCGACCATGTGGACGCCCAGGATTTCGTCGGTCTCGGCGTCGGAGAGGACCTTTACCATCCCCTCGGTATCCGTACTGGCGCGGGCACGCCCCAGGGCCTTGAACGGGAACTTACCGGACTTGTACTTGATGCCGGCTTCCTTCAGTTGCTCCTCGGTCTGGCCGACGGCAGCGACCTCCGGCCAGGTGTAGACCACCCCTGGAATGAGGTTGTAATCGATGTGGGGCTGCTGACCGGCGATGGTCTCGGCGACGAATATCCCCTCTTCCTCCGCCTTGTGGGCGAGCATGGCACCGCGGATCACGTCACCGATGGCGTAGATGTGAGGAACGTTGGTGTCCAGGTGGTCACCGACCGGGATACGGCCCTTCTCGTCGACGTTAACGCCGGCCTTGTCCAGTCCTAAGTTATCGGTGTAGGGCCGACGGCCAATAGCGACGAGGCAGTAATCATATTCCTTGGTGATCGGCTCGTTGCCGTCTCCCTGCTTTTCGTAGGTAACTTTTGCACCTGCGTCCCCGCCCTGTACGTCCGTCACCCTGTGCTGGAGGAAAAAATTCAGGCCGGTCTTCTTCAGCGCGCGCATCAGTTCCTTGCTGCAATCCTTGTCCATCGTGGGAATAATGCGGTCCTGAAACTCGATCACGTCAACCTCGGTACCCAGACGGCCGTATACGCTGCCCAGTTCCAGCCCGATGACGCCGCCACCGATGATGGCCATGCTCTTCGGCACTTCGGTGATGTTGAGGGCCTCCGTACTGGTGATGACGCGTTTCTTATCGTAGTTGAACATTGCCGGGGTGATCGGCTTGGAGCCGGTCGCGATGATGAAGTTCTTGGAGGTGATCGTCTGATCTTCTCCCTCGTTCATGGCGACCGACAACTCGTTCGGGCCGGTGAACGTACCGTGGCCGTAGAAGACCTCGATCTTGTTTTTCTTCATCAGGAACTGTACCCCCTTCACCGTTTGGTCGACCACCTCGTTCTTCCGCTTGATCATCTGCGGCATATTCACCTTCAGATCCTTAAGGTCGATACCGTGCTCCTCGAATTTCTCGTGGGCATTGTGGTAATGCTCCGAGCTGTCCAGCAACGCCTTTGAAGGGATGCAACCGACGTTCAGGCAGGTGCCGCCGAGGCTGTTGTAGCGCTCCACGATGGCCGTCTTCAGACCGAGCTGGGCGGCGCGAATGGCAGCCACGTAGCCGCCGGGACCGCTACCGATGATGGTGACGTCGAAATTCATATATTTTTGATTTGGGGTGGTTTCTCTGTTTAACAGTCAGGAAGGATCAAAGGATTAAAGGACTTAAGGATAATAAGGACGGCAAGGCGCCTACTCTCCCTTCTTCTTCATTGGCCGCCGCCGGCCGCGCGTGCCACTCTTCTTCTTTTTCTGCTCCCCGCCGTCACCGCCGGCCTTGTTTTCCGCCGGCTTACTTCCGCCGCCGCTCTTGCGCCGTCGGGAGTTGCTCTTCTTCTGGCTGCCGGAGCCGGAGGATTTCTTCCGTCGTTTGCTGCGCTTCTTCTCGGCCGGTAATTCGACGGCACCGGTGACATCCTCGTACTCGAAAACTTCGTCCTTCGGCACGATGACCAGCTGGCTGGACTGCAGGTCCACCGGCTGTTTGCCCTCCTTGTTGAGGGCGATCATCTCGTGGACCTTCTGGACGGGAATGGGATACAGCAGCCCCCGGTTTTCCCGGTAGGTGTAGTACATCAGCCCCTTGAAGATGTCGGTCTTGATGTGAATGGCCAGGCCGGCGTCGGTCCGGATCTTGTCGGCTTTTTTCGGAAAGGCCTCCAGGGCTTCCATGTAGGTATCCAGTTCGTAGTTGAGGCAGCACTTCAGGCGGCCGCACTGGCCGGAAAGCTTAGCCTGGTTGATGGCGATGTTCTGGTAGCGGGCCGCGGCGGTGTTGACGCTCTGGAAGTCACTCAGCCAGGTAGAGCAGCAGAGTTCCCGGCCGCAGCTGCCGATGCCGCCGATCCGGGCGGATTCCTGGCGGGGGCCGATCTGCCGCATCTCGATCTTGACGCGGAACTGGTGGCTGAACTGGCGGACGATCTCGCGAAAATCCACCCGCTCCTCACTGGTGTAGTAGATGGTGGCCTTACGGCAGTCGCCCTGGTACTCCACGTCGCTGATCTTCATGTTCAGGTGATTGGAGCGCACCATGGCGCGGGCACGGATCAGGGTGGGTTCCTCCAGGTCGCGGGCCTCGTTCTGCTTTTCGAGGTCGCGCATATTGGCGCGACGGACGACGCTCTCGGTCACTTTGGCTTCCTTGACGCGCTTTTTTTTCATCTGGGCGCGGACGAGTTCCCCGCTCAGGGTGATGCGGCCGATGTTGTAGCCGTTACTGGCTTCGACGGCTACGGTGTCTCCCGTAAAGCACTGCAGTTCGGGGGGGCAGTGGTAGAAATCCTTGCTGGTACCGTTCTTGAAGCTGACCTCGACGATGTCCGTCCGGTGGCTGTCGTCGATGCCCAGGTGGCTGAGCCAGTCGAAGGAGCTCATTTTGTTACAGGAGCCGGTACCGCAGGCGCCCTTGCTGCCGCAGCCGCGGGGTACGCCGTTTTCGTCAATGCCGGTTCCACAGGATGCACATCCCATTGTTCGTTATTTATGTTTACGCGGCGGCCGGTTTGGCGCGGCGGAGTATTTGGTGAATGCGGAGGCCCGCGTCCAGGAAGAGTATTTTGGGGTTGGCGTTGCGTTCGACGTATTCGGCGCACTCGCTCATGATCCCCGTGATGTCCGCCAGCTGGTCGTGATCGATCAGCGGCAGTAGTTTTTTGGCACTGTCCAGTTCCCCGGGAGGGAGGCGGACCCTTTCCTCCCCGGCTACGCTCAGCAGCAGGAATTCCCGCCAGAAATGGAGGCCGTAGCGCAGGAAGTGTTTCTGGTTTTCGCGGCCGAGTTTGGCGAAGTCGTCCGTCCAGTCCACCAGCTGGGCGGCACTGCCCCGGTAGGCGGCACGGATCCAGTCGAGGAGCAGGGGGCCGTAGCTGGCGTCCTCCGATTCCGTGAGCTGAAGGGCCAGGCTGTAGTTACCGTCGGCCAGTCGGGCGGCGGTGGCGGCGGTGGCGGCGGGAATGCCGGCCCGTTCCAGGGCGGCGGCGATCTCCGCTCCGTCCGGCGGGGCCAGCTTCGTGAGCTGGCAGCGGCTCAGGATGGTATTCAGGATCATGTCGATCCGTTCGGTCACCAGCAGAAAGACGGTACTTTCCGGCGGCTCCTCGATCATCTTGAGCAGGCGGTTGCCCTCGTTCCCGAGGTATTCCGGCAACCAGATCAGCATGATCTTGTAACGCCCCTCGAAAATTTTCAGGCTCAGCTTACGGAGGATGGCTCCGCACTCGTCGCGGGTGATGTTTCCCTGCTTGTTCTCCGCTCCGAGCCGTTGCAGCCACTCGTTGGCTTCCTGGTAGGGATGCTGCCGGAGTGCCTCCCGCCACTGGGGCAGAAAGTTATCGCTGGTCACCTTACTGCCGACCGTGGGAAAAACGAAATGCAGATCGGGGTGCACGAAGCCGCTGGTCTTGCGGCAGGCCTTGCAGTGGCCGCAGGGGGTATCCGCTTGCGGCCCCTGCCGGTCCTCGCACAGCAGCAGGCTGGCCGTGGCCAGGGCCGCCGCCAGCCCGCCGCCGCCGGGGGGGCAGAGCAGGAGGTTGGCGTGGGGCAGCCGGTCGGCCGCCGCCAGTTGGCGCAGCTGGCCGAGTCCCGTAGACTGATGAATGAGATGTTCGTAAAACATGGCGACTTCCGGGGTTGGGAAGGCCGAGCAGAACGACTTCGGTAGGGGATAGCGGCCGAACGCAGGCACGAACGACGTAGCTGTTTACACAGCAAATTCAGCACCTGCGTCCGCGCCAATGGCTTGAAACACAGTATTTTATGATTACTTCCCGGAGGAAGGAAATTGGTTGATCCTATACCGAAACCCTCCGTTACGCGGCCGGTTCCTGTGCGGTATTAGCGGCTGTCGGGCCACGAATATTGTTCCAAAGGTAACCCAAACGCCCCGATTTTCAAACACACGGCCCCCGCGCCCGTTTCACCGAAAAACACCACTGTGAAGAAGATACTTGTTGCCACCGATTATTCCGAGAACGCCGGCCATGCGGTGAATTTCGCGGTTTCCCTCGCCAACCATTTCGGCTGCCCCCTCAGCCTGGTTTCCGCCATCAGCGAGCCGTACTCCGCGGCCGGCAGCCTGGTAGCCATCACCGAGCACATGCGGGACGAAGCCGTGGAAATCATGAAGAAAGTGATCGCCGAGATCGAACCGAAACTGATGAACGGCGCCACGGTTGACTACCACACCGTCGACGGAAATGCCGGCCCCACCATCGCGCGGGTGGCCAAAGCTAAGGGCTACGATCTCATCGTTATGGGAACCAAGGGCAGTACCGCCGCCAAGGAATTGTTTACGGGAAGCGTGGCCAATGCCATGATCAAAAACAGTGAGGTACCGGTGCTGGCGGTACCGGCACACGTCCGTTTTAACGGCTTCAACAAAATTCTCATCGCCGAGGAAAACGAAGGGGCGAGCACGCAGGTGCAGGGTTTACTGAAGGAGATCGTCGGCTCCTACGACAGTGAGCTGGTCCACTACCACGACGAGTCGGAAGATGCCGCCGCCGGTATCGCCGAGGTAGCCGATAACCTCGGGGCCGACCTGCTGGTGATGACCTACCACGACCGGGGCTGGCTCGGCGGCATCTTTCACCGGAGTACGGTGAGCAAGGTGGTGTTCGACAGCCCGGTGCCGCTGTTAGTGATCCGATAATAAACGGAAGGGTGGAGCATCACACCTCTGCCACTTTATCACTCATCAGGATGGCTAATCCACTTTTTTAATCGTGCAAATGCCCTCCTTATGCCAGTATCAGTTGTAACCGAAGACGTTTGGCTTCGCGCCCAAGCAGCCTTCACCGAGATGGGGGCGATCGTTTTCGATCTCTTCGAGGCGATCGGCTCGGCCCTCTAACCGGGTCCCATCCGATTACCCCTGGCTGTTCCGAGCATTCGGAGCAGCCATTCTTTTTCGGTGAGCAGGGGTTCCGCCGCGATGCGCCGTTGTAACGCAGCGGCTTTTTTGGCGTCTCCGGGAATCAACCGGCTCAGGTAACGGACGTAGCGGACGTTGTTGCCGAAAACTTTCCGGTGCATGTCCGAGAGTTGCTTCCGGCGGATGTAGGTGGTCATACTGTCCAGCAGGCTGTCCAGCGCATCGAATTCCCCCAATTCGTAGTAGATCTTGAGGAGCAGGGTCCGGGCCAGCAGATTGTAGATCGGGTGCTTGAAGTCGACGGTCACGAGCAGCGGCATGGCGCGGTCGTAGTCCTTTTGGTAGTAGGCCAGGTTACCCCGCGCGTAAGTGGCGGTATTTTCCCGGATGTCCTCATCCAACAGGGGCGTGAACGCCTCGATGAAGCCGGCCGTCCAGTCGAACTCCCCCAGTTTGAGGGCAATGGAGATGGGGTTGAGGTAATTCTCCCGGCTCAGGATCTGGTTATCCGTGATCACCCCCCGCTCGAATCCCAGCCGGTACCACTCGAAGGCCTCCCGGGCGTAGCCGCTGATCCCCCGGTTCATGTTGGACACGCAGAGGTTGATGGCCGTCAGGCAAACGGAGTTCTGGTCGCGGCGGCTCAGGACGTCGCTGTGGTAGCGTACCGTATCGCGCAGCTTACTGATGTTGTCTCCCCCGGGGTCTTCCTCCGTGAGTCCTTTATATACGTAGCAGAAAATGGCCAGGGCCGGATGGGCGTCGAGATCGTAGGTCTGGGCGAGCCGGGCGGCTTCCTCCACGAAGCGGGTATCGAAGTTCGTCCCGTTGATCCGCTGGTGGAACAGGGCGTTGCAGCCCACCCGGAGTTTATTGATCAGGTAGCTGATGTCGAGGCTCTCCGAGATGGCTTCGAAATTCGGGCGGTGCAGGGGGTGGTGGTAAGCGGTGTAGGCGTACCGCTCCTGCTCCAGTTGGTTGAGGCTGTCGTAGTACACCTCGTCGCGGTGGGGCAGGTCGCCCATCCGGCGATCGGCTTTGCCCAGGTAGCGCTCCAGTTGGTGCCCCAGGTTACGCTGCTGTAGTTCGTTGATGAGGGAGAGCTGACCGTTCATGGGCCGCCGTGACCAGTTCTCGTAGGCCAGAAACTCCTCCACGCAGCGGGTGGCCTGGTAAAATGCCTGCCGCAAGCGGGCATCATCGAAGGGTTGGTCGGGGAATAGCCGTTTCCAGACGCGCGATTTCGTCAGTGCGGACGTTTTAAACAGGCGATCTCCCCCGGAAAGGTAGTCGTGAAGTTCCCGCACGTCCTCCCGCAGGTTGTGGGCGGGGCTGTGCAGCCACTTGCCCAAACGTCGGGTTTCCGACTTATCCAGGTCGCGATACAGAATAACGAGGACGGATCCGGCTACGGAACCCTCACTTTTTTTCAACGATTTATGATCAGCGGAAGCGGGCAAAATCAAGTATTTATTAGACTTTAGCTACTTAAACTTTCTAAAAGTAGGTATATTTTTTCAACAAAACGGCTTTTGTGTTCTTTCCCCGGGCCGATTCTGACTCCATATTTGCAATGCAATCAACGGATAGCGACCTAAGTAAACGACCAATGAACAAGCGACCACAAGCATTTGCTTTTGTTCGCCGGTGTCGCCTCGCGGTGCTGGTTCTGGCCATGCTGTACCTCAGCGGCCCGATCGGAGCTCAGGGATTTGAAAAAACGTTCGGCGGACCGAAAGAAGATTTCGGCAGCTCCATTCTCGTCACCAAGGATCACGGCTTTCTTAACGTAGGCAGTACCGAGGGAGAATTGGGTGACGATAACGACTTCGATGTCTACCTCGTCCGCACCGACGTCGACGGCACCGTCATCTGGACCCGCCAGTTCGATGAAGGCTTTATCGAGCAGGGTATCCACGCCGTGGAAACCTCCGAGCAGAGCTACTTCATCACCGGCTTCCGCAAGACGGCCCCCGACGCACCCGACCAGACCTACCTGATGAAGGTCAGCCGCCGCGGCGACCTGCTCTTCACCCGGACCTACGGCGACGGCGTGCTCCCGGAAAGGGGCAAGCAGTTGCTCCGGCTCGGCAACGGGGAGTTCCTCCTCACCGGTCAGGTGCAAAACGGCGTCACCGGTCAGGATGACATCCTGGTCATGCGGATCGACATCGACGGCAACGTCATCTGGCGCGCTACCTACGGTGGTGACCAGGACGACCGCGGCATCGGTGCCATCGAGGACCCCGCCACCCGCAACCTCATCATCGGGGCGAAGGTAAAGACGGGCTTCGGCCCCGATACCGACATCGCCCTGATCGGCCTGACCCCCTCGGGGGAACTGCGCTGGCGCAAGGACTACGGTAAGCCGAACGAAAGTGAAACGATTGAAGATATCATCAGTACCAGTGACGGCAACCTTGCCTTCGTCGGTGCTACCGATAACACCAATAAGGCACTCATTGCCAAGGCGGATCTCAACGGAGATACGCTCTGGTTCCGGGAGATCGACAACTCGCCGTTCGACGACGAATTGCTCAGCCTGATCGAAGAAGACAATGGTGAAAACCTGGTCGCCGTCGGTCAGACCGTCCCCTCCGGACCCGATCTTGACATACTAATGGTAAAGGTGCGGGCCAGCGACGGCCAGCCGATCTACGAAAGACGCCTCGGCAACGAGGATACTTTCGACGGCGCCGCCGACCTCGCACCGACCCCCGACGGGGGCTACGCCATCTCCGCCGCCACCGGCATCGCCTTCAACGACATGTCGTTGTTCAAGACGAACAACTTCGGTGACCTGCAGACCAACTACCTGCAGGGTAAGGTCTACCACCCCACCGGCGGGGATTGTCGCCCCTTCAGCGAGGGAGACCGCGAACTGGCCGGCTGGCTGGTCCGGGCCGAGGGAAGTCAGACGACCTTCTTCGGAACGACCGACAGCCTGGGTAACTATGACCTCCGGGTCGACCAGGACGTCTACGAAGTAAGCCTGTTGCGCCGCAACGACCGCTGGAACATCTGTACGCCGGATGTACTGACGATCGACCTTACGGCACCTTACGACAGCAGCTTCCACGACTTCGCCGTCACCCCCGCCATCGACTGCCCCCTGCTGGAGGTCAGCCTCAGTGCCACCCCCGCCATTCAGTGCGAGGAACAAACGCTGACGGTCACCTACGGCAACCAGGGCGCGGCCACCGCCACCGGCGCCAGTATCGAACTGGAGCTGGCCGAGGAACTCACGTTCACCGGGGCGAGCGTGCCGGTCGATATCGTCGACGGTAGCAACTACACCTTCGAACTCGGCGATCTTGAGCCGGGACGGGAGGGCAGCTTCACGCTGACCGCCCGCGTAGGATGCGCTTCGGTGCGGGAAGGACAGGCCGTCAGTTCGATGGCCGAGATCTTCCCGATCTACGCCTGCTCCCCGGTCGACCCCGACTGGGACCAGAGCAGCATCGTGGTCACCAGCCGCTGCGACCCACAGGACGGGCCGGTCTTTACCATTACCAATCAGGGAGATCTTCCCATGCAGGACATTGGCAGCTACGTGATCGTAGTCGACATCGTCCTCCGTGAAACCGGAGAATTCCAATTGGACGCCGGACAGAGCATTTTCATCAGTCCTAACGAGGACACCGATGGACGCACCGTTCGCCTGATAGCGGAACAAAGCGACGGCCACCCGGGCAGCTTATTCCCCACCGCGGTGGAGGAAGGGTGCACGACCGGCGGTTCGCTCAACTTCACCACCGGACAGGTGGCCCAGTTCCCCGATAACGACGGGGACCTCAACCTTGACATTTTAACCCAAGAGATCGTTGTGCTGGATAACAGCGCGGAGGCACAACTGACAGCCTACCCCCGAGGCTATCAGGACTCCATCATTATCCCAAAGACTGACATTGAATATACGGTGTTCTTCGCACTGCCAGTCAACGATACTTTTGAACGCGTGGTCATCCGCGATACCCTCTCCGAACTGCTGGATTTCAACAGTCTGGAAGTAGGCGCCGCTAGTCATCCCTATGATTTCGTCCTCTATCAGGGCGGCATCCTCAAGATCACGTTTGATTCAATCCGAATTTTTCCAGGCGGCAGCGCGGGGGAAGCTGGTGCGGATACCCGTCAGGGCTATGTCTCCTTCAGACTATCCCAAAAACCGAACAACTTGACGGGTTCTGTCATCAGAAATCGCGCTGCCGTTTATTTAGATTACGAGTCACCCGTATTCACGGACGAAGTGAAGCACGTCGTGGGCTGCGAGGACTATCTCACCGATGGTTGTCTCACTGTCTCGAACCGCGACTTCGACCCCGCCCCGGGTGTTGATTTATATACCTACCCAAACCCAACGAACGATCGCACAACGGTGCACGTCCGGGGATGGGAACAAGCCGGAACGAAATTCGACTTCCGCCTCTACGATAGCGCCGGCCACCAGGTTCGCCGGACCACTTTCGTAGGTGACCGCTTCGAATTTCACCGTCAAAATCTCGCCGCCGGAGCCTACTTCTACGAAGTCACCGGCGGAGGTTTTCTGATCGGATCCGGTAACATAATTTTACAATAACGTCGGGCAACTAATTCATTGTTAGCCCGTTAATAATACACTAGAAATTCCTTCGGGATTTCACCAAGAATTTAGGTCGTCTTTTTTTTCATGAGATTATGATTGTTTGTGCCTGACCGCTTCGCGGTCGGGCTTTTTTTTTGCGGCTACCCGCAGCCGTGCTCACCGCTGGTTTACCCCCCCAACTCCAGGCTCCGTAGCAGACTATCCTGAAGCATACTGTCCCGCAACATACTGTCCCGCAGCAAAGTGTCGAACCGGATCTCGAAGGGGAAGAGTGGTCGCAGGAGCAGGGGGGCGGACAATTCCCGCACCGGCGGTTCCCCCGGGCGGCGGGGCCGGGGCGGACGCCCCTCGATGCGCCGCTGTCGCCTTGCCCGGTCCAGCAAGAGACTGTCGGCCAGGCGAAGGGCTTCTTCCTGAATGGTTTCCTCGCAGCGGCGCAACGTAGTTCCGGTGAGCAGCGCCACCCGCTCCCGGTACAGTTTTTCCATCACGGGAACCGGGTCGAGGTCGTTGCCGCCGCAGGCCGTCAGGGCGACCAGCCAGATCATCCAGTAGCGAACCTTCATCGGCGATTATTTTGGGGCAACCGGGCGCGTAACCGGAGTTCCTGCTCCAGCCGTTCCTGCACGACGCTGTCGGTCGCCACCGCGATCCGGTCCGCCCGCGTCGCCTCGCAGAGGCTGTCGAGTATGGGCCGTATGCTGTCGATCGTTGCCCGTACGCGTTCGTCCACGGCGCGTCGTTCGTCACTCGTCAGCCTTAGCTCGACGCTGCCGTCCGCCTCACAGCTACTCTGGGCGAGGGCGCAGGTGCAAAGTATTCCGATGAAGAGCAGAAGTCTGATCACTTTGCAAACTTACGACCCTATCCGGTTATCGGTTACCTTTGCCCTTCCCAAAGATATATCTCCCCATGACCCCACTCCGCATCGGCATTTCCATCGGCGACATCAACGGTATCGGCCCCGAGGTGGTCGTTAAGGCCCTGGGACGCTACGGCCTGCTCGAACTGGTCACGCCGGTCGTCTACTGCTCGGCGGACATCATCGACCGCCAGCAAACCGAAGACGGAGACGCCCTGGAGTATACCGTCGTTACCGAGGCCACCGCCGCCAAAGAAGGAACCGTCAGCCTCCTCTCCCCCTGGAAAGAAGAGATCGAATATACCCCCGGCAAACCCACCGAAGCGGGAGGCCGGGCCGCGGCCCTCTCGCTCGAACGGGCCGTCGCGGACCTCAAAGACGGTAAGATCCATGCCCTCGTCACCGCGCCCATCAATAAGTCGGTCATGCCCGCCGACACTTTCCCCTACCCCGGCCATACCGAAATGCTGACGGAGAAACTAGGAGCGGAGGAAAGCCTGATGTTCCTGGTCACCGACGACCTGCGGGTAGGCGTAGTTACGAACCACATTCCGGTGGCCGAGGTCGCCGGTCAGGTTACGAAAGAGCGGATCCTCAAAAAACTGAAGATCATGGACGCGACCCTGCGCTCCGACTTCGGCATCCAGAAGCCGCTCATCGCCGTACTGGCCCTGAACCCCCACGCCGGAGACGATGGCAAGATCGGCAAGGAGGACGGAAAGATCGTCCGCCCCGCCGTCGAGGCCGCCAAGAATGACGGTATCCTGGCCCTCGGTCCCTTCCCCGCCGACGGGTTCTTTGGTAGCGGTAAGTACACCAAGTTCGACGCCATCCTGGCCATGTACCACGACCAGGGGCTGATTCCCTTCAAGGCACTCAGCTTCGGCAAGGGGGTAAACTTCACCGGTGGTCTCTCCGCCATTCGCACCAGCCCGGACCACGGTACCGGCTATGACATCGTCGGACAGAACGTAGCTAAGCCGGACTCCTTCCTGAGCGCCCTCTTCCTGGCCCGCCGGGCGTACCTTAACCGAGCCGGACACGCCGAGGACACCGCCAACCCACTGGAGAGCCGGATGCATTTGGTGTACAAAAAGAAGCCCCGGGGGGGTAAGCCCGGGCAGGGTGGGAAAAGATCCGGCGGCGGTAAGCCACGGGGCGGGCGGTGATCCTAACGCACGCTATAGTGGCTGCGGATTTATCCGCAGATCGCCTTCAGGCGATAACCGGGGCGCTATCGCCTAAAGGCGACCGGAGGATAAATCCTCTGCCACCCTGGCCTCAACCACCTCCCCCGCCATCCAGCCACCGCAACAGCAATGGAATCAACAACAAATCACTCACCACCGCGCTGGCCAGGGTCAGGGAGATCAGCAGACCGATCGTCACACTGGGTGGGTGAATGCTGAACAGCATCACCAGGAAGCCGAAAAAGAGGACCACCGAAGTCAGCACGATGGCCTTACCCGTTTCCCGGAAAGTGACGTGAATGGCTTCCTCCACGACCAGCCCCCGCCGCCGGGCCAGTTTGTACTTCGAGAGAAAGTGGATGGTATCGTCCACCGCAATCCCGAAAATGATGGCGAAGACAATACTCACCCCCGCTTCCAGCTCGATCCCCAGGTAGCCCAGCATCGCTCCCGCAATCAGCAACGGCAACAGATTGGGGACCAGGCTAACGATCAGCATCCGCCAGCTGCGGAACAGCAGGGCCATGAGACCACAGACAATTACAATGGCGAGCCCCAGCCCCAGCAGCAGGCTCCGCCGGATGTACTCCGCGTTCTTATCGATGATCAGTCCGGTACCGGTGGAGCGAATGGAGATCAGGCTGGTATCCACGTTGTTGTTGATCCACTGGTCGGTCCGGGCCAGGAAAACCTTGATGCTGTCCGCCCCGATGTCATCCATCCGGCTGGTGACACGGGCCTTGGTACGATCCTGACTCATGAGGATGTTGAGGTTCACGCTGGGTATTCGCTCAGCGAGGGTGCGGTAGCGGCGGTAGGTCGTTTCGTCCGCCGGCAGCAGGTAGGCATCCGGCCGGTTGTTGTTGAACATCTGATTGATGCTGCGGTACACGGCAGTGATACTCGCCGTACTCTGTACGAAGGGAAACTGCTTGACGTAGTCTTCGATCTTCCCGATCTCATTCAGGACCGCGTAGTCCGTCACCCGGGCACTATCCCTGGTGGTAACGGCCAGTTCGAAGGGGCGGAACCCGCTCAGTTCCTTCTCGAAGAACTTGAAATCCGCCGTAATTTTCTCTCCCCTCGGCAGGGCCGACTCGATCCGGTAATTGGTCGTGATCATGGAGATGCCCAGGGCGCAAGCCGCCACCAGCACCGCGGCGCCGATCTTGATCCGTCCGGGATTACCGAGAGTGAATTGATAGCTACGCTCGAGCAGCCGGTCCCAAAACGCCTGCTGCTTTCCGATCTTGACGATCTGGTCGACGCTCAGATAACTCAGCAGGGAGGTCGTGAAGAAAATCACCGTGACGTAGGCGATCATCACGCCCAGGGCGGCATTCAGGCCGAAATCCCGGATGGGGTCGATCCGGCTGGTCAGTAGGGTAGCGAAACCTACCGCCGTGGTGATGGAGGTCAGTAACGTAGCCAGACCGATCTCCCTGATGGTCGTACGGATGGCCGCTTCTTTCTCCTCTCCCTTACGTAATTCATCGATGTACTTCGACATGATGTGGATCACGTCCGACGTGCCGACAATGATCATCAGTACCGGGTAGAGGGCGGCGATCGCGCTCAGTTCGCGGCCCATCAGCCCCAGCGTACCGAGGAAGAACAACAGCCCCAGGCCGATACTCACCAGGGCCACCGTAATGCCCAGTGGCCGCCGGAACAGCAGGAACATGATCAGGCAGACCAGCAGGCCGGATACGATGGCCGAGACGGCAACCTCCCGGATCTGCATATCCACCATTTCCCGCTGAAAATTGGCGGGGCCGAGATAGTGGTAATTTTCGATTCCCCGGGCGGCCGTCAGGCTGTCCAGGCTGTTCATCAGGGAGCGGCTCTGATCCAGGGTGATCAGGCTGGGGGTTTTCATGGCCAGCACCAGGGCGGTCCCCCGCTCGTTGATCAGGTTACCGACGAAGCGTTCGTCCTGCATAATGCGGGTACTGTCGGCCGCGTACCGCCCCGGGTCGTCCCGGTGAATGGCCGGAATGGTCGTTACCGCGAAGGGTGTCTTGATGGGATAGCCGAAGGTGGTCAGGCTCTGAACGGCATCGACCTGCTCCAGGTCGCGGGCGGCCAGGGTAAAGGCGTGGGCTTTTTCCAGGAAAACGCTGTCGAAAACACTCGGCTCCCGCTCCAGGGCGACCAGCAGGAAATTATCATCGCCCTCGAATTCCTCAATGAACTCCAGGAAAAATGCGAGGTCGTCGTCTCCCCGGGGAAAGAACTGCTGAAAGTCGAAACTGAACTCCAGGCGGAGACAGCCGATGACGGCCAGGACAGTATAGGCCGCAAAGGCGATGATGATCGGTAGCCGGTATCTTTTCACGTAGGTCGGTTGGGGTAGAACAGTAATACAACCTGCCCGTAAAAGTTGACCGACGGGCGGTTTCGACCAACCCCGCACCTGCGTCCGCGGCTACTTCTCCGCCACCACGATGTACTGGTATTCCAGCGTCGTATCGTCACTGGAGACGATACGAAAGCCCGCGCTTTGCAGTAATTGTTCCAGTTCGAAGAGCGGGATGCGCATGGACTGTTCCGGCCCCTCCGACGTCTGTTTCTTTTTCCAGTCCACGATCACGATGCGGCCATCGTCGCGCAGGGCCGGCATCAGTTTGCTGAGGTAGGCGACCTTGTCCTCGATGAAGGCGATGGTGTTGACGATAAGGGCGACGTCGATCTCCTCCTCCTCCAGGTTCGGATCGTCGGGTCGGGCCAGACGGGGTTCCAGGCGGCCGCGCAGGTGTTTGGGCAGTTCGGCCTGCCGCAGGGTGTCCAGGTAGTCGACGAAGCGGGGGTCGATATCGATGGCGATCACCCGGTCGGCCAGGGGAGCCAGTCGCTGGGAGAAGAACCCCCGCCCCGCGCCGATATCCGCCACCACTTTTTCCTCCAGGTCGCCCATGGCATCGATGACCAGCCCGGGCTTCTGCCACAGGGTCCGGCCCGGCGTACCGTCGCCTGCCTCACTGCGGAAAGCGTCCTCCGGAAGGCCGGGCGGCGGGGAATTATCCGGGCAGCCGGTCAGGGCAAGGAGGGAGAGCAGTAGCAAAAGAAGACAGGAAATTCGCATGGGTCAGGGTTAATCGGGGCGGTCAAGATACTACAGCGGCGCCGTGACGAGGTCGCGCAGGAGGAACAGCATCCGCCGTTTCAGGTCGCTGCTCTCCACCGTGTAATTATTTACCATAACGGAAAAAGCCAGCAAGGTGCCGTCGCGTCGCTGGATGTAGCCGGCGTACCCACGGGCCGCGTCGAGGCTGCCGCTCTTGGCTGCCACCCGCCCCTCCCCGGCCGTTTTCCGCAGGGCATACTTCATACTGCCGCTACGACCGGCCAGGGGGATACTCTGTCGCCAGCGCTCCTGTCCGGCGCGGGAGCGAAGAAAGTCCGTCATGAAGCCGGCGCTGAAAAAGTTACGGGTTGCTAACCCGCTTCCATCCTGTATCCGCACACCGGAGGTGTTCAGCCCGAGGGAGGCCAGCCACTCCGTCACTATTTCCGTACCACTTAGTTTTTCCCGGTCCACGCCCCGGCTCTTGTTGATCTCCCGCAGCAGGGCCTCGGCGTAGAGGTTGTTGCTCCGCAGGTTGGTGCGGTCCATCAGCACGGTCAGCGGGGGGGAAACAATCTCGTCGATGACGGTCGACTGCCCCGGCCGGGCCGTTGCCGCGTTACGGGCCGAGGACGCAGGTGCCGAAATTTTCAACCCCCCCGCGATCAGTTCCCCCTCCAGCAGCTGGGCGGCCCACAGCGGGGGGTCGGGCACCGATCCCTTGATGGTGAAGCGGGACGTCCCCACCGGGATCGAGCCGCGGATATAGCTGTCGTAGCCGTAAGGAGCACCGAAGATGTAGGCCTGGTCGCCGCTGCCGCGATCGCCGCTCACCAGTTCGTTGGTCAGTTGCAATCCGGGAACGTCGGGCCGGACCGCCTTGACCGGGGGCGTGGTCCCGGCCCGTTGTCGTTGTAGCAGGTCCAGGAAGTAAAAATTTTCGTGCAGGTTCAGCCCGTAGGCGCCGCTGCCGTAGTAGTTGCCGACATCGCTCCACGGCCAGGCGTAGTTTACCCCGTCCGACCCCCAGTAGCTGCCGTCTCCGATAATGCCCCCCCGAATCTCGGCGATTCCCAGTTTCTGAATCGCCTCCGACCACCGCTGGATAACGGTTCCCGTACTCGGCACTCCCTTCAGGTAGGGGCTTCCCAGGCTGGGGTCTCCCCCCCCGATGATGCGGACGTTACCGACCAGGATGTCTCCTCCGGGGCCGGGAATGATCTCCCCCTCCAGGGCAAGCCGGGTACGGAAGGTATGGTCCGGACCCAGCAGGTCCAGGGCCGCGGCCGTGGTGATCAGCTTCAGGTTGGAGGCGGGTACCAGGGCCAGTTCAGGCTGGTGGGCAGCCACCCGGCGGCCGCTGTTAACGTCGACGACGCTGACCGTCACCGAAGCATTCGCGAGGTCCTCCGCGGTGGCGAATTCCCGTACCAGTTGCTGGGCGGTAGACTGAGTGTACCCTGCGCCACTCAGGAGCAGGAGGAAGAGAACAAAGGTCAGTTGGGGCATACGTCGTACAAACGTAATTAATCCCGTTCTATGGTAGTACGACCAATTTTTCCGTCCGTTGCTGACCGTTACTCTCCAGGCGGAGGTAGTAGATACCGGCGGGCAGACTGCCCAGTTCGTAAGAAGCGGTTCCCCGGGGAGTGGCCTCCCGCATCGTCCGTAACAGACGACCACCGGCGGAGAAGAGCCGCAACTCCACGGCTTCCGTCCAGCTGCCCTCGAACCGCAGACTGATCCGGTCACGTAGCGGGTTAGGGAATACCACTACCGAACGGTCGCCGGTGAACGTCTGGGTGCCGGTAGTATTGAAACGAATGGTACGAACCTCACTGGTGGTCGGGCCACAGGGGCCGGTGGTCACCACCCGCCAGAAGTAGGTACCGAGCTCCAGTTCGGCAACGGTTTCCGAGGTCGCCGTAGTGATCGTCCCGAATACCTGGTCGTCGAAATTTTCGTCAGTGGCAATTTGTAACTGGTAGGCCTCGGCGTTATCGGCTGCGCTCCAGCGGAAGGTGATCGGGTCACCGAAGGAGAGGGTACCGTCTTCCGGCCCGGTGAGCAGCGCCAGCCCGGTATCCCCGACTACGGTCAGCGGAATCGTCGTCGTACGAACTACCCCTTCCGGGTTCTCCACCCTGAAGTTGAGGTCGAAATCACCCTCCCCGACCAGGCCCCAGGCCGAAAAGTCGACCGTTATCTCCCGGCTGACGGGATCGAACTCATAGGTGTAGTTGTCCAGCATCGTTCCGTCTGCCTCGATCAGCAGGAGGGTATTCGCCGGGTAGTCGTTCCCCAGCCGGAGGGTTACACTGGAGGGAACATCCGAACAGGTGGTCAGGGAGCGGGAGATCGCCGTCAGTCCGAAGTCTCCCAGGGCATCGATTCCCGTACACAGGGTCAGGGAGAAATTCTCGATGGAGCCGCCATCGCGGGTGGCGTTATCGGTCACCTCCAGGGTCCAGGTTCCCAGGGAGGAAGTACCCAACAGGGGGGCGAAGCTCTCCAGCGGCCGGAAGGACTGATAATCCCCGCTGAGGTTATCCTCGCAACGGACCAGGAGTGCATTGTGGTTAGCCGCGGCACCCGCCTCAATATCGAGGTAAAGGTTGTCGGCATCACAGCCGGCGGTCGTGCGGTTCAGGTCGACCAGTTCTACCCGCTGGCCTCCGGGGCTGACCAGGGCGACCTGGAGGTCGCCGATCCAGCTGTGCTCGATACCGAAGCGAACCCCGATTCCGGCAATGGTTACTTCCTCGGTCACCTCGAGGGGAATCCGGTAGGTGTCGCCGGGGCCGGTGCTGATGGCTACGGGAAGCCCGCTCGCCGCATAGGAATCGCAATCCGTTCCACCGACGGTGAAGTTCGCCGTATCGGACCATTCGCCATCGCCACACAGGGACGTTCCCCGGGTGCGCCAGTAGTAAGTGGTGTTAACTTCCAGATCGAGGGCGGGCTGAAGAAGCGGCACGGTGAGATTGGGAATATCCGCCAGGACTACGGCAAAATCCGGGTCGGCCGCTAACTGAAATGTATAAGTATCCGCAGCCTCGATTGGTTGCCAGCGAAAACCGCCGTTCAGTACGACGTCGGTGGCACCACTGACCGGGCTGGTCAGTACGGGCCCCGCAAGCGTGATCCCCGGGGCGAGTTCCAGACGGATCGTAATGTCGTCACCGGTTTCGGCATCGCCCGCCCGGACTACGATCTGGTAACTGCCACCGGGGGTGTCCTCATCCCCGACGATACTGAGGAGAAGGGTTTCCCCACCGGTAGCGGTCGTTTCACTCAGGCTAACGGACAGTACGTCCGGGGCGCTGACGATGGTTACCGGGACCTCCGCTTCGAAGCCGGCGCCCAGCTGCAGGTCCAGGTCGATGGCGACCGTCGCGCAACCGGAAAAACAGTTGGCATCCGCCAGGATACTGCGCTGCGCCTTTTCGTACTCCAGTCCGTCCAGGACGAGCGTTCCCGTACCGCAGGGGTCGAGCCAGTCCTTCAGGCGGCTGGCGGGCGTGCCGCCGCCCTCCCAGCTAGAGAAGAAAAAGCCATAACTGTCAAATTCATCGTTGCCGCAGCCGGCATCACCGCCGTGTAGCTGTCCGCGTACCCGCTTGAAGCGGTCGAAGATGGGCGAGCCGGAGGAGCCCCCCTCGGTGGTCCCCAGGTCCCAGTCCGGGATCTCCAGGTGATTGGCATCGGGGTCGGGGTCACCGTAGAAGACGGCGCGGTAGGGGTCCTGAAAGGAGAAGGAGATCCGCTTTTCCTCCACGCCGGGGTGGTGGATGGCGATCATCGTATCGGTAGGTACTTCCGCCAGGGCCGACCAGCCGGCGTAGAAGGCGTTGGCATCCGGGTTGACGGGGTCGTCGAACCGCAGGAGGGTCATGTCCGAGGGAGCGTAATTCGCCAGGAGGACAGCCCCCCGGTTGGTGATGTTACGCCGGCCGTCCCCGGGGCGACCGCTGTCGTTGCTGTCGGGTTGCCGGCAATCGCTGTTTTCGTAGTTCCAGTAGGCGGTCAGGGCGGGAGCCCGGGCCGAGGAAACGTTGCAGTGGGCGGCGGTCATGAAGAGCGGTTCCCCGTCCTCGTCCGCGTTGTTGACCAGGAAGCCGGTGCATACGTCCGTGCCGCTGATGGTGTAGGCCGCCACGCTACGGATAATGTCCCGGTACCGTTCGATGATGGGCAGTCCGTCCGCTTCTCCACAGACTACGTCGATGTTGCAACGGCCGGAAACCACCTTGTTGATGCCCTCGAAATCGTGGTTGACGGCGGTCAGGAAAAGGCGTACCCGGTCCTGCTGCGCGGCGGGGACGAAGAGTTCGAGGAGCAGTTCGTCTCCGTCTACGATGGGGGTCCACAGCTGGTTGTGGGCTTCGTTGTCGGCGGGGGTGAAGGGGCCGACCTGGTCGCCATCCTTCCCGGTCAGGAAAAGGCGGGCTCCGGCGGGCAGTTGAAATTCGGAAAAGCCCAGGTTGAGCGTACGGGCACCGGCACTGCGTACGCGCAGCCGCCAGACCATTTCCCCGGTGGCGAGGGTACTCCAGTTACCGTCGGAGGACGGGCGTATCTTGGTCGGGCTGGTTACGGCGAAGGTGTTGGCGCGTCCGGGCCGGCGCTTTTTTTCTTCCGCGGCCAGGAGGGTGGCATTGTCCCGCACCGGCATTTCCGCCAGGGGCAGTTGCTGGTATTCCGCGGGGGAAAGTTTTTCTTGTGTTTGCGCGGCCGCGGGTGCAAGGTATACGAATAAGCAGCAGAGGCAGCTTACGAAGTGGGAGGCTTTCATACTATGTGTTTCCAGTTATATCGATGCCCAAGGTAGGGCGATCGGTAACGAGCGGATTAAAAAACCGGCACATTTGTACGGTAACTACCAAAGAGTTACCTTTGCCCCGCTTTTTAACAATCCTCCCGCTCCCCAAAAATATAGAGTTATGCCAAAAAGAACATTCCAACCCTCCAAGCGTCGTCGTGTGAACAAGCACGGTTTCCGCTCCCGGATGAGTACCAAGAACGGCCGCAAACTGCTGGCCCGCCGTCGTGCTAAAGGTCGCCATAAGCTGACCGTCAGCGACGACACCTACAAGAAGTAAGCTTTCCGATCGGCCCCGAGCCGGAGGTTGCAAAATTATTTGGCCCCCGCCCCTTCAGTTGAGGGGCGGGGGCCTTTTTGATGGCTTTGCACCCGCGCACCGTCGCCCAATCGATTCGTGCGAACTACCTTACGGCCTTCGCGTTACCCCAACAGCATTAACCCCGTAAATTCACTTTCCCCTTCATGGAAGCCCTCAAACAGAAATTCGCCGAAAAGGCGCTTAAGCTCTACACCGAACTGCGTACGATTACCAAGGAACACGGAGACACCAAGGTCGACGAAGTCAGCCTACAGCAAGTGCTCGGTGGAGCCAGGGGTATTAAAATGATGCTCTGGGAAACCAGCCAGCTGGATGCGCAGAAGGGCATCCGCTTCCGTGGTTACTCCATCCCGGAGATAAAAGAATTGCTGCCCGGCGGGCCCCAGCACGAACCGAAGCCGGAAGGCCTGTTCTGGCTGATGCTGACCGGCGAGGTACCCACCGTCGAACAGGTGAACGCCCTCACCAAGGAGTGGCACGAACGGGCCAACGTCCCCCGGCAGGTATTCACTACCCTGGACAGCCTGCCCGCGGACACCCACCCGATGACGCAGTTCACCATCGGCATCATGGCCATGCAGCCCGACAGCGTTTTCGACCGCCGCTACGCCGAGGGCATGCCGAAAACGGAATACTGGGAAGCCGTTTACGAAGACAGCATGAACCTCATCGCGCGTCTGCCACGGGTAGCCGCCTACATTTACTGCCGCAGCTTCAAGGACGGCAAGCACATCGAGCCCGACACCAGCCTGGACTACAGCGCCAATTTCGCCCACATGCTGGGGAGCGATGACGCGGACTTCCGCAGCCTGATGCGTCTCTACCTGACCATCCACGCGGACCACGAGGGCGGTAACGCCTCGGCCCACACGGTCAACCTCGTGGCCTCCACCCTCAGCGATCCCTACCGTTCCTTCGCCGCCGGCATGAACGCACTGGCCGGCCCGCTGCACGGACTGGCGAACCAGGAAGTGATCAAGTGGATCTTCGAGATGATCGACGAGCTCGGCACCAAAACGCCCACCAAGGAACAGATCATCCAGTACGTCAACGATACGCTGGCGGCCAAGAAGGTCATTCCCGGTTACGGTCACGCCGTACTGCGCGAGCCCGACCCCCGCTTCACCGCCCAGCGTCGTTTTGCCGAACAGTACATCAAGGACAGCGACCTGATCAATACGGTCTGGAAGATTTTCGACGTGGTTCCCCCCATCCTGGAGGGGCTCGGCAAGGTCAAGAACCCCTGGCCCAACGTGGACGCCCACTCGGGCGCCCTGCTGGTCCACTACGGCTTCAGCGAATACAGCTTCTACACCGTCCTGTTCGGCGTGAGCCGGGCCCTGGGCGTACTGGCCGCCGGCATCTGGAGCCGGGCCCTGGGGATGCCCCTGGAGCGGCCGAAGTCCGTAACCAGCGACTGGGTCAAGAGTCAGGTAAACAAGTAACCAGCAACCAGCAACCAGCAACTAGCAATGAACGTACCGGATAATCTTTTATACACCGAGGAGCACGAGTGGGTGCTGATCGAGGGCAACGTAGCCACCATCGGCATCACCGATTTCGCCCAGGAGCAGCTCGACGAGCTGGTTTACGTCGAGGTCGACACCGTCGGGGAGGAGCTGGACCGTAACGAGGTGTTCGGAACGGTCGAGGCCGTCAAGACCACCGGTGACCTGTTCATGCCCGTAGCGGGTACGGTGAAAGCATTCAACCCCGAGCTGGACGAGAACGAGGGAGACAACCCCACCATGATCAACCAGGATTGCTACGGGAAGGGCTGGATCGTGAAAGTCGAGATGAGCGACCCCGACGACCGGGAAGGGTTACTGACCGCCGCGGCCTACTCGGAATTAATTTCGTAAAACATCTTGGAGCAGCCACCAAAAGGAAAGGTCTCCGCATCTTCTTCCCGAACGGGGCGCTGGCAACGGTTGGTGACCCTGCTCTACGCCGGCCTGCTGCTGGTCGGTAGCGTACTTCCTGCCAACGGGCTCCCCAAAATTATTGACTGGGGCGGCTTATTTTCCCAGGATAAGATAGCACACTTTGGTGCTTACGCCGTTTTTGCAGTATTATTGGCCTTTAGCTTTCCGGCCCTGGGTCGGAGAACCGCGGTTTTTCGTGGAGTTTTGCTGTCCGCCGCCTTCGGGGCGGGCATGGAATTGCTCCAGGGAGTAGCCGGTACGGGCCGCGAAGCCGACCCCGTTGACATGGTCGCCAACATTATTGGCGCACTGCTCGGCGGGTCACTGGTCTTCGTTAGCTGGAATAAAATTCAAGCGCGTCGTACAACGGTACGGCGTGACAACAAATAGTTTTTATTAAACCCAATCGTTATGGAGAGTTTAGCCCTTAGTGGTGGCGCTCTGGCGATTACCCTGGCCGTCATTGGCATACTGTTTATCGGTCTGATCTATCTGATGCGATCCATATACAGTAAGCGTACCGAACAGGGAATCGCGGGAGAGTTTGCCGAAGATGCCGTCGATAATGACAGCATTATCGAAAACCGGACCAAGTACGAGCGCGTCGACGTGTTCGGACTGAGTTCCACCTTTTTCAATTTCGGACTGGCCCTGGCCGTCGGTCTGTCACTCGCCGCCTTTGGCTGGACGCAGTACGAAAAGGAAATAATCATTCCCGAAGGCGCCCTGGAGCTGGAAGACGAGATCGAGGTGGAGCCGCCCCGTACGGCCGAGCCGCCGCCGCCGCCGCCGCCACCACCGCCCCCCGTCATCGAGGAGGTTCCCGAAGAGGAACTGATCGAGGAAGATCCGCCTGAATTCGAGGACAATACCGTTGAGGACAATACCGCCATGGAAGCTCCTCCCGAAGTGAAGGAAGAGAAGGCACCGCCTCCCCCCCCGCCCCCGCCACCACCGCCCCCCGCTCCCGAAGTGGAGGAGATCTTCAAGGTCGTAGAGCAAATGCCGCTCTTCCCCGGTTGTGACGACCTGGGCAGCTACGCCGAGAAAAAGCAGTGTGCCGACAAAAAGATGCTTGAATTCATCTACGGCAACATCAAGTACCCCGCCATCGCCCGTGAGAACGGCGTGGAAGGCATGGCCGTTATTTCCTTCGTCGTTGAAAAAGACGGAACGGTAACTGACGCCAAGGTAGTGCGGAACCCCGGTGCAAAAACCGGTGAGGAAGCCCTCCGTGTAGTCGAACTCATGAACCAGAAGGGTCTCAAGTGGTCGCCCGGTAAGCAGGGTGGCCGGAACGTCCGGGTACAGTTTAACCTGCCGGTTAAGTTCAAGCTCGAGTAGGCAATTGCCAAACGATATTTCAGCGAGGCGGTATCCCGGAAGGGGTGCCGCCTCGCTTAGTTTTAAACTATGTCGATGGCTTACGTCGTTACCTTCCTGAGTCCTTTTAACCCTTTCCCATGCGCATTCTACTTACCCTATCCCTGCTGGCCTGCTCCCTCTTTCTCTCCGCCCAGAGCAGCCAGCTCGCCCAGCAGTACTTCCGGGACGGGGAGTACGAGAAATCGGCCGAACTCTACCTGGAACTCTCCAGGGACAAGGACGGCAACAGTTTTTACTTCGACCGCTACGTCAGTAGTTTGCTGAAGCTTCAGCGTTTCGATGACGCCGAGGACGCGCTGAAGAAACGGCTGCGCAAGAATCCACAGGAGGTGACCCTGTACGTACAGTACGGGCAGTTGCTGGAACAGAAATTTGATGAGGCCGGGGCGAAGAAGCAGTATGAAACGGCCATCGACGAACTGCCCAACGATCAGTTCAGGATCACCCAACTGGCCAATTCCTTCATCGGCCTGACGAAGTACGAATACGCCATCCGCACTTACGAGATAGGGGGGAAGCTCCTCAAGAATAAGCGAGTATTCAGCTACAACCTCGGCGATCTCTACCGCCGGAAGGGGGAGGTAAAACCCATGATCAGTAACTACCTGGACGCGGTGGCCGACGAGCCCAAACGGCAACGGCAGGTACAGACCTACTTCCAGCGCTACCTCGGCGAGGAGGGGCTGGGGGAAGCCCAGCGGCAACTCTACACCCGCATCCAGCAGACCGGAAAAGAAGAGGAAGAGATTTTTTCCGAAATGCTGGCCTGGGTATTCATCCAGCGCAAGGACTACAAGGGGGCGCTCCGTCAGGCCCGGGCCCTCGATCGCCGGCTCGACGAGAACGGGGAGCGGGTACTCCGTATCGGGATGATGGCGGCCAACGCCAAGGACTACGCCACGGCCATCGATGCCTTCGATTACATCACGGAGAACAAGGACTCCGCCCTCCCCGTCTACCTCGACGCCAAACGGGAAGGCCTGCTGACCCGCCGCCGTGCGGTGACCGACGGATACGACTACGACCGGGAAGACCTGCTGGTACTGGAGGCCGCTTACGAAACTTTCCTTAGTGAATTCGGTAGCAACCCTACCTCCGCCCGGATCGCCATCCAGTTGGGGGAACTGGAGGCGCTTTACCTCAACAACCTGCCCAAGGCCACCGAGATACTGACCGCGGTGATCGAGATGCCCGGCATCAACGATCAGGTCCAGGCCCAGGCCAAACTCGACCTGGCGGACTACTACCTGATGCAGGGGGAGGTGTGGGAATCGACCTTACTCTACAGCCAGGTGGATAAAAAATTCAAGGAAGATCTGCTGGGCCACACCGCCCGCTTCCGGAACGCCCGGCTGAGTTACTTCCGGGGAGATTTCGAATGGGCCCAGAGCCAGTTCGACGTGCTGAAGGCCTCCACTTCCCGGCTGATCGCCAATGATGCCCTGGACCTCTCCGTCTTCATCATCGACAACCTCGGGCTGGACACCTCCGCCCTGGCCCTCCAGACCTATGCGGACGCCGAACTGCTGGTGTTCCAGAACAAATTCGAAGACGCCTTCACCACCCTGGACAACCTGGTCAAAGCCTTCCCGAAACATGACCTCGAGGACGACGTCATCTACCTCAAGGCAAAAATCTACACCAAGCTTCGTCGTTACCCCGAGGCCGCCGCCGCCTACCAGCAGGTGGTGAACGGTTACCCCGAGAGTATCCGGATCGATAATTCCCTCTACGCCCTGGCCGGCCTTTACGAAAACCAGCTGGACGACAAGGTCAAGGCACAGGAACTGTACGAAACACTGTTCATCGATTACAGCAGCAGCATCCTGGCGGTGGAAGCCCGGAAGAAATACCGGGAGCTGCGGGGGGATACGGTGCAGTAAGAAGGACTCAAGGACTTGAGGAATAAAGGATTCAGGACACTGCTACCATGCCGGCACTGGGCGAGGACGCAGGTGCGGGGTTTTAATGAGATTAGCTGACGTGTCTATTCCCATTTTCTGACTCTTTGTATTCAGGGTAGCCCTCCACTTCCACCTCCACCATGAGTTGTGGTCTTAGCCTTCGGAATTCGCGCTTAATTCTTCTAATATACTCATTCCCCTCTCCCCAATGGATCGGTGAGTGATGTATAGAACCCCACCGTTACTAAGTCTGATTACCGAGTAAGTCTTTTTTAAGCGGACGGATTTAATTTCACGGAAAGGCACTTCTGATTTAATGGAAGTTTGAGTAATTATGATTCGGTCGTTCTCCACACCGTACTTCGCTTCAAATTTTTGTCGCCAATTTTTATTGGTCAGTAGAGTTAGCAGAGGTTTGAGTACATAGTACATTCCAAACCCAATTAATAGGACAGCATAGGTAAAGAGCCCCTTACCCTCATCGTTGCCTAACCAAATGGACGCAGTCAGTAGGAGCAGGGGGCCGGTAAATATTCTGGTCACCGACCAAAAGGTGCCTTGACCAAAGTAGTACTCATTAAGGAAGATCTTGTTTCTTTCTGGTATCCCTTTCCGAAAATCTATCATGCTTATCGATTTGAGCCGATCATTATGTATTTCCACTTCGATATCAAAACGACCTTCACCCTCATGCCCCGCGGACCCCGGAGGGGTCACTCCTGCCTAGCACGGGGTAAAGCAGATGTCGCAGACATCGCGGAACCCCGGGCAGACATCGCGGAACCCCGGGCGGACATCGCGGAACCCCGGGCGGACTACGTCAAATCATCCAGCCCCGCCGGATCGGCCCCGCGCAGGGGGACCTCCGCCAGCTGGTCCGCCTCGAACCGGCACCATTCACAGTCGTCTTTACCGCAGCCGGTAAATTCCTGATTTTGGATCCTGGCCCAGTTCTCACGTAAGATAGTGCGCAGCGCAGCCGTGTCTTTTTCCGTGAAGCGATGATCGAGGTTGATCTGCTCGCCGTCCGGGTTGGTGAGCAGGAAACTGATCTGGCCGTCGCGGACGCGGTGGATACGGCCGGGGCTGTTGTCGAAGAGCAGTTTGTAAAAAGTGAGCTGCCGCCAGTAGTCGGTTCCGTTGGGGCTGCGTTCGGTGGGACCGCTGATTCTTTTATTCCTACTGGAGCTGGTTTTGTAATCGACCACGCGGACGTAGGCGTCGCTGATCAGGTCGATCCGGTCGATCATGCCGACCAGCGGGACGCCGTCGACCTCCACGTTACCCAAATATTGTTCCACCAGCACTTCCCTGATCCATCCCTTCCGGTGGGTATCGAAGTAACGGCTCATCTCGGTGCGACCTTCCCTCAGGAGGCGTTCAAAGGCGCTGGGGAGCAGCTGCCCCCGCCGCCGACCGAGGGCCAGCTCGTAGTAATACAGCAATTCTTCCTTGCTGGGGAAGGCCCGGTCGGGGTTCCGGAGCATTCGGTTGAAGTAATCCTGGAGCGCTTCGTGGAGAGAGGAGCCGTAGAGGGTCCGCTCCCGCTCCCGGTCGGGGACCCGGAGTAGCTTCTCGTAGAAGAACCTGAGCGGGCAGTCCAGGTAGGCGTAGAGGCCGCTCACGCTAAGCCGGTACCCCGTGAGTAGTTCGGCGACGGCCGATCTTTCCAGGGCGGGCAGCCGGGCCGGATCGTTGGGGCTGAGCTGGAGGATGGCCAGCGCTTCCAGTTCTGCTCCGACTACGTGGACGGCCTCCCGTTCCACGGGTAGTTCGTCCAGAAAGGAGACGTGCTGCTGGGCTTTTCCCTTGTCATTCAATTCGGCACAGCTGGCGATCACCTCGGTGCGGGCGCGGGTGAGGGCAACGAAGAAAAGGCGGCGACGGGCCTCCTCCTCGTCCTCGGTGCCGGAGAGGGTAAGGGTATCGGGCAGTTTGAACTGCCCCCGGCCGCTATTGCCGCCGGCCCCCCAGTTCTTTTCGGAGCAGTCGAGCAGCCAGACTTTCTCGAATTCCAGCCCCTTGGCACTGTGGGCGGAGACGAGCAGGACCGCGTCTCCCTGGTCGAGGTTGGTCCGCAGGGGCAGCGCGATCCGGTTCTCGTCCATCTGATCGAGGGTGTCGAGCAGGTCGGCGAGGGAGAGGCGGGGACGGCGGGCCACCTCCGCCAGGACGAAATCGGAAAAGCTCGCCAGGTACTGCAGCAGTTCGGCCCGCTCCGGATGGTGGAGCACGCCGGCCAGCAAACCGGACCCATTGACCACGGTTTCGACGAGCCGGGGCAGCGGCTGGCTACCTACCTCCCCGATGGTCGCCTCCAGCCAGTCACTCGCCCCTCGGACCGACGCCCGGTCGGAGAGGTCTTCCGGCCAGCGGTCGGCCTGCCGGAGGTAACGGCGCAGACTTACCGGTCCCTTTGCGGGTTTTGCACCTGCGTCCGCGCCCTCCTCCCTCGCCAGACGCGCCAGGTTGAGCAGCGCCAGATCGGAGGGAACCGTCTTGAAAAACCGGTTGTGAAGAATACGGTAGAGTAAGTGCTCCCCCGTGCCGGGTCGGCGAAATTCGGCGTTGAGGTAACGCAGCATTTCCCGCAGCTGGCGGACGGGCCGGCCGTCGAGTACGTTCGGCCGACGCTTGCTCTGGTAGGGAATACCGGCCCTTTCGAGCAGGTGTCGCAACAAATCCGCCTGTCCGTGGCGGGCGTAAATGACCGCCATTTCCCCCCAGGGCGTACCGCCCGCCGACCAGTCGCGAAGCTGCCGCAGCAGCCCGGCGGTTTCCTGGTTCCGGTCGCTGAAACTCAGCCACCGGATCGGATCGGAGCCGGTATCCTCAAATTCGCGGCCGCTACGGAGGTGTTTGTCCACCGCCACCTCCTTCAGCTGGTTGGCGATGCGTAGTTTATTGCCCGAAATCAGGGTGGCGGCGGCATCCAGAATGGGTTGCCGGCTGCGGTAATTTTCCGTCAGGGTCACCACCTTCACGTCCTCGTGGCGGTGAAAGAAATCGAGCATGGCCTGGAGGCGGGCACCCTGAAATTCATAGATCGCCTGGTCGTCATCGCCGACGATGAAGACGTTGGGTTTTTCCCAGTAGGCGGTCAGTTGGCGGACGATGGCGTCCTGGCTGCCGTTGGTGTCCTGGAATTCATCCACCAGCAGGTACTGGTAGCGCTCCTGGTAACTGCGCAGCAGGCTCGGGTGGTCGTGAAAGGCCCGGAGCACCCAGCCGATCATATCGCCGTAGTCATAGCGCCCGAGTTGGCGCAGGGCATCCTGGTAGGCCGGAAAGAGTTCTACCCCACCCAGAAGTTTGGCCATGGCCAGGCGGGCCTGGGCGATCATTCCCGTCTTCGGGTCGCCCTTGGTCCACTGTCCCTTGCGGTTGTTCCGGTAGGTGTAGTCCGGGTGAGTGTCCAGCCCCCGGTCAAAGGCGTTGACGGCCTCGGTGACCTGATCGACCGACCAGTTTTCGGCCTTCATGGCGGAGAAGAGGTGCTGCAGGTGCTGCTCGTGCTGGTAGACATCGTGGTAGCCCTTACGCAGCGGGTGATCCGCCGGAAGATCGTCGAGCAGACGCCGGACGATCCGTACTTGCTCCAGTTCTCCGAGTGGCTCCAGGCCGGGGCGGCCGAAGTACTGGAGGTTGTCCTGGATGACGCGGCTGCAAAAGCCGTGAAAAGTGAAGATGCCGATACGGTGAGCCTCCGGGCCGATGAAGGACAGCAGGCGGTCGCGCATGGCCTTGGCGCCGGCCTCGGTGAAGGTGAGACAGAGAATGTTGTGGGCCCCGGTATCCGTTTCCAGGAGGATGTTGCCGATGCGGGCGGCCAGCAGGTGGGTTTTGCCGGTGCCGGGACCCGCCAGGACCATGACGGGACCTTCGGTTCTTTCCACGGCGGCCCGTTGCGCGGCGTTGAGCCGCTCCATTTCGGTACGGAATACGGCTTCGTAGTCTTGGCGGGCGGGGATCGTCATTACTTACCGGCTACGAAGAGAGCGGAAATCGATTCGTTGTCGTGAGTTTTCTTAATGGCTTTGGCAAAGAGTTTTGCGCTGGAGAGTACCCTGATCTTGTCGCATTCCTCCTTTAGCGGGATCGTATCGGTGACGATCAGTTCTCCCAGCTGGCTGTTGCGGATGTTGTCGTACGCATTGCCGGAGAGCATGGCGTGGGTAGCAATGGCCCGGACGCTCTTCGCCCCCTTCTCCATGATGAGGTCGGCGGCCCGGCAGAGGGTCCCGGCGGTATCGACCATGTCGTCGACGAGGATCACGTCGGCTCCGGCAACGTCCCCGATGAGGGTCATCCCGGCGATCTCGTTGGCCCGCTTGCGGTACTTGTCACAGATCACCATGTTGCGCTCGAAGTACTTGGCGTAAGCGCGTGCCCGTTTCACGCCGCCCATATCCGGACTGGCGAAAGTGACGTTGCTCATGTCCATTCCCTCGAAGTAGGGCATATAGATCGCCTGGCTCTGGAGGTGGTCGACGGGAATGTCGAAGAAGCCCTGGATCTGGTCGGCGTGAAAGTCGAGCGTCATGATGCGGTCGATCCCCGCGGCCTCGAAGAGATTGGCGATCAGTTTGGCGCTGATCGGAACGCGGGGCTGATCCTTCCGGTCCTGACGGGCGTAGCCGTAGTAAGGGATCACGGCGCAGATGTAACCGGCGGAGGCCCGGCGGGCGGCGTCGATGGTCAACAGCATTTCCATCAGGTTGTCGCTGGGCTGGAAGGTACTGCCGATGATGAACACGTACTCCCCCCGCACGCTCTGGCGAATAACGGGTTGCATCTCCCCGTCGCTGAAGCGGGAGACGTCGAGATCGCCGAGGGGCTGCCCGTAGGCGGCAGCAATTTCCTTGGAGAGATACTGGCTCGTGGTGACGGAGAGGAGGGTTACTTCCTCGCTCAGCGGGGTGGGGCGATGTTTTTGCGACATGGCGGAAAGATAGTTAGTATCCGTTCGAGTTGTCGGACACGCTCCGTTCGCCTTGCGGCATCACTTCACTTCGACGTGTCCGACAACCTCACTACGGTAGTGGAGCTTGTCCGACAAAAAATAACGTCGCTTCGCTTCACTATTTATTTGTCGGACAAGTGGGAACGGTCCTTTAAATACCGCCCCGTGTAGCTTTCCTCCACTTCCATCAGTTCCTCCGGCCGGCCCTGGAAAACCAAATACCCGCCATCGCGCCCGCCTTCGGGGCCGAGGTCGATGACGTAATCGGCGTAGTTGATAACGTCGAGATTGTGCTCGACGATGAGGACGGTGTGGCCGTTCTCCACCAGGGCGTTCATGGCTTCCAGGAGAATGGCGACGTCGTGGAAGTGCAGGCCGGTGGTCGGCTCGTCGAAGATGAAAAGGATGTGCTCCCCTTTTTTCTCCCGGGTGAGAAAACTGGCGAGTTTGACCCGCTGGGCCTCCCCGCCGGAGAGGGTAGAGCTACTCTGGCCGAGGGCGACGTAGCCGAGACCGACATCCTGCAGGGGCTGGAGTTTTTTGACCACGTCCTTGACCTCGGCGAAAAAGTCGACGGCTTCGTCGATCGTCAGGGCCAGTATGTCGGCGATGCTCTTACCGTTGTACTTCACGTCGAGGATTTCCCGCTTGAAGCGGGCACCACCACACTCCTGGCATTCGAGGCGAACGTCGGCCAGGAACTGCATTTCGACCACTTCCTCCCCTTCTCCCTTGCAGGTATCGCAGCGACCGCCGTCGACGTTGAAGCTGAAGTGTTTGGCCGCGTAGCCACGGATCTTGGCGAGTTGCTGGCTTGTCATCAGTTTCCGGATGGCATCGTAAGCTCCGACGTAGGTGACCGGGTTGGAGCGGCTACTCTTGCCGATGGGGCTCTGGTTGACCATCTCCACCTGGGTGATCTGGCCCAGGTCGCCGCTCAGTCCGGTGTGGGGGCCGGGGGCGATGCTGCTACCCTCCCCCAGTTCCCGGAGCAGGGCGGGGTGCAGGATGCCCTTCACCAGGCTGGTCTTGCCACTGCCGGACACCCCGGAAACCACCGTCATGGCGTGGAGGGGAATGCGGGCGTCGACCTTTTTGAGGTTGTGCATCCGCGCGCCCTCGATGGTGATCCAGTTGGTCAGTTTACGGCGCTGCTCGGGAGGGGAAACCTCCATGCTGCCGTTCATGTACTTGGTGGTCAGGCTGTCGGTCGCCTCGTCGTAAATGGCTGCGTAGGGGCCGGCAAAGACGATCTCCCCGCCGTGGACGCCCGCCCGGGGGCCGACGTCGATCAGGTAGTCCGCCGCGGCGATGATGCCCTCCTCGTGCTCGACGACCAGGACGGTGTTGCCGAGGTCCCGCAGTCTGCGGAGTACGGCCACCAGTCGTTCGGTATCCCGGGGGTGAAGGCCGACGCTGGGCTCGTCCAGGATGTAGAGGCTGGCCGTCAGGTTGCTTCCCAGGGTGCGGGTGAGGTTGATGCGCTGACTTTCGCCGCCGGACAGGGTATTGCTCAGCCGGTTGATGGTGAGGTAACCGAGCCCGAGGTCCATCATGCTCTGCAGCCGGTTGTTGATCTCCAGCAGGAGGCGCTTACCGATGGTCAGGTCGTGCTCGTTCAGCTCGAGTTCCAGGAAGTGTTGCTGGAGCAGGTCGATGGGCAGGTCCACCAGCTGGGTGATGTCCTTACCGTCGATCTTGACGTAAGTGGCCTCCCGGCGCAGCCGCCCCCCCTTACAGGTGTGGCAGATCGTCCGCCCCCGGTAGCGGGCCAGCATGATGCGGTTCTGAATTTTATAGAGCTTCTTACCCAGCTCCTCGAAGAAACTGTGGATGCCGGCCACGTGACGGTTACCGTCCCAGACGACGGCTTTTTGCTCGTCGGTCAGGTCTCCGTAGGGGGTGTGGACGGGAAAATCGAAGCGGTTGGCCGCCCGCAGGAAGTCGCGCTGCCAGGTCCCGAACGTAGTGCCGCTCCAGGGAGCGACGGCTCCTTCGTAGACGGAGAGGCTGGGGTTGGGAACGACCTTGTTCTCGTCTATTCCCATCGTCCGGCTGAAGCCCTCGCAGGTGGGGCAGGCGCCGTAGGGATTGTTATAATTGAACAGGGCCGGGGTGGGCTCCAGGAACACCATGCCGTCGAGTTCGAAGCGGTTGTTGAAGGCCTCCCACTCCCCGCCCTCCAGCATCACGACGACCTCCCCGCCGCCCTCGGAAAAGGCCGTCTGGACGGAGTCGGCAATCCGCTTGGTGTTCTCCTCATCGTCGGCGCGGGCGACGAAGCGGTCGATCAGGACCATCACTTCCTCGTCGCGCTCCAGGGCACTGAGTACCCGTTCCAGGGTGGGGCTTTCGCCCTCCAGTACCTCGTCGATCTGCTGCACTTCGTCCTCCATCAGTACGCGGGTGTAGCCCTTCTGCTGGAGTAGTTCGAGCTCGCGGCGCAGTGTCCGGTCGTCGTAGGTACGCGGAATGGGGGCGTAGAGGTAGATACGGCTGCCGTCCTCCAGGCCAAGGACGTAATTGACCACGTCGCTGACCGAGTGGCGCTTCACCGGTTCTCCACTGATGGGGCTGAAGGTGCGGCCGACGCGGGCGTAGAACATGCGTAGGAAATCATAGATCTCCGTCAGCGTGCCCACCGTGGACCGGGCGTTGGCCGTGGTGGTCTTCTGCTCGATGGCGATGGCCGGGCAGATACCGCGGATGTAGTCCACGTCCGGCTTCTTCATCCGCATCAGGAACTGGCGGGCGTAGCTGCTCAGGCTCTCCACGTAGCGGCGCTGCCCCTCGGCGTAGAGGGTGTCCATCGTGATGCTCGACTTACCGCTCCCACTCACGCCGGTGATGACCACCAGCTGGTTCTTCGGGATGGTGAGGTCGACGTTCCGCAGGTTATTGGCCCGCGCGCCCTTGATGAAGATCGAGGAGCGCAGGTCGTAGGAAGTCGGGTCGGGAGTGAGGGCCATATGTACAGAAAGGCGGGGGTGGGGACGGTGGTTCAGCGGAGGGCCGCAAAGGTACGGAATAAACAAAAAGTTTGAAGGGCGACGGTGCGCAGGTGCAGGATTTGCACCTGCGTCCCCGCCCGGTTACTTTTGAATGAGCTTGTAGCTGACGTTCAGACCGACCCGCTGAAACTGATAGATCAGTTCGCGGAAGAGTTCCAGTTCCGGAGTGACGGTGGTGTCCAGGATGTTGCGGGTCCGAAACAAGTCGGTTACCACCAGGCTCACGGCCAGTTTTTTGTCCCCCGAGGTTTTACGTATCGCCAGGTCGACGTAGAAACGGTACGGCTGCGTCTCCTGAATGCCCTGTGACGGGGCCCCATAATACTCCTTGAGCTGTAATTTCCAGCCCTTCTTCAGGGTAAGCACCTGTTCCAGACGACTGTCCCAGGTCAGGTTACTGGCAAAGGCGATCAGTTCCTCCCGCCGGTCACCGTAGGTCTCGTAGTACAGGGCGGCGGCGTTGTTGAGCTGCAGCCAGGGGGCGGGGGAGGTGCTGTAGAACACCGTAGCTCCGAGACGATCATTAGTCCCGATGTTAGTGTAGGTGAGCAGCACCCGGTCTCCTTGTTGCTCGGCAATACTCTGGACGGTATTGCTGATGGAATGGCCGAATACGGTAGCTACGATCTTTCCGTTGTCGAGTTGGTGCTGGTAGGAGGCTTCCGCGCGGTGGGCAAACTGCGGCTGCAGGAAGGAGTTTCCGGTGCGTACGTTGAGTGGGTCCTGAAAGGAGAGGTAAGGATTGATCTGGTAAAATACCGGCCGGTTGATCCGGTAGCTGTAGCTGCCCGCCAGCCTTCCCCTCTCCCCCAGCTTACTGCTGATTTGCAGACTGGGAAATACGTTGAAGTAGCGGTCGCGGATGACGGTATCGCCGAGTGCCTGGGTGCCGTCGTGCTCGTAGGATTCCGCCCGCAGCCCTATTTTCCACCGCAGGTCTCCCTCGTCCTTTTCGTGGAGCAGGTAAGCGGCGAGTAACCGCTGATCGATCAGGAAGTCGTTAACTCCGGTTTGCAGGTCGGAATTATAGTAATCCAGTTGTTGTCGGGTACGGTAATTTACCCAGGTCCCCTGGGCCCCCGCGATGGCTTGGCCGGGCAGCCCACCCAGCGGCATGGTGTACTGTGCCCGCAACAGGTTGATGCGTTCCCGCTCCTGCTCTTCGTCGTTGGAAATGCTGAGGTTGAGCGGGGTATCGGAAATGGGGACTTCGTCTACGTTAAAGCGGATAACATTGTCCTCCTTTTCGATACCATGAGAGAAAAACAGGGTGAGCTCACGGTCATGGGGTTTCCACTCCTTGGTGTAGGAGGCGGTATAGGCGTATTCGTACTGGAGGGCGTCGTCGGCGTTGTCGGTGGCAATATCCAGGACTTCGTCGTTGAAGAAATCGAAGACGTCGCGCTGGCTGGCGGTCGCATCCGTTATCCACCTTTGATAATTGTACCCTATTTCCAGGGAGGAAGCGGTATCGATTTCGTAGGTGGCGGTAACGTTTGCGTCCAGCGCCACCCAGGTACCGACTTTGACCCCGGTGTGGCGATATCGTTCGATGGGGGTGAGCGGTACGGTATTGAGCCGGTCAGTAATGTTCTGGTTCTGTGATTTGGACGAGAGCGCGGAGGCACCGGCCGAGATATTCAGTTTATTATAATTCACATTACCATTCAGGCCGGCCTGGTACCTGAATCCGGGCCCCTGGGTCGGGACGCGAATCCCGGCCGTAGAGGTAAGCCGGACGCCCAGTTTGCGGTCCGTTCGCATCACGATGTTGATGATTCCGGCAATGCCCTCGGCATCGTACTCGGCGGACGGGTTGGTGATGAGTTCGATCTTACTGACTAGGTTAGCGGGTAAGTTGGCCAGATCGCTACCCCGCTTGCGGGAGGGTTTGCCGTTCACGAAGATGACGACGTCGGAGCTTCCCCTGACGCGGATGTCTCCCCGGAGCGTAGTTTCTACGGTGGGGATGGATTCCAGGGCCTCCAGCACGGAACTCCCGTCGCTGAGCAGGTCCTGCCCGATGTTGAGGGTCTGTTTGCCCAGCCCGACGCGCAGGCTGGAACGGGCTGCTACCACGGCTACGTCCTCCAGTTGGTAGGCGGTCGGGGTTAACTGATAGGTACCGAGATCCAGGTCCCGGTCGGCGACGATAATGACCGGGGGGGTCAGTTCCTCGTACCCGATCGTGCTCAGGGTAAGCCGGTAGGTACCCGGTACCACGCCGGTAAAGACCATGCGGCCCTTATCGTTCGTACTCGCACCCTTCACCCGGGCGGTATCCGTGGTGCTGGAGAGGTAAGCGTAGAGAAACGGAAGTGGTTTGCGGGTCTGCCCGTCGGCGGCGGCGGCGGTAACGCTTACCTGGGCCCGGGCGGGGGCGCAGGTGCCGAGACCAATTACCAGGATCATCCAGCTCAGTAGCGTTCCCGGTGTCAGCCATCGATTCGCTGGGCACACATTTTCGAAAAGACGGCTAAAGTATCGGGAGGCAAAAGGGACCGTGATTCTTTTTCCAGGCATTGCTTAACTGAGTTTATTTCCCACCATACATCCTGATTCGCAGTATTTTTCGTGATATACTGTATCATATCCGTGGCGGTATACGTCAATAAGTTTTTTTCCCGTAAGCGTAGACGTACGGCAAATAAGTCACTGTTCATAGTGGGGGGAGCACCTGCCACGCTTGAAATATCCACGGCCTGCTGGTACAATTGATTCGCCGAATCAACCGACCCTTCCAACTCTAAAATACGGGCTACGCGGGCAGCTACGCAAATCAGTAAATCCTGATCTCCGGACTCACTGGCCCGCCCGATGACCGCATTGATGGTTTCGTGACAACGTTTCCGCTGACCACGGAGGTGTTCGCCGTACGCCCGGTAAGTCATGATATCCGTAACCGATCCTTCGTCCAGCGTTTCCTCCTCCAGCGCATTTTTACTGACGGACAGTAGTATGTCTGCATTAGCCGTACGGTAAGCCACCTTCAACTGTAAAAGGCGGAGGTGAATCTGTGATTCCAGTTCGAGGGCCCTACCCAACCGGATAGCCGTTTCAATGTGGTGAGAGGCCCGTTTGCCGTTACCGACCCGAAACAACAGATCGGCTAGTTTGGCGTGGAAGTAATACTGGGATCGTACGTCCATTTCCGTTTCCGCGGTAGCGAGCCCGGTCTCGGCAATACGCAGTGCCTTATCCAGTTGCAGTTCGGAAATTCGATCACGCAGTCTTCCTATCCTCACGAACTGAGATTTCATGTAGGGGTCCTGGCCTACGGTACCGTGACTGAGGGACATCCACTCCCGTTTGTCTGCCGTCTCTCCCAGTATCTGACTGATGTGCGCACGATTTACGGCAAAGACCGCGCATTCGTGTAAGTACAGGCGTTTCTGAATACTGTCTAACTCGGTGTCGGTGAGGATGGCTTTTCTGAAATCAAAGTAGCCGTTCTTCATTTCCCGTTTACCTAGGTCGAATTCTCCCCGCTTCGCATGGATATACGCTTTGATACTCCGGAGCCACCCGACGTGCCGCTGCAGGGCAGCACCGGAAATACCGCTGCTGAGCGCAAAGTCAATGGCATTGACGGATAGAGCATGGGCCAGATCAAAGGCATTCATTCTCCGCGCCGCCGTTACGATAAGCCGGTACCACAGCGTCATTTTCTCCTGAAGTTCCCCGCAGTTGATCAGGGCCTCGAATTGCAGATCGAACAGGTATTCGTTAAAGACACGATCCCCTTCCCGGGCCAGGAACTGCCGGTTATGGGCCGCGTTCGCCGCACAACAGCGGACTTGCCAGTCTACTTCTTTTCCGGAACTATTATGCAGACAGGAAAGGGAAAGGGAGAGCGCGGTACAAAAGTCGTAGGCCGCGAAAGCATTTCTGGCGAGGGTGCCGGCGTCGGAACGTTCCGTATTTAACTCGGGTATACTGTCCCAGCTACAGGGCTCCAGGGCCGGAGTGCTCCGCGGTTCACGGGCTTCCGTAGGTGCGCAGGCATCAGCGCCGCCGCTCCCGTGCAGCGCGTATGTTTTTAAGTACCCCCGAATGGATTCCGTACTGTACCCCCAGATTATTCCGTGGCGGTCCTGCTCCGGTTCGGATCGCGTGGCGTCATAAGAAAAAGCGTAGTGTAGCGTCAGTTCCGGATGTTGCCCGAGCACGTGCTTCATCACACCGAGAAAGTTTCGGTCAGTGGCATTCAGGTCGGGACAGACAATTGTGTATTCCGCACCGGATAACAGGTCTCCGATCAACGCGGCCGTACGCTTGAAGAAGGGGGCCTTTTGGAAGTAAGCGTGCGTGCTGTACGATTTGAGGTCTCCCAGGAGGGTGGCCCGCTTTACCCGTTGCTCTTTCGTCAGTTGACTGCTGAGCTCGGGTAAGAAGATAGAGGCGACTTCGCCGTACTGAAGTAACTGTCGGTGAATCTCTTCTTCCGGTACGTATTTCTTCAACTGAGAAAGCAGGCTCCTTATGCCCCACCACATAAACGGATTATCGCGGTGGGCCACCGGTAGTTCGATCCAGATCGGGCGGTCCGCCCGGTTGAAGTGGTATTCGGCAAAGGCTGATTTAGCCGAGTCGGAAGAGTATTCAAGCGTATATACCATGACTGCTTTGTTTATGCGACGAGCGACTGGTTTTCCCGTTGTGCGCGATCCCTGCCAATCGTTCCATCCGTTTTGGTCTGGTAGCCCACCGCCCGTTTTTCCACCTCCGGGTGGTTCGAAATAATCGCGGAGTAGACGGCGGACAGGTCCACCCGCAGACGCAGTGCGCTCAGCAGACTGCCGGCCATTGTTTTTTCGTGGATGGACAGTACGGTCCGGGCAGCGCCGGACGATCGCATGGCGTCTCCCAACTCAGAAAGTAGCAACCAGGCCAGACGGGTTCGCCGGAGTGCCTTACTCAGGTGGTGTACCATTGCCCGGACCTGGTCCTTATTGTCTTTTGTTTTGGTAGCCCCTACCCGGAGTAGGTAGTAGCTCGCCCACAGGTAGTCATAAGACTCGGACTTGGGAGATAACACCTTCAGGGTCGCGGCGGCATTGTTTTCCGCTTCTTCGGACCATTCCCGGTACCCCTTCCCGCTACAGATTCGGGCGAGTAGTAAATTGAGGTGAGTGATTTGCTCGGGAACCCCCTGCTCGGCTACGGCCCGTATAGCGTCGTTCATTCGGTCGAGCAGTTGCTGGTCGGCTAGTTTCCCACCCAACTGCAGGGCATACACCGCCAGGGAGGCAGTAAGCAGTCCGTCCCCTTTTTCGGCGGCCAGGGCATCGTAATACTTTACCGCGGAGAGTTGCGCTCCGGCAGCCAGGGCATTGGAGAGTAATAGCTCGTAAGTCACCCGTTGGCGAACGCCGTCCTTATACTTTTTCTGGACGCGCAGTGCTCTGAGGTAAAAGGTTTCCGCCATTTCGTAAGCCCCCATTCTGAAGTACGCTTCCCCAATATTGATCAGGTAGAGGTCTTTGAGGAAAGGATGGCGGTGCTGCCGTGCCCCTTCCAAGCCCACCCTGGCTGCCTTCAGGGATAAATCCGGCCGGGTCATCCTGTTGTGGACCTTTATCCAGGCTTTTGGCGCGTACAGATTGTTACCTCCGTGCTTACCGATGATGTGGTCGGATTCGTGCAACCAGATCTTACCCTGGGCCAAGTCTCCGGATAGATCGGCCAGGGTAGCCGCATTGTCCGCTACGAGGGAGGCGGTAAAAATCAGCTCCCGCTCTTCGGGAAGTGCCTGTGCCGCATCCTGTTTGATCAGGGAAAAAGCAAGTTGTATATCCTTACGGGCCGCTTGCTTGTTCTTTAGGTTGGCGTGCAAGTACGCGCGAATATTCAGACACCAGGCATACAGCAAGTTCCATTCTCCATTTGATTTGGCAGCACAGAAGTCGGCGAGTTTATTCGCCCAGCCCATCCCCGTGAGAAAGTCCTTGTTCCTTCTTCCGTGGACGACGGCCAACCGGTAGTAAAGATAGCCGGTGGCGGTTTCCGTTATTTCACAACTCAGGGCACTGGTAAAGCAGTCGTGCAGAAACTTATTCGTTCCCGGGTGCCCCATAAAGGACTCGAACTGACGGTTGTGGGCCGACAAACCGGCCGTATGATATACTTCTCCGAGGGCATCCTCCGCTATCCGGTCTGACACGGACAGTAGCCATACGCCCAGTGCGAGCGCACAATCGAAATCGTATAGGGTAAAAGCACTTCTCATGCACTGAAGTACCTCGGCGATCTCCCGGTCGGAGGGCACGGAACCTTCGCCGGAAAGCCGATCCTGCCACCCGAAGTCGTCATCAAGGGTGCCGTACCTGACGGATAGCACAGTGGGCAGGTTTTCTGGGCCGGCGGATACCCAGAGCGTGTGGTCCTCCGGCATCATTTCCGTGTTGGGAATGGACCGCAGGGCAAACAGGAAAGATTGTACCCCCAGGTCCGTATGCCCCCACAGCAGACCGTTTTCGTCCGTATGCAGGATGGGTTCTCCCTTTTCGTCATACTTAGTGACGGGGGTACCGGCCGGATCGTGACCGACAAAAATAGGTACGTCGAGTTCCGCCCTTCGGGAGATGAAATTCTTGAGTAGGGCTAACGTAGGGCCATCTACGCGCGTAACCTCCGGAAGCGCCAGGGCGAAGTTGAACGTTTCGTAAATATCCTCGAATACGTCGTACCAGAGATCAATAAATAATTGGTGAATAAAATAATTGTGGGACAAATTAGAATGCAGGGTACCCACCACCTGACGGTAAGTGATATTTTCCGCCTCGGACAGCCCGGACCGCACACCGGGATAAAGCATACTGAAAGCTATCCGGTGGCGCTGAACCAGCAGGCAGAAGGCTTCCGGTTCGAGGGACTCCAGGGCGCCGAGTAAGCTCCGACAGCCCGCCCAGGGCACCGGATTACTGGGAACGCCCGACATACGTTGTTCGGGGGCCAACAAGACGACCGGCAGACCGATCCGAATACGCTTGAAGTGATTTAAGATACAAGTTTCGTCTCCTCGGTATATCTTCACCATGATTTTTATTTTTAAAGCAAGGGCCACCCTTTCGGGCAGCCCTTGCGGGGTTAGGTTTCCGGCGGTGGAATGGTCCTCCACGTACCGGTTACCCGATCTAGTTGCAGGCTCCTCGGAGCAACTCTACGGTACCGCTGGAGCAGTAGTTGTAGTGGTTGTCGTGAAGGGCCGCGGTGACGTAGCTTACACCGCCGATGGCCTTGTCGAGGTCGTCCTCGGAGAGCTGGGTGGCGCGCTTGGCGTCGTTCGTGCTTTTTACGGCACTGGCACTGAGTGCCGAAAGATTAAGCTTATCCATGATACAGGATTTAAAGGGTGAAAAAATTTACTCAGGACATCGTCACACCCGGAGCGTTGGAAAGAATTGGCCATTCTTTGTTCTTCTCCCGGTTCGGGTCACCGAACAGGGATTGGTAGTCTTCATTGTTGGCGAGTAACTCCTCGTGCGTACCGACCGCCGATAGTTTACCTCCGTCCAGGATCACGATCCGATCCGCTTTGGCGATCGTGGAGGGGCGGTGGGAGATGATTATCTGGGTGCACCTCAGTTGGGCTACCGCCTGATCGATGGCCTGTTCGCACCGTACGTCGAGGGAACTGGTAGCCTCATCCAGAATCAATATTTTCGGGTTGTTCACAATGGCCCTGGCCAGCGCGATACGCTGACGTTGCCCCCCGGAGACCGATGTCCCTCCCTCGGACACGATCGTGTCGTACCCCATCGGCATTCGAATGATGTCATCGTGGACGTTTGCGATCTTGGCGGCCCTGATGATCTCGTTCAGTTGCGTGGAAGTGCTGTACAGGCCGATGTTTTTCCGAATCGACGTATTGAAGAGAAAGGGCTCCTGCAGTACCACTCCGAGCTGCCGGCGTAGTTGGGAGAGATCGAGATCGAACAGATCGACTCCATCGTAGCGAATGGTTCCCTGCTGGGGGTGATACATGCCCAGGAAGAGTGCCGCGAAGGTGGATTTACCGGCTCCCGTAGCACCCACCACGGCAACTTTCTCACCGGGTTGAATGTGCAGCGATATATCCTGCAATACCCAGGGGGAACGCCCGTCCCCGTAACGGAAAGAGAGGTGGTCCACGACTATCTCGCCGGTAATCGAAAATGTGGGATTAATTTCCTTTCCCGTTTTTTGCTCTATCTCCTCATCGACTACCCGCAGTACCCTGTCCAGGTGAACGGAGGCCTGCTGAAAGCTGTGTATGTTATTTGCCAGGGAAGCGAGGGGCGCGAGGAATGCCCCCGCCAGTGCGATCAGGGCCAGCATCGTACCGAGCGTCATGGTTTGATTCAGGACCGCGGTAATTCCCAACCAGAGCAGTACGAAGGGCGCGAACTTTTCGAATAACCCCTTTAGTTCGTCGATGTACAGGAAGTAACCGTCCTTATTCAAACTGGTCGTTACGTTCTGGTAAAAACGAGTGGTCCAGTTTTGGTAGGCGGTAGTTTCGTAGCCGGTCGCCTTAATTAGTTTTATTCCCCTCAGCACCTCGTACTGGTAGGAATCCATATTCGCCTTGGAGACAATCTGGTCCTGTACCAGCTGCCGCGATTTGCGGAACGAGAGCAAGATGGTGGCTACGATACAGCAGCCCAGGGCGAGCGTCAGCAAGGAAAAGAGCGGCGACTGCCAGAACAGAACCGCCAGGTAAAGAATAATCAGGGCCGTATCGATAAACGTCGATACTACCTGATTGGTGAGCATATCCCGCAGCGTAATGTTGCTGTTGAGCCGGCTGACGATATCACCGGACGTCCTGAACTGGAAAAAGCTGAACCGTAACTTTAGCAAGTGAGAAAAGAAGCCCGCCACTACGGTGGTATCCAGTACCGTCCGCAACCGCAAGATAAGAACGCCGCGCACGTACCGGATCACCGCCTGGGAAGCGCTGAACAACAGAATGGCAATCAGTAGTACCGGAAGAATACTGAGCTGCCCCTGGGGCAGTACGGTATCCACCATAACCTTCGTGAAGAGGGGTAATACCAACCCGGTGACCTGTAGGATAGCGGTAAAGCAGGCCATGGTAAGCAAGAATGACTTTACCGTAGGAATACTGTACAGGATGGAAGCGTACCGGCTGACGTTGGAGCGACCCTGCTTCCGGTTACGGGCCCTGGAAAAATTCACTCCCCGACCAAAGGTGAGCAGCACGCCGGTAAAGTACTGGCTGACCTCCCGGGCGGGCACCAGTCGCTTTCCGATAGCGGGGTCGGCGATGAGCACGCTACCGTCCGCGTTCGCTTTAAAAATAACTACGAAGTGATTGAACCCCCAGTGCGCGATTGCCGGGTAGGTGAAGTTTACCAAATTGCTCGCCTCCGTAGCGTAAGAAAGTACTTCCAGACCGAGTTTTCGCCCCGCTACCGATAGCTGACGGGCACTCGTACCGTCCCGGCCCGGCTGAACGAGGTCGTTTGCGTCCTCCACGCTCAGGGAGAGGCCGTGGTAACCCGCAATCATGGCTAGGCAGGTGGACCCGCACTCCACCATACTACTCTGCACCAGATATTTTATCTTCCCTCGGTTAAACATGATAGCCGTTGTGATTAAAGAATTTTTTACACTCAAATACTCTGTGCCAGGAGATCCAGAATACTCATGGTTCCGGGCGTTTGCAGCGTCAGTGCCCCGAGGGCTTCTTCCGGTAGCTCCTCCTCATTGTCAGGAGGTAGCGTGAACAGGATTCCGGCGGGTAACTCACGCACCATTCCTTCCCGGCAAAGGGAGCCGTTCGGGCCACAGAGTGTCCCCTCGGCGGGTAGTAAATTCGTTGGAAGCTGTCGTTCACCGGTGGCGGACAGGTAGTAGTTCCCCGTTGTCACGTCTTTGGTTAGCCGTACGCCAATGGGTACGGCGGGTGTACTGACCGGGACAAAGAGGATTACCGTTAACCCCACCACAAAGAGTATAAGCAATAGGTACACCAGTCGTAACCTGCTGAAAACGGTAGACCGGTGCGTCCCCGTAAGGTGATTATCCGAACGGTAAAAGCTCAGGGCTTCCGCCGTGAAAATGCTGGAATTATCAGGCATGAGAAAGAAGTGACACCTACGCGGGGGTAGGGTTGAAAATGGTTTTCCTACGAGTCGCTCAAGTGAGCGACTCATCGGCAGTAAAACAGGACCATTGTTCTCGCCACTGAATGACAATTACGCGTAAAAGGTGATCAATTGCAAATTGATACACGTTAAGATCATATTAAAGGGTTCCAAATTAAAAACACCCGTCTCACCGTGTCGTGTGCTGTCCCATTGCCTCCAATTATTTGATGATATATTTTGCGCCATCGGTATTGAATTGGCAATGTTTTCGTCGGAAATAAAAATACCTTTATCAAATAAGTTAAATCACGAACAAAACGCCCCGCCAACCTACCTTTATCCCATGCCCGTCGCCTCCCTCATCCTCTCCACCTACAACAGCCCCGGCTGGCTGGAAAAAGTCCTCTGGAGCCTGGAGGCCCAGACGGCGACCGGCTTCGAGGTGATCGTCGCCGACGATGGGTCGGGGCCGGAGACGGAACAATTGATCGGGGCGTTCCGGCGGCGCGGGCGGCTCGACCTCCGGCACGTCTGGCACGACGATGACGGCTTCCGCAAGACGGACATCCTCAATGCGGCCATCCGGAAGAGCGGGAGCGACTACCTGATCTTCACCGACGGAGACTGCGTGCTGCGGCAGGACTTCATCAGCTTGCACCTGCGTGCCCGCCAACCCGATGCCTTCCTGTCGGGCGGCTACTTCAAACTGAGCAGGGCCATCAGCGAATCCATCACGGAGGACGACATCCGCGCGCAACGGTGCTTCGACCTGGCCTGGCTGCGCGAACGCGGGCACCCGCGCAGCGTGAAGAACCTGAAACTGACCGGCAATGCCTCCCTGGCCGGCCTGCTGAACCGGATCACGCCCACGAAGCCGAGTTGGAACGGGCACAACGCCAGCACCTGGAAAAGCCACGTCCTGGCCGCTAACGGTTTCGACACCCGGATGAAGTACGGCGGCGAGGACCGCGAATTCGGGGAGCGACTGCTGAACGCCGGCCTCCGCCCCATCCAAATTCGCTATTCGGCCATTTGCGTACACCTGGACCACGCAAGGGGATATGTGACGGAGGAGATGGTGGCCCGGAACCGGGAGATTTGGATGGGTACGAAAAAGAACAAAACGACCCGTACCGCTTTTGGATTGACATGGCGCAACGACAACTCCTAGAAACCGAGCAAAAAGCGCTCGAAATCAACCTCGACCCCAAGATTTACGGCACCTTCGCCGAGATCGGGGCCGGTCAGGAAGTGGCCCGCCATTTTTTCCAGGTGGGGGCCGCGGCCGGCACCATCGCCAAGACGATGAGTGCCTACGACAAGGTGTACTCCGACCAGATCTACGGCGTGGAACCCAGCGGCCGCTACGTCTGCGAGCGCCGTATCCATAAAATGATCGACCACGAATACGAACTGATGGTCGACCGGCTGCGCCACGACCGGCCGGATACCAATTTCTTTGTTTTCGCCGACACCGTCGCGGCGGTCAACTACACCCGGACCATCAAGGGAAACGGCTGGCTGGGTCTGCGTTTCCAGCTTAACCCGAACGGGGGGGCGAACGACTTACTGCTCCACTCCCGAATGCTCGACAACGACAACCAGTTGCAGCAGCAGGCCATCGGGATACTGGGCGTCAACATGATCTACGGGGCCTACCACTACAAGGACCGGCCGGAAGACCTGGTCGCCAGCCTGCTGGACGGGCTGAAGGGGCGGATCGCGATCGACATGATCGTGCTGTCCGGTCCCGATTTTACCGTCGACAACCGGCTCCTCAGTCTCTGGCTCGTAAAGCACGGGCTGACGGACATCACCATGTTCGACCAGCACGGACGAAGTACCCACCCCAGTGAATTCCTGTACCGCAAGGCCGTAATGGTCGTCCGCGGCAGCTTCCGGCCCACCACCCTGGTGAACGAAGATATGCTGCGGGCCAGTTACCGGCAGTTCCGCGCCGAAGAGCACATCGACCCCACCAAAAGTTTCCTGCTGACGGAACTCACGCTGGGCAACCTCAAATCCAGCGCCGAGGCGGACGAGCGCGATTACCTCCACCGCGCCACCCTGCTGAACAGCCTGGGGCAAACGGTCATCATCAGCAACTACGAGCGCTACGGCGACCTGATCGAATACCTGAACCTGTACAAGGTAAGCCCCCTCGGCATCGTCGTCGGGGTCAACGATCTGCTGGAACTGATCAGCAAGAAGTTCTACGAAAACCAGGACGGCCGGCTACTGGCGGCCTTCGGGGAGGTATTCACCCGCAACGTCAAGCTCTACGTCTACCCCGCCCAGCAGCAGGGCAGCGAGGACCTGATGACGGCCCACAACGTACCCGTACCCGAGGGGGTCAAATTCCTCTACCAGCACCTGCTGAACAGCGGCCAGATCGTGGACATCACTGAATTTCAGGCCGACAACCTCCACATCTACAGCCGCGAGGTACTGCGCATGATCAAGGCCGGGGAGGATGGCTGGGAAAAAATGGTACCCGAACAGGTGGCCCAGCTGGTGAAGCAGGAGTGTCTGTTCGGGTACCCGAGTGAAAAGATGGTGTTTGACTACTAACGGACTTACTCCGTCTTTTTGCTCTTACCGCCGCTGTGCTTACCGGTCGGTCCGTTTCCCGGGTGGGGGTGGTTCGGCTCCTCGGGCGTCTGGTTGGCGGTGCTGACGTTATCTTCTGATTTGCGGAGTTTGGCCTTCTGCTGGGGATCGTGATCCTTCGCTCCGGTTTCCGTCATTTTGGGGGTGGGCTTGTCGTGTGCCATAATCTGGGTTTTATTATCACAACGCAGCCGACGGGGCGCAGGTGCGATGCTCCCACGGAAAGCAGCGGGATCGGTACACCTATCCCGGGGTTCGGAACGTTATGTAGCCATGTCCAAGAAAGTCCTACTCCCCGTCCTGCTGGCCGCCCTTACCCTCACGGCCTTCACCGCCGGCCCGATCAACGATAAGTACTTCGAGATCATGAAGGCCATCGAAGTTTACACCAATGTTTACAAGGAGGTGAATACCTACTACGTGGATGATATCGAGCCCAACCAGCTGATGCGGACCGGCATCGAAGCCATGGTCGGCAGCCTGGACCCTTACACCAATTACATTTCCGAGACCGACGTGGAAAGCGCCCGCCTCCGGCAGAGCGGTAAGTACCAGGGTATCGGGGCGGAGATCGAGTACGTGGACGGCCTGCCCACCATCCTGACCCTGTACAAGGATCAGCCCGCCGATGCGGCCGGACTGAAAACGGGCGACCGGATCCTGGAGGTCGACCAACGGGAAACCGCCGGCTATACCCGTGACCAACTGGAGGAGATCATGCGCGGCTTCCCCGGCACCACGATGCAACTGAAGGTGGATCGCTCCGGCAAAATTCTGGACCTGGACTTGCTGCGCGGCGACGTAGACATTCCCAACGTCCCCTATTCCGGCATGCTGCGCGACAAGGTCGGCTACGTAGCACTGACCACCTTCACCCAACAGGCGGCCGCCAACGTGCGCAACGCCGTGCAGCAGCTGCGGGCGGATAACCCCGATCTCGCCGGCGTAGTGATCGACCTGCGGGGCAACGGCGGAGGACTGCTCAACGAGGCGGTCGACATCGTCAACATCTTCGTACCGAAGGATAAGGTCATCGTGACCACCAGGGGCAAGGTCCGCGAGTGGGACCGCAGCTACAAAACCGGCAACAACCCGCTGGACACCGAGCTCCCCGTGGCCGTGCTCATTAACGGTCGTTCCGCCTCCGCTTCGGAAATCGTGAGCGGGGCCCTGCAGGACCTGGACCGCGGCGTCCTTATCGGCCAGCGCAGCTACGGAAAAGGACTCGTTCAGAACGTCATGGAAACCGGCTACGGCAGCCGGGTGAAGATCACGACGGCCAAATACTACATCCCCAGCGGCCGCTGTATCCAGGCCCTGGAATACCGCGACGGTAAGCCCTTCGACATCCCCGACGACCAGCGGGCCACCTTCAAGACCGAGGCCGGCCGGCCCGTGCTCGACGGGGGTGGCGTTGCGCCGGACATCGAAGTCAAGGTACTGGGCGGCAAGAACGTTACCCAGGCACTCGTCGAGGAGTTCATCATCTTCGACTTCGTCAACGAGTGGGTGACCGATCACCCGACCATCGACTCGGTGGCGGACTTCCGCTTCACCGACTGGGACCGCTTCGAGGCCTATCTCAACCGGGGAGACTTCACCTTCACCTCCCAGGCCGAGGAACTACTGGAGAAGGCCGCCAAACGCGCCGGAGAGGAAGGGTACGACATTAGTGCACAACTGGCCGCCATCCAGGCCCAGGTGGACAAGGAACAGGCCGCCGACATCGCCGCTTACCGGGAAGAGATCATCAAGATCATCGAAAAAGAGATCGCCGGCCGCTACTACTACCAGCGCGGCCAGGTACGCATGGGCCTGCGCAACGACCAGGAGGTACAGGAGGCCATTGCGGTGCTGACGGACCCGGCGCGGTACGCAGCGTTGCTGGAGAAATAATTATCTTACAACAAACTATTAGCCATGCGCGCGATCACCATCAAATCCACCGAGGAGGTAAAAAAATATTCCGTCGAGGAATACTTCGCTTACCGGGAGCGGAATGAAGGTCGCTTTGAATTCCACGACGGAGTGATTCGCGCCATGGCGGGTGGGACGTTCAACCACAACTGTATCAAAACGGATGTAGCCAGGGAACTCGGAAATAAAGCCCTGACCCAGGGGTGTGAGCCCATGGATAGCGATATGGCGATCCACTCCGAAGCTTTTGATTCTTACTTACTACCCGATATCTCTTTTTACTGCGGCGAGGCCGAGTTTTTTGAGGATGATCCCAGGAAGCTAACTAATCCTAGTTTGCTCATTGAAGTGATGTCCGAGTCTTCCGCCCTTTACGACCGAGGAGAAAAATTCGTTAAGTATCGTTCTCTGTCCAGTTTTAAGGAATACGTACTCATCGATTCCCGCAATTACGCCGTAGAGTGTTGGTTCAAGGAAAGCGATAAGCTCTGTCGCATCGATTCAGCCTTCGACCGCTCGGCATCCGTCTATATTCATACGCTGGAGGTCGACCTGCCGCTGGCGGAAATTTACCGGCGTGTCGAATTTTAGGATACGCCTACATCTCTCCCCTGCCTTCCCGCTCCAGCCACTGGCTCAACCAGTTGCGCGCTTCCGTGAACGTCTCGAACAGGTGTTTTTCCTCAATCAGGTCGGGTATCATGTTGATGCGTTCCATCATACTGTAGACCTGCTCGTTGACCCCGGTGAACAGGACGATGATATTCCGTCGGCGCAGGTCCAGTACCGCGTCTTCCAGGGCGTACAACCCCGACTGATCGATGTACGGCACCCTTCCCATCCGGATGACGACCACCTTCATATCCGGTAACTGCCGTACCACTTGCTGAAAATTGCTCACCACGCCGAAGAACAGTGGCCCCTCCAGGTGCTTGATGAACACCTTTTCTCCGAGCCGGTCGATGAAGTCGCCCTCGTCCGCCCACGGCTTTTCGAAACTGAAATCCGCAAGTGAGCTCGTCGAACCGCCCTTCTCCACGATGTCCGCCGTTTTCTTCATGAACAGGATCACGGCCATGACCATCCCGATCGCCACGGCCTGAAGCAGCCCCCAGAAAACCGTCAGTAAGAGCACGACCAGCATCACGATCGCATCCGACCGGGGTATGCTCTTCAGGTGGCGAAACCCTTTGTAGTCAATGATACCGATCCCAACGGTGATCAGGATACCGGCCAGCACCCCGTTCGGGATGTACTGTACGATCCCGCTCAACCCCAGCAGGACGGCCAACAGGAAAATACCGGCGAGAATACCGGAAATACGCGTTTTACCGCCCGACTGCACGTTGATCACCGTTCGCATCGTAGCTCCGGCGCCGGGCAGACCGGCAATGAAGGCGGCCCCCATGTTGCCCAGTCCCTGACCGATCAGTTCCTGGTCGGGGTCATGGCGGGTCTTGGTGAGGTTATCGGCCACGACCGAAGTCAGCAGGGAGTCGATGGCCCCGAGCAGGGCCAGACTGAGGGCGAAACCGACCATCTTGCCGAGCAGGCTGAGGTTGGCGAACTGCGTAAAGAAGTCAAAATAAATCGGTGGCAACCCCTTATCGACCTCCCCGATCACGGGAACGCCGCCCTGGGGTATCAGGAAGTAAGCGGCCAGGGTCAGGGCCACCAGGGCTACCAGACTGGAGGGTACCGCCGTCGTTATTCGTTTGAAACCGTAAATGATCAGGATCGTACCGACGGCCAGCAGTACGTTCAACCAATTGATGCCGTTCGGAATCGAGAAGGGCCGCCAGATGTTGGTCAGCGTACCAACCGTACCGCCAACCTTCCGTTTGGCCTGCCGCCGGGCTTCCAGCTGAATTTCCTCCTGGGTGACGGCGGCGAAACGCCGGTCCGTTTCCGCGATCACCCCCGCATCCATGATCCCCTTGAAGGCACCGTCCTGTTCTTCTTCCCGGATGATCTTCTCCAGTATTTGTTCCTCGGCGTGGGGCAGGCGGTTGTCCACCAGTTGCTGGTCCGTCGTCGGGTTGTAGCCCAGGAAGGGGAAGAATTGCGTAATGATGATGATCACCCCGATCCCGCTCATAAAACCCGACACCACCGGATAGGGGATGTACTTGATGTAACGACCGAGTTTCATCACGCCCAGCAGCATTTCGAACAATCCGGCCAGGAAGAAGGTCGCCAGGATGAATGGCAGGGCCTGCTCCACCGTGTCCGCGCCCGTATCGATCAGGGCACTGGCGATTACGGCGGAGGACACCACCGTCATGGGGGCCGTCGGGCCGCTCACCTGGGTTTTAGTACCCCCGAAAAAGGCCGCGATGATGGCAATTGCGATGGCACCGTAGAGGCCGGCCATTGGGCCGAGAGCCGTCTGGGCACCAAAGGCGAGGGCCAGTGGCAGGGCCACGATACCGGCGGTCAGGCCACCGAAAAAGTCGCCCCGCAGGTTGGAGAGATCGAATTGAAAGAGCTTGCTCATACCGGTCTATCGCCGAATCGACCCCGAAAGTTTGCAACCGGGGTTGATCCAGGCCATACTGATGGGGGTTTCCAGTGTACCATCGGGCTGCAAATTCTTGCCGGGGTAGCGGCCCTCTTCCCGAAAACCGAGCGAGGCGTAAAAACGTACGTTCCTTTCATTACGCGCAAATGCGTACAGTTCCACCCGGTAAATGTCGGGGCGTTCCCGACTTACCCGGTCCAAAAACTCCGTGAAGAGTAGCCGCCCGATACCCCGACCGCTCGTCTCCGGATCCACCGCAATGCCCGTTCCCGTCAGCAGGTGGCTATGGGCGCGGACGCGGGTGCAATGATGGGCGTGTACTTCGCCCCGCAACCGCTCACCGTCGAAGTAGCCCAGCCCGAGTCCGCCCCGGCGGTTAACCTCGGAAATGGTGACGGCATAGTGTTCATCTACCTCCTCCGGGTCCCGGAGCAACCCGTAGCGGGTGGCCGCGGCACGGGTGTACAGTTCACGGATGGCCGCCGCATCCTCCGGGTCCGTCAGTCGAATCATGGGTACTTACTCAGCCGTTTCCAGAAATTGCATCTCATAAAGTTCCCGGTACCGCCCCCCGGCCAGGTCCACCAATTCCTCGTGGGGGCCGAACTCCACGACCTGCCCCTTCTCCAGCACCATGATGTTGCTGGCGTTACGGATCGTACTGAGCCGGTGGGCGATAACGATACTCGTCCGCCGCGCGATCAGCTTCTCGATCGCGTGCTGGATCACACCCTCCGTTTCCGGATCCACGCTGGAGGTAGCCTCGTCGAGGATCAGCACGTCGGGGTCGTAGACCAGGGCCCGGACGAAGGAGATCAGTTGCCGCTGCCCCATACTCAGGGTAGCGCCGCGCTCCATGACGTCATAATCGTAACCACCGGGGAGTTTCATGATGAAGTCGTGGGCCCCGATCAGTTTGGCGGCCTCGATCACCTCCTCCCGGCTGAAGGAAGGGTCCCGCAGCGTGATGTTGTCGTACACGGAGCCGGTAAAGAGAAAGACGTCCTGTAGCACCATCGCCATCCGGCTGCGCAGGGCGGCCAGTTCGTAGTCCCGGATATCCTCTCCGTCAATGGTGATCTTACCCCGCTGAAACTCGTAAAAGCGGTTGATGATGTTGGTGATCGTCGTCTTTCCCGATCCGGTGCTGCCGACGATGGCCAGCGTGTCCCCGGATTTTAACTTGAAGCTCAGGTCCTTCAGTATCCAGTCGATACCGACGTAGGCGAACCAGACGTGGTCGAATACGACCTCTCCCCTCAGCTTTTCCGGTTTGAGGGTACCCTCGTTCTCGATCTGGTCGTCCCGGTCCAGGACCCGGAATACCCGTTCGGCGGCTACCAGCCCCATCTGGAGCGTGTTGAACTTATCCGCCAGTACCCGGATCGGCCGGAACAGCATATTCAGGTACAGCGGGAAGGCGATCAGCGCTCCCAGGGTGACGCCCCCGGCCCGGGCTACGTCCTGCGCGCCCCACCAGACCATCAGGGCCAGACTGGCCGCGGAGATGATGTCCACCGTCGGAAAAAAGATCGCGTAATACAGAATGGCGTTGATGTTGGCCTTGCGGTAATCCTTGTTGATGGCGGCGAAAGATTTGGCCTCGGCCCGCTCGGCGTTGAAGATCTGTACCATCCGCATGCCGGTGATCCGCTCCTGCAGGAAGGTATTCATCTTCTGTATCTGCGTCCGTACCTGCTGGTAGGATTTCTTCACGGCCTCCTTGAAGATGTAGCTGGCCAGCATCAGGAACGGCATGGTCGTCAGGCAGATCAGCGTCAGTCGCCAGCTGGTGGTCAGCATAATGGCCAGCACCGCGATGATACTCAGCAGGTCGGCCAGGATGGTGATGACCCCCTCGGTAAAGATGCTGTTGATGCTCTGGATATCGTTGATCGTCCGCGTGGTGGACGTGCCGATCGGCGTCTTGTCGAAGTAGCTCAGGCGCAGACTGTTGATGTGGCTGAACACCCGAACCCGCAGGTCGCGCACGACCGACTGCCCCAGCCAGTTGGAGCTGTAAATAAAGGCGTAGCGACAGAAAGCTTCCAGAACGAGCAGACCGGCCACCACCAGGGCCCAGAACGTCAGTCCGCTGGTATCCCCGCTGAAAACGTAGTCGTCCACCATCTTCTGGATCAGCCGGGGCCGGGCGATGGAAAGCGGGGCTAGAATTACCGCCAGGCTCACCGCCAGAATGGCGATCCGCCGGTAGGGCAGGGCCAGCTTCAGGACGCGCCCCAGCAGGTATAGGTCAAACTTCTTCTTCTCTTCCTCGGTTGCCATTCGGGGTAGTAACACGCTGCCCCGTCTTTGGGTCGCTGTAGCGACATTAATTTTTCACCCCCTCCGTTATGCCCAACAATGTCCTCGGGACCCCACTCCAACCCTGCTGCCTCGACCCCCTGACCGGTTACTTCCGCGACGGCTCCTGCCGCACCGACGAAACAGATCGCGGAACCCACGTCGTCTGTGCCGTCATGACGGAGGAGTTTCTCACCTACACCAGGGCGAAGGGCAACGACCTTTCCACCCCCAACCCCCGTTACCGGTTTCCCGGGCTGAAGCCGGGAGACGGCTGGTGCCTCTGTGCCCTGCGGTGGCAGGAAGCCTTCGAGGCGGGGGTCGCCCCACCGGTAAAGCTGGAGGCCACCCACGAGAAGGCCCTGGAGTTCATTGAGTTCGCGGACCTGCTGGAGTGTAAGGCGGAGAGTCCGGAGGACTCGCTCTAATCAGCTAGGGGTCCGGACCCCTAGCAGGGTAAAACGAGTCCTCCGGACTCAGTCAAACGTCTCCAACCCCTCAAACAAATCGTCCAGTTCATCGAAACTCTTGTAGCCCACCTTCTCCTCGCTGCTCCCCCGCACCGAGAACCCCCGCAGGGCGTGCCGGGCAACCAGGACCTTGGGGTCCCGTTGCCCGATGGAAATGGCATTCAGCGTATCGAGTTCCCCCAGTTTGTCGGCGCGGAACGGCCTGCCTTCCTCCAGGTCGGTCCACTCGATGCCGCCGGCACTGAAGTCGAGGATCAGTTCGCCGGCCTCGGCGGCCACCTCCGCCAGTCGGTCGAGTACGTCGAGAATGGTGTCGTAGCCCGCTACCGGAATGCGGACGTGGGGGGTAAATCCGGCGGCGCGCAACTCGGCCACCGGGGCACCGTAATCGACCAGCAGTTGCGTCAGACCGGCCGCCTTCGCCTGTTCCAGTATCAATTTGGCACCTGCGTCCGCGCCCGAATAATTGCCCATTTCGACAACGATTTCCGGTCCCTGAATCCATTCCCGCATGGCCAGCAGGTACTCCATGGTAGTGGCCTCGGGATTCGTCGGGTCCAGCAAAAAGCAGAGATAATCGACTTCCCAGGCCGCGAAGTAGCGGGCGTCCGTGAGGTGGGTCACGCCGTGGGCGAGTACTTTGGCAGCTAACATAATTATGGTTTTCCGGCGACGACCACGACAATCTCGCCCTTCACTTTGCCCCGCGCTTCGTAGTCGGCGTACAATTCGGAGAGGGGGGCCGTGGTGATCTCCTCGTACATTTTGGAAATTTCCCGCGCTACGCAGGCCACCCGGTCCGGACCGCAGAACTCGATGAGCTGGCCGAGGAGTTTGGCAATGCGGTGCGGGCTCTCGTAAAGCGCGAAAGTATTAGGGAGTTCCGACAGATAAACCAGTCGGGTTTGCCGCCCCTTTTTGTGGGGCAGAAAACCCTCGAAGTGGAAGCGGTCGCAGGGAATACCGCTGGCCGCCAGGGCGGGAACGAAGGCGGCCGGACCGGGCAAACAGCTGACGGTGATGCCCGCTTCGCGGCAGGCCCGCACGAGCAAGAACCCGGGGTCGCTGATGCCCGGCGTACCGGCGTCGGTAATGAGGGCGTAGGTGGCCCCGTTCTTCAGTTCCTCCACGATCTGCTCGACGATGCGGTGCTCGTTGTGGGCGTGGTAGGCACGGAGCGGAGTGTCCACTTCGTAGTGTTGCAACAGGGGACGGGAGGTCCGGGTATCCTCGGCGAGGATGAGGTCCACCTCCCCGAAGAGGCGCACGGCACGCCGGGTGATGTCTTCACGGTTGCCGATGGGCGTGGGAATAAGGTAGAGCATGGGCGCAAAGGTCGCCCGGCCGGAGCGTTAGAACAAGTCTTCGTCCTCCATCAGGTGACGGAGACCCCGACGAACGATCTCCACGGTCGCTCCGTAGGCGATGTGACCGGCGAACTGTCCGAGCTGGCGTTCGGCGTTACCGCGCAGGGTGGAGGGGGCCAGTCCGAGTAAGGGCAGGGCGATCTTGTGGCTGGCCGTCCAGAGTCCGGCACCGAAGGGTACGCCCCCCGGTGCCTGCACGTTCGGGGCCGCTTCGGCAATGACGCCATAGACGCCACCGATGGCGATGCCGACGGCCAGGTCCACCACCGTCTGGGCCGTTTCTTCCTGGCTGTTCGTCAGGTCGGTACCCGTGAAATTCTCGATGGCCTGTACGACATCGACGCGGGCGTCGTGCTCCTGCTTCGGCTGATCGGTCGGCAGGCTGCGATCGACGAGCATCTTGACGCCAACGCCGACCAACCCGCCAATCAGACCGGCGATGAGACCCCGGGTGTAATCGGGATCGGAGCTGGTTTCCGTTTTTTCCAGGTAATCCTCAACGGTACCGAACTGTTTACCGGTGTATTGTTGCACCCTGGTCAGGGTGTCGGGGTTGAAGGTTTCTTTGGCTACGCCGAGGAGATCGTTTAGTATGGACATACTGTTGTAACTGGATTGTCACGGCTGAGGTTCGGGGGCGGCGGCGCGCAGGTGCGGGCATTCCGAAAAGGGGCCGCCCCCACCCCCCTATTCCGCCGGGCAGAGGAAGGGGTAGTGTTCCTCATCGATGTACGGATCCAGCCCGAAAAAATCGTTCAGGACGGATTCCGCGGTACAGAAAGCTCCCTCCACCCAGGCCTGGTCGTTGGAGTACGTTTCGCCGACGATGTAGATCGGGGCGTCGGTTCCCTCCATCAGCTGGGAGGGCTTGCGGATCTGCTGCTGCACCTCCCCCATATTGTAGTGCGGCTTGTAGGCGTGGTAACCGGCGTTGAAGGGTGGCAGCGACCAGTCCATGTACCGGGTCTCCAGCGGCATGGGCACGGCGGTGTACTCCGCCTGGGGGCCGAAGTGGAGGGCGGCGAGCTGTTTGCGCAGCATCTTGATCATTCCCGGCGTAGCGGCGCGCGGCCCCTGGAGGGGCTGCAGGTCCATGGATTCCGGAGTTTCGCAAGTCTGTTCGGGCGTTAACTCCAGCGGTTTCCAGAAAGTGGTGTAGTAAATGTCGTCGTAGCTGGCCAGGAGACCGTAAACGGGTTTAGCCCGGGTATCGACGGCATTGTTCCCGAAGTAGACCACCTGCCGGATGGGCATATCGGTGATGCTGGGGCCGATGGTATCCAGTTCGGCCACCGTGGCGAGCTGGTTTTCCTGAAGGATGGAAAGACGTTCCCCCAGCAGTTGCTCGACCGTTGCGAGGAAGGTCACCTTATCCGGGTAAGTATGACCCAGTACCGGAGGTTCGGCCGCCGCGATGGTTTCCAGATAGGCGGCGGGGAAACCGTCTTTTTTCAGTTCGTCGATACCCTCCGCGGTGAGGAAATAGCTGGTCAGCTTAGCGGGGTAGCGGGGGCCGCCGGCGGGGGTGTCGCGCCACCACTCCTCGTCAAAGAACATCCCGATCTTGTAGGACGGCTCCATGATCACGGATTCCAGGAAAAGACGGACCCGGTAGTCGTTCAGCACGTCGGTGCCGTCCTGCTCGCCGTAAAGAGTAGCGTCCGCCACCTTCTCGATGGCCCCCCGCGGCATGGCGAGGAAGGCGGCGGAACTGGTTTTGGTAGCGGCGGTCCTGGCGGGTTCCGCCCGGGTGGCCGTGGTGAAGCGTATCGATCCTTCGTGGTAGACAATGGTGCGCAGGCGGGTGTCGGGGTAGTAGTTGAAAATAATGTTCTTTTCTTCCGCCAGTTTGCGGACCGCCCGGAAGAGGGCGTCGAACAGCTCGGAGAAGCCCTTGGTCAGCGTTTTGTAAAGGGTACCGGGGGTGAATTCGTCGTTTACGTTAAAGGACTGGGCGGAGTTGGTATTCACGACGTTGGAGGAATAGCCGTTGCCGTCGGACAGGTAACTGTACCCCTCCTGCCCCAGACGATCGTAGCCCAGGTTCCAGTACCCGATATTTTTGAGCAGGTCACCCTGCTGGTAGACGGCGCTGTCCGGAGTGACGGCATCGATCTTCCCGTGGTTGTAGAAATCACACCACTCCCGCCGCGTCTGCGGCCCCCGGTCGCGGGTGATGGCTACCGCCTGGATGACGTTGAACTCATCATCGGGCGGTGAGTCGGCACCGTAACCGTTGACGGCGTAGGGGGCCGGGGCATTGGAGCTGACGTCGGAGGTGTACATATTGCGCCCGCGCAGCGACATCAGGGGGTCGGCGGATTCGTTGAACGGAACGGCATAGCGGTCCAGGTCCAGGTCGGCAATCGTCTTGGTGACCAGCCGGTGGCCCGTTCCCCCGGGCTCTCCGTTCCAGTGGGAGTAGCGCATTCCGCCCAGTTCGAGGTAGGAATTTTCCTCCTCTTCCTGGTAGTGCCAGGTACAGACCCGGGCACCGGGCGCGCGGGTACCGGCATCTTCCCTGGAGAAATCATACTTCCCCCAGTCGTAGAGTTCGAGGGTGTCGCCGGCAGCCGGCAGTTTATCGTGCTGGTCCGTCGATTTCCCGCTGAGCAGCCGCCAGGCGGTATAAAGACCGGAGGCGCCGGCGCCGAAGATGGAGTAAGTTTTCATGAAGGGATCGGATATATGGGTTAAGGAAAGGAGTGGTTTCGGGTGGCGCTTACTCCGCGGCAATGCGGGCCATCTGTTGGGGAAGGTTCTTCCTGGGAATGGTCACGTCCACGATCGTGGGCAGTTCCTTTTCCTCGTGGATGCGACACAGCACCTCGTCCAATTCGGTCACCGTGGAGGCGAGTTGGTAGCGGGCACCGAAGGCCGTGGCCAGCGCCCGGTAATCCCATTTCGGAAGTATGTCGAAGGAATCGAACTTCCCACCGGGTGAAAAGGCGGCCGGGTCGACGAAAACCTGCTCCACGGCGTAGACCCCGTTATTCATCACGAAGAGGACGGCATTGACCCGGTACCGGACCATGGTGGAAACGCACTGGGCCATCATCATGAAGTCACCGTCCCCGACGACCGACCAGCATCGCTTTCCGCTACCGATCTGCGCCCCGGAGGTAGCCCCGGTGCCGTAGCCGACGCACTGCCAGGCCGCCGAGGCGATGAAGGATCCCCGGGACATGCCCATCGCGTTGGTGCCGACGTACATCCCGCAACTCACGCCGTAGGCCATCACCGTTTCCTTCAGTAAGTCGTTCTCGTGCAGGAAGTGCATGGTCCGTTCGAAGAAGCGGTTGTAGGTAAGTTCGTTTGGGTTGTCCCGGTACTTGGGGTCCAGGTTTTCGCGCCAGGGGTCGGGGAAGGCCGGTCTCGTGGGCAGGGTCAGTTGGAGGGGATAGCTGGAGTTGGCTTCGAACCGACCGGTCAGGCCGGCCAGGAAGTCGGGCAATCCGATGTCCGGGTAATCGAAGTAGCCCGCCCGGGTCCGTTCCGTCGTACAGAGCACCATCCGGGAAAACTTGGTCTCGATCAGCGCCAGGTAGTCATCCGTGATGATCGCTCCGAGGGTCAGGATGCAATCGGCTTGCGCTACGGCTTCCAGCACCCGGGGAATGGAAGCCTGGTCGGAATAGGTGCCAATGAACTGAGGGTCGTCTTCGTCCAGCACCGTCTTCCCCAGGCTCGTGGTCGTGTAGGGTATTCCGCTGCTCTTTATCAGCCGGTCCAGTTGACCGGAGAGTCCGTGCCGCAGGATCTCCACCCCGGCCAGGATGAGCGGCCGCTTCGCCCGGGAGAGTTGCGACCAGGTTTGGTCGAGGGCGTTGCTGAGTCGGGCGGCATCGGAACGAACCACCGTCGGTTCCAGTTTCGCCGCGCCGGGGCGGGGGCAGGGCTCCCCCCACACTTCCTTGTAGCAGGCAATGTAAACCGGGCGCTGGTGGGTCAGGGCGGCAACGAGCAGGCGGTCGATCCGTTCCGGGGCACCGGCTGAGGTACTGAGGGTATCGGCGGCCACGGTAACTTTTTCCAGAATGTCCTGGTCGTCATTCAGGTCACCGACGGAGTGGTGGTACAGTACGTCGTACATATCTCCGATACGCCGGGCGTCCGCGCCGGGTGTCGCGCTGATGATCACCATCGGGCTGCGCTCTACGTAGGCACCGGCGAAGGCATTAAGCGCACTGTAGGTACTCACCCCGAACTGCAGGGAGACCGCGCCCATTCCCCGGGTACGTCCGTAGGCATCCGCGCTGTAGGCTGCGTCGAGTTCGTTACTGGTGGCGATCATGCGCACGTCCGGGGAGTGTTCCAGTGCCTGGGTGAAGTGCTTGACGTAATCACCCGGGATCTGAAAAACATCGGTACAACCGAGTTGGCAGAGGCGGGTGAGCAGGTAATCCGCTACGGTAAAGGGACGCTGCTCGGTGGAGGACGGCATGGAGGCAGAGGTTTGGTCTCCTCAATAGTAGGACGCTCCGGTCCGCTACCGCCACTCCGGGGATCAATACGGGGGTTTCTACCCCGAAAAACAGGTGTTTGTACCCGGAGATTAATTCTCCTTTCCGAAAAGCACTTTGTTCCAGAAATCCTTCCGGTCCTTTCTCCTTTCGTCCTTCCGTTCTTCCCGCTCGAGTTGCTCGGCGATACGCTCGGCGTACTCGGCGGGCGTTTCGTTGTTGCGCCGCTTTTTCTTCCCCATCATCTCCTCGATCTCCTGGGGGAGATAACGGGCCAGCCGGTCCGCGATGCCCCCGGCGTAGATCACGCTGCTATCCCGGTAAATGGGCAGCTCTTCCAGGTAGTCCGGGCATTCCAGCAGGGCGGTAGTCATTTCGTCGAGGACGGGAAATCCGCCGCCCCGGTAGAAGCCGAGCCCCTCGGTCTGCTGGAGCTTGCGCACGAAAGTCCCCCAGATCGGGAGGGCCGTAGCCGTGGCCGAGCCGCGCCGGAGCGTTCTGAAGTGGACGGCCGGGTACTCCGCCCCGACCCAGGTACCGATGACCAGTTTGGGCGTGTATCCGAGGAACCAGCCGTCACTCTGGTCCTGGGTGGTGCCGGTCTTCCCGGCAATCGGGCCGCGTAGCCCGTAGGTGGAGCGTAGTCGGGCGGCGGTACCGGAATTGACCACGCCCGTCATGAGGTAAGTGGAGATGGCGGCCGTCTCCGCTTCCATCACCTTACGGGTGGCGGTCGGGCGGGGAAAATTGGCGATGACGTTGCCCTCGGCGTCTTCGATCTTGTCCAGATAGTGAATCCCCAGTGGTCGGCGGCCCCGGTTGGCGAAGGCACTGAAGACGGTATTCATCTCCACCAGGTTAGCCTCCACGGTTCCAAGGGCGACACTCGGGATGGCCTCTACCCTGCCGGTGACGCCCATGTCGTTGATCTGTTCGACGACGGTGGACAGGCCGGTACGTACGGCAATGTTCACCGCTACGGTGTTGACTGACTTGGCCAGCCCGCCCCGCATGGAGTAGGCCCCATCGTATTCCCCGTTGGGGTTGCGCGGGTTGTAGTCGTTGAAGTCCGCCAGGCTGAACTGCTGGGCCGGCGTGTACTCGCAGGGCATCATACCCTGCTTGAGGGCGGTAGCGTAAATGACGGGCTTAATGGTGGAGCCCACCTGCCGGCTGGAGCGGACGTGATCGTACTGGACGAAATTATAGTCGATGCCCCCCACCCAGGCGCGCACCACGCCGGTGGCCGGGTCGGTGGCCAGCAAACCGGCGTTCAGGAGGGTAAAGTAATGCCGCAGGCTGTCGATCGGCCGCATCAGGGTATCGACGGGCCCGGCCGAGCGCCAGTCGTAGATGGTCATCATGCGGGGTTCGCCGAGCTTGGCGAGAACGGCCGCTTCGCTCAGCCCCTGCCCCCTCAGTTGCCGGTAGTGGTCGCTACGTTCCAGGGTGGTCTGGAAGGCAGCTTCCCAGGGGGTTTTCCGGCCGCCGGACCAATCGGCCGTCAGGCTTTCCTGGATACCGGGCATCTGTTCGCGGACGGCCTCCTCGGCCAGTCGCTGCAGCGTACTGTTGATGGAGATGTGGATGCGGAGTCCGTCCCGGTCCAGGTCGTAGGGGCGACCGTCGGGATAGGTCTTTCCTTCCAGGGCCCGTTCTACTTCCCCGCGCAGCAACTGACGAAAGTGGGGCGCGGACCCGACCTGGTCGTTCTGCCGCTGGTAATCGATCACCAGGGGCAGTTGACGCAGGCTGTCGGAAGCGGCTTCGGTCAGGCTTTCGTTACGGGCCATGAGGGCCAGTACGGTATTGCGGCGTTCCCGGCTGCGCTCCGGGTAAGCGCGGGGGTTGTAACTGGTGTTGGCCTTGAGCAGCCCGACGAGTACGGCGGCCTCCTCCGCCTTCAGATCGGCCGCGGGTTTGTTGAAAAAGCGATTGGCGGCAACCTCGATACCGTAGGCATTCTCCCCGTAGGGTACGGTATTGAGGTACAGCCGCAACAACTCCTCTTTAGAATAGACTTCCTCCAGGCGGCTGGCGATGACCATCTCCCGCAGTTTCATCTTCAGGGCGCTCATGCTTTTGTAGCGTTGGCGCGGATAGAGATGCTTGGCCAACTGCTGGCTGATCGTACTGCCGCCGCCGCCGCTCCGGTCTCTCATAATGACGGTACGCAGCGCTACCCGGCCCAGGGCACGCAGGTCGATTCCCTGGTGCTCGAAGAAGCGGGCATCCTCGGTGGCAATGAGCCCGTCCACGACGTAGGGGGATATCTCCTCCAGTTTGACACTGACCCGGTTTTCCTGAAAGTACTTGGCCAGTATTTGTCCGTCCTCCGTAACGATGGAACTGGCCTCGGCGTTCACCACCCGGGCGAGTTCGGAACGCTCGGGCAAGGGTCCGTAAGTTCCGTTCAGTACCCCGACGAACAGAAAGGCGAACAGGGAAACCACGCAGACGAACGGGACGAAGACGGCCAGAAAGAGCAGTTTCAGGGGCGGCTGGGAGCGGAAGTAGGCCCAGCTGGTGGAGGCGGCCTTCGTGAGGAGATCGCGGGAACGTTGGAAGAGGGGATGCGCCATATTTTGGAGTAACGCTTTTAGGGGCTGTGGGATTATTTTTTCACGCGGCGAACGCAGCGGAGCAGCGGACGCAGCGGTGGTTCCGTTATGCGCTGCGATCGCTGCTCCGCTGCGCCCTCTGCGTAAAATTTTAGACTAACAACGACCGCTTAATGTCCCGCACCAGGCCCGGACCCGCGTACACCATTCCGCTGTACACCTGGATCAGTTTCGCCCCGGCCTCCAGTTTCTCGCGGGCGGCCCCGGGGCTGTCAATACCGCCGACGCCGATGATGTCGAGGTCCGGTCCTCCGTTCTTGCTGAGGTAGCGGATGACTTCGGTGGAACGCTCCCGCAGCGGTGCGCCGCTCAGTCCGCCGTTCCCGATTCGTTCGATCTCGGCGACCGGCGCGGTGAGGGGTTGGCGGGCGATGGTGGTATTGGTGGCGATGATGCCGGCAATCCCCGTGTCGGAGACAATACCGAGAATGTCATCGAGCTGGCCGTCCGTCAGGTCGGGGGCGATCTTGAGGAGGATGGGCTTTTCGCCCCAGAGTTCGCCGGGCCGCCCCAGCTCGATCGAAGAATTTTGCACCTGCGTCCTCGCAACATGGGTTCCCTGCCCGTCCTGGTCGTGGCCCCTCGCCATTTTGACGTTCAGCTCCTGCAGGGTGGAAAGCAACTGCGTCAGCGGTTCCCGGTCCTGGAGTGCCCGCAGATTCGGGGTATTCGGGGAACTGACGTTGACCACGAAGTAATCCACCAGGCTGAACAGCCGCTGGAAGCAGTGAACGTAATCGTCCGTCGCCTCTTCGTTCGGAGTGGTCTTGTTCTTACCGATGTTACCACCGAGGATGGTGTCGCCCGGGCGGCCGAATTTCAGCAGCCGCTGGCAGAGCGCCTCGACGCCTTCGTTGTTGAAACCCATTCGGTTGATGAGCGCACCGTCCTGCGGCAGACGGAACAACCGGGGGCGGGGGTTACCGGCCTGGGGGCGCGGCGTGACGGTGCCCAGTTCCAGGAAGCCGAAGCCGAGGCTGGCCATGCCGTGGTAGTACTTACCGTCCTTGTCGAAGCCGGCGGCCAGACCGACCGGGTTCGGAAAATCGATGCCGAAAACCCGCCGGCGCAGCCGGTCGTCGGACAGTTCATACTGTTTGCGGAAGAGGTGACTCACCCCCGGAGTCGCGAGGGTGGCGGCCAGTCCGGAGACCGTAAGGTGATGGGCGCGTTCGGGCGCGATGCGAAAAAGAACGGGCTTGAGTAGCTGGTACATGGGGCGAAGGTAGGGCCACTAGTGCGTCGATTTCGGCGGTGCCGGGGCGGAAGCGTGAAAATCCCGCGCAATCCGTCCGGCGTAGTCGTCGAGTAGTGCCAGGATGCGCTCCTCCCGGTCGGAGGCGACGATGACCCCGACGTGCTGTTTCTTGTCCATTTTCCAGACCACCTCGGGGTCGTTGAAACCGCTGTGGTCCGGGTGTTCGAAGCGGGAAAGGCTGATCACGATGCCCGACAGGTCGAAGCGGCGCTCGGGAACGGGATACGGTTGTTCCCGGGCGTAGGCACTTTCCAGTTTAGCCCATTCGGACCAGAGGCTGACGCCGGTCGCTGCTTCCACCATCTCGGCGAGGTGGGCGCCGCCGACGCGGCTGGCGGTTTCCAGGAAAACGAAGCTGCCGTCTTTCGTGCGGATGAACTCGGTGTGGCTGGCGCTGAACCTCATCCCGAAGGCGTGCATGACGTCTTCGGTCAGCCGGCGCAGGGTAACGGCGTCCTGGTGGTTGTAGGGGACGCTGACGGAGCGGAAGATGCCACCGCCGTGGGCCACCTCGAAGGGCGTACTGAGGTAGCGGGAAACCTGGCAGAAAACGACTTCCCCGTCGGCACTGATGGCATCGACGTGGTAGACGTCTCCGGGGCGGAATTGCTCGACCAGGTACTGGTGTCTTTTGTCTCCGAGGCCGTGGACGGCCGCCCAGAGTTCCTCGTTCGAGTGGACTTTCTGGATGCCCGTCGCGCTGGCTTCTCCCCTTGGCTTGATCAGGCAGGGGTACTCGATCTCCGCGGCCCAGCGGGCGAGTTCTTCGTCGTTGAACAGCGGGCTGAAGGCCGGCACGGCTACGCCGCGATCCCGGGCGCGTATCCGCATGGCGAGTTTATCACGGAAATAACGGGCGGTGGTCTGTCCCATCCCGGGGATGCGGAATTCCTCCCGCAAATGGGCGGCTTTCTCCACGTCGAAATCATCGAGGGCGACGATGCGGTCGATCTTCCGCTCCCGCATCAGCCAGGCCATGGCCCCCGTGAGCCGACCGAGGTTAGCGGGGGTGTTGCTGTCGTCGTCCATGTAGAAAAACTCATCCACGCTCTCCCGGGGCCAGGGTTCGTGTTCCAGTTTTTTGGCCGTGACGAGGTAGACGGTATTACCGGCCGCCTTACAGGCCCGCAGAAAGGCGGAACCCTTGAAGTAACAGGAGATGCAAAGGAAAGTCATGGATGGATTTTTGGACGTTTCGGACCGTTGGATGTTTGGACCGTTGGGAGTGGCTTGAACCGTGGAGGTAGCAAAAGGTGTTCAACGGGGGACCAACTTACTGAATAAGCTCGGTTTAACCTCCGATGGTCTAAATATCCAAAAATCCAACGATCCACTATGGCCCTCACCGAATCCACCATGCTGCCCCTGGGCACCACCGCCCCCGACTTCAACCTGCCCGACACCATGAGCGGAGCCAAACTCAACTGGTCCGACGTGCGCGGCACGAAGGGTACCCTGGTGTATTTCATCTGCAACCACTGCCCGTACGTGCTCCACGTGATCGATGAACTGGTGAACGTAGCCAATGACTACGAGGAAAAGGGGGTGCTGGCCGTCGCCATCAGTTCCAACGACGTGGAGAATTACCCGGTCGACAGCCCGGACAACATGGAGGCCTTCGCCCTGAATAACCTCTTCAATTTTCCCTACCTCTACGACGAAAGCCAGGAAGTCGCCAGGGCCTACGATGCCGCCTGTACCCCCGATCTCTACCTCTTTGATGGCGACAACAAGCTGTACTACCGCGGTCGGCTCGACGAGGCCCGCCCCAGGAGTGGCAAACAGGTGACGGGGGAAGACCTGCGCGCGGCCATTGACGCCCTGTTAAAGGGGAAGCCGGCCCCGGAGGAGCAGATCCCGAGCGCGGGCTGCGGAATTAAGTGGAAGTAGCCGGACGTTTCGGACCGTTGGATATTTGGACCGTTAGGCAGTTCGGCCGCCTCCAACGGTCTGATCACCTCCTCCGCAGGCGCCTCGGCCCGTACCACAGCCAGAACCCACTCACCGTAAACACCAGCAACGCCAGCCCCAGCACCGTCGAATACACCAGTTTAAAGGGCTGACTGACAATGGAACCGTCGTGGAGGGCCTCGATCCAGTCGGCGTGACGACGGCCCCGGCTCAGTATCTCGCCCGTAGCCCCATCCAGCTGGAGCTCGTACTGGTTGGACGTAAAGAGAACCTTCACCACGCCCCGGTCAGGACGCACGTCTAACCGGTCTATTTCGTAAGGTACTGCTGCCCGCGCCCGCGCCCGGAGCGAATCCAGCGGTAGCCAGTCGGCCAGTTCCGTAGTGCTCCCCCGCTGGGTCGGCGGTTGGAGCGTATCGCTGTTTTTCTTCCAGCCGAGCAAAATACTGGTAACCCCGACCACGAAAAAGAATACGAAGAGCGCAAGCCCCGTCCAGCGGTGGAGGCGGCGGGTGGCACGCAGTAAGCGTACCTGGCGTTGTCTTTTTTCGGGGTTCACCATTTCTTGGGGGCCAGCAGGGTTGCGACCGCAAGAAACAGATAAAAAGGCGCCAGTGCCGCATCGAACAGCAGGAGTTGCCAGCCGGGCGACCGACCGTTCATGGCCCGCGCTTCTTCCGTTCCGTAGGTGCCAAGCACCAGCAGGAGGCGAAAAATCAGGGCGAGCGCGCAGGTGCCGAAATTTCCGAACAACAGCAGGAGTAGGGAGGCGAGGTAGAACAGGCCGTGGCTCAGTCCCAGCCCCAGCAACTTCCGGCGGATAACCTTCGGGTAGGCCGTTCCGACGCTCTGGTGGCGGAGTTTACGGCGGAAGTAGGTCCGCCAGGCATCGCTGGGCCGGGAAATCGTCCAGCCGTGCTGGTCCAGGACGCGCTTGGTGCGTTCGTTTCGCGCCGCGCCGGCCACCAGCAGGTCGTCGTCTCCCCCCGGCAGGTGGGCGTGGGCCTTCATTCCTCCGGCGCGGGAGAAGAATTTTTTCGTGTAGGCCAGGTTACGCCCGACCCCCATGTACGGCTGCTTGCGGTAGGCGTAGCCCAGGTACTGCAGCGCCGTGTAGGTAGCCTCGAAGCGTTGCCAGCGGTGGAGGAGACGGTCGTCTCCTCCGTACGGACTGACACCGAGCGCGAGTTCCGCCCCGGCGCTGATTTGCCCCGTCATCCGGTGTATCCACTGGTTGGAAACGGGAATGCAGTCGGCATCCGTCAGCAGGAGAATCTCGTGTGTAGCGTGGTGGATTCCGTAAGTGAGCGCATCTTTTTTCCCGGTGCGGGTCGGTCCCGGTTCCAGGAGACGGATGCGGGAGTCGGTGTAGCTATTCACGATCGATGGACTGCCATCGGTAGAATTGTCATTGACGAGGAGCAATTCAAATTCCGGATAGTCCTGGGCCAGAATACCGTCGATACAGGAAGGCAGCATTTCCTCCTCATTACGGAAACAGACAATCACGCTGACGGGGGGAGCGGACGATACCTTCCGCCGTCGTTTGCGGGAGAAAGCACGGCCAAGGACATCCTGATGGTATCGCCACTGTACGTACCCCGAAGCGAGGAGCAGTAATAGCGCTAAGTAGTAAAGCATAGTACTTATCCGCTGCGATCGCTGCGTCGCTGCGTCCGCTGCGTTAAAAAGGTCATAGCTCCCCCACTAAATCCTTATACTCCTGGTGCCGCCGGATGTAAGCGGCCACGAACGGGCAGTAGGGCAGTACCACCAACTCCTCCTTCCGGGCGTAATCGAGGGCGAACTTTACCAGTGCGCTGCCGATCCCCTGCTCCTGCAGATCTTCGGGCACCTCCGTGTGGGTAAGGGCGATGCGCTCTCCCTGATCGCCCATCCGGTACTCCAGCTTAGATACCTGGGAACCGCTGACCATCTCAAAGCGACTTTTTTCAGTGTTGTTGACGACGGTTTCGGAAGGATCCATAATTATTTTTCTTGGGGCGGACAGTTAGTGTCCGCTTGGTATAGTGAGACGTGAGGTTTCCGGAATTGTTATCGCTACCGGCTCTTTTTACGGCACTTCCACAACGTTGAGTACCCGTTCGATGATGTCTTCCTGCCGGATGTTCTCCGCTTCCGCCTCGTAAGTGAGACCGATGCGGTGGCGCAGCACGTCCTCACAGATGGAGCGGACGTCCTCCGGGGTGACGTAGCCGCGGCGCTCCAGGAAGGCGTGGGCGCGGGCGGCGAGGGCCAGGTTGATGCTGGCGCGGGGGCTGCCCCCGTAACTGATGAGTGGTTTGAGGTCGCCGAGTTTGTAGGCCTCCGGTTCGCGGGTAGCGAAGACGATATCGATGATGTAGCGTTCGATCTTGTCGTCCATGTAGATGGCCCGCACCGACTCCCTTGCCTTGAGTATCTCGGTCTGGCTGGCGACGGCGCTTACTTTTTCAAAGCCGGCTCCGAGATTCCGGCGGATGATCTCCCGCTCGTCCTCCCGGGTGGGGTAGCCGATGTTCACCTTCAGCATGAAGCGGTCGGTCTGGGCCTCCGGCAGGGTGTAGGTACCCTCCTGCTCGATGGGGTTCTGGGTGGCCAGCACCAGGAAGGGCTCGGCCAGTTTGAAGGTATCGGAGCCGATGGTTACCTGTCGCTCCTGCATCGCTTCGAGGAGGGCCGACTGCACCTTGGCCGGGGCCCGGTTGATCTCGTCGGCCAGGACGAAGTTGGCGAAAACCGGCCCCTTGCGCACCGTGAAGTCGTTCAGGGTGGGGTTGTAGATCATGGTACCGACGATGTCGGCCGGCAGCAGGTCGGGGGTGAACTGGATGCGGCTGAACTCGGCGCTTACGGTCTGGCTGAGCGTTTTGATCGCCAGCGTTTTGGCGAGGCCGGGCAGACCTTCCAGCAGGATGTGCCCACGACTGAGCAGCCCCAGCAACAACCGGTCGATCATGTATTCCTGTCCGACGATCACCTTGGCGGTTTCCTTCCGGATGCGCTCGATCACCTCGGAGTCGGCGTAGATCTGTTGGTTGAGGGCTTCGATGTCGATGGTGGGCATGTGGCTGAGTTGGGTTGGGGTTGCAAGTTTACGAAAATGGGCGGGGACGCAGGTGCAGTGCCTAAGATTTGAATCGTGGCGTGGTAATTTGCAGCTAGTTAGGTAACTTCTTTCCGTCTGATAGCGTATATTTAGTACGTCTAATACATCAATCAGCTATGCCCAGAACGGAAGTAACCTTATCCATCAACGACCGTATAATTGATAGCATCAACCGAATTACCGAGCGTAGGGGCGTTAGCTTAACGGAATTGATTGAGGGGTTACTAAAAACTGAGATTATTGCTTCTGCGGAGTTCCCGGAAAGTATAACGCAGCAGAAAATAGATTTCCAAGCCAGTAAGCGGAAAGAGGACGATGAGGTAGATGAAATACCGGTGACCTTTACTCCAGGTAAAAGAACGTACATACACCCGGATCTACAAGCCATTTCGATTTCGGGCCTTCCATCCGGAAATACCTACGACCCGAGAATGGATAAAATCCTTTACTACGAAGCAAGGATGAGGAAGTACGAAAATTTGGGTTACGAATGAAAAAGCTCTACCTGGATGTCAACATAATTTTAGACTTCCTACTGCAGCGACACCCTTTCTACGTCGACGCCGGACATCTATTGAGTTTAGCCTACGAAGGGAAGATAGCGGTATACACTCCTCCCAACAGTTTCATTTTCGCATTTTACCAAATGCATACGGACTACGCCGGAACTACGCCGGAAGATGCTCGACACAAACTGGCTATTCTTCGTAAATCCGTGAATTGCGTGACGGTAACAGATGACATAATAGATGCTTCCATTCGGAGACTACAACCTGACGACTTGGAAGATGCTTATCAAATTGAAGTTGCCGCCAGTATCGGGGCCGACTATCTCATCACCCGCGATCGTAGCGGTTTTCGAAAGTGCCCGATTCCCGTCAGTACAGCTAAAGGGTTTGTGGATAGTTACTACGCCGATCTCTAAAAATCACATAACCCCCCCAGCATCGCCCCCGCCGGTTCAAACCCGCCCGCACTGCTCTGCCGCAGGTCCTCACAACCATCCTGGTAGTTGTTATTCAGGATATAGGCCAGCCCCCGGTTGTAGCGAATTTCCGGCGCTACGGCAATATTCCCCTCCAGGGCACGGGTATAGCTGGCAATGGCACCGAGGCGATCGTTGTCCAGTAGCAGCAGGTTCCCCCGGACCAGATTCACCAGGGCGGGATCTAGCGTACGGTCTTCCTCTTCGTTGCGGAGAGAGGTATAGGCCGCCTGCCGCTGTCCGGCAATTTTCAGCCGCAGTGCTTCGTAAACCCGGTTTGAATCCGGTAAATTTTTGATCTCGGCCAGCTGGCGGTTGAAAAAATCCTCGGACCGCTCCCGGGTGAAGTTGGTGAAGTCATCGCGGTAACGGGCCATCCAGTCATCGGGGTAGAGGGCGAGGTAGGTCAGCAGGCGGTCAGACTCCCGGGAGAGGAAGAAGCCGGCCGAGACCGGATCGATCCGGCTGGCCTGACTCAGGTAGGTCTGCGCCTCCTTGTTCCGGCCGACCCGCTGCAGGGTAGCCACCTTGCCGAGTACCGCCGGTAACCAGTTGGGGCGCTCCGCCAGGGCCGCATCGTAGGCGATCAGCGCCAGTTCGAAGTCGCCACCCCGCAGGTGCTGCTCGGCCCGGTTCAGCTGGCCGACAAACTGCCCGGAATACGTTCGGTGCGTAAAAGTCCCCGACTGCCCCGCGGACGGAGGACGGTTCTGGGCCGCCAGGAATAGGGGAAAAAGCAGGCCAAACAGGAGAACGGTTCGCATAACTAGCTGTCTTTTCTGTAGAACAACAGCAAGATAGTAATATTATCTTTCATAGTAGTAAAACTACTAAATTAAAATACCGCCGTTACCTCCGCCCGCCCGACGTGCACCACGTTGGCCTCCCCCGTCTTCCGTCCCTCGTAGCTCAGGTTCAACTGCAAGTACTCCCCCAGTTGGCGGGTGGCCCCGACATTCCAGAGCAGGTTCCTGCCGGGCTGCAGCCCCTGTAGCAGCGCGTAGCCGACCGGACTGCGCGGGTCTCCCCGAAATTCGATGTCCACTACCCGGAAGCGGGCGGTGAGCCAGTTGCGAAAGTTACTCTCCAGGGCCAGTTCCAGCCGGTCGGTCGCCCCCGCCTCGGTGTCCGGTTCATCGGGGGGCAGCACGTTCTCCTCCCGCCCGTAGGTGACGGTGGTGTTCAACCGGAAATCTCCGGGTTGCCAGTTGATGCTCGGCTCGAGGCGGTTCAGCTCGATCTGGTAATCCTTGTTGTTGAAAAATTCGGAGTCGGCCTGTCTTCGCCCCGTCACCCCGGCGGCCTCCAGGCTGAGCTGATCGGTCGGTCGGTAGGTGAACCGCAGCGTCCAGTCCTCCTGGCGGTTGGCTTCGTAGCCGGTAGTCAGCACGCGGCGGTTTCGCCGGTCGGTGTTGCTCAGCTTGATGTCGTACCTGGGATCTCCCTGGTTGAAGAACAATCCGTGCCGCCGCTGCACGTTCAGGGCCACCAGATTACTGTCGCTCACCGCCAGCTGGAGGGGGTTCCAGGACTGAATGGCATCGTCCTCCCTGGTCTTGCGGTCGACGTTCAGGCTGGTGTTCAGACTGATGCGGGACAGGAATTTCTTCACGCCGGTCTCCTTGCGCCACAGTCGATTGGGGTTCCAGACGAATTTCTGGTTCAGCCCCGCATTGTCCGTCCGGATGAAGTCGTTGCTGAATACGCTTACCCGCACGTAGTCGGCAATGTCCGGGAAGGGAGCGATCTCGATCTCGTTCGGCTGGATCTTCCCGTCGTTGTTGTAGAGGCTGTCCTGCCAGATGTACTGCCCCAGCCCCGGCCCGACGTAGAGGTACTGGAACTCCACCCGGGGTTCCTGCCCGCTACCGACCTGGTAAGTCGTCTGGCTGCGAAAACTGCGCTCCAGTGCGGTCACGTTCACGTCGAGACGACCGAGAAAGGTGCGGGTGGGCCGGTCGTTCACCAGTTCGCTGCTCACCACGTCGAGATCGCGGAAAGTAAAATTTCCGCCCAGCGTCAGGTTCTCGCCGGCCACGTACTTGCCCTCCGCGCTCACTTCCCTGGCTTCGGTACTGGTCACCAATTCCGTAGCGAGGGGAAGTTTGTCGCTCCGCTGGTTGGCACTGAGTTGGAAGCTGTACTTGTCCGCGGAGGGGGCGAGTAGCCCGAGTGTGTAGCGGTCGTAGGCAAAGGAAAACGGCAGCAGGGTATCGGTGGCCAGCTCGCTGCGCAGACTTTCCTCCCCGGCGTAGGCCGCGCTGAGCCGCCAGCCGCCCAGGGACTCGAATCTCTTGGTCAGCTTCACCGCAGGCTTCGTCAGGCTACCCTCGCTGCTGGTGTCCTTGCTGTCCAGTCGGCTCAGGGAGGCAGCGACCGTCCAGCCCCGGGTATCCAGACCGAGGGTGGCGGCGTGGCGGTTACCGACGTAGCTCTCCCCCCGGGTGAACTGCCCGAAATCGTAGCGCAGACTACCCAGGCGGGGGCGTACCAGCCCCAGCCCGGCCCCGACGATCTGCTCGTTCTCCGCTTCGGGGCGGACCGTACTCAGGCGGTTACTCAGGTTCCAGTTGCGGTAGAAATCCGGACTGCGGTAGGGGTTGATGAAGTTGAAGGTCCGCTCCACGAATTCGTAGCGGGCCTCGGTGGAGAGCTGCCAGCCGCTGCTGTCCGATCCGAGCGGAATCAGTTGGTCCACGTCCACCCGGATGGCGTGACCGACATCATCGCTGGCATCCTCCCGGCTGAAGCGGTTGAGGTCCAGTTTGCTGCGGCTACCTTCCACCCGGATCTCCCCGCGCTCGTTCGGCCGGAAGGCACCCCCTACGGCAAATAGCTGCTGCTGCTCCGGCGCGCCGAGGTCGATCAGGGGAGCGAAGCGACCGGCGGGCAGACAGGTCTCCGGGTCGTAGCCGACGTAGCGGTAGACCCGTCCGTTGGCCGAAAGGTCCTGGTCGATCGTGTACTCCCCGCCGCCCGGCCCCCGGTCGGTGAAGGTGGCCACGAACCGACCTCTTTCCGGGTCGGTCGAAGCCAGCAGGTAAGTGGTGTCGATCGGGCCGGCGTCACAGGAGATCAGGGTATCCCGCAATTCGTAGGTCGCCCGCAGTTCCTGGCGGCCCGTCAGCGTATCGATACTGGAAACGGGGATACCGTTCACCAGGTCACCGGCCTGGCTCAGGGCCTGTCGCTGCCCCGGCGTCAGGTCGAGGTCGCCGGTGGCCGTCTTGCTGTCCTGCTGGCTGTAAAGGTTGACGTAGCCCGTGAACCGCTCCGATTCGTAGCGGCTGCTCCCGGCGGTCAGGGTGCGCAGGTACCGCTGGTCGGCGTACTCGTATTCGGCCGTGATCCGGCTGTCGCGGGTAACGAGGCGGCGGGTGGTAAAGGTCAGTTCCGCCAGGTTGTAATCGATCACGTAATCGCCGTCGAGGCCCCGCACCAGCAGTTCGTCGTCCAGGTAGATCCGTTCCGTACCGGCCAGGATGATGAGGAACCGCTGGTCGCCGTCCCCGGTCAGTTTATAGGGCCCCTGGTTGCCCTCGCCCGGGACGATATTCTGGCGAATGAACTCCCCCCGGGCCACCGCGACGGAGGCCGTATTGATGAACCCGGCACCTGCGTCCGCGCCCGTACCGGTGGAAGAACCCGAACTAAACGTCGCCCCTTCCAGCTTTTTGTAAAACCGCATAAAGTAGCCCTCCGGGTTGCGCAATTCGTAATCGCCCGCCGTCAGTTGCAGGTCGTTCTTGCGCAGCTGAATGAAGATCCGGTCGAATTCCCGCAATTGCTGGGTGGTGCCTTCGGGCTGTACCGGCAGACTTTCGTCCGTGATGGCCGCCGACACCTCGATCCCGTTGCCGATGTCGCCGTCGAGCTGCAGGTTGAAGGCGGAATTCAGTACCAGATCCTGGCGGTTACCGAAGCTGATGGCCCGACTGAAGCTGCCCGAAGTGCGCACCTTCCCGTCGTTGTCGAACAGCCCCGAGCGCACGTAAGGGTCATAACTGCCGATCACCAGCCCGCGCTCGTCCCGGGTCACCTGGCTGGTGTCGATCAGCCGCGCCGTAGCGTCCAGCGCAAAGGGAAGTACGCGGTAGGCAACACGCACGCTGTCGACACCGGGGTCGCGTATCCACCGCAGGTAGCGGCCGCGCAATTCGTAGGTTTCCGGTGCCGCGCCGCGCAGGTGCAAAGTACTCGGTACCACCGTAAGCGTATCCAGCAATTGTCCCGGCAGTTCGACGGCCATGGTCCGTTCCCGCAATGTGGAGAACTGGGCGGACAGGGCAATGCTAGTCGCTAAGAGTAGACATGTGAGGAAAAACCGGATCACGGTAGGGTAACGTTGGGAAAGCGTGGACGTTGTCCTTCGTTCGAGACGTCGGAACGCCTTCGCTAACGCTCCGAGAGGGCCGACGACCTCACTAATATTTCGACTTACCAGGGGAGGTCGTCGGACACGTCGAATGAGGAACGAATGAGCTTGTCCGACGTCTCGACCGGAACAGCCCCTAATTCAACCGCCAGAAATAGGGCGTAAACAACACCAGCACCGTAAAAATCTCCAGCCGCCCCACGATCATCACGAAGCTCAGGAAAAGCTTGACGTGCGCCGGCAGCCAGGCGAAATTATCGACCGGACCGACCTCCCCGATGCCCGGACCGACGTTGCTCAGGCAGGTTGCCATGGCTCCGATGGCCGTCATGAAGTCCAGCCCCATCATCGCCAGGATGACCGAGCCGATGACGAAAAGGATGAGGTAGATCAGCAGGAAGTTGAATACGTGGGTGATGATCCTGCCCGGCACCACCTCTCCGTTCAGCCGCAGCGGGATGATCGCCTGGGGGTGAACGATGCGCTTGAATTCCAGGTAGCTGTTCTTGAAGAATACCAGGTTGCGAATCAGCTTGATGCCCCCGCTGGTGGAGCCGGCACAGGCGCCGAGAAAGAGCAGGATAAAAAAGATCAGCGTCAGGGCGGTAGACCAGCTGGTGTAGTCCGCGCTCACGAAACCGGTAGTGGTGATGATGCTGACGATCTGGAAGAGGGAGTCCCGAAAGCTTGTTTCCCAGGCCATTCCGGTGACGTTATGTACGCGGATGGTGATGAAAATGGTGAGTACCAGGATGAGCCCGACGTAGGCCTTGACCTCATCACTGCGCCAGACTTCCCGCCACCTCAGTTTCAGACTCAGGTAGAGTACGGTGTAGTTCACCCCGGCCAGGAACATGAAGACCACGGTGAGGTACTGGATCGACGGGCCGAAGGCCGCCATACTCGCGTTCCGGGTACTGAAACCACCGGTGGCCATGGTGGTCAGGGCATGATTGATCGCTTCGTACTTGCTCAGTCCGAAGGCCCAGAGTAGCCCGAACAGGATGCCGGTCAGACCGACGTAAATGAGCCAGAGCCGCTTGGCGGTCTCGCTGATGCGGGGGTGGAGCTTGTCGCTGGTCGGGCCGGGAGCCTCGGCCGCGAACAGTTCGATGCCCCCGATGCCCAGCAGGGGAAAGACGGCCACCGTCAGCACGATGATGCCCATTCCGCCGATCCACTGCGTCAGGCTGCGCCAGTAAAGCAGGTCGCGGGGTTGGATCTCGATGTCGGTCAGCACCGAAGCCCCGGTGGTCGTCATCCCGGAGACGGTCTCGAAGAAGGCCTCCGGCACGGTAGGGATCATCCCGCTGTACAGGTAGGGCAGCATTCCGAAAACGGTCATGGCCAGCCAGCTGAGGGCGACGATGAGGTAGCCTTCCCGCTTGCGGATGGGGATGCCCCGCGGGTTCGGGAGCAGGAAGAGCAGCCCCCCCGCTCCGGCACTGGTCAATCCCGCCAGTAGCAGCGGTAACGGGTCCTCTTCGTAGTAGTAACTGTAGGGAAGGCCCGTCCACATCATGGCCCCGACGATGACGAGCAGGATGCTCACCACGCGGGCTACGGGACGGTAGTTGATCATGCGCTGCCCCATCGCTTAGCGGAATAGTTCGTCGAGCCGCCGGATGGCCTCCGGCATGGCGAATACGATCACCTTATCCCCGAGTTGCAGCAACGAGCTGCCGTTGGGTATGATCGTCTCCTCCCCCCGGATGATGCCGCCCACGAGGGCCGTGTCCGGAAAACGAAGGTCCTTCAGTGGTTTTTTGGTCAGTCGGTTGTTGCGGTGGATCACGTACTCGATCACCTCGGCGTCCACGCCGTTCAGGCTGGTAATGGCCTCTACGTTCCCCTTGCGGACGTAGCGGAAGATTTCGTTGGCCGCCAGTAGCCGCTTGTTGATGAGGGTATCCACCCCGATGTTCTGGCTGATGTGGATGTATTCCTTGTTCTCCACCTGGGCGATGGTCTTGTAGACCCCGTGGTTGTGGGCGGTGAGGCAGCTGATGATGTTGGTCTCGCTGTTGTCGGTCAGGGCCATGAAGGCATCCATACTGCTCAGCCCCTCTTCCTCCAGCAGGTCGAAGTTGGTGTAGTCTCCCTGGATGACCAGGACGTTGTTCAGTTCCTGGTTGATCTCCTGGCAACGCTTCTTGGACTTCGCTACGATGGTCACGCTGTACTGGTCCTGTAACAGCCGGGCCGTGGAGATGGCCAGGTCGGTCCCCCCCATGATCATGGCGTTCTTGACGGTCACCTTCCGCTTGCCGACGAACTCCTCGACCAGGGTAGTGTGCTCCGGGCGGGTGATGAAGTAAACGTGGTCGTTGCGCTCCATCTTGGTGTAACCTCGCGGAATGATCGTTTTCTGCCCCCGCAGAATGGCAATGGGCTGCAGGTCTTTCCGCTCCCGGAGTTCGGGAATATCGCCCAGCACCTGTCCGATGAGGGGGGAGTCCCGGTCCAGCGTAATGCCCACCAGCGAGAGCTTGCCGTTCTCGAACTCGTAAATGTCCGTGAAGGAGCACTTCTCAATCAGTCGCCGGATCTCGTCGGCGGCCAGCTGTCGGGGGCTGATCAGCTGATCGATCCCCAGGCTGCAGATGGTCTTTTCGTTGTCGCACTCCAGGTACTCCTCGTTGTCGACCCGCGCGATCACCCGTTCCGTGCCCATTTTTTTGGCCAGGATGCAGGTCATCATGTTGGTCTGTTCGCTGGTCGTTACGGCCAGCATCATGTTGGCTGAGCCGACGCGGGCGTTCTCCAGCGTCTGAATACTGGTGCAGTCTCCCTTGATGGTCAGTACGTCCAAATGAGAGCCGGCGTAGTCGAGCACCTCCTGATCGTTGTCGATCAGGGTGATGTTCTGATTCTCGGTGGCGAGCAGGCTGGCGAGGTGAAAGCCTACGTCCCCGGCACCGGCGATGACTATATTCATAGTTGCCTAATGTTTGGCGGGGGGCAAAGTTCGTGAAATTTGTTGGGGAGTCTGGGAGTTTGCGCAGTTAAGGAGTTTACCCGGCACAACTACCGGAGCTCCTCAACCCCCAAACTCCCGAACTCCCTAACTAAAAGAACGTTATACGACCGATGCCAACCGGCCCACCCATGGAGAAAAAAGAAAAGATTCTCAACGACCCCGTCTACGGATTCGTCTCCATCCCCTACGGCATTCTTTTCGATCTCGTCGAGCACCCCTACTTCCAGCGGCTACGCAACATCAAACAGGTCAGCCTGACGCACTACGTCTATCCCGGGGCACTCCACACCCGCTTCCACCACGCGCTGGGCGCGCTCCACCTCATGCAGCAGGCCATCCGCAATCTGCGGAGAAAGGGGGTGGACATCAGCGAGGAGGAAGCCGAGGCCGTTACGATCGCCATCCTGCTGCACGACATCGGCCACGGCCCCTTCAGCCACACCCTGGAACACACCCTCATTCACGCCACCCACGAGGAAATATCGCTGCTCTTTATGGAGCGGCTCAACGACGAGTTCCGGGGCAGGCTGAGTCTGGCGATCCAGATCTTCAGGGGCGACTACCACAAACACTTCCTCCACCAACTGGTCTCCGGGCAGCTGGACATGGACCGGATGGACTACCTCAACCGCGACAGCTACTTTACCGGCGTGGCCGAGGGCGTCATCGGCTACGATCGCATCATCAAGATGCTGAACGTGGTGGACAATCGCCTCGTCGTCGAGCAAAAGGGCATTTACAGCGTGGAACGTTTCCTGACCAGCCGCCGCATCATGTACTGGCAGGTGTACCTCCACAAGACCGTCGTTTCCGCCGAGCAAATGCTGATTCTCACCCTCAAAAGGGCGAGGACGCTGGTGCAAAATTTCCAAACCGTGTGGGCCCCGCCCGCGCTGGCCTACTTTCTTAAACACGAAGTGAACAGTAACGATTTTTCCGCCCGCCGCAACGAACTGCTCGGCAAATTCGCCTCCCTGGACGATACCGACATCAGCAGCGCGGTCAAGGCCTGGCAGGAGCACCCGGACCCCCTGCTCTCCTATCTCAGCTACGGACTGGTGAACCGACGGTTGTTCCGGCTGGAGTTCAGTAACGAAAAGATCCCCCGCCCCTACCTGAAGGAATTGCGTACCCGCCTCCGCAACAGCAAGCAACTCCCCCCGGGGGCCGAGAACTTCCTCATCTTCGGGAAGGAGAGTAACACGGCCTACACCGCCAACAAAGACGAGATCATGGTCTGCACCAAGGAAGGCACCGTCGTTCCCATGTCCCGGATCAGCGATTTCGGCATCGAGCCGCGTACCTTTACCAAGTACTTCGTGTGTTACCCTAAAGAGATAGCCGGTTGAACTACGTCAGATTGTACGAGGTCACCGACATCAGCGAACTGGCCCTCATCAAAACCCAGCTCCGGCAGGGAGCGATCGACTTTCGTGTTCAGTTTGAACGCACCCTCCAGATCGGCGGACCCTACGAGATGGGCCGTCAGGGGGCTCAGGTAGAGGTGGCCCAACCCGACCTCGAACGGGCCAAGTGGCTGCTGGCCGAACTCGGCATCATCGTGGACTACCCCGCCGGCATGGACAGGTTTCATTTCCTCGCCCGCTTCGACGAGGCAACCCTCACCTGGCCGCTGGTGGGCAACTGGGAAGTGGGTTTGCGTTTTCTGGCCGTGGCGGGCCTGATCCTGATCGCCCTGTTTTTGGGGATGCTGGCTTACCTATGAACCTCACCCCTGATTTCGCTTCGCGAAATCGTCCCCTCTCCCCCGGAGAGGGGAGTGTTGGAGGTATCACTAACGGCGAAGCCGCTGCCAGGTAGCACCCATAGCGTTCCCCACTTCCCGGCGGAATCACCAAATGGCGAAGCCATTTAGCTATGAACGCCTGTAACGTCCCCCTCTACCCCGGAGAGGAGAGCGTTGGAGGTATCACTAACGGCGAAGCCGCTGGCAGGTAGCACCTATAACTTTCCCCACTTCCCGGCGGAATCACCAAATGGCGAAGCCATTTAACTATGAACGCCTGTAACGTCCCCCTCTCCGGGGGAGAGGGGACAGATATTGCGCAGCAATATCAGGGGTGAGGTTCACCACCCCGGATTCTGGCTCAGCATTCCCTGACTCAGGTCGATTTCCGTCTGGGGCACCGGCAGTAACTCGTGTTTGCCGTCCACGAAGGGCTTGCCTAATTCTCGCAGCACCTCTCCGGCACGACCCTGGCGGACCAGGTCGAACCAGCGATGCTGCTCCAGGGCGAGTTCGGAGCGACGTTCCCGCCAGATGGCCTGACGAATTTCCGCCTGATTGGTGGTCGTCACGTCCGGCAGGATACGGTTGCTCGCTCCCCGGGCACGGGCACGGACGGCATTCAGGTACTGTAGGGCAAGTGCGGTATTATCCGTCTCGTTGTAGGCTTCGGCGGCCACCAGCAGCAGATCGGCGTACCGGTAGATGCGGATGTTCCCCGGTCCGTTACCGTTTCCGCCGGGATGATCGACCACGAAAGCCTTCTGGTTGAAGCGCTCCCCCACGATATTCGGGTTGTCCTCAACGATCGCGGAGCCGTCCGGAAGCACTTCCCCCACGTAGAGGATAGTGGCCTCCCGGCGCGGGTCGCCCGGCTCGAAGTGGGCAATCAGGTCATCACTCGGCTTGTTAAAGCCCCACCCCAGGTTCGGGGTACCGCGTACCCCCTGCACCTCGTTGTACTGGCTGCCGCCGCCACCGGTTTCGTAGGCGGCCGTTTGCACTTCGAAGATGCTCTCGACCCCGTTCTCTCCCTCCTGGGTAAAGATGTTCTGGTAGCTGGGCATCAGCCCGTATTCCTCACTGTCGATCACCTCCTGGGCTAAAGTAGCCGCGTCGGAAAAATTACCCCGGGTAAGGGCGACCTTGGCCAGCATGGCCCTGGCGGCTCCGCGGGTAACCCGACCGAGGTCGATGGCCGCGTAATCCGACTTCTCCGGCAGGGCATCGACGGCCGCCTCGAAGTCGGCTACGATCTGGGCGTACACCGTCTCCCGGTCCGTACGGACCTGCTCGAAAACATCTGGGAAGGGCTCGGTCAGCAACACCACGTCGCCGAACCACCGAACCAGGTTGAAGTAGAAATACCCCCGCAGGAAGCGAGCCTCCCCGATCAGGCGGGCGCGCAGTTCCTCATCCATTTCCGCAACGTCGGGGATACGTGTAATCGCCAGGTTAGCCCGGAAAATACCTCCGTAGTAACCTTCCCATACTGCTGCCGGAGCCGTATTGGAGGCGGTAAACGTAAAGTCATCGATTTCCTGCAGAAAGAATCCGTCCGAGGGGAAACTACCCTTCTCGGAATCATCGCTGATAACGTCCGTCACCCCGATGAAACTGAAAACGTGTACCTGCCAGGCCCGTAGCTGATTGTAAATCGCGTTGACCGACTGCACGGCCTGGTCTTCGTTCTGGAAGAAATTCTCCAGCGTGATGGCGCCCTGGGGCTCGCGGTCGAGTACGTCGCTACAGCCGGCGGCCAGCAGAAGAATGGTAAGTAGGGAAAGAAACTTGGCTTTCATGATCGTAATTTAAGGGTCAGGGAGGGATTAAAACGTCGCGTCGACGCCAAAGGTGACGACGCGAGAAATGGGGTAGTTGTTCCCCCGGTCGATACCGTTATCAAAGATGCCGCCGGTGGCGATCTCCGGATCGTAGCCGGTATAGTCCGTACTGGTGAATACATTGGTACCGTTCACGTACACCCGGAACCGGTCCATACGCAGTCGCTCGCTTATGCTGGCCGGCAGGGTGTATCCCAGTTGCAGGCTCCGGAGCCGGATGTAGGAACCGTCCTCGACGTAGCGGGAGGAAACCGTCTCCACGTTCTGCCCGGCCAGGGTGACGCGGGGGTAGTCGTTACTCGTCCCTTCGCCGGTGAACCGGCCCAGCACGTCGCGCTCGAAGTTATAGGCCCCGAAGCGGGCGGCCTTCTTGGCGTTGAGTATTTCGTTGCCGAACTGACCGGTAAAACCGAAGTTCAGATCCACGCCCGCGTAGGCCACCGATCCATTCAGGCCCGCGATCAGGTCGGGAATGGCCGACCCCAGCAGCACCCGGTCGTTGGCCGCGTCTACTACGCCGTCCCCGTTCTGGTCACGGAAGCGCAGGTCGCCCACCCGCTGGGTACCCAGTTGGGCGAATTGTTCCAGCTCCATCTCGTTCTGGAATACCCCGTCCAGTTCGTAGCCGTAGAAGCCGCCGGCGGGGAAGCCGGCCCGGCTGTTGGTGGCCAGCTGACCGCCGATGCCGAAGCCGCCGGCGAAGAAATCACTTCCCTCTCCGTCCACTTTGAGCACCTCGTTGTGGAGGAAACTCAGGTTGCCGCTCAGGCCGTAACTGAGCTGACCACGCACTTCCCGCCAGCCGACGTTCACGTCCACTCCCCGGTTCAGCACTTCGGCGATGTTTACCCGGGGGGCGTTCGCCCCGATGTAATTCGGGATGTTGGGCCGGAACAGAATGTCCCGCGTTACCTTGCGGTAGTAGTCCACCTCCACGGTCAGCTTGTTGGCGAAAAAGCCCATTTCAACGCCGGCGTCGAACTGTTCCGCTTCCTCCCAGCGGAGGTTAGGGTTGGCCAGCTCCGTCAGGGTCTGCCCGATCAGCAACTGTTCGTCCGGACCGAAAACGGTATTCAGGCCACTGTTGATCAGGGCCGTGTAGTCATAATCACCGATCCGGTCGTTACCCGTCAGTCCCCAACTGCCGCGCACTTTCATCCGGCTGAACAACTCTCCTCCGTTCCAGAAATCTTCCGCGCTCACGTTCCAGCCCAGCCCTACGGAGGGGAAATAGGCGTAGCGGAAGTTGGCGCCGAAGCGGCTGGAAGCATCGATCCGCCCGGCAAGCGTCAGCAGGTAGCGGTCGTCGAAGGTATAATTGACGCGGCCCAGGTAAGATTCCAGCCCCCAGTCACCGGCCGGTCCGTTACCGTTGGTGGCCGTCATCTGGTCGCCCAGCCCCAGGTAGAACAACGAGGGAATATCCCCCTCGATCCGCTGGCGGTTACCGCTCAGGAACTCGCCGAAGTTATCCTGGTAGGTCAGGCCCACTACGGCATCCACCTGGTGGACGCCCCCGAAGGTATTATTATAGCTCAGGGTATTTTCCCAGAGCCAGTTCCTCGTGTATCCGTTATTGATGCCCAGGCTGTTCTCCTCGTTCTGCTGGGCGGCGGAGACGAAGAAGACCGGCTGGAAGTTCCGGTTGAAGTTGTAGTTGAAGTCCAGTCCGAAGTTGGTCCGGAAGGTGAAATTCTTCAGGAAGGCCACCTCGGCGAAGACGTTGCCCACCGCCTGGTACCGCTGCCCCTTGTTGTAATTGTAAAAGATGGTCGCCAGCGGGTTGCCCGTATTTCCCCGGATGCTGGTGTTCCCGAAGTTGCCCAGGCTGTCGATCGGCTCGGTGATGGGGTCGGCCCGGTAGGCACTCTGGATGATGCCGCCGGTGTTGATGTTGTCGCTCTTGGTGTAAATAAGGTTGAAATTACTGCCCAGCCGCAACCAGGGTTTCACCCGTCGCGTGGTGTTCACCCGGGCCGTGAAGCGGTCGAAGGAACTTCCGTCGATGATGCCCTCCTGGCTGAAGTAGTTGGCCGTAGCGTTGAAGGTGCCCCGCTCCCCGCCGTCGGCGAAACCGATCTGGACGCTCGAAATGGGGGCGGTCTGGAAAACCTCGTCCTGCCAGTTGGTTCCCTCCCCGAACTGCTCCGGGTTGGCGTAGCGGGGTGCCCGCCCCTCGTTAACGTCGATTTCGTTAATGATCGTGGCGTACTCCGTGGCGTTCAGCAGATCCAGTTTCCGGGTCACTTCCTGGGTGCCGGCGTAGGCGCTGACGGTAATCTCCCCGTCCCGGCCGCTGCTACCCTGCTTGGTGCTGATGATCACCACCCCGTTAGCGCCCCGCGCGCCGTAGATGGCCGTCGCGGAAGCATCCTTCAGCACCGAGACCGAGGCCACGTCCTGGGGGTTCAGGAAATCGATGTTCGTCAGGATCATGCCGTCCACCACGAAAAGGGGGTCGGCACTGTTCAGCGTTCCCACTCCACGAATACGAAAAAGGGAGCCCGCCCCGGGAGCCCCCGAGGTCGGAAGGATCTGCACCCCGCTCAACTTACCCTGGAGCGCCTGCCCCAGGTTCTGCGTCGGGATGTCGTTCAGGTTCTCCCCGCTCACCACGGCGACCGATCCGGTCAGGTCGCTCTTTTTCTGCACGCCGTAGCCGACCACGACGATCTCGTCCAGTATCTGACTGTCCTCCCGCAACGTCACGTCGATGCGCGAACGCCCCCCGATGGCTACCTCCTGGGGTGCGTAGCCGAGGTAGGTGAACAACAGGCTGTCACTCCCCGTAGGAACCGTCAGGCTGTAATTTCCGTCAAAGTCCGTTATCGTTCCGGTAGAGGTTCCCGTTGCCTGAATACTTACACCGATCAGGGGCTCCCCATCACCGGTCACCGTACCCGTTACCAGGGTTTGGGCGGAAACGCAGGTGCAAAAAAATAGTAACAAGCAGCTTGTCAGTAGTCGTAGTGATTGCATGATCGATTAAATTTGAGTTAGTAGCTAAGTGTAAATTCTACGCTGTTCTCCGTCCGGCTGTCTCCCCCGACAAAGACCGTAAAGCGGCCCGGTTCACTGCCGTAGGTCATGTCCCGACGGTAAAAGGAGAGGTCCTTTTCGGTGAGGGTGAAGGTTAGTGTTTCCGTCCTTCCCGCCGCCAGTTCCACCCGGCGGAAGGCTTTGAGTTCCCGGACCGGTCGGGTGACGCTCCCCACTTGGTCCTTTACGTAGAGCTGGACCACCTCCGTAGCCGTGCGGCTTCCCGTGTTGGTCAGCTCGACGGTCACGGTCAGTTCACCGTTGCGGTTGATCTCGCTGGCACTGAGGGTGGGCTTCGCGTACTTAAAGGTGGTATAGCTAAGGCCGTAGCCGAAGGGGTAGAGCGGATCGTTGCTTTCCCTCAGGTAACGGCTGACGTACTTGGTATCCTCCGACAGCTTCGGCCGGCCGGTATTCTTGGCCCCGTAGAAGATCGGCACCTGCCCCAGCGAGCGGGGGAAGGTCATCGGCAGTTTACCGCTCGGAGTATGATCGCCGAACAGTACGTCGGCCACCGCGTGCCCGGCCTCCGTTCCCGGGTACCAGGCCTCCAGGATGGCCGTGGCGGCCCCCTGAATGTCCGTAAGGGCCAGGGGACGGCCGTTAAACAGCACCACGACCACCGGCTTGCCCGTAGCGGATAATTCTTTGATCAGGTCGGCCTGACTGCCCGGCAGGTCGATTTCCGAACGGCTGGCCGCCTCTCCGCTCATGTTCCAGTCCTCGCCGGCGGCGACCAGGATGACGTCGGCGTTCCGGGCGGCCTTCAGGGCTTCGTCGAAACCCGTCCGGTCCTCACTCAGGGGGCCGGGGCCGGCTACGTAGGTAACCTTGTTGTTTACTTCCTTCAGGCCGGTCAGCAGGGTCACTACGTCGGCGGCCCGTCCGTCCCCGTGCCAGGCCCCGATCATATCCGCCTGGCTATCGGCCAGGGAACCGACCACCAGCAGGCGAGCGTCCTTTCTGAGGGGAAGGGCATTCCGCTCGTTCTTCAGCAGTACGAAACTCTCCCGCGCAATCCGGCGGGCGGCGGCCCGGTGCTCCGTGGTCAGGATGCTGTTCCGTTGCCGCTCGGCGTCGAAGTAAGCGAAGGGGTCGTCGAAGAGACCGGCGGCATACTTCATCCGCAGAACGCGACGGACGGCCTCGTCCACCTGCTGCATCGCGACTTGCCCGGAATTCACCTGATCCGCCAGGTACTCGTAGAATACGGCTCCCTGCATATCCATATCGACACCGGCCGCTACGGCCTGCTGCCCGGCCTGCGAACTGTCGACCGCCGTACCGTGGGCGATCATTTCGTTGATGCTCGTGTAGTCCGTTACCACGAAGCCCATGAAGCCCCAGCGGTCCCGCAGGATTTCGGTGAGCAGGTGGTCGTTGGCCGAGGCGGGCACCCCGTCCACTTCATTGAAACTGGTCATAAAGGTGGCCACCCCGGCATCCAGTGCCGCCTTGAAGGGCGGGAGGTAAGTTTCCTCCAGCGTCCGGTCGGATATGTCCACCGTGTGGTAGTCCCGTCCGGCCTGGGCGGCACCGTAGGCCGCGAAGTGCTTGGCGCAGGCCAGGACGGTCGTCGGGTCACTCAGGTCATCCCCCTGGAAGCCTTCCACCCGGGCGCGGGCCATCTCGTTGCCGAGGTGGACGTCTTCTCCGGCCCCTTCCATCACCCGTCCCCAGCGGGGGTCGCGGGCGATATCGACCATCGGGGCGAAGGTCCAGTGCAGACCGGCCGCCGCCGCTTCCTTCGCGGCAATGGCCGCACTCTCCCGCGCGGCGTCGGGGTTGAAACTCGCCGTCTCTCCCAGCGGGATCGGGAAGATCGTCCGGTAGCCGTGAATGACGTCGTAGCCGAAGATCAGCGGAATGCCCAGCCGGGTATCGTTCACCGCCATTTCCTGCAGCTGGCGGTTGTAGTCGACGGTGTGGGCGTTGAAGATGGCTCCGCAACGACCGCTCTTGATGTCCGCCTGGTAGCCCTCGCGGAGGGTGGGGCCGGTCTTCACCCAGTCGCTCGTAAAGAGCGTCATCTGCCCCACCTTCTCCTCCAGGGTCATGACGGAGATCAGGGAGTCGACTTTGGCCTCATGACGGGCGTTGTACCAGTCCGGAATGGTGGTCTGGGAATAGCCGGTTGCCGCGCAAGCAAGCAAAAACAGTAGATAGAGTAGTCTGATCATATTTCGGTACACGGTCTTGATTCTAAAGTCTTAATTCTTGAGTCTTGATTCTTATCTCTTACCCCTCTTCCAGCCAGCCCCCGGTAAATCCGGCCCGCTCCAGCCCCCGCCGCACGTACGGCGACTTCTTCATCAGCTCCCAGACCAGCCCACTCCGGTGGTTCTCGATCTGGATCAGGATGGGGCCCTGGTCGATGCCCAGGTAATCGGTATCGAACCAGCCTCCGGGGCGCTCCCCGGTAGTGTACGTTAGGTTGAAGGCATCCTTGAATCCGTACGGGCCGACGAGGCTGTCGTAGTGGGTCGTCCACATCTGTTCCAGGGCGGCGTGACATTCTTCGGGGGCGAAGGGATAGGACCCTCCGGCGGCCGTCGGGGCGATCGTGCCGTCGTCGATGACGTGACGGGCGGAAGCCCCCCGGGCACGGTAGCGGAAGAACTTGCGGTCGGTTCCGTTGATCGTGGTGTCCAGCCCGTTCGGGCCGTCACAGGCGGTGAGCCCCCACTGGTTCGGACCGTAACCGGCAAATCCGGCGGGGTTGTCGACGCAGTAGGCGCGGTTACTCAGGGTAGCGTCGCGACTGTTTTTGAAGTAGTCGCTGTCGTGGTCGCGCATGTAGGCATCCTGGATCCCCCGGAAGTCGAGGTACATCTGGCTGTACTGGTGGCCGAAGAGCGGGCTGAAGTTCAGGTGGTCGTAGCCCCGGTAGTCGGCCCACTCGTAGTTTTCCGACCAGCGTTCCCAGGCGTCGGCGGGCACGGGGTGGGTCGGACTGCCCATCGCCAGGACGAGCAGGATCATGGCCTCGTTGTAACCGTTCCAGTCCGCTTCGATGAAGCCCCGGTCGGGCCGCCAGCCCATGCTGATGCGCCCCTCCTCGTTGAGCATCCAGTCCCACTCCACCCTTTGGTAGAGAGAATCGGCCAGGGCGCGGATGCGGGTCTCGGTCGGGTCGTCCCCGTCGAAGTAGGCGGCACTGGAGAGCACGCCGGCCAGCAGCAGTCCGCTGTCGATAGTCGAGAGTTCGACGTTCCGGTAGCGCAGGGCCTCGTCGTTGGTCAGGAAGTGATAGAAGAAGCCGCGATAACCGGCTACTCCACTCTCGGCGTCTCCCTGCGGTAGGGCCCAGAGTACTTCCAGGGTTTTGGCCGTCCGGGCGGCGGCGGCGGCCTGACTGACGTAGCCGCGCTCGATGCCGACCAGGTAGGCCGTCAGTCCGAAGCCGGTGGCGGCGATGCTGCTGAAGCGTTCGGTCGGCCAGCGGTCGGGTATCTGGAAGTTGTCCGGCAACGCTTCGTCCCAGAAGAAGTCGAAGGTGCGTCGCTGGAGTTCGTCCAGGCTGAACTCCGCTACTTTAGCCGGGGCAACCGACACCTCCGGAGAGGGTCGGCCGCCACAGCCTAAAAGTAGGAAGAATAGTATGGTCGGTAAGTAGCGCAAGTGAGCGTACTTGCTTACTGCTTAACGAAGAGGCTCCGTGCTACAACCTGTCCGTTGTTCGCCGTAGCGGTCAGTACGTAGGTAGCGGACGGTAAGTGGTTCAGGTTCCATTGCACCTGCGCTCCGCCGCCCGGTGCCACGTTCAGCAGGTCCATTTGCTGGCCCAGCAGGTTGGTGACCGTGAAGCGACGCGCGTCGTTGGCGTTCTCGATGGTGAGCGTGCCGCTGACCGGGTTCGGGAACACCTTCAGGTCGTCGATGACCACGGGGTTGAAGAGACCGACGGTACCACACATACCCCCACCGACGGCAATGTCGTCGAAGTAGTGGGTGAGCACTTCCGTGGGGACCACGTCAAAATTCGGAATGATCGTGATGCCGTCGTACGCCGCACCCGGTTCGACTCCGGAAGCACTGTAATCCCAGGTCAGTTCCTGCCACTGGCCGGGGGTGGTGTAGTCCGCGAAGACGTCGCCCGAACCGGCGGCACCGTCACGTCCCCGTTCCAGTTTAAGGGCTACGCGACCTTCCACCGGCATCAGGATTTTGGCGGTTATGGTCATGTTATCCGCGTTCAGCGTGATGGGGGAAACGGGGTCACCCGTCAGGCCCGCGAAAATTTCGCCGTTCGTAGCTTCCTGGAAGACGCCTACGCTTGTGCTACCGTTGACCGCATCGATGGTGGGGTTGTCTCCGATGGTGAAGGCAGTACCGTCAAAGTCACCGTTGGCAAAGTACCGCCAGTTTTCAATGGTGATGTCCTCGTTTTCGAAGGTCGTAACGCAACTGGTCACAAACGGCGCGCGGTTCACCTCGATGTTGTCGATGTAGTAAGTGTTGGCCGTAGCGTTATCCGTTCCGGCACCAAAGAACAGCACCAGGCGGGTGTATCCGCCACCGGCGGCATCGCTGTAGTCTACGGAGTAATTTACCCACTCTTCGGTACTGACCACATCGACGAATATCTCCCGGTCGGGGCTGGTTCCTCCCTCCAGTTTGAAGAGAATCTGACCGCCAACGGGTGACCAGATATCGGCGCTGAATTGATTGTTCTGGCTCAGGTCAAATGGTACCTCATTGTTGAGCACCAGGGCGTTGAAGGCTCCGGGAGGGTCAATAAATTCACCAACCGTCAGGCTGATGTTGGCGGGGCTGACGTCCGGATTGGCAACTACCGCCGGTGGGGCGCTGCAACAAGTATAGTTTGTGTTCCGCTGGCACTCGAAATCATCCAGCACGCTGGCGTCGGTCTCCACGTCGGCGCAGGCATCCACCGTTAACGATACCCTGGGCCAGGTTGTCGAAGAAGTAAGTACCGGTACCCATGGTGCCGGGGCTGAAGAGCAGGTTGATCTGTCCGAAGTCCGTTACGTCCTCGTCGGCCTCGAAGCTGAAATTCAGCGTCTGCCAGCTCATCGTGGCGGGGATGGCCACGGTCACGTTACTCGGTCCGTTCAGGTCGCTTACCAACTGCATGGTGACCTCGGTGGCACCGGCGGGGGCCCATACGTCGAGGTTGATCTGGGCGTTACCGCTCAGGTCGATACCGTCGGGCAGGATGGCCGTCAGCGTGCTGAAGTTAGTGCCGCCACGGGTGTAGCTACCCACGTTGGCGCTCATATTACCCATCATGTCCGGGTTGGCGATGACGCCGTTGAAGGTACCGTTCACGGTCGTGTTGCCGTTCAGCGGCATCCAGCCCAGGTTGGCACCGTCCTCGAAGTCTTCCAGGGCTTCCACCGGCGGGACCGGGGTGCGGGTGATGTTGTCAACGAAGTAGATGTCACCCTCGCCGTTCTGGCCGGCATTGAAGAAAAAGGTGATCTGGTTGTGGTTGGCGGCTGCCTGCGCACTGAAGTCAACGCAGACCTGCACCCACTCCATGGTCTGGTCCACCTGGTTGGGAATTTCCACGGAGGGGGAAACACCGCCCTCCAGCTTAATCAGCAGGTTACCGGCAACCGGGGCCCAGACGTCGATACATATCTGGTTATTCACGCTCAGGTCGAGACCGTCGTCGTAATTCACCACCAGGGCGGCGAAACCGCCCATCTGGTCCTCGTAGCGGCCTACGCTGTCGCTGGTGTTGATACCGCTGGGGTCGGGGTTGGCAATGACGGAAATGTCGTCGAAACCACCACGGTAGGCGGCATTCCGCTGACACTCGAAGTCGTCAATGATCGTTTCCTCGGCCACCGTACCGGCACAGGGGCCGGCGGGGTTGGCGGTCAGGTTATCGAACAGGTAGGTATCGGCACTCTCCTCCTCTCCCGGGTCGAAGAACAGGGTAATGGTGTTGATGCCGTCGTTCCCGGCCAGCGGACTCATGTCGAAACTGTAGGTGCGCCAGACGTCGGGAGTGGTGATGTTGACCCGCCGCTCGAAACTACCGCCCGGGCCTTCCAGTTTGAAGATCAGCTCGGTGGCCGCGCCGGCGTTCACCTGCAGGCTGAAGAGGTTATTGGTGGTCAGGTCCAGCGGCGCGTCCAGTACGGCGCGGAACAGGCTGAAGGCGTTCGTGCCGCTCTTCGTGTAGGAACCGACCCACTCGCTGGTGTTACTGGTCGTGTCGTTCGGGTTCATCACCGGCCCGTCGTAGGTGCCGTTCACGGCTTCCCAGGGCAGGTCGGCGACGCCGCCTTCGAAATCTTCGAGCACCTGGGCGCTCAGTCCGGCCGTAGCCAGGAACAGGAGGAGAAAGAGTAATTGTTTTTGCATGATAATGGTGTTGATAGCGAAACTTATGGATGAAGGACCAGCGGGAGGCTCGTAGCGCCCAGCGAAGTCTGAATGTGTAAGTAATAGGTACCTGAAACCGGGCGCGGACGCAGGTGCAGAACCAACGAACGGCTGCCGGTGGCGGCCCCCCGTTCCCGGTGCAGTTCCTGAATCAGTCGTCCGTTCCCGTCCAGGAGCCGGATGGATAGCTGGTCGACCGGGCGGTTTAGTGCCAGGTCGAGGGTCAGGTTCTCCCCGTTGCCCGGGTTAGGGGAGATGGTGGGTCGTTTGCTGAATATACCCGGCAGTTCGGCCACGGCCGTGGTGGTATCCCGGGTAAAACCGATCTCCTCCAGGGCGGGCCCGATCTCCGGGTTTTGCATGAAGAGGTCCCAGAGCAATCCGCTGCGGTGATTTTCGATCATACAGACGATCGGGCCCTGGTCGATGGCCAGGTAGCTGTTGGCGTACCAGTTGCGCCCCTCGTTGAAGGCATCGTAGAAGCCGTACTCTCCCCAGGTGCGATCGCCCATTTCGCGGTAGAAATGCTTCAGGGCGGCCATGCTTTCCACCGGGGTGTAGGGGAAGGAGCTCAGGGCGGCGGTCGGGGTGATCGTACCGTTGTCCTCCTGGGGGTTGTTGGGGCCGTGGGCCAGGTAGCCGTCCGGGTCGTCACTGGCGGTCAGCCCCCAGCAGCCGGGGCCGTAGCCGGCGCGGTTGTAGGGGTTGTCGACGCAGTGCTCGTAGTTGATCCGGCTCTGGGCGGTGTTGCGGCGGAAGTAGTTCGTGTAGCGGTCGCTGATGCCCCGGGGGTCGAAGCCCAGGTAACTGTAGTGGCTGAAGAAGAGCGGTCCGCCCTTCCCCCGCCCCACTTCCAGCGGGATCCCGTAGAAGCTGGCGGCGGTCTCGTAATTACCGCCCGCCCAGCCGGTGTGGTAGAGGCTGGCGGGGATGTCGAATCCATCGTCCGGGGCGGCGATACCCAGGATGTAGATGATCTGGCTTTCGTTGAATCCCCGGATGTTCAGGTCGATGGCGAACTGATTGGTGGGCGACCAGTGCCAGGTCAGTACGTCGCGGGTGCCCCGGCGGTACCAGTTCCAGTTCACTTCCTCCCAGAGACGGGTGATGTTCTCCCGCAGGGCGATCTCTTCTGCGCTGTCGCCGGTGTAGTACTGACGGGCCGTCAGCAGCCCCTGGATCAGGAAGGCCGTTTCGACCAGGTCGCCACCGTCGTCCTGGGGGCTGAAGGGGATCACCGCGCCGGTCGCCCCGTTCATCCAGTGGGAGAAGGCCCCCCGGAAGCGGGGGACGGTCCCGAGGAAGTCGACGATCTTACTCGTCCGCTCCCGGGCCTGTTCGTAGGTCAGGAAGCCGCGTTCCGCCCCGACGATCAGGGCCATGATTCCGAAGCCGCTGCCGCCGCTGGTAACCGTCGAAGTGGTGTTCCGCTCCCGCGCCAGGCCGGAGACCGGGTGGCCGAAGTCGTAGAAATAGCGGAGCGTGTACTCCTGTACCATGTCCAGCAGCATCGAGTCGCTCATCTCGAAGGTGGTCGCACTAACGGTATCGCTGCGCAGCCCCTGGGCACCGCCGGCCCCCACGGCCCGGAGGTAATAGTGGGTGGTAGCGTCCCATTCTCCGACGAAGTCGATGTAGTTGGTCTTGTTGACGGGCCGGCTACCGAGGGCGGTGAAGTTTTCCCCTCCGTCCGTAGATCCGTAGATCCGGATGCTACTGATGGTCGGGTTGGGCGGGGTGTCCCAGCGCAACTCAACGTGGTGATCGTAGGCACGGGCACTGAGGCCGGTAACGGCGGAGACCTGTCCGCTCACCGTAGCGAGGGGCAGGAGAAACAGGGCCAGAATGGCCGTCAGGGAATAGTTGGTTAGTTGCATGTAGACCTTAAAGCGAACGGTGTGAAAACGTTTCCTAAATGTACGTCGCCGGCAGGCTCACAACCAATAAATTCACCTCACCACGACTACGCCATCAGGGATGTTTTCCCCTGAAAACACAGTGTTTTCAGGGTTTTTAACCTCATCATAGTTATCGCGGGTCCGTCGCCAGGGGTCCGGCCCCCTGGCTAGCGTCAGAAGTCCATCAGGTACTCATTCAGGTTATCGGTTCCCTCCAGGTCCAGTTTCTTTCGCAGCCGGTACCGCTTGTTTTCCACCCCACGCAGGGAGATATGCAGCAGTGGGGCGATCTCTTTGGACGTCAGGTTCATTTTCAGGTAAGCAGCCAGTTGCAGTTCTCCGGTCGTCAGTTCGGGGTGTGCTTCCCGCAGTCGGCGCAGGAAGGCATCGTGAACGGCGTTGAAGTGATCCTCGAATAGCGCCCAGTCCGCTTCGTGGTCCAGGTTGCGATCGATGAGGTGCAGCAGCTTATCGGTACGCCCCCGGTCGGCCTGCTTCCGGATCTCCAGCAGCATTTCGTTCTTGCGGGCCAGGGCCAGGGTGGTATTGGCCAGTTCCTTGTTTTTCCGCCCGATGTCTTCCTCTAGTTGCTGGTTGCGCGCCTCGATCTCCTGTCGCTGTAGCTGGCGGACGCGCAGCACTTCCAGACGGCGGGCCTGATTGGCGAGTCCGCGCCGGTGTAGCCGGTAGAGCAGAACGCCGATGATCGCCGTTACGACAAAATACAGTCCGTAGGCCCAGACCGTACGGTACCAGGGCGGCCGGATGACGACATCCACCTGCTGTCGCGCGTCAAACCAGTCCGCTTCCACTTCCATCCGGTAACTGCCCTCGGGAAGGTGGTTATAGAGTCCAGTCGGGCCGTTCGTCCCACGCCGACCACTCCTGTTCCATCCCCAGAAGCCGGTGGCGAAAGCGGACCGGTCGGTCGAATACCGGCAGGGTAGCCCGGAAGCGGAGATCGTTTCGGCTGAAGGGAAGTTCGAGGGCAGTCCTATCCGGCAGATGGTGGGTAGCGCCCCGCAGATCACTTACGGTTACCTCCAGGGACACGGATCCGGCGGGCACGTTCTGGTCGGAGAGTACCGCGTAGCCGTCATCGAGACAGAGCAGGTAATCCTTACTTCCCCAGGGGATCACGGTAGGGTAATCCGGATTGAGCGCCAGCGGAATCGCAATCATTGCCCGTTCACCCCGGTAAAGCGTCACCCGGTCGTTTTCCACCAGGAACCAGTCCGTGGAATGCTCGCGCCCGGCCAGACAAATCGCACCCGGGGGTAGCGGTACGTCCTGATAGCGGAATAGCCGTTCCAGCTTTCCCGCTACGTATTGGTAAGTGGACGTATCGCTGTGAATCAGCAGGTCCTCCCCGATTTTGCTGAGCAATGCCTTCGTCATCGGGCCGCCGCCCAGGGTGTCGGTTATCCGGTAACTTTTCGCGTTTTCGTCCACCAGGAGTCGGTATACTCCCTGAGCACCGTGCGCCGCTACGATACTGCCGTCCGGTGCCCGGGCCATGGAGCGCAGCGGCATCAGGGGGCCGTCCAGCGGGATGACTTTGGGAATCCCCCCCTCGTAGCGGACCAGGTTCAGCCCGGTATAAGTAGCCTGGAGCAGGCGATCGTTCTCCGGGTCCAGGGTGGAAAACTGCCATCCGCCCCGTCTGTCGGACAGCAGCGTAGCCCGGTCGTCCTCGACCAGGAAAGTGCCGTCGTTATGGCCGCACAGCAGGTCCCCCCGTCCGGTAGCGTAAAGTTCCCATACCTGCCCCTTGGTACCGGGTACGAGCTCGAAGGCGGGGTCGGTGCCCCCCGGGCTGCGGTACAAGCCCTGGTTGGTCCCCAGGTAGGTCGCCCCTTCGTGGTGAATGGCGGTGTACACCGCGCCCAGTTCGGCCGTCGTGGCCCCCGAGAACCGGAGGGGGAGGTGGCGCACCACCAGGGCCAGCCCCCGGTCGAGACCGACCCAGAGATCGCCCGCCCGGTCTTCCAGCAGGGAAAGGACGGTGTTGTTCCCCAGTCCGTTTTCGCGCATCAGGTGGACGGGGGCTCCCCCCTCCGGCCCGAAGAGGTAGAGCCCGTCGTTGATCGTACCGACGGCCAGGGTCCCGTCGCGCAACCGGAGTAAACGGTTGACCTGGAGGGGCAACCCGTCCCGATGGCTCTGACCCCCGAGTTCCAGCAGTCCGGTACCCGTGGCGACCAGCCAGCTGGAATCCTGGCGAACGATCCCCTTCACCTCCCGGTCTCCGAGTACCTCCGAACCGGGAATCGGCCGGAATTCCCCGCCCGGTCGCCAGCGAAGCAACCCCCGGCCGGTGGCGGGCACGACCAGTTCCGCTCCGTCGGCCACCGCGAACAGTACTACCGCCGGCGGGTAGGTAACGGTCAGGGAATCTTCCGTCAGTACGTAAAAGCGGGCAAAGGACTGAAAGACGACGGGGCCGTCCGCGGGCCGTACGATGTTCCAGATTTCCTCCCCCCGCTGGCCCTGCGTCAGCCGGTCGGACAAGTTCTGGTAACGAAAGTCAGTGGAGTCGAAGTAGCCGAATTGCTCGTAGCCCCCGGCGTACAGCCGCCCCCCGGAGTAGTGCAGGGACCTTACCACCGGGCCGCCCGGCAGCGGATGTTTTTCCCACCGGGAGCCGTCGTAGGTAAGTACCCCGCTGGCGTTGGCCACGAAGATCCGTCCGTCGCTCCCCTGCGCCAGGTCCCAGTTCTGGTTCTGGCCGCCGTATTCCGACGGGGGGAAGTAGCGTACGCGGGGCTGTCCGGACTGGGCGGACAGCCAGCCGGTCAGCGACAAAACCACGATAAAAAGTATCAATCGCATTTTGGCAAAACTACTACCCACTACGCACTACCCGCTCCTTCCTTACCTTTCCCACCATGCAACCACTGATTACCAACGATGCCGTCGTCTTCGGTATCCTCATGGTCATACTGGCCCTTGTCTTCACGACGGCCAACAGCGACCGCCCGTTCTGGACGAAGTTCTACACCTACGTCCCCGCCCTGCTGCTCTGCTATTTCCTGCCGGCGCTGCTGCACTGGCCACTGGGCTTGATCGCCTACGACTGGTACGAACCCGGGCTGGTGACGGCCCTGGCGGAACGGGGGCTGACGCTACCGGCGGGGCTTTCCTTCGGGGAGATCAACCGCTTTATCGAGGCCAACGGTCAGTCCGTTGCTGACTTCACGGGCTTCAAGGGCCACAGTCAGCTCTACTTTATGGCCAGCCGCTACCTGTTACCGGCCAGTCTCATCCTGCTCTGCCTCAACATCGACATTCCCGGGTTGATCAACCTGGGCTGGCGGGCAATGGTGATGTTCCTCGCGGCCACTCTCGGTATTGTACTGGGAGGCCCCATCGCGCTGCTGATCGTCACGAAACTCTTTCCCAACCTGATCGACCTGGACCCGGAGCTGCTCTGGCGGGGCCTGAGCACCATCGCCGGCTCCTGGATCGGGGGCGGGGCCAACCAGACGGCCATGAAGGAAATATTCGAGGTACCCACCGGCATCTTCGGCCAGATGATCGTGGTGGACGTACTGGTGGCCAACATCTGGATGGGCTTCCTCCTCTTCGGGGCCGGCCGCTCCGACCGGATCGATAAGTGGTTGCGGGCGGACAACTCCGCCATCGCCAGCCTCCGCGACAAAATGCAATCCTTCTCCGACCGCGTCAAGCGCATCCCCACCAGCCTGGACACCTTCCAGTTGCTCGGGGTGGCGTTCGGAGGCGTAGCCATCGCCCACTTCGGTGCTGACTTGCTGTCACCCTTCTTCAGCCGTTTTGCGGGGACGCTGGAAGCCATGCGCCTCACGACCTTAATGTCCGGGTTTTTCTGGATGGTGGTCATCGCTACCACCGTCGGGTTCCTGCTGTCGTTCACCAAGGCCCGGAACCTGGAAGGAGTGGGGGCCAGCCGTTGGGGGGGCGTATTTATCTACGTCCTGGTGGCCACCATCGGGATGCAGATGAACATCGGCGACGTGCTGGACAACCTCGGTCTCTTCGCCATCGGCCTCATCTGGATGCTGGTACACATCACCGTCCTGCTGGTCACCGCCCGCCTCATCCGGGCCCCCTTCTTCTACGTGGCGGTCGGCAGTCAGGCCAACGTGGGCGGGGCCGCCTCCGCTCCGGTGGTGGCGAGTGCCTTCAGCCCGGTACTGGCACCCGTGGGGGCGATCATGGCGGTACTGGGTTACGCCCTGGGAACCTACGGGGCACTGATCTGCGCCTACCTGATGGAGGTGGCGGCCGGCGGGTAGCGGTGGAGGGCGTCTCGGTGGAGGACGCCCACGTCCGACGAGATCCTGGTAGATATTTAAAAATCCCTTCCTACTCAACAAACTTCCAACACAAGTCTACTGATAGAGCAGGATCACTCATATTTAGTAGACACTCGTCGGACCTGGGGGTCCTCCACCGGGGTCCTCCACCGGGGTCCTCCACCGTAATTCTTCAGGAAATTCTAGATTCAGTAAAATGCTCCAACCTTCCATCCTCGTCACCGGCGTCTCTACCGGCATCGGCCGGGCTACCGCGGAACTCCTCCTCGAGCGGGGCTACCATGTCTTTGGCTCCGTCCGCCGGGAGTCCGACGCCGACCCGCTACGCCGGTTTCCCGATTTCACGCCCCTGGTGTTCGACGTGACGGACGCGGATGGGCGGACAGCCGCCGCGCAAGCCATTCGCAGTAGCGGACGCCGGCTGATCGGGCTGGTCAACAACGCGGGCATCGCGGTGAGCGGCCCCCTGGAAACCATCGGGGAGGCGGATTACCGCAAGCAATTCGAAGTGAATGTCTTCGGGCTGCTGGGCGTATGCCAGGCGATCCTTCCCCTACTGCACGACAGCCGGGAGGCCGGGGAGGAGAACGTCACCATCGTCAACGTGAGCAGCGTATCGGGTTACCTGACCTCTCCCTTTACCAGCCTGTACAGTGCCAGCAAGTTTGCCGTGGAGTCCCTCACCGACGGGCTGAGACGGGAACTGCTGCCCTTCGGCATCGATGTGATCAGCGTAGCGCCCGGGCCGGTCAAAACGCCCATCTGGGGCAAGGCGATGACCCGCACCGAACCCTTCGTCGGGACCCGCTACTCGGACATCCTGCCCAAGCTGGAGCCCTACATCCAACAGGCGGAAGCCAGTGGCCTCGCACCTGCGCGCGTCGCCCAGGTTATTCTGGACAGTATCGTCGAGCAAAGACCCCGACCCGACCGCCTGGTCATGAAGAGAAGCTGGCTGATCCGGCTGCTCCGGCTGTTGCCGAAACGTACGGTCGACCGTATTATCCGGAAACGGCTGGACGCTAATCGACGGTACTGACCTTGCGCCGAAACGCCAGCGCCAGACCCAGCCGGACGCTCGACCTCGTCCCCCCGGAGGAGCCGAAGATATTGGTGAGGTTATCCGTGCCCGCGAAGAATTGTACCGGCCCGGGCGTGAGGTAGAGGTTGGCGCCGAGATTGGCCGCCGAGCCGTCACGGTAGTTGTAGTGCACCCCGGCGGCCAGCCAGTTCAGGAACTGGTAGCGGCCACTCACCATTACGGCCGGAGCGCCGCCCAGGAAACGGTCGCGGTACAGCACCATGGCCCCGACGGTCAGTTTGTCATCCACGTCGAACTCAGCGCCCAGCAGGTAGTGTGCCCCGATGGAATAGCTCCAGTCGTTATTGTCCTCCGTCGGGGAGAAAATGTCGTTCAGGCTGTCCACGGCCACCGTGAAGGAAACCGAATCGTCGAGTACCTGCCGGAGAATATCCAGCCCGGTAAATTCGGAAACCCCGGAGAAAGTGAGGTTACTCACGTTCTGGGTCCAGTCGATCTTCGCCCCCAGGTCGTTGGCGGCGGCCTGTATTCGCAGGTTGTCGAAGTCCAGGTGGATGCCCACGTCGAAGGCCAGTCCGTTATTTTCGTTGAAGAGTGGTCCGGAGTCCACGTCCAGTAAGTCCAGGTTGATCTGAATATCGTCGAGGCTCTCGAAATCGACGATGCCGCTGGAATTCACTACGGCATCCTGGTCCAGGCTCAGGGCGAAATTGTCCTCCCCGGTCGTCAGCGAGAGCCGGCTTCCCTCCTGGATACGGACTCCCTCGATCCCACTCAGGTACTTGATCCGGCCACCAATGGCAATTTTATCCGTTACGTCGAAGGCCAGTCCGAGTCCGAGTTCGTGGTAGCCGACGGCCGTACCGAAGGGCGTGATGTCCACCGTCTGCCCGATGAACTGGGCGTTGCCCTCGGCGATCAGGCGGATCAGGTTCCGGTTGTAATCAAAACTGCCGTTGGTGTGCAGCCGGTGGTAGGCCCCGGCACTGAGGCGGTCGCCCCGCAGACCGATACCGATGGTCTCCAGCACGAAAAAGTCGCTGATTTGGTTACGCTCTTCGAGTAGTCCGGGCAGGGCGCTCAGGTCTAACAGCCGGCGGCCGTCGCGGGTGCCGACCAGTTCTTCGACGCTGACGTTCTCGATGTGGAATTCATTCGACAGGCCGGGCAGTCCGATGGTGAGTTCGCCCTCCAGCTGGCTGTAGAGGGCGGGGTTGGCAAAGGTCGATTGCCAGCTACCGCGCAGTAGCGGCGTGGCCAGATCCTGGGCCGAGAGCGTGCCGCAACAGCAAAGCAGCAGGCCGACGCCTGCGGTAAAAATTTTGGTCATGGGGGGCTGGTTGATCAGGGGTTGGAAACGGAAACAATGGCACCGAGCAGCACTTGCAGCTCCTGGTCGGAAGTGATCCGGACCGTTTCCGACCCGTCTCCGGTGGTGGCAAAAGTAAGGGTCACGACCAGGCGATTGGCGTTACGGATGGCGTCCACCCGTTCGCCGCTGAAGGTAAAATCCTCGCTGGACCGATTCGTACCGGTGGGGTTGCCGTCCGCATCCACGGGCCCGGCATTGATCACGCGTACCTCCCCGTCCGTGAGATCGGTAAGTACGTTTCCGAGACTGTCGATGAAGGAACCGGTCAGGGAAACGTCCAGGGGCAGGCTGTTGATGGTGGTCAGGCGGAAGAGGACGTCGGTAACGTCTTCGTAGCGATCCCCGATGTTGAGGTCGAAAGTATCCAGGACGGTAAAGTCCCGGGCCGAGCCCACCAGGGGCAGGCGAACATCCATCCTGGCGGAGTAAGCACTGCTGTCCGTCACGAATCCGAAAATGTCGGTGTCCTCGTCCGGATTGATGAGGGCACTCAGCGAGTAGTCCACCGCGACGGGGCGGGAACTCAGTATTTCGTCAATGTTGGAGTTTTCCCGGTTAAAGACGAAGACGGTCACCTCGGATTCCCCGACTACCGTAGGTCTGATGAAGTCAAAGCCGCTGGTGATGGCAGGCCCGGTAATGGACAGGATCTCCCCGTCCACGGTCATTACGTCGAGTACGTCGACCACCGCCCGGGCGGGAACGCCGAAACTGTTGGTGACGGTCACCGTAATGGTCGGGTCGATGAAATTCACCTCCCCGCTGAGGTAGCGGTCGAAGAAATCCACCTCGATGGTGTCGCGGACGCCGGGATAGAGTTCCTGACCGAGGTAGCCCTCCAGCAAACTGAAGCGGAGCCCGTTCAGGGTCATCACCGATCCGCGGCCGGGGACCAGCGTATCGCCGGCCGCATTCACCAGGTAGGATTCCACGTAGAGGGAGTCGCCCTCGATGTTGAGTTCGTAGCCATTGAGGTCGATCGGTGCGTCCCGGTTGGTGAACACGGGCAGGTCGCCCGTCCCGTTGTAGGCCGGCAGGTCCATCGTGCGGCGCAGGACCTCCCCGTCCAGCGAGGCGTTGGGCACTACGAATTCTACCGATACCGGCTCGTCGTAGGGGTTCAGGACGGCAAATTGCAGGATACCCGCCTTGATGCGGAAAAACCGCAGGTCGAGTTCCCCGGTCTGTCCGAAGGGCAGTGCCTGACGGTTCCGTCGCAGGAAGAGGGGGATGCCGCCGGCCAGGCTGTCCAGCCGCCCGAAGATGATGTCGCTGCCCACGGCAGGCACCTCGCCGGAGTAGTTGAAGATCAGCAGTCCGTTCGGGTCTACGGTCAGACTGACGGATTCGTCCACCTCGCCGATCAGTTCGTCCAGGCTCACCCGGCTATCGATAACGGGGAAGGCATACTGCGCGTCGTAGGCGACACCGTCGAGCCGGTCCAGCTCCCGGATATCGTCGGCGCAGCCAACGGCGAACAGGCCGAGCAACAGCAGGGCGGAAATTTTTTTGAGCAGCATCGTAAGGATTGATTTCAGGGCTATGAACGAAAACCGGGTACCCAGTGGTTTGCAAAGATCGGAAAAACTACCTTTGCCCCATGCACCCGACCCGCTTCACCGCTCTTCACCTCGAAGACCTCGCCAACCAGGCGGAGCGCTTCATGCTGATGAGCTACGAACGGTCGTCCCGCTCCCTCGTCCTGCACAACGACAGCTGGGCCCTGGCCCTGGCCGGTCACGCCCGGGAGATCGCCATGCGCCACCCCGCTGCCCCGCCGGACCTCCCCCACCTGGCCCGCGCCGCCGCCCTGCTGGAGGCGGGGCGTCACTGGGGAGCGGGAGATGAGCCTAAGTCGCTGGAAAATACCGCGCGGGAATTCCGGGAGTGGACCGGACCGGATTACCTCCAGCTTCAACTTGCGCTGGCCGCCGTACTGCCGGGCGGCAGCGGAACCGGCCGGCGCGAAGTGGCCGATGTCCTTTACGACGCCCAACTGGCCCAGCGTATTCTCGGCGGGACCGAGGGAGCGGAACTCGCCTGGCTCGAGGACCGCTACCGCCTCGACCCGGCCCCCGAGCGAACGGAGAGCCTGACCAAATACCTCGAAGAATTACGGGAGGCGCGCTTTCGCAACGGCGAACTCCGCCGGCAGTACCAACACACCCACAGCGCGGTGTTGCTCGACCTGCAACAACTGGTCGACAAGCTCGGCAAGCGGAAGGGAAGTGGCAAACCGGCCCCGACGACGGCTTCCGCCCTGGTCGGACTGGAAGCCGGGCCGACCCGTCAGGCCGCCCAGACCTACTTCCGGACGGTCTTCCGCAACCACATGCAGATGAGTACGATCGCCGACCAGAAGGCGGCCATCATGATCAGCGTCAATGCCCTGCTCATCGGTGCCCTGGTCACCTTCATCTCCTACCGGAACTGGGCCCAGACCAAGCCGGAGATCCTGTTTCCCGTAGCCGTTTTCGTCGTTTGCGGGCTCGCCAGCCTGATCTACGCCGTGGTGTCGGCCCGCCCCATCATCCGCCCGGACAAACGGGACAACCTGGCCTTCTACGGTTCCTTCAGCCGACTGACGCTGGAGGACTATACCGAAAAAATGGAAGCGGCACTGCTGGACGCGGACAGCCTCTACGGAACCCTGATCAGGGATCTGTACTTCCTGGGTAAGACCCTGGATCGCCGCTACGAACTGCTGCGGCTAGCCTACTCCATTTTTCTGGTCGGTATCGTCAGCAGCGTACTGCTATTCCTGGGCGTCCTTTTTTTCAGCTGAATCCGGTTCCGCCGGTGCGGGCGCGCCCTTCTTCCCGGGGGCTTCCTCGGGTGGCGGTTCGTTCGCTAACCGTTCGGCCTCGATGGCTTTCTGCTCTTCCTTGCGCTTCGTGATCTTATTTAGCAAAATGGCGGCCCGGATGAGGAAATCGTCGTGGTGCTCGGTGTACTCGTTAAAGACCATCATCAGGCGGGCGGCGTCGAAGGCGGCCGTACCGGGAATGATCTGGCGGGCGGCAATGGGGTGCAGCCAGTACTCGAGGTTATTCGTACGCAGGTAGGAGCGGTCCGTATTGAATTCGACTACCTTGGCCAGTTTATTGAGGCTGAAGAGGTAATCGGTCTCCCGGTTCAGGTCCTTCTGGATGTCGATGATGTTCGTATAGTCGAAACGTACCCCGCTGCGTTCGCAGAGGAAGATATCGCGGCGGCCGTCAAAAACGATAAGATCGTTGAAGCGGTACTTGCGCAGATTCTTATTCAGGAAGTTGCGGATGGCATTCTTCGTGGAGCGCAAATTGCGGAAGGCATACTGCAGGTCGTGGTCTTCCAGGCGAAAATCCTCGTAGTACTTGTAACGGCGGTTGGTCCGCATGTTCAGTACTTCACGAACCCGCTGGGTGGTGTGACCGAGATCATCGGTTTCCGCGTAGACATCCACGATATCCACGTCAGCCTGATTGATCCAGCTTTCCAGGAAAATCTTGTTGGAGCCCCGTTCAAATACCAGTAATGCGATCTCACTTATGGCGTAGAAATTGGGGTAGCCGCCATATATGTTTCCATACTTCAGCTCTAGAAAGGCGATGTTCTCGTTCACGGTTTGAGGTTAGTTTCAGTTAAAGCGTCCCTGTTGAAAAAATAGTCTCTCCTAAGGCTCGGTGTAAGTTTCGCTGCAAGTTAAGTATAAACGTTAAGACTGGACGAAGACTCGTTTTGTTGTGATTAATCCCACAAATCGGCCCGGAACCTGCCGTTCCGGTAAATTTCAGTACCGTTGGCGTAGATAATACCGTCTTTTTTCATATCGGCGATCATGTCCCAGTGCACGGCACTCTTGTTCTTCCCCCCCGCCTGGGCGTAACTCTGGCCGATGGCCATGTGGACCGTTCCGCCGATCTTCTCGTCGAACAGAATGTGCTTGCTGAAACGGTCGATGTCGTAGTTCGTACCGATGGCGGCCTCCCCGAACCTGCGCGTACCGGGTATAGCGAACGTCTCGTCGAGTACCTCCTGCCCGCTCTCCGCCGTCCAGGACTGAATCTCACCCCCTTTCACCTCCAGGGTGACACCCATGACTTCCTCTCCGTTGCGAATGGCCGGATAGTCAAAATAAATGGTGCCCTCCACGGAGTCTTCCTCCGGGCTGGTGTAGACTTCCCCGCTGGGCATATTCGTCTGTCCGTCGCTGTTTATCCACTTCCTGCCCTTAGTGGTGAAGCGGATGTCGCTGCGGCCGTTTACGTAGCGGAATTCGGTACAGCCGTTCAGGTGGTCCACTACTTTCTGTTGCCGGCGTCTTACCCCCAGCCAGGCCGCTTTCGGGTCGTCCTGGTCCAGCTTACAGGCGCGGAACACGAAATCTTCATACTCGTGCAGGGGCATGCCGGCTTCCTGGGCCAGCGCCTCGCAGGGGTAAAGGCACATACTGCGCTTCAGCCGCCGGTCCGCCGTCCGGGCGAAGTAGGTATCGTGCAATTCCCGCATGGCCTCCCGGCGCGCGGCCGTCAGTTCGGCCCGGGGGCTACCCTCCCGCAAGTTGAACGGTGCCCGGATATTGATGTAGGCCTCGAACTCGTTGATCGCCCGCTCGTACAGCGTCGGTACGTAGGCGAACTGATCGGCGTTTCCTTCCTCCCGCAGCACGCGGTCCTGTCCCAGGGTAGCGAGACTGAACTCACAGTGGCCGCCGGCCCGTAGCGCCTCCCGGTACACCTCCGTGATCAGTGGTTCCGCCAGGGTCGTACTGGCGACGAACAGCCGCTCTCCGGGTTGCAGGTCCACGCAGTAGTTCACGAGCAGTTTGGCGTATTTGTTGAGCGTGGATTTGTAGGCCATAAGTGAGCGTCTTTAGTCAATAGTAAATAGTCAGTAGTCTACACGGCACTGACAACCAGTGACGATCTACTACTGACTTTTTCGCCGACGGCGCGCAGGTGCAAAGTTAACAAAGGAGGTGAGTCGGTTGCATTTCGATCCGAACCACTACCACTGTTTGGCAACGTACGGATAGGTTTGCTGGTACTCCTCCTTCACCATGGCCGTCAACCGGTGGCGCAGGGCATCGATGTTTTCCTTGGTGACGGCGGAGACCAGCATGGCCTCCTGTCCGAACTGGCTTTCGAGGCTCTTGATGAGGCCGCTCTCTACTTCTTCCCGCCCCTCCTCGTCGAGGTAGAGATCGTAGTTCCGCTCCCGGAACAGGTCGATTTTATTGAACACCAGCACGGTAGGTTTGCTCTCGCACTCCATTTCCTTAAGCAGCGTCTGGACGGTGCGGATCTGGTCTTCGTGCTGGGGGTGGGCCACGTCGACCACGTGGAGCAGTATATCACTTTCGCGGACCTCATCCAGGGTGGAACGGAAACTCTCGACCAGGTGGTGGGGCAGCTTGCGGATGAACCCTACGGTATCCGAGAGCAGGAAGGGTACGCCCTCGTAGGCCACCTTCCGCACCGTGGTGTCCAGGGTAGCGAAGAGTTTGTCCTCGGCGAAGACGTCGCTCTTCGTCAGCAGGTTCATCAGGGTGGACTTCCCGACGTTGGTGTACCCCACCAGCGCGACCCGCACCATCGTACCGCGGGTCTTCCGCTGGGTGGTGGCCTGCTTGTCGATCTTCTCCAGGTCCTTCTTTAGTTTGTTGATTTTGTCGCGGACGATCCGGCGGTCCGTCTCGATCTCGGTTTCACCAGGTCCCCGCATACCGATACCACCGCGCTGCCGTTCGAGGTGCGTCCAGAGGCCACGGAGCCGGGGCAGGAGATACTGCATCTGTGCCAGCTCCACCTGGGTCTTGGCCTGGGCGGTCTGCGCCCGGTTGGCGAAAATATCCAGGATCAGACTGGAGCGGTCGATGATCTTGACCTTCATCATCTCCTCCAGAATGGATACCTGCTTACCGCTCAGGTCATCGTCGAAGATGACCATGCTGACGTCTTCGTGCTCGTCGACGTAGTCCGCAATCTCCTGCGCCTTACCGGAACCGACGAAAGTCCGGTTATCCGGGTGATCCAGTTTCTGGACGAACCGTTTCCGGGATTTTGCACCTGCGGTCTCGGCCAGGAACTCCAGCTCGTCCAGGTATTCCGTTACCTGTTCTTCGCCCTGTCCGCGCGTTACCACCCCGACGAGGACGGCGTGTTCGGTTTCTTTTTTTAGGCCGGAGCTTTTTTGTCCGACGGTCCATTCATTTGCCATGATCAGGAAAACCGGCCCGGGGACCGGATAGTTCTTCTCGTTTGCTTTTTACAAGTCGGACGTCCTCCGTTCCGCTTCGCTCACTCCGAGACGGCCGACATGAAAAAGCAAGCCCCGCGCAGCGGGTGAGTGGTACGCCAAGTCTTGTGTCCTTAGGTCCTTGGCTCCTCCTCCGCGAGCTTTTCACAAGTTGGACGTCTTCCGTTCCGCTTCGCTCACTCCGAGACGGCCGACATGAAAAAGCGAGCCCCGCGCAGCGGGCGAGTGGCCACGGCGGTAGCAACTCACTAACTCCCCAACTCCCCAACTCACTCACTGAGCCAAACGCAGCAACCCAGCCATATCCACCTTCGGCCCGATGTACGCCCCCAGTTCCTCCGCCTTGATCCGCACCTGCTCCAGGGTATCCCGGTCCCGGACGGTAACGGTACCGTCTTCCAGGCTATCGAAGTCGACGGTAACGCAGAAGGGGGTACCGACGGCATCCTGGCGGCGGTAGAGCTTACCGATCGCGCCGGTGTCGTCGTACTGGCACTCGAAGCGGAACTTCAGGTCGTCAAAAATACCCTTTGCCATCGCGACGATGGAATCCTCGTTACGCTTCAGGGGCATGATCGCCACCTTCACCGGTGCCAGGGCCGGGTGGAGTTTCATGATGACGCGGGTGTTGGCGGGGTCGTCCTGACCGGGAACCTGTTCCTCGCGCAGGGCGTAGGTCATCGCGGCCAGGAAGAGGCGGTCGGCCCCGATGCTGGTCTCCAGCACGTAGGGGATGTACTTTTCCTTGGTCTGGGGGTCGTGGTAAGTGAGGTTCTTACCGGAGAGTTCCGCGTGAGCGGAGAGGTCGAAATCCGTCCGGCTGTGGATGCCTTCCAGTTCGCGGAAGCCGAAGGGGAATTCAAACTGAATGTCCACGGCCGCGTCGGCGTAGTGCGCCAGGTTCTCGTGGTCGTGGAAGCGAAGTTTTTCGGCCGGGTGGATGGCCGTGTGCCACTTCATGCGCATCTCCTTCCACCGATCGTACCACTCTTGCTGGGTACCGGGCTGGATGAAGAATTGCATCTCCATCTGCTCGAACTCCCGCATCCGGAAGATGAACTGGCGGGCCACGATCTCGTTGCGGAACGCCTTGCCGATCTGGGCGATACCGAACGGCAGTTTCTGGCGGGTCGTCTTCTGCACGTTGATGAAGTTCACGAAGATGCCCTGGGCAGTTTCGGGCCGCAGGTAGAGCTTCCCCTCCTCCCCGGCGATGTTACCGAGTTGGGTGGAGAACATCAGGTTGAACTGGCGAACGTCCGTCCAGTTGGCACTGCCGGTATCCGGGTCCTTGATGCCGCAGTCCTCGATGATCTGCTTGAGTTCGGCCATGTCCTCGTTCGTCATGGCGGTGGCCAGCCGGTTGTTGACGGCGGTCATCTCCTGGATGTACCGCTGGGCATTGGGGTTGGTCTCCCGGTACTGGGCCTCGTCGAAGTCGTCCCCGAAGCGCTTGGCGGCCTTGGTGAGTTCCTTGGTGAGTTTACCCTCCACCTTTTCGACGTACTCCTCGATCAGGACATCCGCCCGGTAACGCTTCTTGCTGTCCTTGTTGTCGATCAGGGGGTCGTTGAAAGCATCGACGTGACCGCTGGCCTTCCAGGTCTTGGGGTGCATGAAAATGGCCGCATCGATACCGACGATGTTGTCGTGCAGCTGCACCATGCTCCGCCACCAGTATTCCTTCAGGTTGTTCTTCAGCAGTACGCCGTTGGGGCCGTAATCGTAGGCGGCGGCCAGGCCGTCATAGATCTCGCTCGACTGAAAAATGAAGCCGTATTCCTTAGCGTGGGCGGTGAGTGCTTTGAAGTCCATGGGGGTGCGCTTGACGTTTGGGGGGCGAAGATACTATTTCACGGGGTGTTGTTCCGCGACACGTACGGCGACCGCCCCGCCGTCCTTCACGCCTTCACCGCCTGGTAAATATTATTGACCACCTCGCTGATGAAGTTGCGGTGGCCCACCGTATTCAGATCCGCTCCGTTCCTGATGTTGGGCGGCAGCTCAATCGCCGGGTCGCCGGCGTACTTGCGGTAGCGGTTCAGGAGATCCGTCCCCGTGTGGGCGTACATGATGATGGGCACGTCCTTCAGGCGGGCATTGTGGGCCAGTTCCTCGGCGAAGGTGATGCCGGCGATGCGGTCTTTCTCCCCGTCCACGATGCGGCTGGCATCGGAGAGAATGAGATCGATGCGTTCTTCTACCGGGCCGCCGGGCCGATTCTTGTGGTGGAGTAAACTACGGGCATCGTCACTGTTCTGGGCCGTGTAGGTGTAGATGTTGAGGCTGTCCAGTATGGCCACCGGCAGTCCGTAGGTGAAGGCATCGTCGATCCAGAGGACGTGGTAGGTTTGCCCGGGCTGACTCCGGCTGCTCTTCAGGAATTCGATCCGCTGCAGCAGTTCCCGGTCTTCCGGCAGATCGGGGTAAATACCGAAGGCCTGCAGTTTTTCCTCCATGCTGCGGGTACCGGACAGTTCCCACATCAGCGGCTTTACCGTCTGTAGTAACCCGTGGCGGATCTGGTCCTTGTACTTTCTCCACTGGAAGCGCCGCAGCATCCGGGCCGCGGAGCGGGCCCCCTGTTCGAAGAGACCGAGTTTTTTCTCCTCACTGATGTCGAAGTCCATCCAGTCGTAGCCGTCTACGTTGATGTACTCGATGAGTTCCCGGTACTCCGGGTTTTTGATCAGAAATTCGTGGTCGCGGAGGTTGCGGACACCGTCGAAGATGTTCCCGATGAAGCTGGTAATGCCCCTGGTTTCAGCGTAGTGGGTCCGGTCCACGCCCAGCTTAACGCCGAAAGTGGGCCGGTTCGGAATTTGCCCCTCGGCGTGGAAAAGGTCAATGGGAAAGTTAGACATTACCCCACCGTCCACGAAGAGGACTTCCCGCGGCAGCGGTCCGCGGTAGTTGGCCCGTCTGCGCCAGGCATCGCGGGTCTCGACCTCCCGGCGGTGCGCCCAGTCCATGCTGACCCGCAGCGGCTCGAAGAAAAAGGGGATGGACATGGAGGCCCGTACGAAACCGGCCGGGTCCTGTTCCATCGGCCGCTCGTAGTAGAGATCGGCCATGGCGGGAAAATCCACCTTGGTCTGGGTGGTCACGTCGGCGGCCACGATGGCAATCTTCACGTCGAGTTCCTCGGGGGTGAGGGTGCCGCGTTCGCTGCCGTGGTTATCCACCAGGAGGAGTTCCGTGCCGGCGGCCTCCATGTGCTTTTGCAGGTCGGCCCAGGTTTTGTGCTCCAGCTGATCGCTGAGCCAGGACTCGAAGGCCTTGCCCGGGTTGATGCCCAGATCCCGGACGAGTTCGTCCAGGTTAAGCAGGGCCGCCGCGAGCTTCGGGGTTTGAAAACGGCCGGATAGACTACGGACCAGGGCCCTTGCGTCCTTGCCACCGTCGACGAAGTCCATGAAGTCCTTGTTGACGATCTTTTCCAGCACCCGCAGACTCTTAGGCTCGCGGCAGTTGCCGACGTCGGCCAGCAACAGCGTATTGATACTTCCCGCGCTGGTCCCTCCCAGGCTGAGAAACCGGATGCCCATTTCCTCCAGTACGTAGGTGAAACCCACCAGGGCCACGCCGAGGACGCCGCCTCCCTCCTGCACCAGGTTGACGTACTGATTACCCTGGGCGTCGAATACGTCCGAGAAACGAAAATCTTCCGGGCAGTCTTCCCGCTCCTGCTTCAGGGTAGCCACGATATCGTATACGCGGCTGGTATATGGCTGGGTACTCATCCTAGAACCAGCCGGCTCCGAGACCGCGGAACGGCCAGGGAATGGACAGTACGATCAGTACGAGCCCGATCAGGTAGTATACCCCGATGGTCTTCCACCCCCTGTTGAGTTCCGCCTGCTTCTTGGCCCGCACGTACCCCATGGTGATGAGGATGACGGCCAGGAGCATACCGATGAAGTGCTCTACGGTGTAGAAGCGGACGATCTTGTTCGCCATGATGTCGTCGCCGTCGTAGGCAAGGGCGTAGGGGCTCAGGAACAACCAGAGCAGCAGACCGAGTAAGAGTTGAATGTGGGTGGAAATGAAGGCGAAGAGGGCCAGCTTGTCCTTGCCCGGATACACCGTGCCGCCGGATCGCTTGCTGAAGGCATTCACGATAGCCGCGACCAGCAGAATGAGCACCACCCAGCGGAGGCCGGAGTGGGAGTGTTTAACGATAGTGTATAGAACGTCCATGCCCCAAATGTACTCATCATTCCTGTCCGAGCAGGTAGGCGTAGTCTTCCAACCCCTCCACGTGGCTGCACACGATGCGTAACATGGCAAGAATGGGGATGGAAACGATGGCCCCCACCGGCCCCCATACGACGGTGAAAGCCATCACCCCGATGATAGTGGTGAGTGGATTGATGTCCACTTCGTCTCCCACCACCAGTGGTAGCAGAATGTAGCTTTCCAGCACCTGCCCGACGGACATCGTACCCAGGATCGCCAGCAGCATGGTGGTTCCCCCGCCCCCCGCAATGGCCACGGCGAACACCAGGGCGGCCCCGATGATGTTCCCCAGGTAGGGAATGATGCTGAGCACGGCTACCAGCACGGCCATCAGGATGGCGTAGTCCAGCCCGGCCAGGCCAAAACCGATGCCGTAAACTATGGCCAGGAACACGATCAGGATGAACCGCCCCTTGAGGTATTTCTGGACGATGTCCCGACTTTCGTTCAGGGTCTGGTGGGTAGTACCCCGTTCTTCATCGGGCATCCGCCGCAGGATGAACTCCCGTAATCGGTCCTTTTGGGTCAAAAAGAGGACGGTGTACACCAGCATGAGCAGAAAGTCTCCCAGGATGCCGAGGGTGCCCGACAGCAGACTCGCCGCCTTGGTTCCGTTGATGGGTAGCTGCTGAGCGATGCCGGTGGTCGTACTGCCGCCCTGGCCTACCTCGCCGCCGCCGCCGCCGGAGGACGGTACCATCCCCTTCAGCATCGGAAACTTCTCCGTGACCGTGGCCAGGTGTTCGGTCACCCGCTCCTCGATCTGCCCCCAGTTCTGGCTGAAACTCATCGCCTGCTGGCCGATGGCGAAGAACAGCCCCCCGAAGAAGAGTAACAGGGTAACCATGCAAACCGACACCGAGGCCCAGTGCGGCCATCCCCGGCCCAGCAACCACTCATCCAGCGGGTTCAGGAGCAGGGCCAGCAACCCCGCCACCACGATCGGCAGCAGCAGATTAGCTCCGTAGTACATGATCGTCACCACGCCAATCACGAAAAAGAGACGAAGGACGACGGCGGTTATGCCGGAATTCCGGAGGGTGGACATAAAGTGGTGTTTTTGTCCTAACCCGGTGTTGGACTACCAGGTTCGGCTAGCGAACCTGGAACAGAGCGTTTGCAAACAGGAACTTGCCCTCTTCCCAGAAGGACCGGAACAGCGGGTTGTCGACCAGGTAGATGACCTGTCCGCTCCCCATCGGTTCGACGCCGAAACTGAGACTCTCCACTATCTTGTCGTAAGCCTTATTGCCAACGAACCCCCTTACGACCGCACCATCACGGATGCGGCCTACGTTCCAGCCGTCCTCCAGGTAGGCGTAGGCGGTGTCGTCTACCTTCAGGCTCTGGTAGCGGGCACCGATACCGAAACTGAGCGGGTGGGTGGCATCCATTTCGGTCGCCACGACCGCTCCGGGAATGAAGCCCTCGATGAATCGACGCTCACTGCCTCCGTAGGGCAGCAATAGTTTTTCCCGCTTTTCGTCGTCGGACAGTTCTTCCTCCTTCGCCTTCTTGGTCTTTAGCCCGAAGCCCTCCTCGTCGGCCAGGGAGCCGTTGGCCGAGCCGACCGCGATCAGTTTTCCGCCGTCGCGTACCCACTTCCGCAGGGCACTGCGCTGGTCGTCGCTCATCCGGTAGCGCCCCTCGGCCAGCACAAGGATGTCGTAGTTCCCTTCCAGTACCGCCTCCAGTTTGGTGGTATAAAAGATACTGAGCGGATACTCCAGTTCCCGTTCGAAAAAGTGCCAGACCTGACCGAACTCGTTAGCGCGTACCCCCTCACCGCTCAGCGTAGCGATCTTCGGGGCGGAGACCAGCCCGTAGTTACTGCCGCCCAGGTCCCCACCGGAGCCCGTACTGAAGCCGGTGGTCAGCGGGGTAAGGGTCACGTCGTGCTTGCGGGCCAGCCGCAGTACGGTCGGTAGGAAATCATTCACGACGCGGTTGTCGCCCCGGTTGATGAGCAGGGAGCCGGGCGGAAACTGCCGGTCGCCGAACTGGAAGGCGCCGCCGGCCGTCCGTACCTGGATACCGGCCTGCAGCAGGTCGGCCAGGAACTGGGCCGAGGTCAGGTCTTCCCAGGGGGCAACGTAGCTGTACAACGTGGCGGGGTCGGTGGCGGTCACTTCGCGGAGGGGCGGCTGGGCGGGGAAGTCTTCCAGGTCACCGGCACCGATGGCCGTCGTGGTGGCCGTGGCCGTCAGCCCGTAGGCCAGGGGGACGGACCAGGCGGTGATGTCGTAGGTCACGCTGTCCTCCACCTGGACGTCGGGGTCGAACAGTACCTGGGCCAGCACCGAGCGGGGTTGACGGGCGGGCACCACCAGGGCGCCGGCGGCGAAGCGGCTGTCTTCTTCCTTCCCGTCCTGGTAGCCGTACCCTTTTACGTTACGGGCGCTCTTCAGTCGGTGGTAGCGGATGCCGTTGCGATCCAGTAATTCCCGGAGGCGACGGAGTTTTCCCGGCGGCGTATCCGCGCTGATCACGTAGCTCGCGTACTTACCCTGGGGGCTGGTGACGGCCTGCTTGAAGTAATCCCCGAAGTTCGCGACCAGCCGCCGGGCCTCCCGGCTGGCGATCTCCACCGTGCTCAGGCTGGTAGCCGTGTGGTGGGCGATGCGATCCGCCAGGCTGAGGGTATCGCCGTTGGGCAGGTCGATGGCCCGGCCGGCGCGGCTGTGGCCGGCCTGCTCGTAGGTCATCCCGATGGCCCCGTTGAAGGTGGGGTAAGTGTCTCCGTAGCTGGGGTAGAGCAGGTCGAAGCGCTCACGGGTAAAGTAGAGCCAGCCCTCCTTGTCGAAATACTTGGCGTGGTTCCGGCCGATCTCCGTCTGGAAATCCCCCTGCCAGTCGGTAATGTACTCGTGGAAAGGGCGGGCCGCCGGGGCAAAGTAATAGTGGTCGGTGTAGCCCTGCTCGTGGAGGTCGGCGTGAATGTGCGGCATCCACTGGAGGTAACGCACCATGCGCTGGCGGCTCTCCACCTGGGTCTGCCAGGCCCAGTCGCGGTTCAGGTCGAACAGGTAGTGGTTCACGCGGCCGCCGGGCCAGGGTTCGTCGTGCTCCCGGACGGCGGGGTCGGGGCTGACGTTACGGGTGGCCGTCTGCCGGTACCAGTTGGTGTAGCGGTTGTAGCCGTCGGGGTTCACGGCGGGGTCGATGATGACCAGGGTGTTCTTCAGCCAGTCCGAGGTCAGGCGGTTGGCGGGGTTGGCCAGGTCGTAGAGGACGCCCATGCTGGCCTCGCTGCCGGCGGCCTCGTTACCGTGTACGCTGTAGGACAGCCAGACGATGGCCACGTCGTCCAGTTTCGGGTCGGTGGCCCCGTCCAGCAATCCGGCACGGCGGAGGTTGTTGGTGCGGATGGCCTCCAGCTGGGCCAGATTCTCGGGGGTGCTGACGAAGGTCAGCAGCAGGGGGCGACCTTCGTTCGTGCGTCCGTATTCCTCCAGTCGTACCCGGTTGCTCTCTTCCGCAATGGTTTGAAAGTAGTCGACCAACAGGTGGTGAGGGGTGAACTGTTCGCCGTGTTCGTGGGGCAGGAACTCGGAAGGGGTAAGTAACTGGGCGAAAAGGGCGGGGCCGCAGGTGCAAGCCATTACACAAAGGAGCAAGATTCTCATAGCCGCCAAAGATAGTGGTGGAGGACCCCCGGGTCCGACGAATGTCCGGCAGATATTGGAAGTTTATTTGTAGAAGGTGATATTTTCCGACGTCCGGACAGAAATCAGTCGGACGTGGGCGTCCTCCACCGGGCGTCACCCCAGCACCTTTCCCAGCTTTTGTAAGTACTGCGCCGTCGTCTCCGGCAGGTACACGCCCAGGGAGATGGCCGTCTTATCCAGCAGGTTCAGGTCGAAGAAACCGTAGTCGAAGTGGTGCTCCCGGCCGGCGGTCAGCTCCTCCCGGCCCCGGGTGATCATCTGGAATTCCGCCCCGGACAGGTTGTTCCGCCCACCGGCGTTGACGTAGCCCTTCAACCGCCGTTCGGTGTCCTTCAACGCCCCGGTGAGCACCTCCAGGTTCATTGCCGCGTCCCCCAGCACCTGCCGCTGGACGTTGAGGGCATCGATGGCGCGCGTTTTATCGGATTCCACTTCGGCATCCGTCTTGGTCAGGCTGTAGTAATTTTTGTCGATGTCGGAATTGAAGCGCCGTACGGTCTCCAGGTGCAGGCGGGCCAGTTCCAGCATCGGGGCGATGATGTGGCGGAACTTGGTCTCCAGCAGTTCGTGCAGCTGTCGCTCTCCCGCCAGGCTGCCCCGGTCGTGGGGGTCTTTCTTGTCCAGGAACAGGCGGGTGACCGGCCTGTCCGCCCGGTGCGCCATCACCCCCAGTTCGCTCAGGAGGCGGGCGAAGCGCCCCGAATGGGCGTCGAATGTAGCGGTCAGGGCGAGGATCTCATCCAGGGGTTCGGGCCCGTCTTGCCCGAAGCGCGGATCGTTCAGGTAGATGGGTTCCGGGTCCGCTACGGGTTGCGGGTCGGGTTGCGGCGACCGTTCCGGTTTCGGATCGGGGTCGGAGGTACCGCCAAGCAGATCGTCGTAGGGATTGGGCATGGGGGTAAGATACGGCGACCAGAGAGTTGTCGGCTACCCGCGGACCGGGCTCACCGACGGTGCCCTTCCACAACTAATGGGGCTGAAAACTCGTATATAAACCTATGCGCTACTACCTACTCCTGACCCTGATTATGGGATTTTGCACCTGCGTACCCGCCCAAACCCTCACCGTCTCCGAGGAGATTCCGCTGCGTACGGATACGGACTACCACCTCGTCGGTAAACTCGGCGGCCACGTGCTGCTGTTGCAGGACCGCGACACCAAGCACCTGCTGGCCGGTTACGGGCAAAATATGAACATGAACTGGGAGAAGGAACTGGAATTGCGCGGCCGCAATGTCCGCCTGCTCGACGTGGTGACCCGCCAGGACAACACCGGTTTCTACCTGCTCTACCTCTACCGGGACGGGGGCAGGAACCACCTCCAGCTCGACCGCTACAACCCCGCCGGGAACATGCAGGACTCGGTCACCCTCGTCCAGTTCCAGAGCACCTCCGACAACCCGGGAGACGACGTTTACCGCTCCGAGGACGACACCAAACTGCTGCTGCTCATCGACGAGAACCAGTCCAAGGTCCGCTACCTCGGCATCGATCTGGACAGCATGGCGCTGCTTTACGACAACCTGCTGGAGCCGGATAAATTCTACTTCAATGAGGATTTTCTCCAGGCCGAGATCACGAATACCGGCGACATGGTTTTCGTCATCGAACGCGACAACTTCAAGAGCCGCCGCAAAAATCACCGCTACGAGATTTTCCACGCCGCGGCCAGTGGCGGGCTGCTGACCACCCGGCAGGTAAGCCTGGGCGACAGCCTGACCTACGACGTTGTTTTCGCCTACGACAACCTGAACCAACAACTTACCTGCGCCGGCCTCTACGCCATCAAGGATTTCCTGCGGGCGGACGGCTACTTCTTCACCCGCTTTTCCCCGACGGGCAGCGGAAAAGTGTCGCCCACCTTCACCCAGTTTCCCCTTTCCCTGGTCAAGAACGTCGAGGGGAAGAAATTCAACAAAAAACGTCCCGCCATCGACGAGCTCTCCGTGCGGGAGGCCATTCTCCGGCGCGACGGCGGCCTGCTGCTCATCACCGAGCGCAACCGACAGTTGCAGCGACGCAGTTCGGCCAGTCAGGCCCAGGTGCTGAACACCTACAGCGGCCGCCCGCTCGTGGACCACCACTACAACGAGATCATCGTTTTCAGCATTCACCCCGACGGGAAGCCCCACTGGAGCAACATTTTGCACAAGAAGCAGTACAGCCAGGACGACGGCGGAATTTATTCCGGTTACTTCCTGCTGGAGACCGCCCGCGAGCTGCGTTTCCTCTTCAACGACGAGATCCGCTTCGAGAACACCGTCAGCGAGTACGTCATGAACGGCCGCGGGGAGTTCGACCGGAACAGCCTCTTCAATACCCGTGACCTCAACCTGCGGCTGCGCTTCCGGGACGGCATCCAGGTGGCCGCCAACGAACTGGTACTACCGAGCGAACACCGCAACCGGCTGCGCCTTGTTCGGATGACGTATGAGCGAAGTAAGTAGTCCGTAACTACCTTTGGTCCATGCGAGCCCTACTCTTCTTCCTCCCCCTCCTCCTGTTTGCCTGTTCCCCCAAGGTGGTCGATGCGCCCCCCGTAACGGAGCTGGAACCCATCGCCACCTCCTCCGTGCCCGACGCCCTCGCCCCCTACGGCATGTACCGGGAGGTGGAGCCCGGGCAGACCCTGCGCGCCAGGGAAAGCCCCACTTCGGCCTTCACCTTCGTGGAAGTGAGCCAGGACAGCCGCTGCCCCACCGGCGTCAGCTGCGTGGTGGCCGGGGAGGCCGTGGTTGCCGTTCAGGTCGGTGACGATGTCAGGACCATCAAAATAGAGGCCGGTAAGCGGGGCTCCGTGAAATTCGGCGTGCCCGACGGCTACGTGGAAGTAACGGCCCTCGACCCCTACCCCGTCTACGGGACGAAGACCGAGCCGGGAGACTACCGGCTGACCGCCCGTATCATCAAAGCCGCACAGCAGTAGCCCATGTTCCTTCCCCTCGGCGACGATCAGATCGAAGGCGGTCACCGCCCCCACTTTGCTTATGGCTTCATCGCCGTGAACATCGCTATTTTCCTCTACCAGTACAGCCTCGGCCCGGCGGCCGGAGAGGCATTCGTGTACGAGTGGGGAACCATCCCCGCCCGCATCGAAGCCGGAGACGGATACTGGACGCTGATCACCAGTATGTTCCTGCACGGTGGGTGGATGCACCTGGCGGGAAACATGCTGTACATGTGGATCTTCGCCGACAACATCGAGGCCACCATCGGCAGTACGGCCTTTGTCTTTTTCTACCTGCTGGGCGGTATCGCCGCCGGCCTCTGCCACCTCTACTTCAATGCCGGCAGCCCCATCCCGGCCGTCGGGGCCAGCGGCGCCCTCTCGGCCGTCATGGGGGCCTACATCGTCATGTTCCCCCGCTCGAACGTCAGGGGTTTCCTGCTCTTCTTTTCGGTGTCCATTCCGGCCTGGGTATTCCTGGGGTTCTGGTTCTACCAGCAGTCCTCGTCGGGCTACGCCAGCCTGGGCAGCGAGGAGGCCACGGGTATCGCCTGGTGGGCCCACATCGGCGGGTTCGTATTCGGCGTCCTGGCCGGCCTGTACTTCCGCTACGCCTACGCCGTTCCGAGGGCGGCGGACGGCTTCCGCTCCCGCCGCCACCGGCCGCCGGGGGTCTAGCCGACCGCCTCGTGCATAAAATCCAGTAGTGGTTTCATCTGCCCGTACGCTTCCGTTACCAGCCCGGGGAAATCATCGCTCAGTACCTCTTCCTGGGAGATTCTCCTGGACACGGTAAAATTCTTGCGCCGTAACAATTCAATGTGGGGGTGATCCTGGTCGTAGCCCCGCGGACTGGTCTTCAGCTGCTTTTCGTCTTTCTCCAGTCCGCCGAAATAGTCCTGAAAGGAGCGGTCGTCCAGTATTTTCCGAAGCTCGTCCCCCCGCCGGTCGATGGCTTCGCGAATTTTCTTCAGGTGATCCGCCGACGGGTTGTGAATACCGCCACCGACGAATGAATACGCCGGGGACAACTGCACGTAGAGCCCCTCGTTCTTTTCCATATCCGGTGAAAAACCGAAGTGGTTTTTATAGGTCGGCCAGTCGGAGTGGTGGAACAGGTCGTTATTGATCTGTTCGATGGAGTCCGCTGCCTTAACCCCACTGAAATAGTCATAGTGCCTGGCGAGTTCCTTCAGTAATCGGTTACAGGTATCGATCCAGATCTGCCTGGCCTCGTGGTAGGATTCCCGGTTTTTATCCATCCAATCCTTGGAGTTGTTGTCCTCCAGTTCGCGGAGGAAATCGTACATTTTTTTCTTGCTCACCGGCCTTTTGCTTTACGGGAGTAACAAGAGCCCGTATCGATTTGCTCAATTCCGGACCCTGCGGCCGTCAACCCCCGTCCCCCTCCGGGGGTTACCTTCCCTATGAAGCGAACTGACGTAAACGAGCTCGGCGAATTCGGACTGATCGAGCACCTCACCGGTGATTTCCCGATCGTACAGCCCTCCACCATTCTCGGGGTAGGTGACGATGCCGCCATCATCGATACCGGCGGGCCGGAGCAGCTCGTCGTCAGCACCGATATGCTGGTGGAAGGCATCCACTTCGATTTCACCTACACCCCGCTCAAGCACCTGGGTTACAAATCGGTGGTCGTTAACCTCTCGGATATCTGCGCCATGAACGCCCGCCCGCAGCAGATCACCGTCAGTATTGCCATCAGCAACCGCTTCAGCGTCGAGGCGCTGGAGGAATTCTACGCCGGCGTGCGCGCGGCCTGCGACCGGTACGGCGTCGACCTGATCGGCGGGGACACCACCTCTTCCAACAAGGGGCTCATCATCAGCATCACGGCCATCGGCCGGGCGCCGGCGGGCCGCATCACCCGGCGCAGCGGTGCCAAACCGGGCGACCTGCTGTGCGTGACCGGCAACCTGGGCGCGGCCTACCTCGGCCTCCAGTTGCTGGAACGGGAAAAGGCCGTATTCAAGGAAAACCCGGACATCCAGCCGGACATGGGCGAGTACGCCACTTACCTCCTGCAGCGCCAACTCCGCCCCGAGGCCCGTACCGACATGGTCGATACCTTCGCCAAGAACGATATTGTCCCGACGGCCATGATCGACGTCAGTGACGGGCTGGCCAGCGAGATCTTCCACATCTGTAAGGCCTCCAACGTCGGCGCCATCGTCGAGGAAAGCGGGGTACCCATCCACCAGGATGCCCAGATGCAGGCCCTGGAGTTCAACATCGACCCCATCACCACGGCCCTCAGCGGCGGCGAGGATTACGAACTCCTCTTCACCATCGACCCCAAGGACACCGACAAGATTCGTTTCCTGCCCGACCTCTACATCGCCGGCGAGATCACCGAGCGGTCGGAGGGCGTGAAATTGCACTCGAAGGGCGGTAAGATCCATCCGTTGCGGGCGCAGGGGTGGAACCACTTTTAGTTGGGGAATTAGTGAGTTGGGAGTTAGTGAGTTGGGGAGTCGCTGTACGTTGTAATATCCGTAGAATATTACGGGGCGGGGCCGCAGGTGCAGGGTTTTCTTAAGCTGTGAGTCGGTACGGTCGTTCGAGACATCGGACTTCCGTCCGGGCTCCTTCGTCGCCGGGCCGAGATGTCCGACGTCCTCCCTCTCCCGGTGAGTACACGCAGCGACGAGTAGCCAACTCCTCGAGTCCTCAACTCCTCAACTCCTCAACTCCCTCCTTACTAACCAAAGGGCGACACCAGGATCTTCAGTAGGTCCGACATCCTCCCTCTCCCGGCGAGTACGCGCAGCGACGAGTCGGTCACGGCGGTGCCAACTCCTCAACTCCTCGAGTCCTCAACTCCTCAACTCCTTCCTTACTAACCGCCCAAAGGGCGATACCAGGATCTTCAGTAGGTCCGACGTCCTCCCTCTCCCGGCGAGTACGCGCAGCGACGAGTGGTCACGGCGGTAGCCAACTCCTCAACTCCTCGAGTCCTCAACTCCTCAACTCCTCGAGTCCTCAACTCCTTCCCTCAAGAGCGAATCACCAGCTCGGAACGATCCGGCCCCGTACTCACCATACTCACCCGTGTCTCCAGTTTCTCCTCGAGAAAACGAACGAAATCCAGGCAGGCGGCGGGCAGGTTGCCTTCCTCCTTCACACCGGTCAGGTCGCTGTTCCAGCCGGGGACGGCCGTGTAGACCGGCTCGTAGTTCTCGTGTACCAGATCGAAGGGGAGGGTGGACTGCTCTTTCCCATCGATGCGGTAGGCATCGGCGGCCTGGAGGGTCTCGAATTTGTTGAGAACATCCACCTTGGTAACGACCAGTTGAGTCACCCCGCTGAGCATGATGGTGTAGCGTAACTGGACCAGGTCGATCCAGCCGCAGCGGCGGGGACGGCCCGTGGTCGCTCCGAATTCCGCGCCTTCCTTGCGCAGGAATTCCCCGGTCTCTCCGTGGAGCTCGGTGGGGAAGGGCCCGCCACCCACGCGGGTACAGTAGGCCTTGGTGATACCGATCACCTCGCCGATCTGCTGGGGGGCGACGCCCAGTCCCGTACAAACACCGGCGGTGATGGTATTGGAAGAGGTTACGAAGGGGTAGGTGCCGAAATCTATGTCGAGCATACTACCCTGAGCGCCTTCGGCCAGGATCTTCTTTCCGGCTTTGATGGCGTCGTTGATGTAGTACTCTCCGTCTACGAAGGGGAGGGAACGGAGGCGCTCTACGGCTTTGAACCACTTGGCCTCCTCGGCGGCCAGGTCGAATTCGATGAAGGGGTAGAGTCCGACGAGTTCCTTGTGCTTCTGCTTCAGATCGTCGTAGCGCTCCCGGAAATCGGGAGCCTCGAGGTTACCGACGCGCAAGCCGTTGCGGCCGGTCTTGTCCATGTAGGTCGGCCCGATCCCCTTCAGGGTGGAACCGATCTTACGGTCGCCCTTGGCGTTCTCCCGGGCGGCGTCGAGCAGCCGGTGACTGGGCAGGATCAGGTGGGCCTTGCGGGCCACGAAAAGACGGTTGCCGTAGTCTACCCCGGCAGCGTCGAGGGCATCCAGTTCCTTGGACAGGGTGATGGGGTCGATGACGACACCGTTGCCGATCAGGTTGTCCTGCTCCGGCCGGAAGATACCCGAGGGTACGGTGTGGAGCACGAATTTTTTACCGTCGAAAATGAGGGTATGCCCGGCATTGGGGCCGCCCTGAAAACGGGCGATAATGTCGTATTGGGGAGCGAGAACATCTACGATCTTGCCCTTTCCCTCGTCGCCCCACTGGAGGCCTAGGAGTACGTCTACGGCCATGAACTGCGTAATTTTTCGCAAAGGTATGCTTTTTCGGACGCCGAACATCCGGGGGTTTACTCGTCGTTAGAAGGGAAAGACAGAACATGAGACCAGCTAAAGATACCCTCGACAAACTTTTTACCGCCGGTTATACGGCCAAAGGCATCGTATACTTACTGATTGGAGGTTTTGCCGTCGCCACCGTCATCGGCTCCACCCGGGGTACCAATGGCCCCAAGGAAGTCGTACGGTGGATCGGGACTAACCCCTTCGGACAATTCCTGCTCGCCGCGATCGGGCTGGGGCTCCTGTCCTACGCCCTGTGGCGGTGGTACCGGGCCTGGGCGGGCCCCCGGGACGGCGACGGAGGCAAAAAAGATACCGTCAAACGCATTGCGTGGGCGGTTAGCGGGACGAGTTACGCCGTCCTCAGCTTTTTCGCCTTTAAATCAGCATTTGGCGGCGGCGGTGGCGGCGGCGGTAAAAAACAGGATGCGATCACCTGGCTACTCCAACAACCCTGGGGGCAAATTGCGGTAGGCATTCTGGCCGTAATCGTGGCGGGCGTGGGAGCGTACCAGATCTACCGGGCCGTGACGGATAAGCACATGGAGCGCGTTACGGGGCTCTCTTCCGACCAGGAGGATGCGTTCCGCAACACCGGCCGTGTGGGTCTGGGAGCCCGGGCGGTCGTTTTCGGCATCATCTCCTACTTCCTTTTCCGGGCCGCCCTGCTATCCGACCCCAGCCAGTTTCGGGGGATCAGCGGGTCACTGGAATACCTGGGGAATCAATCCGCCGGCGCCGGTCTGCTGGCCGCGGTAGGTACGGGGCTGCTGGCTTACGGTGCGTTCATGCTCGTCAGGGCGAAGTACGAACATGCCTGAACGATACATTCCGCACCTGCGTCCGCGCCCTATTTCTCCTTGCTTTCTTTCTCCTTTGCGAGTAGATAATCGCTGTCCCGCTCCGGGTGTGCCAGGGTAATAATGTCGGTCACCGCATTGTAGAGCAGCAGTACGATCATGGTCAGGGCGCCACCGAGCAGGCCGACGTAGGCAATGAGTACGTAGTAGACTGTGGTGTACAGGTCGTTGAGCGACTCCTCGGCGTTGCGCAGGGGAAGATTCAGTAGCATGAGCAGGATCAGCGCACCGATGAACGTAAAGGCCGATACCCGGGCGATCCAGTGGATGCGCTCGTAGTGGTAGGCATTCATGGTATTTTCCGACTGCTTGCTGAACGACAGCAGGGTCAGCATCAGTGCCAGTACGGTGGACGTGGCGGTCATGCCCCCACTGGCCGTAAAACGCAGTGTCGGACGGATCTCCTCGATGTTACTTACGGCCTCGGCCTGACCGATATTTCCGAGCAACCAGGTTCCCCCGAAAATTATCAGGCAGGAGAGGATTCCCCCAATGGAGGCATATTTGATCACGGATCGTTCGGAGGGTTTCATACCCGTCCCTAAGCGATTCGCCCCCCCCGATGTTCGGTCGTTCGGTCTTGTTAGAAATCGAAGTCCGCCGGATCGGGGCCGAGGCGTTCGTCGCGGCTCAACCCGTCGATGGCGGTCATATGCGCCTCGCTGAGTTCGAAGTCAAACAGGTCACCATTTTCCCGGATGCGGCCCTCGTTGACACTTTTGGGAATGATGATGATGTCATTCTGCAGGCACCACCGCAGCACCACCTGGGCGGGCGATTTACCGTAGTCCGCGGCGATTTCCGCAAACAGCGGCTCTTCCAGGAACTTGCCCTGCATCAGGGGGCTCCAGGCGGTAATGGCAATATCGTGGGCGTCGCTGGCCGAAATGGCCTCCTCCTGAATGAGGTAAGGGTGATATTCGATCTGGTTCACGACCGGGGCGATTTCGGCGATCTTCATGATTTGTCCGATGTCGTCGGCCAGGAAGTTGCTGACACCGATGGCACGGACCTTACCGGCGGTGACGGCCCGCTCCAGTTCCTTCCAGGCCAGGTGGCTCTTCTCTACCGGCCAGTGTAATAGCAGCAGGTCGATATAGTCCGTATCCAGTCGTTGCAGGGCCTCGTCGAGGGCGGCCGCGGTTCGCTCCCGGCGAATGTCGTCATTCCATATTTTGGTAGTCAGCCAGATATCCGAGCGGGGAATGGTGGCGGTCTTCAGTGCCCGGCCAACGGCTTCTTCGTTCTTGTAAATGGAGGCGGTGTCGACGTGGCGATAACCGGCGTCCAGTGCCCAGTGGATGGCATCGATGGCCTCCTGGTCGTTGTCCATTTTATACACGCCGAGCCCCAGGCTGGGCATGGAAAGTCCGTTGTTAAGTTGTGTATGCTTCATGCCGGGGAAACAACCGGCCGTGGGGGTTTGGTTCGCGGCTTCCCCTCGGACAGGTGATCGCCGAAGCGATCCATTACCCAGGCGTGTACCCTGGCCTGGGTGAGCACGTAAATGTACCAGGGCAGGGCGGGCACGAACTCGTGAATGGCCGAGATGATGAATTTACCGTTCAGCACCCGGCGAAACTCCAGCCAGCCGTGATCTTTCCGCTTGACCAGCAGGCCCCCGACAATGTAAAACAACTGGCGATCGGCGTCGCTGCGGTCCCGGATGAAATCCAGTTCCAGTAGCGGAGTGCCGAAGAAGTGGAAGATGGTCCGTTCCCCCTCGGTCTTTGCCCCGATCAGTACCCCGAAGAACCGGGGTAACCAGCGTTGGTAAAGGCGGGCGACGTAAGTGGCGTCGTGCTGCCCCGGGTTGGGTAATCGCTGAATACTGCGCACCGTATTGCGCTCCTCCCCGATTCGGGGAACCCGTTTCGGGGGAGGGGGCAGCCGGTCCGTCCCGGCCAGAGCCCTGCGGGCGGCCGTGCGAAAATTTTTCCGGTCCGGGAACTCCCGGAGTACGTCGTTGTCGGCGGCCACCATGCGGTGACGGAGGCTTTCCACCAGCGGCACCACCAGTGTCGGGGAGCTGCCGGTGATGAGACTGACCCAGTAGGTAGAGAGACCGGGACTAAAAAAGCGTACGGGTTTGATCCAGCGGCGCTTGCCCTTCAGGTCGGCCACCGTACTCAGCATCTCCATATAGGTGGTCACTTCCGGCCCGCCCATATCAATTGGCCGGTTGAAGGTGGTGGGGTTGTCCAGGCAGTAATCTATGATCCGGAGCGCGTCATCGAGCTCGATCGGCTGGGTTTCCGACTGGCACCAGGCCGGACAGATCAGGGCCGGCAGTTTAGTCACCAGCTGGTCGATCATCCGGAAACTCGACCCCCCGGCTCCGACAATGATACCGGCGCGCAGAGCGGTGACGGGAACACCGGTGACGGCCAGGGAAATTTCAACCTCCCGCCGGCTACGGAGGTGACGACTCATTTCCTCCAGTTCTTCCTCAACGGGGAGAATGCCCCCGACGAAAACGATCTGCCGCAATCCGTTGGCACTGGCGGCCCGGGCGAAATTGTCCGCCAGGAGAATATCGGTATCCTCGAAGGAGCCCTGGTGCAACCGGGCGGAGGGCGACATACTGTGGATGAGATAGAGTGCCAGATCGGCATCCCGCAGGGCCATCGTGGTACTCGTGGTGGAGTAAAGGTCAACCTGCCGCCATTCCGCCTTGTCGTAGCCCGGGTCGGGGAGCATCTCGTCCCGGCTCAGGGCAATGATGCGGTACCGTTCGTGAAAACGCTCGATGAACCAGCGGCCGATGAAGCCGGTGGCCCCGGCGATAACTAAAGTGGGGCGGTCGGTCATGGAGGGGCGGGTTTGTCCATATAAAGAAGCGGGGCCGCCAAGTGTTCTGGCGGTCCCGCTTCTTTAGTACTGATTCTCAGGACTCCGGTCTTGTTACTAGTACCGTAAGTCCTCCACGTGGTAGCCGGGAAAATCCTTCTTATCGAAGGTGAAGGTGGTGGAGGCCAGCTTCGGGTTACCATTTGTCTTGTCGAGGAAGAAGGTGTAGCTGCTGCCGTCCCGCGTCATGGCTTTCACGGAAGTAATTTCCTCGGTCTTGCGGTCCACCAGCAGGCGGAGTTTGGTGAAGTCGCTGTTGTTGCGGTCTACCGGCTTGAGTTCGATATTCGTCAGGTGACGACCCTCCACGTAATCGTCTCCCTGGATGGAGAGGACGTAGTTGTCTCCCTCGTAAAAGCTGAAGAGCGTCTGAGGGGTAAGGACACCGGTCATTTCACCCGGGTCGGGCAGGTCGTTGATCTGTACCTCCTTGCTGTCGTGCAGGACGATGTAGGCGGCATCGGCGGTGATGATGCCCTCCTGGTTACCCAGGCGAAAACGCACTAGGTCACCCTGGCGACTAACGGACCCTTTCTGTGTTTCCACGGGCTGGTTGGGCAGGGCAATGGCGAGACGGAAATCAGCGGAGAGCGTCTCGTAGGCATCGTACTTCTTACGGATGGATTCCACGAGTTTTCGGGCGGCGGGGTCGCTGTCCTGGGCGGCGCGGTACTGGTTTTCCTGGGCAAACAAGTTTGCACTGAGGAGGAAAAGTATCGCGAAAATGAGAAAATTCACAGGTTTCATAGTAATTAGCTTCTGACGGGGAAGAAATTCCCCGGTCACCTCCACGATACGCGACCGTATCGCAGCGGCTTGCAAGGAGTAAACGACTTTCGGGAAAGCAGGATCATGGATACGCCGTTAATGCGGTGTTAAATGATAACCCGCCACACCCTACAAATAGCCTTAGGGGAAATAAAATCAAGCCCTCCCTTCTCATATATAGGAAAAAGATGAGTCTAACATAGTATCTTCGCGGGCCACACTCCGAGCATTCCCAGGTTACTTCTGTTATAACTATCGCATTAAGTATTCTAATCATCATATGAATCACACTGATCAAAAGAACTCTCAGGCTACCCGGGAAGATCAATTTCGCCAACTTCGCTACAATTTGCTGCACTCCTGTAGCTGGCTGACCAATGGCATGCGCCAGGTTCTTCAACCGCACGAGATCACGCCCAAGCAGTTCAATATCCTGCGCATCCTCGAGGAACGCAAGCCGGACTCCCTTTCCATCCAGGAAGTCCGCGACCTGCTGGCCGACAAGATGTCGGATGCCAGCCGCCTCATCGACCGGCTCGACAAGAAGCAGCTCATCACGAAGTTCCCCTCGGATACCGATCGCAGGAGTAATCGTGCCCGTATCGCCGATGCCGGCTCCGACTTGCTGCGCGTCATCAACGACGAGCGGAAACACCTCGATGAAATGATCAGTGACCGCCTCAGCGAACGGGAAACCGTCACCCTCATCGAACTGCTGGACCGGCTGAAATAGCCTTACCTTCGGGCCATGAACCTGCCCGCGCGGATGTCCTGGCGATACCTCTTCGCCCGTAAGTCGACCAATGCCATCAATATCATCACGCTGATCGCCACCTTCGGCGTGGCCATCGGGGTGGCTTCCCTCATACTGGTGCTCAGTGTTTTTAATGGCTTCGAGGACACCTTTCTCGGGATGTTCAACAACCTGAACCCCGATGTCCGGGTCGTCGCGAAACAGGGAAAGACGTTCCGGGTCGCGCAGGATACGCTGACCCGCCTGGAAGCGCTTCCGGGAGTACAGGTGGTCTCCCGCGTGCTGGAGGAAACCGCCATGTTCCGCTACGGCGACCGCCAGAGCGTGGGCAGCATCAAGGGCGTGGACTACCGCTATCCCGACATCAACCGGGTCGATACCATGATCCGGGACGGCCGTTACGACCTCACTTACCCCCAGGCCGTACCCTTCGGTGCCGTGGTGGGCACCCGCCTGGCGCAGGAACTGGGCATCGACGTGCTCAACGAGCTGCTGTCCCTTACGATCTACATGGCCAAGCCCCGCCCCCGCGGGGTGCAGAACCCCATCCTCGGCGGACGGTCTCCCTTCACGGTGCGCAACGTAGTCCCTACCGGCATCATCCGGAGTCAGGAGGCTTACGAAAACCAGGCCGTCATCCTGGACCTGGGGCTGGCCAGCGAACTGCTCAGCATTAGCGACAGCAGCATTACCGCCATCGAAATGAAACTGTACCCCGGCTACGACAATGAGGATACCTACGAGGAGATCCGTGCCGTCATGGGCCCCGGATTCGTTACCCAGGACCGGTACGAGCAGGAGAACACCATCCTCAAACTGATGCAGGTAGAAAAGTGGCTGGCCTTCGCCATCGTCTCCCTCATGATGATCCTCATCAGTTTCAACCTCGTCGGCGCCCTCTGGATGATCGTGCTGGAAAAGCACAAGGATATCAGCATCCTGCGCAGCCTGGGCATGACGGCTACCGACGTACGTAATATCTTTCTCCGGGTGGGGTTACTCATCTGCGGCCTCGGCCTGTTCGGTGGTTTCGTACTGGCCTTCCTGCTCCACGCCCTTCAGCAGCGATTCGAGCTTTTCACCATGCCGGGTACCCTCTACGAGGCCTACCCCGTCTCCTTCCGCTGGCAGGATTTTCCGGTGGTCATCGCCGTGGTCCTGCTCATCGGGCTACTGGCCAGTTTGCTCCCGGCCAAGCGGGCAGAGGGGATCACCGCGACCATTTCCGAGGAATAAAAGGTTCGCATCGAAATCAAGTTACTGACCGGCATTGGGCGAGGACGCAGGTGCCGGGTTTATACATTTTGCACCTGCGTCCCCGCCCCTTTCGTGGTCTAGCGTAGTAAGGACCGTTTTAGTCTTTAGGCCTTTAGTCTTTGAGGCCTTTGGTCCTTTAGTCCTTTAGGCCTTTAGTCCTTTAGTCCTTAAAGCATAACTTTATTGATTATAATCAAACATTATTCGCAAATAATGCGCGAATAGTTGTTACCCAGCTCAACTGTAACTATATTTGTAACATCATAAGCGAGTAGCCGCGAATTGATGATAAACACCTAAACCCTATAAGATTTCCTTGATTTTTGCAACCTTATTGATGGAGGCCGGTACCCGAGGGTGCCGGCTTTTTTAGTGCTCAGTGGAGTCGCATAACTTTTACTTCCTCCGGTCGGAACACGAAACTCATCTCCCCGAAACGGGGCTTGCGCAACCAGCTGCGCAGGGGCTGGCTCATCGCCCAGGGCTCGCTGGGCAGACCTAGCCAGTTGGTGCTCAGGTCATCGTTGCCGTCGAGATCGTAGTAAATACCCAGGGCGTAGCGGCTGCCGGCCTCCAGACCGAAGATGACTAAAGTCGTGTCTCCGGCGGCGGGGATGTCGAAGTATTCCAACCGCGACTTTTCCCGCTCCAGGAAATCTTCTTCCGACGTGTAAATACCGATCCAGAGACGGCCCCCGGCTTGCTGAATGTTCTCCACCCGGACGCGCAGTGGAACTGACTGCGCAGTCAGATGCCCGAACAGCAGGAAGCAAAACAGTAGGAGTAACGTCTTTTGCATGTAGCTACAACACTTGGCGGCCGGGTACGGGTTCGTCCGTAAATGACAACCGCCCTCTTCCGTAACGGAAGAAGGCGGTACGTCTTAAAAACACACTCACTTAGTTCTTGCGGTTACCGCGCTACGGCGTAGCGTACGGTTTTTTCGGGGTCGGCGGGGTAAAACCCCTCCAGCACGACGGATTGTCCGTTCATCTCCAGGGCCCGCTCGAAGTTCATTGCCTTGCGTACGGGGACTCCGTTAACGGAGGTGATCACGAAGCCTTCCTGGATACGGGTCTGCTCCGTCAGGGCACCCCGGCGGAGTTCGGTAACGACTACGCCACCGGGCACATCGTAGGTCATGGCGGTTTCCTTATCGAGTTCCACGACGTCCAGGCCGAGATCGTCCACGGAGACCATATCCTTAACGACCGCGCGAACGACTCCGGTATCTCCGGCCCTGTTCTTCAGGCGTACGGGAATCTTGCGCTCCTTACCGGCCCGCTCGATGGTCAGTACCACTTCGTCTCCGGGGCGGCGGCGGCCGAGTTGCTCCAGCAGGGCGCTGTTGCGTAGCGTCCTGACGCCGTCGGCGGCGATGATGACGTCTCCCTTCTGCAGGCCGGCCTCGAGGGCGGCACTTTCGGGCAGTACCTCATTGACGTAGACTCCGTTATCCCGCTCCACGCCGAATTCCTTGGCGGTCTCGGTGTTCAGCTGAACGATACTGGCCCCCAGGAGTCCGCGCTGTACGACCCCGAATTCCTTCAGGTCGTCCACCACCTTCTTCACGATGGCGGAGGGGACGGCAAAGCTGTAGCCGGCAAATACGCCCGTCGGGCTGCTGATGGCCGTATTGATGCCCACGAGGTCACCATTGGTATTTACCAGGGCACCACCGCTGTTGCCGGGATTGACTACGGCGTCCGTCTGGATGAAACTCTCGATGGCGTACTTGTTCTCGCCACGGTTACCGATGATATCGATGCTGCGCCCCTTGGCGGATACGATACCGGCGGTCACCGTACTGGTAAGGCTGAAGGGATTTCCCACGGCCACTACCCATTCCCCGATGCGGATGGCGTCGCTGTTGCCAAACTTGATCGTGGGCAGGCTCTCGGCCCCGATCTTGATCAGGGCGATATCCGTCGTCGGATCTACGCCGATGATCTCGGCGTCGTAGGTACGCTCGTCGTTGAGGACCACCTTCAGGTCCTGGGCATCCTCCACCACGTGGTTATTGGTAACGATGTAGCCGTCGGCGCTGATGATGACGCCGGAGCCGCTGCCCTGCTGCAGGGGCATTTCCCGGTCGCCGTCGGGTACGCCCTGACGACCTCCGCCGGGGTTGCCAAACAGGTCGCGGAAGGCGTCGGGCAGGTCGTCGGGGTCGATGCCGAAGGGCATTCCGCCACCCCGGCCGCCGCGCATGGCCATACCGGCCGGCTTGCTGGCCTTGATGTGTACCACCGCGGGCAGTGCCTTATCGGCGGCCGTCACGAATCCCTCGGAGGGCACGGCTGCGGGGCCGCGGGCCGGATCGGTGAAATTGGCGTAGGACGTCGGCTGTTGAGCCGGTACTTCCACGTACTTCACCTCCTGGGTCGTCAGGCCTAGAAATTGGGCGCCGCCCAGGGCGGCAAGGCCACCAACGATGGCGACCAGCATAAAGAGCAGGATCTTTTTCATCTGGCTGTTATGATTTTTTACTTGAACGTTTTTTTACTGCGTATTCCGTAGTAGAAGTTGACTTGAACAGTGGAAACAAGACGACCGCCACCAAGTATTAGTTGGGGGCGGTCGCTTTACTTAACACTAATTAACAGTAGCGGGGACGCGCTCTGCCTCCCGTGCCTGACGGAAGACCACTACGTCATCGAAAACGTCGAGGACTACCTGGCTGCCGGAGCGCACGTTCCCCTCCAGCATCTGCTTCGAGAGCTGACGGAGTACCCGCTTCTTGATCACCCGACCCAGCGGACGGGCACCGAATTCCGAACTGTACCCTTCGGCCGCCAGCCAGTCCATCGCCTCGGGGGCGACGGTGAGGTGGATGTCCTGTGCTTTCAGCATTTCCCGGACGTCGTCCAGCTGGATCTCGACGATCTGGCGGATGTTACCCCGGCTGAGCGGCCGGAACATCACCACCTCGTCGATCCGGTTCAGGAACTCCGGGCGTACGCTGTGCTTCAGGATGTCGAATACCGCTTCCTTGGTCTCTTCCACTACCCGCTCCTCGTTGTTGCCGTCAATCTGGGCGAACTTCTCCCGGATCACTTCCGACCCGATGTTGGAGGTCATGATGATGATGGTATTCTTGAAGTTGGCCACCCGCCCCTTGTTGTCGGTCAGCCGGCCGTCGTCCAGTACCTGGAGCAGGATATTGAACACGTCCGGGTGGGCCTTCTCGATCTCATCCAGCAGGACAACGCTGTAGGGCTTGCGCCGCACGGCTTCGGTGAGCTGCCCCCCCTCGTCGTAGCCGACGTAGCCGGGAGGGGCACCCACCAACCGGCTTACGGCGTGACGCTCCTGGTACTCGCTCATATCGATGCGCGTCATCATGTCCGCATCGTTGAAGAGGTAATCGGCCAGGGCCTTGGCCAGTTCCGTCTTACCGACACCCGTGGTGCCCAGGAAGAGGAAGCTCCCGATCGGCCGGTCCTGGTTGCTCAGGCCCGTACGGTTGAGGCGGATGGCATCGGCCACGGCCTCCACGGCTTCGTCCTGACCGACAACCCGCTTGTGCAGTTCTTCCTCCAGGCTAAGCAGTTTCTCGCGTTCGCTCTGAAGCATGCGGGTGACGGGGATGCCGGTCCAGCGGGCGACGATCTCGGCGATGTCCTCGGCGTCGACTTCCTCCTTGACGAGCATCTTGCTGTCGGTCTGCATGTCGACCAGCCGGGCATTGAAGCCGGCCAGTTCTTTCTCCACTTCCGGGATGGCCCCGTAGCGGATCTCGGCGACCCGGCTGAAGTCACCACTCCGCTCGGAGCGCATGGCTTCATTGCGCAGTTCCTCGATCCGGGACTTGGCCTGCTGGATGCCGAGCACGACTTCGCGCTCGCTTTCCCACTGGGCGCGCAGTTCGTTACGGCGGTCCTCCAAATTGGCCAGGTCGCGGTTGATGCGGTCGATCTTGGTATCGTCGTTCTCCCGCTTGACGGCCTCCCGCTCGATTTCCAACTGGCGGATCTTGCGCTCCAGTTCGTCGAGTTCCTCGGGCATGGAGTTCATCTCCAGGCGGAGGCGGGCGGCGGCCTCGTCGATCAGGTCGATGGCCTTGTCCGGCAGGAAGCGGTCGGTGATGTAGCGTTCGCTCAGCTGGACGGCGGCCACTACGGCCTCATCCAGGATGTTGATCTTGTGGTGGGTTTCGTAGCGCTCCTTCAGTCCACGCAGAATACTGATGGCATCCTCCTCGGAGGGTTCGGCGACGTTCACCTGCTGGAAGCGGCGTTCCAGGGCCTTGTCGGTCTCGAAGTACTTCTGGTACTCGGCCAGGGTAGTGGCCCCGATGGCGCGGAGTTCGCCGCGGGCGAGGGCGGGCTTCAGGATGTTGGCGGCGTCCATGGCCCCCTGTCCCTTTCCGGCCCCGACAAGGGTGTGGATCTCGTCGATGAAGAGGAAGATCTGCCCGTCGGCCCGGGTCACTTCGTTGATGACGCCCTTGAGGCGCTCCTCGAATTCTCCCTGGTACTTGGCCCCGGCGATCAGGGCCCCCATATCCAGGCTGTAGATGTCCTTTTCCCGCAGATCTTCCGGTACGTCACCGTTGACGATGCGGTGGGCGAGGCCCTCCACGATGGCGGTCTTACCCACTCCCGGCTCCCCGATCAGGATGGGGTTGTTCTTGCTCCGGCGGGCCAGGATGTGGAGGACACGGCGAATTTCCTCGTCGCGGCCGATCACCGGGTCGAGCTTCCCGTTACGGGCCCGCTCGTTCAGGTTGATGGCGTATTTCTCCAGGGTATTGTAGCCGTTTTCGGCGGAGTTGGAGGTCACTTTCTGTCCCTGCCGCAGTTCCTCTACGGCCTGCTTCAGTTCTCTTTCGCGCACCCCGGCGTCGGCCAGGACGGTGGCCACCTGGTCCTTTACCCTGAGGGTAGCCAGCAACAGGTGTTCCAGGGAAACGTATTCGTCTCCCATATCCTTGGCGATGACGTTCGCCTGCTGGATCATTTCGGCGGCGGTCCGGCTCAGTACCTGCTGTCCGCCGCTCACGCGGGGAAAGCCGGCCACGATGCTGTCGATAGCAGCGGATACGGCACCTGCGTTCACGCCCAGTTTCTTTAACAGAAAGGGCATTACGCTTTCGTCGATCTCAAAAATCGCTTTAACGATGTGGGCCACTTCAATGCTCTGCTGACCGTTGCCCAGGGTAATTTCCCCGGCACGCTGCAAAGCCTCCTGGCTTTTAATCGTGAAGTTATTGAAGTTCATTTTTTAAATTTTCTGTTCGTACTACTCCTGCAAAACCCGCACCCAAGACCATATTTGAAATTATGTCATGCGTTTTCGTTTCGGGCTGCCTTTTTGGCGGTAGGGCGGCGGCGCGCAGGTGCAAGCATTCTTCAATCTGCTCAGTCTAAAACTGCCGGCGAGTACAACTCGCGGGTAGCCGGTTTCGGACACCCCACCGTCCGATAACGAACACATAATTTCTAAATAAAAGTATAACGAATTGGAAATCAATCATAAATAAAACTGGCATGGTTCCTGCCCCCATTCCGGCATGGACCGTACAATAGATCGAAAAGACATCCGCCGGAAGCGGCGCGGCAAGTGGCTCCGCTGGGGACTGATTGCCCTGTTGGTGGCCGTAGCGGGCTACTGGGCCCTACGATTGCTCTCGCCCAGTGCCGATGAAGATAAGCTGCGCTTTGCTACGGTCGAACGGGGCGAAGTCCGCAATACCGTACCCGCCACGGCCCTGATCCTGCCCGCCTTCGAGGAACAACTCAACTCCCCCGTTGCCACCACCATCTCCGAAGTACTGCTGACGGCCGGAAAGGAGGTGAAAGCAGGCGACCTGCTGATGCGGCTCGACCGCGATTACGTAGCCCTGCAGCTGGAGGGCCGCCGCGACCAGCTCGCCCTCAAGGAAAACAACATCGGCTTGCTCAATCTGGAGTACGACCGCGACCTCCAGCGCATCCGTTACGATGCGGAGATCAAGCAGCTGCAGCTGGCGGCCGCCGAGGCCCAACTCACCGACGCCCGTCGGTTACTGAAGATCGGCGGGGCGACGGCCGAGGACGTGGAGTCCGCCGAACTGAACGTCCGCATCACGGAACTGGAGGCGAATAAACTACGGAACGAGCTCAGTTACAGCCAGAACAGCCTGGCCGGCAGGAAGCGGCAACTGCAGCTGGAAGTCGGGATGGAGGAAAAGGAAGTGAGCCAGCTCAGCCGCCGCCTCCGGGAGACCGAAGTGCGTGCCCCCCGGGCGGGCGTCGTCACCTGGGTCAACGAGAGCATCGGACAGCAGGTGACCGAGGGCACGCCCCTGGCCCGGATCGCCAATCTCGGCACCTACAAGGTCGAGGGCAGTTGCTCGGATCGTTTCGCCGACCGGCTGGCCATCGGGCAACCGGTGGAAGTTCGCATCAACAACGACCGGCTCGGCGGGCGGGTAACGGCCATCCTGCCGGAAGTGACCGACAACATCATGCGGTTCCGGGTGGAACTGGAGAATGCCGACAGCGACCTGCTCCGGCCGAATATGCGGGCGGAACTCTCCGTGATCACCGACAGCAAGGAGGACGTCTTACGCGTCAAGGCCGGGCCCGCCTTCCGGGGCGGACGCAGCCAGAGCGTCTTCGTCGTCCGCGGGACCGAGGCCGAGCGGGTGACCGCCGGGATCGGTCTCCGCAACGGAGACTTCGTGGAGATCACCGAGGGGCTGCGCGCCGGCGACCGCATCATCATTTCCGACACCGAGGAACTGGAAAGAGTCTCGGCCTTCACCCTGAAAGAATAGACCGATGAAGTGCCTCCTCTCCCTATTCCTATTGTTTAATTTTTGCACCAGCGGATGGTCGCAGGACCCTTCGCCCGCGACCACCGTGACCGCCCAGGTCCCGGAAAACATCAGTCTGCCCGCCCTGCAACAGCTGGCCGCCCAGCGGGCCGAAAGCGTACTCTTCGCCCGGCGCGACCTGGAAGTGGCCAACCTGCAATTCACCGCCTACCGGGCCGGCCTTAAACCCCGCCTGGAAGGGAACGCCAACCTGCCCAACTACTTCCGTACCAGCACCGAAGTGACCCAGGACGACGGGACGATTGCCTTCCGGGAGATCGAACTCAACAACTCCAGTGCCAGTCTGCTGGCCACCCAAAGGATCGGGGCCACCGGCGGACTGATCGGACTGGAAACCAGCCTGCAGCGCACCGATAATTTCGTGCTGGACGGCAAGAGCTACAACGGTGCTCCGCTGCGGCTGACGCTGCGGCAACCCATCCTGGCCTTTAACCCCTGGCGGTGGGATAGAAAACTGCTGCCGCTGGCCCGGGAGGTAAGTCAGCGCCAACTCGCCGCCGCCCGCGCCGGTGCCGCACTGGACGCCACGGCCCTGTTCTTCAACCTGGTGAGTGCCGACCAGGAACGCCAAATCGCGGAGACCAACCGCGCCGCCAACGAGGAACTGTTCGTCATCGCCGAAGAGCGGTACGAACTGGGCAAGATCAACCGGGGCGACCTGGTGCAATTGCGGCTGGAACTGACGAGTGCCGAGCAGAACCGTCTCCGGGCCCGTCGCCTGGCCGCCGCCGCCAGCGCGGGTATTTACGAGCTGCTGGGGCTGCCCTTCAGCGGGGAACTGCTACGGCCGGTACTACCCGATACCGTAGCCGCCGGCGTGACCGTAGACCGGGAGCGGGCCGAGCAATTCCTGGAGAACCGCCCGGAACTGCTGGAGATCCAGCAGCAGATCCTGACCGCCGAGCGGGAGCAGGACCGGGTCCGCCGCGACCTCGGCCCCCGGCTGGATCTCGAAGCCGCCTTCGGGCTGATCCGGGGGGCGGCCGAACTCGCCCCCATCTACAAAGACCCCCAGAACGAACGGATCGTGAGTTTACGCATGAGTGTCCCCATTCTCGACTGGGGCCAGCGCAGGGCCCTCGGGCGGGTAGCCGCCGCGGATGCCGAACTGGCCCGCAATCTCGGTCGGCGCATCGAGAACGGATTCCGGGGGCAGCTCCGGCAGCTGCTGGAGCAGTGGGAAACGGTACGGGAGGAATTGCGCCTTGCCGCCGAGATCCGTGCCCTCGCCAACGAGCGCTTCCGCATCAGCCAGGAGAGTTACTCCCTCGGCGCCATTCCGCTGGCCCAGTTGACCCTGGCCCAGCAGAACCGCGACCAGAATAACCGGGCCTACGCCGATTCCCTGAGCGCCTACTGGCTCACCTACGCCAACCTGGGCCGACTGACGCTCTGGGATTTCATCACCGACCAACCTTTATACAAGGACTCAGGGAGTTAAAGGACCTAAGGATTTAAGGGTGACGGTACCCTGAGTCCTTTTGTCCTTGAGTCCTAATGTCCTTGAGTCCTTAACTCCTTCCACCATGATCGAACTGCAAAACGTTTCCAAATCCTACCGCACGGATACCATCGAGACCCTCGCCCTCCAGCAACTGACGCTGAGCGTCCCGGCCGGGGAGTTCCTCAGCATCATGGGCCCCTCCGGCTGCGGCAAGTCCACCCTGCTGAACATCATGGGCCTGATCGACGAGCCCAGCGACGGGACCGTCTCCCTCTCCGGCCGGCAGGTGACCGCTTACCACGGCAGCGAGGTGGCCCGGTTCCGCAACGAACAGCTGGGGTTCATCTTCCAGAGCTTCCACCTGATCAATGACCTTTCCGTGGTCGACAACGTGGAGCTTCCCCTGTTGTACCGCAAGACGGGTGGTAAGGAACGCCGCCGGCTCGCCCTGGAGGCCCTGGCCCACGTCGGCCTCAGCAACCGTTCCGGTCACTTCCCGACCCAGTTGTCGGGCGGGCAGAAACAACGGGTGGCCATTGCGCGAGCCATCGTCGGGCGCCCCAACATCATCCTGGCCGACGAGCCGACCGGCAACCTCGACAGCCACATGGGGGATGAGATCATGGAGATCCTGCTGCGCCTAAACCAGGAACTCGGCACCACCATCGTGATGGTCACCCACGACGAACGGATGGCGAAAAAGACCCACCGGTTGATTCGCCTGAGCGACGGGGAGCGCGTCTCCTGACCACCGATCATTCACCACTGATACTGACCAACCTCCCCCTCCATGTTCAAGAACTATTTCACCCTGGCCCTCAAGGTGCTCCGGCGCAAGCCCTTTTACACCTTCATTAGTCTTTTCGGCATCAGCTTCACCCTGATGATCCTGATGCTGATCACCTCGATGTTCGACGGTATGCTCGGCGCCAACGCGCCGCTGGGCAACCGGGACCGGCTGGTGTTCCTGTCCTGGGTAGAACGCCTCCACTACGAGCGGGATACGGTCCCCCTGATTGACAGTATCCGGATGGAAGACGGGAGCTGGCGGGTCGATACGACCTACGGAAAGACGGATGTGGTCAATAGCAACTCCACCAATGCGGCGGACTACCGTTTCCTCAACAGCCAGTTGTCCGACGTGGAAGGAGTCGAACGGCAGGCCCTGGTCTCCGTCAACGGCCACATTGACGGCTACGTGGAGGGCCGCAAGTTCAATCTTGCGTCCAACTACACCGACGGGGAGTACTGGAAAATATTCAACTTCGAGTTCCTGGAGGGAGCGCCCTTTACCCCCGCCGACGTGGAGTCCGCCAACCGGGTGGTGGTACTGACCGACCGGGCGGCGGAAAGTTACTTCGGCAGACTGCCGGACGGTTACCTCGACCGGGAAATACTACTGGGTAATCAGACCTTCACCGTACACGGCGTGGTCGAGCGTCCGTTATCGGACAATCATTTAGTAACCAGTGACGTGTGGCTTCCGCTGACCACTTCGGACGACCCGAAACTGCTGGCGATGTCCCCCATTGCCGGCCCCTTCGAGGTAGTCTTCCTGGCGGAGACTCCGGCGGCCCGGGAGAACGTGATTGAGGATCTCGCCTTCATCGCCGAAAACTACCAGATGCCGCCGGAAGAGGAGTGGTTTGAAGAAGTCAGGATGAGGGGATATACCTATTTACAACTATTCGCGGGGAGCATTATGCGAGAAGAGGACGGCGATAAAGCCATTCGCTTCCTGTTTATCCCCATTGCTCTGTTACTGCTACTGTTCGTCACGCTTCCCCTCATCAATCTGATCAACCTGAACATCAGCCGGGTAGCCGAGCGGGAATCGGAGATCGGGGTGCGCAAGGCCTTCGGGGCCGAACCCCGGGACATCCTCTACCAATTTCTGTTCGAGAGCCTCATCCTCACCTTCATCGGCGGATTGATCGGCATTCTCCTGGCGGTACTGACGATTCTGTCGGTCAATGACGGTGAACTACTGGGCGGCATCCGCCTCGCCCTCTCTCCCTCCATCTTTCTGTACTATTTCCTCGTCATCCTGCTCTTCGGCTTGCTGTCCGGGCTGCTACCGGCCTACCGGACGAGCCAGACCAACGTCGCTGACGCGCTACGCTAAAAATCCCCCTGCCATGTTCAAGCACTTACTCACCCTCATGTGGAACAAGCGACGCGCTAACGGGATGATCTTCCTGGAAGTGGTCCTGGCTTTCATTGTCCTCTTCGGGGTATACGCCTTCGGGTTCTACAACCTGGAGCGCTACAATTCGCCACTGGGCTTCAGCTACGAAAACAGCCTCGGGGTACGCGTCGACCTGGACGACGAACTCGACAGTACGGCGGTGTACCGCATCCAGGAGCGCATTCTCCGGGAAGCCAACGAGCTGCCCGGGGTGGCCAGCGCCACCTGGATCGGAATGGTCAATCCCTTCGGGGGCAGCAACTGGGGGAGCGGCAACAACGGCAAGGGCTTCGATATCAATACCGCCCTGTTGTTCGCCGACGAAAATTTCGACGAAACCATGGAACTCGAATTCCGGGAGGGACGCTGGTTTACCATGGAGGACCGCAACGGCAAGTACAGACCGATGGTGATCAACGGGGCGTTCGTGGACCAGTACTACCCCGACGCCGAGACGATGATCGACTCCACCTTCGCCCTGTTCGGCGATGAGGAACGCATCGTGGTCGGGGTCGTGGACGAGTTCAAGTACCGCAGCAATTTCTCCGAGCGGGAACCCCTGACTTTCTACGATCAGGACGTCTTCGAGACCTACGACGATGAAGAGAAGGGGCTCGAAAACCTGATTGAGCAACCCTTCGAGATGATGATCGTACGGGCCGAATCCGGTCGCCTGGCGGAGGTGGAGGAACCCCTCTTCCGTATGCTGGTCGACCAGACCAAGCAGACGGACGTCGTGATCTGGAACATGGCCAAGGACCGCATCAAGGCGAACCGGCCCATCACGCTCCCCCTGATCATTCTCGCCCTCATTTCGGGATTTCTGCTCATCAACATCGCACTCGGATTATTCGGGGTGCTGTTTACCCAGATCAACCGGCGACGGGCCGAGATCGGGCTGCGGAAAGCACTCGGGGCCAGTGCCGGTCAGATATCCGCCCAGTTCATCACCGAGGTACTGATGGTGGCCGGCGCGGGCATCCTGGTGGGGGCGCTCTTTGCCGTTCAGGTACCCCTGCTCGACCTGCTGCCCCTGGACAGGAAATTTTTCTTCTACGGCATGCTCGCGGCTACACTTACCATCCTTTTGATCGTTCTTATCTGTACGCTGTGGCCCAGCCGTCAGGCCGCCCGGCTACAGCCCGCCCTCGTCCTGCACGAGGAATAATTCACCTGTTTCAACCCATTAATCCCTTTACCATGAAGACAGTATTCTTTGCCCTTTCCCTGCTGCTTGCCGCCAGCGGATTCACGCAGTCCTCCACGACTAAAGTCACCGAAAGCGAAACGGCGGAGGGTTATTTCTTTTCCGTCTCCCAGTCGTCCGCGGAGAAGCAGGAACTCATCCGCGCCTTCACGAAGGCTACGGGACAAACGCTGCTCGGTACCTTTTCCGGCGACTGGGAGGAGACCAATGAGCTGGGCGTCGAGACGGCCATGAATACCCGCCGCAACCGCATTACCGTGCGCTACGAAGGCGACAGTCCCGAGGCCATTGCCGACGCAAAACAACAAGTTTCCGCGATTCGCCGTATCCTCGAACTCCCGGAGACACCCGTTCCCCCCACGCCAAACAAGCGTTAATCCATGACTACCCCCGGTATCCTCATCGTTGACGACGATCGCACCGTCTGCAAGAGCCTCGAGCTCCTGTTGCGGCGGGCGGGATACCGGGTACGCGCCGTTCATTACCCCGGGGAGGCCGTGGCAGCCACCGCGGAATTCGCGCCCTCACTGGTGCTGATGGACATGAACTTCACCATCGACACCAGCGGCCGGGGTGGCATGAAATTACTGACCGAACTGCTGGCGCAATTTCCCGATTTGCCCGTCATCCAGATCACGGGCTGGGCGACCGTTCAGCTGGCCGTGGAGGGCATGAAGGCGGGGGCGCGGGATTTCATCGCCAAGCCGTGGGACAACCAGGAATTACTGAACGCCGTCAGAACGCAGCTGGACCGGGGCGGGGGCGCGGGTGCCGGGTTTTCCAGTACCGGCGGGAGCGATCCGTTCGCTTCCATCGTCGGAAACTCCCCGTCGGTGACGGCCGTGCTCGACCAGGCCCGGCGGGTGGCGGCCACCCAGGCTTCCGTCCTGATCACCGGGGAAAGCGGAACCGGAAAGGAACTGGTGGCGGAGGCCATTCACGCGGCGTCGGGGCGGGCGAGCGGTCCATTCGTAGCCGTCAACCTGGGGGGCATTCCCACCGAGCTATTCGAGTCCGAGTTGTTCGGTCACAAGGCCGGCTCCTTTACCGGGGCGGTGGCCGATCGGGCCGGTCGCTTCGAGCGGGCCGAAGGGGGGACCCTCTTCCTGGATGAGATCGGGGACCTGGCCCCGGCCGCCCAGGTCAAGTTGCTCCGCGTGCTTCAGGAAAGGCAGTACGAGCGACTGGGGGAGAGCAGGCCCCGCCCCACCGACGTGCGTATCCTGAGCGCCACGAGTCGCCAGCTGTCCAGCCAGGTGGCCGCCGGTACCTTCCGGGAAGACCTGCTCTACCGCATCAACCTGATCCACCTGCACCTGCCCGCCCTGCGCGACCGACCGGAGGATATTCCACTACTGGCCGGTCACTTCCTGAAGAGCGCCCGGAAGCGGCACGACCGACCGGGCCTGGAACTCGACCGGACAGCCATACGGTGGCTCCGGAATCAGTCATTTCCGGGTAACATCCGCGAATTACAGAACCTGATCGAACGGTCGGTCATCCTGGCTACGGGAGACGCGCTGGGCGAGGGGGAACTACGGGATTTCAGTCAGCAGCGCGGGGGGGCCACCGTCGGTCCGGGAACGTCCGGCCGTACCCTGGAGGAGGTGGAAATTTCCATGATCCGGGCTGCCCTGGGGCGGAACGCAGGAGAGATCACCGCCACGGCCCGGGAGTTGGGCCTGACCCGGGCGGCCCTCTACCGGCGGCTGGAGAAATACAACATTACGTGAGGCGCTCCGGCTGGTTCCTGACGTACCTGCTCGGTCTCCACTTGCTGGTAGGCGGGCTGGCGCTCGCGTGCCTCGGGGAACGAACGCCCCTGATCTTCGGGGTCGAATTGCTGCTGGCCTGCTCCTTTTTTCTCGGTTACCGGCTGTACCGCTCCCTGATCCTGCCCCAAAAACTGATCGGCCAGGGGCTCACGGCCCTGGAGGACCAGGATTTCAGCGTCAAGCTCGTGGAAACCGATAACGTGGACGTCGATCAGCTCGTGCGGGTCTACAACGGCATGATCGATCAGTTGCGAACGGAACGGGTGGCCGGCCGGCAGCGGGAGGAATTTCTCGACCAGCTCCTGCAGGCGGCCGGGATCGGGGTGGTGACCTGCGACTACGACGGAAATATCCGAAAACTCAACCCCTGGGCCAAGACCCTGGATGCGCAGCCCGGGTTCCGGCGCGCGGTACTCGACCCGGCCCGCTCCCTGAGGGCCGGAGAACGGAGGGTCTTCACCAGTCCGGCCAACCGCCGCTACCACGTGGAGTGCGCCACCTTCATCGACCGGGGCTTCGAGCGCCGGTTCCTCCTGCTCCACGACGTGACGGCCGACCTGCTGAGCGCCGAGAAAGAAGCCTACGGGCGGGTGATCCGGATGATGGCCCACGAGGTCAACAACAGTAACGCGGCCATCGGCTCCGTACTGCACAGTCTGCTGGAAGCGGCGGGAGAGGAAAACACGGAACTCGCCGAACTGAGTCGGGAGTACCTTCCTGCGGTGATCGGCCGGACGGACAACCTGACGACCTTCATGCGGCACTTCGCGGAGGTGGTACGTCTTCCTGCCGCCAACCGGCAGCGGATCGACCTGGGGCCACTGCTCCGGCGTACGCTCGAACTGATGCAGCCGACCCTGCGGGAGGCCGGTATTACTTTTTCCCTCGACCTGCCCGAGCGACCCCTGTGGATCGGTGCGGACCCCGCGCTGCTCGAGCAAGTGGTGATCAACGCTATCCTCAACAGCCGGGACAGCCTGCTGGAGGTGGATCGGTCCGAGCGGGATTTTCGGCTGTCCGCTCACCCATCACCGGTCCGGCTGGTTATCGCCGACCGGGGGGCGGGTATCTCACCGGAAGTGGGGGAGCAACTGTTCACGCCCTTCTTCAGCAGCAAGCCCCAGGGGCAGGGCGTAGGCCTCACCCTGAGCCGGGAGGTACTGGAGGCCCACGGAGCCACTTACCAACTCGGTACCGAGGAAGATGGGTGGACCCGCTTCCGGATAGAATTCCCGCCGGAGATCTTTTGAAAATTTGGCACCCGCGCGCCGTCGCCCTTTTCCCGGTACTGCCAAAGAGCCTGACTCCGGGTGGCCGGCGAACAAATCCGGCGGTCCGAAACCTACTTTAAGTAAAAGTCACCATGGACTCCGCCGCCGACCTCCAATTCCTGATCGATACCCTTGAGGTCACTTACGGCCGCCAGACCCGCTACAGCACCAAATCGGCCATGGACCAGGTGATCGCCACCACGCTGAGCCAGCGCACGAATTACGCCGACGAAAAAGCAGCCTACGACCGGTTGCTGGCTACCTACGGCGACTGGGAAGGAGTGGCCAGGGCCCCCGTTGAGGGCATCGAGGCGTGCATCCAAACCAGCCGCTGGCCCGAGGTGAAGGCACCCCGCATCAAGGAGATCATCAACATCGTGCTGGAACGGTACGGGAAGCCGGACCTGGAATTTCTCCGCGAACTGCCGGTGAAGGAAGCCAAGGAGCTGCTGATGGAACTACCGGGCGTCGGCCACAAAACGGCTACCTTCGTGCTGCTCTTCAGCCTCAAACGCCCCGCGCTTCCGGTGGACACCCACGTCCACCGGGTGAGTACGCGCTACGGTCTGCTGCCCGCCAAGATCAGCCAGGCGAAAAGCCACGATGCGCTACTCAACATGCTGCCGGCGGAAGCGGACGAGTTGCTGAATTTCCATAAGTTGCTGTTCAAGCACGGGCAGCGGGTGTGTACTTTCTCCCACCCGCGTTGCGGGCAATGCGTAGTGGCTACCCGCTGCCGTTACGCGAAAAATGATGGTGAACAGACAACCTAGTTTAACTGCGTGTGTAGGATACAGTAACACTTCCATTACCTATGCGCTACAAGATTTCATTCCTCCCGCTCCTCGCCCTGCTCTTTTTTGCCTGTGACCCCCACGGCCACGAAGACGGGATCGACCCCGAGCACGCCGAAGCCTTCCACCGCCACCACCCCGTGAACGAGGAGACCGGCCTGATTATGGTGGACAGCCTGGGTTACCCCGGCAACCACCCCACCGACCCGGCGACGGGGCGGATCGATCCGCAGCCGGTGCGGGACTGGGCGTACGTCGATCAGAGCAACCGCCCCTTCGGTTCCGCCGACCTGCGGGGCAAGGTGTACGTAGCCGACTTCTTCTTTACCAGTTGCCCGACCATCTGCCCGAAGGTGAAGAGCCAGATGCTGCGGCTGGAGGAAGAATTCGGGGATAACCCGGATTTCGCGCTGGTTTCCTTCACCATCGACCCCAAACGAGACACCCCGGAGAAAATGACGGAGTACGCCGCCAAGCTGGGCATCGAGGACATGGACCGCTGGCGCTTTATCCACGGAGACAAGTTCGAGATCTACGACCTGGACCAGGATTACCTGAGCATCGCGGAGGAGAACGCCGGTGCGCCGGGCGGCTTCGACCACAGCGGCTACATCGTGCTGGTGGACCGGGAAGGAAAAGTTCGCGCCTACGCCAGCGGGTTACAGGAAGAGGAGGTGAACCACCTGATGGAGGACATTCGGAAATTGCTCTAAAGGGACTACCCCCCCAGCTGGATAATTTCCCAGCCGATGTTCCGGCGGGCCATGTCTTCGTAGGTGGTCCGCCCGTAGTCGGTATGGTAGATGTAGTCCGTGTCCATAAACCTCCGCAGGGTGGCTAATCGTCCTCTCCGGTAGAGAAACCCAGGGTATAGCCGGAACTCCTTGCGGATGGCCGCGGCGTAGTTTTCGTAGCCTTCCCGGGGGCGGGCCAGGACGGCCATGTCCAGATCGATCAGCAGGGCCTCGTCACCGTCGTCGTGGGGGGAAGGCCGGTGGGACCGGGTGGCCATGATCAATTCTTTTGCTCTTTTCTGGCGCCCCGGTGGATGATCGTGGTGGATCATCTGCCGGCTCAGGACGGTAGCACTTCGTTCCTCATTGTCCTTGCGGCCGGCCCGGTAGACGAAATCATGGTAGAGCAAGGCGAGGCTAAACCCTACTTCATCGGCTGGTTTCAGGGGATGAAGTGACAATTGTTGGAGCATCTCCGAGAGGTGGTCCAAATTATGGTAGGCCCGCCCCCGGTAAGCCCGGTGAATAGCCTGGATGTCAGTCTGCTCATCCAGGTAATTTTCCGCGATGAGTTCGTCTAGAAGCGATGTAAGCAAAGTTGAATAATTTATAAAATTATAATTATGTTTGCCGGAGCGCACTATGCTATTTGAATATTCATGAGAACATTGCTTTCAGCGGCCTTTCTGCGGGGAGGTCGCTGACTTTTCCGACTGGCTTTTAAGGGTCTACGCCAAATCGTACCTTTGCGGCACCAAAGTAAGCCGTTCATGACTGAAGCTCTCCGCCAGCGCATTTTACAATTTATTACGGAAGCCCTCGCCGAGGATGTCGGCCCCGGCGATTTCACCAGCGAAGCTACCATTCCCGCCGGTAAGCGGGACACCGCCAAGTTACTGGTTAAGGACGTGGGCGTACTGGCCGGAGTGGACGTAGCGAAAATGATCTTCGAGTCCGTTGACCCGACGGTGGAATTCGACCAGCTAATGCAGGACGGTGACCTGATGCACGTCGGTGACGAGGCCTTCCGCGTTACCCTGAACAGCCGGGCTTTGCTCCGGGCCGAGCGACTGGTACTGAACACCATGCAGCGAATGAGTGGTATCGCTACCCTTTCCAACCGTTACGCCTTCGAGGTGGAGGACCTGCCGGTCAGGGTACTGGACACCCGCAAAACGACCCCCAATCTCCGTTTCCTCGAAAAGTGGGCCGTTCGCCTGGGCGGTTGCGATAATTACCGCGACGGGCTCTACGACCGCATCATGATCAAGGACAACCACATCGACGCGGCCGGCTCCATCACCGGGGCCATCGAGGGCGTGCAGCGTTTCTTTTCCGAAAATAATATGCAGTTGCCGATCACCGTCGAGGTCCGTAACCTGGTGGAGCTGATGGAAGTGCTGTCCGTCGGTCAGGTAGACCGGGTGATGCTCGACAACTTCGAAGTCCCCCTGCTGAAGGAGGCCGTTGCCCACGTCGGTGACCGCTTCGAGACGGAAGCCAGCGGTGGCATCACCCTGGAAAGCATCCGGGAGGTGGCGAAAACGGGGGTGGATTTCATTTCCGTAGGGGCGCTCACGCACTCGGCCACGAGTTTGGATTTGAGTTTGAAGGTGGTGAAGTGAGAAGGGCACCACTAAGGCACTAAGAAGTATTAAGGGCGCTGCGCGCCTGACTAAGATTCTACGCAGAGGGAGCAGAGGGAGCAGGGGCGGCACAGACAGACAGACAGACAGACAGACAGACAGACAGACAGACTAACAAACAACCGGCCGCCCCCACGTTTGGGAGCGGCCGGTTTATCTTCCGGAACGGGTGAAGCGAAGCGTGCCTGGTTAGGAATACATCGGTGCCCCGGAAGGAAAGGGTTGCAAAAGGATCATTCTCCGCCGGCCGGGCCGGGGTGAATGAATATTTCCGTCTAGGCGTCGAGGACGGCCAGTTCGGCTTCCGTAGGGGCGGCCTGATTGCCGGCCCGCTTACTACCCACGAAATTGAAGGAGTCGAGGTAGACCTCCGCCACCTTGCGGGGCTGCTCGAACTTGTCGGTCCAGTTGCGGTAGCGCATGGTACCGACGACGGCGATCTTGCTGCCCTTTCCCAGGTGCTCGGCCAGTACTTCGGCTACCTTGCCGTAGGCCTTCACCCGGTGCCATTCGGTACGCTGGATGCGGTTGCCGGTCTTGTCTTTGTAGTAATCGTTAGTGGCCAGGTTGAATTCCGTGGCGCACTGCCCGCTGGGCAGGGTGGTGGAGCGAATTTCACCGCCTACGTTGCCGGTGATGTGGATGAGGTTACTCGCGGTCATGTCTCTGTTATTTAAGAGGTTAGTGAATGGCCGCCTCCCGTTACTGCGAGTGTGGGAGGCGGAATTGGAGTGAGTGCCGCCGGTTTCATTCGGTGACGATGCAAATGTGGGGGGAGCTGCAAACGGTAATCGTCATTTAAGCGCATACTTGCGTATAAATGCGTTTACGAACGAATAAATTCATATAATTCATTGATAATCAACGAACTATTTTTTCGATAAAATTTGATTCCTCCCGAACAAATCATTGGGCTGGACCTGAGAGGAGGGGGAAAGATCCCAGTCCGGGGTAGGGCCCTGGCCCTTCCCCCGGGTACAACGCAAAGCTTTCAGCTTCCGGAGAACCCAACCCCTCCCCACGCTCTTAGGTAAATATGACCGACTTCCCCATCCGCTCCGTACTCGAACGCTGCGCCGCCGCCGTGGCCGGCTACCCGCCCGCCGCCATGTTCGGCCTCCGGGACGAGGGCTACGACAGTCTCTACGAACAACTCATCAGCAGCCTCATCAGCGTACGTACCTACGACGAGGTCAGCACCGAAGTGAGCCGCAACCTGTTCCAGCGGGCGCGGACGCCGGATGCCATGCTTGCACTGAGCCGGGAAGAACTGATCGCCCTGCTTGGCCCCGCTACTTTCGCCCCGGCCAAAGCCGACCAGATTCGGACCATCAACCAAATTATCGTCGACGAATACGGCGGGGAGACACCGGCGGATTACGATCGACTGACGGCCTTCAGGGGCGTCGGCCCCAAAGTCGCCAGCCTGGCCCTGGGCGTGGCCCTCGGCTACCCCATCGTTGCGGTGGACATTCACGTCCACCGCATCACCAACCGCTGGGGCTACGTGGAGACGGCCAACCCGAACCAGACCCGCGATGCGCTGACGGAAAAACTACCGGAGGACCTCCGGGTAGAGATCAACCGGGTGCTGGTCCCGTTCGGGAAGCACGTATGCCGGGGGAAGTTCCCGAAGTGCGGGAGTTGCCCGGTGCGGGAGGCGTGCGCGCGGGTGGGGGTGGAGGAAGTTCGGCAGCGGTAAATAGTTAGGTAGTACCTTACCCACTTCCCCAGTTACTGATCTATCCTTGAGACACCTCTTACTTTTCCTGCTTCTCCTTCCTCTGCCCCTACTGGCCCTCACCCCCGCCGAGGCCGAAGCCCGGGCCCGCCTCCTGATGGAAATAACCGACGAGGCGGTCAGGGAGGGCCTGGCCCGCTTCGACGCCAGCCTGGTCGATTACCGGGCCGATGAGGCGGTCGTGCGCCGCGTCACCCAGTACATTCAGGACTGGCCCATCAACTCCGGCCGGATGATGGCCCGCTCCGCCCGTCTCTACCCGGTTTTCGAGGAACAGCTGAGGGAGGCGGGGCTACCCCTTTCCCTCAAACACCTCAGCGTTATCGAGAGCGGACTGCGGCCCTACGCCACCAGCTACGTAGGGGCCGGCGGACTCTGGCAACTGATGCCGGGGACCGCCCGCGAACTCGGCCTGACCGTGAACCCCGAACTGGACGAGCGCCTCGACGCCGAACTGGGCTGCGCCGCCGGGCTGGAGTATCTCCGGATTCAGTTCGCCCGCTACGGCGACTGGGCCCTGGCCCTGGCCGCCTACAACTGCGGCCCCGGTAACGTCAACAAAGCCATCCGGAGAACGGGGAGCAGGAACTACTGGAAACTACGACGCCGGCTGCCCCGGGAGACCCGGAATTACGTGCCCAACTTCATTGCCGCCACCTACGTGATGGCCTTCCACGACCGCCACGGGCTGCACGCCTCCCCGATGGATACCGACCTGCAACTGACGGAGACCATCCGCGTGTTTCGCCAGCTCAGTCTGCACCGGGTGGCCCGGGTAACCAACCTGCGCCCGGACGTACTGCTGGAGCTCAACCCCCAGTACACCCGCGGCTACCTGCCCGGCTACCCCGGCGGACACAACCTTCGCTTACCCAGGCGGGTCGCCCCCGCCATGCGGGAGTACCTGGCGCGCAACGCCCCGGAGGTACCGGAATCCGCCGTTGAACTGCCCTGGGCCGACCCGCTGCTGCGCACCGCCGAGACGAAGACCGAAGCCTACTACGCCCGCTTTATGACGACCGTTGCCGTCGGGGATTCCACCATGAGACAGGTAGCGGACCAGCTCGGTATGCCGGTCGACCAGCTCGTCGTCTGGAGCGAACGCGGGGAACTGGACTCCCTGACGGCCGGTGACCCGCTCTATTTCTACAACGTGCTGGAGTACCTGCGCTACGACCGCACCGAGCGGGACATCCCGGCGGAGCTGAAGCCCCTCCCGCCCTACGTCTACCTCCGCCCCCGGTCGGCCGGACGAAAGCGGCACCTCGACGCCAGCGCCCTCGAAGTGTTTGCACCTGCGTCCGCGCCCTCCCCCCGAAGAAAGCGCGGGTTGTTTAGCCGACGTTAGCGCGCAACGCGGAAGATTATACGGCGACTTACACAACACTCCTGCCAATATTCCTATTTTACCCCCGCTAACACGATTAAAGAAAGATCATGAAGTTTAACTCACAGGGTGATGAAGAAGTCACTTACGATGCCATTGTAGTCGGGACCGGCATATCCGGTGGCTGGGCGGCGAAAGAGCTGTGCGAAAAGGGGCTGAAGGTCCTGGTCCTCGAAAAGGGGCGTATGGTGAAGCACGGTGACTACCCCACCGCCAACCTGGATACCTGGGACATGGAGAACATGGGTAAGGTGCCGGCCGCCGAGATCGCGAAGCACTACGACAAACAGAGCCGTACGGGCTACACCATTCAGGAGCAATCGAAGCACTGGTTCGTCAAGGACGACGAGCACCCTTACTCCGAATCCAAGCGGTTCGACTGGATGCGCGGTTACCACGTCGGTGGCCGTTCCATCATGTGGGGCCGCCACAGCTACCGCTGGAGCGAGATGGACTTTGAAGCCAACGCCAAGGACGGTATCGCCACCCCCTGGCCGGTATCCTACGCTGAAATAGCTCCCTGGTACGATAAGGTGGAGACCTTCGCCGGTATCAGCGGTGAACTGCTGGGGCTGCCCCAGCTACCCGACGGCAAGTTCCTGCCAATGATGCCCCTCAACTGCGCCGAGGACAAGTTCAAGGCCGGCGTCGAGAAGAACATGGGCCGCACCATTACCGCCGGCCGCGTGGCCCACCTGACCGCCTACGACCCCGCCATCCACAAGGGTACCCGCGGAGCCTGTCAGTACCGTAACCGCTGTGTCCGCGGCTGCCCCTACGGCGGCTACTTCAGTTCCCTGAGTTCCACCATCCCCGTAGCCGAGTCCACCGGAAACATGACGCTGCGCCCCAACGCCAGCGTGTACAGCCTGGTAATGGACAAGGAGGCCGGGCGCGCCAAGGGCGTCCGCTTCCGGGACACCGAAACCGGAGAGGACCACGAGGTATTCGCCAAGGTGATCTTCCTCTGCGCCAGCGCCATTCCCTCCGCTTTCATCGTCATGAATACGGAGGAGGAAGAGGGCGTGGTCATGGACCAGAGCGGCGAGCTCGGCGGCAACATGATGGACCACCACTTCCGCGTGGGGGCCAACGGCCGTACCGACGAATTTTCCGACCAGTACTACAAGGGACGCAAGCCCAACGGTATCTACATTCCCCGCTACCAGAACCTGGGCGACCGGGCCAGCAAGAAGAAGTACCTGCGGGGCTGGGGCTACCAGGGCGGCGCCAGCCGGACCGACTGGCGCGAGGCCGTCCGGGAAATGACCGCCAAGCCAGGTGCGGAACTGAAAGCCGCCATCGTGAAGCCGGGTGACTGGGAAATGGGCATGACGGCCTTCGCCGAAACCCTGCCGAACACCAACAACCGGATGACCATCAATAAGGACGTCAGGGACGTGAACGACCTGCCGACGATCAATTTCGATGTGGCCTGGGGCGAGAACGAATTCGCCATGGTAGAGGAAATGATGAACGATGCCGCCGAGATGCTCGAAGCCGCCGGCTTCAAAAACGTAAGCACTTACAACGCCCACAGCTATCCGGGGCTGGGCATCCACGAAATGGGCCCCGCCCGCATGGGGAGCAGCCCGAAAAACAGCGTGGTCGACAAGCACAATCGGCTGTGGTCCGCGCCCAACGTATACATGACCGACGGGGCCTTTATGACCTCGGCCGCCTGCGTTAACCCTTCTCTCACCTACATGGCCTTTACGGCCCGGGCCGCCGACCATGCCGTCAGTGAGCTCAAAAAGCAAAACATCTAAGCGCATGAACCGTCGAGAAATACTCCGCTACACCGCCTACTTCGCCGGAGCCGCCCTGAGCGCACCGGTCGCCTCCGCCCTCCTGACGGGCTGCAAGCGCGACGCCGAGGTCGTGGCCGGCACCGCCGAATATGCCCCCGGTTTCTTCACCAGCGAGGAATTCGAATTCATCACCCGCTTCTCGGATACCCTGCTGCCGGAAACGGATACGCCGGGTGCCATCAGCGTCGGCGCCCACGAAATGGTCGATAAAATGGTCGGTCAGGTCTACGCCGAGGAGGACCGCCTGAAATTCCGCAAGGGACTGACCGCCCTGATGGCGCGCATGGATGCCGACAATGTCGGGGACGGCGGCTTCTCCAAACTGGAAAACGACAAGGCCCTCGTGTACCTGCAGGACCAGGACCTCCACTACATGGAGCCGGGCAAGGACTGGAAGACCGGCCCCGCAGCGGAGGCCGATGCCCAATCCGCCTATACGGACCTGAAGAACATGATCGTCGGTGCCTACTTCAACAGCGAGCCGGTAGCGACCACCATGCTGGCCTACGACCCGGTTCCGGGAGCGTACATTCCCTGTGGGGATCTACAGGAGTTGACGGGCGGGAAGGCCTGGGCGATCTAATTAGGGAGTTACGGAGTCAGGGAATTGGGGAGTTTTCCCCGGCCTACTCCAGCCAGATGATTTCACTACTAAGCCACGGCATAAGGGCGGCGGTGCGCAGGTGCGGGGCTCATCAAAAAAACCTATGCCCCTGCCTATCCACTGGCGAGGTCTGCGCAGCGTCGAGCGGTAACGCCAACTCCTCAATTTCCTAAACTCCCCAACTTAATGAACGCTACTTTTGACGCCATCGTCGTCGGCTCCGGCATTTCCGGAGGCTACGCCGCCATGGAACTCTGCCGGAAAGGGTATAAGGTGCTCATGCTCGAGCGGGGCCGCATGGTCAAGCACGGAGAGTACCCGACGGCCAACCTGGACACCTGGGACCTGGACTACCAGAATACCGTCCCCCGGGAGGAGATCGCCGCCCACTACTTCAAGCAGAACCGCCTGTCCTGGTGGGTACACCAGGACAACAAGCACTGGATCGTCAAGGACGACGAGTACAACTACGACGAGGTACAGCGGTTCGACTGGATCCGCGGGCACCACGTCGGCGGCCGGTCCATCATGTGGGGGCGGCACTGTTACCGCTGGAGCGATATCGACTTCGAGGCCAATCTGAAGGACGGGGTGGCCGTCGACTGGCCGATCCGGTACAAGGACATCGCGCCCTGGTACACCTACGTGGAAAAGTTTGTTGGTGTCCAGGGTAAGAAAGAAGGGCTCAAGCAAGTTCCCGACGGGGAATTCCTGCCCCCCTTCGACCTGAACTGTGCCGAGGATCACTTCAAGCAGGCCGTCGAGTCGGCCTTCCCGGAGCGGACCATCACCCCCGGGCGGACGGCCAACCTCACCAAGTACGACCCCGAACTGCACCACGGCACCCGCGGTCAGTGTCAGGCCCGCGACCGCTGCTGGCGGGGCTGCCCCTACGGTGGCTACTTCAGTTCCCTGAGCTCGACCATCCCGGTAGCCAACGAAACCGGTAACCTGACGCTGGTGGCGAACGCCATCGTTCACTCCGTGATCTTCGACGACGCCACCCAGCGGGCTACGGGTGTCCGGGTGATTGACGCGGAAACCAAGGAACAACGGGAGTACTTCTCCAAGGTCGTTTTCCTCAACGCCAGTACGATCGGCTCCACGGCCATCCTGCTGAACTCGAAGAGCGGGCGGTTCCCCGACGGACTGGGGAACGACTCCGGAGAACTGGGCCACAACATGATGGACCACCACTACGGCATGGGCGGCAGCGGTCGCTTCACCGGCATGAAGGACAAGTACTACAGCGGCCGAAAACCTAACGGTGGATTTTACATTCCCCGCTTCCGGAACATCGACGAGGCCACCCGGCGAAAGGATTACCTCCGGGGCTTCGGCTACCAGGGCGGTGCCCGCCGGGGAACCAATACCGGCGCGGCGGTCGGCCCCGGCTTCAAGCAGGCCATCACCGAACCGGGTGACTGGCACTTCGCGGCCACTTGCTTCGGTGAACTGCTGCCCTACCACGAGAACCGGATGTGGCTCAATGAGGATAAACTGGATCCCTTCGGCATCCCGACCCTGACCTTTGACTGCGGACTGAAGGAGAACGAAACGGCCCTTCGCAAGGACGGCGTCGCCTGCCTGGCCGAGATGCTGGAGGCCGCCGGCTGCGTAGACATCAGCACCCACAACGAACCGACGGCGGTCGGGGCCGCCATCCACGAGATGGGGACCGCCCGCATGGGCCGCGACCCGAAGACGAGCGTGCTGAACCAGTGGAACCAGGTACACGCCGTACCCAACGTCTTCGTAACGGACGGTAGCTTCATGACCAGTTCCGGCACCCAGAACCCGAGCATCACCTACATGGCAATGACGGCGCGGGCGGTGGATTATATGGATGGGGTACTGAAGCGGGAGGGGCGGATTTAGGAGGGTTGTGTTACCGGTATAATGGGATCGAGCTGAACGAGGAACTAGGCCTGTATGATTATGGGGCCCGGTGGTATGATCCGGCGGTAGGGCGCTTCACAACGGTTGATCCACTAGCTAGTCAGTTCCCAGGGTGGAGCCCGTATAATTATGTGTATAACAATCCGCTGATTTACACCGATCCTGATGGACGATTCCCTAATCCTATACTGGGTGCTATTGGTGGAGCACTATTCGAAATAGGTACCCAAGTTGCAGTGGGTTGGGCAACTGGTCAAACCCTTACGGAGGCAGTCAGGAATGTGGATTTTGTGGATGTTGGTGCAGCAGCTGTAGAAGGGGGCCTGACTGGAGGGGGAAGCGTAGCTAGAAGAATAGGAACTAAAATATTAAAAATAGGAGTCTCGGAGGCTGTACAAGCGAGTGCTGATATCTCTATCGAAGGTGGTGTTAATGTCGTTGGTACGGAAGGTAGTACTAAGGATCTCGCATCAGTTGTTACAGACACAGGTGTCGGTCTGATAGCAGGAGTAGCTGGAGAGGGTGTAGGAGCAACGATAAATGCTGCTACATCAGGAACACGATCAAAATTAAAGAGAGCAAAAGTTGAACTTGGTAGATCAATGAAGGGCTCAAACGGAGAAGCTACTAGGAAGAAGTTAGTGAGTCAATTGACACGAACAGCAAGCGCGAACGTAGCGACTGAGGAAGTTGTAAAAACCACAGTAACCGAGACACTAGAATATTATCTGAACTTTAATAAGGATGACTAAGAAAGAAATTATTCAAGGTGGTATTATGCTATTGATAATTGCGTTAGTGATAGGATATGGTTTGTATAGTTCGTATAGTGACACAAAGCAATTAGATACTTGTAGTCAAGATACTACTGGTGAGATTGTATCTATAAAGAGAAGACTAGGAAAAAGTCATGTTGTACATTATGTGTATACTACCAATGAGGGAGAGCACAATGCGTCAGCGCCAATAACCAATGAATACAACCTGAAGAAAGTTAGGAAGCTAAAGACACTAAGTGTAGAATACAGTTGTGATAATCATCATGTCAGCCGATTAAAATTTAGTAAGTAAAACTATAGAATCTTCCCGCCCAATAACCAGCGCCACGCAGTGTGACGCAGGAGCATTGACGGGGCGCAGCCATTAGGCGGTTGCTCCTCGGGGCGAAAGGCCAGCACCGGCTACGGGAATAACGACTGAAGCCGTACACACTAGTAAAGGTCTCCCGGCAGGGAGACGGAAATGACCGCCTACGCTTTCCTCCCGCTACAGATCAACGCTCGCTCTGTGATGCTCCCGGGTAGCCTGACGCGGTCTCTACGGGGTGCGGGAAACGGAGGAGTTCATGCTCATTTCCCCGACCAATCAGACGTTGCCCGTTCTTCCCAAGCAAGATTCCTCACCAAAGAACCTGGTCCGGTTTTGGGCGCTGCTCCACCGGATTCCCGACCTGCGGCGCAAACTGACGTGAGGCGCTCTTGCTTACTGCCATGACTCCAGATTTGCGACAGCAGATTTATTCCTCGGCCCAACTCCCCGGAACCGCATATCTTACGCTTGCGTAAGATCAGTTGTTAATAAACACCGTATGAAATCCATTATTCGATTCTGGCTCCCGATCCTGGGTGCCTGCCTCCTGTCTTTCCCCCTTACCGCCCAGTCGACCCTCTGGACCGTCGACACCCTCGAAGAGGCCCGCGGCGAAATCGCCATCACGGGGTTCAGGGACGAGGTCTGGTTTTACGGCGGCGACCGTCAGACGGGAGCCCCCTCTACCGTACTCAGTATCTTCGGTCCCAGGGAACAGCCCTTCACCACGATCCGGCCGGGCTTCGCGAGCACGCCCAGCCCGGCAATGCAGTCGAGTGAGGACTACGTCTTTTTTTACGGTGAGGGATTTACCCTCAGCAACTTCGGTATCTACGACGCTACGACCGACGAGTTCCGCAGGGAATCGTTCCCCAATAGCCGGTTCGGTATTGATCCGCTACTGGTAGACGATAAGATTTACGTGGCGGGCGGGCGCGGTGTCTCCATCGGAGCCCCCCTGAACGCAATTGAGGTGTACGACATTCCTACGGACCAGTGGAGCGTAGTGGCCGACACGCTATCCATTGGCCGCCAGGAGGCGCAGGCCATCCTGGTGGGGAACAGCATCTACTTCGTCGGCGGGTACACCAACGTCAACTTCAACCGCCTCAGCGCGCGGGTGGATGTCTTCGACCTGGCCACCCAGACCGTAACGGCCAGTTTCGACATGAGCATTCCCCGCTTCAAGGTGGGCTTGTTCGCGGTTGGCGATAAGATCGTCGTGGCCGGGGGAATGCGAAGTAATACCTTTCAGTACACGAACATCATCGATGTTATTGACACGCAGACCAACACCATCACTTCAACCACTCTGGGCAGCCCCGATCTGAACATGGTGGGCGCGGCCGTGGAGAACGAGTTGTTCCTGATGGGCGATGTCGGTACGGAGATTGACGTACTTGACTTGAATACCCTGGCGGTGCGTCAGATAGACAGCGGGGTAGCCGGTGGTAACAGTTCGGGAAAGAGCGCCGTGGAGGCCTCTGGGCGCGTCTACTTTACCCTCGGAGATTTTTCCCCGTCCTCCGAGGTCGTGGTGTACGATGCTAATTTTGCCCGGCTGGACAATTACGATACGGGCACCGAACAGGTCGGTATGCGGGTCGGTACATTCGGTCCCGCGGTCCCCGGTCCCACCGTCTTTGTTACAAGTGGTTACGACCGCGGTGATCGCGTAGCCTTTGACGAGGTGTACATCTACGACCGTGCTCCCGTTGTCTCGACGCGAAATACCACCGTCGGCCCCCCACTCCGTATTTTCCCCAATCCGGCCACTACTTCCGTAGTATTCCAGTTGGAGGACTGGCAGCATAGCCCCGTAACCGTAGGGTTGTACGATGCTACCGGACGCCTGGTCTACCGCGACGTGCTCGCGGCAAATACCCCTACCTATACCCTACCGCTAGTGGGACTGAAGGCGGGTATCTACCAGGTGATCCTTTCCGACGGGCAGCGGGCCAGCGTGGGCCGACTACTGAAAATGTAGTCTGACTAGCGGGAGAGTGTCTCGTGCACGTCCGTCCTGCTCGCCCGCCAGGCGGGTATAGCCGCGGCCAGCGCGCCCACCACGACGGCCCCCAGCAGCAACCACAGCTCCCCCGGCAGAAAGACGAAGCCGGCAAAATCCTGGCGGTACGCCTCCGAAAAATAGCGGGCGATCAGTGCCAGGCCGACGTGGCTGATGAGTAGACCGACCAGTGCGCCGAATAAAGCCAGCAGTATGCCCTCCGTCAGCAGCAGGCCGAGGAGTTTGCCGGGGCCGGCACCCAGACTGCGCAGCAGGGCCATCTCTCCCCGCCGGCGATCCAGACTGGAATAAAGACCGATGAAGATGCTCAGGATGCTGACCACAACGATGACCAAAGCCAGCTGCCGCAGTACGGCCTCCCCCTTACCCATCGTCTCGTAGACGCGGTTGATCTCGATGCTCGGCGTAGCGGCCTGCATTTCGGTATTCTCGTTGATGCCCCGCTGCATGTTCAGCCCGGCGATGCTGGTCCCCTTGAAGGTGAGCAACAGGGAGGTGATGGAGCGGTCCTCGTATTCCGCCAGGGGCCGGTTGATATCGTACTCGGCGGGGTGGGCCCCGGGGGCATGGTCGTGGTCGCTGTGGTCCTCTCCGTCTTCTGCTTCGTGCGCGTGGGTATCGTGGACCGCCCAGAGGCTTTCGGCCGGGGTGAGCAGCAGTTCATCGGCAATACTGCCGGTGGGGGCCAGGATGCCGGTTACCCGGAAGGTGGGGGCATTGTCGTGGGTCAGTAACTCGTCCTCGATGAGGCCGTGGCTGCTCTGAAAGGTATCTCCCAGTTGGAGGTCGAGGTTTTTGGCGACGGCGGCGCCGGCCACCACGTCCATTACGTCGGTCCACATTTCTCCGGTAGCCAGTTCGGCTCCGTAAAGATCCAGGAAGCTCGGTCGGGTACCGACGATGCGGCGGCCCCGGTAGCTGTCTCCCAGGCTCAGGGGAACGACCCTTTCGATGTAGGGGTGTTTAGGGTTGAGGAAGGGGCGGGCGCTCGCCAGGGGGATATTGCCGGTCGGGGCATCCACGTGGTACATACTCGACAGGATGAGTTGCAGCGGGCTGCCCTTCGCCCCCACCACCAGGTTGATGCCCGCCAAATTGCGGTCGAACTGCCGTTCCAGTTGCCAGCTCAGCAACAGGATCAGACTGATGAGCCCCGCCCCGAGGGCCGCCAGTAACACGGAGAGTGCGCTGGTGAGGGGTTGGTGGAGCAAATTGCGCAGGGCCAGTCGGAAGGTACTCATGGATATAGTCTGATTCTTAGTTTAACTGCTCGGTTTACTCCTGAAGATCGCGCAGCGATTTCACCCTTCGCTCAACTCCGTTTCCCTCCGTTTCCCTCTGCGGAACCGTCACTTTAAGGTTTGCGTAAAATCAATTTTTCAACTCAATGATCTGATCGTAATCCGCCCGGATCCGCTCGTCGTGGGTGACCACCACCAGGGCCGCTCCCAGTTCCCGGGCCCGGTCACAGAGTAATTTACTGACGGTAGCGGCATTCTTTCCGTCCAGGGCGGAGGTAGGTTCGTCGGCCAGCAAAAGTCTGGGTTGGTTGACCAACGCCCGGGCAATGGTGACCCGCTGCTGCTCGCCTACCGACAGGCGGCGGGGAGCGCGACGGGCGTATTTTTCGATGGACATGGCTGCTAGCGTCCGCGCCAACAAATCTTTATCGGGCGGTAGCCCCGCGGTGTGCCGGGCAATCGCCAGATTTTCTTCTACCGACAGGGCCTCCAGGAAATAAGCCCGCTGAAAGACAATACCGATGTTCCGGCCCCGGAACCGATCGAGCGCGCCGCCCCTCAGTTCGCTGTAAGGGGTGTCACCGAGGCTTGCCGTTCCCGCCGTCGGCGTCAGGACGCCCCCCAGCAGGTGCAGCCAGGTACTCTTGCCCGAGCCGGAAGGGCCGAGCAGGAGACAGGATGTCCCGGCGGCCACGGAGAGGTCGGGAAATTGTAAGGGGGCCGCCCCGGCGTACTGATAAGTGAGGTTCTTGGTCTTTAACACGGTGACAAGATAGGGCACAACTCAACCATGCCCCCCTACGCCATTGTTACTCCGTCACTGCTATGGCTATCACAGACAAAACCGTACTGATCACCGGTGCCAATGACGGCATCGGACGCGCCACCGCCCAGCGGCTGGCCGAAAAAGGCGCGCACCTGGTCCTGGCCTGTCGGGACGAGGCCAAGGCCCAGCGTACCGCCGCCGAACTGATCAGCCTGACGGGGAACGAGCGGATCGACACCCTGCCGCTGAACCTGGCCGATCTGGGGAGCGTCCGCGATGCCGCCGCCCACTTCCTGAGTGAGCACCCCCGCCTCGACGTCCTGATCAACAACGCCGGCCTGTACACCGACCGCCTGGAACTGACCAAGGACGGTTACGAAATGCAGTTCGGCGTCAACCACCTCGGTCACTTCCTGCTCACCCTGAGTTTACTGCCCGCCATGCAGTGCTGCCGGCACTGTACGCGGGTCATCAACGTGAGCAGCGCGATGCACTTTAAGGGAACGATGGGGTTCGACGATCTGCGGGGGGAAATGGACGGGAAGTGCTACAACGGCAGCAGTGCCTACGCCCGTAGTAAACTGGCCAACGTGCTCTTCACCCTCGAACTCGACCGCCGCTACGGGGAGGAGATGACAACCAACTGCCTGCACCCGGGCGTGGTGGGCACCAAACTGGCCAATAAGGGATCCAAGGCGATCACCTCCCTGGTCTGGTCGCTCTACAAGCCCTTTGCCCGCAAGCCGCACGCCGGGGCGGATACCAGCGTGTACCTGGCCACCAGCCCCGAAGTCCGCGAAGTTTCCGGTCGCTATTTCGACCAGCAACAGTGCCTCCAGAAACCCAGCCCGATCGCCCGTAACGAGGAACTGGCCCGCCGGCTGTGGGATTATAGTTACGAGGCGGTGAGGGAGTTCCTGCCAACGGCCCAATAATCCAAATAATCCAACGATCTAATTTTACCTTCGCCGCATGCCCCTCGATCAAGTAGACGTAGACAGCTGGGAGTACGATGACCACGGCCGCCCCAAACCGGCGCCCGATAAGGAAATGTCGTTCGTGGACCACCTCGAAGAACTGCGCTGGCACGTAATGCGCTCGCTGATCGCCATCCTGATCGGTGGTATCGGCCTGTTCGTTTTCCGGGACTGGTACTTCCGCCGCGTACTTTTCGCCACCAACTTCGACGATTTTCCCAGCTACCGCTTTTTCTGCTGGCTCTCCGAGCGGATCGGGACCGGCGGTGCCCTGTGCATGACCGGCCCGAACGTCGAAATTCAGGCCATCGAGTTCGGGGAACAATTTATTACCGCGGTAAAAATGTCGTTCGTCGGTGGCTTCGTGCTGGCCTTCCCCTACGTGTTCTACGAGATCTGGTCGTTCATCCGCCCCGGTCTCTACGAAGAGGAGCAACGGGGAACCCGCTGGGTGATCCTGATCTGTTCCCTCCTGTTTTTCACCGGGGTTTGCTTCGGCTTTTTCGTCATTGCCCCCTTCGGCACCAACTTCCTGATGGGCTTCGACGTCGGCGGTGCCGTGAACCAGCCGAAAATGGGCTCCTACATCGGTTTCATGGTGATGTTCACCCTGCCGGCCGCTCTCATCTTCGAACTACCCGTGCTGATTTACTTCCTGGCCCGCTTCGGTATGGTCACCGCCGAGGCCATGCGCAAGTACCGCAAGCACAGCCTCATCGGCATCCTGATCCTGGCCAGTCTGCTCACCCCGCCCGACGTGGTGACCCAGATCCTGATCGCGCTGCCGCTTTACTTCCTTTACGAAGTCTCTATCTTTGTGGCCAAGCGTGCCCAACGCCTCCACGAAGCAGAATTATAATAAATAATCATGTTCATCATCCCTCCCTATATCCGCTTTGCCCTCATCGCCGCCTGCCTCCTGGGCGGTATCGGTCTGTGGGTCGGCCCCGGATTCTGGTACGGTTTCCCCTTCCTCCTGGCGGGAATCGTCCTCTTCGTCGGTTACATCTTTCTGGGAACGGTCGGGCCGGCCGCCAAACTGGCCCAGGTACAGGATATGGACGGTGCCGAGAAAATGCTCAACCTCACCCTGAAACCGGAGTGGCTCTACAGTGCCAACCGCGCTTTCTACTACATGATGAAGGGCACCATCGCCCTGAGCCGCAAGGACCTGAACCAGGGGGAGATGTGGCTGAAGAAGGCCGAGGCCATCGACATCCCGACGCCCAACGAGCGGGCCATGCTGCACCTGCAACTCGCCCAGATCGAGGCCAACCGAAAAAATTTCCCCGCCGCCAAGCAGTACCTGAAGAAGGCCAAGGATGCCAACGTCAAAGTTCCGCAGATCAAGGAGCAGATCGAGTACCTCGACACCGCCCTCAAGCAATCCGGCCAGATGAAGGCCGCCCAGCGCATGGGCAAACAGGGCCACCAGATGATGAACCGGGGCGGGAAGCGGAGACGACCCAAAAGTCGTTGAGTTCGGGAGTTTTGAGTTTGGGAGTCAGCTACCGCGCTTCCAACATGCGGCAGCTAACTCCCGGACTCTCTAATTCCCAAACTCCCCAACTTGCTCTACCTCCACATCCCCTTCTGCAAGCAGGCCTGCTCCTACTGCAACTTCCACTTCAGCACCAACCTGAAGCCGCGGAAGGAGATGATCGACGCCATTTGCAAGGAACTGCGGTTGCGCCGGAAGGAACTGCCACCGGGGCCGGTGGAAACCATCTACCTGGGCGGGGGGACGCCTTCGTTGCTGACCGGGCAGGAGCTTGACCAACTTTTCTCCACGCTACGCGCGGAAGGTTACTGGGACGGCCCACAAGAGATGGGCGAAGGGTACCATCTCGCGGTTAGTGCCGAAATCACCCTGGAAGCCAATCCGGACGACCTCACCCCGGAGCGGATCGCCACCCTGGCCCGGTCTCCCGTCAACCGACTGAGCGTCGGTATCCAGAGCTTCAACGAGGCCGACCTGCGGTTCATGAACCGTGCCCACGATTCGGAGGAGGCCCGTACGGCCGTGGAGAAGGTGGTCGCCGCCGGCTTCGACGACATCAGCATCGACCTGATCTACGGAGGGCAGACGACCACCGACGCCATCTGGGCCGATAATCTGCGGCGGGCCACCGACCTGGGCGTCTCCCACGTCTCCAGCTACGCCCTGACCGTGGAACCGAAGACCGCCCTCGGCCACCTCGTCGAGCACGGAAAGGTGGCGGATACCGACGACGAGCGGTTTGCCACCCAGTTCGATATGCTGGTCGATCATCTGACCGCTTACGGGTACGATCACTACGAGATCAGCAATTTCGCCCTCCCCGGCCGGGAGAGCCGCCACAACAGCGGGTACTGGTCGGGCCGACCCTACCTCGGCGTCGGTCCCGGGGCGCACTCCTTTGACGGAAAACTGACCCGGCGCTGGAACGTCTCCAGCAACGCGAAGTACCTGAAGGCCCTGGCCGAGATCGGAACCCCCGAAGAACTGGCCGCCGCCAAGGACTTCCTGTTCGAACGGGAAGTACTCACCCCAACGGATGCCTACAACGAGTTCATCATGACGGGGTTACGCCGTAGCATTGGAGTCAAACCGTCAGTTCTAGCGGAACGTTTCTCCCCGGAGCTGGCGGCCTACTTCGTGGATAATCAGCGGGGTAACCTGGAGCGGGGCCTGTTTCACCCAATCCAGCCGGAAGACCCGGTCTACCGCCTGACCCGCGCGGGAATCCGTCTGGCCGATGGAGTGATCGGAGATGGCTTCTTCGTGGGGACCGATTCGTGATCTAGGTTCCCCGGTGATCGCGAAATGATTGATTTGTTTCAATTTTGACTAGTCAGCCCGGGTAAACGACAGCACCCGCCCGCCGTTCACCCCTACCAGTATCGCCCCGCTTCTCAGCCGGACCACCGAGCGGGCATCCGCCCTTACCGACCAGTAACGGGGCAGCACTTCCGGTTGACCGGCCGAATCCAGGCTCAGCGCGAAGCCGGTACCCGCATCGTAGCGTCCGTTCAGTACCTCGGTGGCGTAATCGTTCTGGACGACCAGCAGCCCCGGTCGGCCGTCGGTCAGCACGGTCGGAACGGCGGCGCGGATCGGGGCGGTCTGCCCCGGTAACGGCAGCGGGTGGTAGGTGAAATGACCGGCCCCGTCATTTTCCAGGTAGTAGGAATGCAAGTCGTTGATCCGTAGTACATATCCGTCTTCGCCCAGGGGCGGCAGCTCCGCCTCCGTCCAGCCACCGTAATCGCCGTAACTCGGCATTTGACGTTTCAGGGAAGGAAGCTGTCTGCCCAGGGTATTCCGGGGGTGGACCGGATAAGCCGTTTCTCCGTTGTAGGCCGTCACGATGGGGTCGGCCTTTCCGTTGTCGTCGTAATCAGCTACGCGGACGGCCAGTGGACGGCCGGGGCTGACCCGGTACGGGACGTTAAGACCGGCGTTACCGGCCAGCACGTCGAGGTCGCCGTCCCCGTCCAGGTCGGTGGAGGTGAGGCTGTACCACCAGCCGGCGTGGTCCGGCGATACGGGGTCCGGGGTCAGTTCTCCACTGTCGTTGCGGTACAGCGTCGGCGTTCCGTAGTCCGGGGCGAGCAGCAGATCGGGCAATCCATCCGCGTCGAAATCCTCCCAGAGGGCGGCGGTGACCAGGCCGGGAGAAAAGCGTTTGCGGACGTAAAAGTGTCCCTCCTTATTCTCCAGCAGGAAGGAAGGGGCCGGTCGGTGCGGATCACCGGGCCAGTGACGGGCGCCGACGAAGAGGTCCAGGTCACCGTCTCCCTCCAGGTCGGCGGCGACCACCGCCGAGGTAACCGGGAACATAGCGGGCAGTACGTCGACCGGTTCCAGTACGCCTTCGTTGTTGCGGAACACCCGGTCCTGCAGCGTCAGTTCCTGTCGTTTCCCGAACCCACCGCTACCGCTGCCAACGTAGAGGTCGGGATCCCCATCTCCGTCGAAATCGAAGAGACGAAGGACGGTAACTTCCGCTTCCCTGGTTGCCGATAAACTTTGCACCTGCGTCCATCGCCCGGAATCTTGGCGGTATACGTCAACCGTATGGCCGCTGCTACCGCCGAAGATCAATTCGTCGATACCGTCTCCGTCCAGGTCTCCGGCCGCCAGGGCGGGTCCGTCGCGGCTGCGGTCCCGGAGCGCCAGGGCGTAGGTATCAAAGTCACTGGGCGAAGATTCTACGTGGGAGGGTAGGCCCGCAACGTCAGTGGGCAAGAGTTGCGCCTTTGCGCGTTGAAATACGGGCGCAGACGCAGGTGCAACGCTTTCCGCATACTTCACGGTCACCGTTTGTCCGCTCGGCAGTCCGGTCAGCACATTCGATTTCCCGTCCGGCCAGGACACCAGCAAGGTGTCCAGAAAAGTGGCGGTGCCCGTTCCGAAGTGAATGGCTGCCCCGAAGCTGGACAGGTACCCCCGCTGTCGTTGCTGCTCGTGGTACTGCCGCAGATCGCCCGACCGCAGGTAAACCTGGGCTCCGAGACCATCCGGATTGGCCGGCGGCCCCACCAGTCGCACGGTAACGAACCGGGTGGAGTCCGGCCGTCGTTCCCGGCTCTGGTTCCGGTAAATCCCCGCCGGTTCGTTGAGGTTGTTGGTCACCAGATCCAGGTCACCGTCCCCGTCCAGGTCCACCGGAACCGCCCCGTTGGTGTAGCTCGGGTCGTTGGGTAGCCAGTCCGTCGACGCAAACACCAGTTTCCCCAGATTGCGGTACAGGTAGTTGGGTTGGTGCACGCCACCGACGGTCTTCAGGGCTTCCTTCACGCGCATGAACCGGGATTCTTCCGTACCGAAATAAGCAACCTCCTGGCTGAAATCGATGAAGTCCCGGTTCGTAATGTCCTTCGGGTAGCCATTGGAAATAAAGATGTCGCGGTAGCCGTCGTTGTCGAAGTCGACCAGCAGCGGGGTCCAGCTCCAGTCGGTCGCGGCGACGCCCGCCAGGAGGGCAATGTCGCTGAAGGTGCCGTCGCCGTTGTTAAGCTGGAGCGTATTGCGGACGTACTGATCGGTGTACCCCCGCTGACGGGAAGTGCGGTAACGCTGGTGGGGGATCTCGCCAAACATCGTCTTCTGGCGCAGGTTATCGTCGGGCAGCATGTCCACGACCAGTATTTCGGAAAAGCCGTCGTTGTTGAGGTCGGCCGCGTCCACCCCCATCGAGTTATAGCTGGTGTGGGGCAGTGAGGCAGCCATTTCATTGACGAGGCGCCCGCTGCTGTCCGTCCGCCAGAGCAGGTCGTTCGAGATGAAATCGTTGGCTACGTAGATTTCCGGCCGGCCGTCCCGGTCGAAGTCCTGAACCACCGCCCCGAGCCCCCAGCCCTCGGTCCGGACCTGGTCGGTGGCCTGGAAGCGCAGTCGTCCGTCGGCGGAGATATTCTCGTAGAGCACGTCCTGACTGCGGCCACGGCCGTTCGGGTCAGCTCCCTTCGCCAGGTTCCGGTTGTAGTTCTCGATGGCATTGTTGACGAGGTAGCAATCCAGGTCGCCATCCCGGTCGTAGTCCACCCAGACGGCCTGGGTACCGTAGCTGGAATCGGCCAGCCCGACCAGGGCGGCGGATTCGACGAAGTGGGGTAGTCGGTCGTCTCCCAGGCCCTGGTTCAGGAACAGCCGGTTTGGCGTGTCCCGGTCACCTTCCGGATTGAGGGTGGAAACGTAAATATCCTCCCAGCCGTTGCCGTCGACGTCGGCTACGCTCACGCCGGCGCACCAGTAATCCGTGGTCAGACCGGCCGCTGCGGTAACGTCCCGGAATTCAAAAGGAGTTTCCTCCTGGAGGTAGAGCCGGCTGCTGACGTAGCTACCGGTGAAAAAAAGGTCCGGCCGGCCGTCCCGGTTAAAATCCCCAACCCCGACACCACCGCCGTTGAAGATGTACTCGAAGGCCATGATGTTTATGCTGTCGTTGTCGGGGATGGTATTGGTAAAATCTACCCGGGTAAGGGAGGCTGGGAGTGGGGTCAGTAGGGGGCCGTCCGGTCGGTCGCAGGAGGAGAGGAGGGATAGGGTTAGAAATAAGGACAGGAACGGGGGTAGGTGCATGTTCATTCTTGGGGAGTAGTCCAGTCTTTCATCATTTTGGCAACGGCCCCGCGGAGGGCAGTGACGTAGCTGCAGGCCTGGTAGTGGCTCAGGTTGGGAACGACCGTCCAGTGTATCCGCCCGCCTTTTCCCCGGGCCAGGTCCAGGTTCATCCTCGCGTCGGCTACCGGAAACAGTTCGTCCTTCTCCCCGTGCAGGACGTAGAGGGGCACGTCGACCCGTCTCGGATCGTAGCTGCCCGCCAGCGGGATGGCCGCCCGGAATAATTTGGGGTATTTGGCGGCGAAGAGCCAGCTCCCGATCCCGCCGTTGCTATAACCCGTCAGGATGATCTTTTCCCCGTCGACCGGCCAACGTTTACGCGCCTGACGTACCAGATCGATCACCCGGCGTTCGTTTTCGGGAGTTACCCAGTGGGTGCCTTCGGCGGAGGGAGCGATCACGATGGCCCGGAGGCTGTCCATCCCGGGCAGGGCCAGACATTCGGCAAACTCCCGGTAAGTGGAGCCGCCCCCCGCCCAGTGAAGTGCCATGACGAGGGGGAAGGGCCCCTCCCCCTCCGGAATAGAAACGATCACGGGCCAGTCGCGACCGTCGGTCATGGGCAGGGTCAGATCCCGCACGCCGGAAGCCGGGGCCAGTTTTTTGAGCACTCCGGATTTCAGAGTTGGGGTCGGTGGCTGCCGATCACCCGATTGGGCGGAACCGACGTAGCCGGCAAACAGCAGGGCGGGGAGGAGGAGAAAGCGAAGCGTCATTGATTAAAGATAACCCGGGTTACCGGAGTGGAATACCTTTGCCCCATGAAGCAGGCAGCAACAACGACCATCAACTGGCGGGGAACCGACCACGCCATTCACCACCACCTGACCGGGGGAACCGCCGAACGGCCCACCCTGAAGGCCGGCCACGAACTGCTGCTGAACTGGGCGATGGAGTTCGAAGCTGACGACCAGCCGCTTCCGGCCTGCAACCTGCTGAATGATCCGGACGGTCTACTGGCCCGGTTGGTCAACGCAGACGTCCGTCACGATATCCACCACCAGTGGCGGGCGGGGGCGGTCAGCCCGGTTACCGAGCCCTTCCCGGCCGCCGACGTTAACCTGCTGCTCCTGCCCAAGTCGCTGGAACTGCTGGAACTGTACTTAGCCGGCGTACGGTCCATGGCCGGCCCGGAGACGGAACTGGCCATCGCTTTTCCCACCAAGTACTTCACGCCCCGTCTGCTGGAGATTGCCGCGCTCTACGCGGGGGAAGTGGAACAAAGCCGCGCCTGGAAGAAACACCGCCTCCTGACGCTCTCCGGATTTCTGGCCGAAGCACCGGACCGCCCCCTCCACGAGTTGATTACGTACGGAGACAGCACCTATTACCGCCACTTCGGTACTTTTTGCGCCGGTCACGTCGACTACGGTACCCAGTTCCTCCTCGAAAACTGGACGTCGACTGCCGCCCCGGACCGCATACTGGATGCCTGCTGCGGGGCGGGCGTCATTGCCCATCAGTTATCACTGCGCCACCCGGAGGCCACCATCAGTGGATTCGATATTTCCTTTCCGGCCATCACCTCGGCCCGGAAGAACGAGGAAAGGCTCGGCCCCTTCGCTGACTTTTCCCTGGGGGATCGTATCCCGGCCGAGCCCTACGACCTGATCGTAATGAACCCTCCCTTTCACGCCGAGCAGCGGACGACGGTGGCCGTGGCGCTGGAATTTTTCCGGCAGGCGGCCGACACCCTGACGCCAAACGGAGCGTTCGTAGTTGTCGGTAACCGGCACCTGGGGTACGGCAAGCACCTGGGGGCCTTATTCAAAACCGTGGAGACGGTGGCGGAAAATGACAAGTTCGCCGTCTACCGGGCTACCGGGCCTTCCCACTCAGGAACTTAGCTTCCAGGGTCAGCGTACGTAGCAAAATTCCGTAAATTTCCCCCGTGCTTCGCTTCCTCAAATCCCGGACCGCCGCTACTACCGACCCCGCCCTGGCGCTCTTCACCGAGCACGCCGAACTGGTGTATGCCCTCTGTCTGCGTTACCTGGGCACCCCCCAGCGCGCCGAGGATGCTGCGATGGAGGTCTACGCCGTGCTCCGGGAAAAACTGCCGAAACACGAGGTGAGTAACCCCAAAAGCTGGCTGCACACCCTGGTCCGTAACCACTGCCTGATGCAACTGCGGCGGGAAAAACGCGACGTACAGGAACAGAGCAGCGGCGCGCTTATGCAATCCGACCGCCTGCTGCATCTAAGCGGAGAAACCAACGAGGACACGGACGTGCGTCCGCTCCATCACTGCATGAAAAAACTGAAGGAAGAACAGCGGCGCTGTATCCGGCTATTCTACCTCTCCGAGGGGGAAAGCTACCAGACCGTTGCCGCTGCCCTCGACCTTACCGTAGGCAAAGTGCGTTCTCACTTGCAGAATGCCCGCCGTAACCTGAAGATCTGTCTCGAACAACAAGCCGAACACAGTGCCCGCTAAACTGACTTCCACCGAGTTGCTGCGCCGTTACATCGACGGCCGCCTCACCGCCCCCCAGGAGGCGGAACTGGAACGCCGTGCCGCTACGGATACGGAACTGGGTACGGCCCTGACGGCACTGCGGGAGGAACCGGAAGCGGACCATGCCGCGGCGGTTGCGAGAATAGTAACCGGGGCGGGCGCGCAGGTGCAGGCATCCCGAAACAAGGGGTCCGTCAGGTCCATCCGGCGGTATGCGGTGGCCGCTACTTTGCTGCTCCTGATCGTGGCTACGGCGCTGGTCTTACCCCGTTTGATGGATTCTGCTTCCAGCGACCTCGCCCTGCAAACGGAAGCCCCCGCCGCCCCCGAAGCCCGGGAGATCGCCCCCCTGCCTACGGTGACACCCCCACCCGAAGTAACTGCTGATCCAGAGACAGCGGAAGCGGAGGAAGTATCCGTGGACGTGTCACCCCAGCCCCGGATCAGCCGCCCCGAACCGGTTCAGGAGGAGGCGAAGGAGGAAATGAATGCGGATGTAGTCGAGGAACCGGCCCCGAAGTTGAAGAAAGCCGAGCTCCCCCCCGCTCCGGCTTCATCCGCCGCCCGGTCCCGGCGGGAAGCCGCCCCCCCGGTCACCTTCGATCGCAGTTCCGACCTGCGCGCAGGCAACTCCACGCCCGCCCGCGTAGCCCGCCCCACCTACCTTAAAGGCCGCATTACCGATGACAACAACGCCCCTCTGTCCGGTGCGCTCATCCGCCTGCCCGGCCAACCCCTCGGGGAACGTACCGACAGCAACGGGTTGTTCCGCTTCTCCGCCGATGCCACCCTGGCCCGCATCCTGGTGAGCGCCCCCGGCTACGAGGCCGAGGAGATCGAGATCAACAACCTCGACGAAGAACTACAGATCAGCCTGGAGCCCAGGGCCCACTCCAATGCCGACGCCGATGATTTCGGAAATTCCGCCTCCGTCACCACCATCATCATGGACGAGACGACCGGCCTTCCCCGCTTTTCCAAGCCCCCCCTCGCCCGCCCGGCCGAGGGCTACGATTCCCTGCGGAAACGACTGGAACGGGAAGCCCCCGCCGGGCTCGAAGCCGGTAAGGTCCGCGTCAGTTTTCTGGTCAACCCCGGCGGAGCACTGACCGATTTCCAGTTCCGGGGCGACCCCAGCCCCGCCGTGATGGACTACGTCGGCAAGGCACTCGTCGAGACTTCCTCCTGGAACGTCGGAAATGCCAACGAGCCGGTACGCGTTCACTTTAAACTGCGCCTTCCCTAGCCTATCTTGCAGACATGACGTATGAGAATTTTACGACCCGTGCCCAGGAAGCCATCATTCAGGCACAAAAGGTCGCCGCCGAGCTCAGCCAGCAGCTCGTTGACACCCCCCACCTGCTCGCCGGAATCATTTCCGTGGACGAGAACGTGGCCGATTTTATCTTTAAGAAAGTAGGCCTCGACGTGGAGGTCGTACGCCGGGAACTGAAGGAGACCCTGCTCGAATACCCCAAAGTACAGGGCGGTAAGCAGCGACTGACCGACGACGCCAACCGCGCCCTCAGCCGGTCTAAAAAAATGCTGAAGGATTTTGATGACAAGTACATCAGTATCGAACTGATGCTCCTCGGCATCATCCAGGGGGCCAGCGATAAGGGCGCTAAGATCCTGAAGGACCTCGGGGCCACCAACCAGGGTATCCGGGACGCCATCAAGGACCTGCGTCAGGGGAAGAAAGTCGATGAGCCGGAGGCAGACGGCGCCTATAACCTGCTGGAGAAATTCACCATCGACCTCAACCAGCGGGCGGAGGACGGAAAGCTGGACCCCATCGTAGGCCGGGATGAGGAGATTCGTCGGCTCCTCCAGATCCTGAGCCGCCGCAAAAAGAACAATCCCCTCCTGATCGGGGAACCCGGCGTGGGAAAAACCGCCATCGTGGAAGGTATCGCCTGGCGTATCGTCAAGGGCGACGTTCCGGAGAGCCTGAAGGACAAGCGCATCTTCGTGCTCGACATCGCCGGCATGCTGGCCGGGGCCAAGTACAAGGGCGACTTCGAGGAGCGCCTCAAGGGCGTCATCAAGGAGGTAACCGACAGCGACGGCCGCTACATCCTCTTCGTGGACGAGATCCACACCCTGATCGGCGCCGGTGGCGGTAACGGAGCGATGGACGCCGCCAACATCCTGAAGCCCGCCCTGGCCCGCGGCGACCTGCGGACCGTCGGTGCCACCACCCTGGACGAGTACCAGAAGTACTTTGAAAAGGACAAGGCCCTGGTCCGTCGCTTCCAGACCGTCCGCATTGAGGAGCCCAGCGTGGAGGATACCGTCTCCATCCTGCGCGGCCTGCAGGAGCGCTACGAGGTCTACCACAAGATCGAGATCCTGGACGAGGCCCTGGTGGCGGCCGCCGAACTGAGTGACCGCTACATCAGCGACCGCTTCCTGCCCGACAAGGCGATCGACCTGATCGACGAAAGTGCCGCCCGCCTCCGCCTGGAGCTGGACAGCGTACCCGAGGAGATCGATGAGTGGGACCGCCGCGTCCGTCAGCTCGAGATCGAACGGGAGGCCATCAAGCGGGAGGGCAGCGAACCGAAACTCAACATCATCGAGGAGCAGATCGCCAACGCCCGGGAGAAGCGGGACAGCATCCGCGCCCAGTGGAGAAATGAGAAGGACCTGGTCGACTCCGCTCAGGCCATCAAAAAGCAGATCGAGGAACTGGAGCATGAAGCTACCAGGGCCGAGCGCAACAGCGACTTCGAGACCGTCGCTAAAATCCGTTACGGGCAGTTACAGGAACTGAACAAACAACTGAAGTCCGCCGAGGACAACCTCGAAAAACTACCCGACGACAAGCGCTTCACCAACGAGGAAGTGACCGCTAATGACATTGCCGAGGTCGTCGGTCGCTGGACCGGCATCCCCGTCCAGCGCATGCTCCAGAGCGAGCGGGACAAATTGCTCCAGCTGGAGGACGAGTTGCACCAGCGGCTGATCGGGCAGGAGGAAGCCGTCCGGGCCGTCTCCGATGCCGTCCGCCGCAGCCGGGCCGGATTACAGGACGAGAACCGCCCCATCGGCAGTTTCATTTTCCTCGGCCCTACCGGGGTCGGTAAGACCGAACTGGCCAAGGCCCTGGCGGAAGTGTTGTTCAACGACGAGCGGGCCATCACCCGCATCGACATGAGTGAGTACCAGGAGCGGCACACCGTGAGCCGGCTGGTGGGCGCCCCTCCCGGTTACGTCGGTTACGACGAGGGCGGGCAGCTGACCGAGGCCGTGCGCCAGCGCCCCTACAGCATCGTCCTGCTCGACGAGATCGAGAAGGCCCACCCGGACACTTTCAACATCCTGCTGCAGGTGCTCGACGACGGCCGACTGACGGACAACCGGGGGCGGGTAGCCAACTTCAAGAATACCCTCATCATTATGACCTCCAACATGGGGGCCGAAACCATACTGGAGAACTTCGAGGACCTGGCCAGCGTGGGGGAACAGCACCGGGCGGACATCATCAAAACCACCCAGGAGGAAGTCTTTGAAGCCCTCAAGGACAACCTGCGCCCCGAATTCCTGAACCGGATCGACGAGCGCATCATGTTCCTCCCCCTCAACCAGGCGGAGATCAAGCAGATCGCCAAATTGCTGCTTCGCAAAACGGAGAAGATGCTGGCCCGTCAGGGCATGGTGATCAAGGTCAGCGACCGGGCCCTGGACTGGATGGCCGAGCGGGGGTACGACCCCCAGTTCGGTGCCCGCCCGATGAAGCGCGTCCTCCAGGCCGACCTGGCCGACAAACTCAGCCGCAACCTCATCGCCGGAGATTTCGTCGCCGGAGATACCATCTACGCCGACCTCGGTGACGATGCCCTCTCCTTCAGCAAGGAGCCCTTCCCCGTGGAGACCGGAGCCGAGAGCAGCGAGGAAGCCGCCGCCGAGGCCAAGGCCGTCGTGGAGGAAAAGAAGGAGAAAGAAAAGGGAGACGCCGACGAGCCGGCCAGGAAGAGCCGCCGCCGGTCGTCCAAGAAAAAAGCCGAACCGGAGACCGGTACCGTGGAGGAATTGGAGCAGGCGACGAAGGACCTGCTGGACGCGACGGAAAAAGCAAAGAAGAAGAAGTCATGACCAAATTGATGGAGCCGCCCACCATTTACAGTGGTCCACTCAAAACGTGGACCACCGAGGAGTACCACGCATTAATTGAGGCTGGTATTTTTACTAACGACCACCAGTTCGAACTGATCGGTGGGCAAATCACCAAGATGTTCCCCGTTGGAAGAGCCCATAATAATACTGTCACTCTGCTCACGGAGCACTTCGTTACGCTTAAAATTAAAACCTCGGCGACGTTCATCGTTGGCGTACAGAACTCCATTACCCTACTCGACAACACGGAACCGCAGCCGGATTTATACATCGCTCTGGGTCCGGTAACCCGCTACGACAAGGCTAATCCCGGCGGTGAAGACCTCTTACTTGTCATTGAGGTAGCGGAGTCATCATTGATGCCCGATCGAACCACCAAGATGGTCCGCTATGCCGCCGCCGGCATCCCCGAGTACTGGATCATCAATGTACTGGAACGACAAATCGAGCGGTATACCGAAGCGGATACCGATCAGGGATTTTACCGAGATCTGGAAATTTACAAGGAATTGGATTCCTTCGATAGTATCCACCTGGGTAAATTTTCGGTGAAGGAGTTGATGGTACAGTACGAGTAGCCGGTTACTCCCGCCACGTAAATGATTCCACCAGCCGGAATATGTCCTCCTTCACGTAGGCCGTCACCGGGGCGAGGCTATCGGGGTTGATCTGGGTATCGAAGTAGAGCGCCCCCCGGAGGAAGTGACTGGTCGAATCCGTCAGAAAAAACTGGAAGGGGCTGGCCGCGGGGCCGGCGATGTCGAAGGCGATGCCATGGACGTTCTTGTTATCCTGGTGAATGACGATCTCCTCGATGTCGCTCGCCCGCTGATTGTGGACACCGACGAGCTGGAAGGCCTGGTCGCGCAACTTTTCGAAATCGTCGTAGGAGCGTATGGGGTAGTAACTGAAGTGAATACCGCCGTTGAGGGCCGGGGCCAGCCGCAGGTCGAACCAGCAGGGGTCGAGGGGAGCCTGATCGAAGAAAGCCGTCTCCTGCTGCACGGTAGCGGAGACGGGACGGTCGAAAGTAAAATTACAGTAATCTACGTCCATCCTGGTGTAGGCGGTCCGCGGAAAGTCAACGCGGGGGTAGGAGCGGGGCTTGGGCAGTGGCGGATCGGAGGAACAGGAAGAGAGGAGGAGGGAGAGGGATAGAGGTAGGAATAGGATGGCTCGCATGGGGAGGATAACGCCGCTCCCACGGTTTTGATTATAAGTTGGCACCTGCGCGCCGTCGCCCGGGGTTGGACCGTTGGATCATTACCCCTGACGGTCAGAATATCTAACGGTCCGAATATCCAACCGTCCAATCCTTACCTTTGCCCTCCACAAGCCCAACCGCCAATGGTATTTCTTGATTTTGAACGCCCCCTGGAAAAACTGTACGAACAACTGGAGAAAGTCCAGGAGGTACAGGCCGATGGCGTCGTGGATATGCAGAGCAAGATTGACGAGCTGGAAGGCCGCATCAAGCAAACGCGCCGCGACATTTACACCAACCTCACCGGCTGGCAGAAGGTACAGCTGAGCCGCCACCCCGAGCGTCCTTACACCCTCTACTACGTCGAGCAGATGTGCCGCAAGTTCGTCGAACTCCACGGCGACCGCTACTACGGTGACGACAAAGCCATCGTGGGCGGTATCGGCAATATGGACGGGCAGACCGTTGTCATCATCGGCCAGCAGAAGGGTGTCAACACCAAAATGCGGCAGTACCGCAATTTCGGGATGGCCAACCCCGAGGGCTACCGCAAGGCGCTGCGCCTGATGAAACTCGCCGAACGGTTCAACTTTCCCGTCATCAGCCTGATCGATACCCCCGGTGCCTTTCCCGGTATCGAGGCCGAGGAACGCGGGCAGGCGGAAGCCATTGCCCGTAACCTCTTCGAGATGGCCCAGTTGCGGGTACCGATCGTCTGCTGCGTGATCGGCGAAGGAGCCAGTGGCGGTGCCATCGGTATCGGCCTGGGCGACCACGTCATGATGTTGGAGCACACCTGGTACTCCGTGATCAGCCCCGAGAGCTGCAGCAGCATCCTCTGGCGCAGCTGGGACTACAAAGAACAGGCCGCCGAGGCCCTGAAACTTTCCTCCGACGATATGTACGGCTTCGGCATCATTGACGAGATCGTGCGCGAGCCCCAGGGCGGCGCGCACTCCGACCCCCAGGCGATGGCCAAAACCCTGAAGCGTCACCTCAAGAAGGCCCTGGCCGGGCTGACCGACATGGACCCCGACGAGCGCATCGAGGCGCGGATCAACAAGTATGCCAGTATCGGGCGTACACAGCAAGCGGACTAAGACTTGAGCTTCCTGACCGACATCAAGCGGCGTCTCTTCCGGAATAATCTGGAAAAACGGCAAAGAGGAGCCGGCCGGCAGGTCACGGCCAGCGGCCCCGTCAACCCGGATACCGCCGGTCGTATCGTTATTTTGTACCCAGCCGACAGTGCCGAAGACCGCAAGGTCGTGGACAAGTGGCGCGACGCCCACAAGAAAACCACCAACAAGATCGAGGTCCTCGGCTACTTCTCCACCGACGTCGGGTCCGCCAGTTTCGACCTGATCGCCGTAACGCCCAAAACCCTCAACTGGTACGGCGTTCCCGTCGGGGAAGACGTGGAGCAATTCCTGAAGACCCCCTGCGACCTCCTCATCCGCCTCGGCCCGGCCGAGCATACCGTGCTCGACTTCCTGGTTGCCCTGAAACCAGCCACCCTCAAGATCGGCCCTCGCAGTACGGCGGCCGATTCCCCCTACCACCTGCAGTTCGACACCCACGGAAACGAACAGCCCAGAGCGGCCTTTTCCGCCATCGAGCGCATATTCTCGTTTACCAATGCCTCAGCTACTTCCTGAATTCAGCGGCACCGGCGTCGCGCTCATCACTCCCTTTCGCGACGACCTGCAGGTAGACTATCCGGCACTGGGCAACATCATTGACTACGTCATTGAGGGTGGGGTAGACTACGTCGTTTGTCTCGGCACCACGGGGGAAGCCATTACCCTGAGCGCGGCCGAGTGCCGGGCCGTCCTGGATTTCACCATCCGCCACGTGGACGGGCGGGTACCCATCGTGGCCGGCTTCTTCGGCGGCAACTACACCGAGCGGCTCGTCGAGCGGTTCGGAGAGTACAACTTCGACGGGGTCGCCGGCATCATGAGTAGTAGTCCCGCCTACAGCAAGCCCCCCCAGGAGGGCATCTACCAGCACTTCATGCGGGTGGCCGACGCCAGTCCGCTACCCCTCATCATCTATAACGTTCCCGGGCGTACCAGCAGCAACGTCTTACCCGAAACCATCCTGCGGCTCGCCGAGAACCACGAGCGCTTCGCCGCCGTCAAGGAAGCCAGCGGTATCCTCAGTCAGGCCGTCGAGATCCTGAAGCACCGGCCGGATCGCTTCGGCGTCCTCTCCGGAGACGACCCGCTGACCTCCGCCATGATTGCCGTCGGGGGCCACGGCGGCATCAGCGTAATCGCCAACGCCCTGCCGCGCCACTTCAGCGACATGGTCCGCGCCTCCCTGGCCGGCGACCTGGCCACTGCCCGGCGCCTCAACTTCGAGCAACTGGACATTCATCCACTGCTGTACGTGGAAAACAACCCGGTGGGCATCAAAGCAGCCGTGAGCATGCTGGGGCTGTGCCGTAACGTGCTGCGGATACCGCTGGTACCGCTGACGGAGCCGAACCGGGAGTTGCTGCGGCGGCGGTTGAGTTTGGTACCGAACTTTGAATTATAGAGCGGTTTCACGCGGAGATCGCGGAGCGGAGGAGCGGGGATACTTCAACGCTCAGCGTCTCTGCTTCTCTGCGACCTCCGCGTGAAACATCGCCCCCCGAAAGCGTTATAACCCACATGCGCTTCCTACGTCTCCTCGGCATCGGCCTACTCTTGCTCCTGCTCCTCCCCTTCCTGGCCGTCCAGTTCTTCGGCGGTTCCCTGGCGGCCACCGTCGTCCGCTCACTGAATAATAACCTCCAGGGGGAGATCACCGTGGAGAAATACGACGTGAGTTGGCTCCGTTCTTTTCCTTCCCTCTCCGTCGACCTAGAGCGGGTAAAAATATCCGGCAGCGACGGCAGCCCGCTGGTACGGGCCGGCGAGCTGGGCTGTGAGTTGGGCTTCGGGGCGCTGTTCGGAAAGATCCAGGTGGACGGAGTCGTCATTCGCGACGGGGAGATCACGATCATGGTGGACCGGGACGGAAATGCGAACTACAATCTGGCCGGGCACACCTCGGTGGGGGATGCCAGCGATACGGGCGCGGACGCAGGTGCAACCTCTTTCGCTATCGAGGAGGCCCGTCTCGATAACGTGCTGGTGACCTACCGCGACGCCCAGTTACAGACCGATGCCGTAATACTGGTCAAGGACGCCACCTTCAGCGGAGACTTCGGCGACGAGCGTTACGTCCTCGAAACGGAGGGGGAACTGGAAGTCCGTTACCTCGATCAGGAGGGCAGCCGCTACGCGCAGAACCAGCCGCTCAGCCTGGTGGCCCGGACAACGGTCGATAACGTGGCGGGCAGCTACACTTTCTCCCCACTCGAGATTACCGCCGGCGACCTGGAACTGGCCATCCTCGGCGAACTCACCCCCACGTCCGAAGGGCTAAGCACCAATCTCAACGTCAACAGCCGCTCCGGAAGCCTGGAGGACATCCTGAACCTCATCCCCCCGATTTACGCCGAAGGACTGGGCGAACTGGAAACCCGGGGCACCCTCGACCTGACCGCCAACATTACCGGTAAGTGGACCAACGACAACTATCCCCGCATCGACGGGCGGATGACCTTCACGGATGGTCGGCTCGGCAGTCCGCGACTCAACGTCGGGGCCAAGAACCTGGACCTGATCGCCACCTTCGCCTACGTAGACGGGCTGCGCGGCGGGGTACAAACCTTCAGTATCGATCGCTTCACCGGTACCTTCCGGGGTGAACCCTTCGACTTTAAACTCCGGATGGAAGACCTGAACGACCCGACGATCGACTTCAGCGCCGAAGGAAGTTTCCCCCTGGAAACACTGCCGGCCTTCCTGGGAGACGGGCCGGTTACGGAGGGTGACGGTTTTGTCCGTCTCGAAGGGCTGCGGGTACGGGGCCGCTACGAGGATATGATCCGCCCCCGTCGCATGGGAAAGGTGCAGGCCCGGGGCACGATGCGCTTCGACGACGGAGAGATCACCGTGAATGAACGGGAACTGAGCTTCCCCGCCGGTACCCTGGAACTATTCGATAACGAGATGCAACTGACCGATTTCACCTTCGAGGCTCCGGGGACAGAACTGCACTTTACCGGTAAGGCCACGAACCTGATCCCCGTACTGTTCGCCGACTCCCTGAATACCCAGGATGCCAAGCTGGTATTCGAGGCGGAACTGACCGGCCCCGAGCTGGACATCGACGAGTTGCTCGCCCTGGCCGGCCCGACCGAGGAGGAAATCGAAGCCGCGGCGGCATCCGGCACGACAGACAGCCTTCAGCGCAAGAGTATCGCCGCCCGGGCCCGGGTGACCGACCTGCTGGAGGGACGCTTTGACGCCAATATCCCGTCCTGGAACTGGGACAAGATGGAGGGGGCGGACTTCCGCGGGCAACTCACCTTCTCCCCCAAGAAACTGGACGTGCGCGGACTGACCGATGCCATGGACGGTCAGTTTCGACTCGAGGGGCAGGTCTACTTCCAGGAATTGCAACGTTACGAGGCCCGCATCACCGCGGAAAACGTAGATGCCCGCCAATTCTTCTACCAGAGCAACGAGTTCGACCAGGACGTACTGACCAGCGAGAACCTGACCGGCCGCATGAACGGTCAGCTCCTGATCACGGCCTACTACGATGAGAACGGCGAATTCGATTACGACCGGCTCTGGGTCCGGGCGGGCCTCGCCATCGATGACGGGGAACTCAACGACTTCGAGATGCTGGAGAGCTTTGCCTTTGCCCTGAAGGCGAAGGATCTCGACCGCGTTCGCTTCACCCGCCTGGAGAATTTCTTCGAGATCAAGGAGCAGACGATCTACATCCCGGCGATGTTCATCCAGTCCAGCGCCATGAACATGACCCTGAGCGGCAGCCATACCTTCGAGCAGTACCTGGAGTACTACGTGAAGGTAAATGCCGGTCAGGTACTGAAAAATAAGATCAGCCGTCACGATGACCAGCTGGAAATCCTGCCCGCCCGCCGGGACGGTTTCTTCAACCTTTACTATAGCATCATCGGCCCGCTGGAAGATTACAAGGTGGAAAGCGATAAACGACGCGTGAAGGATGCTTTCTCCCGTAGCGACTACCGCCGCAAAAGGGTAGAGCAGGAACTGGAAGCCGCGTTCCAGACCCCCATCCAGCTACTGGAGAGAGAGTCAGAAACGGACGATGCGGTAGCGGGGGAATAATTATATCCAGATAGACTCCCTTTGCATCAGTGCCCTGATTGTCCGGTAAGTACTTATACTATCCGGTCGCTGCAAGCTTATCATTTTCCGCACGCTTGAACGGTTCCGGCACCGAGGGCTGTTTAAGATTCACGGTGTCAGGGTTAACGGCTGTCAGGGCTCCTAACAGACGGGAAGGGCGATATTTCGCGCAGTGGGGAGTGAACGCAGCGGCGTGGGAGGGTGGTTTTTCGCGCGGAGATTGCTTAGCTACGTTCACGCAGAGGGCGCAGAGGAGCAGAGACGCAGAGGGCGGGTAGGCATATCAGAGGCGGGACTGCTGAGCTACGTTCACGCAGAGGGCGCAGAGGAGCAGAGACGCAGAGGGTGGGTAGGCATATCAGAGGCCGGACTGCTGAGCTACGTTCACGCAGAGGGCGCAGAGGAGCAGAGACGCAGAGGGTGGGTAGGCATACCAGAGTAGGGACGGGTTTCGAGACTGTTCACCTAAATGTGTCCACTATTCCTATTCCCATTCCTACCAACTCCTCCCCCTTCTTCCCCCAACGGAGAAAGCCCCACCGCAGTACTGCGATGAGGCTTTCATAAAATTGGCAGCGACCTACTCTCCCGGGATCTAGTCCAAGTACCATCGGCGCTGGGCAGCTTAACTTCTCTGTTCGGTATGGTAAGAGGTGATCCTGCCCGCTATAGCCACCAAAGTCTTCTGAACCTCTCCCAACGCCCGCTCCAATGGAGTGGGAGCCGAGGACAAGTTCCGTTTCTTTGATGTCGATCTTCTAGTTTTTCACTTTTGAAAAATTGACAAGGGTAAGAGAAGCAATTCAAAGTCACCGGGATAATTCCCGACGTTATTGCGGATCGTACGGCCACATTAAGACCGTCTGTAAAAAATAATAATCTTCAAGCGTCTTCCTGATATTATTGACTCATAAATTCTAGTCATACTTAACGTACTTCTAAACCTCTATGAAGACTTCTTTCCCACCTCTCCGTGACGCTCCGAAGAAAATCACGGCCGGTTAAAAAAGAAAAAAGGAAGCTGTCGGGCGATTAGTACTGCTCGGCTCCATGTGTTACCACACTTCCACCTACAGCCTATCAACGCAGTAATCTTCTGCGACCCTCAGGGGAATACTCATCTTGGAGTTGGCTTCGTGCTTAGATGCTTTCAGCGCTTATCCATTCCGTATATAGCTACCCGGCACTGCAGCTGGCGCCACAACCGGTACACTAGAGATACGTCCATTCCGGTCCTCTCGTACTGGAAACAGATCTCCTCAATATTCCTACGCCCGCAACAGATAGAGACCGAACTGTCTTGCGACGTTCTGAACCCAGCTCGCGTGCCACTTTAATGGGCGAACAGCCCAACCCTTGGGACCTTCTTCAGCCCCAGGATGTGACGAGCCGACATCGAGGTGCCAAACCTCCCCGTCGATGTGAGCTCTTGGGGGAGATCAGCCTGTTATCCCCGGAGTACCTTTTATCCTTTGAGCGATGGCCCTTCCATACGGAACCACCGGATCACTTGAGCCTGCTTTCGCACCTGGTCGAGATGTCTCTCTCTCAGTCAAGCTCCCTTATACTCATACGCTCTTCGCATGATTACCAACCATGCTGAGGGAACCTTTGCGAGCCTCCGTTACGCTTTAGGAGGCGACCACCCCAGTCAAACTACCCACCACACACGGTCCTCCCCTTTCCGGGAGTTAGCATCAAAGTATAAGAAGGGTGGTATTTCAAGGACGACTCCAAAACCACTGGCGTGGCCCCTTCGTAGTCTCCCACCTATCCTACACATCTTATACCCTAATGCAATGTGAAGCTGTAGTAAAGGTTCACGGGGTCTTTTCGTCCCGTTGCGGGTAATCGGCATCTTCACCGATACTTCAATTTCACCGAGCTCATGGCCGAGACAGTGCCCAGATCGTTACACCATTCGTGCAGGTCGGAACTTACCCGACAAGGAATTTCGCTACCTTAGGACCGTTATAGTTACGGCCGCCGTTTACCGGGGCTTCAGTTAAGACCTTTGGATTACTCCTAAGCCCCTTCCTTAACCTTCCGGCACCGGGCAGGTGTCAGACCCTATACTTCATCTTGCGATTTAGCAGAGTCCTGTGTTTTTGCTAAACAGTCGCCTGGGCCTCTTCACTGCGGCCCACTCCTCCCGGAGTGGGCGACGCTTCTCCCGAAGTTACGCGTCTAATTTGCCTAGTTCCTTAGCCATGAATCACTCGAGCGCCTTAGGATACTCTCCTCAACTACCTGTGTCGGTTTACGGTACGGGCTGCTTCACTCGCTATTTCTTGGAAGTCGCTTCGCTACACTCAAATTTGTCCGAAAACAAATCTGTACTATCGGTCAGTTTTACCCAACCTTCAACGTACTATTCCGTCAGTACGCGGTAACTACACTCCTCCGTCGCTTTCATCGTGAGCAGGTACGGGAATATTAACCCGTTTGCCATCGGCTTCGCCTGGCGGCTACACCTTAGGACCCGACTAACCCAATTCTGATTAACATCGAATATGGAAACCTTAGTTTTACGGCGAAGGGGTTTCTCACCCCTTTTATCGTTACTCATGCCTACATTTGCTTTTGAAAACGCTCCAGCATGGGTCACCCCACACCTTCAGTGCTGATTTCAATGCTCCCCTACCACTGAACTTACGTTCAATCCATAGCTTCGGTACTGAGCTTATGCCCGAGTATTTTCCGCGCAGGAACGCTCGACTAGTGAGCTGTTACGCACTCTTTAAATGAATGGCTGCTTCCAAGCCAACATCCTAGCTGTCTTAGCATCCCCACATCGTTCAATTCAACTTAGCCCAAATTTGGGGACCTTAGCTGATGGTCTGGGTTGTTCCCCTCTTGGCAATGGACCTTAGCACCCACTGCCTCACTGCTGCTACTGTTATGCCGGCATTCGGAGTTCATCAGGGGTTGGTAGGCGGTGAAGCCCCCTAGCCCTATTGGTAGCTCTACCTCCGGCACACATTACACAACGCTGCACCTAAATGCATTTCGGGGAGTACGAGCTATCTCCTGGTTTGATTGGCCTTTCACCCCTACCCACAGGTCATCCGAACATTTTTCAACATGTACCGGTTCGGTCCTCCATTGGGAGACTATCCCAACTTCAACCTGCCCATGGGTAGATCACCAGGTTTCGCGTCTACCCCCACTATCTCTATCGCCCTGTTAAGACTCGCTTTCGCTGCGCCTCCGGTCCTTAAAACCTTAAACTCGATAGTGAGGAGTAACTCGTAGGCTCATTATGCAAAAGGCACGCCGTCATCCCGACTTACATCGGGACTCCGACCGCTTGTAGGCGCACGGTTTCAGGGTCTTTTCACTCCGCTTCTCGCGGTTCTTTTCACCTTTCCCTCACGGTACTTGTTCGCTATCGGTCTCTCAGGAGTATTTAGCCTTACGGGATGGTGCCCGCAAATTCAGACAGGGTTTCTCCGGCCCCGCCCTACTCAGGATACTCAACATGCAT
>CAWISE010000009.1:2557500-5185458 GCA_963838715.1 Lewinellaceae bacterium
TTCAGCTTGATCGCTACCGGCTCGATGGCCACGTCGTACAGCGCCACCAGGATACCCGCTCCGAGGCTAACGGCCACGATGCCGACGGTACGCAGCGGCCCCTTCAACGAAGCGGCCACGGGATCGGTCGCCCGGACGTTCCACCCCGAACCGACCACCTGGTTCGCGGCCAGACAGAGCATGCACCAGTTCAGGGCAATGACGAAGGGCACCCCCAACCACTGCATCCACATCGTGGGTCCGTACGCATACTCGCCGAAAATCGCACCGGTGGCCACGCCCAGGGCCTCGGCGGCAAAGGTGAATACATAAGCCCCCGCCAGCCAGCGCCACAACCGCTCGTCGCGGTTGCGCGAGTAGATGGTATAGAGGACGAGACCATTCAGAAAAAACAGGAGCAGATCGGTAATGTATCGCGTCAGCGGCAACACCGACGGTAACAAATGGGCCAGGGCACCGCTGGCGTAACTGAAGATAAGAAAGGCCACCACCCACCGCTCCATCGGGGATGTTTGCACCTGCGCGCCGTCGGCAGACAAGTCCCGTACTCGTTTCGGGGCCGTCACCCGCTTGCTCGTACGCATTAGAGCAAATTAAAGCGGTGCCGTACCGCGCTACTGGCTAACAGGTACATTTTTCGGCTGTCCGGGACCCGTATCCGTTCCTCGGTAACGGCGTGAGCCGGACTGTTGCGGATCTTCTGAAAGAGCTTGGTGTAGTACACATAGGCGAGGTAAACGCCCAGTCGGGCACTGGAGGGCAACTGTACGATGCCCGTATAGGCGTGGTCGAAATCAGCTTTGATGTCCGCCTCGATACTGGCCTTCACGTCGTTATCGAAGGCGTTGTAATCCACCCCGGGAAAGTAGACCCGCCCGCGTTCCTCGTAATCGGATTTGATGTCGCGGAGGAAGTTGATCTTCTGGAAGGCGGCGCCCAATGAGCAGGCGGTGTCCTTCAGCCGCTCGTACTCCGCCTCGTCGCCGTCGACGAACACCCGCAGGCACATCAGCCCCACTACCTCGGCGCTGCCGTAGATGTACTCCTTGTAGAGGTCCGGGTGGTAACGGCTGTGCTCCAGGTCCATTTCCATGCTGTCCAGAAAGGGATCGATCAGGTCACGACCGATGCCGTACTTGAGCGCGACCTCCTGGAAGGCGTGCAGGATGGGGTTGAGGCTGATTCCCTCCTCCAGGGCGTGGTAGGTGTCCTGGCGGAAGCGCTGAAAGAGCGATTCCTTGTTCTTGTGGTGGAAAGTATCCACGATCTCATCGGCGAACCGCACGAAACCGTAGATGCCGTAGATGGGGGCCCGCAGCGGTTTATCGAATACCCGGATCCCCATACTGAAGCTCGTGCTGTAGCGGCGGGTGACCAGGGAAGCGCATTCCCGGCAGACCTGGTGATAAAGACTAAGCATGAGCGGTTTTTTTAGAAGGCGACAGTTCTTTGGCACCGGTAAGCGCCCGGTGAATATCACGGGCGGCTACTTCCCCGGAGATGATACTGGGGGGCATACCGGGTCCCGGGGTGGTTAGCTGACCGGCATACCACAAATTACTAAGTTTCTTGCTCCGCAGTTTCGGTTTTAGGAAAGCCGTCTGCATCAGGGTGTTGGCCAGTCCGTAGGCGTTGCCCCGGAAAGCATTGTAATCTTCCCGGAATTCCCGGTGGGCGAACGAGCGCCGGTACTCCACGTGGGGGCGGACATCGAATCCAATCCGCTTACCGAGCCGTTCGCACATCAGGTTCCAGTAGAACTCTCTTTTTTCCTCCGTATCGTCGAGGTCCGGCGCCAGCGGCAACAGGAAAAACAGGTTTTCCTTACCCTCCGGAGCGACGCTTCGATCCGTGACGGAGGGGGCGCAGACGTAAAACAGGGGGTCGGCCGGCCAGGCCGGTTCCTCGTAAATTTCGTGAGCGTGCCGGTTAAAATCGGCATCGAAGAAGAGCGTGTGGTGGTGCAGCCCCGGTACCCGCCGGTCCAGGCCGACGTAGAACAGCAGACTGGAGGGGGCCATGGTCCGCTTCTGCCAGTAAGATGCGTTGTAGACCCGGTCGGCCGGGTCGAGTACTTCCTGTTCGAAGTGGTGGTAATCGGCACTGTTGACCAGCACGTCGGTGGGGTAGTAGTTCCCGTCGGCCGTACGCACGCCGGTGACTGCCCCTTTCCCTGTTTCCACCCGTTCTACCGGGCTGCCGGCGTGAATCTCTACGCCCAGCCCGCGGGCCACGGCGGCCATCCCCTCGATGATCTTGTGCATTCCACCCTTTGGGTACCAGGTGCCGAGTTTCAGATCGGCGTAGTTCATCAGGCTGTAGAGGGCCGGGGTATTCGCGGGGGTGGCCCCGAGAAAGAGCACGGGAAATTCCAGCAGTTCGCGCAACTGGGGGTGCTGAAAGAGCCCGCGGACGTAGGTCGACATATCCGTCAGCATCTGCAAACGGAGGGCCGCCTTCATCACCCGCCACTCGGCGAAATCGAGCGGGCTGTGCCCGGGCTTCTGTACGAATTCATTGATCCCGACGGTGTACTTGTACTCCGCTTCCTCGAGGAACTTTGTGAGGTTGGCGGAACTGCCCGGTTCCAGTCGTTCGAAGAGCTGAAAGAGTTCGTCGGTACTGGCGGGCACTTCCATCCGGTCGTCCTTACCGAAGTAGATCTCGTAGCTGGGGTCCAGCCGCAGTAATTCGTAGTGTTCGGCGGCCGAGGAGTTGAAGTCGTTGAAAAAACGTTCGAAAACTTCCGGCATCCAGTACCAACTGGGCCCCATGTCGAAGGTAAAACCCTGGGTGGAGAACTGCCGGCAGCGGCCGCCCAGCCCTTCGTTCTTTTCGAGGATACGGACGCGGTAGCCCTCGCGGGCCAGGTAGCAGGCGGCGGAGAGGCCGGCGAATCCGGCGCCGACGATGGTGATTTGTTGGGGCAAGCGAGAGGGGGACAATTGGTTATACCGCCTAACGGTGGGAAGGGCAGACGGTTCAGGCGCTCCTACTTGGTGTTGTACTTATTCATGGTGTTAGACAGACCGTGTCCGCAAAAACCAAGGCAGGCCTCGGCGGCGGTCTTCAGTAGTTCCGGCAGTCCGGCCCGCTCCTCGGCGGTCCATTCGCTGAGCACGTAATCCGCCTGCTGTCCGGGGTGAAAGTCGGAGCCGATCCCCAGGCGCAGGCGGGCGTAGTTGTTACCGCCGGTCATCTTGTCGATGTCCTTCAGGCCGTTGTGACCGGCGTCGGAGCCCTTGCCGCGCAGCCGGATGCGGGCGAAATCCAGATGGAGGTCATCCACGACCACGAGCATATTTTCCTTGGGAATATTCTCCTTGGCGAGCCAGTAGCGAACGGCCTTTCCACTCAGGTTCATGAAAGTGGTTGGCTTGATCAGCGTGATTTGCTTGCCCCGGTGACGGATACGGGAGAATTCGGCGTTACCCTGCTCCTCCCAGCGATCGCTGAGTTGTTCGAGCACGCGAAAACCGATGTTGTGGCGGGTGTCTTCGTACTTGGCCCCGGGATTACCGAGGCCGACGATCAAAAATTTCATGGGATCTGGTTCGGGCGTTGAGCCGGCAAAGAAACGGAGGATTTTATGGAGCATAGCTGGAAAATGGGGCGAGGACGCAGGTGCAAAGATACCAATGGAGAGCAGGGCCGTCCGGTCGTGGCCCTGGGTACGACCGAACCTACTATTTTTGTGCCACCCTAAGTACTTCCCCATGAAAAGCTTTCCTTTCCTCCTCCTGCTTGGCTGTGGCCTTCTCTGCCTGACTACCGGCTGCGTCATTGATGACGATATTAGTGAAAACGTCGACAACGTGCTCACCTTCGACGGCAGGACCTTCAACATTACCTTCGGCCAGCTCGACGATCTCGGTTCGGCTCCCGGTATAGACCTGTCCGGTTACGACGTCTACCTCCTGGCCAACGGCCTTACCCTGGATAGCGACGATCAGTTTGCCGATGCCGGCGACTTCATCTACGTTGCGCTAATCAGTGCGGACCCTAATACCCTGGCTCCCGGAACCTATGAGTACAATCGAAACCCCGCCGACTTTACCGCGATGGACGTGGAAATAGTTCAGAATATCAACGTGCCGGCGCAAAACGGGGGCGTCACTACTTCGCTCACCGGCGGGTCCGTGACCGTCAGCCGGGACGGAGAGGACTTTATCCTGGATTTCAACTTCACGGCCTCCGGGGGCCGCGCCCTGACCGGCCGCTACGTCGGGACGCTGGAACCCACCTAGTACACCGCAACGGTTGAAAGGATACCCGGGAGCGAATGGTGCACCCTACCTTCGCCCCATGTCCTTCTTCACCCTCCAGCACACCGACCCCAAATCCGCCGCCCGCGCCGGCACCCTCGTGACCGACCACGGCGTGATCCAGACCCCGATCTTCATGCCCGTCGGCACCCTGGGTACGGTCAAGGCCGTCCACCAGCGGGAACTGCGGGAAGACATCGGGGCCCGAATCATCCTCGGCAATACCTACCACCTCTTTCTCCGACCCGGCACGGAGACGCTCGAAGCCGCCGGCGGGCTGCACAAATTCATGGCCTGGGACGGCCCGATCCTGACCGACAGCGGCGGTTACCAGGTCTTCAGCCTCGCCCACCGGCGTAAGATCACCGAGGAGGGGGCCACCTTCGCCAACCACATCGACGGTTCCAAGCACCTCTTCAGCCCCGAGACCAGCCTGGGCATCCAGCGCAGCATCGGGGCCGACATCGTGATGGCCTTCGACGAGTGCCCCGCCTACCCCAGCACCCGGGAGTACGCCGAGACGAGTATGCACCTTACCCACCGCTGGCTCGACCGCTGCGTAGACTTTATGCGCAGCAGTAAGCCGCTGTACGGTCACGAACAGGCACTCTTTCCCATCGTGCAGGGCAGTAGCTACGATGACCTCCGGCGGCAGTCGGCCGAGTACATCGCCGGTACCGACCAGCCGGGAAACGCCATCGGTGGCCTCAGCGTGGGGGAACCCATCGAGGATATGTATCGCATCGCCGCCCTCTGCTGTGAGATCCTTCCCAAAAACAAACCCCGCTACCTCATGGGCGTGGGCACCCCCGCCAACCTGCTGGAGTGCATCAGCCGGGGAGTGGATATGTTCGACTGCGTGCTGCCCACCCGCAACGCCCGCCACGGAGTGCTGTACACCCGGGAAGGGATCATCCAGATCAAGAATGCGAAATGGCGCAATGACTTTTCTGCGATAGATTCGGTCCCGATAGCTATCGGGACGGGCGCGCCCACGAGCCAAATCCACACGAAAGCCTACCTCCACCACTTGTTCCGGGTCGACGAGCGGCTGGGACCACAACTGGCCAGTTTGCACAACCTCGCTTTCTTCCTGGCCCTGGTACGGGAGGCACGGGAACACATCATTCAGGGAGACTTTGCGGAGTGGAAGGCGCTGACGGTTCCGGGGCTGGAACGGCGGATGTAAGGACTTTACCACTAAGTCTCTAAGCAACACTGAGTGTCACTAAGGGTACTTCAGTGGCTTAGTGAAGCTTAAGCTTAGTGCACCTCAGTGCCTTAGTGGTAAAAAAAGCCCCACTACTCTAAAGGAGCAACGGGGCCAAGAAACAACATAACGTGGACGGGAAGAACAGCGGGAGGGTTCTGAAAAGTTACTCCCCCACCAGTTCCATCCACTCCATTTCTTTCTCCTCGATCTGGTCGTTGAGTTCGGACAGTTCCTTGCCGAGTTCGGCGATGCGCTCCGGCGTGAGGCTGGCCATGTCGTTAAAGGCCTGGTTGATCTTCGTTTTCCGGTCTTCCAGCTTACTGATCTGCCCCTCGACGCGGCGGATGGCTTTCCGCTGTTCCTGGGTGATCTCGGGGGCGGCCGGTTGCTGGGTGCTGGGTGCGGGTGCGGTCGTCCCGGTAGCTATCGGGACCGAATTTTCCGAAGTCCCGCCGGAGAGTTCTTCCTTTCGCTGTTCCCGGTACTCCGTGTAGAGGCCGTTCCAGTCGCGGATGTGGCCCTCGTCTTCGAAGATGAACAGGTGGTGGGCCAGTTTATCGAGGAAAAACCGGTCGTGACTGACAATGAGGACGCAGCCGGGAAAATCCAGCAGAAATTCCTCCAGCACGTTCAGCGTCATAATGTCCAGGTCGTTCGTCGGCTCGTCGAGAATGAGGAAGTTGGGGTTCTTCATCAGGATGGTGAGCAGGTACAGCCGGCGCTTTTCTCCGCCGCTCAGCTGGCTGACGTAGACCTGCTGTTGCTTGGAGTTGAACATGAAGCGTTCCAGCAGGCCCCGTGCCGTCAGCTTCATCCCCTTTTCCAGCGGGATGAACTCCGCGATCTCCCGGATCACCTCGATCACCCGCATATCGTCCTTCAGGTTGATCCCGTCCTGGGTGTAGTAGCCGAAGTGGGTGTTGACGCCGTGAACGACCTTACCGGTGTCCGGCTCCAGTTCCTTGGTCAGCATGTGGAGGAGGGTAGACTTGCCCGCTCCGTTACGGCCCACGATACCGGCCCTTTCCCCCTTCTGGAATTTATAGCTGAAGCCCCGCACCAGTTCCTTCTCCCCGTAGGACTTACTGATGTTGTGGGCCTCCAGGATCTTGCTCCCCAGTCGCTGCCCCTTGATCTCGATGGTCAGTTCGTCCTCTTCCCGGAACCCGCCGACTTTATTCTTCAGTTCGGAGAAGGCGGTGAGGCGGCTCTTGGCCTTGGTGCCCCGTCCGCTCGGCATCCGGCGGACCCACTCCAGTTCCTTCTTCATCCGTTTCTTGTCCTTGGCCAGTTCGGCGGACTCCGTCTCCTCGCGGATGGCCTTCTTCTCCAGGAACTGGGAGTAGTTACCGGTGTAGTGGTAGATCTGCCCCCCGTCCAGTTCGATGATGCGGTTACAGACCCGCTCCAGGAAGTACCGGTCGTGCGTCACCATCAGGAGGGTGAGGTTGGTACTCTGCAGCCACTCTTCCAGCCACTCGATCATGTCGAGGTCGAGGTGGTTCGTCGGCTCGTCCATGATGATCAGGTCGGGCTCGTCGATGATCAGTTTGGCCAGGGCGACCCGCTTGCGCTGGCCTCCGGAGAGGGTATCGACGTTCTGATTGACATCCTCGATGTTCAGTTTGGAGAGCACCTCCTTGATGCGGGCCTCGATGTCCCAGGCCCGGAGTTCGTCCATTTTGGTGAGCGCCCGCTGCAGTTGGTCGGGCTTATCGGTGTGACTGAGGGCTTCCTCGTAATCACGTACCGCCCGGACCATCGGGTTATCACTGTCGAAGACCGCATCGAGTACACTGGCCCCCTCCCCGAAATCGGGTTCCTGGGGCAGATAGGCCATCCGGGCTTCCTTGTGCAGGTAGATACTGCTGCCCACCCCCTCGGGCAGGTCGATGCCCGCCGCCACCCGCAAAAGGGTCGATTTACCGGTACCGTTTTTAGCAACCAGGGCCACCTTGGTATTCTTGGCCACCTGCAGGTCGACCTGGTCGAATAGCACCTTCTCGCCGTAAATTTTCGATACTTTCTCTAGTTCCAAATACACCATGACCGCGAAGGTAGGGCCAAACAACTGTGATTTTTTTGGGGTTGCTTTTAAAAAAGACCCCGATGAACCGTCTGCTCCTCCTCTTCCTCCTACTTTCCTCCCTCCCGGTAGTTTCTATTGCCCAAAGCGTAGAATCCATTAAGGCCGGGAACGGCGCTCTCGTCCAGGTAGAACGCGTGAACGGCCCGTTCGATCACCCCTGGGGCATGGCCTTTATGCCGGACGGTCAACTGCTCGTTACCGAGCGCAATACCGGTAAACTCTACCGGATGTCCGCGGAGCCAGGTGCTAAGAAAACAACGATTAAGGGAACCCCCGACGTCCACGCCAGGGGGCAGGGCGGACTAATGGACATCGTTCTCGATCCTGACTTCGCCAGCAACCGCTACGTGTACCTCTCCTACGCCAAACCGGGGGACGGACCGCTGTCTACCGCCGCCCTCGGCCGGGGCAAATTACAGGGAGATTCCCTGGCGGATTTCACCGACATTTTCGTGCAGTTACCCTACTTCAACGGGGCTAAGCACTACGGTAACCGGATCGTTTTTTCCCCGGACGGTGACTACCTCTACTTCGTCATGGGAGAACGGTTTCAGTTCGACCCCGCTCAACAGCTGGATAATCACTGGGGGAAGGTGGTTCGCATTCGCCCGGACGGTAGCGTGCCCTCCGATAACCCTTTCGTTAACCAGCAGGACGCAAAGCCGGAAATCTGGTCCTACGGCCACCGGAACATCGAGGCGATGGCCTTTCAGCCCGGGACTGACGAACTTTATCTGGTGGAGATGGGCCCACTCGGCGGCGACGAACTCAACCGGGTCGTGAAGGGCGACAATTACGGCTGGCCGCGGGAAAGCTGGGGAGACAATTACGACGGCACCCAGATCCCCGACCCCCAGCCGAACTCCTCCTACCACCAGCCCGTACGGTACTGGAACCCCGTGATCTCTCCCTCGGGAATGACCTTCTACACCGGTACGCGTTTTCCCGACTGGACGGGCGATGCCTTCGTGGGTGGACTTTCCAGCCGTGACCTGGTTCGACTTACCATCGATGGCGATACCGTCACCGACGAGGAACGCTTTCCCATGCCCGCCCGTATCCGTGACGTAGCTACCGGCCCGGATGGGGCAATCTACCTGCTGAGCGATGATAAAGAAGGGGAGGTCTGGCGTATGGTGCCGCTCGAACCCGGAAAGAAAAAATAAGTATCCGAACCGGTCATCACCACCAGACGCGCGCCACCAGGGCCACTCCGAACAGCCCCAGCGCTATCGCTCCGACCCGCTGTACCCGGAGCATCATCTCGGGCCGTAACAAGCTTCTTAGCTTACGGGCCCCGAGTACTTTGGCCGAGTCCGTCAGGATTATGGTGCCGAAAATGCCGGCGTAGACCGCCAGGGCCTGGGGTTCCGACAGCCCTGGCTCGTGCACCTGGGTGAGGGTGAAGGCCGACCAGAAGAAGAAGGTGAAGGGGTTGAAAGTATTGACCGCGAAGCCCTGTAGCCAGGCCCGGGCCAGCCCCTTTTTGCGGGGCATCGGACGGGCCGCCTGTAGATCGACCGGCCGACGAAACCACATGGTTACCCCGATAACGATGAGGAGGACCCCACCCACCGAACCGATCCACTGAGCGACGTAGGCCTCCCGGAACAGATCCTTCAGCCCGCCCAGCCCGTAGTGAGTGACCAGCACCAGCAGTATGTCGCTCACCCAAATACCAAGCGCAGCGGCAAAACTGGCCATCGTACCCCGCCGAATACTCAACTGAATCAGCAAAACCAATAACGGCCCGACCAGCAATGCCAGTAGTAGCCCCGCCTGAATACCGTCTATGAGGTAAGCCGCCACTAGGCCGCGTCCAGAATTTGCTCGGCGTGCGCCTTGGTTTTCACCTTGGTGATCACCTGTTCCAGCATACCGTCGGTGCCGATAACGAAAGTGGTCCGGTGTACGCCATCGTATTCCCGGCCCATGAATTTTTTCGGCCCCCATACGCCGTAGGCATCCATCACGGCGTGGTCCTCGTCGGCCAGCAGGGGCATGGGCAGTCCGTACTTCTCGATGAATTTCTGGTGTTTGGCCGGCTTGTCCGGGCTCACCCCGAGTAGTTCGTAGCCCGCATCGCGCAGCGGCTGGAAATTATCCCGCAGGTTACAGGCCGCCGCGGTGCAGCCGGGAGTATCGTCCTTGGGGTAGAAGAAAAGGATCAGTTTTTTTCCGGCGTAATCGGAAAGGGAAACACTGGTACCGTCTTGCACGGTACCGGTAAAGGGGGGGGCGGGATCGCCGGGGATCAACTTTGTCATCTCTTTTTCAACAAGGGGCTACGGCCCCGGTTCAGATCGGTAAACAACGCAAACATGCGCAATACCCTGCTCATTCTGGCCATCCTCATTCTGGCCGTCCTGATCTATCGCCCCATTCTGGCGATCGCCGGTAAAGATATGGCAGCCCGCTCGGCGGCGGGTAAGAGTAACGGTATTGTTTACGCCGTACTCCTTTTCCCGCTGGTGGGCCCCTTCGTTTACCTGGCCATTCGGGGTCGTCTCCTGAGGGAGTGAAGGACATGAGGGTTGAGGAATTGAGGGGCTGAGGGAAGCTACCGCGCGGGGCAGGCGTTATCCGGGCGCGGACGCAGGTGCAAAACTTCAAGATTCGAGATGTGTGGTGGAGGAAGTCGGACGCCTGATTGTCCGTACCGAAGGTAGGGCAATCGTCGTCCGACATCTCGGAACGGAATCCTCTTACTTCTGCCGGAAAAATATCGTAATCGGCACCCCCGTAAAGTTGAAATTTTCCCGCAGCTGATTCTCCAGGTAATTCTTGTAGCTGTCCTTCACGTGGTGCGGGTGGTTACAGAAAAAAGCGAAGGCCGGGTAGGCCAGTGGCAACTGGGAAACGAACTTGATGCTGATCGACCGATTGCGGCTGGCCGGCGGCCCGTAGCGCTCGATGGCCTCCAGCATTACGTCATTCAGGGTGGAAGTCGGAATGCGGCGGGTACGGTTGGCGTACACTTCGAGGGCGGCATCGATCGTCTTCATGATGCGTTGTTTTTCCAGCACGCTCATGAAGACCACCGGCAGGTCGTTGAAGGGAGCGAAGCGACGGCGGACCTCCAACTCAAAATCGCGGGCGGTATTGGTTTCCTTGTTTTCCACCAGGTCCCACTTATTGACGGCAAGGACGATCCCCTTGTTGTTTTTCTGGGCCAGGCGAAAGATGGCCAGGTCCTGAGCCTCCACGCCGTCGGCGGCGTTCAGCATCAGGACGCAAACATCCGCCCGCTCAATGGCACGGATGGCCCGCATGACGGAGTAGTACTCCAGGTTCTCGTGCACCTTTGCCTTCTTGCGAACGCCGGCCGTATCGATGAGGGTGAATTCCTTACCGAACTTGTTGTAGTGACTGTCGATGCTGTCGCGGGTCGTCCCGGCGATGTCGGTCACGATGTTACGCTCCTCCCCCAGCAGGGCATTGACAAAACTCGACTTGCCGGCGTTCGGCTGCCCTACGATGGCGAAGTGGGGAAACTCGTTTTCTACTTCCTCGTGGTTCTCGACGTGCTCCACGGTAGCGTCCAGTAAATCGCCCGTACCACTTCCGGTCATGGAGGAGAGAAAGTAAGTTTCTTCGAAGCCGAGACCCCAGAACTCATTGGCCTCCAGCTGACGGCGGTGGTTGTCCACCTTATTGACGACCAGCTGAACCGGCTTTTTACTCCTGCGCAGCAGCTGGGCGATCTCCGCGTCCAGGTCGGTGATGCCGGTGGTTACATCCACCATGAAAATAATGACGGTCGCTTCCTCGATCGCGATCCTGACCTGGTCCCGGATGGCGGCTTCGAAAACATCGTCACTGTTACGGACGAACCCCCCCGTGTCCACGACGGCAAACTGCTTGCCGTTCCACTCGCTTTGTCCGTACTGCCGGTCCCGGGTCACCCCGCTCTGGTCATCTACGATACTTTGCCGCTGCCCGATGAGGCGGTTAAAAAGAGTTGATTTTCCGACGTTTGGCCGGCCGACGATGGCGACAATATCCATATATAAGGAGTAGATAGTAGGTAGTGACAGTAAATAGGGCGGTACTACCATAACGCGCTAAGACCACAAAAGTACTACCAAACTACCCACACCCTGTCACGACCGGCTACAGAGTATCAACTACGGACTACTTCCTACCGCTGCGCCAGCCACTCCCGCCGCAGCATTCGGCAACTCCGCTCGCTGCCCAGGTCGTCCACTGCCACCTGCATATTCCGGAGAGCCTCCTCCATCGTGGCCTCCACCCATCCCCTGACCGAGCAGCCGCAGCGGGTGGACCGGTTATCCGCGGCACTGTAATACTCCAGGCGGCTACAGAGTGAATTGGGAGCACTGTGCCGGCAGCGACTGACAATCCGACGGGCGGGAGCGGGATAAAAAGTTTCCAGGGGGTAGTCCAGGTGATGAGTGGGGTACTGCCGGTGGGTAAGCGTAGCCGATCCGTCCCCGTTGATTCGCAGGCGCCAGCCGGTGGGCGTGGTGATCTCGGCGTAGTCCAGGTCCTCTACCTCACCGCGTGAAAGGGCCGGTTCGCAGGCATACAGCAGGAACAGGCCGAGGGCGGGAAGCAGGCGGAAGAGAGGCGGCATCAACTATCTGGATGCGAAAAGGTTGTCTTTTGGTGGCCGCCACACCACCTTAAATTATTTGCCTTGATTGAATTCGACCATTACACCCTGGACAACGGGCTGAGCGTCATCCTACACCACGACCCCCAGCGAACGGTCGTTTCCGTCAACGTGCTCTATAAGGTCGGCAGCCGTAACGACCCTCCCCACCGGACGGGTTTTGCCCACCTCTTCGAGCACCTGATGTTCGAAGGCTCCGAAAACGTAGCGAACTTTGACGATGCCCTCCAACTGGCGGGTGGGGAAAACAATGCGGTAACCAGTTCCGACTATACCCTTTACTACGACACCCTCCCGGCCGATAACCTGGAAACGGCACTTTGGTTGGAGAGCGACCGGATGCGAAAACTCCGCTTCAGCGAGAAGTCACTCGCCACCCAGAAGAAAGTCGTCATCGAGGAATTCAAGGAAACCTGCCTGGAGCAACCCTACGGTGACCTTTACCACCACCTGAACGGATTGATCTACCGGGTAGCCCCCTACCGCTGGCCCGTTATCGGGGAGCGATTCGAGCACATTGAAGAAGCCTCCCTGGAAGAGGTAAAGGATTTCTACTACCGCTACTACCGGCCCGACAACGCCATCCTCTGCATCGCCGGCAACTACGACCCGGTCGCCATTCGGGGGCAGGTCGAACGGTGGTTCGGGGATATTCCCTCCTCGGACCCCAAGCTGGTCCGGCCGGAATTACCCAGGGAACCGGAACAGGAGGAATTCCGCTCCCTGACCGTATCGGGCGACGTCCCCGGTCCGCTGATCTATTTGCACCTGCGCACCGTCGCCCGCATGCATCCCGACTTTCCCGCCATTGATATCTTGGCGTTCCTGCTCGGAGGCGGCCGTTCTTCCCTGCTCTACCGCCGCCTGGTTCGCGACACGGACCTTTTTACCGAGGTCAGTGCCGGTATCAACGACAACATCGACGACGGGGGAATCATCATCGAGGCCCGGCCGGCCGATGACGTTGATCTGGACGAGGCCCGTCAGAAAATTTTCGCGGTGCTGGAGGAAATGATCGAAACCGGCATTACCCGGGAGCAACTCGAAAAAGTGGTCAACCAGCTGGAACACCGCAATCACTACCGGGACATCAATATCTCCAGCCGGGCCAGCGAACTGGTGTTCTACGCCATGCTCGGTCAGCCAGAGCTGGCCAACCGCGAACTCGACGATTACCTGAAGGTGACGGTGGAGGACGTAAACCGCGTCGCCCGCAGTTTTCTGCGCCGGGAGGTTATGAGCGAGTTGGTGTACCTCGAACAAGAGTGAAAGAATAGAGGAAAGTAGAAAGAGAAAAGACGCTGGCACCACGTGGCACCAGCGTCTTTTCTCTTTCTACTTCCAGTCCCGCTGGCTGGCGGGACGGTCTTACCTCTTTCTATCCTCCGAAATCATCGAAGGCGATGTTCTCCTGGGGCACGCCCAGTTCATCGAGTGCGTTGATCACCGAAGCGTTCATCATCGGCGGTCCACAGAAGTAGTACTCGATCTCCTCCGGCTCGGGGTGCTTGGTCAGGTACTGCTCCATCACGACGGGCATGATGTACCCCTTGAAGCCGTCACCGGCACCGTCGATGTCTTCCTTGACCTGCCAGTTGTCCTCGGGCATCGGGTTGTCCAGGGCCACGTAGAACTTGAAGTTGGGAAATTCCCGTTCGATCTCGCGGAACTGTTCGATGTAGAACAGTTCCCGGCGCGTCCGCCCCCCGTACCAGAAGGACACCTTACGGTCGGTCGTCTTCAGGGTGTGGAAGAGGTGAAAGAGGTGGGAACGAAGCGGGGCCATTCCGGCACCACCGCCGATGTAGACCATTTCTTTCTGGGTAGGCTTGATGAAGAACTCGCCGTAGGGGCCGGAGATCGTCACCTTGTCGCCCGGCTTCTGGTCGAAGACGTAGCTGGAACAAACACCGGGGTTCACGTCCATCCAGCCGTTGGTCTTGCGGTCGAAGGGAGGAGTGGCGATCCGGATGTTCAGCATGATGATGTTGCCTTCGGCGGGGTGGTTGGCCATGGAGTACGCACGGAACTGCTCCTCGTCGTTGACCATCTTCAGGTCCCACAGCTTGAACTTGTCCCACTCGCTCTGGAACTTATTGGGGTCGTCGCCGTGGTGCTCGGGGTGAGCGGTGATGTCGAAGTTCTTGTAATCGACGGTCACTTTGGGAACGTCGATCTGGATGTATCCACCGGACTCGAAGTCCATCTCCTCTCCCTTCGGAAGCTCGACTACAAACTCCTTGATGAAGGAAGCTACGTTGTAGTTGGACTTAACGGTACACTCGAATTTCTTGATGCCGAAGATCTCTTCGGGAATTCGGATATCCATATCCTGACGCACCTTCACCTGACAGGCGAGGCGTACGTTCTCGGCCACCTCGCGGCGGGTGAGGTGGTTCAGTTCCGTGGGCAGCACGTCTCCGCCGCCGGAGTCGATGTGGCACTCGCACATGGCGCAGGTACCGCCACCACCACAGGCGGAGGGCAGAAAGACACTCTTGTCGGAAAGGACGTTCAGCAGGGAGGAACCCGGCTGAACCATGAGGGGGTTCTCCGTATCGCCGTTGACGACGATCTTGACCTCACCCTGGGGGACGAGTTTCTTACGGGCCACCAGCAACATGGTGATGAGGGCCAGTACGATGAGGGAGAAGACCAGAACCGCTAATCCAATGGTAAGCATGGTAGTCGTGTTTTATCTGTAAGCCGATTTGGGGGTCGGCGGTTTATCATTCTAACGTAATATCTCTGTTACGTTGTTCTTATTCCCCGGGGTTCCAGCCGGCAAATACCGCAGGGTCGATCCCCGTGAGGCTCAGAAAGGCAACGCCCATCAGCCCCGTGATCAGGAAAGCCATACCGAGCCCGCGCAGGGCGGGCGGAACGTTGCTGTACCGGATCCGCTCCCGGATCGCCGCCAGGGCGATAATGGCCAGGAACCAGCCGAAGCCGCCACCGAGACCGAAGGCCAGGCTCTGACTGAAATTGTAGTCGCGGCTCACCATAAAGAGGCTGCCGCCGAGAATGGCGCAGTTCACCGTGATGAGGGGAAGAAAGATACCCAGCGCCGCGTAGAGGCCGGGGCTGTACTTCTCCACCACCATTTCCACCAGCTGCACCGTCGACGCGATGACCGCGATGAAGAGGATGAAGCGCAGGAACTCCAGTTCGGCCGGAATCAGGACGTACTCGTTGATCACCCAGTTGATCGGCATCGTAATGCCGAGTACGAAGATGACCGCGAGGCCCAGACCGAAGGCCGTACTGAGGGTCTTGGAGACCGCCAGGTAGGAGCACATGCCCAGGAAGTACGCCAGTACCATGTTCTCGATGAAGGCGGATCTGACGAAAATATTTAGGAATTCACCCATGGGGATAATAATTGTCGAAAGGGGAAAAAAGAAGAAAGACCGATCGCTCCGCGATCTGAAGGAAGAATGACCAGCCAGCGGGACTGATGGCGGGAAGTCTTTTTTCTCTAAGAGACGTCGACCAGTTTAGTGTTGACCGACCGCTGGATCCAGATGAAGACCGCGATCACGAACATCGCCGCGGCCGGAAGGACCATCAGGTTATTGTTGGCGTACCAACCGAAGAAGCTGGCTCCCCATCCCGGATTCAGGGTGTCGATGAAGTAGCTGGCGTCGGGGCCGATCAGCTTCATCTCAATGGGAGAACCCGCGAAGAGGCTGCCCTTACCGAAGAGTTCCCGGACGAAACCGACGGCTACGAGGATCAGGCCGTAGCCCAGTCCGTTCCCCAGTCCGTCCAGGAAGGAACGCCAGGGCTTGTTGGCCATGGCAAAAGCCTCCAGGCGGCCCATCACGATACAGTTCGTGATGATCAGCCCGATGTAGACCGACAGTTGCTTGTACACAGGGTAGGCGAAGGCCTCCAGGATAAAGTTCACGATCGTCACCAGGAAGGCGATGATCACGAGCTGAACGATCAGACGCACCGACTTCGGGATCTGGTTGCGCAGCAGGGAGGTGAACAGATTGGAGAAGGCGCAGACGAAGACCACCGCCACGGCCATGACCAGCGAGGGGTAGACCAGGGAGGTGACCGCCAGGGCCGAGCAGACCCCCAGTACCTGAATGGTGATGGGGTTGTTGTCCAGCAAAGGATCGGTGATCAGGATTTTCTCCTTCTTGCCGAAAAGGGGCTCGGAGGCTTCCGTTCCCTTTACGCCGGTTTTGATTTCAGTAGTTTCTGCCATGGTGGAGGCTGGATTTTGTCGTTACTTGGATTTGGTTTCGGCGCGCTGCTCCTCGATGAAGGGCTCGTAAGCCTTCAGGCCTTCCCAGAGCATTTTGCTCACGCCGTCACCGGTTACGGTGGCACCGCTCAGGCCGTCCACTTCGTGGGTACGGTCAACCGCGCCGCCCTTACGGACCAGGATGGAGACGAACTTGTCACCATCGTAAATTTTGGTGCCCTCGAACTGGGCCTTCCAGCTGGCGTTGTCCTTGATCTCGGCACCGAGACCGGGGGTTTCCCCGGCGTGGTCGAAAGCTGGCTCCGGCTACGGTATTGAGGTCTCCCTCCAGGGCGATGTTACCCCAGATGGCGTCCCACAGTCCGTTACCGCGTACGCTGAAAATGTAGTACTTCTCACCGTTCAGGTCGATGATGTTGACGGGGTACTGGCGGGCAGCCTCGTCTTTCTTCAGTTCCTTGGCGAGGTCGATGTCGGCTACGCTCATGCCCTCCACTTCGTTTCCGTCGGTACCGATCACCTTGCTGGTCACCTGTTCCTGAAAGAAGGTTTCTACTTCCTGGTCGGTGAGGGTCCCGACTTCCTGGCCGGAGGCCGCCATCGGCTTGGCTACGGTTGCGAGGATCTCCCGCTTGTTGAACAGGTCTGCGTTCCGGGCGGTGATTTCCGCGGTTCCGGTTTTAAATCCGGCCAGTACCAGGGCCACGACGACCGTCATGATCAGGCCGAAAGTATAGACGTAGGTGTTGGTTCCCTTTTCCATTTTTTATAGTTTTTGCACCTGCGCTCCGTCGCCCATTTTTGCGGCGGCGCGCGGGTGCAAGGTTTTTAAATACCCTGTCCGCCGGTGCTTCCTACCGGGCGGTAGTCGGCGTTCTGGGGCGTCAGTATCTCGACGTCTCCCCGCTTGGTGATCAGTTCGTCCCGCTGGATGGCCATCCTGGCCGTACGCTTGGAACGACGGGTCATGTTGGCCTGGTAAACGTAGTGATCGATCAGCGGCGCGAAGGTGTTCAGCAGCAGGATGGAGAGCATCCAGCCCTCGGGGTAAGCCGGGTTAAGTACCCGGATGATCAGGCCGATGAAGGCGATCAGGAAGCCGTAGATCCACTTACCGGTCGGCGTGTCCGCGCTGGAAACCGGGTCGGTCGCCATGAAGGTGATCGCGAACAGGAAGCTGCCCATGATCATCTGCCGCAGTGGGTGGATGGCCATGAACTTGAAGATGCCGGGGGTTTCCGGGGTGAGTTCCGCCGGAGCAATGGCGTTCAGCATCAGGGCCGCGGCCATGAAACCGACCAGGCCACCTACGATCACGCGGTAGTCCGCAATGCGGGTGAACATCAGGAAGAACATCCCGATGATGATCAGCGGCGCGCTGGATTCCCCGATGGAACCGGGGATGTTACCCCAGAAGATCTGGCTCTCGGAGTAGACCTCGGTAACGCCGGCCCAACCTTCCTTGGCGGCAATACCCAGCGGGGTGGCCCCGGTGAAACCGTCGACAACCGGCGTCAGGCCCTCCCCGAAGGTGGCCCAGCCCAGTACGCCGAACAGCCCGTCAAAGGCGCCGTGTACGAAGTTATAGGCCTCGCCCACGTAAACGCCGGCGTCCACTTTCTCAATACCGCTGATCCAGACCTCGTCTCCGGAGATGGTGGTCGGGTAGGCGAAAAAGACAAAGACCCGCGCCAGCAGGGCAACGTTCCAGATGTTCATGCCCGTTCCACCGAAGGCTTCCTTACCGAGTACTACGGCGAAGGCGATGGAGACGGCCAGTATCCACAGGGGAATGTCCGGCGGCATGATCAGGGGGATCAGCGCCCCGGATACCAGGAAGCCCTCCTCCACGGAGTGCCCCTTGCGGGCCGCGTAGATGAACTCGATACCGAGTCCCACCAGGTGGGTCACGACGAAGATCGGGATGATCTGGATCAGTCCGTAGACCAGTTTCAGGTGCAGCCCCTCCAGCATACCGGGGTACTGCCCCAGCGCTACGAAGTGCTGGTGACCGATGTTCCAGGTACCGAAGACGTAAAGCAGTTGCAGGGCGAGTACCACGTGCACCATGAGGCGCTTGAGGTCCATGCCGTCCTTTACGTGCACGCCGCCGGTGGTTACCGCCGGGGGTTGGAAGAGGAAGGTGTAAAAGGCATCGTAAGTCGTATGGAGCAGCGGAGACTTTTCGTGGTCCGGCTCGAATTTGGTTACGAAGTCGTGAAGAGCTTTCATATCACTATTGTAAGCGGAAGGTGTCTGTGTAAACACCTCCAGCGGATTTTCGGATTTATCCCTGCTCGCGCATTGTGTCAAGCCCCTGACGAAGTATCTGTTGCAGGGGCTGCTTGGAAACACAGGCGAACTCGGCCAGGGCCACGTCCTCCTCTACCAATTCGTAGATACCGAGACCTTCCATGCTCTCGAAGTCGTTCACGATGATCGACTTCATCAGCTGCTGGAGGTAAATATCGAGCGGAAAGACCTGCTCGTAATCGTTGTTGACCACGAAAGCCCGCTTCTCGCCGTGGCTGTTCGTAGTGATCTCCAGTTGTTCGGAGAGTACCGGAATGGTGGGGCTGATGCTGGCCCGGGGCTTGATGGGTAGCAACCAACCGAAGAGTTCGGCCTCGTTGCCCTCGTCGATGGCACTCACCTGGTTGTCGAAGAACCCCAGGTAACCCTCGGTTCCCACGGCAGTGCCGGAGAGAATGTCACCGCTGATGACACGGGCGTTGTCGTCAATCACCTGCCCCTTGAGCAGTTCACCGACGTTGGCCCCGCCGTAGGTGTACACATGAGTGGGCGAGGAGATGGCGTAACCGCCCAGGGCGACCAGCCGGCGGGTGTTGAACTGACCGTTGGCGAAGAGTTCCCCGATGGCGAGCACTTCGTTCACGCCCAGGGTCCAAACCGTATTCTCGCCGGCTCCGGCGGGGTGGATGAGGCTGATCTGGGTACCGACGTTACCGCTGGGGTGGGCACCCCGGAAGTAGCGCTTCTGAACGCCCCGCATCCCGGCGTAGGGGCTGGGCGCGTCGCGGCGGCCGTCGAGGCCCAGGTAGACCAGGCCGTCGGTGAGGCGGTTCAGTACGTCGAGGCCCGCCTGGAATTCATTCTCCTTACCACTCAGGGCGAGGTTCATGTCGGGGGCCAGGGGACCGCTGTCAAAGGTGCTCACGAAAATATCGCGGGGCACCAGATCGGGGTTGGCCACCATATTATAGGGCCGCTGGCGGATACCGGGCCAGACACCGCTTTCCAGCAGGAACTCGACGAGCTCCTCACGGGGGGCGGTGGTAGCGGGCAGGGTATAGCCGCGGTACTGTTGTTCGCGGTCTCCGAGAATCACGATGCTGGCGATACTCCGCTTCAGGCCACGGTTGATCTCGATGACCTGCCCGCTGACGGGGGCGCAGAACTTGATGCGGTCCAGTTTCTTGTCGTAGAAAAGAACGTCACCGGCCTTTACCGAGTCACCTACCTCGACCACCACCTTGGGGATGGGCTGCAGGCCGATGAAATCGGGGGGGAGACGGCGTAGCGGGTCACGCCGGTTGCCTCGGAGACCGTCTTGGCGGGCGCGCCCTCGATGGGGATGTCGTAACCGGCCTTAAGGGTGAAGACGTGCTCCTCCTTCAGGAATTCGGGCGACTTACTCCGGAACAATTCGTTCAGGCGGGAAAAAGGCCCATATTGGCCTCATTGATGCCGGCCTGCTTCGACTCGATCACCATGAAGTTGTCAGCAACGCTGACCACGATGAAGAAGAAGATAATGAGTGCCAGGGCAGCGATACCGTAGAACACGAGGTTGCTACCGCCAACACTGGCCTGGGACTGTAGTAAAAGCACGGCCAGGAGGAGCAGGGAAGTCAACGTGGCCGGTTTCTGAAAAATTCTCATACGCGGGGCGATTGTACCGGTACCTCCGAAAAATTCGCGGAGGAGTTTACCAATAATGCCGCAAATTTACGAAACGGCGAACTTCTAAGCAGCGGATAAAAATCTATGTTGGTAACAGGGTTTTATTTAGATTTAATCCAAATTATTTCCTTCGCCAGGAGGTGATCAGTTTACAGGCACCCGCCCGGTGCAGATCGGTCCATTCGTGACGGTCGGAGAGTGCTTTCCAGGCCTCGTTTTCGCAGACCACCACCCGCTCCCCGACCGCAAAACTATCCGGCAAAGCCTCCCTGCCGCTACCCGGAACCCGGTAGGCACTGGTGTGCTTGACCCCTACCTCCCCTCCCCGGTAGCGTACGCGGGCCGCCTCCCACTCGGCGGCGGCCTGGTAGGCGGGAACGGCAATGGTGTAGGGCGGCTCGACGGCCGGATCGGCCAGAAACTCCCGGTACTTCAGCCGGAAATTCTCCGTCCCCAGTCGTGCTTCGGGATCCGCCAGCCGGTCGAATCCACCGGCTACCGGACGGAGAAAGACGACGGCACTCACCGCCGCCACCACCCAGCCAGCCCCCCGGTAGCGGCGTCCCAGGTTCACCAGCAGGCTCCCCGCGCCCAGTCCGAGTAGCGGTAACAGCGGGCTCTGGTACCAGAACAACTTGGTGGCCGCCAGGGTGATGACCAGCCAGTAAGTCAGGGCCGTAAGGCCGACGAGCAGGCCGGGGTTCGGTCTTTGTGACCTTCCTCCCCTCAGCAGCAGCCCGACCACGCCCAGCCCGCCCAGGATGCTGAAACCATCCCGAAAGAAGAGCAGGTCGAGGTAGTGGTACCAGGGTTCCCGGTGCCCCTCGTTCACGGCCAGGAACCGCCCGCTGAGCTCGTTTCCCGTTACCAGTTGCCAGTAGCCGGGGTCGACTCTGGCGCGCAACCCGTAGTAGGCGGCGATCCCCACCAGCCCCGCTGCTACCGCGAGGTACACGTAAGGCTTACGCAGGGAAGCCCGTGCCTCCCGGTCGGCCAGCAGCCACAGGGCGATACCCGGTAGAAAAAGGCAACCGGCAATGCCCTTCGTCCATCCCGCCAGCAGGATGGTCGCGCCGAGCAGCCAGTAGTTTTTGCGGAAAGCGCCCACCAGTTGCCCCACCAGGAACAGCAACAGCAGCGCGTCGTAGTCTCCGGAACGGGCACCGTGATTGTCCAGGTAAAAGGTATTCGCACAGACCACCAGTCCGGCGATCGCCCCCACCAGCGGGCTTCCCCAATCGCGCCGCGCCCACCAGATCAGCAGGATGAAGAGGCAGATCGAGGCCAGGGCACTCGGCAGCCGGACCGCGAACTCGTTCGCTCCGAAAACGCTGATGGCCGCGGCCTGTATCCAGATCAGCAGGGGTGGCTTTGTTCCCCAGTGGTCGGGTTTCCCGGCGTAGGTAGGTACCAGCGGGTGACTCTCCCCCAGCGCCATCTCTACCGCGCTGACCGCCCGCCGCGACTCGTCGTAGAGTTCCAGGTGGGACACGCCGAGACGACCGACCACCAGTACGCAGCAGAGCAGGAAAAGGACTATTGCAATTTGGCGAGGACGCAGGTGCAAGGTTTTTGGTGAAGATAGACCGACCGTAATTATGATCGCCGCTCCCACGGCTGTTTGAAGGTGTTGCACCCGCGCGCCGCCGCCCCCGTACTACCGCAGAGCAGGGCTGCCGGTGGCCGTCAGACGAAGTCCACCACCTGAATTCCCTCCATCGTCTCCTCGAACCAGATCAGGGGAGCCGGGTTCTTGTCCCCCGTGCTGGTGTCGCACTTGAAAAAAAGATAGTACAGCTGCCAGTAGGGACCGACGCGTTCGCGCAGGGCGGTGAGGCGATCCTCGCTCTGCCGCAGGTCGTGGTAGAGGTAGGCGAGCCGCCAGCAGTAGTACGCCTCGTCGTGCAGTTCCACGACGTTGAGCAGGTACTCGTCCTGACAGAAACGCTCCAGGAATTTCCGGGCGTAAATGGAGTGGTGCTTACTCCAGTCGCGGGGCGACCCCTTATCCTCGATGTGCTTGAAGGTGTCGTGTACCCAGCAGATGATGCGCAGTGTTTCCCGGGTTTTTGCGTCCACCGGCAGCCGGTCAATATTTTCGTTCACTTCCATGATGTGTCGCCAGATGGCCCCCTCGGGGTGGCCGTAGCGGGGTAGTCCCCAGTGCAATCCACGGCAGAATTCGGGGTCAGTCAGGAAGTCGGCCTCCAGGGCGGTCTCCGGTTGCAACAATGTGGATAGTTCGGCGGCGGTCAACGGTCCGGAAATTACAGCGTTTTAAATAACAGTGGTAAAACTACGCCCGTTACCGCACGGTTAGTTTAGTATGCGCCAATTTATACCGCTCCTGGCGGCGGCCCTTCTCGGGGGGACCGTGGCCGCCCTCCTCACCCTCCAACTACTCCGGCCCGCCGGTTCCGCTACGATCGTCGTACCGACCGGAGCCCCCGCGTCGACCCTTAGCTGGGCCGAACCGGTTGTGTTTGACGGTACCCGATCGGCTCAGCCCGCCGCTCCCAGTCTTTCGGCCGCCGCCGCGCTGGCCACCCCGACGGTGGTCCACATCGCCGCCCGGGCCACCGCCGGCGGGCGGGAAGCCGTAAAGGCGCTTTTCGGCCGGCGCAACGGCCCCGGCGTTCCCGGTGGGGAGGGAAGCGGAGTCATTTATTCCGCCGATGGCTACGTAGTGACCAACTACCACGTGGTGCAGGGAACGGACGAGATCACCGTCATTACTTCCGACCGGCGCAGCTACCCCGCGAATATCGTGGGGACCGACCCTAAGTCAGACCTGGCCGTCCTGCGCATCAATGCCACCGGCCTGCCGTTCCTGCCCTACGCGGATTCCGACCGGGCCCAGCCGGGAGAGTGGGTACTCGCCGTAGGCAGCCCCCTCGGGCTCGTCAGTACGGTCACCGCCGGCATCATCAGTGCCAAGGGACGCAACCTGAGTATCCTGCGCGACCTGGACGCCATCGAATCCTTCATCCAGACCGACGCGGCCGTCAACCCCGGCAACAGCGGCGGCCCCCTGGTCGACGCCGAGGGCCGGCTGCTGGGCATCAACACGGCCATTGCCTCCCAGACGGGTCGCTTCCAGGGGTACAGCTTCGCCATCCCGGTCAATCTCGTCCGGCGGGTCGTGGACGATATCATCGCTTTCGGTAGCTACCGCCGCCCCCTGCTGGGCATTGAGATCTCCAACCTGACCCAGACGGACATTCAGCGGATCGGCCTGCGGGACGTGACGGAGGGGGTACTGGTGGACGCCGTGTTTCCCGACGGGGCGGCCGAGTTGGCCGGTTTCCAACCCGGTGACGTAATTACCGGCGTGGAGGAGCGCATCATCCGCGACCTGCCGGAACTGACGGAGATCATCGGCCGCGGGCGGGCGGGCGATCTGCTGCGCTTCACCATCGTGCGCGGCAACGAAGTGCGGGAGCTGACCGTTACCCTCCAGAACCCGGAACAGAACTAATGCGACTAAGAAGCGAAAACCTCGTTAAGAAATACGGTGCCCGAACCGTCGTCAAGGGGGTTTCCCTGCACGTGGACCGGGGGGATATCGTCGGTCTGCTCGGCCCCAACGGAGCGGGTAAGACCACTACTTTTTACATGACCGTCGGGTTCATCAAGCCCAACGCCGGACGGGTCTACCTCGACGATCAGGACATCACCACCCTCCCGATGTACAAGCGGGCCCAGCGCGGTATCGGTTACCTGCCGCAGGAACCCTCCATCTTCCGGAAACTGACGGTGGAGGACAACATCGCCGCCGTCCTGGAAATGACGAAGCTGACGAAGAAGGAGCAGCACATGAAACTGGAGAGCCTGCTGGACGAATTTAACCTGCACCACGTCCGTCAGGGCAACGGGGACACCCTTTCCGGCGGTGAGCGGCGGCGGACCGAGATCGCCCGCGCCCTGGCTACCGACCCCAACTTCATTCTGCTCGACGAACCCTTCGCCGGTATCGACCCCATTGCCGTGGAGGACATTCAGTACATCGTCGCCAAACTAAAGACCAAAAATATCGGCATTCTCATCACCGACCACAACGTACAGGAGACCCTCAGCATCACCGACCGCGCCTACCTCATGTTCGAGGGAGACATCCTGAAGGCCGGCACCGCCGAGGAACTGGCCGCGGATGAGATGGTACGCAAGGTGTATCTGGGAAAAAACTTCCAGCTGCGGCGGAAGAATATTCAGGTATAGCCAGGGAGTTATCCCAGCATCCCCCCGTCCACCACGATCACCGAGCCAGAAACGTAGGCCGCCGCGTCACTCGCCAGCCAGGGAGCGATGCCCCCCACCTGGTCCGGTTCGGCAATGAAGCCCAGCGGGATCGCATTCAGCATCTGCCGTTCCAGTTGGTCGTTGGCCAGCAGGGCGGCACTGAGTTTGGTTCGCACCAGCCCCGGGCAAATGACATTTACGCGGATGTTGTCCTTCGCCCATTCCGCCGCCTGGCTCTTGCCCAGCATCAGGATGCCCGCCTTGGAGATGTTGTAGGCCCCGAAACCGGCATTGGCGTGCAGCCCCTCCACCGAACTGATGTGGATGACGGAACCGTGGCCGCTCTCCCGCAGGTGGGGCAGGGCCAGGTTACTGAGTTCGAGCGCGGCGGTCAGGTTGACCGCCAGCGTCTTTTCGTAGGCTTCCGCCGTCAGCCCCTCGATGGGGCCGAAGTAAGGGTTGGTCGCGGCGTTGTTGATCAGGATGTCCAGACGGCCGTATTTGGCAATCGTTTGCTCGATCAGGCGGCGACGGCTGTCCGGATCTCCGACGTGACAGGCGATGCCCGTGGCCTCCAGCCCGTCGGCCCGGTAGGCGGCGGCCACCGCATCGACGGCTTCCTGCTTACGGGAAGAGATGACGACACTGGCTCCGAATTCCGCCAGGCCGCGCGCCATGGCCTCTCCGATACCCTTCGAGGAACCGGTTACGACGGCCACCCGACCGGTCAGGTCGAACAGCGGTTTTATGCGCCGCATCAGTGGTTGTGATCGTGGTCGTGGCCGTCTCCGTGGTCATGGTCGTGACTCTCCATGCCCAGCAACTGGTTGGCCGTGGCCATGCTACCGGTGATGTCGGCTTCGACGGAAGCGATCTTCCTGGTTTCTTCCTTGATGTACTCGACGATGGCCTCACCGTTCATGTCTTCGCGGAGTTCGTCGAGGGGCTTGATGCCCGACATCCACTCCATCATGCCATCGTTGGCGTCTTCGAGCTGTTCGGCGGCGGCCTTCAGCAGGTCGCGCTGCTCTTCGGGCAGACTGGCGTCCGTTAACCGGTCGACAATGGTTTTCTGCAGGCCGGTGACCTGTCCCATCATGGGCATCACGCGATCGTGTCCGTCCATCATGGCTTCGTAGAGCTTGTTCTGGGTAGCTATCCGCGCTTCTTCGGCGGCCTGCTCGGCGGCGACCTGTTCGGCGTCACCGCAGGCGAAAGTGGCCAGGGCCAGGAGGAGGATCAGGAGGTACTTCATATGTCTGAAAAACTATTGGTTTGAAAGTGTAAAGTTGGAGAGGAGAAGTTAGTTCTGCAACTCCTTCATCCTGCGACGCAACTGCTGCCAGTCCTTTTTGAAAAAGTAACCGCGCAGTAACCGTATGCCGACACCCGATCCGGCATCCGCTACGATCTCCTCTTCCCCTACCTCTATTCTTTCCAGCCCGAACAGCGGTACGTCAACGGGGGCACCAAAGCCGGTCTTGGCCTGGAGGCTCACCTTGTCGATCCGTACGAAGTGGAGATGGGTGACGCAGTAGTAAAAAAACACCGGGATCAGCAGCACCGTCGGGGCGGCGTAGTACTCTCCCCGCATCCAGAAGAACACCCCCAGCAGCGGTACGGCCACCAGGCTGAAGACCGTCACGAAGAAAGTCATGTTCCGGAGCGGAAACAGTCTCCCCGCCAGGTAATCGCTCACCAGCAGGTAGCCTTCGACGAAGAAGGCGATCAGCAGGTAACCGGCCAGTACCCAGGCAATGGTGCCCAGCCAGTCCGGCAACCGGTCGGGCAGCAGGTAGTAATTCACGACGATGAACACCGGTAACGACAGGTAGCAAACAAACGCAACCTTCTGGTAGGGGGCCATTCGCTCGATCACACCGAACAGATTGTGATGCCTTCCTCCAGCGCCTTCAGTTTATCGGCGTAAGTCGGCACGAATTCCTGGGCGACGTAGCCGTCGAAACCCGTCTCGTGGATGGCCCGGATAATGGCCGGATAGTTCAGTTCCTGACTGTCGTTGATCTCGTTCCGGCCCGGCACCCCTCCCGTATGGTAATGACCGATGTAGTCCTGGTACTTCCGGATGGTGGCGATCACGTCTCCCTCCATGATCTGCATGTGGTAGATGTCGTAGAGCAACTTAAAGCGGTCGCTCCCGATCATTTCGGCCAGGGCCACGCCCCATTCCGTACGGTCGCACATATAGTCCGGGTGGTCGACCTTACTGTTCAGCAGTTCCATCTGCAACGTCACGCCGGCCTCCTCGGCCAGTTTTACCACGGGACGCAGACCGACGGCGCAGTTCCGCATACCGTCCAGGTCGCTCAGCCGGCGGCGGTTACCGCTCATCACGATCACGTTCGGTATCCCGTGATCGGCGGCATCGCGGATCACCTTCGTGTACTGTTCCCGTAGCGTAGCGTGCAGCTCAGGGTCGTTCCAGCCGTTCTCGATGCTGAAATCCTTGTGGGTACCCATCGCACAGGTCAGCCCGCGTTCCTTCAGTACCGGCCACTCGTCCACCGTGGTCAGTTCGATACTCTTCAGGCCGATCTGTTTACCCCGGTCGGCCAGTTCCTCCAGCGGAATATCCGCGTAGCACCACTTACAAGTACTGTGGTTGGTGGCGGTTTCGCTACTCACCAGCCGGTCGGCGGCGGTCGTGGCGGCCACGGAACGACTCAGGGCGAGGGTGCCCAGTCCGAGCAGGCTGGACTGAAGGGCTTTTCGGCGGTTCATCATTATTGCTTTTCCTTGGGTTTCAAGGTAGGAAAAAAGACTCGCAAGGCGGGCGGCGGCGCGCGGGTGCCAGGCCTATGGCAATACGTCCGTTCCCAAAATTTTGCCTGCGAACGGTCTCCCGGATCGGGTGTCTTTCCGGTAATGAATGACGGATCCGTTGGTGACCACCGAAATGCGGCGCACATGCGGTTAAGGTAAGGACTGAAAGATTAAATAGTTAAATCCTTCAGTCCTTATCAAAGTGGGCGAAGACGCAGGTGCCGTTCTTACTGATTAATGAGCAGCGTCGTCGTCGTCAGCCGCTCACCATCCGTTGCACGAACCCGGTAAAGACCGGGAGCCATGGCGGGGAGGTAGAGTTCATTTAGTCCAGAAGCTGCACCGCCCCAGGTACGGAGTGCCCGTCCATTGTGGTCCAGCAGGGTCACCTGCACGCTTTCTTTCCATTGTCCCTCCAATTGAAGACTAAAGACAGTACGGGCCGGATTAGGAAATACGGCTGCGCCCGTCACCACCGTATTTACCGCTACGGCGATCACTTCCGAGTGGTTCACGGTGCCATCCAGGTCGGTCTGGCCTAGCCTGTAATAACTGACACCTGTAGCAGGTTGCTCGTCGGTAAAGTCATAGGTGGCCGCCTCGTTCCGGCCGTCAACCCGTCCGATGGCAGCAAATGTAACTCCGTCAGCCGAACGCTCTACGGCAAAGAAATCATTGGCCTCTTCGGAAGCAGTGGCCCAGTTCAGGGCTACCTGCTTCCCACTGGCAGTTCCCGTAAAGAGAGTCAATTCTACGGGTAGGAAGGTGGTAATGCTGGCAAAATCGGTTTGCCCTGGCATACTGGGCATTCCCTCTCCCGGAAAGGCCCCATTGTTTCCAATATTGTAGCCGTCCACAAAAAAATCATTTGGATTATCGTCTTCCCAAACAATGGTTAAGGGACTATTTGTCGCATCGTTTAGAATATGGAAAGTTTGTTCCGATTCATCCCAAAATACGAGATGAAAACTGTTTGAAGCACCGGTGGGCTCGTTCACCTGGGGAGAAGCGACTAACCGCCCTTGACTATTTATGTCAGCGCGACTGAAGCCCAACAGATCATTCGCATCGTCCGCGTCAACGGCGGCCACCCAGTCGGTGGTGTTTGCAGCAGGAGCGTCAGGCCCCATGATCTCAAAGGCGACCAGCAAGGAACTCTGGTTCGGAATTACGGTAGAAGAAGCCCACGGATCCGGTGGAGGGTTAGTCGCCTGTCCGAGCAATGAGACACTGCCACAGGCAAACACTAATAAGAATAGAAGTATAGTATTTTTCATTGGTTGCGATTGAAAAATGGGCGGAGACGATAATGCTATCGCCTCCGCCCTAATCAGGTTAAAAGTAGTTACTTAATTCGGATGATGCGCTCCTGGAATAGCGGAGTGTCATTTACGGAGACCACTAGCATATATGTACCAGCCGGCAACTTCATTCCGTCCACATATAGGGTACTGGTACCGGCGGGAAGCATTTCTCCGTTCAGCACTTCGACCACTTCACGACCCGCTACATCGACCACTCTGGCACTTACTGTTCCTGACTGACCGAGAGTCAGCGTAACGGTCATCTCACCCTGGAATGGATTCGGGGCCAGAGTAAGGTCGTAGTCAAGCGTACTTTCGGTTTCTGTGGAAGTCAGGGCTGAGAAGTCCAAATCATTAATAACCAGACGGCTATCCGCCGAGAAGCGTTCGCCCAATGGAACCATCACGTCCCGGAACTTTACGTAAAGTTCCACGTCCTCTTCCAGGCTTACAGCCAACTCATTGTCGTAAAGGGGCGTCGTCATCAGATATCCTCCGTCCACGACTTCCATACGGGCATAGACATCTCCTTCCAGATTCGTCACGTAGGCAAATTCACCCACGTACTCTTCAGAAAGATTAGTCGAGGCCGCCACTACCATATATTGGTTGGTAGCCCGGGTAACCGCATCGGGGTCATCCGTTGGGATAGATACCAGCCAGTCTCCTTCACTAACCGTGTTGCTTAGATTGATCTCATAACCGCGACCGTTGACAACCTCCGTCAGCGTATTGATCGATGGCGGCAGGAAGGGGTTGAAAGTCTGGTAGCTACCATTCTCGTATCCACGCGCCAGGGTTAGGTTACCCGGGAACAAATCGCTGAAGAAATCATTCGGCGTGCTCGGAGCTTGTGGCAGGTAGGCAACAATATTGATGCCGGCGTTTAACGAGCGTCGGAAAGCGGGATCTATCATGTCTCCACAGACAATCAATTCAGTAGCGGTGTTGACGCTAACAATATATCCCTTACCACGCTCGATCACCTGAAGGGTGTTTAGGTTGCTCGGCAGGAAGGGACTCCAAACCACTACCTGACCCATGTCGTTACGGCCCTGGACAAACGTGAGTTCACCATCAGCGATCAGTTCCGAGAATACGGCGGAAATGCTACTGTCCGCCGGGGCTACATCGGTCGAGATGATGTTGAAGCCAGCCGCCAGCGGAATCTCGTCGCAGTCGGCAGTCGGTACGAAAGTGACCGTGACGATCTGGCAACTCTCATCCATTCCACAGTCGCCATCTACCGTCAGGCAGACCTCGTAGTCGCCACTTCCCGGGAAGGTGAAGGTGGGGTTTTGATCAGTACTCGTATCGAGTCCGGCAAAATCCCAGGCAAAGGTATTCGCCTGATCGGAAACATCGGTGAAGTTGTAAGTCAGTCCGTTAGGATCGGCCGGGTCGTTGGCAAAGGTAAAGGCGGCCTCGACATCCACGAGATTGATGTTCAGTGCTTCGGAAGCCACGCTACAGCCACCGGCCGAAGCCATGACGGTAAGCGGCAGTGGACCACCCTCAATGTTAGCGAAGATGATGGTCGCCGAGCTCGGTCCGGTGGGCACCAGCGTACCTCCCTGGAAGTTGTTGAAGATATAGGTAACTCCCGGCTGCGGATTAATTACGCTGTACATCTCAGTAGCCCCGGGACAGACTTCCGTCGGCCCAGTCAGGGTCGGCTGCTCGGGGGCATCGATAATGGTGATCGGCGTCTGCAGCACGAATGGATCGGACGCACAGTCATTGTCATCCGTAATGATCAGCTGAACGTTAAGCGAGCCGGTACTGGTGGCCATGAAACTGAAGGTTCCGTTACCGAGATCGGTAAACGTACCGTCCGCTCCGTCCATGGCGTTGACGATCGTGAAGTCGTACGTGAACGGTGCCTGCCCTCCGATTGGCGTTCCCTGCAGGTCGATGCTGGAGCCATTGCAGACCGTAGTGCCATCAGGTGTACTGAAGAAGGCACCAACATCACCGAAGAGCGCAATCGTTACTTCGAAGGACTCACCCGCGCACTGGCCGTCGGTTCCCGTGGGGAATACGATGTAGGTGGCCGTCTGCGGCTGGGTGGAGTTGTTGACCACCTGGAACTGCATCATTGGGTCGGTCGAGGGGTTAGCCTCGGTGGCCATGCTGTTCTCTCCTACGAAGATGTCGCTGGAGGTTTCCAGCAAGTACCAGGAGAAAGAAGAAGATACATTGTTCTCAATCAGGCCCTGAAGGTCGATGTCTACGTCGATAACGGAACAACCGGTGACGGTGGAATCCACCCCAATCGGCTTGGGGTTGACCGTTACGCTGAACGTTTCGGTGTCACCCAGGCATTCTCCGGCGGTACCCGCTACGGAGAAATCAACGGTCACCGGCGCACTGCTGATGTTGGTAATCATCAACGTCGAGATATCACCCGATCCGCTCATGGCGGAAGCGAAGACACTGTCGGCGTTACCCGTAAGATCGGTGGTGATCATCCAGTCGAAGGTCGTCGTGGCGGCAATACCGCTGGTCTCGGCGAAGGTCACGTCAATCGGCTCTTCGGAACACACCTCGGGCGTATTGACGGTCACTTCGGTTACCGGTTCGGGATCTACCATGACATTGAATGGGACGGCATTACCGACACATCCGTTCTCACCGGTAGGAATCACCTCGTAGTTCACCGTTACCGCGGATCCGGAGACGTTATTGATCGTCGCCACGCTGATATCGGTCGTACCGCTCATCTCGCTTACCGTCACGCCCACGGGCAGTGTCTCGTCGGTGACCGTCCACTCGTAGGTGGTGATGCCGGCGATTCCGCTGTCCTCGGTGAAGGCAATCGAGAACTCCTCGTCGGAGCAAACCGTCTGGCTGACCGGGGTGGCCACCGCGACGGGCTTGGGCTGAATGGTGATCGCGAACGTCATTTCCATGCTCTCGCACTCTTCGGGAGCGTTATCGTCTCCACCGCTCGGAATCGTAGCCACGACAGTGATGGTGGTCGTGACATCCACACCGGAGGTGTTTTCGAGCGCCGTGAAGGCATCGATCATTCCGGTACCCATGGTGGGAATACCGAAGTCGGCATTGCTGCTCGTATAAGTATATGTTGCACCTGCGACCGCGCCCGTAAACGTGATCTCAGCTACCTCACCACCGGAGCAAACCGCTACGTCCGCTACCTGATCCACGGTCGGTGTAGGTCGTACAGTCACCGTGAAGGTTTCCGCCGGGCCCTCACAGTTGCTGGCCGTCGGGGTGACGGTTACCGTGGCAACCAAGTCAGTAGTTCCAGTATTGACACCGATAAAGTCGATTCCCGTAGCATTACCGTCGCTGCTCGTACCCGCCCCGAAGTCCACATCGGACATCCAGGTGAAGGTAGTTCCGTCAACCGGACCTCCGAAGGTCACGCTGCCCATGTCTCCATTACACAACGACAGGTCATCGATGTCCGTGACGGTGGGCGTCGGATTGATCGTGATCATGAACGAAGTGCTTTGCGCCGTACAGCCATCGGGAGAAGTTCCCGTAAGGGTCACGGTGATGACACTCGCCGTGGTGCCCGGGTTGCTGACCGTCGTCCCCATAATGGAATTGAGGTTGATCACCGGAATACCACTACTACCGTCACCATCGGTAAGACCGATGATCATCGTGCCGGGCACGTCGGAAGTGAATACGATCTCGGAGAGCATATCTCCGTCACAGAGGACTACGTCGGCTGGCGTATCAATGATCGGGTTCGGGTTCACCGTCAGCGTGACCGAGTTGTCGGTGCTGAAAGTGGTCGTACATCCTTCGGCTTCGATGGATGTCACCACGATCTCGTAGGTGCCGGGATCGCGCAGTTCGGGGGCAAAGGCAATGTCCGTTCCGTCACTGGTAACGGTGGTCGTTTCTTCCACGCTATTTACCGTGTAGGTGACCGTCTGCTCGGTATTAGGCAGAACACCGTTCAGGGTGAAGCCGATTGGGGAACCGTCACAAACCGCGCCGCTGGCGGGGTTGGCAACTACTCCAGTGAGCGTCGGCAGGGGCCGAACCTCGAACTCAAGGGTAGCGTCCGTGACTTCGGGCGTCAGGCTACAACCAGCAACACTTACTTCCGTAATCACTACCGTGTACTCACCCACGCCGTACTGGTCCGAAGGAGGGAAGTCGTAGTTGCCGTCATCGTCGCTCATCACCGTGATCGGGGAGTCCGGTCCGGGCTGTCCGTTGATGGTGTAGCTGATGGTTGTCATTACGTTCGGCAGCAGCCCTGTTACACCGAATCCGATGAACTCATTGTTACAGACCGCATCGTCGTCGTCCGTGCTGCTAATCGTTCCGAAGGTCGGCGTTGGATTGACGGTGATGTCGAACATCACGGCGTCACCCTCGCAACTGGTATTATTGTCTATAAAGGTAGGAGTAACCGTCACCGTGGCCGTCACCGGCTCGCCGGTGATGTTGGTGGCCGTGAAGGCGGCTATCTCCGTTACATCATTCAGACTCGTACCGAAGCCAATGTCAACACTACTCGTTACGTCAAAGGTCGTACCGGACACGTCGCTCATCAGAGCGATGGCGGCGATCATATCGTCGTTACAGGCAGTTATGTCAGCGGGTGCCGTGGCCACCGGCGTCGGGGTAATGGTGATCACTACCTCGTCAGTCTGGCCGCCGGTACAGGGGCCGGTGCCGTCGGGATCGCCGGCCTCGAAGGTGAGGGTGACCGTGCCGGACTGGCCCGATGCCGGCGTGAAGAGCGCCGTACCGTCGCCGTTGTCGACCAAGGTTCCCATCGTTGCGATGGTAGACCAGCTACCGGCCATGTTGGTGGCACCGCTAGCGAAGGTTACCGTGCCAGAGACGATTACCGGGTCTGACGAACAAGTGGTCTGGGCAGGGCCAGCTTCGACGGAAACGATAGCGTCATTGACGATCAACGAAACGTCGTCGCTTACCGCACCGCAACCGTTCAGGTCGGCGGAAGTATAGGTCAGAGTTACACCCGTGGCGATATCACCGGCAACGGCCGTGTAAGTGGCCGTACCGTCGCCTATATCGTTGAGCGTACCGCCTCCGGTAGTGATCGTCCAGGTACCGGTGGGCGTGTCGCCGCCGACCGTCATGATCATGCCGCTTACCATCGCTTCGTCGTCAACACAGACCGTTTGGTCTACTCCGGCATCCACCGTGGCAACCGCGTCATTGATGGTCAGCATCACGTCGTCGCTTACCGCGCCGCAACCGTTCAGGTCGGCGGAGGTGTACGTCAGGACTACGTCCGTGGCGATATCACCGGCAACGGCCGTGTAGGAGGCCGTGCCGTCGCCCATGTCGCTGAGTGTTCCGGTGCCGGTCGTGATCGTCCAGGTACCGAACGGCGTGTCGCCGCCGACCGTCGTGATCGTGCCGCTTACCGTGGCTTCATCGTCGACGCAGACCGGCTGGTCTACTCCGGCGTCCACCGTGGCAACCGCGTCGTTGATGGTCAGCGTCACGTCGTCGCTTACCACGCCGCAACCGTTCAGATCGGCGGAAGTGTAGGTTAGAGTTACATCTGTAGCAATATCTCCGGCAACGGCCGTGTAAGTGGCCGTACCGTCGCCCATATCGTTGAGAGTCCCGGCTCCGGTAGTGATCGTCCAGGTACCGAACGGCGTGTCGCCGCCGACCGTCATGATCGTGACGCTTACCGTCGCTTCATCGTCGACGCAGACCGTCTGGTCCGCACCGGCATCTACCGTAGTAACCGCGTCGTTGATCGTTAGCATTACATCGTCGCTTACCGCGCCGCAACCGTTTAGGTCGGCGGAGGTGTAAGTCAGGACTACGTCCGTAGCAATGTCTCCGGCAACGGCCATGTAGGTGGCCGTACCGTCACCCATGTCGTTGAGCGTTCCGGCGCCGGTAGTAATCGTCCAGGTACCGAACGGCGTGTCGCCGCCGACCGTCATGATCGTGCCGCTTACCGTGGCCTCGTCGTCGACGCAGACCGTCTGGTCCGCTCCGGCGGCTACCGTAGCAACCGCGTCGTTGATGGTCAGCATTACGTCGTCGCTTACCACGCCACAACCGTTCAGATCGGCGGAGGTGTACGTCAGGACTACGTCCGTAGCAATGTCTCCGGCAACGGCCATGTAGGTGGCCGTACCGTCGCCCATGTCGTTGAGCGTTCCGGCACCAGTTGTGATCGTCCAGCTTCCGGTGGGCGTGTCGCCGCCGACCGTCATGATCGTGCCGCTTACCGTGGCCTCGTCGTCGACGCAGACCATCTGGTCTACTCCGGCGTCCACCATGGCAACCGCGTCGTTGATAGTCAGCATCACGTCGTCGCTTACCGTGCCGCAACCGTTCAGGTCGGCGGAGGTGTACGTCAGGACTACGTCCGTAGCAATGTCACCCGCAACGGCCATGTAAGTGGCCGTACCGTCGCCCATATCGTTGAGTGTTCCGGCACCGGTCGTAATCGTCCAGGTACCGAACGGCGTGTCGCCGCCGACCGTTGTGATCGTGCCACTTACCGTGGCTTCATCGTCGACGCAGACCGTCTGGTCCGCACCGGCATCTACCGTAGTAACCGCGTCGTTGATGGTCAGCATCACGTTGTCGCTTACCGTGCCGCAACCGTTCAGGTCGGCGGAGGTGTACGTCAGGACTACGTCCGTGGCGATATCACCCGCAACGGCCGTGTAAGTGGCCGTACCGTCGCCCATGTCATTGAGCGTACCGGCTCCGGTAGTGATCGTCCAGGTACCGAACGGCGTGTCGCCGCCGACCGTCATGATCGTGCCGCTTACCGTCGCTTCGTCGTCGACGCAGACCGTCTGGTCTACTCCGGCGTCCACCGTGGCAACCGCGTCATTGATGGTCAGCATCACGTCGTCGCTTACCGCGCCGCAACCGTTCAGGTCGGCGGAGGTGTACGTCAGGACTACGTCCGTGGTGATGTCTCCGGCAACGGCCGTGTAAGTGGCCGTACCGTCGCCCATATCGTTGAGTGTTCCGGTGCCGGTCGTGATCGTCCAGGTACCGAACGGCGTGTCGCCGCCGACCGTCATGATCGTGCCGCTTACCGTGGCTTCATCGTCGACGCAGACCGTCTGGTCTACTCCGGCGGCTACCGTAGCAACCGCGTCGTTGATGGTCAGCATCACGTCGTCGCTTACCGTGCCGCAACCGTTCAGGTCGGCGGAGGTGTACGTCAGAGTTACACCTGTAGCAATGTCTCCGGCAACGGCCGTGTAGTGGCCGTACCGTCGCCCATGTCATTGAGCGTACCGGCTCCGGTAGTGATCGTCCAGGTACCGAACGGCGTGTCGCCGCCGACCGTCATGATCGTGCCGCTTACCGTGGCTTCGTCGTCGACGCAGACCATCTGGTCTACTCCGGCATCCACCATGGCAACCGCGTCGTTGATGGTCAGCATCACGTCGTCGCTTACCGCGCCGCAACCGTTCAGGTCGGCGGAGGTGTAAGTCAGGACTACATCCGTGATGATGTCTCCGGCAACGGCCATGTAAGTGGCCGTACCGTCACCCATGTCGTTGAGCGTTCCGGCGCCGGTAGTAATCGTCCAGGTACCGAACGGCGTGTCGCCGCCGACCGTCATGATCGTGCCGCTTACCGTCGCTTCGTCGTCGACGCAGACCGTCTGGTCCGCTCCGGCGGCTACCGTAGCAACCGCGTCGTTGATGGTCAGCATCACATCGTCGCTTACCGCGCCGCAACCGTTCAGGTCGGCGGAGGTGTACGTCAGGACTACGTCCGTGGCGATATCCCCGCAACGGCCGTGTAAGTGGCCGTACCGTCGCCCATGTCATTGAGCGTACCGGCTCCGGTAGTGATCGTCCAGGTACCAAACGGCGTGTCGCCGCCGACCGTCATGATCGTGCCGCTTACTGTCGCTTCATCGTCGACGCAGACCGTCTGGTCTACTCCGGCGTCCACCGTGGCAACCGCGTCGTTGATAGTCAGCATTACATCGTCGCTCACCGCGCCGCAACCGTTCAGGTCGGCGGAGGTGTACGTCAGGACTACGTCCGTGGTGATGTCTCCGGCAACGGCCGTGTAAGTGGCCGTACCGTCGCCCATATCGTTGAGAGTCCCGGCGCCGGTAGTGATCGTCCAGGTACCGAACGGCGTGTCGCCGCCGACCGTCATGATCGTGCCGCTTACCGTCGCTTCATCGTCGACGCAGACCGGCTGGTCTACTCCGGCGGCTACCGTAGCAACCGCGTCATTGATGGTCAGCATCACGTCGTCGCTCACAACTCCGCAACCGTTCAGGTCGGCGGAAGTGTAGGTCAGTACTACGTCCGTGGCGATATCACCGGTAACGGCCGTGTAGGAGGCCGTGCCGTCGCCCATATCGTTGAGTGTTCCGGCGCCGGTCGTGATCGTCCAGGTACCGAACGGCGTGTCGCCGCCGACCGTCATGATCATGCCACTTACCGTGGCCTCATCATCGACACAGACCGTCTGGTCTACTCCAGCGTTTACCGTGGCAACCGCGTCGGTAATCATGAGTACCACATCATCGCTCACATCTCCACAGGGGCCATTACCATCAGGGTCAATGGCCGTGAAGGTCAGCGTGACCATCATTCCTGCTTCAGATGGCGCAGGAGTATAGATAGCGTTTGGAGCACTGGGATCGTTGAACGTCCCGAATCCACCGGACCACATACCCATACTCGCGCCACCACCGAAGGTGCCATTAAGTTGGGCTGTAGCATTAGCGCAGACCGTCTGGTCGGTTCCGGCATCCGCCGTAGCGACTTCGTTGAAATTGACCGTAACGGTAATACTCGCGTTGGTCTGGCAGGGAGCCGAGCCGGCACGATGTAGGCGAACTGGTAGCCAGCGCCCGGTGTGGCCGTAGTAGCGTCCAGCGTGGCGTTGTTGGCACCGGAAAGCGTAGCGCCGCTGTTGGTTAGTTCGGTCCACGTGCCGCCGTCATCCTCACCCTGGATGAGGGTAAAGAGATCGAAGACCATGTTATCGGTACAAACGTCGTTCTCCGCGTTGGGCTCCAGGCTTCCGGCGTCGGGTGCCGGCTGAACGGTGAGCGCGAAGGTGGTTTGGTCAGTACCTGCGGTACAGGCTCCGCCACCCATTACGGTGTAGGTGAACTGAATCGTTACGGGGTCGGAACCGGGTAGGTTTCCGGCATTGAAGGTGTTACCGATTAGGGTACCGGGATCGGTGTTGTCCACCTTGGCGAACATGCCACCTCCCGTCTGGGTGCCGTCGAGCAGGTTATTGAGGTCGATCGAGCCGAAGTCGGAACAGAAGTCCACGACCATGTCGTCCTCCGCGTAGCCGGCGGCGGGTTCTCCGCGCACATTGGCCGCTCCATCCACCTGAATGGAAACGTTGGCAACATCATCATCGCACTCATCTCCGGCGACGGTGTAGCTGAAGGTGAAGATACCGGGCGTAGCGCCGGTGGGATCAAAGAGATTATCGGTCAGCGTACCGCCGGTACCACTTGTCCGGAGGAAGGTGCCATCGGCGTCCTCGCCGTCAAGGAGCGTCAGCAGATCGAAGTCGGCGGCATCCGAACAAATAGCGGCTGTGCTGGCGTTAAAGGTGCCGGCATTCGGCTCAGGCTCCACCGTGAAGGTGAAGTTTGTAATGTCATTACCACAGGCTCCGCTCGTTACTTCGTAACTGAAGGTGAAAGTGCCCATCGCTCCCGTAGTATTGAAGGTAGAGCCGGTCAGCAATCCGCCGGTACCGTCACCGCCATTCCGGCTGAAGGTGCCGCCAGTATTTTCTCCATCGAGGAGGCTGAACAGGTCGACATTGCCCTCGTCGGCACAGAAGGCCGCGTTCGGGGTGATGGCGGTACCGGCCGTGACGCCGGTATTGAAGATAACCTGGAAGACCGGGCTGTCCGAAACGCAACCAAGGTCATCATCGGTTACCGCGAGGGTGAAAATGGCGTTACCCGCGTTGGCGAAGGTGGCATCGATCAGCAGGTTCTCGGTCGTAAACATTTGTCCGTTGGACACGAAGGCACCGTTGATCGTAAAGCCAGAGGCGGAACCGCCACCGTACGTCCATTTATAGGTGCCGGAGAAATCACCGGATTCATCGTTCGGTCCGGCCACGGCGTTGCTCATAATCGTTTCGGTGGTGCCTATGCAGATGCTAAGGGGCATTGGGTTGGTGGTAGGCTTGCCGCGTACTTCTACGGTACGGGTTTGCTCGTCCGCCATATTACCACATACGTCAGAGACGTTATAGATCACGGTGTAGGTGCCGGGAATGGTTTCATCGACTCCACCTATCGTAGTGGCCATCGTCGCACCGGGGGCGGTAAACTCATAAGTGACGACAATGTCACCGGAGATATCGCCAAAGCAATTGTCGGTGGCCGTGGCCCCCATATCGGTATACATACCGTCTTCGCAGACCTCCTCGTCTCCACCAGTTACCGTAATAAGAGGGATGGTGTTGTCTTCGATGGTGTAAGTCTGGGTAACGGAGGTGGTGTTCATACCACCGTTGCCGTTGTCGTCGGCAGCCGTCCACTCCAGGGCGATGGTGGTGGAACAATCGGTTGTAGTGGTAGTGACCATTACGCTTAGGGTAGTGTTGGCGGCGCAATTGTCCGTAAGCTCGGGCGCGTCGCGCATCAATCCGGCAATGGTAAAGGTGCTGCCCGCAGCTACCGGACCGTCTATGAGGTTCGTCATCGCGGCAGCCGGGCAAGTGGCTCCGTCTTCGGTGGTGAGCGTTTCGTTGGCTATTTCGGAGGGCGTGAACGCAGGTGCGAGGTTATCCTGAACGTTCACTTCGCAATTCGTCGTTACCGTGTTGGTCCCGTCGGTTACCGTGAGAGTTACCATATTGGTACCAACCTGGGTGCAGTCGAACATCGTTTCGGGTGAGGTCTCCATCTCCCGTGCAGTTGTCGGTGCTGCTGCCGTCACCCAGAGCATCGGCAGCCAGCGTGCCCGTGCCGCTGGCATCCAGCATCACTACCGGGGCCGTAGCCGCGCATACCGCGACGGGGTCCATCTCGGTCCTGGACGTCAACCGCACACATGATCGTGTTCGTATTGCCGCTGGGGTCCGTAGCCGTAAGCTGTACCATCGGAGTACCGATCGCATCGGCGCAGGTGAAGGTCGTCAGCGGGCTCGTCTCCGTTGCAGAACAGTTATCCGTGCTGCTGCCGTCACCCAGAGCATCGGCAGCCAGCGTACCCGTGCCGCTGGCATCCAGCATCACTACCGGGGCCGTAGCCGCGCATACCGCGACGGGGTCCATATTGTCCTGGACGTCAACCGCACACATGATCGTGTTCGTATTGCCGCTGGGGTCCGTAGCCGTAAGCTGTACCATCGGAGTACCGATCGCATCGGCGCAGGTGAAGGTCGTCAGCGGGCTCGTCTCCGTTGCAGAACAGTTATCCGTGCTGCTGCCGTCACCCAGAGCATCGGCAGCCAGCGTGCCCGTGCCGCTGGCATCCAGCATCACTACCGGGGCCGTAGCCGCGCATACCGCGACGGGGTCCATATTGTCCTGGACGTCAACCGCACACATGATCGTGTTCGTATTGCCGCTGGGGTCCGTAGCCTGTAAGCTGTACCATCGGAGTACCGATCGCATCGGCGCAGGTGAAGGTCGTCAGCGGGCTCGTCTCCGTTGCAGAGCAGTTGTCCGTGCTGCTGCCGTTCACCCAGAGCATCGGCAGCCAGCGTGCCCGTGCCGCTGGCATCCAGCATCACTACCGGGGCCGTAGCCGCGCATACCGCGACGGGGTCCATATTGTCCTGGACGTCAACCGCACACATGATCGTGTTCGTATTGCCGCTGGGGTCCGTAGCCGGTGACCATCGGAGTACCGATCGCATCGGCGCAGGTGAAGGTCGTCAGCGGGCTCGTCTCCGTTGCAGAACAGTTGTCCGTGCTGCTGCCGTCACCCAGAGCATCGGCAGCCAGCGTACCCGTGCCGCTGGCATCCAGCATCACTACCGGGGCCGTAGCCGCGCATACCGCGACGGGGTCCATATTGTCCTGGACGTCAACCGCACACATGATCGTGTTCGTATTGCCGCTGGGGTCCGTAGCCGTAAGCTGTACCATCGGAGTACCGATCGCATCGGCGCAGGTGAAGGTCGTCAGCGGGCTCGTCTCCGTTGCAGAACAGTTGTCCGTGCTGCTGCCGTCACCCAGAGCATCGGCAGCCAGCGTACCCGTGCCGCTGGCATCCAGCATCACTACCGGGGCCGTAGCCGCGCATACCGCGACGGGGTCCATATTGTCCTGGACGTCAACCGCACACATGATCGTGTTCGTATTGCCGCTGGGGTCCGTAGCCGGCGGCACCATTCGAGTACCGATCGCATCGGCGCAGGTGAAGGTCGCCAGCGGGCTCGTCTCCGTTGCAGAACAGTTATCCGTGCTGCTGCCGTCACCCAGAGCATCGGCAGCCAGCGTGCCCGTGCCGCTGGCATCCAGCATCACTACCGGGGCCGTAGCCGCGCATACCGCGACGGGGTCCATATTGTCCTGGACGTCAACCGCGCACATGATCGTGTTCGTATTGCCGCTGGGGTCCGTAGCCGGGCCGTACCATCGGAGTACCGATCGCATCGGCGCAGGTGAAGGTCGTCAGCGGGCTCGTCTCCGTTGCAGAACAGTTGTCCGTGCTGCTGCCGTCACCCAGAGCATCGGCAGCCAGCGTACCCGTGCCGCTGGCATCCAGCATCACTACCGGGGCCGTAGCCGCGCATACCGCGACGGGGTCCATATTGTCCTGGACGTCAACCGCACACATGATCGTGTTCGTATTGCCGCTGGGGTCCGTAGCCGTAAGCTGTACCATCGGAGTACCGATCGCATCGGCGCAGGTGAAGGTCGTCAGCGGGCTCGTCTCCGTTGCAGAACAGTTGTCCGTGCTGCTGCCGTCACCCAGAGCATCGGCAGCCAGCGTACCCGTGCCGCTGGCATCCAGCATCACTACCGGGGCCGTAGCCGCGCATACCGCGACGGGGTCCATATTGTCCTGGACGTCAACCGCACACATGATCGTGTTCGTATTGCCGCTGGGGTCCGTAGCCGTAAGCTGTACCATCGGAGTACCGATCGCATCGGCGCAGGTGAAGGTCGTCAGCGGGCTCGTCTCCGTTGCAGAACAGTTATCCGTGCTGCTGCCGTCACCCAGAGCATCGGCAGCCAGCGTGCCCGTGCCGCTGGCATCCAGCATCACTACCGGGGCCGTAGCCGCGCATACCGCAACGGGGTCCATATTGTCCTGGACGTCAACCGCACACATGATCGTGTTCGTATTGCCGCTGGGGTCCGTAGCCGTAAGCTGTACGATCGGAGTACCGATCGCATCGGCGCAGGTGAAGGTCGTCAGCGGCTCGTCTCCGTTGCAGGACAGTTATCCGTGCTGCTGCCGTCACCCAGAGCATCGGCAGCCAGCGTACCCGTGCCGCTGGCATCCAGCATCACTACCGGGGCCGTAGCCGCGCATACCGCGACGGGGTCCATATTGTCCTGGACGTCAACCGCACACATGATCGTGTTCGTATTGCCGCTGGGGTCCGTAGCCGTAAGCTGTACCATCGGAGTACCGATCGCATCGGCGCAGGTGAAGGTCGTCAGCGGGCTCGTCTCCGTTGCAGAACAGTTATCCGTGCTGCTGCCGTCACCCAGAGCATCGGCAGCCAGCGTGCCCGTGCCGCTGGCATCCAGCATCACTACCGGGGCCGTAGCCGCGCATACCGCAACGGGGTCCATATTGTCCGGGACGTCAACCGCACACATGATCGTGTTCGTATTGCCGCTGGGGTCCGTAGCCGTAAGCTGTACCATCGGAGTACCGATCGCATCGGCGCAGGTGAAGGTCGTCAGCGGGCTCGTCTCCGTTGCAGAACAGTTGTCCGTGCTGCTGCCGTCACCCAGAGCATCGGCAGCCAGCGTACCCGTGCCGCTGGCATCCAGCATCACTACCGGGGCCGTAGCCGCGCATACCGCGACGGGGTCCATATTGTCCTGGACGTCAACCGCACACATGATCGTGTTCGTATTGCCGCTGGGGTCCGTAGCCGTAAGCTGTACCATCGGAGTACCGATCGCATCGGCGCAGGTGAAGGTCGTCAGCGGCTCGTCTCCGTTGCAGAACAGTTATCCGTGCTGCTGCCGTCACCCAGAGCATCGGCAGCCAGCGTACCCGTGCCGCTGGCATCCAGCATCACTACCGGGGCCGTAGCCGCGCATACCGCGACGGGGTCCATATTGTCCTCAACGTCAACCGCACACATGATCGTGTTCGTATTGCCGCTGGGGTCCGTAGCCGTAGCGGCACCATCGGAGTACCGATCGCATCGGCGCAGGTGAAGGTCGTCAGCGGGCTCGTCTCCGTTGCAGAACAGTTATCCGTGCTGCTGCCGTCACCCAGAGCATCGGCAGCCAGCGTGCCCGTGCCGCTGGCATCCAGCATCACTACCGGGGCCGTAGCCGCGCATACCGCGACGGGGTCCATATTGTCCTGGACGTCAACCGCACACATGATCGTGTTCGTATTGCCGCTGGGGTCCGTAGCCGTAAGCTGTACCATCGGAGTACCGATCGCATCGGCGCAGGTGAAGGTCGTCAGCGGGCTCGTCTCCGTTGCAGGACAGTTATCCGTGCTGCTGCCGTCACCCAGAGCATCGGCAGCCAGCGTGCCCGTGCCGCTGGCATCCAGCATCACTACCGGGGCCGTAGCCGCGCATACCGCGACGGGGTCCATATTGTCCTGGACGTCAACCGCACACATGATCGTGTTCGTATTGCCGCTGGGGTCCGTAGCCGTAAGCTGTACCATCGGAGTACCGATCGCATCGGCGCAGGTGAAGGTCGTCAGCGGGCTCGTCTCCGTTGCAGAACAGTTATCCGTGCTGCTGCCGTCACCCAGAGCATCGGCAGCCAGCGTACCCGTGCCGCTGGCATCCAGCATCACTACCGGGGCCGTAGCCGCGCATACCGCGACGGGGTCCATATTGTCCTGGACGTCAACCGCACACATGATCGTGTTCGTATTGCCGCTGGGGTCCGTAGCCGTAAGCTGTACCATCGGAGTACCGATCGCATCGGCGCAGGTGAAGGTCGCCAGCGGGCTCGTCTCCGTTGCAGAACAGTTGTCCGTGCTGCTGCCGTCACCCAGAGCATCGGCAGCCAGCGTGCCCGTGCCGCTGGCATCCAGCATCACTACCGGGGCCGTAGCCGCGCATACCGCGACGGGGTCCATATTGTCCTGGACGTCAACCGCACACATGATCGTGTTCGTATTGCCGCTGGGGTCCGTAGCCGTAGCTGTACCATCGGAGTACCGATCGCATCGGCGCAGGTGAAGGTCGTCAGCGGGCTCGTCTCCGTTGCAGAACAGTTATCCGTGCTGCTGCCGTCACCCAGAGCATCGGCAGCCAGCGTGCCAGTGCCGCTGGCATCCAGCATCACTACCGGGGCCGTAGCCGCGCATACCGCGACGGGGTCCATATTGTCCTGGACGTCAACCGCACACATGATCGTGTTCGTATTGCCGCTGGGGTCCGTAGCCGTAAGCTGTACCATCGGAGTACCGATCGCATCGGCGCAGGTGAAGGTCGTCAGCGGGCTCGTCTCCGTTGCAGGACAGTTATCCGTGCTGCTGCCGTCACCCAGAGCATCGGCAGCCAGCGTGCCCGTGCCGCTGGCATCCAGCATCACTACCGGGGCCGTAGCCGCGCATACCGCGACGGGGTCCATATTGTCCTGGACGTCAACCGCACACATGATCGTGTTCGTATTGCCGCTGGGGTCCGTAGCCGTAAGCTGTACCATCGGAGTACCGATCGCATCGGCGCAGGTGAAGGTCGTCAGCGGCTCGTTCCCGTTGCAGAACAGTTGTCCGTGCTGCTGCCGTCACCCAGAGCATCGGCAGCCAGCGTGCCCGTGCCGCTGGCATCCAGCATCACTACCGGGGCCGTAGCCGCGCATACCGCGACGGGGTCCATATTGTCCTGGACGTCAACCGCACACATGATCGTGTTCGTATTGCCGCTGGGGTCCGTAGCGGTAAGCTGTACCATCGGAGTACCGATCGCATCGGCGCAGGTGAAGGTCGTCAGCGGGCTCGTCTCCGTTGCAGAACAGTTGTCCGTGCTGCTGCCGTCACCCAGAGCATCGGCAGCCAGCGTACCCGTGCCGCTGGCATCCAGCATGACTACCGGGGCCGTAGCCGCGCATACCGCGACGGGGTCCATATTGTCCTGGACGTCAACCGCACACATGATCGTGTTCGTATTGCCGCTGGGGTCCGTAGCCGTAAGCTGTACCATCGGAGTACCGATCGCATCGGCGCAGGTGAAGGTCGCCAGCGGGCTCGTCTCCGTTGCAGAACAGTTGTCCGTGCTGCTGCCGTCACCCAGAGCATCGGCAGCCAGCGTGCCCGTGCCGCTGGCATCCAGCATCACTACCGGGGCCGTAGCCGCGCATACCGCGACGGGGTCCATATTGTCCTGGACGTCAACCGCACACATGATCGTGTTCGTATTGCCGCTGGGGTCCGTAGCCGTGGCGCACCATTGGAGTACCGATCGCATCGGCGCAGGTGAAGGTCGTCAGCGGGCTCGTCTCCGTTGCAGAACAGTTGTCCGTGCTGCTGCCGTCACCCAGAGCATCGGCAGCCAGCGTACCCGTGCCGCTGGCATCCAGCATCACTACCGGGGCCGTAGCCGCGCATACCGCGACGGGTCCTCATCATCCGCAACAGTAACCACAAAACTGTTATCGCTATCCATATTGCTGTTCCCATCCGCAACCGTGAAGGTTAGCGTGGTGATACCGATCGGAAAATCCTGAGTGATGGACTCGCCGGAGGTAAAGGTGGTCTGACCACTGGCCAGGGCGGGGCTGTAAGAATGGTGCCGGTCACCGGAGCGCAACCGCCCGTGATGGTCGGAGCGGTGAAGGTGACGGAGGCCAGGCAATCTCCCGTACCACCGGCATGGGTACCGACGTTCTGGCTGGTCGGAATCGCGGATAGTTCCGGATTCGGCTCTACCGTGACGGTAAAGGGAACCGGACTCGTTGGCGTCCCGTACGGAGCAGGCGTTACCGCCTTCCTCGGTGATGGGTTCAATCGTAAATGTGTAATCTACATCCGCGCCGGTGGCATTATCGTAACCGGGAATGATGAAGGGCGTGCCGCTCGTGACGCCGGTGATGGTGACATCCGCAATGGGAGTACCATCCTCGGTGACATTAAGGACAACCTGGTAGGTGCCCGAGGCATTGGAGACGGTGATTTCTCCGGAAATATTTTCGTTGCTACACACAGTAGCGGAACCACCGGTACCCAGCATCACGGTTGCGTCATTGGGGCCGTCGAGGGTGATGGTGGTCGGGGCGGAGGTGGCCGTACAGCCGACGCCGTCCTCGGCATCGACGGTGAAGGTATACTGCTGCCCTTCCACGTCGGCCGGGGTGGGCGTGAAGGTGATGTCAAACACGCTCGCGTCGCCTGTGGCACTGAAGGCGGAGAAAACCTGGGAAGCCGCACCGTTGCCGGAAGTAGGCATGACCAGATTCACATCCAGATCAGTGGCATCGTAGCTTCCGTTGCCACCGCTGAGGGTGACCTGGAAGGTCTGACTGCCATCGAGACAAGCGGTAGTGTTGCCCGATACGGTGGCGGTCAGGGCAGGATACAGGGTGAGTTCGATGGTTTCGGTATCCTGACAGCCATCGGGAGTCGTCACCACTGCTTGTATCGTTACCATTGCACCCGCGGCCTCGCCCCCGTCGGTCAACGTAAGGGTAGTCTGATTGGTCGTGAAAGTGGTGGTGGCCGGCGAGAATGATCCTGAAATACCCGCCGTGAGGATGGTATACTGGATAGTACTAGTAGCGGGGATGTTGGTTCCCCCGATCTGGAGTACCCGGCTGTCTCCGTCGCAGAGCGTATTGGAGCCCGTGTTGTTGAAGGAAAGTGCGGGAGCGGGGCTGAGGGTCAATGGCAGGATCTCGGTGAAGGCCGTACAGGTAGTGTTGTCAGTGATAACTACGGTTACCGTTCCGTTGGTAGCCGCGGGGTTCAGGATGTTAGTGCCGTTTAGGGTGGCAGTGGGGCCGTTGTCCGAAATGGTGATGCCGTTGCTGGTGGCGGCGGCATTGAGGGACCAAGTATAAGTATAAGTACCGTTCTCACCGCCGATAGCCGCCGCGGTGATATCCAGCATTCCACCCTGACATAGAACAGGGTCCGTGTTACTGGGGTCAGTGGTTGCGGGATCGAAAGTAAAGGTGGCGGAAATGGGGTCAAGTACGACGACCGTAGCGGGCGTACCGAAATTCGTCTGCTCGCAGCCAAAATCACCGTTGTCGTCAGTCCGCACCAGGCTGATGGGGTTGATCGTCAGAGATTCATCCATCTCATCAGTCGGCTCATCGGAGGTGATGGTAACCGTAGAAAAACTGTACGTACCGGTGGTCGCGCCGCCGGTAACCGTAAGGTCGGTTGCCGCGAAATCTTCCGTCTGGGTAGTAGTAGTGGTTCCATCGGGCAGGGTCAGTGTGTAACTAAAGGTGTATGCGGCATCCGGTACGTTGGCTACGTTACCCAACTGCACCATAGCCATTTCTCCGGAGCAGAGTTCGCCATCGGCTACTTCAACACTTACCATCACCCCGGACGGAATACAGGCGGCCTGGGCGTCGGCCAGGCTCTCACAGTTCCCGCCGGCCAGGTTGTTTTGGATGGTGGTTGTTCTCGCTGGTGGGCAGGCGATAGCGCAGCAGTTGTCGAGGATGTCGTTACCGGACACGGTAAGATCCATCGCCTACGCTGGAACTGGACAGATCGTTGAAGATCCTCCAGCATGTCGTTGTTTTGAATGATCAAGTCGCCACCTACCATCTCGCCAAGTCTTCCAGTCCGGTCAGGCCGTCAGCATCGGGTTGGAAACAATCCGCACATTACCGGTCGTTGCCGTGGTACCGGAGAAAGAGTTCAAACTACCCAGTATGGTGTTTCCATCTACAAAAGTTACTCCTTAACACCACAAAAATTGCGGTCCCCATGGACTGAGCCGCAATATTGTTATTAAAGGTAAAGGTCTCCACGTTATAGGTGCGGGAACTCATCGACGGGTCCAGTGCCGTAAACTGTTTAGCACGTCATTGTTAGCCAGGGTAAGGTTCGTCAGGTTCATGACCGACGGATCGAAGACGAAATCATTCAGGGTTGTCAGGTTCTGTACCATTGAGTTTGAACGACGAACCCTCTCCGTAAAGGTGATGTTGTTTGGATACACTACCGATCGTTTCCAGGGGCCCTCTGATGTCTACTTCCTGGGTGACCGTTAGCGCAAACAGCCCACCGGTATTTATGAGGGCCGGATTGTTGGTGAGGCGGAAGATCCGGACATCGCCTACGTTGCGCAGCCCGACGATGTTGCTCTCAGGCTAGTGTTGTTGCGGATTACCAGATGCACCCGAATCGAAGTGAAGATTGACCAGATCATTCAGGTTGCTCTCGCGGATGTTATCCAGGGTGACGCTTCCCCCTACGGAGGTCAGGCCACTCAGGCCACTGAAGTTCCCCAGATTTCGGCGCATCCGTGATGTTGATTGAGTTGTCCAGACTGGTTACGCCACTCAGGATGTTGACGTTATTAAGCGAGGCCAGATCGTTCAGTACGATACCCCGAACCTGGATAAGTTATCCAGTCCGTTTAGGTTGACGAGGCCGGACATTCCCCTGATGGTGAGCGTTCCTCCGATGGAGGTGAGTTCCTCGAGCCCATTAAGGGTGGTCAGTTAGCTACATCGTCGGCGTAGTTAGCAGCATCAATGATTAGGTTACCGGTAATGGACGTGTAGCAAAAGACCTCGATGTCTCGCTCACTGGTACCACATCAGTTTCCGGGAAAGGGTCCGCTACCGGCCGGCGGGAATTATCCCCCCGACGGAATTACATCGGGTTGCGATGAACCGGACGGAAATTTCCCCCGTTGCCGTGAAGAGCGGATCGCACAACAGAACGGAGCAGTCGGCAAGCATGTCGTTATTCGAACGTCTACGTCTCCGCCAAACGTATTAGCGGCGAGGCTTCCAAAGCCGTCGAGCGTCGTCAACATATCCGCGTTTACCAGGGAGAAATTCCGTCCGACGGAAGCGAGGCTAGTGGCGACAATGGTGCTGAGCAGCGGGTTGCTGTTGATGGTCAGGTCACCGGTAACGGACTGTAACGAACTGATGTCGATTCCCTCCACAAAATCGTTATTGTTGATCTGAAGGGAGCCAATTTGATTGGCATTCGTTCCCGGGGATACGGTGGTGAGCCCGCTCAGATCCAGCGTGCCTCCCGCGATTTCCTGAATACTGATGTTGCCCGATACCGTAGAGAGGGAAGAGAGGTCGACGGTAGTACCGCCGTTAGTAAGGTCGTTGTTATCGAGTGCCAGATTTCCGGTAATATCGGATACGCCCAGGGTGAGTGAGGTAAGACCAGTAGCCTCGTTCCCTTGGAAGGAAACATTACCGGTTGCGCTAACCGTTCCGTCGCCTATACTCACGGATTGCAGAGCAGTTTGGCGATTATTGCCGGTGCCCGTGATGGAAATCGCCCCGGTAGCACCTCCTATCCCCGTGAGCGCAACGGTTTGCAGGGCCACGTTCTGGGTTACGGTAATGCCGTTTCCTACCGAGGCCAGTCCCGGGAAATTGACCGCAGTAACCAGGGGGTTCCGCCGAACATTGAAACTGCCGGTTACGGTGGTTAGCGCCGGGAAGTCAAAGGCCGTCAGCAAGTCGTTCACCTGTCCGCTGCTGGTACTTCCCAGATTAACATTCCCTCCGACCGTGACCAGGGAAGGCATAGAGAAGGTGGTAAGGTTGCTGGCAGCATCAAAGTTGCGTACGGTAAGGCTACCGGTCACTAAGGTGATTTCGGACAGGTTACAGAGATCGGTGATGGGGTCAGCTCCGGTGTTGCCGATGATGGTGAGGTTGCCGTTGATCTCGGTATACTTGTTGTTGGTGCCAACTTCAAAGAACTGGTTAAGATCCGCCTGCGAGTCCAGCGTCGCTCCGTTCCGGGAGACCGTGGTGCCGGGGTCATTGCCGCAGACCAGGGACTGAAACCCGGAAACCGTATTGTTGTCGGCCAGCGTTTGGTTATCCAAACCTGGGTTGTTCTGCACGAAGAAGGGATTGGTTGCGGGCCCCCAGTTGCTGCCATCGATGATGTTATTGGAAATTACCGCTCCAGAACGACGGACACGGATGGCCGTACCAAAACGGAAAGTAACCGCAGAAGTGAAGTCATTGTTGGTAATCGTCGCGTTGGTGGCATCGATGGTAACTAACGTATTGCCCTGACCTACTCCGCCACAGTCATCGCCGGCATCGTTGACGGCTGCGCCGGCCGTGCCGGTTAGGGTATTGTTAGAAAAGGTAACATTTTGGGTATTGCCGGTGCCGCTCCCCCCGCCATTGCCAAGTGTCACCAATTGCCGGGGTACATTATTGCCCGTAGCAAACTGAGTAGCAAATCCGCATCCTTCAGGGGCAGGATTTTGAAAGGTTTGTCCGGAAAAGATGTTACCGGTGATGGTGAGTCCATCAATCATGGCCTCGCTGGAGCCGAGCAGGCCCGCTTCCCCATTGGCAACGATTTCGTTATTATTAATGGTGATGTTTCGGTAACTGGTTCCTCCCGGGCTCGTCCTCAGATAAAGTGCGGCATCTTCTGAAGCGCCATTCCCATTATCAAACCCAACGATTGTAAACCCGGAGACGGTTGTACCATCCATATCTCCAAGTAATACTACGGTGCCGCGACTGAGTGGGGAGGCGTTAGACACCCCCGTAATGGTAGTCATATCTCGCCCGTTCACCGAACGGAGCGTGATGCTTTTTCCGTTGATCAGGACATTCTCTACGTAATTTCCATCACCTACTTCAACCTCGTCCCCATTCTCCGCAGCATTAACCGCCGGTTGAATCGCCAGACTTTGGGTACCCCCGCCGGTGGTAGCGATATTCTGACGTACGACAAAGTTCCCCGTAGAAATTTCGCGGACGCTGGTTACGCTCCTCGTCGCGGCGGGATCCATAGCAGCGGCTATTGCGTCCGCCGCAAAGGTGAGTGCCTCGCTCAGGGAGGGGTAGCCGAACGACCCACTTCCGGAAAATACTACTTCGTAAGTATTGGCGGGCGTGGCTGAGTCGGGTCCGGGGTTGAACTGAGTGCCGGCCGGCGGTGTGGCACCGGGAGTGGAGGCCTGCTCGTAGTAAGCCGGGCTTTCGGTAATGTTGACCGTACCGGTGATCACCACGCCCGAAGTGGTTTCCGTAGCGCAGTAGGCGTCCGTATTGAAAATACCTATGCCTGCTCCAAAGCCGCTAGAGGCAAAGAAATTATTAAAGGTGGTAATGCCATTGATGGTCACATTCTGGCAGTTGGCAATGTTGATGCCGTTGCCTCCACCGGTACCACCGACAGTACCGGTACCGTTGTTGTTGGTAGAGGTAACGTTGTTCAGTGTGACGCCACTACTACAATTCAGGGTAATGCCGGTACGAAAATTGTCATCGGCCGTAAAATTTGTCAACTCGAGCCCATCGGCATCATCCGCCTGGAGGCCGAAAGTTCCCGCGCCGGTAACCGTGAGATCAGAGATAGTCACGTTGGCCACCGTCACATGGATGCCATAGCTACCTGAAGCGGAAGTAAGCGTAAAGCCGCCCCCATCAATGGCCACCGCTTTGTTCACCTGGACCGTTGCCGCTTCTGAGATATTCGCGGTCACCGTGATGTTGTCTCCTGGATTGGCCGCACTGACGGCACTGGACAGCGAAGTGTAATTGGCACCGCCGATGGTAACCTGAGCGATACCACTCACACTCCCGAAGGCGCAGAGTAGCAGTATCAGAAAATGACGGACAGCACTCGGCATTCCGAAGCTGAAGATGGAAGTAGAGTTTCTCATAGAGGTGGGAATGAACTCGTCCTGAATGAAAGCTTTTCCGTCCCACACGGGAACGGAAACTGCGGAAGCTTCGGGAGCACAGGTTGTGGGTAAGGAGGAATGCGTAGGGACTGGGTTGCTAGAGGGTGTCAATGTGAGTGGAATTAGCGATAAACGTGGTCTACAGCCAACCATTCTGTCCCCTCTACAAGCAACCAGATCAACCCCGAGCTCACGCTAACAAGCGGGAGCGGAAAAATCCAGCCTCTGAAAAGGGATACAAAAGGGTGAGGAATTTGAAGTAGTGGGTGTTAACAACGTAGACGCTTACCGGAAACTTTTTACCTCACGGCCGAAAGCCTTCCCGGGTTCCCCCCGGACGCTTCCACCAACCACAATCATCAGGCGATAAAACGGACTGTTTTATCCACGTAAATCATGCAGAACTCCTGGTTTTCAACTTCTCAATAGAACGTCAGACAACTCAAATATACCATCGTTCGCTAGCTGTGCAAGCTCAAATGTGAATTTTAGCCCCACTTTTTTTCTATTTGCCGATATTTTTTTGGCATAAAAAAGCTCTAATGCTATGGAAAAACAGGAAAGAACGTCGTTTCTCCCCCTGCTGTTTAGCGGCCAAAAATGGGCGACGGAGCGCAGGTGCAAGGTCAAACATTGATATAGCAAAGTTGTGAAACCGGCCCCGTTTTCCGCACATCCTCCAGGCATGAGCATCCTAAATTAGCTGTCACAAATTCCGCCGGTTCAGTTCCCCCACCGCATGATCCACCGCCCGGGCGGTCAGGGCCATGTAGGTCAGGCTGGGGTTGACATTGCTGGCACTGGTCATCGCCGATCCGTCGGTGACGTAGAGATTGGGGCAGGCCCAGACCTGATTGTGGGCGTTCAGTACGCTCGTTTTCGGGTCCCGCCCCATGCGGGCCGAACCCATCTCGTGGATGGAGAAGCCCGGGTGAGCTTCCTGCTCGAAGGTGGAAACGTCGCGGAAACCGGCTGCTTCCAGCATCTCCGCGGCGAAGACCTTCATGTCCTGGCGCATCAGACGGGTATTCTCCCCGAAGGCGCAGTCCAGGGTGAGGGTCGGCAGGCCGTCCTTATCCAGCCGATCGCGGTTGAGGGTCACCCGGTTGGTCGGGTCCGGCAGGGATTCCCCGAAGGCCAGCATTCCGCAGTTCCAGCCCGCCGGGCGGGTGATGGCTCGCTTCAGGTCCTCCCCGATACCGACCTTCAGTTCGTTGATGTTGTTCCACCAGCCGCCGCGCCCGGCGCCGCCCTGGTATCCGAAGCCGCGGAGGTAATCTCGTTTGCTGGCCCGGTCGCCGAGGTTCACGAAGCGGGGGACGTAATAGCCGAGTGGCTTACGGCCCCCGTCAATCACGTCCTCGTAACCGTCCACCCGCGCGGTTGCTCCCGTACGGTGGTGGTGATCCATGATGTTGCGACCGACCATGTCGCTGTCGTTACCGAGCCCGTTCGGCTGGGCGGAGGAAGTACTGGCCAGCAGAATGGCCGCGCTGTTGAGTGTACTGGCGTTGAGAAATACCACTCCCCGGCTGAAGAATTCCGTTTCTACTCCCGCGTCGGTCAGGCGGACCTTCACTCCGGTCGCCCGCTTTTTATCCGCGTCGTAGATGATCTCCCGGACGGCGGCGTGGTTGATCAGCGTCAGGTTGCCCGTTTCCGCCGCTACGGGCAGCGTAGCCGAATTACTACTGAAGTAACCACCGTAGGGGCAGCCCCGGATACAGCGGTTGCGGTACTGGCAGTTTCCGCGCGTCCCCCCGTGCACGGCCGGGTCGTAGGCGGTCAGGTGGGCGGCCCGACCGGGGGTTACGACCCGGCCGGGAAATTTCCTGGCCACGGCCTCCCGCAACCGGGTCTCCACGCAGTTCAGGGGGACGGCCGGCAGGAAGGGACCGTCGGGGAAGTGATCCAGCCCCTCGGCCTGCCCGGTGATGCCGACGAAGCGCTGGACGTGGTTGTACCAGGGCGCCAGGTCCCCGTAGCGGATGGGCCAGTCGACGGCGATTCCTTCCCGGGCATTGGCCGTAAAGTCCAATTCGGACAGGCGGTAGGTCTGTCGCCCCCAGGCAAGGCTGCGACCTCCGGTCTGGTAGCTGCGTATCCAGTCGAATCTCCGGGTTTCGGAGTAGGGGTACTCATCGTCCCGGACGAAGTGGGGAACGGCACTCGGTTTGGCGGCGTAGCCCTTCCGGCTGAGTTTCGGGTAATGTTCCTCCTTCTGCTTCGCCGTGAGGTTGTCGTTAAGCGGCAACTCCCAGGTATCCAGGTTGGCCGTGGGATAATCGCCGTGTTCGATCGGACGGCCCCGCTCCAGCACCAGTGTTTTTAGTCCGGCCCGACACAGTTCCATGGCGGCCCAGCCCCCACTGATCCCGGTTCCGATGACAATGGCATCGTAAGTACGCTCCTCCACTCCTTTCATGATTTCCTGGTGTTTTTAACGAGCGACCTGGACCGGGGGTCGGTGAAAACGATTCAGGGGGACGACCCGATACTGGTATTCCACCAGCGGGTCGGCCGTCTTATCGTAATAATGCAACCGGTGGCATCCCTGTCCGTAGGGAGTGCGGTGCAACAGGGTCAGTTGCGTGCTGCCACTACCGCGGTAAACGGCAAAGTAGTGCGGCAGTTTTTCCCGCGTCAGGGACTTGTCCACCTCCCAGACCAACAGGTTTCCCTGCTCCGTCCGTTTGGGCTTAAAGACCTTCACCTCGGTGGCCGGGGGTACCCGTCCGCCATTGATTTCCGGGAGCAGGGCCAGTTCGGGGTAGAAGTCGGCCATCCGCTCGGCCAGACCAAAGGGATTTTCCAGGATGGAGCGCGCACTAAAAAAAATACTGCCCCGGACGTTGGAGTAATTTCGGTTAAGGGTGGCCTGCCGGGGCAATTCTTCCAGGTCGTTCCAGGCCGGCGCCTGGTCCGAAACCCCGACTTTGTAGGCTGCCTGCCCGACGTAGAGCGTCACCTCCGAGGGTACGTTGGCGGCCCACCAGGCTAGTAGTTCCCGGTAATCGGCCGCTTCGAAACCGATATTCCAGTAGAGCTGGGGAGCGAGGTAGTCCACCGTCCCGGAGCGGGCCCAGCCGAGGGCATCCGCGTACAGGTCATCGTAGCTGGTGGCATTCGCGCGGGTATTGCTCCCGGCGACGGGATCCTCGGCCAGGTTGCGCCAGACCCCGAAGGGACTAACCCCGAAACGCACCCAGGGCTTTTTCGCCTTGATCCGGGCGTGGGTTTCGGCTACGAATTCGTTCACATTCCCCCTGCGCCAGTCGGCTATCGGCCGTCCCTTTCCGTACACCCGGTAAGTTTCCTGGTCGGGAAACAGTTCTCCCTGTCGGGGGTAAGGGTAGAAATAGTCATCAAAGTGGATACCGTCTATATCGTATTTTTCCACCAGTTCGTCAATCACCAGTCCGAGGTGAGCCCGGACTGCCGGCAGCCCCGGGTCCAGGTACATGCGTTCCCCGTAGGTGAGCACCCAGTCGCGGTGTCGGTAGAATAAGTGCTCGGCGGCCAGGGAGAAGGAGTCCAGTGACATGGCGACGCGGTAAGGGTTGACCCAGGCGTGCAATTCCACTCCGCTGCCGTGGGCTTCCTCGATCATGAATTTCAGCGGGTCGAAGTCACTGGCCGGCGCTACGCCCTGGCGGCCGGTCAGCCAGCGCGACCAGGGTGCGTAATCGGAAGGGTAGATGGCATCGCCCGCGGGGCGGACCTGGACGAACAGCGCGTTGATCCCCGCCTGCCGGAGCCGGTAGAGCTGGCTGCGGAACTCCGCCTGGAGGGTGGCCGCGTCCGTAGTCGGCCGGGAGGGGTAATCGATATTCAGGACGGTGGCGACCCAGACCCCGCGCAGTTCGCGGTCGCCGACGGCCCCGTTTCGGGAACCCCGCACCTGCGCCATCGCCCAAATGCTCATCAGCAAGTATAAGGACAGTAATAAATATCGTGAAGGGCGGGGTAAATACATTGTTATCATCGGTGGGCTTAAGAGCGTAATGGAACCGACAAATTACTCACATATGTTAATTCAGGCTGTCTAAATTCGTTACAATTGGTTAGCTTTGACAGCTCTTCCCGTGCTCTGCGGAAGAATTCACCCTCACATATTTCATTCAAGAATGCGCTCACCCCTTACCCGCTATACCGCGCTCTTCGTAGCTGTTTTATGCACCGCCTTTGCGGTTGCCCAGGACAGCGGAGATGCCGCCATCCGCTTCCTGCAGAAGCACCACACTCAGTTTGAACTTCAACCGGAGGACGTCGACCAGGTCGAAATTACCGACAATTACGCCAGCCCCGACGGTACCCGCCACGTGTACCTCCGCCAGCTGCACAACGGAACGCCGGTCTTCAACGCCCAGGCCATTCTGCACCTGCGCGGTGAAAACGTTATTTACCAGACGATCGATCTGATTCCCGGCCTGGAGGAGCGGGTGAATAGCCTGACCCCCGTACTCGACGTTACGGATGCCCTGCTGGCCGCCAGCGAAGGAATGACCACTTCGTCTTTTTCCCGCCCCGTCCTCAGCGGGCGCGACGGTCGTGATTTCCTCTTTAGCTGGAGCGAAGTATCCAGAGATCCCATCCGCGTATCGACGGTCTACTTCCCCCGCGAGCGGGAGGAGGACGTGCGCCTGGCTTACCAGGTGGTTATCGACCAGAACAACAGTTCCGATCACTGGGTCATGGTGGTGGACGCCGAGAACGGTGACCAGCTGAAAAAATTGAACCTGACCCTGTACTGCGATTTTGGTTACGAAACCGGTCACCAACACGAGTACGGCAATGCCTGTAGCAGCGCTGCCCCCGCCCTGAAGGTGGACGAGCAGATGGTCGCCGCCGCCGTAGTGGCCGACGGTGCCCGGTACCGGGTCTTCCCCTTCGGTATCGAAGCCCCCCTCTACGGAGAACGCGAATTGCTGACCGACCCCGCCGACCCGGTATTCAGCCCCTTCGGCTGGCACGATACCAACGGAGAGGAAGGCGCGGAATTCACCCACACCCGTGGTAACAACGTACACGCCTACCTCGACCTCGACGCCAGCGACGCCCCGAACACCGATGCCGTGAGAGCGGAGGGAGGAGACAGCCTTCTCTTTGATTTTTACTTCGAGAACGGAGCCCAGGTGGATACCCTGCGCCGCGCCGCCCTGACCCAGGTATTCTACATGACCAACATGGTCCATGACTGGAGTGCCGCCCACGGCTTCGACGAGGCCGCCGGTAACTTCCAGGCGGAGAACTACTCCGGCGAGGGCCGTGACAACGACCCCGTACAGGCGGAAGCCCAGGATGGCGGCGGAACGAACAACGCCAACTTCGGCACCCCTGCCGACGGCGGCCGCCCCCGGATGCAGATGTTCATCTGGCAGAACAACGACCCCAGCGTGCTGGAAATCATCGAGCCCGTCGACCTGGCCGGCTCCCCGGCCACCGGTCTGGCGCAGTTCGGAATGCCCGTAGGCCAGGTTCCGCTGACCGGAGAGATCGCCGTTGCCGTTGATGATAGCCCGCTGCCCCGTGAGGTGTGCGGTGCCGTGATCAACGTGGAAGAGGTTACCGGCAAGGTGGCCATGATCGACCGGGGCGAGTGCTTCTTCGAACAGAAGGTATTCAACGCCCAGGAAGCGGGGGCCATCGCGGCCATCATCTGCAACCAGGACAATTCCGCCGACGGAATGGCCGAGGCCCCCAACGCTAACCTGTTCGACGTAACCATCCCCTCGGTGATGCTCGCGGAGATCGACTGTGCTCCGCTGCGCGCGGCCGCCCTGGCCGGAGAGCGGGTGGTCGTCACCTTCGAGAGTACCCCCCCGCCGGCTGACGTAGACGGTGATTTTGACAACGGCGTCGTCGCCCACGAAATCGGCCACGGCATCAGCAACCGCCTGGTCGGTGGCCCCAGTAATGCCTCCTGCCTCGGTTCGATCGAGCAAATGGGAGAGGGCTGGTCCGATTTCTTTTCTCTGGCCAGTTCCCCTAAGACCTTGACCGACACCCCCGACGGAACGGAACTGCGCGGTATCGGTAACTACGCCAGCGGAGAGCGGATCACCGGTCGCGGTATTCGCCGGCTACCGTACACTACGGACATGTCCGTTAACGACCACACCTACGACGCCATCATCACTTCAGGCATCCCTCACCCCCTGGGAGAGATCTGGGCCACTACCCTCTGGGACATGTACTGGGTGATGGTGGAGGAGTACGGCTTCGACGACGACCTGATCAACGGTGAGGGTGGTAACAACCTCGCCGTACGCCTCGTGATCGAAGGGCTGAAATTCACGAAGTGTAATCCGGGCCTACTGGACGGCCGCGACGGTATCCTGGCCGCCGACCAGTCCATCTACGGAGGAGCCAACAGTTGCCTGATCTGGGAAGCCTTCGCCCGCCGCGGTATGGGTTTCAGTGCCCGCCAGGGTAGCAGCAACGACCAGGGGGACAACATCGAAGCCTTCGATGCCAATCCTTTCTGTGAGAAGACCGTCAAGTTCACTAAAACCAGTGACGTAGACGTGATCGCGCCCGGAGACGGGGTGACCTTCGAGTTCGACGTCCGCAACGACCGCGATGAAACGGCCACCGGCATCGTCATTACGGACGTAGTGCCCGCCGGGATGACCATCGACGGCAACTCCGTACGGGGCGCCGATGACTTCACCATTGACGGTCAGCAGATCACGCTGCGCATTAACGAGCTGGAGCCGGAAGACGACACCAAGATCCGCTACTCCGTAGGAACGTCCAGCGACCTGACTTCCGTGATCTACTACCAGGATGACGCCGAGGATGACGACAACAACGTCGAGATCCTCTCCCTGGAGGGAGATGTTTTCTGGGGCATCACGGAGGAAGACGTTTTTGAGGGAGATGCTGCTTTCTTCATCGAAAACGTGGAGGGCGACCAGGACCAGTTGCTCCAGATCGCCGAGCCCGTGCGGATCGAGGGAACCAACCCCGCCCTCCGCTTCTTCACCCGCTACAACACGGAATCCGGCAATGACGGCGGTTACGTGCAGGTGAGCACCAACGGTTTCAACTGGGAGAACATCGACACCAAGATGATCCGCAACGGTTACCGGGGAGAGATTGCCAGAAACACCTTCGCCCGTAGCGAAATCCAGGCTTTCTGGGGAGATATCGATACCTGGTACACGCCGGACCTGCTGACGAACGGCTACCTGGAAGTCATTGCCGACCTGACCGAGTACCAGGGGCAGGACCTCTTCGTCCGTTTCCGCTTCGGTTCCGACGAACTTCAGGGCGGTGCCGGTTGGTGGATCGACAATATCCAGCTGATCGACCTGTTCAACTACGAGACAGAGGCTACCCTGAGCAGTGACCAGGGAGACAGCGGCACGACCAACCTGGGCAACTCCGGGATCGTCGTGATCGGTAATATGGTAGACGTAGTGGACCCCCAGTTGGGGCTCTCCAGCGTTTCCGTCTTCCCGAACCCGGCCGACCAGGAAGCCAACGTCCGCATCACCACGGAGCGGGCCGGCAGTGCCCGGGTCGAACTCTTCAGCATCGACGGCCGTCGTGCCCTCCAGCAGACGGTCAACCTCACCCCGGGTCGTAACCAGACCACCCTCAACACCGCCAACCTCCCGAGTGGGGTGTACGTGGTACGGGTGTTCGGCGCGACGCAGCTGAGTACGACGAAACTGACGGTTAACTTAGGACTTGAGACTTAGGAAATAAGGAAGGCCCGCCCGATAGTATCGGACGGGCCTTCTTAATTCTTAAATCCTAATTCTTAAGTCTTAGCTTGTCAGCAACCGTTTCACCGTTCCGGCAATCGTTTTTCCATCGGCCCGGCCGGCGGCTTTCGCGTTGACCTGACCGATCACCTTCCCCATATCCTTCATGGAGGTGGCGCCGGTATCGGAGATGACCTGACGTACGAGGGCGTCCAGTTCCTCCTGGCTGAGGGCGGCGGGCAGGTAGCGGCTGATAACGGCGATTTCCTCCCGCTCGGGGACGGCGAGGTCCTCCCGGCCCTGCTTTTCGTAGATATCCAGGCTCTCCTGGCGGCTCTTGACCAGCTTCTGGAGCAGGGCGATCTCTCCGGCTTCGTCGAGGGAACTACCGCTCCCGTCGGTTTGCTGGAGCAGGATGGCGTTCTTGATGGCACGGATACCGCGGAGGGCGGCCTGGTCCTTGGCGCGCATGGCGGTTTTGAGGTCCGGGGTAATTTTTTCTTGCAGGCTCATGTGGCTTATTTTTTTTCTTAACACCACCGGGGGGGCCATCGGTTGCGCCCGGGATCAGGAGTGGCGGGAGCGGAGGACTTCGCGGACGTCCTCCAGGGAATGCCCCTTGGCGGCCAGCAGCACCAGATAGTGGTACATCAGGTCGGCGGCCTCTCCGAGGAAGAGGTCGGGGTTGTCGTCCTTTGCTTCGATCACGAGTTCGACGGCTTCCTCTCCCACTTTCTGGGCCACCTTATTGATCCCCCGGGCCAGCAGGCTGCTGGTATAACTTTCTTCACTGGGGTTATCCCGCCGGTCCTGGATGGTACGTTCGAGGTGGTCGAGAAATTCTCCCCGGTTGGTCTGCCCCCAGCAGGTATCCGATCCGGTGTGGCAAACGGGGCCACGCGGATTCGCCTGGATGAGGAGGCTATCGCGGTCGCAGTCCGCGGCGATGCCGACCAGTTCCAGGTGGTTACCGCTGGACTCTCCCTTGGTCCAGAGCCGGTTCTTACTCCGGCTGTGAAAGGTCACCAACCCGGTCTCCAGGGTACGGTCGAGGGCCTCCCGGTTGACGTACCCCTGCATGAGCACGACGCGGGTGCGGGCGTCCTGCACGATGGCCGGTAGAAGGCCGTCGGGAGACTTAGCAAAATTGAGATCGGAGACATTGTCTTTGGAAATAGTCATGACTTAGCTAAATTGAGGGCAAAACTACCTAAACAAATCTCGACATGACCGGAGACTTCGGAACAATAGACAGCAACCTGGCCGGCAGCGGCTTCGCCCTTTCCTCCGCCGACCAGACCAACCTGCGCACGGCGGGCAAGTGGGCCCGCTTCCTGGCCATCATCGGCCTGGTGAGTATGGCCCTGGTGGTACTGATGATGCTCTTCGGTGGCGGCACCATGATGGCCCTGATGATGGGTGGCGGAATGGGGGCATCCCCCTACGACACCGGGGCCGCCGTGGGGGCGGGTGCCTTCATGTTCATCTTCTACGGCATCTTCATTGCCGCGGGTATTTATCTCTACTGGCTGCTCTACCAGTTCGGCGACAAGGCCATGAAGGCCGTTGACAGCGGTAACACGGCGTTGATGTCGGAATCCCTGGCCGCCCAGAGTAAGATGTACAAGATCATCGGTATCCTGGCCGCGATCTACCTGGGTTTCCTGGCACTGGCCATCCTGTTTGCCGTCATCGGCGGCGCGGCGGCTTTCCTATAGCCGTACCGGCACTCCCGCTCCGGAGAGGTACTCCTTCAGTTCCCCGATCCCCACTTCCCCGAAGTGGAAAATACTGGCGGCCAGTCCGGCGTCGGCCTTGCCCGTCGTGAAGGCCTCGGCGAAGTGCTCCTTGTTCCCCGCTCCGCCGCTGGCGATGATCGGAATACTCAGCAAGTCGCTCATTTCCGCCAGGGCGGCGTTGGCGAAACCGGCCTTGGTGCCGTCGTGATCCATGCTGGTGAACAGAATCTCACCGGCACCCCTTTCCTGGGCCTCCTTCACCCAGTCGAACAGCTTGTGCTCCGTTCGGACGCGGCCGCCGTTGAGGTGGACGTACCACTCCTGGCCGACCTGCTTGGCATCCACGGCCACCACCACGAACTGATTGCCGAAGGCGTAGGCCAACTCGTCGATCAGTTCGGGGCGGCGAACGGCGGCGGAGTTGATACTCACCTTATCCGCCCCGGCGTTCAGCAACGCGTCCACGTCGGCGATCTCCCGGATGCCGCCGCCGATGGTAAAGGGGATGTTCAGGTGCCCGGCAATGTTCCGGGCCAGTTCCGCCAGCGTTTTTCTCCGTTCGTGGGTGGCCGTGATGTCGAGAAAAACCAGTTCGTCGGCTCCCGCGGCGCTGTACTTCGCACCCAGTTCAACGGGGTCTCCGGCATCGCGGAGGTTGACGAAGTTGATGCCCTTTACGGTGCGGCCGTCTTTAATGTCGAGGCAGGGGATGATTCGTTTTGCGAGCATCCCGCAAAGGTAGTTACTCCGCCCGGGGGCGGCGCCAGGTAGTCGCGGAAGGTGAAGGTGGCGTATGGTTGTAACAGCTATTTCTCCGGGTGGCTACCGGAAAATTCGGGCGACGGAGCGCAGGTGCGGAATACCAGCAGAAGCAGCGGGAGCGGTCCGGATGCTGAGGGCCAGCAAGAGCAAACCCAGCAACCGGTTCCGTAACCGGACGGGGCGCAGGAAAAACAGTAGCTGACTGGACGTACCCATGCTAGTGGAAGGTACGGGATTCGTTTTTCAGGGAATCGGCCACTCCGGGGCGGGAGGTGATCTCCCACGGCTCATTCAAAGACCGTGCACCTGCGCGCCGTCGGCGGATCAGCGGACAAAACGGTAAGTCGCCTTCAGGAGAAAAGTATTGCGGATGTCACTGCCGAAGAGGTCGTCCCGCAGGGCCCCGAAGGCACTTTTTCCCGGGTCCGCCCCGAATTCAGTGCCCTGGGACCAGACCAGAAAGAGTACGGAACTGGGCTGGTACTCCCAGCGAACGACCAGGTTGGAACGGAACTGGAGGAAGTTGAAGTCCGGGTCGTTAAAACTCCAGTCCTCCACTTGCTCCCTGGGGTCATCCACCGTGTACAACCCCTCCTCCGGATCGAATTCGGTACGTTCGGGCGAAAAGATCAGAAAGCGATCGTCGAACTGCCGGCCCAGCGGATTGTCCACTACTTTAAATTCATCGTAAACGCCCCGCGCCACGAAGGGCTGTCCGTAGTACTGGATGGTAAAATCGGGCGTCAGGTTGTAGGTAGCCCGCAGGGTCAGGCTGATGGTTTGCCGGTCGATGCGACCGTGGAGATAATCTTCCCCTTCCCCATTCGACCGGGTGGTAATGTACTGGTCGCGCCGGTCGTTGAGGCTCACGTCGGGAGCGAGTTGCAGCTGGAGGGCGTCCGTCGGCTGGTAGGTCATGCTTAGGCCGAAACTGAGGGCGTTGACGTTGTTGTCGTAGCTGCCGCCGGTGCCGAAATTAGCCCCGTAAGTGAATTTTTTCCGCTGGTCGCTGTCCCAGTTTCCACTGATAAAATACCCCGGGGATCGCCGGAAGAGCGGCCCGCCCCGCAGGGCATTCTTACTGATGTCCTGCTGCTCCAGGTTCAGGGCGACCCGCACGAAGGAGAAGTTTTTCAGTTGGGAAAAGGCGTTCGTGTTGTAGCTACGGTCCAGGGAAGCCCCGCTCCAGTCCCAGCCCAGGTACAGGTTGTGGTTCCACTGGAGCCGGTTGTACCAATCGGTCGGTTTTTGCCAGCGCCGGGCACCCCAGGCAAAGTAATTGACCTGTTCGGTATTACTCAGAAAACCGATATCGTTCAGTTCCAGCCCGGGGCTTCGGTAGGTGGCTCCCGTTTCGAAGATCCACTTCCCGTCAAATTCCCCGACGGCAATGGTTCCTCCCGATCCACTCAGGCTGGTGGCTGCCGTATCCACGCTCAGGTGGTCGGCGTCCGGCCGCTGGAAGAGGTGCTCGAAGGCCGTCTGGGTGCGGGTGATGGCCTCGGTACTGCCGCTGACCCGGCTCCAGACACCATTGGCGCGCAGTTGCCAGGCGCGATCCCGCCAGCGGTGGACGAAATCGACGCCGCCGGAATAAGCCCGGTCGTGCAGGAAATTAGTTTCCTCGGTCCGCAGGTCGCGGTGGACCGTCGTCAGCATCACGCCGATGCTGCTCTGGCGGTTGTTGAAATCCTGCTGGACGCGGCCGACGTTGTAGGTGGTCAGCGGTTCCACTTCGCTGCGGCGCTCCCCGTCCAGGTCGATGATTTCGGCAAATTCCCGTTCGGTGACGCTGGAGAGCAGGCCGAGCGACAGGCCGCTCTGGGTCTTCCCGCTGGCCTTGGCCGCCCCGATGATCGTCGTGTTCTCCGGCTGGCGGACGAAACGACCTGCGGCGGGGTCTTCGTCCAGGAAACGGCTGGGCGCGCCGCCGATCCGCCGGCTGTAGAAGAGCAGGTCGCCGTTGTAATTGCCCCCGGCTTCCGCCTGGGTGAGGGAGTAATCGAAGATGTTGCGGCCCTCCACGAAGAAGGGGCGTTGCTCGCGGAAGAAGATCTGAAAACCATCCAGGTTGATGGCTCCCGGGTCGGCCTCCACCTGGCCGAAATCGGGGTTGATGGTGAAGTCGACCACCACGTCATTGGTGATGCCGATCCGGCCGTCCAGGCCGGCACTGAGTCGCTCGTCGGTCCCCCGGTCGAAGGGGTCGTCGGCCGGGAAGCCGCCACCCGTCCGTACCTGCCCGAGCACGTAGGGCTGGATCTCGAGGGGCCGGCGGGCCTTGATCCCATCCAGCCCCCGGAGGGTGCCGAAGCGGCTCACGAAGCCGTTCTGGGCCTGCTTTACCGGGGCCCAGGTACTGACTTCCTGCTTGCGAAAGAGTTTGCGATTGACCTGCAGGCCCCACTCCTGTATCTCCCCCTTGCCGAAACGCAGTTGGGAGAGGGGAATCCGGGCTTCGGCGGTGTAGCCCAGGCTGTCGACGTGGCTGCGGCCGAGCCAGGTGGGGTTCCAGCTGCTGTCCCAGTTGTTGCCGTCCTCGCTGATGAACTCGTCGCCGCGTACGCCGCTGGCCGCTACGTTGAAGGAGAAGCCCGTCCGTTTGTCGTTGAAGCTATCGAAATTGATTTCGATCCAGTCGCCCGGAAAATCATCGCGGCGACCGAGCCGGGCCTCGATCTGGTCCGTCTCCGTGTCGTAGGCACGGAATGCCACGTAGAGAAAGCGATCGTCGTAGAGGATCTTGAAGGCCGTTTGCTGACTGGCCGGCGCGCTGTCGTCCGGTTCCCACTGGGAGAAGTCCTTTCCCCAGGCTACCGTTTCCCAGGCCTCATCGCCGATCTTCCCGTCGATGGTGGGGGCGTCTCCGGTGAGGCGCTGGGTGGTGTACTCCGGGCGGGGGGATTGGGCGAGGGCGAACAGGGGAAGGAGGAAGGGGAGGAATAGGTATAGGCGTAGGGAGGAGGGGGATAGCAGGTAGTGAGTGGTGGGCATGTCGAAAAAGTTACAATGCTGGCTGGGCTTCCAACCACGTTAGGGACGACGAAGTTACCCCTGGGTTGCCGGCAGTCGTGCGTTTTTATAATTCCGCACCTGCGCCCCCGCCCTGAGGTTCTTTACTTCGCCAAACCATCCACAGCCCGATCAGCACCAGTGGGATGCTGAGTACCTGGCCGGTCTCCAGGGCACCCTTGGCGATACCTCCCTGGTCGCTCTTAAAGAATTCCCAGATGAAGCGGAATCCAAAAATAAGGACAAACCACAGGCCGGTGAGGAAACCGGGTTTCTTCCAGGCATCGCGTTTCCAGTACAGCCAGAGCAGGAGGCCGAAGGTGAACAGGTAGCTGATGCTTTCGTAGAGCTGTACGGGGTGGCGGGGGCCGTCGGCGAAGCTCTGGCGGGCGGAATTGACGAAGTGAAAGGCCCAGGGCCGGTCGCTCGGCAGCCCGACGATCTCGGAGTTCATGAGGTTACCGAAACGGATCATGGCTCCGACCAGGGCAATGGGAGCCGCCACCATATCGCTCACCCAGAAGAAGGACTTTTTACTGACGTACTTGCTGAACAGCCAGAGTGCCGTGACCACCCCGATGACGCCGCCGTGACTGGCCAGCCCGCCCTCCCAGACTTTGATGATGTCGCCGGGGTTTTCGAAGTAATAACCGGGGGAGTAAAAGAGCACGTGGCCCAGCCGCGCCCCCAGGATAGTACCACCGATGAGGAAGTAAAAGAGGTAATCCAGCCAGGCTTCGGGGGCATCCCGGTCCAGGAACATCCGACGGACCAGCGCGAACCCGATCATGAACCCGGCGGCGAACATGAGGCCGTACCAGCGGAGTTGCAGGGGGCCGAGGGTGAGAATTTCGGGACTTACATCCCAGGTGATATATCCGAGCATAGATTAGACGGGCTTTGCCCTTTTGGACGCGCGCTGCGCTTTTAGACGGGCTTTGCCCTTTTGGCTGGCTTCGCCCTTTAGATATTCGGTAAGGTTCAGAAAAAATCACAGGCCCTCCGAAAGCGCAGCGTCTACTTCTCAGGTTTCATCTGGGGGAAGAAGAGCACCTCCTGGATACTCTTCTGCCCGGTAACGAGCATGACCAGCCGGTCGATACCAAAGCCGATGCCGGCGGTGGGGGGCATTCCGTACTCCAGGGCGCGGAGGAAATCCTCGTCGATGGGCATGGCTTCGTCGTCGCCCCGGTCGGCGAGCCCCGCCTGCTCCTCGAAGCGGTTGCGCTGGTCGATCGGGTCGTTGAGCTCGGAGTAGGAGTTGGCGATCTCCTTACCGTTGACGATGAGTTCGAATCGCTCCACCAGCCCGGGCTTGCTGCGGTGCTTCTTGGTCAGGGGCGACATTTCGACCGGGTAATCCGTGATGAAAGTCGGCTGGATGAGCTTACCCTCCACGTGATCACCGAAGATCTCGTCGATGATCTTACCGCGGCCCATCGTTTTGTCGAGCCCGACGTGCAGCCGCTGCGCGATGGCGCGCAGCTCCTCCTCGTCGGCCCCGCTGATGTCTTCTCCGGTGTACTCCTTGATGGCGTCCGCCATGGTGAGCCGCTTGTAGGGGCCGGCGAAATCGATCTCGTGGTCACCGGCCATCACCTTCGCGTGGTCCCCGCCGTTTACGGTTTTGATCACGTACTCCAGCAGGTTTTCGGTGGTGTCCATCATCCAGTTGTAGTCCTTATAGGCGACGTAGAATTCGATGGCGGTGAACTCCGGGTTGTGGGTGCGGTCCATTCCCTCGTTGCGGAAGTTCTTGCTAAACTCGTAGACGGCATCGAAGCCCCCGACGATGAGGCGCTTCAGGTAGAGTTCGTTGGCAATGCGGAGGTACATCGGGATGTCCAGCGAATTGTGGTGGGTAGCGAAGGGGCGGGCCGCCGCGCCGCCGTGGATGGCCTGGAGGATGGGGGTTTCCACCTCCACCATGCCCATACCGTCCAGGAAGGTACGGATGGCAGTAACCAACCGGGTACGCTTCAGGAATACTTCCTTTACCTCCGGGTTGACGATGAGGTCGACGTACCGCTGGCGGTAACGCAGTTCGGGGTTATCGAATTTATCGTAGACCTTCCCATCCTCATCCTTTTTCGGGGTCGGCAGGGGGCGGAGACTCTTGCCCAGGAAGGTGAATTCCCGGACGTGGATGCTGGTCTCCCCGGTATTGGTGCGGAAGACCTCTCCGGTCACGCCGATGAAATCTCCCAGGTCGAGCAATTTCTTGAACAGCGTATTGTAGAGCGCCTTGTCCTCCCCCGGGGCGATGTCGTCGCGGCTGACATAAATCTGGATGCGGCCGGAGCTGTCCTGAATACTGGCGAAGGCCGCCTTTCCCATGATCCGGCGGGCCATGAGGCGGCCGGCAACGGTAACCTGTTTGAAGTTGGTGGCTTTCCGGTCTTCGTCAAATTCCGCCCCGTCGTTGATCTCCTTCGCCAGGTGGGTGACGGGGAAAGAGGCGGCGGGGAAGGGCTCGATGCCCAGTTCGCGGATCTTGTCCAGGTTCTCGCGGCGGGTTATTTCCTGGTCGGTCAGTTCCATATTGCTATAAATTGAGCGGCGAAGATACCGTTCACGCGTCGGACGTGGGGGTTCGGTTATTTTCTCATGAATACCACGCCCGCACCCGCGAGGGGTTTAAAACACCCTCGCTGCCCGGAGTAAGTCGCTGAAGCGACTTACTCCGGGGGATCCCCCTACATTTGCACCATGGCCCCCAAGTGTATCATTTTCGACTGCGATGGCGTCCTCGTCGACAGCGAACCCATCACCTTCGGCGTCCTGACGGAGATGACCGCCGAGGTCGGTTTCCCCATGAGTTACCATTTTGTGGAGGCGGCTTTCTTAGGCATGCCCCTTAGTTATATCATCGGCTTCCTGGAACGAAGAACGGGGCAGCCTATCCCGGCAGAAACCTTCGAGGCCGACTTCCGGCGGCGCACCTTCGAGCGGTTCCGGACGGAGATCCGCCCGGTGGATGGTATCGTAGCGCTGCTCGACACGCTTACCGTTCCTGTTTGCGTGGCCAGTAGCGGACCACCCCACAAAATCCGCCTGAACCTGGAGCTGACCGGTCTGGCCGGCTTCTTCGGCGAGTGTATTTTCAGTTGCTATGAACTAGGCAAATGGAAGCCCGACCCGGCGGTATTTCTGCACGCGGCGGCCACGATGGGCTTTGCGCCGGCCGAGTGCGTGGTGGTCGAGGATAGCCCGGTCGGAGTGCGGGGAGCGGTGGCCGGTGGCTTCCGGACCTTCGGTCTGGCGCGCCACGGTAACCATGAAAGTTTACGGGAAGCGGGTGCCACCGTGATCGACCAACTGGGAGAGTTACCGGCATTAATTTAACCCACGGGCATGCCGGTATCCAGCCCGTCGATACTTGCCCGGTTTTTTTCGGCCCAGTAAGCCTCCAGTTCGGCCGGGCTTTTTTTGGCCGCCCAGTGGCGCAGCAGGTCGCGGTCTTCCCGGTAGTCCATCAGCGGTACGGCCATGCCGCAGCTGGTTTGCACCATTTCCACCGCGAGGTCGAATATCTGGCGCGCCCCGGGGATGTCGGGCAGTTGGGCGGCCAGTTCCGGCCACTCCGGGTGGTCGGGATAGATGCAGCGGGCGGTTCCGTAAGCGCGCAGGATGAGCGGGGCACCGACGAAGGAGGTCCACATGATGGTCATCCGCCGGTTGGCCAGCACGTGGGCGGCGGACTCATTGCCGCTGCCCGTCACGTTCAGCCACAGCAGCCGGTCGGGGCTCAGGATACGCAGGGAATCCATTCCTTTCGGCGAGAGATTGATGCGTCCGTTCTCCACGGCGGTGGCGACGAAAAAGAGGTGCTGCTCGCTGACAAACTGGGTCAGTTGCGCGGTGAAGGCGGGGAATTGTTTGGCCATGACGGGAAGGTTTAGGCGGTCCCGATATTCACCGGGACAGGTGCGGAGTTTTCAAAGATATAGACACTTATTACAAGTCGGACCTCCGACCGGCCTCCTACGTCCACCGGTAGAGAGGACCGACATGAATTAGCTTACCCATGTCGGCCGACTCGGAGGTCGTCCGACTTGTGGTAAGTAGCAAAAGGCTGCCCGCCAGAACCATGTTCTGACGGGCAGCCTTAACTCTTAATTCCTGATCCTTATCCCTGGCTACACCGCGAAACTCTCCCCGCAACCGCATTCCCGGCTGGCGTTGGGATTGTTGAAGGCGAAGCCCTTTCCGTCCAACCCCCCCGTAAATTCCAGGGTGGAATTACAGAGGTACAGGAAACTCTTGAGGTCGCAGACCACCTTTTCGCCATTGTCCTCGAAGACCTGGTCGCGGGGCTGGAGTTCGTCGTCGAAGTCCAGTTGGTACGACAGGCCGGAACACCCACCGCTGGTGATACTGACCCGAAGAAAGTGTTCGTCGGGAATGGCCTTGACGTCGCGCACTTCACGCAGACGCTCACGGGCACTGTCGGCTACGTAAAGCATGGTATTGAAATTTGGATTGTTGGATATTTAGACCGCTGGTGCTCTAACGGTCCAATACATCCAACGGTCTAGCTATTGTTCTTGGTCTGGTAATCCTTGATCGCGCCCTTGATGGCGTCCTCGGCGAGTACGGAGCAGTGGATCTTCACCGGCGGCAGGGCCAGTTCTTCCACGATGGCCATATTGTCGATGGCCAGGGCTTCGTCGACGCTCTTGCCCTTCAGCCACTCGGTGGCGAGGCTGGAGCTCGCGATGGCGGAACCACAACCGAAGGTCTTGAACTTGGCCTCCGTGATTTTCTTGGTCGTCGGGTCCACTTCGATCTGGAGACGCATTACGTCACCACATTCGGGGGCACCGACCAGTCCGGTACCTACGTTGGAGCTTTTGGCGTCCAGCGTACCTACGTTACGGGGGTTCTTGAAGTGATCGAGCAGTTTTTCGGAATAAGCCATGGTGGGTATATCTTGATGTTAGTTAGTAGGTAACAGTTGGGAGGGGAGAAAGGTTAGGGGGTTAGGCTATTGGGCTGTTGGGGGGTAGGCTATTGGGCTGTTGGGCTGTTGGGCGGGCTAATCGCCTAAGCCTCTAACCGCCTAAACCCCTAACCGCCTAAATCAGTGCGCCGACCATTCGATGGCGTCGATGTCGACTCCCTCCTTGTACATTTCCCAGATCGGGCTGAGTTCCCGCATGTGGTTGACGCCTTCGGAAACCTGCTTGATGGTCTGATCGATGTCCTCCTCCGTCGTGAAGCGGCCGAGGCTGAAGCGAAGGCTGCTGTGCGCCAGGTCGTCGCCGAGACCGAGGGCGACCAGCACGTAGCTGGGCTCCAGGCTGGCGCTGGTACAGGCGGAACCGGAACTCAGGGCAATGTTCTGATTGAAGGTCATCATCAGTCCTTCTCCCTCCACGTGCTTGAAACTGATGTTCGTGACGTGGGGCATCCGGTGTTCCTGGTTGCCGTTGACGTAGCACTCCTCGAGTACTTCCATCAGACCGGCCTGCAGCTTGTCGCGCAGTTTGCTCAGCCGTTCGGCGTCGGCGGCCATCTCCTCCTTATCGATCTGGGCGGCCTTACCGAAACCGACAATGCCGGGAACGTTGAGCGTACCGGAACGCATGCCGCGCTCGTGGCCACCGCCGTCCATCTGGCTGGTCACCTTTACGCGGGGGTTCTTCCGGTTGACGAAAAGGGCACCGACTCCCTTGGGGCCGTACATCTTGTGGCTGGTAAAGGCCATCAGGTGCACGCCGGTCGCCTTGGGGTCGACGGGAATTTTACCGACGGCCTGGGTGGCGTCAGACATAAAGAGGACGCCGTGCTTGGCACAGATATCCCCGATCGCCTTCATGGGCTGAATGACACCGGTTTCGTTGTTGGCCCACATGATGGAAACCAGGATGGTCTTGTCCGTAATGGCGGCTTCCAGTTCGGCCAGGTCGATCAGCCCGTCGGGCTGTACGTCCAGGTAGGTCACCTGACCGCCCATCTTCTCGATCTTACCGCAGGCGTCCAGGACGGCCTTGTGCTCGGTCTTGGCGGTGATGATGTGATTGCCCTTCCGCTTGTACATCTCAAAAACCCCCTTGAGCGCGAGGTTATCGGATTCGGTGGCACCGCTCGTAAAAATAATTTCACGCGGATCGACATTGATCAGGTCGGCAATGCGCTCCCGGGCCAGATCGACGGCTTCTTCCGCCTTCCAGCCGGCCGGGTGATTGCGGCTGGCGGCGTTACCGGGCATATCGTAAAAGTACGGAACCATCTCCTCCACGACGCGGGGGTCAGTGGGGGTGGTGGCGTTATTATCGAGGTAGATCAGGCGTTGGCCCATGGGTGAAATAAATTATAATCGTTCTGAATAAGAGGCATAAAGGTAACACCTACCCGCTTCATTAGTTGCGCCTCATTCCACGATCGGGTGGGGCACCTCGGCCAGTTTCCAGTCGGTCACCAGGCTGCGCGCGATGCTGTCTCCGCAGAGGTGTTCCGCCTGGCCCGGGCCAGGATGAAGACACCGTCGCAGTGACTGGTCACTAAGGGCGCTTCCCGGTCGGCCCGGCGCACGAAACCCAGCATCTCCGTTTCTCGAGGTTCGTATCCAGGTGGTGTGCGGCACTCCGCTCCACCAGAATGTCAGTGCGGGGCACCGAATCGGTGGTGTATCCGTAATCGGGTAACGGCCGGAGGACCTCGAATGTAAGGACTGCATCCTGCGTCCGCGCCACGGTGAACGTACGCATCGGCCGGAGGCCCTCGCGGAAGACCGTGTACCGGAAGATGCTGTAGGAAGCCGTCAGCTCCGTGTTGTAAACGCCATCCATGATGAGGAAGGCAACACTGTAGGGTTGCGTAATAGTAACCGGGTTTTCGGGCGAGGACGCAGGTGCAATGTTTTCAAAACAGGCGGTGAGCCCCAGGAGGAGGAGCAGCGGAGTGAAAGTTTTCGTGGGTATAATATATTCCGTTTTGGGTGTCGGCCCTCTCGAAGCCCCGCGAAGCATTGGCGGAGGAGGTCCGACTCCTCAAAACGGTTACCTTTGCCCCATGTACAAGATCGGACTTCTCGGCGTGGGCCACCTCGGTAAAATTCACCTCAAGTGCATCCGCCTGGCGAGCGAAGTCTACGAGCTGGTCGGCTTCTACGACGCCGACGCCGAGAACGCCCGCCGGGTTGCCGAAGAGTTCGGCGTACCGGCCTTCGGCAGCCCGGAGGAACTCATCGCCGCCTGTGAGGTGGTCGACGTGGTTACCCCCACCCCCACCCACTACGAACTGGTGAAACTGGCCCTGAACGGTGGTTGCCACGTGTTCGTGGAGAAACCCCTCACCCACACCCTGGAGGAAGCCAGGGAACTGATCGAACTGAGCCGAAAAACCGGAAAGACCGTCCAGGTCGGGCACGTGGAGCGCTTCAACCCGGCCCTGCTGGCCCTGGGCGACCTGAAGGTCCGGCCCTACTTCATCGAGGCCCACCGGCTGGCGATGTTCAACCCCCGCGGCACCGACGTCAGCGTCATCCTGGACCTGATGATCCACGACCTGGATATCGTCCTGAAAATGGCCGACGACGAGGTCAGCGACGTGCGCGCCAGCGGGGTGGCGGTACTGAGCGATACGCCCGATATCGTCAACGCCCGCGTAGAATTCAGGGGGGGAGCCGTAGCTAACCTGACGGCTTCCCGCATCAGCCTCAAGAATATGCGCAAGGTGCGCCTCTTTCAGCCAGATGCCTACATCAGCCTGGATTTCCTGGAAAAGGAGAGTCAGGTCGTGCGCCTCTTTGAGCCGGGGGCCGACGGCATTCCCGAACACGGCCAGCAGTTCCCCCTGGAAACCCCGAAGGGCGGGCGGATCATCCACGTGGACATGCCCGAGAGCGGACCCGTGAACGCCATCCAGATGGAGCTGGAAAGTCTGGCCCACAGCATAACTGAAAATAGACCGGCCGCCGTCAGCATAGAAGACGGTTACCGGGCGTTAGAACTGGCTCACCGCATTGCCGATGCCGTAGCCGCCAACGAGCGACAACTGCCCGCCCCCCAAATTTGACCACCCATGCGCCCCCTATTCCTTTTACTGACCGGCCTGCTTTGCCTGTTGCTGACCGGCTGCCCCCCGGACCTGGAAGTGCCGCCGGCCTTCGTTACCGTTACTGATTTTGACCTGACGACCTCTCCCGGCCAGGGTGCCGCTACCAGTGACATCCGGGAGGTTTGGGTATTCGTAGACAACATTTTCCAGGGGGCTTACGGCTTACCCGCCCGCATCCCGCTGGAATTCAGTGGGGCCACCGAGGTGGTTTTCCGTGCCGGCATCCGCCAGAATGGTATTACCGCCACCCCGGACTTTTACGACTTCTACGCGCCGGTAGACCGCACCCTGGAACTGGTACCGGGAGAGACCATCGAGCTCGGCGTACTCCCGCTTCGCTACCGGTCGGACGCCCGCTTTGCCCTGATCGAGGATTTTGAACCGGGCAACAACCGGACGTTCGACCAGCCCGTCTTCGGCAGCCGGGCCATCGTACCCCAGACGGAAGTGGTCCGCTCCGGGCTGGCCAGCGGCCGCCTCACCCTGGACAACCCCGATAACAGCCTGGTGGAGATATCCAGTGCCAATGCCCTCACCGAACTGGTGGCGGACCGCCCCTACGTTTACCTGGAGATCGACTACCGGGGGGACGTTTTCGGGCAGTGGGGCGTTACCGGAGCGAGAGGTAGTGAACTGATCCGCAACTTCGACCCCGGGTTCAACCCCCGGGAAGAATGGACCAAGATCTACTTCGAGCTGGCCCCCATCATCGTGGAGACCGACCTGAGCGAGTTGTTACTCTTGCTTTCCGCCGTTCTGCCCGCGGACTCCGATACCGGGGAACTCTACATCGACAACATCAAAGTCCTCTATTTCTAGCCCTTGACCACGACCATCAGTACGCTCACCACACCGATACGACCGGATACCGCCCACCGACGGCGACGCGATCGCTGGGGCTACGTAGTCACCGACTTCGCGGCTGCCTGGCTGGCGTGGACGCTTTTTTTCTGGTGGCGGTCCGTTAATGAAGGATCCGTGGCCGACCCCGGCCTGGTCTTCTCGGACCACAACTACCTGCTCGGCAGCCTGACCATTCCCCTGAGCTGGGTACTCGCCTATACGCTCTTCGATCAGTACCGGGACATCTACCGGCTGAGCCGGCTTACCATTTTCGTACACACCTTTTTGCTGTCACTGGGCGGGGTACTGCTGCTATTCTTCACCGTCCTGCTGGACGACGTAGTGACGAATTACCGGGTCTATTACAGTAGCCTGTTGGTCCTGTTTACCCTCCACTTCCTGCTGACGGTCACCGCCCGGATGGTGCTGCTCACCCGGGCCAGCCGCCGGCTCAAGGCGGGGGAAGTTTCGTTCAACACCCTCATCGTGGGGGGTAGCCGGCGGGCGGCCAATCTTTACCGGGAGATCACGGAGCGGGAAAAAGGCCTGGGGTACCGTTTCGTCGGCTTCGTGGATACGCCCCGCGAAAAACCCGCCCCCCTGGCGAACCGCCTGGGCCTGCTTGGAAAACTGACGGACCTGCGGCAGGTGATCGAACAGCAGAACATCGAAGAAGTCATCATCGCCATCGAGACCAGTCAGCACAACCGGCTACGCGAACTGATGAACGTCCTCTACGATTACGAGGGTCGGGTACTGGTGAAGATCATTCCGGATATGTACGACATCATGCTCGGCTCGGTAAAAATGAACCATGTCTTCGGGGCCGTACTGATTGAAATTCGCCAGAATCTGATGCCCCGCTGGCAACGGGTCGTTAAGCGATCCATCGACTGGTTCATTTCCGCACTCGCCTTGCTGCTGCTGGCACCCCTGCTGGCCTACATCGCCTACCGGGTGCGCCGCTCCAGCAGGGGGCCGATATTCTACAGCCAGGAACGGATCGGCCTGAACGGACAACCCTTCCAGATTTACAAGTTCCGGAGTATGTACACCGACGCGGAGGATGCCGGCCCCCAACTCAGCAACGATCACGACAGTCGGTGTACCCCGTGGGGCGGCGTGATGCGCAAGTGGCGCCTCGACGAGTTGCCCCAGTTCTGGAACGTACTGCGGGGAGACATGGCCCTGGTCGGGCCCCGTCCCGAACGGCAGCATTATATCGACCTGATCGCCAAGAAGGCTCCCCACGTACGTCACCTGCTGAAGGTCCGGCCCGGCATCACCAGTTGGGGGCAGGTGAAGTACGGTTACGCGAGCAACGTGGCGGAAATGATCCAGCGGCTGAAGTTCGATATTCTCTACATCGAGAACCGCTCACTGGCGCTGGATTTCAAGATCCTGTTCTATACGGTGGTGGTGTTGCTGCAGGGGAAGGGGAAGTGAGTTGGACCGTTGGACCGTTGGAACAATTGTAACTTAGAGGCTCCGCTAGCGGTCTAAAACATCTAACGGTCCAAAACGTCCAATTCCGTGGAAACCACCGAACTACTCAAACGCGTCCGCCGCATCGAGATCAAAACCAAGGGGCTCAGCCGCCAGATCTTCTCCGGTGAATACCACTCCGCCTTCAAGGGTCGGGGAATGTCTTTTTCCGAGGTCAGGAACTACCAGTACGGAGATGACGTGCGCAACATCGACTGGAACGTGACCGCCCGCAGCGGAGAGCCCTTCGTGAAGGTATTCGAGGAAGAACGGGAACTAACCGTCATGCTCCTCGTGGACATCAGCAAGTCGAGTTTCTTCGGCAGCCAGAAGCAACTGAAGAACGAGTTGATCACGGAAATTTGTGCCGTACTGGCATTCTCGGCCACCAACAATAACGACAAAGTGGGGCTGCTGCTCTTCAGCGACCGGGTGGAGAAATTCCTCCCCCCCAAGAAGGGCCGGGGGCACATCCTCCGCATCATCCGGGAGTTACTGGACACCAAGCCGGAAGGAAAGGGAACCGACATCGGGGCCGCCCTCACCTATTTCACGAACATGGTCAAGAAGCGCAGCATCTGTTTCCTGCTGTCCGATTTCCTGGCAACGGACTACAGCCGCCCCCTGCGCCTGGCCGCCCGCCGCCACGACCTGATCGGGATGCACCTCGTCGACCCCCGGGAAGAAGAGTTACCGGCAGTCGGGCTGCTGCGGGCCCGGGATGCCGAAACCGGACAGACGGACTGGATCGACACCGACAGCAAACGCGTTCGCCGCCAGTACGCCGAGTGGTACCAGGGACAACAGGATTACTTCCGCGACGCCTTTAAAAAGAGCGGCGCGGACGTCCTCCAGGTAAATACCACCGAAGACTATACCCGCGCGCTCCTGCGCTTCTTCAAGAACCGTTAGCGGAAGTGAGGCGTTGATTGGACGTGCTACGCCAGCTTTTCATTCTGCCCATCCGCCTCTACCAGATCGTCCTGTCCCCGCTGCTGGGGCCCAACAAGTGCCGGTTTCAACCCACCTGTTCCCACTACGCCATCGGGGCCATTCGGGAGTGGGGCGTTCTGCGCGGAAGCTGGCTGGCCCTGAAAAGAATCGGCCGCTGCCACCCCTGGGGCGGCTTTGGTCCGGACCCGGTGCCCCGCAGGAACGAGGGCCTTGAAGACTCAGGTAGTTAGGCGCTCCCGCACGGAATTCGCGGAAACAGCCGGGCGCGGACGCAGGTGCCGATTTTATCGGAACCGGCCCGCCCCGATCGTTCTGATGGCGTGCCCTTATCTTCGTACTCCCAAAATCTTGTTGCCCATGCGACTCTTGCTTACCCTTTCTCTCCTCCTGACTTTCTCCCTGGCCGGGCGTTCCGCCGGGATCGAATTTTTCCACGGTACCTGGGCCGAAGCCCTGGCCAAAGCCGAGGCGGAGGATAAACTGATCTTCATCGATGCTTACGCCAGCTGGTGTGGCCCCTGCAAGCGTATGTCGGCCAATGTCTTTCCCGAACAGAAGGCGGGAGACTTTTACAATGCCAACTTCATTAACATCAAGTACGATATGGAGAAGGAAGAGAGTGCTGATTTTCGGGCTGCACACGGCAGCGTGCGTTCTTACCCGACACTGCTGTACGTCAACGCAAAGAATGAGGTGGTCCATAAATCGGTTGGTGGTAAGTCCGTCGAGTCCCTCATCATGACCGGAAACGAAGCCCTTGCGAAACTGGACGACGTCGAGAGCATGCGCGCCAGGTGGGAAGCAGGTGACCGCGATGCCCGTTTCGCCTTCAAGTACGTCCGTGCCCTCGTTCGCCGCGACGAGAATCACCTGAAGGTGGCCAACGACTACCTCCGCAACCCCACCGGTGGCCCTGACCGATGAGTACAATCTTCGGCTCATCGCCGTCGCCACCACCGAAGCGGACAGCCGGATCTTCGACCTGTTCGTTAAGCACCGCGACCGGATCGTAGCCCTGGAGGGAGAGGAGAACTACCTGAATACCGCCCGGGCCGCCACCCAGACCACGATCGATAAAGCCGTTGAATTCAAGGCTCCGCCGGTGCTCAAGCTAGCCGTTAAAAAGATGTCGGCCATCGACGCCGAGGAAGGTAAGCGGATGGGGTTACTGGGGCAGTACGAAATGGCCATGAAGGGCAACGAGGCCAAAGATTTCATCAAGGCCGCCAGGAAGTACCTCGCCAAGGGGGCCGCCGGCAACGAGGAGCGACTGCGTCAGCTTTACACTTCCGCTTCCAGTGGTAAGTTTGCCGATAACGCCGACGTGATCGACCTGGCCGTGGAGGCCGGTTCCGCCGCCGCCGACAAAAACACGCTCACCGGTTGGCGGGACTACTACAACATCGCCAACTACCTCCAAAAGCAGCAACAGCCCGACCGTGCCATCGAAATGGCCAACCGGTCGCTCCAGGCACTACCGGAGGACAAGAAAAATGCCAACTACCGCAGGGCTATCGAGGGGCTGATCCAGCGGATCGAAGCGGAGCGTTAGATCATTATGTACCCAGACCTTTCCTATCTCTTCCACGACCTGCTCGGCACCGACCGGGACAACTGGCTAAGCATCTTCAAGACCTTCGGCTTCTTTCTGCTGCTGGCCTTTCTCGTCGCGGCCCGACTCCTGAAGTGGGAACTGCAACGCCGGGAACGGATCGGTCAACTCCAACCGGAGCGAACGGATCGGGTACCCGGTAAGACCGTGACGCCTTTCGATTACCTCACCAATGGCTTGTTTGGCTTTCTGATCGGGTACAAGTTACCCTACGCATTCGCTCATTTTTCGGAGTGGCAGGGTGACCCCTCCGCCGTACTCCTGACCACCGACGGATGGTGGTGGTCCGGGCTACTCGGAGCAGTACTCTTCAGCGGCTATTATTACTGGGTCGCCCGGGGTCAACGGGCCGCTCCCGTCGGGGAGCGAGAGACGGACGTTTACCCCAGCGACCGCATCGGTTCCATCACCCTGCTGGCAGCGGCAGGGGGCATTCTGGGAGCCAAGTTCTTCGCTATCCTCGAGTACCTGCCCCGCTTCTTCGAGGACCCGCTGGGCGTACTGCTGAGCGGAGACGGCCTGGCCATCTACGGCGGCCTCATCGGCGGCTTCCTGGCCGTCTTCTGGTATCTACGCAAGCATAAGATTCCCGCCCTCCCGGTAATGGATGCCGTGGCCCCCGGCCTGATCGTCGCCTACGGAGTCGGGCGGATCGGCTGCCAACTCAGCGGCGACGGCGACTGGGGAAAACCCACCGGACCCATTCCCGATAGCTGGTTCCTGCCCGACTGGCTCTACAGCTTTAATTTCCCCCACAACGTGCTGGAACGGGGCATCCCCATCCCCGGTTGTGAAGATCTCTACTGCACCCAGCTGGCCGCCGGCGTTTTTCCCACCAGCGTCTACGAGACACTAATGGCCTTTGCCATCGGCGGCCTGCTGTGGGGCCTGCGTAAACGGTTCACGCCTCTACCCGGACTGCTTTTCTGTACCTACCTCTTCCTGAACGGAGTGGAAAGATTTTTCATCGAGTTCGCCCGCATCAATGATCAGTACAACGTGCTGGGGCTGTCCCTGACGCAGGCGCAACTGATTGCAATCGGGTTTATGGTGGCGGGGGTGATCGGGGGGTATTTAGTTGTAAGCAAAAAACGGACTCCACTCAGGGAACCTCACCCCTGATGGCTACGCCATCTGTCCCCTCTCCCCCGGAGAGGGGAGAAGTGGGTAGTGCCCGTGACCCCAGGATGTTGTCGACGAGTTTATGAACCATACGAATTTCTCGCTCATCCCCCCTTCCCCGGAGGGGGAGAAGTGGGTATGCCCGTGACCCCAGGATGTTGTCGACGAGTTTATGAGCCGACGCGAATTTCCCGCGTTACCCCCCTCTCCGTGGGAGAGGGGGTGATTTTGCTTTGCAAAATCGGGGGTGAGGCTCTCTAGAACCCCCGGTACCCCACCGAAACCAGCAGCGACAGCCGCGTCCGGTCCGTGGTCACTACCTGGGGGGTTACCCCAAATACCTGGTAGGGCCGGAAGAAAGTCTGGTAGCCCTCGTACTGGGCGGCGACGTCCACGAAGAATTTCCCCCTGGCGTAGCCTACGCCCCCACTGTAGGTGAGGATAGCCTCGTCCTCCACCTCGTTAAACTCCGTGTAGGGCAACTGTCGGTAACCGACGCCGGCCCGTACCTGAAAGGGTTTGAGGTTGGCCTCTCCACCGACGCGCAGGCCGATGCTGCTGCCTAACTGGGCGTCGATATCGGCGTTGGTGGCCTCATCGGCCTGACTGAAATCTTCGAAACTGATCGAGTTACCGGCATAATTGGTGTAATCAAGATCGGCGCTGATGAACCCCTTGGTACCGACCAGGTAACCGACCCCCGTCAGAAAGCGGAAGGGAGTCTGGAGGTTGTAAGTGTACTCGGCACGGTCGCTACGGGCTTGTCCTCCAAAGGCTTCTCCGTCGAAGGTATAGTTATAGGTTAGTGTTGTTTCGTAAGACTCGTCAATCGTCCAGAAGGTAGGGGTATGGATGGCCGCGCTTACCCGCAACCCGTCGGTGGGGCGAACGATCACCCCGAATTTGAAGTTAACGCCCGAACCACTGGACTCCAGGTCGGTATCGAAACCACCGTCGTCGAATTCCACTAGTTGGTCGTTTACGTCGAATTCATCGTAGCGGCGGCTTTCCGTAAAATTGAAGAAGGGCAGGCCGATGGAGGCACCCCAGGTAAATACCTCCCGGTAAGAGCCGCCGAAGCCTACGGTGGCCTCGTTCATGCTGCCGCTGCGGGTGGTCGTACCTTCCTTATTGACCGGAAAGTCGAAGTTCTCCGGCAGGTCGAGAAAGGAAAAATAACGCTCCCCGTTTCCATCACCGAGATCGTCGAAATAAAAATCACCCGTTAGCTCCCGGAACAGATCCGCCCGGAAGCGAATGTCGCCCAGTCCGATCGCACCGGCATCGAAATCATTGAGATCCTCCGCGATGGCGTCGAAGATCGTACCCCGGCTGAAGCCCTCGAACTCGATCGTTTCGTTGAAGTCCGCCGTCCGGGTCAGTCCGATGCCGAAATTGAAGGTCGGCCAGTTCAGGGAACGGGTTTCCTTGGCCCACACGATACCCAGGCTGGGCAGGGTGAAGACGGAACCAGCATCGTCACGGACCGGTCCGTTCGGGTCGTTGTCCAGATTGGTCTCCAGCGTAGAAAGGGTAAAGCCAGGGGTAATGTGCAATGAGTTAAAGCGGTTGCCACCGATTCCGGCGGGGTTGGTGTGCAGGGTCGTATAGTCCGCTCCCATCGGCGTAAGTGCCCCTCCGGTCCCGGCGAAGCGGGCCGATCCCTGGGGGAAGACAAAGGAATACCGTAGGGCATCCTCCGGGAACTGGGCGAAGAGGGTGGAGGTAGACAGGAGCAGGCTGAGCGCAAGAAGAATTCGCATGGTCATTGGTTACTGGGGATAATGGTACCGTAAAAGGGGCGATTTGGTTTGGGCAGTAGGTATAAAAAAGGGGTGGAAATGACGACATTTCCACCCCTTTCCGGGGAAAAGAAGCACGAAGGCTTACTCTCCACCGCGTCCGCCACGGCCACCGCCACTGCGGGAGGGCGTGGAGCGGCTGGGCGTGCTGCGACTAGGGGTGCGCGGCGGGGGGTAGCACGGCTGGGCGTGCTGCGGCTTGGGGTAGCGCGACTCGGGGTATAGCTCGGGCGGCTGGGCGTCGTCGTGGAACGGCTACGACTCGGGGTGGCACGGCTGGGGCTGGTCGTGCTACGGGTACGGGGCGAAGTCGTCGTACGGCTACGGGTGGGGGTAGCGCGGCTGCCGGAATTGGCACCGGAAGAGCGACCACTCGTGGAGGTCCGTACCGGCGCACCGGTGGTGGCCCGGTCGGTGTTAGACTTCGTACCGGGGTTGGTGGTACGGGTAGGCGTCGTGCGCTGGATGCGGTCGGCGATCGAGGTGGTGCTGGCACGCGGTACGTTGGTACGGGTGCGGGCATTGTTGATCGTGTTAACGTTGTTGTTCACGATGTAGGTGTTTCCACCTCCCCACGCCGGTGGGCAGTAGTAACCACCGCCCGCAACGGCTCCGTAACCGAAGGCACCGCCTCCGAAACCATTGCCCCAGCCGTTGTTGAAACCCCGGTTAAAGAACGGGTCGTTAAAGCGATTGAAGCCCCGGTTGTAGAAGGGATCGTTGAAGCGGTTGAATCCACGATTGAAGAACGGATCGTTCCAGCGGCTGAAACCACGGTTGAACCCGTAGGTATTACCGATGATGATGGTCGTTCCACCGTTACGGAAGAAGGGGTCGTAGTAACCGGCATCCGCGTAGTAGGGGTCGTAGTAGCCGAAGCCATATACCGGACGACGGAAGCGCCGCACGCGGCTGGTGTAGTAATAGTCGTAGTAGTCGTCGTCGTAACCGTAATCGGTAGCGGGAGCGTCGTACTCCCGGTCGTCGACCTCCTGCTCCTGTACGGGCTCCTCGTAGGAACGGGTGTAGGTGTTGGAGGAGTAATCATCCGGGTTGTAGTACATATCGTCGTACTGGGCGGTCGCCGTGGCGGAAACCAGCAGCAGGCTAAAGAGCCCGAAGACGGCGACAAGTAGTCTTTGCTTTTTCATAATTGTTGAAGTTTAATTGTAATCAGGGAGATACCTCACTTCTTACAATAACGAAAGTAGTAGTTTTGTGCCTTCCGTTTGGTTAAAGGGACCTTAAAGCAGGGATAGAAAACGTTAAATCCGCTTCCAGCCGACTTTTCGGGCCTTACAATGACCTTTACGAGAAGGGCGGGGACGCGGGTGCAAGCATTTTAGAAAACTTCGCACCTGCGTCCTCGCCCATATATAACACTGATTTTCAATCAATAGTTGACTTATGGCAAAGGCCGTGACCCCCAGAAACGAAGATTATAGCGCCTGGTACCTGGACGTGGTGAAGAAGGCCAACCTGGCCGATAACAGTGCCGTGCGCGGTTGTATGGTGATCAAACCGTACGGCTTCGGTATCTGGGAGCGGATGCAGCGGCAACTGGACGACATGTTCAAGGAAACCGGCCACGTGAACGCCTATTTCCCCCTCTTCATCCCCAAGAGTTTCCTGAGCAAGGAAGCCGAGCACGTAGACGGTTTCGCCAAGGAATGCGCCGTGGTGACCCACCACCGGCTGATGAACGACCCCAACGGCGGCGGTGTCATCGTCGACCCGACCGCCAAGCTGGAGGAGGAACTCATCGTGCGCCCCACTTCCGAAACCATCATCTGGAACACTTACCGCGACTGGATCACCAGCTACCGCGACCTGCCCCTGCTGATCAACCAGTGGGCCAACGTCGTCCGCTGGGAACTGCGCACCCGCCTGTTCCTGCGCACCGCCGAATTTCTCTGGCAGGAAGGCCATACGGCCCACGCCACCGCCGAGGAGGCCCAGGAGGAAACCCTGAAGATGCAGGAGGTCTACGCCACCTTCGCCGAGGAGTTCATGGCCATGCCCGTACTGCGCGGCGTCAAGACGGCCAACGAGCGCTTCGCCGGGGCCAATGACACCTACACCATCGAGGCCCTGATGCAGGACGGAAAAGCCCTCCAGGCCGGTACCAGCCACAACCTGGGGCAGAATTTCGCCAAGGCCTTCGACGTGAAGTTCGCCAACAAGGAAAACCAGGAAGAGTACGTCCACGCCACCAGCTGGGGGGTCTCTACCCGCCTCATCGGTGGTCTCATCATGACCCACAGTGATGACGAAGGACTGGTACTTCCCCCTAAGCTGGCCCCGATTCAGGTCGTGATCGTACCCATCCCCAAACCCGGCCCCGAGCTGGACGAGAAGGCCAAGGAAATCATGGCCGAGCTGAAGGCCCGCGGCATTCGCTGCGAGTACGACGACGACGACCAGAAGCGCACCGGCTTCAAATTCGCCGAGAACGAACTGCGGGGCATTCCCGTCCGCCTCGGCCTCGGCAAACGCGACCTGGCCAACGGCACCATCGAGGTGGCCCGCCGCGACACCAAGGAGAAGAGCAGCCAGCAGCTGGAAGGCATCACCGATCACGTCGCCCAACTCCTCGAGGACATCCAGCAAAACCTCTTCCAGACCGCCCTGGACTTCCGCGAGGAGCACAGCCACCGCGTCGATACGATGGAAGCGTTCCAGGAGATCATCGCCCGTGACATTCCCGGTTTCATCTACGCCCACTGGGACGGTACCACCGAGACGGAACTGAAGATCAAGGAAATGACGAAGGCTACCATCCGCTGCATTCCGAACGACAATGAGCCGGAGGACGGGAAGTGCATCCTGACGGGTAAGCCCAGTACCCAACGGGTCGTTTTCGCCAAGGCTTACTAAGGGGGATGAGAAAACACCTCGTAGAAATAAAGGCCCGCTCCACCCGCCACGCCGAGCAGCGGGCCCTCCTGCTGGCCGCCGGGGCCCGCCATCATGCCTCCGACCACCAGCTCGATCATTACTACAACGTCCCCGACGGCCGGCTCAAACTGCGTGCCGGTACCACCGAGCGCAGCCTCATCCACTACCAGCGGCCGAACCAGGCGGGGCCGAAGGACAGCGACGTCAGCCTGACGCTCTTTCCGGACGGGATTCCCGAAGGGTTGCACGCTACCCTCGACCGCGCCCTCGGCACCTGGGTGGTGGTAGACAAGCGCCGGGAGATTTTCTTCATCGACAACGTGAAGTTCCACCTGGATACCGTGGCCGGCCTCGGTACTTTCATCGAGATCGAGGCAATCGGTGATGACGCCGGAGCGCACGACCGCCTGCTGGGCCAGTGCCGCCACTACTGTACGTACCTTGGGGTCACCGATGACCAACTGATCGATGTCAGCTACAGCGACCTCTTATCCCGCTAAGATCCTACTGTTCGGGGAGCACGTGCTCCTCCGGGGCGGTACCGGGCTGTCCGTTCCCCACCCGGCGCTCTCCCTGCGCTGGATACGCGAGCGGCCCGACGAGCGGCTGCTCCGGTTCGCCGACTACCTGCGGCTGGCCATTCCCGGAACGCTGCTGAACGGCGAGGCCCTCACCGATGAACTCCTCGACGACCTCCGCCTGACGGGCAACATCCCCCTCGGGTACGGGCTCGGCAGCAGCGGGGCCGTCTGCGCCGCCATCTGGGACCGTTTTGCGACGGAGCGCGGGAAGCAATGCTCCCCCAACGAACTGCGGGAGTGGTTCGCGCGCATGGAGCAGCACTTCCACGGCAAGAGTTCGGGCACCGACCCCCTGATCAGCTACACCCGCCGGGCCTTCCTGCTCGGCGGAAAGTCGGTCACCGAAGTGGAGGTTACCCCCGGGCAACTGAGCCGGTTCTTCCTGCTCGACACCGGTCAGCCCCGCTCCGCCGAACCCTTGATCCAGGACTTTCTCCAGCGGTGGGACGGAAATACGGACTTCCGGCAACGGGCGGAGCAAGCATGGCTGAACGGTAGCCGGAAGTGCATCGATGCGGTACTGAACGACACACCGGACGCTCTCTACGCCCCCTTCCGCAGGGTAAGTGATTTTCAGCTGGCGGCCCTCCCCCATTTCATCCCCGAACCCTTCCGGGCTCTATGGGACGGCGGCCGGGCCTACCGGCTGAAACTCTGCGGGGCCGGGGGCGGGGGGATGCTGCTGGGGGTCGCCTGGGAGCGGACGGAGACCGAGCGGGTGTTCGGGAACAAGTTGAGCTGGTTGGGCAACTCCATTTAGTTATAAACCGTTATCTTAGTCAGATAAATAGCTGAGTATGGTGGCCATGACCTCCTCCTTAAGTCGGGTTGTAGACATTCTGACGGACGCTCCGAGTCCGGAGCGCGTCATGTCCATCAAGGGTACCGAGGAGGAAGAAGCCCGGCTCGATTACCTGTCGCAACGGCAGTTGGACGGTCTCCTGACCGTGGAGGAGCGCGCCGAGATCGACAGTTACCTGATGGCCGAGCACCTGGTGCGGATGGCCAAGATCAAGGCGTACTCCCGCCTGCGCGATGCTTCCTAGCTTTCCGTGAGTAAGACTTACATCCCGGTAATCGTTCGACGGCAGGTTTACGCCCTGGCGAATGACTGCTGTGAGTACTGCCGTTACCCCGCCGCTTTCGCCCATTTCACTTTTCACATCGACCACATCGTTCCCGAGAAACACGGGGGCCCGACGGAAATGTTCAACCTGGCGCTCTCCTGCCGGGCCTGCAATCTGGCAAAGGGAGACAGCGTGGTGGCGTACAGCATGGAGTGGGATCGCGTGGTACGCCTGTTCAACCCCCGCCGGCACCCCTGGCAGGAACACTTCTCCTTCCTGGATAGTGGCCGAATCAAACCCCTGACGGACATTGGCACCGCTACTACCCTCGTTCTGCGGATGAACCACGAAACCCGCGTAAAGGAAAGATTTGGCCTGATGCAGATGGGGCTGCTTTCCTAAAATGGAATATCGTCGTCCGTATTCATCTTGCTCCCCAGGGTGACGCTGCCGTAGGGCTGCTGCTGACCGGACTGAATGGCTCCGTCCGGGAGCAGGCTGAAGTCCGGATCGTCCAGGTCGCTGAAGCGGGCGAAATCGCTCTCGAAGCGGAGCTTGATGTCGGTCGCCTCCCCGTGACGGTTTTTCCCGACGATCACCTCGGCCACGCCGGCCAGGCTGTTGCCCTGCTCGTCCTCCGTGATCTTGTAGTACTCGGGTCGGTAGAGGAACATCACCATATCGGCATCCTGCTCGATACTGTTGTGGACAATGATATTATTGGCTACAAAATTTTGCGTTCCTGGTACCGTCAGGTCATACACTTTCTCGTCTCCAGCGGGAAGGATAGACACAACGCTATCCCAGTAAACGTCGCTACTGGCTAGGTCAGCTAAGGTTTCACTCCTGACGGCCACGGCTACCGTACCAGCTCTCTGCCGACTCAGGTTACTTTTATAGAGCGTACTACCGCAAAAATTTATACCTATGTCAGCTTCCGAACCGAAAATATCCGTTGCTAAATTTCCCACGATTTGGGCTAAATCGTACTCCCGGGTAGTGTACTGTACCGAGTGATTGGGCAGGGTACATCCGTCGCCAATCAAATGCCCCATCAAGGCCAGTTCATTATTACTGAGCGTATTTCCGTTGTTTTCTATAATCAACCTGTTCGGACAGGCAACTCGATCTTCCGTACTTAATTCGTCTAGCCGCTTCCAACCATCGACGGTAAGAAATTTATGATTCGCAGTGGCGCGAATTATCCTTCCCAGGCGTGTTTTGAGGGTGTAGACCGGCTTGACGCCCGTACTAAATGCATTTGATATCCTTCCGGGAACTAGTCGATAATGTTCGTCCGTGGTTAAAACGGTAAATTCGTCACTCCCGTAATCACGAACTAGCTGATCAATCCTGATCATCCGACCGTCCGAGAGCGGTATCAACGTGTCTCCGGTTAGACAGCCCGATTCCCGCAAATCACTCAGCTGCGGACGCTTGTCCCCGCCCCGGGTTTCCACGGCACGGGACAGTTGACTCAGCGCTATTACCGGTACTTCCAGTTCCTTGGCGAGGCCCTTCAGCCCCCGGCTGATGGCCGAGACCTCCTGCTCCCGGTTCCCGCCCTTATTCGATTCTCCGGAGCCGGACATCAGCTGGAGGTAGTCAATAATGACCATACCGAGCCCTTTTTCCATCTTCAGGCGGCGGCACTTGGCCCGGAGTTCGAAGATATTGATACCCGGGGTATCGTCGATGTAGATGGGGGCTTCCCCCAGCCGGTTCATGGAGTTGACGAGGCTGGCCCACTCATCGTCCGAAAACTTACCGTTTCGCATTTTCTGGCCGTTCACCTCCGCGTCCTGACTGAACACCCGGCCGGCCAACTGGGCGGCACTCATCTCCAGGCTGAAGATGGCTACTCCGGTAGGCTTCCCCGTCGCTACGCCCATCGCGGCATTCTTGGCGATGGACAGCACGAAACTCGTCTTACCCATGGCGGGGCGGGCCGCGACGATAATGAGGTCGGAGGGCTGGAAGCCGGAGGTAAGTCGGTCGAGGTCCGTGAACCCGGTTCCCACGCCGGTCAGTCCGTCCGGCTTGTTCTTCAGGGAGGTCAGCTGTTCCATGAGCTGGTTGGCCAGGGTACCCATGTCAGCAACCTGCTTACCCATGTTACGCTCCGTGATCTGGAAAACGAAGTTGCCTGCCTTATCCAGCAGGTCGAGTACGTCGGTGGAGTCCTCGTAAGCGTCGTGGATAACTTCGGTACTGGTACGGATGAGTTCCCGCTGGATGAACTTCTCCGTGACGATGCGGGCGTGGTACTCGATGTTGGCCGAACTCGTCACCTTCCCGGTAAGCTGCGCCAGGTAGGCGGGGCCGCCGGCCAGTTCCAGTTCCTCGTTCTTTTTCAGGTCCTCCATGACCATCAGCAGGTCGATGGGCTGGCTGCGTTCGAAGAGGCGGCGCATGGCCCGGAAGATCGCCTGGTGGGCGGGGACGTAGAAGGAGTCGGCCTGGAGAATATCGAGCACCTTGGTCATCGCCTCCCGCTCGATCAGGATACCGGAGAGGATAGCCTCCTCCAGTTCGGGGGCGGAGGGTGGAAGCTTGCTGAATTCCGGCAGATTGGCTTCCGCCAACCTACTGCGGTTGCTCCAGCTAGTCGCCGTACCGTTAGCCGAACGCCGTTCCAGTTTCTTGTCCTTCGCCATAATTTACAAATGTAACCAACGGTTTCTGGCCGCTTTGTGGAGAAGTAACAATTTGTTGGTGGAAAAGGGTGGAGAACCAGTCCAATTATCCACATAATTGAATTGGCCCGTCCTACCCCGCAGGTTGCTGCCCCGGCACCAGGTATTTGTAGTTACCGAGAATGGCATCGAGTCGTCCCTGTAATTCCGGGCTGGCCTTCGGTCGCACGTCGCTCAGCAGTCGTTCCACCACGAAGCGGCCGATCTGAAAGTCGCGGGCGTAACTCAGTTCCATGGTCTGCTCGTCCAGGCTGGTGTAGAAGTCGAGGCGCGCCGCCGTATTTTCGGCCAGCTGGATGACGACATCGGAGATCCGGTCCACCTGCCCGGCGGTAACGTAGGGTTGGATCATCAGCGCCGCCTGGTAGTAGAACGGGAAGTTCATATTCGGGAACGACTGGAAGTACTTCTCACCCAGGGCGAGTGCCTTTTCGGTCTCTCCCTCGGCCAGCAGGGTATTCATCGTACGCATGACGGAAATCTGCATGGACTGGATCGCCGGTCCGTAGCTGGTGTTGATGTGGGTATCGACCTTGTCGAAGTTACCGTAACGCCAGGTGTTCATCACCAGGTCGTAGTTCTTGTCCGCGTCGATGCCTCCGCTACCGATGATACCGTAGTTCTGCTCACTGCTGTTACGCACCGTAGTCAGTTTCAGGGCCAGACCTTCTAACTGGAGGTAATCCTCCAGCCCCATCATCTTGCTCCGCTGGCAGGTGACCGCCCAGTAGATCGGCCGGTCGTAGAGGTTGGAATTGATGATGTCCAGAATGGCAATGTCGTCCTTCAGCAGGCGGCTGTTGGAAATTCTTACCGGGATACGGCTGGCAACTTCCCCTCCGTTATCGGGAATCAACCAGGGAGCCTGAGCCAGTTGCTGCTGATCGACGTCAATCACTACGTTACAACTGTTGTAGGTGGTCTCCAGTACGCCGCCCCCCTGGGTCCGGACGGGGTTGTCCGCGGCGACCATTTCCATGAAGTTGTTCAGGGAAAGTTGACGGTCACGGGCGCAGTTCCGGTCGGCGTTAGCCGGGTTATTGTAGGGAATCTGGTTACGCTTGCGCCCCCGGACCTGGTCCTGGGTAAGACTCAGGTTAATGGGCGGGCTGTCGTTCATCTTATACCGTAGCAGGTCGATGTACCAATCCACGGCAATGAGGCTGAGGTTGACCACCCGGACGTCCGTGCGGATCCCCTCCACCTCCTGGGCGTACCAGAGCGGATAGGTATCGTTGTCTCCGTAAGTGAAGATGATGGCGTTCTCATCCACCGAGTTCAGGAAGTTACTGGCGTAATCCCGTGATCCCGTGTGCAGGGCGCGGCTGTGGTCGTCCCAGTTCTGGAAGCCCATCAGCAGGGGTGCGCTCAGGACCAGGGCGGTCACCCCCGCGGCGACCCCGAAGCCCTTCTGGTTCAGCCTTTTCTTGACCAGCTCGTAGATCGCCGGAATGGCCATACCCATCCACATACAGAATACGAAAAAGGAGCCGGCCAGCACGTAGTCGCGCTCCCTGGGTTCGTTAGGGGGCTGGTTCGTATAGATCGTGATCCCGATCCCCGTAATGACGAATAGGGTCAGCAGGGCCAGGAATTCATCCTGGCGTTTCCCGGCGTGCCAGAACAATCCGATCAGGCCGAAAATCAGCGGAATCAGGAAGTAAGTATTGCGGGCGGGGTCGTTGCGGAATTCCTCCGGCAGTTCGTCGAGGTTACCGAGCCGGAGTTCATCCAGGAAGTCGATACCCGTGATCCAGTTACCGGAACTTTCGTCCCAACTGTAGTAGCCCTGCTCTCCGTTCTGGCGGCCGCTGAAGTTCCACATGAAGTAGCGCCAGTACATCCAGCCCAGCTGGTAATTGAACAGGAACTTGACGTTGTCGGCGAAATTCGGTCGCCCCCGGGGTAAATCCGCGTCCGGGTCGAGGCCCATCCACTGCTTGTAGAGGCGGGGGCGGCCCTGGGTCCCGTCGCTCATGCGGGGAAACAGTCCGGTATTGCGCTTGTCGTAAACCGGGGTGATCTTATAATTGGTCTCTTCGTACTTCCCGTTCACGAGACCCATGCGGGGTTCCACGTCGGTAGATACCACCTCGGCGTCGAAGTTGGGGCCGAACAGCAAACTCCGTTCTCCGTACTGCTCCCGGTTCAGGTAGGGCAGCAGACTGGTGACGTTATCGGGGTTATTCATGTTGACCGGCGTCTTGGCCTCGGCCCGCAGTACGACCACGCCCACTACGGCATTGGCAATGATGAGCACGACGAAACCAACCATGGCCTGCTGCAAACGGGCGTTTCCGGTACGGTGGGCGCGGCGCAGCCCCCAGTAAATGATGCCCCCCAACAGGAGCAGTGTCGGCAAAATTCCGATGTGCACCGGCAAGCCGGCGTTCACCAGCCCGAGGTCCACCTCGAAGAAGTGCCAGATCTGGGGGATGCCTACGATGATTACCCGTTGGATGAAGACGAAAATGCCCACGCCGACGAGCACGGCCACGCCGAGCCGGAGCCAGCTGAACTCCTTCTTATTCGTCTTGAAGTAGTAGAGGACCGCCAGGGCCGGCCAGGTCAGGATCGAAAGCAGGTGGACACCGATCGAAAGCCCGGAGGCAAACAGGGTGAACAGCAACCAGCGATCCGCCTCCGGGGTATCCGGCTTGCAGTACCAGCGCACCATCGACCAGACGGTCATGGCCGTGAAGAACAGGGACATGGCGTACACCTCGCCCTCCACGGCGGAGAACCAGATGGAGGAAGAGAAGGCCGTTGCCAGACCCGCTACCAGACCGGCGCCGGCGGTGGCTACCTGCTGGCCGGGGCCCAGCTCGATGGTTTCGTCCCGCCCGGTGTACCCCAGAATACTCAGGCGGATCGTCGCCCAGGCTACGAAGGTAGCCGTGAAGGCCGTACAGATGGCCGACATGGCGTTGACCGCGAAGGCGATCATCGCCGGATCGGAACTGAGCAGGTCCCCGACTCCGGCAAAGAGCCGGCCGACCAGCAGGAACAGCGGTGCCCCGGGAGGGTGAACCACCTGAAGTTTGTAGGCACCAAGAATGAATTCACCAACATCCCAGAGGCTGCCCGTCCGTTCGGCACTGAGGACCAGTACCACGGCGGTGATGAAAAAAACCAGCCAGCCGGTCCACTGATGAATACGATCTAATTTTCCCATGGGTCAGAATAGTAAGTATAAAACGCCCGCGAAGTTACAATTTTAAGGGCATAGCGGGCGAAGGACATGTGCTCAACGTGACTTATCCGTGACTTATGGCCCGTTCACGCTACATCTTCTCCGCTTACCTTTGCACTCCAATTCGCCCACCATGAGCCAGACTGATTTCCACACCTTCCGCGTCACCGAGATCCGCCCCGAAACCGAGGATGCCATGACCGTGGTCTTCCACCCGCCGGCGGAACTGTCCGAAACCTTCGCCTACCGGGCCGGGCAGTACGTTACCCTCCGCTTTTTTATCGACGGAAAGGAGGAACGCCGGGCCTACAGCATGTGCAGCGCCCCCCACCAGGACGAGATCGCCGTGACCGTCAAGCAGGTCAAGGACGGTGTCGTGAGTAACCACATTGCCCGCAACCTGAAGGCCGGCGACGAGATCGACGTCATGCCTCCCCAGGGGCGTTTCCTCTTCCAGCCGGACCCCGCCGCCCGCCGGGACATTTACCTCTTCGGGGCCGGTAGCGGCATCACCCCGCTGATGTCCATCCTGCGCACCGCGCTGGAGGAGGAGCCGAAATCGAGCGTCTACCTCCTCTACGGCAATCGCAACGAAAACAGCATCATCTTCGAGGCGGAACTCAACCAGCTCTCGGAACGCTACGCCGGCCAGCTGACGGTGGTCAATACCCTCTCCAAACCGACCAAGCATAAGGCCAGCGGACTGAAGGGGCTTTTCCAGCGCAGCCGAACGGACTGGACCGGAGAGACCGGGCGCATCACCCGCGTCAAGGCCGGAAATTTCATCGACAACCACCCCGGCAGTTCGGACGACAAACAGTTTTTCCTCTGCGGCCCCGGCCAACTCATCGATGAGGTCGAGGGGGCACTCCTCGGCCGGGGGTTCGACACCAAGCAGATCCACCACGAGCGTTTCGTGTCCGCCCACCAGGCCAGCAAGAAGGGCACGACTACGGGCGAGGTCGCGGGTGCAAAAATTTCCGTGACCCAGGGAGGGGCGACGGACGTCATCGTCCTGAAGAGCGGCCAGACGGTCCTCGACGGGCTGCTGGAAGCGGGAAAAACACCTCCCTACAGCTGTCTGGCCGGAGCTTGCTCCACCTGTATGGCCAAAGTGACCAGCGGAGGCGTGAAGATGGATGTCTGCTACGCCCTCGACGACGACGAGATCGCGGAAGGCTACGTCCTCGCCTGCCAGGCCCACCCCACTACCCCGGAAGTGAGCATGAATTTCGATGTCTAGCCGGAATTAAGCCGGCCTTAACCATGACCTGAACAACTTGTGAGCGTCAGATTCCGTATCTATACAGACTAAGTCGCGCCGTCATGCCCAAATTTGCGTTCCCCTCCCTGGCTATTCTTTTCTGCCTCTGCTGTTCCGTTGTTCCCCTGGCGGCCCAGACGATCACCGGTGAAAATATCGGGGAACGCGACCCCTTCCTGACGGCCGACGGCAGCTACTTGTTCTTTTCCCGGCCTGACTTCGCCCGCAACCAGGGTTCTAAAAACCTGTCCGACATCTGGATCCGCCAGCTGGGAGCCGACGGCCGCTGGGGGCGTGCCCTCAACCCCGGTTCTCCCATCAATTCTTTCGGAGCCGACCGACCGGTAGGGCTGAGCACCGACGGTAACCGGATCGCGGTGTTGCGGGAAGGCCCCCTTCCCACCGTCGACGTCCTGGAGCGCAACGGCCGTACCTGGAACATCCGGAACAGCATCTCCCTCCCTACCGAACTACGCGCCGTTACGGATCTCACCTTCAACCCCCAGACTTATACCCTCATCTACGCCAGCGGCGGCGATCAGTCGGAACTCTACCTCCTGCGGGTAGACGGCCGGGGAGAGTGGACCGCCCCGTCCCCCCTCCACCTCCTCAATACCGAGGTGGCCGAAAGCCGCCCCACCTTTGCCTCCGACAACCGGACGCTCTACTACCGTTCCGGTGACGACTGGTTCCGGCAAACGGACCGCAGCGTACCCGCCAGCCGGGTCGCCACCCCCGGGGGAACGGAGCAGCTGGCCACCGCCCTCTTCGGCCCCGTCACCGCGGTGGTATCCACCGGGCGGACCCTCAGCGTGGCCGCGCTGGACCCGACCGATCTGCCCCCGCCCGCCCAGCTTACCCGGGGGTTCATCTCCGGTTCCCTGGCTCCCGGAGAGCCCTTCACGACCCTCCCGGTATCGAACGAGCGCAGCCTGCGCGTCTTTCCCGACCAGCAGCGACGCTACGCCATCTTCCTCCGCGAGGGTGAGGGCCTGTTTACCGAAGACAGCCGGCTTACCACCCCCCTCTCCACTACCCCCAGCGGTGGTCTTGCTTCCACCACGGAGGCGCCCCGCGTTGACGCACGACAGCTCGAAACCGACATCGCCTACCAGGAGCGGGCATTACGGAGACTGGACAGCCTTCGCCGCGCCACTTCCTCGGGCTACGTCGGTCAGCCCGACCCCGAACGGGACGCACTCACCCGGCGGCTACACGACCTCAACGAAATGAACGGGGATACGCTGCCGCCCCGCTCCCGCAACAAGAGCGGACAGACCAATTCCACCCGGGCCCGCTACGCCGACGACATCAGCGAACTGGAACGGATGAAGGCAAAATTCCGGCGTCAGCAGGACGATAAGATGAGTGGTCGCAGTGCGGAAAAGTGGAGTTCGCGGGGCGCAGACCCCGCACCGTCAACCGGAAGGAGCTACACCCCGCCGCCCACCGCCGAGGAGCGGGAGGCCGCCCGCCTCGACAGTCTCCGGTTACAGTCGGAGATCAACAACGGCTTCTACAACGACCGCCGGACAGGGGGCAACGGCAGTTGGGAGCGGGACCTGCAGCGGGACCTACCCCGCAGCAACGATATCACTCCCGAAGAGCGCGCCCGCCTGGATGCGGATTACAACCGGCAGATGGAGGAACTGGAAGCCATGCGCCGCCAGCTTCGCCAGGCCCGCAACGAACCGGAACCGGCCCCCTCTACGACCGCCCCCCGGCAGTGGGAAGCCCGCTCCCCGGCCCCATCGACGTATTCGGCACCTGCGCGCCGTCGGCAAACAACCAGTGAACCCGTTTCGGGATCCACGTCCGGGTACCGTTCCTCCGCCAGTGCCGGAATGCCCGCCGGCATTACGTTCATTCCGAGTACGGCCTACCCCAACGGGGCCGGTTACGATGCCCTCGACCAGTTGTCCCGGTTGGTGCAGAACTCAGGTACGGTGGTCGAAGTACGCGTGCATACCTCGGTCAACCTGGACCGCCGCACCGCCCAGTTGCTGAGCGAGGAGCGCGCCATTACCATCCGTAATTACCTGATCGAACAGGGGATCAATGCCGCCAACTTCAGCGTGATCGGCTACGGTAACAACCTGACCGGAAACGGGGGCGAACGGGTGGAGCTTTTCCGCTAGAGTTCGATGATTTTGCCGGAGGCAGCAATCTGGAAGCGGCGCGCCGTGCTGCTGCTGGCCTGGTAACTGGCATCTACGCTGGCCTGCTGCTGTCCGCTGACCTGGTAGATCATCAGCGCCTCGGTGATCACGGCTGACGTTTGCATGATTTCCTCCCCGTCATAACTCGTACCCGCGATCACGACCCGGTCAATGAGTTCCTCCGTCCTGGGGTGCAGGGTAACGAGGGTATAATGGTACTGGGCCAGATCGGCCCGCCAGTACACCAGCCCGACGTAATCGTCCGCATCCGGCAGCCGGCTGATGGCGATAAACTCGGTGAACTCTTCGTTGACAACCGTCGGCTCGATCGGCACCAGGAACTGATTGATCATACGATCCGGCATCGGCATGGTGCCGGCGCTGACCTGGCGTACGGTTTCCTCCCCGAGGCTGAGGGGAAGTTCCAGCTGGGGGAACTGCTCGATGAAGTGAGAGAAGCGAATCTGGGGGGTATCCATTATTGAAGGTTTTTACCACTAAGGCACTGAGAAACACCAGGCGGCGTCGAGAGTTGCAGCCTAAATCAGGGCGATAAAGTCTTCCTCCGTCATTACGGTGACGGTACCGAGCGCCTCGGCTTTTTTCAGTTTGGAGCCCGGTTTCTCTCCTACCACCAGAATATCCAACTTACCGCTGACGGCGGAAACGATCCGGGCGCCCGCCGCCTTCGCCCTTTCCTGGGCCTCCTTCCGGCTGAGCTGCTGCAGGCTGCCGGTGAAGAGCATACTTTTGCCCACGAAGGGACCTTCGGTGACCGTCGGGGCCGGCCGATCCTCCTCGGTGGGGCGAACGTTCACGCCGAGTTCCTCCAGTTCCCGGAGCTGATCGAGGTGTAAGGGCACGGCAAAGTATTCCGCTACGTTACGGGCCACCGTGGGGCCAATGTCCTTGATGTGCAGGAACTGCTCCTCCGTCCACTCCGCCAGGTCGAGTACGTGCTCCACGTTCTGGGCCAGTAGCTGGCTGGCCTTGGTCCCTAGATGATGGATGCTCAGGCCGTGCAGCAGTCGCCAGAGGGGTTGATGGCGGGCGACGTTCACCGCCCGGGCGAGGTTGTCCGCCGATCGTTCCCCGAACCCCTCCAGTTCCGCGATCCGTCCGTAGGGGAGCCGGTACACATCCGGGATCGTGCGCAGCCAGCCGAGTTCGAAAAACTGCTCGACGTAGCGGCGGCCCATCCCGTCGATGTCCATGGCTGCCTTGGAGACGTGAAAGACAATCCGCTGCAGGTTCTGGGCGCCACAGACGCAGACCGGACACCGCCAGGCGGCTTCCCCCTCGCCGCGCACCAGTTCCACGGCTACTTCCGTATCGTTGACGGGGCAGACGGTCGGCCACTCGATCGCCACTTCGCTGCCATCGCGCAGGTCGGCCAGTGATTTAACGATGTAGGGGATGACGTCCCCGGCCCTTTCCAGCAGCACTTTATCGCCGAGGCGGAGGTCCTTATCCCGGATGAAATCTTCGTTGTGCAGGCTGACGCTACTGATCATCACCCCGGCCAGACCGACCGGTTCGGTCTTGGCTACGGGGGTGATGGTACCGATCTTTCCCACCTGGTACTCCACGTTCAACAGGGTGGTGGTGGCCTGACGGGCGGCAAACTTGTAGGCGATGGCCCAGCGGGGGTGATGGCTGGTGTAGCCGGCCCGCTCCTGGAGCACCAGGTCATCCACTTTAACCACCATTCCGTCAATCTCGTAGGGATAGTTTTCTCGTCGTGCCTCCCATTCAGCACAGAATTCGGCGGCACCGCCAATCTCAGCTACCTGCGCCCGCTCGTAGCCCAGTTTCGGCACTTTGAAGCCAAGTGCCGTGAGCACGTCCAGGGCGTGGGTGTGGGTGAGTAACGGCTGGACCGCATCGTTTCCCGCTTCGTCGACACCGTATCCGAAACTGTAAATAAAGGCCTCCAGCTGCCGTTCTGCTACCTCCCGGGGCGACTTCATGCGCAGTCCTCCGGTAGCCGTATTACGGGGGTTGGCGAACAGGGTTTGTCCGGCCGCCTGCCGGGCGGCGTTGATCTCCCCGAAGCGGTCCTTGCGGATGATGACCTCTCCGCGCAATTCCACCTTGTGCAGTCCGTACTTGCTAAAGGCCGCCGTGAGGGGAATGGAGCGGAGGACGCGGGCGTTCGCCGTGATCTCCTCACCCAGGGTGCCGTTGCCGCGGGTAGCGGCACGCACCAGGCGGTCGTTTTCGTACACCAGGGCAATGGAACCGCCGTCGAATTTCGGTTCCACGGCGTAGGAAAGGGGGGTATCCTCCTCCATATTCAGCATCCGCTTCACCTGGCGGTCGAACTCGGCCAGGTCCTCGGCATTATAGCTGTTGCCCAGGCTCAGCATGGGGATCAGGTGGGGGACGCTCGGCAGATCGCCGCTCAGGTCGCTGCCCACGCGCTGGGTCGGGCTGTCGGGCCGCAGTAGTTCGGGGTGTCCCGCCTCCAGGGCTTCCAGTTTTTTGTAGAGCGTATCGTACTCGAAATCGCTGAGCAGGGGGTCGTCGAGCACGTAGTAACGCCACTCATGGTAACGCAACAGTTCGCTCAGCTCTCCGATCTGGCGGGCCGGATCGGCCGGGGGCAGGGTACTCAGGTACTGTTTGGAGAGATCGAAGAGGCGGCGTTGTTCCTTTTCTTGGTACATGGAAAGCGGAATTATGGGGGCGCGGCGCGCAGGTGCAAACCAGTTGAATGATTACTCCTCCCCACCTTCTTCCCCGGGTGGTTCGGGCAAAGTGATGAGGACCTCCTGGATGCGGCGTTTGGTGACGGACATCACCCGGAACCGGTAGTCTCCGTACTCGAACTCAGTTTCCAGTTTGGGCAGGTGACCCGCCATTTCCAGGAGCAGACCGGCAAAGCTTTCGGCCTCTCCCTTGATGTCGTCAAAGGTGCTCGTGGGGAGTTGGAGCAGGCGGCAGACGTCATTGAGGAGCGTCTTTCCGTCAAAAACATAGTTCAGGTCGTCGATCCGCTGGAAGATGATTTCGTCATCCCCGTCAAATTCGTCGTGGATGTCACCGATCACCTCCTCCAGGATGTCCTCCAGGGTGACGATGCCCTCGCTACCGCCGTACTCGTCCACGACGATGGCCATGTGCATCTTTTCCTGCTGGAAGTCGCTGAGCAGATCGCTGATCTTCTTATTCTCCGGAATGAAGAGAATGTCCTTGCGGACCAGTTGCCCCCACTCAAAGGTGGCCGGTTCGTTACGGTAGCCCAGCAGGTCCTTCACGTAGAGGAGTCCTTTGACCTTATCGAAATCCTCCTCAAAAACGGGGATGCGGCTGTAGGTATGCTCCCGGACGACGGCCAGCAGTTCGTGGTAGTCGATCTTCTCGTCGACCGCGATCACGTCTCCCCGGGAGCGCATGATCTGCCGGACGGTGACGTTGTTGAACTGGACGATCCGCTTAAGGATGTCCACGTCCTGTAGCTGCCCGTCTTCTCCGTTTTCGTTCTGGCTTACGGTCAGGTCGATCGCCTCGTCGATTTCCGACTGGCTGGCGGAGGAGGAGCCGGCGGTGTGCCGTTCCAGCTTGCGCTCGATGACCCCCGCTCCGTTGACCAGCAGGTAGGAGAGGGGGCGAAACAGCCCCATCATGAGTTGCATCGGCCCGGCCATCCGGCTGGCCAGCTGGACCTTATAGTAGCGGGCGTAGACCTTGGGAGCCACCTCACCGAAGAGGACCAGCAGAAACGTCACCCCTACGATAGTGATGACGAAAGCGATACCGTCCGCCAGTGCTTCGGGGCTTACGAGGTTGGCCATGGCGGGTACCCACTCGTGTAAACGGGCAGCCCAGCCGGAAAACATCTCCTGGGGAAACAGCTCCCGCAGGAGCAGGGAGGAGACCAGTACAATGGCGATGTTGATGAAGTTATTGGCGATCAGGATGGTCGCCAGCAGGTAACGGGGCCGCTCCCGGATGGACAGGATGATCTTACCGGAGGCAGTCCCCGATTGCTCCAGTTCCTCGTAGTCGTTAGCCGTCAGCGAGAAGAAGGCGACCTCCGATCCGGAGACCAGGGCGGAAAGCAGCAGCAGGACGGCGGTCGTAAGAAAACCAAGAGCCAGCTCCGTCCCCATGGCCATCAACAAAGGGGCAAACAATAAAGAATAGGGGTCGGCGGGGTCCAACGGAATAATTTGGTGAAACGCAAAGATAAGGTGGTCTCCCGCAAGTTACGCGCTGGTTAGAAAGGCAGGTCCTCCTCCGGCGTCGTGGTGGTCTCCGCCGGCGTAGCGGAGTTGCCCGACGTCGAGGGCGTAGCGGCTTGTTCCCGGGCGGGTTCCTCGGAGGGAAAGTAGTTGCTGCCGCCGCCTCCGGAGTTTCCTTCGCGCCGCTCCATGATGCGCAGGAAACTACCGACCACCTCGGTGGTACGGCGATTATTGCCCTCCTTATCCTGCCACTTGCGGTGGGTCAGCTTTCCTTCCAGGTAGACGAGCATCCCCTTCTTCAGGCTCTCCTGCGCCCGCTCGGCCAGGAAGCGCCAGACAACCACGTCGTGCCATTCCGTCTGTTCCTGCCACTCATTATTTTTATCCCGGTAGTTTTCGGAAGTGGCGATGCTGAATTTAGCGACGGTTGCCCCATTTTCCAGGTTGCGTACTTCGGGATCAGCTCCGAGGCGGCCGACGAGGGTTATTTTGTTTACCATTAGAAAAGAATTAAGAGGTAAGAATTGAGCATCAGGACCGGGAACCAGGAAACTACCTTGATTCGCCAGTCTTGACTCCTATTCTAAAAGAGATTCAAAGTTAGGTTTTTCTCCTCCAGGAACCGGTTAAGCAGCCGGGGGAAAGCAAAATTACTAAACTTTTTGTTTGATACCGGCCGGTAATCAGTTGGGGGCTTAACGATCGCATCGGTGGTGAAGGAGTGGAAAACCGCCACGATCGTCTGGTGGGTCAACTGCTGTTTATAGGGCGGGCTACTGCGTACGAAAGTCAGCTCCGAAGCCGGCAGCCACTCCGGCCACTGATCGGCGACGGACAGTTCGGAGAGGGACAGGTTACCCGAGTCACTTTCCAGGAGCGGAAATTCGTAGAGGCCCTCCCAGATGTCACCGGACTGCCGCTGGTGTAACAGCGTACGCTGCTTGCCATCCGTGATGACCAGGTAGTTGAAATAACGGGTACGCTTTTTAAGTTTCTTCTCCTTTACGGGTAACTCGTAAACCGTCCCGGCCTCCAGGGCCTGACATCCATCCCGCAACGGACACCGACCGCAGCCCGCGTTTTTGGGCGTACAAACGGTGGCACCGAAATCCATGATCGCCTGGTTGAAGGAGCGTGCATTTGCCGTTCCCAGCGCCTCACCGACTAAACCGTTGTAGTGTTTTTTTCCCTCTGTTGTATCGATGGGGACGGAAGATCCGGTGTACCGGGCCAGAATCCGGAAAACATTTCCGTCCAGTACCGGCGTCGGTAGATCGAAGGCGAAACTACCGATGGCCGCGGCGGTGTAGGGTCCTACTCCGGGCAACCCCCTCAACCCCGCGTAGGTGTTCGGGAAACGGCCACCGTGTTCGGATACTACCATCCGGGCGGCCCGCAGTAGGTTGCGGGCACGGGAATAGTAACCGAGGCCTTCCCACAATTTCATCACTTCATCATCCGGGGCGGCGGCCAGATCGGTTACCGCGGGGTAAGCCGCCACGAATCGCTCGTAGTACGGCATTCCCTGGGCCACGCGGGTCTGCTGAAGGATGATCTCACTCAGCCAGATCCGGTAGGGGTCGCGAATTCCCTTCCAGGGCATGGGGCGGGCGGCAGGATCGTACCAGGCCAGGAGTTTTTTTCGAAAGGGGGTCCAGTTCATTGGCGGTCAAGATAAGGAGCCGGTACGCATAGCGAGGCCCGTTGCCTTACGGACAACGGGCCTCACCGGAACAGAAAAATTGATAGTTTACTACATGGTTTCGCGAAGCTTGCCGTACTGACGGGCAATTTGCGATTTCAAATCCTTGCGGGCAAAAAAGATCCGGCTTTTGACCGTACCGAGGGGAAGGCCCAGGTGGTCCGCGATCTCCTGGTACTTATAGCCCTGGTAGTGCATCAGGAAGGGGACGCGCGTACTGTCGTCCAGGTCGTCGATCATGTGGGTCAGTTCCCGAATGAGAATATTGGAATCCGCGGCGTTCTCCGTACTGTTCTTACCACTGTTGAGGTAGTACAGATTATCGGTGTTGTCCATGATCGTATTGGCCTTCACCTTCTTGCGGTAATTATTGATGAAGATATTTTTCATGATCGTGAAGAGCCACGCCTTCAGATTGGTGCCGGGCCTGAATTTATCCCGGTTCGTCATCGCCCGAAAAGCGGTTTCCTGATAAAGGTCCTTAGCATCCTCTGAATTTTTGGTCAGATTGTACGCGAAGGAGTTCAGAAGCGTGGATAATTTATCGAATTGGTTGAAGAATTCTACCTGGGACATAATCATAAGTTGGGGGGCTATTTGTTGAAGTAAAGCTATTGGAAAGTTAGATGATAAGCAAGCGATCACATTACGATTGTGAATATATTTGACGAAAACTTGCAACCTTCCCACAAAGTGACTTCATAACTATCTGATTATCAGTAAAAGTCTGAATTCAGGCATACTATTTTCGGGATTAAATTTTCAGAAAAAAATGAAACTTATTTTTGCTAACAATACCCTCCCCGTTGATTTCCACCTACTCCGGCAAGTATTTTGCACGAGAAGCGTACTGCACGACCGCTGATAACAAGGTGTACGCTAGCGCTGGGCCTTTGCCACGAAATACATGGCCGCGCCGAAGAAAAGAATGTTCGGAATCCACATTCCCAGTAGCACCGGAATATCCGACCCCGTGCTCAGGGTCGAGGCGAACCGGCTGAGAAACACGAACAGGGCACCGATAAACATACCGGTGGCCAGTTGAACCCCCATCCCCCCACGGGTTTTCCGCCCCGCCACACTCACGCCAATGAGGGTAAGAATAAAGATGGTGAACGGTTCCGCCGTTCGACGGGCCAGTTCTACCTCGTACTTACGGACGTTACCGGCCCCCCGCTCCCTTTGCTTGGCTACATAGGTGAGTAACTCGGGAGTGGTGAGGGCGGACTGCTGCTCACGGTAGTCCACGAAATCCTCCGGGTAAAGGTTCAGGACGGTATCCAGGGGTTCCTCTCCGATGACGATGGTTTCCTCCAGCCCGTTGAAGTGGCGGATCTCGTAATTATCCAGCTCCCAGTAAGCGGGGTTTCCGTCGTGGTAGCGGGCGGTACGGGCCTTCGTGAGACTGACCAGCTCACTATTACGGAATGTCTCGATCCGGAAGTTGCGGGCCAGGCTGTCCCGTTTGCTGTAGTGCGTCATGAAGACCTTGACCCCCGGCTCGATGAACATATGCACGTCCTTGGTCTTGCCCTCATCCTTGTTCCGGCCGAAGTATACCCGCTCCAGGGTAGTCCGGTGGGAATTTGCCATCGGAATGACGTAGTGCACCCCGATCAGGTAAAGAATGGTCAGGAACCCCGCCGCGGTGAGGTAGGGCCGTAAGAAGCGACGAAAGCTTACCCCGGCGTTGAGGATGCTGATGATCTCGGAGTTGTTTGCCATCCGCCCCGTGAAGAAGATGACGGCGATCAGCGTGAGCATCGGCCAGAGCAGCCCGAGGATGAACAGCACGAAAGTAGGGAAGTACTCGAAGGCAATGATCGCCTTCGTAATGTCCGACTCGATGAACCGCTCCACCTTTTCGCTGAAGTCAATGATGGAGGCCACCAAAGAGAAGATGAGCACCACGAAAAAAAAGGTGCGCAAAAACTTACCAATGATGTACCAATCGAGCTTCTTCAGCATTGCTTCCGGGGTCACGAAAAAAGGGCGGACCGGTAACCGATCCGCCCTTCTTCCAGAGGCAAAGGTACGAAGGTTACCTACTGCTTAACGACGCGGCGAACCGATCCGTCTACCCGCAGCAGATAAATACCGGCCGGCAGGGCGGCCAGGTCAAGCTGGCTGCTCCGGGCACTGGTACTCACCGTCCGACGGAGCAGCCGCTGTCCGGTCAGGTTGAACAGTTCTACGGAGAAGGTGGGCCGGCCGGAGGTGGCCTGCGACCAACGCAGGAACAGATCGCTGCCGGTCGGGTTGGGGAACACTTCCAGCGTGCCGTTGAAACCGTCCCCGTCTTCCGTACTGACTCCTACGTCAGCGATGATGAAGCGGTGGTAATTCACGGAGAGGTAGCCACCGTCGGGAGTGGTGACCACGAAACCGAAGTCGTCTACCTCCAGACTGGCATCGGTGTTGGTGTAGCGAAGACGGCCGGCATCCACGTCAGCCTGGGTAAAGGTCGTTCCGCCGGCTGCCAGTGTACCGTTTACGAACAGGTTGCCGCCGAGGGGAGCACGGGTAACCGTATACAGTATTTCCCCGGCTTCAAAACCGGGACTGCTTACCGTCAGGTCGGAGGCGTCAATGGTCCGGGAGGCCAGTTGATCGACCATCGTCTCGCCAATGTTACCGACGGTAAGTGCCTGGGCACTGCCCGCCGCGCAGAATTCGATCATCCAGTTGTTGATCCGGCCGACCGAACCGCCCGTCTGGCTCACGTTGAGCCGAAGCTGCCAGTTCCCCAGGGTGTTCTCCCCGTCGAAATCAGACAGGTTCCCGATGGGTTGGGCCACCCGACGATCGTCCGGCGGACAGTTTACCTCCGCCGGAGCCTCGTCGTTAAAACCCAGGTTGAAGATACCCGTAGAAGCACAGTTCTCATCGTAGAGGACCACTGCCGTTCCCTGGGGGCTGATCAGGGTGAGCTTCACCTTCGACATGAACTGATAGCGCAGGTCGATAATGGGTATGTTCACGTCGCTGATCGTACCGGAAGCATCCACGAAGATGTTGGTGGTCCGGGAAAAGGCCGGGCCGTTACCGGGCAGGTTGATGGGCAGGTCGTTGGGGGCGTACTCCGTACAGACCTCGTTGGCCGTCCGGAAACTCCGTACGTCGCGCCAGCGGCCGGGGCCGCATTCATTCGTACCGCGTACCCGCCAGTAGTAGACCGTATTCTCGGCAAAGAAATCCTCTTCGGTAAAGGTGGTTTCGGTCAGGCCGTAGCGGGCGGAAAAAAGGGTGTTCTCCGCAAAGGTGGGAGAGGTGGCGATCTCGATGTCATAGAGATCGGCGGAGGCCGCCTCCGTCCAGTCGAACGGGGTCTGCAGACCGATAGCGGCGCCCTCCTCGGGGCTGACCAGCATCAGATCGGCGTAACTGCTACTCGTCAGGTCCAGTACGATATCCCGGGTAGTGGCGGGCAGGTTTTCCCCCTCGACGTTCAGCGTCAGGGTGAAAAAACCATTTTCATTCACGTCCCGGACGCTCAGATACAGGATGGCCGACTCTCCCGGACGCAGGGTCGGGTTGGTGAAGGCGGCCTCGGCCCCCGCGGGAAGGGTGCTCTCATCCAGGCTGATGGTCACTTCTCCGTCGTAGTCGAGTACGCTGCTCACGTCAATGTCGATGGCCAGCGGCTCGCCCGGAAGGCAGACGTTCAGGTAACGGCTTTCCGCCTCCACGATGATACCGGGCACGTCGGCCGGCTCGACGGCGAAGGGCGTCTCGTTCAGGTTGAAGAAGATATTGTCGGCCGCCCGGACCATGATCACCATGTCCGTATCGACAAAATCGGGTACGGTCACGAAGGCACTGCCGGTATTGGCTACGCCGCGGGCCAGTACGATACCGCTGTCGAAGGTGAAGCCACCATCGTCACTCATGAGGATGTCGACCGAGCGGGCGTTCACGGGAGCCCGGTCGGTGTTGGCGACGTCCCAGGTAACTTCCCGGTACTGCCCTACCTTCCAGACGCCGTCCGTCAGGTCCGGATCGTTGACCAGGAAGGGGCCGGCCATTTCGGTGGTCCTGAACTTCACCTCCTCCCAGACGGCCGCGCCGGCGGGAGCGTGGTTGTCGCGAGCCGTGAGGCGGAACGTCATATCACGTTCGTAATCGGGCAGTACCTCCGTACGGTCGAATTGCTCCTGGGTGACATCGAAGAGTTCCGGAAAATAGCGGATGTGCCCGCCAACGGATGGCGCAAAGGAACGGAACAGCGGAGCGTTGCCCTCGGGCTGCCCCAGCACGGTGGCGGGGCCGAGGTCGTACTGTTCCCAGGTGTAGGTAAGCACGTCTTCCTCATTGTCGTCAATGGCCGTCCCCTCCAGGATGAAGGGAGTACTGATCGGGATACGGAAGCCGTCTTCGTAATCCAGCATGACCATGGGCTGGAGGTTATCGGTCTCGATGAAGGTGGCGCAGTCGTTAGCCGTTCCCTCCCGGGTATAGTTGATGAACTGCACCAGGCTACCTACGCTGTAGTAGGGGTCGTCGGCCCCGATGTTATTGGCACTGCCGCAGGCCCCGGAGTAGGACATGATCGTGCTACCGGACCCCGGTTCGAAGGCGGCACCACCGGCACGCTGGTCATCGCTGCCGGGGCAGTTGTTCCAGGAGTGGCTCACGGCAAACTGGTGGGCGATCTCGTGGGCCATGATCCGCTGGGCGGCACCGGCTACGGAGCCGCCGACACAGGTAACCCCGCGGGTCTTACCGAGCGTACAGGCCGCGCCGGACACCACGCCACCAACGTCGGAACAGCCGGCGGTAAAAATGTGTCCGAGGTCGTAAGACGGGAAGGGAACCTGACCGATGTTAAAGGCCGTGATCACCTGGTCGAGCAGTGCCCGTCCCAGATTGGACATGCTGAAGGGGTCGCTCTCCGGGGCCAGATAGACCAGGTCGGCGCTGATGTCCAGCAGGCGCATCCGGACACCGACCTCATTCTGGAAGATCGCGTTGATGATGTTGACGGCCTCGTTGAAGGCGGCCACCACTTCCTCGACGGTAACGTTGTTTCCACCGATCCGGCGGGCAAATTCCCCGGTATTCGTCATGACCAGGTCGTACTCCCGCAGATCCAGGGGCAGACCGGCATTCTTTTCGATGAGCCTGGCACCTGCGTCCGCGCCCAAATTCAGATCACCCATTTCCGCCAGCGACCCGCCGTCGAAGCCACAGGACAGGGCCGGGGCCTGTTCGTCCATGAAGCCTTCGAATTCATCGGAATTGTAAATGGCGTAATCGCCGGGCATACCCTCCAGCGGTTCGATGGTAAAGTAGCCCTCGGGGCCGCGCACCATGGCCACCAGGCCCCGCGAGGAGATCGCAATGCGGCCCATGCCGTACTCGCCGTAGACGGAGTAGCTGCGGATGTTCGGAAACCGGGCATTCAGCTTGTTCTCAAACACGGAAGCGGAGTACACGCGGTAGCTGGCAAAGGTGCCGTCGGGCAGCGGAAGTTCCACCGTGGCGGCTGATTTAGTGGCATCGTTTTCCGCGGGCGCAGGTGCCAAATTCGCGGAAATGGCCGGGAGATCGAGGTGCAATCCCTGGTAGTTCCCCTCGGGCAGCGGCTGCTCGGCGGTGGGTTGGGGGCTGAAGAACTGATAAGCGGATCGTTGGCCGCTCAGCCCCATCGTAACGGACAGGCTGAAGAGAAGTAAAAGTAGGCGCATTGGTCGGGGGGGGGTAAAATGATAGAAATTAAGAATAGGGTAGGTGATACAAATATAATGTACGTCAAACCCGGTATGTTGTACGAAGCGGAGAATGCCGCACGGCCGTCATACTTTTAGGACATGCAGCCGAAAAAACCCTGGTACGCCCGGATTCCCCACCCCCTCGTTATGCTGTTCGGCATCCTCGTAGCGGTCTGTCTGCTGACCTACCTGCTACCCGCCGGCCACTACGAGCGGGTGGAGATCGGCGGGCGGATGCGGGTAGTACCCGACAGTTACGCGACGGTAGCGGCCACCCCCATCGGATTCCTCCAATTGTTCCGCGCCTTTCCCGAGGGGTACCGGCTGGCAACACCCATCATCTTTATCTGTCTGGCCAGTGCGCTGATGTTCTCGGTCCTCAAGGAAACCCGTACCATCGAAAACGGAGTGGGCAGGTTGCTCTACCAACTGGGTACGAAGCGGGCCGAACTGATCCTGGTCCTCCTGACCTTTTTTTACGGGCTGCTCGGCATCATGGTGGGTTACGAAAACAACATCGCCCTGATCCCGATCGCGGCGGTGGTCGTCCTGGCCCTGGGCGGCGATCTCGTCCTGGCGGCCGGGGTGAGCGCCGGGGGCATGACGGTTGCCTTCGGGCTGAGCCCCATCAACCCCTATACCGTGGGCATCGGCCACGATATTGCCGGCTTACCCCTGTTCAGCGGGGCCGGCCTGCGGTCGGTCCTCTGCCTTGGTGCCCTGGCCCTGACGGCCGCCTACAACGTCCGTTACTACCGGAAGATGCGGGGCAACCCGGAGCACTCCATGGGCCGCGGGCTGGATACGGAGGGGCTGCAGCTCGCGCGGCCGCTGGCGGACTACCGGGTGAGCGGGCGCGACCGCCTCCTGCTCGGCATCTTCCTGGCCGGACTGGGCTGGGTGCTCTACGGTGTCTTTAACTACGGCTGGTTCATCAACGACATCTCGGCCGTTTTCCTGGTTGTCACGGTGGCCTGCGCGGCGGTGAGCGGTCTGAGCCTGCGCCGGATAGCGGAGGCGGCCATGGCGGGGGTGGCCGAGATCGCCCCGGCCACCTTCATCATCGGTATGGCCGCTACGGTGAAAGTCCTCCTGGAGCAGGGGCAGATCCAGGATACCATCAGCTACGGGCTGGCCCAGGCCCTGTCGGGGCTGCCGACCTACGTTTCGGCCGTCGGTATGTCGATCGGGCAGAGCGGCCTCAACCTGCTCATCCCCAGCGGGAGCGGACAGGCCCTGGCCACCCTGCCGGTCATGGTCCCCCTGGGCGAGGCACTGGGGCTGACCCGGCAGGTCTCCATCCTGGCCTTCCAGGTGGGGGACGGGGTGACCAACCTTTTCAATCCTTCCCTGGGCGGACTGATCGCCATGCTCTCGCTGTGCCGGGTCCCGTTCGACCGCTGGTTGCGGTTCATCCTGCCGCTGACGGGGCCTCATCCTGCTGTGGGCCTGGCTGGGGTTGCTGGTAGCGGTGGCGATCGGGTACCGGTAAGGGGGGTGTTGGACCGTTGGATCTTTAGACCGTTAGACCGTTGGGTATTGGACCGTTGGATCTTTAGACCGTTGGAGGGTGGAACATCGGAGCGGTGGAGCGGTTGGCAATGTGTGGTTACCCGGACTACCCTCCAAAAGTCCAAAAGTCCAACGATCCAAAAATCTGACGATCCAAAATATATCCTCATGGAAAACTGGCTCATCGCCTCCGGCCCGATTCTCCTGAAAACCTTTGTCTCCTGTATTGCTATCTTTTCAGTCATCCTGATCATCGTAAGACTGTACGGACTGCGAAGTTTCGCCAAGATGTCGAGCGTGGATTTTGCCTCCACCATTGCGGTGGGGTCCGTCCTGGCCTCGGTTGCCCTCAACACCAATCAGTCGTTACTGAAGGGAGTCGTGGCGTTGTTGACAATCCTGGGATTCCAGCAGCTTTTCTCCTACGCCAAGCGGAAATCCGACTGGATTGAGAAGAAAACCGAGAATAACCCCATCTTTCTTATGTGGGAGGGGAAAATCCTGAAAGACAATCTCGCGCGTTGCGGCGTCACGAACGCTGATCTGATGGCTAAACTACGGGAGGCCAATGTTACCAAAATGGTACAGGTGAAGGCGGTAATCTTCGAAACTACCGGAGACGTTTCCGTCCTCCACGGAGACCACTGGGAAAAGATGGAGGTAGACGATACTATTCTGGAGGGCGTAGTACCGGAACCGGGGGAGATTTAATCCCGTTGCATATCACCGCGTCCGCAGCCGGATCACCGGGCAGATGATCTCCTCCAGGCTGATCCCTCCGTGCTGGAAGGTATCCCGGTAGTAGTTGTTGTAGTAGTTGTAGCTATTGGGGTAGAGAAAGAATTTGTCCTCCTTGGCGAAGATGAAACTACTGCTCAGGTTGGGACGGGGCAGTTTGGCCTCCTTGGGCTCCCGGACCTCGAGCACGTCCCGCTCGTCGTACTGCAGGTTCCGGCCGAGTTTGTAGCGGAGGTTGGTACTGGTATCCCGGTCGCCGACGACCCGGCTGGGGGTGTTGACGCGGATGGTTCCGTGGTCGGTGGTCACGATGAGCTGTACGTCCCGCTCGGCCAGCCGGCGGAGGGTCGCCCAGAGCGGGCTGTTCTCGAACCAGCTGCGGGTGAGGCTGCGGTAGGCTTTCTCGTCGCCGGCCAGTTCCTTGAGCACTTCCATCTCGGTGCGGGCGTGGCTCAGCATATCGATGAAGTTGTAGACGATGACGCTGAAGTCGTTGTTCAGGAAATCGAGGGCCCGGTCCTGCATCTGGCGGGCGAAGTTGGTGCGGGTCACCTTGGTGTAGTCCCACTTGATGTCCCCCCGCCGCAGGATACGCTCCATCTGCTTGCCGAGCAGGTCGGCCTCGTGCTGATTCTTTCCCCCCTCCTCGGAGTCGTTCTTCCACCAATCCTTGTAGTGCTTTTCGATCTCGGAGGGCCACATGCCGGCGAAAATGGCGTTGCGGCTGTACTGGGTGGCCGTGGGCAGGATGCTGTAGAAGTAGTCCTCCTCCTCGACGCGGAAGAGCTGGGTGAGCATCGGCTCGATGACCCGCCACTGATCGTAGCGCATGTTGTCCAGCAGGATCATGACGGTGGGCAACTCCTTGCTGAGGTGGGGGAATACCTTTTCCCGCATCAGGTTGTGGCTCATGATGGGCGCGTCCTCCCCCTTGACCCAGTCGAGGTAGTTGCGCTCCACGAATTTGCTGAACGCGGCGTTGGCCGACTGCTTCTGGGTGGACAGGATCTCCCCCATCTGCTCGCTGTTGCTGTCGTCCAGCTTCAGTTCCCAGCCGATGATCTTCTTGTACATATCCACCCACTCCTCCTTGTTGAGGCCGCTGTCGATCTGCATCAGGAGCTGGCGGAATTCCTGCTGGTAATCCGTGTTCGTCTTTTCCCGGACCAGCCGTTTTTCGTCGACGATGGTCTTCAGCGTCAGCAGTATCTGCATGGGGTTGACGGGCTTGAGGAGGTAACCGGCGATCTGGCTGCCGATGGCCTCTTCCATCACGCTTTCGGCCTCGTTCTTGGTGATCATCACCACGGGGATATTCGCGTTGGTCTCGCGGATGCGGCTGAGGGTTTCCAGGCCGGTCAGGCCGGGCATGGACTCATCGAGGAAGACCACGTCGATGTCGGTCTTCTCCTCCAGTTCCTCCAGGGCATCGTGGCCGTTGGTGACCGTAATGACGTCGTAGCCTTTCTTCTTCAGAAAAAGTAGTTGCGGCTTGAACAGGTCGATCTCGTCGTCAGCCCAGAGGATGGTGATGTTATCCATATAATTAGGTCGCTTGGGGTTGTTGGAAAGTTGGCGAAGCCGCGTCTGAAAGACCGTAGGCGCTCTAAAAAGTACGGCATCCCCTAAAGTACATCTAACGAAGAAGATTGGTTGGATCGCATACCGCGGGGGTAAAGAGGAACAAGTTGGCGCGGACGCAGGTGCAAAATTTTATTATGCCCGATCGTCGGGCCGGCATTACCTTTCTAAAAAATTAAGAACCTCCTCATGTCTGAGTACCGTCTGCAAGCTTATTTCATCGATCACGAACAACTGGCCGCCGCGGCCGGAAGTAACTCCGCCGAACTGGCCGCCAGGGTCAGGGCCGACGAGGACGGGCTGGCCGACAGTTTTGCAGGTAACCACGATGGCATTCCCCCGCTGGCCGCCGCGGAGCAACTCCTCGCCGGGAAGGACGGGTCGGAACAAAACCCCTTCGCCTATTCCTACGGGGCCTGGATGCTGACGGCCGCCGTCAGTGAGGAGGCACCCCAGCCGGATGTGATCGGTTACCCCTTCACCGACCTGTACGCCGTGACCGAAACCTTCCGCGGCACCCCCTACGGCCGGCTCACCCACTTCCTGGAGGCCCTGAACGGGGAGCGGGAGAACGAACTGCCCCTGAGGCTGGCGAGCTGGGCCGAGCTGCCCGGCACCGGGTACGTCCCCGCAGGAGAGATCAGCAAACTCGCCGGGGAAGCCCGCCGCTGCCGCCGGGATTTTACCAACGACGAAGACTGGACCCTGGAGCTCGACGAGCCGGAGGACATTGTCCAGATCCTGGAGTGGATCGAAGCGGCCCACGAACGAAAAACGGGGTTGGCGGTGTTTATGGATGGAGACCTGTAGCGTCTCTTCCCCATACCCCCCCGCTAATGTCCATAAACCCCGCACCTGCGCCCGCGCCCATTTACGCATTGCTTTTCCTCCTCCTGTTCTCGCTCACCGCCTGCCCGCCGCCGCCCCTGGCCACCGAGGAAGCACCCGCACCCGCTGCCGTTCCTGCTCCCACCCCCGCCCAGCGCGTGGTCAGGATCGGCGATGGAGAGATCGAATACCGGACCGTTCGTCCGGACAGCGCCAGCTACCCGACCGAGTACACCTTCGAGCGTCGTCGCTTCCCCTCCCGGGACTACCAGCCCGACACCATCAACCCGGAACTGCTGCCCATGCGGGAAGTCCGGGTGAACTTCCAGCTGATGAACTACAGCGACAGCCTCATGCGCTACCGGGGCGAGTACGGCAAGGCGTACGCCAGGAAGGTTTTCGAGCAGATGCACAGCCACTTCAAACGGCAGCCGGAACTCTTCCTTACGCCCCCGGGGATGGAGGTGCCCGCGCTCCCCCGCCGCATCCGCCTGGCCTACCGCGGCAGCTACGAACACTTCGATACCGAGGCGGCCGGCTACCAGCACTGGGGCAAGGACAACAACCGCGGCGACCGCACCCCCATTAAAAAATACGCCGTCAACCCGGATTCCATCATCAATATCTTCGTCATGTCGCCGCGGCGGGACAGCCTGGACAAGCCGGGCTACCAAGTGCCGGGCAGCAACGGCGTTTTCGTCGGCGATGCCATCAAGGTCATCGGCTGGATGGGCCGTGACGTGCGGGAGTGGGAGCACAGCCCGGTGATCAACCACGAGATCGGCCACGCCCTCGGCCTCGGTCACGCCTGGGGATCGGGAGACGGCTGCGAGGACACCCCCGTTCACAAGAATGACTGCTGGGACCGCCAGAGCCGCCCCGGATGTGACACCATGGTCAGCAACAACCTCATGGATTACAGCTACCGGCAGGAGGCCCTTACGCCCTGTCAGATCGGCCGGATGCACGCCCGGATGAGTAACATCCTCGGCAAGCACCGCAAGTGGCTTAACCCCATCTGGTGCGCGTATAAAAAAGACGAGCCCCTGCGTATCCGCCGCGATATCGAGTTACTCGGCGCCCGCGATTACGCCCGGGACATTATCGTCACCCGCGGCGCCCGGCTGTTCATCGATAACCGCGTTCACCTGCCGGAAGGCGCGGGCATTTACGTACAGCCCGGGGGCACCCTGGAACTCAGCCCGCGAGCAGTTATCCACAACGACTGCGGGGGCAACTGGCGGGGAATCCTCGTCGGCTCCGTGGCGGGAGCGGAACCGGGAAAAGTGATCGTCCATCCCGGTGCCGTCCTCCTCAACCTGGAACCATGAAAACCGTACTGATCACCGGGGGTACCCGGGGAATCGGCCGGGCCTGCGCCGAACGCTTCGCCGCCGCCGGCTGGGCGGTAACGGCAGTGGCGCGGAACGCTGACCGACTGGAGCGGATGCAGTCTGCCTGGTCCGAACGGTTCCCGGAAATTCCGCTGCGCTGCTGGTCGGCCGACCTCTCGCGGGTACGCGACCTGCACGCCCTCCCACGCGGCCCCTACGACGTCGTGATCCTGAACGCGGCTGATTACGTACCCGGCACGCTGACCGGCGGGGCGGCAGACGTGTACGCCCGGTTGCTTCCCCTTAATGTCCTGGCCAATCACCGGCTGGCCCGGCGGGTACTTCCCCCCATGGTGGAACGTGGCGGCGGCCACCTGGTGGTCATCGGTTCCACCGGCACGGACCACTTCCCGGAGCACATGACGGCCTACATCGCCACTAAGTATGCGCTGCGCGGCCTTTTCCTCGGTTGGGAAAAAGACCTGGCGGGCACCGGAGTACTGGCCACCCTGGTCGCCCCGGGAGCCACCCTCACCAGCAGCTGGGACAACGAAGTACCGCCGCCGGACATCCTGCGGCCCGAGACAGTGGCGGAGCGGGTCTGGCTGACGGTCGAAGCTGGGAAAACGGGCCGGATAACGGTCGGATAGTTTGCTACTTTTACGGCCATGCGCCCAGTGATCTTCCTAATTTTTTCCCTCTTCCTCTCCGCCTGCGTGAGCAGCGGGAAATTCAAGCGAACCACCGCCGAGTTCGACGCCCGTAATGTGGTGACCGACAGTCTCCTGACCGTTCAGCGGGACAGCATTCAGAGTCTTATCTATGCCCTCGAGCGGGCGAAGGGGGGCAACGAGGCCCTGCTGACCGCCCAGGAACGGCTACAGGACCGCCTCATCGAGCAGGATAACCAGATCCAGAGCGTACGGGGCAACCTCTCCTCGACCAGCAGCCAGCTTCAGCGCCAGCTGGACGAAACGCGGGCGGAACGGGACCGGGCGCGGGGCAACCGGGATTCGGTGCTGGAAGTACAGCGCGAAATTATTCTCGACTTCCAGGACCGGGTGGACGATATCTCCAGCCTGGTGGTGGACAGCCTGGAAATCCTCCTCCAACCCGGACAGTACTTCGTTACCAACCGGCCCGGAGAAGTAACCGTCAGTATCCAGGAAGACGCGTTGTTCCGCAAGGGTTCCGTCTCCACCCTCGTGGGCGGAGCGGACGACGTTCTGCGCATCATGGCCGAGGTCCTCCAGCGGGACCCGCTGATGAAACTGACCGTGACCGGTCACACGGACAACCAACCCAACCCCCGCCGCGGCACCGACAACTGGGAGTACGCCGCCCTGCGGGCCACCGCGATCAACAACGAACTGGCCCGTAGCCATAACCTCAGTCCGAACCGACTGATCGCCGCCAGCCAGGGAGAATTCGGACCCGCCCGGAGCAATTCCACGGAGGAGGGAAGGCGCTTTAACCGGCGGATAGACTTCGTATTCGCCAACAACGTAGGCAACCTGACGCGGCAATTGAGCAAATTGATTCCAAAGCAAGAGGATTGAAACCAAATGCTTACAAAAGCGTATCTTTATACAAATCAGTTACGCCATGATGGAGCACATCGATGCGGCCCGCATCCTCTTTCTCGACATTGAGACCGTAAGCGGCAAGGCCCGCTTCGAAGACCTGGACGACACCTTCCAGGCACTCTGGGCACATAAGGCACCGGGGGTGCTGAAGCGGTACGGAGAGGAACTCACGCCGGAGGAATTATCCGCCAGTTACCAGGACCGGGCCGCCATCTACGCCGAGTTCGGAAAGATCGTCTGCATCAGCGTGGGCGTCGTCCACCGCGACGCCGACCGTAAGCTGAGCATCCGGCTGAAGTCCTTCGCCAATCGCGACGAAAAAGTGTTGCTGGAGGAATTCGCCGGCATGCTGAACCAGTACTACGGGGACATCAACAAGCAGTTCCTCTGCGGTCACAACGTAAAGGAATTCGACGTGCCCTACATGTGCCGTCGCTTCTTGGTCAATCAACTTGCGCTTCCCGCCATGCTGGACATCGCCGGTAAAAAGCCCTGGCAGACGCCCCACCTCCTGGATACGATGGAACTCTGGAAGTTCGGCGACTACAAGAGCTTCAGTTCCCTGAAATTACTGGCCGCCCTCTTCGGTTTCCCGAGCCCGAAGGACGACATCGACGGCAGCATGGTCGGCCGTGTCTTCTGGGACGAGGACGACGTGGAGCGCATCGCGGTGTACTGCGAAAAGGACGTACTGGCTACGGCGCAGCTATTCCTGAAGTACCAGCGCAAGCCGCTGCTGGAGGACAGTCAGGTAATCTTCGTGGACAGGGAGTAACCTAGGCAGTCACCGCTTTCTCCGCGGCCTCGATCAGGCTCTGGAAAATGATGTAGCCGTCCCGGTTACCGAGTACCGACTCGCTGGCCCGCTCCGGGTGGGGCATCATACCGAAAACGTTACGCCCCGCATTACAGATACCGGCAATATTGTGGGTACTGCCGTTGATATTCGCCTCCTCGGTGAGTTCTCCGGCGCCGTCGCAGTAGGTGAAGAGAATCTGGTCGTTGGCCGCCAAATCGGTCAGGGTCTGTTCGTCGGCGTAGTAGCGCCCCTCGGCGTGAGCGATGGGCAGGTGAAGGATCTGTTCTTCCGCGAGGTGACCGGTGACATCGCTGTTCTTCGTCTCCGAACGGATGTAGGTATTCCTGGCGATGAAGCGCTGATCGCGGTTGCGCAGCAGGGCACCGGGAAGCAGACCGGCCTCACAGAGAATCTGGAAGCCGTTGCAGATACCGAATACGCGGCCGCCTTTTTCGGCAAATTCAGCCACCGAAGCCATGATGGGGCTGAACCGGGCTACGGCTCCGGCCCGAACGTAGTCACCGTAGCTGAAGCCGCCGGGGACGATGATGCAGTCTTCGGCGGGGTCGAGGCCGTGGAGGGACTCGTCCTTGTGCCAGAGCTTGAACGTCTCGCGCTCCATGACGGTGCCGAGTACGTGTACCATATCGTCGTCGCAGTTGCTGCCGGGAAAGAGGACTACACCAAATTTCATGTCGGGGTTAATTTAGGCGGTAAAGGTAAGTGCTATCCCCCGATCAGCAGCGTCTTCCACGGGATGACGAAGGGAAGGACCACCACCCAGATCACGAAGAACACGGCCATCCCCCGGGGAAAGGCCTCCCCCGCCCGCCAGGCCGGACCGGCCACGAAGAGCAGCCAGCTCCCCTTGTAGATCAGTTGAAATACCAGCACCAGTGCGACCGACCGGGGATAAAACACCCCGACCACCGACAGCAGGAAGATCGCCCCCCAGAGGGCACCGACCAGCCGGATCGCCTCCGAGTACGCTACCGTGTTCTCGAAAATAGTGACGACCGCGCGCCGGGGGGCGAACAGACTGGTGAGGCTGATCCAGCCGGCCACCAGCACGTTGGCCAGGTAAATGAGTCTAAGCAGCATCTCCATGGCCTTCGGCGGGTTGGTTGATGTTTAAAACAGCGGGCGGCGGCGCGCAGGAAGCAAGGTTTTCCCAAAAGTGCCGGTTGGTGGAGGAGGAGTGGGTGTCGGTCATCGGTCAGTCTACTTGAACGGCAAAGATGGGCGGACCGGCAGCCCCCTCCACTGCACCCGGGTTAACTTCCCCCGGCCAGCCGGCGGCGTATCCGGCTCAGGGACTGGGGGGCGATGCCCAGGAAGCTCGCCAGGTGCTTTCCGGGGACGCGGCCGACCAATCGGTCCTCGCTCTCCAGCAGTAGGCGGTAACGTTGCTCGGCGGGCAGCAAACGCTGCTCCGTCATGATGTCCTCCGTACGTCGCTGTACGTCCTGCACCAGCTCCCGGATGAAGTCGGCCCACCCCGGGAGTTCCAGTAAACGGTAAGCGTCGGACTGAGACAATTCCCAGACGGCGCAGTCCTCCAGGGCCTCGATCGCCTCTCCGGAGGGGCGCTGGAGCCGGAAGCTGGTCTGGGCCGTAAAACAGTAGGGAGCGATGGTGAAGAACTTAGTCACGTCGTCACCATCCTGGTTGAAGTGAAAGCGCAGCAGGCCGGTCTCGACGAAGTAGAGTCGCCTACAGACCTCCCCCTCCCGCAGTAGCGTACTGCCCGCCGGATAAACCTCCGGACTGAGGCACTCCCGGATGGCAACCCACTCCGCATCGGTCAGGGTCGTGAACCCGGCGATGTACCGGCGAAAGGCAAGAGGGTCGGCGGGTGTTGTCATGCGCTGGTTTACTCCGGAGGGGGAGCCGGACAAACGATCTCCCGTACCCCGAAACGGGCATTACCCAGTTCGGTTGCCTCCAGGCGCAGGTTCCGGTTGGCGACCAGCGTATCTACCGTAGCGGATTCGAGGCCGGCGTGCCAGTCCGCGTACCAGTTGCTGGCTACGAAAGCAGGAGCAGCCGGGCCCGGCGGGCAGTTCGGCAGCTCGTCCACGTTACGAAAGGTGAGGCCGGCCGTGTCGCTGCCGTAGTTGGTGAAGTAATCGCCGTAATTCCGGAAGACCTCCGAACCGTAGAGGGTGGCCCCTTCCGGAAGGGTACGTAGCAGGGTACGGAAATCCGCACGGACGGCGGGGTACTCCAGGGTGCGGGCGTACTTAGCGAAACTCAGAGCGGGCCACAGCAGCCAGCCACTGAGTAGTAGCAGAACGGCCAGCGAGAGGAAGCGGTAGCGCTCCTCCAGCCAGTGAGCGGGAACGACCCGCCGGAGCAACGTCACCGTACACACCGTGAAGAGGGGAGAGAAGAGTAAAATGTGCCGCGCATCCAGACAGACCGGATTGTAGGAAGTGAGCGAGATACTCATAAAATTGACGGAGAGTAACCCCACCACTACGGTAGCGACGTAGAAATAAGCCGACCGCTCCCCCGGTTGCCCCGGGGCAAGACGCCTCATTAAAATGCCGGCTGCCAGCGCCCCCGCCCCGTGTACCCACAGGCGGGTATCGACCAGTAAGCGGTAAAAACCGGAAGTGAGCCGGTCGAGCAGGACACCGCCGCCCAACTGATCGTAGGAGCAATCGTTCAGGTAATGGTTGGCGTCGATGGCCGCGAACCGGGCCAGCGGGTTACCCAGCGCCACCCGGGAAAGCAGGGCGTAGGCCCCGAGCAGGAGGACGGTCGTGGCTGCCGCCGAGAGCCAGACCGCGCGTCGGCCCCGGTAGAGGTCGTACAGGCAGTAACCGGCAAAGAGGGGCACCAGCAGGATGATCGTCCCCTTCGCGTTGAAGGCCAAAAAGAGGGCCAGGGCCACCAACGCTCCCCGGAGTACGGGCGCGTACCAGCGGCGAACGTAGGCCGTCCAGGCCCAGAAGGCGAAGGCGCTCACGAATACGTCGGGCATCATTTTGTCGGCGTAGAACAGGTTCCAGCGCAGGGAGAAAAACAGGGCGATGGCCAGCAGGTAGTAACCCCAGTGACCGTTCCGGAAGTGGAGCAGCAGCAGCCAGAGTACGGATACGGTGGCGAGCAGGGCGGGGAGGGCCGCCGCGAAGTCATTCGCCCCGAACAGTTGGCGGGAGAGCCCGATCAGGAAGATCGGGAGGACGCGATAACTGTAGTGATCCGACCAGTCGAGGCCGTCGGTGAACAGGGATTGGGAGAGCCTGGCGTAGTGCAGGTCGTCAAAGCCGAAGTGACCGTAAAAGAACCAGCCGTAGTGCACCAGCAGCCCCAGAACGGACAGGCCCAGGAGGAGCCAGTGGTAACGCGCGGAGTGGGCCATTGCGGGAGGGAGTTGGGCGGGCTAAGGTACGCCAACCCTTACCCGTTTGTCTTGTTGTTTGCGCTATGGACTCACTCACGCAGATCGTTCTCGGCGCCGCCGTCGGGGAAGCCACCCTGGGGCGCAAAGTAGGTAACCGGGCCATGCTCTGGGGCGGTATTGCCGGAACGCTGCCGGACCTGGACGTGCTGGCCAACCTGGTGACCGATCCCATGAGCGCCCTGGTCTACCACCGGGCGTTCACCCACAGCTTCCTCTTCGCCCTGCTGGTCGCCCCGATCCTGGGGCTGACCGTTCACCGGCTGTACGGCGGGCAGACGCTCTCCGGTCGGGTGGGCAATAACGCCGTCCGGGGCGTGGCGGCCGTGCTGTTCTTTTTGCTCCTGGCGACCGGCAGCTACCTGATGCCGGTCGAGGTATTCGAGGTGCCGGCGATCACGGCGACGATCACGACGGTCTTCTTCGGTATCGTGGGGGTGGTGACGCTTTACAATCACTTCCGGCGCTCGCCCAGCCGGAACGAGAACGCGAGCTTCGCCGGGTGGACGCTGCTGTTCTTCCTGGCCGTGGTCACCCACCCCCTGCTGGATTGTTTTACGGCCTACGGCACCCAGTTCTGGCAGCCGGTGGCGGCCGACCGGATTGCCTGGAATACCATTTCGGTGGCCGACCCCGCCTACACCCTGCCCTTCCTGATCCTGCTGATCGCGGCGGCGCGGCGGGGGAGAACGGAGAATCGGCGACGGTGGCTGAATTACGCCGGCCTGGCGGTTTCCTCCGCCTACCTGCTGTTTACGGTCTGGAACCACGCCAACGTCCGGTCCATCATGGCCGAGACCGTGGCCGAGCGCCAACTCGCGGTGGCCGATTTCAAGGTCGGGCCCACCATCCTGAACAACGTACTGTGGAGCGCGACGGGGCGGACGGCGGATAACGACTTTTACGTCGGTCAGTACAGTATGCTGGACAAAGACCGGTCGTTCGGCCCCTTCGTCAACGTGCCCGGCAACCACGAAACGGTCGCCCCCTACTTCCGCGACCGGGACCTGCGTATCCTCCGCTGGTTCACCCAGGATTACTACGCGGTGATTCCCCGCGACAGCGGCTACCTCCAGGTGAGCGACCTCCGCTACGGCCTCATCGGCGACGACCCGACGGACCCGGCCTCCTACATCTTCAGCTGGAAACTGGACACCAGTCAGCGGCCCGTGCGGGTGGTACGGGAGTTCGCCGGCCCCCAGCGAGACGGGGGGGAGATGCTGGGGGAGATGTGGGAGCGGCTTAGGGGGCGGTAGAAATATGGTTGAGTTGGTAGCGCACCGATCTACCTCCGCCGGTACTTAATAGGGCGCCTATCTCCAATAAATGCTGCAAATCTCTGGTAGCCGTGGCTGCCGAGGTACGGGTGATGCTCATATATTTCTTTTTGCTCATGCCTCCCGTAAATCCACCGGGACCTGCCTCAAACATCTTTCCAATTGCTTTTTCCTGCCGTTCGTTGAGGAGGGATGCATGGCGTTGAAAGTATTTCGTTTTCTGGATTACGAACCGAGTTTGCTCTTGCCCCATTTCTACGGCGGTGATGAGCATCTTTAGGAAATAGTGTAGCCAAGCCGTCCAATCCAGTGATCGGTTAGTCGATTGTAAGGCTTTGTAATATTCCGATTGGGAAGCAGCGATTGCCGCGGAGACGCTCATCGGTAGTGAGTAGCCGTAATGCTGGGCCAACGCTTTATCGATTAGCACTCTCCCGATGCGCCCGTTCCCGTCCTCGAACGGGTGAATGCTTTCAAAATACGCGTGGGCAACACCCGCGTGTAGTGGACCCAGGAGTCGATCATTACCGAGCTCCACACTGGCATGGTACCATTGTAGGAATTGATCCATCATTTCGGACACCTCACCCGAGGGCGGCGCTTCGAAGTGAACTTCTTGCCGGTGCAACGCGGCTCCACTAACAATTTGCATAGTCTGCTTTCCGGTACGATATCCGCCTAATTTTGTCAGATCGGTCCGGTAAAACAACAACAAGCGATGCCATTCAAACAGCACCTCATGGGTCAATGTCTGCTGGGCAGTCTTGCGATTAAGTGTAATGACGTCGCCAATTCCCCTCGCCCGTAAATCCGCAACGTGGCGAAATTTGATCTTTGCGTCCAGATTGTTTGCGATGGAGGAGAATACATCCTTGCGGCTGTAGAACTCCCCCTCAATGGCGGAAGTTGTTAGCGCTTCTTCTACCATCGCTTCCAGGGCTATCTGAAAGCGATCTTCGTCCGATAAGTGATCCGTACTACCTTTAAGGTAAGAGATGGCTTCATTGAATTGGACTAAAAGCGGATCAAGTTCTTCCTTCCGAAAGACGAAATTTGGCCAATCCGATAACTGCCAATTATAGTTCATGAGGCGAATATAAAGCCTAATCACCTCAAAAACAGCCAAAATTTGATTCGATTATGCCCGCTATTCGCCTCATCCCCCTGCTTTTCCTGTCTTTTCTCCTGACGGCCCAGGACAATCCGCTGGCCGACATCATTCGGGAGAACCAGGCTGCTTTCGGCCCCTGGGCCACCGACCCCGACCGGTACGAAGTGCAGGTCCTCTACACCCGGATCTACCGACGGGACGACGGTACCGTTCACCTGACCCACCACCGCTGGGGGGCCGACAGCACCCAGTATTTCTATCCCGCCAGCTCGGTCAAACTGCCGGCCGCCATTCTTGCGCTGCAACACCTCAATGAACTCGGGATCGTAGGCATGGACGCCCGTACCCCGCTGTTTCACGGTGGGGGTTCTGCACCCGCGCCCCGCCGCCCGGAGGACACCTCCTGGCCCCTTACCCCCGCCGCTACGGACAGCAGCAATGTGACGGGGTTACCCAGTGTGGCGCACTACGTACGCAAGATTTTGCTGGTCAGCGACAACGATGCCTACAACCGCCTCTTCGAGTGGCTGGGGCCGACCTACCTCAACAACAGCCTGCGCGCCCTCGGCATCGGTAACTTCCGGCACCTCCACCGCGTCGGCGTCGGCGGCTTCGACGACGACACCCACGCCTGGCTCAATCCCGTCCGTTTCCAGGACGGCTACGAGACGCTGTACCAGACCGCCCTGCGGCACGATACCTGGTACGATCCCCTCCCGGAACTACGCGGCCAGCAACGGGGAACTGGATTTCTCCGCAACGACAGTCTGATCAACCGGCCCTTCGATTTCAGCCACAAAAACTACTACTCCCTGGAGGCCCTCCACGGCATCCTGGCCCGCGTCGTGCTGCCCGAGGCCTTCCCGCCCGACCGGCGCTTCCGGCTGATGCCGAGCGACTACCAACTGCTTCACTCAAGCTTGTCCCAACGTCCCCGCGAGAGCGTCTCTCCCCGCTACGACAGGCCCGACAACTACGTCAAATTCTGGATCTACGGCGACCGGCCCGAGGACACCCCGATCCCCGATAATGTCCGCATTTACAATAAGGTCGGCTGGGCCTACGGCTACCTCACCGACGCCGCCTACATCATCGACGAGGACAGCGGCGTCGAATTCTTCCTTACGGGTACCATCCACGTGAACGCCAACCGTACGTTCAACGACGGCGTGTACGAGTACGAGGAGATCGGGTTGCCCTTTTTCGGGGAGTTGGGGCGGGCGGTAATGGCGTTTGAGAAGAAAGAGGAAAGAAAAAAGAGACAAGACTAAACAACAAAAGACACTGGCAGAGCCAGTGTCTTTTGTCACGCGGGAAGTCTTTCATCTTTCAGTCCCGCCGTAAGGCGAGACGGTCTTTCTTCTTGCTTCTTCCTACCGCTGAATCGACTTAAACAACACTCCCTTCGGAATCGTCGTCGTTAGCCGCAGGCCGTTCAGGATGGCCAGTTCTTCCAGCCGGTCCTGGGGAACGCCGCTGTCCAGCAGGGCCTGTTGGAGCGGCTTGTCGCGGTCGCTCGTCACGATCTTGAGGCGTTCGGCCCGGCGGTTCAGCTTGCTGGCATCACTCAGTTCGGCGAAACTGGCGATGGTAGTTTCCATATCGCGCTGGTAGCGACCGAAGTCGGCCGGCAGCGACATACCGATCAGGTTGTAGGTATTGCCGCCCCAGGCGATGAAACTGGCGACCACTTTGATGGAAGAGGTCTGGCCCTGCTGATTTTGCTGGGTGACGGTACCGATCAGGGTGGTGGCGGGCAGTCCGTTGATGGGGTTGCTGTTCTGGCCCTCGACCTGGAGCTTAGACTGGGTGATGAATTCCTGGGCCACCGAGCGGGTATCCGTTCCCTGGGCGAGGGTCATCTGCATGACGGCCTTCTGGTCGGGGCTCACGATCTGCACCTGGGTGGGAGCGTTGAGCAACTGCCAGTTGCTGGCGATACGGAAGGTGAAGCGTAAGTCGGGGTGGTAAAAGGCACCATTCTCGACGTAACCGTTCTTGGGGTCGGTACCGTAGATCATCCCGTCGATCATACGGAGGTAGCTGTTGCGGCCGATCACCCAGCCGCCCTCGGGCTCTCCACCGACGGCTTCCTGGTACTGCTTCGTCAGTTCCAGTACGTTCTGCTGGCGGTTCACGGGGTCGGGGTGGGTGCTGGAGAAGGTGGGGGCACGGTTCTCCGCGCCGCCGCTGAGGCGGTCGAGGGTACCGAAAAAGCCGGCCATTTGCTCCGAATCGTAGCCGATGCGGGTGGAGTAGGCTACCCCGAGTTGGTCGCTCTGGCTCTCGGCATCGCGGCCGAACTTCAGGAAGAGCATCTGCATACCCTGCATCAGGCTTTCCCCGCTCTGGGCCAATTCGGGTACGGCGATCATGCCGCCGATGAGGCCCACCTGCCCGAGGGTCTGCTTGGCCTGCTGGGCCACCGTGTGCCGGGCCGTAACGTGGCCGATCTCGTGGCCGAGTACACCGGCGAACTGGGCCTCGTTGTTGAAGTGGGCCATGATGCCGCGGGTGAAGTACACGAACCCACCGGGTACGGCAAAGGCGTTCACTACCTCACTGTCCACGAGGCGGAACGTCCAGGGCAATTGCGGGCGTTCGGAGATGGCGGCCATGGCCTGCCCCTTTTCGTTGAGGAAGTTCTGCAGTTCGGGATTTTCGTAAATCCCCATTTCGGCAACGACCTGGGGGTCGTAGCTCTTGCCCATCTCGATCTCCTTTTCCTCGGAGGTGAACATGATCTGACGCTTGCCGGTCACCGGGTTGGTGGCGCAGCCTTGCAGGATAAAGAGGAGGGCAAGCAGCGCCAGCCCCGGAACACGATAGATAGACTCGGTCATGTAGTAATAGTTGTTGGTTACTGACTAAAAGCGTGTTATGACCACTGGTGTTTGCAAGGAGTTCTTAATTATTGGGCGCGGCCGCGGGTGCGGGCTCATTCGAAAACAGCCGTGAGGGCGTCAAACGCCGCCGGTCGGAGCTCCCGCAGCCGGTCGTGGTGGCTGTGGTAGACGGTGACGGTGAGGGCCGCCAGGTCCGGCTCGAGCCCGAGGTACTCCCGGATCGCCGCCTCCGAAAAATCCGTCACCGCCCTGATGTCTTCGTAACTCAGGAGGTGGCCGTTTAGCCGTACCTCCAGGTCCGCATCCACGAACAGCAGGGCCTGGGCGTAGGCGTAGTAGCCCAGCTGGAGGTATTTGTCCGGTTCCACGATCGAGCGGACGAAGACGTTGAGGGTATATATGATCGCCCCGTCCGGTGCGTAGAATTCCGAAACGTGCAGTTGGTCGTGCTGGGGGGTGGGAAAATGGTGGAGATAAAACACGATGGTTTCGATGTCCTTCAACTGAAAGTCCGGCCGGTGAAAACTGATCGTGGCCGCGCTGGCCGCCACCATGACCTTCACGTCGTCGGGTATTTTATCCTCGATCGGGGCCATTCCCCTGAAGTGGGTGGCTTCCTTCAGCAGGAAAGTGCGGCGGCGGAACTCCCGCTTCCCGTCCAGGTCCAGCCGCCGGTACAGGGAGAAACGGTCGAGCAGCGGAGCCAGTTCCGTGGGCAGGTCCGGGGCGTGCCGCTGCCAGTACCACCAGCGCAGCTGGGGGGCCAGGGTGTAGGCGGCCGCGGCGGCCATGGCCGGGAAGACGAAGAGGCTGGACCACACTTCGCCGGTCGTCAGGTACAGCACCCCGCCCAGGACGACCAGGCAGAGGGCGGAGAGGGAGATGGCGCGTACGGGGTCCATGAGGATTCAAAATTTAGGTTCCGTTCCGAGACATCGGACGACGAATTTTCTGCCTGCGGCTAGAAAATTCAGACGGCCGACGTCCTCCACTATCTAGTAGGAAACTTCTAACGAAGCGTCTGCGTTAAAAATTTGTGCGCAACAGTTGGGTAATTGACTTCCGTTCACCTAACTTTGCGTCGCTTTAGAAAGTAAGTCATTTCAGATGTGTAGTGATCCTTCCCGAGCAGAGCCAGATTTCGGATTTGTCGCGTTTCGTGAAACCAGCGGCAGATTTGAGCGTAGCGAAATTTTGTTGCTGTTTTCACGAAACACAAGAGCGACAAATTTGAAATCTGGACATCCAACAAGGTGCGGTAGCTCAGTTGGTAGAGCAATGGACTGAAAATCCATGTGTCGGCGGTTCGATTCCGCCCCACACCACTTTTTTAGGGAGCCCGTCGGATCATGTCCGACGGGCTTTTTTATTTATACGCTCCCAAAGCCAACGTAATATGTCTACCCAGCCCCTCCTCCGCATCGCCGTCCAGAAAAAGGGCCGTCTCCTGGATGAATCCATCGACCTGCTCCGGGAATGCGGTATTAAGATCGACAACGGCCGCGACCAGCTGAAGGCACCCGCCCGTAATTTCCCGGCCGAAGTACTTTACCTCCGCAACAGCGACATCCCCCAGTACATTCAGGACGGGGTGGCGGACATCGGCATCATCGGTCAGAACACCCTCATTGAGAAGGAAAAGGAACACGAAGTGGTGCAGGAACTCGGCTTTTCCAAGTGCCGCCTCAGTCTCGCTACGCTCCGTGGGGAAAGCTATGACTCCGTAAAGGACCTCGACGGCAAACGCATCGCCACCAGTTACCCCAACAGTCTGCGCGCCTACCTCCGGGAACAGGGGATAAATGCGGACATCCACGAGATCTCCGGGTCGGTGGAGATCGCCCCCAGCATCGGCCTGGCCGACGCCATCTGTGACCTCGTCTCTTCCGGATCGACCCTCTTCAAGAACGGGCTGGAGGAGCAGGAGGTCATCCTCCGTTCTCAGGCCGTCATCGCCGCCAGCCCCCGGATCGACGCTGCCCGCCGCAACATTTTGGAGCAACTCACCTTCCGTATCAAGAGCGTGCTGGCCGCCCGCAATCAGAAGTACCTGCTGATGAACGTACCGAACGACCGGATCCAGACCATCGCCGAAATGCTGCCCGGCATGCGCTCCCCCACCGTGCTGCCCCTGGCCGAACCCGGTTGGTCTAGCGTACACACCGTCATCAGCGAGGACAGCTTCTGGGAGATCATCGACCGGCTGCGCGCGGCCGGAGCCGAGGGCATCCTGATCGTTCCGATCGCTAAAATGATCCTGTAATACCTCTCCCCCGGCCCCTCTTTAAAGGTGAGGGGGAGCAACTCTTCTAAAGATTTTGAGATGAAGACAATTGTAGAACCAGCGCGTGCTGAGTGGACCGAACTGACCCGCCGGCCCGCCAAGGACCTGGGCAACCTGCGCGACAGCGTTTCCGCAACCATGAACGCCGTCCGGGAAAGGGGAGATGACGCGCTCCGGGAACTGACCGCCCGCTTCGACGGCGTGGAGCTGACTGATTTTTCCGTCCCGCCCGAAGAACTGGCCGGAGCCGAGGCGCTGATCGCGCCCACGCTGGCCGAGGCCATCCGGACCGCCCGCCGGAACATCATGACCTTTCACCGCAGCCAGCAGGGTCGGATACAGGAGGTAGAGACAACGCCGGGGGTCACCTGCTGGCGGGAGAGCCGGGCCATCGACCGGGTCGGCCTCTACATTCCGGGGGGCACCGCCCCGCTGTTCAGCACGGTGCTGATGCTGGCGGTGCCGGCCAAAATCGCGGGTTGCCGCGAGATCGTTCTCTGCTCTCCGCCCAACAGGGAGGGCAAGATCCACCCCGCTATCCTGTTCGCCGCTCACCTCTGCGGGGTGACGAGGGTTTTTCGTGCCGGCGGTGCCCAGGCCATCGCGGCCATGACGTACGGCACCGCGACCGTCCCGGCCGTTTACAAGGTTTTCGGACCCGGAAACGCCTACGTAACCGTCGCCAAACAGATCGCCCTGCTGGAGGGGCTGGCCATCGATATGCCCGCCGGGCCCAGTGAGGCACTGGTGTGCGCGGACGCAGGTGCCAACCCTGCGCACATCGCCGCGGATCTGCTTTCCCAGGCCGAGCACGGACACGATAGCCAGGTCGTACTCGTCACCGAAAGTCAGGAGATCGCCGCGGCCGTCTCCGCCGAGATCGACCGTTTACTGGCCGACCTTCCCCGCCGGGAGCTGGCCGCCCAGAGCATCGCCAACAGCATGGCCATCGTCCTGGCCGACCGCCAGGATCGGCTCGATTACATCAATGCCTACGCCCCCGAGCACCTGCTGCTGAGCCTGACCGATGCCCGCCGGTTCGCCGAAGGTATCCGCAATGCCGGTTCCATCTTCCTCGGCTACCACACCCCGGAGAGCATGGGCGACTACGCCAGCGGCACCAACCACACCCTTCCCACCTACGGCTACGCCCGCCAGTACAGCGGGGTCAGCCTGGACAGCTTCGTCAAAAAAATCACTTTTCAGGAAGTAACCGAGGCCGGTCTGCGTAACCTTGGTCCCACCGTGGAAACCATGGCCGCCGCCGAACAGCTGGAAGCCCACCGGTTGGCGGTAAGTTTGCGGCTGGCGGACCTGGCGGAGGAGGCCTCCACCAACCCTGCACCCGCGCCCCGTCGCCCAAACCTTTAAAACCACCACCATGTCCAACTGGACCGAAGAAAAAATTCGCGGGCTCGTCCGCCCCAACATCCTCACGCTCACGCCCTACAGCAGTGCGCGCAGTGAATTCAAGGGCGTGGCCGAAGTCCTGCTCGATGCCAACGAAAGCCCCTACGACAATGGCGTGAACCGTTACCCCGACCCGCTGGCGAAAGCCGTGCGTAGCGAGATCGCCAAATTAAAGGGCGTCGGGGAAGATCAGATCATGCTCGGCAACGGATCGGACGAACTGGTGGATTACGTGTCCCGCATTTTCTGCCACCCCGGGCGCGACGCGGTGGTCGCCCTGCCCCCCACCTTCGGCATGTATAAAGTGGCCGCCGGCATCAACGACCTGGAGTTCCGGGCCGTGACGCTGCAACCTGACTTCACCATCCCGGTGGAGGAGCTGAAGGCCAGCTGGGACGAGCGCAGCACCCTCCTCTGGCTGTGCAGCCCCAACAACCCCAGCGGAAACGCCACCGACCCCGCCCTCCTGGAGGAACTGATCCGTAGTTTTCCCGGCATTGTCGCCCTCGACGAGGCGTACATTGACTTCATTCCCGAGCAGAGTTTCGTTCCCCGGCTGGCCGAGTTCCCCAACCTGGTCATCCTCCAGACGCTGAGCAAGGGCTGGGGCATGGCCGGTGCCCGGGTCGGGATGGCCTTCGCCTCCCCCCTGATCACGAAGCTGATGCTGGCCATCAAGCCCCCCTACAACGTGAACGTCATCAGCCAGGAGCGGGCCCTGGCCGCCCTGCGCGAGCCGGAAGCGATGCGCCGGAAGGTCGATACCCTCATCGGCGAGCGGAAGTACCTGGAAACGGAACTGGCCAAACTGGACTGCGTGGACCACATCTTTCCCTCGGTGACCAACTTCCTGCTCGTCCGCTTCACTGACGGGCAGGCCGTCTACGAGTACCTCCTGAGCAAGGGCATCGTGGTAAGAAACCAGACCATGCAGCCGAACGCCGCGAACTGCCTGCGCATCACGGCGGGGCTGCGGGCGGAGAACGACCGGTTGCTCTCCGCGTTGCGGGAGTATCGGGTCACGGAGAGGCGTACGGAGTAGCTGCACGGAGGCTACCGCCGCTCCTCCAACGTCTCGGTGCGCCCTCTGGGTAGAACTCCGTGCGTGCGCAGCCTCCGTGACCCGATAAAAAGCCGCGTCAGCGGCGCAAAAACCACCAATGAAAAAAGTCCTCTTCCTCGACCGCGACGGCACCCTCATCCTCGAGCCCGCCGACTACCAGGTCGATCACATCGACAAGCTCAATTTCTACCCCGGCGTCTTCCGCTGGCTCGGCCGAATCGTCCGGGAACTGGACTACGAACTGGTGATGGTGACCAACCAGGACGGTCTCGGTACCGACAGCTACCCGGAGGAAAAATTCTGGCCCACGCACGAAGCCATGCGTCGGGCCCTGGCCGCCGAGGACATCACCTTCGCCGAGGAGATCATCGACCGCACCTTCGCGGCCGACAACCGACCGACGCGCAAACCCGGCACCGCCCTGCTGACCGGCTACCGCGAGGGTGACTACGACCTGGCGGGCAGTTACGTGGTCGGCGACCGGCTCACGGACATGCAGCTGGCCAAGAACCTCGGCAGCCGGGGCATCTGGATCGCCACCGATCCGGAACTGGGGAACGACGAACTCGACGCCGATCAACTCGCCGGCCTGGATGAGACCATCGCGCTGCGCACGACCGACTGGGAGGACATCTACCGCCTGCTACGGCTGGAGAACCGGACGGCTAGCGTTCGCCGCACCACCAAGGAGACGGACATTGCCATTGAACTGGACCTGGACGGGACCGGCCGGACGGCAATGAACACCGGCCTCGGCTTCTTCGACCACATGCTGGATCAACTGGGCCGTCATTCGGGCTGCGACCTGAGCGTGACGGTAACCGGCGATCTCCACATCGACGAGCACCACACCATCGAGGACACGGCCATCGCCCTGGGAGAAGCCTTCGCCTCCGCCCTGGGCGATAAACTCGGCATCGAACGCTACGGCTTCAACCTGGTGATGGACGAGGCCACCGTTGACGTCCGGCTGGATTTTGGCGGCCGCCCCTGGCTGGTCTGGGATTGCACCTACACCCGCGAGAAAATCGGGGATATGCCGACCGAGATGTTCCACCACTTCTTCAAGTCCTTCTCCGACGGGGCGAAGTGTAACCTCGCCATCAAAACCGAAGGACAGAACGAGCACCACATGATCGAGGCGACGTTCAAGGGATTGGCGAAGTCGATTAAGATGGCCAAGCGGCGGGACGTGGATAATATGAGACTGCCGAGTACGAAGGGGGTTTTGTGATTGAAAATTGAGAATTGACTATTTAAAATTCAAAATCAACATGACCGCAGTAATCGACTACAACGCCGGCAACATCCGCTCGGTCCTCTACGCCCTGGAGCGGATCGGGGCCGACCACCTGCTGACCAGCGACCCCGATATGATCCGGTCGGCGGACAAGGTCATCTTCCCCGGCGTCGGGGCGGCCGCCTCCACCATGGCGCACCTGAACGAGACGGGGCTGGCCGACGTCATCCGGGGGCTGACCCAGCCGGTTTTCGGAGTCTGCGTCGGGATGCAATTACTCTGCAGCCACAGCGAGGAGGGCGATGTTCCCTGTCTCGGTATCTTTCCGGAGCGGGTGCGTAAATTCCGTCCGGTGAATGGGGAGAAGGTCCCCCACATGGGTTGGAATGACGTACAGCTCAGCCCGGCCAACGACTGGGTCAGCCAGGAGGTGAACGGCGAATACTGTTATTACGTCCACAGCTACTTCGTGGAGGCCGGCCCGGATACGGTAGCCACCACTAATTACTGCGGCGTGGAGTTCGCGGCCATGATGCGCCGGGATAACTTCTACGCGGCCCAGTTCCACCCGGAGAAATCCGCGGCCGTGGGAGAGCGGATTTTGCGTGATTTTCTGGCGGTGTGAGCGGAGGTGGTGAGCCGGATGCTTTTTCGCGGTGAAGCCCGGGAAAAGTCCGTCTCACCACTCGGAGCGTACGACATTAGCCGCGAACCAGCCGCGGCACTCATCGAGGGATACTTGGCCGGAAGCGACGGCGAGGGTAAAGTTTTCGAGGCGCTCATCGTAACCGACTCCATTTACTTTTTCTTCCAGCATATTCATGGTCAGATCCTCACGCAGCTCTTTCCCCAGTCCGTCAAGATAGACCAGTGCGGCGGCCAGCCCGGTGCGCTTATTTCCATCCGAGAAAACGTGATTGGAAATGATGCTGAACATGTAAACGGCGGCTTTGTCAGCTATCTCCGGATACATCGCCTGTCCAAATATTTCAGCATCAACGGCTTCCACCACGTAATCGAGTTGCTCTCCATGTAGCAGATTAAAGGGAGGCACAAAATTGCCACCATTCTCCTCGATGGTCATTCTATTGAGTTCAATCAGAAACTCGCGGGTTAACTTATTCATCAGGCAAGGGCGTCGAACACCTTTTTGTGCTTGCGAAAAATCTTGGCGGCGGAAGCTTTAAACTGTGCTTCGGACATTACGTCGCTCGTGGGTTCGCTTGCTGCCACGATATTCTGTAGCTCCTCCCGGACAACCTTGCGGATGAGATCTTCCAAAACCTGAATGTCAACTACCTGAGCGGTCATGATGAATGATTTTCTTTCCTAACGAATATACAATTCAATTAGTTACCTCCCGGCCCACCAGCAGGGCCTTCCGTTCCCGCCCCCAGCGGTAGCCGCCGGCCTTACCATTTCCGCCCACTACCCGGTGACAGGGAATGAGAAAAGTGAGCGGATTGCGGCCCACCGCACTACCCACCGCCTGGGTGGCCCCGGGGTTGCCGACCTGCCGCGCGACGGCTCCGTAGGTCAGGGAACGGCCGGTGGGGATGGTGAGCAGGATGCGCCAGACCGCCAGCTGAAAGTCGGTACCCCGCAGGTCGGTCGGCCAGGGGAGGTCCGGTGGGGTGCCGCTCCGGAAGTACTGGGCCACGGCCCGACCCAGGGGAGCCGTCATGGAAACCAACTCCGTATCCGGAAAGTCTTGTTGTAGGGGGGCGAGGGAGTCGGTTTCCGCTCCCGGGAAACCCAGCCAGGAGAGACCGTTCTCCGTTTCGGCCACGAGCAGGGTCCCGAACGGACTGTCGATCAGCTGGTAGAAGAGTTGTGCACCTGCGTCCTCGCCCAAATGGCCCACCGTGGAAAGATCGACCAGATTCGTGTGGTCCGGCCCCGCCCCGAAGAGCTCGCCCTGCGCTACTGGTTCCACTTCGCGAAGTCCTTGGCGAAGTAGGTGATGATGGCCGTGGCCCCCGCCCGGCGGATGCTCAGCAGGGCCTCCGTGGCCGCCTGTTCGTAGTCCAGCCAGCCCCGGTCGGCGGCGGCCAGCAGCATGGCGCACTCCCCGCTGACGTGGTAGGCCGCGATGGGCAGGTCGGTCGCCTCGTGGAGCCGCCAGATGATGTCGAGGTAGTTCAGGGCGGGCTTCACCATGAGGTAATCCGCCCCCTCGGCGGCGTCAAGGGCCGCCTCCCGCAGGGCCTCGCGGGCGTTGGCGGGGTCCATCTGGTAGGTTTTCTTGTCGCTCGGCACGTCCTTCAGCTGGCGGGGCGCGCTGTCGAGGGCATCGCGGAAGGGGCCGTAGAAGGCGCTGGCGTACTTGGCCGTGTAGCTCATGATGCCGGTGCCCGTGAAACCGGCGGCGTCGAGGGCGCGGCGCATACTGCCCACCCGGCCGTCCATCATATCGCTGGGGCCGAGGATATCGAAACCCGCCCGGGCCTGGGCCACGCTCATGGCGTCCAGCAGACCGAGGGTTTCGTCGTTGTCGATCTCCCCGTTGCGGACCACGCCGTCGTGGCCGTCCGTACTGTAGGGGTCCAGCGCCACGTCGGAGATCAGGCAGACGTCCGGAAATCGTTCCTTGATCCGGCGGGCCGCGTCGAGGTAAAAGTTATCCTCGGCGGTGGCGTAAGTGCCGGTCTTGTCCTTGTGCTCCTCCGGGACCGCGGGGAACATCATAAAGCTGTTCAGGCCGAGCTTCACGCAGGATTCGATTTCCAGCAATACCTCGTCGATGCCCAGCCGGTAGGTACCCGGCAGGCTGGCGACGGGCAGGCGGGCGGCGGGGTCCGGCATCAGGAAGATCGGCTGAATGAGGTGGCCGACGGTGAGTTCGGTTTCGCGGACGAGGGCGCGGATGGCGGGGGAACGGCGGTTTCTTCGGGGACGGGTTAGCATATTAGACGCTTTGCTTTTAGACGGCCTTCGGCCTTTTGGACGCTAACGCTTTTGGGCTACCGCACGTTGAGGCCGACCGCCCAAAAGCGCTAGCGTCCAAAAGCTTGCGTCTAAACTACTTACCTTTGCGCTCCATTTCGCAAGTCATCCCCCATGATCACCTACGTCAACGGCCCTATTGCCCATAAGAACCCGTCTTTTGTCGTTATCGAGGCCGGTGGTCTCGGTTACCACATCAACATCAGCCTGTACACCTACGCCAAACTCGAAAAGGCGGAACGCGCCAAGCTGCTGACCCACTTCCACGTGAAGGAGGATGCCCAGACCCTCTTCGGCTTCTCCGACGAGATGGAACGCAACCTGTTCCGGATGCTCATCAGCGTCAGCGGGGTAGGCCCGGCCACGGCGCTGGTGGTCCTCTCCAGCATGAATCCGGAGGAAGTCCGCATGGCCATTATCGGGGAAGACGTGGCCAGTATCCGCAAGGTGAAGGGCATCGGCCCGAAGACCGCCCAGCGCATCATACTGGACCTGAAAGACAAGATGTTAAAGGAAAACGTGGAGGGGCCGACAATGCTGTCTCCGCAAAGCAATACCCTCCGTACCGAGGCGTTATCTGCCTTGGTGAACCTGGGCTTTGCGCGTCCGGCCGTTCAGCGGGCGCTTAACCGCGTCATGACCTCGAAGCCGGATACGGCTACCAGCGAGGAGCTGATCAAACTGGCGCTGCGGGAGCTCTCATCGTGATTCAAGTTAAAATTATGGGACCGGGCCACGTTCGCTCGGCCGGTCACCGTTATCACCGGGCGTCTGATCCCCCGGACGTATTTGGAAGGATTGATCCTATGAAACAAACTTTACTGCTCCTCGGTCTCGCACTCGCTTTTCTGAACTTCACCTTCGTCCCCTACGCATCCCCCGAGGACGCGGAAGCCTGCCTGGCAGTGGGCGGGCACGCAGGTGCGAAGTTTTTTGAACCCCTCAGCGTGGTCTCGGACACCATCCCCCCGATCCAGGATCGGACGGGCGACTACATCTCCACCCCCAACAGCAACCCCGTCGACCTCGAGGACCCGGAGGTCATCCAGAAAACCGTGGAGTACGACCCCGAAACCGGTCGGTACATCGTCCGCGAGCGGATGGGCAATTTCGACTTCCGCCCCCCCACCTACCTCACCTTCGAGGAGTACCTGGACTACCGCTCCAAGCGCGACCAGCAGCGGTACTTCGACCGGCTGGCCGGCGTGGGCAACCCCGACGAGGCCGTCAACATCGGTGACCCCCTGGCCGACATCGAGCTGGACCCCGACCTGGTCAATAACCTCTTCGGCGGTACCGAGATCAGCATTCAGCCCCAGGGGTCCGTCGACCTGAGCTTCGGTCTCAACTACCAGTTTCAGGACAACCCCTTCATCGTGGAGCGCTTCCGGAAGACGACCATTTTCGACTTCGACATGGACATCCAGATGAACGTCACCGGTCAGATCGGTGACAAACTGAAGCTGAACACCAACTACAACACCGGCGCGACCTTCAACTTCGACAACCAGATCAAACTGGATTACAATTCCGAGGCTTTCGGGGAGGACGACATCCTCCGCAAGATCGAGGCCGGTAACGTGAGCCTGCCCCTGCGCGGCTCCCTGATCGAGGGTGCCCAGAGCCTCTTCGGCCTGAAGACGGAACTCCAGTTTGGCCACCTGCGCCTGACGGCCATCGCCAGTCAGCAGCGCTCCGAGCGGGAGAAGCTCACCATCGAGGGCGGCAGCCAGTTGAAGGACTTCGAGGTCTACGCCGACAGCTACGACGAGAACCGTCACTTCTTCCTCAGCCACTACAACCGCGACGTCTACGAGGAAGCCCTGGAGAATCTGCCCCAGATCAATACCCTCTACCACCTGGAGAACATCGAGGTCTGGATCACGAACGACCGCAACGAGGTACTGGACGTGCGGGACATCGTCGCCTTGGCTGACCTGGCCGAGTCCCGCGAAGAGAACCTGACCAACCCCGGTGCCGTCCAGATCATCCAGTCTCCGGCCTACCGGGAAATCTGTGATACCGAGCAGTCGCTGCCCGAGAACGGGGCCAACGACCTCTACCGCCGCATCGTGGCCCAGGGAGAGAACATCCGCGACATCGACCGGGCCGTTTCCACCCTCCAGGGCGCGCAGTTCGGCCTGCAGCAGATCCGGGACTTCGAGAAGGTCTCCGCCCGTAAGCTGACCGCCCGGGAGTACACGATCAACCCCGAGCTGGGTTTCATCTCGCTGAACATCAACGTACAGCCCGACCAGGTAGTGGCCGTTTCCTACCGCTACAAGTACAACGGTAACATCTTCAAGGTCGGTGAACTCTCCGTGAACTCGGACAACAGTTCGGCCGACACCAGCAACTTCGCCAACCAGGTGCTCTTCACCCGGATGCTGAAGAGCTCCACCCAGCGAGTGACCGAGCGCAACTGGGACCTGATGATGAAGAACGTCTACAGCCTCGGTGCCTACCAGGTGAGCCCGGAGGACTTCCGGCTGGACGTACAGTACGAGCAGCCCGGTGACGGTTTCCGCCGCTTCCTGCCCGTCCCGATCGACGATCCGACCGTTCCCGGTAACAACCCCATCCAGGGTCTTCCCCTGATCCGGGCCTTCAACCTGGACCGGCTGAATACCCAGGGCGACCCGGCCCCCGACGGTGTATTTGACTACGTGCCCGGCATTACGATCAACCCGACCACCGGCCGGGTGTACTTCCCCGTCCTGGAGCCCTTCGGTTCCGACCTGGGGGAACAATTACTGGAGGAGGACCGCGACCAATTCGTCTACCAGGAATTATACGACTCCACCATCTTCCAGGCGCGGGAATTCCCCGAAAAGAACCGCTTTGTCATCCGGGGTAGTTACAAATCCTCGGTGCAGTCGGAGATCAGTCTGGGAGCCTTCAATATCCCGCCGGGGTCGGTACGGGTGACGGCCGGCGGCGCGCTGCTCGTCGAGGGCCGTGACTACTCGGTCGACTACAGTACGGGACGGGTGCGCATCCTCAACGATGCCATCCTGAGTTCGGGCGTACCGATCAACGTGAGCTTCGAGGACAATACCATCTTCAGCCTGCAGACCAAGACGATGCTCGGACTGCGGGCCGACTACGAGGTGAACGACAACCTGGCCGTAGGCGCCACCTTCATGCAACTCTTCGAACGCCCCTTCACCCAGAAGGTCAACCTCGGCGAAGACCCGATCAACAACCGCATTTACGGCTTCGACGCCACCTTCCAGAAGGAGAGCGGCTGGCTGACCAGGATGGTCGATAAGCTTCCCCTGTTCAGCACCAACGCCCCGTCCAGCATCGGCCTGACGGCGGAAACGGCGATCCTGGACCCCGGCCACTCCCGGGCCATCAACGTTGGTAAACGTACCGTCATTGGCGCGAACGGAGAGGAGATCATCATCCGGGGCAAGGATGCCCGGGAGGGTATCGTCTACCTCGATGACTTCGAGGGCACCGCCAGCCCGATCGACCTGATGGTACCGGTACAAAACTGGTACCTGGCCTCCATTCCCCAGAATGATGCCAGCAACAATAATCCCTTATTCCCCGAAAGCCGGCTCACCAACGACCTGGCCAGCGGCGCTAACCGGGCCGGTCTGAACTGGTACCGCATCGAGCCCAACGCCCGCCGGGGACAGGACAACAACAACATCTACACCAACGTCGTGCCCCAGACGGAGGTGTTCCCGAACCTGGACATTCCCATCGCCCAGCGTCAGCGTTTCCCCTTCTTCACCTTCGACCTGGCGTACTATCCGGACGAGCGGGGGCCGTACAACTTCGACCCCCCCATGGGTTTCCCCGGCATCAGTGCCGGTTCCGTTTCCGGAGCGGGCGATCCCATCACCCCCGTCAAGCTCGCGAACCCCGAGACCCGCTGGGCCGGTATCATGCGGGAGATGACCACGACCGACTTCCAGAGTGCCAACATCGAATTCGTCGAATTCTGGATGCTCTCCCCCTTCCTCGACCCCAACAACGCGGCCAGCGCGGCGGCCGACGGTGCCCAGAAAGAGGGTACGCTCTACATCAACCTCGGTAACGTCAGTGAGGACATCCTCAAGGACAGCCGCAAGTTCTTCGAGAACGGCCTGCCCGGCCCCGCGAACCCCAACCGCCCGGTCGACGAGAGCGTATGGAGCCGGGTACCGGTCTCCCAGCAGATCACCCGGGGATTCGACAACGACCCCGCTACCCGGGAGCAGCAGGACGTCGGACTGGACGGCAGCAACGACGCCCGCGAGGCCACTAAGTTCGTGGACTACCTCACCCAGATCGAAGGGGCCTTCGGTGCCCAGGTGGCCGACCGCGTCCGCCAGGATCCCGCCAACGACAACTTCTACTACTTCAACAACGACCGCTACGAGGAGGACGACCCGCTGCTGGTCCGCTTCCGCGGCTGGAACGGCGTGGAGGGAAACTCCGCCGCCAACAACAACGCCAACAACGGCCTGCGCTCCAGCACCACCAACCTGCCCGACGCGGAGGACATTAACCAGGACAACACCCTGAACGAAGCGGAGAGCTACTTCCAGTACGAGATTCCCTTCGTGCGCGATGTCAGCGGAAGGGGATTCGACCGGGAGGCGACCCCCTTCATCACCGACCAGCTCGAAGACCGGGCCACGAACCGGATCTGGTACCGTTTCCGCATCCCCCTGAATACCGAAGAGAAGGTGGCCGTCGGTGGCATCCAGGATTTCCGGTCCATTCGCTTCATGCGGATGTACATGCGCGGCTTCCAGGCTCCCACGGTACTGCGTTTCGCGGAGTTCGAACTGGTGCGCAACAGCTGGCGCCGCTACACCCGTGACCTGGACGATCGCGGCCCGGTCATCGGGGGGGAGGCGGACGCCGAGTTCAATCTCGACGTCGTCAACATCGAGGAGAACAGCAGCCGCCTGCCCTTCAACTACGTACTGCCCAACGGCATCCGCCGGGAGCAGAGCCTGGGCATCACCGCCCGCCAGCAGAACGAGCAATCGCTGGTCCTGAAGGTACAGGGACTCAACCGGGGCCGCAGCAAGGCCGCCTTCAAGTACACGGACACCGACCTGCGGGTGTACGAGCGACTGAAGATGTTCGCCCACGCGGAAGCACTGGGGGACAGCCGCTTCGAACGGCCGGATACCGGACAATTAAAGCTGTTCGTCAGAATGGGTTCCGACTTTACCCAGAACTACTACGAATACGAGGTGCCGCTGGTACTCTCCGACACGGCGAACCTGCGGAACCTGATGACACCGGAGGGAGTGGACCCCACCAACACCCTGGAGTACGCCAATGAAGTATGGCGGCCCGAGAACGAAGTGGACATCAACCTGGGCGATCTACGCGACCTGAAATTATCCCGTAACAACAGCGGGGCCCCCAGCCAGGACGACTTCGAAGGTATTTCCACCACCACGACGGGTTTCAACCACACCATCCGGGTGCGGGGTAACCCCAACCTGGGCTACGTGAAGGTCTTCATGATCGGTGTCCGGAACGCGGACGGGACGGACATCAACGCCGTCAACGCGGAAGTCTGGGTCAACGAGCTCCGGCTGGAGGGGCTGGACGAACGCGGCGGTGTCGCGGCCATCGCCCGGGCCGACATCCAGCTGGCCGACCTGGGTAACCTCTCGGCGGCGGTGAATTACAGCAGCATCGGTTTCGGTGCCCTGGACGACGGAGTAACGGAACGCTCCCGGGAAAAGACGGTGGGCTACGACCTCTCCGCCAACCTGGCCCTCGACCGCTTCACGCCCGCCAAGTGGGGGCTGCGCCTGCCGGTGTACCTGCAGCACAGTAAGCAGATCAATACTCCTGAGTACGACCCGTACGACTTCGACCTGAAGCTGAAGGATAAGCTGGACACCTCGGAATCCGACGAAGTTCGGGACAGTATCCGGGAACAGGCGCAGGAGATCAACACGCTGACGGCCATCAACTTCAACAATGTAGGGATTGCACCTGCGTCCTCGCAAGGAAAACCCTCCCCGTTCGACCCCGCCAACATCAGCGTCAGCTACGGTTACACGAAGCAGAAGCGGAGCGACCCCTACATTTCCTCGGAGGTGATCAAGGACCATACGGGCGCGATCGACTACACCTTCAGCCGCGGCCGGGTAGGCTACCTCGAGCCGTTCAAGGGCCTCGAGAGCAAGTACCTGCGGCTGCTCAAGGAGGTGAATCTGAACCCGCTGCCGAACAGCTTCAGCGTGACGAACGTGCTGAACCGGAGCTTCGCGACGACCTCCTACCGCTTCTCGGGCGTCAGTGAGGAATTCAACACTTTCTACAACAAGCGCTTCATCTGGAACCGGAGTTACGACCTGAACTGGGACCTGACGCGGAGCATCCGCCTGGGCTTCAACGCCAACATGAACGCGACCATCGACGAGCCGCAGGAACGCGAGTTGCTTACCCTCTTCCCGGAGGACGAGGATATGCGCAAGCAGGTCCGTCGCGACAGCATCTGGACCAATCTGCTCAACGGCGGCCGCCCGAAGCAGTACAACCACGTACTGAACGCCAGTTACCAGTTGCCGCTGCGCTACTTCCCCTTCCTGGATTTCGTGGACGTACGCGCCCAGTACCTCGGCGGCTACGCCTGGAACGCCAGTCCGCTGAGCGTCCAGGCGCTCGACCTGGGTAACCAGATCCAGAACAACCAGACGCGGCAGGTGACGGCCGATTTCGACATGTCGAAATTCTACGACCAGTTCGGTTTCCTGCGGGAGATCAACCGGCCGCAACGCAGCCGACCGACCCGACAGACCGGGGCCACGCGTAACGAGCCGGCCGAGGGAGAGGAAGGCGACCGCAAGAAGAAAAAGACCGGCCCGAGCAAGACCGCCAAGACGTTGCTGCGGCCGCTGCTGGCGCTCCGCCGCGTGCGGGTCAACTTCAGCGAGGACTTCGAGACGGTCGTTCCCGGCTTCCGCCCCGAGGTGGATTTCTTCGGGCAGAACGCCGGATTCCAGTCGCCCGGCTGGGGCTTCGTGGCCGGTATTCAGCCCCGCATCCGGGAACTGCTGGAAAGCGAACGCGGAACCGATGAGGACTACCTCTACCAACTCGGGCAGGACGGCTACATCACCGACAACCCCTTCCTGAGCCAGGACGTGGTGCAGAATTACAGCAAGCGGTGGGACGGACAGGCCACCCTCGAGCCCTTCCCCGATTTCCGCCTGGAGATCACGATGGACCGCACTTTCACCGAGAATTACACGGAGAGTTTCAAGGTGCAGGAGAAGGGACCGGACGGAGATTTTCTCCACTCGGTACCCGTCCGCGACGGTGCCCTCAGTTTCACCAACGGTGGCGCGCGCGCGCTCTTCAACCAGGATACCGTAGCGCTGAACGAACTGTTCGCCACCTTCGAATCCAACCGGCTGCTGATCTCTCAGCGACTCGGCGGCGACGACCCCCGGCTGCACGACGACCCCGACCTGGCGGCCCAGGGCTACCGCTTCGGCTACGGCCCCAACCAGCAGGACGTACTGTTACCGGCCTTCCTGGCGGCCTACCGGGGCGAGGATGCCGGCTCGGTCAGCCTGGACCCCTTCGACCTGAAGGCCAGCCCGAACTGGCGGCTGACGTGGAACGGACTGAGCAAACTTGGTGCGCTGGGGGAGATATTCCGCCGCATCAACATCAGCCACGGCTTCCAGAGCACCTTCCAGATCAGCAGCTACGGTACCAGTCTTGATTACCTCGACGCCCTGGAGGAGGCAACCAACGCCCCCGGTCTCGGGCTCGAGAACGGCCTCGATACGGTAAGCGGAAACTTCTTCCCCCGCATCGAGATCCCGAACCTGACGGAGCAGAAAGGTTTCGCGCCGCTGGTGAGCGTAGAGGCCGAGCTACAGAACGGTCTGAACTTCAACTTCGCCTACCAGACGACGGACAACCGGAGCATCAACATCGTTTCCAAACTGCTCGCGGAGCAGGTGTCCAAGGAGGTGATCGGCGGCTTCGGTATCGTGCTGTCGGACGTACAGATCGGTTTCCTGCAGGGAAATCAGAAGAAACGGCGCGGTAGCCGGGATGCCCCCGACCCGTCCTTGAACAGCCGGAACGGTGGTGGCCGCAGCAACAGCGGTGGCCGTTTGCAGATCAGTGACCTGGACATCCAGTTCCAGTTCAGTCTGCGCGACGGCAAGACCTACGCCAGTCGCCTGAACCCCCGCATCCGCGAGATCGTGGAGGGCAGCCGCATCTTCAGCATCGCTCCCTCGGTGGAATACCAGGTGGATCAGCGGCTGAGTCTGCGCGCCTTCTTCGACTACCGGAAAACGACGCCGTTCAACCCACTGGGCTTCCCGCAGACGAGTGCGGCGGGGGGCGTGGTGGTCCGGTTTCAGTTGAATTGATAGGGATGGGAGGACTTGAGGATTAAAGGACTCAGGGGGCTACCGCACGTCGGGCGACGTGGCGCGGGTGCAAAACCCGTAAATGAAAAGAGCGACCGGTCATTCCTGACCGATCGCTCTTTTGTTTGGGGGGAGGGGGTGAGGAGAGTAATCATCCGCAGTCTCCGGTTCAGTCGCTTTAGCGACTTCCTGTTGGCAGCGAGGGTGTTTTAACCCCTCGCGGGTGAAGGTATGGGGGGGTTGGACGCTCGGAGAACCTAAGTCTTACCCGTGCCACCAAGTACCGAACTGAAAGCCCAGCCAGTAGGCCACGAAGTAAATGACAACGGCGGCCATGAGGAACAGGAAGATGTTACGGGGGGTGATCAGTTTTCCGTTTTCGGTACGCATACTTATGGTTTGTGAAAGCAGCCCAGTACGCGTATGACCACCCGGGAGAGGGCGGGTACAGCAATGGTCGCTTCCGGTGAGGATTGAAGGGTGGTTACCGGCGGCCGGACGAACTGCGCGAGGCAGAACAGCCCGACCGCCAGCAGCAGGAAGCGGAAGAGGATCTTAGGCCAGGACATCCGCGGGGGTAGGTTGTGACGCAGCGATTCAGGATTGGCTCTTCGATTGTCTGATCTGCGGGGGCGGGGAGGCGGCTACCGAAGTAGCGGAGGGTGCCGACGCCGAGGATACCAAAGACGGCGGTCGTAAGTAAAATGCCTACGGCTCCGTAATCGGTGAGGAAAGCGGGGTCTTCGATGTTGTAGAGGGAGCCCAGATAAGCAATCAGGTTATTGGCCATATGAACGCCGATGACCAGGTACACCGAGCGGGTACGGTAGTAGACGTAGCCGAGGGCAAAACCCATTACAGTAGCGGTTACGATGTGGATCGGGTGCAGGTGCAGCATTCCAAAAAAGAATCCGGAAATCAGGATGGATTTCACGGGGGATGCTTTCTCCAGGTATTTCCGAAGAATAATACCCCGGCAGAGAATTTCCTCCAGCAGGGGGGCGATGATGACAACCGCCAGGGCGGCCCCGATGGTGGGGGTACCGATGCCTTCCAGCATCTCGACCAGACTATCGTAACCGGGAAGCAACTGGGCGAACGCGCCGATGGATAGGCTGACGAGTAGTCCGCCAACTACCGCCAACGTGATGGTTAGCGCATCTAAGGATTGCGAAGAAGCGGAGAGCAATTGGGGGCGACCGGCCTTGCGGTAGGCGTACCAGATACAGCTGAGCATGACGGGCAGTTGCACCAAGGGCATGACGGTCATGGAATCGCCCTGGCTGGCGATTAATCCCGTGGTCGACCCGATCAACATCACGATGGCCATGAAGATGGCGGAAGCCAGAATATAGATACCGAAAATAGCCAGCAAATGCGTCCAGCGGGGAAAGGCAGAATTAGACATGAGTAGTTGTTTTGATTTGGTACAAATGTCGGGGTGGCGGCGGGGCTACGAAAGGACGTAGAAACAGCTTCCTGTTCCGTCAGTTCCATTCATTTTCTATCTTTATTTTTCAATAACTACCTGATATTCATACACTTAATAAAATAAAACGCCCACGAAATTGCTTTCGCGGGCGTTCCTTCATCAATACTTCGGATTGTTAGCTGACCGTCGAGGGTTGGCTGCCGGACCAGACGCCGGTTTCCGCGCCGGTAGTTCCCGGTGATCCTGGATGTCCGCCATCGATTCCGTCGGTCCCCACAGGAAAGGGGCAGTAGATACCTCCGTCGGAGCCGGGGGTGAGGGTGCCGCCGGTGAGGGTACGGAGGGTGGGGGGAAAAGATTTTTCATTTTGTAGATATTTTTTGTTGCTATTTCCGGCTTAACGGGTTAGCAAAACAGGAAGAAATATTAGTAAGTTATGAATTGAATGGAATGCAATGGCGTATTTAAACCCACTCTTTATTCGGACAAAGGAAACAATCAATCCGAATACAAACTGTGGAAGCAGCATTAATAAAAGGTAGTAGTTATTACCCGCTGTAAAATCCACATGGTAGTAATGCATGTAAGAGAATACTAATGAAGTAATAACTATAATACCTAAGAGAGCATATTGGTGAAATTTCTGAATTAACAGAACAAGTCGATCTGAAATTCTATGATATAGCAAACCAAAACATATTGCGCTTACTACAAGTATAGACAATGCATTCCACGATATCATATTGTATCCGGTTACACCAACTACCGTGAAGCCAATAATGAGCCATAGTGAAATAAAAAAGTTAGCCTTAGAGAAAGATAAGTGAAGTCTGAAGGCTAATTCTTCGAAAACAGGTGCAGCAAGCACTACGATTAAAAACATTCTCCACTTATTATCAGACTTGAAAGTATTTACCGGATTAGGGGGAAGTTCCATAAAGCTATCTAACCATCTAATTAGGAATAAGAAGCCGCCAATTACGATAAGATACATAAAAAAGGAAGCTACTGCAAAAAGGACTTTACTTTTTCGCTTTGCAAACTCACCTCCAAAAGAGGCTGGTTTTCTGTTACTTTTTTTCGCCAAATCATGTGACATCCAAGCTGAAATGATGGTTGGTATCGTATCCATAATGAATTTACTTTTTCTTTCCGTTAAATCAATTAATCGAGATTTCCGATTATTATTCGATCTTGCAAATGTGGACCATAGGCTTCTAGTGGCCAAGGACAATTTCACAACCAGTTGTTCCTTCCAAAACAGAATAAAATTATCTTTAAAATCATATAATTAACTGAAAGTCAACCACCTATTGGTTTAAAAAAAAGGATTGCAGGATATATTTTTTAGGCCACTTACCAATAAGGAGGGAGAAGTAAGATTCATCCTACAACTCCCTCCGCTAATTCAATCAGTAGGTTACTCTGCTCCGAGCCACATCAGTACGGTCGTACCAATGTAACCGATGTAATAACCGATAGACTGACCTTCATCGGGTTGACAATGTCCCCCATGAGTGTTCAGAAGTTCGTCTCCTGAAATATTCTTAAAATTGCTAGTCATGATGTTTTAATTTAGATGTTAAATTTGTTTGAAATTAATATTTAGCCATTGGGATGGGTGTGACGACCGGAGCATCCCGATGCATCATAGCTTCCTTGAGCCATGTCACTAAAAAATTGATTTACGGCATCGACTAAGTCATCCCAGATACCTCCCCCCTCAATACTCATGAGTTGTTCGTGGGGTAATTTTTCAAATTGCATACGATCTTTGTTTTGATTAAAGTTATTCATGATGATTTATTTTAGATAAAGAGTTAGTCCTGTGTGGGATTATAAACCGTCGTCCCGGAAAAGATACCGCCGGGCTCGAAAGCCTCTGGGCCAATAATCGGGCTACTTCCGCCCTGAATGTCGCGCAGTTGCGCTTCGTTGATACTTCGCATATTTTTAATTTTAAGTGCAATGAATAAATATTTTTATCTCAGCCCCCCGTTATCCAATCATACAGATTGTTAAAGTGAGCACTTGCGTAACCACTAGGGTCGTCCAGGAAAAGTCTCAGGTTTCTTCCTGCTCTATAACTGAGGCTGTTCGGATCTATGCCTCCGCACAGATTTACTAAATCCTGTTTTGAATTGATATCTTGCATAATTAAAATTATTTAATCTACTTCTTCTCCAACCGCTCCAGATACTCCTCCAGGCTCAACTCCTCGTTCCAGTCGAGGGGGAGGTGGAAGGCACTGCCGTTGGGGGTGTCGGACAAGGGGTCGTGGTCAAGAAATTCGAAGTTCTTCATGGTTGAGGAGTTGATAACACCGTTCCCGTTTTGTCTGTCACAAAAGAACTGCGGGGCAGTCTACTGTGGGTGGAGTCGGGTTAATTGTGGTAATTAATTTGCTATCCGTTGATGAGCCAGGGACACCGTCCCCATTTGTCTATCACAAAAGAACCCTACCCCACTCTACTGAGCGTGGAGTCGGGTTAAATCCGTGAAATAGAGAGAAAAATTACTGCGCTCGTGGTGTGCCGGCCGCACTCCCGGTACACGATCAAACGACGAAAGCCCGCTTGCGGCGGGCTTTCCAATCGGACGGAACGATTTCCGCCAAAGTCTCAGGTATTCGATCCTACCGGGCAGCCAGTAGCTGTTCCAGTTCCGGGTGCTTGGAATCCGTGGATTGAGCCACGTCCAGGAATTTTTTAGCCTCTTCGGGCATTCCCTTTTTGACGTACAGGCTCGCCATCATCCGGTTCACGTCGATATTCTCCGGTCGCTTCCTGTATTCCCGCTCGACGTATTCCAGGGCCTTATCGTAGTCCCCGAGCTGGTCCCGGTAGAAGGCAGCGTACTCCAGGTCCATATTATGGCCCGAATCCACGTCATCCTGCAACATCTCGAGAATCTCTTTTTCGACCGTTTTCATCTCCTCCTTACGGCCCGTCTCCTTGTACAGGGTTGCCAACTGTACGTAGTAACTCACTTCGGGAATGATGTCCGCTGCCTGCCGGAGAAGTTTCTCGGCCTGCTCGTAGTCTCCCTCGTCCGCGGCCAGTTCGGCAAGCGCGGCAATGGCAAAAGGATAATTGGGACGCTCTTTCAGAATGGTCCGGTACTGCGCCTCCGCTTTGGCGGGTTCTCCGTACCGACGGTACATCTCCCCCAGTGTGAGGCGGGCCCAGGCGGTGGACTCGTACCCGGGGGCTCCGGCATCGACGGCCAGACTCATCGCCTCTTCGGCCCCCTCGATGTCTCCGTGGATTTCCCGCAAATAAGATACCCGGGAGTAGGAACGCAGATCCGGTCGGATCTGGGTCATCTTATCCGCGGCCAGAACGGCCGCCTCATAGCGGCCGAGTTCCACGTTAGCATCCACCAGGGCCCCGTAGATCTGGGCATTGTGGGGGTTGATCGCAATGGCACGTTCCGCGGTTTTCTTGGCTTCCGCGAAATCATGCTGCGAAAGCTGTACGCTGGCCTTGGTACTCAGGGCCAGGAATTCCAGATTAAGATCCAGCCCCTTGTTAATGTCGAGGGCCTCGTTGACCATCTTCAGGGCGGCCGGGTAGTAATGCCCGTGCTCGCCGGTGACCCGGGCCTCATTGGTGAAGATCTGCGCCAGGGTGATCCTCGGGGCAACGGCATTGGCGTCCTTGAGCCGCAGATCGCTGCTCAGCTGCATGTAGCTGCTCTGGGTCTTGTCCCACTCCACGGCATCCTGAAGGGCGGCGGGGCGCGGGAGCAAGGCTGGAATATCAGTACCATTGGTTGCTACCCGACCTGGTTGTTGGCCGTCCGGCTCCTCGCACTGATAAAAAGAAAAGAGCAGTAGGGCGATTGCCGCCGATAGTAATAGCTTAGTGGGTTTCATGGTCTACTCGTTGAAAGTATGGGGAAAGCCAAAGGGCGTTTTGTATTGAGGTTTTAAAAGAGCGGCGTGGAGCACTTGCCCGTACGGGTTCGTTACTCCACGCCGCTCGCCAACTGAGCCGGCGGCTTAGTTGGATTTGATCATGCGGATGGTCTGCATGATCTGTCCGTTTCCGTTTTTCACTACGGCCAGGTAAGTGCCCTGCGGCAGATTTCCCACCTGGACGGGAACGAGGTGTTCTCCGTTGGGGAAGACCTGCCGGGTAAGGTTACCGAGCATCCGACCGTTGATGTCGTAGAGGTCTATGGCTACGGCCATGGTCTCCCGTACGCGGAGTTTAATGGTGGTCTGCGTCTGGAAAGGGTTCGGGAAACTGATACCGATCACGCTCGGGGCGTTGGCTCCGACCCCGGAGTTGAAGAAATCCTCGATTCCGGTCGTAATCGCTCCACTGCATTCTCCCTTCCCGCTGGCGGGCAGGGCGAGGTAGGGGAACTCGGTACGGAAGGGCTTATCGTTCGCCTCTACTCCGGTAGTGTAGCCGAGCACGCCCTGCAGATTGGGCGTCACGGGGCTGCCGCCGCCCGCCAGATCGTAGTCGTCGTAAAAGAGACCCACCGCTGCCAAAACAACCCCGGAAACGGCCTGTAGCTCGATGCGGGTAACGTCGTCCTCCAGGCGACGGCCATTCGGGAAGCCGTCCATGTTAGGAATGAACTCCAGGTCGGTACTCGTATTGAACGGTGCGACGGTCAGTCCGATGGCAGCCGCCTGCACCAGGCCCAGGCTGGAGAAGTTGGCGTCGTCCCGCGGAGTAGGGGGAACGGCCATATTCAGGCGCAGCATATCCCCGCCGTTAGGCAGGAAGTTGTTGATGAAGGGCTTACCCGCCGTGAGGGGGTTACCCGCGGTCTTGCCCGTAGCCAGCTGGTAAGGAGCCAGGTTGGGCACCCCAGTGTGGAAGATCGGCCAAAGGTCGACGGAACGGGGCTTTCCGGGGCCAGGCAGCAGGAGAGGCTGGAAACCCAGCGCGGGGTCGAAGGCCGTTCCGGCGATCAGTTCCGAAAACATCGGGTCCGTCAGGGCAAACAGTCCATCCGCACCGTTAGAGAAGTCGATCGCGCCGACGGCCGTCGGGCTGGCCGTCTGCACCCGCAGGGGAGCGAAGGCCGGTACCGCGTCGCCGAATTGGTCGTCATCCATGTACAGGGCGAGTTCCGGGTTATAGAAGTACCGGTCGAGTAGCGTATCGGTGATCTCCTGGTACGGTGTCAGGGAGTTCCAGTAGTCTTTCATTCCTACGGGAATGACCGCCTCGTTCGTCAGTGGCATGCCCAGGCGGGACACCTGCACCCAGCGACCGGTATTCACGGGTGCGCTTCCATCGGTCTGTAACGTACGGATCAGGCGACGGCTGGCCGAAGCCCAGACCCCGATCACGTAGTTTCCGTCCAGAATATTGGTAGGCGTAGCGGGCGCACCGTCCTTCAGCAGATCGGCAACCGGAACGTTCAGCACGATCGCGCTGGTGTTGAAGCAGGCCAGGCCGTCAATCGGGTCGCCGTCCTGACGGGGAGTATCGCCGAGGTCGAAAATACCACCCAGATCCACGAAGAAGGGATCGTCCACCGGGCCGACAAACACTTCGCCGCCGCCGGGCAGGTCCGTAATGGTCGAATTGGAATAATCCTCGTAACTATCCTGGTTGAGGCCCACCATGGACTCGATCGAACGGGGACCGATATTAGGGGCGGGAACCGTTCCGTTCTCCACCAGCATCTCTATGGTATCACCGCCATTGGTGATCTTCTGGAGCGTGTACGTGGTCTTCAGGTTTTCCTGTCCGAGCCGGATGTTGAAAAACGTGCTCGGATCCTCGTTTGTCCTCTGGAAAGTGAACCGGTACAGGATGTCATCACCCGGCGTATCGGTATTGTTATCGACGTGGATCTCGTAGCGGACACCCTGGCCGAAGTGGTAGTAGTTCGGTCCTCCGTGGGGCAGCTGCATGGGAATGTAGGTCGCGATAAGGGTAACCATGTTGTCCTCTCCGGGAGTACGGAAGGCATAGACATCCACGTTGTCCGCGAGCGGATCGTCCGCAATGAGGGGAGCTTCCCGGTGGCTGGAAGCAGAGAGCGAAACGCTCGCCAGCACCGCCAGCACCAGCAGAATGCTGCTCTTGAAATGGGTTGAAATGATCATTGTGCTTTATGGTTAGCCCGGGAGGGAAGGCCTCCCTCCCGGACGGTTTTTTAATGGTTGTAGTAGTGGTTTGGCAGACGGGGCAACCCTAGTTATCGGGGTTGCTGTGGTCCACCTCGGTACCCCGCCAGGGAGCGGCCACGTAGGGGAAGGTGGAAGAGAACGGCTTGTCGTTCTGCTCCACACCGGTGGTATAGTTCAGTACGCCGGCCAGATCGCTGGTAACGGGGCTGGGGCTGCTGTTCGGGTCGTAATCGTCGTACCACAGGCCGATGGCGGCCAGCACCACTCCGGAAACGGCCTGCAGTTCGATGCGGGTCACGTCATCCTCCAGGCGGCGGCCATTCGGGAAGCCGTCCATGTTCGGGATGAACTGGAGGACGGCCGAGTTACTGAAGTTCGGGTCGGTCAGGCCGAGTACGGCAGCATTGATCAGTCCAAGCTCGCTGAATAACTCACTTCCCCGGGGGGTCGTGGGCGTAGCCATGTTGAGCCGCAGCATGTCCCCGCCATTAGGCAGGAAGTTGCTGATGAAGGGCTTGCCAGCGGCCAGGGGATTACCCCCTTTTCCGGTAGCCAATTGGTAGGGCGGCAGGTTCGGGACACCCGTATGGAAGATCGGCCAGAGATCGACGGAGCGGGGCTTTCCTGGGCCGGGAAGCAGCAGGTCTTCGAAGTCCGGGGAACCCAGGGCCGTGCCGGCAACCGCATCGGTCCCCTTCAGGCCGAACAGACCGTCGGCGTTGTTGGTGAAATCAAAACTGCCCAGACTGGCTTCCTGGATCCGGAGCGGGGCGAAGGCCGGTACGGCACCGCCGAAGTTGGCGTCATCCATGTAGAGGGCCAGTTCCGGGTTGTAGAAGAATTTATCCAGTACCGTATCGCTGATCTCGTCGTAGGGCGTGATCGCGTTCCAGTAGTCTTTCATCCCCACCGGAACGACGACCTCGTTGGTCAGGGGCATACCGAGTCGGGAAACCTGTACCCAGTCACCGGTATCGGTGATTACTCCCCCGTCTCTGAGGGTGCGCACGGCCGGCCGGCTGGCCGAAGCCCACACGCCAATGACGTGATTGGGGTCCAGGATATTCACGGGCTGAGTCGGTACGCCGGTTTTCAGCAGCGTCGTTTTCGGAATTTTGATGGCGATGGCGTGGACGTTGAACTGGGCCAGTCCGTCGCGCGGCTCCTCGTCCCCGGATTGCCGGGGCGCGTCTCCGAGATCGAAAATACCGCCGAGGTCAACGTAAAAAGGATCGTCAACGGGACCGGCAAAAACGGTTTCCCCCGTACTGGCCTGCATCACCGCGGCATCCATCAGTGCCTCGTAGGAAGCAGCGCCCAGTCCGGCAGGTCCCTCAATGGAGCGGGGGCCGATGTTGTAAGCGGGCACCACGCCATCCTCCAGGATGGTGGTGAACAGCTCGCCGCCGTTCATGCTGCGCTCCAGTTTGTAGGTGGCCTTGATGTTCTCGGCGCCCAGGCGGATGTTGAAGAAAGTGGTCGGATCCTCGTTCATCCGGGTGAAAGTGAAGCGGTAAGTCACTTCATCTCCCGGAAAGGCGGCATCGTTATCGATGTGGATCTCATAACGGATGTTCTCCCCGAAAGTGTAGTAATTCGGCCCGCCCTGCGGCAGCTGCATCGGAATGTAATTGGCAATGATCGTGACGCTGTTGGCATCGTCGGGGCTGACGAAAGCATAGACGTCGGTATTGTCGGCCAGGGGGTCGTCGGCGATCAGCGGGGCTTCCCGGTGGGAGGAAGCAGACAGGCTGAGGGAGGACGATAGGACTAAGGCGGACAGTACCCATTTGAATGGTAGGACTGGTCTCATGAACGTGGGTGATTTGGTTGAAAAAAGGGTGTGCGACGGATGCGCGCTGTACCGCATCCGATGCCTATCTACGCATCCCTTTGTCAATTGGATTCACACACTTGGAAAGAAAGACTGATTTTCCAGTAAATTTTAGAGAAATTTCCCCCTAAAACGTAAACAATATTCACGCGGCGTGCTCCCGCTGGTCGAACCGGGTGAGGGTCAAATAGACATCAGGACTGATTTGCCGGCGGCGCGCAGGTGCAGGGTAAAAACCGTAAAAGCAGGAGAGCAAAGCGGGAGCCGACCGTAACCCGACGGCCGGCCCCCTTGCTCCGCTATCTCGTTTTCTCCAGCCGCTCCAGGTAGTCTTCCAGGCTCAACTCCTCGTTCCAGTCGAGGGGTAGGTGGGGGGCGCATTCTCCGGGCAGGTCGAACAGGGGATCGTGGTCGAGTATTTCAAAATTTTTCATGTATGTGTGGAATTTTGACTCGCTTCCCGCTTATCGCCGCGGCGGAGTCAGATTAGAAGAATTAGGATTACTGAGTTGATTTTTAGTTAGCGTCGGGGTCGGGGCCCTGGTTGTCGTGGGGCAGATCGACACCGAGGTACCGCTCGACGGCCCACACCAGGGTCAGGAAGGGATTGATGAAGCCGCCGTTGGTCGTGGCGGTTTCCCGGTTGGATAGATCTTTCATGGTGGGTGATTTAGCCGATGCAGGAATCCGAGAAAGGATCCGCGTCGGTAGAGTGATTGATACGGCCGTCGTCCAGGAAGTCCCGGATGAGGTCGATGAGGCCACCTCCTTCGTGTTGCCGGAGGTGAATAGTGGATAAGGGATGCATACTTATTTATTTATGCGTGAGTAAATAATGGTAGTAGTCGTTGCCCGGTAGCGGGATCACCCGGCCGCCGCCCGAGACCGACCGGAGCGCGGTGGTTTCCATTTCCCGGGCGAAGAAGCCGAGTTTCAGTTCCACGTGCTCGTAGTAAGCGTAGCTCTGGCGGATGTGACAGTAGTGAATGGGCGCGCCCATTTCCTTCAGTTCACCCAGCAGCCGGTAGAGCAGACTGAGGGAGATGCCGAGCTTGTCGGCAAAGGATTTAGGGGTACCGGTTCGGCGAAACTTGATGAGTTGGTGGATGCGACGGGTGCGCTCCAGTTGTTTGTGCAGAGACATGGTTGGATGTTTTGGATGTTTTTGGATCGTTGGACCGTTGGATCGTTGGGGAGTTAGAGCGTTGGCTTAGTACTGCCCTTACTGGGGGGCAGGAAGAAAGTCGTAGCCGGGGTTGGCCGATCGGCGCACCACTGGTACTGGAGGTAGTCAGGGAGTTGCTCGGTTGAGCCGGAGGGATGTAGATTGAATTCCATGGTTACTATTTTGACACGCCAGGAGTTTGCTGACGGAGTGATTATTGGAAATTTTGCACCTGCGTCCCCGCCCCAGTGCATTCACGGCTAAAGCCGTGCGCAGGCTAAAGCCTACGGTACTAGGCGGCCAGGCGGCGAATGACCCGTTTCGGGAATTGCTTGCCCCACAGCTCGCAGTACTTTCCTTCCCGGTTGAGGAGTTCCCCGTGGGTGCCCTCCTCCAGCAATTTTCCGTTCTCGAGGACGACGATCTTGTCGGCGTCCATGATGGTGCTGAGGCGGTGGGCGATGACGATGATGGTTTTACCCGCGTCGCGCAGACGCATCAGGGTGCTTTGCACGAACTCCTCGCTGGCACTGTCGAGGGCGGAAGTGGCCTCATCCAGGATCAGGATATCGGGGTTGCGGTAGAGGGCCCGCGCGATGGCCAGTCGCTGCCGCTGCCCGCCGCTGAGGTTGGTACCGTGCTCGCCGACGTGGGTGGCAAAACCGGCCGGTAGCCCCTCGATGAAGGGAAGCAGACCGAGTTCTTCGCAAATCGTGAGAATGCGCTGGATGTCGGGAGCCGGATCGCCGACGGCAATGTTCTCGATGAGGGTGCCGACGAAGAGGTCCAGCTGCTGGGGGACGACGCCGATGCGCCGGCGCAGACTGTCGTTTTTCACGTAGGTCAGGTCGGCCGCGCCGATGAATACCTTACCCTGGTTGAGGGGATAGAGTTTCTGGAGCAGGGCGGCCAGCGTACTCTTACCGGAACCGCTCTCCCCCACCAGGCCGGTCATTCGGCCGGCGGCGATGGTGAGGTCGAATCCCTGGAAGACATCCTGGCGGGAGCCGTAGCTGAAACTGACATCGCGGAAACGGATGTCCCCCAGCATTTCCGGCGTCAGGTCCATCGTTTCCAGTTCGGCGGCTTCCCCCTCCAGGTCGATGATCTCGAAGAGGCGATCGGCCGCGATCAGGGCGTTCTGGATCGTCTTGTTCATCCCGATCAGCCCCTTGGCCGGCCCGGTAAAGTAACCGATCAGGGCGTAGAAGCCGAGCAGTTCGCCCGGGGAGATCGCCCCCTGGATCACGAAGTACGACCCCGCCCAGAGCAGAATGATGGTGAACAGCCGGCTCACGAACTCCGACGCATTGCCGGAGAAAATACCGTTGAGCCCAGAGCGGTAAGTAGTTTGCAGCAGCTTCACGAAGCGGTTTTCCGTCTTCAGGTTAGCGTGCTCCTCCAGTCCGAGCTGCTTGATGGTGCGGATGGCGTTCACGCTCTCCACCAGTTGGCTTTCCAGTTCGGCGGCCCGCTCCATAAGCTCCCGCTCGCGGCGGCGGTTGAGGCGGTTGGTGATCCAGTAAATGGCCACGTAGCAGGGCACGACGATGAGTAACACCAGCGCCAGTTTCCAGTAGTAGGTGAACATCAGCCCGAAGCTGAACAGCACGATGAAGACGTTCACGAGCAGGTTGATCGCCACGTCGTTGATGAAGGCGCGGATCTTGACGGCGTCGCCGATGCGGGAAACGATCTCGCCCGTCCGCATCGTATCGAAAAAGCGTTGCGGCAGCCGCAGCAGGTGTTTGTAGTACCCCAGGATCAGGCGGGCGTCGATCAGCTGTCCGCTCCGCAGGACCATCACACTCTTGGCGGCCCCGATGAAGATCGAGAGCGCTAAGAGGACGACCATAATAATACTGAGCAGGTTGAGCAGCCGGGTATTGCCGTTGATCAGGACGAAGTCGGTGATCTTCTGAAGATAGATGGACGTACTGAGCCCGAGAATGGTGTACACGATGGCTCCGAATAGCGCCTGGACCAGCGTGCTTCGGTGGGGCTGCAGTAGCCCGCGAAAGCGTTGGAACGTACTGACCCTTTGGTCGCCGGTATCGAAGGCTTCGGTAGGGGCGATGAGGAGGAGTACGCCGGTCCATTCCTCGCGGAATTTTTCCCACGACCGCTTCTCCATCCGGCCGCTGCCGGGGTCCATGACCTGTACGTACTTATCCGTGATCTTGTAGATAACTACGAAGTGATGAAGGCGCTTATTGACGACCACATGGGCAATGGCCGGAAACTCCGCCTCGGTGCGCAGGGCCTCTTCCTCGGCGCGGACGCCCTTGCAGCTGAAGCCCAGTTTTTCCGCGGCCTGGATCATCCCCAGCAGGTTGGTCCCCTTCTGGTCGGTACTCGCCAGTTGGCGGATGCGGGCGATCGGCAGGCCGAGTCGGTAGTGGGCCGCGATGGAGGCCAGGCAGGCCGCTCCGCAGTCGGTAACGTCGTGTTGTTTGATGGTCTTTTTCATGGCCTAGTTGAGGTTTAGGTTGGGGTTGATCCAGTCGTCCAACTTGTCGTAGAGCAGCTGGGCGAGGGTACGCCGGGCGAGGGTGAAGTGAGTGGTGGCGGTCATCCCCTTTTTGAGGCGACCGACGTAGCCGTTTTTCAGCCGCAGTTCGCGGTCGTGCAGGGTGCAGCGGACCCGGAAGACGGGCTGTCCGTCGACCTCCGAGACATCACTACCGATGTCGGTCACCGTAGCCCGCGCCAGCCCCCACTGGTTGTAATTGAAGGCATCGAGTTGCACTTGCACCTCCATGCCGTCACGCAGCAGGCCGATGTCGGCGGGGCTGACGAAAGCTTCCAGGTGCAGGTCGCCGTCGGGGGAAATGACCGCCAGCGGCTGACCGGCAGTAGCGAAGGCTCCGGGTTGCAGTCCGGCTACCTGGGTGAGGTGGCCGCTGACGGGGGCGGTAACGACGTAGTCGGTGGCCCGCTGACCGAGGCGATCCAGCTGGCTCCGCAGGTCGCGCAGTTCGCGGGCGATACGCTGCCGTTCCTGGGTCCAGAGGTGGCCCTGTTGTTCCCGCAACTGCCGCAGTTGACCGGCGGCCAGTTCGTGCTCGAAGGCGGCCTGTTCCAGTTCGACGCGTGCGATGGTCTCGGTGGCAAATAGCGTACGTTGCCGCTCGTGGTGGCGCTGTGTATGCGCAACTTTAAGCCGGGCTTCTTCGAGGCGACGGCGGTAATCCTGGTAGTCGCGCTGGTAAACGGCGGTACCGAGGTTGGGGTAGTCGTCGCCGGTAGCGATGAGGGTCTCCAGGTCGGTTAGCAGTAGCCGGCGATCCGTTAGTTGTTCGCGCAGGGCATCCGTCTCGGCCCCCAGTTCCGCCGTGCTGACCACCAGCAGGGTGTCTCCGGCGGCAATCTCGGCGTTTTCGACAAGTACCGATTTCGTCACCCGACCGGTCACGGCGGCGGTGACCGGTGTCCGGGCCATTTCCGGCCGCAGGATACCCCGGCCGCGGCTGCTAACCGCCACTTCGAGGAAGGGCAGGGAGCCGGCCGCGACCAGCAGGGCCAGGACAACGGTTGCGTATATCCACCCACCGCCGCGCCGGTGGCGAGCCGTGAGCCCCTCGAGGTTACCCTCGACGAGGGGAAAGGGAAAGAGATTGGTTTGCATGGTGCGGGGGTGAATGGGTTAGGGGGAATGGGTAGCGGATGCAATTTTTGGACGTCTCGAGTAACGAACTCGTCCGACGTCGGTCGCGGAAGATTGGGCGGCGGAGCGCGGGTGCGGCGTTTCTCGGGATGGCGCCAGATGATTAGCAGCCCGGTCGGGTGGCCACGACGAACATCATGGCGTCTTCTCCGCCATCGGTATCCAGGCAACAGGTAATGATGGTGAAGAGGCGGACGCACTCCCGGTCGGATTGCTCCTGTTGCTCTACGCGGATGTCTTCGACATCGGCCAGGCAGCGGGTACACTCATCGACGAGGGTAGCTTCCGCCGTAGCGGCAGCGGCGACACCCGGGGAGAGACGACCGGTAGCATCCATTTCCCGATCGTCGAGGGAGATGTTGTCCGCTTCGGACCAGCCGAGTTGGGTGAAGTAGCCATGCAGGATCGACTCGGCCTCCGGGGCGGTGTAGCCCGCAAAATCGATAGCCTGGACGGAGGCGGTCTGAGAGAACTGATCGGTCAGGTCGGGCGTGGGCTCGAGCATGACGGCATCATCCGTCCGGTATGCCGGCTGATAGATTTCTTCCTCACAGCCGGTGAGCACGAGCAGTAAAAGGCAAAGGGTGAATAGATTTTTCATAATAGAAAGGTTAGTTACGGGCACGGCGGTGGCCCCTACGGACGGTGCCGCTTCCGAAAGTGGATGGATTAAATGATTATTTTTTAGGCGGCGAGTCGCTGCTCGGGGATGGAGAGCACGGCCGCTTCTCCCAGGCGGAGGGAGACGGTCAGCAGGTGCTCGTCGTCCATCACCGGATAGCTGCCTGGGTAGATGCGGTGGTTACCGGCGGGAAGGCCCAGGGCCGCTACGACGGAGGGGTCGAGCCGGTAACCGTCGGTCACCCGGAAGCGGTCGTCCCGGAAGTGAGCATCTCTGACGGCCGGGTTAATACTGCACTCCAGGAAATGGACGAGTAGCCGGCCGGTCTGCCGATCTACGCGGAGGTAGGCAGAGACCGGCTCGCCGCAGGGCTGCCGGTCGGCCGGTCGGCCCTCCAGGTAAATACGGCAAACGCCCAGGTCCTTACAGGTTTCTGACTTGGGAGAACCGAGTACGATTTCCGCCGGCAGGCCGGCCTGGCAGGCCCGGAGGTATTGTTGGTAGTAATTATTGGATAGCATGGGAGATAGCTTATGGTGTATCTGTTTGACGCTGACAAAGATGGGGGGAGCAACCACGGGCCACGCAATGACAGTCAGTTTAGCCTTTGTTCCGTCCGAAAAGGCACTATTATCTCCGTCATCAAAACGCACATAATACGTTTGTTAGACATATTTGATTTCAAAAATCGTATAGCCAACTACACAAATAACAGGAATATCGCCTACTTTGTACTTTGGTGAATTCGTTTTAAAACACATAGGTGCGTATACACTTCCCCATTACGGTCCTATACGTATTCGTTTTCAGTTATGGCCGGCAGCCTTTATTATTGTCGTGCATTATGCTTTGCTAACACAACTTTCAGGGTGGCCCACTCCGCTTTCTACACGGATAAGCCACCCGGTAGTCTTCTTCACCTCCCGTGGCCTTCAGGCGGCTGGAATAATCTAGTGTTAGTGCAAAGTTTACTGGAACTATCGGACATACTGGGCCATTCTTTTCTTCCCCTCGACCCGGACGTAAAGATCCACCGACAGGCCCGGCAACTCGCCGATTACCTCCGGGATTCTGAAACGCCCACGGAAGCCGGTGCGGCTAAAGTGTTGCAGGTCGCCAACGGTGGTTCGGCCTACCGGAAGATCAAGCATGTCCTGAAGTATGCTTACATCAACGGCATTACGGCCGTCTACAGCCACGACCGCAATTCCGAAGACCGGCAGAAGATTTACGAGTACGCCTGGAAGCATCTTTCCATCGGTATGTCCTACCGGTTGCGGCCGCAAACCAGTTTGGTGGTTCCCTACCTGAAGGAAGCCTTGGAGGTGGCGGAGCGGCACGATATTCCGGAGGTGGCGGCTTTGGCGGCGGCTAGTTTACGTAATGCTTTTGCAAATAAGAAATTTGACGCGAAGTTGTATAATAAGTATGCAAATTTAACGAAGCAATATGAGTCTATTAATCATGCCCTGTCTACAATGATACGGCACACTTCTCATATGAACCACCTTAGAAATAGTCAAGCTAAGCCTAACATAATTTTTGAATATAGTCAAGAATCCTGCAATACAGCAAGACAAGAATTTCGGCACATTGAACATACGAGAACCATCGGGTATATTTTTTACAATGAAATGGTTGGATATATGGCTATATCTGACTTTAAAAATGCTATTACTAGCGGAGAAAATGGACTTGCCTACCTAGATACAAAGGATAATACATCTAGCCAAATGTATCAAATATTTGAAGTAAATCTATCCTCTGCTTTTATGCAATTAGGGGATTACAAGTTAGGAATTAAATTTGCAGAAAGACTTCTTGCTAAAACTTCAGAGAATACATACAACTACATCAAGGCTTATGAACTTATGATAATTTTAGCCTTTAGGTCAAAAAATTACCAGGCTGCATACACATATTACTTACAGATCGTCAAAGCTGGCGTGAAGAAGAGATTACTTTCTATATTTAGAGAAACATTTGATATTTTCGAAGCGTATATTTACATACTTATCAAGGTAGATCTAATTTCACGATCAGAGTGGTGAAGTACATTTTGACAGATTTAGGATCAATAAGTTTTTAAACAGTTTTAACCATGCTTCAAAAGAAAAAAGTAGTAGAAATATTCACCTTTTAATCATCAAAATATTAGATTTTATTTTGAATAAACGACACTCAAAATCATTCGAGAGTATTGAGGCCATTGAGAAATATTCACAAAGACACCTTCGAGGCGCAAACACAAAACGAAGCAAGATTTTTATTAAACTACTCCTACAATTACCAAAGCAGGGATTTCACCGCATTGCTGTAGAAAGACATACTGAAAAATACTTACGCAATTTAAAAAATATTCCGTTAGATCAAGCAGGTCAAACAGTACAGGTAGAAATCGTACCGTTTGAAGACTTATGGGATATCGTGGTTGGTCACTTAGGATACAAACACATTAGATTGAAAGTCAAATAGTTAGTCAGGGCGGCTTGATCCGTGTGAGATCAAGCCGCCATATACTACATAATCAATGTTATCTTCTGTGACAATCCCGCTCTTCATCCCATCCACCCAGCCCCACCCGGCCGGCGGGTCCGTCACAGGGTGCCCCCAAAGGTTTGACGGAGGGTTTGCGTGTCGAGCGAGCGAACAGTGTGTGTATTTAAAAATGTCATGATAGTTTATTCAGTGTGTTATCGTAATGGTCCAAAGATCGGATGACCTTTTATTTTGTGGTAGGACGCACACGCAAAAACCGTTCCGGGGGTCGTTCCTGAATTCACACCCTCCACTATTCACATAGTGTTGATTATCAGATATTTATATTAAATTTAAGTTTACAATCGTCCGTAAATGGCACAAAGAGAAAGCGTGAATCGACACCGCCGATCCACGCTCCTCCATTCGAATATTTCGGGAATATGCTACTTTATTCTACTTCCCTTATGGCTATTAATAACAATTCGCTTTTACGGCAGCAAACATAGGGCAAGCACCAAAATCTTGAAATGACGAAAAGAAAGGTAGGTGTTCTGAAAAAATTCACGACGATTCAACCTAAAAAACACCTAATCGCTTAATCAACAACAAGTTACGTTCACTAAAACCAAAAAAGTAGGGCGCCCCCGATTACTCGGAGTCGCCCTTAAGAATCTATGTGTTCAAATGTTGTTACTCCTAATTAATGCTGAATCAGTACCTTATCCACGAAGACCTTGGTTCCGGAGATCAGCTCGATCGCGTACAGTCCGGCGGGAAGACCGGCCGTAGCTACAGTGGCCTGATTCTGGTTGTAACGACCCCGGAAGACCTGACGGCCGTTCACGTCCGTTAAGCGGACCAGGTAGGTGCCTCCACTGAAATCGTTGTGGTTAATCTTAAGCGCCTCATTAGCGGGGTTGGGATACATGGATATGTTTCCGGCCGTGAAGCTTTCCACCACACCGTCCGTGATGACGGAGAAAACACTATCGTCAAAGATAAGCGTGTCGTTCTGCGAGTGGTCCATCAGGAGGTAGCCGATCCGGTAATCGCCTACTTCCAGTTCGGCGTACTCCAGCATCAGGTCCTCATTCCCGTTTTCGATGGTGATCACGGCATTGTCGTCGATAACGAAAAACTCCTCATCGGTCACCTCATTGAAGCTCTCGTAGGTGAGTTGGACCACGTCCCCCGGTTGCAGTTGAATCCGTTCTTTTCCGGGAATTCGGAAAGTGTCCACGAGATACGCTTCCGGCTGAATACTCTCCAGCGTAATGTTGAAGTCCTCATCGTAGCGGTAGGTGATCATGATATCCCGACCAAACGTAGAGTCCGTCGGGTTGAGCAGTGCGGGAATGTGGATTTGGGTAAAGATTTCTACCTCCCCTTCCTCATTTTCCAGCTCGTACTCGAACAGGTCAGAGATGTAAGCGGGGAAACCGTTTATACCCAACCAGAGGCCGTCGAACGCATAACCGAAAATCTCCTGGTCGTCCGACACAAAAATGGAAGTATCGGGAAAGGTGCTGCCCAGGATGATGAACTCATCGGGCATGCCGGGAAATTCCTCCACCAGCACCACCTGAACCTGCTCCAGGTCGTTGGCGTGATCTACCTGAATGGCACTGAATACCGTATTACTTCCGGCACCGCGCCCACCGGTGGAAGCACCTCCACCGGTAAATGCATCGATGTCGGTCGACGTCCCGGATGGAGGAGTACGGTCACTCGTAGCGGCCGGGACGTAGACATTGGTTACGAAATTCTCCACGTTGGTGGCAAAGGGGATCGGGGTGTAGGTGTCCGAGATAAAGGGGATGGCCGAACTAGGGTCTACGAGGATGTTGTGGGGGAGGAACATCGTCATTCCGGTAGACAGGGGCCGGGCACGATCGTGCCGTTCGTACAGTACCGTCTGGTTGTAGGCGGCCAGCGCGGCGTCCACTTCCGTAGCCAGGGAAGGATCTTGTGACTTGATCTTTTTGAGCAGGTCTCCGATGTCCACCATATCCTCGGATTGAATCGGGTCGCTGATGGACTTAGAGTACTCCTGTGATTTGCCCCGGGCCTGTTGCAGCACCCTGGATTTCCCTTCCTGTTCGATCCGGTTAAAGAGTGCTTCGAGTTGAGTAACCAGGTTGTCTATTTCAAACAGGTCCGAAACACTCAGGGTCAATGCGGTCGTCCGTTCTTCCGCGGCCTGAGCGAAGAAGCCATCCACGACCACGAAGCCCAGGTCCGCGCCGTCAAAACTGGGACCGTTGGCTTGCATGGCCTCCAGGATGGGCACGTAATTCCAACCGTGGCCGGGTTCTTCCTCCTCCGAACCGACGAAGTATTCACCGTAATCCTTCAGCGTGAACTGCGCCTCGATGGTCGCCATGAGGCAAGCGTCAAAACCGATTAGGTCGAAAGTCGATCCGCCGGTAATGAAGTCGGTCGCTCCGATGGCCGACTTGACTTGCCCGACCGTAAACTGCTGGTCGGCTACTTCATCGTGACCGTATCCCCTGATCGCCATGCCGTGGTTCCACATATTGAGGAATTGCCGGCGCGAAGGGTAATTCGTGATGGCGTAGTCAATGAAGGCCGTCAGGTTGGCGGGGCTGGACATGACGGCGCTGGGTGGCTGAAAGTCCAGGGCGATCTGCTGGCCGTTCCTGATCTCGTAGGCCCGTGGCGTCCGCCATCCGTCCTTTTCCGCGCCGCCGGTCAGCAAAAGGATGTGAGCGTTGCTCGTATTGGAGACGGAGAGCATCTCCGCAATGTCCGTAGTACCGGCGTCGCTGCCGGATTCCAGGTCCGCTCCAACCAAAAAGAAGATCATCGTCCAGTCTTTGGTTTCCTGAGCATAGCTCTGCCCGAAAGTGATCAGGCTAAGCAGTAAAAGGAGTGGGTAAATGTTATTTCTCATAATGAAAGGTGTGATTTGATCTTCCGGGGTCCGGAGTTCAATTAAAAATCTCACGGTACTAATAAAGGGCCTCTCTTACTGGCCGACGTCAAAGATGAAGTCCCCGCAGGGCCGATAAGATTTGTCGGGGGTGACAAATAGGGGGACAAGCACCCAAAGGTTACAACACACCTCAAAATGGATAGTAATCACTAGAAAATGGGCACTGAACCGCCCCTACTCATAAAACAAGCGCACCAATTCCCCGATCCTTTCCGGATCCAGCCAGCGGGTCACGATTACTAAATCGCGCTCGTCGTCAATGACAATGAAGTTGCCCCCGAAGCCCGCCGCGTAGTAGAGGTGATCCGGTACGCCGTCCCAACTGCGGTCGCCCTGATTGAGCCACCACATATATCCGTAGCTGGCGTTGGCCGCGGCCGGGGTGCGGATTCGTTCCGTCCACTCTTTACTGATTAGCTGTTGGTCACCCCAGCGGCCGCCCCGGGCAAAGAGCAGGCCCAACCGCGCGTGGTCGGTCGTACTGATGAACAGCCCGCCGCCGTGATGACCGCCGCCCGATACCGACTGCATCCTCGTGCCGTCCAGGTCCACCCAACTGTCGTCGTAGCCGAACCACCGCCAGGTCGTGCTGGCCCCGATGGGGTCCATTATCCGCTCCCGCAGTATCACCGGCAGGGGTTGCCGCCAGACCTGCAGCAGACTGTAGGCTAGCAGGTTCACCCGCACGTCGTTGTACTTGAAGTGCGTCCCCGGCTCGTGGAGCTTTCGGTACTTCCAGCCGTCCAGTTGGCCGTCGCGCTCGGGTCGGTCCGTCCAGTCGTCGAGGCCGAAGAGCTGGCCCGACCAATCCGAGGTCTGGTGTAGTAAATGTTCCCAGTTGATCTTTCCGTTGTGGTCTCCGTCGTAGGTACCGTCCCAGACGTAGGCACGGACCGGGTCGCGCAGGTCGCGGATGAGGCCATCCTCCAGGGCCAGACCGGCTACGGTGGACAGGTACGACTTCGTAACGCTGAACGTCATGTCCACCCGGTCGACATCCCCCCAGCTGGCCACCAGGTAACCGTCTTTGAGGATCATCCCGGCCGGGCCGCCCCGTCGTTTGGTCGGCCCCCGTAGTCCGTGCCCCGGTTCGCGGGAGAAGCCCTCCAGGATGGCCAGCCGGAGATCGCGGCTCCCGTCGTACTCATTGGCCACGGCGAAGGCCACTACGCTGTCCACCACGGTCGCGGATAGACCGACCTCCGCCGGGCTTCGCGTGGCCCACTCCGTACGGGACGGGAAGTACTGGGCGGAGAGGGTAATGGAAAGTAAAAGGGTAAGTAAGAGGAGTGTCGGTTTCATATCCCTAAACATACAAACTGAGCGGAGCCAGGGAGATAAGGACGATTGTTACGGACTTTCAACAGAAGTGGTGGTAGTCGCTTCCAGCGACTTGCTTTTTGCAGCGAGGGCGTTTTCAACCCCTCGCGGATACCCTCCCGGATACCGGGACATACCTTCCCGCGTCACGACCCGGATAGCCTGTACCCGACAAACTCGCATCGAAAACCTTGCACCTGCGCGACGTCGCCCAGGGGTTAGTCGGTGGTCATTATCTTACCCCCATGCTGAGATTTCTACTACCCGTCTGCCTCCTCGCCTCCCTGTCCCTCGCCGCCCAACTTGACATGGACCACTGGATCGCCCTGGCCCCCCGTTCCATCGGCCCCGCCGGCATGTCGGGTCGCGTGACCTCCATTGACGTACACCCCACGAACAAAGACCTGATTTACGTCGGCACGGCCAGCGGTGGCGCCTGGCGCAGCGACAACGGCGGTACCAGCTGGCGCCCCATTTTCGACGACCAGCAACAGCTGAGTATCGGGGCCATTCAGGTATCCGACAAGAACCCGAGCATTGTCTGGGCCGGCACCGGAGAAGGGAATCCGCGAAACTCCGCCAACTACGGCGGCGGCATTTATCGCAGTCTCGACGGCGGAGAAAACTGGCAGTTCATGGGCCTGGAAGCCACCCGGCACATCCACCGTATCATCGTTCACCCGGACGATCCGAATACCGTTTTCGTCGGTGCCATGGGCAGCATGTGGGGGCCGAACCCCGAGCGGGGCGTGTACCGCACCACCGACGGCGGCAAGCACTGGGAACGCATCCTGTACCTCGACGAGGGCACCGGCATCGCCGATATGGTCATGGACCCGACCAACCCGAATAAAATCATCGCCGCCACCTGGACCTTCGACCGCGACCCCTGGTTCTTCAACTCCGGCGGTCCCGGTTCCGGCCTCTGGATCACCCACGACGGCGGCGACAACTGGGAACGGCGCACCGCTAAAGACGGACTACCCACCGGCGACCTAGGCCGCATCGGCATCGCCATCGCCGCCGGCAAACCCAACATTATCTACGCCCTGGTAGAAGCCAAGGAGAACGGTCTCTACAAGAGCACCGACGGCGGACAAAAGTGGAAACTCGTCAGCAAGAAAAACATCGGTAACCGACCATTTTACTACGCCGAACTCTACGTCGACCCCCGGAACGAAAACCGGATCTACAACGTGTTCACCTATCTCTCCAAATCGGAGGACGGCGGCAAATCCTTCCGGCAGATCGCCGACTACGGCAACGCCGTCCATCCCGACCACCACGCCTTCTACATCGACCCCGACGACCCCGAATTCGTGATCGACGGTAACGACGGCGGCCTCAACATCAGCCGTGACGGAGGCGAGACCTGGCGCTTCGCGGCCAACCTGCCGCTGGCCCAGTTCTACCACATCAACTACGACATGAGTTACCCCTACCTGATCGGCGGCGGTATGCAGGACAACGGCAGTTGGGTCGGTCCGAGCCGGGGCCTGAAATCGGGCGGGATCACGGACGCCGACTGGCAGGAGGTCTACTTCGGCGACGGCTTCGACCTGATCTTCCAGCCGGGCAACAGTAATGTCGTTTACGCCGCCAGCCAGGGCGGTTACCTCGGTCGCGTCAACCGGACCACGGGAAAGAGCCAGCTCATCCGCCCCGTCCACCCCGACAACGAATTCCTGCGCTTCAACTGGAACGCCCCGATTGCCCAGCACCCCTCGGAGCCGAATACCCTCTACATGGGTAGCCAGTACGTACACAAGAGTACGGATAAGGGCAGCAGCTGGACCATCATCAGCCCCGACCTGACCACCAACGACAGCAGCAAACAACGCCAGGACATCAGCGGTGGTCTCACCATCGACGCCACCCAGGCCGAAAACCACACCACCCTGCTCGCCATCGTGCCGGCCAAACCCGAGTGGCGGCAACCGCAGGCTCTCTGGGTGGGCAGCGACGACGGTAAGTTGCACCTCAGCCGCGACGACGGCGAGAACTGGACGGACCTGACCGGCCGCCTCCCCGGCATGACGCCGGGCAGCTGGATCGGTTACATCGAGGCTTCGCCGATCAACGAGGGGGAAGCTTTCGTGGTGGTCAATGACTACCGCCGCAACGATACCCGGCCGCTGGTTTTCCACACCGAAAACTGGGGCGAAAGCTTCACCCGCCTGGTGGACGAAACCAAGGTGACCGGCCACGCCCAGGCCATCGTGCAGGACCCCGTCCAGGAAAATCTGCTCTTCCTCGGCACCGACCACGGGCTCTGGTTCAGCCTGGATTACGGCGGCAGCTGGACCCACTTCGACGCCGAATTCCCCCACGTTTCCACCATCGACCTGAAAATTCACCCCCGGGAGCACGACCTGATCATCGGCACCTTCGGCCGCGCCGCCTGGATTCTCGACGACATTCGCCCCTTCCGCGAACTGGCCCGCCGGGGCATCACCGCCCTCGCCGACACCCTCGTCACCTTCCCCGTCGCCGATGCCTACCAGTACGAATACCGCAGCTACCAGGGCACCCGCTTCTACGCCCAGGGGCAGTTCCAGGGCGAGGACCGCGACAACGGCGCCCTGCTCACCTACTGGATCAAACCCGACGAAAAGGGCACAACGGACACCACCGGGGCGGGGACGCAGGTGCAAAATCTACTCAGATACAGCTCCGCCCCGGCGGCCATTAAGGAAGACATCCCGGGAAGGGAAAACGCGCGGGGCGGTAAGCGGGAACGCCCCGCCATGTCTGCCTCCGACGTCTCCCCCTCTCCTGGGGAGAGGGGGTCGGGGGGTGAGGTTCTTCTCCCCCCCAAAGACAAGGTCAAGTTTCAGATCGTCGACCTGCAGTCCGGAGACACCATCCGCACCTTCACCACTAAGCCCCGGTGGGGTATGAATCGTACGGCCTGGAACTTCCGCCGCGACGGAGTAGCCTTCCCCAGCCGCCGCGAGCGGAAGGACGACGCCGATCCACCGGGTGGCGGGCAGGTCGCTCCCGGTACCTACCGGGCCGTCATTACCTACGGTAACCACACCCAGGAACAGACCTTCACCGTTCACCCCGACCCCCGCGACGACTACCATAATGGTCTCTACGGCCAGCGGGAGGCCCTCCAGGCCCGCCTTGAATCTTCCGTGACCGATGTCACCACTGCCTTCAACCGGCTGCAGGAAGCCCGCAAGAGCATCAAGCGGGTGCAGGCCGTCCTGAAGAACGCTGACGAGGCCGTTCGGGATAGCCTTAACCAGGACGCTAAAGTTCTCATGGATTCCATTGCCTCCCTCGAAGACGATCTGATGGAGCCGGAGGGGCTGAAGGGCATCCAGCGCAACCCGACCAACTTACAGGCTTATCTCTACCGGGCCGGCGGCTACATCCGTGAGGTGGAGGGTACCCCCACCCAGATGGCCGAGTTCAGTCTCCGCCACTTTGAGGAGGGCGCGAGCAATTTTGTCCGTTTCGTCAATGCCTTCCTGGCGGGGGATATGGCGGCTTTCCGGGAGAAGGTACGCGCGGCGGAGTTGAGTTTATTCGGGGAGTTGGGGAAGGTGGAATGATCGCGCTACGCGCTCTGGTATCAGGCCACGGAGGGCGCACGGAGTAGCTACACAGAGGAACACGGAGGCCACGCTCTGAGTACCAGCGGAGCCTCCGTGCGGTCTCCGTGTAGATCTCCGTGCGCCGCGCAGCGGACTCCGTGGCCTACTTACCGCGCCGGCAGGCGCAAAAAACCAAGTTCTTATTTAGACCACCTACAGATAACCAAATTTCCCCTACCTTCGCGTTCCAATCAACCGCATAACCTATGCCCTTCCAGACCGCTGCTGCCTCCCTCTTTCAAGTCGGACAATCCGGCATTATCCAGCGGTTCACGAATGAAGGACTGCAGTGTAAGCTAATGGATATCGGGGTGCGCCCCGGTTCCCGGCTGCGGGTGGTGCGCAAATCGCCCTTCGGCGGTAGCTGGTACGTGAAGATCGACCGTCAGTGCCTGGCCCTGCGCAAGAAAGAACTTGCATGCATACTGGTAAAGTAGTCGGCCTGGTCGGCAACCCCAACAGCGGAAAATCCTCCCTCTTTAATCTCCTGACCGGTCTGCGACAGCGCATCGGTAACTTTCCCGGCGTCACGGTAGAGAAAAAATCCGGCCTCCTGCAACTGAGCGACGGCCGGAAGATCGAGCTCGTTGATTTCCCCGGTGCCTACAGCTGCTACCCGACCAGCCTGGACGAGCGGCTCGTGGTCCAGGAACTCACCAACCCGGAGGGGGACCAGTTTCCGGATGCCATTCTGTACGTGGCGGACATCACCAAGCTGGACAAACACTTGCTGCTGTTCACCCAGCTCCGTGACCTCGACCTGCCGATGATCCTGGTCCTCAATATGGTCGACCTGATCGAAGCACAGGAACTGACCATCGACATTCCGGGTCTCAGTAAGAAATTAGGGGTACCGGTCATTCCCGTCAGTAGCCGGGAGGGCATAGGTACCACCGAACTCCGTCAGGCCATCCAGGACTTACTGGACCACCCGGAGCAGTACCGCTCCCGTACTCCTTTCTACGAGCCGCCCGCCAGTGGCCGCGACGTACTGGCCGAACTCCGCCAGGAACTCCCCGCCCGCAACGATTATCACGCGCTACTGCTCATGCACCACGCTACCTGGCTGAAGCACATACCGGAGACGACGCGTCACCGGGTGCAGGAAGCCCGGGTGCGCAATGGCTTTCACAGTCTCCGCGCCCAGGTGGAAGAAACCATGGAGCGGTACAATACCTTCGAGCCCATCCTGCAACAGACGGTCCGCCATGCGGGAGACACCTCCTCTACCAGCGACCGGATCGACAACATCGTCACCCACCCCATTTTCGGTCCGCTGATCTTCTTCGCGCTCATGCTGCTGGTCTTCCAGTCCCTCTTTGCCTGGGCCAGTTTCCCGATGGATGGTATCGAGTGGTTCTTCGGCGTCCTGGGTGAAACCGTACGCAGCACTCTGGGCGTAGGCTGGCTTACGGACCTGCTGGTGGATGGCATCATTGCCGGGCTCGGCGGAGTACTGGTGTTCGTTCCTCAGATCGCTATCCTCTTCTTCTTCATCTCCATCCTGGAAGAGGTCGGTTACCTCGCCCGGGCGGCGTATCTCTTTGACAGCATCATGCAGCGTTTCGGACTGAACGGCCGCTCGGTGGTGGCCCTCATCAGCGGCCACGCCTGCGCGATCCCGGCCATCATGAGTACGCGGACGATCGCCAACTGGAAGGAACGGCTACTGACTATCCTGGTTACCCCACTGACCTCTTGCTCCGCCCGGATCCCGGTATACGTTATCCTGATCAGCTTTGCGGTACCGACGGGAGCCTACTTCGGGTTCAGTTACCAGGGGTTGGCCTTCGCCGGGCTGTACTTCCTGGGCATCGCCTCGGCCATGCTTTCTGCCCTGGCCTTTAAGCTGGTGCTCAAATCCACCGATCGCAGCTTTCTGATGCTGGAGTTACCGGAGTACCGTACCCCCGTTTGGCGAAATGTCTTTACGACCGTCTACCAGAAGTCGCGCACCTTCATCGTGGAGGCCGGTAAGATCATCCTGATCATCAGCATCATCCTCTGGGCGGCTTCCACCTACGGCCCCAGCGAGGGAATGGCGGAGGCGGAAACCCGCGCCGAGACCATCGCCCTGGAACAAAACCTGGACGAAGCGGCTACGGCCGACGTACTGGCCGCCGAACAGTTGGAGGCCAGCTACGCGGGCAGACTTGGAAAATTCATCGAGCCGGCCATCGAGCCCCTGGGCTACGACTGGAAGATCGGCATCGCCCTGCTCACCAGTTTCGCGGCCCGCGAGGTCTTCGTCGGCACCATGGCCACCATCTATAGCGTCGGTAGTACCGACGATGAGTTCCGCATCCGGGAACGACTGGCCGATGAGGTCAACCCCCGTACCGGAGAGCCGGTCTACAACCGCGCTACCTCCTGGAGCCTCCTCATCTTCTACGTCTTTGCCATGATGTGCATGTCCACCCTGGCCGTCACCAAGCGGGAAACCAATTCCTGGAAGTGGCCGGTGATCCAGTTCGTGTTCATGACAGCGATCGCGTACGCAGGGGCCATGGTTACCTATCAGATGCTAAGTTAGCCGAGACGGTCGCGCTTTTAACTGGCCGCCCGTAGCTGACTCATATCCCGCACCAGCATCCGTTTACGGTTGAAGGTCAGCACGTTGTCCCGACGAAGCTCGTTGAGTACGCTATTAACTGTCTGCCGGCTCGTACCGGTGAGATCGGCGATCTCCTTGTGCGTAAGCATATCGCCCACTTCCCGTTCAAAGCCGACAACCCGACCACGGGTACTCGCCAGGTTGTGCAGAAACTCTATGATGCGGCAACGGCTGCTCTTGAACATCAGGTTTTCCAGCCGCTGCTCCAGGCGGAGCGTACGGTCACCGATCAGTTTCATGAAGAACAATTGCAGGTCGCTCCGCTGACGGAGCATGGATTGTAGTTCCGTACGCTCCAGTACACAAACCCGGGCCGGCTCGATCACGTAGGCGAAATCCCGGCGGCTCTCCTGACCGATGAGGGCCATTTCCCCGAAGACCTCTCCCGGGGTCAGGATGGCCTTGGTGATTTCCTTGCCGTCAGCGCCGTAAGTTCCAATCTTGATACGACCCGCCGTAACGAGATATATCTTCTGGGCGGGTTCCTCCGGTAAGTAGACGTACTGATTGGCCGACAGTTCGAGCGGAACGTTACCGGTTCTTTTCGGGCAAAAAACGTTCGTCAGATCGATGTCTTCGAGATACCATAATTGCTGTTCCATGCAACTAAGACAGCGTCGCCGGTACGATAGTTATCACGAAAAAATCACAATTGAATGTCTTTTTACGACACTCTCCCCCTTCTAGATCCGACGGCCCCCAACTAACTCTTTCTGAAGGTTTTGCAACTCCTCCCACTTTCCGTCACGGGCCAGGGTTGCCTGCTCCGGCCACGTCGAAGGGTCCTTACTTTTAAAGTTGGGACCGGCTGCTTCGAGGATTTCGCGAAGCCGGTCCACGCTGCTGTCGGCCAGATCGGCCAGGGAGGAAATTCCGGCCGCCGTCAGTACTATTTCGATCTTGGGGCCGATCCCCTCCACCATGACCATGACGTTGCGCTTGGCGGGGCTTTTTTGCCGGGAGGAGTGGGTGTTCGACTTTGCCCGGGCTAGCTGAGCCGCCTGTCCGACCCAATCCTTATGGCGCATGCTCTGCGGCAGGAACCCGATCCGTTCGGCGTACACGTCGATATCCCCTTCTCCCCAGGCGGCGATCTGTTCGTACTGATAAATCCCGGCCTCATTGAGCTGCTTTTCCAGAAAGCTGGCAATCCCGGCGATCCGGGTGAGATCATCCGGGTCGCCCCGGTACTCCTGCATGACGGGAACCATCAGGCTGGGCGTCGTTTCCACAATCACCTCGGTGGTTCCGTGTTGGCCGACCCGCTCGCCCGGGTTGGTGGTATCGGCACGGATGACCAACGGTTCATTGCCCGATGGAGCAGGCTCCCCGATGGAGGGGACGTAGTCGCCACCAAAACCACCGTCCTCCGGTGATTGGTCCGGCATCTCCACGGAGCGGGCGACGATCCCGCCGGAACGCAGCCGGTCGTTCTCCCGGTCTAGTTCGGCCAGTCGCTGTTCGAAGGCCTGAAACCTGGCCTCAATGGCCTCCAGGTAGCGATCGAACTGACCATCGTTCGTGGCCGGGGCAGGCTCTAAATCTAAAATTTTGGCACCTGCGTCCTCGCCCGCAGTGACCGCCGGTGACTGATTCCTCGTTCTAAGGTCCGTCAATTCCTCGTTCAGCTCATTGATCGTGGCCGCGTAGGTCGTGTTCGTCGCCGTTGCCTCCTCCAGCTGCCCCTGGGTTTCCCGCAACAGCTGATCCCGCTGCTCCACCTCCTGTCGCAACCCCTGTAGCTGGTCGAACACCTCCACTTTTTCCCGGCTGATGCGCTCCAGTTCCGCCGCCAGCGTCTTGTTCTTTTCCCCGAGTGAGGTGGCGCTCAGTTGATAATCGTCCCGCTCCTTGCGCAACAGCAGCAGTTGTTTCCGGTAACGACGGGTCTTCATGCCCTGCACGATCCAGCCCACCAGCAGCCCGAATACGAATACGATCAGGGCGAGGATACCGAGGAGTAACGCCTGCTCGGTGTTGAGGGAGCGGAAGAATTGGTCGATGATGTCGAAGGCGTTCATGGAGGGAAGATAGGAAGGAGGGGCGAGAATCGAGAGGCGAGAATCGAGAAGTGAGACACGAGACAGGACTAGACTGGATCTTACGCAGCTTTATTGATGTACTTCTGAAATCCAATGATCATTTTTTGCTGCTGGTCCAGTGCAAGCAGAATATCCTCCAGTTGACTTGAATCTCCATAATTCCGACGTCCACAAATCAACAGTTGGGTTTCCAATTCAAAGGCGCTACCCAAAGCCATAGCCAGAAAGTGATCAAATGACTTATTAGTAGTTCTGGCAGATCCCTCGGCAATATTTGAGGGTATAGAAACCGCTGCCCGCGTCATCTGTGATCGTAACCCAAACCGCTCTTCTATGGGTAAATGCTTGACATAATCATATACAGCATCCACAATTTCAATACTGTGTTGCCAGACTTTCAAATTTTTGTAATTGTGTTTCAAGCGCACGAGATTTGATACTAAAATAGTACAAAAAGTACTCTCAGTAGCGGCGTCTCATTTCTCGTTTCTCCTTTCTCGCTTCTTCCTTCTTAAAACCCCGAAGTCATCAACAAATCAATGTCCGTACTCTTCATCGCAAACCGCTTCCCCAGGTAGCCGTTCGTCAAACAGCCCCGGTAAGTGTAGATGCCATTCCGCAGCCCCGCGTGGCGAAACAGGTGGTGTTCAAAATTCGGGGAACCACCCGCCTTCAGGATGATCGGCACCAGGATGTTGCTCACCGCGATGCTGGCCGTACGGCCCACCCGGCTGGCGATGTTGGGCACGCAGTAGTGGATCACGTCGTGCTTGCGGAAGGTGGGGTTCTCCAGGGTGGTGAGTTCGCTGGTGGCGAAGCAGCCCCCCTGATCGATGCTGACGTCGATGATGACGGCTCCGGGACGCATGCTGCGTACCATATCCTCATTCACGACAACGGGTGCGCGACCGTGCTCGGCGTGAATGGCCCCGATGGCCACCTCGGCCGTGATGAGTTCCCGACGCAGGTAGAGCGGGTTGATGGCGCTGGTGTACAGCTGGCGGCCGACACTGTTCTGCAGCCGCATCAGCTTATGAATATTGTCGTCAAAAATGCGGACTTCGGCCCCCATGCCCAGGGCCGCCCGGGTGGCGTACTCGGCCACGACGCCGCCGCCCAGAATGACCACCTTGGCACTCGGCACCCCGGAAATACCGCCCAGCAGGATGCCCGGTCCGCCGGTATTGGTACTCAGTAATTCGGCCGCCGTCTGGATGGCGGAAATACCGGCCATTTCGCTCATGATGCGGACAATGGGGAAGCAGCCCTCACTGTCCTGCAGGTACTCCATGGCCAGGCTGATGATCCGCTTTTGCTTGAGCCGGTAGAGGTATTCCGCGTTGATGATCGGCAGCTGGAGGGGGCTGATCAGGATGGCCCCCGTCTGCATCATGTCGATCTCGTCCAGGGTGGGCGGGGCGACCTTGATGATGATGTGGGCATTCTGGTAGACCTCCTGGGCGGAGTAGGCGATCTTGGCACCGCTTTCGCTGTACTCGTGGTCGGTAAAATTACTGGGCAGGCCGGCTCCGGTCTGTACCAGCACCTCGTTGCCCTGGTTGGTCAGGTTGTGGACGCCGCTGGGCACCAGGGCAACCCTCTTTTCCTGCATCGTGATCTCCCGCGGAATCCCGATGAGTAAACCCTGTTTGTGGACTTCCCGCTCCAGGGTTTCCGTTTGGGTCTGGCCGAAATTGGAGGTGAGTTCCTCGGGAAGCTCGACCCGTTTCTTATCCTTCTCGCTCATCTGGGTGGTCGGTAGTGATGGTCAGCAGTCGATCCCGGCCGTCAGGGCCGTGTTGTAACTGCAAAATGACAACGTCCTCCGGCAGTAAGGGTTCTATCACCGCGGGCCATTCGACGAAGATGGGCCGCCCGCTCTCGAAAATCTCCTCCAGCCCGGCGGCCAGGGCTTCCTCCACGCTGTCCAGCCGGTAACAGTCCAGGTGGTACACGGGGCCGTCGGGGGCGGCGTATTCGTTCACCAGACTGAAGGTAGGACTGGACGTAGGTTCCGAAACGCCGAGCGCGCGGACCAGGGCGGACACCAGGGTGGTCTTCCCGGCGCCCAGTTCGCCGACGAGGGCAAAGGTGCGGGCGGGGCCGCAGGTGCCGAGTATCCGGTTAACGGCCCGGTCGATCTCGTCCACCCCGTAGCGGAAGGGGGAAGTCATCAGGCGCCCAGTTTGCCGGTCAGGTCGCCGATCAGTTTGCGGAGTTTCGGTTCGACCCGCTGCACCGTATCGATGACGTCGTCTACCGTCGTCGGCTGGATCTCCACGATGGGAAAACACTTGTTGCTGACCACGGAGACCACAAAAACGGGCAGTCCGCAGTGACGGGCCACCAGCACTTCGGGGACGGTAGACATCCCGATCAGGTCGGCCCCCATGATGTTGGCCATCCGGTACTCGGCGGGCGTTTCCAGGTTCGGGCCGGCCAGGGCGAGGTAAACCCCCTCGTGGGCGGTCAGCCCGTGGTCCTTGGCCCGCTTCATGGCCCACTGATTCAATCCCCGGTCGTAGGTGTGGAGCATATCCGGGAAACGGACGCCCAGCCGGGGGTCGTTCGGCCCCCGGAGCGGGTTCTCCGGCTGGAGATTGATGTGGTCTTTGATCATTACTACGTCTCCGGCATCAATGTCGGCATTCACGCTCCCGGAGGCGTTGGAGATGATGAGGTGCTCGATTCCGAGTGCGTGCAGTACGCGAATGGGAAAAGTAAGTTCCCGCATGCTGTAGCCCTCGTAGTAGTGCATCCGGCCGGCCATCGCCACGACGGGTACACCGTTGAGCTTCCCCAGGATCAGTTTGCCCTGGTGCCCCTGCACGGTGGAGGAAACGAAGTAGGGCAGCAGTCCGTAAACGAACTCCCGCTCGATCTCGATCTCCTCGGAGAGGGAACTCAGTCCCGTTCCCAGCACGATACCGACACGGGGTTGAATGTCACAACGCTGTCGGATGAAAGCGACGCATTCCTGGATTTGCTCGTAGAGGGCCATGGGGTTTCTTGTTTGGGGGCGAAGATACCGGCTACCCGCGAGTTTCACTCGCCGGTAGTGCCTCCGTCCTTACCGGCGAGCACCGTTCGCGGGTAACCAGCACTGCCGGCGAGCACGGCTCGCGGGCAGCCGACCTACCGCACCACCGTAATGTTACCCTGCACCTGCGCTTGCCGCCCGTTCAGATAACGAACCGTCGCGGTATAAACGAAGACGGCGGGGTTGACCGGCTTCCCGTCCACCTCCCCGTTCCAACCCAGACTGAGCTGGTTCGGGGGGAAATCCTCGTCGCGTTCGAAGACCAATCCGCCCCAACGATCGTAAATGCGCAGGCTTCTCAATGGCCTCCAGCGAACGACCTCCGAAGAGGGTGAAAAAATCGTTGACGCCGTCCCCGTTCGGGCTGAAGGCATTCGGTACGTAGAGCGGCAGGTCTTCCACCACCAGCACTTCCAGTCCGGCGGTATCGATGCACCCGGCGGCATTCGTACCCGTCACCAGGTAGCGGGTGGTTTCGAAGGGGCCGACCAGCACACGGGAGCAGTCCGGCAGCAGGCAGGGCAGGCTGTCGGGCGACCAACTGTACTGCACGGGAAAGTAGTTGCTGAAGACGTTGACGGTCGTATCCCCCCCGAGGAACACCGTCGTCTGATCACCGGTAAAAACGATGAATTCCTCCGGCTCGTCCACGAAGGCGGCAATGCTGTCGCGGCAGCCGTTCTCGTCCATCACCCGTAGGAAGTAATCTCCGCTAAACAGGTTATTCACTACGGTATCTACCCTGAAATTCTCCCCGTCGATGCTGTAAAGATAGCCGGGGGTGCCGCCGGATACGCCGACGGCGATGCTGCCCAGGGAATCCCCGAAGCAGATGTTGTCTACGATCTCGTTGATGGTGATCTCGATCGGGTTGGGCTCGATCAGCTGGATGTTTTCTACCGTCGTACAACCGTTGTCGTCGGTCACGGTGAGCTGGTAGAGACCGGGGGGAAGGTTGTCCCTTAGCGTATCCGTCGGCCCGTCCTGCCACAGATACGCATAGTCCGGCCGGCCACCCGCCGTGGTTGTCTCGATCCGCCCCTGATCCGTCCCCGCGCAGCCGTCGTTGAACCCGTCGAGGGTGAGTTCCAGTACCGGCGGATCGGAGATGTCCACCGCGAAGAGGCCGAGGCAGCCGTCCGCGTCCCGGGCGGTGACCGCGTAGCTGCCCGCCCCGAGTCCGGTCAGAAAAGAGTCTTGCTGGAAGCCGCCGCCCAGCCCGAAGTCGTACTGGAAGGCCCGCCGGCCGTTGGCGATCGCGATGTCGATACGGGCATTCTCATCACCGTTACAGACCGGCTCCACGAAGACGGTCTCTCCCGGTTGGAGCCCCAGTTCCAGTTCATTCACGGCGATGGTCTGCTCGATGAGGCAGCCGGCGGCATCGCGGACGACAACGTCGATCTGGGTCACCGGCAGGTCGGTCAGGGTATTGTCCGTGGAGAACGGGCTGCCGTTAAAGCTGTAGCGGTAGTCGCCCGACCCGCCACTCAGCACGGTGAAGGTGAGGGCGCCGTTCGTACCGCCGGCACAATCCGGCATGGTGATCAGGGTATCGAGCACGAAGAGGGGCGGCCCGCCGACGGTGTAGGTAAAGGCCCGCTCGCAGCCGGATTCGTCGGTGATGGTAACGGTGTAGTCGCCCTGCCCGAGACCGGCGATGGTGGGGCCGCTGACAATATTGGTACTGTCTCCGGTGCTCCACCGGAATTCAACGGTACCGGGGCTGAAACTGCTGGTGCCGGTGAAGGTGATGACCCCCGTGCTGTCTCCCGGGCAGGTTTCGTCGGTAATGGTAGCCGAGCCGCTGAACTGGTCCTCGCAGCAGATAACGTTCACTTCCGCCTTGGCGATCACCTCCGTACACTCCCGGGAGGTGGTGATGACGAGTTCGACGCCGGGTTGCCCCGCTTCCCCGAAGATGACGGAGTGGGGCCCGGGGCCGCTCGCCGTCCGGGGGGTGGCGGTGGGGCCGAAGTCCCACTCCCGGCTCACGATCATGTCCACGGAAGTCGAATTGTCCTCGAAAACGAGGGCCTCCCCCACGCAGACCTCGGAGGAACTGAGCGTAAATTCCGGCTCCGGCCCGAGGAAGGTACCCGTCCCGTCGAATTCGATGGAAAACCCGTCCCCCGATCCGGAGAAGTTCATGATCACGATACCGTAGCTGCGGCCGGACACCATGTCGATCTGGGAGAGGAAGTTATCGTCCCGTCCCACGTCGCAGCCGCAGACTTCCACGATGTCGTTGGCTCCCGCCCGCAGACCCGTCGCGCCCAGGCAGGGAAGGTTATCGATTCCCTGTCCGCCGGTCTCGCCGCTGTACATCTGCCGGAGTACCTGGCGACCGCCGCAGTCGTCCAGTCCGTTGGCGAATTCGTAGACCACAAAGTCGATGTCCTCGTTTACCGCCGCTCCGAGGGGGGTGATGGAGAAACCCAGGGTGCCGGATTCGTCGCAGGTCCAGCGGTACCAACTGGAGTTCATCTCGCTGGGGTTGTTACAGTTGCTCAGGTCGTTGGAGAGCAAATTATCGCGAACGTCGCCCGTCCCGCTCAGGAAATCGACGGCGAAGGTGGATTTGTCACAGAGCACCACTCCGGTGGCGCAGTCGCTGCTGGGCTCGGCCGGCGGTTGGAACTGTTCGAGGCAGAGTTCGAAGGTACCGGCGTTACCGGAGCGGGCCCCGACCAGGATGAAGTAAGTCTGCCCCACCTCCAGGTCACCCACGGTGAGGGTGCCACCGTTCTGCGTCTGCCCCCCGGCAATGAAGGGGGAGCGGCAACCGAGACCGACGGTATCGGTACAGCTATCCAGCAGGGCGAACTGAGGGGCTTCGAGCGTTCCCCGGGAGCCGCCGGTGATGTCCCCCAGCACGCGGATGTTAACGGCGGTCTCCCGGGCTACGAAGCGGAACCAGACATCGCGGATCTCGTCACGCTCGTCGATACAGGTCGGGTAGTTGGTCTGTTGCTCCCCCGGGAAGGAAACGGTGGCCCCGGCGTTGGTGAAGGCCCCCGGCCCGGAACAGTAGCTGACGGTATCGGGCAGGGCGATGGCGGTAGCGCAGTCGTCGTTCATGGGCTGTCCGCTCACGGAAGCCACGCCGGCCAGACAAAAGAACAAGATCAGGTAATACTGCTTCATCGGGATGGGATTGGGGAAGGGTAAGGCTCCGCTAAATAGACAGACGTAAGGGAACAATGGCCGTGCTGGTCGGGGTTTAGTTAAAAATTAACGGCTCGGTCGTACCGGCTTGTATGCCGGCGGAACAATTAGACTGTCGACCGGTCAACAAAACCTACCTTACCCACCGTGAAAGCCTGGATCCCGAACCTCATTACCCTCCTCAACCTCTTCTGCGGTTGCGCGGCCATCATCTGCCTGCTCGACTACCAGTTCATGAACGTCTTCTACCTGCTGGTACTGGCCGGGGTATTCGACTTTGCCGACGGACTGGTCGCCCGCGCCCTCAACGTCAGCAGCGAGCACGGCAAGGAACTCGACAGCCTTTCGGACATGGTCAGTTTTGGCGTGGTACCGGGCATGATCTACTACGTACTGCTGTTCATTGGGGGACTAGACGAAACCGTTTACGAAAGCCTTGCACCTGCGTCCCCGCCCGCTATATCCTGGTCGTGGCTCGCCGCCCCCGGCCTGATCCTCGTCCTCTTTTCGGCCCTCCGCCTCGCCAAATTCAACCTGGACACTCGCCAGACGGAAAACTTCATGGGCGTGGCTACGCCCACCAGCACGGTGTTTGCCGCGGGAGTGATGCTGATCGCCACCCAGAACCTGCTCGGGCTGGGCGACTTTTTCCTGAATCCCGTCTTCCTCTACGGCTGCGTCGTCGTCATGTCCTACCTCCTCGTCAGCGAGCACCCCATGTTTTCCTTCAAGCTGAAGGGCTTCGGCTGGGCGGGCAACGAGACGCGCTATATCTTTGCGGCACTGGCCATCGGCCTGCTGATCTTCCTGCAACTGGCGGCCTTCCCCTTCATCGTGGCCGTCTACCTTATCCTCAACCTGGCCGCCCCGCCGACAACAAGGACCCCATGACCTTTCTTGCCCACATCAACATCATGCCCAAGGACGAATTGCTCGACCCCCAGGGTAAAGTAGTCGTGAAGAACATGCCCAACGTCGGCGTCGAAGGCATCGAGGATGTCCGCATCGGCAAGCACGTTACCATGCGTCTGGAAGCCGACAGCGAGCAGGATGCCCACGACAAAGTGGAGCTGGCGTGTAAGAAGCTGCTGGCGAACGTGATCATGGAGAGTTACGATTTCGTCGTCGAGGAGCAGGAGTAGTTTACCGACGGTGCGCAGGTGCAAACTCCAAACCACCTGCCCGTGGGAGATGTTACCCCCTTATGAAGTCTCCCGAAAATTACAACCCCCTTACCCCCCAGGAAGAACGCGTCATCGTACACAAGGGTACCGAGATGCCCTTCACCAACGAGTACAACAACTTCAAGGTGGATGGCGTCTTCGTCTGCCGCCGCTGTGACAACCCGCTGTACGACAGCCAGGATAAGTTCAGCAGTGGCTGCGGCTGGCCCAGTTTCGACGATGAGGTACCGGGCGCCATCGAAAAGATCCGCGACGCGGACGGCCGGCGCGTCGAAATTCTCTGTAACCACTGCGGCGGCCACCTCGGTCACGTCTTCGAGGGCGAGCGGTTCACGGAGAAGAACACCCGTCACTGCGTAAACAGCCTGTCGATCAAGTTCATCCCCCGCGCGAAGTTCGAGGCGGAACACGGTTCGCTGACCGACAACGACTGAAGGGCTACCCTCCTCCTGGCCAGCGGTTGTTTCTGGGGCCGGGAATACCACCTGCGCCAACTCCCCGGTGTCCTCAGTACCCGTACCGGATTTGCCGGCGGCCACGTCGACCGGCCTACTTACCAGATGGTGTGCGGCAAGCAAACGGGACATGCGGAGGCCGTGGAGGTCACCTATGATTTGCGACTGCTTTCCACCCGCCAACTGCTGACGGAGTTTTTCAGCCTCCATGATTTCAGCATCGACCGCCGCGACGGGGGAGGGCAGTACCGCTCGGCCATCTTTACCCTGCCGGATGGCCGCCACGCCACCGACCAGCTGCGGGAGGCGGGAGCCCTGATCGCCCAACTGCGGGAACATGGCTATCAAGTCCTTACGGAGGTTCGGGAAACCGACCGATTCTGGCCGGCCGACAGCCGTCATCAGCAGTACTGTAGCGCCCGTGGAATGACCCCTTCCCGGAGAGCATCGGACGCTATTCGGTCCGTCTTGCGGCCCGGCACCGGGCAGGCCGGCAAACTTTAACCCGTTGTTAACAGAATAACTTTCCAATAACGTCATTTATTCCGGGCCAACAAAATTTTGCCCGGGCTATTTTCGACTACTTTAATACCGTGATTATTTCGTTTCCCGGTTTTTTGCCCCGATTCTCCTAGCGGAAGCAAAACGCCCGGACGGGCCGTTGATCTACTTAGGTCTTGAATTACAAACACTTACGGCCAAAACACTTGCCCCGCGTGCCGGACGACCGTACCTTTGCGGCCCCAATTGAACGAACCCCGTTTTTTGGTTTAGAAGACAGCATCGGTCTTCATCATGCTTACCGAGGAGCCCCTCCCATGAATTTGGGCAATGATCCGGTAAGTGATTGTGAAACGAAATGAATTTGAATGAGACAGCTCCTCCAAGGTCTCTGTCTGCTGGTGTTACTGGCAGGCTCGACCCACCTGAAAGCTAACTCGATTAACACCCGATCCTGTAAAACCGTCGTCTGCCGACTGGCGGGTCTCGAGCTTCCCCTCACGACCTCCGCGGATGATGCCCACCTCCAGCACAAGATTGCGGAGTACCTGGATTACGGCTCCAGCAGCACCGAACGGATGCTGGGCCGGGCCAACGCCTACTTCCCCGTATTCGAATTCTACCTCACCAAGCACGAGATGCCCTCCGGCCTGAAGTACCTGGCCGTAGCGGAATCCATGCTCGTCCCCGGGGCAGTGTCCAGCGCCAGCGCCGCCGGCCTCTGGCAACTGATGCCCTCCACCGCCCGCGAAATGGGACTGCGCGTCGACTGGGTAGTCGACGAACGACTGGACATTTACCGCAGCACCGAGGCCGCCGTCCTGATGCTGAAAGACCTTTACGCTCAGTTCGGAGACTGGCACCTGGCACTTGCCGCCTACAACTGCGGCCCCGGCCGTGTACGCCGCGCCATCCGTTCCGCCGGCGGTTATACCACCTACGCCAGGGTAAAGCGGTACCTCCCGCAGGAGTCTCAGAAGTACGTAGCGGCCTACGTGGCGGCAGCCTACACGCTGAATTTTTACGGTGACTACGGTCTTACGCCCAGTACCCAGGAAGTAGATATGTCCGGCATCCGTACCCTCACCATTTTCCGGAAGCTCAGCCTGCGTCAACTCGCCAAAGAGACGGGCGTGGACTACCGCGGCCTCCGCCGTTTGAACCCCAAGTTTGTCGCCGGCTACGTACCCGCTACCCGCCAGGGGTTGGAATTGCGGTTCCCCGTGGAACTGGCTTACCGTGCCCAGCAGTATGTCTGGGGCCGTACCAACCTGGTCGAGTTACCCCGCCGAAATACCGTGACCGAAGCCCGGATGGTTGCCGCTGCGGAGGAATTCAATCCACTTGCTTTCCTGCTCGGCGTACAACCCGCTTCCATGAAGTACTTCACCCCCTCGGTGGCCCTGGTTGCCGCTACGGACCGGTTCGTGGTGGACAGCTACGGCAGTGAGGCCATCGTTGCGATGAATTAGGAAGTTCAGTTCCGGTACCACATCAGTATTCCCCCGAAGATCGTGATCAGCAACAGCAATACCGTTGCCATGCGGATGCTCCGCTGGAGGTAGTTGCTGAAGTCCCGGATGGCTTCGGCCGAAGCGGGGTAACTGGGCACGATCTCTTCCTCTACCCGTTGCTTACTGAAGATCTGAGCGGGGGTAAAATCTACGTTGTTCCGTACCAGCACTTTATAGGCGCGCAGCACCTTGGCCCGGAAATAGATATTCACGAACAGCATCGCCAGGAAGAGTGCGATCACGATGGTGATGAGGAGTACGAACATAAGCTAAAAACGAAGGCCCGGTAAGCGATCTTACCGGGCCTTCGTCATTTTACTGTTTAATGAATCGGATGGTGTGGTTCCCGGCTGGCGTCAGGTAACTCACGAAGTAGATACCCGGGCTCAGCGCGCCAACGTCGAAGCGCATCTCGGCCCGGTTCCCGCCGGCTTCCAGTTGGCGGAGCTGCCGTACCTGTCCGTTGATGTCCCGGATGGAAACACTGCCTCCGGAGAGTCTGCCCTGGCTGGAAATCCGGAGGGTCAGTTCCCCACCCATGATGGGGTTGGGCGCGGCCACCAGGTCAACGCCGCCGGCATCGATCCGGTCGATGTCACCCTCGGTGAGTCCCTCTTCCCGGGTTACGGTCACCGTGACGAAGTTGTCACTCAGGTCGCTGCAATCCGTTGCGAGCAGGGCCATCGGCAGGGTATCCCCGCTTTGCCCCACGAAGTCACCGGTGAATTCAAATCCGTAGACGCGGTAGATACCGGGGCCGGCCGGACTGAAATTGATGTTATTGAAGGCCACCACCCCGCGGATGATGTTGTTCGTGTCCGCAATGATGTAACGGTACGCGTAGAGCGAGTCGGAGTCGGTCATTATGTCAAGTATCACCGCTCCGCCGGCCGCCGGGATCTCCAGGTCGACTTCCGTTGCTCCGGAGAGATCGGATACCACTCCACCGTCCGGGTCGGTCTTGATGACCGTGAGAAAGTTGGTGGTGAGGGCGAAACATCCGGTGGCCAGTACGTCCGTTTCCACGTTGCGGCCGAAGAAGGCCTGGCTGGTTCCGGTGAAATTGTAGCCGTAGACCCGGTAGGTTCCGTCACCGAGGGCGGAGAAGGGAATGATACCGCTCTGAATGTTGGGTACTACGATGTCCCCGTTTTCGTCCGTGATCAGGAAACGGTAGTTGATACCGGTTACGGTGGCGTCCACTACGACGAGTTGGTTCATGTCCTCCGGTCCGCAGAAGGTGATCGTATCTCCCGTACCGTTGAGGTTGTTGATCATACCCGCGTCAATGGCTCCTCCCTGGGTGACGGAGATGCCGTCTTCCGTCCGTTCGAAACAGTTATCCGCCAGCACGGCGGTCCGCAGGTCATCCCCGGCCACTACGGTAACGTTGCCGGTGTAAGACAGACCGAAGATCAGGTACTCCCCCTCGGTCAGGTCGCCGAAGGGAATGCTGTCCGGATCGGTACTCACGAACTGTACGATGCTGTCGGTACTGGTTATGATGATGGCGTAGCCGGCGAGGCTGGCCCCGTCAACGCTTACGCTCAGGTTACCATCTCCGTTTACCGTGCAGGCAACACCCGCCGAACCGAGGTTATCCACGGAAATCGTACCGGCTTCCGGGCTGTAGTTAAGCACGTCGATCCCGTTGGATACGTCCCAGCAGCTGGTGGACAGTTCGCTAACCAAAACGTTACGCCCGGTGATCGGCATGAGCAGTTCGCCGGTATAGCTGACGGCATAAACCGTTACTTCCACCAGGGGAACGTTTCCGAAATCGTAGCTATCGGCGGAAGTCGTATCCAGGATCGTTCCGTTGAGCGTGATGGCGTAGAAATAATTTTCACCGGCCAGGGTACTGCTGGTTTCGAAGGTCAGTAGCCCGTCGTTCGGGTTGTCGGGGCAGAGGTAAACGGTCGTTTCACCGCCAACGGTGAGCATCCCGCCGTCAACGGCTTCCAGTTCGATGAACAGTGTGTTACTAACCTCGCCACAGTCGTTAACGGCCGTGAGGGGATCGAAGGGTTCCCCGACCATCGAAGTGAGTGTGCCGACGAAAGCAATACCGACGACCGAGTAAGACCCGGTCGCCAGATCGGCAAAATCCAGTCCGTCCCGCCCGGTAAAGCCAAGGAGGGTACCGTCCTCATCGAGGACGGCAAAATCGTAGTCTCCGGCGGCATCGTCGGATACATCGAAGGTGATTCCGGCGTTGTTACAGGCGAACAGCGTATCCGCGGCGGGGTCTTCGGTAAAGGCGATCGTACCGGCCACCGGCTGGAGCTTGGTCACGGTAACGAAATTATCGGAGAGGGCAAAGCAGCCACTGGCCAGATCGACCAGGTCGGCATCGTCGCCCACCTCCGCGGTCAGTACGCCGAAGAAGGACAGTCCCCAAACCCGGCAAACTCCCTCGGGGGAACTCCCGAAATCGAAGTTATTGTCGGTGGCCACCTCCAGGATGACATTGTTGGTATCGGTGACCACGAAGAGGAAGTTAGCTCCGCTATCGTCGAAACGCTCGAAAGAGAGCAGGGTCTCGTTATCCTCTCCCGGACAGATGGTGGTCTCGGTTCCCCCACCGCTGAGGGCCACGGTTCCGCCCATGACCTCCTCCCGGATCACGGTCACGAAGTCATCGCTCAGGTCGAAACAACCGGAAGCGAGTTGGGTAACGGCTGCATCGTCTCCGACCATCGCCAGCAGGTCACCCTGGTAGCTGAGGCCCCAGATGCGGCAGGAGCCGAGCTCGGCATTATCAAAGTCGAACGTACCGTCTTCACGGACACCGATCACGATATTCTCTTCGGTGGTCAGCAGGTAGGTGAAGTTGCTGCCCTCCACGCCGGTGCTGAGGACAGTGACGAGGTCCGGCTCGCCGTCCATCGGGCAGACCACCGTACTCACGGTACCGTCGGAGAGCGTGATCTCGCCGCCGTCGGGGCGTTCCTTAATGACGGTGACGAAGTTTGGCGACAGGGCCGAGCACTCGGAGGCTAACTGATCTTCCCCGGCGATCTCGCCCGGGCCGGTCATGATGATGCCGTTGTAACCGAGCCCCCAGACCCGGCAAACGCCCAGTGGGAAGGTCTCGAAGTTGATCACGTCCGTGAAGGCCACGCGAATGACTACGTTGTTGGTATCCGTGACCAGGTAGTTGAAGTTGTCCAGCGTGGTGCCGGTGCTGTCAAAGGCGATGGCATCGGGAACGAAGTCACCGGGGCAGACCGTGACCTCGGTTCCGCCACCCTCCAGGCTGATCTCGCCGGTGGTAGCCTCCAGGCGAACGATGGTTACCCGGTTGTCGGAGAGGGAAAAGCAACCGTCGGTCAGGTCGACCTCGTCGATGTTGTCTCCCGGCTGGGCGGTGATCGTGCCGGTGTAGGCCAGGGTGTAGACGAAGCAGGTACCGGGGTCGACGGTCTCGAAGTTGATACTGGCCGTCGGGGGAAAACTCAGGATGGTTCCCTGATCGTCAGTGACCACGAAGGCTACGTTGTCCGCCTCCGCGCCGGTGCTGACGAAGGTAACGATGTCCGCGATCCCGTCCCCGGGGCAGAGGGTCGCCTCGGTCAGTCCGTTATCCAGGGCGATGGTGCCGCCGGTGGGTTGCTGGCGGGTCACGGTAACGAAGTTATCGGACAGTCCGAAACAGCCGGTAGCCAGGGCGGCCGTGGCGGCATCCTGTCCGGCCATCGCCGTCAGTTCTCCCTGGTAGCTGAGGCCCCAGAGGCGACAAACCCCGAGGCCGGCAATCTCAAAATCGAAGGCATTCCCGGCGGGGATCACCAGGATCTCGTTGTTTTCGTCGGTGATCAGAAAAGTGAACTGGTCGCCTTCGTTACCGCTTACGGCGAAGGTGACCACGTCGGGATTTCCGTCCCCGGGGCAAAGGGTGATCTCCGTCAGTCCGTCCTCGGTGGAGACCGTTCCCCCGCTGGGTACTTCGCGGGTAACGACGACGGCATTCTCCGTCAGGTCGTTACAACCGTCGGAGAAGCTCGCTTCCTCCACCGGGCCGGTAACGTCGGTATTCAGCGTCCCCTGGTAGGAGATACCGTAGATGCTACAGACACCGACGCCGGCATCTTCCAGGTTGAAGGTCGCGCTTTCCTGTACGGCCAGGATCATACCGTCGGCATCCGTGATGACGTAGGCAACCTGATCGACGGAGTTTCCGGTCAGTTCAACGGTAATAAGGTCGTCGTTTCCGTCACCGGGGCAGGTGAGTAGTTCCGTTTCCCCGTCGGTAGTGGCAATGGTGCCGGCCTCGGGAATCCGGCGAACCACCTCTACGAAGTTGTCCGACAGGGAGAAGCAGCCACTGGCGATCTGGGTATCGTCCACGTCCATGCCGGCGGAGGCGATCAGCGTTCCCTCGTAGGATACGCTCCAGATGCGGCAGGTGCCGGGCTGGGCGTTATCGAAGTTGACCGTATTGCCGTTCACGACGAAGATGACGACATTCTCGACGTCCGTCACCAGGTAACGGGTGTTGGAGCCGGTGTTCCCGGTTGTCTCCAGGGTGACCACGTCGGGGTTACCGTCCTGCGGGCAGATGAGCAGTTCGGTTTCTCCCTCCAGGGTGGCCACCGTTCCGCCCCGGAGCAGTTCCCGGGTAACGGTGATGAAATTCTCGGACAGGGTCCCGCCGCAGTCACTGGGCGTGAAGCCGGAGATGTTCTCCCCCACGGCGAAGGGGGGCTGGCCCGCGAAGGCGTAGATGCGGCAGATGCCCACGGCGACCTCGTCGAAGTTCAGTTCGGTCTCCGTAGTGATGTCGAGTACCGTTCCGGCATCGTCGGTAATCACGAAATTGATGTCATCCACGTCGCCGGTACCGATCACGGTGATGATGTCGTCGATGCCGTCTCCGGGGCAGATCGTGTACTCGGTCTGTCCGTCGGGGGTGGAAATAGAGGCGGTGCTTCCGCCCGTCTGTCCGTTGGAGATCGTGACGAAGTTCTCCGTCAGTCCGAAACAGGGGGTGGACAGGGTGGCCGTACTGAAGGTATCCCCGACGCTGGCCGTGATCCGACCGTAGGTGGAGAAAGCGTACACCCGCAGGGTGCCGGCGGGCAGCATGTCGAAGTTGATGAAGTTGTCGAAGCCGATGGACAGGATGATGTCATTCGCGTCAACGACTACGTAGGCAAAGGCCTGGCGGAAATCTTCCACCTGGAAGCGGATCCGGTCGTTGATGTCGTCATCCGTACAGGTCGAGCGACTGGTTTCCCCGGAAAAAGCAATGCTGATCCGGGAATCCTGCTGACAGTTTCGGTTTCCGGAGCCGGGCATTTGCGCGGACGCAGGTGCGGGGCTGATGAATAGGGCAAAGAGTGAAAAAAAGAGAGCGTAGTAAAAATTCCTGGTCATTAGGATACGTTTTTAGGATCATCATCCGAATAGCGGACCGTGTGAGATTACCGGGTAAATTTAGTCAATACTAGCCGATCATCCGGTAATTTTTCCGGACCACTGTTCGCCCTGCCCTCACCGGGAAGCCTTATGGTGAGTATCTTGTGAGGTCGTTCACCGTACCCTGGCGACGGCCTACCGTTTCCTTTGTTTTCGCCCCCGGCAGTCATCCCACACCCTCCCAAAAACTAGTTTCCCCCTCCAGATGCGACTGCTCGTACCGCTGTTTTTAATAATTTTCTGCACCTGCGTCCGCGCCCATTCCCTGTTTGCCCAGGAAAGATTGGTGGTTGATGACGGTTACACCGCCGGCCGCCTCGTCAACGAGGTGTTTGCCAGTGGTCAGTGCGAGAATATTTTCAACGTCACCCGGATCGGTGCCCGGAACAACGGGATCGGGTACTTCGAGGCGCCGGATACCCTGCTGGGGTTCGGACGCGGAATCGTGATGTCGACCGGCCGGGTCAGGGACGCGCCGGGCCCGAACAGCTCCAGCGGCATCGGCCAGGAGGAAGCCGGCCCCGTCAGCGACCCGGACCTGCAAATCGCCACCGGGCGAACCACCTTCGACGTTACCGGCATCGAATTCGACTTCACGCCCCTGCAACCCGAGGTGAGTTTCCGCTACGTTTTCGCCTCCGAGGAATACTGTGATTTCGTCGGCGCGGAGTACAACGATTTTTTTGGCTTCTTCATCAGCGGCCCCGGCATCGACGGTCCCTTTTCCCGGGGTGCCATCAACGTGGCCCTGCTGCCCGGCACCAACGACCCCGTATCGATCAATACCGTCAACCACTCCCGCAACCGCGGTTTTTACCTCGACAACGAGTTCCCCAGCATCCGCGAGGTGGCCAACTGCGGCGGCCCCCCCGAACGCGGACCGCGCTTCAACGATATCGAGTACGACGGGCAGACCGTTACCCTGACCGCCAGTATCGTGCTGCAGCCCTGCGTGACCTACCACATCCGACTGGTCGTCGGTGACGTGGAAGACGGGGTCTACGACTCCGCCGTCTTTCTCGAAGCCGGTAGTTTCGACCTGGGCAGCAGCGTCAGCTTTCAGGACGGAGCCGGCGGGGAGGAGACCCTCGAAGTGGTGGAGGGCTGCGACGCCACCGTCCTGCGGGTCGCCCGGGGACCGGAAAGCCCCCTCAACCGGCCCAACACGATCAACTACCGCATCGGTGACAATGCCTCGGCCCAGGAAGGGGCGGATTTCACCGCCGGCAGCGGATCGGTGACCATCCCCGCCGGACAGTCGTTCGCGGAAATCCCCATCATCGCCTTCGACGACGGAATAGCGGAGGGGCAGGAGACGGCCTGGCTGGTGCTCGACATACCCTGCGCTTGCTATACGGATTCCATCCAGCTCCTCATCCAGGATCCCGGGTCGCTGGCGATCGGCCTGGAGGAAGCCTACTACTGCCCCGACCAGTCCGCCACCCTGGTCCCCCGGGTGAGCGGAGGTATCGGCCCCTACGCCTTCAACTGGAGTTTCGGCAGTTCGGACTCCACTCCGGTACTGATGCCACCCCTGCCCGCCAGTATCGGACTGACGGTGACGGACAACTGCGGTCAGTCCGTCACCGCCGCCATTGCCACCTTCAGCAGCGCCCCGCCCGGCCTGAGTCTGCCCGCCCAGGAACTGCAGGCCTGCCTGGAGGAGGATCAGCAAATCGTACTCGACCTGCAGGGCCGGGGGGAATTGCGCCTTACCTACCGCATCAACGGCGGGGCCATCGAGGAGCTGCGGTTTCCTTCCGCCGGCCGTCAGGTCTGGCCGGTTACCCGCAGTGGTAACTACCGACTGCTGGAGATAGCGGACGATGCCTGCCGACGGGCGGTCGACACTACCCTCCGCGTCGACTTTTTCCGTCCGGCCGTCAACCCCCGGGTCACGCCGCCCACCTGCGCGGGAGAAGCAGACGGTAGCTTCACGGTCACTCACCTCCCCACGGTCGGCCCCTACGAATACCGCTGGAGCGGAGTAAACCCCGACAGCCTGACGGCCACTAACCTGGCCTCGGGTATTTACGGACTGACCGTCACCGACGCCCTGGGCTGCCAGGACATCCGGGACATCAGCCTCCGGGAGCCCGATGCCCTGCTGCCGGTAGTGGTCACCTGCAATCAGGTGCGACGACCACCGCTTCGCCCCTCGGCCACCGGTGGAACACCTCCCTACAGTTACAGCATCGACGGAGAGAATTACTGGACCGGCCCCGAGGGGTTCGACCAGCTCAACGCCGGCAATTACTATACGCTGTTCATCCGCGACGCCCGGGGCTGCGAGCGGATACAAGCTGATTTTTTCTACCCCCGTGCCGCCCAGCGCAGTGCGAGTCTGCCCACCTTCATTCCCCAGGAACTGGCCGGTAGCGTGGTGGTAGAACCCGACTACGACGTCCCCCTGGATCAGATAGTGGCCTACCGCTGGCACCCGGCGGCCTTCTTCGACTGCCCCAGCTGCCCGAACCCCACCCTCAGCGCCCCGCGCAGCCAACCGATCAGCCTGGCGATCGATGACATATACGGTTGTACCGACAGCCTGGTCACCTTCGTTGCCGTAGACGGGCGGGTACCGCTCTACGTGCCGAACGTTTTCACCCCGAACGGGGACGGAACGAACGATTTCATCGCCGTCTACGCCAACCCCGAGCAGGTGGAGCGCATACTCGACTTTGAGGTCTACGACCGCTGGGGAGAACTCATCTGGCGGGACGAAGACTTTGCCCCTAATGACGGCCGGCGGGGATGGGACGGACAGCTCGACGGCCGCCCCGCCAACCTCGCTACCTACGTCTGGCGCGCGCGCATCCGGCTGGTGACGGGGGAGGAGCAGGTGGAGAGCGGGACGACGGTTCTGGTGGCGCAGCACTAACTTTACTCCATGAAACCTACCCCACGCGTAGCCGTCATCGGCGCCGGTTGTTCCGGTATTACCGCCCTGAAAAATTGCCTGGAGGCCGGTTTGGATACCGTCTGTTTTGAAGCCAATGCCGACATTGGTGGAAACTGGATCTACTGCGAGGACGAGAGCCACAGCAGCGTCTGCGAGACCACCCACATCATCAGTTCAAAAACGCTGAGCGCCTACCTGGATTTCCCGATGCCGGACGATTATCCGGATTACCCCAGCCACCGGCAGGTGCTCGCTTACTTTCGTTCCTACGCCGATCATTTCGGATTGCGGCCCCACATTCGCTTCAGTACCCGGGTGGAAAAGGCCCGTCTGCTGGAGGACGGCCGGTGGTCCTTGGTCAGTGATGGAAAGACCGAAATATTCGATTTTTTGATCACCGCCAACGGGCACCACCACGATCCGCGCCACCCGGCCGGTATCCGGGAACAATTCACGGGTCGCTACCTGCACAGTCACGATTACAAGAACAGCCGGGGTTTCGAGGACCAGCGGGTGCTGGTGATCGGGAGTGGAAATTCGGGCTGCGACTGTGCCGTCGAGATCAGTCGGGTCGCCGAAACCGTCGACCTGAGTATGCGGCGGCCGCAGTACATCGTCCCTAAATTTTTGCTGGGCAAGCCGACGGATACCTTTAACCGGAACCTGGACCGGCTGCCGGGCTGGATGCGCGAAAAAGTGCGCCGGCTGGGGCTTACGCTTCAGATCGGCCGCTACCGGGATTATGGCCTGCCGGAGCCCACCGACCCGGTAACAAAGAGCCACCCTACCCTGAACTCGGAGTTGTTGTACAAGATCCGCCACGGTCGGGTACGACCGCAACGGGGCATCGCGGACATCTCCGGGCGGGAGGTCACCTTTACGACGGGGGAACGGGCCACCTACGATACCATCGTAGCGGCCACCGGTTACCGCATCACGTTTCCTTTTCTGGACAAAAATCTAATTGATTATGCGGAAGCAGACCGGATACCGCTGTATTTACGAATGTTTCACCCTGAATTTCCCACGCTGCTCTTCATTGGCCTGCACCAGCCGCAGGGGGCCGTCTGGCCACTGAGCGATGCCCAGTCGCGGCTGGCCGCGGCCTACATCCGGGGAGACTATACGCTACCCGCTGACCTACGGGCCAGGGCGGAGGCCGACAGCGACCACATCGAACGGGAATTTACGCGGTCAAAACGACACACCATCGAGGTGCACTACCACGAATTCCTGGGGCGGCTGCAGCGGGAGTTACAGCGGGCGAGGGCGCAGGTGCAAGGTTCCCTCTAAACTGCCGGATCGGCTACCTCGCAGCGGGTCTTGATCGCCAGATTCATGGCCTTGAACCCCCTTTTGGTGTCCCGGGACAGCTTGCCCTTCAGGAGCGGAAGTAACCATCCGGAAAAGTGCTCTCCGTGGACCAGGAGCGTACTTCCGTCGGGCTGCGGTTCCAGCAGGAAATAATGCTCTCCCGCGAAAATCTTTCCGCTAAAGATTTTTCCGATCCACCGTAGTTCACGCTCCGGATCGACCACCAAAATTTCCGGCCTGAAGTCGCTGCCCCCGGCCGTAATCCCGACGGTATTGCCAACAATGGCTTCTCCTTCGAAACGCGTCAGGAACGGGTTCCATGCCGGCCAGCCCCCAAAGTCCGTCAGTTTTGCCCAGACCGTAGCCGGGGTTGCCGTAATTCGAATGTCCGTGCGCAGGTGAAAATCAGTCAGTGCTTCCATACCCCAAAGATCCGCCGTGTGCTCCCCGACTGACTTGATCTACATCAAGAACCGCTCCTGTCCTTCCGGAGACGACTCAGGGTTTCCGCGCTCATGCCCAGCAGGGAGGCGATGTACCGGAGGGGAACCTGGTTAAAAAGTTCTGGTCGCTCGGCCAGCAACTGGTCGAATCGCTCTTTGGCGGACTTACTCAAAAAAGAGAGTACCCGCTCTTCCAGGGTGATGAAGCAGTGACCGATGAACTGTCTTTCCAGCCGGGGCCACTCCGCAATGCCCGTGTGCAGGTTGCGGTAGGTATCCCGGTCCATTGAGTAGAGGGAAAGCGGGGTCAGCGCCGTCAGGTCGTAGCGGGCGGGGCTACCGAAGAACAGCGCCGCCAGGTCCGTGATGAAGTAGCCCGGCCCGCCGATCCACTGGGTGATCTCCCGCTCTCTTACCGGGACGGAGACCCGCACGAATCCGGATTCCACAAAACTGAGCCGCGGGTGGTAGCTTCCGGCGCGCAACAGCGATTCACCGGCGGGCACCTCTTCCCGCTCAAAGTAGCTGGCAACAGTTTTAGCCTGTTCCGTCGACAGCGACAGCGAGGAGGAGAGATGCCGTACTAATGGATTCATACCTCCAAGGTAAGTCACCTCATACCTCATTTCGGCTCAGCGTGAATACCGTGATCTCCGGGCGTACCGCGAATCGTACCCGGTGGCTGTGACCCAGCGCGCGGTTGACGTACAGCCGGCGACCGTCCCTAAGATCGATTTCTCCGGCGGCGTAGGCCTTGTTTTTGATCGGTAGTACGGGAGGCGCGAAACCGGGCACCCGGCACTGTCCTCCGTGGGTGTGCCCGGAAAGGATCCACCCTTGATAACCCGACCATACATTCAGATCACAGACATCCGGGTTGTGACAGAGGACCAGGTTGGCCCCGGCGGGGTCAATCCTAGCGAGAGCGGGCCGGGGGTTGAAGTTGGTTCCCCAAAAATCGTCCAGGCCGGTGATGGTTAGTCCGGCAACGGTTGTCCGGCTGTTTCTCAGGACGGTGATCCCCGATTCCGTAAGTTTTCGGGATACCCGGTCCGCTATACTTCCCAACCGGAAACCCTTCCCGTAGTCATGGTTACCGAGTATGGCCACCGTACCGAGTTTACCCCGGGGCGCTTCGGCAAATACCCGGTCCATTTCCTCCAGCTGGTCGTCCGATCCATAATCAACGTGGTCACCGGTATAAACCACAAAGTCTGGTTGCAGCGCGGTGGTGTTCCGAAATTCTTCCAGGAGAAATCCGGAACTCACCCGTTCACCGATGTGGGTGTCGCTGATCTGGATCAGGGTTCTACCCACCAGGTGATCCGGCAGATTCGTGACCGGCATTTTCCGGTAGACGTATTCCGTCCAGTGCGGTTCAATGGAGGTGGTATAGAGCAGGGTGCCGGCCGTGGCGGTGCCGGAGTAGTAAAGGAATTGTCTTCGCGTCATCTCATAAGGCCATAGTTATTAATATAAACAAGAACTTTAATTTATAAAGTTTAGTGCTTTGGTAAGCCTTCTTGTTTATTTTTCCATGCCGCTGAACTCCGAGTGTCCATTAGTGGGTGATGCCGACTTGTCTCGGATCAGCAGATGGTGAAGATTATGCGGGTATCTTTCAACGGCTTGATCAGGCCGGACACTGTCTATTTATCAACAAAAAAAAGTCTAAATATTTATTTTAACCTTTTTGTTAGTATTGCTGCGTCTTCCTATATTTGTTGCAACACAAACCACCCACCATGACTACCCAACAATTAGCCAACCGCCTGGTCGAACTCGTCCGGACCGGACAATCAGATAATGCCTACACGGAAATTTTTTCCGAAGGTGCCAGTTCCCACGAAATGCCGGGAGTGCCCGGAGGCGAGGCCCACGGCCGTGAGGCCCTGATCGCGAAATCCGCCGCCTGGGCGGAAGACGTTGACGAGGTACTGAGAATGGAAGTAACCGATCCGCTGGTCTACGGCCACCTGTTTACCGTAGGCATGGGAATTCAGCTGAAGAAGAAAGACGGTACGGTAACCCCGTTCGAGCAGGAGATCTGCGTCTACGAAACCAGGGACGGTAAGATCGTCAGTGAGCGCTTCATCTACACGATGCCGGAGTAAGCCGTTTCAGTGACTGAAGGCTAGTCCACGAAGGTCTCCCGGATAATGCGGGTCAAATTGCGCTGTTCCGTGGCCTTGATGCGGCCGACCGTCTTGGTGATGCGCTTTTTGTCGATGGTACGAATTTGTTCCACCACGGCGTAACCGGTGCCGGTCTGGGTACTTACCCGCACCCGGGTGGGGTAGGGTTTCTTCTGCGTAGTCAGGGGAATCACGACCACCGAGCGGAGGTGACGGTTCAGTTCGTCGGGGCTCACCACGACGCAGGGACGGGTTTTTCGGATCTCGCTGCCCACCGTAGGGTCCAGATTGACAATTACGATGCTGAACCTTTCGATTTCTTCGGGCTTCACTCCTCGAAACTTTCGTCGGCGAATACATCGTCGAGCAGCAGTTCGTCATCGCCCGCGGCGGCCATCGAGGCAAAGGCCGTATCCCAGCCCGTCCGGGGTTCTCTTACCACCGGCTTCAGCAGTATTCCCCCATCGGATAGCACCATCTCGACCTGCCCGTCCATGGCGTACTGTTCCAGTACCTTCTTGGGTATGCGTACTCCCCTGGAGTTTCCGATCTTGATGATATTGGCGGTCATGTGCTTACTTTGTGGGTACAATATAGGATTTAAACTACTGGTTCGGTAGAAAGTTTGCATCCTTCGGGTGCTGAATGCAAACGGGACGTAGCGGATTGTCCGCTACGTCCCGTTTCTAGCATTACTGCCGGGGAGCACAACTCCCTGGCAGCCGCATTACTTACCCAGTGCCTTTACCATCATCGTACCGATGTCAGCGGGGCTCTTCACGACGTGAATACCACACTCGGCCATGATCTTCATCTTGGCTTCGGCGGTGTCTTCGTGTCCGCCGACGATGGCACCGGCGTGGCCCATGGTCCGTCCCTTGGGGGCGGTTTGTCCGGCAATGAAGCCGACCACCGGCTTGGTACCGTGCTCCTTGATGTAGTAGGCCGCCTCGGCTTCCATCGTACCGCCGATCTCACCGATCATAACGATACCGTCCGTATCGGGGTCGTTCATAAGTAGCTCCACGGCGTCTTTGGTCGTGGTACCGATGATGGGGTCACCGCCGATTCCGATACAGGTGCTCTGGCCCATTCCGGCCTTGGTCACCTGGTCAACGGCCTCGTAGGTCAGCGTACCGGAGCGGCTCACGATGCCGATACGACCGGGGTTGTGGATAAAGCCGGGCATGATGCCGCACTTGGCCTCGCCGGGGGTGATGACGCCGGGGCAGTTGGGGCCGATCAGGCGGCAGTCATAGCCGTCGATGAACGAGCGGACCTTCACCATATCCTGGACGGGAATACCTTCCGTAATACAGATGATCACCTTGATACCCGCCGCGGCGGCTTCCATGATGGCATCACCGGCAAAGGGGGGCGGAACGAAAATGACGGAGACGTCGGCGTTGGCTTCCTTCACGGCATCGGCTACGGTATTCCAAACCGGACGGTCGAGGTGGGTTTGTCCGCCCTTACCGGGGGTAACGCCTCCTACGAGGTTGGTACCGTACTCGGCCATCTGCTCGGCGTGAAAGCTGCCCTCCTTACCGGTGATGCCCTGAACGATGATGTTGGAGTCTTTTCTGACGAGAACTGCCATTATGTTTTGTTTTTATAATTAGGTAAGACGATCCGAAATCCGGATTGCCAGTTGCCTGTTAATTGATAAAGATTGCACCTGCGCCCTCGCCCAAGTCCAGCGTAGCGGCGAAGGTAGCCCTATCGGTTCATTATCCAAAGATCTACCCGCCCAACGATCCCCTACTTCTCCTCCACGATGATGAAAACGTCCTCATCGTCCCGCTGCATGTAGTAGTTCTCGCGGGCGAACCGCTCGCGGTTCACTTCCATATCCAGCTTTTCCGCCTCGGCAGCCTCGGTCAGTTCATCGTAGCGGTCCAGATCCCGTTCCAGCCGGTTGACGGTGTTGTGCAGCCGGAACTGTGTCCACACGTCGTGACGGTCGACGAAGACCATCAGCACGGTAAAGGCCACCAACGTTAGGAAGTAGCGGTTCCGCAGGTAGGGCGGAATGCGGTTCCAGAGGCGGACGATGGGGTCTTGTTTCTTAGCCATCAGGGTGAGTTAGGAGTTAGAGCGTTGGGGAGTTCAGGAGTTGGTCCGGTGACTCTTCAACTCCCGAACTCCCCAACTGGATAACTAATTACTTGCCGATCTTACGCAGCAGGTCACGACCGGGAAAATACGCCGTACTTCCCAGTTCCTCCTCGATGCGGAGCAGCTGGTTGTACTTGGCGATCCGGTCGGAGCGACTGGCGGAACCGGTCTTGATCTGTCCGCAGTTCAGGGCCACGGCCAGGTCGGCGATGGTCACGTCCTCGGTTTCTCCGGAGCGGTGGCTCATCACGCTGGTGTAGCCGGCGCGGTGGGCCATGGTCACGGTTTCGATCGTCTCGGTGAGGGAGCCGATCTGGTTGACCTTTACGAGAATGGAGTTGGCGGATTTCTCCTTGATGCCGCGGCTGAGGCGCTCGGTGTTGGTCACGAAGAGGTCGTCACCGACGAGCTGGCAGCGGTCGCCGAAGCTCTCGTTGAGCGCGCGCCAGCCGGCCCAGTCGTCCTCGTCGAGGCCGTCCTCGATGCTGAAGATGGGGTACTTGTCCACCCACTGCTTCCAGTAGTCGACCATGGCGGCGGACTCGACCTTGCGGCCGTCGGATTTGTGGAAGTGGTACACCTGCTCCTTGCTGTTCCAGAATTCGGAAGCGGCGGCATCCATGGCGATCATCATGTCGTCACCGGGCTTGTAGCCGGCGCTCTCGATACTCTGGAGGACGATCTCGATGGCCTCCTCGTTGCTCTTGATGTTGGGGGCGAAACCGCCCTCGTCACCGACGTTGGTGCTGTAGCCCTTGCTCTTGAGCACTTTCTTCAGGTGGTGGAAGGTTTCCACGCCCATCTTGAGGGCCTCGCTGAAGGTATCCGCGCCGAGGGGCAGGATCATGAATTCCTGGAAGTCGATGCTGTTGTCCGCGTGGCTGCCGCCGTTGAGGATGTTCATCATCGGGACGGGCATCGTGTGGGCGTTCACCCCGCCGATGTAGCGGTAGAGGGGCATTCCCTGCTCGATGGCCGCTGCCTTGGCAACGGCCATGCTGACGCCGAGAATGGCGTTGGCCCCGAGCTTGCTCTTGTTGGGGGTACCGTCGAGGTCGATCATGATCTCGTCGATGTAGCGCTGCTCGACCACGTCGATACCGAGCAGTTCCTCGGCGATCTTCTCCTCTACGTTGTCAACGGCCTTACTGACGCCCTTGCCCATCCAGTGGTCCTTATCCTCATCCCGCAGTTCTACGGCTTCGTACTTTCCGGTGCTGGCTCCGCTGGGCACGGCGGCACGGCCGATGGCGCCCTCGGCGGTCACTACTTCCACCTCGACGGTGGGGTTGCCGCGGCTGTCGAGAATCTGGCGGGCGCGAATGTCTAGGATTGAACTCATTTGGATGGGTGATTTTTGATTAAGTCGATAAATTGATCGAAGAGGTAGGCGGCATCGTGGGGTCCGGGGCTGGCCTCGGGGTGATACTGCACGGAGAACGCCGGCTTCCCAACGATACGGATACCCTCAATGGTATCGTCGTTCAGGTTCCGGTGAGTGACCTCCACCACGTCGAGGTTGGCCTCGATGTCCTCGGGGCTGACCCCGAACCCGTGGTTCTGGCTGGTGATCTCACTCTTACCGGTCACCAGGTTGATCACCGGGTGGTTGATCCCCCGGTGGCCGTGGTGCATTTTGTAGGTGGGGATGCCGACGGCCCGGGCCAGGATCTGGTGGCCGAGACAAATGCCGAACATCGGCTTGTCGGCTTCCAGCATGGCCTTGGCGGTATCGACGGCGTAATCCATGGCACCGGGGTCACCGGGGCCGTTGGAAATAAAGAGGCCGTGGGGTTTGAAAGCGTTGATCTCGGCCATCTCCGTTTTGGCGGGAAAGACCTTCACGTAGCAGTCGCGCTTCACGAAGTTGCGCAGAATGTTCTTTTTGGTACCCAGGTCGAGCACGGCCACCCGGTAGGTGGCGTTTGCCTCACCGAGGGTGTAGGCTTCCTTCGTGGTGACCTGGCTGGAGAGCTCCAGCCCGTCCATGTCCGGGGCCTTATCCAGCAATTTCTGGAGTTCCTCCAGGTCGAATATCTCGCTGGAGACGATTCCGTTCATGGCTCCCTTCGTGCGGATGTGGCGCACCAGGGCGCGGGTATCCACGTCACCGATGGCCACGATACCTTCCGCTTCCAGGTAATCCTGTACGCTCTGGTCGGCCTGGTGGCGGCTGAACGGAACGGTGAAGTTCTTACAGATCAGCCCGGATATTTTGACGCTATCGCTCTCCACCTCGCTTTTCTTGATGCCGTAATTCCCGATGTGGGCGTTGGTGGTCACCATCAGCTGGCCGAAATAGCTGGGGTCCGTGAATATCTCCTGGTAGCCGGTCATACCAGTGTTGAAGCAGATTTCGCCCGTGGTCGTTCCGGTCTTACCGGCGGCGGTGCCCTCAAAGGTCGTTCCGTCGGCGAGTAGCAGGATAGCGCGTGGTTGGCTCATAGGTTTTGTGCGGGGTGGGGTTATTCCGCGCAAAGATAGGAAACGGACCGTTGGCTGTCCGGGACTTGTCTGCCGACGGCGCGCAGGTGCGAAATTTAACGTGCTGACCGGGGCGGGCGGTCCAACACATCGTCCCGTTCCGTCGTTCTATCCCTCGTTCAAATCACTTAATCCGAACATACATGAAACTGATTTTTGCCCTCCTTCTCCTCCTTCCGGTCTTCTCCCTCTCGGCCCAGGATTTTCGTCCGGCCCCGGCCGACAAGGCGGTGGTGTACTTCGTGCGCGCCAGTGGCCTGGGGGCGATCATCAATTTCAACCACTACGACGGGGAGCAACTGATCGGCCGTTTCAACGCGGGTAAGTACCTGCGCTACGAGTGCGCCCCCGGCGAACACGTCTTCTGGGCGCGTTCCGAGAATCGCTCCTTCGTGGAGGCCGATCTCGCCGCCGGTCAGACCTACGTCGTCGAGATCGTTCCCATGATGGGCGGTCTGAAGGCCAACGTACTACTCGTGCCCATCGACCCCCGCGAAAAGGGAGTACCGAAACGCATCCAGAAACTGCTGTCCAGGAAAGCCCCCCAGGTTTTTACCGACGAGGAGCTGGCCAAATGGGCCGATAATTCTTCCGGTCGTACCGAAAACGGACTGGAACGCTACGAGAAACTCGCCGAAAAAGACAGATCCCTCCCCCAGCTCACGGCGGAGATGGCCATTGCTGCCGACGACCTACGGTTCTCTAAGAAGAAAAAGAATAAGTAGCCCCGAAGAACACGACCCGCCGGCTGAAGTGACTGACGCTCCGCCGGTACGGAGTCATCCGAAAGTATTGGCAGCAGGAACAGGGCAAGCAATCTACTTTTCATCACCGGTCAACGCGTACGTAGCGTTGGATACAGGATTCAATGCAGGGAAGGTAAATAAGCAGTTTACTATCCGCCAGTTCGTAGCGGTACCCGATGCCGCCGATGGTCCCGCATTCTTCGGGTTCGATCCGCAACGTCTCGGTGGAGTAAGTACCGGATTCTCCCGTCCGGTCACCGCAGAGCCCGCCGTCTCCCGAGGTGTAGGTTCCGTCGGTCATGAAGGTCAGGATCTGGGTCTTATCGGTCGGTTCGAAATCTCCCGATCCGTCTCCCGGGTCGCCGTAGTAAGCTTCCAGGCTCCAGGAGCCTACGATACTATCCTGAATGGTGATTTTGTTATCGTCCTTGTCACAGGCGAACAGGGTAACGGATAACAGGAAAAGGGATACAAGCATACTTTTCATAGTAAGGGGGTTTTACCGGGATAGTCGGAGGATGCCCCACCCCTCGTTGGTGAAAACCGGGCTTTAGCAGTTTCTTAACCAAAAACTATCGTTTTCCCACCGCGAAATCCTCCCCGTAGGAAAAGCTGCTGGGGTACTGCGCCGCACCACCGTACTTTTTGGTCAGTTCCGGCAATTCCCTTTCCAGGTAACGACGAAGTTCCTCCACCGTCACTTCCCGATTAGTGTCCGCATCCGCCTTGCCGCTCAGGGCTTCCAGCAGGACGTAGGTGAAGGCCCCGTGCCCCAGGGCATCGAATTCCGTGGCCAGTTGCTGACTGTCGGTCGCCGTCAGCCAGTGGGTACCGGTATGGCGGGCCAGGGTAGCGATGGCTTTCTCGTTCATGCCGGTCAGGGCGCCCCCGCTCTGGCAGGCATCCAGGACGAATAATTGTCGTTCGGCGGGGACGGCGGCACTGAGGTTACTCAGTACGGTGGCACTGATCCCGGTCTTCAGCAATCCGCTTCCGGGGTCGGTCACTTCGTGGGGTACCAGGTAGAATTCTCCCCTGTCCGCGTCGGGTATCATTCCGTGACCGGCGAAATAAAAGACCAGCAGATCGTCGGCGTCCGCGCTTTCGGCAATGGCCCGTAACTGTCCGATCACGGCCTCCCGGGTAGCACCGTCGTCCCGGATGGCGTAGGTCCGGATGTTCCCCACCAGCCCCCGGGCCTTGCCGTCGAGTTGCCGGCCGATGGCGTCGGCATCCGCCCGGGCGTAATTGAGGTTGTAGCCGGGGTTGGCGTAGCGGTCGATGCCCACGGTAACGAGGTGGAGGGTCACTCCGGCCGGGCCTCCCATTGCTCCCGGGGCCGGATCGTCGATCACCGGATCGGTTCCGGATGTGGCCGGAGGGACGTACTCCACGGTCAGGTAGGCGGGGCGGCTCTCCGTTTGCTGGCTGTTCACCGCCACGGCCCGGAAACGATTCTCGCCCGGAAGCAGCCGGACACGGTAGTCCCGCTCCCCGCCGGGAGGCTCCGGCTCGTCGTCCTCGACGATCAGGTTACGCGTCGCGTCCTCCCGCAGCAGCTTACCGTTGCGGTAAAGGCGAATACTGACGATGCGGTCGTTCGGGGCATTCCCCTTAATCGAAATGCTTGCATCCTGCGTTCCCGCCCGGATGAAAGCCGTCCCGGGCGTGTCGTCCTCCACGATCAGCCCCCTGGTATTTACGGGCCGGTAACTCAGGCTCACTTCCGGTGCCGGGCGTAGCTGGTTGATGTCCTGCGGGGCGGGCAGACTACCGGCGGGGAGCCGGCCGAAAATTTCCTCCGCCAACCCCGGCGTGAAGTAGCCGCCGAAGAGTTGCTCCAGCGCAATCTGCTGCCGGCCCACCCGGTAATACATTTTTTTCATCGCCCCGGGGGTAGCGTCGAAGCGGCCGTCCGCGCCCACCAGCGCCCAGTCTTCGGAGTCCGCGTAACGCACCAGGGCGCCTACGTACTTCCGGCTACGCACGTCGAAGAGGCGAAGCACGCCCTCCCGGCCGGCCAGGGCCACGAAGCCGTCTCCGAAAAAGGCTGACCGTTCGTAGGGGACATCCTGCCCCGGCACCGTCAGTTGGTACTCCCGGTCGGCGTTCAGGTCGTATACGTAGCCCCGGTTATCGTGGATGTAGGTGGCCCAGTCCTGCCGGTTGGTGAAGGCGGTCTGGGAGGGAAAGCGGCCGTTTGTCAGGGGGTGGCGGCGCAACTCCCGGCCATCGGTCACGGCGTACTCGCTGAAATACTCGTAGATCTCGGCAATGATGGTCGTACCATCGGCGCTGAAGGCGGGGTGCTCCCAGCGCCCCTTCTGTTGCCAGAGGGTATTTCCGCTCTTCACGTCGATCAGGCGGACGTAGCTTTCGAGTCCGCTGGAGCCGGGAATGGTACGGGATACACTCAGGAGGAGGCGGGTGCCGTCGGGGCTGAGCGCGGCGTCCTCCTGAAAGGCACGGTCCCCCTCCAGTGGCGCGCCCTTGGCGACAAACTTATCCGTTTCCGTACTCATGACCAGGTAGCCGTCCGTGGCCACTACCGCCAGCCGCTTGCCGTCGGCGGAGACCGCCACCGTGCGGGCATCCTTGAAACCGCTCTTGAATCGTTTGATCTCCGGGTGGCGGTCGGCCGCCCGGTAGGCAAAAACATCCCCCCCGCCGATGCCGGAGGAGGAGGCGAGCAGCGCGCCATTGGACGAGTAGTAAGGCCGGCCCGCGGCGTAGGGGCCGTCGGGGCCGTCGTAGGCGAGCACCTGCCGACCGCGAAAGCTCAGGCTTTTGATCTCCCCGCGGCCCCAGCTGAGGCGGGCGGGCACCTCGCTGCCGGCCAGTTGGGACGGGGCCAGGACGGCTTCCCCGAGGGTGCTTCCGCCCTTCAGGTTCGGGGGGGCGTAGGCGGTGATGAGGAAATCCGTGTCGTTGCTCAGGAAGATGGTCCCCCGCGACCCCATGTCCAGCGAGCGGTTGGTCTTTTCGGGCATTTCGTACATCGATGCACCGCCGGTCCGGTAATTGCCATTGGCCAGTTTGCCCGGCCGGTTGTTCCAGTAGAATTTTTCGGTTGCGGGGTCGAAACCCATACCGTGTACCAAATCACGATTGTCTACCTCCCCGGCGTTGGTCGACAGTTCCCAGCGGAGTTGTCCGATCCGGGTACGCACGCCGAATTTGGCGGTGGTTCCGGTCACGCTCAGGAAAAACAGGTCGCCATCCGGGGTGAAGCGCTGGCCGTCTCCGGCCTCCGTGGCGGGGCCACCCGTGGTGGGGATGAGGCGATTCGGGACGCCTTCCTGTACCAGCAGCAGGGTCGATCCGTCGGGCGACAGGTCGAGCTGGGGAATCTTCCGGTCACTGCTGCGGTCTACGGTAGCCAGCAGGCGGGGCGTACCACCGGTAGGGGTGGCAGCGTAAATTTTTATGGGGTCCTCTCCGGTACTGTTGTGGCGCTGGGTGAGGTAGTAGAGTTCGTTCTTCCGGGGGTGAAACCGTACCCCGTTCGTCCACCAGCCATCGTAGCCGGCAATTTCCTCCCAGGTATCGGTGCGTAGGATGTGCACGCGGTTGAAGGCCGCTACGGCGAGGTATTTTTCGTCGGGGCTGAAGGCCAGGTCGCGCGCCGCGTCCCCGGGACGGAAAGTGGTCAGTTCCCGGCCGGCGGCCACGTCCCAGACCTTCACGGTTTCGTCGATGGAACTACTGGCCAGCAGACTGCCGGAGGGGCTGGCCCGGAGGCAGAGCAGGGGGCGGGTATGGCCGGTCGGCACGATCAGTTCCGGGACCTGGGCGGCAAGGGAGACCGTCAGTAACCAGGAGAGGCAACTCAGGAAAAGGCGCGTAAACATGGCGGATCAATTTTGGCGGTGATCGATCTCCACGATGAGCGGAACGACGGAGCCGCCGGCGCCGGGGCGTGCCCGAAAGCCGGCCCTTCCGGGGGTATATTCGACCTGTTCCGGGGTTAGGAGGGCATCTCCGAGGGCGCTTTGCACCCGGCTCATCAGTCCGCCGCTGCCGGCGTCCATTTGCTGCTTCAGGGTGGCGGGGTCCAGGGGCGTACGGCTGAAGAGTACCAGGAGGTAATCGGTGCCCGGCTGCTGGTCCATCCGGATCACCTTATCGTCGGCCGGAAAAGCGATGAGGCTGTTGGCACCGACCAGCGGGGACACCTGATCGTCGTAGGGGAAAATGGCATTCACTTTCCCGGTCAGGTCGCTGGCAAAGGCGTAGACGTAGGCCTCTTTATCCACGTCCAGGTAGAAACGAAAACGGGTGCCGCTGGGGTAGGCGTTCTTTAAGCGGTAGGCCCCGCGGTCGGGGGTGGGGCCGGCATCGTCCTCCACGATCAGGTTACGGGTACTGATCCGGGTAACGGGCATGGGGCTACCGTCGCGCAGCACGAATTCCATACTGCCGGCGGGCAGATTGGCGGTTATGGGCGCGGGGTTTTCCGAGGGGGTGGGAGCGAAGGGGAATGCCTGGTAGGCCCCGTAGCAGAGATCGCCGGTGGTGGCGTAGGGTACCCAGATGAAACCGTTGTCTCCCCACTCCGGTCCCCAGCTGTTCAGGTAGCGGAAGGCCCCGCCGTACTTTTCATCGTCGTAGCCGACGATGACCATGGCGTGGGAGCCGTGGCGGTCGCTGGCCTCCGACTCTCCCGCTTTGGTCCGCCAGACGGCCTCGCCGGCGTGGAAGCTGTCGTACAGGGTGTGGCTGACCAGCACGGGGGAACCCTCGGCCAGTACCTTCTTGATGGCGAGAAGTTTATCGGCCGGGTCGATCCCCTCCCGGGCCAGGAAGAGGATCTGGAGATCACGGATCCGGGCGGCGGCGGCCTCGTTCATCAGCGGGTCGAGACGGGCGAAACGTTCGGCCTGGTCGCCGTCGTAGCAGGCGAAGGGCAGACTTTCGTAGCTGGGTACGCCCAGTTGTTTAAAGACCAGGAGGGTCTTGGCCGTCATCAGTCCGCCGGCGCAGCCTTCGTCCAGCGTATCCTTCAGGATTTCGTAGACCCAGGTGGGGCTGAAGGCCAGCTTGTCGATCTCGGCCCGGTCGGTCAGTCCGCGCTGCTTCGCTTCGATGATGGTGCGGAAGTGGTAGGCGGAACTCCAGGCGGAACAGGTCATGTAGTCGCCCTGATTACCGGCGGTGGGGCAGTATTGCTCCACGCTGGCCCGGACGGGCAACAGACTACGGGTACTGACCTTCGCCTTCAGCGGAAGGGCGTTATAGACTTCGGGGTCGAAGACCTCCCCCGTTCCGTAAGTGGGCTGGGCCGTTAGCCGGCCGGCGAGGATCGCCAGCCCCAGGATCAGTAGAATTCGGTGGTTCATGGGCCAAAGATAATACTGGTGAAAGTCACAACATCCGTTGCGGAAACGGCCTACTCCCGGACGTACCGCTCCACGCAGGGTTCCGTACAGGGATAGTTGATGAGTAGCTTCCCGTCCCGCACATCGTAGGTGAAGGGGGTGCCCCCGATGGTCACGCAGTTGTCCGGCAGAATGCGGGTATCCGTGTACGTTCCGGTGTCCGTGATATCTCCCTGGTTGGCGCAGAGTCCGCCATTGGCAGTAACAAAGGTGCCGTCGGTGCGCAAGGTGATCGATTTGCCACTGGTCACGGCGGTAAAATCTCCCGAGCCATCTCCCGGATCGTAATATTCCGCTTCGATGACCCAGGTACCGGCCACGCCGATCAGGACACAACAATCTTCGTCGTCACCGCAGGCGATGAGCGCGAACAGGGGGAGAAAGAAAACGAAAAGGAAAATGAGATTTTTCATGGGTGGTGGTTATGTACACCCTAAAGTCGGGGGGATTACCCTCCCCCGTTGGCCCTCTCCCCGGGCTTAGTAAAACCTTAACTAAAGTCGGGAACTCCTCCATTTTGCACCTCTCGTTGCGTATGGTTCCCGTCAGAGTTGAATGCCCCGTCCGGCCAGTTCGGCCCGTAGCTGCTCCGGTGACTCGAAGCGAATGGATTCCAGGCCCAGGGAGCGGGCGGTAGCAACGTTGCGGGCACTGTCATCGATGAACAGGCAGCCCGTAAAATTTCCGAGATCGTAGGTAGCGGCGAGGTGGTGGTAAATTTCGGGGTCGGGTTTTTTCATCCTTACCTCCCCGCTGACCATGATGGATTCGAAGAGCCCGAGGAAATCGAAGTTCTCCCGGGCCCAGGGGAAGAGTTCGGCACTCCAGTTGGTGAGTGCCAGCAGGCGGTGGCCTCCTGCGGCGTGGAGGGTACGGAGGATATCCACCGTTCCGTCGATGGCCCCGTCGAAGTGCTCGGTCCAGCGGTCGTAGTAGAGGCGGATCTCGCGCTCCCACTCCGGGTATTCGGCAACGAGGAGTTCGGTAGCCTCGGCGACGGGCCGGCCGCGGTCCTGTTCCTCATTCCAGTCCAGGTGGGTAATGTTCCTGACGAACCAGTCGGCCTCGGCCTCGGTGGCGAAGACCTTGCGGTAGAGGCGGCGGGGGTCCCAGGAGATGAGGACGTTACCAATGTCGAAGATGATGGTGTGGGCAGGGGTCATGGGAGCAGGATTTTCGATATTCGGATGGGACTTAGTCGGACGTGGTCATCCTCGACCGGATCACTCCGCAGAGGAGGCCGGTGGCTACGGCTACGTTAAGGGACTCCGCCCGTCGGCCCGGGGCACGCGGTACATTCAGTAAGTTTCGCACCTGCGCCCTCGCCCCCTTACTGACCCCCGGCCCCTCGGCCCCGACGACGAGCAGACCGCTTTCCGGAGGTGTGAAGGTGAAGACATTCTCGCCTTCCAGGTCCGCCGCGAAGGTGGGCAGTTCGGGAAAAGCGGTGGTGATGTCGCTCAGGTCCGCCTGTCGGTAGTTGATGCGCAAGAAGCTGCCCATGGAAGCCTGGATGGATTTACTGTTGTAGAGATCGGCCGTCCCGGGGCCGCCGATGACGTGGGAGAAGCCGAACCAGTCGGCGATGCGCAGCAGGGCCCCGAGGTTGGCGGGTGACTGCACCCCGTCGAGGTAGAGCGACCAGCCGCCGGCCAGTTCCGGGGGTAGTATGCCGCCATCCGTGGGCTGGTCCACTACGGCCAGTACCTGATTGGCAGTGGTCAACTGGCTGATCCGGCCGAGTTCCCGCTCGGTCACGACCGTCAGCGGGACGTGTGGCGGAATGTCCGTTTCTTCGGCGTAGGCCTCCAGGGCATACACGGCATCCACCCGGTAGCGTTGCTGTCGGAGGAGCTCACCGACGATGCGACCGCCCTCGGCGGTGAATTTGTGGTAATTTTGCCGAACTTTCTTCTGACGCAGGCTGCTTATGAACTTGATGGTACCGGAGCTGAGAGGCATACTTGCGCGTTGGGGAATTTACCTGGCCGGCCTGCTGCTGGCGGCGGCGGCTACTTCCTGCAATACTACCAAATATCTGGCGTACGACGAGGAGTTGCTCGTGAGCCAGCGGGTAGAGTTGCGGGACGCCAAATCCGTAGACGACCGTGCCAACGTGGCCTACGAACTCTCCACCCTGGCCAAGCAGCAACCCAACGGTAATTTCCTGTTTCTTTTTCCCCGGGAGCACTTCTACTTCGCCAACAACAAACCCCGCGACACGACCCGCCTTGACCGTTTTCTCCGTACGGAGATCGGCCAGGAACCCACCCTGTACAGCGACAGCCTCAGCCGCCGGTCCGCCGGCAGCATGGCCGATTACCTTCGCTACCTGGGGTACTTCAACGCCAACGTGTACCACGAGGCGGACCGGCGGAAGGCCGGAAAAGTGAACCTGATCTACCACGTAGAGGCCGGTCGTCGCTTTCTGATCGACTCGGTCGTTTATTCCAGCCCGGACGCCGGTATCGACAGCCTGCTGCGGGTAGCCATGGAGGACAGCGAGTTGCGGCAGGGTACCCCGCTGGACCTGAACGGATTTGACAAGGAGAAATCCCGCATCAGCCGGTTCCTGCGGGACCAGGGGTACACTTTTTTCAGTAACAGTTACTTCGACAAGCTGGAGATTGACACCACCCGCCGCTCCGGTTACGCCGATATCTTTCTCAGTGTTCTTCCCGCCCAGCGGCAGGGGGCCTACCGACCCTACCGGATAGGCTCCGTTACCGTACTGACGGATTATCAGGCCACCACCTCCCAGGGGCAACCGGTAATCCGGCGGGACAGTACGGTGATGGGTATCCGGTTCCTGACCGGGCGGGAGAGCTTCCGGATGCGGCCCGACATCCTGGCCAAGAATATTTTCCTCCGGCCGGGAGAAATGTTCAGCCAGGAACACTACGACCAGACCAACCTTTCCCTCGGCGCCCTTAACATCTACCGCTTCGTGCGCATCAACCAGCAGGTCGACAGTCTGGAGGAGGGCGTCCTGAACTACCTGATCCAGCTCTCCCCGGATAAATCGATGGCCTTCGGAGTGGACGTGGACGTGAATTACGTCAACCGACGGGGCACGACGCTGGCCCGGAACCTGATCGGCCTCAGCGTAAGCCCCAATTTCCAGGACAGGAACGTGCTGGGCGGCGCCGAACTGCTGGTGGCCAGCCTGCGCGGCGGGGTGGAATTGAACCCCTCCATCAAGAGTGGTGGGGTGAGTCTGTTCCAGACCGCCAATATCGGTGCCGATATCAGTCTGAGTCTCCCCCGCTTCAAGGACTTCGGAGGGTACCGCCTGCTCCGGGGGCTGGGGCTGCTCTCTCCTGAATTTTACACCCGGCTCCGGCAACGGGCCAGTACCCGGTACAGCCTGAGTTACGAGTACCAGCTCATCCGGCGGTTCTACGCCTATACGCTGGCGGAGGCCCGCTTCGGTTACGATCTGCAGCGATCCCCGACCACGAGTTACCGCATCAACCACACGGCCATCGATATCCTCAACCCCCAGACCGAAAGGGGATTCGACGAACTACTGGCCACCAATCCTTTTCTCCGCCTCAGTTTCGGTAACCAGTATTTCCTGAGCGGGCTGTTCCGGGACGTGACCTACACCCGGGTGGGGCGGACCGACCGGCGCGGGCGGTCGCTGACCCTCACCGGGCAGTTTGAGCTGGCGGGTGCCGAACTATTTCTGGCCAATACCATCGCTAACGAGCTCCAGGACAAAAATATCACCTGGACACCGCGACCGGACGCCACCTACGCCAAGTACTTCCTGGCCCTGGCGGATGCCCGCTACACCAAACGGTTCACGCCGACCACCTCCTTCGCCACCCGCCTGCTGTTCGCCGTGGGGCGCCCCTTCGGGCAGGCGGACGCCGTTCCCTACGTCAAACAGTTTTACGCCGGCGGGGCGAACAGCATGCGGGCCTGGCAGCCGCGGGGGCTGGGCCCCGGCGGTTACGTGGACGCGCTGAGCCTGAGCGCCAACAACAACCTGTTTCTCTTCCAGGCCGGTGACCTGCGGGCGGAGCTCAATCTGGAGTACCGTTACAATCTTTTCTGGCAGGTACGCGGGGCATTTTTTGCCGACATCGGCAACATCTGGACGATCAGCAACGACCCCAGCCGCCCGGGCTCCCAGTTTCGTTTCGTCAAGGGGCTGGAGGGCGACGGGGGCAATCAGATCATCACCCAACCCTTCTACCGCCAGATCGCCATCGGCGGTGGCACCGGGTTCCGGGTCGACCTGAGTTACTTCGTATTCCGGCTCGATGCGGCCATCCCCATTCGGTACAACTACCCACAGGACGGTAGCGGCCTGCCCCTGGACCGCAACCAACTTGAATTCAGCAGCGGCAATTACTGGCGCAGCTTCAGCAGTTTCGGCTTCCGGGAGATCAACTGGCAGCTCGGACTGGGTTATCCATTCTAATCCTTTACTTTGGGGATCGTGTTTGTTTCCCAGAAAAACCAACCCCGACGACCGCCACCGGCCTGGAGTGCCGTGCCCCTGCTCGGCCCGGCCCTGGCCCTGGCTACGGGCATCCTGCTGTCGAGTTGCTGTAATTACCGGGGAGTTGGTGCCGGTCTCCTGGTATTGGGATGCTTACTGTTACCGTACGTTGGGCTGAGTATCCGCAAGCGGACAAATATCCGAATCGGACAAGTATCGGGTGTTCTCCTGTTCCTCTCCATCGGCACCTTCGGGTTCACCCTGGCCGGGCTCCGCTACGCCCCCAACCAAACGGATTATTTTGCGAGGAACGCCGGCCCCGGTGACCTGATCGAGGGTAGGGTGACCGCCATCCGACCGACCGCCAGGCGGCTCCAGTTTCGCCTGGAAATTACCGGACTGCTCGATACGGCCGGTCAGCGCCGGGTAGCGAGCGGACTCAGCCTTGTTTACGTACTTCCCGACGAGGCGGGGGCGGCCGTTGGAGTTGGCGACCGCCTGGTAATCAACGCGGAGGTGCAGCCCATTACCGGCCCCCTCAATCCGGAAGCGGTAGATTTCCGGAGCTACTGGGCGGGGCAGGGTATTTTTCACCAACTCCGGCTGAAAGACGAGGAAGGCTTCGTCCGCATTCCCTCCGAGAAGCAACGATCGGTGGCCGACCGGGCCGGAGCCATGCGGGAGGCCTGGCTAGCGACCCTGCGGCCCTACTTGCAGGGAGACGAGCTGGCGGTGGCCGCCGCCCTGGTGCTGGGTAAGAAAGACCTGCTCTCCAGCGACGTAAAGTCCGCGTATGCGGATACCGGGGCCATCCACGTACTGGCGGTTTCCGGACTACACGTCGGTATCGTCGCCATCATCTTTACGACCCTGCTCGGGGGCAGGAATGCCAGGAGTCGTAAACGGAGGTGGATCAACGCGATCCTGACCGTGGTCGGGGTCTGGTGCTTCGCGTTGGTGACCGGCTTCAGTCCGTCGGTACAACGGGCGGCCATCATGTTCAGCGTCCTGATTCTGGGCAACGTCCTCCGAAGAAGGGCCAGCCTGTTCAATTTGCTCTCCCTTGCGGCCATCGTCATGCTGCTGTGGCAACCCCGTCAATTATTTCAGGTGGGGTTTCAACTCAGCTTCCTGGCCGTGGCGGGGATCGGGGTTTTCGCCCGTCCGCTGGGGGAACTGGTTGCGGTCACCCAGAAGTTCCTGCGCGCCATCTGGTCGGCCCTGGTGGTGTCCACTTCCGCCCAGTTGGGCACCCTGCCGTTATCCCTGCATTACTTTGGTCGCTTCCCGCTCTACTTCCTGCTGAGCGGTACACTAGTTGTATTATCCGCCTACGTTATTCTCTGCCTGGGGATGTTCCACGGACTGGTAGCGGGGGTGATCGGTTGGCCGGCCCTGGCGGCGGTGAGTGGTGGGCTCCTCAACTTCATCGTCGAGCTACAGAATGCTTTCATTCATTTTTTCGGCCAGCTTCCCGGAGCGGTGGTGGAGATCAACGGGGTAGGCTGGGGGACGGTCGTCCTCCTTACGCTTCTCCTGATTCTGTTCGGGTGCTGGCTGTACTGGCGGCGGCAGTCCGTGGCCACTGTCTTCCTGACCATTAGCATACTGATGGCAGGGGTCACGTTGTACGGTTGGCTCTCCGGCCCGCCCGCCCCCTCGGCCATCATTTACCACCTGCCCCGGGCTTCCCTGCTGGATGTTTACGCAGCGGGCGGCATTCACCCTGTGGGTACGGCGACCGACCCGACGGCCGTGGAGCGGGCCGCGGCGGGGCTGCGCAAAACAGTGGGTGGCCGGGTAAATGCCCTGACCGCTCTCTCCACGGTAGATTCCGTAGTGGCCGCCAATTTATCCATCAGTTACCCACTCATCGAGGTGCTCGGGCAGCGGGTGTTGGTACTGGACGGACGGCAACCGCCGCTGAATTTCCGGGATTTCCCGACCGTTAACCTGATCTGGATCACGAATGGTTTTCGCCCCGACCGCTTTCCCGAGAATACCACTGATGGCACTCCCGTTCTCCTGGTCGACGGTAGTTCACCCGCTTACTTACTGGAGGACTGGGCAACCATCGCCCGGGAAAGAAAATGGTTGTTCCACGCTACCTCCCGGGACGGAGCTTACCGGCTACCGGCAAAAACCCGGTAATGACAGCCCCTTGTTTTAGGATAGCTATAACCCTTTACGACTAAGTCTAACTCTCGGATTATCCGTACTTTGTGCTTGAGAGTCTACGAGATTATGAATTTTCACCGTCCATACCAGGTATTCGGGCGGCAGTTACTGAGTGTACTGCTGCTGGCCTTCGCCGTAGCGTCTGGGTACGGGCAGTGTGAGGTCACTCCAAAACTACGGGAAGTGCCGAGGGGTACCACTTTCCTGAGTTGTGACCGAATCGGCTCGACCCTGCTGGCCGGCCTTCCGATTGGTGTCAGTAGTTGTTACCGGGTGGACGGAGCCACCGGCGACCTGATTCCGGGGACGCTCCACCCCGATCTGGCTAACCGGCTCGACGCCGGCGGCGGTCGTCCCTACGCGACTGATTTTTGCGACCGGGAATTACAGATCTGCGTCCGGGAGACGCTACTGACGGGAAATACCGGCGGCTGTTCTGACGTCGTTCTGGTTCGCCGGACCTTCACCGTTCGTTCGCTCAACGATCCCTTCCTTTCCGTGGATATGGAAAGCTACGAACTCCGTTTCGATCGCCCCTCCCTTACTACCCTGAGCATTGCGGCCTCGACGGTCATTACGGACTGTCCGTCTGACGGTATAAGTGCCGTCAACCCACCCCCCGCCCCGGAAGATTATCCCTTCGGTCCCGGCCCCGTTCATTTGGTTCCGGGCAGCTGCGGGTACGACATCAGCTACACCGACGGCCCCCGTAACAATGACGGTTGCGGTGGTGGGTATCGCATGGTCCGGACCTTTACCGTGACGGATAATTGCGCAGGTGGTGCCGAGCGTAGTTTCGTTCAGGCGGTACGGGTAGGTGACTGGACGGCACCGACGCTCACGCCACCGGATTCCTCCGCGCTACTGATTTCCACCAATGCCGGCTGCTCGGCCGTGTTCGATCCGCTGCTGACGGGCTTCTCCGCCACTGACCTGTGCGGGCCGGCCAACGTAACGGCGCGTATTTACCCGGACGGCAACCTGCAAAACACCCCCTTCGGACCCTACATCGTCACGCCGGACAGCACGGTGCTGACGGACTCCCTGCCCACCGGCGACTACCTCATTCGGTACACCGCCCGGGACAGTTGCGGTAATACGACCTTCCTCGCCCGCCCCCTGGAAATTACCGATGCGGCACCACCGGTAGCCGTTTGCCGAACTACGTTCCGCATCCAGCTGGGTAGTGACGGCCGCGACCAGCTGACCGTGGACTCCCTGGACGCCGGCAGCTTCGATGCCTGCTCGCCCGTTCAAAGGGCAATCGTTCACCTGGACGGTAACGGCCAACCCGTCGGATCGCCCGACCAACGGATCGAGCTCGACTGCGATTTGGTCGGTCCGACACGCTTCCTTCTCCTGCTTACCGACGGGGCCGGCAACGAAAGCAGTTGTGAGACCGTGGTGGTTATCGTGGACAACGTCGCCCCCGACTGTATGGCTCCGGCGGACCTGACCGTGGACTGCCGAGATTTTAACGATCGTTTTCCGGCGGACCTGATCCAACAATTCCGCAGCGATCCCGTGGCGTACGGTCCGACCATCAACGCCGTTTTCGGGCAACCGACCACTTCCGACAATTGCTCCGGTACCACTACCTCCCAGTTTTTAGCCGGGGGACTGAATGACTGCGGTGTCGGACAACTCGTCCGAATTTTTTCGGTGCGTGACGTAGGGGGTAGCCTGCAATCCGGTGCCTGCGTTCAGACCATCAACGTAACGGCCTACCACGACTACCGTCTCCGGGTTCCGGGCAATCAGGCCCGGGTCTGCTCCCCCGATCTTTCTCCGGAAACGCTCTCCACCGGCAATGGCGGATGCGACCTGTTTGCCCTCAACACGGTCACGGACACCCTCCCGGCCACCGGAATCGGTTGTTACCTCCTCCGCCAGCAAGTGGAACTCATCAACTGGTGCGAGTACGACGGGGAAGGGGAACTGATTCCGCTACCCGTAGGTAGTGAACCCCGCGATTTTCTCGTCGACCCGGGGCAGGAAGCGACCCTCACCGATGACCGGCTCCTGCGGGCGGACGACCGGAGCGTCGTGGTTCCCGACTACGGTAGCCGGGCCGGGCGGGGTGGTTTCCGCTACACCCTGGAGACGGAAATAACGGACCGGGAAGCCCCCACCCTGGAACTGGTGTCTCCCGAACCGGGGCTGGTCTTCACCGCTGATTGCCGGGCGGCCATCATCGTAGACTTCAGCGCCACCGATAATTGTTCGGTGACGGACATCCGTATTTTCCTGGACCGGGACGCCGCGGACCGAAACGGGGACGGCAGCATTTCCACCGCTGATTTCAGTAGCGACCAACGCGTAGCCAACGACCGCATAACGGACCGGGGCGCGGGTAATTTCAGCGTAAACGTCAATAATCTTACCGTCGGGCTTCACCTGGCCCGTTTCGAAATCACCGATGGTTGCGGTAACCGTACGGATACCATTCTTTACTTCCCGGTAGAAGACGGTTACTCTCCTACCCCCGGCTGCCTGAGCACCGTCGGGGTGAGTCTGCAGCCCGACCTGGACATGGGCGGGCGGGCTTTCATCCACACCGAAGACCTGATCCTTACTCCCGCCACCACCTGTTCCGGCGGAGCGGTGGAGTACGCCATTTACTCCGAGGCGGAGGCGGCTGCTCCCGGCTTCCTGCCCGTTCCGGGCCGGGACGAACTTGCCCTGGACTGCGGTAACCTGGGCGATAATCCGGTACGGATCTACGCTTTCGCGGAGGGTGGGGCCGGCAGTGGTTTCTGCGTCACCGTAGTCACCGTCGATGCGATAGAAGCCTCCATTTGCTCCGGGCGGCTCGGTAGTATTACCGGCCGGGTGCTGACCACCCAGGGCGAACCGATGGGTGGAATGGAGGTGGCCAACAACGGCGAAAGCCTGAATTTTACCCGTACGGACGGGGCCGGGGAATTTTCCTTCGCACCCCTCGAAGAATTCGTGGATTATACCGTGCAGCCGTTTCACGATCAGTTTCCGGCCAATGGTGTTTCCACCCGCGATATCCTGCTCATCAATTCCTACCTGCTCAACGTAAACCGCGACCTGGGCCCCTACCAGTTGATTGCCGCCGACGTGAATCGAAACCGCTCGGTGACCGTCCGCGACCTGATCGAGATCCGGCGGGTCATCCTCCGGTTATCCCCGGACTTTACGGGCAACACCAGCTGGCGTTTCATGCCGGCGGAATATGAGTTCCCCGATCCGGAAGACCCCTGGGCCGAGCGCTTTCCGGAGGTACGCAATTTCAACCAGCTCTTCGGCAACAACTTCGCTGATTTTATCGCCATCAAAACGGGGGACGTAAGCGGCAATGCCATTCCAACCGGCGGCAACCGAACGTTTGCTTCCGAGATCACCGGGCGCGCTGGTGATGTCGTTAATTTCGAGCTCCGGCCAACGGACATCCCCGGTCGCTACGCTGTTTTTCACGATGCCGACGCGCTTTCCGGATTTCAGCTGACGCTGCTTGCGGGCGGGCACGCAGGTGCCATCTCCCTCGAAGGGGCCGTCGTGGGCGCGGAGTTCATCCGGTCCACCCAGACCGGTGATCACCACATCAGTTACGCCCCGATGAACGGTGCCCCGGCCGGCAACGACCTGCCCCTCTTTTATCTGACCGGCGTAGCTAACCCGGCAGCCCTCGAACTGGGGCGGAGTGGTGCGGGAACCGCCCTCTCCGCCGAGGCTTACCTGGCCGATTACCGGGCAGTCGCGCTCCGGTTTACCGTCAGTTCTCCTGAGGTAGACGTACCGACGGGTACCCTTTCGTTGTATCCCAATCCGTTCACGAATCGGGCGACCATCTCCTTTGTCTGGCCCATCCGGGAGGCCGTAGAGCTTGATGTATTTGACGTGGCCGGCCGACGGATTCATACCCGGCAACTAGCCGCCACCGGGGCGGGGGTAACCCAATCGGTTCCCCTACGGGCAACCGAACTGGGCAGCGCCACGGGCGTGATCACCGTTCGGCTCACCGGTATCGTGAGCGGACAGGAAATGCTGGTGCGCGGGGTAGCGCGGTAGGAACCGAGGCACTCGTAGCGTATCGTAGACTTTAGTCTGCGGTCGGGTTCACCCGACGCCCTACAATGGTTTACTTACCGAAGCAACTTTCCTAGTGAGCAGGACCAAAAGATAGTTGGCGGATAAATCCGCCCGCAGGATGAATCCTACGATACGCGTATCTCACAATCGCTAACGCGATTGGTGGGTCCGATCAGATGGTCATCACCTCGTTTTCCTTGCTCTCCACGATGGATTCGATCTGCTTGGAGAAGGTATCGGTCCATCCCTGGACGGTATCTTCCTTGCGCTTGCCGGCATCCTCGGGATAACCGTTCTTGACTTCCTTGTGGATGGCGTCCATGGCGTCGCGGCGGGCATTGCGGATAGAGATCTTGGCTACTTCTCCCTCCGCTTTGACCTTCTTGGTCATTTCGCGGCGGCGCTCCTCGGTCAGTGGCGGAATGTTGAGGCGGATCAGTTCCCCGTCGTTCATGGGCGTGATTCCGAGATTGGCCTCGAAAATCGACTTTTCAATTGCCCCGAGCGCGTTCTTGTCGAAGGGTTTGATGGTGAGGGTACGGCTGTCGGCGGTACCGACGCTGGCGACCTGGGGCAGGGGCGTAGGCGCGCCGTAGTAGGTAACGAGCAGGCCATTGAGCATGGCCGGGCTGGCCTTGCCGGTACGGATCTTCAGGAGTTCTCCCTTGAGGTGCTCAATGGAATCTGCCATGAGGATCTTGCATTCTTCGAGTTGTTCGCTTAGTAATTCGTCCATCGGTGGGTAATAGTGGGTTGGTTGCGGATTGAGTTAAGTGGTGGGGGGGCCGGACGTACAGTTCACTGATAGGTTTGCACCTGCGCGCCGCGCCCGGCTTGTTACCGGTTGGACCCCATGTACCGGAAGATCAAATAGATCAGTATGGTGAGGGAAGAGAGGGCGGCGACCACGTAGGTCATAGCGGCCCACCAGAGGGCGTCCTTGGCCCCGGCAAGTTGTTCCCCGCGGGCGACGTTGCTGCTTTCCAGCCAGGCGAGCGCCCGGTTACTGGCGTCGAATTCCACCGGGAGGGTGACCAGGCTGAACAGGGTAGTGGCCCCGAATACGGCGATGGTCACCAGGAGCAGCGTACTGCCACCGATACCGGCGGCAATTCCACCGAGGGCCAGCATGAGCAAGATGCTCTGCAGGCGGGAGGCGACCTGTACGACGGGCACCATTTTACTGCGGAATTGCAGCCAGGCGTACCCCGTGGCGTGCTGCACGGCGTGCCCGCACTCGTGGCTGGCCACGGCGGCGGCCGAAACGCTGCGGCCCTGAAAAACATCGGGGCTTAGACTGACCGTGCGGGTCTTCGGATTGTAGTGATCCGTGAGGAACCCCTGCCCCTGAACGATCTGTACGTTACCGATGCCGTAGTGACGGAGCATCTCACGGGCCACTTCGGCTCCGCTCATCCCGTTGGTCATCGGAACGCGGCTGTACTGCTTGAACTTGCTCTTCAGGCGGGAACTCACGAGGCCGCCGATACCGGCAAAGACCATCGTGATGACAATATAAATCATGTATCCTCCGGAGAACATAGGTTAGCTTTTTTCTAATTTCTGGCGCCCCACGTAAGCATGCAGGACGTCCGGTAATATAATACCGTCCGGGGTCTGGTTGTTTTCCAGCAGGGCCGCAATGATGCGCGGCAGGGCCAGGGCACTACCGTTGAGGGTATGGGCCAGCTCCGTCCGGTCCTGCTCGTTCCGGTAGCGCAACTGGAGGCGGTTACTCTGAAAAGTTTCGAAATTAGACACCGAGCTGACCTCCAGCCAGCGCTGCTGGGCGGCGCTCCAGACTTCGAAATCGTAGGTCATCGCCGCGGTGAACCCCAGGTCGCCACCACACAGACGGAGGATGCGGTAGGGCAGCCCGAGTTCGTCGAGGATACTACCGACGTGGGCGACCATTTCATCGAGTACGCCGTAGCTGCCTTCCGGTTTTACCATTTGTACCACCTCGACCTTGTCGAACTGGTGGACGCGATTGAGGCCGCGGACGTGGGCACCGTAGCTCCCGGCCTCCCGGCGGAAGCAGGGGGTATAGCCGGTAAGTTTGACCGGGAACTGTTCCTCGGCCAGAATTTCACCGCGGTAGAGATTGGTCAGGGGTACCTCGGCGGTGGGGATGAGGTAGAGGTCGTCACCGGTTACGTGGTACATCTGCCCTTCCTTGTCGGGGAGCTGACCGGTGGCGCGGGCCGTTTCCTCGTTAACGAGGTGGGGTGGGGCGTACTCCACGTAGCCGGCGGCGGTGTTGCGATCCAGGAAATAATTCACGAGACCGCGCTGAAGGCGGGCGCCCTGACCGGTGAAGACGGGAAAACCGCTGCCGGTGGTCCGTACGCCGAGCTCGAGGCTGAAGATGTGGTACTCCTCGTTGAGTTCCCAGTGGGTTTTGGCACCGTCACCGAGCCGGGGCAGTTCCCCGGCGTAGGGGCGGAATACTTCATTGTCTTCCTCGCTGGTACCGGCGGGCACCAGTTCGTGGGGAATATTGGGCAGCTGCAGCAGGGCCTCGGTGAGTGCTTCCCGGCTCGCGTCATGGTCGGCCTCAAGACCGGCGGCCTCTTCCTTAATGGTACCGACGCGGTTCCGTTTGGCGGTTGCTTCCTCCTTGCGCCCACTCTTGAAGAGTTCGCCGATCTCCTTGCTGAGGGTATTGCGTTCGGCGAGCAGGGCATCCAGGGAAGTCTGCAGTTCCTTACGGCGGTCGTCGAGCGCGACGATGCGGTCGATCTGGGCGGCGGCATCGATTCCGCGTTTGGCTAATCCGGTTATGGCGAGGTCGCGGTGGTCGCGTAGCGTGTCTACTTGTAACATGGGGTCGATCGGCGATTGTACGTTAAGGAAATACTTACTGAACCAGAACGTCGTTGACATTGTAATAAGGTGCGAAGGTACTAAAGACCTTGTTTGGAACCTCCGAACGAAATAATCTTCGTACTTTCGCAGCAGTGGCAGTTCTGTCACGGAATGAGCAAACGGATTTCTTTCGTCATACGCTCCTTTTTACAGCCCCTTTTCTCCAATTGTGCGTGCCTCCCTGAATCTGGCCGTGCCTCCCACCTTTCCATAGTTACCATACCATATAATGTATAGCATAGCCCAACTAAAGAGCATGCTGCTTCCTGAACTAAAGGATTACGCAGAAACGCTAGGTCTTAAGGCATACAAGCGCCTTAACAAGATGGACCTCATCATCAAAATTCTCGACCAGCAAGCCATCAAAGGCACCAGCTCCGTCGCCGAACCCCCCTCCGCCTCGGATACCGACCGGGTACCCAACCGCCGCGCCGCCGCGGCTGCCAGTCGTGCCGCTTCCGAAAAAGAAGCTCCCGCGCGAGGCCGTCGCAAGGCCGGTCGTGACGACGACAAGCCCAAGGAGGAAAAGCCCCGCAACAGCCGGGGCCGTTCTTCCAGTAAGGAAAAGCAGGAAGAGGAAGGTAAGTCCGAAGATGGCCGAACCACCCGCGCCCGGGGTCGCCGCAGCAGCATGCGGAACAACGAGGAAACCGACGAAGACAACAAGAAGGAGAAATCCAACCAGGGTCGCGGGCAGGAGCGTCGGGGCCGCGGTCGCAACGCCAATAACGACAACGACAACAAGGAGGCCGCCGATGACGCCCCCGCCTCCGAAGAGCAGGTAGCCCTCGAGGGACGTGCCCGGGGCCGCGGTCGTGTCGAGGATGACCAGCCCGAAAGCCGCAGCCGGGGCCGCCGGAGCGGAGACGACAGCAGCCGTGGCAGCAACAATGACCGGGGCGATCGTAATGACCGCAATGACCGGGGTGACAACAACAACCGTCGGAGCCGTTACGATGACCGCGACGACAACGGCGGTAACAACCGCCGGGGCCGTAACGATCGAAATGACAGAAGTGATCGCTCCGATCGTACCGACAGGACTGATCGCTCCGACAGGACCGACAGAAACGACCGCGGCAGCAACAGTAACAATCGCCGCCAGCAGCCCCCCGAGTTCAAGCTCGATGGCCTGATCAGCGCAGCCGGTATCCTGGAGATGATGCCCGACGGTTTCGGTTTCCTCCGCAGCCCGGACTACAACTACCTGACCAGCCCGGACGACGTCTACGTCAGCCAGCAGCAGATCAAGAGTTTCGGCCTGCGGACCGGAGACACCCTGCGCGGACCGGTCAAGCCCCCCAAGGAAGGAGAGAAATACTTCGCCCTCCTCGACGTGGAAAAAATCAACGGCCTGGACCCCAAGGACGTACGTGACCGCGTCCCCTTCGATTACCTGACCGCCCAGTTCCCCACCGAAAAATTCACTCTTTCCGGTAAGTCGGACGGACGTGACTTCGGTATGCGACTGATCGACCTGTTCACGCCCATCGGTAAGGGACAACGGGGACTGATCGTCGCCCAGCCCAAGTCCGGTAAGACCTTCCTGCTGAAGGACGTGGCCAACGCCATCGCCAAAAACCACCCCGAGACCTACCTCATCGTGCTGCTCATCGACGAGCGCCCGGAGGAAGTAACCGACATGAAGCGGAGCGTGAAGGCCGAAGTAATCAGTTCCACCTTCGACGAGCCGGCCGAGAACCACGTCCGCGTGGCCAAGGTCGTCCTTGAAAAGTCCAAGCGACTGGTAGAAAGCGGCCACGACGTCTGCATCCTGCTCGACTCCATTACCCGTCTGGCCCGGGCGTACAATACCGTTCAGCCCAGCAGTGGCAAGGTGCTCTCCGGTGGTGTCGAGGCCAACGCCCTCCAGAAGCCGAAGCAGTTCTTCGGAGCGGCCCGGAACATCGACGGCGGCGGCTCCCTGACCATCCTGGCGACCGCCCTGACGGACACCGGTTCCAAAATGGACCAGGTGATCTTCGAGGAATTCAAGGGTACCGGTAACATGGAACTCCAGCTCGACCGTGGCCTGGCCAACAAGCGGATGTACCCGAGTATCGACTTCACCCGTTCCAGCACGCGCCGGGACGACCTGCTGCTCGATCGGGACGTACTCCAGCGGATGTTCGTGTTGCGTAACCACCTGGCCGACATGAAGCCGGAGGAAGCCTTCCAGTTCCTGATGCGCCACATGAAGAATACGACGAGTAACGACGAGTTCATGGCGACGATGAATTCGTAAACCCGTCGTTACAAGTCGGACCACCTCACCGGCGCTCCGCGCCGATTCGAATGGGCCGACATGAACGACTTTGATCGTCGACTCGTGTCGGCCGTCTCCAATCCTCAGCGACTGCGTCGCTGAGGATTTGGACGTCCGACTCGTAGGCTACTTAAAAAAGACCACCATGCCCACCAAGATCATCACGCTCACCTTCAATGCCGTCCAGGAAAACACTTACATCGTCTACGACGAGGAAAGCCGGGAGGCCATCATTTTCGATCCGGGCTGCTTCAGTAACGAGGAAGAACAACGGCTGGTGGCGGCACTGGACGAACACCGGCTCAACCCCGTCCAACTGATCAATACCCACTGCCACTTCGACCATGTGTTCGGTAATGCCTTCGTAGCAAGTACCTACGGGCTGCAACTGGGCATTCACCCCCTGGAGGAGCAACTGCTGACGGCCGCCCCCGTTGTCGTCCAGGCGTACGGGATGCCACCGATGACCGCCTCCCCGAAACCGGGTTACTTCATTCACGAAGGGGAAACGGTAACGCTCGGCGACGCCTCCTTTACCGCCCTGTTCTGCCCCGGCCACTCTCCCGGACACCTCTGCTTCTACAATGCGACGGAGGGCTACGTCATCGCCGGCGACGTCCTCTTCCGGGAATCCATCGGCCGGACGGACCTCCCGCTGGGCGATTTCGATACGCTGATGGGCAGCATTCACACCCACCTGCTTCCGTTACCGGAGGACACGGTGGTGTACCCCGGCCACGGTCCGAAGACGACCATTGGGTGGGAACGGACGCATAACCCCTTTTTGAAGTAAGTTTTGCACCTGCGCGCTGTCGGCAGACAAGTCCCGTACTCGATTCGGGGTTCTCGGCCCCTTAACTTCCTGAGTCCTTTGATCCTTAACTCCTTATTCTTATATTAGAGTCCCCCCAAAAAGCCGCAAACCCTTTCAGTATGATGAATGAAGAAGTGCGGTCCATTATGTCGACGGACATCGCTACCGCAACGCCCACCCAAACGGTGGGTGAAGTAGCCAAATTTATGCTCAAGCGACGGCTACAGCAATTACCCGTGGTGGACGAGGCCGGCAAGCTCGTCGGCCTCATCACCAGTTACGACCTGTGGCGCGACTGCCGCGAGTGTACGGACAGCGAAGCCCGCCCCGTCAGTCAGGTAATGACCAGGGGCGTACTGACGCTGGCCCCGAAGGATAAGGTCGGTACCGCCGCCGAGTTGTTCATGGACCGCCGGTTCAAGACGCTGCCGGTGGTGAATTTACGCGGAGAACTGAAGGGCGTCGTGACGGCCTTCGACGTGATCCGTTATTCGCTGAAAAAAGCGTACCCGGACCCGATTCTTTACAAAGAGGTGCTTATGAAGTAGATCTACGCTCCTGTTTTCCATCGCTGGTTTCTTCTCTCGCTTTCCGTAGCTTAGCTTTGGGGAAACCCTAGTTTTATGCTTCGTTTTATCCTGTTCTTATTAATCGCCTCCGGTGGGCTAGGTGCTCAGTCCGTAGATTACGGGGAACGGGGGTGGCAATTGTCGCTAACGGTAGGAGATTGGCGGTTCAGGCAGCCCAGAGATATTACCGGCGTGTCCGCCGCTGACACGATGACGGTTATTCGGGGAACCCGGACATTCCGTCCCCGCCCCATCGATACCCTGCTCCTGGCCGACGGGCCCATAGTTTACTACGTGCCAAATTCCAGTCTCCCGACAGGTGATGACCGCACCCGGCAACTGATCGCGCTGGTTCGCTTACAAGCGCACCGGCGGTACCCTAGCGGGATGGAATTCGGGATCGGATTTGCCTACGATGGTTACACCGACGACGACAACTTCCCGCCCACGGGAGCGTTACCTACCGATTATTTCTACTCGCGCACGCGATCAAAAAGCCGTTATTACGCCCTCAGCAGCACGGTTACTTATAATTTCAGGAAAAGAAATCGTCTGCAACCCTACGCCGGCCTCCTGATGACATTTGGAATCAATTTTTTTGATTACTTAGGCGGAGAGAAAGTCTATCCAATTCATGACACCGTGCTTCCCGCCGACCCCATCGCGCCAAGATTCAGACAGCAAACCATCTTCGACTGGGATACGGATATCCTCGCTGGCGTAAACTACTGGCTCTCCCCACGCTTCTCCGTTGGTGTTGAGGCAGCAGTCAGGAGTTACCTGCTTCCCGTTCCCAGGGCCTTTCAACTGCGCTACCGACTCGGTGCTAATAGAGAAACGGACGACCGGCGCTGAGCCGATCGTCCGTTCCGTAAGATTTTCTACCGGCGAGCACCGCTAGCTTCGCTGCTGCCTACGGCGGTCGCGGGTAGCCGTTAGACCACCGAGATCTCTCCCTGGGCGAACATCTGTCCCATCTTTTCGTAGGTACCGTCCTCCAGCTTCGTGCGTACGTTCTTGAAGGCCTCCAGCGTGGCGCGGATGTCTTCCTCGGTGTGCTCGGCCGTAGGGATGAGGCGCAGGATCAACTGCCCCTTCGGAATGACGGGGGGCAGCACGACGGAGCAGAAAATACCGTAGTTCTCCCGCATATCGTAGATCAGGGCACCCGCTTCGTACACCGACCCCTTCATAAAGACGGGGGTTACGCAGGCACCGGTATTCCCGATGTCGAAACCAGCCTCCCGGAGGCCGTCCTGGAGCATATTGACGTTTTTCCACAGCTTTTCCCGCAGTTCGGGCTGCTCGCGCAGCAACTTCAGGCGAACCCGGGCACCCTTTACCATCGGCATACAGAGCGTCTTGGCGAAAACCTGACTGCGCAAATTGTAGCGGAAGAATTCGATGATGTCCTTGTCGGCGGAGACGAAGGCTCCGAAGCCGGACATGGCCTTGGCGAAGGTGCTGAAGTACACGTCGATCTGGTCCTGCACGCCCTGTTCCTCACCGGCACCGGCACCGGTGGCGCCCATGGTACCGAAGCCGTGGGCATCGTCGACCAGCAGGCGGAAGCCGTATTTTTCCTTGTACTCGCAGATCTCTTTGATGATTCCCTGCTCCCCGCGCATCCCGAAGACGCCCTCGGTGATGACCAGGATACCGGAGTTGCGCTTTTCCGCCTCCTTCTTGGCCTGCTCCATACGGACCAGGAAGTGGTCCAGGTCGTTGTGCTTAAAGGCCAGTTTCGGCCCCTGGTGCATGCGGATTCCGTCCATGATACAGGCGTGATCATCGCGGTCGTAAACCACTACGTCGTGGCGCGTCAGCAGCGCATCGACGATGGACATGATGCCCTGGTAGCCGAAATTGAGCAGCAGCGCGCCCTCCTTCTGGGTGAATTCGGCGAGTTCCCGTTCCAGTTCGATGTGCTCGTCGGTCTCTCCGCTCATGATGCGAGCGCCCATGGGGTAGGCCATGCCGTAGTCCGCGGCGGCGTCGGCGTCCGCCTTGCGTACCTCCGGGTGGTTGGTGATACCGAGGTAGGAGTTGATACTCCAGATAATGCATTCCTTACCGCGAAAGGTCATGCGGGGGCCGAGTTCTCCCTCCAGCTTGGGAAAGGAGAAATAGCCGTGGGCAATGTCCTGGTACTGGCCGAGCGGCCCCTTGAAATCGCGGAATTTGTCGAAGAGATCAGTCATAGATAGTTCGCTTTAGCGGATGCGAAGATAAGGAATTGTTGTAAGGAAGGCGAGGATCCCGAATCGAGTACGGGACTTGTCTGCCGACGGCGCGCAGGTGCAAAGTATCTTGTGGAATGCTTAGCCGGTTTTTTCTGATCATCTGTCGGTCGATCTGTTATCTGTTGGTAGCCGGTATTGTGCTATTCAACCTGAGCTTGCACCATACCCCCGCTTACCTCGGCATGGAGTGTATTTCTCCGAACGAAGACCTGCTCGCCCAGGACCGTTTTCTCCGGGAAGCGGTAAACAGCGGGGCGGATCGGGAAATGCAGCGGTTGTTCCCCGAGGGCAAGCTCTTCATGCAAACGCTGGCGGGCCTGGTCAATCGCTCCGCTGCCTACTCCATTGACGAGGAATTTCTCACCCGGCTCCAACGGGATACTTCTTCCCGGAAAATCTTTCCCCGGGCACTTCCCCTTCCCTACGGTGCCTTCTACCGGGGCTGGCGGCACCTGGCCTACCGCCACGACAAATACCTGTACCGGGAGATACGGGTGGCTCTGGCCCAGTCGGAGAGTCCTTACCTGGAATCCTACCACGACGGGGCCTGGCCGGCGGACATGGTCGTACTCATGGCTGCCCTCCAGCCGAGCTACTCACTGGAGTATACGGCGGCGGAGCGGGATACCATTCACCGCTTGACGCAGAACTGGCTAAACCGGATTCGAAATCATCTCGATCCCGTCACGGGCATGCTTCCCCACCTGGTGGATGCGAGAAGTGGCGCAACGATACAGGGGGCACGGGGAAGTTCTTCCAGTCTGATCCTCTCCTTACTGCCCGACATCGATTCCTCCTTCGCGGAGGAGCAATTTCAACTGTACGAAAAATACTTTGTCGCTTCCCGGCTCGGCCTTCCCGCCATCCGGGAGTATCCGGTGGGGGCGACGGGGAGGGGTGATATCGATTCCGGGCCGGTGATCTGGGGCATCGGGGGAGCGGCCTCCATCGTCGGACAGCGGGCCGCCGGCATCAACGGTCGGACGGAGTTGTTCCTCGGGTTGCGGGCGGCCATCCAGTCGTTCGGACTAGCCTTTACCTGGCGGGGAAAGCGACGCTACTTATTCGGTCAGTTACCGATCGTGGATGCCTGGACGGCCTGGTCGAATTCCGTAGCTGCCAGCGAGGGTGCGGTGAGGGGCCACTACTGGCCGTGGTGGTTTCACTTATTGTCGCTGGGGGTAATCGGGATACTGGTTTGGTTGGTAAGACGGTTTTAAAGTGGATTATATTCACAAAATGACTTAATTCACGTTAATTAGGTCAATTATTTGACCTAATTTAGCTAATTTAGGTCACTTTAGCCCAATATCATAAAATTATGCTCACCAAACATAATGTTCCGCGAGCATAATAATGATCACAACTTGGCTACCAGCCTAGTACACCTTCTCCCCAATCGAATCCGGGACGAAGCTCCCCCACTTCCGGTTGTAGGTATGCAACTGCTCCGTCGGCCCTTGTGCATTCACCAGCTCGTAGCCGGCCAGTTTCCAGGCGTAGAGACTACCGAAGAGATTGTAGACCCGGGTAAAACCCCGTTCCCGCAACTCCTTGGCTATTCGTTCGCTACGGTAGCCGACGGTACAGTAGACCACCAGGGGACGGTCCTTGTCCAGGTCGTTCAGCACGGCATAATCCGGCGATTTATAGCCCAGGGGCAGGGCGCCCGGCAGATGACTCACCCGGAATTCTTCCGGCTCACGGGCGTCAATGAACTTTGCATCCAGCGTCCTCGCCCTCCTGGCGCTGATCGCGAGACTGTCAACGGTGACCAGAGTGGACAGTTTTTCGTCCAGCGGCCCGTAGCCGGTCCGTAACCGTTCGGGGATTTCCTGGGCCGTCAGGCGACAACCCTGCAGCAGGATGAAAAAAGACAGTACAATGAAAAGACGATAGTTAACCATTCACTTCCAGTTTTTCGGGCCCCTTTCCTACTCTATCCACCAGGTATTGCTTGTCCTCGCAGAAATACAGCAGTTGTTCCCTGATGAAGGAACGCGCCTCGGCCGCAATTGATTCAGGGTACAGCAAATGAAGATTAGGACCGGCATCCAGCGTGAAGTACAACGGTCGCCCCGTATCCGCCCGGTACTGCTGTAAACGTTTGATCACGTGCAGGGTGTTCGGCTCAATCAGTACGTAGGGCGGACGGCTACTCATCATCAGCGCATGCAGTGTAAGTGCCTCTGATTCAACTATTTGCCCAAATCGTTCCAGATCACCACCCCGAAGTACATTCAGCAACTCAGCCGTACGCCGTGTCGCTTGTGCATAACGGACTGACGCATAGGGATTTGCCTCCATGAGGCCGTGTCCGGCCCGGCTGCTGACCGACTTCTCCGATTTGGAGATGAGCAGGATGTCATCGTGATAGTTCCGGAAGGTGGGGTGTAGCTCCTCCGTCACCGAAACAGCGTACTCGTCGTTGCTCCCTTCCAGGTCCGGTAGCTTACCCCAGACGGCCGCGCCTCCGTAGACGGACCGACAGGCACTTCCCGACCCCAGTCGGGCCAAATAGCTGGCCTTGCGTTGCGCGCCTCCTTCCCCGGTAACGGAGCCGAATAGCGCTTCCTCCAGGGAGACCAGACAGAGCGCCAGCGCGCTCATCCCGGACGCCGAACTGGCGATCCCGGCGGAGTGCGGAAAGCTGTTGCTCGTTTCCACCCGAAAACTGAGTTGCTTCAAAAACGGATAGATCGGTAACAGCCGCTGAAAATACTTTTTAGTCTTCTCCTCAAAATCAGGACGCCGCTGGCCATCCAGGTAAAGTTGCAGTTCGATACCCTCTCCGCTCAATTCCCGGGGTAGGTAGTGCAGGGTAGTGTCCGTTGCCGCTCCGCTGAGCGTAAAACTGACCGACGCATTTTGCGGGAGCTGGTCGCCGTGCTTTCCCCAGTACTTGGTCAGCGCAATATTTGAGGGACTACGCCAGCGGATGGCTCCGGGAGTTACTTCGCTGGAGATGATCGTAAGATTAGACTGTTTGTAATCCATTAGGGTAGCAGTTACGGGGTAAGTCGCGAAAATACGAAGACCGGCCCGTCCACCTGGGGACGGGCCGGTCTTCCCTCGAAAACAAGTCAGATTAGTTAGATCCGGCCCGCTCCCTGACCCGACGATCGCGCTGCATCGGATTCTCCCCACTACCACGTTCGCGGCTCTGGTAGAGATCGAAACGACTCTGGCCCGTCCGGGATGGGTAGTAATTGTTGCTGGTGTCCGTATCGGCGGTTTCCAGGAAGGGATCGAGTTCGATGGCCGTAACCTCCTTGGTGAAGGGGAATACCTTACTCACCTCATCGGTACCCATCCGCCAGATCTCGGCGGGGATGCGAATAATCTCCTCGGTATCGTCCGCGAATTTAAATCGCAGGATGATGGGCATGACCAGTCCGCCCTTATTTTCAAAGGTCAACTGGTAGTAGAACTTATCGGCTTCCAGTACGGCCTTCTCTTCTTCACTCAGGCCATTCATATACTCCTGGTACTCTTCCTCGTCCAGTACGGTCGATTTCAGCGGGTCGTAATCCGTGTAGTAGTCCCGGAGGGAAGGATCGATCTCGTCGTAGGTCTGCTCAATCTGTTCGGCATTACGGATGGCGCTGATGTTACGGCCACTACTTTCGGTGTTTGCCTTCTCCCGCTCGTTCTCAACCACCGGGTTACGGGTGTTGATGCGGAAGGGCTCTACGCTCGTCAGGGCGATATCTACGTGATCGGTGGTAAAGAACCAACCGCGCCAGAACCAGTCGAGATCGGTGCCCGAAGCGTCCTCCATGGTCCGGAAGAGATCGGCGGGGGCGGGGTGCTTAAATTTCCAGCGGTTGGCGTACACCTTGAAGGCGTAGTCAAACTGCTCCCGGCCCATTACGGACTCCCGGAGGATATTCAGTGCGGTGGCCGGCTTTCCGTAAGCGTTGTTACCAAACTGCCAGATCGACTCCGAATTGGTCATAATCGGGGAGATGTACTGCTTGTCACCCTTCATGTAATCTACGATCTTATTGGCGGGGCCGCGGCGGCTGGGGTAGTCGCGCTCCCACTGCTGTTCGGTCAGGTACTGGAGGAAAGTATTGAGACCTTCGTCCATCCACGTCCACTGCCGCTCGTCGGAATTGACGATCATCGGAAAGTAGTTGTGGCCTACCTCGTGGATGATCACGCCGATCATACCGTACTTCGTCCGCTCGGTGTAGGTACCGTCCTCCTCGACGCGGCCGAAGTTGAAGCAGATCATCGGGTACTCCATTCCGATATTCGCGGCGTTGATCGACCAGGCGACGGGGTAGGGGTAGTTGAAGGTATAGTGGGTGTACCACTTCAGGGTGTGGGCAACGGCCTTCGTACTGAAGCGCTCCCAGAGTGGATTACCTTCCTTGGGGTACATCGACATGGCCATTACGACACTGCCATCACTTTGCGCTACGCCCATGGCATCCCAGATGAACTTCCGGGAACTGGCAAAACCGAAGTCACGTACGTTTTCCGCCTTGAAGTGCCAGGTTTTCTCCTTGGTCGATTTGGTCTTTTCCCGCTCGACGGCTTCCTCCTGGGTAGCGATGATCACCGGTTGAACCCGTTCCTTCCGGGCCTGCTCCATCCGGTCGCGTTGCTGTTTCGTCAGTACGTCGTTGGGGTTCTGTAGCGTACCGGTGGAGGCCACCAGGTGGTCAGCCGGCACGGTAATCTTTACGTCGTAGTCGCCAAAGGTCAGGGTAAACTCACCGCGCCCGAGAAACTGCTTGTTCTGCCAGCCCTCGTTATCGGTGTACAGTGCCATCCGGGGATAGAACTGAGCGATGGTGTAGAGGTAGTTGTCATCCTCCTCGAAGTATTCGGATCCGGAGCGACCGCCGCCGTCCTTCGCCCGGTCGTTGATATTATACCAGTACTTGATCCGTAGTTCGGTCTTCTCACCCGACTTCAGCGGTTGTGGTATTTCAACCCGCATCATCGTCTTGACGATAGCGTACTTCATATCCTTACCGCTACCGTCCTTAACGTGGTCGATCTTGAAGCCTCCGTCGAAGGTTGGCTCCAAGCGGCCGAGTTGTGACAGCGTCATCCGTTCCCCCAGTTGGTTGGTACCCGTGGTGTAGGTATCCGAGTCCAGCGCCCGCACGTTCTGGTCCAGTTGCACCCAGAGGTACTGGAGTACATCCGGCGAATTGTTGTGGTAAGTTATCTTCTCCTCTCCGTAGATGCGCTGGGTGTTGTCGTCCAGCCGCACTTCGATCTCGTAGTCGGCCTTCTGTTGCCAGTACTGGTGTCCGGGAGCGCCCGCCGCGTTACGGTAGACATTGGGGGTAGGCAACTCATTGTAAAGCTGACGGAAAGGATTCTTATTCGTATTGTCCTCCTGGGCGGAGAGACTAAGTGACAGTAGCAGGCTAAGCCCGAGTATGATGTATCTGGTCATTTGGCTAAGTATGTAGTTTTGTAAAGTGCCCGAAGATAAGCACCGGAACCAACTGGCTTTAGTGTATAAACGACAAAAGAGGGCGGCGGTGCGCGGGTGCAAGGTTTTTAGAGGAGGTGGGGGGGCAGGGATTATTGTTCCACGTGGAACACAGTGCTGAGTCCGGAGGACTCTTTAGTGGTCAGCTAGGGGCACCGCCCCTAGCTATTTAGTAAGGAGTCCTTCCGGACTCCGCAGACATTTTGTTCCACGTGGAACAATTTACCCGTATTTCTCCACCAGTATTTCGCGTACCGGACCGTATGCCGTGCCCACTGGGGTCGCCACCTTCTTTCTATCCGATAGTTCTAGCAACCGCTGCGGCACTTCAACGGGCTGTCCCAGGATACGTTCTACGTCCGGCTTGAACTTACTCGGGTGGGCCGTTTCCAGGATAACGCCCCGGGTGGCCGGATGCTCCCGCTGCCACTCGGTAAGGGCCAGGTAACCGACCGCACCGTGGGGATCAATGGTGTAGCCGAAGCGCTCCTTTACTTCCCGTACGGCAGCTTCGGTGGTCTTGTCATCGTAAGCGTAGCCGGAGATCATCTCCTGCATCCGGGAATGAGTAGTGGAGGAAGACGGGTCTAATCCGTTTACGTGACCGTAAAGATTCAGCATCCTGGCGAAATTGCTGGGTGCGCCAACGTCCATTGCATTGGATAGGGTAGCCACCGAGGGGCGGGGGGTATAGGTGCCCGTCTTCAGGAAGGAGGGAAAGACATCGTTGGCGTTCGTAGCCGCGATAAAGTGGTGGACCGGCAGGCCCAGTCGCTGCGCCAGTAGCCCCGCCGTCAGGTTGCCGAAGTTACCACTGGGGATACAGAAAGCAACCGGATCACCCGCTGCTCCCAGCTGCCTGTAAGCCTCGAAGTAGTAAAAGGTCTGGGGAATCAGGCGGGAGATATTGATACTGTTGGCGGAACTCAGCCGGATCTGGCTCCGCAGTTCTTTGTCCAGGAAGGCACGCTTAACGATGGCCTGACAGTCATCGAAGGTTCCGTCCACCTCCAGGGCGTGAATGTTGTGTCCCAGCGTCGTCAGTTGCTTTTCCTGGAGCAGACTTACCTTCCCCTTAGGATAAAGAATGACTACTTCGATCCCCGGCGTCTTGTAGAAACCAGCCGCCACGGCCCCTCCCGTATCCCCGGAGGTAGCAACCAGAATGACCAATTCCTTGTCGTTGCCCTTATTGAAATGCCCCATCAGTCGGGACATAAACCGTGCGCCAAAGTCCTTGAAGGCGAGGCTCGGTCCGTGAAACAATTCCAGTACGTACCGTTGGTCATCCAGCCTTACCACGGGGGCGGGAAAGTTGATGGCCTCCGTTACCAGTGTCCGCAAGTCTTCCTCCCCGATGGCCGTACCGACCAGCTGGCGGGCTACTTCGAAGCCGATCTCCGCAAAGGATAAATCCGGGAGCCGCTCGAAGAAGGATGTGGGTAGGGGATTGATTCGCTCCGGCATGTAGAGTCCGTTATCCGCCGGGAGCCCCCGGAAGATAGCCTCGGCCAGTCCGACTTTATGGTTCGGATCGTTGGTGCTGTAAAACTGCATAGGTCTTTTATTGAATCGTTTCCAGGATGGTTACTCCCTGCTGATTGATGGGCGAGACATACACCTGGCTTTCGACTCCCACGGCCGCGAAGGCTTCCTGCATTCCCTGACCGACGGCCTGGGCCAGGTAGCCGGAGTCACAAAGGGCAAATACACTGGGGCCGGCGCCACTGATACTACACCCCAGGGCTCCCTTCTCCAGGGCTACGGCCTGTACCGCATCGAACCCCCTGATCAATTGCTTGCGCTGAGGCTCAACGATGAAGTCCTTCAGGGAGCGACTCAGCAGGGGAAGATCATTGGTGTAAAGCGCGGTGATGAAGCTAGCCAGACTACCCATCTGCCGGATCGCCGTCTTCAGCGGGACCTGGTCGGAAAGCACCGCCCGCGCATCCCGGGTCAGGATTTCAATCTCCGGATGAACCACGGTTACGTACAGATTTTCCGGCACGGGTAGTTTATGGACATCCAGTGACTCGTTACTCCGGATGAGTACGATACCACCGACCAGACTCGGGGCGACATTGTCCGCGTGAAAGCTGCCGTCGGCAACTTCCTCCCCCAGTACCGTGAAGTAAAGCAGGGACTCCCGGCTGAGGGGAGCGCCCAGTAGCTCGTTGACGGCCACCACCGCACCGGCGGCACTGGCGGCACTGGAGCCCAGGCCGGAACCGAAGGGCATCCGCTTATGAACTTCCAGGTCGATTCCCAGGTCTGCCTTCCCCAGGTGCTCCAGCAACCGTAGCGCTGCGACGCCGGCGGTATTCTTCTCCACCTCCAGGGGCAGGACCTTATCTCCGGTCCCGGTGATCTTGGTGATCCGAAGGCCCTTCCTGTCCGGATTGAAACTGGCAACGATTTCATCTCCCGGCCGGTCGATGGCAAAGCCGAGAATATCAAAACCTACCGCTACGTTGGCGACGGTGGCCGGGGCGAATACGCGTACTGATTGCATGAACTTAGCTTAGGTAGTTTCCAATCTTGATGATTTCGGCGAAAACCCCGGCGGCGGTCACTTCCGCTCCGGCTCCGGGTCCGCGTACCACCAGGGGGCGGGCCCGGTAACGATCCGTCGTAAAGACGATCATGTTGTCGCTTCCGGAGAGTTGGTGGAATGGACTGTCCGGACCCACTGCCTGGACACCAACGGTCGCCCGCTCCTCTTCCAGACTGGCGATCATACGCAGTACTTTATCCTCCCGCTGGGCTTCCCGCAACAGGGTAGTGAAGTAGTCCGCGTTTTCCTCCAGTACCGTAAAAAAGTCATCGACGGAGTCGGCCTCCATCGCCCCTTCGGGCAGGAAGCCCCGGATGTCAACGTCAGTAGCTTCCAATTCCGCACCGGTCTCCCGGGCCAGGATGAGGATCTTGCGACCGACGTCCTTACCGGAAAGGTCGATCCGGGGGTCGGGCTCGGTAAATCCCTTTTCCCGGGCCTCGCGAACCACCTCGGCGAAGGGCCGGGTACCGTCGAAATTATTGAAGATAAAACTGAGCGATCCGCTGAGTACACCCTCTATTTTACGAATCCGGTCTCCGCTGTCGATGAGGTCACGCAGGGTGGAAATGATCGGCAGTCCGGCCCCCACGTTCGTTTCGTAGGCAAACTGTACGCCCCGCTTATTGGCGATGTTCTGGAGCCGTCGGTACTGCAGGAAACTGGAAGAGGTTGCGATCTTATTCGGAGTAGAGATACTGATGCTCTCGTCCAGTATCCCCTCGTAGTAGGTGGCGATACGACTGTCCGCCGTGTTGTCCACGAAAATACTGTTACTGAGATTCAGGTCACGCATCCTTCCGATAAAGACCGGCAGGTCGACGGCCTGTTCCGATGCTTTCAACTGAACTTTCCAGTTGTCCGTTTCCAGCCCGTCCGGGTTAAAGACCATCTTCTTACTGTTGGCCATGCCGATCACTTTCAACTCCATTCCCCGCTTTTCCCGGAGGTAATCGTTCTGCTCGTTGATTTGCTGGAGTAGCGTTCCCCCGATCAATCCGACGCCGACGATAAAGAGGTGGAGGGTTTTGTAGTCAGACAGGAAGAAGGCCTCGTGCAGGGCGTTGAGGGCTTTTGTCTCATCCTCCTTCGGAATGACAACCGACACGTTCAGCTCACTCGATCCCTGGGCGATGGCTACGGCGTTGATACCGTTTTTGCCCAGTGCCTGAAACAGCCGACCGGAGATACCCGGCTGGTAGCGCATATTTTCACCGATGATGGCCACGACGCAGAGGTCGCGCTCCACCTTGATGCCATTCACCACTCCCCGATCGATTTCGTACTCGAATGCCCGCTCTACCGCCGAGCGTGCAAGATCCGCATCGCTGGGCTGCACCGCGAAACTGATGGCGTGCTCACTCGAACCCTGAGTAATGAGGATGACATTGACCTTATCCTGGGCCAGTGCTCCGAAGAGGCGGGCGGCGATTCCCGGTACACCGAAGAGGCCGCTACCGGAGATCGTCAGCAACGCCACGTTATTGATCGAGCTGATACCGCGAACGGCCACGCCATCCCGGCTACTCTCCTCACTCACCTTCGTACCCGGAAAGTCCGGCTCGAAGGTATTCTTGATGTAGAGCGGAATGCGCTTGTGCAGTGCCGGCATCAGGGTGGGAGGATAGATCACCTTAGCCCCGAAGTGCGACATCTCCATCGCCTCGGCGTAGGTCATCTTCGGAATGGTAAAGGCTTTCTTCACCCGGCGCGGATCGGCGGTCAGGACGCCGCTGACGTCCGTCCAAATTTCGATGGCATCCGCGCTCAGTCCGGCTGCGAGCAGGCTGGCGGTATAATCGGAACCTCCCCGCCCCAGGGTAGTGGTCAAACCTCCCTTCGCGGAGGCAATAAACCCGGTAACCACCTGTACCTTAGGGTGTTCCGCGTAAAACTGGGCTATTTTATTGTACGATTTGTCGAAGTTGACCCGGGCGGAACCGAAAGTCTTGTCCGTCAGGATAATCTTGCGGGCATCCAGGTACTCCGAAGGAATTCCCTGCTGGTTCATGGCCTGAGAGACGATGTAGGCACTGGAACGTTCCCCGAAACTCAGGACGTAATCCATCGTACGGGTGGAGGCCTCCCGCACCAGAAAGATACCGTACAGCAAATTCTTCAGTACCTCGTGGCTTTTGCGCATTTGCTGGGCCGTCTCTTCCCGCAGTTCCCCGGCGGGCAGCAGTTCGGTAATGGCATCCTGGTGGCGCTCGGCAAAGGCATCGAACAGTTGTCCGTACCGGTCATTCCCCGCCGCGGCGAGGGTGCCCATTTCGATCAGCCCGTCCGTCACCCCGCCAAAGGCGGAGAATACGACCGTGAAGTGATCGCCGGCCGCGTAGTAATCCTTCAGGATATTGATGAGGCCACGGATTCGCTCCGGTTTAGCGACGGAGGAACCGCCGAACTTGAGAACTTTCATGCGTAAATTTTCGCTTCGCTATTAAGCAAGCAAAGATGCCCCTTTCCGCACAAAAATACGGGAACGCCCCGCACTGGCTTAACGGTTTCTACGAACCCTGCACCTGCGTCCGCGGCAGATTATTCAGTAGTAGGAGATTCGTAGTCGCCGGTAACGCGACTAACTACTGCGGGCTATTTGCTACTTGCCACTAACTAACAGGGCGCCGGGGCGCAGGTGCAGGGCTTCTTCTTCGAGCTGTCTCATCCTGATCGTGTCTTCGGGTGACTTATCACCGTGGCCACAGAGGTGAAGCACGCCATGGATAACGACCCGGTGCAGTTCGTCGCGGTAGCTGTTCCCCAGCTCGTTGGCGTTATCGGCTACGCGTTCGGTGGAGATGAACAGGTCGCCGGTAACGCGGGGGAAGGTATCGTAGGGAAAGGTGATGATATCCGTCAGGGTGTCGTGGCCCAGGTACTCGACGTTCATGGAGTGGAGATAGTCATCACCGCAGAAGATGTAGTTGAGGTCGCCGGCTGTTCCTCCGTGACGTTCAATCGTGGCTTTGATCCAGTCCGCCAGCAGCGGGTGATCGGATGCAGCGGGTAATTTTCCGCCCTCCTCTTCGTAAAACTCAATACCGGGCACAATCATCAGCCCAGTTTGAACTGCATCTCGACGGTGCTGCCGCCGTCGATGTAGCGAATTTTATCACAGAGCTGATTCATCAGAAATACGCCACGGCCGCCACATTCGAAAATGCGCTCGGGGCAGGTGGGGTCGGGAAGGGCCTGGTGGTTGAACCCACGCCCCTGGTCGGTCACGCGGACCGCGAGGCCGCTGGATACTTTGGCCAACCGGATACTGACGGTCTTGCTCCGATCCTGCTTGTTACCGTGGATGATGGCGTTGTTCACCGCTTCGGTCAGGCTGATCAGCATATTGGCGTGCTTCTCCTGATTAAGCTGGTACTTGGCGGCAATCTGGTCGACGAGTTGTTCGACCTTGGAGATGTTACTGGGATCCGAAGCGAGTGTTAGCATTGATGTAAGAGCTTAGTTCTGACGTAAACCGGGGGAAGTAGACGGAGAGCGAGCTAATGAATTGGCCGACAAGCTTTTACCTTTGCAGACCAATTGTGCCACTTCCGGATACCTGAAGAAAACCACCCGGTCAGTATAATGTTTTATCGCCGGATAAAAAAACGACGGCACCCCGGGCGGAAATTAATTTGACCGCAGGGAGCGGAAATACTCATCGACCAGTCCCTGGAAGTAGGGCTTTAGTTCGGGCGTGACGCGCTTGAACATCTCGATCTCGGCGCGGCGCTGACGGATGTACTCCTCCAGGCTCGGGGGAAGTTCCCGGCGTTGCTGCTCGGCGGTTTCGCTCTTTCGTTTTTCGTCCATTTTCTGCTGGCGTTCGGCGTTTTCGTGCTCCAGCATCTTATTAAGAATTTCCTGCTGACGCATCATCGATTGCTGGGTCAGGCGCTTGTTGACCAGGTCTTCCTCCGCCTTATTCATTTCTTCGATCAGTTCCTGGAGCTGGCCGTCCTTTCCCTTGCCTCCCTGCTGGTTCTCCTGCTGCCTTTTCTCCAGTGCCCGGCGGAGGGCGGCCTGACGGGCGGCCATTTCGGCGAACTCCTTACTGGTGCCGCCCTTCCCCTTTTCCATTCCTTCCTTCATGGATTTCATGGCTTCCCCGAGGCTGCGTTGTCCGCTGCTCCCCGGGTTCTCGCTGGGTTTGTTGCCCTTCTGGCCCTTACCCTCGCCGGGGTTCTGGCACTGCTGATCGCCGGCCATCATACCCGCCATTTGCTGCTGCATGTTTTCCATACTCTCACTGAGCATGAGGGCCAGGTCGTTCAGTCCCGTCATGGCACTCTGCTGTACGGCGGCGGCCTGTGGGGTACGGCGTTCCTCCAGTTCGGAAACGGTAGCGTTCAGGTTACCCTTGATCTCGGTCACCTTCTCGGTGATGAAGGTTTCGATCTGGAAGTTGCGCTTGGCCAGCGCCTGGAGGCTGTCTTCCACCAACTTGAAATCATTGTTGATGCGAAACTGCTGCTGCACCAGTTCCACGTAGCGGGGCGTATTGACGGTGGTGATGTTGAGGTCGTTCATCGTCTCCTCCTGGTCGAAGCTGAGATCTACGATATTCTCCAGTAACTGGCGGATCGCCGCCATGTCTTCCTGGGCGCCTTCCATTTGCATGCTCTGCATGGCCGCTTCCATGGACTCGGCCATTTTCTTCATTTTCTTACCGGCGTCTTTCTGCTTTTCGGAGGCCTTCTTGTTTTCCTCCTGCTTCATTTCTTCCTGGGCCTCGTCCATGTCCTCCTTCACCTCTTCGGACTCCTCCTGCTGAGTATCGAGTTCCATGGGCTTTTCCAGCTCCTCGTTCTTCTCTTCGGTCTTCTCCAGTTTCTCTTCGATCTCCTCGAATTTCTCCTGGATTTCCTCCTGCTCTTTCTTCAGTTCTTCCTGGGGTTTTTCTCCCTTTTCGGTTTCCTCGGCCAGTTTTTCCTGTTCCTCGGCCAGTTTTTCCAGGTCCTCGATGGCATCCTGCATTTCCTTTTCGACTTCCAGCTGCTTGAAGAGTTCGAGCATCCGGTCGAGTTCCTTCTCGGTCTCTTCGTCGTTGAGCTCCATGTCCTCCATTTTCTTCAGGGCATCGTCCTTGTTGAGCTCTTCCATCAGTTCCTGGATGTCCTGCATAAGTTGCTGCATCTCCTCGTCGAGTGCCTCTTCAAACATCTCCTGAAGTTTCTGCTGCTTCTCCATGATCTGCTGATCCTGCTCGCTGGATTCCTCCTGCTTTTGCATATTTTCCTCGAAGGCCTGCTGGGCCTGCTCGATCTGCTTCTGGATCTCCTTCTGGCGTTCGGCGAGTTTCTCCACTTCCTTCTTAGCCTTCCAGTCCAGGTCCTTCTCCTGCAGCATTTTTTCGCGCAGTTTCTTGGTATCCTCCTCCAGTTCCTTGGTAGCGTCGAGGGCCTTTTTGAGCTGGTCTTTTACCTTCTCGTCGTTGGCCTCGGATTTAGCCTCCAGTTCCTCCTCGGTGGGGAGGCGGACGGCCATCACCCCGGTACGGGCGCTCTTGGCGCCATTGACCCCGTCATTGTCGTAGACTTCAAAGTAGTAGGTCAGTTCGTCTCCCGCGGCGAGGGGAATATCGGCGTTCAGGTCCCAGACGTGATCGTAGCGGGTCTGCTTGCCGGAGCGTCCGGCGATCGGGACGACCTCGGCGGGGAGTTCGCTACCGTCTTCCTTCTTTACCCGGTAGACGAAATTAACCTTGCTGATGCCGTGATCATCCGAGGCTTCGCCCAGGAAGTAGAGCAATTTTTCGTTGGTACTGTCCCGAAAGGACTCCACGCTGATCTGTGGGTGAAGATCGGCGACGACCGACAGGCCGTAACTCACGGAATCGGCTACCGGCAAACGGTTGTTTCCGATGTAGAGGGTGTACCGATCGGAGCGCAGGGCACGCTTGTCAAAGCTGTAGAGGTTGCTACCGTCGCGGCGTACTTCGGCCGTCTCGGCATCATTGCGGAAGCGCAGATCGATACGGTCCGTGTTTTCGGTATCGAAAGACCACTTCAGGCGGGTACCGGCGGGAACCGTGAGGTCTCCGATGTTGGCCAGGGTCTCGTCGCGCCGACCGAGGTAGTCCGGATAATCGACGTCGACGGTAAAGGAGGCGATGTTCGGTTTCGGCAGTACCTCCAGCGTATAATCGACGCTGCTCACTTGTCCGGCCGCCAGACGGAAATTCGTATTGTCCTGTACGTTACTAAACTGGTAAGTGAAGGTAGCGGCATCTTCCTTGTTGAGGCGGTAGCGATAGCCGTCCACCTCGATGTAGGCTTCCGCCGGCAGTACGTCCCCGGTCACGCGGACCCGCAGGGGAAAATCGCCGTACTGAACCACCTCCAGGTCATCGGCATCGTCGAGCACGAAGGCAAAGGGGGCCGGCCGTTCGAAGCGTTCGTCGTTGCGGATGAGCCGGCTGGTGCTATCCTTGATCAGGCTGGGAGCGGCCACGAGCAGGATGAGTAACAGTGCCAGCGGGGGGAGGGCATACCGGAGGTAACGACTGTTCTTGCGCAGATTGATCGCCGACTGGAAGGGGACCGGGCTGATCTCCGATGATTTCTGATCGATGGAAGCCAGGAGCAGGGCATTGTCCGTCGCCGAAGCCTGACGGCGAAGTTGCAGTACGTTGAGCAGTTTGTCCTGCACAGTACCGAAATGCCGACCAATGATGGTGGCGGCCCGCTCGTGACTGATCACGCTACCCAACCGGAAATAGCGGGTCAGCGGAAGCATTACCCAGCCACCGAGGGCGACCAGACTCAGGCCGATGAAACCGTACCAGAGTACCTTACGCGTTCCGGTAGAAAAATAAAACTGGGATTCCAGCAGACTTACGGCCAGGAACAACAACAGTACCAAACCTACGGTGTACAGCGTACCACGGATTAACTGATTGATGTAATACTTCCGCGTAAAGCGATCGAGTTTACTGATGAGCAAGTCGTAATTGGAGGTAGCGGGCTTCATGACGAACGTTTGGGCACAACGGGAAGAAACAATATAACGTTAGTGTCCCACAATAGATTTGACCGTTGCTGTCGGTAACTGACCATTTGCAAAACAGAACAACCTCTCGCGGACGGGTAAGACAACCAAGTTTAAACAAACTAATGCCATTACATTCGTGTTGGAATAACACTAAATTTGTCTACAATTCCTAAGGGGAATCCAGTAAGTGTACCTCCAATGAAACCTCTCGACCAGTCTCAAATCATGGCTTTAGCTAACCAGATGGTAAGCACGGGAGAAGCCAATGTGCTGTGCTCGGGTTTAGACGGATCGGTGCGCTTCGCCAATACAAATTGCTGTAGCAGACTGGGGTACTCCCTTAACGACTTGCTGCAAAAACGGGTCTTTGATTTTTCCCCCCGGTCCGATGAAGATATTTACCGGAACCACTGTAAACGAACGGTCGAAAACGGCAATGACCGGATGTACAGTTACCACCAAGACTGCGACGGCTCCATCTATCCCGTCGAGATCTACAGCGTACCCCACACGATCGAGGCTTCCCGGGAACAACTTATCTGCAGCATCATCCGGGATGCTCGCAACAGTCAACGTTACCTGCGGATGCTCGAGACCGTGGAGCACACCCAGCGGATCGGAAGTTTCGACTACGACTTACAGGACCAGAGCCTGCTGGCCAGCGACAATCTCCTGGCCATTATGGGCACGGATGATCCTCAGGAGCTCCGGCCCGCCAGCATGGCCGAGCGGCTCACCAGCAAGGAAGCGACTCGTTGGAACGCCGAAATGATCGGCTTCATGAACGGCTACAACCGGATGGACGAACAATTCATGATTCGGACGGCCGATAACCGGCGTTCGCTGCTCCGGGTGGTCATGTGGTCCACCACGGCGAAAGGGAAAGTTTCGGGTATTACCGGCTACTACAAAGTGATCGACGAACCGGCCAGCGAAGAATTCATCAGCCTGGAAGAAGCCCAGCGGCGGCACATCGTCCGCGCCCTCAGCCATACGAACGGTAGGGTGACCGGGCCGAACGGTGCCGGTGTGTTGCTCGGGATCAACGGTAAGACCCTCTTTGCCCGGATGCGCCGACTTGGAATCAACCGCCAGGACTACGTTACCCCCCCGAAGTAAAGCCATTGGGAAAGATGGCACCCGCGGCCTCGCCCAGCAATTGCGCATTTCGGTAAGCCAGGAAAAGTACCAGCGCCAGCCCGGCCCCGTTTTGCCACCAGCCATTCACGTGTTCTCCCAGTAGCCTTCGGTCGTTAGCCAGTACCAGAACCAGCACCCCGATGAGGGGAACGAGCACCCCGTTGATGACCTGGGCGACAAGAATGACGCGAACAATGGGGAGCCGCAGCAGGCCTACTCCGAGCCCAACCAAGAGTACCCCGATCCAGAGCGACCGGAACCAGCGGCCGCCGCCGGCCCACTGCCCGGTAGCTCCGGTGGACAGCATCTCCCGGCCGGCCATCGCGGCGGCCAGGGGGGCCGTCAGGGCCGAGGAAATACCGGCGGCGAAGAGACCGGGGCCGAGCATCCAGCGGCCGTAACCGCCCAGCCTAGCGTCCAGCACGCCGGCGGCATCATCGAATCCGGTGAAGGAGATCAGTACGCTACCCGTTACGACAATGCCGCAGGTGATGACGGCCCCGATGAGATAGGATAATTTCAGCCCCCGCCGCATGTCTTCCAATCGGCCCCCGCTACCGAGGCCGGCGGCGAGGAAAAAATTATAGGGGACGATGGTCGTCCCGACCAGCCCAACGATCAGGGAAGCGTCGAGACCGGACCACCCGGCGGGAGAAATGTCTTCCAGAAACAAAATACTGAGGGCACTGAAGAGGAACAACAGTCCCATACCCGCTACGACCAGCGCCAACCAGCGGCCGAGATCGCCGGTGGTTCCGAACCAGAGCGCGGTGGCGACTGCCCCGGCGGGTAACAGCAGCCACCCACGGCTGATCTCCCCCACCAGTAATTGCAGTCCGCCGAGCGCGCCCGTCAGGTTACCCGCCTGGTAGGCCGCGCAACCGAAGACTACGCAGAAGAGCAGTGTGCCCGGTAACCAACGGCCGTAGCCACGGACGATACTGCCGAGGCTGCGACCGGTTACGACGGTGATGCGAGCCACCATTTCCATCAGCAGGTAACCGGCCGCGGCGGCCAGCAGGGCAACGGGCAGGTAGGCGGGGCCGCCATCGCTACCGGCGCGGAGTGCGGTGGTGACCGTTCCCGGACCGATGAAGGCCGCGGCAATGAGGGTCCAGACCAGGGCCCGCCCCCAGGAGGTAGTAGGAACGGAGATGGTCAGTTATACTTGGACAACCACAGGCGACGCACCCGGCAGCGCAGATTGATATCCTGACTCAGGTCCACGTAGGAACGAACCGGGTAGTCACAATCACCACACCGGTGGTACAGCATAAAGTCTCCGTATCCGTTGATGTATACCCGGTAGGATCCTTCTCCGACTTCCCGGCAACTACAACGGCGGCACTCGGCCATCTTCTTGGCGAAATGCCAGAGGAATTCGTGCTTACCGGCCAGTACGGTAAGCAGTTCCCCCCGGGTGATCCGGATCTCGTTTCCTATCGCTATTTGAGTCTGCTGCATCTTCGACACCTTTAAGGAGTGAGGGCCGGGTTTGTGGTCGTTGCGGACAAGATAACAAAACAAGGTGTAGCCAAACATGTCGGCACACTCGTTTTTAACTTCGTTTTACGATGTGGGGCCGCGGACGAACCAGTTGGAGCCCGCTGCATTAGGGAGGGTATGGTACTACTACTGCACACACTCATCGAGGGAATTGCCGGCCTGCTGTTTCTTTTTTATCCGGGCACGCCGGAGTTGGTCCCCGGTTTCGGATCCGCTACGGGAGACAGCTACGGCTTACTGCTGAAGATGTACGGCCTGGCGGCGTTGTTCCTGGCGGCCCTCTCATTGCTGGCTTATCTGCGCCGGTCGGTCCGGGAGGTTTACCTGCTGGTCACGGCCTCGCTCTCGGCGTTTCACTTCGGGATGGCCATCATCCAGGCCTTCTACAATCCTGATTCCCGGGGGATGTTGCTGCATTTTTTGCTGGCCATCTTTTTAGCGGCGCGGTACGTGGCCCGGCGGCGGGAGGGGTGGGCTTCCACAGGAAACTACGACGCCAGTTTAAATTAGGCAAGCGTTTTACACCCCTTTTTCCACTAACTTCCCAACAGGGTTCAGTGGAGTACCCCGGTTGAACAAATAGTTGAGGTAAACCGTGGCGGCGACCAGGGCAATGGCGGTGAACTGGTGGGCGACGCCGAGGTCCACCGGCACCTCCCCCTTGCTGCTCACCACCGTAGCGATGCCTAAAATCAATTGAATTATCAACAGGCTTATCAACAGGTAGGCCGCCCTGCGGAAAACGGCGGGCGGGGACTGGGTGATAATGCGATAAGCGAGGTATAAACCCAAGATAAACAGGGTATAAGCAGTCATTCGGTGCAAGAACTGCGTGAGGGCCGGCTGGAAGAGGGAAGCTTCGTAATACACCAGGTTATCCACAGTCCAGTTCTCGGATCGGGTCAGTACTGTGGGAAAAAATTTGCCGTTCATATCGGGCCAGGTCGGGTACGGAAGCGCGGCTTTCGCCCCACTCATGATGCCCCCGATAAAGAGCTGGATTCCGAGCACAATGTTGAATGACCAGCGCGGCTTATCCACGCTCACCTGTGGGAAACTCGGGGCTTCGGGGGCGTAGACCTTCAACGTTATCCACAACAGGTAGGAAAAGAGCGTGACGCCCAGGGAGAGGTGGATGGCCAGTTTGTAGGCGTTCACCCAGGGGCGCTCCTGCAGCCCGCTGGCCACCATGATCCACCCGAAGCTGGCCGCCAGGGCCGCCAGGGCCACCACGACGCCGAGGCGACGCGTCAGCCGCTTTCCGAGCCACCCCTTGAAGGTGAAGAAGACGAAGCCGACGGCAAAGACCAGCCCCATGATGCGGGCCCACTGCCGGTGAAACCACTCCCAGAAGTAGATGAACTTAAAATCGGCCATGCTGATGTCCGCGAAAATCTGCTCGAACTGGGGGGAATCCTGGTACTTCTCAAACTCGGCCTGCCAGTCGGCGTCGTTCAGGGGAGGCATCGCCCCGCTGAGTGGCTTCCATTCGGTGATGGACAGGCCGGACTCCGTTAGCCGGGTGATTCCCCCGATCACGATCTGCCCGACCACCATCACGAGGCCCACCAGCAGCCAGATCTTCACGGCCCGGTGAAACTCGATTTTTTTCCGATCGTCCGGTATTTGCCCCATCTCCTTAATAGTTATTAGTTTTTTAAAATTTTTAATCCCTTTATTATCATTAGAGCTGTGGAAACGGGGAGAAAGGAGGGCTACGAAATTTGGTGGTTTCGTTTTACCCAGGTGACGCCCGGTTTTGCACGGCTTCTCCACACCTAAGGGTAAAGGTGAGTAAAGGGTTGCGCGGTTTATCCACGGTAGCGTCAGAATTCCTAACGGAATAACTTTTCTGCCCTTCGGCCGGGGAAAAACCATCCGAAAGCGGGGGGCAGTGGTGGAGTCGGACTGTGGAAAGCGGTGGAAATGTGGATAAACCGGGTGGTTTTTGCGCTCCACCCGGCCGGGGGGTGGAAAACCACCCGGTTGTTAACGTTTATCCCCATTTTGGTGGTGGAAAGGAACCTGGGGTAAATGTACTGATAACGTGCAATTTACACTTACGGTGAAAATATTATCAACAGGGCGGGCGGGGCCGCGGGTGCAAAATTTACGGGGGAGGAAGCCCTGCCCGTCGTTCCCGGCGGGCCAGCCCCACGCACAGCAGTGCGTAACCCAGGATGACTGCGAGCCAGGTCTCCACTCCCAGTCGCAGCAGGCCGAAACTGAAAATTACCGGGGCCGCCGCGGAGGCCACCACGACGAACAGCCGTACCGTACTCTTGATACTGCCCAGGAAGCGGGGGCCGTAGCGCATGGCCCAGAGGGCGGGCATGACGACGGCATCCAGCCCCGCCGTAAGTCCGGCCAGGGCAAAGAAAACCGGTACGCTCCACTTGTCCTCTACCAGTAAGAGAAGGAGCAGCCCGGCCACCACCGGGAAAAGTACGAACCGCAGTAGCCGGTCGGGGCCTACCCTGTCCGCTACGTAACCGGACAGCAACAGGGAAACCGTACGGGCGGCCCCGTACGCGCTCAGCCCCAGGGCCATCCACTCCGCCGTGTACCCCCGGGCTCCGGCGAGGATGGCCTGATTGAACACCAGGCCGGTGAATACGAAGGGCAGGAAGAGGGCGATGGGGACGATCATCCGGAAGCGGGGGTCGCGCAATACCTCAGAACGGCTCCAGGAGTGTTCTCCCTCCACCGTCGGTTGCCGCTCCCGTTGCTCGGCGGCTACGGTATCGGCCCGCTGGAAATTATCGTGGCGGCGAATCAGTAACCAGACGGCCGGCAGGAAGATCAGCGTTACCCCGGCCGCGGCCAGTAACCAGACCTGTTGGTACCCCATCCTTACTATAAGGTAGGCCACTACGGGCGGGAGCAATACCTCGGCGGCGGACAACCCGATCATGGAGACCGACAGGGCCCGGCCCCGGTTGCCCTGGAAGTAGCGGCCGACCGTCGTGCTGCCGATCAGGATAAGCACGCTCTGCCCGCACAGCCGTACCAGGAACAACCCGAGCACGATCAGCGGGAGCGAGGCCGTCGAGCCGAGCAGCAGCAAACCGATAATGATGCAGACCGCCGCCGTCGTGCTGACGTAGCGTATCCGGAAGCGATCAATCTGGGCCCCGATCAGCGGCAGGGTAAAGGCGGCGGTCAGGGTCACTGCCGAGTAGATGCCGGCAAAAGTGCCGTCGGCCCATCCCCGGTCGGCACTCATGGCTGCCACGAAAAGGCTAATGAAGAAAGTCTGGCCGACCGCGCTGAAGAAAAAGTGCAGAAAACCGAAGCCCAGGTAGCGCGGATGACGACGTAAACTATCCACTAGTGGAGGGAAAGAATGTTCCCCATGCCGTAGCAGCGGCGGCAGCGGGCTTCGTACACATCCTTCTCTCCCAGTACCACCGTGTCTTTCTCCAGGCTCAGCCGGTAGGAATGGGTTGCCAGGTTACCACAGTGGGAACAAATGGCGTGGACCTTGGTGATGTACTCCGCTACGGCCAGCAAACTGCACATCGGGCCGAAGGGCTTACCGCGAAAGTCCATGTCCAGACCGGCAATGATGATCCGCTTGCCCCGGTTGGCGAGTTCCTGTACGTGGTCGACGACGGCCTCGTCGAAGAACTGGGCTTCGTCCAGGCCGATCACCGTGATTTCGTCGGGGATGTCCAGCAAGCGGGCGACGTTCGCGATGGGCGTGGCCAGTAGGGAATTGCTGTCGTGGCTCACCACCCTTTCGTCGGAGTAGCGGGTATCGACGCGGGGCTTAAACACTTCTACGTGCTGTCCGGCGATGCGCGCCCGTTTAAGCCGGCGAATCAGTTCTTCCGTCTTTCCCGAAAACATACTGCCGCAAATAACTTCTATCCAACCGCTGCGTTGACCGCTGAAGTGAGGTTCTAAAAACATATTCCGCTACTTTTGGGCCGACCCAGACCACTTGCGGGCCAAAAGTAACACAAAGACCACCCATGGCGAATCCGAAAGCCGACCGATTACTCCAGCGCATTACCGCATTGCACAAGAGCCTGCAGTTAGACCCCGACACCGATCCTTCCGCCATGGAGCGCGATCTGATGCTGGGCTACCTGCGTGATCTGTACGATTGCTACCTGAATCAGGATACGCCCGTAGTCCCTCCGGCTCCACGGCCGGCACCGGTATCCACTCCTACCCCTACCCCTACTCCCCCTCCCGCTCCGGTAGTAAGCGCACCGCCACCATCGCCGGCCCCTACTCCTACCCCCGCTCCGGTACCTCCTCCGGCACCCGCTCCGCCCCAACCGGCGCCCGAACCCAACCTCAGCCCGGAAGTCAGGGAACTTTTCGAGGAGCACCACGGGGCCGACCTGGCCGCCCGCCTCGGTCGGCAGCGCATCAGCGACCTGACCCGGGCCATGACGATCAATAACCGGGTGCTGTTCTCCAATACCCTGTTCGACAACAACAACGAGTTGATGAATACCGTCCTGGTGTCCCTTAACCTCAAGGGGAGCTTCGACAATGCCAAGGACACCCTGGTAGATCTCGCCCAGCGCCACCAGTGGGCGGAGGAAAGCAAACGCGATACCGCACGGGAATTCATCGAACTCGTCCGTCGCCGGTATGCTTAAAAAAATCCTGCTCCTGCTGGTAGCGCTCACGCTTGCTTTTGTCGCCTACCTCTTCTGGCAGGCGGGGCGGTCGGAAACGCAAACCCCGGCTACCGCCGTCCCGGAGTCTTACCTGGACAAAACGGTCGTCGCTTTCGGCAGCTGTAACCGGGAAGAACGCCCCCAGGGTTACTGGGAGACCATCGGTAGCCACCGGCCTGCTGCCTGGTTGTGGCTCGGCGACAATGTTTACGCCGATTCTCCGGACACGGCGGTGATCGCGGCGGCTTACGACCGGCAGAAGCAGGACCCCAACTACCGGGCTTTTCGCAAGGGGGTAAAACATATTTATGGCATCTGGGACGATCATGATTACGGAAAGAATGATGCCGGTAAGGAATGGCCCATCCGGGCGGAATCCCGTAACCTGATGCTGCGATTCCTGGACGTTCCCCGCTCGAACCCGGTCTGGACGAGGGAGGGAGGCTACCAGAGCTACACCATCGGGGAGGGGGAACAACGGATAAAAATCATCCTGCTCGATACCCGCTACTTTCGCGATGCATTCTATCCGGGAACCGACGGGCAGCGGTACGGGGCGAACCCCTCCGGAGATATCCTGGGGGAGGAGCAGTGGACCTGGCTGGAGCAGGAACTGAGGGACAGCGAGGCCGCGGTTCACCTCATCGGCAGCAGTATCCAGGTACTCTCCGCCCAGCATCCCTACGAGAAATGGGCCAATTTTCCAGCGGCCCGCGAACGGTTGCTGGATCTGATCAGGACGTCCGATCCGGGCCTGCCGCTGTTGCTGAGCGGTGATCGTCACGTGGCCGAACTGTCCAGAATTGAATTAGGCGGTCTTGAACTGTACGACTTTACGGCCAGTGGCCTGACCCACGCCTACGAAAGCGCCGAGGAGCGGAATGACCTGCGGGTCTCCCCCCTGATCGGCCAGACCAACTTTGGCCTGCTGACGGTATTGTGGTCCGAAAACGGCCCGCGGTTGCTGGCGGAGTCCCGGTCGGTAACTACCGATGAGGTTTTCTTCGCCCAGGAGGTACGTACGGGCGCGGACGCAGGTGCAAACATGAACACAACGGAGCTGGTCGCGCTTCTCTACCCAAAAGACGGAATGCCCGAACAGCTGAAACCCTGCCCCCAGTCACCGAACTGCGTAAGTACCCAGAGTACCCAGGAAAAGAAACTACGCGACCCGATACCCTTCACCGGAACGGTAACCGAAGCCCGCCAGCGGCTGATCCGGGTGGTGGGTGATATGTCCCGTACCACGCTGGTGGCCGACCGGGGAAATTACCTCCACTACACCTTCAAGACCTGGCCGATCCCCTTCACCGACGACGTGGAATTCCTGATCGATGAGGACGCAAAACTGATTCATTACCGGAGCGCAAGCCGGGTAGGCAAGAGCGATCTGGGGGTGAACAGCAGACGGATGGCAAAGGTGGTGGCTGCTTTCCTGGGGGAGTAGCCTGTATTTCACGCAGAGGTCGCAGAGGAGCAGAGGGTGCTGAGCGGAACAGTATCTCGCTCCCCGCGCTCTGCTCCTCCGCGTGAAACGCTATCCCACAAAACCCACAACCATTCCCCACTCCCAACGTTAGCTGAATACACCAACTTTATTTTTCAAAGTGCGTCAGCTAGCTATCTTCCTATCCCTGCTTTTAGTAGTGGCCTGCACCCGTTACCAGCCATTGCCGGAAGCGGATCCCGTGGCCGATGAATTCTGGAAAACGAGAGAATTACCGGCTACTCCCCAGTGGAGTGGCGGAGACCCCGTAGCCGGACTTGATTACCTGATCCACGGAGACTACATCGGTAGCGGGGTACCCCTCGGCATCATGCAAAAGCAGGCTCCGAAGATGCCGCAGGACAGCCTCTACCCCCGCAATGACCTCAACGCGGGAATGCCCTACTTCATGACGGCCTTCGAGGCCCCGAACGGCGCGAAGGTGGTGAACGGAAACTGCTTTACCTGCCACGCGGGGGAAGTGAACGGGGAAATGATCGTCGGTCTCGGTAACAGCTGGTCGGAGTACGAACGGAATATGGTCAATATGGGCCGCGTGATGCGCTTCGGTATGGGCATCCAGTACAAAAAAGACGATCCGCTAACCTATGCCTTCGAGGATTTTGGCAATTACTTCAGGGTGATGGCCCCGAAGGTGCAAACGACCCAGCCGGGCAGTAACCCCGCCTTCCGACTGGCCGAGGCCTGTATGATGCACCGGGACCCGGACGACCTCACCTTCGTCGAGGAGCCCCTCTACGAAATGTGGGACTACAACATCGCTACGGACACCCCCCCCCTCTGGCACGTGAAGAAGAAAAACACCCTCTATTTCAACGGTATCGGTCGGGGAGATTTTACGAAACTGCTACTACAGGCCAGCGTGCTCGGGGTACCGGACAGCAGCCACTCCCGCAAATCGGTCGAGGCCTTCCGGGACGTATACGCCTGGCTGCGGGAACTCGAAGCCCCGGCCTACCCCGGCGCGATCGACGACGAACTGGCGACGGCCGGCGAACCGATCTTCAGGAGGAACTGCGCCGGTTGCCACGGTACCTACTCCGGGAACGGGGATACCTACCCTAACAAAGTGGTCAACCTGGACGTGATCAAAACCGACCGGCTCTACGCCGACTACATCCGCCAGTCCGGGATCGTGGAGTGGTACAACAGGAGCTGGTTCGCGACCAGCTACCCCCGCTCCTGGTTCGAGCCGACGGACGGCTACGTCGCTCCCCCCCTGGACGGAATCTGGGCTACGGCCCCCTACCTCCATAACGGATCGGTACCTACCGTCTACGAATTACTGAAGTCCGGTAGCCGCCCGGACCGCTGGACCCGAATGGGCAACAGCCGCGATTACGACTGGGAAAAGCTGGGCTGGCACTACGATCCCGTTCCCGCCAACAAGCAGTGGACCTTCGATACCACGGTCCCCGGTTACGGCAACGGCGGACATACATTCGGGGACCGGCTAACGGAGGAGGAGCGAATGGCGGTAATTGAGTACCTGAAAACGCTGTAACGCTTGGTGGAGGAGCCCCAGCCGTTGGAGGAGCCCCAGCTCCGACTGAATTTAATGAAGAACGGAAGATTTAAATTAATCTGTACCCCCCCCGCGGTAAATTTCCCAAAGGGGAAAAGATCTATATTATTTAATCAACATTCGTCGGACGTGGGCGTCCTCCACCGGGAATTTTGCACCTGCGCGCCGCCGCCCCATTTTACGGATAGCCGGCACTAACTTTTCGTCCCAATTCAAAAGAATCAGTAGTTTGTAGCCAACTATGGGAGAAGAAAGAGTAAACGTACCGAGTGAAGCCAGCAGAACGGCCTTCACTCAGCACCTGCTGCGCGACGTACAGGCACTGGATTATATGCTGAAGCACGACCTGTTCGAAACCGCGACCATACGGATCGGGGCCGAGCAGGAAATGTGTCTGGTCGATAAGAAAACACTGAAGCCGGCACCGAAGAACATGAACGTGCTGCGTAAGCTGAAGGAATTTCCCTTTGCCACTACGGAGATCGCGCGGTTCAACCTGGAGACCAACTTCACGCCCCAGGTCTTTACGGGTAATGCCCTGCGGCTGATGGAGACGGAGAATATGGCCCAGCTGGAAGTAGTGCGTAAGGCCGCCCACAAGAGCAACACGGAAATCGTGCTGACCGGTGTACTGCCCACCCTGCGTAAGTTCGACCTGGCGCTGGAAAACCTGACGCCCAAGCCCCGCTACCTGGCACTGATCGAGGCCATCAACGCCCAGGTGGACGCCGACCGGGGCTTCGAACTGCGGTTGCAGGGTATTGATGAACTGCACATCCGCCACGACAGTCCGCTGATGGAGGCCTGCAACACCAGTTACCAGGTGCACCTCCAGGTGACCCCGGATACCTTCGTCCCGCTTTATAACATTGCCCAGGCCATCGCCGCTCCCATTCTGGCGATCGCCGCCAACAGCCCGCTGGTGTTCGGCAAGCGACTCTGGCACGAATCCCGGATCGCGCTGTTCCAGCAGTCGCTGGACGTGCGGACGAGTAAGGACCACATGCGGCAGTCGGAACCCCGGGTCAGTTTCGGAACCCGCTGGCTGGAGAACTCCATCATGGAGATCTATAAGGAAGACATTGCCCGTTTCCGCGTACTGCTGGGCAGCCAGATCGACGAGGACAGCCTGGAAATGCTATCCCACCAAAAAATACCCAAACTGCGGGCGCTCCAGGTCCACAACGGTACCGTTTACCGCTGGAACCGCCCCTGCTACGGCATCAGCGACAACGGGCAGCCGCACCTGCGCATCGAGAACCGCGTACTGCCGGCCGGACCGACCGTACTCGACCAGACGGCCAACGCCGCCTTCTGGCTCGGCACCATGATCGGGATGGCCCACGAGTACAAGGACGTCAGCCAACACATGAGCTTCGACGACGCCAAGGATAACTTCACCAAGGCCGCAAAATTCGGTATCGACACCCAGCTTACCTGGTTCGGCAACGAGAAGATCAGCTGCTGCGAGCTCATCCTGAAGCACCTGCTGCCGATTGCGCGGAAGGGATTGCGAATCCCGGGGCATCGACCAGGCGGATATCGACCGGTACCTCGGCGTCATCCAGGGAAGGGCCGAAGCCCACCAGAATGGCGCGCGCTGGCTGTTGAAGTCGTACACCCAGCTTTCGAAGGAAGTAAACAAGGACGAAGCCCTGACCATTCTGACCTCCCAGATGATCAAGCACCAGCTGACGGAAAAACCGGTACACACCTGGCCAATTCCGACGGTGAGCGATTTGAAATCTTACCGGCCCGTCGGTTTGCGGGTGGAGGAATTCATGGAAACCGACCTCTTCACCGTGCGGGACACCGACCTGCTGGAACTCGTAGCCGACCTGATGGACTGGCGCAAACTCCGCTACGTTCCCGTAGAGGACGAAAACGGCCATCTGAGCGGACTGGTGACCACCCGGAAACTACTGCGCTACTTCATCCACCGCGGGCCGAATGGACAACCCCATGTCCGACCACACTACCGTCGGCGACCTGATGATCACCGGGCCGAAGACCGTACAACCCCACACCACCATCAAGGAAGCCATGCACATCATGCGGGAGGGGAAGATCGGCTGCCTGCCGGTGGTGAAGGACAATGAGCTGGTGGGCATCATCACGGAGATGGACTTTTTGCGGGTGTCCGGGCGGTTGATCGAGCGGTTGAAGTAGGGTATGATCACCAGTAAGACACTAAGGGACATTAAGAAGCATTAAGACCTGCTGAAGCAGCCACGTGCCGATACTTAGTGAAGCTAAGTGGTCCTGAGTGGAAAACAAAAAGGGAAGAAGACCACTGGTCTCCTCCCCGGCAAAACTCACTCAAAACACATGTAATCCGGCTGGGTTAACCTTGCTGTTAATTGCTTGATTGTCAGTAGTAAAGCACTCAAATTATCGTACTACAAATATACGAAACAATCTGTTTTAAATAACCAAATTGAATCACTTTTTGTGAATTACTTTGTTGTGCAATTATTTTGATTATACAATGCCGATCCATTGACAAAAACGATTGCCATTTTGGGCTGTGGGTGGCTGGGCTTACCCCTGCTGGAGCACCTCACCGACGTCGCCCGGTTCGACCTGCGGGGGAGTAGCCGGCGGCCGGAAACACGGCGGGCCATCGCCGCGGCCGGTGGCGCGGCCTACGACCTTTCTTTACCTACCGGGGAGGCATTACTTACCGACTTTCTGAAGCGGGCCGACGTACTCATCCTTACCCTGCCCCCGGGCGGAAGACGGCACGGTGAACGAACAACGGAGGTGTACCTGGAGCAGTTGGCGTCCCTGACCGGTAAGCTGTCCGGTAAGCACATCATCTACACCAGTTCTACGGGGGTGTACGGAGATGCTACGGAGTTGGTTACCGAAGCTACGCCACCGGCTCCCGTTACCCACTCCGGGCGGGCGGTACTGGCGGCGGAGGAATGGCTGACTTCCCGGACGGAGCAGCTGACCATCCTGCGCCTGGCGGGCCTGATCGGACCGGGCCGTCACCCGGGTAACTTCTACGGGGGAAAGGAGCGGGTGATTCCGCAGGCGGACGCACCGGTAAACCTGGTCCACCGCGATGACGTGATCAGCGCCATCACCAAGGTGATTCAGAACGAGCAAGCAGGCACATTCAACGTATGTGCGCCGGAGCACCCTGCAAAGAAAGTATTTTACACAGCAGCGGCGGCAGCTCTGGGTCTCGAAGTAGCGGGAGCGGAACCCGGCGGGGCGGAGGGGAAAATAGTGGATGGAAGCGCCCTGGGAATAATCTATTCCGGATTGACGGCGGAGTCGCTTTAGCGACTTCCTTGTCCAGCGTGGGGGCTTGAGCCCCACACGGTTGCTAAAACTCCAGTTCGATCGTATCTCCCGGCTTGACCTTACCGTCGTCCTTCCCGGCGGCCCGTTTGGCGCCCCGTTCGGGAACCGCCTCTTCTTCCAGTTCGAAGGGTTCGTTCAGTTCCTTCACCGTGACCAGTTTGCCGTCGTAAAGTCGGTTTCCGAGTGACTTCCAGCCCTTCACGTCGATAAATTCGTCGAGTCGGACAGTCTTGGTGTACTTCTCCCGCTTCTCGCGCCAGGAGATCTCCACTTCCGGTTCGGGGTGTACGCTGGCCAGGTAAAGTTTGCTCTGCCTGTGGTCGCTGATAAAGCTGAAGGCCTGGCCGGGAGAGCTGGTCTCGATCTGGAACCGTTTGACGAGGGTGTAGCCCCGTTCTCCCTCGTAGTAAACGGCGGAGACCACCATATCGTCGTCGTACTTTCCGATGAAGTAGATGTTGTTCGGCTCGTAACGGCGGACCAGGTCCAGTTCCTCCCGCTCGTAGGAGCCGTCTTTGTAGACGACCAGGATGAGGTCGCCGGTATCGAAGCCGCCGAGGAAACGGCCCCGTTCCTCTACGTTGAGGCGGCCACTGACCGTGTCCATCCAGACCTTCATGGCTCCGAGGGTGGACTTGCCGACTTCCTTCAGCGTCAGTTTACGGACGGGGTAGCGCGTCAGGATGTTGCCGGCCGCGCCCCGCCCCTTGATGGCGAGTTCGGCAAAATCAAAGTCGAACTGCTTCTGACGGCTCTTGCTGGCGGGGCTGAGGAGCACGTCGATCACCTCGGCCTCCCCGTTCGGGTTGGCGCTGAAGTAGAGGATCCTGCTGCCCTTGGTACCCTTGGTCAGGTCGTACTCCCGGTCGCGGGTGATGGCCTTCACGTTGAAGCGCTTGGCCATGGCCCGTCCGGTCTTTCCGTCCAGGTAGACCAGGTTGTAAGTGGTGCGTTCGTCACCCTTTTTCCACACGTCGACGTGGAGGATATTCTTACCGACGAAAGTCTTGTCCGCGATGCGACTCACGATGAGGACACCATCCTTGCGAATGACGATCACGTCATCCACGTCGGAACAGTCGGCGACGAACTCGTCTTTTTTTAGTCCGGAGCCGATAAAACCCTCCTTGCGGTCTACGTAGAGTTTACTGTTGTTGGCGGCTACCGCGGCGACGACGACCTTCTCGAAGGTACCGATCTTGGTTTGCCGTTCCCGCCCCTTCCCGTACTTATCCAGCAAGCGCTGGTACCAGGCGATGGCGTAATCCGTGAGGTGCTCGAGGTCGTACAAGACCTGCTGCAGTTCCTCCTGGAGTTTGGCCATCAGTTCGTCGGCCTTGAAGGTATTGTACTTGGAAATGCGCTTGATGCGGATCTCGGTCAGGCGGGTGATGTCCTCCTCGCTGATATCGCGCAGGAGGGCCAGCCGGTCGTCATTTTTCTTCTTGCGGTCTCCGGGTTCCCGCACGTATTTTTTCAGGCCGCTGCGGATGATTTCCAGCACCTGCTCGAAGCTTTCGGCCTCCTCGATGTCGCGGTAGATCCGCTGCTCGATGAAAATTTTCTCGAGACTGGCAAAGTGAATCTTTTCCTCCAGTTCCTTCTTCCGGATGAGCAATTCCTGCCGCAGCAGTTCCTTGGTCTGTTCGGTATTGACCTTCAGTATCTCCTCGACGGTAACGAAGTGGGGCCGGTCGCCGTCGATGATCACGCAGGCGTTGGGGCTGATGCTCAGTTCGCAGTTGGTGAAGGCGAAGAGGGCGTCCATCGTCACGTCCGGGCTGATACCGGGGGCCAGTTCGATGAGGATCTCCACGACGGCGGCGGTGTTGTCCACCACCTTTTTGATCTTGATCTTTCCCTTGTCGTTGGCCTTGATGATGGAGTCGATCAGGCTGGAGGTGGTCATACCGTAGGGCAGTTCCCGGATGGCGATGAACTTGTTGTCGATCTTCTCGATGGTGGCGCGCACCTTCAGTTTTCCGCCCCGCTTGCCCTGCTGGTAATCGGACACGTCCACGGTTCCGCCGGTCGGGAAGTCGGGGTAGATCTTCACGCTCTTCCCCTCCAGCAGCTTGATGCTCGCCTTGCACAACTCGATGAAGTTGTGGGGCATGATCTTGGTACTCAGGCCGACGGCGATCCCCTCCGTTCCCTGGGCCAGCAGCATGGGGAACTTCATGGGCAGGTTCACCGGTTCCCGCTTGCGGCCGTCGTAGCTCAGCTGCCAGTCGGTGGTCTGGGCGTTGAACACCACGTCGAGGGCGAATTTGGTCAGCCGGGCTTCGATGTAGCGGCTGGCGGCGGCGGAATCCCCCGTCAGCGTGTTGCCCCAGTTGCCCTGGGGGTCGATCATCATGTCCTTCTGCCCGAGGGCGACCAGGGCGTCGCCGATGGCGGCATCACCGTGGGGGTGGAACTGCATCGTCTGCCCGATCACGTTGGCCACCTTGTGGTAGCGGCCGTCGTCCATTTCCTTCAGGGCGTGGAGGATGCGGCGCTGGACGGGCTTGAGCCCATCCTCGATGGCGGGCACGGCGCGCTCCAGGATCACGTAGGAAGCGTAATCGAGGAAGTAGTCCTCGTACATCCCCTTCAGGGTCGTTACGGAGTCGTCGTCGATCGGGGCCTGCTGGCCGTTAGCGGGGGTATCCATGGTGTTCTACGCTGCTGTTATTCGAAAACTTTGCACCTGCGTCCTCGCCCGTAGGCGAGGGAAGGGGAAGAAGGAAGAGTAGCGCCTTAGGCACTGACTGAAGGAGGAAAGAAGGGACAGTAGCTCCGGCGTCTTTCTTCCTTCAGATTGCGGAGCAATCGGTCTTTTTCTTTCTTCCAAAACGCTGGTAGCACGCGAAGATAGCAAATCTACAACTAAAAACAAAAAGTTTGAAAATAATCACAACGCCGGTTAATGCGTTGTTAAGGGGGCGGGGACGCGGGTGCCGGCTCTATATATTTACAGCATGTACAACGGGGTTATCAGGCGGGTCATCTTTCTGGGGGTGATCGCCATCCTGGGCATCGTCGGGATGCAGACTTACTGGGTGGTGACGACCTGGGACCTGAACGAGACGGAATTCAGCCAGAAGGCCCAGCTGGCGCTCTACGGCGTAGCCCGCCAGCTAGCCGCCGAGAACGATGCCGCCCTGCCCACCCGCGACATCGTGCGGCAGCGCACCAGCAACTACTACATCGTCAATACGGAGAGCGAGATCCGGGCCGACCGGCTGGAGTACCTGCTGCAACAGGAACTGGTGCGGCTGAACCTCGACATCGATTTCGAGTACGCCATCTTCAACTGCAGCACCAACCAGATGGCCTACGGTGGCTACTGCTACGCAACGACGGACGACCTGTTCAACGACGAGACGGTCTCGACGAGCTACCTGCCGCCGGACGAGGGGCTGCTGTACTATTTCGGCATCAAATTCCCGACACGGACCGGTTACATCTGGGAGAAAATGCAGCTGGTCATCTTCCTCTCGGCCATCCTCCTACTGACCGTGGCCTTTTTCGTGTACAGCCTCATCGTCATCCTCCGGCAACGCCGACTGGCGACCATGCAGAAGGATTTTATCGACAATATGACGCACGAGTTCAAGACGCCGCTGAGTACCATCCGGATCGCGGCCGGCGTCTTTCAGCGCGACCCCTACGTGGCGGCCGACAAACGACTGGCCCGCTACGCCAAACTGATCTACGAGCAGTACGAGCGGCTGAACGACCAGGTGGAAAAGGTGCTACAGATCGCCCGGATCGAAAAGGGGAATTTTGAAATCAAACTGGAGTGCATCGACCTCCAGGACCTGCTTCCGCCCCTGATCGACGGCACCCGCGCCCGGGTGGAGGACAACGGCGGCCAACTGCGCGTTCACCTGCCGGAACGGCCGCTCCCCGTGGAGGCCGATCCGCTGCACCTCTCCAATATTCTCCACAACCTGCTGGATAACGCCGTGAAGTACGGCGGCCCCAGGGCCCTGATCTCGGTCGGTGGCCGGGTAGCCGGCAAGCAGTTGCACCTGGCCATCAGTGATGACGGCCCCGGTATCCCCGAGGAGCACCGGGAGAAGATCTTCGAGAAGTTCTACCGCATTCCGACCGGAGACGTGCACGACGTGAAGGGCTTCGGCCTGGGGCTGTACTACGTGGCCCAGATCTGCCGGGCCCACGGCTGGAAGATCCACCTGGACGGCGGGCCGGAGAAGGGAACGACGTTTCACCTGCGGTTGCCCTTAAGAGAAGAAAAAGGAAAGACGAAAGAGGAAAGACGGCTAACCGGACAAAAATTATGAGCGCAACCGACACCCCCCACCTGCTGTACGTTGAGGACGATGAGAGCCTCAGTTTCGTGACCCGCGACCACCTGGAACTGAGCGACTTTCGGGTGACGCACTGTCCGGACGGCCCGAGCGTGGTCGCCCTGCTGGACGAGAGCGACAAAATTCCCTTCGACCTCTGCCTGCTGGACGTGATGCTGCCGGGGATCGACGGCTTCGAACTGGCCCGGCGCATCCGGGAAAAGGACCAGGACATTCCCATCCTCTTCCTCACCGCCAAGAGCCTGAAGGAAGACCGGCTGGACGGACTCCGGCTCGGCGCGGACGACTACATCACCAAACCCTTCAGCATCGAGGAACTGATCCTGAAGATAAAGGTCTTTTTACGCCGCAACCGCGTCCGCCCCGTCAGCCCCGCCTTCGACCCCGGCCGGATCGGCAGCTACCAGTTCGAGATGGACAAACTCCAGCTTACCGGTCCGGACGGCGACTCCAAAAGGCTCACCCGCCGGGAGGCGGAACTGCTGCAACTGCTGAACGCCCGGCGGGGGCAGGTGCTGGAGCGGGGGGAGATCCTGGAAAAGATCTGGGGGGAAAACGACTACTTCCTGGGCCGCAGTCTGGACGTGTTCATCAGCCGGCTGCGGAAGTACCTGAAGGGAGACGAGGGGGTCAGGATTGAAAATATTCACGGGGTGGGGTTTTCTTTGATTGTGGGGTAGGGACTCAGAAAAAGCAGATGTTCTTCTTCCGGGGCAGTATCCCGATTGCTTGTCGGTAGCCGACAGCGACCCCATTTCAGGGGAAACATCGCCCATAGGGCTACGTTTCAGGGAAAGAGTGCAAGCGGTCAGTACCGGCCGCCCATGAAACCACCCCCTGAAAACCAACTTTATGAAACAGTTACTTTATTTTCTCAGTATCGGTATGTTCGCCCTTTCCTTCTCCGCCTGCGGAGACGACGAGGATGATATATCCGTACTGCCCACCAGCTTTACGGTGACCATCGAGAACATCTCTACCCCCGGCACCATCAACACCATGCGTGCCAACGGTATCAACCCCATGTCTCCCCCCGTCTGGGCGCTTTACTCGGGCGATAATCCCATGTTTACGGTCGGCGAGGAGGCCTCCGACGGAACCGAAGGCGTAGCCGAGGACGGCGCCTTCGACGAACTGGTCAGCGAACTCACCTCCGATAGCTCCGTAAAGGCCAGTGGTGCCGTTCCCAGCCCGGGCGGTCCCGATATGGGCGGCGCCCTCTTCCAGGGAGAAAGCATCACCTTCACCTTCGTAGCCGAGCCCGGTGACAAGCTGCAGTTCGAGAGCATGTTCGTCCAGAGTAATGACTGGTTCTACGCCTTCGGTAACGGTGGCCTGGAACTCTTCGACAACGGAAACGCCATCTCCGGAGACTTTACCAACCAGGTAGTGGTCTACGATGCCGGCACCGAGGCCGACACCGCCCCCGGTACCGGTCCTGACCAGAAGCCCGTACAGGCCACTGATGACCAGGGACCCGAAGACAGCGTGGACATGATCCAGAATGCCCGTACCCGCTTCCCCAACTTTACCATTCCCCCCAACAACCAGCTGCTGCGCGTTACCGTAACGCCCGCCGGCTAATCCGCTGATTGCTATTGAAAAACGGCCTTCTCACCTGGTGGGAAGGCCGTTTTTCATTTGGGCGACGGAGCGCGGGTGCAAAATTTCCGAACGGGAAACACCCCGGTCACTACTCCTGAGCGGCCGGCACGAAGACCATCCGTTCCCCGCCGGAGCGCAGCGTCAGTTCGTTGCCCAGCAGGTCGGCCCGCAGGTCGTCTGCGGAGAGGATAGCCAGGAAAGGTACCTCCACGTTGTCTCCCGGACAGGCCATTTTGGTGCCGCCGACGGGGCCGAAATCAAGGTCGGCTGCTTCCCCGCTGAAAGAACCGGAGAAGCGATTACAACCACTGAAGCCGGTCACCCGCCCTTCCCCGTAATCAAAACTGATGGTGGGAACCCTGTCGCCGGTCGGTACCTCCTGGCCGGGAAAGTCGCGCAGTACCCAGTTGCCGGAGAGGGGTTGCCCGGCCGGGTAACTACCGCATCCTGACCAGTTTTCCGTTGCTCCGCCAGCCTTTGGTTCCACCAGTACCGTAACCCGGTGAGTGAAAGATTTACCGGACATATCGTCCGTACAGGGCTGGGGCTGTAGCGTAAAGGTGAGGGTGCCCTTGTCGGATTCCGTCCGGTAGCGGATCACCTCCGCATCGGCGGCCCGGGTACCGGTGGTCAGCGGGGCGGTCATGTCCAGATCCCCCTCCTGGGTGGTCAGGCGCACCCCTTCGGTCCAGGAGATGTCCAGCAGCCAGCCGGGTTCGTTACCGGTGGCCGTGAAATCAGGGCTGAAATTTTCGGTTGGGGCAGTAGTTTCCATGGTGAAGTCAGCGGGCTTGGTGGTGGAAAGTAGGTACATCGGGGCGAGGTCACCGGTGACGGGCTCCCCGGAGCGGTCCATCGCTACCAGACTACCCTCCTCGACGAGCAACTCGTTCAACTCTTCTCCGCTAAGGCGAATGCGGCCGTCGGAAAGTGTGTAGGTTCCCGAATCTTCGAAACGGCCGTCGGGCTTGCCCAGGTAATTGGAGCGAAGCCGGTAGGTATTATCCTCGGACAGGGTCAGTTCGTAGTTGATGCCGGAGCAATCGGCGCAGGGGAACGTCCCGTAGTAAGTCCCGTAGGCCGGGACGGTGCCGGTGCCGACGGTACAGGCGGTGAAAAGGCCGGCAAGGAGGCACGGAAGTAAGTATTTCATGGTGGTAATTTTTGGGGGGTAAAAGATTAGTAGCGGTTCGACGGTAGTATTTACCGGATGCCGGCGGGGTCACCATTACACAAGCACCCGGCAATTAAATTCGTTGCAAGCGCAACAAGTTCGGAAGACGGGGGTTTTCCTCCTTTCCGACCCCGCAAACCATGATTTCAAATCCTAAGGATCACCTGATCTATCTGACCAACCGGGTAGCCCGCCAACTGAGCGCGGCCATGCTGGAGGAGATGGAGTTCGAGGGGTTTCGTCCGCAGGGCACCCACCTGGGGCTGATTGCCGACCTGGCGCAACTCGACGGACAGCGGCAACAGGATCTGGCCATTGCGACCATCAAGGACAAGGGGACCATCGCCCGGGCCCTCAGTCAACTTGAAGAAGCCGGCTTTCTGCAACGGCGACGGGATGAAGCGGACCGCCGCCAAAAACGTATTTACCTGACCGAGCGCGGCAGACGGCTCTGGCAGTTCACGAATGAGATGGCATCCTGCGTCCTCGCCCGTGCCACCGCGGAAGTGACCGCCACCGAAATGGCAACCTGCCTCCGCGTACTGCAACACGTACACCATAATCTACACCAGCAATTAACCACTCGCCCAATCAACGTTCATGAACAAAGTAACTAAACGCCGCATCCTGGTCACGGTCGTCGGACTGCTCATTCTCGCCGTCGGCGTTATCGGCATGAGACTGATCGGGGGCATGAAGGAAGAGCCGGTAAAACGGCCGAAACCGCGCATCGTAAAGACGGTGGAAACCCGCCCGGTCAGCAATGCTACGGTGGAGATCGGCCTGGAAGTACAGGGGCGGCTGGTAGCCTACAACAAGATCGACCTGTTCACCGAGGTGGGGGGGCTGGTCCGGGAAACCGGCCGGCCGTTCAAGGAGGGAACCTACTTTCCGAAGGGGGCCGTACTGCTGCGCATCGACAACCAGGAAGCGAAGCTGGCACTGCAGGCGCAGAAGGCCAGCCTGATGAATACGATCGCCCAGGCAATGCCCGACCTGAAGATCGATTACGCCGAAACCTTCCCCGAGTGGGAACGCTACCTGCTGAACTTCAGGGTGGAGGAAACGCTGCCCGAATTGCCGGAGGTGACGGACAACAGCGCCCGGCTCTTCCTGGTGGGGCGTAACATTTACACCCAGTACTACAACATCAAATCCGTCGAGGACCGGCTGGCCAAGTACACGCTGTACGCCCCCTTCAGCGGCGTGCTGACGATGACGGCCGTGGACAAGGGGGCCGTCGTGCGCACCGGCCAGCAACTCGGCCAACTGATGGCTACCGGTTTTTACGAACTGGTGGCTACCGTGCCGCTGAGCCAGTTGAATTACCTCAAGCCGGGGGCGAAGGTGGTACTCCGCAGCGACGATATGAGCGAACAGTGGACCGGTAAGATCAGCCGGATCAGCGACCAGATCGACCCCAACTCCCAGACGGTGGAAGTGTACGTCGGGGTCAGCGGTAAGGGGTTGCGCGAGGGCATGTACCTGCGCGGAACGGCGGACGCCCAGCCCATTGCCGGCGCCACGGAGATCGAACGGGCCCTGCTGATCGACGAACGGGAGGTCTACGTGGTGGAACGGGACAGTGTGCTGCGGCTCCTCCCCGTCGAGGTCGCGAAGTACAACGCCGAAACGGTGGTGGTCCGGGGTATTCCCGAGGGGACCCAGCTACTGACGAGTAACGTAGCCGGAGCCTTCGACGGCATGATTGTTAAGCGCAAGACGCCAACTACAAAATAGGGAACATGAGAGATTTCATTGCCTTTTTCGTCAAGTTCCCGGTAGCGGCCAACCTGATCATGTTCGGGTTGCTGGTGATGGGCTTCCTGAGCCTGTCGCAAATGAAGTCGACCTTCTTCCCGGAGTCCCCCAGCCGGCAGATATCCATCCAGGTTATCTACCCGGGGGCCAGCCCCGAGGAGGTCGAGGAGGGCATCGTCAACAAGATCGAGGAGAACCTGAAGGGGCTGACCGGCATCGAACGCTATACCAGCGTGAGTTCGGAGAACAGCGGTAACGTCAGCATCGAGGTCATCAAGGGCTACGATACCGACCTGGTCCTCCAGGAGGTGAAGAACGAGGTGGACCGCATCAGCAGTTTCCCCGTGGGGATGGAGCCGCCGACGATCTTCAAGCAGGAGCGGCTGGGCCGGGCCATCGACTTCTCCCTGAACGGGGAGGGGGTCGACCTGGCCGGCCTCAAGGCGGCCGCCCGCCAGGTAGAGGACGAGCTGCTGGCCATCGACGGTATCAGTAAGGTGGAACTGAGCGGCTTTCCCGACGAAGAGATCGAGATCGCCTTCCGGGAGGCCGACCTCCAGGCCTACGGACTTACCTTCACGGAGGCGGCCGACGCCGTGCGCCGCAACAACGTGGACATCACCGGCGGCACCGTCAAGGGCACCGAGGAGGAGTTGCTGCTACGGGCCCGCAACAAGAGTTACTACGCGGACGGGTTCCGGGACATCGTCGTGAAGACCAACCCCGACGGGGGAGTGGTCCGCCTGTACCAGGTGGCCACCGTCCGCGACCGCTGGGCGGACCAGCCGAACCGTACCTACCTCGACGGCAAGCCCTCGGTGAACGTCAACGTACAGAACACCCTGGAGGAGGATATGCTCTCCATCACCGACAACGTCAAGGAGTACATCGCGGAGTACAACCAGCGCCACCCCAACGTACAGGCTACGGTGATCAACGACGCCAGTGTCACCCTGCGTCAGCGGATGAAGACACTGCAGAACAACGGTATCCAGGGCTTCCTCATCGTCTGTCTGCTGCTGGCGGTCTTCCTGCACTGGCGGCTGGCCTTCTGGGTGGCACTATCCATTCCCATCAGCTTTGCCGGCATGTTCATCCTGGCGAACTTCCTGGACGTGACGCTGAACGTCATTTCCCTCTTCGGAATGATCCTGGTGATCGGTATCCTGGTGGACGACGGTATCGTGATCGGGGAGAACATTTTCAGTTACCACGAAAAGGGCATCCCCCGGGTGCAGGCGGCCATCGACGGGACGACGAACGTGCTCGGGGCGGTCTTCGCGGCCATTCTCACCACCGTCATTGCGTTCAGCAGCTTTTTCTTCATCGACGGCAGCCTGGGCGACTTCTTCCGCGAAATGGCCATGGTCGTCATCTTCTCCCTGGTCTTCTCCCTGATTGAAGGGGCCATTATCCTGCCGACCCACGTCGCCCACTCCAAGGCGCTGGACCCTAATACGAAGCCGAACTGGATCCAGCGCAAGTTCGACTCCCTGATGAATCTGCTACGGGACGGACTCTACGTGCCCGTCCTGAACTGGACGATGAAATACAAGTTCATCTCGCTCACCGCCTGCATCGCGATCCTGCTGATCAGTGTCGGCATGGTCAGTGGCGGCTTCGTAAGCACGACCTTCTTCCCGAACATCGAGGGAGACGATATCTCCGTTACCCTCCAGCTGCCGGCCGGTACGCCGGAGGAACGGACCGAGGAGGTACTGGAGCGGATCGCCGCCGCCGCCGAGCGCGTCAACGTACGGATGAGCGAGGAAGAATTCAACAACGAAAAAGAACTGGTGGAGCGGGTCGAGATCCGGCTGGGGCCGACCACCTACCAGGGAACGGTCAACATCGCCATGATCCCGGGGGAAGAGCGGGGAGACGTGGAGCAGCGTGCCGTCACCAACGCCATCCGGGCGGAGGTAGGCCCCATCGACGAAGCGGAAATCCTTAGCTACGGTGCCCGGTCATTCTTCGGCAAGCCCGTCAGCGTCAGCCTGGTGGGGTCAAACATCGCCGAACTCGAACAGGCCGCGGCCGACCTGAAGGAAGAGTTCGAGCAAATGACCGAACTGACCGACGTCGTGGATAACGACCAGGAGGGCCTTCGCGAGGTCAACATCCGGTTGCTCCCCAAGGCGGATTATCTGGGACTGGACCTGCAGGATATTGTCGGGCAGGTCCGCTCCGCCTTCTTCGGAGCGGAGGCCCAGCGACTGCAGCGGGGGGAGGACGAGGTGCGGGTCTGGCTTCGCTACGGAGAGGACAGCCGCCGGACGCTTTCCGACCTGCAGGACATGCGGGTGCGGTTTGCGGGCGGGGCGGCCTACCCGCTCTCCGAGATCGTGGAGTTGCAACCCCAGCGGGGCGTCATCGGCATCAGCCACGTGAACGGCAAGCGGGAAGTCAAGGTGGAAGCCGACGTGGCGAGCAACGCCGTCTCGGTCACGGACGTGAACGCCCGGGTCCAGGATGTCATTCTGCCGGAGGTACTGGCCCGTTATCCCGGGGTGTCCACGGTAACCGACGGCCAGGTGAGGAACCAGGAGAAAACGGCGGCCTCGACGGCCATCGTGCTGCCGGTGGTCTTCGGCCTCATGTTCTTCGTGATCGCCCTCACCTTCCGGTCGATCGGGCAGACGGTCGTCCTCTTCCTGCTCATCCCCTTCGGACTGATCGGGGTGATCTGGGGGCACTGGCTGATGGGCAAGCCGATCAGCCTGTTCTCGGCACTCGGGATCATTGCCCTGATCGGTATCATCGTGAACGACGGACTGGTCTTCGTAGCCACCTACAACGATAACCTGCGGGCGGGAATGAAAATGATGCCGGCCCTGCAGGATGCGGGCTACAGCCGCTTTCGCCCCATCCTGCTGACGACGGTAACCACCTTCGCCGGTCTGGCCCCCCTGCTGCTGGAGACCAGCCGGCAGGCCCAGTTCCTGATCCCGATGGCCATTTCGGTCGCCTTCGGGTTGCTGGCCGTTACCCTGGTTTTACTGATCCTGCTGCCGGCCCTGCTGGTGCTGCTGAATCGTTTCCGGGTGATCACCAAGACGATCTGGAACGTCGACAAGCCGGACTACCGCGAAGTGGAGCCCGCCTACAACGAACTGGAAGACGGTTTCGACCCGGATAAGCCGATCGGGATAACGAGACGGGAACAAACAACCAGCAACTAGCAACCAGATGAGAATAATACTGGACATGGACGAGGTGATCGTCGACAACTACGCCGAGTACCGCCGGCAGTACCGGGAGCTCTTCGGCGAACCGGTGGACGAGGCGGCCTACCACGGTAAGAAGATCTACCAGTTGCCCGGTGCCGAGGGCATTCGCGATACGCTCTACGAAAAGGGGCATTTCCGGAACCTTCCCGCGATGCCGGGCGCGCTGGCCGGCGTGAAGGAACTTTACGATAAACACGAAGTCTGGATCGTTACCGCCTGCATGGAATTTCGCCACAGCTTCCTGGAGAAGTACGAGTGGATCGAGGAACACCTGCCCTTCTTTCCCTGGCAGCGCATTTACTTCTGCGGCGATAAACGGCTCGTCACCGGAGACTATATGGTCGACGATAAGGTCCGTAACCTGAAAACCTTCGATGGGACCGGCGTCCTGTTCTCCGCCAGCCACAATGCCCACGATACGGGCTACCACCGGGTGAATGACTGGGCCGAACTGCTCGACTACTTCCGGGAACAGGAGCGCGCCCGGGAAGCCCTGCAGGCATGAGGGAGCAGGCGGTGAAGATCGGTAAGTTCGGCCTGACGGGGCTGGTAGCCACGGCAATTAACTACGGGGTGTACCTGTGGCTAGCCAACCGCTACTTCCGCCCGGAAATCGCTACCGTGATCGCCTACTCCAGCAGCGTCCTGCTGAACTTCGTCCTGCAACGCTACTTTGTTTTCGAACTCAACCGGAGCGTCCGGAGTGCCTTCGCCCTGAGTATGCTGGTGAGCGCCGGCGGCCTGCTACTCGACCTGGCGATCATCTGGTTCCTGCACCGTTTCCCCGTGCTGGGTTCGGCGGAGTGGCTGATCAAGGGGGTAGCCACGGGGGTGACGTTTGTTTATAACTTTTTTTTCAAGCGGTTGGTGTTTGAGGGGGCGGGAAAGCCCTAGGATACATACATAAGCATACAGACATACCATGAGACATATATTCCTGCTATTCATCTTTATTCTTTGCACCTGCGCGCCCGCCCTGGCCCAGCTCCCCCTCAGCCTCGACGAGGCCATCCAGCGGGGGCTGGAGAACAACTACGCCATTCGCGTAGCCAGTAGCGAACTCGACGCGGTGAGAAACGATAACGACTACGCCCTGACCGGGAAGCGGCCCACCGTGACCGTCGGCGTAAGCCCCGGCATCAGTTACCGCAAGAATAGTAACCCGGCCAGTATCGTCGCCCAGAGCAATACGACCAGCTACAGCGTGGCCCCGACGGCCAATCTTAACTGGACCCTCTTCAGCGGCGGCCGGATCGAGATCGCCAAGGACCAGCTGGCCACCCTGGCGGACCTGAGTGCCGGCCAGCTACAAATCCAGGTGGAAAACTCGGTACAGGACATCATCAATGCCTACTACAACGCCCGGGTGCAGGACGAGCAACTGGTGGTCCGCCGCCGCGTACTTTCCCTGAGCCGGGACCGGATCGACTACCAGCAGGTACGCCGGGAATACGGGCAGGGCGGCACCTTCGACGAACTACAGGCCCGCGACGCTTACCTGACGGATTCCATCGCCCTGGTTCAGCAGGAAGTCGTGTACGAAAATTCCCTGAGGGACCTGCTGCAAGTGATGGGAGCCGACGACCTGACCCAGGATATCATGCTGACCGATAGCCTGACCTTCGACCCGGCCGGCTTTTCCCTGCCCGTCCTGGAGGAGCAACTGGAACTGACCAACAGCCAGCTTCGTACCCTCCGGGTCAGTCGCTCCCTGGCCGATCTGAACACCCGCCTGATCGAAACCGAGCGTAAGCCCACCATCAGCCTGAACGCGGGAGCCAGCTACGACATTTCCGTCCAGACGGGCACCCAGACCTTCGACTTCGGCGGGGAACAACCCTCAAGGGAACAGGACCTGCCCGGTGTCGCCGCCCGTACGCTGGCCGGTAATCTCGGAATCGGCGTCAATTATTTGCTCTTCGATGGCGGGAGTCGTAGCGTGCGCGCCCAGACCGCCCGGCTCCGGGAGATCACCGCCGAGCTCGACTACCGCGGTGCCGAACAGCAGCTACGGGCCCTGCTGACCAATACCCTGGCCCGTTACAAGAACCAGGTCCGCCTGGTGGACATCGCCCGTCAGCGGATCGCCAACGCCGAGCAGAACCTGGGGATCGCCGACGAGCGTTTTCGCGGCGGTACCATCAACAGTTTTGATTACCGGACCATCCAGCTCAGCTACATCAATGCGGAATTTCAGCTGCTGAATGCGCTGCTGGAACTGAAGGTGACGGAGACGGAGCTACTGCGGTTAACGGGGCAAATCACCGGTTAACGAACCAGGCAAACGTCTTGCATTCCGCCACCACCCGCTCGTAGTAGCGCGTATCGGGATATACCTGCCTGAGTTGGGAGAGGTAGCGCAATGGCCGCACCCTGCCCGGGCTGCCGTTGGCGTAGAACTCATTTCGTTCCGTTTTGGCCAGCCAGTAAAGGGCTTCGGCGGCTACCTCCCGGCTGTAGGCCCGGGAGAGGGCGCGTTCGAAGTAATCCTGGGCGAGCCGCATGTTCATATTCTCCTGGTTGCCGAGGGGGGAACTGGGGTTGGGAAAGGTATAGTAGGGTTGGTAGTTCCGGGCGGCGATGGCGGCACTGGTGCCCGAGCGGAACTCGTCGGCTATGTTCCAGGCGTAGCCGAAGTAGCTCATGTTGTAGAAGGCCAGCCCCATGCGGAAGTAATTCTGGGAGGCCAGCGTATCGTTGGTCGTACGACGGGCTATCTCTTCGAGGGAAAACAGGTTCTCGAAGAGTTCGACCTTGTCGAAGGTCCCGTTGGTGGCGGGATCCGGGCGGTAGTTTACCCGATCCTCGAATTGCTTGACGAAGGGGGCGAAGCGACCGTACTCCGCCCGGCGGGCCGTAGGGATCTGGCGGAAGTAATCCAGGGCCGCCTCCCACTGTCCGCGCTGGAGGTAGTGGAGGCCGAGCAGGTGGTTGAGGTCGTCCTGGGGAAAGGGGCCCATCCGGTTATTGAGCAGCGACCGGTCGAAGCGATTGGTGTTGGTGGAGTCGGCGATCCGCCGGAGTTCGGAGATGTACCCCAGTTCGGGGTTCTTCTGAATGGCGTCGAACCCGTACTGCAGCAGGGCGGCTTTGGCTACCTGTCCGTTGCGCCGGTAAAGGGCCTCGAACTTGTCGTTGACCATCGGTTTGATGTCGGGGTACTGCCGGCGGATGTCGCCGTTGAGTACCTCGAAGTAGTGGTTTTCGATGGAGTCGTTGATGCGGCTGAGGGCCAGCAGGTCGGTCACCTCGTTCAGGATGGCCAACTGGTCGATGATGGTGTCGTTACTCGTCTGGTTGGCGAGTTTGTCGAAACTCTCCCGGGCGAAGAAGTAGTCGCCGGCCAGCATTTCCAGGACGCCGCGGGCGAGCAGCCAGAAATCGGTGTCGGTCACCCGGCCTTCGTTCAGGACGACATTCACGAAGCCCTGAAAGGCGATCAATCGCTCGGGGGCACCGGGACGGGGGCGTTGTAACAAGCGTTGGTTCGCTCTTTTTTCGGGGTTGAAATCCAGACCCATCAGGTCGCGCTCCAGTTCCTGGAGTTCCCGCATGACCAGCAGGGGCAGGGAGCGGTTGGCGGGGTCGAGCCGGTAGATGTCACGCACCTCCTCCAGCACCACCGCCCGGCCGTTGTGGGCCCTCAGTACGTGCAGCATGGCCCGCTCGTGGTCGTTGGCGCAGAGCAAATTGGCGCGTGCCCACTGCTCGTTCGTTTTGATGCGGAAGGAGGCGTAGGCGGCCTGGCGGCGGCTCGGGCAGCGCTCGAATATCCGGCTGAAGAGGTAGGCACTCTCGGCGTACTTCCCCTGCCGCTGCATCGCCCCGGCCCGGTGGGCTTCGATCCAGTCGTAGAGCAGGCTCGGGTCGGCCTCGATTTTCGGCATCAGGTAGTCATAGAGTTCGATGACGTAATCGTTGGCCCCGATGTAGTGGGCCAGCCGTACCAGCTGGAAGGCGTAGCGAAGGCGGACGTAGTGGCTCTCGACCGAGGGAAAAACGTCCAGGCCCTGGTCGATCAGGTCGCGCATTTCGGTAACCTGACGGGCGGTTTTTTCAAAACTCCTGGGCGGGGCGACCACGTGGGGTTCCGCCCGCTTGGCGAAGATCAGGTAATCGACGACCTCGGTACACTTATAATCGATCAGGTGCTCGGCGAAGCTGTTGCCCCGCAGGCCGGCCGGTACGTCGGCCGTGGTGGCCTGCTTGTCCTCCAGGGTTCGGGCCAGGCGTTCCAGGGAATTGAGGGTGGGGCCGTAAATAACGGTTTCCAGGTCCTCCAGTTCCACCTGCTCGCAGTAGCGTTCGTGCCACTCGGCGAGGTTGTCGCGCTTGGCGAGGCCGGCGGGCTGGTCCAGCAGGCTGGAGTAGGAGCTGCCGAAGTGAACGAAGAAGGGGGACAATCGGCTGTCGTAGTCGATCACCCGGGGGTTGAGGAAGCGGTAGCCGTAGAAGGGACAGTCCGGGGTAGCGGAGACCGGGAAAAGGAACAGGGGGAGGAAGAGTAAGAGGAGTCGGTGCATGGTGTAATGGTCTGTCCGCTAATTACTTGTCGGACTTCCTCCGCGCGAGCTACGCTCTGCTCCGAGATGTCCGACAAGAATCAGCTTTTCTCTTATCGGACAACTCGAAGGTCGTCCGACATGTAGAAAAGCGAAAGTATCTTCGCTGGCGATGCAGGATTCAAAGGTAATCACCCAGATCGCGGCGATGGACGGTCGGGAGCGCGAGCGGCTCCGGCAGTTCGTCGACAGCCCGTACTTCAACCGACACGAGGGGGTCCGGCAGTTGCTGGGCCACATCCTCGGGCAACTGGGCCGGGCACGCCCCAAGCTGACCGAAAAAGACCTGTTGAAGAGCCTGGCACCCGCGGACTCGCCCTCCATTCCTGACTTGTTATCGGCCCTCATGAAGCTCGTGAACCGCTTCCTGGCCGTGGAGCAACTGGGGGAGGAAACCTTCGAGGAAGAAGTGCTGACGCTGAAGCGGAGCAACCAGCTGCAACGGGTGACGCTGCTGGAAAACCGGGGCAAACGGCTGGACCGGCGGCTGAAAAAATCGCCCTACCGCAACCAGGACCTGCACCTGGCCGCCTACCAGTGGAAGGCCATTATCGGCTACCGGAAAACCCAGGAAAAGCGCAAGCACACGCCGGAATTTCAGCACATGCTGGATCACCTGGACCGCTTCTGGCTGGTGGAAAAACTGCGGCACGCCTGCCACCTGACGGCGAATATGATGCTGATGAATACCCACTACGACTTCCTGCTGATGGACGATGTCATGGCGTATCTGGGCGGGGACGCAGGTGCAAAGTTGCTGGAAAAGGAGCAGAGTATCGATTGCTATTACCAGATCCTGATGGCCCTGCGGGAACCCGACCGTACCGAGCACTACCAGCGGATGCGGTACCACCTCGACGAGGGGGTCGACCGGCTGCCCCAGGCCGAGCAGAAGGATCTTTTCGTATTCGCCACCAACTACTGCATCCTCCGCATCATGAGCGGCCACGCCGACTACCGCCGCGAACTGTTCGACCTCTACCGCCGCGCCCTGGAGACCGGCACGATCTACGACAAGGACGAGATCAGCGAGTGGAACTACAAGAACGTCGTCACCCTCGGTACCGGCCTCGGGGAGGTGGACTGGACCGAAGCCTTCATCGAGAACCACCGGGAGCGGCTGCCGGCTCCGCAGCGCGACAATGCCTACGCCCTCAACAAGGCCCAGTTCCTCTACGCCACCCAGCGACTGGACGAGGCCGCCGAACAGTTGGCCGGGGTAACCGACAACGACGTGAAGTACCACCAGGCCCGCGTCCTGCTGCGGGTGCAGATCGCCTACGACCAGGCCGAGGACGATTACGCCACCAACCTGCTGGAAACCTTCCGCCTCTACGTACGCCGTAACCGCAACGTGAGTACGAAAGAGAAGCGCAGCTACATCAATTTCGTGCGGTTTGCCAAGCAGCTGTTCAACCTTCGCTTCCAGGGAGCGTACATGGACCGGGAGGCTTACGCCCGCAAGCTGGCCGCCCTGCACGAACACATTAATTCCACCGAGCTCCTGGCCGGCCGCCAGTGGCTGGTCAAAGAGAGCCAGCAACTACAACCCGCCGGCGCATGAACCATAAGCAACGCGACGACCTGATCTACGGTCGCCACCCCGTCCTCGAAGCCCTGCAGGCCGGCCAGCCCGTAGACAAGGTATTCCTCCAATCCGGGACCCGCGGCGATTTCGAAAAGGAACTCCGCCACCTCTGCCGCGACCGGGAGGTGCCGATGACGATCATCCCCCAGGCCAAACTGCAACGGATGGTGCGGGGAAACCACCAGGGCGTGATCGCCCAACTCGCCGCGGCGCCCTACCACCGGGTGGAAGACGTGCTGCCCCAGCTCTACGAACAGGGGGAGACGCCCCTCTTCCTGCTGCTGGACGGAGTGACCGACGTGCGTAACCTCGGCGCCATCGCCCGCTCGGCGGAGGTCTGCGGCGCCCACGCCATCATCATCCCCCAGAAGAACAGCGCCGGACTGACGGCCGATGCGGTCAAGAGTAGTGCCGGAGCCCTGAGCCGGCTGCCGGTCTGCCGCGAAAAAAGTATGGTCAGCACCGTGGAATTTCTCCGGATGAGCGGGGTGCAGGTGATTGCCAGCGATCTCCAGGCCGGAAAATTTCTCCACGAACTGACGCTGACCGGCCCCCTCTGTATCGTGATGGGGGCGGAGGACGAGGGTATCAGCCAGGGCGTGGCCCGCGCGGCGGACGTGACCTTCAAAATTCCGCAGGCGGGGACGCTGAACAGTTTCAATGTGAGTGTGGCGGCGGGGATATTGTTGTACGAGGTGATGCGGGGGCGGTTGGGGATAGGTAGGGCCGCTGGCGCGGCGGGCATCACCATTAAGACATTAAGGGACATTAAGCAGCATTAAGGAAAGACATGGCAGCACTTACCAAGACCTTACTGAATCAATTAGGCTACGAGATTATTGGAGCGGCCATCGAGGTACATCTCGAATTGGGGCCGGGGCTGCTGGAAAGTATTTACGAGGAGTGCTTAACCGAAGAACTTCACCTGAGGGGCATTGAGGTAGAACGGCAAATTGCGGTGCCGATAACGTACAAGGGAAGGCCCCTTCGCGCTCCGTTACGACTGGATCTACTGGTGCAGCAACAAATTATCGTGGAGGTAAAAGCGGTGGAATTCGTGCTGCCCGTTCACGAGGCGCAAATACTTTCCTACATGAAGCTGGCCCGAAAGCCGAAGGGGATGCTCATCAATTTCAACGTGGATAGAATCACGACGGGGTCCATGCACTTCGCGAACGAACTTTTCGCGGCCCTGCCCCGCTGACGTTTCTTCTTAATGCCACTTAATGTACCTTAATGCCTTAATGGTAAAAACAGCCGCGCCAGCGGCCCACCTTTCGCTCTCTACCCCATTTCTCTTGCGAATTTTCTTTTAATCCTACTTTGCTGGAGAACCCGGTCCGTCTGCGCCCAGGCGGCAATGTTGTACGATTGGTCATTGGCGGAACATTAACGGTCGAAGCAGGGTAGTACGAACGTGATCCTCACCATTCCCGGGAAGTACAGGTGCTGGACTGGTCGGAATCCCCGGTTCGATTTTTTCGCGTGACCAACAACCCAGCAGGTCGAGGTTCGACCACGGATTACCCAAAGCGGAGCAACCTTCACTCCTCTCATTGGCAAGGCAACTGACGGAACGGTGGTGGGTAGCGAATCTCGGCTTGGTAGCGTCAACCAATGGGGACAACCGGGTCAGGGTACTGCAACGGAAACACCGTATTGTCGAGTTTGGACCGGGAGTCAATGCACGTTACATCATCAACCCGCGGAATAAGTATCAGGTCAATCTTACAGATCTGGTATCAGCTAGACAGAGGAAAACGTGAGATCAGTTTAACGACGAAGACTGGGAAAGAAGATTCACGTTTACGTCCGGGTCTCTGCCAGTACTATCCTCGGCGTTCAACTGAGGTAGCCAACCGACTACGCTTACTGACATTCTTGGCAGTCTCTATATACAGCTACCGGTACGAATCGTTTATGGCTACGAATCTAAGGATCAAGGATTCGGGGTAGTCTCTTCGTTCACCTTCGACCTAATTGGCGGCGAAGTCCTCACTAATCTTTAGGCGGCTTCCTGTCGTACCGTAGAGCCCAAATGGTCTGATGCTTTGTGGTGCAGACTAAGTTGCGTCAGCAGCCCGACCTTGCACGCATGCAAGCCCCCACCCCCCAGGAACAATTCTGGCTATCCGCCCGCCGCGCCGTCGCCTCCGGCACCCTGGTCAAACTGACCCTCAGCAAGCCGCGCCGAAAAAGCGAGGACCGCCCCCGGAATTACTACGCCCGCCCGGTGGAGATCCGGGAGGAATTACAACTGCAGGTCACCCACCGCTACCAAGAACGGGAGGAAGTGAAGAACCACGCCCCCGACGAAGCCCTGGAGTGGCTGGAGGAAACCATGGGGGCGGAAGACTACGCCAACGCCGACCTCTTCACCACCGAGCGGCAGCTCAGCCTCAGCATCAGCCGCAAGGGGCACGCCCGCCTTCAGGAACTGAATGCCCGCCACCGCCAGCCGGCACCCATCGACCACAACCGCAAGAAACGCCGTGACATTTCGGCCGACCGCCCCTACCTCCACGCCCTGGGCATCACGACGAAAGAAGGAGTCGTAAAACCCGACGGGAAACGGAAATTCAAGCAGATCAACAAGTTCGTCGAGATCATCGACGGATTGCTGCGCGAGCAACCCCTGCCGGCCGGGGCGGAGATCGTCGACATGGGCTCCGGATCGGGCTACCTGACCTTCGCCCTCTACGACCACCTGAGCGAAACGCTGGGGCTCGAAGTGACCGTGACCGGCGTGGAACTCCGGAAAAAGCTGGTGGACCGGGGCAACGCCATCGCCGCCGAAAATTCCTTTCACGCCCTCCGCTTCGTGGAGGGGTACATCGATGACTTCCAGCCGGAACGCATCGATATGCTGATCGCCCTCCACGCCTGCGATACGGCCACCGACGATGCGCTGAAAAAGGGCGTGGACGCAGGTGCAAAATTACTGGTGGTAGCTCCGTGTTGTCAAAAACAGGTACGTCGGGACATGAGCCCCCCGCCGGTCCTGCAACCCTTCCTCGGCAACGGGATCCTCCTGGAACGTCAGGCCGCCATGCTGACGGACTCCCTCCGCGCCCTCCTCCTGGAAGCCAGCGGGTACAAGACCAAACTCTTTGAATTCATTCCACTGGAGCATACCGCCAAAAACGTGATGATCACCGCCGTACGGGGACGGCCCCGACCCGCCGCCCGGGAAGAAGTTGCCAGACTGAAGGAGACCTTCGGCGTGGAGCGCCACCGACTGGAAGAACTACTATTCCCCGGGGAATGAGGATCGCCGTAAACGCCCGCTTCCTGCTACCCGGAAAACTGGAGGGTATCGGCTACTTCAGTCGCGAAATTCTGCGCCGGTTACCGGAGTTGATGCCGGAGCACGACTTCCTGTTCTGCTTCGACCGCAAGTTCGACCCCGCCATGGTCTTCGGAAAGCGATCGACGGGTGTCGTCATCCATCCCCCCGCCCGCGACCCGCTGCTGTGGAAAGCCTGGTTTGACTACGGCATTCCCCGGGCTCTCAGTAAGTGGGAGGCCGACCTCTTTTTCTCCCCCGACGGTTACTGTTCCTTGAAACTGGACGTACCCCAGGTGATGGTGACCCACGACATCGCCCACGTCCACTATCCCGCTCAGATTCCCCGCCGGGTACGCAAGTACTACCAGAAGCACGTCCCGCTTTTTCTGAACAAGGCCGACCATATCATTACCGTCTCCCATTTCGTAAAGGAGGACATCCGCCGGTACTACGGTATCTACCCCGGAAAAATTACGGTAGCGGGCAACGGAGTGCGTCCTGCCTTTAAGCCGGTCCCGGCGCACGTCCGGCTCACTACCCGGGAGGTCTACGCTGACGGACAGCCCTATCTTTTCTACCTCGGGGCCGTCCACCCCCGCAAGAACATCGGTCGGCTCCTGCAGGCCTACGACCGGTATCGCGACCGACTCGACGACCCCGTCAAGCTCCTCATTGCAGGGCGTTTGGCCTGGCAGACCCGGGAGGTGCGCCGGCTGCACCGCAACAGCCGTTACCGGGAGGATATCGTTTTTCTCGGCTACCTGCCTACGGAACAGATCGTTAACCTGCTCGGGTCTTCCCGCGCGCTGGTCTATCCCAGCCTGAGCGAGGGCTTCGGCGTCCCGCTGCTGGAAGCCATGCACTGCGAGGTACCCATCCTGACGAGTAAGGCGACCAGTCTGCCCGAAGTGGCGGGGGACGCCGCGGTCTACGTCGACCCCGAAAGCATCAGCAGTATCACGGAAGGCCTCCTCCAACTGACAACCACCCCTTTCCTGGCCTCCGGACTGGTGGAGAAAGGCCGGCGGCAGCGGGAAAAATTTAGCTGGGACCGCTCGGCCGAAACAGTGGCTACCACGTTGTTGCAACTCCCCAACTCCCCAACTCTCCAACTCCCCAACTAGATTCCATGCACATCATTCCCGCCATCGACCTCATCGACGGAAAATGCGTTCGTCTCACCCAGGGCGACTACGACCGTAAGACTGTTTACAACGAAGACCCCCTCGAAGTCGCCAAGGAATTCGAGGATGCCGGCCTCACCCGCCTGCACGTGGTCGACCTGGACGGGGCCCGGGGGGGCGGTATCGTCAACCACCGGGTACTGGAACGCATCGCCGGAAAAACCAAACTCCACATCGACTGGGGCGGTGGTATGAAGAGTGACGACGACCTGCGTGTCGCCTTCGAAAGCGGAGCGGCCCAGGTAACCGGGGGGACCATTGCCGTAAAGAAGCCGGAGGTCTTTCTCGGCTGGCTGGAGCGCTTCGGGGCCGAGAAGATCATTCTCGGTACCGACGTGCGGGGTGACAAGATCGCCGTCTCCGGCTGGGAGGAAGCCAGCGATCGGGAACTCTTCGAGTTTCTCGCGGACTACGTGGAGAAGGGCGTTCGCTATACTATTTGCACCGACGTCAGTAAGGACGGCCTCCTCCAGGGGACGGCCCGCGAGCTGTACGCCCGCATCCGCCGGGAGCAGCCCGACGTTCACCTCATTGCCAGCGGTGGGGTGACGGACCTGTCCGACCTGGAGGCCCTGAAAGAAATTGACTGCTTCGGGGTCATCGTCGGTAAGGCGATTTACGAGGGGCGGATTCCAGTTGGGGAGTTGACGGGTTGGTGAGTTGGGGAGTGGTGCTACCACTCGCCGGCTACGCCTGGCTCGCTAGTAGTAGGCAGTCCGAACTTTGATGATAAACCCCCCATGAATTACCAACCTAGTACACTCATTTTATTGGATAGTCACGGAGCCATAAAGCCACAACGCCCCAGTGAACCGACGAAGTCGTGAATGGCCACGTCAACTCCCAAATTCTCTAACTCCCAAACTCCCAAACTCTCCCGCTAACCTTGACCTACGAACTCCACCACCCAAACCCCGACTACCTTACCGGTACCATCCGCCTCACCGGGTCCAAGTCCATTGCCAACCGGGCGTTGATCATCCGGGCGCTGACGCCGGGGGGCTTCCCGATCGAGCGACTGGCCGAGGCCGACGACACCGTCCGGCTGGAGCGGCTACTCTCCAGCGAGGAGGACGTACTCGACGCTGGTCCCGCCGGCACCACTTTCCGCTTTCTGACCGGCTACCTCAGCCGCCGTCCGGGCACCCAGTTACTGACCGGCAGCCAACGGATGAAGGAACGCCCCGTCGGTATCCTGGTGGACGCGTTGCGGGAACTGGGAGCCGACATCGAATACGCCGAACGGGAAGGCTATCCCCCACTGCGCATCGGCTACGCGGAACTGAATGAGACAAGGGAGCTATCCATTTCCGCCGGTACCAGCAGCCAGTACATCTCCAGCCTGCTGATGCTGGCCCCCACCCTGGCGAACGGCCTGCGCCTGACCCTGGAGGGAGAGATCGTCAGCCTGCCCTACATCAACATGACGCGCTCCCTGATGGCGCACTTTGGCGTGACCAGCAGCTGGGAGGGACAAACCATCGTAGTGGCCCCCCAACCCTACCGTCCCCGCGCCTTTACGGTGGAGGCGGACTGGTCGGCCGCCAGTTACTACTACAGCCTGGCCGCCCTGGCCGGTTCCGCCGATCTCCGGATCGACGGACTGTTCGAAGACAGCGTACAGGGGGATTCGGTCGTTCGGGAGCTCTACGCCCGCTTCGGGGTGACGACTGACTTCACCGAGACCGGCCTACGCATCCGCAAAGAAGTTGGTACGACCCCGCCGCCGCTGTTCGAGCAAGATTTCGTGGAGTGCCCCGACATCGCCCAAACCCTCATGGCAAGCTGTGCGGGGCTCGGCGTGCAAGCGCTCTACTCCGGTCTGCAGACCCTCTTCATCAAGGAAACCGACCGGGTGAAGGCCATGAAAACGGAGTTGGGTAAACTGGGTGTCGCCCTCTACAAGATTCCGGCTCACATGGCGGGTGCGGACGATGTTCAACTATTCGGGCAGGACGGGCGGGCCGCCTACGCCGAGACGCCCACCTTTGCCACTTACCACGACCACCGGATGGCGATGGCCCTCGCGCCCCTGGCCCTCTTGCATCCCATCCGGATCGAATCGCCGATGGTGGTGGAAAAAAGCTACCCGGCCTTCTACGACGATCTGCGTTCCCTCGGTTTTAGGGTGGTGGAGGTATAACTTTGTTCCATGGCCCGCCGACGAAAGATCCGCGAAGAACGCACCACGTTACAACTGGGCGACCTGACGGTCCCCGTCCGTATCATCACCGAAGCCGGCCGGCTGAACTGGCGGGCCTCGGTGACGGGCAATGCCCTGTTCGTGCGGCTACCCGCGGGTGGCGGTAAGGTCGCTAACGACTTGTATTTGCAGGAGATCGTAACCTGGGCCCGTGAGCTACACGCCAAAAAGCCGGCGAGTTTCGAACAGTTCCGCCAGGTTCCGTTATCCGATCACTACACTTTTGCTGCCCGGGAGCAACGCTACGATATCCGGGTGGTAGACCACCAACTGCGGAGCCACCGGATCAGCGAGGTCAGGGAGGGGGAGCTACTGATAATGATCAACCGGGCGGCGGCGGGTGGCAGGGCACCGGATATTATCGAAAAACTGCTGGCCAAGCACTTTGGAAATCTCTACCTCCCCTACATCACGGAACGTGTACACGCCCTGAACGACCGTCACTTCCGCCGGCCGATCAATGCCGTTAAGCTAAGCGATACCTACTCCCGCTGGGGAAGTTGCTCCACGAAGGGCAACATCAACCTGAGTACGCGACTGGTAATGGCCCCCGAGCCGGTCATCGATGCCGTGATCATCCACGAACTGGCCCACCTGATCGAGCACAATCACGGGCCGAAATTCTGGAGGCTGGTAGCGGATGCGCTGCCTAACTACAAGGAGTACGATAAGTGGCTGGCGAAGGAAGGGAAGGGGTTGCGGTTTCGGCCGGTGCCCGAGTGATTAGGTTTCGCGCTGAGGTCGCGGAGGGGCAGAGGCGCAGAGCGGCTAGGTGTTACTTTCGCGCTCAGCGTCTCCGCTTCTCAGCGATCTCTGCGTGCAACAACCTATTCCTCCGTCGCGAAATCACTCAGCGCGATCAGCCCCAGGAAGGTCAGCAGCCCGTTGAAGGCCAGGATCAGGAACCCGAACTGGAAGCCCGCGAACAACTCCGCCGAGTAAATGTCCGCCAGGAAGGAGAGGATCGGGGCCAGCAGGCAAACGATCACGATGGCCGGTACCCGGTACTTACCCACCGGAATGACCTCCCTTACCCGGAAACTCGTAAGCAAACCGAAGGCGAAAAGGCCGAGCAGGGGGCCATAAGTGTACCCGGCGGCTTTAAACAGTCCGTTGATCACCGCATCGTTGTTGATGAACCGAAAGAGCATAATGACCACGAACAGCAGCAGCGAGAAGCCGATGTGTACGCGCAACCGACGGTTGTCTTTCTTAATAACCTCTGCACCTGCGTCCGCGCCCGCTTCTTTCGTTTCCCCGGTAACCGCTACCGGCTTCATGCCCAGAAAATCCACGCAGAAGGAGGTGGTCAGCGCCGTCAGCGCCGAATCCGCGCTGGAGTAAGCCGCCGCGATGAGACCGAGGACGAAAACCACTCCCGCCGCGGCCGGTAAATGGCGCAGCGCGATGGTAGGATACAACTGGTCGGAGGCTGCCGGCAGGGCCAGGCCCACGTTGTTGGCGTAGATGTAAAGCAACGCCCCGAGGGCCAGGAAAAGGAGATTGGCGAAAACCAGTACAATACTGAAAACCGCCATATTCTTCTGAGCGTCCCGGAAGTTGGGCATGCTCAGGTTCTTCTGCATCATATCCTGATCCAGGCCGGTCATGACGATGGTGATGAGTGCCCCGCTGAGGAACTGCTTGAAGAAGTTATTGGGGTCGGTCCATCCCCCCTCGAAGAAGAACAACTGGCTGTAATTACTCCCCCTGATGAGCCCGGCCACGTCGGACAGGGGGGTGTCCAGGGCCCCGGCGATGTAATAAACGGTCATACCGGCGGCCAGGAGCATACAGACGGTCTGTAGCGTATCCGTGTACACAATCGTCTTGATACCGCCCCGGAAAGTATAGAGCCAGATGAGCAGGATGGTCACCGCCACGGTGAAGGCGAAGGGTAGTCCGAAGGGGCCGGTCACGAATTCCTGTAAGACGATGGCCACCAGAAAGAGTCGGAAGGCCGCCCCGATGGTCCGGGAGAGTAAAAAATAGAACGCCCCGATCTTGTAGCCGTAGAAGCCGATCCTTTGCTCCAGGTATTCGTAAATACTCGTCACTCCGAGGCGATAGTAGAGCGGTAAGAGGACAATGGCGATGAAGGCGTAGCCGAACAGGTAGCCCAGCACTACTTGCATGTAGCTGAAGGCCTGATTGACCCCGCCGGCCCCGACGGCCCCGGGAATACTGATGAAAGTGACCCCGGACAGGCTGGCCCCGATCATCCCGATGGCCACCAGGGGCCAGGGAGACTTACGGCCCGCCAGGAAGAAATCGGCATCGTCACTCTGCCCCCGGCTGGTCCAGTAGGACATGCCGATCAGCACCGCAAAGTAAGCGGCGATGATTCCCAGGATGAGTGTCGGACTTAAAACTGCATTCATAGCAAGGGCGGCAAGGTACCATTCTTAGCACTTACAGCAGCTTCGTGATTTCAGCGCGTAAGGTGTCTATGGTCTGAACGCCGGCCGCCCGGAATGTCATCTCTCCGTTCTGAAAAATCATCGTGGTGGGCATGGATTGCACCTTCAGCTTTTCGGTGATCTCGGTGTTGCGGTCCACGTCGATTTTCACCAACCGCATCTTGTCACCCATCTCCTTCTTGAGATTGGCCAGGATGGGAGAGTACGCGTGGCAGGGGCCACACCAGGTGGCGTAGAAGTCGATCAGTACGGGGGTCTCGTCGTCGATCAGGTCGCGGAAGGAGGTAGATTGCTTGTCAGCCATGGTTTTTACTTATCTCAACACCTCCGGCCCCGCTAGCGGTTCAGATTTACCATGCCGTAACGCTTACCATTGTCGTAACGAACGGCGAAGGCGGAGGGGAACCCGCTGGATTGTACCCGACTCAGCGCCTGCCGGGCCCGCGCCTTGGTGGTGAAGTAGCCGACCGTTATCCGCTGGAGGGGGCGGCCGGGGATGGGCTCGGCCTGGAGGTCGCCCAGGTCGCGAATGGACTCGTATTTGCCCTCCGAAGCGTCGAAATTCTTCTGGGCGCTGAGCTGGATGCGGTAGGCGACGGGGGCGGGAGTAGTAGGGGTAGTGATGGGGATAGGGGAAGGAGCAGGGGCAGGCGGCGTGGGGGTAGGAGTCGGGGCGGGGCTCGGAGCGGGCGGGGGCGTAGGACGCGGGTCCGGATACTCCGGGGTGTTGTTCGTTTCGGCCCCCAGCTTTTGGGGCTGGAGGAAGATGGGCTGACCGTACAGCGCGCTGCCGTCCTCCCGGGTGGTGATTTCGTATTCGGCCGTCGCGTAGCCGGTCCGCTGAATACTTACCCGGTAACGACTGCCGGGGCGTAGGTCAAAATCATAGACACCGGTGGGGAAAACCCGCTTGCCTACCTCCCGGGGCGGGCCGCTGCCGATCTCCGTAAGCGTCACTTCGGTACCGCTCAGTTCCATGCCGGTGGTGTTATCGTACACGGAGGCCTTCAGGCGGGCGCGGCCGGCGGCCAGGTTGATGCGGAAAATATCCGTTTCGGTAGTGTTCTCCTTCTCGCCCGGGAAGGCGCGGTTGCTGGTCAGGTACCCGACGCGGCCCCCGGGGGCGATACTCATGCCGTAGTCGTCGGCTACGGAGTTGATGGGCCGGCCCAGGTTTTCCGGTCGGGACCAGCTACCACTCGCCCCGCTGCTGCGGAACTGGTCGGTCCCCCCGATACTGGGGTGGCCGTCGCTGGCGAAGTAGAGGGTCTGGTTGGCCGCGTCGTAGGCCGGCGTGATCTCGTCGCTGACCGTATTGATGGCCGGCCCCAGGTTGGCCGGAATGGAGAAAAGGCCATCCGTCACGTTCAGGGGCCGGCTGGTGAAATAGAGGTCCATGCCGCCGCGCCCGCCCGACCGGTCGCTGGCGAAGTACAGTAACTCCTGGCCGTCGGCGAAGGTGACGAAGGGAAAACTGTTGTTGGTCTCGGGCAGGTTGATCTGCTCGTTGAGTTTTACCGGCTGGCTCCAGGCGCCGGAGAGGCTGCGCTCCCCGCGGAATATCTCGCAACGGTTATCGTTATCGGCTCCGGTCAGTCCGCTGCAGATGCTGAAGTAAAATACCCGTCCGTCGGCGCTCATGCTGCCCGTCCCGAATTCTCCCTCCGCAATGACGGGAAAGCCCGGCGGCACGGTGGCCTTCGTCCATTCCCGGGCACGCAGGGCGCTCTGGTAAAGACGGCTCTGCCCGCCGGCGGTACTGGTGAACAGCAGCTGGTCGCCGGCCACCGCGATGGGCCCGAACTCATCGGCCGAGGTGTTGATCCCCCGTCCCGGGCGTTCGATGTCCATCGAGGTGGGAGCACCGGCACCGGCCTGGGCCAGGGCGATACCGGCCAGCTCATTGCGGACGATCTCGTTCACGATGGGGCGGTCGGCACCGTTGTAGCCCTCCAGAAAATCGGTCAGTTCGCGGCGGGCGCGGTCGTAGCGGCCATCCTGCTTCAGGGCACGGCCGTAGTAGAGCCCGTACAGCGGGTAGTCCTCGTTATCGGTCACGAATTGGTAGGCGTCGGCGGCGGATCGGTAATCCCGCACCCGGCCGAAGAGTTCGGCGGCCCGGTAGAGCACGTCCTGTCGTTTTGGTTTCTGATCGTAGGCCCGCCGGTAGTAGTCGGCCGCCGCGGCGTAATTGCCGGCGTTTTCTTCGGTTTCCGCATTCTGGATCAGCTTGCCGAAGGGCAGCTCGGGGTCGGTGGTGAGCCGGGCGCCACCGCAGTCGAAAAGGGACAACAGCAGCAGTAGCGCGCAGGCGCTAAGTAAGAATTTTGTCATGGGTAGGTAGGTAAGCCGTCGTGCAATGTAAGGTTTACACGACTTTTTCGGCGACGAACCGCAGGGTTTGCCACAGTACGGCGTTGCCGCGGGCGTCCAGCGGCTCGCGCACTTCCCGGGGATCCTGCCAGTCGAGTACCCGCCAGCCGCTGCGTTCCAGCCCGTGCAGTAGCTTCACCGGTGGGTGATGCTTACGCCACTGACCGGGGTCGAGGAAGTTCAGGGGCGTCACCACGAGCATCCGGGCGGCGGGGCGCAGGATGCGATGCCACTCCTTCAGGGCCGCCGTCGGGTCGGGTACCCGGTCCAGGAGAAAGGAATTCCAGACGAGGTCCAGGCTGTCGTCCGGGAACGGTAACCGCTCGGCCCTGGCGAGACCGAACCGTAAATTGGGTCGGGGCGTTGCGCTCACCCGGTGGCTGCCCAGACCGTAGCGGAGCAGGTGGAGTTCCGTCTCCTGCCCGAGCACCCAGTGATCGCGGGCCAGGCGGAGCATCTGGTAGCTCAGGTCGAACCCGTAGCAGTCCCACCCCGGTCGTCGGGCGGCCACCTCCGCCGTAAGCCGGCCGACGCTGCAACCCAGGTCGGCGACGGTCAGTTCGTCCCCCTCCGGAAGCCACTCCAGCAGCCAGTCCAGGATCGGTTGGTGGGGGTAGCCACCGTGGAGCGGGTCGGCCAGGTGGAGAGCGGCCTGCCGCATCACCAGCTCGTCGTAGCGCTCGTAGACGTCGGCGCTGAATTCACTTTCGGTCTTGTCGTGGTAAAAGGGGATGCCCCGGCGGACGGAGAGGGGGGGTGGGAGCATGGGTGTTATTTCATTTTACAAGTCGGACGACCTTGCCAGCTTCGCGGCTACGAGTCGGCCGACATGAAAATGAATCTCGGTTCATGTCGGCCCTCTCCACTTTCCGATGTAGGAGGAAAGTTGGAGGTCCGACTTGTAACCGAAAACTACGCCGAAAAACTCGTCCCGCACCCGCAGGTCTCCTTCGCGTTCGGGTTGTTGAATGTGAACCCGCGGTTATCCAGCCCGGTGGCCCAGTCGATCTCCATGCCGAGCAGGTAGAGGGCGTGGCCGGCCTTCATCAGCACGGTCTCGTCCCCGATGCTCATTTGCTGGTCGTCCTCCTGCGGGAGGTCGAAGCCCAGCTGGTACTCGAAACCGGAACAGCCGCCGCCGCGTACGCCGATGCGCAGGAAGTGGTCGCTGCCCACGCCGAGCTCTTCGCGCAGCCGGTGGAGTTGGACCATCGCCGAGGGGGTGATGGAAATCGGACTCTTGGTCTTGGTGGGGGCGGAGGTATCGACACTCATGGTGGGGAAGGTTATGCGGCAAAATTACAAAGATTACCTTTGTTGCCTGGTTAACAAACGCCCGCCCGATTGGGTTGGCCTGACCCGTAAAAGCTCCGGTCTTATGTACGATGTTGTCGTGTTTTTCCTGTACTCCCTGCTGCCATTTTTACTACTGGCGGGATTTGCGTACCTGCTGTGGCAATTGCTGAGTCGCCAAACCGAGATACTGGAACGCCTGGCCGACCGGCAACCCGCCGGCCCGCTGTCCGACCCGACCGCAAAGGAAGACACCGACGTGAACGGTCTTCGCCTCCAGGCCTGCGAGCGCTTCACCCTGATGCTGGAACGCATTTCGGTGCCCAACCTGCTGCTGCGCATGATGCCCGCCGATGGTATATCCGCAAAGGGGTATACCGCCCAGCTATTGCTGACCATCCGGGAGGAGGTGGAGTACAACGTAACCCAGCAGATCTACATCAGCGACAGTCTCTGGTCCATCATTACCCAGGCGAGGGACAATGTGAGCCAGCTGATCGTCCGCGCCGCCGAGGGAGCCGAGACCGCCACCCAGGTGGCCGACCGTCTGCGCCTCATGAGCAGCCGCCAGCCGGATGATGCCGTGGGTGTCGCCCAGGGAGCGATCAGGAGAGAGGCGAGTTCGGTACTGGGGAAGAAATAGACTACCAAACTATCGGCTAACTTTACTTCATGTTCCCAGCAACCACCTACGCCGCCCGCCGCGCCGCCCTCGCCGAAAAAATGGGCTCCGGCCTTCTCCTGCTACCCGCCAACGGAGAGGCCCCGATGAACTGCCACGACAACGTCTACCCCTTCCGGCAGGATTCCAGCTTCCGCTACTTCGCGGGCCACGACCTGCCCGACCTGGTACTGACCGTCGACGGGGAAACGGGAGAGAGCCGCCTCTACGGGAACGACTATACCCTGGACATGGTCGTCTGGATGGGGGAACAACCGGCGGTACGCGACCTGGCCACCCGCTGCGGGGCCGAGTACGGCGGAAGCCTGCCCCAGTTGGTCGATCACCTGCGGGGAAGGGAGGTCCACTACCTGCCGCCCTACCGCGCCGAACGCCGGGAGCAACTGCGGGAGTGGGCCGGACACGCCGGTAAACCCAGCGAAAAATTTATCCGCGCCGTCATTTCCCTGCGTTCCGTCAAGAGTGAAGCGGAACTGGCGGAAATGGACAAGGCAGTCGTTACCAGCATGGTGATGCACAATTCCGCCCGGGCTCACGCCAAACCCGGTATGCTGGAGGCGGAAGTCGCCGGTCTGGTGGAGGGGATCGCCATTCAGGGTGGCGGCCGGCTCGCCTACCCGGCCATCGTGACCCGGAACGGACACATCCTCCACAATCACTACCACGGCAATCAGCTGCGGAAGGGCGACCTGCTGCTCATCGACGCGGGGGCCGAAACCCCCTCCGGATACGCCGGAGACATCACCCGCACCTTCTCCGTAGGTACGGGGCTTAGCTCGGAACAGCAAGCGGTACACGATATCGTCGACCGGGCCAAATCGATGAGCATTGCCGCCCTGCGCCCCGCCGCCCGCTTTCGGGACATCCACGATCAGGCCTGCCTCGTGCTGGCGAACGGCCTGAAGGACCTGGGGATCATGACCGGAGACCCCGCGGAAGCCGTGGCCGGCGGCGCGCACGCCCTGTTCATGCCCCACGGACTGGGGCACATGATCGGCCTCGATGTCCATGACATGGAAGACCTGGGAGAGGACCTGGTCGGCTACGACGAGGCGACCAAACGCAGTACTGATTTCGGCACCCGTAGCCTGCGGCTGGGCCGTGCCCTCCAGCCCGGGTTCGCCCTGACGGTGGAGCCCGGTATCTACTTCATCCCCGCCCTCATCGACCGTTGGGAAGCCGACGGTACCGGCAAGGAATTCATCAACTTCGAAGAACTGAGGAAGTGGCGTGATTTCGGAGGTATCCGACTGGAAGACAATATTGCGATCACGCGGGAAGGGCACCGGGTACTGGGATAAAATAACGGGATTGTGACCAAGTCCGGATTCCTCCGTCCTAAGGTCGAATTCGGCAAAAGGCTACTGCTATAAACAGGCCACTTTGAACAACCCCAGTTTCCGTTAGAAAAGAACTTCAGTTTAATCCCAAGCATATTTAACGGCGCACTTCCTTCGGGGAGGCGCCCTTTTTCTTTTTGTACTTTTGACGCCTTCCCCCGATGCTGAGTGCCGCCACCATAACCCTGCTCGTTGCCCTGGGCGCCGTGATCCTCTTCATCACGGAGTGGCTGACGGTGGACCTGATCGCCATGCTCATTGTCGTCAGCCTGGTGATGACCGGGGTCATCTCCCCCACCGAGGGGCTGGCCGGTTTCAGTAACGATGCCACGCTCACGGTAGCTTTCCTGTTCGTGATCTCGGCCGCGATCCTGAAGACCGGCGCACTCCAGCAAGTAGCGGGGCTGATGGCAAGGCGGTTCCGTCAGCGGCCGGCCTACGCCACTTTCCTGATGATGCTGCTGGTGGCCGCCGTATCCGCTTTCATCAATAACACCCCGGTGGTGGCCGTCTTCATTCCCATCATCGGCCGCATCGCCACTTCGGCGAAGATCTCCCCCTCCCGCTTACTGATCCCGCTGAGTTTTGCCAGTATCCTGGGGGGTATGTGTACCCTCATCGGCACGTCGACCAATATTCTGGTGAGCGGCATCGCCCAATCGCACGGGCTGACGGGCTTTTCCGTATTTACCCTGGCGCCGATCGGCCTGCCGCTGCTGATCGTCGGGGTGTTCTACATCAGCTACCTCGGCAGCCGGTTGTTACCCGACCGGGGGCAGGGGACCTCGGACCTGGCGGACAGCTTCGCCCTCCACGATTACATGGCCGAGATCGTCATCCTGGACCGGCCGGGGCTGGTGGGCGTCCGCATCATGGACTCTCCCCTGGTCCGCGAACTGGACATGGACATCATCGAGGTCCGGCGCGGGAGCGATTCCTTCACCCTGCCGCCGGGGGATTTTCGCCTCGCCGCCGACGATACCCTGAAGGTGCGCTGCGACCGGGAGAAGATCCGTAATCTGAAGGAGTGGGTACGACTGGTGGACAACAGCGGCAGCGTTCGCGTGATGGGCACCGGGCTGGAGCGCGACAACAGCAGCCTGGTCGAGATGGTCGTCACGCCGAACTCGGAATTCGTCGGCAAGAATTTGCGGGAGGTAGACTTTCGCCGTAGCTACCGGGCCGTTCCCCTCGCAATCCGTCAGCGGGAGGAAATCCTGCACGAGGAACTCTACCGGCTGCCCCTTACGGCGGGCGACGTCATCCTGGCCGAGGTAAAGAGCCACTACCTCACCGAACTACAGCGCATCGAGCAGCAGCAGGACAGCCCCTTCATCCTCCTGTCCAGCGACGCGATCACCGACTTCAACCGCCGCCGCTTTTACTTCGTGCTGGCCATCATCCTCGGTGTCATCGGTACGGCAACGGCCGGGCTGTTGCCGATCAGCATCGCGGCGCTGACCGGGGTGTGCGTCCTGGTACTCGGCCGTACCATGTCCATGTCCGAGGCCTACGAGAGCATTGACTGGAAGGTGGTCTTCCTGCTGGCGGGGGCCCTCAGCCTCGGGCGGGCCATGAGCAACAGCGGACTGGACGACCGGGTAGCGGGCCTGCTCACCGATTCCGTGGCGGGCTGGGGCATGTTTGCCGTGGTAGCTACCCTGTACCTGGTCACCAATTTACTGACCGAGGTCATGAGCAACAACGCCACGGCGGCCCTGCTGGCCCCGGTAGCGATCGCGGCGTCCCAGCGGCTGGGGATCGACGCCATGCCCCTACTGGTAACGGTGACCATTGCCGCCTCCGCCAGCTTCATGACCCCGGTCGGTTACCAGACCAACGCAATGGTCTACGGGGCCGGCCGTTACCGCTTCCTGGATTTCACCCGGGTGGGCGCGCCGCTCAGTCTCCTCTGCTGGATCGTGACCACGCTGCTGGTATCCCTATTCTTCGGGCTCTGAGGGATAAGGCCGCTCTTCCCAGGGGCCGTTGGCCATCACCGGGCGTCCCCCCATTTCCACGTAGTGTTCACCCGCTTCCTGCCTGCGGTAGTGTTCCACCGGTGGTTCGGCCAGGTGATTGACGACGCTTTCGGTGAGGTAATTGTAGAAATCCTGTCCGTCCGTGTCCACTACGAAGGCGAACCTCCGGGTGAGTTGAGGACGTCCGTCCAGCAGCAGCCGGTAGTTGTTTTGGTAGCCGTATTCCCCGACGCTGACCTCTTCCAGTTCGAGGGTGCGGGGCCCCCGCCGGTAGCGGCGCAGGCGGGTGGTGGCATCTCCGCCTTCCGTTTCGCGGTCTTCCAGTTTTTCCCACTCGCTCAGGTTAAAGGTGCCGAAGTAGGGCAGGGTAAAGCGGTCCGCCGAGATGGCCGGGTTACCCTTTTCTTCTCCCTCCGCCTTTACGGCCCCGCCGAACACCCAGCCGGTCACCCCCTCCGCGGTGGTCACCTCGTACCAGGGTTCCCGGTAGACGACGCCGCGCAGCAGGACGGTCTGTTCGGAGGAGGATACCTCACCGGTGGTCGTCAGCGTCGCTTTTTCCGGGAGGGTGGCGACTACTTTCCCGGAGGAACTCGGAGCATCCCGCACGTTCAGGCGGTCGACCCAGGCAATCAGGGTGGACCCACCCCGGGGCAGGTCGGCCGGCGGCGCGATCGTGTCCGCTTTTACGGCGGATCCGGGGGTGGTCGGGTTCGTAGTTTCTCCTCCGCAGGAAAGGAACGTGACGGACAGGAAAATCAGGTAAAGGCAGTTACGTAGCATGGTAGTCGGGTATCTTTGCCAACCAAGTTACCCTGAATAAGAACTATGGCTAAGCAATCCACCCGCCACCGCTACCGGAGCCGCCGGGAAAAGAACGAACGAACCGCCCGCACGGCGCGCCTCCTGCTCATCTTCGGGAGTATTTTCATTTTGCTGATCCTGCTGAAAAACTGGCGGCCTTACTGGGCCTGGCTGAAGACATTTTTTTACGAGTGAGGAGAGCTTTTGTAACTTATAGCCCCAACCAGAAAAGAAAACAACTTATGGATATAGGACAAATGCTGCAACAGCAACTCTCTCAGCAACTCTCCAACGGCCTTATCGACCAGCTTTCCGAGCAGATCGGTGCCCCGAAAAAAGAAACCGCCACGGCCTCCAGCGCCATTCTTTCCTCCCTCATGGGAGCCCTGGCGCGTAACGCCTCCACCCCCGATGGAGCGGCCTCCCTCTCCAACGCCCTGGAGCGCGACCACGACGGCAGCATCCTCGACAACCTCGGTGGCCTCATGGGCGGACTGATGGGGCAGGGCCGCGGTCAGGTACAGAAATCCGGCCTCGAGCAAATGGCCGAGGCGGCCGGCCTGCCCCCCTTGCTCGCCCGCGCCATCAACGGCAGCGGTATTCTCAAGCACGTGTTGGGTAATCAGCAGGAGGACACCATGCGGGAGGTCAGCCAGACTTCCGGCCTCAGCCTGGATAAGGTCGGGCCGCTCATGACCACTCTTGCTCCCATCCTCATGGGCATGCTCGGCAAAACCAAGCGGGAAGCCGGTCTCGACGCCGGAGGCCTCGGCGGAATGCTTACCGAATACATGGGCAGCCGCCAGCAGCAGAACAACCCGGGCCTCGGCATGGCGGGCCAACTGCTCGACCGCGACGGAGACGGCAGCGTCATCGACGACATCGCGGACATCGGAACCAAAATGCTGGGTGGCTTCTTTAGTAACCGCCGGTAGGGAACCTCACCCCCGATTTTACTTCGTAAAATCACCCCCTCTCCCCCGGAGAGGGGGGAAGCGGAAATCGAAGGAATCGCGTAAAACTTGTGCGCTGACTCAGATTTCTCACGTGGCCCCTCTCCGGGGGACAGGGGCAGCATCGCGTTAGCGATTCAGGGTGAGGTTTTTGGGCGCGGACGCAGGTGCAATCCTTTCTACAAACAGCAAGCCCCGATCCACACTGTGGATCGGGGCTTACTAGTTTCTGTCAAAGGCGGAAAAAACGTCAGACATGCAGTCCTTCCTCTTTCTTCTTTCCTCCTTCTTCTTCTTTCCTAGTCATTTCGGCTCAGCAAATTCTCCGCCCGCTTGCGCTCCGCTTCCCGCTCCCGCAGTTCCTGGAGTTCTTTCAGGTCGGCCTCCCGCTGGGCGCGGTTGGTGGGTTCTTCCTTCATGCCCTCTTTGAGCTCCTGCTCCAGGGTGCCCTTGGCCGTATTGAATTCCTTGATGCCCTTACCGATGCCACGCATCAGCTCGGGAATTTTCTTGCCGCCGAAAAGCAGCAGGATGGCGAAGAAGATCAGGATCATCTCCGGACCAATGGCATTCAGGAAAAGCAGCGTCGTATTCATGGTAGTCTGATTTGGTAGCCCCGGCAAAAATAACGCCGGGCGGGCTAATTCTGTTTTACTTCTTCAGTCCGATCTCCCGCAGCCGCTCGTCCAGGTACTCTCCGGCGGAGATGGGTTCGTAGTGCCGGGGGTTGGCGGCCGTGACCGTGTCGGGCAGCACGTCGAGGCGCATCTCCGGGCGGGGGTGGAGGAAGAAGGGAATGGACAGCCGGGGCTTGTGCCACTCTTCTCTCGGTGGGTTGACCACCCGGTGGGTAGTCGACTTCAGGTAATTGTTGGTCAGTCGCTGGAGCATGTCTCCCACGTTGATCACGATCTCGTCGTTCTCGGGTACGATCTCCTGCCACTCCCCGTCGGCGGTCTGCAACTGGAGGCCACCGGCGCTCGCCCCGACCAGCAGGGTGATCAGGTTGATGTCCTCGTGCTGCTCGGCACGGATGGCACTCTTGGGCTCCGAGCTGATGGGCGGGTAGTGGATGGCCCGCAGGATGCTCACCCCGTCCTTGGTGTAGGTGGAGAAATAGTCCTCCGGTAATTTCAGGTGAATGGCAATGGCCCGCAGGAGGCTGTTCCCCTTTTCCTCGAACTGGCGGTAGAGTTCCCGCCCCAGCCGCATGAAGTCCGGTACCTCGGCCACGTCGGGGTTGCGATCCCCTCCGGCGGATTCCTGTCCGATCTGAAAAAATTCCTTCAGGTCCGCTACCTGAGATTGCTTGGCTTTCTCCTTGCCGAAGGAGGTATAGCCCCGCTGCCCGGCCGCCCCGGCAATCTCGTACTGCCGTTTGGTAGCGGTATCCATGGCGAAGAACTGCTTGGCCGCCACGTAGAAATCATCGATGAGTGACTTCGGAATGCCGTGACCGGTCACGCCGACAAAGCCGATGTGGTGGAAGGCATGACCGAGTTCGCTCACGAAGGCCGTGCGCTGGCCGGCATCGCCGGTTTCGAACTGGGAAAGATTGACGAGAGGAATAGTGCGGGTAGGAGACATGGAGTAATTTTTTATAACCGGACGAGTCGGACCTCCTCCGTTTCGACTTTGCCGAAACTCCGAGAGGGCCGACACGCCTTCCATTGGCTTGTGATTATAGAATTTTTAAAGGTAACCGTTTTTCATGTCGGCCGTCTCGGAGGACGTCCGACTTGTAAAAACGGTTCACCTCGGCTTATAACGCGCGCCGGCCAGTAGCTGTTGACCGTCGGTGATCGCCAGTAGGTCGGTCATGCTGGTTCCGGGCTTCGCTTTCATGTATTCTTCGACGATCCGGTACCCTAAATAGTTTACCGCTCCGCCCGGGCTGTCGGCGGGCATTCCCTGGCTGGTCGGGCCCGGCTGCGTAGACCGGCGGATGCGTTGCACGTCCGTAGTGTAGAGCGCATCTTCCTGCTGGAGGTGGACGTAGATCGGCCCCTCGTTTTCCCGTAGCCACTCCATCTGGTCGGGGGAAACCTCGAAAACGACGTGGGCTTCCGCTTCCGGCATCAGTCGCTCCAACAGGTAGAGCCGCTTGCCCTCGTAGACGAGGTAGTCGATCATCCGGCCGGAGCGGGGGCGGGGCAGCAGCTCGTCCAGCATCACCCGCAGGAGGCGACCCGTAAAGTGTTCGGGGGTGTAGGTCCGCGTCAGGTAATCCGAAAAGATCGGCTCCTGGGGGTTGACGGCCTCGTAGTTGAAGTCGGGGCCGAGCAGGAAATCCAGGCTGATCGCGATGTCGTCATTGCCGTAGAGGAAGGCGGCCAGCTCGAAGGGACTGAAGAAAGTGACCAGTGTATCCGGTACCGGGGCCCCCGGCAGATAGTACTGGTAGTAGCGGAGCGACTGGCGAAAGTCCTCCACCAGCGGTTCCAGTTTTTCGTCCGGGAAACGGACCTTTACCAGGGAGTCCACCCGCTGGAGGACGGGGTAATTCAGGTAAGCGCGGAAAACGTCCTGTTGCTCCTCCGGGTCGAAGTCCCTTCGCCGGACCGGCGCGATCTCGGTGAAGTACACCTGGGTGAAATCGCCGAATTGCCGGTCCAGTGAAAGGAGGGCACCTGCGACCGCGCCCGTGTCCACGGCCCTCAGGGCCTTGTCGAAACGCAGCAGCGTAAGCGGGACGTCAAAGCCGGATACGTCCGGACGGGGTACTTTCTCATCACCGGTACAGCCCGAAAAGAAGAGGAGGGCGGCAATAAGCGCGCCGGAAAAAAGCTTAGTTAACATAGCAGTTCTAAACACCGGCGGTCCCGGCTCGTTTCACAGTTCAACTCACAACAACCAACGCCCCCTATGTTTAAAAATTTCACCTCCCCGAAGACCCTCTTCTCCGTCCTGTGCCTGTTCGGCGCGCTTAACCTGTCCGCCCAGGGCGATCTGCGCTTCGGGATCCAGCTGAGCCCCACCTTCAGCAGTATGTCGACCAACGACAACCTGATCAACAGTGACGGCTCCAACCTGGGGATCAAGGTCGGCCTCATCGGGGAGTACTACTTTCAGGAAAACTACAGCATCCACACCGGCTTCGGGTTCCAGCTGAACGCCGGCGGTACGCTTTTTTACGAAGATCAGTTCCGCTCCGTCCGCATCTGGGACGAATCACTGGACGGCGCCCTGGCCACCAAGCCCGATTCCCTGATGGGCGGTACTGCTTTCAAGTACGACATCAATCTCCTGGAGATCCCCCTCGGCCTTACGCTGCGTACCCGCCAGTTCGGCTACATCACCTACTACGCCCGCCCACAGATCAGTCTGGGTTTCGTGACCGGCTCGAAGGGTAGCATCGAAAACGTTTCCTTCATCGACAGCGAGGAAAAATTCGACATCGGCCCCGAAGTAAACGGCATTAACCTGAGCTGGGGCATCGGCGGCGGCATCGAGTACGCCGTCAGCGACGGTACCGCGCTCATCGCCGGACTCGCCTACCAGGCCGGTTTCACGGACCTGACGAAGGACAAGGGCACCGAGGTGCGCCGGGAGGGCCGTAACCCCCGCGAAGACGACAGCAAGGGTAAGCTGGGAACCTTCGTGATCACGCTGGGGGTAATGTTCTAGTTGATTTCACGCGGAGGGCGCGGAGTAGCTGAGGCGCAGAGACGTCATACAGAGCCGCTCCGCGACGCTGCCCCTCAGCGCCCCCTGCGTGAAACCATCAATCGTTATTCCGCCCGAACGCAGAACTGACGCTCAGCCGCACCCCGAAGTCCTCGTACTTTCCGTCCCGGAAACTCGTCACGAACTCCAGTCGCAGGAAGCGCAGGATGTTGTCGATGGAGTAGCCGATCTCGGTGTAATTCTCCGAAGTGGGGGTATGCAGGTAGTTCACGAACAGGTCCTCCTTAATGCCCATCAGGTGTAACTGCCAGATCTGCGTGAAGAGAAATTTACGGAACTGGTAGTGGGCGTAGACCTCGGCGTACTCCCGGGCGGTGCTGTTCAGGTAGTAGGGCAACAGCCGGTAGCTGCCGATGGGGTCGATGGACGTCAGGAAGATCTCCGAAGTGGAGAAATGCTTGTAATCCGGGAAGCCGACGTAGCTGTCGTTCAGAAAACTGCCGCCCCGTACCAGCAGATCGACGTTGCCCTTGCGGCCGACCTCGAAGCGGTGGCGGTAACTACCCTCCAGCAGGGCGAAGTCGGAGGCACTGTTACCGATCTCCGGTACGCCCGCCCGGACGCGCAGGCCCAGTTCCGGACTCTGGTTGTTACCGATCATCCGCTTCTCCCCGTTCCTCATGTAGTACCTGATCCCCGTCTGGTAGGTAGCCAGGAAATCCACCGTTGCGGCGGGCCTCAGCTCCGTAACGGGTGCTTCACCGATCTCCAGGTTGACCGGGGCGTTGGCGGCGAAGCGGAATTCGTCCTCGGCGTCGTTCCTGAAAAGCCGCCGGTTGGTCTGGTTCTCCCAGGCGCGCCGGTCTTCGTAGGCCAGTTGAATACGCACGTTCAGCGGATCGCTGAACTGACGGCTGTAGTTCACCGCTCCGAAGGCCCGCTCGTAGAGATTGATGTAGTTGTCCCCGAAGAAGAGCGCGGTGAAGGCATTGATGTAGGGGTTGATCGCCTCGTCGGGGTCGAACTGCCGCAGGGAGCGGCCCCCGGTGAGCAGGAAGTAACCCTTCTTGGGCTTGTCCGTCCGACCAAAGATCAGGTCGGCCTCGAAGCTGCCCCTGTTCCAGTCGAAACCGTAGTGGGAGCGCAACTTGAGGCCGCCGATCCGGTACTTGTACTTGACGGTGTCCTTCCGGATCCGGTTCTCTACGAAGGGGAATTTCAGTTCCGCTCCGGCGGTGTAACCCTCGACCGGGTTAAAGCCGCCCAGTATTTCGTAGTCGACCCTGGTGAAGAAGTTGGATTTTTTCGTCTTACCGGATTTGTCGGTCTTTTGCTCCAGCCCCGTCGCTTCCTCGATGGAATCCTGCTTTTCCACGATTGCGATGCTATCGGCCAGTTCGTACCCCTTTACTTCCGCCGGCGTCAGGGGAATGGGCCGGATCTCGGCCCAGTAGTCCGCGTCGCGGATTTTTTTGATGCTGTCCCGCTCGTAGGAAACGCTGTACTCGATCTCCGGGTCCTCCTGTTTTTTCCGCTCCTCCTTGGCGTACTCCTTCAGTACCTTACGGAGTTGTTTGTTGGTGATCTCCCCGCCCTCGGCCAGGGTGTTTTGCAGGTCGGCCGACTTTCCTTTTTTCAGGACGGCGGCGGCTACGTCCGGGTTGCTTTTTTCGTCGATCACCTCCACGTAGGACTGCAGATCGGGATTGAGCTCGATGACGTAGTTACTGATGGAAGCCAGGTAGTTGGCCTCCACTTCGATGCCGAAAAATTTACCGCTGGCCTCGATGTTGGTGGTCGTAGGCAGCCAGACCCGGTCCTGGATCTCGTTCAGGTTCTGCCGGATGTTGATGGTGAAGCCGGTGGCGTAGGTCGTCAGGTCGAGGCTGTGCAACGACCAGTCGTCCTGCACGATGTAGATGTATCCTTCAAAGACGCCCTCCCCACGGCTGCGGGGCACCACCCTGATCTTGTTGATCAGCTCGTCCTGGTCCACGGAAACCCCCTCGTGCTCGAAGCGGTAGTAGGCGAAGGCTTTGGGCGATAGCGGGGAGATGATGCCGGCCACTTCCGGTTGGTAGAAGGAGGAAAAGATATACGGTCCCACCTCAAAGTCTTCGTTTCCGACCACGAGTTTGGAGAGTGTCTTACTGCTGAAGTTATTGGGGCGGGAATAGGCAATCTCGTTCATGCTCTCGCTGGTGAAGTTGCGGTCGAGCACTTTTTCCATTTCCTCCCGGTCCTCCTTGGGGGCGAGTTTCAGGTACAGTTTCGGTATCTTATTTACCCGGCCGCCGCCCTTTATGTAAACGTCGGCGGTATACTTATCCAGCTGATTGCGGTGGTAGTCCGCCTTGGAGATCGCCCGGCGAATGACGCTGTAGCTCAGGTCCTCCCCGCTGCTCAGTACCTCTACCTCGTCCAGTTTCAGGGCCTCGGGGATCAGTTCGATGTCCAGGCTACCCTGGCTCCCGCTGATCCGGCGCACCAGCGTTTGGTAGCCGAGGTACTGGAAAATGACGGTGTTCTCCCCGCCCTTAAGGCGTACGGAAAAGAGACCATTCTCGTTGGAAACGGCCCCCGTTCCGGTATCCTGTACGTAGATCGAGGCGAAGGGCAGGGGTTCCCCGCTCGTCTGGTCCCTGATGGTTCCGGAAAGGGTCTGGGCGGAAATACCGGCCGAGAGGAGTAATAAAACAAGCAGGAAACGCATGGTAAGGTCAGTTGGGTTCAGGTAAATATGCCGCGAATATGGGCGCGGACGCAGGTGCAAAGCTTTAAAATAAGAGCAATGATCAGTTTTGATCGTCGTGTGTCGACTTCCGCCGGTCTGACGCAGTCGACCGGTGGGTCGTCCCACGACTACTACTACTGCTCGCCCCGTCTGTACTTCTCCCGGAACTTTCTGGCCAGTTCCGACTGCTTGTTGTCCAGGTCGACCGACCGGCCGTCGATGAAAGCCAGTTCCACTTCGCTGGTACGCATATCCAGCAGGTCGCCGTTAACGACCAGGAGGGTGGCCGACCGCCCCTGCTGTAAACTACCGTACCGGTCGCTGATCCGGAGAATACGGGCCGGGGCCAGGGTAACGGCCTCGACGGCCTTCTCGTAGTCGAGGCCGAAACCGACCGCCTGACCGGCTACGAAGGGCAGGTTCCGCTGTTCCCAGTACCCCTGGTGGGCAATGGCGAACTCCACTCCCGCCTCGGATAGCAGGGCCGGGTTGCGGAAGGGCTGGTCGATCGGCTCGTCGGGGCCGCTCGGTAATGCCTGGGTACTGCCCAGCACCACGGCTACTCCGTGCTCCACGAGAAAATCGGTGATGAGGTGGGCCTGGTATCCCCCCATCACGACGACGTGGGCGGCGTCCATTTTCTCCAGCAGGAGGACGCCCGACTGAATGTCCCGGGCCTCGTCGGCGTGGAGGTAAGCATTGGCAAAGCCGCCGAGCGCCTGACAGAAGCTTTCCAGTTTGAGGAGGCGGGGACCGTCGTATGTGTCCCGGTTGGTATCGATGCGGCAGTAGGCAATCGCCTCCTGCATGAAGGCGGTCAGTTCCCCTACCTGCTTGTCGTAATCCTTGTTGGGGCGCAGGTCGCCCGTCTGCCAGTTGTAGAAGCTGCGGCGCGGCCAGTGGATGTGGACGCCCTCGTCTTCCTTCACCACCGCATCCTCGAAGTTCCAGCCGTCCAGTTGCATGACGGCGCTGCGGCCGGCGACCAGTGAACCCTCGGGCACGGCCTGGGTCAGCAGTACGCCCCGGCTGCGCACGGTCGGGATGACCTGGCTGTCGGTATTGAAGGCGATCATCGCCCGGGCGTTGGGGTTGAAGCGACCCACCTCCCGCTGGTCGTTCGTGGAGCGAACGGCCCCGATCTCGGTCAGGCCCAACTGACTGTTCATCGCGATCAGGCCGGGGTAGAGTTGTTTGCCGGTGGCATCCACGGTCCGGGTACCGGCCGGAGCAATAATCCCCTTCCCGATCTCGGTGATCTTACCGTCGGTGAACAGCAGGTCGCTTCCCTCCAGCACCGTCCCGTCTCCTACGTGGATGGTGGCGTTCCTGAGCAGGACAGGAGCGGCCTGCGCGGGGGCCGGCGTCGGGTTCTGGGCGGAGAGAGAGGTAGTAAGGAATAATATGGCTATGATGAATCTCATGATAATTTTTGTGCGAGATGATGAATGCCAGGATCTTATCCTGGATCAGTGGGCGTGCGCGGCCTCCGCGTGGTCCAGGGAATCGCAGTGCAGCAGCCGGCGGCGTTTTCCGTTCGCGGGCTGGGTCTTACCTCCCTTCTTTTTATCGTCCAGACTGGCCTGGATGAGGGCGGCCTTTTCTTCGCGTAAATCGGCACGTAGCTGCTCGTCCCGCTCCCGGTTGAAGTACTCGATACCGTCCACGAAGGTCCGTTCGGCCCGGGCGTATATGCTCATGGGGTGGTTGTTCCAGAGCACCAGGTCGGCGTCCTTACCCACTTTGATGCTGCCGACCTTATCGTCGATGTGCAGCATTTTGGCCGGGTTGAGGGTAACGAATTTCCAGGCGTCCTCCTCGCTGACGCCCCCGAAGAGGACGGCCTTGGCGGCTTCCTGGTTGAGGCGGCGGGCCATCTCGGCGTCGTCGGAGTTGAAGCCGGTCAGTACACCCTGCTCGTGCATGATGGCCCCGTTGAAGGGGATCGCTTCGTTGACCTCGTACTTGTAGGCCCACCAGTCGCTGAAGGTCGAACCGGCCACGCCGTGTTCGGCCATCTTGTCGGCCACCTTGTAACCCTCCAGGATGTGGGTAAAGGTATTGACCCGGAAGCCGTGGTTTTCGGCCACCTTCATCAGCATATTGATCTCCCCCTGCTGGTAGCTGTGGCAGGTGATGAACCGCTCGCCGTTGATGATCTGGAGCAGGGCGTCCAGTTCCAGGTCGCGGCGGACGGGCTCACCGGCCTTCAGCGCGTCGCCGTACTCCCGGGCGCGGCTGAAGTAGCTTTCGAAGATCTGCTCGACCCCCATTCTGGTCTGGGGGTAGCGGAGGCGGTAGTCGTCGCCCCAGTTGCTCTGCTTCACGTTCTCGCCCAGGGCGAACTTGATGAAGGGGTCGGCCCCGGCGTACAGCATCCCGGCGGGCGTGAGCCCCCAGCGAAGTTTGATGAGGGCACTCTGTCCGCCGATCGGGTTGGCACTGCCGTGGAGGAGCTGGCTGGTCGTCACCCCACCGGCCAACTGGCGGTAAATGTTCTCGTCGACGGCATCGACCACGTCGGTCATCCGCACTTCGGCACTGCTGGCCTGACTGCCCTCATTGACGCTGGCCAGCGCGATGTGGCTGTGCTCGTCGATCACGCCGGCGGTGAGGTGCATTCCCGCTCCGTCGACGATCCGGGCCCCCGCGGCGGGCAGCCCCTTGCCGATCCGGGCGATGCGGCCGTTTTCGATCAGTACGTCCGTTTCGGTCAGGATACCGTCGGCCTCTCCCGTCCATACGGTGGTGTTCCGGAAAAGTACTTTTTCCTGTTTCGGCGGGGTTTCGTAGCCGAAGGCGAGGTTCGGGTAAGTGAGGCGGCTGACGAATCCGGCCTCCTGCTCCTCGTCCTTTTCCTCTTTCTTTTCGGGCGCGGGCGCAGGTGCTGAATCTCCGGGGGAGGCAGTGAAGGCGACCGTTTCACCGGTAGGCGAACGGCCATCGCCGACGTACCCCTGCTTACCGTCGGGCGTGGCGTTGATGCGGTAGAAGCCGCCGTCCTTTTCCGTGCGAAAGCGCAGCGTCAGTACTCCGCCGCTTTCCGACCAGGTAACGTCCCGGCCCGTCGTGTCACTGGCGCTGGTGAGCTTCATTTTCTGGCTGCCCGGGTCGCCACTGACGGCGATGGAGTAGCGTTCGCCGTCCAGATCGATGTTGTAGCTGCCGGCAAGTTCGACCTGGTCGACGGGCTTCAGTTCGAAGGGCTGACCGGCTACCCAGTGCTGGTAGACGGTGGCGGACTCGGTGAAGAAGTCCTTGTCGGTTACGAAGAAACTGGCCAGCTTTCCCTGGTCCAGGCTTCCCACCAGATCGCTCGCTCCGAGAATTTTGGCGGGGCCGGCCGTTAGTGCGGTAAGGACGGCACCTGCGTCCGCGCCCGCCGCGACGGCCTTGCGGAGTGCCTTGGTGAAGTCGTCGGCCTTGTCGTGGCCGTAACCGGTGATGACGTGCGGAATACCGGCCGTTTCCAGGGCCGCCAGGTTACCGGGCGCCCGCTCCCAGTGACGGAGTTGGGCAACGGTGATCAGGTCGGCCGCGTAGGGGTCCGAAACGTCGTAGGTGTCCGGAAATTTGAGGGGGACGATGACGGTTGCGCCGCTCTTTTTCACCGCGTCGATGCGCTGGTACTCATCGCCGCCACCGACGATCACGTACTGCTTGCCGAACTCGTCGCCGACCATATCCGCCCGCAGCAGGTCCTGCCAGCCGTCGGTAAAGAAGATCTGTGGCAGTTCCTGCAGGTCGCGCCAGCCCTCGATGCTCAGGTTGGTCTCCTCGTTCTTTTGCTTGGCGTACCACTCCGCGTCGAGGTAAGACTGGCGGAGCAGTGCCATACTACCCATCAGGGAGGAGGGGTAGTTCTGGCGGGAACTGCCCTTTTTGAAGGAGAGGTGGTGGGCGGTGCGCCGCTTCAGGATGGCTTCGTTCTCACTGTCCTCCGTCAGGCTCACCAGCGTGGCCGAGCCCCGGCTGATACCGTCATGGTGGTGGGTGGAAACGGTACCGAAGCCGGCCTCCCGGAGGATGGCGGCTTTTTTGGCGTCGATCTTGAACAGGGTGGCGGCATCCGTTTCGGAGCGCAGTGCCTGGTTCCAGCTAAAGGCACCTTCCGTCTTGGTGTCCGTTTGGGGTGGGTCTCCCCAGCCACCACCACCGGACTTTACCCCGGGCATACCGTAATCTCCGTAGATCTCGACGAAACTGGGGTAGACGTGCTTACCGGTGAGTTTCACTTCCACGGCTCCGGCGGGTACGTTACTTCCGGTGCCAACGGAGACAATTCGGCCGTTGCGGATCACGAGGGTGGCGTTCTCCACGACCCGTTCCGCACTGACGTGGACGGTGGCACCCGTCAGTGCGTAATGACCTTCCCGTTGGTCGTAGACCCCGTCGTAGGGGTAGGTCTGCTGGGCGGAAAGGGAGGTGAAAACGAGGGAAAAAAGCACCAGCCAGTAGTGGCGAAAGCAGGGAGTAGTCATTCGTTCGGTTTTGGCCCTTCCGGGAAGGAGGAGATTGGAAACCGAAACTTAAGGGGAAAAACCGGAATGTTGCCTACCGACCCCGGATGCCGAACTGGTCGACCACGAAGGAACAGTCGTTGTAGCCGCAACCGTACTCCAGTTCGGACCAGGTCGTTCCGCGTACGGACTTCAGGCGAACGCCCGTGGCGGTGCGGCGGAGGACGAACGCGAAGGCGGTTTCCTGGTCGTTCGGCTCCTTTCCGGCGAGACCGTAGAAAGTAACGATGCGCGGGAAGTCTTGGGCGGCGGTAAAGGTCAGTTCCTCGAAGGCGCACCCTTCCGTGCAGGTCATGGTCACGCGGTTGTTGTCGATCGAGGTGACGAGTTGGAAGGGGGTGCTGGCACCGTTACGGCGCGTTCCGCAGGCGGAGAGGAAAAGCAGGGATAAAAAAGTAAGCAGTACCGTGAATTTCATAGTTCGGGCGGGTTGTGGAATACATCCGCTGGGAAAAGCGGGCGATTCATCTATCGTACTTTCCTGAAACGGCTGCGCGGTCGGTATGTGCAAACGAATCGCATCCGCTATTTTTCCTATCGCTCACGGAGTAAAAAGGAAATCAATCTTTCCGTACGCTTGCGGCGGTCCTCAGTTCCAGCCAGGCGGAATAGTTGAGTAGGTGTCATACCGGGAGTCAAGTTACGCTCCTCAGAACTATCCTCCGGCGGTTCCGTACCTTGACCCTATGGCCAACAAGACCCAACCCACTGCCGTTTCCCCCGCCGATTTCATTGCCGCCCTGCCGGGTGGTCAAAAGAAAACGGATGCCGAATGGTTGCTGACTACCCTGACCGAGCTATCCGGTCACCCGCCCAAAATGTGGGGCCCCAGTATCATCGGCTTCGGCAGCTACCACTACCAGTACGCCAGCGGCCGGGAGGGCGACTGGATGGAGATCGGCTTCAGCCCCCGCAAGGCCAACCTGACGCTCTACCTCATGAGCGGCGTGGAGCGGGAAGAAGACCTGCTGGCCCGCCTGGGTAAGTACAAAACGGGTAAAAGCTGTCTCTACCTCAAGCGACTGAGCGACGTAGACCCGGACGTTCTGAAGCAGTTGGTCACCCGCTCGCTGGAGCGCATCCGTAAAATGGACATCGACTACTGATGAGAGAAAAATGGTTTGAGAAATTATTCGGTTTCACCGAAACGGACCCGGAGACGGTGTACCGAAAATTAGACTGCCGGAAAGGGGTTCTGAAGTCCGCCGTCAACGGCCGTAGTTACCGGTGCGGCGAGTTGTCGGTTCCCTCCCTGGCGGAACTGCGGGCAACGGTCAATCCGCCCGTCGGTGGTCGGTTGACGATTACCGAGGTAGTCGGAGACGTAATGGAACTTCACGTACTCCCCGACAGCGCGGGCGCACTCTTCCAGGCGGCCAGCCAGTTCAATTTGCTGGAAATGGTCAGTCCTCACGTCAGCCCGGCCGATGGGGTGAGCCGCTATGCCTACGACCGGACCCAGGGGCCGGCCTGCGCCATCGCCTGCGGGGCGGGAACGGTCTACCGAAACTATTTCTTTCCGCTTAACGGTGGTCGCGGGCAGGTATCCGGTACCCAGGTCGACTGCCTCTCCGATCTGGGAGACTATCTCGGTAACCAGGATTCACAACTTTGGCAAATGCGGAACGGCTACTGCCTGGCGAACGAACCGGGGCTACGACGGATTGCCGACCAGTTGACGAGCTTCTCCGACCGGGAGAGGAAAGAGGCGGAAGGCTTGCTTCGTGTCGGAGTACACCGGGATACCGAGGTTACGCTGGAGAGAACCGGCCACTCCGTCACCCAGGCGTACTGCTCCGCCCTGCCGGTGGCGTATTCCCCGCTGTCTCCCGCCCTGTGGGCACCCTTCGCCCGGTTGGTCCTGAATGCTACCTACGAAGCTACCTTACTGGCCGGGCTGGAGAATTACCGGCTGACGGGTAACCCCCGCGTCTACCTTACCCTGGTGGGTGGCGGTGCTTTCGGAAATACCGATACCTGGATCGTGGAGGCCGTGGTCCGGGCACTGGATCAGTTTCGGGAGGCCCCGCTGGAGGTGGTCTTTGTCAGCTACGGAGGGCCTGATCGCGTCGTGAAGGAAATACGGTCGGCTCTTAACGCTTAATTCCCAATTCTCAACTCCTGACGCCCAGGTCCGGAAAATCACCGTTAATGCTCACTCGTTGTAGTTTACTTGCTTTAGTTGTCTTTATCATCAGTTGTACCGCTTCCCCGGAAAACGTCGTCAGTCAGCTGCCCGCTGGAGGACCGGGGGAGGAGGCGATGACCAGCGCCCGGGAGGCTACCGGATACCTGCTGTCGAATCTGAACCCGTCGGGCCGGTTCAATTACCGGACGTACCTGGGGGAGGAGGTAGACGCCGATAATAAGACCTACAACATCCTTCGGCACTCCGGGACCATTTATGCGCTGGGGCAGTACGCCGAGTTGGCCGGTGACGTGGACTGGGCAGACCAGTTAGTGCTGGCGGGCGATTACCTGAAGAGTTGTTGCAGGAAACCGCTGTCACCGGCGGATCCGGACAAGGTAGCGATCTGGAGCCTCGGCGCGGTTAACGGCGGCCGTCGGGCACCCCGCGCTAAGTTGGGCGGTACGGCCCTCGGCCTGCTCGCCTTCCTGGCCATCGAGGAACAGCGCCCGGGCTACGTCTCCGACCGGGAACTGAAGACGCTCGCGAATACGATATGCGCCATGCAAAAGCCGGATGGCGACTTTAATTCCGTCTACCAGTCGGCTACCCAGGGTTTCGACCCCAATTTTAAGTCGCTGTTCTATCCCGGAGAAGCAATTTTGGCCCTGTTCCGGTTGTACCGGTTCGACGGTAACGAAGAGTGGCTGCGGGCCGGGTTGCGGGGGCTGCGGTACATCTGTCAGTCACGCAGCGATCTGCCCCTGCGGGAGATACCCTCCGACCACTGGGCCTTACTGGCCACCGCCGAACTCTTTGCCAACGTCCGGCCGGGTTACTACGAGGAAGATAAGCCGCTATTCACGGAGCACGCCCGGCGGGTGATCGAAGGGATGCTGGATCGACAGCGACTGAGTGACGGGGACGGACTCTACTACGGGAGCTTTAACGCGTCGGGCACTACTACGCCCGTCGGAACGAAACTGGAAGGCATGATCGCCGTAGGTCCTTACCTCGATGTACCGCCCGAATTTTTGGAAAGAATGAAGGCTTCCTGTCGCATTGCCCTTACCTACCTGCAGGACGCCCGGGTGCGGTCGGGCGCCTACCGGGGTGGAGTGACCTACCTGCCCGCCGCGGTCCGGGAGTCCAGGAAGCCGCCGAAGCGGGTGCACGGCAAAATTCAGATCGACAACGTACAGCACGTGATGAGCGGGTGGATCTGGTCGGTCCGCCACCGGGAATGGCTATACGGGGAGTAGGGGCTTACTTTACCCGGTTCGCATTTTCGGCCACGAACGCCTCCCAGCCGGAAAATTTCTTTCCCCCGCCGATCCCGTTGCGGTTCTGGTAGTAGTGGCAGAGCGCCGCGCCGAGGGCATCGGTGGCGTCGGAGAGCTGGCGGCTCATGTCGAGTTTGAATTCGTTCTCCAGCATGGCGGAAACCTGCTCCTTACTGGCGTTACCGTTGCCGGCGATCGACTGCTTGATCTTGCGGGGGGCATACTCCGTCACTTCCACCCCCTGGGCGATGGCCGCGGCCATGCAGACCCCCTGGGCCCGGCCAAGCTTAAGCATCGACTGAACGTTCTTCCCGAAGAAGGGTGCCTCAATGGCCATTACCGTCGGGGTGTGGGTTCTGATCACCTGGGTCAGGCGGTGATGGATGCGCTCCAGCCGCTTGGCGTGATCCTTGAATTTTGATAGCTTGAGGACGCCCATTTCCACGATCCGCCGGGAACGGGGGTGGATCTCGATAACGGCGAAACCGAGCACGACCGTACCGGGGTCGATACCGATGATCCGGTAAACGGCGGGCTCGGGAGTAGATTTGGGGCGGGCCAATTGTGTATTTTGAGTAAGCTTTGCCCCCCAAAGTACCTACGCAACCAAGAAAGCAACAAATTTTTTGATTGAAACAATAGATAAAATTTTTCGTGCCATAAGTAACCGCTGGTTATTGCGGGTACTCTCCGTCGTGGTACTGAGCATCTTTGCCTACCAGTTCTACGGCATTTACCAGCGGTTGGACTGGAGAACTTTCGTCGCTGCCCTCGGCCGGCCGGAACAGTGGAAGTGGCTGGCCGTTGCCCTGCTGCTCATGCCGGTCAATTGGTTGCTGGAGGCGCGTAAGTGGCAATTGCTCCTGGGGCAGTTCACGGAGTGGCCACTGGGCAAGACGCTCCGGGCCACGCTCGCCGGTGTCAGTATCAGCGCGGTAACGCCCAACCGGATCGGGGAGATCGGCGGCCGGCTGCTCTACGCCAGACTGGAGGAAGCGCCGGCCGTGCTGACCTCCTCCCTGCTCGGCAGTGCCTGCCAGTGGATCGCCTTCCTGCTCCTCGGTGCTCCCGCGCTGATCTGGACGGCGGAGCTCTCCCCCTGGTTGCTTCCCCTCGGTCCGCTGCTGCTGCTGGTCGCCGGTATCGGTGGAAAACCACTGCTGCTGAAACTGCTGGGGCATTTTGACGGTGCCCTCGGTTTGGACACCAAAAAGGTCAGCCAGGCGCTTGCGGGCGTTAAACTTCCATTAATCCTGCGGGCGGGGTGGTACGCTTGCCTCCGCTTCGTCGTTTACTGTACGCAGCTTTACCTGTTGCTCCGTTTTTTCGGTCTGGTACTACCCTGGCTGAAGGGGACGGCGGGGATCGCCGCGATCTACCTGGTGCAGGCCGGGATTCCGCTACCACCGGGGGTGAACCTGCTGGCGCGAACGGAACTCGGCTTTCTGCTCTGGCAGACGGATGCGACCTCCGGAATGGCGGTACTGGCCGCCTTTACGACCCTGTTCGCCGTGAACGTACTGCTACCCGCCCTGCCCGGATACTGGTTGTTGGTCAGAAAAAATAAGAACTATGAAAGCCCTGTTACCGAAAATTAGTTTGTCTATCCTGATCACGCTGTTCCTGACGGCTTCGGTATCCTACGCTACCGATTCGGAAAACTCGGCACCTGCGTCTTCGCCCACGGCTTTACCCGATATCTGCGACGTGGACAACAATGCTTTTTACCCCGGGGAAAAAATTGTTTACAAGCTCTACTACAACTGGAACTTCGTGTGGCTCGCCGCCGGTGAAGTCACCTTTCTGGTGCACGATCTGCCCGACTATTACCACGTGATGGTCCGGGGCCGTACCTACGAGAGCTACGAGTGGTTTTACAAGGTGAGCGACAACTACGAAAGCTACCTGGATAAGAATACCCTGCTGCCGGAAATACACATCAAGGATGTGCAGGAGGGCGGCTACACCCGCTACGATCGTACCACCTTCGTGGGTGATGAGGCCATCAGTATGCGCGGTCGTACCCGCCATGAACTGACCGAGGAGCGCATTCCGATCGATGAGTGCATGCACGACCTCATTTCCATCATTTACTACGCCCGCAACATCAACTACTCGGAGTTGAAGCCGAAGCAGGAAGTACCGATCAAGATTTACATGGACCGGGAGGTTTTTCCCCTCCGCATCAAGTACCTCGGCCGGGTGGATGAGGTGAAATTGCGCAACAACGGTCGTTACCGCGCCCAGAAGTTCAGCCCCCAGTTGATTGCCGGCGACATCTTCAACGAGGGAGACGAAATGAGCATCTACGTCAGCGACGATGACAACAAAATTCCCCTGCTGATCGAATCCCCGGTCAGTGTCGGCAGCGTCAAGGCCGTCCTCAAATCCTACAGCGGGCTGCGCTACCCGATGACCGCCAAGATCGAAGAATAATGCGTACCCTCCTGCTCTCGCTGATCGGCCTCCTGCTTGCCTTCGGACTTGGTTTTATGACCCACGCCTGGTACGCCTCCGGTCAGCGCGACCGGCTGGTCGCGGAGGAGAGTTCCGTCCTGCTCGAGCGGGTGCGCAGCGTGCTCAAAATGGTCACCGTCGAGGGGGACATCCAACAAATTTACAACTCCACCCAGTCGCGCGACGTCACCCTCTACCTCCCGCTGCCGACCCGTTTTTCCTTCGATAAACAGGCCACCGTGGAGGTGAACGGTACCGTCCTGGTCGGCTACGACCTGCAGCAACTCGACGTCAGCGTCCTGCCGGATGCCCGCCAGCTGGTGGTCCGGAATTTCCCCGATCCGGAGATCCTGGCCATCGACCACGAACTGAGTTACCGTAACCTGAACGAGAGCTGGTTCAATACCTTCACGGCCCGGGATTACAGCGAACTGAATCGTCGGGCCAAGGAGGCCCTGCGCACCAAGGCCCTGGAGAGCGAACTGATCGACGAGGCCCGCCGGGAGGGCAAGAGCGTGCTGGACGGGCTGGAGTATCTGGCGCGGAGCGCGGGGTACGAGTTGGTGGTGGAAGGCCCCCTGACCCCCGGAAGGGGGGACCAAGGCTCCCGAAATTCTCGGGATATGGCAAACTGATCGGCGATTGCACGCTTTTAGGAACCGTCGAAGGACCTAGGAGTGTTAAAATCGATCAAATTGCGAAGCAATACTATTGATTTTAACCTCCTAGCGTCCTAAATCCAGCCAGCTGAATTTGATGCGTTCCCCCTTCGGGGGTCAGGGCTTCCTGATTTTCCATCACGGGGTCGTGGGCGAATTATTTGCACGATTTTAGGAAAGCGGGTTCCCCCTTCGGGGGTCGGGGGGCCTACCTTCGCGGCCATGGCAAATTCCGCACACGCTCCTAAAGTTGGCATCCTCGGCGGTGGCCAACTCGGTAAAATGCTCTGTCAGGCCGCGGCCGACTGGCACCTCCCCGTTCACGTACTCGACGAGCACGACGGCTTCCCGTCCGCTCCCTACGCCACCGAATTTCACGGTGGGAACTTCCGCGATTACGACGACGTACTGGCCTTCGGCCGCCAGATGGACGTGGTGACCATCGAGATCGAGCACATCGATACGGAGGCGCTTCACCAGCTGGTCAGCGAGGGCATCAGGGTCTATCCCCAGCCCGCTAAGGTGGACCTGATCAAGGATAAGGGGCTGCAGAAGCAGTTCTACGCCGACCACGGTATCCCCACGATGGACTTTGAGTTGTTTTCGGGCGAGGACGCGGGTGCCATTCCTGCTGCTGTCGCTGCCGGCCGGTGGTCCTTTCCCTTCGTCCAGAAGGCCAGGACGGGCGGCTACGACGGCCAGGGAGTGGCCGTCATCCGTAACCAGCAGGATATGGAAGAAAAGTTACTGCCGGTCCCCTGTCTCCTGGAGCGAATGGCCGACATCGACAAGGAACTGGCGGTCGTCGTTGCCCGCACGCCCGGTGGCGAGATCTCGGTCTTCCCCACCGTCGAGATGGAGTTCCACCCCACCGCCAATCTCGTCGAATTCCTGCTCTGCCCGGCCGCCATCGATCAGAATACGGACCGCGCCGCCGCCGCCCTGGCCCGCGAGGTAGCGGATAAGATGGAGGTAGTCGGCCTCCTCGCCGTCGAGCTCTTTCTTACCAAATCCGGCAAACTGATCGTCAACGAGGTCGCCCCCCGCCCCCACAACAGCGGTCACCATACCATCGAGGGCTGTCTCACCAGTCAGTACCAGCAGCACCTGCGGGCCATCCTCGATCTGCCCCTCGGCCCGACGGACATCGTCCGTCCCGCCGCGATGGTCAACCTGCTCGGCGCGCCCGGCCACAGTGGCCCCGCCGTCTACGAAGGGTGGACCGACCTGCTGGCCATCCCCGCCGTCTACCCTCACCTTTACGGCAAGGAGGATACCCGTCCCTTCCGCAAAATGGGTCACCTGACGGCACTCGGCGATACGCTGGCGGAGGCGCGGGAACGGGCGGCCCGGGCGCGGGAAGTGGTGCGCATCACGGCTGCCGGCGAGCCGGGCTCCCGGTAGTATGGTTGCAGGGCCCTGGCCCTTCCCCCAGGTGTAGCATAACGCTGAAGCGTTATGCTACAAATTCCGTGGGTCCGCAATCTCCCCTGCATCGCTCCGCCCCCCGATGCTGTACCGGATCATCGCCTCGATGCTGCCGCTCTGGGCACTGTTCAGGTCGCTCAGCCCCATGTCGTAGGTCAGCCCCATGGAGAGGTACTCGTTGATGTCGAAACCGATGAGCGCGCTGGCACTCTCCCCGGCGCCGTCTCCGCCCAGCCGGTAACTCAGGCCGGTGAAGAAGCTCTTGCCCAGGTAGGCCGTCACGTTGAAGTCCGCGTCGAAGGGGGCACCCGCTACGTACTTGGCCAGGAACTGTGGTTGCAGGGCCAGCTTTTCGCTGACCGGGATGCGTACGCCGCTCATGAAGTAGAAGTGGCGGACTTCCTTACCGATGATCGTCTCCTCGTCTCCCAGGTCGATGTTGTTCTCCAGCAGGCGGGGCAGGCTGATGCCCACGTAGTAGCGGGGGCCGTCCACGTAGATACCGAAACCGAAGTTGGGCAGCACCTTCGAGCTGTTCGCACCCGGAATGGCCTGGTCGACGCCGCCTCCCTGAATGGGAGTCGCATCCTGGTAGGCCACGTCGAAGTAGCGGGCCGAGGCGGAGACCCCGATCCCCAGCCGGTGGCCCCGCCCCAGGGCGAAGCGGTAGGCGTAGCTGCCCTCCAGGTTGTATTGCTGTTCCAAACCGATGGTGAATCGGTTGGCCCGTACGCCGATACCGGTACCGGCGGAACTGAGGGGCAAATTGAAAGTGGCGATCTGGCTGCTCGGCGCATCCTCCAGGCCCAGCCACTGCTGGCGGACGATGGCGTGTACCGTGGGCGTTTCTTCCGCCCCGGCGTACCCCGGGTTGTAGCCCAGCTTGTAGTACATGAATTGGGTGTACTGGGCATCCTGCTGGGCCGTCAGGCAGGTGGAGACGAGTAGCAGACCGAAGAGGAGTTGAAGTTGGATTTTCATGATTCTAGCGTTCGATACGTACGTCACCGGACTCGTTCTCACGGGTACCGCCAAAGTCGATGATGAAGAAATAAGTGCCGACGGGAAGGGTGTTCCCCTGGTGAGTACCGTCCCAGTCGTTGCGGTAGGGGATGCCGCTGCGGTACACCTCGTCCCCCCACTGATTGTAGATCGTCACCTGGCTCTCGGGGAAAGCGGTGGCGTCCAGCAGACAGGGCACGACGAAGAAATCGTTCACCCCGTCGTTATTCGGCGTGAAGATATTGGGTGCGCGGCATTCCGCATTATCGCCCACGATGGCGAAGACCGTCGCGGAGGACACGCTGCAACCCGCGCTGGTTACCTCGTAGTCGATGGCGATTTCCCCGACGAAATTAGCCGGTGCGCGGAAGGTGAAGGTGCCGTCCCCGTTGTCAGTCAATACTCCACGGGCGGGTGGATCGGGGAAGGTGACGGTCGCGCCGTCCAGGTTCAGGTCGTTCGTACGGGGGTCGAAGGTGGCGGTGCCCTGGAAGGGGACGATCACCTCGTCGTCGCGGGTTTCGGCCGGCATCCGGTAGAGGATACTGACCGTATCGCGGGAACGGTTCCCGCAAAAGCCTTCGTCGATCTCCCAGAGGAAGCGGTTCTCTCCCGGCTGCAGGTTGGTCACCATACTGGTGGGGCTCTCCGGCTCCACTACGATGGCGATCTCGTTCAGCGACCGCCAGCGACCTTCGGAACCGAGGGTCGGCTCGTCCGCCACCAGCACGGCGGTTCGGTCGAGATTACAGACGGTGTCGTCCTCCCCGGCAAAGGGAGTCGGGTCGCTGACGTTCACCAGCACGTTGTCCGATTTGACGCCGCAGTTACTTCTTACCGTCCAGGTGAAGGAGTAAATATTGTCGGGTTGTAAGCCGGTAATGACGGTGTTCGGATCATTCGGCGTGACGATCACTACGTTGAGCAGCTCCTGGGCCTGGGCCTGGCTCCAGACGCCGGCGCTGCCACTCTGTACCGGGTCGGAGGCACCCAGCCGTACTTCCTCCCGGACGCAGGCCAGAAAATCCTCTCCGGCCAGTGCCTCCTCTCCGTCGGTCACCGCAATGCGGACCGTATCGGCCGAAAAACTCCGGCAGGAACCATTGGAAAGCGTCCAGGCAAACTCGTAGGGGCCGCCGAATTCCGTCAGCCCGGTCACGGCGGTAATGTTGGAGGTGGGGTTTACGATGGCGATGTCGCCATTGCCCGTCACCAGGCTCCACCGGCCGCTCACGCCACTGACGGGCTCCGCCTCCAGCAGGTAAAGGCCGGCGCAGATCGTCGTATCCATCCCCGCGTCGGCCCGGGCGGACCCGGGTCGGTCGAGCCGCACGACGATGACCGTGGACGCTTCGCTTACGCAGCCGTTCAGGGAAGCCTGCACGCGGAAGTCGAACACTCCGCCGGCTTCGAAGAGGCTGAAGTCGCTGATCGAGAGGCGCAGGTCGGTCGTGGGGTCACCCACTACGGTCTGTCCGTTGTTGATCGTCCAGATGTAGGTAGCTCCCTGGGTCGCCGTGTTCGGGTTGACGTTCAGCTCCAGTACCGCGCCGTCGTCCTCCAGGCAGATGGCCGTGATCGGCTCGGGAACCGGTACGGAGGGCGTCGGTAGTACTTCCACCTCCAGGAACATCGTGTCCGAAGGGCAACCGTTGATGGTGGCCACGACGCTGTAGCGTCCGGCGTGTACGTTCGGGTTCGCCCGGGCAATGGTCGGGTTGGGCAGGCTGGAACTGAAGTTGTTCGGTCCGCGCCAGGCGTAGGTCGCTCCCGGAAGGTCGGTCGCCTGGAAGTTGATCGGTTGTCCGGAACAGGCCACTCCGTCCGAGCTGGCGGTGATGACCGGGAAGGGGGTCACCGTGATCACCCGCGAGGCCGAGGGCAGGGAGGAACAACCGCCACGGACGACCCGCACGGTGTAACTGCCCGTAGCTACGGTGTCCAGGTTCAGGGTGTTCGTCGTGGTGGGGATGTTCGTCCCGCCCGGGAGCCGCCACAGGTAAGTCGCGTTAGGGCCGAAGTCATTCGTTTCCAGGGTGACCGTCTCTCCGGCACAGATGCTGTAGTCTCCGCTGCTGGTGAAGGGGCGCAGCGGGGCGGCGGGCGCGAAATCCAGTTCCAGGGTCTGGGAGTAGGCCGGGGAATTACAACCGGCCGTGTTACTCACCGTCAGCGAGTACGTGCCGTTGGAGGCCAGGCTGACGTTGGGAATGAAGAGGGTATCGTTATTGCTCGTTCCCTGCGGGCCGCTCCACTGGAAGGTGTAACTACCGTTGAGGGCGGCTTCGGCGGGTGTTACCCGGGCGATGAGTGCCACCGTCTCCCCACCGTTGAGGCAGCGGCCCTCGGCGACCATAATGGTATCGATCCGGATGCCGGGGAGCACGTCTACCTCCAGCGATTCCTCGTCCGTACAGCCGGCCGAGGAGGTTACCTCCAGCGTATAGGTGCCGGCCATCGAACTGTCCACGTTCTCGATCACGGGGGCGATGTTGTTGCTCACGAAGCCGTTCGGCCCCGTCCAGCGGTAACTGCTGCCACTGAGGCTGCTGCCGCCCTGGAGGATGAGGTCGTTCCCGGTGCAGACCGGGTCGGGCAACGTCATCGTGCTGGCGACCGGAGAATCCAGTATCTGGATGGCAACCGGGGCACTGGGGCGGCTGGGGCAGTCCCCCACCTGGAGGCTGACGGTCCACAGCCCGAATACGCCCGGGCCGACGGGGAAGACCCGCAGTACCGGGGAATCCGTCTGGATCTGGGTTCCACCGGGGTCAGTGAAGATGTAGGTGTCGGCGTCCACGCCCTCCGCCGTGAGGACCAGCGTGTCGGAGGTGCAGACGGCCGCATCCGCGATCAGCGACGGCGTCGGACTGGCCTCCGTGAGGGTGACCGTTTCGGAGACGGGCTCGCTGAAACAGCCGCCGCCCCGGACGGTGCGCAAGGTGTAGATACCGGCATCGGCCAGTTGCAGGTTGGAACGGATCGCGATCCGTTGGTCGGAAGTGTAACCGTTCGGGCCCGACCAGACGTAGCCGAGACCGGCCATCTCCACGGCGATCAGTTCCAGGGTGCCGAGTTCGCAGAATTCCGTCATGCCCCCCAGGATGACGGCCGTAGGTTGCTCTACGTAACTGACCGTCACGACCGCGGATGGCGGCGTAGGGCAGCCGCTCACCCGGACAATGACGTAATAGTCACCCGTTCCGCTGTCCGGCACGCCGGCGAGCAATCGGGGAACGCGCGTCGTTTCGATCAGGGTTCCGGACCCGATCGGCCCGAGGTACCAGTCGTAGAAAACATTGCCCCCTGCGTACGCGCCCTGAGCCGTCAGCAAAACATTGTCGCCCGTACAAACATTACGCGGTGCGGTGAGGGTGGGTGGCAGCAGGGCTTCCCCGATGGTGATGGTCACGAGGGCCTCGGCCACGCAGCCCGTCAGGCCACGGATCTCCAGCCGGTAGACCCCACTGTCGTCGGGGTCCACCCCGGAAATAATGGGGTTTTCCTCGTTACTGATCAGGTTACCCGCCGGGTCGAACCAGCGGAAAGCGTAGAGGGTCTGCCCCGGTTCCGCCACCGTCGGCGGGTTGGCCGTCAGTTGCAACTCCGTACCGTCACACTCCGTCAGTTGGGCCGTGGGTGTCGGGGCCAGCGGCGCGATGCTGACGATGGTGGTACAGCTGCTCTCATTGCCGGAAGGATCGGTCAGGGTCAGGGTGACGGTCTCCGTCTCCCCGTAGCGGTCGCAGCTGAATTCCCGGGGGGAAACCGCGAAGGTGCTGATGGTGCAGTTGTCGCTGCTGCCACCGTCCACGGCGGAAGGTTCCAGTACGCCCGGGTCCTGTCCGGAGGGATCTACGAACACGGTGGTCGGGCGGCAGATCGCCACCGGGGAGGTGGTGTCCCGCACCGTTACCCGCAGGTCGCAGCTGCCCGTATTGCCGGAGGGGTCGGTAACCGTGTAGGTGAACACCGTCAGCCCCTGGTTGAAGGTCACGATGGGCAGTGGGTTGGTCGCGTCCGTCTGCGTGAGGGGCGTGATCGTCGCTCCGCCGGTGGAATAACTCGGGCGCAGAGTGCGTACGGTGACCGTTGCGCTGGCGCGGGAAATACCGTCCGTTTGTCCACTGCCGGTAGCCGTACAGGGCACCACGCCGTCTCCCGGCTGACCCGGAGGTACGGTTACGGGGCGCGGACGCAGGTGCAGGGTTATCGAACCGTCAGCCTGTCGCAGCGCCCGGGCCACGGTGGCGGGGATCACCGCCCGGAACGTTCCCGGCGAGTCACAGGTGGCCGAGCCCGTGGAGGAGGAAGCCAGTACCGTGTTTTCGTCGGTCACCAGGTCCAGGAAGGCCCGGTTGTTGTCGAAGCGCCCCAGGAAATCCACGTCCACGAGGATGTCTACCAGGCCTCCGGTGGGTACGTCGGGAATGACGACCGTGATGGGCTGGGCCTGGAGGGCGTTCAGGTTCGGGTCCCGCAGGAAGGTGAAGAGACGATCCGCCGGAGTGGTCGGGTAGGTGGCTACGGTAGTGCTGTAGGGCTCGCAGTTGTCCACTACCTCAGTCGGAAGCGGGACGGTGATCTCCCGGGTGCAACTGTCGTCGGCCAGTACCACGTCGATGTCGGCCGGGCAGAAGACCTCGGGGGCCTGACGGTCCTCCACCGTGATGGTGAAGGGGCACTCGTCGGTGTTGCCCCCGCAGTCGGTGGCCCGGTAGCGGATTTGGTGCAGTCCCGGGTCCAGGTCGACGAACAGGGTGTCGATCGGGTCCACCAGGATCGGAGCCTCGTCGTCGATCAGTACCTCGTACACGATCTGGGTCAGCCGGAAGGTGGGCTGGCCGAGCTGGGCGTAGATCGTCGTCCCTCCCTCACAGAGGTTGTTGATGGCAAAAGTGCCGGGCTGCCCCGCGGGGATGTTCGGCTCCAGCCGGATCGTCACCACCCCGTCCACGGCGTAGCGATCGAATTTCTGGGGAAAGAGGGTGTCGAGCGAAATGACCGTCTCACACTGCACGTTGCCCCGCTCGGTGGTGCCGAGCAGGAAGCCGTCTTCCCCGATGATGTTGAAAAACTCGTCTTCGCCCTCGGCGTCCACGTTCTCCATCGTGATGGTCAGCAGCCCGAAGGTTTCGGCGTTCACCGGAAGACCGGTCGGGATCACGAAATTGAGGATGACGGGGTCGACCGGGACGCTGCCCAGTTCCGCGGGGTTATTAGCGGCACTGGTCACCACCACGGTGTCCCGCATGTCCAGGAAGCGGGGGCGGCCACTGACGCAGAGATCCTGAATCACGGGCGGTGGCAGGGCCACGCGGGCGGTACACTGATCGGGGTCGGTCGGAATAACCTGACTGACGGGGCAGTTGAAGATGTTGACGGATTCCTCGTCCTCCTGGAGGTACAGAATGGTCTCGGTGACCGAATTACCGCAGGGGTCGGAGAGGGTAACGTCCACGGAGAGGCGGCGGACCGTTCCGTCCTGGGCCGCGCAGCTCAGTTCCGGCAGGGTGGGAAAGAGGTCCGTGCCGGTCTCGACGATGGTAACGGTTATGTCGGCGCTGTCTACGCAGTCGTCGGCGTAGGTGGCACCAAAGAATCCGTTGATCCAGTCGTCGAACAGTTCCTGCTGGCTGGCCCGCCGGTTGCAGGTGCCGATCAGGTCCTCGGGTACGGTGGTGAAGAAGGGCGGGGCGGTATCGATCACCGTGATGTTCTGGACGAAGAGGTCGGCGTTGCCGCAATCATCGAAGATGCGCCAGCGGCGGGCGACGGTGAAGTTGCCGGGGCAGTCCCCCTCGGTGATGTCATCCTCAAAGGAGGTGTTGGGCGTTTCGTCACAGTTGTCGAAGAGGCCGGTCGGTTCGCCGGTTACGGCCAGGTTGGTGTAATCACCGCAGGCTACGGTAAGGGTCGCTACGGGCGGGTCGAAGCTGGGGGCGAAATCATCCACCACCCGGATCTCCTGGATGCTGACCCGGGAGTTACCGCAGGGGTCGGTCACCCGCCAGGTCCGTTGAATGAGCAGGTTGTCGGTGCAATCCGCGTCGGAGGCGATCACGTCCGTAAAGGTGACCGAGAGGCTGTCCACGGGCGCGCAGTTGTCGGAGATATCGGTGGGCCTGCCGGTGAGGTCGAGGTCCGTAAAGTCCTGGGTACAGTCGAGCCGGGCCCGTCCGGGGCGGCGGAAACTCGGTACCTCACTGTCCTCCACCTCGATGAGTTGTTGGACCATGGATGCGTTACCGCAATCGTCTTCGGCCGACCAACTGCGGGTGATGGTGTAGGTGTACTGCTGGCAACCGCTACTGGTGCGGGTGGTGGACTGGGTGAAGTTCAGTGCGGCGCTGGTGTCGCAATCCTCGATCGTCACGACGGGCACCGGGGGAATATCATCGGCGCAGCTCAGTTGGTAGAGCGGGATGTCCACTCCCAGAATAGCCGGGCCGGTTGTGTCCACGGTATTGTAGAAGAAGGTCACGTTTTCCGTCTTTCCGCAAAGATCACTGACGGTGAAAGTAACGGCCAGCTCGTCTCCGCAGCTGAAGTCGATCAGACTTTCCGGCGCGTCGTCCGTCACGGAAACGATGGGCGCGCAATCCGACTGGGCCACGGCGGCCACGGCGATGCGGCGGTCGGTGATCCACTGGTCGTAGCTGTCGGGGTCATCCTGTAGGTTGGTGGATCGGCAGTCTACGGTGTCCCGGATGACCGGAAGCCGGTTTTCATCGATGGTGAGGTTACCGTCGTCCGGCCCGAAGGTAATCGTCTGGGTTTCGGTCGCCTGGTTGGTACCGGCCCGCCAGACGCGGGTGACGGAGCCGCCGGTGCAGGGAGCCAGGGAGTCGCTGAGGATGAGTTCTGGCAGTACGAAAATCGTGTCCGGAGGCACCGTCATGCCAACCAGGATGGCGCGTAGCCGGATCGGCTCCGGCAGGTCGCCGAAGCAGTCCACGGAGGTGTCCGGTGGGGCCTGGTCGATGAAAACGGCGGTTTGTGCGGTGGCCCGGCTGGTGTAGAATAGGCTACACAACAGCAGGAGAACAGCGGCCTTCGTGGGAAGGGGCAGTGCAAAACGGTTCATCTGAAGGTGGGATTATGACAGCGATGTAACAGGGAACAGGTCGTCAACTCAGACCGAGCGGTCCGGGGCGTGACTAAGTGTTTGGGAATTATGTCGCTTAAACTCGGTTTGTAAATAGCGGTGGGGATAGCCGCGAAGGGAGTTGCAAATATACTAAACGGTGAACTGTCCTTATCTACGACTATTTGCTGAAACGGTCGTAGCCGGCACTCAGCCGCTTCAGGCTTTCCTCCCGTCCGATGGCTTCCAGCATGGCGAAGGCATCCGGTCCGTTCACCGTGCCGCTCAGGGCGATCCGGATGATGGGCAGTACGGCTCCGAAGCCGAGTTCGTGTGCCTTCATGGTACTGACGGTGACCTCCTTAATGTCGTCCGCCGACCAACTTTCCACTCCCGCCAGTGCCGTATTGATGGCATCGAAGGCGGGGCGGTTCTCCGTCTTCCACTTTTTACGGATTGTTTTCTCATCGAATTCCGTCGGCGGCGTGACGAAATAGCTACCCTGGCTGAAGAACTCCGGTAGCAGGTGAACCCGCTCTTTGAGCAATTCCGTGATGGTAGTGGCCAGGGGAAGGTCTATTTCGTAACCATTGGCGGCAAACTCCGCCCTGACCATGGGAGCCAGCTGGCTGCTGTCCGCGGCAATGAGGTATTGCTGGTTGAACCACTTGGCTTTGTCGTAGTCGAAGCGGGCTCCGCTTTTGTTGATCCGGTCCAGGTCGAAGGCATCGATGAGTTGTTCCATGCTGAACTCCTCCTGCTCCGTACCCGGGTTCCAGCCCAGCAGGGCCAGAAAGTTGATGGTAGCGTCGGGAAGGAATCCGGCCTCCCGGAACCCGAGCAGGTTTTCTTCTTCGGTTGCTCCCGTCCAGCCGAGGGGGAAAACCGGAATGCCCAGTTTTTGCCCGTCCCGCTTGCTCAACTTACCCTTTCCGGTGGGCTTCAGTAGCAGGGGGAGATGGGCGAAAACGGGCATGGTTTCCTCCCAGCCGAATGCCCGGTAGAGGAGCACGTGCAGGGCGGTACTCGGTAGCCATTCCTCCCCACGAATGACGTGGCTGATTTCCATCAGGTGATCGTCCACTACGTTGGCGAGGTGGTAGGTCGGCAGGCCGTCGGCCTTCATCAGTACCTTGTCGTCCACTTCTTCGGACTGAAAGGCTACGTCGCCCCGCACCACGTCCTTGATGTGTACGGTGTGTCCGGGTTCCACCCGGAGGCGGACCACCCGTTCGGCGCCCTGTTCGAGCAGTGCCTTCGTTTCGCTCGCTGGCAGGCTCAGGCTGTTTCTCATGCCACCCCGGGTAGCTGCGTCGTAGCGAAAATTGTGGTTGCCGGCTGCCTTTTCGGCTTCCCGCCGGTCGTTCAACTCGTCTTCGGTGTCGAAGGCAAAGTAGGCCGCGCCGCTGTCGATCAGTTGCTGGGTGTGTTTTTGGTAGATTTCCCGGCGCTCACTCTGGCGGTAGGGGCCGTATTCTCCTCCGGATTCGGGGCCTTCGTCCGGGTGCATTCCACTCCAGGCCAGGGCTTCGCGGATGTACTCCTCGGCCCCTGCTACGTAGCGCTTTTGGTCGGTATCCTCTATGCGCAGCAGGAAGTCTCCACCCTTCGCCCGGGCGAAAAGATAATTGTAGAGCGCGGTGCGCAATCCGCCGATGTGAAGGGCGCCGGTGGGGGAAGGGGCAAAACGAACACGAACGCGACTCATGGGATTGTAATTAAAAAGACAGTAGATTAACAAACTTTATTCGGTGGGCAGCTATTTCGGCGAACGAAACGTTATTTACGCAACATCTGCTTCCGGACCATTTATGGCGAAGGTAGCCCTTTTAGGTTTTCGTCTTCTCTTTCTATAATCCTGGGATACAGCATCGGTACTAAGGACGGTCAGCATCTTTTGAAAAGGTAACTTTTCGAAGGGCTGCCAACGTTCTCTTTTTGACACCCCCCATATCCCCGAACATGTACTTAACCAAAACGCCGCGGTTTCTCCAGAAACTCTTTCCCAATTACCATTGGCGAGTGGAGTCCACCCCCGAGCAACCTACGATCTACCTTACTTTCGACGACGGACCGATCCCCGACGTTACCCCCTGGGTGCTGGATCGACTTGCGGAGTACGAAGCCAAGGCGACCTTCTTCTGCGTCGGTAACAACGTCCGCCGCCACGGTGACCTTGTCAAACGCGCGCTCGACGAAGGCCATACCATCGGTAACCACACTATGCACCACCTCGACGGCTGGAAGTCGGACAACATCCCCTACTTCCACGACGTGCGTCACTGTGCCGTACTGGCCAGGAGTTCCCTCTTTCGTCCTCCTTACGGCCGGATAAAGCCAAGTCAGGCCCAGTTCCTGCAACGTCACTACCAGATCGTCATGTGGGACGTACTCAGCGGAGACTTCGATCCCGAACTGAACGTTGAGGATTGCTTCCGGAATGTGGTCAATAACGCCGGCCCGGGCAGCATTGTCGTCTTTCACGATAGCCTGAAGGCCGCTGATAAAATGAAGGGTGCGTTAACCCGTGTACTTGCCCACTATGCCGCCGAGGGGTATGCATTCCGGGCACTGACGCCCGAAGTGCTTGCCAACAGGGAGGGGAAGACCTCCCGTACTCGCCTGAAGACGGCATAGCTCCTATTTTCGGACCAGCCACCGCTGCGGATCCTGGGGTGTCCGCCCCCGCCACAGTTCAAAGTGAACGGGCGCATCCGCCACGCTGCTACCCAGCGGAGTGCCGGCGTCGACCTGTTGCCCCCTGGTAACCGTGGGCGCGTCCAGGTTCGAATACACGGTATAATGGTCGCCGTGGCGGATCATTACCGTATTGCGGTAGCCGGGAATCGTGCGTACCGAAATCACCTCCCCGGCGTAGATCGCCTCGACTTGGGTCCCTCCGGAGACGGAAATGTCGATCCCGCTGTTCTTTATCCTGACCGAAGGAACGTCGGGGTGGGGCTGTTCCCCGAAGGGACGGACCACCTCGCCGCTTACCGGCCAGGCGAGTCGACCCCGTCTGGCGGTAATACTGGCACCCGACCCTCCAACTAATGATCGCTCGGGAACGACCTCCTTTTTCCTTTCTTCCTCCTCTTTGATACTGTTGACGATGGCCCGCTCTACGGAGCGATTTAATTCCTCCTGTTCTTTGCGCTGCCGACGGATGCGCTGTAGCAATCCCTTCTCGCTGTTGGATAGTCGTTCTACCAGTTGTGTCTGGTCGGCCAGTTCCTGTTCCAGGGTCGTGCCCTGATTGCCGGCCGCCAGCAGGAGGGAGTCCTGTTCGAATCGCTGGAAAGTCAGTCGTTCGTAGCGGTCGTTGAGGGCCGAGCGGGTCCGGCGGATGACCAAATTCTGTTGCTTGCGGTGCGTCCTGTACTGTCGCAGGTACGCTAGTCTGCGGAAGGCATCGTTGAATCCGTCCGCGCTCAGTAGAAAACCCAGCCAGCCCTGGCTCAGCCGGGCCCGGTTAGCCACGATAAGTGCCTGCCCGTATTCGGTTCTCATGCGGTCCAGATCGTCATTCAGGGCAATGATCACCCCGCTGTCGCGCCGCATCCGGCTGGCGTTCCGGTGGATTTCTTCCCGCAGCGTGGCAATCAGTTCCCGTCGCTGTTCGATCTGATCGCGTAAAAGGTCAGCCTGTCCGACGGCCGCTCCCTTTCGTTCCCGGGTTTCAGCCAGTTCTCGGTTGGTTTTCTCGAGATCCTTCAGCAGGCGGTTTCGCTTACTGCGCAGTACCTCGGCCGACTGGGAGGTCGCCAGGCCGGAGAACAGCAGCAGCAGCAGTAATAGGCTGGTTCGGAACAAGTCTCTAATATATTTAAGCACCGAATTGCCGGTGCAGCAACCGCAGTGTCTTCAGTTGCTTTCCATTCTCGTCGAAGATGGTAATGAGGTACAGCCCGTCCGGAAGTTCTTCGATATTGTACCCCTCCTTTTCCTCGGGGCCTTCGAAAGTTTGCAGTTTGCGGCCCAGGGTATTGGTGATCTCCACCCGCCCGATCGTCACGTCCCGGGGAGTCTCCACGAAAAAACGTTCCTTGGCCGGGTTGGGGTAGAGCCGCACCGATGTAGGGGCCGGCCGGTCATCGTGGGTGATCACGTCCTCTACGGCAAGCGAGGGTTTCCGAATGATCTTGGTGGCGATGCTGGCCGTACCGAGTACGCGGCCCGGTAGCGTGAGGTCACTAAAGCTGATCAGTAGCCGCCCCGCGCCCACTATTCCGTCCGGGCGCAGGGAAACCTGGAATAGCCCGGTTTCTCCCGGGGCCAGGATGACCGGCTTGTCCGCCGTACTGCCGGAAACCACGTAGGGGGCCGTCCGGGACCCGCGTCCTGCTACCTGACTCTTCCAGGCCTCCGGCAGCCGGATACCCCTGGAAGTTTGTACCAGTTGCATGGTGCGGCGCGAATTGTTGGTTACCGAAATGGTGGTAATGTCCTCAAACCCTTCGTCCAGATTATCCACCACGATTTCCTTCACGATCGCCGAGGGGTCCACGCTGATCTCCGACTCCTGGGCACCCAGGGCTAGAAAGGGCAGGAGGAGCAGGCAGATAAAGGATAGGCGCATGGTGATCGGGGCTGTGGGGATCCAAACAAGTTCTTAACCCGGTTTTCGGGGACAAGGTTAATCTCAACCGGCAAAGAAAATGCCCCCGGCGGACAATTCGTCACCGGGGGCATTCTAAACCGAGTCTTTTTTACACTTTCGGAGGCATACTTGTCGGAGGGGTGGGCTTACCCGGGTTTCCCTTCGGAGAAATGGCCTTGTCCTGGTTAAATTTATCCAGGATACGCTTCATCTGCTCTCCCGCCGCGGCACGACCGCCGAGTCCGAACGAAAGGGCAATGGCCACCGCTACGGCACCAAGGGTCAGGCCGAAGGCCAGGTTAACGATGTCGTCCGCGATCCCCATCGTGCGCAGGGCGATGGCCAGGAAGAGCCCCAGGATCACGATCCGGCTAATGGACGCGATGAAGGTATCGGAACGGCCGCTGGACATCGTCCGGTAGGCCAGGTTCGCCAGGTAGTTGCCCAGCGCCAGGATGACCAGGCCGAAGGCGATCTGCCCCGTTACCTCAAAAATTTCGGAGAGCATGTAGTCCAGCCGTTCGAAACCGAGCCGCTCTACGCCGGTGATGATACCGAGAAACATGAGGAAGAAGAAAGCCACGTTGGCCAGTAGTTTGCTCAGGCTCGTACCGTTGCCGATCACGCCGTTCAGCTGGAGCCGGTCCGACAGCCGGTCCGTTCCCATGCTTACCAGCAGGTTCTCCAGCAGGCCGGTGACGAACTTGCCGCCAATGTAGAACAGGGCAATGATGACGGCGGCGGCGAAGATGCGGGGGATGGCGTCCAGGAACTGCCCCAGCATGTACTTGGCCGGTTCCGTAATGGAATCCAGGTGCAGCGCGTCCAGGGCGGCGATCAGCATCGGGATGAATACCAGGATGAAAACGACGTTACTGACAATCTTCGTCAGATTCAGTTCGTGATTCAAACCGGCACGTTGGCTGATGCCCTCCAGGAAACCGGCGGCCATGCCGACCAGGCCGGAGGCCACTTTAGCAATGACGTAGCCGATGAAGCCGATCAGGGCGGCCGCGACGATGTTAGGAATGAACTCCAGGAAGTTGCCCACCATCCGGTTGAGCGGGTCCATGACGGAGTTGATGCCGAGTACGTCCAGCGCCGCCAGCAGGACGATCACCATGACGATGTAGTAAACCAGCTTACCGATCGTGCTTTCTGAACTTACCGAGGAACCCGTGGTTGCCTGGGCGATGCGCTCGTCCAGATTGGTTTTCTTCAGCATCTTCCGGGTCAGGTTCTGGAGGAGCTTGGCCACGAAATAGCCGACGATAAGGATGAGCAGGGCCGCGACGATATTTGGTACCGCGTTGCCGAGTTGGTCCAGCCAGAGCTGGACGCGGGTAGAGAAATCCATAGTTGTAAGTGGTTGAGTATTGGAAGGGTAGAAAGCCTACGTATTTGGTACCCAGTGTTGCCTTCATATGTTCGCGACTGGCGTCGTCTACACGACAAATGGTGGTCCAACTGGCTGATTACGTGTTCATAAATGGAGGGGCACGCCGACCATCCATTCTTTTTATCTTTGCCGGCTATGAAAGTGTCCCTGAACTGGCTGCGCCAGTACCTAGATATAGATTTGTCTCCCGAAGACCTCGGCGAAGTACTCACCGGTACCGGACTGGAAGTGGAAGGCATGGATAAAGTAGAATCCATTCCCGGTGGTTTGGCGGGGGTCGTGGTCGGTCACGTCCTCGAGTGTGGGAAACACCCCGGTGCCGACCGGCTCTCTCTAACGAGTGTCGACATCGGCCGGGAAGAACCGGTCTCCATCGTCTGCGGCGCGCCCAACGTCGGGCAGGGGCAGCACGTACTCGTCGCCACCGTCGGTGCCACCCTGTACCCCACCAGCGGCGATCCCTTTAAGATTAAAAAAGGAAAGATCCGTGGAGAGGTCAGCGAGGGGATGATCTGCGCCGAGGACGAACTCGGTCTCGGCGCCGGCCACGACGGGATCATCGTGCTGGATAAGGAATACACTCCCGGCACCCCCGCCGCCGAGGTCTATGAGCTGGAGGAAGACTACGTCTACGACATCGGCCTGACACCCAACCGGTCCGACGCCACCAATCACCTCGGGGTCGCCTTCGACATCGCGGCCGCCCTGAATATCGGCCACGGCAAATCCGTCCGGGTCCAGCGGCCGGACATCAGCGGGTTCACCGAGGGGAGCGCGGACCCCGTTCCGGTTACCGTACACGATTCCACCCAGGCTCCGCGCTACGCCGGCCTGACCATCGAAAACCTGACCGTCGCCCCCAGCCCCGACTGGCTGAGAACCCGCCTGCGGTCCATCGGCGTACGCCCGATCAACAACGTGGTGGACGTGACCAATTTTATCCTCCACGAACTCGGACAGCCCCTCCATGCTTTCGATCTCGACAAGGTCGCCGGACCGGCCATCCACGTTGAGAAACTGGCCGAGGGTACCACTTTCCGCTCCCTCGACGAGGCAGAGCGGACCCTCAGCGCCGACGACCTGATGATCTGCGACGGTAACCACGACCCCATGTGCATCGCCGGTACCTTCGGCGGGGCGAACAGCGGTGTCTCCGAAAGTACCACCCGCATCTTCCTGGAAGCGGCTCACTTCGAGGCCGCCACCACCCGCCGCAGCAGTATGCGCCACACCCTGCGCACCGATGCCGCCCGGGTTTTCGAGAAGGGAAGCGACCCCAACATTACCGCCTACGCCCTGAAGCGGGCCGCCCTCCTGCTGGAGGAAGTGGCCGGCGGCAAAGTGACGAGCCGGCTGCTCGACCTTTATCCGGAGCCGGTGGAACCGACCAGGATCAACGTCCGCTACGGCCGCATCAACGACCTCATCGGCGTGGAACTGGCCCGGGAACAGGTCCATACCATCCTGGAAACCATGGACATGGTCATTACCGACCGGACCGACGAGGGCTTCACCGTGGCCGTACCCACCAACAAGAGTGAAGTGCTCCGCGAAGTCGACATCATCGAGGAAATCTTGCGCATCTACGGTTTCAACAACATTCCGGAGCCGGTCATGATCACCACGGCGATGGTCGTGGCCCCCAGCCCCGACCCCCACGGCATCCGCGAACTGGTCGGTGATCTGCTCAGTGCCAACGGCTTCCTGGAAATGATGGCCCTCTCCCTCGGCGAAAGCCGCCACTACGCGGAGGCCACGGACCAGTTGGTGTACATCAACAATACCAGCAACGTCCACCTCGACATCATGCGCCCGGAAATGCTCATGAGCGCCCTGGCGACCGTGGGGCACAACCAGGCCCGCAATCAGCGGGACCTGCGCCTCTTCGAGTTCGGACGCAGCTACGGGCTGGACGGAGATACCTACGGAGAGGTCAATCACCTCACGCTCACCCTCACCGGCCGCAGGGTGGCCGAGCACTGGCATCCGGTGGCCAAGGGAAGCGATGAAGTTAATTTTTATACCCTCAAGGCGGCCGTCGAACTCGTACTGCGCCGGTTGGGCGTTGACAATTACCGGACCGATGAGGCCCCGGAAGATTTCGCTTACGGTGTTCGCTACCACAAGGGCCCCATGGTGCTCGTGGACCTGGGCGAGGTCGCAGGTGCAAAACTGACCACCGCTGACGTGCGGGGGCCGGTCTTCTTTGCGGATTTCAACTGGGACAATGTCCTGCGGGTCCTTCCCCGTAAGCCGGTTCAGGTGATCACGCCTGGTAAGTACCCGACCGTTCGTCGGGATCTGGCCCTGGTGGTGAACGAGTCCGTCACCTTTGCCCAGATCGAGCAACTCGCCCGGAAGTCGGAAAAAAAGCTGCTGACCGAGGTCAATCTCTTCGATGTGTACCGTAATCACGACCAGCTCGGAGCGGATAAAAAGAGCTACGCCGTCAGCTTCCAGCTGGAAAGCAACGAGAAGACGCTGACCGAGAAAGACGTGGACAAAGTAATGCGGGGCATTGAGGGATCGATCGTCAGACAACTCGGCGCCGAGGTACGCCGTTAAGTGTTAACTTTGCTTTAATGTGAGGATGCTGCACCTGCGTCCTCGCCCATCCCTTAACTACACCCATGCAACCGGCAAAACTCATTGACGGTCTCGAAATAAAACTCCGGCAGCTGGCCGCCAAATCGGAACGCCAACGGGCGGATCAGGCGGCCCTCGTCGAACAAAACGAAAAACTCAAGCGCGACCTCGACCGTCAACTCGGCGTCGTGAGCGCACTTAAGGATAAACTGGAACGCAACCAGACGGAGCCCGCCAACGGCGGTACGGATACCGACCACCGGGCCACCATCGATTTCTGCCTCAGGGAAATCGACCGGTGTATCGACTGGCTCCAAAGGAACTAAGTAACCATGGCAGACACCGTCCAGGACACCAAATCGATCAGAGTCGTCATCGCCGGCCGCCCCTACCCCCTTCGCGTCGCGGAGCGGGAGGAAGCGGGGCTGCGGGAGCTCATCAAGGAAATCAACGAACGGTTCAATGATTTCCAGATTCGCTACGGTGACCGGGATAAGCAGGACTGCCTGGTCATGACGCTGCTCACTTACGCCTCCGATCTCCACGGTGCCCGCCAGTTGGCGGACACCACCGAGAACGGGGAACTCAGTCAGCGATTGCAGCAACTGAATACCCTGGTCGACAGTATGCTCTAGCCTTCCTCTTTATCCATTTGCAAACCACGTATACTTACACTCAAATGGAACCAATCATATTCGGAGTCATCGGACTCCTCATCGGCGCGGCCATCGCCTATTTCGTATTTGGCGGAAAGGCCAAGGAACTCGACCAGCACCACAAGGCCGAGGCCGAAAAATTGCTGGCCGACGCCAAACTGAAGGCCGAAAAGGTCAGGACGGAGGCGGAACTGACCGCCCAGAAAACTTTCGCCGACTTCAAGGAAAAGCAGGAAGCCTTCAAGAAGGCAAAGATCGCCGAAAGCCGGGAAAAATTCGCGCGCTACAAGGACGAATTCAAACAGGAGAAGGCCGACGAGCTGGTCGAACTGAAGGAGAAACGCGAAGCCCTTCGCGAGGAGCAGGCCGCCATGAAGGAGGAACGCGCCGGTTTCAAGAGCGAACTCGAGGAGATACTGAAGGCCAAGGACGCCTTTCAGCAACGGGAAGACAAGCTCCAGGAGCGCAAGCAAAAGCTGGAAGAGGAGATCGAACGTACCCGCCAGAAGCAGGAGGAACTCGATACCCAGCACGACCGCTTTACCCAGGAGCTGGAGCGCATCAGTAACCTCAGCGAGTCCGACGCCAAACAGCGACTGCTGGAGGACGTTCGCCTCAAAACCGCCAACGAAGCCCTCAACCTCAAGCGGGAACTGCTGGAGGAAGCCAAGGAGGATGCCGCCAAGGATGCCCGCAAGGTGGTCATCAACACCATCCAGCGGATGTGCGCCGAAATGACGATCGAGAATACCGTCTCCGTGTTCAGCCTCGACGACGATAAGGTAAAGGGGCAGATCATCGGCCGCGAGGGGCGGAACATCCGCGCCATCGAGGCCGCCACCGGGGCCGAACTCGTCGTGGACGACACGCCCGAGACCATCGTGATCTCCAGTTTCGACCCCATTCGCCGGGAGATCGCCCGCCTCAGCCTGAAGCGGCTCGTCAGCGACGGCCGGATCCACCCCGCCCGCGTCGAGGAGGTGGTCAACAAGACCAAGAAAGAACTGGAAGCCCAGATCAAGGAGATCGGCCAGAAGACGATCGTCGAACTGGATATCCACGGGCTTCCCCCCGAACTGATCCGCATGGTCGGCCGGATGCGCTTCCGGAGCAGCTACGGACAGAACCTCCTCAAGCACTCCATCGAGACCGCCCATCTCTGTGCCACCATGGCCGCCGAAATGGGGCTGAACAAGAAACAGGTCAAACTCGCCAAGCGCGCCGGCCTCCTCCACGATATCGGTAAGGTAGCCGACGAGGACAGCGAACTGAGCCACGCCCTCTACGGCATGCAGATGGCCGAAAAACTGAAGGAGAACCCCATCGTCGTCAATGCCATCGGTGCCCACCACGACGAGATCGACATGAACAACATCATCTCGCCCATCGTCCAGGCCTGTGATGCCATCAGCGGTGCCCGCCCCGGTGCCCGTCGGGAGATCCTCGAAGGGTACATCACCCGCATCAAGGAACTGGAGACGATCGCCAAGAGCAAGCCCGGTGTCACGAGTGCCTTCGCCATGCAGGCGGGTCGCGAACTGCGTGTCATGGTGGAAGCCGACCAGGTGAGCGATCAGCACGCCGACGAGCTTAGCTTCGCCATCAGCCAGGAGATCCAGGAGAGCATGCAGTACCCCGGTCAGATCAAGGTGATGGTGATCCGCGAGAAGCGGGCGGTGGCGTACGCGCGGTAAACCTCACCCCCGATTCCGCTTCGCGGAATCCCCCCCTCTCCCCCGGAGAGGGGGGAACAACAGAAAGCCCCGACGGTCTTAGATCGTCGGGGCTTTTGATTGTAAGTTCTACCGGCGAGCACAACTCGCTGGTGGCCGATCGGCTCTATTTGATCAGCGTCCGCAACTCTCCCGGGTCCTGGTCGGTCGCTTCCGCCAGTTCGATACCGCGTGCGGCGGCCTCGGCGGCTTCCGTGTCGTTACCGAGTTTGTGGTGTAACCAGGCCAGGGTGTCGAGATTGGGGTAGGTAGCCTCGATCTCTACGGACTTTTTAGCCCAACCCAGGGCCGTTTCCAGGGCGGCGCGGTCCTCCGAGATTTCGTAAACGGTCCAGGCGGCGCTGTTGAGTTCCGCCATGTCGTCGCTGGGGTACGCCTGGTAGTAGGCCAGGGCGGCGGGCACGTACAGTTCGGGCTTACCGGTACGCTGGAAGTACATCAGGGAGTAATGATCGCGCAGCCGGTCCTTCATCGGGGCGGCGAAGGTGGTGTAGTGCTCCATCATCATTTCCGGGGCGGGCATTTCCCGCATCCGCTTGTTGCTCATGTAATCCCGCACGATCACTTGCTGCAGGGTATTCATGAGTCGGTCGGAGCCGACAACTTTTTCCACCTCGGCACTGTGCTCGATGAGGTAAACCATCCGCTTGTCTCCGAGCGATCCGGGGCTGTTGACGATCATTTCGACGTTGGCCGGTGTACCCCAGTCTTCCTGATTGTCCAGGTAATTACCGATCACCTCATCGGCCCGTTCGCCTTCCATCAGCTCCGTGAGCGTCTCGGCGTAGCTGACCACGAACTCGGGGTCCCGGTCGCCGCCGTCGTAGCGCTTGGCCAGTTGGGCGAGGCTGTTGGGGCCGGAGGCGGTCAGGGCGAGTTCAATGAAATCGTCTTTGGGGATCTGACCGATTCCCTTGTGCACCAACTGTCCGCTACCGTCTACGAAGAGGTAGGTGGGGTAGGCCGCTACGCCGTAGCGGTTGGCCAGGTCCGGGCCTTCTCCCTTCTCCATGTCGATCTTGGCGTTGATGAATTTGGCATTGTACACCGCACCGACGCGGGCGTCGGGAAATACCTTGGCGGACATCACCTTGCAGGGGCCGCACCAGGTGGTGTAGGCATCAATGAAGATGATCTTTCCTTCCTTTTTGGCCTCGGCCAGCAGTTCGTCGAAGGAGTTTTGGGAAAACTGGATGCCGGTGGTGGCCACGGCATTTTTGGAGGCAGTGGTCTGGGCCGTGGTGGCGGTAGAGAAACCCAGCGCCAGGACCAGCAGAGAAAACAGATATTTCATAGTGGTAATTTGAATAGTCAGTTGTTATCAGGAGGGGAAACGACCGTAGCGGGGGGCTATTGCTTTACCCCATCCAGCCGAGCAGGGCATCGATCAGCGTTTCCTCCGTCGGGGGAAGGTCCGGTCGTTCGGTAGCCCGTTCTTCGGAAGAAACGCTCACTTTGCCGGCCAGTTGCATCAGCTGCCGGCGTTCGTGGTGAGAAAATTCGGAAAACGTCCGCCGGAGGAGGGCTACCACCCCTTCGAAATCCGCCCACTCCAGGCTGGCGACCCAGTCGTCGACCAGCTCCCACAGTGGCGGATAATGGAGCAGTAACTGTCCACCGCCGTGCAGGAACCCGGCCAGCCAGTTGGCGATTCCCGAAGCACCGTTCGCGGCGGAGAGCGCCCGGCTGAAGTAGCCCGCCGCCTCCTGGGCCGTCAGGGCGTCCCCGTCGTACAGTAACCGGATGCAGTATCCCTCGATCAGCGGATTGGCCCCGGCGGTCAGGGTACGGCGGAGCCCGTCCCGCCAGAGTGCTTCGAGTTGCGGGTTGCCCAGCTGCGCCAGGGCGTAGTGGGCCGCGGCTACCTGGTCGAGTAGTTCGCCGGCCTGCTCCTCGTCAATGTTGGTGGCCGTTGCCGGGAGCCCGGCGGCGATCCGGGGGAGCAGGTCGTCGATGACCAGCAACAGCGCGGTGGTATCCGTCTTCCGGCTATCCCCGTAACGGCTGGTATTCACCAGGGCGGGCAGGGCCGCCAGCAGGGAGCCGATGTCGGTCGTGGCGGCCGCCCGCTGACGCAGCAGCCGGAGCAATTCCGGAACGACGGCGGGCAGGTCGGCCTGGAGGCAGGCCAGGATCAGCTCGGTGAGGGCACGGACCTGCCGGAGGTCGCCGGCCCGCTCCCGGGCGTAGGCCGCCGCGGCCAGCGGGAGGGTATTTCCGTAGCTGCTCCGTTCCAGTACGCCGAGGGTGTATTCCGGTTGCCACTCCAGCAGCCAGATTTCGCTGAAGCTGCTCAGCGTATCCGGGCCGAGGGGCTGGGAGCGGCCCCAGGGTAACCCCAGCAGGTCCAGGCGGTGCAACAGGTGACTCTTCCGGAGATCGTTGTCTTGCCGCAGGTCGATCCCTCCCCGTGGTTTGGTCTTGGTGGCCTTCAGGTAGTGCTCCCCGGCGGTCTCCCAGAGTTTGGCCATCCGGGTACTCTTCAGCTCCCGCTGGAGATCCTCCAGCAGGGGGACGGTCGTGATTCCGGGAGGTACCACCCCGACCGTCGTTCCGATGCTCAGTTTCTCGTGGATGAGGGCCAGTCGTTCCGGCCGCCCACCGGCCAGGGTACCCAGCAGGGCTTCCTCCAGTTCGGCGATGCCGGGGCGTTCGTACTCCCGCAGGGTGGCCAGGGTGTTGGCCAGACCGACCGCTTCGGTGGCCATGGCCGGGCTGCCGTCGAACCCCTCCTCCCGCAGCAACTGGGCGGCGGCGGCCATGTAGCGGTCTACGGCGTTCGTCGGGAAACGGAACAGCAGCTCGTACCACTGGGGAGAGTGGACGCCGGCTCCGTAGCCCCCGGTTCGGGCCAGCCGGGGGAAACTCCACGGTACCCAGGCCCGGGCAATTTTGATCTTCGGCAGCCCCTTCAGCCGGGCCCGGTCGGCCGTCGCCTTGTACTTTCCGAAGTCCGCCACCGCCGGACCGTGCCAGGCCCCGACGACGATGGCGATACGTTCCGCGCTCGTCTTCATCGCCTTGCGGATCTCCCCCCGCATGAAGGCCTCCCGTCGTTCGTTCTCCGCGTCGCTGGCGTCCGGGAAGGCATCGCGCAGTTCGGTCACGACGGAGAGGATGGCGGCGAAGGTGTTTTCTTCCTCTCCGGTGGTCCGTTCCAGGGTGGCGTCCCACCAGCTTTCGCTGTCGGGGTAGCCGGCCAGCTCGGCCACCAGGGAGAGCGGGTCGCGGCGGAGTTGGCGAACCAGTTCCAGCCGGCTCTTCCCCGGGATCACGGAGGGCTCGGCGGCCGTCTCCGGCGTCGGGAATAATTCGGGGGGCTTTTCTGCTTGCTCCGCCAGGTAGAAGCGGGCCGGCAGGTCGATCGCCCGGATGTCCACGCCCGCCCGTACCGCCCAGTCGATCGCCTGGTACTCCGGGCTGAAGGCGGCAAAGGGGTAAAAACTGGCCCGCTCGATGGACTTGGCGTCGTAGAGGACGAGGGCCACCGGGGGGCGGACTCCGGCGTGCACCAGCTGCGTCAGGGCCGGACCGGCGTCTTCCGGGGCCTCGACCAGCAAGAGGTCGGGTTGCCAGGCCTCCAGGGCCGCCCGGAGGCGGCGGGCCGAACCGGGGCCGTGGTGGCGGATGCCGAAGACGCGGGTTTCCATGACGGCAAGGTAGGTGCTACCTTGCAAGCATGCCAAAGATCACCCCCCTTCGTCGCTGGCTGACGGTCGTGCTCGTGCTGGGCATACTTTTGTTTGCCGCTTTTTTGTGGTTCCGCCCGCTACTCCACATCGGTGCGGGCTACGCCGCCAAGCACGCCTGTAGCTGCCACTTTTTGCAGGGGCGGGAGCTGGCCGAGATTCGGAAGAACGACCTGAACTTCAGCGTACTGGGGCAGGTAAGCCTCGGTATGGAGAAAAACCGGGTAACTGCCTCTTTCTACGGCGCGGTACGGCGAACGGCCGTCTTCAGGCCGAACGTGGGGTGCACGCTGCTGAACGATGAAGAAGCGGAAATAGCGGACATCAGGGGCGAGGACGCAGGTGCAATATCCTACGAAAAGATCCGGGAGCCGGCCGGTCTCACCCCCGCCCTGGATTTCGGTATGCGGCCGGTCCCCGGTGGTGAAGCACGGGGGCTGGTCGTCATGCAAAATGGTCGGGTCATCGCCGAGCGGTACGCCCCGGGCTTCTCGGCGGAAACCTTACTGCTGGGCTGGTCCATGACTAAAACGCTCACCGGTCTGGCCCTGGGCGCGCACTTCACCGGGGAATTTGCACCTGCGTCCTCGCCCCGCCCTTACCTCGCAACCAAAAATCTTTTTCCCCACTGGACGGACGAGCGGGCGGAAATCACCCTGGCCGACCTCCTGCACATGAATTCCGGCCTGGCCTGGAACGAGGCCTACGGTGCCATTTCGGACGCGACCATCATGCTGCACGAGCAACCGGATTTCGCCGCTTATGCCTCCGGGATGCCGCTGGAACACCCGGTCGGAACGGTCTGGAATTACTCCAGCGGTACGACGAATACGCTGATGCGGTGGCTGAGTGAGCAATTCGTTACCCGGGAAGCCCTGGATTCTTTCCTGTACCACGACCTCTTCGGTAAAGTGGCCCCCAGCCTGCTCATCGAGCCCGATCAGAGCGGCAACCCCGTCGGCAGTTCCTACGGCTGGGCGACGGCCCGCGACTGGGCCAATCTCGGACAACTGCTGCTCAATGACGGCATTTGGAACGGGGACACCCTGGTCCGTCCCGACTGGATCGACTGGATGCGCCGAGCCGGCCACCGGCAGCGAGGGGACCTACGGCGGCCACCTCTGGCTCCCCGGCCCGGGCGGGGACTGCCCGACCTGCCCGGGGACGCCTACATGATGCGCGGCTTTCAGGATCAGCGGGTCTTCATCATTCCCAGCCGGGACCTGGTGATCGCCCGCCTCGGCCACGGAGAGGACAAGGTGACGGATTTCAATACCCTGATAAAACTATCTTAGCGGGCCTAGTGGCTCTGAGCGGCCGTTGCGAGCGGTCGAAAGAGCAATACATGCCAGACGACTACGACGAATACCTCCGCAAGTGGCGACTCATCCTCGGCCAGCAGGCCCAGGGTCAGGACGGCGGGCCCACCCTCCCCGACCGGGCCGCCGGCATGGACGCCACCCTAGAGGCCCTCTACGACAGCGAGAACCGGAAGGGCGGCCTCGGTTCCAGCAGCCCGAACGTGAACCGCTGGCTGGGCGACATCCGCAAGTACTTTCCGACGGAGACGGTACAACTCCTGCAACGGGACGCCCTGGACCGCCTCGGCCTTCAGCAAATGCTGCTGGAACCGGAACTGCTGGAGACGGTGGAACCGGACGTCTCCCTGGTCGGCACCCTGCTCAGTCTGAAAAACATCCTGCCGGAGAAGAGTAAGGAAACCGCCCGGATGGTCGTGCAGCGGGTGGTGAAAAAGATCGAGGCGCAACTCCGGAAACCGATCGAGCAGGCGATCAACGGGCGCAAGCGACAGGGCAACCGCAACCGCCGGCCCCGCCCCCAGGATATTGACTGGGACCAGACCATTCGCCGCAACATGAAGCACTACCAGCCGAAGTACAAGACGGTGCTGCCGGTAAACCTGCGGGGGCTGGCCCGGAGTAAACCCGGCCTCAAGCGGGTTATCCTGTTGATCGACCAGTCGGGGTCGATGGCCAGTTCGGTGGTGTACGCGGGGGTGCTGTCCTGTATCCTGGCCAGTCTGCCGAGCCTGAAAACCCACGTGATCGCCTTCGACACCAGCGTCGTCGATCTGACGGACGAGCTCCCCGATCCGCTGGACCTGCTGTTCGCCATCAACCTGGGCGGGGGGACGGACATCGGCAAGGCCCTGCGGTACGCGGAGGGACTGAACGTCGCGCCGCGGGATACGGTACTCGTCTTACTGAGTGATATGTTCGAGGGTGGCCAGATCGCGGGGATGATGCAGGCCGTGCAGCGACTGCAGCAAACGGGGCTGACGATCCTGCCCGTACTGGCGCTGAACGACCAGGGGGCACCGGCCTACGACAAGGAAGTGGCCGGGCTGCTGACGGAGATGGATTTGACTCCCTTCGCGAGTACGCCGGATGCGTTTCCGGAGGTGCTGGCGCGGGCGTTGTACGGTTAGGCGGAGAGCGGGAGTAAATCGGCTACGGTGATAGCTCCGGCAAATGGACTATTAAATGATTTTCCTTCTTTGTAATAAACTTGGGAAGCGAATTCCTTTAGCTCTTGATCTGGTTCGGAATACACCTCGATGGATCGCGTCTGTAAATTAATTAACCAGTATTCCGGGATGCCGGCAGCTGCATAGATGGGGCCTTTGCGATAACGATCCTTACTTAAAGTGTCCTGGGAAACCTCGATTACCAGAAAAGTATCTTCGACTGATGGGTGACTGCGCTTTTCCCCTGGTGTGAGCCGGCGTGATACGACGAAATCAGGCTCAGGCTCTGAATTGTTAGGAAGAACAATTGGATTCTTAGCCCGGTAGCGATATTTTTTCCCAAATCGGTCCGGGAAAAATTCCATTAGTATTTCCACCGTTGCAGCATGTTCTTCTCCAATCGCCATCTTATTCACTATTTGACCGTCTAATAGTTCCACTTCGCTGTATTCGGTCAGTATGCCCAACTCGATTAGCCGGTGATAAGCATCCGTAGTCCAGATGTAATGATCGGGGTGGATCGCTGGAAGTGTAGTGACTTGTGTCATGGTCTAAAGATAACGGTTTGACCCCGTTCAAAAGTTGATGTCCACGATGCGCAGCCGCCGCTTCTTGCCGACCCGGAACTTGTTCTGCCCCAGTAGTTTATTCAGTAGAAAGCCGGAGCCGATACTGACGGCGGTGACCCCCAGGTCCATCGCGCCGTACTGGCTGTTGGGGTCGCCGTCGGTGTTGTAGCCGAGGCCGGCAAAGATGGACCAGGCGGCCCCGAAGGTCATCAGGGAGTAGCCCGCCGCGGCCGCGAAAGTCTTACCCCGGTGGACGATCTCGATCTCCTCCAGGAGGATGAACCGGTCGTTGATGACCAGGGCCTGAATGTCGGGCCGCATTTCGCGGATGGGGCCGGACTGCCAGAAGTCGTCGCCCTCCATCCGGAATTTGAGGGTCTCCCCCTCGTACACCTTGGCGGTCTGGGCGGAATTAGTCTTTTCCAGCAATAGTATCCGCTGAGCGGTCAGCGTTGGGACGGAACAGAGGAGGGCGAGGGTAAGCAATAGGGTACGCATACAGCAAAGAAGGTACGAAGACCGGGTTGGTTCGTTACCACCGGAAGGGGATTTCCTATCTTGCTTCCCACCAACCCATCCAGCCATGCGTCATTTGCTCCCCCTGCTTTTTTCGACTTCGCGCAAGGCAACCTTCGCGTTGCTCTTCCTTACGCTCGTAAGCGCCTGCGGCCCCGCCCCCCAGACCCTCTCGGCCCAGGACGCTGCCCTGCGCGAGCGGGCCGATCGCCTGGCCCGGGAAACCATCATCACGGACGGTCACGTCGACCTGCCCTACCGCTTACGGATCCTCAACTTTCGTCTGGAGCGGGAATTTCTCCCCATCCCGGTACAGTCCGATAAGGGGGATTTCGACTACGTCCGCGCCCGGAAGGGAGGGCTGGACGCCCCCTTCATGTCCATCTACATTCCCGCCAGTTACCAGGAAACCGGAGGAGCCCTGGCCCTGGCCGACAGCCTGATCGACATGGTGAAGGGCATCGCGGTGGCCCACCCCGATAAGTTCCGGATCGCCTACCACCCGGACGACCTCGAACGCAACTTCAAGGAAGGCATCCTGAGTCTGCCCATGGGCATGGAGAACGGTGCCCCGATCGAGGACAAGATCGAGCGGGTGGCCTACTGGAAGGCCCGGGGCATCAGCTACGTTACCCTGACCCACAGCAAGGATAACCTGATCTGTGACAGCAGCTACGATACCACCGCCACCCACGGCGGCCTGAGCGACTTCGGGCGAGAGGTGGTGCTGGAAATGAACCGGACGGGTATCATGGTGGACATCAGCCACGTGAGCGACAGCACCTTCTGGCAGGTGATGGACCTGACGGACGTACCCTGTATCGCCAGCCACAGTTCGGTCCGGAAATTCACCCCCGGTTTCGAACGCAACATGGGGGACGACATGATCCGCCGGCTGGGAGAAGAGAACGGTATCATCATGATCAACTTCGGCTCCACTTTCCTCGATGGCGCGCTGCAAAAACGGCAGGACAGCCTCGGCAACGTCTACCGGGAGGAGGTGGAGGCCGCCGGTATTGCCGAGGACGACGAGGCGGGGCGGGAGGCCTTTCTCGAAGCCTTCAAGGCGCGGCACCCCTACCTCTATTCGGACGTGGAGAAGGTGGCCGACCACATCGATCACGTCGTCAGCCTCGCCGGCGTCAAGAGCGTCGGGTTCGGCTCCGATTTCGATGGCGTGGGGGACAGCCTGCCCACCGGACTGAAGGACGTTGCGGATTATCCGAACCTGGTTTTTACCTTACTGAAGCGGGGCTACTCCGAGGAGGAGGTGAAAATGATGTGCTCGGGAAACTTGCTGCGGGTGTGGCGGGCAGTGGTGGGGAGTAAGTAGTAAATAGGAGTAGCGGTAGTCGCTAGTGACTGAGCTGGGTCAGCAGTTTGATCATTTTCTTTTCCAGGTAGTCAAATTCGGGGGGCTCTTTTCCGGTGTACATCACCATCAGGTTTAATTGTTCCTCCGTGCCGGGTTGCAGGAGGTGCTGATTGAGCCGGAAGGCTTCCCGCAATTGCCGCTTGATGCGGTTGCGGTCGGTGGCCCGTTTGAACTTGCGCTTGGGGACCACGAAGGCGACCCGGAAGGGGGCGGTGCCCCGGGCTTCCCCGGTCACGCCGTAATTGATGCGGATGGGGTAGGCACTGACCGACCGGTTTCCGGGACGGAAGAGGGCACCGATGGCCTTACGGGATTTGAGGCGGAGGGAGGTGGGGAATTTGTTGGCCATACGTCATAATCCGGCTACTCACCGTGGAGAATTTGAACATTCCCGCCCGGATGAATGGTTACAAAGATGTACTAAAAACCAAGATTATGTCCAAGACACCCAGCAACAACATCGCCAAGAAAGCATTACAGACCCCTACCGATCTCGACCCGCAGGCCGTGGAGAACGTGGTCAAAGCCCTCAATCCACTGGTGGCCGACCTCATCGCCCTCTGGGTGAAGACGAAGAACTACCACTGGCACATGAGCGGCCGGAACTTCCGGGACTACCACCTGATGCTCGACGACCAGTCCGCGGAGATCATCCAGACGGTCGACCCACTGGCCGAGCGCGTCCGTAAACTGGGCGGCACCACCATCACCAGCATTGGACACGTCGCCAAACTACAGAACGTGACCGATAATGACGACGCCCGGGTTCACCCCCGTGATATGCTGCTCGACCTCGTGGAAGAGAATAAGAAAATGACCGCCAACTTACGCAAGGCGCATACGGTCTGTGATGAGAACGAGGACGTCGGCGGCGCAAGCCTCCTGGAGGATTATATCAACGCTACCGAACGCCGCACCTGGTTCCTCTTCGAGGCCACCCGCGAACTGCAGTAGGCCTGCCGGTCACTGCCAAAATCAAAAGCCCCCGTTCCTGAGATGCAGGAGCGGGGGCTTTTCAATTCGTGGTGGTGAGCTAGACATCCACGTTGGCGTACTTGGCGTTCGCCTCGATGAAGGCCCGGCGGGGCGGCACCTCGTCGCCCATCAGCATGCTGAAGACGCGGTCGGCCTCGGAGCTTTCGTCGATGGTGACCCGCTGCAGCATCCGCGTCTCGGGGTCCATGGTCGTCTCCCAGAGCTGGGTGGCGTTCATCTCTCCCAGACCCTTGTAGCGCTGGATCTTGACGCTGCCGTCGTTCTCGTGGCGGCTGAGGCGTTCGATGGCTTCCCGGCGCTCTTCCTCCGTCCAGCAGTACTGGAACTGCTTGCCGCGGCGCACCTGGTAGAGGGGCGGCTGGGCGATGTAGACGTAGCCCATGTCCACCAGCTTGTGCATGTAGCGGAAGAAGAAGGTCAGGATGAGGGTTACGATGTGGCTGCCGTCGACGTCGGCGTCACACATGATGATGATCTTGTGGTAGCGTAGTTTCTCGATGTCGAGGATACGCTGCCCGTCGGTACCCTCCGTGATGCGCACGCCCAGGGCGGTGAACATGTTCTTGATCTCCTCATTCTCGTAGATCTTGTGCTCCATGGCCTTCTCCACGTTGAGGATTTTACCCCGTAGCGGCAGGATGGCCTGGAATTTACGGTCCCGGCCCGCCTTGGCGGTTCCGCCGGCCGAATCTCCCTCGACGAGATAGATCTCGCTGTCGTCCGGGCTCTTACTGGAGCAATCGGCCAGCTTGCCGGGTAGTCCGGTACCGGTGAGTACGTTCTTGCGCTGTACCATCTCGCGCGCCTTGCGGGCGGCGTGGCGGGCCGTGGCGGCCAGGATCACCTTATCGATGATGCGGCGGGCCTGTTCGGGGTGCTCCTCCAGCCAGTGGCCGACGCTCTCGCCGACGGTGCGGCTCACGATACCGGTCACCTCGCTGTTACCGAGTTCGCCCTTGGTCTGCCCCTTGAACTGGGGCTCGGGTACCTTGACGGAGATAACGGCGGTGAGTCCCTCGCGGAAATCCTCCCCGCTGATCTTGAACTTGATCTTCTTGAAGAAGCCGTTCTCCTCTCCGTACTTGGTGAACAGCCGGTTCACGGCGCGGCGGAAGCCGTTGACGTGGGTACCGCCCTCGCGGGTCTTGATGTTGTTGACGAAGGAGTAGATGTTCTCCTGGTAGGTGGTGTTGTACTGCATGGCCACCTCGACCTCGACGTTGTCCTCCTTGTCCTTGACGTAGATGGCGTCCTTGATCAGGTCTTCCTTACCCTCGTCGAGGTACTTCACCATCTCGGCCAGGCCGCCCTCGCTGTAGAATTCCTGGCGGGGGTGGGTGCCGTCCTCCTCCACCTGCCGCTCGTCGGTGATACTCAGGTAGAGGCCGCTGTTCAGGAAGGCCAGTTCCTGCATCCGGTTGGAGAGGGTCTCGTACTTGTAGACCATCGCCTCGAAGATGGTACCGTCCGGTTTGAATTGGATGGTGGTACCGCTGTGGTCGGAAGTGCCGATCTCCGTGACGGCCGTCTGTGGGATACCTTCGCTGTACTCCTGCTGGTAGACTTTGCCGTCACGGTGGACGGTGGCGACCAGCTTGGAGGACAGCGCGTTCACGCAGGAAACACCGACTCCGTGCAGTCCGCCGGAAACCTTGTAGGTGTCCTTATCGAACTTACCACCGGCGTGCAGGACGGTCATGACGACCTCCAGGGCCGACTTGCCCAGCTTCTCGTGGGTACCCACGGGGATGCCCCGGCCATCGTCCGTGACGCTGATCGAGTTGTCCTCGTGGATGATCATGTCGATCCGGCTACAGTAGCCGGCCAGGTGCTCGTCGATCGAGTTGTCGACGACCTCCCACACCAGGTGGTGGAGGCCTTTCGTGTCCACCCCGCCGATGTACATACCCGGGCGTTTACGGACCGCCTCCAGTCCCTCCAGGGCGGTAATGTTCGACGCGTCGTAGTTGTCCCGGGGACCGTTGTTTTTGATTTCTGCCATAGCGTACAAAAGTACGGAATTTTTGCCACAAAACCTAGGAAAAACAAGACTCGGGGCGCGGACGCAGGTGCCGGGTTTTTCGGGTGATCCGTCAGTTGGTACCGCACCGCGGAAGCGGCCGGAAACAGTGGCTTTCGGCGGTACGATTCGCCCGGGTAACCAGACCGGATTCGTCACCCACACCCGCACGTCGGACTAGATTTACTTTCGCACTGATCGCACGCCGTAGCCGTTAGCAAACCACGGCCCGATCAGATTTGCGCCAGGGGAGGACGAAGTAGTCTGACCTTGGGGGGCGGGCGTCCCGGTCATATCCCGTGCTACCGCTGCTTAATCAGTACCTGCTTTCGGTACTTACCGGTCTCGTCGGATGCTACGACGAAATAAATACCGGAGGTCAGGTCGGAATTGTCAATGGTTACGGTATCGCCAAAGCCAATCTTTCGGCAAACTTCCCGACCGACGCCGTTGACAACCCGTACCTCGTGACGGCCGTACTCGCCGAATTTAACGGTAAAGCTGTCCCCGGTAGGGTTTGGATAAACCTGCAAGGTATTGTTCGTTGCACCGGTAGGGCTGCTCACGTCACTGAGCAGGTCGCACTCCACTAGCACTAATAATCCGTTCGGGTCAGTGGATGAATCGGTGGTGTATTCGCCCGTAATGGCAAGCCTGCCGTCCGCGGAGGAGAAAATACCGCGGGGAAACTCGTAAGCGACCGGACGCTCTAAGGGTACGAAGTCGGATTTGATTACCGCTAGATCATCGTTGAGAATACTGTACCCGATATTGTAGCTGATGCCGTCGCGCAAGTAGTAAGAGACCGTCACGAAGGTACCATCCTGTCTCCTGTGCCCGTCCGTCATGATTACGGTAGTGTCACCGTGGCTCATCAGGGTACTATCGATCAGTACGCCGGCGGCATCGTGTTTTCGGAAAAAGGTCATGGAGCCGTCATCGTCAAGTGTAGTTGAAACGCCTCCGAGGATAATATGACCTTCGTCGTCTTGCTCGATCATCCTGACCCGGTTTATAGCACCGTAGCTGATAGTCGTCCGCCAATTTAGGGTCTGGTCGATCGAGAAAGAGAAAATTTCGGTACTGGGGTCGTCCTGATCCGTGAATGCCTGTACGATGATCTCATTATCCGAGAAGTACTTTACGTCCCTGATCTCGTAGCAGCCGTACTCCAGAATGCCCGGCATTGGAATTCGCTCTATCTCGGTAAAACCCCGCCTGGACTTTATTATCATGGGCTGGCTACAATTAGGTCGGGAAAGGTTCCTGACGATGCTGGCAGTCATTACGTACACGGAGTCACCTACGAATTCCCCCCGTAAGCCCGAGTAGAAGGCGGTGTCGCTCAGGATAAAGGACTGGGTACTCACTCCGTACCCGCCACCACTTAATTGTATTGTTCTCAGCGAGATAGCATGATAATTATCGGCGTCAAAAATATTCCTAGTTTCAGTGGTAGCGACGATCAACCGGTCTTCCCCAACCGCGCTAATATCGAACGGACCAACCTGATTGTCAGTCTCGTCGTCGTAGATCCAAACGACTTCTCCCGACGGTGTCACCCGGCTTACGATGACGTGGTCCGGTGCGGAGGGGCCAGCAGAATATCCAGCAACGAAGTAGTCACCATCCAACTGCTCGGTATCGGTCAGGTTATTCCATTCATCAGTGCCGTTGATGGTTACTCTGGTTTGGGGGGACTGGGCTTTACCGAGGAATGGTAGCACGACTAGTAAAAGGGTAATTAGCCGACAGTGGTGTTGCATGAAATAGGTTGTTTTAGGGTCAGGATCGTAACCTGAAGGGCTTTCCTTCAGTAGCCTTATCGTTCGGAAAGGTGTCCGCGCCGGAGAAATCGGTAATACGAAATAATGCCCTCCGCACAGAATGCCCTCAAAGTTACGGAATCACGGTCCGACCCCCGCATGCGGCGGGATGGTGGCCCGGGCGGTCAACCTACCAAGGCCGCAACCGCTCCCTGTACAACGAGATCATCGCCTCCTCCGGCTCCCCCGCCTTGTACATCCGGAATACCTTCCAGTTCGCCAACTGCACCCGCAGCCAGCCGTTGGCCCGGTACTTGCGGGCGGACACCACGATGGAGCGCGGAATGACCCGAAAGGGGATGTCGGCCGCCCAGATCCGCTGGATGATGTCGTAATCCTCCATGATCTTCATGGGCTGAAAACCGCCGAGTTCCTCGAAGGTCTCCCGGGTGAGGTAGAGCGACTGGTCGCCGCCCCGCCCGGCCAGCCAGTTGAAGCGGGTACAGTAGGCGTTGATCCACAACAGGGGGTGACGCATGTCGAACCGGAAGCGGTAACAGCCGGTGGGGAAACCGTTGACGATGGCGGTCCGGATGTCCTCGTAGAAACCGACCGGCGGCCGCGTATCGGCGTGGACGAAGTACACTACGTCACAATCATCGCCGAAGGACCGGGCGGCCTCGTTCATCTGAAAAGCCCGTCCGCACCCACGGCAGGAGAGGTGACGTACCCCGGGGAATCGCCGCCACCACTTCGGCGGTACCGTCCGTACTGCCGCCGTCCGCTACGGTTATGCACCCGCGTCCGCGCAATTCGCCCACCAAGTAAGGTAATAAGTCGCGTAGGTTGTCCGCTTCGTTAACAACCGGAGTAATGATGTGAAGTCGCATGTGCACTGTACTAAAATCGGGGAGCCTTATGCAGTAATACGCATTTCACCCGTCGTCCGGTTTACTTCAGCCGGTAGTAGACGGATTTAAGGTAGGCCCCCTCCGGAAAACCGATGGGGTGATCCACGTCGTGAAAGGTCTTTTCCAGAAGCTGAAACCGTCGCCCGCTCTTCTTGACCACCTTTTCCACCGTAGCAAAAAATTCGTCCGCCGTCACCCGGGCGGAACAGGAAGCCGCCAGCAGGATGCCGCCCGGTTCCACCAGCGGAATGGCCAGGGTATTGATGCGGCGGTAGGCGTCCAGGGCCCGGGGTATTTCCCGTGCGCTCTTGGCAAAACTGGGGGGGTCGACGATGACCAGCCCGAAGCTTTCCCCCTGCTTGGCCAGGGTACCGAGGGCCTCGAAGGCATCTGCCTCCAGGGTTTCGTGGCGGGGGTCGTCGGAGAAATTCAGGGCCACGTTGCGGGCGGCGGTGGCCAGGGCGGGGCCGCTGATGTCCAGACTGACCACCCGGTAGGCGTTCCCCCGCAGGGCGTGGACGCTGAAACCGCCGGCGTAACTGAATACGTCCAGTACGTCCCGGCCGTCGGCCAGTTCCCCGACCTTGCGCCGGTTGGCCCGGTGATCGAGGAAAAAGCCGGTCTTATGACCGTGTACCACGTCGGCCAGGAAACGGACGCCGTGCTCGGTGAAAACCACCTCGGGGTCCGCCAGCGTACCGGCGATCACCTGTCCGTCGAGCATTTTGAGTTTCTCTCCGGCGGGTTTCACGTTGCGGGCCAGCCGCAGGACGGCCGTCTCCGTACCCGCCGCCCGCAGCAGCAGCGGGAGCAGCATCTTCAACCAGGGAAACCAGGCCGGGGTGTAGAGCTTGACGACCATGACGTCGGCGTAAACGTCAACGACCAGCCCCGGAAGTCCGTCGTTCTCCCCGTGCAGGAGGCGGTAGCCGGTGGTTTCGGTTTCGAGCAAAGGCCGCCGTCTTTCCCGGGCCGCCGCGATCCTTTCGGCGAAGAAAGCTTCGTCGATCTTCACCGGGCTGCCCTGGTGGAGCACCCGGATGCGGATGGGGCTGTCCGGGTCGAACAGCCCGACCCCGGCGAACTTGTCTTTTTTCCGGTCGAAGATGACGGCCAGGTCACCGGCCGCTCCTTCCCCCTTCACGCTCTCGATCGCTCCGTCGAAGAGCCAGGGGTGGCCCTCCCGCAGAATGCGCTGCCCCTGGTTCGTGAGCTTTACCGCCAGCCGCCGCATCAGGCGCCGACCACGTCGCGGCCGATACTGTTGTAGTAGAATCCGGCCTCGGCCATCCGCTCCAGGTCATATAAATTGCGACCGTCGAAGATGACGGGGGCGGTGAGTTTGGACTGAATCCGGTCGAAGTCCGGCGTGCGGAAAACGCTCCACTCCGTCAGGATGGCCAGGGCATCGGCGCCCGCGAGGGCCTCGTACTGATCCTCGACGAAGGTTACCTTATCTCCGTAAATGGCCTGGACGTTGTCCATCGCCTCCGGGTCGAAGGCCCGCACCTTTGCCCCGGCCGCCAGTAAGCGGTCGATGGTGTACAGGGCGGGGGCTTCCCGGATGTCGTCCGTATTCGGCTTGAAGGCCAGCCCCCAGAGGGCGATGGTCTTGCCGGCCAACTCGTCTCCGTAGTACTGCTCGACCTTGTCGGCGATGCGCAGCCGCTGGGAATCATTGACGGTCATGACCGACTTCAGGATGCGAAAATCGTAGTCGTGCTGCCCGGCGGTGTGGGCCAGGGCCTGCACGTCCTTCGGGAAGCAGCTGCCCCCGTAGCCCACGCCGGGAAAGAGGAAGCGTTTGCCGATGCGGCTGTCGCTGCCCATGCCCCTGCGGACGGCGTCCACGTCGGCCCCGGCGATCTCGCAGAGGTTGGCGATCTCATTCATGAAACTGATGCGGGTGGCCAGGTAGCTGTTAGCGGCGTACTTGGTCATTTCGGCGCTGCGCTCGTCCATGAACAGGATGGGGTTACCACTGCGGACGAAGGGTTCGTAGAGCCGTTGCATCACCTTGCGGGCGCGTTCGCTGTCGGTGCCGATCACCACCCGGTCGGGCTTGAGGAAATCGTCCACGGCTACGCCTTCGCGCAGGAACTCCGGGTTGGAGACGACGTCGAAGAGGGATTCGTCCAGGTGCTCGGCCAGGGCGGCGTGTACCCGCTCGGAGGTGCCGACGGGGACGGTGCTCTTGTCCACGATCACCGTGTAGCGGGTGATGAGCTTACTCAGGTCGCGGGCGACGCCGAGGATGTACTTCAGGTCGGCCGATCCGTCCGCTCCGGGAGGGGTCGGCAGGGCCAGGAAGATAATTTCTCCGTGGTCGGTGGCGGCCTTCAGGTCAGTGGTGAACTTCAGGCGGCCCTGTCGCTGGTTGCGCTCGAAGAGGACCTCCAGGTCGGGTTCGTAGATGGGGACCTCGCCGCGTTCCATGCGGGCGACTTTATCGGCGTCGATGTCGACGCAAACGACTTCATTACCGGTTTCGGCAAAGCAAGTTCCGGTAACCAGGCCGACGTAACCGGTACCCACGACGGAAATTTTCATATTGGCAAATATTTGGGGGGGCGCAAATATACGTTTGACCGCAGCAAGTCCAGTACCTTACCCAACTATGCTCGCCTTCCTCCGTGGCCTCCACCGCTCCTTTCCCGTACAGCTGTTCCTGCTGCACCTGCGCAGTAATTTCCTGCTGTTGCTGGTCTGGCTGTTGCTGGCGGCCATGACCAGCGGGCTGCTGGGGCGGCGTCTGGGCCTGCAGTACCTTTTCCTGGACCCGGAGTACCTGGGCCAGGGGGGCTACTGGCCCTTCGTGCTGCTGGGCATCACCTTCGGGTTTCTGGTCATGAGCTGGAACCTGAGTACGTACCTGCTGGTGGGCCCCCGCTTCAATTTCCTGGCCAGCCTGTCGCGTCCCTTCTTCAAGTTCTGCATCAACAACGCGCTGCTGCCGCTTGCCGTCCTGGCCCTCCACGTCGTACTGATCGTGCAGTTTTACGCGCCGAATGCGGACCATACGGGCGCCGGGGCGCAGGTGCAAAGTATCCTGGGGCTGCTGGTCGGTCTCGCCGTCAGTTTATTCCTCTACGCCATCTATTTCAACGCCACCAACCGGGACATCGACTACTACCGCAGCAAGGACCGGCGGGAGGAGGCACCCAACCGGGGCCCGGGCCGGAGCCTGGTCCGCTCCCAACGACTGTTCCGCGATAACCCCCTGCGGGTCCGTACTTACCTGAACGAGCGGTTGGGCAGTCGCCTCGTCCGCAGCGTGGCCCACTATGACTCCGCGGTACTGAGCGGAGTGTTTCGCCAGAACCACGTGAACGCCCTGCTGCTGCAGTTCGCGACCATCATCCTGCTGGCCCTGCTGGGGCTGCTGAGTGATCGCCCGTTCTTCCAGATCCCCGCCGGGGCCAGCTTCCTGATCCTGCTGAGCCTGTTGGTGTCCACCGTCGGGGCCATCAGCTACTGGTTCGACCAGTGGCGGCTGCCCCTGCTCCTGCTCCTGCTGTTCGTCGTGAACGTCATTACGGGAACGGCCTACTTCGAGCGGGGGAACCGGGCGTACGGACTGAACTACGACGAGCGGGTCGGCTACAACGAGCGGGTGCTGGAAACCCTCTACGGAAGCGAGCAACTCCGTACCGATAGTCTGGCCATGGTCGGTATCCTGGACAACTGGCGTGACCGGCAGGCGCGGGAGAAACCGCCCTTCGTGATCGTCTGTGCCAGCGGCGGCGGGCTGACGGCCGGGGTGTGGGCCACCCACGTCACCCAGAGTATCGAGGAGTGCAGCGGCGGCGACCTGCTCAACGCCACCGCCCTCATGACCGGAGCCAGCGGGGGCATGCTGGGGCTGGCCTACCTCCGCTCCGCTTACCTGCACGACGATCCCTTCGTGGCCGAGAGTGCCGAACGCCTCCGCCGGGTGAGCAGCGACATGCTCAACGGACTGGCGTTCTCGATCGTCAGCAACGACGTTTTCCTGCCCTTCCGTACTTTCGACTACGCCGGGGAAACGTACTACCGGGACCGCGCCTACGCCTTCGAAGAAGAGTTCGACGAGGTGACCGACGGACTGCTGGACCGCCCCCTGGCGGATTTTGCGGCTCCGGAACGGTCCGCCCGTATTCCCCTGATGCTGCTGACCCCGAGTATTGTCGAGGACGGTCGCCGGCTCATCATCTCTCCCCAGGGAGTGAGCAACCTCACCGCCCCACCGGCCGCCACCCGGGGCCGCCTGCCCCTCAAGCCGGATATGGTTGATTTTCGCTGGCTCTTCCGGGACCGGGGAGCCGACAGCCTCCGCTTCCTCACCGCCCTGCGCGCCTCGGCCTCCTACCCCTACGTACTGCCCCAGGTGGAATTACCGACCAGCCCGGACATCCACCTGATGGATGCGGGCTACCGCGACAATTACGGACTGGCGACGGCTGCCCGCTTCGTCGATGTGTACCAGGACTGGATCCGCCGGAACACCAGTGGGGTGGTGGTCGTCCAGATCAGCGCCTTCCGCGAGCAGGAGATCGAGCCGGGCGGCCGTTACCGGGGGGTGATCAGCAGCCTCGTCAGTCCGGTGGGCGTGGCGGGCACCTTCCTCAGCCTCCAGATCCTGGATCAGGAAAACCTGCTCGGGCAGATGTCCGACATCGTGGGGGAGGACCGTTTCCACCTGTACCGGTTCAACTACCAGCCGGGGGAAGACGACCCGTTGCGCACTTCGGTTTCCCTGCACATGACGGAGCGGGAGAAGCTGCTCGTACTGCGCGCCCTGGACGAGGAGCAGGTACAGCGGGACATCGATCGGTTGATCACCCTGCTGCATCGGTAGATTTTTGCACCTGCGTCCTCGCCCGGTAAATCCTCAAGTCCTTCTATCTTTACCGCCCCCATGACCCAACCCATTCCCCGCATCAATCGCCTGGAGCGAGAATTGCACCTGCGCCAGTTGCAGGTACAGCGGTTGCTGCAGATCACCCAGGCGATCAATAATAACGTTTCTGCGGAGGACCTCTTCGGCATGTACGAAGCCTTCCTCAGTAGCGAGCTCGGGGTGGTGGAGATGGCCCTGTTCGTCCGCGACAGCGAGCGCGACGAGGAGTGGTTCGCCGCCGCCCGCCTCGGTATCCTGGAGGAGCAGCTTCCCGGCCGGGATTTCAACCGGGAGTTGCGGGACATCCGTCGCGCCGGCCCCCTGGAGCGACCGGCCCACCCCTTCCTCAGCCTGTTCAACCACGTGGTGCCGGTACTGCACAAGGAGCGACCGATCGCCTACATCTTTACCGGACGGTTTCTCGACGAGGAGGATATGTTCGAGCGGGTCCAGATCATTACCACGATCACCAACGTCATCGCGGTGGCCATCGAGAACAAACGACTGTTCAAGCGACAGATCGAGCAGGAACGACTGGAGGCCGACCTCGACCTCGGTGCCCAGGTGCAGCAGATGTTCATCCCCAAGAACCTGCCCGTGGGGGATAATTACGAACTCAGCGCCATCTACCGGCCCAAGCTCGGCGTAGGCGGCGATTACTTCGATTACCAGGAATTCAGCGACGGCAAACTCGTTTTCTGTATCGGTGACTTTACGGGCAAGGGCGTGAGCGCCGCCCTGCTGATGGCTAACTTCCAGGCGAACTTTCATACCCTGATCCGGAAGCGGACTTCCCTGCGTGATTTCGTGGTGGAAATCAACGATGCGGTCTACAAGATCACGAACGGGGAACGCTTCGTTACTTTCTTCGTAGCCGAGTACGACTTGCGCAGCCACCGGTTGCAGTACGTAAATGCCGGTCACCCCCCCGCGGTACTGATCTACGAGGGCGGTATTCAGCTACTGGATAAGGGAACCACCGTACTGGGCAGTTTCGACCAGTTGCCCCCGGTGGAAGTCGGTATGATCGATCTGCCCCACCAGGCACTGGTCTGTACCTACACCGACGGGCTGACCGACCTCCAGAGCCCCGCCGGGGAGTGCTTCGAAGAAGAAATTCTGTACCAGTTCGCCCGGAGGCAGCACGGCCGTTCGGCGAGTGCCTTTAACCAGAACCTGCTGAGCAAACTGGAGGAATTCCGGCAATTCACGGAGTATCCGGACGACCTCACGGTACTTACCTGTCGTATCTTTGGGGAAGATCGGGAGCATCACTGATCGGACCATAATCTCCCGCCGTCGAAATTTGGGCGGTTCGTGAGAACGAAAGGGCCCGTCCACCCGTTTAGCACGGTAGTATATGAAGGATAAGACCCTAGCCGCATTACTGGCTTTTTTTGGAGGCTCCGTCGGTCTCCACCGCTTTTACCTCGGGCAGAACGCCCTGGGGATCCTCTATATTTGTCTGTTCTTCGTGACCTGGATCGTCGGCATTATCGACGCGATCAAATTCCTGACGATGGATCAGAAGACCTTCGACCTCCGCTACAATCAGGAAGCATTTACTTACGCCAACGACTCCCGCGGCGGGAGCCGCACCCGCGCCATGACGGACCGGGAGCGGAAATTCGAACAGCGGCAGCGCGAACGTGCCGCCCGCCAGCAACGGCAGCAACCGAAACAACGGGCCACCACTACCTCCGCCACCCGCCAGTCCGGCCCCGATGGACGCGCGGAACGGGAAGCCGGTATCCGCTACTTCAAGGATTTTGAGTACGCCCGCGCCATCCAGTCCTTTCAGCGGGCCCTGGAGATCAACCCCAGAGACGTAGCCAGCCATTTCAACATCGCCGTTTCCTACTCCGTGGAGGAGGACGCCGATCAGGCTTTCTTTCACCTCGACCGGGCCGTAGCCCTTGGCTTCCAGGACCTGGATCGTATCCGTACCCACGAAAATCTCGCCTTCCTCCGCATACAACCGGAATTTCCCGGTTTTGCCGATAATGGCTTCCGGCTCGTAGCCGACCTGCGGCAGGAAGAGCTGGAATTACCGACCACCCCGCTGGAACGGAAGACCGCCCCACCACCACCCCGCGAAAACGGGGACCTGCTCGATCAGTTGCAACGCCTGGCTAACCTCCGGGAAAAAGGACTGCTGACCGAGGGGGAATTTGCCGCCCAAAAGAAGCGACTACTAGGATGACCGCCGAAGCCCTGATTACCGATATTCTCGTTCCCCTGCGCCCCTCCGATACCGGAGAAGAAGCACTCGGGGTAATGAATGAATTCTACATCCGCCACCTGCCCCTGGTGGAAGACGGTCAGCTCCTGGCCCTCTTCTCCGAGGAGAATATCCTGGACGCGGACCCCATGGAGGAAGTCGGTAACTACCGCCGCCCCCACCTGCCGCCCTCCGTATTCCCGGACGATCACCTCTACGACGTAATGCGCCAGCTGGTCGAGAACAACCTGACGGTGGTGCCGGTCATCAACCGGGAGGGTACCTACATCGGGATGGTGACGGGGGAAGACCTGCTGAAGTTCTTTGCCGCCTCCGGCACCTTCCGCGATCCCGGTTCCATCGTCGTGCTGGAGATGAACCGCCACGATTACAGCCTGGCCGAGATCGCCCGCATCGTAGAGAGCGAGGGGGCCATCGTCCTCAGCAGCTTCCTGCGCAGTTTCGAGGACACCAGCCGGATCGAGGTCACCCTCAAGCTGAACAGCCAGAGTATCGGGGCCACCCTCGCTACCTTCGAGCGCTTCAACTACATCGTGAAGGCCAGCTTCAACGAAAAGCAGTTACAGGACGCACTGCGGGAGCGGTACGATAGCCTGATCAACTACCTGAACGTATAGCGGTCAGTCAATCTCAATATCCCCGTAGCTCGTAGTGATTCGGATCGTTCCGCTTCCCTTGCCGGCAATGGTGCCCGACAGCGATTGGGTGTAATTTTCCTTCTGCCGCTTGCGGTTAGTGAGCCGGTCGTCGTCCGCGAATTCGATGTCCCCGTAGCGGGCACTGAGGTCGATGGAATAACCGGCGCCGCGCTCGATCTCCAGTTCCACGTCGATGTAGCCGACATCGATGTCCACTTCGCGGAAACCGGCGGCTAGTTGGTCGATCTCAAGGTCTCCGTAACGGGCGTCGACGTCGACACTGCCGGTGATCAGGCCGATCTCGTAGTCACCGTAATTGCCGTCGATCTGTAGGTCGCCGACTTCCTTGATGACAACGTCGTTGTAGCTGCCGTCGATCTCCACGGAGACGGCCTTGCCGATGGTCACGTTGTCGTAGCCGATATCCAGTTTGATCCGGTCGGCCGTCTCCGTGCGGAAGTGGCTGTACCGCCCGTCGTAACGGAAATCGCCGGTGGCGGAGCAGTTGAATTTGCCGTAGCGAAGCGTGAGTTCGGATTCCGTGGCGATCTTGCCGGCGCGGCCGTTTCCGTAACTGAGGTTCAGGCGGCTGCGGCCACTGAGGTTACCGGCGGAAAGGTTGCCGTGACGGATCGTCAGCTCGTTCTTGCCCGAGCGGTCCGGGAGGGAGAGGTTACAGTATTTCGTTTCCGAGATCAGTTCGGCGGCCGCCGGCATTTTGATCTCCCAGTAGATCTTGATGTCGTCCGCTCGGTAATCGATGCGGGTGGACTTAAAGATCCAGCCGGTGACTGTCGTGACGGGTTCCAGGACGACGGATGCGCTGACCCGTGAATCCCCCGTGTTGGTAAAAGAGGTTTTTACCCGTTCGAACAGTTCGTTGGCTGACTGCTGGCTATTGGCATTCGCGACAATACGGATTTCCATACTGACCTCCTGGCGGTCCCAGCTGGTAATGTTCACGGCACCGTAGCGGCTGGAGATCTCCAGCGTTCCCGAAATACTCAGGGGGAATTCCTTTTTGATGGTTTTCTCGAACTCGCCGTCCTTGCCCGCCGCGATCAGGGGGGGGGGCGACAAACAGGGTCAGGAAGAAAATAAGTGCTTTATAAATTGTCATGATTGGTTGCTTTACGGCCCTGCTCGGAAGTAGGCCGGGGGGACAATTGCTCCTCGATACGGAGTAGAATGTCCAGTTTAATCTGATAGTTTTCAATGAGCTGGCTGACCAGGTCGGGTCGCTGCTGAATGGGCACGTCCAGTAAGTCGCTGCGCAGTTCGGCCGTCGCCCGGTCGATCTCCCGGAGGTCGGCGCGGAGCTGGGGGTCGTCATTCAGCTGGGTGACCCGACGGAAGTGCGTCTCGATCTCCCGTTGGTAGAACTGTTCGGTCTCGACGGCATCGGGGCTGATCCGGTTCATCTCGGCGGTCACCGCGTCCAGTTGTCCGCTCTGGTAGCCGGCCCGGTTACCAATGGTGTAGGACAGTCCGAAGACCAGCACGACGGCCGCGGCGATGGCCAGGTACCTACTGATACCGGCCACTCGCAGCCGCGAGGCGGGGACGATACTTTCGAACAGCCGCGGGGGCGGAGTCGCATCGTCAAAGGCGTCCCGGTTTTTGCGGATGAATCCTTCCAGGGGGTCCTCCCGGGACCGCTCGGAGATTATCTGTGCCTCGATGACCGGCCAGAGGTCGGTCGGCAGTTCTTCGTCGTTGAAGTCGTCCGCCTGATTGCGGATGAAATCTTCCAGTTTATCGTTGCTCATGGGGTTATTGTCTGTTGGTGAGTAGCCCGGCCAGGCGGCGGCGTGCCCGACTGTACTGGCTCTTGCTGGTACCCGTGGAAATGCCCAGGATGGAAGAGATTTCTTCGTGATCGTATCCCTCGAAGAGGTAGAGGGAGAGTACTACCCGGTACCCCTCCGAAAGCTGCATGACGGCGCGTTTGATGTCCTGTACGCTGTACTGGATGTCTTCCGTTTCGTGAACGTCCTCCTGGGGGGCATCGTGCCGTCCTTCGTCCAGGTCCGTGGTCAGTAGTCGTCGCTTTTTCAGGTGGTCGATGCAGCGGTTAACGACCACTTTCTTGATCCAGGCACTGATGCTGGCCTCGAAATTGAAGGTCTCGATCCGGGCAAATATCTGGACGAAGGCGACCTGGAGAACGTCTTCGGCGTCGTGGGCGTGCCGCAGCATGCGCAGGCACACGTTATACATGGGTTTGGCGTACAGCTGGTAGAGTTTCCGCTGGGCGGAACGGTCGCGGCGCTGACAGCCAAGCACGATCTCGCGGTGTGTGTCGCGGTAGTCGGCGGCGGTTGGCATGGTGATGGAAATTGGGTGGGCTCCCACGGTGGTTGTCTGTTGTTGTTATCCGAAAGGACGACCAGCCGGGGAGGGGGTTGCACGGGCGACGGAGCGCAGGTGCAAGAATTATAAACCGGTTTGGTACCGCTCGGCCAGGAAACGTTCGGGCTTCAGCCAGCGAGCCAGTACCCTCTCGTAGCTGGCGGGCAGCAACCGCGTGATCTTATCGACGAAACGGGCATCGCTGCCGATCAGGATGCGGGGGTTCCTCCGTTCGATGCCGCGGATGATGACTTTTGCGGCCTCCTCCGCCGTGGTGCGGGCTTGCTTGTCGAAAGTACTCATCAGCCGTTCCTTGGCTTTTGCGTCCGCCATCTCAACGTTCTTCACGATGTTGGTCTTGATCCCGCCGGGGTGAACGCAGCCGATGTGGATGCCCGTTCCCCGCAGTTCCACCCGCAGGGTTTCGGTGAACCCCCGGACACCGAACTTACTCACGTTGTAGGGCCCAGAACCGGGAAAGGCAAAGAGTCCGAATACGCTGCTGATGTTGACCAGGCTGCTCCCCCGTCGTTCCCGCAGGTAGGGCAGAAAGGCCAGGGAGCCGTAGATGACGCCCCAGAGATTGACCCGCAGCACTTTTTCAAAGTCCTCAACGGTAGTGTAAATAACCGGCTTCTGCTCGATGGATAATCCTGCATTGTTGATCACCACGTCTACCCGGCCGAGGTCCTGGTGAACCTGGTGGGCAAATTTTTCCACGGCCGCCCGATCCCCCACGTCGAAATTATCCTTCAGCCCCCGGGCGTTCTCCGGAAGTTGTTCCCAGGTTTCGTCGAGGCCCGCTTCGGTCCAGTCATTGAGGGCCAGCACCGCTCCTCGCTTTCCCAGTTGCAGGGCCAGTTCCCGGCCGATGCCCGAGCCCGCGCCCGTGATCACCACTACTTTATCGTTGAAATCTTTCATCCCGCAAATTACGAAACAGAAAGCGCCGGCTCCCGGGGGGGAACCGACGCTTTCCAATTATTTATCGGGGTTGATTAGTTACCTAATCCCTCCGCTACGATTTCGGCCAGTACGCTGGCAATCGTAGTGTTTTGCTCCAGGTCCTCGTCAATGTCATGACGGTCGGCGATGTACGTGGGGTCATTGTAGATGATGGAGGTAGAACCGTTCTCGTTCTGGTACACCAGGATATTCTGTGGCAGGTCGATTCCGATGCTCTGGTCCTCCTGCATCAGCGGGGTACCCACCATCGGGTTACCGAAGATGATCAGTCTGCTGGGGTCGAGGCTCAGTCCGACACTGGCGGCATTGGCGGCGTGGTCGAGTTCCAGGGCAATACCCAGGTTCCGATCCTGAATGGCCTGCTTGATCCGGTTGTAGACACTGTCTACCGGTGAGTTGGTGATGTTGGTGATGATGCCCTCTCCGGCTTCTACCTCCACGACGGCGGAGTTGCTTACTTCTTCACCGGTGTTGTTCTCGACGAACATCTGCAGGGCATTGCCAATCATGGTCAGTTCCCCGTTATCGGTCAGGTCATGGCGGCTGGCGAGGTAGCGGGTAGAGTTGTAAGCCACGATCACGTCATCGTCGCTGGCCTGGTAAAGGAGGATCTTCTGGGGCAGGTCCAGTCCCGCGGCCATATTTTGCTGCATCAGCGGCGTACCGAGGGTTGGGTTGCCAAACATAATGACACGGGTGGGGCGCAGCGTGAGCCCTACGGAACTGGCATTGGCCTGGTGGTTCACCTCGGCGGCTACGGTGATCGGTCCGGCGGCGTTCAGGTCACCAAGAATGTCATCGTAGATGTCAGTGAGGGAATTCTCTTCGTCCTCCACGTAAGTGAGGCCCGTTACGTCCACGGGCTCCTCTCCGGTGATGGTATCGATGACCTCGTCATCGTCACAGGCAGAGAAGGATAGCACGAACAGGAAAAGTAAAGTCAGATAGGTAAATTTCATACTTTGGTTATTTAGGGGGTTGCCCTTATAACCGGCTGATGAAACCCGAATGTTCGATCTCACTGCTTCACGAAACGGTGGTAAGACCGGCTACCCTGGCCTTCGTCCAGTTCCAATTGGTAGACGCCACCTACCAATCTTCCGGTATCGATCCGCCCGTTCGTCTGCCCGCTGGAGACTACCCTGCCCGTCTGGTCGATCACCCGGTAAGCCAGGGAATTCGCGCCGTCGTAGGACAGGAACAATACGTTTCCGGCCGGATTGGGAAACAAGGTGATCGGAGCGGTTCCCCGGCCACATTGCGCTCCCCGGGGACGGAAGATCGGTGAGTGATTTTGGCTGCCATCCAGGTCGATCTGGACAATACGATAGCTTGGGTCGTAACCCCGCTCGATCCCCTCATCCAGCAATTGGTAGTTAAAGATTCCACCCGGGACCGGGGAACCAATCCTCTCCCAGCCCGTGGCCGTACTCCGTTCGACGTAAAACGCAGCTACGCTTTCCTCCGTGGCCGTTTGCCATTCCAGCTTTACCGAGCGGCAATCGTCCGACCAGCGGGCGCTCACGGCGGCCCACTCCACGGGTAGGGCAGCCCCGCCGACGCTGATCTCGGCGATCCAGCTTTCGTCCAGGTCGTCCCGGTAACTCCGCATCCGGAAATTGGTGGGCTGGGTAACGGTGATGGGGCCGGTTACCTCCGGGTCGCTCTCCGTAGGGTCGCTGCCGTCGGTGGTGTAGTGAATGGAGGAACCCGCCGTGCGGTTGGTGGCCGTGAGTACGAAGTTGTCGTCGCTGACTTCAAAGATGGGCATGCCGGCCCGCCCGATCTCGTAGCCGGTCAGCCGCTGGGCGTCCGGGTGGTAGTAACGGTCGAAGAAGAAGGGGTCGTCTCCGTAGGTCTCCCAGAGGGTTTCGAGCTGGCGCAGTATGGGCATGTACTGGCTGTCGTAGTCGGAGACGTCCGGCCGGCCGCGTCCGCCCCAGACCAGGGCGACCAGGTATTTTTCTACGCTCTGCCCGCTCGACCAGCCGTCTCCTTTCGTCACTCCGAAGCAGTTGGCTTTGTTGTACTGGCCCATCACGTAGCGGGCCCAGTTCCACTCCGGTCCGGCACCGCTGATGGCGTTCTCCCCCATGTAGGTACTGGTAGCGTAGGTGTAGATGAAGGGGCGAAAGGAACTGGCCGGGACGCCGGATTGCGGATAACTGTCGTGAATGATGATCGTGCCGGAGGGGAAGACATCCCCCCGCAGCCGGCGCATGGACTCGTAGGCGGAGAGCCAGTCGTCCTGCGCCAGGCCGTCGGAGTACATCCCCCCCATCCCGTACTCGGACTGCCAGCGAGCGATCTCGTTCGTCCACTCCTCGGCGTCGCGGCTGTAGTAGAACCACTGGCTGAAGTAGGCGATCCAGTTGTCTCCGTTGGCGGAGACGGCGTTGAAGTGGTCCTGGGCGTCGATGTCCGTCCGGATCTCGTAGCGGGTGCCCTGGCTCATGGCCCAGCCCCGCTGGTTGAAGTTCCAGAGGATCCAGTCGGTTACGTAGTCGGGCGTGTCGTAGTAATCCAGGTCGTTACCGAAGTCGCCGATGTCCCACTGCTGCTCGAACGACCGGCCCCAGTCGTAGGGGCGGCTGGGGAAGGCGGAGACGAATAACCGTTCCCCGGCGGTCACCCGGGCGGTGGCCGTCCAGCCGGGTTCTTCTGCTCCTCCCGTATCCTGGTCGTAGGGGTCGAGGCCGACGAAGGCCAGACCGGCGGGAGCGGAAAGATTGGCCCGCCGGCCCGTTCCCCGGGGAACGTGGATGTTGGCCGTGAACCCGCCCCAGTCGTCACTGGAGAGCAGGTCGCCCCGTTCCATCCGGTTGAAGTCGCCGCCGATCAGGCTGGTAACCCCGACGTCCATTTGTCCGTGCGGACTGATCACGGCCGTGCCGTCGGCCTGTACCCCGATGGTGACGTCGTTTCCGACCAGGATAGCGACGTCGTCGTTCTGAGACTGTACCGACAGACCGGTAAGCGGGAGGTTCGTCAGTCGGGTTAACGGCCGGGGATGACCGATCCGTTGGGTAACGGTGAGCGTCCCTTCGCTGACGTCGAAATCAAAGGTGGCCGCGCTGTTTTTGACGGATATGGCACCTGCGGCCCCGCCCACCTCTTCCAGCTGCATGTCCAGCGCGCCAGCGCCGCCGGGAAAGGTGACGCCCGTACCGGGAGCGAAGGCGGTCAGGGGAGCCGCCGGTAGTTCGACGAAGGCCAGGTCGGCAATCTCGAAACTGACGTTGTCGTCGAAGCCCGGGCCGTACTCGTGGAAGGTCAGGGCCACCTCGGCCCGGGTGAAGCGGTCGTCCCAGTGGGGGACGAAGCGCCAGGTCCACCGCTCCCAGCCATCGGGGCCGCTGGTGATGGCGGGCGTGCCGCCGTAGCGCAGTCCGAAACCACTCTCGCCGCTGACGGTCCGGCCGTTCACCCCGACGCTGATCTCCCAGGTCGGCCGGGGAAAGTCGGTGCGGATCAGGGCACTCACTTCGTAGGTGCGGTTGTACTCCAGCGGGAAAGTACCGGTGGCGAAGAGGCGGGCGTCCGCCTCGTCCATAATGTCGTTGTCGAACTCGAAGCGGTAGGTCGCGATACCGTCGTATACCGGAGCATAGACGAGCCGGGCACCGACGTAGGTTTCCCAGTCCAGCCCCGGAGTGCGGAAGTCGCCACCCGGCAGCCGGAGCACGGTTCCCCCGTAGTCAGGGACGTTATTCAGCAGGTCCAGGAAACCCTGGGGGGCATCGGGCAGGCCGCCCGTTTCGGGGACCTCGACCCGAAAATTATCCACCAGGCAGCTACCCACGAAGGCACCGCCCCAGTTCATCCAGGTACCCCGGTAGGCCTGTCCGTCACTCCGGTTGATTCCTCCGGTCACGCCGGTATCGACTCCGTCGAGGAACAGTCGAATGGTGTTCTCGTCCAGGTCGATCACCGCCTCGTAACGGTGCCAGGTATTGTCGTCGATGAAGTCAGCCCGGGGCCAGCCGAGATAGGCGCCGGTAGCGGGGTCGTAGTCAAGCGTTCCGGTACTCACCCCGGAACCGTCGAAGGCAAAGCCCAGGTCGGCGAAGGATTCGGCTTCCTCGTCGTAGCTGCGGAAGAAGGCGAAACCTTCGTTACCGTCTCCCTCCACCAGCATATCGAAGCCCACCCGGATACTACCGGAAGTAACGAGGCCGCTAATGGATTCTCCGTCGAAGTCGATCAGGCGGTAGGTGTCGGCCACCGGAACACTGACTCGTACGGCGTTGCCAGCGGCGGCGGTCGTGCCAGTGTTTCCGGAGACGGGGACCACCGTTAAGCTGGAGGATTGCCCGAAAAGTCCGCTGGGTTGGGAGCCGCCGCCCAGGGCAACCACGGGGGGCGCGCCTAGGGGGTCGTCGTCGAAGCCGGCGGAGAAAGTAGTGACCTGGGCGGAGAGTAAACCGCTGATTAACAGAAGGAGAGGGAACAAGTATTTCACGAACTCAATTTTTCTCTAAATTAGGGAAAATCGAGTTGGTTCATTAGTCTACGATCATTTCTACCCGATTTAGTTCCTGCTGCCGCATATTCTTCGGCAGCTCCCGGTAGTCGTACTGCTGGTTGCGCAGCTGGGGGCGGAAGCCGGCCTCCGCGATGGCCTCCTGGATACCGTCGGCCGTAAAGCGCCAGCGGGCACCGGCGGCACTGACCACGTTCTCCTCGATCATGATGGAGCCGAAATCATTGGCCCCGGAGTGGAGACAGATCTGGGCCACCTGCTTGCCCACCGTCAGCCAGCTGGCCTGGATGTTGGTCACGTTCGGCAGCATGATGCGACTCAGGGCGATCATCCGGATGTACTCGTCGCCGGTCACCGAGTTGCGGGCGCGCTTAATTTTTTTCAGGATGGTATCCTCGTCCTGGAAGGGCCAGGGGATGAAAGCCAGGAATCCCTTGGCGTGGTCGGGCTTCTCGCTCTGGACCTGGCGGAGACGGACGAGGTGGTCCATCCGCTCCCAGTTCGTTTCGATGTGGCCGAACATCATGGTGGCCGAGGTGGTGATGTCGAGCTGGTGGGCGGCGCGCATGACGTCCAGCCACTCCTCTCCGCCGCACTTGCCCTTGGAGATGAGGCGGCGGACGCGGTCGCTCAGGATTTCCGCTCCGGCACCGGGCAGACTGTCCAGGCCGGATTCCTTCAGTGCCTTCAGTACGTCGTAGTGGCTCTTTCCCTCCAGCTTGGCGACGTGGGCGATCTCGGGGGGCCCGAGGGCGTGCAGCTTCAGGTTGGGGTAGAGGGATTTGAGTTCCGAGAACAGCTTGCAGTAGTAGTCGAGGCCGAGGTCGGGGTGGTGGCCACCCTGGAGCAGCAGTTGCTCCCCGCCGTACTCGAAGGTTTCCTCGATCTTCTGCTTGTACTCCTCGATAGTGGTGATGTACGCCTCCTCGTGACCGGGCCGGCGGTAAAAGTTGCAGAACTTACAGTTAGCGATACAGACGTTGGTGGTGTTGCTGTTCCGATCGATGATCCAGGTGACCGTTTTCTCCGGAACCGACTCGAAGCGCAGCCGGTTGGCAACGTACATCAGGTCGGCGGTATCCGCGTGCTCCAGGAGGAAAACTCCCTCTTCGGCGGTGAGCCATTCGCGGTTCATTCCTTTTTCCAGCAGGTCGGGGACGTTCATTTCCATACGCTTAAAACAGCAACACGGGGAGAGGGTTGCTATCTTTCAGAAAAAAATGAAAGTTTTGCACCTGCGCGCCGTCGCCCCCTTACTCCCGCCCCGAAACATCCCGCAACTTCTCCCAGAACGCCTCCTGCTTCCGCTCCTGCTTCGTTTTCTTGAAGGCATCCTGGTCCAGCAGTAATTCCTTGTCGCGGGGTTGGTTCCGCAGCCGGTCGCGTTCCCTTTTTTCAACTTCGTGCTCTTCCAGTTCGCCCCGGTAGATGTAAGCGGCGAGGATGCCCATGATCAGCCCGAGCAGGTGGCTTTCCCAGCTGATGCCCTCCTGGCCGGGGAGGATGCCGACCACCATGCCACCGTAGTAAAACAGGACGACGAGGGAGACAACGACGGCCCGGAAATCGCGGCGGAAAATACCACTGAAGGCGAGGAAAGCGGCCAGGGCGTACACCACGCCGCTGGCTCCGATGTGAACGGAGGCAGAGCGGCCAAAGGCCCATACTAAAGTGCCGGTACCCAACCACAGTGTAGCCAGCGTGCGCGGCCAGAGCCGGGGATAGAAGAAAACCAGCAGGCCCATCAGCGTCAGAAAGGGGAAGGAGTTACTGAGCAAATGCGGCCATCCACTGTGCAGCAACGGCGACATGACGATGCCGTAGAGGCCGGCCATTTCACGAGACGCCAGTGCGTACCAGTACGTGAGCGAGCGCGCCAGCAGGTAGTGATCCACCAGGAAGACGCCCCAGATGAGGGCAAGCAGCAGCAGGGGCCACTTGATGAGGTTGCGAAAATGGCGGGCCTTTACCATGGTGGGTTATTCGGGGTCCTTACCGTCGGCCGGCATCTGGTTTTCGGCGTAGAGCTGGTCGAATATATTGTCCACCTTATTCATCTCGTCGAGGGTCTCGTCGAGGAAGTAGGACATATCGGGGAGCCGGCGCAGTTGCTTGCGCACCCGCTGGGCCAGGCTGTTCTTGAGGCGCTGGTGCTCCTCCTCCATCTGCAGGATCACGGCCTGCTTGTTGTCCGTATTCCAGACGCTGACGTACACCTTACCGACGCTGAGGTCGGGGCTCACCTGTACGTCCATCACGGTCACCAGCGGCTGGGCACCGTACACGTACACCCCTTCCTGTTGCAGAACGATACTGAAGTTCCGCTTGATGAGTTCGGCCACCTGCCGTTGTCGCTTGCTTTGCATGTTGGGGGGGATTTAGGGAGGGAACGCGGGGGGCGGGGGATAGGTTGCCCGGGAAGGACTTAAGGACTCAGGGACATAAGGACTCGAGAACGCGGACTGTCACAATCACCAAGTAGCCGACGGCGCGCAGGTGCAAAATTTTCGAACGAAGTTCCCAGGTTCCAAAATTTTTCATGTCCTCGTGTCCTTGCATCCTTAACTCCTTTAATCCTTACATTTACCCCAAATTGTTTTAAACCCCATGCCCCCTTCCGATCCCCTAGACCGTTCCATCGCTACCCTGAAGGGGATCGGCCCGGCCAAGGCGGACCTCCTCTCCCGGGAGCTGCGGATATTCACCCTGCGCGACCTGCTCTACAGCTACCCCTTTCGCTACGTCGACCGGACGCAGTTTCACCGCATCATCGAGATCATGCCCAACCAGGGCAACGTGCAGGTGAAGGGGCAGCTCGTGAACCTGAGCGTGAAGGGAGACGGGCGGGCCAGGCGCCTGGTCGGCCGGTTGCGCGACGACAGCGGGGCCGCCCTCGAACTGGTCTGGTTCCGGGGCATCAATTTCCTGGATCGCGTCTACAAGATCGGGGTGGAGTACGTGGCCTACGGGACGGTGCAGGAATTCAACGGCCGCCTCAGCATCACCCACCCGGAAATGGAGGAGGCCAGTAAGGCCGTCGGGGAGGCCGAGGCCACCTTCGAGCCGGTCTACGCCAGTACGGAGAAGCTCAACCGCCGCGGCCTCGATACCCGCGGGCGGCGCAAGCTCATCCGCCTGGCCTTCGAGAGCATCGGCCCGGAGAGCATCCCGGAAATGATCCCTGGCTACCTGATCGAAGAACTGCGGCTCATCTCCCACGGCGAGGCCCTCTTCAGCATCCACCTGCCGGCCGATCAGGCCAGCCTCGACGCCGCCCGCCGTCGCCTGAAGTTCGAGGAACTTTTCCTGCTCCAGATGCGGTTGCTCCAGCTGAAAACCACCCGGGAGGCGGCCACCGCCGGCTACGCCTTCGGCCAGATCGGGGAGATCTTCCACGATTTCTACATGACCAAACTGCCCTTCGAACTCACCGGGGCCCAGAAGCGGGTACTGAAGGAGATCCGTCACGACCTCGGCCGGGGTATCCAGATGAACCGGCTGCTGCAGGGCGACGTCGGGTCGGGCAAAACGATGGTCGGGCTGATGTCCATGCTGATGGCCCTCGATAATGGTTTCCAGGCCTGCATGATGGCCCCGACGGAGATACTGGCCTACCAGCACTACGAAGGCATCACCGAGTACCTGGAGGGGATGGACCTCCGGGTGGAGTTTCTCTCCGGCAGCGTGAAGGGAAAGGCCCGCAAACAAATTCTGGCCGACCTGGCGGCGGGGGAGATCGACATCCTCCTCGGTACCCACGCCCTGATCGAGCCGACGGTCGTCTTCAAAAATCTCGGGCTGGCCATCATCGACGAGCAACACCGCTTCGGTGTCAAGCAGCGGGCCAAACTCTGGGTGAAGAATACCCCCTACCCGCCCCACGTACTGGTAATGACGGCCACTCCCATCCCGCGGACCCTGGCCATGACGGCCTACGGTGACCTCGACGTCAGCGTGATCGACGAACTGCCCCCCGGGCGGACGCCGATCAAGACCGTCCACTTCACCGAGCACCGGCGGGAGCGGGTCTTCGGCCGCATCCGGGAGGAGATCGCCAAGGGGCGGCAGGCCTACGTGGTCTATCCCCTCATCGAGGAGAACGAAAAGCTCGATCTGCTCGCCCTGGAGGTGGCCTACGACGAAATGCTCGATCGGTTCCCCCGCCCGCAGTACCAGATCAGCGTCGTCCACGGCCGCATGAAGGGAGAGGACAAGGACGCGGAAATGGCCCGCTTCAAGAACGGCGACACCCAGATCATGATGGCCACCACCGTGATCGAGGTGGGCGTGAACGTACCGAATGCGACCATCATGGTCATCGTCCACACCGAGCGCTTCGGCCTCAGTCAGCTCCACCAGTTGCGGGGGCGCGTCGGACGGGGGGCGGAGGAGAGTTTCTGTATCCTGCTCTCCAGCGTCAAACTCAGTAAGGAAAGCCGACAGCGGATCAACACCATGGTGGAGACCACCGACGGATTCAAGATCGCCGAGGCCGATCTGCGGCTGCGCGGCCCCGGCATGATCGACGGCACCCAGCAGAGCGGTATCCTCCAGATGCGGATCGCCGACCTGGCCCTGGACGGTAAGATCCTGGCCGTGGCCCGGGAGCGGGCCCGGCAAATTCTGAAAGCGGATCCTCAACTGGAGCAGCCGGCGCACCACGCCCTGGCAGCGCACCTGGCGGCCCACATGCGGGCGGTGAAGGGGTGGGCGCAGATTTCCTAGAGGAATGCCTTCAGGATCGCCCCGATCACCACGACCACCAGTAAGTAGTAGGTGAATTCCCCCGCCCGGGGGTGCTTGGCCGCGTAGGTGGCCGTCAGGTAGCCGCCCAGCGTCTGTCCGACGGCCATCAACAGCCCGATGCGCCAGTCGATCAGCCCCCGCCAGGCGAAGATGCCGACGGCCAGGGCGGTGTAGATGGTGACGACGACCACCTTCACTACGTTGGCCTGGATGATCTCGTAACGGGCGATCAGTACCATCGTGGCCAGGAAGAATACCCCCATTCCCATCTGGATGAAGCCACCGTAAACGCCGAGGGCAAAGAAGACGGGAATGGCCAGCCAGATCGGTAGGGGTTTCGTGTCGGGGTCAGTCGTCATCCAGCGCTTCGGCCGTACCAGGATGACGACCAGCATCACCACCAGCAGGTAGCGAAAGATCGTCCGGTAAGTGGCGTTACTGACGATCAGGCTCAGGTACACCCCCACGATGGCCCCGACGGTGGTGATCACGATGATGCGCCACATATCGGATCGCTGCTCGGCGGCCTGGTCGAATCGGCCGGCCCGGCGAAAGGCGACCGTACCGGCAATGCCCTGCGTCAGTACGCCCACCCGGTTGGTACCGTTGGCCACGTCGGCGGGCAGGCCCAGTAATTCCATGAGGATGGTCAGCGTGATGGCCGATCCGTTCCCGGAAAGGGTATTGATGCCTCCGGCGAGGAAGGCCCCTGCCAGCGCGATTGCGTAGTCCATGTCAGCGGGTTAGTACGATGTAGTCGAGCAGCAGCCGTTCGAGGAAGTCTTCCGGGCCGTAGGTTACTTCCTTCTTGTCGAGTTCCAGCAGGTCGGCCATGCGAACGGCCAGTTCCCGGACGGCCAGTTGGTGGGCGGAGTTGGGGTAGCGCCGCCGCCGCAGCAGGGCCTCCTTGACCAGCATCATGTCGTCGTCGGTAAATTGTTGGACCCCCGGGAATTCCGGCTCGTGGTTGTTGCGGTCCCGGATGCTGAGCACGTCCTTCAGGGAAACCTCGGAGCGGCCGCGCAGGGAGATGACGGCCGTCTGGGCCACGATGTCCCCCAGCCGTTGTTTCTTCCCGCCCATGCTGACGAAGAGTACCGCCAGCATCCCGAAGGTGGAGAGCACGTCGACCACGAGGAAGAGGGAACGGGCAATAAAGTCCGCCGGTACCGGGTCGCGCCCGTCCAGCCGCACTACCCGCAGCCCGATCAGCCGCTTGCCGAATGTCTGCCCCTGCATACTCATCTCGGCGAAAAAAAAGTAGGCCAGGAGGAGGAAGACGGGGGCAAAACCGAAGAAGAGCGCCTCGTTGCGCAGCCACTCCAGCTGGCTGGCCAGGAACAGAAGGATCAGGTAGGCAAGAATCAGGATTGTCAGGTCCAGCAGGAAGGCTGCGATCCGGCTGCCGGCACTGGCCAGTTCGTATTCGATACTGACGTTCTGAGTGGTATGGATGGTGACGGAGGCCATGAGCGGTAAAGTTACCGAAAGATTAAACCCGCGGGGTGGGGGAGATAAGAAGTGAACTCCGGGTGTATAGTTGTATTATCCCCAGGAGTAGCACCAAGTATGAGTAAAAGGATCATTTATTTAATCATCGGCCTTATCGTTTCCGCCATCATCGGGGTGATCATCCTGCAGTTGCAGCTGATCCAGACCGGTCTGGAGGTAAACGAGGAACGCTACGATAAGGCCGTACAGATATCCCTCAAGCAGGCCGCTGCCGAACTGGAGCAAAAGGAGGCGGACGAGATCCGCTTCTACGCCAATGGTTTCAATCAGGGGCCGAAGGGGAACGGGCTGCGGCCTATTTCCGGCGAACTATCGCGGAGCATCACCCGCGGCTCCGGCGGTTTACTGGGCGGCGGTATCACCTTTACCGAGCGCACTACTTACTCCTACGCTACCCAGTTCGCGTCCAAGGACCTGGAGGAACGTATCGACCGCGCCGCGCTCGACCACAAACTCCGGGAGGAGTTTTCCAATGCCGGCCTGGAGGCCCCGCTGGAGTACGGCGTCTACGATGCCCGCCAGCACAAATTCATCCTGCGCAACGGCCGGCTGCTCTCCGAAGCCTACTCCGACACCAGCAGCCACCTTCCCCTCTGGCACAGCGTCTACCGGGTCAGCCTGTTCGATAACGAAGGAGCTCCGGGTGGCTACCTGATGGCCTTCAGCCCCCAGCGCGACGAGGTGATCTACAGTTCCGTATACGGCAACCTCATGGCGAGCTTACTCTTTGTCCTCATCATTCTGGGGTGCTTCATCTACACTATTTACGTGATCCTGCGGCAAAAGAAAGTCTCCGAGATGAAGACGGACTTCATCAACAACATGACCCACGAATTCAAAACGCCCATCGCGACGATTTCCCTGGCGACGGACAGTATCGTCAGCCCCCGCGTTTCCGGAGACCCCGAAAAAGTGCAGCGCTTCGCCCGCATCATCAAACAGGAAAACAAGCGGATGAACGACCAGGTGGAAAAGGTGCTCCAGATGGCCAAGCTCGATAAAAACCGGCTCAACCTCAATCTTACGGCGGTCGACCTGCACGAGGTGATCAACGACGCGGTGGAGTACATCTCCCTGCAGGTGGAACCCAGGGGGGGGAAGGTGCTGACGAAGCTGAGCGCCGACCCCAGCGTAGTGGAGGGCGATCAGACCCACCTCTCCAGCCTGGTGAACAACCTGCTCGACAATGCGAATAAGTATTCCCCCGGGGCACCGGATATACTGATCTCCACCCGCACCGTGGGCAAGAAAATAGAACTGACCGTCACCGATCAGGGCATCGGAATGAGCCGGGAGGCGCGAAAAAATATTTTTGATCGTTTCTATCGCGTACACACCGGCGATCGCCACGACGTCAAGGGGTTCGGACTCGGGCTTTCCTACGTCAAGACGATCACTGAAGTGCACGGCGGAACGGTAGCCGTGAGGAGCGAGCTCGGCAAGGGCAGCAGTTTCATCATTACCCTGCCCTACCGCCAGGAGGACTAAAAAATATCAACGCACACAAAGACTACCCAAATGGCCGAGGCTACTACCCCAAACGACGCAATCAAAATACTCCTGGTCGAAGACGATCAGAATTTCGGAGACGTACTCCGCTCCTTTCTGGAGGTTCATGACTACGACGTGACCCTGGCCCAGGATGGTATCGCGGGTTTCGAAGCCTACAAGCGCGGCAAGTGGGACCTCTGCATCTTCGACGTAATGATGCCCCGCCTGAGTGGTTTCGAACTGGCTAAAAAAGTCCGGGAAACCGACACCCAGACTCCCATCATCTTCCTCACCGCCAAGGCGATGAAGGACGACGTACTGGCGGGGTTTGAACTCGGGGCCGACGATTACATCACCAAACCCTTCAACAGCGAGGAGCTGCTCGCGCGGATGAACGTCATCCTGCGCCGCAGCCAGGTCCCCGTCGACCCCAAGGAGGAGCAAACGGAGTTCACCTTCGGCCAGTTCCACTTCAACTTCCCCCTGCGCATCCTTACGCACACCGACGGAAAGGAGGATGCCCACAAGGAAAAACTCAGCCCGAAGGAAGCCCAGCTGATGCGGCTTTTCGCCCTGCGAAAGAATGACATCCTCAGCCGCAGCGAGGCCCTGACCAAAATCTGGGGGGAGGATAACTACTTCACCGCCCGCTCCATGGACGTTTTTGTTACCAAGCTACGCAAGTACCTCAAACTGGACGAAAACATAGAAATCGTCAACATCCACGGCAACGGATTCCAGTTGCTGGTGAAGGGAGAAGGGGCCGAAGCCTAGCAAAATCGACGCACCCCATGGCCTGGTGTGTTAAATTTCCCTACATTTGGACCAGAAACAACAACTGCACGTCGCGGCAGCAAGAGTTTAGTTTTTGGGATTATGATTTATCGGCCGTTTCGCAACCCTGCGAAACGGCTTTTTATATGACCTATGCGCTGGTACCTTTTACTACTGATCTTTTGGGCGGGCACGCAGGTGCAGGCTCAGTTTCAACTGAACGGCAAGACGAACCGCGCCCTCCAGGAGCTACTGGAATTCAGCGAGGTCTTTTCTTCCGCCACCGTCGGATTTGCCCTTTACGACGTGGAGTCGGGCGGCTACCTCTACGGCTACAACGCCCGTAAGCACTTCGTCCCCGCCAGTAACGTCAAACTGCTGACCTTCTACCTGGCCAACCGCCAGCTTCACCACCGAACGCCGGCGGTCTTCTTCCAGGAGTACCCGGACCGGATCGAACTCTGGGGCGGGGGCTACCCCCTCACCCTCCACCCCGCCTTCGCCGGACTGGATGAACTTACCCCCTGGCTGGCCGCACGCGACCGGCCCATCGTCCTTAACCTCCCGGAGGAGGACGCCGTCCCCCGCTACGGGGCCGGCTGGAGCTGGGACGATTACAACTACGGCTCCGTCTTCGAACGGAGCGCGATGCCGGTATACGGCAACCGGCTCTACCTGGATGTCGCCCCACCCGACAGTCTCGGTAACCGTAACCTGGTCGGCTACCCGGCTTCCCTGATGCGGCAACTCAGCCAGGATACCGATCAGGAGTCCGGGATCCTCCGCCGGGAGGACCGGAACGAGTTCACGGTCGGCCCCGCCCTGTTCCGGCGTACTCCGGATCGTTTTCCGGTGGAGCGTTCCCTGGTGATGTCTCCCGACCTGGTTGCCGGAGAACTGGGGGCGGCCCTGCCCGACCGGCCAATTCGGCTGTCCGCCAGGCCCCGCCCCCCGCTGCTCAACCTCAACTACCTGGAAGTCTCCCTGCCCGATACGGTCTACCGCCGGTTGCTGACGGACAGCGATAACTTCCTCGCCGAACAATTGCTCCTGCAGTCCGCCGCCCGCCGGTACGGTACCCTGGACGAAGACCGCATCCTGGACTACGGTCAGGACACCCTGCTCCAGGAACTGGAACTGGGGCCGCTTCGCTGGGCGGACGCCAGCGGTCTGTCCCGCTATAATCTGGTACAGCCCGATCAGTTTGCCCGCCTGCTCCTGACCCTGGACCGGGAGGTCGGTCGGGAGCGCCTCCTCGATCTGCTCGCCACGGGTGGCGACACCGGTACCCTGGCCGAACGATTTGACGACCAGGCCGCCCCCTACGTCTGGGCCAAGACCGGTACCCTCAGCGGCGTTATCTGCCTGAGTGGTCTGGTGCGCACCCGCCAGGACCGCTGGCTGTCCTTCAGTCTGCTGATCAACAATAAAGTGGGCGCGAGTAAGCCTTTTTACGAACAGGCGGACCGGGTCGTTCGCTTTTTACGGGACAACCTGTAGGTCGGTACTAGCGTGGGATTTCGATTCCCCGCAGAATTTCCTTGATCACGTCTCTGCTGCCGTACCCTTCCATTTCCCTTTCGGGAGTCAGGATGATCCGGTGATTCAGGACGGGGAAAGCTACCTGCTGAATGTCATCCGGCGTTACGAAGGTGCGTCCCGCCAGGGCCGCTACGGATTTGGACAGCCGCAGAATGGCCAGGGAGGCCCGGGGGCTGGCGCCGAGGTAGAGGTCGGGGTGGGTACGGGTGCGGTGAACCAGGGCGGCGATGTAGTCGAGTAGTTCGTCACGGATGAAGATGCGCTCGACCAAATTGCGGTAACGTTCGATCATTTGGGGCTGGAAGACCGCCTCCACCTTATCCTGTCCGCGCTGGTGGAAATCGCTGCGGAAGCGGTAAAGAATGTCCCGCTCCTGCTCCTGGGTGGGGTAGTCGATGACGACGCGGACCAGGAAACGATCGAGCTGGGCCTCGGGCAGCCGGTAGGTGCCCTCCTGCTCGATGGGGTTCTGGGTAGCGATAACGAAGAAGGGCTCCTCCATCGGGTAGGTCTTTCCGTCTACGGTTATCTGCTGCTCGGCCATCACTTCGAAGAGGGCGGCCTGGGTCTTGGCCGGTGCCCGGTTGATCTCGTCGATCAGGACGATATTGCTGAAGATCGGTCCGGGGGTGAAGACAAATCGACTGTCCGACATATTGAAGACCGTCGTACCCGTCACGTCACTCGGCATCAGGTCGGGCGTGAACTGGATGCGGCTGTAGTCGGCGTCCACGGTGCGTGCCAGCAGACGGGCGGTGAGGGTCTTGGCGATTCCCGGCACCCCCTCCACGAGCACGTGACCACCACAGAGCAAACTGGCGATGAGCAGGTCGATGAACTCTTTCTGCCCCACGATCACCTTCCCGATCTCCTCCCGGGCCCGGAGTACGCTTTGCCGGAGTTGCTCGAGCTGCACGTGCTCTTCGGGGGCGAGGGTTCCCTGTTGGTCGGTCGGTGGCGTCTCGGGAACGAGTTCGCCGAGGCCGGAGGTTTCTTCGTTGTCTTGCATGGGTGTCAGAGTTGGTAAAGGGGTTCGATGGCACGGAAAAAGCGGAGCAGGTCGCCTTCACCCAGGGTGGAGGCACTGCTCACGAAGCGGATTTCGCGGAGGGCACGTTCGGCCACTTCCGGGGGGGTGCCGGTAAGTTCGGAAAGATTTTCGGGAGGCGGATCTCCCTCCCGCCAGCGGATACCGAAGCGGGACTGGAGGTAAAAACGAAGGCTGCCCACTTCCCGCCGGGCCAGAGCGAGGTGGTTGCCCTTCTGGTAGATCAGCCGGCTGATCGTGTCGATGAAGCGCTTACTCGAGTTCTCCCGGGGAAGGCGGACCGGGATCACCCGCTGTCGTCGCCGTCCACGAAACAGGACGAACAGTAGCCCGGCCGCCAGCAGGGTATACCACGCGAGTGCCAGCGGGGGTTGCTCCAGAATGTAGAGTAAGGTCTCGTTTCCCTGTAAGAGGTTCCTGCCACCGGTGTAGTTGCGCTGGCTGTTTCGGTTACGTCGCCGGCTGGCGGAACCACTGTCGTCGTACTCGGGATAGTAACGACTTGCCTCGTCGTAGAAGACCGGTCCGGGGCCCAGGGCGGCCAGCATCGTCCGGGCGAGCCGCTGATCGGAGCTGTCCACCAGGTAGTAGTTGGTCAGGTAGATCGGATTTGGAAAGTAGTAAAATTGCCCTGCTCCCCAGGCGAGCCGTACCCCGGCGATCAGTCCGGTATCCACGGTCAGTAGTACTTCGTTGTCCAGTTGATCGTCGCACAGCAGGGCATCCGCGAGGTGATAAGTAGTGATGTACTGACCGGGCCGCCGGCTGAAGACGGGCTGCACCAGGGAGTCCGTCCCCCTGAAGTCCTTGAAGGTGACCGTATCCAGGTACCGCCCCTCGATGCGGTCACCGTCATCGTAGTAGCGGTCGTAGTAACATTCGTCGCCGAAAAGATGGTAGGCGAGATCTTCCGGCAAGTTGTAGGAGAACAGGAAAGCGTTGTTACCGCGTTCCACGTAGTCGAGCAACTGGGTGACTTCCCGTTCCGTGTAGTAGGCGTTGCGCCCCACGAAAAGGTAATTGCCGCTCAGGGTAGTGTCTTCCCGGATGGTGGCCAGGCTATCGTCCATCAGTACGACGCCCTCGGGCCTTGCCTCGAGGAGTTCGTAGAGCGCATAGGTATCAAAGGCCTTCTCCCCTTCGTAGGCGTAGCTTTCCGTCCAGGGGTCGCAACCGGAGAGGAACAGTACGCCGAAGGCCAGTAACGGGAGGTGCCACTTACTGCTCATGAGCAACGGTTAAACTGGTGAGGCGACCGCTCAGGTCATCGAATTTCCCCCGGACGAGCCGGTAACTCAACCGGTCGATCCGGTATTTTCCGTACCAGTAGCGCTCGTAGTCCTCGGTTACGGTCCGGAAAGCGGGGAGGAACGGGTGACCGCTTAACTGGTGGCGATAGTCCCGGTTGCTGTAATCTTTACGGTAGCGGATCAACTCCCGGTCGTTCAGATCTTTCAGTAGCCGGATGTAGAGCAAACGGACGGCCACGTCGAACTGTCCCGCGTTTTCGGCCCGTTCCAGCAGGGAAAGCGCCACGCCACCCATAACCATCTTCTCCTCCTCAATCTCGCTGATCCGCACTTCTCCGTTCTCCAGGACGGACCGTCGTTTTCTTCGCCGCTCGGAAATCGTTCCCAGCAGGTGATAGATGAAAAAACCGAGAGGAATCAGGAGCAGCAGCAGGGCCAGTACGTTCAGCAGTGGCCCCATATCGGAAAGCCAGTCGAAGTTCCAGTCGAAGTCCCACGTTTCCGGGTCCTCCCGCGGCGGATCGATTTCCGGCGGGTCGTAACTGAGTTCCTCCCGGAGTTCGCGGTGACGGTCTGCGGGGAAAGCCGGACTCGGCGTCTCGGCAGACGACTGCCCGGCCAGCGGGAGCGCGAGCACCACCAACCCGGCCAGCAGGCGGGGTCGACGTAACGGACCGGCGAAGTGGTGATGAATTTTCAACAAAGGCCCGAAGATACGGATGCTGATAAATCCGACATAAATTCGGCCATACCGGGGAAGTACATATTTATCCTCTTTTGTTATAACAAATGGCGTGTATTTTGCATTATTGCCTTGTAGTATACACACTTTCTCACCCCTGTCTTATCCTTATGGTGAGACAACAAACATTACCGTATGAGTAAATTCGATGAAAAAATGACCGCCTACGAGGCTGCCCTGGACAAAATGGATACGGATGGCGATAAAGACCTCCTCCGCAAGGTAGCCAAAGGACTCGGCCCGAGCATCTACAACAACGACAGCAACAAAGTTGCCTGTAGTGACAAGGCGGAGGTGCAGCGTGTCGTGGACAATTACTGCAAGAAAAAACTCGGGGTGACCGACGATGCCAAGGCCATGGAGGCCGTTCAGGCCGTGTGCGCGAAGTACACCGATCGCAACAAGCACCGTGCCCTGTTCTACTACATGGTTTGCAAGGAACTGGGTATGGAGAGTCACTACGATTCTTAGCCCTTCCCTTTACACCTGAACAAGCCCGTCCCGACGCAAATCGGGGCGGGCTTGTTCGTATGGTCTATCTTTGGCCGACGAAAACTTAATTTATCCCTTTCCCATGTCCCAGATCCGCGCAGCCATCACCGGTGTACAAGGCTACTTGCCCGACTACGTCCTGACCAACGACGAACTGGCCACCATTGTCGATACCAACGACGAGTGGATCAGGACCCGCACGGGAATCAACACCCGCCACATCCTGAAGGGGGAAAACAAGGGTACCTCCCTGATGGCCGCCGAGGCCATCAGGGGGTTGCTGGAGAAAACAAAGACCCACCCGGACGAGGTAGACCTGGTGATCTGCGCCACGGTCACGGGAGATTCCATCTTTCCGGACACCGCGAACGTAGCGGCCTACAAAGCGGGCATCAATAACGCCTTCGGCTTCGACATCAACGCAGCCTGTAGCGGATTCCTCTACGCCCTGACCGTAGGTGCCAAGATGGTAGAGGGCGGACAGCACAAGAAGTGCATCGTGGTGGGCGCCGACAAAATGTCGTCGATCATTGATTACACCGACCGTACCACTTGCGTCATCTTCGGCGACGGTGCCGCGGCCGTCATGCTGGAACCCTCGACGGACGGGCTGGGCTTCATCGATTACGAACACCACGGAGACGGTAGCGGAGAGGAATACCTCTATCTGGTAGCCGGCGGCAGCCGCAAACCCGCTACGGTGGACAGTGTCATGGCCCGCGAACATTTCGTTCGGCAGAACGGGCGACCCGTTTTCAAGGCCGCCGTAACCGGTATGTCGGACGTGGTAAAAAGCCTGATGGCGAAGAACGGACTGACGGCCGACACCCTCGACTGGCTGGTTCCCCACCAGGCCAATATCCGCATCATCCAGACGGTAAGCAAGATGGCCGATTTTCCTCTGGACAAGGTTATGATCAACATCGATCGCTACGGTAACACCACGGCCGCTACCCTGCCGTTGTGCCTCTGGGATTACGAAAAAAAGCTACGTAAGGGGGATAACCTCATCCTTACCGCTTTCGGTGGTGGCTTCACCTGGGGAGCTCTTTATCTGAAGTGGGCCTACGACGGAGAATAACGATATTCGCACATTACACCCCCTGATTCGGTTACGGTGAAGCGAGGACATTGTTGCCCGCCGAAGAGAATATGACCCGGGAGGAAATCAAAAAGAGCGGATTATTGGACCAGTACGTGCTGGGGTTGACCAGCCCCGAGCAGACTGAGTTGGTAGAGCGCCTGATGCGGGAAGATCCCTTCCTGGCCGGGGAGGTCGACCGGTTGAGGAACAACCTGTTCGAATACGCCGACAGCCAGGACATCGCACCTCCCAAAGGCGATCGGAAACACCGCACGATGGAAGACTTTCACAGTCTCGACCACGAGATGATCCTGGAGATGACGGAGCGTAACCACTCTCTCAATATCTGGCGGTTCGTCCTGGGCGGGGTGTGCCTGCTGCTGCTCTGCCTGAGCGGTTATCTCTTTCGGCTCAAGGAAAATTACCGGGCCGATCTACTGCACGAAGAGGCACTCCACGCCCAGGACGTGAACGCCCGCCAATTACAGGCCAGCGAGTTGCCTCCTCCCGTAGACTGGTCGGACTTTTCCACGGAATCCGTACTGACCGCCCACGGGGCCGTACTCCTGCACCGAAACCCCGCCGCGGATCACTTCCTGCTGGACCTGTCTCACCTCAGCGGTCCCGAAACCGGTTCTGCATACTTTCTGACCACCAACCGGAAGGAGGTCTCTCAGTTACCGACGGAATCCGGCGGACTGATCCCGCGGCCGGAGCTCACTCCGGAGGACCGACTGGAAATATGGACCTGGCCGACGGACGGTTCCGTGACGATCCCGGACTTTCGCCCGGAAGACCTGATCGGTACGCTGCACCCCCAATCCGCTGGTTCAGAAAAGCCCGCACCCGCGCCCGCGCCCACCTCCAGGTAAAGTTTTAGATGGTATACCGTTAATTTTCCTTCTGCGCTTGGCATTCCAGTGCGCATTTTGTTAATTGTGCCCAATCCCGTGGACGTAAAGATTTTTTTTCACGCTTTCAATCTACGTACCACATGACTTTACTGTTAGTTTTATTCGCCGCGTGCGCTTTCGGAGGTGGACTTAGTCTGACTTCCGCCATCCTCGACGGATCACGCCTGTATTAATGAAGTTGAATTCGGACTGCGAACGTATCCCATTATTACACCCTTATATTTTATTCTAATTCCGGTTATAAAATTCCTACTTCGCAAGAAAGATTTGACTTTCCACGACAACGGCCATTCGCATCCCCGCGAGTGGCCGTTGTCATGTATCGTGTATCTTTAGCCGGTAACTCATCGCCCCGTGCAGCCCCTCATTCCACCTTTCATCCAGCATTCCGTCCAGTCCGGGCGGACCCACGGCACCCTGAATGCCTTCACGTTGATGGTGGACCTCTCCGGTTTTACCCCGCTGACGGAGTCCCTGATGAAGGAAGGCATCAGTGGTGCCGAGCGGCTGAGTGAGATACTGAACGACATTTTCGAGCCGCTGGTCGCCCTGGTCTATGCCCGCGGCGGGTTCATTCCTTACTTCGCCGGCGATGCCTTTACCGCCGTCTTCGAACTCCAGCTCAACCGCCGCAACGCCGCCTACATGCTGCGTACCGCCGAACTGGCGCGTACCATTTTCGAGGAGCGGGGCAACAGCTTCGGAGAGGGCTTCACGATCGGTATCAAATCCGGGCTGGCCGCCGGGAAGGTGGAATTCGGTATTGTCGGAGACGAACTTCGTTCTTTTTACTTCCGGGGAGAAGCCATCATGCGGGCCGCGCACTGCCAGACACTGGCGGACGACCAGGGGATCGTCGTCGACCAGGTGATCAATACGCTGGTAGAGGGGCAGAATATCCTGACCGAGGAGATCTCCACCGACGCCTTCCGGCTGGTGGGAGAGGTGCCGGATACCGGATCCCCCGAAGAGGATTTTCATAACCGCTACCCGGAGATAGAGCAGGAGGCCGCCTATGCCTTCCTGCCCGAGGAAGTGGTGCGCTACGACCAGAAAGGAGAATTCCGTACCGTGGTTTCCGTTTTTCTGTCCTTCGACGAGGTGAACTCCCACGAAGCGATGGATCGTTTTGCCACCATCGTACTCAACCAGGTGAAGGCTTTCGGCGGCTACTTCAAGGAAGTGGACTACGGAGATAAGGGAGCACTGATGGTCATTTTCTTCGGAGCGCCCGTCTCCTACGAGAACAATGCCGCCCGGGCCCTGGAATTCGCCCTGAGTGCCGAGCAGGAACTGACCGACCTACTGGAAGAAGCCGAGATCAATTTTCACTTCCGGATGGGCATGACCCTCGGTACTGCCTTTACCGGCATTGTCGGTGGGAAAGAGCGCTGCCAGTACGCCGGCGTGGGGAACCGCGTCAACCTGGCCGCCCGTATCATGGCCGCGGCCGACTGGCAGGAGATTCTGGTCGATGAGGAATTGGCTACCTCCCCCAGCTTTCGTTTCGTACTGAAGGACAACATCATTTACAAGGGCATCAAGCCGGCGGTACCCACCTTCACCCTGCGGGGAAGACGGCAAAACCTGGGCAAACCGAACTACGGCGGTTCCCTCATCGGCCGGGACCGGGAAGTGAGCAGCATCCTGGAGTTCTCGGCCCCCATCAGTAAGGGAGAGCAGGCGGGCGTGGTCTACGTTTACGGAGAGGCCGGCATTGGTAAGTCCCGGCTCACGCACGAAGTCCGCCGTCGCCTGGGCGCGGAGCGGGAGATCAACTGGTTACTCGGTAGCGCGGACCAGATACTCCGCAAGCCCTTCAACCCCTTCGTTTATCTCCTGCAGCGGATGTTCCGGCAGAGCATCGAACTGGGCGTCGACCAGAATCTGCGCCGCTTCCAGTTTCAGCTCGGTAACCTCCGCTCGCGGCTACGGGATATCGGGACGCCGATTTCCATGACCGTCCTCCAGGAACTGAACCGAACGGACTCCGTACTGGCTGCCCAGGTCGGGCCTCACCATGCCCCGGTCGCTCTGGACCCAACTCGATGCCCAGGGGCGTTACCAGAACACCATCGACGCTATCGTCAACCTGCTGATGGCGGAATGCATCATCCAGCCTACGGTGCTGGAACTGGAGGACATACACTGGATCGACGATGCCAGCAAGACCCTCGTCCGGGAACTGCTCCGGCGGTTGGGTAAATTACCCCTGCTGATCATCGCCACTTCCCGGCCGACGGACACCGGGGAATTTCCCGTTCTGATGAACGAAGAGCTGCTGGACCGACACGGACTCCCCAGCCTGTCGGTGGAAATCGGCGTATTCAGCGAGGAGGCCGTTCGCGCCATGGCGGAGAACTCCCTCGGCCGGCCCATTGCCGATGAGTTTCTGGAGATTCTCCTGCGGACCACCAACAGCAACCCCTTCTACCTCGAACAGGTGCTGGAATATTTCCGGGAGAACGACCTGCTGACCGAGGACGACGGTAGGCTCACCCTCCAGGACGAGAGCATCAAGCTGAGTAGCAGCATCACCTCGATCCTGACGGCCCGCATCGACCGCTTATCGGATATGGTCCGGGAGATCGTCAAGGCCGCCGCCGTAATCGGGCGGGAGTTCGAGCTCCCGGTACTCACCGAGGTGCTGCGGGTGGATTCTCTGCTGAACAAGGAAGACGACCTGGTAAAAATCCTGAAGGAACACGTGGACGTGGCCGAAAAGGGGAAGATCTGGAGCGCGATGAACGAGTTGCGCTACATCTTCCGCCACAGTTTACTGCGGGAGGCCGTGTACGGTATGCAGCTGACCACCCGCCTCCAGCAGTTGCACCAGCAGATCGCCTGTGCCATCGAGAAGATCTACTCAGAGGCCATCGAGGAACGCTACGTCGACCTCGCCTATCACTACGAGCAGGCCGGCGTGAAGGACAAGACCATCGAGTACCTCGGCAAGGCCGCCAATTACGCCCGCGCCAACTACCAGAATCAACAGGCACTCGACCTTTACCAGCGGCTGATTCAGAAAATGAGCAGCGTGCCCGACCGGGAGGTCAGCGTCAATACCCACCTTAACCGGGGAAAGGTGCTGGAGATCGTCGGCCGCTGGGACGATGCCGAGGCGGCCTACCTCCAGGCCGGCCGTCTCGCCAAGGCCAGCCGGGACATCATCCTCATCGGCCGCAGCCAGAATTACCTCGGTCAGGTGCTCACCCTGAAGGGGAACTACGAAGACGCGATGAGTGCCCTGAAGGTGGCGGCCAGTCTCTTTGAATCCGTGGACGATATGTTCGGTCTGGCCAAATCTTACAGCCAGATGGGCAACCTTCATTTCCGCCGCGCGGAGTACGATGAGGCCCTGAAGTATTACACCCAGTCGCTGGACCACGGGCTGAGTGAGGCCGGTACCACCAGCTCGGCCAGTACCATCAGCCACCTGGGACTCACGTACATGAACCTGGGCCGTTACCCCGAAGCCATCGAGTTGATCGGTAAGCAGATCCCGCTGCACACCGCCAATCAGGATAATATGGGACTGGCCAGTCTTCACACCAACCTCGGCATCGTCTACTTCGAAAGCGGAGATTACGACAAGGCCATGGAGCACCACCGGGTCGGCCTGGAACTGGCCGAGCAACTGGGAAACCGCCGCCTCCAGGCGATCGGGCTCGGAAGCATGGGCAGCGTCTACGAACGACAGGGCAAGTACGAGGAAGCCCTCGCCCTCTTCCACCAGGATCTCCACATTTGCCGGGAACTGGGCGACCGGCAGGGTATTGCCGTAGTCGAGGGGCTACTGGGGGACATCAACAGCCTGATGGGCAAATTCTCGGAAGCCATCGGCCACCTCGACCGGAGTAAAAAAATATCGGAAGAACTGGGCTACCGCAAGGGGGTCGCCAAGGCCGTCAATACCCTGGGTGATATCTATTTCCTGCAGCGGGACTACGAGACCTCCCTCTCCTACTACGATGAGGCCATCGAGATCGCCCGCTCTACCAGCAACCGCCTCGTACTGGGGTCCAGCCTCCAGGAAAAGGGAATGGTCTTGCTGGAGGACGGCCGCCTGGACTCGCTCCGGGCCGTCGAGGCCGAGGCACTGAAGATCGCGGAGGAGCTCGGTAACCCCGACCTGCTGTTCGGTTCCCGTCTGCTGCACGCCCGCTGTCTGGCTGCCTACGATACCGGCAATACCGCACAGTCCATCCGGATCGTAGCGGACCTGATCCAGCAATCCGGCCTGAACGACGAGCAACGGGCCGGCGCCTACCTGACCCGCTACCGGCTGAGTGGTGGTATTGACGAAGAAGCCCGGCAACTCGCGCTGGAGATCTACCGGGCGCTCTACCTGCTGACGCCCCGCTACATCTATAATTTTTACATAGCGGAACTGGAAGGGACGGAAGACTAGCGGACTTGCCCGCTCCCGGTCACCACGTACTTGTAACTGGTCAGGGCCGCCAGCCCCATCGGCCCGCGGGCGTGCAGCTTCTGGGTGCTGATCCCGATCTCCGCGCCGAGTTCGAACTGCCCGCCGTCGGTAAAGGCCGTACTGGCATTCGCGTAGACCACCGCCGCGTCTATTTCCCGCAGGTAGCGCTCCTGGTGGTCCGGGGAATCACTCACGATGGCCTCACTGTGGCGGCTGCCGTAGCGATTGACGTGTTGGATAGCCTCGTCGATCGACTCCACGGTTCGGACGGCCAGGTTCATGCTCAGGAATTCGGTGCCGTAGCTGTCCTCCGAGGCGGCGTACAGCAGTTCCGCCGGGTAGGCCCCGGAGAGGGCGGCCAGGGCCGAGGGGTCGGCGTAAACCCCACAACGGTGCGTTTCTCCGAGTTCGCTCAGCAGCCCGGGCAGGGCGGATAGCTGGTGGCGGTGCAGCAGCAGGCAGTCCAGGGAATTACAGACGCTGACGCGGCGGGCCTTGGCGTTCGTGATGATGTTTTTTGCCCAGTCCAGATTGGCCGTTTCGTCGATGTAGGCGTGGCAGATACCGGCACCGGTCTCGATCACCGGGACCGTGGCGTTGGCCCGTACGTGGTCGATGAGGCCCTGGCTGCCCCGGGGGATGATCACGTCGATCAGCCCGTCGGCGGTCAGCATCGGCCCCAGGGCTTCCCGTTCGGCCGGGGCCAGGAAACAGGCAGGGGGCAGCCCGGTGTCGGCGAGGGCCCGGTCGATCAGCTTTTTGATCGCCAGGTTACTGTCCCGGGCATCGCGACTCCCCTTCAGCGCCGTGGCGTTACCGGCCTTCAGGTTCAGGGCGAACACGTCGAAGGTCACGTTGGGGCGGGATTCGAAGACCACCCCGACCACCCCGATGGGAACGCTGATCCGCTTCAGTTCCAAACCGTTACCGAGCGTCCGTTCTTCCTGGCGGAGGCCCAGGGGGCTGGGCAGACGGGCGACGGTGCGCAGGTGCGAGGCTATCTCTGCGAGGCGCGTCTCGTTGAGTAGCAAGCGGTCGTATTTGGGGTCCTCCGGGTCCATCCGTTCCAGATCGCGGGCGTTCGCGGCGAGGACGGTGGGGGTTTCCGTTTCCGCCAGGTCGGCCAGGCGAAGCAGGCAGTCGTTCAGCCGTTCCGGGTCGGTACGGTTCAGGGTGAGGGCGGCACCCCGCAGTTTCGCCAGTGCTGGTATTACGTCGGCCATTACAGAATACTGTACTGTAAAAAGGGGGCCCGTTCCGGATAATCCGTGGTGTAGTGCAAGCCCCGGCTCTCCTTACGGAGACTGGCGGCCTTGGTGACCAGGTGCCCGATGGTGATCAGGTTACGCAGTTCACAGAGTTGTGGGCTTACCAGGCTGTCCCGGTACAGCAGTTCGGTTTCCTCTCCCAGCAGGTTGAGCCGGTCCTTGGCGCGGGCGAGCCGTCGGTCGTTGCGTACGATGCCGACGTAGCTAGACATCACTTCCTTGAGTTCCTTCACGCTCTGGGTAATGAGTACGTGCTCCTTCGGTTCGGTGGTTCCCGTGCGGTTCCAGCTCGGAATGTCTTCCCGCAGTTCGTGGGTATCGATGTTGGCCGCGATGGAGTGGGCAATGCGGTGACCGAACACCAGGGCTTCCAGCAGGCTGTTGCTGGCCAGTCGGTTCGCGCCGTGGAGGCCGGTGCTGGTACATTCCCCACAGGCGTAGAGGTAGTTGACGGAGGTCTGTCCGTACTCGTCCACCTTCACGCCTCCGCACATGTAATGACAGGCCGGGACGACGGGGATCATGTCCTTCGCCGGGTCGATCCCGATACTCATGCACTTTTCGTGAATGGTGGGGAAGTGACGCAGGAAGTGCTCCTCGGGGATGTGCGTACAGTCGAGGCACATATAGTCGTAACCGCCGAGTTTCATCTCGTTGTCGATGGCGCGGGCCACGATGTCGCGGGGGGCCAGGCTTCCCCGCCGGTCGTAGTCCTGCATGAACTCACTACCGTCGGGCCGTTTCAGGATGGCTCCCTCCCCGCGTACCGCCTCACTGACCAGGAAGGCCTGGGGGTCACGACCGGGGTTGTAGAGTGCCGTGGGGTGAAACTGGACGAACTCGGTATTTTCCAGGTGGACCTTGGCGCGGTAGGCCATGGCCGTTCCGTCTCCCGTGGCGATCACCGGGTTGGTCGTCGAACGGTAGATCTGGCCGGCCCCGCCGGTACACAGGACGGTCGTCCGGGCCAGGATGGTTTCGATGCTCTTGTCCTCTTTGTTCAGGACATAGCTGCCGTAGCACTCGATGTTCTGCGTCAGCCGGGTAACGATGTGCCCCAGGTGGTGCTGGGTGATCAGGTCGAGGGCGAAGTAGTGTTCGTGCACGTTTAAGTTGTCCAGGGTAGCCGCCTTGGCGCTCAGGGCCCGCTGTATTTCCCAGCCCGTCAGGTCCTTGTAGTGCAGGATGCGATTTACGGAGTGACCGCCCTCCCGGCCGAGGTCGTACTTCTCGAACTGGTCGAGGTCGAAACGGGTACCCCACTTGATGATCTCCTCTACGCGGGTGGGCCCTTCCTCTACGACGATGCGGACGATCTGCTCGTCGCACAGCCCGGCCCCGGCGTCCAGCGTATCCTCGATGTGCTTTTCGTAATTGTCGGTACCGTGGTCCCAGACGGCGGCCACCCCGCCCTGGGCGTAGCTGGTGTTGCTCTCCCGCTCGTTGACCTTGGTCAGTACGTCGATCTTCAGGTCGGGCCGCAGGATGGCCAGCTTGATGCCGGTGCTCAGTCCGGCGATACCGGAACCGATGATGAGGACGTCAGTTTTGATCATGGCCCAAAATAGTTATTGCGTTTGGGAGTTGGAGGGTTTGGGAGTTAGACCCTTGGATAATTGGACCGTTAGAACGTTAGAGCGTGCTCGCTCCCGATAAGAGGGGCAGACGGGCAGCATCCACGAAGTTTGCACCTGCGCGCCGCCGCCCTTTCCGCGACACCTGTGGCGCTAACTCCCCAACTCCCGAACCCTCCAACTCCCAAATTCCCTAACTCCCAGACTCCCCAACTGATTTCCGCATGGCCCGCATCTCGTCCCGAATCTCCGCCAGCAACTGAATGTCCCGGGGCGTAGGTACGGTTTTATCCTGCTCGTTCTCCGCCTTTTCCTTGAGCGAGTTGATGAAGCGGATGACGATGAAAAGGGTGAGGGCGACGATGAAAAAGTCCATCATGGCCTCCAGGAACATGCCGTAACCAATCACGACGCCCGGGTCGGTCACGGTACCGTCCGCCGCCGTCGTGGGCGCCTTGATGACCCACTGCAGGCTGTTGAGTTCCACGCCGGCCGTCAGCAGCCCCAGCGGTGGGGAAATGATCTGCTTAACCAGCACGTCGACGATCTTGTTGAAGGCCGCGCCGATAATGATACCGATCGCCAGGTCGATCATGTTGCCCTTAACGGCAAACTTCTTGAATTCGGTGAAAAAATTGCTCATGTGCTAATTAGCGTTTAATTACGTACATCCAACAATGCGACAGGCCGGCCAAAAGTACGAAGTGCGTTTAAAACAGCGATAGCGTACAGAATGCCAGGGCCGCCGCGAAGAGCAGCAGGTGCAGTAGCTCCGCCGTAGGGGCCGGAACGGCGGACATCCGCAGGCCGAGCAACATGCCCAGCGGGAGGGTGATCAGTTGCAGTTCCGCAATCGGGAGTACGCCCCCGAAGGCCAGCACGGGCATCGTGCCGAGGAGTAACCAGTAAAAAATGGACACTGACTTGCTCCCCTCGATGTTCAGCAGCCGCGTAATGGAACCGGCGGAGAAGACGCCCAACAGCAATAGCAGCCCGACTACCGCCGCCCCCATCAGGGAATACTGACCGGCGGCCGAAAGGTCATACCAGCTGAGACTGGAGAACTGTGCCGCCAGGAAATCATCCCCCCGTCCGCGGAAGTACGCCCAGGTGCCGGCCAGGAACAGTACCAGGACCACCCCGCAGAGCAGCTGGAAAATGCTGCGCAGGTCCGGGGTTCTCAGGATGCCGATCCCGAAAATAAGGGCGGGAATGAACCATAGCAGTTCGGGCTGGAACAGCGTACCCAGCCCGAGCCAGAGTCCGGTATTGAGCAGGGAAACCGCCGGCTCCTCCCGCTTGTAAACGCTACCCAGGGAAAGTAACCCGAAGGCCAGGCACACCAGGGCCGGCTGAAGGGGATGAAAAACGTGGGCCGCCGGAATCAGGGCCCAGCAGAGAATCACGAATACGCCCGGGAACTGAGTAATGTTGCGGGCCATATCGTGCCGCTGGGCGTACACGTTCGTGGCGATACCCGCGACGGTCAGGCAGAAGGCCGACAACAACAGACCCAGCACGGGATGGTCGGCAAACCAGACCGCCCACCCCCGCCCGAGATAGCCGCCCCCCGGGAGCACTTCCCTGGTTCCGGGCAGTAGGAAAAAGGGGAGTTGTACCACCAGCGCGTAGAGGAAGAGGAGGAGGCCGGCGGAAGCCTGATTGGTCCGGAAAAGGGCGAGGAGCATGCCTAAAGGTAGGTTGCGAAAAAAAATTACCCGGGAGTGTACGAATACGGGCGGGACCCGTCTTAGGGGTGCAAGCAGGTCCGAAGTAAACACTTGGTTCCCCTGTACTGAAGTTATCCCATGAATATTTTTTGTTTCGAGTAGATACGCCTTGATTTAGTAACCCATTATTTCTACGAGCCCGCCGGTAATTGCGCCGTTGGGCTTTTTTTATGGGCCTACCGCAGGGCTTTTTCGGTGTCCAGGATCAGCTGTTTCGCCGCTTCGTAGGTTTCGGCCAGGTCGTCGGCCCGGTCCTGCCCCGCGTAGAGGGCCATCTCACAGCGCTGCAGGAGGCGGTCGTAGCGGTCCGTAATGTCCGCACCGGCACCCGCCGACAGTAAGCGGGGGCCGATCGTCTTACGGCCCAGTTCCGCGCCGGGGATCTCCAGCCGGTCGCGTAGGTAACCCAGCAGGGCGTCTTCCACGGCGTCGTAAAAGGGGCGGGCAGCCACCTTGTCGCGGTGCGTCCGGGCCACGCTCAGTCGTTGACTGGCCAGCTTGGCGGCCCGTTCCCGGGCAACCTCAGCGGGGTCACGACTAGCCTGCTTACTCCGGTAGCTTCGGTAACTCAGCAGTCCGCCGGCCAGTAGCAGCGGTAGCAGGAAAAGGCCCCAGTACCCCGGGCTGCCGGACAGTCCGCTACCGTAGCGCCGCCCGGCCGCTACCTCCCCCGCGGGCAACAGTACGCGTTCCGAGAGTTCCTCTGCCTCCGCGGAGGTGTCGTAAGTGGGCTGTCCGCTGCCCCCGGCCACCCGGATGGTGAAATCCTGGGGGGCATCGGAGAGGTAGGCACTGCTGTCGGTGTTGAAGTAGGTCAGTGCCGGAGCGATGGTGAAGTTGCCTTCCCGCTTCGGGACGAGTTTGTACTCGAATATCTTGCGGCCGAAGAGGCCGGAGGGGCTGTCCAGCCACTCCTCCTGGAGTACTACGGGGTCATAGACGTCCCAGATCGTCGGATCCACCGGGCTGGGGGCGGTCAGTCTTTCCACGTCTCCCTGCCCGGTCACCGTCATACGGAGGGTCAGGGCATCGTCCGTGGTCATGTCGTTGCGGTTGGTGCTCACCTCCACCCGGTAAGTCCCGACCCCTCCGCTAAAATCATCCGGCCGGGGCTGGGGCAGTTCCCGGACCCGGATCCGGAGGCTGTCGGTGCTCAGGCTGATTTGCTCGGTGGAGCGGCGGCTGAAGCGTCCCCCGTCCCGGAAGCGGATGATACCCAGGATGATGCGGTAGGGGGCGATGGTCAGTTCCCCGCTCTTGAGGGGAAAAAGTGCCACGCTGCCCAGGGTACGTACTTCGTATTCCTTCCCGTTCTCGATGGCGGGGCGGGGGCTTCCGTCGAACTGCCGCCGCGCCTGGGTGTAGAAGCCGTCGAAGTCCGGCTCGGCCATGACGTTACGACTCAGCGGCCGGTTGGTGGAGTACAGGTTGAGGTTGAGAATGATCTGTTGCCCCACGACGGCCTCGCTGGTACTCACCTCCGCCCGCAGGAAATTGTCCGGCGCGGTTCCGGCGGAGCCCGCCGCGACGGGCAGAACTTCTACCGTCTGGCTGTTGGCCCGGTAAGTACGCCCCGCCGCCCGGATGCTGGCCGGTTCTACGGTAAGCCGCCCCGTCCGCCTGGGTTGCAGCAGCCAGGTGAACGACATATAACTGGTGGAAAGCCCGTTCACCAGGCTCGTACCCATACGGCGGTTGGGCCCCTGCAGCACGATGAAATCCTTAAAATCCGGGATCACGGGGTCGGTTCCCTGGGCGTTGCGCAGGGTGAGTTGGTACTCCACGGTGCTGTTGGCCAGCATCTTGTCCTTTCCCAGGTCGGAGACGAAGGTGATGTCCTGGTGCTGGGCCGACACCGCGGAAACCACCAGGACCAACCCCAGCGCCAGCGTCCCCCTCCAACGCTCCAACGGTCCAACAATCCAACGGTCCAACAATCCAACGGTCCAACAATTCATCATCACCATTCTTTATCACCCGTACAGCCTTCCCGCGCTCCGGTCTGTAACCGCCGCAGGGTTTCCTTTTCCGCGTCCTCGGCGATCTTCAGTTGCCGTTCGGCTTCCTCCCGGCTCATCTTCGGTCCCTTTCCCGGTTGGGCGTCGGACTGCCCCTGGCCGTCCTGCGGCTCGGTTTGCTGTCCGTCCTGCCGGTCCTTCTGTTCCTGGTCCTGTCCGTCCTTCTGTTGCTGCTCGTCGCCCTGTCCTTCTTTTTCCTGGTCGTTGTTTTGCTGGCCCTCCCCCTGTTGCTGTTGCTGCTCCTGGTCGTTCTGTTGGTCCTGCTCCTCCTCGTTTTGCTGCTCCTGCTGTTTTTTCTCCTGCTCCTGTTTATAGAGTTCGCGGATGGCCTTGCTCAGGTTGTACTTCGTCTCGGTGTCGTTGGGGTTGATGCGCAGGCTTTCCTTGTAGTTCTCGGCGGCCTTTCCGTAGTCCTCCCGCTTGAAGTGAGTGTCCCCTAAGTTGCGGTAGGCACGGCTCTTCACGGTGGGGTCCTCACTCAGGGTGGCGGCCTCCTCGTAACGCTTGCCGGCCTGTTCGTACTCCCCCCGTTCGAAGAGGGCATTCCCCAGGTTGTAGTTGCCCTTGGCGCTGTTTTCGGCACTGAGAGCCTGGTTGTATTCTGCTTCCGCCCGGTTGAAATCCTCGGCCTTATAGGCATCGTTCCCCCGGCGCAGAGCACGGTGGCTCTCCTGGGCGCGGACGCAGGTGCAGGCACTCATAACGAGCAGCAGCGTGACGAAGTAAAATCTACCGGTCATCATCATTATTGTCCATTTTGTCCAGGCGGTCGGTGATCTGCTCCAGTACCCGGCGGTGGTTGTAACGGTCGCAGTGGCCCATCGTGGCCGTGAACTCGATCTTGGCGTCCGATTCAGGATTACTGGTTGTCCGTAGGAACGCATCGAAGTCGCGTAGCGCATTGTTGAGGTAGTAATTATCCATGTCCCCCATCCAGACGTACACCTTGCCGGCCAGTTTCGGCCCGAGGGTGGTCCAGTTGTCCCGCAGGTGAAACAGCAGGTCGTACCGCTTCCAGTGTTCCACCACCGCCGGGTCGATCCGGCCGGTCAGCGGGTCGAAGGCCGCGGCGGGCAGCCCGTCCGTCCCCTTCGGGCTGTAGAGGGCGTTCCAGGCTCCCCACTGGCCCTTGCCGTCCAGGTAGGTGCCTGATTTACCCGCTTCGTTCTCCTCCGCTACCTCACTCCGGATGGACTGTAACGGTTCCCCCTGCCGGCTGCGGCGGGTCGGCACCAGGTAGCCCTTTGAATTGTAGAATGCGCTGGTATCCTGGTACATATCCACCAGTTGCATCCAGCGGAAGGTGACGGGGTCGGGGCTGTAGGAGTACACGCCCCCGAAGGTGTCCGGATAAAGTAGCTGCAGGGCCAGGGAGACCCACCCACCCGTGGAGCAGCCGTCCGTAAACCGGTACTTCATTTCCGCCCGCGTCCGGTAACCGGCGTCGATTGCCGGGATGATCTCCTCGATCAGGGAGCGGCCGTAGGGCCCGCTGTTGTCCGAGTCGAGTTGGTAAGGGTCGCCGTAGGGCCCCTCTCCGTCCAGGAAAACCGTAATGACCTGGGGGCCGTTCCCGGCTTCGTACCACTTCATGAAGGCCTCGTCTTCTACCAGTTTATTGACCCTGGTGAACCGACCGCCGTAGCCGGCCACGTTGTAACGGACCGGATAGCGCCGCTCCGGATGGTCGGCGTAGCCCCCCGGCAGCAGCACGGCCGCCCGGACGGTCACGTCCTTACCGTGGAAGCCGGAGAGGAGTTCACTCTTTAACGAGAACGATTTGAGTAATCCATGCTCGACGAGTTGCTGGGCATCCGCGCAACCGGAAGCGGCCAGCAGGAGTATCGGAAGAAGGATCAGCAATCGGAGCATGGGCTTAGATTTCAAATTTTTTCGCGAGCCGGCGGTCCTTCCGGCTGATCGGCAGGTCGATCAGCAGCAGCAGGATACCGGGGGCGAGGAAGTAATAAAAATAGCTGTCGTAGGTGGAAAAGCTCTGGCTCTCGAATTCCTGTTTCTCAATCCGGTCCACCTGGCTGCGCAGGGCGGCGGCCAGCGCCTGGCTGTCCCCGCTCAGTGGGAAATAGCTACCCCCGCCGGCCTCCGCTATCCTTTCCAGGGTCTCGGGGTTGGCGCTGGTGGTGGCCGCTCCTCCACTGGGGTTGCGGATGTAGTCGCGGCGGCCGTTGGGCAGGGTGACGGGCATCTGACTGCCGCTCTGCTTGCCCACTCCGACGGTGTACACCAGCAGGCCGGCGGCCCGGGCGTTTTCGGCGGCGGAAGCGGCCGATCCGTCGTGGTCCTCTCCGTCGGATATCAGAATGAGCGCCCGGTGGTTGGCGCTGGACTCCTCGAAACTGTTCTCGGCGTGGTCGATGGCCTCCGCCAGGTTGGTGCCCTGGGCACTGATCTGAAACGGGCCGGCGCTGCTGATGACCGACTTCACGAAGCCGTAGTCCGTCGTCAGCGGGGCCTGCATGACGGCCGTACAGGTAAAGAGTTCGATACCGATGTTGTTACCCGTCAGTTCGTCCACCAGGGTGGTGGCGAAGTAGCGGGCGCGCTCCATCCGGCTGGGCTGCACGTCCTCGGCGAGCATGGAGTTGGAAATGTCCAGGGCCACGATCAGGTCGATGCCCCGCCGGTTGATCTCCTGCCGCTCGGCGCTCCACTGGGGGTTGGCCAGGGCAATGACCAGGAAGGGGATGGCCGCCAGGGAGAGGGCGAACTTCGTCCAGGGTAGCCGGCGGTTCAGTCCCGGAGCCAGGTGGTCCAGCAGTTCGCGGTCGGCGAAGCGATCCAGGGCGGCCCGACGGCTGCGCCAGTACCAGAGGAAGACGGCCAGCAGGACGGGGACGGTCAGCAGGAACCACAGATACTCCGGATGCTCCAGTCGAAACATAGTCTATTTCTTTTGCTTGATGTCTTGGATGATGTGGAGTATGGACGGAGTCATCTCCTTTGGCATTTCGAAGGTATCCCTGCGGTAATCCGACCAGGCTTTTTCCTCCTTCTGGCGGGCTTCCACCTCCCGCAGCAGGGGCTGTAGCAGGTGGTTGAGGTCGGGAAACCGCCGTTGCAGTATCTCCAGGATGCGTTCGCACTCCTCCATGCTGTTGCTGGGGAAGAGGTCGACCTGACAGGCGATCTCGATCCGCCGCCGCTGCTTGCCGTAGAACCATTCCTGGATGGCTTCGGGCTCGATCAGTCCCCGGCTGTCGGCACCCCAGATAAGTACGTTGTAGAGCTCCGCGACCTTGGTGGCCGGAACCTCCTCGGAAAGCCGGAAGAGCAATTCGGTAGATTTGTCCGACGGCAGCAGTTCGGTCAGGTAGGCTAACTCCTGGAAGGCGTTCTCCCCGAAGGTCACCTGTTCGTAACCCGGCTGCCCGTTGACGTACATCTGGGCGTAAACGGTGGCGAGCTGGTCGCGGATTTCCTGGATGGCTGGAGGCATGACGATCGTTAGGGTATCGTTCGTAACACGGTGTAGCGCAGCGTGGTTTCCAGTAGTAGTAAACCGAGGCCCAGTAGCAGGAAGCGGCCGAACTGTTCCTCGTAGCGGCGAAAGACGGTCGTTTCGATCTCCGTCTTTTCCAATTCGTCGATGTAATCGTAGATCTGTTCGAGTTCCTCGGTGTCCTTGGCCCGGAAGTAGCGGCCGTCCGTCTCCTTGGCGATGTAGGCCAGTAGTTTATCGTCCACCGTACCGCGGGTAGGTTTGAAGCGGTAGCGGCCCCCGCCCAGTGGCGCGGAGGGCATCAGGGTCTCTTCCCCGCTCCCTACACCGATGGTGTAAACGCGAATACCGAATTCCTTGGCCAGCTCGGCGGCCAGCTCCGGGCTGTGGTAGCCGGCGTTGTTCTCCCCGTCGGTCAGCAGGATGATGATCTTACTGGCCGCCTCGCTGTCCCGTAGCCGGTTAACGGCCGTGGCCAGCCCGGTTCCGATCGCCGTACCGTCGGTGATTTCTCCCATTTGCAGTTCGCCCAGGAAGCGGTCGATGATCTCGTGATCGACGGTCAGCGGGGCCTTGGTGTAGGCTTCTCCGGCGTAGGCGACCAGGCCGATGCGGTCGAACTCCCGGCGGGAGACGAACTCCCGGGCTACTTTTTTAGCCACCTCCAGCCGGTTGGGCTGGAAGTCCGTCGCGCCCATACTCGTGGAGAGGTCCATCGTCAGGACGATGTCGATGCCCTCGGCCGTCACGCTCTCCTCGCTCAGGTCGAGACGGGGACGGGCCAGGGCGACGAGGAACAGCATCAGGGCGGCTACCCGGAGCAGCGGAAGAAAGGGCCGGACCGTACTCTTCCAGTTCCTCAGCCGGGTGATGGAGGAGGTGCTCGGCAGCCGCATGCTCAGATCGCGGTCGCCCCGGCGGCGTAGCCAGAACCACAGCAGTGGCGGCGCGGCTACGAGTGGCAGCAACCAGGGATAAACAAACGTAAACTGTGACCACCAACTCATGAGGAAGATTCGCTTTCGGGGCTAACGGATGGGGCAGGCGTAACCTTGCCCGTGGCGATCACGAAGGCACGGACGCGTTCCAGGCTGCGGGGGTGGAGTTCCTCGGCCGGGGTGGCCTTCGCAAACTTCACGAGGTCCGATAATTGGAGTAATTCGGAGAGTTCCTTGCGTCGTTCCGCATCGAGTTCCCGGCGCTGACCGAGTTCGTCCGTAATCCGGCGCGTTGTCATTTCCTGGGCCCGGATACCGAACCGTCCATTCAGGTAGCGGCGCAGGATGTCCGTCAGTTCACTGTAGTAGGGTTTTGTCTGTCCCTGCTGCCAGAGTTTTTTCTCCTCCAGTCCCGCGAGCGAGCGCAGGGCCACGAAATCGGCCGGTGGGGGCGGCGGGGGTGGGGGCGGCGGCGCTTTTTGGCGGTCGATGTAATAGTAGATACCGTAGGAAAATAACCCGCCGAGCAGGAGGGCATAGACGGGCCAGAGGTCCAGCCAGTTCATCGGTTCCTCGATGATGGGCTTGATGGGCATCAGTTCCGCATCGTCGTCTACCAGGATGCCCATTACCCGCAGGAGCAGGTCGTTGGTATAAGTAGTGTCGGTCGCTCCGCCATCGCGGGAAAATACAACGGGAAGCGGTGGAACGGCTACGTAACCGGTATCGAAACTGGTGATGAGAAACCGCTGCTGGAGCAGGAGTTCCGGGTTTTTGGCGACAACGGAAAGTTTACTGCCATCGACTACTTCCAGCCCCGGTAGCTCATTGATCAGGGCGGGGTCCATCCCGACGACCTCGGTGCCGGGGGGGGCGGAGATGTCTACGTCGAGAAAAATCTGGTCGCCGATATGGATGACCTTACTGGCCAGTTTGGCGCGGGCCAGTACGCCGTCGTTGGTGGGCTGAGCGGAGAGCCACCCAAGGGTGAGCAGCAGCAGTAGTGTGAGCCGGGTACGGGTCATGGGGTGAAGGTAAGGGAAAGGTGTCTCTTATTGCCGGCGGTGCGCAGGTGCAAAGTTAACTACGTTGCGAGGAGTCGGACGTCCTCCGTTCCGGTACCCATCGGAACTCCGAGGCGGCCGACACCCGGAACTTCACCCGGAGCTTCATCAGCGAAAACCCGGCACCTGCGCGCCGTCGCCCTGAGTAATCCTTTTCAAAAAAAGAGGAGGTGGTAACAACCATCAAATAGGCTCACGCCTTTAGCATTAGATAACCCGCTGAATACCGAATGAAGTTAACTTTCCGCAAGCTGTGGACCCAACTGAGCGCCACAGAGCGTGACGTGGCAACCGCCATGAGCATCGTTTTTGAGGAGCGTTCCGTCCTGGACCTGAGTAGGCTGCTGAATAAAATCGGTATGACCCCGCCTGCCGGGGAGTCTCGGTTTACCCACGCCGCCACCGAAGAGATCGTCCATAAAATGCACGAAGCCGGTGCTGTAAACAAGCACGACGGCCACGCCTGGCGCATCAGCCCGCTCTACAGCGAGGCGATCATGCGGATCGCGAGCGGCCGACCGGATTTCGCCCAGCTGGTGAACGAGATCCGGCGGGAACTGCCCTACAAGACCTACTGGCAGCCCAGTAGCCCCCACGCCCTCATGCGGGAAATCCGCATTAATTTCTACCAGGAGAACGAAGCGGGTTACGACCGGTTACAACGGGAATCCGAGACGTTCTACCCCGATCAGGCCGCCCGCGGCGTATTCGTCGATCCGCTCTTCGCGGAGTTCGACCCCAAGTGGGTGGACCGTTTACTGCCCGCCTGGCAGGAGATCAACGTAGCCAATGCTTTCCGGCGGGCGCTACTGAAGATGGAACCGCTGGATCAGCTCGTTGAGTTCCTGGAGCAGCACGAGCGGATCCGGGAGCCGGAGTCAGGGTCCATGCGTGACCTGCTCACGGAGGCTTTCGTTCTTCAGGGGTCGTGGAGCCGCCTCCGGCTGTGGGCGGACCTGGAAACCGACGAGTGGCGAGCGGCCGCCGACCACCTGATCTACCAGGTGCTGCGGGACGACGATGTCGCGGCCTCGGAACTGATCGAGACCGTACGGAAGGGCTACCGGCGAGATTTTGACAACAAGTACCCCTCCCACCTGGCGGGGTACTTCTACCTGATCTCCCTGCTCCGCCACGGTGGCGTGAAGCGCGCCGAGGAGATCGGCCATCACCTGGGGAATCAGGATCCGCTGCAGAACCTGCGGCTGGCCGGCACCCACCTGGTGTTCCAGGCCCTGTTTTCCTATTTGCGCAACGACGAGCCGGCCCAGATGCTGGCTGAAAGCGGCCTGGAGCGTGCCGAGCAGAATGCCTTCACCCGTGTTTTCGCGGCCCTGTACCGGATGTGGACGGCCAGTTCTACCCAGCCGGTCAGCGACGCCGAGATCGCCGAACTGGATGCCCTGCGCGACCAGGCCCGGGAAAACGGTTATTTATGGGTGGAGATGGAACTCACCCGCGTACTGAGCACCCGCCACCCCGAGGAGGCCGCCCGCCAGGCGTTCGCGGACCGGGCCGCCCAACTGTCCGAGGATTTACGGATCATCTCCCTGGCTGACGCCATGCCGCGAATAGAACCCTGGGAACGTGCCCTGGAGGTACTGGTGAGCATGGGGTCCGCCGACGGTAGCGACAAGAAAAAGAGTAAGAAAACGAGCCGTTTCGTGTGGTTCGTCGACTTCGAAGCACGGGAGATCGAGCCCCGCGAACAGACGCTGGGAAAGAACGGACAGTGGTCCAAGGGCCGCAAGGTTTCCCTGAAGCGGGTCAAGCAGGGGGACGTGGCGGGCATGACGCCCCAGGACGTCAGCGTAGCCAAAGCCATCGAGGAGGACTACAGCCGCTACCACCCCAACGGTCACTTCGCCCTGAACTACGAAGACGCCCTGGTCGCCCTGGTCGGCCACCCCAACCTCTACCTGATCCAGAATACGGCGGTCGGGGTGGACCTGATCCGTCGCAATCCCCAGTTGCTGATCGAGGAGGGGGATAACCGCCTGTTCCTCCGGTTTGCCCAGCAGTTCAACGGTACCGGCGTACAGGTGGTCAAAGAAACGCCCACCCGCTACCAGGTGATTGAGGTGAACGAGAGCCACGATGCCATTCACCGCCAGATCGGTGAGGGATTGGAAATTCCGAAACGCGCCCGTCACCGGTTACAGGACGTAGCCCGCAACATCGGCCGTTTCGTGGAGGTACAGAATACCCTGAATGGCGTGATCGACGACCTGGACGAAGTGAAGGTGGACGAGCGTACCTACGTTCACCTGCTGCCCATCGGCGAAACCTTCAAGCTGGAGTTTTTCGTCAAACCCCTCCCGCAGGAAGACCAGTACTTCAAGCCCGGCAAGGGGCGGCAGAAGGTGATCTCGGAGGCCGACGGCGGTCGTCTGCTGGCGGAGCGCAATATGAAAGAGGAGATCGCGAAGGCGGAAGCGGTTATCGTGGACTGCCCTACGCTCCAGAAACTGATCCACCGTGACTACGAGTGGCAGGTCGATGAGGTGGAGGACTGTCTTCACATCCTGCTGGAGTTGCAGCCCCTGCGCGCACTCGACCGTATCGTGCTGGAGCACCCGAGGGGAGAGAAAATCCGGCTGGTCGGCAGCGTCGACTTCGGGGATCTCAGCCTGGGGGTCAAGGAGAAGGCCGGCTGGTTTGACGTAGAGGGAGAACTGGTGGTCGACGAGCACCAGGTCATCAGTTTCCGCGAACTGATCGAGAAGATCTCCGAAAACGAGCAAAGTAATTTCATTCAACTCAGCGAGGGACAGTACGTCGCGCTGACCGACCAGCTCCGCCGCAAACTGCGGGAGATGGAGGGACTGATGACCAAGGGGAAGGACGGACTGCAACTGCACCCCCTGGCTACCGGATTGCTGGACGATATCGCCGACCAGCTCGGTGCCTTCGAGGCAGACGTAGCCTGGCGGGAGAGCCTGGATCGCATTCGCAGCGTCGGGCAGACCATCGCCAGGGTTCCGACCACTTTCCGGGCCGAGCTGCGTCCTTACCAGCTGGACGGTTTCCGCTGGTTGATGCGGCTGGCCGACTGGGGGGTGGGTGCCTGTCTGGCCGACGATATGGGACTGGGTAAGACCATCCAGGCGCTGGCCATGCTCTCGGCCCGCGCCGAGGACGGCCCCTGTCTGGTGATCGCTCCGGCTTCCGTGACCCGCAACTGGATCCGGGAGGCCAATAAATTTGCCCCGACGCTCAAGCCGATACTGCTGGGCGGTACGGACCGGCAGGAGGTGATCGATTCGGTCGGTCCCTACGATATGCTGGTCGTGAGCTACGGCTTACTACCCTTCGAGGGAGACGCCCTGTCCGCCAAACGTTTCGGTTCCATCGTACTCGACGAGGCCCAGGCCATCAAGAACCGGGGGACCAAGCGCAGCCAGATCGCCATGCAGCTGCAGGGTGATTTCCGGGTGGCCACCACCGGTACGCCGATCGAGAACCACCTCGGGGAACTTTGGAACCTGTTTACCTTTCTCAACCCGGGAATGTTGGGCAGCTTCCAGCGCTTCAACGAGAAGTACACCGTTCCGATCACCAAAAACAACGACAATGAGCGGCGGCAACAATTGCGCCGGCTCATTCAGCCCTTCATCCTGCGTCGCCGGAAGGAGGAAGTACTGGAGGAACTTCCACCGAAGACCGAGGTTACCCTTACCGTTGAGCTCTCCAATGAGGAAAGGGCCTTCTACGAGGCACTGCGCCAGCGCGCCCTGGAGAACATCGATGATGCGGAAGGACCGAACCGCCGCTTCCAGATCCTGGCTCAGCTCATGAAGCTGCGGCAGGCGGCCTGCCACCCCCAATTGGTGGACCCCTCCGTGGAAATTTCCAGCAGCAAACTGGAATTACTGGCCGAGACGGTCTCCGAATTGCGGGAGAACGGCCACAAGGCACTCATTTTTTCCCAGTTCGTTCGTCACCTCAAGATCGTTGAGGCCTGGGCCATCGAACAGGGAATTCCCTACCAGTACCTCGACGGCAGTACGCCGGGTAAGAAGCGGGACGAGGCCGTACAGGCCTTCCAGCGGGGAGAGGGTGACCTGTTCCTGATCAGCCTCAAAGCCGGTGGCACGGGCCTGACGCTGACGGCGGCCGATTACGTTCTCCACCTCGATCCCTGGTGGAACCCCGCCGTGGAGGACCAGGCCAGCGACCGGGCTCACCGCATCGGTCAGCAGCGGCCGGTAACCGTTTATCGGTTCGTGTCCGAGAACACCATTGAAGAAAAGATCGTTAAACTCCACGCGCAGAAGCGCGACCTGGCCGATAGCCTGCTGGCCGGAACCGAGCAAAGTGGCAGCCTGAGTGCCGACGATCTGCTAGACCTGATTAAATATGGATAAGTCTTACCAGCCCCAACTTCACGTTCACCCCACGGGTAAGGCCGTGGCCCGTGCCTTCGCCGACCACCTGGTGGGCAGGCTGGAGTCCCGGCCGGAGGACCCCGTATTCTGGGCACTCTCCGGGGGCAGCACGCCGAAACTCCTGTTCCAGCTCCTGGCGGAGGAGTACAAGGACAAGATCGACTGGAAGCGCCTTCACTTTTTCTGGGGAGACGAACGGCTGGTACCCTACGATGACCCCGAGAGCAATTTCGGAGAAGTACGGCGGCTGTTGTTCGATCACGTTCCGGTGGTGGAATCGCAGATCCATCCGGTACCGACCGACCTGGAGCCGGAGGCCGCCGCCGCCGCTTACGCCGAGACCATTGTCAGTCTGCTACCCCTCAATTCGGACGGTCTGCCCATCTTCGACATTAATATGCTGGGCATGGGGGGAGACGGCCATACGGCCTCCATTTTTCCCAACCAGCTGGAATTGCTGACGGACAAACGGGTTTGCGCCGTGGCCAGGCATCCGGAGAGCGGACAACTGCGGGTCACCCTGACCGGCCCCGTTATCAATGCCTCCGACGAAGTGATCTTCCTGATCACCGGATCGGGAAAAACGTTCCGCGTAGCCCAGATTCTGAACCAGGAGCCCGGGGCGATGAGTTTTCCGGTCGCCCACATCAAACCGAACCCCGGCAGCCTGCACTGGTTTTTAGATGAGTCCGCCGCCGACGAGGTCGGCTATTAGCATTACCTTTGCCCCCACTAGCCATTAGCAAAAGATTCCCCCTCCTATGTACATCGACGAAAAGACCAACGTAACCCACTACGAAGCCGCCGACACGCGCCGCTACTGGCTGCTGTTCCTGGTTTTCTTCGTGATCTTCGCCCTGATGCTGATCTTCATGAACCAGTGGTTCTGGGTGGCCATGCCATTCATGCTGACGTTCCTCGTCCTGGCGCTGGGTTATATGTAAAGACGGTTCGGGGATTTACCGTCCCAGATGAACCAGTAGCACGCTTACGTCCGCCGGGCTGACTCCGCTAATGCGGCTGGCCTGCCCGATCGTTACCGGTTTTTGAGCATTCAGTTTCTGCCGTGCCTCCTTGCTCAGGCTGGTCAGTTGCTCGTAGTCAAACCCCTTGCCGAGCCGGATGCCTTCCAGTCGGTTCATTTTCTCCACCGTTTGTTTCTCCCGCTCGATGTACCCCTCGTACTTGAGGGTCACCTCGGCGAGTGTCTTCGTCTCCTCGTCGTAGGCATTCAGGAAGTCGGCAAGTTGAGGGACGGCTCCGCCCAGCCCCGGCAGGCTGATACCCGGACGCGTGAGGAGAGAAACCAGCTTTACGCCCTGCTTCAGGGGCGCGGTACCGACGGAGGTGAGGTAGTCATTCATCTGCTCGGGGGTGACGCTGTGGTTCTTCAGTTCCCGGGTAATGTCGGCTACGCCCCGGCGCTTGTCTTCCACCCGCTCCATCCGATCGTCCATACTGGCTACTCCCATATCCCGGGCGAGGGGCGTAAGGCGCAGGTCGGCATCGTCCTGCCGTAGCAGGATGCGGTACTCGGCCCGGCTGGTGAACATCCGGTAGGGTTCTTCGGTGCCCTTATTGATCAGGTCGTCGATGAGGACGCCGATGTAGGCATCGCTCCGCTTCAGGATAAAGGGATCGCGTTCCTGCACGGAGAGGGCGGCATTGAAGCCGGCGATCAGCCCCTGGCAACCGGCTTCTTCGTAACCGGTGGTCCCGTTGATCTGTCCGGCAAAGTAAAGCCGGGGTACCAGGTGGGTTTCCAGGGTCGGTCCGAGTTGAGTCGGCTGAAAGAAATCGTACTCAATGGCGTAGCCGGGGCGGAACATTTTCATATTCTCGAAGCCCCGCACTTTACGGAGTGCCTTGTACTGTACGTCTTCCGGCAGACTGGAACTGAACCCGTTCACGTATATCTCGCAAGTATTCCGTCCCTCCGGCTCGACGAATAGCTGGTGCTGGTCGCGTCCGGCGAACCGGTCGATCTTGTCCTCGATACTCGGGCAGTAGCGGGGTCCGAGACCCTGAATACGACCGTTGAACATCGGGCTGCGGTCAAAGCCCTCCCGCAGGGTATCGTGTACTTCGGGGGAGGTGTAGGTGACGTGGCAGGGAAGTTGATCGACCAGGGGAGGGGTATCGGTGTAGCTAAAGCGACCGGGGTTTTCGTCTCCCGGCTGTTCGGTCATCACACTGTAGTCGAGGGTTCGTCCGTCCAGCCGGGCGGGCGTGCCGGTTTTCATGCGGCCGCTCTCGAAGCCGAGTTCCCGGAGTTGCTCGGTGAGCCCCTTCGCGGACCGCTCGCCCGCACGGCCCCCGCCGAATTGCTTCTCCCCGATGTGGATAATACCGTTCAGGAAAGTTCCGTTGGTCAGGACGACGGAACGGGCGGGAATTTCTATTCCCAATCCGGTATGGACGCCGGCGGCACGACCGTCCTTGATCACTACCCCGGTCACCATCTCCTGCCAGAAGTCGATGTTGGGGTGGGCCTCCAGTTTTTCCCGCCAGTTGAGCGCGAAGGCCATCCGGTCGCTCTGGGCGCGGGGGCTCCACATGGCGGGCCCCTTACTCAGGTTGAGCAGGCGGAACTGCACCATCGTTTCATCCGTAATGATGCCGGAGTAGCCACCGAGTGCGTCGATCTCCCGTACGATCTGTCCCTTACCTACGCCACCCATAGCGGGGTTGCAACTCATCTGGGCGATGGTCTGCATATTCATGGTAGCCAGCATAACCTTGGCGCCTAGATTGGCCGCGGCAACGGCCGCCTCACAGCCGGCGTGACCGGCTCCGACGACAATGACATCGTAAGTGGGAAACATAGTATAATACGGTTGAACTTCGTGGAAACACTCCGGACAGCCGCAAAGTTATGCAACCCGGTAGTGGGCGCGTCGTCCTTATCCGCATAAGTCACAAATAACCTTTACCCATGCGTCACCTATCTCTACTTCTGTTGCTGCTTCCCGCCCTGGCCTTCGCTCAGTCCGTGCCGACGGACGGAAGTACCCACACCTTCGAAAACATCAGTGAAATCCGGGCCAGCTACACCTACCAACTGGTGGTGGAACCGGGTAAAGCGTCTACCGTGCGTATTGAAGCCCCGGAAAAGATCCGGGATTTACTCCGTGCGTCCGTCAGGGGGCGGCGGCTTACGCTGAGTATGGACCCGGAACTAACTTTCTCTCCCAAAGAATACGGAGACGTAGAGGTAAGGGTCTACGTCACCGTGCGCAGTCTGCGGAAGATCGAGCTTTCCGGGGCCGTGCGGGCGGACGTCCGTGAGCTAGACGAAGCAGGGGAGGTGAACGTCGAGCTTTCCGGAGCTGCGCAACTGGAAATATCCGGTCGTGCCGACGAGGCCGATCTGCGCCTGTCCGGAGCTGCGAAAATGGACGGAAAGGAGTTTGCGGTGAATCGCTGTAAGGCCGTACTGTCCGGGGCCGCCCGTGCCGACATCCGGGCAACCGAATCCATTCGCGGCGCGGTCAGCGGTGCGGGGTCCCTGAACTATACGGGCCAGCCACGAGAGCAGAACGTGGATGTTTCCGGAGCGGGCAGCGTAAGGGGAAATTGAAAAATCCCCGCTCCGGTTAACCGGAGCGGGGATCGTTTTCGTGGGATTACACTGTCGGACTATTCCGCGAGGGCGGCGTCCTTCTTCTTTCCCTTACCGTTGGAGCCGGCGTCGGGTTCTTCCTCCAGGCCCATCAGGCGGGCCTTGATCATGCCTTCGATCTCATCGGCCACCTCGGGGTTATCCAGCATGAACTGCTTGGCGGCTTCGCGGCCCTGGGCGATCTTGGCGTCATTGTAGGCGTACCAGGCACCGGACTTCTTGATGATCTCCTGGTCAACGCCCAGGTCGACGATCTCGCCGGACTTGGAGATGCCCTCTCCGTACATGATGTCGAACTCGGCGATCCGGAAGGGGGGGGCCAGCTTGTTCTTGGCCACCTTCACCTTGACGTGGTTACCGACTACGTTGCCCTCCTTATCCTTGATGGCGGCACCCGTACGACGGATGTCGAGGCGCATCGAGGCGTAGAATTTCAGGGCGTTACCACCGGTGGTCGTCTCGGGGTTACCGAACATGACACCGATCTTTTCCCGGAGCTGGTTGATGAAGATGCAGCAACAACCGGTCTTACCGATCGTACCGGTAAGTTTCCGCATGGCCTGGGACATGAGGCGGGCCTGGAGTCCCATCTTGGAGTCACCCATTTCGCCTTCGATCTCCGCGCGGGGGACGAGGGCGGCAACGGAGTCAACGACCAGGATGTCGATGGCACCGGAGCGAATGAGGTTCTCGGCGATCTCGAGGGCCTGCTCCCCGTTGTCGGGCTGGGAGATCAGGAGGTTATCCGTATCCACCCCCAGGGCCTGGGCGTAGAAGCGATCGAAGGCGTGCTCGGCATCCACGATGGCGGCAATACCGCCCCGCTTCTGACATTCGGCGATGGCGTGGATGGCCAGCGTCGTTTTACCGGAGGATTCCGGACCGTAGATCTCGATGATCCGTCCCTTCGGTAAACCACCGATGCCGACGGCTACGTCGAGACCGAGGGAGCCGGTGGGAATCACTTCCACGTTGGCGGCCTGGCTTTCACCGAGGCGCATGATGGTGCCTTTTCCGTAAGCTTTGTCCAGACGATCGATCGTCATCTGGAGGGCCTTGAGCTTTGCGGCGGCGTCTTTAGAAATATCTGCCATTATACTGCTGTTTAAAACTGCTTTTGTTTTGCGACGCTACAAATATAAACACCCTGTGGCCTAATTCGCAACAATTTAGGTATAATTAATAAAAATTATTTCACTTTATTGCGATTTAGACTAAAATATACGCAATTAGGTTATAAAAAATGTTTGAAAAGTGGTGTTGTTAGAATGTTTGCCCCTGCGCCTGCCGCCCTCACCGATCTATTGCCACGCAATCCGGTAACTCAGGACGGGGATGAGGCCGAGGCTCGTTCGCTCCACCGGTCGTTCCAGGAAGGTATCGTAGTAGCGGTCGGACACGTTGCGGATACCGGCGGCATTTTGTAGATCCAGTGCTAGGGTAGACGTGCGCCTTTCCCTGACTTTTGTCAGGTAAACACGTACATCAGGACGAAAATAAGTACCGTTTTGCTCCGTGAAGCCACGGGAGAAATCCTGGGGAGTGAAGTAGTCAGGTATTCGTCCGGTCCGTACGGGGGGGATGACCCGGCCGGCCCTTTCGCCACCGTGGGCGATGAGGGCGGCGTTGAACCCGAAAGTGCGGGGTAAATCCCCCTTGCCCACTCCCGGCCACTCCCGGCCTACGGTCAGTTTACCGATAAAGTCCACGGCGTAGCGGTCCCTGGCCCAGCTGTCGTCCGGTTGGAAGGTCTCGGCGTTCAGCAGGGTAGCGTTGCCGCGGTAATACCATCCGTCGGCGCGGGTGCCCCCGCCGGCCTCCAGCTCCAGCCCGTACCTACGCGTGGCGGTCAGCGCCCGGAAGCGGAGGTTGGGGTCTACCTCCAGCAGGTTGTTGGCGCTGTACAGGAAGTCGCCGATCTGGGTGGCTGCTTCCTTGTCGGTGTACTGCAGGAACGCCGTGGCCCGGGCGCTGACGCTGCCGATCCGTTGGCCGTACGCCAGGCTGCCCCGCCAGGTTACGGTGTAGTTTCCGGAGAGGTCCGCGATGGCGGGCGGAAAAATGAAGGTCTGTCCGTTCACCGCCTCCGCGCTGAGCACGAGCCGGCGGTCGCCCCACTGCCCGGTATACCGGAAGCGGGGCAGCAGCAGGAACCGATCGCTGTTCTCGTCGGCGTTGAGTTCCGGACGTAAGCCGAGGTAAACCGACCCCCGGGGCAACAACTTGGTAAAGGACAGGTAGGGAGCCGCGTGGGCCACGATGTTGTAGCTCTCGAAGCTGGAAAAACGGTTTTCTTCGAAGAAAGTCAGGTAGGCGTCGTAGTCGGTCAGCAACCCCTCGATCCCAAACTTAAGGGAGGCCGTAGCCGTCAGGTAACGCTCGTAGCTGTACTGCAAATTCATCACCGTCTGGTTGGTAGACTGGTAGTAGTCGGTTTGTCGGTCGTCCCGACGTTCCTGGTCCCGGTCGGATCCGGTTCCCGAGAGGGCGAAGCCGAAGTTGAAGCGTCCCTTCGGTCGCTCGGCTACCGAAGAAAACCCGATCGCCCCGGTGCCGGCACTGAAGTTGATGTCGTAGAGGTCCTTTTGCTCCTCGATCACGTCTGTGGCCGGGTCGACTGCCGCGAAGCGGTTGTAGCTCTGCCCGTAGAGAAAGAAAACCGACCATTCTCCCCGCTTGGTGTTGCGGTGGAGGTGCAGGTTGAGATCGTTAAAACCGATCTCTTCCCCGCCAAAATCCACGCCCGCCGCGGCGAGCAACCCCGTAAAACTGCTACGGACGTTGGCCAGGATACTGGTACGGCCCGACCCCCCCACGGGGGTTTCCACAGTGCCGTCCAGACCGATGAAACTGGCCTGTAACTGGTAGGCGGCTCCCTGTTTACTCCCCGGACGTAGCCGCATATCGATCAATCCTCCGGCCGCTCCGCCGTACTCCGCCGGCAGTCCGTCCGCGTAAAAAGCTCCCTGGTCGAGCAGTTGGGCGCTGAGGATATTTACCCCGCCCCCGTTAAAGGTGGGCAGGTCGTAGAACGTTCCCGCGTTGGCGGCGTGGTTAGGGTTGGCGATCACGAGGCCATTCAGCCGCCACTGGTTTTTGGTCGGGCTGTTGCCGCGAACGCTCAGGTGGTTGGCCTGGTCATTCGTCTGTACCGTACCGGGCAGCAGGGCCACCAGGCGGGCGGGGTCGTAAAAAGTGGCGGGCAGCCGGCGCACTTCCTCAATGGTGAAACGCTGCGCCAGGGGGCTGACGGCGATCTCCCCGGCACTCACCGTGGCGGCCGGCAGGTCGATGCTGCCGAAGGAGAGGCTATCCTGGCCACGTAGCTGGGCGAGGACGCAGGTGCAGAAAAACAGTACACTGGTGGAGCGGATAAACCAATAACGGTTCATATGGCGAAAATTTGGTCAGTGGCCCAAAGTAGAGAAACTTTTGACGGGTACTTGCAGGTTCCGGTTGGGTAGCCGTATATTTGCGGTCCCTTAGCGCAAGTCCACCAATGGGTCGGTCGGGCGCTACCTTAAAAGGGCGGTTAGCTCAGTTGGTTTAGAGCACCTCGTTTACACCGAGGGGGTCGGGGGTTCGAGCCCCTCACTGCCCACAGAAAAAAGCCCCGGTCGCGTTGCGACTGGGGCTTTTTTATTGAGGTAGTGAGGTAGTGAAGGCACGGCAGCCCCTCATCCCCTCAACAAATCACCCCCTCACCCCCTCACTCCCCGTACACCTCCAGCATCTTCAGCAGATCCGCCTTCGTATTGGCCTCCTCCATGGGTTTGTCCTCCCGCCAGCGGAGCATCCGGGGGAAGCGGAGGGCCACGCCGGATTTATGGCGACTGCTCTTGCGGATGCCCTCGAAGCCGATCTCGAAAACCTGCTGCTTCTTTACGCTCCGTACGGGGCCGAATTTTTCCAGCGTATTGCGACGTACCCAGTTGGTGATCTTGTTGAACTCCGCGTCGGTCAGGCCGGAGTACGCCTTGGTGAAGGGAACCAGGTCTTCCCCGTCCCAGACGCCGAAGGTGAAGTCGGTGTAGAGGTTGGCGCGCCGACCGTGGCCCCGCTGGGCGTACATCATCACGGCGTCGATGGTGAGGGGGTCCACCTTCCATTTCCACCAGTCCCCCTTTTTTCTGCCCTGCTTGTACGCGCTGCTGCGCCGTTTGAGCATGATGCCCTCGCTGTGTTTCTCCCGGGCGGTCTCCCGCTCGGCGGCCAGTTCGGCCCAGTCGCTGAACTCGAATACGGGGGAGAGGTGAAGGATGTCCCCCGTGTCGTTTTCCCGGACCAGCCGTTCGAGCAGCGACCGCCGCTCGCTCATGGGGCGGGGGCGGATGTCTTCGCCCGCGTACTCCAGCAGGTCGTAGCACATCAGGGCGACCGGGGCGTCCTTCAGTATTTTTTTCGAGAGGGTCTTCCGTCCGATCCGGGTCTGGAGGACGTTGAAGCTCAGGGGGCGGCCATCGGCGTAGGGGAGGATCTCTCCGTCGATGACGGTGCCGTCGGGAAGGAGTTCGGCCAGGGGGGCGTACTCCGGGTATTTGTCCGTGACCAGTTCCTCTCCGCGGGACCAGACGAAGAGCTCCCCGCCGCGGACGATCAGCTGTCCGCGAATGCCATCCCACTTGTGTTCGGCCTGCCACTCGTCGGGAGACCCCAAGTCTTCCGGGGCCTGCTCCAGCTGGTAGGCCAGGTAGAAGGGGTAGGGTCGGCTGATGTCATCGGTGGCCGATTCGCTGTAGATCAGGTCGTCGAAGGTGGTGTCGTCCGGTGTCCAGTTGCCCATCAGCCGGTGGGCGAGGTTGGTTTCCTCGATACCGGTGGCCCGGCTCAGGGCGCGGGTCATCAGTTTCTGGGAGACCCCCACCCGGAAATTGCCGGTGATGAGTTTATTGAACAGGTAGCGCTCCGTGGTGTCGAGTTGCCGCCAGGCATCCATGACGGCCTCCCGCTTACCGGCATCGTCGTACTTGGCGAGTGCCTGTACCTGGTTGATCCAGTATGTGAGGGACTCGTCACTGGTGGTTTCGGGCGGGGGGAGAACGAGGGCTACAGTCTCCGCCAGGTCGCCGACCACATGGTAGCTTTCTTCCAGTATCCAGGTTTCGATGCCGCTGAGTTCGCTGGCCCACTCCCGCAGGAGGGTGCTCTTGATGGTCCGCCGGGGCCGTCGGTGGCTGAGCAGGGCCATCGTCCAGAGCTTATCCTGGTCGTCGACCTGGAGGAAATAATCGGCCAGTGCGTCCACCTTGGCGTTGGTCTTGGTGGTGCGGTCGAGGCGGCGGAACATTTCGGCGAAGTTCTTCATGGGCGGGCGGGCTACCGGTATAAGTGATTTGGAGGGGAGGACGTTCAGCCGCTCTGTTTATTTACCCATTGGATGTCTCACCCGCGCACCTGATCTCCACCGGGGCCAGCATACGGATTTGGCTGTAGCGGAAGGTTACCCTCCCACGGTTAACCTATGACTTGGCACCTGCGTCCTCGCCCGCCTCGTTTTCCTTTTTTGTCTCCTCGCTGCCCTTCGTTTCGATCTCCGCCAGTTCTCCCTCGTATTCGGTTTCCAGTTCCTGGGCGTTGTAGCCGAGGCCCCGGAGGTGCTTGCTGAAGATGGCCGTGTAGCCGTGGGTGACGTAGATATTGTCGGCCCCGGTCAGCTCGATGGCTTCCAGCAGACTGGGCCAGTCGCAGTGATCGGAGAGTACGAAGCCCCGGTCGGCCCCCCGCCGCCGCCGCGCACCCCGTAGCGTCATCCAGCCGGAAGCGGCGGCCACGCTGGCGTTACCGAACTTTTTGATCCAGGGCTGGCCGATGGCCCCGGGGGTAGCCACGACGATGTTCCCCGGGTAGTCCTTCTTGTTGATCTCGCGGGTGACGCGGATGGTGTCCGGTAATTTGATGCCCTGGGCGCGCATCACCTCGTTGGTGTTCTCGATCGCCCCGTGGGTGTAGATCTTGCCGATGCTGGTGTCCAGCCCGTCGAGGATGCGCTGCGCTTTGCCGAGAGCGTAGCCGGTGATGATGGCGGTGCGCCCCTCGGCCTTGGTCTGTCGCCACCAGTCGTTGATGTCGGCGAAGAGCTCCTCCTGGGGCGTCCAGCGGTAGACGGGCAGGCCGAAGGTGGATTCGGTGATAAAGTGCTGGCAGCGTACCGGTTCGTAGGCTTCGCTCAGGCCGTCATCCTCCAGCTTGTAGTCCCCGCTGGCGCACCAGATCTCTCCCTTGTACTCCACCCGGATCTGGGCGGAGCCGACGATGTGGCCGGCGGGGTGAAAGCTGAACTTTACGCCATTGATGGTGGTGACCTCCCCGTACTCGACGGGCGTCAGGTCGATGTCCCCCCCCAGCCGGTAGCGGATAACGGGGGCGGCGGTACGGGTGGCCAGGTAATGGTCCATCCCCCAGCGGCTGTGGTCGGCGTGGCCGTGGGTGATGAGGGCGCGTTTGACCGGCTTCCAGGGGTCGATGTAGACATCGGCCCGGGGGCAGTAGATGCCGCGGTCGTTGAATTCGAGGAGGGGCATTGTGGGTGTAACGTAGCGAAGGGGGGGCGGTGTTTATGTAAAGGAAAAGCTGTTTTCTTTACACGACGGATGAGATATGTAAGGAAAAACGGCTTTTTTTTACATATTTTTGTTTTATGTAAAGAGGCGTAAAGTATCTATTGTGTTAGAATATGATGTTCCTTTTCTGCCTCTTGACCCTGAGTTAGAAACGCCAACGGCTTCCACCTATCTGGAAGAACTGAGCAAGCGATCCTTCGTTACCAGACAAAAAGTAGGACGTAGTTACCACTTCATCAACGAGCTCCTCATGGCCTTACTGGCAACTCCGTAACTTGATTGTCGTGCAAAAGATGCCCTATTTTGCGCGATAAGACCTCTTAGCACGCAAAAGTTACCATTTTTTGATTGCTAGCAACTGCTAAGACGCAAAACTCAGCCCTTTCTGCGTCTTGGTAAAACCTAACGCGCAGCGCGCACCAACGGCAACCGCACCACGCTCGGATACTTCGCCGAATGGTGGATCACGTTCCGCGCCACTACCCCCTCCGTCTCCGTCACGTTGTCGCCGCCCGTGTTCAGGTTGCGGTCGAAGCGGGGGAAGTTGGAACTGCTGACCTCGATGCGGACCCGGTGACCGGGCAGGAATACGTTACTGGTGCTCATCGGCGTCATCTCTACTTTGTACACCTTGTCCTTTTCCATGAAGACCTCCTTATCGTATCCCTCCCGGTAGCGGACGCGCTGGATGGTTTCGTCCAGGTTATAGGCGGTGCCGTCGGGGGCCACGTCGATCAGCTTGATGGTCAGGTCGGTATCCTTCGCGTCGCTGGAGAGGTAGAGGGTAGATTCGATGGAACCGCTCATTTCCGTGGCCTTACCGAAGGGGGCGGAAGTGTAGACGAGTACATCCTGCCGGGCCTCGCGGGGGCGCTGGTCCACGCTGCCGCCCTTACCGTCGATGGCGTCTCCGGTGCAGCAGACGTTGCCGCCCAGACTGAGGACCGGGTTCATCGGGTCGTAGGCGTAGCGGTCGGGGTGGTCGGTGGTGGGGACGGTGCCGGTGAGGGTCCCGTCGCCGTACATCGAGTTGGCACTGCCCTTACTGTTCAGGTAATAGGGTACCAGTTCCGAATTAGGCGGGGGCCAGGCGGTGGCGGTCTTCCATTCGTTCACGCCCATGGCGTAGTAGCGGACGCGGGGAATGTCCGTCGCCTTGGTCTCGTCGCCCTTCAGCCACTTGTCGAACCAGCCGTAGATGAGGCCGTCGTAGTCCAGGCGGGCATCGCCCACGCTGCGTTCCCCGACGATGGTGTTCTCCGTAGCCCGGGTGTAGGCGCAGTGTAGGGTCGGCGCGATGGTCATGTACTGGTCGTCGGCGTGGGTCTCGGCGGTCTTGCGAACGTGGTTGAACAGCGCCAGGTTGGGGCTGATGCTGACGTCGTACCAGCTGGTGAACCAGAGGGCCGGTACGTCCAGCGGCATATCGTCGTGGTAGAGGCCGCCCTCGAACCACTTCGGGTCGTTCGGCTTGCGGGTGATCATCTCCTCGTAGATGCCCTGCGGCCCGTGCTGGGCACTGATGATGTCGGTCATGGGGAGGGTGGTGAGGCCCTCCTTCCAACTCACGCTGGGGTACTCGGGCGACATATCGTAGAAGCGCTGCAACCGTTGCAGGTCTTCCTGGGAAATGTCCTGCGGCAGCCGGGGCCGCATCGGGTCGTGCTGTACCGAGTACAGCCAGGCGGTGAAGAGCATCTGGTTGGCGCCGCCGCGGTACCAGTTGCCCTGCTCCATAAAGTCTCCGACGCGGCCGACGCCGGCGCCGTAGCCCATCGGTACGATTGCCTTCAGGGCGGGGTGGCCCATGCTGGCTACGGCCATCTGCCACTCGGCGGTGGAGCTGCAGCCGACGAAACCGACGTTTCCGTTGCTCCAGGGTTGTTCGGCCATCCAGGTGAGGGCGTCATAGCCGTCGGTGAGGGGTACGCCGAGGATGTCCCACTCCCCCTCGCTGAAGTAGCGGCCGCGCTCGTTCTGCACGACGTAGGCGTAGCCGCGGCTCACGGCCTCGTAGGCACGGTCGTAGCCGCGGGTGCGTTCCTCGCCGTCTCCCCAGCCATTGAACTGGTAGGGGGTACGGCTGAAGATGACGGGGAAGGGCCCGTCGCCCTTCGGGCGGTACACGTCGGTGGCCAGGCGGATACCGTCGCGCATTTTGACCATGACCTTCTGGTCGATCTCGGCCACGGCGGCCAGTTTTTTATAGCTGTCGGATTCCTGGGCGTGCAGGGAATGGGGTAAGGTAGCGGTACCGAGCAGTACGAACAGGAGGAGAAAAAGGTGGCGCATGGGCGGGCAGTTATTGTGGCGTGGAAGATAACTACTTTTGCAATCGTGCGTACTCCCTATCTCGTAGCCCTCGGCACCGTCGGCCTGCTTCTCCTGGCTGCCCTGCTTACCTGGCAGGAGCGGATGTTCCTCCTGGACCCCGCCTTCGTCAGTTTCGAGATCGTCAACCGGGGGTGGTTCGTCATCAGTGAGCACCGCTACGCCGCGGCGGTCACCCAGGCCTTCCCGTTGGTCACCAGCTGGCTGGGGCTGCCCCTGCAAATCGTGCTGATGAGCTACGCGGCCAGTTTTTACCTGCTCTACGGGGCGGTGACCTGGGTGGTCGGCCTCCGCTGGCGGCAGTACGAACTGGGTATCCTGCTGGCCGGTTACCTGACGCTGCTGGTCGGGGATGTCTTCTACTGGCCCAACAACGAGGTGCACCAGGGCATCGCCTGGATGATCCTCTTCCTGGCGGGTTACCAGCACTGGATTGCAGGAAAGAGGGCGGGGACGCGGGTGCAAAAATACCAGCATCCGCTGCTCGTCGGTTTCCTGCTACTGGCGACGAACGCCCACATGATCGTCGCCATGCCCTTGCTCTTCCTGTGGGTGTTCCTGCGGATACGGGACTGGCCGGCTACCCGCGAGTCGCGCTCGCCGGTAGTCATCTATACCCTACTTATTCTGGCCACCGGTATCCTGCGTTACGTCATGAGTAAGACCAGCTGGTACGACGGGGTCAAGCTGGCCCGGGTGGGCGGGGCCAAACTGAGCCACCTGGGCGATACTTTCCGGTCGGAACAACTCGCTGATTTTCTGGGTCTGCTGAACCAGGATTTCTGGCCCTTCTACCCCGTACTGGGGCTGGGGCTACTGGGGGCCGTGCTGGCCCGTGCCTACTGGGCCGCCCTGCTGACGGCGGCCGGCTGCGTGGCCTACGCCATGGTTGTAAGTCTGGTGTATCCGGAGGGTTTTGATCGTTCCCTCCGGTTCTACTACGAAAGCGAGTGGCAGGCGTTGTCACTCATCGTGCTGGCTCCCTTTACCTGGTACTACCTTCCCCGTTTGCGTTCGGCCCGGGTGGCGGCCGGGGTGCTGGTGTTGCTCTTTAGCATCCGCCTGGGCTACATTGCCGGCAGCTACGATTACTTCCACCGCCGCTTCGAGAACCTCTCCGCCATCACGGAACAACTCCACGCGGAGGGGCCCCGCCGGGCTCTGCTGCCCCCCGAAGCGGGGGCGCAACTCCTCATGCCCTGGGGGACGGCCGCCGAAAGTTTCCTCCTCAGCAGTGTGCGGGGGTACCGGCCGAACGTCACCTTCCTGGTAGGTGACCACCCGAAGCTGGAGACGCTGGGCCGGGATTCCGTCAGTGCTCCCTTCGGCCAGCACCCGCTGGAGTGGCTGAACGACCGTTACTTCGAGGTCGATACGAGCGCGGGGTACGAACGGACGGAGGTGGGGGTTCCGCTCCGGCCGCTGGAGTGAGAGGTCGGCACCTGCGCGCCGCCGCCCGGTGTTCGAGACATCGAACAAGCTCCGCTGGCGCTCCGACGTCCTCACGAAATTGATTGCCCGGAATGGGTATTCGCGGTCCACGTCGGATGTCTCCATCGCCTGGCGTAGCGAGCGATTGGTCGTCCGCTGTGTGGTCAAACCGTGAACCCGCCAACAACCTACACCGCAATCAATCCGTTATTCCTCAACATTCACTAACCAAACCAATTCCATGCGCTTCCTGCTTTCCCTGCTCTTCCTCCTTCCCCTGGTGACGAACGCCCAGCAAAAGGCCATTACGATGGACAACGTCTGGAAAACCTATGACTTCATCGGCGACCGCGTCAGCGGCTTCAATTTCCTGAGCGACGGCCGCAGTTACGCCCGCCTGGAGAACAACGAGGTGGTGCGTTACGACATCGCTACGGGCGATAAGAGCGGCACCCTCGTCAGCGGATTCGACGGGCAGATCGACGACTATGAATTCAGCGAGGACGAGGGGCAGGTGCTCATCTCCAGCGAATCGGAGCAGCTCTTCCGCCGCAGTAGCCAGTCGTTCTACTACGTGTATGACCTCGACGGTAAGACCACGACGCCGGTCTACCCCGACAAGAAGCACCGCCTGGCTACCCTGGACCCCACCGGGCAGCGGGTCGCCTTCGTGGTGGACAACAACATCTGGATCAAGGAACTGCGGAGCGGGGACGTAACCCAGGTAACCGACGACGGAGTCACGAACGAAGTGATCAACGGCGCGGCCGACTGGGTCTACGAGGAGGAATTCGCCTTCAGCAAGGCCATCTACTGGAGCCCCGACGGCAAGCGTCTGGCCTACCTGAAGTTCGACGAAAAGAAGGTTCCCGAGTTCACCTACACCGACTTCAAGGGGGGCATGTACCCGGAGTACAACACCTTCAAGTACCCCAAGGTGGGGGAGGAGAACAGCACGGTCAGCCTGCACGTCTACACCCTGCAGGGAAAGAACACCCAGGAACTGGAGCGGGTCAATAAAAGTGCCGAAGACAAGTGGCACTACATCCCCCGCGTTCAGTGGACCACCGAGGCGAACGAACTGACCGCCCTGCGCATGAACCGCCACCAGAGCGAGGCCGAACTGCTGCTGTTCGACCTGAGTAGCGGCGACCGGAAAACGTTGCTGACCGAAAAGAACAAGTACTACATCGACGTACACGATAACCTGACCTTCCTCCCCGGCGGCAAGCAGTTCATCTGGGCCAGCGAGATGGAAGGGTTCAACCAGTTGTACCTCTACCAGAAGTCGGGCGGCACCCCACTGAAGATCACCCAGGGCAATTTCGACGTTACGAACTTTTACGGCTACAACCCCGAAAACGGCCGCGTTTACTACCAGGCCGCCGCCCGCACCCCCATGCAGCGGGAGGTATACAGCAAGAGCCTGAAGGGGAAGGACATGCCGATCCCCCTGGCCGCTAAGGCCGGGGTTAACGACGTTCAGTTCTCGGATACCTACGACTACTTCGTGCTGACCCACAGTACCATCAACCAGCCGAGTCAGGTGATGGTGATGGACGAAAACGGGGAGGTCGTCCGGGAAATCGTGGACAATGCCGCCCTGACGCAGCGCATGACCGACTACGGCTTTCAGCCCGTGGAGTTCTTCACCTTTACCACCGAGCGGGGAGATGAACTGAACGGCTATCTGATCAAGCCCGCCAACCAACGGCCCGGTCAGCAATACCCCCTGCTGATGCACGTCTACGGCGGCCCCGGCAGTCAGCAGGTGATGGACAACTGGCGCGGCCAGAACATGATCTGGTTCCAGATGATGGCCCAGCGTGGCTACGCCATCGCGGTGGTCGATAACCGGGGGACCGGTGCCCGCGGAGAGGAATTCAAGAAGCAGACCTACCTCCAGCTCGGCAAGCTGGAAACCGAAGACCAGATCAGCGCCGCCAGGCACCTGGGGGGAATGGACTTCATCGACGCCGACAAGATCGCCATCTTCGGATGGAGCTACGGGGGCTTCATGGCCCTGCACTCCATCCTGCAGGGGAACGACGTTTTCGCCGCCGCCATCAGCGTGGCACCGGTTACGAACTGGAAGTGGTACGACAGCATTTACACCGAGCGCTACATGCGGACCTACGCCGAGAACAAGGACGGATACGACGATAACTCTCCCACGAGTTACGCCGACCGGCTGAAGGGCCGCTTGCTACTGGTACACGGAATGGGGGATGATAACGTCCACTTTCAGCATACGGCGGAGATGGCCGAGGCCTTCGTCATGAATAACAAGCAGTACGATACCTACTTCTACCCGAACCGGAACCACGGCATTTACGGCGGTCCGACGCGGCTACATCTCTACACCAAGATGACCGATTTCCTGGACGACGCCATCGGCCCGGACAGCAAGCCGAAAGTGGCCGAACTCGACGTGGTGCCGGGAGATAATTAAACTTATTGCCGCTGCGAACCCATCCTGATTCAGGAGGGTTACTATCAGCAACAGTAAAAGTTCTGACCTTAGCGAAGCGCCTTCCGCCCTCAGGGTGGGGGCGCTTCTTCTTTCGGGAAAACTTCCCCGGTTACCTAGCCGTTCTCACCGATACCATGGCTAAGAAGCACACACAAAAGCAGACCACCTTCGTTAACCGCAAGGCGAAGTACGAATACGAGTTCATTGAGGAGGTAGAAGCCGGTATCCAGTTGCTGGGCACGGAGATCAAAAGTATCCGCAACGGCCACGTCAATATGAACGATGCCTACTGTGCCTTTCAGAACGACGAGCTGGTCCTCCGTTCCCTCTACATCGGTGAGTACAAGCAGGCCAACCAGTTCAACCACGAATCACGCCGGGTACGCAAATTGCTGCTGAAACGGCAGGAACTCAACAAGTGGGAGAAGAAAACCAAGGAGAAGGGCTTTACCATCATTCCCTACAAGATCTACCTCAACGAGCGGGGGTTTGCCAAGATCATCATCGCCCTGGCCCAGGGTAAGAAGCGTCACGATAAGCGGCAGACGATCAAGGAACGAGAGGGTAAGCGGATGATGGCCAGGATCCGGAAGGAGCTTTAGGGGGGAGTAGACCATTAGGCTATTAGGCCAGTAGGCTATTGGGCCAGCAGGCGGTTAGGCCAGTAGGCGGTTAGGCCAGTGCAGGCTAGGTTAGGCCAGCAGGTGGTTAGGGGGAATCAGAGTTTGCCTTTGAACCACTCCACAAACTCCGCTACCGTCATGGCGCCCTGGTCGCCCTCCCCCTGGATACGGACGGCTACCTGACCGGCATCGGCTTCCTTCTCGCCCACGATGAGCATAAAGGGCACCCGCTTGAGTTCACTCTCGCGGATCTTCTTACCGATGGTCTCGCTGCGGTCGTCCACGTAGCCGCGGATATCGTGCTTCGCCAGTTGGGCCATCACGTCGTGGCTGTAGTCGTTGAACTTGTCGCTGATGGGAAGGATGGCGAACTGCTCGGGGGCCAGCCAGAGCGGGAATTTACCGCCGGTATGCTCGATCAGGATAGACGTGAACCGTTCCAGGGAGCCGAAGGGCGCGCGGTGGATCATGACGGGCCGGTGCATCTCGTTGTCCGCTCCGGTGTACTCCAGTTCGAAGCGTTCGGGTAGGGTGTAGTCTACCTGGACGGTACCGAGCTGCCACTGGCGGCCGAGGGCGTCACGCACCATGAAGTCCAGTTTAGGACCGTAGAAGGCCGCCTCACCGTAAGCGATGACGGTCTTCATGTCGATCTCCGAGCAGGCGTCGATGATAGACTGCTCGGCCGATTGCCAGTTCTCTTCGGAGCCGATGTACTTCTCCGGGGTTTCCGGGTCGCGCAGACTGATCTGGGCCGTAACGTCGTCAAAGCCGATCATGGCAAGTACCTCCTGGACGATCTCGACCACGGCGAGGAACTCCCCCTTCACCTGGTCGGGGGTGCAGAAGATGTGGGCATCATCCTGGGTGAAGCCCCGGACGCGGCTCAGGCCGTGCAACTCTCCGGTCTGCTCGTAGCGGTACACGGTGCCGAACTCGGCCAGGCGCAGGGGCAGTTCCCGGTAGCTGCGCGGCCGGAACTTGTACATCTCGCAGTGGTGGGGGCAGTTCATGGGCTTGAGCAGGAACTCCTCATCTACCCGCGGGGTCTTGATGGGCTGAAAGCTGTCGGCCCCGTACTTGTCCCAGTGGCCACTGGTCACGTACAGTTCTTTCTTCCCGATGTGGGGGGTGACCACCTGCTGGTAGCCGGCATCCGCCTGCCGTTCGGTGAGGTAGTTGATGAGCCGCTGCCGCAACTGGGTACCCTTGGGCAGCCACATGGGCAGGCCCGCACCGACCTTCTCGGAGAACATGAAGAGTTCCAGTTCCTTACCCAGCTTGCGGTGGTCACGGAGTTTGGCCTCCTCCAGCATTTCCAGGTATTCGGTCAGCTCCTTGGCTTTGGGGAAGGAGATGCCGGAAATGCGGGTGAGCTGCTGGTTGTTTTCGTCCCCCCGCCAGAAGGCACCGCCGACTTTCATCAGTTTGACGGCCTTGATCGCGCCCGTATTCGGGATGTGCGGCCCCCGGCAGAGATCGGTAAATTCCCCCTGGGTGTAGAAGGTGATCGTACCGTCTTCCAGTACGTCCAGGAGTTCCAGCTTGTACTCATCCCCCTTTTCGGTGAAGTAGGCGATGGCGTCGGCCTTGCTCACCTCCCTGCGGACGTAGTCGTTCTTCCGGCGGGCCAGCTCGATCATTTTCGCCTCGATCTTGGGGAAGTCGTTCTCGCTGATCGTCACCCCTTCCGGCGGGGCCACATCGTAGAAAAAGCCATTCTCGCCGGCCGGGCCGTAGCCGAACTTGATGCCGGGGTAGAGCGCCTCCAGGGCCTCGGCCATCAGGTGGGCCGTAGAGTGCCAGAAGGTTTCCTTGCCGGCCTGGTCGTTCCAGGTGTGCAGGGCCAGCGTGGCATCCTTAGTGATCGGAAGTTCGCGGTCGGTCAGTTTGCCGTTGACGGTGGCGGAGACCACGTTACGGGCCAGGCCGCTGGAAATGCTGTTGGCGATGTCCATGGCGGAACTGCCGGCTTCGTACTGACGGACGTTACCGTCGGGAAAGGTGATGTTGATCATCTCGGGGGAAACATTTTATGCCTGCTTACAACTGAAGGCAATGAACGGCAAAGGTAGAAAAAACAACGAGGGGGAAGCTGCCGTGGCAACTTCCCCCTCGTACGGGTACTTTCCTTAGGTAAAGGGCTTACTTGTTGGCTACGATGTAGAGTTCCAGGCCGACTTCATCGTTGATGATGTTGTCCTGGGCGATACCGGCGATGGAGCCGCTACCGTACTCCATGCCCCATTCCTTACGATCGATCGTAAAGGGAGGAGTGGATGCCTTGAACTGATTCCCGTCCATGCTGACGATGGCGGGCAGCGTAACGCTGCGGCTCTGGCCCTTCAGCGTCAGGTTACCGGTGATGTTGTGCGTGATGCCGTCCGTGCCGTTAGCCTGGGGCTGAACGTTGGTGATCACGAACTCAGCCATGGGGTACTTCTCCACGTCGAAGAAATCGGCACTCTTGAGGTGACCGACGAGCTTGTCCCGGCCATCGGCTTCTCCCAGGTCGGTGTTCTGGATGTTGCGAATGTCCATGCTGAACTTACCACCCACCAAACGGCCCTCGGCTACCATCAGCTGGCCCTGGGTGACGGGAATGGTTCCGGTGTGGCTGCCACCGATCTTCTTGGCACCTTCCCAGGTGACATTACTGGCGGCGGGGTCAACGACGAACTGGGTAGCCTGGACCATCTCGGTGGTGGAAGTTTCCTCCATCGCTTCGGTGGAGTCTACCTCGGTACCTTCGGGGCCGCCACAGGCTACCAGTAAGGAAAAGGCGAGGAGCAGGGTGAAATAGCGAATCATATTCTCTGAGTTTATTGGTTACGCCGCGCATATCGTGCGCGACTACCGATAAACACCTGACTTTAACCGGGAGTTTACTGTTCGGCTAAATTTAATGTAGATACATTAGTTTCCTTCGCTGCTTATTTGCTCCACTCCGTGTGGAAGATTCCCTTCTGGTCCAGCCGCTCGTAGGAGTGGGAGCCGAAGAAATCCCGCTGGGCCTGCACCAGGTTCAGGGGGAGGCGCTCCGACCGGAAGGCTTCGTAGTAATTGAAGGCCGAGGACAGGCACAGTGTGGGGATCCCCCGCTCCATGGCCATGTGCAGCACGTCCACCGTGCAGTCCCGGCAATCGAAGAGGTCGTCCCGGAATTCACTGGTGGCGATCATGTTCTTCAGCCCGTCCCGCTTCCCGTAAGCCTGGCGGATCTTCTCCAGCATTTCGGCCCGGATGATGCAACCGCCCCGCCAGATACGGGCGATGCCCTCCAGGTCGAGATCGTACTTCATTTCCTCACTGGCCTCGGCCAGCAGGTGCATTCCCTGGGCGTAGCAGCAGACGAAACTGGAGTACAGGGCTTTCTCCAGGGCCTCCACGAACCCCGCTCCCTTCAGTTTTACCTCCTCCGGGTGAACGTGGGCGTGCATTTTGGAAACGTCCTGGCGGAACTCCTTGAAGGCGGAAATGGCGCGCATGGTCACGGCGGAATCGATGGTCGGTACCGGGACGCCGAGGTCCATGGCCGTCTGGCTTGTCCACTTGCCGGTGCCCTTCTGCTTGGCCTTGTCCAGGATAACGTCCAGCAGGTGGCCGTCCATCTTATCGTCCCGCTGCTTCAGGATGTCGGCGGTGATTTCGATGAGGTAGCTGTTCAGCCGCCCCTTGTTCCAGGTGTCGAAAACGGGGCTCATCTCGTCGTTGCTCAGGCCACCGGCCCGCTTCATGATGTCGTAGGCCTCGGCGATCAGCTGCATCAGTCCGTACTCGATACCGTTGTGGACCATCTTCACGTAGTGACCGCTGCTGCTCTCCCCGATGTAGGTCACGCAGGGTTCGCCGTTCACCTTGGCGGCTACGGTTTCCAGGATGGGCTTCACCACCTCCCAGGCACTCTTGTCGCCGCCCGGCATGATGCTCGGTCCGCGACGGGCCCCCTCGGCGCCTCCGCTCACGCCGGTACCCAGGAAGCGAATTCCCTTCGGCTTCAGTTCCTCGTAGCGGCGGTTCGTATCGTCGTAGTGGCTGTTGCCGCCGTCGATGAGGATGTCTCCCTCATCCAGCAGGGGCAGCAACCCTTCGATCACCTTATCGACGATCTTGCCGGCCGGTACCAGCAGCATGATCTTGCGGGGCTTGCTCAGCAGTTTCACGAACTCCTGCTGGGTATTCACCCCCTTCACATTCATGCCCTTTCCTTCCTCATTGAGTGCCGTGACGGATTCGGCGTTGATGTCCGTACCGAGGGCGGCGTAACCGTCGTCGGCTACGTTGAGGAGAAAATTGCGTCCCATGACGCCGAGGCCGATCATGCCGAAGTCGTAAAGTTGCTGGTCCATTGTTGAAGATATTTTTTGCGGCGGAGCGCAGGTGCGGAGTTTACGAAGGTAAAGCAGTGCTAATACGACGGACCCCCCGTCCCGGTTCGCGAAGCAGCGGGTTTAGTGGTAGAAGTAAATCGCCGGGTCCTCCCGCCACAGCGGCTTGCCGAGGCTGATGATCTGCTCGCGGATCACGATCCGGTGCTCACCCCGGGGTAACTCGTAGACCGGTATCGTATACAGGAAGCCCAGCTGACCGCGCTCGGGGTGATCGTAGAACCGCCAGCTGGGCTCGGTGACCAGCGAGTCGTCGATCCTGACTTCCACCAGGGTACCGTAGGCGGCCAGCAGAGTGTCGGGGTTTGCCGCGGGGTTGCGGTGACTACCCAGGTAGAAGGGAAACCCGAGCTTCCACCCGGTCTTGCGGGCCGGTTCCAGCTCCGGAAAATTGTCCCCCAGGACGCGGTCGTGGCGACCGGCGAGGTAGGGGACGAATAATTCCAGGTAGCCCTTTTCCCCGGCGAAGCGACTGCTCAGACTGGGAAAATTAAAGTACTCCAGAGCGTAGGGCGCGCGGCTGTCGTCGTACAGGGCCGCCTCGACCGTTTTCGTGGAGGAGTCTACGGGGTAGTAGGGGCTGTGAAAGGGTTGTAGGGCGCTGAGTACCAGCGCCAGGAAGACGATCGCGGGCAGTAGCTGCACGGGGCGCCGGCCGTAGGGGTGGTCGATCAGGTTGTAGTAGAAGGGCCGGTAAAGGCCCGCCAGGATCAGCCACCCGATCACTCGGTAGACCGGCCACCAGACTTTTCCGAGCACCGGAATCCGCTTGATCCAGCCGAGCGTGATGAAGTCCACTACATAGATCGCACCCAGTACGATAAACACATACTTCAGAAAGGCCGCAAAGCCCCAGCCGATCATCCTGGCAGCTACCTCCTGGGCCAGGTCGGTCGCCACCACGGCGATCCCTACGCTCATCAGGAGAAACAGGACCAGGAAACCGAACGAGAAGGCCACGCTGCTGCGCGCCTCCAACCGGCTGATGTAATCATCGAAACTGCCCAGGCGACCGCGGAGCCAGTTGTCGTAGGGAGCCCGCAGTGCGAGCGCTTCGAAGTCGTAATTGCCGGATACGGAGCGCAGGCCGATCGCTGCGATCCAAAGCCCCCGCAGCAGCAGGTGACCGATGAAGACCAGCAGGACGCCGAAGTACACCGCCCGGGTGGTGTAGTACAGCACGGCGAGGGCGTAGCTGACCGAATACTCCGAGTTGGCGGCAATGAGAACGGACCGCTCCAGGCCGAGCAGCGGAGAGTAGGCTGCCAGTAGCAAGAAGATAACTACGCCACTGATCACCAGTTCCAGTTGCCAGCTGTCACGTTCCAGGGAACTGAGCCACGACTGCCGGTCGTGCTCGGGAGGGCTAGGGGGGGTGGGGGAGAACATTCGCCCCAAACTACTCATAAAATCGAATGCTCCCGAATCCCTGAACGGATGGGCGGCCCGGGATCAGTCACTTATAAAAATAAATGCCGCCATAATCCCGCCAGTAGAGCGTATCCGCCTGAATTCGCCGCCGGTCGACGTGGAGAAAGTGTTCGCCTACCGGCAGTTCATGAGTGGGAATCAGGTAGAGGAGTCCGGGTTGCTCTCGCTGGGGGTGATAGTGGAATTTGGGGCGCAGATCTTGTCTCAGGCTGTCGTTCAGGGTCAGTCGTACGGTGCTGGCGACGGCCAGTAGGAGGGAATCATAATCGGCGTCGGCGTTGTACCGCTTTCCCAGACTGATGCCTCCCCGCAGTAGGGGGCCGGTATACCGACCGACGGCCAGATCGGGAAACTGACGCTCGATGGCGGGATCGTCGTAGCGGGACCGGTAAGGAACGAAGGCCTCGATGTACTGGTGTTCGGGGTACTTGCTTTTAAGGGTGACTCTCCAGCGTTCCCCGGACCGGTCGGCGTTCTCCTCATCGTAATTCTGGTGGTCGATCCAGACCGTTCCGGTACCGAAGTAGCCAGGAAAGTAAGTATGGGTGATGATCTGAAAGGACGCGATGGTGATGAAGCCCAGGACCATCAGGGGCAGGAACCAGGCGATCCGTCGGCCGAAGCGGTTGTCGATCAGGTTGTGGTACAGCGGGCGGTAGATCCAGGCCAGGGAAATCCAGCCCATCAGCCGGTAAATCGGATAGTAGACCCGGTTGACGTAGCGAATCCGCTTCAGGAGACCCATGGTGGCAAAATCGAAAAAGTAAATCACGCCGAGCACGAGCATGACCAGTTCGACCCAACTGCCACCTCCGAGAACACCGGTAGTTTCCCACTCCCCGCCGACTACCCCGAAGTACAGCGCCTTCAGCCCGATGGTCACCAGGAAATAGCTGGACAGGCTCAGAAAACAGAACAGGATCAGGAAGGCAACCGTGAAGAGTACGCTGCAATAACGCTCCAGCCTTTCGATGTATCCATCGAAACTTCCTACGGAACGCGCCAGCCACTTAACGTAGGGCTGCCGGTACCGGAGTGCCTCGTAATCAATGTCCCCGCTCACCGAACGCAGGCCGATGGCCGCGATCCAGACACCCCGCAGAACGAGGTGAAACATCAGGCAAGCCACCAGGGCGGCGTAGGCAACCTTATTGACGGAGTACGCCAGCCCCAGGAAATGGTAGCCCGCGGATTCGTCGATGAGCATCTCCAGGTAGGAGGCCAGCTCCGTGTAGGGCTGCCAGCCGCCCAGCAACAGGAAGATGGCAAAACCACTGATGAGCAACTCCAGTTCCCAACTCTCCTGCTGTAAGCGGTCCAGCCAGGACCCTAATTTGGTTCCTTCCGTCCCCCGCTTTTCCTCATTGATCATGGGAGAAATATAAAGATTAGATGCCGACGCATCGCGGGGTTTGATCTGCGTTCGAATCAGCTCCAGTAATTGTTCCATTTCACCGCCTCCCCTGAGTCGGCTAAAACTAACGCCGGTTAGCGGATAAATCCGCCCGCAGGATAAATCCCGCGATACGAGGCTTGCACCTGCGCGCCGCCGCCCTTATTCCTTTTCCAGCGCGCTCACCTTCCCCATCCGCCGTAACTGCCGTTCCTTCGCCTGGTAGGTCGCCCCCAGGAAATTTTCCAGCAGGTCCTGCGCCAGGGCGATGCCGATGACGCGGCCGCCGAGGCAGATCATATTCATATCGTCGTGCTCCACCCCCTGGGCGGCGGAGTAGCTCTCGGTGATGAGGCAGGCCCGGACGCCCGCGATCTTGTTGGCCGCGATGCTGGCCCCGACCCCGCTGCCGCAGACGGCCACCCCGCGTTCTACCTCCCCGGCGGCGACGGCCCGGGCCAGGGGAACGACGTAGTCCGGAAAGTCATCCGCGGCGTCGTATTCGTAGGCACCGAAATCAACTACCTCGTGGCCCCGTTCCTCGAGCCAGGTCTGAAGTTGCCGTTTCAGTTCCAGCCCGCCGTGGTCCGTCGCAATACCGAGTTTCATAGCTATCGTATTTAGGTTACGGCCGTAAATTAGCCAGCCCGTTGCGTAAACAACCTACTGACTGAGGACCTTTGTACCACAAACATACCTAATGGCCAGCAAGCTCGACCCCCACGTTCTCGTAATCTACGGTGCCTCAGGCGACCTCTCCCGGCGGAAACTCATTCCCGCCGTCTACGATCTCTACCGCGGCGGTTACCTGCCCGAGGGATTTGCCCTGCTGGGTGCCTCCCGGACGGATTACTCCGACGAGGATTTTCGTAAGGTGGCGGTCTACGACAACGAGCACTTCAGCGACAAGGGGGAGAAAAAATCCGTTGTCGATGCTTTCGCCAACCTGCTGCACTACCAGGACCTGGCGTCCTACGACAGCGTGGAGGACACCGAAAAGCTGGGTGCCCGTCTGAAAAAACTGGGAACTGCCCACGGTACGAAGAGCAACGTCATTTTTTACCTCTCCACGCCGCCCAAACTTTACTCCACCATTCCGGAGGCGCTGGCCGGTGCCGGACTGAACAAGCCCGACGGCGGTTGGGCACGGCTGATCGTCGAGAAGCCCTTCGGCTACGATGAGGCATCGGCCGTGAAGCTGAACAACCAGATCCAGCAATATTTCGTCGAGAACGACATTTACCGGATCGATCATTACCTGGGGAAAGAGACGGTGCAGAACCTGCTGGTGACCCGCTTCGCCAACGGCTTCTTCGAACCGCTGTGGAACCGGAACTATGTACAGTCGGTGCAGATCACGGCGGCCGAGACCGTCGGCGTCGGCAGTCGCGGCGGCTACTACAACGACAGCGGCGCGATGCGGGACATGGTGCAAAACCACCTGCTGCAGGTGCTCGCCCACGTAGCGATGGAACCGCCCATCCGGGCGGACGCGGCCAACATCCGGGGGGAGAAAATGAAGTTATTCCAGAGCTTGCGCCCCATCACCAAGGAGAACATCCGGGACCAGGTTGTCCGCGGCCAGTACACGGCGGGAGACACCAAGGACGGGAAGGTCGTCAGCTACCGCGATGCCGAGGGGGTACCGGACGACAGCAACACGGAGACCTACGTGGCCATGAAGTTTTTCATCGACAACTGGCGGTGGGCGGGTACGCCCTTCTTCATCCGTACCGGAAAGTGCCTGCCCCTGAAGCTCACCGAGGTGGTGATCACCTTCAAGAATCCGCCCCAGGCCATCTTCGCCGACATGGACAACTACGCCATGGGCTGCGACAACCGCCTCATCATCCGGATCCAGCCCGACGAGGGCATGGCCATGGAATTCGGCATGAAGGTGCCCGGAGAGGGCTTCCGCGTCAAGAACGTCGACATGGACTTTTTCTACCGCGACCTGGCCGAAAAGGATGTCCCGGAATCCTACAGCCGGCTCCTGCTCGACTGCATGAAGGGGGAACCCACCCTCTACGCCCGCGGCGACAGTGTCGAGGCCGCCTGGCACTTCATCGACCCCATCATCGAGGCCTGGCAGGACAAGGACGCTCCCCTGGCCACATACAAGGCCGGCACCTGGGGCCCGAAGGAGGCCGACGAACTCTGGAACGACGTAGGTCGGGAGGATTGCGCCTGGCGGAACCCCGAGGCAACGCTGACGGATAAGCAGCACTATACGGAACTGTAGTTGGACGTGTTGGACCGTTGGACCGTTGGACGTGTTGGACCGTTGGTGGCTAACGGTCTAAAAATCCAACTATCCAACGGTCCAACTATCCAACTCTCCCATCGGTACTTCCCCTACGTCCATCATTTCGAAGGGCTCCCACTTCGCCCCGTCCACTAATCCCTTCCGGTAGGCCACGTGTACCCGGTGGATATCCGTATTCATCTGGCGGCAGGTGTCGACCATCAGCTTGTTGTGTCCGCGGATGGTCGCCATGTCTACGTAGCGGTAAGTGCGGCTGGTGTGGCGGTCGCCGCTCTGGAACATGGCGTCTACCATCAGGGGATAAACGCCCTGCCGCTGGTAGTCCTGGGCGATGCCGAAGGCGATTCCCTTACAGTTGCGGGGTTGCTTCTGGAACTTGAGCCGCCAGAGGAACTTCGGCAAGCCGAACAGGTCCAGCTTGCCCCGGGTACCGCCGAGAAAGCAATTAATGTCCGGGATCAGCCCGGCCAGCCCGATGGGGCGTCCTTCCTTATTGTAGGCCAGGCAGGTCAGGTGGGGGTCCATGATGGGCTTCATCTGCTGGAAGGTGGGGTAGATATCGTCGCCGCTCAGCGGTTTGAAGTAGGGCCAATGATTGAAGGCGGCGTTGTAGGCCTCCGCGAAATCATCGGCTCCCTGCCGGAGGTTGTTCCGGTCCAGCTGCTTCGTGTAGAGGCCGTAGCGTTCCCGAACCCGGGACGCGAGTTTGCCCAGGCGTTCTCCGGGAAATTCGGATACGACGCCGCGCATGGTCAGACACTGCTCGTGGGGTTGGTACCCCCGTTCCTCCAGCAGCCGCCGGTAGTAGGGCGGGTTGTAGGTTTCCTGGTAGATCGGCCGGTACCAGCCGCGGGTCAGCAGCCCCCAGAATTTGTCGCGCTCCCCGAAATTGACGGGGCCGTCCACTACGTGCATGCCCCTTTCGCGCAGCCAGTCTTCGGCGGCGGTCAGCAGCAGGTCGGCAACCGTATCCTCGTCGGTGGACTCGAAGAACCCCATACCACCGACGGGCAGGTCCAGTTCCTCGTTCCTGGACTCGTCGATGAAGGCGGCAATGCGACCGACGGGGCGGTTACGGTCGTCCGTCACGATCCACCGGCGGAGGTTATCTCCGGTGAAGGCGGCGTTCTTGTAGCTCATAATGTCCTCGATGTCCGACTGGAGGGGATGCACGTAGAGCGGGTCACCGGCGTAAATGGTGTCGAGGACGGCGTGCCACTGTTTCCAGTTGGTGAAGGGTTGTAGGTGGTAAGTGGACATCTGGACGCTTTGGAAATTGTGTGCTCTGGACCGTTAAATGCTTACGCCGCTAAAAGGTTGGAGGATGTTGTCATAACGGTCTACCCGTTTCTCCTTACCGCAATTCGAATTTTCCGATCACGCCCGAGGCGCACTTCACGATCAGTTGCACGTTCGTGCGTGGCAACTCCGGTAGCTGCACCCGCTCGGTGTAGGGGCCGGGGCCGCGGGGTGGCAACTGGGTCCGCCACAGCATCTTCATCGTGCGGTCCACTACCATCAGGTCGACGGGGCCGGCGGCGGGCAGGGTGAAATTCACGACCACGAGGTTGGAGCCGCTGCGGACCAGGGTGGGCGGGCCATCGGCGGAGGTGGCCTGGGCGGGGGCGCGGGGAGCAAAAGTTCCCGATGGAGCAGGGGCGTCGCGCCGGGGAAGCCGGAGGACGTCACCCGTTCCGTTGCCGTCCCAGTAATACATGCCGGCCGGGCTTCTGAACCGGTCGGTGGGAATCACCTCGGTGCGAACGTTCTGACTGCGGTTGATCATCACCGTGCGCAGTTGGATCTCGTCCTTGCTGACCCAGATCCACTTGAACTGGTTAAACTGCCCGCTGGCCCGGGTCCAGCTCTTGTCGTCGTTATTATGGCGGAGGGGAGCTCCCCAGCAGCCCTCCCCGACGTAGACGGTCCCCCGCTCCTCGTCGCGCACGAAGCCGTGATCGTTTCCGGGTTCCTTACTCGGCCGGATGGGCCAGGTATTTTTCACGACGTGGCCGTCCGACTCCACGACCAGGTTCATCCCGAAATTATGGAACAGCGGTGCCCAGTAGTGTACCAGGGCGTCCTGTTCGGGCTTGACGGACGTATGGGGGCGCATGGCGTGGTGGTACTGGGCCATCTTCCACTGGGTACGGCAGCCGGTCAGGTCCCGGCTCAGCCACTCTACCTGTGCCCCTCCCGGAGGATTGAGGCTGTTCAGGGTATACACCCGCAGCAGGTTGCCCCCGAAAGTGAGGCTGTAGGTAATGTCCGGGCTGGAGACGTCGAAGATGTCGTAGATGGATTTATTGTCCTCCTCGTGGTTACCCCGGGCGGGAACGATGGGGGTCAGGCGACCGTCCGTGCTGGTGGTCAGCTGCCAGTCGTCCAGCCAGGCGGCCCACTCCCCGGGGCTGTCGTTGGTCGTCATGTCTCCGCCGAAGAGTACGAAGTGAGGCCGGAGGGAACTCACCAACCGGTTCGCCTGCTGGGCCACGCTGCGGTTGTTGCGGCTGTCTCCCCCGGCGATGATGCTCAGCGGGATGGAGGGGTCTCCGGGAGCGGTCTCGAAGCTCATCTGGCGGCTGGCCCCGTCTCCGTCGATGATCAGGAAGTAGTACTGGGTGGCGGGGCGTAGCCGGCTCAGACGGACGAAGACATTCGTCATGCCGTAGCGCTCCACCCGCCGGGCGGGGGCGGCCCGGAAGCGGTAGCTTTTTTCGTTCTGCCCGAAGGGTTGTACGTCGTAGACCACGCGGGTCCCCCCATCGTTTCCGTACTGCTGAAACCCGATCACCATCGTGGTGGAGGGGTCGTCCCTCCAGGTGAGCCGGTACCGGGCGGTGGCCGAGACCGCCGGGTTGAGACACAGCACCTGCGCCCCCGCCCAGAGGAGCACGAGCCGGATGGCGAACGATTTCGTGAGACCGGAGGGAAAGAAGTACTGGGGCAAAGGAGGAAGGATTGGAGAAGTGTAACAAATTTATGTAGCCGGGGATTGCTGCCGGGCCGCAAAACCGCGTAATTTTGCGCAATGAATACTGATTCCGCCGTTTTCAACCTCATCGACCGCGAACTTGACCGTCAACGCCACGGTATCGAGCTCATCGCCTCCGAGAATTTCACCAGTGCCGCCGTGATGCGCGCCGTCGGTAGCTGCCTGACGAATAAGTACGCCGAGGGCTACCCCGGTAAGCGGTACTACGGCGGCTGTGAGGTCGTCGACGAGATCGAGCAGCTGGCCATCGACCGACTCTGCGAACTGTTCGGTGCCGAATACGCCAACGTACAGCCCCACAGTGGCGCCCAGGCCAACGCGGCGGTGTTCCTGGCCTGCCTGAACCCGGGCGACAAGACCCTCGGGTTCAGTCTCGCCCACGGCGGCCACCTCAGCCACGGCCACCCGGCCAACTTCAGCGGTAAGCACTTCGATGCCCACTTCTACGGAGTGGAGGAAGCCACCGGCCGCGTCGATATGGACAAGGTGGCCGAAAAGGCCCGTGAGGTGCAACCGAAGATGATCATCTGCGGGGCCAGCGCCTACAGCCGGGACTGGGACTACGAACGCTTCCGCGCCATCGCCGACGAGGTCGGAGCCCTACTGCTGGCCGACATCGCCCACCCGGCCGGCCTCATCGCCGCCGGCCTGCTGAACGATCCGCTGCCCCACTGCCACATCGTAACGAGTACCACCCACAAGACCCTCCGCGGCCCCCGTGGCGGGATCATCATGATGGGCAAGGACTTCGATAACCCCTTCGGTAAAACCTTCAAGAGCGGTAAGCCCTACCCGATGAGCCGGCTACTGAATGGTGCGGTGTTCCCCGGAATGCAGGGCGGCCCCCTGGAGCACGTCATCGCCGGAAAGGCCATCGCCTTCGGGGAGAGCCTTCAGCCGGAGTGGAAGACTTACGCTAAGCAGGTGATCGCCAATGCCCGCGTCATGGCCGAGGAGCTGGTGGCTCGCGGTTACCACATCATCAGTGGAGGAACCGACAACCACAGTATGCTGATCGACCTGAGCAACAAGGAGGTGAGCGGACAGGAAGCGGAAGTGGCCCTGGGGCACGCCGAGATCACCCTGAACAAGAATATGGTTCCCTTCGACAAGAAGAGCGCCATGGTCACCAGCGGTATCCGGATCGGAACGGCCGCCGTCACCACCCGGGGGTTCACCGAGGAAGATTGCCGCAAAACGGTGGCCTGGATCGACGAGGTGCTCACCAATCACACTGACGAATCCGTACTGGAACGGGTACGCGGCGCCGTGCGGACCCACATGAAGGGCTTCCCGCTGTACGCCGGAGAGCCGGTGGCGGCGGCATAATATCCGTCTTAACCTTTCCTTCGCACTTTCTCCCCCGTTTGCTGCGTTCACAAAGCTGTCTGTATACCCGCCCGTTGCTCCCGCGACGCGGCCATCCATTTTATGAACTCGCTGGAACATGCCCCTTAGCCAATTACTCCGTTATTCCTGTCTACTCATTTGCGGTCTGCTGGCCGGAAATTTTGCCTTTGCCCAGCGCATCACTCCGTTCGCCAACGCCACGGGCGGTAAGGAGGTCTCCGCCTCCACGCGGAACAAGATGATGTGTACCAACGACGCCGGTGAGGTATCGGAAATCCGCAATTTCACGGGTAATAGTACCAGCCTCGACGGCTACCCCAGCGTGGGCAATGTCATCGACTACGACGACTACGACCGGGATACGATCTTCCTCTGCGTCGGTGACGGCTTCATGACAGACATCGACCCGGTCACCTTCGACCTCTCGGGAGACCCCCGCCCGGCCTCCCCGGCGGGTATCGGCTACGCGATCTACGAATGTCCGCCCCAGGTGGCGGGTACGACCCGGGCCGACTTCAACGGCGACCCCTGCATCACCAACGATGGCCTTTTCCCCCTGAACGGGCCGGCCATCGCCGTGCCTCCGGGCTACCTGATGGGCGACTACGAACTGACGTTCGGCAACACCGGTACCGCCTTCCAGGCCCTCTACCCCAACGCGGAGGGGCTGCCCGGGCCGATCGTGCTCTACTTTGCCCCCATTACCGTCGATAGTTTCGACGCCGATGCTAACGTGGCCCGCTTCGACAGCGACCCCGTAACGGGGGAGGTCGGACCCTGCGTCAACATCAACATTCAGGACTACCTGACCGTGGCCTACCTCAACGCCGTCGCCCTGAGTGATGCCGGGGTGACGGTCTCCAACGGCTGCCGCGGCCAGTTTGAGGTGCGCGGCGGCGTCCCCGAACTCCGGGGAGGAACGGGCTACACCATCACCATCGTGAACGAGGACAACGGAGACGAGGGCGTCATCCTCACCGACCTGTCCACCATCACCCACGCCACGGAGGTGGAATACATCGTACCCAGTCCGGGAAATTACCGCATCAACATCGAGGACGGGGTCAGTTGCGGTCTCAACGAACTCAACCCTAACCTGCCCAACGGCGTAGTGATCAACCACCCCATCGGCTGCGCGACCCCGCCCACTTTCACCTTCGAGTGCGGGACGGGAGATACGGGGGAAAACGTCTGCGTCAGCGTAACGACGGAATTCTTTGCGGACGTTTTCGCCTTCAACTTCGCCTTCGACTATGACCCCACCGTGCTGGACTTCACCGCCGGCAGCGTAACGGCACCCGAACTGGCGGCCGGTAACGCTACCCTGGCCGAGCCGGCCACCGGGACGGTCTCCCTGGCCTACGAAAATTTCGCCAACTCCGCTACCATCGCCAACGGAAACGAGGTACTCGAGATCTGCTTTGACGTGATCGGATCCGTAGGGGACGAGAGTTTTATCACCATCCGGACCGACCTGAATCGTAGTGCAACGGTGGATAACGGGGACGGGACCAGTACCGAATACAGCGGAGACGATTTCCCCATCGTCACCTGCCCCTTCCGGGTGGTTTCCTCGGCCCTGGCCTTCACTGTTCGGCAGGATAGCGTTACCTGCGCCGGAGACACGGACGGCGGACTGACTATCATCCCCACGGGCGGCACGGCCCCCTACACGGTCACCCTGACCCGGACCAATCCGATGGGGACGGTAATTGGCACCAGAATGGTACTGTCTCCCTTCGGGGAGGCGGCCTTTACGGGCCTGATTGCCGGCTTCTATACGGTGGATGTCAGTCGATGCCGCGGGTGCGACGGAACAGCAGGTACAGGTGCGGGTATTTGCACCGGCCTCCTTTACAGTGGGTGCCGATGATCTTACGGGAATCAGCTGTAACGGAGAAGAAGATGGTATTTTGTTCGTAAACGTCGAGGTGGGGGGAACCTCCCTTCCTGACATTAATGCTGCCGGCTACGGCATTGTCTGGACCCGTTCGGGTACCCCCGGCATTCTGTCAACGCAGGATACTATTCGTGACTTGGGGCCGGGTCTGTACATCGTTACCGTTATTGATCGCTCTACCGGTTGTGAGAATACAGCCAGCTTTACCCTGGGAGATCCTGACTTACTGTTCTTAGACGTGGCGGGTGCCAGTATCACCGACGCTACCTGTAGCGGGCAGAACGACGGTGCCATCACGGTAGCCGCCGGTGGAGGAACCCCGGATCTGTCGATGGAGTACAGTTTCAACTGGTCCGATAACGTATCCGTCCGGGGGCAGAATTCTACCCGTACCGGCCTGTTGCCCGATGACTACACCGTTACCGTCATCGATGAGAACGGCTGTATGGATTCCTTCACCTTCACCGTGTCGGCCGCCAAGCTGATCGGCTTCAACCCGGACGTAATCAGTAACATCAGCTGTTTCGGCGAAGCGGACGGTATCATCAGTGGTAACGTAACCGTAAGCGGAGCCTTTGACCCGGCGACCGACCTGCCGTACTCCATCGGGTTACAGAACCTGACGACGATGGTCACCCAGACCGCGACGGCAGCTGACAATAACGAGATATTCCTCTTCGATAACCTTACCCCGGCTGACTACGAATTACGCATCGTTGACCAGGAGGGCTGTTTCTTTCTCGATACCCTCACCATTACCCAGCCCGATCTGCTGGAGATCACCGATATCGTCACGACGGACGAGACCTGCGTGCCGGCCATGGGCGGTACGGTCGACGTAACGGTTGTCGGCGGCACCGCTCCCTACAGTTTCAATTTCAGGAACATGGCGGATATGGAACCGCTGGACTCGATCACGCTGTCCAATACCCTGGATGACCTGCGGGCCGACACTACCTACCAGGTCGAGATCACCGACGCCAATGGCTGTACGGTACTGGATTCTTTCCGCATCTTCTCTCCGGCGGGGGCCATCATCGCCCCGATCGACACCAGTTTCATTTCCTGTCCGAACGAACAGGACGGACAACTGACGGCGGTATTTACCCTGCCAAACGGACTCACCACCGTTAGTGTCGAATGGTTCACCCTGCGGGCCGACGGTACGCTTGGCGGGCAGGTGGCCACCGGCCCCACCACCTCGGCTAACCTGGCGGAGGGCAGCTACGTCATTCAGATCGAAACCAGTAACGGCTGTATCTCCCAGGCGCTCGGCGTAGTGCAGAGCCCCGGGGCGGTTACCATCGGTACGCCGGTCATCACGATGCCCAACTGCCCGGATCAGGCCACCGGCTTCATCGAACTCGACCCCGTCGGCGGTACGGCCCCCTACACCTACGTATGGAGTACCGACCCCAACGGCGCGGGAACCACCAACCCGATTTTCGGTCCCGTAGCGGCCGGTACCTACAGCGTTACCGTAACGGACGCCAATAACTGTGACGCCGGTAACGGCCTACTTCACCATCGTGGACCCCCCCCGGATCCTGGGTGATTTCGTACTTACGCCGGTATCCTGCCCGGATGACGATACCGCGGACGGATCGGCCACCTTCAATGCCCGTTACGAGGATGGCAGTCCGGCCGTAGGCTTTACGTACGCCTGGACACTGAACGGTGACGCCCTGACCGCCAGCGGGCCCAATGTTACCGGCCTGAGCCGGGGCGTGATCACCGTGATCGTCTCCGACGGTAGCTGTTTCTCCGAACAGTTCGTGGATACCATCCGCAGCCCCGAGGAGTTCGTCGTCACTCCCACCATCACCAACGTCAGCTGCTTCGGTAGCGATGACGGTGCGATCACCCTGACGGTCACCGGCGGTACGCCGGGCTATACCTACGCCTGGGTCGGACTACCCGATGTCGATGAAACTATCGATGGCCTCGCCACGGGAGATTACACTGTCAACATTACCGATGCGAATGGCTGCGCAGCTCCTCCCGTCACCATTACGGTCGAGGAACCCGACGAACTGGCACTGTCCCTGCTGACCAACGTCTCCACCCCCAGCGTACGCTGTTTCGGGGACGAGAACGGCCGGATCGGCGTATTCGTCAGTAGCCAGGTCAACAATGATTTCCCGGCTAACCCCTACACCTGGTCACCGAACGTCAGTGCCGCCCAGCAGAATGACAGCCTTGCTTTCGACCTGCCCCCCGGTATCTACGGAGTGACCGTGACCGATGTGCGCGGCTGCCAGGATAGCCTGACCTACGAGATCGTCTCTCCGGACGAGATCGACTTTATCGTCCTGCCGATTGAGGAACCGCTCTGTAATGGTGGGGTAACCCCCGTTTTCCTGGAGTCCGCCTCCGGTGGTTCGGCGAACGAATTTGACGACTACACCTTCGAGGTGAACCGGAGTGGTTTCCGGATTCCCGCCGGCCTGCCCGGTGATGCCTTCGCGGGAGATATTACCGTGACGGTCTACGATACCATCGGTTGTTCCAATACCCAGGAATTCTTCGTCGACCAACCACCCCCCATCATCATCGACCTGCCCGAGCGGATCGTCATCGAACTGGGTGACAGTACGGCTACCCTCGACCCCATCATCAGCCCGGCGGGCGACGTCTACGATTACATCTGGACCCCCGGAGAATTTCTGAGCGACGACAGCATCCGCTCCCCGGTCGTGTTCCCCCTCCAGACTACGGATTACACCCTGACGGTCATTAACGCCAACGGCTGTGAGGCCTTCGCGGACATTACGGTAGAGGTGGATGCCAACCGGAACGTCTTTATCCCTAACGTCTTCAGCCCGAACCGGGACGGACGGAACGACGACTTCCGCATCTTCGCCTGTCGGGGCGTACAGCAGGTGAATGCCTTCCAGATCTACGATCGGTGGGGTGGGCTGGTGTTCTCCGGCGACAACATTCCCCCCAACTGCCTGGATGGTATCCCACTCTGGGACGGCATCGGTCAGAACGGGAAGCCCGTCAATCCGGGTGTTTTCGTCTACACCATCGAAGTACAGTTCCTGGACAACGTAAAGCTCCTCTACCGGGGGGACATTGCGGTGCTTCGGTAACGTTGCCGCCGGCTTAGTCCGAGTTGTCCGACACGCTTCATTCCTCCTGCGTCGGGATTTGACGTGTCGGACAACCTACCGTTTTAGCAATCGGCCAGGTCGGAACGGATTCGGCTATTGACTTAAATTGATCACCTCCACCAGCTCACTGACCATCATGGCCGTGGCTCCCCAGATGCGTTCTTCCCCGATCGCGTAGTGGGGGACTTTCGTAAGGGTGAGCCCGTTAGCCAGTTCCTTATCCAGCAGGACACGGGATTCCGCCAGCGGAAAGGCGTCCAGGGGAAGCTGTATGGTACGGGCGACCTCGCTGGCCTGAAGACGGAGGACGGGCAGGGGGTCGATGTAGCCGACGAAGGGAGCGACCAGGAAATTACTTACGGGAATGTAGAGCTCCGACAGGGCCCCGAGCATCCGGACATCCCCACGGGGGACGCCGACCTCTTCCTCCGTTTCTCTCCCGGCGGTTGCGGAAAGGTTGGCATCTACGTCCTCGGCGGAACCTCCCGGAAAGGATATCTGACCGGCGTGGCGGTCTCCGGGCGGGCTGGTACGCTGGATGAACAGCAGGTGTAACCGGCCATTGACGGGGTGTAACAGGGCCAGGACAGCGGCCCGGCGGGCGGAAGGAGGTGCCTCCCCGTAGTTTTGCCGCAACCCGTGGGCCATGCGGTACTGGGCGGCCGCTCCGGGCAGGGGCCCGGATTGTAACCGGGCCGCCAGCCGGTCGATGAAATCGGGGCCGAACAAGGTTTATTTATTGGAAACCTTCAGGTAGTTCTCCAGGGCCATTTCCATGGAGGGAACCTTCGGAGGGTCGGGGGCGATGTCCACCTCCAGTCCGTGCTTTTCCGCGGCGGCCGTGGTCTTGCGACCGGCTACTGCCATACGGGTGTCCTTCTGCTGGAAGGTGGGGAAGTTCTCGTAGAGGGAGTCGATGCCCAGGGGGCTGTAGAAGATGAGCACGTCGTAGAAGACCTCTTCCAGGTCACTCAGGTCCGCGGAGACCGTACGGTACATCAGGGCGGGTTGCCAGTCGAATTTGTTCTCGTCGAGGTAGGCACTCACGAACTGGGAACCGACGTTGCTGGTGGGCAGCAGGAATTTCTCCTTGCTGCGGTGCTTTTTGAGGGTGGGGGCCAGGTCCTGGATGGTGCGCTGACCGAAGAATACTTTGCGCTTGCGGTAGACGATGAACTTCTGCAGGTAGTTGGCAATGGCCTCCGTCATACAGTAGTACTTCGTCTCCTGGCTCATCTCGATGCGCAGGGCCTTGCAGAGCCGGAAGAAGTGCTCGATGGAAAGCTTGGACGTGAAGATGATGGCGGTGAACTCATCCGGACGGACGCGTTCCTTGCGAAATTCTTTCTCCGTCAACCCCTTCACCTCAATAAAGGGGCGCCAGTCGATCTGTAGGTTGTACTTCTCTTCCAGGCGGGCAAAGGGACTCTTGACCGGCTGTGGCTGAGATACTAAAATAGTGCGGATAGGCTTCAATGCGATCTGTTCAGGACTGCTCCAAAAACTAAGTCAGGGTGTTGCGTAAGTAACGATAAATCAGGAGCAGCGGGGCAATTTCAATGGTGCAAATATACAATAAAATGTGCACCGGCCTGCTGCCGAGGTAGCGGTTGGCGATGAACAGCCCCCGCAACAGATGCAGCCCGTACAGCAGGGTGAGGCTTCCCAGCCCCGCGTAGAGGAAGAAGCCACGGTAGGCTTCCGGAGCGTAACTGGCCAGCAAGTTGACGGGAACCAGAATGAGGCCGGCCAGGATGCTGAACACCATCAGCACGAAGGCGTAGCGACCCACTTCCCGGCGTACCGGAAAGAGGCGTGCGTAGGTGCCCAGGATGAGGTGCTTTAAGGCCTACCGCCCCCGCTACGGCCAGGCTGTAAAAGCCGAAACTCTGCCAGACGGACAACCGCAGGCTCAGGTCGTGGTAAGTAGCGAAGAGGTACACGTAAAAGCCGGCGGCCAGGAAAAAGTAGGCATAGCAGACCCAGAGGGCACCCAATTGCCCCCCGCTCCGGTGGCGGTAGAGCTCCGTCATGACGCTGTCGTTGATCGTACTGTGGACGCACTGCCGCAGCAGGCGGCGAAACACCACCCAAAGACTGGCCAGCAACAACAGCAGCAGCAGGTGAATGGCCAGTATGCTCCCCCGCCCGGCTTCCGGATCCGAGGACTGAATGATCAGCGGCCCGGCGGGCGTGGTACTTGGGCGGCGGCGCGCGGGTGCAAGGTTTTCACTTTGTCCCCGCCGGAGGTCGAAAGGGTTACCGGTCGGGGCTGCCTCCGCCCCCGCGGCGGCGATCTCCGTGGCGGGGAGCCGGTCGGTTAGCTCAAAGGGGTTGCGTTCTCCCTGCGCGGTCAGGGTGGTTACGAAGAGGGAGAGGAGCAGGAGTAGTAGGTAAGTACGCAAGCAATAGAGATTCCTCGACAAAGATAGGGCGTGGACGCACTTCGTACCGTCTACATACTGACCAGGTTATCGTCACTCACCCGGTCGATCAATTTATTGTAGGGGTCGATGCCGGCTTCCAGGGGCAGTTCGTCGACGATCACCTCGATGGTGTGGGTACCGGGCGTAAGCCAGCGTTTCTCCAGGAAGAGGGGGTTCTTTTTCTCCATCCCCAGGTCATTGGTCCCGTCGGCGGCGAAGACCCCGACCTCGATGAGACTGCGCTCGTCGGGTCGCCCGATCTCGTTACCGTCTCCGTCGTAGGTCGCCTTACTGGTCTCAACGTCGAAGGTCACCCTGTACTTGCCGTCAGCTAGTTCTTCGTAGGTGGCCTTGCGGGCACGGTTTTCGTAGAGGGTGATCTCCTCGAAACTCTCGCGGAGGAAGTAACGCAGGGAGTCGGGGGTGGCGGACTGTAGGTAGCCGTACCAGTCGAGGGAAGTGGGATAGGGACCCACCTCGCGGTTGCCCCACTCAGCGATGAAGCGGGACATGGCAGCGTTCAGCGTATCCTCCCCGACGTAATCCTGGAGGGCGTACATGATGCCGGAACCTTTGCGGTACCAAACGTAGGACTGGCTGTCGTTGTCGAGCAGCGTTTTCTCGAACTGGCTCTCCCCGGACCGGCCGCGGAGGTAGGAGTTGAGCTCGTACTCCAGGAATTTGGGCATGACGGCCTCTCCGTAGCGTTGCTTCAGCACCATCATGGCACTGTACTGGGCCATGGTCTCCGAAAGCTGATTGGCCCCCCGGGTGGCACTCGGCGTGATCTGGTGGCCCCACCATTGGTGCGCGATCTCGTGGGCGGTCACGTAGTAGGCGTAGTCGGTGTCGTTAGGATCGCTGAACTCCCCGACCCAGCCGAAACTCTCGGAGTAGGGGACGGTATTCGGGAACGACTGGGCGAAACTGGCGTAGCGGGGAAACTCCAGCAGGCGCATCTGGTCGAACTGGTAGGGGCTGAAGTTCTCGGAATTATAGGCGATGGCATCCCTCAGGCCGGCCATGAATCGATCGAGATTGGCGTCGTGGTCGGGGTGGTGGAAAATCTGGAGTTTGATGTCCCGTCCGTCCGTCCCGCGGTAGGTCTCCTCCATCACCTCGTAGCGGGCACTGGAGATGTTGAAGAAATTCTGGATCTTGTTTTTGTTGGCGTACTCGAAGTAGCGACGACCATTCTCCTCCCACTCACGGACGAGCTTGCCGGGGGCCAGGGCGATCTGATCGGGGGCGGTGCTGATGACGGCGTGGAAATCGACCAGGTCGGCGTTGCCGTCGAAGAGCAGGGTGTTGCGACCCTTTTCGTCGGTGGGTTGCGGCGCGCTGTAGTCGCGGATCTCCAGTCCCCGCTTCTTTCGCTCCTGGACGCTGCCGATCTCCCCGCCCGGATTGTAACCGAAGCTCGGGAAGATGCCGCTGTTGAGGAAGGTGCCGTTGGCGACGATGTCGCGCTGGTAGCCCTCGTTCGGGAAACCGGTATAGTTGAGTTCGACTTCCATCACCATCTCCGTAGAGTCCCCGGGGCGTAGGGGGCGGTCGAGGGTGTAGATGCCCAACGAACCGTTCATATCCGCTTTGACCAAAGCAGGCGACCGGCCGCCGATGGTGAAGCGGTGGAGGGTGAAGCTCGGCTTACTGTACTGACCGGTCAGCAGAATGGTATCGATCACCGAATTGCTCCGGTTGCGGATCTGGAAGGTGCCGACGGCGGTGGCCCGTCTTTCCTCGGGCACCAGGTCGACGCGGTAATCCACGGCGGTGAGCTTGGGCTGGTCCAGCTCCAGATAGCGGCGGTACTCCCGCTCGTAGCGTTCGGACTCGTCCTGGCTGGTCTCGTCATTCTGGTAGCTGTTCCTGACGCTGACGTTATGGTAGATCGTGAAGCCGGTGAGTGCGAAGACGACGGCTGCCCCACCGAGCACCGCCAGCGGCCGCCAGTTTACCCGTTGGCGGGCGAGCTGGAAGCGGGACTTCCAGGCATCGTCCGTCCCCCGCGCCCAGAGCAGCAAGGCTCCCACGAGGAGCATGATGCCGAAGGCGATCCAGTAAATGTTGAAGGTGGTCACTCCGGTGATGAAGTGACCGAAGCCGTTCATGTCCGAGATCGCGTAGCCGGGGCGACTCCCGAAGAGGAACATATTGTAGTCGATGTCCAGCAGCCCGGGCACGAATAGCAGGGCGGCATAGAGGCCGATGGCGACGACGTGGCCCAGGAATTTCTTGTTGACCACTACGTGGACGAAGAAGGCTAGAATCACCAACACCAGGTATAGTGGCCAGGTAAGCAGGTAGAGATCGGTAAAGTACTGGCCGAAGTCATAGTCGGTGTAGCCCTGGATGGTCTGGCTGAACACCCCGACGACCCAGACGAGGGTGGCGAGCAGGAAGCTGACGCCGACCATGGTGAGGAACTTGCCACCGAAAATGACCCAGTTAGGTACTGGTAGCGCGTCGGCGATCTGGTCGAATTTCATTGTCCGGTCGCGGTGGACCACCTCTCCGGTGTAGAAGACCAGGACGATCATGACGAACAGGATGTAGGTACCGTTCTTCGCTTCGATCATGTTGTAGGTCGTCGGCAGGCTGGGCGTCCCGTAGGTGGTGTTGCCGAACCAACCGTCGAGGAAGAGAAAAAGCAGTGCCCCCACCATGATGGCCAGGAAGTAAGGATCGCGCAGGATGCTCTTGAACTCGATCCAGGCCTGGGCAAACATCTGGCGGACCGCCACCCCGGTACCGAACGACTGGGCTACTTGGGGGATTTTTGCACCTGCGACCGCGCCCGACTCCCCCGCGTCGCTGTCCGCGCGAACGGGCTTGTTGCTACCGCCCAGGAAGCGAACAAAATCGAAACGGAAGAGCACGAAAAGGAACAGGGCAAGTCCGACCCCCGTCCAGAGCAGGCGGTTCCACAGGAGGTTGCCCGCGATGGGTGCGATGGCCGTGTTCTGTTCCAGCGGCGTCCAGTACTTGCTGGCCTCGGTCCAGGCGGACAGGCCGAAGGGGTCCAGCACCGAAGCGACCGCCTGATTGTCGAGGTCCTGCGTCAGGGTGATGGCCACGAGGTAGCCGATGAAGAACAGGACGCTGCCGACGTAACTGACGAAGACTTTGCGCGTCAGCGCCACCAGGGTAAAGAAGATGGCCCCGGTGAAGAACATATTCGGCCAGAAATAAAAGACGAGCCCGTGCACGTAGGGGGCCAGACTCAGCGGCCCGAAACGTTCGGCTTCCTCCCAGCCCAGCAGCGGACCCAGCCCGAAGCCGATCAGCATACCGACGACGAGGCCGAGACTGATGAGCAGGAGGATCAGGAATGACCCGATGAATCTGCCCAGCAAATATTCTTTCTCACTGACCGGGTAGGTGAAGTAATAATTTTTGACCCCGTGCTCGATGTCGCGGTAGACCGGCACGCCCATTACCGCGGAGGCGATCAGGGTGGAAAAAATACTCACGACGGCCATGAAGCTCACGATGCCGGCCGCGGAATTGGCGTAAGCCTTCTCGGCCCCGCCGTTGCCACCATTGGCCGCAATGAGGAAGCCCAGGAGGAGCAGGATACCGAAGTAGGCCCAGGTGGCGGGCCGCCTGATGCGGTACCGGAGTTCGAATTTGAGGATGTTCCACATGGCGATTGGTGATTACTGATATTTGATTGGTGATTAATGATTTGCTACCGCTGTTGCTGCTTGGCGAGGTAGGCGCAGCCACTGAGTGGTATTTGCGGCAGCTAAATCACCAGTCAGAAATCCAGAATCACTAATCACTAATTACCCTCATCTTCTCCCCGATCCGCGTGAAGTAGACATCTTCCAGATCGGCCTCGACGGGCTGGAAACTGGCGTTGGGTTGCTGATCGGCGTACACGTGGATCTGGGTACGGCCGCCCTTCAGTTGGGTGGAGATGACGCGGAAAGACTGCTCGTAGTCCGCCAGCTCGGCCTTGTCGATCATCTTGCTCCAGACCCGTCCCTGCACCTCGCTCACCAGGTCCGACGGCCGCCCCTGTGCGATCACCTCCCCGAGGCAGATGACGGCCATGTGCTGGCAAAGGTTGGTGACGTCCTCTACGATGTGGGTAGACAGGATAACGATGGTGTTCTCCCCGATCTCGGCGAGCAGGTTGTGGAAGCGGTTGCGCTCGGTGGGGTCGAGGCCGGCGGTCGGCTCGTCCACGATGATGAGCCGGGGGTTGCCGAGCAGGGCCTGGGCGATGCCGAAACGCTGCTTCATGCCACCCGAGAAAGTGCCGAGGTTGCTCTTGCGCTTGTCCCAAAGATTGACCCGGTTCAGCAGGGCGTGTACGACCTCCTTTCTGTCACTCCGGCTGTTGATGCCCTTGAGGCTGGCGACGTGGTCGAGCATGTTCTCGGCGCTCACCTTAGGGTAAACCCCGAATTCCTGCGGGAGGTAGCCGAGGACGCGACGGACGGCATCCTTATTGTTGAGTACGTCGATGTCTCCGAGGGTGACGCTGCCGCTGTCGGCCTCCTGGAGGGTAGCGATGGTCCGCATCAGACTGGACTTCCCCGCCCCGTTCGGGCCGAGTAACCCAAACATACCGGTAGGGATGGTGAGGTGGCAGTTTTTGATGGCCTGCACGCCGTTGGAGTAGGTCTTGTTAAGACCGGTAATCTGTAGTTCCATAGCAATGTTTACTGGGGACAAGGCTACGGAAAGGTACGACAAAGGCCGGTGTGATTTCGACATTCACCAACGAGTGGGGGACGAATGATCGGGGGACGCGGAAAACAGAAAACCGGAAGGTGTAACATTTACGAGTTTAACCGCACAAAACGGGGAGGGGAAGTGATTCCCGTTCTCACCACGCTAAACGTACGCCCATGTTACCATCCCTGCGACAACTCCTATCCATCCTTTTCCTGACGGCGTTGACCGCGCTGACCGCCCAGGATAGTTACCAGCAACTCATCCCGGCGGCGGGCGAGGTAACCCTGGCGGACGGCTCCACTTATTACTGGTCACTCGGTGATGTCTTCGCTGACGACCTGACCGGTGGTAGCGTGCTCGTCATCTCCGGCGTCCGCGAAGACTTGGCCCGACAACACGGTATTCGCCTGATCGGTAACCCCACCCCGGCCCTTACCCGACTGGAAGTAACCACCCCCCTGCCGCTTCGCTACCGACTCAACGACCTGACGGGGCGTACCCTGCTGAGTAGTGAAGTCCGCGAGGCCCACTCCTACGCCATCGACCTGAGCGGGCTCGTTCCCCAGCTCTACCTGCTCTCCGTCTTCTCCGGCGCGAACGGACGGCTTCTGGCTACTTACCGGGTCCGGAAACAGTAATCATATTCCTTTTCTCCATAATTCCATTGCCATGAAACGTTTACTCTGTTTGCTCCTGCTCTTTGCCTGTGGCCTGACCCAACTGTACGCCCAGGCCCCGGGCCTCATCAAATTCCAGGCCGTGGCCCGCGAGGCCGGTGGCGAACCGATCACCCAACCCGTCGATGTTCGGCTAACCGTACTGCGGGGCAGCGCCGACGGGTCGCCCGTCTACGCAGACGAGCAGACCGCTACCCCCAACAACCGGGGCCTCTTTACGGTCAACCTCGGAGCCGGGCCGGTTTCCGGTGATTTCAATACCATCGACTGGGCCGGCGAAGAGTTTTTTCTGCGGGCGGAAATACGTCAGGCTATCGGCGATCCTTTCCTGCTGCTCGGCCCACCCCAACCCATCCTGAGCGTTCCTTACGCCCTCTACGGCGAGGACGAGGATGCCGACCCTGCTAACGAATTACAGCGGCTTACCCTCAGTGGCGGTACCCTTACCCTCAACCGGGGCGGCGGTTCCGTAGAACTGTTTCCCGCTACCCGGACGCTGAATTTTCCGGCCGCGACCCTCGACTTTAACTCCGAAAGTGAGATCATCACCAATGCGGGTGTCGGATTGGTATGGGCCAATAACTTCGCTACTTCGGCGTCCATCGTTACCCGTAAACCGGCGGATTACGCCGGGGGGGACGTCACGCTCACGCTACTTTTCCTGGTGTCCACCCAAAATTCCAGGCGGGTGGAGTTCTTCGCCCGCCCCCGCTCCTATAGTGACCGGGCCCAGTTCGGCGATGCCGCCTCCGTCCCGGTAGGAGGGGTAAACGTGACGCGCACCAATGGATTCGGCCGTCTCTACGAGGTGGAGATGACGCTACCCGGCGAACGGCTCTCGGAAGATTGGTGGTACATCAGCATACAACGCAACAGCGGTTTTTCCAATGCCCTGACGTCCGATGTCAACGTTCTGGGTACTACCCTGGAGTACCGGGCCCGCTGAGCAGCTCCGTCCCTCACCGCTGCCTGGCCACCCAGGCTACGTGTCTGGCGATTCTTTCGTCCGCCAGCAAGGCCTCCTTGGTATTGAAATCCCGGGCCAGCTCTTTCTCGTCCGGCACGATCCGGTGGATACCCCGGTGGCACATCCGGCAAACACGGATCCGGCGGGTCTGCATCTCTTCCTTCGTGTACAACTTCAAATACCGCTTCTTGCCGTGGACGGCCCGGGGGATCAGGTGATGCTCCGTCAGCGGCTTTTCCCGGTGGCAGAGTTCGCATTCTCCGACGGGGCCGCGGAGTTGGTTGGTGTAGTTTTTTCCTTTTCTGGCCATGGGGAAGGAGTTGAGGATTCAAGGAGTTAAGGACTCAGGACCCGCCGCCATACGCGGTAGTTTTCTTAACTCCTTGAGTCCTTAACTCCCTAAGTCCTTCTAATGCGCCTCCAGCCAATTGGTTCCCACGTCCGTCTCCACCAGAATAGGAACCGCCAGGTCCGGAATGGCCTCCCGCATCAGGTCCTCGATGATGGGGCGAACGGTGTCCACTTCCTCCTTCGGGGCGTCGAAGACCAGTTCATCGTGCACCTGGAGAATCATCTTGGTCTTGAAATTACCCTCGCGCAGTGCCCGGTCGATGCGGATCATGGCGATCTTGATCATGTCGGCCGCCGTTCCCTGGATGGGGGTATTCATCGCCATTCGCTCGGCCAGGGCGCGGGCCACGCTGCTGCGGCTGTTGATGTCGCGCAGGCTGCGCTTACGGCCGAGCAGGGTGGAGACCAGCCCGTCCTCCTTCGCCTGGGCGATGGCACTGGCGAAGAAGTCCTTCAGGCCGCTGAACCGATTGTAGTAATTTTTGATCAGGTCGCTGGCCTCCTGGCGGCTGATCTCCAGTTCCTGCATCAGTCGCTGGCTTCCGGCCCCGTAGAGGATGGCGAAATTGATCGTCTTGGCCTGGTTGCGCTGGAGGCGGTCGACTTCCTCGAAGGGAACGTCAAATACCAGGGCGGCCGTGGCGGTGTGGATGTCGCGGCCCTCCCGGAAGGCACTGACCATTCCCTCGTCCCCGCTCAGGGCGGCCACCAGCCGGAGTTCGATCTGGCTGTAGTCACTGGCCAGGAGCACGTGGTTGTCGTCGCGCGGGATGAAGGCCTTGCGGATCTCCGCTCCCTGCGGCGTCCGCATCGGGATGTTCTGGAGGTTGGGGTTGGAGCTGGACAGGCGGCCCGTTGCGGCAATCGTCTGGTTAAAACTGGAATGGATCCGCCCGGTCTCGGGGTTCACCAACAGGGGAAGGGCATCCACGTAGGTGCCCAGTAACTTGCTCAGGCTGCGGTGACGGAGGATTTTCTTCACGATGGGGTGGTCCGCCGCCAGCTCACTCAGCGTGGACTCGTCGGTTTTGTACTGTCCGGTCTTGGTTTTGCTGCCCTTGTACGGAATCTCCATGCGGCCGAAGAGGATCTCCCCGATCTGTTTGGGGGAACCGATGTTGAAGGTGCTGCCGGCCTCCTCGTAGATCTCCCGCTCGATGGCCTCCAGTTCGCCGGTGAGGACGACGCTGTATTCCTCCAGGAAATGGACGTCGAGGTTGATGCCCTCCAGTTCGATGTTCTTCAGTACGGGGATCAGCGGGGCCTCGATGGTTTCGTAGAGCTCGACCAGCCCTTCCTCCTCCATTTCGGGCCAGAGGGCGTGGTAGAGGCGCAGGGTGATGTCGGCGTCCTCGCAGGCGTAGGTCACCTGCTTGTCCACCGGCACCTGCCGCATCGTGAGCTGTTTTTTACCGCTTCCGATCAGGTCCTTGATCGGGATGGGTTTGTAATTCAGGTACTCTTCGCTCAGCAGGTCCATCGCGTGGCGCTTATCCGGGTGCAGCAGGTAGTGCATCACCATCGTATCCAGCAGGGGGCCGGCCACCGGGGCGCCGTAGCGCTCCAGCATGATGAGATCGTACTTCAGGTTTTGCCCGACTTTCTTCACTTTATCGTTGGCGAAGAGGGGCGCGAATTCCGCTACCAGGGCTTCGGCCTCGGACCGCTCCTCCGGTACCAGGACGTAGTGGGCTTCCCCTTCCTTCCAGGCGAAGCTGATGCCGACCAGCTCGGCCTGGGTGGGGTCCAGACCGGTGGTTTCCGTATCGAAGGCGAACAACTCGAGGGCCTTCAGTTCCTTGATCAGGGCGGCGCGCTCTTCGGCCGTTTCCACCTTGTGGTAGGCCTGTTCGGTGTTGCCGAGGTGCTGGTCGGCTACGGCGTGGGCGGCGGGCTTCGAGAAGCGTTTACCGGCGGGCGCGGACGCAGGTGCAGATTTTTCACGTTTTGGGCAAACAGGTCCCCCTGTGCCGAGGCGAACTTCTTTTTTTCCTCCTCCAACCCGAGGATTTCGTTGGCGATGCTCCGGAACTCCAGTTCCCGGAAGATGTCGGTCAGGTACTCCCGGTCGTAGTCCTCGATCAGGTAGGCAGCGGGGTCGAACTGGATGGGAACGTCCAGGTCGATGGTCGCCAATCGTTTGGAGAGCAGGGCCTGATCCCGGTATTCGATCAGCCGCTCCCGGTTCTTGCCCTTGATCTCGTCGACGTGCTCCAGCAGGTTTTCCATGCTGCCGTAGGCCTGAATGAACTTGGCGGCCGTCTTCGGGCCGACGCCGGGCACGCCGGGGATGTTGTCCACCTTGTCGCCCATCAGCCCCAGCAGGTCGATCACCTGCTCCGGGTGCTGGATGTCCCACTTCTTGTTGATCTCGTCGACCCCCAGGATCTCGATGCCGTTCCCCATCCGGCTCGGCTTGTACATGAAGATCTTCTCCTCGACGAGCTGCCCGTAGTCCTTGTCCGGCGTAACCATGTACACCTCGTAGCCCGCGCGGGCGGCCTGCTTGCTGAGGGTGCCGATCACGTCATCCGCCTCGTAGTTCGGGATGATGATGACCGGAATTTTGAAGGCCTGTAGTATCTGGTGGACGTAGGGAAAGGCAATGCCGATGTCCTCCGGTTGTTCTTCCCGGTTGGCCTTGTAGTCCGGCGCGATCTCGTGGCGAAAGGTCGGCCCTTCGGGGTCGAAGACCACCGCCAGGTGAGTGGGCTGCTGGTTCTTCATCAGGTCCCAGAGCGTACGCGTGAAGCCGTGCATCGCCGAGGTATTGATCCCCTTGGAGTTGATCAGGGGCCGGTTAATGAAGGCGAAATGGGCGCGGTAGACGAGGGCGTGTCCGTCGAGGAGGAAGAGTCTTTTGTCGGTCTGGGGATCGGGCATGGGGCGAAGATACGGCGGTTACCAGGGAGCTGTACTTCCCGGTAGTCATCAGAAGGAATAACACTTCACCGCCTTTCCCTTCCCCCGCCGGGACGGTCGCTTTCCCCGGTCTTTTCCATTCCCACTGCCCCCGAAATCGTGAATGCGCAGACCTACGTAGAAATCACCGCCGCGAAATTTTCCGGCCGGCAGCAGGGTACCCACCAGGCGGTTGGTGCCGATCACTAACGGACCGGCACGCAGGTATCCCCCTACGTTGACGTACCGGAATTGCTCTACCCGGACGGTTGCTCCAGCCCCGTACCACCACTTCCCGTAGTGGGCGGCGACCAGTACCTCGTCGCCCTGGCTCAGCCGCTCCCCGCCGCGTAAAAGATCGCCGGTGAGCGCCGCGGAGAGTTGAAGATCCTCCGTGGGCCGGAAGGTGAATTGCAGGCCGAGACTGGTGGGCAGACCGATGTCAAAGTCGTTACCCGCCGCGGAGGAGAGGGAATCCTTGTTCACGTCCAGACTCAACCGGCGGAGATAGGCATCCGCACCGTTCCGGTCCTCGTAATTCGTGGTGGTCAGCAATACCTCTTCCGGGTTGCGAAAACGATGGGTCTGGCTCGCTTCCCGGAAGGGGAGGGAACCCAGGTCGGTGATGGCCAGGCCGGCCGAGTAGCGAAAACCTCCGCCCTCCATACTTTCCCAGGCGTACTGAAAGCCGAGGTCGCCGGCAAAACCCCGGCCCTTGACCAGCGGAGCGTCCTCGATCTCCCGTACTTCGTCGGTGAGGGAAAGGGTAATGTCGGCATTCTCGAAGCCGACGCTGTCGATCCCCATCCGGATCACCGTGCTGCCGGGAGGGTTGAAGACGGAAGCCCCCGCGAAAGTGGTGAGGCTACGCAAGTTGAGGCCGATCCGGAGTTCTCCGTCGTAACCCGCGGGAATGGCCTGGGCCACGTTCAGCCCCAGTTCCCCCCAGCCGGCTGCCGCCCCGTACACCTCGTCGGCGGCAATGCGCGTACCTTCCGGGGTGGCATCGTAAGTGGGCTGACTGAACCCTCCGCCAATGTTTCGGGTGCCGGCCAGGAAGCGTGCCCGGGTGAACAGCCCGACCCGGGTGGAGGGGGTCAGCTGCACGGAAAGGCCCGGCCCGGCCACCTCCACGCCAACGCGACCGTAGTGGCGGTCACCGTCCTTATAGCCGAACCCGATCCGGGTGCCGTTCAGCAGAAAGGCATTCTGGTCTTCTATCGTTCCGGATTCCCCGTTACCCCGGGAAGCCCGCAACAAGGAAACAGCGGAGGAGCGGGTCAGGAAGCCATAGTCGGTGTCCGCCGCCACGGCAACCTGGCCCAGCGTGAGGTCCCAGTTGTAGGGGGAGCTTACGGTAGCCGCCGGCTGGCTGAAGGCCCGCACGCCCCCCGCGAAGGGATCGAGTTGCCATGCCGTCGTCCGCTGGGCGGAGAGCAGGCTGATCGAAAAGAGCAGACACAGTAGGGTGGGAATCCGGAGAGCAGGACGCAAGTTCAAAAAATTTAGCGGTGGAAGGCTGGGTCCGGCGTGGGTGGGAAAACGCCACTAAGATCGGGTATATTTTAAATTATATAAACTTCCATTCGATAACTCCCTGGAGTTACTCACTGATCTTACGCAAGCGTAAGAAATACGGTTCCGCGGAGTTGAACGGAGGGAAGCAGAGTTCATCGGAGGAATAAACTTGCTGTCGCAAGTTAAGCGTTAGCAGAGCACGCGTCCGTCCCCGCTCCGCTAACTCCTGAACATCGCGCAGCGATTTCAACCTCTGGTCAACGCTGTTTCCCTCGGCTGACCTCTGTGGAACCAAAAGTTACGCTTTGCGCAACGTCAGTTACTCACTAAAAGGTAATGTCCCGTAGCGCGTCCAGGTATCCCCGGCTCACCCGTAGTTGTGCACCGTTGGTCATCACTACGTCGTAGTACTTGCCGTAGCGGAAGATCTCCCGTACCCGCGTCAGGTTGATCATGTGGGAGCGGTGGATGCGGAGGAAAATTTTCGGATCGAGCCGCTCCTCCACCGCCGAGATACCGTGATTACTGAGGTAGGTTTCTTCTTCCGTATGCAGCTTGGCGTAGTCACCGAAAGCTTCGACCCAGATGATGCGGCCTACCTCGATGGTGATCAGTTTTCGTCCCTTATTGACCAGAACGCGGTCCGGGTAAGTAGCTGAGCCGGTCAGCAAACTTTCGGCCAGCGGGGCCACGGCGTTGCGTCGGTCCCGACCACCCAATCGTTGCATGGCCCGGGCGAAACGGTCCCGGGTATAAGGTTTGAGCAAATAATCGATGGCGTGGACCTCGAAGGCTTCCAGGGCGTACTTGTCGTAGGCGGTGGAAAAGATTACGTCGGGGATCTCCTCCAGGTGGGTAAGTACTTCAAAGCCCGTCAGCCCGGGCATCTTCACGTCAAGGAAGATCAGGTCCGGGCGGTATTCGTTACAGACCCGGACGGCATCGACGCCGTTGTTCGCCTCCGCCAGCGGAATGAAATCGGGGTAATCCGTCAGGTACTCCCGGATAAGCCGGCGGCCGGCCGCCTCGTCGTCGATGATGATGGCCTTTTTCACAGGGAGAATTGGACGATCAGTCCGCTGGGCTGGTTATCGAACAGTTCCAGACGGGTTTGGAACCCCTTTTCCAGCCGTAGGCGGGTATTGGTAAGCCCGATACCGCGATCGAATACCGCGGCTTTGTCGGTCGTTCCCACTCCGGTATCGGCCACCCGGAAACGAAGTCGGTCCCCCTCCGAAAAGATGGAGATGGTAATCTCCCCTCCCTCGATCAGGGGGGAGAGACCGTGCCGTACACTGTTTTCCACGATGGGTTGGAGGATCATGGGGGGGACGGGCCGGTCCAGGATGTCTTCCCCGATCTCCATTCGGATACGCAGTCGGTCGCCGAAGCGCCGCCGTTCCAGTTCCAGGTACTTGGTGACAAAGTCCAGTTCCTCCCGTAGCGGGACCCGCTCGGAGCGGGTGGCCCGGAGCTGGTAACGAAAAAGATCGGAGAGCTGGGAGATCATCTCCCGGGTTCCCTCGCTCTCCGGCGGCAGGGAGGCACTGATGGTGTTGAACACATTGTACAGGAAGTGCGGGTTCAGCTGCGCCTTGATGGCACTGAGTTCACTGCGCAGGGCGGCCTGACGGAGCTCCCCCTCCACCATTAATTTCCGCTGGTTCTCCCGGAAGTAGGTGTAGGCGAAGTAGCAGCCGAACTGGATGAACAGGAAGAGGCAGGGAATGTACCAATCCCAGATCGTGCCCGACCCGCGCAGTCGGCCGTACCCGAAATAGTCGACGATCCCGTAACGGATCGCCCGTACGAAATAAGTAACGACCGGAATCAGGATGGCTACGGCTACCACGCTCACCCACTGTCGCCGCCGCCGCAGACCACGGACGGCCAGCAGGTAGATGAATACCGAAGCCAGGAGGTAAAAAGCGTACTGCATCCCCGAAGCAAACCAGTAATTGCGCAGGTTCAGCCAGCCGAAGGGGCCCGGGTGTTCCTGGTAGCCAAAGTTGATCCAGAGGACCACGTGGTACAGGAAGGAGAAGAAAAAATAGAAGAGCAGGACGTATGCTACCTCGCGTAGCCGGGAGGGACGGGTATTCATGGAGGTAAAGCTATCATGGCTTTCCGAACCCGACGACCGGTAATCGACGAACCGGCCTACGGGACGATGAATGGCCCGACCGGGTGACTCACCGACCCAGCAGCCGGCTGGTCGTAAACTGCTTGTAAAGGGCCGGTCGGGGCCGGTTCTTGGGGACGAACAAAATACCTTTTTATGCGACTCCCGCTCCTTTTTATGGTACTCTGCACCTGCGTCCTCGCCCTTCCCCTCCGTAGCCAGAATACCCCCGTTCGGGGAGTAGCGGTGGATGAGGAAAACAAGGGCGTGCCCTTCGCTACGGTACTGTTGCGGCAGGCATCCGACAGTAGTTTCGTGAAGGCGGAGGTCGCGGATGAACGGGGTAACTTTCAGCTTCCCGATGTGGCTCCCGGGAGCTACCAGTTACTCCTGACCGGGATCGGTTTTGCAAAGCGGCAGCTGCCGGTAGCGGTGGACGGCACTTCCTCTGACCTGGGCTCGATCGTGCTCTACGCCACCGCCGCCCAGCTGGAAACGGTCACCGTAGCGGCCGAAAGGCCCATTGTCCAGGTACTGGCCGATAAGACGGTCTTCAACGTGGACAAAACCCTGACCGCCGCCGGCTCCTCCGCCTGGGAACTGCTGCGCAAGGCCCCGGGCGTGATGATCGATAACGGTAGTGGCATCATCCTGGAGGGCAAGGGCGGGGCGGCCATCTACCTGAATGACCGGCCCTCTCCGCTACGTGGTGACGAACTACGGGCGTTCCTGGAATCCCTCCAGGCGACGGATATTGAAAGCATCGAACTCATCACCCAGCCCTCCTCCCGCTACGACGCGGCGGGCAAGGCCGGCATCATCAACATTATTCTGCGCAAGGATAAATCACTCGGCAGCAACGGTTCGGTCTCCGCCGGAGTGACCGTCGGGCAACGGGCACGCTACAACTCCGGGGTGAACTTCAATACGCGCGGTAAACGGGGCAACCTCTACGGTTCCTACAGCAACCGATTCGGGGAGAGCACCGGGTTTCTCTACCTCCGCCGGGAGCAAAATGGTACGGAATTCGATGCCCGGACCAACGGGGTTTACGGGCGGGAGAGCCACAACGGCCGGCTCGGCTACGACTGGCAGGCCTCCGACCGGAGCACCTTCGGCCTGCTCCTGAGCACCAACCACTACGACGGCGACAACGAAAGCAATTCCCGCACGCCGATCCGGGGGCTGAACGAAGAGGTCCCCAGCCGCGTCCTCATCGCCAATAACCGGGGCAACAGCGCTTCGAATAACTATACGGCCAACGCCAACTACACTTACCGGGACACCTCCGACCGGAAATTCACCATTGACGGCGACCTCGGCCGTTACCGGAATACCAGCTACACCCTGCAGCCCAATCTGTACTTCGACGGGCGGGAGGACAACCTGCTGTCGCGGAACCTCACCGCTCAGGATGCGCCTACGGATATCGACCTCTATAGCCTCCAGGCGGATTACGAGCAGCCGCTGTGGACCGGCACGCTGGCGTTGGGATTAAAATCTTCCCTGGTGGTGACCGATAACGATTTCGGTTTCCTCACCGAGCAAAACGGCGTCCTGCGCCGCGACGAGGAGCAAAGTAACCGCTTCCAGTACCGGGAAAACATCAACGCCGCCTACGTCAACTTCGGCTGGAAGAACAAGTCGTGGAGTTACCAGCTGGGGCTACGGGCCGAGCAAACCCGCTCCGACGGTCAGCTGACCAGCAGGCAGGATTTGGCGGGCACGCAGGTGCAACGTTCCTACCTGGACCTTTTCCCGAGCGGGGGCGTCACCTACAGCCTGAATCGTAAAAATTCCTTCGCCCTGAACTATAGCCGCCGGGTTACCCGACCGAATTATTCCTCCCTCAATCCGTTCGAGTCCAAGATCGACGAGCTGTCTTTTCGCCGGGGTAACCCCTTCCTGCAACCCCAGTACAGCAACAGCCTGAAGTTGACCCACACCTTCAATTACCGGCTCAACACCAGCATCAGCTACACCCACGTCAGCGACTTCTTCGCCCAGATCACCGAGCCGGAGGGGGAGGACCGTAATTTCATCAACGTACGCAACATCGCGGATCAGCAGGTTATCAATCTCGGCGTCTCCTACCCGGGAAAACTCACCGAGTGGTGGAGTTTCTACGTGAGCCTGAATGCCTACACCAGCAGCTACTCCGCCAACGACGACCGCTTCGTGGAAACCACCCAGCAAACGCTGAGTGGCTACGCCCAGCAGACGTTCGCCCTTCCCCGGAACGTCAGCCTGGAGGTCAGTGGCTGGTACAGTTCCCCCTCGGTCTGGGGCGGCACCTACCAGACCAGGAGCCTCGGGTCCCTGAACCTGGCCGCCCAGAAAACCTTCCTGGACGATGAGCTGAAGCTGCGGCTGACCGTTAACGACCTGCTCTTCACCAGCCCCTGGGAGGGCACCACCCGCTTCGACGGGCTGTTCATCGACGGTACCGGCGGCAACGACTCCCGTAGCGTGGGCCTCAACCTGAGCTGGAACTTCGGTCGCTCCGAGATCAGGAAGGCCCGGGACCGGGAGACTTCCGGGAAGGAGGAACGGGGCCGGATGTAACCTCCCCGAATAAACTGTACTGTTTTCCTTCCGCCAGCAGCCGAAAGCTTTTCCGGTGGTACTCGGTGGCCCCGAAACGTTCGATGGCCGCCCGGTGGGCTTTGGTGGGGTAACCGGCATTCGTACACCAGCTGAACTGTGGGTAATCTTCGTGGAGGGACAGCATATGGGCGTCGCGGTGGGTCTTGGCGAGGATGCCGGCGGCCGCGATACTCTGAAATTTTCCGTCCCCCTTGATGACGCAGAGATGGTCCGCTTCCGGGTAGGGAATGAAAAATTTACCGTCGATCAGTAGGAACTCCGGCCGTTCCGCCAGTCGGTCGAGGGCCCGGTGCATGGCCAGATAACTGCTCTGGAAGATGTTGTGGCGGTCGATTTCTGCTACACTGTAACTGGCTACGGCCCAGGTGAGCGCATCGGCTTCGATCTCGGCCCGCAACTGGTCCCGTTCCGCCGCCCTCAGTTTTTTACTGTCATTCAGGCGTGGGTTGTCGTAGCCAGGGGGGAAGATGACGGCCGCGGCGAAAACGGGACCGGCCAGGCAGCCCCGGCCGGCCTCGTCGCAGCCGGCTTCGAGGCGGCCGGGCTCGAGGTGGGGTAACAGCATGGGGGCAAGGTACTATCTTGCCGCCATGAATAAGTACCGCGTTCCGGGCCTGTTGGTACTGGCCCTGGCCCTGGGGCTCGCCCTGCGCATCCCGGGCTGGTACACGGCCGATAAAAAACAGTACGGCGGGGGCTTTGAGCCCGACGAGGGGCAGCACGTACAGATCGCCTCCGTTCGCTTCAACGAACTGGCGGGTGAAAAGCTGGTCGACGAAAATAGCACCGGCCGCTTCAACGTAAGGGGCTACGGTCACCTGATGGCCTACGCGGGCTACGGCTGGTGGAAGGTCTCCGGTCAGTTACCTGAGTTCCGGGGCATGTTGCTGCTGGGGCGGCAGCTCTCCACCGTATTTTCCGTACTGCTGGTACTGGTGGTCTTCCTGATTGGCCGGGTAGGGGGGCTCTCCCCACCGCTGGCCCTGACGGCCGCCTTCCTGATGGCCGCCTGCGACGTGAATGCCACCTACGCCCACTACGCCCTGCCCGCCGCCGGCTACATTTTCTTCTGTTACCTGGCCGTACTCGGGGCCTTCCGGCTGGTCCGGGACGGGGAAACCACGGGAACTGTACTGCTGGCCCTGGGAGCCGGCGGTGCCTTTGCCTTCAAGTTTGACTTCTTGCCGATCGTCTGGGGCGGGCTGCTACTGCTCGTCCTGCTGCTGCGTGGCCGGCTCCGGCTGCTCCCCTTTTTCGCGGGAGTGGGGACGCTCCTGGTCACCGTTTTTAGCCTGCTCCACGGCTGGACCTGGGACGAAATGTTCTACTCCGTCAATCTCCTGCGGGAAGTAAACGCCGACGACATCAAAGTGGACGATCACTGGCGGGACAACCTGCTGGTGTACCCGCTCGGCGTACTTGCGGGGATCGGGCTGCCGGCCTTCGGTCTGGCGGTGGTCGGCCTGGTTAAGTTGCTGAAACGGCCCGCCGCCCGATCGCTCATCGTACTTTTTCTGCTGGTCTGGCTGGGGTCGGAGTTCTACGTCCGCTGGTCGACCGACACCGCCTTTATCCGCCGGGTGAACGTCTTTATGCCGGCGGTGGTGTTACTGGCGGCCTACTCCCTGGGCCGGTTGGGAGCCAGCCGTAAGTGGCGGGTAGCTTTGGTCACCTACACTTTTGCCTTCGGGGTGGTGGGGCAGAGTAACCACTGGTTCGATACCCGGGTAGCGGCGTTGGCGTACGTCAACCAGGAAATAACGGACCAGGATCGGGTCCGGATTTCCCCCTACCTCACGGTGGAAGGGTGGCCGAAACACCAGCGATTCGAGGGCAAGGCGTTCGACCTGCTCGTCGTACACGAAACCTACTACAGCCGGTACTATAAAAGCATGACCACCCCCTTCGGGCTACCGACCTGTACGGAGGGGGTGTATCATCCCGGCTCCCGGACGATGTGCGAGACCTACCAGGCCCTGTTGACCGGCAATCACCCCACGGCCGAATTGGCTGCCGAATTTCGAACCCACGAGGTATTTCCGGAGCGCATCCTCTACAAGCGGCTGCTGGGTAATTACGAGACGTTTTTGGGGGATGTATTGGTGTTTCGCTCGTTGTGAAAAGCACTGCCTACTTTCGCAGTATGGCAGACCCAGCAGCAAAATTCCAGGAACTGACCGGCAGCGACTGGTTCCTGACCGAGGGAAACGTCCGGATCATGGCCCTCTACCTACGTGAACTTGGCTTCTTACGGCCCGGCGAAACGGTACGCCACGTCGCTTCGGCCGGGGAAGGGAACATGAACGTAGCGCTGCGGGTGTACACCAGCCTGCGGCACTTTATCGTAAAGCAGAGCCGACCCTGGGTGGCGAAATTCCCGGACCTGGCCGCGCCGGTGGAGCGTATCATCGTCGAGCGGGATTACCTGCGGCACATGCAGCTGCGGCCCGCTACGCTGCGGGCGAGCCCGGAGATACTGAAGTCCGACGAAGAGAATTTCGTACTGATCATGGAAGATCTCGGTGACGCCGGCGACCTCAGCTCCGTTTACGCGGCGGGCGTACAACTGGCTGATTCGGAACTGACGGATCTGCTGGCCTACGCCTCTGCCCTCCACGAACTGGAAGCGGAGCCGGATTATTCCCTCAATACGGAACTGCGGACGCTGAACCACGCCCACATTTTCGACCTGCCCTTCCGGGTGGATAACGGGTTTCCGCTGGATGCCCTGTATCCGGGTCTGTCGAAGGTGGCCCGCCCCTTCCGGGCCGACGAGCGGCTGGCCGGCCGGGCGCGGGAACTGGGGGAAATCTATCTGGCAAACGATAGTCGTAGCCTGGTTCACGGCGATTTTTATCCGGGAAGTTTTCTGAGGGCCTCGGGACAGCTTTACGTGATCGACGGGGAGTTCAGCCACCGGGGGCGGCCGGAGTTCGACCTGGGGGTGTTGCTGGGCCACCTGCTGCTGGCCGGGGCACCGGAGCGGCAACTGCACTTACTGGATACGGCTTACCGCCGGCCACGGGGCTTTGACGGCGGGCTGGTCCGTCAGTTTGCTTACGTGGAGGTCATCCGGCGCATCATCGGTATTGCCCAGTTGCCGCTGGCCCTGTCGCTCGACGAACGGCAGGCCCTGCTGGAAAGTGCGCGCGCGGGGTTGGTTTGACTCAACCCGTCTTGCTGACAGACGTTGATACTCTGGCCCCGACAATGTGTCGGGTGCGGAGCTTTGGCGTTATCTTTGCCCTCCGTTTTAAAAGCAGATCACGCTGCTCGCGCATATGTTTCCCCCGGGCGACGTTGCGCAGGTGCAGTGTTTAAAATAAAGCAGCATGTTCAAGGCCATAAAGAAGTTGTTCGGTTCCAAGCAGGATCGTGACGTAGCCACCTACCAACCGGTAGTGGATCGAATTAACGAAGCCTTTGCCGGACTCTCCGATCTTTCGAACGACGAGTTGCGGCAGAAAACCGCTGAATTCCGCGGCCGTATTGCCGAACATCTCTCCGCCATTGATTCGGAGATCGATCAACTGGCCGGGCAGGCGAAAACAACCTCCGATTTTCGGAAGAAGGACGACATTTACAAGCAGATCGACAAGCTGAACGAACAGCGTGACGAGGAACTGGAAGTGGTTCTGAACGACCTCCTTCCCGAAGCCTTCGCCACGGTGAAGGAAACGGCCGCCCGCTTTACGGCAGGTCCCGTAACCGTCACTATCACGGACCACGACCGCTTACTGATCGAGGACGCCAAAAAGAGCTACCTCTCCATTGACGGTGACCAGGTCACCTACGCCAAGGAATGGATCGCCGGCGGCGGTAAGGTAGAGTGGAACATGGTCCACTATGACGTACAGCTCATCGGTGGTATGGTCCTCCACGACGGTAAGATCGCGGAGATGGCCACGGGGGAGGGTAAGACCCTGGTCGCCACCCTGCCCGCCTACCTGAACGGACTGAGCGGTAAGGGAGTCCACGTCGTAACCGTGAATGATTACCTGGCCCGACGGGACTGCGAGTGGGTCGGCCCGATCATGGAATTCCTCGGCCTGACGATCGACTGTATCGACAAGTACCGCCCCCACAGCCCGGACCGGGTACGGGCCTACAAGTGCGACATCGTTTACGGTACCAACAACGAATTCGGTTTCGACTACCTGCGCGACAACATGGTCCGCAGTATGGACGACAAGGTGCAGGGTAAGCACCATTTCGCCATGATCGATGAGGTCGACTCCGTGCTGATCGACGACGCGCGGACGCCCCTCATTATCTCCGGCCCGGTGACCAACAATGCCGACGACCAGGACTACATCGAGCTGAAGCCGGCCATCGTAAAGCTGATCGAGGAGCAGAAAAAACTCTCCACTAAATTCCTGACCGAGGCCAAGAAGCTCTTCAAGGAGGGCTACGTCGGCGGCGAGGAGGGAGAAGCCGGTCTGGCCCTCTACCGCGCCTTTCGTGCCTATCCGAAAAGCCGGCCACTGATCAAATTCCTTTCCGAAGAGGGCGTACGGGTCATGCTCCAGAAGACGGAGAACATCTACATGTCGGAGAACAACAAGCGGATGCCCGAGGTGGACGCCGAGTTGCTCTTCACCATTGACGAGAAGAACCGTCAGGTCGACCTGACCGACGCCGGTACGGCTTTCCTGAGCCGCTACAACGATGACCCCAAGTTCTTCATCATGACGGACCTGGCCACGGATATGGCCGGCGTAGATAAGGACCCCTCCCTCACGAAGGAGGAAAAGGCACAGCGCAAGAATAAGCTGGCCCAGGACTTCGGCGTGAAATCCAAGCGCCTCCACGCCATCCACCAGCTGCTGAAGGCCTACGCCCTCTTCCAGCGGGATACGGACTACATCGTTTCCGACGACGGGCAGGTGAAGATCGTGGACGAGCAAACCGGCCGTCAGATGGACGGTCGCCGCTACAGCGACGGTCTCCACCAGGCCCTGGAGGCCAAGGAGGACGTCAAGGTCGGTGAGATCACTCAGACCTACGCTACGGTGACCCTCCAGAACTACTTCCGGATGTACCACAAACTGGCCGGTATGACCGGTACGGCCGAGACGGAGGCCGGGGAATTCTGGGAAATTTACAAACTCGACGTCGTGGTTATCCCCACCAACCGGCCCATCCAGCGGGACGACCGGAACGACCTGATCTTCAAAACCGACCGGGAGAAGATCAACGCCGTCATTGAAGACGTCACTAAACTGAGTGAGGCGGGGCGCCCGGTACTGGTCGGTACCACCTCCGTGGACATTTCCGAGAAACTGAGCCGCGTACTCCAGCTCCGGGGCATCGAACACAACGTACTGAACGCCAAACAGCACCAGCGGGAGGCGGATATCGTAGCCGAGGCCGGTGAGCCCGGTAAGGTGACCATCGCCACCAATATGGCCGGCCGGGGTACGGACATTAAACTCAGCCCGGAGGTGATTGCCGCCGGCGGTCTGGCCATCATCGGTACGGAACGGCACGACAGCCGGCGGGTAGACCGTCAGTTGCGCGGTCGTGCCGGACGTCAGGGAGACCCTGGCTCCAGCCAGTTCTACATCAGCCTCGAGGACAAACTGATGCGCTACTTCCAGAGCGACCGGATCGCGAAGTGGATGGACCGCGCCGGCCACAAGGAGGGTGACGTGATCCAGGCCGGAATCGTCACCAAGTCGATCGAGAACGCCCAGAAGAAAGTCGAGGAGAACGCCTTCGGTACCCGGAAGCGACTACTCGAGTACGATGACGTGATGAACATCCAGCGGGCGGCCATCTACAGCAAGCGGAACAACGCTCTGAGTGGTGACCGCCTGAGCCTGGACCTCAACCAGATGTTCGATAGTCTCATCGATGCCATCGTTTACAGCAATAAGACGAGCGGCAGCTACGAGAGCTTCAAGACCGCTACCCTGCGACTGCTTGGTTTCGACCCCGAGATCGAACAGGCGGAGTGGAACAACGGAGACGTCAATCAGCTGGCCGATAAGCTGATGGGGCAGTTCCGCGCTTTCTACGACGGGAAGATGCAGGGAATCATCGACCAGGTGATGCCCTTCGTGCGGGAACTGAACGAGCACCGCCCGGAGATCCAGCGGGTCGGTATTCCGTTTAGCAACGGCAGTACCCACCCTTACCGGATCGGGACGTCCGTGCAGGATGCCCTGGATACCGACGGGGCCAGCATCAAGTCCGAGATCGAAAAGGCCATCACCCTGGCCATCATCGACGACAACTGGAAGGAGCACCTGCGCTCCATGGACGAACTCAAGACCAGTACGAACATGGCTTCCTTCGAGCAGAAGGATCCACTGGTCGTTTACAAAATGGAGTCCTACGACCTGTTCGAGCAACTGGTCAATTACATCAACGAGGTGACCACCAGCTACCTGGCTACGGGCGGACTGGTATTCGAGGAACGGCAGGAGGTGCGGGAAGTCCGTGCCCCCCGTAAGGTTACCACCACGAAGACCCAGACCAACCGGAGCGCCGAGGAAGAAGCCGTTCGCCGGGCGGCCGAGGGCGTAAGCAAGCAGCAGCCTGAAAAAGTACAAACATTTCAGCGGCAGGGCAAAAAGCTGGGCCCCAACGATCCCTGTTTTTGCGGGAGCGGGAAGAAGCTGAAAAAGTGCCACAAAAGGGTTCCCGTCCAGTAATGTCCTAATGCCTATATAAATGTGATTTTCAGTTCGGGGGTAACTATCTTGCCCCCCTAGCGGATTTTTTATCTGTCCCTGACTTTTTATCTTTCATGAAGTTTTTAACCCCATTCTTTCCAAAACGCCGCTGGAACTGAACCAACTGATTTGAACGAGCTGATCGACCACACTTATCTGAGCCCACTTTGCGCCATAAGTGATATTGACCGCCTGTGCCAGGAGGCGCGGGACCACCAACTCTACGCCGTTTGCGTGCCCCCTTTCTTCGTGAGCCGGGCCGTGCAACAGTTACAGGGTACCCCCGTGAAGGTGGCTACCGTGATTGCCTTCCCTTACGGCTACGCCGAAACACTGGTGAAGGTGGCTGAAACCCGCAGGGCACTGGATGAGGGAGCCGACGAGCTGGACATCGTCATCAATCTTTCGGCCCTGAAGTCAGGCGACTGGTCTTACGTCCGGGACGATATTGACCGGGTGGTCACCACTGCCCGGCTAAAGGGGAAGGTGAGCAAGCTTATTATTGAGATCAGCGTACTGAACGCGGAGGAGCGCGGACGCATTGTCAAGATCTGTAACGACCTGCGACCGGACTTCGTAAAAACGTCTACCGGAACCCAGGGCGGTGCCACGGTCGGAGACGTTACCTATCTTCGTGCCCAGCTCCACCCGGAGATCCGGATCAAGGCCAGCGGAGGTATTCGCACGGCCGCGGCCGCCCGCGCCCTCATCGAGGCCGGGGCAAACCGCATCGGGACCTCATCGGGGGTAGCCGTGAGTCAGTAAAACCAACCTGCCATGCTTCGCCTTATCCTCCCCCTGCTGTTTATAAGTTTTGCTACCTGTAACTTCGGAATAGGGCCCTTGTCCCATTCCTTGTGTGCCCAGTCGAGTATCCGCATCGACGTTGACAGCGACGTACAGAACGTGATCGATATCTGGCAACTGGCCAGCGAAACCCAGACCAAGGTGGAAGGCTGGCGCGTCCAGATACTGGCGACCACCGACCGTACCCGCCTGGAGACGGTGGAACGGCAATTTAAGGTGAACTACCCGAGCATTCCGGTAGACTGGGTGCACAACAAGCCTTACTACAAATTGCGCGCCGGTGCCTTCAGGACCAAGGGAGAAGCCGAGCGGCTGAAGTATACCCTGGGCAGCCAATTCGAGGGCGTTTACCTCGTTAAGGACGAGGTGGGGGAGAATGAACTCCTCCGGATGTACTAATCCGTTTCCATGCTTTCCAAGCAAAGGATCAAACGTCATCGTTCCGACCTGACGTCCATCATTATGTATTTTTTCCTGGTCGGGACCGGGCTGCTGATGATCCATTCGGTCGGTGCGCCACCGGAGGGTTATACCCAGGACTGGGCCGGCATGCTCTCCACCCCGGTGGGTAAGCAATTTATCTGGCTGCTGATCTCCCTCGGCACCTGGTTCCTGATCAATTCGGCGGTCGACCGCAATTTCTGGTTCGTCGGGGCCTATCCGATCTACGCGGCCACGCTGGTACTACTGGTGCTGGTATTGCTGGTCGGAAAGGAGATCAACGGAGCCCGCTCCTGGTTCGCGGTGGGGGGCTTCACCTTTCAGCCCAGCGAACTGGCCAAATTCGGGGCCTGCCTGGGCATGGCGGCCTTCCTGAGCGGGGTGACGGGCAAGCTCAATAACCTGCGGATCGTCGCTACGGGGCTGCTGATCTGGGCCGTTCCCGCCGTTATCATCATGGGGCAACCCGACGCCGGATCCGCCCTGGTCTTTTCCTCCTTCCTCCTGGTGATGTACCGGGAAGGACTCACGGGTATCCTCTACGTCTTCAGTTTTTTCACCGCCACGATGTTCATCCTGGGTATCCTGTATCCGCCGGCGGCTCTGACGGCCGTCCTGCTGGCCCTTTCCCTGGTCGGCTTCGGTTTCGCCATGCCGCGCAAGCCACTGGTGACGGGGGGGGTCGCCGTGTTGTTGTCGGTAGCGGCGGGCTGGGCCTGGACGCTGGGGTACGTCGGCTGGGTACTCATCGGGCTCGGCGTACTCTTTCTCGGGGGGATCGGGTACCAGTTACTGCAACGACGGAGCCGGCTCGTGGCCCTGGCCGCCGCCGCCGTACTGTGGGGCGGCATGCTGGCCTTCGCGGCCAATTACACCTTCGAAAACCTACTGCGGCCCCACCACCAGGCCCGGATCAACGTCTGGCTGCGACCGGAGGGAATGGACCCCCGGGGCGCACTGTACAACGTGATGCAATCCAAACTCGCCATCGCGGCGGGTGGCCTGAACGGAAAGGGACTGCAGCAGGGCACCATGACCAAGTACGATTACGTCCCGGAGCAGTTGACGGACTTCATCTTCACGGCCGTGGGGGAGGAGCAGGGCTTCGCCGGTACCACTACGGTGATCGTCTGTTTCCTCGTCCTGCTCTGGCGTTGCAGCGTGATCGCCGAGCGGCAGAAACGCCCCTTCGTACGGGCGTACGCCTACGGCTTTGCGGGGATTATCCTGGTACACCTGCTCGTCAATATAGGCATGACGATGGGGTTGATGCCGGTTATCGGCATCCCGCTTCCGTTCATGTCCAAGGGCGGGTCCTCGCTGCTGAGCTTCACGATCATGCTGGCGGTAATGCTGAAGCTCGACAAGGGCAGGGACACCGTATAATTGCCGCGGACGCAGGTGCAAAACCCCCGGTGGACGTCCGTCGTTTACTGATCGTTTAGTCGATCTGCCGTATGTCTACCACCCCCCCAACCGCCGCCGGCCCGTCGGCCGCTGAATTATCATCCCTGTTCGCGGAGCAGCAGGCCCACCGGCCCGTCGTCAAAGCCACGGGTGCGCGGGAACGGATCGGGAAACTGGATCGCATTATCGCCTACCTGGACGACAGCGGGAACCGAGACCGGCTGCTGCTCGCCCTGCGCAGCGATCTCGGCAAGCACGAGGTGGAAGCCCTGACCGGGGAGCTGGGCGTTGTCTACGGGCACGTCAACCACATTAAAAAAGAACTCCGCCGCTGGATGGAGCCCCGGCGGATGCCCACCCCGCTCTCGATGACCGGAACCCGCAACTGGATCCACTACGAGCCGAAGGGCTGCGTTCTGCTGATCTCCCCCTGGAACTACCCCTTCAACCTGACGGTCGTACCGTTGGCCTACGCGATTGCCGCCGGCTGTACGGTGACCGTGAAACCCTCGGAACTGAGTCCGGCCACTTCCGCTTACCTGGCGGATATGCTGGGGGAAATTTTCCCCCGGGAAGAAATTACCGTGGTTACGGGGGAGGGCGATACCGCTGCCGCCCTGACCATCCTGCCGTTCGACCACCTCTTCTTCACCGGTAGTCCGGCCGTCGGGAAGAAGGTGATGGCCGCCGCCGCCAGTAACCTCACGAGCGTCACTTTGGAACTGGGCGGGAAATCACCCTGCGTCGTCGACCGGAGCGTCGACATTGAAAAATCAGCCGTTAACACCGCCTGGGGGAAGTGTTTCAATACCGGGCAGACCTGTACGGCTCCGGATTACCTGCTGGTGCACCGGTCGATCGCGGATCGCTACGTTGCCGCCCTGGGAGCAGCCATGGAAGGGTTCTACGGAGCGGACCCCCGCCGGTCCGACAGTCTCGGCCGCATCGTCACTCACCGGCACTTCGACCGCTTACTGTCCCTGCTGAACGATGCGGTGGAGCAGGGGGCGACCGTAGCTTACGGCGGGCAGCACGATCGTTCGGAAAAGTACTTTGCCCCGACGATACTGACGGGCGTTACCGAGGACATGCGGATCATGCGGGAAGAAATATTCGGCCCCCTGCTGCCCGTGCTCGCCTTCGACCGGCTGGAAGAAGCGATCGGGGTGATCAATCGGCGACCGAAACCGCTGGCCTTCTACATTCAGTCACGGGACCGAAAAGTGATGAAGGAACTTATTCGCCGGACCAGCGCCGGCGGGACGGTCATCAATGAGTTTCTGCTGGGGAATGCCAATCCGGCCCTGCCCTTCGGAGGCGTCAACAACAGCGGGATCGGCAAGAGTTTCGGTTACCACGGCTGGGTTGATTTCTGTAACGAGCGGGCCGTCCTGGAACGGCGCTTTCTGGACCTGACCATGGTGTACCCTCCGTACACGGATAAGGTAGCGGCGATCGCCCGGAAAATTTACAAATGGTTGTAGTCGGTATCTTTGCCCCATGGACCTCATCATCACCGTCGCTCTGATCTACTTTGCCTACCGCGGTTACCGGTGGTATACCCGGCTGCAGGAACAAGTAAAGGCCGGCCCTCCACCCAAGCCGTCCGTCCGTAAGGGATTCGATGAGCCCATCGACGTTAGTCCGGATTCGGACCGAGATTACATCGACTACGAAGAAGTAAAATAAAACCACCCTTGCCGGAACAGCCCGCCCCCAGGTTCCCCGGTCGCCTCAGCGACTGGGTCCTCTACAAAGACAATCAACTCATGGTGTTCAGCAAGCCGGCCGGTCTGGCCGTGCAGGCTGACCGAAAGGGGAGTGCGAACCTGCTCCAGCTCGGAGCGGCCTACGCCCGCCACGATCTCTACCTCGTCCACCGGCTCGATCGCCCCGTCTCCGGCGTTGTGGTGATGGGGCGTAAGCCGAGTACACAGACGGCACTTACCAAGCAATTCGAGGACCGGACGGTAGAGAAGACCTACCTGGCCGTAGTGGCCAACCGGCCGGAGGAAGATGCCGCCACCCTGGAACACCACATCACGGAGAGCAAGCACAACCGCTCGGTCGCCGCCACGGAGTCCACCCCGACCAGCAAACGGGCCGTCCTTCACTATAAGGTACTGGGAAGCAGTGACCGCTACCACCTCCTGGAAATTCGTCTGGAGACCGGGCGTAAGCACCAGATCCGCGCCCAGCTCGCCGCCCTCGGATGCCCGATCCGCGGTGATGAGAAGTACGGCTTCAAGCGGCAGAACGAGGGTGGGGGGATCGATCTCCACGCCCACCGCATCGCCTTCGATCACCCCACTTCCGGCCAGCGGATGGAGCTGACCGCTCCGGTGCCCGACAGCCCCGTCTGGAAAGCCTTTTCCGAATTCCTATGAACGCCGACCTCATTTCCCGGTACTTCCCCGACCTGACCGACCGCCAGCGCGAACAGTTTTCCGCCCTCGACGAACTCTACCGCGAGTGGAACGCCAGGATCAACGTGATCAGCCGCAAGGACATCGACAATCTGTACGTTCACCACGTGCTTCACTCCCTGGCCATCGCGAAGGTGACCAGGTTTCTTCCGGAGGCCAAAATACTCGACCTCGGGACCGGAGGCGGGTTTCCGGGGATCCCCCTGGCTATTCTCTTTCCCGAAACCGATTTCCACCTCATTGACGGAACGGCCAAGAAGATCCGTGTCTGTAACGAGGTGGCCACCGCCCTCGATCTCACCAATTGCCGGGCCGATCAGCAGCGGGCCGAGGAACTGAAGCGACCGGAATACGATTTCGTGGTCACCCGTGCCGTAGCCCGCATGGAAAAGCTATCCGAGTGGAGCCTCCGCCTCATTACCCGCAAGCAGCGGCACGCCCTGCCGAACGGTATCCTTGCCCTGAAGGGGAAGGGGCTGAAGGAGGAAATGCAGGCCCTGCCGAAAAAGGCCTACCTGGAAGAATACCCGATCGCGGAGTGGTTCGACGATCCGTTTTACGAGGCGAAAGCAGTGGTGTACCTGCAGGGGTAATCAATCCCGGCAGCCGCGAGGGGCTGAAAGTGCCCTCGCTGGGAGGAGAAAGCCGCTAAAGCGACTCCCACGTATCATTTGAGAGGTTTGCACCTGCGCGCCGCGCCCGCCCGGTCATAATCACTACCCACTATTTACTGCTCCGCTTCACCCCTCCGCTTCCATGCCCCCGATCCGCCGCTGCCGGCCTACCCGCCGCAGCCGTTCCCGGAGCCCGCCGGCATCCTCGATCTCCAGCAGGGTGAAGTAGCAGAGCACGAAATTGATGGCCCAGAGGCAGAAGAGTATTCCGAAAAGAAAGTAGTAGACGAAAGCCTGGAGAATGACGTTGATGCCGTCCAGGGTGGCGGCCTCGGCGTAGAAGATCCAGTCCAGAAAGGCAAACAGCAAACTGCCGATCGTGGAATCCAGCAACCACATCAGGGGAGTGTAGAGTAGAAGGATCAGTAAGAAGTTAGGGTAGCTGACCGCCAGGTTACGGTAGGTGAATTGCGCCAGTTTGCCCGGTTCCCGCCTTCCCCGGTAGTAGCCGTAAATGGCGATCATCAGAAAGGGGAAGAACAGGAACAGCAGCAAGCCGGTCATGGTCAGGGAGAAGGCGAAACAGAGGGCTACGAGCAGCCCGCCGGCAAAGAGAATCAGTTCGCTCGTGAGCGTCGCGGGGTCCGGGCCAAGCACCGAGGAACGCCGGAAAACCCTGAAACTCAACCGCAGTAGCCCGTAAAAACCGGCCCCGACGAGCAGGAAGTAGCCCGGCCCCCGGTCCTGCCCCCAGGTGGATGTCAGGAGGTGGATGTTAACGAGGTCCCCGAAGAACCAATCCTCGAAGTAGTAACGGCTACTGGCGGGTTCCCCGCTGAAGAGGAAAGCGTAGGCGCAGAAAACGGCGGAGATCAACGCGATCCCACCGAGCAGCAAGCGGGCATTGCGGCGAAATACGGCCAGTGTGAGGGCCATGATCGCTCCGGCCGTCCGGATCGTACCGGTGTCAACGGGCCGCCAGCTGTCCATCCGGGGTTTGGCGTTCCCCTCGATGACGCTTCGCTGACTCCTGGCGGCCACCCGCCGGGGCAGGGCCACGTAGTAGAACAGGATAAAACCGAAGCAGGAGAGGATGAAAAACAGGCGGATGAGGTCGGGCACGCCGGTCTGGCGGGTGATGTAGCCCTCCAGGAAGCCGGCGATCACGAAGAGTGGCAGGGTGCCGAGCATGATCTTCAACCCATCCCGGGCGGAAACGATGAAGGATTGCCAGCGCGAGAGGGTGCCGGGGAACAGTAACCCCGCCCCCATGGCGATGCCCGCGCCCCCGGCGATCACGATACTGCTGATCTCCAGTGCCCCGTGGATCCAGATCGTCAGCAGGCTCTCCCGGAACGGGCCGCCGGTAGCGAGGACGCTGACCAGTGACTGGAGCGCATCCTGCAGTCCGCCGCTCCCCCCACCCAGGATACGGGAAACGATGGAAACGGTATACTCCGCCGCGGCGGGAAGCGTGTGCTCGGCCGGCTTGGGGCTTACGTCGTAAAAGAAGTACTGGAAGGTGCCGAGCATCACCCCGTTACGGACCAGTTGTACGATGGCCCCGACCGCGAAGAAGGCCCCGGAGACGAAGGTCAGCAGTGCCACCCAGATGTTGTTCAGGGTGATGCGCACGGCCATGTCGAAGGGTGACATCTGCTTGTAGACGGCCATGGGGTCACCCCGCTCGATGTTCTCCTTGGTCATCTCCATGTAGCCGCTGCTCATGATAACGTCGGCAAAACCCGGGTCGATACGGTAGCTGATCACCCCGATCAGCATCGCCAGGGCAAAGACGAGGAGCGCCGCCAGAAGGTAGTTGCGCTGGCGGAAGATGGTCAGCGGTAATTCGGTGGTCCAGAAGCCGAAAAAACGGTGGCTTTCCCCCCGCCGCCCCCGGTAAATCTGGAGCAGGGTGCGCTGGGCCAGCCCGTTGAGGTACACCCGGACGGAACGGTTGGGGTAGAAGGCACGGGAGTAGGAGAGGTCGTCCGTGGTGTGGATGTACAATTCCCCCAGCAAGTCGGGGTCCTGGTCCTTACCGGCCAGGCTCTTCTCGTAGCTGTCCCACTTTTCGTGGTTTCGACCGATAAATTCCGTTTCGCGCACAAGCCGAAGATACTACCGGGGCGGGGCTATCCCCGCGCGAGGAGTAAAAACATGGCCGGCCTTTTCTGGAGGGGCGCTCCCGACTCCGCGTCCCACTCCCCGACCGGGGCGGTACGGATCCACTCCGTTTCCGTGGTCAGGTCGCAGGCGACCGAGAAGAGGGTGGCGGGGTGGAGCGCCTCCGTGGCCGCCTCCACGGTGGCCCGGTTGCGGTAGGGGGCCTCGATCCAGAGCTGGGTCTGCCCCAGGCGGAGGCTGTCCGCTTCCAGTCGCCGGAGATCCTTGATGAGTTGGCCCCGTTTGGGGCTCAGGTAGCCGTGGAAGGTAAACGACTGTCCGTTCAGCCCCGCCGCCATGATGCTGAGCAGGATGGCCGACGGGCCCACCAGCGGAATCACCCGGATCCCCATTTCGTGGGCGAGTAGCACGACCTTGGCTCCCGGGTCGGCTACTCCCGGTGCCCCGGCGTCCGACAGCAGCCCGACGTTCTCGCCCCGCTCGGCGGCCGCCAGGAAACCGGGTAATTCCCGGTCTTCGGTAAACTTGTTCAGTTCGTAGTAGGTGCACTCCTGGAGCCGGTGGTGCAGTTCCACTTCCTTCAGGAAACGACGGGCCACCTTGCCGGTCTCGACGATGAAATGCCGGATGTCCCGCGTGATGGCCAGCGTGGCCGGGGGCAGGGTATGAATGGCACCCTCGCCGAGGGTGGAAGGGATCAGGTATAGCGGCATCTATCGGTCTACTCGGTTATCAATCTCCTGAAGTAACGCCAACTGCCCTCCGAAGGCCTTGCGCAGGTTGGCCGGCGTAAAGGTGCTACCGGTGTCCCCGTAGGCGATCAGCCGCTGATTGAGCAGGATGATCTGATCGAAGTACTCCGGTACGGCCTGCAGGTCGTGGTGGACCACCATCAGCGTTTTTCCGGCCGCCGAGAGTTTACGCAGCACCTGGATGATCTTTTCTTCCGTGGGAATGTCGACGCCCACGAAGGGCTCGTCCAGGAAAAGCAGCTCTGCCTCCTGGGCCAGGGCACGGGCGAGGAAGGTGCGCTGCTGCTGCCCGCCGCTGAGTTCGCCGATCTGCCGGTCCTGAAGATCGGTGATCGCCAGTTCGGCCAGGGCGGCATCGACCTTGCGGTGGTCCTCCTCCGTCATGCGCTGAAAAACGCGTTTGTGCGGGTAGCGGCCCATCAGCACGACGTCGCGCACCGTAGCCGGAAAGGTGAAATCGATCTCACTCCGCTGGGGGACGTACACGACCCGGCGGCGTACTTTCTCCACTTCCCGGTCGAGTATCCGGATCTGGCCGGTGTAATCGTCCACCAGTCCCAGCATGGCCTTTAGTAGGGTCGATTTTCCGGAGCCGTTCGGCCCCAGAATGCCGTAGAGGCTACCGGTTTCGATCTCCAGGAAAATATTGTTCAGCACGCGCTTGCGGTCGTAACTGACGCTGAGGTCGCTGACGGAAATGGCATTGCTCATACGGCTCGGTTCAAATTATTGACCATGAAGGCGAAAGCCCCCACCATGACGGCCAGGATGATACTCAGTAAGATACTCTGCTGAGTCCGGCTGGGCCCGGCACCGATCCCCGTGTCGGTAGCTTCTCCCCGCAGGGCGCGCACGATCGTCTCGGTGTTGTGGCGCAGCATGCCCAGGTAGGTGCCGGCGGGAAGTGCCGGGTCGGCCAGGGAGTCGGCGTAGAGGCTGCCCCCGATAATGACTCCATTGTCGGTTGCCAGTTGGCGGATGAGTTTCGGGTTAATGGTACTCTCCACGAAGATGGCCGGCACGCCGCTGTCGCGGATCAGGTTCGTCAGCCGGTTCACGTCGCTGGTTTGCACCTCGGCGTCGGTACTGGTACCCATGGCGGCCTCCACCCGGATGCCGTAATGACGGCCGTAGTAGCGGAAGGCATCGTGACTGGTGATGAGAATGCGCCGCGCTTCGGGAATGGTGGCGACGGCCGCGAAGATCTCCCGGTCCAGGTCCTGCAATTGCTGCAGGTAGAGGCCGGCGTTGAAGCGGTATTCCTCGGCGTGGGCCGGGTCGAGCCGGATGAGGGCATCGCGGATGTTCTTGGCGTAGACCTGGCCGTTGGCGGCCGTCATCCAGGCGTGGGGGTCGCTGGAATTCACGTATTCCTCACTCTCGATGGCCCCGATCCCCCGGGTGATGGTCACCACTTCGGCACTGGTGCCGCTGTTGGCGATCAGTTCGTTCATCCAGCCTTCGAAGGTGAGTCCGTTGACGAGCACCAGGTCGCCGCGGGCCACGAGACGCACGTCTTCCGGGGCGGGCTCGTAGATGTGGGGGTCACCACCAATCGGCACCACGGACTCCACCTCCACCAGGCCACCGGAAATTACCTCCGTCATATCCGCGAAGATGCTGGCACTGGCCACTACGAGCGGACGTTGCTCGTCATCCGTCTGGGCGAGAACGCAGGTGCAGAATCCGCAGAGGAGCAGGGGGAGGAATAGTCTTAGCATGGTCTGTACTAGGACAGTTGAGGGCCGGGTGGGGTTGACTATTTTCACCACTGAGGCACTTAGGGCGCACTAAGCTGCACTAAGTTTAAGCGGCTTTATCACCCTTAGCGGAACTTAGTGTTCCTTACTTTCTTAGTGGTAAAATCTGATAAAAAGACAAAAAAAAGGCAAGCCGGCGAACCAGCTTGCCCGAACATTAACCAAAAACCCAGCAAAAGACATGACCTTAGATCTTGTGAATACCGTTTCAAACCAGTGAAACATTCACGATAAATAGAAAAGGTCGGAGGAAAGCGTTGCTACGATGAGCAGCGAAACCAAGTCTTAAACTGGTCTGGCAAGTTCATCGGAACCTCGTTGATCTTTCCGCATTCTGCGGGCTGGCCAATGCTTGAACTACATCGTTTGTGTAGTGGTAATAAAAGGTATTTCACTCATCAGTGTTCACGTGGCCCTCATTTTTATTTTCTGCAAACATGCCCCCGCCGACCCCGGTTCCACTAGCAATCAACAACAATACCATGCAACTTACCGAAGCCCAGAATAAGACCAAACAGGCCATCATCGAGACCCTGCTCACCATCAAAAAGAACTCCCACGCCAATATCCTGCTCATGCAAAAGCAGGACATGGGAGAAGCGACCGAAACCCGGGAGGAGGAGCACAACGTCTACGAAACCGGAAAGATCAGCCAGTCCCTGAACCGGGTCGAAGCACGGGCCGGTGCTCTCGATTCGATCCAGCGCGACATTAACATCCTGAGTAACCTGGAAGCTATCGATCCCACGGAAGAGGTACAGCTGGGTGACGTACTGGAAACCGACCAGGGGAATTTCTTCGTCGCCGTCGCGGCCGATGACTTTGAGGTCGACGGTGTCACTTACCGCGGTATTTCCACCGATAGCCCGCTTTTTCAGGCCCTGGCCGGAAAGCAAAACGGGGACAAGGTGACACTGAACGGCAACAGTTTCACCCTGAAGAATTCTTACTGATTCTCGCGAAAAAACCCCCGGCGGAAGGATCCGGCGGGGGCAAACATCATAATCTCACGAAAAATCTTTACGACCATAAGTTGCTCTTAATGAGGGTAAAACCCTATCTTTAGGTCAACTTTAGTGCTTTTTGTTTAATCCCATGAATGTGTAATGCCGGTTTCCCCCGTTGGGAGCCGGCTTTTTTATTTGGGTGTTCTCGTAGTGGGTGAAGGCGAAAAAGTGCTCCGCCCCACTCTGAAAGCGGGGCGGAACAGAAAGTTATAATCCCATGAACATATCTCTTTGCCGGTAGCGGAAGCAGGCATTCTGGCTTCCCGACAATACAAATATGCGAGAAGCGATGAGGTGTAACAACAACAGAAATCGGTTGTAGTGAAAGATGGTAAATTGATTTTTGTTACTAAAGTACTGAGATGTAGTAACTTAAGATTAAGTATTGTGAAAATTTGGATGCTGTTTTGCCGTTTCCGGATGGGTTTTGCACCTGCGCGCCGTCGGCAGACAAGTCCTGAACTTGTTCCGGGGTCCGCGCCCGGTCGAGTGGCGTTCGCTAATATTCTGGCGGTAACCGCAACTCGCCGGGAACCGGGCCGTACCTTTCCTCCATGACCCTCCAGCAAGCCCAGCAAACCGTTGACCATTGGATCAATACCGTAGGTATACGGTACTACGACGAACTGACCAACACGGCTATTTTAATGGAAGAAACCGGGGAGGTCGCCCGCCTCATGGCCCGCCTCTACGGTGAACAATCGTTCAAGAACCCGGAGGACGCCGCACGGGCGCCCGCCCAACTCGCCGATGAAATGGCCGACGTACTCTTTGTACTGATCTGCCTGGCGAACCAGACGGGCACGGACCTGTCCGCGGCCCTGGAGAGGAACCTCGAAAAAAAGACGTTACGGGACACCGAACGGCACCGGAATAACCCCAAGTTGTCCTCCTAACGGAACAGGGCGATCCGGCTGCTGTACACCCGTCCTCCGGTCTCCACGCTGGCGATGAATACGCCGGCCGCGTAGTTGATGGTCGAAAGGGATAGGCGTTGTTGCTGTACCCCCGCGGGACGACGCCCCCGGAAGGGCGCACTGATCTCCCGGCCGGCCGCGTCGAAGAAACGCACGGACAGATCGGTGGTCGTGGGGAGCTCGTATTCGAGCACTACGTCGCTTCCCGACACGTAGGCCTTCAGGCCGATGGACGGTGCGGCGGCGGTTCCCACCGAAGTCGTACCCTGGCACTCCAGGCCGAGGTCGATGCGCTCGTAGGTGCCGCCGAGTACTTCGTCGACGAGCGTGCCGTCGATACACAGCCACTCGCTCATCACGGTGGCGTAGACGGAACGAAAATCCACCCGGTAGCGCAGGTTGCCGTTGTTCGTGACGTTTTGGAGATCGGGCGTACCGCCAACTTCCCCGTTACCGTTCAGCCCGGGGCCGAACAGCAACAGCGGGGCCGCGGCGCCGTGGTCGGTTCCCTGGGAGCCATTCTGTTCGATGCGGCGACCGAACTCGCTGAAGGTCATGCCCAGTACCCGTTCGTCGTGTCCGGTTTCCCCCAGGTCGCTGAAGAAGGTCGCCATATTGTTCGAAAGGCTGTTCATCAGGCGGGCGTGGCTGTCCGGCTGATTGGCGTGGGTGTCGAAACCGTCGATCTCCACTACGAAGAGACGAGTCCGCAGCCCTCCCTTGAGCAGGCGGGCGATCAGGGCCAGCTGGTCACCGAGACGGTCGTTCACGTACTCCGTACCGTTCGCATTGGAGCCGGCATCGAAAGCCTCGGACAGTACGCTGGCGTAGCGGAAGGTGGTGTTGGCCACCGCCCGGATGTAACCGAGCTGCTCCCCGTAGGTACACTCCGGCAAGTTGTCCACGTCGTGGAGCTGTCCGGTACTGGCAATGTTGTAGAGCTGGGTAGGGTTCTCCGTCGAGATCGCGTAGTTGAAATCGTCTTCGTTGTTGAACAGCAGATTGCCCGTTCCACCGATCTGAATGGCCGGTGGTGTTTCCGGTAGGTTGGTCAGGAAGTCCGGATAGAGTTCACTGATGTAACGGCCCATCACCCCCGAGTTCTCGAAGTCGTCCGGGTCGGAGGCGGTGGCCCAGATGTCTCCGGAGCGGAAGTGGCTCAGGTTCTGATCGGCGTAACCGACGTTCTGCACCACGCGCATTTTTCCGTCGTTCCACATCCGGTCCAGGGGCCGGAGCTGGGGGTGTAACGCGAGGGTGGGGGTAAGCTCGATGGCTTCGGCCCTGGGGATGTGAATGCCGGGCCGGCTGGTCTGGTAGGTACCGAAATCGTGGATGGGAATCAGGGTATTAAGGCCGTCATTACCTCCCTTCAGGCGGACCATTACCAGGACGCGATCCTCATCGCCACCGGTCAGCGCCATGCTCAGGGGCGACATCCCCAGGGCGCTCACCGGAAGTTGGTTCAGGACGAGGGCGCCGGTACCGAGGGCGCTCAGGCTGCGCAGGAAACTGCGACGGGAATAATTAGTGTGATCGGCACCGTGAGCGGTGCGGTTCTTCAGGCTGGCACCGACACGGCCGGCGGAGTTGTTAATTTTCTTCATGGCTCGGCGGGGTTAGGTGAGTTGGAATTCCGGCGTACGGCCGATGTGACGCAGGAGCAGCACGATCTGCCAGGAGGCACTGCCCCAACTCAGGCTCCAGGAACCGTCGTCGTAATAGTTCTGGGGAACGTTCCACTTCAGCACGTCGGTGGCCGTATCGTAGGCGTCCTCGGAAATGAGCTGGCGGGGTACGAAAAAATTGACCACCGCGCGGGCGATCACCTCGGGGTCGCGGCTGTCTCCGGTGAGTCTGCGGGCCCACTCCGGGTAGGTGGCCTCGCTGGCGTTGTGTACCGCCCAGCTGAAGCCGTCCATCACCTCCCAGCGGAGGGTCAGGCGGTTGGAGTCGATCCAGCTGCGGTTGCCCGGCCAGCCGGATACGTCCGGCGGGAAGCCGAAGTAGTAACCCAGGTTGGCGTTGGCCCAGAATTCCCAGGTGAGCCGGTTTTCGAAGTCGCCGAAATCGCCCTGACGGAGAAAGGAGACCGTCATGTCCATCGGTGTCTTGATCTGCACGCCGACGTTGGCACCATCGAAGAAGTGATCGCTGGCGAACAGTTGCCGGAGGACGGGCATGATCACGAAGTCGTTGTCCCGGAAGGTCGCCGCCATACCGGCTACGATATTTTCATCGACCACGGGATTAACGAAGTAACGGTACAGTTTCTCGCAGATGTAAATGCTGATGAGTTCGCCGCGCTCCTCGAAGAGGACATCGATCAGCGTTTCGTAGTTGAAATTACCGGTCCGGCCGAAGACGGTCTTCTCCGTGTCGTCAAAACCCCAGTTCACGAAGTTTACGCCGCCGCAGTAGGTGGTCCAGCCATTGAAGCCGGTCAGGGCACGGCTGGCCTCCTCGATGTCCTGCTGGGTGTACCCGTTGTTCTCCCCGAGGGTGAAGAGTTCGAAGAGTTCCCGGGCGTAATTTTCGTTCGGGCTCTGACGGCGGTTCTCGAAACCGTTCAGGAAGAACAGCATCGCGGGGGTAACGGTAATTTCCTTGCAGAACTGCTTGAAGTCGCCGAAGGCAAAGTCGGTCAGTAGCTTCCAGTACTGCCAGTGCAGACTGGAGCAGCTGTGGCTTTCGTACTGGATGGCGAAGTGGTCGTGCCAGAAATTGACCATCTTTTCCCGGATGCCGTACTGTTGGGCGGCGTCGAAGTGATGGAGGCCTATTTCCAGGAATTTATCAAATTGCTCGAAGCCGGCGGCCACGAGCTGGTCGTTGTCCCAGTAGGCCCACTCCGGTTCGGGGAGGGAATCCCGTTGGGCGGCGGTCTCCAGGGCGAGGCGGATGAAATTCTGGGCACCGGTGTTGATGGCGGTTTCTATCTCGTCGAGGTTGGCTCCGAAGCCGGCCCGCCGGGCAAAGTGCTGAATGCGATCCGCGTCCCACGGTCGTTCCGCCGAAGGCTGGTACGGTGCAAGCGTAGCCTCGGCGCAGTTGGTTACAAGCATGTTCTAAAGGTTTATCAAACCCTAAGATAACGCCGACCGGACCAGCGAATTGTTAAAGTTGGTCGGGAGCCGACTTACCCCCCCGCAGTTCGGGCCGGTCCGGAAACTGTACGATCATCATCCGGCAGGGGGCATTGTCGAGTACCCCGCTGCGGTGCCCTTTCTCATCGGTCGTGCCCTGATCCGCGCCAAAACTGAGTTCTCCGGTGCGCATCTCCGTCCGGTGACCGTCCATGGTTTCCACCCACCAGCCACCGCTGAGCGGTATGATCCACTGGGGTTGGGGGTTCTCGTGCCAGTCGCCGTCAAAGTCCGCCGGCAGTTCACTGAAGATGATTTTGGAAGCCCCCTTCATGAGCTGGTTGTTCCACTGTTCGCCGGAGCCGCCGCCCATGCTTTCTAGCCGAAAATCGGTGAGGTAGCGTTGCTCTTGCTTGCTGGTGCCGTCGGTATCGGTGTAAACGTGCCAGTAGGGAATAGTAGGAATGGCCATAGAAGAGTAAGTAATAGGAGGATTAGTAGGTTGTCGTGGCGACCGCTAGGTCAGCTGTATAATTCATAACAAAACGTGGATGTTCGGGAAGCCTGACGGGCCCGCTACCGCCTGGCGCGGAACCAGCCCCACAACCCCAGTGAGATGACGGCAGCCACCGCGACGTATAAATACCAGACCGGGGTGGCCACGTCCAGAGCCAGCGGCCCCCCGGCACCGTGCAGGGTCATGGCGGACCAGTAGTAGGGGTGGGCGTAGTCGGCACTTTCCCGGTGGGCGGTCTGGGCGGCGGCCAGGGCCGTGGTCCGGTCCTTGCCCGCCGCCAGTTCCTCGTAAAAGCGGACGACCAGTTCCTTCGTGGCCGCGTCGTCCACCTGCCAGAGGGTCGTCAGGGTAGAGCGGGCGCCGGCGGCGCTGAAGGCACTGGCCAGACTGAGGGCGGTTTCCCCCCGGGAGAGTTTTCCGAGGCTGGTTTCACAGGCGGAGAGTACCGCGAGTTCACAGTCCAGCTCCAGGGCGCTCAGGTCGTTATAAAATAATAATTCTTCTATCTCGAGGCTGTCGCCGCGCTGGGTGAAGGCTACGAAACTGAGATTGGGGTCGCTGCCGTTGACCATGCCGTGGCTGCTGAGGTGGAGGATCCTGGCCGTGGCGGCGCGGGCCAGGAAATTACCGAGGGTGGCGGTGGGGCCTACGAATACTTGTCCGCCGGGTACCAGGGCACTGACGGCGGCTACCTCCTCCCCGTTGAACCGCAGCGGTTGCATGCCCGGTAGCGCCCGCAGGTTGGTGGTTGCCTGGCTGCCGAGTACGGCCCGGGAGGTAGCTCCCACCGGCGAACTACCCCGAAAAGTAGGGGCGAAGGCCAGTAAATTAACGGATTTCCGGGGGGCCGCTTTCTCCGCCCGCAGCAGGAAGCGGGCGGAGTAGGCGTACTGAATCGACCTGCCGGACTGCAGGTACTCCAGCTTCCGGTAATCGACGGGGCCTTCGTGTTTGCCCAGCGGCAGCGCGGCGAAGGGAAGGTAATTCAGGGCCCCGTCCGGCAGGATAACGAGGGCGGCGGCGCGCCGGTGCAAAGTTTCCAGCAAGGGGGCGGGGAGCAGGTCGTTACTCAGTCCGGTCCCGATCCGGAGGAAGTCGGCATCCAGCCGCTCCTGGAGGGCGGGGTCCCGTAAACTCTTGCGTCGGTAGGCGGAAGCACTGATGGCGGCCCGCCAGTTTTCGACCCGGCTATCCAGGCCGTCGACGTTTATCGGGTACATCTTCAGGGTACCGGTGGAAGCCAGGTGGAAGACAAAACTGGCGGCATCCCCCAGGTGGTACAGGAGGAGGTCCGTGTTCCGCTCCCGGAGATGATCCGTCAGTACCGCCCGGTCGAGGCCGGAGAGGGGGTGATCGTTCTCCGCGGGCCGGGCGCTGCGCAGCCGGTCCAGCTGAAGGCGGGCAACCTCCAGGCGGGAGGCGACCGAGGCGTCGGTGGCGGTCTCTTGCTCCAGGCGGATGATGCGGTCGCGCAATTCTGCTTCCTGGCGGGGTAGATCGTGGGCGCGGTTCTCGAGCTGGTGCAGCAGGGTGAAGGCCCGTGCCTCCTCGGCGATCCCGAGAGCATTCCAGAGCAGGGTGGTGTCTCCGGTCGTCCGGGACTCCTCGAACAGGTTGCGGATGGCCGCGTCGGCGGCAAATCGACGCTGTCCGCTCAGGAAGCGCCGGCTGGCGTCGGTGGTTACCCCGTTCCGCATACGATCCTGTAGGACCATCTGGTAGTCGAAATCGGCCCTCGCCTCGGCGAAGCGTTTCATCCCGCTGAGGGCGACCGCGCGGTTGGCCACGAAACTGACAAGCCAGGATAACAGGCCGGCATCGATGCTGTCTACGGCGGGGCGGGCGAGCCGGGAGGCGGCCGGGTCGAGACCGAGCAGGTAATTGGTGGCGTGGTCGGCGGTGTCCAGCATGCGTCCGTACTCGGCCGTTTCCTCGTAGATGTTACAAAAGAGCAAGAGGGTACGGAGGTACTCGTCCAGGTCTTCCCCGCTGCTGGCAATACGATTGGCGCGTTGGGCGAACACCCGGGCTTCGTCGAACCGGCCGGCCTCCCGCAGTACGATGGCCTTGCTGATGTACGGATAGGCCAGTAAATGATCCAGTTCATGCTCTTCGTACAGGCTGATGGCCCGATTGAGGTAAGTGGCGGCCTCGGCTTCCGCGCCCCCGGTCTCGCTCAGGGCGTAGGACATTTGTTCGTAGGCAGCTCCCTCTTCCTTCGGGTTGTCGCTTTGGCGGCTGTGCGTGACGTAATCGCGGGCTACCGCCAGTGCCCGGTCGTATTCGGCCAGTTCCAGGAGTACGTTGCCGATCACCCGGTAAGTGTTCAGCCTCAGTCCTTCGTCCACGCCGGTGAACTTATCCAGCAAGTTGAGTGCCGCGGCCGCGGCGCTGCTGGCTACCTGAAAGTCTTCCTGCTGCTGAGAAACCTGGGCCAGGGTGGTAAGGGCACGCAGGTAATTGGTGCTGTCGGGTCGGTCCACCCGTTCGAAGATCTCGGTGGCGGTGGCCAGCAATAGGATCACGGAATCCGGGCGGCCCAGGTACTGGTAGCAACGGGCGGCCAGGGTTCGGGTATGGGCCTGTTTGTTGTGTGCTTCCGGATAAATATCGTCCCAGATGGCGATGGCCCGGTCGTAGTAGTTCAGGGCGGTCCGCTCCTCGTCGTCCAGGTAGTAGGTCACTCCGGTACCGTGGTAGGCTTCGGCGGAAAGGCTATCCCGCTGGCCGCTGGCGTAGACCTTCCGGTAAGTGGCCCGGGCCCGGTCGACCACCTCCCGTCCGGCTTCCTCGTGGTACCACCGGTCCTTCAGCAACCGGCCTTCCGCCAGCCATGCTAAGCGTTCCGCATCGGTCTGGGCGAACAGACCGTCGGGCAATAACAGCAAAAGCAGTAAGGGCAGGACCCACCCGGTGCAACGGAGAAAGCATTTCATAGCAAGGGATAAAAACATAAACTCACCTAAAGATAGGGTAAGTGCTTGTTTGCCCTTTTTCCCATCTTTGGCGTTCACTTCAAAAATCAGTTATGCAAGCCATTCGCAAGATCATCGAATCCGCCTGGGACGATCGGGGCCTCCTCCGGGAAGCCAGCACCATTTCCGCCATTAACGAAGTGATCGAAGCGCTCGACAAGGGGCGCCTCCGGGTGGCCGAACCGACGGCGGACGGCCAGTGGCAGGTCAACGACTGGGTCAAAAAGGCCGTCGTACTTTATTTCCCCATCCGGAAAATGGAAACCATCGAGGTGGGGCCCTTCGAATTTCACGACAAGATGCGGTTGAAGTCCGACTATGCGGGCCAGGGGGTTCGTGTCGTTCCCCACGCCATCGCCCGCTACGGGGCCTACCTGGAAAAGGGGGTGATCCTGATGCCGAGCTACGTCAACATCGGGGCCCACGTCGGGAGCGGTACCATGGTGGATACCTGGGCCACGGTCGGTAGCTGCGCCCAGATCGGTCGGAACGTCCACCTCAGTGGGGGCGTGGGCATAGGCGGGGTGCTGGAGCCCCTGCAGGCTACGCCCACCATCATCGAGGATGATTGCTTCATCGGTAGCCGCTGTATCGTCGTCGAGGGGGTCCGCGTAGAGCGGGAGGCCGTACTCGGGGCGAACGTCGTACTGACGAAAAGCACCCACATTATTGACGTTACGGGATCGGAGCCGGTTACCCACCGCGGGGTTGTTCCCGCCCGTTCGGTTGTCATTCCCGGCACCTACACCAAGGAGTTCCCCGCCGGTTCCTACCAGGTGGGTTGCGCCCTCATCATCGGGCAGCGCAAGGAGAGCACCGATAAGAAAACCAGCCTGAACAACGCCTTGCGCGAACACGATGTAGCGGTGTAGATGTACCTCTCCGATATCCAACTCACTCAGTTCAAGAACTACGAAAGCCAGTCGCTCCGCTTCGGTCCGCGGCTCAACTGTTTCGTGGGCGCCAACGGTGCCGGGAAAACGAATCTGCTGGAGGCCATCTACTACCTCTGCATGGGTAAGGGTCACGGTAGTTCGCCGGAGCAGTACGTTGTCCGTCACGGGGACGAGGGTACGCGGCTGTCCGGTACTTTCGTCATCCCTCCGGAAGAGATCGGAGGGCAGGGTAAGGAGCAGGCCATCGTCATCAAGATCCGGAAGCGGAAGCGGAAGGTCATCGAGCGTAACGGTACGGCCTACGAGCGGATGAGTGAACACGTCGGCCGCTATCCCGTCGTGATCATCACCCCGGACGACAGCAGCCTGGTGCTGGAGGGTAGTGAAACCCGCCGTCGGCTGCTGGACAACAGCCTCAGCCAGACCGACCCGGTCTACCTTCGCCACCTCCTGGAGTACAACCGCCTGCTGGCCAACCGCAACGCCCTGCTCAAGAAACTGGAAGGGTACCCCGACAACAGCGGGCTGCTCGGTATCTACGACGGGCAGATGGCGCCGGCCGCCGCCTACATCCACGAGGCCCGCCAGGTATTCATCAGCCCCTTCACCGAGTTGCTTACGGCCGCCTATGCCGCCATCAGCGGAGAACGGGAGGCCGTGGGGCTGATCTACAAAAGCCAGCTGAGCGAACAAAGCTGGGCGGAATTACTGGAGAGTCGCCGCGAGAAGGATCGCGTGCTGCAACGCACCACCGGAGGCATTCACCGGGACGACCTGGTCTTCAGCCAGGACGATCACCCCCTGCGCCGGGTCGCCAGCCAGGGGCAGCTGAAGTCGTTCGTACTTTCCCTGAAACTGGCCCAGTACCGCCTGCTGGAGCGCAACACCCGGCGTACACCGCTGCTGCTCCTGGACGATATTTTCGATAAACTGGACGGGGACCGGGTACGCCAACTCCTGGAACTGGTCATGAGCAGTGCCGGACAGGTATTCCTCACCGATACGGACCCGCGGCGGATCGCGGCGCTGACGGCGGGATTGGCCACGGAAGATGCGCGACGTTTTTTGGTGGCTGACGGCGTGGCCGCCCCGGTGGAATAATCCTTATCTTTCACGTAAAGCAATGTACAAAAAGCCCATCCCCAAGCCGGAACCCAAATTACTGAAGGATGCCTTCCTTCGATTGCTGCGCAACAAGCACAACGAGGCCGGTTATTTCCGGGCGCGCACCCGGCTGGCGTGGAAAAAACTCTTCGGGGAACACATTGACGGGGAAACCCGTGATTTTCTGGTCAGAAAGGGAAAGTTATACGTCTACGTCAACAATGCGCCGCTGCGCAACCAACTGACGATGGTACGGGAATCCTTACGGGAACGGCTGAACGAAGAATTCGGGGAGGAGTACCTGACGGAGGTGATCATCAAGTGAAGAACAGCCATTCCACCGCCTTCGGAAATTCTTTTCCCCAGCGGGCTTCGTTGTGCTGCCCGAGGGGGTCGATCTCCAGGCGGATGTCCAGGTGCTGGCCACCGGTCTGGGCAATGAGTTCGGCCTGGAAACGCCGCATATTGGGTACCATGTTCTTGCTCTCCGCTTCCCCGCCGTAGAGGTAGACCCGGCCCCGGAATTTCTCGGTGAGCTTCATCAGCCGGAAGGGGATCTCCGGCGTGACCCAGAGACTGGGGCTGAAGATCATCAGCCGGTCGTACACCCGGGGGTAGAGAATGCCGGCATAAATACTGATGAGCCCGCCGAGGGAACTGCCCCCGATGGCGGTGTGTTCCGGGCCGGACAGGGTACGGAAGGCACCATCCACGTAGGGTTTGAGGGTTTCGGCCAGGAACTTCACGTAAGTACGGCCCTCTCCCCGCCCTAGTTTGGTGCGGAAGGAAGGCGTAAACTCACTCATCCGCTCATTTTCGGCGTGGTCGATCGCGACGACGATCAGATCACCCATCCCCCGCTCCGCCAGCACGGCGAGTTGCTTGTCCACCCCCCAACTGCCGTAGGGCGCGTGGTCGTCAAAGAGGTTCTGCCCGTCCTGCAGGTAGAGGACGGGGTAGCGGCGGTCGGTTTCGTAATAGTCGTGGGGGAGCAAAGCGGCAACCCGGCGGGTACGGATCAGTTCGGGAATTTCGAACTGCTCGTTGATGACCTCGATCCTGGGGAGTAAGGCACCGTCGTAGCGGAGGCCGGGGCTGGCCCAGTTCTCCACCCGGTCGGGAACGGTCCAGTTGTCCCGGACGTAACGACCGTGGTTGAGGGCACTCTCGCCGGAGTGGCCGAGTTCAACCCCCTCCCAGCCCCCGCGGGTGTACTTGTACTCTATCCGGAGCACCTCGTCGGGAAACTGAAACTTGCGGCGGTAGTGCCCGGGTTTGTCCGTGGCTTCCATCCGGAAATTCTCGTCACCGGGCAGCCAGTCATTGAAGGTGCCGGCGACGTAGACCGGGCGGTCGTCGTCGGTGGCGGTGATCAGTTTTAGGGTACGCTGGGGCATATTCATACGCTGGGGCCGGCAAAATTACCTATTTTTCTATCTCCTGCGCGTAACGTCTTCACCCCAGACCACACTAATGAGCGTATTCCGCTCTCAAACAAATTGCTATGTACACCCGTCATTCCCTTTTCTACTATTTCCTGGTCGTTTTTTGCCTCTGCTCCCTGGGCTGTGAGGACGACGAGATCGTCATTCCGGACAACTGCCCCTACGCCTTTACCGTCATCCCCTCCAGTAGTGGTGCCGAATGCGATCCGTTCGGGGCCGAGCTGCGTGATTTAAACGTGGCACCTGCGTCCGCGCAACCTCCTTACCTCCGTAACGATTGCGGGCAGTTCACGAACCTGGCCCGCACCCTGCAGGTAACGCCCGGCAACGACAACGACATCGACCTTATCGTGTACTGCGGTGCCAGCGGGAACGCGCTGGTGCAGGTCTACGGCGTTACGGACTGCGATAACACCCTGACGCCACTGACCGGCTGCCGGGAAATTCCCCTGGTGGAAACGATTCCGGTGACCGGCGTAAGCGGCTTCTCTAAACTGTTCGTGCGGGTCGAGTTGCTGGCCACCCCGGGGCTGCCCGTGGACAATACCGATTACATCAAGATCGTCTCCTACGACGAACTACCCCGGCTGACCGACGTCGGTTACCACGGGACGCTGACCACCGGGAACGGCGAGATAAAGGTCAGTTGCGACGGCAGTTCCTTCCAGCGGGTGGTGATCTCCGACTGCGATGCCGATCTCGACGTGCCGGCGTTCATCACCTCCCTCGGTCTCGTGATCGACGAGGAGCACGAATTCAGGAACGATGACGGCAGCGTGGGCGCGGTACGGGCGGTGATCTATCCCAACGGGACGGGGGGTAACCCCGCCCAGGTGACCCGGGCCGTGAAGACCAAAAAAGTGGACGTGAACGGCGACTTGCTGGGCGCTGACCCCGACCTGTTGCTCAACGTTTTCGAACTGAACGACTACCGGGGAGACGGTAACGACGAGATCCCCATTTCCGCCCTCGGGTGCCTGGAATACCAGGGAGGCGCCCCCGGAGCCGAGGAGGGCAACAGCCTGCGGGTCACCGTGATCGACACCGGCGTAGAACTGGAGGACGGCTTTTCCGACGAATTTTACGCTCACCCCTACCTGGGCGACGGCCAGCCCCGCGTAGAAACGGGGTCGCTGGGCTACGACTACTACAACGACCGGCCACTGAGGAACGACCCGTTCGGCCACGGAACGGCGGTGGCCAGCACGCTACTGGGGGGGTACCGGAGCGATCGCCCGCTCAGCCTCATCCACATGGGCATCTTCAGCAGTGCCGGCCAGGGCAATTACTTTACCGCCGTGTGTGCCATTCACGATGCCATCACCATCGGCAGCGACCTGATCAATATGAGTTGGGGCATCCCCTACGAAGGAGAACTGGAAGGACTGGACTGCGCCCTGCGGCGGGGGCAGGAGCAGGGCATCATCATGGTGACCAGTGCCGGTAACGACGACCTGGACATCAGCGGTGAACCCCAGTACCCCGCGGCTTACTACGGACAGGCGGACCACCCCCTGCTCTTCACGGTCGGGGCCTTCAAGGCATTCGGTTTCGCCCAGAACCACTTCAAGGCGGATGATTCCAACTTCAGCGCGGATAAGGTGACCGTCATGGCATTCCGGGCCGGATACGCCTGGAACCCGCTGGAGGGGGATTTCCAGTTCCTGAGCGGTACTTCCTTCAGCGCGCCGAACCTGGGCCGCGCGATCACCACCCTCCTCGGGAACGGCGTCTCCCCGTATGACGTCTACCCCCTGCTGGAGACGGGCGTTTTCGGACAGTCCTCCAACCTCGTGGGTCGTTGCGTCAACGCACAGTACCTGCCCATCTGTGCCACCGGCCTGGAATAGTCCCGCCAGTTCTCACCGCAAAAAAAACACCACTATGAGTACCCGTATCCTTTACTTCTCCTTCGGCCTGTTCATCCTGCTGGGCATCAGTCGCTGCGGGGGCTGTAACGAGCCGAAAGTGGCTACCGAAAACTGTCCGCTGAAGGTGCTCGACCTGGCTTACGCCGCGAGTTTCTGCGACCAGCCCTCCGTGGTGCTGGACAGTTGGACCTGCGCGATGGGGTTACCCGCCGGCGACTGGCCCGAGGGGGAGTGCTTCGGTGACCGTAGCCGCATTGTCAGCCTGAGCCGGCCCATCACCGGAGAACTGTTTCTGAACTTTTATAACGCGGGCGGCGGTGACGTGACCATCCAGGTACTCGGCCGAAACAGCTCCGGTATCTCCGTACTGCGGGAGTGCGCCACGGAGAAGGGGCTATTCGGTCAGCTGCGTACGGCGGTAGCCCCCGACTACGACGATGTATTCTTACGGGTGGAAGCGGTACCGAATGAAAAGCCCGGCTCGATTGCCGCGATCGAGGATAAGAACAGCTACGTGGAACTGACGGCCAGCGACCGGCTATTGGAACTCCCGGAATTAACCGACCCCGACGAAATCCGGGCTGCCAATCTGGACGGCACTCCCTGCCTGGGCAACTACACCGGTCGCCTCATCGTCAGTAGTTGTAACCGGGACATCGACCTGGAAGCCTGGGCCGCCGAGCTCGGCCTGGAGATCCGGGAAGTACGTAAAAATACCGACGGCAGCAGCATCGGGGTGGTCATCCTCCCCAATTCGGCCGGAGACCCTAAGGTGGCTACGGCCGCCGTGAAGCAGACGAAGGCGGACGTGAATACGGACGGCATCATGGTGGAGCCGGATATTCTCTTCACCATCTCCGAAACGAGTACGCTGAATCCTTTTCCCAGCCAGCAGACGGATGTCGGGAAGGTTATTCAGGAGTTCATCGCAAGTTGCCAGCCCTACGAGCGGAACCGTCCGGCTTCCGTGGCGGGTACCGACGGCATTCGCGTGGCCATCATTGACAGCGGAGTGGACCCGACGGGGGAATTCGGCACCCCCTTCGCCAACCACGCATACCGGGAGGCTACGCTCGGTAACCTGACCAGCGGCAGCCTGGGCTTTGATTACAACAACGCCACCCCGACGCTGACCGACCCCCTCTTTCACGGCACTTCGGTGGCGGGTATACTGCTGAGTCAGTACAAGGGCAGCCAGCCGCTGACGCTGCTGCACCAGAAGATCTTCGACGAGCGGGGCGTCGCCACCTACTTCGGGGCGCTGGTGGCGATCCAGGAAGCCATCGATGCGGAAGTCGACCTGATCAACATGAGCTGGGGTATCGTCACCCACGAGGAGCCACGGGCCCTGCGCTGTGCCCTGGAACGGGCGGCCGAAGCAGGGGTGATAATGGTGACTTCGGCGGGTAATTCCTCCCTGAACCTGGATGATGACCCGCAGTATCCGGCTGCCTTTGCGGGAACGCCGGGGCTGGAATCAGTGATTTCCGTAGCCGCTTACGGGCCTGACGGCTACCGCGTGGACGCCCCACCGACCCTGGCCCAACCGGCCTCCTTTACTAATTTCAGTAACAGTCTGGTCACCCTGGCGGCCTTCCAGGGTGCGCTCGCCCCGAGCCGGACCGGGGGCGTCGTCAGCCTGGACTACCTCTCCGGCACCTCCTTTTCGGCCCCCCTGGTGACGGCTACGCTGGCGACCTACCTCGGCAACGGTATCAGTAATCCGGTGGAGCGTCTGCTCTCTCCGGCCGTCTCCATGAGGGCTGCCAACCTGGGCGAGATTGCCGTAGACGGCAGGTTCCTGCCCGCCTGTCACGACGCGGCGGCGGAAATGCCGTAGGGCGGCGGCGCGCGGGTGCGAGGTTTTCACCATTGGGCAAGTCGGTCGATTTGGCGGACCTTCGGGCCGTACCCATCCAGATGCCCCGACCCCTCCATGATGCTAAGAAAATTTTGCACCTGCGGCCTCGCCCTCCTGTTGCTCGGCTGCGCCACCACTCCCGTACCCCGTAAGATTCGCCTGCCGCCGGCCCTGAGCGAAGCCTCCGGCCTGGTCGTCGACGGACGGGAACTGCACTGGCACAACGACAGTGGCGACGGCCCCTACCTGTACACCACGAACCTGAACGGGGAACTGTTGAGGACCGACACCCTGAACGCGACCGCCCGGGATTTCGAGGACCTGACCAGCGACCCCGCCGGCCGTCTCTACGTAGCCGATACGGGTAATAACCGGGGAAATAACGAGGAGGAAACGATTTACCGCTACGACCCCGCCACCCGGGAAACCGCCGCGATCCGCTTTACTTACCCCGGACAGGACGGCCGGGGCCGCGACGTGGCGGGTAACTACGACTGTGAGGCCGCTTTCTGGTACCGGGACAGCCTCCACCTGTTCACGAAGGACCAGCTGATGGGGCGGGGGCAATTTTACGTCTACCATTTTCGCCTGCCCGCCCGCCCGGGGAACCACGTAGCCGAACTGGTCGACAGTCTCTACCTGCCCCGACGGGTAGTGACGGCCGCCGCCATCGATACGGTCGCCAACGAAGTGGTACTCACCGCCTACAATTTCAGGTTCCTGCTCGGCTTCCTGCCGAGTAGCGGCGCCTCCCTGATCACCCTGCGGGAGTACCCGGACGGCCTCTTCCTGAGCGGAACGGTGAAGCGAAGGAACCTTTCCTGGTTGGTGCCCACCCAGTTCGAAGCCGTGGATTTTTACGATGCGCGTTACCTCTACGTCGCCTCGGAGGGGACCAAGATCCGTAAACACGCGGTCGCCAAACGTAAGCGGCGGCGTTAGTGTCCCCACAATCGGCTGCCCAGCCGGTAGACCAGTAGTCGCTGTCCGGCCGCCGCGCCGATCTCCCGGCGGACCAGCGCGGCCGTCCGTTCGTAGTCAGCGGGCGGGGCGGTTTCCCGCCGGAGCAGGTCGCCCCGGTACAGGTAGAGCCCGTCGTAGTACGTCGGGGTCACCACCTCGAAGCGATTCGGGGCGAGTGGGCGGAAGAAGGTGGTATCCGCCAGTTCCGGGAGCGGGGGCTCGTTGAGGAGGTAGGCCAGCCGGCCCTGGCGGTAGACGGCCGCCCAGTCGTAGACCGCCACCGCAATGTCCAGCGGGATCGGGTAGGCCGGCTGATCGTGCAGGTAGCTCCTAATGACGTTGGTATCCACGATGGAGTTCTCCGTGGTCCAGTCGTCCAGCTCTCCGGTGTTGTACGCCATGAGTACGCCCCGGTCGGCGGGGGGGACGCCCTGGGCGGCCCGGTCCCGGTACTGGTGTAGCCGGACGGTAACGGAGATGTTCGGGAAGTACTTCCGGGCCGCGCGCAGGAAGGCGAAGTAGCGGTCGCGGGTGCCGGCCGTCCAGTCGCAGTCGAACTGAATTTCGGGATGGCGATCCAGTCCGGCCAAAAGGTCGTCCGTCGTTACCGCGATGTCGCGTACCAGGGTCTCCAGTGCGTCAGCGGGCTGGTTCCGCATGACTTCATTGGTGATGAAAACTACCGGTACGACGGGAGGAAGACCTGTTGTGTCCCCCAGCTCTAATTGCGCGGTCGGGTAGGGTCGGGAGTCTTCCCAAACCACGTCAAACACACGGACAAAGAGCGGCGCGTCCCCGAGCGGTGCCAGCAGTTCCCGGTCCAGGCTGTCCGGTGCCAGGGTAGTTTCCCAGTGGTAAAAGTGCCGCTCCAACGGTCCACTATCCAACGGTCCGCAACCAGCCCCTAGTAACCAGCCGACGGCCGCCAGCCAACAGCCACTAGATCTCCACCTCATCCCCCAGTTCGGGCATACCGACTTCCCGGAAGCCGGCGTGTTCCTTGAGGTGTTCCCCGAAAATTTCCATCCGGTCCAGGGTACCGTGGACGAGGAAGATCTTTTCGCAGTGTTCTTCCTGCCCCTCCAGGAAATCCGTCATTTCGGAGCGGTCGCCGTGGGCGCTGAAACTGTCCATGACGACTACCTCTGCCTTCAGCTCGTGGTACTTACCGTAGAGTTTGAGTCCGTCGGCTCCGTCCCGGAGTTGTCCTCCGGGGGTGCCCGGTGCGCAGTAGCCGACGATGAAGATGGTATTCTTCGGGCTGCCCATCGTATTGCGCAGGTGGTGTTTGCTGCGGCCCGCGTTCATCATGCCGCTGGCACTGATGATGATGGCCGGTCCGGGGAGGTGGTTGAGCGCCTTGCTCTCCTCGGCCTCCTTGATGTAGGTCAGGTCATTGAAGCCGAAGGGGTTATCGTCCGTCAGCATGTACTCCTGCAGTTGGGCGTCGTAACATTCGGGGTGGGAACCGAATACGGTGGTGGCATTGACGGCCAGGGGGCTGTCTACGAATACGGGGATCTTCGGCAACTTACCGGCGGTCTCCAACTGGTCGAGCATGTAGACGATTTCCTGGGTGCGGCCCACGCTGAAGGCGGGAATCAGCAGTTTTCCCTTCCGCTCCACGCAGGTATCGTGGATGATCTTACGGAAGCGTTCGACCTCATTGGGGGGCAATTCGTGCTCCCGGTCGCCGTAGGTGCTTTCGCAGAGTAGGTAGTCGCAGTCGGGCATCGGCTGGGGGTCGCGCAGGATGGGCCGGTTGGGCCGGCCGATGTCGCCGGTAAAGCCAATCGTGGTCGTGTCCCCGTTCGCCCGTTTGATGCGCAGGGTGACGCTCGCGCTGCCGAGGATGTGGCCGCTGTCGCGGAACTGGATCTGTACGTCCGGTTGCAGGGTCATCCAGCGGTCGTAGGGCAGGCCGACGAACCGCTCCATGGTGGGCTTGACGTGCTTGCGTTCGTAGAGGGGCTCGCGGGGCGGACCGGGGAGGTTCCGTTTTTCCCGCTTCCGGTTGTAGTACTCCGCGTCCTTCTCCTGGATAAAGGCCGAGTCGAGCAGCATGATGGCACAGAGACTGCGGGTGGCGTGGGTAGCGTAGATCTTACCCCGGAAGCCGTCCTTCACCAGTTTGGGGACCCGGCCGGTGTGGTCGATGTGGGCGTGGGAGAGGACGAGGGCGTCTACCTCGGCGGGGTCGAAGAGGAATTTCTCGTTGAAATCCTCCATCTCCTTGTTCCGGCCCTGGTAGAGGCCGCAATCCAGCAATATCTTATAGCCGTCATCGAGGGTAATCAGGTGGGCCGAGCCGGTGACTTCGCGGGCGGCACCGCAGAATTTAATGGTCATGGGGGTTAATGTACGATTTACAACAACGCCGCTCCAAAAACCCCCGCCGAATCCCCCAGTTTAGGCCGCAGAAAGACGGTATCCATCCGGGGGTTGAAGAGGTGATGCCGGACGCGGCTCACCCCGTCGGTGTACAACTCGTCGACGTTGCCGAGGCCACCGCCGAGCACCACCACGTCGGGGTCCAGCACGTTGATCACGTTGGCGATTCCCTTGGCGAAAAAATCGAGCCACCGGTCGATAGTGACCCGGGCGTGGGCATCGTCTCCGGCACGGTAGCGGTTCATGATCTCCTTCATGCCGGGGCTGTCGGCCGCTCGTTTGGCGTAGTAAGCCTCCACGGAGGGGCCGGCCAGGATACGCTCCACGCAACCCACCCGTCCGCAGTAGCAGTACCCGGCCGAATGATCGAGGTACATATGCCCCCATTCCCCGCCGATGCCCTGAGCGCCGCCGAGGATTTTTCCGTCGATTACGATACCACCGCCCACTCCGGTACCCATGATCACGCCGAAGACCACCTTGGCGTCCGGGGCGGCATCCGGAACACAGCCCAGCAGGGCCTCCGCTACGGCGAAACAATTGGCGTCATTGGCCATCCGGACTTCGTAGCCGGTGATCTTTTCCAGGTCCGTCAGCAACGGTCGCCCGTTCATGACTACGGTGTTGGAATTCTTTAGCAGACCGGTCGGTGGGTCGATGGAGCCCGGCGTACCGATCCCGATCCGGTCGGCTGTCGTCCCGCATTCCGTTTCCAGCAGGTCGACCAGCTGCGCGATACGTTGAACGATGTGGTCATAGCCCCCCTCCTGCTCCGTCGGAATACGCTGTCGGGTGACGACGCTTCCTTCCGCGTCCAGGACCACGCCCTCGATCTTGGTTCCTCCCAGATCGATTCCAAAACGATACTTACTCATGTTGTAGCATTAATCTTCTGGTCACTACCCGGCCACCGACCGTTGTGAAGCGAAGGAAATATAAGCCTTCCGGCCGGTCTTCCAGCTGCAGGAAGGGTGTACGGCCGGGATTTTTCCACTTTTCTCCCGCTACCCGACGGCCGTCCACGCTGAGTAATGACCACTCCGTCAGTAACACCGGACTCTCGACCCGGAGCAATCCTTCCCGGTAGGGGTTGGGGTAGACGGCCAACTCCCCGAGCAGCGCCGGTTCCCGGTCGGAGACGGTTGCGCAAACGGTCAGGAACTCAAAGGCGGGCAGGGCGGCATTGCCGTTGTCGAAATTGAAAAAACTGGCGTTTTCGTAGGAGGATCCCCGCCCCCACTGATCGCACATGTCGCTGGTTACCCAGGCCGGTTCCCAGTAGAGTACGCCGGTGCCTCCGTTGTCGAGTACCGTGGTGGCCAGATCGACCAGGAAGTCGCGCTGTCCGGCCGGAGAGGCGGGGTAGGGGTTCACGTTACCGATCCCGTTCAGGAAGTTGTTGTAGTTGTCCGCAAAACCGGTAGTGGTCCAGGAGAAGCCCGTCTCGAAGATCATCACCTCTTTTTCGTAGGTGGTCACCAGGTGACGGACCAGCCCCCCGATGTCGGCAACGCTGGTCTGCGGGTCGAAGTGGGGGTAGTAGGAAAGCCCCAGCACGTCGTAATCCGTCACGCCGTTCTCCGCGAACTCCGCCGCCCCGAAGCGGGCGTAGCGTTCGGTGAGGTGAATGGCGGATTTTACCGTCGTCCCGTTCGTGGTATTAAAATCCCGGACCGCCCGCAGGCCGGCATTGAATTTCGTCGCGTCGGCCGGCCAGGAAAAACCGTCGGTCGGCGCGGATCGGTCGACGAAGCCATTATCGGTTTCGTTGCCAACCGCCAGGATCGCGGGCAGGGTCTCCTGGGCCGCCAGTGCATTCAGTACCCGGGTAGTGTAGGCGTAAATAGAGTCCGCTACCGTTTCCGTGTTCAGGCCGGCCCAGGCGGCGGGTCGCCGTTGCTTGCCCGGGTCCACGAAGTAATCCGAGTAGTGGATCGCCAGGTTCAGTTGCATCCCGGCCTCGGTAGTACGCCGGGCGGCCAGGAGTACGTCCGCCATTCCGCCGGAGGTGATGGGGCCGTCGCAAAACCCTTCGATGTTTTCCGGGCGGTGCCACAGCCGGATGCGGACCATTTCGGCGCCCCGCTCGGCAAAGTAAACGTAGGGATCGACCAGGCGTCCGTCGAAACTGCGGTAAATCCCCCCTTCCGCTTCCACTTTATTGGCGTAGGAGAGGTCGGCTCCCATGGTGCACTGGGCATTCATCCAGGTGGGCAGCAAACACAGCATAAAAATGAGTCTTAGGGTCATCGGGGTAAAGTAAGTGTTTATCGGTAGCTATCGATAGTCAGGTATTCGCGGGGTACGGCCTCTGTCAGCCAGACGCCGTTGACCGACTGGTAGAAGAGATGTCCCGTCTCCTCCATTTTTCTGGTGTCGACCAACAAGACAACCGGGCTGCCGTGCCGTTTTCCCACCGCCGTGGCCGTAAGGACGTCACCCGACAGGTGAACGTGCTGCCGGCTTCCCGGCCGGAGCCCCTGCTCCAGGATGGACGCCAAGAACCGGGTAGCCGTACCGTGAAACAGCCTGTCCGGTGGGGATACGGCTTCCAGTTTCAGGTCGATGTCAATACTATGGCCCTGATTGGCCCGAATGCGCCGGCCGTCCTCACTGAAGGCAAACCGCTGCTTGTCGTTCTTCGTGACGATCTCGGTGAGTTCCTCCCGGCTGGTGGGCATTCCCGCGGCTTTGAGCCGTCGCAGAAGTTGATCTACTTCCGCCCATCCCTCGCTATTCAGTTCCAGGCCGATGGCCTCCGGTTTGTGGCGTAGTACCAAACTCAGTTTGCGGGAACGGCGGGTAATTTCTTTGGCTAGCATAATTTCTATTTTTGGTGTTACCGCCGCAGCACCACCCGCCCCGACTGCCGCGTGGACCCGACCAACACCGTATATACCCCCGCCGGCAAATGACTCCCCAGTTGAACCCGGTCGGTTGCCTCCGTGGTAAATTGGACCAATCGCCCGTAAACGTCGTACACCGATACGCCACTCACCGGCACCGTAAACCGCAGTTCCCCGGAGGTGGGGTTCGGGGAAACCGCCAGGGTCTCCCGCACCGGCTCCCGGGTGGAAACCGGGAGCGGCTCCGTCACGAGGGTTACGGCATTCGTTGCGGCCCCGTGGGTGGATACCCGACCCGAGGGCCAGAAAACCGTCACGCTGTCTACCGTCGTTTCGGCCAGGCCGAAGTGGAGTACCTTGGTGTGCTGACTGGCGAAACTGCTGCCGGCGTGCAGTTGCCGCTCCAGGTCGCGGCCGGAGGTGTGTAGCAGCACCCGGCTGCCGATGCCGTCGCGGTTGCTGACGGTGCCCGCCAGGCGGATGCCGGCCCAGTTGTTTTCGGTCAAGTTGGCGTTACGAAACACCTCGGTCGGTCCGTTGTCGCTATTGACGACTACGATGTCCTCGCGGCCGTCTCCGTCAAAGTCAGCCACGGCGGCTCCGAAGCCACTGAATGAACTGGCCAGGGCATCGTCCGGGCCGGTCACCTGTTCGAAGGTGCCGTTCATCCGGTTGCGGTACAGCAGGTTGGGGTACCGGCGGCCCCCCACCTGGAAATTCGTTTCGTTGGCGATGAAAATATCCGGCCAGCCGTCCAGGTCATAGTCCAGCCAGGCGGTCCCCCAGCCCATGCCGAGGTCGTTGGTGCGGGTGTCGAAGCCCCGCTCGGTGAAGGTGCCGTCGCCGTTATTGCGGAGCAGAAAATTCTCGAAGAGGTTGGAGACGTAGATGTCCGGCCAGCCGTCGCGGTTGTAGTCGTGCACGTCGACGCCCATGCCGTCTCCCACGACATCCGTGCCCGTTTCCCGGCTGACATCCGTGAAGGTTCCGCCGTCGTTACGGTACATTTTGTTGGGTTCGTTCCCATCGTGAATGAGGTAGAGGTCTTGGTCGCCGTCGCGGTCGTAATCCAGGGCCACCGATCCCATGGCCAGGCCGTTTTCTATTGCACCTGCGTTCCCGCCCACCAGCGCGAAGCGCAAATTTCCCTCGTTGTGGTACAGCTGATTTGCGCAGCTCAGGCAGGAAAAGTAGAGGTCCAGCAGACCGTCGTTATCGTAGTCGAAGGCGACGCCGCTCATCAGGTAAGGACGTTGGGCGAGGCCGCTGGATGCAGTCACGTCAGCGAAGCCGCCCGTCTCGTTCCGGGCGTACAGTCGGGCGGGTTCCTCCCGGTTACCCACCACCACCTCGGAGTGGCCGTCGTTGTCGAAGTCCGCCCAGAGGCTGAAGCTGGAAGCCCCGGCCCCGGCCAACCCCACGGCGTCGGCCACCTCCGTGAAGGTCATGTTGCCGTCGTTGCGGTACAGCAGGTTGTCGGTATTGCGCATGGACACGTAGATGTCCGGCAGCCCGTCCTCGTTGAAATCACAGACGGAGACGCCCCGCGCCCGCCCGGTTTCGGTCATCGTTTCCGTCGCCACGGATACGAAGCCCGACTGGGCGGAGAGCGCAAACGGGAAAAGAAGGGCGAGGAGAAGTTTACGTTGCATGGTCGGAAAATTAAAAACGGGTGCGTACGGTTATCCCGAACGCACCCGTGTGATGAGTGGTCTTACGTCGGACGTGTCGAGGTACGAGCCCGTCCGATGTATAGACTACTTATTGCGCCTCGAAATTATAGGTCAGGTTCTCCGTGTCCAGCGTGATCAGGTAAGTACCCGCCACCACGGGGATGTTGAAGCCGGGCATAGCGGCCGTTCCCATCGGGAATTCCGGAGCGTTTTCGTCAGCCGTACCCCAGGCAATGTCCCAGGCGTCGTTGGCGCGGAACTTCACCTCTCCCTCGCCGAGGGTCATCATGATGGTGTACACCCCGTCGCCCTGGTCGGTCATGTCGGTGTCGCTGTCCCAGCCGGTGGGAGTAGCGTCACCGATGATGCCGACGCTGTTGATGTTACCGTCGTCGTCCTGCAGTTCGAAGTTGTAGGTCAGGTTGGCTACGTCCAGGGTAACGACGTAGGTTCCCGGCTCTTCCACGATCAGGTTGTCACCGTTCGGGACGGCATCACCGCTCGGGAAGCTGGTGCCTCCGTAGTTAACGTCCCAGGCATTGTCGCGGCGGAACTTCACCTCTCCTTCCGTCAGGTCGAGGGTGATGGTGTACACATCATTGCCCGCGAAGGTCATGTCGATGTCTTCGTCGAAACCACCGTTAACGGCGGTACCGATGATGCCCCAGTCGTCGCCTTCGTCACTCTGTAGCACGAAGGAGTACGTTTCATTGGCCACGTCGAGGGTAATGTCGTAAGTGCCGGCTACGTCTACCATCAGGTTGTCACCGTTCAGGACGGCGTCACCGCTCGGGAAGCTGGTCCCTCCGTAATTAACGTCCCAGGCATTGTCCCGGCGGAACTTGGCCTCTCCGATCGTCAGGTCGAGGGTGATGGTGTACACCCCGTTGCCCGCGAAGGTCATGTCGATATCTTCGTCGAAGCCACCATTAACGGCGGTACCGATGATGCCCCAGTCATCGCCTCCGGCTTGCAGTTCGAAGTTGTAGGTTTCGTTGGTGACGTCGAGGGTGACGGTGTAGTTGCCAGCCACGTCGACTACCAGGTTATCTCCGTTCAGGACGGCGTCTCCGCTCGGGAAGCTGGTCCCGCCGTAGTTCACGTCCCAGGCGTTGTCACGACGGAACTTCACCTCCCCCACGGTCAGGTCGAGGTTGATGGTGTACACTCCGTCGCTCTGGAAGGTCATGTCGACGTCTTCGTCGAAGCCACCGTTGACGGCGGTACCGATGATGCCCCAGTCGTCTCCTTCGCCCCGCAGTTCGAAGTTGTAGGTTTCGTTGGGTACGTCGAGGGTAATGTTGTAGGTACCGGCTACGTCCACTACGATGTTGTCACCGTTCAGAATGGCATCTCCGCTGGGGAAGGTGGTGCCCCCGTAGTTAACGTCCCAGGCATCGTCGAGGCGGAACTTGGCCTCACCGGGTACCAGGTCGAGTGTGATGGTGTAGATACCATCGCCTTCGGCGGTCATGTCGATGTCCTCGTCGAAGCCACCGTTGACGGCGGTACCGAGGATGCCCCAGTCGGGCTCTCCTTCCTGTAGTTCGAAGTTGTAGGTGTTCTCACCCAGGTCGAAGGTGATGAGGTAGGTACCCTCCGCATCGACGATAATGTCGGTTCCGCCAAGGATCAGATCGCCCATTGGGAAGCTTTCGCCGCCCCAGCGGGTATCCCAGGCGTCGTTTTCGCGGAAGAGAACGGGGCCGGCACCCAGTTCCACCTCGATCTGGTAGACGCTGTCCCCCAGGTACTCCAGGTCCATGTCCTCGTTGAGGCTACCGAAGGAGCCGCTGAGGATACCGATGTTGCGGGCAATATCGATGGGGCCGCCGTCACAGTCTTCGGCGGGTTCCGCGGTGAAGGTCTCCTCGGTGATGTCCAGGGTGACCAGGTAGCAGCCCGGCTCCGCTACGGCGATGTCATCACCTCCGAGGGTCATGTCCCCGCCCGGCCAGGTAGCCCCTCCGTAATTCACGTCCCAGGCATCGTCGCGTCGGAACTTGATGAAGTTATCGGTCAGGTTGATCTTGATGGTATAAATGCCGCATCCCTGGAACTCCATGTCGGTGTCAGAATCCCAACCGTTAGCCGTAGCGTCGCCGATGATGGCCCAGTTGGCGGCGGAATTGTTAGCGCAGCCGGTGGAGATGGTCAGGGTATCGACAATGGTGGTCGTTTGTCCGCGGCTGTCGGCGGCCGTGTAGTTGATGGTGTAGCGACCCAGGGGGAGGGAGTCTACCCCGAAGGCGGCGTACTCGAGCACGACACTGTCCCGCAGGCCGGAGAGCGATCCGGATTCGGAGGCGATCTCCGCGCCGCTGTCATCACTGACCACGATACTACCCGACATGAGCGGGGAGTTGGCGGCATCGGCCCAGACGGCCTTGACGGCAAACGGAATTCCGGTGCCGATCTGAAAGCCGGCGGGGATACTCCGCTCGGCGAGTACCGGAGGAAACTGGGTATCCTCGGAAATATTGAATTCATCCTTGTCACAGCCGGCAAAACCCAGGACGACCAGGGCCAGCAGCAGCAGGAAAGAAGTTGATAATTTGTGCATGATAATATTGTTGAGAACCGGACTAGTAGCCGTCGTTCTGGGTCAGATTAGGGTTAGAGAGCAGTTCGCTGGCGGGAATGGGGTAGAGGTCACGGAAGGATTCCGTAGTGGATCCCTGCTGAGTGCCGCCCTTCCAGGCCCAGATACCGTTATCACTGAAGGCATCGAAGCGAATGCGGTCGGTGCGGCGGTGGCCTTCCCAGTACAGTTCGCGGCCCCGCTCGGCGAGGATAAAGTCCAGGGTCAGCTCCTCATCGGATATCTCGTCGGCGCCGGCCCGCTCCCGCAGGTCGTTGACGAGGTCCAGCGCACGGCCCCGGTCACCGCCACCGTTGCGGAGTACGCTCTCGGCGTACATCAGGTAGGCATCGCCCAGGCGGAACATGGGGTAATCCACGTCAGCGTAGCGGGGGTCGCTACCGGCCACGCCGGTGCTGGTGACATTGCGGTACTTAGGCAGACCGTAGCCGCTGGTGAATTCACCGATGTTGTTGACTTCCTTGGTCTGCCCGTCGGTGTAAAAGAGCGCACGCTCATCCTCCTCCAGGTCGGCACCGCCGGGAAAGAGATCGACAAACTGGGGGGTGGTCCGCAGACCGGCCCAGCCACCGTTGATGCCGAAGTTGGCCGGGTCCATGGACCCACCCACGGGGGCGTGGGTCAGGTACACCAGACCGCCGAAGCTCTGGGTATTGATACCATCGAAGGGTACGGTAAAGATCATCTCCTCGCTGGTATTGTTGTCGGCCAGGAAGAGGTGCTGGTACTCCTCGGTCAGTTCGAAGCTGCCATTGTCCAGGATTTTTTCCAGGGCGGTGACGGCTTCGGAGTTCCGGTCGGTACCCGCGTAAACGGAAGCATTCTGGAACAGCTTGGCTTGCATCATCCAGACGGCGGCGCGGCTGGCCCGGCCGTACTCCTGGTCGGCTGGTAGCGGCAGGTCGCCTTCGATCGCCGCCATCTCGGAGACGAGGAAATCGAAAATTTCGGAGCGGCTACGCTCGGAAGGGGCTTCGCTGCCCACGGAGTTCTCCTCGGTGTAGAAGATCACGTCGCCGAACAGATCGATGGCATGCCAGTAGCTGATGGCGCGCAGGAAGCGGGCCTCGGCACGCAGGGAAGTCACGGTCGGGCGGAAGTCCTCCCGGATGCCCCGGCTGTCCAGTTTCTCTTCGGTGGTTTCCCGCAGGAATTCGTTGGCCTGACTGACCTGGAAGAAGATGCGGTAGTAGATGGCGCGGACAAACTGGTTGTCGCTCGTCCAGGTCTGTTCGTGGAGGTCACGGATGCCGTCATCGCCCCAGCCGATGACACTGGTTTCGGTGGGCAGTTCCTGCACCTGCCAGAGCTGGCGCAGGTAGTTGCCGAAACCTTCATCGAGGCTGGTGATGTCGGCGGCACCGGAGGGGCCCTGCTGACCGGTGACGGAAAGGCCGGTGTACAGCCGGGCTACGATGGCTTCGTAGTTGTCCGGCTCGGCGTAGACCGTTTCGGGGTTGGTACGATCGAGGGGCTGTAGGTCCAGGTCCGTGCAGGAGAAAACCAGCAGACCGAGCAACAGCGAAAGGGGAAGTATTCTTTGCATGATGGGAGGTATTTATAGGCCCAGACGAACACCGATGGTGTAGGTGCGCGAGCGGGGGAAGCGGTTGTTGTCGATACCCGGGGTGTCTCCGCTGATGGAGGTCTCGGGGTCCAAACCGCTGTAGTTGGTTAGGGTGAAGAGGTTCTGAGCGGTAGCATAAACGTTGAGTCGGACGGCATCGTTGAGGAAGCTGCCAAAATCGTAGCCCAGGTTGATGTTGTCCAGCCGGATGTAGCTGGCGTCCTCCAGGTAGTAATCACTGAAGAACTGCGCATCCTGGAAGCGGGTGTAGACCGCCGAGGGATGGATGTTGTTCAGGCTGTTCGGAGCCAGGTCGATGCTGCCGAGGAAGCCGGCGGCGGAGGCGTCGTTGTTGTAAACGTAGTTATTGACGGAGCCCCGGAAGGTCATCCCGAAGGTGAACTGCTTGTAGTTGCCGTTCGCGCTCAGGCCGAAGAGGATGTCACCGGCGGGCTTTTCGATGATGCGCCGGTCCTGTTCGTTGATCAGGCCGTCGCCGTTCTGATCGACGTACATATCGAGGGGGGTGTTGTCACCCATGTCGTTGACGGGGCGACCGTCGTCTCCGTACCGCTGTTCGTAGAGGTAGAAGGAGTTGACCGGAGCACCTACGCGCAGCAGCTGAACCGTGTTGCCGACGCCGCCGGCGATGCCACCCGTCTGGATGTCCGCGCTGCCCGAGCCGTCGAGGCGGGTGATCTCGTTCTTGTTGTAAGCGACGTTACCACTCAGGGAAAGGCCGAAGTCCTCCTTGTCGTACACGATACCGTTAAGGGTCAGTTCCACGCCCTGGTTTTCGATCTCGCCGATGTTGGTCAGTACCCGGTCGGAGAGGTTCGTACCGGCGGGTACGTTGACCGTAAAGAGCAGGTCGTCCGTTGTTTTCTGGTACACTTCGAAGATGCCGCTCAGGCGGTTGTTGAAGAAACCGAAGTCAATACCGAAGTTCAGACTGGTGGTCTCTTCCCACTTCAGGCCGGCATCGTAGGCATTGGCCCGCAGGGTCGGCACGAAACGGTCGCCGAACTGGGCCTGCGTCATCTGGTCACTGAACTGGTAGGTAGGTAAGAAACGGTAATCTCCGATTTCCTGGTTACCTACAATTCCCCATCCGAAGCGGAACTTAAGGTCAGAGAAAGTATTGGCAAGCCCCGCCGCGAAGTCTTCCTCCAGGAAGCGCCAGGCTACGGCAACGGAGGGGAAGGTACCGAACTGATTCTCCGGTCCGAAGCGGCTGGAACCGTCGCGGCGCAGGGAGGCCGTCAGCAGGTACTTCTCGTCGATGTTGTAGTTGAGGCGGCCGAAGAAACTGATCAGGCGATCTTCCAGGATGTAATTGGTGATGATCTGCTCGCTGGCCACGTCCACCTCGTTCGGGCCGAAGGCATCGGTAGACAGGTTGCGTCCCACGATCAGGTTACCCTGGTTGTTGCGGTCCTGGTAGCTGTACCCCAGCTGCAGACTGGCGCGCTGGGTGCCGAATTGCCGTTCGTACTGAAACCAGGTGTCGAACAGCTTACTCAGCCGGCGCTGGGTCTCCTGGGAAAGCTCCCCGTCGAAGCCGCTGGTACTCACCGTCGCGTAGGTCGTGGGTGCGAAGTAGGCCTTCTGACCGTCCACGACGTCAAAACCACCGATGGCGGTGTAGGACAGTCCGGGAATCAGGTCGTCAAAGCTGTACGTCAGGTCGATATTACCGAGCCCCCGGTAGGTCTGACCGTTGCTGATGTTCTGCTCGATGCCGCTGATGGGGTTACGGGGGGCCAGCGTCTGGTCGTACTCGAAGTAGCCGCCGAATTTGGTGTTATCGGGGTCACGAACCGGTTGGGTCGGGTCGAAGCGCCGGGCGGCACCGAGGGGGCCGATGTCGAACAGGTTGTTCGTACTGGCACCCTTGATACTCGATTTGATCTTTAGGTTGTCGTTGAACAAGTTCTGGGTGAAGTTGAGCCCGACGCTGATGCGCTCGGTTTCGGAGCCGCGCACGACGCCCTCCAGCTGCTGGTAGCCGACGGATACCCGGTAGGTGCTGCTCTCGCCGCCGCCACCGATGCCGAGGTTGTGCTGGGTGCCGTAGGCCGTTTGCAGGGACTGATCGTACCAGTCGGTGCTCGCGTTACCGAGTGTTGCCACCCGGGTGGGGGCAGCGAAGGCAACCGTGTTTCGGAATGCGTCCGCGTCGAGGACGAGGGCGTCGCCGATGGCCTCGCTGACGTTGAAACTGGCGTCGTAATTGATGCGGGGGGCACCGGCGGTACCCTGCTTGGTCGTAATGAGGACGACACCGTTGGCTCCACGCGAACCGTAAATGGCCGCGGCGGAAGCATCCTTCAGGATCGTCATGGAGGCGATGTCGTTCGGATTCAGGAAGTTGAGACCTCCCCGCCCGCCGGCGACGCCGCCGCCCTCGTTGGCCAGGGGAACCCCGTCCACCACGTAGAGCGGTTCGTTACTGGCGGAGACGGAGGTACCGCCCCGGATACGGATATTGGTACCGCCTCCGGGCTGACCGTCGCCACTGCTGACCTGAACGCCGGCAATCTTACCGGAAACCAAATTAGTTGGGTTGACGATGGCCCCCTGGTTGAAGTCTTCCTCGCTGACCGTATTGACGGATCCGGTGAGGTCGCTTTTTTTCACCGCGCCGTAGCCCACCACGACGACCTCGTCCAGCAACTCGCCGGGCGCGAGGGCCAGGGTGATGACCGTCCGGCCGTTGATGTCTTCCACCACCGTAGGGTAGCCGGTGTAGCTGAACTGCAGCTGCGTTACCCCGTTCGGGACGTTCAGCGAGTAGTTGCCGTCGAAATCGGTGATCGTACCGGTGCCGGTACCGACCGCCAGGATGCTGGCCCCGATGAGGGGGTCGCCGCTTTCGGCGTCGGTGAGCGTACCGGAGACGGTCGCCTGGGCAAAGGCCCACTGGCTGCCACTGAGCAGTAGCCCCAGGAGCAGACACCTGAAAATAGAGTTGAAGTTTGGTTCCATGTTATACTAGAGTTGATCGACAAGGTTAAGTGGCCCGCCCAGGGGGGCGAACCGGATGCAGAACAGTCGGCAAAAAGGAGTCCCTAACAGCCTGCGAATGCAGCTGTACTTATTCTATCAAGTGCGGGAAAGCTTCGTACACATGCGTCGGCCTTCAACTCGGCCGCTCGCTACCGTTCGGTAATAACGGGGTAAAGGTAAGTAAATTTACAAATGCAGTTACGCCTCCACCCCTTCGAACTCCGCCTCCGCTCCCCCTTCCGGATCGCCCACGAGACCCGCACCACCCAGCCCACGCTGATCGTGGAACTCTTCGATGAAGCCAGCGGTCACTCCGGATTCGGGGAGGCCCCCCTGACGCGTTACTACGGACTCACCACGGAAAGAGAGACGGCCACTTTAGAAAAATTGGCACCTGCGTTCTCGCCCTTTTCCTTCGAATCCGTCGAGAAAATAATGCAAATCGTTGACGGTCAGTTCGTACCGATAAATACTTTTCTCCGCTGCGCCATCGACGTAGCCGCCCACGACCTGGCGGCAAAGATCGCCGGCGAACGGCTCGGGGCCATGTGGGAACAACCGGACAAACGGGTGCCTACCTGCTACACCATCGGCTTCGGTCCCGTGGAGGAAATGATCGTGAAGTTGCAGGCCACCCCCTGGCCGGTCTACAAAATCAAGTTGGGTAAGGGAGACGACTTAATGACCGTCCGCGCCCTGCGGGAACACACCGAGAGCCCCTTCTACGTCGATGCCAATACCGGCTGGACGAGCCGCCAGGCCATCGACCTTAGCGGCCCCCTGGCCGAACTCGGCGTCGTCTTCCTGGAACAACCCCTGCCGCCCGCCGACCTGGCCGGACAACGGGAAGTGAAGAAACACAGTATCCTGCCGGTGCTGGCCGACGAAAGCTGCCAGACCGAGGCCGACGTGGACCGCTGCGCCGACCACTTCCACGGCATCAACATCAAGGTCGTCAAGTGCGGCGGCCTGGCCCCCGCCCGCCGGATGATCGCCCGGGCCCGGGAAGTGGGGCTGACCGTCATGGCCGGCTGCATGACCGAAAGCAGCGTCGGCATCAGCGCCATCGCCCAGTTGCTGCCGGAACTCGACCACGCCGATCTGGACGGCGCCATGCTGATCGCCAACGATCCGGCCCGGGGAGTGACCTTCGACCCCGTGACCGGTTTCGTGAACTACCCCAACCGACCGGGTACCGGGGCGGAACTGCTTTCGTAACTTGCCGCCATGGGTCTCTTTCACCGGCTACGGCTGTCCGCCAACATCCTCAATCCCCACTTCGCCCTCTGGCTGGTGCTGGGGGCGATCGCGGTGGGTACCCTCGGTCTGATCCTGATCGAGGGCATGACGCTGGTGGATGCCTTTTACATGACGATCATCACCATTTCCACCGTCGGTTACGGGGAAGTGTTGCCGCTGAGTGACGCGGGCCGCTGGTTCATTTCCGGCCTCATCATCGTTAATATCGGTATCGTCGCCTACGCCCTGGCGGTTTTTTCCTCCTTCGTCATCGACGGTAAAATCTTCAAGCATATGCAAGAAGCGCGCATTCAGTCCCGTATCCGAAAGCTGAACGGGCACACCATCGTTTGCGGCTACGGCCGCTACGGGCGGGAGATCGTGGACCACCTCCTGGTCCACGATGCCTCCTACGTAGTGATCGAGCAGAGCGAAGAGCGGCTGGAGCAACTGCTCGAACGCCACCCGGAAGCCCTCTACGTGGAAGGGGACGCCACCCACGACCCCGATCTCTTCGAGGCCAACATCGAGGAGGCCAGCAGCCTCATCACCGCCCTGAAGGACGACAGCGACAACCTGTACATCGTCCTTTCGGCCCGCGACCTGAACCCCCGGATGCGGGTGGTCAGCAGTGCCCGCGACCAGCGGAGCCGGCAAAAATTACTGAAGGCCGGCGCGTCCAACGTCATCCTCCCCGAGCAGATCGGCGGCTTTTACATGGCCACCCTGATCTCCAAGCCGGGGGCCGTGGAGTTCTTCAGTTTCATCACCAACGAACTGGCCGCCGACATCGGCTTCGAGGAAGTGACCCACGAACGGCTACCCGCCGAGTTCCGGGGCAAGCCGATCTCCGATCTGCACCTGCGGGCCAACACCGGCGTCAACATCATCGGCCACCGGCTGCCGGGCGGTAAGTACCAGGTAAATCCGGATGCTTCGACCGTGCTGCAGGCGGGCGGTAGTTTCATTGCCATCGGTAACCAGACCCAGCTGGAAAAGCTGCGGGACTACTTCAATCTCTAAGCGTGTCCGCCGACGAACTCTTCGCTGAATTAGGTACCGACCGCCACCGCCGCGCCCTGGGCCGGGCCATCACCCTGCTGGAAAGCGAGCGGCCGCAAGACCGGGAAACGGCCGACCGGCTGACGGAACTGGCTGCCCGCAACGGTGGGCCGGAGGCACTGCGCATCGGCATCAGCGGAACGCCGGGGGTGGGCAAATCCACCTTCATCGAGCGTTTCGGGCTCGAGCTGGTCGGGGCCGGCCACCGGGTGGCGGTACTGGCCGTCGACCCCACCAGCTCGCTGAGCGGCGGCAGCATCCTGGGCGATAAAACGCGGATGGCCGAACTGGGCCGCAGCGACCGGGCGTACATCCGCCCGAGCCCCAGCAGCGGGTACCTGGGCGGGGTGGGGCCGGCCAGCCGCGCGACCATCCTGCTCTGCGGGGCGGCCGGCTACGATCGCGTGATCGTGGAGACGGTCGGCGTGGGACAGGCCGAGTGGCAGGTCCACGGCATGACGGATGTCTTCCTGCTGCTGGCCCAGCCCGCGGCCGGGGACGAACTGCAGGGCATCAAGCGCGGCATCCTGGAGCTGGCGGACCTGGTGGTGGTCAACAAGGCCGATCTGCTGCCCGATGCGGCCCGACAGACGGCCCAGGAATTACGCCGCAGCCTCCACCTGGCCCCCGCGCGGGAGGACGCGTGGACGGTGCCGGTACTACTGGGCAGCGCGCTGACGGGGCAGGGGATGGATAAGATCATCGGGGTGCTGGGCGAGTATTCCGAAATAAGTCCGGAACTGGGCAGCCGCCGGCGCGCAGGTGCAAAAATTTCCGATTCCGACCGGATCGGTCGCCGCCGTGCCGCTCAGGTCGAAACCTGGCTGCGGGAGCGTTGTGCCCACCAGCTCCAGCGACAACTAACCAGTTACCTCGACCGGCGACGTGAACAAACGGACGAATTTCGTAGCTTACTAGACGAACGAACCACCCTTTCGTCTGCCGCGGATGTTCTACTGGCAGACTTTCTACAAAACGTAAACCTTTCCGACACATGAGATCTATTGGAACCCTTGGCATCGTGGCCGCCGTACTGGCCGTCCTCCTGATTGCCGGCTGCAGCAGCTACAACGGCTTCGTCAACGCCGAAGAAGACGTGGAAAAAGTCTGGGCGGACGTCGAGACCCAGTACCAACGGCGTGCCGACCTGATCCCCAACCTCGTCAATACCGTCAAGGGGGCCGCCGAATTCGAGCGGGGTACCCTGGAGGCCGTTACCCAGGCACGCGCCCGGGCCACGAGCATCAACATCGACGCCAGCAACCTCACCCCCGAGATGCTGGAGCAATTCCAGGCCGCCCAGGCCCAGGTCAGCCAGGGTCTCGGCCGGCTGCTGGCCACCGCCGAGGCGTACCCGCAGTTGCAGTCCAACGCCCAGTTCCAGGAACTGCAGTCGCAACTGGAGGGCACCGAGAACCGGATCAGCGTGGCCCGGACCCGCTTCAACGAGCAGGCTACCCAGTACAACAAACAGGTGCGCCGCTTCCCCGGTACCGTCTTCGCCAGCGTTTTCGGTTTCTCCGAGAAGCCGCAGTTCCAGGCCCAGGCCGGAGCGAGCGATGCCCCGGAGGTGAACTTTGACTAGGGCGACCGTATCACACGTCGGACGGCCTCGCCAGGGCTGCGCCCGTCTTCGAGACGTCCGACGTGAATACATGCGTTAACCGGCCGGTCGACTACCACCTATTATTACCTACTATCCACTCCCAACCATGGTCACCTTCTTCTCTCCCGCCGAGGAATCCCGCATCGTCACCGCCATCCGGCTGGCGGAGCTCGCTACGTCGGGGGAGATCCGGGTACACGTGGAGGTGGGCGCGACCGAGCCGGTACTGGAACTGACCACCCGCATCTTTGCCGAACTGCACATGCACGAAACGGCCGACCGCAACGGTATTCTGATCCTGCTGGCGGTCGACCGGCGGGAATTTGCCATCCTTGGGGACAAGGGCATCAATGCAGTGGTCTCTGACGGGTTCTGGGACGAGGAGCGGGACATTCTCCAGCAGGCCTTCCGGCGGGGCGACTTTACCGGCGGACTGGAGACGGCCATCCAGCAGGTGGGCGCGAAGCTCAAACAGTTCTTCCCCTACCAGACCGACGACATTAACGAACTGCCCGACGAGATCAGCTACGGCAACAATACCACCAAGCGATGAGGGCCCTACTACTAACCCTGTTCCTGCTGCCTGTTGTCCTGGGCGCACAATCGCCCATCCCCGCCCCGACCGGGCAGGCGGTGAACGATTACGCCGGGCTGCTCAGCGCGGGGGAAGCACAACAACTGGGCCGCCAGCTGGTCGCCTACTTCGACAAGACGTCCACCCAGATCGTCGTGGTCACCGAACGGAGTCTGAACGGCAGTGCCGTTTTCGACCGGGCCTTCGCCATCGCCGACAAGTGGGGCGTGGGCGGAAATGAGGAACGCGACAATGGCGTCCTGATCTACATTGCCAAGGACGACCGGAAGATCAACATTCAGACCGGCTACGGGGCCGAGGGCTTCCTGACCGATGCCCTGGCCAAGCGCATCATCGATCAGATCATGATGCCCGCCTTCCGTCAGGGTAATTTCGGTAAGGGCATCGGGGATGCCGCCGGGGCCATCATGAAACTCGGCGAGGGGGAATACACCGCGGAGGACTTCGAACAACCGGCGCAGCGGGGCCTCCCGCCCATCCTGGTGCTGGGCCTGATCCTGCTGGTGTTCATCCTGCTCTCCTACTTCGGTAACCGCAATAACGATGACGACGACGAGGACGGCGGCTACTGGCGCAACGGCCCCTACGACATGGACGATCCGCACCGGCAGGCCCGGCGTCGACGGCGGCGTGGTGGCGGCTGGGTCGTCTTTCCCGGCGGATTCGGCGGCGGCGGTGGTTTTGGCGGCGGTGGCGGCTTCGGCGGTGGCGGCGGTGGGTTTGGAGGTGGCTTCGGCGGCGGCGGCTTCGGCGGCGGCGGTGCCAGCGGAGGGTGGTAGGTCGATTTCGTTCGCGTCGTCGGACCGCCTCCACTTCGCGTTGCTACGTTCCGAGAGGTCCGACGACCTCACATAGGTACTGAACTACTGATTTAACAAGTGGAGGTTGTCGGCCGTCTCGGAGTCCCGATCATGATCGGGGCGGAGGTCGTCCGACAACTCGAAACGGACTCAGTACGTTATTCATCCAGTAATCTACCCAACCATGCGCACCCTCCTCCTGTCCCTTGCCCTGCTCTTCAGCACCACCGCTCTTTTCGCCCAGTCCGAACAGACCAACCTCTGGAAGGAGCTGGCCAAAGTGACCTACGAGAAGAAGTACGACGAGCTGCTCGGCTTCAAGGTGGACGTCCCGGTATTCGGAGAGAGCGTTCGTGCACTGGAGGGGGAGATCGTGGAGATCAGCGGCTACATCGTCCCGGTGGAGGGGTACAAGAGCCACAAGGAATTCGTTTTCAGTGCCTACCCCTATAATATGTGCTTTTTCTGCGGTGGGGCCGGACCGGAAACGGTGATGGAGGTGGTTTCCACCGAGCCCGTCAAGTACGGTACGGAGCGCATCATCCTCAGGGGGAAGCTATCCCTGAACAACGAAGACATCAACCGACTCATGTACATCCTGACGGATGCCGAGCAAATTTCCGCCAGCACCGCCAAGGCGGGCAAGTAATTTCCATGACGTATTCTCTTCGCTTTTTTGCCGTCCTGATATGTTTGGCGGTACTCTGTCTGCCGTCCTGTACCGGAGACGAACGAACGACTGACCCCCAATCGGGGAATTCCGCACCCGCGACCCCGCCCCGGGAACGCATCGTTAAACCCACCCCCCGTTTTGACGCCGACAGTGCCTACGCTTACGTAGCCCGCCAGGTGGACTTCGGACCAAGGGTCATGAATACCGAAGCGCACGACCAAACGCGGCAGTGGCTGGTCGATAAGCTGTCGGATTTCGGCGCGGAGGTGGAGGAGCAAAAATTCCAGGCTACGGCCTTCGACGGCACTACGCTGAACAGTACCAACATCATCGGGCGTTACAACCCGGAGCGGACCGACCGGGTCGCCCTCTACGCCCACTGGGACACCCGGCCCTTCGCCGACGGACCCAGTGAGAAGGACGAAGACGCAGTGGTGAACGGCGCGGATGACGGGGCCAGCGGGGTCGGTGTCCTGCTGGAAGTGGCCCGCCAAATGGGCCTGGACGCGGCGGACATCGGTCTCGATATCGTTTTCCTGGACGCGGAGGACTACGGTACTTCCGGAGAAACCGACAGCTACGGGCTGGGCGCCCAGCACTACGCCCGTACCCTCGGGGCCGTCCGGCCGATGTACGGTATCCTGCTGGATATGGTAGGCGCGAAGGATGCCCGTTTTGCCCTGGAGGGGGTCAGCATGCGCTTCGCCCCCCAGGTGATGGATAAAGTCTGGACGCTGGCGGAGAGTATGAAGCAGGGAAAATACTTCCAGCGGGTACGGGGCGGGGCGGTGACCGACGATCATTACTTCATCAATACCATCGCCGGCGTTCCGACCATCGATATCATCAACAGTCAGCCGGACACCCAGTCCGGCTTCGTCGAGCACTGGCATACCGGTGATGATAATATGGACGTGATCGACCGGGAAACGCTGCGGGTGGTCGGTCAGGTAGTGCTGGCCACGGTCTTCCGGGAAGCCGCCGGTACACTTTGATTGGTAACGGAGAAGTGCCCGCGGTCTTCGTGACCCATTAAGAATTCTGTTAACAACCGCCTAACAGTCCGTTGGCAATGCCATGCATTACATCTCCGTATTTTCGCCTTCCCGAAATTATCTACTTATGTCACGCTGTCTGTCCGTTTTTTTTCTGCTACTTTACTCCCTGACGGCCTTCGCTCAGTTCGACAGTCCGATCTCCTGGACGTTCACGACGGCGGACGGGCCCGACGGTACCCACGAACTGATCGCCACCGCTACTGCCGAGCGCGGCTGGGCGATCTACAGTCAGTTTACCGGAGACGGGGGTCCCGTGCCCACTACCTTCAGCTGGGAACCGGGTGACCACTACGAACTGCTGGGAAAAACGGCGGAACGGGGACACAAAAAGGAGGGCTTCGACGAGATGTTTGAGACGGAAGTTATCAAATTCCTCAGCGACGAACCGGTCGTTTTTACCCAGCGGGTAAGGATAAAGGACTACGGGACCCCCATCGAACTGGTGGTGGAATACATGTGCTGCGATGACGAGCAGTGCCTCCCGCCGACCGACGAGGCACACAGTTTTGCGTTGGCTCCACCCGCTCCCGCAAGCGGAGAGGTCGTCATTCCGGCCGACCCGAAGGAGAAGAAGAAAACGGAGGTAGCGGTCGTGGAAAAGCCGGCACCCGCGCCCGCGCCCGTCCCTGAGCCCACCCCCGTCGTGGAAGGAGAAACTGTCGATATGCCCCGGGAGGAAGTGCTGGCCACTTACCGCTACGCCCAGCCCGCCCCCACCCGGCGGGAGCCCGTGAGTTGGACCATCACCGCGGAGGAACTTGACGGACTTGACCGGTACCGCATCAGCCTGACGGCCACCCTGGCCGACAACTGGACGATCTACAGCCAGGACGTGGACCCGGAGATCGGCCCCATTCCGACCGAACTCCTCATTGAGACCGGTAAGCCCACCGGGGAACCCACCGAGGTGAGTGCCACCCTGAAGCGGAAGTACGACAAGACCTGGGAGGCGGAAGTAGCCAAGATCGACGGCGGTACCGTCACCTACTCCCAGGTGGTGGAAGCCGTCGGTAACCCGGTCATTCGCGGATTACTGATCTACCAGACCTGCGACGACGAAATGTGTCTGCCGCCGGTTGATCTGCCCTTCTCCCTCGACCTGAGCGGTGCCACCCCGTTGGTCGCCATCGACGGGGTGGGTACCGGAGACGACCCGGTCGCGGCCGGAGGGATGACGTCCACCAAAAATCCGGAGGCTACGACCGTCTCCGGGGCCGTCAGTTTCAACACCGAGCCCGTCGGTAGCTGTAGCGTCGGGGCCACTACGACCTCGGGAGAGAGCCTCTGGAAGATATTCGGTCTCGGCCTGCTGGGCGGTCTTTTCGCGCTGTTGATGCCCTGCATCTTCCCGATGATCCCGCTCACGATCAGCTTTTTTACCAAAAGTGGGGATAGCCGGAGGGAAGGAATAAAAAACGCCAGCCTCTACGGTTTTTTCATCTTCCTGATCTACGTACTGCTGAGTCTGCCCTTCCACGTCATCGACGGATTGGACCCCGGAATACTGAACAGCATCGCCAGCAACGTCTGGCTGAACCTGTTCTTCTTCGCCGTCTTTATCTTCTTTGCCGGCAGTTTCTTCGGTTTCTACGAACTGACCCTGCCCGAACGGTGGAGCAACCGCGCCAGCCAGGCGGAGGACACGGGTGGAGTCGCGGGTATCTTCTTCATGGCCCTGACGCTGGCGATCGTCAGTTTCAGCTGCACGGGCCCCATTCTCGGCAGCCTGCTGGTGGAAGCCGTCAGCGGAGGCGCCATGCCGCTCACGGCGGGAATGGCCGGCTTCGGCGTGGCCCTGGGTTTGCCCTTCGCGCTCTTTGCCGCCTTTCCCCGGGTGCTCGACAATATGCCTAAATCCGGCGGCTGGCTCAACAGCGTAAAGGTGGTACTCGGTTTTGTCGAGGTAGCCCTGGCGTTCAAATTCCTGAGCAACGCCGACCTCGTCGGCCACTGGGACGTCCTTCGCATCGAACCCTTCCTTGTGGTCTGGATGCTCTGCTCCCTGGGGGTCGCGGCTTACCTCTTCGGCTGGATCAGCTTTCCGGGAGACAGCAAGCAGCGTAAGACCGGCCCCCTAGCCCTGCTGATTGCCGTGGCCGGCGTGGCCTTCACCGGTTACCTCGCCTACGGGCTCACCGAAGACCCCACCACCGATAATTACCGCAACCTGACCCTGCTGAGTGGCATCGCCCCACCGGTCTGCTACAGCTACTTCAATGCCTGCGACTGCCCCCAGAACATCACCTGCTTCAAGGACCTGGAGGCCGGACTGGCCTACGCCCGGGAGGTGAATAAGCCCGTTATGCTGGACTTTACCGGTTATACCTGCGTGAACTGCCGCAAGATGGAGGAGAACGTCTGGAGTCAGGACAACATCAAGGACATCCTGACGGATGACTACGTCCTCATCAGCCTTTACGTCGACGACCGGGAGGCACTGCCCGCCGCAGAACACCAGGAGGTGGCCCGGCTGGACGGAAGCGGCCGCACAAAGACCATCGACCAGGTAGGGGAGAAGTGGCACTACTTCCAGCAGAGTGTCTTTGCCCGCGCCACCCAGCCCTACTACGTACTGGTCTCTCCCGACGGACAGACCCTCAACCCCCCGGTGGCTTATACCCCCGTAGCGGCGGATTACGAGAACTTCCTGCGCTGCGGGCTCTCCACCTTTAAAGAACTTCAAACGAAATAGGCGGTTATGGTGATAAACCACATAACCCATGCTAAAAACATTTCTGTATTCCACGCTTATCGCCGTCCTGATGCTGACGGTAGGTTGTTCTCCGAAAGTTGCCCCCGTCGTCGGCGAGGACGGTACCGACTGGAACGCCCGCGCCGAGCAGTACCGCCAGGACCCCGCCGCCCTCCAGGCCTACGTCGAGAACTGCGAAGCCAACGAAACCCAAATCGCTACGCTGCGCCGTCAGGTTACCGACTACCAGAACCAGCAGGGTAGCAGCCAGGGATCCCTCCAGGCCGCTCAGAACAGCGCCGCCGCCGCCCAGGCAGAAATCACCCAGCTTCGTCAGCAGCTTGCCGCCGCCCAGGCCGCTCCCCGGAACGACGAGGTGATCACCGACCAGCAAATGGTCTCCGGCGTCATCTTCCAGGTGCAATTGGGGGCTTACGCCCAGAACAAGGTAGACCCTAATCTCGCCACCGGCGATGCCCTCGACCTAAGCGACCAGAACGGTCTCCAGAAGGTGGTCGTCAGCCAGTTCCGTACCTACGCGAACGCCGCCGCCCTGCGCGACCGGCTCAAGCGGATGGGCGTGAAGGATGCCTTTGTCGTTGCTAAAAACAACGGCGAGCGGATCGACGTGCAGGAAGCCATGCGGATGACGGGGCAGAATTAAACTACAGCCTACTCCACCCGGTCAAGACCGGCCTTCGCCAGTAGGTGGAGGCCGGTTTTGTATTCCGCGGGGTGAATGCCGAGACACTCCTGGAAATAGTCGCGGGCGGCACTTTTTTGTCCCGGGCTTCCTCCAGCAGTCCGGCCTGAAGGGCGGCGTTGCAGGCGTAGAAGGCCGGGTTGTCCCGTCCGGCATCAATGGTGCGGCGGTAGAAGGCAATGGCGCCGTTGGCGTCTTTGAGCCCGCCCAGTACGCGGCCGGTACGGTAGGTGTATTCCAGTCGTTCGTCGGTGTCGAGGGAAGCGGTATCGATCGTTTCCAGTACGTCGCGGGCCCGGGAAAAATAGCTGCCGTCAAACAGCAACCGGGCCTTCAGCAGTGCCGTATTCGGTGCGTGGATGGCCGCGGCTTCGCGGACCGCGTTCTGATCTCCCCCCGAACGGCTGCCTCCGTCGATCTGTGCCAGGGCGCGGGTGTAGCCGGTGAGGTTACCCTCCAGCAGGTAGGTCCAGCCGATCTTTTGGAGGGCTTCCTCGCGGAAGTGGCGACCGGGATACCGCAACAGAAAGGATTGGTAGTGGAGGCGCGCGCCGGGTTCCAGCCGGCGCAGGCGTACCTGCCCGAGCATAAAGTCGAGGTAGGGGAAGTCGGCCGCCGTTCCGCCCCGGGGCTGGGCCAGGAGCAGTTCGAGCGCCCGGTCGTTCCGCCCGCCGTGCATGGCCATGTTGGCCAGCACAAAACAGTGCAGGGGGTTCCCGGCGGCATTCAGCGTTAATTTTCGTATTTGCTGGTAGGCGGCTTCCGGTCGGTTGGCCAGGTGGAGTTCCAGGAAGGCGGAGAGCACCTGGGTTTCCAGCAGAAAGGGGCTGTCGGTATCCTCCAGGGCCAGTTTCAGCTCCTTGCGTCCTTCCGCAATGGTACCACTCAGGGAAGAGAGCAGCTCCACCCCCCATTTGTACTGGGGTGGGATGGATCCGACGGCGGCGTGCAGCAGGCCGAGGTCTTTGTAGGTGAGCAGAAAATCCGGGAAGTCACTGGCGTTACTCCGCAGCAGTTTATTGGCCTTGTTCAACTGGCGGAAGGCGGCCAGGTGACGCTCGAAGCGCAGGTCGATCAGGCTGCGGTGCAGCCGGGCTTCGGCCAGGGCGTAATTGTAGTAGGGGTCGGCGGGGTCACCGGCTTCCATCCGCGCGATCCGGGCATCGAAACGTTCGTCGAGTGCGGGGGAAAGGCGTTCGTCTCCGGTCAGGTAGAGGCGGAAAAAATCCAGGTAACTCTCCAGGTGGTCGGCCGCCAGGTTGCGGGGAGAATTTCTTCGCAGGGTGGCGATTCCGCTCTGCGCCCGGTCGAGTTCCAGGGACATGACCTCCCCGTAAATCGCCCTGGCTTCCGGGGTGAAGGCGTAAAAGTTTTCACCCGTTGCCGCGGACGCAGGTGCAAAAATTACGAATAACCCGCCGAGGGCCAGCAGCCACCTACGCATACTTCCGGTAAATTAGATCGATGGCCGAAGCCAGTCGGTGGTCCTTCTCCGTCACGGTATTCCCGGCATCGTGGGTGGTCAGGCTGACGGTCACCTCGTTGTAAACATTACTCCAGTTGGGATGGTGGCCGGCCGCTTCCGCCGCGAAGGCCACCTCCGTCATAAAGGCGAAGGCCTGACGGAAGTCGGTAAATTTAAATTCGTGCCGCAGGGCGTTATCTTTTTCGGTCCAGGCCATTATTCGGGGAGTTGGGGATTTAATTTACAACGTCTGAAGGGCGGTTTTGCTCGGCAAAACCTTCACCAAAGATTACGCGTTTTGAAAAAAGCGGCCTGTCAATTCCGGCGGCGACCTATATTTAGACGGTAACCTACCGGTAAACAGCGAAATTTCGCTAATCATATGAGCACAGCAACCAAGAAGACCGCCACGCGGACCAGCAAATCTACGACCGCTAAGAAGAATGGAACGGCCAAGGGCCTGAAGTACAGCAAAGAACAGTACCTGGAGTGGTACGAGCTCATGCTGCGAATCCGCCGTTTTGAGGAACGTGCCCTGATGGCGTACGGCCAGCAGAAAGTGCGTGGTTTCTGTCACGTTTACATCGGTCAGGAGGCGGTCGCCGCCGGTATCGAGAGCGCGATCACCAAGGACGATGGCATCGTGACGGCCTACCGCCAGCACGGAACGGCCATCGGACGGGGAGTTTCCACCCGCTCCGCCATGGCCGAACTTTACGGTAAGGCCACCGGCGTGGTGAAGGGTAAGGGCGGCTCCATGCACTTCTTCAGCCGCGAAAACAACTACTACGGCGGTAACGGTATCGTCGGTGCCCAGATCCCGATCGGTACGGGTATCGCCCTGGCGGAACAGTACAGGGGAACCAAAAACCTCTGTGTCGTGATGTTCGGTGACGGAGCCGCCCGCCAGGGAGCGCTCTGGGAAAGCTGGAACATGGCCATGACCTGGAAGCTGCCCGTTCTCTACATCCTGGAGAACAACGGCTACGCCATGGGGACCAGCGTTCAGCGGACCAGCAACGTCACCGACATGACCAAACTCGGTGCCAGTTTCGATATGCCCAGCGAGAGCGTCGACGGGATGGACCCGGAGGCCGTTCACGAAGCAATCAGCCGTGCCGCCGAGCACATCCGTTCCGGTAAGGGCCCTTACTACCTCAACATCCAGACCTACCGCTACAAGGGACACTCCGTTTCCGACCCGGCCAAGTACCGCGAGAAGTCGGAACTGCAGGACTATCAGCAACGGGACCCCGTCAAGGTAACTGAAGCCAAGATCCTGGACAACAAAATGGCCACCGAGGCGGAGATCAAGGAGATCAAGGACCGGGTCAAGGCCGAAATCGCCGATGCCGCCAAGTTCGCCGAAGACAGTCCGCTACCGGATGCCGCCGGCCTCTACGAGGACATCTATTCGGAGCCGTACCCCTTCCTGACGTAGTTGGAAATTCAGGGAGTTTAGGAGTCAGCTACCGCGTGTACCGCGGTCGTAATTCCTAAACTCCCTAATTCCTAAACTCCCAAACTGAATTTTGCTATCTTTGCCCCGCTTTTACAGCCTCGCTCCGGTGGGGCTTGTTAAATTATAAGCTAATGGCAAAGAAAAATAACATCGGCCGCCGGCCTTCCGGAACCCCCAGCACGGGACGCCGCACCAGTGGTACCGGTACCGAACCCGCACTGGAAGGAGACGACACCCTGGTAGACATCGTTGAAGTCCGCGACCAGGGCTACGAATTCTTTGAAAAGAACCGTAACCTCATTATCTACGGTGCTCTGGGCCTCATCGCCCTCGTCGCCGCCATTCTCATCTACCAGACGTTCGTGAAGCGCCCCGCCGAGCGGAATGCCTCCGAGCAGATGCAGCAGGCCCAGGTTCAGTTCGAGCGAGACAGTTTCAGCCTCGCCCTCACCAACCCCGGCCAGGGCTACCCCGGCTTCCTGGACATCATCGACGATTACGGCAGTACCAAGGCCGGGAACCTGGCGAACTACTACGCCGGTGTCAGTTACCTCAACCTGGGTAAGTACGAGGTAGCACTCGACTACATGAGCTCCTTCGACGCGGACGGAGACCTGCTCCCCGCCATGAAGTACGGTGTGATGGGGGACGCCCAGAGTGAACTCGGACGGAACGACGAAGCCATCGCTTCCTACCGCGATGCCGTCGACGCCGCCGGAAAGAACTACATCACCGGTGGTTATTACCAGAATAAACTAGCCCAGCTCCTACGGATCGAAGGCAAGAACGACGAGGCCCTGGAAGCATTCCGCAGCCTCAAGGCCAACTACGGGCAGAGCCCCGAGGCCGCCCAGGCAGACAAGTACATCGGTATGCTGGAGTAATCCTCCGGCCACTTTTGCGAATAAAGAACGCCCGGTCCGCTACTTGCGGGCCGGGCGTTCTACTATGTACTAAAGGACCATTACTACAGGCTCCTTACGGTCTCCCAGTACCACCGGTGCTCCAGCTCCAGCACCTTCCTAGCAATGTCCTCCGGAGTATCGCTAGGCTCCAGGGCTACCCGCTCCTGGCGGATGTAAGCCCCCTCGTCGTACCGCTCGTTTACGTAGTGGATGGTGATCCCGCTTTCCCGCTCCCCGGCGGCGTGTACGGCCCGGTGGACGTTCGCCCCGTACATCCCCTTGCCACCGTACTTCGGAAGGAGCGCCGGATGAATGTTGACGATACGGTCGGGAAAGGCGCGTACCAGGTAGGCGGGCACGAGCCAGAGGAAGCCGGCGAGGATAAGGTAGTCCGGTCGGAAGTGGGCGAGGTCCTCCAGTAACTGCTCGCTGTCGTAAAAGTAGGCCCGGTCCACGACCAGGGTAGGGATACCCCGCTCGGCGGCCATGAGCAGGGCCGGGGCCGAAGCGCGGTTACTAACGAGCAGGACCACCTCGACGCCATCGTCGGGGTGGTCCTGAAATCGATCGATCATGACCCGGGCGTTCGACCCGGTACCACTCACGAACAGTACGATCCGGCGGACATTCTCTTTCATGCCGCCAAGATAGGTTTACCGTTTCACGAAACGAACGGGCGCATCGTTACCCGCTACCCGCAGGAAGTACACACCGGAGCGGAGGAGAGAAACATCCACGTTGCCGTTGGTTACGGGCACCACGCGCTGACTACCGGTGGCGGTGATCAGCGTGGCTTCCGAAACGGTGGCGTCGAGACCGGCTACCTTCAGCTCGGTACTGACGGGGTTGGGGAAAACGGAAATACCGGCCGTGCCCGCGAATTCCACGACCACCTGATCCGAGTACTCAAAGCTGCCGTCCAGGTCTACGGCGCGCAGGCGGTAGAGGGTCTGCCCCTTCACCGGCGTGAGGTCTTCCAGTTCGTAACGCTGTTCGTCGCGGCTGTCACCGGCGGCGCGGGTACCTGGCCGATCTCCGTGAAATTACGACCGGCGTCGGCGCTGCGCTCCACGGCGAAGAAGTCGCTGCCGTCCTCGGAGGCGGTGGCCCACTTGACCATCACGGATTTGGGCATGGGCTGGGCGGAGAGGGTGGTGAGCTCGACGGGGAGAAGGCTGCGGCCGATGGGAATCGGGAGTATGCCGCCGTGGCGTTAGTCGTATTCGCCAGTCGAGGGCATTGGTACCGCTAGTAAGTCCACTGGGCAGGATTGCAAGGTAGCACTGGGAGCGGTACGTGGCTCCGTCCGTACGCCCAACCATCCAGGTAGTCCCATGCTCCTAGTCCACTATCCGACTTGCGTTAAGATCGACCGATAGACCGTCCAACACGGAACCACTCTTAAACAGTTCAATGGCGTCAGTCCCCATTGATACCGTCATCGTCTTCCGCTGAGATGTAATAGGAGGAAAGCCAAAGAATGTTGTGAATCCGAGTAGTATTCCGGAAGCTACGTACGATGGAAACTTCCCGCGATACCGCTGAGCGGCGGAGAAACGTAAATTCCGTCACATTCGACACCACCGCCATTATTCGCGGAGCCAGATCCGTACAGTGAATAGTCCGGCTACGTTCTCGATAGACGAATAGTTCGACGCCCTTAGGAGCGCCATTGCCGTCAGCGTCAAAGACGTTATTGATCAGAAATCTGGCCACGTAGAGCCAGATCGTGCCAGCGCAAGCGCCAGCACAAAAAGTAAAATTAATCGCATAGTAAGTAGGTTTAATGGGGTAATAAAAAGGGGTTAATGTGTAAAGGTAAAACCCGATACGCTAACCTATGTTAACTGAATACCAACCTTTTAGGCCACCGCCCGGATTCGTAAGGCGGTCACCACGGCAAGTACGCTCATCCCCATCGTGAAGTAACCGACCCAGTCGTAGTGCAGCAGACTTCCGTCCGGTGCCTCCGTGATGATGAGGCCGGCGACGAAGCTGCTGACCGCCAGGGCCAGCTCATTGATACTCTGCCGGATGCTCATGAAACTGCCCCTGTTCTCGGGGCGAACCACGCTGGTGATCATCGTCGTGGCGGGAACGCTGCGTCCGCTGGCCACCACGAAAAAGGAGGAAGTGACCAGCAGGGCGATCGGGATGGAATCCGTATCCAGGTTCGTCAGGGCGTAGATGCTGAACAGGGCCAGTACCGAGGCCACCGTGAAAATGCGCATCCGCCCGTAGCGGTCCGACAGTTTCCCGAAGAGGGGTAGCAACACCACCGTCAGCAAACCGCCGATAAAGTAGATCAACCCCACCTGCTTGTCGCCGAAACCGATGTTCAGTTGCATGTACGGCGCGATGAAGGGGATGATCGTGAAGTGCCCCAGCATCAGTGCCAGGGTGAACAACAGCGCGGCCCGCTGATTACCGTCCCGGAAAATACGGACGAAGGGCGTGAAGACCCCCTCCCCGATGGCCCGGGGCTGCATCGTCTGTCGTTTCGGTTCCCGGGCGATATCGTCCAGTACGTCGTCACCGATCAGGATAGCGCTCTCCCGGGGTTCCCCGAGGTGGCCACGCAGCGAGGGAACGATGACGAAAGCCGCGGCCAGGAAGCATACCGATACGGCCGCCACCACGATGAAGGGCATGTGCCAACCGTACTCCGCCGCGATCCAGATACCGGCCGGCACCCCCGCCACCGAAGCGGCGCTGAAGGCCGTCATCACCCAGCCCATGGCCGAGGCCCGTCGTTCCAGCGGGATCACGTCGCCGACAATGGCCAGCACCAGGGCCCCCAGCGTTCCCCCGAAGAGGCCGGTGGCAAATCGCAGGGCCAGCAGGGTCTCGTAGGTAGGGGCAAAGGCGCACCCCAGCGTGCCGATGGCAAAACCGGTGAAGAGGAACAGTAGTGCCGTCCGCCGGTCAAAGCGGTCGATGAACGCCGTGCTGACCAGGTTGCCGATAAAGGCCGCCAGGGCGTAGGCCGTCACGATCCGGCTGAATGCCCCCGGCCCGATCCCGAACTCTCCCATGATCGTCTTGCCCAACGGCATGATGATCATGAAAGTCTATGATGTGGCAGAACTGTACGGCCGCCAGGATGAAGAGCAGTCTTTTTTCGTGGATCATGCCGTAGTGCTAAGGGCCACCGGGCGGCGCTCCAGGATGCCGAACAACTCGTTACCCGCGCGCGGGGCGATGGAATTGTGGGCCGTCTCGAGCGTGCGGACGGTGAAATAAGGCGACAGGTAGCGCAGGTATTCCTCGCGGGTGCCACCGAAGGGGCGGCTGCCGGGCCGGCCGATGTCTTCTTTGGCAAACCACAGGCCTACCAGTTTGCCGTCGGGCTTCAGGAGCGAGAACATTTGCCGGAAATAGGCGGCCCGGGTGGCCGGGTCGGGTTGAAAGGAACAGAAGAAAGTTTGCTCCAGGATCAGGTCGTAAGCTCCGGCGTGGTGAAAGAAATTCCCCTGGATCAAATGGTCTTTCGGGAATTCCGGCACCCTTTCCTTGAGTTGCCGCAGGGGCGCGGGTGCAATGTCTAACACATGGACGTTGGTGAACCCCGTCTTCCAGGCATACTCCGCTTCGTAACCGTTGCCCGCTCCCGGGATGAGGATGGACAGGCCCTTATCCGTCAGCTGATCCAGGTAGGCCTGCAGGGGGTCGGAGGGGGCGCCGATGTCCCAGCCGGCACGACCGTCCAGGTAACGCTCCTCCCAGTAGGCTTCCTGTGCGGTCGAGTCGAATACGTCCTCACTCATCATCGCGAATGGTTTGGCAGATCTCCACCAGCACGCCGTTGGTGGATTTGGGGTGAAGGAAACAGACCAACTTGTTATCGGCCCCCCGGCCCGGCAACTCCGTGAGCAACTCGAAACCATCTTCGCTCAGGCGGCGCATTTCCGCGTGAATGTCTTCCGTTTCGAAGGCCAGGTGGTGGAGACCCGGTCCTCGTTTGGACAGGAATTTACCGATCGGACCGGCCTGCGGCGCCGACGGGGAAACGAGTTCTATTTTTGCACCTGCGCCCCCGCCCTCTGCTCCGGCGGTGAAGAAACTGGTGGTCACTTGCTGGGCGGAAACGGTCTCCCGCTTGTAGGCCGTCCGGCCGAGTAGCCGGGCGAGCAGGGCGTCCGCCTCGTCCAGGTCAGCGACGGCAATACCGATGTGGTCTAAGATCATGTGGGAGGAACCCGCGTTGGCTGCCTAGGGTTGCACCCCCGGCCCCTGACTGCCCAGAAACTCCTCCACCAGCGCGCCTAACGCCTCCGGTGCCGCCGCGTGAACCCAGTGCCCCGCTCCCGCCACCGTCTCCAGCCGGGCCGCCGGAAACAACTCCAGGATCGCCGGCCAGTCGCCGTCCCGGACGTAGTTGCTCTCGCCGCCGCGAACGAACAACGCCGGGCCGTCAAAGCGGTCTCCGGGCCGACCGACGGGGCCGATCAGTTTCTCGTAGTCCCGGTACAAGACGTCGAGGTTCATCCGCCAGCGGAAACCGCCCTCCTCGCCCCGGGCCAGGTTTTTGAGCAGAAACTGGCGGACACCGGCATCCGCCAGATGGGGGGCCAGGAGGCCATCGGCACTCCGGCGATCGGTCAGCGTGGCCGGGTCCAGGGAAAGCAGGGCGCGGAAGACATCGTCGTGGCCCCGGTCGAACTGCCGGGGTGCCATGTCCACGACGATCAGTTTGTCCACCAGGTCGGGGTAGGTGAGGGCGACCTGCATGGCCACTTTCCCGCCCATGCTGTGACCCAGCAGGTGGCACTCGTGTACCCACTGTGCTTCCAGGAAGGCAGCCAGGTCTTCCGCCATGAGGTGGTAATCCATCTCGGGAGCATGGGGGCTGCGGCCGTGGTTGCGCTGGTCCACCAGGATGACGGTGTAGTGCTCCGCCCAGCGACGGGCCAGGGTCGACCAGTTGTCCAGCGTGCCGAACAGCCCGTGCAGGATCACCAGGGGTGGGCCGGACCCGAATGTTTTATGATTGAGGTTCATCGGGTTGTTCTGGAGGGTTTGCACCTGCGTCCCCGCCCCGTTGCTGCCGCAAAATGGCTTCGAGCCCCGCTCCGCCCTTGACCCACAGGTCCCGTTGCGGGAAAGGAATCTCCACCTTGTTCGCCCGGAAGGCCGCGTCGATGGCGAAACGCAGGTCGCTCTTGACGTTCTCGATGCGGGTGAAATCACGGGACCAGAAGAGCAGGTCGAAATCGAGGCTGGAGTCGCCGAAATCCAGGAAGCGGACGAAGGGGGCCGGGGTCTTGGCTACCCGGTCGTGGCCGGCGGCGACTTCCTCCAGCAGGCGCTTCACCAGGGCCGTATCGGAACCGTAGGCCACCCCCACCTTCACGTGGAAGCGGGCGATGCGCTGTACGTGGCTCCAGTTGGTGACGTTCTCCCCGATCAACTTCGAGTTCGGGACGAAGATGATGATGTCGTCGCGGGTTTCGACCGTACTGGTTCTTGCCCCGACCTTGCGGACGGTGCCGACCTGGTGACCGCTCAGTTCCACTACGTCGCCCACCATAACGCTGCGTTCGAAGAGAATGATGACGCCGCAGATCAGGTCGTTAAAGGTCTGTTGCAGACCGATACCGATACCGACCAGCAGGGCGGCGGCCCCCGTCCAGATCACCACCAGGTTGAAGCCGGCCGCCTGGATGACGAGCAGTACGCCGATGAGGTAGATGAAGTAGCTCAGCAAGCGGTTGATGGCGTACTGGCTGCCGGGGTCGACGTTGGAACGCTTGTAGTAGCTACTCAGGAAGAAGGTGGTCAGGATGAGCAGGAACAGCCGTACGGCCTGGAAGACAAAAACGGCGGAGATGATGTTGCCGACGGTGATGACGTAGCCCTGAATATCCGCGTAATAGTCCGCGATACCGGTGTCCTCGGCCACGAAACCGACCGCCAGGGTGTACATCAGGGGGGCGATGGCCGAAAAGCGTCGTTTGGTGCCCTCCAGGTTCTTGGCGTCCTGGGGGCCGATGGGTCCGTCTCCCAGATGACGGCGATGAAACCGTTGCAGCAGAAATTCCTCCAGGATAAGATCGAGGACGCCCGCTACGATGAAGGCCACCAGTGCCCGGATGATCGTACTGATCTTGATGGTCAGCGTGACGTCTCCACTGCCGTCGGCCAGTTCCTTGATGTTATCGTCGTAAAAAGTAAAATCGATATCCAGGATCTTCAGCACCACGATCACCAGGAAGCTGACCAGCGTGAACCGGGCCACGTTGGAGACCCGGCTGCGGTTGTCCTCGGTAACGGTTTCCTTACCGTAATACCAGGGGAGAATTTTCCCGAGCAGTACCCAGGCCAGGACGAAAAAACCCAGGATCGACAGGGTGATCAGCACCGCCTCGAAGGCGTGTACGGTGAAGCCCCGAAATTCGAGTAGCAGTATGTCCTTTAGTTGCTCCATGGTCCGGTCACAAAGTAACCCAACTTTCCCTTAACCGATCCGTTGCCACCGTATGCTCGAAATTAAAGGTCGCCTGGTCGACATCGATACCCGCGAAATTTACGGGGCCGTCCTGACCGTCGGGGACGACGGCCGGATCACGGACATTCGCCGCGATCCGGAACGGGACAAGCGCGGCTGGTTCATTCTGCCGGGCTTCGTCGACGCCCACGTCCACATCGAAAGCTCGATGCTGCTGCCGGTGGAATTCGCCAAGCTGGCGGCGGTACACGGGACGGTGGCTACCGTTTCCGACCCCCACGAGATCGCCAACGTTCTCGGCCTGGCCGGGGTGGAGTACATGCTGGAGAACGCCCGCCATACCCCGCTCTCCATTAATTTCGGAGCCCCCTCCTGCGTGCCCGCCACCGTATTCGAGACGGCCGGTGCCGTCCTGGATGCCGCCGACGTGGCCAAACTACTCGACCGCCCCGACATCCGCTACCTGACTGAGGTGATGAACTTCCCCGGCGTACTGCACCAGGACCCGGAAGTGATGGCCAAGATCGCCGCCGCCCACGAACGTGGCAAAGTGGTGGACGGTCATGCCCCCGGACTGAGGGGAAAGCAGGCCGCCGCCTACGCCGCCGCCGGCATTTCCACGGACCACGAGTGTACCACCGCCGCCGAGGCCCGCGACAAACTGGCCGCCGGCATGAAGATCCTGATCCGGGAGGGTAGCGCCGCCCGCAACTACGCCGCCCTGGAGGAACTGATCGATGAGTTCCCCGACCGGCTGATGTTCTGCACCGATGACTGCCACCCGGACGACCTGCTGAGCGGCCACATCAACCGGCTCGTCATCCGGGCCGTCCGGGGCGGGCACGACCTGTTCGACGTCCTCCGCATCGCCTGCCGGAACGCCGTGGACCACTACGGGCTCGACATCGGCCGGCTGCGGGTGGGGGACCGGGCCGACCTCATCCAGGTGGACGATCTGCGCCACTTCGGTGTCATGACCACCTACGTGAACGGCCGGTTGGTGGCCGAGGCCGGGGCCCACCGGATGCCCGACTTCCGGATGGAACCGATCAATAACTTCAACTGTTCCCCCAAGCTGCCGGAGGACTTCCTGGCTCCTGCCGGTCCCGAAGGCGGTAAGATCCGCGTCATCGGTGTCACCGACGGGGAGATCACCACGGAGGCCCTGGAACTGACGCCCGTCCGCGATGCCGACGGACGCCCCGTCTCCGCCCCGGAGCGCGACCTGCTGAAGATCGTGGTGGTTAACCGCTACGCGGATGCGCCGCCCGCCGTGGGTTTCGTGCGCGGCATGAAGTTACAGCGGGGGGCCATCGGTAGCTGCGTGGCCCACGACAGCCACAATATCGTTGCCGTGGGGGTAGACGACGAGGCCATCTGCCGGGTGGTGAATGCGATCATCGAAGCGAAGGGAGGCATCGCCGCGGGCCGCGACGAGTACCTGCACGTACTGCCCCTGCCGGTGGCCGGCATCATGAGTACCGACACCGGCCCCCGGGTGGCGGCCCGTTACTCGGAACTGAACGGTTTCACGAAGCGAAAACTGCGCTGTGGGCTGGAGGCACCGTTCATGACACTGTCGTTTCTGGCGTTGCTGGTTATCCCGAGTTTGAAACTGAGTGACAAGGGGTTGTTTGACGGAAGAGATTTTGGGTTGGTGGACCTTTGGGAGTGAGTTAGTTGGGGAGTTGACTGAGTTGGGGAGTTTCCGGCGTCGGGGTCGGAAGCCGCGCCCACGGTGAGCCGCGCGTAGCGGGCGAACGGCAACGGCGGCAGCAACTCCTCAACTCCCCAACTAGGTCAACTCCCTAACTCAAAACCTTCACGTCATAACTCATCTCGTACACCCCGTTCGGTTCCAGTTCCACGATTCCCGGCTTGTTGGCGAACTGCCCATCCGAATCTTCAAAATCGGACAGGCCCATCCAGGGCTCGATGCAGACGAAATTGCCCGTGGGCTTGGCCCAGATGCCGAGGTGGGTCCAGCCGGCGTAGTCGACCTTCAGCCAGGGACCGTGGTTCTTACTCTCCAGGAGGATACTGCGGGTGTTGAGGTCGTCAAAGACCAGGGCGTCGTTGGCAAAGAGATCGTGGGTGAGGGGCAGGACGGTACCGCCCTCGGACCAGGGGACGGGGCGTTTTTCTCCGGTCAGGGTGCCGGCTCCGGTTACGGTGTAGCTGCCGCTGGTTTCCGGGTGCTGGAAGCGTAAAAAATTATCCGCGTAGTCATCGCGGTCGAAGAAGGGGACGCGGAAGGCGGGGTGGCCGCCGAGACAAAAACGAATGGGCTTATCGTCCACGTTGTGTACCTCGTGGTAGACGATCAGGTGCTCGTTGCGCAGCCGGTAAGTGATGCGGAAATCGAATTTATAGGGGAACATCTTGAGCGTCTCCTCGCTCCAGCGGAGGCGGAGGGTGAGTCGGTCCTGCATTTTGGAAAACAGCTCCAACCTGGCGTTGTGGCGGATGAACCCGTGCTTGGGAATGGAATGACTCTCGCCCTGGATTTCGGTCTTACCGTCCTTCAGTACACCGATGATGGGGAACAGCACCGGGGCGTGGCTGCCCCATACGTCGGGGTCGGCCTGCCAGATGTACTCGCGGCCGCTGGCGCGGTTGATGAGGCTGGCCAGCTCGGCGCCTTCGTGGGTGATCTCAATGGCTAGCTGGTCGTTGCTGAGTTTATGGCGCATACGGCGGTAACGCGAATGGACGATACGGGTTCGGGGATCGTTCGTGGTAAAAACGCCGATAATGCGCCTGCTTGCCCCGCTCTTTTGTCTTTTCCCCGTTTTTATGTTTGCCCAGTTGCGACTCGGACCGAGCGTGCAGTACAATCCCTTCGCCAGGGTGAGCGGCGACGACCGCTACGAGGCGGCGAATACCCGTTCGGTGGCCGGCCAGCTCCTGCTGGGCTGGGGAGGCGAGACATTTACGGCGGGCGGCGTCGGCCTCGCGTACCGGCGGCTCGATTACGAGGTGCTGGATACGGAGACACAGGAATTTTTCAGCCTGACGGACAGCCGGGTATCCCTGGTCGGGGCGGGCTTTATCGGTGCCGGCTCGGAGTCTTTACCGGGCCTCTACCTCCGGTTTCAAGTCGGGGCCGCGGTGCCGCTGCGGCGGCGCATTATCCCGGAAGAAACGGAACGCTTCGGGCAGGCCGCCCTTATTCTGGAGGCGGGCTTCGGGTTGGGCCACCGCTGGCTACTCGGAGAAAACACGGAGTTTTTCGTGGAAGCGATGCTGGGGGGAGACGCAAAGCATCTGCGGTTCGAGGGGAATAATCCACCGCCGGGAGGGGAAAATCGGTTTACGGGGCAGGTCATCTACGGAGGGCTGCAGCTAGGAATCCGGCTCTAATAATTAAATTGCGGGGTGCATTATTCCGTTGTCATCCTGTTGTTACTGACCGCTCTTCCCTCCCTCCTTCCGGGGCAGGCGGTGCATCCGGGCGACGGGGCGCAGGATGCAAAATCATCCACGAAGCACGCCCTGATCACCATCCGGGTGACGATCGACCACGACCGCTTGTTTCACCCGCGTACCGGGTGGTTCGTGGCCGGGCACGGGGCCGACCCCAACCACTGGAAGCAGCCCGGGGCCAACTTCTGGACCCGCCGCGAGCACCCCGCCCGGGTCAGTATCGCCCTGCCCGACGGAACGGAAGTCTTCCGGGATTCCCTCGGCTTCCGGATGTTCGGCGGCATGAGCCGGCTGCACCCCCAGAAGTCTTTTTCCCTCTCGGCGCGAAAACAATACGGCGCCAAAAAGATCGACTATCCGCTCTTCGGCCCGGAGGGGGAACCCGATTTTCGCTTCCTCGTATTGCGTAACGGTGGCTCGGACTGGGGCCGCAGCTACCTGCGGGACGCCCTGCTGACCGGGCTGCTCCGCGACGACAGCTGGGACCTGGAACGGCAGGCCGCCCGCCCGGCCGTGGTGTACCTCAACGGCCGCTACTGGGGCGTCTACCAGCTGCGGGAGAAGATCAACGCCCGCTTCCTGAGCGACCGGTTTGCCGTCCCTCCGGATTCGCTGGACCTGCTGGAGCACCAGGGGACGGTCAAACGCGGGAACGGCCGCGCGTACCGCCAGTTTTTAGCAGTGCTTGCCTCCTGCGACCCCGCCCGCCCGGCGGATATGCGGAAGCTGTCGCGGCTGATGGACGTGGACAATTACATGCGCTTACAGATTGCCCAGACGTACTTCGACAACCGCGATGCCGGTGGCAACATCCGCTTCTGGCGACCCCGCCGCCCCGGTGCCCGCTGGCGCTGGATACTGTACGACGTGGACCAGGGCTTCGGGCTGCACCGGGAGGGGGCCGCCGCGACCAACACCATCGAGTTCTACACCGAGGCAAACGGCCCGGCCTGGCCCAACCCGCCCTGGAGCACGCTTTTGCAACGCAGACTATTGCGCAACGATCACTACCGGCAAACCTTTGCCAACCGGATGCTGGATTATCTGCAAACGGATTTTGCCCCCGCCGCCGTCCTGCACCAGATCGACGCGCGGGTGGCGGAGCTGGAAGCGGAAATGCCCCGCCACCTGGACCGCTGGGACCGGGAAGAACGGTTCTGGTACCTCCACCTCGACCGGCTGCGGACCTTTGCCCGCGACCGCCCCGCCCACCTGCGGGAGCACCTGCGTGCCCTGGTGAACGGTGGCCCCGACCAGCGACTGCAACTCCGGGCCGGCTCCGGTGGGCACGTACTGCTGAACGAGAATTTGAAGATCCGGGAGCCCTACGCCGGCCGCTACTTTTCCAATTTGCCGGTACGGCTGGAAGCGGTACCGGAACTCGGGTACCGTTTTGCCGGCTGGGCCGGAACGGAGGCGACAACGGCTGTTCTGGAACTGACCCTGGACCGGGAACACCGCCTCGAGGCCACCTTCGAGCCCCTGCGTCACGAGTTGGCCGACCGGGTGATCATCAACGAGGTTTGTCCCCGGGGCGGGGGCAGCGGCGACTGGGTGGAACTCTACAACCGGGGGGAGACGGCCGCCGACCTGCGTGACTGGATCCTGGCGGACGGAAGCGGGAAAAGATTCCGGCTACCGGCCACCGTGCTGGAACCGGGCGATTACCTGGTGATCTGCCGCCGCGTGGAAAAGTTCCGGGAGCGGTTCCGGGGGAGTTACAACGTGGTGGGGGGGCTGCCCTTCGGTCTGAGCCGACGGGCCGACCGGCTGGGAATCTACAGCCGGCGGGGAGCCTACGTCAACGAAGTGAGCTGGGCCCTGGAACCAAGGGATTCCGCCTTCACCCTGGCCCTCGTACTCCCCGGGCTGGACAATAGGGAAGCCGCCAACTGGGCGGTGGAGACGGGGGCGGGAACCCCTAACCTCCCCAACCCCGACCATCTGGTAACGGCTGTTTTTGACAATCAGGATTACTGGCTACGTATCGGAATCGGGCTGTCCGTGCTGCTGCTGATCGGGGTATGGCAAGTACGCCGGGTGGGGGAGTAGTACTTTTGCAAATGCTAAATTCTTGCCGCCCCGTGTATCACTTCCCGTTGCTCCTCCTGATCCTGCTGTTTAGTTGCCCTGTGTTCGCCCAGAAGGTAGAGCGCGACGTTGAAATATCCGCCGTTTCCGACGGTGGGGACGGCGACCTGAGCGTCGGGCTGGTGCTGAGCGGCGGCGGGGCAAAGGGGTACGCCCACATCGGGGTGCTGCGGGCCCTGGAGGAGGCCGGGGTACGGGTAGACTACATTGGTGGTACCAGTATGGGCGCGATCGTGGGCGGGCTTTATTCGGCGGGCTACAGTGCCGACCAGCTGGAGCAGTTGCTGCGCAGCATCGATATCATGAGTGAACTGCAGGACGCCTTCGAGCGGGAGGACCGGCCGATCTACGAAAAGCTGTACGAGGAGAAGTACCTGCTGGGGATATCACTGAAAAATTTCGGGATTCAGCTGCCGACGGCCCTCTCCGACGGGCAGCGGGTCTACAACCTGTTCAGCCACTGGACGGCGGGCGTCGGCCACGTCCGGGAGTTTTCCAAGCTGCCCATCCCCTTCCTTGCGGTAGCCACCGATCTGGAAACGGGGGAGGACTTCGTGATCGAGGACGGCCTCTTACCGGAAGCCATGCGGGCCAGCGCGGCCCTGCCCGGTTTACTGAGCCCGTACACGCTGGACGGGCACCTGCTGACGGACGGCGGGGTGAGCAACAACTACCCCGCGGAGGAAATCAAGGCCAAGGGCGTGGATTTCGTGCTCGGCATCAGCGTAGAGGAAGACGCACTCACGGCGGGAGACATCAATTCCATCGATAAGCTGCTGATGCAGATTGCCTTTTTCCAGGCGAACCGCCGCAACATCGAACAGTACGAAGTGACGGACCTGGACGTGAAGCCCGACCTGAAGGGGTTCAGTGTGGTCAGTTTCGACGACATCGACACCCTGATTGCGGCCGGTACCCGGGTGGGAGAACTGGCCATGGACGACTTTCGGGCCATTGCCGCCCGACAGAGTGGTCCCCGGTCACAGCGGGATACTTCCGCCGCCCCCATTCCCGAATTTCTGAACGTCGTGAGCCTGGACATCGCGGGGAACGCCGACCTGAGTGACCGGCAGGTACTGAGTTTTTTCGGGGAAGACGTACTTCCGGGACGCATCTCCTGGGAGCAGTTCAAGAAAGGAATTACGGCCCTGCAGGCTACGGGCCGCTACTCGGCCATTCACTACAGCTGGAACAAAAGAGCGGGGTCAAAGGAAGAAATCGCGCTGAAACTGGAACTGGAAGAAGCCCCGGAATTCGGACAACGGCTCCGGCTGGGCCTGCACTACGACCAGGTATACCGCGGCAACCTGCTGCTCAACTTTACGATCAATGACGTACTGGTGGACAACTCCTTTCTGTCCCTGGACTTCATCGGCGGCAACCGCTTCCGCTTCAACGGGGAGTACCGGGTGAACCGGGTGAACGGGATGGCCTTCGGCTTGCGGGGGCGGCGGCACTTCGCGAACGTAGCCTTTGAACTGGAAGAAAATATGTCAGCTCCCGGAGGACTGATATTCGACCAGGTAGATTTCCGTTTTGAGGATATTGGCCTGGAAGCTTTTTGGGACATCCGGCAGACGAGCAACAGCTTCACGGGAATTGCCAGTGAACTGAAGTATTACGTGACCAAGTCGGATCAGTTGGCGGAGGCGGATTCCAGCGACATCTTCCGGTTAACGAACGATCTGTACTTCACCCCCCGGGCGTACTTGCTGTACGACAAACTGGATCATCCCAATTATCCGCTACGCGGGTTCCGGATCAATGCCGTGGCCCGGGCCATCCGGAACGTATCCGTCGATAACCGGGAGGAAACGAACCGCTGGGCCTTCAACGGTGACCTGGAGTTCCTGGGCATGCTCCAGGTGAGTAAGAGAACGGCCTTCGGCCTGGAAGCGATGGCGGGTGGGTTCCTGGACCAGTCTTCCCTCCCTTACCGCTACTACCTGGGTAGCAACAACCGCAACCTGATGAATAACTTCAAACCATTCCCGGGGCTGAACATCGGAGAGGCCTCCGGTTCGGCCCTGTTGATGGGCGACCTATTCCTGCGGACGAGCTTCATCCCCGGGCAGTTCCTGGATATCGGCGGACGTTTCGCTAACCTGGATAACCCGGAGCGCTTACCCTCCTCGTCCCGGGAGCGACAGTTGTACGCAGGGTACATCGGCTACGGAATTTCATCTCCGTTGGGGCCGATACAACTGAGCTACGCCCAGAGTAACCTGGGGGGGCAGCTGTACTTCAATCTTGGGTACTGGTTCTAGTTCGTAACCGGGCCGGATTCGATGAAACCGGTCATGCGGGTACTGGACCAATTGGCACGGGACCCGTCTTCGATGAAGAGCCAGCTGCCGTAGCTTTTCGGAAAGAGGACATCGGAGAAAGTAGCGGTGGCGCCATTTGTCACCCTGATGGCGGGGGCGCAGCCGTCGCAGCGAATGGCAAACCCGTTTCCGTTGTAGGTGGTATTCTCGGAGATGACCAGCGTTTCCGTCAGCACCAGATCGGCGCTGAGGTTGATGGTTTGTTGTCCGAAAAGGTAAGTAGCGGAAATAAGCAGCAGGAAGGTGAAAGCGAGTTTCATAAGGATGTGTTGTAGTGTCAAAAAAGACTAGGTCATCCAGCTGAGAGGCCGCGGACACTACAAGTTGTCTAAGTGAAATAACCACATCCTACTGCCGAAGCGGTAGTACTATTGGTTGAATACAACAAAATTCTTATCGGTCTGGAAGTAGCTGCCGTTAATACCCTTAGGCGCCTCCAGGAGAGCTGGTAAAGGTAGCTGAATTATTTACACCCCGCCCGGAACGTCACCATTTGTTGACAACACGTACTTTTACGTCCTCAAGTACTTTGATTCCATGCACCAATTCCCCCTCCTGAAAGCCATTTGTGAAGCCCCCGGCGTATCCGGCTTCGAAAGACGTATCCGAGAACTGGTGCTCAGGGAGGTCCGTGAACTGGTCGATGAGGTGGAAGTGGACAACATGGGCAATGTCATGGCCATTCGCCGTGGTCGTCAGCCCAAACGGGTCATGGTGGCCGCGCACATGGACGAGATCGGCTTCATCGTCAACCACATCGATGACAAGGGCTTCCTCCGGTTTCTTCCCCTGGGTGGTTTCGACCCCAAGACCCTGACCGCCCAGCGTGTTATCGTTCACGGCCGTAAGGATGTGGTGGGTGTACTGGGCAGTAAGCCGATCCACATCATGAAGGTGGAGGAACGCAGCAAGGTCGTTCCCCTCACCGAATACTTTATTGACATCGGCCTGAGTAAAGAGGAGGCGGAACGGGTGGTCGCCGTCGGAGATCCCATCTCCCGGGAACGGGAACTGATCGAGATCGGCAACTGCATCACCAGTAAATCGCTGGATAACCGCATCTCCGTGTTTATCCTGATCGAAACGCTGCGACGGCTCCGGGACGTTGACTTGCCGTATGACCTCTACGCGACGTTCACCGTCCAGGAAGAGGTCGGGCTGCGCGGTGCCATGGGCAGTGTCAGCCACATCGATCCTGATTTCGGGTTCGGGCTCGACGTAACCATCGCCTACGACGTACCGGGCTCCAGCGCCCACGAATCCGTCACCTGCCTCGGTAAGGGAGCGGCCATTAAAGTGTTGGACGGTTCGGTGATCTCGGACTACCGGATGGTCAATTACCTGAAGGGAATCGCCAAGACCGAAGACATCAGGACCCAGCTGGAATTATTGCCCGCCGGCGGTACGGACACCGCGGCCGTGCAGCGCTACGGTAAGAAGGGCGCAATTGCCGGGGCCATCTCCATTCCCCTCCGGAATATGCACCAGAGCATCGAAATGGCCAACCAGGCGGACGTAGAAGCCTGTATCGATTTGCTGGCGGCGGGCATTCGGCAACTCGATCGGTATGACTGGGACTTCTCCGCCAACCACGATAGCGGCCGCCATCCTGATGCGGCGATCGGTACCGCGGATACGGACTGGATGGGCTAGCAGCCGGCCTGTCCGTCCACCTTTGCGTTCAGTTCGCCGGTCCGGCTGCGGATATTCACCGATCCGCTGACGCCCGAAGCATCCTTGCCGATCATCTTGCGACCGGTGATCTGCACCTCCATCTTGTAGCTGTCGCTTTTGAAGACCATGACCGGTAGCTGATCCGGCCCGACCTTGGTCTCCTCGACGAGGGGGAGCGTTTGAATTTCGTTATCGATCATGATCTCCGCGATCTTCTTGTCCGTATTGACGCCCACCAGGTAGCCCGATTTACCAAGCCCTTCCGGCTGTAGCAGGTAGGTGCAACCTTTCATCTGTTGGAACTGGTCGGGCTGAATCAACCCGTAATCCATCGTACCCCGGACGACCGCTTCGGTCGTGGTGCCCGGAGCGGGCCGGCTGGTTTCGTTTACCCGCGAAGTAGTGGGGGTCGCTGCGGGCGCGTTGGCCTCCGGAGCGGGCGTATCGCTACCGCAGGCAAAGAATACGGGCAGTAGGCAGGATAGAAGTAACGTGCGAATCATAATTGGTTTCTTTTCGGATTATCAGGGCCGGGCGTAGGGCAGACGGTGCCCCTCCAGGGGAGCATGGTAGGTATCCAGACCGGCCACCGCAAAAGTACCGATCGTATGGTGATCCACGTGACCGGTTTCGGCCACCGCATCGTCGGGGACGAAGATTTCGCGGATCCGGCCGATCACCATCACCGTGCCGTTCGCCCGGACGTGGTGTTCCTCCTCGAAGGTAAGCCCGATACTGACCTCACTCTCCGCCACGTAGGGAGCCGGGCATCCTTCCGAATACTGGGGGGTGAGGCCGGTGGCCGCGAACTCGGAGGTGCCAATGTCGTAGTTGGCACTCGCCTGGTGGGCTGCCTCCAGTATCTCCGGCTGGATCGTGTTCAGGGTGAACCAACCGGTCGCTTTAATGTGGTGGTAGGTATGACGGGGTACCGTCAGGGGGCGCAACACGAAGCCGAGCAGGGCGTGGGGGGCGGCCCCGAAGTGTACCACGGAACTGAAGACGGCGAGGTTTTCCGTACCCCGGTACCCCTTGGTGCCGATCAGGTGAACGCCCCGCGGACCGGGGAGTGTGTTCAGGAAGTGGCGGCGGAACATGGGGTCCAGTTCCGCGATGGCTTTTTCGTCAAGGTGCATAAACAGTTGTTAGTGGGGCCCGCCGCAGCCGATGGGGGAACCGTCGGGCAGGGGAGTATCCTCCAGGGGACTGACCGTGCCGGGGTCCGCCACGAAGCGGGTGATCCGGTCCTTAAAGAAGGGAGCCGTGAAAAGGTCCTGCGTATGCCGTATCTCATTGTACACGGCGGCCCTTACGCCCTCGCTGGCCGACTTGGTGGCAGCCACCCGGAGCAGGTGATCCAGGTAGCGGGAACGGACGAGCTCCCCGTAGGCATCCTTCTTGGCTGACACAATGAGTTGTTTGCTCAGGAGCGTCAGGTAGTCCGGGAGCGATTGGAAATCCGTGCCGTTCGTGAGCCGTTGCTCCTGGATACGGGCCAGCCGGTGGGGGTGCAACAGGAATTTCAGGTTGTTATCCGTCACCGCCCGGGCCATGGCCAGGGGGTCGAGACCACCGCCGTTCGTGGTGGTGAACAACTCCCGGTCGCGGGAGTAGCCCATCGCGGGGGGCGGAATGAGCCGGGTCAGGGTTTTTGGCAGGGCCAGTTCTTCCGGACGGAGCATGGAGAGCAGGGCCCGGGTAGCCAGTTGTTGTTCCTCGGGGTCGACCGGGCGAACCCCCGCGGATTCGTACCCGCCGTTGGTCTCGTAGCTGTACAGGTAGCCGCCGATCATCTTACCCACGGCCTCTACCTGGTAGCGCTGCATGAGGTAAACGGGCACCATTACTTTTTCCAGTTCCGACAGGGGCGCACCGGCCGGAATGTTGTCCGGCCCCAGCCGCTCCAGGGCAAAGCGGCGCAGTTCGCCCAGCCGGTTCAGTTCGGCAACCGGGTCTCCGCCGTTGTCCCACAGGTGGGCGCGGGCCTGGGAACTACCGGCCGGCCGGGCGTCGGCGTCGCTGATGTAGTCGAGGCCGAGCCGATTGTTGTCCTCCAGGATGTCAGTCAGTTCACCGGCTTCGTCGGCACCGGCGGGGAAATCCTGGTAACCGTAAAGGATGGTTCTTTTGTCCCACTCGCCGATCCCGGTGGCGTAGGCATCACTCAGGTCGACCGTCCCGTCGGTCAGGGTGACGTAGGGGTGAGGATAATCCATGACGGAGGCGCGGTCGTTGGTGCTGGCCGCGAAGTTGTGGGCCAGCCCGAGGGTGTGGCCGACCTCGTGGGCGCTCAGCTGCCGTAGCCGGGCCAGGGCCATGGCTTCCAGCCGGGGGTCCGGAGTGTCGCCGTCGGCGTAGGCCGCGACCAGCCCCTGGGCCAGCAGGAAATCCTGGCGTACACGCAGGGAGCCGAGCAGTACGTGCCCCTTGATGATCTCCCCGGTACGGGGGTCGGTGACCGAACTGCCGTAACTCCAGCCCCGCGTACTGCGGTGTACCCAGTTGATGACGTTGTAGCGGACATCGAGCGGGTCCGCGTCCTCGGGCAGCACTTTCACCTGGAAGGCGTTTTGGTAACCGGCGGCCTCGAAGGCCTGGTTCCACCAGCCGGCTCCCTCCAGCAGAGCCGAACGGATCGGCTCCGGGGCACCCCGGTCGAGGTAGTAAACGATGGGTTCGACGGCTTCGCTGAGGGCCGCCGAGGGGTCTTTTTTCTCCAGCCGGTGGCGGGTGATGAAGCGCTTGATCAGCGGCTGGTCGATCGGCGTGGCGTAGTCGGCGTAGCTCACGGGATAGTAGCCCGAACCGGGGTCGAAGACGCGGGGGGCGTAGTTGTCATCGGGTAGTTCCACGAAGCTGTGGTGCAACCGGAGGCTGAAACTGCCGGAGTTGGGGGTGACGGAACGAAGCTGGCTCCCGGTCGCTTCGCCGGTGAAGGTGAGCGTAGCCTCGAACTCGCTGTTTTTCGGGAAATTTTTGGTGCGGGGCAGATACACCGCGCTGCGGTCGGCCGCCAGTTTATAGGTGCCCTGCTTCCCTTTTTTCAGTTTGTCGATCACACCGTGGGCGTCCGTCAGGAGGAGAGGAGTCAGGTCGATCAGTACCCGGTCTTCGCTTGCGGCAACGGCCTTGAAACCAAAGAGGACCGACTGGGCGAAGGCCTCGGCTACGCTTCTGGCTTCGTCGGGGTTGTCCGAAATGGCCCGGTAATCCAGATTGCGCTGTTCCAGGAGCACGCGGGGGCCGACGCGGCGAAAACGAACCACGCGGGTGTCACCGAGTTGGTTGCGGTCCAGCCCGATGTCGTTGCTGCCGAGGCCGGCGGCCAGGCTGTTGACGTAGAGAAAATCCTGTTCCCAGCGGCTGACCTCCAGGTAAATTTCACCCGTTTTTTCACTCCAGTATACGGGGAAATAGCCGGGGCGGCTGTCCATTTTGCTGACTTTCTCCTCAATGGTGGGAAGTGCTTTTACCGTGTCTTTCTGGGCGCGGACGCAGGTGCAGAAAAATAAAATGAGGAGCAGGGAGAGTAGGGGTAGCCGCATGTGGTAAAACTACGAAAGTCTCGGTTCGTTTACCAGATATGGAATCTTGCCCCATCCCCCGCTGGCAGCTACTGAAGCAGGCCCTGGTCAACGTAGCGCCCCCCGAGTTCGAATCCCTGCGCGCGGCCGCCCCGACGGGCACCCTCATCGACGTCCGCGACCCCGACGAATTCGCCGAGTACCACCTGACGGGTGCCCTTAACCTTCCCTACCTCGGCCCCGATTTCCTCGAGCAGATTGAAACCCTGGATGCCGGTCGCCAGTACCTGGTCTACTGCCGCAGCGGCCGACGGAGCGTCAGGGCCTGCACCCTGATGCGGAATAGCGGCTTAGTGGATCTGGTACATTTGGACGGAGGGTTAAATGAGTATGCCGCCTTACCATAAATCCCGGTCGAGGGCTTGTAGCCCGAGGCATTAGCAATCGCGGAGCGATTGGGCGAACTCGGCCTGCAAGGCCTGGACCAAAGTACTATATGGAGTTTACCAACATTTCCCACATCCACCCTTCCACAAAAGTTACCCACATAAATTACCGGCTGGCGGGTAGCGTACCCCGGTCGGTGCTCGCCAGATTGAAAGAGGAGCGGGCCGCCGCCCTGCGGAAATTAGAGATCAGTCTGACGGGTGTTCCGCCGACCGTGGCGGATGAAGTGCGCAAACGACAACAGTTTACCATCGACGGGAAACTGGAACTGGAGATAGATAACTACCTGGATAAGGCCACAAACGGCCCTTACTATCTTAAGGAGCCGGCAATCGCCCAGATCGTGATGGACTCGCTTAAATATATCGATGAAGAAGGGAGTATGGAATTGTACGCTGCCTGCGTAATGAGTAACCACGTACACCTGCTAGTAGCCTGCCCGCCAGACCTCGACGTGCTTCGCCTAGATAATTTGATGGGTCGTCATAAGACACATACCGCAAAGGCTGCAAATAAACTGCTCGCTCGAACCGGGCAGTCCTTCTGGCAAAGCAACTACTTCGACCGCTACGTACGGCCGGGGAAATTCCTCAGGGTGCTGATGTACGTATTGAACAATCCGGTGAAGGCAGGTTTGGTAGATCACTGGTCGGATTGGCCCCATACTTATTTACGTAATGATCTAAAGCCCCTGGTCGAGACCCTGTAGGTCGAGCACGGCCAATCACTTGCGATTGCAAAACATCTCGGCCTACAGGGCCTCGACCAAAGAGTATGAACCAACCACTCCATCTATTTATCCTACTGGGATTTCTGGGCTGCGCGGAGGCCGACCCGCCCCCGGCTACGGCTGCCGATCCTGTCGTATTTGACAGCATTGCACCCGCGGCCGCGCCCGTGTCGATTGGAGCAATAGCGACCCCACCGGGGTATTCACGGGGGGAAGTAACGGCTGGTTCGTTTGCCGCTTACCTGCGCAATTTCCCGCTGTCCGAACGAAGTGAAGTACTGCTTTTCAACGGAGCCAGGAAGCATAATCAGGGAGTTCACCACGCCATTCTGGATATTGACGTGGGTGACAATGACCTTCAGCAGTGCGCGGACGCCACCATTCGGTTGCGCTCCGAATACCTGCTAGAAAGCGGCCGGGAAACAGCAATTTCCTGGGAACTGACCAACGGCATGGCCGTACCCTGGTCGCGCTGGCGAGACGGCGAAAGAGTACGGGTATCGGGCAACTCCACGAACTGGTACGCCGCCACCGGTCATGATGATACTTACGCCAATTTCCGCCGCTACCTGAAATTCATCTTCACCTACGCCGGCACCCTTTCCCTGGACCGTGAACTGAGGGAAATAGCCGCGACGGAGATACTACCCGGAGACCTCGTCATCTGGGGCGGAAGTCCGGGGCACGCGGTAATCGTCGTGGATATGGCGGAACGCGACGGCGAACGAGTCATGCTCCTGGCACAAAGCTACATGCCGGCTCAGGACATCCACATCCTGAAGAATCTTCGCGACCCAGAGCTAAACCCCTGGTACCGGGTGTCGGATTTAAAAGGAACATTCCATACCGCCGAGTATATATTTACGGAGTATAAAATCCGGAGATTCTAACTTAATTTGATTTTCAAATTAACTGAGTCTATCTTTACCCCGTCACCAAGCGTACCGCCCATGAACATCGCCCTCGCCCAGATCAACGTCCACGTCGGAAACTTCGAGGCTAACCTGGAAAAAATGCTCGCCTATACCGCCCGGGCGAAGGAGCAGCACGCCGATATTGTCGTGTTTCCCGAACTGGCCACCGTCGGTTATCCGCCGCGGGATTTCCTGGAATTCGAGGATTTTATCGAGAAATCAGACGAGGTGATCCAGCGGTTGGCCAAAGCGGCCGACGGTATTGCGATCGTCGTCGGCGCGCCCACCCGTAACCCGGTCGTGGAGGGCAAGGACCTGTACAACAGCGTCTATTTCCTCAGCAACGGAGAAGTGAGTAAAGTGCAGCACAAAACCCTGCTGCCCACCTACGATATCTTCGACGAGTACCGCTACTTCGAGCCCGCCCACGAATGGGGCGTCGTCCGCTACATGGACAAGACCATCGCGCTGGTCGTCTGCGAGGACAGCTGGAACGTCGGCAACGAGAATCCGCTGTACAAGATCAACCCGATGGACCGGATGATGGAGCACGAGCCGGACCTGATCATCAACGTCTCGGCCAGCCCCTTCGCCTACGACCACGCCGCCGAACGGGTGGAGGTACTGCGCGCCAACGTGGCCCGCTACAACCTGCCGCTCTACTACGTGAACCACGTCGGTGCCCAGACCGAGGTACTCTTCGACGGCGGCTCCCTGGTGGTCAATTCCCGGGGCGTGGTGGTCGATGAGATGCCCTACTTCGGGGAGAGTATGCGGATCTATAATACCGAGGAGGTGCAGGCCGAGGACGACAACGCCGAGAATGAACGGGATAAAATGACCCTCATCCACGACGGTATCGTGATGGGTATCCGCAACTACTTCGGTAAGCTCGGCTTCCAGCGGGCCATCCTGGGGCTGAGCGGGGGCATCGACTCCGCCCTGGTCGCCGTGCTGGCCGCCCGGGCCCTCGGCCCCGACAACGTCCGCTGCGTCCTGATGCCCAGCCAGTACAGCTCGGACCACAGCGTGAACGACGCCCGGGAATTGGCGCAAAACCTGGGTTGCCAGTACGACCTGGTCCCCATCGAAGGTATTTACGATGCCTACCTGGATGTGCTGAAACCCCATTTCTGGGCGAAGGAACCGGGACTGGCCGAGGAAAACCTCCAGGCCCGCGCTCGCGGAATGCTACTGATGGCCTTCAGCAACAAGTTCGGCAGCATCCTGCTCAACACGAGCAACAAGAGCGAGATGGCCGTCGGCTACGGTACCCTCTACGGGGATATGTGCGGGGGCCTGAGCGTGATCGGTGACGTGTACAAGACCGAATGCTTCGAACTGGCCCGCTTCATCAACAAGGACGGGGAGGTCATCCCCGAAAACATCATCACCAAGCCGCCCAGCGCGGAATTGCGGCCCGATCAGTTCGACTCCGACAGCCTGCCCCCCTACGATCAGCTCGACGCCGTCCTCTACCAGTACATCGAAGAGCACAAAAGCCCGCAGGACATCATCGAGGCGGGGACGGACGAGGCCCTGGTGCGGCGTACCCTCCGGCTGGTCAACATCAACGAATTCAAGCGGCACCAGACGGCCCCCGTGCTGCGGGTGAGCAAGAAAGCTTTTGGGATGGGGCGGCGGTTTCCCATCGTAGCGAAATACTTATCTTAGGCGGGCATTCGGACTATCCCTCCCAAAATTCACGTCATGCGTTTCTCCTTCCTCTCCCTGTTGGTGACGGCCTGCTCGCTGCTGTCCGCCCAGGCCATCAGCCCCTTTATCCACGTCGACCAGTTCGGCTACCGACCGGGCGCGACCAAAGTAGCCGTACTGTCCGATCCGCAAACGGGCGTGAACGCCGCGCGGCAATTCACGCCCGGTACGACCCTCGAAGTCCGACGGTCCGGGACCGACCAGGTGGTCTGGTCGGGCAGCCCCCAGGCGTGGAATGGCGGGGCTGTTTACGCAACGGCGGGAGACCGCGGCTGGTGGTTCGACTTTACGGGGCTGGCCGCTAACGGGGACTACTACGTCTTCGACCCCGCCGGTAATGCCCGCTCCGCCACTTTCCGGATCGCCGATGACGTTTACGCCGATCTGCTGAAGGATGCCGGCCGGATGTTCTTTTACAACCGTTGCAACTTCGCCAAGCAGGCCCCCCACGCCGAGGGGAACTGGACGGACGCCGCCGCCTTCCTCGGGCCGCTCCAGGATACCGAGTGTAGTTTCCTCAACGACCGGGAAAATGCCGCCCTGCGCCGCGATCTCAGCGGTGGCTGGTTCGATGCGGGCGACTACAACAAGTACGTCTCCTTCGCCCAGGGTACGATCGACGACCTGCTCGGGGCCTACACCGAGGCCCCCGGGGTATTCGGCGACGACTGGAACATTCCGGAATCCGGTAACGGGGTGCCCGACCTGCTCGACGAGGTAAAGTGGGAACTCGACTGGATGCGGAAGATGCTGAACCCGGACGGCAGCGCGATCCTGAAAATGGGAAGCATCAACTTCCAGAACGGGGACGCTCCACCATCGGCTAACGTGGCCCGCCGCTACTATAGCCCCACCTGCACCTCCGCCAGTATTGCCATCGCGGCCACCTTCGCCCGCGCGGCGACGGTCTACTCCGGTAGTTACGCCACCACCCTGCGCAACGAAGCTATCGTGGCCTTCGACTACTGGGCTGCCGCGGCGGCCGCCGGTGACCTGGAAACCAACTGCGACGACCAGACCATCAATGCCGGAGACGCCGATCGGGACGAACTACAGCAGTGGGAAATGGCCCTCACCGCCGCCGTTTATCTCTACACCACCACCGGGCAACAGCGCTTCCTCGACTTCGTGGATGACAACGCCGGACGGGCGGAGTACGTACAGACGAACTGGTGGGGCCCCTACAAGAACGAAACCACCGAGGCCCTGCTGCTGTACACCGAACTGGCCGCCGCCGACCCCGCCGTGGCCGGCCCCATTCGCGCCGGTATCGTCAGCCGCGTCACCAGCAACAACGACAATACTTTCGGCTTTTCCGATGCCGGGCTTTACCGGGCTTATATGGACGAGTACCGCTACCACTGGGGCAGTAACGGAATAGCGGCCAACTATGCCGTACTCAACCGCCTCATGGTCCGCTTCGGGATCCAGCCGGCCCGCGACGAGGCCTTCGCCCGCCGGGCCGACGGGCTGCTGCACTACCTGCACGGGGTCAACCCGCTGGGGCTGGTGTACCTCTCCGGCATGGAGGGGCGGGGCGCCGATCGGGGTATCCGGGAGATCTACCACGGCTGGTTTGCCGACGGTACGCCCCTGGATCAAGACCCGGCTCCGGGGTTCCTCGCGGGTGGGCCGAACCGGTACTTCAGCCTCGGGCAGTATCCGGCCGGCGAACCGCCGATGAAGGCTTACCGGGATTACAATGACGACTGGCCCGACGCCAGCTGGGAACTGTCCGAGCCGGCGATCTACTATCAGGCCGGCTACCTCCGGGCACTGGCGAACATGGCCGCCCAGCAGTTCGCCCTACCGGTCGTTTACCGCACGCCACTAAGCGCCGCTCCGGCGGGAAAAACCGTACAACTGCGCTGGTCGGTGGAAACCGAAACCGGGGCGGATCGCTACGCGGTGGAATGGCTGAGTAACGGGCAGTGGACGGAAATCGGCAGCTTGCGCGCTACGGGCGGGCCGGACTACGCCTTCACGCACGAAACACCGGTATCCGGCACCAACAACTACCGGCTACGGCAGCTCGACCTCGACGGCCGCTTCGCCTATTCGAATCTGGCTACGGTGGAGATGACCGGCAATGGCGGCATCAAAATTTCTCCAAATCCGGCGAGTGCCGCCCGGGGCATCCGGATTACCGGGCTGGATACGAAATGCGAAGTCACGCTCTACACCGGGGCGGGCGCGCAGGTGCAAAAATCATCCTTAGCGGCGGGAGACCGGCAGCTACCCACCAACGGTCTGCCCCCCGGTAGTTATCTGCTCGAAGTTCGCCGGCCCGACGGGCATTTGCTACACCGGGAAAAGATCATTCTAAAGTAATCAGTCAATGCAAGGTGCCATCCTCGGCGACATCGTCGGTTCCCGCCTCGAAAGAGACGGACGGAAATCCATGGACTTCGACCTCTTCACCGTCGACTGCCGCTTCACCGACGATACGGTACTCACCGTTGCCGTCGCGGAGGCCATCCTCGGGCAGCGGGATTTTGCCGAAACCATCATGGCGTACGCCAACCGCTACCCGGAGGCCGGTTACGGCGGCACCTTCAAAAAGTGGATGAGCGGGGAGATCATGGGGCCCTACAACAGCTGGGGCAACGGCGGGGCGATGCGCGTCAGTCCGGTCGGGTGGCTCTACAACGACCTGGAGAGCGTCCGCCGGGTGGCCCGGGAGACGGCCGCCGTCACCCACAACCACCCGGAGGGCATGAAGGGAGCCGAGGCCGTCGCTACCGCCATCTTCCTGGCCCGCCAGGGTGGGGGGAAGGAAGACCTGCGCCAGTTCCTCAAACAGGAGTTCGGGTACCGCCTCGACCGGACCATCGAGGAGATCCGACCGGACTACCGCTTCGACGTCAGTGCCGCCGGGAGCGTCCCCGAATCGATCATTGCCTTCCTGGATTCGAACGACCTGCTGCACGCTATCCGCCTCGCCGTCTCCCTCGGCGGGGATACGGATACCCAGGCGGCCATTGCCGGTTCCATCGCCGAGGCCTTCTACGGCCCGCTGCCCGCCCCCGTCGAGGAGGTGGTACACGCCTTCCTGCCGGCGGAATTCATCGACGTGATCGGTACCTTTCAGCGGGCGCTACAGGTAGGTTGATCAGGCCTCCAGGCTAACGGCTTCTCCCTCCGCGATCCGGATGACCCGCTCGGGAACCGTTCGGTAACCGGCATCCTCGGCACTGTTCTCCAGCCGGAGTACGCCCCGGGGGCAGACCGCGGCACAGACGCCGCAACCGACGCAGCTGGCCCGCACGATGTCCTGCCCCTTCTGGGCGTAGGCACGCACGTCGATGCCCATTTCGCAGTAGGTGGAGCAGTTGCCGCAGCTGATGCACTGACCGCCGTTCGTGGTGATGCGGAACCGGCTCTGGAAACGCTGCACCAGGCCGAGGTAGGCGGCCAGGGGGCAGCCGAAGCGGCACCATACGCGGTTACCCATCAGGGGGTAGAAACCGGTACCGACGACGCCGGCGAAGCCCGCCCCGATCAGGAACCCGTACCACTTCTGCACCTTCCAGGTTTCGAAACCCAGCAGCTGGCTCGTCCCCGTGAAGTAGGAGTAGAGCGTCAGGGCCGTCATCAGCACCGCCGCTACCAGCACCCCGTGAATGATCCACCGCTCGAACTTCCAGGCCCGCAGGCTCTTGTCCGACAGTTGCCGCCAGGGGTCACCCATGGTCTCGGCGAGGCCGCCGCAGCCACACACCCAGCTACAGTACCAGCGCTTGCCGACCAGGTGTACCATCAGGGGTACGCCGATGATGACGAGCGCGATGCCCCACACCAGCATGAAGATGCCGAGGGCTCCGGCGCTCTGGAACTGGTCGAGCTGCCAGCCGAAGAAGAAGTCGTAGTCCAGCGGCCAGATGTTTTTCAGGTCCTGCTGTGGTTTGTTGAGTGCCCCCAGGATTTCGGGGATCATGAAGGCAAAGGCCGTCTGGAAGAACATCACGGAGAGGGTCCGGACGATCTGGTACTTGTTGTGGCGGTACTTGGCGATCATCCGCACGCCCATCACCAGGATGACCAGGGTGTAGAGCAGCCCGTAGAGGAACCACTGGCTGGCCATGCCCCCGAAGACGCCCTGCTTGATGGGGTTCACCATCGTGATCCAGGGCGTAATGTGTTCCGGCGCCCAGTAGAGCAACACATAAAACCCGATCAGGAGGGTACCGCCCAGGATGCCCAGGTAAGCACTCAGCCCCCGGGGGTCGGCGTCGCGGACATCCCGGCCGGCCGAGTGTTGTACCAACATCACCAGGACGACGATGAGCACGGCGATGCCCGCCGTCACCGCCGGCCAGAACCAGTCCTGGGCCATGTAGAATATCCCGTACGCCAGCACCCCGCCGATGGAGGCGGTGAGGAAGAACGCCCGCCAGCCCAGGTTCAGCCCCTTGGTGAGCTGGCTGTGGTAAATGTGGTCGTGCTTGATCCCCTCGTGGGTCCGGAACTTGGGAATGATGTACAGGATGCCGCCCAGTAATCCCAGCCCGATGGTCAGGAAAAAGAAGAGCAGGGGGTTGTTCTTCACCGGCCCCTGCTCCGCGGCACCGGCCAGGGCAGCCATTTTTTCCTTGAAATAGATGGGGTCGGAGAGGCGTATGTCCCACTCCGATACCCCCTCGGGCAGGGCCTCGTCGGCCTTGAGCTGGTCCACCCGCTCGTCGACGATGGTCTTGGCCTTCGCCCGTACCTCGTCGACCCTGGCGGTGAAACTGAAACTGCTGCCGAAGGTCTCGCCGATCAACCCCATTTCCTCGGCGGCCTGGCGGAAAGCATCTCCCTGCACCTCGTGCATCAGCCGGGCCTTGGGGTCGACCTCTTCCTCCTGCTGCTCGTTACCACTATCGGTTGCTTCCCCGGAAGAACCGGCCGAGGGGGCGGAGGTGGAAGCTCGCGGGTCGGGCGCTACGGTAGCGATCAGGTCCTCCTCACTGAGTCGAAAACTTTCTATGCCCAGCAGGGCAACGAAGAGCAGCATCGACAGGACGAATAGCCCCATGCCGAGGTACTGAAGGGCATTTTTGTTGGTAGATTTTTTCATTATTTACTGCTCATCGTAGCGCGGGGCGTACGGGATTTAAAATTCAGGAACTTCAGGGCGGCCGTCAGGCTGCGGCGCTGCTTCAGTTTAAGTTGCTGGCCGGTCTGCCGGTTGTAGAGGTCGACGACGTCCTGCTCGTACTCCTTATAGAATTCGGGATCGAAGTTGGCCATACCCAGGTTTTGGAGGACCTCCTCGACGTGGGTGCCCCGCGCTATCCATTTCTCACAGATCTCGTGGCGGTAGCGGATGCCCATCAGGTTGAAGCCGCGCACTTCCCCGGAGCCGGGGGTGTAGTTGATACGGACGGACTTTTCCCCGTCGGGGTGCTCCCAGTAGAGGGTCGACAGTTCGGCCGGGTCCATTTTCGCCGGTACTTCCCCGTAGACCTGGTACTCGATGTCCAGGAACTTGGCGGAATTGAACCAGATCCCCGGGTCGTAGGCAATGCGCTTACCGAGGACGTTGTGGGCCACGGTTTCCCCCATCATCCGTCCGGTGTACCAGACGGCCTCGATGGCCTTGCGGCCGGGGCGGGGGGCGCGTAGTTCGGCACAGTCGCCGATGGCGTAGACGTCCGGGGCACTGGTGCGAAGCTGCCCGTCCACCAGGATGCCCCGTTTGAGCTCGATGCCGCTGCTCTTGAGGAACTCGACGTTGGGGCTCACCCCGGCCGTCAGCCCGACGAACTGGCAGTCCAGCCGCTCCCCGCCCTTCGTAGTGATGGCACCTGCGCTGCCGCGCCCATCGTCGTGTATTTCCGCCAGTTCGGTGTTTTCCCGCAGATCGATGCCGTGGTGCTTGATGTGGCGGCTCACCATGCGGCTCTCCTCCGGCGGCAGGGCGTTGCTCCAGTAGCTTTCCTCGCGGACGAGCAGGGAAACCGGGACGTGGCGACTGTGGAGCATCTCGGCCAGTTCGATGCCGATGAGACCGCCGCCCACCACGACGGCCCGCTCGATGTCTTCACTGCGGTCTTCCAGGTACTGCAGGTCCTGTACGCTGACCATGCCGCCGACGCCCCCGAGGTCCTGCCCCGGCCAGCCGAACTTGTTCCACTTGCTGCCGCAGGCGACGATGAGCTTGTCGTAGGACATGGCATCACCGTCGCTGAAGTTGAGTTTTTTGTCGCCGGTATCGATTCCGGCTACGTATTTTTTTACCAGGTCGATGCGGTTCTTCTCCCAGAACCAGGGTTCGTAGGGCATCAGGTCCTCGAAGCGCTGGTGGCCCATGTACACGTACATGAGGGCGGTGCGGCTGAAGAAGAATTCGGTCTCGGCGCTGATGAGCGTGATGCGAACGGAGTCGTCGAGTTTGCGCAGCCAGCGGGCGGCGGTCACTCCGGCGATGCCGTTACCGATGATGGCGACGTGCATGGGTGGGTGGTTGTTAGGACGTCAAACTACGCATGTTTTGATTTGCTCGACGGGGAAGGCAATAAATTAGTCGTGGCCGGACGTATTGGATCGTTGGACCATCAGACCGTTGTACCGTTGGATTTTTGGACCTTTGCCTCCAACGATCCAAAAATCCAACGGTACAACACGTCCAATCCATGCGCCACTTCGTCCATCTCGCCTACCGGGGCACTCACTACCGGGGCTGGCAGCGGCAACCCGGCGGGGTCGTAACGGTGCAGGCGACCATTGAGGCCGTCTTTTCCCGGGTCTGCCGCCGGGACATCCGCGTGGTGGGCTGCGGCCGCACCGATGCCGGGGTACACGCCAGCGACTATTACCTCCACTTCGACGGGCCGGAGGCACTGCGCGACAACTGGATCTGGATCGTGAATAAGCAGCTTCCGGAGGACATTCGCATCTACCGTACCTGGCCGGTGGCCGGCAACGCCCACGTGCGCTACGACGCCACCGAGCGGCAGTACGATTATTTCATTCACACCAGCCCCGATCCTTTGCTCTCCGTGACCAGTAGTTTTTACGAATTGCCGCCGGATTTTCGGGCGCGGACGCAGGATGCCATCCTTGCACTGACGGGCCAGCAGGACTTCCGGGCCTTCTGTCTCACCCCCGATCGCCACAACACCACCCGTTGCGATCTTCGGCGCGTCGAACTCACCGAAACGGAGACGGGCTACCGCATCCGCTTCGTGGCCGATCGTTTTCTGCGGGGTATGATTCGTATCCTGGTGGAGCGGTTGCTGGCCGTCGGCCGGGGCGAAGTGACGGTGGCGGAGATCGAGCGTGCGCTGGAGCGCGGGGAGCGCAACTGGCGGGGGCAGGCGCGGCCGGAGGGGCTGGTGTTGTCGGGGGTGAACCTCACCCCCGGCCCCTCTCCCCGGGAGAGGGGGGACGTTGGAGTATCATAAAATGCTTCGCAATTTAGTACTGTGCCACTATCCCGCTTTTTCACCCCGGAAAGGGGGGACGTCGGAGTATCATAAAATGCTTCTCAATTTAGTACTGTGCCACTATCCCGCTTTTCCACCCCGGAGAGGGGATATCGAAGTATCATAAAATGCTTCGCATTTTAGTACTGTGCCACTATCCCGCTTTTCCACCCCGGAAAGGGGGGACGTCGGAGTATCATAAAATGCTTCGCAATTTAGTACTGTGCCACTATCCCGCTTTTCCACCCCGGAGAGGGGGGACGTCGGAGTATCATAAAATGCTTCTCAATTTAGTACTGTGCCACTATCCCGCTTTTCCACCCCGGAGAGGGGATATCGGAGTATCATAAAATGCTTCGCATTTTAGTACTGTGCTACTGTCACGTTTCCCCTCTCCGGGGGAGAGGGGACGGTTCCGTAGGAACCAGGGGTGAGGTTCACTCCCGTGCCCGCGAATCCATCCACACCGTAACCGGCCCGTCGTTCACCAGTTCCACTTGCATATCCGCCCCGAAGACCCCCGCTTCCACCGGCCGGCCGGCGGCCACGGCGAGCCGCTTCAGGAATTCCTCGTAGAGCGGAATGGAAACGGGAGGGGGGGCGGAGCGGGTAAACCCCGGCCGGTTTCCCTTTTTCGTGCTGGCGTAGAGCGTGAATTGGGAGATGACGAGCAGGCCGCCGTCAACGTCGATCAGGCTGTCGTTCATTTTACCGTTACCGTCGTCGAAGATGCGCATGGCGGGAATTTTCCGGCAGAGCCAGTCAATGTCCTCATGATGGTCGTCGGTTTCGATACCGAGCAATAGCAGGAGGCCCCGGTCGATCCGACCGGTAACGGTGGCATCCACGGAAACGGCGGCGCGGGAAACCCGTTGGATCAGTACTCTCATGGCGGCCAAAGTAAGCAGCCTTACCTTTATGGGGATTACCGTTTTTCACTCTCATGTCCCATTTTGAAGAATAGACCTACCCCCACCACGATCCTGGCGTTTGTCATCGCCATGACCCTCTCCGTCAGTATTTCGGCCCAGACCGCTGAAATATGTAATAACGGCCGTGACGACGACGGAGACGGCCTCATCGACTGCTTCGACCCCGATTGTCGGGGGATCGGTAACTGCTCGGAGTTTTTTTTCGGGCAGGCCGTGGCGGACTGCGGTTTCACCCCGGAACCCCTGGCGGATTTCCAGCTCAACCTGCTCTTCAGGACCGATGAGGTGCGTTTTCCCATCGACCAGCGGGCGGGGGTATTCATCGGCGACATGAACGGAGACGGCGTTCCCGACCTGGTCAGCCGGGACAACGGCCCGCCCCGTCTCCAGATCTTCAGCGGAGACGACGGCCGCATCCTGCAGAGTATCGTTACCCCCGCCACCCACCCCTTCGGACAGACGGCCCTGGCGGACGTGGACGCCAACGGGCGCGGAGACATCTTCCAGATCGAAACCGGCGGACGACTGGCCCGCTACGAGTTCGGCAACCCGGATGCCGTATGGCGCACGGCCAATGACATCGGGGATGACAATGATGTCTCCACCGCCCAGATCGCCGACATTAATCAGGACGGCCGCCCCGAGGTCTACGTCGGCAACCGCATCTTCGACGCCCTGACCGGTAACCGGCTGGTGGCCGGCGGCAGCAACATCAACGTAGGGGGCTACTCCGGGGGGAGTAATTCCGACCGCTTCCCCCTGTACTTCGACCTGTTCCAACCCGGGGACCCCAAACCCGGCGGCGGCACCTTCGGCCCGGAGGCGAACGGCCTGGAGTACATCGCGGGTAACCAGGTCTGGACCGTGACTTTCACCTCTAACGTGGCCAACAGCGGTAGCTTCCAACTGGCCGTGGAGTTGCCCGGTCCCAGTAACGAACAAGACGGATTGACCTCCATCGCCGATATCAACGGAGACGGACTTCTGGACATCGCGGTGATGGATGCCGGTCGGGTCTACGCTTGGGATCCTTACACCAACCAGCAAATCGGAGCGGGCTTTGACGTGCCAAATACGAATAGTGGCGGCCGCATTAACATCGGGGATTTCGACGGGGATGGAAACGTCGAACTGGGCTTTGCCGGCCGGGATATTTACATCGTACGGGACTACAGCGGTGAGAACGGCAACAACAACGGAACCTGGTCCACCCTCTGGCAGAAGACCGACCTGGACGATGGGAGCCAGCGAACGGGGTCAACCCTGTTTGACTTCGACGGCGACGGTATCGTCGAGGTGGTCTACTCCGAAGAGGAAGACCTGTTCATTTACGCCGGGCCCGACGGCCGGGAACTGTTCCGAACCACCAGTCGCGCCGGAACGCGCACCGAATACCCGCTGGTGGCCGACGTGAACGGCGACGGGCAGGCGGAGATCATCGTCACGGCCCAGGAAAGGAACGGTCCGGCGTTTAGCGGCGACGGCTGGATCAGTGTGTACGGCAGCGCGAACCAGCCCTGGGTGCCCGCCCGCAAGGTGTGGAACCAGCACGGCTACAACGTAGTCAACATCAACAATGACCTGACCGTACCCCAATTCCAGCAGAATCCGCTGAATATGATCTTCGGGGGCCGCTACAACAACTTCCTGGTCCAGACGTCCGTGGGTGGCGACAGCATTACCAACCGCTTTCCGGCTCCCGATGCCGTCATATCGGTACAGATGATCAACAACCAGCGGGTGATCGATTTCTCCGGCTGCCCGGACTTCATCCGGCCCACCCTGATGATCGATAATTTCGGCAGCGCGCCCCTGCCCGCCAGTACGCCGATCTCCTACTACGTGGGCAACCCCCGGCTGACGGCCGCCCGGCTGATCCAGACGACGACCATCGGCGTCCAGGTGGATACCATGGCGAGCGTACTCGTCCAGGTGAATATTCCCGTCGGGTCGGTCACCCCCGGGTCCATGATCTTTCTCAGCGTCAACGATCCCGGATTCGCCATGGCCGATCTGCCCTTCGACGAGGATGATTTTCCCCTCACCGGCACGGCGGAGTGTGACTACACGAACAACGTGAACTTCATCGGCAACGTCCGCTGCGGAGAGGTCTGCGACGACGGTACGGACAACGACGGCGACGGGCTGACCGACGAGCCGAACCTCTTCGCGCCGGAAACGACGGGCTGCCCGGGGCAAACCTTACAACCCATCACCGCCGACGTATCCACCGGCACCTTCTCCGTCATCAGCAGTACCGGCACGACCGTAACCCCCGGTGGAGTGGTCACCCTCGGCAGTAACCTGACCGGCCTGGCGGACGTGGATACCATCATTTTCGACGATGGTATTTGCCTGGATACGGTATTCGTAACCAGTATTGATGACATCAATCCGGTCATCGACTGCCCCGGTAATCAAACCGTCAACGCGGACGCCGACTGTACCGCCCTGTCCATCGAATATACCGGCATGAGCCAGGTGAGCGACAACTGTCCGACCAGTGGGGCGGTGACGCAGGTGCAAAGTCCCCCGGTGGGAGCTGCCCTGTCGCTCGGTCCGAACCCGGTGACGATCACCGCTACCGACCCCTCGGGTAATCAGAGCAGCTGTACGTTCACCGTGACGGTCCGGGACCGGATGGATCCGGTCATCACCAGCTGCCCGCCCGCCACCGACATCGTGGCGGATAGCGGCTGTAACGCGACGATTCCCGATCTTACCGGAGCGGTGACGGCCACGGATAACTGCACGATGGTCGGAAATTTCACCATCACCCAAACGCCGGCCGGCACCACCCTGAACGGTACCGGCACCAGCCGGCAGGTGATGATCACCGTAGCCGACGAGGCGGGCAACACCACCAATTGTATGTTCTCCGTGACGGTGGTGGACGAGACCGCCCCCGCCATCCAGTGCCCCGGTAACGTGACCCGCGACCTGTCCGCTGACGATTGCACCCTGAGCGTGCCGGACTTTCGGGGACAGGCCGGTCGGCAGGACAACTGCGCCCGCTTCGACCAGCTGACCGTCACCCAGGCGCCCGCCCCCGGTTCGCTGATCACCACCCCGGGGAACACGCCGGTTACCCTGACGGTGACCGACCCGGGCGGCAATGCGGCCAGCTGTACGTTCACTCTCACGGCGGTCGATCGGCAGCGGCCCGCCCTCAGTTGCCCCGGTAACGTCACGGTGGACGCCGACCCGATGCTGTGCGCGGGAACGGTGACCGACATCACGGGCCTGGTGACCACTTCGGATAACTGTGGCGCCACGGGGCTGGTCGTTACCCAGAATCCGGCGGCCGGTACCACTTTTACGGCGAGTACTCAGAACGTTACCGTGGTCGCGACGGACGCCGGCGGCAACAGCAGTCAGTGTACCGTTACTTTTGTCAAGCGGGACGTTACTCCCCCCACGGCGAACTGCCCGGCCGATCAGCGGCTGGTCGTCAATGACAACTGTCTGGCCATACTGCCCAACTACATGATGGGGGCCGGCTCCGATGCCTGTGGCGGCGTTTCCATCGTCCAGACCCCCGGTCCGGGAACCAACCTGAGCAACGACGTCACCGTCACCCTCCGCGTGACCGACAACGAGGAGCAGGTCTCCAGCTGCGATTTCAACGTCGTGGTGGAGGATGAGACCCCCCCGACGATCACTTGCCCGCAACCCCAGGTACTGGCCGTCAACGGTAACTGTACCGCCCCGCTGCCCGACTATACCTCCCAGGCCGCGGTGACCGACAACTGTGACCCGCGCAAGGGGCCCGTGACCGTAGCGCAATCTCCCGCTCCCGGCACTCCGGTAAGCGGAAACGGGACGGTGATCAACGTGACGCTGACGGCAACCGATGCCAGTGGAAACGTAGCCGACTGTACTTTCCCGGTCACCCTGGAGGATATGCAGGAGCCCAGTATCACCTGTCCGGTCAGCCCCCAGGTGGAGTCGGTGAACGCCGATTGTCAGACCAGTTTACCTGACTTCCGGGACCAGACCACCGTAACCAGCATGTGCACTTCGGAGGGAATCACCCTGACACAATCTCCCGTCCCCGGAACGGTAGTGACCGGCCTGCAGACCGTTCCGGTCACGATCACGGCGACCGACGAGGCGGGTAACCAGGTTTCCTGCACCTTCGATTACCGGACGATCGACAATACCGACCCGGTCATCGAATGCCCGGCCGACCAGTCGGCGATCCTCGACGCAGACTGTGAATTTGACCTGGCGGACTATACTTCCCTGGCTACGGCCTCGGACAACTGCACAATAAATCCCACCGTCACCCAGGACCCGTTACCGCCCCTCACCGTGGACGGAGACGGCACCGTCACCCAGATTATGCTGACGGCCACCGACGATAGCGGGAACACCGGCAGCTGCTCCTTTACGCTGACGGTAACTGACGAAACCCCGCCCACCCTGGAGTGCCCCGCTCCACAGTCCGCCACGGTCGGTAACGACTGTACTTTTTCCCTGCCCGACTATACCGGTCTGGTAACGGCCCCGGATAATTGCAGCGACCCCGCCGCGGTACTCCTGACGCAGTCGCCCGCCGCGATGACGATCGTCTCCGGAGCCGGAACGGTAACGACCGTCCTGATCACCGCCACCGACGCGGCCGGGAACGAATCCGACTGCAGCTTTACCCTGACGATCACGGACGTCACCGCCCCGGAGATCAACTGCCCGCCGGCTACCACCCTGACCGTCGACGACGCTTGTACGGCCATCGTTCCGAACCTGATTACGGCAACGACGGCCACGGACAACTGTAGTGCGGCAACCGGTATCCTGCTCTCCCAGGACATTGCGGCCGGCACCTCCCTGACCGGTGATGGAACCAGCCGGCTGGTCACCCTGACGGCTACCGATGAAAGCAGTAATTCCGCCAGCTGCACGGTACTCGTCATGCTGGATGACGTGACCCCGCCGACCCTGGTCTGCCCCGCCGCCCAGGACGTGGTACTCGCTGCCGACTGCTCGGTCGCCCTGCCGGACTTCGGCGGTCAGTTGACGCTGGACGATAACTGCGTAGCTGCGGCCGACCTTCTGATCATGCAGATGCCACCGGCCGGTAGCCCGGTGAGCGGAGCAAATACGGTTGTCTCCGTCCGCTTCGACGTGGACGACGATAATGGGAATATGGCCAACTGTACGTTCGACGTCACGCTACGCGACCGTACCCCACCGACCATCACTTGCCCGGTACCGGCTCTGCTTCCGCTGGACAGCGACTGTCGGGCGGTACTGCCAGACTATACCGGCCTGGCTACGGTTGCCGATGCCTGTGAAGCTTCCCAAACGGCTACGCTGACGGTGACCCAACTCCCCGCGGCCGGTAACCAGCTCTCCTTTGCCGGAGACAGCCGGACGGTCACCCTCACCGTACGGGACGGTAACGGGAACTCCGCTAACTGCTCGTTCCCCGTCACGGCCACGGACCTGACCGCCCCGGCGATCGTGTGTCCTGCGGACCGGGAGGTGGAAGTAGACGGAAGCTGTGTCTACGAGGTACCGGATTTCGCTGCCGAATCCGGCGTGACCGATAACTGCAGCGAGGTAACGGCCATCACCATTACCCAGGATGTGCCCGTCGGTTCTTCTCTCGGTGGACTGAATGTGGCCCGGACCGTTACCCTGACGGCCGAGGACGCCGCCGGAAATACGACTGACTGCTCCTTCGAGCTTACGCCGGTGGACGTGACGGCCCCGGCGATTACCTGTCCGGCCCCGCAGACCATCTACCTGGACGCCGCCAACTGTCAGGCGGCCCTCGGAGACTATACGGCCGACGCTGAGGCCTCCGATAACTGCTCGGCACCTGCGCTTGTCGCCCAGAGTATCCTCCAGACCCCCGTACCGGGAACGCTGTTCAGCGGCCTGCTGCCTTCCGATACGACGATCGTACTGAGCGTGACGGATGAAAGCGGCAACGTGGATACCTGCCGGTTCACCGTCCTGATCCGGGACACGGTGGCCCCGCTGATCAGCTGTCCGCTACCCACCATCGTGGTACTGGACGAAAACTGCAACGGCGAAATGCCCGCGCTGATGACGGTGGATTCCAGCGATAATTGCTCGACGGGTACCCTCACGCTGTTCCAGACCCCCGAACCCGGGACCGAATTCGGCGGAGACGGAACGAGTTCCACGGTCACGCTGACCGTACGCGACCCCAGCGGTAACGAAGCGAGCTGCCAGACGATGGTCACCTTCGAGGACCGGACGCCGCCCATTCCGACGGAATGCCCGGCCGACCAGGTTTACGACGTGAACAGCGACTGCCCCGTTCCCCTGCCCGACTACCGTTCCTCGGTTACCGTCGCCGATAATTGCCGCGCTGCCGCGGATATCCTCCTGATTCAGGACCCAGCCCCCGGAACGCTGGTGAGCGGCAACGGGACCGTTATCGACATCACCATCACCAGTGACGACGGAAACGGAAACACCAATACCTGCGATTTCTCGGTCACCCTGGAGGACAACACCGGCGTGCAACTCACCTGCCCCGGCGGCCAACTGGTCATTGCCAGCAGCGATAACTGTGACGCCCCGCTGCCGGATTATACCGGGCTCGTAGTGACCAGCGACGACTGCCAGGTCTTTCCCGCAAACGGTACGATCACCCAGGTTCCGGCCCCCGGCACCCTCCTGCAACCGGAGCAACTGAACGACCCGCTGGCAGTAATCATGATTGTCAATGACGGGAACGATAACATTACCCGCTGCACCCTGACGGCCACGCTGATCGATACCCTGGCCCCGGCCATCGTCTGCCCGCCTGCCCAGACGGTACCCGTGCTGGAGGGCAGCTGTCAGGCCTTGGTCCCCGAGTTCGCTGATCTGGCCGTGATCTTTGATAATTGCTCCCCGCCGGACGCGATCACCCTTACCCAGTCACCCCCGGCGACTTCGGTCATTTTCGGTCCGGATGCCCGGCAGACCGTGACGCTGACCGTGACGGACGCCGACGGGAACCGGTCGAGTTGTGACTTTCAACTCATCGTGGTGGACACCCTAGTCCCACTGGTCAGCTGCCCCGCCCCGGATACCCTGCTGCTCGACGGCAGCTGCCGGGCCGTACTGGGGGATTACCGGAGTGCTACCCTGAGCAGTGATAATTGTACCGACGCGAACGACATTACCGTCGAGCAGCAGCCGCCTCCCGGAACGATACTGAGCGGACAGCTAACCACCGAGCTGGTAACCGTAACGGCCACGGATGGCAGTGGTAACTCCGCCAGCTGCGTCTTCCCGGTAACGCTGGTGGACCGCCTGCCCCCCATGATCTTCTGCCCCGGCGACCAGGTCGTGCGGCCGGATGCCAACTGTCAGGCCCTGGTGGGCGACTACCGCAATATAGCCCGGGTGACGGACAACTGTGCCCCGGCAGGAAGCATCACGATCACCCAGACCCCGGCCGTCGGCACCCCGCTAACGGGGCAGAATGCGGCCACGGAGGTGCTGCTGGTCGCGACCGACGGAAACGGCAATTTCGAAAGCTGCACCATTACGGTACGACTGCTGGACAACGTAGCCCCCCGGATCGTCTGTCCGGATAACGAGACAATCGGCCTCGACGACGACTGCGATTACGCACTGACCGACTTCACGGCCAACGCCGCCGTACTCGACAATTGTACCGCGATGAACGAGATCATCGTCACTCAGGACCCCGGAACGGGGGCGACCTTCTCCGGCGACGGGACGACGATCGTACTGACCCTGACGGCGGATGACCGTAACGGTAACACCGCCCAGTGCCAGACCACGATCACGCTGAACGATGCGATTCCGCCGACGATCGGCTGTCCGGAGCCGGATACCCTGTTCGTCGACGCCGGTTGTACCGCAAGGGTGCCAGACTACCGGGCCGTGGCTCCGGTCAGCGACAACTGTACGGCGGACGGAGATATCGTGATCACCCAGTCGCCGGCGGCGGGAACCCTCCTCTCCGGCGACAACACCACCCGCACGATCACCCTGACGGCCGACGACGGCAACGGCAATACCACGGATTGCTCCTTCCCGCTGCGGCTGGAAGATGAAACCCCGCCAACCATCAGCTGCCCGGTGAGACAGAATGTTTTCGTGGACGGGGACTGCCTTACGACACTGCCGGATTATACCGGTCTGGCTACGGTGAGCGACAATTGCGCGGAGGCGACCGCGATCACCGTCACTCAGGGCGCGGCCGCGGGTGCCGAACTTACCGGTTTGAGTACGGAGACCGTCACCCTCACCGCGAACGACGGTAACGGGAATACGGCTGACTGCAGTTTCTCGGTTAGTGTCCTCGACAATACTCCGCCGGTATTGCTGTGTCCCACGACCAGCACTCTGGCCGCGGATGCTTCCTGCACGGTAACGATCCCGAATTATTTGGACAGTATCACGGTAGGTGATAACTGCGGTCCGCTGAGTGTGCAGGGCGGGACCATCTCCCTGGTGCAATCCCCGTTGCCCGGATCGACCTTCAGCGAGCTGGGGGAGGTGGAAACGGTCACCCTGACGGCCACCGACCCCAGCGGCAACCAGTCAATTTGCACCGTCGCGGTGGCCCTGGCGGACACGATCCGGCCGACGATCAGCTGCCCGAACGATACCACCCTGGCGGTGGACGCAAACTGCGCGGCCGTCGTCCCGGATTATACCCGGTTACCGGTAGTGGATGATAACTGTAGCGAGCAGAGCGGCCTGGCCGTCACCCAGCGTCCCGCGGCCGGTACTCCGGTCAGCGACGAGGCTACCGAACTCGCCGTTACCCTGAGGGTGACCGACGAGAGCGGCAACGTCGACAGCTGTCAGTTCACGGTACAACTCATCGATACCCTGTCGCCGGTGGTGGTTTGCCCGCCGAACGATACCATCAGCATTGACGGCAACTGCGAAGTACTGCTGGCGGACTACACCCCGAACGCCCGCCCCACCGACAACTGTTCGGACCCGAACGCTATCGTCCTTACCCAGCGGCCGCCCCCCGGCACCCCGCTGAGCGGAGACGGTACGTCACTGGAGATCACCATTCTCGCGACCGACGAGAGCGGCAATACGGACAGCTGCCAGTTCCTCGTGGTGCTGGAAGACCGGACGGAACCGACGATCAACTGCCCGGCCGACCAGGAGCTGACGGCGGACGGGAGCTGCTCGGCCCTGCTCCCGGATTATACCGGCGAGGCGGTAACCAGCAGCGAGTGCGACCAGGGCGGTGCGATCACCGTTACCCAGTCGCCCGCCCCCGGAACACCCATTACCGGTAACGGTACGACGGAAACCGTCACCCTGACGGCCACCGACGCCAGCGGAAACAGCACCAGTTGCGACTTCACCGTGGAACTGGTGGATCGCACCCCTCCGACGATCGTTAATTGTCAGACGGATACGGTAGGGCTGCTGACCCTGGCTTGCGAGTACGAACTACCCGATTACTGGAGCCTTGTACCGGCAGCAAACGGGACGTCCGCCCAAGATGCCTGTACTCCGACGGGAACGACGGCGACCACGGCAACCGGTAACCAGATCACCTATACCCAACTGCCCGCCCCGGGTACGGTGCTGGAGGGGGCCTTCACCATCCGGGAGGTGACCCTGACGGCCGATGACAACAACGGTAACCGGAGCAGTTGCAGCTTCCTGCTGACGCTGCGGGACAACACGCCGCCCACCATCAACTGCCCCGCCGATACGGTGGCCAATCCCGACGCTGGCTGTGATTTTACGCTGGAAGACTATACGACACGGGCCGCCGTAGCCGATAACTGCAGCGACCTGACCATCACCCAGACCCCGGCCCCCGGTACGGTGATCTCCGGTGACGCAACGACCCAAACGATTACGCTGACGGTCCAAGACCCGAGTGGAAATACCACCAGTTGTGACTTCGAGTTGCTGCTACGTGACACTACTCCGCCGAGTATCACTTGCCCCGCGGACAAAGTCGAACTGCTCGACGCGGCCTGCGCGTTCGCCGTTCCCGATTATACAGGAGCGGCGCTGACGGGCGATAACTGCACGGAAGGTTCCGGGATTGCCGTTACTCAGGTTCCGGGTGTCGGTGAAGTCTTCAGCGAGGAAGGAACGAGTTTCTCCGTTACCCTGACGGCTGACGATGGCAACGGGAATGCTTCGGATTGTAACTTCACCGTGACCCTGGACGACCGGCTCGCCCCGGTGCTTAATTGCCCGGCGGACTCGACGGTCTTCCTGGACGGGAACTGCATGGCCCCGCTGCCGGACCTGGTGGCGGTCACCAGCGCGACGGATAATTGCGAGGCTTTCTCGTCGGTAAGTATTGCTCAGTCGCCGTTGGCCGGCGTGGCCTTCCGGGACGACGACACCACCGTGCCGGTAACCCTGACGGCGAACGACGGTAACGGCAACACCGCCCAGTGCGTGGTCACGGTTACTTTCCAGGATACGACCCGGCCCGTGGTCGTCTGCCCCCCCGCCGAAGTGCTGCTGACCGATGGCGACTGTGAAGTTCGCATCCCCGACTTTACGGTAGCCACCGCGGCGACGGATAACTGTACGGCGAACGGAGCGATCTCCATTACCCAGGACGTTATGGCCGGATCGGTACTCAGCGGGGAAGGAACCACGGAGACGATCACCCTGACGGCGGATGACGGCAACGGGAATACCGCAACCTGTACGGTTACCGTTTCGGTGGACGACGTCACTCCCCCCACGATCGTTTGCCCCCCCACCCAGGCCCAGTTCACGGACGGGAGCTGCCAGGTCGTCGTGGCGGATTATACCGGACTTGCCGTTACCGAAGACAACTGCTCCGGCGCCGGTGCCGCGATCTCGGTCACCCAGGAGCCGCGAGCCGGGACCGTCCTGACCAACGTTCAAAACCAGACCGTTACCCTGACGGCCGACGACGGCAACGGGAACGTGGCCAGCTGTGACTTTCTGCTCCGGGTACGGGATAACGTAGCCCCGACGATCAACTGCCCGACTACCCGTACGGAGGTGGCCGACGGCGACTGTGTCGCTACCCTGCAGGATTATACCGCCCTGGCGACGACGAGCGACAACTGCCCGACCGACCTGACGGCCATTACGGTTACCCAGAATCCGTTACCCGCCACGATTGCGGGCTTCGACCGGGAACTCACCGTCACCCTGACGGCAACGGACAGCAGCGGCAATTTCTCCACTTGCCAGTTCCGGGTGGAACTGGTGGACGAAACCCCACCCTCAATCAGCTGCCCGGGGAGCCAGACCCAGTTCGTGGACGCTGATTGCGCTACCCAACTGGAAGATTACCGCTTGCTCGCCACGGCGACGGACAACTGTGACGACGCCGCTACCGCGCTGATTTACGAACAGTCTCCGGCTGCCGGACTGCCACTGACCGGAGACGGTAACGAACGGGAGGTAAGCATTACGGCGACCGACCGGAGCGGGAATACCGCCAGTTGTTCCTTCACCGTTACCCTGCGGGACGCGACCCCGCCGACCATTGTCTGCCCGGGAAGGGATACGCTGCCCGTGGACGGTAATTGTTTGATCGAGCTGCCGGACTACACTTCGACCGGAGCGGTAACCGACAACTGCTCCGTCGAGAGCACTATCAACGTCACGCAATCGCCCCTGCCGGGAACTGCGTTCAGTAATGACCCGCCAAACCCCAATACCCTCATTGACGTCACGTTGCTGGCCGACGACGGGAACGGTAATACCTCGCCCTGTACTTTCCAGGTGGAACTGGTGGACATGCAGGAACCGGTCATCAGTTGCCCCGGCCGCCAACTGCTATTCGCGGACGAAAACTGTACCCAGACCATTCCTGATTACCGGGACCTGGCGGAAGTGACGACCGAGTGCAACGTCCTCAGCACATTCACTTTCGTGCAGGAGAACGAAAACGGACTGCCGACGATCAGCGGTGACAGCACGGTGCGCACCGTTATGATCACGGCTACGGACGGTAGTGGTAACTCCGCCAGCTGCTCCTTCGACGTGATCCTGCTGGATACGGTGGCGCCGATGATCACGGTCTGCCCGCCGGACCGGATACGCTACCTGGACGCGAACTGTGACGCGACCCTGCCGGATTTGCGACCCGAACTGGTAGCGACGGATAATTGCGAGTTCCCGATCGCTTTCCGGGTCAGTCAGACGCCCGCCCCGGCTACGGTCGTGTCTCAGGACGGTTCGGAGATCGTGGTCACTTTAACGGTGGACGACTCGAACGGTAACCTCACCGACTGCCAGGCGACGATCACCCTGCGGGATACGATCTCCCCGACGATCGTATGCCCGCTGCCGGATACCATATTTACGAACGCGAGCTGCCAGGCTTCCCTGCCGGATTACACCGGGGCGACGACGGCCGATAACTGCACCAGTGAGACGGCCATCGCGGTGACCCAACTTCCCGCAGCGGGCGACCTGCTGAATGGTTTCAACGACCAGCGCACGGTAATCCTGACGGCCGACGACGGCAACGGCAACACGGTCAGTTGCGCCTTCACCGTCACCCTGGGAGACGACGATCCACCGACGATCAACTGTCCGATCCGACAGACCATCGGGGTCGCCAACGACTGTAATTTCGAACTGGCGGATTACCGCTCCCTGAGCGATGCCACCGATAACTGCGCGGCCGACTTGCTGATCATCGAACAGCTTCCCGGTCCGGGCACGCTGGTGCCGGACCTGAACACGGTGACTGACGTTACCCTGACGGTCACCGATGCCGGCGGGAACACGGCCAACTGCGTATTTACTGTCCTGAACCGTAGCGATACGCCGCCACCACCCGCACGGACGGTCATCCTGGCGGTGGTCGCTCCGCCGACGGGAACCGGCACGGTCGACCTGCTGGATGCCTTCGACCCCCAGGCCGAGAGTAACCTGAGCAACAGCGACCTGGACGGTGGGTTGAATGCCGGCAGTGCCCCCTTCCTGGTCTCCTTTTACGGGAATCTGGAAGACGCCAACGCCGAAGAGAATGGTTTTGAACCGGAAAACTACGACCCCGTAGCCAACGGGGAGACGGTCGCCGTTCGCATCGAGGATCCGGCCACGGGCTGCTTCGTGGTCAGCCAGGTCCTCTTCGACCAGCGGACGCCGGGCACGAGTACCGCGGTTATGCAGGTTACGGTTTGCAACCGGGCGCCCTTCCGGACGGAGATCGACGGACGGCCGCAACCCGGCGGTATGGGAACGACGATCATCCGTCACGAATGGCGGATCGTGGAGGCGGGGCCGACGGGGATTACCCCGGCAAATCTGCTGACCCCGGGCGCGCAAGTGCTGACCATCGGTACGGAAGGACTGCGCTCCGGAGATTTCGTGCTGGAATACCAGTTCTTCGAGGACTACGGGGACGGACCACTGGTGCCGAGCGTGCCGAAACGGGTTACGGTGACGTTGAATAACGTGGACTGCGGCGGTTTCTTCTGGGACGGACGGTAAGGAGGGCGCGGACGCAGGTGCAAAACCTATTGAAACCAGCGCGACCAGGATCCCGCGACCGGGGGGCACGCGGAAATGTTGCAGGAGGCCGTCGTCACGGAGGGCGGTGAACAGGATGGCGTATCCGGCGATTACCCAGTTTAAAATGGCTGCGCAAAACCGGCCCGCTTACTATGCCGAAAGCAAGAAACAGAACTATCATTTTTGGCGGGACCGGCTTCATCGGCCGGAGCCTGGCGAATCAACTGGTGGAGGCGGGGTACGAGCCGGTACTGGTCGGGCGTCACGCACCGACGGATGGTTGTCCGCACCGCTTCGTGGAGTGGGACGGGCGCACGGTCGGTCCCTGGCAGTCGGAACTGGCCGGTTGCGCCGCCGTGGTGAACCTGGCCGGGCGCACGGTCGACTGCATCAAAACGCCGGATAACATCGACCAGATCCTGCGCTCCAGGCTGGAATCTACCCGGGCGGTGGGGCGGGCCCTGGCGGCCACTACGGACCGCCCGCCGGTCTGGGTACAGATGGCCACCGGCCATATTTACGGAGATCCGGAAGTGCTCTGTACGGAAGACAGTCACTTCGGTTACGGGCTGGCCCCCTTCGTCGGGAAAAAGTGGGAGGCGGAGTTTCACCGGTGGTTACCCGACGAGATGCGGGGCGTCATCTTACGCACCAGTTTTGTCCTGGGCCGAAACGGCGGCGCGCTGGAGGCCCTGCTGCGGATCACCAGACTGGGGCTGGGCGGTACGGCGGGAAGTGGGCGCCAGGGCATGAGCTGGATCCACGAATACGATATGAACGCACTGATGATCCGGGGAATCGAGGACGCGGATATGTCCGGTGCTTACCTCTCCACGGCCCCCGACCCCCGGAACAACCGGGAGTTCATGCGGGTACTGCGGCGGGCGGCGGGCGTACCGATCGGGTTACCGGCCCCGGGCTTGCTGATCCGGCTGGGGGCGACGCTGTTCTTCCGGACGGACCCGGAACTGGTGCTGTACGGACGATTTCTGCGATCGGAGAGATTGGAAGAGGAAGGCTTCAATTTTCGGTTTCCGACCCTGGAGGCGGCCCTGGCCGACCTGCTGCCGTAGGGGAGAGGGTGCCGCGTGGAATCGTCTGCCGCGCCACCCGCTCGCTTTGAAATTCCCGGACCAACAAATTAATTCCATCCTCCAGCCGGAGGTTACCGCAGCTGAAAATATCCACCGCCGCGTAGCCGTGCTCCGGCCAGGTGTGGATGGTGAGGTGGCTCTCGGCGATGACGACGACCCCACTGACTCCGTGGGGGCTGAAGGCGTGAAAGCGGGCCTCGATGATGGTCGCTTCCATCGCGTCGGCGGCCGCCAGGAGGATGCGTTCGCTATCGGCCGGCCGCTCCAGCAGGGCTGGTCGGGCAGTCATAGAGTTCTAGCAAAACGTGCTGGCCGAGAACGGTCATTGGAAGGAGGATTCGCGTTGCCAGGATGACCATTCGTCCCAGGAAATAATCCAGCAGGACGGGGCGGTCGAGGCGATTCGGTTCGAGATTACCGGGGTGCTGCATATCGGCCGGAAAGACAAAGAGAGTGGGCAGGATAGCTTCATTTAAAAATTTGGCACCTGCGAGCTCGCCCGATTACGGAACGCCGGTTGCAGCGGATAAACGGCCTCCGAGCCACGATCATGCCCCAGGGGCCGAAACTGGGTACGGTGACGTGGTAGGGCAGCAAGTTGGTGAAGCCGGCCACGAGCAGCGTCTCGTAAATACACCAGAAAGTGGAGCGGGTATGGTACGGACTGGTGGCCTGGGTGGCGAAGGTGCCGCCGGGAGCAGGCCGCGCGCGCGCCATGCCGAAGAACCAGGTGCTGTAGAGGCGGGCGACGCTCTCGGAGGAGGGGTCGGGCAGGTCGGCCAGGATCAGATCGTAGTGAGCCGTGTCGTTGCGGAGAAAGACGGCGGCGTCGACGGCCAGGGTACGCACCCGGGGGTTGTCCAATGCACCTTCGTTCAGCCGGCGCAGGCGGGGATGACGACGGCCGAGATCGAAGATACGCTCGTCCAGATCGACGATGGTGACGGTCTCCACCTCCGGAATTTTCAGTACTTCCCGGGCCAGTAGCCCTTCGCCCCCGCCGAGAATGAGGACGGAGCGTACCTCCGGCGGGTAGGCCGCCGGTACCAGGGCCAGCGCCTCGTGGTAGCGGTACTCGTCGCGGGAACTGAACTGGATGACGCGGTTGAGGTAGAGCCGCAGGTCTTCCTCCTGCTGGGTGAGGACGATGCGCTGGTAGGGACTGTCTTCGGCGTAGGTGACCCGGTGCGGGTAGGCCCGCGCCTCCCAGGTGGCGAGAAAGGGCTCGGCCCGCCAGAGCAGCACCGCGAAGAGCACCCAGCCGGCGATCGTCCAGCCGAAGACCGCCCGCCGCCGCGGCAACCGGTCGCGGAAAAACCAGGCCACCGCCGCCCCGAGCCCGAGGTTGACGGCCCCGAAGATCAGGCTGGAGGCGTAGAGGCCGACAAACGGCAGGAGAACGAAGGGGAAGAGCAGGGTAGCGAAGAGGGCCCCGATGTAGTCGAAGCCCAGCACCGTAGCCAGGTTTTCCCGGAGGGGGTAGTAGGTTTTCATCACCCGGGCCAGCAACGGTATCTCCACGCCGGTGAGACAGCCGATCGCAAATACCAGGCCCAGCATCGTCCACTGGTACTGGACGTTGGTCTGGAACTGAAACAGGTAGTAGAGCAGGGGGACGGAGAGGCCGCCCAGCAACCCGAGTCCGGTTTCGGCGCGGACGAAGGCCAGGAGTTCGTTCTTGCGGACGTAGCGCGTCAGCCAGGAGCCCACTCCCATGGCGAACATGTATACCCCGATGGTGAGGCTGAACTGTTTTACGCTGTCACCCAGGAAGTAGGAACTGGTCGTACTGATGAGCAACTCGTACACAATGGAGCAGAGACCGGCCACGAAGACGGCGAAGATGAGCAGCAGGTTAGGCGAGCGGGGCATATCTTTGGCAAAAATACCTAACCCATGATCGTGCGTCTCGGCTTTCTGTTACTTCTTTCCGGCTGCCTGTTCAATTGCGGGGGCGACTCCGCCGAAGAAGGCTGGGAGGAACCCACTCAGGGCCTCATTACCACGGTGACCGAAGTGAAGACGGACGAGTACAAGATCGCCTCCGAGGAAACGGTGCCGAGCCCGGCCGACAGCCGTATCATTGTCAATAACCTGACCGGCACCTCGGACACCTTCACCCTCGAGGAAGCCAAGCTGATCGAAGCGGAGGGCAGCAGTGCCAGCCGCCCCATCCGCTCCGCCATGATGGGCTACTGGGGTTTCATGATGCTGGGCCGGATCGGCCGCACCCCCAGTGCCGGAGCCTACGTCAACCAGGGGGCCTACAACAACGCCACCCAGCGCGCCGGACAGCCGATGAAGACCAGCGCCCGCGCCCGGGGCGGTTTTGGCAGCAGTACCAGATCTACCCGCTCCTTCGGTGGATAAGCAACTGACCGACGCCCCGGAACTGGCGGAGAAATTTTTCCGGAAACAGGGGCTGCAGTACTACGCCAGTGGTGAAAACCACGATTACCTGGCCGACGAGATCCTGCTGATCGACCGGCGGGAAAGCGATGCCCTGCTGGCCGCCGGAGATACCTGTTACGAACTGCTGCGCGATACCGCCCGCCGCTGCCTGGGAGATCCCGACCGGATGCGGCAATTGGGCATCCCGGCATTTGCCGTCCCCCACCTGCAGTGGTCAGTGGACAACGAGTGGGACGATTTTGTCGTCGGTCGCTTCGACTTTGCCGGGGGAACCGACGGGCTGCCCATCAAACTGATCGAATTCAACGCCGACACCTGCAGTCTGCTACCGGAAACCACCGTCATTCAACCGGAGGTACTGCGTAAAGCGCGGGTGAAAACCCTGCGTAACGACCTGGCCGACGCCCTGCGTGACAACCTGAAACGCATCGGTAAGGCCCGGGGCGGAACGGTGGGCGCGGGCGGACACCTGGGCAGCGAGGACGACCAACTCAATCTGGAAGTCATCCTGCGCGCGGCGCGGGCGGCGAAGTGGAAGAAGATCGACGGGCTGGAGCTCGCCCAGTTAACCTTTGATCCGGAATACGGCCTGCTCGCCGACCTCGGGGTGGGGGAACCGCTGCGCTACCCCTACCTCTTCAAGTTCTTCCCCTGGGACTGGGCGGCCGACCGAGGAGCCCGACCTCTGGGCGTTACTGGAAGAAATGAGCCGCAACAAGCTGGTCCGGGTACTGAATCCTGCCTGGACGATGCTGCTGCAGTCCAAGGCCCTGCTGGCTTTCGCCTACCAGGATAATCCTTCCAACTCCCTGTTGCTGCCCACGGCCTTCGACCCGGCCGACCTGTTTCAGCCGCGTCGGGGCTACGTGCGCAAGCCTATTTTCGGTCGGATGGGGGAGAACATCATGGTCAGCCTGGACGGACGCCGCGGCGACGCCGAAACCCGGGGTGACTACGGCGACCAGCCGGTGATCTACCAGGAAAGGGCCGCCTTTCCCCAGGACGCGGACGGACACTACTACCAACTCAGCGTCTTCCAGGCCCCCCGTGCCTGCGCCATCTGCTGTCGGCGGGAGGAGGGGCTCATTCTGGGGGACGATGCGGAATTTGTGTCGGTGGGCAGGTTATAACAAAGAGAAAGCGCAGCCCGGCTGGTTCCGGGCTGCGCTTTCGCCAAATATTGAGTAGGGTTTAGAGGCTGAACAAGACGCCGGCGCAAATACCGAGCTCCGAACCACCGATGGCGTACTTTGCCTCGGCGAAGCCCGTCAGGTTACCCAGGGGTAAATTGGCACCCCCACCTACGTTGAGGCCCGTATCGGTGACGCTGCCCCCGCCAACGGAGCCGAAGCCGCCGAGGTCGATTTCCTTGATCGAAATGCGGGTGAGGTTGAGTCCGGCCAAACCGTAGAAACTAACGGCGTCGGGGCCGTTGTCCACGAATTTGTAGTGAGCATTGGCGTTGAACCCGAACAGGCTCAGGCCCTCTCCGGGGAAGAAGAGGTTGAAGTCGGCCGCGCCGCGCCAGGTTTCGTTAAAGCCGTACTGGCCGCGCGCCTGAACGCCGAACTCGTTTAGATTTAAGTCCAGGGTGGCACCGCCTCCCACCTGGAACTGAGCGGAAGCCGTGTAGGACAGGCAGGTGAAGAGGGCGAGGAGCAAAGTGGTACGAAGGGTACGCATAGTATAAGGGGATTTGTTTGACCCTTTATGCGCACCGGGGCAACTGTGTTACAACTTCGTTTAAAAAAATGCGGAGGTGGTGAGCCGAATCCTTTTTCCGGCAGGGGCCGGAAAAAGTTCGTCTCACCACTCGAAGCTAAGTTGATGCAGCAATTCCCAGGGGAAAAAGTAGCAGGCCAGTAAAACGACCGGCGTCAGTAAAACGGACAGCAGTAATTTCAACACGGATTTCCGTTTCTCGGAGCGGAGAGACCGTCGCAACTCCGCCCGGCGGGCAGCGGACGGACTGGCCGGTTCCCGTACGGAAAAAGCACGTTTCGGTACGTCGATCTCCCGACGAAAGAAGCTTCCCGAGCCCCGTCGGAGTTTGGCGTTGTTGCGGAGAGAGACGTTGGCGGCGTCAAGGGAACCATACATATGTAATGGGTTGGTGACGATCGGAAAGTAGGGCGAGGGTGGCCGGCGACCGAATTTGCTCGACGGACCTGACGGGCTGCTCGATCAAAAGGCCCGCACCCGCGCGCCGCCGCCCGGCATACGAAGCTGACCGGCACGAAAGTGATCGCCTTATCCGCCGAGGATGAAGGCACTAATTGCGGTGGGGTAAACCCGCCACGGGAATTGGCGTTCAATCACCAAAACCCCGATCATGAACCTGGAACAAATATTCAAGAACAACGAGACTTTCGTCCAGTCCAAGCTCGACAGCGACACCGACTACTTCAAGAAACTCGCCCAGGGCCAGAGCCCCGAGATCCTATACATCGGCTGCTCCGACAGCCGCGTCACCGCCGAGCAGGCCATGGGGGCCGAGCCGGGAGAAGTTTTCGTGATGCGCAACGTGGCCAACATGGTCATCAACACCGACCTGAGTGCCTCCTCCGTCGTGAATTACGCGGTCGATCACCTGAAGGTGAAGCACGCCGTCGTTTGCGGTCACTACGGCTGCGGTGGGGTGAAGGCCGGTATGGGCAGTGCCGATCTGGGTATCCTCAACCCCTACCTGCGCGAAGTGCGGGACGTTTACCGCCTGCACAAGAAGGAACTCAACGGCATTGCCGACGAGGAGGCCCGCTACCGCCGCCTGGTGGAACTCAACGTACAGGAGCAGTGTACCAATCTGCTGAAGATGATCGAGGTGCAGCGTGCCGTCAAGGAAGGTCGTTTGCAGGTTCACGGCTGGGTATTCGACCTGGCCTCGGGCAAACTGAAGGACCTGAAGGTGGACGTTAAGGGCATCCAGCAGGACCTGAATGAGATCTACTCGGTAGGGTAGGAGGGGCTGATCACCTCCACCCACTCTTTCACGTACCACCGGCTGATCAACCCACTGGCCACGTAGGGATCCGCCTCCGCGAACGCGAGGGCGGATTCTTTCGTGGTAAACACCAGCAATGCGCCATCGGCGGGGTTGAAGGCGCCTCCCAGCAGGAGGTCGCCCCGGTCGCGGCTGGCCACGGCCAGTTCTAGGTGCGCCTGACGGTAGGGTTGGCGGCGTTCCTCGTAGCCGTCAATCGTTTCGTAGAAAAGGAGATAATGCATGACCTCAAGGTAGGGAAAGCAACTTTTTACCCGGGCTTTACGTCCTCTAGGCTGACCAACCTCAACCAGATGATTCAACGTCTCCTGCCGCTGGCAGCCCTGCTCTTCCTCTTTGCCTGCAATACCACCAAGCCCGCCGTGATGGACGGAGGCACCATCGGCGAAGTCCGTGACCTCGATACGATGACCGTTACTCCCGAACAGAATGGGGTGATCTATGATGTGCCCGCCGACGAACCGGTAGTGGAAATTCCCAACGACCGCCCCGTCTACCGGGCCGCCTACGAGCGGACCCACGACCTGCTGCACACCAAACTGCGCGTCAGTTTTGACTGGGAAAAAGAAATGGTGATGGGAGAAGCCACGCTGCGTCTCGAACCCATCTTCAACCCCAGCCGCGAGCTGGTGCTGGATGCCAAGCAGTTTACCTTCAACAGTATCCGGATGAACGGCAACGACCTGCCCTACGTCTACGAAGGAGATAAGCAGACAGTGACCATCGACCTCGGACGGGAGTACAAAAGGGGAGAGGAGTACGAACTGACGATCGACTACACCGCCATCCCCGCCCAGAGCGGCGGCAGCGCGGCCATTACCTCCGACAAGGGGCTCTTCTTCATCAACCCCCGCGGAGAGGAAAGCGACAAGCCCCGCCAGATCTGGACCCAGGGAGAGACCGAGAACAACAGCCGCTGGTTCCCCACCATCGACAAGCCCAACGAGCGTTGTACCCAGGAGATCTACATCACCGTAGCCGACAAGTACAAGACGCTGAGTAACGGCGTCCTCGTCAGCTCCACTCCCGCCGCGAACGGGAAGCGGACGGATTACTGGCGGATGGACCTGCCCCACGCCCCCTACCTGTTTATGCTGACCGTTGGTGAGTTCGACATCGTGGAGGACGAGCAGTGGGACGGCATCCCCGTAAACTACTACCTGGAACCGAAGTGGTCGCCCTACGCAAAGTCGATCTTCCCCTACACCCGCGAAATGCTGAGCTTCTTCAGCGACGTCACCGGCACCCACTACCCCTGGCCGAAGTACAGTCAGGTGGCCGTACGCGATTACGTCAGCGGAGCCATGGAAAACACCACGGCCGTCATCTTTGGAGAATTCATGCACGGTACCGACCGCGACCTGATCGACGAGGACACCAACGAGAAGATCGTCGCCCACGAGATGTTTCACCACTGGTTCGGTGACCTCGTTACCTGCGAGAGCTGGAGTAACCTGACCCTGAACGAAGGCTTCGCCAACTACAGCGAGTACCTCTGGATGGAGCGCAAGCACGGAAAGGATGCCGCCGATTACCACCTGCTGCAGGAGTGGCAGGGCTACCTCGGTTCCCTCCAGCGGGGCGAACCCCACGAACTCATCTGGTACGATTACGACGACAAGGAGCAGATGTTTGACGCCCACAGCTACAACAAGGGCGGCTCCGTGCTGCACATGCTGCGCAACTACCTGGGCGACGAGGCCTTCTTCACCAGTTTGAAGAATTACCTTTCCAGCAACGAATTCACGGCCGTGGAGGTGGACGAACTCCGCCTGGCCTTCGAGGAAACCACCGGCCAGGACCTGAACTGGTTCTTCAACCAATGGTTCCACCAGGCCGGCCACCCGAAGCTGAGCATCGAAACCGGTTACGCCGACGGCCAGGTCAGCCTGACCGTCGCCCAGACCCAAGACACGGACAATAACGTGCCCGCCATTTTCCGCATTCCGGTGGACGTGGACGTGTACACGGCCGCCGGCCCCACCCGCCACCGCATCTGGATCGATCAGCGGGAGCAAAACTTCAGCTTTCCCTCCGCTACCCAGCCGGAGGTGGTCATCTTCGACCCCCAGCACCAACTGCTGGCGGAGTACGACTACGAGAAATCCGAAAGCGAACTGATCGCTCAGTTTAACCGGGGCGGAAGCTTCCTGGACCGCTACAGTGCGCTGGCGCGACTGCAGAATTCGGAGGGCGCGCCCGCGGGTGCCATCATTACGAAAGCTTTGGGAGACGACTTCTACGTCATTCGCGGGGCCGCCCTGCAGAGCATCGAGACCCCGACCCCGGAGCAGCTGCCGCTCATCCGTACCATCGCCCGGGAGGATAGCCGGGCCGCCGTCCGGGCGCTGGCCATCGAGACCCTTTCCGCCGCTGAAGATGAAGGACTGAAGGCTATCGCCGAGTCCGCGCTGACCGCCCGCTCCTACGATGTGGTGGCCGCCGGCTTTACCGCCCTGATGTCCGTAGATCCCGAAGCAGCCAAAGTCCGCGCCGCAGAGCTGGAGACCGTCGACAACGATGCCATCGCCGCCACCCTGGCCGAACTCTACGGAGAGAGCGGCGACCTGACGAAACTGCCCTACATCGACGGTCGCCTCGACGTTACCGACGGAATGGACGCCATCAGCCTGTACGGTTCCTACGGTACGCTGCTCAGCGGTGGCAGCACGGAACAGGTCCGGGAAGGTATCAGTCGCCTAAGCGGAATCGCCACGAACATGGGCCAGAGCCCCTGGCGTCGTCTGGCGGCCACCCGCTCCCTCAGTGAACTGGGCAAAACCCTGAAGGCAGAGATGGACGCCGCCCCGATGAAGGCGGAGGGCATCACCGTGTTGCTGACCGAGATCACCAGTTCCATTGCCACGATCAAGGCGGCGGAGACGAACGCGGATCTGAAGGGGATCTACGAGCAGTTTTACGGGAGAGTGATCGTGGACTTTAGTCTACGGTCGGATTTATCCGACGGCGTTACGTTTCGACCAAAGTCGTCCGCGGCTAAAGCCTACGATCCACAATACCCGGAACGAGACCCACGTTCAAAACATCAGTCACAACCCCAAGCGCGCCGGAAGGTCCCGGCGCGCTTCTTTATTGCCGTCTCATGCTCACCTCCCGTCTCCCGCTGCTCCTCGGAATACTTTGCACCTGCGCCCTCGCCCCGGTTAGCGCCCAGAACGAAATGAAGGGACTGGAGGTCGGCCCCTGGGTGGGGGCATCCTTTTACCTGGGTGACCTGAATACCGACTTCAAATTCAACCGCCCCAACCTGGCCGGCGGCGTGGCGGCGCGCTACAATTTCAACCACCGCGTGGCCGCCCGCGTGAGCCTGAACGTCGGTAAGATCGAGGCCTACGACAGCGACAGCGACAACCCCTTCGAGCGGAACCGTAACCTGGATTTCAACTCCATGATCTACGACGGAACGGCCCAGTTCGAGTTCAATTTCCTGCCCTACTTCCACGGCAGTAAGGAACACTTCTTTACGCCCTACGCCTTTGCCGGGGTGTCCGTCTTCAACTACAACCCCAAGACGGTCGCCCCCAACGGGGAGACGGTCGAACTACGCGAATTCGGCACCGAGGGCCAGCTCAACGGAGAGGAATACCTGACCCTCGCCAGCGCCCTGACCTACGGTATCGGCATCCGCTGGGACCTGACCTACGAACTCAGCATCGACGCTAACGTCGGGGTCCGCAATGTCGGAACGGACTACCTCGACGATGTCTCCACCACCTACCCGGACAAGACGGACCTGATCCGCAGTCGTGGTCCCCTGGCCTATGCCCTCAGTGACCGGAGCCTGATGGCCGAAGGCGTTGACCGCCCCGACCGACAGGGCGAACAGCGCGGCGACGATACGGGAAACGATCGCTACATCTTCATCGGGATCGGTATCAATTACTACTTTGGCGACGTTCGCTGCCCGGATTACGGGAACAAGCGGAGCCGGAGGAGGAGAAGATAGTGGGTAGCAAATAGTCGCTGGTATCCAGTAAGGCTAGCGACCGAATACTGCAGCCTAGCTACTAAATTATGGTACAACAAACGACTTTCACCCTTTCCCCCCGCTCACGGGGGTACCACGTCATCACCCGGGAGGTGATGGAGCAGTTGCCCGAACTACCGGAAACCGGCTTGTTACACCTCTTCATTCGGCACACTTCGGCGGCCATTACGGTCAACGAGGCGGCCGATCCGGACGTGCTGACCGACTTTGAGTCGGTCTTCAATCACCTCGTCCCGGAGAATATGCCCTTCCTGGTCCATACCCTGGAGGGGCCGGACGACATGCCCGCCCACATCAAGGCCGCCATGATCGGTCACAGTGTGACGCTGCCCATTACCAACGGCCGGCTCAACCTGGGTACCTGGCAGGGGCTTTACCTCTGTGAGTTCCGGAACCGGGCCGGGGGGCGGGGGATGGTGGCGACCATCTATGGTTAGGATGGGAGAGCGCAGCGTTGCGGAACGCATGCGGCGGGCCTGGACCCACTACCGGCTGGCCGGGGGGCGGGCCCTTCGCCGACCCCTTATCGAAAGCGCCCTTCGCCGCGCGAATTTTCAACTGTCGGACTCCCTGATCCTTTCCGGGATGGCGCGGGGGGGGACCACGTGGCTCTTCGAGATCCTGAGTGAATTACCCGGTATCGTGCCGAACTGGGAGCCGCTGAACGGACCCAACGCAGGGAACCTGGCGAACGGTAACCTGACCGATCTGCTCACCCTACGCGAGCGCGGCGGCTGGCAGACCGACTACATCCGGCTACGCCACCTGCGCGAACCACGCCGGGTACTGACCAAATTCGTACGGGCGGCGAGCCTGTTGCCGGCACTACTGGACGCCCACGCATTCAGGTATAAACCGATCGTGCTGTTACGCCACCCCATCGCTACGGCGGATTCCTACGTGCGGGCCTGGGGGCGGCTGGAAAAGCACAAGCAGTGGCAGCCGGAGCCGGCGCGCGCTTACAACCCCCTCTTCTTTGAGTACGAAACGGAATTGCAATCCTACGAGACGGAGCTGGAATTCCGGACCGCCGTCTGGTGCCTGCACCACCGCTGGCTCCTGGATCGGCCGGAACTGCTGAAGCGGGTGCAGGTGGTCCGCTACGAGGAATTGGTACTGGACCCGGTGGCTACGCTGCGACCGCTACTAACGGAGTGGTCGCCGGAGTTAGACCAGACGACCTTCCTGGAGCAATTCGATTTTCGGAGGGCGAGTAGCAGTGATTTCGACGGAAGTTTGTTAGCCGATCCGGAACGGCAGGTGGATAAGTGGCGAAGTAGTACTGACCCAGTTTTGTTGGAGCGCTGCTTGAGGATTATGGAACGATTTGGGTGGGGGGAGTATATGTAGTGAATTATCTCGCGCAGCGGAGCAGCGGACACAGCGCGGGATAGTACGTCGCTGCGTGACCCTCTGTAAAAACCAACTACGAAAATAATCGTACATAAATTTGCATCTACTACGATGTTGCTCGTACATTTGCTACGAAAGAAATCGTAGATAGATGAAACCAGACAAAAACTCACAACCCACCGCCGCCGAACTGGCGATCCTGCAATTGCTGTGGGAGCGGGGACCACTGGCCGTGCGCGAGGTACACGACGTACTCTCGGACGACAAGGAAGTAGTGTACACCACCGTGCTCAAAACCATGCAGGTGATGACCGAGCGGGGTTTCCTGGGACGGGAATCCCAGGGGCGCAAGCACATTTACCGGGCCATCGTGGAGCGGGAGGGTACCCAGGACAAATTACTGGACACCTTTCTGGACAAGACCTTCGGGGGCTCCGCCTCCCGGCTGGTGATGCGGGCGCTGGGTAACTACGAAACCAGCAAGGAAGACATTTCCGAACTCAAGGCGCTGATCGAGCGGCTGGAAAAAAACAAGGACCAATGATCGAGCAAATCTTCTCCCCCGAACTCATTGGCGCCCTGGGCTGGACGCTGGTGCATACCCTCTGGCAGGCGGCAATTTTCGCCCTCCTGCTCGGTGCCCTGTTGGTGGGCCTGCGGCGGTTCAGTTCCCAGGCCCGTTACGTCGTGGCCACGGGGCTCCTGGCGGCCTTCTTCCTGACGGTGGGTGCGACCTTTATTCGCCAGTACACTCCCGCGAATTCTTTCGAAAGCTTTGCACCTGCGGTCTCGCAGGATAATTCTCCTGTGTATACGCAAGAGCCGGGCGCGGACGCAGGTGCAACATTCATTAATAACGAGACCGTCCCGCCCCCTGATTTCCGGTCGCGCGTAGCGAGTTATTACAGTGCTCACCTGCCCCTCATCGTAACCCTCTGGCTGATGGGCGTGCTCATCCTGCAACTCCGTTGGCTCGGACAACTGGCCTACGTGCAGCGATTGAAGAGCTACGGGACCAGCCGGATGCCGGCCAGGTGGCTGGACCGGATCGGGGAGCTGGAGGACCGGCTCGGTATCCGCCGTCCCATCCGTTACCTGACGAGTCTCCGGGTAAATTCCCCCCTCACGGCGGGCTGGCTGCGACCCGTGGTCCTCTTTCCACCTGCCTTACTGGAGGAACTGAAGGAGAGCCAGGTGATCGCCATCCTGGCCCACGAACTGGCCCACGTACGTCGGCACGACTTCCTGGTGAACCTGGCCCAGACGCTACTCGGCACCCTGTTTTTCTACCACCCGGGCGTCTGGTGGATGAACGCCCGTATCCGGGAAGAACGGGAGCACTGCTGCGACGACCTGGCCATCCTGGCTACCGGGCAGCCCGCGGGATACGCCCGTACCCTGGTGCAGCTGAAGGAGGCCGCCGGCGGGCGGGGACAACTGGCCATGGCCTTTACCGGCACCGCCCCCTCCGCCTTTCACCACCGGATCAGCCGGCTGTTCACGGGCGGTGGCGCGGCTACTTACGGGGAGGGCGTACTGACGGCGGGTATCGTGGTCGTCGCGCTATTCACGGCGAGTATGACCACCGGGGGGGCACCGGCGCCCGATCGCAGCGATCCTTCCGCCACGGCACTAAGTCTGGCCCCGGTCAGCGAGGAAGTGGAAAGAGATTCCACCCCGGGAATCTCCCCGGAGACGGACGCGATCATCGCGGATGTTCGCCGGAAGGTGACCGAGTTCGCCACCGAACGGGAAACCGACCCGATAGAAAATCCGGGGGCATTCGTCGAGGCCTTCGTAGAGAAAATGCAGGAATCCCCCACTGCTTCGTTGGCCCGCGAGTTGGACGGTCTACCCACGGGCCTGACCGACTTTGAACTCCTCATGGAAGCCATAAGGGGAGAAAACGTACGCCTGACCGAGTATTTTCTGGAAAGGGTGAGTAACCTGGATCAGGTGGATAGGGAGGGATTTTCTCCGCTGATGGCCGCGGTATCCGACAACACGACGGAGATTGTACGGCTGCTGCTGGAAAAGGGAGCGAACGTTGACTTTTCCAATGCTTACGGCTGGACCGCCCTGATCGAGGCGGCCGACGAGGGCGCTACGGAGTCTATGCGCTACCTGATGAGGGCGGGTGCCGACCTCAACTACGTCGGGACGGGGAATAATCGTTCCGCCGTCAGCATGGCGGCCTCGGAGGGGCATTTGGATATCTTGCAGCTACTGCTGGAAGCGGGTGCGGAACTCACGCCACCGGGTGGAACGCCGCCCCTGCACATCGCCGCCGGGGAGCGACAGTACAACATAGTTTGTTTCCTGGTAAAACGTAAGGATACTGACGTGAACGAACTCGACCGCCAGGGCCGTTCCGCGCTGAGCTACGCCTACGAGAACAACGCGGACCAAGTGATCGATCTCCTGCTGGAGAAAGGAGCGGACCGGCAACCGGGAGACCGCTACGAGCGGGAGTACTACGAAGAGCGCGACCATCGGGGCCACCATTACGACAGTAGGAGGACCACGATTACGATCAGCTTGCTTACCACGGTGATCACTACGGCAGTCTCCTACCTCTGACCTTCCAGCACCTGGAGAACGAATCGCCGCTGCTGATCGCCGTGGCGACCGGAGATATGGAGGCGGTTCGCAAGATCGTAGGCCGGGGAGGGGTAGACCTCAACGAAAGCGCCGCTAAACTGAAGGGGGAAGTCCCTGACGGATACGACTGGTCCGCCCCCGGAAACGCTTCCCTGAAAACCCTGCGTAAACTGGACAACCTCGACTACGAACTGACGGGGTGGACGCCCCTCATGGAAGCCGCCGAGGCCGGACAGGACCGTATGGTCGAATTACTGCTCGAAGCCGGGGCGGATAAAACCCTGACGAACTCACTGGGCAAAACCGCCTACGACATCGCCCGGGAGAATGCCCGTCCCTACCTGATGGTACTGCTGAGGTAACCGTCTTTTCTAATTTTCCTTAGCTGATTCTTGTCGGACACCTCGACGCCGAGCGTAGTTCCGGCGGAGGAAGTCCGACAAGTAATCAGCCCCACAAACCCAACCCAAATGAGAATCCCTTTCCTCCTGGGGCTACTGGCCATCGCCGGTAACCTCCTGGCCACCGCCTTGCCCCTGAGCGGGCGCGTACTGACCGCTCCGGACAACCAACCCCTCGAATACGCGACGGTTTCCGTTTATACCTCCGACTCCACCCTGGTGGAAGGGACGATCACCGACGCGGAAGGCCGTTTCTCCTTTGTGCTCGAACGGGGAAATTACCGGATCGAGGTGGGCTTCCTCGGCTTGCAGTCCCGGCGGATCCCCGTCGACCTGCAGCGCAGGACCGAACTGGCCGATATCGTGCTGAGCGGGGACAACGTGGTACTGGACGCCGTAGAGGTCCGGGCTGACCGGAGCCGGATGAACCTGCTGCTGGACAAAAAAGTATTCAACGTCGGGGAAGACCTGCTGGCCGCCGGTGGATCGGCCGACCGGGTGCTGGACCAGTTGCCCTCCGTGACCGTCTCCCCGGAAGGAGAGGTGAGTCTGCGGGGCAACTCCGGGGTCCGTATCCTGGTGAACGGCCGCCCCTCCACCCTGGCGACCAACTCCCTGGAAGCCATCCCGGCGGCCAGTATCGAGCGGGTGGAGATCATCACGAACCCCTCGGCCAGGTTCGAAGCGGCGGGAACGGCCGGTATCATCAACATCATTCTGAAGCAGGAGACGAATAAGGGCTACGGGGGCAGTGCCTCCCTGTCGACCGGCTACCCGGACGATCACCGGGCCAACCTGAACCTGAACCTGCGGCGCGAAAAGATCAGTGCCTTTGCCAACATCGGTGGTCGTTTCTCCAGTTACCGGGGCGAGGCGGAGGAGTTTCGGCTATTCTCCGAGGAGGGGGCGCCGGTACGGCTGGACCGGACGATGGACCAGGAGCGGGTCGACCGGGCCGGAAACGCCTACGTCGGGTTGGATTACCAGCTTAGCGAGGCGGCCACCCTGACGGCCGCTTACTCGATCAACCACGTGGTGAACGATGATGAGTCGATCACCCGTTTCCGCTTCTCCGACGGGGCGGGAGATGCCCTGCGCGGCTACGACCAGCCCCTCGATTACCTGGAGCCGGGGACGTACCACCAGCTCGACCTGACCTACGCCCGCCAGATCGGGGAGGGGCGGAAGTTCTCCGCCTACCTCAAGAACGACAGCTGGCGGGAAACGGAGACGGAAATCACCTCCCTCACCGACCGCTTCGCCTACCAGACCGTGGGGGAGGAGAGCAGCACGGACTGGCTGCTGCAGGCCGATTACGAGATGCCGCTCGGCGAAGGAGGCAAATTTGAAATCGGCGGTCGGGCGGAAACCCGGGTGATCAGCAGCGATTACCTGGCGGAGCGACAACTTACGGACGGCAGCTACCAGCCCATTCCCGGCTTCGAGAACGTCTTCGACTACTTCGAACGAATCGGCTCCGGCTACGGTCAGTACGCCCGGCAGGGGGAGAAAGTAGGTATCCAGCTAGGGCTGCGGGCCGAGTACACGGACATCACCACGGAAAACAGCGTAGAGCGTTCCGCTAACATCAGTAAGGACTATCTGCGCCTCTTTCCCTCCGCCAGCCTGAGTTACCGGCTCTCCGGGGCCGGAAGTACCCAACTCAGCTACAGCCGCAGGATTCGGCGTCCGTGGTTTGGCGGGCTCAATCCCTTCGGGGGCATTGGTGACCCGACGTCCCTCTACCGGGGTAACCCCGACCTGGACCCGACTTACACCGACCGGCTGGAGCTGAATTTTATCCACCGCACGGAGAAGGTGACGGTCAATCCCGCCCTCTACGGCTCCCGGTCAACGGACTACCTGGAGTTTTACCTGGTTCGGGAGGACGAGAACGTCTTCGGGCTGGAGGCCGGTACGATCATAGAGTTACCGATCAATCTGGACCGGGAGTATCGCTACGGCATCGAACTGACGACCGGTTACCGGCCCACGGAGCAGCTTACCCTCTCCCACGAAATCAACGTTTACGGATACAGCCAGCGCGGTGCCTTCGACGACCAGAACTTCGACTACGATTTTTTGAGTTGGCAGACATCCGGGCGTATCAGTCTGGACCTGCCCAAGAAAATACAGTTCCAGGGAAGTATCCAGTACCAGGCCAGGGTGGAGGAAGCGCAATCCGTACGCAAGCCTTACATCGGCGGCACGCTCGGGCTCAGCAAGCGTTGGGGAGAGAGACTGACGCTCTCCGCTAACCTCCGTGCACCCCAGTGGCAGCGTTGGGCTACCGACCGGGAGGGGCTGCAACAGGAGCAGCGACGACAGTGGACGGGCTGGCGAAGCACGCTGACCCTGCGGTATCAGTTCGAACGGGGGGCGGATGCGGCGGCACGGCGGGAGCGGGGGTCGATCCGTTAGGGACTCCACCCGGTATGCCCTGAAATGCAAATCCCCATCTTCGCGAACGAAGATGGGGATTAATGCGCCTCGAAAAGGGCTCGAACCTTTGACCTACGGATTAACAGTCCGCCGCTCTAACCAACTGAGCTACCGAGGCAGTGGTAGTGCTTTACGAGGGGGCAACCCCGTTAAGCGGACGCAAAGTTACACCCTCCCGATTTAATTTACAATCTTTGCGGCTCAAAAAATTGAAAATATGAGTTTGCTCGCAATTGGAACCATCGCTTACGATGATGTCGCGACCCCCTTTGGTTCGGTCAAAATGATCGAAGCCGGTAGTTGTACCTACATCGCCATGGCGGCCACTCACTTCGCCAAGCCGGTACAACTGGTCTCCGTGATCGGGGGAGACTACAACCAGGACTTTCTGGACGATCTCGAGCGCCGGGGTGCCGACCTGGAAGGCGTGGAGGTGATTCCCGACGGCAAAAGCTTCTTCTGGTCCGGTCGTTACCACGATGACATGATGGGCCGCGATACCCTCGATACCCAGCTCAACGTGCTGGCGGACTTCGACCCCAAGGTGCCCCCCAGTTACCGGAAGACCGAGTACGTCATGCTCGGTAACCTCACCCCCGCGGTACAGTCCAAGGTGATCGACCAGATGGAGGGAAAACAAAAGATGATTGCCCTCGACACCATGAATTTCTGGATGGACATCGCCATGGACGACCTCAAGGCCGTCCTCAAACGCATTGACATCCTGATCATCAACGACGAGGAGGCCCGTCAGCTGAGCGGTGAACTGAGTCTGCTGACCGCCAGTGAAAAGATCCTGGCCATGGGCCCCGAGGTACTCATCATCAAGAAAGGAGAGCACGGTGCCCTGCTGTTCAAAGACGGAAAAGTCTTCAGTTGCCCCGCGCTGCTGCTCCCCAAGGTAGTGGACCCCACCGGCGCCGGAGACACCTTCGCCGGCGGTCTTATGGGCTACCTGGCCGCTTCCGACGACACCAGCTTCGACAACCTCAAGCGCGCCATCATCTACGGATCGGCCATGGCCAGCTTCGTGGTGGAGGATTTCGGTACCCGCCGCATGCAGACCCTCGACCGGGCGCAGATCGACCAGCGGGTAGCGCAGTTTGCGGAATTGATGCAGGTCGAGTTTGGGTAGGTTTCACGCAGCGGAGCAGCAAAGCGCAGCGGCGCTTACAGTGCGCTGCGCCCGCTGCTCCGCTGCGTTCGTCGCGTGAAATAATCCCCATGTCCCTCCTCCAGGAGATATTCTCCCTCTCCCCCCTCGATTACCTCGCCACCCTCACCGCCCTCCTCTATGTATGGTTGGCGGCGGGTGACAATAACCTATGCTGGTTCTTCGCGGCCGTCAGTTCGGCCTGCTGGGCCTGGCTGTCGTTCTTCGAGTACCAATTGGTGTCGGATGCCCTGCTCCAGCTCTTTTACCTCGTGATGGCCGGGGTGGGGCTGTGGCGCTGGCGAAGTGAATCCGTTCCCCCCACCGAAGGGGAACGGTTGCAGGCCGAAGCCTGGCCGGACCCGACGGACGGCTACGGAGATATACTGGTACCCACCACCCCGATCCGCCGGATGACCGTCCGGGAGCACGCGCTGACCATCGGGATAAGTACGCTCGGCGGTCTGGCCCTCGGTTACTTCTTCAGTTCCGTGATGACGAGCGCGGCTACCTATCCGGACGCGCTGACGACGGCCTTCAGTGTTACCGCCACCTTCCTGCTCGTCAACCGGCGACTGGAGAACTGGCTCTACTGGATCGTGATCGACGCGGTCTACGTCTGGATCTACTGGGGGCAGGGTGCCCTGCTGTTTGCTATCCTGATGGTCGTTTACACTATCATGGCCGTCTACGGCTACTGGAACTGGCGGCGGGAGGCGCGAGCGGCGTTCCCGGTACGCTCTGACGGATGATCCCCGTCATCTCCCGCATTCCGCGGAAATAACTGACTACGTTGCCCGCCGTATCGATCTCTATGCAGTACGGGAGGTTGGGCCGGCAATTCAGGGTGCTGCAGGTACCGGTGGTGGACTTGTAGAAAGGTATGTCCACGCCCAATTCTGCGGCCTGCTCCCTGATGGTCCCGGTGCTGTGGCTATGGTTGATGAAGGCAAAATCCCATAAATTTTGCACCTGCGTCTGGCCGCCCAAGGCATTCATGTCCAGCAAACCGGAGTCGGCCCAGTCGTGAATCCCCGTGAAGCAAATGGCCATGCGTTTCCCCTTGGTGTGGGGGATCGTAGTGGGTCGGTTGTCCAGATCCACGACGTTGACCCGGCGGTACTTCAGGTCGAATTCCGCGCTCAGTGGAATACTGTGGTGGGGCTCGATGGACTGAACGACCAGCCGGGTTAACAGGGAATCGACGGATTTCAGCAGGTAGTGGTTGCGGCCCACCCGAAATACGGTACGGTTGGTAATGGGCCGGATATTGGCCTGATCGAGTACGAAAGAAGTCGCTTCCGTACCGGCGTGGGTGATGAAAAGGTGGTCCGGAAAGCTGCTGTAATCCCCCCTGGCGAAGGTACTGTCCCAGTCGACCACCCGCATGATGCCGATGCGAACGGTATCGTCGCCCAACGATACGTCGGCGGCCGGTAGCATGATCTTTACCCGGTCGTTGTTGAGTAATTTAGCAATGTTATCCTCCTCCGGCAGCAGGTGGAAACTGCGTACGACCTCGCCGTTGATGGTATCGTAACGTACCTGTACCCGCTCGTTCATCAGGTTGAAAATATCCTCGGTGAGGAGGATTTCCTGACCGTCCCTCGCGCTGTCGCGCTGACAACTCAGAAACAGGAAAGGCAAGAGGAATAGCAGAATCAGGCGGCTCATCCCGCCAAGTTCGGCCCTGGCTGCCTGTCAGTCAACCAACGAACTGCTAATGTTTGGTTAAACCCCACGCAGCTGCTCCAGATACTGCCGTACCCCGTGGTGACTCACCGTGCGGCCCCGGAAAAATTCCTCGGTCCGGGTCCTTTCCCCGGCGCTGGCTTCCAGGCTGGAGAGGATATTCTGCAGGTGCATTTTCATGTGCCCTTTCTGAATGCCGGTGGTCACCAGACTGCGCAGCGCGGCGAAGTTCTGGGCCAGCCCGGTGGCGGCTACGATGCCCATCAGTTCGGCGGCCGAGGGGCGGCCCAGCAGGTCCAGCGACAGTTTGGCCAGCGGGTGGAGCTTGGTCAGGCCACCGACGGTGCCGAGGGCCAGGGGGAGGGTCACCTCGAAGTGGAAATCATCGTCGGTCACCCGGCAGCGGCTCAGGCTGCGGTACCGTCCGTCCTGGGCGGCAAAGGCGTGGCAGGCGCCCTCGATGGCACGGAAGTCGTTGCCGGTGGCCAGCACCACGGCATCCACGCCGTTCATGATGCCCTTATTGTGGGTCACGGCGCGGTAGGGATCGTGGCGGGCCACGTCGACGGCCAGTTTGAATCGGCGGGCGAAATCGGCGGCGTCCACTCCGGAATTCGGGATGTTCATCGCGTCGATCGGGCTGCTCACCCAGGCCCGCACCACGCAGTTCGGCGTGTGGTTGCTCAGGATGGCCATCAGTACCTCGACCCGCCGCTCGTCGGCGTTCAGTTCCGGCTCGGTGGCGGCCCAGCGTTCCAGTTCCCGACCGGTGGCTTCCAGGATGGTATTGATAAAATTGGCCCCCATACTGTCGGCCGTCCCGAAGCGGATCAGGAGCTGGTAGTAGTCGGGAGCCACTTCCGGCAGGTACTTCCACTCGATGCCCCGGATGCCGCCCCCCCGGCTCTCCATGCGCTCCGTGAGGGGCTTGGTTTGGGCGAGGACGCAGGTGCAAAGTTTCCCGAGCAGGCGTGCCCGGTCGTCCGGATTCCCGCCCCAGCGAAAGTGAAGCTGCCCCAGTTTCTCGGCGGCGATGACCTCCGTACGAAAGCCCCCCCGGTCAGACCAGTACTTGGCGGCGCTGCTGGCGGCGGCCACCACGCTGCTCTCCTCGATGACCATCGGGACGGCGTAGTTCCGGCCGTTGATCAGGAAGTTGGGGGCCACCCCCAGGGGGAGGGGGAAATTGGCTACGGTGTTTTCGCTGAAACCGTCAAGGACGGACTGCAGTTCCGGGTCCGCCGCGTCGAAGCGGGGGAGCTCGCCGCCGCCCTGCCCGTCGAGGTAAGTATCCACCAGCCACTGGCGTTTCTCCGCCTTGTCCATCCGGCTAAAACCGTTGATTCGCTTATCCGCCACGCTGCTGTTTGTTACTGGTTGCGGAGGCGAAGGTAAGCATGCGCCAGTTCCAGCCCCCTGATCTGTGTGTCGACGTAGCGGCGGAGGGTCTCGTAGTCCTCCCGGGCGTACCGCAGAAAGGCCGAGGCCTGACCGTAGATGGCGGGAATTGTCGACCGCTCCGTGAGGTAGTACCCGTCCAGGAAATTCCGGACTCCCCCGCTGATGATGAGCTGTTGGCAGTGGATCTCCCCCGGCCGTTCCGCCCGGATCCGGTTGGCCATGTCGACCATCTCCGGGGCGGAGTGACCGACCTGGGTCAGGGGGGCGTAGGCGCGCCGGAGCATTTCGTCGGAGCGGAAAAGTTCGAGCTTGCTGAAGTTCGTTCCTCCGTTCGCGGCCAGGTCTACGGCCGCCAGCGGCAGTTTAAGCAGTTCCTTAAGGCTGCCCGGCCCGAAACCCTGCCCGACCTCCTTCACGATGAAGCGGACGTCCGGGAGGGCCGCCATGGTGGTCCGGATCGTTTCCAGCGGGGAGACGGTGAACCGGTCACCCTCCGGCTGCAACCACTCCTGGAACGGGTTGACGTGGATGATCAGACCGTCCAGTCGCAGGGCGGTGATAAGTTCGGAAATTCTGTTTTCTTCCCCGTCGTCGAGTAGTGTCTGTACCTGGGCAACGCCGAGGTTGCCGTAGAGCGGGGCCGCGTCTCCCATCAGGGGGCGGACGTTAAAGTCCTTGAACCGCCCCGTATCGTAGAGTAACGAGCGGCAGGAGCCCAGCCCCATGCCCATTCCGAATTCTCCGCAGGCCCGGGCCAGGTTGTGGTTGATCACCAGGGCTTTTTCGGTGCCCCCGGTCATGCTGCTCACCCAGAGGGGAACGCGGAGTGATTTTCCGGCAAAGACCAGTTCCGGGAGGGAGTCCGGAGTGGGGTGGGGGGCCAGGAGGGGCTCGTAGTCGAAGCGCTCGTCCAGGGCCAGTTGGTCGACCTGGCTGCGGAAGGCAAGCTCGATGTGGTCTTCTTTTCTTTCTGCGGCGGTGGGGTCGGACATATGAGGGGCAAACGTTCGGGTGGGAGAGTGGTTCACCCCGGCGGATATTGCGGGTACCAACAAAAAGGGAGCGCTCGAAGAGCACTCCCAAAAAACGGTCTTTCCAAAAAGCAAACACTTGACTAAGTCTTGGGGTATCATAAGAGTGGCCCCGTTCGGCTTCCAAAATGAGTATTTTTCCGCTATTGTTGCCCTCGTTACGGGCTTTCCTTAAATTTTAACAGTTGCCATACCAATGAAGAACACCTCCATACTGATACCCATTATTCTGATTGCCTGTCTGTTAGCACTGGCGTACCTCATCACCCAGGCGTTTCAGGACGGAAGGGTCGCCACCGCCGGCGGTGGCAACGATCGTATCGTGCTCAACCCCGCTGACTACTCCGATGAACCCGCTCCGGCCGACATCGGGGCCGGAACCAACACCGACGGTAACCTCGACGACTACTTTCAGGAAGCCGAGGACGACGATCTGGTCGACGCAACCGACAAGGAAGCGTATGACGAAGAGGATGACCCCGGCTACACCTCCACGCCGGTTGCCCCCGCCGCTCCGGCCACCCTTCCCGCCACGCCGGCTTCTACTCCCGCCACCGGTTCCTCCAGCGGGCGCTACCTCGTCATTGCCGGTAGTTTCCGTCAGCTCATCAATGCGCGGGAAAGGGTCGAGAACCTGAAAAAATCCGGTTTCCCGGATAGCCGCCTGGAAAAATTTAACCGGGGCACTTTCGCCGTAGCCCTGGCCGGACAGAGCGACTCCTACCAAACGGCCAGCGGTATGGCGGATAAGATCCGGGCGGCGGGTTTTGAGGCACGGGTGATGAGAAGGAGGTAGGTTGGACCGTTGGACCGTTGGCCTCCAACGTTCTAACGGTCCAAAGATCTACTCCTGCTGATACGCCAACATTCCCCCCTCCAGGTTCCGGACGTTCGTAAAGCCCGACTGCCGCAGTAACTCCTGGGCCATGGCCGACCGCTTGCCGCTCCGGCAGTAAACGATGATCTCCTTGTCCTTATGGGGCGCGAGTTTATCGAAAGACATCGTCAGTTGCCCCAGCGGGACGTGGAGGCCGCCGATATTGAACTCTTCGCGCTCATAGTCTTCGCGGACATCGAGGAGGACGTAATCCTGCTCGTCTTCCTGTTCGCGCTTCTTCAGTTCCTGGATGGATGCTTCCATGATTATTTTTGGTTTGCTGCTAGAACGTTTGAGTGCTGGAATTGATCGACGACCGGTAGGTGGAGACCTACCGAACCACCACTTTATAAAATCCTCTTTCCCCGCCAACGGCCGTTTCCAGCAGGTACAATCCCGGCGTGAATCCACTCAGGTCCAGTGACCGGCCGAGCGTGCCCTGGTCCATGAGCCGGCCTTCGGCGGAAAACAGCCGGTAAATAATGCGGTCTTCCAGATCCGCGGGACGATCGATTTGCAGCAGACCGTCGGTGGGGTTGGGGTAGAGCGTCAGGGAATTGGCGAGCGCCGCTTCCTCCGTACTGGTGGGCAGGATGTCCGAACCCGCCATCAGCGGACGGATCATCAGGACGCCGGGAATCGAGCCGGTGTCAAACTCGTTCCAGCCGGAACCGCTGTTGAAGTAGATCAGCCCGCCGGTGGCGTTACTCCGGTCGTAACCGATACCGACCCGGTTATCGGTGGAAATCTGCTGCCAGCCCACGAAGAAGGAGCCCTCCGCCAGCTCGATCGGCTCGGGCAGGGCGTAGCTGGTGAACCCCTGGAGGCTGTCCCGGAAGAAGTCCTCGGCGTACAGGATCGGGAACTCGTAGCGGCCGACTTCCACTTCCGGCACCTCGTCACCGGTGTACACCACCAGGCGGATGTTCTGTCCGCTCAGGTTGCGCAGTCCCCGCGGGATGCGGATGCGGATGCCGGTCAGTTGGTCGGCCACGTAATTGTCGTAGCGCTGTACCACCAGCAGATCGTTTCCCCCCTCGATGATCTGTTCGGCCGTGCCGTCATCGTAGGCGAAGTAGTTGCCGAATTCGGTGATGGTGGTGGCGGTATTATTTCGTATGACAGCGCGAACCAGGATTTGATCCTGAGCAATTGTCAGGTTATAGGTGACCGGCAGTGCGGTGAGCTCAGGACGTCCACGTATTGAGTAGGTAATCTCTCAGGAAACCGAATCCAGATTGATTTTCGAGGGGTGCAGTCGCGTCACAGATTGTCTTTCAATCACGTCGTGCCCAGCGTCATGCCGTTGTCCTCTCCAAAAAAATCTGGCACTCAGAGAAAAGGTCCCTGTTGCGGCCAAAGCACCTTCGTTCCAATGCCGTACCCGTGGATTCGGCCTGACTAACCTGCCGTCACTCGTCCGGTGGTTGAAAAGCTTTAAGACTACTGAGTCAGCGTAACAATTGCATCCGGAGCTGCTGAAAATGACGCAGGGGAACAGCGGTGTATGGAGCAGTCAGGTAGAATGGTTTGTCACTAGGGCTAGGTCGTGGGTCACCTCCGGTCGGTTATTTGTAGGCATCAGGCCCATTCTGCAACTTCACGTAGTCCAAATTCCAGTTGTCCACCACGCCCCGCTCGTTGCTCTTGTTGGCGAACCGAAACTGAAAGCCGTTGTAGAGATAGGCGGCGGGTACCACCAGGGAGCGTAACGCGAACGGAATGGGCGTTCCCGCATCCTCGGTATTCGACCGACCTCGCTCCTGCAGAACGGTCTCCCAGTTGCCCGCCGGCGTCAGGAATTGCAGCAGGAAACTGTCCCGGGTTTCCGGACGGTTACCCAGCCCCCGGGCCTGTAGCCAGAAACTCAGTACGGCACCGTTCTGTCCCGCCATGTTGATCGGGCGCGCTGGTCAGAAAATCCCGCGTACCGAAGGCCGTACCGTTACCGTCGTAGGGCCGTCCGTCGAAGTCCACGGCGTCGAAGGTGGCCACGCCGATGCTGGGCGGTTCCTGTGCGAAATTATCGTTGATAAGTACGTCCTCGTCCTGCCAGAGGCGGGCGGCGGGGCGGGTGTCGTCGTAACTGAAGTCGTCGAAGAAGGGCAGGTTGATCGGTTCGCGCACGATCGTGACGGCCGTCCGGTAAGTATCGCAGAGACCGAAAGCATTACAGAGGGTCACGCACACCCGGTCGGTTCCCCCCAGGCGGGCGGAGACGTAGTTCACGTCGTTCCCCTGGGTTTCGTCGCCCACGAAGGCGAAGCGTTGCTCGCGGCCGGGGTAGTCGTCCGCGCAACCCTCCAGGATTCGGCAGTCCAGTCCCCCGGGCAGCTGGTCGTCGGGTACCCGCAGGAAGAGGGTGTCTCCCGGGTCGACGGTGCGGGCCGTCAGGTTGATCGTCCGTCCCGGACGCTGTACCAGTACGATGATCGTGGCCGTATCCGTGCAGACACCTTCGGCCGTACAGGCGATGAACTTCAGGGTGTCCAGGCCCTGCTCGACGTCGGCGTCAGGATCGTAGTTCAGGGTGTCGTTTCTCAGCGTGACCGTCACCAAAGTCGGTATCGTCGCAGCCGAAACACCGAATGTCGTTTACGAAAGTACCCAGACCGGCCGTGTCCAGGTCGATCCGTAGCACCGCTGAATCTCCGGCAATGACACGTTCGAAAGCCGATAGGTCGGGGTCCCCGCAGTCCATCTTAGTTTGCACGGCGACGTGCTTACCGGGGGTCGGCCGTAAAGCATCGTGCCCACCGAGGGGCCGGATTTCCTGGGCGGACACGGTAGCGAAACTGAAAATAAGTAAGCAGAGCAGGGGGAGTAGGCGTACGGTCATGGTTTCATCTTGGTCAGTAGGGAAACGTATGGCGGGGGTGTTTGGTGCATTTGGTGGCACGCAGAGTTCGCAGAGGAGCAGAGGGCGCGGAGCATGATACTCCGCCGCTCAGCGTTCTCCGCTCCTCAGCGCCCTCTGCGTGCAATAGAAACTAATCACAATCGCCCGGCCGGCTGGGGCTCAGGAAAAAGTCAACCTTCGTTCCCGTCTTCACCTGGGTCCCCAACGGTGGTTCCGTGCGTACGACGTAGGCATCGGCCCGGTTGGCGCCACCGCCGGTTACCTCTCCACCGTGAGGCTGTTGGCATCCAGGCGGAATTCCACCGTACCGAAGCGCTTGCAGCGGTAGCTGGTCGGGATGGTCCGGTTGCCGTCGTCCTTGATGGTCACCACGAAATCCAGGGTGCTGCCCTGGGGAACGCTGACCCCGGCCCGGACATCCTGGTCGGTGATCTTGCGGTCGTCGTAGAAGAAGTGCAGAATGGTGTTCTCCTCCTGCTTCGTGTCCAGCACCCGGTCCCGTACCCGGTAGCGGATGTTCTTGGCCCGTAACTTCTGTACGTACTGGTCGTAATCGTAGTTACCGACCAGCGAGGGCAGCGGGATCATCGGGGCCTCATTACTCAGGATCGTCAGGTAAACCGTTCGGTTTTCCTTCACCCGACTCCCCGGAACGGGCTGTTGCAGCACGACCGTTCCGGCTTCCCGGTCGGGGTCGAAGGCCCCCTCCGTCACGTCCAGTACCACGCCCTGCTCCCCGGCAATCCGGCGGGCTTCTTCGATGTTCAGGTCGGTGAAGGTGGGCAGTACCATGTCCTCCCCGTGGTTGGTGTACCAGCCGAGGAAACCGCGCAGCAACAGGAAGAGCAGACCGAGGAAAAGGGCCGCCGCGATGAGATTTTTCAGGAAGGGAGCACTGAAAACGAAAGCTATGGCGCGTTTCCACCACGGCCCGGGTAGCCGGGAACCGTGCTCTGCGGCAGTGACCGTGGGCGCGGACGCAGGTGCAAAACTTTCTTTGGCAACGGGTGCGTCCGGTCGTCCCGAAAAGCGCAGGTCCTGCACCGGCTCCGTCTCTTCGGGGTAGTCGACGATGGCTGGTGGGAGGGAGGCCCTCACCGCCCGCCGGGCCTTACCGAATTTCAGGATCTCCCGGATGAATTCGTAGGGTTTGTATCCGGCCAGGGCGGCCTGGTGGAAGATGGCGGTGGCCGGCGTCATTCCCGGCAGACTGTTCACCTCGATCACGACCGTCTCTACCTTTCCGTCCTTGAATATCCGGACGAAGGCGTCGATCCGGCAGTAGCCCTCCACGCCGAGGACGCGGGCGGCCCGTTCGAGGTCGGACTTGACGAGGTCGGCTACGTAATCGTAATCGTGGTCTTTGGTGGCTAGGCGGGCGGGGGTGAGGTTTTGCCCCTGACCGGCGAGGAATTTCTCCTCCAGGCTGAGGATACCCTTGCCGGCGAGGGCTTCGCTGGGCTCGAAGACTTGCATCACTACCGGTGAGCGCAGCTCGCCGGTAGCCGGCGTGAGGAGCCCCCCGGTAATCTCCAGGAATTTTTCGGCCCCTTCCGCGGTAATGCGCCGCTCGAACAGGATGGTCTGCTTACCCACCGGCCACTCGTCGGTCTTCCCGAGGCCGAGCACGTCCCGGTTATCGTCGGAGTCACCCACGAAGGTCTGGTCACAGTAGGCCGTCAGTTCTTCCCGGTCGTGGAGCAGCAGGACGGCGGAGCTGCAGCCGTCATCCACCGGCTTGGCGATGAACGGGTACTTGAATTTTTTCTCAACGGTACTCAGGAAAGCATCTGGGTCGGCGGCGTAGGCGGTCTCGGTGGCCAGCCACTGGTCGGTCACCGGCAATCCGGCATCGCGGAGGGCCTCCAGGGTGGCGTGCTTGTCGATGGTCACCGCGGCGCTGGCCGGGCGGGAGCCGTTGTAGTAGAGGCCCAGTTCTTCCAGTTTGGTCTGTACCTGACCGTCCTCTCCGGGGCGGCCGTGGAGGGCGATGAAAACGCCGTCCACCATACCCGGTAGTTCGTTCCACTTAACGGGGTAGGGTTCGAATACGAAATCGGGGTCGGCGAAGCGGGCCGTGATCTCGGCGCAGGCCCGGCGGATGTCCTCGATGGCGGGGTGTGGGACGTACTTGCCCGTCACCTGGTCGCGGATGTCGTCGGCGTTGTCCTTAAGTAACAGGTTGATGGGGAGGTGGTAGAGCACCTCTCCCCCGGAGCGGGGAGCCGTCAGAAACAGCGGTACCGGTTGGTAATCGGCGCTGCTACTCAGTTTCTCGTAGACGTTACGGCCGCTCTCGACGCTGATGTGTCGCTCGAAGCTCGTACCGCCCAGGAGGACGGCAATGCGTTCCCGCTCGGCGGACCGCTCCCGCAAGCGGTCGAGACGCCGGTCCAAATCGGTAAGCAATGCACCTGCGTCCCCGCCCTCGCGCTCCCGGAGGCTGGCGTGGATGATGTAGGTGAGGAACTGGCTGGGGTTGAGCCCGATCTCGGCGGCCTGGTGGAAAAAGAAGCTGCTCGGCAGCATGCCCGAGGTGGTGTTCGGGTCATTCAGGAAAATGCCGCCGCCGGGGGTGTGAAAGCCGTCGATGCGGGCGTAAGTTTCGAAGCCGAGTTCGGTGAAAAGGCGTTCGCACTCCCCGCGGATGGCGTCGATACGGTCGGCGGGCAGGTCGATGGGGGTGACCTTGCGGCTGAGACCGGGGAGGTACTTACTCCGGTAGTCGAAGAGGTCCTTGCCGTGCTTGACGATCTCGGTCGGTGGCAGGGCGACGGCACCGCCGTCGGGGGTGCGCAGGACGATGGTGCTGAACTCCTTACCGTCGATGAAACCCTCGACGATGACACGCTCCTCGCCCTGGTGGGCTTCGAAGCGGAGCAGGGGGTTGTCCTTTTTATCCAGGGCTGCCTCCAGGTAGTCGAAGAGGTCGTCCGGGGTATAAATCGTGAGCCGGTGGTCGCCGCGCTGTACGTCGAGCGGGAAGGCCAGGCCGTCCCGCAGGTCGCTGAGGGTACGAACGTACTCCAGCCGGGCCTCCCGGGACAGGGAGCGGTAATCGTCGAGCAGCAGTTGCTCGCGGAAGAAGGCCGCGTCCACGGCGGCCTCGAAACCCTCCAGCCCGTCGGATTCCCGGAGGATGGCCACGCCGATGCTGCTGCCCTGGCGGGCGGGGCGGATGACCATCGGCCAGCCGATCTCCCGGACGCTCTCGTCGAATTCAGCGGCAATATTTACGTCGCGGCCGAGGACGCGGATGGGCGGGGAGGCGAAGCCCAGTTCCGCCATCATTTCTTTCTGCAGGGCCTTGTCCATCCCGATCTCGCTGGCACGCACGCCGCTGCCGGTGTAGGGGACGCCGGCGTACTCCAGTTCCTTCTGGAGCTGCCCGTCCTCCCCGTACTCCCCGTGGAGGGCGAGAAAGGCAATGTCGATCAGTTCGGGCAGTTCTTCGCGGCGGATGCGGCGGCCGACGTGGCTGCCCATTTTCTCAATGGCGATCTCGTCGCGCGGGCCGAGGCTCTCCTGGTAGACCTGAAAGCCGTGGGCGGACTTCGGGGCGAGTTCGACCGGGGGGAAGAAATCGCGGATACTTCCCCGGTAGAGGTACTCCCAGTCGAGCAGGTGCCAGCGGCGGAAGCTGTCCACGAAAATGGGCACCGGTTCGAAGAGGGCTTTGTCCAGGTTGTCGTAAACGGTACGGCCACCGGCGAAGGAGATCTCGCGTTCGCGGGACGGGCCGCCGAAGAAAATACCTACTTTAATACTCATATGCTGGCTTGACAAGAACAGCGAAGGTAAGCCAGACGGATTAGTGATGGGGGATTGGTGATTAGGGATTTAGGATTCGCGGCTGCCGGGGGAGTATTTTGCGGGTATGAAAGAGCATTTGATCCGACAGCATCTGAAGCAGGAACCCCGAATCGCTTCGCTTTTAGAGGACCACGTCCCCAGGGAGCGCGACGACTACGGTGGCGATGTCTACTTCGGCTTGCTTCGCTCCATTGCCTACCAGCAACTGAGCGGGGCGGCGGCGGGTACGATCTTCGGTCGCTTCCTCGACCTGTTCAATGACGGCTACCCCCACGCCCGGCAATTACTGGAGTTTTCCGTGGAGGACTTGCGCGCCGTCGGGATGAGCCGGCCCAAGGCGGGCTACCTGCTCAACGTGGCCGAGTTCTGGCAGGAGCACGGATTGATCAATACCGACTGGAGCGGTTACGCCGATCAGGAAATACTGGACCTGCTGATCCGGATCAAGGGCGTCGGGCAGTGGACCGTGGAAATGGTGCTGATGTTCGTGCTGCGCAGGCCCGATCTCTTGCCGCTGGACGACCTGGTGGTACGGCGCAACCTCATCCGGCTCTTCGAGATTGACGAGGAAAAGTTCCGGGGCAGGAAACTGAACGAAGAGATCCTGCGGGTAACGGAGCCGTGGCGACCGTACCGGAGCTACGCGAGCCGGGTGATGTGGGCATGGGGATAAAATTTATTAGTGTTGTAACGTGTTTAATTTTGCTCGCATAGAAAGGTGATTACCGCTAAGGATTGCTCTCGCTCATTCCTTCACCTTTCTAACTCATCCCAACATGCGAGATTTACTTACTCCCTTCCTGTGGTTGCTGTTCGCCGTGTCGCTCGGCGCGCAACCCGGTAACTTCTTCGATTTTGAAGATTACGAGGGCATCCTCACCACCAGCGCGGAGCTGGATGCCGACAATATTTCCTTCGGTACGCCGACCGTGGACATCAGCGACTTCCTTAGCAACAACGAGCTCAGCGCCGGGGGGACCACTGTTTTTTCCCGGAACGACGCCCCCTCCGGCACCAACGTCGGGGCGAACTGCAGCGGCGGAATCGGCTGCGAATTTCCTGGCGACGACATCCTCATCGAATTTCCCCGCCCCACCCAGGACGTCTTTCTGCGCATCAGCGGTTTCGCCGGTCAGGGAGAATTCGTCTTTTACGCCTACGACAGTGACGGGAATGTTTCGGAGGTAAGGCGGGTAGCGGCGGCCCGGGCGTACCAGACCGTCAGCCTGCCCGGAGCCCTTGGGTACGTCATCGACCTGTCGGGGGCGGGAAATTCCGCGACGTTTTTCATTGACGATATCGGTTTTAACTTGGAACCGGAGGTTACGGAATTTGACTGCGGTACGGGAGACGATCTGCTTGATCGGTTGGAAAACGATCCCGTATTTTTCCAGGAGTTCGAGCGTATTCGCGGACTCACGGCCGAGTACCTGGAAAGTTTGCGGGACGCGGACGAACTCGGTTTCGGCGGAGAGGTCATCACTATTCCCGTCGTGGTCCACAATCTTTATAACACTACGGCACAATTCGTTTCCGACGCCCAGGTGCAGAGTCAGATCGATGCGCTGAACGAACTCTTCCGGGCTACGAACCCCGGAGTTGCCAGCGTTCCAACGGCCTTCTCCCCCCAGGTAGCGGACCTCCGGATTCAATTTGCGCTGGCGCGTCGGGGGCCCGACTGTGAAGCCACTACCGGAATCAACCGGAGAAATACGACCGTTACCGCCTTCGGGCGGAACTCGGGAGCCAGTACCGGACCGGCTCGTAACCCCATCAAATTTTTCAGTTCCGGAGGACTGGACGGGTGGCCGAGCGATCGTTACCTCAATATTTGGGTAGGGCCGCTGGCGCGTCCCTTTGGGTACAGTTCCTGGCCGGCGGATCTTGCCACCCGACCGGCGGAAGATGGTGTTGTCATGGACCCCTCTGCCTTCGGTACTATGGGAACGGCCGTAGCCCCCTTCGATCTCGGGCACGTAACGGCGCACGAAATCGGCCACTGGCTGAACCTGCGACACATCTGGGGGGACGATCAGTCGACGAGCGATAATTGTGCCGGCACCGATGAGGTGGATGACACGCCCAATCAGGCTATTGCTAACCGCGGTTGCCCCTCCTTCCCCAGTACCTCCTGCGGGAATGCCCCCGATGGGGATATGTTCGTGAACCAAATGGACTACACGAATGACGATTGTCGGGTCATGTTTACGCTGGGTCAACACGTCCGGGCGGCAGCTACGCTCTTTACCCTCCGGACGGACATTATCGGCTCCGAGGGCAATCAGCCCCCGCCGGAATCCCCCGCTACTCCCGACCTCTGGAGCGCGGATACCTACGATGACATCGGAGAGGAACCGAACGCCTCCCCCGAGGGCGTCTACCACAGTGCGGATATCTGGGTACGCCGTACGAACGATGGAATGACCAACCAGGAGCACCAAAACCCACTTTACCGCGCCGACGGCTCGCCTAATTACGTCTACGTGCGCGTCCGTAACCGGGGCTGTAGTGGCAGTGAGAGTGGTACGGTGAACCTTAGCTGGGCCAAAGCCAGTAGTGGTCTCTCCTGGCCTAAACCGTGGGACGGCAGCGAGACCAGCCCCGCGCTAATGGGCTCTCCGCTGGGAAGCCAGCCCGTCAGCGTGGAAGGTGGAGAGTTTACCATCCTGGAGTTCGAATGGATGGTGCCGAACCCCGCCGACTACGCCAGTTTCGGGGCCGACCAGGCGCACTTTTGTCTGCTCAGCCGCATCGAGGACGCCGACGGGATGACCGTACCGGAAACCGGGAACCTGCGGGCCAACGTCCGGAACAACAATAACATCGTCTGGAAGAACGTCTCCATCGGTACCGAGGCTACGGAGGACGGATTCCTGACCAACCAGATCATCGTAGCGGATTTCCGGGACGGGGATCAGTTTGTCGGCCTGCTGTTCGATCAACCGGAGGACAATGCCCGTTCGATCTTTGACTACGGGCGGGTCATCGTCGACCTGGGGGACCTCTTCGATGTTTGGCAGGACAATAACGGAACGGGGGTCAACCTGGAAATCCTCGGCGACAACCGGGTTGAATTGTTCGGCCCCGCCGCCGCCCTCACCAATATTTTCCTGGAAGACGGCGCCCTCTATCCGGTAAACGTGCTCTTCGAGCCCTTCGAGCAGACACGCATCAATACGGTACACCGCCTCAATCTGACCCAGGTGGACATTCAGACCGGGGAGACGATCGGCGGCAACCAATTCTGGTTCCGCACCTTTGCCGACGGCGTGATCTTCCCACCCACCGGGCCGTTCGTCAGCAACTCCCCCCCGATCTTCGTCGATTGTCCGGACGAAGTTCCTACCGGCTGTGAGTTCCCCGTCACCGTGCGGGTCGACATGAGTAACGTCCCCCGCCCCGACAATTTTCTCGGCAACTTCACGGGTATTCTCCGCTACGACCCCACCCGGATGGAGTACGTCGGCGGTGGCGAGATCCTCTCCGGCTACACCGGCTTCATCAACCCCCAACCCGGCTTCATTGCCTTCAACGGGGCGAACGTAGCGGGGAGAGAAGGCAGCGTCCCGGTATTCCGTGCGATCTTCCGGGCACTCGGTCCGGTAGGCAGTACCATCGGCACGAACCTCGAGATGCCGACCCTGGCGGCGGCCACCACCTTTAACGACCTCACCGCCACGGCCACCATCTATGATTGTGCCTTTCCCGTCATCGGGGAACAACTACTGGGAGACGTCAACGGCGACGGCCTCATCAACTCCACCGACGCGGCGCTGATCCTGGCCTTTGCGGTGGGCAACCCCATCCCGCCGGTCGCCCAGGCCCGTATCGATGCGGGTATCGGTAATGTGGACGGGAACAACCGCACCAATTCCCGCGATGCCCTCATCATCCTGAGCTACGACGTCGGCCTGCCGGTCGACTTCCCGCTCGGAACGGCCGTCTGCCCCGGATTTGGAAACGGTAACCTGGCGGAGGAGGAAGAGATTACCGAGAAATCCGGCCGTAGGGTGCCGGTGCTGGTGGGAATCGACCCGACCGACGGTGGCTTCCGCATCCCTGTCTCCGTAGACATGAGCGGGGAGGAAGACCCCCTCGGCAGCTATGAACTCGTCGCTCGCTGGGACGCCACCCGCTTCCGCTTCGTCGGCCTGCGGCCGACCGGAGTCGCCGGCTTCGAACAGCCCGTCGTGAACCTGACCGGAACGGAGGCCGGGGAGATTCGACTGGCCCACGCTCACCCCGGTGGAGCATCCGGTAGCGTACTGCTCACGGAAATCCTGCTGGAGCCCCTGCCCGGAATTGACGAAGCTCCGGAGCCCGTCATCGAGGTAGGGGCCCTCACCGCCGCCCGCAGCTTCCGGGTACTGGAGCCGGAAGTGATCGTTGGCGGCCTGGTCCTGAGCGATAATGCCCCGGCCGTTAAGGAACCGGCATTCACCCTCAGCCCGAACCCCTCCGCGGGTAGCACGGTCCTTTGGGTCGATCTGCCGGAAGCAGGGGAAGTAATGCTGGAAGCCTTCGATGCTCAGGGACGGCGGGTAGCCCGGATCTGGTCCGGTAGCCTGACGGCCGGTAGCCACCGGATTCCGTGGACGACCGACGGTAGCCTGACGGCCGGGTTATACCTGGTCCGGTTACGGACGGGAGACCGGAACGTGGTTCGTCGGCTGGTGATCCGGAAGTGATTCGATCGGTAGTTAAAAGCTCCCCGTTGACGTTGGTCGGCGGGGAGTTTTTACGTCAGCGGACCCGGTCCACGAGCCCCCGTAGTTCCTCGTAACTACTGATCTGCCCCTTATTGAAGTACCGTTTCCCGTCCCTGTAGATCAGGGTGACCGGGATGGTACTGCGCTGCCAGGCATTGTCGACCTTGTAGATCCAGCCATCGTAGAAATTATCGGTAAAGGCGACGGTCGGCAGGCGGAGGGGCCGGTCCCTGACGAAATCCTTCACTTTGCTGCGAACGTCTTCCGCCTTGTCGAGTCCGATGAGGATGACCTGAACTTCCTCGTTGCTGGTTTCCCGGGCGAGTTGCTCGAAGAGGTCCATCTCCCGGATGCAGGGTCGGCACCAGGTGGCCCAGAAATTCACCACGTAGGTCCGGCCGTCCCGCTGGCGGAACAACGGCTCCACTTCGGCGTAGGTCTCGTAAACCGGGAAGGAGAGTCCGGGCTGGTTGGGTTTTAGCAGGGCCTTCACCGTGGAGGAGGCGATCTCGTCGCCACCGGTAGCCCTGCCGGGCTTTTTACCCGGGTCCGTGTATGCACATCCGCTACCCAGGCAGAGGAGGAGAACACCGAGCGCGCACCAACGTAAGAATAGGGTCATGGCATCTGTTTCTTTCAATACGGAAGGGAGTGGCCCAATGTTGTTTTACCGCTGCCGCGCATCGGTGCTCCCGTACCGGAACGCGGAAGTTCTCCGCCCCACCGACGCAGGTATCGCTGTGCACCCGGCACCCGCGCCCCGCCGCCCGGATACGGAAACGGCCCGGATATGGACTATCCGGGCCGTTCGTAGCAATAAAATGTGTTTCGGATTATTACCGGGACTTCATCTCCAGGGGGTATTCCTTGAAGATATTGCTCACCAGGTCCATCGCCTTGGCGGAGGTGGACTGGTTATTGAGTGCGTCGGAGGTCATGCCACGCCAGACGGTCTGGCCGGTCTCCCGGTCGATGAGGCTGATCACGAGTACACCCTCCTTGATCTTGTAGTAGTCGGTATCGTAACCTACGAAGTTGTTATAGTCGTAGTAGCCGTTATAGTAGTAGTTGCCGTAGTAGGGGCTGACCGTACGGACGCCGGAATTCGCGTAGGGGTAAGCAGCGTAGACGGGGTCGGTATCGGTACGAACTTCCGTTTCGGTGCGGACACTGGCCAGTACGAGCAAGTCCGGATTGTCCCGGTCCAGTGTATAACCCTGTTGCTTCATCTTCCGGTTGATTTCGGAGACGACGCCCGCATTGACCTTTTCATTGTCCGTCTCGCGTGCCATCTGTACGTCGGCGTTCGGGAGATAAGCGAAAGAGGAGTACCGGGAGAGATCGGCCTGGGTGGGGCGGGAAGTCGTTACCCGGGGGCTACAGGAAGAAAGGAAGAAAAGGAGCAGTAGGCTCAGTAGGGGAAAGTATTTCATTTGGTCAAATTTTTGATTGTCGGCTTAGCCGATGAATTATATATTGTTATTACGGTTCACAAAAAGCAAATGTTCGCTGGTAAATAAATACTCATTCCGGCGGGCCGATTTACCTCTGGTCCCGGCTTCGTAACTTCGCCGCCCTTAACCGTATTCCTATGGCCAGCCCCATCACCCTCTACGACAGTATCAGCCGCGAAAAGCGTGTTTTCGAACCCATCACTCCCGGTTACGTGGGGCTTTACGTCTGTGGCCCGACGGTATACAGCGACGTTCACCTGGGCAACGTCCGCACCTTCACCAGCTTCGATATAATCTACCGTTACCTGCTGCACAAGGGCTTCCGGGTGCGCTACGTCCGCAACATTACGGACGTCGGCCACCTGCGGGACAACGGCGAGGACCGGATGGGCAATCAGGCTCGCCTCGAACGGCTGGAGCCGATGGAGGTGGCCCAGAAGTACACGGTCGGTTTTCACGACATGATGCGGCTGTTCAACAACAAACCACCCAGCATCGAGCCCCGGGCCACCGGCCACATCATCGAGCAGATAGAGATGGTGCAGGCTATCCTGGACAACGGCTACGCCTACGAATCCAACGGCTCCGTCTACTTTGACGTGGCGGCCTACAACGCCGCCAACGACAACCGCTACGGGGAACTCTCCGGCCGCAAGATCGACGAACTGCTGGCCGAAAGCCGGGAACTGCACGCCCAGGAAGACAAGCGCAGTCCCAGCGATTTCGCGATCTGGATGAAGGCCGGCGACGACCACATCCTGCGCTGGAACAGCCCCTGGGGCGAGGGCTTTCCCGGCTGGCACCTCGAGTGCTCGGCCATGAGCACGAAGTACCTGGGCGAAACTTTCGATATCCACGGGGGCGGCAACGACCTGAAGTTTCCCCACCACGAGAACGAGATCGCCCAGAACGTCGGGTCCTGCTCCTGCGGCGGTGCCAACTACTGGCTGCACACGAATATGCTGCTGATGAACGGCAAGAAGATGTCCAAGTCCGACGGCAACACCATCACCCCCCAGCAACTCTTCACCGGTGAAAGCGAGCACGTTTCCGACAGCTATTCTCCGATGGTACTGCGCTTCTTCATGCTGCAGACCCACTACCGCAGCACGATGGACCTCACCGACGAGGCCCTGCAGGCGGCCAAGAAAGGCTACCAGCGGCTGACCGAGGCCTGGACCAACCTGGAGGGGCTTACCGGTAAGGGCGGTGCCCAGAACGGTACCGTCGGTAAGGAAATGGAGGAAGCCCTGACGGGCGCTTACGCCGAGATGGACGATGATTTCAACACCCCGAAGGCCCTGGCCCGGGTGTTTGAACTCGTCAATCGCATCAATGCCCTCAAGAACGGCCAGCTCTCGCTGGACGAGGTGAGCGAGCAGACCCTGACCCGCGTCCGGGAATCCCTCGGTACGCTGCTTTTCGACGTCATGGGCCTGGAAAAAGAAGAAACGGGCGCGGACGCAGGTGCCATGCATACCGCGATGAGCAAGGTCATGGACCTCGTCCTGGACATTCGCAAAGACGCCCGGGAAACCAAGAACTGGACGCTGTCGGATCAGCTACGGGACGCCCTGAATGAGGCGGGCATCGTGGTCAAGGACGGTAAGGAGGGAGTGGAGTGGAGTATTTAGGTGGTTAGGCTATTAGGCGGTTAGGCGGTTAGGCGGTTAGGCTATTAGGCGGTTAGGCACCTAACGAACTAATAGCCTAAATTCCTAACGAACTAACAGCCTAATAGCCTAAACACCTAACGAACTAACAGCCTAAATACCTAACGAACTACCCACCTAACTCCCCCTACTTATTCGCCCGGTAGGCATACAACGCCGCCCCGATCGTTCCCGCCGTATTCTCCAGTTCCGCCGGTAGGATCTCCGCCTTCGCCTTCAGGTAGCCCTTGTACTCCGCGAAGTACTTGGCCGCGCCGCCGCCGATGACGATGAGGTCAGGGTTGAAGACCTGGTCGACGTGGGAGATGTACCGACCCAGCATTCGCCCGAATTCGGGGAAGGGCATATTGTTGTCCTTCCGCATTCGGTTGTTGATGAATTTCTCCGCGATCATTTCCATGTCCCGCAGGTAAATGGAGCCCAGTTCGAGGTTTGGGTAAAGTGCCCCGTCCAGAAAGAGGGAGGACCCGAGGCCGGTGCCCACCGTGATCATCAGCACGGTGCCTTGCTTGCGGTACTTCCGGCCGACGCCGAACTGCATAGTGGCCAGGCCGGCCGCGTCGGCGTCATTGAGGGCGAAGACCGGCAAGTCGACCCGCTCGCCGAACACCTTGGCGATGTTGGTCCCGATCCAGCTTTCGTCGATGTTGGCCGCGGAACCCGCCACGTTGCGGTTCACCACGGCGGGGAAACCAACTCCGATGGGGCCCCGGTAGTCCACCTTCGCGAGCAGGTCCTCAAAGGTTCTGGCCATGGCCAGGGGGGTGGCGGGGCTGGGGGTGTCCAGGCGGTATCGCTCGGTGAGCATAATGCCTTTTTTTACGTCGACCAGACCACCCTTTGATGCCGGTGGCGCCTACGTCTACTCCCAGTACGTGTTTCTTTCCCATAATCCCGGCAAGTTACCTAACCAAAGTGATTTTCATCGGAACGTCCTCCTTCGGGCGGTCGCCGGCTCCCGTCGTGACGGCGGCAATCTTGTCGATCACGTCCAGTCCTTCGATCACCTGACCGAAAACCGTGTACTCCTGGTCGAGGAAGGGAACGCCTCCGTTGGCGAGGAACTGTTCGCGTACCTCACTGGGGTAGCGGACGCCGGTACGGGCTTCCTGCTGGTTGAGCTCGCTCTCGCTGACGGCGCGGCCGTGCACGATGTAGAACTGGCTGCCGCTGCTGGCTTTAGCCGGGTTGTTGGTGCGGGCCGCGGCCAGGGCACCCTTTACGTGGGCGAGACTGTCCACGAACTCGGCGGGAATAGTGTAACCCGGTCCGCCGCTACCCAGTTGTTTGTTCGGGGCCGCGCCCTTACTGTTGGGGTCGCCGCCCTGGAGCATGAAGCCGGAGATGACGCGGTGGAACAGCAGGTCGTCGTAGTAATTTTCCTCTACGAGTTTGACGAAGTTGTCCTGGTGCTGAGGGGTGGCGTCGGATAGGCGGGCGAGCATATCGCCCATCGGCGTTTCGATGCGGATGAGGCATTCCTTGGGTGGGGTCACGGTAATGTTTTTAGAAAGTGTCTTGGTTTTCTTACCCTCGGCATCGGTGGCCATGAGGGTTACTTCGTAGGTGCCGGACTTGAAGTAGCGGTGGCTGGGCTCCGCTTCGGTGCTCTGTTCACCGTCACCGAAGTCCCAGCGGTAGGTAGCGGCCTGCTCGCTGCTGTTCTCGAATTCGATCGTTTCGGCCGCGCGCACGGTAGTCGCCTCGGGGGTGAACATCGGCTTCGGAAAGGCGCAGTGGGTGAAGAGGAAAGCCAGGGGCAGGAGTAGCAGTAAATTACGCATAGGTCGGTATCGGGATTACTTAAGTCGGATCGTATTGATAACCACGTCGGTGGTGGGGCGGTTCTGCCGGCCGGTGGCCGTCTGGGCGATGGCGTTGACCACGTCCATGCCGTCCACGACGTTCCCGAAAACGGTGTAGTCCTGATCCAGGTCGGGCCGCCCGCCGAGTTCCTCGTAGGCCGCCCGCTGGGCTTCGCTGTACTTGATGCCCTTCATCCGCTCGATCTGGTCGAGGGTGGGGCCGCTCTGGGGTTGGCCGGTCACCAGGTAAAACTGGGAGCCGCTGCTCTTCTTTTCCGGGTTGCCGGGGCCCCCCGTCCGGGCCGCCGCCAGGGCACCCGATATGTGGGGCGCGCCGATCTCGGCGTCGAGCAGGTAACCCGGTCCGCCGCCGCCCAGGAAAGCACCGGCGTTGGCCCCCTTACTGGTGGGGTCTCCTCCCTGGATCATGAAGTTGGGGATCACGCGGTGGAACAGGGTGCCGTCGTAAAATTTCTCGTCGATCAGCTTCAGGAAATTATCCTTGTGGATCGGGGTGTCGTCGTAGAGGAGCACGGTGATGTCACCCATGCTGGTTTCGATAACGGCTTCGGTGGGGCCGGACTGGCAACCCAGCAGGAGGGAGAACAGGAGTAAGGACAGGAATAGGCGCATGGGAGAAAATTTAGGTCGAAAGTAGGTATTTCACGGGACTAGCCGTCCAGCATCCCCTCTTCCGTCTCCAGCGTATTGAAGTAGGTCACGATCTTCTTTTTCAGTAACCTTTCCTGACCGACCAGGTCGGTGGGTGGCACCTTGGCGGCCAGTTCGTAGTGGGGCCAGCCGTCGGCATCGCGGCCGACGAAGTCGTAATGACCGTCCTCGGCCAGCAGCCGGCACACGGCGACGTGCATCAGGTCCTGCTTTTCTTCCTTGGTGAAGTCGGCCTTCCAGTGCCCCAGTTCCTGTACCCCGATGAGGAACAACAGGGCATTCATGTCCGGCAGTGCGGGGCGACCGAATTTCTCCTGGATGAGGTGGCGGACGCGGTTATAGGCAAAATCTTCTTCCCAGTGATCCATGGTCGGTTCCGTTCGAGTTGTCGGACAACCTCGCTAGGGCTCGAGTTGGCCGACAACCTCACTTAATAAGTAATTGTCGCGCAGGTTGTCGGACAAATAATTGACGTACTAGTCAATTGTAGTCCGACAACTCGGAGCGAAGTAAAAAAGTGCGTTCCGATAAGCCGGGTTCTGTCATCTCCCGTAGGAGAGCCTCACCATTTATCTAGGCCCGCAATTGCTCACGGGCTCAATCTACCTACCCGTACGCTGGGGTTTGGACGGGTCGCCCAATCCCGCCGGATGGCGGGAACGTACTGCTCGGTATTTCAACCCACGGGGTTTACCTCCATCCCGTGTCGCCACGGGAAGGCGTAGGCTCTTACCCTACGATTTCACCCTTACCCTCCGGAGAAGGCGGTATACTTTCTGTGGCACTTTCCGTAACTCCGGCGTTTCCCCCGGAGCCCCCGGCCGTTAGCCGGCGTGGTACCCTGCGTTGCCCGGACTTTCCTCTTGCTCACCGGAGCGACAAGCGGTAAGGTGGACGCACGGAGGGCTAAACACTATGTCCCTTCCCTTAGTTCTGCCCCCATGAGAACAGCCATTATCGGAGCCGGCATCGCGGGGCTGGCCGCCGCCGTTCGCCTGGCCGCCGCCGGGCACGAAGTCGACGTCTACGAGGCCAATGACGGCCCCGGCGGCAAACTCAGTCAGTTCGATCTGCCGGGGGGCTACCGTTTCGACTTCGGCCCCAGCCTCTTCACCATGCCCCAGTACGTGGACGAACTCTTCACCCTGGCCGGGGAGGACCCGCGCGATCACTTCAACTATACCCGCCTCGCGGAGGTCTGCCGCTACTGGTGGCCGGACGGCACCCGCTTCACGGCCCCGGCGGACACCGGCGAACTGGTCGCCCGGGCCGCCGTAACCTTCGGGGTGGAGCCCGCCGTGCTCCGGAATTTTATGGACCGCGCCGCCCACAAGTACGAGACCACCGGCCGCACCTTCCTGGAAAAAAGTCTCCACCGGCTCGATACCTGGCTCAATCCGCAAGTTGCCGGGGCCATGCTCAAAATACCGGGGCTGGACCTCTTCACCAGCATGCACGACGTCCACCAGCGCGACCTGGGCGAACCCCGGCTCGTGCAGCTCTTCGACCGTTTCGCCACCTACAACGGCTCCAACCCCTACAAGGCGCCGGGGCTGCTCAGCATGATCCCCCACTTCGAGCACCACTTCGGTGCCTACCTGCCGACGGGCGGTATGTTCGACATTACGACAAGCCTGTTCGAGTTGGGCAGGCGCCTGGGCGTTCGCTATCACTTCGGAACCCGGGTGGACCAAATCATCAGGGCGGGTACGCAGGTGCAAGGTTTACGAATAGGCAGCGAGACGGTCCCGGCCGATCTGGTGGTCTGTAATATGGATGTCTGGCTGGCCTACGATCGGCTGCTGGAAGGAGCCAGGAAGCCGAAGCGGACCCTGGGCCAGCAGAAGAGTACCAGTGCCGTCATTTTCTACTGGGGGATCGACCGGAGTTTCCCCGAACTGGGTCTCCACAACATCTTCTTCAGCCGTGACTACGAGCGGGAGTTCGGGGAACTGGAGGCCGGCCGCCTCCACGACGACCCCACCATCTACGTCAACATCAGCAGTAAACTCGTCCCCGGAGACGCCCCGGCCGGCCACGAGAACTGGTTCGTGATGGTGAACGCCCCGGCCGATAGCGGTCAGGACTGGGACGCGGAGGTGGACCGGCTACGCGAACGGGTTATCGACCGGCTAGCAGCCGCCATGAATTTCGCACCTGCGCGCCGTCGCCATACGAGTCCCGGACCCGTATCGGGATACTCACCCATCGTCACGGAACGCGTCATTACCCCGCCCGGGATAGAACGCCTCACCGGCAGTCACCAGGGAGCGCTCTACGGCACCAGCAGCAACAGCCCCTTCGCGGCTTTCCTGCGGCATAAGAACTTCAGCAGCGAAATTGACGGACTTTATTTCCTGGGGGGCAGCGTGCATCCCGGCGGCGGGGTGCCCCTCTGTCTGCTCTCCGCCCGGATCGTGGCGGAACTGGTGGAGAAGCGATATAAAAATCCCGCTCCCAAGTAGGGGGAACGGGATCACAATGACAAACTTGAACGAAAAGAACTCTTTGGAAAGACTATTTCTGGATACCTGTGCTCATTTACGAAGCGAAAAGGAAAATCGGTTTCAGCCCCAGTTGTTAATACTTTAGTTAAAGCTGTATTCCGGCCGGGTTCCCAACAAACATAAGGCTGGTAGGGTCCGTTCTAAGGGAAACCAACCAGAAACAAAGAACATGAAAAGTTTTATCAACTACTGTTTTATCGCGCTCTTCGCCTGCGCACTCGTTTTCACCACCGGCTGTAATGCTTCCAAAAGCGCGAAGGGCGGACTCATCGGCGGCGCGGCCGGCGGCGTAGTCGGCGGAGCCATCGGTAAGAAGTCCGGCGACGGAACCAAGGGTGCCGTAATCGGTGCCGTAATCGGTGGTACCGCCGGTGCCATCATGGGTAAGTACATGGACAAGCAGGCCGCCGAGATCGAAGAAGAGATCCCCGGCGCTACCGTCGAAAAAGTAGCCGGCGTAGATGCCGAAACGGGTGAGACCGTTACCGAATCCATCGTCGTTACCTTCGACAGTGGTGTCCTCTTCGGCTTCAACAGCAGTGACCTGACCACCGCCAGCCGCCTCGAACTCGACCGGATGGCCGGGATCTTTACCCGTTACCCCGACACCGACATCAAGGTGGACGGCCATACCGACAGCAAAGGCACCGACGCCTACAACCAGACCCTGAGCGAGCAGCGCGCCGCTTCCGTAGCCAACTACCTGGTACAGGACGGTATCTCCCGCTCCCGCATCGTTACCCGCGGTTACGGCGAAAGTCAGCCCGTGGCCACCAACGACACCGAGGAAGGCCGTGCCGCCAACCGCCGCGTCAACGTCGGTATCCAGGCTACCGAGAACCTGCAGAAGCGCGCCCAGGACGGTACGCTGACGGTACCGGAATAACGCGGCGTAGGCCTGGAAGGCCCATGCTACAAAGGAGAGAAGGCCCCGTGGGCCTGCGGTGGAAACGCCGCAGGACCACGGGGCCTTCTCTTTGGCGCACCACAGGCCCAGGGCCTTCCCCCCGGTGCAACTCACCGCTTCAGTGGTGAGTGCTTCAGCGCCACCAGTGGAAGCAACCCGTGTGGCAACCGCACCACCGTCGCCCAGAGCGACTGGTGGAGGGAACTCAGCGGAAAATCCCAGTAAAAGCCCGTCGCCACCCGCGCTACGGCCGTCGCCAGCCCCCAGACGACCATGTACCCCAGGGCGACTCGCGCCAGCCGGGGAAAAAAGACGCCAGCCGCCGCGGCCAGGTCCAGCCAGCCGACTACGAAGAGAAAGTCCCGGGCGAAGGCATCCGGACAGCGCAGCAGTTCCATCGTCATGCTGACGAAATGGCCGGGCACCGGGTAAAGTCCGAGCGCATAGAGGCCGTGAGCGGCGAAAGTGGCCGCCGCCGCTACTTTGATGGCGGGGACCAACCACCGGTTACCGTTGGGTCTGAAGGCCACGAGTAGTAACAACAAGGGACAGGCCAACTGGATACCGTGCTCGAAGAACTGGGCGAGGTGGTAAAATTTATCCTTCATTTCCAGGAAGGCGTGCAGGAGCAGCACCGACCAGGCGATACCCACCAAAATCCCGGCCCAGACCCTCGGTCCCCGTAGCAGGGAGACGGTGCCGACTACCCCCAGGCCCAGCAGCCCGCTGAGTACCGCTAGAGCCCGCTCGATCCGGATACTCGTTGCGGGGTCGGTGACAAAATCCGTCCATTCCCGGCCGAACCAGCCGGAGACGAGGGGTTCCATCAGCCCCTGGTCCCAGAACAGGGCGGTCAGCGGGGCACCGAAAAAGTAGTACTGGTAGGCCCGTCCGGCGAAGACCAGCGCGGAGCAAATCAGCAGGAGTAAGTAACTAGATCGTGCCATGCTCGCTGCGAAGGAATCCGAGGAGGTTCTCTTCCTCCCAGAGATCGGCCATTAGTTGGAAACCGGTGGGCAAATGTTCGCCCTCTTGTAGGGGTGTCGGGACGGCCGCGGCCGGCAGTCCCGCCAGGTTCGCGAGGACGGTGTAGATGTCGGCCAGGTAATTGGCGACGGGGTCGTCCGTTCGCTCCCCGACCGGCCAGGGTGGGGTGGGGCTGACGGGCAGCAGGATGAAGTCGTACTCCGCCAGGATGGCCCGCAGCCGCTCCTGGATGAGGCGGCGAACGCGCTGGGCCTTACCGAAGTAGGCATCGTAGTAGCCGCTGCTCAGGACGAAAGTGCCCAGCAGGATGCGCCGTTGTACCTCGGTACCGAAGCCTTCACTCCGGCTCCTGGTGTAAGTATCCCGTAGGTTGTCGGCGTCCGGGCTGCGGTAGCCGTACCGCATCCCGTCGAAGCGACTGAGGTTACTGCTGGCCTCGGCGGTGGTCAGGACGTAGTAGGTGGGCACGACGTACTTGAAGTAATCGAAGCCGACTGACTCGACGGTGTGTCCCCGTTCCCGGTACGCACCGATGGCCTGGCTCGTGGCGGCGTGGTCGGGCAGGTCGCCGAAGTAGGCAATCCGCTTCGGGCCCTCGCTCGTCGACTTGGAATAGGGCGGTACGAGTCGGTTCGGGGCGGTACCGTCGTAATTGTCGGCACCGGCCATGATCTCCAGCGCGAGGGCCATGTCTCCCGGCTCCCGGGCCAGCAGCCCGATCTGGTCGAAACTGCTGCCGTAGGCGATCAGGCCGTGGCGACTGATCCTCCCGTAGGTGGGCTTGAAGCCGAAAAGTCCGCAGAAGGAAGCCGGCTGGCGGACCGATCCGCCGGTGCTCGACCCGACGGCCAGCAGGCAGGTGCCGGCCTGAACGGAGACGGCCGCCCCGCCGCTGCTGCCCCCGGGGACCCGGGCGGGGTCGGCGGCATTGCGGGTGGGGCCGTAGTGGCTGTTCTCGTTGCCGCTGCCCATGGCGAACTCGTCGCAGTTCGTCCGGCCGATGACGATCGCGTCCTCGTCCAGCAGTCGCTGGAGGGCGGTGGCGGTGTAGGGAGATACGAAATGCTCGAGCATGGCCGATCCCGCGCTGACGGTGTGACCGGCGTAGCAGATCACGTCCTTGACGGAGACGACCACTCCGGCCAGTTTGCCGAGTTGGGTGCCTGTCCCGGATTTACTCCGGGACCTGTCTTGTTCCCTGGCCACGGCCAGGGCCTCGTCGGCGAACACTTCCACGTAAATGTTGAGGTAGGGCTGATCCGCGATCTTGGCGAGATAGTGGTCAACGAGTTCGACGGTGGTCACGTCTCCGGCGGCCAGTGCGGCCTGGGTCTCCTGGATGGATCGGTACATAGCGCAAAACTACTACACGCGTACTCTTCCGGTCCACAGCCATATTCCCTGAAGTACGGCGCGCAGCACCATAAAAAAGAGCAGGCTGCCCCAGAGCCCCCAGTTGCCGTAGTGGCGGCCGATGATCAGATAACTGAGCAGGTAACCGGCAAAGGCGATCAGCATGGTCTGTCGCATGGCCGCGGCGGCGGTCAGGCCGATGTACACCCCGTCCAGTAAGTAGCAGGGGGTGGCCAGGAAACAGAACAGTACGACGACGGGCAGATAGTAGAGGGCGGCGGACAGGGTAGCGGCGGCTTCCGCCGGTGGGGCGAAAAGGGAAAGCAGCGGGCGGTCCAGGAAAAAATAGACGGCCGCGTAGAGGGTGGCCAAACCCATGCCCCAGGCGAAAAGTAGTTTGATGATGCGACGCAGTCTGTCGCGTTCGTCCGCCCCGGCGTACTTACCCACCAGACTCTCGGCGGCAAAGGCGAAACCGTCGATGCCGTAGCTCAGCCAGTTGACTAATTGTAGCAGGATGACGTTGGCCGCGATGGTAGCGGCGGGGGCGTCCAGGGCGTTCGCGCGATTGTAAAAAAAGGCGAAACTGAGCGTCAGGCAGAGGGTGCGCAGGAAGATGTCGCGGTTGATGCGGAAGAATTCGCCGATGCTGACGACCATTTGGTCCCGATCGCTACGGGTAAGGTGTAAACCGCTGCGCACCAGCAGGACCATGCCTATCCCTATCCCTATGCCCAGATACTGTGCGATAACGGTCCCCCAGGCCACCCCCGCCACGCCCATGTCCATTTTCCGGACCAGGTACCAACTCACCGCCAGGTTCGTACCGTTCACGATCAGCGTCAGCAGCAGCGGCCAGGTGGCGTTCTGCCGGCCGAACAACCAGCCGAGAATGACCATCTGCCCCAGGGCCGCGGGGGCCGCCCAGATCCGGATGTGGAAGTAGGTGTCGACCCGCCCGATCTGTTCCGGTCGCAGGTTCAGCAGCCAGTGCGTCAGTTCCGCCAGCGGATACTGTAAACCGACGAGCAGCACGGCCAGTACGGTCGCCACGATCCCCGCCCGGCGCAGTGTCGTCCACTGCCCCGGATCGTCGGCCCGCCCGTAGGCCTGGGCGGTCAGTCCGGTCGTGCTCATGCGCAGGAACCCGAAGTTCCAGTACACGAAATTGAAAGCGATACTGCCCAGGCCCACCGCCGCGATGTACCCACCGCCCAGCCCGCCCATCAGCGCCGTGTCGAAACTGGAGATCAGGGGCACGCTGAGGTTACTCAGGATGTTGGGGCCGGCCAGCCGCAGTATTTCTCTATTCATTGCTTCCTCCTTTAATCCTTATTTAGCGCACCCCTAACACCTCCGTAACGTTATAGCCCCGACCTTTATCCCCAAGAAACAAAGTATCATGAAGACCAACTTCCTCTACCTACTGCTCTGCCTCGGACTCCTGACCGTCACCGCCTGTGGTGACGACGACGATGGCGTCGGCTCCCGCGCGGAACTGAATTATGCCGGACCACGGGTAAATGCCCCCCAGTTGCAACCCAACACCAGCCACATCTTTTCCGCCTATTTTCCGGCTACCCGTACCCGCGAGCTGCAGGGCCGCTTCCTGGAGGAAATAGAGTTTGAACTCGTCGAGGTTCCGGTTGCTACCTACGTTACGGTTTTTGAAGCCTTTCCCGGAGACGACGATGCCCCCTCCGATAACCGCCTGTTCGACCTGGACGTGACCAACCGGATGTCCGTCGGCGTACAAAACGTTCGCCTGCCCAACCCCATCGAGATCACCGGAGAAGGTCTCTGGCTCAGCGTGGAAGTTCAACTCGGGCCCAATCAGACGCAGTCCGTCGGCTGTGATGCCGGCCGGAACTACAGCCCCAACGGCGATCGCCTCCTCACGGATGGATTCTGGACGGACTTTTTCACCGTCACGGGATCCGAACGGGTGAACTGGAACATCAAGGGCTACGTCTCGGCGGAGTAAATATTGGACCGTTGGACCGTTAGAGGTGCCAACGGTCCAACACGTCCAATCAAACCTCCTCGCTCCCCGGAATCGCGAACTTCCGCCCCGTCAGTCCGTCCGTGAATGCCTTCTTCGTCCCTGCGTCGATCCGGAGTTGGTCGTGCAGAAAGTCATTCAGGAAGAGACCGATCTGTCGGGCTTCGGTCAGGAAACCATCGTGGCCGTAATCGCTGTGCATCACTTCGAGCCGGCTGTTCGGGATGTGCTGACTCAGTAACGCCTGCTCCTCGATGGGGAACAGTATGTCCGTGTCAATGCTGATCACCAGGGTAGGTGCGCGGATGGCCGACAGGGCCGCCGCCACGCCGCCCCGGCCCCGGCCGACGTTGTGGCTGTCCATTCCCCGGCTCAGGGTGTAGTAGCAAGCGGGGTCGAACCGCCGGTACAATTTGGTGCCCTGGTACCGCTGGTAACTGCTGGCCCGGAAGTCATCGTAGGTACGGTCGTTCGGTTCCGTCTGGGTACCGACGTAGGTCCGGTAGTGGCGGTAGCTGAGCATGGCGACGGCCCGGGCGGCCTCCAGCCCCGCTTTCCCCGCATCCGGTAGCTGGGTGCCCAGCGTCGGGTCGGCCCGCAGGGCCATCCTTTGGCTCTCGTTAAAGGCGATCCCCCAGGCGGAATGCACCGCGTTGGTCGCCAGTACGCACAGCAGGTCGAAGCGCTCCGGCTGCAGACAGGCCCACTCCAGCGCGTGCTGACCCCCCATGCTGCCCCCCATCAGGAGCCGGATACCGTCGATCCCGAGTCGGTCGGCGACCAGCGAGAAAAACCGGGCGTTGTCCCGGGTGGTCACCAGGGGGAAACTAAGCCCGTAGGCCGCCCCGGTTTCCGGGTCGATGCTCTTGGGGGAGGTGCTTCCGTAGCTGCTGCCCAGCATATTCACGCAGACGATGAAGTACTCCGCCGGGTCGATCGTACACCCCGTCCCGACCAGCCCCGGCCACCAGTCCTCGCAGTCGGAGTTGGCCGTCAGGGCGTGGCAGATCCAGATGACGTTGTCCTTCGCCTCGTTGAGGGTCCCGTAGGTGTGGTAGGCAGCCGTGGGGTTGGCCAGGGTGTGGCCGGATTCCAGATCGAAGGGGTCGGGGAGGTGTAGTTGTTGGGTCACGTTGGTCCTTTGGTGGATAACCGATGGGTCCGCTAGGGACGTTGCCCCTAGCTGGTTAGTAAAGAGTCCTCCGGACTCAGGCAATAAGGTCCAGTGCCTGCTGCAGGTCCGCCTTGATGTCCTCCACGTGCTCCAGGCCCACGGAGAGACGCAGGGCGTTCGGCTCCACGCCGGCGGCCCGCTGCTCGTGCTCGTTCAGCTGCTGGTGGGTCGTGGCGGCCGGCTGGATGATGAGCGTCTTGGCGTCCCCCACGTTGGCGAGGTGGCTGATCAGCTTCAGGTTGTCGACGACTTTCATGGCTGCTTCTTTTCCGCCCCGGACGTTGAAGTTGAGGACCGCTCCGAAAGCTCCCTGGCGCAGGTATTTCTTGGCGTTCTCGTGGCCGGGGTGCCCTTCCAGTCCGGCGTAGCTGACGCTCTCCACTTGGTCATGTGCATCGAGCCACCTGGCCAGGGCCAGGGCGTTCTCGCAGTGGCGGTCGACGCGCAGGCTGAGGGTTTCCAGGCCGATCATGAACATCCAGGCGTTGAAGGGGCTGACGGCGGGACCGAAATCCCGTAGTCCTTCCACCCGGGCGCGGATGGCAAAGGCAATGTTGCCGAAGGGGCCGTCCTTGCCGAATACGTCGTTGAAGACCATGCCGTGGTAACCGGGGCTGGGGTCGGTGAACTGGGGGTATTTCCCGTTACCGAAGTCAAATTTGCCGCTGTCCACGATCACGCCGCCGATGCTGGTACCGTGGCCGCCGATCCACTTGGTGGCCGACTCGACGACGATGTGGGCCCCGTGCTCGATGGGCCGGCAGAGGTAGCCGCCGGTGCCGAAGGTGTTGTCCACGACCAGCGGCAGGTCGTACTCGCCGCAGAGGGCGCTGAGCCCCTCGAAGTCGGCGACCAGAAAGCTGGGGTTGGGCAGCGTTTCGGTGTAGATCGCCTTGGTGTTGTCGTCGATCAGCTTGGCGAAGTCAGCCGGGTCGGTACTCTCCGCGAAGCGCACTTCGATCCCGATCCGCTTGAAGGCCACCTTGAACTGGTTATAGGTGCCGCCGTAGAGGTAGGGGCTGGAGACGATGTTATCCCCGGCCTGCGCCAGGTTGTTGATGGCCAGGAACTGGGCACTCTGCCCCGAGGCCGTGGCCACCGCCGCGACGCCCCCCTCCAGCGCCGCGATGCGCTTCTCGAAGGCATCCGTCGTCGGGTTCATGATGCGGGTGTAGATGTTGCCGAATTCCTGAAGGCCGAAGAGTTTGGCACCGTGGTCGCTGTCCTTGAAGGTGAAGCTGGTGGTCTGGTACAGCGGCTGGGCGCGGCTGCGGGTCGTCTCGTCGACTTCCTGGCCGGCGTGGAGTTGGAGGGTTTCGAAATGCATTTTGGTAGATATTTTGGGGATGGAGGAAATTACAAGGACTCGAGGATACAGGGAGTTAAGGGCTGCCGCACGTGGGGTATGCGGTAGCTTCCTGAGTCCTTGCGTCCTTAACTCCTTGAGTCCTTAGAAGGGGGCGACGGCGCGCGGGTGCCAGGCTTCCGAAAAAGCTGCTGGTCGTAAACCACGATGTAGGGGAAGTCATCCTATTCATAAAAACCGGGGGATTTTATATGCCCCGGACGAGCGCCCGGGCTAGGAAGTGGCACCTTTTCCGACCCGGAGTCGGAGTGGTTGCCAGGGTTTCACGGAGCCTAGTCTCTCCACCCTTCTGTATAAAATCGCCCTGAGATCAGGACAACGCCGCAAATATAGGGGCCGCACCCCTTACCGGACAAATGTGCATTTCATCATGTATGTCCGGTAGCCGGGTGGTAACCGCCCGGTAGAAATTAACCCACCGTTCACCTGACGCCGCTAGCTTTGCCGGCCTAAACCGACTCACTATGACCGTTCACCTCCGCCTACTCGTCACCCTGCTGTTTTTGTTGAGTGCCTGCACCTGCGTCCACGCCCAAAAGGGGGCGACGCTGTACGCCAACAGCCGGGATTTCACCACCCAGAGAAACAAAGTGTTCGACGTGGACCTGGCTCCCTTCTTTCACGGGGTCGCCTCCGGAGACCCGATGAGCGACCGGGTGATGCTGTGGACGCGGGTAACCCCGGAGACCCTGGACGGTCTGCCGATTGAATGCAACTGGCGTATAGCGACGGATACCGCGCTGACGGAAGTGGTGACCCAGGGCAGTTTTACCACCGGGCCCGAGCGGGACTACACCGTTAAGGTCGACGTAGACGGACTGGCCCCGGGAACTACCTATTACTATGGCTTCACCGCGCTGGGGGCCAACTCCCTGACCGGGAAGACGAAGACCACCCCGACCGCCGATCAGGTGGACCACCTGCGGTTCGGCGTGGTCAGCTGCTCCAATTTTCAGGGGGGGTATTTCAATGCCTACGGTCACCTGGCCAAACGGAATGACCTGGATGCCATCATCCACCTCGGCGACTACATTTACGAGAACGCCAACTTTACCTACGGCAACGACTCGATCTGGAACGACCGCCTCCTGGAACCGGGGGGCGAGATCATCAGCCTGTTCGACTACCGCGCCCGCTACAGTACCTACCGGCTGGATACCCACCTGATCCGCGCCCACCAGCAGCACCCCATCATCGCGGTCTGGGACGACCACGAAACGGCCAATGACTCCTGGAGTGGGGGTGCCAGTAACCACACCCCCGGAGCGGAGGGTGACTGGGACGACCGCGTCGGGGCCGCCCGCCGCGCCTACTTCGAGTGGCTGCCGATCCGGGACCCGGGCGACAGCAGCCTGTACCGTACCCTTTCATACGGTAACCTGGCCGACCTGATCATGCTCGATACGCGGATCGAGGGGCGGGACGAACAGGTGGACAGCCTGAGCGACCCGGTACTGGACGACCCCGACCGGACAATACTGGGCGGTACCCAACGGCAGTGGTTCCTGGACCGGCTTGCGAACTCCACCGCCCGCTGGAAGATCGTCGGGCAGCAGGTCATCTTTTCGGAATTCAACGTGGGTTTCGCGGGGGCGCTCATCGGGCAGTCCTACGAGGCAACCGAAAGTCTCTTTCTGGACATCTGGGACGGGTACCCCGCCGAGCGACGCCGGATCATGGACTTCATCACGGAGGAGGACATCGAAAACGTGGTTATCCTGACGGGAGACTTTCACACCAGTCTGGCCTACGAGGTCGTGGCCCCGGCCATCAGCGTTCGATTTCAGGACATCCCCCCCTTCGGCCCCGTGCCCTTTTACGACCCCATCCCGGAGTACGACCCCGCGACCGGCCGGGGAGCCGTGGCCGTGGAGTTCGCCACCCCCAGTATTACCTCCGCCAATTTCGACGAGAACGTGGGGGTCGACCTGGCCGTGAGCCTGCAGGGGTTCATCAATCAACCGATCATCAACGGACCCCTGAACCTCGGCAACCCCAACCCGCACCTCAAGCACGTCGACCTGATCCGCCACGGCTACTACACCCTGAACGTGCGGCCGGACTCGGTGCAGGCCGATTATTACTATACGGACATCCTCGACGCTACGGCGGGAGAGACATTCGGGGCCGGACTGACGAACGGACTGGACACCAACCAGCTGGTGACCGTTCCCTCCCCCGCCGACCCGAAGATCGTACAGGACGTTCCCGCCCCCGCCAACCCGCCCGGTCTGATCGACGCGGTACGCGAGCCGATCGACCTGCGGGTGTTGTCGGTTTACCCCAATCCGACCGACCGGGAACTGAACGTACAGTATGCCCTGAATGCAGCCGGACCCGTCGGGATCGAAATGACCGACGCCAGCGGGCGGGTCGTATTTCCAGAGCGGCGGGAGGAGCAGCCCGCGGGATTGTACACCTTCCGGACGGGGCTGGACGGATTGCCGGCCGGTACCTACTTCCTGCGGTTGACGACGGAGACGGGAACGGTGACGCAAAGTTTTGTTAAACGGTAGCATTTGCTAGGTTTTACCGGAATATTGTACTTTCGCAGCGAATTCGATCATCGACTTTTGAAGCGTAGCGGCGCTACGGCCATCTAGATCGCTTGTCATCGAAGACGGAAACGTTCTTTCTTCAAAACAAGTAAATCTCAATTTTTTATGGTTTCAACAATACTTATGGCGGTTCCCGCCCTGGGCATTCTCGCCCTTGTATTTATGTTCATCAAGTCCGCTGGGGTGTCCAAACTGGATCCCGGTAACGACCTGATGCAGCGCATCGGTAAGAACATTGCCGATGGGGCTATGGCCTTCCTGAAGGCCGAGTACAAGGTGCTGGCTATTTTCGTGGCCGTCGTAGCCGTCATCCTGGCCGTTACGGCAGATCCCGCTACTTCCAGCGTCATGATCGCCGTAGCCTTCGTGCTCGGTGCCATCTGCTCCGCCCTGGCCGGCTTCATCGGCATGAACGTAGCGACCAAGGCCAACATCCGTACCACCCAGGCCGCCCGTACCAGTCTCGGTAAGGCCCTCGGTGTCGCCTTCGACGGTGGTGCCGTTATGGGGCTCGGCGTTGTCGGTCTTGGCCTGCTGGGGCTCGGTCTGCTCTTTCTCCTCTTCAACACTATGTTCGTAGGGGATCTGATGGCAACCGATCTGGCTTCCGCCGAAACGGCCAAAGTAGCCGTACTTCGCGTCATCACGGTCATCACCGGCTTCTCCTTCGGTGCCTCCTCCATTGCCCTGTTCGCACGGGTGGGCGGTGGTATCTACACCAAGGCGGCCGACGTAGGTGCTGACCTCGTCGGTAAGGTCGAGGCCGGTATCCCCGAGGATCACCCGCTGAACCCCGCGACGATTGCCGACAACGTCGGCGATAACGTAGGTGACGTAGCCGGTATGGGTGCCGACCTGTTCGAATCTTACGTAGGTTCCATCATCGGTACGATGGTGATCGGGGCGGCCTTTATGGTACTTCCCGAGTTTTACGGTTCGGACCTGAACGGTCTCAATGCCGTCCTGCTACCCCTCGTCGTTGCCGGTATCGGTATCGTGGCGAGTATCATCGGTACGTTCTTCGTCCGGGTAAAGGAAGGTGGCGACCCCCAGAAGGCCCTCAACCTGGGGGAACTGATTGCCGCCGTTATCATGCTGGTCGCTACGTTCTTTGCCGTGACTACGCTGATGCCCGACTCTTGGTCGGCCGTCAACAGTAACGGTGAACTGACGGCGTACACCAACATGGGTGTTTTCTACGCCATTCTGCTCGGCCTCGTGGCCGGCCTGGGTATCGGTTACATCACCGAGTTCTACACGGGTACGGGCACCAAGCCGGTACAGGGTATCGTGGACCAGTCCCTGACCGGTGCCGCTACCAACCTGATCGCCGGTCTGGCGGTCGGTATGCGCTCTACCGCGGTTCCGATCGTGATTCTCTGTACGGCCATTATCGGCTCTTACTACTTCGCCGGGCTCTACGGTATCGGCATTGCCGCCGTCGGTATGCTCGCCAACACGGGTATCCAGCTGGCCATCGACGCCTACGGTCCTATCTGTGACAACGCCGGTGGTATCGCCGAAATGGCGGGCCTGCCCAAGGAAGTACGCGAACGTACCGATAAGCTGGACGCCGTGGGCAACACCACCGCCGCCATCGGTAAGGGGTTTGCCATCGGCTCCGCCGCCCTCACCGCACTGGTGCTCTTCGCCGCCTTTATGCAGACGGCCCAGATTACGAGCATTGACGTGGCTAACCCCTTCGTCATGGCCGGGTTGTTCCTCGGTGCCATGCTACCCTTCCTCTTTTCCGCCTTCTCCATGGAGGCCGTTGGTCGGGCCGCGAACGACATGATCCAGGAGGTCCGTCGTCAGTTCCGCGACATTCCCGAACTGAAGGCCGCCCTGACCATGATGAAGCGGGCCGGGCACGATACGACCAAGTATTCCCCCGCCGACCTGGCGATCTTCAATGCTGCCGACGGTAAGGCCGACTACGAAAAGTGCGTGGAGATTTCCACCAAGGCTTCCATCCGCGAGATGGTGATGCCCGGACTGATCGCCGTCCTCGCCCCCGTAATTGTCGGTTTCGCACCGCAGCTCTTTGGCGCCGACCCCAGTATGGGCGCGCAGATGCTCGGTGGTCTTCTCGCCGGAGTTACCTCCGCCGGGGTAATGATGGCCATCTTCCAGTCCAACGCCGGTGGTGCCTGGGACAATGCCAAAAAAATGTTCGAAGAAGGCGCTTCCGTTCAGGGTACCATTTACCACAAGGGGTCCGAGCCGCACAAGGCTGCCGTTGTCGGTGATACCGTCGGTGATCCCTTCAAGGATACCTCCGGACCCAGCCTCAACATCCTGCTGAAGCTGATGGCGGTGGTCTCGCTGGTGATTGCGCCTTTCCTGGTGTAAGTAAGCCGCGAGACGGCGGACGAGCTCGTACCTCGACGCGTCCGACGACCGCTACTCCCAATATCCCCCCGGTGCTTGATTGCGCCGGGGGGATGGTTGTTTTGGGGCGGCGGTACTCAGTATCACGGGGTCGGCCCCGTGATCTGAGTGGTGCAAAGTTTCTACTAGGTGGTGCGCCCGGTTGATTTTCGCGAGGTGGTGCGCCCGGTCGATTTTCGCGAGGTGGTGAGCCCAGTTGATTTTCGCGCGAAGCAGTGAAAATCCTGGTCTCACCACTCGAAGCGACTGCCCGCCAGATCTACCGGCACGTGCATCTGTCAGTTATGCCTCGCTTCTCCTGCTACTTGCTGCTCATGTTGCTCACCGCTGCCGTTCCCCTGCTCGCCCAGGTGCCGCCCCCGCCACCCCCTCCGGTCGATCACTCCGAATACTTCGGCCGGATTATGGAAACGATGCCGCTCTTCCCCGGCTACGATACTTCCCTGGCCCACCCCTCGGAGCGCAAGCGGCAGGCGGACAGTCTGCTGCTCACCTTTATCTACGGTAACCTGGAGTACGACAACATTGAGGGAGAGTTGAAAAAACCGGCAATGGCGGTCGTTTCCTTCATCGTCGAGGCGGACGGTAGGGTAGCGGACCCCTGGATCGTCCGGGACCCTGGTCAGGGAATGGGGGAGGAAGCCCGGCGCGTGGTTTGCCTCATGCAGGAGTACCACCACTGGACGCCGGGTACCCAGGCGGGGAAAAATGTGCGGGTTCAATTTAACCTGCCCGTTAAATTCAGTCCGCAATGATTCGCTACGTTTTATTCCCCTGGGCGCTGGGCCTGCTCGTAATGCTGCTGGTACTGTCCGCGAGATGTCGGACAAGCTTCGCCCTGCCCGCGGCGGGGGCTTCGACGTGTCCGACATCCGCTGAAAACATGGGCATCCCCATCCCCGAAGACCCCTTCTCCGACGGAAATTTCCTGCGGGCCTCCGCCCTTTCCGGAAATCCTACCGCTGGTGACTCGACTATTCCACCGCCGCCGCCTCCCCCACCGCCGCCACCTCCTCTTCACCGGGAGATATACCGGGTGGTGGAACGGATGCCGCTCTTCCCCGGCTGTGCGGAGGAGAAAAAGCTACGCCGAGCGCAAGACGTGCGCGGACAAAAAGCTGCTGGAGTTCGTCTACGGGCGGATCGAACTGACGGGACGTATGAAACACTCCTGTATGACTTTCTCGGGCATGGCCGTCGTCAGTTTTGTCGTCGAGGCGGACGGGCGGGTGACCGATCTACGGCTGGTTCGTGACCCCGGTCACGGGTACGGATCGGTGGCCCTGGTGGCCGTGCGGCAAATGCAAATCGAGGAGGTTCTCTGGGAACCCGGTCGGCAGGGGGGAAGGGCGGTACCGGTGCAGTTTAATTTGCCGGTGAAGTTTGAGTTGCGGTGAGGGGGCAAACTATTCCTCCTCTGCGAGGTGGAGATCGAGTTGGAGCGCAATTTTTTGCTCAATTTTCTTTAAATCTGTCAGGGAAATGGATCCAGCCAAGTTCTGCATTCTTTCGTACGACACCGTAGTAAGTTGATCCGCGATGGCCTTCACGTTTTTGCCATCAAAGGATATCTTTACCTCTGAGCGATAGATTTTCTTTATCTGGCTGGAGAAGGGTACGACCTGACACCGGCTCAACTTGATGTTCGCTTCATTATTGGAGACAATAATCGCGGGTCGAGTTTTTTGAATTTCGCTTCCTTTACTCGGGTCGAACCGTATCCACCAAACTTGCCCGCGTTTCTTGACTGACTTCATAATTCCAGTGTTCCAAGGGTACCTTCAATCCATTCCAGGGCTTCGGCTTCCCGTTCCTCATCGGCAGCCATCTCTTCGTATGCCGCTAATAATGCTGGATCAGACGCTCGCTCGTCTATTGATGAACTTACGTGAGGATCATCGGGCTCAATTATCTTTTCCCGAAATGCTGCCCACTCGTCTTCCTCCGCAGGCTCATTCCTGTTCTTCGCCTCCGGTAAACGAGCGTACTGTGCTTGCAGTTCCTGCCTCGGTAAGCTATCAATCCAGCGAATGAGTGCCAGGCGCATGTAGGCCTCTTCCAGGAATTCGGTAGTGTACGGTGTCTGTCCCATACCCTAAAAATAGGGTGTACCGGGCAAAAGTTGCGGGGCGTACTCTGACGATTGAGTACCGCAGTTGTGTAAAGCGCCGAACGGCTGCATCCAGTCAGGGTAGCAAACAGAAGCTACTTAATCATACCATGATGATACGCTACATAATTCTTCCCTGGCTTGTCGGTCTGCTATTGTTGCTGACCGTTTTTGTCGATACTTCCTTACTCCCGGCGCAGGACCACCAGCCAGTCGTGTCCTGTCCCGGCGGCGATAACCCGGACTGGATTGCTACCGTATACGTCAACGGAGAGGAAATTCAACGGAAGGTTGGGCGGATGCCGGTGTTTCCCGGCTGCGACGAGGATCCGACGTGTACCAGGAACCAACTCCTTGCATTTACCTCCCGACACCTGGAACTGACGGCCGAACAAGAAACCCGGCGATACGGCCTCCGGGAAGTAGTCTGGCTGACTTTCGTGGTACGTGCCGATGGTCAGGTAACTGATATTAAAATACAACAGGACCCAGGTTACGGCTTCGGAGCGGCAGCCGTGGCAGCCCTCGCAACCATGGAGGAGCAAAACCTCCGCTGGGAGCCGGGACACGAACGTGGAGTTGCCGTGCCCGTTCAGCTGTCCCTGAGGCTATCCCTGGGTAAGTTGCGCTGCGGAAATTAACATTTGGTAAAACCCGTATCTTTCCAGCATGGAAGCGTTTCTCAACAACCCCTTCTTACTGGAGTACGCCATTCCCGGCTTCGTACTGCTGATGCTGATCGAGATCGGCGTGGCGGTGTGGCACGACCGGGAGTGGTACAGTACCAAAGACACCGTCAGCAGCCTCTCCATGGGGATCGGGAACGCCCTGATCCGGTTGGTGACGAAGGGACTGACGATCGGTTTTTACTTCCTGGTGTGGGAGTTCCGGCTGTGGGACCTGGGCCTGGCCTGGTGGGTGTGGGTACTTTGCTTCTTCGCCGAGGACCTGGCCTACTACGTCTTCCACCGCAGCAGCCACGAGGTGCGCTACTTCTGGGCCAGCCACGTCGTCCACCACAGCAGCCAACACTACAACCTGAGTACGGCCCTGCGGCAAACCTGGACGGGAGACGTTTCCGGCACCTTCCTCTTCAAGGCCTGGCTCCCTTTGTTAGGCTTTCACCCGCTGATGGTGGCCGTTTTCGGCAGTCTCAGCCTGATCTATCAGTTCTGGATCCATACGGAGGCCATCGACAAACTGCCCCGCCCGCTGGAGTGGTTCTTGAATACCCCGAGCCACCACCGGGTCCACCACGCTACCAACGCCCGTTACCTGGACCGCAACCACGGCGGCGTCCTCATTATCTGGGACCGCCTCTTCGGCACCTTCGAGCCCGAGCGGGAACGGCCGGTCTACGGTCTGGTCACCAACATCGACACCCACAACCCACTGCGGATCGCCACCCACGAATGGGCCAGCATCTGGCAAGATTTGCGTAACGCCCCCGACTGGCGCGCCCGGTGGGGCTACGTGTTCGGCCGGCCGGGCTACAGCCACGACGGGAGCCGGAAGACCAGCGACCAGCTGCGGGAGAATGCCTCCCGGTAGTTGTTTGGTGAACTTTGCACCTGCGCGCCGCCGCCCAACCCGCTCTTCCCTTGCAGGGTAATCTCACAAGTATTACCTTTGCCCCGCTTTAGATAAATCGTTTCTCCCGCGGGTGTGATGAAATTGGTATACATGCTAGATTTAGGATCTAGTGCCGCAAGGCGTGAAGGTTCGAGTCCTTTCACCCGCACTTTTTTCCTCTTCGGAGGGACAGCCTGCTCCCGAAAGTTACCGGGACGGGCTTTTTTATTAAACCGATACCAGCTTTTAACGCAGTACTATGCCTAATGTAAGCTTCGACAAAACCGGTAACGTCTCCGGCCGCATCACCGTAGAACTTCCCAAGGAGGAACTCAGTCAGTTACTCAACGCTGAACTGAAGAAGGAGAGCAAGAAGGTCAATATCAAGGGCTTTCGGAAGGGTAAGGTGCCCATGAGCGCCCTGCGTAAACTGATCGGTAACCAGGTACTCGGCCCCATGCTGGACCGTACCATCCAGGAGTCGCTCTTCGGCTACATCGAGGAGCACAAGCTGCAGCCCATCTTCAGCCCCATTCCCGTTGACGACGACACCCTCAGCCCCGTGACGGCCACCAGCCTGCACGATCTGAAACTGAGTTACGACCTGGCCCTGCAGCCCGAGTTCGACCTCAAAATGCCGGAGCAGGCCTTCGACCTCTACACCTTCGATGCCAACGACGCATTCCTCGACGAGCAGGTAACCAATATGCTCAAGTCGCAGGGTGAAAACAAAGAGATCACCGACGGTACCATCGAGGCCGAGGACATGGTCGACGTGACCATCAGGGAAGTGGACGGCGACCTGGAAAACAACACCAAGCTGTACGTGGACAACCTGACCGATGCCACGAAGGAGAAACTGGTCGGCAAGGCCGTCGGCACTTCCTTCACGACCGACGACCTCGGTACCCTGGAGGAAAACGGCACCGATACCTACGTTAAGAAATACCTGCTGGAGCTGGACGACGAGGAGACCGACCTCAGCGGGAAGTCCTTCACCGTGACGGTGAACAAGATCAGCCGGATCATTCCAGCGGAGCTAAATGAGGAATTCTACACCCGCTTCGACCCTACCGGCGGGGTGACCGACGAAGAAAGTCTGCGCGCCAAGATCGCCGCCGACAATGCCGGCGGCTTCAACGACCAGGGCGTATCCATGGCCAATTTCGAGATACAGCGCGCGCTGGTCGAAGGTACCGACCTCGAACTGCCCATCGATCTGATGCACCAGGTGAATGAGGAAGACGGCGACCAGTTCGAGCTCTTCGAGCGCGGCGTCCGCTGGATGCTGATCCGCAACAAATTCGCCGAGGAGAAGGACATCAAGCTGGAGTACGAGGACATCAAGACGGAGGCCACCGAAAGTCTGCTGAAGATGCTCGGCGGCCAGCGGCCCGACTTCCTGACGGATGAATTCATCGACAACTACGTTCAGAATATGCTGCAGGATGAGAAGCAACGCGAACAACTCGCCAGCAACGCCCTGGAGAAAAAGATCATGGCTGCCGTCCGGGAAGAAGTGACCTTCACGAACAAGCCGCTGAGCGCCGACGAATTCAACGAGAAGATCAAAGCCTTCAACGAGGCCAACACCCCGGCGCGGGAAGAGGAGGAGTAGGCGCAAACGGCCCGCCGTTCAACTCCTGCGCCCCCGGGGCGTTAACTCCTAAAACCGACACCGATATGATCCCTCAGGACGAATTTATGAAGTACGCTACCCGCCATATGGGTATGAGTACGATGCACCTTGAAAAGTACGCCCAGACCATCGGCGGGATGGCCGGCGGTAACGTAACGGGCTTCAGCCCCAACGTTATCGAGGAGCGGCAGATGAATATTGCCGCCCTCGACGTCTTCAGCCGCCTGATGATGGACCGCATCATCTTTATGGGCGTGGCCGTTTCGGACTACGTAGCCAATGTGGTCCAGGCGCAGTTGCTGTTCCTGGAATCCGTCGACCCCAAGCGCGACGTCCAGATGTTCATCAACAGCCCCGGCGGCTCCGTGATTGCCGGTATGGGGATGTACGATACCATGCAGTACGTGACCCCGGACGTAGCTACGATCTGTACCGGACTGGCGGCCTCGATGGGTTCCGTGCTCCTCGCCGCCGGTGAGAAGGGTAAGCGTTCCATCCTGCCCCACGCCCGGGTTATGATCCACCAGCCGAGCGGCGGCATGCAGGGTCAGTTCTCCGACATGGAGATCAATTACCAACTCATTTCCAAGCTGCGGCACGAGCTCTACACTATCTTGGCCAACCACACCGGCAAGACCTTCGAAGACATTGAGAAGGACAGCGACCGGGACAACTGGATGACCGCCCCCGAGGCCGTCGCCTACGGTTTAGTGGACGAGGTACTGCGGCGGGAGAAATAATAATTGGACCGTTGGAAGTTGGACCGTTGGCGCATCACCGGCTAACGGTCCAACTTTCTAACGGTCCACATATCCAACTTTTATGATGCGAGGAAGAAAGCAAGATTTTCGGTGTGCCTTCTGCGGCCGTGACAAGAGCGACGCGCTGGTACTGGTAGCCGGTCTCGATGCCCACATTTGTGAGGTATGCGTAGACCAGGCCCAGGAGATCATTGCCGAGGAACTCTACGGTGGCCAGCTGCCGGTGGAGGAAGAAACGCCCGAGCCGGAACAGGCCCCGAAATTTGAGTTCTCCTTCCCGAAGAACATCACGCCCAAGCGCATCAGCGAACACCTGAACCGCTACGTGATCGGGCAGGATGCCGCCAAGAAGATCCTTTCCGTTGCCGTTTACAACCACTACAAACGGCTCGTACACCCCCCCTCCGAGGAGGAGGACGTACAGATCGAAAAGAGTAACGTACTGCTGGTGGGCCGCACCGGCACGGGTAAGACCCTGCTGGCCAAGACCATCGCCAAGTTCCTCGAAGTACCCTTTGCCATCGTCGATGCCACCGTCTTTACCGAAGCCGGTTACGTGGGCGAGGACGTAGAAAGCATCCTCAGTCGGTTGCTGCAGGTGTGCGACTACAACGTCAGCGCCGCCGAGCACGGTATCGTTTACATCGACGAGATGGACAAGGTGGCCCGCAAGAGCGATAACCCCAGCATCACCCGCGACGTCAGCGGCGAGGGCGTTCAGCAGGCCATGCTGAAAATGCTGGAGGGTACCGACGTGAACGTACCACCCCACGGTGGCCGCAAGCACCCGGAACAGAAGCTGGTGAAGATCAACACCCAGAACATCCTCTTCATCTGCGGAGGTGCCTTCGACGGCGTAGAGAAGATCATCGCCCGTCGTATGAATACCAAGGTGATCGGCTTCGGCAGCAAGGATAAGAAGCAGATCAACGAGGACGATATGCTGCGCTACGTGTCCCATAAGGACATCCGACGCTTCGGCATGATCCCCGAACTCATCGGCCGTCTGCCCATCGTCACCTACCTCGAACCCCTCGACCTGGAGGCCATGCGCCGCATCCTCACCGAGCCGCGCAACAGCCTGGTCAAGCAGTACCAGCACCTCTTCCGCCTGGAGGGTATCAGCCTGACCTTTACCGACGATGCCCTGGATTACATCGCCGAGACCGCGCTCACCTACGAACTGGGTGCCCGTGGTCTGCGCTCCATCTGCGAAGCCGTCATGACCGACGCCATGTTCGATCTGCCCGGAAATAAGGAAGTGAAACACCTGGAAATTGACGGTCTTTACGCGAAGACCAAACTGGAAGGAGGAATGCTGGAGGTATTGCGCCTGGCGGCCTGACGAGCGAAAAGACCGGCCGCTTACGCAACCTGAAAGCAGAAAGACAAGAGAACGTATGAACGTATTCTTGTCTTTCTTCTTTCAGCCTTGCCACAGGCAAGGCGATCTTTCTTCTTTCTTCTAAGCAGCCGCGGACGCAGGTGCAAACATTTCACCTCCTGGCCGGCTTAATCCAATAACCAATCTCCAGATATCCATGGCTATAGATGCCGGTAACCTCAGAGTGGACTACCAGGCCGACGAGTTACTCGAAGGTCAGGTCGCCGCCGACCCCTTTCAGCAGTTCGATGCCTGGTTCAAGGCCGCTCAGGAAAGTGCCTGCCCAGAGCCCAACGCCATGATCGTGGCTTCCCTCACCGAGAAGGGGCACCCCGCCGCCCGGGTGGTTTTGCTGAAGGAAGTGAACGATCGGGGATTCATCTTTTACACCAATTACGCGAGCAGAAAGGGGCGGGAGTTAACTGCTCATCCCCACGCGGCGGCGGTCTTTAACTGGCTGGAACTCGAACGGCAGGTTCGTATCGAGGGACGGGTCGAACGACTCGACCCCGAAGCCTCTACGGAGTACTTTCAGCGCCGACCCCGAAAAAGCCAGGTCGGTGCCTGGGCGAGCCCCCAGAGTCAGGTTATTCCCGACCGGGAATTTCTCGAGGCCCGCAAGGAGGAAGTGGAAGAAAAATTTGCCGGCCGGGAAGAGTTGCCGAGACCCGATGACTGGGGGGGCTTCCTGATCATTCCCGAAATGGTGGAATTCTGGCAAGGCCGCAGTAGCCGGCTGCACGACCGCCTCGTTTACCGGCGTCACGTCGGCCCCTGGACCATCGACCGCCTCGCTCCCTGAACCAAACTACTATGTCAGAAACTACTCAGCACTGGGTCCGGCTCCAGCAGGATATCAAACCCCACCGGCCCGTCCTGGAGCAGGCAGCCATGACCGTTCGGGACGAAGGGGTCAGTAATTACCCCATTTTCGTGGCCTACGCCGGTAGCGATGCCGAAAAGGTGCCCGGTATTTTTGTTGCCGAGATCATGACCGACCGGGAATTGATCTGGACGGTCAACATTACCACCCTCGAAGAACTGGTCGCCAAGCAGGTGATCGACCGTCAACGACTCGACCCCTTCCGCAAGGTCTACCGGGAAAAAGCCGATGGTTTTTGTTTTCTTATCATTGACGAGGAAGGGGCCCGTTTCGGCTTCGTGGACCCTTAAACAGACCAGGACATGATCAAGGAAAGTACCATCGAGCGCGTACTCGCCCGTCTGGAATCCGGACAGGACGATTTCAACGTGGAAGTGCAGGATTTCACGGAGTCTCAGCCTTATTTGATGGCCTACCTCACCAATGAGGATACCGAAGCCTTTACGGAAGTAGAGCGGGAGTTGCTGCTGTTTGCCGCCATCGTGATTTACCAATCCGTGGATGAGGAGCGGATCGAGTTACCCCCCATCAAGAACGATACCCTCACCGTGGCCGAGGAACTCAACTACGAGATCCTGGCCCGGAGCAAGGGGAACTTCCGCGATCGCCTCACCCCCTTTTTCGAGCAGAGTAAAGAGGAGGAGCTCCTGGCCTTTATTGAGGACCTGGTGGTCGCCGAAGCCGAAGAGACGGAGGGCATTACCCGGGAGGCCCGCGAACCGCTGTTCATTACCCTTAAGACACTTGTGGACGTACTGACGGCTTAGTCCCGGTACGCCGTTCCCGCAACTTATCTACCCCGGCCAGTAAGAGGGTGCCCACCAGGCCCAGTCCGGAAGCTACGTACACGGAAGCTGAATAGCTGTAGGTTTCCGCTACCCGCATACATAGGATAGGGGTGACTACGAAGGCGGCCGAGTAGCTGGCCGACAGGAAGCCCTGGTATTCTCCTCTCCTTTCGGGCGGGGCCCAGCGGGAAACGTACGTACTGGTGAACGGCATGTATAGGATTTCCCCTACGGTCAGCACGATCATGAAGGCGGCCAGGTAGAGGAAAAAGCCGACGCCCGGTGGCATCAGCAGGTAACTGCCCACCATCATCAGGCTGCCCAGGACCATGATGGAGATGGGTCGGAACCGCTTTTCGGCGTAGCTGACCAGGGGCATTTCAGCCAGCACGATGGTGATGCCGCTGAAGGTGATCAGCAGCCCGATGGTTCGTTCGCTGTATCCTTCCTGCAACCAGTAGAGGGGCAGGGTGCTGAAGAACTGGAAGAAACAGACAATGATCGCGATGTTGGCCAGGACCATCAAAATGAGCCAGGGCTGCAAGTGGGCCGGTCGGCTGCGTTCATCCATGGGAGCATCCAGCATGGCCTGGTTACGGGTAGCGCGATCCACCAGTGGTCGGGCCGTTTCGTCCTTGGGCAGGGCGAAATAGAATACCGCGGCGGCGAGGAGGAAGGTCAGCCCGTCCCCCCAGAAAAGGAGCTCATAGCTGTAGGCGTAAATGATGAACCCACCCAGGGCCGGGCCGATACTGAAGCCCAGGTTCACCGCGATGCGTTGCAGTCCGTAGGCCTGGGAGAGTCTTTCCGGCGGTGCGTAAATGGCGATGGCCGCCCGGTTGGCGGGGCGAAAAGCATCCGCGACCACGGAGACGAAAAAGGCAACGAGGCACAGCGGCCAGAAACCCGTTACCTGCCCCATCAGCATGTGCAGGAAACCCGCTCCGATCATGCTGTAGAGCATGATGTGCCAGGAGCCGAAACGATCGTTCAGGTACCCCCCCACTACATTACCAACGATGCCGCCCGCCCCGAAGAAGGCCATGACGTAGCCCGACTTGGTGAGACTGAACCCCTGGGAATTTACCAGGTAAACGGAGAGAAAGGCAACCACCATCGCTCCGCTGCGGTTCACCAGCATTACCAGGGCCAGTAACCATATTTTACGGGGAAGTCCTGCGTAGGAATCTAGGTAGGATCCGAGGAGGCGGGCTGGGAGATTAGGCATTGTAACATCTTCTGGAGCCAGATAACCCGGGGGTGCGAGCACAAGTTTCCGTTTGCCGGGTTAGTTTTGTACCTCCTTACCACTTATTACCGCCTATGGCTAAAATGAAGGAACGTCTGATGCTGGGAGGCATTCGTCGCCTGCTCAACGGGACGGCACGAATGTCCCGTAAGCACGCCGGTAAGATCGGATACTATCTCCTGAGCAAGCCGCGTCGCTTTCCGGAGGACCCGGCCAACGAGGAATTCGTCGACCTCGCCGAGCAGGAAACTTTCTGTGACGAGAACGGTACCGAGATATACTGCTACCACTGGAGGGGAGAGGGGCCGAAAGTGCTTTTGCTGCACGGCTGGGAGAGTTACACCGGCCGCTGGTACCCCTTTTACCAACCCCTCATCGACGCCGGCTACGATGTCTATGCCTTCGATGCCCCGGGCCACGGCCGCAGCGGTGGCAAACGATTCAATGCCCTGCTGTACCGCGACAGCCTGCGGAGTTACCTGGACCGGCTCGGCTTCTCCCCGGATTTCTGGATCTGCCACTCGGCCGGGGCCATGGCCGCGATGATCTACCTGAAGGAGCGCCCCCAGTACGAACCCAGCCAGTTCGTCAGTCTTGCCCTGCCCGGCAAACTGATGAACTTCATCGACAAGTTCTGTGAGGTGGTCGGCGTACACGACAAGGTGAAGGAGGGAATCGACCAGCAGTTCCGCCGTAAGCTGGAACTCTCCATGAAAGACATCGATTTCATCGAGTACGCCTCCTACCTCCGGGTCCCCGGCCTGATCATCCACGATCACTGCGACGAGCTCGCCCCGGTGACGGGGGCCGAGCAGATGCACGCCAACTGGAAGGGCAGTAGCCTGATCACCACCCGGGACTGCGGCCACAGTCTCTCCGGCGATCTCGTACCCGCCATGGTACTGGAATACCTGCGGCATAGTCGGGGGAGCCGCTAAACCAAGCGCAAGGGAGGGTGTTGATTGTCAAACCCTCTCCCGCTTATGGTCGGAATCGACGACTTCTCCGTATACATCCCCCAACTATACCTCCCGCTCGCCACCCTGGCGGAGGAACGACAACTCAATTTCGCGAAGCTGAGTAAGGGGCTTGGAATGGCGCAAATGGCCGTTGCCGACGTTCGGGAAGATGCCGCGACAATGGCAGCCAATGCCGTGCTCGACTTACTGCATAAGAACGATCTCGACCCCCGTGAGATCGGCCGAATCTACCTCGGCACGGAAAGTGCCCTGGACGGAGCTAAACCTACGGCCACCTACGTACTGGAGATGCTCACCGACCACTTCAGTGATGCCTACGGGCCCAACTGCTTTTTGCACTGCGACGTGGTCGATCTCACTTTCGCCTGCATCGGAGCCGTGGACGCGCTGCAGAATACCCTGGAGTGGGCGGCCGGAAAACCCGGCCGGATCGGTATTGTCGTCGCCAGCGACGAGGCGAAATATGAAATGGACAGTGCCGGCGAGAGTACCCAGGGTGCCGGAGCGGTAGCCATGCTGGTCAAACGGGACCCCCGCCTGCTGGTGATCGACCCGGATTTCGGCGTAGCTACCCGCCCCGCCCACGATCTCTTCAAGCCCCGTCGGATCGTCAGAAAGGAAGATCTGATCCGAGAGGTGATCGGCCTGCTGCCGGACACCTCGGCCGAGGAGGTCGATTTTGACCGGATCAAAGAGAAACTGGCCGAGGGTATTGCCGTGAACGGTATCCTGGACTGCAACGAGGAGTACCTGACCATCTACAAGAGCACGCCGGTATTTGACGGCCCCTACAACAACGACAGCTACCAGGCCCGGATCCGGGAGGCCCTGATCGATTATCGGCGCCGCCACGGGGACCGCCCCGGTCACTTACTGACCGACAACGCCCGTTTGGTCTTTCACCTGCCCTACGCCTACCAGGCCCGGAGAATGCTCTCCGAACTGTTCATGGAAGAGAAAAAAGCCAACGGTAGCTGGGAAACATTCATCCAGGAGAGTAACCTGGAAGTTCCCTGCGCTGACAACTACGAGGACCGGGAAGAATACATCACCAAGTGTAGTGAGTTCCTGAAAATGGTCACCAGGACCGAACAGTACAAACAATTCATCCAGGCCTACGTCGCTCCGGGAGAATGGGCCAGTAGCCGGGTCGGTAACCTTTACGGCGGCAGTCTCTTCCTGAGTATGATCGCCACCCTGGAGCAGGCGCTCCACCAGAAGCAGGAACTGGCCGGAAAGCACATTTGTGCCTTCGCCTACGGGAGCGGCAGTAAATCAAAGGTCTTCCGGGCCGAGGTGCGGAGCGGTTGGGAGGCGGTCGCGGCCGAGTTCGACCTGGCGTACCGCCTCGACCACCGTCAGGAGATCGATTATCCTACCTACGAAAAACTGCACCGCTGCTGCCTGAGCCACAATGTCACTACGCTACAGGACGGAAGTTTCTTCCTGGCCGACGTTCACGACGAGCGGGATGAGACGGAGGGGGTACGGCACTACGGGTACGCGGCGCGGTAATGGTCGACGTTCGAGACGTCGGCGGTCGTCCCGCCCTCCGACGGGTCCGACGACCTCACTACGTGAAGAAACCCCATTCTAGGTGATAGAATGGGGTTTCTTTATTCTCCAAAGTGGAGGACGCCGGATGTTTGAATTTTCTAGCCGCAGGCAGAAAATTCGTCGTCCGATGTCTCGGAACGGAGCGGGACGGCAATTAACTCCGCTCGCTCACGCCACCGTAGTGCTTGCGCGTGTCGGCCTCGGTGATGGGTTCACCGTCAGCGGTGGTGGCTCCGACGATGCGGCCCACGAACAGCAGGTGGTCGCCGGGCGTCGTCAGGGCGTCTTCCAGGGTGCACTCGATGGTAGCGACCCCACAGTCGAGTAGGGGAGCGCCGCTCTTTCCTTCGGAGTAGGAGATGCCGTTGACCTTACTGTCCGAGTAATCCACCTCGGTCTGCTTGGCAAACTTTTCGATGAGGTTTTCCTCGTGCTTGCCCAGAACGGTCAGGCTGAAGACCTGACTCTTCTGGATGGTCTCGTTCAGGTCGCTGTCTTTCTGAATGGCAATGGTGATCAGGGGCGGATTAAAACTGGACTGCATGGCCCAGGACACCGTGCCGGCACTGACCCAGTCTTGCTCACGGGTTTTAAGGTCTTCTCCGTCGGCGCGGGTGGCGACGAGGTAGAAACCGTAGGATAATTGTTCAAGGGCCCGGTCAAGGGTGGGGTTTTTCTTGGCGGTAGCCATAAGTATGAGGTATAAATTAAATAATGTACTCCCCATTGCAACGGACCGACTTTTCGGGATGTTCAGCTACACTTTCCGGTTCCGGCCGACGTTCCCTTATTCCGGAAGGTCTGCACCTGCGCCCGCGCCCTTCCCTCAAAACTTACATTATGAAAATCCACTACTTCTTTTCCCTCCTCTTGCTGTTCAGTCTCGTGAGTTGCCTGGACGACGACGACCAGCGCGTCATTCCCCTGGAGGCTTCGCTGACCGTGAACTTCGAAGCCGATTTTAACGGGGAGCCCCTGGAACTGGATGGTGAAGTGTACGACTATCCCACCGGTGACCAGTTGAAAATGCTGCTCTTTCAGTACTACGTCAGCGACCTCGTACTGACCCGCCCCGACGCCGATCCGGTGTTGCTGACCGAAATCGACCTGATCCAGTACATGAACGCTGACGGTAGCAATACCCGCAGCCGTACTTACTCCATCCCCACCGGAGACTATACCGGCATTCGTTTCGGTCTCGGCGTGAAGCCGGAGCTCAACGCCATGGACCCCTCGGAATTTGCCGCCGACTTCGTCCTGAATGAGGTGGAGTTCTGGAACCCCAATGCCCGCTACGTTTTTGCCAAGATCGAGGCCAATGCCAAGATCGGGGGCAGCGACCAGTTCGACACCGGCCTGTCCTACCACATGGGGGCGGACGACCTGTACACCACGGTCACCCTCCCCCGGGAGTTTACGGTCAACGAAAATACGGAAGTGACCATCCTTGCCGACGTACTGCGCGCGCTGGCCAATGACACGGCGGTGTTCGACATCGCCAACCCCGACCAGCAGCGGGTACACGGTGGTAACCAGGCCGTCGCTACCGGCATCTGGAACCGGCTGGCCGGTCAGTTTCGCCTCACCGTACAGTAAGCTATGCGGGCCGGCCTACTACTGCTGACCCTGTTCCTGCTGGGGTGTGAGACGTCCCAGACCCCCTTCGCGGTGGCCGAGCCCGATCAGTTCGCGGCCATCCTGTACCCCGACGAAAACCCTACGACGGCAGCCGGGCTGGAGCTCGGCCGCCGTCTCTTTTTTGATCCCATCCTGTCCGCGGATTCCACCATCAGCTGTTCGAGTTGCCACCTGCCGGCCCTGGCCTTTACGGATGGCCGGCGTATTTCGCGGGGGCTTGCCGGCCGGACGGGACAACGAAATGCTCCGGGGCTGACCAACATCGGCTATCTGCACCGGACGCTGTTCTGGGACGGGCGGGCCGACGATCTGGAATCTCAGGCCCTCCACCCCGTGGCGGATCCTAACGAGATGGGCGGCGACTGGCCGACGGTGATCGGAAAGCTCCGCCGCCACCCGGATTATCCGGAACGCTTCCGGACGGCCTTCGGACTGGAGGAACTGCGGGAACTCAACCCCGATCACGTCGGGAAGGCACTGGCCCAGTTCCAGCGCTCACTTATTTCCGCCGACAGCAAGTACGACCGGGTACTGCGGGGGGAAACCCAGTTCACCGAAGCGGAGGCACTGGGCAACGCGATCTTTTTTGACCTGGCCGATGAGCGGGATGGCCCCTACGGTAGTCTGCCGACGGGGGAGTGCGCCCACTGTCACACACCGCCGCACTTTACGAATCAGCGGTTCTTCAACAACGGACTGGACGCGGTGGCCGACCTGACCGCGTTCACGGACCGGGGCCGGGGCGGCATCAGTAAGATTCCCTACGAAAATGGCCTGTTCCGGGTTCCGGGACTGCGGAATGTCGCCCTGACGGCTCCCTACATGCACGACGGCCGAATGGATTCGCTCGAACAGGTGATCGCCCACTACAACGCCGGGGGGCACTATGCGGAAAACCGCAGTCCCAATGTGCGTCCGCTGGGGTTAACGAAAGGTGAAGAAGCGGCTTTGGTCGCCTTCCTGCTCACCCTAACCGACTCCTCGTTTGTTAACGAAATGCGCTACCAGTCCCCATTCCCATGATGATGTCCTCCACTCCGTTTTCTTTTCTTGCCCTGTTACTGTTGTTGCTGACCACGGCCTGCGTGGACGATGAAGCACCGGGAACGGACCCGGGGCCCTGTACGGACTGTGAAGAACCCGACCGCGCCATCACCGGCCCCAATGTAGCCACGCCCTACGCGCTGGAGGTGCCGAGTTACCTTCCCAACCCGGTGGAAGTGCCGGGGAATCCGCTTTCCGTAGAGGGGATCGAACTGGGCCGCCGGCTGTTTTACGATCCGGTCATGGGACGGGACAGCAGCATCTCCTGCTCCAGTTGCCACCGGCAGGAACTGGCCTTCACTGACGGGCTGGGCCAGGCGGTGGGCATCGATAACCGGGCGGGGACGCGGGGAGCCATGTCTCTCGTAAACCTTGCCTTTAACCCCAGCGGTTTCAACTGGGACGGCAGCTCGGACATCCTGAGGGAACAGGCCATCCACCCGGTGGAAAACATGCTGGAGATGGACAGTGACTGGGAAGACGTGCTGAGCCGCCTGCGTCGGCACGATGACTACCCCCAACGCTTCCGGGCCGCCTTCGGCATCGGCCGGACCAGCGAACTGAGTCGGGAACTGGTAACCCGGGCCATCGAACAGTTTGAGCGGACCATCATTTCCGCCGACAGCCGCTTCGACCGGGTGGTCTACCGCAACGAGGAATTCTTCACCGAGGAGGAGCAACTGGGAGCGGACAGTCTCTTCTTCGTGGAGAACGTACCGGTTAATGCCCTCCACCCCGGCTGCGGCCATTGTCACAATGCCCCCGGGTTCGGAAACAACCGATTTGCCAACAACGGGCTGGATGACGTAGCTACCCTGGATGACTTTGAAGACAAGGGGTTGGGTGGCGTAACCGGCAACCGCTTCGACAACGGCAAGTTTCGTGCACCTACGCTGCGCAACATTGCCCTGACGGCTCCCTACATGCACGACGGCCGTTTTGCAACCCTGGAGGAAGTGCTGGACCACTACATGGCGGGTGGTCACGGAGTGGAAAACGAGGATCCCAACATCACCGGTTTCCCGCTGACGGAGCGACAAAGACGGGCGCTGCTGGCCTTTCTGAATACGCTCACGGACGAGACTTTGACGACCGATCCGCGTTTTTCTGACCCATTTGAATAATTTTTCCGAAAATTTTTTTGAGGAAGGCGACGATAATCAGATATTTTTATTCACAAAATTTAAGGTGTAAGTATTTGATTTTAAATCATTTATGGACAAATTGGGTTTATATTATTTTCACGAATAGCTAATTATGTCTTTCGGATCGGGTGGCGAATGTCTGATAATTGTATTGTCAAACGAAAGCAAAGGCCGGCAAACGTGTCGGTAACTTTGGAAATACACAGAGAATTCGCTGTCGGTAGTAAATCGGCCAACTTGCCAAGCAATGGCCGATTTACTACCACAAGCTTTCTCCCCCGCTTTGACCACTCCACAGAGATTACGAAGCCGTTCGTGCTTCAATTTTCGCAATATTTTCATGAGATTACGATTTGTCAATTAGGCCATATCCCGCCCCGAGCAGGATATGGCCTTCTTTTTCGGGCAAGGTTCGAACTCCGGGCAGGTATAACCACTTGTCTAGTAGACGCTAAAAGCGTTACTTTGTAAGCGGCCCCACGTTTAGCATTTTGGGGCGCAACAAGCTTTGGGACTATTTACTACAACAAGCACTTCAGTCGGTAAACGGTAGCATACTACTATTAACCGGCGGGGGCCGGCTCCCGCCGGAAACCGATTTTTTAGTAAGCTCTCGCCTTCGAGGGGAGCACAATCATTCCCATTAGCTAATCACTTGATAACAATACTATGCGAGCAAATCTACCTTTCTCCAGGGCCTTCCAGGGAGGCCTTTTATGTCTTTTGACACTATTGTCCCTGAATCTTTCCGCTCAGTTTTCCGTCCAGGTAACGGGGACTGACGTCACCTGCTTCGGACTCTCCAACGGTATCGCTACGGCCGTACCGAGCGGTGGTACGTCTCCCTACTCCTTCCTCTGGAGTACGAATGCGGAAACCATGACCGTCACCAACCTGAATGCCGGTACCTACGGCGTTACGGTGACGGACGACACCGGAGCTACCGTAACCGGTAGCGTCACGATCAACCAACCGACCAGGGTCACCGCCACGATCACGGAACCCACCCAGTGTGAGGCACCCTTCACGATCGCGGCGGAGCCACAGGGAGGCGTACCTCCTTACACCTATAACTGGGACGACGACGCCAGCTCCAACACCCGCACCATCGTGGTGCCGGCCGGGGACTACTGTGTCACCGTCGTCGACAACAACCTTTGTGGCTACGTCGCCTGCCGGACCATCGAAGAGAACCCACCCAACGTCATGGTGGTCGCCGTGGACGCGCTTTGCGCCGATTCCAACGACGGGTCACTGACGGCTAACCCCGGCGGTGGCGTTCCCCCGTACAGCTACGAATGGTCGAACAACGGAAATACCCGTACGATCAGTAACCTCAGCCCCGGGACCTACTTCCTGACCCTCACCGACAGCCGCGGCTGCACGGCCATGGGCTTCGGCACGGTCGATGCCCCGCTGGAACTCACCGGAGAAATATTCGGCGACGAATTCTCCTGTGCGGAAGGAGGGAATGCTTTCATCCGCATCATGCCCCAGGGAGGTACGCCCCCCTACCAGTACCTCTGGTCCAACGGTATGACGAGCCAGGGCATCGGCTCCCTCGGTCCCGGAACTTACTCCATCACCGTTACGGACGCCAACGGCTGTACACTGGTGGACGACTACTTCATCGGCGTTGCCCCCGAAGTGGACATTGAGATCGAGGGGGATAGCGTCCTTTGCGGCGTCGGCACTACCGGCACGCTCACCGTAGTCCCCCTCTCCGGGAACATCAGTGACTACACCTACGAGTGGAGTACCGGTGCTACCAGCCCGACGATCACCGGCGTGACCCCCGGCACTTACAGCGTAACCGCCACCAGCGAATTCTTCTGCGAGGACGTAGCCACCTTCGAGGTGATCGGTGTAGATCTCTCCGTGACCGTTAACGGTACCAACCTGGACTGCTTTGACGACAACAGTGGTACGGCCACGGCTACCGCAACCGGCGGTGGACAGCCTTACACCTACCTCTGGGCCACTGGGCAGGAAACAGCCACTATTACCGGCCTTTCCGCCGGAACCTACACGGTGACCGTGACGGAGGCCAATGGTTGTAAGGCCAGTGGCAGCGTAACGATCACCCAGCCCGATCCGCTCACCCTTACCGGCGTGGTCAACGACGTTACCTGCCCCGGAGACGATGATGGAAGTATCGTGACCTCCGTCACCGGTGGGTCGGGAGCGATAACCTACCAGTGGGAAGATGGTGCCTCGACCGCCAACCGAAACAACCTCGGTGCCGGCGAGTATTGCGTTACGGTAACCGACGGTAATGGTTGTACCGTGGACGGTTGCTTTACCGTCACCCAACCGGTACCCATCGTACTCACGCCCACGATCCGGGATGTGCTCTGTAACGGAGACGCTACCGGCCGTATCTCCGTAGCCGTCAGCGGCGGCACCGCCCCCTACACTTACGAGTGGAATAACGATGAGACCGGCCCGGTCATCAATAACCTGACCGCCGGCGACTATACCGTTACGGTAACCGACGCCAACGACTGTTCCGTCGTAGCTACTTACACCGTAAGCGAGCCGCCCGCTATTGCCATCACCGGCGAGGTGGAAAGCATCGATTGTTTCGGTGACGACAACGGATCGATCGATATCACCGTAACCGGCGGTACGGCCCCCTACGCTTACCGCTGGTCCAACAACCAAAACGTACCCGACATCGGAGGGCTGGATGCTGACGATTATACCGTGACGGTGACCGACGCTAACGGCTGTACGGCTACGGCCACCTTTACCGTGGAAGAACCCACGGAGATCGACATCGCCGCTACGCCCACCAACGTCTCCTGCTTCGGGGGCAGCGACGGTAGTATCGCCGTGACCGTCAGCGGCGGAACTCCGCCTTACTCCTACGACTGGGACAACGACGACGATGAGGAAGACCTGGACGGTCTGACCGCGGGTACCTACGTACTGGTCGTGACCGATGCCAACGGTTGCCAGGAGAGCATCACCGTGGTGGTTGCCCAGCCCACCGCCATCAACGTCACCGGAGCGGTAACGGACGTTGCCTGCCTCGGCGAAATGACCGGTTCCATCGACCTGACCGTTACCGGTGGGACCCCCGGGTACACTTACCTGTGGGATAGCGGACAAACTACCGCAGACATCGACGGTCTAGGAGCCGGCGAGTACTGCGTAACGGTAACGGACGCTAATGACTGTACCGCCGAAGAATGCTTCACCGTCGGCAGTAATGCCGCCATCAGCATCACCGGAGTAGCTACCCCGGCGGACTGTAACGGAGAAGATTCCGGCTCGGTAGACATTTCCGTCACCGGCGGAGATGGCCCCTACACCTACACCTGGTCTGACATGACCACGAATCAGGACCTGAATAACGTTCCGGCCGGCACCTACACCGTAACGGTCATGGATTCTAACGAGTGTACGGCCACGGCCAGCTTCACCGTTGGAGAGCCCGATGCCATCGACCTGAACGCCACCACTCCCATCATCACCTGTGGGGGAACGGCTACCGGTAGCATTATTCTGAACCCTACCGGCGGCACCCCACCGTACACCTTCACGATCGGCGATCTGACGACTACCGAACTGGTGATCACCGACCTGCCCGCCGGATCCTACACCATCACGGCGACCGACGCCAATGGTTGCATTGCGGTAACGGACGGTATCGTGCTGAACGAACTGCCCCAGCTGAGCTGTGAGGTAGTAGTGGTACAGCAGCCGACCAGTGGAAGTAACGGTGTCCTCCGCGCCGAGGGTGACGGCGGTACGCTGCCCTACACTTACCTCTGGAGCAACGATGAGGTCACCCAGACCATCGACGGTCTTTCTTCCGGAACCTACTCCGTGACCATTACGGATGCCAATAACTGTACGACTGTCTGTACGAATACCCTCCGGGCACTGTCCGGTATCGGTGATTTCGTCTGGCAGGACGATAATGCCAACGGTCAGCAAGACCCCGGTGAAATGGGTATTGAAGATTTCCCCGTTTTTCTGAAGAATGCCGCCGGCAACATCATCGATTCCACCCGCACGGACGAAAACGGACGCTACAGCTTCCTGGGGCTGGAACCCGGCACCTACAGTATCTTCTTCGATGCGCCCGCCGGAGCCATTACCACGCTTCCCAACACCGGTGACGATACGACCGACTCGGATGCCGACCCGACCATGAACAACATGACGGGTAACTATACCCTGGCCCCGAACGAATTCAACATGACGGTCGATGCCGGTTTCTACCCCGAGCCGGGTGGAGCGATTGCCGACCCCTGTAACTGTTTGAACAACAATACGAACGACATTGACGGCCAGTTCAGCGAAGTGATCCGGATCACGAGCCAGCCCGGACAGACCTGGGTCATTACCGAACGTCAGAATATGTTCCTGTTCGACAGTGAGGACCCGCCCGTCGCCCCCATCCCCGTTCCCCTGGGAACCGTGGTACCCGAGGTGAGTCCCGGAATCTACGAGTACGAATTCCGCCTGGTGGATGAGTTCATGTACTTCTCCGTGATCACCAACGGCTCCTACGAACTGACGATCGCCAACAGCTGTATCTACCCGACGCTGCGGTTCAACATCGACCCTCCCCAGGAGATTTGCCGCTTCGAGGAAGCCTTCGAACTGGGAGGTATCGCTTCCGTGCCCGGTGAAGTTATTTTCACCGTGAACGGCGTACCCGCCACCGAGATCGATCCGAGTGACCTGCCGCTGGGGACCATCCTCATCGAGGGGGTATTCACGCCGACCGACCCCGACGAATGTCTGATCAACATCAGCCAGGAAGTCCTGATCGTTGACGACTGTAATGCCAAACTAGGCGACTTCGTCTGGCTAGACATTAACGGTAACGGCATCCAGGAAGTGAACGAACCCGGCATCGAGGGTGTCAAGGCCACCGTCACCAGCCAGGACGGTACTTATATGGACATGACCTTCACCGACGAGGACGGTATGTACATGTTCAGCGTTCCCCCCGGAACCTACAAGGTGACCTTCGACCCGATGAACGATGACCTGGAGGTCTCTCCCCCGAATCAGGGTGCCAACGACGAGCTGGACAGCGACGTGAGTCCGTCCACCCTCATGACGCCGTTCTACACCGTCGGCCCCGACGAGATGAACTTCACCATCGATGCCGGCTTCAACCAGCCCTGTATCGATAACCTGACCGACCCCGGAACGATTGGCTTCAGCCAGGAAGTCTGCGGCCCCGGCGTTACGCCCGACCCCTTCGTGGAACTGTCACCCGCCACCGGCGGAACCGGCGTGATCGAGTACCTCTGGATGCTCAACACGGACGACCCCGGCCAGCCGATCAACTACTGGCAGCCGATCCCCGGAACGAACAGCCCGACCTACGCTCCCGGACCGGTATCCGAGACGACCTTCTTCGTGCGCTGCGTGCGCCGCGATGACTGTCCGTTCATCGAGGGCAACGTAATTACCGTAACGGTGGGTGACGATGCCGTTGCCAGCATCAGCGGACCGAGCATCGTTTGCGTCGGCCAGCAGGCTATCTTCCAGGCGGAGAACGTACCGGGTAACGCCCAGGTCGTCTGGAACTTCACCGGTTCCTCCAGCGTGGAGAGCAGCAACCAACGCACCGTTACCCTGAACTGGGCCACCTTCGGCAACTTCAGCGCCATGCTGTCCGTGACCGCCGGCGGTTGTACCTCCACCCAGACGGTCAACGTCTCCGTGACCAACAACCCGAACCGTTGTGGCGGTAACCTGTCCGCGAACGGAACGGTGAATAACCTCCAGCAGCGGGAGGTGACCATCGAGTGGGACGTACCCAGCGACGGAACGATCTATGATTTCGCCGTGGAACGCTCTTCCAACGGTCGTGATTTCAGCATGATCGCCGAAAGCATGGAGCCTGCCTTCCTGGCCAACGGTCAGGCGGAGTACCGCACGAATGACGTCAGCCCCACCGCCGGCCGTACCTTCTACCGCGTGCGGATGCGGGACGCCGAATTCGGTGATCTGCTCTCCAACGTGGTGGAACTGCAACTCGGACAGGCAACCACCAGCCTCGGCCGCATCTTCCCGAACCCGGCCCGTGACGGTATGCTGCACATCGACCTGACGACCATGATCTCCGACGAGAGCGACGTCAGCGCTCAGTTGATCGACGTGAACGGCCAGACGGTCGGTACCCGCCACTACGGCACCAGTGGTACCGGCGTGATGAACCTCGCAACGAGTAACCTCCCCTCCGGAATCTACTTTGTCCGCCTCTTCGTGGGCGACCAGATGGAAACTCACCGGGTGATCGTCGACTGATCGAGTCTGAACTGAATTGAGGAGCCCCCTTCGCCTACGGTGGAGGGGGCTTTTCATTGCGGCGGGGCGCGGGTGCCGTATTGAAAATTTGCACCTGCGTCCGCGCCCGTTGTGACGTTGGTCCTCCTTCCGGCAGTCGGTCATTCCCGTATTGGTTACCTTTGCGCGCTTAAAGAATATATTTATGCTTAGTGTAAACGACCTGACCGTACAATTCGGGAAACGCATTCTCTTCAACGAGGTGAATCTGCAATTTGGCCGTGGTAACTGTTACGGGATCATCGGTGCCAACGGAGCCGGAAAGTCGACCTTTCTCAAGGTGCTGTCCGGAGAACTGGTACCCGCCCGCGGCGGCGCCCACCTGGAACCCGGCAACCGGATGGCGGTGCTGAGCCAGAACCACTTCGGTTTTGAGGACAAGCAAGTGCTGGAGGTCGTAAAGATGGGGTACGAGGAACTCTTCCGCATCGAGGCGGAGAAGAACGAGATCTACATGAACCCCGAGGCGTCCGAAGCCGATGGCATGCGGGCCGCCGAACTGGAGAATAAGTACGGGGAAATGGGCGGCTGGACGGCCGATTCCGATGCCGCCGAGTTACTGTCCAATATGGGGATCAAGGAGGACCTGCACTACCGCGACATGGCCGAGCTGAGCGGGGGGCAGAAAGTGAAGGTGTTGTTAGCCCAGGCGCTTTTCGGTAACCCCGATATCCTGCTGCTGGATGAGCCTACGAACGACCTGGACGCGCCCACGGTGCACTGGCTGGCCGACTTCCTCGCCGACTTTCCGAATACCGTGATCGTGGTGAGCCACGACCGTTACTTCCTGGATATGGTCTGTACCCACATCGTGGACATCGACCGCCAGCAGGCTACGATCTACACCGGTAACTACAGTTTCTGGTACATGAGCAGCCAACTGGCCGCCCAGCAGCTGGCGAATAAGAACAAGAAAACGGAGCAGAAGCGCGCCGAGATGATGGAATTCATTCAGCGGTTCAGCGCCAACGCCTCGAAGTCCAAGCAGGCGACCAGCCGGAAAAAGGCCCTGGACAAACTCAACATCGAGGACATCAAGCCGAGTAGCCGGCGCTACCCCTTCATTGCCTTTCAGCCCGAGCGGGAACCGGGCGACCAACTCCTGAAGGTCACCGGCCTGAGCAAGAACGGCCTGGACGGCGAAGTGCTGTTCAGCAACATCAGTTTCACGATGAACAATGGCGACAAGATCGCCCTGCTGGGTAACAACGCCACGGCCGTCACCGCCCTGTTCGAAGTGCTCGCCGGGGAGAGCGAGCCCGACGCGGGAACCATCGAGTGGGGGCAGACGATCAGCCCCGAATACCTGCCCAACGAAGACCACGCCTACTTTACCGAAGAGGTCGGCCAACTGGACCTGGTGGAGTGGCTGCGGCAGTACTCCCAGAATAAGGAGGAGCAGTTCATCCGGGGTTTCCTCGGGCGTATGCTCTTCGGTGGGGAAGAGGTCCACAAGAACGTCAGTGTTCTCTCCGGAGGCGAGAAGGTGCGCTGTATGATGAGCAAGGCCATGCTCAACCACCCCAACTTCCTGCTGCTGGACGAACCGACCAACCACCTCGACCTCGAATCGATCACGGCCCTGAACAATGCCCTGAAGGACTTCAAGGGGAACCTGATCATGACCAGTCATGACCACGAATTGGTGCATACCGTCTGTAACCGGATCATAGAAATTTCCGCCAACGGGATGATTGACAGCCTGCAGGAGTACAACGATTACCTGGAATCCACGGAAATCAAGGAGAAAAAAGCGGCACTTTACGGAGCGGCGGTATAGTTTTGCCCCCCTTGGAACCCTTTACCCACTTTATTGCCATTGACTGGAGTGCCCGGAACAAACCGAGTCCCGCCCTGCCCAGCCGCAACGCCATCTGGTACTGCGAAGCCACGGCGACCGGCAGGCTGACGACCAAATATTTCCGGACCCGTTATGCCTGTGTCGACCACCTGGAAAAACGACTCGGTCGGCTACTCCGGCAGGGACGGCGCGTGCTCGTAGGCTGGGATTTTTCCTTCGGCTACCCCAAGGGGCTGGCCAGGGCACTGCGGCTGAAGGGCAAACCGGCCTGGCGGGCCGTGTGGGAGAAGATCACCGACCTCATCGAGGACGGGAAAGACAATCAGAATAATCGGTTTGCCGTCGGGGCCGAACTGAACCGACTGACGAATGCCCCGGCCGGGCCCTTCTGGGGCATTCCCCCGGGAGATAGCGGCATTTATCTCGGGCCAAAGCGGGATTTTCCCTACCCGGTACCGACGAAGAAAGTGCTGCTGGCCGAACGCCGGCTGGTGGAGCACCACCACGGTAAGATGCAGCCGGCCTGGAAACTGGCCTACGCCGGTAGCGTCGGCGGGCAGTCACTGACGGGTATCCCCCTGTTGCACCGGCTCCGGTTCGAGACCGAGGGATTGCGGGGGCAGAGTGCGATCTGGCCCTTTGAATCACTGCCCGGCTACGGTCCCTGCGCCGTGCACGCCGAGATTTATCCTTCTCTGGTGGAGCGTCCCGGCCGGGATCGTATTCCCGATCGGGAGCAGGTTCGAACGTACGTACGGTGGCTGCAATCCCGCCAGGAAGGCGGCTTACTGAGCGAATTACTGGCCGTCCCCTACGAGCTGGATAAGAAACGGCGTAAGCAGGTCCGCAACCACGAAGGGTGGGTGTTAGGGATTACTGGAGGCTAGTGCCGTATCTTTGCGGCCTCCATTCGCAATAAAGGCCTCTGAATGACCGACCGCAAGATCAAAAGCGCGCTGATTTCCGTATTCCATAAAGATGGGCTCGGCCCCATCATCGATACCCTGTCCGCCCAGGGGGTCACCATTTACAGCACGGGCGGCACCGAGGCCTTTATCCGGGACCGGGGCGCCGCCGTGGTGCCCGTCGAGGAACTGACGGGCTACCCCTCCATTCTGGACGGCCGCGTGAAGACCCTGCACCCCAAGGTGCACGGCGGCATCCTGGCCCGCCGGGAGGAGAACCACCTGGCCCAGTTGGCCAAGTACGAAATTCCGGAAATCGACCTGATCGTGGTGGACCTGTACCCCTTCGAGGAGACGGTGGCCAACACCGAGGAGGAAGAACTGATCATCGAGAAGATCGACATCGGCGGTATTGCCCTGATCCGGGCCGCGGCCAAGAACTACCGCGACGTAATGATCATCCCCAGCCGGGACGATTATTCCACCCTCCAGGAAATTCTGGACAAGCGGGCGGGCGTGAGTAACCTGGAGGACCGCCGTGCCCTGGCCCGTCGGGCCTTCGCCGTAAGCAGCCACTACGATACGGCCATCTTTCGCTACTTCAACGCTGATGAGGGCCTTCCGGTCTTCAAGCGCAGCGAGATGAAATCCACCTCCCTGCGCTACGGGGAGAACCCCCACCAAAAGGCCAATTTTTACGGCCGCCTGGAGGAGATGTTCTCCAAACTGGCCGGCAAGGAAATCAGCTACAATAACCTGGTGGACATCGACGCGGCCGTGGCCATCATGCGGGAATTCGAGGACGGCCCACCGGCTTTCGTCATCCTGAAGCACACCAATGCCTGTGGCGTGGCCGTACGACCTACCCAGCTGGAGGCCTGGCGGGCCGCCCTGGCCGGTGACCCCGTCTCCGCCTTCGGGGGCATCCTGATCACCAACAAGCCGCTGGAACTATCCGTGGCCCAGGAGATCAACGAACTGTTCTACGAGGTACTGATCGCGCCGGACTTTACGGATAGCGCCCTGGAGTTACTGAGCAAGAAGAAGAAGCGCATTCTGCTCCAGTACCACCACTTGCAGCAGCAACCCCGCAGCTTCAAGAGCCTCCTGAACGGCGTAGTGGAACAGGATGCCGACCTGCGTACGGAAACGACCTCCGACTTCACCGCGGTGACGGAGCGTAAACCCACCGACCGGGAACTGACGGACCTGGTTTTCGCCAACAAATGCGCCAAGCACCTCAAGTCAAATACCATCGCCATCGTCAAGGACGGCCAGCTCATCGGTATGGGGTGCGGTCAGACCAGCCGGGTAGATGCCCTTAAACAGGCCATCAACAAGGCCCGCGCCTTTGGTTTTACCACTGAGGGGGCCGTTATGGCTTCCGACGCCTTCTTCCCCTTTCCCGACTGCGTGGAGATCGGCCACGATGCCGGCATTACCGCCGTGGTACAACCCGGGGGGAGCATCAAGGACGCGGACAGTATCGCCGCAGCAAATTCCGGAGATATGGCCATGGTCACTACGGGAATTCGTCATTTCAGACATTAAGAAAATTTTTAACGTCTGCTTAAGAGCCGAAAGCATGCCCTTCCGCGTCTTATAGCCGACAACAAGATGAGCCCCCCGGTTACCCACCTCGCCATCGACATTGGCAATTCGGCCGTTAAGGCCCTTTGCTTCCGCGACGGAGCGCCGGTGTATCCGGTCGAACGCTTCGCCCACGACGAGTGGGAGGCGGCCGACCGGCTGGTAACCAACCTTGGGGTCAATAAGATCATCTATTCCACGGTGGCAAACGTGCCACCGGCTCACCGAATGGATGAATGGAACGCAGCCGGTTTACTGGTTCTGCCCCTGAACGCGGAAACGCCGTTGCCCTTTACCTCCGAATACGAGACCTTGCGAACGCTGGGACACGACAGGAGGGCGGGGATCGCAGGATGCAGGGTTTTTCAACAGGCTGCCTGTCTGCTCGTAGATGCCGGTACTTGCATCACCCTGGATCTGATCGACGCTGAAGGAGTACACCTCGGTGGCAACATCAGCCCCGGGATCCGGATGCGGCTATCCGCCATGCACCAACAAACGCGGCGACTGCCACTGGTGGAACCCGCCGGGCCTGACGGTCCGGTCGGTCGTTCGACCACGGAGGCCCTGCGGCACGGTGCGCAGCTCGCGGCGGTCTACGAGATCGAAGGTCTGTACGGACGATTGCTGGGGGATCACCCCGGTCTGACCGTAGTACTGACCGGCGGAGACGGCGGCTGGCTGGCCGGAAGACTTAACGTTCCAACTGCTTATTACCCCGATCTGGTCCTGACAGGGCTCAATCAAATATTGTCAAATTATGTTGCTAAAAAATAACCCAAGTTCGCTTCTCTTCCTACTGTTCCTGCTGATGGCGGGCGGTACGGTAAGTGCCCAGGCCTTTACGGACTTCCGGGATATTCGCCCCAAGCAGAACAGCCCCCTGAGTCGCTTCGGGCTAGGCGATCCGTTGGATCAGTTTCACGCCGCCCAGGCCGGATTCGGCGGACTGAGCGCCACCTATCAGAACGGTTACCACCTCAACCTGGTGAACCCCGCCAGCCTGGCGAGTCTTGTTTCTACCAGTTTTGAAGTCGGGCTCTACGCCCGCAACAGTACCCTAGAGGACAACACGGGGACGGCTACCGCCTGGCAGGGTAACCTGAGCTACCTCTCTCTGGGCTTCCCGTTGCGGAACCCCATCAACCTCTCCCTGGAGGAGCAGGAGAACAGCTGGAACGGAGGGATGGCCTTCCAGCTCGCGCCGACCACTCTGGTGGGGTACGACCTGCGGCTGGTGGACGTGGACCCGGAGATCGGAACCACTTCCAACAACCTGCGGGGAACCGGTGGTACTTACCGCTTCACCTGGGCGACTGCCGGTCGTTACCGTGGTGTTTCCGGCGGACTGAGCCTCAACTACAACTTCGGTAAGATCACCAATAGCCGGGTCGTACTCTTCGACAGTATTCCCGACGCCCTGGGCTCGGAATTCCTGGAAGAATACAGCGTAGGCGGTTTCAGTCTCGGCTACGGAGCGCAGTACGGTCTGGATCTGATGGAAACCAACGAAGAAGGCGAGCGGGTACCCAGCGGTAAGCGCATCGTATTCGGCGTGAACGGCCAGCTGGGCCGTAATCTGGAAACCAACTCCAATACTTTCTTCCGCCGGTTCAGCCCCACCCGCTCCCTGGTGGTTTCGGATACGCTCCGCTTCGAGGAGGAAGAGTTGGGGGAACTCGATATCCCCGCGGAGGTCACTTTCGGGGTGGCTTTCCACGATGTCAACCGGCTCTACGTCGGAGCGGAATATAGCTACAGCGCTTATTCCAACTACCGCAACGAAGCCCAGCCGGAACAACTGGCGGACGCTTCCCGTTTTGCAGTGGGCGTGGAATACATCCCCAACGCCAACTCCTACAACCGCTTCTGGAAGCGGGTCCGCTACCGGGCCGGTATCCGCATCGAGGACGATGCCCGACTGGTCAATGGCGTACAGGCAAGGCGCAACGGGGTGACGCTCGGTGTCGGATTGCCGATCCGCCTGCCCCGCCAGCAGATCAGTTTCCTTGATTTTGCGGTAGAGTATGGTAAATTCGGCGCACCGGACGTACTCGACGAAAGCTACGTACAATTCACACTGGGGTTCTCGCTTAACGATAACACCTGGTTCTTCAAAAGAAAACTCAACTAAACCAAGATGAAAACCTTCAATCGCTTTTTTGCTCTGTTGCTGTTGCTGCTCGGCTCCGTCTCGGTTGCCACCGCTCAGTGCGTTACCTGGACCGACTCCCCCCAAAAGGAACAGGCCGAGAACGCTCACGTTGCCTACCGGAACTTCGTTAAGGGGAAGACGGCCGCTGACCTGGAAACCATGGCCGAGGCAGAATTCAATGACGCCTTCAAGAACTGGAAGAAAGCCTACGAGATCGCTCCCGCGGCCGACGGCGGCCGCCCCTTCCACTACCGCGACGGCCGGATGTTCTACAAGGCCATGCGCAACAAAGCTACCGACGAGGCCAAGAAGGCCGAATACGCCGAGGTGATCATGCGCCTCTACGACGAAGAGCTGGAGTGCTACCCCAAGTACGAAGCCTTCCTGCTGGGCCGTAAGGCCTCCGATATGTTTTACCTGACGGGCTACAGCCCCGAGGGTATCGACCTGATCGAGCGGGCCATTACGGTCGGTGGTGACGAAACGGAGTACGTCGTACTCGCCCCCCTGGGCAAGTTGCTGAACTACTACTTCAAGGAAGACTACATCGACAACGGCCGTGTACGCCAGATGTACGACATGGGCGCCAAGCTGGCCGAGGCCAACACCCCCGACGTCAACGAAACCTACGGTCAGTACTACCAGGATGCCTTCGCCAACCTGGAGGCCGACGTACTGGAATTTGCCGACCAGATCTTCGACTGTGACTACTTCAAGGCGGAACTGATGCCCAAGTTCGAGGAGAACAAGGACGACATCGACGTGATGAAGTACATCCTCAGCAAGCTCGAGGACCAGGGCTGTGATGCCAGCACCGACGACGATCTGAAGCAAATGCAGGCTACTTATGATGCCGTATACGCCACCAAAAAGGCGGAGTACGACCAGGCGAAGCGTGACCTGAATCCCGCCTACGCCGCCTCCATCGAGCGGAAGGAAGGGAACTTCGACGAGGCCATCAGCCTCTACAAGAAGGCCGCCGAAAAGACCGACGACAACGCCAAGAAGAGCAGCTACTGGTACCAGATCGCCGCCATTCAGTCCGGTGAACTGCGTCAGTACGGCTCCGCCCGCTCCAGTGCCCTCCAGGCGGCCGAACTGGACCCCTCCAGTGGCCGCCCCTACATGCTGATCGGCGATATCTACCTCCGTCTCGGTGGTAGCTGCGGCGACGCTTACCAGCAGCGGCTGGCCGTACTGGCCGCCATCGACAAGTACAGCTACGCCAAGCGCGTCGACAGCAGCATCTCCGGTGACGTGAACCGCCGGATCGGTCGCCTGAGCGATTCCATGCCCATCCGTTCCGAGGCCTTCCAGCGCGGAGACAAGGAAGGAGCCCGCCTGAGCGTGGGTTGCGGTATCGGAGAAACGGTGACGCTGCGGTTCTAGGAAGAATTCGGAGTGGTGTGCCCACCACTATATAGACATAGCCCCCATCTCCTCCGGAGGTGGGGGCTTTCTGATTTCGCTACGAGTGGTGAGACGAACTTTCTCGCGACTACGTCAGCAAGAAAGAATTCGGCTCACCACCTTCGCTTTCTTAACTTTACACTCATGTGGAAGAACCTGAAGGGATTATTTGTAGTCGAGGAACCCGGCGCCGACCGGGAGAAGACGCCGAGTCGCCTCCCCCCCAAATCAAAAAACCCGGCACCCGCGGCCGCGCCCGCGTCCACCCCACCCGTGGATACCCCCCTGCGGGCACCCGTAAGTGCTGACGGACAGGTTAATGACAAGTTCGTGAAAGTGTTGCTGGAAGCCATGGAGGCCGCCAACCTGCCGGGCTTCGACTACCTGGAGTACAAAAAGGCGCTGCAGAACCTCGAGAAGATGAATTTCGCGGACAGCGTGCGCTTCCAGACGGCCTACGCCGGCGCCCAGAGCATGGGGGTGACGCCCGCACAGCTGATCGATTCGGCCCAGCACTACCTGGCTACCCTGGCCGGGGAGCAGAAAAAATTCGAGACGGCGCTGGACAACCAGAAGCAGCAGCAGATCGGGCAGAAACAGCAGCAACTGGACAACCTGGACAAGGAGGTGGCCGCCCAGGAGGAGAAGATCAGGCAATTGCAACAACAGATCGTGGACAAAAAGGCCAGACAGTTGAAGCTGCGGGCCACCCTCGACCAGAGCACGGGTAAGCTGGCCGCAACGGAGGCGGATTTCCACAAAACCTACGCCGTGATCACCGGGCAGATCGCGGAGGATCTGGAACGAATGAAAGAATACCTCAAATAGTCGATAATTCCGGGATGCTCGTCGAGCGGAGAGAACCGCCGGACCCCGGATGCATTGTATCCCGGTAACACACGTTATCTTGGCAGTCGCTAAAGCTTACTATATTATGGATGCACCGCAAATGAAACCGAAATCTTTTTGGCAACGCCCCGAAGGGGTGACCGGCCTGCTGTTCCTGGTCGCGATACTGGGAGCCGTGGGGTTTCTCGGCATGGAGTCTGCCCTGGGCGGTCATCATGGCCAACACCCTGTATATGGTCGGGTACGCTGGCGGTACTGGGAGCGGTGATCTACACCGTACTGGACCCCAAGGTGCGCAACCTCGTCTTTTATATGTACAAGAGCGTGATGCGCAGCATCACCGGGATGTTCGTACAGATCGACCCCATCGGTATCCTGAAATCCTACGTGGAGGAGTTGCAGAACAACCTGCGCAAGATGAATAAGCAGATCTCCCAGTTGCGCGCCCAGATGCACAAGCTGAAGGAAGTGATCGTTAATAACGAGCGGGAGATCAGCAGCAACCTCAAACTGGCCGGTAAGGCCAAGGAGACGAACAAGCGCAACGTCATGATCCTGAAGAGCCGCCGCGCCGGCCGCCTGAAGGACAGCAACATGCGCCTCGACGAGCTGTACAAGAAAATGGAGGTGCTCTACCGGGTACTGACCAAGATGTACGAGAACAGCTCCATCCTGGCCGAGGACATCAAGGACCAGGTGACCGTCAAGGAGCAGGAGCGCAAGGCGATCCACGCCAGCCACGGTGCCATGACCAGCGCGATGAGCGTCATCAACGGGGACCCGGACCAGCGGGCTATGTTCGACATGGCGATGGAGAACATCACCGAGGACGTGGCCAGCAAGGTCGGTGAAATGGAGCGCTTCATGGAAATGAGCGAGAACTTCATGGCCTCGGTCGACCTGCAGAACGGTGTCTTCGAGGAAGAAGGCCTCAATATGCTGGAAAAGTGGGAGAAGGAATCCGACTCCCTCCTGCTCGGCGAAGCCAAGAGCGACCTGCTGCTGCAGGCCAACAGTGACAGCGACGTGCTGGATCTGGACGCCCCCGTCAAGGAAAGCGTCCGGCAAACCGGATCCCGCAACCAGTACGATAGCTTTTTCGAATTACAACATCAATTCATGGCACGTCTAACCACCTTCAGCAAGCTGCTGATCACCATTCTCATTCTTCTCGGCCTCGTCTTCGGCTTCAACCTGATGACCGGCGGCGGATTGCTGGACGGTATTCTCGGTGGCGGCGACGGTGACCGTTCGGCCCAGGTGGATGACCGGGGCGGCGACAACGGCGGCGGTATCTTCGGAGGCAGCAACAGCAGCAGTAGCGACGATCCGATCCGGATAGGCGTGGTGACCTGGGGTGGCTACGCCGGTGGTCAGTACTTCAACGGGGGCTTCAAACCCAGTGACGCCAGTCGTTTCCGCAAGGAATACGGTATCGACGTGGAATTCGTACTGAACGACGACGTACCCGCCAGCCTGGCCGCCTTCAAGAACGGCGACATCGACGTGCACTGGTACACCATCGACGCCCTGCCGACGATCATGCCGGAACTGGCTGATTTCGATCCGGTCGTCCTCTGGCAGGCCGACTGGTCACGGGGCGGCGACGCCATCGTGGTCAAGCGCGGCATCAACCAGGTGTCCGACCTGAAGGGGAAGAGCGTGGCCGTGGCCGAACTAACCCCCAGCCACTCCTTCCTGCTCTGGCTGCTCGACGCGGGCGGCCTGAAGCCGGGAGACATCAAACTGGTCCCCCAGCCCTCGGCCATTGACGCGGCCGCCGCCTTCAAGAGTGGCAACGTGGACGCCGCCGTCGTCTGGTCACCGGATGACGAACTGAGCGTCCGGGCCGTTCCCGGCTCGAAGGTGCTGGAGAGTACCCGCTCCGCCTCCAACATCATTGCCGATATCTTCTTTGCCAAAAAAGATTTCGCCGAGCGGCGGCGGGACGACCTGCAGAAACTCTACGAAGGGTGGATGAAGGGAGCCGCCGAGATCAACTCAGACCCCCAGGCCAAGCAGCAGGCCGCTAAGATCCTGGGACGGGAAATGTCGCTCTCCGAAGCCGATGCCATGGCCATGATCGATAACGTCCGTCTTGCCACCCACGGCGACAACGTCAACTTCTTCGAGCAGAACGGTGACTTCAAGGGCACGACCGGCGGACAGCTCTACCGCCGCATGGAGCAGGAATACCGCCGCCTCGGCTTCCTGAACGGTACGGTACCCAGTTTCCGTCAGGCCAGCTACGGCAGTCTGGTTTCCGCGGCGGCCGACCGGCTGAGCGGTGGTAACAATGTCGCCGAGCCCCGGGCCGGCTTCGCGCCCGTTTCCGAAACGGAGGGAGCCGCCAAGGAGGCCATCGCCACCAAGCAGGTAAGCATCAACTTCCCCACCGGCGTCGCTACGCTGGATGACCGCGCCAAGGCCATCATCGACGAAGAATTCGTCCCGATCGCCCAGGCGTTCGGCAACAGCCGCGTCCGCATCGAGGGTAATACCGACAATACCGGTAGCCGCGCCACGAACGTCACGCTGAGCAAGAAGCGTGCCCAGGCCGTAGCGGCCTACCTCACCCGCGAGTACCAGATGGACCCCAACCGTTTTATTATCATCGGTAACGGCCCGGACGAGCCGATCGCCAACAACAGTAGTGAGAGCGGTCGGGCGTTGAACCGGCGGACGGACTTTGAACTGGTGCGGTAGACATCCTTACCAGATGGTCGGCATGTCGGCCGTCTCGTAGTGAAGCGTAGCAAAACGAAGGACGTCCGACTTGTCCGACCAGCCGATTCGAACCATGCGCAGACTCCCTCTTGCCAGCTATCTCATCATCGCCTACCTCCTGCTGGCCTTCGGCTGGTGGTCGGTACTGTTGCTACGCACGAGCCGGGATGCGCACGAGTCAAAGGTGGACAAGTACGCTATTGAACTGGCCCTCCAGCGGCGAATTGAGCGGCCGGAGGACTTTCGGCGCACCGAAAATTACCAGCGGCTGACGGCGGAGTTCGACCGGCAGCAGCGGATGATCCTCGGGGAGGCGCTGCTGCTGATGCTGAGTATCATCGGCGGTATCTACCTGTTGTACCGCAACCTGCGCAAGGAGATCAGCGCGGCCGAGCAACAGCGGAATTTCCTGCTGAGCATCACCCACGAGCTGAAGTCCCCCCTGGCCGGTATTCGCCTGGTGCTGGAGACCTTCCAAAAACGCCGGGAACTCAGACCGGAGATCCAGGAAAAGCTCAGCAACAGCGGATTGACGGAAACGGACCGGCTCACCACCCTGGTGAACGATCTGCTGCTGAGCGCCAAGCTGGAGGACAGCTACCAGCTCAACTCCGAGCCGCTGGACCTCGGCGAAATCCTGCAGGAGGCCGCCGAACAGGTCGCCATGAAGTACCGCACCGCCACCATTCACGTAGACGTGGAGCCGGATTTGCCCCGGGTACCGGGCGACCGGCTGGGACTGACGAGCGTAGCCATCAACCTGCTGGAAAACGCCGCGAAGTACGCCCAGCCCGACCCGGTGATCGAGACCAGCCTGCAGCGGGGCGGGGTGGGGGAGGTGGTCTGGTCCGTCGCCGACAATGGCCCGGGTATCCCGGATAAGCACAAACGGAAGGTGTGGACCAAATTTTACCGCATCGGGAACGAAGAAACGCGGACCACGAAGGGAACCGGACTGGGGTTATTCATCGTCAAACAGTTGATCGATCGCCACGGCGGACAGGTCGAAGTGGCGGACAATACGCCCACGGGAACGGTTTTTCGGATTTGGTTGCCGGTGTAAGTACCTTCGCCCCATGCAAACCACCCCCCTCACCGAAACCCACCGCGCCCTGGGCGCTAAACTCGTTGACTTCGCCGGCTTCGAGATGCCACTCACCTATACGGGGCTCAGGGAAGAACACTTTGCCGTCCGGGAAGCGGCCGGCATGTTTGACGTCTCCCACATGGGGGAATTCATCATCAGGGGCGAGGGCGCAGGTGCATTGGTTCAATACGTGACCAGCAACGACGTATCCAAATTGTCGGAGGGCCAGGCGCAGTACAGCTGCTTACCCCGTCCCGGAGGGCGGGATCGTAGACGACCTCCTGGTGTACCGCTTACCGGCCAATCCCGCCATGGGCATGAGTGGGGAGCACCCCGCCTACATGCTGGTGGTCAACGCCGGAAACATCAAAAAGGACTGGGACTGGATCAGTTCCCACAATACCTTCGGGGCGGAAATGCTGGACATCAGCGACCGGACCGCTCTACTGGCCGTGCAGGGGCCGAAGGCAACCGAAATACTGCAACAACTAACGGAGACGGACCTGGCCGCCATTCCTTATTACCAGTTCCGCCGGGGTTCTCTGGCGGGCATCGATAACGTGATCCTCTCGGCGACGGGTTACACGGGGTCGGGTGGCTTCGAGCTGTACCTCGATGCCGCCCACGCCGAGACTGCCTGGAACAAGATCCTGGCGGCCGGTAAGGATCATGGCCTGATCCCGACCGGACTGGGAGCCCGGGACACGCTCCGGCTGGAGAAAGGGTTTGCGCTCTACGGCAACGACATCAACGATACCACTTCCCCCCTGGAGGCCGGGCTGGGCTGGATCACCAAGCTGAACGCGACGGATTTCGTCGGAAAAGATTTTCTGTTGAAACAGAAAGAAGCGGGCCTCACGCGCCGGCTGGTGGGCTTCACCCTGGAGGGCCGCCGTGCCCCCCGGAACGGGTACCGGCTCCTGGACACGGATGGTAACCCGATCGGAGAAGTTACCAGCGGTACCCACGCTCCCTCCCTGGACTACCCGATCGGGATGGGCTACGTAGCTACCGGGTTCCATGTGCCGGGGACGAAAATCCAGGTTGATCTGGGACGGAAGGCGATTGCGGCGGAGGTGGTGAAGTTGCCGTTTTTGGGGTAGGCGACACGGTGAACCTCACCCCGGTTCGCGGAGCGAACCACTCCTTCTTCCAAGGAGAGAGGAAAAGTGAGAAATTTGTGCAGTTGCACAAATCTTCGACAAATCATACAATTGATATCCTGCGTACAATTTCCGCCGTCCCCCTCTCCTGCGGAGAGGGGGGGGATTTCGCGAAGCGAAATCGGGGGTGAGGTTTCCTAGAACACCTTAGTGTATAACTCCGTACGCCCATCCTCCACCGGTGTCCGGTCTTCCAGTATCTCGAAGACGTTCCCCTTAATGGTGTGCGCCATATTGCCGGTGGGCAGGTCGTTGCAGTCCAGGCCGAAGGGGTCCTCGATCTCCTCGCCCATGAGTTCGATACCGAGGAGGGCGAAGAAGATAAACATGGTAATGGGGACGGCCGCCCAGCCGAAGGGAGCCGCCAGGCCGAAGGGCATCAGCAGTCCGTAGGCAGTGATGAAGAGTTTGAGGTAGACGGCGTAGCTGAACGGGATGGGTGTTTTCTTGATCCGCTCGCAGGCTCCCAGAATATCGAGCAGGCTCTGGTGCTGGGCTTTGATGTTGATGTAATCCCCCTCGTTGATGTCACCGTTGCGGTGGGCCTCGGCTATCCGCTGGTAGATGCGTAAGGCGATAAAATTGGGGATATGCTGCTTGGTCTCGTAGTAGGCGATCTCTTCCTCGCTCAGGTAAACCAGTTTGTCGAGCTGGGTGCCGTCCCGGAGGTGCTCGGACAGTGAAAGACAGAAGTTTCCGATGTGTTTCGCCATAAACCGCCGAATACCCGTGTCGGCGGGCGGCCACATACTGTCTACGTAGATGGCCATATTGCGGCAATTATTAACCAGCGCCCCCCACTGTTTGCGGGCCTCCCACCAGCGGTCGTAGGCCGTCGAGGTCCGGAAACTCAGAAAGATGGAGAGGATGACACCGAGCAGGCTGAAGATGGCCGTATCCATCAGTACCACGTCGTGGAGCTCGAATTGCTCAATGGCGAATAGCACGATGGCGGTGTACAACCCGATCCAGATCACGTAGCGCATGATCTTGGTCATGGTGTAGCTCTTGCCGAGGTGGGCCAGGTCGCCGAACCAGTTGCCGTTGGTTTTATAGAGGATCATAGCCTCTAATATAACATTTCCACCTATCGGTTTGCGGAGAGAGAACAGACCGGAAGTTAGCCAGCGGGTCTTCCTTCCCTTCCGTTCGTCGACAAATCCCTAGGACCGCTCGAACAGATTCCTCCAGCGGTGTGACCAACCCCCATATTTGACGTATCAAACTGCTTGACCGGTTAACGAACTGGTATTCAGCATGCAACCCTTCACCCAAAAAGAAGTCACTTACACCGACCCACACAACGAGCCCACCATGAAACGCCTCTTTTCCCTCCTATCTCTGTTCCTGGCTACCAGCCTTGCCGTAATGGCCGCCGGTACCGCGCCTACGGGCCGCCCCGAAGCCGGTATCAGCATTTTCGAGCGGTGGGAGAAGGCCCCCACCGCCATCGAGTTCCACATCAATTTCGATTCCCTCGAGGCCTACCGTACCTCGGCTGAGTTTATCCCCGCCGCCATCGTGGAGGACGGACAAACCATGAACATCGAGGTAGCCGTTCGCGGAAAGTTCCGCCGCCGTACCTGCGGGATGCCGCCCCTGAAGATCAAATTTGAAAAGAGCTTCCTGCGGGCCGCGGGTCTCAATACCCACAACGACTTCAAGCTGGTGACCCACTGCACCGACGACGCAGCCGGTCAGGATCGCCTGGTACGGGAGCAACTGGCCTACCGACTCTACGCCATACTCAACCCCGCCGCCAGCTTTCACACCCAGTTGCTGACCATCAACTACGTCAACACCGCCGACGGCAGCACCACGACCAGCTACGCCATCCTGATCGAGGATACCGACGAACTGAAGCAGCGCATGAATACCGGCAACTGTAAAGATTGCTACAACCAGCCCGCCGACCGCATTGATAACGCCACCGAAATTGCCCTCTTCCAGTACATGATCGGTAATGCCGACTACAGTACCAAAATGATTCGTAACGCCAAGCTGATGACCCACACCGACGGAAGCATCACGGCCGTGCCCTACGATTTCGATTTCAGCGGACTCGTCAACCCCGGCTACGCCCGCCTCCGGGCCGGACAGCACAGCATCACCGACCGCATCCTGATCTGGGAGTACGAACAGTCCGCCGATTTCAGTTCCGCCACCCAGACCTTCCTCGAGCTGGAAGCCGAATTCCTGGACACGATCGAGGGAACGGACAAACTCAGCAAGCAGAGCCGCCGCGAGATCAGCAAGTACGTCAAAGACTTTTACCAGGAGCTTCGCGCCGGGAAGATTGGAGCCTGAGCAATTACCTTCGCGGCATGCCCGCCACCACCACATTTTTTAGCCTGCTGATGGCCGCGACCGTGCTCGCGGCCGTCGGCATTGGCGGGCTCTTCTTCCTCAAACGTAGCGGCGATGCCCGTGCCAACCTCCTCTACGGCAGTCTGCTCGTGGCCGGCGGCCTCACCCAGCTCCACTTTCTGCTGGACTTTGCCGGGTGGCTCACCCGGTATCCTCCCCTGCGCTACCTGCCGATCTACTTCACCCTCTGGCTGCCGGTACTGCTGTTCTTTCACGTAAAGGTCAGTCTTTACCCAACGTACCGGCTTCGCTGGACGGATGCCAAACACTTCATGCTGCCCCTGGCCCAGCTACTTTATTTCCTGGGTATCTGGCTGGTTCCGGAGTGGCGTAATCCGGCTGGCCGCAGTTTCTACAGCCCCTTCTACGGCGGCCTCGAGCAGGCGCTTTATCTGCTGTACTGGCCGCTGTACCTGTTTTTTTCCAATCAGTATCTCCGCAGTCGCCGGGGGCAGCTCGATCGTCGCAGTCTGCCCCGTTTACTCTGGTACCTCCGCAAACTGCTGAAGGGCTGCCTGCTCTTCGTCATCGCCTACGCCATCCTTTCGCTGGGTGACTTTATCAGTTTCAAGTACCTGGCCGTGGACCTGCGCGAGCGAACCTGGTACGCCGGGGTGCAGTCGTTGTCTTTCTCGGTCCTGCTGTGGTGGTTGTGTATGTATGGGGTTCAGGTTTTATTTTGGGGGCGGCGTTTGCTGCGCGGGCAGGTAACCCAGCGCTGATCCCGAACCGGGTAAGGGGCTTTTTGCCGACGGCGCGCAGGTGCAAAATTCAAATAACGACCATGCCCACTACCCGAAGAAGTTTTCTCCGCCATACCCTAGTCGGGGCCGCCGCCCTGGGTAGTCTGCCCGCCGGTAGCCGAACCCGCCGCCGGCCTGAGAGCCGATTGCGGGTCGGAATCATCGGGACGGGGCTGAGGGGGCAGAATCACCTCAGCGTATTGCTTAAAAGAGCGGACGCGGTGGTCACCGCCATCGCCGATATCGATGCGGGAATGATCGAGGCCGCCCTCCAGCTGTGCCGGGAAGCCGGGGCCACCGCCCCGACCGTTTACCGGGACGGGCCGCGGGATTACCGGAACCTGCTGGCGAAGGAGGACCTGGACGCTATCCTCATCGCCACGCCCTGGCGGTGGCACACCGAGATGGCCGTCGCGAGTATGGAGGCCGGTCGCTATACGGGAGTCGAGGTGTCCGGGGCCCACTCCCTGGAGGAGTGCTGGGAACTGGTGCGGGCCCACGAGCGAACCGGGAGTCACCTCTTCTTCCTGGAGAACGTCTGCTACCGCCGCGACGTAATGGCCGTGCTGAACATGATCCGGCAGGGGCTATTCGGAGAACTCATCCACCTGGAGGGCGGCTACCAGCACGACCTGCGGGCGGTAAAGTTCAACGACGGGAAGCAGCCCTACGGCGGAGGTGTCGAATTTGGGGAGAATGCCTACAGTGAGGCCCGCTGGCGGACCGCCCATTCCGTTCACCGAAACGGTGATCTTTACCCCACCCACGGCGTCGGGCCGATCGCCAATTACGTCAACATCAACCGGGGAAACCGTTTTCTGGGCCTCAGTTCCGTGGCGAGCAAGGCGCGGGGACTGCACGATTACGTCGTCAGTCACCCCAGCGGCGGACCGGAGCATCCGAGTGCCAAGGTCGGCTTCCGGCTGGGCGACAAGGTCACTACGATGCTCACTACCGCGAACGGGGAGACGGTCGTTCTCCACCACGACACCAACCTGCCCCGCCCCTACAGCCTCGGTTTCCGGGTACAGGGAACGAAGGGCCTCTGGATGGACGTCAATAAATCCATCCACCTGGAGGGACGAACGGCCGCCCACCAGTGGGAATCCGCCGGGGCGTGGTTGGAACGGTACGACCATCCCGACTGGCAACGGGACGGCCAACTCGCCACCGGGGCCGGCCACGGGGGGATGGATTGGTTCCTCCTCGCTGATTTCGTGAAAAATGCTGCTGCCCGCGTCCCCGCCCCCCTGGACGCCTACGATGCCGCTACCTGGATGGCGATAACGCCCCTTTCCGAACGCAGCGTTGCGGAAGGCGGTAGCCTGCAGGCGTTTCCGGACTTCACCCGGGGCCGGTGGATGGAGAGGGCTCCCGTGTTCGGATAAGGAGTGAATTTCCTTACTGCTCAGCGCAGCACCATCACGCTTCCCGTTTGCACCAACTGCTGCCCCTCGCAGCGGTAAATCACCCGCCACAGCATGACGCCGGGGTTGACGGGCTGGTCCTGGAAGTTGCCGTCCCAGCGGGTGAAGGCGTCCGTGGAGACAAACATCTGGGCACCGTAGCGATCGTAGATCTCGAAACTGACGAGTTCGGCGATGGCGAAGGGGTTGGAGATGCCGAAGGTTTCGTTCTCTACCGGACCGATGCCGTTGGGGGTGAATGCCTTGGGCAGGTAGACCCGGTCGCACTCGAGCGTGGAGGGGTCTATGACCTGGAAAGTGATCTCGTCGGTGGCCACGCAGCCGGTCTCGGCGTCGCTGATGCTGACGGTATAGGTGACCGGACCCGCGGCCGGGGGGGTGACGGTCGGGTTCTGCGCGGAGGGGTCATCGACCCCCGCTTCCGGCGACCAGAGGAAGCTCGTGCCGCAGTTGCTGTTCAGGTCGATCTCCACGCTTTCCCCCAGGAATACCCGCCGCGTCTGGGTCCGTATCTGATCGGGCGCATCGTAGAGTTGCTCCACCTCGGAGTCCCGTAGCGCACGGTTGTAAACGCGAACCTCGTCGATGAGACCGGCGAAGGCGCGTTCGGCGGAATTGCGGCAGTTGGCCGATCCGATGATCAGCTCGCCGTCGTTGTCCACGTTGATGCGGGAGGAGGTACCGGTCTCGGCCACCTCCACGCCATTGATGTAAAGCCGGACGCGCAGTTCGTCGCGTACCACGGTGAGGTGCTGCCAGCAGGCGGTATTCTCGATCCGGTGGGTGAGGGTGGCTTCCTGGTTCGCCTGGCGGAGCGTTACGGAAACGCTGTTGGTGGTCGGGGCGTAGCGGATCAGGAAGTACCGGTTGTTGTTACAGTTGGTGTCCCGCTTGGAGACCAGGAACTGGTTGCCGTTGGCCCCGATCGGTTTGAAGTACATACTGAGGGTAAAATCCTCCCCGTCGAACTCTCCGTTGACGTTATTGGAATTCCCGCCCTGGATGCGGATGAAGTCGTTACCGCCGTTTAGGGAAACGGCCTGTCCGTTCACGCCGCAGCCGAATTCCACGATACCGCTCTCGATCCCTCCGTTGGCGGTGTTTCCCTGGGCGTCGGTCAGGGAGCCGTCGAAGGGGTAGAAGGCCACCAATCCGAGTTCGGTTTGGGCGTAGCTTCCCGGCCCCCAGAGGGGGAGGAAAACCAGTACGGAAAGGGTAGACAGGAGATAAGAAAAACGCATAGAGTCGAGTTGGGGCACGAAGGTAACGCTCGCTATCCCACAAACCTTGCGCGCCACTCCGGTCTTGGCAGCATACATTCCTCCCTGCGGCCGAACCAGCGGTAGCGGTTCCTGGCAATCCAGTCGTAAACCGGGTCCCGCAGGAATCCGGGTACGACCCGGAACCCGTTCAGGAGGGCTACCGGACCGCCCATCAGCGCGGCCGTGCGGAGGGCCCCGTCGCTGTGGGTACGCGCCCGCCCGTCCTCGTACAGCACCAGGCTGCTGAGCTGGGTGGGGTCCACGCCCGCCGGGAGCAGCAGTTCGGTGGCCAGTTCCGACTGCAGGCTGGCGAAGCGGATCTCTCCCCGCCGGTCATTGGTGAGCACGAACTGTACGGCGTGATTACAGAGGTTGCAGTGACCGTCGAAGAAGAGGATGGGGTTCATTATTTTTAGTTCATAACTTTCCAGCAGAGTTCCTTCAGCAGTTCGGCCTCCCCCTTACCGGCCAGGTTACTGCCCACCCCCTTGCTCTTCAGGTCGTATTCCCGCAGGAGGGCAAAAACGTTAACCAGGGCGGGTTCGGAGTAGTTCCGGGCGGTTTGCTCGTAGTCGGCCAGAAAAAAATCAAAGCGAAGTTTGAGGGCCTGCATGATTCCCTGGCGGGATTCCCGGGCGCGGTGGAGTTCCTTCAGCTTCAGGACGACGGTGAAGTAGTTGTAGAGGCTGCCCATCACCATCGGCAGGGGCGCGGCTTTGGGGTTGGCCCGGAAGTAGTTCAGGATACGGGCCACCTTCGTGGTCTCCTTGTGGCCGAGTGCGCGCTGGAGCTCGAAGACGTTGTAGTCCTTACTGACGCCGACCTGCTGCTCGACGATGTCCGCCGTGATGCTGGTCCCCTTCGGCAGGTTGAGCATCAGTTTGTCGAGTTCGTTGCTGATCTTACCCAGGCTGGTCCCCAGGAACTCGGCGAGGAGCTGGCCGGCGGCCGGTTCGATCTTGTACTTCCGGTCGCGCAGGTAGTTACTGATCCAACCGGGGATCTTGTTGTCGTAGAGGGGCTTGGCCTCAAAGATCACCCCGTTCTTTTTGATGTTCTTGGCCAGGGCGGTGTTGCCGTTCAGTTTCTTGTGTTTGTGGCTGATGACGAGTACCGTAGTGGGGCTGGGCTTTGCGGCGTAGGCGGCGAGTTCCTTGAGGCTGCGCATGTCCTGGGCCTCCCGGAGGAGGACGAGTTGCCGCTCGGCCATCATGGGGAACCGGCGGGCGGCATCGACGATCTGGAGGTGCTCGGTGTCCTTCCCGTAGGCAATCGTCTCGTTGAAGGCGCGTTCGTGTTCCTGAAGGGCGTGCTTTTCGATGGCGGCCTCCAGCTGGTCAATGAAGTAGGGTTCCGCGCCGTGCAGCAGGTAGATCGGGGCGAACTCCCCGGCCTTGATCGATTTGAGGAGCGGTTGAAAATCCATAGGCCACCAAAGGTACGCGCATCGCCCCGGCCCGGCTTATCTTTGCCCCGCAATAATCCCACGACGATGAAATTCCTTCTCCCCCTTGCCCTGCTGACCGTTTTTCTACTCCCGGGTTGCACCGACAACTCCACCAAAAGCAAGCAGCAGGACGTAGTCTACACCTCCGAATTCTTTTCCAGCTTCGACCAGACGGCTGACGGCTACCAACCACTCTACCTTCACCCCATCCCCTCCGCGGATCAGATCGATACGGACAGGACGGACTACGGCAGCTACGGTCAGCTACTTCCGCCCCCCCTGGAAAAATTTGAAGTGCAGGTACTGACCAAGAGTACCTGGGCCTTCGAATACTACGTGGACAGCGACGCCAGCATCACCCAGCGCCTCGCCGGGGCCGGACAGTGGCTGGAGTTCCGACCCGACGGTACCTTCACCGGGGGGCACTACGACAAGCAGACCCACTCCGGGGCCTGGTACATGGACTACCAGCTCAAGTACCCCCGCATCACGATCGACAGCAACGTGGATCAACTCGACGCCATCTGGGAGATCCAGGGCGTTAACGGGGAGCAGAGCGCCATGAGTTGGCGGCGGGTACCGGACAGCGGCTTCGGCCCGCCCCGGATGTCCGTCATGGGCAAGCTCATCGAACTGTACGACCGGCCCACGAAGGCGCAGTTCGCCAAGCAGTGGAACAAGAGCCAGGGGCAATGATTCCGGCGATCCGCATTAATAACCTTCGCAAAAGTTACTATTCCAAGCCGGTGCTCCACGGGATCGACCTCGAAGTGGCTCCCGGTCAGATCGTCGGCTACATCGGCCCCAACGGGGCGGGTAAATCCACCACCCTGCGGATCCTGGCCGGACTGGACCCCCGCTTCGACGGAGACGTCGAGGTGCTGGGTATCGACGTACGCAAGGACCCCATGGCCGTCAAGCGACGGATCGGCTTCCTGCCCGAGGCGGGCGATCTCTACGACGTGCTGACCCCGGACGAATTCTACGAATTGGTCGGTGGCCTCTACGGCATGGACCCCGACCTGACGCGGCAGGTAACCGTCCGGCTCCACGACTTCCTGGGCCTGACGTACCGCAAGGGGCAGCGCATCGACACCTTCTCCAAGGGCATGCGCCAGAAAGTACTGCTGACCAGCACGCTGTTGCACGACCCCGATCTCATCTTCATGGACGAGCCCCTGAACGGTCTGGACGCCAACTCCGTCATCCGGGTGAAGGAACTGCTCACCGAACTGACCGGGCGGGGCAAGACCGTCTTTTACAGCAGCCACATCATGGACGTGGTCGAGCGCATCAGCGATCGCATCGTGCTGCTCAACGACGGGAAGATCGCCGCCAACGGTACCTTCGCCGAACTGAACCAGCAGGCCCGCAGCGGTAGCCTGGAGCAGCTGTTCGCCAAGCTGACCGGCCATGAATAAGCTGTTTGTCTGGTTGGTCGGGCTGGCCGCTCCGCTCTGGCAGCGCCTGGGGGCGGACCCGGTAGCCCTCAAACTCATCCTGTCCGCCCGGTTGAAAATGTCAGACCGCGGGAGCCGCGTCCTCAATCAGCAACAGGCCACCGGCGGCGGCTACGAGTGGATCATGTACCTGGTCTTTCTCTTCTTCGGTCTGGTGGCGCTTGCTGCCTTCTTCCTGATCCCCCACACGCCGACGGCCATGGGGCTGGTCTACAGCGTAATGATGGTCTACCTCGGCCTCATCCTGGTGATGGAGATGAGCGAGACCCTCTTCGACCCCCGCGATCTTTACCTGATCATGAGCCGGCCGGTGAACAACATCACCTTCAGCCTCTCGCGGGCGTTGCACGTGGCCTCCCTCATCGGAAAGTACGCGCTCATCATTCTGTTTCCGCTTACCGTTGCCCTGCCGTTTTTCGCCAATCCATTGCTCCTTATCCCCCACTTACTGGGGGGCGTTTTACTCGTCATCTTCATCGTGGGCGGTACGCTGGCCCTCTACCTGACGCTGCTGCGGCGTATTCCGCCGGCCCGTTTCCGTAAGATGATCGGTTACTTGCAGATGGTTTTCAGTACCGTCTTCGTTTTCATCTACCTGGCCCCGAATATCCTGGACTCTACGGATATCGACCCCAAATCATTGCAACTGGTCGGAGAGGCCTGGGGCTTCGTTTTCCCGGGGCTGTGGCTGGGTGCGCTCTGGGGGTACGCCGATCTGCTGGCGGGCAACTGGATGATGTGGGCACAGACGCTGCTGGCCGTGGGCGGGGCCGCGGGTGCCATGCTTTACTACGTGGGCCAGAGTCGGGGGTTCGGGGAGCGGCTCCTCGAAATGTCGCTTGCCGGTTCGCAGGAGGAGGAGACGGCCGTCCCCCGGCAAAAAAACGACAGGGACGTAAGCGGAAGCCCGTGGCGCGATCGGCTCGGCCCCTGGCTGACCAAACCGGGGCTGGAGCGGGCCTCCTTCAATTTTCACTGGTCGATGATGTCCCGCACGATGGCCTTTAAGCAGCGGGTGTACCCCGGGTTGGTTTTCGTACCCATCATGATCTTCATCTTCTTTCTCCGGGATGCCTTCAACGACGGGGTTGATTTCCGGGAGTCCTCCGGCCAGCTGCTGATCGGCCTGTACTACGTCTCCATCGCGCTCATCACCCCACTGACGAACCTCCGCATTACCGACAAGATACAGACCGGCTGGATCTGGCAGGTAACCCCCTACGCTTCCCGTACGGGGCCGGTCAGTTACGGGCAACTGGCCGCGGCGACCAGTCAGTTCCTGGTACCCACCATCATTGATCATCTATCCGGTATTTCTCTACCTGGCGGGCTGGTCATTCCTGGACGATATTCTCCTCAGCCTGGGGGCCAATTACATCGGCATCGTCCTCTTCCAGTACATGGACAAGACGGCCCCCTTCTCCAAAGACCCGGGAAGAGGGCGGTTTTGCCTCCCTCGGCCCCGTCATGACCGTCTTTTTCCTGTCCGCTGCCGCCGGTGTTGCCCACTGGGGTATGACGTATGTTCCCTACGCGGTTCCCGTGGGGGCGGTGCTGGTATGGATCGGCGTCTGGGCGATGGTGCGCGGGTTACGGTCCTAAGCCTGCCCGTGTGCCTCCTCGATCGCTTCCAGTAGAATGAGGCAGGCCCACCGGATCTCCCCCTCCGAGATCGTTAGTGGCGGAGCGATCCGCAGACTGCGCTCGTTGAACAGGAACCAGTCGGTGATCAGCCCCCGCTCCAGGCAGCCGGCGATGACGGCCAGAATCTGATCGAAATCACCGTAGCTCCACGGCCATCCAGAGACCGGCGGACCGGACCTCCCGGATGGCGGGGTGAACCAGCAGGGAGCGGAAGAGGGCTTCCTTGGCCGGGACCGCCGCGATCAGTTCCGGTTGCTCCCGGGTGAGGATTCGCAGACTGGCCAGCCCGGCCGCGCAACTGACGGGGTGGCCGCCGAAAGTGGTGATGTGCCCCAGGACGGGGTCTGCCGTAAACTGATCGAGCAGGGTCTTATTCGCCACGAAGGCCCCCAGCGGCATTCCGCCCCCGAACCCCTTCGCGAGCAGGAGGATATCCGGTACCACGCCGTACCGCTCGAAGGCAAACAGCGTGCCGGTTCGTCCGCAGCCCGCCTGGATCTCGTCCAGGATCAGCAGCGCTCCTACCTCATCGCAGCGTTTCCTGACGGCCCGTAGCCATTCCGGTCGGGGTTTGCGCAGCCCCCACTCCGCCTGGACGGTCTCCAGGATGACGGCGGCCGTGCTTTCGGTGATGCGCTCCAGACAACGGTCGCAGTTGAAATCCAGGTGGGAGATGCCGGGCAGTAGCGGATCGAAGGCCTCGGTGAAATCCCGGGGATACATCAGGCTGGCCGCCCCCTGGGTACTGCCGTGGTAAGCGCGGGTAGCCGCCACGAATTCTCTCCTCCCGGTAACCCGCTTGGCGAGTTTCATGGCCCCCTCGGTCGCCTCCGCCCCGGAGTTGGTGAAGTAGACACTGTTCAGGCTGTCCGGTAACTGCTCTACCAGCAGGGTGGCCAGCTCCACCTGGGGGGCCAGGACGAACTCCCCGTACACCAGGGTATGCATGTACCGCCCGGCCTGTTCGCGCACGGCCCCCACGATGGCGGGGTGATTGTGGCCCAGGGCACTCACCCCGATGCCGGCGATCAGGTCGAGGTACCGCTTCCCGTCCGTGTCGATGAGGTAACAGCCTTCCCCCCCGGCGATCTCCAGGGCCATGGGGGCCGGGCTGGTCTGGGCGACGTGACGGAGGAAACGGGAACGGTGGGACATGCGGGAGGAGTGGATAGTTGGTGGAGGACGTCTTGGTGGAGGACGCCCACGTCCGACGAAACTTTATTTTGAAAACTAAAACCTTGGTTAGTCGAAAAACTTCCAACGCCTGGTATGGATAAACGTTGGACAGCTTCACTTTTGAAAATGGATTTTATCTTCTATCGTTGATCTGTCGGACGTAGGCGTCCTCCACCGTTATCTTTACCCCGCCCAATGACTAACAGTTTTCCCTCCTTCCTGCTCCCCATTACCCTGGCCCTCCTGGTCGGGGGATCGCTCCTTACTGGCTGCCGGGCCGATGCGGCCATCGCAACCTCCGCACCTGCGTCCCCGCCCCCCCGCATCCTGTTGCTGGAGGCGAATAATATGGGCTGGGCCGACCTGAATTGTTACGGCAGCTTCCTGGTGGAGTCGCCCAATCTGGACGAACTGGCCAGTGACGGCGTACAATTTCTGCAGGCGTACACCGGCGACCACGAGCCCTTTCCGCTGGCGGAACTGATCGCCAACGGGTACGCCGCCCGCGAGTTGAGCGGGGAACAGTCGGACGTGACGACCACGGATGAAGTCCTGCGGCAACTGGAGCAACTCCGGGACCAGCGGTGGGCCATCCGGGTGAGTTTTGGCGGCCCGGCCCTGCCCGCCACCGCCCGCCCCGACCTTGTGGAGTACTACCAGGACCTCATCGACAGTACCCACTGGCGGCCCTACCCGACGGTGAACTACGCGGCGAAAGTCGCGGAGGTAGACGAGCAGGCCGGACGGATCGTCGACTGGCTGCGCCGCCACGATCAGCTGGACAGTACGCTGATCGTTTTTACTTCCAGTGGTGGCGGACCCGGCCCCAACGGCCCCCTGCGCGGAGCTACCGGAAGCTTGCACGAGGGCGGTATCCGCATCCCCTTTATCGTTCATTACCCCGTGGCGACGACCGAAACCCGCTCCCAGGATACCCCGGTAACGAATGACGATGTGCGCACGACCATCCTCGACCTGCTGCGGGTACCCGGGCGAACCGGCGGCCGCGATTTGCTGCCCCTGCTGGAGGGAGAAAAGTTCCCGAACCGGTATTTGTTCTGGGCCCGGTCGGACAGCGCGGCCGTTCGCTACGGACCCTACAAAATGATCCTGGATCGGGCGACCGGGGCGGCGACTTATTACAACCTGACCCAGTTCCCCGACGAGGGAGGGGGTAGCAAGGAAGGCCCGCGCCTCGGCCTGCGTGCCGCCCTGGACGAGTACCTCAGCGGCCACGATTAGTGTTATTCAATTCCCTGGACTTCGCCGTTTTTCTCCCGCTCGTTTTCGCGCTGTACTGGGCGATCGGCGGGCGGAACGTCCGCCTCCAGAATGCTTTTCTGTTGCTGGCCAGTTATGTGTTCTATGGGTGGTGGGACTGGCGTTTTCTCGGGCTGATCGCGCTCAGTTCCGCGGTGGATTACGTGGCCGGCCACCGCCGCTGGCTGTACCTCAGTCTGGTGACCAATCTCGGCCTGCTCGGGGTATTCAAATACTTCGACTTCTTCGCCGACAGCTTCGCCGGGGCCTTTACCCTGCTGGGGCGCCCCTTCGACCCCTGGATGCTGGGCATTGTCCTGCCCGTTGGTATCAGTTTCTACACCTTCCAGACGCTGAGCTACACCATCGATGTCTGCCGGGGCCGGATAACGCCCACCCGAGATCCGGTGGCCTTTTTCGCCTTCGTAAGTTTCTTTCCCCAACTGGTCGCCGGACCCATCGAACGGGCGGAGCACCTGCTACCGCAGTTCCTGAAGGACCGACGATTTACCTATCCGGCGGCCGTTCTCGGGCTCCGACAAATCCTCTGGGGGCTGTTCAAGAAAATGGTGATTGCCGATAATTGCGGTGCGCAGGTGGACTACATCTGGTCCCACGCCGCCGGGCTGGACGGTGGTACCCTGGCCCTGGGGGCGATACTGTTCGCTTTCCAGATCTACGGAGACTTCAGCGGATACTCCGACATTGCCATCGGAACGGCCCGGCTGTTCGGTTTCGACCTGCGTCGCAACTTTGCCTATCCCTACTTCAGCCGCAACGTCGCGGAGTTCTGGCGGCGGTGGCACATCAGCCTCTCCACCTGGTTCCGTGACTATGTGTTCATTCCCCTGGGAGGATCGCGTCACCGGGCGGTCCGGAACATCTGGATCGTTTTTCTGGTCAGTGGGTTCTGGCACGGAGCGAACTGGACCTTCCTGGCCTGGGGAGCGGTACACGCCGCGCTCTACAGTCTGCTGCTGATCGGAAAGCGTAACGCGCCCTTTGCTTCGCCCGCCCGGCTGACTGACCTGCCCCGGATACTCCTGACCTTCCTGCTGGTCACCCTGGCCTGGGTGCTCTTCCGCTCCGCCTCGGTCGGGGAGGCCGGGATGATCTACGGGAAGATATTCTGCGACTTCCAGTTAACGGAACTGGCCGTTCCGCGTACGAAGCCCCTCTGGTTGCTGAGCGTATTGTTGCCGTACTTTCTGCTCGTCGAATGGTGGGGGCGGCGGGAAGATTTCGCCCTCGCCCGGCTGGGGGAACGGTGGCCGACCCTCCTCCGCTGGGGGTGGTACACCCTGCTGGTGGCCGCCCTCGGGTTGTTCCAGCAAACGGCCGAGACCCCCTTTATCTACTTCCAATTCTGACATGCAAAAATTCCTGTTTCGCCTTGTTGCTTTTTTCCTGCTCTGCCTCCCGGTTTACTGGCTGGCGGTGATCGGGATGGAACGGTGGGGACCAGACTTCGGTCAGGATAACCTGCCCTTCCCCGAACGGGGGAACGGGATGCTGTATTCCCGCATCCAGGACCTGCGGGGTACCGGCCGGGTGGACCTACTGGTACTGGGATCGTCCCATGCTTACCGGGGCTACGACCCCCGGGTCTTCGCGGAAGCGGGACTGAGTTGCTTTAATCTGGGGAGCAGTAACCAGACCCCGGAGCAAACGGAAGTACTGGTCGACCGCTACCTCGACCAACTGGCGCCGCGGCGGGTCATCTTCGATGTGTACCCCTGGGTGTTTTCCGCCGACGGACTGGAGTCCACGCTCGACCTGCTGGCCAACGATGACTCACTCCGGGGAGGGGGGAGACTGGTGTGGCGGCAGAAAAACATCAAGGCCGTCAATGCCCTGGTACTGGCTACCCACCGGAAGTGGACGGGTGCCTACGACCGGCTGACCGAAGACCGCGCGAGGCCGGAGGATCGCTACGTATCCGGTGGTTACGTGGAACGGGAAATTCGCCACTACGATGGTTCGGAGGCGGGGCTGGACCGCTACCTGAGGTGGAATGAGGATCAGTTTCTGGCCCTCGACCGCATTCTCGCGCGGCTACGGGAGCGAAATATCCCGGTGCTGCTCGTGCAGTCGCCGGTCACCTCCGTTCAGCAGTCGGCCTACGAGAACCTGGCGGAATTCAATGCCCGGATAGCGGCCACCGAGGTACTCTATCTCGACTGGCACGCGACCCATCCGCTGGACGATCGGCAGCACTTTTTCGATAGCCACCACCTCAATCAGACGGGGGTGGAACTGTTCAACCGGGCCCTACAGGAGGTCCTCGATTAGGCGACCCAGCTCCCGGGCGTCCAGGTCGGCACGGGCGGAGATGAAGTGGGTCCGGTCCTGCTCCCGCACGGCCACGATCAGCTGGTCGATCTTCTCCTTCCGGTAGCGAACGGAGATCTGGATGTCCTCTCCTTGCTGGGAGCGAACGCTGCCCCAGCGCTCGTAGCCGTGGTAGTTTTCGAGGGAGTAGAGGAGGTTTTCCACCTGCTTATGGGCCGGGAATTCATCGGTCACGTAGGTAAGTACCCGGGCGGTACCGAGTTCCTTCGCCAGGCGGAAGGCGGCCTTTTCTTCCGTGTCCTCGGCGGCCAGGAGACCGATGTTGCCGGTCATTTCGATCATCCAGCCGGGTACCTTAATGGCAAAGTTTTCGTCGCCCCGGCGGTGTTCCTGGATGAAATCTCGGATGACACGTTCCTGGGCGAATACGGGGCCGGCGAGGAATGAGAAGAGCAGAGTAATGAGGAGGTAGCGCATGGTAATGGGTTTGCGGGTGAAAGGACGAATTAATCCAGGGCCCGTTGCAGGGCGCCGATCTTCTTCAGGTCGATCCGGCCGACGAAGCTCAGCATGGCAAAAGTGTCTTCCCCGCCCACCAGGAGAAACAGCTCGCTGATGGCGGCATTGTCGTCCTGTACGAAGGCTTCCACATTCTCGCCGTCCTGGGTACGGACCTTAAATAGCAGCTCGTAGTGGCTGGTGGGGATGCGTCGTTTGGCCTTCTCGTAGTACATCCGGGCGTTGCGGTCGGTGTGTAAAATCCGGATGCCCTGCACGTCTTTTACCACGTCGAGAATGGCCCGTACTTCTTCATCCTCCAGTTCGTCGAGGTCGATGTCGGCATCTCCGAACAGTTCGAATAACTTTCCGCTGACGTAGACGGCCGTGAAGGTGGTGTCGTCGACGTACTCGCTGAAGTAGTTGGAGATGGCATCGAGTTTGGGCTGTTTTTGCGCGGACGCAGGTGCAAAGTACCCGAAGAGGAGCAGGAAGACAGTTAGTAGTTTCATGGTTAATTTTTGGTAGTGGTTTCGGGTGTCGGACATCTCGGAGTCCCGCGTAGCGGAACGGAGGAAGTCCGACTCCTCGAAACGAGGTTAATTGGATTGGATAATGTCATTGGTCCGGCGGAGCTCGCTGACGGTAAGCTCGCGGGTCAGGGCGATGCCCTCGCTGGCCCGGCGGAGCGCGCCGCCGACAATGCGCATGGCCTCGTCCTCGTCGGTGATCTCGAAACGGCTCCAGTCGATGGGTTGTCGTACTTCCACGGGGAAGTCGGTCAGGGCTGCACGTTCCGTTCCGGGCAGGAGGAGGTCGATGGCCAGTAGCAGCAGGGTAACGGTGGCGGCCAGGGCCAGCCAGCTGCGGCGGATCCGGCGCCGGATGGGGCGGACGGGGCTGCGCTGGGCGGCCTGTCCGGCCCAGTAGGCAAAGAGCGGAGCGTAGCCGGATAGTTCGGGGGGGTAATTACCTCCCCGGAAGTACTCGGCCAGCCGGCGCTCCTCGGTCAGGGAGGTCTCCCCGGCGAAGTAGCGCTCCAGCAGGGCTTTGGTGGTTTGGGGGGTCATCATTCTAGTATTTTTTGGTGGACCAGCAACTGGCGGATACGGGTACGGGCGCGGTGGAGGTAGACTTTTACCTGTTCGGGGCTCAGTTCGGTGGCCGTCCCGATCTCCTGGTAGGTCATACCCTCCACTTCCCGTAGCTGGAGGACACTGCGTTGTCGTTCGGGCAGGCTGGCGATGATGCGGTGGACGTGTGCCAGGGTATCCGCTCCCTCCGCGATCCGTAGCGGAGTGAGGGTCTCCCGGTCGGCCGGAGCCACGGCCGTTTCGCGGCGGCTGCGGGCCGTCCGGGAACGGATCAGGTCGATCGCCCGGTGACGGGTCATCCGCAGTAACCAGGCCGGTGGATTGTCCAGCCCGACGATCTCTTCCCGCTTCTTCCAACCGGAGAGCAGAACGTCCTGCACCACGTCCTCCGCTTCCCCGCTATCGCCGGTCACCCGCAGCGCCAGCCGGTAGAGGCGGTCGCGGACATTGGTGGCCAGGTGAGTGAAAGGGTGCACGGTGGGGTGTTTGATCGATACACGGTACCCGCTTATGGAATGTTACAGGGAGAGGGAAAACTTTCTCTACCGGGTCACCGTCACCCGCAGTGGCCGGTGGTCCGAAAAATCCGAATCCAGTCGCTCCACTCCGGTGATGGTCAGGGCGGTATCGATCAGTAGGTAGTCGATCCGGAGAAAGGGGAGGGGGCCGTCAAAAGTGGTTCCGATACCGAATCCTCCCTCCACCCACGCATCGCGAAGCCTGGAAGTGCGGACCCGCTGGTAGGTGTAGGAGCTGGGTACGTCGTTAAAGTCACCGCCGACCACGACGGGGTGGGGGCTTTCCTCCACGATCTGGCGAATTTCTTCCGCCTGGCGGGCGCGGATGGAAGCGGTCGTCCCGTAGCCGGAGAGCATCCGACGGAGGCGACCGACACCCTCCTCCACGGTACTGTCCTGACCTATTTTCGAGGCGATGCCGGAGATGCGGTTACTCTGTAGGTGGGCGTTGATGATGCGTAGGGTACCGATGTCCGTTTCCACGTCCGTTACCAGGAAACCGTTGTAACCATTCAGACTGGAAGTGAAGGAAGAGGATACCGGCTGTAGTACGGTGGCAAAGGTGGCTACCGTTTTTTTCCGGGGCTGGTGCTGCATCGCGAATCCTCCCGTTTCTTTGATGAGTTTCGAGAAAGTTTCCCGGTAGCCGGAATGCCGGGCTTCCTGCAACAGTAATATGTCCGTCTCCAGGCTGGTGATCCGCCGCCAGATGCGGTCTTCGGACATCAGTTCCCAGGCACCGTTTTTATACCCCCTGATGTTGTTGGTGGTGATGGTGACGGTGGGTGATCCGTCAGCCGACGGAAGAGAACGCGCCAGGGCGAATATCCGGCTCAGGATGGGAACCGCCGCCAGGCAGACGATGACCGGTAGGAGGGCAACGCGGAACCGCCGCCGGTACAGATTCCAACCCGCGAAGACGAACGTCAGAAACAACAATACCGGTAGCAACAGTGCCACGATAGCGGGGGGCCAGAGCGTTGCCGGAGAGATGTAGCGGGCCAGCAGCCCGAAGCCGGTGAGCAGCGCGATTCCGGTACCGGCAATGGAAATCATCCAGCGCATGGGGTGCCGGTTTACTTACGGTTGGAGGCGCGGAAGAGAAAGTCTTTTTCCTCCCGGGTGATGCTGTTGTAGCCCCGCTCCTTGATCTTATCCAGGATGGCATCGAGTTGTTCCTGGTGAGAAATGGAGGGGTCGTCCAGGGGGCTGTCGGATTTGGAGCCGCCGGAGGAACTACTCGTACCGGTTGCCTTGCGCATGAAGGAAGGGCGCGTCTTACGGGCGGGTTCCTCTTTTTTCTTATGGACGGATTTACCGGCCTTAAAGGCAGCTCTCGGTCCGCGCTTGCGGTGTTCCTTGCTGGGCGTTCTCCACCTGTACCAGGTCTGGTCGACCCAGGCAATGGCATTCTGGATCGGGAGAGTCAGGTCCCGCCCCTGCTTCAGGTAGTACGCAAAGGCGATACCCGCTACGATGCCGCCGATGTGACCGAAGGCGCCTCCGGTGTTGCTGGTCCCGCCGAGGCTGATGATCTCCATCAGGATGACGAAGAGGACGATGTACTTCAGCCGGACGTTCCCGATCAGGAACAAACGGAAGTTGTACTCCGGGGCGAACAGCCCGGTGGCGACAATAATCGCCATCACGGCGGCACTGGCCCCGAAGGCGTATCCCCCGCCGTAGTTGAGTAACACGGCGGATACAATGAAAAAAACCGCACCTGCGAGCCCGCCAAAAATGTACAGCGGCAGCACCCGACGATCTCCCAGCAGATCCCCGAAAATACGGCCGAACCAGTACAGGAACAGCATATTGAACAGGATGTGGAAGAAGCCCTCGTGGAGGAACATATGGGTCAGGATGCTCCAGGGGTGCGTCAGCATGTGCCAGCCATCCGAGGAGATGGCCAGAAAATTACGGATGTCGAGGTAGAGGCTGGGGGTTTCCCAGCCGTTGAAGATGCGCAGGAATACCCAGGCCAGGTTGACCACCAGGTAGACCGCCAGGTTGACAATAATGATCTTGTTGATCATATTACCGTAGTCGAATTCCCGGCGGATGTCGTCCCAGATGGATTGGAGCATAGGGGTAAGGATGGTTGGTCCTAGTAAAAAGGTTTAACGGTAGGATAGTTTAGTTCCAGCGCTGGGCCCCGGCCGGCGGGTCCTTCTTTCGCCAGTAATAGGCCAGGAGACCGCCTCCCAGCGCCCCGCCGAGGTGGGCGAAGTGGGCGATGGGGTCCCAGGAGTAATTCATGATGCCGAGGAAGAGATCGATGGCCAGCATGATGGGAATGAAGTAGCGCGCCTGGATGGAAAAAGGGATAAACAAGAGGCGCAGGGGGACCATGGGGTAGATCATCGCGAAGGCGACCACCACTCCGTAAAGTGCCCCGGAGGCACCGACCATGGGGGTATCCACCATCATACCCTGGTAAGCTTCCATCATTACGAGGGAATTGCTGGTGGTCAGTTCGACATCGCGGCCCAGGGCGTAATTGTTGCCGTAATCCTCCAGTAACCTGGGTAGAGGTTCCCCGAACATACTGATGCCTTCCGTACGGACGTGACCGAAGAAATCGTTCAGCTGCTCGATGCCGGGGTTAGCCCGGAAAGCCGCCATGGCGTCTTCCAGCTGACTGAGCTGGAACCAGGTGTAGCCGAAGTGCAACGCTACCGACGTCATGGCCGCCAGCAGGTAGAGGATCAGGAAGCGCCGCCCCCCGTAGCGGTGTTCCAGCAGGGGGCCGAACATCACCAGGCCGAACATATTGAGCGCGATGTGGGGCACGTTCCCGTGCATGAAAAAGTGGGTGACGATCTGGAAGGGCCGGAAGTACTCACTGGTGGGGTAGTAGAGGGCCAGCAGGCGGTCCAGATTATAACCCAACTCCGGCGAAAAATTCTGTAGCAACAGAATGCCGAAAAACACCACCGCATTGATGATGAGTAGCTGTTTAACGACGGGGGTCAGTGGAGGCATGGTCTACGGGATGTTCTCACCACTAAGAAAATACTTCCTTACGGTGGTGAATCAGATTTCAAAACGACGCTCGACTTCGTCAAGTTCAACCTTCACGAAACAGCGCCGGCCGTTCGGCGCCGTAGCGGGCTGGGTGCAGGCGAAGAGGCGGTCCATCAGCGAGCGCATTTCCGCTACGTCGAGCGACTGCCCCCGGCGGATCGATCCGCTTCTGGCCAGGGAACGGGCCAGGCGCTGTTGGCCGCCGTGCTCCATGTCGCGGTCGTTGCGGTAGGCGTCCAGTAATTTTTCCAGTAACGCCCGGTCGTTGTGCTGCCCGGCCAGTTCCGCCGGGATACCGCGCAGCAGCAGGCTGTTGCCGCCGAAGGGCTCCAGGTCGAATCCCAGTGCTTTCAGGTCCGGCAGCAACTCGACCGCCATAGCGTAGTCAGCGGCCGGTAACTCGATGGTCTCGGGGAACATCGAGGTCTGGGTGGTGGCGGGCTTGTCGGCCAGTTGCCCCAGGAACTGTTCGTAAAGGATGCGCTCGTGAGCGGATTGCTGGTCGATCAGCAGCCAGCCGCTCTGGATGGAACTGATGATGTACCGCTGGTGGAGTTGGTAGGGTGCGCGCTCGGCGGGCTGGACGGATTCATCGGTACTTTCCTCGCTACCCATTTTGGAAGCGATCAGTTCCCCCTCTTTTTCCGTCCCGTCCTCCCCGAGTCCCCGGTACATCATTTCCCAGTTCCTCAGGTTGTTGGCCTGACGGCGCGCCTCGTAGGCGGCGGCATCGTTGCTGCTACCGTCATCGGTCCGCCCCGTACTCCTATCCCTGTCCCTGTTACTACCACCGTCCTTACCACTCCCCCGGTCTACCCCCTCGTTCATCTTGCTCGGCAGGGCTGCTCCCTGGTCGAGTACGGGGCTGCTGCGCATGGAGACGCGACTGGAGTGGAAGGGGTTATCGGTCTCGAAGTCGATCGTCGGCATGATGCTGGCCCGGCCGAGGCCGTGACGGATGGTCGCCTTCAGGTAATTGTAAATGATGCGCTCGTCCTCGAATTTGATCTCCTGCTTGGTGGGGTGGACGTTGACGTCGATCCGCGCGGGGTCGATGTCGAGGGTAATGGCGTAGAACGGGTGGCTGTCCTTCGGTAGCAACTCGTCGTAGGCTGCCATCACGGCGTGGTGGAGGTAGCCACTGCGGATGAAGCGGTTGTTGATGAAGAAGAACTGCCCGACCTTGCTCTTGCGGGCGGCCTCGGGCTTGCCGACGTAGCCGCCGATGCGGAGGATGTCCGTCTGCTCCTCGATCGGGACCAGCATTTCCTGGTACTTCTTGCCGAAGATGTTGACGATGCGGTGGCGGAGTTTGCCGGCGGGCAGACTGAGATCCAGCCGGTCGTTCACGTGCAGGTCGAACCGGATGTGGGGGTGGGCCAGCGCGATGCGGATGAATTCGTCGCGGATGTGGCGCAGTTCCACCGAATCCGACTTCAGGAAGTTCCGTCGGGCCGGTACGTTGTAGAACAGGTTGCGTACCGCGATGCTGGTGCCGGGGGGCGTAGCGACGGGCTCCTGCGCCTTGATTTCCGTCCCCTCCACGAGCAGTCGGGTGCCGAGATCGTCCGGTCCGCGGCGGGTCTTCATTTCCATCTGCGCGATGGCGACGATACTGGCCAGGGCCTCGCCGCGGAAGCCCATGGTGCGCAGGGCGAAGAGGTCGTCCGCCGAGGTCAGTTTACTGGTGGCGTGCCGCTCCAGGCTCATGCGGGCGTCGGTTTCCGACATACCGCAGCCGTTGTCGATCACCTGGATGAGGGACTTGCCGGCGTCCTTGACGATCAGTTCGATCTCGTCGGCTCCGGAGTCGATGCCGTTCTCCACCAGCTCCTTGACGACGCTGGCGGGCCGCTGGATGACTTCCCCGGCGGCGATCTGGTTGGCGATCGCGTCGGGTAGGAGGTGGATGAGGTTGGACATTTTACGAATACGGGTGGGCGATTTTAAAGTAGGTCAGGGCCAAGGTAGGAAGAGAATGGTCAGTAGTCAGTGGTCATGGGGTTACCGGGAGGCCCACTGATCAAATCAGTTCATCCAGGCTTCCATATCCGGAAAGTACACCATCAGTCCGATCAGGGACAGCGCCACCAGGACGACCATAATAATGACCAGGCTCACGTTCGAGCGGCGTACCCGCTGGCTCCGGTAACTGCCCGTGGCCATACCGCCGGCCCCCTTGCGGAAACCGCCCCGGAGGCGCTCCTTCATGCCGTCGACGCCGCCTTCCTGGATCGTTTCGACCCGGCGACGCCGCTCCTCGGCCTCTTCTTTCTTGGGGTCCCAGTAGCGGGGTTTGTAACTGAATTGCTGGTGGGTGGGGGTGCGGAAGAGGCGGAGAAAGGCCATTGGTGGGGTATTTGGACCGTTGGATAGTTGGACCGTTGGATCAATGGCCTGACGGTCCAGCTATCCAACGGTCCAAACAGTAACACAATTAAGTGGAAAATAGATGCAACCGCCGACGATATTGGCGTTCGTAGCTTTACCCCGTTACAACCGACTCCCCCATGCGCCTACTGACCCTGTGCCTACTGATATTTTTTGCATCCCGCGGCCACGCCCAGCCTTACTTCCAGCAGGAGACCGACTACGATATTGAAGTGCGGCTGGACGACAACAGCCAGGAGTTACTGGGTAAACTAACGCTGGAGTACACCAATAATTCGCCGGACGAGCTATCGGAAATACCCTTTCATCTCTGGCCCCGGGCCTATTCGAAACCAACGACGGCCTACGGGAAACAGGAGTTGCGCACGGGCAGCACGCGCTTCTGGTTTGCCGAGGAAGCCGACCGGGGAACGCTGGACGGCCTGAACTTCACCGTTGACGGACAACCGGCGGATTTCCGCTTCGACGACATCCATACCGACATCGGCTACCTGACGCTGAACGAGGGGCTGGAGCCAGGTGCAAAGATCACGATCCGCACCCCCTTCCGCGTGAAGGTACCGGCCAGTTTCAGCCGTCTCGGCCGGGTGGGCGACAGCTACCAACTCACCCAGTGGTACCCGAAACCGTCCGTTTACGACGCCAGTGGATGGCACGCGATGCCCTACCTGGACCAGGGTGAATTTTATAGCGAATTCGGCAGTTTCCGCGTACAAATTACGGTGCCGGAACGCTACGTCGTGGGGGCCACGGGCGTACTGCAGGAAGTGGGGGAACGGGAAAGGCTACTGGCATTAGCCGCCGGCGTCCCGACGACTATCGGGAAGGGGCAAACACCTACCGATACCAGCGGAACCCGCACCCTCACCTACCTGGCCGAGCAAGTCCATGATTTCGCCTGGTTCGCCGACCCCGATTTTCAGGTTCGTCACGATACCCTCCAGCTTCCCGGCCGCGACCCGGTCGACGTCTGGGCCTTCTTCACCGGTACGGAGGCCGACCTCTGGGCCGAGGCCACCAACTACCTGAAGCGATCGGTCCGCTTCTACTCCGACCACATCGGTACCTACCCCTACCCGCAGGTGACCGGGGTAGAGAGCGCCCTCTCCGCCGGCGGCGGCATGGAGTACCCGATGATCACGGTGATCGGCTATTCCGGCGACGCCGAGAGCCTGGACGAGGTGCTGGCCCACGAGGTCGGCCACAACTGGTTCTACGGCATCCTGGGCAGCAACGAGCGCGACCACCCCTGGATGGACGAAGGCATCAACTCCTACTACGAGCAGCGGTACATGGCCGAGTATTACCCCGGCCGCAGCCAGGAATACGTCAAACTTCCCGGTGGAGCGATCGACCAGGACCTACTCGGCTACCGCTACGCCCAGCGGCAGGGAAAGGACCAGGCTCCGGACACCCGCTCCGACAGCCTCGCCCCGATGAATTACTGGCTTAGCGCCTACACCAAACCGGCCCTGGCCCTCCACCGGGTGGCCGATCTGGTGGGGGAGCCCGCCCTGGATGCCGCCATGCGGTTCTACTACGAGCGGTATAAATTTGCCCACCCCCAGCCCGAGGGCTTCCTCGGCGTGATGCGGACCGAACTGGGAGCGGAAACCGACAGCCTCCTCCGCCGCGCCCTGCTGACGACGGACGATATGGACTGGGAGGCCGCCCCCCGGGAGGGCAGCCCGGTCAAATTCGGGACCGGCCAGGACCGTCCGGGGGCGGAAGTGTTTTTTGCCCCCCTGGCCGGCTTCAACGATCAGGATGGATTCATGGCCGGGGCGGCCCTCCACAACCGATCGCTGGAACCGAAGGCCGTCGAGTGGGTCGTCGCTCCGCTGTACGGGTTCCGGAGTAAGACCCTGGCCGGTTTTGCCGGTGTCCGGGCGCGGCAGATCCGGCCCTGGCGCGGCGTGCGGGAGTTCCGGGTCAGTGCCGGTATCCAGCGGTTCAGCGACAACCGGCTGGAGACGGATACGGTCGTCAGCCTGGGGCTGGACCAAACCTATCAGTACACCCGTCTGGCCGGTACGGCGGAACTGATCTTCGACACCGCCCCCATCCGGCAGCGGGAGAACCGCCTCTACGCGCAAGTCATCTCGCTCGCCCGCCAGCGGCCCGACTTCGAGGGCAGCCCCGTCCCCCTCGACGATCCGCGGACGCTGAGCAACGGATTCGCCCGCCTGGGCTTCCTCAGTCAGGGCAGCCGGGAGATCAACCCGTTGAGTTACGGCATCCGGCTGGAGTACAAATCTAAGGACGACGAACTTTTCGCCGACGAAAGCCACTTGCGCCTCGATTGGATGCTGAACGGCGCCAACCAGTACCAGCGCGGAAAGTTCCTTCGCTACCGCCTCTACGCCGGCTACTTTTTTCGGAATGAGAACCGGGAACGGGCCAGCTACCCCGCCAGCAGCCTCAGCCTGATCGGTAATGCCGCCTCGGACTACGCCTACGACGGCCTCTACCTGGGTCGGGGTAGCGACGGGGGATACGAGCAGCAGATCGAGGCCCGGCAGGGCGGCTTTCGGGCACCGGTAAGCCCGTCCTTCAACTTCGGTCGCAGCAACGATTACCTGCTGGCCCTGAACCTGGATGCGGAACTGCCGGTACCGCTACCCCTCGGCGTCTTCCTGGACGCGGGCACCTACCGGAACAAGGCGGTGAGCAACGACCCGCTGACCGGTCAGTTCAACTGGGTGGGGGGTGTTTCGCTTACTTTCCTGAGCGGTAACGTGGGCCTCTACCTCCCTCTCGTCGCCGACCCGGACACCAAGGAGCTACTGGACCAGCGGGGGGGCGTTTTCGACAAACTCAGTTTTCGGCTGAATTTGAGCGGGTTGCTGCCGTGGAAGCTGGCGGACTCGGTATTCTGACCCTCACCCCCGGCCCCTCTCCCGACCCTCACCCCCGGCCCCTCTCCCAGGGAGAGGGGGGACACGACAGTAGCCACACCAGTACGGGAAGCGTATTGATGGGTTGCTCCCACGCAGCCCCTCTCCGGGGGAGAGGGGCAAAATCGCGAAGCAATTCGGGGTGAGGTTCCCTACCTTGGGCCTTGTTATGACACTCAACGATCTCTTCCAGTACGCCCTGGACAACCCCACCAACCTCCTCTTTTACTTCCTGCTCATCCCCTTCGCGGCCCTGCTGGCCGGCTGGATGGAGCGGGAGGAAGGCCACTTGCCGCCCTGGAATTACCTGTACAGCGTGCTGGTGTACCTGGTGGCGGTGCCGGCCATTCTATCCGTGGGCTATTCCATCTACAAGTGGTTGTTCGAACGGGGCAACATCGGGGATACCAACCTGCTGCTGCAGGTGTTGCCCATCGCGAGTATGCTGCTCACCTTCTTTATCGTGAAGAAGAACGTGCGCATCGAGGCGCTGCCGGGGTTCAGCCGCTTGTCCGGGCTGGTCATCATGATCACCGGGGCGCTGGCCGTCATGTGGTTCCTGGACAAGGTGCGCATCATCGTATTCAGCTACATGCCGATCCACTACCTGCTGATCATTTTTGTCGTCCTGCTGGTCGTTATCCGTTATGGCTGGACGCGGGTGGCACGGTAACCTTACTTTTGGCGTTACCCCTTAACACTACGCCCCCCATGCAACGTCTATTCCTGTTCCTATCTCTATTCCTATCTCTCTCCCTCACAACTCCTTCCCGGGCCCAGCTACTCGACCATCAACTCGGGGAACTGATCGTGCAGTTGGCGCCCGACCGGGAAGCGGATAAGTTTTTCGGGGTTCGTGCGGAAGTCGAGGACTACCAACGGATCGGTTTTGCCCTGAATCTCTGGACGGTCCGTTTCGACCACGCTACTTACGACGAGAACGTGCTGCGCGACCAGTTCCGGCGCGATCCCGCCGTGCAGCTGGCGCAGTTCAACCACCTGGCTAAACTGCGGGCCCGACCGAATGATACCCGCTACGCGGACCTCTGGTACTTCAACAATATGGGGCAAATCGCGGGCGGGGCCGCGGGTGCAGACATGAATCTGGAAGCTGCGTGGGATATCACCACCGGCGGGTCCACTCCCGGTGGCGACGAGATCGTGATCGCCATCGTGGACAACGGCATCGACCTGGACCATCAGGATATGGTCGGTAACCTCTGGATAAACACGGACGAGATCGCCGGGAACGGAATCGACGATGACGGAAATGGCTACGTGGATGATGTCCACGGCTGGAATACGGAGAGCAATAACGGACTGGTCGAGGGCAATGGCGGGCACGGAACTTCCGTGGGTGGTATCGCCGGCGCGGTGGGTAATAATAGCCGGGGCGTTACGGGGGTAAACTGGCGGGTCAAGCTCATGTGGGTGACTGATCCCGGATTTCACGTACGGGAATCCGAGGTTTTGGCGGCCTACTCTTACGCCCTGGAGCAGCGACGAGCGTACGACCGGACGAATGGACTGGAAGGCGCTTACGTCGTGGCCACGAACAGCAGTTTTGGAATCGACGGAGGTAACGGACAGGGAGACCCCGATGATAGCCCCATTTGGTGCGGTCTGTACGATACGCTGGGTCAGGCCGGGATCATCAGTATGGGAGCCGTAGCGAATGAGCCGCTTGACGTTGAGGTTGAGGGTGACATTCCCGGGCGTTGTATTTCCGATCACCTGATCACCGTTACCAATCTTAATGCCTTCAACGAGAAGGTCACGAATGCGGCCTTCGGTCTTACTTCGGTCGACCTCGGAGCTTACGGTCAGAGTGTACTCACGGCGGACCTCGGTAACACCTACAACCGCCGCGAGGGCACCTCCTTCTCCACCCCCGCCGTCACCGGGGCGGCTGCCCTCCTCTACAGCGTGGAGTGCGCCACCTGGAACGAACTGATGGAGAGCGACCCGGCCGCCGCCACCCTCTACCTGAAGGACATCTTGCTGAGTACCGTCAAACCCCTCCCCGCCCTGAACGGCATCACGGTCACCGGCGGCGTACTGGACGTCGGGGCCGCCGCCGAGGAACTGCTCACCCGCTGCGGGGACTGCCTCGCCCCTACTTCCCTGACGGTCACGACGCCCGCCTCCTGTCAGAGTAGCCTCCGGGTGAACTGGAACCAGATCGCCTCCGTCGACGACCTGCTGCTTCGCTACCGGATCGCGGGTACCGGTAGCTGGACGGAGGTACCGGGAGCCACCGCCCCCTACGTCATCGAGAATACCGCGGACTGCGAAATTTACGAAGTCCAACTCATCGGTAGCTGCGGCGACAACGCGCGACCGACCCCCATCGTCTCCACCGAGAGTAGCGGTTGCTGCCGGCCCCCCACCAATGTGCAGCTGAGTTCCGTCGACGGCCCCACCGTCAACGTGCTGTATACTCCCGAACCCTGTGGCCGTCGCCACCGTATCCGTTACCGGGTGCTGGACAGCAACGCCGACTGGACGACCACCCTCGTTATCGGCGATCGCCTGGGGTTAAGGAACCTCGAGCCCTGTACCGACTACGAAGTACAGGTGGCCACCAACTGCGACGGCGGCGTGGATTCCGACTTTAGTCCCTCCTCCGTCATTACCAGTTTCGGCTGCGGCTCCTGCAACGATGCGAATTACTGCCGGCCCTTCAATCTGAACAACGACGAAGAATGGATCGCCAGCGTAAATATTGGTAACCTCATCGTGAATCAAACCGGCGCCAACCCCGGAGGCTACACTTCTTTCGGAGAACTTTCCGACGACAATTTCGTGCGCGGCGGCGTGTACCCCGTTTCCCTGCTGAAGGGTACTCGCGACAACCTCTTTGGGGGGCAGTTCCGGGTTTGGGTGGACTGGAACCAGAACGGCCGTTTCGCGGCGGAAGAGATCGCCTTCTCCGGTAATGGTACCATCGGTCCCGGCCCGGCTACCGGCTCCCTAACCATTCCCGAGGACGCCGTTCTCGGCCTGACCCGGATGCGGGTATTCTTCGAGTCCATCCAGCACCGGGAGACGCCCTGTCCGACTTCCGAGATGAATATCGCCGAAGCCGAAGACTACTGTCTCAACATCACCGCCGCCGACGGTTGTCCGCCGCCCTCCGAGATTTTGGCCAGCGTAGATGATGCCACGGGGCGGACCATTCTCCGCTGGCCGGCCTCGGCCGCACCCGGCGGACAGTACCGCCTCCGCTACCGCCTGCGGGGCACGACGCCCTGGAACGAAGTGACGGTCAGTAACGTCACGGTAACGGTCAATCTCGATCTCTGTGGCTCCCACGAAGTGGAAGTCTCCAGTATTTGCGGGGGAACGCCCGGCCCGGGCCGTCTGGTCTATTACGGAGATGATTGTACCGGAACGGACGACGACCGCCTACCGGATACCGCCTGGTCGGTCTATCCCAATCCGGCGGAAGACTGGACGGTCGTGCGGTGGACGGCGGGCGTACGTCCGGCTACCGTCCAGGTGTTTTCGGCCACCGGCCGGCTCCTGATCGACCGCCCGGTGAATGGCCTGGCCGAACTGCGGCTGGAGACGGGGAGGCTGGCCGCGGGGGTGTATCTGGTCAGGTTAGTGGGAGCTGATGGTAGGGTAGGGATGAGGCGGGTAGTCCACTGAGCCTCACCCCCGATTTTGCTTCGCAAAACCACCCCCTCTCCCCCGGAGAGGGGGGATTTGGGAGTATCATAGTAGCCATAGTGTAGGAAGCGAATCGTACTGATGGCCACTCCTAGCCCCTGGAGGCGGGGATTTAGGAGTAGTGTAACCGGCGAAGCGTGCTGACGGCTACTCCCACGCCCTCCTCTCCGGTGGAGAGGCATCTATAAGTAGCGCGTAGTGCGTGGTATAATTGGCGAAGCGTGCTGACGGCTACTCCCATGCCCCCTCTCCGGGTGAGAGGGGACGACATCGTGAAACGATGTCAGGGGTGAGGTTCCTACCTTTGCGTCAAATCACCATATGTCCGTCCACAAAAAGATCGAGGCCAAGCGGGTAACCGTCAGCACCCTCCAGGCCATGAAGGCCGCCGGCGAAAAGATCGCCATGCTCACCGCCTACGATTTCTCGATGGCGCGTATTCTGGACGAGGGAGGGGCGGATGTCCTCCTCGTCGGAGACTCCGCCAGCAACGTCATGGCCGGCCACGAGACGACCCTGCCGATCACCCTGGATCAGATGATCTACCACGCCAGCAGCGTCGTGCGGGGCGTAAAGCGGGCACTGGTCATCGTCGACCTGCCCTTCGGTACCTACCAGGGAGACAGCAAGCAGGCCCTGAAGTCGTCCATCCGTATCATGAAGGAGAGCGGGGCCCACGCCGTTAAGCTGGAGGGGGGGGCTGAAGTGGAAGACAGCATCCGGCGTATCCTGACGGCGGGTATTCCGGTGATGGGCCACCTGGGGCTGACCCCCCAGTCGATCTACAAATTCGGTACCTACACCGTTCGCGCCAAGGAGGAGGCCGAGGCCCGCCGCCTGGTTAAGGATGCCAAGATGCTCGATGAACTGGGCGCTTTCGGCATGGTGCTGGAGAAAATTCCCGCTCACCTGGCTAAGAAAGTAACCGAGTCCGTCGGTATCCCCACCATCGGCATCGGTGGCGGAGCGGATTGTGACGGACAGGTGCTCGTCACCCAGGATCTCCTCGGGATAACAAAGGACTTTCATCCGCGTTTTCTCCGCAGGTACGCCGACCTGTTCACCGTCATCAAGGAGGCAACCGAGCAGTACGTCGAAGATGTGAAGGCCAGTGATTTCCCTGGTCCCGGCGAGCAGTATTAGATACTTATGAAGAAGATTCTCCTACTCCTTTTGTTGTTGGCCATTGCCGTAGCCGGCTACGCTTACTACCAGATCATGGTCGTCCCGGCCGTCCCCTCTGACCTCACAGAGCCGGTCGTCGTTACCATCCCCGGCGGGTCGGACTACGAAGCCGTGATGGACAGCCTGTCCGCCAAGGGCATCCGGCCCGACCGCGCGATCTTCGATCCCCTCGCCGAGCGGATGGCCTGGAAACGACCGGTCATGCGCAGCGGTCGTTACCGGCTGGAACCCGGAACCGGCACCGTCGGCCTCATCCGCAAACTGCGGAACGGCAGTCAGGAGCCGGTCAACGTCATCCTCACCACGGAGCGGGAGCCCATGAACGTAGCCGCTAAGGTGGCGCGCTTCCTGGAACCCGACAGCCTGGCCTTCGTCACCCTGTTCAACGACCGGGCCTACCTCGACAGCATCGGTTACACCCCGGAAACCTTTCAGACCCTCTTCGTACCCAATACCTACGAGATGTACTGGAACACCCAGCCGCGCGACTTCGTGGCCCGGATGGTCAAGGAACACCAGCGTTTCTGGAACGCCGACCGGATGGCCAAAGCCAAGGAACGAAAACTGACTCCCGCCAAGGTCTACACCCTGGCCAGCATCGTGGAAAAAGAAAGCCTCCAGCCCAGCGAGCGTCCCCGGATCGCCGGGGTGTACCTGAACCGGCTGCGGCGCGGTATTCCACTGGAAGCGGACCCCACGGTGGTGTTCGCCACCCGCGAATTCGGCCTGGGCCGCGTTCTCTACCGCCACCTCGAAGTGGAGAGCCCCTACAATACTTACCGCAACGCCGGGCTGCCGCCGGGGCCGATCACCATGTCGAGCCCGGGCAGTATCGACGCGGTGCTGACCCCCGAGAATCACGACTATATTTTTTTCTGCGCCCGGGGAGACGGCAGCGGAATGCATAACTTCGCGGAAACCCTCGCCGGTCACGGCCGGAACCGCGCCATTTACGATGCGAACCTGCGTGCCCGGGGTATCCGCTAAAGCCCCCAAACCAACACTATGCGTCTTATTGAAAATATCCAGGGAGACGCTTTGGCGCTCCGTATCCTTCCCGCCAACGGAGAGGAACTCAAGAATTTCGTTCAGCCCGGCAGCTACCAGCGAACCGCCGAACCGGCCGGGTATGTCTTCCGGCTCAAGGAGGATGGCCTGCCGCAGGACGCGCGCGAACTGGCGCGGGGGTTCGCCCACAAGGAAGCGGACCGGCTCACGGCCCAGGTCACCGTCGAGGCGGCCGGGATAGACGACCGGCTGGTGGCGGAATTTCTGGGCGGGCTTCACCTGGGCGCATATCGCTACAATCAGCACCAGTCGGAACCGGAAGACCATGTTTTTACGGGCGCGGACGCAGGTGCGAAACTGATTAAAACCACTGCCGGTCTGGACCGGGAAGTGAAGCGGGCCCTCATTCTCGCCGACGTCCAGACCCGGATCATGGCCCTCGTCGATGCCCCCGCCAACAAGAAACGCCCCCAGGATCTGAGTGGGTGGGCCATCAATTCCGGTCAGCACTACGGCTACGACGTGAAAATTCTGGGGAAGTCCGCCTGCGAGGAAGAGGGGCTGCACGCCCTCCTGGCCGTCAACCGGGGCAGCGAGGACCCCGCCCAGTTCATCATCATGGAGTACCGGGGAAAGGGCGCTCCGGCGAATGGAAAACCGACCGCCATCATCGGCAAGGGCATCACCTTCGACACGGGGGGCGTGAGCATCAAGGGAAGTACCAACCTTCACCTGATGAAGAGTGATATGGGAGGTGCCGCGGCTACTTTCGGCACGCTGGAAGCCGCCGCCCGCCTGGCATTACCCGTCCACCTCATCGGTATCGTACCGAGTACGGACAACAGCGTGGATGCCCTCAGCATCAAGCCGAGTGACGTAATCGGCAGCCACTCCGGGAAGACCATCGAGATCATCGATACCGACGCCGAGGGCCGTCTCGTGATGTGTGACGGACTGAGCTACGCCCTCAGGCACTACCAGCCCGAAACCCTGATCGACATCGCTACCCTCACCGGCAGCGCGGTACGCACCTTCGGCTACGTCTGTGGGGCCGCCATCAGCAAGAGCGACGAGCTGGTGGCCGAGTTCCGCTCCGCCGGCACGGAGAGCGGCGAGCGCATCTGGCCCCTCCCCGGCTGGGATGACTTCAGGACCGGCCTGGAAAGCGACGTGGCCGACATTAAAAATTATTCCGGTCGTCCCCTCCACGGCGCCATCGACGCCTTCAAGTTTCTCGAGTTCTTCACCCAGGAGCACCCCCGTTTCATTCACTTCGACATTGCCGGGGTAGCCCTCAAGCAGGGGCCCTACGCCAAGGACCGGCAGGCGACCGGGTTCGGGGTGCGGCTGTTCGTGGCGTGGCTGGAGGGGCGCTAACGGCTGCGTGGCGGAGGATTGGCTTCGCCGCTACTACGTGGTCATCCTCCGGTCGGCTTCAGCCGACAACGCCCTGGTTATCGCCTGAAGGCGATCTGCGGATAAATCCGCAGCCACGGTAGTGTTACGGGCACTGCCCCCCGGCCGAAAATCCCACCAATTCCGTGATTCGAAGATTATACGGTAACCCTTCCTCCTCCGTATTCTCCATCACCTCACCGACCAGCTCCACCCGCTGCCACTCCCCCCCGGGGCCGGCATTCAGGTAGGCACGTTCGGTCGCCAGATAGGCGTCACCCTCCGGGAGGACCCCGAAACGCTGCCCGTCCGAACACCGCTTGAAGACGGCCGCATCCGCCAGGTAGATAAAGAGACCGGACATAAGCTTCGGTTCTCCGGTGGTTGGTTCGATGGTAGCAAAAACATGCTCCGGATCCGGGGCGAGGCGGAATTGCAGGTCACCGCGCTTCAGCAACAGGTGACCGTCCGTTTCAATTTCCGTAAGTACCTCCCCCTTAAGTAAGCTCAGGAGGGCGGTTTCCTGCTCGGCTACCGCATCGCAGAACATATAGGTGGACATCAGGGAGGGTATCTGCATGCGTTCCGGGCCCCCGCTCCAGGATCCGCCGAAACTGTTGCACCCGGTATTGCCGCCTATCTGGTCCGCTTCGATGAGGACACTACCCGGGGAGACGGCCGGCGTAAAGTCATTCCCGTTCACCGAATAGGAGACGATCGTCCAGGCGGAAGGAATGGACGGGACGTTTTTTTCGGGAGACGTTGCACCTGCGTCCCCGCCCCCCTGCGTTGCCGTCGGATTGCAGGTGAACAGCAGGGGGAGCAGTAGTAGAACCGGGAAGAGTGTGCGCATACTCTAAAGTAAGGACTCTCCGGTCATTACCGCCGGTTTTTCAAGGCCCATCAGTTTGAGTAGGGTGGGGGCCACGTCGCCGAGTTTACCCCCATCACGGAGGGTGACGGCGGAGGCATCCGGTCCGGCGTAGATGACGGGGACGGGGTTGGTGGTGTGGGCGGTGTGTACGCTGCCGTCCGGATTCACCATGATGTCGGAGTTGCCGTGGTCCGCGATGATGAGCGCGTGGTAGCCCTGCATGGCGGCGACACCGAGCAGTTCTCCCAGACACTTGTCGACGGCTTCGGCGGCGGCGATGGCAGCCTCCCAGACGCCGGTGTGGCCCACCATGTCGGTGTTGGCGTAGTTGAGGCAGATGAAGTCGGGATGATTGACGCGGATGTCCTCAATGATGGCATCGGTGACGCCCCGTACGCTCATTTCCGGCTTCTCGTCGTAGGTTTCCACGTCGCGGGGGCTGTCGATCAGGATGCGGCGCTCGCCGGGAAACATATCCTCCTGTCCGCCGCTGAAGAAGAAAGTGACGTGGGCGTACTTCTCGGTTTCGGCGATGCGGACCTGGGTCTTGCCGGCTTCACTGACGACCTCCCCCATGGTTTTGGTCAGGTCGTCCGGCGTGAAGAGGACCCCGACGTTACGGAACTTCTCATCGTACTGGGTGAGGCAGACGTAGCGCAGATCGGGTACCGGATACATATGCTGCTCCGGAAAGGCCTCCTGGGTAAGGGCACGGGTGATCTGTCGGGGCCGGTCGGTACGGAAGTTGAAGTTGATCACTACGTCTCCCGGCTGGATGGTCGCCACGGGAGTCCCGTCGGCTTTGGCGCAGATGATGGGCTTGATGAACTCATCGTTTTCCCCGATGAAGTAACGACCCTGGATGGTTGCCTGGGGGTCGCTGGTGAGTTCGCCCTTTCCCCGCACCATGGCGTCGTACGCCAGGGCGATCCGTTCCCAGCGGGTGTCCCGGTCCATCGCGTAGAAGCGGCCGGTGACGGAGGCCAGCCGGACGGGCTGGTCCGCGATGTGGTGGAGCAGGGTGTCCAGGTAACCGGCCCCGGAGGTGGGGGCTACGTCGCGACCGTCGGTGAAGGCGTGGATGAATATCTTTTCGTTACCCGCTTCGGTGGCGATATCGCAGAACCGCAGGAGGTGGTTGATGTGGGAGTGGACGCCCCCGTCGCTGAGCAGGCCGATGAAGTGAACTGCCTTATTGTAATTGCGGGCGTAGGTGAGGGTGTCCTGTAGTAAGCGTAGTTTTTGCAGCTCCCCCTCCCGGATGGCCTTGTTGATACGGGCAAAACTCTGGTAGACGACCCTGCCGGCCCCGATGTTCAGGTGGCCGACCTCGGAGTTGCCCATCTGGCCCTCGGGTAGCCCGACCTCTTCTCCGTAGGTGACCAGGGTGGCGTGGGGGTTATTGGCCCACAGGCGGTCGAAAACAGGGGTGTGAGCCTGGGCCAGGGCGTCGGCTTCCGGGCGGTCGCCGAGTCCCCAACCATCGAGAATTACGAGTAATGCTTTGCGGGAGTTCATCAAAAGGCTAGATTTAAGGCGTGAAGGTACCCCGCAAACGTTAACGCTACTTTAGCAATCCAAACCCTCGTAATTTCGTTTTTACGACATACACGGAAGTGACCGGTCTCCACCGGCTTCGTCCAAAACACAAATTCAGACCCATGAAAATGATGCTAATAACTTGGCTGTTCGCCGCTTTCGCTGCCACTCCGGCACCGGCGGCCCCCGTAACGGCAGACGACGACATCATCGCGATCGGGCGCGCCATCGGCAGCGGAGACGTAGCCGCGCTGCTCACCCACGTGGACGGAGAACTGGAGCTGAGCATCCTCGACGAGGAAGATGTCTACACCAAGGCGGCCGCCGGTACCCGGCTTAAAGCATTTTTTGAAAAATTTTCTCCCACCGGATTCAACCAGGTGCACCAGGGCTCGTCGAAGGCAGATGATGCCGAGTACGTCATCGGTAACCTGGTTACCGCCAAGGGCAGCTTCCGGGTTTACATCTACGTTGCCAAGAAGAACGGAAAGGTGGTGCTGCAGGAGCTGCGCTTCGACCGGGAATAAGAACTGAAGTCATTCCTACTTCAATGGACGCCGTCTCGCAGCAATGCGGGGCGGCGTTCCTGCTTTTACCATTCCCACGGCTTTACCGCCCGTTCCCTAAACAGCCCGGAGAAGGGGGTACTAGGGTAGCCTTTCGCCCGTTAGGTTTGCACCTCCGAAAGACGACATTTCATTCGGATGACAAAGAGCACGGAAGCCGCCGCGGAATTAGACGGGAGCGCTCCAGTTTGAGAGATACATTTCCCATTGAACATATTGGTTGCCCCGCTTCTTCCCGGCGGGCATAAAAGAACACGTTCGGGTTCTGACCATCCCCCCATTTCGTTCTGCCCCGCACCCGTGCCGGCCACTTCTTTCCCACCGGGAAGGACGGTTACCGGTATGCAACCAACAAAAAGGTGACGGGAAATCCCTAATTTGGTCCGACTATCCCAATAGCCGGTGCCACCTCGATATGTCTCGAGTTACCACACGCTACCATGAAATTTTATACACTCGTCTTTGCCCTGCTGTTTCTGGGCACCAGCTTTTCGCTAACCGCGCAAATTTCTCTCACCCGAAAAATAACCACGCCACCCCCCACGGAATTATTCCGTTCGGCCACGAATAAATCAGCTCCCGCCGGACTCCAAAAGGAACTTTCTGAGTACGGACTCCTGGAGACCGACCGGGAGGCCTACGCCCAGCTACTCGGCTCCGCCCCGGAGCAGTGGGAACTCAGCCTGCCGGCCACCGCCGCCAGTGAGCCGCTGACGCTCGTGCTGGAACGGAACAATTTCTTCCGTTCCGATTTCCTCCTCCGATCGGCCACCACCGGCCGCTCGGTACCCGGAGCCGATCTCGGCCTCCACTACCGGGGGTACGTAGCCGGAGCGCCGGAGAGTGTTGTCGCCCTCAGCCTGCTGGAAGGAGAGATGACCGCCACCATCACCCGGGCCGGGACCGAACGCCTCGCCCTCGGCCGGGTGAAAGCCGACGGAAAGAGCGGATCCTCCGTTCGTTACGCCCTCTACCCCGACGGTGAGCTGCTCTCACTTCAGGACCTGAACTGTGCCACTCCCGACGACGGGCTGGCCTACACCCCGGAGGAACTCGGCATGACCACCGGTAACAAGTCGGCCGCCGGAGGCTGTGTCGATGTCTTCCTGGAAGTGGATTACGATATTTACTCCGCTAACGGCCGCAGCCTGTCCACCACCGGCGCCTTCATCGCGGCCAACTTCAACGAGGTTTCAATTCTCTACGATGCCATCGACGTCAACCTCAACCTGAGCGAGATGGTGATCTGGGACGACATCAGCCCCTACGCCGGCGACCAGAGCGGTACGCTACTGCGGCAGTTCCAGAATTTTCGGACCAGCTTCAACGGCGACGTGGCCCAGTTACTCAGTTTCCAGGCCAGTGGCGGCGTGGCCGTACTCGACGGGCTCTGTCACCCCAGCAATGGTGCGCGGATGAGTTTCAGTTCTATCCGGCCCAACTTCGAGTCCGTACCGATCTACAGTTGGTCCATTATGGTGATCGCCCACGAACTGGGGCACCTGCTCGGCAGCCGCCACACCCACGCCTGCGCCTGGAACGGTAACGATACGGCCATCGATAACTGCCCCGGATTCACCGAGGGCGGTTGCGGAAATAACCCCATCCGCTCCGGGGGTGGCAGCATCATGTCTTACTGTCACCTCAACCAGGTCGGCATCGACTTTCGCTACGGCTTCGGGCCCCAGCCGGGCGCCGTGATCGCCAGCCGGGTCGCCCGCGCCCAGTCCTGCGTACAGGCTACCTGCGACAATAACGATGGTGGACCCGACGACGACGACGATGATGACGATGACGAAGAAGGAGAACAGCCCGAAAAAGTCTGCGACAACCAGACGGTCTACCTCCGCCTCGTCCTCGACGACTTCGGCATGGAAACCACCTGGGAGCTGCGCAACGAGGCCGGTCAGCGCTTCGGCCGTGGTGGGCCCTATCCCAAAAAGCAGGCCGGCCGGGTGGTACGCGATACCATCTGCGTGCCCGACGGTTGCTACGAATTCACCATCCGCGACAGCGATTTCGACGGCATCTGCTGCGATCACGGAGCCGGTAATTTCATGCTCACCGATACGGCGGGCAACGTGCTGGGCAACGGCGGTGCCTTCGACACGCTCCAGGTGATCGACTTCTGCCTGCCCGACAACGTACAGCCGGACGAAGGGGAGGATTGTCTGGCCATCGATTTCAAGGAGTACCCACCCATCTCCTTCGGTACCAACCAGGATGCCGGCAGCTTCACCGTCCTGGACGACGGTGCCACTTTACTGGTGGAACGCAATGGCTGGAAAGCGGTCGAAATCGAGTACGACATCACCGAGAATACCCTGCTCAGTTTCTGGTTCAGGTCCACCGACCAGGGAGAAATTCACGGCATCGGTTTCGACGATAACCAGGTCATCAGTTCGGCCTACACCTTCCGCGTCTACGGTACCCAGACCTGGGGCAACGGCCGCTTTGATGACTACGCCGGAGACGGACAGTGGCAGTTCTTCCGTATCCCGGTCGGGGAATTCTATACCGGCCTGGCCAGCTACCTCTTCTTTGCCGCCGACCAGGATGCCGGCCGCGCCAGTGGCAACAGCTACTTCCGCCACGTCACCCTCTCGGAGGGCAGCGAGTGCAACAACGGGGAAGAGCTGCCGGGAGTACTGGAAAACCTGCCGGCCCGTGCCCTGAGCGTCTATCCCAACCCAACCTCCGACCGGCTCAACGTTACGACGACGCTACGGGGTCGTTACCGGGTCGTGGACGTGAACGGCAAGGTGGTGAAGACGGGCGCGAACGCAGGTGCAAAATTTTCGATCGCCACGGATGGCCTGACTCCCGGAACGTACGTGCTGCGGGTAGGGAACGGGAAGACCGCGGAAGTACGCCGGTTTACGGTAGTTCGCTGAGCGCGGAGCGCGCCAACTCGCCTATATCCTGATCCAGCATGCACCTGAAGTGCCCCCGCGGGCACGCCTGGTGGCCGATCTTCGAACAAGGGCGGCAGGAGAGTCCACGGACTTCCTGCCGCCTTTCGGTCTTGGTACGGTAGGGGTACATCCCGAATTCCGGTACGGTGTTGCCCCAGACGCTGATGATGGGGCGCCGGAAGGCCGCCGCGATGTGCATCAGCCCCGTATCGTGGGTAACTACCAGGGTCGCCCGGCGAACCAGGTCGGCCGAGCCACCCAGCCGGTACCGCCCGCAGGTGTTGGTCACGTGGGGGCCGGCGGCCGCGGCGATGTCGTCACCGGCGGCCGCTTCCGCCGGCCCGCCCAGCAACAGGATGGGAAAATCGACCCGCCGGCAAAAATCGGTCAGTTGTTCCGGCGTGAGCCGTTTGGTGGCGTGGGCCGCTCCGATGACCAGGGCGATGTAGCGTTCCGGTAGCCCGTCCGATCTCAGGTCGACCGACTCGTCGGGGCCGATGAAATAATCGAGGCCCCGCCCGTCGGCTACTACGCCCAGCCCCCGCGCCGCGGCCAGGTACCGTTCCACGATATGCAGGTCGGGCAGGATATTCCAGCCGAAGCGGGTGAGCAGGAATTTCTCCCGGTTCAGTTTGTTGAAGGTAGAGCTGCGGGGCGGTCGTCGCCCGGCCAGGAGTTGCCCCGTGGTGAGGCGGGCCTTAAGTTCGAGGGTGCGCAGGTTCCCGTGCAGGTCGATGAGGTGGGTGAAGTCCGCGGCTACGAGTTCGGCGGCGATCTCCCCGATGTCCTTTTCTATCGTCCACAGGCGTTCCAGGTAGGGGTTGTGGAGGAGGGTGGCCGCGAATTTTTTCTTGGTGAGGAAGTGGACCTCCGCCCCGGCCTGTTCCCGTACCGCCCGGATGACGGGGGTCGTCAGGACAATGTCACCAATGCTGGAAAAACGGACGATCAGGACGCGGAGGGGCATGGGGCGAAGGTAGGGTGATGTGCTGGTTTCACAACCTTAGCCTATTTTTTGTGGTTGACTCACCACCTTCGCTTTTTTCCTCAAGTTTCAGTATGCCCCTCCAACAACACTTCGGTAAAAAAGGCGTCCTCCTCGTCAATCTGGGAACCCCCGACGCGCCCACCCCCCGCGCGGTCAACCGGTACCTCGGAGAGTTCCTCACCGACCCCCGGGTAATCGATAACCTGCCCGGCCCGGCCCAGCAGGTGCTGGTGCGTGGTATCATCGCCCCCATCCGCTCCGGGATCGTGAACCCCTTCAAACCGGGGGGCTCCACCAAACTCTACCAGGAACTCTGGACGGAGAACGGCAGTCCGCTCAAGTACTACGGCGAACAACTCACCGAAGGGGTGGCCGCCGCCCTGGGCGATGAGTTTGTCGTCCGTCTGGCCATGCGCTACCAGCAGCCGAGTATCCAGGAGGAGATCGATTACTTACTGAAGCAGCAGGTGAGTAGCATTCTCGTCTTTCCCCTCTTCCCCCAGTACGCCAGTGCCACTACGGGGAGCGTGCATCAGGAGGTGATGCGGATCATGAGCAAGCAGCAGACCATCCCCGACGTCAAGTTTGTCAACAGCTACTACGACCGGCCGGAACTGGTGAAAATTTTCGCCGACCACGCCCGGCCGCTGCTGGCCGCAACCGACTACGAACACATCTTTTTCAGTTACCACGGACTGCCCCAACGGCAACTGAAAAAGGCCGATGACTGCAACCACTGCTACGAGCAAGCGGATTGCTGCCAGACCATCAGCCGGGTCAATCAATTCTGCTACAGTGCCCAGTGCCACGCCACCACCCGGGCCATCGCCGCCGAACTCGGGTTGCAGGAAGAGCGGTACACCACCTGTTTTCAGAGTCGTCTCGGCTTCGATGACTGGGCCAAACCCTATACCATCGACGTACTGGAGGAACAGGCCAGGGCCGGCAAGAAAAAGCTGCTCTGTTTCAGTCCCGCTTTCGTGGCCGACTGCCTGGAGACGGTCATTGAGATCGGCGTTGAGTACCAGGAGGAATTCGAAGAGTGGGGCGGGGAACGAATCGACCTGGTTCCCAGTCTGAATGATGACCCGGCCTGGATCGAGGCGGTGGTGAAGATGGTGCGGGAGGCGGTATAGGAGCCAGGGGCAACGTCCCTGGTGACCGATTCTCCAAAGATCAAACCTTTAAATAATGCAACAGTCCTACTTCCTCTCCGGCATCGGTACCGACGTAGGTAAGACCGTCGCCTCGGCCGCGCTCCAGATCCAGCTCGACGCCGACTACTGGAAACCCGTCCAGGCGGGCGACCTCGACTTCGGTGACCGGGACCGGGTACAACAACGCTCCGGGTTCCCGGACGATCGCTTCCATCCGGAGCGCTTTCGCCTGCGGACGCCGGCCAGCCCCCACCTGGCCGCCCGCCTCGACGGGGTGGAGATCCGTCTGGAAGACTTCGAGTTGCCGGACACCGGCGGGCGTAACCTGATCGTGGAGGGGGCCGGCGGGCTGCTCGTTCCCCTCAATGACCGGGAGACGATCGCCGACCTGATCGCCCACCTGGGGCTACCGGTCTTTCTGGTTTCCCGCCACTACCTGGGCAGCATCAACCATACACTGCTGAGTATCGAACTGCTGCGGGCCCGGGGCCTGGAACTGGCCGGCCTGATCTACAGCGGGGGAGACAGTCCGGAAACCGTACGGATCGTGGAGGAACTATCGGGGGTCGGACCATACCTGGAGTTACCGGAGTACGAATTACCGTAAATTTTGCACCTGCGCGCCGTCGGCCGGTAGTCAGTAATCGATAGCACGATAATCGATAACAAGTGGCCGCCGTGTCACTGACCATCGGCCCCTTACTAAATACCATTGACTATCTTTACCCCGACTGATACCCCGATTAAGAAGTTCTTACTTATGCGTTTTTACACCGTCTTTTTCTTCCTCTTTTTCTCCACCTTACTCAGTGCCCAGCGGGGCGGAGACCCGGCCAGTGCCGGAGAGGCTTCCCTCCAGGAACAGTACGAAGAAATGCTCCGGGTAAGCAGCAACTACCAGCAATACAAGACCGTGCGGGTCACCTTTCTGGAGGCCTTCATGAAGAACGTGACGGACTCGATCAACACCCAGTCCCGCGAGCTCACGACGCTGCGGGAAAAGATCGCCGGCCAGGAAGCCCGAATTTCCACCCTGACCGCCTCCGTGGAGGAGCTGGGCGAGAATATCACGACGCTCGAAGCGGAAAAGGACGGGATCAGCCTGCTGGGTATCCCGATGTCCAAAACCACCTACAGTATCATTCTCTGGACGGCCATCATCGGCCTGCTGATCTTTGCCCTGCTGGCCCTCGGACGGACGCGGGTGGCCGTGGCCGACAGCCGGGAAATGCGCGCCCACAACGAAAAAGTGACTCAGGAACTGGAGGAAAGCCGTAAGCAACGGCTGACGGTGGAGCAGAAACTGCGCCGGCAGCTGCAGGACGAGATCAACAGAAATAAGATTTAAGACTTCCCACACAATAGGTCGTCGGTTAACCGGGTTTAACCTTTCGTAGCTCGCGGTTCTTATATTTGCGGTCTCATTCTTGGAATCAACCCGGATCATCTCTATACCATATGAAGAATTTGCTCAAAGTCCTGCCTTTCTTTGGTCTCGTCCTCCTCATGGCCTCCTGCGGAAAGAACGACCGCAACGCCGCCACTAACTGGAAGTACAACGACGAAAAGTGGGGTGGCTACGAAAAGAACATCGACTACAAAGGACAGGAAACGCCCCCCAACATGGTGCTGATCCCCGGAGGTTCCTTCGTGATGGGCTTTACCGAGGAAGACGTCACCTACGACTGGGACAACATCCCCCGCCGCATTACCGTCTCCAGCTTCTACATGGACCAGACGGAGATGTCCAACTCCGACTATCGCCTCTACCTGGACTGGACGGAGGGCGTCTACGGCGAGAGCTACCCCGAGGTCGTCCTGGCCGCCGAGCCCGATACCCTGGTATGGCGCGACGAGCTGAGCTTCAACGAGCCCTACGTACAGAACTACTTCCGCCACCCCTCCTACGACGATCACCCCGTGGTCGGCGTCAGCTGGGTCCAGGCCAACGAGTTCGCCCGCTGGCGGACCGACCGCGTCAATGAGGCCATCCTCATCGACCGCGGCATCCAGGATGCCCGCCCCGACCAGAAGGACGAGGACGTCTTCGTGACCGATGCCTACCTGGCCGGTCAGTACCAGGGCAGCGAGCGTAAGGGTATGAAGGACCTCAAGACCGGCGGTACCCGCGCCGTGAAACTGGAAGACGGTATCCTGATGCCCGAATTCCGCCTGCCAACCGAAGCCGAGTGGGAATACGCCGCCCTGGCCCTCACCGGTCTCCAGGCCAACGAAAAGGACGAGAACTACACCGACCGCCGTATCTACCCCTGGAGCGGCACCAGTGTCCGCTACCAGCGTCACGATCGTAACCAGGGCAAGATGTACGCCAACTTCAAGCGCCGGGCGGGTGACTACATGGGTATTGCCGGCAGACCAAACGACGAGGCCAGCATCACCAGTAACGTATGGGACAACTTCCCCAACGACTTCGGCCTCTACAACATGGCCGGTAACGTCAATGAGTGGGTACTGGACCTTTACCGCCCCCTCACCACCCAGACGCTTTCCGACGTGCAGAACCACGACATGAACAGCTTCCGGGGTAACAACTTCCAGAACATTGTCCGCGACGAGAACGGCGTTCCCGAGGACAAGGACAGCCTGGGCCGTCTGCGCTACGAGTACGTCACCGACGAGGAAGCCAGCGAGCGCGACAACTACAAGCGGGGTCGTGTATTCAACTACCTGGACGGTGACGACCTGAGCGAAGCCAGCTACGCTTCCAACCAGTACACGCTGATCAGTGACGGTAGCCGCGTCTACAAGGGGGGCAGCTGGGCCGACCGGGCCTACTGGCTCAGCCCCGGTACCCGCCGCTTCATGGAAGAAACCAAGGCCAGCCGTACCGTCGGTTTCCGCTGCGCGATGATCCGGGTCGGCGATAGCCAGGGCGGAGAGGTCAAGGAGGAAAACCGCTTCGGTATCAAGCCGAAGAAGAACCGCCGCCGCAGCCGCCGCTAAGGGTCCGATAAGATTCTTGAAAAGCCCCGCTTCCCCGGAGGAAGCGGGGCTTTTCTTTTTTACTTTTACCCCATGCAACCCCGCCTCGCCACGTCCGAAGAGTTATACCAAACTTACCTGGCCCACCCCCGGGTGAGGATCGATAGCCGCCTGGTGGAGCCGGACGATTTGTTCGTGGCCCTGCCCGGGGAAAGGGTGGACGGAAATTCCTTTGCCGCCACCGCCCTCGCGAGCGGGGCGGCCTTCGCGATCGTCGACGATCCGGCGGTCGTGGTGGACAATGACGACCGTTACCTGCTGGTCGCCGACAGCCTGACCGCCCTCCAGGAACTGGCCAGCCGGCACCGTGCGGCCTTTCGCACCCCGGTGCTGGCCATTACCGGAAGCAACGGCAAGACGACCACGAAGGAGCTGGTGGCGGCGGTCATGAGCCGACAGTACCGGGTACACGCCACGCCGGGGAATTACAACAACCACATCGGGCTGCCGCTGACCATTCTCGGAACGCCGCCGGACACGGAGTTCCTCATCCTGGAAATGGGGGCGAACCACCAGGGCGAAATTGCCGAACTCTGCCGCATCGGCCGCCCTACCCACGGCATCGTTACGAACGTCGGGGATGCCCACCTCGAGGGGTTCGGCGGGCGGGCCGGCGTACGTAAGGGGAAGGGGGAACTCTATGATTTCCTGGCCGCTAACCGGGGGGTTGCGCTGGTGAATGCCGACGAGGAGTGGTTACCGGCCATGGCCGCGGGAGTAGCGCGTCGGGTCACTTACCAGGACAGCGATAATCCGACGCCGGAAGTTGTGAATATGGAGATCCAGACACTGGCTACCCACCCGAACATCGAGGTGCGCTTCTTATCCGCCGCCGGAGCGCAGGTGCAATGTTCACTGCAACTCGCCGGTCGGCACAACCTGCAGAATGCCAAGACCGCCATTGCCGTCGGTAAGTACTTTAAGGTGGCCGCCGCCGAAATAGTCGCCGGTTTGTCGGGTTACCGGCCGGCCAATCACCGCAGTCAGTCCCTCGTTCACGGCGGAGTGGATTTTCTCTGGGACGCTTACAACGCCAACCCCAGTAGCGTAGCGGCGGCCCTGCTGGACTTCTCCGGTCACGAACGGCCGGCTAACCGGCGGGTCGTCCTGCTCGGAGAGATGCTGGAACTGGGGGAAGCGGGAGCGGCGGCCCACCGACGGGTGGTGCTCCGGGCCGGACAGGTAGCCCGGACGGTCATCCTGGTCGGGCCCGCCATGGAAGCCGCCGCCCGGGAGTTCGAACGGCCGTGGTTCCCGTCGGTTTCTGCATTGCGGGAGTGGTTCTGGAAACAGGACTGGGCCGGACAAACGGTGCTGGTGAAGGGGAGCAGGGGAAATAAGCTGGAGCGGCTGCTGGATTAAGATTCCTCAATTACCACCTCCGATTCTTCCGCTATTTCCTCCACCCGCAGTTGCTGGCCCAGGTAGTAGAGTACGTCTCCCGGATGGCAGACGGGAGCGGTATCATTCGCGGTAATGAAGCGGAAATTTTCGGAAGCCTCCCCCAGCAGGTAGAGAGGAACGATCTTTTCGTGACGTAATTCATCCAGGAAGCCGGGTAGTTCCTCCGGATCGGCGATGGTAAAGGAATGGACGCCGGAGTGGTTGCGCGCCATCCGGTTCAGCAACAGGTAGGAGGCATAGGGGCCGAAGAGCGCATCCTGCCCGTAGCGGTGGCTGGTCAGTTCCTTGCGACTGACCAATCGGAACGCCCCCCGGATACCTTCCCGCTGGCGGTAATTGTTGAGGAGGTAGAAATTATCCTCGTCGCTGCTGGTCATGGCCAGGATGTAGCCGACGTCCGTCAGGTCAATGCTGGCGTCCAGGTTGTCCGTATGGATGGCGGTATAGACGGTGGTCAGGTTACTGTCTTCCGCCGCGTCCAGGTCCGCCCGGTTGTTGGAGACCAGGGTGACGTCGCGCCCGCTCTCCTGTAGTTGCAGGGCCAGCTCCCGCGCACCTTCGGCCGCCCCGAAGATGAGGATACCCGAACCCTTGGGCAGGCTCACCCGCAACCACTTGGCCATGGCCCCGGCCAGGGTGGCGTTCAGCAGGACGGTACCGAGTACGATGAGGAAAACCAGGGGGGTGATGTACTCCGCGCCGGGAATACCCCGCTCTTCCAGCTCGATCCCGAAAAGGGAAGCGACGCCGGCGGCTACGATACCCCTCGGCCCGACCCAGCTGATGAAGGCCTTGTCGTTCCACTTCAGGTCCGAGTTTGCCAACGACCAGAAAACACCCAGCGGCCGGGCAATGAACACCACGATCAGGAAGACCAGCAGGCTGGGCCACTCCAGCACCAGTTCGATCTGTTCTACCCGCATGTTAGCGGACAGCAGGATGAACAGCATGGAGATCAGCAGCAGGGTCAGGCTCTCCTTAAAGTCGAGAATATCGTGGAGAAAGGGGACATCCCGGTTGGCCAGGGTGGCGCCCATGACGACGGTGGTGAGCAGTCCGCTTTCGTGGGCGATGAGGTCGGACATCAGGAAAGCCCCGATGACCGCCGCCAGCGTGAAGACATTCAGCAGGAAACGGGGAACCCAGAGGCGGGAGATGATCTGGTACATCGCCATACCAAAGACGTAGCCCAGTCCTATTCCGACCAGACCGGAGCGGGCAAATTCCAGGAGGGCCTCGAAGATGGTGGCGTCCTGGTCGTAGACCGCGATGATGAAGTTGTAGAACAGCACTGCCAGGAAGGCACCCACCGGGTCGATCACGATAGATTCCCACTTCAGGATGGTGGAAATCTGCCGTTTGACGTTGATCTGCCGCATGATCGGGGCAATGACGGTCGGCCCCGTAACGACGATCAGGGTGGAAAAGAGAAAGGACAGTTGCCAGTCGATCCCCAGGATGTAGTGGACGGCGAAGCCCGCGACGATGGTGGTGGTAAAAGCGCCGTAGGTCGTCAGTCGCAGAATGCTGTTCTGTAATCCCCGGATTTCCTTGAGTTTGAGGGTTAGTCCGCCCTCGAACAGAATCAGGCCGATGGACAGAGAGACGAAACTGTACAGCAGGTTTCCGGGGAAGAGCCCCTCTCCGCTGTCGGCGTCGAAGCGGGGGCTGATCAGGCGGTGGCCGGTATAGTATTCGTAAGCCGGCCCGATGGCGATGCCGGCCAGGATCAGGGGAAGAATAGCCGGTACCCGTAACCGCCAGGCAATCCACTGTGCGAGAATGCCAATAATGATGAGTCCGCCTATTTCGTACATAGTATCCTAAATCGTAGGTTAATCCGACTTGTTTACGGTGGAGCGTATATCTTGCGCTCCCCGTCCTTTAAATCCCACATCCATACCTTGACCCGCCCCGAATTCGATCAATCCCTGACCCTGCTGGTACCCCCGGCTGAGTTTTCCGTCCCCCTGGCTGCCCTCTGGTGGATCAGTAATAATAACTGGCAGACAGCCCACGATCTGATCGACGCGGAGGCGGGTAGCGACGCGGCCTGGGTCCACGCCTATCTTCACCTCATCGAAGGGGACGAGGGGAACGCCAACTACTGGTACGCCAGGGCCGGCCGGGAAAAGCCGACTTCCGGACTGGGAAAGGAGCGGGAGGTACTGATCGGTTACTTCCTGGAAAACTGATTGGCGCGCTCGTTACGCCGGGCCATTTCGGCGGTTTCCCGAATCCGCCGTTCGCGGGTAGCCGCTCGTTTGGCGTTGAAGATCCACTCCAGGATGCCGCGGCGGACGGACCGCGGAAACGCGTCCCAGTACGTACGGGCATCCGGGCCGGCCGCGCTCAGCGCCACTGCCAGATCGTCCGGGACGACTAAATTATCCACGTCGTTCAGCGCGTCCCACGTACCGGTTTCCCGGGCCAGGGTAACCATCCTTTTTCCCGCCGGTGCCAGGCGACCTGCCGCGCTCAGTTCATTGATGAGGTCCTTGTTGACGCGGCTCCAGTTGCTCTTCGGGTTCCGCACGGAGAACAGGAGATAGTAGCTGTCGGCATCCCGCTTGTTGGGCAGGGAATCGATCCAGCCGAAGCAGAGGGCCTCGTCGCGGGCCTCCTCGTAGGTGGGGGAGGGAATACCGCTGTCCTTCTTAAAGATGACCAGCCAGACGCGCGGCTCGGAAGCATGGTGGGCGTGCAGCCACTCCCGCCAGGAAGCGGGCGTGGCTGCGTAGAACACCGGAAATTGCTTGTAGGTAGACTCCATCAGTAACCGGGCCGGCCCCATCTACCGGGTTACCTGAAAGGTGCGGCGGACCGGCTCCCCGTCCAGGACGAACCGGAGTACGTAGGTGCCGGTCCGGAAGGTGCTCGTCGGGACCTCGATGCGGTTGAGGCCCTCGGCTACCCGGACCGAGCGGGTCGTAATCAGGCGACCGTCAGCACTCAGGACGGACAATTCGATGTTCGCGGCGGCGGCCGCACGCAGGGCAAGCGACAGGCCCCGACCGTCCGTAGGGTTGGGATACACCTCCCCGGCGATGCTGCCGACGGACAGCTCCGGTGGTGACTTCCCGCACCTCCGACAACTCGGTGGCTCCGTCAAAATCTCTTTGCTCCAGCCGGTAGTAGTAGGTGGTGGCGGGGGCTACCTGCTCGTCCAGAAAGTCGTAGCGCTGTTCGGCGGTGGCTGCTCCGTTTCCGTCTACCCAGCCGATGGGACGCCAGGAAGTACCGTCCGTGGAGCGTTGTACCGTAAAGCCGGCGTTATCCTGCTCCGTGGCGGTCACCCATTCGAGGCGGACCTTTTTTTCCAGGGCCGCCGCCCGAAAACTGATCAATTCGACGGGGAGGAGGGTCTCTCCGACCGGGCAGCCGAGGAGTGTTATGGATCCGGTAGTGAAGGTGGCATCGGCGGCATTAAAGTTATCGTCGAAGCTTTCGAAGAGTTCCAGGTTAACGATACCGGTAGCGGATTCGAAATCCAAAGCGAGATCCGACAGGTTGAACGATCCGCTGGAGGGGTTGTCGGCACAGGGGCCCACGTTATCCTGAAGGGAGGGACGGTAATCAACCGCACCACCGATACCGATAACAGCCTCAATACAGTAACTGCCTCCGATGGGCGAAACGGTAATGTCATCGGCGATGATGCCTACAATGCGGCGGGGACCGGAGAAAACCGCAGTGAGGATAGTGTTGTCGAAATCACCAATTTCGTCGAAGGTCTGTTCGCCCGCCAGGGAGACCGTGACGGCATCGGGGTCGCTACCGTCGCTACAGGGCTGGCTGAAGAGGGGCAGGGAAAGCAGGCAAAGCGTAAACAGGGGTAAAGGTTTAAACATGAGAAAGAGGTTTTTGGTGAAGAATAGCTTGTAGGCATCCGGAGTTTCGGCCGACGACCGAAACGCGGTGTTTGAATAATAAAAATAATACATCCTGATCACATATTCCTCCCCCGGCTACGGTGTAAGCCCGCACCTGCGTCCGCGCCCCGTATATCGCTTCGCGCTCCTCCTCCCGTGGCGACTAGCGGTAATAGTCACTACCTTGTGCTCATACCACCAACCTACATGAACAACTGGACCTTCTTCCGGGAAGCCCTCAAAAATTTTCGAGCCACCGGAGCCATTGCGAAAGCCAGCCCCGCGCTGGTGAAACGGCTGGTGGAACCGGTAACCGGCCATCAGCCCCTGAATATCGTTGAACTTGGGCCCGGGGAGGGCTGCGTGACCCGCGCCCTGCTGCAACGGCTGCACCCCGCCAGCAGGCTGACGGTTTTCGAGATCAATGAGGCATTCGTGGAACGGCTGCGGACGATGGAGGACCCGCGCCTCGGCGTCCACGCCCACGGAGCGGAGCGACTGACCGAAATCATTCAGCCCGGCACGGTGGACTTCGTGGTGTCCAGCCTCCCGCTCTCCATGATCCCGCAGGAGGTGAAGGAAGAGATACTGCGGCAGAGTCAGGCCGTACTACGGCCCGGCGGTAAGTTTCTTCAGTACCAGTACGCCCTGCAGGATTACAGTTTGTTGAAGGGCTACTTCAACCGCGTCAACGTCAGTTTTACCCTGGCGAATATGCCCCCCGCCTTCGTCTACAGCTGTTCGCTGGGGCTGCTGTAGGGTCAGAATCCGGTCAACTATTGTCCGGAGTCACAACCCGGGGTGCCGTCGGGCTGTAAGGCTATAGTACATAGTCAATAGTAGCCGGTTGCCCAGCACAGAATAAATACCGGTGACTACTTACAAGCGACTAACAAACCCCACCCCATGCTCCGTATCCTCCTGGTTGAAGACGAAGAAAACATCCGCGATACCGTAAAGCTCAACTTTGAGTTGGAGGGCTTCGAGGTGGTGACCGCCGAAGACGGTAAAGTGGCCCTGAAGCACGCCGGCGAGCAGCACTTCGACATCATGGTCGTAGACGTGATGCTGCCGGAGATCGACGGCTTTCGCCTCGTCGAGCGCATCCGCCTCACGAACCGGGAGACCCCCATCATTTTCCTCACCGCCAAGGACCAGGCGCAGGATCGAATCATGGGGCTGAAGAAGGGAGCGGACGACTACCTCACCAAGCCCTTTGTCTTTGAGGAACTTCACCTGCGGGTGCGCCGTCTCATCGAGCGGACCAGCAAGAACCCCGAAGTACAGCCGGAACTCTTCTCCTTCGGCAGCAACAGCGTCAACTTCGCTACCTTCGAGGCTACCGGGCAGCACGGTACGTTCACCCTGACGAAGAAGGAGGCCATGTTGCTCAAATTACTCACCGAACGCCGGGGAGAAGTGGTGAGCCGCCAGCAGATACTGCAGTCCGTCTGGGGGTACGACGTGTATCCGAGTACGCGTACCATCGATAATTTCATTCTGTCTTTCCGTAAGTACTTCGAGGAGGAGCCCAAGCAGCCCCGGTACTTTTTGAGTGTCCGCGGCGTTGGGTATAAGTTTGTGGAATAGTTTTTGCGTCAGAACAGCTTATGAATAACCTCACCTTCGAATATCCCGTCTGGTTCCTGATCTTCTGTGCCCTGGCGGGGCTCGGGGTAGCCCTGTTGCTTTACTTCCACGAGCGTAAATTCGACGAGCAGTCGAAGGCACTGCCCTGGATCATGGGCACCCTGCGCTGGCTGGGGTACAGCCTCCTGGCCGCCCTGTTACTCTCTCCGCTGCTGCGGTACCTGCAGACCGACCGCCAGGAACCGGTGATCGTCCTGGCGCAGGACGTCAGTGAGTCCGTCGGCCTGGAGACCGATACCACCGATTATACCGCCCGCTGGACGGCCCTGCGGGAGGAACTGGCCAAAGACTATACGGTCATCGACTACACCTTCGGCGACCGGGTCGAGCAGGGCGGTGCGCTCACTTTTTCCGCCAAAAAAACGAATCTCGACGAGGTGCTGACGGAGATCAGCGACGTTTACGGTAACCAGAACCTGGGGGCGGTCGTCCTGGCCACCGACGGTATCTACAATGAGGGGAGCAACCCCGCCTACCGCGACCTGGGCATCCGTGCGCCGGTCTACACCATCGGGCTGGGAGATACCACCCGCCGGCGTGACCTGCTGGTACGCCGGGTCTTCAGCAACAAGATCGCCTACCTGAAGGACCGCTTCTCCATCCAGGTCGACGTGGCCGCCAGCAACGCCGGTGGCGAAAGGAGCCGCCTGACGGTCACCCGTATTACCGATGGCGCGAGCCAGCAAGTACACGCAGAGGACATCCGTATCGACCGTCCCGACTTCTTCGCCACCCGCGAGATCGTACTGGAAGCCGATAAGCCAGGGGTGCAGCGGTACCGCATCGCTCTGTCTTCCATCGGTGGGGAGGTGAGCGAGGCCAATAACCGCCGGGACATTTTCGTCGACGTGCTCGATGCCCGTCAGAAAATACTCCTTTTGGCCGATGCGCCCCACCCCGACCTCACGGCCCTGCGGCAGGCCCTGGTGGAAGGGGAGAACAACGAAATCGAGATCGGTTACGCCGGTAAATTCCAGAAGAACCTCGCGGACTACGACCTGGTCGTTTTACACCAGTTGCCCAGCAACGCGAATCGCCTCTCCACCGAACTGGAGCAGATGAAAAGGGCTAAGGTGCCGCTGCTGTTCATCCTCGGAGACCAGAGCGTTTCCACCCAGGTCAATGCGGCCCAGGGGCTGATCCGTTTTCGGGGAACTACCGGGGCGGCGGGTAACGAAGTCACTGCCCGCCCACTCGGGAATTTCAGTCTGTTCACCGTCAGCGACGAACTGCGGCAGGCGATTCCCAAGTATCCGCCACTGACGGCACCCTTCGGGGAATTCGAGGTGCAAACGGGTGCCACCACCGTGCTGCGGCAGCGAATCGGCCGGGTGGACACGGAATTCCCGCTATTAGTCGTAGGGGAGACAGAAGACGTACGCGCCGGGGTGCTGGCGGGCACCGGCCTCTGGCAGTGGCGGCTGTTCGACTACCTGGAGTACGGCAGCCACGAACGGTTCAACGAACTCGTCAGTCAGCTGACCCAGTACCTGACGGTACAGGAGGACAAGCGGCGCTTCCGGGTGAGCCTGGCCGAGAACATTTTCGACGAGAACGAGCCGGTACAACTGGACGCCGAGCTTTACAACAGCAACTACGAACTGATCAACGAACCGGAGGCCACGGTACTGATCACCGGCCCCGGAGGGCAGGAGTACAGCTACGCCTTTACGCGTACCAGCAATGCTTACACCCTCAACGCCGGTACGCTGCCGGTGGGGAATTACCGCTACCGCGCCACGGCCACCGTGAGCGGCGAACAGCTCACGTACGAGGGGCGCTTCAGCATTCAGACCGTCGAGGTGGAGCGCTACGTCCTGGAAGCGGACCACGGGTTGCTACGGCAACTCAGTGCCCGCTACGGGGGAGAATTGCTGTTCCCGGCCCAGTTGGAGGACCTGCCGCGCCGGCTGACCGACCGGGGGACGGTGAAGGCCGTGCTGTTCGAGACGGTGAATACCCGGAGTGTCATCCACCTGAAATGGATTTTTGCCGTGCTCATACTGTTGTTCGCCACCGAATGGTTCCTACGCCGCTACTTCGGTAGTTATTAGGTAGTAAATGGTACCTTTGCGGCCAATCCCTCGAGCTGACAGCCACCGGTCTTTAATGCATTTATCCACGTCTAAGCAAAAACCTCTTAACACCGGCGACCTCCACCCCACGGAGCGTCGTTGGTTCGCGGTTAGGGTCGGTCCCCGCAAGGAAAAGGTGGTAGCCCGTCAGTTGGAACGATCCGGTATTCACCACTACCTGCCCCTCCGGGAACGGGTTTTCAACTACAAGCGGAAGTCCGGCACCCGCCAGCTACCCCTGCTGGCCGGTTACCTGTTCGTTTTTGTCTGTAAGGCGGATTATCTGGCGGTAATCTCTACCACCTATCTCTACGGTTTCATCAAGATCGGGCGTGAGTTTCGCCGGGTCACCGAGGCCGAGATGGAGTTACTGCGGCGCATCAGTTCCGACCGCAGCGTGAGTTGGGAGGAAGTGGCCGAGGAAGAAATGCTGGCCGGCACGCCGGTCGAGATCGCTACCGGCCCCCTGGCGGGCGTGCGGGGATATTATCTGGAAAAGAAATCTAAGAAGACTTTCGTTATCACTTTCGGTGGGCTGGATGCTCGATTGGCCACTTGTGAGGTGGATCCGCGTAACCTCATTCCCCTCGAAGGGGAGCGGTTATGCGTACAGCCGGAGGAGACGAAAGGTCATAAACTACGTTGGTAAAACAGGCGCATACCAAGTCGGGTAAACCTGCCGGGGTAACGGTTCGGGGCATGTGGTTGCGACACATGGACGGCGAAGCCCTGTCACGATCATGAGAATACTACTAACCGGAAACGCGGGTTTTATCGGTCACCACCTGGGCCTGGTACTGGCCGAGGCCGGTCATGAGGTAGTCGGCATTGACAACCTCAACGACTACTACGACCCCGCACTAAAATGGGACCGGCTGACCGCGGCGGGATTCGACCGGGAGGAAATCGGGGCGACGGCGCGCGGGTGCAGTGCTTTATACCGGAACTATTCCTTCCGGCCCATTGCCCTGGAAGACCGGGCATCACTGGAGGCGTTGTTCGCCGAGTTCTCCTTCGGAAGGGTTTGTCACCTGGCCGCCCAGGCCGGGGTGCGTTACAGCCTGACCAACCCCCAGGCCTACGTCAGCAGCAACGTGACCGGCTTCGTCAATATCCTGGAGTGTTGCCGGCAATATGCGGTCGGGCACCTGGTGTACGCCAGCAGCAGCAGTGTGTACGGCCTCAACGAGAAGGTCCCCTTCGCCGAGACCGACCCCGTGGAACAGCCCGTGAGCCTGTACGCGGCCACCAAACGCAGTAACGAACTGCTCGCCCACGTCTACGCCCACCTGTACGGGCTGCCGACTACCGGACTGCGCTTCTTTACGGTCTACGGGCCCTGGGGGCGACCGGACATGGCCTATAGCCTCTTCAGCGACGCCATGCTGAACGGCCGGCCCATCAAGATATTCAACCACGGCAGAATGTCGCGGGACTTCACCTACGTCGGTGACATCGTCGAGGGCCTCCGGCGGGTGGTTCTCAACGACCGGCCGGCCCAGGAGGGAGTGCCGAGTCGTCTTTACAACATCGGTAACGGTACCCCCGTCAGCCTCCTCGACTTCGTGGAAACCATGGAGCACCACCTCGGCGTCACGGCCGAAAAGGACTTTACGGACATGCAGCCCGGCGACGTCGAAAAAACGTTCGCCGACACAACCGCCCTGGAACGGGATTACGGTTACCGGGCGGGCACGAAACTGGAGGAAGGGGTCGGGCGGTTCGTAGAGTGGTATCTGAGGTACCACGGGAGAGACCTCTCCTCATGAGCAAGCGCGTCCTCATCATCTCCTACTACTGGCCCCCCAGCGGCGGAATTGCCGTCCTGCGCTGCCTCAAGTTCGCCAAGTACTTACGGAAGTTCGGGTGGGAACCGGTGGTTTTCACGGCTAAGGATGCCCACTATCCGACCGTGGACGACAGCAACGACCGCGACCTGCCGCCCGGTCTGGAGGTCATTCGCCAGCCGATCTGGGAACCCTATTCCTGGTACAAGCAATTCATGGGGAAGCCGGCCGACGAGAACGTGAACAACGTTTTTTATACCGATGAGGCCGACGGTGGCTGGAAGCACAATCTGGCCGTCTGGGTGCGGAGCAACTTCTTCATTCCCGATGCCAGGGCCACCTGGATCGCCGGATCGGTAAAGCGACTGACGGCCTACCTCAAAGAGCACCCCGTGGACGCCATCCTTTCCGACGGACCTCCCCACAGCAATACCCGCATTGCCACCCTGGTGAGCCGGGCGACCGGTATCCCCTGGCTGGCCGACTTCCAGGACCCCTGGACGCAGGTGGATTACTACCAGCTGCTGAACCTCACCGGCTGGGGCCGCCGTCGTCACGAAAGAATGGAACAGGAAGCTTTCGATCAGGCTACGAAAATCACCATCGTGAGCCCCAGCTGGAAAAGCGACCTGGAAAGTATCGGCGCCAGGAACGTCGACGTGCTGGTCTGGGGGTACGACCCTGATGATTTTGCCGGTCTCACCCGCCGGCCACACGAAAAATTTACCCTGACCCACCTCGGGATCATGGGCTACGATCGCCACCCGCAACCCCTGTTCTCGGCGATTGCCCGGCTCAACGAAACGCTACCCGGGTTCCGGGAGGCCTTCGAACTGCGGCTCTTCGGTCAGGTCGATCACCGTATTCGCACGAGCATTGAGGCTTTCGGTATTGAGAACCAGGTCAACTTCGCCGGCTCCGTTCCCCGGGGCGAGGCCCTGCAACAGACGCTCGACAGCCACCTGCTCCTGCTGCTGCTGAACCAGCAGGACAACGCGAAGGGGCGCATTCCCGGTAAATTGTTCGAGTACCTGGCCGCCCGCCGCCCGATCGTGAATTTCGGTCCGACCGACAGCGACGTGGCCGGTATCCTGTCCGAAACCGGTAGTGGGCCGACCTTCGACTACGGTGCCGCCCCGGAGGCGATCACCGCGGAGTTAACCAGTCACTTTGCCCGTTACCAAAGGGGAACGGACATCGCGATGGATAGGGAGGTGATTGAAAAGTATAGCCACCCGGTGCTGGTGAAGCAGTTGGCGGGGTGGCTGGAGGAGATCGTGGAATAGTATGGCGGGATTTATCCTGCGGTCGGCTTCAGCCGGCAACCGGAAAAGCTAGCGAAGCGTGCTTTTTCGTGGATACCAGGCTACAGTCGCACGCGCGCTTCGCTGGCGCACTCCGTTGTCGGATAAATCCGACCGCGACCTGAAGGCCGCGATACCCCTAAATTGAATACCATGAATCAAAGAACCATCCTCGTCACCGGCGGCGCCGGCTTCATCGGCTCCCACCTCGTCCGCCTGCTGGTCAACAAGTATCCGGATTACAAAATCGTCAACCTGGATGCGTTGACCTACGCCGGCAACCTGGAAAACGTAGCCGAGGTAGCCGACCGGAGCAACTATAGTTTCGTCCAGGCGGACATTACCGACCTGGAAGCCATCCGGCGCGTCTTTGCGGTGTATGCTCCCGACGTAGTGGTCCACCTGGCGGCCGAGAGCCACGTCGATCGCAGCATCGAGGATCCGCTGGTATTCATCAAAACCAACCTGGTCGGTACGGCCACCATGCTCCAGGTGGCCAAGGAAAACTGGCATCCGGAGTACGCCGGCAAATTGTTTTACCACGTCAGTACCGATGAAGTGTACGGCAGTCTCGGCGCGACCGGACTGTTCACCGAGGAAACGCCCTACGACCCCCGCAGCCCCTACAGCAGCTCCAAGGCGGGTAGCGATCACCTGGTCCGGGCCTGGCACCACACCTACGGGCTGCCGGTGGTACTGAGCAACTGCTCCAATAACTACGGGCCGAACCAGTATCCCGAGAAGCTGATCCCGCTCTTTCTCCGGAACATGGTCGAGAAAAAACCGCTGCCCGTCTACGGTAAGGGCATCAACGTGCGCGACTGGCTCTACGTGGAGGACCACGCCCGGGCCATCGACCTGATCCTCCACGAGGGCCGGGTGGGGGAGACCTACAACATCGGCGGCCACAACGAGTGGGCGAACATCGATCTCATCAAACTGATGTGTGACAAAATGGACGAGAAGCTCGGCCGCCCCGCCGGCACCAGCCAGGCCCTCATTACCTACGTGACCGACCGGGCCGGACACGATATGCGGTACGCCATCGACGCGACGAAACTGCAGGAGGAACTGGGATGGACTCCCTCCCTTCAGTTTGAGGAGGGGATCGAGCTGACGATCGATTCGTACCTGGCCAGTTTTAATTGATGACTGCACCTGCGTCCTCGCCCAGAATAGTTAATGAGCCGGGGAATTGGAGCGTTTGGGAGTTTCCCGCGCGTTCCAACTCCCTGACTCCCCAACTCCCCAACCGAATATGAAAGGTATCATCCTCGCCGGCGGCTCCGGCACCCGTCTTTACCCCATCACCCGGGGCGTATGCAAGCAGCTGATGCCGGTGTACGACAAGCCGATGATCTACTACCCGTTGAGCATCCTGATGCTGGCGGGCATCCGGGAGGTGCTGATCATTACCACCCCGGAGGACAACGTGGCTTTCCGGAACCTGCTGGGCGACGGCAGCGACCTCGGTTGCCGTTTCGAATACGCCGTACAGGAAGTGCCGAACGGACTGGCCCAGGCCTTCGTGATCGGGGAGGAATTCATTGACGGAGATGCCTGCGCACTGATTCTGGGCGACAATATTTTCCACGGAGCGGGCCTCGGACAGCTGTTGCGGGAGAGTGCCGAACTGACCGAAGGAGCCCGGGTGTTCGCCTACCCGGTTCACGACCCGGAACGCTACGGGGTGGTAGAATTCGACGGGGAACGGCGCGCCATTTCCATCGAGGAAAAACCGACCCGCCCTAAGAGTAAGTTTGCCGTGCCGGGGCTGTACTTCTACGACAACCAGGTAGTGGAGATCGCTAAAAACATTCAGCCCAGTCCGCGGGGAGAGTACGAGATCACGGACGTGAACAAGTACTACCTGGACCGCGGGCAGCTCGAGGTCGGCATCATGATGCGGGGTACCGCCTGGCTGGATACCGGTACCTTTGAAAGCCTGCACGACGCGGCCGAGTTCGTGCGCGTGATCGAAAAGCGGCAGGACCAGAAAATCGGCTGTATCGAGGAGGTCGCCTACCGCATGGGCTTCATCGACCGGGCGCAATTACTGAAAATTGCCGCGCCGCTGCGGAAGAGCGGGTACGGGCGGTACCTGGAGAGTTTAATTGCTTGATATCGTTCGAGTTGTCGGACAAGCTTCACTAGCATTCCGACGTGTCCGACAACCTCACTACAATTAGCATCAAAACCTACTACCAATTCTTCCACCGCTACCTCGGTAACCGCCTCTGGCTGGCCGTGGCGGGTAGCTTCGTGGCCGCGGTACTCGACGGGGTCGGGCTGAGCCTGTTCCTGCCGTTGCTGAGCGTGGTGAATGAGGGCGACGGTGCGCGGGTGCCGGGTTTCAGCAGGCTGTTCGGCTGGTTCGGCGAATCCGGAGTGGCCGGCAACCTTACGACCATCCTGCTGCTGATGGGCGGATTTTTTCTGGCTAAGGGGCTGGTGAGTTACGCCGCGACCGCCTACCGGGTCAGACTCCAGGTACGTTTTACCCGCCGGCTGCGAAAGTACAACCTGGGCTTACTGGCCAATTACGACTACGCCGCCTTCGCGGACAGTGATGCCGGGCAGCTGCAGAACCTGTTCGGGGGGGAAACCGACCGCTCCAGTTTCGCGCTGCGGGCCTTCATGCTGACCCTCCAGGGCCTAGCGATGGCCGCTGTGTACTTCCTGCTGGCGGGGTGGGTCAACCCGGCCTTTACCGTACTGGCCCTGGTGGGAGGGGGAGCGGCCCAACTGATTTTCGGCCGGCTGTACGGACGCACCAAGGCCGCCTCCGCCGCGGTAACCGAGGAGATGAACGGTTTCCAGGGGTTCCTGCTGCAGGCCGTCAGTGGATTCAAGTACCTGAAAGCGACCGGGGGGATGGACCGCTACCGGAAAAAGATAGAATCGAGTATCGACCGGCTGGAGGCGCAGGCCCTGCGGGTGGGAAGAATGGATGCCCTCTCCGGTGCCCTGCGCGAACCGATCCTGATCGGGGTCGTCATCGGGGCGATCCTGGTGCAGACCGTCTGGCTGGGTGCTCCCCTGGCCCCGCTGCTGCTGACCCTGCTGCTGTTCTGGCGGGGGTTGGGTGCCCTGGTCGGCGTACAGCATACCTACAATAACTTTCTCGGTTACTCCGGGGCCATCGCGGAGATGCGGACCGCCGAGGCCCGACTGCTGGAGCGCCCCGAACCCGTCGGCACAATACCGTATCCGGGGCTGGAGGCGGGCATAAGACTCGGCGATCTGCACTTCAGTTACGGAGCCCTTCCGGTACTGAGCGGTATTTCCCTGACCGTAGCGCCCCGAACCACCCTGGGTATTGTCGGTGCCAGTGGCGTGGGTAAGACCACGCTGGTGAACCTGCTGTGCGGTCTGCTGCGGCCGGCCCCGGGCCAACTTACCATCGGGGGAGTGGATGCCACCGAACTGGACGTGAGGGAGTACCGGAACCACCTCGGTTACGTCACTCAGGAAACGCCGCTGTTCAGTGACAGCATCTTTAACAACGTCTCCGGCTGGGCGGAACGGACGCCCACCGAGGAGGACCGGGTACGGCACGCGCTGGAAATGGCCCGGGCTTCCGACTTTACGGCCGACCTGGATACCCCGGTCGGTTTCGGCGGCATCCGCCTGAGCGGGGGGCAGCGACAACGACTGGCCATTGCCCGGTCGCTGTACCGGCGGGTGGACCTGCTGATCCTGGACGAGGCCACGGCCAGTCTGGACGGGGCCAACGAGGCTTCCATCCGGGAGAACATCGACCGGTTGGCGGGGCGTTACACGATGGTTGTCATCGCTCACCGGCTGGCTACGGTACGGACGGCGGACCAAATACTGTATCTCCACGCCGACGGCACCTACGAACTGGGTACTTTTGCGGAACTACGGCGGGCTTCGGCCGGTTTTCGTGGTCTGACCGACCAACAATCAATCATATGAAACGCGTACTCATTACCGGCGCCGCCGGCTTTCTCGGCTCTCACCTGAGCGACCGCTTCATCAAGGAAGGGTACGAGGTGATCGGGATGGACAACCTCATCACGGGCGACATGGACAACATCGCCCACCTGATGCCGCTCGAACAGTTCAGTTTCTACCACCACGACGTGAGCAAATTCGTGCACGTTCCCGGTGAGCTGGACTACATCCTCCACTTCGCCAGCCCCGCCAGCCCGATCGACTACCTGAAGATGCCGATCCAGACGCTGAAGGTCGGCAGCCTCGGCACCCACAACCTGCTGGGGCTGGCCCGCGCCAAGAAAGCCCGGATGCTGATCGCCAGCACCAGTGAGGTGTACGGCGACCCGCTGGTGCACCCCCAGCGGGAGGACTACTGGGGCAACGTGAACCCCGTCGGCCCCCGTGGCGTCTACGATGAGGCCAAGCGGTTCCAGGAAGCCATGACGATGGCCTACCATACCTTCCACGGGCTGGAAACGCGGATCGTGCGGATCTTCAACACCTTCGGTCCGCGCATGCGGATCAACGACGGTCGCGTGCTGCCGGCCTTCATCAGCCAGGCCATCCGGGGGGAGGGACTGACCGTCTTCGGGGACGGCAGCCAGACCCGTTCGTTCTGCTACGTCGATGACCTGGTGGAAGGCATTTACCGCCTGCTGCTGAGCGACTACGCCCAGCCCGTTAACATCGGTAACCCCCACGAGATCAGCATACTCGATTTTGCCAAGGAGATCCTCGCACTGGTCGGCAACCCCGACGCTTACCTCGACCAGCGGCCCCTGCCGGTAGACGACCCGAAGGTGCGCAAGCCGGACGCCGGCCTCGCCAAGCAGCTCCTCGACTGGGAACCGACGGTGGACCGGGCGGAAGGGCTGCGACGGAGTTTGCCGTACTTCCGCGAGGCGGTGAAACGGGCCGCTTCGGCACAGTGAAATCATTGGTCGAAGTAACTCGGGCTACAAGCCCTCGACCGAAAACCCAATAAGAAAATACACATGACCCTCAACGGAACCAAGACCAAAATCGACCCCGAACGGCAGCTCCGCGAGTACCGTGACGGTACCCGCTCCATTTGCGTGATCGGCCTGGGCTACGTCGGTCTGCCGCTGGCGCTGGAACTGGCCAAGAAATTCCGGGTGATCGGCTTCGACATCTCCGCTTCCCGGGTGGAGATGATGCGCAACGGTCAGGACCCGAGCGAGGAACTGGACGCAAGTGCCTTTGCCGGTAAGAACATCACGTACACCGCCGACCCGACGGAGATAAAGGAAGCATCGTTCTACATCGTCGCCGTACCGACCCCGGTGGACGATAGCCGGACCCCCAACCTACAGCCCCTGCTGGGGGCGGCCCAGACGGTGGGGCGCGCCCTTTCCCCCGGGGATATTGCCGTTTTCGAATCCACCGTTTACCCCGGTTGTACCGAGGAGGACTGCGTACCGGTACTGGAACGGGAGAGCGGGCTGACGTTCGAAGAAGACTTTACCGTCGGTTACAGCCCCGAACGCATCAACCCGGGAGACCGGGAGCACACGGTAGCGACCATACTGAAGATCGTCAGTGGCAGCGATGCCGAGACGCTGCGGGTGATCGCCGGCATCTACGGCGACGTGATCACGGCCGGACTTTACGAGGCGAAGTCGATCAAGGTGGCGGAGGCCGCCAAGGTGATCGAGAACAGCCAGCGCGACCTCAACATCAGTTTCGTCAACGAGCTCAGCATGATCTTCAAGCGGATGGGCATCGATACCCAGGACGTGCTGGAGGCCGCCGGTACGAAGTGGAACTTCCTGCCCTTCCGCCCCGGACTGGTAGGGGGCCACTGCATCAGCGTAGACCCTTACTACCTCCTGCACAAGAGCGTAAAGATGGGCTACGACCCGCAGGTGATCGCCAGCGGCCGCCGCATCAACGACAGTATGCCGGCCTTCATCGCTAAGGAACTGGTACAGAGTTTGCTGAAGAACGACAAGAACCCCAAACGCAGCAAAGTACTCGTACTGGGGATCACCTTCAAGGAAAACGTGGCCGACATCCGTAATTCCAAGGTTGTGGACGTAGTGCGCGAGCTCATGGAGTTCGGGGTCAACGTTCACGTGTACGACTCCCACGCCAGCCCCAACGAGGTGGCGCACGAGTACGGACTTTCGATGGTGGACGAGATCGGGAAAGATTACGATGCCATCGTGGTGGCCGTTTCCCACGACTCCTTCAGGAAGATGACACTGGATAAATTCCGGACCGTCAGCAACGGTTCTTTGCTCCTGTTCGACCTGAAGGGATTGTACCCGAGAGAGGAACTGCTGGACGGGGAAGAGATCTGGCGGCTGTAGCTAGCCGGCCCGACCTATCTTTGCGCGTCCGCGCTGCGAATGTTGAACTGACTGAACTTTACTACCCCGACGTTACGATGATCCCTACCCTGAAGAAAGTTATCTGCCTGCTGCTCCTATTGATGAGTTTGGCACCTGCGTCCGCGCAAATAGTACCACCCACCAATACCCGGTCAGCAAGCGCAATTGGAAATTTATCTGGAGGACCGGGACATCGACCGGGTAGAACTGGAACGCCGGTTACTGGCCCAGGGGATCAACGTGAAAACGATGAGCCAGGAGGAACTGATCCAGATGCGGCCCCGCATCGAGGCGCGTGATCCGGGAAATGGAGAATGAGCAGGCAAGTCTGAGGAGGAGGTACGGGAGACGGCCGCCGAGCAGTCCGACCAGATCGAGGACGCGGTGGAGGAAGGGGCTACGGTGGAGGAAGCCATTACCGAAGTGACCGCCGAGCGAGGCGAGTACGGACGACGCGGTCGAGTCTGATTTACGGCCACCAGGTTTTCCGGAACAAGAGCCTGGAGGTGTACCGCAATACGGACAACGCCACGCCCCCGCCCAGCTACCCACTCAAACCGGGTGACGAGATCGTGGTCAGCATCTTCGGAGCCAGCCAGACGGATTTCATCCTGCGCCTGGACGAAAGCGGCTTCGTGACCCTGCCCAATGAGTTGCGGATTCCCCTGAACGGCATCATCCTGAAGGACGCGCGGGAGTTACTCTCCCGCCGACTTCGGCAGTACTACGCTTTCAGCAACGGCCAACTGGCCATTCGCATCCAGGCGGCACGTACGATCAGCCTCAATATTTTCGGGGAGGTGGAGCGCAGTGGTACCTTCACGATGTCTTCGCTGAATACGGGATTTAATGCACTGGTAGCGGCCGGCGGACCGACGGAAGCCGGATCGGTGCGCAACATCCAGCTGATCAACGGAGACGACGTCGTGATACTGGACGTCTACGAATTTCTGCAGCGCCCGGCCCAGCGAACGGGTATTTTCATCGAGGAGAATGCCACCATTTTCGTGCCTCCCGCCCAGACGATCGTGGACCTGCGGGGCGGCGTGATCCGCCCGATGCTGTACGAGATGAAGGAGGAGGAAAGCCTGACGAATCTGATCGACTTCGGCGGAGGCACCCGGGCGCGGGCGGAAACCAGCGACATCCGCGTGACCCGCTACGACCGGGGTACGCTCCAGGTACATCAACGTCGACCTGGCCGAAGACCCGGACTTCTACTGCGCAACGGAGACGTCGTGAACGTGCCCGAAATTACCCAGCCCGGTGGAGGACTTCGTGACCATTGAGGGGGAGTACTACTACCGGGGCAATTTGCCTACGAGGAGGGGCATGACGGTGGACGATCTGGTACCGGCGCGGCCGGCTCCGGCCGGGGGCCCGCCAGGACGTGGCCTTCCTGTTCCGCAGTAACGACGACGGTACTTCCCGGCTGATCCGGGTGGATCTGGGCGAGGACGCAGGTGCAAACCCTACGATTCTGAAGCGGGGAGACCGTCTTCAGGTACTGGCCGAGGTCAGTTTCGTCGACCAGTCGACCGTAGAGGTATCCGGAGCGGTCAGAAACGGCCGGCATGGAGTTGCCCTTTCCCCAGGACGGTGCCCTTACCCTGGAGGAGGCCATCCTGCTGGCCGGCGGACTGACGACCAATGCCGTTCCGGAGGTTATGATCATTCGCACGCCGGTGGAAAATTCCGAGGAGCGAATCTACCAGCGGGTCGACCTGCGGGACCGAGCCGGACTTTCGCTTCAGCCCCAAGGACCGTGTCGTGGTGTACAACCAGGAAACCTTTACGGATGCGCCAGGTAGTTAGTGTCGACGGCGCCGTCCGGGAACCGGGAGAGTTACGTGTTCGACCCCTCGCTCAGCGTGGAGGACGTGCTCTTCATGGCCGGTGGTCTACGACTGGACGCAGCCCGGGATCGGGTGGAGGTATTCCGGTCTACAGTTCGTGAACGGCGCGGAAACCCGTACCCTGGTCACCACCCTGGACCTGAATACGCCGATCCACCGGAATTTTGAACTTCAGCCCTTCGACGAGATCGTGGTGCGCAGCGCGGCGGAGTTTGAATTGATCCAGAACGTACGTCTCGAGGGGGAAGTCCGCTATCCCGGCCTCTATGCGCTGCTGGACGATAACGAGCGGCTGACGGACGTGATTCGCACGGGCCGGCGGGTTAACGGCCGAGGCTTTTCCCGACGGGGCGACCCTGGAGCGGCGCTTCGACAATAACGGTCCGGTCATTCTCGACCTGGATGAGTCGCTGAAGAAACGAATAACAATCCCGGTAACCTCGATCATGCTGGCGGGAGACATTCTGCGCATACCCAAGCGTAACGACTGGTAACGATTCATACCCAGGGCACCCTGTCCGATCGATTCGGGGCGGATTCGCTGATCACGGCCGGGACGCTGCGGGTTGCTTACCAGGGCGACAAGCCGGCCGACTGGTACATCAAACGGTACGCGGGCGGATTTGAAAATGCCATCGCCCACAAGAAATTCACCACGGTCGAGTACCCGAACGGACAGATCAAGGAAACCAATAACTTCCTGTTCGTCAAGGATTACCCCCAGGTGAGGCCCGGGTCCACCATTCGCGTGGCCCTGCGCCCGGAGAAGCAGCAGCGGGAGCGGCGGGAGGAAAGGTTCGACTGGATTCGCCTGGCCCAGGTAGTGGTCACCGGGGTAACTTCGGTGGCGACGCTTATCATTATTAGCAACCGGAACTAACTAGATGACCTACCAGCAGCTGCCCGCTACCGGAGGCGGATATTTCGCTGAAGATCGTCATCCTGCGGGTGCGGGAATTTCTGCGTTACGCCCTGTCGAAGTGGTACTGGCTGGTGCTGCTGGGCTGATTGTCGGGGCGATCATGGGCTACCTTGCCTACCGTGCACCGGTCAATTACCGGGCCAGTCTCACCTTCAGTATCAATGAGAAGCCGGGCTCCGGGGGCGGGGCGGGGGTCGGGTCCATCATTTCCCAGTTCGGGCTCGGCGGGCGGAGGGAGCGAGTACAATTACGAAAAGATCCTGCTGATGGCCCAGAGCCAGCTGATGATCAATAATTTGCTGCTGGACTCGGCAATCGTCAACGACCGGACCGATCTGATCGGCAATCACATCATGCGAGGTATTCGATCTGTCGACGGAGTGGGAAATTGCGATAGCGGCCGGCGGAGTAGTCCGGATGAGTACGGATTCCCTGGGAGGGCTCGAACCGGGCGGAGCGGAAGCCTGTTGAAGCGCTCTACAATTTTACCGTGAACGGAGAAAGACCCCTGGTGGCTACCACTCTGAATGAGGATGCTCAGGTAATTACGCTACTGACCCTGACGCCCGACGAGGAATTCTCCATGGTAATAAGTAACGGAGTGTACGACCGGCTCAGTAGCTTTTTACATGGACGAAAGCACGGGAAACAGCCGGGCGACGCTTAATAAACTGAGCCATAAGGTCGACTCCCTGCTCGGGCAACTGAATTCCGCGGAGTACCGATCGGCCAATTAAGCGATTCCCGCCTCAACCTCAAGCAGCAGACCGAATTACATCGAGCAAGCACGGCTCAATCGCAAGGTGCAGATTATGAGCATCGCCTATACCGAAGCGCTGCGGAATAAGGAGACCGCCTCCTTCGCCCTGGAAACCAGCCGACCCTTCTTCAAGACGATCGACGAGCCGTTCTATCCGCTGGACCGCGTTCGGGAGAATTATCGTAGGAGCAGGCCATAATCGGTGGCTTATCGGCGCTATTTTGGTACTCGGCATCCTCGCCCTCATCTACGGATACCGTTTGGTAATGGACCGAAGAGATCATATCGCGGAATCCCAACTCTAACGTTATGGCCACGCAATGTTCCCTTTCTGGACTTTAGCGCCGCCCACGAACCCATTCGTGAGGAGATGCGGGCTGCCTTCACGAATGTTTACGACAGTAACTGGTTCGTGACCGGCAAGGCACTGGAGGAATTCGAAAGCAGTTACGCCGCCTTCACCGGTACCCGGTACGCGGTCGGGGTCAGCAACGGACTGGATGCGCTGGTGCTTTCCCTGCGGGCGATGGAAATCGGGGAGGGAGACGAAGTGATCGTTCCGTCTAATACCTTCATCGCTTCGGTCCTGGCGATTTCCCAGGTAGGCGCCACGCCGGTATTCGTCGAACCCGACATGGAGACGTACAACATCGACGTCAACAAGATCGAGGAGGCCATCACCGGCGACACCCGCGCCATCATTCCGGTTCATCTCTACGGTCAGCCCAGTGAAATGACGGAGATTATGAAGATCGCCAAACGTCATGGGCTAAAGGTGCTAGAAGACAATGCCCAGTCGCACGGAGCCACCTTCGCCGGCCGGCTCACCGGCAGTTTCGGCGAAGCGGCCGGCGTGAGTTTCTATCCGGGTAAGAACCTGGGGGCCCTGGGCGATGCCGGGGCCGTTTCGACGAACGACGAGGAAATAGCCCGCCGAGTCCGAATGCTGCGGAATTACGGCTCCGAGGTCAAGTACCGGAATGACATTATTGGGTACAACAACCGGATGGACGAACTCCAGGCTGCCCTGCTGTCCGTCAAGCTCCGCTATCTTCCGGAGTGGACCGCCCAACGGCAGGCGATCGCCGCCCGCTACGACGAGCTGCTGGCCGGAGTCGGTGATCTGGTGCTGCCGGTCACTCACCCCGAGGCCACCCACGTGTACCACCTCTACGTAGTGCGGACCCGCCACCGCGACCGCCTGCAGAACTACTTAAAGGATCAGGGGATCGGTACGCTGGTCCACTATCCCATCCCCCCCCACCTACAGGAAGCCTACCGCGACCTGGGATACGGGCGGGGAGACTTCCCCATCGCCGAGGAAATGGCTGAGACGGTGCTGAGCTTACCGGTCTGGCCGGGCATGACCGGGGAAGACATCAGAACGGTTACTGATGCGCTGAAAAAATTCGATTACTAGATAGCTGGTCGCAAAACCAGCGTCAGCAAGAAATACATATTATGACTTTCAACCACGACTACCATCCGCCCCAGATCATCGCCGAAATCGGCTGTAATCACATGGGCGAGTTCGCAAAGGCCAAGGAACTACTGAAACTCGCTAAGGACTGTGGTGCCCATTACGGGAAATTTCAGAAACGGAACAACCGGGAATTGCTGACCGAAGAACAGTACGAAACTCCCCACCCGGTACCCCACAACAGCTACGGCAATACCTACGGTGCCCACCGGGAATTCCTGGAATTTACCACCGAACAACACGCCGAACTGAAGGAATACGCAGAGAGTATCGGCCTGGGCTACGCTACCAGCGTCTGGGAGGCCGTCTCCGCCCGGGAGATCGCCGCCCTCAAGCCCGACTTCATCAAGGTGCCCAGCGCCTGTAACAACAATTACGAGATGCTGGCCATCCTGCGGGACGAGTACGACGGAGACGTCCACATCAGTACCGGCATGACCAAGATCGACGAGATCGAGCAGTTCATCAGTTTCTTTGAGGAAAAAGATGCCGCCAAGCGACTGGTCGTCTACAACTGCACCAGTGGCTACCCCGTCCCCTTCGAGGACGTCTGTCTGCTGGAGATCGTCCGCCTCTTCAAACTCTTCGGCGACCGCGTGAAGCACATCGGTTTCAGCGGCCACCACCTGGGCATCAGCGTCGATATCGCTGCCTACACCCTCGGGGCGAACTGGGTGGAGCGTCACTTCACCAAGGACCGGACCTGGAAAGGAACCGATCACGCCGCCAGCCTGGAGGCCCCCGGGTATGGCCAAACTCGTCCGTAATCTCGAACAGGCCCACACGGCCCTGACTTACAAACCGACCGAGATCCTCGACATTGAGATGGTACAGCGGGAAAAACTGAAGAACCGTAAGGTCTAGCGTAAGTGAGTAAACCCGAAGTACTGGCCGTCATCCCCGCCCGCGGAGGCACCAAGGGCCTGCCCGGAAAGAACGTCCTGCCCCTGGCCGGACACCCCCTGATCGCCTACAGCATCAAGGCGGGGATCGACGCGGAGACGGTGACGCGCACCCTGGTCAGCACGGACTCCGAGGAGATCGCGGCGGTGAGTAAACGGTACGGGGCCGAGGTGCCCTTCCTGCGCCCCCCCGAACTGGCCGGCGACCGCAGCCTGGATATTGATTTCTGGCGGCACGCCCTCGACTGGCTGAAGGAAAACGAAGGCTACGTGCCCGATTACGTAGTGCAGTTACGGCCTACCTCGCCCATCCGCCACCCCAACCTGGTGGATACCTGCGTGGACAAGGTCATCTCCGCCGGAGCGGACAGCCTGCGGGTTGTCACCCCGGCACCGGCCACCCCCTACAAAATGTGGCGGGTGAATGCCAACGCCACCCGGATGGAACCGCTGCTCCGGCTGGAAGGGGTACCCGAACCCTTCAATACCCTGCGGCAGACCCTGCCCCCGGTGTACTGGCAAATCGGTACCCTCGACGTAATCCGCACCAGCCTGATCACCGAACGGGGGCTGCTGAGCGGCGACTACATTCTGCCCTACGTGGTGGAAGGGGAGTACGCCGTGGACATCGACAACCGGGCCGACTTCGATCACGCCGCGGACATCATCCAGCGGGTAGAAACGATAAGATTCGATGAAAAAGAAAGCTAAACCGACCATCCTCGTCATCGGAGCCGGTTCCATCGGCGAGCGGCACATCCGCAACCTGCTGGCCCTGGGGATCACGAACATCGTCGTGCTGCGTTCGCGCCAGCTGCCACTGCGTACGCTGGACGACAAGGGACTGCAGATTGTCACCAGTATGAAGGCGGCCATGAAGCTCAATCCTTCCGCGGCCATCGTGTGTACGCCCACTTCGCTGCACCTGGAACAGGCGATAAGTTGTGTAAGGGAAGGATTGTCCGTCCTGGTGGAAAAACCACTTTCGGACAGTAAAAAGGGACTGAAGAAGTTGAAGAAAGCCGCAAGAAAGTCGGGCGCTTTTGTCCAGGTCGGCTACATGATGCGCTTTTACCCGCTACTGAAGCGAGTGAAAGAGATGATCGATCGCAATCACTTCGGGGGGCTGGTCCACTTCTCCTCCCACTGGGGGGAGTACCTGCCCGACTGGCACCCCTGGGAGGATTACCGGGAGGGGTACGCCGCCCGCCGGGACATGGGTGGCGGCGCGGGCCTTACGCTCAGTCACGACCTGGACGTGGCGCTCTGGATGCTGGACAACAGGATAGAAGATCACTGCGCGATGGGAAATTACGACAGCGCGCTGGAGGTGGACGTAGACTGTGCGATGGACATCCTGCTGAGGGGGAAAAACGGGGTGACCGCCCACGTGCACCAGAACTTCTTCGAACGGCCGGCGCGTCGCGACTATACTTTCCGCTTTAATGAGGCGACCGTCACCGTACACTTTTTCAGCAACCAGCTGATCGTCGAGCGCAGCGACGGTAACCGGCGGGAGGAGATCCTACCGGAGTTCGACCGCAACGACCTGTTTTTGGACCAGACCAAGGACTTTTTACGCCGGCTGCGCAAGGGCGCCGGGCCGAAGTACACCGCCGACCAAATCGCCAACAGCCGCCGGCTCCTTAATATTCTAGCATGAGTAAATTCATCAGCGTTACCGATAAAGTAATTTTACTGACCGGTGCCGCCGGCCTGATCGGTAAGGAACTAACCGCCGCTTTCCTGGCCGACGGGGCGCGGGTGGCAGCCTGTGACCTATCCGTGGATGGGCTGGCTGAGCTCAGCGACACCTACGGCAACGACCGGCTCGCCACCTACGTCCTGGACATTACCGACGGAGCCGCCCGCACCCGCGTGGTGACCGCGGCGAACGACCACTTCGGCCGGATCGACGTACTGATCAACAGCGCGGCGATCGACGCCAAGTTCGACAAATCGGGTACCGGGAAGATCAACAACAGCCGCTTCGAGAACTATCCGGAAGCGGCCCTGCGGCAGAGTACGGAGGTGAACTTCACGGCCACCATCCAGATGACGCAGGAAGTCTGCAAGGTGATGAAGGCGCAGGGCAGCGGCAACATCATCAACCTGGCCAGTACCTACTCCCTGGTGGCGCCGAACCAGGGGCTGTACGACTTCGGCGGGCAGATCAGCTACAAGCCGATCGACTACGTAGCGACCAAGAGTTTCATCCCCAACTTCACCCGCTACCTGGCTACGTTCTACGCCCGCGAGGGCATCCGCGCCAATGCGGTGGTACCCCACGGTATCGAGAACAACCACAGCGAGGAGTTCAAGGAACGGTTCCGGCAGTACAGTCCACTGGGACGTATGTGCGACCGCTCGGAACTGACTGGGCTATTCATCTATCTGGCCAGCGATGCGAGCAGTTACATGACGGGGTCGGTGATCCCCGTGGACGGGGGGTGGACGGCCTGGTAAAGAATCATAAAATTTTGCACCTGCGTCCCGTCGCCCCAATTGTAAACCTTTCGAGTGGTCGGGCGTCCTCCGTACCGACTGCGTCGGCTCTTCGAGACGGCCGACCACCTCACTAAAAATTTATGAGTAAAATTAAACTGTTTTTGTCCGACGTCGACGGCGTGCTCACCGACGGGGGCATGTACTATTCGGAGTCAGGGGACGAACTGAAAAAATTCAATACCCGTGACGGGATGGGCTTTCAACTGCTGCGGGAGGCCGGGGTGAAAACGGGCATCATTACCAGCGAGGATACCGCGCTGGTGAGCCGGCGGGCAAAAAAACTGAAGGTCGATTTCCTATACCAGGGGAAGCGCGACGGCGGTAAGCTGGACGCCGCCCTGGCGATCTGCGCCGAACTCGGTATTGACATTTCGGAGGTCGCCTACATCGGAGACGACATCAACTGCGTACCGCTACTGAGCGCGGTGACGCTTGGCCGCCTGCCCGGCGGACGCGATGCGGTCGGTGCGGGCCATTCCGGGCATCCGGGTGCTGGAAATGAAGGGGGGGGAAGGTTGCGTGCGGGAGTGGGCGGAAGTACTACTAGAAGACTAATTCTGATGAAAGGTAAACTCGTGATTCACATCGGTCCGCCCAAAACCGCTACTACGTCCCTGCAACTGACTCTTCAGCAACTGGAGTGTCCAGGATTTCATTTTGCCGGTGTCCGGCAGCCACGGGATGAATCAAAAACGACGCTAGCAGGAATCATACTTCAGTACTTAAGAAGAGGGGACGTTGGAACGTTGAAAGCAGACATTCAGCATACAATAAGCGACCTGCTTTCCCGCTTCGATTTAGTAGTGCTAAGTGAGGAAATGTTCGTGTCCCACCAACATAATACTCCACTTCAGCGTAAGGTTATTCGGCTATTCGAGTTGATGGGGGAATTTACTCCGCGGATAGTCTTTTGTCTGAGGGACCCCCGGCAAGCCATACCTTCATTTTTTCAGGAGGCAAATAGGCAGTGGCCAACTACTTTTCAAGATTACGGACATTTTTTGAGAAGTGAATTTATTGATTGCTTTGATTACGAGGAACTTAAAAGTAAATTCAAATTGGCGGGATTTGGTGAGGTGCTCACTTTTATGTTTGAAGATTATATAAATGGACAGCTAACCCTCTATCAGTTTGCCGGAGTTAAAATTAGCCAAGAGGTGGTGCCGTTGCTTCCCCTCAAGGCGAACATAAGCGCGCGGGTAAGTAGCTCGGGAAAGGCACGTATTGTGGTGCGCCCGCATGCCTTTTTTCGCTTGCTGACTGGTTTAAAAAAGTATCTCCCCATTAAGATTAGGTTTGGACTCGGAAGAAAATTTCGGGAGTTGTCTGAACATTATGTGGTGGAAACTCCCCTGGGTCAACACCCCCTACCCGCCAGAATTCTGTCTGCCTATGACCGTATGGTTGCGCTGGCTAAGTAACAATGGGGAATAACGGAAAAAGCTCCTATCGGAGCATTTTAGGTGCTACCTCTTTGTTTGGAGGGGTTCAGGTATTTAAAATACTGATCAAGATAGTCCAGTCAAAGTTTGTAGCAGTCTTACTAGGTACTTCGGGCATTGGCATCGTGGGGCTATATAGCAGTGGTCTGGGCCTGGTACAGGGTCTGACGGAGATGGGAGTCACCCGTAGTGCGGTTAAAAATGTAGCTGCTCAACTTTCTAAGGACGGCTCCGTCAATGATGGGGTGGTTCAACAGGTTATTACCGTACGGTGGTTGGTTTGGGCTACTGGTGGACTGGGCATGGTTGTTGTATTACTGGCCGCACCCTGGTTGAGTAAGTGGTCCTTCGGCGATGAATCATACACATGGGCGTTTCAAATACTTTCCGTAACGCTGCTAATCAATCAGGTAAGTGCGGGCCAGAAGGTGATTTTTCAGGGGATGAGGAAACTCGGATTTCTGGCCCAAGCCAGTATTTATGGCAGCTTATTAGCGCTTCTGATTACCGTGCCCCTTTACTATTTATACGGAAAGGATGGTATTGTTCCCGTAATCCTCCTGACAGCATCCATACAGTTGTTACTCAGTTACTACTTTTCCCGTAAGATTCAGCTACCGGCTATACAGTTTGATTGGACGAAATTGCGAGGGGATACCACCAATATATTGTCGCTTGGCTTGGCTATGATGGCAGGTACCACACTTCTACTGATTAATATTTATGCAATTCGCGTATTCGTTTCCCGAACCGGTTCCATTAGCGAAGTAGGATTGTATACGGCGGGTACGGCCATGATCAGTACTTACGTCGAGATGATTTTTTCAGCAATGGGTACGGATTATTTCCCAAGATTATCACGTGATTTCTGCAATGTGTCCCAGCGTGACGAACTAATTAATCAGCAAGCAGAAATCGCCTTCCTGCTACTTGGTCCGATTCTAACGGCATTCATTCTTTTTTCGGAGCCGGTAATCACCCTGCTCTACTCCTCACGATTTCTACCAATTGTCGGAATGATTTGCGTTGCTGCGGTGGGCGTATTGTTTAAAGCTGCCTGTTGGCCGGTAGGGTTCCTCCCCCTGGCTGCGGGGGATTCCCGTACGTTCCTATGGGTACAGATTAGTGCTAATGTACTATTCCTGCTGATGCATCTGCTAGGCTATTATCTATACGGACTTACCGGCCTGGGGCTGGGTTACCTGGCGACGTACGGTATTCACGTCTTCGTGGTGAATAGTGTCGGCTACCATAAATATGATTTTCACTACGGAAAATCAGTTTTGGTACTCTTCTTTATTCAGTTTGCTTTTATCCTGGCTGCCCTGGCTGCCAAATTTTACCTTGATTCATCTCTTTGGTCTTATGGTGCCGGATCTCTGATACTACTTTTAGCCTCTTGGTATGGAGTTTCGGGGCTCAATAAACGAGTAGGTGTGAGAGAGACCTTTGATAAGTTATCGCAAAAATATCGTAGGAGGAATTAAGTTGGTCCATTTGTGTTATTGCATGGTTAACTGGCTTCGTCGGAGATTGCCGAAACAAAACCGAGTCGTGACGAAGAACCCATCAGTAAAAGGTTAAGCGAGAAACATCAAAATGGCTATAACGAAGTCCACATTTCCACTGGTCACCCTAGTTGGCATCTGCCATAAGCACGAACGGTTCGTGATTGAGACACTAGAAAGTTTTCGCGCGCAGGACTATCCCAACGTGGAATGCATCATCATCAATAACATCAAGGGAGACGAAAGTAGTAGGTTGATCCGAGAGTGGCTGGCGGAAACTGGTTACCCGGCTACCTTTATCGATAATGAATCTCCACTAAGCATAGTAGCAAATTTTGACCGGGCCATTCGTGATGCTCGGGGTGAATTTTTGCAGCTGCTAGCGTGCGATGACGTTCTGCTTCCCCATTACCTTTCGGAACAGGTGGCCTTACTGATTTCGAGCGGGAAGGAGTACGCCTGCTCATTCAGTGATTTGTACCAGATGTGGGAGGACGGGGAGATCGATCATACATATTTGGCGGGCCGGCGTGCGATGTTACACAAAACATTAGGGGAAGCAGCCAGCTTGCGGGAACAACTCAGTCGCAGTTGCCTGATCCCCGCTCCGTCGACCCTATACCGGCTGGAAGCCCTGCGTGCCTCGTGGAGGATCAACCCCGACTACGACATAGAGGACTGGCCGCTTTACTTGGAGTTCTTGAGAAGGGGATATAAGTTTGCCGAGCATCCGGCTCCGCTCGTAAAGCATCGGATGGTCAGGGGGAGTCTGGGGAGTCTGTTGCATCCTACACGGCTACACACCTTTCACGCCATGTTTACTAATTATCGGGACGTACTCGTACCCGGCAGAGGGATCGCCAGAAAGTGGTTTGAATACGCTTTGCTACTAGAAGAAGCGGATTCGCGAGCGGGCAGGCAATTCATGGGTAAAGTGATCCGGTGGGCGGGCGTTCGGAATTGGAGATCGCTGATTGGCGTGTGGCGTAAAAAGCGGGATGGTACGCTGACCATTGCCAGTAAGCAAGAAGTCAGCGTGCGAAAGAAGGAAATTTAGCGGATGAAAGTGCAAAATAACGATGTGGTGATCCACGAAAGCTCGGAGGTGCTGACTACCAGCGTAGGGGCGGGCACGATAATCTGGCAGTACGTGGTAATTTTATCTGGGGCCAGCATTGGAGCGGATTGCAAAATCAATTGCCACGTATTCATCGAAAATGATGTAGTTATTGGAAACAGTGTGACCGTAAAGCCTGGAGTACATCTCTGGGATGGTGTCCAGTTGGGTAATGACGTTTTCGTCGGGCCGAGCGTTGCTTTTACTAACGATCTTTATCCACGGGGGAATCAGGCTTTTACCCAGTTAAATACCGTGGTGGAGGAAGGGGCTTCTATCGGAGCCAACGCTACTATTCTGGCTGGAGTCCGAATTGGGGCTTACAGCCTCGTAGGCTGTGGAAGCGTGGTTACTCGTGATGTTCCTGCCTATGCTATCGTGCATGGTAATCCCGCTCGTGTAAAGGGTTGGATTGACCAAGTCGGGCAGAAAATGGTCGCTTCCGGAACAAATAAATTTATGGATTCGGCCGGTAATCATTATATGGTTCTTGATGGAATGCTGATGCCGGATAAGAACCAGGAGGGCGAGGACGCAGGTGCAAAATTATAATCAGAAATAGTGAGCCCAGTAACCCAACCCCGGCAAATCGACCTGCCCAAGATCCTCGACGAGCGCGGTAATCTGACCTTTCTCCAGCATCCTGACCATCTACCCTTTGAAATCGCCCGGACCTTCTTTATTTATGATGTCCCCGGCGACGGGATTCGCGGCGGCCACGCCTACCACCAGCAGTGGGAGGTGGTCATTGCCCTCAGCGGCAGCTTCACCCTGCGTACCCGTACGGGCGATGTGGAAAAAGACTTTTACCTCCGCCGCCCCTACACTGCCGTTATTTTGCCACCTCACACCTGGCGCAGCATGCGGGAGTTTTCCACCAATTCCCTGTCGCTTCACCTGGCCGACCGACCCTACGACGCAAGTGATTATATCCACGAACTAGCAACTTACCGCCGCCACTACGAATGAAAAATTCGACCGTATTTGACTGTAGCGTCATTGAGCTATCACGGACCAAATCCGGTAACGGTAATATTTCCGTACTGGAAAATGACGTACATATTCCGTTTGCTACCCGGCGGGTCTACTATCTCTACGACGTTCCCGGCGGAGAGTCCCGTGGCGGCCACGCCCACCGGGAGTTGCAACAACTTATCGTAGCGGCCAGCGGCAGTTTTACCGTTCGGATCAACGACGGTATCAATACCCGTAGTATTCACCTCAACCGGCCCTACCACGGGTTACTCATGGTGCCGGGGCTGTGGCGGGAACTGGAGGAATTCTCCAGTGGGTCCATCTGCCTGGTCATGGCCAGCCACCCCTACGACGAGGAGGACTATATCCGTGAATACGCAGACTTTCTGTCGTACAAAGGCACTCCTGAAAAATGATCCAGCCGCTCGTTACCATCGTGGCCATTTGCCACAACCACCAGGACTACGTAGCGCAAACACTGGAGAGTATTCGGCAACAGACCTACGGTAACGTTGAGTGCTTCATTATTAACAATACGCGGGAGGACGATAGTGAGAACCGGATCGAGCAATGGGTGGAACGGACGGGTTACCCCTGTACGGTCATTCAAAATCAGCGGTGTAAGACGGTAGTAGAAAACTGTAACCTGGGACTGGAACGCGCAAGCGGGGAATATTTGGTTCTCATCGCCTGTGACGACGAAATGCTGCCCGATCGCATTGCGCTTCAGACCGCTGAATTTCAGCGACGGAGTCCGGAATATGTTTGCGTCTACGGCGAAATGAATTTGATCGGCGCGGCGGGGGAACCACTGGGGAAATTCTACGCCGGTCGCCGACTGGCGGAAGGGGAGCCACTGCCCGGGGGCAATCTCCTGCGGGAGAACAGCCGTAGTTGTTACGTGGGCGCGCCGGCGGCGATGGTGCGGACCGAGGCCGTGCGACGGGTGGGCGGCTACGATACAAGCTATACCTTCGAGGACTGGCCCTTGTTTTTGGCTCTCGGAAGGCAGGGTGGATTATTCGCCGGTCTGCTGACACCTCTGGTAAATTATCGGATCCTTCCGGGCAGCCTGGGTAAGGAGGTCAGTGAGAAACGGTTACGTGAACTGGAAAAGCTATTCAATCGTAACCGTGATGTTTTGGTGGCGGACGTACGTTCCGCCAAAAAGTGGATACAGTTCGCCCGAAGGCTACGGGAATTTAACCTCAGGGGAGGGCTCGTCATGGAGTTTAACGTACTGAAGTGGGCCGGAATTCATTACTTCCCCGCGACGCTCACCGGTAAAATACGCTCGTGGGGGTCGTTCGTGAATTTGCACCTGCGTCCTCGCCCCGTAAAAAAAGCTAAGTGACTATAGGATTTGTTGTCTCCTTTTTTGATTTCCGTAACGACGTGCGGCGAGTCATCCAGGAATTATTACGCGATCACGAAGTCGTGATCTTTTACCGCGATGACCACCAGCAAGCCATCGAACGGCACACTATTGAAGGTTGTACCTATCGGCCGATCCGGGAGCGGACCGGTAGTTGGCCGAGTAAGTTCGCTAAGGGCCGCTACGAACTGCTCCGCAAACTACCGGCCAGCCGCAATAATTTCTACCTGATGGAGGCATTCAAGGCCCACTCGGTGCCTCCCGGCCCCCGCCGCAGACGACGGGACGCCGTACTGGCCCTGATGCGATTGCTCCCCAAAAATTACGCCTACGACGATTTTTTGCGGGACCTGCCCTATTCCGGAAAAACGGACCTTTCGGGAATTGATTCCTTTGTCTGTTTTTCCGAGATCGCCAACGATGAGCTGTTCGCCCGCTTGCTGGCGGAGGATTTCCCGGTGCTTACCTACGTTTATAGTTGGGACCACCCCTGTAAGCAGACGAAGTTCAGTCCCCGCTGCCGTTACCTGGTCTGGAATGAGGGAATTGCCGAGGATATGCAGGAATTACAGGGAATTCCGGAGGCGCAAGTTCACGTTCAGGGATCGTCGCAGTTTGCCTATATCGCGGAGTACCGGGAGCGGCTGACCCAGGGAGCGCTGCCCCGCACCTTCGACTTCGACTACCTCTACGTCGGCTGCGCCGTCGGAATCGAAAAATTGGCCTGGGGTGAGCTGGCCATCATTGAGCAACTGGCCCGCCGGGCACTGGAGATTGCTCCGGAGTTCAAGGTAGTGGTCCGTCCTTACCCGCAATTGACCGACTGGAAACTTTACGAAACCCTGCGCGAATTGCCTAACGTAGTATTCGACGACGGCTTCAGGCAGTCGGACCTGGCCCAGGCTGAGGATGCCATCTACGAAAAACTCGAGAAGATGGACAATGCGACGGCCTTTTTTCACCTCGGAACGACAATGGGATTGGAATGCTGTTTCCTGGATACGCCTTCCTTCATTCTTGATCTGACGGAGCCGCCCGGTAAAAATCCCATCCACCTCTACCATTTCGTGCATCAGTACCAAAACCAGAAGTATTTGATTGATGCCGCTCCTGAAAACCACGTAAGTTCGGCAGCGCAACTAGGTACCGTTCTGAGCAATATCAGACAGGGGCGAACGGCAGCGTATCTTAAACTCAACGAAGCAATCAGGAGGGCTAATCAGCTACGAGATTTTCCGGAATACACAAAAGAACTAACGGGGCACCTCGCGGCAGCAATGATGGAAGGGTAGCAATGTGCCCCTGACGGACATATGGCACTGATCAGGAGGATATATATTATGGCGGCAAGGTTATTCCTTCTGCGTTCATAAAACTGAGGGGTGAGCTAAATTTTTTTGTCTGATTGTAGGAAAGCTCAGGCTTTCGTCCGGAGTGAGGGGCTGATCGGTACAGGTCGCAGCTAGAAACAATTGAGGAAAACACAAAAGTGTTTTAGAGTACCCAATAATTGAGGAGCACAAATGTCCGGTTAGTTGCATCACACCCTGCGGTACCTGACCAATTCGGTAGTAGCGAATATTCCTCTTCGCGCATTCCGGATGGCCTGGTACCGCATCTTTTTCTCCATTGGGGATAAGAGCGTATTGCTGATGGGCGTGAAGCTGCGAGTACTTGGAAATGTCCAGATCGGGCAAAATTCTAACGTCAATGGTCAGGTTTTACTGGATGGACGTGGTGGGAAGATTACGATCGGGAGTAGCGTGAACGTAGCAACGGAGGTCCAGGTGTGGACGCTCCAACACGACATCGAGTCAACTGCATTCGCCACCGTAGGCGGTAACGTCACGCTGGGTGATTTTTCCTGGATTGGTACCCGCGCTATCGTGTTACCGGGCGTAACCATAGGGGCCGGTGCCGTGGTAGCCGCCGGTGCCGTAGTAAATAAAGATGTCGCTCCCTGGACGATCGTAGGGGGTGTCCCGGCGAAACCCATCGGCAAGCGCTCGGTACGCTCCCTCAGTATTCCCCCCTACGATCCCTTTTTACAGTAATTTGAAAGTTTCCTGCCTCCCCGTTGCCGGCTTACAGAACCCTTACCAACACCTGATGATGGAAGGATTACGTCAGAAAGGTATTACCGTTACCCACGGGGCGAAAGGTCGCTGGTTGACACTTGTGCGAACGGTACGTAGTCAACGGCCTGATTTTATCCACTACGACTGGATTAACTCTTACTACCTGAAGAAAAACCTCCCGCTTACCTGCATAGCCAGTTGTTTGCTACTGCTGGAAGTATGGTGGGTAAGTGTCTTTACCCGAACCCACATCGTATGGACACTCCACAATGTATATCCGCACGGAAGCAAACAGCACGCGCTTCACCGTTGGTATCGTGGTCAGCTCGGTCGCCGTTGTCAGTGGATCAGGGTGTTCAGTGAGGAAACCGCCGAAAAGGTAAGACGGGAGTTCGGCGTTGCCACCACCAAAATGCGGGTAGTTCCGGAGGGAAGCTACCGTGCCTACTACACGAATAAAGTGGGTAAAGCGACTGCCCGGGACACCATTGGCGTTCCTTCCGCTACCAAGGTGTTGTTGTACCTGGGGTTGTTACATCCCTACAAAGGAGTGGCTGATTTGGTGGAAGCTTTCCTGAACATACCCGCGCCCTATCGGAAAGGGTGGTTGCTTTACATCGTGGGAGGGGTGAAATCAGTAGAATACCTCCGTAGTATTGAAGAACGCTCGGTGGGGGAGGCAGCTATTCGTATCGTTCCCGGCTTTGTGGAGGACGACCAACTTCAGCACTACTACGCGGTCGCTAACGTGGTCGTCCTTCCGTTTCGAAAGGTCACCAACTCCGGAAGCGTAATTCTAGCAATGGGCTTCGGTAAGCCGGTTGTCGCACCGGCCTTCGGGGTGTTGCCGCAACGACTAAAACAACAGAGGGAATTGCTTTACGGCCCGCAAGAAACGCTGTCCGACGTTCTTATGAGGGTATTTACCCTGCCGGAAACAGCGTTAGATCGACTGGGACGAGCCAACCTCGCGGCGGTCGATCGCTACAATTGGACGGACTTCGCCGTGGCCTTCCGGTCCGAGTAGTAATCTCCACGACTATTATAAATAGCGGTACCTGCGCGCCCCAAAAGTCAGATCAGCGTTGAATTCACTGAGAAGTAACCCGCCCATAAAGGTCCTGCTGTGTGCAAACCACTTAGGAAAGACCCCTAACGGGCCGGCGAAATTCGCGAACCTGCTGATACAGAATCTTCACCTCATTCAGCACCGCCTGGAAGTCAGAATCCTGACCAGTGACCAATCGCCTACTGCCTACGGGGAGAAGGGGCTGATCTACCGTACGGCTCCGGTCAGTGCGGGTGTGTTGGGCGGAGCATATCTGCAGTACCGGTTATCCCGGGCCTACCGGAAGAAAATATTCGAGATCAGACAAAACGGATACGCGTTCGATCTACTCGTATTCAACGAGCTTACCCCGGCCATGGGGCTACCCCGGAATTTACCATTCAGGGTGGCCGGGTTTATTAATGATAGCAAAAACCACCGACCGCGACTGGCCGGCCAAAAAAACCTGTTCAGCTGGGCAAGCCGATCCGTACAGGGATGGTTACAACGGATTGCCAGTACAAGGTTAGACCAATTGGTTCTCAACTCCCACTACATGGCCGGTCTGTTCGCGAAAGCTTTCTCGCTCCCACCCGAACGGTATAGCGTCATGTATAAGGCCGTGAATATGCGGACACACACCTTCAGGCAGCAGCAAATTTCTTCCGGGCATCCCATCAAGGTGCTCTTTGCGAAGACCGATTACCGTATCGGGGGGCTGGCGGATTTGTTTGTTGCCCTCAATACATTAGATGACTATACATTTGAACTGACGGTAGCGGGGCCGCCAGTGCGCGCCGCGGAGACCATTTTCACGCGGTACGGAAACCCCGCAGAACATCTTAAGGTGTCATTTCTGGGGCAACTGCCTCCGCAGAGGTTGTTTACCCGCTTACAGGAATCAGATGTATTCTGTGTCCCCTCCATCTCGGAATCATTAGGAGTGGCTAACATTGAAGCGATGGCACATGGTGTCCCCGTAGTGGCTACTTGGGTTGGTGGGGTGCCAGAAGTAACCGATCAGGGGCGAGCAGCCTACATGAGCCCACCCAGCGACCCCGTTGCCCTGGCGGCGGCGATCCGGCAGTGCATTGAAAACCCGGAATTGACCAAAAGTAAAGTGCTCCTGGCCGTCGAACACATCAGGAAATTATTTGACGTAGAACAGGTCCTGCTAAATTTTTCTGACATCTGCGAACGAACGGTAACCCGGGATAAAAACTCGGGAGACGCCGATACGGGCTTTGAGGGCGTGGCAAAACGCAAGTGGTAAGTGACGATCAGTACCTCAAATGTACTCAGCCTCTATCTGCTGGGGTCGGTGGTCACTTCCATCACCTTTCTTTCCGACCTGAGGTACGCGTCCATCGTAGCGATTATCGGTGTGCTGATCATCGGACTGGAGCGGATTACCGTCACCGGTAAGTTCGGTTACAACCTGGGCGGGTCGATGGTGGTTGCCGGCGTAGTTATCGCGAACCTCCTGAACTTCGGGGTTCGGGAATTATTCTACACTATTTTTATCCCGCTCAACTTCCTGATACTACCCCTTTTCAGCAGGCACCCCATCAGCAGGCGGGCGCTGTTCGTCGTGTTCGCGCTGGCTGTCCTATTGTGCCTGCCGAGAGTACAGTCAGGGGGACGCTTCACGTCGATGATCATAGACAGCAATACCAACGGCTATGCCTCGGTCGTTTTTTGTTCTACTTACTTTGGTATGCTCTTGTTTAACCGGTCCTGGGTTCCGCAATTGCTGGTGTTTCTGGTCAGTGTCGTACTCATTTACTTCAGTGCGAGCAGGGGACATCTCGGAGCGATACTCTTTCTTGGCGTGGTGTATTACGGCATGCGAGTTACCCGCGTTCAACTACGGATGGTCCTGGTCGTAGGGGTGCTGTCCATGGGGTATTTGTACTACGGACTCATCACCGATGACCGGTTTAAACTGCTGGAAACAGTGGAGGAAAATACCCAGTCGGATAAGAAAAACAGAGGGCTGAGCCACCGTGACGAACTCTTCAACATAAGTTGGAGCATAGCGAAGGATAACCCATTCGGGGTAGGTATAGGAAATGCTGAGAGCCGGATCGAGAAAATTTGGGGTTTAGAATTATCTCCCCATAATATGTACATGAGAATGCTGGTAGAAGGAGGATGGCTGCTCCTGATTGGTTATCTTATTTGTCTTTTTTATATGTTACTGACTAGTAATTCCCCGCTGGCGTCCGCGATGTTCGTGGCGGTTTGCCTCCGTGGGCTGTTTGAATCTTCCATGCCTTTCAATCTGAGTCTCATTTCAATGATGATGGTTTTACCCTATTTCCTGAATGAAAAAACCATACGCTACGGCAGGACTTCGCGCCAGTTAAATCTTTAGGCTGGTATCCTCTCTTGAAAGTACCGCCGCTAACAACGAGTATGCACGTATTCATTCTTTCCGATCTCAGCAGTCCGCACACCGAGCGGTGGGTTACCTCGCTATGCAGTCGGGGGCTAAGGGTTTCCGTATTCAGTATTGGGAAGTACGATGAAAACGTTTATGAGGGATTGTCCGGTTTTCGTGCTTACCAGGGCAACATCCCGCAATCCGTAATTAAGAAATACGGAACGCTGGGAAAAGTATCTTACTTCCTGTTGCTACCGCAACTCTATCGCCTACTCAATGAACTACGTCCCGATGTCATTCACGCCCATAGAATAAGTTCTAATGGTTTCTTTGCCAGCCTGGTTTCCGCGCACCCGCTACTGGTTTCGGCCTGGGGCAACGATGTATACCTTTTTCCCCGCAAATCCGCTTTGCATCGTTGGATCACCACCTTTGCCCTAAAGAGGGCGGACGTAATACTTTCGACCAGTAAAGTGATGGCGAAGCAGTTGGCTGAATTTACAAAGAAACCGATCTATGAGACACCTTTCGGAGTAGATACGGATCTATTTTTCCCTAATGCCGAAGAACGGGAAGATTCACGAATTCTTACTGTCGGTACCATTAAGACTATGGAGCCTATCTATGGAGTAGACACCTTAATCAAAGCGTTCGCTTTACTCTGTAGTCAAAGCTCCGCGGATTTGCGGTTGTTGCTAGTGGGGGGAGGCTCTTACCTGCAGGAATATAAATTACTCTCGGAAAGCCTGGGAATAGGGGACAGGACGACATTTACCGGACGAGTGCCTTTTTCACGAGTCCCCGATTATCACCGGCAAATAGACATTTTCGTTGCGCTCTCAAACTTTGAAAGTTTCGGTGTTTCCATAATTGAAGCAGGAGCCTGTGGGAAGCCTGTGGTGGTTAGCGATGCCGAAGGCCCAAGCGAAGTAGTGGTTCACAACCGGACCGGACTCATCGTGCCGAAGCAGAATCCCGAAGCTGCCGCTGCGGCGATGCAGGAATTAGTCGACGATAAAAATCTCAGGGAGCGCATGGGGAGAGCTGGTCATCAACACGTGATTGACAAATACGACTGGAAGGATAATGTGGGTCTAATGATCTCCATCTACCGTGCGGCAATGCGAAACCCCGCTAAGATGCCGCTACCTCCAGTTGCTAATCTATACAGACAATGATCCGTCCGATATTTACTCTAGGTGCCGCCCGTAACGGAACGACATGGCTGGGCAACCACCTGGCGACTTACCCGGAGGTGGGCTGCGCCCAACACGAGCTTCACCACGGTATCCACGAAAGTAATATCGTTGCCCATTACCGATGGTGGGGAACTTTTAGTACACCTGACCAGTACTTGTCTTTCCTGAGCCAGTACCAATTCGAGGATTACTTTACGCTGGTAGGGGGGGATCCAGAGTATTTCCTAGTCCATCCGCAACCTGACTTTTTTACCTTTTTTTGTGAACTCAACGATCAGTACTGCAGGAAGAACAATCTGAATTTTTGGACGACTAAACTGGACCCTCAATTTTCCCTTTACCCCGAATTATGGGAACTTTTCCTCACTGTCCTATCTGAGCGGTATCAGGATGTATACTACATCAGTATAAAAAGGGAGCTTAAGCCATGCCTGAAGTCCTACGTGAATATGGAGGGGAAGTACTTCGAGCAGAGGAGTAGCAAGATAGGAGCCGCTTTGTCGATGCCGCTTGGCGTCGTACGCTACACTACGCAATACGCCTGGATTGATAAGGTCATTGCCGAGCGAGGGGGCGTGGGGCTGACATTTAGGAAAGTTATCGGTAACCCTAAGGCTTTCCGTACAAAAATTGATGGTTATCTAATGTTGAACGAAGCTGGTAGAGCGGCTAAGATCCCGTTCCGGCAGAACACTTCTTTTGTGAAGAAAGATCCACGACCACTTTCGGGAATCCAGACCAGACTCATTGATCTTACGCTTATGGTTACTAAAATTTCCCCCTGGGTAGGTCGCCAACTATATTACGCTTACGAAAGGTTCAAGCCGGAAGCGGAACCAACATACCGTAAATTACTGAAATCTAAGTATTTCCCCGTAGAATTCAAACGCGAACGGGACTTGCGGCACGATAGGTAAGTTGCGACTAGAGTTGAAGGTCGGTACTGGGAAGCACTTAAACAGAAGTTAAAGCTGCCATGTTCGTCGTGTGCACAATGTTATTTTGTATTTTTCTGTGGCTCGTTAATCAGATTTGGAAGATTAGGGCAAAGACCTGAAAAAAACCAATTTTGCGGGAACCGATTGGATGACATTTACGTAACTGTGTGGGAATGGGACCAGCTTGGTACCCATAATTAATAACCAAATCCAGATTGCACATGTACAAACTATACCTGAAGAGGCTGATAGTCACCGCACTATCCATAGCCCTCACCGCTACTTCTCTTGTTGCCGCGACCATCACGGTCACGAACAATGACGATACGGGAGCGGGCAGCCTAAGGGCCGCCGTTATGACGGCAGTTGCCGGCGATGTTATTAAATTCGACGCTTCCACTAACGGAACCCCGATTGTCCTCGCCAGCGAAATCACGCTTGACAAGAACCTTTTTATTGACGGAAACGGTATGGGTGTGACCATCATCAGTGGTGGTAATACAACCCGGATCTTCAACGTTAGTGGTACGCCTACCCTGACCGTACGCGGAATGAGCCTGACGAGTGGGTTGGCTGCCGATAGTGGTGGTGCTTTCCAAAATGCTACCGGAACGGTAACAATGCTGAACGTTATGGTTCGCGAGTCCGCCGCAATGGGAACTGCCGCTACCCAGGGTGGTGGTGGTATTCACAATGCCGGAACGATGAACCTCAAGTTCTGTACCATCACGCTAAATACCGCAACTATGGGCTCCGGCTCCGGTGGTGGTATCCTAAACTCTAGCGGAGGATTTCTGCAGTTGAATGAAACCACAGTTACCAGCAACGAAGCCAATCGTGCCGGTGGTGGTATCGAAGATGCTTCCGGTGCCGGTCTCGGACTGGTCATTCGCGATGCTGACATCAATAACAATGTGGTGAACACCTCCCCCGGTAATGGCGGCGGCCTGCACATCGGTGGCGGCGGCGATGCCGACATTGCCTTCTGTACGTTTGACGGCAACACTGCCGGCCAGGAAGGTGGTGGCCTCTGGAACGATACCGGCCGGATGAAAGTCAATCGCTGCGTGGTTTCTAACAACGTAGCCAGCGGTGATCAGGCGGATGACGGCGGCGGCGGTCTCTTCAACAACGGCGGAGCGCTTGTCGTTTCCGGAGGTTCAGTGACCGGCAATACCGCTATCGTAGGCTCCGGCTCCGGTGGCGGAGTCATGAGTATCTCCAACGGAACGACCTTTCTGAGTGGTGTCACCATTTCCGGCAACACGGCCAACCGTGCCGGTGGTGGTATCGAGGACGCTTCCGGTGCCAGCCTACAGATTTTTGGCTGTATCGTTGATGACAATACGGTTAATACCAGCCCCGGTAACGGTGGCGGCCTGCATGTAGGCAGCGGCGGAGACTCCCGCATCGTTAGTAGTGCTTTCACGAATAACGATGCCGGTAGTGAGGGTGGCGGCCTCTGGAACGGCAGCGATGGTACCATGACGGTGATCGGTTCGAGAGTCGATGCCAACACGGCTGCCGGTATGGCTGCCAACAATGGCGGCGGTGGACTCTACAACGACGGTGGTAACATGGTCATCCGGAGCGGTTCCGTGACCAACAATACGGCCATTATGGGCAGCGCCTCCGGTGGAGGTGTCCTGAACGCGGAGGGTGGAACACTGCTGATCAACAGCACTGCCATCATGAACAATGAAGCCAACCGCGCCGGCGGTGGTATCGAGGACGCCTCGGGTCCCGGTCTCGGCCTCATCATCCGCACCGCTACGGTAAACGATAATACGGTCAACACCAGCCCCGGTAACGGTGGGGGTGTACACATCGGCGGCGGTGGCGATTCCGATATTGCCTTCGGTAGCTTCAACGGCAACTCGGCCGGTAACGAAGGTGGAGGCCTCTGGAATAATGCTGGTGGTACAATGACTATTAGCCGTGTGACAATTGATGGTAATATCTGCCTGGGAGACCTGACGGACGCCACGAGCGAAGACGGTGGTGGTGGACTGTTCAACAAAGGAGGTACCCTGATCGTAAAGAGCAGCACGATCACTAACAACACCGCTACGGAAGGCAATGCCTCCGGTGGTGGTATCCTGAACGGATCGGGTGGTACGCTGACAGTTAACAACTGTACCATCACTGGCAACGAGACTAACCGCGCCGGCGGTGGCATCGAGGATGCTTCCGGTTCCGCTACGATGGTCATGATCGTCAACAACCAGATCAACAACAACACGGTGAATACCAGCCCCGGTAACGGTGGCGGCGTACACGTAGGTGGCGACGGCAACACCCGCATTCAGGGTGGCTCCGTGACGGGTAACACGGCCGGTAGCGAAGGCGGCGGCCTCTGGAACAATACCGGTACCATGACGGTAACGGACGTTCTGGTGGACGCTAACGTAGCTCTGGGAACCGATGCCACCAACGGCGGCGGCGGTATCTTTAACAACGGCGGTGCGCTGGTCCTGAACGGTCAGAACACCATCAGCAACAACACGGCTACCGAGGGCTCCGGCTCCGGCGGCGGTATCTTCAACGAAGCAGGTGGTACGATGACCATCAACGGCGGTACGATCAGCGGCAACAATGCCAATCGTGCCGGCGGTGGTATCGAAGACAACTCCGCTCAGTCTTCCACCATCAACAACGTCAACTTTACGGGTAACATGACCGGTAGTGCTCCCGGCAACGGTGGTGCTATCCACGTAACCGCCGGTAACATCACGATCAACGGTGGAACGGCTACGGGTAACAGCGCAACCGCCGAGGGCGGCGCCTTCTGGAACAACGCCGGCTGGACGATGAGTCTGTCCAACGTCACCATCGACGGTAACATCGCCAGTGGCGCAGCCGCCGATAATGGTGGTGGTGGCCTCTTCAACAACGGTGGTACCATGAACGTCGATGACTGTACCGTCAGCAACAACACCGCCAGTGGCGCCTCCGGCTCCGGAGGTGGCCTCCTGACAACGGGAGGTGACGTGACCGTCACCAGCTCCGAATTTTCCGGCAACAACTCCTCCCGCGCGGGTGGTGCCGTCGAGCAGATCGACGGAAGCTTCACTTCCACGGACACCGATTACAGCGGCAACACCACGGGGTCCGCTCCCGGTAACGGTGGTGCTTTCCACGTATCCGGTATGACCTCCACGGTCGACTTCCAGGGAGGTCGCATCATCGGTAACAGCGCCGCCAACGAAGGTGGTGGTGTATGGAACCAGTCCGGTACCACGATGACGCTTACCGAGGTAAGCATCGGCGGCAACACCGTAACGGGTGCCGGTAGTACTACTGCCGTCGTCGGCGGTGGCGGCGTTTTCAACAACGGCGGTATCATCGACATCATCAGCAGCACGATTGCCGGTAACACGGTACCCGGCGGTCTGCTCACCAGCGGTGGCGGCGTAGCCAACATCGTTGGCGGTACGGTAACGATCACCACTTCCACGATCTCCGGAAACACCACGGCCGGTGCCGGCGGTGGCGTGGCGAACGACGGTATGGTGGACATCACCAACACTACCATCGTAGAAAATATTTCCAGCGTTGGCGCGGGAGGTGTAGGTAGCGGTTCCGGCTCGGTATCGTTCACCGGTACCATCGTGGCCGACAACATCGGAACGCTCGGTGCGGACATCGCCCTTGCGGGTGGTACTTTCGTCTCCGGCGGATACAACTTCATCGGACAGGGAGGAGCAGGCTTCACCGCCATGGGTACGGACAAAGTCGGTACCATCGCAACTCCCCTCGACCCCATGCTCGGTCCCCTGGCCGGTAACGGCGGCCCCACCATGACCCACCTGCCCGACTGTGCCAGCATGGTCGTCAACATGGGTGACCCCGGAGACGGCAGCGACGACCAGAAGGGAGACGCTCCCGTAGGAACGCGTGACATCGGCTCCGCCGAGAACACGGCCTGTCCTGCCGCCCGTGAAGTGGCCGACCTGGACCTGGACGCTTCCCTCGAAGGTGGCTTCTCCGTCTACCCCAACCCGGCCAGCGGCTCCGCCGTGCGCCTGAACCTGGGGGAGGACTTTGACGACAACGTAGAGGTTCGCGTCATCGACGGTAACGGTGCCATCCGCGCCACTTACCAGATCACCGGTAACCGCTTCGACCTTCCCGTAACGGAACTCAACAGCGGCAGTTACTTCATTCAGGTAACTACCTCCACCGGCGTCAGTACGCAGCGACTGATGGTGGCCCGCTAACCCACCACCCCGTTCATTTGCGGGAACGCAATAGCTACCATCGCCTCACTTTCTTCGGAAAGTGAGGCGATGGTGTTTGCGTAGGTACCTTTGCACCTGCCTCCGGGCAATTAACTTATTCCCAGGGCAAACGCATCAAAAGTATTTGTGTAATCAGATACTGTAGTTGCGCGGCAAACGAACGCAGTGAGCTGATACTTGCGGTAGCAAAATCGTTAATCGAATATCAGTAATCACTAATCACTAATCAAAAACGTAGCAAACTTAGTTTGATGCGTTTGCCCTAACTCCTTCCTTGAAGCTACTCTTTCTCACCGACAACTTTCCCCCGGAGGTAAATGCCCCGGCCACCCGTACCTACGAACACTGCCGTGCGTGGACGCAGCAGGGAGTAACCGTGACGGTCATCACCTGCGCCCCGAATTTTCCCCAGGGGCGGGTGTACGACGGTTACCGGAACCGCCTCTGGCAACGGGAGGAGCTGGACGGTATCACCGTCATCCGGGTGTGGTCGTACATCGCGGCGAACGAGGGGTTTGCCAGGCGGATCGCCGATTACGTCAGCTACGCGCTCATGGCACTGATCGCGAGCCTTTTCGTACGCACCGACCTCATCGTGGCCACCTCCCCCCAGTTCTTCACGGCCGTGGCGGGCTACTGCGCCAGCGTGCTCAAGCGCAAACCGTGGGTCATGGAAGTACGCGACCTCTGGCCGGAAAGCATCCGGGCGGTGGGGGCCGCGCCGGGGCGCGAACGGTGGCTGGACCGGCTGGAAAAACTGGAATTGTTCCTCTACCGCAAGGCCAGCCGCATCGTGGTGGTCACCCATGCCTTCAAGGACAACCTGACGCGGCGGGACATCGACCCCGGGAAAATAGCGGTAGTTACCAACGGCGTACACACCGCGAACTTCCGGGCGCGGACGCAGGATGCCGAAATTACACGGGCACTGGGATTGGCGGATAAATTCGTGGTCGGCTATCTCGGCACCCACGGGCTGGCGCACAAACTGGATTTTATCCTCGACTGCGCCCCGGCCGCCCCGGCCAACGTCCACTTTCTGTTCATCGGGGGCGGAGCCGAAAAGGAAAAACTACGGCATCAGGTAGCGGAGCAGGGGCTGATAAATGTCACCATGCTCGACTCCGTTCCCAAAGCGGAGATCGCCCGCTACATCTCGGTAACCGACGTGGCCCTGGTGCCCCTGCGGCGCTCGGATACCTTCAAGACGGTCATCCCCTCCAAGATATTCGAGAATGCCGCCATGGGTAAGCCCATCCTGCTGGGTGTAGAGGGCGAAAGCCAGGCCATCATTGAAAAGTACGGAGCCGGCCTCTGTTTTGTCCCGGAAGACCGGGCGGATTTCCTGCGGCAACTGAACCGGCTGGCGGGGGAGCCGGAAACCTACGATCGGCTGCGCGATAATTGCGTCGCCCTGGCGCGGGACTACGACCGCGAAGTGCTCGCCCTGCAAATGTTGGATATATTGCGCGATATTTTGCACCCCCAAGTGCTGGAAGACTGACTATGCAAACCACCGAAGTTCACGAAGTAGGGTTCCGCGAGGTAATCGTTACCGTTCAGGGGTACCTGAAGGCCGCCGTTCGCAAGTGGTACCTGATTCTCCTGACCGGTCTGCTGACGGGCGGCTATTTTTACTACACCGCGGCATCCCAGCCGGTTCGTTACGTAGCCAACATCAACTTTCTCGTCTCCGAGGAGCCGGGGGGTGGCAACATCGGCCTGGGCTCCATCCTGGGAGGGATCGGCCTGGGGGGCGGCGCGTCCGGGGGTGGTCAGAACCTGGAGCGTGTACTCGCTTTTTCCCGGAGTATGCGGCTAATCAACCACGTACTCCTGGACAGCGTCGAGATCGAAGGGGTAAGGGACCTGATGGCCAACCACATCATCCAGTACGAAGGGCTGGTGGAGGCGTGGGATATGATGGGGGCTTACGGTAAAACCCGCCTGGCCCACGACAGCATCCCCCTGCTGGATAAGCAGGAGCGGTCTATTCTCAAGGGAGTTTACAACTACTGTAATTTCAGCGAGGCCCCCCTGCTGGACCGAGAGATCGGGGAGGGAACCGGAATTATTGAAATTACGGCCGTCACCCAGAATGAGGAACTCAGTTACGCACTCTGTAATGCGGTATTCGCCAAACTGAGCGAATTCTACTCCACGGAGTCCGCCGGGCAATCCCGGGCCTCGGTACAGCGCCTGGAGCACCGGTCTGACTCCTTACTCCAGGAACTAACGCGGGCGGAGTACGAACTGGCCGGTCTCTACGATACTCGATTGAACATCAATAGTCAGCGGTCGCAGGTCCGGCAGGCCCAGCTGTCCCGCAAGGTAGGTATGCTGGCCGTCGCCCACGGCCAGGTAACGGCTAACCTCGAAACGGCCAAGTTCGCCCTCGGCGGGCAGACCCCCTTCTTTCAGATAATGGACGTGCCCTACCTACCCCTCAACCGGAAGAAAAAGTACCCGATCCCGCAGGGGCTGCTGGGGGTCAGTATCGGTATCTTTCTGGGCCTGGTTGGTGTCTCCGTTCACCGCTTCTTCACCACCGTCATGGCCCCCGACGCATGAGCCGACCCGTTTGCCTCATCGCCGAGATCGCCCAGGCCCACGACGGTAGCCTCGGGATTCTCCACTCCTACATCGATGCCCTGGCGGCGGCCGGGGTGGACGCCGTTAAATTCCAGACCCACATTGCGGCCGCCGAGAGCAGCCGCCACGAGCCCTTCCGGGTCAATTTCAGCTACGAGGACGCTACCCGCTACGACTACTGGGAGCGCATGGGGTTCACGCCGGAACAGTGGCGGGGCATCAAGGCCCACTGCGAGAAGGCCGGGGTAGAATTCATGAGTTCCTGCTTCAGTCAGGCCGCGGTCGACTGGATGGAGGAGATCGGCATGGCCCGTTACAAGGTCGGGAGTGGCGAAGTAACCAACTTCCTGCTGCTGGAAAAGATCGCCCGCACCGGGAAGCCTATCCTGCTGAGTTCGGGCATGAGTTCCCTGGAGGAACTGGATGCCGCCGTGGCCTTTCTGGAAGGGTTCGGCAACGAACTCTCCATCCTCCAGTGTACGACGGCCTATCCGACGCCACCCGAGCGGGTGGGGCTCAACGTGATGGACGAACTCCGCCGGCGCTACCCCGGCCGTGCCGTTGGGCTGAGCGAGCATACGGCGAAGGTCGCTACCGGTATCGCCGCCGTCGCCCGGGGGGCGGAGCTACTGGAATTTCACGCCGTGTTCGACCGGCGGATGTTCGGCCCCGACGCAGAGAGTTCCCTGACGATTGATGAGGTCGCCGAATTGGTGAGTGCCGTTCGCCACGTGGAAACCATGCTGGCCCATCCGGTAGATAAATCCTCCAACGCCGAGTACCGGGACCTGAAGTCCATCTTTGAAAAATCACTCGCCGTCAGCCGGGACCTGCCCGCCGGTCACCGGCTGACCTTCGAGGACCTGGAGGCAAAAAAGCCCGCCGGACACGGACTGGCCGCCCGGGATTTCCGTACCGTCCTGGGACGTTCCCTCCTTCATCCCCTCCGGCAATACGATTTCCTGACCGATTCCGACCTGACCCCCGCGACATGAAAAACGATCCATTATTTACCGACCGGACCACCGGTCTTCCGCTCGACTACCAGGACTGGAACCGCCGGTACGGGATCAGCGAATGGTTCGGCGTAAGCGTGGATGAAAAGGAAGACCTGACCGCCAAGATCACCAAACAACCCTACAGCGGCGTCCGCTACGGGGAGACCCCGCTGCCCCCGGAGTTGGACGATCTTATCCGGCTGCACTTTCTCTGCGTGAACCGGCGGGTGACCTCGGTGCTGGAGTTCGGGGTCGGTAAGAGTACCCGGGTCTTTACCGAGGCCCTGGCCCGTAACGAGGCCGATCACGGGGCGTACGTCAGCAGCCACCTGCGGCGCAGCGACCCCTTCCGGCTGTTCTCCGTGGATAATTTTCCGGACTGGGTCGCCGAGTGCCGCCGTGGCCTGCCGGAGGAACTGCGGTCGCGGGTCAACTTCACCACCACCGCAGTGGAGATGGGTACCTTCCAGGACCGTATCTGTACCTACTACCGGGAACTACCGAATGTATGCCCCGATCTGATCTACCTCGACGGGCCGAGCCAATTCGGCGTGGTCGGCGACGTGCAGGGCATCACCACCGCCCACGAGGACCGGTTACCGATGGCCGCCGACCTGCTGAGGATCGAACACTTCCTGCTACCGGGAACCCTCATCGTGGTGGATGGACGCACCGCCAATGCCCGCTTCCTGCGCGCCAATTTTCAGCGGGACTGGGTGTACCGGGGTTACCCGGCCTTCGATCTCCATGTTTTTGAACTGAACGAGGCACCACTGGGCAAGTGGAACCGCTTGCAACTCGAGTACTGTCTGCCGGCCCGGAAATTACAGTTGTCATGAGCAAGCGCAAGATTTGCGTCGTGGTGACGGCCAGGCCGAGCTACAGCCGAATCAAGACCGCCCTGCGTGCCATCCGGGAGCACCCCGCCCTGGAGTTGCAGTTGGTCGTGGCGGCTTCCGCCCTGCTCGATCGCTACGGCACGGCCGTTCGTTACATCGAGGAGGACGGCTTCCCCATCGCCGCGCGGGTGTTCAACGTCCTGGAAGGGGGGAACCTGGCCGCACAGGCCAAGACTACCGGGCTGGGCATCATGGAGCTGGCCTCGGTGTTCACCAACCTGCAACCGGACGTGGTCGTAACCGTGGCGGATCGTTTCGAGACCATGTCGACGGCCATCGCCGCCAGCTACATGAATATTCCCCTGGCCCACGTACAGGGAGGAGAAGTGACGGGCAACATCGACGAAAAAGTAAGGCACGCCATCACGAAACTGGCCGACCGTCACCTGGTGGCCAGCGAAGACGCCCGCCGGCGCGTCGTCCGCCTCGGGGAGGGGGAAGACACGGTGATCAATACGGGCTGCCCCAGTATCGATCTGGCGGAGGAGGTGCGTAACAACCCCGATCCCGGCTTTGACCCCTTCGTCAGTTACGGTGGGGTGGGGGACCGGTTCGACCTGTCCGGGGGGTACCTGGTGGTTCTCCAGCATCCGGTTACCAGCGAGCACGGAGCGGCGCGCCAGCAGGTGGAAATGACCCTGGAGGCCGTACGTGACTTCGGAAAACCCTGCCTGTGGTTCTGGCCGAACGTAGACGCCGGAAGCGACGGTACCAGCAAGGGTATCCGGGCCTACCGGGAAAAATTTCCCCTCCAGCACCTGCACTTCTTCAAAAACATGGAGGGGCGCGATTTTTTACGGCTGCTCCTCGGCAGCCGGGTACTGGTGGGGAATTCCAGCGCGGGTATCCGGGAATGTGCCTACCTGGGGGTGCCGGTGGTCAACATCGGGAGCCGGCAGTCGGGGCGGCAGCGCGGACCCAACGTTACCGACGTTGACTACGGCACCGACAATATCCTGAACGGCATTAAACGGCAGTGGGACCACGGTCCGTACCCGGGAACGGCCATCTACGGGGGCGGGGACGCAGGTGCAAAAATCGCGAAGGAGCTGGAGCGGATGCCCCTCACCTTCACCAAGAAAATCACTTACTGATGCGGATCCTCGCGCTCATCCCCGCCCGCGGACAGTCTAAAGGAGTGCCGCGCAAGAACATCCGTCCGCTGGGAGGTAAGCCGCTGCTCGCCTGGACCATTGAGACGGCCCTGGCCTGTCAGGATCGGTTCGCCGATATCCTCCTGAGTACGGAAGACGAGGAGATTGCCGCCATCGGCCGCGCCCACGGTGCCTGGGTTCCCTTCCTGCGCAGCCGGGAAACTGCCGGAGACAACGCGACCAGCATCGAGGTAGTGACGGAAGTACTGGCCGCGCTGGCGGAAATGGGGCGTCAGTACGATGCCGTTTGCCTGCTGCAACCCACCGTCCCCTTTCGCCATCCCGGGTTCCTGCGGGCGGCGATCGATAAATTCTCCGCCGGAGGATATACGGGGCTGGTCAGCGCCCGCCGCATTCCCGATCATTACCACCCGAACTGGGCCTTCGTGGCCGACGGGGACGGACTGCTCGAACCCGCCCAGGGACCGGGGAGCGTGATTCCCCGACGACAGTCCTTACCGCCCGCCTTCATCCGCGACGGATCGGTCTACCTGACTACGGTGGCTACCTTAAAGGACGGCGAATTTTACGGAGACCGCCTCGGCTATTACGATAACCCTCACCCCGCCCGGGTTAACATAGACACGTTGGCGGACTGGCGGGCCGCGGAGGAGTGGCTGGAATCTCATCCGGATGACTGAAGCACCGATCTTTATCATTGGGGTACCCCGCTCCGGAACCACTTTACTGGCCACCCTGCTGGAGGGCCACCCGGAATTATACGTAGACGACGAGGCTATCGCGCTGAGGGCCTTGCACCTGCGTGCCCGCCTGAATACCCTTCCTCCGGGGGAAGCCGTTCGGGAAGCGACCGACGAAGACCCGCGATTACAACGATTTTACGATCAGCTACCAAAGCAGTTCTCCACCACCGGTCCGGCCCTGCTCCAGATGCTGAACGCTGTAGCCGGTGGCCGCCGGTACGTGGACAAGAGCCCGGATGCCCTGCCGGAAACGGAACGGCTAGCCGGCCTTTTTCCCGGGAGCCGGTTCCTGCTGGTGGTGCGGGACCCCCGCCCCACGGTGGCCTCCCTCCGTCGGCGGCAGTACCTGGAATTGCGGGAAGCGGCCCTGCTCTGGCGGGACTGGACGCGGTACGTTATCGGCCTGCAACGGTGGTGGCCGGAGGGTACGCTGCTGCGGGTCCGTTACGAAGATCTGGTGACGGAGCCGAAGGAAACGCTGCGACACGTCTGTACTTTTCTGGGGGTCACTTTTCGGGAGGAAATGCTCGATCTGCGGGCATCCACCGCTACGGGCGGAGCCGGAGCCTACGTGAAATCGACCTTTGACGTAGCGGCCCTGGAACGCTGGAGGAAAAGCATGCCCCGGAGCGATCAACGCCTCGTCGAAGCCATCTGCCGGCCGGAGATGAAATTACTGAACTACCCCCGGGAGAACCCGGACGCCGCGGCCCTGGAGCCCGGCTACTGGACGCTGTACCGCCACCAGGTCCTCCATAAGTTTCGCCTGTTGCGCCAGCCGGTACGCAAGCATATGTCCGGCCGCCGGCTCCACGACCGCCGGATACCCCTGGGAACGCGGGTCGGAGCCTTGGTGAAGGCCATCCTGCGGGGAGCACTGCGGGAAGAACTGCTGGGCGGGGCGGACAAAAAACGGCAATGGTGAAGGGACCGGATTATCTTTTCCTGATCTCCAACGGCTTTTCGGCCCGTATGATCTGTCAGACCGACCTGCTGCCCGCCCTGCGCCGGGGGGGGCTACGGATCGGGATACTGACGGCGGATCGGGACGATCCCTCCCTGCAACCCCTGGCCGATAACCACGGCGTAGAGCTTTACCAGTACGAGGTGAAGCGTTCCACCCTGAACGATCAGCTCTTTCAACTGCGCAAGTATTTCCTGAACGACATCCGGAAAAACCCCGCCCTGCTGGAGAAATATATGTCGCGCAAACTCGACCCCGACCGGTCGGCCGTGAAAAGAGTACAGACAAAACTGGCCGGTGGGCTTTACTGGCTGGGGCAGCGCGTTCCCACCCTGCGCCCCGCCTACCAGCGGTTGGAACGACAACTGCTGCGGTCCGAAGCAGCCAGTCGCCAACTGGCGGAGATCGACCCGGGGTGCCTGGTGTGTACCTACCCGGTGCTGGCCCCGGAGCCGGAGTTTCTGCTGGCCGCGAAGGACCTGGATATCCCCTCCGTGCTGCACCTACTGAGCTGGGACAACGTACCCTCCAAGGGGGTATTCCCGGCCCTGGCCGATCGCTACGTGGTGTGGGGGGAGGCGATGGAGCGGGACCTGCGCGCCCGTTACCCGGTGGCGGCGGATGCCGTCTACCGCTGCGGCGTTCCCCACTTCGACCGGCACGTCCGCGCGGCGGAAGCCACGACGGGGGAGGCGGGGAAGTACCTGTTCTTCGCGATGTCCGCCCCCCGCTATTGCCCCCACGAAATCGACATCGTGGAGTGGGTGGCCGAACGGATCAGCCGGGGAGTGTACGGGGACGGGGTGCAGCTGATCGTCCGGCCCCACCCTCAGAACGTACACGGTTACCTGGCGGACCTCAGCTGGCTGCCCCGGATCGATGCCATGGCCAAACTACCGGGGGTGTCGGTGCTCTACCCCAAAATGAATAAGGATTCTAAACTGCTGTTCAGTATCGACGAGGCGGACATGGCAGAGTTCACGACCGCGCTCGCCGGAGCCGCCGTCGTGCTTAACTCCGGTTCTACGGTCACCATCGATGCGATGATGACCGACCGGCCGGTGTTGCTGACCAGTTTTGACGCGGACCGGCAACTCGACTACTGGTTCTCCGCGCGGCGGTTGAAGGATTACCTGCACCTGGCGGATATCATCAGCTACGGGGGCGTCCGGGTGACCGGGAATTTCACGGAACTCGATGCCGGCATCCGGGCTTACCTGGCGGACCCTTCCCTCGACCGGGCCGCCCGGCGGGAGACCATCCGGGCCTACTGCGTGGCGGCGGACGGTCAATCCACGAAGCGGGCGGTTACGTACTATCTTCAACATGGCAGTATTGATGAGGCTTAGCGTCGTTACGGTTACCTACAACTCCGGCCCCGACCTGGCCAGGACGCTGGACAGCATCCGCGAACAACAGGGCGTTGAGCTCGACGTGGTAGTCGTAGACGGCGGCAGTACGGACGAGACCCTCAGGCTGCTGGACGACTACCGGAACCTGGGCTGGACGATCGTCAGTGAGCCCGACCGGGGCGTTTACGACGGGATGAACAAGGGAGCCGAACTGGCGTCCGGGCAGTACGTGAACTTCATGAACGCCGGGGATACTTTCGCCGGCCCGACGGTGGTCGCCGACCTGATTCGCGAAGTAAGGAAGCTGGAAGAAACGCCGGACTATATTTACGGAGACGTGATTTCCGACTACGGAGACGATCGCCGGCTCACGCCCGCCAAACCACTGGCAACCATGTGGAAAAATAAACCATTCAACCACCAGTCGCTTTTCGCGGGGCGGGAGTGGTTGCTGCGGTTGCCCTTCGATCTCCGGTACCGTATCGTGGCCGACTACGACCAGTCTTACCGCGCTTACCTGGCTGGCGCAAAATTCGTACACTTGCCCCTCGTAATCGCCGTTACGGACATGCAGAAGGGATTGAGCAAGCAGAGTCTCTGGTTCAATTACCGGGAGAAAGCCCGGGTCAACCTGCGGCACGGTAAAAACGGGCTCCGGGTACGCCTTTACTTACTGGGCAACGGGCTGCTGTTTATTTTTCTCATTTGTGCCCGGCGGCTCGGCCTGTTTCACTGGGCGGCGCGGACCAAGCAAAAAATTGAGCGTTCATGAGAAACCGGGAGCAGTGGTCACCCACCAAATTCGTACTTGACCGGCGGGGCCAACTCCATGCGTCCAGCAAGTATAACCGCCCCAGTCGTTACATCATGGAGCTACAGGCGGAGGTGTACCAGGCCGCCATTGTCGACCACGCCGGCGGGGACCTGCTGGACATGGGATGCGGGGAGGTCCCCCTCCTGCGGGTGTACGAAGACCGGGTGGATTCGATCACTTGCGTAGACTGGGCCGAGTCCTTCTTCGCCAACAAATTCATCGATCATCTTTTTGACCTGAATCAGCCGACCACGCTGCCGGATGCCGGTTTCGACACCATCCTGCTGCTGGACGTTCTGGAACACATTGCCGAGCCCCGTACCCTCACCGCGGAGGTCGGCAGGCTGTTGAGACCGGGTGGCAAGGCGATCTTTACCGTGCCGTTCATGTACTGCATTCACGCGCAACCCTACGATTTTCACCGCTATACGGAGTACGCGCTCCGGTACATGATGGAGAAAGAAAACCTGGAAGTACTGCAGCTGGACCCCTACGGAGGGCTGGTGGAGATCGGTAGCGACATCGGGTCGAAGGCGGCCTTCAGCGTCCCCCTGATCGGCCGCCCGGTGTACTGGCTGGGAACCGCGCTGCGTCGTTCCTGGCTGGGCCGGAAACTTAGGGATAAAACGGCCCGTAAATTCCCGCTCGGCTACGTGATGGTGGTCAGGAAACCAAACCCCGTGCGTACTTGAAGGCACTGATCACGCTTGCTTTTTTCGGAATGACCCTGGCCCACATTGAGGTGTTCGGCCAGTTTCGCTATGCGGTGATCTTCTTTGCGATCACGGCTTTCTACGTAACGCGGAAGTCCGTATTCGTTTCTGACCGCATTGCCTACAACTTCGGCGGAATAATGATCCTGCTGGGCATGACCGTGGCCAGCGTCTGGCACGGCAATTGGGTCTCCTACGGTTACATCATCTTCGGGTTTCTCAACTTCCTCTTTCTACCGGTACTGGGTAATCGTATCGTGGACGACCGGATGCTGATGATCTTTTACTGGGGGTTGTTGCTATCGCTGTTCCCTATCGGCTTTGATGGTCTGGGGCGACCGAATACTTACTACGAGAACCCCAATAATTACGCCGGCGTCTGCTTCTCCTCCCTGTACTTCGGTATGCTGCTCTACCGGAATAACCTCCTGATGCAGGGCGTGGTCTGGCTGATCTCCGGTGTCGGTATTTTTATGGCCGCGAGCCGGTCGGTAGTCGGCGCTTACGCGATTTTTACGCTGTTGTATTTCGGGCAGCGATTTATTCTGCGTACGCACCTGCGGACTACGCTCGTCGCTGCCTTTTTCGTACTGGCCGCCGGTTACCTTACGATGGTGACGGACGACCGGTTTGCATTAGTGACGGCCATCCAGGAGAATGAACTGAGCGAGAAAAACGCCCGGGGCCTGAGTCACCGCGACGAATTGTACGCGGTATCCCTGCGAATACAGGCGGAGTATCCGGAGGGGGTGGGGTTAGGTCGATCCAATTTCCACATCAAGGAACATCTGGGCAAACCGCTGTCTCCCCACAACGCTTATCTGAAGATATGGCTGGAGGGCGGTTACCTGATGCTCGGCGGGTTCCTGGTCATGATCCTGGGCTATCTGTTGACCAACCGATCCTGGCTGGCCAGTTCCTTCCTTTTCTCTATCCTGTTTCGGTCTTTCTTCGAGTCTTCCGCCCCCTTCACGGTCAGCCTCATCTCCATGATGCTCGTGCTGCCGATGTTTCTGAATGAACGGACGGTTCAGTATTTTCCCGTTAGATTTCGCCTCCAGCGTACTGATTTACCACAGAAGCCCGACCCAGTTTGACCCCAGCACCCACCGACCGACCGGTTGTCCTAGTTTCCATTTTCAGAAACACCCTGATCGGAGGTATCGCCGTGCACAGCAGTAACCTGCTCGAACGGCTGCGGGCCGACGGGGTAGACGCGCGAAAGGTGGATTACGGGGAAGCCTTCGTACGCCCCGCGCTCCATCACCGCCTGGAGGAGGGGATACGCATCCTGTTTCGCCTGTTCCGGCTGCGGTGGCAGGGGGCTAAATTGTTCCACTTCCACGCCAGCAACCAGGCGCTTGCCTTCTACCTGTACGGACCGTTACTGGCCCTGACCGGGGCCACCCTGGTACTGTCCATCCATTCCGGTTATGGTTTCAACCGCTGGCTGGAGGAACACCCGGTTAACGACCAGGTCAACAGGCTCCTGTTTCGTTTCCTGGACCGACTGATCTTTATGAACCCGGAGGAGCAGGAGCGCATCGCCCGCCGCTACCCCTTCCTGGCCGATCGTATCCTCACCTTCAACCCCTTCATCGCTCCCGTGGAGGCATTCACCCTGCGGGCCAGGCCCCGGATGGAAGTCGGGAAAAGACCGTTCCGCATCATGACGATCGGTGCCTGGGCGGAACGGTACAACGTGGAGGAGGCCGTGGTTGCCACCCTCCACTTTGCCCGGGAGATAGGGGAGCGCGTCCACATCACCGTAGTACAATCCACCGCTCACTACGACGAGGCCTACCGCGACCGCCTGCTCCGGATGTTCGACGAAGCCCGCGCGGAGATCGACGTGGAACTGATTGAAAATTCCTCCAGCATACTGTCGCTGCTGGCCGATCACGACGTCCAGGTGCGGGCTTCCAAATGGGATTCTTACGGGCTGTGCGTGGCGGAGTCCCTGCTGGTCGGCACGCCCGTTCTGGCAACCGATATCTGTCGCCGCTGTGCCGCCGCCCGGCTCTACCGCCAGGGAGACGAAGGGGCCATCCTCGATTTTCTCCACGAAGCCTACCGTCAGCGCGGGGGAGACCGCCGCAATATGCTAACCGAGGCAGAAGACAGTTACAACGGTTATTCCGGGCTCTACCAAACGCTGCGAAAATGAGCCGCCTGCTCCGTACCGTTCGTTATCTCCGCCCCCGTCAGGTGGTCTTTCAGTTGTTTTACCGGCTGACCGGCCGGCTGTCGAGCAAGGGGGCGCGGACGCAGGTGCCAGCTTTTCCGGAAACCGTTCGCCGGCCGACCCCGCTGCCCGTCGGGGCCGCCGGCAAGGTGCACCAGCTTCCCCCCCGGTGGGCCGCCCCGGCCACCTTCACCTTCCTGAACCGAACCGTGGATTTCGGAACGGTGACCGGTATCGACTGGAATTATGCCGACGAGGGGAAGTTGTGGACCTACAACCTCAACTATTTCGAATTTCTCCGGCAGCCCGATCTGCCCCCCGCCACCGGCCTCGCCCTGATCGGGCACTGGATTGACCGGGAGGCTACCCACCTGGATGGCTGGGAACCCTATCCCCTGAGTTTGCGGCTGGTGAATTGGGGACAATTCCTACGCAACCTCCCCGGGGAAATCCCCGCCCCCGTACTCCAGTCGATTTACCGGCAGTACGACAGCCTGTGGAGCCAAGATCGAATACCACCTCGACGGTAACCACCTGCTGGAGAATACCCTGGCCCTGGCCTACACCGCCCGCCTGTTGTGCCTGCCCGGAGGAGTGCAAAAGGCCGACCGCCTCCTGCTCCGCGAACTGGAAGCACAGTACCTGAGCGACGGTGCCCACTACGAGCTCAGCCCGACTTATCAGTTGGTACTGCTCTGGCGACAGCTCGACCTGCTGAGCCTGGTGTCGGAAAAACCCGCACCTGCGTCCGCGCCCCTGTTTCCCGTCCTCAGGGGCAGCATCGCCCGGCAACTGGGATGGTGCAACGCCTTCGTCAGCTCCCACTCCGGACGGTACCCCCATTTCAACGACAGTGCCCCGGGCATCGCCCCGTCCCTGCCGGCGGTGTTCGACTACGCCGGCTCTTTGGAAGTCTTCCCCGCCCCGGTCGTCCTTGGCGACTGCGGCTACCGCCACTGGACCACCGGCCGTACCGATCTCTGGATCGACGCGGCGGCCATCGGCCCCGACCACATCCCCGGTCACGCCCACGCGGATAACCTGAGCTTCGAACTCCACCTGGACGGCGTACCCACGATCGTCGACCCCGCCATCAGTACCTACGAAAAGAACGCCCGGCGCCACTGGGAGCGCTCCACGGCCGCCCACAACACGGTGACCGTCGCCGACCGCGATTCCTCCGAGACGTGGGGCGGGTTCCGGGTCGGCCGCCGCGCCCGTACCACCATCGTCGGCGAAGTGGCCGGCCTTTCCCTCATCGCCCGCCACGACGGTTACCCCGGCGGTCACCAGCGCATCTTCACCCTCGACGGAAACCTGCTGACGATCACGGACTGTGTCACCGGCCCGGCCACCGCCCGCTTTCACTTCGACTACCGTAGCGATCCGATCCTGGAGAGCGAAGAACTGAGCTGCGGTGCTTTACGTATGACCTGGAACGGGAAGCATGCCCGGTTAACGCATTACGAACAGGCGGTCAGCTGGAACGAGCTGCGTCCGGCCCGCTGCCTGGAGATCGGTTTTATCAACGACCTCGTCACCGAAATCACATTTAGCCATACTTCTACTTAGTGCCACTTAGTGTTTCCAAGTGCCTTAGTGGTGAAAAACGTTACTCATGCCCACCCTCCTAGTTACCGGTTCCTCCGGCCTCATCGGCTCCGAAGTCGTTCGCCACTTCAACGGCCTCGGCTGGCGGGTCGTGGGCGTTGACAACAATATGCGGGCCGACTTCTTCGGCCCCCGGGGAGATACCCGCTGGAACCAGGGACAACTACTCGCCCAGTGCGACCGCTTCGAGCACGTGGAGCTGGACATCAGGGACCGCAATGCCGTCCTGGAGCTTTTCCGGGAACTGCGCCCGACGCACATCGCCCACACCGCCGCCCAGCCCAGCCACGACCTGGCGGCCAGCCGGCCCTTCGACGACTTCGACGTCAACGCCGTCGGCACCCTCAACCTGCTGGAGGCCGCCCGCCAGTTCTGCCCCGAGAGCCCCTTCGCCCACATGAGCACCAACAAAGTGTACGGGGACGCGCCTAACCGGCTGGATCTCGTGGAGCAGGATACCCGCTGGGAATACGGAGACCCGGCGTATTACGACGGCATCCGGGAAAGTTTCACCATCGACCAGAGTAAGCACAGTCTGTTCGGAGCCTCCAAGGTGGCCGCCGACGTGATGGTCCAGGAATACGGACGTTACTTCGGGATGCCCACCTGCGCGCTGCGGGGCGGTTGCCTCACCGGCCCTAACCACAGCGGCGTGGAACTGCACGGTTTCCTGAGCTACCTCATCAAGGTGAACGTGACCGGCGGGGAGTACACCGTGTTCGGGTATAAGGGCAAGCAGGTGCGCGATAACATTCACTCCTACGACGTAGCAAAGTTCATCGAGGCTTTCTTTGCCGCTCCCCGCTGCGGGGAGGTCTACAACATCGGCGGCGGGCGCGATAACTCCACCTCCATCCTGGAGGCCTTCGACCGGGTGGCCGGCATCACCGGAAAGCCGATGAACTACACCTACTCGGAGGAGAACCGCGCCGGCGACCACATCTGCTACATTTCCAACCTGGAGAAAATGCGGACCCACTATCCGGAGTGGGACATCACCAAGCCCCTGCAGACGGTCTTCGAGGAGATCGTGGAGAGCTGGACGGAAAGACTGGCCCGCGGTTAGCCGCCAATCCCGGGTTCCGCAAAGGTGAAGTAACGGATACGGTATTCGGCGGCGGGACGAACGGCTACCGCGGCCGGTAGCCCCTCCGCGACGGTAAAGGATCGTAACCACCAATCCGTTATCCGCTCTGCTTTCCAGTCCACCCACTCCAGGACGACGGGGTCGGCGAAGTCGACGCTGACGGCGAAGCGATCCAGGGGAAGCCCCAGCCCTTCTCCCTGTGCTTTGATGAAGGCCTCCTTCCGGGTCCAGGTACGGAAAAAGGCTTCGTGCCGCTGGTTTTCCGGCATTGCGCAGACCGCCTCCCGTTCGGGAACGGCGAAGAAGCGCTCCACTAAATTTTCGACGGTAATGGTCGGGTCGACCGCCTCCAGGTCGACCCCGATCGACGTGCAGTACCCAACCGCGATCAGGGCGTAGCCCCCGGCGTGGGACACGTTGAAGACCAGCCCCCCGGCTTGCTCCAGGGTCGGTTTCCCGTGGTCGGAGTACCGGAAGCGGAGTGCTTCGGCGGATTGATTCTCCAGTGCCGCGGCGAGTACTTCCCGCAGGGTGCCGCGGGTAATCACGTAGCAAAGCCGGTCGCGTTCGAAGCGGAAGCGGGCGGCTCGTTCCCGCTCGCCGGTAGCGAGGAGACCGTAGAGGTGAGTAGCCCGGTCGGAGGAAACGGCCCCCAGGTCGATCCGCCAGAGGTGGAGATCTCCGGAGGCGACGGGGCCGGGTAAGCCCGCCCGCCAGGCGGTGTGATCTAGTGTGCGATGTCGTTCCGCTCCTGCAGGCATTCGTCGATCTTGGCGGCCAGTCCGGCCACCTCGGGAGGGGCGAAGAGGCCGAGGTGGGTACCGGGCACTACGTGAATGTCCAGCCCGGCGGCGGCCAGTTGGGTCCAGTTCGGAATGTGGTGTCCCTTCTGGGGGTGATCCGAAAATTCCGAACTGCGGATGAACGTGAGGGGGGCGTGAACCGGCCGGCGCTCGTACTTGGCGTAGATGTCGTTGAGGGAATCGACCGTCTCGTAGACCTGCTGCCGCTCTTCCGTACGGACGGGGGCACCCAGGGCACGCCGCAGGTGCCACCACCGGCGGCGGAGGGCACTCCGGACGTTGTACCAGTTCCCGCTGCCGATCAGTTTGAGCAGATTAGCGAGTGGCCGGGCGGGGACCTCGGGAAGTTTCTCCAGCTGCCCCGGCCCGGAATCGATCACGAATAGCCGGCCGACTTCCTGCCCCGCCGCCTTCAGCTGCCGCGTCATTTCCAGGATGAGCATATTGCTGAAGCAGGTTCCCAGTAAGTGGTAGGGGCCGTTGGGCTGTACCCCCCGCATTTCCGCGATGTAGGTGCGTGACATTTCCTCGATGCTGCCCGGAACTTCTTCCGCTCCACCGTCCAGTCCGCTCGGCTGGATGGCGTAGACCGGGCGGTCGCTGCCGGCCAAAGCCTGTGCGAGCGGCTGGTAGAAGAATACGTGGCCGCCCCCGGAGTGGAGACAGAATAGCGCGGGCAAGCCTCCCCCCTTCTTCAGGGGGACGACATTGTCCGTACTCCGACCGCCGGCCGCTCCTTCCTCGACCAGAACCCGGACGAGATCGCCCAGCACCGGATAATTGAACAGGTGGTGGGGTTTCATGCTCAGGCCGGTCTCCCGGTTCACGAGGGAGATGATCCGGATACTGCGCAGACTGTCACCGCCGAGATCGAAGAAATCATCGTTCAGGCCGATCGGGCGGTGCTTCAGGACGCGGGTCCAGATATCGGCCATCTCCATTTCTGGTTGGGAGCCGGGAGCCAGGTAGTCCGGTACGATCGCCTCGGCGGAAACGAGGTCCGTAGGGAGGGCGTTGCGGTCGATCTTTCCGTTGGGCAGGCGGGGCAGTGCCGGCAGGACGATCACCCGGTCGGGCAGGACGTGGGCGGGCAGGTGACCGCGCAGGGATTCCCGCAGCTGACGGCCGTCGGGCAGGGGGGTGCCGGAAACGTAGGCCAGCAGCCGGCGGTCTCCGTTCTTTCCGGCCAGCAGCGTTTCGGCCTCGTCTACCTCCGGTAGTCCGCGCAGGGCGGCGCTGATGCCGGAGAGTTCCACCCGGTGCCCCCGGATCTTGACCTGGGCATCGGCCCGGCCGAGGAAGTCGAGGTGGCCGTCGGGGCGGTAACGGACCAGGTCGCCGGTGCGGTAAAGGCGCTCGTGGCCGGGGGAAGCGTAGGGGTTGGGCAGGAAACGTTCCGCCGTCAGTTCCGGACGGTTGTGGTAGCCGGCGGCGATCTGGGGACCGCTCAGGAAGAGTTCCCCGGGACGGCCGGGAGGGACGAGTTGCAACCGATCATCCAGCACGTAATTGCCCATCCCGGGAATGGGTTTTCCGATGGGTACGTTGCCGGTTTGGTCCGGCCCGAGGAAGGTGGCCGTTGACCAGACCGTAGCCTCGGTGGGGCCATACTCGTTCACCAGGCGGACGTGGGGCAGTCGCTGGTAGTGTTCGGTGATCAGCTGGACGGGACAAGCCTCCCCGGCGACGATCACTTTCCGTAGACCGGCCAGGTTGCCAGGCCGGGAGAATTCCAACAGTAACTGATAGAGCGAGGGCAGCATCAGCGTGTGGCTGATGCCCTCCCGTCCGATGAGTTCTCCGAGTTTGGCGGGTTCCTGCTCGGCACGGGTGGCGGAGAGCACCAGCTTGCCGCCGGACGCCAGGGTCCAGAAGATGCCGGCTACCGAACTGTCAAAACTGAAACTACTCAGCAGCAGGTAAGCAGTGACGGGCAGTTCGTAAAAGGCCATCCGGGCGGCGGTGGAAGCCGTCAGGTTAGCGTGGGTAATGGGTACGCCCTTGGGCCGGCCGCTGCTGCCGGAAGTGTAAATGAAGTACGCATTGCCGGTGGGGTCGATCTCCGGCAGGGTGACGTGCCCGTCCGCACTCCCGCGTTCCAGCGGGAACACCCGGCAGCCGTCCGGCACCACCCCGGGGGACGGGGCCTGGGTGCTTACCATAAACCTCGCACCTGCGTCCTCGCCCATGTACCGCAGGTTCTCCGCGGGATAGGCGGGGTCGAGCGGCAGGTAGGCCCCGCCCGCCCGCTGGATACCCAGCAGACCGGCCAGGGCCGCGGTTTCCCGTCCGGCGTAGAGGCCCACGGGCTCGCCCGGCCGGAGCCCGGCACGGAGTAATCTTGCGGCGAGGGAATCGGCCAGGGTCAGCAATTCCACGTAACTCATGCTGGTACTGCCGTCGGTCACCGCGGTGGCGTTCGGCGTTTCTTTCGCCCACCGCGAGATCTGGTCGGGCAGGGCCGAGATTTCCGCAACGCGTTCGGGAGCTGTTTGCCGACGGCGCGCGGGTGCAGGGTCCTCGGAAAACCAGCGGGAGCGCAACGTCTCTTTGGTCGCCGGGTCGAGCAATTCCAGGGTAGCCACGGAGGTAGCGGGGTTGGTGACGGCGGCCTCCGTGAGCGTGCGGAGGTAGTCCAGCAGCTGTTCTACGGTGACCCGGGTAAACAGGTCGGTGGCGTACTCGAAGGTCAGTTCGAAATCGTCTTCCCGGTCGGTGACGAACAGCGTCAGGTCGAACTTGGCGCTGCCCAGGTCGACGGCTTCCCCGTTGACGGAGAGTCCGTTCACCCGGACCGGGCGGGCGGGGGCGTTGTAGACCAGCATCGTCTGAAAAAAAGGCGGACGGCCTCCGCGACGGTCCGGTCGCAGTTCGCTCACCAGCCGGTCGAAGGGTACGTCCTTGCGCTCCAGGGCGGCGGTCATGGTTTCGGCGCAACGGCCGACCAGCTGGTCGAAACTGCCGTCCGGGTCCACCTCGTTTCTCAGGACGACGGTCTCGTTAAAGAAGCCGATCGTGCCCTCCAGCTCCCGGCGGTCGCGCAGACTGACCGGACTACCGATCAGCTGGTCGGTCTCGCCGGCGTAACGGTAAAGCAGGGCCGTCAGGGCGGCCAGAAAGACGACATTCGGCGTCGTATTGCGGTTGCGGGCCAGGGTGCGCAGGCGGTCCGCTGCTTCCCGCCCGAGAGTTTTTGTCAGTAATTCTCCCCGGAAGGAAGGCCGGTCGGGGCGGGGGAAGTCGGTTTCCAGGCTCGGCGGCGGCAGGGGGGCGGCCAGCTTTTCCCGCCAGTACTCGAAGTGTTCGGCGGGGATGGTCCGGTTGGCTTCCCAGTGGGCGTAATCCTCGAACTGAACGACCGGCGGCTCGGGCGGCTCCTCCCCGCGGCCGAGCCGGGCATAGGTGGCGAAAAGTTCGTGTTCCAGCAGCTGGAAGGCCCCGCGGTCACCGATAATGTGGTGGAGCAGGATGAGTAATTCGTGGCGGTCCGGTCCGGTCCGGACGAGGCGGGCCCGGAACAGCGGCCGGTCCACCGTTCCGGGTAAGGCTACTTGTTCCTGGAAGAATCCGGCTTCGGGGCCGGTTTCCAGTTGAAAGGCCTCGGCGGGTCGGTAGTGCAACTCCAGCGGTTGATCCGGCGCTTCTTCCCGAAAGTAGGCCCGGAGCAACCGCTGGCGGTCGAGCAGGGAGCGGAAGGCCGCTTCGAGCCGGACACGGTCCAGTTCACCGGCCAGCGTGTACCGGTGGCCGTACTGGTAAAAGCGGTTACCGGGGTAGAGTCGTTGTAGTAAGAACAGTCGTTGCTGGCCGGCGGAGGCCCGGGCGGGTCCGTCCGTCGTCGGGCGGGGGGAGATACGGGCCGGGCCACCGTCAGCCGCCTTTTTGCGCTTCCACTGCTTGAGGAGATCGGACTGGTTCATGCTAACTAATTACGAGTCGGACGACCAATTCGTGCCGACTGTGTCACGAATGGAGTCGGCCGACATGAATTAGCTAGGAAATTATCCCCCAAAGATACTACGGATAAAGGTCAGGGTCTGAATGTCCACCTCGAACAGCCGTTCGATCGTCCACTGCAACGCGATGAGGATCAGGCCCACCGAACCAATCTTGATGAACCAGGAGTAAAAGGGGAATTTACGGATCAAGAACAGCAGGGGGAATGCTACGGCGATGATGGCCAGTTGCCCTAGTTCCACCCCGACGTTGAAGCCGAGCAGACTGAACGCCAGGTAATCCCCCGACAGTCCCTTCTCCCCCAGCACGCTGGCGAAACCGAAGCCGTGGAATAAACCGAAGACGAAGGCGATGATCCACTCCTTGCCCCGGAAGATGGGCCAGATGTTGTGCAGGGCCGCCAGGGCAATGGAGAAGGCGATCACGCTCTCCACGTAGCGGCTCGGCAAGTTGACGATGTTGAAGGTTGCCAGCGCCAGCGTGATGGAGTGCGCAATGGTGAAGAAGGTGATGACCTTAATGATGTACAGAAAGGCCGGCTTGAAGCGCTCCACCGGATGCCAGACGGAAGTATTCAGGAACTCCCGCTCCTCGCGGCGGCGCCAGACCACGGCCGGCAGCACCAGGGCGATGATGAACAGGATGTGGTCCAGCCCGATCCAGATGTGGTAGACGCCCAGCCGGGTCAGGGCCAGAAAGCCCTTCCAGACGCTTCCGCCGGTGAGGCTGAGGGTGTCCGTCGTCCGGCCCGGTTCGAAGATCGAAGTGATCTGGGCGTAGTTGGCGATCACGCCGTCCTTCCAGTTCTGTTCGATGATGAGGGCACCCCGGTGCTGGGGATGTTGATCGAAGATGACGTCGTAGGTGATGTCCAGCTCGTCGGGCCGGTAGGTCATGCCGTCGAGATCGAAGTAGAAGCGGACGACGTCCTGGTTCATTTCCTCGAGTTTCAGGATCTCCGGCTCCAGCCACTTGAAACGGTAAGCTTCCGGGCCGCTGAAATTGACGCGCGCTTCCAGGTACTGGTAAATTTGGGGGAGCACCTTTTCCAGGTCCGCGTAGGTCAAGTCCGTTGGTAGGTTACCGTTCAGCGCCCGGTTTATGTCGTCGACGTTCAGTTCCACCCGGCCATTAACCGACGCTTTCATCAGGGAGAGATAGAGGTAACTCTGGTCCGGCGCGTGGGCGGTAAGCTGCAGGGACAGGAACAGGGACAGGAATAGCGGTAGGAACTTCATGGGCTTGGCTAGTGAGTGCGGGCCATCTCCTGGAAGGTGGCGTTGTTTTGAAGTAATTCGGCGTAGGTGCCGGTGGCGGCCACGCGACCCCCCTCCATGAGGAAAATACGGTCGGCGTGGCGGACGGTGGAGAGCCGGTGGGCGATGAGGATGGTCGTAATGGTCTCCGGAAGGTTGGACAGGCTCTCGATGATCCCCCTTTCGGTGATGTTGTCCAGGGCACTGGTGGCCTCGTCGAGGACGAGTACCGAGGGCTGGTGGAAGAATGCCCTGGCGAGCCCGAGCCGTTGTCGTTGTCCGCCGCTGAGCCGGACGCCCCGCTCCCCGACGAGGGTCTCCATGCCGGCGGGCAGCTCGTCGCGGATGAAATCATGGATGTCCGCCAGCCGGGTACTTTCCTCCAGCCGGGTAGTCTCCCCCGGGGTAAGTCCTTCCCGGAGGCTGATGTTGCGGGTGATGGTGTCGTCGAACAGGAAAACATCCTGGGGGACGTAAGCGACGCTGCCCCGCCAGTCGGCCAGGTTGTCGGAAGTCAGTGGTTGTCCGTCGATGGTTACGGTACCGGCCGTTGGCTGAAGCAGCCCGACGAGCAGGTCGACCGTAGTCGTTTTCCCCGATCCGGTGGAACCGACGAAGGCTACCGTCTCCCCGCGCCGCACGGTAAGGTTCACTCCGTCGAGCACCGGCTGGTCCGTACCGTCGTAGGCGAAACGAACCCCGGAGAGCTCGATCCGGTCCGTCAGGGGCAGGGGGTGCACGAGTTCCCCGGCGGAAAGCCCCTCCGGTTCACCGTACTCCCCGAAGAGCCCGTCGTGGATCTTGTCGACCACCGGTCGGTTGTGGGTATACTTCCCGAGGGCGGCGAAGGCAGCCTGGAGGGCCGGCAGCAAGCGGTAACCGGCCACCGCGTAGAGGCTGAGGGTGGGGACGACGCCGCTGATGTCCCCTTCCCGCAGGTAGAGGTAGATCGTGATGCCGATGATGGTGCCGAAGGAAATCACTTCCAGCAGGTACTTCGGGTAGGTGGTGATCAGGTTGTACTTCGGCTGGATGCCGCAGAATTCGGTACTGGCCGCCTCGTAACGGTCGGCGAAAAAGGCCTTCTTACCGAATACCTGGACGGTCTTGATCCCGGAGAACAGCTCCTTTAGGCTGTTGTACCGGCGTACACTCAGTACCATCCGCTTGCGGCCCACCCGGCGGAGGTAACCGCGCTGGGTCAGGAAGATCAGCCCGTAGGCGAGGCCCAGGGTGCCGAACATGGTCAGGGCGATCACCGGCTCCACGTAAAGGAGTAGTCCGAAAATAATGAGGGAGACGAATATCCGGCTGACCAGTTCGATGAGGGGCACCATGACCCCGGTGATGAGCAGGGTGGCCTCCCCGATGATGTAGGCCGTGAACTCCGAAGTGTTGCGGTTCAGGAAGTACGCGTAGGGGCGGGTCAGGTAGGCGTGCAATAGGCGGACGCTCACGTGGTTGGCGATCCCCCAGGAATAGTGGAACTGTAGCCAGGTCTTAAAAACGGAAAAAGCGTTGGTGAGCAGCAGTAACCCGATCACCAGCCCCCCGGCGAAGATCAGCAGCTGCCGCTCGTTGGTGAATCCGAACGGCTGAAAGAGGGCGTTAAGGGTGGCGTTCCTTTCGACGATCCCGGGGTCCGCCACCAACTGGATGAAGGGCAGAATACTCACTACGCCCACCAACTCCAGTAGCCCCATCACGAAGATCACCCCCGCCAGTACGGCCATCTTCTTCCGCTCACGAGCGGACAGGATACGGAGCAATTTTTTTATTCCCCTGGTATCGGGCATGACGAGATATTCGGTGGGAAGGCCCTATGGTACCGCAATGGTACCGCAAAATCGACGGAACCTAAATGCAGTTACGTGACTTTAGGTCGTACAGACTGCCGGAAGTAGTTGAAATCTTAAACATTTCCCGTAAAAATCCAGTTCTTGTGCCCGCTTCGTATTCCAGTTACAACAGCCATCCTCGGCCAACCACTCACTATTACCCAACTAATGCGATTTCACAAATTATTCCCCGCCCTTTTGTTCCTTCTCGTACTCTCCGGTGCCCTGGGAGCGCAAAACGCAAGGGGGACCGTTAAGAGTAAGTCAGGCGAAACACTGGTCGGTGCTTACGTCAGTCACGTCAACTCGGACGTCCACACCCACTCCGACGAGTTCGGCAACTTCCTCATCCGGGGCGTAACCGAGGGAGATACCCTGCTGATCAGCTACCTGGGGTTCGAGCCCAGGAAAATGATCCTGAAGGCCCTCGATCGTCCGGTTGTGGTCGTTCTGGAAGAATCCTTCATCGACCTCGGGCAGGTCGTCGTCCGCAACAACAACCGGGAGACGAACATCGTCTCCTCCATCGACGTGGGGCTGCGCCCGGTTACCAACAGCCAGCAAATCCTGCGCCGGGTCCCCGGCCTCTTCATCGGTCAGCACGCCGGTGGCGGTAAGGCCGAGCAGATCTTCCTGCGGGGCTTCGATATCGACCACGGAACGGACGTTGCCATCTCCGTAGACGGTATGCCCGTCAATATGGTGAGCCACGCCCACGGGCAGGGCTACGCCGATCTCCACTTCATCATCCCCGAAACGATCGAGAAGATCGACTTCGCCAAGGGCCCCTACGCCGCCGACGTCGGTAACTTCGCCACCGCCGGTTACGTCAAGTTCCGTACCCGCGACCGGCTGGACAACAGCATGGTCAGCCTGGAGGCCGGCAACTTCAACTCCAAGCGCTTCACCGGCCTCTTCAACCTGGTGGACACCAGCCGGACGAGCGCCTACGTAGCGGCTTCCTATACGGCCACCGACGGACCCTTTGAGTCCAGTCAGAACTTTTACCGGAACAACTTCATGGGCAAGCTGACCCACGAATTTGCCGGCGGGCTGCGGGTATCCCTCCTGGCCAGCCACTTTCGCAGCCGCTGGGACGCCAGCGGGCAGATTCCCGTCCGTGCCGTCGAGTCCGGCCGGATCAGCCGCTTCGGTGCCATCGACGATACCGAAGGCGGACAGACCAGCCGCACCAACATCGCCCTGGAGGCCAGCCGCATCCTCGACGAGAACTCCTACCTCAAGGCCAACACCTATTTCAGTCTCTACGACTTCGAGCTCTTCAGCAACTTTACCTTCTTCCTGGAAGACCCCGTGAACGGCGACCAGATCCGCCAGTTCGAGGACCGGCAGCTGTTCGGCTTCGAGAGTAGCTACAACCGTACGGCGTCCCTGGGAACCGGATCGGCCCTCTTCCGCGCCGGGGCCGGCCTGCGGGCCGACCTGAGCAACGACAACTCCCTGGCCCGTACCCGCGCCCGCCGCGTAACCCTGGAGGAAATTCAGCGGGGCCGGATCGACGAGCGCAACTTCTACGCCTTTGCCGACGCCGACCTCACCTTCGGCCGGCTCAGCATCCAGCCCGGCCTGCGGGTGGACGCCTTCGAGTTCAACTACGTGGACGACCTGGATACCATCTACAACTTGCAGCACCAGACGGCCACCGCCGTTTCCCCGAAACTGAGTGTCCTCTACGACGTTTCTCCCGGGCTGCGCCTCTTCGCCAAGGCCGGTATCGGTTTCCACTCCAACGACACCCGGGTGGTGCTCGACCGGACCGCCCGCGATATTCTGCCGGCCGCCTACGGTGCCGACCTCGGAGCCACCTTCAAGCCTTCCCGCCGTACGGTGGCCAACGTCGCCGCCTGGTACCTGAAACTCGACCAGGAGTTCGTCTACGTCGGCGATGCCGGTATCGTCGAGCCCAGCGGGGAGACCCGCCGCGTGGGTATCGACTTTGACGTCCGCCACCAGCTCAACGACTGGCTCTTCGCGAACCTTGACGTGAACTACGCCTACGCCCGCAGCCTCGAAGCCCCCGAGGGCGAGGACCGCATCCCCCTGGCCGCCGACCTGACCGCCAGCGGCGGCCTGACCGCCAGTCAGGACCGCTGGCGCGCCAATGTCCAGTTCCGCCACCTCGGTGACCGGGCCGCCAACGAGGACAACAGCATCGTAGCCGAGGGCTACACCGTCGTGGACGCCAGTGCCAGCTACGACATCGGTGCCCTGACGCTCGGTTTTCAGATCGACAATCTACTGGATACGGAATGGAACGAAACCCAGTTCGCTACCGAAAGCCGGTTGCGCAACGAAGTCTCTCCCGTCGAGGAGATCCACTTCACCCCCGGCACTCCCTTCGCCTTCCGCGCCTTGTTGAAATACCGTTTCTAACGGCAACCGGACGCTCGGAGGTTCTGCGAACACTCCGAGGTCCGCTCAACCTGCGTAACTTGCCTCCATGGACTTTAGCTGGCCCGCGGAATACCTGGAACTGAAGGCGGAAATGACCGCCTTCGCCACGGCGTCCCTCTCCCCCGGGGCGGGCGAACGGGACCGGGAACAACGGTTCTCCCGGGAACTCTGGCGGGCCTGCGCCGACTTCGGTATTCAGAACATGGCCCTCCCCGCCAGTTACGGCGGGCCGCTGGAGGAGGTAGACTTTATGCGCGCACTGCTGGCGATGGAGGGGCTGGGCTACGGCTGCGCCGAGAACGGCCTGCCCTTCGCCCTGAACGCCAGTATGTGGACGGTAATGACGCCCATCCTCCACTTCGGCAGCGACGAGCAGAAGGCAAGGTACCTTCCCGCTTCGGGGCGGGGCGAGCTCATCGGGGCCCACGCCATTACCGAGCCGGAAGCCGGCTCCGACGTGGCGGCCATCAAACTGCACGCCGAGCGGGTGGCCGGGGGCTACCGCCTCAACGGGGAGAAGCGCCTCATCACCCTCGCGCCGGTCTGTGACTACGTGCTCGTCTTCGCCACCACGAAGCCCGGACTGGGCAGCTGGGGCGTCTCCGCCTTCCTGGTCGACCGGGATACACCGGGGTTCACCACCGGCGACAAGCAGGACAAGCTGGGCATGCGCTCGGTACCGCTCGGTACGCTCCGCTTCGAGGATTGCTTCCTGCCCGAGACCAGCATCCTCGGTCGGGAAGGTTTGGGTTTCAGCATCATGAATCACTCCCTGGAGTACGACCGTTGCAGCATCCTGGCCAGTCAGCTCGGCGCCATGGAAAGGCAGCTGGAACAGGCGATTGCTTTTGCGCGGACGCGGGTGCAGGGTGGACAGAAAATCGGGAAGTACCAATCCGTTGCCAATCGGATCGTGGAAATGAAGTTGCGGTTGGAAAGCTCCCGCCTACTGCTCTACAAGACGGCCTGGATGAAGCAGCGGGGAGACAACGCCCTGCTGGAAGCGGCCCTCCTGAAGTTGCAGCTCAGCGAGGCCTTCGTGTCTTCGAGCCTGGACGCCATGCGTACCTACGGCGGCATCAGCTACCTCCAGGAGAACGGTCTGGACCGCGACCTGCGCGATGCCGTCGGGGGCGTTCTCTACGCCGGGACCTCCGACATTCAGCGCAACATCATCGCTAAACTGCTGGGCCTTTGATCTACCTCCTGCCCCACGCCGTGCGGGAGAGTGCCGCCCGCCGCCCGGATCACCCGGCCTTCCGCTGCGGGACGGACCAACTCACCTACGCGGAACTGACGGACCGGGCCGACCGGCTGGCGACGGTACTGCACGAGTCCGGTGTCCGGATGGGGGACCGGGTGGGAGTTTGCCTGCCCCGCTGTATCGAGGTGCCGGTCGCCATCTACGCCGTCATGCGGCTGGGGGCGATCTTCGTTCCCCTCAACCCCAAGGCCCCGGCGGCCCGCTCCGCCTTTCAACTGAATGATTGCGGAGTCAACGTACTCGTCAGCCACCCCTCTCAGCGACGGTCCCTGATTCCCTTGCTGAAAGCGGAGACCGGACTCACCACTTTACTCGGAGCGAAGGTGGACCGGCCCGACCTCCACTGCTCGGAATGGTCTGATATAAACCTCGCACCCGCGGCCCCGCCCCCCATCCCCCCGGCCCTCACGGAGGACGACCCCGCCTACCTCATCTACACCAGCGGGAGCACCGGCGACCCCAAGGCCATCGTGCACACCCACCGGAGCGGACTGGCCTTTGCCCGCCTGATGGTCGACACCTTCGGACTGACCCGGGACGACATTTTCGGCAACCACGCCCCGGTGTACTTCGACGTCAGCCAGCTGGCCCTGTTTGCCGCTCCGCTGATCGGTGCCACGGCCGTGCTGGCCACCGATGCCCACACCATCTTCCCGGCCTCCCTCAGCCAACTGATCCAGGACGAAGGCATCACGGTCTGGTACTCCGTGCCCCTGGCCCTGACCCAGATGCTGGCAAGCGGGCAACTGGCGGACCGAAACTGGGACGCCCTGCGCTGGATCTTTTACGCCGGGGAACCCTTTGCTCCCCGACCGCTGGCCCGGCTGATGGAAGCATTACCCCGTACCCGCGTAGCTAACCTTTACGGCCCGGCCGAAACCAATGTCTGTACCGCCTACGTGCTGCCCGGCCCGCCGGTAGATGACGAAGCGGTCCCCCTGGGGGCCGCCTGGGCGAATACGGAAATTCTCCTCGTGGACGGAGAACTCTGCATTCGCAGCCCGACGATGATGCGGGGCTACTGGCAGCGACCGGCCCTGAACGAAGGAGCTTTCCTGGAGCGCAGCGGGCCCGACGGCCTGCCCGTCCGTTACTACCGCAGCGGCGACCTGGCCGAGTGGGGAACGGACGGACTGCTCCGCTTCGGGGGGCGCCGTGACAGCCAGGTCAAGATCCGGGGATACCGGGTGGAACTCGGGGCGGTGGAGGCGGCGCTGACCGCCCACGACGGGGTGGGGGAGGCCGTTGCCCTGACCCTGGCCGGCACGGAAGCCGCGGTGCTGGTGGCCGCCGTACTCCGCAACGGACGGGAAGTGACCGAGCGGGAACTCCTCCTCCACCTGGGGCAGCGTTTACCCGCCTACGCCGTTCCGACAACCATCATGGTGATGGACGGTTTCCCGAGAACGGGATCCGATAAGGTCGACCGGCCGGCCCTGCAACGCGAACTTCAAGACATATGGAACAGACGATAATCAACTTCATCACCGAGGATATTCACGGCGGTGACCCCGCGCTCGGCCTACAGCCGGAGGACGACCTGCTGGGTAGTGGACTGCTGGGCAGCATGGACATGATGCGGGTGGTGGAGTTCCTGGAGCGTACCTACGACTTTCGGGTGCCGCCCCAGGATATGGCGATCGAGAACTTTATGACCGTCTCGGCCATGGCCGGTTACGTGGAAAGGATCAAAGCATAAGCATGTCGACCAACTTCCGCCTCACCCGTACGCAATCGGCCATCTGGGTCGGTCAGCAGCTGCACCCCGACAGCCCGATGAACAATATGGCTTTCGCCTTTCACTGGCGGGAGGCAGTGGATGTGGAGCGGATGAAACGGGCACTCGGTAGCCTGGTAGCGCAGTGCGACAGTATGCGGTTACGCTTCCGGCGGGAGGGAGAATCGGTCCACCAGGCGGCGGAGACGACGGGAGATATCGACGTACCCGTTTACGAACTGAGCGGTGAAGACGAACTGCAATCGTGGCTGGCCGAGCGGCTTCAGCGGGTATTTGTGGTGGAATCGTCAGTATTCGACCTGGCGGTGCTGAAACTGAGCGAAGAACAGTACGTGGTCTACCTCAACCAGCACCACCTGGTAACCGACGGCTGGAGCAAGGCGGTACAGTTCGATTTTCTGCGCCGTGCCTATTACGGGGAAGCATTACCGACGATACCTCCCTTCCGGGACTTTGTCGACTTCCTGGACGCCCGGCGGGAGACGCCCGCCCACCGGGAGGCCGTCGCCCACTGGTTGGCCGTGGCGGAAACCCTGCCCGAGCCCCCCGCCCTGTTTGGCGAGCGCAATCCGGAGGGAACTACGGCCAGCCACCGGGTGGAGACCGTTCTCTCCACGGATCTCATGAGCAAACTGGACGCGGCCTGTCAGGAGCCCGACCTCCGGGCCTGGTCGGTCGATCTGTCCCGCTTTCAGGTATTCGCGACGGTGCTGTTCGCTTACCTCCACCGGATCAGCGGACAGCGGGAACTGGCCATCGGGGTACCGGCCCACAACCGCGCCCGCCCGGCCTTCCGGAAAGCCACCGGACTGTTTATGGAACTCTTTCCCCAATCCGTTACCGTGGAACCGGGGGAAACCTTCGGCAGCCTCCTCGCCCGGGTAAAGACGGAGAGCATGGACTACCTCCGCCACGCCAAACCGGACAGCAGCGCCCCCGCCCGGGGCAACAGTTTCAATGTGCTGTTCAACTACATCAACCAGGCGTTCGTCCGGGAGGAGGGACAAGAGATCACTTCCGAGTGGCTGCACGCCGGCCACACCGAACCGGGGCATCACTTCAAGTTCCAGGTTTTCGACTTCGACGGTACGGGCCGGCTGACGCTGAGTTTCGAACTGAACGACGCGGTGATCGACCCCGCCCTCCAGCAGTGGGTACCGGGGCAGTTCACGGAGTTACTGGAGCTATTCCTGAACGACCGCTCCACGCCCATAGATAAAGTCTGCACCTGCGACCGCGCCCGCCTGGAAAAATTCGGGCCGGAGCAAAGCGATTACCCGGTCGATAAATCCATCGTCGACCTGTTCCGGGAACAAGTACGGAAGAGCCCGGAGGCCCCCGCCGTCACCTTCGAAGACGATACGCTGAGCTACCGGGAACTGGACCGGCGTAGCGATGCGGTGGCGGGACTACTGATTAGTGAGGGGCTTGCACCCCAGGCCCCCGTCGTGATCTGCCTGGAGCGCGGCCCGGAGCTGCTCCCCGGTTTGCTGGGCATCATCAAGGCCGGCGGGGCCTACGTGCCCATCGACCCGGCGTACCCCGACCGGCGGATCGAAAATATCCTGGAGGACGTTTCCGGAGCCCGCTGCCTGACCGTAAGTGCTCACCGCGAACGCCTGACCCGGCTGAGCGGCCGCGAACCGATCCTGCTGGACCGGCCACTGCCCGAAAACAGTGGGGTGGAACTGCCCGAAGTGGCCGCCACCGACCTGTTGTACATCCTGCACACTTCCGGCTCCACCGGCCGTCCGAAGGGCGTGATGAACCAGCACGACGGGCTGGTGAACCGACTGAGCTGGGCCCAGGAAACCTTCCGGCTGGACGTGACGGATTCGGTACTGCAAAAGACTACTTTCTGCTTCGACGTTTCCGTCTGGGAACTGTTCTGGCCCCTGCTGGTCGGTGCCCGTGTCGTGCTGGCGCGCCCCGGGGGAGAGAAAGATGGTATTTACCTGAGCGAACTGATGCGCCGGGAGCGGATCACGACCCTGCACTTCGTGCCCCCGATGCTGGAGATTTTCCTGGAGCGCGAACTGCACCTGCCCGACCTGAGGCGGGTGCTGTGCAGCGGGGAAGCCCTGCTACCCGGGCAGGTGAACGCCTTCCGGGAGCGGCTGCCGGCCGTTGAACTGCACAACCTTTACGGCCCGACGGAGGCCGCCATCGACGTGACCCACTGGGCCGCGCCGGCCAGCGGTCCGGTCACGGAAGTACCCATCGGCAATCCGGTCGCTAACACCCCGATCCGGATTCTGTCGGGAACCGGAACGGACTGTCCCGTCGGCGTGCCCGGAGAACTGCTGATCGGTGGTATCCAGGTGGCAAGGGGCTACTATAACCGCCCGGATCTGACCGATCAGAAGTTTGTCACCCTCGCCGACGGCGGGCGCTGGTACCGGAGTGGCGACCTGGCCCGCTGGCGAGCGGACGGACAGATCGACTTCCTGGGGAGAATTGACAATCAGCTAAAGATCAGGGGATTCCGGATCGAACCGGGTGAGATAGAGGCCATTCTGACGGAACAAACGGATGTCCGCCAGGCCGTCGTACTGCCCCGTGGCGAACAGCTGGCCGACCGTTTCCTGGTCGGTTACCTGGTTGCCGGACCGGACTTCGACGAAAAGGTTGCCCTGGACCGGCTGGCCGAGCGGGTGCCGGCCTACATGGTGCCGACCCGGCTGCTGACGGTCGACGAACTCCCCCTGACCAACAACGGGAAACTGGACCGACGGGCCCTGTCCGCGATTCCCCTGACGACCATTTCCGATGACAAACCGAACGGTGACTTCGAAGTACTCATCCACGGTATCTGGCTGGACGTACTGGGGCTGGAAGCGGTGGGCACGAAGACCAGCTTTTTCGATCTCGGCGGCCACAGCCTGACGGCCCTGCGGCTGGTGAACCGCGTCAACGAGACCCTGGAACTGGAATTGCCCGCGACGACGGTTTTTCGCTACCCCACCATCTCGGCTCAGGCGGCCCACGCCGAGGCCGTCATGCTGCGCCTGCTGGCGGAAATGAACGGAGAATAGTTTGGCCCGCCTCCTGATCGTCACCACCGGCCTGACGGGCATCACGAACGCCAGTCTGGAACTGGCCCGCCGGCTGGCGGCGGACGATCACGCGGTGACCCTGGCTGCCCCCCGGCCGGTCGGCCCGACCGTAGAAGCGGAGGGGTTGCCGTTCCTGGAACTGCCCGCCATCGAGTTGCACCCGGAGAAACGGGGTAATACCCGGGAGGAGTTAATGGCCGCTTACCGACCGATCGCCTTCGTCGATGCGGTGAAGGACGGCTCCTTCGATCTGCTGCTGATCGACGTGGAACTGCACGAGTACATCCTGGCCAGCTACGGGCACGGCTTTCCCTTTTTGCTGCTGAGCCAGTGGTACGGACACTGGAACCGCCCCGGATTACCGTATCCGCTGACCGACGTCGTTCCGGGACGAGGGTGGGCGGGTACCCGGCTGGCCATGGCGGCTCACTGGCAGAAGATTCGGTGGTCCCGTAAGTGGATGTTCGCCAAAATTGCCCGGCGCAGCGGGGGGCGCGACCGGCGGTCCCTGCTGCTGGCCCTGGCGCAGGAATATGACTTTCCCCGCCGCCTGATCCGCGACAGCTACTGGCCGGGCGCCTTCTCCTACACCGAATTGCCGGCCCTGACGATGACCCCCCGGGAGATGGAATTTCCCCACGAATGGCGGCCGAACCTGCACTACATCGGACCGATGGTGCGGGCCGACCGGCACGAGAAAAAGGCAGTGAGCAACCGGGGCGCGGACGCAGGTGCCATCCTCCTGGAAGCGCGGCGGCGGGAGGCGAAAATCATTTGCTGTACGGTCTCCACCGTGTCGGGTACCGATGCCGGGTTCCTGTCCCGCATCGCCGCGGCGGCCGACGACCGACCGGAGTGGACGATTTTTATCGGGACGGGAAAGATATCCCCGGAGGATATCGGCCCCGTTCCGGAGAACGTCCACCTCTTTAGCTACCTGCCGCAACTGACCATTCTGCGGGAGGCGGACCTGAGCATTAACCACGGGGGCATCCATACGATCCACGAGTGTCTGCACTTCCGGGTCCCGATGCTGGTGTACTCCGGTAAGCAGTCCGATCAGCCCGGCTGCGCGGCCCGGGTCGAGTACCACGGTGTCGGGCTCCGGGCCGACAAGGACCTGGATAGCCGGGAGGACATTGAGCGGAAGATGGAACGGGTACTGACGGACGAACGGTACCGGGAAGCCGTGGCGGAGATGCACCGCCGGCTGACCGTTTACGGGCACGAACGGGTAGCCGAGCGGACGATTGCCGAATTTATTTCCAACTTTGCCCCCGAAGATGATCAGTAGACTACTCAACAAGATTCGCCGGGAGTGGCGGCGGGCCACGAAAGTTCCCTACCTGCGGGACCCCCGCTACCCGGCCTACTGGTTCGACCGGCTACTGGGCGGGAAACCGGCCCGGATCGTACAGATCGGGTCCAACGACGGTAAAACGGGCGACCCGCTCCACGAGTTATTGCTGCGCCACCGCTCCTGGTCGGGGTTATTCGTCGAACCCATCCCCTACATTTTTGAACGGCTGAAGAATAATTACCCGAACGAAGACCGCTTCCGCTTCGCGAACGTAGCCATCAACGAGGGGGAGCGGATGCCGTTCTACCACGTCACGGCGGCGGCCAAGGTGGCCCACCCGGAGTTGCCGGAGTGGTACGACCAGCTCGGCTCCTTTAACCGCGCCCACCTGGAAAATCACCTGGACGGCAAGCTGGTGCCCTTCATCGAGTCGCTGGAAGTAACGGGACGGACCCTTCCGGAACTGCTGCGGTCGCAAGCGGTGGAGTCCATCGATATCCTGCACATTGACTGCGAGGGATACGACTGGCGGGTACTTTCCCAACTCGACCTGGAGCGGTTTCAACCCACCTTCATCCTGTTCGAATACCATCACCTGATCCCGGAGGAAGCGGCCGCCGCCAGGACGTTCCTGGCCAGGGACTACGTCGTCCACCAAACGGGGATCGACTACCTGGCCGTCCACCGCCGGACCGACGGGGCCGAACTGGCCGGGCTGGCCCGTAAAATGACCGTTGTATGATCGTGAGCCGACTCAAGGGCGGAATGGGCAACCAGATGTTTCAGTACGCGCTGGGCACCCAACTGGCCTACGACCTGGACTGTGACCTGAAGCTGGACCTGAGCAGCCTGTTGTACCGCAACAAGCCGGCCGACTTCGTGTACCGGGGGTACGACCTCGACGTTTTTTGGGTAGACGCGGACTTTCTGGTTTCCCCCAGCTTACTGGGTCCACTCTACAACACCCGGATAGCACCGCTGGCGAAGGCCGTGCGCCGGCTGGCTCCGCGTGGCCTGCCCCGGGTGCGGGAGGGGCAGTTCCACTTCAACCCGGCCATCCTGCGCGAGGCGCGGGAGGGGGTGATCTACGAGGGGTGGTTTCAGAGCCCCAAGTATTTCGCGGGCGTAGAGGAGGAGATCCGGGAGGATTTTGAATTTCGGCTTCCGTTGCTGCCGGAGTCGGAGGAATTACTGGGCCGCATCCGGTCCACCAACAGCATCTGCCTGAACGTGCGCCGGACGGATTTTCTGAAGGTGGACACCCTCAACGCCACGGACCGTGACTACTTCCTGCGGGGGGCACGCTACCTGGCGGAACGGGTACCGGATGCCCGCTTTTTCGTGTTCTCCGACGACGTGGCCTGGTGCCGGGATAACATCCTGCTGGACCGGCCGACGGAGTTCGTGGATCACGAACACAAGGGATATAAGTTTGGGAACTATATGCGGCTGATGACGAACTGCAAGCACTTCCTGATTCCGAACAGCAGCTTCGCCTGGTGGGCCGCCTGGCTATCGACCGCCGCGGCCGACAAGCAGGTGGTCGCGCCCAAAAACTGGTTTACCGACCCGTCGATCGACACCAGTGACCTGGTACCCGCAGAGTGGACAAGGTTATAGCGAGATGGCGAAGCGCGTACACATTCTGCCCCTGACCTCCCTGCGGCTCTTCTTCGCCCTGGCGGTATTCTTCCACCACTGCTTCTTCATGACCAAGGTGAACGACCCGTTGCTGGATGGCCTCTACGCGCGGATATTCAGCGAGGGCTACATCGGGGTAAGCTTTTTCTTTATTCTCAGCGGTTTCATCCTGGCCTACAATTACCAGTCGGTCTTCGAGGAAGGAAAGATCCGGAAGCGGACGTTCTACCTGGCCAGGCTGGCCCGCATCTACCCCCTGCACCTGGTCACTCTGCTGCTGGCCCTGCCGGTCACCACGGGGGGAATCGCCGCCCTGGTATCGGGTGCGACGGTGCCTGCTTTCCTCAGTCACCTGACGCTGACCCATGCGCTCTGGCTGGATCCGGACATTTACCGCGCCTACAACTCCTCCAGCTGGAGTATCTCGACGGAGTGGTTCTTTTACCTGGCTTTTCCCTTTCTGATCCTTTGGTTCGGCCGGCTGCTGAAGCGGATGGGGAAGACGGCCTTTCTGTTTGGTCTGCTGGTACTGCTGGTCCCCGTGGCATTTTACCTGGTGCCCACCGAACTCCACCACGCGCTGTTCTACATCAGCCCCTACTCCCGGATCGCTGATTTCTTCCTGGGAATTCTTCTTTACCACGGTTATGCAATGGCTGTGTCCGGAGGACGGCCAGCACTAAATTACACCTGGCTGGAGGCCGGGGCGCTACTGCTGCTGGGCGTGTTCTTCATCAATTTCTCAAACATCCCCCAGGTCTGGCGCTACTCCGTGTACTACTGGTTACCGATGAGTGCGGTGATCTGGGCGTTCGCCCTTCAGGGCGGTTGGTTTTCCCGCCTGCTCTCGGCCCGCTGGCTGGTGGTGGGTGGGGAGATCAGTTTCGCGCTCTACATGATTCACCGCCCGCTGATGCGGTACTACCAGAAGTTCAAGTCGTGGGTATTCGATCCTCACAATGCTTACGTGGATATCGTTGTGTTACTTTGCGCCTCCCTAATCGTCAGCTACCTGCTGCATTACTACGTCGAGCGCCCCGTAGCCCGGTGGGTAAAGCAACGGGGCCAGCCCGTAACTCCCCTTGCTCCATGATCAAAATTCTCTCCGTTGTCGGTGCCCGGCCCAATTTCATGAAGGTCGCCCCCCTGCACCGCGCCTTCGAGGCCTCCGGCAAGATTGAAAGCCGCATCGTTCATACCGGTCAGCACTACGATGCCCGGATGAGCGACATCTTCTTCAACCAGCTCGGTCTGCCCGAGCCCCATCACTATCTAGGCATCGGCGGCGGTAGCCACACCTACCAGAAGGCCAACGTGATGCTGAAATTCGAGGAGGTGCTGAAGCTGGAACAGCCGGACCTGGTACTGGTAGTCGGAGACGTGAACGCCACCACCGCCACCACGCTGGTCGCGGTCAAGGAAGGTATCCCCGTGGCCCACGTGGAGGCCGGTCTGCGCAGCGGCGACCGCAAGATGCCCGAGGAAGTCAACCGGGTGGTGACCGACGCCATCTGCCAGTATCACTTCATCACCGAGCACAGCGGACTGGTCAACCTGGCGCGGGAAAATGCCGTGAGCCGGGGCATCCACTTCGTCGGTAACGTGATGATCGACTCCCTGGTCCACTTTCGTAAAAAAGCCTCGGAGGGAAAAATCCTGGAGGAACTGGGTCTCGATCCGAAATCCTATATGCTCACCACCATGCACCGGCCCCACAACGTGGATAACGCCGAGGGGCTGCGTGACATCACCGACATCCTCCGCCGGAGTGCCGACCGGCTACCGGTGGTCTTTCCCATGCACCCCCGCACCAAAAACAACCTCGAAAAGCACGGACTGCTGGCCGAAGTGGAGGCCATCGATAATCTGCACATCCTCGAACCCCAGGGCTACCTCCAGTTCCTGCAACTGATGGACAACGCCCGCCTGATCGTGACCGACTCCGGCGGCATCCAGGAGGAGACGACCTACCTGCAGGTCCCCTGTCTCACCTTCCGCGATACCACCGAACGGCCCATCACCGTCGAACTCGGCACCAACATCCTGATGGCCGACCTCAACCCCGATACCGTGATGACCGAAGTGGACAACATCCTGGACGGCCGGGCGAAGACCGGGGTGATCCCTCCGCTCTGGGACGGCCACGCCGCCGAGCGCATCCGCGAGATACTGCTGGCGGAACTGTCCTGATGCCCGCCCGCTGGCTGGAACGATTACTGCTGGCCTACGCGGTCTCCCTGTCGTTACGGCGGGTACTCTTCCTGCCGGTGGTGGGTAGCAAACTCCAGGTACCGGAGCTGATCTTTTTACTGCTGGCTCCCCTGGCACTGTTAGTGGCCGGACGAAAGCTCTGGCCCGGCTGGTCCTGGTTTTCCGGAGGACTGTCGGGGCTGACCGCAATCGGGCTGCTCTCGGCTGTGCTCTCCGGAGCAACGGGCAGTATCCTGGAAGCCCTGGGCCGGGGCTACCTCCTGTTACTGCTGCTGATCGTAGCCTGGTACGTCCGGCAGCGGGGGAAAGCCGGAATCAATAAACTACTGTGGGCCTGGACGTGGGGTTGCGTTATCCTGGCCGTGGTCGGTTACCTCGGTTACGGGCTGGGGCTGGCGGGGGTCAAAACCCGGTGGGTGATCCTGTACGAGAACTATCCCTACTTCGGGACGGTCTTCCGGGCGGCCTCGACGGCGGGCAGCCCGATGGCAACCGTGATGGTCGTGTTGCTGCCCTTTATCTGGCACTGGCGGAACTGGCGGCAGCCCCCCGCCCCCCGAAGGGGAAGAAAGAGCGGTTGGTTCCTGGCGTTACTGGGGCCGTTGCTGCTGCTTACCCTCTCCAAAGAGGTGCTGCTGGTAGGAATGGGCTGCTGGCTCGTGGATCCCTGGATACGGAAACGGGCGGCCTGGTTTCGCTACGCGCCGGTGGTGGCCGGTTCCCTGGCCTTCTGGTTCGTGACCCACTACCTGGTCCAACTACCGCAAGACTACACGGAACGGGAGCTGGCCGGGGTGGTCTTCACCGGGGGGCGGGTGGCCCTGCGTACGAACGACTGGCAGTTAACGGAAACTTCTTACCTGGCCCTGAAACGGATGAACTGGGCGCTGGCGGAGGAGCACCCCCTGGTTGGTGTCGGACCCGACCGCACGGAAGCATTCGTCGACCAAATGAAGGAGCAGGGTCATTATCCCGAAAACTTACCCGTCTACCGGCCACACAGTACGTGGTTCGGAGCCCTGGCGGAAGTGGGCTGGCTGGGGTTTACCGCGCTGCTGGTGGTCGTGCTTTCCCTGTGGCGGATGGCCCGGAGTTTGCCGGTGAGTGAGGCGGGTATTTGCCTGGGCGCTTTTTTCCTGCTCATCTTCGTGGCGGCGCTGAACGAGGAGTTCCTGGCGATGCGGTTCGTGTACGTGGCGGCGGGGATGGTACTGGGGCTAAATAAAATCTTTTTCATGTCGGCCGTCTCGCAGGGGGCGGCAAAGCGGCACCGCAGGACGTCCGACTTGTAAAAAGAGGAATCATGAACCTACAACAGTACCTCCTTCCGCTTTACGCCGTCGCGGCCCTGTTTCCCCGGCTACTGCCCGGGCGGGTGCAACTGACGGAAATTATCTTCTTGCTGGCACTGCTGGCCTTTGCCCGGGATTTGCCGGGGCAGGTTAGAAAATACCCGAAGGTAGCCGGGGCGCTGGTGCTGTACGGGCTGATCAACGTGGCGAGCGGACTCTGGGCGTGGCGGACGGGCGGGGCCGCGGGTGCCGTCCTCGAAGCAATGGCCCGGTGTTACCTGGCAGTGCTGGTCTTGCTGGTTACTGCCCATCTCGATCGCTACGGGGGGCGGCGCATGCTGGAGTGGTGGTTCCGGGCGACGGTAGCCGTCGCGCTACTCGCCCTGACCTTTTACGGGAGCCGGGCGCTCGGTGGCCCCGACCCCTTCTACTTCGCCAGCCCGATTGCGGTGTACCCCTACTTCGGGACGGTCTTCCGGATGCAGGGCAGCGCACCCACTTTCGGGATGTTTTATATGCTCTTGCTGCCGGGAATGTTCATGGCCGTCCCCCTAACCCCCCGGGGGGGGATTTGGCGGTGGGGGGCACTGGCCGTACTCCTGCTGGCCGGGCTGCTGACGCTGGGCAAGGAGAACCTGCTCTTCCCCATCGGGCTGCTGTGCCTTGTCCGCGGCTGGGGAATTTGGCCGAAGGTGGCGGCGGCCGGACTGACGGTGGCCCTGTTGTTCGTGACCCACTTTCTGGTGCTTCCGGCCGGCAGCCAGGTGAGTGGAAGCTACTACGTTTCCGGGAGGGTACTGGGGGAAGTGGGGGCTTACGAGGTACACGAGACCACCTACTGGCTGAACAAGCGAACGGCCGTGACGGTAGCGAACCGCCATCCGGGGCTGGGAGTGGGGCCGGGTCGGTACAGCCGGTACACTAAGGGTCTGGAGGAGGAAGGTTTGTACCCCGATCACGTCGGTCGTCTCGATCCGCACTCGGCGTGGACGGGGGCCGCGGCGGAAACCGGCTGGCTGGGGTTCGGGGCGTTGCTGTTGTTGGTGTGGGTTTTGCACCTGCGTCCGCGCCCAAGAGGGGGAGATTTTCTGGGGGAGATAGGATCTAAAGTATCTATTGATATTTCGTCGGACGTGGGCGTCCTCCACCGGTACATCGGGGTGTGTCTGTTACTGTATCTGCTGGCCAGCATTTTTAAGGATACGATGAACTTCCGGCCCCTCTGGCTGCTCATCGGGATCTGGCTGGCAGGAAGCGGCGGTAGAGCCAGCGCTTCGTCCATTCCGTCGCCCGAACCTCAACGAACAGACCGAGCCCGGCGGCAATAACGTTGGAGATCAGCAGGCCGGTGAAAAGCAGTGTCCAGGTGCCGAGGGTATCGCCGTAGAGGGAACGCAGCAGGTCCAGAATACTGTAGTGGGTCAGGTAGAGGGTGTAGGAGAAGGCGGCATTGGTACGGACGAGACGGCCTAATATCTTCGGCCACTGCGTAGCGGCAAAGAGGGAAACGAGTACGGTGATGACCGCCCCTACGCAGAAAGCGAATACAGGTTCGTACTCCAGCCCGGTGAGGCGGAAGCGCACGCCGGCTACGGCGGAGAACCAGGCAACCAACCCCCATTTCTTGGGAGCCGCCAGCCCGCCCAGCCAACCGGACGCCAGCACCCCGAAACCGATGGCGCCGAAGATCCAGGTGAGGGTGAGGCCGTGACCGTCGCCCCCCCAGAAATTCCAGGAAGGCACGATGAGAAGGGGGAACAGTACGGCATAGTCGTACCAGGCGGGCGATGTCGGGCGCAGGACCCGCAGCAGCCCCCACCCGAAAAGCAGGTAGATCCACCATTCGATGGCCAGCGTCCAGAGCGTCTGGCCGGAGCCGAAACTGGTGATGGGGAGCTTCGGGAAATCCTGGAGCATCAGCAGGTTACCGACGAAGGTGGGCAAGTCGAAGGAATCGTCGTAGAGGTACTTGCCGGGGGCCAGGGAGCGGCTGACGAGATCGAGTACGACGATGAGCAGCAGCGCGGGAACGAGGGTGACGAAAATGCGCGAGAAGCGGTCGATGAAATACCGGGTGAACCCGTAATCCGCCCCGCCCCTCCGTATCTTATTTACCGTGGAGTAGGTGATGAGCAAGCCGGAGAGCACGAAGAAAACCAGAACGGCAAAGTTCTGCATCACGAAGGCTCCCGGGGCGGCACCGGGGCCGTAAATGCCGAAAAAAAACAGCGCATGGCCGAGCAAAACGGCCTGGGCGCTGAGCCCGCGCAGGAGATCGAGCAAGAGGGAACTGCCTTCGGTGAGGCGGAATGGGGCGCGCGCGTCGGTCAAATCGTACCGAATGTAGGGCTTTGCGGTTTACTTTTGCGCTCCCATGCCGTACCGCTACGTCTTTGCCACCCACGCTAAACTCCAGGAGTACCTCGCGGATGCCTACATCCGGCAGCGGAATATCCCCGCGGGGGAAGTGCTGCTGATCCGCAACCGGGGGACGTTCGACATGTCCACTGACTCCGTGTGCGACAGCATCGACGGTGATCGCTTTCTGCCCACCAACGGTAGGAATGTCGCCAGTCACCGGCTGGAAAACCGGCGACGGGAAGCCGCTTTCCGCAGGGAAGTACTGGACCGCTGTGCCGCCGATTTTCAGGTGTACTCGGCGATGTACACCTACTGGTACCTCCGCTTGCTGCGGCGTTACTCCGCCGGCCACCACGTGATGGAAGACGGACTGGGCAGCTTTCAGTCGCTGGAAGAATTCGACCATTTTTTTCGGATGGCGGAGCGGAAGGATGGCCCCTGGACGGTCGCCCGGCTGCGGCGTACCCTCAGCCACACCCGCTCTCAGCGGATCACCGACATCGGCGGCCGCGAACTTTTCGCCACGGCCGCCTCCTTCCTGACGACCTCTCCGCTCTGCTTTCCCTGGGTGTCCCCGGACCGGCGGGTCGTACTCGGTAACGTATTTCCTCCGGAGTTCGAGGGCGCGTACGCAGGTGCCACCATTCTGGGGACCAGCTGTCTGGTAGAGGACAACATGGTCTCGCTACCGGCCTACCTGGAGATGCTCGGCGGGGTGATGGACAAGATCGGCCGGCGCGGACTGCCCCGGTTGTACTACAAGCTGCACCCCCGACAGGCGCGGGGTCGGCACGCGGAGGCCTACCGGCAGGTCATTGCCGACCGGTTACCGGGACTGCCGGTTACCGAACTGGCCCAGACCATCAGCATCGAGCGGCTGGCGGCGGGTAACCCCATTACCCTGATCACCGGGCTGAGCACGCTTGCCTTTCACGTGCACGGGCCGGACCGCCACATCGTGAGTTACCTGGAGGAGGTGGCGGCGGCCGCCCCCCGGGTGCTGACCGAGCGGGCGGCCAAGGGCCTGGCCTTGTTTCGCTCCATTTCGACGCCACTTTGATGTAGTACCTTCGCGGTGTTACTTGCCATGACCCCAGCCCCTCCCCACATACTCGTCGTCATTCCCGCCCGCGGCGGTTCCAAGGGGATTCCCCGCAAGAACCTCCGGTTGCTGAACGGTCAGCCGCTGCTGTACTACGCCGTACGAACGGCCCTGAGCTTAGGAGAAAAGGCCGACGTGGTGGTGAGTTCCGAGGACGAGGAGATCCTCCTGGCCGCCGGTAAGTTCGGAGCGACCCCCCTGCGCCGCGATCCCGTACTGAGCGGGGACGCGGTCACCCTGGACGGCGTGATCCACGCAGCCACCCTCCAGGCGGAGGAGCGCCGCGGAATCCGGTATGACCTGGTCGTGACCATGCAGCCGACGAGTCCGCTCCTGCGCCCGGCTACGGTTACCTCCGCCCTGGCCCGGATGGCCGCCGAACCGGAACTGGACACCCTCGTCAGCGTAACGGACGACCGCCACCTGGCCTGGGAGCCGGGACCGGACGGGCGACCACAACCCGCCTACACGGCCCGCCTTAACCGACAGTACATGCCGAAGCGGTACCGGGAGACCGGCGGATTCCTCATTGCCCGCCGGGGGGTAGTGACGGCCGACACCCGCTTCGGAGCGGTGGTCGGCGTCCACGAACTGGGGGAGGCCGAGAGCATCGACATCGACACTTACGGCGACTGGGCCCTGTGCGACTACCACCTCCGCCGAAAGCGGGTGGCGATCGTCGTGTCCGGTTACCGGGAGATCGGACTGGGGCACGCCTACAACATGCTGGCCATCGCCGGGGGTATCCTGGAACACGAAGTGATCTTCGTGATCGATAATCAGAGTGACTACGCCGCCGAACTGATCGCCCGTCACCACTACGCCATCGTACGGCAGGGGGAGGAGCGACTGCCGGAGACCATCCTGGCCCTGTCTCCCGCCGTGGTGATCAGCGACCGGCTGGACACCGACGAAGCCTACATGCAGCCCCTGGCGGAGAGCGGTTGTCTGCTGATCAACTTCGAAGACCTCGGCCCGGGGGCGACCCTTGCCGACTTGGTGGTGAACGCCATGTACCCCGAGGAGCGCATCGTTCCGGGTCACTACTTCGGCCACCGTTACTTCTGTCTGCGCAACGAGTTCCTGCTGACCGGGGAGCGGGTGGAGATCCGCCCGGCGGTGACGAACGTCCTGCTGACCTTCGGCGGGGTGGACCCGAATGACTTTACCGGGCGGGTACTCGGGCTGATCGCCCCCCGCTGCCGGGAGTTGGGCATCCGGATCACCGTGATCCTGGGGCTGGGCTACGCCAGGGAGCTGGCCGAGCAACCGGGCGTGGAGATCATCCGCAACGTCAGCGACATGAGCGAGCGGATGCTGGCCGCCGACCTGGCCTTTACCTCGGCCGGCCGGACCACCTTCGAAGTCGCGAGCCTCGGCCTGCCCACCATCGTTCTCTGTCAGAACAAGCGGGAAGTGACCCACTTCTTTGCCACGGCCGAATACGGCTTTCGCAACCTCGGCCTCGGAGAATCCGTCGCCGACGAGACCATCGTAAGCACCTTCGAGGAACTGCTGGCCGATCCCGATCAGCGACGGTACATGGCCGAACTCATGCGGGGGCCGGAGATCAAGTCCGGAAAGCAGCGGGTGCTGCAACTCATCAAACAAAAAATAGACAGCCTGTGAGCCTGGCCGATTACCTGAACGACTTTGACGTACACGCCCACCGTGTGCACCGCCCCTACGTGATCGCCGAGGCCGGCGTGAACCACGAGGGCAGCCTGGAGCTGGCGAAGCGGCTGATCGACGAGGCCCGGGAGGGTGGGGCACAGGCCATCAAATTCCAGTCGTACAAGGCCGACAAGATCGCCAGCCGGCACAGCCCCGCCTACTGGGATCTGACCAAGGAGCCCACCACCAGCCAGCACGAACTGTTCCGGAAGTACGACAAGTTCTGGAAGTCGGAGTTCGAGCAGCTGGCCCGCTACTGCGAGACGGTGGGGATCGACTTTCTCTCCACCCCCTTCGACGTCGAAAGCGCCGCCTTTCTCAACGACCTGATGGGCGTTTACAAGATCTCCTCTTCCGACCTGACGAACCTCCCCTTCATCGAGTACCTCTGCGACTTCGGCAAGCCGGTCCTGCTGAGTACGGGGGCGGCCGACCTGTACGAGATCGCCGAGGCCGTCGGGCGTATCCGGGCGAAGGGGAACCGGCTCTGCCTGCTGCACTGCATCCTGAATTATCCGACCCCGGACGCGAACGCGAACCTGGGCATGATCACGGACCTGCGCCGCCGCTTCCCCGAGGCCGTTCCCGGCTATAGCGACCACACCCTGCCCGGACAAATGGACGTGCTGCTGACCGCCACGTTACTGGGCGCCCCGGTACTGGAAAAGCATTTCACCCACGATAAATCGCTGCCCGGTAACGACCACTACCACGCCATGGACAAGGAGGACCTGAAGCATTTCTTCCGCCGGGTGGACGAGCTGTTCGTCACCCTGGGCAGCTTCGAGAAGTACGCCCTGGCCGCCGAGGCCCCCGCCCGGGCCCACGCCCGCCGGAGCCTGGTACTGGAAACCGACCTGCCCGCCGGCAGTACCCTGACCCGCGAACACCTGACCTGGAAGCGGCCCGCCAGCGGCGTTTCCCCCCGGCACATCGAGGAAGTGATCGGCCGTAAGACCCGGATCGACCTGCACGCCGATGACATCCTCCAATGGAACCAACTGGCATGAGCCCCTACTACGTCACCCTCACCGGCAACCGCAACAACGCCGGCGATTTCCTGATCCGCTACCGGGGGCACAACCTGTTGCGCCGGCTGCGCCCCGACCGGGAGATCGTGGACCTGAATTCCTGGGAGGCCTTCGACGATGCCGCCCTGGAGCGGGTCAACGGCAGCGAAGCCCTCATCCTGCTGGGCGGCCCCGCCCTGCGCACCGATATGTACCCCCACGTCTATCCCCTGGTGGACGACCTGAGCCGGATTACCGTGCCCATCGTCATTATGGGGGCCGGCTGGAGCAGCATCCCCGGCCACTGGGCGGATTCCCGCGGCTACCGCTTCACGCCGAAAACCCTGGAGCTATTTCGGCGCATCGCCGCGGACGGACAGCGGATCGGGGTGCGGGATTACCGCAGCCTCAACGCCCTCCTGATGGCGGGGCTGGACCACGGTAGAATGACCGGCTGTCCGGCACTCTACGACGAAGCCTTCATCGGGAAGCCGGCACCTGCGTTCTCGCAAAAAAAATTACGGTCCATCGTATTCAGCCAGGGGGTGAGTTTCCTGCGCAGCCCCGGGGCCGATGCCGCCGGTCGGGATGTCGTAACTGCCCTGCGCGACCGCTACCCGGCCGCCAAACTGACCGTGGCTTTCCACCACTCCCTGGACGCGGAAACCCTGCGGGTCGCCTACGGGCGGGATCCGGCCTTTCACGAAAAACAGCAGGCCCTGACCCGCTGGCTGGATGCGGAAAAAATTGCCTACCAGGACATCAGCGGGGGCGTGGAGGACCTGATGCAACTCTACCGGGAGGCCGACCTGCACGTCGGGCAAAGGGTGCACGCCCACATCTTCTGTTCCAGCGTGAACCGCCCCAGCGTACTGCTGACCGAGGATGGCCGGGGGCACGGGCTGAAAGAGGTGCTGGGCGGACTGGTGTTCGATACCTACGACGGACGGACCCTGCCCACCGTTCCCCAGCGGATACTGAAGAAGATCGGTCTGGGGAAGCCGCTGGCGGATCCCTACGTGGCCAACCGCCGACTGGCCTCCGAGGTAGTAGATCACCTGGAGTACGAGGACCGGACGGGATGCGTTCGCCTGTCCGCCGTCCGTCAGCGGATCGACGCGCACTATCCGACCATGCAAAAATTTATCGCTGAACTGCCGTAATGTCCAGCACCGTCGCCCTCGTCACGAACAGCACCTTTAACGTCACTAACTTTCGTTGGGGTTTGGTGACGGCCCTGCGGGCTGCCGGGCACCGGGTGGTGGTGATCGCGCCGGCCGGCCCGGAAGCCGGGGAGATCCGGGCGGCGGGGATGCACTTCGAGCCGCTGGGTTTCCTGGACCGGTCCGGACTGAACCCCCTGGCGAACCTGGTTTTGATCCGGGAGCTGGCTAAGCTATACCGTAAGTATGAAGTCGATACGGCTCTTCTCTACACGGCCAAGCCGGTGATCTTCGGTACGCTGGCCGCCCGGTGGGCCGGCGTGCGCAGCGTCTGTACGCTGACGGGACTGGGGTTTGCCTACATCCGCGGCGGTGGCTGGCAGCTGCTGATGGACCGGCTTTACAAAACGGCTCTGCACCGTGCGGACTGGGTTTTTTTTCACAACCCGGACGACCGGACGGAATTTCTGGCCCGTAAGCTGGTGAGCAGCGGCCGGAGCAGCGTGGTGGGGGGAAGCGGCGTTAACCTGGACCATTTCCCGCCGGTCGATTTCACGCAAGCGGATACCAATCACTTTCTCTTCATCGGTCGTCTGCTGACGGATAAGGGCGTGCGGGAATTCGTGGCGGCGGCCCGCAGCGTACGCAAAACGCACCCCGGGGCGCACTTTACGATCATCGGAGGCCCGGACGGCGGCAACCCGGCCGGCATCTCCGGCTACGAAGCTACGGAGTGGGGCCAACAAGCGGGTATCCACTACCTGGGGCCGGTCAGGGACGTGCGGCCCCACTTGGCTACGGCCGGGGTGGTGGTTTTACCCTCCTACCGGGAGGGGTTGCCCCGTACCCTGCTGGAGGCGGCGGCGACCGGTCGGCCACTCCTCGCCACCGACGTGCCCGGTTGCCGGGAAATTTGTCTGCCCGGGAAAACCGGCTGGCTCGTTCCGGCCCGGAATGCCGCGGCACTGGCGGAGGCGATGCGGACGGCGTTAGCTACTCCCCGCGACCGGTTAGCCGAACTGGGGGAGAACGGCCGCCGGCTGGTGGAGGAGCGTTTCTCGGAGGCGGCGGTGATTGCAGCTTATCTGGCCAAAGTATCACCATTGAGTAACTAAGCTTAGCACCTTAGTGGTTAAACAATGAAACGTTCTATCCTCTTCGTGGCCCAGTACTTCCCGCCCCGCCCCGCCGCCGCGGCGCGCCGGTTGCGGCAGCTGGCCGAGACCGCCCGGGAAGAATACGAGCAAGTTTACGTCATCCGGGGAGACCGGGGGTACGTAGGGGAGGAGTTGGAAGGGGTAGCGGTGGTGGTCGTTCCGCTCCGCGATCTGCGGTCGGTGGCGGGTGGGGCCGGTCCGGCCGGGACGGTGAAGAAAACGGGGAGGAGTAATCGGTTGACTGCTCCGCTTCGCAAGCTGCGGCAGGCCTTTCCTTTCGTGTACCTGACGGACGACGGCGGGATGGGCTACCGCAAACAAGCTTATGCCGCCGCGGTGAAAATTGTGGAGCAGGGTGGGGTGGACACGGTCATTTCCAGCTTCCGCCCCTGGTCGGATCACCTCGTGGCCCGGCGACTGAAAAAGCGGTTTCCGCAACTGCGTTGGATCGCTGATTTCCGGGACCTGCCGGTGGATCCGCTGCGGCGCGACGTCTGGTGGCCGGACCTCCAACGGCGGTGGGCCGGGTGGGTGGTCGCGCCGGCCGACGAGGTCTGGGCCGTCTCCCGCGGACAGGCGGAGCAACTGGCGGGGCTGCATCCGCGGATCCGGGTGCGGCGGAGCGCGCTCGACCGGCTCCCCCCGGCACGGACGGCTCCGGTGACGGAGCGGTTCACCATTGTGTATACGGGTAGCCTGTACCCGGGGTTACAGACGGTGGAGCCGCTGGTAAAGGCGCTGGCGGACCACCTCGCGGCGGGCAGGATGGACCCGGAGAAATTGCTGCTCTCCTACGCGGGAAAGGATGCGGACCTCTGGGGGGAATGGACCGCCGGTCTTCCCGACCACTCCGTGCGCTCACTGGGGAACATCGCACCTGCGTCCGCGCAAAAAATGCAGGAAAACGCCCAGTTACTGCTGCTGCTGAACTGGTCCGCCCCGAATTACTACGGGGTGCTGACGGCCAAACTGTGGGATTACCTGGCGAGCGGGCGGCCCGTTCTGGCCCTGGTAAACGGCCCGGCCGATCCCGAACTGACGGAGATCATCGAGGGCGCGGGCCCCGAATCGAGTCCGGGACTTATCTGCCGACGGCGCGCAGGTGCCGTGTTTGCCGATGGGCAGCCAGCCGAACTGTCCGAATGGCTGCTGGAACGCTACGGGGAGTGGCGGACCCACCGAACCCTGGAGTGGTCGTCGGATACCGAATTCCTGAGTGCCTACCTTCGTACCTCCAAACTATAAGATCATGGCCAAACGCGCGCTCATTACCGGGATTACGGGACAGGACGGTGCCTACCTCTCCGAACTGCTGCTGAATAAGGGATACGAGGTGCACGGCATCAAGCGACGCTCCTCCCTGCTGAACACCGGCCGGGTGGATCATCTCTACCAGGACCCCCACGTGGACAACCGGAATTTCGTGCTGCACTACGGCGACCTGACGGATTCCACCAACCTGGTGCGTATCGTACAGGAAGTACAGCCCGACGAAATTTATAATCTCGGTGCCATGAGCCACGTCCGGGTGAGCTTCGAGATGCCGGAATACACGGCGGACGTGGACGGGGTCGGTACCACCCGCCTGCTGGAGGCCATTCGCCTGCTGGGGCTGACGGAAAAGACGCGTTTTTACCAGGCTTCCACCTCCGAGCTGTACGGGCTGGTGCAGGCCGTTCCCCAGTCGGAAACGACTCCTTTTTACCCCCGTTCCCCCTACGCGGTAGCCAAACTTTACGCGTACTGGATCACGGTGAATTACCGGGAGGCCTACGGCATGTACGCCTGCAACGGTATCCTGTTCAACCACGAGTCGCCGCTGCGCGGCGAGACCTTCGTGACCCGCAAGATCACCCGGGCGGTGGCGCGGATCAGCCTGGGCCTGCAGCAACAACTCTGGCTGGGTAACCTGGACGCGGAGCGCGACTGGGGTCACGCCCGCGATTACGTAGAAGGGATGTGGCGCATGCTGCAGCAGGAGACGGCGGAGGATTTCGTACTGGCCACGGGTATCACCACGCGGGTGCGGGACTTTGTTGCCATGAGTTTCCGGGAAGTGGGCGTGGAACTGGCCTGGCGGGGAACGGGGATCGACGAGATCGGCTCCATCGCCTCGGTCAGCGGCGACTTTCCCCTGGCGGTGGGTGCCGACGTGGTCTCGGTGGACCCCCGCTACTTCCGCCCCACGGAGGTAGATTTGCTACTGGGAGACCCGACGAAGGCGAAGGAAAAGCTGGGGTGGTCGGCCCGTGCGACCCTGGCGGAGATGTGCGCGGAAATGGTACGGTCGGACGTGGAGCTGTTCCGGCGGGACGAGTTGCTGAAGGCGGCGGGGTTTGCGGTGGCCGCGCGGGATGAAGAGTAGGAATACACCGCTGAGTTTTGTACCCATCTTCAAAGAACCCTAATTAAAGTATCCATGACCCCCACCGACAAGATCTACATCGCCGGCCACCGAGGAATGGTCGGCTCCGCCATCGAGCGACGGTTGCGCAAGGCCGGCTTTGACAATATCGTGAGCCGGACCAGCAAGGAGCTCGACCTGCGCGACCAGCGTACCGTGCACCGCTTCTTTGCCGAAGAACGACCCGCTTACGTCTTTCTGGCCGCCGCCAGGGTGGGCGGCATCCTGGCCAATAACACCTACCGGGGGCAGTTTCTCTACGACAACCTCATGATCGAGGCCAACGTCATCGAGGCGGCACGGGTGTACGGCGTAAAGAAACTGCTCTTTCTGGGCTCCTCCTGCATCTACCCGAAGCTGGCCCCCCAGCCCATGACCGAGGATGCCCTGCTGACCGGCCCCCTGGAGCCCACCAACGAGCCCTACGCCGTGGCCAAGATCGCGGGGATCAAACTCTGCGACGCCTACCGCCACCAGTACGGCTGCGATTTTATCTCCGTCATGCCCACCAACCTGTACGGGCCGAACGACAATTACGACCTGGAGAGCAGCCACGTGCTGCCCGCCCTGATCCGGAAGTTCCACGAGGCCAAACGCGACGGGGCTCCCGAGGTGGTGATGTGGGGTACCGGCACCCCCCGGCGGGAATTCCTCCACGCCGACGACCTGGCCGACGCCTGCGTCTTCCTGATGGAAAATTTCAGCGACTACGGCTTCGTCAACATCGGAACGGGAGAGGACCTGCCCATCCGGGAGCTGGCGGAGATCGTGCGGGCGGTGGTCGGCTATGAGGGCCGGATCGTTAACGACCCGTCGAAGCCCGACGGCACGCCCCGTAAGCTGATGAACGTGGGCAAGCTGCACGGCCTGGGGTGGAAGCATACGATCGGGCTGCGGGAAGGGATCGAGGGGGTGTACGGGGAGGTGAGGGACAAGCTGTAATAGCTACCTTTACCGGATGCAACCCCTGAACCTGAATGGAAAGGCCGTACTGATCACCGGAGGAACCGGATCGCTCGGAAAGGCCCTCACCCGCCGAATTTTTAAAGAATGGCCGGACGTCCGCCGGCTCGTGATCTTCAGTCGTGACGAGCAGAAGCAGTTCGTCATGGCGCAGGAATATCCCCTGCGAAAATATCCGGTGATCCGCTTTTTTATCGGTGATGTGCGCGACCGGGAACGGTTGGTCCGTGCGATGCAGGATATCGATTACGTCATTCACGCGGCGGCCATGAAACACGTCCACTTAGCGGAATATAACCCTTCGGAGTGCATAAAAACCAACGTCGGTGGGGCGGAGAACGTGATCTACGCCTGTCTGCAAACCGGTGTGCAGCGCGTAGTTGCGCTGAGTACCGATAAGGCCTGCGCGCCGATCAATCTTTACGGTGCCACCAAACTGACGAGTGATAAGCTTTTCATTGCCGCTAACAACATCAGGGGGAAGAATCCCATCCGATTTTCCGTGGTCCGCTACGGGAACGTGATGGGTTCGAATGGCTCGGTTATTCCGTTCTTCATCAAGAAACGCAACGAAGGTTTCTTGCCGATTACGGACCCGAACATGACGCGCTTTAATATCAGTCTGGACGGTGGGGTGGATATGGTATTTCACGCCCTGGCTAATGCATGGGGCGGGGAAATTTTCATCCCTAAAATCCCGAGTTACCGAATCACGGATGTGGCTACGGCCATTGCACCGGGAATGGAGCAACGCGTAGTGGGTATCCGGCCCGGTGAGAAAATCCATGAGGAGATGATTACTCCTTCGGACAGTTTCTATACCTACGACATGGGCCGTTATTACGCCATTTTACCTACTACGCCCAACTGGAGTCTACCTGAGTTTGAGCAAACTTTTTCCGCCACCCGCGTAACACCGGGGTTCAGCTATAACTCCGGTACGAACGACGAGTGGATTACGGTGCAGGAACTGCGTAAGTTTATCCTGGAAAACATAGATCCAACTTTTGCGGCATGAGCAAATTCAGCATCCCCTACGGTCGTCAGCACATTACGGATGCCGACATAGCAGCCGTTACCGAGGCCCTGAAGGCGGATTACCTGACTACCGGACCCAGAGTAGCGGCTTTCGAAGAAGCTTTTGCTGATTACGTGGGATCAGCGTATGCTGTGGCGGTTTCCAACGGGACGGCTGCCTTGCACCTCTGTACCATGGTGCTGGACGTCGTGCCCGGCCAGCGGGTCATCACCACGCCGATCACCTTTGCGGCGAGTGCGAACTGCATTCGCTATTGCGGCGGAGAAGTTTGGTTCGCCGATATCGATCCGGAAACCCTCACGTTGGACCTGGTAAAGACCCGGGAATTACTGGAAGCGCATCCGCACGGATTTTTTCAGGGCATTATCCCCGTAGATTTTGCCGGTTACCCGGTAGACCTGGAAGCCTTTCGTACCCTCGCTGACGAATACGACCTTTGGATAATTGAGGATGCCTGCCACGCGCCCGGTGGCTGGTTTACGGATAGCCACGGGAAACGTCAGCATTGTGGAAATGGCAATTATGCGGACCTTGCCATCTTCAGTTTTCACCCCGTCAAACACATCGCCAGCGGCGAGGGCGGTATGATTACCACCAATGACAAGACACTATACGACCGGATGATGTTGCTGCGTACGCACGGTATTACCCGGGAGGAATCGCGGCTGAAAAAACCGAAAGACGGAGGCTGGTATATGGAAATGCAGGAGCTGGGCTATAACTACCGTATTCCGGACATTCTCTGCGCCCTTGGGAGCAGCCAGCTTACCCGCGCAGATGCGGGTATGCATCGCAGGCAGGAGATTGCTAAACGGTACGACGAAGCTTTTGTCGAATTGGGCGGGGCCGCAGGTGCAAAATTATCCAAAGAGGTAAAGTTGGTCTATCATGGTTTGCCCCACCACGATAGCCTTCAACACGCCTTTCATCTGTATGTGGTGGAGGTGAAAGACCGGAGGGGGCTATACGACTACTTGCGTACCCAGGGAATTTACGCTCAGGTGCACTACATTCCAGTTCATACGATGCCCTATTACGAACAAACCGGTCATTATGAATCCGTAGACCTCTCCCGCTCGGAAAACTACTACTCAGGGGGACTCAGTTTGCCAATGTATCCGTCCCTGACGGAGGAGGAACAGGATTGGGTGATCAACCGGATCAAAGAGTTTCTGAAATGAACCGGCTCTGTATCATTCCGGCAAGGGGTGGCAGTAAGCGCATACCCGGTAAGAACATAAAATCATTTTTGGGAAAGCCGATTATTGCCTACTCCATTGAGGCTGCGTTAACTTCAGGTCTCTTCAGTGAGGTTGTGGTTTCTACGGACAGCAAAGAGATTGCCCAAGTCGCAAAGCAATGGGGAGCGCAAGTCCCCTTTCTGCGCAGCGCAAAGAATGCGGATGATTTTGCTACCACCGCGGACGTAATCCGGGAAGTACATGAAACAAAGGCCTTGATCTCCGGGGAAGCTTGTTGCCTCTACGCCACGGCCCCCTTTGCTTCGGCTGACTTGCTTCGTAAAACGCACGAGCGATTTCATGCGGAGAAATGGACGACCGTTTTCCCCGCGCTCGCTTTTGAGTTCCCCATTCAGCGAGCGCTGGCGACGGACGAAGAAGGACGGATGGAAATGTTTTACCCCGAGCATATGACGACGCGCTCGCAGGATCTTCGAGCCTCCTATCATGATGCCGGGATGTTTTACTGGTACCGGGTGGAGCACCTGGTAAACGGTGGAGGACTGTACTCGGATAATTCCAGTATTGAGGTTATTCCATCTATGCGGGCCCACGACATCGATACCATCGAAGATTGGCAAGTCGCGGAGTTCAAGTACCGATTTCTTCATGAAAGCAGTTGATCAAATAATTATTTTTCGGGCTGATGGAAGTTCCGAAATGGGGCTGGGGCATCTTTATCGTTGTATGGCTCTGGCCGCAATGATGACCGAGGAAGCGGAGTGTCATTTAATTACGCTGGAGGGGGACGGGGAGGTCTGGCGTGGATCCTCCAGTTTTAATTCGGTGACCCGAATCCGGAAGGAGCAGTTAACCGATGCATCGATTGTAGTAGACTACGCTGATGGGGTAGCAGCAGGGAAAAGGATCTGCGTCATTTTAGACGGTTATCATTTTGAATCTGATTTTCAGCGGGAGATCAGGGCGGCGGGTTTGCCTTTGCTCTGCGTGGATGATATCCACCAAACCTATTTTGAAGCGAATGTCGTACTGAACCACGCCGAAGTACCCGGCATGAGGTCTCTTTACCGAGGAAGTCCCGAGACAGGCTACGCATTAGGGGCTCATTTCGCCTTGTTACGGCCGGCTTATTTGCATGCGGCACGTAACCGAAATTCTTACATAACGGAGGCGAACGGCTTCTTTATTTGCTTTGGCGGAGCGGACCCCGTTAATATGTCTGGTAAATTACTGGACCGGTTGCGACTAATGGGTTACGATTATCCGGTCGACCTGGTGACCGGAGCCGCTAACCCCCACCGGGCGGCACTGAACCTAACGGCGGCGGAATACTCCGGTACCGTGCGGCTTCACCACGACATAGGAGATGAGAAGATGATCGCCCTGTACCGATCCGCCAGCGTAGCCTTCTTGCCCGCCAGTACGACGATGATGGAGGCCCTTGCTGTCGGCGTACCCGTGATCGGCGGTTACTACGTTGATAACCAACAAGACATCTATCGGGGCTGGTTAGAGAGTGGACTGATCGAAGGGATCGAAAACTGGGCGTCTCCAGAAGGTCTCAGGGAAGCGATTGAACGTAGTCTGTCTGTCGTCCAACAAGAACGAAAAAGATTGCTCGATACCCTTCTGGACGGGCATAGCGATACCAACTTGCGCGCCATTCTCCAACAACTGCTGGCCGACCAACCCCCACTGATTGGCCGGCCAGCCACACCGGCAGAAGTCGACATCTATTTTGAGTGGGTCAACGAACGCGACGTACGGAAAAACAGTATCGTTCAGGAAGAGGTACCCTATACGGACCATTGTCGCTGGTTTGCCAACTCCATCGCGCGTGCCGACCGACTTATGCTTTACTATACCCTTGCCGGTGCACCGCTTGGGCAGGTCAGGTTCGATCTGTCTGCTGGGGAAGCCGCCATCGGATATAGTGTGGCAGCTGAACACCGGGGGAAGGGGTTCGGAAAGCGAATGCTGCTACTGGCGGAGGAACAACTTCGAAGCAGAACGGCCGGGGCATTGCTGTTGGTAGCGTTGGTTAGGCCGGAAAATCAGGCATCCGGGGCGATCTTTATCCGGCAGGGATACCATAAAGTAGATCCCGTACGGGTGAACGGGGTTAAAGTCGATCGCTATGAGAAAGCGTTGCGGTAAGTCTATCTTTGTGGGATGCAGATTGGTAGATTCACGGTTGGCCCCGATCGCCCGCCTTTTATTATTGCGGAAATGTCCGGTAACCATAACGGACGCATAGACCGGGCACTGGAACTGGTCAAGGCCGCCGCGGAGGCGGGAGCTCATGCCCTTAAGTTGCAGACCTATACCGCGGACACCATTACTATCGATCAGCGTGGCGGATTATTCGACATCACGGACCCCAAAAGCCTTTGGTCGGGAAGAAACCTGTACGAACTCTATCAGGAAGCGCATACCCCCTGGGAGTGGCACGCTGAAATCTTCGACTACGCCCGAAAGTTGGGGATGGAGGCTTTTTCCTCCCCCTTCGACGAAACGGCCGTGGAATTTTTGGAAACCCTGGACGTGCCCGCCTATAAGATCGCCTCTTTCGAATCTGCTCACCATCCCCTGCTTCGTAAAGTAGCGGCTACCGGAAAACCGGTAATTATCAGTAGCGGAACGTCTAAACTGGATGAGATATACGACAGTGTTCGCGTACTCCGGGAGGCGGGTGCCGGCCCGATCTGCGTCCTTAAATGTACCAGTACTTATCCGGCCACTCCGGAGAACACCAACTTGCGGACCATCCCTGTTTTTCAATCCGTATTTACGGACTGTCTGGTGGGCCTCTCGGATCACACGATGGGTATTGGGGTTTCTGTCGCGGCCGTAGCCCTCGGGGCCTGTGTCGTGGAGAAACACTTTACACTAAGACGAGCCGACGGCGGAGTGGATAGCGATTTCAGCCTGGAACCGGAAGAGCTCCGGACCCTGGTCACCGAGACCCGGCGTGCCTGGCAGGCTCTGGGGCGGGTTCAGTTGGACACCCAGAAGGCCGAGGAAAAAAGCCGGCAGTTCCGCCGGTCCGTTTACGTGGTGGCCGACGTTGCCGCCGGGGAGCTATTTACGAAAGACAACCTGCGCGTGATCCGGCCCGGAGACGGTTTATCCCCCAGCCGCTTCGAGGAGGCGATCGGTCAGCCCGCCCGACGAAACGTAAAAAGGGGCACGCCACTTTCTGGCCGCGATTATTAAACGAAGCAGCATGATCTCCAGGATTATCGACAACGGGCGTAAACTACTTTCCTCGACTTACCGGATGAAGAAGTTGTACGCCTTCGATGCATCGGATCCGCCACCGGTCGATCCCACGGGCAAGCGTATCCTTTTCATCCCCTGGTACAACCGGGAGCTTTTCTTCCTCCGGGAAGGCTTCGTGGCTAAAGCCTGCGAGTGGCGGGGAGCAAAGACAGCTCTCTTACACTGCGATGTCAGGATCGGCCCCACGGAAAATGGCGATCTGGCGCCGCGTTACGGAATCCGACACCCTCAGATAACGGGCGGGGTCGCTGCGCTCAACCACCTTAATCAAGAGCAACTCCTGGCTAGTGATTACTATCAGGAACTGGACCGTGTAGTTTGGAGGAAAAAGCTAAACCTGCTGGATCCCGACAGCCTGGAATCCTACACCCATGACGGTCTCCTCATCGGTGACCTGGCGGTAGCTTCCGCCATCCGGACAACCCTGGGGATGGGGCCTGAGTGGGAAATCCCTTCCTTCACTTCGGACGTAGTCGAATTGCTGATTACCTGCATCGAACTCATCGAACTCTACACCCGTGCCTACCAGGCTTTTCGGCCCGATCTGGTCTATATGTCACACGCCATCTACGTGACCTGGGGTATTGCTTTTCGTGTGGCCCGTAAGATGAAAATTGAAGTGGCCGTCTATAACGGGAGTTACCGGAAGAATACCATCCGCGTTTACCGAAATGCTCCCAATGCACCCTTTCCGGAAGCGGAGTGGCCGACCTACCGCGACCAGCCACTGACTGATCGGGAGCGAACGTGGGCGGAGGCTTATTTCCGAAGCCGTGCTGACCTGAGTCAGGAAAACCTCGATTTATTCGCCGGCTCCCAGGATCCGGAACGTATACAGCGATTTATTTCAACCGCCAAAGCTGAGGGAAAGACCCTGGCTGCCCTCTTTACCAATATGTCCTGGGATGCCTACGCCTTCTCCACCGATGCGGTATTCCCGTCCATGAAGGAGTGGGCGAACTACACGCTGGAGTACGCCCGCGATAATCCCGACCTCCGGCTGATCTTCAAGATTCACCCGGCGGAGGATTTTTTCAACGTCCCCGAGCGGTACCGACTGAAAAATCACTTGGGCGATATCCCGGACAATGTACTCCTGGTTACGGAACTGGATAAGGTGCCCCCGTTCTCCTTCTTTCAGGATATCGATTTTGGAATCATCAACACCTCTACGGTCGCCATGGAGATGGCACTCTTCGGTATACCGGTACTAACCAGCGGGGGGAACGGCCACTACGAACACCGGGGTTTTACCCTTTCGCCGGATGACATAGACGACTACGAAAAAAAACTGGACCAGCTGATCCGGGAGCCCGGTTCCTACAGCCCCGATCGGGAGAAGGCACTGCGCTATCTTTTCTATCGCTTTTATACGGAGGCCATTCCCTTCGATGCTCTCGACATTACCAGCACTACGATCAACGCCATTCACCCCAACTCCTACGCCGACCTCCGCCCCGGCAACTACCCCGGACTCGACGTCATCGCCGAGGGCATCATGACCGGCAGCCCCTACGTCTACACCGTCCCCCCCCCGATCGAGTAGCCCATGGGAGTCGTTCAGCGTCAGGTTTTCAAGAATAACATCATTGCGATCGCGGCCGTCCTGGTCGGGGCGGTCAGTAACATATTCATCTACCCGCTCGACTTCGAAACCAAGGGCTTTGCCGACGCCATCCTGAAGTGGGCTCGCCTCTTCATGCCGTTCTTCGTACTCGGGGTAGGCAGCGTTATGGTCAAATACCGCAGTTACGTGGCCGACGGGGGAGAGGAGGCCGCGCGCCGGCTCTTTACCCGGGCGCTAGGCGTGGTGACCGCGGCCCTGACCACCACGGCAGCCCTCCTGCTAATTTTCGGGGCCGACAGTTTGCAGTGGGTAAACGCCAACGTGCTCCCGCTGGGGCTCATGGCTTATTACCCCTGGACGGTCTTCTTCTTGCTGGCGGGCTTCTGCTATACCCTGGTGCTGATGACCAACCTGGTGAATTACCAGCGGATCGCCGTCCCGGTGATCTTTAACAGCTTACTGCCAAAGATCGGGCTGCCCCTGCTGATCCTGGCCGGGGTGTACTGGGGCATGACCCGGCCGGCCTTTACGACCAACCTGGTCCTGCTGTACGGAGGGACGGTTATTGGCCTCTACGGCTACACCCTCTACCTGGGTAAACACCGCCTCAGTACGGCTCCGCTGGGCCTGCCCCCGGACCGCCGCCGGGAGATGTACGCCCTGGCCGGCTTCAGTATCCTGGGGTCCATCGGGTCGACGCTCTCCACCCAGCTGGATACCATCTTCGTCAATACGTATCTGGGCAACGTCCCGACGGGGATCTACTCCTTTGCCGTCTTTGCCTCCACCGTGATGGCCATCCCGAGCCAGGCGGTGAATTCCATCGCCGGGCCGATCGTCTCGGCGGCCTGGAAGGAGGGAGACATCGACCAGATCGCTTTCCTCTACCGGGAATCCGCCAGCGTGCTCTTCGCGGCCGGGGGGCTCATCCTGGTGGGGGGAGCACTGTGTCTGCCACAGGTCTTCCTGCTCAGTGCCAACCCGGCCCAAACCTCCCTGGCGCTGGTGGCCTTCCTCTTTCTCGGGGCCGGACAGCTGGTCGACCTGCTTACGTCCATCAACGGCATGATCATCAGCTACTCCAGCTACTTCCGCTGGAACATGTTCTTCGTGATCTTCCTCGGGGTTATCAACCTCGCAATGAATTACATCTTCATCGCCCGCTTCGGGATGGGCATCAACGGGGCGGCCGTAGCTACCTTTCTCTCGCTGGTCCTGTACAATCTGATCAAAGTAGCCTTTGTCTGGTGGAAGATCGGCATCCTGCCCTTCAGCCGGAGTATCGCCTACACCAGCCTGGCCCTGGTCATTACCTGGGCGGCGGTGAACTGGGTACCGCTGACGCAGCTCCCCTGGCTGGACCTGCTGATCCGGGGCGGCCTGGCCTGCGGGCTGTTCCTGGCCTATCTGTGGTTTACGGACGGGGTACCGCAGGTGAGAGGGTTCCTGCGTAAGGGCACCTCCCTGCTATCGGACCGCCTCCGCTAATGCTCCGGGAGGGCCGACAACCTTCGCTACGACCGACCCGAATAAAGATAGCGGCCCACTAAAATCAGAAAACCCTGCACCTGCGCGCCGCCGCCCGCTGCTTACCTTTGCCCCCATGACGCCCCCGCCAGACACCGACCTAGCCGTGATCGGCTACCCAAACAGCATTAACCTCGGCGACGAGGTGCAGAGCATTGCCGCCACCCGGCTGCTGCCCCGCGTAGACCGCTACCTGCCCCGGGAAGCCCTGCACACCGTGACTTCCGACAAGCGGCTGAAGCTGCTCTGCAACGGCTTTTTTATGTACAACCCCAGCCACTGGCCACCCAGTGACGCCATTGAGCCGCTGTTCGTGTCCCTCCACGTCTCGGAGCTGAATAAGGCCGGCGTGATGGCCCGTCCGGAACTGAAGGCGTACTACGAAAAGTTCGGCCCCGTCGGCTGCCGCGACAAGAAGACCGCCCGGTTGTTTCGGGCGAACGGCCACGATGCCTACTTCTCCGGCTGCGCTACCCTGACGCTGGAAAACCCGTTCCCGCCGTCGGAACGAACCGACGAGATCCTGCTCGTCGACCCCTTCTACCACTTCGAGAACGAGGACTACCGGCTGTACCTGGAGGATAAGATCATCCCCGCGTCCGAGAAGCACCGGGTACACCGGATCACCCACACCCTGCCGGCGGATCACGGACACACCGAAGCGGAGAAGATCGCGATGGCCAACGCCCTGCTGGATCGCTACGCCAAGGCTTCCCTGGTGATCACCTCCCGGATTCACGCCGCCCTGCCCTGCCTCGGGATGGGAACGCCGGTACTGTTCGTACAGAACGGCTACGACCGCAAATTCGGCAAGGAACGCTTCGAGGGGCTCCTCGATTTTTTTCACGTGGTGGACGAAGACCACTTCCCGCTCTCCAGCATGCAGCCCTGGTACAAAGTGCTGCGGGCAATGCGGCTGCACCGGCTTTTCCCGGTGAAAACCCTGCCCATCGACTTCAAAAATCCGCCCGCGAACAAGGAACTGCACAAACCCTTCGCCGCGGCCCTGCGGAAGCGGGTGAACGAATGGCTGGCCCGGTAAGATTATGAGGCCCGAACTCTCCATCATTATCTGTACCTACCGGCGGGCCGACCTCCTGGCCTACTGCCTGGAGGCCCTGCGCGGGCAGTCCGCCGCCCGCCCCTGGGAACTGCTGGTGATCGACAACAACAGCCCGGACGATACCCCGGAGCTGGTCGCCCGCTTCCTCGGAGACAATCCGGAGATCAGCGGCCGTCGTGTTTTGGAAACCCAACAGGGCCTGAGCCACGCCCGCAACCGGGGCTACGCCGAGGCCGCCGCCGACTGGGTGCTCTACCTGGACGATGACGCCAAGGCGGCCCCCGATTTCGTGGAGCGGGCCTTCTGGCTGCTGGAGCACACGGACTACAAAGTGATCGGAGGGGTGTACCATCCCTGGTACCACTTCGGACGCCCGGATTGGTACCGGGACGAATATGGCAGCAACGCCCGCCCGGAAACGGAACTCTGCGTACCCAACCACAATTATTTTGCCACCGGCGGGGTGATGATCTGGGAGAAAGCTTTGCTGGCCGACCTCGGCGGCTTCGACCCCAACATCGGAATGGTGGGCGATAAGATCGCCTACGGGGAAGAGTCCTACCTCCAGTTCCTGGTCCGCGACCGGGGGTTGGAGGTCGCCTACGATCCGAAACTGGTCATTCACCACGTCGTGATGGAGCAGAAACTGCACGTCGACTGGTTCTTCAAGTCTTACTTCGCCGCCGGGCGCGATGCCGTCGTGAGTGGTCACCTGAAACCGGGGCTGGCCACCGTACTCTCCCAGTTTTTCGTAGGCTGGTTGGTAATGACCAAAGACTTCATCCTTTCCACGCCCAAACTGTTGGGCAAGAACTATCACGTCGAGAACTGGCTGATCGACGTGTTCCGCAAAATGGCCAAACGAATTGGCAGTATTTATACCCTGCTGCTGACGCGGCCCGAGACATGATCGAAACCCTCCAGCAATCGCCGCTCCTGCTCCTCTTTGCCGTCATCGCCGTCGGCTACGGCATCGGCGAACTCCGCATCGGTAGTTTTAAACTGGGGGTGGCGGCGGTACTGTTCGTCGGCCTCGGCTTCGGCGCGCTGGACCCGGACCTGACGGTGCCCCAGTTCATTGTTTTCCTGGGGCTGGCCATCTTCGTGTACACGGTGGGGCTTTCGTCGGCGCCCTCCTTCTTCGCCAGTTTCCGGCGGCACGGTTTTACGGATGTCTACTTCGCCACCGCCAGCGTGCTGCTCTCGGCGGTCCTGGCCTACGGTATCGGTCGCTGGCTGGAACTGGATGCCGCGCTTACGGGCGGGCTTTACGCGGGTGCGAGTACGAATACCCCGGCCCTGGCGGGCCTCATCGATGCCATTCAGAAGGGGGGCGGGGACGCAGGTGCGGAAATTGTCGAAAAAATGGGGGAGCAGGCCGTAGTGGGTTACTCCCTGGCCTACCCGATGGGCATCATCGGGGTGATGCTGGGGCTGCTGGCCCTCCAGCGGGTTTTTCGGATCGACTACGGAAAGGAAGCCCGCGCCCTCTCCCGGGAGTATCCCCTGGGCGAAGTGCTGGTGAGTAAAACGCTGCGGGTGGAGACGGATACCTTCGTCGACCGTACCCTGCGCGAGTTCAACCGGGATAACCGGGAACTGCGCGTGGCCTTCGGACGGATGTTGCACGGCGGGGAGGTTACCCTCACCACCTGGGATAGCCAGCCGCGACGGGGAGACCTCATCGTCGTCATCGGTTCCACGGATGCGGTGGAGGCGGCCATCCCGCTGATCGGCCCGCCCACGGAGGGGGAACTGACCCACGACCGGTCGGTATTTGATGTCAGCCGCATCTTCGTTTCTAACGAAAATATGGCCGGTAAGACCATCGCCAGCCTGAACCTGCGTGAAAAATTCAACGTCCTGATCACCCGGGTGCAGCGGGGAGACATGGACCTGCTGGCCAGTGGGAATACCGTACTGGAACTCGGTGACCGCATCCTGATGGTGGCCCGGCGGGAGGACAAGGCGGGACTGATCAAACTTTTCGGCAACAGTTACGAGGCCCTCAGCAAGGTCAATCTGATGTCCTTCGGTTTCGGGATCACCCTCGGTCTCTTACTGGGGATGGTCACCTTCGCGCTGCCGGGGGGCTACAGTTTCAGTCTGGGCTTCGCCGGTGGTCCGCTGATCGTGGCGCTCATCCTGGGGCAGCTGCGGCGGACGGGTCCGATCGTCTGGACCCTGCCCTACGGCGCGAACCTGACGCTGCGGCAGGTCGGTCTGATCTTCCTGCTGGCCGGTATCGGCATCCGTTCCGGACAGACTTTCTCCCAGACCCTGCTGACCGACCAGGGGTGGAAACTCTTCCTGGCCGGTGGGGTGATCGCCTTCGTCACGACGGTTGCCACCCTGCTCGTGGGGTATAAGTTATTACGTTTTCCCTTCAGTTTCCTGGGCGGAATGGTGGGGAGCCAGCCGGCCGTGCTGGACTTCGCCATCGAACAGGCCGGGAATAAGTATCCAACGATCGGGTACACCCGGGTACTGCCAATGATCCTGATCGGGAAGATACTGGCGGTACAAATACTGTATAATGTACTGGGGTAGACGGGCTTTTAAGTGAATATTTCGCACCTGCGCTCCGCCGCCCCTTATCTTTATGGCGTCTCTTTAGCGCATCAACTCTTACCCCTATGAAATCTTTTGTGCTGAGCCTGTTGCTCAGCGTGACCGCTTTTACGGTGCAGGGGCAGAGCGCGGAAAATATCTGGTTCTTTGGGGGGAAAGTGGGGGGCTCAACAGCGGACTTCGGTACAATCCGGATATCGGTAGGTTCGAGGATTACAGTGCGGTACGCTATCCGCTCGATCTGCAGGAAAATAGCGTTATGGTCACCGAATCAGGAACCGGGGAAATTATCTTTTATACCGACGGACAGCAAGTCGCCGATCGTACGCATCAGCTAATGCCGGGAGGAGAAAATCTTGATGGTTCCCCTTCTGCCATGTACGGTTCATCGGTCGTGCTGGACCCTTCCTCCTGTGATCGGTACCTGCTGATTTATTCGCACGATGTCAATAATCCCCCTCCCCGCCAGGTCCACTGTAGCGTAGTCGATATGTCCGTGGCAGGAAACGGCACCCTGGAGCAACCCGCCGGGGAGATTGTAATGTCATTGCGAAACAGACCCGTTACCACGCCCGCCATGAATGCTACGGAGGGTGTATTCACGTTAGCCAAAAACGACGGAACCCGTGACTCCTGGCTGTTTGTCGGGGATAATGCTTCAAGTAGCGTACTCCAGTACGAGATTTCGTCTGCGGGAATCCAACTCTTTCGCTCATCTTCCCTTCACGACGTTATTCCCCGATGATTTTCGCGTGGGTGGGGAAATACTGGGTATAAAGATTGAATTCGAATCTACGGAGGAGGAGGTAGGGAAACTGGTAATCGCGCTCTGCCGCAGCCAGAACAATCTGGACGCTCCAATCGGGTACGTAGATTTTAATCGGGTGACCGGAGCATTTATGACCCAACGAGCTACACTTATCACAAATGAGGGCACGGACTGGACGTACGGGGTGACGTTTTCCCCCGACGGCAACTTGGTATATTTGGTTGATTACATCAATCAAACGCTGCGTCAGTATGAATTCGCTACCGGTCGACTGCGAACCATTGGCAGATCTACTCAGGGGAATCGTAGCGGCGGGCTCTTGCTCGGGCCGGACAACAGAATATACTGGTCCAACAATTACATTAATTTCGGGGGTGGAGATATTACTCGGCTAGCCAGGATCAATCGCCCGAATGAAATTGGTCAAGCCTGTAACCTGGAGTACAATGCCGTGAATTTCAGTGGGGGAAGTGAAAGGATGGGCGTACTACCCCGGTTTCGCTACTTTTCCCGCCCGTACGGTAGCCTTTGAGCGTACTCCTGCTACTTGTGGTGGAATGGATGGGAGGGCAGAAGCGAATCCAGGTGGAGGAATGCCACCCTTTCAGTTTTTGTGGGATAATGGAGAAATGAACCGAATTGCCGAAGGACTGACTTCCGGAGAGCATTTCGTAACCGTCACCGACGCCAACGGTTGTGAGCAGGTGGCCTCCGTCATCATCACCACCCAACCCGGTGACATCCCCGCTCCCGAAATCACCAGTCGGTTCAGCGAGTGTCCCGGCGAATCCCTCTTGCTTTTCGTCCCGGAAAACGACGGAACGACCTATACCTGGCGGCTGCCCGACGGATCCACCGTTGCCGGTGCCTCCCTCACCCTGGAAGACATCACGGCCGCGGAAGTGGGGGCCTACACGATCACCGCCACCGTAGCCGGATGCGGGAACCGGAGCAGCGATTTTACCCTCAACGCGGCACCCCTGCTTCCCGCCACCGAAGAGCTGAGCCCGGCTAGCTGCGGATTGCCAAACGGGGCCGCCCGGGTCGTTCCGGGGGCCGGCCAGCCGCCCTTCACCTATCGGTGGGACGAGGGGAGTGAGTCGGACGTGGTGGGGACGCTTGCTCCCGGCATACACTCCGTCACCGTCACGGATGCCAACGGCTGCGAACGGGTCGGTACCGTAGACATCGGTAACAGCGGAGAGGAGGTACCCGTCCCTCAAATCTTCGCCCTGGGCGGCAGCTGTCCGGGCGATTCTCTGGAACTAAGCGTGGAGTCGGTCGAAGGAACGAGATACGAGTGGACGCGCCCGGATGGCAGCACCGTCGCCGACGTTGCCCAACTCATTTTACCCGACCTGGGAGTGGCGGATGAGGGAACCTATACCCTGGCAGCCGCTACTGAAGGCTGCGGTGAAAGCAGGGTCGCTTATGAGCTGACACTCGCCGGCGTTCCACCCGTCACCACGCCCGATACTATTTCCTGTGGTTCGTTACTGGAAGTAAGCTTCCTGGAGACCGACTCCCGGATCAGCTGGGCGGACCCTTCGGTGGCCAGCAGCGGCCGGATCACCCAGCCGGGTACTTACCGCTTTCTCCGCACGAGTGAGGAAGGGTGTACCGTCCGGGATTCTTTGGCGGTGAGTTTTCAACTCCTTCCCGAAATCGACCTGCCCGACAGCCTCATTGTGCCGGAATGTACCCCGGTGCTCCTCGATCCCCTCGTGGCCGCGGACCCGGAAATGCTACGCTACGACTGGCAATCCGATGAGCTCCAAAATATCTGTCCGGACTGTCCGACTATCCGCTTCTTCCCCGACCGACCTTCGGTTGTCAACCTGACGGTCACCGATCCGGCCACCAACTGTAGCGCGGCAGCCTCCGTGCGGGTTCGCGTCGAGCTCAGCCGTGATGTCTACCTCCCGAATGCCTTTTCCCCGAACGGAGACGGGGTCAACGATTTTTTCCTGGTTGGATTGAAGAACCCGGCCACCATCGTGGAGCACCTGCAGGTTTTCGACCGCTGGGGTAACCTGTTATTCGAAAGCAGGGGGTTCCCGGTATCCGATCCGAACCACGGCTGGAATGGTACCGAAGCGGGGAAAGGATTGCGTCCCGGCGTCTATGTCTATACGCTCCAACTGCGCTTCATTGACGGGGGAACGGCCCGGTATAGCGGAGACGTAAACCTGCTACGGTGAGGCCCTAACGCAAAAGATCCCCGCCGGCTTTCACCGACGGGGAGCAATGGTTTCTATTTGGCAGGGCTGAGTGCAATCAGCCGGGGTTAAAGTTCTTACTGGAGGATGATCTGCTTCTCCTCGATCATCTTACGCATGTTGATCAGGGCGTAGCGCATCCGACCGAGCGCGGTGTTGATACTCACGCGGGTCAGCTTGGCGATCTCCTTGAAGCTCATATCGGCGTAGTGCCGCAGGATAACCACTTCGCGCTGTTCGGCGGGAAGAGCATCGACGAGTTTACGCACCTTATCGTAGGTCTGGCTGCGGATCATGCTCTGCTCGGCGTTATCCTCGTTACTCTGTAAAATATCGAAGATGTTGAAGGTCTCCGTCTGACCGACCTTGGGGCGGCGCTTGTTGCGGCGGAAAGAGTCCACGCACATATTGTAGGAGATACGCATGGCCCACTGCAGGAACTTACCCTCGTGGTTGTACTTGCCGCGGCGCAGCGTGTCGATGATCTTGATGAATACCTCCTGGAAGATGTCCTCCGCCTGGGAGTGGTCTTTCGTGAAGAGGTAGATACTGGTATAGATCTTCTGCTGGTGACGGCCGAGGAGTTCCTCGAACGCGCGATCTTGTCCAGCAAGGTATTGGGTGATCAGCTCCTGATCGTTCAGCGACTTGACGTCCATAACTAACGTTTGTACAACAACTTTGGGATTATTCCCTGAAAGGGGTAGCCGGTGCAAATCCCGACAGAGTAGTTAGTGTAGACGTTAGACTATAGAATCGCTTTTTGATGAAAAAGGCACGGAGAGGACCTCCGCCTTTATTGTCCAAAGATACGTAATGATTTTTTGGTTTCACAACAATAAAGTGTCCGCAACTTGCATTTAACGGTCCCTTAACGGTAAGGAGTGGCGGTTTTATTGGGGTTTACGGTGGAATGGCGTGACGAAAATTGGTGCTTGCTCTCCCTGGCCATAGGTCCTATCGTGCCTATTCATCCAGTTTTCCGACCTCCTTACGCCAGGTTGTGTCCTGTTGCATGATCTTTGGCAGGAGATGATCGAAGGAATAGCCGTCGAAAAGATCCGCTGATTCGGTGGAGAAATTCGGATAGTCCCGGAGCCGGGCCCCTCTGGGGAGTTTACGGCCCCGGTCGGCCCGTTCCGGCTTGTCCGACAGGCTCCGTTCCGGCAGATAGACCAGCTGTTGGACGGTGAATAGGTAGTCCTGCTTGTCGTTAAAGGTGATTCCGCCGCTATCGTGGAAAATTTTAGGATAGTACTGCTTACCGATTCGCTGGTAGGTCAGGGAGGTAAACTGCTTGGCGTACGCATTGCCGGGGTTTCCAGCAACGATCTTTACGAAGGCCCTGTCCCGTAAGTTGATGATCAATTCCCCGGCCGTGCCGCTTACTCCCTCCTCATCGTAATAGAGCGGCCCGCTACGCAGGTCGTACCCGATTCGTTGCAGGGTATCCCGCCCGTCTACGTAAGTGCCCATGTCCCTTAGAACGGTGTACTTGAACAAACTGTCTGGCATTTCGCCCCAAAGGAAAAAAGCGAAGTACCGGCTGCGCACTGAATTATTAAGGCCGTTCATGCTGTTGATGCCGTTATCGTGCCAGTCCCTGATCTGGATGGGTAGCTGGCGCCCGTCCTCCGTTCGCTCCAGACTCGTCAGGTAGATGTCGAAGGGCTGGCCGCCGTGGCGATAGGCGCGATCGCGGATGTAGCCGTTAGCGGCTATGCGCTCCACCAGCCTGCCGTTTTGGGTATTGTACTCCCGGTAGAGGACGGGCAGGTAGATCTTCTTTTGGGGCAGGTAATTCCGGGGAATGGCAGCATAGGCCTCCTTGAAAACGCGCCGCAGGTAGTCCTCCGGTTTCACCGTCACCGCCGTCAGTTCGATGGCCGCGCTGGTGAGGGGAACCACCGTCATTGCCCGCAGGTCACTCACCGCCAGCCGCAGCGTCCGGTAGCCGAGTTGTTGGAAAATAAGGGTGTCGGACTCCGCCAACGCTACGCTGCCGCCGATGAGGAAGCGTCCCCCGTCGTCGGCCAGCAGCCCCACGGAGTTATCGCTCTGGAGGTAAACACCGACGAAGGGCAGGGGGTCCTGCGTCCGGGCATCTACGACGGTCGCGGAGATCTGGGCGAAAAGGGGGGCGAGGACGCAGGTGCAGGCATGCAACAGGAGGGTCGGGAGGAAACGGTAAGGCACGTGGGTTCGGTTCTAGGTGAAGAAATACGCGTCGGTGGAGCAGCCCCGGTGGAGGAGCCCCAGCTCCGACTGCATCTTATCAAAACCAGGAAAAGTTAGTTTATTGGAAAGCTTGTGGTTGGGACTTATCCATGGATTAGGGTTCATTGTTTTTTACGGGTATCCGTCGGAGCTGGGGCTCCTCCACCAAGCAGCCCATCCGTAAAGTGTCGCCGCCCCCGTTCCTCGGCGAATTTACCGGCGTTGAAGGCCTTACTCGCTCCCCGGGGGATGCTGAGACTGGTCCACTCCGTCCCCCGCAGTTGTTTGCCCAGCAGGACGATCTGCCCGACGTGGTAAGCGTAGTGCGCCAGTTGCCGGGCCAGGGCCTCGAATACGGTGTGCCCCTCGTTGCGAATGTAGACGACGGTCTTCATATCCGTATCCGTCAGGCCGGCGAGGGCAGCCTCCAGTACGCCCCAGCCCTCATCCCAGCGGGCGTAGAGTTCCGCCCGGGTGGTGAAATCCACCTCGAATTCCTCGTCCCGCTTACGCCAGGGCTTCTCCCCGTCGGTAGTACGAAAGTCCGTCCAGCGCGAGAGCATATTCCCGTGGAGGTGCTTCACGATGGTCGCTACGGAATTGGAGCGGGCGGCATCGTCCCGGAAGAGCTCTTCGTCGGAGAATTGGTCCATCGCCCCCTTTCCGAGGTGGCGGTAGTAAGTGAATTGTTTGCGGAAGGCATCAGTCATTACTTGGCTGGTTACGGGAGGATTTCGGGGTGTCGGCCCTTTCCCGGGTTGTTAGATCGTACGGTCGCGCGCCGACCGACACCCTAAGCTAGTACATAAACTTCGCACCAACTGCCGATCGCGGGACCCTTCACCCACGATCACGGTACCGTCGCCGTAATTCAATTTATATAATTAAAAATATGTTAAGAAATTTTACTATCTGTTTTTATTATAATTATAAAGTTTTGGAAGACAAATCCTTGTGCCCCCGGCTAATCCGTTCATATGATAATGTCCGCATATCTTGATTCGACCGGAGGGGGTGGCAGTGGGTACTTTCGGACATGACCACTGCCGAGATTGCCAACCGAGCCGACATTCAGGAACTCACCGACCGCATCTACGCTTACCAGCGCGGTAAGGAAGACGAGGACCGCTTCAAGCACTACCGCCTGACCCGCGGCGTCTACGGTCAGCGGCAGATCGGCGTCCATATGTTCCGCACCAAGATTCCCTTCGGCCACATTACCCCGAAGCAGCTGATTGCCCTGGCGGATATCTCCGAGAAGTACACCAACGGCCGGTTGCACATCACCACCCGGCAGAACGTGCAGATGCACTACGTGAAGCTGAACGACAGCCCCGCCATCTGGCAGGAACTCGTCGACGCCGGCATGACGGCCCGGGAAGCCTGCGGCAATACCGTACGCAACATCACCGCCAGCCCCCTGGCCGGCGTGGACCCCGAGGAACTCTTCGACGTCAGCCCCTACGTCTACGCCACCTTCGACTACTTCCTGCGCAACCCGATCTGCCAGGAGATGGGCCGCAAGATCAAGCCGGCTTTCAGCAGCAGCGACAGGGATTCGGCCTTCACTTACTTTCACGACTTCGGCTTCATCCCCCGTATCCAGGATGGCAAAAAGGGCTTCAAGGTGGTCGTCGGTGGCGGTCTCGGTGCCGTCTCCATGGTGGCCCATACCGCCTTTGAATTTCTGCCCGCCGACCAGATCATCCCCTTCCAGGAGGCGGCCATCCGGGTATTCGACCGCTACGGCGAAAGGGAGAAGCGAATGAAGGCCCGCATGAAGTTCCTGATCAAGGACCTCGGTTTCGAGCGGTTCATGGAACTGATCCACGAGGAGTGGCCCGCCATCGCCCACCAGGAATACCGGATCGACGAATCCCTGAAGCCGACCCTCGGCGAGGTCCCCGCCGATAACTTTGCCCCGGTCGCCCCCGTTGATGAAACCCTTTACGCCGAGTGGCGGAAGACGAACGTTTTCGAACAGAAACAGGGCGGTTACCGTGCCGTGGCCATTCGCATTCCCCTCGGTAACCTGGAGGCCGAACAGGCCCGGCTGCTGGCCGGTGTCATCAGCCGCTTCGCCAGTGACGACATCCGTCTCACCGTGCAGCAGGGGATGATCCTCCGTTACGTGCCCCCCACTGCGCTGCCCCACCTGTTCAACGGTCTCCACGCCCTGGACCTCGGTCTGCCCGGCTACGACACGACGGCCGACATCACGGCCTGCCCCGGTACCGACACCTGCGCTCTCGGGGTGACCAACTCTACCGGTCTGGCCCAGGTACTGGAAAATCTCGTGCGCGACGAATTCCCCGAAATGGTGAGCGAGGACAATATCCGCATCAAAATCAGCGGCTGCATGAACGCCTGCGGTCAGCACATGGCGGCCAACATCGGCTTTCACGGTTCCAGTATCCGGGTCGGACAGCAGATCGCCCCGGCCATGCAGGTGGTCGTCGGTGGCGGTATTGCCCCGGACGGTCGCGGCTTTATCGCCCAGAAGGTGATCAAGGTGCCCACCCGCCGGATCCCCCAGGTCGTCCGGGACCTCTTCAATGATTACCAGGCCCACGCCGCGGAGGGGGAATACTACAACGACTACGCCGTCCGCCAGGGCAAGCGCTATTTCTACGACTTGCTCAAGTACCTCGGCGACACCAGCGAGATCACCCCGGAAGAGTTTTACGATTGGGGGCAGGACCACGACTACCGCCAGGAGATCGGGGTAGGGGAGTGTGCCGGCGTCAGCCTTGACGTTATCGGTGCCATCCTGAACGATGCCAGCAACAAGATCATCGCCGCCGGCCGCAGCCTGGAGGGTAAGGCCTACGCCGACGCCGGTTACCACGCCTACTCCGCCATGATCACGGCCGCCAAGGCCCTGCTGCTGAGCGAGGACGTGAAGTGCAATACCCACATTAAAATTCTGAGTGATTTCGAGGAGCACTTCGGCGATCGAATCCCTCACCCCCAACCCCTCTCCCGGGGAGAGGGTAGTCTGGCCATGCCCTTTCCGGAGTTCGTTCTGCGCATCAAAAAGCAGGAGGCCACCGCTGATTTCGTCACCGGCTACCTGGCCGATGCCCGTGTCTTCGTGAGTAAGGCTATCAAGGCCCGGGAGACACAACTGGGGAAGGAGGTGGTCTCCGAGTACTACAAAGCGTGAATACGTACGATGTCTACGGCCTCTTAGATGATGCTTCGGCACATCACCACCATCTCGACATCTCACCAAAAGCTGCGCAGCCCGTCCAAAAGACATCTGTACAGTACGACTCAGCGCGTCTAACGTAACCCTCGTCGGTGCCGGCCCAGGAGACCCCGATCTCCTCACCCGCAAGGGACTCCGGGCCCTCCAGACGGCCGACGTAATTCTCTACGATGCCCTGAGTTCCGACGAACTACTGGCCGAAGCGCCCGCTCACTGCCAGACCGTCTTCGTCGGGAAGCGGGCGGGTTGTCACTACAAGAAGCAGGAGCAGATCAACAAGCTCATCGTACAGTCCGCCTACGAATACGGCCACGTCGTTCGCCTCAAGGGAGGAGATCCCTTCGTTTTCGGTCGGGGACAGGAGGAGAAAGCCTACGCCGAGGCGCACGGACTGCCCGTCACCGTCGTACCGGGCATCAGCAGCTGCATCAGTCTGCCGGAACTACAGGGTGTAGCGGTCACCAGCCGGGGCTATGCGGACAGCTTCTGGGTGCTCACCGCCCATACCCGCAACGGCGGGCTGAGTGAGGACCTGTTGCTGGCTCCGCGGACAACTGCTACGGTGATCATCCTGATGGGGCTGGGCCGTCTGGACCAGATCTGCGCCCTGTGGGACGCCGAGGGTAAGGGAAACCTGCCGGCAATGGTCATCCAGAACGGCAGCCGCCCCGATGAACGCTGCTGGGTGGGCACGGTCAACGATATTGCGCCCCGGGTGTTCGCGGAGCGGGACGCCGGCCCCGGCATCATTGTTCTGGGCGAAACCGTACGCCAGCATCCCGCATTCCGGTCCGCCGTGATGTCCGCTACTGAATACTTACTACCTACTCATGACTAATTCCCTCTATCCCGCCTTTTTCCGTCTCGACCGGCTTCACCTACTGGTGGTCGGTGCCGGCGAAGTAGGTGAAGAGAAGCTCAGTTTTATCCTGAAAAGTAGCCCCAACGCCCAGGTAACCGTGATCGCTCCCTGGATGGGGAAGGACCTGCGGGAATTACTGGAGCGGTACAACAAGGGCACCGGTGTGCAGGTGCAAAATTCTCCCGGAGAGCCGGAGTCTACCGTCTTTACCACGGAGGCCGGTGGCCGGGTCACTTACCTTCCCCGGGAGTTCCGCCCCGAGGACGTACAGCTGGCCGACCTGGTCGTTGCCGCCACCAACTTCCCCGAAGTGAACCTGGCTGTTCACACCGCGGCCAAGGCCGCCCGCCGGCTGACCAATATCGCCGATACGCCGGCCCTGTGTGATTTTTACCTCGGCAGCATCGTCACCCGGGGGCCGCTGAAGGTGGCCATCTCCACCAACGGGCAAAGCCCCACCTTCGCCAAGCGCTTCCGCCAGTTCCTGGAAGCCGAATTGCCCGAACTGGAGACCGCCAACCTGCTCGGTAACCTCAAGGATTTGCGGGACCGGCTGACCGGTGACTTTCAATCTAAAGTCAGAGAATTGAACGACCTGACCAGCAGTCTGCTTGCCACCAACAGCCCCGTTGAAAATTCCGCACCCGCGCCCGCGCCCGGACCTATGCCCCACGACATCGAAGCCCTCAACGCTGAGTTCGAACCCCTCGGTTTTCAGGAACGCATCCGGCGGCTGTACCAATACTTCCCGGTCGACCAGGTACTCTTCACCAGCAGTTTCGGTACCAAATCCGTCGTGATGCTGACCCTCGTCAGCCGGGGGAACCAACGACAGAAAGTACACATGCTGAATACCGGCTACCACTTTCCCGAAACCCTCGCCTATAAGGATACGTTGAGTGAACTGACGGGCCTCGAAGTGGTAGAGATCCACCCCGAAGCGGCCCGCCACGAGCAGACACTTGACGCCCAGATGTGGGACAATCAGCCCAGCCGCTGCTGCCACTACAATAAGGTACTGCCCCTGAAAGCCGTCAAACAACGCCACACCGTCTGGATGAGCGGAGTACACAGCTATCAGACCATGAACCGGGCCGCCATGCGCATCTTCGAGGAGGTCGAGGGGCTGATTCACTTTCACCCCCTGATCGACATTACGGAAGGCGAATTCCTCTACCACCTGGAGAAGGACAAACTGCCCCGTCATCCGCTCGAAGCCCTGGGCTACGGCTCCATCGGCTGCCATCACTGCACCCGCCCGGGGCAGGGGCGTGCCGGTCGCTGGGCGGGCAAGGAAAAGGAAGAGTGTGGGTTGCATACCGCCGGCTCGTGAGCCGAATCCTTTTGGCCGCGCTAGCGGCTAAAAGTTCGTCTCACGAGTACGGTGGGAACAGACAAAAAACAAAATTTACCATGATACAGACAGACATCCTCATCATCGGCGCCGGCCCGGTCGGCTTGTTCACCGTCTTTGAAGCGGGACTGCTGAAACTGCGCTGCCACCTGATCGACAGTCTCGGACAACCGGGGGGGCAGTTGACGGAGATCTACCCCAAGAAGCCGATCTACGATATTCCCGGCTATCCCACGGTACTGGCCGGCGAACTCGTCGACAACCTGATGGAGCAGATCAAGCCCTTCAACCCCGGGTTTACCCTGGGAGAGCGGGCCGAACGGATCGAGAAGGTCGGAGATAAAATGTACCAGATCACCACCAGTAAGGGGACGGTACACCAGGCACCCGTTATCATGATCGCCGGCGGGCTCGGTTGCTTCGAACCCCGTAAGCCGCCCATCCCCAACATTGAGAAGTACGAGGACAATGGCGTCGCTTACGTCATCCGTGACCCGGAGGTCTACCGCGATCAGCGGGTACTCCTGGCCGGCGGCGGAGACTCCGCCCTGGACTGGACGATCTTCCTGGCCGAGGTCGCCAGCGAGGTGACCCTCGTCCACCGTCGCGACTCCTTCCGGGGTGCCCTGGACAGTGTCGAGAAGGTGATGGAACTGGCCGAATCCGGGAAGATCAATCTGGTCACCAACGCCCAGGCCGTCGGTATCTCCGGCGGAGATAGCGTGGAGGCCATCACCGTCAAGCACAAGAGCGGGGAGCAGGAGGATATCGCCGTAGAGAATTTCATCCCCCTCTTCGGGCTGGCCCCAAAACTCGGCCCGATCGCCGACTGGGGCCTCCAGATCGACAAGAACGCCATCAAAGTGGATACGGCCGACTACAGCACCGGTGTCGACGGCATCTACGCCATCGGCGACATCAATACCTACCCCGGTAAGCTGAAGCTCATCCTCTGTGGCTTCCACGAGGGAACGATGGCGGTTCAGTCTGCCTTCAGCTACATTTACCCCGACAAGAAACTGAGTTTCAAGTACACCACCGTGAATGGGGTGCAGGGGCTGCCGAAGGAGGAGCAACAGCCAGTGACGGCCTAGACGATCAACGACATCGCCACTCCCGACGGGCGGGACCACGGACGCAAAGTGAAAACCTTGCACCCGCGGCCCCGCCCGCTTTTTTTTCAAAAAAAATCAAAACCCACGCAACGGAACGGGAATTACCTGCGGATAGTGAGTAACCAAACCCTGACGCATGTTACGTACGCTATCCCCCTTCTTCCTATTGTTACTATTCTTCACTGCCTGTGACCGCGAGAACTTTGACCTCATCGACGAAAGCGAATTGCCCGACGAACTCGTCATTGTCGAAGAAGAACCGGAGATATTTTTCCGCACCATCCTCGACAATGCGGATACCCTCTTCACCATCGGTACGGCGAAGTACGCCGAGATGGCCGATCTCATGCTGATCGTGTCCAATCAATCCGTCGACTTCGACTGCCCGACGGAGGATGACCGTAGTTTCGGCTTTCGCAACGCCGAGACTAGCGTAGTGGTGTCTGTTTATTTCGACGAAGAACGCAACCCCACTTTTACGAACGCCTACTACTTCGTCGTCATCGGGGAAGAACTCGTCTTCCTCCAACTCGGCCCCTGCACCCCGCTCACTACCTCCGTCAACTGGACCGATGATACGGTGAGCGGCACCGTAAGCGGGGATGCCATCAGTCTTGCGTACTTCAACGAGAACGGCTACCCCGAACCCGACCAGTGCGACGACTTCCAGCGCTACCCCGTCTCCTTCGACTTCCGGATGCCCGTCACCTACTGCGAGTAAGCCGTGGCCAACCCCAAACCGGCAATAATCACCCAAACCCTGCGCGGCGACCGCCGGGCCCAGGCCGCACTCTACCGGGAGTTCGCGCCCTACGGCCTGGCGGTTATCCGCCGCTTCGGCATCGCCCGCCAATCGGAGGCGGACCTGCTGCAGGAAATTTTTATAGAAGTATTTGCCAAACTCCACCGCTTCGACCCCGAGCGGGGGGAGTTTACCACCTGGCTGCGCTCGATCACCGTTTATCGCATCATCGACCACCAACGCCGGTCCGGAAATTTTGACACCTTAGCCCTTGACACCATTGCCGAACCGGCCGCCACCGATTTGACGGAGTACACGCCCGCGTACCTGCTCCGGATGATCGGTGCGCTGCCGGCCGGTTACCGTACCGTTTTCAACCTGTTTGCCGTGGAGGGTTTTTCCCACGAACGCATCGGCAAACTGCTCGGCATCAGCGCCGAGGGCAGCCGCTCTCAGTACTTCCGCGCCCGCAAAGCGTTACAGGGCGCCATTCGCAACCACCAAAAAAAAATAGCTGATGCATCCTGACGAAGAACGCGGTCGGCTCACCGACCACTTTGCCGACCAGCAAACACCCCTGCCGCCTCACCTGGACTGGGAGGCCCTGGGTCCGGAGATCATCGGGGCGGAACCTCCCCGGCGACGGGGCTTTCTCTGGTGGTTACTGGGCGCGGGCGCGGGTGCCATCCTCCTGACAATGACGTTGCTGAGTCAGTCTTCCGGCCAGGAGACGGCGGGCCATGCCGTCGGCCTCCCTCCTTTCCTGGCGGATAGTCTTACGGCGGAAGCGCAGCCGGAAGTCCTGTCGGCCGGGACACTCCCGGAGCCGAGAGCGATACCGTCGGCGGATCGACAGCGCCCCGCCGCCAGCCCGGCGCGAGCAGTGTCTCCACTTAAGGGTAATTTTTCGTCTCCGGTAACTGGCCGGGTAATGCCGGCCACCGTTCCTGCGATCCAATCTTTACTCCCGACCGTTTACCGGGAAGACGATTCGCTGCGCTTACCCCTAATGACGGCCACTCCGCCTGCGCCGGTATCCGGGAAAAGCGTCTACTCCTACGCCCTGCTCGGGGGTGGGGCCATTCGACCGGGGCAACTGCCCGGACCCGCCGCCCAGTTTACGGTCAGTCGTCCGTTGTCCGACGGCCCGCTCCGGCTGGCCGCCACCTTCACCTACGAACGGCTGGACCGACGTACGGATTCCGATCGTACCGTTCCGGTTACCCTCTACCGACCCGGTACGCCCGACACGTTGTTCCGCGATCTGGTTACCGGAGAGGAACGACTGGTCACTACGGACTCCGTATCCGGTATGTTGCGGCGGCAGCGGCGGCAGCACGTTCTGGAAGAACGTCTCGGCGGACAACTGACGCTAGTACGTCGGTTCTCCCGGGGACGGTTACGCATCGATCCGGGGGTCGGCCTCGGCGCGGACTTCCTGCTCCGCAGCCGGGGACAACTCCCGGATGGAACCCCCGCCCCCGCCGGGTTCCGCCTCGCCGCGGTGGGTACGGTGTCGGTGAGCTACGCCATAACCGACCGGTTCGATTTGCTCTGGCGAACCGAATTCGTCCGGCCGTTCGGCCAGGCGGAGGAACAGCGGATGCGAATGGGGATCGGCTTGCGGTATCACCCCGGACGGTAGTATAGGTGTGGCCATCTCCGCGCAGCGTGCGCTGTGTACGCAACCTAGGGGTTCAGTCGTCCGTTCATTTTGCGTCATGACCGAACTTCACCCCCAGCACGAAGAACTGAGTGGCCTCCTGCGGGAGGAGCCGCCCGCCTATTTCGTCTGGACGCTCGCCCGCTACCACGACGCGATCGCCAAGGGGGTACTGACGGAAAATGACCGGGTGGAGTTACTGTTCGGCGAAATCGTACCCAAGATGCCGACCGGAGAACCCCACGCAGACTGCCTATCCTTACTGATGGATTATTTTTATGAGTTGTTTGGTACTTCGTATAAGTACCGGGCTCAGGACCCGGTGACCTTACCTAATGAATCGGAGCCCGAGCCGGACTTTGCGGTTGTTGCCCGGCAACCTTATACACGGACTACCGGACACCCGTCTCCGGAGAATATTTTTCTGCTGATAGAAATATCGGAGGAAACTTTGCTGTACGATCGGGGTAAAAAATGCCGGGCTTATGCCTTAGCGGGTATCCGGGAATACTGGATCATCAATTTGAAGGATCGACAATTAGAGTTACACCTGAACCCCAACAGGGATACCGGTCAGTACGGTAAGGTGTGTCACTTTTCCGGACAGGACACCCTCGAAAGCCCGCTATGTGGTAAAGTCAGTGTCAGGGATTTACTGCCAGTAAAGGAGTAGACTCGTCTCTACACCCGCCGCCCCACGCTCAGCCCGTCCCGGATCGGTAAGACCACCACTTCCATTCGATCGTCCGCCAGTAATAACTCATTATAGCGGCGCAGGGCCACCACGTCCGGATCGTCTTCCCGTCGCTTGGCGCGGCCGTCCCACAGCACATTGTCGGCCAGGAGCAATCCGCCGGGACGCAGCCGGTCCACGAAGTAGCCGAAGTAGTCGGGGTAGCCGCGCTTGTCGCCATCCAGAAAGACCAGGTCCCACCGGTCGGGGGGTAGGGTAGGGAGTATCTCCCGGGCCTGACCGACCCTAAGATCGATCCGGTCCGCGTAGGGGGAGGCGTCAATGTGACGTTGGGCCCGCCAGGCCGTTTCGGGGTCTCCCTCGACGGTAAACAGGCGACCGCCCGGGGCCAGCCCCTCCGCCAGGCAGAGAGCGGAGTACCCCGTGAAGGTCCCGACTTCGACGGCATCCCGCGGCCCCGCCAGCTTACTCAGCATGGCGAGTAACCGGCCCTGGAGACGGCCGCTCAGCATCTGCGGCGCCACGGTTTTGAGAAAGGTTTGCCGCTCCACTTCGCTGAGGTAATCCGGCACCGGCCCGCTCATGGCCTCGGCGTAATCGAAGAGGGGGTCAATCGCGTCGCGCATGGTACTGGAGGATGCGTTGTATTTCGTAGAGATTTTCGTCGGAGCTTACCACCCGGCCTTCCGGGTCGATCAGGAAATGAGTGGGAACTTTGTTGATGCCGTAGATATCGCTAATGGTACCGCTGAGAAATTTGAAACTGTCCGTTTTGTCCATCACGTGGTGCTCCCAGTTCTTTTGCAGCTGCCCGATGGCCCGCTGCCAGGCGGCCGAGTCCCGCTCGATGGCCACGCTCACCATGGTCAGGTCGGGAAACTGCTCGGCCAGGAAGTTGACCGAGGCACTTTCCGTCCGGCAGGGCGCGCACCAGCTGCCCCAGAATTCGAGATAGACAAAGTTGCCGCGCAGGTCGGCCAGGGAAAATGCCTGCCCGTCCGCCCGGACGGCCGTGAAGTCTGGGGCCATTTCCTCGGCCACCACGCCGGGAGAGAAATACATCTTGCGGGCGAGGAAGAAAACCAGGAGCGCCCCTACGGCGTAGAGGGCATATTTACCAAGCGTCTTCATCGTCGAGGGGTTTGGGTTTTATGGTCGTTTTGGTCAGGGCCCTTTGCCATTGCCGTTCGTACAGCAGTCTGGCCACGCCGACGTTCGCCGCTTCCGGAGCGTTGGGGTGGACGGCCGCGGCCATGGCGGCTTCGTCAACGTCCAGGGTGTAACAGAGGCTCATCAGGTACTCCATCCGTTCCTGCATGAGGTGATCGACGGCGTCGGCCAGCCACTGCAGGAGGCGGGCCTCATCGTAGGTCTCCGCCCCCTCGGGAAGGTAGAAGTCCTTGGCCAGCAGGGCCAGTGTCTCGGGAGTGGGAACCATGGGGCAAAGAAACGAAAAAAGCCGCCCCGGGACTGACCCGGAGCGGCTTCCTTACGGATTCGTTGCCTGACTTACTTCAGTTCCAGGGTGGTGGAACCGACGAGGTAACCCTTGTTGTAGAGCTCTACGATGTAGTTGCCCTTCTGGAATTCCTGATTGGGCATTGCCCATTCGGCGCAGTGGTTGGCGGCGGCACCGTCAAAGCCGAAGGAGGCCGTGGTGGTGTACGCTACTTCTTCGTTGGTGGCGGCGTTCACCAGGATGCCGCTGCCCTGGGCGTCGACGGACATCGTCTCGCCGGTAGGGTTGATCATACGGACCTGGAAAACTTCCTCACCGGGTTCGGCGACGGCGTTGTCGAGGCTGTTGAAGCATACGTAGATGCGCTCAACGTTCTTGGCGTTGTCACGATCGACCCAGCGACCGCTGTTGCGTTGCTTCTGACCAACGGCCGTGATGTTGTTCGTCTTGATCACGGAAGCGATACCGACTTTCCGGTTCAACTCCTGGTTGGTGGAGGTGAGTTGCTCGCGCTCGCTGACCAGGACGGCCCGCTCGCTGTTGAGTTCCTGGTTGTTCTGCTGGCTGACCTGGAGGTCGCTACTGAGCATATCCCGCTCAGTAGCCAGCATACCGTTCTGCTCTTCGAGCTGGGCATTGGCCAGTCGCAACTCTTCGAGCTGGACGAGATAGCCCTCGGTCTGGGTACGTAGTTCGGCGAGTTCGCGGCGGGCGGCACCCAGGTTACGGCTGTCGCGGGTCAGGCTGGTGATTTTGTCCTTCTGGACGCGGAGTTCGTCCTTCTGCTGGTCGATGAGCGCGTTGAGTTCCTCATTGGAACCCCGCATTTCTTCCAGCTCGGCCAGGGAGGCGTAGTACTGCTGCTCGGCCTTGGCCTTGAACTGCTCCATCTCTACCAGGTCGGTAGTTAATTCCGCATTCTCGGTACCACGGTTGAAGTAGCTCACGCCCAGTACGGCCAGGGCCAGTAAGAGGGCGACAATGACTCCGGCGAAGATCGGCGTGCGATTCTTCGGCGCGGGTGTCGGCGTCGGGTTGAACTTGGGGTTAGGAGTGGGGGTGCTTTGAATAGTAGCCATAAGGCATTGGTTTGGTGAAGGCCCCGAACGTTAAGCTGGTGCAACAGCCGAAAGGGACCAAAGGTGTGTCCGTGTATTCGTCGGACGGGGGTATAAACGACGGAAGGGGACAGTGTATTACAAGAAAATGTTAAATTTTAATTTTCTTTCAGCCGTAGCCGTCGACAAACACGAAAACCCGGCCGTCAGTCCTGACGATCGGGTTCCCGATTTATTTTCAGCAAGCAGTAGCTTACTTGGTACGACGCTCCTTGATCCGGGCCTTCTTACCGACGCGGTCGCGCAGGTAGAACAGGCGGCTGCGACGGACTTTACCGCGCTTGAGGATCTCGATGCTGTCGATGGCGGGAGAGCTCATGGGAAAGATACGCTCCACGCCAACACTGTTGGATATCTTACGTACGGTGAAGGTCTTGGTGCTGCCTTCTCCCTTGATCTGAATGACGTCGCCGCGGAACTGCTGGATCCGGGACTTCTCACCCTCGGTGATGCGGTAGTTGACAATGATGGTGTCACCGGCACGGAACTTGGGGTGCTCCGAAGACTTGGTCACTTGCTCGTGAACGAAAGAAATAGCGTCCATGGGGTATATATTTTTCTGCTCGCTGATTGCGGGCGGCAAAGGTAAGCAGAATTTTGGAATGATGGGATGATTCAATAAAGGAATGGTGTAATGAGCGTTGTCAACGGGCGACGGCGCGCAGGTGCGGGGCTGGTTGAAGGGGGTGGGGCGGAGGCATTCGGAGGAGTTTTCTCGTGAGCCCGTGATGGTTGATCCTGCCCGTGATGGGTAGCCATGCCCGCGATGGGAGGCCATGCCCGCGATGGGTAGCCATGCCCGCGTGGGACCATGCCCGGATGGTAGCCATGCCCGCGGTGGGTAGGCCATGCCCGCGGAGTGCGCGGAGGCCATGCCCGCGATGGGTAGGCCATGCCCGCGATGGGTAGGCCATGCCCGCGATGGGAGGCCATGCCCGCGATGGTTGATCATGCCCGCGATGGGTAGCCATGCCCGCGATGGGAGGCCATGCCCGCGATGGGAGGCCATGCCCGCGGTGGGTGGCCATGCCCGCGGTGGGTGGCCATGCCCGCGGTGGGTGGCCATGCCCGCGGTGTGCGATCATGGCCGCGGTGTGCGATCATGGCCGCGGTGTGCGATCATGGCCCGCGATGGTGTAGCGATCATGCCCGCTGGCATGGCATGGCTGATCATGCCCGCGATGGTGATCATGCCCGCGATGGGTCATGCCCGCGATGGTTGATCATGCCCGCATGGGATCATGCCCGCGATGGTTGATCATGCCCGCGATGGTTGATCATGCCCGCGATGGTTGATCATGCCCGCGATGGTTGATCATGCCCGCGATGGTTGATCATGCCCGCGATGGTTGATCATGCCCGCGATGGTTGATCATGCCCGCGATGGTTGATCATGCCCGCGATGGTTGATCATGCCCGCGATGGTTGATCATGCCCGCGATGGTTGATCATGCCCGCGATGGTTGATCATGCCCGCGATGAGGCCCGTTCCCGCGAGTGGCTAAAGCACACTCGCTGCCGGAGGAAGTCGCTGAAGCGACTTTGTCGTGTGTCGTAGTCGCTTCAGCGACTTCCTTTTTGCAGCGAGTATGCTTTAGCTACTCGCGAACACCGCGAACACCGCGAACACCGCGAACACCGCGAACACCGCGAACACCGTGAACACCGCGAACGCCGTGAACACCGCGAATGCCGTGAACACCGCGAATGCCACGACCACCGCGAATGCCACGACCACCGCGACCACCGCGATTACGCGCCCAGACGCCCCCTTGCTCACCCAAACGCCACAAACCACAACTCCGAAAAAAAGACCATCAATCCGATCGCCAGCAGATTCACCAGGTCATTGCTCATCCACCGGTAACCGTGCACCAATGTACTTCCGGGGAAGACCGTGTCACTGAGTGCTCCATCCGTTGATCGGTAGCGGGCCTGGAGTGCGGAACCGAGCAGGCTGTCTACCAGCATGCCGGCGAACCCACAGAGCGTTACGAAGAGGAAACTCTTACCGGCGTACCATTCGACGAGCAGGAAGCCCAGTCCTGAAATAAGTGCGGCCCCCACCACGGCAGCGAAACTACCCGCTACGCTCACGCCCCCACTCAGTCCCACCGGTACCCGCCGCCAGCGTAGCAAGTCATAGGTAGGCTGGCGGAAATACTGCCCGAGTTCGCTGGCCCAGGTATCGGCGGTGGCGACGGCGGCAGCGACCAGTAGCATTTCGCGCCAGGGAGACATGTACGAATAGAACACTCCCCCATTGGGTTGCCAGTAAACAGCAACAATCAGGTACACCAGACCATTTGCCGCTACCTGCACCGCGTCCCGGGGTTGCCGGTGCTTTTCATCCGTAGCGGAGGAACGTGACGGAAAAAGCTTTCCAATCAGTACGCTGGAACCAAAGAAGACCAGCAGGGGCAGTAACCATAATATACCAGCCGCCACCGTCACGGTGGTTGCCAGTACCCCCGTGGCTACCGCTCCCCCGACAGTCAGGCTGCCACGGCGCACGGCCCACCAACCAAAACCAACCGATAGCAGCGGAAGATAAACGAAGGCAGAAGTAGCCGAAGTCGGGTCATTCAGGTAGGGGTAGATAAAGGAGGCCGCGAGTGGAAGAAAGAGATTGTCCAGCCCCCTCGAGCCCAGCCCCTCCCAGGTCGCCAGGTAAATGGCTATCGCCGGAAGGAGCATCCAGAAGAACTCGTCAATGGAAGGAAACAGAATGGTCAGAAAAAGAAAGGCCGCCACGAAACCGAGGCTGCCCGCCAGCGTCTTGGGGTCGCCACTCAGGTTGTAGCCGCCCCATCCGCTCAGTTTCCCGGCTACCGTCGCCGCCGGGTCGCAAACGGCGAGGACGGACATGGCGAAGGCTACTTGGTAAGTATCATAAATACCCAGTAGCAGTACCAGAAAAGCCAGTGAGAACCATAAAATCCCCCAGGCCGGCCGGCCCGTCTCATCTCGCATCAGTTTACCCCTCCAGACCAGCCAGGAGAGTAGCAACAGGGCTGCCGCGACGATGGGGAGTAGCGTATTCCGCTCAATTGAGACCGCCGCCAGGGCGCAACTTCCCACCGCCACGAAGTGCAGGATCTTCCTGCTTACCCAGTAGGGAAGCCACTGTCGGCGGGCGGCGGTCTCGCAGAAGAGGGTAGTGAATAGGACTACCAAACCCAGTAGGTATAACATTCCGGGAAGCTACTATTAATGATTTTCTGTCGGATAAATCCGACCGCAGGATAAATCCCGCGACACTTTTACTTCCGCTTCGCGATCTTCTTCTGCTCGTTGTTGCTCTCGTAAATGCAGTAGGCGTCGTACTTGGCCCGGTCGGTTTCTCCCCAGAGGTCCTTGCCGATGTCGCAGACGGTGATGAGCTCGTCGTAGAGTTTGTTCCCGAGTTCGATGCGGTTCTCGACGTGAATGTCGCGGTCGGCAATGCGATCCTGCTGAATATTCATGGCCGTCTCGAATTTCTGACAAGCCCTGGCGAGTTTCTCCAAATGGCCCTCGTTGAGGCCGGTTTCGGCCAGGAAATCCCACTGGGCGCGGGCGACCCGGATCACCCGGCGGCCGCAGAACAACAACTGGGCATCCGTCATGTCGCCGATCTTCGCGGTACCGAACTTGCGGTAGCGGCCGGTGCGGTTACTGAACTTCATCCGTACCCGGGTCATCACCGAGCGAATGGCGTGTTTAAGCTGCTCGGAGGCCTCGTACTTCTTATCGGTCACGATCATCTGATCGCCGAGGAGCTCGTCGTCATCGGGCATATCCACGAAGCGGGCACAGCGATCGTGAAACCCCTTCAGCCGGTGGCCGTCGTAGTTGAAATCGCTCTTGAACCGGGCCAGGTCGCGCCTGGCCAGCCGGATGGCGTCCTGGCACATCTGGTAGAGGTCGGCATCCGGGAAATTATACTTCCGGTTGACCTTTTGCTTCTTCATGGGTATCGGATAAGTCAAAACAAATATAGGTAATTAACGAAGATAATACGAATTGTTGGGAGGTGGGGCGCTGTGTTGCTGCTCAATCTCCTATCTTGTAGGGATGGAACCCCTCACCATCATTACCGACCCCGGCGTAGTCACCAAGTTCCGGGACTACCCACCGGACGTACGGCGGGAAATGGAACGACTAAGGGCACTCGTCGTGGAAGTAGCGACGGAAAGTGACACCATTAGTAAACTGGAGGAGACGTTGAAGTGGGGGGAACCCAGTTACCTCGTCCGCAGGGGAAGCACCCTCCGCATGGACTGGAAGGAGCGAAGACCGGAGGAATATGCCCTGTACTTCAAGTGTACGAGCAAACTGGTTCCGACTATCCGTTCCCGTTATGGCTCCCTGTTCCGCTACGAGAACAACCGGGCCCTGCTGTTCGGGCTCGGCGAAGCGTTGCCGGAAACGGAACTACGGGAGTGCATCCGGCTGGCCCTGCACTACCACCTGATCAAGGGGGAACTGACCTGAGGTCTTCCGGGTGACACGCCTACAGATTCTGAAGACGCGGCACCTGCGTGCTCGCCCTAATGCCTTAGATTTAGGCACCCTAAACACCCTGACCGTGAAATTTTTACTTCCGTTCCCGATCCTGCTATGCTTATTCCTCACCGGTTGTGAGTCCTCTCCGGACCGTTCCAGCGCCGCCGAAGAAGAACGGTTACCACCTACGGAATTCATCGAGGAGGGAGAAGAGAACCACGCCGCACGCGAACGGTGGATCGAGCAAATACACCGCGCCGCGCCCGGTACCGACTGGCGGCGGCTGGAGGCCATTAACGCCATGACCCACCATAAGCTACGTGCCGGTGGCCCCCGGGAGAAAGGCACGGAAACCTTTGCCGGTGGGCAACTGACCGGGGAATGGTCGGAATTAGGCAGCAGCACCCAGGCGGGCAGCGTATTCGATGTACTGCAGGACCCGGATGACCTCAACACCCTGTTCCTGATGTCCGCCGGCGGAGCCATCTGGAAGCACGATCTGGCCGGGAGTACCTACGAATTGGTGACCCACGATATCTACTTCGATGGTGAGTATCTCGGCATGGTACCTACCCCGGCCGGCCGCAATATGATCGCCTACGCCGGAGACTGGCCGATGTTTTCCGAGGATGACGGCCGCAGCTGGTCCGATGCCACCCTGAATTACGACGGGCAACCCCGGGAACGATTTGGAAACGTTCAGTTTTACTCTCCCATCGTAGTCGGCTCGGTACTGTATACCACCATCCGACCGGGAGACGGTATGCCCCACCTGTTGTTCCGAAGCACGGACGGGGGGCGTAGCTACGAACTGGTGGCGAGCCCCCTCGATCGTGGAGAGGAGGACTACTATAGCGTCGGTGATCTTTTCCGGGTAGACCGGACCGGGCAGGTATTCCTGGTCACCAAAATCGAAGGGGGAGCGGCCGCCGCCCGCCTTTACGAAATGAACGCCGACGAAACCTTCCGGCTCGTCGCCGAACGGGAATCGGAGCAGGTGGGCAGGTACCGTAGCCGCATCGCCGCCACCCCCGACCCGGAGAACGGGGATAGCCTGCGGATGTACTGGTTGATCGATGATTACATCTGGCGCAGCGATAACGATGGCGTGAACTGGGACACCCTGCCCCAGCTGGACGAGCTTCCCTGGCGGTACGAGGGCATCTACGTCCGCCCGACCGAACCTGATTTTGTCGCCTACGGCAATGTCTCCCTCTGGGTCAGCAGCGATGGTGGTCACAATTTCAAACGGCCCAACGAGTGGTGGCAGTACTACGATGACCCGGCTACTTTCATCCACGCCGATATTATGCGCTTTACGGAGATCGACCTCCCGGAGGGCGGAACGGCCATGCTGGCCAGTAATCACGGCGGACTGAACCGGCTGAACACGACAGATTCCCTCTGGTACAGCATCGCCCGGGAGGGACTGAACGTAGGCCAGTATTATGACATACGCACCAACCCCACCGACGCCACCCGCGTCTACCTGGGGGCGCAGGATCAGGGCTTACAGGTCATCAACGTTCCCCTGGAGGGGGCGGAAAGTCCGCTGCCCGGCACTCAGTTCAACAGCGGGGACTGGGGGCACCTGGAGTTCAGCGACGACGGCCAGCTACTCTTTGCCGCTTATCCCTACGGCCTGCTTCGTATATTCTACGACGACGGAGAGGACGTTTACCGGGACGGTTCCTACCGGATTAAAAGCAACGACGAGTTTATCTGGATCACCCCAATGATGTCTCCCCCCGTCTCCCGGCGGGCTTCCCCTACGGTATACATGGCCGGCGGTAGTGCCGAAGAGGACGGGGACGGGTCCTTTCTCATCCGGATCGAATACAACGAAGATATTTTTGAGACCACCGCGGAAAACCTCCCCTACGACTTCATCGCTAACGGCCACGGTAATATCAGTGCCCTGGGGTATTCCCCGCTCGCCCCGGACCGCTTTTACGCAGCCACCACCTTCGGACATTTTCTAACCAGTGAGGATGCCGGACAAACCTGGTCCGCCAGTAATTCCTTCGTACCCAGGGGCTGGTACCTCTACGGCCAGGCGATCCACGCTTCCCGCACCGAGGAGAATACCGTCTGGCTCGGCGGATCCGGCTACAGTAACGACCCCGTCTGGCGGAGTACCGACGGCGGCGTTAACTTCGAACCGGCCAGTACCGGTCTTCCCCCTACCATCGTCCACGGACTGGCCGCTAATGCCGATGAGACGCTTTTGTTCGCCGCCACCGAGGCCGGGCCCTTCGTCTACGTGGCCGCCGACGAGCGCTGGTACGACCTGACCGGACGGTTCGCCCCGACGATGCGCTACTACTCCGTCGAATTTGTCGACGAGTTGAACACCGCCCGCTTCGGTACTTACGGCCGCGGAGGCTGGGACTTCCGGATAGAATCGTTGGTCGGTACCCGCAGCCCGCTGGCGAACGAGCCGCTACTGGAGATCTTCCCGAACCCTACCGCCGACCGGGTGACCGTTAGCGGAGACGTGGCCGGCCTGCGGGCCTTCGACGGACGGGGCCGGGAAGTACTGCGACAAAGCATGACCGGCACCACCACGGAACTGGACCTCGGCCGGCTGGCGGCGGGTGTTTATTTCTTCCAACCACTGGATGACGCCGGCCGGCCGACGGCACTGGCGCAGCGGGTAGTAAAGAAGTAAATGGTATAATTGCGCATGCTACAGCACCTCTCCAATCTCTACCTGGGCAACCGCTTTTTCGCGGGGCTGGCCGTCGTGGCCGTGCTCTCGGCGGTGGGGTTCGCGGAGCCGTTGTTGTACCGTGTGGCGATCGGGCTATTATTGCTTTTACTGGGCTGGCTGGTATACGATGTTTACCTCTTGTACCGGATGGCCGGACGTGTGACGGTAGCGCGTTCTACCCCCCGGGTACTTTCCCTGGGCGACGAGATGCGGGTACGAATCGCGGTTGCCAACGAGGGAAACCTTTTTGTCCGCGCCGAGATCATCGACGAGCTTCCCGAGCAACTCCAGCTCCGGGACCACCGGATCGATCTGGAACTGGCCGCGGGGGATCGTCGGGACGTGCACTATACCATCCGCCCCCTGGAACGGGGGTGTACGCTTTCGGATTCGTCAACGTATTCCTGCGTACCCGCTGGCAACTGGTACAGCGGCGGGTACGGGCGGCCTCCGAGGAGACGGTTCCGGTGTACCCGAGCATCATCCAGATGAAACAGTTCGCCCTGCGTGCCAACACCTCCATTGTCACTACGGGGCGGAAACGGCTACGCCGCCTCACGAAGAGCTACGAATTCGACCAGATCAAGGAGTACGTACTGGGCGACGATCATCGCAGTATCAACTGGAAGGCGACCGGCCGCCGGAACGAACTGATGGTGAACCAGTACGAGGAGGAACGTGCCCAGCGTATCTTCTGCGTGATCGATAAGGGACGGACCATGCTGATGCCCTTTCGCGGTCTCAGCCTGCTGGATTACGCCATTAACGCGACCCTGGCCCTGAGCAACGTCATTCTGCAACGGGACGACCGGGCCGGGTTGATCACCTTTTCCGACAAACTCGGTACCGTCCTCCCGGCGGACAGCAAGCCCGACCAGCTCCGGCGCATCATGGAAGCCCTCTACCGGGAAGAAGAGCGGGAAACCGAGAGCAATTACGACCTGCTCTACTACGGTAGCCGCCGCCTGATGGGGGGCCGCAGTTTGCTGCTGCTGTTCACCAATTTCGAGAGTAACTATGCCCTGGAGCGGGTACTCCCCGGTCTGCGCCGCATCGGCCGCTCCCACCAGGTCGTCGTCGTACTCTTCGAGAATACCGAAGTGGCCGACCTGCTGGAGGAGCCCATCGGCGATCTGGAGGATGCCTACCGGCAGAGTACCGCCCGCCACTACCTCCAGACCCGCCAGCTGATGGCTGCCCGGCTGCGGCAGAACGGTCTCCACGTCGTACTGACCCGGCCGGAGGAGCTGACCGCGGCGGTGATCAACAAGTATTTGGCGATGAAGGCCGAGGGGGTGCTCTAAAAAAGTCCCGGAAACCAGGCGTCCTCTACGTGCTCTACGGTCGGCTCCGGCCCCTCCAGGATCACCGCGATCACGTCGAAGCGGATTTCCCAGTCGTAGTCGATCTCCTCCATGTAGTGGCTGGCGGCGTGGCTGATCCTTTTCTGCTGGGCGGCGGAGAGAAAGCCGGAAGGGTGGCCGAAGTCACTGTTCTTGCGGGTCTTTACCTCGATGAAGACCAGGATGTCGCCGTCCCAGGCGATCAGGTCGATCTCGGCGTGGGAGTGACGGTAATTCCGGGCCACGACGCGGTACCCCCGGGCCGTGAGTTGTTCCGCGGCGAGGTTTTCCCCAAGGCGGCCGGTTTGTTGTTTGTCCGTCATCCCCTAAAAATAGTTCGCGCGGCGGCAAACGTCTTTGACTTCCCATCCGTTATCAGGGTTGACCATCAATCCAGTTCACATGTCTTTACTCCGCCACCTTACCCTGTTGCTACTGCTCGTTGTTTCCGTAACCGCCTACGGGCAGACCGAGGGCCGGGAGGAGGAAGCCCGCGACGACCTCGACTACTACAAGGGATCTACGGATCGTAATGCCCGGAACTCCGGAGACGGTTTCGGAAGTCAGCTCTGGTACGGCGCCGGCGCCCAGCTCGGTTTCCAGGGCGGCAACGGACAAAGCTTCTTCCAGATCGGCGTATCCCCAATCGTAGGGTATAAAATTACCGAATTCATCAGCGTGGGGCCCCGTGGCAGCATCGTGTACAACAGCTTCGCCTACGATCTGAACAACGGAGACCGGGTAAAGGAGCGGTGGGCCGGCTGGTCAGCCGGTATTTTCGCGCGAGCCAAGGTTTTCCAGCCCTTCTTCGCCCACATAGAGTACAATTTGGTGAGCGACGTGAATATCTTCTCCGACGGTACGCGTTCGCGGCAGATCGATGCGGCTCCCTTCTTCGGCGGCGGTATCAGTCAGGGCGGGGGTCCGGGGCTGCCCGGTTACGAGATTCTCCTCTTGTTCCGACTGACCGAGCGGGACCGGCTCAACCAGCAGCCCTTTGAGCTGCGTACAGGACTGAATTTTAATTTTTGAGAAGAAAGAAAAAAGACCGTCAGTGCCTCTGGCACTGACTGAAAGAGGAAAGACCAAACGTCGGAGTATCGATGTCTGGTCTTTCTCTTCTTTCAGGTCGCGGAGCGACCGGTCTTTCTTCTTTCTTCTTCTATTACTTAATCAAGCTCACGTAGTGGGGAAACATCTCCAGCCACAGCGGCCAGTCGTGCTCCATGTCCCCCCGGATGTCCAGCCAGTGGGGAATGTTCTTACGCCGCAGCACTTCGCTGAACTTTAGGTTGTTGTCCAGGCAGATATCCCAGTTGCTGGTGCCGAGGATGATGTTCATGTTCCATATCTCCGGGTCGTTGGCGTTGGCCACGAAATCGATGGGGTTGTTGAAGTAGACATCGTCGTCGTAATAGCCGTACATGAAAGACTTGATGCTGAAGGCACCGCTCAGGCAGATCAGGTGACTTACCATTTCCGGGTGGCGGAAGGCAAAATTGGAGGCGCTGAAGCCCCCGAAGCTGATGCCGGCGACGGCAATTTTGCCCGTATTCGTGTTCCAGCGGATCTGGGGGACGAACTCGTCGAACAGGAACTTGTCGTACTGATTGTGCCGCAGCACCTTGTGGCGGGGGTGGATCTTGGCGTACCAGCTGGCGTTATTGATGCTGTCCGGACAGAATACCTGGATGAAGCCCCGGTCGATGAACCAGCGGAGGCTGTCGATCATGCCCCGGTCCTGGGCCTCCTGGTAGCTGCCCAGGGTGGTGGGGAAAATCACCAGGGGGTAGCCCGCGTGGCCTACGGTAAGGATCCTGACGTCGTGGCCCAGGTGATGACTGTAAAAATCGGTAGTTGTTTCTTTCATGGGTGCGTTCTGTGGCTGTAATGTACTAATTCCGATAACCGTTTGCCGATTACCTACCTTCGTTGACCAATGCGACCGCTGCCCTACCTCCGCCAGCTTGCCGGGAGTCTGCTCTCCAGTAAGCGCCAACTGCTGAAACGTGCCTACCTGCTGCCCAGCCGCCACCTGGGCCGGGAAGTGCTCGTGGATGTCTACCGCCCCGCGGTACCGCCCTGGCGGTTACTGCAACTTACCGTGTTCAACGACGGGCAGGACTTCGAGGCCATGAACGCCAAGGAAACCATGCGGGAGCTCTACGAAGACAACCGCCTGCGGCCTACCCTCATCGTCGGTGTTCACGCCGGCGACCGCATGCGGGAATACGGCACGGTACGCAAACGGGATTACCAGGGGCGGGGCGACCTGGCACCCGCCTACGAGCGGTTCCTGCTGGAGGAACTCATACCTTACCTGGAAGGGCGTTACAATATTTACCACAGTGCCGGCAAGCGGGCCATTGCCGGTTTCAGCCTGGGCGGCCTGAGTGCCTTCGATCTGGCCTGGCGTAACCCGCTGGTTTTCGGGGTGGCGGGCATTTTCAGCGGTTCCCTCTGGTACCGTTACCAGCCCTTCGATCCCGCCGATCCGGATGCCCATCGTACCGTACACGATTACGTCAGTGCCGCCAAAAAGCTGCCCGCCATCCGTTGCTGGTTCATGGCCGGCACCCTCGACGAGAACGACGACCGCAATAACAATGGCATCATCGACTCCATCGACGACACCCTGCAACTGATGGCCCTGCTGGAAAAAAAAGGGAAGGAAGAGGGGGCGAGGACGCAGGTGCAATGTGATTACCTGGAGGTGGAAGGCGGCCGCCACGACCCGGAAACCTGGGGCAAGGTGCTGGGGGATTTCCTGCTGTGGGTGTAGTGGCTACCCGCGAGCTGCGCTCGCCGGTAGCATCGTTCGCTGAAAATAAGAAAGCCGAGTATCCGCGACGGATACTCGGCTTCTTCGTTGGTGGAACTACCGGAGAGCACAGCTCTCCGGTAGCCGGTTTACTTCGTCAGGATCACCTTCTCTACCTCCCGGTAACCGTCGGCTCCCTCCAGGATGAGGAGGTACATGCCACGGGGCAGTTCGGCCGTCTGGATGACGTTGGTACCGGCCGTCAGCTGGCGGCTGAGCAGGGTACGTCCCTCCACGGAGGTGAGGCGGGCGGTGTAGCCTTCCTCGTCGATCCGGATGTTGAAGCTGCGGCGGGCGGGGTTCGGGAACACCTGGTAGGTGACTTCCTCACCGTCGTCCTCCCGTACGTCCTCTCCACCGAGGCGGTCGATCGCGGCGGCCAGCGGGTTGAGCGTGCGACCGTTGCCGATGCAGGCATCCAGGGTGATGTCATCCAGGTAGATGTAGTCGGAGTTGCCACTGGCGTCGCAGCGGAAGCGGAAACGCGCGCTGTTACCGAAGTTTCCGGTAATCGTGACGGATTCCTGCGTCCAGCTGTTGCTGTTTACGAAGTCAGTGCCCGCCGCCCAGGTCTGCAGGGTCTGGTAGGCACCTCCGCCGACGCTGACCTGCAGCCAGAAGTCCTCTCCGTTCTCCATGCTGCGGGCGCGGTAGTAGAAACCGAGTTCCACCTCGTCCACGCCGGACAGGTCGATGGGGTCGGTAGTGACGACCGAGGTGCTGGTATTGTCCCGCAGGTAAACACTGAAGCCGCCGGTGCGGGAGAAGGTGCTGGTACGGATACAGTCGGAGCCACCGTCGTTCCAGATACCGTAGCCGCTCTCGAAGCCGGAGTTGAAGACGGTGGATTCCGTACAGCCACCGCCCGTGTTACAGGGAGCACAGCTGCCACCGCAGTCCACGCCGGTCTCGTTGCCGTTCTGAATGCCGTCGGTACAGGTCGGGGTAGGCGGGTTGCCGCCACCGATACAGAAGTTGGTGGTCTCGGAACTGGTGAAGGAACCTCCGGAAGCCAGGGTGCTGCCACCACCGGTGACGCTGTAGCTGCCGTTACCGTAGGCGCAGCAGATGCCGTCGCCGTAGCTGTCGTTGATCTGGAAGTCGTAGCAACCGTCGGGAAGGCAGAAGGTCTCGGTAATGGTCTGGTTATTGCCGTAGGGGCCGCCGGAGAAGGAAACGCCGTTGCCGGTCAGGCTCCAGGTGGTCTCGCTGCCGTAGTTATCGGTGGTGAGCTGGAAGGTCACCTCCGTGTCGTTACAGACGGGGTCCGGGTCGGGGTTGCCGCCACCGCCGCCGCAGGCACCGCTGTTCAGCAGGGAAGCGCGGAAGCCGCCGGGAGCGAATAGTGCGTTCATCCGGTTGTTCTGTCCGGCGGTGAAGAGGTTCATACAGCCGTCGTCGCTGTAGTCCATGTAGTTCTGTACCATGTCGGTGGTGGAGCAGCTTACGGTGCCGGTGGCGCAACCGTAGTTGGGGCCGTCGCTGTCGGGGGTGTCCGCTACGAAATCACTGGCTCCGCAACCGCCGTCGCCCCAGATGTGGCGCAGGTTGAGGTAGTGCCCTACTTCGTGGGTCATGGTGCGACCCAGGTTGAAGGGGGCCTGGGCGGTGCCGGTGGTGCCGAAGTAAGTGGAACCGCAGACCACACCGTCGGTGCTGGCCGGGCCGCCCGGGAACTGGGCGTAGCCGAGGATGCCACCGCCGATGTTACAGACCCAGATGTTCAGGTAGTCCGCCGCGGGCCAGGCGTTGGAGCCGCCCTGGCTGGCGTTCTTCACCCGGTCATTGGTGCCGAAACCATTAACGGTGGTGGACTTGCGGATGATACCGCTGGTCGCATTACCGTTCGGGTCGACGCTGGCGAGACAGAACTCGATCTCGGAGTCGGCTGCCTGGGACCAGGTGCCGTCGGCATCACTGTTGAGGCGGCGGAAGTCGGCGTTCAGTACATCCAGTTGGCTCTGGATCTGGGCGGTGCTGATGTTCTCCGCGGCGGTGCGGTAAACGACGTGAACGACCACCGGGATGGTAACGACGGCCTTTTCCGCGGAGCCGTCGAACTTAGCCGTGAAGCGTTCGATCTCCTGCATCCGGTCGAGTCGGGTGGGGTCCTGGCGGATCTGCTCTTCGAGTACCTCCATGGAACCACAGTTCCGCTGGGCCGAGAGGGCGGTAGTGGTCAGCAGACAGCAGCAGAGGAGGAGGAAAGAGTAAGTAAGCTTACGAAACATTGGGTATAGTTTGTGGGTGGAACAAACACTACTTTCCCATTCTCCCGGTGGGGAGTTGCTGAAAAATAGTGTCGTTCAGTGAAAAATTGGTTGGTTATGCCCACCCGGAAGAGGTGGGGAAAGTCGTGTGTGAATCTGAAAGCACCGTAATGTAAAATAAAATTTTTAAACGGGGTGAACATTCGTTAAAAATAGGATACGCTCCCTTCCTACTGACGAACAACTTTTGGCAACTGCCCCGACTGGCCAAATCGTAAATTTCGCACCTGCGTCCGCGCCCGTTTTTAACAGCCGCCCCTAAACTGTTCGTTGCCGTTATCTGTACTACCTTTAATGCAAAACAGGCGGTAATCGCGGCATTCCGTGTCGAGTACGCCCGACAAAAATCTGAATTACGTTGACGATCAAGCAAGACCTAGTGAGCCCCGAGGAGGATCGGCCGGCCGGCACCCCACCGGCCAAGGAGATCGTACGGGATTACTATATCTGCCGCCTGAGCCGCGAACTCAGCAACGTGATTCGCCGCGACGTACTGACCGGCCGTGCCAAATTCGGCGTCAGCGACGACGGTAAGGAATTGTACCAGCTGGCCATGGCGCGGGCCATTCGCAACGGAGACTGGCGCGCCGATTATTACCGCGGCCATACCCTCCTGCTCTCCCTCGGCCTCGCTTCCGTGGAACAATTATTGGCCCAACTTTACTCCGACCCCAAAGGAGACGTTTTCAGCAAGGGCCGCCAGATGGGCGGCCACTACATGACGCCCTGCGTGGACGATAGCGGAGGCTTTACCGACCAGACCGCCAACTTCAACATCAGCAGCGCCACTTCCCCCACCGCCGGACAGGTGGCGCGGGGCCTCGGCCTCGCCTTTGCCTCCAAGCTTTACCGCGACGTGGACGGGCTGGCTACGGAAGGCTTCAGTAATGACGGCCGGGAGATCGCCTGGTCCGAAATCGGCGATGCCTCCACTTCCGAAGGTATCTTCTGGGAAACGATGAACGCCGCCGGCGTGCTCCAGGTCCCCCTGGTCATGACGGTGGTCGACGACGGCTACGGCATCTCCGTACCCGTGGACCGGCAAACCACGAAGGGCAGCATCAGCGCCGCCCTGGCCGGCTTACAGGCCGCCGAGGACACCAACGGCATCGATATTTACGCCGTCAAGGGGTGGAATTACCCCGCCCTGAACGAACTCTACCCCCGGGTGGCGGAACGGGTGCGGACCACCCACCGCGCGGCCCTCATTCACGTAGAGGAACTCACCCAGCCGAACGGCCACAGTACCAGCGGCAGCCACGAGCGCTACAAGTCGAAGGAACGGCTGGGCTGGGAAAAAAAGTGGGACTGCGTCGCCCAGTTCCGGGCCTACATCCTCCGGGAGGGGCTGGCCACCGAGGAACAGCTCGTCACCGAAGAAAAACGCGCCAAGAAGGAAGTGGCGGCCGGCCGTAAAGCCGCCTGGGAATCCCTGACCGCCCCCCGCCTCGCCGAGCGTGACCGGCTGCTGGAGTGGTTGCCCCGGAACGGACATTCGAGCGGTGCCTACGCAGCCTACCGGGCCGAGTTGGCAAAAATGGAACTGCCCCTGCGCTCGGAACTGATCGATGCCACCCGCCGGCTACGCCTGAAGGTGACCGACCTGCCCGCTGCCCTGGCCGAGTGGCTGCGCGACGCCCGCCGGATACTGAACGACCAGCTCGCTACCCACCTGCTGAGCGAGGGTAGCGGTTCCCCCCTCCGGGTCGGGGAAACGAGACCTATATATAACGACGACGCCAAATCGGTGCCGGCCTACGAATTGCTGCAGGAATACTTCCGCCATAAGTTTCGCGAACTGCCCGAACTCTTTGCCTTCGGGGAGGACGTCGGCAAGATCGGAGACGTCAACCAGGGCTTTGCCGGTTTGCAGGCCGAGTTCGGGGAGGACCGCATCTTCGACACCGGTATCCGGGAGTGGTCGATCGTGGGGCAGGCCCAGGGCATGGCGATGCGCGGCCTGCGCCCCATCGCCGAGATCCAGTACCTCGATTACATCTACTACGCCCTGCCGATCCTGACGGACGACGTGGCTACCCTGCGCTGGCGGACCTCCGGGGCCCAGACCTGCCCCCTCATCATCCGCACCCGCGGCCACCGGCTGGAGGGTATCTGGCACAGCGGTTCCTACCTTTCCCCCCTGATCGGCAGTTTGCGGGGCATGCACCTCTGCGTCCCCCGGGACGCTACCCAGGCCGCGGGGATGTACAACACCCTGCTGGCCGGCGACGATCCGGCCATCGTGATCGAAGTCCTCAACGGTTACCGCCTCCGGGAGCGGTTACCCGCTAACCTGAACGATATGACGGTCCCCCTGGGCCGTCCGGAACGGCTGCGGGACGGTCACCACCTCACGGTGGTCACTTACGGAGCCTGCGTGCGGGTCTGTCTGGAGGCGGCCGATTTGCTGGCCGGGCGCGGCATCGAAGCGGAGATCATCGACGTCCAGACGTTGCTGCCCTTCGACCTGGAACACTTCATCGCGGGCGCCCTGGCCCGAACCCACCGCCTCCTGATCGTGGACGAGGATGTCCCCGGCGGCACCTCCGCCTTTCTACGGCAGCAGATCCTGGAAGTGCAGGATGGCTACCGTCACCTGGATGCTCCCGCGCGCACGCTCACGGCCAGTGCCCACCGCCCCGGCTACGCGGACGACGGGAATTACCAGAGCAAGCCGCAGGTGATGGACGTGGTGGAGGCGGTGCTGGAGTTGGTAACTTTTTAAAGAACTAAAGAACTAAAGGACTAAAGAACTAAAGAACTAAAGAACTTCAATCCTCAACTCCTTGCAACTTCCACCCCCCACTAAAACGTTCGAAAAAAAACCAAAGCGCAATTTGGGCGGGAACTTTTCACCATTGTATATTTGCAGCCGCTTAGAGCTTGTTAATAGTTCGCTTTTCGAGCGAACGCAGTCAGATTGTGTTTTGAGTGAGGCGCGATGAGGAAGCTTGGCCTTAGCCAAGCGACCGAAGAGCAACGAAACTCAGGGCACAATGTGGCAAGTGCAGCCGAAAGGGTGAACTACTAACAAGCTCTTAATAGACCTATGGTGTAATTGGTAACACATCAGATTTTGGTTCTGTCGTTCAAGGTTCGAGTCCTTGTAGGTCTACCAAGCCCTTAAGCCAGCTTTCCCGTCCGGGGAGGCTGGCTTTTTTAGTTAGGCGCCGACAAAGATGAAAATAGAAAAGAGGCACGGGCAGCTACATTTGGCTAATTTTATATCTTTGGCGGATGTTGACCGGTAAGCCGGCGCAAACATTGCCCCGCCCGTTCCGTTTGACTGACACGTACTCTTCGAGAGACTACCTACCAATTCGCTTTACATCAATTCATTGTACCAACCTTTTTTATACATGAAGCAGTTTATACTTCTTACCAGCCTGTTCCTGTGCAGCCTCGGCCTCAGTGCCCAGGTGTACGTGGATGCCGACGCCACCGGTGCCGGAGACGGCACCTCCTGGGCCGATGCCTACACCAGCCTGAACGATGCCATCATTGCCGCCGACGCCGGTGCTTCCCTCTGGGTAGCCGAGGGTACCTACACGACGCCCGACAGCACGGCTTTCTTTATCGACAAGCAACTCACCGTCCTCGGTGGTTTCAGCGGTACCGAAACGAACCCCAATGATGCCGACCCCGCCGCCAACGTTACCATCCTCAACGGAGACGTTGCCGGAGATGACGCAGCCGGAACTTTCGACAGCCTCACCCGCGTAGATAACAACCGCATCATTGTTGCCCTCGACGATGACGGTGCCGATTTCACGGTTACCATCGACGGTTTTACCCTCATGAACGGTTCCGCTCCCCAGGAACTCCCTACGGATACGCTGGCTAACAACGCCTTCGCCGGCGGTGCCATCCACACCACGGCTACCATGATCGGCAGCCGCCTCGTGTTCATGAACAACTTCGCCGAAACGGGCTCCAACATCTACGTGCAGGGCGCCAGCGCTTCCGGCTCCCGTTTTACGGACATCAGCTCGACTAGCACCTTCACCTTTAATACGCCCTTCGTTAACGTCGGACACGCCTTTGCTTTCATCACTACCGATGATCTCGTAATCGACGGACTCACCTTCAGCCAGGATGATGCGAATGATGATCTGGTTAGCGGAGTTGTTAACATCTTTCGCTGTGGAGATGTAACATTAAGTGATGCTACTTTCACCGGCCTGTTCTTTGCGAATGAAGACTTCTTCATCACTAATGCAGATGGTACGATAACCAACGCAAATACTGCTGGTCGTTGTGTCACCAGCTTCGATAACGTCAACGTACTGATCTCGAACACCAGCTTCACCGACATCCAGTCGGAAGCCACCGGTACCGCCGGTATTCTTTCCGGTTACCTGGCTGCTGCCGGTGGTCGTCCGGTTAACCCCACCGAGTGCGTGGTGGACAACTGTACTTTCGACCAGGTTTTTGCCGGCCGTGGTCCCGCTTTCCGCGCTGAGAACAGCAGTTTCGTGATCAAGAACTCCTCGTTCAACGAAACCGAATGCGTTAACAGCAACCTCGGTGGTGCCATCTATGCTTTTGGCAACCGTCCTGGTGAGCCCCACACTTTCGTAGTGGACAGCTCAACGATCAACGACGCTACCTCTACTGCCTTCGGTGGTGGCGGTATCTGGTACTTCCTGAGTGACGACGAAACCGCCCTCACCACGAACTCCACCTTTACCGACTGCCACGCCGGTGTCGGTGGTGGTATCATGTACTACGACAACGGTTTCGGTGAGGTACGCAACTGTATCTTCCGTGGTAATGGTGGTGACGAGACCGACTTCCGTGGAGCCGGAATGGCCATCTGGACCTTCGAGGGAATGATGGACTCCGCCCTCGTAGTCGACAACTGTACCTTCGAGAACAACGAAACCGCTCAGGAAGACAATATCGTTTCCGGTGGGTCCCTCTACGTAACTACCCGGGGACACTCCTCCCCCCAGGTTTTCGTCAAGAACACCCAGTTCCTGAACAACTCCATGCCCAACACCAGCGGTGCCGGTATCTACACCATCAACGGTGCCCGGATCGACATGCAGGACGTTGACTTCATCGGCAACCGCGGCGAGGCCGGCGGAGCCATCAACAATACCACCTTCCTCAGCAATGTATTCTCCGTTTCCGAGGATAATGACACGATAAACTTCGTAGATCAGCCGCTGTACGAGATGACCGGTAACAAGGTCATGTTCTACCTGAACACGGTAACCGGTGGTGAGAACAGCCAGGGTGGTGCCATCGACTTCTCCGAAGGAAGTACCGTCTCTACCGCCGCTGCCGTTCGGGTACCGGTGGGAGCCGATAACACCGGTTCCAAGCTGACCTTCCAGAACTCCATCTTCGCCGCGAACTCGGTTGACCCCGACGGTGGTTCCGGTGGTGCCATCATCATCAACGGATCTACCAACAACGCTGCCAGTTCGCAGCCGGAGATCAATTTCTACAATAACACCTTCTACGCCAACCGGGACGGTGGTCGCGAGGCCATGGGCACCCAACTGAAGTCCGGTGGTGATCACATCGCCGTGTTCCAGCCCGGTACCGCCGATCAGGACTCGAACGGCGTAACCATTACGCTGCTCAACAACGTCATGATCCTGGTAGACGGTGGAGACGAGAATATAGGTGTAGAGGCGCAGCCCAGCATGGACGACCCCCTCGGTTTCGGCGTGATCAACGTTAATTCCCTCGGTGGAAACTTCTTCAACGCCGCCGCTACCGTCGAAGACCTGGTCTTCAACGCCGATGCCAGCGACATTGTCGACACCGACGTAGAAGACGGATCCGACCTCTTCGTCGATCCCGACAACGATGAAGATGAGCTGGTTCCTAACTTCCGTCTCATCTGTGACGGCGACAACATCCTGATCGACGGTGGTGCCTACAACGACCTGGTGACTTCCGCCAGCTTCTACGACATCCCCCGCGGTGCTCCGGATGTAGGAGCCGCCGAGGCTGACCCAGCTGACTGTGCGCTGTCTACCGCCGAGCCCATCGAGGAGAGCGGCCTGAACGTGACCTTCTTCCCGAACCCCACCGCCGACCGGATGAACATCCAGAACAACGAGACGAGCTTCGACCGTTTCTCCGTGATCGTGTTCGACATGAACGGCCGCGTAATGGGTAGCCGTCAGTTCACGGGTGTCAACAACACCATGGACTTCGGCAACCTGCCCGCCGGTACTTACAACCTGCAGCTCATCGTTGGCGACAACGCTTACAGCAAGCAGATCGTAAAGCAGTAAGCAGACTATAGGGAACCTCACCCCCCCGCCCCCTCTCCCCGGGAGAGGGGGAGTAACCACCCCCCGTCGATTCGCTCGACGGGGGGTGGTTTGTTTTTTACGACTGCTAACCGATAAGCCTTGCACCTGCGTCCGCGCCCTTTTGTCGGTAGTAACCTTGCGGAGTGTGTGCCGGTGCCCTACCTTTGTGGTATGCAAAAGAAGGTACAGCCCCGACGAAGGAGTTTGCGATAGGCCCAGCGGCCCTATCGCCCGACTATTCACTACCTACTATTCACTTTTACTCCTTCCCTTCCCATGCAGATCAAGATACAGGTGGCGCAGCCCGCGCACACCGAATTCGCACAAGGTATTTGTGACCTCATCGAAGAAAGCGCCAAGGCGCGCGGTACCGGCATTGCCAAACGGCAGCCGAAGTACGTAGAGGAAAAGATCCTCTCCGGCAAGGCCGTTATTGCTACCGTTGACGGAGAACTGGCCGGTTTCAGTTACATCGAAACCTGGGGACACGGCGAATACGTCGCGAACTCCGGCCTCATCGTAAACCCGAAGTTTCGCCGGCACGGGCTCGCCCGCCGGATTAAACGGGCCGTTTTCGATCTGTCCCGCCAACTGTTTCCGGCGGCCCGGGTCTTTGGCATTACTACGAGCCTGCCGGTAATGAAGATCAATAGCGATCTCGGTTACCGCCCGGTCACCTTCAGCGAACTGACCCAGGACGACGCCTTCTGGGCCGGCTGTTCCACCTGCCCCAACCACGACATCCTCCTGCGCAACGAGCGGCGGATGTGCCTGTGTACGGCCATGATGGCCCCCAGCGCGGAGGAGGCCCGGCAGATGGCCGTTGATTTGTCGGATATGATCGTGGAGGGGTAATTCCCCAATTCCTCAATTCCCCAATTATGAAATTAGTCCTAGCCTACTCCGGCGGCCTCGACACCAGCTACTGCATCAAACACCTCACCGCCGATCACGGCCACGAGGTACACGCCCTGACCGTCGATACCGGTGGTTTTTCGGACACCGAGATCGAGGAAATGCGCCAGCGTGCGCTCTCCCTGGGCGCGGCCAGTTACAAGCGGGTCGATGTCACCGAGGCCTACTACCGGGAATGCCTCCGCTTCCTGGTGTACGGGAACTGCCTCCGCTACCAGACCTACCCCATGAGCGTGAGTGCCGAGCGGATGTTTCAGGCCATGAGTACGGCCCGCTACGCCGTCGAGATCGGGGCCGAGGGCGTCGCCCACGGCAGTACCGGGGCCGGCAACGACCAGGTACGTTTCGACCTCGCCTTCGCCCTCAGCGGACGGGAACTGACGGTGATCACCCCCATCCGCGACCAGCAACTCAGCCGGCAGCAGGAAGTGGATTACCTGGCGAAGCACGGCTTGGTCTGGCCGGAAAAGAAGGGTACTTACAGCATCAATGCCGGTCTCTGGGGTACTTCCGTCGGCGGGGCGGAAACGCTCACCAGCCACCAGAATTTACCGGAGGATGCCTGGCCCGTTCCCGTCACGGAAACCGGACCGCGGACCATCGATCTGCGCTTCGAAGCCGGGGAATTCGTGGGGTTTGACGACGAAACCTTCGCCTCTCCCGTGGCGGCCATCCAGGCGCTGGAAGCCCTGGCGGCTCCCTTCGGCGTGGGGCGCGACGTTCACGTGGGCGATACCATCATCGGTATTAAGGGCCGGGTGGGCTTCGCCGCCGCCGCCGCCGTGCTCATCATCAAGGCGCACCACCTGCTGGAGAAACACACGCTGGGTAAGTGGCAGCTTTTCTGGAAGGAGCAATTGTCCAACTGGTACGGCATGATGCTCCACGAGGGGCAGTTCCTCGACCCCGTGATGCGGGACGTGGAGGCCTTCCTCGAGAGCAGCCAGGACAGCGTCTCCGGCCGCGTTCACCTCACGCTGCACCCCCACCGGTTCGTACTCGACGGCATCACCTCCCCCAACGACCTGCTCGGGGCCGGTTTCGGTGCCTACGGGGAAATGAACAAGGGCTGGAGCGGAGATGACGTACGGGGCTTCACCAAAATTCTGGCCATACCCGGCCGTATCCGTAACGCCGTTAAATCATGAAAAAGGTAGCCATCATCGGCGCGGCCGGCTATACGGCCGGCGAACTGCTGCGCATCCTGCTGCGCCATCCGGAGGTGGAAGTGGCTTACCTGCACAGTGAGAGCCAGGCGGGAAAGAAGGTGAGTGAGGTACACACCGATCTGGTCGGGGAAACGGAATTGCGGTTCGAGGGCGCGCGCGCAGGTGCAAAGTTTTCAGAAATAGAGGCCGTCTTTCTCTGTATGGGCCACGGTCGGTCTAAGGGCTGGGTCGAAGAGCATCCTCTGCCGGAGCACGTTGCCATCATCGACCTCAGTTCCGATTACCGCCTCGACGACAATTGGGTCTACGGCCTCCCGGAGATCAACCGGGACGCCACCCGACACAGTAAGCGGATCGCCAACCCCGGCTGTTTTGCCACGGCCATTCAGCTGGGCCTGCTACCGCTGGTGTCCGCCGGCCTGGCGGAGGGGGACGTCCACATCAACGGGATGACCGGCAGTACGGGAGCCGGACAACGACCGGTGGCCACTACCCACTTCAGCTGGCGAAATGATAATGTGTCCGTTTATAAGCCCTTTACCCACCAGCACCTGCTGGAGATCGGCCGGAGTGCGCGGCAGCTCGGCCGGGAGTCAGGGGCGGGACTGAATTTCCTTCCCCTGCGCGGTCCCTTTACCCGGGGCATTTTCGTAACCACCTACGTGGAAACGGACTGGACGGAAGACCGCCTTCGCCATCACTTCCGGGATTTCTACGCGGACGCGGCCTTCACCCACCTCACCGACCGTAACCCGGACCTCAAGCAGGTGGTCAACACCAATAAGGGGCTGGTCTTCGTGGAAAAGCACGGTGACAAGGCCCTCGTCATTTCCCTGATCGATAACCTGCTGAAGGGGGCCTCCGGCCAGGCGGTGCAAAACATGAACCTGGCCCTGGGGCTACCGGAGAAACTGGGCCTGTCCCTGAAGGCCAGCAACTTCTAAGGGGCGGCTGACTATCGACTATCTACTAAAGACCATTTACCCCCTCCTCCACATGCCCTTATTCGACGTCTACTCCCTCTACGACATTCAGCCCGTTCGCGGTGCCGGCTCCTACGTGTACGATGAGCACGACCGGGAAATCCTGGATTTCTACGGTGGTCACGCCGTCATCTCGATCGGTCACGCCCACCCGCACTACGTCGGTATGCTGCAACGACAGATCGGGCAACTGGGGTTTTACAGTAACAGCGTACAGAACCCGCTTCAGGAAGAGTTGGCCGAAAAACTCGGGGAGGAGAGTGGTTTACCCGATTACAACCTGTTCCTCGTCAGCAGTGGAGCCGAGGCGAATGAAAACGCCCTTAAACTGGCCAGTTTCGAGACGGACCGCAGCCGGATCATTGCCTTTAAGGGGGCTTTTCACGGACGGACTTCCGCTGCGGTCAACGCAACGGACAACGAGGCCATCAAGGCCCCGATCAACCGCAACTACCCCATTACTTTTCTGGAACTGAACGACCTGGCGGCCGTGACCCGGGAACTACAAAAGGGAGACGTGGCGGCCGTCATCGTGGAGGGTATCCAGGGCGTGGGGGGAATTCACGTACCGGACGCATCCTTCCTGGAAGCGCTACCGCAACTGTGCCACGCCAACGGGAGTTTGCTCATTCTGGATGAGGTGCAGTCGGGCTACGGCCGGAGCGGTAAATTTTTCGGCTTTCAGCACAGTCGGGTGCAGCCGGACATCATCACCATGGCCAAGGGAATGGGGAATGGCTTTCCACTCGGCGGACTGCTGATCCACCCCCGGATCGCCGCGAAAAAGGGTATGTTGGGAACCACTTACGGGGGAAGTCACCTGGCCTGCGCCGCGGGGATCGCCGTACTGGACGTGATCAAGGGCGAAAACCTGGTTGAAAATGCCCGCGAAATGGGTGACTACCTGATGGAAAATCTGGCCGCTACGGAATACTTTACCGAAGTACGGGGTCACGGCCTCATGATCGGTCTGCAGCGGGAGGAGCCGATCGCCGGGTTACGTAAGCAACTGCTCTTTGAACAGGGGGTCTTCACGGGCTCGGCAAAGGATCCCAATACGATCAGATTACTCCCTCCGCTGAACGTCAGCCTTGAGGAGTGTGACCGGTTACTGGAGGCCATGGCAGCAGTGTGCTGATTTTAGTCGGACATCTCGACGAAAAAACGCAGTTCGAAGGAGGAAGTCCGACAAATAATCAGTTTCACTTAAATTAAATGAGCTAACTCCATGAAACAATTTCTCTCCGTCGGCGACGTACCCAACGTCCAGCAACTCATCGACCGGGCCATACGGCTGAAAACGGTTCTCCAGCGGGAGGATCCTTACGGAGAAGATAAATTCGGGACGGATAAGAGCCTGATCAATCTTTTCTTCAACCCCAGTCTGCGGACGCGACTGAGTACGGAGCGGGCCGGCCGGCTGGCGGGCTTTGACGTCACGACGATGGATGCCGGCGGCGGCTGGAAGATCGAATTCGAAGATGGATCGGTAATGAACGGGGATACGGCCGAGCACGTCCGGGAGGCCGCCGGGGTCCTTAGCCAGTACTGCGACATCCTGGCCGTTCGCTCCTTTCCCTCCCTGACCGACCGGGACGCCGACTACGCCGACCACGTCATCCAGTCCTTTGTCAAGTACGCCAGCGTACCGGTGATCAGCCTGGAGAGCGCCACCCGTCATCCCCTCCAGAGCCTGGCGGACTGCATCACCATTTCCGAACTGGGAGCCCGCCCCCGCCCGAAGGTGGTCCTGACCTGGGCCCCTCACCCCCGACGGTTACCGCAGGCCGTGGCGAACAGTTTCGCGGAGTGGATGACCGCCTGGGATAAGGTCGATCTGACGATCGCCAACCCGGAAGGATTTGATCTGGCCCCGGAATTCACCGCCGGTGCCCACGTGGTCCACGACCAGGCGCAAGCCCTGCGCGACGCGGATTTCGTGTACGCCAAGAACTGGTCGGCCTACGAGGACTACGGGAAAACGGGCGATCACCCCGACTGGCAGCTTACCCCGGAACGAATGGCCGTTACCAATAACGCTTACTTCATGCACTGTCTTCCGGTGCGCCGGAACGTCGTGGTGGCGGACGCCATCCTGGACGGAAACCGGTCGCTCGTGCTGCAACAGGCGGATAACCGTACGTGGGCGGCCGCGGCGGTTTTGGAAGAGATAACTAACGAACTTCCCTAGTACCTTTACCTCCATGACTGATTACCTATCCCTTGCCGTCACCGTCGGCCAGATCGCCCGCCGGGCCGGCGCCGAAATCCTGAAGATCTACGAGACCGAGGACTTCGGAGTCGAACAAAAAGCGGACGACAGCCCCCTGACCCGGGCCGATAAGGCCGCCAATGACGTGATCGAACGGGAACTGTCGGGACTGGAATTCCAGGCGCCCATCCTGTCGGAGGAAGGGCGGAACATCCCCTACGCCGAACGGGTGCAGTGGACCCGTTTCTGGCTGGTCGACCCCCTGGACGGCACCAAGGAATTCATCAAGCGGAACGGAGAGTTTACGGTAAATATCGCCCTGATTGAGAATCAGAAGACCGTCATCGGCGTAGTTTACGTGCCGGTGACCGACGAACTGTTCTACTCCGTTGCCGGTACCGGGGCCTTCATCGAGGATGCTACCCGGCCGGATAACCGCCGTCGGATCGCAGCGGCTACTTTCACCCTGGAGGACCCCCGGCTGAAGGTAGTGGCCAGTCGGAGCCACCTCAGCCAGGAGACGAAAGATTACCTGGACCGCCTCAACGAGCCCGAGATGGTGCAGCGGGGCAGCTCCCTCAAGATCGTGGAACTCGCCCGGGGGAAGGCCCACCTTTACCCCCGCCTCGGCCCCACCATGGAGTGGGACACCGGTGCGGCCCACGCTATCCTGAAGGAAGCCGGTGGTAAGCTGGTGGACGAAACCACGGGAAAGGAGTTACTCTACAACAAGGAAAATCTGCTCAATAACTTCTTCATTGCCTACGGGGCGGTGACGGAAGGGCCGATGAGTTGCTGATGCTGAGCGTCATCTACACCACCTTCAATGAGATCGACATCATCGGACGGTCCCTCGACAGCCTCGGCGGACTGGGGGAAGAAGTGATCGTCGTAGATAGTTTCAGTACCGACGGTACCGCCGAGTTGCTGCGGGCCCGCCCGGAGGTAACCCTTTACCAGCGGGAATACCGGGGGCCGTCCGATCAGAAGAACTGGGCCATCGGGCAAGCGGCGAACGAGTGGATCCTCCTCCTCGACGCGGACGAAATCGTGACCGACGAACTGCGTAGCGAAATAAGCCTGCACCTGCGCGCCGTCGGCAGACAAGTCCCGGCCTCGATTCGGGGCGCTCGCCCGGATAAAGATGCTTACTGGATCCACCGCAACAACTTTTTCATGGGCCGCCGGATCTATCACAGTGGCTGGGCCGGGGAGCGAGTCGTCCGGTTTTTTCACCGGGACCGGGCCAGGTACAACAGCAAGCAGGTGCACGAGGAGATCGTGCTGGACGGGCTGACCGTCGGTACCCTCACGGGGCGACTGGACCACCACCTGTTCAAAAACCTGGCGCACTTTCAGGCGAAGAACGAACGCTACGCCCGCTGGAGCGCCCGTGACAAGGAAGCCCGGACGGGACGGATCGGGGCGTACCACTTGCTGGTCAAACCCGTCTGGCGGTTCCTGAAGCACTACGTCGTTCAGGGCGGCTTTCGTGACGGGAAGGAGGGGCTGATCCTGAGTATGATCATCGGGTACAGCGTATTTCAGCGCTACGCTTTTATGCTGGAGGAACGGCGGAACCGGAAAGTGAGCCACAATTAGCATCTTTGTCGGACAGTAACCCTTCCAATTTGGCCAACCCCAGTGTAATCATCATCGGTGCCGGAGCTGCCGGCCTCATCGCCGCCCGGACCCTGGAAGCGGCCGGCCACGCGCCCCTGCTACTCGACGCGGCCGATGCCGTCGGTGGCCGACTGCGGACGGACCTGGTGGAAGGGTTTCGTCTCGACCGGGGCTTTCAGGTGCTGCTGACCGAATATCCCGAGGTCAGGCGTTACCTCGACCTGGCGGCGCTGGACGTGCGGGCCTTCCGCCCCGGCGGCCGCGTACACACCCGCCAGCTGGATTTTCGTTTCGTCGATCCGTTGCGGGAACCCGCCCAGTTGTTCCGCAGCGCGCTCTCTCCCGTGGGAACCCTCTCGGACAAGGTAAAACTCGCCCAACTCGGGCTGCGGCTCTTCGCCAAAAAACCGGAGGAATGTTTCACCGGATACGAAGAAATGACGACCCTGCAGTACCTCTGGGACCAGGGGTTCAGCGAGCAGATCGTAGAACGATTCTTCCGCCCTTTCTTCGGCGGGATTTTCCTGGAGCAAACCCTGGAGACCCCCGCGGCGATGTTCCGCTTTATCCTTAAAATGTTCGGACAGGGGAAAGCAGTACTCCCCGCCGCCGGTATTCAGGCCGTCGCCGAACAACTCCGGGACGGGCTGGAGCGGACGGAGATCCGCCTCCATACCCGCGCCGTCCAGGTCACCGGAAATGAAGTGCGACTGGACGATGGCAGTACGCTGACGGCCACCGGCGGGATCATCATCGCCTGTCCGCCCGAGCGGGTCCTGCCCCAGCTGGCCGGAGCGGCCCTGGAGTGGAAATCAACCACTAACCTTTACTACTACAGTAGCCGCCGCCTGCGGGAAAACCGCCTGATCAACCTGGTGAGCGACCCGACGAGCACCATCAACACCTTTTCCGTGCTGGACGAGGTGACCCCCACCTACAAGCCGGAAAGCAAGGCGGGCTCCCTCATTTCCGTCACCCTCAAACAGGCACTGCCGGAGGGGCTTTCCGGAGATCAGGTGGAGCAGGATTTGCTGCGCCACAGCGGCTTACCGAATGATTGTCTGAGTTTCCTGCACCGCTACGACGTGGTGCGGGCACTGCCCAGCATCGACCGGGTAGCCTTTTCTTCCGACCCGACCCACTGCCGGGTGACCGACCGTATCTTTCTGGCCGGCGATCATCAACTGAACGGCTCCCTCGACGCAGCGATGCGCAGTGGGCGACTAGCCGCCGAAGGACTATTACTAACCGGAGCTCTACGCTAATGCTACAAGATCGATTTCACCTTCCCCGACACGGCGACCAGCCGGCCGTTTACCTCTGCGGCAACAGTCTGGGGCTACAACCCAGGACCGCGGCGGAGGCCATGGACCGGGAAATGACGCAGTGGCGCCAGCGGGGTGTTGAAGGCTGGTGGGCCGGGCCGGAGGGCGGCTGGCTGGGCTACCACCGTCGGGTGTCCGACGGGCTGGCGGCCATTGTCGGGGCGCAACCGGCGGAGGTCACCGTGGCCAATGCACTCACGGTAAACCTGCACTTGCTGATGGTCAGCTTTTTCCGGCCGGCCGGGAAGCGGCGCAAGATCCTGATGGAAAAGGGAGCGTTCCCAAGCGACCAGCATGCGGTGATCTCCCAGCTGAAGTACCACGGGCTCGACCCGGCGGACTGCCTGGTGGAACTGGGCCCCCGGGCGGGGGAAGACACTATATCCGCCGGGGACGTAGATGCAAAAATTATTGAAATGGGGGAGGAACTGGCCCTCGTATTGTGGACGGGCGTTCAGTACTACACCGGTCAGTTTTTTGATCTGGGCCGTATTGCGAAGCAAGGCCGATCGGTTGGGGCGACGGTCGGTTTCGACCTGGCGCACGCGGCCGGTAACGTTCCCCTGCAACTGCACGACTGGGGCGCTGACTTTGCGGTCTGGTGCAGTTATAAGTATCTCAACGGCGGACCGGGCGCGCCGGGCGGCCTCTTTGTCCACGAGCGGCACGCCGAGGATGAGACCCTGCCCCGCTTCGCCGGCTGGTGGGGGCACCGGGAGAGCGACCGCTTCCTGATGCGGCGGGCATTCCGGCCGGAACACGGGGCCGCGGGCTGGCAAATATCAACGGTCCCCGTACTCGGAATGGCGCCGCTGACGGCTTCCCTGCCCCTGTTCGCCGAGGCCGGGGGGATGCCCGCCCTTCGCCGGCGCAGTCTCGAACTCACCGGGCGGCTGCGGGAGGGTATTTCGACTCTCTCCGGACTCCGGATCCTGACGCCGGCCGAAGCGAGCAGCCACGGGGCCCAGCTTTCCGTCTACGTTCCCGGCGCGCGACCGGAACTGGAACAAGAACTCTCCGCCAAAGGACTGATCTGTGATTACCGCCAGGATAACCTGGATGGTAGTGGGGGAGGAGTGCTCCGACTGGCGCCGGCCCCGCTTTACAATACGGAAGCGGACGTGGATCGGGCAGTGGAGGTGCTGGGGCAGGTGCTGGACTGAGTGACGTCTCACCACACATCGGATGACCTCCTGCGTCGAGACGTCCGACGTGGGAACTATTGACTATTCCTATCTACTCTTTGCTCTTCCTCACCACCCCCGGAAACGCTTCCTTGAACCCCGCCATTAATTTCCGGGAACCCAGGAACCGCATTCTCCTGCCGAAGGAACCGACCCCGTTCAGTTCCAGCCAGCAGAGCCGAAAGCCCAGGAAGTTACTCTCCTCGATACCGGCCACGTCGTGCTCCCAGCTGTAGTGGGCGGTGCGGAAGTAATTGCTGACGTAGACGTCCTTACCGTCGGTTTCCACCCGCTTGAGGGGCCAGAAGAGCAGCCAGAAGCCGGCCGCCCCCATCACGAGAGTGAAGAGGAGCCCGTAGCGAAGCGACTGGAGCTGAGCGGACTCGCTATTGTTCTCCGAGGCGAACCAGGCCACTACGTTGATCCCCACCATGATGGTCGTCCAGAAAACCGGCAGGAATATCTTGAAGAAGAGGGTGGCGTTGGAGGAGAGTCGGTACATATTCGGTCAGTGGTCGGTGGGTTCAGCGGCGGAATTTTCTCCGGAAGGAAGCGGTGTTACCCCGTGCGTCCGTTACGGAGAGGTCAAACTGATGGGTGCCGGGGGCTATTCGACCGGCTTCGAAAACGTGGGTGAGCCGGCCGCTCTTGGCGTCGAGTTCCAGCAGGATCCACTTCCCGTCGACGGTGGCCCGGTACTGGAGGGAGCCGCCGGCCGTTTCGTCCTCGATCAGCAAACTGAATTCGGAGCGGCCCCGCATATCCGTTGGGAAACTACGGATGGCGATGGTGGGGGGCAGGGTGTCCAGGAAGATGGCGTAGTCACCAAAGCCGCGGATCCGGGTAGTCATCCAGTCGGCGTCCGTCCAGGAACCGCCGTTGCTGACGATCTTCCCCTCGTCGGTGCAGTAGCCGATGAAGGTCCGTTTCCGCAGGCTGTCCGGCAGGCTCCGGTCGGCCCGGATACTCAGGGTGGCCCGACCGTGTAGGGGCGTGAGGCGGTCGTGTAACTGGTGGGTGGCACTGAGCCGGTCTGCCGATCCGTCCGGGAGGCGGGCGTAGCGGAAGTAGAGCGATTCGTATAGGTTCGTAGGGCTCAGTTCCAGCCGGCACTGTCCGTTGTCAATCAGGCTGGCCTCTCCGGCGGGGAGGAAATACTGGTGGGGGCGCTGTTTGCCGGTTCGCTGTGTGCCGGGTGGGGGCTGGTGAACGACCGTCAGGGTCGTTACGGACCGGTTGCCGGCAAAATCCTCGACTTCCACCCGGAGGTCGAGGGGCTGGCCGGGGCGTAGCGTGATGCTCCCGGAACGGGTGGCGGCCGACGGGCTCGAATCGAGAAATTCTGCATCCTGCGTCCGCGCCCAGAGCAGGTGAAACCAACTTTGGTTGGCGTGCCAGTCCCGGTAATCGGTAAGGGCATTGAGGTATTCCGTGCGTTCGAAGGGAATACGGTCGAAGGCAAAACGAAACAGCAGGGTAGTGTCGGTGAGCAGCCGGGCGGCGTAAATACCGTTGTTGTTGGGCAACCCGTCCTGGCGGTCGTAGGCCTTCAGCCCGACGGCGATCCGGGGCGTGGAGACGAAGACCGTATCCGGCAGCTTGCTCACGGGCAAGGTGGTCGCGCCCACTTCGAGCCGCTGTCCGTCCAGTTCGTAAATGCGTACGTCCCGCAGGTCGGGCGCGCGGTGGTCGGCTACCGGGAACCCGAAAGCCAGGGGGTTGACCGGCGCGTCTCCCGCGATATCCCGCATCTCGAAGTGCAGGTGAGCGCCGAAGCTGTGCCCGCGGTTACCGACCTCCCCGATGAGTTGACCCCGGCTGACCGGGAAGGCCAGGGAATCAAAATCGAGATTGACGGCGAATTGCTCCTGGCCGTACTGAGTCGCGCGGACGGTATCCCGTAACTCCGGGGCAAGGGCCTCCAGGTGGGCGTAAACGCTGCGGTGGCCGTCAGGGTGATCGATGTAGATGGCCTGTCCGTAACCGCCGGCCCCGACGTAGATCCGGCTGATAAAACCATCCGCCACGCTCCGTACGGGGGTGCCGACGGACGCCCGGAAATCCAGTCCGGCGTGGAAGTGATTGCTGCGAAGTTCGCCGAAGGTCCCCGTGACGAGCAGCGGACCCGTCAGGGGTGCGTCATACGCCAGTCCCTGCGCGGAGCAGCAACCAGCAATCAGCAGCCAACAAACCAGTAAGGAGCCCCGCATTACCCCAGCAGCGCCTCGCGGGCCGCTTTCATCGGTATGCCGATACAGCCCTTTTCCATGTAGGTCATCATGCGGTCCATGAGTTCCCGGGTTGCGGGGTCGATGCCCTCGAGTTCCTTGGCGAACACCTGGTTGACGGCCCGGTGGCGGATCTCTTTGATCTCGGCGGGCAGCCCGGCCATGGCACGTTCCAGCAGCCGCTGCTGGTAGATTTTAACGACTTCCTCCTGGTGGAAGGTGAGTACCTCGTGGGCGCGCTCCACTTCCCGGCGGCGGAAATTCATGTTCTCCCCGGCGAGTTTCTTCAGGTGTTCGATGGCGATGTAGGTGAAGTCGAAACCGGCCAGGGTAGACTCGGCAACATCGGCCGGCAGGCCCAGGTCGACCACGATCTTACCGGTGGCCGCCTCTCCGTTCAGGAGAGAAAGGAACCGCCTGGGACCGATGGTAGCCTCGGCGGCGGCGGTACAGACGAAGAGGACGTCGAACCCACCCCGGTACCGGTCCAGCTGGTCGAGCGTCAGGGCATGGCCCTCCGCGAATCCGGAAACGAGTTGTTCCGCCCGGCTCAGGGTACGGTTGGCGATGGTGACCCGTTGGTAGCCTTGCTTCTTCAGGAATTTGGTGACCAGCATATTGGTCTGTCCGGCCCCGACCATCAGGATGCGGGACTGGCGGCTGGGGGCGTGCCGCTGTAACTGCTGCATGGCCAGGGAAACGACGGAAACTGATTTTTCTCCGATACGGGTGTTGGCGTACACGTCCTTGGCGGCCAGAACGGCCTGGTTGACGACGATCCGCAGGTCGTCGCCGATCAGCTTCCATTCCCGGCAGCGCTCGTAGCTTTCGCGCAGCTGACCGAGAATCTGCCGTTCCCCCACGACCAGGGAATCGATGGAAGCCGCTACCTCGTACAGGTGATTGATGGCATCCATACCGCGGAGGTGGAGCATGTCCGTAGTGGCGGCCGGGGTTTCACTACCCAGTAACCGGGCGCGGAAATCAGCATTGACCTCCTCCGTAGTCGTGAACAGCAGCAGCAGCCGGTTACAGGTGGCGGCGTAGTACACCTCACTGGCCAGGCCGGAATCGCGGAAGGCCGTCAGGCGGTCGCGGAGTTTGCCGTCGGCTTCGAAGGCGGACACCAGTTCGCCTACCTGCTTGAGTTTGGCGAAGCGGTGCGTGAGGGTAAGAATGTGGACGTGCTGCAGCATATGTGGGGAGAAGCGACCACAAAGGTAAAAAACTGGTGGTCCGGCTTTGTCATGGGCCTGTATAAAGTATACGCTTTAGCCGGCATTTTGGACGATGGCCCCAAAGTACCAGGCATAAAAGAGGAGTAGCACCCACCCTTCCCAGCGGGTGATCTTCCGGTTGTTGCTCATGACCCCGAAGAGAATGGTCATAACGATCATGAGCGGCAGGTAGACGGAGATGATGTCTGGCGGAATGACCAGCGGCCCGATGAAACGGGGAATGGCCATTACGATAAAGGTATTGAAGATGTTGGAGCCCAGGGCGTTACCGACCGCGATCGAGGCTTTCCCCTTCCGGGCGGCGGCGAGACTGACGGCCACTTCCGGGAGGCTGGTGCCGATGGCCACGGCCGACAGGGCAATGACGGCGGGGGCAATGTTCAGCATGGCACTGATCTCCGTGATCGCCCCGATGACGAAAGTAGCGGAAAGGCTTACGATGGCGCCTCCGGCGATCATGAGCAGGTAATCTTTCCAGCTGGCGGAGGGCCGGTCTTCCTTACTGGGGCGTTCCTGGTCCTTCAGGCTGTAGCCGAGGAAGATGGCGAGGCCACCGAGAAAAAGCACGGCTTCGTAAAGGGTCAGGTTGCCGTCCATCACCGCGAAGTAGAGCAGGAAGGCGCTGCCCATCAGGAAGGGGATATCGATGTGCCAGAGATTATACTCCAGGTCGATATTCTTCACGACGACGGCGGTCAGGCCGAGCACCAGCGCGATGTTGGTGATGTTGGAGCCGACCACGTTGCCGACCACGATTTCCGAATTGCCGTCCAGGACGGCCACGATACTCGTTGCCAGCTCCGGCAGGGAAGTGCCGAAAGCGACGATCGTTACCCCGATGATGAAGGGAGAAATACCCCAGGAAAGGCCGATACGCTCGGCGGCTTCGACGAAACGGTCACTGGCCCACAACAGGGCGGCAATGGCCGCGACGAAGATGCCAATCTGAATGATTAAGTCCATGGGGCGCGAAGGTACGGTCTAGGCCGCATCCTTATCCTTGTAGTCCACGCGGAACTTTTCGATCATTTCCGGGCTCAGGGAATCGGCGTAAACGCCGTAGGCATCCACCAGTTGCCCCTTCTGCCCGTCCGCCGTTTCGAGGGCGTAAAGCACGGAATTATCTCCGGCGCTGCTCATTCCCTCGAAGCGGAAGGCGTGGGTAATGGTAAACTCCTCCGGCTTGAAATTGCGGTTGAGTTCCTTGCACTCCAGGTGCGCTCCTTGCTGGTTGAAATCGAGGGTGTAGCCCTTGGCCTTCAGGTCTTCGATGGCTACGGAGAGGGTGGCGTGGGGGTTCTGTTGCATGATGGGCATGGCGGGATGTTTATTGGTTACCCTATATAGCCCGTTCGATTTACAATTTGTTCATTTTGCGGGCGGCGGGGCGCGGGTGCAAGCTTTTCAAAGCACAGAACGTCGGAGGCGCCAAGGCCCGAAGGCCGAGCTCCTCCCGGGTCTCCGTGCGCACTATCTGATCCGGTAAAAGACCCCGACGTGCCCGCCGATGCCCTGGCGGCGGCTGATGGTCGTTCCCGCCTCGCCCGTTTTGATCAGGTCGTTAAAGCCCAGCAGGTAACGGCCGTCCAGCTGTAGGGTGACCGGACCGATATTCACGTTCAGGCCCACTCCGAACTGCATCCCGAAATTAACGCGAAAGGGGAGTTCCCGTCCGTAGTAAGAGTTCTCGGGGTCGAAAAAACCTTCCGGGACATCCTGCTCCTCGGAGAGGGGGAAGGAAACGAAGGGGCCGCCCTGGAGCAGGGGCTGGAAGATCCCCCGCCCGGGGCTGAGTTGCGTGAGTAGCAGCACTTCCAGGTAGTCGGTCCGCCGCTCGTAGATAGCGGTACGGAGACTGTCGGAAAAATCCTCCCGCCAGCCGGCCTGCATCAGCCCCACCTCCGCCTGAAAACCCACCAGGGGGTTGTCGAAGTAGCGGAGCAGGAGGGCGTAATTATTGCGGGAAAGCGGTACTTGGTCCGGCTGAGTGGGCGTAAACGACACCTCGTGGGCCAGGATACCACCACCCACCCCGACCTGAAGCTGAGGGCCATCGGTCGAATCCCTGGCCTGGGCGGTCAGGAGCAGGGGCAGTACACTCAGCAGGATCAGTAACGCTCGGGTCATGGCACAAAGGTAAACGGGGGAAACAGACACTACCCTAACGTCGTTCTCTGGGTATGCGGCCACTATTCTTTTTGACCCTGTTCTTTTTCCTTCCCCTTTTTCTGGCGGGGGCGGCTACCCGCCATCCACCGTCTGGACCGACTCCATCCCCGTCCCGTTCTCTACTCGACCCGCTCGGCAGGTCCTATCATCTCCTCCCGGATGCCCGCCTGGTAACGGGTAACCCGCTGAAGAACCAATCGTACTCCTTCTTCGACAGCAGCCTCGGTACGCCCTCGCTGGTGGACGTCATGAACCCCTTCGAAATCATCGTCTACTACCAGGACTACGCCCGCATTATCCTGCTCGACCGGACCCTCAGCGAGTTACAGCGGATCGACCTCAATATCTACGATGACCTGCAGCAAGCGGGGGCGGTCGCCCACGGGCTCCGTAACGACATCTGGATCTTTGACGACTGGGATTTCAAACTTAAAGTGATCGTCCCGGGGCAGGGGCTGCGGTCGGTCACCAACGACCTGCGCCTGCAATTGGGAATCGCCGTGCCGCCCAGTGCCATTCTGGTGGACGGCACTACGGTCGGCTTGTTGTTCCGGGATGCCGGCCGACTGGCTATTTTCGAGAATACGGGCCGCTTCCTGCGGGAGGTCGAGTTGCCCGCAGCCACCTATACCGGCTGGTCCGCTCCCTATTTGCTGGGCACCGACGAAGCGGGGGCCGCCCCCTGGGGTTTCCGGATGAGCGACCGGGCACCCCGGTTCCTGACCGCTTCTCCCTCCCTCGCGGCGGGGAATTTTCCGTTGCTGCGGAAAGACGGGCTCTACGTACCGGATTCCGCTACCTCCGTTCGCCGCGAGCCCCTCCCCGAACTACTGGGAGAAAGTTCCAAAAATTAGTTTAAAACAATTTGTTGTTTTATTGACGGGCTCTTATCTTTGCCGTACCGCCAGTAGACCGATTTCTCCTGCAGGAATCGGTTTCGCGGGCTACTGATGCCCGCCCGACCGATCGTCGGGTGTCCAATTAAACACACGTAAGGAGCCGCGATCCGGCTTCGGTCTTTCTACGCACTCAGGACAGCCGCTACAAAAGGTTGCAAAAATGACATCATTACTTTCCCGTACGCTGTCCTTCGCCGGACGGCACTGGCTGCGTTTACTCCTCATCGGCGGCGCGGTATTCTTCCTTACTGAGAAACAGGTAAATTTTAACCTGCGGCTCGGTGGTTCCGGAGTGGACCCGGTTCCGGTATCCGTTCCGCTTCAGCCGGTCACTCCGGATGACAACGGGGGTACCGTACTGAACCCCGAACGGTCGGTGCTCAGCGAAGCCGGTAACTCCCTGGCCGAGGCGGGAACGAGTTTGCTCGGTAGCTTCGGTCTCTTCGGTAGTTCCGAATCTCCGCTCGACGAACTGGCCCGGATAGGGGACGCCGAGGTGGAAGCTTTCGTTCGCCGCTTCAGTCACGTCGCCCAGGCCGAGCAGGAGAAGTTCGGTATTCCCGCGAGCATCGTCCTGGCCAACGGGCTGCTGCACGCTCGCGCCGGCCGGCACGAAAACGTTACGGCGGCCAACGCCTACTTCGGCCTGCGGTGCGGAGACGATCACATCGGCCCTACCCTTCGAACCGACGGCTACTGTCTGCGTCGCTACGAGAATGCCTGGACGGCCTTCCGCGACCACAGTCTGTACCTGACTTCCGGCCGTTTCTCCCCGCTGACCCAGTTCGGTCCGAACGACTACCGTCGCTGGGCGGCCGGCATGGAGGAACTCGGCTATAATGGGGAGGACGACCTAGCCAACCAGCTGGTGACGGTGATCGATAAGTTCCAGTTGTTCCGGTTCGACTAGTCACCCACGTCGGACGTCTCGACGCAGGAGGTCGTCCGACGTGTGGTGACCAGCTCTATTCTTCTATTCTTCCTCGTCACCCCCGAACAACTCCTGCTCCCGCATGAAGTGGTACCACTTCAGCAGCCGCTTGATGTCGCTGGCGTGAACGCGCTCCTTGTCGTACATCGGCAGCACGTCCTCCAGGTATTCGAAGAGTACTTCCTTATCGGCGTTCGGGGCCGGGGCGGGGTTGTCCTCGAACTGCTCATTCATGCGGGAGAAGACCTTATCCAGCGGTTCGGCGTCGCCGTCCTTGGTATAAATGGCCATACTCTCCAGGGGAGCGAATTGGTGCTTACGGGCCGGGGCGAAGCGCCGCTTCCCGTCTCCGAGGTGCTCGATGATGATACCGCCCTTGCGTTCGGTAACTACGCTGTACAGGCCGGGCAGTCCGCTCACGGCAATGATCTTACTCAGTTTCATATCCTAGTAAATTTAAGTGCGAAGGTACGGTTAGTAGGCCAGCAACTCCGCAATGGCCTTCTCCAGTCGCGCCGTCGGTAAAAAGTCCGCCTCCAGCGCCGCCGCGAAGGGAATGGGCGTATCCAGGGCTGCCACCCGGGTGACCGGGGCATCCAGCAGTTCGAAGCAGTGCTCCCCGATCCAGGCGGCCAGTTCGCCCCCGAATCCGCCGGTCAGGCTGGCCTCGTGGAGGACCAGCGCCCGACTCGTTTTTGCCAGGGAGGTACGGATGGCGTCGTAATCGAGTGGGGCAAGCGTGCGCAGGTCGATCACTTCGACGTCGGCCTCCAGTTTTTCGGCCGCGGCCACCGCCCAGTGGACGGCCGCTCCGTAGGTGATGATCGTGAGACTGCCGCCGGGGCGAACTACGGCGGCCTCCCCGAAAGCGGCGCGGGCGTAGCCCTCCGGTACCTCTCCACTCAGGGAACGGTAGAGGGCTTTGTGTTCGAAGAAAAGGACGGGGTTGGGGTCCGCCAGCGCCATTGTCAGCAGTAATTTGGCGTCGGCCGGGTTACTGGGGTAGACGATCTTCAATCCGGGAACCGAAGTGAACCAGCTTTCCATCGTCTGACTGTGGAAGGGGCCGGCCCCCACGCCACCGCCCACGGGAAGGCGCACGACAACGTCGGCCGTCTGCCCCCAACGGTAGTGGAGTTTGGCGAGGTTGTTGACGATCTGGTTGAAACCGCAGGTGACGAAATCGCCGAACTGCATTTCCACCATCGCCTTCCCCCCGGCGATCGCCAGACCGAGACCCGCCCCGATCACCCCGCTCTCGCAGAGTGGGGTGTTGCGAACCCGGTCCTTACCAAACTCCTCCACAAAGCCGTCGGTGATCTTGAAGACCCCGCCGTAGTCAGCAATATCCTGACCCATCAGGACGAGTTCCGGGTGGTGGCGCATCCCTTCGCGCAGACCGTCGCTGATGGCATCGATCAGCCGCAGTTCGCGGCTACCGCCGCCACCTTCCACCGGTTCCGGGGCGGGGGCATAGAGGTCGCGTATCTCCCGGTCGATGTCACCGGTGGTATCGGGGAGTTTTCCGGCGGCGACCAGCCCGGCCTCGATCTCTTTGCGGATGGATTTTCGGAGTTTTTCCTGCTCTTCCTCCGTCATCAGGCCGCGTTCCAGCAGGTACTCGCCGAAGCGATCGACGGGGTCGCGTTGCTGCCACTGCTCGATGAGTTCCTTCGGGACGTACTTCACGCCGCTGGCTTCCTCGTGGCCGCGTACCCGGAAGGTTTCACACTCCAGCAGGATGGGCTCGGGGTTTTCGCGCAGTTCGGCGGACAGCCGGCGGACGGTCTCGTACACTTCGAGTACGTTGTTGCCGTCGATGGTGAGGGAACGCATCCCGTAGCCCACGCCCCGGTCGGACAGCCGGGCGCAGGCGTACTGCTCGTTCACCGGGGTGGACAAGCCGTAGCCATTGTTCTCCACCACGAAAATGACGGGTAGTTTCCAGACCGCGGCGATGTTGAGGGCTTCGTGAAAATCTCCCTCGCTGGTACCCCCGTCTCCGGTGAAGGCGAGGCTTACTTTTTTGTCGCCCAGCAATTTATGCCGCAGCGCCACGCCGGCCGCCAGACTCAGCTGGGGCCCGAGGTGACTGATCATCCCGACGATGTGGTGTTCGGGCGCACCGAAGTGAAAACTCCGGTCGCGCCCCTGGGTAAAGCCACCCGGCTTGCCCTGCCACTGGGCGAAAAGCTGGGGCAGTGGTACGTTCCGGCTGGTGAACACCCCGAGGTTGCGGTGCATGGTGAACAGCCATTCGTCCTCCTCCAGCGCGTGGGTGCAACCGACACTGATGGCCTCCTGGCCGATGCCGGAAAACCACTTGGAGATGACGCCCTGCCGCAGTTGCTTCAGCATTTTCTCCTCGATCAGCCGGGGACGCAGGAGCAGGGTATACAGTTCTTTGAGGGTGGTTTCCCGGGTGTCGTAATCGGTGAAATTCAGGGAGGTGGTGGTGGCAGTCATGGTCGGATGAGAAATGGGGATACGAAGGTAGGCCGTTCCGACTTGACAAAAGCTCCGGGCTTACCCCAAATTAAAAAACCTGGCACCTGCGTCCGCGCCCGTTACCCGTTGCCCGCGAGTGGCCAAAGCGCACTCGCTGCTGGTAGTAAGTCGCTGAAGCGACTCCGCCGTCGGTCCCCAGTCGCTTGAGCAACTTCGTTGTGCAGCGTGGGAGCTTTAGCCCCACGCGATTGCCCGGCGGTGAGTGTTTCTATTTGCACCTGCGTTTGCGCCCGTTACCCGCGAGTGGCTAAAGCGCGCTCGCTGCTGGTAGTAAGTCGCTGAAGTGACTCCACCGTCGGTCCCCAGTCGCTTGAGCGACTTCGTTGTGCAGCGTGGGAGCTTTAGCCCCACGCGGTTGCCCGGCGGTGAGTATTTCTATTTGCACCTGCGTTTTCGCCCGTTGCCCGCGAGTGGCCAAAGCGTGCTCGCTGCTGGTAGTAAGTCGCTGAAGCGACTCCACCGTCGGTCCCCAGTCGCTTGAGCGACTTCGTTGTGCAGCGTGGGAGCTTTAGCCCCACGCGGTTGCCCGGGGCGCATCCCTCCACGCTGAGCCTTACGCTCATGGATGTTCGTTATCTTCACCCTATGCGCCATTTCTCCCTTTTGTCTCTATCCCTCCTCCTCCCCCTACTTGCCACGGCCCAGTCACCCACCACTCCGGTCACCGCTCTCTTCGCCGGCCTCCAGCGGGCGGACACTACGGGGCTGGCCGCTCATTTCTTTCCGGGGGCGGTCATACGTACGGTGAAAACGGACGATCGGGGCAACGCCACCCTTGAGTCGACGGAAATAAAAAAGTGGTTGTCCGGTATCGCCGGAGCCAAAACCGGCGACCTCAATGAGGAGCTCCACTACGTAGAATTACGGCAAGCGGGTAACCTGGCCACCGTCTGGACGCCGTATACCTTTCTCGTCAAAAACAAGATCAGTCACTGCGGCGTCAACAGCTTCCAGTTGATCCGGACCCGGCGCAGCCCGGATGTCTGGAAGATCTTCAGCGTGACCGATACCCGAGACCGGACGGGCTGCGAGCGGGTAGACCGCAGCGGCACCACCGTCCAGCTCCACCGGCTGGCCGATGCCTGGCACGATGCCGCCGCCCGCGCCGACAGCGCCGCCTACTTCGACTTGCTGACCCCGGACGCCGTTTTCATCGGCACCGACAGTACCGAGCACTGGACCAAGCCCGAGTTCCTGGCGTTTTCCGCCCCCTATTTCGCCAGGGGAGAAGCCTGGGCATTTACCTCCACCGACCGCCACGTATTCCCCACCGCCAGCGGAGAGATCGCCTACTGGGACGAACTGCTCGACACCTGGATGGGAAAGTGCCGGGGCACGGGAATCGCCCGGCGGGGACCGGACAACAAGTGGCGCATCGCCCACTATACCCTCAGCGTGACGGTACCCAACGACCAGATTCAGGGGTTCATCGAACTGACCCACTGACCCGTATGGATGCCATCGAACTACTGCGTGCCCTCATCGCCATTCCTTCCCTTTCCCGCGAAGAGGGACGGACCGCCGACCTGATCTTCCGTCACCTGACCGAGCACGGACACGCACCGCTGCGGAGTGGGAACAATGTGTACGCCAGGAGTAAGAACTGGGTGGCCGGTCGGCCGGTGATCCTGCTCAACAGCCACCACGATACGGTCCGGCCCGCCGCCGGGTACACCCGCGATCCCTTTCGCCCGGACATCGAGGACGGGAAACTGTACGGATTGGGGAGTAACGATGCCGGGGGCGCGCTGGTCAGCCTGATCCATACGTTCCTGGACGTGAAGGGAGAGCTTGGGTGCAATCTTATCCTGGCCGCGACGGCCGAGGAGGAGATCAGCGGTCCCAACGGCATTGCCGCCCTGCTGCCCGAACTTGGCCCCATCGATGCCGGTATCGTCGGCGAACCCACCTTACTCGATCTGGCAGTGGCGGAACGCGGACTGGTCGTACTGGACGGGCTCACCGAGGGCGTCAGTGGTCATGCGGCGCGCCAGGAGGGCACCAATGCACTCTACCTGGCCCTGGACGACATCAACGCCATCCGTCACCACGATTTCGCGCGCCCGAGCGAACTGCTCGGCCCAACCTCCGCTACGGTAACGGTCATTCAGTCGGGAAGCCAGCACAACGTGGTGCCCGACCGCTGCGAGTTTCTCGTCGATCTGCGCATCAATGAGGCCTATACGAATGAAGAGGCAGTTACCGAACTGCGGTCGCTGTGTCGCCACGCCCGACTTACGCCGCGCAGTCTGCGCCTTCAGTCCAGCGGTATTCCGGCCAGTCATCCCCTGGTACGGGCCGGTCTTTCGGCGCGTCCTGCCGCCAGGACTTACGGTTCTCCCACCCTGAGCGACCAGGCGCTGATGTCCTTTCCCACGCTGAAAATCGGTCCGGGCGACAGTGCGCGTAGTCACTCCGCCGATGAGTTCATCTACGTGGAAGAGGTCCGGGCCGCGGAGAAGTTGTACGGGGCACTGTTGCGGATCGCCTACCCGCCCCATTAGGAGCGTGTGAAATTTTTAGTTTCCCAGGCAGCGCTCTGCGTATCCCTGCCGTTAGAGAGATAGTTTTGATGATGAAATTATCTACAGTCTCACTTTATACTCACTAGGTCAACTAGACTGTACCGCAAGCGGGGGAAAAAGGCACTTGGCCGTTTTCCCCCGCTGCTTTTCCTGCTAGTCTCTTCCCAGAACGCTCAGCAACCGCAGTACTTCGATGTAGATCCAGACCAGGGTCACAATCAGGCCCATGGCGCAGAACCACTCCATGTACTTGGGGGCACGGGCGGCGGCTCCCTTTTCGATGTTATCGAAATCCAGCAGGAGATTAAGGGTGGCAATGCCCAAAATGAACAGGCTGATGCCGATGCCGATCAGTCCGCCCTGGTGCAGAAAGGGGACATTCATCCCGAAGAAGCTCAGGCCGATGCTGATCAGGTAAACGATCATGATACCGCCGGTCGCCATCATGATGCCGGAGCGGAACTTGGAGGTCACCTTGATGAGGCCGGCCTGGTAGACGAACAGCATGGAGAACAGCAGTGCGATGGTCAGTAATACGGCCTGGAAAACCATGCCGGCACCGAAGCCCGCCGCGTAAATGGCCGTGATGCTACCTACGAAGAGGCCTTCGAGCAGTGCGTAAACGGGCGCGAGCGTGCCACTCAGTTTCGGCTTGAAGGACATGGCGAACACCAGCGCCAGCCCGCCGATGGCGCCGCCCCACATAAAGAGCTGGGAGGGATAAAAGAAGGAATACACCGCCGTGATCAGGAGCAGGAAGCCCATGATGAAGGTCTTGTTGACCGTTCCGGAGACCGTCATCATTTCTGATTCGGCGCGGGTGATCATACCACCGTCCAGCGGGCGGCTGGAGGCATTATCGGCGCTGGCGTTACGGAACCGTTCCTCACTCAGCATGGGGTTGGAGGACTTGGTGAATTTATCGGAAAAAGACATATTGAGCTTTTATGGTAGGTTGTAATTAGTGAACGCGCGAGTCACACAAAATACTGTACCGCCAGTTCGTAGCCCCGCAGCCCGAAGCCGACGATGATGCCTTCCGCCACGGCCGAAATGTAGCTGTGCTGGCGGAAGGTTTCCCGCTGGTGAACGTTGCTGATGTGTACCTCCACCACCGGCGTTTTGATGGCCTTGATGGCGTCCGCGATGGCGATGCTGGTGTGGGTGTAGGCCCCGGCATTCAGGACGATCCCGTCGTAGTCGAAGCCGGTCTCGTGTAATTTGTCGATCAGCTCCCCCTCGTGGTTGCTCTGGAAATAAGTGAGCTCTACGTCGTTGTCGATGAATTTCCCCTGGAGAATGAGGAAGAAATCCTCGAAGGTATCCTCCCCGTAGATCTCCGGCTCCCGGCGACCGAGCAGATTGAGGTTGGGCCCGTTCAGGATGAGTACTTTTAGCGGCATATCGTAAAGGTAAATAATGATCGCCCAGTTTTTCCGCAATGCCCTACTCCTGGTGGCCCTCAACCTGCTGGTGAAGGGCATTTACCTCTTCGGGGTGGAGCGGACGGTACAAAACGTGCTGCCGGAGGGGGACTACGGACTCTACTTCAGCCTGCTCAGCGCCGCCATGCTGGTGCAGGTGGTCGCCGATTTCGGGCTCCAGCTGTACAGTGCCCGCACCATTGCCGGTCACCGCCACCTGCTGGAAAAGTACTTCCCCTATTTCATCGGGCTGAAACTGCTGCTGGGGCTGGGCTTCTACGTCATTCTTTTCCTGGGGGCCGGGTTACTGGGGTACGAATCCGGCGCCCGTTACCTGCTGGCCCTGGTCGCGACGGCCCTGCTGGGAAACAGCCTGGTCCTCTACCTGCGGTCCAACCTCAGCGGGCTGGGCTGGTACCGGCTGGACAGCTTTTTCAGCATCCTGGATAAACTGCTGATGATCGTCCTGGTCGGCGGGCTGCTCTGGCTGGCCCCCGGCCGACTGACGATCGAACTGTTCGCGGGGCTGCAACTTTCCGCCTGGGGCATCACGGCAGTCCTGCTGTTCCTGGCGTTGGGCCGCAAACTTCCCCGCAAACTTCCCCGCTTCCGCCTCTCCCTGTTCCTGCTCCTCCTGCGCGGCGGCGCCCCCTTTGCCCTGGCCGTATTCCTGATGACCGCCTACACCCGTCTCGATGCCGTGATGATCGAGCGACTACTGATCGACGGGGCCGTGGCGGCGGATCACTACGCTGCCGGCTACCGCCTCCTGGATGCCCTGAATATGGCCGGCTGGCTGGTGGCCGGGCTGCTCTTGCCGATGTTTGCCCGCCAGCGTGCGCTGGGGGAGCCGCTGGTGCCCCTGCTCCGGTTCAGCGTGGAACTGCTGGTCACGATCGGTCTGCTGGTGGCCATCCCGCTGGCCTGGTTCGCCGAGCCGGTGGTGTACCTGCTCTACGATTTTGCCGAACCGCGCACCGCCCACCTGCTCCGGTTCCTGGCCCTCACTTTCGTGGCCCAGTGCTTCATCTACGCCTACGGCTCCCTGCTGAACGCGGCCGGGCTGATCGGCCGGATGAACGGGTGGTTCGGGCTGGCCATCGGGCTGAACGTACTCGGTAATTTCTGGGCCCTTCCCCGCTACGGGGCGGCGGGGGCGGCGGCCGTGACCCTGGTCACCCAGTCGGCCATCGCCGGACTGGAAACCTTCCTCGCCCACCGCTGGCTGGATATCCCCGGGGTAGCCATTCGCTGGGGAAGGCTGGTTGTGCTGGCCGCCGGATTGACTACCGGGGGGTGGTTACTGATTACCTTCGGGGCCAGCCTGCCGTGGCTGCTGTCCGCCATCGGCCTGGGACTGACCGGGGCAGGGGCCGCCTTCAGCCTGAAGTTGCTCGACTGGAAAGAGATGACGGGACTGCTGCGAAATCGATGAATTTAGCACCTGCGCGCCGTCGGCAAATGGTAAGCCGGAAGTCTTTTTCCCTTCAGATCGCGAAGCGAATGGTCTTTCCTCTTTCCTCTAGAAATTCAAAAACTCCACCGGGTCGACGGCCTGCTGGCGGTACCACATCTCGAAGTGGAGATGCGGCCCGGTGCTCTGGGTGCCGGTGTTGCCGATGATGGCCACGGCCTCGCCCTGGCGGACGCGGTCGCCCACCTGCTTGAGCAACTTGGAATTGTGCTTGTAGAACGTCAGCAGGTTGTTGTCGTGCTGGATGCCGACCACGTTGCCGTTCTCCGGCGTGAACTCGCTGATGACGACGATGCCGCCGGCCGCCGCCTTGATGGCCGTATTCTGGGCGGCCAGGATGTCCACGCCCAGGTGGTCCGGTTTGGAGCCGAAACCCGAACTGATCTCCCCGTTCACGGGGGCCACGAGACTGATCTCGGCCAGGGGAACCTCGCTGCTGCCACTCGTCGGGATGCCGTCGTTACCGTTCCGGTCGCGGTCGCCGACCCGCTCCAGTTCCATTTCGCGGCGAAACTGTACTTCGGCTTCGGACTGGGTGACGGGTTCCTGTTCCCCGGTGACGGACTCGTCCGGAGCCTCCACGTCCTCGCTGGTGGTGACCTCGTCGTTGAGGGTTTTACGGAAATTTTCGATGTACAGCGTCTGGGCGTCGAGGGCCTCGGTGAGTTCCCCGACGGTGTCCTTCAGTTGATTGACTTCCCGGCGCTGCACGATGTCTCCGTAGCCGGGGATGTATTTCCGCAGCGGGGTGTAGGCGATGAGCAGGAAGACCAGGATGGCCACCAGCACCAGGATCGTCGAGCCCAGGACGTAGAGGTTCATCGGCGTCAGGTTGTAACTGCCGACCTCATGGTAGTTCTGGTTGTTGCGGATGACGAGCTGAAACTCATCCTTGCTGCTCTCCTTGAAGCGGGTCCAGCGGCTCTTTTTCGGGGTGTTCTCCTCCATGCGGTTTTATCGGTTAAAGGGTACTTAAAGACCCGTGGTCACGTTAGATATTACCTTCGCGGGCCCAAATATAGAAGTACCCCGATAGCTATCGGGATGCCCGCCTCCGATCTAAAGCATTTCCCTTTGAAAAAGATAACGCAATTTCTCTTCGTCCTATTGGTGCTCCAGGTGGTCCTGACCGCCTGTTCCTCGACCAAGAGCCGGGACGAGCAGGGCCTCGTGGCCCGCACCTGGCACAACATGAACTCCCACTACAACGGCTACTTCAACGCCGAGGAACTGCTGGAAGAAAGCCTGCTGGTGCTGGAGGAACAGCACGTCGATAATTACACCCAGCGGCTGGCGATGTTTCCCTTCCTGGAAGTCGACAACGTCAGTATCGTCTCCGAGGACATGGACCGCGCCATCGAGAAAGTGGCCATCGTGGTCAAAAAGCACCCCTATAGCAACTGGGTGGACGACAGCTACCTGCTCGTCGGCCAGGCCCAGCTGATCAAACAGGATTACGAAAGTGCCGAGCGGACGCTCCGTTTCATGGTCAATGAATTCCGCCCCCGGGCCAAGCGTAAAAAGAGTAAGGGCAAAAGGGGCGCGGCCGCGGGTGCGGACTCCGAAGAAGAGGAGTTCGTCAGCAAGCGGGAAGTGGAGGCGGACGAATCTTCCAGCCGTCGTGACCGACTCCGGGCCCGGAAGGAAGCCCAGAAGGAACGCGACCGCGTCAATAAGGAGCGCGCCAGGGAGAGCAAGCGCAAAAAGAAGGAAAGGGAAAAGGAACGCAAGGCCCGGATCCGCGCCCGCAAAAAGGGGATCAGATTACCGCCCCGCACCCGGGACACCTCCGCCAACCAGGGCCTCGAAAACGAGCCGGAGGAGGAACTTGTCGACGAACTGGACGAAGGCCCCGTCGGCATGATCTCCATCTTCGCCCGTCAGGACGCCGAGGCCAACGCCAAGGGGGAGCAGTACGGCAAGAAGTCGGGTAGCTACGCCCTCAAGCACCGCCCCGCCTACCAGGAGGGCCGGCTCTGGCTGGCCTGGACCCTGATCAAACGCGACAATTACGACCGCGCCCAGATCATCCTGGAAGACCTGCGGGCCGACCGGGGCACCTTCGCCGACGTTCGCCGCAAGGCCATCGCCGTACAGGCCTTCCTGTACCTGGAGCAAAACGACCTGGAGAACGCCATCCCCTTCCTGGAGGCCGCCGCCGAAGTTGCCCAGGAGCGCAACGAGCGCGCCCGCTACTACTACATTGCCGGCCAGCTCTACCAGGAACTCAACAACGCCGGCCCCGCCATGAATGCTTTCGAGCAGGTAGTGGCCGCCCGCCCCGCCTACGAACTGGAACTCGGCGCTCGCATTAACATGGCCCAGAATTCCTTCCTGAGCGGGACCGGGAGTGCCGACGGTGCCCTCAAGGACCTGGAGCGGATGGTTCGTCAGGAAAAGAACCTGCCCTACCAGGGCCAGATTCTCTTCAGTATGGCCGGTATTTCGATCCGGGACGGAAACGCGAAGGCCGGGGCCGAGTACCTGCAGCGGGCCGTCGCCAGCCCCTACGCCCAGGCGAATCAGCAGCAGGAAGCCTACCAGTTACTCGGTGACCTGAGCTACACCGATGAGGACTACCTCTCCGCCAAGCTCTACTACGACAGTACCCTTAATGTGATGGCCCGCAACGACACCCGCTACCCGGTCACCAACGGGCGGCGCGACAACCTCACCGGTATCGCCACGAACCTGCAGACCATCACCCTGAAGGACAGCCTCCTCCGGATCGGTACCCTTCCCGCCGCCGAGCGCCGTAAGCTGGCCGAGGAGATCTTCGAACTGCGCCGGGCCACCAACAGCGCGGCCAATTACAGCGTGGGTGCGCCCACGCCCGGGGGGCGGGGTATCCGGCAGCCCATTGCCGGAGTAACCAACTCCAGCGATTTCTGGGCTTACGATAAGCAGATACTTCGCCGGGGCCAAAAAGACTTCGAGCGCGAGTGGGGTGACCGCGCCCTGGAGGACAACTGGCGGCGCAGTCAGCGTAGTGACGCCGGATTGTTCATCGCCGAGGGAGATGCCGCCGGCCCCGCCACCGAGGCCGCTCCGGTCATTATGACCGACGAGGAGCTCGACAAGATCATGGCCGACGTGCCGACCGACGAAGCATCCCAGACCGCTACCCGCACCGCCCTCGGAGAGGCCTACTTCAACCTCGGGCGTGATTACCGTGACCGGCTGGAGAACAACAACAAGGCCATCGAGGCTCTGGAAACCATGGATCGTTTGTACCCCGGCGGTAACAACGAAGCCGAAGCCTGGTACCTGCTTTACCTAATGCACACCGAGGAGAACCGTCAGGCACAGGCCCAGAGTTACGCGCAGAAACTCCAGGGTAAGTACAAGGGCAGCAAGTTTGAGAAGCTGGCCTCCGACCCCACCTACGCCGCCACCCTCCTGAGCGAGGATAACAAGCTGAACCGGGAATACGAGGCGGCCTACACCGAGTTCGAGGCCGGTAATTACCAGCAGGCCTTCGACCTGGCCGAGCGGGGCCGCAAGACCATTCTCGGTCAGCACCCCCTCAAGCCGCGCTACGCACTACTCCTGGCCATGTCTACCGGAAAACTACAGGGTCGGGAGGCCTACGTGGCCGGCCTGCGGCAGGTGGTCTCCCAGTTCGGGGGAACCCCCGAAGAGGTCCGGGCCAAGGAGATTCTGCGGTTACTCGGAGAGGGTGGTGCCCGCCTTCCCGGCCAGGCCAGTTCCGGATCGTCCGGCTTCAAGGTCAGCCCCGACGAACTGCACTACCTCATCGTCGTTTTCGAGGACCAGGACGTGAAGCTCAATGACGCCAAGATTGCCGTTTCCGAGTATAACCAGAAGTACCACAAGCTGGACCGGCTGCGCATCACCAACGTCTACCTCGGACAGGACAACGACCTGCCCGTACTGGTCATGCGCCGCTTCAAGACCGGCGAGGATGCCATGTCCTACTTCAATGGTTCCCGTGAGCACGAGGACGAATTTCTCGACCCCGGCCGCTACGGCTTCAAGGCATACGCCGTTTCCCAGAGCAACTACCGGGAGATACTGAAGGCCCGCTCGGTGGAGGGATACGAGGGGTTCTTTCAGGAGAATTACCTGCGGTAGTTGGGAATTTAGCGGGCCACGGAGACCCCAATGGGGCAGCGGCGCCCGGAGGCTGCGTATGATTCCCAGTGTAGCCCTCCGTGCGCGCGAAGTCTCGTGACCTGTCTAAGAAACCTTCCAACATCGGTGCAGACTCTTTCGCCGGAAATCCGGTGGTAAGGTCTGTTTTGTGATCTCCTTCACGGAACTCGCTCCCGTGATCGCTTCCGGGTCGAAGCGGAACTTCCGGTAGTTGGTACTGAAATAAATGGTTCCTCCGGGGGCCAGCCGGGCCAGGCAGCGCTCGATCAGCAGGGGATAGTCCCGCTGGGTGTCGAGTACGTCCTTCATCATCTTGGAGTTGGAAAAGGTCGGTGGGTCCAGGATGATGATGTCGTAGGTGCTTTCGACCGGTTCCCGCAACCAGGCGAGTCCGTCCGCCTTGATCCAGCGGTGGGCCCGGTCGTTGATCTTGTTGATCTGCATATTCCGCTTTCCCCAGTTGAGGTAGGTGTTGGAAAGGTCCAGGCTGTCCACCCGCTCGGCCCCGGCGGCGGCGGCGTAGGTACTGAAGGAGCAGGTGTAGGCAAACAGGTTGAGGACGCGTTTGCCGGCGGACTGGTCGGCCACCATCATGCGGGTCTGGCGGTGGTCCAGGAAGAGACCGGTATCGAGGTAATCCGTCAGGTTCACGATGAACCCCAGGCCGTTTTCCACGATGGTGAACTCCCGCTTGGCGATGGATAGTTTTTCGTACTGTTCCGTTCCCTTCTGTTGCTTGCGGAGTTTGAAGAAGACCTGGTCTTTGCTCACTCCGAGCGTTTCGGTGATGGCGTCCCGGTAGGCGAGTTTGCGGTCGTCCCACTCTTCCTCGGTCCCCTCCGCGTCATAGACCGCTACGTAGAGTTGCCCGGCGTAGCGGTCGATGGTAAGCGGGGCTTCCTCCAGATCGGCATCGTAAATGCGGTAGGCCTCCAGTTCCTGACGGCGGGCCCACTTGTCGTAGTGGCGGGCCATTTTTTTGAGGCGGTTCTGAAAAGCGATCATGTTTGTTGGACTTTTGGATGGTTGGACGTGTTGGACCGTTGGTATCTCTAACGGTCCAAAGGTCTAAAGACCTAACGGTCCAAAGACCCAGCGATCCAATTATCTACCCGGTCCGCGACGTTTTGCCGCACGTTCATCCAGAACAGGTTATAGTCGCCGATGTGGTAATTTTTACGGCGAAAGAGAATATCCCCGAAGAAGCTGGGCTTGTTGGTGAACAACGCCGCTCCCCGGATCTCCGCCCAGACCATCTCCGGGTCCGGTTCCTTGTCGAAGTTGTAGAGGACGCCGCCGAGGTTGAGTTCGGCCGGGGCCCGTACGCCTTTTTCGGTCGTCCAGTTCAGGGGGTTGACCACGGCAATGTTGTCAACCGTGTCCCGGTATCCGGGTTCGGGCTCGAAGTCTTCCCGGTAGGTGCGCCAGCTGACGAAGCAGCCCGTTTGTTCCGCGGACTCACAGACCGGGATGGTGGCGTAGCTGTCCGCGCTCACGGGCATCCCGACGAGGTAGGCGGCGACCAGTTGCTCCCGCAGCGGCCGTCCGTCAAAGCGGTCGGCCAGCAGCCGTTTGGCGTGGGTGGTTCCCTGGCTGTGGCTGGCAATCACGATGGGCCGCCCCCGGTTGTAGTATTGCAGGTAATGATCGAAGGCGGCGAGCACGTCCGTGTAGGCCAGGTCGAGCGCCGGCCGGGCGACCTCCTTCCCCTCCGGATAGTAGACCTTAATGTGGGCCTGCCGGTAACGCGGAGCGTACACTTTCGTAGCCCCGTTGAAGATGGTGGCCTGATTGCGAAGTGCGGAGTTGTCAACGGACTCATTGAGCTTCTCATCTGCTCAGATTAGCGTTCCACTGGTCGTTCCCCTTGCGGGTGTCGAAGTAAATGGTAGGGTGGATGTAGAACACGTCCGCCCGGGCGGTCAGCTGTTCGTCCTGTAGAATGTGCCCGGGGGTACGGTCGGCCGCATCGTCCTTGGTGGGTAGCGCCGCCCAGTTCTCCGTCCGGCTGTAATCCGGCGCGGGCGGGGCCGACCAGGGAGTATCTGCCGGGGGAATGGAGGGGACACTGGCGCAGCCGGCCAGACAGGCGGTAAGCGTGGCGAGGAGAAAAATTTTCATATTCCTCTACAAGGGTATCCGGCAATTGATGTTTAGTGGGTAACGCGGCGATCGGCGAAAAAGTAGATGCCGATGAACGCCACGACACCTAATGCTAGGATGGTCATGGGATGTGGGTTATGGACTTTAAGTTCCCGGTTGGAACGGGTTTTTCCCACAAAAAGTTCCGAGACAGAGGGTCCGTCGATCCAGCGCACCTGTAATTTTTCGTAACTATACGTAGTTACGCCATCAACCGTAACGGTGGGTAAGTGTCATTATCTATCTCAACCGGAATGCCTGGATAGCTATAAAACCGGAACCAACTATCCGAGCCTTATCCAGGGTCCCCTGCCGGAGCATGGTGTCGGCATTCGGGAGGTCGGCGAGGTAGGGAGCGCCCAGGAGTGCAAAATCTTTGACCGGTTCTCCGGTAAGCGTCTCCATTTCCTGAAGGTATCTGAATATGAGGTAGTCGTCCGCCCACTCGGTGTATTCCACGAACAGTATTCCCTCGGAAGGAAAATTCGGACCTCCATAATTGTTGGCAAATACCACTTCCACGCGGACGGTGTCCCTGCTGTCTATTTCAATGCCGTAGGGCCAGTGTAGCGGACTTGTTTCCTGCAGCAGGGCACCGACAATACCCGCCTCCGAGGTGTACAGATCGATTACTGGTTGCATTTTCTGACGCAGCGCCAACGGCGTTACGGCCTCATTGTCCTCCGTTATTTCCTGAATCACCAGGTCAAACACGGCATTCATTCCGTCGATGAACCTCTCCGGCGATTCGTAAGACTTGAACGCACCTAATTCATCCGTCCGGTAATACACCCGATCTAACCCTTCCAGCATTTCGAGTAGGGCGGGGTTGTCAAACATACCGGAATTACCGAGGTCCTGCTTAATGCTCTCTCCGAATATATAGGCGATGCGGTACTCTTCCGCGGTCGAATCTATTACCTAGAAGGTGGACCGGTAGATAGAAGTATCGGCCTTAACCAGGCTGTCATTCTGGTACTTGTTCTTGATTTTAGTTATCTCGAAATTGTACTTGTCGCCCACGGTCCAGTAGGCTACGAAGGGGAAGAGGTGGGTGTCGGGTTGCTCCACCAGGGTGGTATCCGCCGTTTGGGCGAGGACGCAGGTGCAAAATACTACACTGAGGAGCAGGGAGATGAGGTATTTCATGGTTATTTCGTTACAAGTCGGACGACCTACGTCTTGCGCTGCTCGCCTGCGAGTCGGCCGACATGAACGAATTTCTTACGTAAGAAGCTTCTCCATGTCGGCCCTCTCTACTCAGTAGTTGACGCAGTCACGTAGGAGTCGGCGCTCCGACTTGTGTGTAGCAGTCACCTACGCCAAATAAGTATAAATAAACGTCAGGATCAGGATGATCGCCACGGCGGCCACGTTGAAGCTCTGCCGCGTCCGGAAGAGGGCGGGGTCAAGGTCGATGGCCTTGTAGTCGTCGGCGGTCTTGTCGGTGTAGAGCAGTCCGATGACCGCGATGGCGAGTACCACGAAGATGATCGACATGAACAGCGGTACGCCGGGAACGGGCTGCACCAACAACCGGATGCCGGTCGCCAGCCCCGTGCCGATGATGGCGATGGCCAGTCCGTTGCGCAGTTTGATGTCGCGGATGACGCGGCCGGTACTGGCCATGCCGAGGTCCTCGGGCGTCCGCTCGGGCTCGATATCCACGGCGGCGGCCTTTAGTTCACCCGGTTTGCGCGCGGTCAGCGCACTTACCACGATCATGAGCAGGGCCGAGAGCAGGAAAATGAAGGCCATCCGGTCCAGGAAGGGCAGATCGGGCATGAACTGCTGGAAGGCCCACGAGAGGGGGATGGAGGACAGGATGACCACCAGGGCCGCCTGGGCCGTACCCCGGCGGTAGAAGAAGCCGAAGACGAAGACCGTCAGTACACCCGGACTGATGAAACCGGTGTATTCCTGAATGACCTGGAAGACCTGATCGGCTCCCGCCAGCAGCGGCGCTACGATGGCACCGATGATGAGGGCGGCCGCCGCGGCGATCTGCCCCACCCGTACCTGGCTGGATTCCGAAGCCGTGGGGTTGATGAACTTGTTGTAGATGTCCATCGTGAAGATGGTCGAGGTAGAGTTGACCATCGAGGAGATGGAGGAGCCGATGGCCGCCACCAGGGCCGCGAAAGTAAGCCCCTTGAAGCCGACACCGACGTAGTTGGCCAGTACCCAGGGAAAGGCCTGGTCGGCCTTCTCGAAGGGAGCGTCGCCACCGTTCTTCTGGGCCAGGTAGAAGGCCGCAATGCCCGGGAGTACGGCGAAGAAAGGAATGAACAGCTTCATGAAGGCCGCGAAAGCCACGCCCTTCTGGGCCTCGGGGAGGTCCTTGGCCGCCAGGGCCCGCTGAATGATGTACTGGTTATTGCCCCAGTAGTAGCTGTTCACGATCCACATCCCGCCGAAGAGCAGGGCGAAACCGGGCAGCAGGTTAAAGCTGGAGGCGGTACCCCCGTTCGTTACCTGGTAGACATCGTCCGGTTCGAAGAGCATTTCGAAGTGATCGGGCACGGTAGCCATCAGTTCGCTGATACCGCCGAGGACGCTGCCCTCGCCGACAACGCTCAGTATACCCCAGGCCGCTACGGTACCGCCGACCATCAGGACGACAACCTGGACGACGTCCGTCCAGACCACCGCCTTCAACCCTCCGAAAATGGAGAAAGAGGCCGAATACAGCATCAGTCCGATGATGCCCCAGATCATATCGACCCCCAGCAGGGTCTGAATGGCCAGTGCACCCAGGTACATCACCGTGGCGATGTTGATGAAGACGAACAACGCGATCCAGAAGACCGACATGATGGTACGTACCGTGCCGTCGTAGCGTTCCTCCAGGAACTGCGGCATGGTGTAGATGCCCTCCTTCAGGAAAACGGGCAGGAAAAATTTAGCCACCAGGATGAGCGTAATGGCCGCCATCAGCTCGTAAGTAGCAATGGCCAGACCCAGTTCGAAGCCGGAGCCGTTCATGCCGATGATCTGCTCGGCGGAGATGTTGGAAGCGATGAGGGAACCACCGACCGCCCACCAGGGAAGGCTGCGGCTGGCCAGGAAATAGTCGCTGGCCGTCGTGGATTTTTCCCGGTTGGCGATCCAGATACCAAATAGGATTACCCCGACGATGTAAACGCCGAAGATGATCGTATCGATCGTACTTAATTGCATGAGTTTCTCTTAATGTGTGATGTGTGGGACAATATAGTACAGTAACTACAAGTCGGACGTCCTCCGCCCCGATTACCATCGGGACTCCGAGACGGCCGACATGAGTTACTTCAGGTCGGTGGGCAGGAAAGCGAGCATCCGACGGCGGTCCGCGGAAAGTTTTGCATCCTGCGTCCGCGCCCCGGAGAAACGTCCGGCCCAGAAGGGGCGGTAGGTAAGCCAGTACTTCAGGCCGAACAGCCCGGCCACGGGCAGGCTCAGGAAGTAGAGCCAGCCCCAACTTCCCGGGAAAAGTACGTTGAACAGCCACGTTTGCAGCCCGTAGGTGATGGGCAGGAGGAACCAGGACCCCAGCGTTTGTACCGTAGCCTTATAGCCCCGTTCGATCCCCAGCGCCCGCCAGATACCGGTAATGGCCAGTAGCCAGGCGGCGTGGTTGAGCAGGCCGTAGAGAAAAAACGGCAACCCCAGCAGCAGGCCCGCCGATACTTTGCGGTCGGGGTGACCACTGAATTCGATGTCCATTTGCCCGGTCTGCCGCAGGGTGGTCTCGTAACCGGTGGCTACTTCCCGTAACTCATTGCGGGTTTCCTCCGGAATGTCGCGTAACCACGTCAGGATGCGCTGGGTACGGAAATGGTGGTCGGAGACCTTGAGCGGCCGTTCGTTCTGCACTGCCCGCTCGACGGGGCGCAAAAGCCGTTCCTCGGCCTTGTCCTTCGTCTGGATCAGGAGCCCCTGCATGCGGCCGGAGAGCTCGTCGGTCAGGGCCCGGATGGCCCGCATGGGGCTACGCTCGAACTGTTCCCGGTAGTCGGCCGCCACGATGGGCTCCCCGAAGCGGATGAAGGCCCGGCTGAAGCAGGTGGTCGGGCTTTCGTAGTTCACGCCCACCGGTTGGAGACGGACCCCCAGTTGCCAGTCGTTACGCTCCTCCACGGCCAGGGCCATGCTGGCGGCCCCCGCCTTGATGCGGCGTAATTTCCGCTCCAGTTCGGAGTAGGCTTCCGGGGCGATGTAAAGGATCTTTCCGGTTTCCAGCCCGGCGAAGGTACGGTCGAATACCTCCTCCTTGCTGCCCTTGTCGGCACCGGCCTCCTTGTCCTTGGCCCGGGCTACGGGAATACAGAACGGGTCGATGATGAAGGCCATCACCGGGTTGAGCCACAGCCCGGCGTTGGCCAGGAAGTACATCTGGTAGTCGAGTTGAATCCCCACGATGAGCGGGTCCACGAGGGTGTTCGGGTGGTTGCCGCACAGCAGCATGGGGCCGGGGTGGTTGGCCGTCTCCGCATTCTCCACCTCCATGGCCGGGTAGTAGAGCCGCAGCATCCAGCGGGAGAGAAAGTGGAGGAGCCAGAAGAAAGGTTTGCTCATAGTCAGTCAGGGAGTTTTGAGTTGGGGAGTTTGAGAGTTGGCTGCCGCCACGGCCACTCTCCGGCTTCGCCTGGTTCGCTAATGTAGGCAATGGCGAAGGTCGCGAGGCGCCTGAGTGGTTGTTGCGGTAGCCAACTCCTGAACCCGCAAACTGCTCAACTCCCCAACCATCATGCGGTAAAGGAAAGCAGATAATCCCGAACCAGCGTATCAAAAACCGGCCCCTCGTCAAAATGGAAGCGGACGGCCAGGGGCAGCACGAAGATCGGCAGCTGCTGCTCCCGGATGTAATCGCGGTGGGCCTCCAGGCGGGTGGCGTCCTTTTCGGTGGTCACGATGGCCCGGTGGCCGGCGGGTAATTCCTCAAAGCGACGCTTGAGGTTACTTACGTCGTTGCCGGTGAAGAAGTGGTGATCGGCGTAGTCGAGGCTGCGTACGCTGGCGGCCTGTTGTCTTAGGTGGTCGAGCAGGTAATCCGTCCGGGCGATACCGGTGATGAGCAGCACGTTGATGTCTTCCTCCATGCGCAGCCGGTAGCGGTTGTCGAGCATGTAGTAGGGGGCGGCGTAGTCGTAGTAGCTGAAGAAGACCCGCTGGTGGGGCAGGGGGTCGATGCGTTCGATCATGGCGTCGGCCGTGGCGCGGTCGAGTTCCCGGGGGCACTTGCTGACGATGATGACGTCCGCCCGCTCGTAGCCGCTGCGCCACTCCCGGAGGCGGCCGCTGGGCAGCAGGTGGTCGGCGTAGAAGGGTCGGTCGAACTCGGTGAGCAGGATGTTCAATCCCGGTTTGACGGCCCGGTGCTGGAAGGCATCGTCGAGCAGGACCAATTGGATGTCTGGTCGGCGGCCGACAATCTCCGGGATGGCGAAGGCGCGCTCCTCGGCCACGGTGACCATCAGGTCGGGGAATTTACGGGCGTACTGCAGGGGTTCGTCGCCGACCTGCTCGGCCGTCATGCCGGGTTCCACGACCATAAAGCCCCGTGTTTTACGGCGGTAACCGCGGCTCAGGGTGGCCATCTCCAGGTAGGGGTCGAGGTTGCGGATGAGGTACTCGATGTGGGGCGTCTTCCCGGCCCCGCCCACGCTCAGGTTACCGACGCTGATGACCGGCACGGCGAAACTGATGGAGCGCAGCAACCCCCGCCGGTAGGCCCAGTTACGAAATCCGACCCCCGCGCCGTAGAGGGCGGAAATGGGGGAGAGCAGGAGTTTAGCGACGGTGGACTGGACCATAGTGTGGTCCAATTTACAAGATGCGTGCCAGAAAGTTCCCGTTCTTTGGGGTATGCAAATTTCCAACCGCCGCCGGGGCTACGAAATCCTCGCCATCCTCGCCGTCGTCCTCGGCCGTCTCCTCTTCATGGTGGAGCTGGAGTGGCGGCTGCCCTTCATTCTCGTGGTGGCCCTGGGCTGGGGCGGCTACGTCTGGTCGCGCAGCCGCGCGGAGCCCGACATCCTGGCGTACTGGGGGCTGACGACGGATAACTTCCGGCCGTCTTTTCTGCAATTACTGCCGGTGGCCCTGGGCTGCGTCGCGCTTTTCGTGGGGTACGGCTTTTACTTCAAAACGGAGGTGCTCGACTGGTCGCTGGTCCTCATTTTACTGCTCTATCCGCTCTGGGGTATCGTGCAGCAGTTTTTGGCGCTCGGCATTTTTGCGCAAAACATCCGGGATGGCTGGTCGCGGCCGGAGTGGCAGGTCATCCTCCTCACCGGCGGCCTCTTCGGCCTCATCCACTACCCGTTTCCGCTGCTGATGGCGGCCACCTTTTTCCTCGGCTTGGCCTACAGTTGGCTGTACCTGCGGGGCTACAGCATCCTGGCGCTGGGTATCTACCACGGCTGGCTCGGCGGGGTGTTTTTCTACACGGTGCTGGGGCGTAATAGTTTTGCGGAGATAGCCCCCTAGCCTCCGGAGGGGGAATAGTGGGGGCGGCGGTGCGCAGGTGCAAATTTTTTGGATTTGAGTCCGGAGGACTCATTCTATTTAGCTAGGGGTCCGGACCCCCAGCTACCGATCCTAGAGAAGGATAAACAAAAATAATATGGTGGTAAGTTTGTTCTTTTTAAATATTAAAAGTACCTTGGTAAGGCTCTCTTATAAGCGACGTTTTTTCTCTGGAATAATCCTAAATCCATTTTACCATGACGTTTTTACGTACGCTACTCTCCTCGGGGGGGGGGTAACTCTTCTCCTGTCATTATGCATGACTAATACCATCTACGCTCAGCTACCGGCCGAGATCATGATCAACAGTGAGGCCGAGATGGCGACCTTCGGTCCGGAACAGCACCGGGAGGCGGATGCGATCATCGAGGGGATGATCGACCCCTGCGTAAGTGCGATCGGGTTGGAAACTACCGTAATTAACTACGAAAGTTCCAGTCTGGTCTTTGCCAGCACTGATAAGTGGGACGGAACGCTCTCGGTCGAAGATGCCTCCGGTACCGCTACTCCATTGGTACTGAAGAATGGATATGGCCACGTTTGGCTGCCGAACGGAGCGGAATTTCAGATAGTGGGCCTGGACGCCTGTAACCAACCGGCGGTATTCAACGAAATTTCTACCCGGCGTCGCGCTACGGGGGAGGCCGTGCGACTTTCTTCCCGACAGCACGATGTCATTCTGGACTGGCAGCGGGGAGATAAGACCGTGCCGCTGTGGAATCATGTACGTGATGACAAGCAGCTTACGGTTCCCGAAAAAACATTCCTGATCCAGCAACTCCTCTACACTGGTACACCGTTACCAGATACGTACCGTGAGCGACTAAATCTGACGAATCCTACGACGGGGCAAATTCCGGAGCAGCCGGATAGTAAGTCAGTAGTTAGCTGTCGTTGTACGGTGCTGGCGGTCAAGCACGCGCTGGACGTGCAACCCATTGAAACGATACGGGATAACGGACAACGCCGAGATATCTACGGTAAGTACGGTAGCGAACCGCGCTACTTTCGCTCGGGAGACATCTATACCTGGCGGGGTTGGGGGTTGGAGGGTCCCGGTCGCTACCAGCAACTCCAGGCCAACACCACGGATTGCGTTAAGGCCCCCTACTCCTTTAGCTGGAATGGTGCCTTCGACAACCGGACCGAGCAGGAAGGGGAGGAAGATGTAATCACCGCGGCAGATTATTTCGCCAGTATGGTTTATAATATGGTATGTTTAAATAATGATGGAAATGCCGACGACTGCGGTTGCCCCCGCACCGTTTCCTTCGAGGCTCAGTACCACTCCCTGGCTCAGGCCCAGGCGTTTACCCTGGGGGGGCAGTGGTTCTGTAATAATACGTACGAATCGCGGGCTAAGGCGCTCGACGCGGCCTTTCTATCCGTCGGCAGAATTAACGACGAGGATTCTTACCAGACGGTTGCCCAATCCCTGAACGGGCAGATCAGGGGGTGCGGGCGAAGCTACACCGGCCCTACGCTCGGTGAGATGATCCTACTCGGCTACAACATTTATAAGCTCGTGAAGAGTACTTCCACGGATTCCGGTGAACCCATTATCGACGCGGCGGCGGACGCAGCCTGGGATATTCGACACGCGGATGCCTTTAAGGAATCCATAGAGGATGTATTCGACGGCCCCTGGGTAACCTGGAACGGGCAGTGTGGCGGAGAACTGGTTGGCCGTTCCTCTAACTTTTCTCTCGTAGATGATACGGGGGAAGAGGATGTAATATCTCCAACGCTGGGAAATGCGGGGATCGTTAACTTCCAGTACGAACTCAATCCGGGACAACCCTTCAGGGTCGTGCTCGCGGCCGGCTCGAGCATGGCGGTCGGTGGCCTGCGTAAGTGGTACGCCAAGACACGTATTCTGAGTTCATTCCGGCTCGCCAGCGTTCTATCGGGGGGTACCGGGGAAACCGACGACGAGGGTTTAGTCTGCTGTACACCCCGTGCCGGTAGTTATATGCTCTCCGCCGTTACGGGCGACGTACCCGGCTCCGGGGTGACGGAAGATGCCTGGCGGCAACTCTGTAAGAGTTTCTTATTCATAAACGGAATCGACATAGATATCCGCCCGGACGATGAGATCGGTTATAAGGTGAACGAATCCCGTTGTCCGACCCCGGTGGACGTGATTTACCCCGGTAAATCTCTGATCGGAGGAGATAGTACTCCCGAACCGACCGCCATTACGCCTTCCCTGACCGACATTAGCGTGTACGACCTATCCGGCCGTCGCGTATGGATGAGCCGACAGACCCTATCCGCATTACAAGTCACCGAAGCGGTACAAACCCTGGGGCAATTACCCGCCGGCGTCTACGTAGTCGTGAAGCAGTACGAGGGCGGACGGCGGGAGGTCACCAAAACCGTGAAACAGTAGTAAAATGAAGCGACTGAACCAAATCTTCCTCCAACTCCCTCTGCTCCTTTTTCTACTCTTAGCCGGTTGTAAGGGATGCGACTCCGTTACCGGGGAGGACTACTATAACCCCCTGGACCACCTGGAGGGCGACGAATGCCTTACTTCCTGCTACGACGGGGCGTACTGCGACAATGGCTACTGCGAGTGTAACGACCCGGAACTGGAACTGGCCCCCGGCTTTTGCGCCAATAACCGCTGGTCCAATACCTGGGTGACCTACGACGTGACGCCCTTTTCGGATACGTCGCTGCTGGCCTTTCCCGGTATCAACTTCATTACTCTCGACAACTTCGAGGGAAGGGATTGGATCGCGGTGGGTGGTGGAAAAGAAGTCCAAAACTTTGCCGCCTACCACTACACCCAGGGGGCGAGGACGACAATCAACCGGGCAGGTCACGCACAACGAGAAAGGGTTGACGGAGTAGTAAGCGATCGGGTATGGCTGGATGGCATTTATAAAGGTTACACTGATACCTACTACCGGGACCCGACAACCCCTTGTTTTGCCCGGATCTTGTTCCGAGGTGTCATCGTCGACGATCGTACCCTATCCGGAGAGGTCTACCTCAACGGTATCGTCTCCTGCGACGGAGAAGTCCCCGCCCGTCTTCGCGAAAGTTATCCCATGACCTGGCACCGGATTAACTGAGTAGGGGACGGCGGGGCGCGGGTGCAAAATTTTTAGATTTGAGTCCGGAGGACTCTTTATTGATTCAGCCAGGGGCGCCGCCCCTGGCTGGTTAGTAGGGAGTCCTCCGGACTCGGTATCTTCGGCCCATGTCTTACTACGAAGAAATCGACGGCCAACGCTACGACGCCAGGCTCCTGGAAATTACCCGCGAAGCCCTGAATGACCCCCAGGACGGCCGCCTCAGCATCGCCGACCTGGCCAAACTGGTCACCACCGCCCGCGCCGACGGTAAGGGACTGACTGAAGTAGAGGTCGCCACCCTCGTCTACATCCGCGACAACTTTAACCTGACCGGCGCGGCCCGCCGGCAGTTCGACCGCCAGGTGCCCGAGGCGAAGGGCATGGGCGAAACCTACCCCGAGCCCGTTCGAGGTATTCCACGCCTGGACGAAGGAGCACCTGCCCGAGCGGGCCGCCCTGCTGATCGACGCCCCCGACGAGGCGGGCGTCGCCGCCATCGAGGCCGCCCTGGAAAAGACCCTGCCGAAGGACTTCCGCGCCTGGTACGTCGCCCACCCCGGGGAGCGGGCCGCCGAAATCCACGCCGGCTATTTGCTGGGGATGCGCCTTCTCGCTCCCGCCGAGGTGCTGGGGGAGCGCCGGCAGCTGCTGGAACTGGAACGGGAGCGGCAACAAAATCAGGACGGTCCCTGGCGCGGGCGGGTCCACCCCGACCGGGCCATCAGTAAGGTGGAGTACAGCGACCTGTGGCTGCCCCTGTTCACGGACGATCAGGGCAACTTCATCGGCCTCGACCTGAACCCGGATTTCCGGGGCGACTACGGCCAGCTCATCAATTTCGGTACCGACGAGGCGGACCACTTCGTCCTGGCCCGCGACCTGGACGCCCTCTGGTCCTTTCTCGCCGAGCGGATCGAAGACGGGGAGATGGACCAGGCCCTGTTCACCGACGAAGACGGCCACACGCTGGCTTACGGCCTCTACCCGGAGAGCCACCTGACGGACGATATGCGGTACTTGCTGGTGGAATGATGTGGGTCTCGCTCCGAGTGGTGAGACGGAGATTTTTGCGCTCTGCTTAAAAATCGATCCGGCTCACCACCTGCGCGAAAAATCTTGCACCTGCGCGCCGTCGCCCTTATTTTCAATTCCCTTGCACAACTGCGGCCTTTTATCGTTTTTGAGCCAACACAGCATAAAGAACTTTTCCCGCCTATGTCTACTACTTACCGTCGTGAACCCCTCTGGTACAAAGATGCCATCATTTATGAGCTGAACATCAAGGGGTTCTTTGATTCGAACGGCGACGGTATCGGTGATTTCGCCGGCCTGGAGCAAAAACTCGATTACCTGGAGGAACTCGGCGTAACCGCCATCTGGACGCTTCCCTTTTACCCCAGTCCGCTGCGGGATGACGGCTACGACATCCAGGATTACTACGAGGTGAGCCCGCCCTACGGTAACATCGACGACTTCAAGCGATTCCTGGACGCGGCCCACAGCCGCGGACTACAGGTGATCACGGAGTTGGTCATCAACCACACCTCCGACCAGCACGAGTGGTTCCAGCGCGCCCGCCGCGCCCCCGTGGGCAGCCCCGAGCGCGACTACTACGTCTGGAGCGATACCGACGAGAAGTGGCCCGACGTCCGCATCATCTTCACCGATACGGAGACGAGCAACTGGACCTGGGACCCCGTGGCCAAACAGTACTACTGGCACCGTTTCTTTCACCACCAGCCCGATCTGAACTACGACAGCCCCCTGGTGCAGGACGAAATTTTCAAGGTGCTCGACTACTGGATGAGTATGGGCATCGACGGTTTCCGCCTGGATGCCATCCCCTACCTCTTCGAGCGGGAGGGAACCAACGGAGAGAACCTGCCGGAAACTCACCAGTTCCTGAAAAAACTGCGCAAGCACGTCGACGACAATTACGATAACGTGCTGTTCCTGGCCGAGGCCAATATGTGGCCCGAGGAAAGTGCCAGCTACTTCGGCGACGGCGACGAGTGCCACATGAACTACCACTTCCCGCTCATGCCCCGCATGTACATGAGCATCAAGATGGAAGACCGCCACCCGATCACGGACATCTTCGACCAGACGCCGGAGATTCCCGAGAATTGCCAGTGGGCCACCTTCCTCCGCAACCACGACGAGCTGACGCTGGAGATGGTGACCGACGAGGAGCGCGATTTCATGTACAACGTCTACGCCAGCGACCGCACGGCCCGGATCAACCTCGGTATCCGCCGCCGGCTGGCCCCGCTGATGGACAACGACCGCGGCAAGATCGAACTGCTGAACGTGCTGCTGATGAGCCTGCCGGGTACGCCCGTCCTGTATTACGGCGACGAGATCGGCATGGGGGACAATTACTACCTCGGCGACCGTGACGGCGTGCGTACCCCGATGCAGTGGAACAACAACGAAAATGCCGGCTTCAGCGAGGCTAACCCACACAGCCTGTACCTGCCCGTCATCCGGGACACGGAGTACAGCTACCGTTGGGTGAACGTGCGCCGCCAGCAGCACAACCCGAATTCCCTGCTGAACTGGACCAGAAAGCTACTGGCCAAACGCAAGAGTTTTCAGGTATTCGGCCGGGGTACCATCCAGTGGCTAAAGCCGGACAACGGTCGCATCCTCGCCTTCGTACGGGAGTACGAACAGGAGCGCGTCGTGGTGGTCGTAAACCTGAGCCGCCACCCGCAGTCCGTACAACTCGACCTGGCGGAATTCGAGGGCAGTAAGGTGCGGGAGGTATTCGGGCAGACCTTCTTTAACGAGGTGTCCCGGGAACCCTACACCATTACCATGCCCGGACACGGTTACTACTGGTTGCAACTGGAAGAAACCTTTACCATCAACCGGGATCGCCGCGATCTCAGCAAGGTGGTCCTCTCCACCAAGAACCTGGCGGATTTCATGAGCCGGGCGAACCTTCGCGCGCTGGAAACCAAGGTGCTGCCTAAATACCTCTCCTCCGTAGAGTGGATGGGGGCACGGGCCGGACAGCTCGATTCCGTGAAGGTATTCGATCACCGCCTGCAGACGAACGGCGAGCGCCACTTCGGATGGTTGCTGCTGGAGGTTAACTACCTGGAGGGGCTGCCCGAAATGATCCAACTGCCGCTGGCCTTTCACCTGAAGCGGGAAGAAGTGGATTACAGCTCTCGTCAGGAGGCCATCGCATTCGTTCAGAACGAGGAACGGTCGGTCGTCCTGATCGACGCCCTGTACGATGAGGAATACCGGCGTGGGCTGGCCCAGGGGCTGAAGGAGTTCGGGGAAATGAAAAATTTCCAGTTTATAGCGCAGGAGTCCATGGCCAATACGGCCATTCAGGATACTACGTTGCAGCACTCCGGAACGGAGTACGTACTCCTTCATTCCAAAGATTTCAACATCAAGTTCTACCGCCGCGTGGACGTAGTGGACGTTCCCGATCTGGAGGTGAAACGGATGCTGAACCGCCGGGGTTATCAGGCCGCCCCGCAGGTGGTCGGCACCCTGCACTTTACGCCCAGCAAGCGACTGAACGCGACCCTCGCCATCTTCGAGGAGAGGACCACCAGCGAGGGTAATGCTTGGGATTACGTGCTCAATAATATGCGCCGGTTCGCCGACGATATGACCACTCGCCTCCAGCGCAAAGAAGAGACCGAGGAGGCCCACCCGGAGGAGGTGCAGGTCACCGATACCGTGATGTACAAAGACATGCCGGGACCCATCCAGGATTTGCTCGGACCGGCTTTCGTCACCCGCATCGCGGAACTGGGACGGACCACGGCTGCTTACCACACCCTCCTGGAAGACATCGAGGAGCCGGGCTTCAAGTCCGAACAGCTATCCCTCCACTACCAACGGAGCGTATATGCCGGCCTGAAGGGAGACGTGCGCAGTTCGATCGACCTGATCAAGAAGGTACTGCCGGAACTCAACGAGGAGAATAGGGGACTGGCCAAGGAACTGCTGGAACGGGAGGAGGAACTCCACGCCCGACTCAAACGCATTTACGCCCACAAGATAGAATCCGACAAGATTCGTATCCACGGAGACTTCACCATGGAGCAGGTCATGCTCACGGAAGACAGTTTCGTTATCCAGAACTTCGATGGTGACCCCGATCGGACGTACAGCCAGCGCCGGCTTCGCAGGAGCCCCTCCAAGGACATTGCCAATATGATGCGCAGTATCAACTACGCGGTGGGAATGGTCTACGACGAGTCCAGGGGTGGACTGCGCAAGGAAGTTGCCCAACAACTCTGGGAATGGCTCCGTACGGCTAACCGCTACCTCTCCGCGGAATTTCTTACGGCCTACCGCAAGGCTACGACCGGTACCCGCCTGTTGCCCGAAGATGAAACCGACCTGGAAGTATTGCTCGACGTGTTCCGGATCGAAAAGGCACTTCAGGAGCTGCGTTACGACCTGAATTACCGCAAGGGGCAGGTACAGATACCACTACGGGGAATTCTGGAGTTGATGGAGTAGACCCTCCTGAATCCCTAAGGGGGGACCGAGTAGCGTACAATTCTCGGGAAAACCGTAAAATTCGTGCATTTGCCCAATGCACGAATTTTCCATTTTTTCCTAGTCCTGGGAACGTCGTCCCCCCCGCCGGGGGTCAGGGGGTCTCCCTCCTCCCCAGCGCGCGCCGTACCCACAGAAAGGCACCGACGCACACCAGCGTCTGAAAGGCAAAAGCCGCAAAGGCACCGCCCGTGAGCTGGTCCGTCTGGTACAGACCGAACAGTTTCCAGCCCTGGATGCTGAGGTAAAAGGCAAAGAAGAGGAGGAACCAGAAGGTGTAGTTACCGGAAGACATATTGGTCGGTGGTCGGTGGTCAGTGGTCCGCAAGTTACACAAGCCGACCGACCACCGACCAATTCACTTCACCCAACTCATTCCCCGGGCGTGGTCGAGTGCCGCCTCGTAGGAACCTACGAGTTGGACGTTGATGTCGCTTACGTTTTCGATCAGGTTCTCGATTCGACGGGCACGGCGCTCGTGTTGGACATCCCGGATGTAGATGGCCAGGATGCGATCCGGATTATTCCGGGCTGCCTCGAGGTAGATGTCCGTGTCGTGCTCTCCGGAATCACCGACGAGAATGAAGGGCAGGTCGGGGTAAGTAGACAGGATCTTGTTGACCATATCCGCCTTGTGGGTTTTGTAACTACTAACGGTATCCTCGGCGGGTAGTCCGAAGTCGCGGAGCAGGATCGGCCCCCGGGGCAGGTGGTTCAGGTGGAGAAAATCCAGTAAGAGGTCGTAGAGGTTCCAGGGGCTGTTACTGACGTAGAAAAAAGGATTGAAGCCCTGCTCGTCCGGGCCTAGCTTCAGGGCCTGGTAGAAATCGGACACCCCCCGGAAGGCACGGCGGTTACCGGCATTCTTGAGGATGGTGTGAATCATCGTTTTGTACTTGAACCGGCTGGTTACGTCCGTCTTCAGTATGGTATCGTCGATGTCACTGATGATGCCGAATTCCGCTTCGCTGGGGACAACTACGTCCGAGTGGGTGATCACGTTCACCTCCCCGTTGTGGGGGGTGGAGAGGACGGTTACCTCCGCTTCCTGCCACAGGCCGTGTTCACTGGCTACCTCGTGCTCCGGCTCGCAGTGGTGCTCGACGTGAAAGTACCCCTCCCCGTCGGTCGTGCGCTCGAACTCGTGTTCTCCCCAGGTGATCTTCACCTTAGCTCCGTTGATTTCCCGCGTATTGAAGCGCTTGAAATTATTGGCCACATTGTCCAGCAGACTGTCCCGTTCACCCCGGGTAATGCCCTTGTCGCGGAGTACCCGGCCGGTCAGGAACAGATAGTCCGGCCGGCCGAAACCGATGTAGTTGGCTACGTCCACCGGTTTGTCGCGGCCCCATCCCAGACGGTCGACGATCTCGTCCCATTCGCGGTGAACGGATTTACCGAGGGAGGTGAGGGTATCGCTGAGGGCCATGGTAGTTGGGGAGTTTTTGAGTTTTTAGTTTGGGAGTTACCCGCACACCTAAAGCATGGTAGCCGGACGGAATGTTCGCCCGTAACTACCTAACTCCCCAACGGATAAATTCCCCAACTGATCAGAGCCAGTGGCCCATGTCCACCGCCTTCGTACGTAGGTATCCCTTGTTCTCCTTCACCGGGTCTACGATGATGGGTAACCGGCGCACCACCTCAATGGGGCCGTCGCCGAAGGAATCTACCTTAAGCGGGTTGTTGGTCAGCAACTGAATGCGGGACACACCCAGGTCCTGCAGGATGCCCTGGGCAACCTGGTAGTGGCGGCCGTCGACTTCTAGGCCAAGGTGGACGTTGGCCTGTATGGTATCCAGCCCCTCATCCTGTAACTGGTAGGCCTTCAGCTTATTGATGATGCCGATCCCCCGGCCTTCCTGGCGCAGGTAAACGACGATTCCCCGCCCGGCGGCGGCAATGCGCAGGGAGCGGGACAACTGCTCGCCGCAATCACAACGCTTCGACCCAAATAGGTCACCGGTGATGCACTCGGAGTGCAACCGCACGATCACTTCCCCGTCCGGATCCATATCCGGATGCACCAGTGCCAGGTGGGGTGCATAGGCATCGGCATCCGGGGCGTAGGCAATCATCAGGAATTCACCGTAGGGGGTGGGAATCCGGGCTTCGCTCTGACGGGTCGCGGCACGGATATCGTCGTGAGTGGGGGGCAGCAGGGTAGGGTCGCCGATCATGGTAAGCAAACGCGGAAGTCGCCCGCCGGTTGTCGTAGCTTTGTCCTAAAGCAATCCCGCATGGCCAAGTCCCGTAATCCCAAGACCCGAAGGAGTGTAACCGAATCCTATACGCCCCGAAAACAAAGTCGGGGGAAACGCTACCTTATTATCGGTCTCATCGCGCTGGCGCTGATCAGTTTTATTCTTATGAGTATTCCCCGGAACAAAGTGGTCACCGGACCCCAATTCACGAAGGAAGCGGAACTGATGATATACCGCGGTTCCAGCGAGGAGGTAGTGGCCGATCTGGACATTGAGATCGCCGACGACGAAGAAAGTATCGTTCAGGGATTGATGTATCGCGAACACATGGAAGAGAATCAGGGGATGCTCTTTCTGATGCCCGGGCTCGAACCCCGCTCTTTCTGGATGCTCAACACCTACATCCCCCTCGACATCATCTTTGTCGGGGCGGATAAACGCATCGTGCGAATCCGGGAGAATACCGTTCCCCGAACGACCGATCCGGTTACCAGCGAAGTTCCGGCAGCCTTCGTGCTGGAAGTCAATGCCGGATTTGCGAAGCGCCACTTCCTGGAGGAGGGAGACCGGTTGGCGTGGGAATAAGTAGTATAACCGCAGATAGCCTATAGTCACCAGAGGACCATAGGCTATCTGCTACCGGCTATTTACCAGCTGGCTACTTGCTCTTCAGTATCCCTTCCGCGCCACTCAGCGCCAGTTCGATGTGCTGACGGATCGCCAGTTTATGACCGACGGTCAGGTTCTGGCGGTCGGAAGTCCCCGAACTGGCCGTGGTGAAACTGTTCATGACGTTACCCAGGGTAGCCCGGGCGGCGGCGTGCACGTCGTTTGCGGCCTTGTCGTTCTCCAGCAACTTGGCCAGTCGGTCTACGTAGTCCGACTGTAAGGAACGGCCGAAGGCAGACTCGGTGTTGGCCGTGGAGAAAACGGCCTTGCGGGTTTCGTTCATCAGGTCCATCAGCCCGTAGCTGGCGGCATCCCGGGCTTTCTGTTCGGCCAGGCGGTTGAGGCGGTCCGTGTCGAACAAAACGCCCAGTCCGCTGGACTGGAGCGCACGGATCTTGGCGGTAACCCCAGTCGGGCTGATGCGCTGTAGGATGTCCTCGTTGATCAGCCACTCCGGGGTGGTGAAGATCTGTTGGTTGATGAAAGCCACCGCGGCCCGCTGCTTGGCGGCGGGCAGAGTGGTGTACACCGGATCGGCTTCCTCGCTGCTGCGCTGCCATTCCCGGATACCACCAACGTTACTGGCTACGTGGCCGGTGTAGCGGCGAAGCTGACCGATCACGTTGTCGTACAGTTCTTCCAGGTCGTCGAAGTATTCTCCTTCTTCCGTGGTCCAGGCCTTCAGCTGGGGGACGATCCGCTGCAGGTTCTTAATGCCGAGTTCGGAGGCCAGTACGGCATCGTCTCCCAGATCCTCGGTCTGGGCACTGGGGTCGTGTCCGTTCCGACCGCGCTGACGACCGTAGCGGTAGATGGGGTTGTCCGCTTTTTCCTTAATCATTTTGTTCAGGATCGGGCGTTCGGCCTCGGCGGTGGCCACCTCGGGCATCGGCTTGTATCCGTAGGCGATGGCGTAGTAGTCGTAGGGGCCGATCTTGGGGTGCAGGCCGGCATCCTTGTCCTCCGGCTGGGCCACGTAGTTGAAACGGGCGTAGTCCATGATACTCGGGGCGGTACCGTTCTCCTGAACGAAACCGGGGCTGCGGAGCTGGGCGACGGTGTAGGCCGGGCTGCTGCCCATGTTGTGGGGCAAACCGAGGGTGTGACCGACCTCGTGGGCGGAGACGAAGCGGATCAGTTCGCCCATCACGTCCTCGTCGAACTGCTTGCCGCGGGCCTTGGGGTTGACCGCCGCCGTCTGGATCAGGTACCAGTTGCGCAGCAGGTTCATCACGTTGTGGTACCAGATGATGTCACTTTCCAGGATCTCGCCGGTACGGGGGTCGTGTACGTGGGGGCCCATGGCATTCTGAATGTCGGTCGTCACGTAGCGGATCACGCTGTAACGAACGTCCTCGGGGCTCCAGTCGGGGTCTTCCTCCTTGGTGGGGGCATACTTGCCCATGATGGCGTTCTTCAGCCCGATGGACTCGAACACCTTGGCCCAGTCGTCCACGCCCTGTTTGATGTGGGGGGCCCAGGCCTTGGGGGTGGCGGGGTCGATGTAGTACACGATGGGCTTCTTTACGTCGACGGTCTCTCCGCGCTTCCAGGCCTCCATGTCGACGGGCTCCAGCCGCCAGCGGGTAATGAATTCCTGCTGCTGCGCGCGCTGGGCGCTCAGGCTGTAGTTGGTCTGTTTAATGCTGAAGTACCCCACGCGCGGGTCGGCGTAACGGGGGCGCATCGGTACGGCGGGCAGTAGAATGAAGCTCTGGTTCATCTCCACGCTCATGGTACCGGTGATCTGGTTGTCCGGCAATTCATCCCCCTTGTAGGTCAGTACGTGGCGGATCTCTACGTTCTGCGGAAAGGCACGTGTTTTGGTGATCAGGCTACGGCTCTTGTCCAGCCCCTTGATCTTGAAATTCTTGCGCTGATCGTCGCTCATGGCACCGAACATCGGAACATCCTCGGTGAACAGGTCGGTCACGTCCACTACGAGGGAGGCACTGTCCGGCCCCCAGGTCTTGATGTCGTAGGCCCCGATGATGGGCTCGAAGTTGTTGTTGCGGACCGATTCGTAAACGGGATTGTCGGCGTCGGCTACGCTGTTGTAGCTCACGCTGCGCAGCAGGATCTTGTCGCCCATTTTCTGCCAGCGGACTACCTGCTGCGGCCGGCTCTTTACGCCGGCCCCGCCAAAGTTGAGGCCCTTGACGAAACCGCTGATGCGGCTGACGACGAGAATTTCGTCGTCCAGTAGGGCGACCGGCAGCTCGAAGAGCGTTTTACCCTCCTGTTGGTGAACGGTGAAAAGCCCCCGTTCGGTAACGGCTCCCTCCATGATCTCTTCGTAGGTCTTTTCTTTCTTCTCTTTTTTGGCGTCGTCTATCTTCCTGGGCGAAAGAGGGGGAGCAGGCCAGCAAAGCCAGTAAAACGAGTAATCTGTGCATTGGTAGTAGTTGGTTGGTCCCTAAAAGAAGGCTTAAACCGACCAGATAGCTGAGGGCGGGGACGCAGGTGCAAAAGCCACCCCGGAGGCGTTCCTCGGGGTGGCTTTCGCGGAGTTGCCTATCCTGGGGCGGGATGCCCGGGGCCGGATTATTGGGAAAGAGTAATAACAGGAGCAGCAGGGCTAATGAAGGTGAAGTCGACTTATTCAAAATAGTTGTTTTGTTTCGGTGGTGAGGTAAATCCCGGAGGAACTACATTCGTACGCTAAACTAGGGATTTGTACCTGTGCCTAAACCAGAACGCCGTTTCCGGATAAAACGGAGGCGCTCCGGACTCGGAATGAACTCATTGGAGGCTAGCGATTAGGCTGCGGTGTCGTACGCAGGTAAGGCTTGATCACCTTATGCCCCTTCGGAAATTTGTTCGGGATGTCTTCCGTCTTGATGCTGGGGCTGACGACGACGTCCTCCCCGTCCTTCCAGTCTACGGGGGTGGCGACACTGTAGTTGTCCGTCAGCTGCAGGCTGTCGAGTACGCGCAGGATCTCCTGGAAGTTCCGGCCGGTGGAGGGCGGGTAGGTCAGGGTCAGGCGTACCTTCTTATCGGGGTCGATGATGAAAACGGAGCGCACCGTGAATTTGGCATCCGCTTCGGGGTGAAGCATATCGTAGGCGATGGCGACTTTCTTGTCGGCATCGGCGATGATGGGAAAATTCATTTTGCAGGACTGCGTCTCTTCGATGTCCTTGATCCAACCCATGTGGCTGTCCAGGTCGTCAACGCTGAGGGCAATGGCCTTGGTGTTACGGCGATCGAAGTCCGTTTTCAACTTGGCGGTCATGCCGAGTTCGGTGGTACAGACGGGGGTATAATCGGAGGGGTGGCTGTAGAGCACGACCCAGCTGTCGCCGGCCCAGTCGTAAAAATTGATCTTTCCTTCGGTGGTTTCGGCGTCAAAATTGGGGGCGGATTCGCCTAGGCGGATGGGCATGGTATATGGGTTATGTGAGATGATATAACGCGGAGAGGGTAGGGTGAGTTGAGGGCGATCCGCCGGACGGCGCCCATATCCGACAGGGTGCAGCATAGTCTGCCTTTCCTCACTGGGCAACCACGTAAATTCTGACGTTGGGCTACGGGACGGTAATTGCCGTAGCTGCTATTCAAGGCATGAGCCGGACGTGAACGCCCTCCACCGGGAATTTTGCACCTGCGTCCTCGCAAAACGAATGCGCTGCCCGTTCCGGTCGTTGCCCTATTGGTAGAACTCCGTAACTCCCTTTGTCTCCATATCCCCCCGCTCGGTGGCGGTGGGCAGGGGAACCAACTGACCGGTATTTTGCACGGCCCCCGCCGGAACGGCACCGTCAATCAGCCAGGCCAGTACGTTGGCGGTCACCTCCGGGGTACCGAGGTGATGACCCGCTCCGGCCGGACTGTACAGCCAGGAGCCCGGCCAGTGACTGTGGTTGCGGCGGGTATTGCGAAAGGCGGTAACCGGGTCTTCCGGGTCGTGTACGAGCAGGGTAGGAACGTCGCCGAGCAGGGCTGCTCCGCGGGTGGCGTCAAATTCTTCCAGGCCCCGGCCGCTCATGTTTTTGACGTGGCGTTCCATCCCCCGATAAACGGTTTCCCGGAGCCCGAGAAAGTCGGCGAACCCGGCAAAAAGCCAGCGGACTTCGGAAAAAACGGCCATCAGGCAAATGCGGCGCGGACGCAGGTGCGAGGGTAAACGGGCAAGGGCTTCGACCAGGCAGCCGCCCCCGAAAGAGTGTCCGAGTGCCAGATCGACCGGACCGAGTTCCCCGATCAGTTGTCGCTCGATGGCCACCATGGTGGGGTACTCCATCTGCCGTCCGGCGGCCAGGCCGTGCCCCGGCGGGTCGAAGGCCACCACGCGGTAACCGGCCCCCACCAGCTCCGGCACGAAGTGGCGCCAGCGGCCCGCGTTGTAGCCCCAGCCGTAGGCACAGAATACGAGCGGCCCACCGGCCGGCCCCCACTGATAAACGGGGATCCGGTGATCCCCGTACCGGGTATCCCGGCGGGTAGCGGTGTCCAGGAAATCGGCTTCCTTCTGCCGGATGCGGGGTGGGGGAGGAGTGGCGAAGACCCGGAAAGCCAGGCTGCCGGCCCAGCCGGGCGCAGCGTAAGACAGGGCATTCAGCCCACCGGCCAGGGTACTGAAGAGAATCTTTTTAACGGTCATTTCAGTTCGTTAACTACCCGGTCCACGAATCGGTCCAGCACGGCATCGTCCCCGTAGAGCTTGTAGATGAGAACGGTCCCCTCGTATTCCGCAAACAGCCGGTCCGCCATCACTTCCGCCCGCCCGGTGGGGAAGCGCTCACTCAGGAAGACGGCAAGGTGATCGATCCACATACGGTGGAACCGGGAGAGCCGCTCGGTAAAGAGTTGCTGCTGGGAAGTTTCCAGGATAACATTGGCAAAAAAGCAACCTCGCCGGTCGACCCGTACGAGTTGGATGTGGTGTTCCAGCACTGAGCGCAGCCGGTCCTCAAACGGTTTTTCTCCGGTAAGGGTCCGTAAAACGTGACGCTCCCACCAGGAGAGCGCATAGTCGATCACGGCTTCCATGACTCCCCGTTTGGAACTAAAGTGGTGGAGCAGGCCGGCCTTACTCAGACCGGCCTCGTCGGCAAGTTGCTGAACGCTGGTTCCATGGTACCCTCCCCGGTGGAAGGTCCGCCAGGCGGATTGCAATACTTCCTTAGACGTTTTCTTTTGTTCGGGCATACTTACCGACTGGTTGGTCGGTAAATATACAGGCAGAATTTGAATTTACCGACCGAATGGTTGGTAAATTTTCTCAGAGTTCTTCGATGCCCCAGCGGCGGGCCAGTTCGGTTACCGAAGCGTAGAGCTCGCTGAAGTCCCGGATGGCGAAGTACTTCATTTGCACTTCGCTGATGACGAAATCCTGGGCAATCACGGCGTCGATATCGAAGGGGAGGACTTCTACCTTGGGGTCGTCAAAGATGTGCCTGGTCTCGCCGTAGCTGCTACAGATACCGGCTCCGTAAATTTTGACGTCGGCTTCCTGACGGATGACGCCGAACTCGATGGTGAACCAGTAGAGCCGCTGGAGCTGGGTGATGCGCTCCTCGTTATCAGCCACGGCCACGCCGAGTTTGCCGAGTTGCTCGGCGAAGTCAGCGTATTCTTTATTCATGTAGAGCGGAATGTGGCCGAAAATGTCGTGAAACATATCGGGCTCTTCCAGGTAGTCGAGTTGTTCCTCGCTCCGCAGCCAGGTGCTGGAGCAGAAGCGGCGGCGGGCCAGCAGCCCGAAGAATTCATCTACGGGCAGGAAACCGGGAACCACCTTGATCGACCATCCGTGGGCCTCCTGAAGCAGCCGGTTCAGATCGGAGAAACGGGGAGGGTGATCGGCGGAAATAACCGGGAACAATTGATCCACGCACTCAAGGTATTCGGCGCAGGCCACCGCCTTCAGGGCCTTTAGCTGACGACTGGTGAGGAGCCGCCATACCCGGTAATCCTGAGCATCGTAGTTGTCGTACTGTTGGGTGGTGGAAAAGGGCTTGGTCATGATCGGCAGGTTAGGGTGAAAAAGGAACAGTTGTCTTGACAACTATCGCTGTAAATTTACCTGCTTTAACGCAAAGTCGCAAGGGGTAGGTTCAGTCGTTATCGCTGCGGTGACTCGCTGACGTCAAATGGGTGAGAACAACGGAAGAGAAGCGAGTGAAATCATGTACCGTAGCTTCATCGTAGTGGTCGGGCAGGTCAATGTAGAAACTGGCATCATCGGTTCCGGTGTTCGGGTCGAAGATCAGCACCTCATCGTCGCCGTTCAGGTAGAAATAGGAGTGGTGCAGCGCGTACAGTTCGCCGTCCCGTCCGACGTAGGGGCCGGCGGAGATCATCAAGTAAGTAATCCGTCCACTGTCCTTGTTGCAGATCACGTCTTCCAGGGTACCTACCGTGATACCATCCTTCAGTACGATATCCGTTCCGAGGAGGGCTGAGATGGAAAAGATAAGATGGTGCATGATTAGAGCCTTGAACTTGCAAAGAGGATCGGTGAAACGAACAAGATCTTTCCACGAATATGCGGATAAATGTCATTTTGTTTGACGACCCGTGGGTGTTTTCTCTCCACTTCGCGGGAATATCCTATTTCCTGGCTGCTTTTTTTGCCTGGCGGGCGTGTTCTTCCGCCTTGTGGGCGGTGATGGTACCAATGATGGCCTGTATGATGGGGATGACCACCTTGGCGAGGCTGGCGATGGTGGCAATACTGAATAACTTTTTCTTCTCCCGGCGGGTAAGCCCGTTGGGCCCGGCCGCGCGCGCCGCGTAATTTTCCGCTGCCGCAACCGGTTTCCCGTCCGGGTATTGGTGAATTACCCGGGTCTCACGAATGGTTTCCCGTCCCTTGTCACTACCGGAGGAAGACAGTACTTTATTGAGGAACAAGAGCGCCAGTCCCGCTCCACCCACGGGCGCGGCAACCTTTTTGAGTAAGAAGTTGCTGACGTTGCTCCGGTTGGTACCGATACTGTGGGCGAACTCCCGTTTAGACAATTCCATGTCCATCCGTAGTTCTTTCTTCCGTTCGCGCAATTCACTCAGACTGCTGATGTTGGGATTTCGTACCATGGTTAAACTTCCTTTCCGTCGTTATCAAAAAATGCGGAGATCACTTTGCTAACCGCCGGGTCGGTGATGAGTGTCCGGCGCAGCAGGTAGATAAGTAAGAGTAAGGCCAGCAGGACGAGCGTCACCACTCCGAACCCCTGGGTGCCGCTCCCCATGACCGAAGTAAGGTAGAAGCCCAGCGTGATGAGCGCGAAGAAGAACGTGATGAGTCCGAGGGTACCCAGTACCATTCCAGTGATCATGCCGGAAATGGTCGTAGCGGATTTCTCGGCCATCTCCAGCTTGAAATAGTCGACCTTCTTTTCTACGAGGTGCTGAACGTAGCCGTAGGATTCTCCTAGCTGTTCGAGTAATTCTTCTTTTTGCATGGGCTGGCTGCGTGGGTCTTTGGTAATCATAAAGTAAAACGGCCCCCCGGAGTTCGTACTCCGGGAGGCCGTTTTGCCTAAATGGCCGTAGCCCTAGGCGTTATTGACGTTTTTTACCTTATCACGGTTTTCGTCAACCTTGCGTTTCGCCTTGTTGACGCCGCGCTGAAAGCTGCTCTCCGTGCTGTCGGCAAGGTCAGCAGCGCCCTGACGGACGTTCGCACTGGTTTCGTTCACAGTGTTTTTGATGGTATGTACCTGATTGTTGGCCCAGGCCTTACCTTCTTCCAGTTTTTGCTTGGCGGTTTCAGTCAGCTCGTTGGCCTTCGTACGCGCCTCGGTGGCGTATTCATTAGCTCGGTTAGAGACGATCTGACCGTACTCGTTGATCTGATTGCCGTACTCGTCAAAACGGGTGCGGGCCTTACGCTGAATGGCGCGGCCTTCATTGCTGTTCAGGTAGTAACCTACGGCGATACCTGCAAGCAGGCCAAAGCCGAGAGCCCATCCTTTTCCGGAATTATTGTCTTCCATTTTTGGGTTATTTTCTTAAAGTTAGTAGATGATTCCATGCTTAAAGGGCACATCTATACATCGTACCCTGTTAGCGAGATGTTCGAATCAGGTCAGAAATATCGGGTGTCGTACTCCCCCGCGAGTGTTAAAAAGCTGCTCATTGTTCATAATTTGAACAAACTGGATGATTTGTAGTACCTTTACCCCGTATATCTAAGTAATTTTAAAGACCCTAGCTGTGAATAACTTGTCGAAAAACATCCGGTTCCTTCGCAAGGAGCGTAAGCTTTCCCAGCAACAGCTGGCCGATGCGCTTGAGATTAAGCGATCCAACATTGCTGCTTACGAGACCAAAGGTGTCGAGCCTCGTCTCTTTCTCATCAATGAAATGGCGGTGTTCTTTAACGTACCACTGGCCAGGCTGATCACTGCCGACCTTTCCCGCGGCGACGGGGAGGAAGCGATGGAGGTTTCTTCTCCCGGCAAAACGCTCTCTCTGGAGGACGTTCACTTTGAACTGAATGGCAGGAGTGCCTCCCTGGCTAATCACGCTCACCGGGTCAACCAGATGCTGGAGGGCTTTCGGGTTTTCTATGAGTACAAAAGAAACAGTGCCACCGAAATGGCTACCGAAAGCGACATTGACAATTTCCTGGTCTTCGTCAATCACATGTACGCCTACAACAAAGGCATTACCAGTTTGCTGAAGAGTAATCAGGAATCTGCCGTATCGGTCAAATCCGCTTCACTGCCCCGGGTCTCCTCTGAGTCGGGTTCCGCCGCGACCAGCAGTTAGGTCAGGCGAGCAAATTATCCGCTACTTGTTGCAGGGCGACGATGATTTCATCCTTAGCGGTAAAATCCGCGGCCCGGATCTTGGCAATGCTCTTTTGGAGCAGCACCTGGTTGTTTCTCCTCTTGTCCCACTCCTCTTCCCGGTCCTTTAGTACCTGTGCGTTTTTATCCAGTACGGAATGCAGCAGTTCGGGCAGGTTTTTCAGGTTCTCCTTCAGCAGGTAACCGGAAGCCCCCTTCAGAATCGTTTCCGCTACTTTTTCCTCATCGTTAAGGATGCCCGTGATAAATACGAAGGGGGTACGGTCCAGGTGTTCCCTGACGTACAGCAGGGCTTCCAGCCCGTTCATGTCTGGCAGGTTGTAATCAGAGAGTACGATGTCCGGTTGGAAATCCACTAGTTTTTCCTCAAACTCACGACGGTTTCGGGCCACCGCAAACAGGACGGCCGGGTTGAACTTGCGCACCTGTCGTTTGACGAGTTCCATGTCCACGGGCATATCCTCAAGAACGAAAACTTTAAATATATCGTTACTCACGTCATTATAATTGACTGGTGAAGGGAGACTCTATACATACTGGTTGATCAGTTCCTCGATCTGATCGACTCCTACCGGTCCTACGATACGCCCTACCAGCTCTCCGTCCTTTACGAAGACCAGTCCCGGAGGACGGGGCATGTTGAACAGTTTCGCAAGTTGGGGGCTGACCTCGAAATCAACGACACAAAAAGAGACGCGCTTAAACCTGCCACTCAGCCCTTCGATGATGGTAGACAGGATGATGCCGTTACCATCCCAGGTGGCGGTCAACAACACTACCGTCAGCCCCTCCGCGGAGAGGATCTGTCCGATGTCGGTATCGTCGAATTGCTTCAGGTTCTGGCCGGTCATGGCGTTTGCTCGTCACCCCGTTCCGCATGAGCGGGATGTAAATGATCTATACTCTTCTAACAAAGCATACCGGGCCTACCGTGTTTGCATGGCTTGAAAAAAAATAACGCATAACGCGGACCTTGCTTTTGGTAAGGTGATTGTATTTAGTCATTTGGTGAGATAGAATACCATTGTGCTGCAGCTGTTTATTGATATCATTTTGTTAATCAGTCACTTATGATGATGGCATGATTATTGATGTATGGGCAGTGAGTGCATTAGTAAGCTTTAACATTTTCCTCACACACCCACCGTTCACATGACCAACCAGCAGTTTCTGTCCGAAATGGACCGCCTCGAAAATATCCTCTTCTCTTTCGCACTCCGTCTTACCCGCAACTACGAGGATGCTCAGGATTTGATGCAGGAAACCACCTTCCGCGCTTACAAACACCGGGATAAGTTTGCGATGGGGACGAACTTCAAAAGCTGGTCCTCCACTATCATGCGCAATACCTACATCAACCGATACCGGAAGATGAAGAGCCGCAAGCACGTAAACGAACCGGTAGAAAGCTTTCTCTTCGCCGTAGAGAACAAGAGCGCCATCGCGAATGGTGGCGAAATGAATATGCGGATGGAAGAGTTGGAGGGTAAGCTCCGTCAGATCAGCGAGATCTACAGCGTACCCTTTCTGATGTTTTACCGGGGATATGAGTACAAGGAAATTGCCAGTTACCTGGACATTCCCATCGGAACCGTGAAGAGCCGCATCTTCCTGGCCCGCAAGAAACTTAAGGCTCTGATCGGGGAGCGTCCCGCTGCCCTCTAATCGACCTGCTTTAAAATTAGAAAGCCGTCCTTTCCTTCGGGGGAGGGCGGCTTTTGTACTTTAGGGGGAAAAAAACTGCCACGACCCAAACTAGTCAACTTCCTACTTCAATTATGACTTGGGCCGTGGCAGGCAAAATGCTATTGCTATGAACACATCGGAAGAGACACCAAATCTGGGTAGTTCCCGGGTGTTCTTCATGAGAGACAGTACAAAGATAGGGCAAGCAGTAGACTAGATTCCGGCAGTTGGCCGCATTTCGTAAGCATGAAATTAGTATAAAAACAGAAGTAAGATTTATTTAATTGTTTGATTTTTAGTAGCTTGCGAGGTAAAGATTGAGGAGGTGTATCTCCCTAAATTTAACCAATGAAAGCACTCCAGGAGCTTGCAATGGCCGCTTCACCCCGGGATGTTAACCAACTGCTGAGGGGAAGTAGCCGTGCGGAGGCCAAAAAGTCCCTTGCTTACCGGCTGTACCGGCTGGCCCTAAAAGAACAGATCACCAACGAAGAGGCAGTGACCGATCTCTACGGGCAGGGGCGTAAAACCTCCTATCCACCCTTTCGGTCGCTAAAGACCAGACTCCGACACATACTCGTTCGGGCCATCAACCTCAATGGGGACACCGAACCCGACTACAGTACTTACGATGCTGCCTTGGTACACGGTTACCGACAACTTAACATGGCTCGCACTTTCATCATCAAGGAAGCGTTTCACGCGGCTAGGGATGTAGCGGACTCCGCCTTTCAGGCCGTGCGTAAGTATGAGATCGTTCAACTCAACGAAGGTCTGTCCGACGTACTGTCCGCCCTTTATTTATCGGTGCTGTACAACGACCGCCTGTTCAAAAAGTACCATGAGATCTACCAGGAGTACGCCCGGGCAAGCTTCGACCTCAGTAAGGTAGCCGGCGCCTACCGCCTGACCCGTAGTCACCTCTACATGCAAAAACTCAGCGGTAAGGAGCAAGGTGAGTTCGCCCTTCAGAAAGTAAGGGAGTGCGCCCCTATCCGCGACCGGAATCCACGGGTTTCCCAGATACAAGCCATGGTGGGGGTGATGGAAGTGAATGCTTACGCACAGATGGGCAACTACAGGATGGTCGTGGTTACCGCCGAACAAGTACGCCTGGCACTGGAAAAGTGCCACGGGGCTTCCTCCATTACAATCAGTGTTATGATACTGAGCGGGATAGAGGCAACGGTTCGGTTACGGGATTTTTCAGTAGGAAAGAAGCAGATTCAACACGCTACTGAAATAATGGAGGACAAAACCCTGAACACCATCAAGGTCCAGGAATATGCGATCTTGTTAGGATTGAGAACCGAGCATTATGAGTACGCCTACGAAATTATGAGTCAGGTTGATTACCGACTCATGAATCGGCTACTCGTCCGTAAGCACCACGAATCCTGGTTGTTACTGGAAGCCTACCTGAATCTTTTGATCGTGGCGGAAAAGCTAGTACCTCCCCCGGGGAGCGCGAAACTGAGAAAGTTCAAAATGTCGAAGTTCCTGAACAGCATGCCGAACTATTCCCGTGTCAAGAAAGGATACAACATTCAGTTGCTCATCGTCCAGGTGTGCTTCTTGATCGTGCAGAGTAAATTTGACAAGGTGATCGATCGGACGGAAGCACTGGAAAGATACTGCAGCCGCTATCTCCGCAACAACGAGAATTTTCGCAACAATTGCTTTTTCAAAATGCTGATTGAAGCGGTCAAGGCCAATTTTCACCGCGAACGCACGGAGATGAAAACGAAAGATCTTTACAGACGACTTTCCAGCCGGCCGGTAGAGACTTACGAAAATGTGAACGACGGCGAAATAATTCCCTACGAAGAACTCTGGAGCATAGTCGTAGAACATTTGCCGGTGACATCGGCGGTGTACCGGGCGAAGGCATAAGCCGGTTATAGGATGATGTCGTTCGTGTTTTGCCGAGGTAGTAAGAAAGGAAAAGCGTTTGGTAGCAGGAGGGGCCGTTTCCGGGAAGAAGCCTTACATGATCAGGTCCACGATGACGATCTCGTAAGTATGGGAAGCCAGGTCACCGAGGCTGGCGAACCAGTTTTCGATGGTGCCGTAGGCGGTATCGATGGCTTGAATTTGTGCGGGGGAGAGGAGGGAAAGTAGTTGATCCATGATGTTGGTTTTTTGAAAATTTTGCCCGTGGCTTTGGTCGCGCGGCGGGCGGGCGTGTGGATTGGTTAAAGAATGATATCGTTCATGATGAGGTAGCTTATGGGTTGAGAAAAGTGGCCGCCGTTGGTACGGCCGGCTGCGAAAGGGGGGGCCTTACATGATCAGGTCCACGATGACGATCTCGTAAGTATGGGAAGCCAGGTCACCGAGGCTGGCGAACCAGTTTTCGATGGTGCCGTAGGCGGTATCGATGGCTTGAATTTGTGCGGGGGAGAGGAGGGAAAGTAGTTGATCCATGATGTTGGTTTTTTGAAAATTTTGCCCGTGGCTTTGGTCGCGCGGCGGGCGGGCGTGTGGATTGGTTAAAGAATGATATCGTTCATGATGAGGTAGCTTATGGGTTGAGAAAAGTGGCCGCCGTTGGTACGGCCGGCTGCGAAAGGGGGGGCCTTACATGATCAGGTCCACGATGACGATCTCGTAAGTATGGGAAGCCAGGTCACCGAGGCTGGCGAACCAGTTTTCGATGGTGCCGTAGGCGGTATCGATGGCTTGAATTTGTGCGGGGGAGAGGAGGGAAAGTAGTTGATCCATGATGTTGGTTTTTTGAAAATTTTGCCCGTGGCTTTGGTCGCGCGGCGGGCGGGCGTGTGGATTGGTTAAAGAATGATATCGTTCATGATGAGGTAGCTATGGGTTGAGAAAAGTGGCCGCCGTTGGTACGGCCGGCTGCGAAAGGGGGTGCCTTACATGATCAGGTCCACGATGACGATCTCGTAGGCTTCCGTAGCCAGGTCACCGAGGCTGATGAACCAGCTTTCGACCGTGCCGTAGGCAGTTTCGATGGCTTGAATTTGTGCGGGGGAGAGGAGGGAAAGCATGTAGTCCATGTTTGGTATTGTTTTTGTTTTTGTTGACACAAATCACGGGCTAATCAGCCACCGAAGGAGCGGCAGAAAACAGGACCTAATAAGGACGTAAGGATTACGATTTAAACGGATTTGTAGGTGTAAAACAAAGAAAGCCAGCAACTTGCGTTGCTGGCTTTTCTGAATTTTGTTCTGTTAAAACAGCCGTGTTTTATAGCCAGTAATCCTGGTTTTGGCGGTCTTCCTCCTGCCGGCTCTTCCCCGGAGGCCCCAATCGCTCGAAGGTGCTTTGCCCGCCGTCCCGGGGGGCAAATCTCCCCCGGCCCTCTTCTTCGTCCGCGGCTTCGTAGGCCTTGATGATCGATTTGACCAACCGGTGGCGCACCACGTCATCCGCGGTCAGCCGGATCACGCCGATTCCCTTGATGGGTGTCAGTAACTTTACGGCGCGCCGCAGTCCGCTGACCTGATTTCTGGGCAGGTCCACCTGGCTCAGGTCCCCGGTGATGATGGCCTTGGCCGAGGGGCCGAGCCGGGTCAGGAACATTTTTATCTGGGAAGTAGTCGTGTTCTGGGCCTCGTCCATGATCACGAAACAGTTGTCCAGCGTCCGGCCCCGCATGTAAGCCAGAGGAGCGATCTCGATCGTTTTCTCTTCCCGGAACTTGGCCAGCCGCTCGGGGGGGATCATATCGTCCAGGGCATCGTACAGCGGCGTCAGGTAAGGGTCGATCTTGTCCTGCAGGTCGCCCGGCAGGAAACCCAGACTTTCCCCCGCCTCCACGGCCGGCCGGGTCAGGATGATTTTTTTGACCGATTTATTCTTCAGCGCCCGCACCGCCAGCGCAACGGCCGTGTAGGTCTTACCCGTACCGGCCGGGCCGACGGCAAAGACGATATCGTTTTCAGCGGCGGATTGAACCAGCAATGCCTGGTTGGCCGTCCTGGCCTTGATGGGCCGCCCGTTACGCCCGAAGACGATGGTCTTGTTACCATCCCCGGTTCCCAGTTTGGTGGCAAAGGGATTTTCCCCGGCGAGCACGTCGGCTACGGTATGATCGGTCAGCTCCCGGTTGTCCTGGAGCAGCCGCATCATCAATTCCAGGTGGTGCTTGATCTTCTGGGCAATCTGTTTGTCGGCCTTGATCTTTACGTTGCTGCCCCGGGCGGTTACCTTGGCGTCCGGGTAGGCCTCCTGAATGAGGTTCAGTTTTCGATTATGCTCGCCCAGGAGGGCAACGGGATCGACCCCGGCAATGGATAGTACGATTTCGCTCAAACGAAGTTTTTTGTCGGCCCCGGAGGAACTTCCGGGAAGCTTTCTCATAACCGGAACTCCCCACAAAAAGTTGCTTCCCCACGGAGGGTTAGCTGAACTCCACCTGTACCGAATCCTCGATCTGAATTCCTAACAAGGTGGCCGCGCGGCCGAGGTTAACGGCGATCTCCAGCATGCCGTCGGAATTGAACCGGCACAAGGTCTCTCCCTCCGGCACGTCGTGGTACCGGCGGCTCAGCCCGTCCAGCGGCTCCGTTCTTTTGAGCAGGAGCCGAAACCCCCGTCCCCGTCCGATCCGTTCGAATTCCGCCCGTTCGATGTTGGTCGTTACGTTGTCGAAACGGTCGATGAAAACGACCGCCCCCCGTAGGTAGTCCTTCCCGATCACCGGCCGGAAGGCCAGCCGTTCCGTGATCGAGGTGGCCGGAGACCCGATGGCGGAGAGCCCCCTGCCGCCCGCCAGTGCCGCCGCCGCCCCGGCGTAGATCGAGAACAGCGAGTCGCCGTCGGTGTACCTGTCCAGTACCACCACCTCGGTCGGTCGTTCCGGAAACAGCAGGCTGAAAATGCCGTTATCGGGGCCGATGAAATAATGGCCCTGGTGACGGGCCGCCAGAAAACGACCCCGCGGCTGGTAAAAATCATACACGCTCAGCAGGTGTACCGTCCCGGCCGGAAAGTGGTGCCATACCCGCCCGAAGACAAAGGCGGCCCGCACGATGTCGTACACCGGTACGTCGTGGCTGATGTCTTCGAGGACCACTTCCCCACAGGCCGTCCGTAACGCCGCCCGCAGTCGGGGGAGGTGAAAATCTTCGCGGCCGAAGTCGCTGGTGAGGGTAATGATCGGGGTAGCCACGGGGTAAAGCTAAGGATTAGAGGGTGGAAGAGTTAAAGAGCTACCGCAATGGGAATGGGGAGGAGCAGACACAGCGGGCGCGGACGCAGGTGCCGGGTTCCCGTAAATCGCGGGAGATCAGCAGTCAAAGTACCACCGGCCAGCTCCTTTGAAAAATCTCGCACCTGCGCTCCGTCGCCCAATACGCATACAGCATCCAAAAATCCAACAGGTCCAATACGTCCAAAATCACTCCCCGATCGCACCCAGTTCAACACCCTCGGAGTAGGCCATCCTGATCCCGTTGCGGGATAATGCCTGTTTGATGCTTTCGTTCACCTGGAAAGTAGCCTCCCAGTAATCGTCCGGCGCGACGAAGGGGCGCACGGCCACTATGACGTTGTGGGTATCGAAGCTTTCGATACCGACCTGGGGGGCGGGGTCGTGCAGGATGAGATCCAGTTCCTCCAGGCTGTCCAGGATGATCCGTTTAATGCGGGGGAAATTTTCCTCGTAGGCCATCAGCAGCGTCAGTTCGAGCCGGATAACGCCCCGCTGGCTGTAATTGGTCACTACGTTGGCCACCACCTCGCTGTTCGGTACGATCAGGGTCTTCTGCCCCGGCGTGGTGAGCAGGGTGTTGAAAATCTGGATCTCTTCCACCCGCCCGAAAAAACCGTCGGGAATCTGAATCCAGTCGCCCACTTTATACGGTCGGAAAATAACGATGATGATGCCGGCCGCGAAGTTGCTTAGGCTGCCCTGTAGCGCCAGGCCTACCGCGAAACTGGCCGCCGCGAGAATGGCGACGAAACTGGCCACGTCGAAGCCGAGCACCCCGGCCACCACGAAGAAGAGCAGGATTTTGAGCCCGACTCCGACCAGGGAACCCAGGAAGGGGGCCAGGTCCGTCCCGATTCCGCTGTCCTTTAACCTGCCGACGGCCAGCCCCACCAGCTTGTTGATTACGCGGATTCCAATCAGCAGAACGATGACCGCGATAGCCACCTTCGGCGCGTAGGTAATGATCGAGTCTCCGGCGAGGGTTAGGTACTCCTGAATTTTTTCCGCATCCATGCCGCAAAGGTAGGAGATTGGACCGTTAGGCGTATTGGACCGTTAGGCGTATTGGACCGTTAGACCGTTAGACCGTTGGATGGTTGGACGTGTTGGAGTTCCAACGGTCCAAATATCCAAAACGTCCAACTACGCTACGTTTTCCTTTTCTTCTTCTTAGCCGCCGGGAACAGGACGTTATTCAGGATAAGCCGGTAGCCCGGGCTGTTGGGGTGGAGGCTCAGGTCGGTTTCCGGGTCGTTGACCAGGTGGCGGTAGTCCGCGGGGTCGTGACCGGCGTAGAAGGTAAAGAAGCCCTCTCCGAAGGTACCGTGGATATAGCGGGCCTCGTCGGCGGGCTTATTCTCGCCGAGTACCAGGATGTTGCTCTTGATGTGCTCGTTGCGGAAGGCGGTCGTTTGCCCCATGAAGCCCTTCACCGACCGGGTGTGGTTTTGCGTGAGCATGGTCGGGACGGGGTCCCACTTGGCGCTGAACTCGAAGAGGCTGAAGTAGTCCTGCTCCTGGCCGACCCGCCGCGGGTTGTGGTCGATGCTGCTGAATTCATATTCCAGCGGGTTGCGCTGCAGCTGGAAGTTTTCGAAGGCAAAGGTCTTCGTGAAGTCCAGTTTACTCTGTGCGTTGGGGTCGATGGCGTCACCGTCGTAGTAGGGCGCGCAGATGTCGACGCCCTCTGCCGCCAGGGCGATGTCGTAGCTGTCGGTCGCCGAGCACATGGCGAACATGAAGCCGCCGCCCCCGACGTACTCCCGGAATTTTTTCACGACGGCCAGTTTCAACTGGCTCACCTTTTCGAAGCCGTTTTCCTCCGCCAGTTGCTCCTGGTAGGCTACCTGACGGCGGTACCAGGCCTGGGTGTGAAAACTGCGGTAGAACCGGCCGAACTGCCCGGTGAAATCCTCGTGGTGCAGGTGTAGCCAGTCGAATTCGGCCAGTCGGTCATCCAGCACTTCGTTATCGTAGATGGTTTCGTAGGGGATCTCGGCGTAGGCCAGGACCAGGGTCACGGCGTCGTCCCAGGGCTGGACCCGCGTCCCCTCCCGGAAGTTGAACTCGGGGGTGTAGACGGCAATTTTGGGTGCCTTCTCCAGCTTCATGGCGTCCATATTCTTCTCCGGCCCGGCGATCTCGGCCAGGATGGCGTTGAACTTGGCGTCCGGAATCACCTCGTACTTCACGCCCCGCGTCAGGCACTCCCGCTCGAAGGCCCGGCTGTGCTGGAAGGCGAAACTGCCGCCCCGGTAGTTCAGTAGCCACCAGGCTTCTATCTGGTTGTCCAGTACCCAGTAGGTGATGCCGTAGGCCTTGAGGTGGTCCGTCTGGCTGTCGTCCATCGGAATCAGGATGGTCGAAGCGCGAAGGCCGGTGGCGGCCACCAGGAAAAAACAGAAAAGGCAGATCGTACGTAGCATAACAGTGTTCTGGGGATGAAAAGGGGGACAGTACGGGAACGCTTCACCGGGCCGTTTTGGTTTGCCGCCTAATAGCCTAATAGCCTAATAGCCTACCCCCTAATAGCCTACCCCCTAATCCCCTACCCCCCTAATCCCCTACCCAACCAACCCCCTTCCGCAACCACCCCAGCGTCTCCGCCTCCCGGCTGCCCGGTACGGCCTGGTAGTCGTACGTCCATCCCGCTAGCGGCGGCAGGCTCATCAGGATACTCTCCGTGCGGCCGTTGGTGGTCAGTCCGAACTTCGTGCCCCGGTCCCACACCAGGTTGAATTCCACGTAGCGGCCCCGGCGGAGTTGCTGCCAGCGGGCTTCTTCGGGGGAAACCGGTTTGTCCTGGTGGCGACCCAAGTAATTCCAGGTAGGTAGGGGCGAAGGTGCGCCCTACGGCCTGGGTGAACTCGAAGAGGGTCCGCTTGCTTTTTCCCTCGCTTTCCGGCGTGAGGCGGTCGTAAAAGATGCCGCCCACGCCCCGGGTTTCTTCCCGGTGGGGGAGGTAGAAGTAGTCGTCGGCCCAGTTCTTGAATTGGGGTAGTAGGCCGGGTCGAAGCGGTCGCAGGTCGTGCGCAGTTGCTCGTGGAACCAGCGCGCATCCTCGGGTACGACGTAGTGCGGGCGTCAGGTCGATGCCCCCGCCGAACCAGAACCGCCCCCCGTCCAGCTCGAAGTACCGCACGTTCATGTGGATGATCGGTACGTGGACGTTCCGCGGATGCAGCACGATGCTCACCCCCGTAGCGTAGAAATTGGTCTCTTCCGGTTCCGTCTTCAGACTGGCCGCCGCGGCCGGGGGGAGTTCCCCGTGCACGGCACTGAAGTTAACGCCACCCTTTTCGATGAGGTTCCCGTTGAGCACGCGCGCCCGGCCACCGCCGCCGCCGGGGCGCTCCCAGCTGTCTTCGCGAAACTCCCCGCCGTCGTAATCGGCGAGGGCGGTACAGATTTCGTCCTGGAGTTGTCGGAAAAAGTCGGTGATTTCCTGTCGGTTAGGCGCATTCATTCCGCAAAGGTAATGGTGCTACCGCAACGCTTCCTTCGCCCCCGCCACTACTTTCTTACTACTCCCCACAAAAATCTCATCGTCAGTCACGATCACCGGCCGCTTCAAAAAAGTGTACTCCTCCAGGATCAGCCGGCGGTAGTCGGCCTCCGTGAGTTCCCGGTCCGCCAGGCCCATGCTGCGGTACTTCATGGCCCGCCGGCTGAACAGGGCCTCGTAGCTGCCCGCCAGTTCGGCCATCCGGTCGAGTTCCTCGGGCGTGATCGGCGTCTCCTTGATGTTGATTACCTCGGCCCCGTGGTCGTCGCCGAGTTCTCCGAGGATGCGCTTACAGGTGTTGCAGGTGGAGAGTTGGTAGATTTTCATAGTTGGGGAGTTATTGGGTTGGGGAGTTTGGGAGTTAGCTGCCGCTGTTGCCACTCACGCAGCTTCGCTGGTTCGCTATGGCGGAGTTGGTGAGTGAGTGAATTAGTGAGTAGCTGCCGCAGGTGCCACTCGCCCGCTGCGCGTGGCTCGCTGGGGAAAGGATTTAAGGATTCAAGGACTCAGGGAGTTAAGGGCTGCCGCTGTTGCCACTCACGCAGCTTCGCAGGTTCGCTATGGCGGAGTTGGTGAGTGAGTGAATTAGTGAGTAGCTGCCGCTGTTGCCACTCGCCCGCTGCGCGTGGCTCGCTGGGGAAAGGACTCAGGGACCAAGGAAATTAAGGGCTGCCGCCAGTACCTCTCGCTCGCTGCACGTGATCGGCAAGATAAACAGCCGTCGTGACTACCTGTCAGGAAGGCTGTTCTCTATTGGCGAGGTCGCGCAGCGACCGAGTGGTAGGCCTGGTAACTCACTCATTCACTCACTCCCCAACTCCCCAACTCACTCACTCCCCAGCTACTTAAATTCCGGCTTCAGAATGTCCCTGAACTCCTTCATCACCTTTTCTACCTTCGGCCGGCTCACGTTGCGCACGTAGCTCTGGTTGGGGTTATTCGGGTTCTCGTAGTAGTCCTGGTGGTAGTCCTCGGCGACCCAGAACATATTGTTGTCCTCGATCCTGGTGGCGATCGGCTTGGAGAATTTTCCGCTTTCATCCAGGGCGCTGATCTTGGCCACGGCCTGCTGCCGCTGTTCATCCGTTAGCGGAAAAATGGCGGAACGGTAGTGGGCACCGATGTCGGGCCCCTGACCGTTCACCTGGGTGGGGTCGTGGGCCACGAAGAAAACATCGAGCAACTTGTCGTAGGTAATGACTTCGGGATCGTAGTAAACCACGATGGCCTCGGCGTGGTCGGTCTTGCCGTAGCTCACTTCTTTGTAAGTGGGGTTGTCACTTGTCCCCCCGGCGTACCCGCTGTACACATCCGCTACGCCCTCGATGCGATCGAAACTGGCCTCGGTGCACCAGAAGCACCCACCGGCGAAGTAGGCCTTGTCGTAGCCCTCGTAGCGGGCATCCAGTTCGTCGATGCTGATGCCGCCGGCGAGCTCCGGGTTGCTGGCTACCGCGGCGGCGGGTTGGGTGTCGGCGGTGGTGGTGCCGTTATTGTTCCTGGCTGCATCGCAGGCCATCAGGGACAACAACAGTGCGAACAGGGGGAGAAGTAAGATTTTCATGGGGGATATTTGATGTAAAACACCCCAATAATCTCATTGTTGAACCCTGAACTGTCGCGTAACTACCGCAGCAGTTTCCGGATACCCAGTTGCAGCCCCGCCGTCCAGTAGCGTTCGGAAACCGGTGCGCCGCCCGTGGTGAAGGAGCGGGGGTAGGCCTTGAAGTAGGGCTCGAGCAGCAGTTGCAGCCGGCCCCCGGCAATGGGATAGGCCGCCGTCAGGCTGGTGGTGTAGCCGATGCCGACACTGCGGCGGTAGAAACCGGATTCCCGGAGCGACTGCGGTTCCAGGGAAGCAGGGTCCTGGTAGCCGCCGCTGACGGCCGTGAAGGCATTGGCCACGAGGCCGCCGTTCAGGGCCAGCCGTAGCCGGCGTCCGGGCAGTTCGTAGCTCAGGAGCAGGGGAACTTCCACCATCCGCAGTTTATTGGTTCGCTCCAGCAGGGTAGGGGTGCCGTCGATCAGTTGATCGTATTCGAAGCGGTTGCGCAACTCGGCGTACGTCAGCCCCGTCGTCAGTCGCAGCCGGGGGGTGAGCCGGTAGCGGAGTCGGGCACTGAATTGCAGGCTGGCCTCGGGAAATTCAGTTACCTCCCGTTCTTCCTGCCGGAGCATATTCTCGTCGCCGTTGGCCGTCAGTGTCTGGTTGGTGTACCCGATCCCGGCCAGCAGTTCTCCGTGGAGGCGGTTGCTGCCGATGGGCTCGAAGCCGCCGGGTTTTCTAATTCTGGTCGTTTTCTTGAGGGGAAGGACTAAAGGATTAAAGGACTTAGGGGTTAAAGGAGCTACCGCGGTGGGCAGTAGGGCAACGGCGTGCGGGTGCCGGGTTTGCTGGTTATTGGTCGGGGCGGTCGTTCCGGTAACCGTCGTTGATTTTACTGACGTGCCGGCCGGGGTAGCGTCCGTCGGCCGGGCCGATACTGGGGACGAAACCACTCGTGAATTTCGGGACCCATCAATTTCATAAGAAGTGGTCTCCGGGTCGGAAAGCACCGGCGATGTGCCTGTTGAAGATGCTTGCACCCGCGCACCGTCGCCCTGAGCCAGCGAAATTCCTACCGATTGCGGCTTGTCACTAACGGTTGTTTCCCTTCTTTCTTCCTGCAATTCCGCCTGCGGACTGGTCTTTCCTCTTTCTTCGTTTTCTTCCCCGATCTTCTGTACCCCGTACACCAGCAACCCGATCAGCAAAAACACCAGGGCCGTGGCCAGCATTTGCCGGCCCGAATGCGGTGCCGTTGCCCGGGCCGCCTGGATGCGCGACCACATGTCCGCGGGCACGGCGGCGCGGCGGTTGGCCAGCCCGTCCTGGAAAAGATGGTCGATACGCTCGCCAGCGGGCACCTGCCCGGGTTGCTGGGCGGCAATGCGCTCCCAGAGGCCGTCCGGCACCTCCGCCTTCCGGCCGGCGAGTCCGTCGCGGAAAATGTTGTCCAGTGGGTTCATATGGCGATGCGTTGACGGCGTTCGATCTGTTGTTGCAGCATTTTGCGGGCCTTGAGCAACTGACTGCGGGAGCTGGCTTCCTGGATACCGAGTTGTTCCCCGATCTCTTTGTGGCTGTAGCCCTCGATGGCGTAGAGGTTGAAGACTATCCGGTAGCCGTCCGGCAGCTGCTGGATGAGGGAGAGGAGTTCGGCCTCTCCCAGGTTCGCGTAGGCGGCCGGGTCGCCCCCCGCTTCCGGGAGATTGTCCAGTCCCGACTGCTCGTGGCTGAAACGCTTGCGTTGGTAGGTCTTCAGGGCCACGTTGACGCAGAGCCGCCGCGCCCAGCCCGCGAAGGAGCCCTGAAACCCGTACTGCGGCAGTTTGTTGAAGAGCCGCACGAAGGTGTCCTGCAGCACGTCCTCGGCCTCCGCCTGCGTGCGGCAGTACCGCTGGCAGACCCCCATCAGCAGGGGGGAATACCGGTCGAAGAGGGCACGCTGGCAGCGTGTCTCTCCCCGCAGGGCCCCTTCGATCAGTTCCTTCTCTTTCATGCTCAACATCGGCGTCAGCTGGTAGCTTGTACCGGGTAGATACCTTTTGTTTGGGATTCGTGGCCCGTAAAGATACGCGATCGTTCAGGGCGGGAGGAAAGAGGAAAGACCGCATCGCCTTCGGCACCGCTGAAAGAAGAAAGACGGGGTAGCGGTAATTGTACGTCCCGTCATTCTTCCTTCAGGTCGCGGAGCGAACGATCTTTCTTCTTTCTTCTCCCTATATTTGCATTCACAACAATTGTCAAAGCAACTATAATGACCACAACAGCCCCGACTCCTACTCCGGCTCTCTCCCAGGATACCTTTCCCATCAACGGAACGGACTACCTTGAACTCTACGTGGGCAACGCCCGCCAGGCCGCCCTCTTCTACCAGTCCGCCATGGGCTTTCAGCCGCTGGCCTACGCCGGTCTGAGTACCGGTCTTAAGGACCGTGAGTCCTACGTACTGGTACAGGATAAGATCCGTCTCGTACTCACCAGCCCGCTGAAGAGCGGTACCGAGATCGGCCGCCTGCACGATAAGCACGGAGATACCGTCCGCGCCGTCGCCCTCTGGGTGGATGACGCCGCCAACGCCTACAAACTGGCCCTCGAGCGCGGTGCCGAGTCGGCCTTCGAGCCCCGGGAGGAAAAGGACGAGCAGGGTCGCGTTGTCCGCGCTGCCATCAAAACTTACGGAGATACCCTCCACGTGCTCGTCGAGCGCAAGGACTACAATGGGGTATTCCTGCCCGGTTTCGCCGCCTGGGAGCCCGAGTACCGCACGGAGCCGGTCGGCCTCAAGTACGTCGACCACATGGTCGGCAACGTCGAGGAAGGGGCCATGAACAAGTGGGTGAAGTGGTACGAGGACGTCCTCGGTTTCCGCCAGCTCATCTCCTTCGACGACGAGGACATCAGCACCGAGTACACCGCCCTGATGAGCAAAGTGATGAGCAACGGCGACGGTCGCATCAAGTTCCCCATCAACGAGCCCGCCCCCGGCCTGCGTAAGTCCCAGATCGAGGAGTACCTGGAGTTCCACAACGGCCCCGGCATCCAGCACATCGCCGTAGCGACGGACAACATCATCGAGACGGTCACCGCCCTGCGCGATCGCGGTATTGAATTCCTGCGGGTCCCCGGTTCCTACTACGACACCGTCCTGGACCGCGTCGGGGACATCGACGAGGATCTCGCCCCCCTGCGTGACCTGGGTATCCTGGTGGACCGGGACGACGAGGGCTACCTCCTCCAGATCTTCACCAAGCCCGTCCAGGTACGCCCCACGGTCTTCTTCGAGATCATTCAGCGGAAGGGCGCCAACAGTTTCGGGAAGGGCAATTTCAAGGCCCTGTTCGAGGCGATCGAGCGGGAGCAGGCGGTGCGCGGCACGCTGTAGTTGGGGAATTAGTTAGTTGGGAGTTGAGGAGTTGGCTGCCGCCGGTACCACTCAGCGGCTTTGCCGGCTTCGCTACCTGAAAACAGCCGTCATGATCATCGTGTCATGACGGCTGTTTCGTATTAGTGAGGGACGCGAAGCGACCGAATGGTTGGCGGGCAACTCCCCAACTTTCCAACTCCCAAACTCCCCAACTCAATCTACTCCGGCTCGAAGCCCAGAATAATGTTGAACGTAGAGTAATTCCCTTTCTCCGTCAGTTCCGGGTCCTTGTCGAAACCGTAACCCCAGTCGAAGCCGAGGGTGCCGAACATGGGCAGGAAGACCCGGGCACCGAAGCCTACGCTCCGCTTCAGGTCGAAGGGGTTCCAGTCACGGGCGTTCCGCCAGGCGTTACCGCCCTGGGCGAAGGCCAGTACGAAGATGGTACTGGAGGGGTTGAGGGAAAGCGGGTACCGCAGTTCCACCGTGTACTTGCTGAAGATGGGCGTGGCGGCCGACTGTCCGTTCACCGGGTTGGTGTTGTTCGGCAGATCGGCGACCGCGTAGCCGCGCAGGGAGATGATGTCCAGACCGGCGAAGGCGAACTGCTGATTGTTGATGCCGTCTCCACCCAGCTGGAACCGCTCGAAGGGGCTCACGCCGAGGGCGCTGTCGTAGCCGCCGAGGTAACCGATCTTGGCCTGGGTCTTCAGGACGAGCTTGCCGATCAGGGGGGTGTACCAGTCGGCGTTCAGCCGCCACTTGTGGTATTCCAGCCAGCGGAACTGCTCCTGAATGATTTCGGCGGTGGTGGGGTCGCTCGGAACCTTCTCTTCGTAGCTCAGGCCCAGGGCACGGTAGGGGGGCGTAAACTGGATACTCAGCTCGATGTTGGAGCCCGACTTGGGGAAGATCGGGTCCGTAGCCGTGGAACGGGCCAGCGTGGTGCTCAGGCTGAAGTTGTTGTAGTTACCGTTACGGACCGTGATGCCGTCTTCGGTGGGGAAGCCCTGCGTCCAGTTGTTGAGCCGCAGCGTCTGCAGGTTGATACCGGTGCGGAGGATGAAATTGTCGTCCGGCCAGCGCAGACGGGTACCGAGGCTGGTACTCAGCTGCTGAATGACCAGGTTACTGGGTACGTCGGCCGTACCGAAGTTGTACTTGTTGTAGAAGGCCGAGACCGTCAGCGAGGTCGGGCGCTTGCCCCCCAGCCACGGCTCGGTGATGCTGGCGTTGTAGCTCTGGTAGAAGCGGCCGTTCGTCTGGGCGCGGATGCTCAGTCGCTGACCGTCTCCCTGGGGCAGCGGGTGCCAGGCTTCCTTATTGAAGAGGTTGCGGAGGCTGAAGTTGTTGAAGGTGACGCCCAGCGTACCGATGACGCCCCGGCCCCGGCCGCCCCAACCGGCACTCAGTTCCAGCTGGTCACTCGGCTTCTCCTCTACGGTGTAGATGATGTCTACCGTTCCCCGGTCCGGGTTAACGGGCGTCTCGATACCCAGGGTCTCCTGGTTGAAGTAGCCGAGACCGATGATCTGCCGCTGGCTGCGGATGATGTCGGAACGGCTGAATTTCTGTCCCGGGCGGGTAAACACCTCCCGGCGGATGACGTGCTCGTGCGTCCGGTCGTTACCGTTGATGACCACTTTGTCAATCGTGGCCTGGGGGCCTTCGAAGATGCGCATTTCCAGGTCGATGGAGTCGCCGGCAATGGCCACCTCGATGGGGTCCACGCTGAAGAACAGGTAGCCGTTGTCCATGTAGAGGGAACTGACGTCGGCGTTGTCCTGGCTGAAGCTCAGGCGGGTACCCAGTTCCTCCTCGTTGTACACGTCGCCCCGTTCGATCCCGAGTACCTGCGCCAGTTGCTCGTCATTGTAGATCGAGTTACCGCGCCAGGTGATGTTGCGGAAGAAGTACTGGTTGCCCTCGTTCACCTGAATGTCGATCATCAGGTCGCCCTTGTCGTTTCGGTAGGTGGTGTCTCCGAGGATGCGGGCGTCGCGGTAGCCCTGGGTATTGTAGTAGGCGATGACGGCCTCCTTATCGGTCTTGTATTCCTTGGGTTGGAACTTGGAACCCTTCAGCAGCTTGCGCTTTTCGTTGGTCTCCTTCATCTGCTTGCGCAGTTTCTTGTCGGCGATGGCACTGTTGCCGTCGAAGTTGATGCGGGAGATCTTCACCTTGTCCCCCTTGTCGATGTCAAACACCAGACGCACGCTGTTGGGGCGGGTGGTGTCGGGAATTTCCTCCACGGTAATGGCGGCGTCCAGGAAGCCCTTTTCGACGAGGAAGTTGCGCACCCCTTCTGCGGCATTCACCTTCGCGTCCTCGGTTACGATACCGCCGCGGACGATGTAGCGGTTGATCTCCTCGTTCAGGTCGTCGTGCATCCCTTGTTTCACCCCGGTGAAGCTGTGACGCAGGAAACGCGGGCGCTCCTCCACGCGGACGATGAGGAAGATCACGTCGCCGATCGTCTTTTCCTGCTCGATGGAGACGTTGGTGAACAGCCGCAGCCGCCAGAGATTCTTGATGGCGCGGGGAATATCCGGTCCCGGTACGCGAATTTCCTTACCGACCGACAGTCCGGTCACGCCGATGATGGCGTTCTCCTCGGCAAAAAAGGCGCCTTCCACCTTGATGCCACCGATCTCGTACTCCTGGGGGTCGGAATAATCGAAGACGGGCAGGTCCAGGGAATCGGTCTGGGCGTGAAGTGAGGTCCCGATAACTATCGGGAAGGTGCAAAATATTCCGAACAGCAGTAGATAAAGCTTCATAATCATTGGTAGTTGACCGACGCGAAGGTCGGTATCGGGGTAAGGATAGTGCCGACGGGGCTAGGGGTTGGTCGGCGGGGCTACTTGTTCGCTTGTTTTTCCGAAGCGGCGCTCCCGCTGTTGGAAATCCAGTACGGCCTTGTAGAGGTCCGGCTTGCGAAATTCCGGCCAGAAGATCTCGCTGAAGTGAAACTCGGCGTAGGCGGCCTGCCAGAGAAAGAAATTGCTCAGCCGGTGCTCGTTACTGGTCCGGATGATCAGCTCGGGGTCGGGCCAGTCGGTCGTACTCAGCTCCTGGCGAATGGTCGCCTCGTTAATGGCCTGCGGGTCCACTTCTCCCCGGGCGGCGGCGGCGGCAATGCTGCGAACGGCCCGGGTCAGGTCCCACTTGCCGCTGTAATTCAGGGCCAGCACCAGCGTCATCCCCCGGTTGCCGGCCGTCTGATCGATGCCGAAGGCCAGGGCCCGGCGGGTGTCTTCCGGTAACCCGTTGGTGTCCCCGATCGCGGTCAGCCGGATGTCATTCTTGAGCAGGGTGGCCATCTCCGAGCCGATGGTATCCACTAGTAGTTGCATCAGTGCACCCACCTCCACTTCGGGGCGCGACCAGTTCTCGGTGCTGAAGGCGTAGAGGGTAAGGAACCCCACCCCGAGTTCGGCACAGGCCTCCACGGTGGCCCGCACGGCCTCCACGGCACTGTGGTGCCCGAATACCCGGGGTTTCCCCCGGGTCTGGGCCCAGCGGCCATTGCCGTCCATGATCACCCCGATGTGGCGGGGCAGTCGGTCTTTGTCGATCTGGTCTTTGAGCTCCTGCATAAAGAGGCGCAAAGGTACGGAAAGTCTTGCTCCCTACCACTCCCCACACATCGGACGACCGCCCCCGGCTGCTTACCACTCCCCACACATCGGACGACCCACCGTCCGGCTACCGCCTTCCGGGGGAGACATCCGACGTGGAGGAGCTCAAGTAGGAGGCCCCACGTCGGATGTCTCACCCGCCGCCACGCAGTTGGCTGATGGGTGGTCGTCCGATGTGTGGGCGTGGGACCAATCACCGCCCCACCACCACCTTCACCTGCTCCCCGAAGGGAACGCCCACGAAGTAAACCCCCGGGGCCAGTCCCGTCAGTTCCGTCCGCCCCACGTACAGCGTAATGCCCCGCACGACGCGCCCCCCGGCATCGACGAGGGCGACGTTGACGGGACTGTCCGTTCCGTTCACCACTCCGGGGCGGCCGTTGTCGTAGGTGACGGAGAGGGCGGGGCGTGCCGCCGCGGCGAGGTGCCACTCCCCCCAGCTGGTTCTTCCATCGGGGTCGACGAAGCGGAGCCGGTAGTGGTAGGCGGACGTTAAGGAAGCCGGACGGTGGGCAAGGGAGCCCGTCGCTCCGGGCCGGTCGCTGGCGGACAGTAACGCGGCTTGCTCCGGGGTGGTACCTCCGTGCAGTTCCACCCGGACGGGCAGGTCGCCGGCCACCTCCCAGCTGATGAGGTGGGTGCCGTCGGGCTGGGGGGTCAGCCGGCTACCGAGGTAGGCCACCGGCAGGGTGACCGGCTCGGCCAGCACCGTCCAGCAGAGGGCGTCGCGGAGGTGCCGGCGGAAGTCGTTGGTCGCATCGGTGTAATTGCCCGCGGCGTGACCGAGCGCCGTATAAAAGGAGCGGGCGCCGCCGTCGAAGGTCTGGTACCAGCTGATGGGGCGGGGGGCATCGTAGCTGCTGACGGTGTTGTTGCGCATCGTTTCTCGGACTCGTAGTACGGGCACGATGTCGGGGTCGAGCATCCCGCCGTTGCGCTCCCAGTAGTAGTACTCCTCCGTTTTCATCCACGGGTCGGGGACGTTCGCCGTGGAGGGGTGAGTGCCGACGTGGTCCATGGTCCCCTGGAAATTATTGGCGGTATGGTTGGGGCCGCTCTGGACGATGCCGCCCACCAGGTCGTTGTAGAACGCCCAGTTACGGGAACGTTCGGTGTCAGTCGCCGCGTGGATACCCAGAAAGGCGCCGCCGCCGGCGATGTATGCCTCTACGTTGGCCTGCTGACCGGCGTTGAGCAGATCGTCTCCGCTGGTATTGCTGAAGATGATGACCTCGTAGCTCATCAGGGCGGAGAGGTCGTCGAATACGGCGGCGTCCTCGCTGTCCGTGACCGTGAAGTTCCCGGCCACTCCGATCTCGGTGAACATCGCCGCGCTTTCGTCGCGGGTCCGGTGGTCGAAGCCGTTGGTCTTGGTGAAGTGCAGGACGGTAAATGCCTGCGACCCGCCGCAACTCGCGGGCTGGGCCATTGGGAGAGCAGGACCGAGTAGGACGGCCAGAAGGACAAGGAATCGGATCATGACAAAAAAGGTTTGCGGGGCTTGGCTGCTTCCCGTTAGGACATTGCACCTGCGTACGCGCCCGGTAAAACGAAGGGGGAAGTAAGTGGTAATATCGGTAGCCCGACGCTTACACTAGCGAAATTTCACTAATTTGCCGCCCGGGACAAAGCGAAGCGTCTCCCTTTATCGATCATGGCGTTGCAAGTTCAAGTCGTTCACATGAGGCCTACTACACTAGTATTCACCCTATTCTTCCTGCTGATCAGCAGCGGTATTTTCGCCCAGGTAACCCTGCGGGGTTCCATCTCCGACGGGACCACCGGCGAGGGCCTCATCGGGGCCAGCGTCCTGAATAAGGGTACGACGACGGGTACCGTTACCGACATCGACGGCAACTGGGAACTGACCGTAAGCGGCCTGCCCGCCATCCTGCAGTTCAGTTACATCGGTTTTGCGCCCACGGAGGTGGAAGTGACCGCCAAAGACCAGGACCTGGCCATCAAACTGGGCGACAACGCCATCACCACCGACGTGATCGAGGTGAAGGGCCGCCGCATCAGCGAAAAGCAACGACAGGCCGCGCTGACGGTGGAAACGATGGACGCTATTGCCATCAAGGAAACCCCCGCCGCCAATTTCTACGACGGCCTCGGTAGCCTGAAGGACGTCGACCTCACGGCCGCCTCCCTGGGTTTCAAGATCATCAACACCCGGGGCTTCAACTCCACCAACCCGGTACGCTCCCTCCAGATCATCGACGGGGTGGACAACCAGAGCCCCGGCCTCAACTTCAGCCTCGGTAACTTTCTGGGGGCTTCGGAGCTGGACGTCAACCGGGTCAACCTGGTGGTCGGTGCCTCCTCGGCCTTCTACGGGCCGAACGCCTTCAACGGCGTGATCTCCCTGGAGACCAAGGACCCTTTCCTGCAGCAGGGCCTCAGTGCCCAGGTCAAGGTGGCGGAGCGTAATCTCTTCGAGGGCGGTTTCCGCTGGGCCCAGGCCCTGAATAACAAGGACGGTAACCCCTGGATGGCCTACAAGGTCAACCTCTTCGGCTTCCGGGCGGACGACTGGGTGGCGGATAATTTCGATCCGGTTTTCGATACGGAGGTGGGGCGTGATAACCTGGGGGGCTACGATGCCGTCAACATCTACGGGGACGAGGGTAGCAGGGCCTTCGATTTTAGCCAATTCCGGACACTACCGGGACTGGGCATCATCCGCCGGCAGGGGTACAAGGAAGAAGATCTGGTTGATTACGACAGTGAGAACCTGAAAGCCGGCCTGGCGGTACACTTTCGCCTGAGTCCGGAAAAGACCCTGGAGAGTACCGAACTGCTGCTGGCCAGTAACTACAGTACGGGCACCACGGTTTACCAGGGCGACAACCGCTTCAGCCTCCGCAACATCCAGTTCTTTCAGCACCGGGTAGAACTTCGGAACCGCGACAACTTCTTCCTGCGTGCTTACGTCACCCACGAGGACGCCGGCGATAGCTACGATCCTTACTTCACCGCCATTCGTTTACAGGAGCAATCACAACCGGATGGTGACTGGGCCAGCAATTACTCTACCTTCTGGCAGAGCCAGGCAGTCCCCCAGCTGAGAATGCTGGAAGGGTGGCCCGCTTGCTTCCCCCGTAACTGTACGCTCCTGGAGCAGGACGCTCAGCGTGCCGAGTTTCTGCAGCGGGATAACGTTCAGGATTTGCTCGCCGACCTCCACGATCAGGCCAGAGCCGATGCCAACAACCCCCGTGGTTTCGGCAACGTACCCTTTTACGAAGTGGGGACCGAGCGTTTCGATCAGGCCTTCGACAGCATCACCAGTCTGGTCGCCATGGGCGATGAGGGCGGCACCCGCTTCTTCGATAAAAGTGCGCTCTACCACGTCCACGGGGAAAAGCAATTCCCCAGTATCTGGGCACCTAACGAAGACAGCCGACTGGAGGCCACCCTGGGTGCCAACGGCCGCCTGTACACCCCCAACAGCATGGGGTCCATTCTACTGGATACCGCCGGGCGTAACATCGATACCTGGGAAGTGGGTGTTTATGGTGGTGGCACCATGCACCTGAACAACCGCTACAAAATCAGTGCCAGCCTGCGGGCGGACAAGAATCAGAACTTTGACCTGCTCTTCAGCCCCGCCGCCAGTTTTGTCTACACCCCCTCTCAGAATACGACCGCGCGGATATCCTTCTCCTCGGCCATTCGTAATCCCACGCTGGGAGACCAGTACCTCTTCTACAACGTTGGCCGGGCCATTCTGCTCGGTAATATTGACGGGGTGCAGGGACTGAATACGGTAGAGAGTGTCGAAGCTTTCTCAAATACCGGTAACCAGGAAGACCTGGTTTTCTTTGACGTTCCCGCTATCCGTCCGGAGAAGGTCCGCACCTTCGAGGTTGGCTACCGTACGACGGTACTGGAGAAGCTCTACCTGGATGCCACTTACTACTACAGTCTGTACACGGACTTCATCGGCTTCAACATCGGGGTCGATCTGGACTTCGTCGACCAGCTCATTACCGGTGGGCAGGCCTTCCGCGTTTCCGCCAACGCCCGGGACCAGGTGACCACCCAGGGATTCAGTATCGGTAGTAACTACTATTTCGGTAACTACTTCGCCTTCAACGGCAACTACAGCTGGAATAAACTGAATACGGCGACGGACGATCCCATCATCCCGGCCTTCAATACGCCGGAGCATAAGTACAACGTCGGCGTAAGCGGACGCGATATTCCGGTTAATTTCCTGGGTTCCGGAGTCGACGGCGTCGGCTTCAGCGTCAATTACAAATGGGTGGATAGCTTCATCTTCGAGGGCAGCCCCCAGTTCACCGGCATCATCGACAGCTACGGTATGCTCGACGCCCAGGTGAACTTCTCGCTTCCCAACCTGAATACGACCATCAAACTGGGTGCCTCGAATCTTCTGGATAACCAGGTGTTCCAAGTGTACGGCGGCCCCCGGATCGGCCGCCTGGCTTATTTGTCAGCTACTTACGAACTAAGACAACGCTAATCTACTTTTACTAACAACTATTCGCTCTTTAACCTAATCTACTTGATCATGCGAAGAATTTTACTCTTCCTGCCGGCCTTCGCGCTGGTACTGCTCGCGACTACGAGCTACGCCCAAACCCGCTTTCTCGACGAACAGTACGGTGTCGGCGCTGCACAAATGGTGAACTACGCCAGCAACTTCTCCCTGTTCAATCCCGCCACCGGTCAGCCGGGAGTGATTGACCTGCCCATGCAATTGCACGAGCCGGTAGGAGACGACGACGAGGGCCTCCGCCCCGTGGTAGTACTTTTCCACACGGGGAACTTCCTGCCCCAGTACTTCAATGGTGGTCCTTACGGCAACAAGCTGGATAGTGTCAACGTCGAAATCATGACTCGTTTCGTGAAGCGCGGTTATGTCGGCATCACCGCCGATTACCGCCTGGGCTGGCAGCCTACCGCCGCCAATCAGGCCGTTCGCACGGGTTCCCTCTTACAGGCGGTCTACCGCGCCAGCCAGGACGCCCACTCGCTGGCCCGTTTTTTGCGGATGACGGTGGACGAAATGGATAACCTCTACCGCATCGACCCGGAACGCATTATGTTCTTCGGTGTTGGTTCCGGAGGTTATTTGGTCAATGCTCACAACTTCCTGGACAGCGTTGACCAAATCCTGCAGAATGAACAATTTTACGATCCGATGGGCAACCCCCTCGTCAACCCCGCTGAAATCTCTGATCCCGAAGGCCTGCTGCCAGCTACCCAGCATGTCGTGAATCATGCCGGCTACAGTTCCGACGTTGCCCTGACGGTCAATCTGGCCGGTGCCCTGGGTGATACGCTCTGGATTGATGGTGCCGATAACGAGGCTCCGACGGTTTCTATCCACAGTGCCACCGATCCATTTGCCCCTTACTACGAGGGAACGGTTATCGTACCTACCGACCCTCCCATGAATGTTGTTGACGTTCAGGGGTCCCGCCTGATGGTGGAACTGGCCAATGATTTGGGTATCAATGATATCCTGGAGCCGGCCAATGCGCTGACCCTGCCAGCGATCTTTGACCCCCTCTCCTCTACGGTCAACCGGATCACCGCTGGCTATGAGACGGTGACTTTCCAGTCGCCGATCACCACCAACAGCCGCGCGGTGTTTCAGCTTGGTGTCGATAACCTCTGGACCGTCCTGCGGACGCAGCCCGGTAGCACCGGTACCTCCGGTGCCACCACGGGCGTCTGGAACTGGTTCAGCGAGCCTCTCTTCCGGGCTACGATCGACGCGATCAATACGGCCCGCCCCACGGCTAATCTCGATGCCGACGTGATCATCGCCGGAGAGGTTCAGACCAACCCTAACTACAACAACCCCGCCGCCGCCAAGGCCAACATCGACACCATCATGGCCCACGTGCTGCCCCGCGCCTGGTACGCCCTGGAACTGGAAGAGCTGGTCAGCAACGAGGAGATCCTCGTACCTGCCAATATTGGTTTCGAACTCAGCCCCAACCCGGCCGCCGAAGGCTTCACCCTCCGCACCGCCGAGGGCTTCCCCATCCGTCAGGTGAGCATCTACGACATCAACGGCCGCCTGGTCGCCGACAAGATCGGCCTGAATACCACCAGCACCCGCATCGATCGCGGCACCATGCCGAACGGCACCTACGTCGTCCGCATCCGCGTCGACGAAGGGATCGTGGCCTCGAAGGTGATTCTTCGGTAAGCGACCATCAACAAGGCTTAACCGCTAAAGAAGCCGCCAGGACAGTATGTCCTGGCGGCTTTGTTGTTTGTCCATTCTCTAGTTTCCGCACATCGGACGACCTCACCAGGGCTGCGCCCGTTCCGAGACATACGACGTGGGAAAACCTGATTATAGTCTCACGTCGGATGTCGATGTGTAGACGACAACGGTCGTCCTACTTGATCAAATCCTTCGGCGGTGCCAGGAACAACCCCGCCCGGATGAACGGCCGGCCACCCACCGTCGTGTCCAGATCGGTGTCCAGGTCGGTTTCCATGTTGAAGCGATTCTGCCAGGGGATGTAGTAGCCGCCCTGGCCGAAAAGCCAGACCCAGGGAGCAATGTTGTGCTCGTACTGTAGCTGCACCTTGATCCCGTTGCGACGCAGGAAGAAACGACCCAGGTCGGAAAAATCCTCGCGATCGTCCTTGTTGATGGCGTAGAACTTGCTCTCGAACTTGGGGCCGAACAGGAAGGAGTTTTTCTTGTCGCTCCCCACGTTCCAGCGGACGAACGCCTGACTGGGCAGCCCCAGTTCCATGCCGAAATTATCGGTGAAGGTTTTGTTCCACAGCACGAAGGGCAGTGCGATGGTGCGCAACTTGTTGCTGCTGAGGGCAACGCCGACGGCCCAGCTCTCGTCCTCACTGATCTTCTTGCCGAAGCCGAAGCCGGCACTGTAGTTCCGGTACACCTCATTGAAGTCGATCAGCCCCTGGTAATCGCCGTTGAGGCTCATGCGGAGCCGGCCGGAGAGATAGAACTTTTCGTCCAGGGCCTTGGTGACGTAAACGGACAGTTTGTTCTGCTTCAGTCTGCGTTCGTCCAGTAGTTGGAAGAAGGTAGGCTGGGGCTCGTTCTCGTAGGGATTATTGAAAAAGTACTTTTCCGTATCCCACTCGTAGCCGAGCAGCAGTTTCAGGTCCGGTTTGTTGAGGATCGGAATTTTGAACTTGAAGGTGAACTGCTCCAGATGGGTCACTTTTTCCTTCCCGCCGGCCAGCGGACTGTCGGCGTCCACCTGCCAGTCGAAGCCCGGCTGCGTTTCGTAGCGGATCACCAGGCCCCGGCTCTGGCTGCGGTTGCGGACCCCGCCGCTGGCGAAATTTACCTTGTCGGTAATGCTTTCGACGTTGCCCTCCGAGAGGCCTATCTGCTGGGCCGGAAGGGTGAGGGGGGCGAGGACGCAGGTGCACACTAGCATAAGGAGCGGAGCGGAGGTTGCCTTGTGCGAAGTAAATAAAAAGGACAAGATGGGGCGCATAGTGGATATTCGGTACGTAGTAGAACCGATCTTAAAAGAGGGTGTTCGCCGGATGCCGCGCGGGTTGTCGGCCGGCTCGGAGCGCTAGCGGAGGTCGTCCGACAACTCCATGCGGACCTTAAACCGCAGTGCCCTTAACCCATTCACCGATTGCAGCGCATCCAGTACCAGCGTCTCCACTTCCCCGTCGATGTAGCCCGACTGCTGCAGGTAGCTCAGGTAGCCGCGGTACTCCGTCTCGTCCCGGTCGGAGAGAAAGACGATACTCACCATCCCCGGCTGTGTAAGCCGCTCCTTCCCCTTGTGAATGGTTGCCTTGTCGATCCGTTTTTTGAGGATCTCGTACCGGATGTTGTAGTCACCGTCCACGTCGAAGCGTTTCTCGTCCATCCGGAAGCGGATGTCGAGGGGGGAGGAGTAGACGAAGATCAGCTGGGCCGTGCGCAGCGGCATGGGGAGTTCCTCACTGAGCCGGCCGACCCGGCGGGTGATCTCGCACATATCCACCAGCTGGGAGAGGCGGAAGTTGCGAAGGTGGATCTCGCTGAATTCCTGACTTTTGAGCAGGCTCTGGCCGAGGTACAGTTCGTACTCCACCCCGTCCGTTTTGTACTTCTCGAAGTAGTGGGGCAGGAGGGCCTGGCTGGCCTGGTCGCGCTCGGTAAAGAAATCACTCAGGGTGCGGTTGAGACGGGAAACGCTCGTCTCGTAGTCGCGGCGGACCCGGTAGTACAGCCCCAGGTCGGGGTCGAGATTAGCCAGGTAGTTGGCGGCGTAATCGGTCAGTTCTTCCACCTGGGCGAGTTGCTCGATGAGGGGCGTCAGCTGACGGTGGATAAAGTCGCCCAACCGTACCTCCTGGCCGTTGTCGAACTGTTCGAGGGTGAGTTTCAGCAAGCCATCCAGTTCCAGTAGTACCTGACCGATGATGGGGAAATCGACCAGTCCGCGGGCCATGTCCAGGAAGTGACGGCCACCCCTGAGGTTGTCGAAAAGATCCTGGTAAATGGCGGCATTGCGGATACCACTGCTGCCGACGATGTCCGCCTGCCCGTAAAGGGGGAATATGTTATTGAAAACGATCTCCTCGGGCACCCCGGGGTCTTTACCCGCGTCCCGCAGTTCGAGGAGCCGAAAGGCAGCCTGGGTAAAGCGCCACTCCACGCTGGCGTGCAGGCTGGTGTACTGCTCCCGCATGATGGCCTCGATCCGGTTGTCGACGTACTCCCGGCTGCGGGCGACGGCCGTCCGGAACAGGGCGCGGATCTCCTCGAAGCGTATGGCCACGAACGCATTGATACCGAAGGGTTCGGGGCTGGCGAGCTCGACCACGCCGATGACGTTCTTGTCCTTATCCCGCAGCGGAGCGACGAGGATGCTGCGGATGCCCTGGTCGAGCAGCCGGACTTCCAGTTCGGTGGCTTTCTCCAGCGCGGCGAGGTCTTCTACCAGTACCGCCTCCCGGGTACGGAAAGCCCGTCCGTAAATACTTTTCCGGTATTCCTCGGCCGTCAGGTCGTCGACCTGACCCTGGAGGAAATTGTACTGAATGCGGTACTCGTGGTCGACCATCCGGTCGCGGGGGAAATCGACGGCGGCCAGGCCCAGCTGAAAGCCGGCGTTCATGTAGTGGATACGAATGAGATCCGCCAGTTCCCGTACCCGCTCGATGTTCAGTACGGCGTCGCGGCTGATCAGTTTGTGCTTCAGCCGGCTCATGGACTCCTCGACGGTGATCTCCACCATCCGGGAGAAGTGAAAACCCTCGAAACTGAACACGGCCGGCGGCAACAACCGCAACCACAACTCCGTGTCTTCGATGTTGCTCAGGAGGAGGTTGATGTCCGACTGGCTCAGTTCGGGTAACTCACCGTTCACCTTCACCCGAACGTAATCATCGATGATCGTCGGGCGGTAATAGCGCAGCAGGGTGGTGTGGGGGCAGGGATAGGAGAGCATGGCGTCCGGACTCATGTCCGTGATCACCCCGTAACAATGCCGCAGGATGGTGCCGCCCGCCACGATGACATTGGTGGCCCGTACCGCGTCGGCCGCCTTGTTAAAGGACATACAGACGTTGTTCAGGTCCATGAGCCGATCGAGGGCCGGGCTGCTGTGGAGGGCCTCCATCCGGAAGGGAAGGCTGATCTTGTAGAGGCTGCTGTCCCGCTCGAAGGCCGGTACGATGAACAGCTGGATGAGTTCCACCAAATCCTTGTGCCGCTCGAAAATCCGCAAATCGGTGATGGGCTGGCGCAACTCCGGATGCTCCTGGATCCGGTCCAGGACGGCTCTCGCCAGAAGCTTTGCACCTGCGTCCCCGCCCTCAATTTCCCGCTCGATCCGTTCCAGCACCGGCGCCAGGGAAAGGGAGACGGCGTAGGGAATGGCGAAGGGGTCGAAATTGGGCGCATCGCTGCCGGGTTCCCCGAAGGTGACGGGTAGCTGGACGGCGGTGCGGGGCTGGACTTCGACTTGCATGCAAAGAGGAACGTCTTTGGGGAGTTAAGAGTTAAGACTCAGGAATTGAGAAAAAAGAAGCAAGACCGTCCCGCCAGTCAGCGGGGCTAAAAGAAAAAAGACAGATTCCCGGTAATCGAGCGTCTGTCTTTCCTCTTTCCTCTAGCTCTTGATCGCTAAAATTCCCGGCAACTCCTTGCCCTCCAGCAACTCCAGCATCGCCCCGCCCCCCGTGGAGACAAAGCTCACCTGGTCGGCCAGGCCGGCCTGGTTGATGGCGGAAACGGAATCCCCGCCACCGATGAGGCTGTAGGCACCGTTGTTCCTGGTCGCGTCGGCCACTGCCTGGGCAATGGCGTTCGTTCCCTTGGCGAAATTGGGCATTTCGAAAACGCCCATCGGGCCATTCCAGAGGATGGACTTACTCCCGGCGATCACCTTTGAGAACTCCTCGATGGACTCGGGCCCGATGTCGAGACCTTCCCACTCGTCGCCGATTTCGCCGGACTTGACGATGTCGGTCGGGGTTTCGTTGCTGAATTCCTTACCGACCTTGGTGTCCACCGGCAGGTAGATCCTGGTACCGTTGGCCTCGGCCTTCTTCAGCAGTTTCAGGGCGAGGTCGGTCTTGTCCCGCTCGACGAGCGATTTGCCGACCTTCCCGCCCTGGGCCAGACTGAAGGTATAGGCCATGGCCCCGCCGACGATGACGTTGTCGGCGAAATCCAGCAGCTTTTCCAGCAACTGGATCTTGTCGCTCACCTTGGCTCCGCCGACGATGGCGGTCACCGGGCGGGCGGGGTTGTTCAGGAGGCGTTTCGCCCCTTCCAGTTCCGCCTCCATGAGGTAGCCGAAGGCTTTCTTGTCGGTGCTGAAGAACTGGGCCACGGTGGCCGTGCTGGCGTGCTCCCGGTGAGCGGCCCCGAAGGCGTCGTTGACGTAGAGGTCGGCCAGCTTCGCTATGCCCTCGGCGAGGTCCTTATCTCCCTTCTCTTCCCCGGCGTAGAAGCGGGTATTTTCCAGGAGCAGTACCTCACCGGGTTGCAGTTCGGCCACGGCGGCCTGAGCATCTTCCCCGATGGTGTCGGAAACGAATTTGACCTGACAGCCGATGTGATCTTCGACCGTGGAAACGATCGGGGCGAGGCTGAACTTCTCGTAATCCATGCCGCCCTCTTCGGTTTTCTCCTTCTGGGGGCGACCGAGGTGACTCATCAGGATAACGGCCGCGCCTTCCTCCAGCAGGTGCCTGATGGTGGGAGCGGCGCCCTTGATGCGGGTGTCGTCGGTTACTTTTTTGTCTCCGTCGAGGGGGACGTTGAAGTCCACGCGAACGAGGACTTTTTTGTCCTTTACGGGTAGGTGGTCTAGTTTCATAGTTGGGGAATTGGAAAGTTTGGGAGTCGGGCAAACCACTCGCTCGCTTCGCGTGGCTCGCTAATGTAGAACAGCCACCAAGACGAATGTTTGTCTTGGTGGCTGTTTTGTCGGGGCGAGGGGGTGTAAACCAAATAACTTACATGGCGGCGATCCGCTCGCAGAGATCCGCCAGGCGGGCACTGTAACCGGCCTCGTTATCGTACCAGCTGACGACCTTGACGAGTTTGCCCATGGCCTTGGTCTGCTCCTTGTCGTAAAGGCTGCTGTACTTGCTGCCGACGATGTCGGAGCTTACGTACGGGGCGTCCACGAAGGCGAGGATGCCCTTCATGCTGCCTTCCGAGGCCTTCTTGAAGGCTTCGTGCACCTGTTCCTCGGTGACTTCCGTCTTGAGGACGGCGGTGAGGTCGGTCAGGGAGCCGGTGGGAACGGGAACGCGCATGGCACCACCGTCGAGTTTGCCGTTCAGGTGGGGGAGTACGAGACCGACGGCCTTGGCGGCACCGGTGCTGGTGGGCACGATGTTGATGGCGGCGGCGCGGGCGCGACGCAGGTCCTTGTGGGGACCGTCCTGCAGGTTCTGGTCGGCCGTGTAGGCGTGAACGGTGGTGATGAGCCCCTTCTCAAGACCGAAGGCCTCGTCCAGGACTTTTACCATCGGGGCCAGGCAGTTGGTGGTACAGCTGGCGTTGGAGTAGATCTTGGTGTCGGCGTTGAGTACTTCCTCGTTCACGCCGAGGACGACGGTGGCCACGTCTCCCTTGGCGGGAGCGGAGATGAGTACCTTCTTGGCACCGGCTTCGATGTGGAGGTTGGCCTTGGACTTCTCCACGAAGCGACCGGTACATTCCAGCACCACGTCGACGTTCATGTCGCCCCAGGGCAGTTTGCTGGGGTCGGGCTGACTGAGGGCATCGATCTTCTTACCGTCGATGTAGATGTAGTCTTCGTCGCTGCTCACTTCACCGGCAAAATTGCCCTGTACGCTGTCGTACTTGAAGAGGTGAGCCAGGGTGGCGTTGTCCGTCAGGTCATTGATGGCCACTACGTCGAGTCCCTTTTCGAGGAGGTTGCGCAGGGTGATCCGTCCGATACGACCGAAGCCGTTAATTGCAATTCTTGCCATGATGGGTGCTTGTTTTTTGGGTGAGCCCGCGGCCGCCACCGTTGAGGGGGGCGGGGACGCAGGTGCGAGGTTTTCGATATTACTACACCGCCAGGGGCTGACAGGTTGGGTCGTCTGCTCGCTAAGAAGCGGCAAAAATAAGGGACTTAGTGTAAATTCAACAATAAACCTTCCCGGAAGCGTGAATGGCGAGGGGGAAATGACAAAGCCAGCCCGCTTGCGGGGACTGGCTGGGGTGGTTGGATCGTTGGAATTAACGGTCCAAAATTGCTGTAGGGGAAGGATTCGAACCTCCACGGAGCGGTTAGGCGATCGTCATCGCACCCAGCGCAGGAGCACTGTGCGCGGTGACGCAGCTTTATTCCGGGCTCTCCACCCGCGAGACAAGCGGGCATGGCTGCCAATTTCATCACCCTACAAGGGGAGAGTGGGCCGTTGGAAAGTGGATCGTTGGTATTTAACGGTCCAAAAATATAACGGTCCAAAACTGCTGTAGGGGAAGGATTCGAACCTCCACGGGGCGGTTAGCCGATCTGCCAAAGCTCCGAAGAGCGTGCCCCTCGGAGCGCTGGCGAATGGTTTATCCCTGGTTCCCCACCCGCGAGACAAGCGGGCATGGCTGCCAATTTCATCACCCTACAGTATGGGAGAGGAACCGTTGTTCCCCGATGACATTGGCAAAGATGCAATCATTTGGTCTTTATGTGCAAGTGTTTTCAATAAAATGATTGTTTTTATATGGAATCGTTAATTTTTAGTAGATTTAATTGAATGAGTGATTGATTTAGACAGTGGAATTCCTGATTTGCTTGTCATTTTGACATTGGTGCCTTTGCGAGCAGTAAATACACCGCCGCTCCGAGCGCTACGGCTACGTTCATGGAGGTATTCTGCCCGTGCATGGGCAGGTGGACGGTGCGATCGCAGAGGGCGATGAGTTCCGGTGGGAGGCCCCGGTCCTCGGCACCGGCCAGTAGCAGGGTGGGGCGGTCGGCCCAGCCCGTCAGGTCGGCGGTGAGCAGGTCCTCGCTCCCGGAGGTGATCTCGAGTCCGATAACGAGATCGCCGGCGTGGCGCCGCTCCCGGACGTAGGCGGCCGTATCCGCCACCTGCCGCCAGGGAACGCTGCGGACGGTGGAGCGGGCCGTCTTATTGATCCGGGTATTCGGGGGCACCGGTGTCGTTCCGCCCAGCACCAAACCAGCGATCCCCGCCGCATCGGCCAGGCGGAATGCCGAGCCGACGTTGCGGGGATCGTGCCAGCCGGGACAAACCAGGCTGAGTGGGTAACGGTTGCCGGAACGGCTTACGTCGCTGTGGTCTAGTTGTCTCTCCACTCGATCACCGTGACGTCGAAGATCAGGTCTGAGTTGGGGCAGATGTCGCCGGACTGGCGGGCACCGTAGCCCAGTTCGGAGGGAATGAACAGGCGGATCATCCCACCGGCACCGATTTTACGCAGCCCGATCTGCCAGCCCTCGATGAGCTGACCGAGAATGAAAGTCGCACCCACCCCACTGTCGAATTCCATGTCGTTGGTCAGCCTTCCGTCGTAGTTGATCGTAATGAAACTCGTCAATTCGGGGCGCTGGGGGGTACCCGGGTCCAGGATGATGTACTTCAGCCCGCTGTCATCCGTGATGATGTCCCCTTCCTGAGGGTTGGCGTCCAGGTAGTCGTCGATGGAAACGCGGCCCTCACAGAATGCGTCCTCATCGTTTCCGCAGCCGGCGGCAAACAACGCGGTCAGGACCAGGAAGCAAAGAAATAATTTACGTGTCATGGTTGGTTTAGATTTTGGGGTCGTAAAAGTAGAACGAATTTAGCTGGCTGGTTGTCCACCCTGAAATTCGTGTGCAGTGTACCCGGTAAGGAAAATGGTGGTTAGGGACGATTTCCGGTATAAGTGAGAGAGGAAAAATTCATACCGCCGCCGAACTTCGTAAAATTACTTGCCGTTCGAAACAGCACAATAGAGTTTACAAGATAAGGTGAGTGTATGTAAGCGGCCCGTCGACTTTTCGGCGGGCCTTTTTTAAGTGGGTAGTCTTTAGTATCTAGTCGCCAACCGCTCGCACCAGCATCATCAACGCAAAGACCAAAAGACCAGACACCATGTTCAACATCATGCACACCACCGCCGATCTCGACGCGGCCATCCAGGCTTCCCACGATAAGCCCGTCATCCTCTTTAAGCACAGCGCCACCTGCCCCTTCAGTGCCCTGGCCCAGGAACAAGTGGCCAACGCCAAGCACGACGTGGACATCTACGGTATCGTGGTGCAGTACGCTGATGATCTTTCCGCGGCGATCGCCGAACGGACGGGCGTAGAACACGCCAGCCCCCAGGCCATCGTGCTACACGAAGGCAAATCGCTCGGCAGCTACTGGCGCAGCGAGATCCGGGAGGAAAAGCTGGTGGCCATGGTACGGGAAAACGCCTAGGGCATGATTGCCGCCAGCGAACTCATTCTCAATCCGGACGGATCGGTCTATCACCTGCACCTCTTACCCGGGCAGATCGCCCCGACCGTCATCACCGTCGGTGATCCCGAGCGGGTGAATCAGGTGAGCCGCCGCTTCGACCAGGTCGAGCACCGGGTAACTGCCAGGGAATTCGTTACCCATACCGGCCGGATCGGTGACCGCCGGATCAGCGTGGTCTCCACCGGAATCGGGACGGATAACATCGACATCGTGCTCAACGAACTGGACGCCCTGGTCAACATCGACCTGAAGACGCGGACGGTCCGGGCGGAGCACACCCGACTGACCTTTCTGCGACTGGGGACCAGCGGAGCCTTTCAGCCCGACCTGGAACTGGGCAGCTTCCTGCTCTCCGAAGCCGCGCTCGGAATGGATGGTCTCTTACCGTATTATACAGGACGCCAGAAAGTGCCCGCCGGACTGGCCGGCCTCGAACTGCCCGTCGACCCGATCCTGGTGCGGCCGGAATTGCCGCCCGCCTTTGCCGACAGTGATCTGCCCAGGGGCATCACCCTGACCGCGGCCGGTTTCTACGCTCCCCAGGGGCGGAGCCTGCGGCTGCCCTCCGCCTATACGCCCGAAACCCTGTCCGCCCTGCGCAACTGGCGGACGCCCGACGGCCTTCGGCTGACCAATATAGAAATGGAGACGGCGGGTATATATGGTTTAGCCAATGCCCTCGGCCACCAATCAGCCAGCCTGAGCGTGCTGCTGGCTAACCGGGCGCTGGGTACCTTCCACGATGCGCCGGGCGTGGCGGTGGAGAAGCTGATTGATACAGGGCTGGCAACGTGTCTCGGGCTTTAGCCTGAGAACGGATTTATCCGTCCGCAGCATAAATGCCGCGACACATCCACCTCATTCTTCCTCCAGGACATCATTGATTTTTTCCAGGTCGAGTTCCGTACCGTTTTCCCGCTCCCGGTACATGGGGGCAAAGCGCCTGTTCCACTCCAGTTCCCGGTGGAGGTAGCTGTTCTTGATGTGGACGCTCTGAGCGAAGGTCTGATCGTACCCCTCGATCATAATGAGCAGTTCCGAATGGCGGCGGCAATAGTCGTCCTTGTTCCAGCCGTAGATGGGGCTGTCCTCGTCGATGGGGTGAACGATCGTCCAGTTCAGCGGGAAGAGGGGGACGTGGTCGCGCTCCAGGGTAAGGGGGCGGAAGTGTCGGCGCAACTCACCGGCTTCCTCCTCCAGCCAGGTGAGGACAACCCGGGCGTTCAGGTTGATCAGGTTGGTATCCCGCAGGTTGGCAATCCGGAACTGGAGGCTGCGCTTGCCGGACCTCAGACGGGAGATGATGGCCCGCTCCGAGAAGACGATCATGCGACTGGGGCGGCTGAAACGGGCGAATACCAGTCCCGTCACCAGGGCCAGCGCGATCCAGCCGAAGAGGGACAGCAGGGCCGCCAGGGCGTTCGCGCCTATCCCGATGGGGGCCAGCTGCCCGTAGCCGACTGTCGTGAAGGTCTGCACGCTGAAGTAAAAACAGAGCAGGTACCTCCGGAGCAGGGTCTCGCTCTGGGGTACGTTGGCGAGCTGGTCGGTCCCGATCGCCAGGAAGCCCAGGGCGAAGAGAAGGTTGCAAACCACGTAAATCGCCACGGTCAGCAGCAGAAAACGGGTCCAGCGCATCTCGACCAGATTCTGGTAGGGTGCAAAAACGGACCGTCCGCGCCGGACTACGTTGAAGCTTCCGTCGGCATTGATCAGGCGGGTGCCGGGGCGGCGGGCCACCTTGTCGCCGATCCCGAAGTCCCCATCGTGGGCCGGGGAGCCGGGGCGATGGGCGAGGCGGTCACGCAGGTCGGATAGTTTCATGGCGGGTCAAGTTAGGGGATGTAATCGGTTCGTAGCCCCCCCGATTCCGAAACGACTTTTCAGCGCTGAAGGCTTTGCACCCGCGCGCCGCCGGCAGATTACCCGGCAAAATAACGGGGCGGGAACGCAGGTGCGAATACTCCACGGAGGGCGGGAAACGGAGCTGAAACGCAGTCAGGTCAGTCATGACCATGTTCGGACAAATAAAAGTAGAAAAAACGCGGGAAACTTTGAAACTTTTTAAAGTTTCCTGGGGTTTGTACGCAGTGAATCGATCAGATCCTATTCAACAGAAGCTGCTTCGGGTGGCCCACGATCTCTACATGAGCCTCGGTATCCGGAGCGTGAGTATGGATGACGTGGCCCGGGAGATGGGTATTTCCAAAAAGACGCTCTACCAATTGGTGGAGAATAAGGAAGAGCTTGTCCTGCGGGTCATGGAGGAAGACGGTCGCTGCGATATGGAGCAACTGAACCGCAACCTGAACGACAGCAAGGATGCGATTGACGAGTTCGTTCGCAACAGCCGCTACTTCATCCGGCAGATGCGGCAGATCAGCCCGACCACCCTGCGCGACCTCCAGAAGTACTACCGCCACATCTGGGAGAGCCAGACCAAGCGGCACCAGTTGGAGTTCAGTCAGTCCGTCGCCCGCAACATCGAGCGGGGGATGGAGGAAGGGCTGTACCGCAACGATCTCCACCCGCAGATCATCGCCAACTTCTTTGCCGGGAGCGTGATGATGATGATCGACACCAACGTTTTTCCGGCAACCGAACGGCCCCTGGCCGACATTATCCACCAACACGCCATGTACCACTTCAACGGTATCGTCAATGCCTTCGGTCGCGAGCGCATCGAACAGTACCTGAAAACCGAAAGCCTCGAATGAAAATTTTTCTGACCTATCTGCTGGCCGTCGGCTGCGGCGCGACCCTGTTCGCCCAGGAAGCCACGACGGTCTTTTCCCTGCGGGAGGCGGTTGATTACGCCTTTGCCAATTCCAACCAGGTGCGTAACGCACGGGTGGATATTCTGGATGCCGAACAAGGCGTCCGGGAACGCCTCAGCACCGGGCTGCCGCAGATCAACGCCAGCCTCGACTACCAGCACTTCCTGAAGGTGCCCGTTTTGCCGCTACCACCGGCCTTCGCCATGGGGGACCCCGATGCGCCGACCAGCATCGCCTTCCAGCTGAAGAACAGCTTTACCTCGGGCATCTCGATCACTTCGAGCATCTTCGACCCCGGTTACCTGGTGGCCGTCCGTGCCGCCCGTGCCAGCCGTGATTACTTCAACCTCCAACTGGAAGACGCCCAGCGGCAGGTGCGCAACCAGGTGACCCAGTCGTACTTTCCGGTACTGCTGCTGTCGACCAACGTCGGCATCCTCGACAAGAACATCGCTAACCTGGAGAAGCTGCTGGGGGAGACCGAGGCCCAGTACGAAGCCGGTTTCGTGGAGCAACTGGACGTAGACCGGCTTCAACTCAGCCTCTCCAACCTCCGCAGCCAGCGGGACAACATCGAGCAGCAGCGGGAAAACGCTCTGCGCGCGCTGAAATTTACGCTCAATTACCCCGAGGGGGAGCCGCTGCGGGTCTCCGATGACCTGGATGCCCTGGAACTTACGATCGATCAGGCCGCCCTGGCCGAGGAAATCCCCTACCAGCAGCGCAGCGAGGTCCGGTTACTCGACCAGACGATGACCCTCCAGGCCCTGAACACCGAACTGCAAAAATCAGCCTACCTGCCCACGCTGAGCGGGGTGGTCTCCGGCCAGTACCAGTACCAGGGAGACAACCTCAAGGATGGTTTCTGGGCCCCGACCGTACTGGTAGGCCTGAGCGCCAACATTCCGATCTACGATTTCGGCGGCCGCAGTGCCCGCTTACAACGTGCCCGGCTGGCGGAAGAGAAGGTGGTGAACCAGCGCGACGACGTGGTCCGGGGCATTGCCCTGGAAGTGCGCAACGCCCGCGCCACCTTCACGACGGCCCGTGACATCCTTACGACCCGGACGAGCAACCTGGAACTGGCCCAGCGTATCTACGACGTGACCCAGATCAAGTACCGCGAGGGCGTCGGCAGCAGCATCGAAGTGGTGCAGGCCGAGCAGCAACTCTACGAAAGTCAGGCCAATTACCTGAACGCCCTCTATGAGTCCCTGCTGGCGAAGGAGAATTTATACATCGCTTTAGGTCGACGCTAGCGTTCACGCAGAAGGAGCAGCGGGCGCAGCGACGTTGGAGTAGCTCCGAACATAGGCCCGGTGGGCCTTCCCCCAAGCACAACGTCGGCCTTCAGGCCGATGCAAACCACAAAACATGAAACCACTATATACATCTCTCCTCCTCACCCTGCTCCTGACCGCCTGCGGTGGTGGCAACGAAGAGGCCCCCGTCGGGCTGGAGGAAACCAAGGCCGCCCTGAAGGAAAAACGGGCCCAACTGAGTACGCTGACCCAGGAGATCGAAGCCCTCGAGGACTCCCTGGCCGTTATCGACCCCAGCTTCGCCCCCAAGACCACCCTGGTCGCTTACGAGGAGGTGAAGGCGACCGACTTCACCGACTACGCCGAAGTGCAGGCCACCGTCCGTGCCGCCGAGACGGCCATGGCGAGTTCCGAGATCCCCGGACGCATCCTGCGCATGAACTTCGAAGAGGGCGACCCCATCCGCCGTGGCCAGCTGGTTGCCGTGCTCGACGTGGAGGGTACCACCACCCAGCGGGCCGAACTGGAGACGGCCTCCGAACTGGCCCAGACCGTGTTCGAACGGCAGAAGAAGCTCTGGGACCAGAATATCGGTTCGGAGATCCAGTACCTCCAGGCGAAAAACAATTACGACCGCATCCAGCAGCAGCTGAAGACGATCGACGTACAGGCGAACAAGCGAAACGTCTACGCCCCGCTGAGCGGGACGGTAGAGCGGGTTATGTCCCGCACCGGGGAGAACGCCCTGCCGGGGTCTCCCATCCTGAGCATTATCAGCACCAACGATCTGAACGTGGTGGCCGACGCCCCCGAGAGCCTGCTGAGCAAGGTGAAGGTGAAGCAGGAAGTTAAGGTCCGCGTCGAGGCACTCGGCCTGGAGTTCAAAGCTCCCGTAACCCGGATCGGGCGGACGGTCGACCCCGCCAACCGCACCTTCGAAGTAGAGATCCGCGTTCCCGGCCAGTACATCGGTCAGTTGAAGGCCAACCTCCTGGCGGAAGTGGAAATCCTCGACTTTCAGGAGGAAGGGCTCATCGTCGTGAGCCAGGACAACGTCCAGCAGGAAGTGGACGGACAGCGCTACCTCTTCGTTGCCCGCGAGCAGGAGGGGCAAACCATCGCCAGGAAGACGTACGTCACCACCGGTAAGAGTTTCGACAATAAAGCCGTCGTGGAGAGCGGGCTGAGCGTGGGCGACCGCATCATCACCTCCGGAGCACGGGGGCTAACCGACGGCCAGCTGCTCGAACTGAGCCGCAGCCCCATTCAGTAGTAGTTTTTTAGAATACGCCCACCGATGGACCAGAATAAACGGACTTTTTCCCTGACGAACCTGGCGGTTGACAACGCCACAACGGTCTTCCTGCTCACGATAATGATCCTCATCTTCGGCCTCTACGCCTACGAGCAGGTGCCCAAGGAGCAATTCCCCGAAGTCTCCTTCCCGCAGGTATTCGTCAATACGCCCTACTTCGGTAACTCCGCCGAGGACATCGAGAGCCTCATCACCCGGCCCCTGGAGAAAGAACTTCAGAGCGTGGACGGACTGAAGAAGATCACCAGTTCCAGCGTGCAGGATTTTAGCGTCATCACCGTGGAGTTCAACTCCGACGAGGACATCGACGAGGCCGTCCGCCGGACCAAGGACGCGGTCGACAAGGCCAAGCCCGAACTGCCGACCGACCTGGATACCGACCCCACCATCCTGGAGATCAACGCCAGTGACTTCCCCATCGTGACCGTCAATATGGCCGGCGACTTCCCCCCCGATGAACTGCGGCGCTACGCCGAACGGATGGAGGACGAACTGGAGGACATCGACGGCATCAGCGAAGTCGACCTGAAGGGCGTACAGGAGCGGGAAATAGAGATCGCCGTGGACGTCCGCAAGATGGAAAGCCTGGAGATCGGTTTTCAGGACATTGAAAATGCCATCGGCAGCGAAAACCTCACCCTCTCGGGCGGGGAGATCAAGAACAACGGCGTCCGCCGGGCCATTCGCGTCGTCGGGGAGTACAACAACGCCGAAGAACTGGCCAATACGATCATCAAGAATGAGCGGCAGCGGCTGGTGTATTTGCGGGACATCGCTACGGTGAAGTTCGGATACGAAGAACCCAAGAGCATCGCCCGGGCCGACGGCCTGCCGGTGATCAGCCTGGACATCATCAAGAAATCCGGAGAGAACCTGCTGCGCATCTCCGACGACATCAAGGAAACCGTCGCCCGCGTGCAGGCGGAGATTCCCGACGGGGTGGACGTGACCTTCTTCAACGACCAGAGCAATCAGACCCGCAGCGAGGTGGATAACCTGGAGAACAGCATCATTTCCGGGGTCATCCTGGTGGTGTTGGTACTGCTCTTCTTCCTCGGATTGCGCAACGCCCTCTTCGTGGGTATCGCCATTCCGCTCTCCATGCTGATGGGTATCCTCTGGATCTGGCTGAGTGGGGTGACGCTCAACATCGTGGTGCTCTTCGCCCTCATCCTGGCCCTGGGCCTGCTGGTGGACAACGGTATCGTGATCGTAGAGAACATCTACCGCTACATGCAGCAGGGTAAGGCCCCCGACAACGCGGCCAAGTACGGTGCCGGAGAGGTGGCCTGGCCGATCATCGCCTCGACGGCGACGACACTGGCGGCCTTCAGCCCGTTGGCCGTCTGGCCCGGCATCGTAGGGGAGTTCATGAAATACTTCCCGATCACGCTGATCCTGGTACTGGTGTCCAGTCTGATCGTGGCCCTGGTCATTAACCCGGTACTCGCACGGACCTTCATGAAGGTGGACGAGCGGGCGGCCACCCAGGCCGGGCGGAAAAGGCGGATGCGGGGTACGCTCATCACCGCGGCCGTCATGATGGTGGTCGGTGTCATCGGGTTACTCGCCGGCGTGCAGTGGTTATTTAACCTGATGGTGATCGCTACCATCGTGAGCCTGGTGTACTTCTTCCTGCTGCGGCCGGCGAGTTTCGTCTTCCAGGACCGCTTCCTGCCCTGGCTGGAAAACAAGTACAACGGCGTCATCCGTTTCTCCCTGCGCTGGAGCAAGACCATGATCGCGGGTACCCTGGGCTTGTTCCTGCTCTCCTTCCTGCTGACGGCCATCAAACCCCCGGTGGTGGAGTTCTTCCCGAGTGCCGACCCCCTGTACGTGAACGCTTTCGTGGAAATGCCCATCGGGACGGACATTACGGAGACCGACCGGGTAGCCCGGGTTATCGAGGACCGCTTCCTCGACCTGCTACGGCCCTACGCCGACGTCACCGAGGCCGTCCTCACCCAGATCGGGGAGAATACCTCCGACCCCAACACCCCGCCCGAGCCGGGGCTGACCCCCAACAAAGCGCGGATCACCGTGAGCTTCGTTCCCTTCCGGGAGCGCGGCAACGTCAGTACCCGTGACCTGATGGAGGAGATGCGGGAGGCGGTCCGCGGTATTCCCGGCGCCAAGATCACGGTGGACAAGAACGCCGACGGACCACCCACGGGTAAGCCCATCAACCTGGAGGTCTCCGGAGAAGACCTGGACCGGCTGATCCCCCTCGGCGAGGAGGTGATCAGTTACATCAACAACCAGGGCATCCCCGGAATCGAGCAGCTGACGGCCGACGTGAAACTCGGCAAGCCCGAGTTGCTGGTCAAGGTGGACCGGGAGGCCGCCCGCCGCTTCGGCCTGAGCACCTTCCAGATCGCCAGCGCCCTGCGAACCTCGGTCTACGGCAAGGAGATCAGCAAGTATAAACTGGGGGAAGACGAGTACCCCATTTTTATCCGCCTCCGGGAACAGGACCGCAACCAGGTAGATCGACTGCTTGACCAGCGCATCACGTTCCGGGACCCGACGAACGGGCAGATCTCCCAGGTACCCATCAGCACCGTAGCCAGCGTGGAGTACACCTCCAGCTACTCGGCCATCCGGCGCAAGGACCTCGACCGGGTGATCACCATCAGTTCCAACGTGCTGGACGGCTACGTGGGTAACGACGTGGTTCCCCTGATCGACGCGGCCATGCAGGACTTCGACCTGCCGCAGGGCTTCAGTTTCGAGTTCACCGGTGAGCAGCAACAGCAGCAGGAGGACGTAGGCTTCCTGCTCGGGGCTTTCGTCTTCGCGCTCTTCCTGATCTTCATCATCATCGTGGCGCAGTTCAACAGCATCAGTTCCCCCTTCATCATTCTGACGTCCGTCATCCTGAGTACGATCGGGGTGCTACTGGGGTATTTCTTCTTCGGGGGCACCTTCTCGGTGGTCTTTACCGGGGTGGGTATCATCTCCCTGGCGGGGGTAGTGGTGAACAACGCCATCGTACTGATCGACTACACCACGCTGCTCATGAAGGAAAAAGTAGAGCAACTCGGGCTGGAGAAGATCTCCGACCTCGGGCTGGACGACATTCACCACTCCATCGTAGAGGGCGGGGCCACCCGTCTGCGCCCCGTACTGCTGACGGCCATCACGACCGTACTCGGCCTGATCCCGCTGGCGATCGGCTTCAATTTCGACTTCTTCAGTTTCGTCGCTACCTGGGACGGTCGCTTCTTCCTCGGCGGAGACAACACCGCCATCTGGGGCCCGATGGCCTGGACGGTCATCTACGGTCTGGTTTTCGCTACCTTCCTGACCCTGGTCGTCGTACCGGTGCTGATGTGGCTGATCTACAAGACCCGACGGGGGATGAAAGACCGCTACCGCCGCTGGAATACCCACTCCGAAGACGAGATACTGGACGACTACGATACGACCGACGGGGACGGGGAGGTGGACTTAACGGTAGCTTAGGGTATTTTGCACCTGCGCTGCGTCGCCCCTTTCTGGTTGCTTAGTTTGGGTGTTTTGGGGTTGGGGAGTTATGTTACTACTCACCGCTGCGCGTGCTCGCTATCGTGCCTGTCCCAGGCGGCAGCAACTCCCCAACTCCTAAACTCCCCAACTCCTAAACTTCCCAACTCCCAAACTACTATGCGCATCCTCTGCATCGACTACGGACAAAAACGCATCGGCATTGCCGTGTCCGACCCCCTGCGCATCATTGCTACGGGACTGACCACGGTACCCAAGCAGGAGCTGATGGACTGGCTGGCCGCCTACCTGGCCGAGGAGGAGGTGAGCGACCTGGTGGTGGGGGAAAGCCTGCAGGCGGACGGTACGCCCAACCCCGTGATGCAGGAGGCACTGGGGTTCGTGCGCAAGTTTCGCAAGTTGTACCCGGATATCGCGGTACACCGGCAGGACGAGGCACTGAGTTCCCGGCGGGCGAAAACGGCCATGCTGGACATGGGGATGAAAAAGCGGAAACGACGGGATAAGAGCCAGGTGGACCGCATCGCCGCGGCGTTAATTTTACAGGACTACATGGAAGGGGTGGGGTGAACTACCTACTTTTGCGTCCATATTGCTGACAAAACGATACATAAGTAGATTTTCATAGACCCTAGAAAGATGATCTTACCGATTTACGCCTACGGGCAGCCGGTCCTTAAAAAGGTAGCCAAAGATATTACACCCGATTATCCTGACCTGCAGGATCTCATCTCCAATATGTGGGAGACGATGGACAACGCCAACGGGGTCGGCCTCGCCGCGCCCCAGATCGGGCTGTCCATTCGCCTGTTCGTAATCGACAGCCGACCGATGCAGGAGGAAGGGGAGGAAGACCTGGGCATCCGCGGGGTGTTCATTAACGCCGACATCCTCGAGGAGGCCGGCGAAGACCGCTCCTACTCGGAGGGGTGCCTCAGCATCCCCGATATTTCGGGCGACGTGGAGCGGCCCGAGGAAATCACGATGCGTTACCTGGACGAAAATTTCGTAGCCCACGAGGCCACTTTCGACGGCATGAACGCCCGGGTGATCCAGCACGAGTACGACCACATCGACGGTATCCTGTTCACGGAACACCTCAAGCCCCTGAAAAAAAGGATGATCAAGCGCAAGCTGGACAAAATCCGGAAAGGGGAGATCGAGCAGCGGTACCGGATGAGATTTATTAGTTAGATGCGGTTCGGGGGTCAGGGGGCCCTACTTACGTCCGAAGTCCGCCGGAATTTCTCCCCAGCTCTTCGTATTCCACTTGTAAATGGGATTCGTCAGGGCGTTTTCGGCCAGCCAGGCTTCCCCCCGTTCGATCATTTCGTAGAGTTCGGCGGTCTTTTTGTTGCGCACCAGCGTGGTCTTGCACTTCCCCTTTTGTACCCACCCGATGGCGATCTGGGAGTCGCTGTAGATGGGCAGATCGGGCTGTTCCTGTTTCTTGAGGAAGGCCAGGGCATGGACGAGTGCCAGGAATTCGCCGATGTTGTTGGTGCCGAGGGGAAAGGCGCGGTGAAACAGCCGTCTGGCCCCCACGGTGGTCACGCCCTGATACTCCATTTTGCCCGGGTTGCCGGAACAGGCGGCATCGACGCTGATGCTCCTACCGATTATGGTAGCCGTATGCGGGGCATTCTTTTTGCGGCGGCGCGCGGGTGCCGAATTTGTCGAGGAAGCCGCGGAGACGGCCTTGCCCACGTAGTGCTGAAACCCCTTTGCGTAGGCGGCCTCGGCCTGCGCCCGGTCCGGGAATGACTTGTACTTCGCACCTTTGTAGCCGTCTACCTGTTGTTTGGCAGAAGTCCAGGAGGTGTATACTCCCGGCACGTGGCCGAGCCAGATCACGTAAAATTTCTTTTTTTTGGCCATCGGGGCGAAGGTAAACACCAAACGACCCGACGGTCCGCATCTGCTACAAAATGTTGATCGATACCCATACCCACCTGTACAGCGCCAAATTCGACGGCGACCGGCCGGCCGTGCTCGACCGGGCCCGCGCGGCCGGCGTCGGGCTGTCGTTGCTGCCGGCGGTCGACCGCAAGTCGCACGACGCCATGCTGGCCCTGGAGCGGGAACGCCCGGAGGAGGTACTGGCCATGATCGGAGTACATCCGGTCAGTGTAAAGGAAGATTTCGAAGCCGAACTGGCCGTAGTGGAAAAATACCTGGCGGAACGCCGCTGGGTGGCCATCGGGGAGATCGGCATGGACCTGTACTGGGACAAGACGTTCCGGGCGCAGCAGGAAGAAGCTTTTCTCCGGCAGTGCCGCTGGGCGATCGACTACGATCTGCCGATCAGTATTCACGCCCGGGAGGCCATTCCCGAGTTGCTGGAACTCATCGAAGGCATCGGGGATTCTAAGTTACGGGGAGTCTTTCACTGCTTTACCGGAAACCTGGCGGAAGCCGAACGGGCCATCGGCCTGGGCTTCTACCTGGGCATTGGCGGTGTCGCGACCTTCAAGAACGGAGGGCTGGAACCGGTACTCCGCGGAGTGCCACGCGACCGTATTTTGCTGGAAACGGATGCTCCCTACCTGGCCCCCACTCCGCACCGCGGGAAGCGAAACGAGACGGCCTACGTCGCTCTGGTCGCAGAAAAGGTAGCGGACTGGTGGGAAATATCTCCGGAGAAAGTAGCGCGCATCACTTCGGTAAACGCTTGGCAACTGTTTGACCTAGACCGCTTTGCGCGGACAGGGTTGCCGTGGGCGGATGCTTTGGGAGGGGTTACTACCTAAGTGAAATGGCTTATTCACCGATAAAAATTTTGTTTTGTTGAACGTTTTTGCAATTTTTGCGTCTATGCCAAGCGGATTCGAGTAGCGTCGGGTCTTTTCGACAACCACAGCGGTAACCTCGACGGAGGGCGCTGATTTTTTGACAGATTTATCTTTAATAAGGAGAGGTGTCCGAGTGGCTTAAGGAGCACGCTTGGAAAGCGTGTGTGCGGGTAACCGTACCGAGGGTTCGAATCCCTCTCTCTCCGCTCTATCCAGGAGAGTGAAGTTTTTTCTTTTTCATCAAAAATCGAGAGGTTCGAACTCAGAGCACCGCGATCAACGACGAAGGAGTTAATCCCTCTCTCTCCGCTCTATCCAGGAGAGTGAAGTTTTTTCTTTTTCATCAAAAATCGAGAGGTTCGAACTCAGAGCACCGCGATCAACGACGAAGGAGTTAATCCCTCTCTCTCCGCTCTACCCAGGAGAGTGAAGTTTTTTCTTTTTCATCAAAAATCGAGAGGTTCGAACTCAGAGCACCGCGATCAACGACGAAGGAGTTAATCCCTCTCTCTCCGCATGATGGCCTCCCGGGGCTTATCTTTCCAACTACTCAAACCATTCGTTAAACCCAAATTCGGCTATGCGACATCTTTCTAAAATGCTGGTGGCTTTCGCCCTGGTGGCTTTCTCCGCCGCGGACCTGGCTGCCCAGGACTCTTCCGGCTTCCAAGTGCTCAAAAAGCAATTCATTGACGGCGACTGGCGCTTCATGGCGATCGTACTGATCTGTCTGATCCTCGGTCTGGCCTTCTGTATCGAGCGCATCATCACGCTCAACCTTGCTTCCACGGACACCGACAAGCTGCTGTCCCGCATTAGCGAGCGTTTGGCTGAAAACGACGTAGAGGGTGCCAAAGAGGTAGCCAAATCCACGCCCGGCCCCACCGCCAGCGTACTTTACGAAGGACTCCGCCACAGCTCCGAAGGCCCCGACGCCGTCGAGAAAGCCATCGTTAGCTACGGTTCCGTTCAGATGGGCCTGCTCGAGCGCGGCCTCGTCTGGATCGCCCTGTTCATCGCCATTGCGCCCATGCTCGGGTTCATGGGTACGGTAATCGGTATGATCCAGGCCTTCAACCGGATCGAGACGGTAGGTGACCTGAGCCCGGCGGTTGTAGCCGGTGGTATTAAGGTAGCCCTCCTGACCACGGTATTCGGTCTGGTCGTAGCTATCATCCTCCAGATCCTGTACAACTACATCGTCAACAAGATCGACGGTATCGTGAACCGGATGGAGGATGCTTCCATCGCCCTGGTAGACATCATGGCGACGAACAACACCTTCCGCCGCGGTTAATCAGCCCTTCTCACCCAAATCCAATCAGAGTATGTATACTTTTTTGAATAAATACGGCCAGGCCCTGGCCTTCGGGATTGGAGTGCTGATCACGGTCATTTTCCTGGCATCCATCTTCAGCGCTGACGCAGCGGTGTTCGATAGCCTTCAGGGAGACAACCGTAGCTACGAAACTGACATCTTCAACTTTGGCATGTACGCCTCGATCTTTCTGATCATCGTAGCCTTTGCCATCGCCCTGATCTTCGGACTGGTCCAGATGGCCCGCAACCCGAAAGGTTCCCTCAAGGGGATCGCCGGTCTTGCCGTCCTGCTCATCATCATGTTCGTGGGCTACAGTTCCGCCAACGGAGACATTTCCCAGGAGAGTGCCGAGATCCAGAACGCCATCACGAAGTTCGAAACCTCCCAGGAGACCGACTTTACGGGGGGCAACCTGAAATTCATCAGCGGTGCCATCCTGGCTTCCCTGGTGATGATCGGTCTGTCCATCCTGACCCTCATCGTGTTCGGCATCCGCGGACTCTTCAAGTAACCCTTTCAACCGACCAATACTATGGCTAAGACCAGCTCGAGAGACCGGATGAACAATGAGATCAACGCAGGGTCCATGGCGGATATCGCCTTCCTGCTACTCATCTTCTTCCTGGTCACCACCACGATCGCCGAAGACAAGGGTATCCTCGTAAAGTTGCCGCCTTGGTCCGACGAAGAGCCCGACATCACCAAGCTGAAGGAACGTAACGTGTACTCCGTACTCGTGAACGCCCAGAACCAGTTGTTGGTCCGGGAGGAGCCAACCCGTATCGGTCAGCTCCGGGAGCGCACCAAGGAGTTCATCGCGAACCCTTCGAAGCGCCCCGATCTTTCCGAATCTCCACGTAACGCCATCATCTCCCTGAAAAACGACCGCGGTACCAGTTACGATACCTACCTGGCCGTTTACAACGAGTTGAAGGGTGCCTACGAGGAGTTATGGGACGAATTAGCTCAGCGCCGTTACGGCGAACCCTACTCCGAGGAAATGGAATTCGCCAAGCGGAAGTCCATCCGGGACGAGATTCCCTTCGTACTTTCCGAAGCGGAACCGACTTCCTTCGGAGACGAGCAGTAGCCTGTTTGCTAGTTGCCGGTTACTGGTTCCGCCACCCGCGCGATACCAGTAACCGGCAACCAGTTAACCAGCAACCAGCACCCACCCTTTCAGCATTGAATAGCATCTAGTGGTTGTTCATTCCGATTAATAACCACTACCTAAAATTGCAACATGGCTAAGTTCACTAAAAAGCGCGGTAAATCTTCTCCCGCCATTTCGACGGCTTCGCTGCCCGACATCATCTTCATGCTGCTCTTCTTCTTCATGATGGTGACCGTACTGCGGGACTCCGACCTGAAGCTGAAGGTCAACACGCCGGAGGTGACGGAACTGACGAAGCTGGAGGAAAAATCACTCGTGAACTACATCTACATCGGTCGGCCCACCAAGCAGTACCAGAGTGTGTACGGCAACAGCCCCCGCATTCAGCTCGGCGACAAGATCTCCAACGTGGATGACATTCCCCTGTTCCTGGAACAGCACAAGGTTAAACTACCCGAGGCCAAGCGCTCCCGGATTACCTCTTCCCTCCGCGTGGACGGTGAGGTGACCATGGGTATCGTACAGGACGTCAAGACCAAGCTCCGGAAGAGTAACCAGCTCAAGGTGAACTACTCCGCGGGTAAACGTGCCGGTGAACTGACGAACTAGGCAGCGTCCGGAGGACTCATTAGAACATAGCCGGGGGCACCGCCCCTGACTAATCAGAAAGCGTCCTTCGGGCGCTTTCTTTTTTTTGGTACCCCAGCCATCTGCTCAGGCCCGCATATCCGAATACCGCAACCAGGATCAGCCCCGTCCCCCAGTAAAATTCGGGGGAAAGTTCCTGGGCATCGTCGAGCAGGAAGTAGGCCAGAAAGATACCGTACACCGGTTCGAGGTTGACCGTGAGGTTGGAAGCGAAGGCGGACAGCTGCGTCAGGGCCCGCAGGGAAAGAAAGAAGGTAAGGGTGGTGCAGAGCAGCGCCAGTACGAGTAACAGCAGCCAGTCTGTCGGAGCCGGCCAGAACACCTCCCCTCCGAAAAAGGGGATCAGGGGGCCCAGAAAGAGAGTGGCCGCTCCCAGTTCGATGAAAGTGATGCGCAACGGATCGCTCTCCTGGATGTAACGCTTGTTGAAACTGGTGAAGACGGCCACGAGAAAAGCCGAGACCAGCCCGACCAGGATGCCCACGTTCATGTCCGCGCTGATGCCATTCACGATCAGGGCGATCCCCGGCAGGATGAAGAGACCCAGCAACAATTCGTACCAGCGGAATTTGGAGCCGGTGATCCAGGGCTCCACCAGGCTGCTGAACAGGGAGGTGGTAGCCATGCAGATCAGGGCGATACTGGCGTTGGCGAGCTTGATGGCCCCGTAGAAAGTCACCCAGTGCAGGGCGACGATCGTTCCGATGCCCATGAAGCGAAGCAATCGTTTCCGTCCCATCTCCCGGAGGATACGACCGACCCGGACGAAGAAGATCAGGCTCATGCTCGTCAGGAAGACCCGCCACCACACCAGGTTGAGGGCCGATAACCGGATCAGGTCTCCGAGAATGGCGGTGAACCCCCAGAGGAAAACGGCCAGATGAAGCTCCAGGTAGGCGCGGGAGGTGGAGTACTTGGATGGGGAGTAAGTAGCCAATGGTGGGGAGTGGATAGTTAGTAGTAGGTTGCTTTCGCGCAATAGTAATCAGGTACGAACTAATACTTGTCTGAAACATTGTAACACTAGGAACTACCTACCATAATTTATTCACCATTACCCCTCCAGCATGAGTCTCAAGATCGGCGATAAAGCCCCCCTGTTCACCCTCCACTCCGATGAGACCAAGGCCGTCAGTCTCGGCGATTACACCGGACGCAAGGTGGTGATCAATTTCTTCCCGCTCGCCTTTACCGGGGTCTGTACGGAACAGATGTGTACCATGCGGGATGCCCTGGCCGCCTACAATAAAATGGAGGCGGACGTGGTCGCCATCTCCGTGGATTCCCCCTTTACCCTGGCGGAATTCAAGAAAAAAGAGCAACTTAATTTTCCCTTACTCAGTGACTTTAACAAGGAGGTCAGCCGGCAGTACGGCGCGCTGTACGACGAATTCGCCTTCGGAATGCAGGGCGTGAGTAAGCGGGCGGCTTTTGTCGTGGACGAAGAAGGGGTGATCCGGTACGCCGAGGTACTGGAGAGCGCCGGAGATTTACCTAACTTTGCCGCTATCCAGGAAACTTTGGGTTAATTCATCCGGTTTTTTCAAGACTAACACCTTTATTATGCGGTTATCAGGTGCCGGACAGGAAGACGTCCTACTCGAAGAAGACATTGACGTAAGCGCGGGGGAACCCGCCGATCTGGTCGTGTACAACGACGACCACAACACCTTCGATTGGGTAATGAAGTGCTTCATGGATATCCTGGGGCACTCTGACGTACAGTCGGAGCAACTGGCCCTGCTCATCCACATGAAGGGAAAGGCCACCGTGAAGTCCGCTGCCATCAGTGAGTTGCGGCCCAAGCGGGAAGCACTGGTGGACCGGGGGCTGTCTGCCGTCATCGAAGGAGGTCGCGAGGAATAGAATGAATGCCCCTGTATCGACTGGACCCCCGCTATCCTGAATTGTTCCCCGACCCCCAGTTGGTAAGGGGGAACGGTCCCGCTGCCTTTGGCGGCGACCTCACCCCCGAAAGGCTGTTCGCTGCCTACCGGTTGGGGTATTTTCCCTGGTACAGCGACGGAGACCCCATCCTCTGGTGGCACCCCGACCCCCGGTTCGTACTGTTCCCCGACCGTTTGAAGGTCAGTAAGAGTATGCGGCCCTACTTCAACCAGGAGAAATATACCGTCCGCTACGACTCCCGCTTCCGGGAAGTGATGGAAGCCTGCCGGAGCCTCTCCCGCCCCGGGCAGCTCGGCAGCTGGATCACCGACGAACTGGTCGACGGTTACGTAGCACTCCACCAACTGGGGCTGGCCCACTCGGTGGAGGTGTACGACCGGGAGGAGGAGCTGGTCGGTGGTCTCTACGGATTGGCGCTCGGCAAGATCTTCTTCGGCGAGAGTATGTTCTTCCGGGCCCCGAATGCCAGTAAGTTCGGCTTCATCAGCCTGGTCCGCCGGCTGGGAGCGCAGGGCTACCGGATGGTCGACTGCCAACAGGAGACGGGCCACCTGGCCAGCCTCGGCGGAGAGGCGATTTCCCGGGATGTGTTTCTGGACCACCTGGCCGGAATCGAGGAGGAAGAAACAGAGCGGGGGAGTTGGGATGTTCTCTTACCATGACCGATAGTTTCTGGATCACCGCCGCCACCCCCACCACCGCCGACCGACCGGCGGACCGTCTCTTCGTGCGCCAGTACGGGCGGGGACACGCCATCCTCCTCGCCGTTCACGGTTTCGGCCGTAACGGACAACGGATGGAGCGCCTCGGCCTGCACCTCGGAGACAGCTTCACGACCCTGGCCCCCGACCTGCCCTACCACGGAAACTCGGAATGGTACAGCGATGAGTACGACGCGCCGGCCTACGCGGCCGTACTCCAGCAACTGCTGGACCGCTACCCCGACCGCCCGGTTTTCCTGCTGGGCCACAGCCTGGGCGGGCGCTTGCTGAGCTCCTGCCTCCCCTCGCTGCGCCACGATAAGCTGCGGGACATCGCCCTGGTGGCCCCCGACGGTGCCGGCGGGAAGTACACCAACTGGATCGATACCCTGCCGGCCGCCCTGCTCCGCCCGCTGGCTAAGCTGTCCGAGCGGCCCCGCCACCTCCTGCGGCTATCCGGCTGGCTGCGTAAGCGGGGCATCCTCAACCGCTACTCCCAGGAGTACCTGAAGGCCAACCTGAACGACCGCCCCTTCCGCCGCCGGATGGCGGGTACCCTGCGCAGCGTCCTGCGGTTTCCCCCGCGGCCGGCCGTATTCGAGCAGGCCCTGAAGGAGCGGGACATCCGCTGTACGGTATTCGTCGGCGACAGCGACCCGCTCATGCACCACGACCGGCTGGCGGCGGTCTACGAGCCGTTACCCTCCGTGACCGTTCATCCGTACCGCGGCAGTCACTGGCTGCCGGAGCAGTTGCTGGCCGACTACTACCGGAGAAAGGTTGTTGCGCTATCTTAGCCGGCGTGAATGTCCTTGCCTACCCCAACGTCGGAACCGATCTCGACCGCACCACGCGTCTCCTCAAGCACCACTACCTGCGCGCCTTTAAGGAGGCCGGAGTAGACATCAGTACCGAACAATGGGTGCTCCTCGACCACCTGGTGGGCAGCGGAGAGCAGTCGCAAACCGAACTGGCCAACGGTACCTGGAAGGATGCTCCCACCGTCAGCCGCATCGTCGATAAACTCTGTAAGAAAAAACTGACGGCCCGCCAGCGATTCCCCAACGACCGCCGCCGCTACAACGTAGTGGTCACGCACTCAGGGAGAGGCTACCCACGCCAAACTGCTGCCCCTGGTCAAAGAACTGCGGACCCGGACGTGGCGGGGCCTCTCGGCCGAGGACCATGATCGCCTGGGGGCCCTGCTGGCCCGTATCCGGGATAATTTCGAGGAAGGAGAATAAGCGGGCGACGGCGCGCAGGTGCAGGGCGCTAAGCAATGCGTGGGAGGGATTAAAGCACATGTCTTCGGTCGAAGGCTGGTAGCCCGAGTCACTCCCCTGATCGGGACCAGACCCCTTGAGTATGCCATAGCCCTCCCCTAACGGATTACGCCCTGCATTTTCGAAGAACTCGCACCCGCGCCCCGCCGCCCGGAACCATCCACCACCCTCGTCGGTTAAATACCGAACCCCAAACCAACCCGACCATTGGATTCTACCCAGCAGCTCCTTCAGCGTTACGCCGACAGCCCGCGCGTGGCCGAACTCGCCCGACTAACGGGGGAGGAAAATGCCGCCCCCGTGCAACTGAAGGGCCTGGCCGGTGCCCTGGAATCATTCCTTATCGCGGGGCTCTACCGCCGGGCCGGAGGGCACCAGCTGATCGTGGCCACGGATAAGGAAGAGGCCGCCTACATCCAGAATACGGTGGCCGCCCTGCTGCCCGCCAAGCAGGTCCGGTTACTGCCCGACAGCTTTCGCCGGCCGCTCTACTTCGAGGTGCTGGACCCGACGAACGTACTGATGCGTACGGAGACGATCAACTACCTGACGCACTCCAAGTCGAAGGGGGAGATCGTGGTGACCTACCCCGAAGCGCTCTTCGAGCAGGTCGTCGCCCCGGCCGTGCTGACCAGCAGCCGTATCGAACTGCAGAAGGGGGAGGATATCGACGTGGAGACCATCGTGGAGGTGATGGTGGAGTACGGCTTCAAGCGGGAGGAATTCGTCTACGAACCCGGGCAGTTCAGCATTCGCGGCGGCATCATCGACATCTTCAGCTACGGTAATGAATTTCCCTACCGCATCGAGCTGTTCGACGAGGAAGTGGAGAGCATCCGCACCTTCGATCCCCTCAATCAGTTGTCGGTGACCGACGTGGACTACGTCAGCATCGTCCCGAACATCAACACCAAATTCGACCGCGACCAGAAGACCAGCATCTTCCAGGTGCTTCCGGAAAATACCGTCATCTGGCTCAAGGACTTTCAACTGCTGCTCGACCGGCTGGGCGAGGCCTTTACCCGCGCCGAGGAGTTCGGCCGTAACCTGACGGTCATCGACGACCAGGAGCTGGCGCAGATCTTTCGCGACCGCGCCTTCATCCGGCCCGGAGAAGTGCTGGCCGACGTGTCCGGTAAGGCGCTCGTTTTCTTCTCCGATTACAAGCAGCCCGTGAAGATCGGTAAGACGATCGACTGCCGCGCCAAGCCCCAGCCCAGTTTCAACAAGAACTTCGAGGTGCTCATCCGGAACCTGAACGAGAACACCATTTCGGGCTACACGAACTACTTATTCACCGATAACACGAAGCAGATCGAACGCTTCTATTCGATCTTCCAGGACCTGGATGCCAGCGTCCGCTTCGAGCCGATCCCGGTAGCCATCCACGCCGGTTTCATCGATACGGAAATGGGGGCGGCCTGCTACACCGACCACCAGATCTTCGAGCGCTTCCACCGCTACAAACTGCGCAAGGGGTTCACCCGCGATCAGGCCCTCAACCTGCGGATGCTGCGCGACCTGACCCCGGGCGACCTGGTGGTGCACATCGACCACGGCGTCGGCCGGTTCTCGGGGCTGGAGAAACTGGAGATCAACGGGAAGACCCAGGAATCGGTCCGGCTGATCTACAAGAACAACGACATTCTCTACGTCGGCATCAACAGCCTGAACAAGCTCTCGAAGTACTCGGGTAAGGAGGGCCAGCTGCCCCGCCTCGACAAGATCGGCAGCGACACCTGGAAGAACCTGAAGAGCCGGACGAAGAAGAAAATGAAGGATATGGCCGGCGAGCTCATCAAGCTCTACGCCCAGCGGAAATCCACCCCCGGTCACGCCTTCCCGCCCGACGGCTACCTCCAGAACGAACTGGAAGCCAGCTTCATCTACGAGGATACGCCCGACCAGCTGAAGGCCACCAACGACGTGAAGGGCGACATGATGAAGCCCAACCCGATGGACCGGCTGATCTGCGGCGACGTCGGTTTCGGCAAGACGGAGATCGCCCTGCGCGCCACCATGAAGGCGGCCGTGGACGGTAAGCAGGTGGCCGTACTGGTACCGACCACCATCCTGGCCCTCCAGCACTTCCGGACCTTCAAGGAGCGGCTGGAAGAATTCGGCGTGACGGTGGATTACGTGAACCGCTTCCGGTCGGCGAAGCAGAAAACGGAGATCTACAAAAGACTGAAGGAGGGCAAGATCGACGTGCTCATCGGCACCCACGCCATCCTGGGCGCGAAGGTGAAGTTCAAGGACCTCGGTCTCCTGGTGGTGGACGAGGAACAGAAGTTCGGCGTCAAGGCCAAGGAGAAACTGCGCGCCATGCAGGTGAACGTGGATACGCTTACCCTGACGGCCACGCCCATTCCGCGCACCCTGCAGTTCAGCCTGATGAACGCCCGCGACCTGAGCGTCATCCGTACGCCGCCGCCGAACCGCCAGCCCATCCACACCGAGGTCCGGCAGTTCAACGAGGAGATCCTGAAGGAAGCCATCGAACTGGAAGTGTACCGGGGCGGGCAGGTCTTCTTCGTTCACAACCGGGTGAAGTCGCTCACCGATATGGTCACCCTGCTGCGCAAACTCTGTCCGGACGTACAGATCGCCAGTGCCCACGGGCAGATGGACCCGAAGGAACTCGAAGCCACGCTGATCGAATTCATCGACCGCAAGTACGATGTCCTGGTGTGTACCAACATCATCGAGACGGGGCTGGACATTGCGAATGCCAATACCATCATCATCAACAACGCCCACCAGTTCGGGCTGTCGGACCTCCACCAGTTGCGGGGCCGGGTAGGGCGGTCGAACAAGAAAGCGTACTGCTACCTGATCGCGCCCCCCTTAAGCGTACTGACTTCCGATGCCCGCAAGCGACTGCGCACCCTGGAAGAATTCAGCGAACTGGGTAGCGGCTTCAACATCGCGATGAAGGATCTCGACATCCGGGGGGCGGGTAACCTGCTGGGCGGGGAACAATCCGGTTTTATCGCCGACATCGGCTACGAGACCTACCAGCGCATCCTGGAGGAGGCGGTGCGCGAACTCAAGCAGGGCGAGTTCAAGGACCTCTTCGCCGATCAGATGACGGAGGCAGCCGACTTCGTCCGCGAGGTCACCATCGAGACGGATACCGATATGCTGATCCCCACCAGCTACGTCGAGTCCAGCCAGGAACGGCTGCGCCTCTACCAGGACCTGGACAACGCCGAGGATGAGGCTAAACTCCAGGCCTTCGCCGCCGGACTGAAGGATCGCTTCGGGGACATCCCGAGGGAGGTGGAGGAGCTCTTCGACGGGCTCCGGCTGCGCTGGCTCTGCCGCGAACTCGGCTTCGACCGGGTGGTGCTGAAGAACGACAAGCTGATGTGCTTCTTCGTGGAGAACGCCCAGTCGCCCTACTACGACTCCCGCGCCTTCCGGGCGCTCTCCGGCATCATCGCCACCGAGGGCGCGCTGCGGGGGCTGAAACTGAAGCAGAGCCCGCGCCGCCTGAGCCTGATCAAGGAGCGGGTGTTTTCGCTGAGCGCGGCCCAGGATATTCTGGCGGCGCTGAAAAAGCGGATGGAGGAAGAGATGGAGAAGGAGAAGGTGGCGGAGGCGTTGTAGGGGACGAAGGGCGACGGGGCGCGGGTGCAAAGCTCCTGAACCGGACTACGATACAATTATTTTGCTCAGTACGGGCCGGGCCGTATCCGGAGCGGTAATGAAGTGAGCAGTATAGGCAACGTAGCTGACAAAGAAGGGTAAACCGGTGGAGTGAAGGCCACCGCTTTTTATCTTGTCGTAAAGAACCACCCCTTGAGACACCTGAATTTCCTCTTTATCCTCCTCCTCACGGGAGGAGGCCTATCCGCTCAATCCCCGGAAGTAAGCTTCGATCGCTTTGAATTAGCCACCGATTTTACTACCAGCAGTACCATCACCCAGGTCTTGCCGCGTGACGGCGGGCACTACTTGCTTTATTCGGACGAGCGGGATTTATCATACGCCACCCTTTCTTTCTACCGGGGGGGAGAGTTGACCTCGTTGCTGGCGAGGGTCGGCCGGCGGGTATCCATTCTCGGTGAGGTGCCGGAAGGGTTACTGGTTTACGAAGCCGCGGCAACGGGAAACTACCGGCAACTGTTCCTGATCAAAGACGGGAATCAGGAACTCCTGCCGCTACCCACCGAAGGTTTGGACGAGCTTGATTTGACTCGTGTACTGACCGGGCCGGATTACCTGCTGGTATTCGACACGGATAACGATTTATACCGGTTGGACGGTAGCGGGGCCGGCGCGGTCCCGCTGACCAATAACGGAAACGGAGCGACCGTCCTGGACCATACGCTGTACGCCGGTCGGCTACTCTACGGCACGGAACGGGAGATCGTGAGTACGGACGGCACCCCCGCCGGTACCGAGATACTGTTTACCGCCGGATTAAATGCCAGTCCGGGATTCGTGATCTCCGGAGACCGGCTCTACTTCGCGGATAGTATCCGGCTACTGACAACTGCTGACGGTACGGCTGCTACCGCTGAGGTGCTCGAAAGATTTACGGGTTCCGAAGAAGTGAGGATCATGCAGCTGATGGCCACAAGGAACGGCATCATTTTCCTGGGCAACACCCTTGCCGGCGGGTGGGAGGTGTACCGTGCTGACGGTACGCTCAACGGTACCGAGGAAGTGGTGCTCGCTCAGGGGAGAGCGGACGGTATTCTTACCTGGTCGGCCTTGCGGGGAGACGGCTATTTTTTACTGCGGGGTGGGGAGAGGCAAATCCGGGGCATCTGTACTATTCTGACGGAACCGATGAGGGTACGTTCCTACTACGCGATTTCGGCACGTCCGTGAATAGCGGTTGGAGACCCAGACTGGCCGGCCGGACGCCGGCGGGCGACCTGCTGTTCACCACCAATCACCTCAGTGACGAAGAAAATACCCTGTGGCGCCAACTGGGGGCGGGGAGTGACGTGCTCGGTATTGTCGGGATCCTGCCGGGAGCACCGGTAACCATGGTTTTTAACGACGAGGAATACATTGTACTACACTATAGCGCGGGAGTAGAAACGAAATTTGCGATCTATACGATTGGTGGAGGGCTGGTAAACGAAATTACGGCACCCCGCAGCTACGAAAGTTCACTGCGGCGGGAGGGAAATGATCTGCTGTACGTTCCCGGAGTACGTGTTAACCCCGGAGATACGCCAGTGCGTGCGCTGAACCTGAATACCGGGGAAGACCGGGCGGTTATCGTGGATGATCTCGGGGCAAAGGGCCTGCACTTTCTCCGAATCGATGACCGGCTGCACTTCACGTTCACCAACTCGGAACGGGGGACCGCCCTTTATCGCTACGGGGGTGCCCCGGATGGCAATGAAGTGGTGACCGACCTGTATCCGTATACCAATGACTTCTCACTGACGGGCATCCTGCCCTTCGACGACCGTTTCTTTTTCTGGAAGAGAACGGTGCACTCCTCCTTACGGCAGCGGACGGCACCGCCTTCGAGGAGATACCGATAGACGATAGGCTGATCAAACCGATCGGTACGGTCGAAGATTACGCCCTGTTTTTCGTCAGACTGGAAGAACCGGAGCAGGAATTTCCCCTTGCCGTTATGCTCTATGACGGGGATAACGGAGCGGTGACTACCTATCCGGTCCCGATCCCGGAATTCTTTGCCACGGATTTCTCCGAGGTGATATTGAGGGACGGAGTGCTATACTTTGTCTCAAGCGGTGCTCCGCAGCACCATATTTTAGGTAAACTTGCGCTGCTGGTACTCGACCTCGGAACGGGAGAAGTGAGCTACCCCTACTTAGATGTAAGTGTTCCGTGGAATCAACGTTATACGCCTCCGCTCCAGTTGGTAAATGATCGCTTCTTTTCGTTGGAGATGCCAATTCATCTCTGGCCGATGGAGTGCTTTTTGAAACGGATGGAACGGAAATGGGAACCGGACCGGTAAGGGATATCAACGGGGACACGCTGACCATACTGGGCGATTGGATGCACATAGTGGAGGACGCCGTTGTAGTGCACAATCAATTTCAGGAGAATACGATAAATGCTTATCGAATCGATGATTTCAGCCAAACGGCCGAATTTTTACTTTCGGGTTTAAGTTACTTTGCCCGTGCCGATCGTTTTCGGGGTAGTACTATTATTTCTCTGGAAAGTGACCTGCTGACGTTCAATCCCGTCAACCTGGAATTCTCATACCTTTTACCTGGCCGGAATCGGGAGGAGGAGGCGTACGCCCATCCGCTGGTAGGTAAACAACATCTTATCATACCTATTTTCGAGCGGGGAAGTAACCGCTGGGAGTATTACATCAGTCAGGGTACGGAGGCAACTACTCACCGGCTGAACGCGCATTTGAATGGATTTTTTCTTCCAGAATATCTCCCCGGCCCTCGGGCGGGAAACTACCTCGCCCTGGAGACGGAGACCATTTTCGGGGATCGGGAACTTCACCTCTTTGACGACCGTACGGGGATGCCTGTCCGGCTGGAGGAACGACCGGTAGTAGCACGGACGGGCGATGTTTCCGTCGGAATGGTAGCGAACGATACCCGTATTGCCTACTACGCCGCCAGCCTGGAGGGGGGGCGGGAACCGGCCGTCGTCAACATTGAGTCGCTTACTCACACGAAGGGCACCGTTTTCCACGACCTCAACGCCGACGGAACCCGCCAACCCACCGAACCCTCCCTGCCCCGTTTTCCCCTCATCGCCGAGGGAGAAGATACTTACCGCGTATTCACCGACCCGCACGGCGAGTTCCACCAGTCGCTGGTAACCGGCCAGGACTACGTCCTTCGCCCAGTTCTCGAAGATTGCTGGGAGGTCACCACCGCCAGTACCAGCTACGCCATCGCTGGTGCCGGTAACAACGACCAGCTGGATTTCGGCCTCCGTTCCGTCGGTACCCGCTCGGAAGTAACCGCAACCTTATCATCCGAGCCACTGGGCTGCGACTCAGGGGTTGACTTCACTATCGGTCTTACCAATACGGGGTGTGTAGCTACCGCGGCCACCACCCGACTACTCCTGCAAAACGGGGTGGTGTTTCGCTCCGCCAGTCTTGCCCCTGTCGCCCAAACCACCGAATTCGTGGAGTGGGATACGGAAGAACTGACCAGTGGACAAACGACGACCATTTCCGTCAGACTGACCATCCCTGCCGACCTTCCCGGCGACCGCCTGCGCCTCAGCCTGCTCACGGATTACGGCGATGCGGTGGATACCTTTAAGTACCGCCGGTCGGTTGGCTGTGCGGAACTACCTGTCGTACTAACGAACGGTCCTACCCGTGCTAACGAGGACTTCATCAACCCCACGGCCATCGACGAAGACTTGGTCTACACCATCCACTTCGAGAACAATAAGTACGACACGACTTACGCGGTCCGGCTCACCAGCCCATTACCGCCCGAGCTCGATCTTACCACGCTGCGTCCACTTTCGGCGAGCCACTCCAACCAGATGACGGTCGACCGCGGCGGTCAACTGGAAGTGTTTTTCCCGGATATTCTGCTACCCGCCGGGGACCGGGGCTTCTACAGCTTTACCGCCCGGGTATTGCCGAACGTGGAATCCGAAACGCCGGTCATCAACCAGGTAGCGGCCTACTTCGATTACGCCCCGGCCGATGTATCCAATCGGGTAATTAATACTATCCTGGTAGATATGGTGATCGGTACCCAATCTTTACCGGAGACGGCCTACCGGCTCTACCCCAACCCCACGGCCGGTATCCTGCACGTCGAACTGCGGGAGCAGCTATCCTTTACCGTCGATGTCTTTGACGTGGCGGGCCGACTTCTTCAGACTGACCGGTCCGTCGGAAACGCTACGGTTTCCCTTAGCGAACTTCCCCGGGGCAGCTACCTGGTTCGGATCGTGGAAACGGAAAACGGCCGCTCGGTAACCCGGCGGGTGGTACGGCAGTAGCCAGGGTTATTTACACCAACCCCAGGTGCAAGATCCGCCCCCCGCTCTGGTTCACCGGCATCGTACTCTTCCCGATCACCACCCCCGCCTCCGGGGCGTAGTACTTCTCCTTAACCGTACCGAATACGTCGCGGAGGGTAGCGACTTCCTGTCCCTTCTCCACGAACTGGAGGAGGTCGACATCCATCGTCAGCAGGCCACCGGTACGGGTGTAGAGCCAGTAACTCTTGCGACAGAGAATGGGCGGAGCTTCCGGCGCGATGATCTCGTCGTCGGTCATCTTCAGGTAGGAGAGGACGTTGTGGACCCCGTCCACCCCGCCCCGGATCATCTTCCGCTGGTACACCCCGGGGTTACCGACCTCCAGCGTAATGGCCGGGATGTTCAGCTCGTCCACCGCGCCGCGTAGCGTGCTGTCGTTAGGTGGGTTATGGACGATCAGTTGGGGGTTCTGCAGCAGAGCCAGCTGGCGGGTGGTTTCCCCGCCCATGTCGGCCCGCACGTAGTAGCTGTTGATGCGGCCCCGACTGGCGGTGTGCAGGTCCAGCAGGTAATCGAAGTGGCGCATGGCCCGGTCCAGCAGCCGGTAACCGTAGACCTGGCTGGCGTTACCGTCCGCCTTGCCCGGCATGATGTGGTTCAGGTCGGTACCGTCGGAAAAAACCCGGGTCTGCCGCATGAAGCCGGGGACGTTGACGACGAGCAGACCAATCACCGTACCGCGCAGAGCGTCCATGTCCAGGTCGGCGAACAGCCGCTGAATCACCCGGATGCCGTTCAGTTCGTCTCCGTGCACGGCGGCGGTCAGCCCGAGGGTGGGCCCGTCCTGCTTGCCCTTCGCGATGAGGACGGGTACGGAAACGGGTTCCCCGAAACCGTCGGATACAATACGCAACCAGTACTTAGAGATGGTGCCGGGTTCGGTGACGGCCTCGGAGAGGTCGAGGATGGTGGGTGGGGTCATAAGTAGGTAGGGAATCTCACCCCCGGTTTGACTTTCGGTACACCACCCCCTCTCCCGTGGAGAGGGGGAGACGTGGGAGAGTTGGAGTAGAGGAGTTAAGTTTTAGTAATTGTCGTTATTAAAGTTTAATTTTCAGTCGAATACATTCTGTCACGTCGTCACCCTCCTCCCGGGGAGAGGGGTGCCCTTCGCGCAGCGTTGGGCCGGGGTGAGGTCTCCCGGAAAGATACTCAAACACCCCATCAATCGCACTTTGCAGCACCGGCCGCCCCGTCTGTGCCTCCGCCTGGGGAAAACCGCCGATGCTCAGCGTGTTGATCTCGGAGAGGACGCGCCGGCCGTCGTCGGCCACCAGGGTGTCGATGCCGCAGAAAATTACGCCTTTCTCCCGCAGGACAGGAGCCAGGGCGGCCACCATTTCCCGTTCCCGGTCGGTAACCTCGGCGGCAACGGAGGTACCCCCCTGGGCAACGTTGCAGAGCCAGCCCCCCTCCCGGGGAAGCCGGAGGGAGGACGCCAGGATCTTCCCGTTGACGACGAGGATACGCTTGTCACCCTCACTGACGTTCTTCAGGAATTTCATGGCCAGGTAATTACCGGCTACCAGTTCCGCTTCGTGGTCGGGAAGGAAGGCGGCGATGTCCGGCTCGTCGTTCAGACGGACGATGCCGCGGCCGCCGTAATCCCGCAGCGGCTTCAGGACGACGGGGAAACGGGCCACCAGTTCCCGGAGGGCACCGGCGGAGCGGGGCAGGGCGGTGGGGGCCGTCCACTCCGGGAGGGAAAGTAGAAAATCCTTGCTGCCTACTTCCACCAGGCCGGCGGGGTTGTTGATGACCGTCGGGCCGGACAAACCGGACAGGTAGTCGAAGAAACTGGCCGGTACCGGGTGCGGGAGCCGCAACCAGATAACGTCGTAGTCTTCCACCGGGGGGAGGGGAGTGGTCGCTTGCTCGAATTTCGGACGGGCGGTGGGGAAATCGAACCCGCTCTCAATTCGGAAACCTTGCACCTGCGCGTGGTCGCCCGTAAAAAAGTCCGCGTTAGCGGCCGTGCCCCGGCTGGCTACGTCGGCCAGGGTGCAACGGGGGTCGGCCACGAGCGTACGGGCCAGGGCGTAGAGCGAGTTCTGGTCGCTGTGGCCCCGGTGGTCGGTGAGGATCAGGAACTTCATCGGAGGATTTCGTCGAGGAGGATGGGGTCGTTATTCAGGCCCTTGAACAGCCGCATGCTGAACTTTCCCTTGGTGTTGAAGAGGTTTTTGGCCATTTTATCGATGGCGATGGTGCTCAGGACGGTCTGGATGTAGGCCTCGATGAGGTCGTCGATGCCGATGCCGAGACGGTTGAAGTCGCGGCGGTCCATCAGCAGCAGCCGGTTGGTGTCGCTGGTCCACAGGTTCTCGCCCTTCTTTTCGGAGAGGTTGGTACCGAGCATGGCCCAGCTGTCGGCCCCCGTGGTCAGCTTATCGGTCAGCGGCTCCTCGGCCCGGCGGCTGTAGCAACACAGGGGGCGGATGCCGTCAACGGTGCTGCTGACCATGAGCCGGATGTCGGAAACGTAGGTACGCCCCTTCTTGTCGGGTACGGTGCCGACGTGGTAAAACTTGCCCTCGCCGCCGGTGCTGCTCCAGTTGTAGTTACCGATGAGGCTCTGCACGATGAAGCGTTCGTACTCGAATTCGAGGCCCATGAAGTCATCCAGCTCCCGCTGGCTGGTGATGGTGTACACCCCCTGGCCGGCATTGCTGTACGGCACCTTGATCACGGCCTGCCCACCCATGCGGGACACCCACAGCGGGATTTCGGTACGGGTCACGTCCCAGATCGTTTCCGGGATGTGGATCTTCAGGCCGCTGTCGCGCAGTTCGGCGTTGAAAAAATCGTAGGCCTTGGCGGCCACCATCTTGTTGCGGCCACCGGCGAGGCAGGTGACGATGGGGTTCAGGATGCGCGTTTTGCAGTCCAGCGGTAACCGCGTCCACGGCCGCTGGGTGAGGTAGCGGAAGGCGGCGCGCAGCGGAACCCACTCCCCTTCGTAGCGGGCGAACAGCTGCCCGTTCTCTATTTTGAGGTTCCGTTCCGCGGCCGCGTAGTAGTCGGTGATCAGTAGTACGTCTTCCCCGAAAACGTCGGCGATCACGGCGGCGTATCCCGTAACCTCCATCGGGTTCTTATCGTAGATCACGGCCAGGCGCCCCTTCACTTTACTGCTCCTGGCGTAGGGCAGGAAAGTACGCTCCACCAGCTGGCGGTAGCTGCCCTCCTCGGCGTGGTCGTCGAGCAGCGGCATGGATTTCTGACCGCTCGGACAGCTGTTGTTTTCGATCACCACCATGCGGCGTCGTCCCCTGGCCGTAGTGGCGTGAATGAGGTCGGCCCCGCCCCACAGGAAGTACTTACAGCGGTAGGTCAGCAACTCCGTCAACTGCCCGCGGTCGACCAGCGGATTGAGGTGGCAGTAGCGGTTCACGATCCGCTCCGGGGCGAGGTTCAGGAAGAAGCTCACCATGGGGTGAATGGTGGCGTTGAGGGCCTTGGGGTACCAGTGGTTCTCGCCGCGAAAGGTGCCGGGAGGGACCGCCTGGGTGGGGGTGTTTTCCATTGGCGCAAAAGTAAGGGTAGCGGGCGCGGACGCGGGTGCAAAGTTTTTCAATTTTATTTTCGTCGGCCTGTCACAATCCGGAGCGGTCGGCAAATAGGTAAGTAAACAACCCGATTATGAGAATTTTCTTACTGCCCGTCCTCTGCTGCTGACCTTCTTCCTCCCCTCCTGCACCGGAGAGAACAGCGACGACCTGACCATCGACGTGGAGGAAGTCACCCCGATCGAAGCCGACGCCTACATCGAGTACCTCGGTACCGAAAGCGCGCTGGAGACCGGCTACGGATTCACCTGCGTCACGGTCGATTCCCTGGAGGGGCTCGACCTGACCATCACCCTGGCCACCAACCTCGAGCCCTTCGACCCGGCACTCGGTACGGGGGGCAGCTTCGATACCCCCGGACAGTTCGCCGTGGTGGAACTCGATTACACCCAGTTCGACACGGATCGCTTCGTTGTACTGGCCGTCGATACCGATGACGGGGTCATGGTAGCGAGGTGTCACGACTGCGTGAGCGCTTTCACCAACGACGGAACGCGCCTGACCGGAACCTTCGCCGGGGATTTCTACATCCGGGATGTCGTCAACAGCACGATCATCGACTTCGGCGAACTGAACGGAGATTTTATCGTCCCCATTGAGGACGGAGGACTCGACTGCAAATACTAACCCCGGCTCGCTTGAATGCCGTTAACCACATTATCGCGGAGTGTCGCGCCGGCCGGGAAACCGGTTGGCGCGCGCTCTATTCCAGCTACGCCGGATACGTCTTTACGGTCTGCCGTCGCTACGGGGTGGGGGAGCATGACCTGGCGGATACCGTCCAGGAGGTGTTTGCGCAGGTATTCAAGTCCATCAAAACCTTTGCGGGCGGCGGAGAGGCGCTCAAGCCCTGGCTGCGGGGAATCACCGTTAACGTCTGCCTCACGTATCTCCGCAAACAACGCCGCGGCCGGGTCGTCTACCTGGAAAAATACGCCGAGGAGACCGGCGGGGTGGACAACGACGGCCTTTCCCGGCTGGGGACGGAGGAGATCATCAAACTAATCTCCGCTCTGCCCGCCACCTACCGGACCGTCTTTAATATGGCGGTGATCGACGGCTATTCCTACGTGGAGATCGCCGAGCAGCTGGGCCTCACCGAAAGTAATTGTCGCCAGTACCTTAGCCGGGCCCGGGCGACCCTCAGAAACCAGATTGAAGTACAAAATGCCCCCCGCCGCCATGATGCCATCTAAACAGGAACAGGAGTGGATCGACCGGCTGAACGAAGACGCCGTCCCGCCGCCGGGTATGGACTGGGAAGCCATGCGCGGGGGCATCCTCGACAAAATGGAGCCGGAGGAACGACCGAAGCGCCGGGCGGTCATCTGGTGGTGGCTACCGCTGGTATTTTTACTGGGGGTGGGGGTGAGTTGGTGGGTAATTTCACCATCGCTTCGCTCGGCTTCGAGTGAACGAGAGCTTCCCATGTCGGCCCACTCGGAGGCAAACGCAGTGCGGCCGGAGGTGGTCCGACTTGTGGAAGTGGTGCAACCGGAGCCGGTCCGACTAGTGGAAGTGACTCCCGCTTTTTCACAAGTCGGACCACCTCCACCATCGCTTCGCTCGGCTTCGAGTGGGCCGACATGGAAAAAGTTAAACTCCGTTGATACCTTTAATAATCCGGAAACGGAGCTTCCCCTATCGGCCCACCTGGAGGCAAACGCAGGGCAACCGGAGCCAGTCCGACTTATGGAAGTGGTTCAGAAACTTCCCACGCTAGCCCGCTCGGCGGTAAGCACAGTGCAACCAGGGCCGGTCCGACCCGCGGGAGTGGTGGTTGCTACGCCGGAAGCAAAGATCACCCCCCCTCCCCCAACCTCCCTGACCCTGCTCGCCGGCACCCTCCTCGAACGCCCCCGGCTGCTGGATGGCAACCCGGAGGGAGCCGCCCTGCGTCGGAACTCGGAGCGGGAAGTCGGTGGTTATACCGCCGCCCTGCAACTGCGCCGGCGACTGAGTGACCGCTGGGCGGCGGTGGTCGGTCTCGGCTACGAAAGGGTGGATACACGGCTGCACTACAAACAGGTTGTCCGGCAATTCGATACCCTGTTGGTGAACGTACCGGTATTCGTCAATCCGGCTACGGGGCAGCAGCGGCGCGGCGATGTGCTCACCACCGCCGGTGAAACAAGAGAAATCGTCCACTTCAACCAGCGCCGCCGGCTGACGGTAACGGTACTGGGGGAGTACCGACTGCCCCTCGGTGGGTTGAGCCTGTCCGCCCAGGCCGGGCCGGTACTGGGCTACGCGCTGAATGCGAGCGGCCGGCAGGTGAACGGACCGAACGACGTCGGCCCCCTGGCTAACTACGACCGCCGTATTTCGCTGAGCGGGTACGTAGGCGGGCAACTGAGTGTGCCGTTGGGCGGCTGGGAACTCAGGGCACAACTTGGCTTACGACAATCGGTGCTGCACGAGCGGGCCGGTGGGGTGAAGAATGTACGGATGAGCACGATGGGATCGGTGGGCGTGTGTCGCGGACTTTGATCGGGGGAATCGGTGTCGACTGAAGTAAATCCCGCGACACCCTTCCCCGCCGCCCAATGCGCGCCACTCATTACCTTGCGATCATGGCACCGCGCTGGCTACTTCTTCTATTTCTCGGCCTGACCTTCTCCGGAACGGGGAGCGCGCAGCTACGCGTAGAAATAACCGGTATTCCGGCCTATACGCCCGGGGAAGACAGCCTTTACCTCACCGGGAGCTTCAACGACTGGCAACCGGGAGACGAGCGTTTTCGCTTTTACGCCACCCGGACCGGCGAACTGGCGTATGACTTTCTTACCCCCGTGCCGGACTTCACCTTCAAGGTGACCCGGGGCAGCTGGCCTACCGTGGAGGGCGGCCCCTTCGGCGGGCCGATCGCCAATCGGGAGTACGTACACCGGGGCGCGGCCAGGGACACCATCCGGATCGTCGTGGAGAGCTGGGAGGACATGGTGGACCGGATCGCCTTCCTCGATACCCTCATCCTGTCGGTGACCGCTATCCCGGAGAACACTCCGGAAGATGCTACCCTGTACGTGACGGGAAATTTCAACGACTGGTCGCCCCGGGACGAAGATTACCGAATGCGGCAACGCCCGAACGGCACCTTCGTGGCGACCATTCCCCTGCGGGCGGAGCAAACGGACTTCAAGATCACCAGGGGGAGCTGGTCCTCCATCGAGAGCCGGGCCAACGGACTGGCACTGCCCAACCGGAGTTATCGGTTGAAGGACCACGAGCCGGACCGGGTACTGAGCGTAGAGGTCGCCAACTGGGAGGACCTGGCCGGTTCCCCGCTGGGCTGGTACGGGCTGCTTCTCCTGCTGGTGGCCCTGCAGTTGCTCGTCCTGGGGGTGGTACTCCTGAGTCTCGGCCGCTCCCACCGGCTACTGGCGATCCTGCTGTTGGTGTTGGCAGTCGGGACCGTGGCGCGGGTAGGGGCCTTCGACCGGTCGGTCTTTCAGGCGGTACCGAAACTCATTCTGCTGCCCGATCTGCTCTTCTTCCTGCCGGCTCCGCTGGTGTATCTCTATCTGCGGTCACGGTCGGGAGGCCCCCGGCTATCGGTGAACGACTGGAAGCACTTCGGCCCGCTGGCACTCGCCGTACTGGCCTACCTGCCGCTACTGGCCATGACGGCCCAGCCCTTCACCAGCCGGATCGTGGACGGGGAGCTGGTCACCTACTTCGGTTGGGCGTCCATCACCGGTTTTGGCATCGCGTTGGGGTACCGGGTCATCAGCCGGGGGGTCTCGGTGGAAAGGGGATTTCTCTCCCAGCTGCTGCTGTCCTTTACCGTTCCCCTGGTGGCCTGGGGACTGACCTGCCTGTCGGGAACCCTCGATGTACTGACGGGGCTGGACCTGCAAAGCACGACCAACTGGCTGGCCGACGCTACCTGGCTTTTACTGGCGGGAGTTCCGGCGGTAGTCGGGTACTGGCTCATTCGGCAGCCCGGCCGGTTCCGGGAAGTGGCTGGCCCCCCGGAGTTGATGTCGGAAATTTCGCATCCCGCGTCCCCGCCCCCGCCCGTATCCGCCCCGGCGGAGGCATCGGAACGGGTGGCCGCTCCGCTGACGGAACTGATGCGCCGGGAAAGGCCCTACCTGAATGCCGGACTGACCCTGGCCGAGCTGGCCGAACTGGCCGAGATGCCCGCCCACCAGCTTTCCCGGTTGCTGAACGAGGAATTCGGTCAGTCCTTTTTCGATTACGTGAACGGCTACCGCGTCGATCACTTTACCGAGCAATTACGACTCGGTGCCCACGAACGACAGACGATGCTCAGCCTCGGGCTGGAGGCCGGGTTCAATTCCAAATCGGCCTTCAACCGCGCCTTCAAGAAGAAGACGGCCATGACCCCCCGCGCCTACCTGCGCTCACTGAACTGATTTGCCCCCGTAAAAGGTGCCACTTTCCTAAAATCCCCGGGTTTTCCCCGGGAATACCGCCCACTTCCCGATAGTGAAGCATCCGGGCCGGATTCGGAATTTACTTTGGTCAAAGCTTAAAGAGACTAACTATTAAACCAACTCGATCATGAAAAACCAGTGTACATTCTTATTTATACTTGCCTGTTTGTTCGCGGGCAACCTCGTTGGCCAGAACTACAGCGCGCGTACCGACATCCTGCTCCAGGGCTTTAACTGGGACAGCCACGCCAATACCAATGGTTGGTACAACGTCGTCGGCAGCAAGGCCGGCGAACTCGGCAACGCCGGCTTCGACATGGTGTGGCTGCCTCCGCCCAGCGACGCCGCCGCCCCCCAGGGGTACCTGCCCCGCGAACTTTACGATCTAAACTCTCAGTACGGTAGCCAGGCCGAACTGAAGAGTTGCATCAGTGCCCTGCACAACAACGGTATGCTGGTGCTGGCCGACATCGTGGTGAACCACCGCGTCGGTTCCACGAACTGGGCGGACTTCACCAACCCCACCTGGGGCTGCTGGGCGGTGACCAGCAACGACGAATGGGGGCAGAACGGCGGCAACCCCTGCGGTGCCTACGATACGGGCGATAACTACCACGCCGCCCGCGACCTGAACCACCAGGACAGCCGGGTGCGCAACGGCATCCGGGACTGGATGAACTGGATGAAGAATCCGAACAATGCCGGCTTCGACGGCTGGCGCTACGACTACGTGCGGGGCTTCGACGGCTACTACAACGGGCTGTACAACGACCAGACGAACGCCGCCTTCAGCGTGGGCGAACTGTGGGACAATCTCGACCTGAACAACGTCAACGGTCACCGGCAGCAACTCGTGGACTGGATCGATGCCACCAACGGCAAATCGGCCGCCTTTGATTTCACCACGAAGGGCGTACTCCAGCAGGCCGTCAACAATGAGTACTGGCGTCTCCGTATTTCCGGTGCCCCCGCCGGACTGATCGGCTGGTGGCCGAGTCGCGCGGTCACCTTCGTCGACAATCACGATACGGGGAGCAGTCAGAATTACTGGCCCTTTCCCGGTAGCAAAGTCATGGAAGGGTACGCCTACATCCTGACCCACCCGGGCGTCCCCTCCGTCTTCTGGGATCACTGGTTCGACTGGGGGCTGGCCGGCCCGATCGGGGAACTGATGGACGTGCGGAAGAATAACGGTCTTCACAGCGAGAGCCCGGTCGACATCCGGGAAGCCCGCGGAAACCTCTACGCCGCGGTGATCGATAACAAGGTCGCCATGAAGATCGGCCCCGGTGGCTGGTCGCCCGGCGCGGGCTGGACGCTGCGCACCTCGGGCAGTAATTATGCGGTATGGGATAAGGCGGTGACGCAGGTGCAAAATTTAACGATTCATTTCCGGCCCGGTTGGTGGACTTCCCCCCGCCTGTACTTCTGGAACGCTACCCCGAGTGGTACGACGACGGGCTGGCCCGGGCAATCCATGCAATCGGAGGGCAACGGCTGGTACAAGTACACCCTGTCGAATACCGACTGCAGCAATTTTATCGTCAACAACGGCGGCGGCGGCGGCGGTCAGAGCCCGGACCTGTACAGTTGTGAGGATGTCTGGATCGAGCAGGGTAACTGGTCGTTCCGCGCCGCGCCGGCCGAGAACCTGGTGGAGCTTACGCCCGGCGTGGAATCCGCTACCCTGACGGCCGCTCCGAACCCCGCCCGGGGAAGGACGACCCTCCAGATCGGCTTGCCCACGGATACGGACCGGGCCGACCTGACGGTTCGTGACCTCACCGGCCGGACCCTGGTCAACCAAAGCAATCTACCCAGCCAACGGCTGGAACTCGAAACGGCCGACTGGCCCACCGGCGTCTACCTCGTCAGCCTGACGACGGATACCGACCGGCAAACCCTCCGCCTCGTGGTGGAGTAAGAACTAAGTGTGAAGCTTATTATGTAGTGCGCCCCAGCCTCCCGAACGCGGGAGGGTGGGGCGTTTTCATTTATTTTTATTCCGCTCCGTAACCGGATATTACCGCTTACCGGTGGCAGGGGTTGTAGCGGCTACGAAGCTTGATACTGATTGCTATTACGCTTACTTTTATTTAGTGTCTTGACATACACTGTTGTTATTTTCAGTTAAACACCTACATATAATGGTGATTCAGCCGATGGTAATTTTTATTACCATCTTATTCGTAATATTTCAGCTTTGGGTGATCATTCACCTATTGAAGTCGAATAATGAGCTAAGGGAAAGGCCTACTTACGTACCCCGTTATATGGTAACCGACCTGCCCGTGCGGCAGCCTCCCCGGGATCGCGGGTGGATCTACGTCTGCTTCCTGATAATTTTTATACTTCTCGGCACTATGGCCTATTGGTACATCCGGCAACCTCCTCCGGGAGTACGACCGGAAATAGTACGGGCGGGAGCGTCTGGTGCGGTGGAGGAGGAGCCTGAACAGCCTGTCGTAAGACAGTATGACCCCGCGGAATCGATCTTCGATTTTGATTAGGAATCCACCAGCTCCGGCTTAAGGAATCTCCCGGTGTGGCTCTCCGTGACTTGCGCAACTTCCTCCGGCGTACCCGCCACGACTAACTCCCCACCACCACGCCCCCCTTCGGGTCCCATGTCGATGATGTAGTCCGCCACCTTGATGACGTCCATCGTGTGCTCGATGACGATAACGGTGTTCCCCTTGTCCACTAGCTTCTGCAGGACCTTCAGCAGGTACTTGATGTCCTCGAAGTGAAGCCCGGTGGTCGGTTCGTCGAGGATGTAGACCGTCTGACCGGTGTCCCGCTTGGAGAGTTCCTCCGCGAGTTTGACCCGCTGGGCCTCTCCGCCGGAGAGGGTAGTGGCCCGTTGCCCCAGGGTGATGTAGCCGAGGCCGACGTCCTTCAGTGTTTTCATCCGGCGGCTGATCTTGGGGATGGCCTCGAAGAAGTCCGCCGCTTCGGCTACGCTCATGTTGAGGACATCCGTGATGGACTTTCCCTTATAGAGGATCTCCAGCGTCTCCCGGTTGAAGCGCTGCCCCTGGCAGTTCTCGCATTCGACCTCGACGTCGGGTAAAAAATTCATCTCGATGGTGCGCTGTCCGCTACCCTTGCAGACTTCACAGCGGCCGCCCTTTACGTTGAAACTGAAGCGACCCGGCTTGTAGCCCCGGATCATGGATTCGGGCAACTTGGTGAACAGTTGGCGGATGTCGGTAAAGACACCGGTGTAGGTGGCCGGATTGGAGCGCGGCGTGCGGCCGATCGGGCTCTGGTCGATGTCGATCACCTTGTCGATGTGCTGAAGGCCGTACACCCGGCCGTGTTCCAGCGGCCGCTTTAGACTCTTGTAGAAGTGCTGCCGGAGGATGGGGTAGAGGGTCTCATTGATCAGGGTTGATTTTCCACTGCCGGAGACGCCGGTGACGCAGGTCAGGGTACCGAGCGGTATCTTGATGTCGACGCCCTTAAGGTTGTTCCCCCCGGCGCCCTTCAGCGTGAGGAACTTACCGTTGCCCGTACGGCGCTCCTCCGGGATGGCGATCTTCCGGCGGCCGGAGAGGTAATCGCTGGTGATGCTGCCGGCATTCTTCTTCTTCAGAAATTCCTTCGGGGGGCCGGCGGTCACCACCGCCCCGCCGTTGACCCCCGCCCCGGGGCCGAGGTCGAGCAGGTAATCGCTGGCCATCATGATGTCCTTATCGTGCTCGACGACGAGGACGGAATTTCCGATGTCCGTCAGTTCCCGCAGGGCCGAGATCAGCCGCTGGTTGTCCCGCTGGTGGAGACCGATACTGGGCTCGTCGAGGATGTAGGTGATGCCCGTCAGCTGGCTACCGATCTGGGTGGCCAGGCGAATGCGCTGAGCTTCCCCCCGGAGAGCGTTCTTCCGGGGCGGTCGAGGCTGAGGTAGCCGAGCCCGACGTGCAGCAGAAAACGCAGCCGGAAACGTATCTCCTTCAGGATGTCGGTGGCGATGAGGGTGGTCCGCTCGTCCATTCCTTCCTCGGCGGTTTCCATCCATTCGCCGAGCTCGTTCAGGTCCATCCGGGCCAGTTCGCTGATGGTCTTGTCCTTGACCTTGTAGTGCCGGGCCTCCTGCCGCAGTCGCGCGCCCTCGCACTCGGGGCAGGCGCTGATGGTCATGAATTCCTCAGCCCACTGGCGGATGCGCTCGCTGGTCGTTTCCTCGTACCAGCGAATGATCATGTTGATCAGGCCGTTCTCCTTCACGTCCCACACCAGGTCGTGGGGGCTCTTGTCGTAGCGGCTTTTCTTTTTACGGCCGGTAGACTTTTCTCCGTAAAGGATCACGTCCAGCCCCTTTTCCGGGATCTTTTCGATCGGGTCGCTCAGTTTGAACTTGTTTTCCCTGGCGATCTCCTTGACCTGCTTGAAGGTGGTGTTGTCCCGGTTATCGCCGAGGGGCTTGAGGCCGCCCTTGTTGATGCTTAAGCTACGGTCGGGTATGATCTTGTCCAGGTCCGGGCTGTTCACCTGACCGAGGCCCCGGCAGGTCGGGCAGTAACCGTAGGGGGAGTTGAAACTGAAGGTGTTCGGACTGGGCTCTTCGTAGGAGATGCCGTTTTCGGCGTCCATCAGGTTCTTGGAGTAGGGGGCGACTTCTCCGGTCTCCACGTCCTGCACGAAGAGCAGACCGTCGCCGAGGCCCAGGGCGGTCTGCATGGCCTGGCTGAGGCGGTCGCGGCGGTCGGGCTGCATCTTGAGGCGGTCGATGACCAGTTCGATGTCGTGGACTTTGTAGCGGCTCACCTGCATCCCGGGCGTCAGGTCGACGATCTCTCCGTCGGTTCGAACTTTGGTATAACCTTGTTTGCGCACCTGCTCGAAGAGTTCGCGGTAGTGACCCTTCCTGCCGCGGACCAGCGGGGCGAGTACGATGAGTTTCTTGCCGGCGTAGTTCTCCGCGATCTGGTCCAGCATCTGCTCTTCGGTGTAGCGAAGCATGGGTTTCCCGCTGAGGTAGCTGTAAGCCGTACCGGCGCGGGCGTAGAGCAGGCGGAGGAAGTCATAGATTTCCGTCACCGTACCCACGGTGGAGCGGGGGCTGCGGTTGGTGGTCTTCTGCTCGATGGAAATGACCGGGCTCAGGCCGGTGATCTGTTCTACGTCGGGCCGTTCCATGGTGCCCATGAACTGGCGGGCGTAGGCGCTGAAGGTTTCCATGTATCGGCGCTGCCCCTCGGCGTAAATCGTATCGAAGGCCAGGCTCGACTTGCCGCTGCCGCTCAGCCCGGTGATCACCACCAACTGGTTACGCGGGAGTTCCACGTCTATCTCCTTGAGGTTGTGCTCCTTGGCCCCGATGACGGTGATGAAGTTTTCCGTGTGCGGCACCTGGGGCGCGGCCGCGGGTGCAAGAATTTTCGATTTGGCTTTGGAGCGAACTTTGGGCATGCGTCGGGCTGATTATGCTGGGAGAACGGGCCAAAAGTACGGCGGGTTTTAAACAAACTGTTTTAAGCCATCGCTATTTCCACTTCATCCGCGAAATACCCCTGTTTTCCTTCCCGCAGGACGAAGCGAACGAGGTCGCCCTTGGCGACCGGACCGGCCTTCAGGTTAGCCCGGCGAAAGTGGAACTCTTCGTAGGTCCCGTGGAGACGGAGGTAACCGTAGCCGCGGGCGGGGTCGTAGAAGATGATGGTGGCCATGGAACTGAAGATAAGGGTATTGGTGGAGGAGGCCCGGTGGAGGACGCCCACGTCCGACGAAACCCCGTTGAAACTAAAAATAGTTAACCATTAATTACGCTTCTCACACTGGAAGGTCCTCGAAGGACATTAAATTTATAGATACTACTTGACATCCGTCGGACGTGGGCGTCCTCCACCGAACCGCTCCCAAAGTTCCGGGTGCAACCACGTAAGTTCCCAGTTCCGCCAGTCATCTGCCAGTCCTGCCGCCACCGGGTTCTCCAGTACGTACCGGATCAGCCGGTCAAACTTTCCGGGCCGCACATCGCGGTCGAAGTAGTTCTTCTCCCAGAATGGCCGGCCGGTCAGCCCAAGTAGCTCGTTGGCCTTGCGTCCGGTAAACCCCTTCTGCGACTTCAGGAACGGTCCGATGGGGATGTCCGCCGCACCCTCCGGTTTTTGCAGGACGATATGGATATGATTCGGCATGATACAGACTGCGTGGAGCCGTATTTTGCCGGTGGCCTGCATCCGGGTCCAGGCCTCCAGCACCATCCTGCCCACCTCCGGTACGTGGGTCAGGTGAAAGGGGCCGTTGCTGTCTTCTTCCAGCGCTCTTTCCACGGCTAATTCGTAGTGGGCGCGAACCATGAATTGTTGTCGCTTCCACTCTCCCTGGGCCCCGGAGGCATCGATACCCGCGTACTGCTCGGCCAGCAGGGCTAACTGGCTGTCCTTCCGCTGTTCCAGGATCGAGAGAATGGATTTTGGGAGGCTGCCGAATAGGCGAAAGGTGAGGTGTACGGGCGTACTGCTGATGGAGCGGTGGGGGATCTTGGCGGGTCTGCGGGGCATGGGAGGGTTTTTAGGGGAAGGCAGGATGGTTGGTTTTTACTGGGATTTCGTCGGACGTGGGCGTCCTCCCCCGGGGCGTTCTCCACCGATCCACTCCCTACCTCTAAAACTCCCCGGCCCCAAACACCGCTGAATAAAGCCGGTCACCCGCTCGTACTCCCCGTGGAAGTAGCGGCCCGCGATCTCGTGCCCCGCCCCCGGGTGGGTCAGGAGGGTGAAACTTCCGCCTACCGCCTCCGTCCGGTCGGCCAGCGCGCCGGCTCCGAACAGCATCAGCCAGCCGGAGTCGGCGGGATCGCAGAAGTGATGGGGGGCCGTGCCGTAGGGAACCAGGGGGTCCTCCGTACCGTGGAGCAGCAACAGGGGAACACTGCTTTGCGCCGTGATCAGGTTCGGATCGAGCAAGGCCCCGGCCCCGGAGATCACGCCGGCGTAGCGGAAGGAAGGGGCGAGACCGTGGTCGAAAAGGGCCATGTTCTCCCGGTCGTAGAAGGCCGCGTGGAGGACGGCCTCGGCCCCCGCGCTGCTCCCCGCCAGGAAAATCGGCCGGGAACTATCCGACTCCATCAGGAATCCGGTAGCGGCCCAGACCTCGTTGGCAACCAGTTGAAGTGTCCTCAGTTTTTCGGACAAAATGCCCCGGCAGCCCCACGCTTCCGTCCGCCCCCGCATGGAGAGGGTATAGCTGATCGTCGCGCAGCTGATGCCCTGACGTTGTAGCTCGGTACACAGTTCCGCCCCCTCGCTCCGGGCCCCGCCCGAAAAACCGCCGCCGTGGACGTAGATCAGTAAGGGATGCTCGTCCGGCCCAACGGCTTCGTATAGATCGAGCTGCAGGGAATCGTGGTAAGGATAGCTGCGGTGGGATTGTCCCGAAAGAAAGGTGGACAACAGCAGTGGCAGGAGGGGCAGTAACTTATTCATACTCCTAAAGCTATTCATAAAAGAAGACTGCACCCGCGCCCCGTCGCCCACACCTTTTACCGATTTATCGCGTTACCTTACCACAAACCGTTTCTTTCCTACCTTCGCCCTCCGCATCAAGCCCCAAGAATGGCAACTGTAATATCTCTTTTGAACCACAAAGGCGGCGTCGGTAAAACTACCAGCGCCATCAACATCGGAGCCGGTCTGGCCGAACTCGGTCAGCGCGTCCTGCTCATTGATCTGGACCCCCAGGCCAACCTCAGCCTGGCCCTCGGCATTCCGCGCCAGCCGGTAACCATCTACGAAAGCCTCATGGGCGAGAGCGATCTCGCCCCCTACGCGGCCAAGGAACGCCTCCACGTCGTTACTTCCAGCCTGGACCTGAGCAGCGCCGAAATGGAACTGGTCAACGAGGCCGGCCGGGAGTACATCCTGCGCGAACTGTTCGCCGGCGTCGAGGAAGACTATGACTTCATCATCATCGACTGCCCGCCCAGTCTCGGCCTGCTCACCCTGAACGCCCTGACGAGCAGCCAGCAAGTAATTATCCCGCTGCAGACGGAATTTCTCGCCATGCAGGGGCTGGCCAAGATCAAGCAGGTCATTCAGAAAGTGAAGCTGCGGCTGAACAAGGACCTGCACATCAGCGGGGTACTGGCCACGATGTACGACAAGCGCAAAGTGCTGAACCGCGACGTGGTCGAGACCATCAAGAAGTACTTCGGGCCGCTGCTCTTCGAGACCTACATCCGTGACAACGTAGCCCTGGCGGAAGCCCCCGCCAGCCGGACCGATATCTTCGAGTACGCCCGGAAAAGCAACGGGGCCAAGGACTACCTCAAAGTTTGCAAGGAGATCATCGCACGGACGAAAAGCCCCATCCACACCCGCTCCCGCGAGGAAAATCCCGTAGCCAAGTAGTATCCCCATGGCCAAGAAGCGCTTCACCGAAGACCTGTTCGACCTGTTCGAAGAACCCGCTAAGGAGGCGGCCCAACCCGCCGTGAACGATACCGGCGAGGAGACCGTCGACGTCCAGGTGCCCGTGACCACTTCTACCGCCCGCCGGAAACTCTCCAGCAAGGGGTTCACCCAGGACCTGGATGCCTTCTTCAGTGACAGCGCCCCCCGCCCCAGCCGCCGGCGCCGTACCGGACTGGACTTTCTCATCCGCAGCACCGTGGAGGAGGACGAAGACAGCACCCCCCGGGGTACGGTCGCCCCGGAAACAAAAAGGGTTACGCTCATCTTCAAGAAGGATCACCTGGCCGAACTCAAGGAACAGGCCAGGGAGCGTAAGATGTACCTGAAGGACGTGGTCCAGGAGATGGTGGCGGAGTACTTAAAGGGGTAAGTATAGTCGGTTGTCTTGGCCCCGACCCGTGCCGTATAACCAAACGAACAATAATCCCGTTATTGGAGGTACCGAGACTTACTCGGATAACCGTCCGTGCATGCGCCTATTCCTATCCCTTTCCCTGCTCCTGTTCCTTTTCCTTTCTCCGGTCCTCCACGCCCAGACCGCCCAGGTCGAATTCGGCAAGAACCGGGTCCAGTACCACCGGGATTTCGCCAACTGGGAAAAGTACGAGTCGGATAACTTCGTGACCTACTGGTACGGGAACGGCCAGGGGCTCGGTCAGGCCGTCGTACAGTTCGCGGAGTACGACTTCGGCTACATCCAGAAAATGCTGGAGCACCGGATGAACGAGAAGATCCAGCTCATCGTGTACCGCGATGTCACCGACCTGAAGCAGTCCAACATCGGTTCGGAGGAGGTCTTCACGGTGGATGACGGACAGAACATCGGACGGAGTACGAACTACATTTCGGCCACCCAGACCAAATTCCTCGGCAACAAGGCTTTCGTCTACTTCAACGGCGATCACACCGACCTGCGCCGCCAGGTTCGCGAAGCACTCGCCAGCGTTTACATCGAGCACATGCTCTACGGCAGTTCCATCCAGGAGGTGGTGCAGAACGCCGTACTCCTGAACCTGCCCCCCTGGTTCAAGACCGGCCTGGTGGCTTACCTCGGAGAGGACTGGAACACGCAGCTGGACGACCAACTGCGGCAGTTGCTGGAATCCGGCGAGTACGAGACTTTCGAAGACCTGGCGAATGATTATCCGCGTCTGGCGGGTCACTCTTTCTGGTATTACGTGGCCGAAAACCTGGGCAAGAGCACCGTCTCCAACCTGCTCTACCTGACGCGCATTAACCGCTCGGTGGAGAACGGCTTCCTCTACGTACTGGGCAGCAACTACGATAACGTGCTCTTCAACTGGAAGGAGTTTTACAATACCCGCTACCGGGAGGACATGGGGAACCGCGAGCGGGTGGACGCGGGGGCGGGCGAGGCCGCGGGTGCCGTCTCCATTAAAAACAAGCGAAATTTACCGATCACCGATCTCAAACTGAGTCCCGACGGCCAGCGCATCGCCTACGTCCTCAACGAGATCGGTAAGTACAAGGTCTACATTCAGGACCTGAATACGGGAGAGCGTACCCTGGTCAAGAAGGGAGGACAGCGTAATCTCCTCCAGGCCGCCGACTACAATTACCCGATCCTGGACTGGTCGCCCAGCAACCAGGAGCTGGCCGTCCTCTACGAGTTTCGTGACGTACCCAAGCTGTTGCTCTGGAACCTGAACGAAAAGAAACCCATCAACGACGACATCCTCGGCATTCAGATCGACCGGGTCTATAGCATGGCCTACGCCGACCCCGGTTCCATGATCCTCTCGGCCAGCCTGGGCGGCTTCACCGACCTGCTGACCTACTTTCCGGCCTCCCGCCAGTTCTTCCGGATCACCAATGATTTCTACGACGACCTGGATGCCGTCCCCGTCCGCGTGATGGGCCGGCCCGGCGTTGTTTTCTCCAGTAACCGGACGGATGACGTCAAGCGGACCCTGAAACTGGACACCGTGCTGCCCATCGCCAACTTCGATCTCTACTACTACGACCTGGAAGGTAAGCCGGGAGAGTTCGTCCGCATCACCGACAGCCCACTGGCCAACGAGCGACAGCCCGCCGCCATCGACGAGACCCACTTCAGTTTCCTGAGTGACGAAAATGGTATTTTCAATCGCTACCAGGCCCACCTGGAACCCTTCGTTCACCACTACGAGCGGACGATCTTCCTGAATGACGGTACCGAGATCGTCCTGCACGCCGACAGCAGCCTCGCTAAACTGGACTCCACGCTGATCGATTCCTTCCGCCTCGACCCCGTTATCCGCGAGCGGGCGGTGGTCGAGGCCGTTACGAATCTGGCCACCAACATCGAGCGACAGGACGGTGCCGGGCGGTTACCGATGGCCGTGGAACTACTTACCGTTAACGAGGGCGCCCTCGTTCGCCGGGTCAGTTTCGATACCAGTCAGACCGTCAGCCTCACCCCCACGGCCTTCAGGCGGCGCAGTTACCGAATGGCCGGTCAGGCAGTCCCACGGTTCACTTCCCTCGGCGGGTCAAAGGGAAGTAACAGCAGCGTGATTTCCCCCAACCAGATCAACCCCGAGCGGGAAGGAGGGGCTTCCTCCCGGTTGGATGACGCCTACCTTTTCCAGACCCGTTTTGACGATACCGAAATTGCACCCGAACCGGTAATTCCGGATCCCGTCACCGAACGGGGGGAAGAAGCGGGAGACAGCAGTATCCTCGACCGGGATCCGGTCATCATCGATACGGACCGGCCGGCGGACGCCGGGGGGGAGGAGGTGGTGACCGAAGACGGCACGGACCGGCCCAACGTCACCATCGTCGAGAACCCCAATAAGCGGAAGGAGCGCCTTACGAATCGCTACCTGTCCGGCGAACGGGAAGTGATCCCGTTGAACCGGATCTATCGCTTCCGCCCCGGACGAATCACGCCCTACCGCAGCACCTTCCGGGTCAATTACGTGAAGACCACGGTGGACAATGACCCGCTGTTCTCCGGGTTGAACAGTTTCGCGGCCAATCCGGACGGCTACACCCGTCAGCCGGTCGGCATCCTGTTCAAGGGGAACGTAATGGACCTGTTCGAGGACGTGGTCATCGAGGGGGGCGTCCGGATACCGACCAGTTTCAACGGTACGGAGTATTTCCTGACGGCTACCGATCGCCGGCGCCGGCTGGATTACATCTATTCCGTTTACCGTCGCAACCGGCGCCGGGAAGAAGGAAATTTCGGTATCGGTTCCTTCCGCCAGCCCCGGTTGGTAGAAGAAAATACCTTACTGGCACAGTTCGGGGTCCGCTACCCACTGGATGTTTTCCGGAGTCTCCGGGCGACGGCGACGGTTCGCCGGGACCGGGTGCAGGAACTTCCCACGGAATTGATCGCCCTGCGCAACCGGCCGGATAATCGCCAGCAGTTCGGGGTTCGCCTGGAGTACGTGTTCGACAATACCCTGAGCCTGGGTACGAATATGCGGATGGGTACCCGCTACAAGGTGTACGGCGATGCCTTCAAGAGTTTTAACCTGAGCCTCTCCGGGGAGAACGAAAGCAGCCTCACGCCCGGTATGCTCGGGATCGTCGGAGTAGATGCCCGCCACTACCAGCGGTTGGACAAGCGTACGATTCTGGCCCTGCGGGTAGCCGGAGCAACCAACTTCGGGCAGCAGAAAGTCCTGTATTACCTGGGCGGGGCGGACAATGCCCTGAGCAACGCCTTCAATAGTGCCATTCCCACGCCGACCACGGGAGACTTCGTTTATCAGGACCTGGCCAACCCCATGCGCGGCTTTGACGTCAACATCCGTAACGGGGGCACGTATTTGCTCACCAGCGCGGAGGTGCGTATACCGATCTTTAACTACCTGGCCCGGAATATTCGCTCGGCCTTCATCCGGGATTTCCAGATTGTCGGCTTTACCGATGCGGGCACCGCCTGGAGTGGCAGCGACCCCTTCGACGAGGATAACCCCGTTAACATCACGACCTATCCGGATCCGGCACTGGGGGGAGGAAGCCCGGTCACCGTGCGGGTACGACGCTTCCGGGAACCCATCGTGTACGGCTACGGGGTAGGGGTGAGGACCACCGTCTTCGGCTACTTCGTCCGGGCGGATTACGCCTGGGGCGTGGAAACGGGTATCCGGCAGGAACCTAAGTTACACTTCGCGCTGGGGCTGGATTTTTAGGACACCCACGCCAGCGAATCGACCCCCATCCGTACCGTATCCGCCAGCTCCCCGACGGGCATGGCGGACTGGCTGGAGACCTGTAAGCCATTGTACCAGACGAATAGGTAGTTGGCCTGCCGACGGAGATCACTGTCGGGTTGCAGTTCACCCCGCACCTGCGCCCGCGCCAGGGCAGCTTCCAGGATGTCAACGAATGCTTCGCGATTCTTAGTTACAAAGTCAAGCATCTCAGCATCTACCGCCGCCAGTTCCGAGGCCGCATTGATGATGTAGCAGCCAGTAGGCAAGTCCTCTTTTCGCAAACCGACGGCCTGGGCGAAGAGGGTATTCAGGGCTACCCGAACGGAATCACTGTTCGATAAACGATCCTTCAGCATCCGCTGGTTCAGTGCCTGGTACTCCCGCAGCGTCCGGTCGTAGAGTTGGCGCTTCCCCCCGAAAGTGTTGTAAATGCTACTGCGCTTGATGCCCAGTGCCGTCTTCCAGGTCCTGGATGGACGTAGCGGCGTACCCCTTGCGCCAGAAGAGGTCACGGGCCCGCTCCAGGGCGGTGGATTCATCAGAAAGTGGAGTGCTTCGGCATGGTGAGGCAGGTAAGTAATAACGAGAGCCAGCGGGTAAATGTACCACTGACCGTCGCTCCCTTAAGAGAGGGATCGGCTAACCCGCCATTGGGTTACAAAGTAGCCATCCCCCCGTCGATCTCGCACTTCCGTGCCGGTAATGAAGGTGCTGCCGTCGCAGGCCAGGAAGGCCACGTAGACTGGCGATCTCCTCGGCCTGTCCGAAGCGACCCAGGGGAACTTCGTCCCTTGCATGTATTCCCCGGTTTGCCGTTAGTTCTTCCTCGTTCATGCCGGTAGCCCCGAAGAATGCCGGTATCAGATGGGGCCCGGGCTGACGACGTTAACGCGGATTCGCCGGGACCCAGCCAGTTGCGGCGGCGCATGGTTTTACGGAATGTCTTGACCGCTCCCTTAGTAGGCCGCGTAGATCACTGAAGTTCGCAAAGCCCAGTTGGTAGGCGATGCTGGAAGTAAGAATGATGCAGGCACCTTCCTTCAGGCAGCGGAAGGGCGGCCTGGACGGTAAAAACGACCCCCTTTACGTTCACGATGAATTGCTTGTCGAAGTTTTCCTCCGTGATGTGGCCCAGCGGGGCGGGTTCGCAAAGCCGGCGTTGGCAAAGATGACGTCGATTTGGCCGTAGTCCTTGCCTTCACCTGGTCGACGAAATCATTGGTTTCGGGTACGCTACCGGCATCGGCGACGTACACCTTATCGAAAACATCTCCGTAGTGATTGCGGAAGTCAGCGGCGCGTTGCTCGTTCCTGCCCGCGGTGACGTACCGTGGCACCACCCTGCCGTAAGGCGCGGGCAGCCGCCAGCGTACCGATGCCGAATTCCTCCTCCGGTTACTAGTGCGATTTTTCCTGTAAGATCAGCCATAATGTATTTGCTGTTTGGTTATGAATACGTTTGTAACGAACGGTACATACAAATAGTTTAGGGCGACGGTGCGCAGGTGCCGGGTTTGCGTAAAAAAAGAGGAGACCGACCGTAGTCCATCTCCTCTTCTTTCTTGTCCAGTTGGTGTTTACTTATCCGTGGGGGGCTTGCGCCGTCGTCCGAATTTCGGTTGGCTGTTGTTCCCGCCTTCACGGGTTGCATCACCGCCCCGGGATTCGGAACTGCCGGAGTCATTGCCGCGGTTTTCTCCGCCGCCACCGGATTTATTGCGGTTGCTCCGTCCCCGACCGCCGCCGCCGCCGCCGCCGCGATTGTCACCACCGCGACCCCGACCCCGGCCGCCGCCGCCACCGCGATTGCCACCACCACGCTCCCCGGCCGCCGCCACCGCGACGATCGCCACGGTCGTCACCGCTGCCGGGCTTGGCGTCTTCCATTCCCTCGGGCAATTCGAGGCGACGCACTTTCATTTCCATCAGTTCCTCGATGCGCTTGAAGCGTTGCTTGTCTTCCTTGTTGATCAGGGTGATGGCCTCGCCGGACGCGGCGGCACGGGCGGTACGACCGATGCGGTGTACGTAGTCCTCGGCATCTCCCGGTACGTCGTAATTGATGACCAGGTCGATACCGTTGATGTGGATGCCCCGGCTGAGTACGTCCGTAGCCACGACCACCTGGATCTTTCCGGAGCGGAACTCCCGAAGCCGTTCCTCCCGCTCGTTCTGTTCGAGGTCGGAGGAGACGTCCTGTACCTTATCGTATTTTTTCTGGAGCCGACGGGTCAGCTCACGGACGGTCTTCTTCCGTCCACAGAAGATGAGGATGCGTTCCGTGGTCTTCACTTTTTCACGGAGTACGGTCTCGATCAACTTGTTCTTCGCCCAGTCGGCCACGTCGTAAGCCTGCTGGTCGATCTTCTCGGCCGGCTTGGAAATCGCGATACTGATCTCGACGGGGTTTCTGAGGATCTCCTTACTGAAAGTGCGGATTTTATTCGGCATGGTCGCGGAGTAGAACAGGATCTGTAGTTTCTCCTTATCGAGCATGTCGATAATCTTGATCATGTCATTGACGAAGCCCATGTCGAGCATCCGGTCGGCCTCGTCGAGCACCAGGTGGCGGACGCCACTCAGGTCGGCGTAACCAAGATCGAGGTGGGCGATGAGCCGGCCGGGAGTGGCGACGACCAGCGGTGCACCGGTCTTCAGGGCCTTCTGCTCCCGCGCCATACTGTGGCCGTCCCGTCCGCCGTAAATGGCAATGGAACTGGCGGGGGTATGGTAGCTGAAGCCCTCCAGCTGGCGGTCAACCTGTTGGGCCAGTTCCCGGGTGGGTTCCAGGATGATGGTATTGACCTTTTTGGTCGGCTCCCGGGTGAGCTTGTCGAGGATCGGCAGCAGGAAGGCGGCCGTTTTTCCGGTACCGGTCTGGGCGACGGCGAGTACGTCGCGTCCCTCGAGGGAGGGGGGAATGGCCTTGGCCTGGATGGGCGTACACTTATCGAAACCCATGTCATCCAGGGCATCGAGTAATTCATCGACGAGTCCTAGCTCGTCGAAGTAGACCACCTCTTCTTCTTCGGGGGTCTGGTCGGGGTTGTTATCCATTATAAGATGGCTTGGTTGAACGCGCAAGCCATGTTTGCCGGGCCTGCGGATGAGAAAAATGTCAGGCTTCCGTTGAGGCCGGGCGGGCCGAAGGTAGTTATTACTTACTCTTCAGTTCGAGTATCTTGACTTCCACCCGCTGATTCCGCTGGTTGCAGTCCGGTGTATCGTCGGTGCATACGGGGACCATGTTGCCGTATCCCTTGGGGATCATGCGGCTGAAGGCGATGTTGTGTCCCAGCAGGTAGCTCCTCACCTGCTCGGCCCGTTCCTGGCTGAGCGTGTTGGCAAAGGTCTTACTCGCCAGCCGGCTTGCGTGGCCGCCGATCTCGATGCGTACGTTGTCATTCTCGCGCAGAAATCCGGCGATCTCCAGCAAGGCCGTTTCGCTCTCCCGTTCCAGTTCCGCGGAATTGGCCACGAAACGAATTTTATCGATGGCGAATACCTGACCTTCCTTCAGTACGGCCTCGGTGGTACCCAGCTTTACCTTCGGCTCCTGCCGTACGACGGGCTGATGGGCGTTTTCAATAACGACTCCCCGTGGCTGTCTGGCGTCAGGGACGGGAGTGGTCTTTATCCGCTTATCCGGATCGTCATCGTTGCTGGCCAGCATCGGCTCGTCGGGCTCCGTCAGGTCTTTCTCACAATCAATGGGTACGATCGGTGAAGCATTATCCAGGATCACGTTACCATTGTAGGGGAACAGTACGGGTGTTTCGTAAAAGGCCTCGAGGATAATGTGGGTATAGTCCGCCTTGGGCGATAGCTTGATCCGGTATTCTCCCCATTCGTAGTTGGAGACCAGGGCCGAGGAGCCGATCACCTCCCCCGGGTCGCAAACGGAATACCCCCCGCGGATCCGGAGTTTGATGGGGTCGTTGTAATTCTCCATTAACCGGGTCTTGCGGCTGGCGGACATGTACATGGAGGAACGCGCCAACTGGATCCGGAACTCGTAGCACTGGTCCGCCCGGAACGGAACGCTCAGTCGCTGGCCGACCCGCTCCCAGGTATCCACGTCCCGAACGACCATCCCCAGGTAGGTGAGTCCGTCCTGGGCGGCCTTACTGACCTGGAATTCCCGGGTCGGGTCGGGGTGAATGTCGGGCGGGGATTCTCCGGGAAAACCGCAGTCCGTCCAGCCGGTGGGGGCTACACTGTGGCGGGGCATATCCTCGAAGGAAGGATTCTGCAAAAAAATCGTGCCGTCCCCCTGTGCAAGGAGGCTGGAGAAAAAAACAGTGGTAAAAACCAGCGACAGCAAAATTGGCAGTTGGCGCATCGGTGTTGGATTGGTGGGGCTATTGGCTTACTAACGTTCCGGAAGGCCCCGCTGTTGTAATTCTACCATAAGCGACCGAATCATCCGCTCGCACCCGGCCAGTTGTTCGGTCGTCACGAACTCATTGGCGCGGTGGGCCTGGGCGATATCTCCCGGTCCGCAGATCACGGCCGGAAACCCGGCGCGGGCAAACTGTCCGGCCTCGGCGGCGTAGGCCACCGTCCGGGTTTCGGTCACTCCGGTCAGCCGTTTGATGAGTTCGGCGATCGGGGCATCGTCGGCCGTGTCCAGGGCGGGGACGGGGGGGTGCATGGCTTCGTGGACGATCTCGAAACCGGGATAGATTTTACGCCGCTCGATCATCCTTTGCTCGCAGTGGGCCCGGAAGTCGGCTATGATGTCCTCGGCCCGGTCCAGCGGGATATTCCGGTAATCCCAGTCGAAAGCGCACTCGTTGGCGATGATGTTGAAGGCCGAACCTCCCCGGATGGTACCGACGTGCAGACTGGTGTGGTTGGGCTGGAACCGATCGTCCGTACGACCGGCGGCGATCAGGGCGTCCATCTTGTCTTCCAGCCAGACCACCAGCCGGGCCGCTTCGTGGATGGCGTCCACCTCCTCCCGGATCCGGCTGCTGTGTCCCTGGCTGCCCCGCACCGTGGTGGTGTAAACGTTTATTCCCTTCTGCCCCACGATCGGTTGCAGCATGGATGGTTCCCCGATGATGGCCCCGGCCGGCCGTTCTTCGTAAAAATCCCGGATGGACTCGGCCATGAGGTCCCCGGCCATACAGCCGATCTCTTCGTCGAAACTGAAGGCGAAGTAGACCGGACGTTGCAGTTCCGCCGCCAGCAGTTCGGGGACCATGCCCAGGCAACAGGCGAGAAAGCCCTTCATGTCGCAACTGCCCCGGGCGTAGAGGCGATCGCCCTTGTGGACAAGTTCGAAGGGGTCCGTATTCCAGGGTTGCCCCTCGGTGGGCACTACGTCCATGTGGCCGCTCAGGATGATGCCACCGTCATTAGCCGGTCCGATCCGACAGTGGAGGGCGTGCTTGGTCCCCTCCTCGTTGGGCACCCGCTGACAACTTACGCCGTGGCGCTCCAGGTAATCGTGGATGTAATTGGCAATGGAAAGGTTGGGATCTCCCCCCAGTACCGGAAAAGAAACGAGGCGGGCAAGAATATCGGTCGTGGTCATACAACGGGAAGTCAGGACGGGCACTTTTGTTGAAGCCCGGCACCCGCGCACCGTCGCCCGGCCCTACTCGTTACCCGGGTATACTTTCACCGGTTTGCCGTACGGGGCCTCCAGCCCCAGCCGTGCCAGCAGTTCGCGGTAGCGTCTGGCCGCGGCCGCGGCCAGCGGCCGGTTGGGGTAGAGCGTACCCGTCCAGACCAGATAACGGCCGGCTTCGGGCCAGCTGTTCAGGCAGTCGGCGGCAACGAGGGCGTGGCCACTGATCCCCGCCGCGGAGAGCCGTGCGGATCGTAGGCGGGCCTCATCCGCGTTCAGAATGGCATCGGCTACGAGGAAAGAGCGTTGCGTTACGGTAAGGACGGAGCAGTCACCGGTCGGGGTGTCTTCCTCCCCGAAGGGGTCGGTCGGCAGATCCGCCGGAGCCGAAGCGGGCAATTCGTCAAAGATGCTTTCCGTAAAGGGATCCGGGACGACGGGCCCGTAATTTTCCTCGTAGCCCAGCGTTCCCAGCAGACCGACTCCGGCAAGCAGCAGGGCTGCGCGGAATAACTGGCGGCGGGTTTTACGCCGCTCCGGCGGGGTAGGCCCGTACCGCGGGTTCCGGTCGATCTTCGCCAGGATCTCCTTTCTTTTTCCGTAGCGACTCAGGTAATCATTAAAAGTATGGCGTGGCCGGGGGTATTCCCGCAGCCGCAGCCGTCCCTTTTCCGTGACGACGATCAGGCCGACGCCGGCCTTGCGGCACTGGTCGCGCAGGGTCTGGTAGTCGGCCGGCCGGGCGAAAGTGTCCTCCCCGACGGCAATCCAGCTTTCGTTGGCGGGGTAGCGCCCCAGCTGGTCGATGGCCGACACCGAACCCAGGAAGCGCAGCTGCAGCCGGCCGGCCAGGGCGGAAATACCCGCGGCCCCCACCATAAAGAGTAACAAAAGCAGTAAGGTATTCAGGGCGTTGAAGTACCACTGGTACCCGAGGGCGGCGGAGAGCCCCACGATTACCACCAGGGAAAGGAAGCGGCCGAGCCAACGTACGCGTCCCGCGTCCTGCTTCAGCTTAAGTTGGTGGATGGTCGTACGGCTCTTGGCCTCCACGACCACTACGTACGGCCGCCCCCTCGCCCGCATGAAGGCCAGCAGTACGTCCGCCCGCTTCAGGCGGGTATATACTTCCGTGCTCTCGAAAACCGGTTTGCGCCGGTAATACTGCTCGTTAAGCCGTTCGGCCACGGCATCTTGCACGAAGCGTTCCGGCAAGGGTTTTTTACGGGTGGCCATGGCCGCAAGGATACCACAAAAAGTTTGCAAAGCCAGAAAAAACGGGTGCCGGGGCCGCAGGTGCAGAACTTTTTGTGAAATGCGGTGGGATATAACTATTTCAATGTGTAGTTTTACGCAGAATTTTCCCACTCGACCTGTGGGAGCGACGACCCGAATACAATATTTGAACTAGCCACGATAGTGGCACAATCGTAATTTCATGATGAAACTTAGACATTATACAGTAGCGGTATTCTGCCTGCTAATGAGCTCCGGCTTGTTCGCGCAGGATAGCTGTGACAGCGCCGTGAGCATTGCCGGCAACACCCCCGACATGGGAACCACCGTCGGTGCCGCCGGCGGAGAGACCTTCGGCTGTGATGGAGCGATCATCACTTCCCCCACGGTCTGGTATGAGTTTATCGCGCCATCCGACGGCCCTGCTTCCGCGAGCCTCTGTGGATCCTCTTACGACACGCGTGTCGCCGTATACACCTTCACGGGTAGCTGCGCGACGCTTACCTGCGTTGGCGCAAACGACGATTTCTGCGGACTTCAGTCCCAGGTTGACTTCGCTGCCACCCAGGGTACTACTTACCTGGTACAGGTAGGCGGCTTCGGTAACGCTTCCGGTGCTTACACCTTCGAAATGATCTTCGGTGTTGAGGGCCTTGCGTGTACGGATCAGGATGTCATCCTGGGTGCCGACGGTACGGCTACCATCGACCCCGCCACCGGCTCCATCATCCCCGACGGATTTACGCTGGACGCCGACTTCGGTGACGCCAGCCCCGACGTGACCTGCGACGACATAGGAACGGTCATTCCCGTTACCCTTACGCTGAGTAACGACGACGAGGACGACGATGATGACGATGACGTAACCTGTACGGTCAACTTCACCGTCGTGGACCGTCGTTTCCCCGACCTCGTCCTTACGGATTTCAATACCGTAGAGTTGATGAACAACATGGCGACGATCACGGTGGACGACCTGGTTGCATCCGTCACCGACGAGTGTGACGTAACCGTCACCCTGAGTCAGACGCAATTCGGTTGTGATGATGACGGCCTCGTGACCGTTACCGCTACCGACGCTGCTGGTAACGCCGTCAGCGAAGACGTACAGCTTACCATTCTCTTTGAAGAAGCCAATCTGGCCTGTATCAGTGAGATCAACCTGACGCTCAACGACGAGTGCCAGGGCCTGATCGTTCCTTCCATGGTACTGACCGGAATGGGTGCCTGTTCCGACGCCGAGGACTTTGTCATCACCGTCATGGACGACAACCCCGATAACGGACCCATCGTAGATGGTTGCGGTCGCTTCAACTACACCGTCGCCGCTACCAACCAGACCCTGGGTACGGTAGAAGGCTTCACCGGTGCCTTTGACGAAAGCAACTGGACCATCATCAGCACCGCCAGCGACGCTGACGGCAGCGAGCAGGAGTCCATCGTCGAGTTCACCAACACCACGCTCACCCTGGCCACCAACGGTACGCCCGAAGGTGATCCCGACGGTGTTTACGATGACTTTACCGCCGGCGCAACCTACCAGTTCGCAGAGCGCGGAACGGTATCCCTTGCTTACGACTTCAACGGCGTCGACGCCGGATTTGATGCTTTTGTCATCCTGACTAACTTCGAAGGTGACCTCATCATGTCCGTAGTGGACACCGACCAGGCCGCTAACGGTACCGCCTCCTTCGAGGTGGAGCCGGGTTACACCGTAGAGATCCGCATCGACGATGACGGTTTCGCTCCCTTCGCTCCTAACGAAGACGAATTCTCCCAGGTAGTGATCAGCGACTTCGTATTTGCCGGTCAGCCCGGTACGCTCGTAGGCTTCGAAGGCTGCTGGGGTATCGTTAACGCGGAGGACAAGACGCCCCCCGCCGTTACCGCCCTGCCCGTCGCTCCCGCCCTGTTCTGCACCGAACTGGACGACACCGAACTGGCCAGCCTCGACGGCAACCAGAGCCGTTGCTGGACCGTCAGCAACACCGGAGCCTTCATCAGCTACCGTGCCAACATCCAGAGCCAGCGTATCACCAACCTGAACCGCTTCCTGACGCAGACCGAACTCGGTCGTCGTCTCGTTCGTGGTGGTGGCCTGCCTACCGTCACCGACGGTTGCAGCGAAACCCTGGAAGTCTGCGTCAACGACGTGATCCAGCGCGATCCCATCGATCCCGCCTGTAACGACGTACTCGTTACCCGCCGCTTCACGGTTACCGAGACCGGTAGCTGCATGAGCGCCGCCGGCGAGAGCAACGGCAGCACCGTAGACGACTACGTACTGACGTTCATCCGCCCCACGCTGGACGATCTCGACGGCGATGCCATCGAGCCCGTTGCCAACATCGAGTGTGACGAATTCACCGGTGTGTTCGGAGTTGCTCCGGCTCCCCGCCCCCAGGACTTCCCCTTCCTTAACGTTGGTGGTCGCATCTTCCCCCTCAGCGACGGTAACAATGGTGAGACCATCTGTAACATCGGCGTAACCTTCGAGGATGGCGAACCCATCATCACCTGCCCCAACACCTTCAAGGTGGTCCGTACTTTCACGGTCATCGACTGGTGTGAGCCCGGCGACGTCCGCACCTTCACCCAGGTGGTGAAAGTGGGTGACACCGAAGCCCCGACCTTCTCCGGCCCCCGTCAGTTCGACTTCCAGGGCAACGAGCTGGACGGTCTGACCTTCAGCACCAACGCCGGCAACATCTGCGCGGCCTACATCCGCCTGGACGACCCCACCATCATGGTGGCCGACAACTGCTCCGAGAACATCTTCATCAGCGCCAACATCTACCCCGACGGTGACCTGACGGCTACCCCACTGGGTACCTTCATCGTTGACCTGAACGACGGCAACGCCGAGATCAGTTCCGCCGTTCCCGTGGGTGACCACGTACTGCGCTACCTCGTTCGCGACGACTGTGGCAACGAAGAGGAGTTCGACTTCGACTTCAGCGTGGTGGACCGCACCGCTCCGGTAGCGATCTGTGAGGACGGCCTGAACATCAGCATCACCGCCGGCCAGAGCCAGACGGATGAGATGAGTACGGGTATCGCGATCCTGACGCCGGAGATGATCGACGCCGGTTCTTACGACGACTGTAACGACATTCAGCTCTTTATTGCCCGTGTGAACGACGCCAACGTCAACACCGAGCCCTACGACCAGGAACTGGTACTGACCTGTGCCGACCTCGGCGTGGTTCGCGTCGGCCTGCGCGTCATCGACGAACTGGGTAACATCAACGATTGCTGGCTGGACGTCCTCGTGGAGGATAAAGCCCGCCCGACCTGTATCCAACCCGCTCCGGTACGGATCAGCTGTATCGTGTACAACGCTACGCTGCCCGCCGACATCCAGGAGGCCACGGACGAGGAACTGGACGCCGCCTTCGGTGCCGCCTTCGGAGTGGATAACTGTGAGGTGAACATCGAGCAGACGATCATCGGTAGCCTGAACAGCTGTGGTGTAGGCAACTTCACCCGCCGCTTCACCGTCACCGACGGTCAGGGCTTCACGAACACGAACGCCTGTGTACAGAGCATCATCGTGTACGGTGTACATGACTACACCATCGAGTTCCCCGTGGACGTCGAGGGAGACTGCATGGACATCCCCGAGTACGACGGCATCGACGAGACGGAGCGCGCCTGCGACCTGATCGCGGTGAACATCGCGGTGGACACCTTCCGCAGCCAGAACGCCGCCGAGGAGTGCTTCAAGCTGGAGGTGGTCTACGAGATCATCAACTGGTGTGAGTACGACGGCGAGGGCCAGGCCTACATCATCCCCCGGGATGGCGACGGTCTCGTTAACCGCAACGTGAACACCCAGCCGCTGTACCTGCACGTCGTACCCGGTGCCCGTGAGGACATCATGACGGACGACTTCGCGTTCCTGAGCCGCTTCAGCGACACCCGCTTCGATCCATTCGCCCCCCAGCGGGACAACCTGCTGGACAACGGTGACGACAACGACGGCGACGACGATGACAACGGTAACGACAACATCGACGACGACCCCTACGCTACGGACGCGAGCCGCGGCTACTTCCGCTACACCCAGTTCATCAAGATCTACGACGACGTAGCACCGGTGATCGACACGGACTTCGACAGCGAAGACTGCTTCGCCGGTATCGGTGAGGAGTGTGTAGCTGACGTAACCATCGACTTCACGGCCGAGGACGACTGCTCCGCGGCCAACGTAACCGTTGAGCTGGACGCCGACTACCTGGTAACCGCCGGTTTCCAGCGCACCCGCTTCGTAACGGCTAACGAGATCAGCATGAACGATGACGGCAGCTTCCGCGTAAGTCTGTCCGGTATCCCAGTTGGAGAGCACGCACTGCGTGTCCGCGCCGGTGACGGTTGTGGCAACTTCGACGTGGAGATCATCGAGTTCTGCGTCACGGCGGACAAGGCCCCGACGCCGATCTGCATCCAGACGCTGACGGTCACCCTGATGCCTAACGGCAACGGAGGAGGTATGGCCGAAATCTGGGCCAGCGACTTCATCGCCAGCCCCGTAGAGGACTGCTTCGGCAACCTGATCGACAAGTACAGCATCTACACGGAAGAGGAAATCGAAGACGGTCTCCTGACACCTGTCATCAACCGTCTGGGTATCACCCTGACCTGTGATGATCTGGGGGACACGGACGTTCGCGTCTACGCCTTCGACGATGCCGGTAACTCCGACTACTGCTCCGTAGTGGTCGAGGTACAGGACAACAACGACGTTTGTGGTGAGGAGGGCGAGCGCCTTGCCGGTACCATCGCCACCCAGGACGACATCATGATGGAGAACGTAAGCGTTAACCTGACCGGCGCCAACGACATGAGCGTACTGTCCATGACTGACGTTAACGGAACCTACCGCTTCCTCAACCTGCCTGCGGGAGCCGATTACACCATCCAGCCCGGTCTGGTACGTGCCGTCGACCTGCGGGAGATCAAGACCTCGGATATCATCACGACGATGAACCACATCCTGGGCGAGGAGCCGCTGTCCAGCGCTTACGAGTACGTAGCCGCTGACGTCAACCAGGACGAGGACATCGACATCTTCGACATCATCGGCATGCGCCGCGTGATCTTGGGTCTGGACAACGCGTTTGCCAACCCCGACGGAGACAGCTGGGTATTCGTAGCCGCTGACTTCGACTTCGGAGTGGACGCCGACGGTTACCTGAACACCTTCCCCGAGGTATTCAACGCCAACAACCTGCAGGGCAGCATCCTGAGTGCTGACTTCGTAGCCATCGAGCTGGGTAACGTATCCCGCACGGGTCAGGGCCGTAACAGCCTCGGACTCGGTGTACAGGACGTACGCCTCGAGGCCGGTCAGACGCACACCATGGAGCTGAACGGAACGGAGCTGGCCGGCTTCCAGGGTACCCTGGAACTGGCTGCCGGACTGGAGCTGGTAGGTGTTGATTACGACGCCAACGCCGGAGCGATGAACCTGAACGGTGCCGCCGAGGGCCTGCTGGCCATGAGCTTCAACGCTGCCGCCACCATCACGGTGGAAGTACGGGCTACGGTTGCCGGTCGCCTGAGCGAGCTGGTAAGTGTAAGCGACGCGGTAACGGTTCGTGAGGCAGTAAGCACCAACGGTGCTACGGCCGGTCTGAGCCTGGACTTCGTCGGGCTTGCTGACGTAGCGGGTATCAACAGCCTGGGACAGAACTTCCCCAACCCGGTAACGGAGACGACGCGCATCAACTACACGCTGGCCGAGGCCGGTGCGGTAACGCTGAGCGTACGTGACGTAACGGGTCGCACGATCCTGGTTCGCCAGCTGGACGGCGCTGCCGGTCAGAACACGATCGTACTGAACGCTGACGATCTTCGCCTCGCGAAGGGCGTAGTGAGCTACACGCTGGTAAGCGGTGACTTCGCTGCCACCAAGCAGATGATCGTAGTACGCTAGTATTACTTCCGTATCGCTCTACGAGCGTACGGTAATACGGAAAACCCCACCTCGAGTAATCGAGGCGGGGTTTTCTTATTTATACCGGCCTTGTTCCGGATATTGGCGCTATGTATCGTCCGTCCGCTTTCCTCGCTATTTTACTTGCCGTAAGTGTTGTTGCGCCACTATCAGCCCAGAATTACTGGAACACAACCTCGAAACTGGATGCCCTCACGGGAGATATCAAGCTACTGACGCTGTTTGTGGAGACGGCGGGGTCAACCGTCTGGGAGCCGGGTGAGCTACTGCATTACCAGAGCGAATTAGGGCTGGCTAAAGAGTGGCTGACGAGCGAGGCGATGGCTTACGGACAGAAAATCACTTTTGATCGCGGAGAACTGCTACGGGATGATAACTCCGTTATCCGGTTGGCCAATAACCCACGCACGTACAATTATCGTACCCTCGCGGACGAGGTCCTCAGGGAACTTACCTACCGGGATCAGCAAGATTTTTTCCGATACAATCAGTTAGACTGGAGTTCGGATAAAGTAAAGATATTGTTGTTGGTTCAGTCCAATGACCGGAGTCATGCCGTAAAGTTCTCTTCGAACGAAATGATCGATCTGGCCATAGTATACTGTCGGAATACCTACGGATTACGAACGGACCAGTTCGTTATCGCCCACGAAATCCTCCACCAGTTTGGGGCCTGGGACCTGTACTACGAAATCAGCCAGACCCGGGAGTCAGCCGCCGCCGCTCTGGAACGCTGGCCCCACGACGTAATGATCAGCACCCACAAGAACAAGGGACAACTGATCGTAGACGAACTAACCGCCTGGCGGATCGGCTGGGCACCTTACGACGCGGATTTTCAGCAATTCGATCCCCAGCTCAACCGGATCAAGAATCAGGAAGAAGCGGAATGGGGTATTGACCCGAACAAGCGGGTGTACAAATTCGGAACCGGCAGCAAGAGGAAAGACCGGGCGGAGAGCGACGGGCAGTCCGAAGCGGCGGACTCCCTCGAAGAACAGCGCCGGGCCGTCCTGGAGGAGCGGGCCCGCCGCAAAGCCGCCCGACAGGCCAGGAAGGCCGGTGGTTGAGCCGATGTCAGCGTTGCTCCCCCCAGTTCTCCCGGTCCAGGTTGCGGAAATTGATGGCCTCGGCCAGGTGGTGCGGCTGAATAGTAGGACTGGCTTCCAGGTCCGCGACGGTACGGGCCACCTTGAGGATACGATCGTAAGCCCGGGCACTGAGGCGTAACTTTTCCATGGCAGCCTTAAGGAGTTGACCGCCGGCTTCGTCAATCGTACACCACTTTCTTACCATCCGACTGGGCATCTGTGCGTTGCAGTATACCCCGACGTGCTCCCGGTACCGGGCTTCCTGGAGTTCGCGGGCGGCCTGTACGCGCAGGGCGATCCGCTCGCTGCGTTCCGCCGTTTCGTTCCGGCGGGCCAGCTTTTCGAGGGGAACGGGTGTCACTTCTACCTGGAGATCGATCCGGTCGAGCAAGGGCCCACTGATCTTGTTGAGGTAGCGTTTCACCACTCCGGGAGCGCAGGTACATTCCTTATCCGGATGATTGAAGTAGCCACAGGGGCAGGGGTTCATACTGGCGATGAGCATAAAGCCGGCGGGAAAATCTACGGTGATGCGGGCGCGGCTGATGACGATCCGGCGCTCTTCCATGGGCTGGCGCATGACTTCCAGGGCACTGCGCTTGAATTCCGGTAGCTCGTCAAGGAAGAGTACGCCGTTGTGGGATAGGCTGATCTCTCCGGGGGAGGGAAAGCTTCCACCTCCGACCAGGGCTACGTCGCTGATCGTATGGTGGGGTGCCCGGAAGGGGCGGGTGGTGACGAGGGCGGTAGACTCTGGAAGCAAACCGGCTACGGAATGGATCTTGGTGGTTTCCAGGGCCTCCCGCAGGCTGAGGGGGGGAAGAATGGTGGGGAGCCGGCGCGCCAGCATGGTCTTGCCAGAACCGGGTGGACCGATAAGTACTACGTTGTGCCCCCCGGCCGCGGCGACGGTCAGGGCGCGCTTGGTACCTTCCTGGCCGCGAACGTCACTGAAGTCTACGTCGAATTCTGTCCGGTCGCGAAAGAATTCTTCCCGGGTATTGACTACGACCGGGGAGAGGGGCTGCTGACCGGACAGGTGGGCGATGGCTTCCTCCAGGCTGCCGGCACCGTAAACCTTCAGGTCACTGACGATGGCTGCCTCCCGGGCGTTTTCCCGGGGCAGGAGCAAGGATGCGTAGCCGAGCCGCCGGGCCTGGATGGCAATGGGTAGTGCCCCCCGGATCGGCCGAAGTTCACCACTCAGGCTGAGTTCCCCCATGAACATATATTCCTCCAGCCGGGGGATGGCGATCTGCTTGGTCGCGTTCAGGTAGGCCAGGGCGATGGGCAGGTCATAGGCCGCTCCCTCCTTACGGACGTCGGCCGGTGCGAGGTTGATGATGGTGCGCAACCGCATGTTGCGGTAACCGCTGTTCTTGATGGCCGCTTCAATGCGGTAACCTCCTTCCCGGATGGCACTGTCGGGGAGGCCGACTACATTGTACCAGGGAGAACCCGGCTTGGCGGTGCCTCCTGCATTGACTTCGACGGTGATCTTACGGGCATCGACGCCCTCTACGGCGCCGGCGAATGTTCTGGTGAGCATGCTGCTGTTGGTAACGGCACGCTTCGCTTCCTGACGAAGATAGGGTAATTTGTTGGTACTTCGTGCCCGGTACGAACATTTTGGTGGATTTTTGCACCTGCGTCCGCGCCCGCTGTATGTGTATAGTTGGGGAGTCACGGAGTTGGTGAGTTCCCGCACGCCGCTCGCCCGCTGCGCGTGGCTCGCTAAGGGATTACTGCTGCAACGTCAAAAGTGAGGGTGGCCTAGCACCCGAATGGTGGTAGCGGTAGCAACTCCCCAACTCTATAACCCCAAATTCCCCAACTCAATCACACCTTCCGCCGCTCCCAGTAATTCTGCCCCTCGATCTCCTCCAGTAACTGCAGGTAGGAGTAGTAGCGAATGTCCGTTACCCGGTCGTCTTCCGCCTCGACGGATTCCTTGACCGCGCAGCCCGGTTCGTTGCGGTGGAGGCAGGAGCCCCCGAAGCGGCACTCGTTGCTGATGGCGAAGATCTCGCGGAAATTATGAGCGACGTCCACGGGCTTGAGGTAGTTGAAGGAGAGGGTCTTGATGCCGGGGGTATCGATGATCTCGCCGCCAAAGGCGAGGTCGAAGAGTTCGGCGAAGGTAGTGGTGTGCTGACCCTTACCGGTGTAGTCGGACAGCTCGCCGGTGCGCAGTTCGAAGCCGGGTTGTACGGCGTTGACCAGGGTGGATTTACCCACGCCCGACTGCCCGCTGAGCAGGGTGCGCTTATTCCTGAGCAGATCGCGGAGCTCCTCGATACCCTGGCCGGTCTCGGCGCTGACCAGGTGAATGGTGTAGCCGATGTCGCCGTAGATGTTCCGGATCACTTCGTAGGTCTCCAGGTCGTCTTCGGAGTAAATGTCCGCCTTGTTGAAAACCAGGATGGTGGGGATGCTGAAGGGCTCGGTCATCAGCAGGAAACGATCGATGAAACCCATCTTGATACCGGGGTTGACAATGGTCGTGATGAGCATGGCCTGATCGATGTTGGACGCCAGCAGGTGCAGATCGTGCTTGCGGCGCGGGCTCTGACGGACGACGTAATTCGTCCGGGGTTCGATCTCGCGGATCGCGCCGGTTTCCTCGTCACTGGTGGGGTCGATCTCGACGGCCACCCGGTCTCCCACCGCAATGGGGTTGGTGAGCCGCAGCTCGCTGAGGCGAAAACGGCCGGCTACCCGGCAGGGTAGTATCCGGTCTCCGTCCGGGCTGTCCTTATCTAACTTCACCTGGTACCAGCTACCGGTCGATTTAATTACGGTTCCTTTCTGCATGTGAGGATTAAAGGCAAGGCGGCCGGGCAAAGTTTCGCGGTACTCCCTACTTTTAGCTATGAGCAAAGCACACCACTACACAACCCGCACCACATGGACGGGGAATCGCGGTTCCGGCACGCTGGATTACCGGGCCTACGGACGGGACCACACCATCTCCGGGGCGGGAAAGGAACACGACATCGCCGGCTCCTCCGATCCTTCCTTCCGGGGAGACGCCCAGCGGTACAACCCCGAGGAATTATTCGTGTCCAGCCTCAGTGCCTGCCATATGCTGTGGTACCTGCACTTGGCATCGGTGATGGGCATTACGGTACTGGAGTACGTGGACGAGGCGACCGGCGAAATGGAGGAGGGGTCCGACGGGGCCGGTCATTTCACATCGATTGTTCTTCACCCAAGGGTCACGATCGCCCGGTCGGACAAGGTCGAACTGGCCAATGAGCTGCACGAGCGGGCCGGTAAGAAGTGTTTCATCGCCAATTCGGTGCGTACGCCGGTCACCTACGAACCCGTAACCGTCGCCTCCGCCTAGGTTCCGGACATTCTCCGTAATTACAGCCCAGGATGTGTTCCGCCTCCGGGTACACGTCCTTCGCCGCCTGGCTCAGCAGACTGAACTCGTCCGGCGGGGAGGCGGGGCTGCCCCCGCAACCGAGGGGAAAGGCGTCACTGTCTCCGGAGCATTCCGTGTACTCGTGCGACCAGCCGGCCGTTCCGCTCAGCGGCCATTCGGACACATTACCGGACCGGTCAGCGGGGGTAGTGAACAGCCAGCCGCCCAGCCGGGCGTTCATTTGCTGGGTGTAAGTGGTTGACCGGGCCGTGACGGTCTTGTAGTGTTTGATCTCTTCCACTTTATCTACGTAGGTGGAGTCGTTCACCTTCACCCGGGTCGTTTTTTTCTCAATGTAATCCAGCACTTCCGCACAGTGGGTGCGGCTGGAACTGGTTTCCCGGGGGCCGTCGACGGCGTAATCGTTCAGTTCTACTTCGGCGAATAGGTCTATGCGGCGGTCGGTGGCACCGTAGAACAGTTCGAACCACTCCTGGCGGACGGGCGGGCGATTCGCGAGGGGAACCAGAAAATCTTCATTCAGGGGAGTGGGGGAGGGGGCGAGCAGGAGGACGCGGACCGTTCCCAGTTCTTTCGTTTCTTCCAGGAAGGGCTGAAATTCAGTGGTCATTTCCGGGCGGTAGCGGAGTGCCCGGTTAAAGAAAGTATGCGAGGAACGGGCGCTCTCCTTATCTCCCTCCCGCGCAAAGGGCAGCAGTACTTCCGCCCGTCGCTGGAGGTAGTGGCCGGCCTCGAAACGGGCGTGTTCCCGGCGGGCTTCCAGTTCGGCCGGCTTCGGGGTGGCGGCGTGTTCGATGGCGGTCGGGCCGACGATCTCCAGTACGTCGACCGAGCGCCCGTAGGCCCGGGTGTACAGTCCGTGTAGCTCCAGCCAGCGGTCGGGGTCGGGGCTGCTTTCGAGTGCCCTGATGCGCAGCATGCGTTCTAGCTGAAGGTGGTCGAAGGCCATCAGCAGGTTGTCGATCTGACGTGTGGTGGCGCGGCGGCCGCGAACGGCTCGGCGGTGGGCTACTTCGTAGGCCTTATCGTACTGACGGGTATCGAGTAGCCTTTTGACGGACTGGGCGGCAGAGGGTCCGGACAGGGAGAGGAGGAGGAATAGGGGGAGAGATAGAAATAGGGATAAACGGGGTGTCATGTCAGGGTTTTTCCAAACCTAGCCAACCCATTGACATCCGCGTATTAGGGAAAAGTTAAGGGCGCGGACGCAGGTGCGTTAAATTCCGTTAAACCGCTCTGTCAGGTCGTTTTTGCCGCTGATTTCTTTGCCTTCAGGTCCAGTTCGGCCCGGGCAACCCGGATGGGTCCAAAATCAAACTCCTCCTTCAGCAGTTTACGGATATCGGTGAAGGAGGCCTCCGGATGCGCACTCAGCACCACGGCGATCTTGTCCAGGTCGGTCCGGGGAACCAGTCGGTCCGCCGCCAGGATACCCGTCTTCACGAAGGTGGCAAGGTGGCCGAAGATGGTTCCCTCCGTCAGTTCCCGCTCGGCGGCTATCTCCGCGATGGTCTTGTCCTGTTCGTAGAGGTTGAGGCTGACCTGCCGGGTGGAAATCTTGGGCGGGCTCAGGGTGAAGAGGTCACCCTCCAGCTTATTGTCGGCCACGTATTCCTGGACGATGGTAAGTATCTGTTCGCCGTAGCTGGCGTAGCCCTTCGAACCGAATCCGGAGATCTGCAACAGTGTGGTCCGGGAAGTCGGTAGCCGTTCGGAAATTTCCAGCAAGGAGCGGCTGGAGAGTACTTTGAACGCGGAGATATTTTGTGCATCGGCCACTTTGCGCCGCCAGTCGATGAGGGTCTGGACGAGCGCCCGGTTGGGGGTGCCTTCCCCGAGGGTCACTTTTTTCTTCTTCCGGCCGCGGTTGGCGGTCGCGAAGTCGAGCGCCGCGCCGGAGCGGGCCCGCAGGTAAGCCTCGGTGGAAAACCCTCCGGCAATTACCTCGAAGACGCGCTGCTTGGTAAACAGCTCCAGGCGGATGTCGCCGACCCGGTCCTTGAGTTGCTGGCGGACCTTTTCGTTGTCGCTCAGCAACTCCAGTTTGTCCATTCCGGGGCGGAAGTGATCGCGGATCAGGGGGAGGAAGTAACCGGCCGCCGCGGTCAGCCGGGTCGCGAGTTCGGGTTGATCGACCAGAAAGGTGTCGAGACGGGCGTACTCGAACAGCTGTGGATGGAAGCCCTTACCGATGGCGATGAGTTTGTCCTCCAGTTCGTTCTTCAGTCGCAGGAAGGCCTCCGTTCCGCTACCGCTGATGGAGCGTTCGTGCTCCAGTAGCACGCGTCGCAGCAGACCGCCCTGCTGGCCGAGCCGGTTGAAGTTGAAGGCCTCGCGCAGGCATTCGTGCTGAAAGGCCTGTTTATCGGTCCACAGTTCGTGGGCGGTAGGTGGATTGTCCTCGGCCCGCTGGGTGTAACGACTGACGGTACCGTCGGTTCGTACGCTGTCCTGTCCGATCCGGGAGTGCAGCAGGATGCCCTCCAGGGTCCGGCAGCGGCTCAGGGCGACGTAGACCTGCCCGTGGGCGAAGGCGGCCGCCGCGTCGATGATCACCCGGTCGAAGGTCAGTCCCTGGCTTTTGTGGATCGTGATGGCCCAGGCCAGCCGCAGCGGGTGCTGGGTGTAGGAACCGACCGTCTCCTCGGTAACGTCTTTCGTAGTGGGGTCGACGGAGTACTTCCGGTTCTCCCAGGTGACGGGCTCGACGGTGATGGCGATTTCCTCCCCCGGACAGGAGACGGTGATCTTGTCTTCCTCGATCCTGGCGATCCGGCCGATCTTCCCGTTGTAGTAGAGTTGGTCGACCGTATCGTTCTTGTTGAACATCACCTGGGCACCGACCCGGAAGGAGAGCTGGGGGGTGTTGGGGTACATGGACTCCGGAAACTTGTCCTTTACCTCCGCCCGGAAATGATGGAGCGGGGTCTCCAGCCGGCGGAGGTGCTCGGCGTTGATGTTGTTGGCCGAATTGTTGTGGGAGGTGAGGGTGATGTAACCGGCTGCCTCGGTGGGGCTCAGATCCGGCTGGAAACGGGCGTTGAGCATCCGGAGCACGTCCTCGGTCATCCGGTTGTGGCGCACTTCGTTGAGCAGGTGAATGAAACGTTCGTCCTTCTGGCGGTAGATGTGCTTCAACTGGACGACCCGGGGCGGGGCCTCCTGGAATACCCGGGCACCAAAGAAGTAGGGCGTCTTGTACCGCTCCCGGAGTTCGCTACCCTCCGTGTTCTTCACCACGGGGGAGAGCTGGTGCAGGTCGCCGATCATCAGCAACTGTAGGCCGCCGAAGGGTTTGGAGGATCGCCGCAGATCGCGCAGTACGGTGTCGATGGCGTCCAGCACGTCGGCCCGCACCATACTGATCTCGTCGATGATGAGGAGGTCCAGGTTACGGATCAGGTCGAGCTTCTTGCCGGAGTAGCGGCGGGTCCGCAGGGTTTCCCGCAGTTTCTCCTCGGAAAGTACGCCGAAGGGCAACTGCAGCAGACTGTGGATGGTCACCCCCTTGGCGTTGATGGCCGCCACCCCGGTCGGGGCCACCACCGCCATTCGTTTCACGACTTCCTTCCGCACCCGGTGGAGGAAGGTGGTCTTACCCGTCCCCGCCTTTCCCGTAAGAAAAACGTGGCGGTTGGTCTGGCTGACGAATTCAAAGGCGAGCTCCAGTTCGGGGTTGGTGGACATGGTGGTGGTTTCGATGGGGTCGCAAGGTGGGGCTTCTGCTGTCGGTTAGTGGTGCGGTAAACGAATAAAAGCGAATAAAAACGGATAGAGACCGCTGCGCTGAAGGAAGAAAGACCAGTTGCTCCGCAACCTGCAAGAAGCAAGACGTGCCACTCGGCGCTGCGCGACCTCGCTTTTGGAAGAAGGAAGAAAGACCGGTTGCTCCGCAACTTGCAGGAAGCAAGACGTACCACTCGGCGCTGCGCGACCTCGCTTTTGGAAGAAGGAAGAAAGACCAGTTGCTCCGCAACTTGCAAGGAGCAAGACGTGCCACTCGGCGCTGCGCGACCTCGCCTCTTCTTAAAACCTTGCACCTGCGCACCGTCGCCCAAATGTATCGGTGCAGTCCGGTCCCGGTAAACGCGGGTCAGTACGTCTTTCCTCTTTCTTCTTTCAGTTGGTGCCAGAGGCACTGACGGTCTTTCTTCTTTCCTCCCTTCCCCCAATAAAAAAGAGGCAAACCAGTTGCCTCCCAATAACCCCAAAAAACCAAATGAAAACTAATGATCACGATAGGAACCCGTATATACTACGGCCTACCGTGGTCCTAAGATATGGTTTATTTCATCCTGTGCAAGGGAAACGACAAAATATTTTTCGCTTTCGGTGAATGCCGGGTAAACCTTACCTTTGTGGCATGCTAGACGCACTGCGAATTACCGGCGGCATACTTATTATTTGCGATCCCCCCGTTCGTAGGTAGCCTCTGTGATTTTCAGCTTGCAGCGCTCCGACGGACTGGTTCCCGAGGAGCTTTTTTGTTTTAGGTTTATAAGCGGGCCACGGAGTTGCCCTGCGGACACACACGGAGGTAACACAGAGTCGCGCGGAGGTATGACAGGAGCCTTTGCGAAACACCGTGAATACTCCGTACGCCGCGCAGCGGACTCCGGGACCCGAATAATTTCCCAACTATGATCTTCCAGGAATTTGACGGACTTAACCTACCCCAGATAGACGAGCAAATCCTCGCCTACTGGGAAAAGCATGATGTATTCGCCCGGAGTATTTCCGAGCGGGACCCCGAAAATGCCTTCATTTTCTACGAAGGGCCCCCCTCCGCCAACGGCCTGCCGGGTATCCACCACGTGATGTCCCGGACGATCAAGGATATGTTCTGCCGCTTCCAGACCCTGAACGGCAAGCGCGTCGAGCGCAAGGGCGGCTGGGATACCCACGGTCTGCCCGTGGAGCTGAAGGTGGAGAGCGAACTCGGCATCACCAAGGAGGACATCGGCACCAAGATCAGCGTCGACGATTACAACAAGGCCTGCCGGGAAACCGTCATGCGCTACAAGGACGTCTGGGACGACCTCACCCGCAAAATGGGTTACTGGGTCGACCTCGACAACCCCTACATCACCTTCGAGCGGGAGTACATGGAGAGCGTCTGGTGGCTGCTCAAGCAGATCTACGACAAGGGGCTGATCTATAAGGGGTACACCATCCAGCCCTACAGCCCGGCGGCGGGGACCGGCCTGAGCTCCCACGAACTGAATATGCCGGGGGCCTACCAGGACGTGACCGATACGACGGTGGTGGCGATGTTCAACGTCAACCGGAATGAGCAGTCGGACTGGCTCTTCAGCCTGCCCCTGACGCCCGCCGAACCGGAAGGGGAGGCTGTCTCCCTGGGCTCCCCCGACAGCGAGGCGGTTCACCTCATCGCCTGGACGACCACCCCCTGGACGCTGCCGAGTAACACCGCCCTGACCGTGGGGCCGACCATCGAGTACGTCAAGGTGCGCACCAAGAACCAGTACACCGGGGCGACCAATGACGTCATCCTCGCCAAGGAACTGCTCACCAAGTGGTTCGGCGGCCACAACCAACCGGAGATCGAAGCCATCTCCCTGCCCTTTACCGGCGAGCAACTCGTAGGCACCACCTACGAGCAACTGCTGACCGGGCCGGTCCCGACCGACGGCGACGCCTTCCGCGTCATCTCCGGCAACTTCGTCACCACCGACGCCGGTACCGGTATCGTCCACACCGCCCCCAGCTTCGGGCAGGACGACATGGCGGTGGGCAAGGCCAACGGCATCGGTTCCCTCACCCTGGTGGACAAGCAGGGCAAGTTCACGGACGACGCCGGGCAGTTCGCCGGCCGCTACGTCAAGGATTACAAGGAAGAGGAAGGTTACAAGGACGTGAACGTCGACATCGCTATCCACCTGAAGACGGTCGGTCTGGCCTTCAACGTCGCCAAGTACAACCACAGCTATCCTCACTGCTGGCGGACGGACAAACCCGTCCTTTATTACCCCCTCGACAGCTGGTTCATCAAGGCCAGCGCCGTCAAGGAGCGGATGCAGGAACTGAACAACACCATCAACTGGCAGCCCGCCAGCACCGGCGAGGGCCGCTTCGGCAAGTGGCTGGAAAACCTCAACGACTGGAACCTCAGCCGCTCGCGCTACTGGGGTATCCCGCTGCCCATCTGGCGCAGTGAATGTGGTACGGAGGAAGTCTGCATCGGCAGCCTCGCCGAACTGCAGACCGCCATCGACCTGGCCAACGAGCAACTAGGAATCAGCCAACAAGTGCCGAAGGACCTTCACCGGCCTTACATCGACGAGGTCGTACTGTGGCAGAACGGTAAGCAACTGACGCGGGAACTGGATTTGATCGACGTGTGGTTCGACAGCGGGGCGATGCCGTATGCCCAACTCCACTATCCCTTCGAGAACAAGGAAAAGCTGGCGACGGCCTTCCCCGCCGACTTCATCGCCGAGGGCGTCGACCAGACCCGGGGCTGGTTCTACACCCTCCACGCCATCGGTACGATGGTCTTCGATTCCGTGGCCTACAAGAACGTGGTCTCCAACGGGTTGGTGCTGGACAAGGAGGGCAAGAAGATGTCCAAGCGGCTGGGCAACGCCGTCGACCCCTTCTCCACTCTCGGTACTTACGGGGCCGATGCTACCCGCTGGTACATGATCGGCAACAGCGCACCCTGGGACAACCTGAAATTCGACCTCGACGGCATTGCCGAAGTGCAACGTCGCTTCTTCGGTACCCTCTACAACACCTACGGTTTCTTCGCCCTTTACGCCAACATCGACGACTACCACCCGGCGAACGATACGCCGGTGCCCCACGACGAACTGGCCGAGATCGACCGCTGGGTGCTCAGCCGCCTGAACACGCTGACCGAGAAAGTACACGCCGATTTCTCGGCCTACGACGCCACGCCGGCCATCCGCGCCATCGATAGCTTCGTCTCCGACGAGCTCTCCAACTGGTACGTGCGCCAGTGCCGCCGCCGGTTCTGGCGGGGGGAAATGACCACCGACAAGCGGGCGGCCTACCAGACGCTTTACACCTGTCTGCGGCGCGTGGCCCAGCTCATGTCGCCGGTCGCCCCCTTCTTCGCCGACTGGCTGTGGCAGAACCTGGGTACGGGCGCGGACGCAGGTGCAAAATCCGCAACGGCCGCGGGATCGGTACACCTGAGTCTGCTCGACCCCGCAAATGCCACCCTCATCGACGAGGATCTGGAGCGCCGCATGGAGTACGCCCAGCGACTCAGCAGCCTGACGCTGTCCCTGCGCAAGAAGAACAAGCTACGGGTCCGTCAGCCCCTGCAAAAGATCCTGGTGCCGGCCCTCGACGCCGAGTTCCGCCGCCGGGTCGAAGCCGTGGCCGACATCATCCGGTCGGAGACCAACATCAAGGAGGTCGAATTCCTTACCGACGACGATTTCCTGAAGAAGAGCATCAAGCCCAACTTCAAGGTGCTCGGCAAGAAGGTCGGCAAGCAGATGAAGGCCGTTGCCGCCGTCATCAACCAGATGACGGACGAAGACATCGCCATGCTGGAGAAATCCGGGGCTTTCACCTTTACCCTCGGCGACGAGGAGACGGCCATCACCCTGGAGGACGTGACCATCGCCACCGAGGACATCCCCGGCTGGGTGGTCGCCACCGACAAGGAACTGACGGTCGCCCTGGACGTAAACGTTACCGGGGAACTGGCCCGGGAGGGGCTGGCCCGGGAGCTGGTCAACCGCATCCAGAACCTCCGCAAGGACGGCGGCCTGGAGGTAACCGACCGCATTACCGTCACGCTGACCGGCAGTCCGGCCGTCCTCGCCGCCGTCCGGGATTTCCGGGACTACATCACGGAGGAGACGCTGGCGGACGAACTGATCGTGGATAATGAAGTGAACGGGGAGTCGTTGGAACTGCCGGAGGGGGAGACGGCGGTGGTGGCTGTTCGACGGGTCGCCGGGGGTTCTACCCCCGGCTAAGTAACGTGAGTCCTCCGGACTCATTTTGCTTATTGTGTGGTAAAACCACGGTCGTCCCGTAGTGAAAAGCTTTAATAATCTCTCGACGCTGCACCGATCGGGGCGGTGACGGTTGCTGCTGCGGGGTCCGTACTAGTCGCTTCAGCGACTTCCTCCTGGCAGCGAGGGCGTTTTTAACCCCTCGCGGTTTTTATTTTACCCCATGCCCACCACCCTGATCCTCCAGGCCTCCGCCCGCCCCGACGGCGATACTCACCACGTAGCCACCGAACTGGCCCGCCGACTGGAAGCCGATCACCTTGACTTACTGGACTTCACCGTCCATTACTTCCGTTACGAACAGACCTACCCGGCGGACGACCAATTCCTGGAGTTGGTGGACATCTGGTTGCGCTACGACCGTATCGTCTTCGCCAGCCCCGTTTACTGGTACAGCATGAGCGGCTACCTAAAGGTCTTCTTCGATCGGATCAGTGACCTGCTGATGAAACATAAGGACCTCGGCCGGCAACTGCGGGGCCGGCAACTGGCCGTCCTGGCCGTCTCCAATGACGGGGTGGTGGAGGAGTGCTTCTTCGGCCCATTCGAGTTGTCGGCGGGTTACCTGGGGATGGATTACGGGCCGGTGTGGCGGGGCTGGGTGGAGGGGGAGGTGGTTAAGTTGGAGATGGGAAGTAATAGGAGGTAGGGATAGGAATAGTAATAGTAGTAAGTGAGAGATAAACGATGCAATAGGGGCATTAAATCTTAACCTAACGCTTTAAAAAACAAAGCGCTTTGGATGAGCGTTTCTCTTTTGTCAGAGTACAATGGCCGAATCAGTAGCCCATCACGATGACGAAGACCTCAGAGCGTGATTTCGAGCACGGCATCCGCTGTCGCTCGGGAATTACCTCCGAGCGTCTGGGCGCTCCACCTACTGTTCAGCACCTCTAATCCATCTTATGAAACCTTTCGTACACCCCTCCTCTATCGTCCGCCGCATCTGGGGGACGGGAGATACCGTTCTGTTCATCTTCGCCGGAGCGGCTGCGGAGTTCGCCCTCAGTAAGGCGGTAGACTGGCTCTACTTCACCGGCCGTCTGCCCGCCGATCCGCTCGGCCGGTTGTTCTCGACGGTAGGGTACGCCCGGGCGATCGTTTTTTCCGACGAGGCGGGTGCCCACCGGGCCATCGACGCCATGACCGCCATCCACGCCGGGGTGGAGGCGAAGCGGGGCCGCCGAATTCCTGACTGGGCGTACCGTGATGTCCTCTTTATGCTCATTGACTACTCCATCCGGGCCTACGGGGTCATGGAGCGGCCCCTGACCGACCGGGAGCGAGCGGAAGTATTCGGAGTATTCTACCGGGTCGGGATACGGATGAGGATTGAGGGGCTCCCGGTTACCTATCCAGACTGGGTCCGGATGCGGCGGGAGCACCTCTCCCAAAATTTAGTGCGCAGTACCTACACGGACGATCTCTTTCGGCAGTACCGAAAACACCTCGGACCATTGCGGTACTTCCTGCTGCGGGAGGCGCAAAAAATGGTGGTACCCGATCGGGTACATCAGCTGCTGGGATACCGAAAGGGAATACTGCTGCCAATGGTGATCCGCCTCTACAAAGTGAGCCGGCGGCTGCGTCTGAATGAGGTACTGCGTAACCTTATCCTCCCCCCGGCCTATGCCAAGGAGATCGGGCACTGGATGACGGATCGGACTACCACTCAACGCTGCAACGACCGTAGAGACGACCAGTCAAAATCCGGCTTCCGAGGCTTGGTGAAATCCAACCGGAGCAGCTTGTCCGGAAACGGCTGGACGAGTGTATCGCTCCAGTCGTAGCGCAGTAGCTCGGTGGTCGTCGTAACCACCTCATCGTCCCGGTCGCCGGTACCGAAATAGGTCCGGGTACGCAACTACCCGGGCGTAGGCCAGTGCGTAAGTCGACGGACCGACCGGGGCGTAGCGGTAAGTGTGTGTGATCTCCGAAACGGTCTTGCCCTGTTCTCCATCCCGTTTCGTGAGCTTGTGACTGCTGGTATCCTGGGTGAACCGTTCGTCTATTCGTAAGACCGCAAACGACTCCCGGTCGATAAACACCCTTCCAGAATGACTGCTCAACCGGGCGTAGCCAGCATTAAAGGAATTCGGCTGGCGGTTTTCAAAGCGGATCACGAATACCCGCCGCTTTCCGAGTGATTCCGTACCCAGTAATTGGTAATCGAGCCGTTGATCGTGACGACCGCTGATAATTCCGGTGTGGGTAAGAATGGGGTCGTGCCCCCAGACGGTGAGGGGGGCATAACGGTCCCACTTTCCCTCTCCACTGGCCGGCAGTATCCGGGCGGCGATCAGTTCAGCGGATTTGTTACCGATCACCTTCTCCCAGTTTTTCTGACGGTACCCCAGCGGATCGTGTACCCGTAAAAAGGCCTCCACCGTATCGCGCTGATTTTTCCAATCCTGAAGTTTTCGCAGCAGGTAAGTCGCGTTGGTGGGTTTCTGGGGGTAGTTCCCCTTAAGCGCCGCCCGACAACTCCGGAGGACGTCTCCCGGAGTGATCCTTTTTTCCAGTACGACAATCTCCCCGGTCTCGTAGACCACCGGTGAAAGATTGATGTCTTGCTGCCATTCCCCCGCGTACGGAGCGTACCCCAGTGCGGATACCTGTATCCGGGACAATTCATCGGCCTCCGCCAGCGTAAAGTAGCCATCCGCGTTGGAGAGAACGGGTTGTCCGTCGGCTCCGGGATATACGTACGCGTAGGGTACCGGTAGTCCCGTAGTACCATCTACCGAAACATCCGGTACGGATATTTGGGTCGGGTAGCTCTCCGGAAGTAGGGGAAAGGTCGCCTCCTGTTCTCAGGGTGGGATACATCCGCCGAACAACGATCATTCCATCGAATATTTTTGACCAGTTTGCCCGGATGGGAAGGTAGCCGAAGGCCATACTGTGAACCATCCTCTCCCAGCGCATCGGCGGGCACATAACGGATTGAGTCTTCCGTAAGCAGTAGCCGTGCTTCGGGACTGTTGGCCGGAGCTACGGGCAGCGACCAGCGCGTAAACCCACCCGTTTCATTCGGGTAATCAATTTCTCCCCCGGCGGCGGTGTAGGCTACTGACTGGATGGTCAGGTCGGAAATTTCCCCGAGCACTTCAGCCATCGGCGTTCCCCGGCGGAGCAGATCGAAATCAGTTTTTTCCGTGGTGTCCGATGGCGAGAGTGCCCGCAGCATGTCCGCCTCGAAGGACAGGGTACGGGCATCGGCGTTCACAATGCTTCCCAGTCGGCGGGCAAAGTGAAGATTAGCCCCCAGCAAACTACTTTTTCTCCTTGCTGCCGGAGGGACAGAAGGTTTTCTGCCATCCGCCGGTCCCGGGCCTGCTGACGGAGAAAGAGGTTCTCCCCGTCCGGGGTTGGCTCAGGTCGTAAGCCTCCCGGCTCAGGTTGCCGAAGATGAGTTCCCAGGGGTACTCGCCGGCAGGAAGTTGCGCTGGTAAGTCCGCCAGCATTTGCGTTAAATTTTCCACCTCTTCCGGGGAGAAACGGTCCCCTACGGAAATCCTTTGTAGTGACTCCTCGATGGCGTAGCGGTACCGTTCCGGCAAACGAGAGGGCATGGTTTCCAGCGTGGGAGGAGCGTACAACTGGCTGTCAAAACCAACAACCCGTATCTCCTTCTCGGCTCCGGATAAGTACTGCGTCAGGCGAACGAAAGCCGGAGAGTCCCTCCAACCGGCCATAAGCGCATCCCGCAAATTCCCGCCCCTCAAGGTATGGGCCACCGCGAAGGGGTCAGCCTCCAGGGCCAGCAGGGTAAACCCGTGGGCGTCGTGCAGGTGACGAGTCAGTAGCAGCCGCTCGGTAAAGATCGCCTCGTCCTGGTGGGAGGGTTCGCCGAGGAAGAGGACGTCTACGGAATCCACATTACGGGGGCAACTGATGAAATCGCAGGACTGCGCGACGATCGGGGAGAGCGGGCCGAGCCAGCCGAGCAGGGCGGTCAGTAAAAGATAACGCATGGGTGTAGGATTAGGGTGTACCCAAAAAACGGCGGCGTCCCTATTCGAAGTATTCCCGGTAAATTCCGAGTAGCCGTACCCCCCGCGCCCGCCGGTTGCCGTTGTACTTCTCCGCCAGCGCCCTGGCCCCTTCCCGGTACACGTCCAGCAGCAACTCGCCCTGCACGTACCGGCAGGCTTCCTCGAAGGCGGTGTGGACCGACTTGTTGTACTGATCGCTGTCGGCCCGGGCGGCCGCGGCGTAGTCGGCCATCAGTTCGGCGCGGTAGAAGAGGAGTTCGGCCAGGTCCGTGGTGCGGTCGCTGACGGCGCGGAAGGCCCTGATCACCTTGCGGCTCTCGCTACGGCCCCGCTTGCCCCGCCCCCGCTTGGGGAAGAAGGTTTTGTGGAGCTTACCCTTGTAGTTCTCCAGCACCCGGCGCGGGTCGTCACTGAGTTCGACGGCGTAGTACTCCCGGAGCTGGGGGAACCGCTGGTAGAGGACGCTGAGTTCCTCCCGCAGTTCTTCCTCCGTCAGGCTGGCTACGAACTTTTTAAAATCACTTCGCATCTCCCGCTATCCATTCGTTGACCCGGCGTTCCAGTACCGAGAGCGGCAGGCAACCGCCCTCCAGGACGAGGTCGTGAAAGGCCCTGACGTCAAAATCAGTAAGCATGGCATCCTGCGCCCGCGCCCGGAGCTCCCGGATTTTCAACTGCCCGACCTTGTAGCTGAGGGCCTGCCCCGGGATGGCCATGTACCGTTCGATCTCGGCGATGATGCTGGCTTCCCCCTCGGCCTCGTGGTCCAGGCTGTACTGGATGGCCCGTTCCCGCGTCCAGCCCTGCCGGTGGATACCGGTGTCGACGACCAGGCGGATGGCGCGGTGCATCTCGGCGCTGAGCATACCGAAATACTGGTAGGGGTCCTCGTAGAGCCCGAGTTCCTTGCCGAGGCTTTCGCAGTAGAGCGCCCAGCCCTCGCCGTAGGCGGAGTACCAGAGGCTGCGACGGAAGGCCGGCAGCGTCTCGTCCTCCAGCGTGAGGCTGATCTGGTAGTGGTGGCCGGGGATGGCCTCGTGGAGGAAGAGGTCCTCGTCGCTGAAAATATTGTACTCCTCCACGTTCGGAATGGGTACGTAGAAGATGCCGGGGCGGCTGCCGTCCTGGCTGCCGGGGTTGTATTCGGCCGAGGCGCTGGCCTCCCGGAAAGCCTCCGTCCGGCGTACCTCGAAGGGGGTTTCCGGTACCCGGTTGAAGAGCTTTTCGAGCTGGGGCTTCATCCGCTCGTGGATGGCCTCGAAGTTGGCGATCACCTCTTCCGGTTTGGTGAAGGGGCGCAGTTCTTCGCGGGTGCGGACATAGTCGAAGAACTCGCGCAGGGTACCGGGGAAGCCGACCTGTTCTTTCACTTTTTCCATCTCGGCGGTCAGCCGTTCGACTTCGTCGAGGCCCAACTGGTGGATCTGGTCGGCCGTCATGTCGGTCGTGGTGTAGCGGCGGATGAGGTGGTCGTAGTAGGCCGCTCCGTCGGGAATGTCGCCGATGCCGCTGGTGGTCCGGCCGAGGGGAGCATAGTCATCGTGAACGAAGGCGGCCACTTCCCGGAAGGTAGTGATCGTACGGTCGACCATGTCTTCGTAAGCCTCCGTCAGCCGCGCCCGGTCGGCGGTGGAGAAACTGTCGGGAATGGTTGTTACCGGGCCGTAGAAGAGGTGCTCCTCCAGGGGTTCCAGCGTCATGTCGTCCAGCTGCGGCTGCAATTTGGCGATCAGGGCCGCGGGCAGCACGTACCCTTCCCCGGCACCGGTCCGCATCCGGACAATGGCCGTATCCAGCGTACGCAAAAAGCCGTCGGTGCGCGCCAGCCAGTTGTCGTAATCCGCGACGGTCGCGAAGGGCTGGGCGCCCGCGCCGCTGGCCAGCTGGCCCATCGTCAGGTGGAAGCCGCTGAACTGGTCGAGCGGCAGCAGGTCTTCCCGGAAATCGAAGGCTTCGGCGTTGATGTCCACCTCCCAGGCCAGCACGTCGTAGCTCACCTGATCGGTGGGGGAGAGGGCGGCGCGGTCGGTGGCCGCCAGCTGGTCCTGCACGCCGGCGTAGAAAGCACGGGCCGCTTCGCGGTACTCGGTCGTCAGGAAGTTGGGGTAGCGGTCGTTGTAGCGGGCATCGCCGAGGAAGGTGGCTTCCAGGGGACGGAGTTCGAGCAGCCCTTCGTGGTAGTCAGCGAGCAGGCGGGGAAAGTCCGCGGGTTCGGGGGCCGGGGCGGTGTCTTCACCGCAGGAGGGGAGGAGGAGGGATAGGGAGAGCAGGAGGGATAGGGAGCGCATGGGGGGAAGATAAGGTGGATGGTTGGACCGCTGGGTGTTTAGACGGTTAGACGGTTAGACGGTTAGACAGTTAGACGGTTAGACGTTAGACGGTTAGACCGTTAGACAGTTAGACCGTTAGACTGTTAGACGGTTAGACCGTTGGATTTTTTGGGGCGGCGGTGCGCGGGTGCAAGGTTTTAGAAAGGGTTGGGATCGGGGAAAGCTACCGGGAGTAACTAATTGGGCGGTTGGGAGCGTTGGCCTTCCGAACCCCAAATTTATTCATCATGCTGACCCCGGAAGAAAGTCGCGAAAACCGTCAACGCTTCGAGCAGGAGCTGGCCCTGGCGGTACACGCTATCCGGACCAGCTACGAGATGGCCTACGAGCAATTCGTCTACTTGGGCAGTTCGTCCGCCAAATCCGCCGCCCTGGAGCAGTGGCGGGCTGCCGACGCGAAGCGGATCGACCAAGCCATCGCCCGGGAGACGGAGCGGTTGCGGCTGATCTACCCACACGAAACGGTAGCGGACCCGCGCACGGCCGAACGCAGGGGAAGCCGGGGCGCCGGCTACCGGTTCGGCCACTGGGTACGGCAGGTTGCCGGCTTGCTGTAGGCAAACACCACCCCCGGGTACGGGGTTAAAGCGGGTATGAACATACTCTACTGGGTGATCCTGGCCATCGTCCTGATTGCGGTCGTTACCTTCTTTACCGGCCCGCGCATCGCCGAGCCGGCCTACTCGCTGGTTCTTCCCCCGGTACCGACGGAACCGGCGGCGGCCGACCGCTACGTGAACGAGCGGGAGGCCGCCGCCCCCGTCCGATCCGGCAATGCCGCCCACATCCGCTGGTACAATGACCAGGTAAGCAAAACGGCGTTCAGCATCGTGTACCTCCACGGATTCGGGGGGAGTTACCGCGACGGCTACCCGGCGAGCGAGGTCGTCGCCGACAGCATCGGGGCCAACGTCTACCAGGCCCGCTGGGGCGACCACGGCCTGCAGCCGGAGTACGCCCTGCAAACGATGACGGCGGACAGCGTCTGGGCCGACGCCAAGGAGGCGCTGCTGATCGGTCAGGCCATCGGGGAGAAGGTGATCATCCTGAGTACCTCCACCGGGGGGACACTGGCCATCAAACTGGCGGCGGAATTCCCCGACCGGGTGCACGCCATCGTGAACATCTCGCCGAACGTCAAAGACGATATGCCGGGTTCCTGGGTGCTGAATTCCCCGTGGGGACACGAACTGGCCAGTCTGGTCAGCTTCGGGGAATCCCGCGAGGTCACCCACGAGGAGCCGGAAGCCTGGCAGTACTTCGATACGATCTTCCCCTCCCGCGCGCTGGTCGACCTCCAGGTGCTGGTGAGTACCTCCATGGTGGAGGAGACCTTTAAGAAAGTGCGCTGTCCGGTACTGACGTTGTATTACTATAAAAATGCCTTTGAGGAAGACGAGCGGGTGGAAGTGGATGCCTACGCCCCCATGCACGAGGCCTTCGCTACCCCGGCGGCCCGGAAGACGCTACAAAACCTGGAGACCCCCGGTACCCACTGGATGGGGAGCGACATTAAGAGTAAGGACGTGGCGGCGACGCAGGAGGCGATCGTGACGTGGCTGAGGGCGACGCTGGAACTGTAGTTGATCTGCGTTCGAGTCGTCGGACCGCCTGGCCGGGGCTGCGCCCGTCTGCGAGCGGTCCGACGACCTCACTGAATAAGGACAGGACGTAAACTGCCGGCCCCCGACGCGCTATCCACCAGGCGGAGAAAGTACATCCCGGCCGGTAGCGCCTCCACGTTCAGCCGGTGAGACCGCCGCATCGTAAAACTTTGCATCCTGCGTCCGCGCCCGTTGTAGAGGGTGCCCTGTAATTCCGTACCAGCAGCGTAATCGATGAATAATATACCGGAGGTCGGGTTAGGATAAACACGCAACTCCGCCGGCAGAATACGAGAAATAGCGGTGGTGGGACTACATCGTTCGGTGGGCTTTCCGTTGCCGGGGGGCAGCGGAATGGTGAAGACCACCCGGCCGACATCAGTTTGTCCGATGAAGAAATAGCGGCCATCCTTCACGCAGGCGATGGTCGGATAGTGCCCGTCGGTATCAACGTCGAAGGGCGGGAAGCCGGTGAAAGTCTCCGGAAGAGCGATGGGGCGGGCTTCGGTACCGGTCCACTCGAAGAGTTCGCCGCTTGCGCCGGCCTGGAGGAGGGTGCGTGGCTCACCGTTGGCGGCTACGAAGGTATTGGCGGCAGTAATCCGGAAGGGGAGGGTATCGATACGGTTACTGGTCTGGTGGAGAACGAAGGTGACGGCCGGGTCGGTCGCTACGAAAAAATGGTAGGGACCGGCGGAGAGCGTGCGCTGACCGAGCATATCCGCCCGAAGTATGGTCTCCCGCCATTGGGTGGGCTCATCGATCTTTAGTAAGCTGGATCCAAAATGAACAAGTATCGAATCAGGGCCGGCCTGGTAGTACCCCTGAAAACCTATGCCGCTAATGAATCTCTCGGGTGTTTCGGACCCGGGAGCCAGGCGGCGGGGTCGGACGGTCGCTACTTCCTCCAGGGGAAGGAAGTACGTGTAGTTGGTAAGCGGATAGATATCGTAACGGATACCCAGGTAACTGGATTCTATCGGTCGGTGCCCGGAATCAACGGTGGATGCCCGCGAAAACCACTGAAAATCGGCACCATTGGCGTAGAGCAACTGAGAGCCGTCGGTTTCCAGGTAAGTGAGCGCACGGATCGTATCGCCGGGAAACGGCCGAAAATTACCCAGTGCGTGCATAACGGTGGGTTCGCTAGTCAGGGAAGGAAAACGCGCCAGTAAAAAAGTATCGTTGATGGCATCGTCCGCGATACTCACCATCAATTGATGGAAACGCCCCTGGTAATAAATCGCCTGATCCGGTACGTGGCGGGTGGGGTAATTTCCCCGGTAGCGCATATCGACCGGAAAGCTTTGTTCGGGAAGACCATTGGTGACGTAGAACTGGCTGTTACCGAGGTAGGCGATTTCGACACTGTCCGTCTCCGAACTAATCCAGCCGACGGTTTGACCGGGAGAGGCGCGTACCAGGGTTTGAAAGGTTGCCTCCTGGGTACACAGTACCAGGAGGCTGTCGTCCAGGCGGTAGGCGAGGCCGTGCGCCAGGGGGTCAAGGCTGCGAAGGCCGCGCTCGTCGGGGGCCGTGAAGGTAGAGACGGTCAGTTCCGAAGCGGGGGACTGGGCGGGTAGTAGATGGACCAATAGTACTAATAGGAACGATAGTGCTACTCTCACTGTACGATAATTGTCCGAACGTTACCAGCCCCTTTTTCCGCATCCACCAGCCGGAGGAGGTAGACCCCCGCCGGTAGCGTCTCCAGACTTAACTGGTGAGACCGCCGCATCGTAAAACTTTGCATCCTGCGTCCGCGCCCGTCGTAGAGGGTGCCCCGTAATTCCGTGGGCAAATCATACGTCAGCTGCAGGAAATCTTGCGCCGGATTCGGATACACGGACAGTTCTCCCGGTAAGGGATTCACGGTACCCACCGTCTGGTCCTCCCCGTCGCAGTCCTCGTCGATGCCGTTGCCGATGATCTCCTCCGCGCCCGGGAAGACGTCCGGGTTTTCGTCGTCGCAGTCGAACCAGAAGAAACTACCGTCTTCGTCCGCGTCCAGCGTCTCCACGAAGGTGGAGGTGACGGTGTTGGTGATCACCGGTGCGTTGAAGTCGAAGAAGATACCGGCGGTATTGTTGACGGCGGAGAAGTCCGTCAGGCCGGGTAGCGGACGGATGGTGAAGCTGGCGAATCCGTTGCTCGCGACCTGGTTGGTCGTACTGTCGGGCAGCAGGATGTCCTCGAAGAGGAAAGTGACCAGACCGTCGTCGGTTACGCTGGCGGTGAAGGGGTGGCTGGCGGCCAGGGGCTTGAAGGTCTCGACGTCCAGGTCGGCGGAGAGCTGGTCCTCCAGCCGGACGGTAAAGGCCGTGTCGTTGCCCGTATTCTGGAAGCGGATGGTGTAGGTGAGTTCCTCGTCGGGGAGGGTGTAGTTGTTGCCCCCGGGGTCGGCGCGGCGGGGGAGGACCTGCTTGTCGTTGGGGTCGATGGCGCAGCGGAGGGTGTCGGTATTCAGCGCCATACCGGTGAGGGGAAGGGTGGCCTCTTCCGCCAGGTCGCGGGCACTGGTCGTCAGGCGGGTAACGATCTCCCTGCCGATGGAATCTTCCGGGGGCATTTCAATCTGCGCGAGCAGCGTCACGGACTGACCGGGTTGCAGGGTATCGGGCAGGAACCAGGTTGCGGTGGTATCGGTCGCCCGGGTAGTGGGTAGCGAAGTAGTAACCAAACGGCTGCCGTTACCGGAAATGTCCAGGTCGAAGGTGAGACTGTCCGCGGGGTAGCAACCTTCATTGGAGAGGGTAAGCCAGACCGGAACGGTAAAACCACAACGGGGGGTACTACCGGAAATCGATGCTTGCAGGGAACTGCTGGTCCCGGTTCTCCGCAACCCTACGGCGTAGCAGAAACTGCTGTCGGGGTGGCCGGTGAAGGACAGACTGTCCGGAGTAGTCAGGGCAAAGCAGTCCGGCAGGGCGGGGCGTACAGTATAGCGGGTATTTTTTGCCGGGATGAACTCCGCTCGCCCGTCGGCATTGGTGAAGTAACGGCCGCCGAGAGCGGTAATATCCACGGCAAATCCCTCCACCGGAAATTCCTTCTGGTCCTTTATGCCGTCACCGTCCGTATCGAAAAAGGCTTTGACGGTCAGTAAGCCTCCCGGGTTTCTCCGGATGCGGTAGTTGTTGAAGGTGGCCGGAAAAGTGGGGTCGACCGCGAAAGCAATTACCGCCTCCTGGATGGGAGCTGCGTATATCCGGCTGTTTCCCGGAGGAGCCAGGGGCAGCCGTACCAGTTCACCGGCCAGCAGATCGTAAAAATAAATACTGAGGGAGCGTTGGAGCGGCGAGGCCGGAGGGATTAGGGGTACCGTACCGAAGCGAATATCAAGTAAGTCAATTTTACTCGATCCTGCTACCGTAGCGAGGCTAGCAACCTGTTCCGTTCCCTGGGCCGTGCCGTTAGTGCGGTACAGTAGGGGAAGGTATTCGTTCGGTGCGTCGTCCCGGGGTTGAAACAGCAGCTCTCCCGATTGACCGCGGATGACGGTGTTTGGCCGATCTGCTCTGGTTGTGAAGTCACTGATCCGATTGACCGTACCGGCTCGGAAATTGGCGGCGTATAAGCCGTCGTTACCAAAGATTACCCCCAGTGTATCGGACAGGTTCCGTACGCCGAGAATCTCTTCGGGGATGAACGTCTTTACTATCCGGTCCGTTCCCGCGTAGTAGGCGTGGAGGGTGTCGCCGGTGGTTTGTGGGTCATACAGGAAAGCTACGGAGTCCCGTACCTGAATCGTAGTTGCGATGGGGGAATTTAGCTCGACGTTGCGGCCAACCGTGCCCACCCTCCGCAGTTCCCCGGTAGCGGGAGCGTAAGCCCAGGCGGAGTAGGCGGAGGGACTGGTGTCAGGGGTATTGCGCAGCAACAGCACTTCCTGGCCCAGGGAGCGGATGGGCTGCTCTGAAATGGGTACCGCTTCTTCATCGGTAAAAATGACCGTGGTCTCACCGGTCAGCAAATCCCGTTGACGCAGTTCCGTTCCCCCGGTAAACTGGTCTAGTTGGTACACCAGCAGGTAGCGATCGTTGATGAGTTGCACCGTAGCGACCATGGCGTCGTCAATCAGATCGTCCAGCAGAATGTCTTCTACCTCCTGAGCGTCAAAGTCGACATGGATAAGGATTGGCCCCGTAATGAAATAATAGCTGGAATCGGTTGCACTCAGCGAATAATCAAGTTCGAAATTACTTGGCGAAAAAGGGATTCCCGTCCTGAACGTATGTTCCGGCGTACCGTCGGTGATGATCGTCTCTCCGTCCGTGTTTATCAGCCGTACGTAATCGTCATTGAGTGGAAGAACCTCGGTATCGGCAAAATTCGGGATAATGTCGTCCGGTAGTATACGCTCTACCCCAATCCCATTCTGGGCGCTGAGGGAAGGGGAGAGAAAGTCCGTTGCGCAGTACAGTACACAAGACAGTAGTAGGGGAAGGCTAATTAGACGGGTCATAGTTTCAGGGATTAGGTGGGGATGATTACAGTCGTAAAAATGTACGCAAAGCTACTGATCCACTTACCGGGTCGTATAACCGAATGAGGTAGGTGCCGGCCGGTAGTGCCTCCAGATGAAGCCGTACCGACCGCCGCATCGTAAAACTCTGCATCCTGCGGCCGCGCCCGTCGTAGAGTTCACCCCGTAATTCCGTAGGTAGATCGTAGTCGAGTCGCAGAAAATCTCGTGCCGGGTTGGGATAGGCGGAGAGTTCCCCCGGTAACGGATTCACGGTACCCACCGTCTGGTCCTCCCCGTCGCAGTCCTCGTCGATGCCGTTGCCGATGATCTCCTCCGCGCCCGGGAAGACGTCCGGATTTTCGTCGTCGCAGTCGAACCAGAAGAAACTGCCGTCCTCGTCCGCGTCCAGCGTCTCCACGAAGGTGGAGGTGACGGTGTTGGTGATCACCGGGGCGTTGAAGTCGAAGAAGATACCGGCGGTATTGTCGACGCTGGAAAAGTCCGTCAGCCCGGGTAGCGGACGAATGGTGAAGGTGGCGAAGCCGTTGCTCCCGATTTGGTTGGTCGTACTGTCCGGCAGCAGGATGTCTTCGAAGAGGAAGGTGACCAGGCCGTCGTCGGTCACGCTGGCCGTGAAGGGGTGACTGGCGGCCAGCGGCTTGAAGGTCGCGACATCCAGGTCGGCGGAGAGTTGGTCTTCGAGCCGGACGGTAAAGGCGGTGTCGTTGCCCGTATTCTGGAAGCGGATGGTGTAGGTGAGTTCCTCGTCGGGGAGGGTGTAGTTGTTGCCCCCGGGGTCGGCGCGGCGGGGGAGGACTTGTTTGTCGTTGGGGTCGATGGCGCAGCGGAGGGTGTCGGTGAGCGAAATCGTCACTTCTTCGGGGCTTACCGGTCCGGCGGTAAAGCCCGCCCCTTCGGCTACGAAGAGCTGAGGTTGCCCCACGGCTTCTTCTCCCGGCATGGTGACCAGGAGGCGGAGCGAGAAGGTTTCCCGCCGGGCGAGGGGACCGGTCCGCCAGATCAGCTCGTCTCCCGTATTCTCGGAGGGCGGGAGGGAAGCCGACACGAAGGTGGCGCCCTCGGCCAGGACGACCGTCAGCCGGGCGCTGTCGAGCGAGCCGCAAAAATTATTCTGGAGGCGTGCCCAGAAGGGAACGTCGAAGCCGCACCGCTGGGTGGCGGAGGCAAAGGCGAGGTCCATATCTCCATCACCCGACCGGGCCGTTAGTTGGGTGGTGAGGGTGTCGGCTACGCCACTGGTAACTACGGTAAATCGCATCGTATCGGTGGGTACGGTCAGCTCGTAACAGACCGGAGGGCGGGCCAGGGCCATATACTCACCGGCCGGTAAGCCCCTCAGTAGGGCGACGCCCGCCGTGTCGGTGTAGTAGACGCGGCTCACGGGGCCGGTTACCCGGATCGGGATGGTCGCCAGCGCATCGTCGGTGACCGCGTCGGTCACCCGGATTACCGTACTGACCTCGCCCCGGTAAATCGGGGGCGTAGCGTAGATGACCCGGCCGGCGGCGGTCTGTCCGATGAAAAAGTAGCGGCCGTCCCTGACGGTAGCCGTTTTGTTAAAACTCCCACCAAAGTCGGTGTCGGTTCGCGTAAAACTGGCGAAGTCAGTAGGTAGTGCGACCTCCAGTATTTCCGTGCCGTTCCACTCGAAGAGCCGGTTCAAATCGCTGGCGTGGAGCAGGACACTTGCGTTACCACCGGGGCCGGGAAGGGCCGTGGCCTGGAAGACACGAAAGGGGAGGGTGTCTATCCGGATAGTGCCTTCGCGGAGCACGTACGTCCGGTCATTATCAGAGACAAAAAAGTGATAGGAACCGGCGGAAAGGACGCGTTCATCAAGCGCATCGTCGGTGAAGAGGGGAGTGACCGTACCCGCAAATTCGTTCAGCAACTCCACACCATCATTTTGGTACAGAAAGACGCCATTGTCCCCGGCGGAAAAGTATCCCCGGCCGGCTCCCGTAATCCCGGTAAGCTCTTCCGCTTCCGTACTGCCGGGGAGCAATCGGTTGAGGATCAGCGGTTGGTTGCCGATCTGGGTGGAGTAGTAGGTATAGTTGTCGAGGGGATAAATATCTCCGACCACGGTCCGGTCGGGGCTGATGGAATCGAAACCGCTAGCCGTACCGTCGGATCGCCAGAGACTGTTCTGGTCGGCCGGATTGTTGAACAGTAGCCGGGCACCGTCGGATTCCAGTACCCCGCCGAGCTGAAAAAAAGAGTTGGTCGCATCGGGGTACGATCCGAGACGGTACAGTTCGGAACTGTCTCCGGGGGAGTCGGGGAAGCGGGCCAGGAGAAAAAGTCCGTTGAAGACATTGCCAAAGGGGTCGTGGTTCGACATCAATTGGTAGAAGCGGTCGCGGAAAAATACTACGTTATCGTAGCTGTGAAAGGTCGGTGCGTTTTCCGCCAGTTGGAGGTCTACCTCATAGCTTTCCTCCGGCCGGCCGTTGGTCACGAAGAACTGGCTGTTTCCGAGCGGCATCACCTCTACGCTGTCCGTCTCGGCGGAAATCCAGCGGGTTGTCGTACCCGGAAAAGGCGGTACGACCAGCGTTTGCAGACTGGTATCCCCGGGATGGAGTAGGAGCAGACTATCGGTAAGCCGGTAGGCCAGGCCATATTCCAGGTTGGCAATGCCCTCCAGCCCCCGCGTATCTGGTTGGGTTAGGGGAGCTACTACAATGTCGGAGGGGCCGAACTGGGCGAAGGACGTAGCGGTCAGGCCCAGGAAGAGGAGGGTAAGTAAATGCTTCATTAACAGGGAGGTGTATTCCCCGTAAAGATAGCTACAACCCCGCCGCCCGAGAAATCTCCAACATCCTATCAATACTCTTCACCCCCTGTTCGATCACCCACTCCGGCAAGATGATCTCCGGCTGCTCGTACTGCATCGCCAGGTACAGTTTTTCCATCGTGTTGCGCTTCATGTGCGGGCACTCGTTGCAGGCGCAGGAATTGTTGGGCGGGGCGGGGTGGAAGGTGGCGTCGGGGTTCTCCTTCTCCATCTGGTGGATGATGCCCGGCTCGGTGGCGACGATGAACTCATCAAAGCCGCTCTCCCGGGTGTACCGCAGCAGGCTGGAGGTGCTGCCCACGTGGTCGGCCATGTCCAGGATGTGGCTCTCACACTCGGGGTGAGCGATGAACTTCGCGTTCGGGTAACGCAGTTTGAGCTTGGTGATCTTCTCGTGGCTGAAGATCTCGTGCACCATGCAGCTGCCGTTCCAGAGCACCATGTCGCGCCCCGTTTCCTTCACCAGCCAGCGGCCGAGGTTGACGTCGGGGGCGAAGATGATGGGCTGGTCCGCCGGGATGGCATCGATGACGTGGCGGGCGTTCGTGCTGGTGCAGCAGATATCCGTCAGCGTCTTCAGCTCGGCCGTACAGTTGATGTAGCTCACCACCTTGTGGTCCGGGTACTTCTCCTTGAATTTGCGGAACACCGGGGCGGGGCAGCTGTCCGCCAGGCTGCAGCCGGCCTTCAGGTCGGGCAGCAACACTTTCTTGGTCGGGCTGAGCATCTTGGCGGTCTCGGCCATGAAGTGGACGCCCGCGAAGACGATGATGTCCGCGTCCGTCGAGGCGGCCTGCTGGCTCAGCCCCAGGCTGTCGCCGATGTAATCGGCAATGTCCTGAATCTCGCTCTCCTGGTAGTAGTGCGCCAGGATGACGGCATTTTTCTCCTGCTTGAGCCGGTTGATTTCGGCGACGAGATCGAGGGTGGGGTCGACGTCGAGGTCGAGAAAGCCCTTACGCGTAAGGTTCTGGGTGGCGAGATCGAGTTCGGCGGACATGGTGCTAGGTTAGATGGTTCGCCAAGATAACGCGCGGGTTGGAAAAAGGGTTCGGTTGTTTTTTAAACAAAGGGGCGGCGGAGCGCGGGTGCCGGCTTTCCCGAGCCAGTGGGAGCGGTACCCGAAGAATGCCCGACCTCCCTATCTTGGGAACCATGAAAACGGCAATCGACTACCGCCTCCTGACCTACGGCCGCACCTTCCTCGGCGCGGTCGTCTGGGGCAGTGCCCTGATCTTCGGTTGCTACATCCTGCTCTTCTACGCCCTGGCTTACCTCACGGGGGACACCGACCAGTGGAACCGGGTGCTGCCCGGGCTGTACGACCGGGACGATGCCCGCTCCACGGCCGGTATCGCCATTCACTTCCTGGCGGGGGGCATCATCCTGATCCTGGGGTGCTTCCAGCTGCTGAACGGCGTACGCACTCGCTATCCGCGGTGGCACCGGGTCGCCGGGCGGGTGTACGTCCTGGCATCCCTGGCCGCGGCGGTGGGCGGCCTGCTCTTCATCGCCCTGAAGGGCACCATCGGCGGTATCGTAATGGACGTCGCCTTCACCGGCTACGGTCTGCTGATGGGTCTGGCGGCCATCCAGACGGTTCGCTACGCCCGGCGCGGTGACTACACCCGCCACCGGGCCTGGGCCATCCGCCTCTTTGCTCTCGCGATCGGCTCCTGGCTGTACCGGATGGGCTACGGCTTCTACATCGGCTTCAGCGATCGCAGCGGCCACACGGCCGACTTCACCGGCTGGTTCGACTACCTCATGGATTTTTCCTTCTACCTGCCCAACCTGCTGGTCGCCCAGCTGATCATCACCCCTCCCGCGGGTTTGGCCCACCCCGCCTGGCGGATACTGGGCGCCGTGCTGCTCTTCGTCTCCGGCGGACTGCTGTTGCTGGCCACCTATTTCTTCGTGGGCGAGTTGTGGGGGCCGGGTATTTTAGGGGCTTTTGGGGAGTAGTAACTCCGCTACTTCCTCGTCGTATCCCCCGATCACCCGCTCCACCACGCCCGCCTCGGAGAGCAATACGAAAGTGGGAAAGGCCGCGACCCGGAAAGTAGCGTTCATCCGGCTCTCCTTACCGAAGCCCGGGTGGGGAAAGCCCTTGTCTTCAAAGTAGGTCACCAGACTGGCAGCGGCATCGACCGGGCTGCTGTAGAAAAAATCCAGCCCCTCCCGCATCCGGTAGTCGTTTTTCTTCATGTCCCGGAGCGCGCGTTCGCAAATCCCGCAACCAATGAAACCGAACATGACGACCGACTGTCTGCCGGGGTTACCGTACACCAGTCGCGCTTCCCCCTGTGTGTCCTGATATTCGGCGCGTCGTAGTTGAGTGCCGGGTCTGATCAGTCCGGAAAGCCGTGCTGTTTCCGCCGCGGCCGCGCTGATCTCCGGATACCCCAGGGTAGAAGCGTACGCCTCGGCATCGAAGGGGTGGGGCGTGGCGGTAAACTCGTAATCCTTCAGGTAGGTATCGATGATCTGTACGGTGTCCCGGAGGGTGTAGGCTACCTTCCGGACGCGCACCAGCAATTCCTCCTCCGGGTCCACGTAAAAAGTCCGGGTCACGTAACTGGTATCGGTCGGCCGGCCGGCATCATTGACGTGCTTGGTGAGTTCGCGGTACGTCCACAGCGGGCGACCGCCCTCCACGATGCGCTCGCTGCGGTCGAATGCCCCGGCGGGGGGCAGGTCGCGGGGGTTGACCAGGAAGTACAGCTTGCGGTCGAAGAAGCTGCTGTCCGTGCCGATCTCGGCGGCCGGGGTGCGGACCACCTCCTGCTTCCGGTGGTCCAGCCGGAGAAGATCGGTCCCGTCGTAGAGCAGGTCGTAGGCATCGCCCCCGGCCAGGAAGCCGAACCCCAGGGCAGTCCCGGGCAGGCGGGAGTAGGTGATGTCCATGGAGTCGGCGTAGGTGGATTTTGCGAACCGGTTGTCCCAGAAGGAGACGTAGCGGTACCGGTGGGTGGCGTTCTCGGCCACCCTGGCGCGGGTGGCGGCCAGCACCCGTTCGGCTTCCCCCCGCCCGGCGGCGGGAGCGGTGTCCCCGCAGCCCGTCAGCAGGACGGTCAGCAGGAGCAGGAGTAGCAGTGAACTTACGGAAGGGTACATGCGGAACCGGGTTGATCGGGCGTGAAGGTAGGCTCTCCCTCCCACCTCCTCCGCAAACTTTGCACCTGCGCCCGCGCCCACCCGTAGGAATGCCGGCTACGGCAGTTGACGCCGGAGCTCCTCCCGGTCGAACAACCTAAAATTACCTTCCTCGATGAACGTCCCCACGGAATCCGGAATCTGTAGCAGCGCGAAGTCCGTTGAGTCCCGGGCCCGCACGGAATCCCGGAACATCCGGTCGTAGGGCGCCCAGGACCGGAAGAGTTCCTTGCGGTAATCCAGGGGAGCGTGGAGCAGGTAGTCTACCCCGTACTTGTCCAGAAACCGGACGACGCGGACCAGGCTGTCCCGGGGGGCGAGGGTAGCCGCCAGTTGGTCCTCGATGCGGGGGGTGATGAGATCGTGGTACCGCTCGAAGTAGAGGGCGTGGGCCGCCTCGGTACTCAGCAGCACGGGGCGGTGCAGCAGCAGCGGGACCTGGCTGAGGGCATTGAACGGACCGGCAATCAGGGCGTCGGCGGGCAGCCGTTCGATTTCGGCCAGTACGCTCCGGTCGTAGGCCGTCGTGTAGAGGTAAGGCTCGTAGGTCCGTAACCGGTAGATCCCGTACGCCAGTAACAGCGCCGCCAGTAGATACCCCCCCACCTTTGAACGGGTAAGGGGAACGGCCAGGCAGTAGGTGGCCGCGAGGGGAAACAGCATCCGCCAGGGATAATACACGTAGCGCTCCGGCAAAAACAGTCCGGGGCTTACCTCCCTGGCCACCAGGAAAAGCAGCACCGTAGCCAGCCCCAGTAGCAGCAGCCAGGCGGACAGCCGACCGCTGCGCCGGCGGTCCCACCAACTGACGACCGGCAGGGCCAGGATCACCAGGTAAGCCGGCCAGGCCGCCCCGAACAGCGGGAGAGACAACGGTAGGTAGTACCGCAGCCACCCGACGGCCGGCAGGTCGATCAGGCTGCGGAAGTTTACCCGGCCTCCATCCCCGAATTCCTTGCCGGCCAGCAGGGCCTCCCGCGACTGAAAGGCCCCGAGGTTGGGGTGAGCCTCAACGCCCCTAAGGTGAAACCAGGAGACGAGCAGGCCGGCCGCCGCGGCGGCCACCAACGGCCAGTGTCCCCGGAGCCAGGAGAGCGGCCGCCGGAACGGCTCCCCCCGGAAAAGGTGCCAGCCGGCGAAGACCGTCCCGTTCAGTAAGAGGGCCGGCGGATACAGGAGAGCGGACAGTAGCAGGACGACCGACTGGGCTACGACCGGTCGCTTACCGTCCAGTGCCAGCCCCGCCCCCAGCAGCAGCGGAATGCAGAAGGAACGGGCCAGCATACCCTGGAAGAGCCCGAAGGAAGACTGACAGACGACCAGGGCGGCCGCCAGCGCAACGAGTAGCGGGAAGTGGCGCCCCGCCAACCGGTAAGTTGCCAGGAAGGTCAACCCCAGTGGCAGCAGCACCCCCCAGCGACAGATCGTCAGTGGATCGAAAAAAACGACCAGGGTACGGAGCAGCAGCCAGAAGCCAGCGGGCTGGATTACGCCGGATACCTCCGTGAAGACATCCTGACCCAGCGCCCCGTCGAACCGGAGCGGGACGAGCCAGAGGTAGTGCTGGACGACGTCTTCCTCGAATAACCCGGGGTTGGCCAGAATGGGCCCGTAGGCCAGGTAGGCGTAGGGCAGGAAGGCCAGCAGGCCCCAGGCATAGGACGGCTTCTTGTCTCTGCGTAGCATGGCCGTAAAAGTAAGCCGCCACGCTCTCCCCTAAAATTCTCCCCCGTCCCCGCCTTCCTTCTGGTCGTTGTTGCGCACCCGGCTGCGCCGGTTCTCGGCCCGGAAGTCGATCTGGCCGAACTGGTGGCTGAAACTGACGCCGAAGCTGCGGAAGGGGATCTCGAAGCTGTTGGACTGCACGAAGGTCGGCCCCGCCAGGTCACTGCGGAAGGGCTTGTTCTCGGCGAAGGGCTCGATGATGCGCAGGCCGAAGGAGGTGCGCTCGTTCAACTGGTACTTGGCCCCCACGCCGAAGATCTGGAAGCTCGGGTTGCTACCCTGCAACGTTTGCCGCCGCCCGCGGCCGAAGAGGAAAAAATCGGCGGTGATCCTGTCACTGAATTCGTAGCTGCCCCCGGCGTTCCCGCTGACGATATCGGCCGAACGGCTCAGCCGCTCCCCGCCGACCAGCCCCGTACCGTTGTAGCGGCCGTAGTTGAGGCCGCCCCGCAGCCGGAGTTTTTTGAACAGCGTGAAGGTGGTGAAAACGTCGAAGCCGTAGGTGTCGCTCTCCCCGATGTTGAAGTAAGTCGTGGTGCTGGCCACCCCGTCTTCGTCCAGGCGGAGGAAGGGCTCGATCAGGTCGCTTGTTTTGCGGTAGTAGACCGCGCCGTTGATGACAACCCCCTTGATGAAGGTATTGTAGGCCAGTTCGTACTGGTCCACCAACTCGGGTTCGAGGTCGGGGTTGCCGACCTCGATGGAGTTCGGGTCCGCCAGGGTGGCGAAGGGGTTGATGAACGACAGGCTCGGCCGCTGGATGCGCTGGGTGAAGCTGCCCTTCAGGTTACTGAACTGGCTCAGCTTCCGGTTGAGAATGAGGCTGGGCAGAAAGTTGTTGTACGTATTCTCGAAGCCCGGGTTCTCACTGCGGAACTCCCCGCCGATCAGGGTGGCCTCGTAGCGGGCCCCCGCCTGGAGGCTCCATTTTTCGGCCAGCTGAACGTTGAAACTCAGGAAGGCGGCCAGCACGTCCTGGTCGTAAAAGAACAGGTCGGTGAGCCGGGGGTCGGCAATGAACTCGGCCCCGTCGTTCGCCTTCACCTCCGTGCGGTAATCGCTGTCGATGCGGCGCAGGACGGCTTTAATGCCGGTTTCCAGCTTCACCTTCTCGGAGAGGGGGCGGATGAAGTCGATCTGCCCGGTGTACTCCAGGTTGACGCCGTCGTTGACGTTGTTCAGGTCGCGCTGGTAGACGGGCAGGTCGCCGGACTGGTCGAGGAAACTCTCCTGGCGGCTGTCCTGACCGCTCAACTGGAAGGCCACGATCAGTTCCTGCTCCTTGCGGTCGGGGAAGGTCTTGCGGTAATCCAGCGTGCCGTCGAAACCGGTGTTGCTGTTCCGGTTGTCGCTCAGCCGGTCGAACTCGAAACGGTTATCGGTGGCGAAATTCTCCAGGAAACCCTCGATGAGTCCGTCGCGGCTGCGGCTGAAAGTATTGAGGCGCCCGCTCAGGTTAAGGCTGTTGTAGGCGTTGAAGTCGTAGAAGGCCCCCAGGCTGCCGTTCACGCTACCGTAGCCCGAGTTGTTCTCCCCCGACTGCCCCAGCTGACGGATGGGGGTTCCGTTCTCCAGGTCGGTGCGCAGGAACTGCAGGCTGGCGTCGCGCGGCCAGCTCCAGCGGCCGTTCACGCCGCCGTTCAGGCCGAACCGACCGAAGAGGGCGTTCACGTTCAGGCCGCCGCTGTTCTGGCGGGTACCGAGGCTGGTGTTGACGGAACTGGTAAAGCCTTCGGCCTCCTGCTTCTTGGTGATGATGTTGATGATGCCGCCCGACCCCTCCGCGTCGTAGCGGGCACCGGGGGTGGTGATCACCTCCACGCTCTTGATCTGGTCGCCGGGGATGCTCTTCAGGGCGTCCGCCACGTTGCTGGCGAAAATGGTGCTGGGGCGGCCGTTCACCAGGATGCGGAGGTTGTTGGAGCCCCGCAGGCTCACGTTGCCCTCCAGGTCGACACTCAGCAGCGGCACCTTACGCAGTACGTCGCTGGCGTCTCCCCCCTGGTTGGTAGCGTCCTTTTCGGCGTTGTAGACCAGCTTGTCGATGCGGTTTTCGATCAGGGCGGCCCGGGCCGTCACCTCCACCCCTTCCAGCAGCACGGCATCGGTTTGCAGCCGCACTTGCTCCAGGTCGAGGTCGGGCCGTTTGGGGGTGGTTTCGATGTCCACCACCCGTTCCTGGTAACCGATGAAGCTCAGGGCCAGCTGGTACTTGCCGGCGGGAATGTCGCTGAGGCGGAAACTGCCGTCGCCCTCGGTTACCGTACCCGTGATCTGTTTTTCCCCGTCGGGGCTGCGCAGTACGATGGTGGCGTACTCCACGGCAACGCCGCTTTCTTCGTCGATCACCTGTCCGCGAATACTGCCCTTGATGGCGGGTGGGCCGCCGCGCTGTCCGCCTCCGGAGGAGCCGGCCGGGCGTTGGGCGGAGAGGGTCAGGGGAAGGAGGAAAGCAAGGAAGAGTAGATAGCGCATGGAAAGGGAATCCAAACGGTAGCGGAATGTTCCGGGCGGCGGGGCGCGGGTGCGAAGTTTTCGTTAGAACCGGTAGCCGGCCAGCAGAAGAAACTTCTTCGTGGAAGAGCCGACGCCTTCAAATCTAGCCATGCCGCTGCCCCGCTCGAAGCGAAATTCCAGCGATGCCTTATCGACCAGCAAACCGGCACCCAGTAAGAATCCCTGCTCGTAGCGGCGGGCTTGCTCGATGGCCGGCCCCTCCGTAAACCGTTCCGTGGAAAAGAAGGTGATCTCGTCCCGGCGGAAATTGGTGGGGTTCAGGGCAAAGCCGTTTGATACACCCGCATTCAGGAACAGGAGTAGATTACCTACGGGTTGCCGGAAGCGGAGTAGGTTGTTCAGTTTCAGGTAGGCGTATCCGAACTCCGTATCGGTTACGGTAAAGGCCTCCGCGTTCATGACTTCTTCGTAGCGACCGTTCACCCGGTAGCTGGTGTACAGCAATTCATTGTAGATGGACCACCTGCCCTGGTTCCTGGGCAGGACGAAATCCACGAACAGCCCCCCGGCGAAGTCGATGGAGTTGGAATATCCGGCCTCGGTCAAATAGGCAAAGTTGTCGCTGTCGAAACTCAGGGAGGTAACGGAAATACCGACCAGCGCGCCGAAGTCCACGCGGAACCGATCCGCCTCCTCGGCCAGTACTACTTCCGTGGGAGCGCAGGTCTCGTAGTACTGGCGGAACAGCCGGATAAGGCTACGCTGATCGTAGTCCAGTCCCTGGATTTCCGGCAGCAGGTCCGGACAGTCACTCAGGTAGCGGATCAACTGATTACGGTACTTCCTGATCTCGGAAATCTTACTCACCCCGTCTTGCTTCCGCAGGTATTTTTTGTACGCCAGTAACTCGAAATCTCCTCCCTGGCCGATATAGAAATTTTCCCGTCCGTTCTTATTCCGGTAGAGGTGCAGGCTCCGGGAACCCCGTAAAAGTGTCCGTAAGAAAGCAGTGTCCGTGACGATGTTCAACCCGGAATTTTCCCCGAGCTGACCGATTTCCAGCGGGGAAACTTCTACCTCGATGATCCCGCTCACGTAAGATTTCCTCCTGTACCCTGAATTCCCTGATGGTCGCCGGCCCGTAAGATTGGGGGCGGGAACGTAGCATCGCTGCGAAAGGAGATGCGAGCAGGGTTATTGCGCCAGTTTCGGTAATCGATCTGCCCGGACAGGGTGTCGTTGCTCTTCGTGACGACCAGGCCCGGGAGGAAATTTTCCTGAGCGACGACGAAGGGGCAAGCCAGCAGGGATACGGCTACCACCAGCAGTATTTTGCGAATCAGGTGGACATTCATACCCGCAAAATTACGCTAATCGCGGCAGGTTCCGGGCGGCGGGGCGCGGGTGCGAAATTTTCAAAACGGGTGGAGGAGCTCAGCTTATCCACTGCCAGCTCTCCTCTTTTTCCCCACTCCCAAACCATTCCAGGTCTGCCCCCAGCGGACTGGACGGCCCCGGTTCGCTCTCCGGGACGCGGGCGGGCAGGAGGATGGCGATTCGCCCACAGGTTTGCAGCCGCCCGTGGTGGGCGATGAGGCGTCGCCAGATATCGTGGACGGCCGCCGCTACGCTGGCGCCGAATTCGAGGTAGACGTTCGGGCAGTCGGTGTGGACGAAGCCGATGTCCAGGGCCGCGTCGATGATGCGGTAGTGCTCCTCTTCGGGCTCGGCGTCCAGGTAGAGGACGACCAGCCCCGGCGGGCGGACGTCGACGCTGATTTTATTCCATCCATTCGGGGAATGGCCGGCCTGCCCGGGGGCGGAATGGGAAGCGTAGTTGGATGACTGATTTTGCACATTAAGTGGGTGTGTATTGCACTTACGACCTAAGCCACATAGAGTTGACCACTACTCCGGAGCGGTGAGCGCTGGAGGAACTGGTCTAACGGCATGTGGCTGGGAAATAAAAAAGTGTGTATTGGTCGTCCCGTTGGTTAGCGGGAAAAAGTGCAACTGTTTTCAATAAAAGGTTCTGTTCGTAAAACTGAGCGCAACCCGGTGAAGTTCGGAGATACGCTGTTATCAGACTCCCCTTAACCTTTCGTTCACGCCCCTGAATGACTGCCGCCACCGCCGCTGAAATCAGTATACGTTACAACGCGTAGGAGCGGATGTCGCCCTGCTGTTATTTCTCCTCTACCCGACGAATGGAAATGGTCCTTACCGCGGAATCCTGCGCGTTTTCCCACGTTCAACGGTCCGACGGGTGCAATTCACGCCGCTCCCGGAGCTGTGCGTTACCCGGCCGGCCACCCGCCTTACGTACTCCGGAGCAACCGCGACCGGACAGATGGGTGGAGCCGAATCCGACCGGGTGAAATCCCCCAACGAAAGTGGAATTTTAACGTTTCCGAAACAGCAATAGCGGTGCCCGCGGTACCGATATCGCGGCCCGGGGAACGAAAACTGAGCCGTGGTTATCGAACATCCCTCGGGTTAATTGAAGTTAACCTACCTATGAAATTTCGTTTTATCACGCTCGGTCTTTTACTGCTGCCCACTTTTTTGGTGGCCCAGTTTGCCGACTCCACTACCGTAAAAAACGGGCCGAAGTACGCCGTCAACCCCTGGGTGAGCGTGCCGGCCATCGCCCTGGGTGGCTGGGCGAGCCAGCAACGGCTCATCAGCCTTCAGGACAAACCGAGAATCACCGCCGCCGAACTCCAGGCCCTGGACCCCAACGACGTCGCCGGAATCGACCGCATCGCACTGCGGCAGGATTTCAGTACCCACAAGCAGGGTATCCTCTGGTCGGACCGGCTCTTCAGTGCCGGGCAGTTCGCCCCCTTCGGACTCTTTATCTGGAAGAAATACCGGCAGGACTGGCTGGACATCAGCCTGATGTACCTGGAAGCCCAGGTGACCCAGGGGTTGTTCTACGGCTTCGCCCCCTTCGGCCCCACCCAGATCAACCGCTACCGCCCCCGGGTCTACTACGAGGAAGCCGAACTGGACAGCCGTACGAACGGGAACCAGCGGAACAGCGTCTTCAGCGGGCACGTCAGCACCATGTCGACCGGCTTTTACTTCATGGCCAAAATGATTGACGACTACAACCCCCAACTGACCGGCGGGCAGCGCGTCCTGCTGTACGTGGGGGCTTCGGTTCCCTCCGTGGCCGGGTCCTGGTTGCGCGTCAAGGCCGTAAAGCACTATCCTACCGACACCATGATCGGCCTGGGCGTCGGCGCCATCAGTGGTATCCTGGTACCCGAACTGCACCGCTGGTGGGCCCGCCGTCACCGTTCCCGCCTGGCGGTCACTCCTCACTATACCGGGTCGGCCGGCGGGGTAGGGTTGTCGATGCTATTTTAGGGACTATGATCCACTTTCAGTCCGCCCTCTTTAAAACGAACAGTGCCCTGCTCTTCAACGACGATCACCTGCTGCTCGTCGACCCGAACTGGCTGCCGGCCGAGCTAGACCGGATCGCCGAGGAAGTCGCCAGGGTGGGGGAGGGCAGGGAAAAATTCTTACTCTTCACCCATTCCGATTACGACCACATCATCGGCTTCGGCAAATTCGCCCACTTCACGACCATCGCCTCCCGGCGGTTGGTCGATAACCCGGAGGCGGCCGGGCAACTCGCCCAAACGCTCGCCTGGGATGATGAATACTACATCGACCGGACGTACGAACTGGTCTACCCACGAATCGACCGGCCGGTAGCGGGGGACGACACCACCCTGCTACTGGGTGGGGATACCTACGAATTTTTCCAGGCCCCCGGCCACAACTACGACGGACTGCTGACCTTCAACCGGGATCAGGGCATCCTGATCGTGGGGGACTACCTGAGCGACGTGGAATTTCCCTATGTCTACCACTCGGTGGCGGACTACCGGGCTACGCTGGACAAACTGGAACGACTCATCCGTACCGGTGGGGTACGCCGGCTGGTCCCCGGCCACGGCGCGGTGACCGACGACCGGAAGGAGATGCAAAGACGACTGGGGGAAGCTTTCCGTTACCTGGACCGGCTGGAGGCCGCCGCGAAAAACGGGACGGACTTCGACCCCGTATCCCTGTCCGACCGCTACCGCTACCCGGGCATCATGCAACGGTTTCACACGGCTAACCTCGACCTGATGCGCCGGGAACTCGGACTGGCAACCGGGTAGCTACCTTGCGGTACAATTTCCGAACCATGCTCCGACTGGCCGCTTACACCGTTCTTCTGTTATCACTTTGCACCTGCGTCCGCGCCCAGCAGGAGGAGGCTGCCGCTACGGACCCGGAGCAGAACCACCTGGCCGGACAGCAGAGCCCTTACCTGCTGCAACACGCCGGTAATCCGGTGGACTGGTACCCCTGGGGGGAAGAAGCGCTGGAAAAAGCCGTTGCCGAGGATAAACTGCTGGTCATCAGTATCGGGTACGCCGCCTGCCACTGGTGCCACGTGATGGAGCACGAAAGTTTTGAGGACACTACCGTGGCTAAGCTGATGAACGAACGGTTCGTGAGCGTTAAGGTAGACCGGGAGGAACGCCCCGACATCGACAATGTGTACATGAACGCCTGCCAGCTGACCAACCAGACCGGCTGCGGCTGGCCCCTCAACGCCATTGCGCTGCCCGACGGCCGGCCGGTGTACCTGGCCACTTACCTGCCCCGCGACCAGTGGCTCCGGGTACTGGAACGCTTTGCCAAACTGCGCGAGCAGGACCCCGACAAGATGAGTGCCTACGCCGCCGAGCTGGTAGCGGAACTGAACCGGATGAACGCCGCCGGCCCGGAGGGTAGCGAGCCACCCCGGCTGGAGGTGGTGCAGGAGGCGGTGAGGGGCGTCCTGGAGGGGCAGGATAATAAACTGGGCGGAGCCGAGGGCGCTCCCAAGTTCCCCAGCCCGGCAGTGCAGGAATTCTTACTGGCCTATACTCCCTGGAACAAGGCGGAAATGACCAACGCGCAGCTGAGAACGACCCTCGACCAGATGGCCGCCGGCGGTATCTACGACCACCTCGCGGGCGGCTTCAGCCGCTACAGTACCGATGCCCGCTGGCACGTTCCCCACTTCGAGAAAATGCTGTACGATAATGCTCAGCTGACCAGCCTGTACGCCCACGCCTACCAGGCGAGGGGAGAGGAGCGGTACGCGGAGGTGGTACGCCAGACGATCGAGTTCGTAACCACCGGCCTGTCCGACCCCGCCGGAGGGTTCTACTCCAGTCTGGATGCCGATACCGGGGGGGAAGAGGGAAAGACCTACGTCTGGACCCGGGCGGAGATCGCCGGAGTGCTGGGAAACGAACAACTAACCACTGACTTCACTGACTTTTACGGAGTCACCGACCGGGGGAACTGGGAAGACGGAAAGAACGTACTGTTCACTAAGCCGGGTACCGTTGCTTCCCCGAACTTGCGGGAAGCCGCGGACAAGTTGCTGGTGGCCCGTAACCAACGCGCCCAACCGGCCCTGGACGACAAGGTGCTCACCGCCTGGTCCGCCCTGATGATCACGGGACTCTGCGATGCCTACCGGGCGCTGGGGGAGGCCGGTTACCGGGACCGGGCGGTACGCGCCGCTACTTTCCTGCACGACGAAATGACGGACACCGACGGCCGCCTGTACCGCAACTACAAGGGGGGAAGCGCGGCCATTAACGGCCTGCTGGACGATTATGCCTTCCTGGCCCAGGCCTACGTCGACGTCTACCAGGTAACCTTCGACGAAGTTTGGCTGAAGCGGGCGGAGAGACTGCTCGATTACGCCGACGCTCACTTTTACAATACGGAGGTCGGGATGTACAACTACACTTCCGACCTGGACCCCCAACTGGTAACGGCCAACGTACCGCTGACCGACGGGGCGCTGCCCTCGGGTAATTCCGCCTACGCCCGGGCGGCCTACCAGCTGGGAACACTGCTGGCGGACGAGGCACGCAAAGCCCGGGCGCTCGGTATGATGGGGCGTATGAATGACAAGATAACCGGGGCGAACGCCCGCTTTTACGCCAACTGGGCGCGGCTGTACCAGGAGATATACCGGCCGACCTACGAGGTGGCGATCCTGGGGCCCGCCCCCGAAGCCGGTGCGGCCTTTTCCGATATGGCGCGTCGGTACCTGCCCAATGCGCTGTTCCTGGGGGGAAGCGAGGAAGGCTCCCTGGCCCTGCTGGAGGGCAAGCTCAACCCGGAGGAAACGACGATCTACGTCTGCCTGGATAAGGTGTGCAAGCTACCGGTGACCGACGTGGCGCAGGCGCTCGAACTGGTTCGCGGATACTAGCGTCTACTGGCTGTCCGCCACGTACTCCTCTCCCTTCAGGACGGCCCGGCTGATGACGATCTTCTGCACTTCGCTGGTGCCCTCGTAGATCTGGGTGATCTTGGCGTCCCGCATCAGGCGTTCGACGTGGTATTCCTTCACGAATCCGTAGCCCCCGTGGATCTGTACGGCCTCCACGCTGTGCTTCATGGCTACGGAACTGGCGAACAGCTTGGCCATGGCTCCTGCCTGGGTGTAGTCCATTCCGGCGTCCTTCAGCCAGGCACTGCGGTAGACCAGCATTTTGGCGGCCTCGATGTCGGTGGCCATGTCGGCCAGTTTGAAGGCGATGGCCTGGTGGTGGGAGATGGGCTTGCCGAAGGCTTCCCGCTCCTTGCTGTACTTGACGGAGAGCTCGTAGGCGCCGCCCGCGATGCCCAGGGCCTGGGCGGCGATGCCGATGCGGCCACCGGCCAGGGTCTTCATGGCGAACTTGAAGCCGGTGCCGTCTTCGCCGAGCCGGTTTTCCTTGGGCACCTTCACGTCGGAGTACATAATGGTGTGGGTGTCGCTGCTGCGGATACCCAGTTTGTCTTCCTTGGCCCCGATCTGCACGCCGTCCAGGTCGGTATCGACGATGAAGCAGTTGATACCCCGGTGACCGGCCCCGGGGTTACTCTGGGCAATGACCAGGTGGACGCGGCTGGTACCGCCGCTGGTGATCCAGTTCTTGGTGCCGTTGAGCAGGTAATGATCGCCCTTGTCCTCGGCCGTCGTACGCTGGTGGGTGGCATCGCTGCCGGCCTCCGGTTCGCTGAGGCAGAAACTGCCGATCCACTCCCCGCTGGCGAGTTTGGGCAGGTACTTTTTCTTCTGCTCCTCGGTGCCGTAGTGCTCGATGCCCCAGCAGACCAGACTGTTGTTAACGCTCATAATGACCGAGCAGCTGTTGTCCACCTTACTGATCTCCTCGAGGGCGATCACGTAGCTGAGGCTGTCCATTCCGCCCCCGCCGTACTCCGGGCTGACCATCATGCCCATGAAGCCGAGTTCGCCCATCTGGCGGATCTCGTCGGTGGGGTACGTCATGTGCGTATCGCGCTCGATAACGCCGGGCTTCAGGACGGTTTGGGCAAATTCCCGTGCCGCTTCGCGGACGGCAAGTTGTTCTTCGTTGAGGGTAAAATCCATGATCGTTATTTTGGACGGCAAAATTAGCGAATTTTCGCTACTCGGTTTATCCAGCTAACCGACCGGGGTGGGATAAGGTTTTTGCGCGGACGAGCGGATCGTCCTCTTCCCCGGTCCGGCCCAGAACCAGCTGACCGTAGGGCGCGAACGCCACCGGCCGGGTAGTGCGGAGTGGCAAACTGCTGGAATGGATGGATCGACTGCCCCTGCGCGAACTACCGAACGGACTCTACCTGATTACGGTGGGAAGGCAAACCTCCAGGTTCATTGTCGCCCGCTGACCGTAACTTTATGGAAATCAGCCGATCGATCATGTGGAGAGACGTTAAGTACCTGCTGGCCTACCTGCTCCCGCTGGCCGGATTTCTGGGTCTTTATTTCGGGGGCGTCTGGTCGCCCGGAAGCATCTACGTGGCTTTCGTCGCCCTGCCCCTGCTGGAGTTGGTCCTGCCCGCCTCTACGGAAAACCACACCCCGGAAGAAGAGTCGGAGCGGGTCGGTCTGCGCTTCTTTGATTACCTGCTGTACGTCAACCTGCCCGTCTTATTCGGTATCATTTACTACTTCCTGCACGTGGTCACCACCCGGGAACTGACGAGTTTCGAGACCGTGGCCATGGTCTGTAACGTCGGTCTGCTTATCGGCACGATCGGGATCAACGTCGGCCACGAACTGGGGCACCGGGACACGAAGGTCGAACAGTGGATGGCGCAGGCACTGCTGCTGACGGGCCACTACCTGCACTTCTTCATCGAGCACAACCGGGGCCACCACCGCTACGTCGCCACGCCGGAAGACCCCGCGACCAGCCGCCGCAACGAGCCGGTCTACTTCTTCTGGGCCCGCAGTACGGTGATGAGCTATCTCCACGCCTGGCAGCTCGACCCGAAATTGATGATCCGTTTTCAGGCGATCCAGCTGGCCTACCTTACGGCGATCTTTCTCGTTTTCGGCTGGGCGGCCACGGTGCTGGCGATCTGGGCGGGCATCTTCGGCTTCCTGATGCTGGAGACCGTCAACTACATCGAGCACTACGGGTTGTTGCGCCGCAAGGAGGCCAGTGGCCGCTACGAGGCGGTGCTGCCGGTCCACAGCTGGAACAGTGACCACGAACTGGGGCGCATCTTCCTCTACGAACTCACCCGACACAGCGACCACCACTTCCGGGCTACCCGCAAGTACCAGATCCTGCGCCGTTTTGAGGAAAGCCCGCAGTTGCCCGCCGGCTACCCGATGAGTATGTTGCTGGCACTGCTGCCGCCGGTGTGGTTTGCCATCATGAACCCCCGGCTACCACAAGTGGCTGCGGATTGATCCGCAGTCCGGCTTTAGCCGGAAACCTAGTCTATCGCCTGAAGGCGATCTGCGGATAAATCCGCAGTCACTTGCCCGTTAACCCCTACCGCACCTCCGCCGCGAACTCCTTCATCGGAAGCCGCCGAACCAGTTTGCCGCCCATCGATCCCGCCGGACCCAGGTCCCGGAAGTATTCGACCATGCCGAGGTTCTCGGCCCAGATCTCGTACCCGGTGAAGGTCGGGCTGATGTCTCCCTCGACCGGATCGCGGAGGGATACCTCTCCCGCCAGTTCGAAAAGTTTTGCACCCGCGGGCGCGCCCAGCACCTCCAGGGTCGTGTCGCGTAAATATTTTCGTGATAAGGTTACGAAGGTCGTCGCGTCCGAATTATCCGGTGGGGTGAACGAAAGCCGGTAGCCGCTGGACAACACGGGATCGGTCAGTTCGAAGGGAAAGACCCAGCCCTTCATAATTTTTGTTTCCGCCGGAATGGCCACCCCGTTGGAGTCCTTGCCCATCAACGTCAGCGATTCGAGCATCACCCCCTCGTTCGTGATGCGTTCCCGGCCGAGTTGTTCGGGGGTGCCGTCGGGTGCGTAGCGGGTCGTGCTCAGGTAGAGTGCCGTGTCCAGGTCGACGCCGAGGTAGTAGAAGTGCGTCCGGTCCGGTCCGGGGATGCTACCGATCTTTTCGTACTCGTAGACCAGCCCGTCGGTAAGGGCGCGGACGGGATAGTAATACTCCCGGATGTCGTTAGTATCGGTGCAGCACTGGAGGAAGAGGAGGGGGAGGAGCAGGAATTTTTTGATGGTTTGGAGTTTTAGGTTTTTAGTAGGAATTCGTCGGATGCGGGCGTCCTCCAGCGTCCCTCATCTCATCTCTTACAGTACAATACCCAGGCCGGCGGCAGGTTTAAAAACACCCGGCGGGCCTCCACTTCTCCGAAAGCCTCGGCGTACCAGTCCTTCGTTTTCAGGCTGTAGTGGACCTGGTTGTAGCAACCCCCGGGACGCAAATTGTCGCGGGCGGCGGTAACGATCTCCCGGCCGAGGGCGGGCGGCAGGGCGGCGAAGGGGAGGGCCGAGACGATGTGGTCCGCGAAATCCGCCCCGATCCGGTCGAGGTAACTACGTATGTTTTCGGCACTGTCCTCGGCCACCACGAGCCGGTCGTCGCCGATGGCCCGCAGGTCCGCACAGAGATCGGGAAAGACCTCAAAGGCGATCACCCTGGCGTCCGGCCGGAGGTAGCGCAGGATGTGGCGGGTAATCACGCCGTCGCCCGCCCCCAGTTCTACGACTACTTTGGTGGTCGACCAGTCGATGCGGTCGATGGCCGCCAGGCAGAGGGCCGTACCGCTGCGGGTGATGGTGCCCGTTGTGCGGATATTTTTGAGGCCTTCGCGGAGAAAGGAAATGGTGCTCATATTGTTGATTTTACCTCTCTCCCCGCCCTCCCCGGAGGAGAGGGAGCCGACCGTCAGGTCGAATCACACGGAAACATCGGCGTCTTTACTCTTTCTTCTTTCAGTCCCGCCGAAGGCAGGACGGTCTTTTTTCTCAATTCTCACCTCCTCATCTCTTCCCTGGCCTCCACGAAGTACACAATATACAGGTCATTCTTCCCGTAGCCGTCCTTGCGGTCGCTGGCCAGGAAGCCGGTGAAGGTATCGCCCGCGAGGCGGAAGTGGGTATCGTCCCCCGCGCTGTTGAGGGGCATGCCCGCGTTGGTCGGCAGCACGAAATTACTCTCGGTATTGTCGACCCGGTAGGTTTTGACCACGTCGAAGCCGCCGACGCTGTAGGTCGGGTCGTTGGTGCTGAAGTAGAGCGTACGGCCGTCCCGGGCCATGAAGGGGGTGATTTCGTCGTAGGGGCCGTTCACGTTCGGGCCGAGGTTGGTCACCGGCCCGAAACCGCCCGCCACGTAGGGAATACGGTAGAGGTCGAGCCCCCCGTAGCCCCCCGGTCGGCTGCTGGCGAAGTAGATGCCGTCCGGCGCGCCGAAGAAGGGGGTGGCGTCTCCCGCCCGGGCACTCACCGGTACGTCGAGGGCCAGGGTGACCAGTTGGTCGGTCACGAACTGATTGAAGGTGTCGACGAAATAACTGCCGTCGGTTTCGGTGGAGCCCCGGTAATAGTACAACTTCTGCCCGTCCGGGCTGATGTCCGTCAGGGTTTCGTGCTGGTTGGTGTTCAGCAGGGGGTTGAGGGTCAGGGCCGGCCCCCAGCCAGTGGCGTTGCTGTTGCTGATCACGATGTCCGACTGCTGCCGCTGTTGCCCGGGCTGGGGGCGAACCACGCTGAAGTAGATCCGGCCGGAGTTGTTGGGGCTGGGGATGGGGCCGTACTCGTCGTTCTCGGTGTTCAGTTCGTTGCCCATGTTCTCGGCGATGATCTCCTCGGAGAGGTAGCCGGCGCGGATGCCGTTATCCACGTTCCGCAACAGGGCCACTACGGTCAGCCGCTCCGGGCCGTCGCTGCCGCCCAGGCTGCGGAGGTAACGCTTGTACTCCACCCCGGCCCGCTCGAAGCGGTGCTGGGCGTGGTAGACCCGCCCGAGGTAGAACCAGGCCAGGGGGTCCCCCTTCGCCTCGGAGATTTCCACGAGTTCTTCCTCGGCCCGCAGCAGATCGTTGTTGTGGAAATGGCTGACGGCCAGTAACAACTTCGCCTCCTCGTCCAGTTTCCCGGCGGCCGAGAGGGTGCGCACCGCGGCCCCGTATTCCCCTACGGCAAACTCCCGCTGGGCGCGTTCGAGCTTGGCCTTGGGTTGCGTCTGCGCTATTGCGCAACTCAGGAGCAGGAGAAATAGCAATGAAATGCGCATTACACGTCCGTTCGGTTCGGGTCGAAGGCCTCCAGGTAGTCGCCGATCCGGCGCAGGAAGCTGCCGCCCAGGAAGCCGTCGACGACGCGGTGGTCGTAGCTCAGGCTCATGAACATCAGCTGGCGCACGGCGATGAGGTCACCGTATTCCGTCTCCACCACGGCCGGTTTTTTGCGGATGGCCCCGACGGCCAGGATGGCCACCTGCGGCTGGTTGATGATGGGGGTACCCATCACGTTACCGAAGGTGCCGACGTTGGTCAGGGTGAAGGTGCCGCCCTGGATATCGCCCGGTTTTAGCTGGTTGCCCCGGGCGCGGCCGGCCAGGTCGTTGACGGCCCTGGTCAGCCCGAGCAGGTTCAGCTGGTCGGCGTTCCGGATGACCGGAACGATCAGGTTGCCGCTGGGCAGCGCGGCCGCCATGCCGATGTTGATGTCGCGTTTCTTGATGATGGTATCTCCCTCCACGCTCACGTTGATGCCGGGAAAATCGACGATGGCACGGGCCACGGCCTCCATGAAGATGGGCGTGAAGGTGATCTTCTGTCCGTGCTGCTGCTGGAACTTGTTCTTGATGCCGTTGCGCCAGTTGACGATGTCCGTCACGTCCACCTCGATGAAGCTCGTCACGTGGGGGCTGGTCCGCTTGGAGTCCACCATGTGCTGGGCGATGAGTTTGCGCATCCGGTCCATCTGGACGATCTCGTCGCCGCCCTGGGAGGAACGGGTAGGAGCGGGAGCAGACTTGGGCGCGGACGCAGGTGCCGGGCTTTCCCCGGAGGCTGCCTGTCCGTTCGTGCCGTTCAGGAAACTGTTGTCCCGGCGCTTGAGGTAGGCGATCATGTCGGCCTTGTTCACCCGACCGTCGCGGCCCGACCCGGGGATGCTGTCCAGTTCCGCCGCGCCGATGTTTTCGGCCTTGGCCATCGTGCGGACGAGGGGGGAGTAGTAGCGGTCTCGGTCGGTGGTTGGTGGTCGGTGGTCGGTGGTCGGCGCGGCAGCGGTTGCTACTGCGGGCCTGGGAGCCGGAGCGGTCTCGTTTCTTGTTTCTCGCTTCTCTTCTTTCTTGTCCACTGCGGGGCTGGCTTCCACGCTCGCCCCGGCTTCCGTCTCGATCAGCGCGATCACTTCCCCGACGGCGACGGTGGCGTCCACCTCGAAGAGGATCTTGGTGATTTTTCCCTCCACGGGGGAGGGCACTTCACTGTCTACTTTGTCAGTTGCGATTTCCAGGATGGTATCATCGACCTCGACGGTATCGCCGACGGCCTTCACCCAGTTCAGGATGGTCGCTTCGATGATGCTTTCGCCCATTTTGGGCATGATGAGCTCGACTTGGGCCATGGTGGTGGTTTGGTTTGGTTGGTTGGGCGGGGCGAAGTTACGACCTTCCTACCTTTGCCCGCCTAACCCGATCATGGTATGGACGTAAACGCCCTCTTCGCTGACATTCACGCCCACCTCCCCGCCTCCAACACCGGCGTCGTAGCCGACTACATTCCCGAACTCAGTAAGATCGACCCGGCCAAGTTTGGCGTCTGCGCCGTTACCATCGACGGACGGGAATTCAGTTTCGGTGATGCCGACGAGGGCTTCAGTATCCAGTCCATCGCCAAGGTGCTCTCCCTCACCATGGCCTACCAGCGCCTTAACCAGGACCTCTGGCTGCGGGTGGGCGTGGAACCCTCCGGCACCCCCTACAACAGCCTGGTACAGTTGGAGCTCGACCTCGGTATCCCCCGCAACCCGATGATGAACGCCGGTGCACTGGTGGTCTGCGACGTGCTGCTGGACTTCCTGAGCGAACCGAAAAAGGAACTGCTGGTCTTCGTCCGCTCCCTCTCGGACGACCCGCACATCAACTGTAACGAAACGGTGGCCGCCTCCGAACGGGCCCACAGCGACCGCAACCGCGCCCTCATCGAATTCATGCGCTCCTTCGGCAACATCCGCAACGACACCGACCGCATCCTGGATTTCTACTGCTCCCTCTGCGCCCTGGAAATGACTTGCGCCCAGCTCTCCCGCACTTTCCTGTTCCTGGCCAACAAGGGCTGGAGCCCGCTGGCCCGCGCCCAGGTCATCACCGGCAGCATGACCAAACGCATCAACGCCATCATGCAGCTCTGCGGCTTTTACGATGAGGCGGGGGAGTTCTCCTTTCGCGTCGGACTGCCCGGCAAGAGCGGGGTGGGGGGCGGTATCGTGGCCGTCCTCCCCGGTGATTACGCCATCACCGTCTGGAGCCCGCCGCTGAACTACAAGGGCAATTCCCACCACGGCATGGCCTTCCTCGAAGAATTCACCACCCGCGTGGGCGACAGTGTTTTTTAGGGCGCCGCCGCGCGGGTGCAAAGTTTTTTTACGGGCAGCCGGTCCGCTCGTTTTACCTTATACCCAAATTATTCCGCCGTGAACCACCGAACTACCCTATCCCTATCCCTATCCCTGTCCCTGCTCCTATCCCTACTCCTCACCGCTTGCACCCCCACCAGCCCCGCCGGCTTCTCACCCGACCAACAAGTGATGATCGCCAACGGTGACGCCCAGACCCCCATGCGCGTCTTCAAGATCACCAGCCAGTCGGATTCCATCCTGCTGCGCACGGCCAGCGAGGACGTGAAGGTAATCCCCGGAGACCCGGAATTAAAGTTGTTCACCGATCGGCTCTACGCAACGGTACGCGACAGCCTTTCCCTCGGTATCGGTATTGCCGCCCCCCAGGTGGGTATCCTGAAGAACATCATCTGGTGCCAGCGGCTGGACAAAAAAGAAGAGGGATTTCCCTTCGAGGTCTACCTCAACCCCAGGATCGTCGAGTACTCCGAGGAGAAGCAGCGCAACCGGGAGGGCTGCCTCTCCATTCCTAACAAGAGTGCCTACTGCGACCGCTCCGAGTGGATCGTCCTGGAGTACGATAAACTGGACGGTACCCACCACCGGGAAACCATCTCCGGCTTCACCGCCGTGGTCTTCCAGCACGAGGTGGACCACCTGAATGGCATTCTCTACCTGGATCATTTGGCGGAGCATGAGGGGGCGTGACGTCATATCTTAAAGTGGGAATACTCATTTGAATTAGGTAAAAACCACTAAATTTGGTACATGGATATATATAGTTGTCGTACAATCAATTTCTCTAAATCATTTTTGATAGTCATTGTGATTACACTCGTAATGGGATGTAGTGATGAGAAGGAGGTCACTCCATTACTCGTAAGTAGCGTAAACATTAATGGAATTTACAGGGAGTTCAACGCAGAAATTAATAGTAATCGCTACAATCGCTGCTTATTCGATTTTTCATTCAGGGTACCGTTAGAGCAAGATCAATCCGTAGGGATCAATGGTTGGGAGTTCGAGTTGTGTAACCTGACGATTGGAGATACCGTCGAGTTAAATTCAATCAATCCTCTACTATTTCTAGCGGGAGAGAGACCAAATTCTGTGTATGCAAACAGTCGCGATATATTTTTAGGTCCTACCCATGGATTGCTTCGCACTTTTGATAATTACATAGTTATACACAGCTACAATGATGACAGCCGGGAGATGGAATTTTCCTTTGAATTCCGGCTAGATAAATACCCAGATAATCCTATCCCCGCTGGTACGGATACTACTTATCTGCTTACTAATGGCCAAATACACGCTATTTTGGATGACAACTGAACTGGCTAACCCCGCCCATCCAGCACTCGCCGCAGCATATCCAATCCCTGAAAGCTGGCGTAGGTAATATTTCGTACCCGGTCCTTCCCCGCGCTCAGTAATTTGGTCTTGGTACCCCCGGGGCCGGCCACCGCGACCCAGATGGTACCGACGGGCTTTTCGGCGGTCCCCCCGTCCGGTCCGGCCACCCCGGAGGTGGCGATGGCGTAGTCGGCTCCCAGCCGTTCGCGGGCGCCCTCGGCCATGGCGATGATGGTCGGCTCGCTGACCGCCCCGTGCTGCCGGAGCGTTTCCTCCGGCACCCCGAGCATACTGATCTTCACCCGGTTGTCGTAGGCCACGATTCCCCCCAGGAAGTGCGCGCTGGAACCGGCGTGACTGGTGATCATACCGGCAATGCGGCCACCGGTACAACTCTCGGCGGTGACGAGGGTCTTCCCCCCGGCCTGTAGCCGGCGGGCGACGGCCAGGGCCAGGTCCTCCTTCCCGTAGCCGAATACCAGGTCGCCGATAACGGCTTCAATCCGCTTGCGGTAGATGTCCAGTTCGGCCTGCATCATCCGTTCGTCCGTTCCCCGGGTGGTGAGGCGTAGCCGGACGGTCCCCAAATTAGGCAGGTAGGCAAGTGACATATGCTTCGGCAGGCTGTCCTCGATGGTTTCGATTTGCTCGGCGATGGTACTTTCTCCCGCCCCGGCCGTCAGGATGGTCAGGGAGCGCAGTTTGCCGCCGCTCCGGCTCAACTGCTTAATGCGGGGGATCACCTCATTGTCCACCAGGTAGCGCATTTCGTAGGGGACGCCCGGCATCGAGATCAGCCGCTTGCCGCCTCGCTCCAGCAGCATGCCCGGGGCGGTACCCAGTTGGTTGGTCAGGATGGTGGCGGCCACCGGCAGTTCGCACTGTTCGCGGTGACTGGGGCCGGGTTCCCGTCCGAATTTCTGGTACAAGCGGGTCAGCCGTTCCCAGGTGGCTTCGTGGAAGCGCAGTTCCGTCTCGAAGTACTCGGCCAGCACCTTCTTGGTGATGTCGTCCTTGGTCGGGCCGAGGCCACCGGTCATCAGCACGATCTCACTCTGGCCGAGGGCCCGCTCCAGGCCGCGCAGGATGCCCTCCCGCGTATCGGCCACGGAAATATGCTCGACGATCTCGACGCCCTCTTCGTTAAGGGCGGCGGCCATGTAGGTAGCGTTGGTGTCGGTAACCTGTCCGATGAGGATCTCGTCTCCGACGGTGAGGATGGTAGCTGTCATGCGGCGAAGGTACGGCTACCCGCGAGCTGGGCTCCGAGTGGTGAGACGAAGTTTTTTCCGGCCCCGGCCGGAAAAAACGATTCGACTCACCACCTTCGCCGGGTTTATGTAGTTTGTGGACTATGCACAAGAGCGGTTTCGTTAACATCATCGGCCGGCCCAACGCCGGCAAGTCCACCCTCATGAATGCCCTGGTCGGGGAGCGCATGAGCATCATCACCCACAAGCCGCAGACGACCCGTCACCGGATCATCGGCATCCTCAACGAGGAGGGATACCAGATCATCTTCAGCGATACCCCCGGCTTCATCGCCGATACCGGCTACAAGATGCAGGAGATGATGAACCGCTACGTCAAATCCACCTTCGATGACGCCGACGTGATGATCTTCCTGGTCGACCCGCTGGAGGAGTACGCCGAGGACGACCCCCTGATCCTCCAGGTGGCGCGGATCAAGGCCCCCCTGTTCCTGGTCTTCAACAAATCGGACCTGGCCGACGAGCGCCGGATCGACGAACAGGAAAGAAAGATCAAGTCCTGGGTGAAGCCCGCCCGCATCTACAGCATCAGTGCCAAACTCGGCACCGGCGTCCCCGCCCTGCTGGAAGACATCAAGGCCGAACTGCCCGAAGGCCCGGTCTACTACCCGGAGGAGCAATTGACCGACCGCAGCGAACGCTTCTTTGTCTCGGAGATCCTGCGGGAGCAGATCCTGGAGCAGTACCACCAGGAAATCCCCTATTCGGTGGAGATCGACATCGAGAGTTTCGAGGAGACCGAAACCAAGGACGGGGAGGAACTGGCGCGCATCAGCGCCCTGATCTACGTGAGCCGCAAGAGCCAGAAACCGATCATCATCGGTAAGGGCGGTAGTTCCATCAAGCGCCTGGGTACCGCCGCCCGCAAGCGGATGGAGGATTTCCTGCAGCGCAAAGTGTTCCTGGAAATGCACGTGAAGATCAAGGAGGACTGGCGGGACGACGAACGGACCCTAAAGCACTTTGGCTATGACCGCTAAGGACCTATTCCTATTCCTATTCCTATTCCCCTTCTTCCTCTCCGCCCAGATCGGCCTTCACCCACCCCGGCTCGATTGGCGGCAACTCACCGTCAACAACACCCGCATCCTTTATCCCGCCGGCTACGAGGCCCGGGCCCAGCGGGTAGCCAGCCTGATCGACCGGATGGACGCCGCCCACACCCGCAGCGTGGGGGAGCAGTCGTACAACCTGGACCTGGTGCTGCAAACGGAGAACCTGACGGTCAACGGCTACGTCGGCCTGGCCCCCTTCCGCTCGGAGTTCTACACCACCGGCCCCCAGGGGCTCGGTCTGCTGAGCAGCACCGACTGGATGGACCTGCTGACCGTCCACGAGTACCGCCACGTGCTCCAGAACAGCAACGAGCGGCGGGGGCTGACGAGAGCCGCTTACTTCCTGCAGGGGCAACTCGGCTGGGCGGCCCTGAGTGGTATTGCCACCCCGAACTGGTTTTCCGAGGGAGACGCGGTGATCTTCGAAACCGCCCTCACGCCGCAGGGCAGGGGGCGGACACCGGCCTTCAGCAGCGATCTGCGTGCCCTGGTGGAGAACGACATTGTCTACGATTACGCCGTGGCCCGTAACGGCAGCTTCCGCCGGCTGGTCCCGGATCACTACCGCTACGGCTACGCGATGCTGACCAAGGTGCGGGAAGAATACGGCAACGACGCCTGGAAATCCGTTTTCCAGGAGGCCGCGGCCTACCGGGGGTTATTTTACCCCTTCAGCCAGGCCCTGAAGCGGAAAACCGGGATGGGAACGAGGGCGCTCTACGCCGCCACGATGGAAGATTTACGGGTGCGCGCCGACAGCGCCCGCGCCGCCCGGGGTCCGCTGCTGGAAGGGGAACCCATCGGCCCCGACCGGGCCGGAATCTGGAATTACCGCTTTCTGAGCGTTACGCAGACCGGTAAACTCTACGCCCTGCGCAACGGCTTTCAGCGGCTGCCGGAAGTGATCGAGATCGACCGGGAAACGGGAGCGGAAACGGTGATCACCAACGTCGGTATCCAGCGGGAGCCGTGGCTGGACGTCTCGGACCGCTACGCCGTCTGGCCGGAACTGCGGCAGGACCCCCGGTACACCAACGAGAAATTCTCGGAATTGATCCTCTTCGATCTGGAAACGGGAAAGAAGCGGAAACTGACGGAAGGTGGACACTATTTATCCGCCAGCCTCAGCCCCGACGGGCGGCGGGTGGCCGCCATCGCCTTCGATGCGATGAAAGGCTATCCGGAACTGGTCATCCTGAACGTAAATGATGGGGAAGGAGATTTTGCGGGGACGCAGGTGCAAAGTATCCGATTGAGCGGTACGTCGGCGGCCTGGCCCCGCTGGACGCCGGAGGGAAACGCTATCCGGTACCTCGATCAGGATTTCTCCGGAGTAGCCATACGGGAAATCTCGCTCTCCGACGAGCAAAGCCGTACCCTGCTGGAACGCCGTGCCGCCCCGATCGATATGCTGAACGTCGGTAAAAATGGCTGGACGGTATTCAGTAGCGGAGTGGGTGGAGTAGACAATGTCTATCTCATCAACCCCCTGGGAAATACGCTTCACCGACTGACCAACGCCGCCATCGGTACCTACTATCCGGCCGTGACGGACGACTTCCGGCTGTTCTACTGCGCACAGACCCCCACGGGACTGCGGCCCCGCCGGCTGCGCCTGGACCCGCAGCGGGAGGGTCTTCCGCTCCGGACGGGCACCCCCAGCTACTTCGAACGCCCCGCGGCGTGGCGGGCCGAAGTAGAAGACCTCTCCAACGAAATCGAACTGAAGGAATACGACACCTCCAATTTCTCCAACACCCTGGGCGGAATCAAACTGCACAGTTGGAGCTATAACGGCAGCTACGTGAACCCCGGGCTGGAACTGGCGGCCACTAACGCCCTGAATACGGTGGAGCTTAGTGCCGGGCTGGCCTACAACATCAACGAAGATCGCTACGCCTACGGTGGAACGGTCAGCTATGGCGGGCTCTTCCCGGTGGTGAGCCTGAGCGTACAACGCCGCGACCGCAACACCATTCGTCAGACAACGGATCGCGATACCTTTTCACTACGGGGGCAGGAGTTTAATCAGATAACGGTGGTCCCGGAAGTGAGCTTACCGCTGACATGGGTGGCGGGGAACTACCGAACCGCGTTGCGACCGGCGGTAGCCCTAAACCGTGTGGACTTGGTCGACCAGGGGGTTGGGGGCTCCTTCACTGGACTAGGGCTCGGCCTCACCTTTTCAACCCTGCGGCGCACGGCCGTTCAGCAGGTACAGCCGCGACTGGGGCTGACATCAATCCTGCGTTACAACGTTGGGCGGGGTAATGGCCGCTTCCTGTCCCGCAATGCCGTTTACCTGCCCGGTGCCTTCCCCACCCACGGTATCCGGATCGACGCCGATTTCCAGGCGGAGCAGGCCGAAAATGCTTACCAGTACCCCGACCTGTTCCGCTACGCCCGGGGTTACTCGGCTCCGCTCAACGACCGGGTGTTCCGGCTGGGGGCGAACTACCAGCTTCCCGTACTCTATCCGGAAATCGGGCTGCTCGGTATCACCTACTTCAAGCGGGTCCGCCTGAATGCCTTCTACGACTACAGCCGCTTCACCATAGATGACTTCTTTCGCCAGGAACTGACGCTGACCGAGAGCAGCGTCGGCGGAGAACTGTTCTTCGACAACACCTGGCTCAACGCCCAGGACCTGTCTTTCGGGGTGCAGTTTGCTTACTTACTGGATCCGGATCCCTTCTCCGTGTCGACGAACCGGCTGCGGGTGGAATTACTGGTGGCGGGTAGTTTCTGACTGTCATTCAGTAATTATTACGCTCGTATTTCTGGTTTTTCCGTCACAACTGAGCACCAAATGGTACAGCCCCGGAACGAGCCCCGCCGGTAGCTCGAGTGAACCGGTAGTGCCCTCCGCATCAAGTTGCGTCTGGAATACTTCCCGACCGTGCAAGTCCAGAAACACTGCGTCCGTGGCCCCGGAGAACCCACTAGGCCAGTGAAACATCAGAGCTGCTTGCGCTAACGCCGGGTTGGGATATACCAATAGCGGGTCCGTTGCCGACCGTTCCGGTTCCGGGGGATATACGTAGCGGATCAGGTTACGCTCGGCGGCGGAGAGGTGAGTGACATCAACGTCACCGCCATTCATATAGATGGTGAGGTAGGCTTCGCCGGCGTAGTCTCCCCGGTGTAAATCAGCGGTCGGTTCGAACACCAGAAGGCTGCCGGGCTGCAGGTCGACGAAGGTTTCCGTCAACCGCCCCGCTAACAAATGGTCGAGCCGAAAGGGAGTGGCGAGGCGCAAGGTGGCGTTTCTTTCAAGAATAATCCTGGCGTCCCGGCGGGCTGCGAGCATGCCGGTACCGGCTTCTCCGTAAGTGAGTTCCTTATCCTCGGCTACGGTTAGCCGAGCATGCCGGCGAAGGGCGAAGCAGCCACCGGTATTAGCGAAGGATAATAGGTCGTTGTGAAATCGCAAATTCACTTCCGGTGGGACCGGTCTTTCAACAGTGATGGAAAGGCAATCCTGAAAAAAATCATCCGAGTAAGTAATGGTAAGGGCGTGGCGCAGGGTATCGCTTCCAGCGACGAGTCCCCCCCGGATGGCCGTGTATAGCGGCAGCGCAAGTTGAGATTCTTGGCTGAATACCAATTCGAGTTGCTCTACCGTAGGGGAATTCGGCCGGAGTGTCACCTCGGTATAGCGGAAGGCGGAAGGGGAGGGAACCACGGAATCGACCTGGGGGAGCATATACTGATAGGCCCAGGGGGCCTGGGTAGCAATAACCTCATACGCCCACCCCAGGTAACCGGTATCGATCCGCTGGTTCTCCGTAAAGACAATACTGTCGACGAGTGAAAATTCTCCATACCCTCCCTCGACGGACTGACCGTAGGGAGTAAGCCGGGGGGCGTCGCCCGTAACTTCAATGCGCAGAGCGGAGGTCACTTCCGTAAGGACCTGATCGTTAAATCGTTCGGAAGCAAAGCAAATCTGGGTAGCTTCCGGATAGGCGGCTTCCCCGCCGATCGGAAAGTTGCGTTCGCCGGTGGTGTCCGTAACCTCATCCGTAAACCTATAGTTAACGATTACCGAGCTACAGCGCTCCCGGGAACAGGTATCGGAAAAGTCAATGACCGCATCATCGAGCCAGTAAGAGGGATAGACGGCGTACTTATCGTACGGCCGGAGAGCCAGGTCGGGTCGGGAGCGTACGAATAATGCTCGGCTCGTGTCTATTGTCAGGAGATCCAGAAAATAGCGATCCGCATCGTCAAGTTGGAAATTAACGCAAAAGTTACTGTCAATTCTCCCGTCCGGTGTATCATCCAGCGTCTGGTAAAAATCGTAATCGGCCGGATGGGTGGTATTAACCATACTGTCGTACGGGCAGGGACCGGTGATCATGTTTTGCTGAATCCGTGGTTGTGCTACCAGGGTCAACCCCGCCAGCAGCAGGGGAAGGAGTAGGGTAAGGTGTTTCAAGAGCGAATGGGTTAAGACACTCAAGCTACGTTTTTACCGGTACTTCCACAAGGCTAGAACGTATTCGGTCGGATGGTCGACCCAAAAGGAAACCCCGATTCGGCGGTTGTAATTTTTATCCGGTTTTCCTACAGCCCCAGCATCAGCAAGGTCGGATCCTCCAGGAGTTCCTTCACCTTTACCAGGAAGGTCACCGAGCTGCTGCCGTCGATCACCCGGTGGTCGTAGCTCAGGGCGAGGTACATCATGGGGCGGATAACCACCTGACCGTCTACGGCCACGGGCCGCTCGATGATGTTGTGCATGCCCAGGATGGCACTCTGCGGCCGGTTGATGATGGGCGTACTCATCATGCTGCCGAATACGCCGCCGTTGGTGATGGTAAAGGTGCCGCCACTCATTTCGTCAATGCTCAGCTTGTTGTCGCGGGCGCGGGCGGCCAGGTCCTTCAGCTTCGATTCGATACTGGCGAAATCCAGGCTTTCGATGTTGTGGATCGGGGGGACGACCAGTCCGGTGGGCGTGGAAACGGCAAAGCTGATGTCCACGTAATCGTGGTAGATCAGGCTTTTCTGGTCGTCGCCGATGTGGGCGTTCACGCCGGGCATCTCCATCAGTACCTGGGCGCAGGCCTTCGCGAAGAGGCTCATGAAGCCCAGTTTCACGCCGTGCTTGGCGACGAATCTTTCCTGCACCTGCTTGCGCAGGGCCATTACCGCGCTCAGGTCCACCTCGTTGAAGGTGGTCAGCATCGCGGTTTCGTTCTTGGCGCTCACCAGCCGGTCGGCAATGGTGCGGCGCATCCGGCTCATTTTCTCGGTGCGCGTTTCGCGGGAGAAGGACGAGGAGTTCGCGGGGGTAGGGGTAGCAGCAGGGGCGGGCGCGGGCGCGGGTGCCGAACTCTTGGCCGACGCTGCCTGCTGGGCGTCTCCCTTGGTGATGCGGCCGTCCCGACCCGATCCGTTCACCGAAGCCGGATCGACGGCGTTCTCGCGGAGGATTTTTCCGGCGGCGGGGCTGGGCGTACCGGTGGCGTAGTTCTGGTTGCCGGATGGTGCCGCTTCGCGGGCTTTCTCCGGCGGCGCGGGTTGCTCGGAGCCGGAGGCTGGTGGCTCGGCGGGGGCGGACTCCTTCGGGGCGGGCGCATCGCCGTCCCCACCTTCGGTAACGCTGGTGTCGATACGGGCCACGACGGCGCCGATCTCCAGGTCGTCGCCCTCGGCGGCTACGTAGATCAGCTTACCGGCTACCTCGGCCGGGAACTCCAGCGTCGCCTTGTCGGACTCAAATTCGCAGATTGCCTCGTCCCGCTCGATGTAATCACCGTCGGCCTTCAGCCATTCGGACAGGGTAACTTCGGTCACGGATTCTCCGATGACGGGTACTTTCAATTCGACGACGGACATGGGGCTGGAATTAAATTGGTTATGGGAAGCGAAGGTAGGGAATTGAATTAGTGATTCGTGATTCTTGATTACTGATTCGTGATTTAAGCTACCGCGCAGCCGGGAACTTCACGCCTCGAAATAAAAACGGCCGATGCTGCGGAGCAGCATCGGCCGTTAGATTAGTACTTGAAGCCAAACGAGCGCAGCGAGCGGAAAGCAGCGGCAGCTAAATCAGAAATCAAATCTCACTAATCGTTAATTCAAAAATCAAAGGCAAAGCCTTTGTAGCCCGTAGGGGAATCGAACCCCTCTTACCAGGATGAAAACCTGGCGTCCTAACCGATAGACGAACGGGCCAAGGGTCGCAAGCTAAGGCTTGCTCGATATGCGATAGACGATATTTGATTCTTGATTGGCGATTTGGCTACCGCGCTTCTCAGCTCGCTGCGCTCGGGGCATTACCGAGAGCAAGCCCGGCGAAGCCGGCAAAGGAAACTTGCGGTAGCTAAATCAAGAATCGAATATCAAGAATCGTATATCGCATATCAGGTTGCAAAGCAACCGTGTAGCCCGTAGGGGAATCGAACCCCTCTTACCAGGATGAAAACCTGGCGTCCTAACCGATAGACGAACGGGCCTGAAAGATTGTTGATTAGCGATTCTAAATTAGTGAGGCAGGATGTGGGCTACCGCAAATGCATTAAAAACGCGAAGCGTTTTCATAAGAAGCAGCGGCAGCACATCAAAAATCACCGATTAGTAATCATTAATCAAAACGCTTGAGCTTGGCATTCCAGGCTTAGCGGCTGCAAATATACGTCCACGACGCAAAAAACCACAACCAAGGCTATAACTTTTTTCTCACGCTGTTGGTGGCACCGTTCAGCGCCTCGCGGAGCTTGTCCAGCCGGCGGCGCAGATCCTCGGCCTGTTGGACGTGGCTGCTGTCCCCGATCTCGCGGCTGAGTTCCATAATGGTATCGAGTTCGATGTTGTCCTGCTCCAGGTGGTAACGGGCTTCCTCCACGGCGGATTCATCATCGAAATTATTGGCGCGCAGGGCGTCGAGTTCCCGGCGGCGGGCCTGCATACTTTCCAGTAAGCGGTGGCGACCGAGCAATTCTTCGAGCCGTCCGGCACAGTCGCTGAAGAAGGCCGCCTTGGCGTTACGGAGGCTGAACTCCGCATCCAGTTCCCGGACCAGACCGTCGGCCCGTTCCCGGTCGGCCTCGCTGACCTGCTTACTGGCGTCCAGGTCTTCCCGAAGGGTACGGATACTGCGCATTATACCGTCGGACTCTTCCCGGAAGCGCGCCTCGCTGGCCCGGGCCTCGGCGAGCCGGGCAGCTACGCGGGTACCGAATTCATCCGGATCGTGCTGCCGTTTTCGCCGGATGGCTTCGCGGGAAAGCTGGATCAGGATGAAAAACATCGCACCGAGGGAAAAGGAGAGGAGCGCCACGGCCAGCGGTGGGTGGATGCGTAGCAGCAGCACCGCGGAGACGACGACCACGCCGGTAAGCAGTAATAATCGCTGGGGGTCCGAACCGAAATGGGAGGGCATACTCCTGAAACCGGATCAGGGGCACGGTAGTTGCACGCGACGGTGATTTTTCGGGAAAGCCGGCACCTGCGTTCCCGCCCTTTGCCACTAAATGCCTATACTTACCCCTATCGTTCGGTAAACATCCCCGCGCGAAAAGCGTAAGAGCAATCATACCAGTTTCCATACCCAGCCTCCTTCTACTATGTTAGCAGCCGTTATTGCCTGTTTCGTGATCGGTTACATTGTAATCGTTTTCGAACATCCTCTTCGCCTCGACAAAACGGTGCCCGCCCTGCTGATGGGTGCCCTCTGCTGGGCCTTACTCAGTCTCGGTTTCAACGACGGGACCCTGGAGGTGATCAACACCGAAGGCGACATCTTCAATATGTTCAACAGCCTCTCCGGGGAGGCCATGGAAGTCGGCCACGCCGGCGAACACCACCTCGCCGAGGAAGGCTTCGTGGGCACCTTGCTCCACCACCTGGGCAAGACCGCGGAGATCCTCATCTTCCTCATCGGTGCCATGACCATCGTGGAGATCATCGATCTCCACCGCGGTTTCGATATTCTGAAGGGCTGGGTCAATACCCGCTCCAAGAAACGCTTGCTCTGGATCGTGGGTGTCCTCGGCTTCATCCTCTCCGCCATCATCGATAACCTGACCGCCACCATCGTGCTGGTCACCCTGCTTCGGAAGCTGATCCCGGACAAAGAGCAACGCATCTGGTACGTCGGCCTCATCGTAATCGCGGCCAACGCCGGGGGTGCCTGGAGCCCGATCGGAGACGTAACCACGACCATGCTCTGGATCGGTAAGCGCGTCAGTACCGCCGGACTGATGGAATTCCTCATCGTTCCCTCCCTGCTCTGCTTCGTGGTTCCCTTTCTCATTGCCACCTTCCTGAAGCCCTTCCAGGGGAATATTTCCATCCCCGCCGAGGGGGAAGAAGTAGAGGAGGAGCGGCTGCTGAGTAGCAAGACCATGTTGTTTCTCGGCCTGGGCATGATCGTTTTCGTCCCCATCTTCAAGACCATCACCCACCTGCCGCCCTACATCGGTATGATGCTGAGCCTCGGTATCGTCTGGCTGGTTTCCGAGTACATTCACCCCGAAGAGGATTTCACCGAGGAGCGAAAGGCAAAGTACAGCGCGCACAACGCCCTGAGCCGGATCGAAATGTCTTCCATCCTCTTCTTCCTGGGCATCCTGATGGCCGTGGCCGCCCTGGAAAGCGTGGTCGTTAACGGTGTCGGTGCCCTGCGCGCCGTAGCCGAGAGCCTCCAGAGCATCATCCCGAACGAAGACGTCGTCATTATCATCCTCGGGTTCCTCTCCGCCATCATCGACAACGTACCCCTGGTGGCCGCCTCCATGGGCATGTATGACCTGATCGACCACCCCATCGACCACCGTTTGTGGCACTTCATCGCTTACTGCGCCGGTACGGGCGGCTCGATGCTCATCATCGGTTCCGCCGCCGGCGTGGCCGCCATGGGCATGGAGCGAATCGACTTCATCTGGTACTTTAAAAAGATCGCCTGGCTGGCGCTCATCGGCTTCATCGTCGGTGCCGCGGCCTTCCTGGTCATTGAAAATCTCTTCAACCTCGGTGTTGCCCACTAGATCACTCTGCTTGCTATTGCTGGTCTTTCTGTTTGCCTGTGAGCGCGACGATAAGTTGCTGCTCGGGGATTGGGAGGCGACGCTGATCACCGAAGGAATGGATACCCTGGCCGTCGTGCCCAGCGAGATCGGTTTCACCTTCGCGCCGGACAACCGCTACCGCTACCGCTCGACCCTCCGGTACCGGGAGGCGGGAACCTGGCGCTACGATAACGGCTACCTCTTTGCCCGCGATACCACCCAGCCGGCCCAGCCGGAACGTATCGTGGCCGTGGAGAAACTGACCGTCGACAGCCTCGTCATCCGCATGCGTCGCGACAGTGCCGAACGGATGCTGACCCTACTGCGCACCTCCCCGCCTCCAGAGTAGACTGCTGTCTCCGTAACTCAGGAAACGGAAACCATGGTCCAGGGCATACTCGTAAATTTTCTTCCAGTCTTCCCCGACCAGGGCCGCCACCAGCAACAGCAGGGTGGAGCGCGGTTGGTGAAAGTTGGTGATCAGACCGTCGGCAATCCGCAGCGTCGCGGCGGGGCTCAGCAGTAAACTGGTGTAGCCGCTCAGTTCCGTTCGTCCGGTTTCGGCCAGGTAGCTACGCAGGGCCTCGATGGCGGTCAGCGGCGGTACTTCGAGCAACTCCGGGTCCTCCGCTACCCACTGGCCGATCCGGATCTCGGTCGGTCTTGCACCGTGGTGAATGGCGGCCCCCAGGTAGTGCAGACTTTCGAGGCACCGTAAACTGGTAGTGCCTACGCTGACAATCGGGGCGGCGTTGCGCAGGTGCAAAGCTATTCGATGCAGCAGCTCGTCGGTCACCGCAAAGAATTCGCGGTGCATCGCGTGTCCGTCCAGGGTGTCGCTTTTGACGGGCTTGAAGGTCCCGGCCCCGACGTGGAGGACGACCTCGGCCCACTCCGTCCCCTTCTGCCCGAGTTCCCGCAGGATGTCGGTCGTGAAGTGCAGTCCGGCGGTCGGCGCGGCCACCGAACCGGCCGTACGGGCGAAAACGGTTTGGTAGCGCCGGGTATCCGTGTCCTCCGGTTCCCGTCCGAGGTAGGGGGGGAGGGGGACGGAGCCGGCCCTTTCCAGTACCTCCCCGAAGCTTTCCTCCGATGACCAGGAGAAGTCTATCTCCCAGGCATTTTCCAGTCGCTCCCCCCGGGTGATGCGCAGTTCGGTCGAACCGACGGTAAGGAAGAGGGGCCCCGATTTCCAGCGTCGGTTACCCCCCACCAGGCACTTCCAGCGCACCGGGCCGGAGCTACCGAGTGAAACGGCGTAGTCGTGCGGTTCCAGGGGGTCGAGGCAGAAGATTTCGATGGGGCGCTGTCCGTCCTCCAGTGGAAAGTGGAGGCGGGCCCGGATGACGAGGGTACGGTTACCGATCAGCAGGGTACCGGCGGGGAGCCGGTCGGCCAGGGACCGGAAGGGGGCTTCGGAGATCTCCCCGTTCCGGTAGATCAACTGACGGGCACCGTCCCGCTCCGTGGTCGGGAAGCGGGCGATGCGATCGTCGGGAAGGGGATAATCAAAGTCTTCGATGCGGAGGTCGCGGGCGGACCGACTCATGGTTGAGGTATTTCCCGACAAAGGTACGTTCGTTCGTCACCGAACATTTAACGGGTGGCAGAGGATTTATTAACAATCAGCCGATCATAACGCCAACCTGAATTGCCATGAAAAAAATCCTGACCCTCCTCTGTCTCTTCTGCTTTGCTACCGGCAGCTACGCCCAGTGCTATCAGCCCCGCTCCCTGGACGAGCGGCTGGAGGAGACGGAGGTGATCGCCGTGGGTCAAATTGTCCGCTCCGTGCCCGAGTACGACCGGCAGGGACACATCGTGACCCGTCACCTGGTTGCGGTCGACCTGCTGTCGGCCGCGGGGGAGTGGGCGAACGCTACCGAACTCACCTTCCTCACCCGCGGGGGCACCATCAACGAGGAGCGCGAACTGGTCAGTCCCTCCCTGCGGGTCAGCGAAGGAGCCGACGGCCTCTTCCTGCTCCGCCGGTACCGGGACGGCACGCTGGCCCCCGCCGCCGTGGAGGAAAGTTTCCTGCCCTACGACCCGGTAACCGGCCAGTTCCTGGACGGCGGTCGGCCGCTGGGTTCCATCGCCGACCTGACCGACCGGGTGGCCACCGTCACCGGCCGGTCGCTACGGCCGCTGACCGACCGGGCCTTTGCCCCCGTCCAGGTCAGCAGCCTCCTGATGCCCGTTATCGGGTCCATTACCCCCACGACGGCCCGCGCGGGAGTCGGGGACATCGTGACCATCAACGGGAACGGATTCGGGAGCACCCAGGGTACGCTGTTCGTGACCGCCGCCGCCGGCGTTAATTCGAACAGTTTTACTTCGGTACCGCCCGGTAAGGTCCTGAGCTGGACGAACAACAGTATCCAGTTCCAGGTGCCGTCCCGGGGCGCCACCGGACGGGTGCTGGTGCAGACGTCGGGTGGGCTGCAGGACTTCAGTTCCCAGACCCTCACCGTTCGGTACGCCATTACCAACCTGGACGGAACCGGTACCGACGTAGAGACGCCCCGGTTGGTGGACGAGAACGACGACGGTAGCGGAGGCTACACCCTGCTACTCAGCAACAATGACGCTAACAACGGTCAGTCCTTTTCCGGTAACGCCGCCGCCGTGGCCGCCTTTCAGCGGGCCGTTTCTACCTGGCAGCAACAAGTGGATTATAACATCCGTACCGGCGGGACCACCAGCATCCAGGTGCCCGCCCGCGACAACGTGAGCGTAGTGGGCTTCGGTAACGCTAACTTCGACTTCGACGACGAGCCGGAAACCTCCGACGCCACCACCGGAATTGCTTTTTCCTACTACTCGGCCTGTAACAGTTCCCTGTTCGAACTGACGGAGGTGGACATTTTCTTCCGCCGTAACGGAGACCCCAATAACCGGGACGGAGACGTGGACTTCAATTTCGGCCCCGGCCCCGGTAATAATTCGACTACGGATTTCGAGAGCGTGGCACTACACGAGATCGGTCACACGGTACAGCTAAGACACGTAAACAATGCCAACTCGGTCATGCGACCCTCCATCCTGAACGGCTCCCTGGAGCGTGACCTCGGACAGGAGGACATCAACGGCGCGATCTACGTGCTGACCGTTGCCGAGGGGTACACACCGCCGGGTTGCTCCTCTAACGGAGAGTACTTTCCCTTCAGCCAGGTCAACGGCTTACCCGTGGAACTGACGGCTTTTACCGCCCGCCCCGCCGGGAAGATCGCCCGTCTCGACTGGGCGACCGCCACGGAAAATAACAGCGCCGACTTTGAGGTACAGCATTCCACCGACGGGAACACCTTTACCGGCATCGGTCGGGTAGCTGCCGCCGGGAACTCCCTGGTCCTCCGGCAGTATGCTTTCGAACACCTTGCACCTGCCTCCGGGTCCAATTATTACCGATTGTCGCAGCGCGATCTCGACGGAAGCAGCACGCTGAGTGACGTCCGGCTAATCGAATTTGACGGACCGGCTTACGGAGGCGTATTTCCCAACCCCGTCCGTTACCAGCTGACGTACCGCCACGGCCCCCTGGCCGTGGGCACCGAAATAGAGATCATCGGCAGCAACGGGGCCCTTCTGCGCCGCCATGCCGTGGCGAACGGTAGTGGCGTGACGACCGTGCCGGTGGAGGGCTTGCCGGCCGGGGTGTACACCCTGCGGGCGGGCGACCGGGTAGAACGCTTCATTATCCGCTAGTTGGGCGGTAAATTTCCGAGATTCATCGAAAAGCGACATCCGGTAAGAACACTAAGGCCGTTCTTTACGGGAACGTAATACCACAACTTCTATGTCTAATTTTTTCAAAATTCTCTTCGGTTCCTGTCTGGGAACCATTCTGGCACTCGTACTGCTCTTTTTTGTCGGTGCCGGTGCCGTTGGTAGCATCGCGGCCAAGGCGGGAGAGAAATCCGTTTCGGTAAAGGCCAATTCCATCCTGCGCCTCGATCTTAACCAGGTTCCGGAACTGACGGGCAATGCCCCGGTGGAATCTCCCTTCGCGGTCACCTCTTTTTCCGACCTCGACAAGCAGGTGCTGGGTGTTCACGATATCGTCCGCCTGATCGACGATGCCGCGGACAATGACAACATCAAGGGGATTTACATCAACGAAATGTCCTCCTCGGTGACCTTCACCAAGTTGCGTTCCATCCGGGAAGCCCTCGTTCGTTTCAAGGAGTCCGGTAAGTTCACCGTGGCCTACGCTCCGGTGTACGAGCAATCCGCTTACTACCTGGCCAGTGCCTGTGACGAAGTGTACCTCGGCCCGCTGGGCGTAGTGGACTTCCGGGGCCTGGGAGCTGACATCCCTTTCCTGAAGAACATGCTGGACAAGGTGGGCGTGAAGTTCGAGATATTCTGGGCCGGCGACTACAAGAGTGCCACCGAGCCGCTACGCCGTACTGAAATCAGTCCCGCTAACCGGGAGCAGACCAAGGAGTTCCTGGAAGACCTCTTCGCCGTTATGCTGACCGACATCGGAACCAGCCGGAAGATCGACCCCGCCCAACTGCGGACCTATGCTTCCGAGATCACCGGCTGGAAGGACCAGCAGGCCGTTGACGCTAACCTGGTGAACGGTATCCTGCACCGTAGCGAGGTGGACGAAATACTCCACGAGCGGCTCGGGATGGACCCCGATGAAAAGATCAACTCCGTCGGCATCAACGATTATTTCGCCGCCCGGCTGAAGACCCAGCAGGGGGGGGGAGATAACGAAGTAGCCGTCCTGATCGCCGAGGGCAGTATCGTGGACGGTTCCGGCGAGCTGGGCAGCATCGGCGACAAGAAATACGTCAACGAAATTGAAAAACTGAAAGAAGACGACGACGTCAAGGCGGTTGTACTCCGCGTCAACAGCGGTGGCGGTAGTGCCAGCAGTTCCGAAAATATGTGGTACGCCATCGAGGAACTGAAGGCCGCCGGTAAGCCGGTCGTAGTGAGTATGGGCGATTATGCCGCCAGTGGTGGATACTACATCGCCGCCAACGCCGATAAGATCTACGCCGAACCGACGACCATCACCGGTTCCATCGGTGTATTCCTGACCTTCCCCATCGCCAAGGAGCTGATGAACGACAAGATCGGTATCACCTTCGACACCGTCAATACCGCCCGCAACGCTACGGCCTTCAGCCCCTTCCGCGATCTCGGTCAGGAAGAGCGCGATCTGCTCAATATGCGGACGCAGTCGATCTACACCACCTTCATCCAGCGCGTGGCCGACGGCCGTAACCTCTCCGCCGAGCGCGTACGGGAGATCGCCGGTGGCCGGGTCTATTCCGGTACCCGGGCCCTCGAACTCGGACTGGTGGACGAACTGGCCGGTCTCGACGCCGCCATTGCCCACGCCGCCGAACTGGCTGATCTCGGAGAACGGGATGATTACACCGTCGGTCATTACCCCCAAATGAAAGCTCCCCTGCAGCAGCTCCTGGAAGATATCATGGGCGACGACAAGGGGGATAACCTGACCGAAGCCATGGTTCGCCGCCAGATCGGTCCGGAGAACTACCAGTACTTCCAGTTGCTGCGGGACATTACGCAGACGCAGGGCGCACAGGCGCGGTTGCCGTTGGTGGTGAAGTTCTAGGAGCAGGAGAAAAGAAGAAAGACCGTTCCGTCACTCGGCGGAACTGAAAGAAGAAAGACCAGACAAGCACACTGTGCTATCTGGTCTTTCTTCTTCTTCTCTTCTCTACTCGGGTACGTCGAAAATACTGTCGTTCTCGTCCCGATCCACGTTTTCCTTCAGCCGGTCCATGGCATCGACGGCGCCGTCGTAGAAATCTCGGAAGATGGGATACAGGGATTTGGCGCGGTCGATCACGATGTCCGGCATCTCCCTGAGTACGGGATAGGTCACGCTGCCGGCCCGGGCCTCGTCGGTAATGATGCGGCTCTGGTCGCCGAAGTAGACGAGACCGGAAAAGATGAAGGTGAAGAACAGTCCGGAGAGGATACCTCCCAGTACCTGGTTGATGATGTTGATATTGACCGTTTCCAGTAGCCCGGTGAGGCCGCGGGCGATGATGCGGAAGAGTACCAGGGTAAGAAAGAAGACCACGATGGCACCCAGTACGAAACTGCCGCCATTGGTCAGGGCCGGAAACCAGCCGAACAGCATATCCGACATGATGGGGCCGAACTTCATGGCGGCCAGGATACCGAAGACGTAACTGGACAGCACCAGCACGGTAGAAATGATACCCCGGCTGAAGCCCACCCAGAACCCATAGGCAAGAAAGATGAGACAGATAACGTCTATGATCATAGTGCAAAGGTAACGCGAAGCCGCGAACGTTGCGTTTCTTTGCAGTGCACCCCCAAAATACCCCCAAGATGATTCGTATTCTTGCCAACGACGGCATTGCCGCCAACGGAAAAAAACTACTCGAGGACGCCGGATTCGAAGTCGTTACCGAGAAGATCGCCCAGGACGACCTGATGACCGAACTGAATAACTTCGACGTGATCTGCGTGCGCAGTGCCACCAAGGTCCGCCAGCCCCTCATCGATGCCAGCCCCAACCTGAAGGCCATCTGCCGGGGCGGCGTCGGGATCGACAACATCGATCACGAGTACGCCGCCAGTAAGGGAATCCCCACTTACAATACCCCCGCCGCTTCGAGCGCCGCGGTGGCCGAGCTCGTCTTTGCCCACTTCTTCGGCCTTTCCCGCGGCGTGAACCGCTCTAACCGGGAGCTGGTCGCGGACGGAGGAGACTTCAACAAACTGAAAAAAGCTTACGCCGGCGGACAGCAACTGCGCGGCCGGACACTCGCCATCATCGGTTTCGGCCGCATCGGTATCGAGGCCGCCCGGATCGCCATCGGGCTGGGGATGCGCGTCCTGCCCGTCGATCTTTACAAGGAGGAGGAGACGGTCAGCATTGATTTCTTCGACGGACAGCAGGCGACCTTCACCCTACGGACCGTCCCGCTGGAGGAGGCGATCTCCGAGGCGGATTACATCACCATCCACGTTCCCGGCGGCGACCTCATCGGGGCCGACGAACTGGCCAAAATGAAGGATGGCGTTATTATCGCCAATACCTCCCGTGGCGGCGTCATCAACGAGGATGCACTGCTGGAGGCCCTGAATTCCGGCAAAGTCGGTGGTGCCGCCCTCGACGTTTTTGTCGGGGAACCTAACCCCCGCCGCGACTTGCTGACCCACCCGAACGTATCGGTCACCCCACACATCGGAGCCGCTACCGAAGAGGCGCAGGCCAATATCGGGGTGGAACTGTTCGAGAAGATCCGGGATCACTTTAATAAGTAGAGGAAAGAAGAAAGACCGTTCCGCCATGCGGCGGAACTGAAAGAAGAAAGACCAGGCAAGCATAACGTGCTGTCTGGTCTTTCTTCTTTCTTCTCCTCACCGCACGTCGTACCGATCCCGCAGCTGCTCCCGGGTTGGGCGGAACACCAGGTAAAACACCCCCATCATCGCCGCGGCAATGGCCAGGAGGGTGATGTTACCCGTGAGCAGGGAGACGACCAGCAGCATGATCACCCCGGCCTCCATGATGGCCATGCGCAGGAGGACCGACACCCGGTAGTGGGGGAGGGCCCGCTCGAAGTCTCCGACGGTCTGCCGGGGAATATTCCGGGTACGGAACTGGTCCATGAACCAGGCCCCCGAGGCCATCGCGACGGCGTACAGTCCCAGGATCAGTTCGTCCTGCCCCTCCCCGAAGAGGTTGTCGAGCATGGCGACCTGCTCCCCGTTGAGGAGGAACAGCACCACCAGCCCGAACACGAACTGCCCCAGGAGCATGGCGTAGAAGATGACTTCCAGGCTGCGCCACTGCCCGGCCTCGAGGCGGTCGTTATTCGATACCATGCATCATCTTTTTCATCCAGCCGTTGATGAGCAGGAGCACGACGGCGGCCGTGATGGGGACGGCGGCGAAGAGCAGGAAGAAGCCACTGAGTCCAATTTGCTCGGCGATCGGTTCGATGTAGCTACCGGTCAGGCCGGCGGCGAAGTTGGCAATAAAGTTGGCGACAAAGAATACACCAAACATCAGCCCGACCAAGCGGACGGGGGCCAGTTTGGAAACGTAGCTCAGGCCTACCGGGGAAATACACAGTTCTCCCAGGGTGTGGAACAGGTAGGCGGCAATCAGCCAGAACATACTGACCGAAGCGGTTTTCGCGCCTTCGGGAATGCCCATGGCACCGAACGCAAGGATGGCGAAGCCCACACCCAGCAGCGTCAGGCCGAGGGCAAACTTGATCGGGCCGCTGTTCAGGAAACTCAATTTGGCCTCCCAGAGCTTACTGAAGAGTGGAGCGAAGCAGATGATGAACAGGCTGTTGAAGATCTGGAACCAGCCGGCGGGTACCTCCGGTTCGGTACTGGCGTACTGCTCGGTCAGCATGATGTACACCAGGTACCAGATACCGACGAAGGCCGAACCCAGCACCAGGTTCGATAAGGTGAAGCGGCTGAAGGTGATGGCAAACAGCCGGTAAAGGACGAACGTCAGTACCAGGATGGGGACCACCGTGATGAAAGTGTTGACGATCTTGAAGGTCTGCGCCCCACTACCGGTTAGCGTCCGGTCGGTATAGTCGAGGGCGAAAATGGTCATGGAACCACCGGCCTGCTCGAAGGCCCACCAGAAGAAGACAATGAAAAAACTGAGGACGACGATCACCCAGACCCGGTCTTTTTCGACGACGGTCAGGGTAGGGTCGTTTACGATCCAGCCGACGAAACCCGTTACCGCAGCGAAGATGATGGGGGGCATGAGGGTACGGCTGAACGTCTGGAGGAAGTTCGCCTGTGGCTCCCCGAACAGGGCGATCAGGGCGTACACAACAATACCGACGACCAGACCGATACCGGCCCACTTCATGGCGCGACCATCGTCGCTTCCGGTTACAATCTCAGGGATGTCAGCGACTTCGTCTTCGTAATGTTTGCCGACCGCCACGTCATCGAGGGTACCGTCCTCCCGCATAGTGGAAACCTTTGCACCTGCCTCCGGGCCCAGTGCCGCCAGTTTTGACGGCGAAAGCCCGATGCGGCCGAAAATGCCCTGGGCGAAGTAGAACTGCACCATGCCGATGAACATGAAGATGCCCGCCAGCCCGAAGCCGAAGTTGAAACCCCATTGCTCACCGTAGTAACTACACAGCAAAATACCGAGAAACGCCCCGGAATTGATGCCCATGTAGAAGATGGTGTAGGCCCCGTCCTTGCGCTCCGGATCTTGGCTGTACAGCTGACCGACGATGGAAGAGATATTCGGTTTGAAGAAACCATTACCCACGATCAGCAGCAGCAGGCCGAGGTACCAGAAGGATTCCGTTTCGAAGGCCAGCGAAGCATGACCGAGTGTCATGATGAGGGCACCCAACAGAACGGCGTTACGGTAACCCAGAAACTTATCCGCCAGAATACCGCCGATCATGGGCGTGAAGTACACCAGGCCGGTGTAGATGCCGTAGAGGGCCAGGGCATCCGGCCGGTTCCAGGCTTCTTCCTTGAAGGCTTCGGTAACCAGGAAGACCACGAAGAGCACCCGCATCCCGTAATAGGAAAAGCGTTCCCACATTTCGGTGAAGAAGAGAACGAAGAGGCCGGGGCGGTGGCCGAAGATATTGCCTCCGTCTTCCGGATGGCGGACCGTGGTGGTATTCATGTAAGGTGGTTTAGCTAGGGGTTAAAGAAACATAAAATTATTTTCTACTTCGCCGGCCGTCCAGCAGAGCGATCCGCAGACTGGCCCCGACCCAGCCCCCCAGCCCCGCCGTCAGCCCGCCCCAGAGCGCCGAGAGGATGACCAGTACCCACCCGGTCGCCACCCCGAAAGTGACGGCCAGCCGGTCGCCCAGCATCCCGTCACTGATCACGTGGAGGTAACCCGCGTAGCAGCCCCAGGTGATCAGGGTGCCGAGTAACGCGAAGTAGAAACCACTGCGGCGCCACAGCGGTAACAAGAAGGAGAGCAGTAGTGCCACCACTGCCACCCAGAACCAACTCAGGTGGAAATACAGGCAGCCGGCCGTCAGTACCACCATGCCCATCAAGTAGATAAATCTGTACATAGTCGTGTAGTTAGCGGAACTTCCAAATGGTAGTGGCCTTCAGCCGGGCTTCCCCCGGGTCGTCGTAGCGCTGTAGTTCGTGGTAGCGGCCGTCGATCCAGTCGTCCAGGTCACTGTCGTAGAACGGGCTGGCCGGGTTGCCGCTGGGGCCGCCGGGCAGGGTGCCCCAGGCGCGGGGCGTGACGCCGGTTTCCACGACCATCCGCCAGCTGGCCCCGAAACCATCGGCCACTACCCTGGGGCTGAGCCGTCCGCCACCGGTCCTGATCAGTTCCGATCCGAAGCCGGGGATTTGACCGAGGTGATCGATGTCGGCATCCCGCTCCACGTACCACCTGGGGGGCGCGGCCCCGTTCAGTTCCTCCAGCAATTCCTCGAAGGCGCGTTGGGTAAGGGTGGCGGCCGTCTCCCGGAAATTTTCGGTGGTTTTGTCGTCGAAGATGGGATGGTCCGGCCGGCGGCGGAGCAGTTCCGTGAACTTCCATTTTTCGGGTTGGAGATAAAGCTCACTGCCGGGGAATTCGTCAAAGGTCAGTTGGTAGACGGCCGCCGACCAACGCTCGAAGACCGTCGGGGCACGGCTTTCCCCCTCGTAGCGATAGTCCCACTCCGAGATGATCCGCAGCAGTTGCTGCCCCTCCTCGGTCAGCCGGTTGCGGTTGATCCGGGCGATAAGGAGCGGCGTCACTTCCTCGGCGTACAGCGAGTGAGTGGAGAGCTGAAGCTCCTTCATCTGTCGCTGGTTCATGACCGGTTGCCGGGCCAGTTCCCGGTTGATCAACCGGCCCCGGTATTCGTCGAATCTCCCGACGTAGGGGTAGGGGAAGTTGGCGTCCGTGGTCTGCTGGTTGGCCGAACTGACGTAGCCCCGGGGCGGGTTCCTGTGCTCGGGTCGTTGCTCGAAGGGCAGGTAGCCCCGCCAGTTGTAGTGGCTGCTGTCACCCGGGGAGACGAAGCGGCCCGACTGGCCCTTTCCCCGGAGCGGGAAAAAACCGTTGGGGCGGATGGCGATGGTACCGTCCTTGGCCGCCATCAGGAAATTCTGGGCGGGGTCCACGTGGCCGCGGATGGCGGCGAGGTAGTCCTCGTATCCCCGGGCCTCCATCAGCTGGATGAAGGTGACCGCCCCGCTGTGACTCCGGCTGTCCCGCCCCGGCTCGAGGTGGGCCAGCCAGCGCATGGCCAGGTCGGCGTAGGGGCCTTCCCGCTCGGGTACGGGGCCGAAAATAGTCCACGGCGTAGTGATTACTTCGTCCGCCTGCCCCCTCACCCGCAGCGTGTCCTTTACCAGCGTGGCCGCCGTTTCGCGTCCGTCGAGTCGGTAGCGGGTTCTCTCCTCGTCGATCCAGTCGACGCGGAACCAGTCCGTCACGTCGTGGCCGACGTTCGTTTCCCCCCAGGCGATGAAATCGTTGAAGCCCATCAGGATGCCGGGGGCACCGGGCAGGCTCACGCCGCGCACGTTGCAGCCGGGAAAACGAATCTGCACCTCGTACCAGATGCTGGGCAGGGAAAGTCGCAGGTGGGGGTCGTTGGCCAGCATCGGGTGGCGGGTGTTCGAACGCTCGCTGCCCACCGCCCAGTTGTTGGATCCGTTGGCGGGGTCGTAGCTGAAGGGCAGGGAGTCGGGAGAAGGGGGGCGGTAGTTACTCCCGGGCAGACCAGCGGCTAGCGACTCCGTTATTTGCCGGCGGCGCGCAGGTGCAACACCTCCGATAACAGCGGGAGTCTTTCCTCTTTCGGGTTGCGAAGCGGCCGATCTTTCTTCCTTCTTCTTTTTATCCGTCGGTACCACGGGCGAATCGTAGGGGAACCATTCGGGGAAGAGATCCTTGAACTGCTCGTCACCGGCGTAGGCTTTGGTGATACCTGCCTCCACGTCCTGGTAAAAACCACTGAGGCTTTGCGACATGCCCTTCATGAACAGGATGGAGCGGTAGGGGGACCACCGCAGCGGTTCGTGGTTGAGTAGTTTGTATTCTACCGGATAATCCTCCGGGCGCAGGCGGTCGATGAAGGCGTTTACGCCATTTGCGTACGCTTCCAGCAGGGCCAGGTCCTCCGGGAACTGGTCGCGGAGGGTATCGACGGTATTGCGGGCTACGTAGCGAAACCCCTGGCGGATTTGCTGCCGGTCGCGGTTGACCGTCCGCTCCCCCAGAACTTCGGAGAGCCGGCCCTCGGTGGCGCGGGTGCTGATGTCCATCTGCCAGAGGCGATCGGTGGCGTGCATGTAGCCGAGGAGGAAGAGGGCGCCTTCCAGGTCGTCGGCGAAGATGTGGGGGATGCCCCGGTCGTCGAAGTACACGTCTCCCCTTCCCACGGGGTCACCGAGCGCGACGGTCACCGAATCCGTCCGGTCGATCAGGTGGAAGCGGGTATTCTGCCAGAAACCGGTGGAGGGGTTCAGGAAATCTCCCATTGCGGGAATGGGTAAACCGCCCGGCCCGGCCAGGTTGCCGAAGGTTATCCAAATCAGGAGGAGGACAGAAGAAACGGCTAACAATATCCAGTTTCTGTTTTTACTCGCTTTACGCATGGTGGGAAGATACCGCGTCCGGGGCATTGGTCCGCAACCAAAACCTGCTCCCCCACCTTTCTATCTCCATGTCGCGTTCCCTGCTCCTATCCCTGCCCCTGTTTCTACTCCTTCTCCCCTCCTGCACGGGAGACACCGCCAGCCGCCGCGCCGCCCGGGGAGAATTTTACGTTTCCGACCCCGATCACCTCTACTTCAAAAATACCCGGGCCCGCAACTACCGGGCCGAGGAGGTTGCCGAAAAACTGACCCTGTACTACCACGACGAACTATCGGCGGCAAAATCCCGCCTGGAGCTGGTCATTACCGATAACTGGCTGACCGATGATGCCCGCCTTACGGTCGTCCTCCGGCCGGAAGGGGTACAGGCCAACCAGACCGTGGAGGACCTGCGCCTGGAGATCGAGGACGGGGTGGACGGTTGGCGACCACTACTCTACGAATCCGTAGCCGACATCAAAAAATTACGGGACGGGCTGGCCGGCACCCGTCGGCTCCGCATCGTCAGTTTCGGCGAGGAGACGGATGTTTTCCCCGATCCTAAGGGCCGGGCCGCCGCACTGGAGGTCGTTACCGATTACCTCCGGTTGATCGGGGAGTGAGGGATGCAATGCCTAACTGACTGACTGCTTTCGGGATACTTTGCACCTGCGCGCCGTCGGCGAAAAAAGTCAATGGTAGCTACCATCGACTAAATACTACGGACTCCATGACCACCCAACAGACCCTGGAACACTACCACGACCGCTTCAACCGGCCGGACTTCATCGCGGACGACCCCATCGGCCTCGTACACGCCTTTGAGGACCCCCGCGACCGGGAGATCGTCGGGTTTTGGATCGCCACCCTCGCCTGGGGCAGGCGGGCCACGATCATCAGCAAGGGGGAGGAGCTGCTGGACCTGATGGGCCACGAACCCTACCGTTTCGTCACGGAGCACCGACCGGAGGACCGCGCCCGCTTTGCCGACTGGAAGCACCGCACCTTCACCTACGCCGATACCCGGTATTTTCTGGAATTCCTCCAGCATTTTTACCGGGAAAACGACAGCCTGGAGGATGCCTTCGCCCGCCACCTCACCCCGGAAGACGCGACCATCGAGCCCGCGCTGCGGGGGTTTCACGATTTGTTTTTCAGTCTGCCGGAGGCCCCCCGGCGCACCCGGAAGCACGTGGCGACCCCACTGCGTAAATCCCGCTGCAAACGACTCTGCATGTACCTGCGCTGGATGGTTCGCCAGGACGACCGGGGCGTCGATTTCGGACAGTGGAAGCGTATTCGCCCGGATCAACTTTGCGTCCCCCTGGACGTACACGTAGAGCGAGTCGCCCGCCGACTTAAGTTGCTGACCCGCAAGCAGTGCGACTGGCAGGCCGTTACGGAACTCACCGGGAACCTGCGCCGTTTCGACCCAGAGGATCCTGCCCGTTTCGACTTCAGTCTCTTCGGGATGGGGGTCGAGAATGTCAATTTTTAGTCATCCCATAACCGGCGGCGGCACATTTCGTACTTTTAGGGGCCTTTTTATTTGAGTGTTTCATAATCTCCGATCCCATGAAGAAAAGTTTACTATTCTATTCCGCATTACTCCTTACCGGTCTGCTTTCCGCCCAGGTGGATACCGACCTGTACCGCACCATTACGGGGACGGACAATAATCAGGGCAACGGTCGCCAAAATTGGGGCGCCGCCAATACTCCCGTCATTATGCACACCGGGAATGGATTCGCGGACGGTTTCGGCGCGCCCGCCGGCCCCGATCGCCCCAACCCACGCACGGTTTCCAACGAAATTTTTGCCCAGGAAGGATTGCTGAACGACCCGGTCGGCCTGAGTGACTTTACCTGGGTATTCGGTCAGTTCATCGACCACGATATTACCCTGACGGAGCACGTCGGCGCGCCGCTTCACATTCCCGTTCCCCGGGGAGACGCGGCCTTCGACCCGTTCAATACCGGTCAGGTAGTCATTCCCATGACCCGTAACCGCCCCCGTTTCGGCACCGGGTTAGGCCCCCAGAACCCCCGCCGCTACGATAACGAGATCACGGCCTACCTGGACGGCTCGTCCGTTTACGGTTCCGACGACAGCCGCGCCGCCTGGCTGCGCAGCTTCACGGATGGGAAAATGAAAGTAAGCGCCGGCAACCTGCCGCCCTACAATACCATCAGCGGAGAGATCGACGGGGTGGTGGACGAAGATGCTCCCCACATGGCCAACGGTACCGGCTTCCAGGGCCGGATGTTCGTGGTCGGCGACGTACGCGGCAACGAGAACCCCCTGCTGCTGTCCGTCCATACGCTCTTCCTGCGGGAGCACAACCGCCAGTGCGCTATTCTGAAAACTGCCCACCCCGACTGGAACGACGAGCAGCTTTACCAGCACGCCCGCAAGCTGGTCGGCGGGGCCATTCAGGCCGTGGTGTACAATGAGTGGTTGCCGACCATGGGCGTTTCCGTTCCGGAGTATACCGGTTATAAGCCCAACGTGGAGGCCCAGATTCACAATGTATTCTCCGCCGCCGCCTTTCGGGTCGGTCACACGCTGCTGAACAGCAACCTCCGCCGGACCGATAACAACGGGAATGTACTGCCCGAGGGGAACCTCACCCTGCGGGAGGCCTTTTTCCGGCCGGACGTCGTTCCCGCCGTCGGGGGGATCGAGCCTTACCTCCGGGGCATGGCCGAGCAGGTGCAGCAGAAAATGGACAACCGCGTCGTGGATGACGTGCGTAACTTCCTCTTCGGCCCTCCCGGTGCCGGGGGGCTCGACCTGGCGGCCATCAACATCAACCGGGGCCGCGACCGCGGCCTGCCCAGCTGGAATCAGATCCGTCTGTCCTACTTCCTGCCGATTCACTTTGACTTTGCCAGTATCAACCCCGATCCAGAGGTGTATAATCACCTCGGCAGCGTCTACGACGATATTGACCAGATCGACCCCTGGGTCGCCATGCTGGCCGAGCGGCCGATGGAGGGTAGTATTTTCGGCCAGACCATCCAGAAGATCATGCAGCGGCAATTCACCGACCTCCGCAACGGCGATCGCTTCTTCTATCAGAATGACCCCCTCCTGAGCCAGGAGGAGAAAGACTGGCTGGCCGGTGTCACCTTTCGGGAGATCATCATGCACAATACGGACATCAGCCTGATGCAGGAAAACGTTTTCCGGAGCATGCCCTTCTCCGATATCTGCGGGGAGGGAACGATTGCCGCGGATGGCGTTATCCGGGTACATAATTCGGAGGTCGCCCTGGAGGGGGTAACCGTCACGGCGGTCAATAACGACGGGCAACCCGGTTCGACGACGACTACCTCCGACCTCGGCTTCTACGATTTTGAGATGCTCCCGGCCTGTCAGGCTACCAGTATCGAGGCCCGGCTCGACGATGAGTGGTCCGCCGGTGTAGATATTTTCGACATCATCTTCCTGCGCCGCCACGTACTCGGCATCCAACCGTTCACGACCCCCTACGAGCACATCGCCGGAGACGTGAATGCCGATGGGGAGTACGATATTTTCGACATTATTTCCATGACCCGGATGATTCTGGGACTGGAGGATCGGTTCGCTCACCCCCACCCGCAGCCCTGGATCTTCGTGCCCGCCGCCTACGAATTTTCGGACAACTACCTGGTGGACGGTTACCCCACCCGCATCAACTTCGACGAGGTCGACCCTACGGATATCGATCAGGGCTTTATCGCCGTCAAACTCGGCGATCTGGATGGCAGTCACCACGGTATCCCGGAGCGTACCGCTACCCGCGCTGAACTGGTGCTGACCGTCGTGACGCCCGAAACGCAAGCGAGCGGTCGCAATCTGGTCACGGTCAACCTGCCCGCCAGTGCCGGTTATCAGTTCAGCCTGAGCGCAACCGCCGGTCACATTACCTCCGTGCGGATGACGGACTTGCCGGAGAGTAGCCTGCGCCTGGAGGAGAACGGTACGCTTTCCGTGGCTTTCGCGGAGGAGACCGCCCGCCCACGTACGCTGGTACTCGAACTGGACCGCGCGGCTGGTGTCCGGGTCGATGAGCAACGATTAGCTGCCGTGGGGCAGACAATTGCCGGAGTCCCGGCTGCCGTCACCCTCCTGAATGAGGTGGCTGCGACTGCGGGGGGGCTCGTGTCCCCCAATCCATTTACGGACCGTCTGTCAGTCACCTTCCCGGAAGCCCTTCCGGAGCCCGCTACGGCGGAACTGCTGGACATCAACGGCCGTAACTTGGGCAACTGGGCGATGAACGCGGGTGCGAAATCTTTCGATATGACTGGACTGTCGGTTCCCGCCGGTGCCTATCTGGTCCGCGTAACCGGGGAGCGTTCCGGAAAGGTGCTGGTGACCGAGCGGGTGGTGAAGTAAGCATGAACCTGCGGAGGTGGTGAGCCCGATTGTTTTGCGGCCACAGGCCGCAAAACTTGGTCTCACCACTCGGAGCAGGCTCACCCACCCGTAAAAAAGAACCCCCATTCCCATCAATCGGGGAACGGAGGCTCACTTTACACTCACTAGTATATATGAAACTTAATCAACTACGGTCTTAACTGCGTGAGATAAATAATTGTTACGCACGCGGCTAGTTTTTTTTCGTTCCGACGCAATTTTCTGTTACTCACGGCTTTCCGTGGTGGCTATTGCGGGTTTTTTGCCCGATTTAGCCCAGAATAATTTCCACCAGAAGGTTGGTCTGACCAGTTGCTTCCGGAGTTCGAAATCAGTGTACATCCTACAGAGGGTCTCTACGATCTTAGGGTTGGCTGCGACGATCCCCGTGAGGAAATTAGTTATCCGGGTGTACTGCATGATTTGCTGCAAACGATAGCTAAGTCGTAATTCCGTACGTAATACCCGGGCAATCCGGATGTCGTAAGCTTTAAGAAACTCCGCATCAAAGCGATTTTCGGCCAGGCATTTTTCCGCCAGTTCCGCGGCGATGAAACCGCTGTAGGTGGCATTTCCTATTCCCTCTCCGGTAAGTGGGTCGATCAGGTGACCGGCGTCTCCCGTTAACAGGTAGTGATCGCCGGACAATACACGGTCCTTTGACCCCAGCGGCAGTCCGTATCCGGCCGTCGGGTCGACCTGCTCCGCTCCGGCGAAGCGGTCCCGGAACTGGGGGGAGGCAATGATCTCATCCAGGGCCTTGCGGAGGTTGACCTTCCGTTTCTTGACAATGTCAGACCGCATACCCAGGCCGACATTCGCCTGTCCGTCCGGTAACGGGAAGATCCAGAAGTAGCCCGGGTTATACTCCTTCAGAAAGTGCAGTTCAATGAAGTTGTCATCGTGGAAACCGGTTACGCCCTTGTAGTAGGCCCGTACGGCCGCGGCATGGTGGTCGTGGTCGGTTTCCAGCCCGGCTTCCCGGCGGCTGAAGCGGCTATGGGCACCGCTGGCATCGACCAGTAGCCGACACTGCCAGGTCTTTCCGCCCTTAGTGGTCACCTGATAGCCGCCATCCACCCGATCGTAGCCCGTGATCTCGGTGTCCAGGTGAAGATCGATATCCTCCCGCCGCTGTACTTCTTCGATCAGGAAGGCATCGAAGTCAATCCGCTTACTGACGTAGCCGGGGGCATTGTCCGGCTCCCGTTCGTAGCCGATCTTGAACGGCAACTCGATCAGGCGTTCGGAGGGGGGGTAGAAACGGATGCCCCATACGTCGATCGGCTTGAATTTCGCCCGGAAACGATCCATGATGGCCGGGTCCAGCCGGTTGAGCAGGGTAGGTACCTTTCCGCTCAGCGCATCCCCGCAAATTTTGTCACGGGGAAAGGTGGCCTTATCCACCAGTACGCAGGGAATACCCAGATAGGAGAGGCGGAGTGCGGTAGCGGCCCCCGCGGGGCCGGCACCTACGATGACGATATCGGTTTGGGTCATGGGGGCGAAGATACGGAACCTCACCCCTGGTACCTACGGTACCTGTCCCTTCTCCCCCGGAGAGGGGGGCAGCAGAGGCGTGGGAGCAGCACAGGCACCACAAAAAAAACTGCCCCATCTCCGCAAGGAGATGGGGCAGTTCACGATCACGGGTCCCCTCTCCGGGGGGAGAGGGGACAGATACTGCGCAGCAGTATCAGGGGTGAGGTTCCTAGTCACGGTCACGACGATCGCGTCCGCCACGGCGGTCACCGCGGTCACCGCGGTCACCGTCCGCGGCGATCGCCCCGGTCACCGCGATCGCGGCTCTTGGCGGCCTTGCGCTCTTCCTCCAGCTCCTCGTCGGTCGGGATGGTACCGTCGGCGCGGGGCATGATGGCTTTGCGGCTGAGGCGCAGCTTACCGGTGCGCTCGTCGACCTCGACCAGCTTGAATTTCACCTTGTCGCCTTCCTGGAACTCGTCTTCGACGTTGTCGATGCGGCTGTGGCTCATCTCGCTGACGTGCAGGAGGCCGTCGCGGCCGCCCTCGAAACCAACGAATACACCGTAGGGCATGACGGTCTTGACCGTTCCTTCGTAGACGCCACCCACCTCGGGGGTGAAGGTGATCTTCTTGATGCGGGCAACGGCATCCTCGATGGCTGCCTTATCGTTGGAGGCGATGGAAATGTGGCCCTTACCGTCGATCTCGTCAATGTTGATGTTGGTACCGGTCATTTCCTGCAGCTCCTGGATGATCTTACCGCCGGGTCCGATCACGGCGCCGATGTAACTCTTCTCGATGACCATCTTGACGATGCGGGGAGCGTGTGGCTTGAGGTCCTCACGCGGCTCGGCCAGGGTTTTGTTCATCTCACCGATGATGTGCAGTCGGCCGACGCGGGCCTGTTCGAGGGCCTGCTCCAGTTGCTCGTAGGGCAGTCCGTCGATCTTGATGTCCATCTGGCAGGCGGTGATGCCTTCCGTGGTACCGGTCAGTTTGAAGTCCATATCTCCGAGGGCGTCCTCGTCGCCGAGGATGTCAGAGAGGATGGCGATCTTGCCACCTTCGGCGACCATACCCATGGCGATTCCGGCTACGGGGCGCTTGATGTCCACGCCACCGTCCATCAGGGCCAGGGAGCCGGCACAAACGGTAGCCATCGAACTGGAGCCGTTGGACTCCATGATGTCGGATACGATCCGGATGGTGTGGGTCATCTCGTCGGGGAGTACCTGACGGATGGAGCGGGCGGCCAGATTGGCGTGCCCTACCTCCCGGCGACCGGGGCCGCGCATCGGCTTGGTTTCGCCTACGGAGTAAGCGGGGAAGTTATAGTGTAGAATAAAGTCGGAGTAGCTGTTCTCCACGGCGATGTCGACCATCTGCTGGTCGGTCTTGGTGCCGAGGGTGAGGCTGGTCAGGGCCTGGGTCTCTCCGCGGTTGAAGATGGCGGAACCGTGGGCGGCGGGCAGGTAGTCCACTTCCGTCCAGATGGGGCGAACCTCATCGAACTTACGGCCGTCGAGGCGAACGCTCTCGTTCAGCATCAGGTCGCGGATGGTCTTCTTCTGCACCTTGTCGTAGGCAGTGGAGATCATGTCCTTGTTCTCCTCCTGCCATTCTTCGCCCTTCTCTTCGAGAACGGCCTCTTTGAAGTTGGTTTTCACCTCCTTGAAGGCAGCTTTGCGCTCGGCCTTGTTCAGGGCGCCACGGGCTACCTTGGAAATGGCCTCTTTGGTCTTGCTCTCTACGTAAGCGTAGATGTCCTGGTCCATTTCCGTGATCTCCACGGGGCGGGTGGCGGCCTTGTCGCCAACCATTGCGCGGAGCTCCAGCTGGGCCTTGCACATCACCTTGATGGCTTCGTGTCCGGTCTTGAGGGCTTCGATGATCGCTTTTTCGTCTACTTCCTTTCCTTCGCCTTCCACCATCATGATGTTGTCGGCGTCGGCGGCTACGATCAGGTCGAGGTCGGCCTCCTTGAGGGCGGTACGGCCGGGGTTGACGACGTACTCACCGTTGATGCGGGCCACGCGGCACTCCGAGATCGGTCCGGCGAAGGGAATGTCGGAAACCATGAGGGCAGCCGAGGCGGCCAGGCCGGCGAGGGCATCGGGCATCACCTCCTTATCGAGACTGATCAGGTTGATGATCACCTGGGTGTCGAACATATATCCCTTGGGGAAGAGGGGGCGGATGGCCCGGTCGACGATCCGGCTGATGAGGATCTCGTAGTCGTTCAGGCGGGTCTCGCGGCGGAAGAAGTTACCGGGGATACGGCCGGCGGCGGCGAATTTCTCCTGGTAGTCGACGCTGAGCGGGAAGAAGGACTGACCTTCGCGTACGCTGGTGCCGGAAACTACGGAACAGAAGAGCATGGTGTCGCCGCAGCGAACGACGACGGAGCCGTCGGCCTGGGTGGCGAGTTTGCCGGTTTCGATGGTGACGTCCTGGCCGCTCGGTAGCGCGAACTTCACCGTCATTGGGGTCTTATTACCCATTGTTGATTGGACTTTAAAAGCTATTAATCGAGTTTACCCTATCGCGCACATTTGCGGGAAGGAGGGACACAAAAGCCCACGAGTCGCACCGTTGCGACCTTATTTTTTAGTCATTTTGTATCGCCGGCGAAGATACTGGTTTTTGCCGGAAAATATTAGCTTGCGTTTTACTAATGGAATCTACCACCCGAAATGCCGATCAACAACGCGTCCTCCGCGGTACGCTGCTGGGGCTGATCCTGCTGAGCATCATTGTAGTGGCCGGAGTGTATACCCAGATGCTGGTGGAGTCCTCTCGCCGCGCCACCACCCGTACCGTCGACCGGGAACTGCTGGCGATACGGCTGGAGGATCGATTTCAGCAGGCCTCCTCCTCCAAGCTGGCTTTCCTGGTTGCGGGCAACGATTGGATGCTGAACCGCCTCGACGCTCGTCTTTCCAGTGCCCGAAGCCTGATGGACTCCATCCGGTTAACGTTACCGGAAAATGAGCGAACGGCCGAACAGACCCGGAGAACACTGGCCTCTTCCACCCAGTTGCTCCGTATCCTGGACCGGCAACGGACACTCCTCAGTACCCCCGAAGGAATCGAGGAAGTGCGCAATATGATGCGGGATACCGGTTACCAGCGCGTAGCGGTGGAAGCCTACAATGAACTGGCGGAACTCCGGAGGGCGGAACTGGAAGCACTCACCGATTACCGGGACCGGGTGGGCCGGCTGCTGAGACTCGCTTCCATCTTCGGTATCCTGGGGGCAATCGGGCTGGCTTACCTCTTTTACGTGATCTATACCGGCCTCGGCCCCCTCATTACAAACCTGAGCGCCGCCAACGAGCGCCTGGAGCGGGAGCAACTGGATAAGGAGCGGCTCATCGAAAGCCTGCAACGCAAAAATATAGACCTGGATCACTTCGCCTACATCGCCAGCCACGATCTCCAGGAACCGCTGCGGACGGTCAATAATTTTATCGAACTCTTCGAGGAGGAGTACGGAGATCAACTCGGCGAACAGGCAAAGGTCTACTTCGGCTTTCTCCTTCGGGCCACCGACCGGATGCGCGACCTGATCAACAACCTGCTTAATTTCAGTCACATCGGTCAGGAGGATTCCCGTACGCAAGTCGACCTGGGTCAGGTTGTCGCCGGTGTGCTGGAAGCACTGTCGTTCCGGATCGAAGAACTCAGCGCTGAAATTACCGTCAAGCCCCTGCCCGTGGTCTCTGGTTTTCCCATTGAGCTTTTTCAGCTTTTTCAGAATCTGCTGACCAATGCCCTAAAGTTCACCCGACCGAACACTGCCCCCCGTATTACTATTTACTGTACCGAATCGACCTCCTACTACCGTATCGCCGTGGAAGATCAGGGCATCGGTATTTCCGAAGCCGATCAGCTCAAGATCTTTCGGATGTTTGCAAAAATTAATAAAGCAGGCATCTACTCCGGAGACGGAATCGGGCTCGCCTTTTGCAGCAAAATCGTAGAGTTGCACGGTGGGGCCCTAACCGTTGATTCCGAACCCGGACGGGGTAGTACTTTTTACTTCAGCTTGCCACGCACCCATGACCATGAAACAAAAAATAGTCCGCATTCTCCTGATTGATGATTCGGCGGCCGACAACTTCATACACGCCCGCCGCATCCGCAAAGCCGGGGTGGCCAACGAGATCGTCGTCAAGGAAAATGGTCGTGATGCCATCGAATACCTCGCAACCCGAAACGGCGGTGGAAAATATCCCCAGCCAGAACTGATATTTCTCGATATCAATATGCCCGTCATGAACGGCTGGGAATTTCTGGATGCCTACCAGCAGTTGCCCGACGAACAGAAGGCGGGCATCGTAGTGACCATGCTAACGACTTCTTCCGCCGATAAGGACCAGAACAAGGCGAAGGAATACGGAGTCATCGCCGCCTACCTGGAAAAACCGCTGACGGAGGATAAGCTGCGGAAGATCATTGAGGAGAATTTTTAGTTATTGCACACGCCGGACCGCCTCGCCGGACCTTCGTCCGTATCCGGGAGGTCCGGACCCGGAAATACCTATACTAATTTCTTAAGGGCCAGCATCGTACCCAGGTGCATCGCCTCGTGCATGTTGTTAAAGATCACCGCCTCACTGATATCGTGGAGGGTAACACCATAACTGGTGGGGTATTCCTTATAATTAGAGAAATCCAGCTGTTTGAGATCAGCGGCGAAACGACCGGGGCCGACGGCCAGTTCGTTCAGGATAAAGTCTACCTCCCGCTGGGTAACATCGCCCGTCGGGCGGGTCCCCCTGCGGTACTGGTCGATAAAAGTACGGCCGCTCGGAGTCGGCAGACCGGCCAGGGCGTAGGTCAGTAGTTCCATCGTGGCGACTAAGTGACCAGCGTTCCAGATCAGGTTGTTGTTGAAGGATTCCGGGACATGGTTTAACTCCTCCAGGGAGTGAGCCTGGCAAATACCGAGTACATTCTTACGGGTCTGCCCCAGTAATTCCAGGGCGTCTTTCGTGGCTGCGTTCATTCCGCTAAGTTATAGTGCGGGGGCGGAAGCTACCCAACGCCGGTATCGGTTCAAATCGGGCAAGTCGTACAGCGTACGTTGCAGGGGGGCGAGGGCGCCGGTGCAAAAAAAATAATGAGCTGCCCGTCGGTCCGTAGCGATCACCGACAGGCCGTTTTTTTCGAGCAGGCGCTGCACCTGCGCGGCCGCGGCGCCCGAGGGGTCGATAAGGTCCACTTCCCCTCCCGCGATCAGCCGGATCCGATCCCGGATGAGCGGATAGTGCGTACAACCCAGGACGATGGTGTCTGCTCCGGCAGCCAGCGGTCCGGCCAGCGTGTCCCTGAGAAAATCATCGACTTCCGCCGCCCCGGCCTCAATCAGGGGGACCAGCCCCCGGCAGGGTTCTTCCCACAGCTGCCCGCCGGTGAGATACTGATCGCGTAGTTCCCGGTAGCGACGGCTGGCGAGGGTAGCCTCGGTGGCCATGACGACGACGGCCTTTCCCCGCGCCGCCGGCTTCACGGCCGGCTCCATACCGACAAAGGGTACGTCCGGCCAGGCGGCCCGTAACTCGTCGATGGCGATGCTGGTGGCGGTGTTGCAGGCAACGACGATCAGTTTGGCACCGGCCCGCAACAGGGCCTCCGTGATGGAGAAACTGAAGGAGCGGATTTCGGCGGCCGGCCGGGGTCCGTAGGGTGCCCGCCCGTTATCCGCCACGTAGAGCATACTTTCCCGGGGCAATAGCCCGGAAATAGCATTGGCGACCGTAAGGCCGCCAATGCCGGAGTCGAAGACTCCAATGGATCCGTGATGCGCGAAGGGGACCACCCGGTTTAGATACCGAGTTTGGTCTTCACCATCGAGCTGACGTCCTGGCTTTCTTCCCCGAAAAGCAGTACCTGCTGGTCGAAGATGAACTGGTAGCCTCCTTCCTTGGCGACTGCCTCGATGGCATCGTTGACGCTCTTGTAGATGGGTTCCAGCAATTCCGTGCGCTTGGCCTGGAGGTCCTTCATCATCTGCTGCTCGAAGTCGACGATCTTCTGTTCGCGGGCCTGGAGGGCGGCACCTTCCGTTTCCTGTGCTTTGGGGGCCATTTCCCCCTTGGCTACCTTTTCCTGGAAGGCACGGGCGTCGGTCTGGAAGGACTCGACCATGATCTGGCCCTTCTTCTGAAGTTGCTTCTGGAGACCCTCGAGGTTAGACTCGGCGGCCTTCATCTGGGGCAGGGCCTGGAGGATTTCGGCGGAATTCACGTAACCGAACTTCTGTGCGGTGGCGGTAGTGGTAGCCGCAACGAACAGCAGGGCAACCAGGGCCAGTTGGAAAATCTTTTTCATAACTCGTTGATTTAGTCTGTTTTCAAATGGGGCGCAAAGGTATTCAATCCGCGCCACCGTTGGGGATGAGTGGGGAAAGTAAGTAGCCAATAGTGATGGGCTATCGTGTGTAGCCCGTCTACCATTATCTATGTTGTTAGTTCTTGAGCGCACGCAGGATGTCGTCCGTCTTGTCGTAAGCTTCGCTGCTGAAGATGATGCCGGCCGAGCCGCCACGGTCGAAAATGAAGTCGTAGCCACGGGTGGAAGCGTACTGCTCCACGGCCTCGTAGATGGCATCCTGGATGGGCTTGACCAGTTCCTGGCGGCGCTGGAAGAGGGAACCTTCGGGGCCGAAGCGCTGGCGCTGCATTTCCCGGACGGATTTCTCCTTGTTCAGGATCTCTTCTTCGCGGGCGGCCCGCTGTTCGTCGCTCAGGAGGACCTGCTCGGCCTGGTACTTATTGTACATTCCCTTGATGACTTCGTGCTGCTGACTGATCTCCTGCTGCCACTTGGCGGCGAGCTGGTCGATCTGCGTTTGGGCGTCCTGGTACTCAGTAATGGAGCTCAGAATGCGTTCCATGTCGATGGAAGCGATTTTCTGAGCGGAGGCCGTGGCGCCGAAGCCCAGGAAGGCGACGAGCAGGAGGAAAAAGGTATTGCGAATGCGCATGGTTGTCTAGATTTTGTTTGAGCGAACCGTTCCGTAGGTCAGTTCACGCTAATAGACGCGTTAAGGGCGGCGAAGTTACCCCCCTGTGGGAGTTTTAAGACTTCTTTATCAACACCCTACCCCTTGTTTTAACGGAACCTTAACGGGAAAATCAATCGTTATGGAGCGTGCGGGGCGGGCGCGGGAGGGATTTTAACCCTCACTAAATAGAAAGAGCCCTCCGGGCGCTCCTGATAACGGGAGTCCGGAGGGCTCATACTGCGTAGCCTGGGGTATAAACCCCGGCTTATTTCATGGTTTTCTTCCGCCGGGGTTTCCGATTGCCTCCACCATTGCCGTTTCGTTGTCCCCCGCCCCCGCGCGAACCGTTCCGCTCGGCCTTTGGGGTCGGAGTGTTGGAACGACCGCGTTTGTGCTCGTTCTTGGGCTTTGCACCTGCGTCCTCGCCCGTTTCCTTAAGGTCACCGTGAATTTCGATGACTTTGACCATGGAGAGGTCTACCCGCCGACGGTCCAGATCGACGTCCTCCACCTTGACGCGGACGCGGTCACCCATCTTGAGTTTCTTACCGCTGCGGCGACCGGTGATGTAGAGCTTACTGGGGGCCAGGTCGTAGGTTTCGTCCATCTTATCGAAGGCGACCATGCCCTCGACGTAATTCTCGGACAGTTCGATGAATACCCCGAAATCGGCCAGGCCGTTGATGACGCCGTCGTACTCGTCACCGACGTGATCGAGCATGAATTCGGTCTGCTTGTACTTGATGCTCTCGCGCTCGGCGGTGACGGCCTTGCGCTCCTGGGCACTGATGTGCTTACAGGTCTGTTCCAGCTCCTCGGCGTTGGCCTTGTATACGGAACCGGGGGCCAGGTTCTTATCGAGCAGCCGGTGGACCAGCACGTCGGCGTAGCGGCGGATGGGGCTGGTGAAGTGGCTGTAATTATCGAAACCGAGACCGTAGTGGCCGATGTTTTCGGTGGTGTAAATGGCCTTGCTCATCGTACGAATGGCGATGGGCGCCAGCATTTTTACCATCGGGTCGGTATCGGCTTTGGCGAGTAGCTTATTGTAGCTGGCGGTGACGGTCTTCGGAGTGCTGAGGTCCATCTCGTAGCCGATGGCCAGGGCGAATTTGGCGAGCTGCTCGACCTTGTCCATGTCGGGCTCGTCGTGGATACGGTACACGAAGGGAATGTTCTGCTTCAGCCGCGCCTTTTTCTCCTCGATGAAAGCGGCCACCTCGCGGTTCGCCAGCAGCATGAAGTCCTCGATCAGCATATTGGTGTCGATGCGCTCCTTGACGTAGACGGAGAGCGGCTTGCCGGTTTCGTCCAGGCGGAACTTCACCTCGTTGCTGTTGAAATCGATACTGCCCTCCTTGAAGCGGCGGTCGCGCAGCTTGGCGCTGATGCGGTCCATGAGGTCGAGTTCGTCGACGAAGTCCCCCTTACCGGTATTCAGTACTTCCTGGGCCTCCTCGTAGGTGAAGCGGCGGTCGGAGTGGGTAACGGTACGGCCGAACCACCGCTCCTTGATGCGGAAGGTCTTGGGGTCGAAGTCGAATACGGCGCTGAAGGTCAGTTTGTCTTCGTTCGGCCGCAGGGAGCAGAGTTCGTTGCTGATGCGCTCGGGTAGCATCGGGCAGACCCGGTCGACCAGGTACACACTGGTACTGCGGCTGCGGGCCTCCTGGTCGAGGGCGCTGCCGGGCTTCACGTAGTGGCTGACGTCGGCGATGTGGATTCCGATCTGGATGTCCTCGTTTTCGAGAATTTCGAAGCTGAGGGCGTCGTCGAAGTCCTTGGCCGTCAGCGGGTCGATGGTGAAAGTGGTCACCTCCCGCATGTCCCGACGGATGTTGATTTCCTGAGGAGTGATCTTATCGGACAGTGCCTCGCTCTCGGCCACCACCGAGTCCGGGAAGACGATGTCGAAACCGTTGTTGATGAGGATGGACTTCATCTCGATGTCCGAACTGCCCGGCTCGCCGAGTACGGCGGTGATCTTACCGCTGATCTGGCCGAAGCGGTTGGGCTCCCAGCTTTCGATGCGGACCACGACCTTGTCGAGGTTCTCCGCGCTGATGAGTTCCGAGCGGTGTACGGCTACGGCCAGGGTCTTGTCGCCCGGCTGGTCGACGACCACTTCGGCGTACTTATCGTGAATGCGCAGGGTACCGACGAAAGCCTTGACGCTGCGGGCCAGCACTTCGCTGACCTCGCCCTCGGGCTTGCGGCGGCCGCTGGGGGTCCAGAAACGGACCTTCACCTTATCGCCGTCCTGGGCGTTGGAGAGGCGGCTGCCGGGAACGAAGATGTCGGGGGCCTCCCCGTCGGTCACCACGTAAGCGGCTCCGCTGCGGGTCATGTCGACGATGCCTTCGATGTACTGGCTGTCACCGCGGCGGCCGCCCTTACCGCCGTCCGTTTTGGCGTACTGGTAGCGGAAATCGCCGTTGGCTTTCACCTTGCCGGTACGAATAAGTTCGTCGATGGCGGCCTGGACGCTGTCCTTCGAGTTCTTGACGCCGGTGGCGCGAATAATTTGTTTTGGGTTGAACTGCTTACGGGCGTTATTCTTGAATTCCGTAAGGAGCGCGCGCTGTAAATCGCGTGCGCTGAGCTTAGTGCCCTTCGTTTTTTTCTTAGACATGTATAGTTGGTAAAGCCGCCCTTTTGGCGGCGGGGCGCGGTGTCGCGCCTTCGTTATGCTGGGTTATTCGTGGGTAGAACAGGAGGTTGGGGGGGAAAGTTGCTTTTACCTACTCACTCTCCGTCAGCACCCGCGCCGGAATCTCTCCCGCCGTCCGTAGCGTCATCCCGCTCACCGCCAGCACGGTGACCAACAAGGTGATGCCCGCCGCGAGCAGGAAGAGTAGCGGCGTGATCTCGATCCGGTAGGCAAAGCCGGACAACCAACGGTCGATCACCCACCAGCTGACGGGAACGGCCAGGAGCAGGGAAGCCCCCAGTAGCCACAGGTACTCCCCGTTGAAGCGGCGCAGAATATCCCACTGGCTGGCGCCGAGGATTTTGCGGATACCGATCTCCCGCCGGCGCAGGGTGGTAAAGTAAGCGGTCAGGGCGATCAGACCGATCGCGGCGGTCAGCAGCGCAATACCACTCAGCCAGGTGCTGAGGGTTGCAATGCGGCGTTCCTCGGCGTAGAGTTCCGCCAGGTTGTCGGACAGGAAGCGGTGAATAAAGGGTTGGTTGGTACCCAACCGGTCGTAGACGGTGGCTAGTTGCGCTACGATCTCCGCCGGGGAACCACCCCGGTAGCGGACGGCCGCCCAGTAGACGTAGCGGGGTTCCCGGACCACGGTCATGAACATGGGGCTGACGCGTTCCCGGAGGCTGAACAGGTTAATGTCCCGAAAGGTGCCGGCTATTTCGTAGGGAAACCCCACTGTGCCGGTCTCTTCGTCGGTGTACTCCGGTTCCTGGATCAGGGTCTGACCGATCAGGGCCGCATCGGTCAGACCGTAGCGGTTGCGGAGCCGTTCGGCCAGGGTCTCGTTGACCAGGATCAGACGGTCGGGGGCAGTGGCCGGGTCAGCGACGTAGGCCGGAACGCTGGTCTGGATGTCCAGCAGATCGAGGGAGCGGTAGTCGAAGTAGATATTCACGGCATCGTCGAAGACGTCCTCCCGCCCACTCAGTTTGTAGGTAGTCTGGTTAAAGGCCTGCTGCCCCAGAATGGACCCCGCGGCTACTTCCTCCACCTCCGGGAGTGCCAGCGCCAGATCGCGAAAAGTGGCGAAGCGGCTGCTGTCTCCGGTCAGGTTGACGTAGAGGATGCGCTCGGGGTTGAACCCCAAATCCTTATTCTGCAAGTAACTGAGTTGTCGATTGACGAACAGCGTGAGGCTGCACAGTCCGATCAGCAGGGCGAACTGCAGGGTGATGATCGCCCGCCGCAGAGAAAAGCCGCCCGACCCGCTGGCGGCGAAACGGTTCCGGAAAAGGGGAAGTATAGCCCGTCGGGAGAGAAAGAGGGCGGGATAGGCACCGGCCAGCACCGCCACCGTCAACGCTACTCCGAGCAGTACCATCCAGAAGGCCGGATCGCCGGGGAAGCTGACGGCAATTTCAGTCCCCATCAGCGCATCGAAGCGGGGCAACAAGAGCCAGAGCGCCGCCGTCACCAGGGGCAGGGTGAGTAAACTGAGCACCAGTGCTTCGAGCACGAACTGCCCGGCAATCTGGCCCCGCGAGGCACCGAATAACTTCCGCATGCCGATCTCCCGGGAGCGACCGCTGCTCATCGCCACCGACAAATTGGTGTAGTTGCTGACGGTCAGCAGCAGGATGATCAGGGAGATGGACCCGATGATGTAGAGGTAGGACCGGCTCCCCGGTGGCTTCATTTCGTACAGCAGGTCGGAGTTAAGGTGAATCGAGCGCAGCGGCTGGAGGAGTAGGCCGCCGAACAACTCGTTTTCCGCTAACCGGGGGTTCACCGCGGCGTAACCGGCGTTTATTTCGGTAAGGATGGCACCTGCGTCCGCGCCCCTGGCCAACTCCACGTAAATACGGCTGCCCCAGTAGGTAATGCGATCCTGGTGCAGGGCGATGCTGAAATCGAAGTGCGCATTTCCCGGCGGATCGGCAATCACCCCGGTGATGGTGTAGTCGGTGGTGTCGATGGAAAGCGTCTGCCCGTTGAGGTTTTCGGAGCGCCAGTCGGTCCCGAAAAAGCGGGCGGCCTGGGTTTCGGTGAGGATGGCGGTACTGGGGCTGCCGGCAAACTCATCCGGCGTTCCGGAAAGAAACGTCCACCCGAAAAAGTCACAGAAGGAAGCGGGCGTATTGGTTTGCAGCAGTTGTTCCGTCGCCAGTTCCCGTCCGTTCGCGGTCACCAGGGAGGGAGCGTCAAAATTCATGAACTGGGTGGTGCGTTCCACGCCGGGAAATTCGGCCAGCCCCTCCGCCTGCCGGAGCTGGGTTGGGGCATCGGTATCCGTATAATCGGGGAACCCGATCATACTGTACCCCTGGGAACGCAGGTTCATCCCCACCCGGAACTTGCGGTCCGCATCGGGGACGAAGCCGTCGTAGCCGGTTTCGTAATTCAGGTACAGCAGGGCCATCGCCGCCGTGAGGATGCCGATGGTGAGACAGGCAAAGTTGGTCCCGTTGTACCAGCCGCGGGAACGCAGGTTGCGCAGGGCCACCTTCCCGTAATTGGGCAACAGCGACCAGCCGGAAACACCGGCCCGGATGAACTCGCGGGAGACGGGCGAGCCGTCCGTACCGGTCCGCGCCCGGGCCAGACGGAAAGCCTCGTCGGGAGCTTTACCCCGGATCAGGAACTCCTCGTAGCGGTCGTAGAGGCTGCTCTCCAGCTCGTCCACCGCTCCCGCTTCCATCCCGCCACCGGCGAGTAAATTCCGGCGCCAGGCGGCGACGGCATCTTCTACCTTGAAATTATCCATGGCGGGGTCGTTTAGTCGGTAAGGGTGAGTGGGTTGCTTCCGGTCTGCCACAGCCGGGAAAAGATGCCGTTGACGTTCAGCCACTGCCTGCGGTCCTCGGCGAGTTGCTCCCGGCCGGTGGCGGTGATCTCGTAGTACTTGCGTTTGCGGCCGCTGTCGGTCTTGACCCAGCGGGAAACGATGAGCGCTTCTTTTTCCATTCGTTTCAGGACGGGGTAGAGCATGGCGTCCGTCCATTCCAGTTGGCCGCCGGAGAGGGTTTCGATCTCCCGGATAATGCGGTAGCCGTAGTTTTCCCCGTAGGCGAGGATGGACAGGACGAGGGGTTTGGTGGACGCGGCCACGAGTGCTTTGGTGGTCATGAAAAGTTGAATTTTAGGAAGTTCGACTGGCTAAATAATCCGCTTCGGAGACCAGCACGTTCCCGTCGAACAACTCAATGGTCCGGCTGGCGTAGGCTGCGTCTTCCGTGGCGTGGGTGACCATCACGATGGTGGCTCCACCCGCGTGCAGGCTGCGCAGTTTTTCCATGACGGCGCGGCTGTTTTCGGAATCGAGGTTGCCCGTCGGTTCGTCGGCCAGGATCAGGGCGGGGGCCGTGATGATGGCCCTGGCGATCGCCACCCGCTGCTGCTGTCCGCCGGAGAGCTGGCGGGGGTAGTGATCGCGGCGGTGCGACATCTCCAGTTCGCCGAGCGCCCGCTCCACCCGTTCACGGCGCTCCCGGGCCGGAACACCCAGGTACTGCAAGGGGAGTTCCACGTTCTCGCCGGCCGTAAGTTCGTCGATCAGGTTGAAGCTCTGAAAGATGAACCCCATATTGGATTTACGCAGGTCGGCCCGCTGCCGGCGGGAGAGGTCGGTCGTTTCCCGGCCCCGGAAGCGGTAACTCCCCCGGGAGGGCTCGTCGATCAGCCCGATGGTGTTCAGCAGGGTGGACTTGCCGCTGCCCGAGGGACCCATGACGGCCAGGAATTCTCCCGGCGCGATGTCGAGATCCAGTCCGCTGAGCGCGGCCGTTTCCAGTTCCGCGGTGTAGTGAAATTTGTGGAGGTCGCGCAGGGCAACTACCGGAGTCAGGTCCGTCATCCTTTCAGTTTTAGGGTTTCGAAATCAGAAAATTCGTCGTAACCGGAGGTGATCACCCGGTCGCCCGGTTGGAGCCCCTCCAGTACTTCGTAGTAGTCGGGGTTGACCCGGCCGAGGCGGATCGGGGTGCGCAGGGCCCGCCCGTCTTCCAGCCGGTAAACCCAGTGGCCGCCGGTGGAGCCGTAGAAATTACCGCTGGCCAGCAGGGTGCTGTTGCTGGCCCGGCCGAAGAGTAACCGGAGACGGACCGACTGCCCCTTGGCGAATTCCTCCGGTCGTACCGCAGAACCCCGCGGAGCGATGTCCAGCCGGAAACGGCCGTTCTCTACGTTGGGGTAGATGCGGCGCACCGTCAGGGAAAGGGTGTCTCCCCGGTCGATCAGGAAACCGGACTGCCCCTCGCGGACCCGCTCCAGGTAAAACTCGTCGGCCTCGGCAACGATCATGGGTTCCTCAAGACTGTATATCTCCCCGATGCGCTGGCCGCTGTTGATGGCCTGACCGGTCTGTACCCGGAAATCACTCAGCCGTCCGTCCGTAGCCGCCGTCAGGTAGAGGCGGTCGAGGATGGCACGGACCTGGCGCAGGTTGTTCAGCAGGCGACTTTCAAAAGCATCGATTTGGCGGAGCTGATCCCGGCGGCGCAGGCTGTCCTGACGGAAGGACGCACGCAGTAATTCCTCGCGTCGCTGGTAATAAGCATAGCGGTTCTCACTGGGTTCGTAGGAGCTACGGGCAATCACGCCCTGTCCGTAGAGCTGCTCGTCACGACGAAACTGCTGTTCCTGGAGGGCCAGCTGGAAGCTGATCTCGGTAAGTTGTTCGCGGCGGGTGAAGTCATTCTGGTCGAGCAGCAGGCGGGTCTGCCGCTGGGCGTTCAACTGCTCCAGGAGCTGGCTTTCCCGCTGCATGACCTCCAGTTCCAGATCGGCGTTGGAGATCAGCAGCAGGGTGTCTCCCCGCCGGACGCGGTCGCCCGAGCGGACGAAGATGCGCTCCACGTTACCGGCCACTTTGCTGTCGATGAAGTACGTTTCTCCCGGTTCTATCCGCCCGGTCAGGTTGATGTATTCGTAGAACTGGTCGGCCCGTACCGTGGAAATGGTCAGCCGTTCCCGTTCTACGGTCAGTTCCGGGCTGCGCGCCAGCCAGAAGCCGATGGCCGCTGCCGCCAGGATGCCCAGCAGGGCGAGCAGGATAAATTTACCGCGTGGGGAAGAAGAATTTTCAATACGTCGATCCATACCTAATGGTGTTAGGTTTGTAGCCTAACGATGTTAGGTAAGTAAAGTTTTACGCAGGCGGAAATTTTATCGAATTCGGGCGACGGTGCGCGGGTGCCGGCTCTACAACGAACCGGTCCGGTCGGCCGTTTTACTTTGGTCCGTAACCCGTAACTTAGCTACCATGAACATTGATGATCTGATCCAGGATTTGCAAGCACTGCCCGATTCGCAACTCGACCGGGTGCGGGGCTACGTGGCGGCACTGAAGGAAATCGAGCAGGAGAAGGAGACGGCGGAGGACCGGTTTTGGGCACTGATCAAGCACGTTAACTGGGAGGCCGAAACCGAAGAATTAATGGTGCAACCACTCATCGAGGCCATTAGTAAGTTAACCGACGAAGAAATTTACGAGTATCAGGATCAGCTGGCCATTAAGCTTTCCGCACTCGATACCCCTGAGCACTTTAAGTGGTACGGGAAGGGGGAATTGGGTGCTTCCTCCGATAGCTTCCTGTACGGACGCTGTGAGGTGGTGGCTAATGGAAAAGAATTCTACGAGGATGTGTTAGCGAACCCAGAGAAAATACCGAATGATGCTTGGATGCAGTCAGTGCTACACACTCCGGGAGAAAGTTATGAACTTAAGCACGGAAAAGAACTCGAGAGAAGGCCGCCAATTATTTACGAAACCGGTTTTAGTGAGGCGTGGGGGGAAGAAAGAATTACGTACGCATGAGTTCGAGAAAGAAAAAGAAGAACCACGGCAATTCTTTAGATAGTCCCAAGGATCAACACCTATATGTCATCTACGACCATGAGGAGAGAGAGGTCCTGAAATATGGTATCAGCGATAAACCAATTGATCAGAACGGTAAGTGCCAAAGGATGCGGGAGCAACTTGCGGATGCCGTACTATTCAGCAATACTCTTCTTCGTTACGCGGCCCGTATTCTAATTTGGGTAATTCCCGGTCGCCGAAAAGGGCGAGCCATTGAAGACGATACTATCGATAAGTGGCGAGCCAAAAATGATGGTGCATTCCCACGCGGAAACAAGGACCATCAATACCTCAGCAAAAAAGAACGCGCCAAGCTAAAGGACTAATCTCCCCAGCGCTTCCCGCCCCCGCTCCAGACCGAATTCCGCCATCACCGTCTCCAGTTTTTTGGCGATCCGGTCGGTCCCTAAATTGCCCAGGCTCCCCAGGTGGGTGTGCTTCAGTTCCGTGGGCGGGACGAAGGTGCCCCCCTCGATCTCGGCACCGACTTGCTTATAGGCATCCCGGAAGGGGACACCCTGGAGGACGAGGTCATTGACCGCCTCCACGCTGTAGAGGTTGGCGTACTTCGGGTCGGTGGCCAGGGGCTGACCGAAGAGTTCCATCCGGGGAAGGGCGTAGGCGGCGATGGCCAGCCCGTCCTCCAGTTGGTTGAGGGCGGGGAAGAGGGCTTCCTTCAGCAACTGGAAGTCGCGGTGGTAGCCGCTGGGCAGGTTGCCGGTCAGCTGGCCGATCTGGGCGGGGAGGGTTTGCAGCAGGTTGCACCGGCCCCGCAGCAGTTCGAAAACATCCGGGTTTTTCTTGTGGGGCATGATGCTGCTGCCCGTCGTCAGTTCCTTCGGCAGGCGGAGGAAGCCGAAATTCTGGCTGCTGTAGAGGCATACGTCCATGGCCAGTTTACCGATCGTCTGGGCCAGACCGGCGATCGCGAAGGCCATCAGCAACTCCGTCTTTCCCCGGCCCATCTGGGCGTGAACGACATTCACCGCGGGCTCCCGGAAGCCGAGTAGCTCCGTCGTCCGGTCGCGGTCGAGGGGGAAACTGCTGCCGTAGCCGGCCGCGCTGCCGAGGGGGTTCTGATCGACGACCTCGTAGACGGCCCGCCACAAACGCAGATCGTCCACCAGGCTCTCGGCGTAGGCCCCGAACCAGAGGCCGAAACTGCTCACCATCGCTACCTGTAGGTGGGTGTAGCCGGGGATCAGCTGGTCCTTATTCGCTTCGCTGAGGCGGAGCAGTTCCTTACTCAGGCTCTCGGTTTGCTCCACGATGCCGGCGATGCGGTCGCGGAAATACAGCCGGAGATCGACGAGTACCTGGTCGTTCCGGCTGCGGCCGCTGTGGATCTTCTTACCGTCGTCCCCCAGTTCCTTCGTCAGCAGCATTTCTACCTGGGAATGGATGTCTTCCACCCCGTCTTCGATGACCAGTTCCCCCCTTACGGCCCGGGCGTACAGCTTTTTTAATTCAGCATCGCACCTGCGCCACGCGCCCTCCTCCAGCAGCCCCACCTCGTGCAGCATCCGGATGTGGGCGAGTGACCCCAGCACATCGTAGGGGGCCAGTTCGTGGTCCAGTTCGCGGTCGCGGCCGACGGTGAAATCAGCGATTCGCTGATCGAGGGGGTAGTCTTTTTGCCAGAGTTTGGACATAACTTTTTTTTTCACGCAGAGGGCGCGGAGGAGCAGAGGCGCGGAGCGTAGCAGGGCGGAAGATACTCCAACGCTCAGCGTCTCCGCCTCTCGGCGATCTCAGCGTGAAAATTCTCCTGCGTTAATACCACACGGAAATCTCCCCCAGCCCCTTCCGCCCGATCACCGGCACCCGCGCGCCCTCCGCCGGGTACCCCACCGGCAACAGCAAAAAGGGCCGTTCATTCACCGGCCGCCCCAGCACTTCCCGCAGGAAATTCAGCGGGCTCGGAGTGTGGGTCACCGTGACCAGCCCCGCGTGGTGGATGGCCGCGATCAGTAAGCCACAGGCCAGGCCGACGGATTCATTGACGTAATAATTCTTCTCTTTCTCCCCGTCCTTCCCCAGGTCGTAGGCTTTTTTGAAGACGACGATCAGCCAGGGAGCGGTGGTGAGGAAGGGCTTGTGCCAGTCTGTCCCGAATTTTTTCAGATCGTTCAGCCAGTCGTCGGACATCCGCCCGTGGTAGTTCTCAAACTCCTCCTTCTCGGCGGCGGCCCGGATTTTTACCTTGACCTCCGGGCTACTCACCACGCAGAACATCCAGGGTTGCTTGTTTGCCCCGCTCGGTGCCGTGGAAGCGGTGCGGATGATGGTCTCGATCACGGCGCGGTCCACCGGGCGGTCACTGAATTCCCGCACGGTACGGCGGCGATCGCTCTCGGTGTAGAAAGCCCGGGCGGCGGCCAGCATCTCGGCGGGCGATTTTTCGGAGTGGTCCAGTAACTGAAAGCCCTTATCGTGGTTGACCATGGTGCCAAAGGTAAAAGGACCAAGGAAACATTCGTCCCCTGGTCCTTCAATCCCTTAGTCCTCGATCCCTGGCTAGGGCGTAATTACCCCATTGTTGTTGGGGTCATTCGTATTGTCGATCACGCCGGCCCACTCGGTGAACCCTTCCTCGGCGTCCGCCGGGCGGGGACCGATGAGTTCCTCCAGGTCCTTGCGATTCAACACTTCTTTTTCCAGCAGTGCCTTCGCCAGCAGTTCGACCTGCTCGCGCTTGGTGCTCAGGAGATCCTGGGCACGCTGGTACTGCTGCTGCAGCATTTTACGGACCTGGTCGTCGATCAGCGTAGCGGTTTCATCGGAGTAGGGGCGCTGGTAGGCATCCCGGCTCATCCCGTAGAAACTGACCTGGCCGACATCGCTGTTCATACCGTAGACCGTGATCATGTCGTAGGCCTGTTTGGTGACCTTGTCCAGGTCGTTCTGGGCACCGGTACTGATCTGGTTGAAGAAGACCTGCTCGGCCGCGCGACCGCCGAAGGTCATGCACATCATGTCCAGCATCTGGGCGGTACGGGTGATGTACTGCTCCTTGGGCAGGTACTGGGCGTAGCCGAGGGCGGCCACGCCGCGGGGAACGATGGTCACCTTCACCAGGGGCATGGCGTGCTCGAGGTACCAGCCGCAGATGGCGTGGCCGGCCTCGTGGTAGGCGATGATCTCCTTCTCGTCCGGGTGGATGAGTTTGTTCTTTTTCTCCAGTCCGCCGATGACTTTGTCGAGGGCGTAGTTGAAATCATCCAGGTTAATGCTGTCCTGGTTGTTCCGCGCGGCGATCAGGGCGGCCTCGTTACAGATGTTGGCGATCTCGGCACCGGCGAAACCGGGCGTCATCTCGGCCAGTACGTCGGCCGTAACGGTCTCGTTGATCTTGATGGTCTTCAGGTGCACCTTGAAGATGGCCTCGCGGCCCTGGAGGTCGGGGCGGTCGATACCGATCTGCCGGTCGAAGCGACCCGGCCGCAGCAGGGCGGGGTCGAGTACGTCGGGGCGGTTGGTGGCGGCCATGAGGATGACGCCCTTGTCGGTACTGAAACCGTCCATCTCCACGAGGAGCTGGTTCAGGGTGTTCTCCCGCTCGTCATTACCGCCCTGCATCTGTCCGCGCCCGCGGGCACGGCCGATGGCGTCGATCTCGTCAATGAAGATGATACAGGGTGCTTTTTCCCGTGCCTGCTTAAAGAGGTCACGGACCCGGCTGGCACCGACACCGACGAACATCTCCACGAAGTCGGAACCCGACATGGTGAAAAAGGGTACGCCCGCCTCTCCGGCCACGGCTTTGGCCAGCAGGGTTTTACCCGTACCGGGAGGGCCGACCAGCAGGACGCCCTTCGGGATCTTACCGCCCAGGGCGGTATATTTTTTGGGGTTCTTCAGGAAGTCTACGACCTCCATCACCTCGTCCTTGGCCTCGTCGAGACCGGCCACGTCGGCAAAGGTGATGTTGACCTTACTGTTCTGGTCGAACAGCGTGGCCTTGGACTTGCCGATGTTGAAGAGCTGACCGCCGGGGCCACCCGCGCCACCGCTCATGCGGCGCATCAGGAAGATCCAGATCACGCCGATGACGAGCAACGGAAGGATCCACTGCAGGGCATTGCCGAGGTAATCGGTCCGGGTTTCCACGTTGGCGACCAGGCGGTCGCGGAACGGAACGTCCATTTCCTCCTGGGCGTCATTGAGGTAGCGGTTAAAGCTTCCACCGTCTCCTACTTCCAGGAAGTAATCGTAGCGGGTGCCCCCCATTCCTTTTTCGGCGGCGTCCTTGTAGGCTTCCTGTCCGCGCTTCTCGTCCTTGATGTACACCTCGGCCTTCCGGTTATTGACGATGTCAATCCGGTCGATGGCCTGATCCTCCAGCATCAGCAGGAGGCGGTTCTTATTGATCTCACTGGAAGTGCCGGTGCCGAGGCTGGACACGACCAGGACGAGCAGCACCAGGGACATGATGGCGTACAGCCAGTAGCTCTGGAACTTCGGGCCGCTGCCTTCCGGCTTTTTCTCTTCTTGATTGCTCATATTCTTTGGCTAACGCAGGTCGGGGGATTTCGTTTCCTCCCGCCGGCATTTTTGGGGTCAGTACACTTACGCATCTTCATACTCCGTCGTCTCCGCATCACTCCAGAGGTCTTCCAACTCGTAGAAAAGACGGGTCTCGGGGTGAAAAATGTGGATAACGGTATCAAAGTAATCCAGGCAGATCCAGGTGGCGTTGCGGCTGCCCGTGGCGGACTTGGGGAATTCCCCGAGCTCCTCCTTCATGCGGCGCTGCACGTTGCTGGCGATGGCGGAGACCTGGGTGGTCGACTCGCCCTCGCAGACGTAAAAGAACTCCGCCGGCCGCTCGTCGAGCTTGCGCAGGTCCAGTTTTACAATCTTTTTACCCTTGATGTCCTGGATGCTGTCCAGAATGGTAGCCAGACGGGTTTCCGTCTGGTCGGCCGTAGCCATGGTTGCAGTCGTACTCAAACTGATTATTTAGGATTAGAAGGCTAGTTGAAGGTAGCAAAAACCGTTCCTTTACCGGAACCTGGAAAGCCAGGGTTGGTTTTCGCCAATAAAATTCAGGGCTTCCTGTCGGTAAACAACAATTATTTGGACTTTAAAGTTGCTCATCACTTCGCTTCCGTCGGTAGCACGAATATCGCCATGGTTCGGGCGATACACGCAGGTGCAGGCCTTTTCAACGGGGCCGTCTTCACGACCGACGCCCAGCCCGCCGGTCGGGGGCAGGGGGAGAACCGCTGGCATTCCTCGCCGGCTGAAAATTTGACACTCAGCGCTTTTCTGGAACCTGACCATTTGTCGGTCGACGACCTGTTCCGCCTTACCGAGATCGCCGCGCTGGCCGTAGCGGACACGATCGCCGATTTTCTGCCGCCCGATCTGGCCGCGCGAGTCCGGGTGAAGTGGCCCAACGATGTCTACGTCGGCCACCGGAAGATAGCCGGGATCCTCATCCAGAACGGGCTGAGGGGGGAGCGTATCGGATGGAGTGTCCTCGGCATCGGTCTGAACGTGAACGAGCGGTCCTTTCCACCGGAGTTGACCGACCGGGCTACTTCCCTTCACCTGCTGACCGGTACGCCGGCCGACCGGGCGGCGGTGCTGCGCTCCCTCTTCTCCCACCTGCGCACCCACTACCTGGCGAGCCGGTCGGCCATCGGGCAATTACGGCTGGCCGCGGCTTATCACGACCGGTTGTACCTGCGGGGGCAGACCGTCACCTTCCGGGAGACGGCCTCGGGCATCCGCTTCCGGGCCGAAGTCATCGGAGTGACGCCGGAAGGGCGGCTGCGGCTGCGCGGAGCGGAAGGGGTAGGCGAGTACGCGCTGCGGGAAATTGTTCTGGACCGTTAGACGTGTTGGACCGTTGGACGTGTCGATTTAAAGAAAGGCCGTAACGATCTATCGGTCCAACACATCCGGCCCCCGGAACATGAACGCCTGGTCGTCCGTTTCTCCAGCATGATCATTCAACGTTTCCAGGACGCCAAGGTCCAGCAATACTCTTATCTCATTATTGACAAAGGTCAGGCCATTGTCATCGATCCGGCGCGGAACGTGGCTCCCTATCTGGAGTTTCTGATGCGGCACGAAGCCGAGCTGGTGGCGATTGCCCTGACGCACCATCCGACCAGCTACGCCAGCGGCTGGGCGGAACTGCGTAAGGGGACCGACGCTACGCTCTACGCCGTGGGAGAATACCATTTTCACGGACCGGGGAAATTCGTAACGGCCAAACGCGCTACCCTCATTCCGTTCGGTGACGGTTGCCAACTCCAGTGTCAGCCCACACCGGGATTCACGGCGGACAGCATGTGTCTGCTGGCCCGGGCCAAGGACGGCGACGTGAAGGGGATCTTTACCGGAGCCGCCATCCTCAACGACGGCTGCGGCTACCCACTGCCCCGCCCGGACGACCGCAACCCGCTCCACGGGCCCGGGACCTACGCCCGGGAGTTGTACGACAGCGCCCACTCCATCATTAAGGGGTTTCCGGACAAGGTGCCGGTATACGGCGGACTGGACGGGTCCCACCATTTTGTAAAGACGGACGATGAAACGCACATTCGCTTCAGCCTGGCCGAGGAAAAGCAGGAAAACCCGCTGTTGCTGGAAGGGGACGGCGATCGCTTTGCTACTTTCCTGACGGAGGATATCCCCTTTGTTCCCGCCTATTACGCGGGCTGCCGGGAGGCTAACGTAGAGGGATACCCGGATTACGCGACCGCCCTGGCCCCGTTTGAAAGGCTGGCACCTGCGTCCGCGCCCACCTCTACGGATGCCCTGCCCCTCGGCGAGGACGTCTTGCTGATCGATACCCGCCCCGCGGCCGACTTTCACGCCGCTCATGCCGTCAACGCCATCAATATCCAGGCGAATGGCCCCTTTCCACTTTGGCTCGGCAGCATCGTTCGTCCGGGGGAACCCCTGGCGATCATGATGGACAGCCGGGACCCCGCCGAAGAGATCGGCGACAGCGTAGCCAAGATCGGCTACGACCGGCAGCTAACCCAGGTCACCACCTGGAACGGCGGGCTCGGCGACGTCAGCGACCCCCCGGTAGACGTGCAGGACCTCAGGAAAAACCCCACCCGGTACACCATCATCGACGTTCGCCCTGCCTGGTTAGCGAAGACCGACACCCGTTTCAACGGCGCGCTCAGTATCCCGCTGGAGACGCTGAGGGACGGCTGGAAATCGGTCCCCCGTGACCGGCCCGTCGTGGTGCACTGCGGAGGCGGCTACCATTCAGCCATCGGGGCGAGCCTGTTGCGCCGTTTCCTGGCCGATGAATTGCCCGTTTACGACCTCGGTGATGCGATCAAACAGTTCAAACCCGCCTGACCCAAACCGGGATAGCTTTACTACGTTATTCCCCCATGACGATAGATGACAATGCCATCGTAACGATGACCTACGAAGTGCGGGACGGCGGCCCCCGCGGCACCCTGCTCGAACGAATGGACGCGAATTACCCCTTCCAGTTCATGTTCGGTACCGGACGCATGCTGCCCGCCTGGGAGCGCCGTCTCTTCGGCCTCAAGAACGGCATGGGGTTCAGTTTTCAACTCGCCCCCGAGGATGCCTACGGACAGATCTCCGAGGATCACCTGCTGGAAATGCCCCTCCGGCTCTTTCGGAACGAGCGGGAACAGATTGAGCCGGGGCTGCTGGAAAAAGGACAGTACGTCACCCTGACGGATGCTAACGGAAAAGCGGTGAACGCCAAGATTCTGGAGTGGGACGACACGACGGTCAAACTGGATGCGAATCACGCCCTGGCCGGCAAAACGCTGTTTTTTTCCGGAGCTATCCTGAACGTGCGGGAACCGACGGTGGATGAGTTGATCCGCAAGGGGGTAGTGATGGAATAGGGGGTTGTTAGGCCGTTAGGCCGTTAGGCCGTTAGGCCGTTAGATTGTTAGGCCGTTAGACATTTGGACCGTTGGAGTGCTAACGGTCCAACGGTCCAAATGTCTAACGGTCCAACACGTCCAACGGTCTACTCAGCGTAAGCGGAGAAAAAGCCGGGAATCGTCTCAATCCCCTTATAGAAATTCCACAGACCGTAATGCTCGTTGGGGCTGTGCAGCCCGTCGGTATCGAAGCCGAACCCGAGTAGGATGGTCTCTACTTCCAGCACTTCCTTGAACATGGAGACGATCGGGATGGAACCACCCTCGTACATGGGAACGGGCTCCTTACCGAAGGCTTCGCGGAGCGCGGTGGCGGCGGCGCGGTACTCCTTGGTATCGGTGGGAGTGACGTAGGGGTTACCGCCGTGGTGGGGATGTACTTCCACCTTGACGCTGTCGGGAGCAATGCTCTTGAAGTGGGCGGTAAATAATTTGGTGATCTCCTCGTGATCCTGTTCGGAGACGAGGCGCATGCTGATCTTGGCGTTCGCGACGGCGGGGATGATGGTCTTGGACCCCTCGCCCGTGAAGCCGCCCCAGATGCCGTTCACGTCCAGCGTGGGCAGGATGCCCGTCCGTTCGTAGGTGGTGAAGCCTTCTTCTCCCTCCAGGGCGAAGACGCCGGGGGCATCCATGTACTCCTGGGGGTCGAAGGGGGCGGAGCGCATCAGTTCGCGGTCGCGGTCGCTGGGGAATTTGACGCCATCGTAAAAGCCGGGGATGGTGATGTGTTTCTTTTCGTCCTTGAGACTGGCGATCATTTCGCAGAGGACGTTGATGGGGTTGGCCACGGCGCCGCCGAAGAGGCCGGAGTGCATATCGGCCCGGGCACTGATGACCTTTACGTCGAGGTAGGTAAGTCCCCGCAGGCCGACGGTGACACTGGGTTGGTTGCGGCTCAGCATGCCGGTATCCGAGATCAGGATGACGTCGGAGCGTAACTGTTCGCGGTACTTACGGATGAAGGGGCCGAGATTGGGGCTGCCGATCTCTTCCTCTCCCTCGATCATGAATTTGACGTTGCAGGGCAGGCTGCCGGTCTGGATCATCGCTTCGACGGCCTTGACGTGCATGAACATCTGCCCCTTATCGTCGGTGGCTCCGCGGGCAAATACGGCCCCGTCGGGGTGGACACTTGTTTTTTTGACGACCGGCTCGAAGGGCTCGGTTTCCCACTCGTTGAGCGGGTCGGGTGGCTGGACGTCGTAGTGACCGTACACGAGAATGGTCGGCAGGTCGTCACTGATGATCTTTTCGGCGTAGACGATGGGGTGGCCGTCGGTGGGGTAGAGTTTACAGGAGTCGAGCCCGGCCTTCACCAGGTATTCCTGAACCTGGACGGCGCAGTGGTAGGTATCCTTGTCGTGCTCCGAAGCGGTGGAGACGCTGGGGATACGGAGGAGGGTGAAGAGTTCTTCGAGGAAACGATCCTTGTGTTCGTCGATGTAGGCTTTTACTTTGGTCATGTTTTTTGGTTGGGCCGGACTACCGACGAGTCGTACTCGCCGGTAGTTGTTTAGTTAGTGGTTGATACCGATGTAAAGGAATTTGCTCGGGCAGGGTTCTATGGGCAGTTCGTAAAGAAGGAATACGATCGCTACACGTAGAGGTTCAGCAACTCCGTCAGCCGCTCCTCGGAGAGGCCGCGCTCCAGCTGGCCGCCGTGGGCAAACGAAATTTTACCCGTCTCCTCCGAAATGATGAAGCAAGCCACGTCGATCTGCTCCGTAATACCGACGGCGGCCCGGTGACGGGTACCCACCGCCGGCGGGAGTTCCGTACTCTCGGAGACGGGCAGGATGGCACTGGCCCGGGTAATGCGACGACGCTGGACAATCACCGCTCCGTCGTGGAGTGGGCTTTCCTTGTGGAAGATACTGAGCAGGAGACCGTAGCTCAGGTCGGCGTTGAGGTCGGTTCCTCCGGAGATGACCGTAGAGGTATCCGCCTCCTGGGTGAAGACGAGCAGGGCACCGGTCTTGGTCCGCGACATGCGGAGGAAGGCCCGGCGAATGGCCGCCGTTTCCGGAGCCGTTTCCGGGTCGAATTCTTCCCGGCCGAGCAGCCGGTTCCAGAAACTGTCCCTTTGCTTGATGGTGGAATTGCCCAGCAGGAGCAGGAACCGCCTCACCTCCGGCTGGAAGATGATGATGAGGCTGATGAAGCCTACCTGGATGAACTGGTTGAGGATATTGGAGAGCAGGTCCATTCCCAGCGCCCGGAAAACCTGGTAACTGAGGAACAGCAGGACGATACCCACGAAGATGTTCAGGGCGATACTTCCCCGCAGCAGCCGGTACAACTGAAAAAGTAATAACCCGACGATGAGAACGTCGAAGAAGTCCCAGATGGCTACCGGGAGAAAACCGATCTTGAAGAGTAGCGTTAGCGCCATCGGCCGTAATTTACGCCAGAATCAAAGATCCCCGCCTATCCGCCCGCTCAGCCTGCTTGCTATCTTCCTTTTATCCGGTTGGTTATCCGCCCAGGAACTTCGCACCAATGAGGCGGGGGAGAAGATCATCGTCTACCGCGATGGTTCGGCCCGCTACTTTAACGACCTGGCCCTCATTGAGTCCCAGCAAAGGGATTCCGTCGGGTCGGCCTATCCGGTGGTCGCCGTCCAGATCGACCCCCTGACCGTGACCTTCGATCCCACGGCGGCCGACCTCCAGCGAATCGCCGAACGCAAACTCGAACTGGCCCGGGAGGCCGTACAGATCGCCCGCCAGCAGGTGGACGCCGCCCAGCGTAACCGGATCCAGTTGGAAAAAGACCTGGCGACCAACCGGGAGTTGGGTCGGGCCGACGAATCGCTCACCCTGGAACGCCGGCTGGAACTGGCCCGGGAGGTGGAGGCCACCGCCCTGAGGGACCGCACCGACGCCGAACAGCGGTTCGCTACCGCCAACCGGGTGGTGATCGACAAAAGCTACGTCCAGGCCTACGCCGACAGTCGGCGCAGGGACCGCCGCGGCCCCGAAGTACCGGACGCCCCCCGCTCCGAAAAGGGACTGCAGATGCTGCTTCCCGCTCCCCCCGCCTTCAGTGGCTACGGGGCCGCGGCCCGGCTGCCGGTGCGGGAACTGCCACCCTGTACGGATGCATACGAAGAATACCTCACTCCCGGAGTACCGAAATCCAGCCCGGTGCTGTTGTTTACCCACACGGACGAAACCCTGCGGCCCTACCTCGACGGCAAGGAATACCTCCGCTGTACGGCCTGGGCGACCCGGGATGAGCGGGGTGACCGCTTCCTGACCCTGAAGTTTACCTTCGCCAACCCGAACGCCATCACCACCTACGGCTTTCTGCCCGACAACAGCAGCCTCAGCCTCCACCTGCTGAACGGCCGTACCATTAACCTCCAGGCCACCGACGAGGCCGTCGGCCGCATCGATCACCGGCGGGGGGAACTGAACTACCAGGTCGGCTACGCCCTGCCCAGGACCTTCGCGAACGAGATCCGCTCCACGCCGCTGGATTTCGTGCGGGTGTTCTGGTCGAGCGGGTTCGAAGAGTACCCGGTGTGGCAGGTGGGCGCGCTGGGGCGGGTGATGGAGTGCTTGTAGGAGAGGAAAGAGCGTCCCGCCTCCGGCGAGACTGAAAGAAGAAAGACTTGCCTATTGGAAAATGGCCGCTAGTTGTCTTTCTTCCTTCAAATGGCGGAGCCATTGGTCTTTCCTCTTTCTTCTCTACAGCGAATCCCGCACCGCATTCAACCGTTCCAGCACCACCTTCGTGATGTCGAATTCGTCCCTGGCGATCAGGACCGGACTGCCCATGCTGCGGTTCAGGATGTAATCGTACTGCTCCTCGGCCTGAATATCGTCCAGGATGTCCTTGACGCGGTCGCTGAAGGTCTGCTGGATGCGCATTTGGTCCTGTTGAATGGACTGCATGGCCAGGTCGCGCTGCTGCACGATCTCCTGTTCCTTGCGGCCGATACGCTGTTGCTCTTCCTGGACGCGGACGGGGGGAAGCTCTCCCCGCTGTACCCGGGCCTGTAGGCCCTGAACTTCCTGCTGCAGGGCCTGGACCCGCTTGTTGATGTTGGCCTCCGCCTCGGCGTAGTTGGCTTCCAGCCGCTTCAGTTCATCCGCGACGATGGTGTAGCCCGACTGCAGGCTATCGACGTTGACGTAGACGATGCGGGGGGCAGCGGTGGTGGAAGTGCTTGCACCTGCGTCCGCGCCCGTAGTCGCGGTGGCCGGCTGCTCGCAGCCCGTACAGACGGCCAGAAAGGCAACAATCAGGGAAGTGGTGAGTATTCTAGTGGTGGCGATCATGTTCTGATAATTTCCGCAAAAATACACCTTCTGCATGGGACAAGAACGCTGGCTCGTCATCGCCGCCTTTTCGGTGACCTACCTGGTATGGGGCTCCACCTACCTGGCCAACTACTGGGCCATCGGCAGCCTGCCGCCCTTCGGGATGAGCGGAACCCGCTTCCTGGTGGCCGGCCTGCTGATGTACGCCTACAGCCAGCTGGTCGGTAACCGGGTGGCACCCACCCTGCGGCAGTGGCGCAACGCCGGTTTACTCGGCACGGGATTCATGACGGTCGGGGTGGGGGCCGTCGTCTGGGCCCAGCAGTGGATTCCGACCAGCACCGCGGCCCTCATTATTTCCTTCGAGCCGCTCGTCGTCATGTTCCTGATCTGGGCGTTTCTGGGGAGCCGACCCAGCGGTCGTGCCCTCTTCGGGGCCGCCGTGAGCATCTGCGGGATGCTGCTGCTGGTAGGGCAGCCGGAGAGCCTGAGCGTACCGGGAAGCGACCCGGCGGGTACCGTTTTCGGGCTTCTGGCCATCGCTACCAGTATGTTTTGCTGGGGCGGTGCGATGCTGCTGCGCCCCCGGCTCGACCTGGGGAAAAACCCCGTTCGTTCCACGGGCATGCAAATGCTGGTGGGCGGCACCTTGCTCACGCTCTTCAGCCTCTCCATCGGGGAGTGGGATGGTTGGTCCTGGCCGCAGCTGACGGCCCGATCCGCCTACAGCTGGCTCTTCCTGGTCGCCTTCGGGTCCATCCTGGCTTTTTCCGCCTTCAACTACCTGCTCGGCCGGGTCAGTCCGGAGAAAGTGGCCACGAATACCTACGTGAACCCCGTGGTGGCCGTGGCCGTCGGGGGGCTGCTGAACGACGAGGTGATCACCGGGCAGTCGGTGCTGGCCGGGGCGGTGTTGCTGACGGGGGTGTGGTTTATCAATTCGTCAGGAAAGAGAAAAGACCTTCCCGCTAGTCAGCGGGAATGAAGGAACAAAGAAGAAAGAAATACCGCTCGGCGCTGCGCGGCCTTGCCTACAACGCTCAGAGGCAATGTGAGTGATACCTCTTTCTTCCTTCAGTTCCGCCGTAGGGCGGAACGATCTTTCTTCTTTTCTCTCTTACCCCATTCTTCCCTCGTAATCCGCGTACGTAAACACCCGCTCCGTCACCGTATCCCCGTGGGCATCCACCAGCACGATATCCGGGTGGGGAACGCCGTTGAACATCGTGGATTTAACCGTGGTGTAGTGGCTCATGTCCTCGAAGATCAGGGCGTCACCGATGCGGACGGGCTGGGCGAAAAAGTAGTCGTCCAGGTAGTCGCCGGCCAGGCAACTCATGCCGCCGAGGCGGTAATTGTAGGGGTGGCCGGGGCCGGCTTCGGTGCTCGCGCCGCGTAGTTCGGGGCGGTAGGGCATTTCCAGGGTGTCCGGCATGTGGCAGGTAAAACTGACGTCGAGCATCAGGGTACGGTGGCCGTAATTCTCCACGATGTCCAGCACCGTAGCGTGCAGGGTGCCCGTTTGCCAGACGATCGCGCTACCCGGTTCGAGAATGATTTCCAGATCGGGGTGGCGGGCACGCAGGATGCGAAGTTTTTCGATGAGGGTGGAGTGATCGTACCCGGCCTTCGTCATGAGGTGACCGCCCCCCAGGTTCAGCCACCTCAGGTCGGGGAGGTAATGACCGAACTTACTGAGCGTCCGGTCGATGAGGGTGGCCGTCTGGGCCGCGTTGCTCTCGCAGAGGGTGTGGACGTGGAGTCCGGACAACCCCCGCGGCGTTTTCGTCGGCAGGTTAGGCAGTGTTTCCCCGAGTCTGCCGTGGGGGTTGGCGGGGTTGTAAAGTGCCGTCTCCACCGGGCTGTACTCCGGGTTGACGCGCAGGCCGACGCTGGCCCCGGCGGCTTCCCAGCGGGGGCGGAACCGTTCCAGCTGGGTCAGGGAATTAAAGGTCAGGTGGCCGGCCATTCCGAGGATGTCGCCAAACTCCTCGTCGCGGTACACGGGTGCGTAGACATGCGGTTTGCGCCCGAAGTGATTGGTGATGAGTTTGGCCTCGTTGAGACTGCTGGCCGTCGCCCCCGGCAGGTACTCGGCGATGACGGGAAAGGCGGGCCAGAACGCGAAAGCCTTCAGGGCCAGAATGATGCGGACGTCCGCCGCCGCGGCTACGTCGGCGATCCGTTCCAGGTTACGGCGGAGCTTGTCCTCCTCGATGATGAATTGAGCCATGGGGCGAAGGTACGGTCCGGCTACCGCTTCATCTCGATCGCCTGCCCGCCCTGAAATAGCGTCATCTTCCCTTCCCCCGGGACGAAGAGTAACCGGATGCCGGCGGCGGTGAAGAGGAACTCGTCGGGCGCTCCGGGGGTGAGCGGAAAGGCACCCTGTCCGGTAGCCTGACCGAATAATTTTCCGTCCTGGACGAAAATGACGATATCGAGTGGGAAATCTGCCTTCCGGTAGGTGCCGAGGTAGGCTTGTAATGCTTCCTCCGGTAAGTCGGGCACCGGGGTCAGGTCGGGCATCTCGAAGGGCAACCCGTGGTAGATCGTCAGGGCGGCGATCATGATGTCGTTATCCGGCAGGTCCACTCCGTTACTCAGGTAGGTGATCGACAGATCCGAGTCCGGAAAGTAACCGGAGAGCGTGGAAAAGCCCTCGATTCCACCGTTGTGGCCGTAGGCGATCCGGTCTCCGAAGGGGAAGGTGAACAGCCCCTGTCCGAGCCCTCCCTTCATCTCTTTCATTTTTTCGACGGTTTCCATTTTGAGCAGCTCCCCCCGGAGCAGGGCCCGGTAGAAGGTGTTCAGATCGGTGGCGGTGGAACTCAGGGCACCCGCCCCGCCGGCCACGTCGGTATTCCAGGGCCGGGCCACTCTCCAGCCTTCGCCGGTGGAGTTGAAGGAAACTACCTCTCCCTTCGTGGAGTCGATGGGGCCGCCGTAGTAGGTATGTCGCAACTGTAGCGGGTCGGTGATGTAGCCCTTCAGCAGGGTGGGGTAGTCCATGTCGGTCACCCGTTCGGCGATGTAGCCGAGGAGCAGGAAATTGGAGTTGGAGTAGGCAACGTCCGTTCCGGGCTCGAAGTCCGCCGGCAGCGCTGCGATCCGGGCCACCATCTCTTCCGGAGTATGGGGCCGCCCGATCCATTCCATCACGTCTTCGGCGGCGGTGTAGTTGCCGATTCCGCTCTGGTGACGGAGTAACTGGTCGATGGTGATGCGGTCGGCGTTGGTCACTTCCGGGTACCATTTGTCCAGGGTGTCGTCGAGGCTCATTTTACCGGCGTCCACCAGTTTCAGGATGATGACGGCCGTAAAGGTCTTGGAGATGGAGCCTGTCCGGTAGATGTTGGCGGGGGTAGCGGGGAGCGTCATGCCGGCATCCGCGAACCCGATGGAGCGCTCGTACACGGTTTCACCCTCCCGGGCAATCACCAGCGTGCCCATGGCCCGGTCGTACAGGGCGAGGCTGTCGAAGTAAGCATCCAGGACGGACCGGTCGAAGTCCTGGGCGGAAAGGGAAGTGGTGAGCATCAGGAGCAGAAATAGAGTTTTCATACCGCTAATAACCGGGGCTTGTAGGATTTGGATTGAATTTTTCGACGAACCCCCCTAAAATGCCTCCCGCCTCCGGGCTACGTTCCACCGGATGCCGGCATTGATGAGGAAGGTCTCCAGGTCCAGCGCGTCCAGTTCACTGTCCTTCTGCCGGCTCAGGATTTCCCCTTCCAGCCAGAGGTTAGGTCGTATTTCGTAACCGGCCCGCAGTTGCAGCAGGGTAGTAGTGTAGAAAAGCCCCTGCCCGATCTCGTTCCCGAAATCCATGCTACGCAGGTCGGAACTCACGTTGATGTTCTCCCCGACGGTACGGCCGTCCGGTTCCTGCCCCTGTTCGATCAGGTAGAGCCGGGCACTCAGGTCGAGCCGGGGGAGGGGCCGGTAATCGATGCCTAGCCAGGTTCTCCTTGAAGTTAGCCCCCAGCGGGTGGGCCAGCGGCAGGGCGAAGTGGGTATAGCTGCTCGTGGCCCGGTGGGTGTATATATATGGTCTGGTCACGTTGCGCTCGGCCACCAGGTCGAGGTTGTCGAGCCCGAAGGCATTGACGTGACGGGCACCGATCTGGTAGCCCCACTTGTTGGCCCACCAGCCCCGGCGGAGGGTGAAGAGTTCGTCGAACTTGAATTCGTCGAGGATGAACTGTCCGTAGACTTCACTGCGCAGTTTCGGAAGCCGGTAGCGGCCGGTCAGGCCCACGAGGGCGTTGTCCGGACTACCGACACTCTGCTCGATCGTCCGGTACAGGATGATGGGGTTGAGGTAGGCCAGGTCGAAACCGTCCTCCCGGCTGAGGACGACCGCCTCGAAGAGACCGAGGGTCAGCTGCTTGCCGATGTTGATCGATAGGTGATGGGCGGCCAGGTACTTCTTGGGCAGGGCCACGCCGGAGGGCGTGGTCCGCGCCGGACCGGCCGTCAGTTCGGCAAACAGATTGCGGTAGTGGAATTTCCAGATCCGCCAGTTGATTTCCAGGAAGGGGTAGTTGTTGCTGAAGTCACTCAGCAGCAGGGAGCGCTCCCCGTCACCGATGAAGTGCTGTCCGTAGCCCAGGCGGAAGCCGACGTGCTTCGTCAGGTCGGCGCTCAGGTAGCCGCTGCCGTTGAGGTAATCACTGCCGTCAGCGACGTTGGCCAGCCCGAGTTCGTACGCTTTGATGAAGCCCGCTCCCGGCACGGCCCGGAATCTGTCCCGGAACCGGCGGACGTAATTGGGGAGTCCCACCTGGGTCTCCAGCAGCTCGAAGTGGAGGAAGAGCCGGTCGTCGATACCCGCGCGCAGGCGGAGGCCCCGGCGGTTGAACAGATAGTCTTCGCTGTCGTCCCGCTGCTTGCCGTAGCGCAGGTCGATAATGGGGTTGACCCGGAGGTAGAAGTCGGGCCGGTTGACCTCGATCAGGTGGGCGGGGGTGCGGTAGAGGGCACCGAATACGGGTTTTTTTGAGGGCTGGTACGTCGGCATGGCCTCCGACTTTACGGCGAAGTCGTCGCCCGTCCGGAAGGCGGCCCGGTCGCCGTCCTCGTCTTCCGTCAGCGTGGGCAGGCTGAGCCATTCGTTGTTGCTCGCCAGAAAAACCTCCAGGCGGTAGCGGTCGGTTTTGGACAGTTCGTCGGGGTAGAGTTCCAGGTAAGTTTTGGCCAGCCGCACCAGCGTGCCACGGTCCGTGGGTTGCAGGGACAGGTCGGTGGCCGGGGCGGTAAAGCCGTCGGTGCCGAAGCGGACCAACAGTCGGCGGATGAGGTCGTTCCCTTCTTCGGTCACGGGCAGGGGCGCACCCTGGGCGAACGTCAAAAGGGGAAGGAGGAGCAGGAGGGCAAACAGGGGGCGGCGGGGCGCGGGTGCAGTATTCATGGCGAGGCGGTGGGAGGGGCAAAAGTAACCATTGGCGGGGTGGGGAGATCGGTGGAGGAGACCCGTATGGTGGAGGACGCCCACGTCCGACAAAATCCGATTAAGAACCAAGAATTCTGATTTCGGTGGAAATCTGTCGGACGTGAGCATCCTCCACGGGTACACATTCAATAAACCGGACCTTCCCGCTGTTATACCAGTTCATGAAGCGGATCGTCCTACCCCTACTCCTGGCACTGCCTTTCTTTTTACCCGCCCAGGTCATCGAGCGCGGCTTCGGCCTGGAGCTGTACCCCCACCTCAGCGACCGGCGGCTGGCGGGGGGCTCCGACCTGATCTTCGACGAACTGGCGGCCCTCGACAGCCTGGAGAACGGGATCTTCAGTTACGGCCTGGGCCTCGTCTACGATAATCGTTTCGATAAACTGGGGTACACCATCGGTATCCGCTACGCCAGAACGGGCTATAAAACCCTCGAACAGCCCATCGGGGACCCCTTCGACAACGTCGGTTTTCGGCTGACGACCACCACCCAGTTCGTGTCCATTCCCCTGGAATTCAACTTTTTTCAGGACATCGACAAAAAGAACCGGGTCTTCTTTTTCTTCGGCGGGGCCGCCAATTATCACCTCAGTACCCGCATTCGCCGACAGGACTTCGAGAACGGTACCGAAACAGCGGACGAACTACTGCCGGAAAGTGACTTCATAGAGTACCGGCGTCTGCAATTCTCCCTGGCCACCGGCATCGGTTACGACCGGATGCTCAACGAGCGGGTGGCCGTGCGGCTGCAACCAGACGTTCGTTTTTTTCTCTCCGGAAATACGGTACGGAACGAAATAGAGCGGGTGAGCCGGAATTACTTTCAGCTGGGGCTGCGGGCTACGGTGCGTTGGATAAAGTCCTATTGAGAGATAAAAGAGGAAAGACCGTCCCGCTGGCTAGTGGGCCGGTCTTTCCTCTTTTATCTTACTACTCCTTGTGGAGCGTAGCCTGCCGGGCCCGAAGGATGCCTTCCTCCTCCTCCCGTTCGGGATCGGGGACGCAGCAGTCTACCGGGCAAACGGCGGCGCACTGGGGCTCCTCGTGAAAGCCGACGCACTCGGTGCATTTGTCGGGGACGATGTAGTAAAACTCGTCGCTGACGGGTTCTTTTTCCTCGTCGGGGGCAACGGTCTCGCCGGTTTCGATGGTGTAGGGGCTGTCAATGGAAGTACCGTCGGAGATGGTCCACTCCACACCGCCCTCGTAGATGGCGGTATTGGGGCATTCCGGCTCGCAGGCGCCGCAGTTGATGCAATCGTCGGTGATCATGATGGCCATGGAGGGAGAAATTGGGTCGTTGGGGAAATGGACCGTTTGGTCGGTCTGAATAATAGAAAGGCGTAAAGGTAGGAAGAGGTTGTGAGGAATGACCCGTGGACCCACCCCGGTATCCCCGGACCGTAACCCCGGTCATACGTTCCCGCTGGTGAACGACCGCACCGCTGATAATCGGAAAAGCCTGCACCTGCGCCCGCGCCCTCCGTTGCTTGTGACAGCAACCTTTTATCCTTCTAATCCCTATTTCCTTCAATCCTTACTATCTTCGCGTCCCGTTAGCCTGACCACCCGGGAAGAACCGGTGTGTAGGGCTCCCTATCCTAAAGCAATTTGCAGTATGGCACTGATTGGAAAAATTAGAAACAACCCCCTGATCGTCCTTCTCTTCATCGGCGGCGGCATTGCGCTGTTCGTCCTGTCGGACATAATGAACAGCGGTAACAGCGGCGCCATCGGCCCCGTGGAAGCCCTGATGGGCCGGGCCGGCGAGGTGGAGATCGAGCGCAACGAGTTCGAGCGCACCTTCGGCGCGATCTACAGTAGCGGCGATAACTTCCAGAATCGCGATAACCTCTGGCAGTTCTACGTGAACGAAGGACTGGTACGTACCGAAGCCGCGAAACTGGGCCTTGCCGTATCCGACACGGAGATGGAAGACCTCACCTTCGGACCCAACCCCAGCCCGGTGATCCGCCGCAACTTCGGCGACCCCCAGACGGGTCAGGTCAACCGGGAATTCCTCACCAACGTACAGCGCTACGTGGAGGACGGCAACATCCAGGACGGCATCGACGCCCAGGAGCTGAGTCCCAACTTCGTGCCCATCTGGAAGTACCAGCGGCGCGAGGTGAACGCTCAGCGTTTGCAGGAAAAACTCGGCGCCCTGGTGTCCAAGGCCATGTACGCCCCCAGCTGGCAGGCGCAGGACTTCGCGAACAGCCAGGTGGCTACCCGCGACATCGCACTCGTCCGCATCCCCTTCGATAAGATCACGGCCAGCGCCGAGGTGAGCGACAGCGACCTGGAGGCCTACATCAACGAAAACCGCAGCATCTACGAAAACGACCAGGAGACGCGCCTGCTGACCCTGATCCAGTTTGAGGTAGCCCCCACCCAGGAAGACAGTGCCGCCATCCGTGCGAGCCTCAACGAACTGAAGGCCGAGTGGGCCAGCGTGACCAACGACAGCCTCTACGCACTGGCCAACAACGGCAGCTACACCGGCGCCTCCCTGACGCGCAGCAACCTGCCCCCCGCCGTCGCCGACCGGGTGATCGACGAACTCAGCACCGGTGATATCTACGGCCCCTACCTGGAGGGCAACGCCATGAAACTGGCCAAAGTGGTGATGAAGGAAACCCTGGCCGACAGCGCCAATACCCGTCAGATCCTGATCGGTGCCGGTAACCCCCGTGCCGGAATCCCCGCTACCCCCCAGGAACTCGCCGCCGCCGAGGCGAAAGTGGACAGCCTGATCGGCGTTCTGCGGACCAACCGTAGCCAGTTCAGCGACCTGGCCGCGGAGTTCAGCACCGACCAGGGCAGCGCCAATAACGGTGGTGTCTACGAAAAAGTAACCCCCGGACAATTCGTGCGTGCCTACGACGACATCCTTTTCCGGACCGGCGAACTCAATACGCTCTACAAAGTGAGGTCCGTATTCGGCTGGCACGTTGTCGAGGTACTGAAGCGCAGCAACACCAGCAGCCCGCGCGCCAAGGTGGCCTACATCGTGGAGAACATCGAGCCCAGTATCGAGACCCAGGAAGCCGTCGACGTGAAGTCGCAGGAGTTCCTCGCCAAGTACGACAACCTGGCCGACGCCGTAGCCGCCGCTCCCGCCGCCGGCGCGACCGTCAAGACCACCCGTCCGCTGAGCATGACGGACTACAACATTGCCGGACTCGGCAGTGGACAGGAAGTCCGCCAGATGCTGTGCTGGGCCTACACCTTCGATGAGGGAGAGATCAGCGACCGCAGCTACACCTTCGACGACCCCCAGCTCTTTTACCGCCGCTACTACGTACTGGCCGGTGTGGACAAGGTAATTCCCAAGGGGCTCGCCCCCGTGGCCGCCGTACGGGAGAACGTGGAGCCGATCGTCATGAACCGGGCCAAGGGCCAGGCCGCCGCCGGTCAACTCAGCGGTAAGAGCCTGGATGCCATTGCCCAGCAGTACGGCAGCAAGGTGGATACCCTGCGCAACGTTAACCCCACCATGAGCAGCCTGGCCGCCGGCGTGGGCCGCGAGCCCCGGGTCCTGGCCGCCGCCATGACGACCGCTACCAACAGCCTGAGTACGCCCATCATCGGCGAGAACGGCGTCTACGTGATCAAGCCCCTGAAGGATGCCCCCGGCATCAACAGCGGTAACCTGCCCGGTGCCCGCCAGCAGATCAATACCACTTCCCGCATCGCGGTAGCGAACTCCGTCGTTTCGGGGATGCGCGCTGCGGCCGAGGTGGAGGACAAGCGCGCCGCCCTGGAATGTAACTAAGAGATAAGAATCAGGATTCAAGAACTGAGAATGCCCGTTCCGATAAAATTCGGAACGGGCATTTTTCGGTAACTTTGCGGAGCTAAAGAAATAAGCAATTTATGTCTGAGATCAAACAAGCCGGATTTAAGGGATACATCGTGATGGGTATTTTCATCGCGCTCCTGCTCTTCGTGGTACTGGTGGTGTACATCTACAAAGCGAACGGAGATCGCGTTCCCGCCGACCCCATGTATTACGGTCAGGCACTCTGGGCAACCGGTCGGTCGTTGCTGGGCTAAAACCCGTTTATGTATCGCTTCCTCTGCTTACTGCTGCCCCTCTTCCTGGTGACCGCCTGTATCAACGACCCGGCGGAGGTCGCGCTGTTGGAGCAACAGCTGGATGAGAAAACCGAGATCGCCCGAAACGTTCGGGTCATCTACAGCGACTCGGCCAGGGTCAAGGTGATCATTGCCGCTCCCACGATGGTCAACTACCTGGACGCGGCCGACCCGCGGCAGGAATTCCCGGACGGACTGCACGTGGCCTTCCTCGACGAAGCTCAGGATACGAGCAGTACGCTGATCGCCAACTGGGGTACCTACCGCAAACGGAGCAGTCTCATCACGGTAAGGGATAGCGTGGTCTGGGAGTCCGTCGATCTCCAGCGACTGGAAACCGAGGAACTCAACTGGGCCGAGGACCGGGAACTGATCTACACCAACAAATTTGTCGTCCTCACCCAACCGGACTATATCATCACCGGCTACGGCCTGGAGGCCGACCCCGGATTCAAGGATGCGCGAGTGCTGCAGGTGGACGGCCGAATTCCCGTTTCCAAACCGAACCAACCTTGACCACCCTCTTCATCATCTGTTTTCTCCTGCTTTCCGCCCTCTTCAGCGGGTCGGAGATCGCCTACGTATCCTCGGATAAGCTGCGGGTGGAGCTGAAGAAGAAACGCGACACCCGCCGTAGCCGAATCCTCGCGGGTTGGTTCGACCGGCCGGCGGACTTCCTGAGTACCATGCTGGTGGGGAACAACATCGCGCTGGTGGCCTTCACCTCACTGATCACCGTGCCGATCAATGGCCTGTTGTTGCAGTACTTCGGACTGGAGAACGAGATCGGACTGCTGCTGGCCGGTACGCTATTCATCACCATTATCGTACTGATCTTCGGAGAATACGTGCCCAAAACGGTCTTCCGCCTGTTCTCGGACGACGCCCTCTACTTCTTCGCCCTTCCCCTGCGCGCCCTACAGGGATTGCTCTACCTGCCGAGCGTGATCATGACCGGTACCAGCAACGCCCTGCTCCGGCTCTTTATCAAAAGGCCGGCGGACGAACTGGAGACGGTACTGACCCGACTCGACCTGGAAAATTTCGTGAACAGCAGCCAGTCCAATGAGGAAGACGTAGGGATCGATACCAAACTCTTCGGTAATGCCCTCAACCTGGGCGAAGTCCGCCTTCGCGACTGTATGATCCCCCGTACGGAGATCGAAAGCCTGGACGCCACGGCCACCATCGAGGAACTGGAAGCCAAATTTATCGAAACCCGCCTTTCCCGTATCCTCATTACCGACGGAGACATCGACGAGGTGCTGGGCTACGTCCACCACCAGCAACTGCTGAACCACCCGGCCACCGTCCGGGAGTGTATCCTGGAACTGACCTTCGTACCCGAGGTAGCCCGGGTGACCGACCTGCTTAACCGCAGCGTCAAGGAACAGATGAGTATTGCCTGCGTAGTCGATGAGTTCGGCGGCATTGCCGGTCTGGTAACGATGGAGGACTTGCTGGAAGAAATATTCGGGGAGATCGAGGACGAGTACGACGACGACGAGTACGTGGAGATCGACGAGGGGGACGGTCATTTTCACTTCAGTGGCCGGCTGGAAATCAAGGACCTGAACGAAAAGTACGATCTCGGCATTCCGGAAGGAGATTACCAGACCCTGTCCGGTTTCATCGTGGCCACCGCCGAACGGGTCCCGGACGAGGCGGAGGTGCTGGAATTGGAAGGCTTCGAATTCCGCATGACGGAAGTATCTAATACGCGGATCGAGACGGTCCGTCTGCATAAATTGCCGGAAATCGGCGAAGAGTAGCAAAAGCAAACCCCCCAGCATGGACGTACTGACCGAATTTTACAATTCTACGCCACTCTACCTGCAAATGCTGATCCTCTTCGGCCTGGCCCTGTTGGTAGCCGTACTGGTAGTTTTTCTCATCTATCCGGTCGTCGGGATCAGTGCTAAGAAGTGGGACAACTTTACGCTAAAGGCCGTACGTACCCGTACCCGCACCGCACTGTTCTGGACGCTGACCTTCCTGGTCACGGTCTCCCTCTGGGCCTCGCTGCGGAACGCGGAGGGTACGGAGCAGACTTTCTACCTTTCTCCGGCCATCAAGTTGGCACGCACCCTGATGTACATTTTCGGTGCGCTGCTCATCATCCGGTTGGTTAATGTTTTCGCGGATACCATCCGTCATCGCTTCGCCGCCGATGACACCAACAACCTGAAGGAACGTAAGATCCTGACCCAGCTGCAGTACATTCAGCGGGTGATCGGTATCGTCGTTTTTCTGATCACGGCGGCCTTTATCCTGCTGCAATTCGAGTCCGTCCGCAATGTGGGGACCGGCCTTTTCACCGGCGTCGGAGTAGGTGGTCTCATTATCGGCATCGCGGCGCAGAAGTCGATCGCTAACCTGCTGGCGGGCTTCCAGATCGCCTTCACCCAGCCCATCCGGATCGACGATGCCCTGATCGTGAACGGAGAATACGGTTGGGTGGAAGAGATCACCCTGACTTACGTCGTCATGCGGCTCTGGGACCAGCGGCGGCAGATCGTCCCGCTCCAGTACTTCATCGACGACATCTTTCAGAACTGGACGCGCTCCAGCGCCGAACTCATCGGTACCGTCTTCCTGTACATGGACTACACTTTTCCCGTCCGGGAACTCCGGGAGGAGGTCGACCGCTTCCTGCCCACCCAGGAGTTGTGGGACGAGCGGGTGAAGTCCGTCGTCGTGACCGACAACAACGATCGGGTACAGACCATCCGCATCCTGGCTTCTTCCAACAATGCGGGCAATACCTTCGACCTGCGCTGCGCGCTGCGGGAGCACGTCATCCAGTGGGCCCAGTCCAACTATCCGAACAGCCTCCCCAGGTCCCGGGTGGACGGGGGCGGGGACGCAGGTGCAAAAATCGTAACGGCGGCGGGAGCCTGATTCGTTCGAGACGTCGGACCGCCTCGTCGTTCCTCCTCGAGAGGTCCGACGTCCTCACTGGGTTAGTATTTCTACGTCGGACCTCTCGACCGCAGGGAGGCGGTCCGACGTATGAAATACGGAGTCAGTTTAAACCGCCGCCCCGACCGCGGCCGCCAGTGCCGTTTCCAAATCTTTCACCAAATCTTCTCCGTCTTCTACCCCTACACTGAGGCGGATCAGGCTGTCCGTCAGCCCGACACTCAGCCGTTGCTCCCGGGGGATGCTGGCGTGGGTCATGGAAGCGGGGTGACCGATGAGACTCTCCACGCCGCCGAGACTTTCGGCCAGGGTGAAGTAGTGGGTATTTTGCATCACCTGAGTAGCGGCCTCCAGCGTATCTTCCTTCAGGTCGAAGGAGATCATCCCTCCGAAGTCCCGCATTTGCTTCGCGGCTACTTCGTGGCGGGGGTGGTCGGGCAGACCGGGATAGTAAACGTTGGCGACGAGATCATTTTCCTGGAGGACCTTCACGATCTTACGGGCGTTTTCACAGGCCCGCTGTACCCGTAGGTGGAGGGTCTTGATGCCCCGCAGTACCAGGAAGCAATCCTGCGGACCGGGAACCGCGCCAACGGCGTTCTGAAAGTAGAGTAGCCGCTGGGCGATCTCGTCACTGTTGGTGACCACGGCACCCATCACTACGTCGCTGTGACCGCCCAGGTACTTGGTGGCGGAGTGCAGCACCATATCCGCACCCAGTTTGATGGGCTGCTGCAGGTAGGGGCTGGCGAAGGTATTGTCGACCACCGAGAGAATCTCGCGCTGTCGGGCAATCCTGGTCAGGGCCTCGATGTCCACGATGTTGAGCATCGGGTTGGTGGGCGTCTCGATCCAGAGCATTTTAGTGCTGGCCGATATCTCCTTCTCCACGTTGGCGGGGTCGCGCATATCGATGAAGCGACTCTTGATACCGAAAGGGCCGAAGACGGCCGTCAGCAGGCGGTAGCTTCCGCCGTAGAGGTCGTCACTGGCCAGTACCTCGTCTCCCGGCTGGAGCAGGCGGATCACGTTGTCCATCGCCGCGAGGCCGGAACTGAAGCAGATACCGTGCTTGCCCGCCTCAATGGCGGCCAGGTTGTTCTGCAGGGCCGTGCGGGTGGGGTTGCCGGTGCGGGCGTACTCATATCCCTTATGCTCGTTCGGCGCGGATTGGGCGTAGGTAGAAGTCTGGTAGATGGGCGTCATCACGGCTCCGGTCAGCGGGTCGGGCTCAAGGCCACCGTGAATGCACTGGGTACCGAATTTGGCGTTGGGGGAAGCTTTCATAGTTGGGCGGTTTAGTGGAAGGTAACAAGATGCGGTAAGCATAGTTTCGCTTCGGTTACCGTAAGACGGTCACCGTCCCCAGCAGATTATCGGTAGATCCGTCTACGTAGGTCACGCTGGCCCGCCAGGTGTAGCTTCCCTGTAGTACGTAGTCAGAATTTCCGGGGTAGCTGCCGTCCCAGCGACCCGTAGGGACGCTATCCTCCAGTTCGCCGGTGGTAAATATCCGCTGTCCGTAGGGACTGAAAACTTCCAGGGTGTACTCCCTGACCCCAAACCCCTTGGCGCCCCAGGTCCGTACTTCCTCCGGGCCGGAGTCGATGGCCAGGGCCGTGGGTACGTAAAAACGGGTCAGCCACTCCGGGGCGACGGGCTGGATAAGGGTATCGGAGCAAACCAGCCCCCGCTCGTACCGGCTGGTGACGGCCAGCAGTACCTCGATGTCCCGGTTGATCCGGTAGTCATGATCCGGTTCGAAGACATCGGTGATGGTACCGTCGCCGAGATCCCAGAAAAACTCCGTTCCGCCGATGCTGAGGTTGCGGAAGCGTACGTCTCCCAACCGGTTGGGGGAGCTGTCGGCCACATAGTCGAAATCAGCCACGGGGCTCTCCTCTACGGTGACGGCATTGAGCAGGGTGAAAGTGTCCCGGCAACGCTCGTCAAAAATGGCGATCAGTCTGATGTCGTAGGTGCCGGGCTCGGACAGTAGCGTATCCAGTGTCCGGCCGGGGATCGGGGAGAAATCATCATTCAGGTACCATTCGTAGCGCGCGGCCTCCGTTTCCAGCGCGCTCAGCCGGGCGGGGTAGGGAGCGCAGGCCAGCACGGGCGGTCGGTTGAAGTCCGCCACCGGGGCACCGGAAACGGACAGCGTACGGACCGTGGAATCCCGACAGCCGAATTCGGAGATGGCGATCAGTTGAGCAGGGTAGTCGCCGGGGGTGTCGAAAGTATGGGTAGGGTCTGGTGCCTCGGCGGTCCCTCCGTCCCCGAAAGCCCACTCGTAACGCAGGGCGTCCCGGCTGGTATTGGTGAAACGGAAGATCGCCGGGGTTCCGCACGACAGATCGGAAACCACGGTGTACGCCGCGGTCGGGATGGGGTACACCACCACGCTCTGGCGGGCGGTGACGGACGGGCAGCCATTGTCGTTACCGGCGGTCAGTTCCACCTCGTAGCTGCCCGGTCCGGCAAATCGGTGGGTGAGTTCGGAGTCGGTCGATCCGCTCCCGTCCCCCAGTTCCCACCGCAGGTCGGTGTAGCCGCCCCCTCCCGCGGAGAGACGCAGGACTTCTCCCGCGCAGTGTTCGGTCGGGGAGAAATTCGGGGAGAGGAAAGGGCTTTCCGCTACGACGGCCGTCCGGCTTTCCTCCGCCGTACAGCCGAAGCTGTTGCTGACCACTTGCCGGATGATGACCGCTCCGGGTTGCCCCGCCGGCAGGGGAGAAGGGTTTGGCCCGCTGAGCGTGGTGTCGGGCGTGATCCACTGGTAGGAACTAGCCCCCATCGCCGTACTGGTCAGTCGGATGCTGTCGTATCCGGCGCAGATCAGATCCGGACCGACCAGGAATCCGGGAACCGGGAGTTCGTGGACGAGAATACGATCGAAGCGGGCGTTGCCGGAACAACCGAAGGCGTCCGTCACGCTGAGGACGGGGGAATAGTTGCCCGCTTCCCCGTAGGTATGGCTCGGCGTGGCACCCGTTTCGTTGTTGCTTCCGTCTCCGAAAGTCCAGTCGTAACTCAACCCGGTACCCGTCGACGTGGCGTTAAATACGGTCGTGAACGGCGGGCAGCCGGAGGTGTCTTGTGGAGCGATCGCCACCTCGGGGAGTTCCCGGACGGTGATCTCGCCGGTGGCCGAGGCCGGGCAGCCGTTGATGGCAGATAAGGCGGTGAACGTCAGCGGGAAAGTACCGGCGGAATCGTAGGCGACCACGGGGTTGAGGTCCTCGGTCGTTCTACCGTCTCCCAAAGTCCACTGCCCGCCGGAAATGTCGGTCGATGTCTGTCGCAGCGTTATCCTCTCTTCCCGACAGACGGGGTCCGGAGCGACCAGGCTGACGGCCGGCGCGGGAAGAACGTCAACGAAGGAAGTGTCGGCGTCGGCCCCGCAGTCGGCGGCCCGCAGGATGATCCGGTGCAGTCCCGGTTCGTTCAGGGTGAAGGTGGGGGTGGGGGAACTGCCGCTGGCTACCTCGGTTCCGTCGGGGTCGGTGACGGACCAGGCCAGGTTCGCGCCCGGGGTCGACAGGCTCCTGGGGGAGAACGTCCAGGGCTGACAACCGGCGACGGTGTCCAGACTGATGAAGGCCGCTACGTTGGGCGGCCGGACGGTCAACGTTTGCTCCAGGGTATCCAGGCCGCACTCATTTCCGGCAACGAGGGTGAAGGGGTAGCGGGAGATCGAATCCTCCGGAGTGGTGTACTCCGTGAGTTCCGGAATGCTGTCCGTACTGGTTTCCCCGTTGCCCAGGTCCCAGCGGAAAAAATCGGGATTGCCTAAAGTGACGTTGCTCAGTCCGGGCAGGTACGGACTGCAACCCGTCGGGACGTCGAACCCGAAATCAACGACCGGATAGGGTTTCACCAGTAAACTTTGCACCTGCGGCCGCGCCCCGCAAAAATTCTCCGCGATGAGGGTGACGTCGATCGTCGTATCGGTCAGAAAGCCGTCGAGGACATAGTTCAGGGGACCACCCGGCAGGGTATCGCCCAGCACCACCCAGCGACTGGTGAACTGATCGCCGCTGCTGCCGTCGGCCAGTTGCAGTACGAAAGGCGCGCAGCCGGTGGTACTGTCGAGTTCGAAGCTGGGAACCGGTGGGGAAGTGACGTAAACCGACCAGGATGTATCGGCCGGACAGCCGTCGTTCGCCGAAGTGACCGAAAGATTGAGGGAATACGAACGCCCACCCTCGGTGTAGGCGTGGGTGACGCTACGGCTAGTCTCCATTCGGCCGTCACCGAGGTCCCAGTCGAAGGTGCCGTTACCCGTTGCCGTCAGGGTAAATGTTTCGCCGACGCAGCTGCCGCCGTCGAGGGTGAAACCGGTACCGGGGCGCGGGCCGTAGCGGACGGGCCTGGTGGCCGATGCCGAGCAGTCGGTCGCCGCCTCGCTGGTCACTGTGTAAGTATAGAGGTAGGTGGAGTCGGGCAGCAGTTGGGTGACGTCGACGGTCGTCCCGGTCAGCGCCGGACCCGTCCAGTTGCCATCCGCCGGGCTGCCGCCGGTGAGCTCGAAGGTGAGGTCCCGCCCCTCACAGATCGTTTCCGGATCCCCCGCACTGACGGTCGCGCCGGGGTCTTCGACGGTGACGATAACCTCCGCGGACTGCTCGCAACTACCGCCGGGCTGAAAGACGAAGCGGTAACGGTGTGTCCCGCCCCCGGCCGCCGCCAGGTCGATCAATCCGGTGGCCGGGTCTACGCCCGGGCCGCTCCAGTCATTGCCGGGGAGGTTACTGACGAGCTGGTAACTACCCGCGCTGATGCAGAGATCATCCACCGGTTCGAGGGCCAGGACCGGGTTCTCTACCACCTCGAGGGTGGCGGAATCCGTAATGACGCAGGCGCTGTTTCGGTACTCGAACACCACCGGGTAGAATCCCGGGCCGGGCAGGTCGTTGACCGGGTTGATCGTGCCGCTCGGCCGGTCGCTGCCGGCCACCGACCAGGTGAAGGAACCGGTTGCGGGCGTGGCCGTAACGCCGGTGACCGCTTCCAGGGAGAGGGCCTGATCGACCAGGCAGATCAGGGAGGAGTCAGTGATCGTGGCCGTCGGGAGGGCCTCGACCAGGACCGTCGGGCGGGCGGTTACCCGGCAACCGTTGGCGTCCACGAAAGCGTACTCCGGCTGAAACGTGCCGATGCCCGATGTATCCGGATCGAAGATGCCGTTTGCCGGGTCGGTGATGCCCGTGCCGGACCAGTTACCCGGCCCCGGACTGGCGGTGAGCTGGACGGCGGCGTCCGTCTCGCAGAGGGTAGCGTCGTCGGTCATGACCGACGCGCTGGCTAAAACTTCGACCAGGATGGTATTCTCGTTGGTGCAGGCACCCGCGTCGATCTCGTAGCTAATCCGGTGGGTGCCGGGGCCGGCGTCGGCGGGGTCGAAGATGCCCCGGTCCCGGTCTACAATACCGGGCCCGTCCCAAAGGCCATCCGGCAAATCGGACCTCAGCGTATCGCGGGCGCTGCCGGTGCAGTAGGGGGAGTCGGCGATCAGTTGGGGGATTTCCCCGGACTGAACATTCACGTCGGCCATTCGGGTCAGGTCACCGCAACTGCCGGAGACCGTCAGGGTGACCGTCCCGGATTCCGTGAAGGTGACGGAGCCGAAATCCTCTTCACAGATCTCCTGGTTGAGCGAAGGACTGGTGAAGACCCAGCATACTTCATCGTAATCGCCGCTGATGGTAAACGGCAAATTGGCGGTGGTCAGGGTGACCGATTCACAGGCGGCAGCGGGGGCGGTGAGGGTAACCGAGGGGGCGGTCAGGATGCTGATCGTTATATCGTCCTGCTCGGTGGCGCAGGCGTTCTGGCCGGTCAGCCGGACGGTATAGGTGCGGACATCGTCGAACTGGACGGTAATTACGTCGGAGTTGACTGTCATCAGGGTGTCGGTGAACGACCAGCCGGAACCGGAGATGGACCAGGTAATGTCGGAGTACTGATTGGACTGGTTGGTGAAGGTGATCCGGTCACCGGCGCAGGCAATGTTGTCCGGGTCGCTACTGGCGAAGACCGCGTCGGGCCGTTCGACGACGGTGACGGTGCGCACTTCTTCGTCCAGCCGGGTCGTGCAGGGCGGCAGGCCCCTTACCCGGAAGCGGACGGTATAGGTGCCGGGGGTGTCGTAGGTGTGGGTGGGGTTGGCCTCGGTGCTGCTGTCCCCGTCCCCGAAATCCCATTCGTAGCTGGTTACGTCCTCGTTACAGGCGTTTTCCCGGAAGTTGACGGGGTCTCCGACACAGACTTCGCTGGGCGCGTTGAAGTCCGAGTTCGGGTCGGGGATCAGGGAGAAATCATAGCCGCCGGAGGCACAGCTGTAGCCGTTCGCGCAGGTGAGAATGCCCCGGAAGCGGACGTTAAACTCTACCGGCGGGGAGCAGGGGTCGTCGGAAACGTTGTTATAAGTATGGCTGATGGGGTCGTAGTTGGAGACGGAATCCACCGTGCCGTCCATCCAGTCAATCAGGAAATATTCGAAGCCTGCGTCGGAAGTATTGACCAGGGTAATGTTTTCTCCCTCGCAGAAGGACACCGAGCCGTTGGCGTCGAAACTAGCGTTCAGATTGCCGCAAGTTATCAGGGAGCAGGGACTGCCGAAACCCTGGGCGAGCAACGAGGAATGGGCGAAGGGCCCTATTCCGAAGTAAAAGCAGGGCAATAACAGTAAGATCAGGGAGATGTAACGGGAAGTCAGCATGGGCTTAGCGGTACCAGATGTTATCGTAAATACGGTTGCGGGCGGTGGCGAAACTGTAGCAGTCAGTCTTGCCGCGGGCCCCCCTGACGAAGTCATTTTCGGGGCGGCCGACGGCGAGGCAACCCAGGCTGCGGCCGAAACTGAGGGTGGCGGTCAGGGCAAAGGGTGCCCGGACGAAATTTTTCAGGGGGCCGTGCTGGAACGACCAGCTCATACCGACATCTACCCGGGTATAATCGCCGGGGAGGATCTGGCCGACCTCGACGCGGAGGGTCGACCAGTTGGCGGCCGGCCCACCCTCCGCCGGCCGGGCCCAGTGCTGGAAGAATCCGACCTCCAGGTTGCGGTTCCAACTCAGGGCGGCCCCGGTTTCCAGGTACCCCAGCCCCTCCTGTAACTGGACGACGAGCAGGGGGTGGACGGTCCAGTACCGTTTGTCGTGGGTGGCCACCACGGCGCTGCCGCTGGCACTGAGGACGACACGCTGGCCGAGGGGGACGTCCATCCCGAGCAGGGAGGCGGTCTGTCGGCTGTCCCGGGTGGTGAGGGAGGCGAAGTTGTGCACCGCCGCCCCGACGTCGAAGGTGACCGGCCGCTGCCGTTGCTGGTTGTACCGGGTATTGATGCCTCCCTTCAGGGAGACGCCGAAACTGGGTGTCGTGTAGCGTGGACTGACCGAGCCGTTGGGGGGCAGGAAGCCGGTGGGGTTGGCAGCGCCGTTTTCGTCGACCGGCCCGTAAAATTGATCCAGCTGGTCGAGAAAAAGCAGGCTGTTGTAGTCGATGCGTCGCTGACCGCGCGTCAGTCCGAATCCGGCCCGGAGGTTAAGGGTGGGGTTACGGTACTGTTTGAGAATGGGGACGGCGATCGCCAGCCGCCCCCCGAACTCATCCGTGGTGAGGCCGCCGTCGCCCTCGGTGTCGGTGCGGGCAAACAGGCCGTAGTCGAAAAAAAAGCAGGGCAATCCCTCCTCGTAGCTGATCGATCTCGAGGAGTAGTTCCGGGCATTGTTGCCGGGGTTGCCGTTGGAATCCCACTGGCCACTAAAGGCGGCGGTGAGGCGGGAAGCACCGGTCTGACCGGTAAAGGCCGGATTGTAATCGGATTCGTGTCCGCGAAAATGATGACGCTGAGCATCCTGGGCGGTCAGGCTACCGGTGAGTAGCAACAGGAAAATAAGGCGAAGCATGGGTTTCGGTTAATGGGGACGAAAGGGAGTATAATTCATGTGAGCCTACGTTAAGGTACTACACTTACTGGAATATGCCCGTGGGAACAAGAATATGCACAACCGTGACCAGCCATAAATTGTCTCATTACCTTACCGACCAAATCCCCCTCCGTGATTAAGTTTCGACTCCTGCTGCTCTTCCTGTTATCCTGCACTTACTTCGGAATAGGACCCTTCGCCCATTCCTCATTGTTTGCCCAACTTCCCTCCCGACCCTCCTCCGGAGAACTGCACGCCGGGATCGAGAAGCTACAGGTCCTCGGTTCGGCCCTCTACCTGGCGGCCCACCCGGATGACGAGAACACCCGGCTGATCGCCTACCTGTCCAATGTGGAAAAAGTGGAGACGGCCTACCTCAGCCTGACGCGCGGAGACGGCGGACAGAACCTGATCGCCCCCGACATCCGCGAACTGCTGGGCCTTACCCGTACCCAGGAACTGCTGAGTGCCCGCCGCATCGACGGAGGCACCCAGTTCTTCAGTCGGGCCAATGACTTTCGGTTACTCCAAGCACCCGGACGAAACCTTCAACATCTGGGACAAGGACGACGTGCTGGCCGATGCCGTCTGGGTCATCCGTAACTGGCGGCCCGACGTGATCGTATTGCGCTTCGACCCCCGCGCCCCGGGCACCACCCACGGTCACCACACGGCCAGTGCCATCATCGGGATGGAGGCCTTCGAACTGGCCGGTGACCCGGAAGCTTACCCCGAGCAGCTGAAGTACGTGGACGTCTGGCAGCCCCGCCGCATTTACTGGAACGCCTACACCTGGCGCGGGGTACCCGACCACATGCAGCAGGATAAGATCATCAGGGTGGATGCCGGTGTTTACCTCCCTAAACTGGGGGAGAGCGTGAGCGAGATCGCCGCCCGCAGCCGCAGTCAGCACAAGAGTCAGGGTTTCGGTTCCTCCGGTTTCCGGGGTGAGCAGATCGAACAGCTCGAACTGCTGGCGGGAGACGATGGAGATGCCGAGGGAGACCCCTTTGCCGGGATCGACGTGAGCTGGAACCGCATCGCCGGCGGCGGGAAGATCGGGGAGGCGCTGACCGGGATACAGACCGACTTCGACTTCGACAATCCGTCGGCTTCCGTACCTGCCCTCATCGGGGTTCGCAGACTAATGGCCGCTCTTCCCGAAGGGTTCTGGAAGAAAAAGAAAATGGCGGAACTCGACGAACTGATCGCCGGTACCACCGGACTTTACCTGGCCGCCAAAACTAAGGACCCCATCGTCACCGCCGGGCGGGAGATCGGGATCGAAGTGGAGGCCACCAACCGCAGTACCCAGCCCATCCGGTTGGTCGACTATTTCATCGAGGGTACGGTGATGACCCGGATGACCGTCAACCGGGAGCTGACCGCCAACCGCCCCTTCGAGCAGACGGACACCCTCAGTCTGCAGGATATGCTCTCCAGCAGTACCCCCTACTGGCTGCGGGACAACTGGAAGCTGGGAATGTATACCGTCGCCGATCAGGAGGAGCGCGGTCTCGGAGAGAGCCCCGACCCCCTCAACGCCACCTTTCAACTGGAGATCGCCGGGGAAACCATCGAACTGACCCGCCCCGTCCGTTACGCTTTTACCGATCCCGTCAAGGGAGAACAAGTACAGCCCCTGGAAGTACTGCCCCCCGTTTTCGTCGAACTCGACGAGAGCAGCTTTCTGTTCACCAGTACCGAGGCACGCGACATCCGGGTAAAGGTGACCGCGGCCGAAGCCGACATCAGCGGTACCGTGGAACTCTGTACCCCGGAAGGGTGGAACGTCACCCCGGAGAAGACCGAATTCACCATCGAACGGAAGGGGCAGGAACGGTACTTCAACTTTAAGCTTACCCCGCCGGCCGGACAGGCCCAGGGCATGATCGTTCCCCTGGCCCGCCTCAGCGGCAAGGGAGAGGAAGGCTACACCCGTAAACTGGTTACCATCGACCACGATCACCTGCCCACCCAACTCGCCGACCTGGACGCCGGCGCCCCGGTGGCCAAACTCGAACTGGCGATTGCCGGAAAGACCATCGGCTACCTGCCCGGTGCCGGAGACGCTATCCCCGAAGCCCTGCGCAGCATCGGCTACGAGGTGACCACCCTGACCGACAACGACATCACCACCGGCGACCTGAATCGCTTCGATGCCATCGTAGTCGGCATCCGTGCCTACAACGTAGAGGACCGGATGGCGAATTACCAGCCCCACCTGATGTACTACGTCAAGCAGGGCGGCACGTTGGTGGTACAGTACAATACCAGCCGCGGCCTGAAGATGCCGGAAACGGAAATGGCCCCCTATCCCCTGCGGCTCAGCCGTGACCGGGTCACCGTCGAGGAGGCTCCCGTCCGCATCCTCGCCCCCGATCACCCCGTGCTGAATACCCCCAACAAGATCACCGAAAAAGACTTCGAGGGATGGGTGCAGGAGCGAGGGCTCTACTTCCCGGACGAGTGGTCGGATGAATACACCGCCATTCTCAGTAGTAACGACCCCGGGGAGGACGCCCACGACGGCGGTCTGCTGGTCACCCAGTACGGAAAGGGGAACTTCGTGTACACGGGGTACAGCTTCTTCCGGGAGTTGCCGGCGGGCGTACCGGGGGCGTACCGGCTGTTTGCGAACCTGGTTTCTCTGGGGAATTAGATTCAGCTCCGTTCGAGTTGTCGGACTTCCCCGCTATCGCTTGAGATGTCCGACAACCTCACTGTTTAATCTACATCTACGGTTCTGATCACCTGGACCAGTTCCTCCATCAGGTCCCGCTTCTTGCGCCCCGGGGCGTAGACGAAGGCATCCACCAGCACGAGCTGGCGGTCGGACTCGTCGTTGATGAGGTAGCTGACGAAGGGGCCGGCGAGGAAGTCGTTCTCCATTTCCCAGATGCCGCGGCCCTCGAGGGCGAACTTGCCGTCCAGCTGGGTGCTTTCGACGAATAGGGGAAGATCCTTGTCGTTCACCTTCATGTAGGTATCGGCGATACTGGAACTGACGTACTCCCGGCCGAAATCGTCCAGGATGGTCTTGAGCCCTTCCTTGGTCAGTTGCTCGGGGCGCTCGTAGGGCATGCTGGCCACTACGATGTTAAGACTGGCCCCCTGTACCTCACGGCGCAGCCAGACCAGGTCGTCGTCGTTCAGGGGAACGCGGACGTAACCGGCGGGTATATCGATGCGGGCACCGGTCAGGTCCCGGATGGTATCGGACAGTCGCCGGTTAATTCCTTCAAAGTACGTGGTTACCCGGAGGCGCTCGTCTTCCCGGGCGGCGAGGCGTTTCACCACGGCGGGGTGAACGGTGCTCATGCCGGACAGCAGTTCCTGACGGTTACGTCCCATCATGTAGATGAGTTGCTGACCGGTAGCCCACTTGTTGTTGGCCACGGCCGTACCGAAACCTTCTTCCTTCACCTGCTGTAGCTTGGCGTCGGTCATGTCGGAAAGCACCATTTTGGTGGTCGGACTGTCCGTATCGCTCAGGTCGGCCAGCACGACATAATTGCGGAGCTGCTGCCAGGTGGGTTCGGCGGCCAGTCGCTCGGGCTCCACGAAACGGACATCGAAAAGGGGTTCGGGCTGGGGCAGGATGATGTAGGGTGCCTCGAAGAAGAAGGCGACGGAATCGCTGGCACCATTCAGCCAGAGGGAACTGTCTCCCAGAACGACCAGGCTGTTAATCCGGCCGAAGGCGGCGGGCGTAGGCTGAAGGGAGCGCTGCATGTCCTCCGTACAGGAACTCAGCACGGCGGTGAGCAGCAGGAGGAAGAAAGCGGCGCGAAAGAACATCCGGTGGATCATATAAAGGACTTATTACTAGGGAACAGATGACCGAAAGGCAAGTTTTGGCGGGTGGGCGCGGACGCAGGTGCAAGGTTTACCGCAAACGGTCCCGTACTTCCATCAGGCAAAAACCGAGCCAGTTCGTTCCCGGCCATTCGGTGGGGGCCACGCGCTGGGCCGCGACGGCCTTCATCCCGATGCCCCATACCTTATCGTAGGGGCTGGCTTCCACGATCACCCGGTCGCCGGTGGACAGTAAAAAAGTCTTCAGGTCATCGTGGGCGGAGAATTTGTGGAGATTGCCCTCGACTACGATCTCCGTGCGTTTGGCGGCCCATTTTTCCTCCTCATAATTCTTCACTTGGCGACCGATCCACTTGACCTCCTTCGGGTCCGGTTCCGCGAGGATGGCGGCGAAGGCCTCCTCGTCTCCGAACAGCTTCGCCTTGCCGGCCATCATCCAGTGCTCGGCGGTGGGGTAGTGGTGGCCGTCGTGGTCGAAGCCCCGGGCGAACCACTGGCTGAGGCAGGTCTTGGAGATCTTCCCGTCGGGCTTCGGGCGGTGGCCCCAGAAGTAGATATAACTGAGGGGCTGGTTGGTAGCGATCTGGGTGGTGAGCCAGGTGGGAGAGTAGGTCATGGCGCAAAGGTAAACGGAAGAGTCCGGAGGACTCCCTGGTACCTGCTAGGGGCGACGTCCCTAGCGAATATCCGGTCTCTTACCTTCGCGGTATGTTAGAACCCCTCCAACTCTCGGACGACTTCAACTATGCCCTGCAGGAGATGGAGGCCGGCAAGCACCTCTTCATCACCGGGCGGGCGGGGACGGGAAAATCCACCCTGCTCCAGATCTTCCGCAGGAGCACCAAAAAGAATGTCGTCGTGCTGGCCCCGACCGGCGTGGCGGCCCTGAACGTGGGCGGACAGACGGTCCACAGCTTCTTCAACTTCCCGCCCCGGCTGCTGCAGTCCAAGGACATCCGGGTGAACCGGCGCAACAAGCGGCTCTTCGACAACCTGGAGTGCCTGGTGATCGACGAGATCAGCATGGTCCGGGCCGACGTGATGGAAGCCATCGACTACGGACTGAAACTCAACCGGGGCAGCAGCAGACCCTTCGGTGGGGTGCAGCTGATCCTGTTCGGCGATCTCTTTCAGCTCCCCCCCGTGGTGAGCAGCGAGACGGAGCGACAGTTCTTCAGCTACCGCTACGCCAGTGCCTACTTCTTCAGTGCCGACTGCATGGACACCATCGAACTGGAGATGATCGAACTTCAGCAGGTGTACCGACAGGACAGCCGCTACTTCCTCCGCCTGCTGGAAAGTATCCGCAGTGCCACCATCGACCAGGACGAACTGGATGCGCTCAACGAACGGCACATCCCCGATTTCGAGGTGCCGGAGGGGGAGAACTACCTCACCCTCGCCGCCCGCAACGCCACCGTCAACCGGATCAACACCGAGGGGCTGGCCGGTAACGACAACCCGGAACGGCTCTACCTGGCCGAGGTGAAGGGAAACTTTCCCGAAAAGCTCTTCCCGGTACCCGCCGCCCTCAAACTCAAGGTCGGGGCCCAGGTGATGACCGTCCGTAACGATACCGCGAAGAAGTACGTCAACGGCACCATCGGTACCATCGTGAGCTGCAAGGACGAGTCGGTGCTCATCAGCGTCAACGAGGAGGGCACCCCCCGGGAGATCGAGGTCGGTTACGAGGAGTGGGACATCATCGGCTACAAGATGGACGCCACCGACATCAGCAAGATCGGCACCGAAAGCCTCGGTAAGTTCAAGCAACTGCCCGTCAAACTGGCCTGGGGGGTGACGATCCACAAGGCCCAGGGCAAGACCTTCGACCGCATCATCATCGACCTGGGGAAGAGTGGAGCCTTCGAGCACGGACAGACCTACGTGGCCCTCAGCCGCTGCCGTACCCTGGAGGGAATCGTCCTGCGCCAGCCCCTCACCCCCCGCGACGTGATGGTTGACCCGGCGGTGGTGGAGTTTTACGAAGGCTCGCGGTGACCGCGACGCGAATACTACCCCACTCCTGACGCATACTAATCGGCCCGGCACCCGCGCCCCGCCGCCCCGTGCTTTGGGGTATTAAAAATCTACTCCTCTTCCTTTTTCTCTGTTTCGCCGGCTACCTCGCCGCCCAGTCCGACGGAGAAAGCCCCTATTTCGTCGTTGAAGGTACCGGCGAATTTCCCCTCACCGCAACCGACGTGGATGTAAATATCGCCGGCGTAATCGCTGCCGTGACCGTGACCCAGACCTACGTGAACGCCGGCGACGGCCGCCTGGAGGCCACCTACGTTTTTCCGGCGTCCACCAACGCCGCGGTGCACGGCCTGACGATGGTGGTCGGTCAGCCGGGCTACCGAGGAGGAGGGCTAAAGCCGAAGACGGTTATAGCAGCGCGTTACGCATTCGTTTGCCATCTGCCTTTAACAATCAATATTGTCACAATCACATAGGCCTATGCTAATGTTCCCTTGATCATCCATGTAGCTATCCTCATCAGGACACCCAGTTATGATAAATGGTCCGGAGTCTATAATATTACCATTGTGCATATAAATGATGTTGTCCGTATCGTCAAACTCGAATGAGAAAGTCATTCCATTAGCAATGGTTACGGTATGAACACCTCCGGAAGGGAAATCTGCAATACCGGTAAAGTCAATAGTGTGCTCACCGTCATTTGATGTTATGATTGTGTACACCATGTCTTCGGTAGGGAAGGTCTCACCTGGGTATTCCCGGGCGGTGGCGTGGGCGTCGTACTTTACCAAGATACCGACCTCTAGTTCCTCATCGGGTAAGAAGGATTGGCCGTTGGAGCTAGGGGCGTCCCAGGTGATTTTGATTCCCTCTCCCCCGTAGATTATACGATTGTTTCGTGAACCGATGAAACGATTACTGGCAAAGCTAACATTGGTTAACGTGGGGCAGGTAACGGTCTGTCTGATATTTCCTAATTCTGATGCAGATAAATCTACTTCAACACTTTGGCCCTGAAATATTTGATTGAGTTGAGAATAGTACTGACTGTTCTCTCCTGCATCGGGCCGAAAGCCTTGTTGAAATACTCCTTCAACCGGGCGACCGTCTTGATCTAGAGTTGGGCTAATGGTAACACCGTTGATACTGAAGTTTGTAACCGTTGCCATTTGTTGGTTCTTATCCGCAATCAACCCGTCAACACTTATTTTGCTCCGCATAGGGTCCGTAAAGGCTATACCCTGGGATAGCAGAAATACAGAAGAGTGAGGTTGGGTAGCTAGATCCTGACCCGGAAAGTTAGGAATATACTGTTGTACACCCGGTTCAATCTTAACCAGCTGATCTTTTTCCTGACATGCCGTTAGGAGGAGTAGGATGCTTACTAGAAAAATGTATCTGAATTTCATCTTGGTTTTGTTTTATTTTTCACAATGACTATTAGTTATCGGTACAGGTGCCACAATTTCTGCACGAGTTTCTAATCGGGTTAAGGCTGTTCCCATTTAACCCAATAACGTTCTCGGTCCTGGGAATAACGTAAGAATCGTAATAGCGTGGAAACCCCGCTTCCCCGAAGGGACAGTCAGTATCCGTAGAACCGTCATCACAACAGCTACTACAGGACATATCAACCGTGACGGTCACTTGGGCACTCCCTGATCTGGGAACCTGTATTGTATTGATTTTCATCACGAGGGAATTACTTTCAACGCGATCACTATCCCAGAAAAAGTTCGATATGTTCGGGTCGTTGAGGTCCACGCTATTGACTACGAAAGTTATGAAGACTTCTTCATTCCCCTCGAAGAATTCACCGCAAAATTCTAGCCAGCCAGGATCAAACCCTACGGTAATACTCTTTTCTTCTGTACTTGGAGCAGGGAAGTCTGGCTGTTGACATCCAGGAAGTACCAGCATGGAGCACAGCAGTATGAGGAAGGAGTGGGTGAAGGCGTTTTTCATGAAAGTCAATTGTCATACAATAATAAGCCCCCCTCCATAAATGCAAATTTGCGACCTATTTTTTGCTGAAGTCAGTATTCATATATGAGTTATCTGCGTACTGCTGCCCACCGAGGATACACCGGCTGGTCTCCCTGCGGTGGAGTTAGCCGACATAAAAAAGATAACTTGCCGGAGATGCGAACTCTTCTGTTAACGCTGATCTTTTGCGCCAGCGCGGCCCTCCCCGCCCAGACCTGGAACCTCGTTCCCTTCGGGCCCGACTCCGGCCTGCCCCGCGGAACGACCGACCGGGTCTCGGCCGAGGAAACCGGAGCCGTGCTCGCCCGGACCGGTGGCAACTGGTACCGTTTCGACGGGTCGGATTTTCGACCCCGTAGCGGGACCGCCGGAGGAAGCGATTACCGGCGGTGGGCTGCCGGGAGACATCCGCGCTGCACCCTGAACGAACGGCTACCGGGCATTGCCCTACTCGCCGCGACGACCGACCGGCAGGGCCGCTGGTGGCTGGCGACCGACCGGGGATTGTTCCGGGCCGTACCGACACCCTTCCGGAGTTACGGCGGCCGGAGGGACTGGACGACCAGCGGGTACGACTCGGCTGACGGAAATGGGAGACTGACCTGATCGTCGGGACCGCCGGGCGGGCGGTGTTCCGGTTGCGCGACGGACAGTTGCGGCCGGCCTTTCCGGAACTGGGGCAACTTCCCAGACCTCACCGGGCTGGTAGCCGGCACCGACGGACGGGTCTACTTCGGCACCGTCGCAGTGACGGATTACTCGTAGCGGGAGACGATGAATTTACCCGTCTGGGTACCCGCGCCGGACTGGCGGACGACGGCGTGACGGAGATGATCGCGGACTCCAGCGGAACCGTCTGGGTGCTGGGGAGATCAGGTGCCGTACAGTCCGTCCGCTACCCGGATTCGATGGTCGTGGTGGAGCGGGCACCGGGACTGACGGCGACTTACCGGACCTTTGTACGACTGCCGGACGGCCGGTTCGTGCTGGGCGGGACGGATGGTGCACCTCACGCTCTGGTCGCCGACGGACACCGTGCCCTCGTCCTGGAAACGGGGATCGACGCGCCGATTACTCCGGCTGGCCCAGCGACGGGGAAGTCAACTCTGGATCGCCGCTTCGGGGACGGGGGCTCTACGTTACCGATCTGAGAGAGGCGACGCCCCGCTTCGTACCCGTCCGCCCGGCGGAAGGGGAGTGGACGGACGGGCCGACCCAACTCCTGGCCCTGGACGGGGAGCGGGAGGTCTGGGCCGGAGACGGGCGGGGGCTCCACCGGATTTTCCTGGACGCGGAGGGCCGACCGGACTTCCAGAAATTCTACGGCCCCGCCGAAGGTATCCGGGGTGATTTTCAGAGATACGGAGAACTGATGACCGATGGAGAAGGGCAAATATGGATCGGGACGGACCGGGGCCTCTACGCCTTCACCGGAGACAACCGGAACGACTACCTGGCCCCGCCCCCGGTGACGATCACTGACGGTTCGCCAGGGCTACGAGCCGGTCGGTGGCCGTACCCGCTTCGGGGCCGGGGAAAACAGCTTCACCTTTGAATTCACGGCGGTCGAACTGACCTATCCGGAGCGGCTGGGATACCGCTGGCGGCTCCGGCGACTGGAGGAGGAGTGGTCGCCCGTGTCCGACCGGACCTCCGCCCGCTACGCCGGCCTGCCCTCCGGCAGTTACCACTTCGAGGTGGCGGCTACGACTGACGGGGGCAAGACCTTCAGCGAACCGACCGTATTCAGCTTTGAAATCGCCACGCCGACCTGGCGGGCCCCCTGGTTCCTGGGGCTGGTCGCCCTGGTGGGGTCGGGGTTCCTGATCGCCCTGTTCGCCGGCTCCGCTCGCCGTATTCGCCGGGAGGAGGCCCGCAAGCGGCAGGAACTGGAGGCCAGGAATACGGTACTTGAGTTGGAGCAGAAAGCCCTGCGGTTACAGATGAACCCCCACTTCATCTTCAACGCGCTGAACGGTATCCGTGGCCTCATCGACGGGGAGCACGACGCCGAGGCGCGGCAGCAGATCAGCCGCTTCGCCACCCTGATGCGGGGCATACTGAACAACAGCCGGAGCGCGTCCATCACCCTGGCCGAGGAGGTCAAGGTGCTGGACGGTTACCTCGACATGGAACGGTTCTGCCAGCCCTTCGACTTCACCTACACCATCGAACTGCCGGAAGGCCCGGACCCGGAGGAGGTCGGGTTACCGCCCATGCTGATCCAGCCCTTCGTGGAAAACGCGGTGCTGCACGGACTCTCCGGCCGGAAGAGTGCCGGGCACCTTAGCGTGAGCTTCCGGGCGGCGGTACCCAACATCGCGGGAAGGGCCCCGCGATTTGGGTGGATGCAATGCTTTATCCAGGACGACGGAGTTGGTCGCGCCGCGGCTGCTGTCCGGAACCGGGAACGGAGTCCGGGCCACCAATCCGTGGCGATGGACGTCACCCGCGAACGCCTCCGGGCGATGGGTGGTAGTATGGTCGTGGAGGACCTGACGCACCCGGACGGAACTCCCGCCGGCACCCGTATCATTCTTATCTTTCCCTTTACGGAGAACTGGTAATTTGAAGTAGAAGACCTTCTACCGGACTATCACCCGACCCGTAAGAGGCCGGAGGTCTCACTCTAAACAGCTAGGGGTCCGGACCCCTAGCTTGGTACAAAGAGTCCTCCCGGACTCTTGCTAATCTTTAAGCAACCCATGCCCCAACTCACCGCCATCCTCGTAGAAGACATGCCCCAGGCCCTGGAGAGCCTGCGCCGCGACCTGACCGACATTCGCCCCGACGTCGAGATCATCGGTACGGCGGCCGGGGTCGTGGAGGCCGCCAAACTGATCCGGCAACGGACCCCGGACCTGCTCTTACTCGACATCATGCTGGGCGACGGTACCAGCTTCGATCTGCTGGAGATCTTCCCCGACCTGAGCAGTCAGTTGATCTTCATTACCGCCTCGGAGGAATTTGCCCTGCGGGCCTTCCGCTTCGCCGCCGTGGACTACCTGCTCAAGCCCATCGAACCCGCCCAGCTGGGAGCCGCCATCGCCCGGGCCGAGGAGCGGATCGGGCGCCGTACCGAGGGGACGGACCAACTCGACCTACTGCGGGAGACCCTCCAGCAACCCGACCGGTTGCCCGACCGCATCAGTCTGCACACCTCGGAGAACATCGCCGTGGTGCGGGTGGCCGACATCATCCGCTGCGAGGCCGACAGCAACAACACCCGCTTTGTCATTGCCGGTCAGAAACCGGTCTACGTCACCAAGACCCTCAAACACTACGACACCCTGCTGGCGGGGCACGCCTTCGTGCGGGTGCACCAGAGCCACCTGGTCAACTTCGACCACGTCACCGAATTCAAAAAGGTCGACAGCGGCTACCTGCGCCTCACGAACGGGGACGAGGTGCCGGTGGCGAGCCGGAAGCGGGCGGAGGTGGTGGGGTTGTTGCGGTGAACCTCACCCCGGATACTGCTGCGCAGTATCGTCCCCTCTCCCGGGGAGAGGGGGTGGGATAGGTGGGACAGGCGTCATAGCGCGACAAACGAGACAGCAGAGATGGGCATAATTTCTTCATTGCGGAGGAGGATTTGCCCGTGTCGATATACTCCGTCAGTTGATGGGAAGAAACGGGAAGTAAGTCGGACTTGTACAAAAGTGACGAAACCCGCTCCGGCTCCTGTTCGTTAACCTTGCACCTGCGTCCTCGCCCAATTGCCCCACTATGATCCCCCTTACCATCATCAGCGTTCTTTTACTGATTATCCTGCTCACCATTTTCAAGGTCTGGAGCGGCAACCGGATGCCCGGAAAGAAAAAACGCGCCCGCGTGGTCGAGGAACTGCGCAGCGACCTCGACGGCTGGAGTGACCAGTTGGTACCGCTGAATAAGGAGGAACTGGACCTGTTCAGCCTGGCGCAGGACAAGCAGGTGAAGAAGGGCGACAAGGAAGCCAAGGGCACCTTCACCACTATTTTTCACGAGCCGGTGGTGAGTTACAGCTACCGCCGTTACCTCGGCAAACAGGTGAACGAACTGCTCTACGCCCGCACCGCCGACCACGAGTACGTGTACTGGACCGAGGACGGAAAAACCAGCCTGGAGATCGACAACCAACCCGTCGGTACCATCAGCGGGGGGGCGCTGTTCGGTCAGCGAACCGGCAAGGAACTGGCCAAAATTGCCGTTACGGCCCGCGAAAACTACCTGCCGGTTTCAGTCGGTAACCGCGAAGTGGGCGCCCTCACGAACCTGCCCGCCAAGGAAGGAGATGCCCTGAGCCAGCGGGCCTTCGAGTTCATCCCGGACGACCTGAACGACAAGGAGGAGCAGTTGCTGCTGGGGCTGGCGACGCTGGAACTCGTCCGCCGGGAGGTGAAGTTGGGGAGTTAGCTAGTTTGGGGAGTTGGGGAGTTCCGTCTTGCCACTCGCCCGCTACGCGTTGCTCGCTAAGTATTGAATAGCCGTCGTGGCACAACTGGCGCGACAACTAACGCAGACAGCCGCCAAGATCCCTATCCTGACGGCTGTCCTGTTCTTAGCGAACCAGCGAAGCTAAGTGAGTGGCAGCGGCGGTAGCCAACTCCCAAACTCCCAAATTCAGTAACTCCCCAACTTACATATTAGCAATGATCTCATCTCCGAACTCGCTACACTTCAGCAGCGTGGCGCCGTCCATGAGGCGCTCGAAGTCGTAAGTGACGCGCTTCTTGGAGATGGCGCCCTCGATGCCCTTGATGATGAGATCGGCGGCCTCGGTCCAGCCCATGTAGCGGAACATCATCTCCCCGGAGAGGATGACGGAGCTGGGGTTGACCTTGTCCTGGCCGGCGTACTTGGGAGCCGTACCGTGGGTGGCCTCGAAGATGGACACACCGGTGCTGTAGTTGATGTTGGCGCCGGGGGCGATCCCGATTCCACCAACCTGTGCGGCCAGGGCATCGGAGATGTAGTCGCCGTTCAGGTTGAGGGTGGCGATGACACCGTACTCCTTGGGGCGCAGGATGATCTGCTGGAGCATGGCGTCGGCGATGACGTCCTTGATCGTGATCTTACGTCCCTCGTGCTCGATGACGTGCCAGGGGCCACCGTCGAGTTCCTCGCCGCCGAAGTCCTGGGCGGCCGTTTCGTACCCCCAGTCGCGGAAAGCGCCCTCGGTGAACTTCATGATGTTGCCCTTGTGGACGAGGGTCACGCTGTCCTTATTGTTGTCGATGGCGTACTGGATGGCGGCCTTGACGAGGCGGTTGGTGCCCTCCTGGGAGACGGGCTTGATGCCGATACCGGTGGTGTCGGGGAAGCGGACCTTGGCGTAACGATCGGGGTAATTTTCCTTCAGCCAGCTGAGGAATTTCTTGTTTTCCTCGGTGCCTTCGGCGAATTCGATGCCGGCGTAGATGTCCTCGGTGTTTTCCCGGAAGATGATCATGTCGACGTCCTCGGGGTGCTTGACCGGGCTGGGGACACCCTGGAAGTACTGGACCGGGCGCACGCAGGCGTAGAGGTCGAGCTTCTGGCGCAGGGCTACGTTCAGGGAGCGGATACCGCCGCCGACGGGGGTGGTCAGCGGGCCCTTGATGGAGACGAGGTACTCCTCGATGGTGTCCAGGGTGGCCTGGGGCAGCCATTCTCCGGTCTTGTCCATGGCCTTCTGTCCGGCAAGGACTTCTTTCCAGACGATGCTCTTCTTACCGGCGTAAGCCTTCTCCACGGCGGCTTCCAGGACGCGGCTGGCGGCGGCCCAGATATCAGGACCGATACCGTCTCCCTCGATGAAGGGGATGATGGGGTCGTTAGGGACGTTCAGTTTGCCGTCGGCGAGGGTGATCTTTGTTCCGCTCATGGTGGGGTTTAATCGTGGTGGAAAAGTTAGGGGGAGGTACCGCGTTTCGGTACCGGCCGGCAAAAATAGAAAATTTCCGCCAGCCCATAAGCGGAACCAATAACAAGAATGGTAGTTTACCTCCTCCCAAATTCAATCCGCTTGAAACAGACAATCGCACCTCTTTTATTTCTCCTTCTACTTTGTCTCTCCTGTGGAGGGCGTCCGGGAGCACCCGGGCAGCCCGGGCGGGCGGGGCAAGACGGGGCCGACGGCCAGGATGGTCGCCCGGGCGGCATCGTTATTCGCCCGCAGGCACCCGCTTCGCCAAAGCCCCGCTTACCTAATGAAGTGCCGATGACCGACGTTACCCCCGATAGCGAAGTGCCTACCGGCGAGAATGTCAACGGCCCCTTTGAACCGCCGCTGATTCCCCCGACCGAATACGAACCCTACCTGCGCCGGGCCGTGACCCCCGGCCCGGCACTGCCCCCGGCGGACAACAACTGCCACCTGGCCGCCGAGGTACGGAACTACGACGGCCTGGATGGCTGCGGACTGGTACTGGAGACCGATGCCGGAAACCTCTTCGTCGTGGGGGCCGATACCCGCGGCGAGCCCCTGGAGGCCGGTACCCGCATCAGTTTCGGGTTTGAGTACATGACGGACTTCGCCGATAACAGCTGCGGCAACGCCGATGCCATCGTCCGCATCACCTGCCGACGGTTGCTGCGCGTCAGCTCCGGCCTGCCCCGTCCGATTCGCTGTGAAAGTTACGAGGCCCCCAGCAAGTGGCTCGTCGACCTGGCGGACGAACTCGGGGCCACCTACATCACCCGTTTTCCGTGGGTGGACGAGCGATTTGTCTATTTACTGGAAACCGCCGACGGGCAATACCTCTACGACTGTCGCGGTTACCTCATCTGCCGGCCCCGGAAGAATTGTCTGAGTTTTATCGAAGACTTCAGCCAGGGGCAATTGATCTTCGAGCGGTAGTTCGAACCCAAACCCACCAGGCGGGCGTTCTACCGGTAACCTCCCTAATGTGAACTCCCTCTCCATCGTCCGTGTCGCGGCCTGGTTATTGTCCATCGGCCTGTTACTGACCCTGATCGTGGTGGGAGAAGCCTACCTGGTTCCCCTTTTCCTGGCGTTGGTGATCTGGTACCTCGTGAATGCCCTGAACAACCAGTTCCGGATGCTTCCCCTCGTGGGTACGCGGTTGCCGAACCCCCTCACCCTGGGGCTGAGCCTGCTCTTCATCGGTCTGTCCCTCTACCTGGTCTCGGACATGATCGTGGCTACGGTTAACGGGTTCATCCAGGAAAGCCCCAAATACATCCCCCGGATCGACGCCCAGATCGCCAACGCCTACCGGTCCATCGGGATCGGCCGGGAGGCACCCACGCTGCGCTCCCTGGAACTCGACCAGATGCTGTGGACGAATGCCGCCGGCCTGGTGAACGGCTTCACGACCGTCGCCAAGGGCTTTTTCCTGGTACTGCTCTACGTACTTTTCTTTCTCATCGAACAGAGCGTTTTTTCCAAAAAAATGCAGGCCCTCGGACTGGACTTCACCACCAGCAGCCGGCTCAACTTCGTGCTGCGGGAGATCAATACGGCCATGCGCACCTACCTGGGCGTCAAGACCCTCACCAGCATGATCACGGCTTTTCTCAGTTACATCGTTTTTCTGGCCATCGGGCTGGATTACGCCCTGTTCTGGGCCTTCCTGATCTTTCTGTTCAACTACATCCCGACCATCGGTTCCATCACGGCCACCGTACTGCCGGCCATCCTGGCCCTGGTACAGTTCGAAAGCCTCACGCCCTTCCTGGTGGTGGTCATCGGCGTCACGGCCATCCAGATCCTGGTCGGGAACATCGTCGAGCCCCGTCTGATGGGTAACACCCTTAACATCAGCCCGCTGGTGGTAGTCATGTCGCTTATCCTCTGGTCGATGCTCTGGGGGGTGATCGGAATGCTACTCAGCGTCCCCATCACCGTGGCCATCATCATTATCTGCGCCCAGTTCCCCCAAACGCGGGTCGTTGCGATACTGCTGAGTAAGGACGGGCGGGTCAAGACGGTACCGAGGCGCAAGCGAAAGAAGAAAAAGCAGGTGGGCGAGGCCGCAGGTGCGGAATTGATAGAAAAGGGCAGGTCTTGATGCCGCGCGGCTAAAGCAAGATCCCGAAGCCCGATAAATGATCGAGGGCTCCGGGACACGCAGAATACACACTGTTGCGAATAAAAATCGGGGGCGTACCCCGGTTGCAATTTACCGCTAGAACCTCAATTTTTTTGAACGGGTTCTCCCCTCCGGTCTAAATTCTCATTTTTTGTTCTCGAGCTTATCCGGTAGTGCGATATTGCCGAGCGCGCTGGACTTCATACCGGCTACTAATCCTTGCCAGTAAGCATTGAAAAATGCGCGGGTCTCGTCACTCTCAAAATAAATAATGCCGGGCCGAAAATCTTCTCCTTTTTGGTTACTGCCCTTTACGACAATGTCGGCCGCCAGGTCCTTGAAAAAGCCGAGCGCGCCCTGGGGCGAAACATCCAACTCCTCGTACAGGAACGCCATGTCGCCGCTCAGGGTATCGTCGCGCATATCCGCCCGGTAGCTCAACTGCCGGAGGATGCCAGATTCTATGTTAACGTTGGCCGCCACGTCCATTAAGGGGTTAATATCGGTCAGGTTGTAGACGCCCAGGCGACCGCTCATACCGTAATTACGGCCGGATGCCGAGCGGGAAAGCGCGAAGCGGGCGGAAAGGGGTACTGAATCCTGAAAGGAACAGGCCAGGGTAACCTCCACCGAGTCCGTAGCACTCACGCGGGTATCCAGGTCCCTTACGGAGATTTTCCCCTTGCTGAATACGATTGTCTTGGGTTCAAAGACCTCTCCCACGACGGCGTATTCGATGCGGGAACCCGCCAGTTGGATCCGGTCGATCCGGAGGGGGAAGGGTAACTTCCGCAGGGCTTCCATCGGTAAGGGGCGGTACCTCGAAGGGCGCGGACGGGAAGGGTCCTCGACCACCCGGAGGGAAAAAGAACGCCCACTGACCGCCGCCACCCGACCCACCCGCTGATGAAGCAAGCCCGAGCGGTCGATCCCTTCCAGGGTCAGCCCGCCCAGGCTGAATTCCAGTATCGACTTCTGGTCCCCGGTTCGCAGTAGCTCGTGGAGGGGACGGGCCGAACGGCGCAGCAGGGAGTCGAGCGTCAGGCGACCGTCCGTGCTCCGGTAGTCGAGCCCCTCAAAGCGGTAATCGGCGGATCCGTCCTCATCGACGAGCAGTACCTGCGTTGCGGAAAGCCGGGTCGGCCCCGGTCGTTCCTTCGGCGATTCCAGGTTCAGGGCACCCTGTTCCCCGCTCATCCCGGTAACGTGTAACCGGAGACGGCCGGCCGGATCGTAGCGTTTCAGCCAGGTTTTTTCGGTGCTTATTCCGGCCAGTCGGGGAGCCTCTCCCAGTCTCAGCTCCCTTGCGACTACCGTCGCGGCGAAAAGATCGAAGCGGGAGCGCTCCCTGGTACGGTGACTGCCCCGCAATCCCTCCAGCACGATTTTACCCACAACGGCAGTATCGTTGAGGAGTAGTGCGTTCCGGGGAACACCGGTTATCAGTAGTTTGTCCCAGTTGATACCGGAGCGGCCGTCCGTCAGGTCGACCGATCCGGAAGCCGTTCTGAGTTCGCCGCTTTCGGAGTTGTAAGCGAGGGCACCGAGGGCCAGGTCGAGTTTCTGATTGCGAAAGTGAAGCGAGTCGGCCTTAACCCGACTGCTTCCGGGAGGTTCCCCGGTAAGCGGGTACGCAATGGCCGCCTGTTCCCACTCCCCGCCCCGCACTACGGCCCGCCCGGAGGGAGCGGATACCTCCAGGTCGATCAGCGGAAAGGATACCTCCGCCAGTCGCAGGATGGTTCCCTCGGGCTGCCCCCCGGGCCCCGAAGTACTGTCCACTTCGATCCTTCCCCTGAGCGTGGCTGCCGACAGTCGGTCCGCCAGCAGTTGCCCACCGGCGAGGGTGTCAAAATTTGGCTGCCTCAGCTCAAACCCTTCCGCGGTAAGGTCGAAGCGGGTGGTTCCGGCAGTCCGTTCCGCCAGGATCCGCTGGCACCGTAGCCCGGGAATTTCCCGGTCGAGCACCGGTTGCCGGGCCAGGACGCGTAATCCGGATGCCTGCTCCGCATACAGCAGACTATCCAGGCTTAAGTTTGTCCTCTCCAGCTGGGCGGGGGAGAAGGGTGTCCTGAAATTCAGGTGATCCAGGGTCAGGTCGGAGGCCAGCAGGCTACGCCCGCCGCCGGGGTCAACGAGGCGCAGCCGGCTGTTTTCCAACTGTATGCGGTCGAGCTGAATGTCGCGGCCGGAGGTAGTGCCGGTAGAGCCTACTGCTTTCCTGGTGATCTCGGCGTCCAGGCCCGCCACGCGCAGGCTGCCCAGGCCAAGACGGCCCCCGCGCAACAGGTCGGTGAGGCTGATACCCCGCAGAGCGGCGGAGCCGACCCGACCACTGGCGGAGAATTTTTCCCTGTCCTGGTCGAAAACCACCGAGTCCATTGCGATTCCGAGGGGGAACAGCGAAAAGGAGTAGCTGCCTACCGCCAGTTGGTTATTATCCGTATTGGCTGCCGTGATGGCGGATTGGATGCGACTATCCACGTACAGGCGGGCACCCAGATACCCCAGGATGGGAACGAGCAGTAAAAAGTACCACCAACGAAAGCTGAATTGAGACATTAGCGGCTATAACGGGGGGAAGTCACCTGGGTTCGGCAGCGGCCACCCGTAGTGCTCCCAGTCTTCGATGTAATCTACGTCGCTGAGGGCCACCAACTCCCCCAGCGACAGGTTTTGCACCTGCGCCCGCGCCCGGGTCTCCTCGGCAACCGTCTCGGTACTCCATTCCATTCCCGCGAAGAGGGCCGGGTGAAATTTTTTCGTGCCCAGCAGGTAGTAACCGCCGTCCAGGGCCGGACCCAGCACGACATCCTTGTGGGCCAGCAAATCGAAGGCCTCGCCGAGTAGTTCCGTGGTGATGCCGGGGCAGTCGCTACCGATGATGCAGACCCGCTCGTGGCCGGCGGCGAAGGCGTTCCGGAAGGCATTGGCCATGCGTGCGCCGAGGTCGGCCCCGACCTGTACCCCCTTACGGAATGCGGTGTCCGGCCAGGCATCTTCCGCTACGTGGTCGGAGTACAGCAGGTATCGATCCACCGTGGTCAGGGCGACCGTCTGGTTGCGTGTGTAGTCCATCAGCATGCCGTACATACGCAGGGCCATGGGGTGACCCACGGTGGCGGCCAGGCGGGTTTTGGTCTGTCCGGCAACCGGATTCTTTACTAAAATAAGGAGGGCGTCACGTTGCATGGGGCGAAGGTAGCCAACCAATTCCCCCAACGGATGGTTTGGATGGGAAATCCCGTATCCTCATGCTGACCGCCAGGTGGAATAATAAGATAATCGCACGGAGCGACGATACCGTAGTCGTCGAAGGCAATCACTATTTTCCGCTTGAAAGCGTTAAGCAGGAACTACTTTCGCCCAGCGAAACCACCAGCTACTGTGGCTGGAAAGGAGATTGCAATTACTATAACGTGCACGTTGAGGGACAGGATAATCCCGATGCGGCCTGGTACTACGCCGAGCCCTACCCCCGTGCCGAGCACATCCGCGGCCGCGTTGCCTTCTGGAAGGGGGTAACGGTCACGGAAGACTGACAGACCATCCCATTTTGACCAAGAACACCAAACAAGCCATTACCCTGCTGGCCCACTACCAGGGGGTACGGGCCCAGACGTTGACCCTCTGCGAACCCCTGCTGCCGGAAGATTACACCGTACAGCCGCATCCCGACGTGAGCCCCCCGAAGTGGCACCTCGGACACGGTAGCTGGTTCTTCGAAAACTTCATACTTGCCAAGTATATTGAAGGCTATACGCCGTTCGACGACCGGCTGAACTGGTTCTTCAACAGTTATTACGAAAGCCAGGGGCCGCGCATCTCCCGCAGCAGCCGGGGGAACATGACCCGACCGGACCTGGACACCATTCTCGATTACCGCCGCCACGTGGACGATCAGCTCGCCGAACTGCTCGGCGGCCCCCACGACCCCGCGATCGATGAGTTAGTGACCCTGGGCCTTCACCACGAACAGCAACACCAGGAATTATTGCTGACGGACATCAAGTACATCCTGGGCACGAATCCGCTCTTCCCGGTATACCGCGAGCGGATCGTGAAGGAGCTGGAAGAGGAGGGCGAGGACGCAGGTGCCGAATTTTCGGGGGAAGAACTGTCGTTCCTTCCCGTCCGGGGCGGTACCTATTACATCGGTCACGACGGTCCGGGCTTCCGGTGGGACAACGAACTGAGCCACCACCAGGTACTCCTTGATAAATTCGGCATCGCTAACCGGCTGGTCACCAACGGAGAGTACCTGGTATTCATGAACGACGGCGGATACGAGCGCTTCGATCTCTGGCAGATGGAGGGTTTTGAGTGGGTAAAGGCCAACGAGGTCCGGGCTCCGCTCTACTGGTTCCGAACCGACGGTGGCTACGCTCAGTACACCCTGAACCACGGAATGGTGGAGGTAGACCCGAACCTGCCGGTGACCCACGTCAGCTGGTACGAGGCGGATGCCTACGCCCGCTGGGCCGAGGCCCGTCTGCCCACCGAGTTCGAGTGGGAGGTGGCCTGCGCCCGCTACCAGAAAAAGATTCCGGCTGAGGGCAACTGGGCCGAGCGCGGTGACTACCACCCTACCGCCGCCACCGACGGGAAGGACAACCAGCTACTCGGGCACGCCTGGGAGTGGACGAATTCCGCCTACCTTCCCTACCCCCGCTATCCCCGCCCCGAAGGTGCGCTCGGTGAGTACAACGGAAAATTCATGGTGAACCAAATGGTGCTACGGGGAGGGAGCTGTGCCACGCCCGTCAGTCACATCCGCCCCACTTACCGTAATTTCTTTCAGACCGATAAACGGTGGCAATTCACCGGTATCCGACTGGCTAAAGACCTGTAATGATCGATCAATTCGCCTCCGAGGTCCTAGAAGGACTTTCCGCCCCCTCCCGAAGCCTGAGTAGCAAGTGGTTCTACGACAAACGGGGAAGCGCACTCTTCCAGGCCATCATGGCCATGCCGGAGTACTACCTGACGGACGCCGAACGGGAGATCTACCAGCGGATCGGCCCGGACTTACTCAAGTACGTCGGTCCTTCCTTCGACCTGATCGAGCTGGGTGCCGGGGATGGTACCAAGACGCAACACCTGATCGAGACCTTCATCGAGGGCGGGGCCGATTTTGCCTACCGGCCGATCGATATCAGTAGTCACGCCCTGAAGACACTCGGCGAATTGATCCACCTGCGGTGGCCCGCCCAGGCCTTCCTTCCCCTCGAGGGGGATTACTTCGCGGCGCTCGACCGTCTGGGCACGGGGCGGGACGACCGGCGCAGGCTGGTGTTGTTCCCGGGAGCCAACATCGGAAACTTTACCCCACCGTTCGCCACGGCGATGCTGCGCCGGTTACGCTCCTTTCTCCGTCCCGGAGACCTTCTGCTAACGGGGTTCGACCTCAAGAAAGACCCCGCCGCCATCCTGGCCGCCTACGATGATCCGACGGGGCATACCGCCGCCTTCAACCTGAACCTGTTGTCCCGCATCAACCGGGAACTCGGTGGAGATTTCGACCTGGATTGCTGGTTTCACCGCGAGACCTACGACCCGGAGAGTGGTGCCGCCCGCAGTGCCCTGGTGGCCAAAGAAGCACAGACGGTCCGCATCGGTAAACTGGAACAGACGTTCACTTTCGCGGAGGGGGAGGCCATTGCCGTGGAGATCAGCCAGAAATACAGTCCGGAGGAGATCGACCGGATGGCCGGACAGGCGGGCTACTCCAAAGTGGAAAATTTCTTCGACGAGCGGAGTTGGTTCGTGGATGCGCTGTGGAGAGCTTAAGGAGTAGGTAGGAATAGGACCTCGGAGCGTGATTTCCGGAGGAAGTGACCTTTGAGTTAGGGTGTCCGGGCTGAAGTTTGGTCAGTAGTCAGTGGTGGAGTACCACTTTAGTTTGAGGAGATCCAGTGCCCGCAGGTTTGGCCGGTTTCCGCTGACCTGCCCCAGCAGCCAGTCTTCCGGAATTTGAACGGCTAGCTGACCGAGCGCGGGGAAGCGTTCGATCAGGTCGGTAAGCCGGGTACGCAGCGTGGGGTGAGTTTTCCGCAGCACACGGAGGTTTTCGATGGCCCGACGTTGTTTTTCCAGGAAAACGGAGCGTGGTTCCAGCCCGAGGTGCTCGGCGGAGTTGTCCAGGGGGACGATCGGGACGCCCATTTTTTCCAGTTGCTGCCCCCAGAGAGTGTCCTCGTGGCCGTATCCGGTGATGGTTTCGTCCAGTTGGTGGCGGAGGTGGAGGGCCCTGGGCAGGACGAAATTACCGGAGTGAAACCCCAGGTAGGGGTGGCGGACACGAATCCGGGCCGGACGGGCCTCCCGGTGAGTACCGTAGGTCCAGTGTAAGAGCAGGTCGGAGTTATCCGGTGGGTCGGGGGAGTAATGGTGACCGCCGACGAAAACCGCCTCCCCTTGACCCGGTCGCTCCCGGATGGCGGTGAGGTAACCGGCCAGCAAGTCGGGGTTGGGGGCCATATCGGCATCCAGGAAGAGGATCCACTCGTAGCGGGCGGCCTCCCCGAGCAGATTACGGACGACCGATCGCCCCCGGTTCCTGCCCAGTTCGCGGTAGGTGAGGTCGGAACGGTCGAGTAGATCGTGATTGGGGGTAGGGTAGGGGCTGCCGTCATCGAAGATCAGCAGTTCGGTGGGGACGTCGAGGGAAGCGGACTGGCGGAGCAGCTCCGTGGCCAGGGGGAGAATGTCGGTGTTGTAGGTGGGGATGCAGATAGATAGCATAAGCTGGGCTTGAAGTATCGGCTGACCGCCGCAGGCAGCAGCGAAGCTAGCCCGATCCGCGGACAAATCCGCAGCCGCTATTCGGGGGCGGGGTGAGGGTTGCGAAGCTCCGCAAGGTAAGGATAGTAGGCGGGGAGTACCTCCGCCCCCCGGTAAGGTACCCATTGTGCGCGGTAGCCGCCGCCCAGGCGGAAGGCGTCCTCGATGAGGTCGGCCATTTGTTCGTAGTTGAAATCTTCCAGGCGGGTTGCGGCGGACAGGGCGGGGAGGCCACCGTAATTATAACCCATCTCCGACCACTGGGCCCGGAGTGCCCGGGGAATATAAACCGCCCCCCGGTGAACGTACTGCCAGACGTGAACGACTTCGTGGACGAGCGTAGCCGGGTGCATCGGCCCCCAACTGTTGATGGTGAAGCAGCTGACGTAACAGATCCGGTGGGTTCGGGGGCCGAAATGGGCCCGTTCGTCGATCCGGATCAGGGGGTAGGGGATGCTGTCGCCAAAGATGGGACGGAGCAAGAGGAGCTCCGCTTCGGTGAGCCCGCGGAGGCCGGGGGTCAGGGCGGCCTGGGTAACTTCCGCGAGGTCGTAGATCATTACCGCATCGAGGAGGGTAAAGAGGAGGTCTCCCAGCCCGGAAAAATTTTTGCACCCGCGCACCGCCGCCCCTACTCTCTGCGAACGCGACCGCAAACTCGCCCAGCCGAAAGCCAGTCGGGTCCGGTACCAGGAGACGGAGCCCCCAACGGTGGATGGTGTACATTGCGCCACGCCATCAACTACAACCGGCCGGCCGTAGCGGTTGGCTTCCCGCCCATGAATGCCCCCCCGATCTACCGACGCTGGATGAGTTACCTCTGGGAGCAGGTACTGGAAACCACCAGTTCCGAGCACAATGCGTTCCTGCAGGTCTGCCTCGTACACGGCCGGCTCCAGCTGGTGGCCGAGGAGGCGATCTATAGTTTTGGCGACTACTACCTGAACTTTCGCAAGCTGTTCGAGGACTTTGATTTCGACCGGCTCCCCCCCCGCGCCGAGGTGCTGGTGCTCGGGCTCGGGCTGGGCAGCATCATCGACCTGCTGGAAAATCACATCGGGGTGGACTATAACTACGTCGCCGTGGAGATCGACCCGGTGATCATTGACCTGGCCACCAGGTATAGTCTGCCCGCCTTCGACTCCCCGCTCGAAGTGATGGAGGTGGACGCCATGACCTTCCTGCAACTGGACACCCGTCGCTACGACCTGATCTGCGTCGATGTTTTTCAGGATGCCACGGTTCCCGAACACCTGAATACGGACGATTTTCTGCAACTGCTGGGTGAAAGCCTGAACCCCGGTGGCGCGCTGGTCTATAATCGCCTGGCCAGTACGACGGCGGACAAGGTCAGTGCCCGTGCGTTTTACGAAAAAACGTTCCTAAACGCTTACCCAACGGGTCATTTATACGACACCGGAGGAAATTATATGCTGATGAACGACGGTAAATTCCTACTTTAACGGTATGAAACGTAACTGTCCGGAGTGCGGTGAGGAATACACCGGCCGCTCCGATAAACGCTACTGCAGCGCCGCCTGCCGCTCGGGCCATCACAACCGCAAGAACGCGGAGGACCAGGCCTTTCAGCGCTCCATCAATAACATCCTGAAGCACAACCGCAACGTGTTGTCCGTCCTCAATCCGGACGGCAAGGCCAACGTCCGTAAGGATCGCATGATCGACCGGGGCTTCAAGTTTCGCTACTTCACCAACGAGTACGTCACCCGCAACGACACCCTCTACCGGTTCTGCTACGATTACGGCTACCGGGTGGAGGAGGAAGAGAGCGAATGGGTCTTTCTGATCAAGCGGCAGGAGTACGTCGAGTGAGGGAGTAAATAGTCACTAGTAAATAGTAATTGGTCACAACATCGGCCTGGGGCTTTACCTTACTATTTACCATTACTACCTGCTATATACTCCTCCCCATGGTCCCCAAGAATGATCACCTACTCGTCGGCCTCGCCGTCGGCCTTCTCGTACCGATCGTCGGTTACGCATTACTGATCCAGTTATCCGAATACTTTTCGGCCTCGGCGGGCCGGGAGATCGTCTTCAAGCCGCGCACACTGGCGCTGGTCGGTCTTTGCCTGAACATCCTGCCGATGAACGTTTTCCGGCGGAGTTACCGGAACCGCAGTCTGCGGGGGCTGGTAACGGCGACGGTTATTTTGGCAATCGTCTGGTTCGTGATCTACGGGCGGGAGCTGACGTAGCCAAAAAAAGCGCGCCAACCTAAGTGGTTGGCGCGCTTACATCCCCGGACGGCTGGATGGATTCTTTGGGTGTTCTCATCCTAGTGGACGATCCGGTTTGAGAATAAAAAAAATCGCAATACTCTCATGAGATAATGATTCCCGACGGGCGGGAGAATGCAGAAAGACTAAGGAAAACGCAATCGTGATTCTTTGTCCGTCATTCAAGTGCGGAAGCAAAGGTAACCCGGCAAGCTACCCACGCAACCGGGGGCGGTAAGCGATTAGGAACCGGTGTGAACGCCGGGGTGAACGGTCGGGAAAGTGACCGAATGACTGCCTCAAAACTGTTCCAGGGCCTGATTTGTCGTTCCCGTGGCCTTTTTGTTGCCCGCTCCGACGGGCTGTAAGTGCTGTTCCAGCGATCGTAATTTGGCAAGCGCGGTGTAATTGGTCAGGTCGTGCTGACTCGGTACCAGGGCCACGTATCCCTGCTCGAGGGCCCAGGCGTCGGTATCTTCTCCGGTGTCCTCATTAACAAAGCGACCGGTCAGCCAGTAGTAGGGGCGGCCCCGGGGGTCCTCGGCGCGTACGTACTCTTCCACCCAGCGGGCATCGGCCTGACGGCAGACCTTCAGCCCGCGGATCTCATCGCCCTCCAGGTTGGGAATGTTGACATTGAAGAGGTTACCCTCCTCCATACCGTTCGTCAGAACGTAGTCGATCAGCAGCCGGACGTAGGGGTCGCAGGCACTGAAGTCGGCCTCCGCCCGGTAATCCAGGAAACTGAAACCGATGCTGGGGATGCCCTCCAGACTGGCCTCCATCGCGGCGGACAGGGTGCCCGAGTAGAGGATATTGGTGGCCGCGTTACTGCCGTGGTTTATGCCCGAAACGCAGAGGTCGGGCTTGCGGCCGTCGAGCAGGACGCTCTTGGCCAGTTTGACGCAGTCCACCGGCGTACCGCTGATCTCGTAGGCCTCCACGTCGGGGCCGAGGGCGTCACTCTCCCGGACGAAGACGGGCTGGCTGATGGTGATGGCGTGTCCCTGGGCGGATTGGGGGCTGTCGGGGGCAACGACCAGTACGTCGCCGAAGGTCTGGGCAATGCTGACGAGGCGGGCAATCCCGCCGGCGGTGATCCCATCGTCGTTGGTCACCAGGATAAGGGGCTTCTTCATAGGTCGGGTAACAGCAAAACACCCATCATCTGTTGCGTCGTTGGCTATCTTTCGGCCATGGCGAAGTTTACCCCCACCCTCCAGGCCCTGTTTCTGTTCGTCTTTGCCTGTCTGCTCTACGCCAATACGCTCGGACACGGGTACGCCCTGGACGACGCCATCGTGATCACGGATAACGTGATCGTACAACGGGGCGTCTCCGGCTGGGGGGAGCTGTTCACCACCGATACTTTCTTCGGATTTTTCCAGGATGCCGACAAGATGAACCTGGTGGCCGGCGGCCGCTACCGACCGCTGACGCCGGCCCTGTTCGCCCTGGAGCACCAATTATTCGGCGGGCCGTTCGCGCTCCACCTTTTCAACGTACTCTGGTACGCCCTGCTCGTGGTGGTGGTGTTCGGGCTCTTGCGGGAAATCGCCCGTGGTAAAAAGCTGGCTGCCTGGTTTGCCCTGGCCGGGGCGGCCCTGTTCGCGGCCCATCCACTGCACACCGAGGCGGTGGCCAACATCAAGGGGCGCGACGAGATACTGGCCCTGCTGGGCTGCCTGGTCGCTACCTGGGCGGTGTTCCGGGCGGCGGATCGCAAGTCCTGGACCTACGCCCTGGGGGGCGGGGCGGCCTATTTTCTGGGCTGTCTGAGTAAGGAGAATGCCATTACGTTCCTGGCCGTGGTGCCGCTGGTAATCTGGGCGTGCCGCCGGGACAGATATGCGGCTGGTGATTTGAAGTACTGCGCGCCGGTACTCGGGGCGGGGATACTGTTCCTGATCCTCCGTACCAGCGTGATCGGCTTCAGCCTGGGCGAACCGGTACTGGAGCTGATGAACAACCCTTTTCTAAAGATCGAGGGCGGCCGCTGGGTCCACATGACCGGCGGTGAGCGACTGGCGACCGTGTTCCATACCCTCTGGGTGTACGTCCGCCTCCTCTTCGTGCCGGTCGGACTGGTGCACGATTACTACCCCGCCGCCATAGAGATGAAGGGCTGGACGAGCATCGGGACGCTACTCGGGCTCGTGACGCACTTCGGGGCCGGTATTTACGCAATTCTGCACCTGCGTGCCCGCCCCCTTATTGCCACCGGCATCCTCACGTATCTCTTCACGCTGAGCATCGTGAGTAACGTATTCTTCAGCGTCGGCACCTTTATGTCCGAGCGGTTCCTGTTCATGCCGAGCTTCGGTTTCGTGCTGGCGGTAGCGGGCGCGGCCGCGGGTGCCAAATTTTTAGATGACCGTCAGCGCGGCTGGCTGTTGGCCGGAGTGGTCGCCGTATTCAGTGTCCTTACCGTACTGCGGAACCCGGTGTGGCAGGACAATTTCACCCTCTTCACCACCGACGTGGAGCGGCAGCCCGACAGCGCCAAACTCCTGAACGCCGCCGGTGGCGTCAAGGTGGATGCCTACCAGCAACTGCCGGAGGCGCGTAAACCAGGCGGCAAGTACTTACTGACCGAGGCCGTTGCCCACCTGACCCGCGCCGTGGAGGTACACCCCACCTACCAGAATGCCTTTCTGCTGCGCGGTAACGCCAATCTGCTGCTGGAGAATTACGATGCCGCCATTGCCGACTATGACCGTGCCCTGGAGCTCAACGGCGGCTACCAACTCGCGGCCGACAATTTGCTGATTGCCCTCACCGCCGCCGGCCGAAACGCCGGGGAAAAGCGGGGCGACCTGGCCGGTTCCCTGCGCTACCTGCAACGCGCCCTCCAGCTCGATCCGAACGACTACGAAACCCTGCGGCTGCTCGGCGTGGCCAATGGCATGTCGGGTAAGGCGGACGTGGCCCTCACTTACTTCGAGCGAGCCGTGCGGCAGCGCCCCGACAATGCCGATGCGGTATGGAACTACGGTACGGCCCTCTACCGGGCGGGGCGGACGGCGGAGGCGGAGACGCAGTTCGCCCGGGCGGAGCAGTTGAAGCCGGGGATTCGGGCGGAGCGGGGTGGGTGAGTTGGCTTTCTGGGAGCAGATTTCTCGAAAACCCATATATTTAGGTATGCCTACGATTCTGCGACTACTTGGCTTCCGATTTTATTTCTACAGCGATGAAGGAAACGAACCACCGCACGTACACGTTGAAAAGGGAGATAGCAGGGGAAAAGTATGGTTAGATCCTCTTAAAGAGGAAGATTTGAGTCAGTTCAAAGCCAAGGAAAGACGCAAAGCACTTGATATCATTGCGGACCACCAAGAAAACTTAAAGGATCACTGGAATGAATACTTCGGAGAATAATACTAGTAAACCACAGGCGACAGCGGTGCGTATTGAGGCGGCTCGCTTTTACGTCTCTTTAGCAGACGGAAGGGAGATCGGTGTGCCTTATACATGGTTCTGGCGACTCGAAGAAGCGACCGAAACGCAACGTAACAGTTGGCGTTTCATCGGAGATGGAGAGGGCATCCACTGGGAGGATATCGATGAGGATATTTCTGTTCAGGGCATTCTTAAGGGAAAGCCTGAAAATCCCGCACGACGGCCACGACGACTACAACCCGTGTGAGGAATTAACGACTATTTACTTTTTATCTTCCGCATCAGCCCCTCCTGCACCACGCTCGCTACCAGCCGGCCCTGGGTATCGAAGAAGTTCCCCCGGGTAAAGCCCCGGGCCCCGCTGGCACTCGGGCTGTCGATGCTGAAGAGTAACCACTCGTCGGCCCGGAACGGCCGGTGGAACCACATGGCGTGGTCCAGGCTGGCGATCTGGAGACTGGTGAAGTCGGCCGCCTTACCGTGGGGCAGCAGGGCGGTGGTAAGGAGATTGTAGTCGCTGGTGTAGGCCAGGACGAGGTCGTGCTGCCGGCGGTTGTCGGGCATTTCGCCGTAGGAACGGAGCCAGACGTTACGGACGGGCTCGTACTTCTCCGCGGCGAAGGGGTTGAGGAATTCGACCGGGCGAAACTCCACGGGGCGCTCCACGTTGAGGATCTTTTTAATGTTGGGGGGCAGCTGATCCCCGAATTGTTTGGCCATGCCCTCGTAACTGACCAGCTCGTCGTAGGGGGTCACGGTCGGCATCTCCATCTGGTGTTCGTAACCCTCCTGGTCGATCTGGAAACTGGCGGTCAGGAAGAAGATGGCCGCCCCGTCCTGGATGGCGCGGACCGCCCGGGTGGTGAAACTGCCCCCGTCGCGAATGCGGTCCACCTCGAAAACGATGGGCCGGTCGATCATCCCCGGCAGGACGAAGTAGCCGTGAAAACTGTGCACGTTGCGCTCCGCCGGCACCGTTTCCATGGCGGCACTCAGGGCCTGGGCCATCACCTGCCCCCCGAATACCCGGGAGGACCCTACGGAGACGGAGCTGCCCCGGAAGAGATTTACTTCGAGTTGCTCGAGTTGGAGAAGGGAGAGTAGGTCGGCTATTTTTTTCATATTGCGCCCGTTAGTCTGGTGACGAAGTGCGGTGCCTGGGTCAACCCACGGACCCCATCACCAGTTTACCTCCTACCAAATAAAAGCAGATCATGTCCACCACCACGAATACCGTTTACATCGTCTCCGCCGTCCGTACCCCCATCGGGTCCTTCGGTGGCCAGTTCAAGACCGTCTCCGCCACCGAACTGGGCAGCGCGGCCATCAAAGGTGCCCTGGAGCGGGCCGGTGTAAAGCCCGAATCCGTACAGGAAGTACTGATGGGGAACGTCTGCTCCGCCAATCTCGGACAGGCGCCCGCCCGTCAGGCCGCCCTCGGGGCCGGCATCCCGAACACCGTACCCTGCACCACCGTGAATAAGGTCTGCTCCTCCGGGATGAAGACCGTGATGTTCGGCGCTCAGTCCATCATGACCGGTCAGAACGACATCGTCGTGGCCGGCGGTATGGAGAACATGAGCCAGATCCCCTACTACGTACCCGAAGCCCGCTGGGGTGCCAAGTTCGGCAACCGTACCCTGGTGGACGGCCTCTCCAGGGACGGACTGACCGATGCCTACGACCAGCAGGCGATGGGTACCTGCGCCGACGCGACCGCCAAGAAGTACGGTTTCTCCCGCGAGGAGCAGGATGCGTACGCCGTGGACAGCTACAAAAAGTCAGCCGCCTCTACCGACGACGGTAGCTTCGGCCGGGAGATCGTGCCGGTGGCCGTTCCCCAGCGCCGGGGTGACGACCTGATGATCGACCAGGACGAGGAGTACAAAAACGTTAAGTTCGACAAGATCCCCAGTCTGCGCCCCGCCTTCTCCAAGGACGGTACGGTGACCGCCGCCAACGCCAGTACCATCAACGACGGAGCCGCCGCCCTCGTCCTGGCCAGCCAGAAGGCCGTGGATGAACTGGGGCTGACCCCCATCGCCAAGATCATCGGCTTCGCCGATGCCGCCCACGAGCCCCAGTGGTTCACGACCGCCCCGACCAAGGCAGCGCCCCTGGCCGCCGAGCGGGCCGGGATCACCCTGGCCGAGGTGGATTTCATGGAAGTGAACGAGGCCTTTGCCGTCGTGCCGATGGCCTTTGCGAAGGAACTCGACCTGCCGATGGACAAGATCAACGTTCAGGGCGGCGGCGTATCCCTCGGTCACCCGCTGGGGACTTCCGGCGCGCGCATCCTCGTTACCCTTGCGAACACCCTGCGGAGCCGTAAGGGCAAGTACGGTCTGGCCACCCTCTGTAACGGAGGCGGTGGAGCCAGCGCGGTGGTTATTGAGGCAGTGTAAACACTTGGGCGCCTGCTGCGTCGTTATACCTGGAACTTACCGACCGTCCTGAGTGACGCCTATGAGACTTATTCCCTCTTCTTCCCGCTGGCCGCTGTACCTGGCCATTGCCGGCCTGATCATCGTGGCGGCCTCCGTCTGGTACACCAACCGGCTCGCGAACCAGCTCGCGGTGATCGAGAACAACTACGTCACGGTTTACGAACTGACGATGAACAGCGTCCTGCAGGGAGAACTCGAGGAAACCACCGGGGAAGGAGACACGGAGGTCTCCGGAACCAGCAAGGATTATACGGTAGAGGGATATATCCTGCAGAATAACACCACCGTCCCGGCCATCCTGGTGGATGACTTCGGTGAAGTCGTCGATGCCATCAATTTCGGAGACCGGGGTGTCGATTCCGCCTACATCAACAGCCAGTTAGCGGAGTTGATGGAATCCGGCAGGCCGCCGATCAGCGTACTCGGCGGGGGGTACATGTACTTCGGCAGCAGTACGCTCATCAGCAAGCTGCGCTGGTTCCCGTTCATCCAACTCGGGCTCATCGGCACCTTCGTTTTTCTGGGTATCCTGGGCATCATCGAGGCCCGGAAGGCGGAGCAGAACCGCGTCTGGGTCGGTATGGCTAAAGAAACCGCTCACCAGCTCGGTACGCCGATCTCGGCCATCCTGGGCTGGCTGGAACACCTTAAACTGATGTACGCCGATGACGGGGAACTGATGGAGGTTTCCGCGGAGATGGGCAAGGACGTAGAGCGGCTCACCATGGTGGCCAACCGCTTCAGCAAGATCGGGGCGGAGCCGGAACTCGACCCCGTCAACATCTACGCCGAACTGGATAAATGCCGGGCTTACATGGAGAAAAGAGCGCCCCGCAAGGTGAGTTTCGACTTCCCCGCTCCGGATGCCGGCGACCTGACGGTGGCGGTCAACCCCTTACTCTTCGACTGGGTGATCGAGAATCTGCTGCGCAACGCACTGGATGCGATGGACGGCAAAGGACAGATCAGTGGCCGGGTCCGCGAGGCGGAAGGCAAGGTGATCATCGATATTTCGGACACCGGGAAGGGAATTTCCTCCCGCAACATCCGCAAGGTGTTCAATCCCGGTTTTACCACCAAACAGCGGGGGTGGGGACTGGGCCTGAGTCTGGTCAAGCGCATCATCCAGCAGTACCACAAGGGCCGCATCGCGGTGACGGCCTCGGAGTTGGGAAAGGGAACCACTTTCAGCATTACCTTGCCCAAGGCATGAGTTACTTCGTCGATACCACCATCATCGCCATTGCCACTCCCCCCGGGGAGGGCGCCATTGGCGTTATCCGCCTCAGCGGACCGCAATCCATCGGGTTGGTGGACCGGTTCTTTCCGTCGCGGAACCTGGTGAAGGCGAAAGCCCGCTACGCTCACTTCGGTATCCTGAACGACGAGGCCGGCAAGCCCATCGACGAGGTGGTGCTCACCGTTTACCGCGCGCCGGCTTCCTACACCGGGGAGGACGCGGTGGAGATCAGTTGCCACGGCAGCCCCTACATTCTTCAGCGCATCGTACGGTTGGGCGTGGACGCAGGTGCAAAACCCGCTGAGCCCGGGGAGTTCAGCAAAAGAGCCTTTCTGAACGGCAAACTTGATCTGAGCCAGGCCGAGGCCGTCGCGGACCTCATCGCCAGCCAGTCGGCCGCCGCCCACCGCATCGCCCTGGGGCAGTTGCGGGGCGGGGTCTCGAACGAGATCGGGGAACTGCGGCAGAAACTGATTGATTTCGCCAGCCTCATCGAGCTGGAGCTCGACTTCGGGGAGGAGGACGTGGAGTTTGCCGACCGGGAGCAGTTGCGCGAGCTGGTCGACCGTATCCGGGAACGGATCGCCGCGCTGACCGCTTCCTTCCGGCTGGGCAATGCCATCAAGGAGGGCATCACGACGGTGATTGCCGGCCGGCCGAACGCCGGAAAGTCGACCCTGCTGAACGGATTGCTGAAGGAGGAGCGGGCCATCGTCTCCGACATCCCCGGTACCACCCGGGATACGATCGAGGAGACGGTCAACATTGAAGGAGTGATCTTCCGGCTCGTCGATACCGCCGGCATCCGGGAGGCCACCGACGCCATCGAGGCGATCGGCGTGGAACGGGCCATTGCACAGGTCGGCCGGGCCAGTCTGCTGGTCTACGTATTCGACGTGGTGGAGACCTCCCCGGAAGCCCTGCGAAATGACCTGGATAAACTTTACCGCGAGGATCTCCGGTTGGTGGTCGTGGCCAACAAGATGGACCTGAACCCCTATACCGTTCACGAACACTACTTCGGGGTGGATTACACAGGGAAATTCACCGTCGCGACCGAAAATTTTGTCCCGATGATCGCCCGAGACCTCGCTAACCTCGGCTACCTGAAGGACCGGCTACTGGCGGTTGCCACCAACGGGATCGACCTGACGGACAGCCAGCAGGTCGTACTGAGCAACGCCCGCCACTACCACGCCCTGAATAAAGCCGACGAGGCGCTCGTTCGCGTACTGGACGGACTGTCGGCCGGCACCAGTAACGATTTCGTGGCCATGGACATCCGCCAGTCGCTGCGGGAATTGGGCGAAATCACCGGAGAAATAGCGGCGGATGACTTGCTGGGCAATATATTCTCCCGCTTTTGTATCGGGAAGTGAGAATATTATTGGGCGGAAACATACCGTTCGCTCGGTGTGTGCTACCGTTACGTAAGCGGTTTGTCCAAAAAGTGACAGGAGTGGTGTATCTTCGCACTCGCTTTTTACCTTTAGTGGTTAGCGGACGGTAACGAACTACTTCAAGGATAGAATCGTTCTCCGTTTACATCAAGGATATTTTCTCTCTCAATAAGGTTTTAGTAACGTGGATCAAATAAACAGTTTTGACTCCTTCTCGGAAGGAAGTTCAACCGATAGCTCGGATGCTCAAATCCACTACCTGGACCGCAGTGAATCAGTCACTACAACTCAAGACAGGATGGACAAGCAGCACGGCATGAACGACGAGCAATTCACCTCCTACGTTAACTACCGTGAGCAGACGCTTGAATTTTGTGAAGATTATTTAGCGTTGTACACGTCTAACCCAGAATTTCAGCTTGATTTTTAACGCCTACACCATTTACGAACTCCATCCGGGAGTTAAGCTTAATTTCCGCCTTGTTCTTTGCCTGACCGCCTCCGTCCACGGAGCCCGTCCCACGGTAAAGAACATTTCTTTTTTGCCCCTGACCGACCAGCGATTCGAGGCCGTCGATCCCCTCCGGGTGAAGATCGATGCCAGTAAGGACAAGGGGGCCGCGAATCTTCCCCGCCCTTTTTACGCGATCATCGATGGTATGCAGTCGTTACCAAAGCGGGCTTTCTTGCAGGGGGTCAGCTACGGCACGCTCTCCTCGGTGGAGCAGGAAGAGGTGAAGACCAAACTGAGCGGCTGGTTAGCCATCTAGTGAGGTAACCGTCTTTCCGGCAAATGCTATAACTCAATGAGGGCTAACGAAACACCCGGGTACCCCTCATTCTTTCCGTATGCAGAACAACGGCAAGATCACTGCGGTAAAAATCGATCGGAAACGGTATTCGGTCCCTACGGGAAATGTACGTTACCCCCGAAACTTCAAACCCTAGGGGAAAAGAACAACCGCTAAGAGCCGTACGGCCCCGAAATGCACTGGCGAAAGCCACCCGGTTAGATTTCACCCGGGGAAGAAAGGCACACGAACTGCCGGGACTCCATCGAATCTTTCCTGGGTAGCGATACACAGCAGATGCATCTCAGCGTTGGTCCGGTCCGGAATTTTGACAACTCCCATGAATTCCGCTGCATCGATTCTCCTGAGGGATGGAAGGCACAGGCAGCTAAGGGCGGTAAGCATCCCAAAATTTCCGGTTGCCAAAAAAAGCCCGCCGCCAAACTGGCAACGGGCTTCTATACACTCAAAACGTCAAACCTAAGTTAATCTGGTGGGGTACCCACCGGGGGAGCCATAAACACCGCGCGGACGGCGGCTCCAAATTTTTTAGCACTCATTTTATCATTACTTCCTTCCTCATTTCGCCGCCAGGAAGGCCTGATCGATCCGGTAAAGTTCCAGGTCTTCGATCATCGCGATGAGTTTTTCGCCGTAACGGGGGTCGGTGGCGTAACCGGCCTTACGCAGTCCGAGTGCCCACCCCTTGTAGTCGGTGGGGGAGAGATCGAATAATTTCCGGTAGCGCTCCTTGAGCAGGATTTTACTGTGCTCCCGGTAGCTCTTCGTCGGGTTGTCGAAGACGCGGAAGAAATCCTTGTGGTGATCGTCGCTGTGGTTAGAGCAATGCCCCTTCCCGCACTTCTTGCTGAAGCACTTGATACCAAAGTGATTGTGGTTTTTGGTTGCCAGTGTACTACTGCCGGTACCACTTTCCAGTAGTCCCTGCGCCAGGGTGATGCTGGCGGGAATACCGTGCTCGGCCATTTCCTGCAGAGAAACATCGCGGTACTTGGCTACGTAGGCGAGTTGTCGCTGCTGCTTGGCTGTCCACTCCCGCTTAGGGGGGATGTAAGAGGCCAGGGAGGCGGCGGACATCCGGGCCTCACCGGGATAATCCGTAAAGACGGAGGTTTCGCGGCTGCCGAAGACCGAACCGGTATTCACGCTGATGGAAAAACTGAACTCCTCCCGGGTAGCGAGCAGCAGAAAGATGCCGAGTACGGTCAGCTTCGTCCAGGGGCTGTTGAGCTGGGCGCGGACCCGGCGGACGATCTCCCGGAAGTAGATCCGCCAACCGGTGGGAATGGGTAAACGATGGGATTGCATGGCCTTGATTTCTGACTGCAAGTACCGGCAAATGTTTGAATAAATCAAACTTTCAAACAAAAAATGTTCAAAATAGAGTGATCTGCTCCGACGCGTCGAGACAGCGGACGACGATTTGCTCCCTGCGTACGCAAATCAGACATCCGACGTCCTCCGCTTGAAGGTAGAATCAGTAAAGCAGTGAGGACGTCGGACAGGTCGGAGGGAGGAACGACCGGAGCTTGTCTGACGTCTCGAGCGCAACGTCCCAAACGTCGAAACGACCTTTTAACCAATCTTTAAGGCCCCCCGGCGCCCGTTGATGGCCCGGCACCTGCGTCCCCGCCCTACCTTTGTGCCTCATTCCTACCGATTACTACTATGACTCGTTTCCTTGTTCTCATCTCGTTCTTGCTCGTCACCGTTGGCTCCCTGTCCGCCCAGCGGTACGCCCACCTTAATTTTGCCAACGTACTCTCGGAAATTCCGGCCACCAAGGCCGCGGAGAAGAAGCTGGAGGAATTCAATCAGCAACTGGTAAAGAAGGGGGAAGAGATGGCCGCTACCCTGCAGCAGCAGGCCACCGAGCTGGAAGGACAACAACAGACGCTGGCTCCCGTAGAGTTTGAAAGCCGGCGCAAAGCTCTCATCGCGAAACGCGATGAACTGGTGAAGTACGAGCAGAAATCCGAGTTCGACCTGGAGAAGAAGCGGCAGGAACTGCTCGGCCCCCTGATTCAGTCGGTCAAGAATGCCGTCAGGGTAGTGGCCGAAAGGGAAGGCTACCAACTGGTGTTCGACACCTCCATCTTCAATGCCGTACTCTTCGCCCAGGAAAGCGTGGACCTGGTGGACGAGGTCATGGCCGAGCTCGGCGTGGAGTAAATCGTTGCCGGATGCGCCGCAGCGGGGTATCCAGCAGGCGGATAACGTCCTCCGTATATACGTAGCCGAGGATGCGGCCACGATCGCCGCAGACCGCCGCGCCGTAGACGTCCGCATCCACCACTCTTTCGGTGACCGTCAGCAGGTTTTCCCCGGGCCGTGCCGTCGCGTACTCCGCCTCGTAGAAGGGCTGAAGTAGCTGGGTGGGAGTTTTGGCTTCCTCCAGCAGCACCTCCCGGCTGACGAAGCCCGCCAGTTCGTTCCAGTCGCTGAAAACCGGTAGGACCGGGGCCCCAGAGCTTTCAAAGAGCGCGGTTGCCGCCCCTACCGTACTCCCGGCGTAGAGCCGTTCCGGATTGACCGGGCGAAGCACGTCGTCCACCGTGTAGGTATCCAGTCGCCGGCGTTGCCAGCCGTTGCGGAATTCCATCACGGAGAGCAGGGCGACCATACCCGCGCCGATGGCGAGCAGGGGATCGCCGATGCGGTAGGAGAGGTATATCATCAGTAGGCCCGTCAGTACCCCGCTTACGGTCACCACCACCGTGGCCGGGCGGGCACCCAGCGGTCGGCGAAGGAGCGCCCGGAGGATGCGTCCCCCGTCGAGGGGATAGGCGGGCAGCAGATTCCCCAGCGCGAGCACGACGTTCACCACCAGCGTGATGCCCAGCAGGAGGGCGGGCAATCCGGGAGACACGACCAAGTTGCTTCCCGGGTTCAGGTAAAAGCGGATCAGGTACTCTCCCTGTGGAAGGGCCAGCAGTACGGGGAGGGCCAACGCCGCGATCAGCAGGTTCACCGCCGGACCGGCCCCGTAGATCAGTACCTCGGCTCTCACCGTAGGCGGTTGCTCGGGCAGGTAGGCCCCGCCGCCCAGGGGAAAGAGAACGATGCGTTCCGCCGCCACCCCCTGCCGGCGGGCGACCAGGGCGTGCCCCAGTTCGTGGGCCAGGACGAAGGCGAACAGTAACACCGTCATACCGCTCCACCAGCCGACCTTGCCCCAGTCGGGTCCGACCCCGTTCTCCCAGGTGAAGACCCCGATGAGGAGGGGAATGACGGCGCAGGTCCAGTGCAGATCGACGGGGACTCCGAATACGCGGCCGGTTCGCCAGGAGGTCAAGGGAGTTGGGGAGTTTGGGAGGTACTTAGTTGGGGAGTTGGGGAGGTACTGCGTTGGGGAGTTGGCTGCCGCACATCTTTAACGACGCAGTATCATAGAAAGGAATGCATTTGGTTTTGGTTGTGGTGTACGACAACTCCAAAACTTTTAAACTCCCCAACTCCCCAACTACCGATTAATGCGGGGCAGCACCAGTAGGGCCAGCAACCCGATAATCACGTTGCAGCCGATGTTGATGGTGAAAAAGGAGATGTTCGCCCAGCTGAAACTGTCATCGAAGGGAACCCCGTAGAGGCCCAGGGCACTCTGCGTCATGAAGTGGTAGGTGCCCATGCCTCCCGGGCTCGGGATGACGATGCCCCAGCCGCCGGAGACGAAAGTGATGAGGGCGGCCTCGGCTCCGAGACCGGCCGTGGGGGTGAAGGAGAAGAAGACGAACCAGGTCATCAGGAAGTACATCCCCCAGATACCCATGCTGTAGGCGATGAAGAGGGGGACGTTCTCCACCCGCGAGATGGTGCGCAGCCCCTCCCCGAACCCCTTCACGATGTTGAATATTTTCTTGCCTAGGGCGGTGGCCAGGATACGCTCGCGCTGTGACCACAGCAGCAGCAGAAACAACAGGCCGGCCACTACGATGGCCAGGGCAATCCACTGGAGCCCGGCGAAACGGCTCAGGTTGGCATTTTCCCCGATCCAGGCCCAGAGCCGGTCGCGGCCCATGTAGAGGGCCAGGGAGGTCAGCGAAAGCAGGGAGACGACGTCGATCATCCGTCCCACGACGACGGTACCGACCACGCGTTCCAGGCTGATGTCGGAGTACCGGGCCATGGCCGCCGGGCGGGCGATCTCCCCGAGGCGGGGAAAGCCGAGGTTGGCGAAGTAGCCGAGGTTGATGGTGAGAAAGGCATTGTCCAGTCGCGGCTCGTTCCCGAAACTCCGCAGCAGCATATTCCAGCGGGCCGCCCGGAAGAGGTTACTGGCACTGAAGGCCCCGAGGGTGAGGAAGAGCCAGCCGAAGTCGGCTCCCCGGAAATCCCGGATCACCTTATCGACCAGGCTGCAGTCGGCCGCCGCGATCCCCTTTTTGGCGCACTCCGCCGCGTAGGCCGCCTGCTGGTTGTGGTAGACCAGGTAAAGGATGCCGAAGCCGAGGCCGACGAAGACGAGAAATTTGAGGACGTTCTTGGCAGTGTCGTTCATGGGTCGAAGGTAAAGGATTGAAGGCGCTACCGGCGTGAACGAAGAAAGTTCTTTGGAACCGCCACCGGGGCGGCGGGGCGCGGGTGCAAAATTTTTACCTTTCCCCCATCAATACTTTCCGACACCCCTGGCGGAGCTACCAGTCCCGCGTCCTCGATCACCTCGACCACTACCGGGCGGACCGCAGCGTGCACATCGTGGCGCCTCCCGGAGCGGGAAAGACCGTACTGGGCCTGGAGATCGTCCGCCGCCTGGAAAAGCGGGCCCTGATCCTGGTGCCGAGCCTGACGATCCGGGCGCAGTGGGCCGAACGGTGGACCGTCGATTTCGGGGGGGACCCGGCCGGTATTTCCCACCGGCTCGACCGGCCGGCCGGCCTCACCATCGTCACCTACCAGGCCGTCTACCAGCAGATCGAACGGGAGGGACCGGACACGCTGCCCGGATATGAGTTGCTGCTGGTGGATGAGTGCCACCACCTGCGCCGGGAGTGGTGGCGGGTACTCAATGATTTCCGGAAACGGTACGACCCCGAACTGGTCGCCCTGACCGCTACGCCTCCCTATGACGTGAGCGGGCTGGAGTGGCGGCGCTACCGAAATTTCTGCGGGGAGATCGACGAGGAGATCAGCGTACCGGAACTGGTGGCGGCGGGCGATCTTTGTCCCCACCAGGATTACCTCTATCCCATCCTCCCCCCGGCGGAGGAGGCCGGTGCCGTAGCCGACCGGAAGACCAAAAAGGCCGAATTGCTGGCCCTGGCCCGTACCCGGGGGGAACTGGCCCTGTATCTCTACGAGCATCCCTGGCTGTCTCGTGCCGATCAGCACTACACCGACATCTTCGAACACCCAGAGTACTTCACGGCCCTGCTCGGTATGCTGGCCGCCCAGGGGGCCGCCCCCCCCGCCGCCGCCCTGGGCGTGCTGCACGGAGAGGCCACCCTGGCTCCGCCGCTGGACGACTACTGGCTGTCCGTTTTCCTGGAGCGGGCCCTCCGCCGGGATGCTTACTTTGAAACCGATACGGGTAAAACCCTGCTGCGCCCCTACCGGCGGTTGTTCACCGGAATGGGGGACGGCAACTTCACCCGGGACAACCCCGCGGACCGGCTCGCTGCCATTACCGAGATCGTCACCGCCGAGAGCGAAGATATGCTGGACGCTCTCCGGCTGGTGGTACTGACCGACCACATCCACGCGGCGTTCCGGCCCACGACGGTGCACGACCGGCGCCCGCTGGACAAGGTGGGTACCGTTCCCGTTTTCGAGGCCCTACGCCGGCGGGAGGACGCCTACTTCCGGGGCGACCTGGCGGTACTGACCGGTAGCCTCATCGTTATTCCCCGGACGGCGGAGTCCCGGCTGCTGGAACTGGCTTACGCTGCCCTGCCCACCGAGCGGGTCATCCGCACCCAGCCCTGGTTCCCGGATTCGGAGTACGTGACGGTCGACACCGGCGGACTATCGAATAAGCACGGAGTCGGGTGGATTACCCAACTCTTTACGGAAGGCCGGGTCAAAGTAATTGTCGGTACCCGCTCGCTGCTGGGGGAGGGGTGGGATGCGCCGGTCGTCAATAGCCTGATCCTGGCAAATACGGTGGGCAGTTTCGTGCTCAGTAACCAGATGCGGGGGCGGGCCATCCGGACGGTTCGTGACCAGCCGGGGAAAGTGGCGAATATCTGGCATCCGGTAGTCGTACACCCGGCGGTCAGTGGCGGGGGAGCGGACGTGGAAAGGCTCCGGAGAAGATTCCGGGCTTTTGCCGGCCCCCGACTGGAGGGGAAGGCGGCCATCCAGAACGGCCTCGGCCGCTTCGGGCTGGGGGATACCTACCACCCGGAGTCGGAAGCGGATATGCTTCGTCTGCGGGAGCGCAGTCTCGCCCTCGCCACCCGACGGTCGGTTCAGGCCGACCGCTGGACCCGGGCCCTGGCCGGCGGACGGCAGCTGGTGGAGGCCATTCGACCGCCCGCCGAAACCTACTACCGTAAGAAGGATCCGCTGACCCTTCACTACCGGGAGTCGGGCGATCGTGCCCTGGAACTGGAGTACCGGCTCTTCCTGCTGGAGGCCAAGGTGGCGACCATCGTAGCCGTAGCGGGAACGGCCCTGACCGCTGCCCTGGTGACGGTTCCGGCGGTGGTGGGTCTTCCTCTCCTGGTCATTGCCGGCGGGCTGGCCGTCGGCAATCACCGCTACTTTTCCGAGCTCCACCGGTTAATGCTGCCGCGACTGGCGGGTACCGACCGAAACCCCGCGTTCGACGCCGAGTTGTCGTTGGCCCCCTATGCTTTAGTGCCGCTCGTTTTTACTGCTTTGTTTATGTTGTTGGCACCTGCGTCCTCGCCCGTCTTGCCGTTGCTGTACTTCGGCTACTTATCGGTTCACCGCTGGCGCAACGGGGGCAAAGTCCGGCGGACGGCCGATCACCACGCCGCCCTGCTGGGCGACCCCCTGCACCGGTTGCGGGCCTACGGCAAGGCGCTGGCCGGCACGCTGGAAGCCCGGGAGATATTCCACGAAGCGACGGCCGGCAGTTTCCGCGTGGAGCAGGAGGACGGCGATCATTTTGCTTACCTGCACGATGCCGAGCACCACGACAACCAGCTGTTCGCCACCGCCCTGGCTGAACTGATGGCACCTCCGGATAACCCCCGTTACCTGCTGCGACTGGAGCCCCCGGAAGGCTGGAGTACCGGGGAATATTACCTGCCGGTACCGGACGTACTCGGCAACAAGGCCGGGGCCGGGCAGCTCGCCCGGGCACTTTCCATCGAGTTACGGCATCCTTTTCTCCCCGTGTACACCCGCGAGCCCGCCGGCCGCCTGCACCTGCTCGCCGCCCGGCTGCGGGGGAGCGGGCGGGAAGCGGGTGCCGCGGGGGAGCGGGAAATGCTGTGGCGATAACCAAATCCTCATGCCCAACCTGTTCCTACTGCTTTCTGTCGTGATCTTACCCCTGATGCTGTGGGTGATTCCCCGCTTGCTGGCCTTCGTCTCCGCCGAGCGAAGGCGGCAGCGTATGATCTGCTGGCCGGTCACGCAAGGGCGTCTCGAACCGGGTCGTGTCGGGCGGGTATGGACGGAAGAAAGCGACGTACGGGAGGGGCCGGGGACCGTGGTCTCCACGCGGGAGTACACCTACTTCTTCGCGGGTGCCCGGAGGCGATCGCGCAGCATCGTGGTAAGGACGATCGTGGAAAACCCGGAGCAGGTCGCCACCCAATTACTGGAAGGCACGGATTCCCACCCGGTAGCGGTCAACCCCGCTGATGCGGAAGAAGCCTACCTGGCTCTGCCGGTGCAACAGCTCAGTTGGGGGCGGCTGCTGGTGGGGCTGACCTTCGGGTTGCTCTTCCCGGTCGCTTACCTGGCCGCGGCCACCCTTCCCGAAGCGGAGCGATTGGCGGGGTTAACACTACTGGCAAAACTGGTCGTCGGGACCGTGGTGATCTACGCAGCCGGCCGGGCGATTTACCTCCTGGTGAACAGGCAATCGGCGGAACTCCCGCGGCCCGGCCCTAAAACACTACCTTGACCTCCATGAATGCCCTTCTACTCGCCCGTATCCTTATCGGTCTCGTCGCCCTGCTTCATCTGTACTTTCTCTACTTCGAGATGTTCGCCTGGGAAACCACCGGTCGGCGGGTTTTCCGGGACTTCCCGCCCGAGCTGTTCCCCCGGACGAAGGGAATGGCCGCCAACCAGGGGCTCTACAACGGCTTCCTGGCCGCCGGGCTGGTGTGGTCCCTGCTGATCGAGGATGCCGCGTGGGCGGAAAACATCGCCCTTTTCTTCCTGGGCTGCGTGGTGGTGGCCGGGGTGTTCGGCGCGGTGACGGTGTCGCGTAAAATACTGTACGTACAGGCACTGCCGGCCGCCCTGGCCATGATGCTGTTGGTGTTGGGGTAACTCCCACCGGCCTTGGGTTGGTCCTTTTTGGGGTAAACCGTATCATTGGCCCCGGGCAATCATCACTTTCCGACGGGGCAACGGGCGACGGGGCGCAGGTGCAGTATTTTTTAAAAAAAAGCCGAATTCCAACCGACAGCATGCAAAAGCTTTTTCTCTCTTCCTCCGTTACGCTGGTCCTGTTGGTACTTACCTCCCGTGGTACGAAACAATGACAAACGAGACGCCGCACCCGGCATTACTACTACAAATCAATCCTGAATAATATGAGCAACTACATTGCCGCCCTTCCCCTGCTACTCTTCACCCTGGTCGCCTGCGGGGAGGCCGAGCCCGCCTCCGCCGAGGAGCCCCCCACGGACACCCGGGTGGCCGAGACGGATTTCGGAGGGCTGGCCCTCTATACTCTCCGGGATACCCTGGCCGGTGACCCGCGCAGCGTACTGAAGGAGGTGGCAGACCTCGGCTACGCCTACATCGAGGCGGCCGGCTACGCCGACGGGAAATTCTACGGTATGGCCCCGACGGAGTTCCGGGCCTACCTGGACGAGGTGGGGCTGGCGCCCGTGAGTTCCCACCACGGCGACATCTCGACCGACAACGTCGACCAGATCGTGGCCGACCTGAAGACCGCCGGCTTCGAATACCTCGTCATTCCCATCCCGCCGATGGGGGCCTTCAAGTTCGACCCCGCCACCATGACGATGAGCATGACGCAGTCCACCCAGGAGGTCATGGCCAACATCAACGCCATCGCCGAGCGCTGCGCGGCCGGGGGGATCAAGTGCCTCTACCACAACCACGACTTCGAGTTCCGCGAGGGGGAAGACGGTATCGTGCCGATCGAGTATTTCCTCGAGAACTCCGACCCCTCCAAGCTGAACTTCCAGATGGACCTCTACTGGGTGACGAAGGCCGGGGCCGACCCCGTAGACTACTTCAACCGCTATTCCGGCCGGTTCAAGGCCTGGCACGTGAAGGACATGGATACCCAGGGCCGCTTCGCCCCCGTCGGGGAGGGTACGATCGACTTCGGGCGCATCCTGGCCGCGCGGGAGCAATCGGGCATGGAGTTCTACCTGGTGGAACAGGACGTCTGCTTCAACCACGCCCCGCTGGAGGCCGTGTCGATCAGCCACGAGGGGCTCAAGGAGATCGGGTTCAAGTAGCAGGATGGTCCCGGCTACGGTTTCGTACGTACGGTGGGATAAGGACAGTTAATCGGAGCGATAAGGCTCCCCGGCATCCGGAGAAAATCTTCGAACAACTCGCCGGTCCCGATCCTTACCCCACCGTGCATTAGAAACTCAAATTTAATCCCGATGACCCACCCGAATTCCCGCCGCGCTTTCCTACAGACCACCGGCGCCACCCTGCTGATGACCTCCAGCGGAATGGGGGCACTACACGCCGCTACACCGCCGACCGGCAGCTCTTCCGAAAACTTCGCACCCGCGTCCCCGCCCGCGCCAGATCCCAGCGGACAACCCCTGCCGAAGCTGAACAAGCCGATGCCGCGGCCGAAGGACCAGCAAATCGGGTTCGCCATTGTCGGTCTGGGGGCCTATGCCCTCAACGAGATCATTCCCAACATCGGGGCTACGGAGCACTGCCGGCTGGCGGCCATCGTTTCCGGTAACGACGAGAAGCGCAACCAGGTGGGGGAGGCCTACGGCGTACCGAAGGAGCACCGGTACGGCTACGCAACCTTCGACCGGATAGCCAGTGACGATTCGGTGGACGTGGTGTACATCATCCTACCCAACACCATGCACCGGGAGTGGACGGAGCGCGCCTTCCGGGCCGGTAAGCACGTTCTGTGCGAGAAGCCCCTGGCCCCCACCGCGGAGGAGTGCGAGGCGATGATTGCCGCCGGAAAGGCGGCCGGCAAGTACCTGATGACGGCCTACCGCGCCCAGTACGACCCCTACAACCTGAAGGCCATCGAACTGACCCGGAACGGTATCGGGAAGCCCAATTTCATCGTGGCCGATCACGGGCGCATCCTCGACCTGGAGATGACCCGCGACCAGTGGCGGGCCAAAAAAGAACTGGCCGGCGGCGGTAGCCTCTACGATATCGGTATCTACTCCCTGAACGGCTGCCGCTACCTGCTGGGGGAGGAGCCCACTTCCGTTACCGCCCGCTACCACCCCGGCGAACCGACGCCCGGCGTGACCGTGGAGGAGGGTATCCAGTGGACGCTCCACTTTCCGTCCGGGGCCATGGCGAACTGCTCCAGCAGCTACCGGCTGGCGGGCAATAAGCGGATCCACGTCCAGGGGTCCGAGGGAGAGGTTACGCTGGATCCCGCCACGGACTACTACGAGCGCAATCTCTACCACCATACGGAGGATGGCAAACTGGCCATCACCATCCCCCAGGCGAATCAGTTTGCCGCGATGCTGGACGAGATGGCGCTGTCCGTTAAGGAGCGGCGCGCCCCGAAAACTCCCGGAGAGGAAGGGCTGCGGGACGTACGCATCCTGGAAGCGATCTACCGGGCCGCGGAGAGTGGGGGAGTGGTCAGGTTGTAGGTCGCCCTACCGGCCCGCAAGTACGTAACGCACGCTCAGCGCCCCGTAACCCGCCCCGAAGCCGGAGGAATACCCACGACCCAGCAGGATGGTCGGTACCCAGTCAATACTCAGGTTGATGGGCGCGTTCGGAAAAACGTAGTCCAGACCCAGGTTGCCGAGCAGCCCGATGCTGGTAGTGGCGTAGTCCCTGGCATCGATGAAATCATTCCCGTACGACCAGAAAAAAGCGCTGACGCCGCCTCCGTAGTACCACCGGAGCCCTTCGATCCCCTCCAGTCGCAGGTCGTTGTGGACCTGGTAAAGTGCCCCGATACTGAACGATCCGTAGCGGGCGGAGCGGTTGCCGAAGCGGGCTTTGTTACTCCGAAAGCCCGCGAATACCTCGACGGCCGCCCGCTCGGCGGGAAAGAATTTGTAGCTGACCGACAGCGGGGATCCCAGGCGGGCCCCCACCGCCGAGTACTGGGCGGACAGCCGGTTTCCGGACCAGCAGAGTAAGCAGAGCAGCAGGGACAAGAGCAGAGAGGTACGTTTCATACACGAATGGTTTAGGGGGGAGCTCGGAAGTAAACCGTCTGATACTTCGGGAATGTTTACGGCCGTTAAAAATCAACCGTAACCCCCGGGATACGGTTACCCTATTGCCAGACCTTTCGATCATGACCGCCACACCAACCGCTACTAATCCGTCCACCTCCGGCCTCCGGGCCATGTCGCCCATCCTGTACGCCGCCTGGGCGGATCGCCACCTCAACCTGAAGGAGATCCGGGCCATCCGCAAGCAGGCCGGGAAACTGGATTTCCTCACCGAAGCGGACAAGCAGCAGCTACTGGAACTGAGCGACCCCGCCCGCCCCCCGGCCTACGAACTGTTCCAGCAGTGGCAGACCGCCGCCCGCCGCGCCGCCGAGCACCTGGAGGACGACGCCCCCGTCAGCATGGCCGAGCTGGGGGTGCAACTGGGCATCCTGGCGGACGGGCGGACCGACTACTGGCGCGGTCAGCTCGGCCCCCTGCTGGAGATCGAACGGGCACTGGGCGGCATCGAGGAGGATACCTACCGGGGTGTTTTCCTGCGCTACGACGAGCGGGAAAAGCTGGTCGAGGCCCGCAAGGAGGGTTCCGTAGAGGCCAGTGTATTGCAGACCATCCTGGACGGACCCTACGCGGAGACGATCGCCCGCACCAAGAAAATCCTTTTACGGCCCGGCTTCCACCGGGAAGTGCTACCCGTTAAGGAAGACTTCCGGGAGCGTGTCCTGGCCTGGTGCAAGGAACTGGCCAGTGAAGGGATCGGCTCCCTCAGCTATCCGGAGGAATACGGCGGGGAGAATGATATGGGGAAGTATGCGGCTGCCTTCGAAACCATCGCCTACCACGACCTGAGCCTGACGATCAAATTCGGGGTGCAGTTCGGACTCTGGGGCGGGGCGATCTACAACCTCGGTACCAAGCGGCACCACGATAAATACCTGGCCGCCACCGGCCGCCTCGACCTGCCGGGTTGCTTCGCGATGACGGAGACCGGCCACGGCAGTAACGTGCGCGGACTGGAAACCACGGCGGTCTACGACCAGGAGACGCAAGAACTGATCGTCCATTCCCCCGGGATCGGGGCGGGCAAGGAGTACATCGGCAATGCCCTGCACAGCAAGCTGGCGGCCGTCTTCTGCCAGCTGATCGTGAACGGGGAGAGTATGGGCGTGCACGCGGTGGTCGTCCCGCTACGGGATGAAAACCACGACACCCTGCCCGGTATCCGGGTGGAGGACAATGGCTACAAGATGGGACTGAACGGGGTGGACAACGGCCGTATCTGGTTCACCCACGTCCGCGTCCCGGTAGACAACCTGCTGGATCGCTTCGGCGGGATCACGGCGGACGGCCGCTACGAAAGCCCGATCGAGAACCCGGGTCGCCGCTTTTTCACGATGCTGGGCACCCTGGTCGGCGGCCGCGTCTGTGTTCCCCGCGCCGGACTGAGCGCGGCGAAGAGTGCCCTGGCCATTGCCGTCCGTTACGGGCTGCGCCGCCGGCAGTTCGCTTCCGACAGCCTCGCTCCGGAGACCATCATCCTGGATTACCCCAACCAGCAGCGCCGCTTACTGCCCCTGGTGGCCAAGGCCTACGCCATGCAGTTCGGCCTCGACTACCTGCTGGAACGCTACATCCACCGGAGCGAGAAAGACATGCGGGAGATCGAGGCCATCGCCGCCGGCCTGAAATCCTACGCCACCTGGTTCACCACCGCGGCCATCCAGGAATGCCGGGAGGCCACCGGGGGAAAGGGCTACCTGGCCGAGAACCGGTTCGCGGACCTGAAGGCGGACAGCGACATCTTCACCACCTTCGAGGGCGACAATACCGTCCTGATGCAACTGCTGGCCAAGAGCTTGCTGGCGGACTTCAAGCGGGCCTTTAAGGAGGAGGGCAACTTTGCCGTGCTGAAGTACATCGGTCGCCGGGCCGTCACGGTGGCCACCGAGCAGAACCCCTACGTCGTGCGTCAGACCGACCGGGAGCACCTGGAAAGCGAGGACTTTTTCGTCTCCGCCTTCCACTTCCGTACCCGCCGGCTGACGGCCAGCCTCGCCCAGCGCCTGCAGGCCTACATCAAGGACGGCCTGAGTGCCTACGAGGCCGGTCTCCGCTGCCAGACCCACATGATCGGGGCGGCCGGGGCCTTCGTCGAGCAACTGGTACTGGACCAGAGCCTGGCCCGCATCGGGCAGCTGGAAGAGGATCATCCGGCCCGGCCCGTTCTCCGGAAAACCATCGAACTGTACGCCCTGCACACCATTGAAGCGCACCGGGGCTGGTACCTGGAGAGCGACTACATAAGCGGACAGAAGAGCAAGGCCGTCCGTAAACTGGTGGACAAGCTCTGCGCCGAACTGCGGCCGGAAGCGGGTGCGCTGGTGAATGGTTTCGGCATCCCGGACGGGCTGCTGGGGGCGCCGATTGCGTTGTGAGGGGTTGAGGTGTTGAGGGGTCAGGGTTGAGGGGTTGAGGGGGCTGGCACTGGGGCGCGGGCGCGGGTGCGGGGTTTTCGATATCCGTGGGAATGTAAACTGAAACCCGCCCGGTCCGCCTGGTTTTCGTCGGGCCCGGGGGGCTTTCGCCGACGTCTCCCATGGCCTTTCGTGGATTTGGCACCTGCGCCCCGCCGCCCGGATTATTCACGTCAAGTATCTTTCCCTGGTTAGCCCAGTCCGAAAGTGAATTTTCCAATCAGCATCCCAATTCCAAGCAATACAAGTAGTACGGGTAGCGCCCAGGCTTGGGGCCGTAAGTACTGATCTGCCCAAGTGTTGCGGTGGGGGAGCCGGTAAATGCGGTATCCGATGTAGAAACCCGACAGAATAATTAGCAGACCAAGCGGGCGAAGGAAGGGAAGCATAGTAGCGTTCGGTTTTCGTAAATGTAAGAGGACTGATGGCCCCTCGCTGTTTACGTAATACCCACCACTTGCGCCCCGCCGCCCCCTAGCGCCTGCCCCATACGGTAGCCAACTCCCAAAACCCCTAACTCTCGAACTCCACAACTACCTTTGCGGCATGAAAGACAACACCTACGTAGCGATCATGGCGGGCGGCGTCGGCAGCCGTTTCTGGCCCGCCAGCCGGGAAACCATGCCCAAGCAATTTCTGGATATCCTGGGAGACGGCAGTAGCCTGCTGCGCAAGACCTTCGATCGCTTTCTTAAACTGACGACCGCCGATAAGATCTTTATCGTGACGAACGGGAAGTACCGCGACCTCGTGAAGGAGCACCTGCCGGAGGTAACGGACAATCAGATCCTCTGCGAGCCGAGCCGGAACGATACCGCCCCCTGCGTAGCCTATACCGCCTTCAAGTTACACGCCCTGAACCCCGAGGCGAATTTCGTCATCGCCCCGAGCGACGCCCTCATCCTTAACGAGGGGCTGTTCGTGAACAACGTCAACAAGGCCCTGCAATTTACGGCCGAGCACGACGCCCTGGTCACCCTGGGGATTTCCCCGGACAAGCCCCATACCGGCTACGGCTACATCCAGTTCCTGGACGAAGAGGTGGAATCGGATGTATACAAGGTCAGGAGATTCACGGAGAAACCCGACGTTGACACCGCCAAGGGGTTTTTGCAGAGCGGGGACTACCTGTGGAACGCGGGGATCTTCATCTGGCGGGCCAGCACCATCCTGAAGAGCTACGAGGAGAACGCGCCGGAGATCTACCACATCCTGGCCCAGGGAATGCACGCCTACAATACGGAAGGGGAGCAGGCCTTCATCGATGAGTTCTACCCCCAGACGCCGAGTATCTCGGTGGATTACGCCATCATGGAGAACGCCGACAACATCTATACCCTGCCCGCCCAGTTCGGCTGGAGCGACCTCGGGGCCTGGGGAGCGCTCTACCAGGAACTGGAGAAAGACGAGCTCGGCAACGTACTCTCCGGGCGGGTACTGACGGAAGACGCCCACAACAGCTACATCCGCGGGCCGAAGGACAAATTACTGGTCGTCGGCGGCGTGGACGACCTGCTGATCATCGACGAGGGGGACGTGCTGGTGGTGTACCCCCGCAACCGGGAGCAGGAGATCAAGGCCCTGCGGAGTAAGGCGGAGGAAGCGTTCGGGGAGAAATATGTCTGAGAGGAAAGAGGAAAGACCGGCCGCTCCGCGACCTGAAGGAAGAAAGAAAAGGCAGTCGTTGTAACCCTTTCCCGTCTTTCTTCTTTCAGTTTTGCCGAAGGCAAAACGATCTTTCCTCTTTCTTCTCCCTACTCCACCGTCTCGGCGATAAACTTCCGCCGGATCACCTCCGCCACGCTTACCTCGTCGATCTTGCTCTCCAGCCAGCTCGGAATGTCCAGGTAGGTGAAGGGGCGGCTTTCGAAGGGTTTCTGGGTCACCTCGTCCAGCTTGGCCTTTAGTTTGATGAATTCGGCCCGCAGGTTTTCCTCGCGGATACGGGGGATGCGGCGCAGGAAGCGGAAGATGATCTGCTGGGTTTCCTGGAGGTGCTCGACCTTGGAGAGGAAGCGGTAAACGCTCTTGACCTGGTACTCGACGAGCATGACGTTGCCCATCTCGAAGTGGCAGATCAGGGAGAGGATGCGGGCGTAGGCCTGGATGTCGGAGCGGTAATTCGGGCTCCGCTGGTTGATGATGAGGTTGAGGTAATCGATCGCCTTGTCGTTGTCGCCGCAGCCGAAGTAGAGGCAGGCGATGCGGTAGTAGAAGATCATGTGGCGGTGATCGTCCCAGTTGTAGCGGTTGTCTTCGATGACCTCCATGAGCTGGGGGACGAGGCCGATCCCCTCCCGGAAGGTACCCTCCATGTAGTGCCGTTGGATCTGGTGGTCGAACTGGTAGAGGTGGTACAGCCCGGCGACGTTGACGTTGTTCGTCAGGTCGAACTGGTGGGGGAAGAGGTCGAGCTGCTCCAGGGCGCTGACGAATTTATCGTGCTGCCACATGTTGAAGAGGTTCGACAGGTGGTTGTGGAGCCCCTTCAGGTAGAGGGGGGCGTTCACCTGGATCATGGCCGGCTGATCGGTGAAGAGGTCGACCCACCGCTGGGTGTGGCGATAGCAAAGGGGGTACTCCTGGCACAGCAGGTGGAACCAGGTAAAACTCTGGCAGTAGTAGACCTTTCCCCAGAAGCCGAGGTCGTCGAACTCAAATTTCGGCAGCTGACTGCGAAAAAAAGACTGCATCAGGTGGTACTCCTGCTGGCTCTTCACCAGGCCGGTTTTCAGGTAAAGTCCGTAGAGTACCAGGCTGAGGTTGCTGAAGTCGTCGGTGGCCGAAATGCGGCGCGTCAGTTCGTTACACTCCTCGCTGAGGGCCTCGGCACGGCCGGCGATACTGCGGGTGATGTACTGCCCCTCGATGAATTTTTCGAACTGGGCGATCTCCAGGGTAGTGGTGTCGAGTTCCACCTCGTAGGCCTTCTTCTTATTCTTGTCGAGAACGTCCAGCGCCTGACGGTAGAGGCCTTTGTTGTAGAGCAGGCGGGCGTAATCGAGGTTTTCCCGCAACACCATCTCCTCGTCCTTGTTACGGTTAAGCAGACGAAGGCTGACGAGCAGTTGTTTGTAAAGGTGAGCCTTAAGGTTGGAAAGCTGGCTCTTCTTGATACCTTCGATCCGCTTAAGCAGGTATTCTTCATCGTATTCGCCGGTCCTTTCCAGGATGTCGAAGAGTTGGAGGAAGAGGATCTCGTTATTGGCCTGCTGGTTGCGCTTGACGAAGAGGCGGAAATGCCGCTTCTCCGCCCGGTTCAGGGAAGCGATCAGTTTGAGCAGATCGTCTGTTTTCTGTTTAGGCATTGGAATTTTAGTTCAGTAAGTGGCCGGCCGGACGTAGAAAAGCCATAATTTTAAACCTAGCGTAAAGATAGAGTTACGCCGCTTAAAGCATCATGACTGTAGTATGGAAGCTAATCAGGTACATATTTTCGACACTACTCTCCGCGACGGGGAGCAGGTTCCGGGTTGTAAGCTCGACACCGAGCAAAAGATCGTCATCGCCCGCCAGCTGGAGTTGCTGGGCGTAGACGTCATCGAGGCCGGGTTCCCCATTTCCAGCCCCGGCGACTTCCGCTCCGTCCTGGAGATCGGCCGCGCCGTCCGCGAACCCATTGTCTGCGGACTTACCCGCGCGGTGATGAAGGACATCGACGTGGCGGCCGACGCCCTGAAGTCGGCCCGACGCCCGCGTATCCACACCGGGATCGGCGTCAGCGACAGCCACATCCAGTACAAACTGCGCACCACGCCGGAAAAGATCATCGAACGGGCCGTGGCCGCCGTCAAGCACGCCAAGAGCTACGTCGAGGACGTAGAATTCTACGCCGAGGACGCCGGGCGGGCCGGAAACGAATTCCTGGCCCGCGTGATCCAGGCCGTTGTCGACGCCGGGGCTACCGTGCTCAACATCCCGGATACCACCGGTTACTGTCTCCCGCAGGAGTACCACGACAAGATCGCTTACCTGCGCGACAACGTAAACGGCATTCATAAATGCGTACTCAGCACCCACTGTCACAACGATCTGGGGCTGGCAACGGCCAACTCCATCGCCGGCGTGCAGGGGGGTGCCCGCCAGATCGAGTGTACCATAAACGGTATCGGGGAACGCGCCGGCAACACCAGCCTGGAGGAGGTCGTCATGATCCTGCGGCAGCATCCGGAGATCAACCTGTTCACCCGGGTGAATTCCAAACTCCTGCTGGAAACGAGCCACATGGTCAGCGAAGCCATGGGTATGGTGGTACAACCCAACAAGGCGATCGTCGGCGACAATGCCTTTGCCCACAGCAGCGGTATTCACCAGGACGGCGTCATCAAGCGGCGGGATACCTACGAGATCATCGACCCGGCGGAGGTCGGGGTCGACCAGTCCAAGATCGTACTGACCGCCCGTTCGGGCCGGGCCGCGCTGGCCTACCGCTTCAAAAACCTCGGCTACAACCTCACCAAGGTGCAACTGGACGAGATCTACACCGAATTCCTGGAGGTAGCCGACCGTAAAAAGGAGGTGGAAGACAGCGACCTGCACGAAATGATGACGGGAGCGGCAGCTTAGCTACCGGCGCTCCCATCGCCTTTGCTCCCACCAGGCATAGGCCAGGGTGAGCAGGGCAACTCCGGAAAGGAAACCAATGAGTTGGACGAGCGATCGCTCGTAGCCGACCATATAGTCGGCAATCATGACGAGCATCAGAGCGGTTAGAAAGGCTATTCCAATACCGGAAAGCGTTTGAATAGCTGCTTTTTCGTGAGTGGGGGGCGTGCCGAACATGTTTACGTATGTAATTTGTTTGGCTGGGCTTGGTTGCCATTGAAACGGAGCCGCCCCGCTCCTATTGTAGGGTGGCCAGAAAATAATTCAGCGGTGATCCGTTTTCCGGCAACGGGCGAAAACGCAGGTGCGAAATTTGCCGGTTTTCCCTGGGGGCGCCGGCCGTAAATTGGCGGTTAACGGGGAGTCAGGAACCGTAAAAATTATGCGGGTTCAACTCTCGGTAGTGATGGTCTGTTCTCTATGTTTGCGCATAGAAAGCCCCGATCATGTCCAGAACGCTATTTGATAAAGTATGGGATGCCCACGTCGTCACCCAGGTGGCCGGTGGCAATCAGGTACTCTACATCGACCGCCATCTTATCCACGAAGTAACCAGCCCCCAGGCATTTAACGGGCTGCGGCAGCGCGGTATCCCCCTGCTGCGCCCCGACCGCATCGTAGCGACGGCGGACCACAACGTGCCGACCAAAGACCAGGATAAGCCCATTGCCGAACCACTGAGCCGTAAGCAGGTACAGATGCTGACGGACAACTGCGCCGAATTCGGGGTCGAACTCTACGGTCTGGGCCACCCCTACCAGGGGATCGTACACGTGATCGGACCGGAGCTGGGTGTTACCCGGCCGGGCATCACGATGGTCTGCGGCGACAGCCACACCAGTACCCACGGTGCCTTCGGCGCGGTGGCTTTCGGAATCGGTACCAGCCAGGTCGAGCAGGTGATGGCCACCCAGTGTTTACTCCTGAACAAGCCGAAAAAGATGCGCATCAGCGTAGAGGGGGAGACGCGCCCCGGCGTAACGGCCAAGGACATCGTCCTGTACGTGATCTCCAAACTCGGTACCGGCGGCGGTACCGGCCACTTCGTAGAATTTGCCGGCAGCGCCATCCGTGCCCTGAGTATGGAGGGCCGGATGACGGTCTGTAACATGAGCATCGAGATGGGGGCCCGCGGCGGTCTCATCGCCCCCGATCAGACTACCTTCGACTACCTCGAAGGCCGCAAATTCAGCCCCACCGGCGACGACTGGACGGCCGCCCTCGACTACTGGCGCAGTTTGCCGACCGACCCCGGTGCCCACTTCGACGCAGAGCACGAATTCCGCGCCGAGGACATCCCCCCGATGGTCACTTACGGTACCAACCCCGGCATGGGTATGGGCGTGGGAGAACATATTCCTACGGAAAGCGAGATTCACGGCGCTGCCGGACTGGACAAGGCCATGAAGTACATGGGGCTGGCCAAGGGGCAGCAGCTGGCCGGTATGGAAATCGACTACGTCTTCATTGGCAGTTGTACCAACAGCCGGATCGAGGATCTCCGTCTGGCGGCTTCCCTGGTGGCCGGAAAGCAAGTGCCCGAGCGGGTTACGGCCATTGTCGTTCCCGGTTCCCAGCAGGTGGCCCGTCAGGCCCGGGAAGAGGGGCTGGACCAGGTATTCATCGCCGCCGGTTTCGAATTCCGGGACGCGGGTTGCTCGGCCTGCCTGGGCATGAACGAGGACAAAGTACCGGCCGGGCGCTACTGCGTGAGTACGTCGAACCGCAACTTCGAAGGACGCCAGGGCCCGGGGGCGCGGACGATCCTGGCGAGCCCGCTGACGGCGGCGGCCGCGGCGGTTCATGGCCGCATCGTAGACGTGTCGCAAAACTAATTTTGGAGGCCGGAGGTCTCTATCTACACAGCTAGGGGCGACGCCCCTAGCTGACTATAACGAGACCTCCGGCCTCCCCAATAGTGCAAACAAAACCAACGTAACATGACCCCCCTGCAGACCCTCACCTCCCAGGCCGTCCCCCTCCCCATCGAAGACGTCGACACCGACCAGATCATCCCCGCCCGTTTCCTCAAGGCCACTACCCGGGACGGATTCGGGGAAAATCTGTTCCGCGACTGGCGCTACGATAAAATGAACCACCCGAAGGCCGATTTCGTACTGAATAACCCTACTTACGCCGGGGATATCCTCGTGGCCGGGGCCAACTTCGGTTGCGGTTCCAGCCGGGAACACGCCGCCTGGGCCCTGGAAGACTACGGCTTCCGGGTGGTGGTGAGCAGTTTCTTCGCGGACATCTTTCGGGGCAACGCGCTGAATAACGGCGTACTGCCGCTGATCGTCTCCCCCGAAGTGCTGGACGAGACGTTTCGGAGCATCGAAGCGGATCCCACGACGCAGTTTACCGTTGACCTGGCCGCTCAGACCTTTACGAACCACGCGAGCGGTACGGTCACCACTTTCGAGATCGACGAGTATAAGAAGGAATGCTTGCTCAATGGCTACGATGACATTGATTACCTGCTGAGCCAGGCGGATAAGATCGCGAACTTCGAACGGGAGCGGACGGATTTCTCCCTACGTTGACGGATACCCCGCGGGCGGTGGCGGCGGTGGCAACTCGACATTGGCGTACAGGTCGGCGAGCGGGATTTCCAGATCGAGGGAGCGAATGTGCAGGAGCTGTTCTTCCCGGTAGTGAGACCGGATGTGCCAGAGTTGATCCGATTCCCGGTAGTAGGTGTCCACCGCGAGTTTGCGGCTGTCAATGAGGATGTATTCCCGGAAGGAAGGGAGCTGGCGGTAGGCGCTGAATTTTTCCGCCCGGTCGTATTCGGAGGTGCTGTCGGAGAGGACCTCGACGATCAGGCAGGGGTTATTGAGCTTTTCCAACTTTCCCGGCTCGAAGGTGGCGGGAGTATCGCAAACGACCATTAAGTCGGGGAAATAGTAACGGTTGAGATCTGAGATGGATAGTGCCGTGTCGCTCAGAAATGTCTCACATCCGCCGGGGTTTTGCAGACACGCCCGGCTGAGGTTCCTGATTAACTGGTTATGCGCGCGCGTCCCCCCCGCCATCATCCGCACCCAGCCATCGATGTACTCTAGCTTATGCGGTGACTGCCGCAGCTGTTCAAAATAAGCTTCCTTGGATACCTTCTCGCCCGGAGGAGGCGTAAGTTTGATCGCTTCCATACCCTAAAGAACGGGATTTCCCCGCAGATGGTTACTTGCCCTACCTTACGCCCCCAAACCTGAAAATCATGCCCACTTTCAACATTGCCGTCCTGGACGGAGACGGTATCGGCCCCGAAGTCGTCCGCGAAGCCATCAAGGTCCTGGACCGGATAGAAACGCGCTTCGGCCACACCTTCAACTATACCTACGCGCCCGTTGGCGCGGTCGCCATCGACCAGACCGGCAACCCCCTGCCCGACGAGACGCTGGACCTCTGCAGAAAGTCTGACGCCCTGCTGTTCGGGGCCATCGGGCACCCCCGGTTCGACAATGACCCCACGGCGAAGGTGCGCCCCGAGCAGGGGTTGCTGCGGCTACGGAAGGAACTCGGGCTTTTCGCCAACCTCCGGCCCGTCGCCAGCTACGCCGAACTGACCCACCTCAGCCCCCTGCGGCCGGAGCGGATGGACGGGGTGGATATGCTCATCGTCCGGGAACTCACCGGGGGGATCTACTTCGGGGAGAAGGGCCGCAGTGCCGACGGCAACACCGCCTACGACACCTGTACCTATTCCCGCTACGAGATCGAACGGATCGTCCGTATGGCCTTCGCCGAGGCCGGCGCGCGGCGGGGTAAACTGACCCTGGTGGACAAGGCCAACGTCATGGAGAGCAGCCGGCTCTGGCGGGAAGTAACCCGCGAACTGGCCGGTGAGTACCCCGACGTGGAACTCAATTTTATGTTCGTGGATAACGCCGCCATGCAGCTGATCCTGAACCCCGCCCAGTTCGACGTGATCGTGACGAGCAATATGTTCGGCGATATTCTCTCCGATGCCTCCAGCGTCCTGGTCGGCTCCCTGGGCCTGCTGCCCTCCAGCAGCATCGGCAGTACGGTGGGGATGTTCGAGCCCATCCACGGCAGCTGGCCGGAGGGGGCGGGGCAGGACCGTGCCAACCCGATTGCCACCATTCTCTCGGCGGCCATGCTGCTGGATCAGCTCAGCCTGCGGGAGGAAGCGACGGCCGTGCGCAAGGCGGTGAACGAGACATTAGCTTCCGGCGTGGGGACGGAAGACCTGCGGCCGGAGCGGCAGGTGGGTACCCGGGAACTGGGAGATTTGATCGCCGCGGCGGTCTAACCCGCGGGTGCGTAGTAGAACGGTACGGTGTACCGCGCGTCGTAGGCCGGGTCGGGTACGGTGTCCGAGCGAACCTGCGATTGCCGGTGCAGCGTCACCCGGTGTACTCCCCGTTCCAGGCTGTCCAGCGGAACGAAGACGATGAATTCCGCGTAGGTCCCCCGCTCACTGCCGAGGTAATTGAAGAGTACGTCGTCGTCCAGCGGGACGGAGCGATCGTCGAGGCGCAGCCGAACGGGGCTGAGCAGGCACTCGAGGTAATTACTGTCCAGTTCCCTGCCGTGTTCCCCGGTGGCGCCTGCGTAGAAGTCTTCCAGAAAACTGCTGCCAAGGTTGGTTTCGTGCACGAGGGCCAGGTCGGGGCAGTTACCGGCTATGTACTTGTCGAAAACGGGGCGGACGGCCACCCGCACCTTCAGAATGCGGTCCTCGATAACTTCCGACGGCAGGATCAGCACGGCCCGGTCCGGGTCCCTGCTCTCCTGGTCGGCGTAATCGTGGGGCCGGTAGAGAAGTGCCTCCTGATCGTTGTAGTCGTACCGGTCCCGACTCAGGTAATTGATGGGCGTAAAGGTGAGCGTAGACAAGACGGCAAAGACAACGAGGTAGACGACGACGATCAGGGGGACGAAACGCGTCCGGGAATTGGTCACCAGGTTGTAGTAAAAGGGCCGGTAGAGGCGGGCCAGGGTGACCCAGCCGTAGAGCCGGTAAAAGGGATAGTAAACGTAACTCAGCCAGCGGAAGCGCTTCAGGTAGCCCAGCGTTAGAAAATCGATGAAGTAGAGCACGCCCATCAGGAGGAGGGCCGCGACGGCCAGACCGACGAGGGGGCCGGCCCCGCTTCCGCTGGGCACCAATTCCTTCAGCCCGCTGACGGTCACGCCCACGAAAAAACCGTAGGCGAAAAGGCTGATGACCAGGGCGATCATCAGGAAAGTGATGGCGAAGATCAGGCTGCTGAAGTCGTCCAGCCGGTGGATGTACCGGTCGAAACTACCGTTGCGTCGCTGGAGGTACCGCTCGAAGCGGGGGGCCAGCCGAATGCGCTGGTAACGAATCCGGGGGTTCACCGAACGCACGCCGATCGCGGCGATCCACAGACAGCGGGAGACGACGTTGATGAAAAAGTTGAACAGGGTGATGTAGTAGGCCGACATCAGGACGGAGGTGCTGGCTGCCAGTACCCCGTTGACCCAGCCACCGTCATTATCACTTACGAGGCTGGTATCGGCCCATTCCCGCATGACCGGCTCCCCGCCGATCATCCCCGCCAGGGCGAAGCCCGTCACGATCAGTTCCAGCTGCCAGCTGTCGCGCTGTAAATTGTCGAGGTGATCACCGCCTTCGGCGCGTCTGCGAAACATAGGGTGGGGTTAGTCCACCACCAAAGTAACTGTTTCCCCGGAATCCGTCCGCCGCAGGGTGTAGAGGCCGGCCGGCAGGGTAGGGGGGAGCAACATCGCCTCCGCCGGCCCGACGCTGACGCGGCGACCGAACCCGTCGTATAGTTCACTTTGCACCCGCGCGCCGTCGCCCCCGGTATTGCCCCAGTGCACCGTCTGTCCGGCCCGGGCGGGATTGGGGTAGCAGGCGGCCGTCGACTCGAAGGATACGCTCAGCAGGTCGCTGTAATTGGCCGTGCCGTCCAGATCCTCCTGCCGCAGGCGGTAGAAGAAATTACCGCTACCGGGGCTGATGTCGCGGTAGGCGTAAGTTTGCCCGCCGTCGGGCAGCACCCGGCCTAGGGGAAGGAAGCTGTCCCCGTCGCGGGAGCGCTCCACGGTCCAGCCGGCGTTGTCGTCCTCCTCGCCGGTCGTCCAGTCGAGTACCGCGTCGCGCTTGTCGGCGCGGATGGCCAGGGAGGAGTAGGTGACCGGCAGGGTAGCCGTGCCCAGCCGCAGGATGTAGAGCCCCGTTTCCTGGTCGCTGGCCAGAATATTGCCGCTGGGCAGGTAGGGGTAGGCGCCCCAGACACCGTCGGAACTGTAACTGGTTTGTCCCGGTGTCGTGTCGTAGTAACCGACGCGAAAGGGTAGGAGCGGGTTGCTGATGTCCCACACCTGCAGCCCCTCGTCGTAGTAGCTGAGGACGACCAGGCTATCGCCCAGCACGTAGGGATTGTGGGCGATGCTGCGGGTCTGGCCGGGGATGAGGGTGGAGCGGAAGATGGATTCTACGTAAGCATCGTTCACGTTTTCTACGTTGAGAATTTTCACCCCTTTGTCAAAAGTCTCGTCACAAAAAACCAGTGAATTGCCGTTATCCGTCAGCCAGCTGCTGTGATTGTAACCACTCTCCTGGTAGGATTCGAGGCGACCGAGTTCTACCGGGTCATTCAGGTCGCTCAGGTCATAAATATAGAGACCGAGGCGACCGTGGTTGGCGTAGAGCGTATCTCCCCGGGCGTAGCCGTCGTGAATGTAGCCACCTAGTTCGATGGATGCCAGATGTACGGGGTTACCCGGGTCGGCCAAGCTGTACACCACCGCTCCGCCTCTACCGGGTCGGCCTGTTTCCACGCCGAATACGTACAATCTGGCCGGGACGGAAGTGTTGTCTACCAAGAGGTTGTGCCCCTTGTTAAAGTAGGTGTTATCAGAGAACGCCAGTTCCACATGGTTCGGTAGTTCGCTGAGATCGATGGCTGAAAGTCCACCCTCGCCGTCTTCTTTGATAAAATAGGCATGGTCCTGGTAGACTTTGATGTCTCTCCAGAGATTATCGACCGGGTCCGCGGCAATTCGTGCTATTTCAGTGATCAGGGCCGGGTCGGTAACATCCAGAACAAGGGTGTATTCGCGGCTGCCCAGCAGGGCGTACTCCCGTCCGCCCGCAGCGTAGCCCCATACATCGTTGTACCGGACCCGGTTGAAAAGCAGACTGGCGTCATTCCACTGCCCGAGCAGCAGCATATTCTCGCTCTGCTGCGCAAAAAGCGGGAGGCAGAGGAAGGTAAGTAACAGGGTGCTAATGCATTTCATTCCGCAAAATACGGCAAGCGTACGCAAGTAAAATGTACAATTGGCGACGCTAAGGGGGCGCGGACGCAGGTGCAAACTTTATTCCTCCAGAATCATCGTCAGGTGGCCCAAATGGTGCCGCCCGTGCCAGGCGTAGTGGGCCGCCAGTGTATCCAGATGGTACGTCCAGCCGCTGCCCTGGTGGTAGGCCGTCCGGTCCCAGTCGGCGTCCGTACACTGGCTGAGGGTAACGGCCAGCCGGACGTGCAGTGCCTCCAGCAGGTCGACACTGACGCGGACGGGCACGATCGTCACGTCCGGTAGCTCGGCCACGGCGTTCTCGTCGTAGGGCAGGATGGTGGGGTGATCTTCCGTGATCGTTCGTTTGAAGCGCATGTAGGCATTCGCGTGGCTGTCGGCGAGGTGGTGGATGACCTGACGGGCCGTCCACCCGCCTTCGCGGTAGGGGGTGTCCAGCAGGTTACGCTCCGCCAGCCGGGCAACGACCGGGCGTAGCTGACCGGGCAGGTCGCCGAATTGTTTGACGTATTCCATGCGCCGGGCGGGGTCGCGGTGGGCGGGAAGTTCGAAGGGGCCGATGGGGTAGCGCATGGGGGGTAGTTTCGTTCGATCGCATAAAGCTAAAGCATTATGCTGGGTGGGGTGGAAGGTCCTGAAGGACCTGAGGCTCCGCCCATTCCTACCATCTCCTTCCCTACCTTCGCCCCATGGCAAGAAATCGGCGCAACCGCTTCCCCGAAAGAATAGATCAGGTTACCATCACCGGACTGGCGGATAAGGGCTTCTGCGTGGGCAGGACCGCCGAAGGACAGGTCGTCTTCGTGGAGCGGGTTGCTCCCGGCGACGTGGTCGACGTCCGCCCCTTCCGCAAGAAAAAGTCGGTCCTCTTCGCCGCGCCGCTGGAATTCCATAAGCTCTCGGAGGAACGGGTCGAACCGTTCTGTCAGCATTTTGGGGTCTGCGGCGGCTGCAAGTGGCAACACTTCGCCTACGACGGTCAGCTGCGGGAAAAGGAAAAGATCGTCCGGGACGCCTACCGCCGCCTGGCGAAGGTGGAAGTGAAGGAGTGGCAGCCCATCCTCGGCAGCGCCAAGACCGAATTTTACCGCAACAAGATGGAGTTCGGCTGTGCCAACCGCCGCTGGCTGACCGAGGACGAGATCGATACCGACATTTCCAACGAGGAGGCCGTCATCGGGTTTCACCGGGCGGGCGCCTACGACAAACTGATCCAGATCGAGGAGTGCCACCTCCAGCACGGCCCGAGCAACGAACTGCGCAACGGCATCCGCGCCCTGGCCGTCGAAATGGGGATCCCCTTCTTCGACATGCGGGAAAACCGCGGCCTGTTTCGCCAGATGATGGTACGAACCACCACGACGGGAGAGTGTATGCTGGTTCTGGCTTTCTACCACAAGGAGATGAAGACCATCAAACCCTTCCTCGACGCCATCCTGACCCGTTTCGGAGCGGACATCACCAGCCTCTTTTACTGCATCAACCCCAAGGTCAACGAATACCTGATGGACCTGGAGATGGTACCCTACCACGGCCCTGCCTACGTTACCGAAACACTCGGCCACGTCAGCTTCCGGATCGGGCCGAAATCCTTCTTCCAGACCAACACCGAACAGGGCAGGAACCTCTACGACATTACGGCCGAATTTGCCGGCCTGACCGGAGACGAAAACGTGTACGACCTCTATACGGGCATCGGTTCCATCGCCCTCTACGTGGCGCGCCACTGTAAGAAAGTCGTTGGCATCGAGGAGATCGCCGCGGCCATCGACGACGCGAAGGTCAATGCCGAACTGAACGGAGTAACCAACGCCACTTTTTACGCCGGCCAGGTACGCAACATCCTGACCCCCGAGTTCGCCGCCACCCACGGCCGGCCGGATGTGCTCATCACCGATCCGCCCCGCGCCGGCATGCACCCCAAAGTGATTGATATGCTGCTGGAACTGGCCGCTCCCAAGTTGGTGTACGTGAGTTGTAACCCTGCCACCCAGGCTCGTGATTTGGCCCTTCTCGCGGCTAAGTACGAGGTAGTTAGGGTTCGTCCCGTCGATATGTTCCCCCATACCAGTCACATAGAAACCGTAGCTTTGTTGGAAATCCGCGGGTAATCAGAACGATTCGCGGTACGCTTGAATCGAACACATTGTCCCGCCACCTACCGGGACACCTCCAAACTCCCCTTTTATCGTGGCCCATCAGGATCCCGCCAGTCACGCGTTGGCGCAACAGATGAATCAGTACGGTTTTCAACAGTCGCAAGTCGACCGAATTCTGGAAGACGCTGAAGTAAAACGTTACCGCGCCGGCGAGTACCTGAGCAGCGAGGGAACGCAGGCCGCCGCCTTCAGCTTCGTGGTCAGCGGTTACCTGCGCGTCTACGCCACGGATGCCCACGGGAAGAAATGGACGCGCTACCTGGCCCAGCCCGGCGGCTTCATGGCCAGCACCGATACCCTGCTGTTTGGCCATCCGGCGGAAGAAACCATAGAGTGTATTACCGATTGCGTGCTCACGACCATCTCCATCGAGCGTTACGAAAAACTGAAGGACGAGCCGGAGTTGCGTATCCGGCTCCAGGAGGTCATTATCCGTATCCTGATCGATATCGCACGGGAGCGCAGCCAATTGTTGCCCATGAACGCTACCGAGCGTTACGGATACTTCTTGCGCAAGTATCCCGGGCTGATTGAAAACGTCCCGCTGGGGGATATTGCTTCTTATATCGGCATCCGACAACAATCACTCTCAAGAATCAGGAGACAAAGGCGGGAAAGTGTAAAGTAAACGCTACTTTTGTCACGAAATAAAATAAAACACTTATTGCCCTTCATAAATAAGGCTACACTTGACAGACACTATTAAGCTATGAACACGTTACGAGACCCGCCCGATTGGCGGGTTTTTTAATGCTTTCAGTCAAAGTTAACGAAGCCGTACTCCCCCCGCTCCGTACGGATCCGGTAGAACCGGCCGGTTGCGCCGAGGGCCGTGACCGCTTCCCCGTTGTCCAGTTGCCGGAGTACGGTTCCGTCCCGTGTCGCCTCCCCGCGCAGGTAATGATTGCCCCGGTCCGGTACCTTCAGGGTGGCCGAACCGGTGGCGAGTTGGTAACCCGGGGCCGCGGGAATGTCGTCGGGCCCGTCCAGAAAGGGGAAGGGGTCCATCGCCCCCCGCCGGTAAATACCGAAGTGCAGGTGGGGGGGAGTCGTACGCGCATTTCCGGTGTTGCCCACCAATCCCAGCGTATCCCCCCGCTGGAGGTAATCGCCGACCGCGACCAGCTGCTCGTCCAGGTGGGCGTAGTAGTAACTTAGTCCCCGCCCCTCCCCGTCCCGCAACCAGACGGTCTTGCCGCCCAGGCCGCCGTCCCCGACCCGGCTCACCCGTCCCTCCGCCACCGCCAGTAGCGGGGTGCGCTTCGGGGCGAAAATATCATTGCCTTCGTGCCGGCGCCTCCCCCCGTCCCGGGCGGCCCCCCAGAAACTCTGAATGGCACGATCGTCCTTGCCCGCCACCGGAAACTGGAGCTGGGGGGCGGTCAGCATCCGCAGGTCATAGCGGGCCGGTCGGCCGGGGAGGGGTTGCACCAGCAGCGTAAGCTCGGTGGGGGTGGTTTCCTCCGGGGCGTATTCCAGGTAGTTGGTGAGGGTGTCCCAGTAGGCAACGGGGTGTTTACGCCCGGTCCGGAACAGCTCGCCCAGTACGGGGCCGCCGGCGACCTCCCGGGCCGATATCCGCAAACCCCGCCCCGGCGGTAACCGGAAGCGGAACGCCCGGGCGGACAGGGCCACGCTGCTGTCGGTGGCGACCACCTCGCGGTAGGGCAGGTTCGTGGTCAGGTTACGTTCGGCGGCGGCCCGGTAGCTGCTGTCCCATCGCTCCAGGGTGGACAGTGGGATCAAACCCTCCCGGCGGGCTTGCTTACTGTATAACTCCCGGGCGGTAGACGGGCGGAAAACGCCGGACAGCCAGCCGGGCAGGTCGAACGACCAGTCCGTACGGGCTAGCCAGACGGTAGTGGAAAGCAGTAGCAGGTACAGCAAGAGCTGGAGGTAGGGACGACGTCGCATGAGCGGTAATAAACACGCCTACCTTCCTAACGGTTGCTGCCGTGCCGACTACCGGTACCAGCCCCTTCCGTCGGCTACAGGGGGCGTAACTCACCGCTTATCACGACGAATTCCCCGTCATTCGCCTCGATGGAAAGTTTGACGAAAGGGGCCTCCGGGAAAAAGATGTCGGTCATCACCGTACTGCCGTCTCCCCAGAACAGCTCCGCGCTGGTCCGGTCGAAAACGGCCCGCAGCCGTAATTCACCGTTCGTGGTCAGGTTCGGGGCAGTCGTCAGCCGGTCGGGGGCGAACTTCTCGGAGAAGCCGGAGGGTCCGGCCTGCCGCCGGTCGCTGAACAGTCCCGCCCCGTCGGCGGAGCGGTCGAAGCCGCAACGGTAAAACTGATCTCCCCCGGCGTTGCTCAGGGTGAAGTAGATCTGGTCGCCGCTGCTGCCGACCAGGTCGAGCGCGATGTCCAGTTCGAAAACTCCCGGGTTGGGCAGGGTGCTCAGGTCGATCACCGTAGTGCCCGCCAGCACTTTATCCGTTGTAAGGGCAATGGGCTCGCGGGTGGTCGCCGGGAGTACCGGCTCCTGGAAAAGCCGGAGGCCGAAGGCGGTTTCGCGCAGGGTAAGCCGACGGGCCAGGGTCATCGCACTGCGCCAGGTAGTGGTGGGTACCACCTGGGCGTAATCCCAGTTACTCATCCAGCCGATGAAACTGCGGGTAGCGGCATTTTCCGGCTCGTTACTGAAGGTGACCCCGGCGTAGTTATCGCGGCCCCAGTCCATCCACTTGATGCTGTCGGCGGCTACCGTTATCGTTTCCGGGCGGGGGGTGAAGCGGCTACCGTCCCATTGCCCGGTGAAGTAGAAGGTACCGCTGCCGCCGTTGGCCCCTCCGGGATTGATGCTCTGAATCAGTACCCACACTTTGTCGTCCGTACCGTCGACCAGCAGCGGGAACAGGTCGGGGCACTCCCACACACCATCGTGGTTGGGCGCATCGGCGCCGAATTCGCTCAGGAAGGCCCACTCCCGCAGATTGGGGGAACCGTAGAAGTGGACCCGGTCCTTTACGGCCAGTACCATCACCCACTGGGAACCGTCCCAGACCACCTTCGGGTCGCGGAAATCCTTGGTGTCCCCCGGGTTGGGCAGTACGGGGTTCCCGGCGTACATCGTCCAGTTACGGCCGCGGTCCGTGGAGTAAGCGATGCCCTGCCGTTCGTAGGTGGTGGTACCCGCCCGTTCCGCCGCTATGTCGTGGAGCGTGAAAATGGCCACGAGCGCGTTCCGGCCGAAGCCGGCGGTGTTGTCGCGGTCCACCACGGCACTACCGCTGAAGATGTAATCCTGCCCGTCGGCTCCGGTGGGGTAAAGGGCGATCGGCAGTTCTTCCCAGTTGACCAGGTCGGGGCTCACGGCGTGGCCCCAGTGCATCGGCCCCCAGACGTTGCTGTCGGGGAAAAACTGGTAGAACAGGTGGTACTCACCGTCGAGAAAGACCAGCCCGTTGGGGTCGTTCATCCAGCCCGCTTCGGGGGTGTAGTGGTGGAGGGGGCGCAGGTAGGCGTCGGATTCGCCGGCGGCGGTGGCTTCGCCCGGCGGTTGCTCTTCGGGCGACGGGGCGCAGGTGCAAAGCAATACCAATAAGCTCAGGAGGGGGAGGAGGAAGCGGGTCATGTGGCTAAAATAGGGATACCAAGTTATGTAATCACGCAGCGGTCGGCATCCGGTGGTAAACTCATGCTTATGAAGCCGGTACTACTCTCCTTCTTTTTACTGCTTGCGGGGGCGTTATCCGCCCAGTTTGCCCTTGCCGGTCGGGTGACCGATGCGGAGGGGTTTCCCTTGCCCGGAGCGACCGTATACCGGGAGGGAACCACTACGGGAACTTACGCGGATACGACCGGTCACTTCGAACTGATCGCCCGACCGGGGGACGTACTGGTGGCATCCTTCGTCGGCTTCGGAGAGGAAATTCAGTTTGTCACCGAAGAAATGCTGAACGATGGCCGGGCCCCGGATATGGTGCTGCGAACGGGTGTCAACCTTCCGGAGATTGTACTGTACGGCCGGAGCCAGGTTGATGGGGAGAACTGTTATGCACGGGGCTGCGGCCGTCCCGTCCGTCTGAGCGCTTGGTCGGATGCCACGGTACCGACTACTGCGGCAGTGGCCGCCGTGGCCTACCCGAATCCCTTTACCGGCCAACTCACCCTGCTAGTACCCGCCGAGTTGGGCGATCCGGCTGCCATCACCCTCCGCATTACCAATGTCAGCGGTCGTACCGTACGGCTGTATCCCGCCGGGAGTATCCCGCAAAATACCTCCGGTGGGCTGCTTCCCGACCGACTGGGTAGCCTGGTTCCGGGAACCTATTTCGTAAGCCTGATTGCGCCGGGAGGGGAGGTCCGAACTTTCTCGGTGGTGCGTCACCGGCCGTAAGGCTATTGTTCGCCCAGCCAACCTTATCGTATATTGTGTCTAAACCCTTCTCCTTACGTCTCAACGGTATTCCACCAATCCAAAGGTTATGAAAGACTTACTCTTCCCTCTCGTTTTCCTCGGCCTCCTCGTCTTGGCCGGCAGCCAACTCACCGCCCAGGTCTCCAGCCAGCGACAGAGTATGAGCCAGGGCAGTAACGATGCCCTCCTCCTCGAACTGCCCAGCGCCGAGAGCAAACTGGTACTGGACCTCTGGACGGACTACCTCAAGGACACCTACGACGTCAAGACCAAGCGGAACCGGAAATCCAAGGAGTACGAGAGCCTCAACTTCAGCATTCCCGGCGTCAGTGCCGGCAGCAAGATCGATATGTACTCCATGATCAACGACAGCGGCGACGGCAGCGAACTCACCGTCTGGATCGCTACGCCGGATGGGTACATCAGCCCCCGGCTGGACAACCGCCGTTACATCGAGGCCGAGAAGATGCTGATGCGCTTCGCCCTCGAAGTCAGCCGCGAGCAGATCCAAATGGAGGTCGAGGAACAGGAAGACCTGCTCAAGGATCTGGAAAAAGACCTCGACCGACTCCGCAAGGACAAGGAACGGGCCGAAAAGGACATCATCGATTACCGCAAAAAGATCGAAGAGGCCGAAACCGACATCGAGCGCAACATCACCGACCAGGATACCAAAGCCGACGAGATCCAGCGGCAGATCGAGGTCGTCGAAGCCACCAAGCGCAAACTAAAAGATTTTTAAGATTGTCCGGACTTACGGAACTCAGCCACGCCCCGACCGCCTACTGGTGGCCGGGGCGTTTTTGTTTACATTCGGCCATGCGTAACCTACACTTCTCCCCGATTTGCTCACTGACGGCCACCGGAAATTGGGGGGGCTATCTGCTGTACTGCTTACTGCTGGGGCTGACCGGTTGCGCGGAGCCTGCCTCAGAAGAGTTGGCACCTGCGTCCGCGCCCGCCCGTATACTGGTGAATCAGGTAGGAATTTATCCCGGCCAGCCCGTTACCTTTTCCGTAGGACCGGTGGATGGTTCAGCAGCGATTCCGAGTTTTACGGTGCGGCGCGGGGAGAGTGACGCGCTCATCACCGCTCAGGGGCCCCCTCCGGAACTTACGCCCGCTAATTGGACCACCCTGGCCGGCGGCCACTACCTGACGAGCACCTTCACCACCGCCAGGGAGGGGACTTACACCATCAGTGTTCCGGAACTGGATTTGGAGACTACCTACCGCGTACTGCCAAAACCGCTGCACGATCTGCTGCTCGGCTCCATCAGGGGACTGTACTACCAGCGGGCCTCGACCGCCCTGCCCGAACAATTCGCCGGGAACTGGCAGCGGCCCGCCGGCCACCCCGACGAGGCCGTCACCTTTCACCCCAGCAGCGGGCGTACGGGCACTACCAGCAGCCCCGGCGGCTGGTACGATGCCGGAGATTACAACAAGTACATCGTCAACGCCGCCTTCCCGTTAGGTCAGTACCTGGCCCTCTACGAAGACGCCGGCGACCCCGCCCCGGACGGTAGTCTGAACCTCCCCGAAAGCGGTAACGGTCGCAGCGACTACCTCGACGAACTGAAGTGGGAACTGGACTGGATGCTGACCATGCAGGATACCGACGGCGGGCTGTGGCACAAGCTCACGACCAAACAGTTCGAGGGAATGGTGATGCCCCACGAAGCGACCGGCGAGCGCTTCATCGTCGGGAAGAGCACTGCCGCCACCCTGAATTTCGCCGCCGCCACCGCCCAGGCCGCCCGGGTATACCGCGCCTACGATTCGGCCTACGCCGACCGGTTACTGGCCGCCGCCCGCCGCGGCTGGAGGTGGGCCGTAGCCAACCCGACCGAATTTTTCAGTAACCCCGCTGACGTCAGCACCGGCGAGTACGGCGACCGGAACGCCGACGATGAGTTCTCCTTCGCGGCCGCCGAGCTCTACGTCACCACCGGGGAGGAGGGGTTCCTGGATTACCTCGACCGGCACCCGATCGACGTACGCTTTCCCGCCAGCAGCTGGCAGCAGTACATGGCCAACTTAGGCGCGTTCAGCCTGCTGCGCCACTCGGAAATCACTCCGGAAGCACTGCATACCGACCTCCGGAATCAGGTAGTCGCGGTAGCCGACAGTCTCGTAACCCTGGCCGATCGAACGGCGTTCGGGCAGCCGGTGAACCGCTTCGGTTGGGGCAGTAATTCGAGCGTGCTGAACGGAGCCATGTTCCTGGCTGCTGCCTACCTGCGGGATCCCAAACCAGCTTACCTGAGGACGATTCACGCCTGCGTCGACTACGTTCTGGGGCACAACCCGAACGATGTCTGCTACGTCACCGGGTTCGGCCGCCGGTCGCCCCTTAATATCCACCACCGGCAGAGCGTCGCTGACGGGATCGTCGAGCCCGTGCCGGGTCTGCTGAGTGGCGGCCCCAACCTCGCCCGGCAGGACAGTGCGTACGCTACCTACCCCGACGACGTTGCCATGATGACCAGTTGGGTGGACCAGACCGGGAGCTACGCCAGCAACGAGATCTGCCTGAACTGGAATGCCCCGCTCACCTACGTGATCGGCTTCCTGGAAACCGTTAACCAATAAATCATTAGACATGCTGACCGTCCTGAAGTACCTCGGTAAGACCATCGCGTGGATTTTGCTCGCCGCTGGCGTGTACGTACTCCTCAGCTTTTTACTGGCGATGATTCCGGTCGGGGGCGGAGCCAAAAAGAGCAAAAAATCCCATACGCTGTGGGTCAGTAACAACGGGGTGCACACCGACCTGATCTTCTCCCTGGCCGACCTGCCGCCCTCCCTGCGCGAGCAGCTTCCCTGGGCGGAAACCTACGGCTACGTGGCCTTCGGCTGGGGAGATAAGGGCTTCTACCTCGATACCCCGACCTGGGCGGAACTGAGCCCGACGGTAGCCATCCGGGCCATGCTGCTGCCGAGCCCGACGGCCATGCACGTCACCGGTTACCGGGCGGTGGACAGTCGCTGGGCCAGCGTCCGCATCACCAGGGAGCAGCTGAATATTCTTTTTACCCACATCACCGAAACCTTCGCGGAAAAGGCCGGCAAGATCCAACTCATCGAGGGAGAGAGCTACGGCGAGGACGACCACTTCTACGAGGCCCACGGCAACTATAGTGCCATCGTCACCTGTAACGTCTGGGTCAACCGGGCGCTCAAGAAAGCCGACATCAAAACCGGTCTCTGGGCTCCTAGCAGCTGGGGAATTATGCGGTGGATAAAGTAGTAAACAGTCAATAGCGTCAGACCAGCTACCACTGACCACTGACTATTTCACCATCCTGCTATCCACCACCTTCCTCACCCGCGCCGGATAATTCGTGATGAACCCGTCCACGCCGATTCCCAGCAATCGCTCCACGTCGGCCGGCTCGTTCACCGTCCAGACGTTCACGTCGAGGCCGGCGGCGTGGATCGCGTCCACCTGTTCGGCGGTCAGGTTACCGTGGTAGGCGTTGATGGCCCGGGCCTTCACCCTTTGGGCTACCTCGATCGCTGCGACCGGATCTCCGTGGGGCAGGATGGCGATCTCTATGTCCGGGTCCAGTTCCCGCATGATCGCGAGCTGATCGTGGCGAAAGCTGGAAATGTGGAAGTCTTCGATCTTCCAGCCGTGGTCGCGGATGTACTCCTCAATGAGCCGGTAACTGGGCTCGGCGGTATCCGGTCCCTTCAGTTCGATGTTGAAGCGGATCCGGTGGTCGATCAGCGACATCACCTCCCCCAGGGTAGGGACGGCGTGGATGCCGTTCAGCCGGACCTGCCGTAATTCGGCCAGGGTCAGGGCGGTGATCTCCCGCTCGTCGTCACCCAGCCGTTTTAGGGTCTTGTCGTGGTGAACGACGACCTCCCCGTCGGCGGTGACGAAAACGTCGATCTCCAGCATATCCACTCCGGCATCCAGGGCGGACTGTACGGAAGCGAGGGTGTTCTCCAGGGCCACGCCGGCTGCGCCACGGTGTCCGATAATCCGCGGGCGCGGACGCAGGTGCAAAGTTGCCACCACGGGGAAGTGGTCGCTCGGGTAGCGACCGTGTTGCAGTTCCGCGAGGACGCCGTATCGTTCGAAGGAGCGTCGGCCGAGACCCCGGCTGAAGAGGTAATCGATCCGGCGGGTGGGGGCCTCCTTCGTGTTGAAGCCGTTGAAGGTGCCGGTCGGCCCGTGGACCACCGGGGCGACGGTGGCCACGTCGGTCATCCGGCCGGCCAGTCGCTGGATGAGTGCGCTCTCCGGTTCCGCATTCAGGTCACCCATCAGGACGATGGCATCCCCGTCGGCCGTCATTCGGTCGAGGCGGGCAAGCAGTGTGTCCAGGCCCTTGCTCCTGGCGTCCTCGCCCACGTGGTCGAAGTGGGTATTGAACACCCACAGCGTTTCGCTCGTCTCCCGGTCCCGGAAGTGCGCCCAGGTACACACCCGGGGGTAGGCGGCATCCCAACTCTTCGAGGGGGTGTCCGGCGTTTCGGAGAGCCAGAAAGTCCCACTTCCTTCCACGGCCAGCCGGCCGCGGTCGAAGAAGATGGCGCTGAACTCCCCCGCCCGGCCGCCGTCGCGCCCTTCCCCCACGTAGGCGTAGTTCCGTAAACGGGCGTTCAGGTAATCGATTTGCTCCGGCAGGGCTTCCTGCACTCCCAGTACCTCCGGGCGGTGAAAACTGATCTGGTCGGCCACCCGCTCCCGTCGTTTCGGCCAGGCATTCTCCCCGTCGCTGTCCGTATTGAGGCGGAGGTTATAGGTCATCACGTCGAGGGACTGGGCGGAGAGGAAAGCAGGGAGCAATAGCAGTAGGAGCAGGCGCATGGATCGTTAATTGTCGTTGAACACAAGTTGGTGGTCCCTAACTTGGTTGAAGGTATAAATTTGGTGGTTCCCGTCGTCCGTCTCCGGAGTTTACTCCAACCATCCGGCCCGTCGCTTCGCCACTTTTTTCTTAGGGTCCGTATCTGCGGTCACCCGCCAGTCCGGGCTGGCCGTGGCCACGAAAGTGCCGGTTTTCATCCGCCCCAACTGTTCGAAAGTAATGGCGTAAGACTGCCCCGGGTTCAGCCCCGCCAGTAGTTCCCTTACCTGGTCGGAACCGGTCAGATCCCGGCCGTCGATGGTCAGCAGGCGGCTGCCCCGGTCCACTCCGGCGGCGTACAGCGGACTGTTCTCCAGTACGGTGCCGCGCACCCGGCCACCGGCCTTTCCCTCATCGTCGAAGTACAGACCGAGACCGTCCAGGGCGACCGTATCGGCGCTTCTCCGCTCGACCGTGAAGCCGTAGGGGGACAGCAGGGGGGCGAAGTCGGGCAGTTCGCTGCCGTGAATGTGGCGGTCGAACCAGTCGGCCGCCCACGCCTGGTCGCCGACCAGGGAGCCGAGCGCCAGTTGCAGGTCGCGGATGTGGTAGGGGATCTCCGGTTTGCCGTAGCGCTGCCAGACGAGTTGCATCAGTTCGTCGAGGGTGTGCTCCCGCTCCCGCAGTTGCAGGTCGAGCGCCAGGGCCAGGACTTCGCCGTAGGGGTAGTAGCTGACGAAGGTGTTGCGGAAGTTGTTCGGGTCGTTGGCGGTGGCCGCGTCCACGAAGGGGGCCTGCTGGCTCATCTCGATCGGGTTACGGTGGGCGCGTCCCGGGCTGTTGATCACGTAGTCGAACAGCCCCTGCAGGTTCTCGGCGTAGGCCCCGGGGGTCATGAGGCCGGCCCGGACCAGGGCGAGGTCGTCGTAGTAACTGGTGAACCCCTCGGCGAACCAGAGTTCGCCGCTCATGTTGGCGTGGTCGAAATCGAAGGGTTCCAGGCTGGCCGGGCGAATCCGCTCCACGTTCCAGCAGTGGAAAAATTCGTGACTGACGGTGCCGATCAGGTCGTCCGCCGCTTCGGCCAGCGACTGGGGGGAGGAGCAGACGGTAGAGTTGCGGTGTTCCATTCCGTCGCCGCCGATGTAGGCATTGTAGGCGCAGAGGAAGGTGTAGCGGCCGTAGTCAAAATCGGGTAGTTCCCCGTAGACCTTCTGCTGGGTCAGGACGGTCTTTTGTACCATCTCCACGTAGTCGTCGAACTCGGCCCGGGTGCCGTCGTGGATCATGGCGACCTCGATAGCCTTCTCCTCCGGCCCGACGGTGAACTCGGCCCGCATGATGTCTCCCACCATAACCGGACTGTCGTAAAAGTAATAGTAGTTCGGCGCGGCGAAGGAGCGGTTACCGACCGGGACGAGCTGGGTGGCGGCGGTCCACTCCGGCCGCTGGTCGGGGGGGAGGCGCAGGAGGACGGGGCGGTCATTCAGTTGCTCTCCGTAGAGGAAGGTGGCCGGCATGTTGAGGTGGAGCTTGCGGTCGTCGACGCCGGAGTAGGTGCCGTCTCCGCCGTTGGCGAACAGGGTGTATTCCAGACTGACCCGCCCGCGATGACCGGTCACCAGCCAGGTGTCGGTATCCTGCCGCGTGAGGATGCCGGCACCCGCGGCCCCGCCCTGGTCGACCAGTTTCACGTCATAGACGTTCTTGGCGAAATTGTGGGTGGCGTAGCGCCCCGGACTGCTCTGGGGCATACTGAACGTGAAGGCCCCGGGCGGTACCGCCGGAAAGTCGACCCGGATACGCAGTTCGTGCTGCCGGACATTCTTCAGGTCCAGGGTATAAACGATGGTAGCCGGATGTTCGGCCACCCATTCGAGCTGGGCGGAGGAAGGGGCTGAAAGGAAAAGCAGGAGCAGCAGGGGCAGGAGGTAGCGGAGCATAAAGGGGGTTGGCTATAAACTGGAGTAATCCTTCAGGATCGGGGTGTAGCCGATCGCGTTCAGTCTCGGCGTGATCGCCCGGGCCGCCGCCGCCGTCGGGAAACTCCCTACGATGATGCGAAAAGTAGTCCGGCCGTTCAGTTCGAAGATGTGCGTAATCACCGGCAGGCCGAGCGACTGCTCGATCTTGCTGGTGATGGCCAGGACGTTCTTGAAGTCGTTGGCCGCCGTCACCTGCATGCCGAACCCGCTGGACGGCTGGGCAGTCACGGAGATGCGGAAGAGATCGTCGGTCCGGGAAACGGGGGTGGTCGGCGTAGTGGGGACCGTTGGCGTAGGTGGGCGTGGTCGGAATAGTCGGCCGCGTGGGCGTAGTATCCCGTGGCGGTGGGGTGACGGTGTTGTCGGGTGGGGTGGCGGGAACCGTCGGGACACTTACCGAACCACCACCGCGCAGCCGCAGGGCCTCCTGTACCGCCCGGTCGGCGTTCACCCGCCCGTAGCCGTACTTCCGGCTCCAGCCGCGGCTGTCGTACTCCCAGCCGGGGCCGATCTTGTCGGCCGTCTGCTCCAGGACGGATTTGACCTGGGCGCTCGTCAGCTCCGGGTTGGCCGACAGCATGAGCGCACAGACACCGGCCACCAGGGGCGTGGCGCTGCTGGTGCCGCCGAAGTGTTTGTAGTAAGGTCCGCGGTCCTTGCCGTCAAGGTAGTATTTGGTGTTCCAGGCGGCGCCCTGGGTACCGGGGTCCCAGCTGGCGCGGGCGGCCAGGATGGGCCAGCCCCCATCGCTGGGGGCCACTACGCTGATGCCGGTGCCCCGGTTGCTGTAGCTGTTGTGGGTGTCGTTGGAGTTACTGGCCCCGACGCAGATCACCCCGGGGATGGCCCCGTAGAAATTGACCTGGTCCTGCCCCTCGTTCCCGGCGGCGAAGACGACAACGCACCCCTTACCCCCCCGCCCGGCGGTCAGGGCCGTGCGGATGGCCTGCTCGTGGTAAGTGCCCGGCTTGTAGCGGGCGTCGATGGTGCCCCAGCTACAACTGATGACGTCCGCTCCGTTGCGGACGCAGTGACTGAACATCCGCTCCGTCAGCCAGCGGGAGTAGGTGAGTCCGTGCAGCGGCATCAGGCGGGCCAGCGGGGCGGCCCCCACCAGTCCGGAACCGTTGGCGGACGCGATGGCTACGCTGGCGCAGGGAGTGGCGTGGTCCCCGAACCCCTGTCCGCTCGGTAGCCGGCCGTGGCCCTCCTTGATGTAGAGGGGCGCCACGGCCTTGCCGCGCAGGTCGGGGTGGTCCAGGTCGAAGCCGTTGTCGATGACGGCCACGGTCAGGTTACCGCTGCCGAGGTTGCCCAGCCGGCGCCAGGCAGCCTTCACCTTGGCGTCGGCGCCCGGCTTGAGGGGGAAATTGGGGACGTCCTGGACGAAGCCACGGTTCTCCAGGTGCCACTCGTGGTTGAGCAATCCGTCCCGGGGCTCGGTGAAGTACTGGTCGAGGGGCACGTCAAAATCCGGGATGGCCTCCCGGACGAGGCTGAGCTTCTGCAGCGCGGCCGCCACCTTCAGCGGGTTGGGGCTGTCTTTGGTAACCCGCAGGATCATCAGCCCGCCCTCCCGTTCTTCCAGCAGTTCGAGGTGGAAGGCATCGACCAGGAAATCACTTTCCTCCCGGGCCACGCCCTCCTCCAGCTGGCAGTAGATCATACCGGTGGGTACGACGGGGCGGTTGTCGCCCTCCGCGAAGTACACGTGGGTACCGACCTCCACGTCCTGGTTGTCCCGCGCCTCGTCGAGCGCCTCGTCCACGTCCCGGTTGGGGTCGAGGGTGACCACGCGGAAGCCCCCCAGATCGGGGATGACGTTGGTTTCTACGCGGCCGGGTTCCCGGCCTTGCTTCGTCTTGATGCCAACGAGTTTGGTGGATTTGGTCAGCTTCAGGTCCCCGTTCTCGGATTTAATGTGGATGGCTTTCATGGTTGGAAGATACGCAGTGAACAGGAGCCCCCCCAAATCCATTCTTAGAAGGTAAGGATCGCTCCTGTTTTTAAAACTTTAAATCACAATTCAATGAAGTATACACTACTCACTTTCTGTTTCTTTTTGCTTGGCTTCACCCTCCAGGCACAGAATATCCCCATCGATTTCGAGTCCGACGACATCGAGTACGTATGGGCGGATTTCGCCGGTGGCGTCGTCACCATCATCGACAACCCCGATGCTTCGGGCATCAACACCAGTGACAAGGTCGCCCAGATGGTCAAGTTCGACGGAGAAGTCTTCGGCGGCAGTACCCTCACCATCGACGGGCCGATCGATTTCGGCGACAACTCCGCCATTACCATGAAAGTATGGGCCAACCGCGTCGGTGCCCCCGTACTCTTCAAACTGGAAGGCGCCGCTCCCGTGGAAGTCAGTGCGATGACCACCGTGGCGAATGAGTGGGAGGAACTGACCTTCGACTTCACCGGCCTGACCGGTGCCACCTACACGGCCATTACCATCATCTACGACCTCGGTACGGTAGGAGACGGCAGTGCCGACTTCACCCTCTACTTCGACGACATGGAGTACTCCGAGGGAGACGGCGTGGCCCGGCCCATGATTCCGATCGACTTCGAATCCGATGAGATCGAGTACGTCTGGACGGACTTCGCCGGTGGCGTTGCTACCATCATCGACAACCCCGATGCCTCGGGCATCAACACCAGTGATAAGGTCGGCCAGATGGTCAAGTTCGACGGAGAAGTCTTCGGCGGCAGTACCCTCGCCCTGGGCGGCGCGGTGGACTTCGGCGACAACACCGCCATCTCCATGAAGGTCTGGGCCAACCGTGTCGGTGCCCCCGTACTCTTCAAGTTGGAAGGCCCCGTTCCCGTGGAAGTCAACATGATGACCACCGTCGCGAATGAGTGGGAGGAACTGACCTTTGACTTCACCGGCCTGACCGGTGCCACCTATACGGGTATCACGATCATCTATGACCTCGGTACGGTAGGAGACGGCAGCGCTGATTTCACCCTCTACTTCGACGACATTCAGTTTGCCGAGGGCGACGGTGTCGCCCGCCCCACGCTGCCGATCGGTTTTGAATCCGATGACATCGAGTACGTCTGGAGTGACTTCGGCGGTGGCGTCGCTACCGTGATCGACAACCCCGATGCTTCGGGCATCAACACCAGCGACAAGGTCGGCCAGATGGTCAAGTTCGCCGGAGAAGTCTTCGGTGGCAGTACCCTCGCCCTCGGTGGCGCGATTGATTTCGGTACCAATACGATGATCTCCATGAAGACCTGGGCCAACCGCGTAGGTGCGCCCATACTCCTCAAGCTCGAAGGCCCTGCCCCCGTGGAAGTCAACATGATGAGTACCGTCGCGAATGAATGGGAAGTACTTACCTTCGATTTTGACGGCCTGACCGCCGGTACCTACACCGGGATCACCATCATTTACGACCTCGGTACGGCCGGAGACGGCAGTGCTGACTTCACCCTGTACTTCGACGATATCGCCATTGTCGATCCCCTCGGCATCCGGAACTTCGCTGACCTGGAGATCGGCATGTACCCCAACCCCGCCGCGGATCACCTGACCCTCGAAGCCAAGAATACGATCGACCGGGTCATCGTCTACAACCTGATGGGACAGCAGGTACTGGAAGTTCAGCCCGCGCGGACCATCAGTACGCTCGACCTTTCCGCCCTTGCCCCGGGTACTTACGCCCTGCGGGTGCTGAGCGCCGGTGAAGAGGCCGTCGCCAAGTTCGTGAAGCAGTAAGCCTCACCTACTTTCCGGCTTTAAGGGCCACGATCGGGTGCACTCGCTGCTCGGTCGTGGCCTTTTTTATTTGCTGTCCATCTCTCCCAGCCGTTCCAGGATGTTTTTTCGAAACGCAGTACTCATTTCCGCTACTTCCGGCCGGCCGTAGAGGTCTTCCCACTCCCGTGGGTCGTTTACCAGATCGTAGAACTCTCCGGCGATGATGTGCTCCGCGGTGTAGTCTGCCGCGCTGGGCTGCCGCTCCATGACCAGGATCAGTTTGTGCGTAGGGGTCCGCCACATGAAGGCCGCCTCCCCCTCCCGCTCGTGGAGGGCGGAAAAGCTACCCGTCCGTACCGCCGGGGCCAGCAGGCTCCTGCCGGGCAGACCCGGGTCGGCCTCGATGTTCGCCGCCGCCAGTACGGTGGGCAGAATGTCCACCAGGTCGACCGGCCGGTTGTCCGTCGCGCCCGCCGCTACGCCGGTACCGGCCAGGATCAGCGGCACCCGTACGCTCGGGTCGTAGAGGCAGTACTTATTGAAGCGGTAGTAGCGTTCGCCCAGCATTTCTCCGTGGTCGGCGGTAAAGACCACCAGGGCGTTCTCCAGCAGTCCCCGCCGCTTCAGTTCGGCCATCGTCCGGCCCAGCATATCGTCGATCCAGGTGATGTTGGCGTAGTAGCGCAGCGTCATCAGCCGCCAGTCTTCCGTACTGGCGTTTTTCCAGTACCCCTCGTATAGTTCCCGGCGGTTCACCCCACTGGCGTGGGGGCTGTAGTCCGTCTTCCAGGGTGGTTGCGTCGCGTAGGTGATGTCCTTACCGGCGTAGCGGTCCTCGTAGCCCGCCGGCGGGTTGTGGCCGGCGTGCGGCTTCATGTAGGAGAGGTAGAAGAACAGGGGCCGCTCGTCCTCCCGGCCCCGCAGGTACTCGATGGCCCGCTCGTTGATCCACCCGTCGCGGTGGTCTTCCTCCGGTAACTCGCTCGTGAAGCCCAGGTAACCGACGTTGTTCTCCTCTCCGGGGCCCATCGGGGCGATCTCCGCGTCGTAGCGGGCCTTCGCGGCCGGGCTCAGTTCCGACATCGTTTTACCGCCCGCCTCCGGGATCTCGGAGGTGTAGCGGGTCTCGAAACCGCGGGTGTCCGTCTTGTGCCTGCCCCAGTGGGCCTTACCGAAGCCGGCCGTTTCGTAACCGGCGTCGCGGAAGTACTGCGCCATCGTGCGGCCGGGCAGTTCGCCGTCGGCCACGCCCCCGCTGTTCCGGAAAACGCCGGTCTGACTGGGGTACATCCCGAACATGATGGAGTTGCGGCTCGGCACGCACATCGGGGCCTGACAAACGGCCTGGGGGAAGCTCAGGCCGTGGGCCGCGAGGCTGTCCATGGTCGGCGTGATCAGCTGGGGGTTAACGTGGCCCATGGCGTCCCAGCGGTGCTGGTCGTCCATGATGAAAATGACGTTCGGGCGCGTGTCGTTACGCTCCGCAGCAACGGAAGGTTCGGGCGACGGCGCGCAGGTGCAAAGGGATAACAGCAGCAGCAGGGCCGGCAAGCGGTGGGTAAGGGGCATCAGCTTATTTTTTGGTCGGTAGGCGGGTGGGGATGTCCTTCGGGTCGTCGGTCGTATCCCCCGTCTCGGTTCGCCATTCGTCGAGCCGGTCGCTCAGTTCCCGTCGGACGGACTCCAGGGCCGGGTCGTCAATGCGGTTGGTCATTTGGTAGGGGTCGGTCGCCAGGTCGTACAATTCCTCCGGGGGGCGGCCGGACTCCAGCGTACGCAGTAACCGGTAGGGTAGTGGGTGCTCGGTCTGCGCGGCTACGATGGCCCCGTAGGTCAGGTTGCCCCAGCCTTTTTCCTCCCGCAGGTCGGCGGGCAGCAGGTAGGTCTTCTCCGGCAGCAGGTTGCGCAGGTAGTAATAGCGGCCGTCCGAAACCATCCGGACGGGATAGTGTTCGGGGCGGGCCGGCCCGTGGCTGTTGGCTTCTCCGAACACGTAGGGGCGGGGGCGGTCGTCCGAGCGGTCTTCGTTCAGCAGGTCGCCCAGTGGCCGTCCCTGTACCGTCTCCGGGACGTCCAGCCCGGTGAAGGTCAGGATGGTCGGCATCAGGTCGATCAGGGAGACGAGTCCGTTCTCCGTCCGCCCCGCCGCGACGCCCGGACCGCTCACGACCAGGGGAACGTGGAGCCCCGCACGATAGGCCGATGCCTTGGCCCGGTGGAAGGCCTGCCCCTGGTCGCCGGTGTAAATGATCAGGGTGTTCTCCAGCAGGCCGCGCTCCCGCAGCAGGTCGAGTACCGCCCCGGCGCAGGCATCGGCGAGTTGAACGCCGCCGTAGTAGTTGCGCCAGTCTTCCCGGACTTTCGGAATGTCCGGATAGTCCGCCGGAATCTCAATGCTGTCCGGGTGGGGCAGCATCTCCGGGTGGTCGGCGAGGGCCGCCTGGAGGGGGCGGTGGGGCGGACTGATGTTTACCTGGAAAAAGAACGGTTGCTCCCCCGCTTCGTCCAGGAATTCGGTGGCCGCCCGCCGGAAGCCGGTCGGTTCGAACTGCACCGCGTCCCGGGCCGAGTAGGGGAACTTCCACGGCGGGCTCATGTGGAATTTCTGGGTGATGGCCGTGAAGTAGCCCGCCGCCCGCATCACTTCCGGCAGCGTCCTGATGTACTCGTGGATCCCCACCTTGTCGATGCGCCGGCCGGCCCGGGTAAAGTCCGAATCCGGGTCGTCGAGCTCCGGGGTGATGGTGTTGCGCCAGTGGCCGTTGGCGTGGGGGTACATCCCCGTATTGATCGAACTACGGCTGGGCGAACAGCTGGGAACGGCCGCGTAGGCCCGGGTGAACAGCACGCCGCGCTCCGCCAGCCGGTCTACGTTGGGCGTCGAGATGCCGGGGGTGCCGAGGGCGGAAAGGTGCGCCCCCTGGTCGTCGGCCAGCAGCAGGACGACGTTCCTTCGTTGGGGGGGGCGAACGTCCTCCGTCCCGTTAGTTATCGGTGCTTCGAGACGGCCTGCACCCCTACTGGAGCAGTTGGTAAAAGCAATTGCCAGGAGTAAACAGACAGTGTAAGTGAAGGCCGTCGGCCGGCCGGAGGTCGTCCGACGGATCGGTACGTAGAGAAATGAGGGCATACGTTGCTTCATGGTAAATAAAATAGTTCGTCGAGCTCCCGGCTGACCGGCCGGTCATCGGGTCCGGTGACCATCAGGTCGGCCATGCTTGCCCACCAGCGCCGGCAGACTTCCGTTTCCCCGATGGCCGCCCAGCGTTCCTCGTCCTCGATCTCCGCGTAGGCGAAGAGGGTGCGGCCGTCTCCGCCCAGGTGGATGCTGTAATTACTGACGCCGTGCCCGGAAAGTACCGCCGCCAGTTCCGGCCAGATGGGATTGTGCCGTTGCCGGTATTCGTCGAGCCGCTCCGGGTAGACTTCCATCGTGAACGCCTTGCGGATCATGGCCGGACGAACTCGTAGTGATAGTTAAAGCGGGCGTTCGGGGCCGCGTCTCCGAGATCGTAAAACCGCATCGGGTCCGCCCCCGCGCCGGGGATGCCGGCCGCCCACTTGAAGTCGATCCCGGTCAGTTCGTCCGGCAGTACGGAGCGGGGGAGGGAGATCTCCAGCTCCGTGCCGCCGGCGGTCATCGTCATCCCCATCCGGAGGGCGCCGACCGCTTCCCATTCGGTAGCCGACACGGCCCTTTCCAGGAGCATGGCACCCCCGATAGCTATCGGGCCCCGCCCCCCGCGATCCGGAGGTCGTAACCGGCGGCGCTGAGGGGTAAGGCCCCGGTACTGAGGTAGAGGACGGGCAGTTCGGAGAGCGTATTGTTGGCGCGTAGGTAGAAACAAATCCGGTTGCTGTCGTTGGCCACCCTGGCCTCCGCCAGGTCGTCCCTTCCCGCCGGAATGACGTAGTCGCCCGCTCCGCCCCATCCGGGGTGGTTACGGCCCTGGTTGTCGCCCGTCTGGTCGTGGTAGACGGCCGTGACCCGGGCCCAGTCGTCGAATTTCCCGTCGATCCCGATCCGGTGAACCACCCCGTTCCCGGCGGCGGCCCGCGCTCCCTTGAACCGGCGGATCCCGTCCACCATCTGGTAGTAGTAATTGTCGCCGAAGCCACCGCGCATCGGCTCGATGTCCCGGCTGAACTCCTCGTTGTACTGGTCGACGAAGTAGGTCTCGCCCTTCTTCACGGGCTTGCCCATGATGCTCTTGGCCTTACCGTCGGTGAAGCGCATGGCCACCCACTCGTTCCAGCCGGTGATGAACACGAACTCCGGGTCCACTTCCAGGGCCCTCCGCCACTGCTCGGCGAAGAACAGTCCGGCCCCGGGGTCAATGCTGTCGGGTGGCGGCTGCCGGCCGTCGTGGAAACTGCGCCCGATGTTGGAGATCGGGTGCTGGGCGGTGGAGACCACGATCTGTTCCGGGGTCCCGGGGTCGTCGTGCCAGCCGTAATTCTGGGGGTAGTGATCGATCCAGGGCCACTTGTCGCGGCCGTCCCCGAACCATTCCTGCCCCTCCGTCCAGGCCCAGCTGCGGCGGAAACTGAAGAAGTCGAGTACCTCGGGCGAAAGCCCTTCGGGGTTCCCCATCAGGAGTGGTTTTCCCTTCCAGTCGAACCAGAGATCGCGGTAGATACCCCGGGCGTAGAATTCGGCGTAGAGCCGCTCGGTGGTTTCCACGTGCTTGCTGTTGGTCAGGAAAGCCACCTTCGGAACCGTCCAGCCCAGCTGTCGCAGCCGGCTGAACACCTTACAGACCCGGATGGCAATGGGCAAATAGACCACGGCGTTGGTAATATCGAAAACCACGACGTCGACCGCGGCATCGGCGAGTAACTGGGCGTGGCGGGCAATCACCCACTCGTCGTCACTCAGGTAGTAACCGAAGTAAGGTTCCCCCCAGTGGTGGAAGGCGCGGTCCGGACCGTAGTTCGGATCGTCCGGGTTGTCCGCCAGGATACGGCTGATGTCGTAGGGGCTCTGGTAGTCGATGCTGTCCGCCTTGGCGTAGACGTCTTCCGTCGGCGTCGGCCCCCGGTGCTGGTCGTGGCCGTGGGCACCCAGCCAGAGAAAGTAGAATACGCCGACGAACTTGCCGGGCCTTGGTGGCCCCGTCTCCGCCGCGGTGGGCTGGGTACGCCCTAGATCGTCCGTGGCGGGCCAGCTCTCCGCGGGTAGCTGCGCGCCCAGCAACAGCGGCAGCAACCAGCACCCAGCAACCAGTAACCTGCACTTGCTCATGGGCGCATGATTTTCAGTCCGTCGGGCGCATCGATCTCGGTGGTGACCGAGCCGTCGGCGGCCCGCTGGTGGTTGACGGTCAGCACGCCGTAAATAGTAGGAAAACTGCCCCTGGCGAATGTCAGTTCGCCGAGGTGGGGGTCGATCACGGCGGTGGTCCCCCGGTCGGTCAGGCGGATGCCGAGCACGTGCTCGCTCAGCCAGGCCGTCGGTCCGCTGGCCCAGCCGTGGCAGAAGCTGTGGCGGTAGCCGACGTAACAGAACTCCCCGAAGTCTCCGTGGATATCGTCCTTGCCGGTCGGTACCAGTTCGTCGATCGGGGTGGCGTTCCGGCTGTCGTTGATGTCGAAATCCTCCCAGAAGGTCGTGGCCCCCAGGTCGAGCATGCCGCCCCAGTACTGGCGGATCACGTCCAGGGCCCCGTCGTAGTCGCCGGCCTCGGCCATGGCCTCCAGCATGTAGTAGCCGTAGAAGGTGGACATCCGCTCGACGCCGTCCTTTTTCAGCACTTCCCGGTTGGTGGTTTCGGCGTCCTGCAGTCCGGCCAGCACCATCATGGCGGCGGCCTGCTTGCTGGTGTTACCCGTCGGGACGTGCTGGCGCAGTCGCGTGGCCACGCCGGCGTACTGCTTTGCCCGTGCGGGTTCTCCGAGGACGTCCATCAGCTCGCTGCCGGCCTCGAAGGTCAGCACCATCATGGCCTGGAGGCCGGCGTGGGTGGCGGCCGTGTCGACGCTCGTCGGCCAGTCGAGGAAGCGGCCGCCGTTCAGTTTTTCCCGGTCGTTCTCGTCAATGAAGGTTTCCAGCTGATCGAGCAGGGCGATCATGTATTCCTGTTGGTGGTCCAGGTACGCCAGGTCGCCGTAGTGGTCGAACCACTGCTTGTGGATGATGAGCCACCACATGGAGTAACTGCTGATGGTGTTCATCCACTGCGGCAGCGGGTGCTGATCCCGGGCCAGGTCGAGGCTGCGGGGCACCACGTCGTTGCGGCCGAAGACGGTGCTGACGGTCATCACCTCCGGGTGGAGGTCGCCGACCCACACCAGGCGATCGCGCTTGATGCCGTCCCAGAGGTAGTCCTGCATGTTCAGGTGAACGGTGTAGGCCCCCGTCATCCAGATCTCGTTCAGCCGCTCGTCGCTGCTCTCGAAACTGCCCAGGTAGGGCAGGTCCCGGTACACGAAGGCGGCCTGCACCGCGTAGAGCGGCATGTTGACGCCGGCGTCCACCAGGTCGATCCGTACGAAGCGGTACCCGGTTTCCCCCACCTCGATGCTGCCCAGCCAGGGTACCTCGATCACGAAGTCGCGCAGGCTATGCTCGTTGGTGGCGTTGCGCTCGTTCGGCCCGGAGACGTCCGACATCGCTTCCATCGCCGACTCTCCGAAGCGGACACGGACTTTCACCGGTTTCTTATCCGGCTTGATGCCCATGCTGATCTTCAGGCCCCCGTGGATCTCCTTGCCGAAATCCAGCAGGACGCCGGGTTTGTGCGCCTCGGTGCTGATGAGGCGCAGCAGCTTCGGGTCGTTCACCGCCACCTGCCCGTTGCTCGGCTTCAGCAGCAGTTCCGGGTGCTGGATGAACTGCTCCGAGGAGTCGGACATCCACACGATGCGGGTCGGCGTCAGGTAGGTCTTCACCGTGGGCGCGCGGTGGGCCGCCTCGTTGGCCGCCCGGTCGAATACCGGGGGTAACCGGGTCTCCTGGGCCGTCAGCAGGGCGGGGACGCAGGTGCAAAAAAGGTAGAAAAGGCAAAGTCGGTGGAAGCTGTTCATGATCGGGGATACTGAATTAGAGCGCAAAAGATAACGGGATCGGCAAGGGGGGGCATCCTGTGGTGTAGGGCCTTCTTTTTCCGCGAAATCACCGAACGACCACCTTCTTGCTCGCGGTACGGCCCTTCCCGCCTACGGCCCGCAACACGTATACGCCGGCGGGGTAGCCGCTCAGGTCGACCGCGTCCCGCTCGGTCCGCTTACCCAGCGACCGTATCCGTCCGTTGACGTCGACCAGGAAGAGGTCGGCCGTGCCGAAGTCGGTCGGTAGCCGCAGTTCCAGCCATCCCGTAGTGGGGTTGGGGAATACGCTCAGGGTCTCGTCGGAACCGCCGCCGAACGTCAGTTGGCGTACGACCGACCGGCTGCGCGTGCCGTCCAGGTCGGTCTGGAGGATGCGGTAGTAATTCGTGCCGCTCAGGGGGGCGGCGTCGGTCCAGGCGTAGTGCTGCTCCTCGCTCGCGGGAAGGGCGGCCACTTCGGCCAGGGCGGCCCATTCGTAACTGTTCCCGGAGCGCTCCACGGTAAAGCCGGCGTTGTCGGGCTCGACGCTGGTGGTCCAGTTCAGGAGGGCCGTCTTGCCCCCGGCTTCGGCCGTGAAGGTGAGCCACTCCACCGGCAGGGCGCAGAGACTGAGCACGGTGTCGACCGCTTCGGTCACGTCCAGCCGGCCCCGCAGCAACACTTCATCGCCCTGGGTCAGGACGTAGGGCTGGGCTACCTCCGAGGCGACGTTGAAGAAGAGCAGTTCGCCGTCGGATTGCGGGATCTTCTTCTCCCCGTTGTAGCTCAGGACGAGGGTGGACGGATCGCCGGCGCAGTCGATCCGGATGCGGACGGGCCAGGGCGTGGTTTCCGTAGGAACGGCGTACTGAATCTCGCTCCAGTCCGTAATGCCGATGGTGTCCAGGTAGGGAGCGAAGACGGACGTTTCCTGGTCCGTACCCGCGGCGTCCCAGACGAACCAGCCTTCTTTTTTTTCGTCAAACATCCCGTTGGTGCCCGGCAGGGTGGTCCACAGCCCGAAGAGTACGCCGCCCTCCGTCGGGAAGTCCACCCAGCGGTGCAGCTGGATGTTCTCAATGGCGGGCAGCCGGCCGTTCTCGGCCTTCTTCCAGAAGTAGGCCAGGGCCGCGGCCTGCTTACCGGGGCTGGAGTTGGGGGAGTCCGGGTTCGAGTTGAAGCCGTTCTCGCTCAGCAGGACGGTCCGTACTTTCTTGCCGTTGTACAACACCGATTCCTGGCGCACGTAGGCATCGATCATTTCCAGGTTCCGGGGGGTGATCTCGGGCGTCAGCAGGTCCAGGCGGGTGCGGGGGACGGGGTCGAGCCAGACCCGGGGGTCGGCCAGGTTGGTGGGGTAGCTGTGCCAGCCGATGCCCCACTCGTAGTCGCCCTCCTTGGTCATCAGATCGGTCAGCCGGTCCAGGATGTCTACCGAGCGGAAGTTGGCTTCTTCCACCGCCTTGCTGTTCCAGTGCTTGGTGAAACTGCTGAAGACCTTGGCCGTCGGGTCGTGCTTACGGATGGTGTAGTGCACCAGGCGCATGGAGCGGTCGTAGATCTGGGTGTAGAGGTCGACCGGCTTTTCACCGGCGTGGGTCCAGGCGCGGTGGGCGTCCACCTCGTTGTGGATGATCCACTGGTCGAGGCGGCCGTACAGGCTGTCGGGCCGGCTGTACCGCTCGGCCAGGAAGTCGGTGATGGCCGTGTAGTACTCCACGCCCTGGGCGGTGGCGACGTTGGCCATGCTGTAGTTGCCCAGGCGGGCGTCCGGGTGGGTGAAGAGCGTCCGGACGGTGTCGCTGATCTGGTTCAGGGGGACGAGGTACACCAGGGAACTCTTGATGTCGGCTGCCGTCAGGGCCTGGATCCGACTGTCCAGGTTACCCACGAAAGTCGGGTTGATGCCGTACTTCTTGCCGTTGAAAACGTGAAACATCGTCACCGTGTCCAGGGAGAAAATCCCCTGGATGAGCAGGTTGAGCTTCATGCTGGTCACCTCCAGGTCGACGAGGTCGTCGAACATGGCCAGGCTCTGGGGCGTAAGCCCGTCGATACCCTTCAGGGAGTTGGCCTTGTCCTCCACCTGGTTGTTCAGGGCCGCGTCCAGGACGCAGGTCGGCCACTTCATGAAGGAGGTCAGCACGTAACCGTCCGTGGCGTTGCTCTCCGCGACGGCCCAGCGGGAGTAGATCCGGTCGCGGTCGCGGGTCCGGCCGTTCTCGGTCAGCGCAACGAAGCGCGGCACCGCGATCCCGAAGCTGTCACCGACCGCCGTGACCGGCAGGATGGTCGCGAAGGTATCCAGGTCGAAGCCGTATTCCTCGGGCAGTACCTCCACCAGGAATTTTGCACCTGCGCCCCCGCCCACGTCACCCGTGATGGTAACCATGTCCATATCCACGTCGACCGTCCCTACGGAATCCGCGAAGTCGGTATCCAGGTAGTCCAGGAAGGCCGCATTGGCGATCCGGCTGCGGAATTTGTCGCTGTTCTGCTCGTCAATCACTTCCTGGGCCGTCGGCTTGCGAATGATGAGGTGGCGGAGATCGAAAGTTTTGGTGGAGTCGGTCGTCTCGTTGCGGCCGAAGTCGAAGCGGAATTCCGTCCAGTCGAAGTCCTGGAAATTGTCCGTCAGCAACCGCGGGTTGATGGTGTAGGTCGTCCAGTCGGCCGCGGCGGGGATCGGTTCGGTGATCAGGCTGTTGGCGGCGCTGATCGGCGGGCCGAAGAATATCTGCAATTCATTGTAGGCCCCGTTGGCGCGGTACTCGAACTCGAAAATGTAGGTTTCGTCGGTGTCGTAGAGCGTGGTGACCGGCTTGGCGCGGATCCAGGGGTCGGGGCCCGTGGTCACCAGCGCGTAGCTCAGCGGCGTCGGCTCGGTGGCCGTCAGGAAGGGGCTGGTATTATTCACGTTCAACTCCAGGAAAACGGTGTCGGCCGGGGGGACGACCAGTTTCATTTCCGCGTTGGTGGGCGCTCTCAGGAGGAAGTTGCTCACCTGGATGTCCAGACCGGCCATACTGCCCCAGTCGAAGCGGAACCGGTCGTAGAACTGGTCCCAGTTGCCCACGTCGGCCTTCAGCACGGCGGTGAAGGTGGTGGTGTCCGTCGTCGGGGCGAGGCCGGGATAGACCGCCCGGCGCAGGGGGCTGTCGGGTTGACCGTAGAAGATCTGGAAATCGTTCAGCCCGCTCGTGGTGGTGTAGTCGAAGGACAGCACGTAAACCGAGTCGGGGTCGTACATCTCCGTGATCACCGTGCTGCGTACCCAGGGGTCGCCGCCGGTGGTCGTGATCTCGAAACCGCCGTTTGCGTTCGCGTTGGTCGGGGCCTGGTTGCGGGCCGCCGGGTTGAGCGTGAAGGGAATCACCTCCCGGCCCGTCGGGGCCCGCAGCCGCACGTTGCGCACCGTGATCTGCTGTCCGGCCGTGATGCCGAAATCAAAGCGAAAATCGGCGAAGGACCGGTCCCAGTTCGGGGCCTCGATCTTCATGAAGGCCTTGAAGCTGCGGTAGGCCGGCGCCTCGGGCAGACTGCCGAACATGATCCGTCGCTGGCCGCTGATCGGGGTGCCGAAGAAAATCTGCAGGTCGTCCAGTCCGTCCGGGGCGAGATAGTCGAAACTGATCACGTAGACACTGTCCGGATTGTAAGTCTCGGCCAGGGTCACGGTGCGGATGCTCGGGTCGCCGCCGGTGGTATTGATGACGTAGGTGCCGGGCGGGGATTCGCTGATCGTCAGCTGATTCGCCGTGGCGAGATCAAACTCCAGGGGAATTACCTGGGCGCGGACGCAGGTGCCGGCAATTAATAAGATGAGCAAGGAGAGTAAGCAGGTTTTCGTAGACATCGACTTTATATTCTGTTGGTTAAAGCGCTCGCTCCCGTCCTGAATACAGGGCGGGAGACCGAGAGGGGTGATACCAAACTAATCCTTATCCCAGCCGCCCCCATCCTGTACCGTAGGGTACTAATTACCGCGACTTTCGCAGGATCACCTTCCCGGTGGCCACCCGGCCGTCCGTGGCCACCGCCCGAAGCAGGTAACTACCGGCGGGCAGATCGCTCAGGTCGACCGTGGCCGTGGGGCCGGGGCGGGGCAGCAGCTACCGTCCGTCCGCTCAGGTCGACCAGGCGAAGCTCCTCCGCGCGGAAGCCCGCCGGCAGTCCGAGCCGGAAGCGGCCCTCCGTCGGGTTGGGGCTGATGGTGAGCAGGTCTTCGTCGCCGGTAAAGTCCACCCGCCGAACGGGGGAAACCGAGCGCTGGCCGTCGAAGTCGGTCTGTACCACCCGGTAGTAGTTCGCTCCGGTGAGCGGGGCGTCGTCCAGGTAGCCGTAGGTCTGCTCTTCCCCGGAAGACTTGGCGGCCACCCGGTCCAGGTCGCTCCACTCGGCCCCGTCCCCGGAGCGCTGCAGACCGAAGCCGGCGTTGTCCGCTTCGTAGGTCGTCTGCCAGTCCAGGAGGACGGACTTTTCCTGTCCGGTCGCCGTGAAGGCCAGCCACTCCACCGGCAGTACGCAGAGCCGCAGCAGGGTGTCGACCGGTCCGGTCACGTCGATCCGTCCGCTCACCAGCACCACCCCGTCGCGGGAGAGTTCGTAGGGCTGGGGCACGTCGGAGGCCACGTTGAAGAACCGGAGGGTGCCGTCGGCCTGGGGGATCTTCTTTTCCCCGTTGTAGCTCATCCGCAGTTCGGAGGGGTCGCCCGGGCAGTCGATGGCGATGCGGACCGGGTAGGGGGTCGTCTCCGTCGGGACGGCAAACTGGATCTCCGACCACTCCGTGATGCCGATGGTGGGCAGGTAGGGGTCGAAGGTGGCGGACTCGGCGGGGGTGCCGGCGTCGGCCCAGACCTGCCAGCTCAGCTTCTTCCGGTCGAATACGCCCCTGGTGCCCGGTGCCGTCGTCCACAACCCGAAGAGGATGCCCTGCTCGGTGGGGAAATCGACCCAGCGCTGGAGGTGGATGGTTTCGATGGCGGGCAGGCGGTTATCCGACGGCCTTCTTCCAGAAGTAGGCCACGGCCGCTGCCTGGTTGGTCTCGCTGCCGCCGGGCAGGTCGGGGTTGGAGTTGAAACCGTTCTCGCTCAGCAGGACGGTCCTGACCTTCTTGCCGTTGTAGAGCCGGTCGCGCTGCCGCACGAAGGCGTCGATCATCTCCAGGTTGCGGGGGGTGATCTCGGGGGTGAGCAGGTCCAGGCGGGTGCGGGCCACGGGGTCGTTCCAGACGCGGGGGTCGGTCAGGTTGGTGGGGTAGGCGTGCCAGGCGATGCCCCATTCGTAGTCGCCCTCCTTGCTGGAGAGATCCGTCAGCCGGTTCAGGATGTCGAGCCCTTTGAAGTTCTCGGCACTGCCGGGCTTGCTGTTGAAGTGCTTGGTGTGGCTGCTGAAGACCTTGAAGGTGGGGTTGTGCTTGCGCGCGGTGAGGTACACCAGGCGCATGGAGCGGTCGTAGATCTGGGTGTAGAGGTCCACGGGCTTCTCCCCGGCGTGGGTCCACTCGGTGTGGGCGTCCACCTCGTTGTGGATGATGAACTGATCGACCCGCCCGTAGAGGCTGTCCGGCCGGTTGTAGCGCCGGGCGACAAAGTCCACGTAGGCGGTGTAGTGCTCCACCCCTTCGGCGGAGGTCACGTTGGCCATGCTGTACAGGCCGGTGCTGGCGTCCGGGTGGGTGAAGATCTCGCTGATGATGGGCGAAACATTACCGAGGGGGCACAGGATGGTCAGCGAAACTTTCATGCTCTCGCCGGTCAGCAGCCGGACGCGGGTATCCAGCCCGTCGATGAAATTGGGGTTCACCCCGTAAGTTTTGCCGTTGAACCGGAACTTCATCCCGGTGGTGTCCTGGCGGAACAACCCGTGGAGCAGGAAGCCGATCCGGTGGGCCCCCACCCCCAGGTCCTGCAGGTCGAAGAACATATCGGTATTGTCCGTCTTCAGGCCCTCGATTCCCTTCAGGGCGGCCTCCTTGTCCTCCACCTGGTTGTTGGCCGCGATGTCGACGATGCAGGTCGGCCACCTCAGGTAGGAGGAGAGGGCGTAGCGTTCGTCCCCCAGCGGGGTGGCCACGGCCCAGCGGGAGTAGAGGCGGTCGCGCCGGCGGGTGACCGTCCCCTCCGTGAGTCCTGCGAAACGGTCGATGGCCATCGTGTAGGTACCGTCGGTGCCCAGGGGCAGGACGGTGGTGAAGGTGTCGAGGTTAAAACCGTACTGTTCGGGCAGCACCTCCACCAGGAACCTGGCACCTGCGTCCGCGCCCAGTTGTCCCCTGATCCTGACCTCCGTCTGGTCCACCTCCACGGTAAGCACCGAATCGGGGTAGTCCACGGCCAGGTAGGCCAGGAAGTCGGCGTTGTCGCGCAGGCTGCGGAAGCGGTCGCTGTTCTGTTCCTCCACCACTTCCGCCGCGGTGGGTTTACGCAGTTTGATGTTGCGGATGCGGAAGGTCTTGCTCTCGGTCGTCGATTCCAGACGGCCGAAGTCGAAGCGGAAATCCGACCAGTTGCCGTCGGCGAAATTGTCAGTCTCGAGCTTGGTGTTGATGATGTAGGTGGTCCACTCGGTGGCCGCCGGCACCGGCGGGGTGGTGATGCTGAAGGTACCGTTGATGGGCGGTCCGTAAAACACCTGGAGTTCGTTGTATTCCGCCGAGGCCCGGTACTCGAACTCGAGGAGGTAGACGGAGTCCGTGCGGTAGGTCTCGGTCACCGCCCGGCTACGGATCCAGGGGTCGGGGCCGACGGTGGTGAGCGTATAGCTGCCGGGGGCGTCCTCCGTCGCGCTGAGGAAGCCGCTGGTGAAGGTGGTGTTCAGTTCGATGCAGACGGTATCGACGAAGACGGGCGCGAGTTTTCGTTCGGCGTTCGTGGGCTGCCGCAGGAGCAGGTTGCTGACCTGGATGTCGAGGCCCGCCGTGGTGCCGAAGTCGAAGCGGAAGCGGTCGTAAAATTCATTCCAGTTGCCGGCCGCGTCGAGGTTCAGCAGGGTCTTGAAGTTGGTCGGCGTGGCGGCGGCGGGCAGGGCTCCGAAGTCGAGCCGGCGGGTGGGGGAGGGCTCGCCGTAGAAGATCTTCAGGTCGTTCAGCCCGCTGCCGGAGGTGTAGTCGAAGGACAGCACGTAGACCGAATCCGGGTCGTAGCCGGTGGTGATGATCTCGGTACCGACGTAGGGGTCGCCGCCACTGGTGGTGACATCGTAGGTATCCGGCGTCGGTTCGGTAATGGACAGAAATTCGCTGGCCGTGGCCGGGTCGAGCCGCAGGGGGATCACCTCGGTGGCCGTCGGCGCGCGCAGTTCCAGGTTGCGCAGGGTGATCTGCTGTCCGGCGGAGATGCCGAAATCGATGCGAAAGTCGGTGTAGGCCTCGTCCCAGCTCGGGGCTTCCAGTTTCATGAAACCGCGGAAGGTGCGGTAGCCGGCGGCCGCGGGCAAAGACCCGAAGAGGACCGACCGCGCCGCGGCGATGGGGGTGCCGTAGTAGATCTGAAATTCGTCGAGGCCGCCCGGGGCCAGGTAGTCGAAACTGATCAGATAGACGCTGTCGGGGTCGTAGCTGCCGGCCGGCAGGGCCACGGTCCGGATCTTGGCGTCGCCGCCCGTGGTGGTAATGGCGTAGGTCCCCGCCGGGTCTTCGGCAACGGTCATCTGGCTGGCGGTGGCCAGGTTGAGTTCGAGGGGCAGGGTTTGGGCGCGGACGCAGGTGCAGGCACTCAGGAAGAGGCCAAGGAGGAAAATTTGAAGTTGGTTTGGCATGGTCGGGAGCGGGGTAGGTTAGGCCTTCAAGATGAGCCCAATAAAAACCGGCGGCATCCTGTACCATAGGGTGCCGCCGGTGATTTATCCGCTTTTCTTGAGCGAAGATCAGGTCAGGGGAAAACTCACCGCAGGAGCGCTTTTCCGACGATCGTCGTGCCGTCCGCCGCTACTGCCCGGAGCAGGTAGACACCCGGGGCGCGGCGGCCGAGGTCGAGGCGGCCGGTGTCGGTCGGCAGCCGCAGGGTGAAGGAACGTCCGGTGGCATCCAGCAGGTAGAGGGCCGTGGCCTCGAAGCCGGCGGGGAGGTCCAGCCAGACCGATCCCGTGGTCGGGTTGGGGTAGAGGGTGAGTTGATCGGCGAGGGGGGCGTCGAGTGCCGCTGGGGCAGCTACTGCCGGGGAGCGCAGCTCCCTGGTAACCGGTGGCTCCGTTCCCCAGATGAGCTGCCCGTCCAGGTAAGCCGTGATGCGGTCGTTGGCCACCGGGGCGTTGTTGCGCGCCACCCAGGAGTGGTCGTCGGTCTCGTCGAAGTTCGACCAGTCGGACTTGAAGAGGCGGAACTTCATCTCCCCGGTTTCACTAGCCGCGCCCAGTTGGCCGAGGGAGGGGTCGAAGCCGACCTCGAAGTACCCGTCGGCGAAGTTGCCCGTGATGTTGTTCGCGCCGAGGACGGCGTAGTCCAGGGCGTAGTTCACGGTAGCGGTGCCCTCCGGCGTGAACCAGTAGCGGATCGTGACGTCGGCCAGGTCGACCGGGACGTTGCCGGTATTGACCAGGTTGAGTTCCGGCTTGATGCTGTTGTTGGCCGGGGCGTCGGGGTTGCGGTGCTCGACCAGCAGGGCGGTGACGGGGGGGACCGCGGCGGGCTCCCGGCCCCAGATCAGGGTACCGTTGCGGTAGACGGTGATGCGGTCGGTGGAGACGTAGTTGCGCACGTCGGCGTAGCTGTAATCGTCCGCTTCGTCGAAGTTCGTCCAGTTGGCCTTGGCGATGCGGGTCTTGATGTCGCCGCTGTTGCCGTTGGCCGGCACCTGGTAGTCGGTGTCAAAACTGACCTCCAGGTAGTGATCCGCTCCTTCGCGCGGGGTGGGGAGTTGGGTGAAACTCCCGGATACGTCGTTCGTGCCGAGGGCGGCGTAGTCGACGAAGAAATTCAGGGGGGCGACGTTCTCGGCCGTGAACCAGTAGCGGACCGTAATGTCGTCGATGCCCACCGGTACGTCGGAGACATTGACGAGGCGCAGCTCGGGGGCGACCTTGTTGTTGGCCGGCCGGTTGCGGTCGCCGTTGCGGTACTCCACGATCAGGTCGGGAGCGGTGATGGTCGCTTCTTCGGAGAAGCAGCCGGTAGTGCCCTCTTCATCGAGCAGGAGGGCGACGCGGTAGGCGTAGTCCCGGCCGGAAACGACCGACGCGTCGACGTAGGTGGTGTCGGTCACTTCGGCGAGGGAGGTGAACGAACTTCCGTTGTCACTCCGCTCAATCGTAAAGCTTGCACCTGCGGCCCCGCCCATCCAGTTTAGCTCAATTTCCGTGGGGGAGATGCCCGTAGCGGTCAGGCCACTTACGGTACCGAGATCGAAGTTGAGTTCCAGGTCCTCGCCGACCACCAGTACATCGGACTGGAGGATGACGTCGCCCTTGCGGATGACGAGCGGCTGGTCCACGTTGGAAGCCACGTTGTAGAAAGTTACGGTGCCGTCGGCCTGGGGGAATTTGTGCTCCCCGTTGAAGCTGACGAGCACGTCGGTGAGGTCGGCATCGCAGTTGGCGATGGTCATGCCCACCCGGTAGGGGGTGGTCTCGGTGGGGAAATCGAACATGATCTCGGACCAGTCGCTGATGCCGATGGTGGAGAGGTAGGGGGCAAAGACATCGTCTTCCTCCACGGTACCCGCGGCCTCCCATACGTACCAGCTTTCCTTCTTTTCCCCGAAGCCCTGCACGGTGCCGGGTTCCACGGTCCAGAGGCCGAATTCCAGATTACCCTCGTTGGGGTTGTCCACCCAGCGGTGGTACTGGATGTTCTCGACGGCGGGCAGCCGCTGGTCGGTCTTCTTCCAGAAGTAGGCGACGGCCGCGGCCTGCCGTTCCTGGGTGAAGGTCGGGTTGTCGTTCGTGTTCGAGCTGAAGCCGTTCTCGGAAAGCAGGATGGTGCGGACCTTCTTGCCGTTGTAGAGGACGGATTCCTGACGGACGTAGGCGTCGATGACCTCCAGGTTGCGGGGGGTGATCTGGGCGGCGTTGTAACTCAGCGGCGTGGCGCTGATGGCGTCGTTCCAGACGGCGGGGTTGCGCAGGTTGGTGGGGTAGGAGTGCCAGCCGATTCCCCACTCGTAGTCGCCCTCCAGTTTCATCAGGGTGTTGAGGGTGTTGAGGATCTCCTTGGAGCGGAAGTTGGGCCCGTTCTCACCGCCTACCTTACTGGCAAAGTGCTTGGTGAAGGAGGTGAAGACCTTGGCGGTGGGGTTGTACTTGCGCAGGGTGAAGTGGACCAGGCGCATGCTGCGGTCGTAGATCTGGGTGTAGAGCGGGGCGGGCTTCTGGCCGGCGTGGGTCCAGCTGGTGTGGGCGTCCACCTCGTTGTGGATGATCCACTGGTCGAGGCGGCCGTAGAGACTGTCCGGCCGGCTGTAGCGCCGGGCCAGGTAGTCGATGGCGGCCGTGTAGTACTCCACCCCGCGGGCGTCGGCCACGTTGGCCATGCTGTAGAGGCCGAGGCTGGCGTCGGGGTGCGTCCAGATGCTGTCGAGTACCGGATTACCGAAAGCGATGGGAATGAGCAGGACCACGGCCGGCTTGATGTCGTTCTCGGTACAGCTACGGATACTGGCGTCGAGCCGGTCGACGAAGTTCTGGTTGACGTAGTAGGTCTTGCCGTTGAATTCGTGGGTGGCACCGGTCCCGTTGGGGGTAAGCGTCAGGGTGCCGTGGAGCAGCAGGTTGATCTTCATGCTCCTGATGTCCAGGTCGATCAGGTCGTCGAAGTTGCCGATGGTAGCGGACGTGAGTCCGTCCAGCCCCTTGATGGTGGCGGCCTTGTCCTCGGGCAGGTTACTGGCCGCGACGCGGACGATGTCGGTGGCCCAGGCCAGGGGAGCGGTCTTGGTGTAGCTGCCGTCGCCGTCGTCGGTTACGATCGTCCAGCGGGCGTAGAGGCGATCCTTGTTGCGGTCGGCCAGGGGGACGAAACGAGGCTGGGTGACGGAGAATTGGCCGTCGGTCACGGTCAGGGGGATCAGGTTCTCGTAGGTATCCAGGTTGAAACCGTAGTCCTGGGGGTCGACCTCCGCCAGGAAGTAGGGGCCGGAGCCGCTGACGGTACCCGTGATGGTCACTTCGGCCGTGTCGACGGCTACCGCACTGACGGCGTCGGCGTAGTTGCGCGTCCGGTACTGGTTGAACTGGAGGTTAATGGCGCGGCTGAGTAAGCGATCGCTGTTCTGCTCCTCGATCAATTCTTGCGCCGTGGGCTTGCGGATCTTCAGGTTGCGGAGGTCAAAGGTTTTTTGCACCGTGGGGTCTTCGCCCCGGCCGAAGTCGATGCGGAAGTCCGTCCAGTTTTGGTTTTGGAAATTGTCCGTAAAGACGCGGGGGTTGATGGTGTAGGTCGTCCATTCCTCGGCGGCCGGTACCGGAGAAGTGACGAAACTGTTTCCGGCGCTGATCGGCGGGCCGAAGAAGATCATCAGTTCGTTGTAGGAGGCGGAAGCCTTGTATTCGAATTCGATGATGTAGGAGGAATCGATGTCGTAAAGCTCGGTAATGGGTTTGGTCCGGATCCAGGGGTCGGGGCCGACGGTGGTAAGCTGGTACTCGATCGGGTCGGTACCGCTTTCGGTAGCCTGCAGCTGGTCGTTGGGGCTGACCCGACTGGTATCCAACTCGATGCAGACGGTTTCCACTACGGTGGGAGGATCGAAACTATTGGCTTCGGCGTTGGTGGGTTCCCGCAGGAAGAAGTTACTCACGTTGATGGTCTTACCGGCCAGGCGACCGAAATCGAAACGCAGTTTACTGACCGCTCCGTTGATCCAGTCAATATCGCCCTCGCTCATGAAGCCCGTGAAGGTGGTGTCGGTGGCAGCTCCGGGCAGGGGGCCGAAGAGCGCCATGCGGGCGGGGTCCCAGGGTTCCCCGAAGAAGACGCGAAAGTCGTCCAGGGCGTCTCCGGCGTAATCGTACTGCAGCACGTAGGTCCGCTCGGGGTCGTAGGCATCGGTAAAGGGCAGGGTAGCGATCCAGGGGTCGGCCCCGGAGGTGGCGATGGTAAAGCCGCCGTTGCCGTCCGGGGTGACGGTGGTGGCGTTGGCGTTGATCTCGTTCGGGGTTGAGCGTCAGGGGGATGACCTCGGTGGCCGTCGGGGCGCGCAGCTTGATGTTGCTGATGCGGATGCTCTGGCCGCTGCGCTTACTGATGTCGAAGCGGAAGGCCTGGTAGGGGCTGTTCCAGTTACCGACCTCGAACTTCATGAAGGCCTTGAAGGTGCGGGCCCCGTTCGGGGTGGGGGGGAGGTCTTCCCAGCTGCCCTTGCGCTGCGCGCTGATGGGGAGGCCGTAAAAGATCTCCAGGTCGTCGAGCCCCGGGCCGGCGAAGTAATCAAAGCTGATCACGTACACCTGGTCGGGGTCGTAGGGGCCGGGCATGAACGGTTCCACGGCGATCCGGGCGTCGGCGCCGGTGGTGGTGATGTCGTAGGTGCCGGGGGCGGGCTCGTTGACGTTCATCTGGCGGGCGGAGGCCAGGTCGAAGGTGAGGTTGAAGGACTGGGCGGTGACGGCGCCGGGCAGTCGCCAGGAGGAGGCTGAGGAAGAGGAGGAGTAGTGTTGGTTTCATGAATCGACTTTAACGGTTGAGGCTAGTAAGATGGGGGTGGTGGGGGGAGGGGGGTATCCTGTGGTGTGGGGGTGGTGTTGATTTTGCACCTGCGTCCGCGCCCCCTTGCCGGCTCCGGTGAATCTTGTCTATCTTACCCGCCCCGCTAGTGGTTAATTGGCCCTACTCATGAATCAGACCCCGGAGCAAATTGCCCGCGACCAAATCGATCGACAACTACGCGCCGCCGGCTGGGCGGTGCAGGGGAAGCACGAAGTGGACCTGTACGAAAATACCGGCGTAGCGGTACGGGAATACCACACGAACGAGGGGCCGGCGGACTACGTGCTGTTCGTCAACCAACGGGCAGTTGGCGTGATCGAAGCCAAGCGGGAATCCGCGGCCGTCAACATCACGAAGGTGGAGGAGCAGAGCCTGCGCTACGCCACGGCGGGCATGAAATTCGTCAACTCCGACGCCCTTAATTTTGCCTACGAAAGCACCGGGGTGGTCACTCGTTTCACGGACTACCGCGACCCCAAACCCCGCAGCCGCGAGGTGTTCGGCTTCCACCGTCCGGAGGCCCTCCTGGCCCGCCAGCGCAACCCGGCCTCCCTGCGCGCGCGCCTCAGGCGGATGCCGCCGCTGGACGAGACCGGCCTGCGCCCCGCCCAGGTCGATGCCATCAAAAAACTGGAACGCAGTTTCGCCGACAACAAACCCCGCGCCCTCATCCAGATGGCCACCGGGGCCGGCAAGACCTTTACCGCCTGCACCTTCGCCTACCGGCTACTCAAGCACGCGAAGGCCAAACGCATCCTTTTCCTGGTCGATACCCGCAACCTCGGCGAACAGGCCGAGCAGGAATTCCTGAGCTACCAGCCGCGCGACGACAACCGTAAATTCACGGAACTGTACAACGTGCAGCGGCTGACCGGCCCCTACGTGAGCGACGACAGCCAGGTCGTGATCTCCACCATCCAGCGACTCTACTCCATGCTGAGCGGTACGGAACTGAACGAGGGGGCCGAAGACGACAACCCCAACGAATCGGGTAGCTGGAAAAAGAAGGAACCCCTGCCGGTGGCGTACAACCCGGACAACCCGATCGGGCAGTTCGACTTCATCGTCATCGACGAGGCCCACCGCAGCATCTACAACCTCTGGCGGCAGGTGCTGGAGTACTACGACGCCTTCCTGATCGGCCTGACGGCTACCCCCGACAGCCGCACCTACGGCTTCTTCAACGGTAACGTCGTGAGCGAATACACCTACGAGGAATCGGTGGCCGACGGCGTCAACGTCCCCTTCGATATTTATACCATCGAGACGGAAATTACCCAGGGCGGGGCCGTCATTCCGAAGAGCGAGCAGCGCATCGAAACCCGCGAAAAACTCAGCCGCCGCAAGCGGTGGGAGGAACTCGACGAGGACCTCAGCTACGAGGCGCGCCAGCTCGACCGCGACGTGGTGACCCCCGACCAGATCCGCACCATCATCCGTGAATACCGGCGTATCCTGCCCGGCTTGTTCCCCGATCGTCACGACGCGCGAGGGGGAATTCGAGGTACCCAAGACGCTGATTTTCGCCAAGACCGACAGCCACGCCGACGACATCATCCAGACCGTCCGCGAGGAACTGGGGGAAGGCAATGAGTTCTGCAAAAAGGTGACCTACCGGGCGGAGGAAGACCCGAAGAGTATCCTCAACCAGTTCCGCAACAACTGGAACCCCCGCATCGCCGTAACCGTCGACATGATCGCCACCGGCACCGACGTGAAACCCCTCGAAGTGCTGCTCTTTCTGCGCGACGTAAAGAGCGCCAACTACTTCGAGCAGATGAAGGGCCGCGGCACCCGCACGATCTCCCTCGACGACCTGAAGCGGACGAGCAACACGGCCAAACACACGAAAACCCACTTCGTACTCATCGACGCCGTCGGGGCCACGAAGAGCAAGAAACTGGTCAGCCGCCCCCTGGAACGCAAGCCCGGGGTGCCGTTGAAGGATCTGCTGCACGCCGTGAAAATGGGCGTCCGCGACGAGGAATTGTTCAGTAGCCTCGCCAACCGGCTGGTGCGGCTGGACCGGCAGATCACCGACGCCGAACGGGCCCAGTTCACGGAACTGGCCGGGGGGCGTACGCTGCGGCAAACGGTCAAAAAACTGCTGAACGCCTACGACCCGGACGTGATCGAGGGGGCGCGGACGCAGGTGCAAAGTGAACTGAGGGGGCAAGCCCCGGAGGTGATCTCCGCCGCCGAGACCCAGGCCGAGTTGGACCTGCAAATCGATGCCGCCCGCATCTTCAACGGTAAGCTGACGGACTACCTGGAGAACGTCCGCAGGGTACACAGCCAGGTGATCGACAGCGTGAGCCGCGACCGGGTACTGCGTAGCGAAGCCGACAGCTTCAGTGCCGAGCGGAGCGCGGAGGTCCGTAGCCAGTTCGAGGCCTACCTGCGGGAGCACACCGAGGAATTTACCGCCCTGCGCATTTACTTCAACGAGCCGCGCCGCCGCCGGGAGGTCACCTTCCGGATGATCGAGACGCTGGTCGAGCGGCTGAAGGTCGACCGGCCGGCCCTGGCCCCCCACTACGTCTGGTCGGCCTACGCCCAGCTGGAGGAGGTGGCCGGCGACCGGCCCGCCAGTGCGCTGGTGGCCCTGGTCAGCCTGCTGCGCCGCCTCTCCGGCGTCGACGAGCGGCTGACGGACTACGCCGCCCAGGTCGACCGCAATTTCCAGCGCTGGATCTTCGACCGCAACAACTCCGCCGCCGAGAAGTACACCCCCGAGCAACTCGACTGGCTGCGGATGATCCGCGATTACGTCAAGCAGAGCTTCCACCTGGAGCGGGATGACTTCGAGTTGAGCCCGTTTGACGCCAAGGGGGGAATCGGTGGGTTTTACCGGGCGTTCGGGAAGGAATACGAGGGGGTTATTGAGGAAATGAATGAAATTTTGGTGGCGTGATGGGAAGGGAAGGATGGAGAGAGGTTGTTTTTAAGACATTGGTTAGGAAAGTGTCAACTTCTAAGCAAAAGCTTAAACAAAAGGAATACTTGACTGAGGGAGAATATCCAGTTATCGATCAGGGCCAAGAGTTGGTATGGAGGGTATACTGGATGATAAATGGAGACTTCTTGAAGGAAATTATCCACTTCTCGTTTTTGGAGATCACTCTAAAGCGGTAAAACTTATCAAGAATCCATTTGACTCACCGGAGCAGATGGCACTAAGGTGCTAGAACCGATAACCCGATGTTTTACCTGAATACTTAGATATATCAGATGCAAGTATTAGCAGGTAAGATCGCTGATAAAGGTTATGCTAGACACTATCAGTATTTAGAAAAGGAAAAAATATCCCTCCCCTCCCTCCCCGAGCAGCGCGCCATCGTCGCCAAGCTGGACGTGTTACTGGGGGAGTTGGACCGGAGCGCGGCGGAGTTGGAGGGGGCGTTGGGGAAGTTGGGGGTGTACCGGCAGAGTGTGTTGAAGGAGGCGTTTGGGGGAAAATTGACGGGTAGGATAATCGCATCAGCAGGTCTGCAAATTCTAGTCCGAAGTAACTCAAGAAAAGTTTGAGGCTGACATGACCAGTTTTTGCTAAGAATTACCTGATGCTATAGGAGAAGTGTTAGATTCTTGGGAATTTATGCAGCAGGCGTACGATACTGACACTTCAGACCAAGTTCATTGAAGGAAGGCAAGGTACCGGTTCTGCGAATAAGTACTACTGCAAAGAGGGATTGTTGATTGGACAGACCTCGATACAAATGGCAGTATAGGATACTGAGATATGGTTTAAAAAGGGGGATGTGCTTTTCAATAGACAACAGCCGATACGGTAGGCTGAAACAGTTAATTCTGGCGGTTAAATCGGGAAGCAGTTTTTGCTGGTTATCTGTTGATGAACGCAAGTTAAATACTTGACAATGCCAGTATCTAATTATTTGAGTTCCCATGCACGCGAAAATGCACGGAAACCGGGTCAAACAGACGGGGTCAATCAGTCTAATATCAATGCTAAAAAGCTAAGTTCCTACCTGTCCCTCTGTCCTCCCTCCCCGAGCAACACCAAATCGTCGCCGAGATCGAATCCCGCCTATCCGTAGCGGATGCGCTGGAGCGGGAGATCACCGAAGCACTGGAGCGGGTGAAGGGGTTGCGGATGGGGGTGTTGAAGCGGGCGTTTGCGGGGGTGTTACTTAACTAATGAAGAATTAAAAGATATAAAATCATGAAAGCAAGCGAAAATCGCCTGAATGACTTCTTGTCAGCTAGCAAAACCTGTTACATCATTCCAATTTACCAGCGTAACTATGACTGGCAGGATTACCAGTGCAGCCAGTTGTATACCGACATTATCAACGTGGCGGACAACGAGGAACACCCCAGCCACTTCGTGGGTAGCATCGTGTACATGCACGATGGTCTTTATACGGATGCTTCGGTCAAGGAACTAATCGTCATTGACGGTCAGCAGCGACTGACTACGATTACTTTGTTATACGTGGCGCTGTTGCATTTTGCCGAGGATAATAATATGCCGGAAGAAGCCGATGAATTGCGGGAAACGTACCTCATCAACCGTCACGCCAAAGGGCGGAAGGAAAAACTATGGCAGACGGTAGAGAATGATGAAATCTACCAGCGCCTCATCCACCGTAAGAGCGAGGAGGGGGAACGATTTTCCCGAATGCGGGAGAATTATAGTTACTTCCGCGAGTTAATTCGCGACGAGGAAGTATTTCGTCAGGTGCTGCGGGGATTGAATAAGTTATCTTTCGTGGAGATCAGTCTTGAACGGGGGAAGGACGACCCTCAACGCATTTTTGAATCTCTCAACTCTACGGGGCTGGCCCTTTCTCAGGCTGACCTTATTCGCAACTATGTCCTTATGGGGCATGACCGGCAGCAGCAGGAGCAATTGTACGATACTTACTGGAGTGAAATTGAACGCAACGCACGACTCGACGAGGACAGGACCAATCTGGTATCGGATTTCGTGCGGGATTACCTCACCTTCAAGAATAAGCGCATCCCGCGCAAGAGTAAGGTGTACGAGGTGTTCAAGCAACGTTACCCCCAAAGAGGTTATGAGGCCGTTGTGAAGCTGCTGGTAGAACTAAAGAACTTCTCCGGCTATTACGGTAGATTACATAACCCAGCACGCGAGCCTGACCTCGATGTACGGCAACAACTGTTGTACTTCAAGCAGTTGGAAACCACGACTAGTTATCCTTTTCTTCTACAGGTCTTTCGGGATTACGACGAGGGGGTGATTTCCAAAGCGGAGTTCATTGAAGTAATGGAGCTCACGCAACGTTATATTTGGCGGCGGTTCCTGGCTAATCTCAATACCAGTGCACTCAATAAGGTTTTTATGAGGCTGTATGAGGATATTCGCCTTGACGATTATGTAGATTCGCTAAAAGCCAGCTTGGTTAGGCAAAAGGGAACGCAACGTTTACCTAAGGATGCGGAGGTGATGACCGCATTGCGGGAACGCGATTTTTACAATATCCGTACTAAGAACCGATCTTACTTCCTCGAACGACTGGAGAATTACAATAACAGGGAAAGGGTAAGTTTCGATCGGTTAACGGTAGAGCATATATTTCCTCAAACGCCGCACGCGCAGTGGAAAAGGGAGCTTACGGCGGAGGACTACGAATATTTTCAGAACAACCACTTGCACCAGTTGGGTAACCTGACTCTGTCCGGTAATAATGGAGCACTTTCCAACAAGCCCTTTCAGAAGAAAAAGGAAATGAACCACAAGGGCGGCGAGCAGGGCTACGCATATAGCCGTCTGTGGCTCAACCGGGGTTTACTCAAGTTAGATACCTGGACGATAAGCGACTTTAAGAAACGGCATCAGGAATTGATCAAACGCACCTTCGAGATTTGGCCCTATCCGGATGTAGAAGTTTCCGTCGCGGCGGATAAGGCCGAGGAACTTACCATCTTCGAAATCGATGATCCAACGGGGTACCAGATAGAGTATGCCTATTTAGGGGAAGATCGGATTGAGCCTAAATCCGTTAAGGAATTCTACGTACACATCCTTCGGCAGCTATTCGCAAAGGATCCTAGTCCATTAATGCGGCCGGACGTAGCGGGTACCATTTTACTGATGCGTAATGATCCGGACGCCAAAGCTGGCGAAGACCTAGGCCGTGGGTATAGTGTAGATGCCGCTAACAGTTCCTGGGTTAAATTTAAGCGATTGGAGACGGTACTGACGGCCTACGATATGGAAGAAGCGGTGAGGGTAAAGTTTAAAGAATAAGTAGCTTTTACATTTTTGTCAGAAATTAATCGTTCAGCCAGATGAAGCTCTTTTTTCTGCTCGCTTTTCTCTCCATATCAGCGGTCCTTCTTTCCCAGGATCTATCCCCCGGAGCAATAGTTATGTGTAGCAATCTGGCCACCGCCGAAGAAGCCACCTGTACCGGCTCCGCGAACTGCCGGGCGTGTAAAAATTGTAAATACTGTAAGCACTGCAATTCCGGCGGTTCCTGCGGGGTCTGTGGCGGTGGCGGCCGTACATACCGAAGTAGTACGCCCAGTAGTCGTTCGGTTACTACAGCAAGCAGGGCCTATGGTAGTACCGATGGCAGTGGTGTTTATCATTTACCGGATGATCGTTTCTCGGAGTACTACGCCAAAACGCTCATAGTGACCAATGAATACCTGAACATGCGCTCGGGGCCGAGTACGGATTACCGGATTATCCAAAGATTAAAAGAAGGTCAACGGCTTACTTTTCTGGCCATGACGGGGAGCTGGGTAAAGGTGCGCACCGTGCGTGAAAATACTCCTGGCTTCGTGCACATGAAGTACGTGGCGGTGGCAACGGATTGAGCTAGAGTTGATACAAGCAAGCTATACCGCAGTGGATTCAGGCTTCAGCCGGGGAGGGGGAAGAATGAACAACTTTCATACCAATTTCAAGTTTTAGATAAATACCTACCTTTCAACCGTGATCACAAGAATCGACATCAAAGGGGATCTACTGACCTGGGCTATTGAGCGTGCGGGGTTGGCCGTTGATGAGTTCTTGTTGAGTTACCCGAAGGTTCAGACCTGGTTTGACGGTGAAAATAAGCCTACGCTGAAGCAGCTGGAGGATTTTGCCAATAAAGTCCATGTCCCTTTTGGTTACCTTTTATTGGACGAACCACCGGAAGAAAAACCGATCATTCCTTTTTTTCGAACGAATAACGTGGAGGCGGCTACGATACCGCTGGCCATTCGCGATACGGTAGCTACGTTGAAGGCTCGTCAGGGTTGGCTGGCAGATTATCTTCAGGAAAACGGTAGTGATGAGCTACCGTTTGTGAGTCGGTTCACGCCAGCTGTTTCCGTTGAAGAGTTTGTTGCTGATGTAAGGGAAGTTCTTGGGTTAGCAGAAGGTTGGGCTCGAGCCTATCCGAATTGGACCGCAGCACTTGGTGGCCTAACGGATGCCATCGAAGAAGCGGGGGTAGTAGTAACCTTTAACGGGGTCGTGGGTAACAGCACATCCCGCCCTTTACCCGTAGCCAGTTGTCGTGGGTTTGTATTGGTCGATCGGTTTGCTCCATTTCTTTTTGTCAATAACCGGGATGCGAAGTCTGCTCAGATGTTCACCCTGGTGCACGAGTTGGCGCATATTTGGCTAGGGGAAAGTGCAGGGTTTGACCTGGCAAGGATCATGCCCGCGGATGATCCGGTAGAAAAATTATGTGATGCGGTAGCAGCTGAATTTCTGGTTCCCGCAACAAGTCTGAGTGAAGAGTGGGTAGAACATCCTGATCCTGAACAACTGTCCAGGATATTTAAAGTTAGTCCGATTGTAATTGGCCGAAGAGCCCTTGATTTAGGGTATTGGTCTCGCCAGTCTTTTTTTACATTTTACGAAAGATGTACCGCACGCGTCCGTCTGCTGAAAGAAGAAAAAAATATTGGTGGTGGTAATTTTTATGCTACTGCACGTAAACGTTTAAGTCCTCGCTTCATGGGATACGTAAATCGAGCTGTGCTAGAGAACAAGTTGCCTTACCAACGAGCCTACCAAATCACGGGGTTAAAGGGAGCGACCTACCGCACTTTTATGCGAGAAAATTATGGTACTGATGCCTGATTATCTCCTTGATGCAAACTTTTTCATTCAGGCGCACCGGGTTTACTACCCAATGGACGTAGTTCCGGGCTTTTGGAACAAGCTGATCGAACTTGCAGCCGGAGGCCAGATTGGAAGCATCGATAAGGTGAAAGCTGAATTATTTGCTAATGAAGACGACCTGACTCAGTGGTGTCGGAATAACCTTCCCGGAGATTTTTTTGATGATTCTGCAAGTTCAATTCCTGAATACCGAGTGGTTATTCAGTGGTCAATTGATAAGCAGCAATTTACACAGCCTGCGCTGGATCACTTTGCTAGCTCGGATGTGGCTGATGCCTGGCTGGTGTCTTATGCACTAGAGAAAGGAGTTGTCCTGATTACTCACGAGGTTAGTAGCCCGGATAGCCAAAAAAATATAAAACTACCTGATGTTTGCATGGCACATGGTGTTCGTTATTTGAATACTGTTGAGATGTTTCGGGAGCTGGGGGAACGGTTTTAAGTTTGAGGATGGAAATTACAGCTATCCAACTCACTTCCCGGCTTCTAACAATAACAATCCACCGACTCCCGCAAAAGTTCCACTAGCTATCAATTCTTAATGCAAGGATTTGCTCTCGTCAGAAAGATTTCCGTAAATTGAATATTTAAGACTTTTGCACGTGCTATCACACCGGCTGCGTTCCCCTGCCAGTCTAACTCCAATAGTCAAAGGTTAAAAGGCCAGATAGCTTATTCCTCCTCCTCCCCAACCACCGGCCGCACCCCCCGCGCTTCCGCCTCCCGCTCGATTACCCCGATCTCGGAGGCATCGACGTACCGAAAGTCAGACACTTTCCGGAACTGCCGCCAACTGGCGTGCTGCTGGGGGAAGGTTCGCGCGTCCGGCTCCTGGCTGATCAGGTAATGTACGTCTCCGGGTGTCTGCAGGGCCAGGCTCAAGAAGCTCGCAGCATCGCGGTTAAGCCAGTTCACGGAGCGGTAGGGGTCGATGATCTTGGCAAAGTAATCCACGCCATTCCGGCCGTAGAGGGAGACCTTAACGGGAATCCGGACCGAATTGACCAACTCCTGATCGATGCGGACTTCCTGGCTGAAGTGCTGACGGATTATCGGCCGGTCCTTGATGGTCAGTAAGTCCCTCCGCTGCTCGTGAACGGACTCGTCGGTAGGCACGTCGTCAATTTGCTCTTCGTAGAGGAACGAGAAGGTGTCCGTCGTTGTGGGTAGATCAATCCGGACGGGCTGGCTGAAGTGCAGCAAATTTTGGTGGTAAGTGGCCAGATACTTCAGGTAGCGATCGGTGAATTTAAAGTCCTGATCGGGTACGGGCTCCCCCCGAAAAAGACCTGCTTCGTCGGCGTTGTTCACCTCGGTCAGCTTCCGAAGGTTGTCCAGTGACCACTTCAGGCCGGTCCGCATTCCCGGATTCACTAACTCGGAAATAAGGTGAAGTTTGCGCAGAGAATAGTCATAAAGCACCCGTTTGGAACTCGGGTCGGTCAGTAACATGCCAATGGCCAGCCGATCCTGCGCCGCGGCGTTGGTTTGCACGTAGATGACGGAGTATAGGCTGCCCATGATTATTTGCGGTTGTTGTGTAGTTGCTCTAAGTGGGCTTTCCAGACTTTATCTAACCAGTCCGGGGCAAAGATAGTTTGTTGGCTGTCACCGATCAAGCCGGTACAGAGCGATCCCCATTCCTCGGGCATTTCGCTCACGATACGACCCAAAGAAGCCTGACACTTATCTACCAGACCGAGAAACGCATCACGCGAAGCCGGGTCCCGTGCGTACGTCCTGAGGTAAGTGACGCTGACGAATGATTGGAAGACCACGGAGCCCGATAAATTTTCATTGTCGGTTTGCAGAAACATAGGTTCACCGGGAACCCCGTGGTCGAACAGTCTCTCGTGATCTATGGGGATGAAAGCCGGATTAGGTGGGAATCGGTAAAGCAGGTTATGATTGTTCCAGTTCCGGTCGTTATTACTCAGCCAAAGGTCAAAGAGGGATAGCCTGGTCAACGGCTCCGAGGCAGACGTTTTGTTTATCTGGTAGGTTCCTGACTGGGCAAGCGCTTCCGTAACGTAGTCTGCTCCCTCAAGATAAAGGCTTCCAAAGGCAGGACGACTGAATTCGTGCTTGGTCAGCCTGCCGTGTAAGCCGGATGGAATATGGTGGGGCTGCACATCAATGATCGCGAAGTCAGGAACCGGTAAATCCCATATTTTTAGAAAGTGAGCTCCGATAAACTCGCGGACGACGGAACGGTCCGTGGGAGAGGTTTGCGGCTTGGTGACGTAGTACTGCTTGTCTTCCGCGCGTACGGCAATCGGATTGAGTGCCGTATCAAAAATTCTTCGGGCCTGAAGTGTTTCAATACTTCTAAGTCTGGGGGCGGTGTACATATTGACAAGTATACCACTTTTTATTACCCACGGTTGTCCTCCCGCGCCCAACTCTGTTACCTTGCACCGCGCCTCGCGCCCAAAGAAACCTTCCACGTTATGTCCACCGCCTCCCTCGTCTCCAAAGTCTGGTCCTTCGCCAACGTCCTGCGCGACGACGGCGTCGGCTACGGCGACTACCTCGAACAGATCACCTACCTGCTCTTCCTCAAAATGGCCGACGAGCAGACCAAACCGCCCTATAACAAAAAGATCGATTTTCCCCGCCTCAAGGACGTTGAGGGCAACGAAATTCCGGACGGGGAAATTTGCAACTGGACCAACCTGGCCGGCAAGCGGGGCGCGGAACTCGAAGCTTTTTACGTGCAGTTGCTGCGTACGCTGGCGACGGAGCGCGGGATGCTGGGCCAAATCTTCACGAAGAGTCAGAACAAGATCCAGGACCCTTCGAAACTGGCGCGCGTGATCAGTATGATCGACGAGCAGGAGTGGAGCTTACTCGACGTGGACGTGAAGGGAGAAATCTACGAAGGCCTACTGGAAAAAAATGCCGAGGACACCAAGAGTGGTGCCGGCCAGTACTTCACGCCCCGACCGCTCATCCGCGCCATGGTCGAATGCCTGCAACCGGAACCCGAGCGCACCATCGTCGACCCCGCCTGCGGTACCGGCGGTTTCTTCCTGGCCGCCTATGATTTCATCCTGGAACACTGGGAGATGGATCGTGCTGCCCGCCAGTTCCTGAAGAACGATACCTTCTACGGCAACGAGATCGTGGCCGGTACCCGTCGTCTGTGCCTGATGAATATGTACCTCCACAATATCGGCGAGATCGACGGAGAGCCGACCATCAGCCCCAACGACGCCCTGATTACGGACGACGGCCGCCGCCACGACTACGTGCTCGCCAACCCACCCTTCGGCAAGAAGAGTAGCATCACGATCACCAACGCCGACGGGATCGTCGAGAAGCAGACATTACTTATTCATATTTATATTATCTATTAAATATTAATTATGTATTATTTTAGTATATTTAGACATAAAGTTTTAAATTATATAGTTAATTTTCGGTGACACGGAACTGAAGTACAACCGCCAGGATTTCTGGGCCACCACCTCCAACAAACAGCTTAACTTTTTACAACATATCCGTACCCTACTGAAGGCCGACGGCCGGGCCGCGGTGGTACTGCCCGACAATATTCTGTTCGAGGGTGGGGCCGGGGAAACGGTACGTAAACAGCTGCTGCGAGTAACGGATCTACATACCATCCTGCGGCTACCAACGGGTATTTTCTACGCTCACGGCGTAAAGGCCAATGTTCTCTTCTTCGATAATAAACCGGCCGCGAAGACGCCCTGGACGAAGGAGGTTTGGATTTACGATTACCGGACCAACATTCACCACACCCTCAAAAAACGGCCGCTGAAACTGGACGACCTCCGGGAATTCATCGATCTCTACCGGAGTGATAACCGGGCCAAACGGAAGGAAACCTGGTCGGAAGAAATCCCCGAAGGCCGCTGGCGTAAGTACGGGTACGACGAGATTATAGCGCGGGATAAAACCAACCTCGATATTTTCTGGCTCCGCGACGAGAGTCTGACCGACCTGGAAAATCTACCGGAGCCAGATGTGCTGGCCGGAGAAATTATCGAAGGGCTGGAAGCCGCCCTAACCGGCTTCCGGACGGTGCTGGAAGAACTGGAAGAGTAACCCCCCACCCAGCATGCCACAGGATACTCCCCACTCCCGCCCCCCCTAACTTTCGGCAAATTCCGCCGATCGTGCCAAAACCGCTTTTCTTCTCCCTGCTCTTCTTATGTGCTTTTTGCACCTGCGTCCGCGCCCAGAAGGCCCTGCAGGTCACCAACCCCCGCGTCGAATACCACCCCGGCAACGCCGCTATCGACGTCAAAAAGCCCCGCTTCAGCTGGGAACTCACCGGGGAGGGCAAGAACCGCCGGCAAACCGCCTACGAACTGCAAGTACTGGACGAACGGGAAGTCGTCTGGAACTCCGGCAGAGTAAAATCCAACGCCACAAACCAGGTCGAATACGCCGGGCCGCCCCTGAAATCCAATAGCCAGTACCGGTGGACGGTGACCAGCTACGACGAAAACGACCGGGCCTCCACCGTCTCGGGCGGAATGTTCCGCACCGGCCTGCTGCGTTTCTCCGACTGGCGGGGACAGTTCATCAGCCACTACGCCGGCTACGATACGACCGACCTTTACCGCGACCTCTACCTGCCCCCGGCGCGCTACCTGCGCAAGGAGTTTACCGTGGCCGACAAACAGATAAAAAGCGCCACGGCCTACACCACCGCGCTGGGCCTGTACGAGCTGCGCATCAACGGCGAGAAGGTCGGCGAGCAGATGTTCCTGCCCGGCTGGACGGACTACAACAAGCGGCTCTACTACCAGACCTTCGACGTGACCGACCTGCTGACGACCGGGGATAACGCCGTCGGCGTAGTCCTGGCCGACGGCTGGTACGCCGGCTACATCGGCTACGCCCTGCTGACGCGGCAGGACCGGGTCCGGGAATTCTACGGCGTCAACCCCGCCTTCATGGGGCAGATCCACGTGGAATACACGGACGGGACTACCGAAATCATCGCCTCCGACGAAACCTGGCAGAGCAATACCGGCCCCATCCTGGAGGCCGACATCCTGATGGGGGAAACCTACGACGCCCGCCTGGAACAGACCGGCTGGGACCGCCCCGGTTTCGACACCACCGACTGGAAGAAGCCCCGCCGCTACACCTACCCCGACGGGAAACTGCAGGCCTATCCGGGGGAGTACGTCCAACCCCGCGAACGGCTGAAACCGGTAAAGATGACCGAGCCCGCGCCCGGTACCTACATCTACGACCTGGGCAAGAACATCGCCGGCATCATCGAACTGCGGGTGGACGTGCCCGCCGGCACCGAGATCACCATCCGCTACGGCGAGCTGCTGCGCGACGAGGACGGCGGCCTCATGACCGGTAACCTCCGCATGGCCCGCGCCACGGATACCTACGTCGCGAAGGGTGGGGGAACGGAAATCTGGCAACCCCGCTTCACCTACCACGGCTTCCAGTACGTGGAACTGACCGGCCTGCCCACTAAACCCGCCGCGGACGCCGTGACCGGGATTTTCCTGAGCTCCATCGCCACCGACGCGGGGGAATTTTCCTCCTCCAACCCCATGAACAACCAGCTCTTCGAGAACATCAAGACCACCCAGGCGGCCAACTTCTTCGAGGTGCCGACGGACTGCCCCCAGCGGGACGAACGGCTGGGCTGGACGGGCGACGCCCACACCTTCGCCCGCTCGGCCACCTACACGGCCGACGTAGCTGCCTTCTTCACCAAGTGGCTGGTCGATCTCGACGACAGCCAGCGGTGGTACGGGGCCTACCCCAACTTCGCCCCCTTCCCCTTCAGCCGCCCGGAACAGTACTCCCCGGCCTGGATGGACGCCGGTGTTATCACCCCCTACACCATTTACCAGGTCTACGGCGATACCCGCGCCCTCGGGGTGGCCTGGGCCGGCATGGAACGGTTCATGGACTTCCAGGCGGATGCCGCCGGCGACGACTACCTCCGTCCCGGGGCGGGCAACAACTGGGGCGACTGGCTCACCACCGGCCCGAAGACGAGCGACGACTTCATCGCCACTTCCTTCTACGGCTACGACGCCAAATTGATGGCGGAGATGGCCGCCGCCCTGGGCAAGGACGAGCGCGCCGCCCACTACCGAAAGCTGTTCGAGCGGATCAAAACCGCCTTCGGAGACAAGTACCTCCGGCCGGACGGCAGCACCACCGAGGATACCCAGACGGCCCTGGCCCTGGGGCTTTACTTCGATCTCTACCCGGAGGAACTGGCCCCCGCGGGCGCGCAACTCCTCGCCAACTCGATCACCGAAAACGGTGACAAATTCTCCACCGGTTTCCTGGGCACCAAGCACGTCATGCTGGTCCTCTCCGAGTACGGCCACCACGACCTGGCCTACCGCGTGTTCCAGCAAACGGACTACCCCAGCTGGGGCTTCTCGGTGGCCAACGGCAGCACCTCCATCTGGGAGCGCTGGAACAGCTACACCAAGGACGCGAACAGCAACGAGAAGATCAACGCCGCCATGAACTCCTTCAGTCACTACGCCTTCGGCTCCGTAGCGGAATGGATGTACCGCTACGGGCTGGGCATCGAGACGAAGGGGGCGGGCTTCCGGGAGATCGTCCTGCAACCGGCCATCAGCAAGGAGATCGACGAGATGAGCGGCAGCTACGATTCGATCAACGGCCGCATCGCTTCTTCCTGGAAACGTACCGGCGGTCAGGTGACCGTCAACGTGACCATCCCGGTCAATACCACGGCCACCGTGGTGCTGCCGGGGCGGACGGAGCAGATCGGGTCGGGGAGTTACACCTTCGAGATCCAGGAATAGTCAACACCGAAACACCACCGCCGTGCGCTACCTGAGCCTGTTCTTCCTACTCTCCTTCCTCGGCTGCGCAGCGGATGCCCCGCCGGAGGTGCCCCCCGCCCCGGACCAGGACGACTGGCAGGCCCAGTGGCTCTCCTTCCCGACGGAGGACGCGGATCTGGCGGACACCCTCCACCTCCCGCCCGCCGCCTACTTCCGCAAAAGCTTCGTGCTGGAAGCGGTACCGGAGCGGGCCGTGCTCTACTGCTCGGCCCTCGGCCTCGTGGAACCCCGGCTCAACGGCGAGGTACTCACCGAAGACCTCTTCCTTCCCGGCTGGTCGGACTACCATAAGCGCATCTACTACCACGCCTACGACGTGACCGACCGGCTCCGGGCGGGGGAGAACGTGCTCGGCTGCGTGCTGGCCGACGGCTGGTACGCCGGCTACGTCGGCCCCAAGGAACTGTCGAACCCGAAGAACCGCGGGCTCTACGGCGACACCACGGCCCTGATCGCGCAACTGGACCTCACTTTTCCCGACGGTAAAAAGCAATTTATCCCCACCGACGAGAGCTGGCGGGCGAGCGAGGGGCCGCTCCGCTACGCCGACCTTTTGATGGGAGAATCTTATGATGCCCGCCGGGAACAACCGGGCTGGGATGCACCCGATTTTGACGCGGAAAACTGGGCGCGGCCGCAGGTGCAAAATTCTAAACAAGCAGCGTGGACCGCCCTCCTCCAGCGGTACCCCGGCAACCCGGTCCGGCCCTACGCCGAGCTCACTCCCGTCGGGATCACCGAGCCCCGCCCCGGGGTCTACGTTTTCGATCTGGGACAGAACTTCGCCGGTCACGTCCGACTCACGGTGAGCGGTCAGACCGGAGACAGTATCCGCCTCCGCCACGGGGAGATGCTCAACACCGACGGCAGCCTGATGACCGAGAACCTCCGCTTCGCCCGGGCCACGGACACCTACGTCCTGAAGGGGGGCGGATCGGAGGTCTGGGAGCCCCGCTTCACCTACCACGGCTTCCGCTACGTGGAGGTCAGCGGCCTGCGCCGGGAACCGGACCTCAGCCTGCTGACCGGCATTCCGGTCAGCGCCTCCATCGCGATGAAGGGGGATTTCGTGACTTCGGACTCCCTGCTGAACCGCCTCTACCGGAACATCGTCTGGACCCAGCGCTCCAACTTCCTCGAAGTACCGACGGACAGCCCCCAGCGGGACGAGCGCCTCGGCTGGCTGGGGGACGTACAGATCTTCTCCCGCTCCGGCCTCTACAACGCCGACCTGGCTGACTTTTACCGCAAGTGGTTCGCCGACCTCCGGGACGCCCAGTACGACTTCGGGGCCTACGCCAACTTCGCCCCCCGCCCGTACCCCGACCTCGTCTGGTACTCCCCCGGCTGGATGGATGCCGGCGTGATGGTGCCCTACAACGCCTGGCAGTTCTCCGGAGACACCTCCCTGATCGCCGACCACTACGCCTCGATGACGAAATACATGGACTTCGTGATCGCCAAGAGCGAACCCTTCGGCTACTTTTACCCCGAGAACTCCTGGACGGAGATCGGGCCCCGGGGCGGTTTCGGCGACTGGCTCGCCCTGACGGACAAGCACCTGGCCCACGATATCCTGGCCTCCATCTACCTGGCCCACACCTTCCGCATCATGGGGGAGATGAGTACCGCCCTCGGGGAGACGGCCGCCGCCGCCCGCTACGGCGAACTGTTCGGGAAGTCGACCGCCGCCTTCGCGGCCCACTACGTCGGTCCCGACGGCCGCTTCGTCATCGACGAGGCCGCCTACGGAGACGGCGAGGGCTACTTCGAGGGGGAGCGGGGCTTTACCGGCCATACGCAGTCGGCTTACGCCTCCGCCATCTACTTCGAGGTGCTGCCCGACAGCCTGCGGGAACTGGCCGCCGGTCACCTGGTCGACCTGGTCGAGGCGGCCGACCGGAAGCCGACCTCCGGCATCCTGGGCATCCGGCAGTTGCTGCCGGCCCTCTCCCGGATCGGGCGGGGCGACCTGGCCTACGCCATGCTGCTCGACGAGCGCTACCCGGGCTGGGGCTTCCAGGTGGCCAACGGGGCCACCACCATCTGGGAGCGCTGGAACAGCTACACCCACGAGGAGGGCTTCGGCGGGGCGAGGAACGCCAAGATGAATTCCTTTAACCACTACGCCTTCGGGGCGGTGGGGCAGTTCCTCTTCGCCGATATGGCGGGGATCAGGCCGGCGGCCCCGGGCTTTTCGTCCATCCTCATCGAGCCGGATTTCGGGGACGGGGCACTGCGGGAACTCTCCGCCACCCACGCTTCCCCCCACGGCCCGATCCGCTCCGCCTGGACGTGGACGGGCGACGAGGTCGTACTCGACGTGGATATCCCGGAGCAGACTACGGCGACGGTGGTGCTGCCGGCGGAAGGTGGTGGGCGGCGGTTCGAGCGGGTGGGCGGGGGAGCGCACCGGTTTCGGGTGGGCGGGTTGGTGACTCGTGGAAAGTAGTAAAAGCCGACAGGCAACTACATTCGCGTACCAACCTTTTGCCCGGGTAATAGCTTATATTTGTAGGAAATCTACAAAATTATGCTTTTATCTTTCTCAGTAGAGAACTTTAGGTCGTTTAGGGATGAGTCCGTGCTGGACCTGAAGGCGACTACCCAAAAGCCGGCCTATAGCTGGTTGGACGGCAACGTAGCTACGGATGATTCCGGCGACCGTGTGCTTAAGACCAAGGCGATTTACGGGGCAAATGCGAGCGGAAAGAGTAATTTGATTTTGGCGATTGGCCGTTGGCAGCGTCTGGCACTATTTTCTGATCCTAATGATGCTTTTCTGGGAATTGATCCTTTTAGTTTAGATGCTGGATATCTCTCTCGTCCAGCTGTTCTAATAGGAAAGTTTAAAACGGAAGGATACTCGTTCGAATACGGCGTCGAGGTAGGGAAGGGGGCAATTCATAAAGAATGGTTGTACGATATCACAAAAAGGCGCGCAAAGGTATTCAGTAGAGAAGGGCTTACCGTCGACACCAATGACCGGTACTTTAGTAAGGACGACAGACTGACATTTTTGCTCAAGGAGCCCAATGATATCTTTCGTGCAGACACGACCTTTCTTTCTTCCGCGTGGAAATTAAAACTTAATGACGTAATTGCCAACGCAATTACGGGGGTTCAAAATATTCTGGTTATCTCAGATCGTGCATTTGACCCGGCTTCGGAAATCTCGGCAAAAATGCTTCACGAAAATAATTTTGTACGTGAAAGAACTAGTGCATTATTAAAATTAATGGGCATAGACGTTCATGAAATTCTAGCTTTTGATCGGGAAAAATTATCAGAAGTAACAGAATTACCAGGGGTAGAAAACTTTGTTAAGCAAACCGCTAAAAAGTACTTCACCATTACCACCCGGCCGGTAAAAAACAGTAATGGTCAAAGTATAGCTTGGCTAAGTGACAAGGGTGAATCCGCCGGAACCCGAAAAATGATCGAACTCGCCCCGATGATCATCATGACACTGGAACGCGGCGGCGTACTCATCATCGACGAATTTGAGTCCCAACTCCATACCCGTCTCTCCCGGGAAATCGTAGAACTCTTTAATTCAGTCAGCGGCAACCCCAACAACGCCCAGTTCATTTTCTCTACCCACGATACCAACTTACTGGACAATAAACTGCTGCGCCGCGACCAGATAGACTTGGTGGAGAAAGATGAGGAGGGAGCTTCTACGCTCTACGCCCTGTCGGACATCGAGGGCGTCCGTAATGATGCCAATTTTGAAAAAGAATACTTAGGCGGTAGCTACGGGGCCGTTCCCGACGTGCGCGACCTCGACCTGGCCCTCGATTTGGAAACTGCTACCGATGAGTAAAAAGCGAAAGAAGGCCGGCCGGCGGCGCAGTGTTCGGCGTCGTGGGACGAGATTTCTAATCCTCTGCGAAGGGCAGACCGAACGACTGTACTTTCAATCATTTCGCAATCTTGGCGTAGAAATTTTACCCAGAGACCCGGGCGGCGACGCGGAACAACTGCTTCAGGACGCCATCAAGCTAAGCGGGGAAGACGATTACGACCAGATCTGGCTGGTTTTCGACCTGGATTACGTACCTAAACAGGGAGCGCGGCAGTTTGAAAAATTCTCCCGGGTACTCGACGTGGCGGAAAGGAACGGAATCAGGACTGCCTACTCCGTTGATGCCTTTGAACTCTGGTTTTACCTCCACTACGCCTACACCGAACAGCGACACGACAGGAAATTCTACTTCGACCAGCTAGGCAAGCGGTGGGCCATGAATTACGAGCGAGACGGAAAGAAGAAGAAATTCGCGGCAACCATTCGGCAGTTACTCACCGACGATCCGGACGCGGACGAACAACGGGCCATCAGGCGCGCAAAAAAGTTGTTCGATAAATTTAGGAACGAACCCGTTAGCGATCGGAATCCAATCACCACCGTTTATCAGTTAGTAGAAGAAATTCTGAAGAGTCAGGAGGCTCAGTAACTCGGATACTTATCCAGCGGAAACGCCTTCGTCTCCCCCATCGGGCTGGCCGCCGCCGGGTCGTACTTCGGGTTGATCACCGGCACCTGCCCGCCGACCTCCGCCACGTGGGCGTCGATCAGCCGGGCCAGGCGGGCCGTTACCTTCGGGTGGGCGGCGCTCACGTCCGTGGTCTCCCCGATGTCCGCGCGCAGGTCGTAGAGGCGGTAGGCGGGCTGGCGGTTCTCGCCCTCCCCGTACTCCTTGATGCACTTCCAGTGGTCGCTCCAGGCCGCCGTGCTGGGCAGGTTGTCCGGGGCCACGACGTAGTGGGGGTAGTGGGTGAAGATGGCTTCCCGCTTCAGGGGGGCGTTCCTTTCCAGCACCGGCAGCAGGCTCAGGCCGTCCAGTTCCTGGGCCGGGTTCGGGGCCGTGCCGCTGGCCGCCAGGAAAGTGGGGTAGAGGTCGATGCTCTGGATCAGCTCGTCACTCTGCGTGCCGGGGGCCACGCGGCCGGGCCAGACGACGATTGCCGGTACCCGGATGCCGCCCTCGTGGATGTTCCCCTTGCCGTGGCGCAGCGGCGCGTTATTGGTCGGGAACTCCCCGTCGATGGTGTTGTACATATTGCCGCCGTTGTCGCTGTAGAAAACGATCAGGGTGTTGTCGGTCAGCTCCAGTTCCTCGAGTTTATCGAGTAGCAGGCCGAGGCTCTGGTCCACTTTTTCCATCATGCCGCCCATGATCGGGGCGTTCTGAAAGCCGCGGGGGTCGGTTTTGGCGGCGTACTTATCGATCAGGTCCCGGGGGGCCTGGAAGGGGGCGTGGACGCCGAACTGCCAGAAATTCAGGAAGAAGGGCTCGTCTTTGTGGGCGGCCATAAAGTCCATCGCCTCGTAGGTGATGCGGTCGGTGATGTACTCGTGCTCCGGCCCGTCGGGCAGGTTCGGAATGCGGTAGGGGCTGAAAAAACTGGGCGGCCCCGGGTGGTGCATGCCCCCGACGTTGACGTCGAACCCCTGCTGTTCCGGCCAGTACCCCTCTCCGCCGAGGTGCCATTTCCCGACGTGGGCGGTCACGTACCCATTCGTTCGCAGGGCCTCGGCCACGGTAAATTCCTCCAGCGGCATGAAGGTGCGGATACCCTGCTGCACCACCTTCTGCCAGGGCGCGCCCTCCGTGCGGGTCAGGTCCTCCTCCGGGTTGGGCGGCAGGTGGCCGGCGGGCGTCGTCATCCCGAAGCGGGCGGGGTGTTTGCCCGACAGGATACTGGCCCGGGTGGGGGAGCACAGCGGGTTGGCGGCGTAGGCGCGGGTGAAGGTCATGCCCAGTTTCGCCAGCCGCTCCATATTCGGCGTCTCGTAGTACTCGCTGCCGTTCACGCTGGTGTCCATCCACCCCATGTCGTCGACGAGAAAAAGAAGGATATTGGGCTTCCTGACTTCCGGTTGTTGGGCGGGGGCGCAGGTGCAAAATACGCACAGGAGGAGCAGGAGGGGATAACACTGGTTAGGCATCGGTTCGGTTTTTATCGGTGACCGGAAGGTAGGGGGCGGTGGCCGCGGGAGTATCCTGCACTTTCGGGTGGATCGGGAGGCGGCATAAAACTCCGGCGGAGACGGACGAACGCCGGCAAAAAAACCGGATATTGTTTCCCCCTCCGCCTCCCACCGGGCGTGGTTGCCCTTACCTGCTTTTACCTCTCAGACTAAACCTACTCATGATCTATTCAAAAATATTCAAGAACCTCGACCTCAGCCCCTCGGCCCTGGAGACGATCAGGGAGGAATTCAAGGAAGTAGCTTACTCCAGGGGAGACCTGATCCTGCACGCGGGCAGTACCGTGCTCTACCAGTACTACGTGCGCAGCGGTTGCCTGAGGACCTTCTTCACCGACGAGCGGGGCCGGGAGCATACCCTCCAGTTCGGGGTGGCGGACTGGTGGGTCAGCGACTACACCGCCTACTTCCGCTCCGGTACGGCCGTCATGAGCATCGAATGCATCCAGGACGCTATCCTCCTTCGCATATCCCAACCCCGCGCCGAGGCCCTCTACCGGGAGATCCCCCAGCTGGAAACCTTTTTTCGTAAGAAAATGGAAAGGGGCTTCGCTTCCTTTCAGCGGCGCATTCTGTCCACCCTGGCGGACTCCGCCGAGGAGCGCTACCTGTCCTTCCTCCGCGATTATCCGGAGATCGAGCGCAGCGTCAGGAACTACCACGTCGCCTCCTACCTGGGCATCACCACCCAGACCCTCAGCCGGATCCGGAAGGAACTCAGTCAGAAGGTGAAGGAAGGGCACCAGGGTGCCTGATCCCGCTCCGGTAAGTACCAGGCCGGCGGCCTGGCAACCGGTGGCTCCATTCCCGTGATAAGCTCAGGTGACGAATGCCGTCGACCCGGGCCGCAGGCGCCCCGCCCCGCCCCGAAAGCATACTCAGAAGTGCCACTCAGGACGGCTCACCGAACACGAGAAGTATTGCTCCTTTTTATCATAGAGTAACTTTTAATCCGCTCAGCGGACATAATTTTGCAGCCCCAACCAGAATAGGGTGGCGTTGTTGCTATTGCTAATGAAACGTGAATGAAAAATTTTGAATTTAAGAACCCCACCAAGATAATTTTCGGTAAGGGGCAGATCGGCAAGATTTCCGCCGAACTGCCCGCGGACGCCAGGGTGCTCCTGGTCTACGGTGGTGGAAGTATCAAGAAGAACGGTATCTACGACCAGGTCGTCGCCGCCCTGGAAGGGATCGACTTCGTGGAGTTCGGCGGCATACCCGCCAACCCGGAGTACGAGAAACTGCTGGAAGCCCTGGAGGTGATCAAAGCCGAGCGGATCGACTACCTGCTGGCCGTGGGCGGTGGCTCCGTCATCGACGGCGTCAAGTTCCTCTCCGCCGCGGCCCGCTACGAAGGGGACGAACCCTGGGACCTGCTCGCCAAGCGGATCCCGACCAGGGAAGGCATGCCCTTTGCGACCGTGCTCACCCTGCCGGCCACCGGCTCGGAGATGAACTCCGGGGCCGTGATCACCCGCGCCGAAACGAAGGAAAAACTCACGATGGGCGGCCCCGGGCTGTTCCCGGTATTTTCCATTCTCGATCCCTCCGTGGTGGCCTCCGTGCCCCAGCGGCAGATCGCTAACGGGCTGGCCGACTCCTTCACCCACGTACTGGAGCAGTACATGACCTACCCCGTCGGTGCTCTCCTCCAGGACCGGTTCTCGGAGAGCATCCTGCAGACCCTGATCGAGGTGGCCCCGGCGATCATGAAGGACCCCGCCGACTATAAAGCGGCCGCCAGCTTCATGTGGAGCTGTACCATGGCGCTGAACGGATTGATCCAGAAGGGCGTCCCGACCGACTGGGCCATCCACATGATGGGCCACGAACTGACCGCCCTCTACGGTATCGACCACGCCCGCACGCTGGCCATCCTCACCGGCTCCCACTACACTTACAACCTGGAGGCCAAGCAGGAAAAACTGGCCCAGTACGCCGAACGGGTCTGGGGAGTGAGCGAGGGAACCACGGAAGAGAAGGCCCGGGCCGGTATCCGCAAGACCACGGAATTTTTCCACTCCATCGGCATCAAGACCCGCCTCTCCGAGTACACCGACGAGAGCGAAGGGACGGCCGAACGGGTAGCGAACCGGCTGGCCGAAAGAGGGATGACCAAGCTCGGCGAGCACGGTACCCTCTCCCCGGCGGACGTGACGAAGATCGTCGCCATGTCCTACTAACGGACCTTATCGCTAACCGAGTTTACCTGAAGCGTAAGCAGAGTGGTCTCTCCGAAGCCAAAAAGTTACGCCCTGCGTAACAGCGTCATTGAAGAACTATCAACTCCCTTAAGACCAGCAAAATGAAAAAGATACTATTCGTACTTACCAGCCACGAAGAACTCGGGGATACCGGCGAAAAGACCGGATTCTGGATCGAGGAATTTGCCGCCCCCTACTACTTCCTGAAGGATAAGGGTACGGACATCACGCTGGTGTCTCCCCGGGGCGGGCAGCCCCCCATCGACCCGAAGAGCGCCAAGCCCGACGCCCAGACGGCGGCCACCAAACGCTTCAATGAGGACGAGGCCACCCAGCAGTTGCTGGCCCACACCGGTAAACTGTCTTCCGTGGACCAGGCGGACTTCGACGCCGTCTTCTACCCCGGCGGTCACGGACCGCTCTGGGACCTGGCCGAGGACAAGGACTCCGTGGCCCTCATCGAGTCGTTCTACGCCAACGGCAAACCGGTCAGTGCCGTCTGCCACGCCCCGGCCGTTTTCCGCCACGCCAAGGGAGCCGACGGTAAGCCGCTGGTGAACGGCAAGAAGGTCACCGGCTTCAGCAACAGCGAGGAGGAGGCCGTCGGACTGACCGACGTCGTCCCCTTCCTCCTGGAAGACATGCTCCGGGAAAAGGGCGGACACTACAGCAAGGGTGAAGACTGGGGCGTATACACCGTAACGGACGGTCTGCTCATCACCGGACAGAACCCCGCCTCCTCCGAGCGGGTCGCCGAACTATTACTGGCAAAACTTGCCTGAACGTATTTCTCTTGAACAACACAGTTTCCTTCTTCGGGCCGCTGCGGAATACTCCGCGGTGGCCCGTTGCTTTGTGCCCACTCCGCTCCTCAGGGTAGCCTGCACCTGCGCCCCGCCGCCCCCTTGCCGCGGGAAAACAGCCGCTAAAACCCGGAGAGGTACTCCAACTGGGTAATGCCCCTTTTGGCGGTTTGCTCGTAGAGTTCGTAGATGATGCCGTCCTTCAGCCCCACCCGGGGTACCTGGATGGTGTCCGCGCCCACCTGCTCGAGCACCCGCATGTAGATCTCCGCGGCGGGGACGATCACGTCCGCCCGGTCGGGGTTCAGTTTCAGGATGGACTGCCGCTGCTGGACGGTGAAGGCCTTCACGTAGGCCCGCAGCGCGCGCAGTTCCACCAGCGACATACTGCCCCGGCCGCTGAGGCTGGATAGTTTGTAGAGGCGGTTGATGTTGCCGCGCGTTGCTCGGCGGTGAGTTTGCGCACCGATCCGATGCGGAAGGAACGGCCGTCCTGGAGCACCTTACCGTCGTAGAGGTTGATCTCGGTGCTGCCGCCGCCTACGTCCACGTGGACGGAGGGTCGGTCGCTGAGGTAGGGAATGATGGCCTTGTTGAGGATACGCGCCTCGGTGTCCCCGGAAATGATCTGGATGTCCACGCCGGTCATGGCGTGGATGAGGTCGCGGACGTCGGCTCCGTTGGTGGCTTCCCGCATGGCCGAGGTGGCTACCGCGAAGGAAGCCTTCACGTCGTAGAGCTCGGTGAGCAGGTGGAAGGTGCGCATCAGCTTGCCGAATTTGGTGATGGTGGGCGGGCTGAGTTTGCCCCCGTTGAAGACGTCGCGTCCGAGCCGGAGGGGGAAGCGGAGGTACTCCAGGCTTTTGAAACTGACCATTTCCCCGTCCTCGTAGACGTTGACGATCTGGAGGCGGATGGCGTTCGACCCGATGTCGATGGCGGATAACTTCATGGCGGAAAAAACCCCGCTCGTCCCCGGTTCGCATCCTGTACCATCCTGAAGGGCGGGAGATTTAAAAAGTGGAATATTTAGAATAAATGCAGGGTAGTACAGGATACTGCCGCATAAGTGTCCGCCTACATTAGCCAAGAATTACGAAAGTTCTGTCTTCAGTTAAAGTCAAATAATACGCAGCATGCAATACACCCTTACCCATCTTCGCCGTCCTACTTGCGGCGTTCTGGTGGCCCTGCTCCTCCTGTTCGGCGGACAGCTCTGGTCCCAATCTACCGTCTCCGGTACCCTTACTGACGCGGAGGGGATCCCCCTCATCGGCGCCACCGTCCAGCAGGAGGGGTCCAACACGGGTACGGTGACGGACATCGACGGTAACTACTCCCTGACCGTGACCGGGGAGGCACCGGTACTGCTCTTCTCCTACACCGGTTACACCACCAGCCGCCAGCCGGTCAACAGCCGTAGCCGCATCGATTTTCAGATGCAGAGCAACTCCACCCTGCTGGACCAGGTCGTCGTGACGGGCTACGGCTCCCAGAAGCGATCGGACATCACGGGGTCGGTTTCCTCCGTGGATGCCGAAGACCTGGGAAAGGCCATCTTTACCGACGTCGACCAACTCCTCCAGGGGCGCGCCGCCGGGGTCCAGGTCACCAGTGCTTCCGGGGAACCGGGTAGCGGGGCCGTCATCCGTATCCGGGGTAACAACTCCATTTCCGGCAACAACGGTCCGCTGTACGTAGTGGACGGCATTCCCATCTCGGGCAGCCCCAACTTCAACCCCCAGGACATCGAAAGCCTGGAAGTACTCAAGGATGCCTCGGCCACGGCCATCTACGGTTCCCGGGGTGCCAACGGCGTTATCCTGGTCACCACCAAGCGCGGCAAGGCGGGGCAGACGGTGATCAACGTCTCCCACAATACCACCCTGAGCAACGTGATCAGCAGTTTCGACATGCTGAACGGCCAGCAGTACGCCGAATTCCGCAACGAGGCCAACCGCGACCTGAACCGCCCCGAGCCTTTCCCCAACCCGGAAGAATTCGCCGGCGAGGGTTTCAACTGGCAGGACGAAATTTTCCGCACCGGGGAACGCAACGAGAGCAGCCTCAGCCTGAGCGGCGGCAGTGACAACATTCGCTTCTTCGTTTCCGGCAACTACCTCAACGACCAGGGCATCGTACTGGGTTCCAGCTTCAAGCGGGGAACGGTCCGTGCCAATATGGACATCGACGGGCTGGACGACAGGCTGCTCGTCAAGGTGAGCTTCAATGCCGCCCACAGCCAGAACAACCGTTCCACCACCAACTCCCGGGGCTTCCCGGCCAGCGGTGGCCCCATCTTCTACGCCCTGACGGCCGAGCCCCTCGTGCCCAGCCTCACCTACGCCGGGGAGATCGCCGAGGCCGGCATCCAGTTCTACAACCCCTACCTGGAAGTCACCGCCCTGGACGACCGCCAGTTCCTGACGGACCTCATCACCAGTACGGAGGCCACCTACGACATTACCGACCACCTGAGCTACACCTTCAACGGCGGGGTGAATTTCACCCTGAACAACCGGGACATTTTCACGCCCAAAACCGTCGGTGGCGGTGTCAACACGAACGGACAGGCCAGCAACAGCCGGGGCCAGGGCTATGACTACATCGTCAGTAACTACCTGACCTATACGGACGCCTTCCCGAATACCGACCACGACTTTACCGGAGTGATCGGCCTGGAGTACAGCGAGTTCAACAACTATTCTTCCAGTTCCAATACCCAAAACTTCGACATCGAGTTACTGGGTTCCGACAACATCGGCGTGGGAACGGGAGACCGCAACGTCGGCTCCAACCGCAGCCTGAACGTCCTGCAGTCCGGCTTCGCGCGCATCAACTACGGTTACAAGGACCGCTACCTGCTGACGGCCACCTTCCGGGCCGACGGGTCGAGCAACTTCGCCGCCAACGAAAAGTGGGGGTACTTCCCGTCCGCCGCCATCGGCTGGCGGATCTCGGAGGAGCCCTTCCTGGCGGACAACGACGTGATCGATAACCTGAAACTGCGCTTCTCCATCGGGGAAACGGGCAGCCAGAGTATCGCTCCCTACCAGTCGCTGGCCCGCTACGGTACGACCACCTTCGGGGTCGGCGGTGTAGAAACCCTCGGCTTCGTGCCCACCAGCGTAGCGAACCCCAACCTGCGCTGGGAAACGACCCGCCAGACCAACGTCGGTCTCGACCTCGGCCTGTGGAACAACCGCCTGGAGTTCATCGTCGACTACTTCAAGAAGAGCACCTTCGACCTGCTGCAGAATATTCAGATCCCCAGCCAGTCCGGCTTCGGTGGTGCCCTGGTCAATTTCGGCAGCATCGAGAACGAAGGCTTCGAACTGGCCATCAACGCCACCCCCGTGGAAACGGGTAATTTCAGCTGGAGCACCGGTTTCAACATCACCACCTTCAAGACGACCGTCATCGAGCTGGGCGGCGACGAGGAGATATTCGGCCCCGGTCTCGGGCAGAACGTCTTCGGCAACGGCCACATCTTCGTCCCCGGCGAGGAGTACGGGCGCTTCTACGGACTGGTCGCCACCGGCCTGATCCAGGAGAGCGACTTCGACGCCGACGGCAACATCACCGTAGCGACCCGCAACAACGACCGGCGTCTGGGGTCCTGGAAATTCGAGGACATCAGCGGACCGGAGGGCGTGCCCGACGGCATGATCAACGAACTCGACCGCCAGATCATCGGTAACCCCAACCCCGACTTCCTCTGGGGCTGGAACAACGACCTGACCTACGGGAACTTCAACCTGAACTTCTTCGTCCAGGCCAGCGTCGGCAATGACATCTACAACACCCTCGGCACCGTCATCAACTCCGGCTACAACAACAACGAGTCCTACAAAAACCAGACCGTCGACTGGTACGAGAACCGCTGGACCCCCGAGAACCCCACCAACGACATTCGCTACCCCAGCATCAACAGCCGCAACCCGGCCGTCGCCAACTACATGGTGGAGGACGGTAGCTACATCCGCCTGAAGAACGTCAGCCTGCGGTACACGCTGCCGGTTCGGAACTCCGTGCTGTCCAGCGTCCAGTTCTTCGTAACGGGCACCAACCTGGTGACCATCACCGACTACACCGGTTTCGATCCGGAGGTCAGCTCCCTGGGCGGCAACAGCCTTGCCCCCGGTGTCGACCTCGGCGTCTACCCCCGCCAGCGTGGGTACACCTTCGGGACGAACATCAAGTTTTAGTCCACCGCCCGTTAACTCCAAAATCGAAAATCATGTACAAGCTACTTTCCCTATCCTTCCTGTTCATTCTACTCTTCAGTTGCGAGTCGCTGGAGGAAAAACCCTTCTCCTTCCTGGCGGCCGAAAACCTTTACCAGGACGAGGGGCAGGTGGATGCCGCCCTGTACGGTGTCTACTCCTCCCTGATCGTGGGCAACAACGATCTGTGGTACTTCCTGGCTACTTCCGGCCCCGGAGAAAGCGTCGTCGTACGCCTCAAGGGAGACGGTAACCAGGGGCGGCTCTCCTCCCTCGGTTTTACCAGCGGAGATGCCCACGGCGTCTGGTGGCCGAACTTCTACCGGCTGATCAACCGGGCCAACACCGTGATCGCGAACGTCGGCAATGCCGGACTGGAGCCGGAACTGGAGGAAGCCAAGATCGCCGAGGCCCGCTTTCTGCGCGCCTTTGCCTACTTCAACCTCGTCAAGTGGTTCGGCCCCGTGCCGCTGCACCTGGAGGAAACGACCGACTTTTCCGACGAGAGCGTCAAGAAGCCCCGTTCTTCCATCGAGGAGGTTTACGCCGTCATCATCGAGGACCTGCAGTACGCCGAAAACCGGCTGCCCGACAGCTGGTCCGGCCCCGAACGGGGGCGCGCCACCTCCGGCGGGGCCAAGAGTCTGCTGGGGAAAGTGTACCTGAACATGGCCGGTAAGCCGCTGGAGCAGACCGGGCGGTTCCGGGAGGCCGCCGATAAGTTCCGCGAGGTCATCATGAGCGGGCAGTACAGTCTGCAGGACAACTTCGCCGACATCTTCGACATCAACAACGAGTTCAATTCCGAACTGGTCTTCATCCGCCCCAACGCCAGCGCCGCCGGTGCCGGTACGGTACTGACCTTCTTCGCCGGGGTGCCCAACAGCCCCTTCGCCAACCGGAACGGTCAGTACCAGTTCGGTTTCACCGAAGCCTTCTATGACTCCTACGCCGAGGACGACCTGCGCCGCGACGTCACCCTGCTGTACACCTACACGGACGCGGACGGCCGCGAGGTCACCTTCAACAGCCCGGACAACCCCGGAAACCTGCCCTTCGGCGGGTACAACGGCAATAAGGGTATCGGCTGGGGAAAGATGAAGGACGGTGCCAATGACATCAGCCCCTTCGCCCACACCAACGATTTTCACTTCATCCGCTACGCCGACGTACTGCTGATGGCGGCGGAATCCGAACTGGGTGCCGGGAACGCAGGTGCCGCATTACCATTTCTGAACCAGGTGCGGAACCGTGCCGGCCTGGACGACGTCACCACCACCGACCCCGGCGAACTGCTGGAGATCATCAAGCAGGAACGCAAGTGGGAACTGGCCGGGGAATTCCAGGAGTACCCCGACCTCCAGCGCTGGGGAGACATCGAGGAGAGCCTTTCCGTCAACGAGGATGCCATCCTCTTCGGCACCACTTACTCCGAGGCCATCGAACTGCTGCCCATCCCACAGGGCCAGATCGAGACCAACGAGAACCTGACCCAGAACCCCGGCTATTAGTCGGTAAGATGCATGATTTGTTAGCTTCAAAACACTTTCGGGGAGGAAGGCCACCGGCTTTCCTCCCCTTTTTTAACTTCATTGCCATGCGACCGATCTACCACTGCCTCACCGGCTTACTCCTCCTCTGCGGATTTTGCACCTGCGGCCCCGCCCGGTCGGATACCCCCGCCGAGACCCCGACGGCCAAGGAGCAAAGACTCCCTAACCTGCTGATCGTCCTGTCCGACCAGCACTCCTACGATATGCTCGGCTGCTACGGCAACGAGCAGGTGATCACCCCCAACCTCGACCGCTTCGCCGCCCAGGGGCTGCGCTTCGACCGGGCCTTCGCCAACCAGCCCGTTTGTACCCCCTACCGCGGCATGATCATGAGCGGCAAACACCCGCTGAAGAACGGGGCCTTCATCAACGACGCCCCCCTGCTGCCCAACGACGAATTACTGGGTCACGTACTGAAGCGGAACGGCTACCAGACGGCCTACATCGGCAAGTGGCACCTGCTGGGCGGCGACCGCGACCGGCCGATCCCCGAAGGGGAATTGCGCTACGGCTTCGATAAAGTGCTGACCAATAACTGCCACGTGGATTTCCGCCCCGGCAAGGCCTTTTTCTGGAACGATAACGACGAAAAGGAATACTTCGACCAGTGGGAAGTGTACGGACAGACCGACCAGGCGCTGGCGTACCTCGATACCCTGGACCCCGGGCGCCCCTTCGCCCTCATCGTCAGCTGGCACCCCCCCCACGACTGGGGCAAGTTCAGGGGGGAAGACGGTAAGATGCACTACCGCTACGACACGATGGAGGAACTGATGGCCCTGTACAACCGCGACACCCTCGCGCTGCGGCCCGACCTGGAGGCCACCCCCGACCGCCTGCGGATGTACCACGGCTACATGGCCGCGACCTCCGGCGTGGACAAGGCCTTCGGACAGCTGATGGACAAACTGGAGGAGAAGGGAGTGGACGACAACACCCTCATGCTGTTCTCCGCCGACCACGGCGACATGCTGGAGAGCCACCACGCCATCCTGCCCAAGCAATACCCCCACGACTACTCCACCCGCATCCCCTTCCTGATGCGGCTGCCGGGGCGGGTACCCAGCGCGGAAACGAACCTGCTGTTCAGTGCCCTGGACGTGATGCCGACGGTCCTCGGGCTGCTGGGGATCGAGACGGAGGAGGTCTACGACGGCCGCGACCTCTCGGCCGAGATCATGGCCGGGGAGGAGGACGCGGTGGACTACGTTCCTCTCTGGCTCTACAAGCGGGGCGTAGCGAAAAACAACAACTGGCGCGGCGTGGTGACGGACGAATTCACCTTCGCCATGGGGCGGGGAGAGGACAGCCTGGCCATCACCAACGTCCTCTTCGACCGTAAGAACGACCCCCGACAGCTCAACAACCTCTTTCACGACGCCGCCTACACGGACAAGAAGGAAGAGCTACGCGCCCTCACTTACGCCTGGATGGAAAAGTACAACGACCAGTTCTGGGGGGTGGAGGATTTCCTGCGTATCCGGCCGGAGGAAACCTGGATGTACAATTACGAGAAGAGCCCCTATCAATTGTTCGCCGAGCGGGAGGAGTAGTGGAATACCCGACCGACGATCCGCGTATCGTACTGGTAGCAACGCGGGGAGTTGCCCCGCATCCACGGCACCAGGCTCCTACCGGCTTCCCGGGCCGGCAGGATGGGGCGGAGGTTTTACGAAATCAGTCGTCTTCCCCGGCAAATAGAGAACTCGCACGGTCATGCCCTACTTCAGCAGGTTGACGAAGGGGACGGCCCTTGCTTCGTCGGAGGGCCGGTATGCCGGGTTGCGCACCGGTGAATACCGGGGTGCTACGTTTTTGTCCAGCCAGTCTTTTAACTGGGTAAACAGCCGCTCCCGCAGTTCCGGGTCCGACTCCGCCAGGTCGTTTCGTTCGTAGGGGTCGGCGACGATGTCGTAGAGGTGCAACCGGCCGTACCAGTCGAAGATCAGTTTGTGGTCGCCGGAGCGGACGGCGGAGTGGGGGGTGAGGGGAAGACCGTCGTAGGGGCTGTTGTAGATCACGTTGAAGGGGTAGTGCCAGTAGCGGTCGGTCTTGTCGTAGCTACCCGTTCCGCCGAGCAGGGGCAGCAGGCTGCGGCCGTCCAGGTCCTCCGAGACAATGACCGAGTCGGCATCGTAACCGGTGGCGGCCAGGATGGTGGGAAAGAGGTCGGTGTAGTCCACCGGGGTGTCGATCCAGTCTCCCCCCGCTCGGCCGGGCAGCCGGACGATCAGCGGAACGCGGATGCCCCCCTCGGTCAGGCAGGCCTTCCCCCCGAGAAAGGGCTGGTTGTCGGTGCCGTCTCCCCGTGGGGTGATCTTGCGGTCGATCCCGCCATTGTCCGACATGAAGATCAGGAGGGTGTTCCGGGCGAGGCCGCAGGTGCGAAGTTTTTCAACGATGGCACCGACGGACCGGTCGAGGCTCTGGACCATCGAGGCATAGACGGGGTCCGCGTGGCCGTTGTTGCCGCGTGTGGGTTTTCCGGAAAAGTGGTCCACTTCGGCCGGTTTGCCCTGGTAGGGGGAGTGGACGGCAAAGTGGTTGAAGTAGAGGAAAAAGGGTTGTTCCGGCGACTTGCTGCGTTCCTCCAGGTAATTGACGGCCTGGGCGGTGAGGTCGTCCGTCAGGTAGTCTTCGCCGGTCTCCGGCCCCGGGTCCCCGCCGGGGGTCCGGGCCCAGACCGGTCGCCAGTCGCGGTAGGTCGATCCGCCGCCGTCGAACCAGGCCAGGGGGCGGAACCCGTGGTCGGCCGGCTGGTAACCGGGGGCCATGAACCCACCGAGGTGCCACTTGCCGATGAAGGCGGACTCGTGCTCGGTCAGGGCCTCGGCGAGGCTGAGGGCCTCCAGCGGGAGGGCGGAGTTGGAGGTGGCATTGTCCCAGGCCCGCTCGATGAGGATGTTGTCGCGGTGGTCGAGTACGTCGTGGGGGTAGTAGCCGGCCGGGACGGGCAGGTCCTGGTTGAAGTAGGTCTCCCGTACGGGCATGGCGGTCATGAACCCCAGCCGGGGCGCCCACTTGCCGGTCAGCAGCCCCGCCCGGGTGGGGGAACATAGCTGGGTGGCGTAGGCCTGGCTGAAACTGCTGCCGGTGGCGATGAGGCGGTCCAGGTTGGGCGTCTCGTAAAACAGACTGTCGGCGGGCAGTTCTCCGAAGTGGGTCGCGTAACCCCTGGCGTCCATGATGCCGAAGTCGTCGGCCAGGATGAAAACGACGTTGGGGCGCCGGGGTGGGCCCGGTGATACGGACGAACAGCCGGAGAGCAGCAGGAGTAAGAGGGTAAGGGGAGCGATCCGGGTCATTCAGAGGGAACTACGGTGGGTGACGCGAAAGGTATTCTTGAGTTGTGGTTGTTCCCGCTGGAGGATGGAACGGGCGGCCAGCCGGCCCATTTCCTTGAAGTCGGTGGAGAAAGTGGTGATGCCCAGCAGTTCCTTGAGGGGCGTCTCGTTGTAGGAGATGATACCGATCTCCCGCCCCGGCTGCCAGCCCCGGTCCCGGACCAGCTTGACCAGGTTGACCAGGTCCTGCTCCGGGACGGTGACGTAGAGGTCGCCCTCGCAGATCGGCGTGTCTTCCCGGATGGTGGCCAGTATCTCAAAGTCGATACCCACCTCGACGCAGTACTGGCGAAAGCCGCGCAGGATGCGGTGGGGGTAGGGGTAAATGGATTGCTCCGGGTAGGCGATGAGTAATCTTTTGTACTGGCGGATGCGGTCGTGGGAGTCCTTGAGGGCCCGGTAGAGGTCCTGCTGGAAATCCTGGTAGACCAGGGTGTACGAGCCGGGAAAATCCGCCAGCTTGTTGTCCAGGATGGTCAGCTTGTGGGGCGGGATTTCCCGCAGTGCCTTCAGGACCGATTCCGGGGCGCTGACGTGCCGCAGGCCGGCCGTTTTGAAGTGCGGCATGATGACGTAGTGGTCGTAGCTGGACCGGTACTTGTGGAAGAGTTGCAGGAACAGCGACTCCTCGCAGTGGTACACCTGGAGGTCCACGTGGGCGGAGGGGGCCATCTCCTGGCGGAAGGCCTCGAAGACCTGCATCTTGTAGCTGCTCAGCTTATTGACCAGGAACAGCACGTTCACCTTGGCGATGAGCTGGGTGCGGGTGACGTAAAACCCCTTCCCCTTGACGGCCACGATGACCTTACGCTCCTTCAGGATCTTATAGGCCTTCTCCACCGTATCGCGGGAGAGCCCGAACTCCTCACTGAGGGCATTGATGGAAGGAATCTTTTCCCCGACGGATAGCTTGCCGGTGGAAATATTCTCAATAACGCTACCTACTACTTGCCGGTATTTCGGCACGCGGGAATTTTCGTCGATGACGACGTGATTGAATGGCTTCATACTTTACTGCGAGTAGATAAGACGTGAATCGTAAAAAACAATGTGCTGATGTAACGTAAAGAAACAAAACGAAATTCTTTTCTCAACCCGGTAAGTACAGGACACCGACGGCTGACGCAGCAACTACTTTAGTGGCAACCTTTAAACTTCAAGCACAACAATGTCTACTGCCCCCACCGCTTTTCAGCACGTTGACTATCTCTGGAACGAAGCCCACGCCGCCAGCCTCGGCGACGATCAAGTCGCCCTTTTCCTGTATCGCTCCAACATCCTCGGTGCCGACCTGCGGATCACCAATTACGGTGGCGGCAACACCAGTTGCAAAACCATGGAAAAGGATCCGCTCACCGGCCGGGAGGTCGAAGTGATGTGGGTCAAAGGCTCGGGAGGAGACATCGGTACCCTCACCCGCTCCGGCATCGCCGGGCTCTACGTCGATCGCCTCCGCGACCTGAAGAGCGTCTACGGCGGACTGGAAGACGAGGATCGCATGGTCGCCCTCTTCAACCACTGTATCTACGACCTCGACAGCAAGGCCCCCAGCATCGACACCCCCCTGCACGGCCTGCTGCCCTTCAAGCACATCGACCACCTGCACCCCGATGCCCTCATCGCCGTGGCCGCCGCCAAGGACAGTGAGCAAGTCACCAAAGAAATCTGGGGAGACACCATGGGCTGGGTGCCCTGGCAGCGCCCCGGTTTCGACCTCGGCCTCCAGCTCGAACGGTGCCTGGCCGACAACCCCGGCATCCGCGGGATCGTCCTCGGCAGTCACGGCCTCTTCACCTGGGGAGACACCAGCTACGAAAGCTACGTGAACAGCCTGGAGGTCATCGAAATGGCTTCCGACTACATCGAAAAGAAAGTAAAAGCGCAGGGCAGTAAGGTATTCGGCGGTCAGAAGGTGAGTAGCCTTTCCCCCGATGATCGCAAGTCGCAAGCCGCCAAACTCATGCCCCTGCTGCGCGGCCTCACCAGCAGCGAGGCCCGTCAGGTCGGTACCTTCCAGGACACCGACGTCGTCCTCCAGTTCATCAACAGCTACGACCTGGCCCGCCTGGCCCCGATGGGCACCTCCTGCCCGGATCACTTCCTGCGCACCAAGATCCAGCCCCTGGTGCTGGACCTCGACCCCAACGAGGACCTCAGCGACCGCGACGCCATCCTGACCAAGCTGAAGGGCGCCTTCGCCGATTACCGCAAGGGGTACCAGCAGTACTACGACAACCACAAGCGGGCGAGCAGCCCCGCCGTGCGGGACCCCAACCCCGTCATCATCCTTTACCCCGGCGTCGGCCTCTTCAGCTTCGCCAAGAACAAGCAGACCAGCCGCGTGGCCTCCGAATTTTACATCAACGCCATCAACGTGATGCGGGGGGCCGAGGCCATCACCGAGTACACCGCCCTGCCCCGCCAGGAGGCCTTCGACATCGAGTACTGGCTGCTCGAGGAAGCCAAACTTCAGCGGATGCCGAAGGAACAGCCCCTGAGCCGGAAGGTCGCCTTCGTTACCGGTGCCGGCGGCGGTATCGGTAAGGCCATCGCCGACAAACTGGTCGCCGAGGGGGCCACCGTGGTCCTCTCCGACATCAACGAGGACGCCCTGAAGGAAGCCAACGCGACCTACCAGCGCGACCAGTCCACCTACGCCGTCTGCGACGTCACCGACCGGGCCTCCATCGACGCGGCCATGGACAAGGCCAGCCTCGACTTCGGCGGCGTCGACATCGTCGTTCACTCCGCCGGCCTGGCCATCTCCAAGCCGCTGGCGGAGCACACCGAGCGTGACTGGGACATCCTCCAGAATGTCCTCGTCAAGGGGCAGTTCGAGCTCGCCCAGGCCAGTGTCCGCGTCATGCGCGACCAGGGAACGGGGGGAGATTTCATTGCCATCGCCAGCAAGAACGGACTGGTCTCCGGCCCGAACAACGTCGGCTACGGTACGGCCAAGGCCGCCCAGCAGCACATGGTCCGCCTCCTGGCCGCCGAGCTCGGCCCGGACCACATCCGCGTCAATACCGTCAACCCCGACGGCGTCATCATCGGCTCCAAGATCTGGGAGGGCAAGTGGGCCGAGGGGCGGGCCAAGGCCTACGGTATTACCGTCGAGGAACTGCCGGCGCACTACGCGAAGCGCAATCTCCTGGGCGAGATCATCCGCCCGGAAGACATTGCCGACGGCGTCTTCGCCTGCGTGGGCGTGCTCTCCAAAACGACGGGGAGTATCGTTAACGTGGACGGGGGCATGGCGGCGGCCTTTGTCCGGTGACATCCTCACCCCAACCCCTCTCCCCGGGAGAGGGGCTACGACTCAGAAGACTTTTAAAAGGTAAAATTTATAATACTTTAAACAAGCCTCGTTAGCATTCCTCCCCCTCTCCCGGGGAGAGGGGGGCCGGGGGGTGAGGTTCAGAAATCATGCAACTCAACAAAGACCAACTCCACTCCCTCAACCAGCGGGGACTCCAGGACCACCGTGCCGACTACGAACACCTCGCCGGCCAGCTCACCAGGCAGGGCGCGGACGCAGGTGCCATCCTTTCGAAAATAGCCGACTTCCAGGTCGCCATCCCCAGCTGGGCCCTCGGGGCGGGGGGGACGCGGTTCGGGCGCTTCGGCTTCTACGGCGAACCGGCCAACCTCGAACAGAAGATCGACGACGTCGGTATCCTCCACGCACTGACCAATACGGCGGGGGCCATCAGCCTCCACATTCCGTGGGACGTGCCGGAGGACTACACCGCCGTCCGCCAGCGGGCCGACGAACACGGCCTGGTATTCGATGCCATCAACTCGAACACCTTCCAGGACCAGCCGGGCCAGGCCCACACCTACAAGCACGGCTCCCTGGCGGCCACCGACGCCGGGGCCCGCGCCCAGGCCGTGGAGCACAACCACGAGGTCGTGCGGATCGGGGATAAGCTGGGGTCTAAGAGCCTGACCGTCTGGCTGGCCGACGGGACGAGCTTTCCCGGCCAGCGCAGCTTCCAGACCGCCCTGGCCAATACCCAGGACAGCCTCCAGCAAATCTACGCCGGCCTGCCCGCCGACTGGAGCCTCCTGATCGAGTACAAGCCCTACGAACCCAACTTCTACAGTACGGTGATCATGGACTGGGGGACCAGTTTCCTGCTCGCCAATGCCTGCGGCGACCGCGCCTACACCCTGGTCGATCTGGGTCACCACCTGCCCAACTCCAACATCGAGCAGGTCGTGGCCACCCTGATGAGCCAGGGCAAACTGGGCGGCTTCCACTTCAACGACAGCAAGTACGGCGACGACGACCTGACGGTGGGCAGCATCAAGCCCTACGCCCTCTTCCTGATCTTCAACGAACTGGTCTACGGTATGGCCAACAACCCCCAAAACCCCGACCCGGCCTGGATGATCGACGCCAGCCACAACATCAAGGACCCGCTGGAGGACCTCCTCCAGAGTCTCGAAGCCATCCAGGAAGCCTACGCCAAGGCCCTGCTGGTGGATCAGGAAGCCTTGCTGTCGGCCCAACTGGACCAGGACGTCGTGCGCTGTCAGGAGATCCTCCAGGGCGCCTACCGAACGGACGTACGGCCTCTTTTGCGGGAAGCCCGGCACCTGCGCTCCGCCGCCCTCAACCCCCTGGAAGCCTACCGGAAACTCGGCGTGCGGGACACGCTGGTGGAGGAGCGGGGGAAGTATAGCGTGGCGAGTGGACTGTGACCCTCAACCTAACCCCGTTCGCTTCGCGGCTGCCTGCGGCGGTCCCGGGGAGAGGGGCTCCACACCTAATAGGAATTTTGAGGATGCGAAGAAGACCTTAATGATGTCAAAAGGACAAACCAATGAGTCAGCCGACAATCTTTCTCCCTTCTCCCCGGGAGAGGGGCCGGGGGTGAGGGTCACCGCCATCTTCGACATCGGCAAGACCAATAAAAAGTTCTTCCTCTTCGACGCCGACTACCGCGAGGTACACCGGGAGTACGTCTCCTTTCCCCAGATTGAGGACGAGGACGGCTACCCGACGGAAGACCTGGCCGCGCTGCAAACCTGGCTGCGGGAAGTGTTCAACCGCATCCTGGCGGGCGGGGAGTACCGGGTGACGGCCATCAACTTCAGCAGCTACGGGGCCAGCTTCGTCCACCTCGACGAAGACGGCCGCGTCGTTACCCCGCTGTACAATTACACCAAGCCGATTCCCGCCGAAGTGGAGGCCGAATTTTACGATAAGTACGGCCCGGAAGCCACCTTTGCCGCCCGCACCGGTTCCTCCCGTTCCGGCTTGCTGAATTCCGGACTGCAGTTGTACTGGCTCAAGCACCACCGGCCGGCCGTCTTCGCCCGCATCCGGTACAGCCTGCACCTGCCGCAGTACCTGAGCTACGTCTTTACGGGTATCCCCATCAGCGAGTACACCAGCATCGGTTGCCATACGGCACTGTGGGATTACGAGAAGAAGGATTACCACCCCTGGGTCTACGCCGAAAAACTGCATACCCTGCTGCCGCCGATCGTATCGACCGAGACGAGTATCAACATGAACTACAACGGGCAGCGCATCAAGATCGGGGTGGGCGTACACGACAGTTCCGCCGCCCTGTTGCCCTACATCCGCGGAGAGCAACATCCCTTCGTCCTGGTGTCCACGGGTACCTGGAGCGTGAGCCTGAACCCCTTCACGAACACCCCGCTCGGGGAGCGCGACCTGGAGAAGCAATGTATCAACTACATGCGCATCGACGGGAAGCCGGTCAAGGCCGCCCGCCTCTTCCTGGGGCACGACTACCAAGTGGCCACCACCGCCCTGGCCGAGCGGTTCGGGGTGGGGGAGGACCGCCACCGCGAGGTGACCTTCGACTACCCCACTTACCGCGCCGTCCTGGCCGGGGAGGACGACGGCCGCTACGAAACCGCCTACCACGAACTGCTGGTGCGACTGGTGGACCGACAGGTGGCCAGCATCCGGGCCGCGGCGGGCAGTACGCCCATCAGAACCCTCTTCGTGGACGGCGGCTTCAGTGACAACGACGTCTACATCAAGCTGCTGGCCCACCACTTCCGGGACCTGGAGCTGCGGACCACCGACTCTTCCCTGGGGTCGGCCCTGGGCGCGGCCATCGCCATCTCCGACGGAACGCTGAACAGCCACTTCCTGGAGGAAAATTATGCCCTGAAAAAGCACCAGCCCTTCATCATCAACCCCACCCAGCATGTCCCCGGACTTTAATCCAGATTACCCCTCCACCGAAGACCTGCGCGCCCGCGCCCGGCGCAAGATCCCGCGCTTCGCCTTCGAGTACCTGGACGGGGGCTGCAACGAGGACGTGAACCTGCACCGCAATACCGCCGATCTGCGGGAAGTGCAGCTGCTGCCCCACTACCTGCGCGACTTCAACGGTGCTTCCATGACAACCGAGCTCTTCGGGGTGGAGTACGACGCTCCCTTCGGCATCGCCCCGGTGGGTTTGCAGGGGCTGATGTGGCCCAAGTCGCCGGAGATCCTGGCGGCGGCGGCGGTGAAGCACAACATCCCCTTCTGCCTCAGCACGGTGACCACCGGCAGCATCGAGGCCATCGGGAAGATCACCGACGGAAAGGCCTGGTTCCAGCTCTACCACCCGACGGAGAACGACATGACGGACGACATCCTGAAGCGGGCCCACAACGCCGGAGTGCCGGTGCTGGTCATCCTCTGCGACGTGCCCACCTTCGGCTACCGCCCCCGGGACATCCGTAACGGACTGGCGATGCCCCCGAAGATGTCGGTCAGCAACTTCATCCAGATCTTCGGCCGGCCGGAGTGGGCCCTGCGCACCCTCTTCAACGGACAGCCCGAGTTCGAGACCCTGCTGCCCTACATCCCCAAGGGGCTGGACATGGCCCAGCTCGGTCAGTTCATGGACAAGACCTTTTCCGGTCGCCTCAACGCCGCCAAGATCGAGCGCATCCGCGAGCGGTGGAAGGGCAAGATCGTCCTGAAGGGGGTCGCCAACGAAGCGGACGCCGCCGAGGCCATCCGACTGGGGCTGGACGGCATCATCGTCTCTAACCACGGTGGCCGCCAGCTCGACGCCGGGGAGGCCAGCATCCACCCGCTTACCCGCATCGCCAAGAAGTACGGCGACCAGATCGTGGTCATGCAGGACAGCGGACTGCGTTCCGGCCCCGACATCGCCCGCTCCATCGCCAGCGGGGCGGCCTTCACCTGGATGGGGCGCACCTTCATGTACGGCACCTCCGCCCTGGGCAAAAAGGGGGGCGGGCACACCATCGCGATGCTCAAGATGCAGTTGCAGCAAATCATGGAGCAACTGTGCTGCGAGCGGGTTAGCGACCTTCCTTCTCACCTGATTAGTCAGTGAGTTGGGGAGTTTGGGAGTTTCCGCCCGACTCCCCGACTCCCCAACTCCCCAACTCCCCAACTCCCCAACTATGCTTCAGAACGTCACCGAAGAACAAATCATCGAAGACCTCGCCGGCGGCGAATTCGAACGCGAGCCCGTCCCCCAGTCGAAACTGAAGGGGTGGGGCAGTTTCCTGGGCATGTACGCCGGGGAACACGCCGCGGGAACGGAATTCATGATCGGCCCGCTCTTCCTGACGGCGGGGGTGAGTGCCTTCGACCTGCTGGTGGGGCTGCTGGTCGGTAATCTGCTGGCGGTACTGAGCTGGCGCTTCCTGACGGCGGAGATCGCCGTGAAGAACCGGCTGACGCTCTACTTTCAGCTGGAGAACATCAGTGGATCGACGCTGGTGAAGTTTTACAACGTGGCCAACGGGGTACTCTTCTGCTTCCTGGCGGGCTCCATGATCACGGTTTCGGCCACGGCCGTCGGCGTACCGCTGGGGATGGAGATGCCGCAGCTGACGGATACGCTGCCGAACGGGCCGACCTACATCATCGTGGTGCTGGTGATCGGGGCGGTGATCGCGGCCATCGCGGCGCGGGGCTACGACACGGTGTCGAAGGCGGCCAACTGGATGTCGCCCATCATCGTACTGGCCTTCCTGGCCTGCGGGATCGTGGCGCTCTCCCAGTTGGGGGTAGGCAGCTTCCAGGAGTTCTGGGATATCTGGGGCGAGGGTAGCGAGCCCTTCCCCGGGCAGATCAAGTACACCTTCTGGCACGTCGTGATCTGGTCGTGGTTCGCCAACGCGGCGATGCACGTCGGGATGTCGGACCTCTCCGTATTCCGGTTCGCCAAGAAGGCCAGTGCCGGTTGGATGACCGCGGCGGGCATGTACGTCGGTCACTACATGGCCTGGATCGCCGCGGCGCTGTTGTACGCCGTGTACCTGAAATCTCCCGAGGCCCAGGCGTTCCTCTCCGACGGGGCCGCTCCGCCCGTGGCCCCCGGTCCGCTGGCCTACAACGCCATCGGCTGGTTCGGCATCATCGCCGTGGTGCTGGCCGGCTGGACGACCGCCAACCCGACGATCTACCGGGCGGGACTGGCCTTTAAGTCCTTGCTGCCGAAGGTCTCCCTGGCCGGGGTAACGATCATCGCCGGTACGCTGGCGACCATCGCCGGGTTGTTTCCCGCCTTCGCCATGCGTTTACTGGGTTTCGTGGCCTTCTACGGCTTCGTCCTGGCCCCATTCGGCGCGGTGATCGTTTTCGAGCATTACTTCGCCAAGCGGGCGGGTATCCAGAAGAATTACGCGCAAGTAGCGGGGCTTAAATTCAACCCGGCCGTCCTCGGTGCCTGGGCGGTCAGCTTCGGCTTGTTCTACTGGCTGTCGTGGCAGTTCGATATTTTCCTGAGCTTCGTGACGCTGCCGGCGTGGCTGCTGTGCGGGGTGTTGTTTTTGGTGTTTAGCCGGCGGGTGCAGGTACCGGGAAGTTAGATAACGGGGATAGTCGCCATTACTCCCTATTTTCGACTACCCACCATCCACTCCCCCATGCCCGCCCCCGACCCCAACCAGCCCTTTCCCCTCAAGCACCACGATAAACTGACCTTCCTCAAGAACTTCGTGGACCACCCCAATATCATCATCGGGGACTACACTTACTACGATGACGTGGACGACGTGCGGAACTTCGAGCGGAACGTCCGCTACCACTTTGATTTCATCGGCGACAAACTGATCATCGGGAAGTTCTGCATGATCGCCTCCGGGGCCAGTTTCATCATGAACGGGGGCAACCACCTGTCGCGGGCGATCTCCGCCTACCCGTTTGCCATCTTCGGGGCGGACTGGGCCGGGGCGATGGACGGTAAGCACTACCCGAACAAGGGCGACACCACCGTCGGTAACGACGTCTGGATCGGGCACCGGGCCACCATCCTGCCCGGGGTGACGATCGGTGACGGGGCCATCATCGCGACCAACGCCACCGTCACCCGGGACGTAGCCCCCTATACCATCGTCGGGGGCAACCCGGCCAAAGTTATCCGGAAACGATTTTCCGACGAGGTCATCGAACGACTGCTCCTCCTGCGGTGGTGGGAGCTGCCCGTCGAGGAGATCTCCACCTTCGTCGGGGAGCTGACGGGGGAGCGGTTCGCGGTGCTCGACGAGCTGATTGAAAGATACCGAAGCTAATTAACCGTTATCCGTTCCAGTTCCGCCAGCCGTTCCGGCGCGATGAAGGCGCCCAGTCCCGCGCCGGTCGGTAACGTTATCCTTCCGCCGGGGCCGTACGTGATCCCGCCGCTCACTACGTCGCTTACCTGCATCAGCGGGGTGTCGAAGTCGACGAACTTTACCTGGGGGGTGCTCGCCGCGAGGTGGGCCGCGGCCGTGAACCCCAGTCGGGATTCCAGGAAGCCGCCTACCTGGAGGGGCAGGCCGGCGGCCGTGGCCAGGTCGACGATCCGCCGGGCATCGTGGAGCCCGGCACACTTACTGAGTTTGATGTTGATCGAATCCACCGCGCCGACGGCCAGCAGCCGGCGGGCGTCGGCACTGTCCCAGCAGGCCTCGTCGGCCATGATCGGGATGGGGCTGGCGGCGCGCAGCCGGGGCAGGTCCATCCACGCGCGCCGGTCGATCGGGGCTTCGCAGTGCTGGATGCCGAAGGGGGCTAGCTGGCGGAGGGTCTCCAGGGCAAAGTCCACCGATGGCCACCCCTGGTTGGCGTCGATCCGCAGGGGAATGGTATCGCCCACCGCCGCCCGGATGGTCCGGATTCGCTCCGGGTCGCGGCCGTCGGTGGCCCCGAGTTTCACCTTGATGACGGGGAAGCCGGCGGCCTGAATGTCCCGCGCGGCCCCGGCCATGGTATCCGGATCGCCCAGGCTCACCGTGTAGTCGGTAAACAGTTCCGGGTTACGCAGACCGCCCAGTAACTCGTGAACGGGCCGGTTTTCGGCCTGCCCCCGGAGGTCGTACAGGGCCATATCGAAGGCACTCTTGATGCAGTTGTTGCCGTAGACCACCCGGTTCATCCGCCGGTGGGCCTCCGCGATCTCCGCGACGGGCAGCCCGATCAGCTGCCGGGCCAGGGCGGGGGCCAGGGCCAGGGCGGTCGCCTGGGTTTCTCCGTGGATACTGGGGAACGGACTGGCCTCCCCGAACCCCCGGCGGCCGGCGGCATCCGTCATCACCACGATCACGTTGTCCGCCCGGGTCATGGGGCCGAGCGATACCACGAAGGGGGTCTTCAGGGGAACGGAAAGGGCGTACATCGCTACTTGGCTGACGGTCATGTTTCGGGCGACGGAGCGCGGGTGCAGGGTTACTGAATGAGGGGAAAGACGGAAACCTCAAATGTAATGCCGGCACCTGCGTCTTCGCCCCGTTCCCGATTTTTGTTGGTAAATGACTGAGCATTATGCGCTGCTTTCCCGTTCAGGAGTATAGCTTTGCTACCGGTTTATGGACAGTAACTATAAAAATATCATTGTAATCGGGGCCTCTGCCGGGGGGTTGGAGGCACTGCTGCAGTTGGTAGGGGGGATTCCCGCCGACTGTCGGGCTGCCATACTGGTCGTACAGCACATTCCGGCCCACGCGGAGAGTAACCTGGCCCGGATTCTACAAAGCTACTGTCCGCTGCGGGCAGTAGAGGCCGTTCACGAAATGCCGCTGGAAGGAGGGACGATCTATACCGCCGCGGCCGATCATCACCTGCTCATCGAGGACGATAAGATCCTGGTTACCCGGGGCCCTCGGGAGAACCGCTTCCGCCCTTCCGTCGACGCCCTCTTCCGTTCCGCGGCCTATAATTACCGGGACCGGGTCATCGGCGTGGTCCTAAGCGGGTCGCTGAATGACGGTACTTCCGGTATGTGGTCCATCAACCGGTTCGGAGGGGTGACCGTCATCCAGTCGCCGGAGGAGGCCATCTTCAATAGTATGCCGCTGAGCGTCAAGGAGTACACGAAAGTCGACTACGAGCTACCGGCCGCCGAGATAGGACCTCTACTCGGGCGGCTCGCCGCTCGTACGAAAACAAATAAAACGAGCGTAATGCCCGACGAAAAACAACTGGCCCTTACGGAATTGGACATCAAGATCGCCCGCGGAGAAAATGCCCTGGAAAACGGGGTGATCGAACTCGGCCGGTACAGTCCCCTGGCCTGCCCGGAGTGCCACGGGGCGCTGACGGAGTACGCAGAAGGAAAAATTCGCCGCTACCGCTGCCACACCGGCCATGCGCACACCTCCGAATCCCTGCTGGCGAGCATTGACGAGAACATTGAAAAGAGCATGTGGGAAGCCATGCGCGGCATGGAAGAGAGTAAATTGTTGCTCAACCACACCGCCGACCAAATGAGCGACCGGGGGGAAAAGGAACGTGCGCAAGCCATGCGGGAAAGGGCCCTGCAGATGGAAAGCCGCTCCAAGTTGATGAAGGAGGCGATCGTGAAGCGGGCACGGGAAATTCCGGCAAGAGAATGGGTCGGTTAAAGCAACAATGGAAATTTTATTAAATGCAATAAATTATGTTCTGGCCGAAGCTTTTTTATTAAAAATAATAAAATAATATTTTAGGATTGTATAACAGGCTGATTTTCAAGGGGTGATTTTTTTTGGCACGGTTGTTGATGTATGGTAGCTATATCTATCGTACCTATGGCATCCAACCGTCCCCTGACCCGCCTATCTTCCGCTACCCACGTAAATCAGGTCGGCTACCTCCGGGTTTTGCAGGACAATTGCGCCTCGGCGCGGGAACTGATTCGTCAGGCTCCGCTTCGCTCGCCGGCCCAGCTCGAGTTGGAGAACTGCTGGGGAATGATCAATGCCCGCCTCCGGTCGCTGCAACGACAGCTTACGGAGGTGCGCGATGAAGAAACCAAAAGAGAGCTTTTGATCCTGCACGACGTGCTGCTGCCCGATGTAATCGGCCTGCACATCGAAAGTGGGCGCGCTATACTACAAAAATTTTGTTATGACCCCCTGTACGTCAGGTCCTGGGATGAATTATGGAAAACACCCAAAACATTAGTTTAGTCCTTTTCTTAGTTACACTATGAACGGCACTGTATTTATTATTGATAACCCATCGCCCGAATATTCAATCCAACCCAGCCGGTAGTTTTCCCACGATCACGTTGACGATGTTTTAAAGTGAGTATTACTTATTCCCGGCCGACCCACCAGTGGAACGGCCGGGAATTATTTTTTTCGGGAGCATTGCCGATATTTGCCACCGCCTTATTTTTCACCCTCAATGTCCTTCGCATTTCCGAACTACACCAATTGCCGTCCCTCGTTGGGATTGGAGCTTCCGCCGGCGGTCTGCAGGCCCTGGAAGCTTTCTTCGGGGCCATCCCCGAAGATACGGGACTGGCATTCGTGGTCGTACAGCACCTCAGCCCCCACGTAGAGAGCGAGCTCGCCAGGCTACTGTCCCGTACCACGACCATGCCGGTGATTGAACTGACGGAGAATGTTATGCCGCGTGCTAATCACGTTTACGTCAATTCTCCCCTGTCTGATGTACGGGTAGAGCGGGAATTGAGATTGTCCGACCGGGACGTAGAGGCCCGGGGCAGTTTTCTATCCATCGATAATTTTTTGATCAGCCTGGCCAACAGTCACGGACCGGAGGCCTTCGCGATCATCCTCAGCGGCATGGGGTCCGACGGGAGCCGTGGCATTAAGGAAATCAAGGAGCGGGGCGGTTTCGTCCTGGTACAGTCCCCGCTATCCGCTGAATTCGAAGGAATGCCCGATGCGGCCATCCGTCAGCGGGTGGCCGATTACATCGATACGCCGGAGGGCCTCGCCCAACAGCTCGTGAACATCTGTCGTATCCGCCGGGAACATGTGTTGAGGCCGGAGATCACCGAGGAAGAAACGTACGGCCCGCTGTGGCGGGAACTGTTCGCGCTCATCGAAGCGGAGCGATCGATCAACTTCGTCAATTACCGGCCGAGTACGCTGGTACGTCGTCTGGAAAAGCGGATGCTGCTCCGGCAGTGCCCCCGGATGGAAGACTACCTGGAACTCGTTCAGCACGACAGGGAGGAGTTAACCACGCTGGCCGCCAGTTTCCTGATCGGGGTGACGGCCTTTTTCCGGGACGAACCCGCCTTCGAGGAGATTTGGAGGGAAGTGATTCCCGCCCTGTTCCGTAGCGGGGACGGTATACGCCCCATCCGGATCTGGATGCCTTCCTGTAGTACCGGGGAGGAGGTGTATTCCATGGCCATGTTGCTGGAACGCTACAAGGAAGAGAATAAGAATAAGCGGGAATACCGCATTTTCGCCTCCGATGTCGACCGGCAAGCGATACAGACCGCTACCCTTGGCCTCTATCACGAAAGCAGCATGGTAAACGTTCCCGCCAATCTACTGGGGCGTTACTTCTTTCACCGACGGAACGGCTACGAGGCTACCCAGTGGCTGAAGGAAAAGATTCTGTTTGCCGTACAAAACTTGTTGACCGACCCCCCCTTCATCCACATCGATCTCGTCGTCTGCCGCAATTTCCTGATCTACGTCAACAACGAAGCCCAGGAACAGATAATCGGCAATTTCCACTTTTCCCTCCGGCCGGGAGGTTTCCTCTTCCTGGGCCCCAGTGAAAGTCTGGGGCATCACCGTCAGTCTTTCATCACCGTCAGTCAGCGGTGGAAGATATTTTCCAGCCGCCCGGAAATCAGTGCGCCGGCGCCCCGTACCGGTAAGCTACCGAGCAGCGATATGCTGATCGGACAAAACAGCCGGCCGGCGGAAAGTGTAAAATACAGCAGCGACCAAAATGCGGAGGCTGTTCCCTTTCCCCCCGCTTCATCCGAACCCACTATGGACGATCACTTTGCCCAACTCCTAGCCGCTCGCTACGCTCCTCCCGGTTTATTCGTTAATCATGAGTACGATATTGTTTACATCCACGGCGATCTGGATAACCTACTGCACTTTCCCCGCCGGCACGCCCGGTTGAACCTGGACACCGTACTGAACGAAGAGGCCAGTATCCTGATCCGGGCGGGGGTGGATGCGGCGTACTCCTCCAGCAAGACGGGGCAGTTTTCGGAGCTTCCCATCAGTAACGCCCAGGGGGAACGGCAGATGGTCCGGGTTAAGATCTACCCGCCGGAACGGGAAGGGCCGCGCGATGGCCTGGTACTGGTCGAATTCTCCGAACAGCGGGCAGTTGAAGGAGACTTTCAGGAGATTCCCGCCCTGATTCCCGATGAAATCATGCGGGAACAGATCAAAGTGCTGGAGGAGGAACTGCTCCGGGCCCGCTCCCAGGCCCGCCGGCTCCTTAACGAACTGGAAGCCACCAACGAGGAGTTACAGACCAGCAACCGGGAACTCATGGCCTCCAATGAGGAAATGCAGAGCACGAACGAAGAACTACAATCGGTCAACGAGGAACTCTACACCGTAAACTCCGAGATGGAGCGGAAGAACCTTGCCCTGAATGCCGCCCATAATGACATCAACCACTTGCTGGAAAGTACCCAGATCGGCACCATATTCCTGGATCAGAAACTCAATATCCGGCGTTTTACGCCCTCCATCCGTAGACAGTTCGATCTCCACCTGACGGACATCGGCCGCCCCCTGTCCGCCTTCAAGGGGTCTTTCTCCAGTATCAACTTACTGGAAATCGGAAAACAGGTACTCCGGCAGGGGATTCGTTTCGAACAAGAGGTCACGAACGATAAGGGGAACAACTACCTCTTGCGTATCCTTCCCTACCGCACTGCGGATGACAATCCGGATGGCATCGTGGTCACATTCATCGGTATTCAGGAACTGGTCGAAGCCCGTACGCAGTTGCGGGATACCGCCCGGAAATATGAGGCCGTTTTTAAATACTCCACCGATACGGTCCTGGTCCTGACGGATACCGGCCGGATCACCGAGATCAACCGGCCACTGGCGGAAGAGGAGCCCGAAATGTTGAACGGGGGATACTTCACGGAGTTACTCGCAAACGACCAACAGCGGGCGGAATTTAACCAAATCTTCCGGTCGGTCCTGGACGAGCAGACCTCCCAGTCCGGCGAATTCATCATTACCGGCCACCGGGGTAAGGTGGAATTTCATTACGCCATCAACTTTATTCCCGTAATGCTGTCGCGCACGGATACTAGGAACACTCCCGAAACGGGAGGGCGAACCATGCTGATGGTCCGGGACATTACGGAAGAAGTGAAAGACCGGGAAGCTACCGCCCAACTCCTCTCCGAGTACCGGGCCATCATCGAGGAGACCGATAGCCAGGCGGGTATAATGGACGTGGAGGGCAATATTCTCTCCCTGAACCGGACGGCCACCCCACAAATGGCCGTGGAGGATTTTATCAGCGCCAACGTCTGTGATTTTCTTACGGAATCAGGCACGAAAAAATTCCGGATGTCGATCGCAAGGTTGAAGAGCGGGAGTTTTTACGAGCGCGTGGAGTACACGGAAGAAGATCTGGAAGCGAGCTACCCCGAACGGTATTCTCTGGTGGATTACCGGCCACTCTACGTTAATGGTGAGCTGGCGTTGATCACGGTGAATAATGCCCTGGACACCGAGGAACAAAAGGGAAACGCTATTTCCGACTGATGTCCAGTTTGCGCAGCTTGGAGTAAAGCGTCTGGGGGTTCAGGCCGAGTACCTCCGCCGCTCCGCCGGGGCCGCTCACCTTACCGCCACACAATTCCAGGATGCGTTCAATGTATCTTTTTTCCATATCCACGAGCGGGATGGCGGCCTCCTTATTTTCCGGTAGCCCGTCGGTCGGCGGGTTTTCCCCGTGGCTCTGGAGTGCCTCCGGGTTGATTTCCAGCGTCGTGCCGGTGGCCAGGATCAGTCCACGTTCGATGATGTTCTCCAGTTCCCGGACGTTGCCCGGAAAACTGTACTGCCGGAGCAGTGCCACGGCTGCATCGGAAATCTCACTGACCCGGCTGTTTATCCGTGGGGCGTGTTTGTCGATGAAGTGATTGGCCAGGTGTACGATGTCTTCCGGCCGATCCCGGAGGGGAGGGTTGTTAATGGGGAAAATGTTGAGACGGAAGTACAGATCGGCCCGGAAACGACCTGCTTTGACCATTTGCGAAAGGTCCTGGTTGGTGGCCGCCAGTACCCGCACGTTGGTGAACCTCACGGTGGAACTTCCCACGGGCGTATACTCCTTCTCCTGCAACACCCGCAATAACTTGGTCTGTGCGGAGAGGGGCCATTCCCCGATCTCGTCCAGGAAGAGCGTCCCCCCGTCGGCGGTCTCGAACAGCCCGGTCCGGTGCTGATTGGCGCCGGTAAAGGCGCCCTTGCGGTAGCCGAACAGTTCGCTCTCGATGAGGTCCAGCGGCAGGGCCCCGCAGTTGACGGTAATGAACGGCTGCTCCCTCCGGTCACTGTGGTAGTGCAGCGCACGGGCCACTAATTCCTTACCGGTACCCGTTTCCCCGCTGATGAGCACCGTACTGTCAGTTTTGGCGACTTTCTCGATTTTAGAAATAACCTCCCGGTAGCGCGGGCTTACGCTTACGATGTCCGCTATCCCCCGGTTTCGCTCAACCGACCGACGATTGGCGGTTTCTTCCGGCTCATCGGGCAGGCGCAACGCCCGGAAGCGGGTCAGGTCCAGTATGCTGACCACGGCATTGCGGGCAGGGAACCCCCTTACCCCACTGACGGTTACCCGTACCGGAAGCCGCGCCCCCCCTTCCTGGACCAATTGCGTATCGTAGGTGATTTCCCCGTCGAGACGAGCCACTTTAAGGTGGGATTCCCAGCGGGCGGGGGTGAAATTAACGTCCAGGCCGCTCAGGCTGCCGTAGTCCGGGGCAGCGGAAGATTCCGGGTAGCGGAATGCAATACGAAAAGCTTCATTGGCGGAGACGATGTTGCCCGCTCCGTCGGTGCGGAGCACGAAGTAGGGGAGGTGATTGGAAATCTCGTCTTCCGATTCCCCCCTCGGTGCCGACAGCGGATTGATGGTAGGGGTGATGTCAATGATACCGAGTACCAATTTCTTCGATTCCAGAAAAGTGGCCGTCAGCATAATGCGCTTTTCGGGGTCCCGCAGCCGGCTTCCGGGGAGTTGCAGCCGCTGTACGGGGCCGACTTTACTGAACCCTTTCACGAACCCCCGGAACTCGGCATCACTGAGAAACAACCCCAGCCCGATCAGTGTCCGGTCCCGTGGCTGGGCCTCGTGTTGTCCGGTTAGCCGGCGCATGGCTTCGTTCAGGTACAATAGCTCCGCCCGCTCCGACGCCAGGAAGGCGGGAATGGGAAGAAGGTCCAGAATTTTTATGGTCTCGGACATTTGTACCCGGAATAGTAAGGTTTCTTTACCAAAAAGCGGTAAAAGCATTATAAAATTCTATCATAAAAAAGATAGTGCCTTTATTTGTTTAAACACTTTTGGGGCGACGCCGCGCGGGTGCAAAATCCAAATATGAACGAAGCCGGGGGGCATCCCAAATATAAGGCCCGCACCCGCGCCCTCGCCCCCGTTACCGACTTCTTTTGGCTTATACCCCGATTATTTACGATCGCTCCGCCGCCCGACGGCTGGTGGCACCCTAACTATTACCGGCCCTCCGCGTTAATGAAACATAATTCACTGCCCATGAAAACCCTCCCCAAAACCGAGGCCCTCTTCGACAAACTCAGGGCGTTCGATCTCTTTGACGGTGTTGCCGACGAGGCCCTTCGGTGGCTGCACCAACAGGGCGTATACGTAGAGTTCGACGACCGGGGACTGATCATCGGCGACGGTCAACCCGTGGATCACATGCTCATCATCCTGGAGGGTGGCCTGACGCTCATCCGGGAATCGAACGGCCGCAAACGGGAAATGGGAATGTACGACGCACCGGGCGTCACCGGGGTTCTGCCCTTCAGCCGTATGGTGGAGGCCAGTGCCAACGGTTACGCTACCGGCCCTACGAAAGTGCTGCGCTTGCACCGTGACTGTTTCACGGAGATGGTGAATGTCAGCTACCCCCTGGCCCAGGCCCTGGTGAGCGTCATGACCAACCGCGTCCGGGATTTTCAGCAGATGCGGCTGATGGACGAAAAGCTGATGGCGCTGGGCAAGATGAGCGCGGGCCTGGCCCACGAACTCAACAACCCGGCCTCCGCCATGGTGAGTGCCAGTAAAGATCTCCACCGCCACCTCCAGCAGACACCCGACCGTTTTAAGTCGGTCATGCTGATCCAATCCACTCCGGATATGGTCGACCGGATCAATGAGGTACTCTTCGAGCGTATTCAGGCGGGCGCCACCTGCACGACCAGCCTCAGCCTGATGCAGCGGGAGGAGCGCACCGATGATCTGGTAGACTGGTTCGACGACCACGGCATCGATGGAGGAGATGAGGTCGCCGACACCTTCGTCGACTGGGATTTTCTGCCCGAGCACCTCGACAAGATCGCTGAGATACTCCCGGAAAAAAGCCTGGCCGCCGTCCTCTGGTGGATCGAAACCAACCTGACCACCGAGCGGCTGGTCGACGAGATCCAGATCAGCAGCAAACGCATCTCCGAACTGGTACGGTCCATCAAAACCTATAGCCACATGGACCAGGATCCGAGCCTGGAATTTACCGATCTCAACAGCGGGATCGAGTCTACCGTCACCATGCTGTACCACCAGGTCAAAAAGCAGGGGGTGACGCTGGTCAAGCAGCTGGACGCTAACATTCCCAGTATCAAGGCGATGGTCGGGGAAATGAACCAGGTCTGGACCAATATGATCTCCAACGCACTGGATGCGCTGAAGGAATCCGGAAATCAGATCATTATCCGTAGCTTCCAGGAGCGGGACTGCGTCTGCGTAGAGATTGAAGACAACGGTCCCGGTATTCCGGAAGACGTCCAGACCCGCATTTTCGAACCTTTTTATACCACGAAGGGAGTAGGGGAGGGAACCGGTATGGGACTGGACATCGTGCGCCGCGTCATCAACCACCACCGGGGCAGTATCACTATGGAGAGTGAACCCGGCCGTACGCTCTTCCGCGTTTGTCTTCCGGCTGAATAATTTACACCAACACCATGGCAACCAACAAGAAACCCATTCTCCTGAGTGTCGACGACGACCAGCAGGTGCTCCGCAGCCTGAAGCGCGACCTGCGCGGCCAGTACAAGGACGACTACCGCATCATCAGTACCGATAGCGCCGAGGATGCCCTCGGTGCCGTGGAAGAATTGAAAAAGAAGGGCGAGACCATCGCCCTCTTCCTCAGCGACCAGCGGATGCCCCAGATGCTGGGCGTTGATTTCCTGGAGAAAGCCAAGGTGCACTTTCCGCTGGCCAAGCGTGTCCTGCTCACCGCCTACAGCGATACCGACGCGGCGATCAAGGCCATCAACGACGTGCAGCTCGATTACTACCTGATGAAGCCCTGGGACCCACCGGAGGAAAAGCTCTTTCCGGTACTGGACGAACTCCTGGCCGACTGGCAACTGACCTACCGGCCGGAATTCAGTGGTATCAGGGTGATCGGCTACGAGTACAGTCCGAAGAGTCACAACATCAAGGACTGGCTGGCCGCCAACCTGCTGCCCTACCGCTGGATCAACGCCCGGAGCGAGCAGGGAGAGCAACTCATCGAGCTGCACGACTGTGAGAACAAGGAATTACCACTGGTCATCCTCGAAGACGGTACGGCAATGGGTGACCCGACCCTGGCCGACCTGGGGGAGCAACTCGGCATGAGCGGTACGGCCAGTGAGGATTTTTACGACGTCGTCATTATCGGTGCCGGTCCGGCGGGCATGGCAGCGGCGGTCTACGGCGGCTCGGAGGGCCTGAAGACCCTGGTGATCGAGTCCCGCGCACCGGGCGGGCAGGCGGGCTCGAGTTCCCGGATCGAGAACTACCTGGGCTTTCCGAGTGGCCTCTCCGGGTCGGAACTAACCCGTCGGGCCATGGCCCAGACCCTCCGCTTCGGGGTGGAGGTGGTCAGCCCCCGGGAGGTTACCGGTATCGAGATTCGCGACAATTATAAAATACTCACCCTGGATAACGGCGACGAGATCAAGACCCGGTCCGTCATTCTCACTACCGGCGTACAGTACCGTCACCTGCCGGCGGAGGGGGCCGATAAATTCACCGGAGCCGGTGTCTACTACGGAGCCGCCATGACGGAGGCCCGGGCCTGTGAGGAAAAGACCATTTACGTAGTGGGGGGTGGAAACAGCGCCGGACAGGGGGCGGTCTACCTCAGTAAATTTGCCAAGGAGGTCAATATTCTCGTCCGAAAGCCCGATCTCACCAGCAGTATGTCCAGTTACCTCATCGACCAGATCGACGCCATCGAGAACATCAACGTCCAGGGGTTCCGCGAGGTCGTTAAGGTATGTGGCGACAACGACCACATCGAACGCCTCGTCCTGAAGAACTGTGAGGACGAGTCCACCTACGAAATACCCGCCGACGCACTCTTTATCTTCATCGGCGCCAGGCCCCGCACCGAATGGCTGGAACGCGGGCAGGTGATGACCGATCGGCGCGGCTTCGTCCTTACCGGTCGTGACCTGCTGGCCAGCGAAGAACGCCGGAAGGGCTGGCCGCTGGAACGCAATCCGTTCCTGCTGGAGACCTGTCAGCCGGGCATCTTCGCGGCCGGAGACGTTCGTGCCGGGGCGATGAACCGGGTCGCCAGCGCGGTGGGGGAAGGAGCGATGGCGATCAAGTTCGTGCATGAGTATCTGGCGGAAAATTAGTTTTGGAGGTGTTAGACGTGTTAGGCCGTTAGGCTGTTAGGCTGTTGGAGGTGTTAGGCTGTTGGAGGTGTTAGACTTTTGGATCGTTGGTACATAACGGATCCAACGGTCCACTAACTCTCCAGCACCAACTTTACCACTCCCAACCCGGCCAAAACCACCTTAGCCACCAGGGAGACCACTTCCAGCCACGGCATCTTTTTGCCGATGCGCTCGGCTTCTTTCGTCGGCGTGATGGGGTAAGCCACGAATACAATGATGATGTCGCGCAGGCGATCCCTCGGCGGGTCGATTCGGGAAGGGGTTTGCGGACTTTCCGCTACCTTTTCGGGGCGTTTGATTTTCTGAGAGGACATGTGGGCGAGTTTAAAACAAAACTACGTATTCACAACGGTTAAATCAAACAATTTGTGTCAATTAAATACCTTTTGTTTGAAAAATACCACCGTTTCCTTCGAAAATGCTACCGGTCACCTGCTTCACGCCAAGTTGGAGTGGCCCGTTAACCGTCACCCCCACGCCTTTGCTATTTTCGCCCATTGCTTTACCTGCGGTAAGATACTGACGGCCGAGCGCAACATCTCCCGCGAACTGAATCTGGCGGGCTACGCCGTATTGCGGTTTGACTTCACCGGTATCGGCCAGAGCGAAGGGGAGTTCGTGGATACCAACTTTACGACCAATATTTCCGATTTGCTCTCGGCGGCCGAATGGCTGACAACCGAGCACGAAGCCCCGGCCCTCCTGGTGGGGCACAGCCTGGGGGGCGCCGCGGTGCTCTGCGCGGCCGGACAGCTTCCGTCGGTTAAGGCCGTAGCGACTATCGGCGCACCCTTTACCCCGGATCACGTCAGCCGGCATTTCCAGACCCGGTTGTCCGAGATCGAATCCCGGGGAGAGGCCACGGTGGATATCGGTGGCCGACCCTTCCGGATCGCCAGGCAATTCCTGGACGATCTGGAACACCACCGGCTGGAGGAAAGGATAAAGGAACTCGACGTAGCTACTCTCTTTCTCCATTCCCCCCAGGACCGTACGGTGAATATCGACGAAGCCGCCAAACTCTACCGCGCGGCCCGCCACCCCAAGAGTTTCGTCTCCCTGGACGGAGCGGATCACTTAGTGACCGATAATAAGGACAGCCATTACGCCGGACAGGTGATCGCCGGCTGGTCGGCCCGCTACATTCCCGTGGCGGAGGCCGCTCCTATCCGTAGCGACCACAACGTAGCCGTACGGCTAGGGAGCGAGGGGTTTACGACCGAGGTGATGGTTCGTCAGCACCACCTGGTGGCCGACGAGCCGGAGAAGGTCGGCGGCAATGACTTCGGCCCCGGCCCCTACGAACTGGTCAGTGCCGGGCTGGGGGCCTGCACGGCCATGACCATCCAGATGTACGCCCGCCGGAAAAAGTGGGTGGTGGAAGAAGTGGAGGTCCACCTCGATCACAGCAAGGACTATGCGACCGACATGAAGGAGGCCGACGAGAAGGCGACGAAGATCGACCGCTTCGACCGCGTCATTCACCTGCGCGGTGACCTGACCGCCGAACAGCGTGCCCGTTTACTCGAGATCGCCGATCGGTGCCCGGTACACCGGACCCTCCACGAGGTGGTGGAGGTTCACACGGAACTGGCGGACTAAAATTTCTCTACACATCGAGTGAAGGTTGTCGGCCGACTCGGAGCGCCAGCGGAGGTCGTCCGACAACTCGAAACGGACTACCGGCTAGAAAACGGCATATCCAGCGGCCCCGAAAACCCCATCCGGTCAAAGGTCATCTGGATACTGGCGTTGCCGGCACTGCCGCCCTGAATGGATACCGTTCGCTCGGTGGGAAAGGGACGGGCCAGCCCTTCCAGTTGTTGAAAGTTGGAATTGCTGACGGTCACCCCACGGGAATCGGCCAGTTCGTTCAGTTGCATCTCCTTGAGCTGGTAGGCAACCGGATCGACGACGTAGCGGGTGTCGTAGCGGGCATCCCGGCCTTCCAGAATGTAGTCGGTACCGGAGGTTTGCAGCCGCAGCTCTTCGGTAAAAAAGACGGCGTTGCCGAGGATGATGTCTTCCAGCAGGTCGAAGCGGGCGGGCATCTCGTACTTCTCCTCGATGTAGCTGAGGGGTTCGGCGACGTACTCCCCCTCCAGGCGGTTATGGAGGAAAAAACTGTCGGGGCGGATGAGTACGCGGGCCCCCTCGAAGCCGAACTTCTTGACGACCATCCAGATGGCCTTGTCGTGTTCCAGCCGGATGGTGGCGGTACCGCCGATACTGAGCTTGTCACTGCGCAGGTCCACCTTCGCACGGGCCTCCATGAATTCGGTGGAGACCTTGTTGTCGTTCATGGCCCGGACGACCTTCGCTACCTGGCTGTTACGGGGTGGCCTGGGAGCACTCGTGCCGGCGGAGTCGGTCACTTTCTTATTACAGCTGCTGACGAACAGCAGGCCGAGGAACAGGAAGAGGAGAAAACGCATGAAATTAGCTTTTTACCTGGGCGATTTTTTCGGACAGGGTAGGGGACTTACTACCGGCCGACTTGGCGCGGACGTAGGTGCCGGCGGCGGCGGCTCGTTCCCCTGCTTTAAGTTGTGCATCGCCCAGAAGTTCGAGAAAAACCGCGTTCGTATTGCCGGGGTGGTCCAGTGCGCGCAGGGTCGTTAACGACGGTATGTCCCCGCTCGATCGCCAGTTTATGAGTCTGACCAGGGGACCGTCCTTCCCGCCGGGAAGTTGGTCGGCCGGGCTACCCGCGGGCAGCGATTGCCCGTCCGCCATCGCGCTGACCGCAGCGGCAAGGGAAGCGACGCGGTTACTGCTTTCCGGGTCGGCGGAAACCATCAGTCCGGCGGGTTCGAGCAGGGAGGCTGCCTCTTCGAAGTTGAAGCGCATCGCCTCGCCCAGGGCGTAGTGGACGTAGATGGCCGGGCGGTTGGGGAAGATGTCGAGGGCCCGCTCGGCGTACTCCCGCAAGTCGGCCGACTCATTGGTGAGGTAGAGGGTGCCGAGCAGTTGTTCCCAGACGGGGTAGACGGTATCGTCCAGTTCGATGGTGGCACGGTAGGCACGGCCGGCTTCGATCAGTTGACCGCTGTGGAAGAGGAGGTCTCCCTCCAGGGCCGCGGCCTTGGCCTCATCCGGGTGGACCCGTCTTAATTCGGTGACCAGACGGAGCGCCTCGTTGGAAAGTTCCGCATCCTGCGTGCTCGCCACCCGTTGCACCAGCGGCAGCAGCCGTCCGATCTTCAGGTCGACGTCCACGTCCGGTCGGCCCAGCAGGGCCATCGTCTCCGCCTCGTTGCCGGCGGCCGGCTTATTGCCACCGTTGCTACCCTGCAGGGCGAGTTGTGCCTTCACGTCGTCGGGTTGCAGGGCGAGGATATCCTGGTAGCTCCGGCGGGCGGCCGCGGCGTCGTTCTGACTGGCGTAGTAGGCCGCCAGGAGGTGGCGATAATCCAGTTGGCGGGGAAAGGCCTCCACCAGTTCCGTGAGTTCCCGTTCGGCCCGTTTCTGGTCTCCCGTACCGAGGTAAAGGGCGTGTTTCTGGCGGGCGAGTTCCGGGTTGATGCCGATTCGCTTCTGCAAGTCGTCGTAGGTGGCGATGGCCCCTTTGATGTCCTGGGCGCGCACCTGAAAGGCGGCCTGCTCGAAGTAATTCTCGGGGGCGGCGGGGTTGCGCTTCACCCGGTCGGCGTAGAGGTCCGCCCCTTCGCGGTAACGACCGGCCGACTGGTAGATGTTACCCAGAAAGGCAGCGTACACCTCGTTCGGGCGCTTGCCGTAAGCCTTCTTCATGGCATTGATGGCTTCCCCTTCCCTGCCCGCGGCGTACTGCAGCCGCGCCAGTTCGAACTGGATGGCATCGTCGTCCGGCGCCTCGTCGGCCAGTTCCCCGAACATCCCGATCGCCTTGTCCGTCTTGCCGAGCAGGGCCTCCCGCTTGGCCTCGATGAATCGTTGCTCCAGTTTGATGGAGGCTTCGGTCACCGAGCCGGGCTGAGCCGATAAAGGGGAAAGCAGCAAGAGGCAAGAAACAAGATAATAGACACGCATGAGCAGGGAAGTTACCGACTTATAACGCGTTCGCTGGTGGCTAGTTGTTTTCCGGTTGCTCGTTGCCCGCAGGTCATGCGTGACGTGAACCAGTAACCGGTACCTACTCCACCAGGGTAATCTTCATCATATTGGTCATGCCCGCCTTCTCCAGCGGCATACTGGCGGTGTGGACGACCATGTCTCCCTTGTCCAGGTGACCGTTGTCCATCAGGATCTGGGTGGTTTCCTCCACGGTCAGGTCGGTACTCGTGAAGTTGCCGTAGTGGTAGGTACGTACGCCCCAGCAGAGGTTGAGGGTATTCAGGATGTGGTGCTGGTCGCTGAAGATGTAGATCTTGGATTTCCAGGGGCGGAAGCTACTCAGCTTGAAGGCGTTGTAGCCGCTGCGGGTGTTGCCGACGATGGCCCGCGCGCGCAGGTTCTGGGCGGCCCAGGTCGCGGCGGAGCAAACCACGTCGCTGATGTAAGTACCGCTGTTGGAGTTGGACTTCGGGCGCTTGACACCGATCTCGTAGACCTTCTCCGCCTCGTGAATGATGGCGTTCATGGCCTTCACCACGAGGGCCGGGTGGCGGCCTACGCTGGTTTCTCCGGAAAGCATGACGGCGTCCGTCCCGTCGAGGACGGCGTTGGCCACGTCGGTCACCTCGGCGCGGGTGGGGCCGGGGTTGGTGATCATGGAGTCCATCATCTGGGTGGCGACGATAACGGGGCGGGCCCGCTGGATGCAGCGACGGATGATGTCTTTCTGTACGATCGGCAGCCGTTCCATCGGAATTTCGATACCGAGGTCGCCCCGGGCCACCATGATGGCGTTCGAGTGCTTGATGATCTTGTCCAGGTTCTCGATGGCCTCCGGCTTCTCGATCTTGGAAATGATCTTGGCGGGGTGGCCGGCCGCGTCGATGCGGGCCTTCAGGTCTTTCAGGTCCTTGGCGCGGCGTACGAAACTCAGCGCGATCCAGTTGACGGCCGGCAGGGTCAGGATGTACTCCAGGTCCTTCAGGTCCTTTTTGGTCAGACTGGGCAGGCTGATCTTGGTGTTGGGCAGGTTCACTCCCTTGTTGCTCTTGAGGGTGCCGCCGAAGAGGGTTTTGAGTTTGACGGTATCGGTACCGTTGGTCTCGGTCACTTCGAACACCAGGGTGCCGTCGTCCACCAGTACGCGTTCGCCGACGCTCACGTCCCGCGCGAATTCGGGGTAGCTCATGTACACCCGCTCGGCGTTGCCGACGCACTTGGTGTTGGTGAAGGTCACGATCTGCCCCTCGGCGACCGGCAGCCCGTCCCCTTCCATCTTACCGACGCGGAGCTTGGGCCCCTGCAGGTCGGCCAGGATGGCGACGTGAGTGTCCAGCTCCTTGTTAAGCCGTACGATGTGATCGATCACTTTTTTGTGATCCTCGTGGGTGCCGTGGCTGAAGTTCAGCCGGAAAACGTCCACCCCCGCTTCGACCAGGCCGGTCAGTCCTTCGTAGGAACTACAGGCGGGGCCGACGGTGGCGACAATCTTGGTATTCTGGTGGTCGGTGATTTTCATACTTGCGGACGGGGTTAGTGTGTAATGTACAACAAGCCGCTAATGTACGAACAACTCACCCTTATCGATCTTCAAAGACCGCTCCGCATGGCTGTGCAGCAAATTATCCCGCAGCCAGGTACCCGCGCCCACCGCGGCACCGGCGGGGCTTTCGGCTCCGAACAGCGGGAAGATCCGATTGTGGCTGTAGATCAGAAAGATACCGGCCAGGATTTCTTTTTCCTTCGTTTGCACCACGAAGGCGTTTCCCCAGCCCCGGTGCAGCACCTGGTACATCAGCCGTTGCATGGCGTGGTACCGCCACTCGTTGTCGCCCCCCTTACCGTGCTGGGCCAGCCAGAAGTCGGCCAGTTTTTCCGGTTTGGTGGGGGTGGCGGGAATCAGGTCGGCGGCCTCGGCCAGCGCGAGGCGGCGGAAATAGTCGCTCGGGAAATCATCCACGAGTTCTTCGTAGGGGCGGTTCAGGAACAGGGCGTCTCCGCTGGCCGCGCTCACTTCGAACCGGCTTCCCTTCGGCGGCACGGAGGCGGGTTCGACGGTGAGTTCGCCGCCGCGGTACACCTCCGGAATGGCCTCCCAGAACGACTGGATGCGCTTCGGGCTGAGCACGTTTACACTGTAAACACCCAGGTCGGACACCAGCCGGGGGTGAAAAAGGTACTGCCGCCCGAGCCAGTTCTTACGACGTGGCAGCGGCATTACGCTGGTGTAATTATCGTCTTCCACCAGCGCGTCCCACTCCCGGGCCGTGTTGTCCAGGAACCAGTCGTAACCAAAGACATTGCCGTTGGTCGCGTAGTGTACGCAGCTGTTGTAAAGCTGTTTGTCGATTTCCTCGCGGGGCACGAAACGTATGTTCATGGTTGGAAAAGGAACCTGCCGGAAATTTGTTGCGATCCGGGCGCGGACGCAGGTGCGGGCATTTCAGAGATTTCGGGTGTCGGCCCTCTCGTAGCGAGACCATCGGTCGAGTGGAGGAGGTCCGACTCCTCGAAATCGGCGGACCTCTATACTTTCGCTCCATGAAAAAGATCGGGACTCTCTTACTGACTCTACTCGGCGGTGCCCTCTTCGGTTACTTGCTGGCGAAATACCTCCTTCCTCCGGCGGCTTCCGGGATGATGCGCTGGCAGAAGCTGTCCATCTTTCTTTTTATCCCGCTGTTCGGTTTCCTGGCCATCCTGGTGCACGAACTCGGTCACGTCGCCTTCGGCCGCTGGCAGGACTTCGACTTCTTCGGCCTGACCGTCGGCCCGTTCCACTGGCATCGCGACGAGGCGGGTAAGCTCCGTCTGAAGCGCAACCGCAACCTGAATACCGCCGGCGGAGTGGCGCTGATGCTGCCGAATGGCGACGGGGACCTACGAAATCGTTTTCGCTGGTACGCCCTGGGCGGCCCCCTCTTTTCCCTGTTCCTGCTGGCCCTCGGGGTAGGGGGGAGTTATCTGCTGGGGGCGTACCCCTTCGTTTCCACCCTTTTATTTCTGGCCGGGGCCATCTCCGGCGGGATTTTTCTGGCCACGGCCATTCCCTTTCAGGCCAACGGCATGATGAGCGATGGCAAGCGGTTTCTTACCCTCTCCCGGGATTCCGACCAGGCGGCCGCCAGCATTGCGGGCGTGCAGGGGTTGTCCCAACTACGGGCGGGTCGCCCCTACGCCGAACTTCCGATGGGACCCATCGAGCGGGGGCTGGCTTCCCGGGAGGACATTCACCCCTCCGAGCGGGCGGGCCTCCTCTTCTATCGCTATCTCCACGCCGTAGATCGGGGCGACCTGGATACGGCGGAAGACAGTCTCGACCAGGTCATCGCTTCCAGAGAGCATCTGATGGAGGCCGCCACCTATTCCTACTACCTGACCCGCGCCTTCTTTCACGCCCGCTACCGGCGGAACCTGGAGGCGGCCCGGGCGGACTTCGAGCAGTACCAGGAAAACCCCTTTACCCAGCCCGGAGACGTTGCCCTGACCCGTGCGGCCATCGCCGATCTGTCGGGCGACCTGGAAACCCTCGCCGCCCAGCTGCCCCTCATCGAGGCCGGGTTGCCCGGGCTGATCGACCGGACGGCCGTCCCCACCTACCGGGAGTGGCTCCGGGAGTGGCGGGAAAGACTGGCAGAACCAACTTAGCCCGGACCGCGTTACTCTGGCGTACCAAGCATCCACCCCGTGGCTACCACCCTCAAGACTTTCTCTACCACCATTAACTGCGGCAGCTGCCTCAGCAACGTTACCGGCTTCCTGGACGACCTCGACGGTGTCGCCTTCTGGCGCGTCGACCTGGACGACCCCCGCCGCGTGCTCAGCGTGGAAGGCCCCGTGGCCGAACAAGCCGTGATCCGGACCGTCCGGGACGCCGGTTACGACATCGAGCCACTCGCCCTCGAGGAGGCCTGAGCCCGCTCCAACGGATTCGATCTGCCCTGGGTCCGGGCGGCGGGAATGGAATTATTCTGTAAGCGGGACGATCTTTACCGGGATACGCCCGGCAGCCCCCTGCAGGGCAACAAGATCCGTAAGCTGCGCCCCCTGCTGGATCGCCCCCCGGTGCACGCTCTTTCCTTCGGGGGGGCGTACAGCAATCACCTGGCCGCCCTGAGCGAAGCCGGTCGCCGCTACGGCTTCCCGGTCACCCTGTACGTGCGGGGGGAGCCGGTCGATAATCCGGTACTGTCCCTGGTACGAAAGAACGGTGCCGACCTTCGTTTTCTGGATCGATCCACCTACCGGAACAAGGCCCGCCCGGACGTACTCCGGGAACTGGTCGCCGCCACCGCGCGCCGCCATAATCTGACTGCTTCGGATATCACCGTAATCCCCGAGGGCGGCACCACCGAAGCCGCGCTGAAGTATACCGGGGAAATATTCACCGAGACCCTGGCGCAACTCGGTAAAGCCCCCGATTATTTTTGCCTCTCCATGGGAACCGGAGGTACGGCGGCCGGTATTATCCGGGCGGCCCGCCCTGAGAACACCCAGGTACTCCTATTCCCCGCCCTGAAGGGAAACTGGATGGCCGGGGAGATAGAGAAACTAGCCCCCGGTTGTACCAATTACACCATTATTCCGGAGTACCACTTCGGGGGCTACGCTAAATTTCCCGCATACTGGGATATATACCAAAAAGATACCGTTTCCCGGGTCGACCTGCCGGAATTTCCGGGTATTCCCCTGGAACCCGTATACACCGCAAAATTATTTTCCGGGGTATACGCCGAAATCAGAAAAGGCTACTTCCCGCCCGGTGCTTCGGTGGTGGTTTTGCACACCGGCGGGATATACTGATTACGGAGTCAACGGCGTATCGCGGGGTTTATCCTGCGGACGGATTTATCCGTCAACTGGTGGTGGATAGATTTACCGTAGAAAGCCAGGGTGAAACCGCCCCCGTTCCTCCCTGGCGATCAAGTGCGTGCCGTTGCGATCTACGCGAAAAGTCCATTCTTTACGGTAGGCGCGACCCGCCATGCAATCGCCCGCTCCGAAGGAGAAGTCAATGAGTACTCCGGTATTTCCGCAGTACCGAGTCTACTTCTACTCATGCGACAAAATATGCCCGATAGTAAGTTCACGATCCAACGGTCCAACGGTCCACCCCCCCCAACCCTTCCCCCCCACACATTGTTACCTACCTTTGCCCCTTTCCCGAAAGTAGCCCCATTGAGCCAGCCTAAGATCAAGATCACCACCAACAACCGCGGTTTCGACGAAGAGACCGAACTCTTTCCCTTCATCGGTATGGACGAGGGAGAGGAATCCTTCGAGGCCGGCGAGCTGCCCGCCGAGGTGCCGATCCTGGCCCTGAAGAACTCCGTCCTGTTCCCCACCATCGTGATCCCCATCAACATCGGCCGCGACCGGTCCATCCGGGCGATCACCCACGCGGACGAGGGCGGCAAGCTCATCGCCGTGTTCTCCCAGCGCGACGGAGACAACGAACACCCGGGGCACGACGACCTCTACGAAGTAGGTACACTGGCCCGGTTGCTGAAGATGTTGCGGATGCCCGACGGCAGCCTGACCGCCGTATTGCGGGGACGCCAGCGGATCCGGCGGCTGCGGCTCACCAGCGAGCAGCCCTTCCTCGCCGGAGAAATGGAATTACTGGGATATTCCGACCCCGCCGACCCGCTCACGTACCGGGCGACGGTGGACAGCATCCGCGATAACGCCCGCCGGGCCGTGGAACTCAGCCCCAATATCCCCTCCGAGGCCCAGGTGATGCTCGACAACATCAAGCACCCCAGCCACCTGATGAACTTCATCGCCAGCAACCTCAACAATGAGGTGGAGGACAAGCAGGGCCTGCTGGAAGAAGCCGACCTCGGCAAGAAGGCCGATACCCTGCTCGGTGAGTTACAGAAGGAACTGCAACTCCTCGAACTGCGCGACCAGATCGAGAACAAGACCCGGGGCGACATCGAGGAGCAGCAGCGACAGTACTTCCTCAACCAGCAGATGAAGGCCATCCAGGAAGAACTCGGCGACAGCCCCAACAAGGCGGAGGTGGAGCGACTGGACGAGCGCGGTAAGGACAAGGAATGGCCCGAAGAGGTCGCCAAGGTCTTTACCCGGGAGATTACCCGCCTGAAGCGGATGAACCCCCAGATGGCCGAGTACAGCGTCCAGCTCTCCTACCTGGAGACCCTGCTCGACCTGCCGTGGCGGGACTACACCGACGATAACTTCGACCTTACCGCCGTAGCCAAAGTGCTGGACGCGGACCACTACGGACTGGAAAAGGTCAAAGACCGCATCCTCGGCCACCTCGCCGTCCTGAAGCTGAAGGGGGACATGAACGCCCCCATTCTCTGTCTTCTCGGCCCTCCCGGAGTGGGAAAGACCAGCCTGGGCAAGAGTATCGCCCGCGCCCTGGGCCGCAAATTCGTCAGGATCAGCCTCGGCGGTCTCCACGACGAGAGCGAGATCCGCGGTCATCGTCGCACCTACATCGGGGCCATGCCCGGAAGGATCGTGCAGTCCCTCAAAAAGGTGGGCTCCGCTAATCCCGTCTTCATCCTCGACGAGATCGATAAAATTGGCCGCAGCAACCGCGGCGACCCCAGTTCCGCCCTCCTCGAAGTGCTCGACCCGGAGCAGAATACGACCTTCCACGACAACTACCTCGACCTCGACGTCGACCTCAGTAAGGTACTCTTTATCGCCACGGCCAACAGCTACGCGACCATCCAGCCGGCCCTGCGCGACCGGATGGAAACCATTACGCTCAGCGGTTACTCCGCGGAGGAAAAACTCGAGATCGTCAAACGCCACCTGCTTCCCCAGCAACTCGAAAAGCACGGCCTGAAGAAAAAGCAGGTCAAGCTCCCGGTAACCACCCTGAAGACGGTGATCGAGGGCTACACCCGCGAGAGCGGCGTACGCAGCCTCAACCGACAGATCGCCGGCCTGATGCGCTACGCCGCCAAGCAGATCGCCATGCACGACGCCACGACGGTAAAAATCGAAGCAGCCGACCTGGAAACCGTGCTCGGGCCCCGCCCCTTCGAGCGGGAACCCTACCGCGTCGGTAAGCTGCCCGGGATCGCCGTCGGACTGGCCTGGACCCAGGTCGGTGGCGAGATCCTCTACGTGGAGGCCAGCCTCAGCCCCGGCAAGGGCAACCTCCAGCAAACGGGTAACCTCGGTAAGGTGATGAAGGAGAGCGCGATCACCGCCCGCTCCTACCTGAAAGCCACGGCCGGGGAACTCGGCATCTCCCAGGAGGATCTCGACCAGCAGGACCTGCACATCCACGTACCCGAGGGGGCGACGCCGAAGGACGGACCCAGCGCGGGCATCACCATGCTCACCGCCATGGCCAGCGTGTACAGCGGCCGTCCCGTACGCCCCTACGTGGCCATGACGGGGGAGATCACCCTCAGGGGGCGCGTGCTCCCGGTGGGGGGCATCAAGGAGAAACTGCTGGCCGCCCGCCGGGCCGGTATGAAGACCATCATCATGAGCAAAATGAACGAGAAGAACGTTCGGGAGATCGAGGAGCGGTACCGGAAGGGGCTGGAGGTCATCTTCGTGGATTCCGTAGGGGAGGTGCTCGACCGGGCCCTGATGCCGGGTGAGCCAACCTAAAGCATTCCGAGACTGTCTCTTTACCTGTAATTCGTCCTGACATGAAGCATTTATTTCTCGCTTGCCTCTTTCTTCTTTCCCTCTCCGGCCTGCGTGCCCAGGTGCTGGTCGATCAGTACGGGGAGGAACTGGTGCAGTTTTCCGGAATCATCCTGGACGGCACCACCAGCCAGCTGACCCCCGTGCCCTTCGCCGCCGTGCTGGTGAAGAGCGACGGACGGGGTACCTACGCCAACCTGGATGGTTTTTTCAGCATCGTGGCCCACAAGAACGACACCATCCGCTTCAGTGCCCTGGGCTACGAGGAGGCTACCTTCATCATCCCGGACTCTCTGGAGGACAACAAGTACAGCATCGTTCAGCTCATGACGAAGGACGCGATCAACCTGCCGGAAACGGTGGTCTTTCCCTGGCCCAGCCGCGATCACTTCAAGCTGGAGTTCCTGGCCATGGACGTCACCCCCGAACTGCAGCAGCGGGCCAGTGAGAACCTCTCCGCCGATAAGCTGGAAGCCCTGCAGAGTACCGTCTCCCGCAGCGGGGAGGAGAACGCCAGTTTCTACCTCCGCCAGCAGGCCCGCCAGACCTACTACATCGGTCAGACCCCCCCCATGAATATCTTCAGCCCCGTGGCCTGGAAGCAGTTTTTCGATGGCTGGAAGCGGGGAGACTTCAAGAAAAAAGACTGACCGTCGAATTTGGGCGCGGACGCAGGTGCCGGCTTCCCAAAAAAACGGTGGGAGCGTACCCCTTACGAAAACTTTGCACCCGCGCGCCGTCGGCAAACCATTCCCGGAGTAACGGGTCTACCTAAGTATGCCCCGCCCCCAACCCCCCAAGACCGAAGAGCCGAAGACCTTTCGCGAGCAAGTCGGCGCCCTGAAAAACCTGCCCCCGTTCCTGCGGCTGATCTGGAGTACGAGCCCCCGGCTGACGGCGGCCAACGTACTGCTGCGCGTCCTCCAGGCGGCCCTGCCGACGGCCATTCTGTACGTCGGTAAACTCATCATCGACGAGGTCATTCTCCTGATCGATACCGGAGGGGATACCGACCGGCTGTGGCTGCTGATCGCCGCCGAGCTGGCCCTGGCCCTGGCCAGCGACCTGCTGAGCCGGGCCATCACCCTGACCGATAGCCTCCTGACCGACCTGGTGGCCAACCGGACGAGCGTCGACCTGATGCGGCACGCCGCCACCCTCGACCTGTACCACTTCGAGGACGCGGATTTTTACGATAAGATGGAGCGCGCGCGCCGGCAGAACAGCGGCCGGACGACGCTGATGTCGCAACTCCTCGCCCAGTTCCAGAGCATCATTACGCTGCTGGTACTGGGAGCCAGCGTGATCGCCTTCAACCCCTGGCTGATCCTGCTGCTGGTGGTAGCCGTCATCCCCAGCTTCATTCAGGAGAATTATTTCAACCAGCAGAAGTACAGCATCACCCGCAGCTGGACGCCGGAGCGGCGGGAACTGGATTACCTGCGCTACATCGGGGCCAGCGACGTGACGGCCAAGGAAGTGAAGATCTTCGGACTGGCCGACTTCATCACCGACCGTTTCGAGGAGTTGTCCATGAAATATTATTACGTGAACCGGGCGCTCAGCATCCGGCGGGCTGGCTGGGGGGCCTTCTTCAGCGCCGTCAGTTCGCTGACCTACTACGGCGCCTACGTGCTGATCATCCTTCAGACCCTGAGCGGGCAGATCAGCATCGGGACGCTGACCTTCCTGGCGGGGGCCTTCCGCCGGATGCAGCAGGGGTTACAGACCATTCTTTCCCGCGTCAACACCATCGGGGAGAGTGCCCTCTACCTGCAGGATCTGTTCGACTTCTTCGACATCCGGCCGAATATCGCCGACGGGGAAAAAGTAATTGCCTTCCCCGATCCGATCCGGGAGGGGTGGACCTTCGAAAACGTCAGTTTCGCCTACGCCGGCACGGATAAGCTGGTGCTCGATAATTTATCTTTCCACCTGCCCGTCGGTACCAAACTGGCTTTGGTCGGGGAGAACGGGGCGGGAAAAACCACCCTGGTCAAACTGCTGGCCCGGCTGTACGAACCCACTTCCGGCCGTATCCTGCTGGACGGTATCGATATCCGGGAATACCGGCTGGCCGAACTACGCGACCGGGTGGGCGTCATCTTCCAGGATTTTTTCCGCTACCAGCTGACGGCCCGGGAGAACATTGCGGTCGGCCGCATTCAGGAAATAGACTCCGACGACCGGATCGAGGAAGCGGCGGAAAAATCCCTGGCCGACGGAGTGATCTCGGAGCTGGAAGAGCGGTACGACCAGCTCCTGGGCCGCCGCTTCGCCGGAGCGGTCGATCTCTCCGGCGGGCAGTGGCAGAAGATCGCCCTGGCCCGTGCCTACATGCGGGAAGCGGAGTTACTGATCCTGGACGAGCCCACGAGCGCCCTGGACGCCCGGGCGGAATACGAGGTCTTCCAGCGGTTCACCGAACTGATCGACGGGCGTACGGCGGTCATCATCAGTCACCGCTTCAGTACCGTTCGGATGGCGGACCGGATTCTCTTCCTGGAGAACGGCGGTGTCCTCGAGCAGGGAAGCCACGAGGAACTCATGACACTCGACGGCCGTTACGCCGAGTTGTTCCGTCTGCAGGCGGAAGGCTACCGGTAAAACAGGTGTGACCATAACAGGCTGGTTGCGTCGTAGGTAATAGTACCTGATGAGGTGCCGCCAGCTAAAATCACCGTCCGCATACTTGGTTGAGTTAGGACAGCAACGTACATTTGTCCTAAAGTGCGGCTTACCGCACTACACTTGACTAAGCAAAGACCGTATTTAAGATTGAGGGTGTCACTGAGAGACACGATTTGACGCCCGCGTTTGTTTTTTGACTAAACCACTATGGTTTAGGGCTTTATGACGTCTGCCCGTGAGACAGGTAGGCGCGCTATGACACAACACAAGTATGAACAACCGCTTAGGTCTTTCCCCACTGCGTGGGCAAAACACATCTGTTTCCGACTACCGTTCGGAATCCATCGAGCAGGCCAGTGGCCTGCTTTCTGAGTTTGTGGCCACCCCATCCTCTCCCCGGGCTGGCACATTCCCCAATTTATTTTCATTCTACTCCGCTATGAACAACACACTACACAACACACCCGCTTTCCGACTATTCCTGGCTTTGTTCCTGGTATTCGGAATGGTGCAATTTTCTTTGGCTCAGGTCATAGACGATGCGCTTCCGGGCGATCGTCAGACCGCTTCCGCTTCCGTCATTACGATGTATGAGGCCAACGTATTCCCGGTCACCAACTGTGAATCGGGCAAGGACGGAGTTATTGAGTTTGAGGTAGGACGGGCACCGAGTGCCCGGCTGGCGCTCCAGGCCGTTTTCAATGGCGTGCCCCGCGTATTCGACGCGGCGATCATTGCCGACGGGCTGATCCGTTTCGAAGGCATGCCCGCCGGCATCTACGAACGGATGATGCTGGTCGACCCCATCTCCCGCTCCGAGCAAAGCCGCTTCGTCGATCCGGTAGTGCTGTGGTCCGATTGCGGATCCGTGGCTAGCGGGGAAGGCACGGTGCTGCCGGCTTCCGCCGCGGAATTGGCCGCCGAGGCCGCCGCCGCCGGGGTCACCCCGCCGCCGCCGCCGACCGGCTCCGTGTATCTTGGAGGGGAACTGAACGACGAATTCAGTACGGGTGTCAGCTCGCGCAGCCTGCCCGGTTTTACGGTAGTAACGGAACCCGGACTATCCGCTACCTTCTACGGTGGCGACAACGCTTATTACGGAACCGATAAGTATTTCGCCGTCAGCTGGATGACGGAGGGTACCGATGGTTTCCTGAATGCCTGGGCCGACTGGAACGGCAACGGGACGTTCGAACGGGAGGAACGGATCGTTGAAAATTTCGCGGTGAGCGGAAGCGGGACTGCTTCCTTCGCCACCCAGCCTTCCCTGGAGTTCGTGCTCGGCCTCAAGGAGGTCGTGCTTACCCTCACCGATGCCCCCACGGCCAAGGCCAGTGGCGGTATCCGTATTAATAAGGCCCTGACCCTGACAGAAGGACTTCCCACGGAGGAGGAGCGCGTGTTTCCCATACTGCCGGAAGGCGAGGAACTACGGGTCAAGCAAAGCCTGACCTTCGAGAAGAGCACCACCTGCGGAACCGGTACTTTCCACTACACCAACTGTGAGGGGGAAGTCTATTCGATCAACCGCGCCAATCTCGTACCCAATTCCTTCATCTACACGGACGACGACTACCTCGCCTGTGGCATCGCCCCCGTGAATGCCAACTGTCAGGTCGGTACCTCCATCCGTTCCTACTGTCTGGATTATAACAAACTGGCCCCCACCCCCGGTGCGGGTTTCCACATCGGACAGGGGCGCTTCAACCGGGTAGTCGGTGTGCACAACACCAACGGTCTGATTGACGAACTGACCGCCGAGCGGATCAACTGGGTCCTGTGTAACGGAGACAACACCACCACCGACGGCCGCCAAGCCATGGATAATGCGATCTGGTACCTCGCCGGTACCAGCACTGCCTGTAATTCCCTGTGTGGGCAGGCCATCAACAGCATTCCCAGCGTCCAGGGGGGGATCGCCGGTCAGATGGTCTTTTACCTGCCCGAGAACGGAAACGTCCAGCCCTTCGTCGAAGGAACCTGTGTTTCCAGCTGCCGGCCAGACGTGGTTTTCCGCAACGACGGCACCTGCCCCGCCACCATTTTCTGGGCAAACGGAAACGAAGAGGTTCACTACGCTACGATCAACAAGGATGCTACCTATACCGTGGCCAGTTCCGCCGGACACGTCTGGAAGATCCGGACGGCGGACGGAACCCTGATCCGGAGTTACACCGTCGGATCGAACTGCGCCGACCAGCACGTTAACTTCAGTGCGAGCAGTTGCGTGGAAGTATGCGCCAATAACCAGGTAGCCAATTCCGGTTTCGAGAACGGGAACAGTCCCTTCACCTACGTCGGCGACGCGTACCGGGTGACGGATTACGTCAACTCCGGCAACGGCGCCGCCATACTGGATGGTCCCGGTAGTATCGTTCGCACCTACCTCACGGCTTCCCCGAACCAGACCTTTACTTTTTCCGCCTACGTCCGCAACGCATCCACCACCGGTGAGGTAACGATCTGGGCGAAGTACCGCAACAACTCCGGTAACCTGATCGGGGAGGTTTCCGTATCCGTTCCCCCCAACAGTACCTACACCCGCACTACCCTGACCGGGGTAACCCCCTCAGGAACCGCCCAGATCGAACTGAAGGTTTTCCGGGACGATGCCACCACTAATAACAGCTGGGCGGACGATTTCTGCTTCCAATTCGGTGGTACCATCACCGACGGCGGTACGCCCCCCGACGGCTTCGAGGCCGATTGTGGTTCCGGACGGACGGTGGATTCCTACGTCTCCGACGTAGACTGCTCCGCCAGCCCCCAGGCTTCCATTACCATTCCCGGTTCCGGGAACGTATACCAGGTTGTTGCCGAAGTGGTTTATAAGGGGGCTAACCCCGGCTCCAGCACCTTCGTCACTGCCAGTAATGGTAACAGTTACCTGCTACGCAAGATCATTCTTGACGATAACGGGAACTCCGGCTTTCACGTCTACCGCGGCCTTATCCCCAGCGGCGTTCAGGTAGTCAGTCATTCCGCCATCAGCAACGGGCAGTGCGCTAACCAGAGCACGCGTAACGTAGGACTGCAGAGTCTGGTCGTCTACGCCTTCCGTAACCTGACGACCCCCCGGGCGGGGTCCGGTGTGTTTACCGCCCTGACCGGCTACAACAGCCTGGCGAGTTTCGACATCCCCATTCCCACGGATGACTTTGCCCGTGACGTAACCGTTAGTCTGCCGCTCTCCGAAATCACGCTGGACGGTCGTTACATCACCCTGAACGCCCTCATCGGCGGTACCACCGTAGCCAAGCAAACCTGGACCTTCGGCCCCGCCGGCGGTGACTGCTGCGTCGACCTGCTCGAATTCACGGTACCCAACGTTCCCGGAAGCACGGACGTGCTGACCATCCAGGTGGATACCCGTAACGGACAGGGCCCGGGCGGCGTCAACGGACAATCTTACACCATTGCCGGCCTGGCCTACGCCGATTTACAGTGCCCTGAACTGACGGGAGACTGTGAATTAACGGTGCGCGCCCGGGGCAACTGCGGCGGAGAACAGATCCGCCTCCTACTGGACAACCAGGCCGTCGACGTCTATACCCTTACCACCGCCTTCACGGATTATACCTTCGAAGACTTTAGCCAGGGCCAGAATGTCAAAGTAGAATTTTTCAATGACGGTCGTACCGCCAGCAACTGCGATCTCAACGTGTTCGTCGATTACGTGGCCGCCGGGGACAACCGCTACGAAACCGAGGAGGACGCCACGGTTACCAACCCGTCCAATAATACCGATTGTAATGACCTGCATTCCCTGAACTGTAATGGTCTGTACAATTACGGAACCGTAAGCTGCTGTGCTCTGAGCGACCCCGGTACCATTACCAGCGATCCCTTTACGGCCTGTACGCCGGCCGGCACGACCTTCGACCCACCCGCCATCACGGCTACCGCTGCCGCTTGCCAGGACGGATCCAACCCCCAGTATCAGTGGCAGGTAAAGAACGTACAGAGCGGAAACTGGACCGACATCAATGGTGCCACCAGCCGCAATTATAACCCTCCCGTCCAGGCCATCGGATCCAAGTGGTTCCGTCGTGGGGCCAAGTGTTCCTGTGAGAATACTTACACTTACGGTAACGTAACCGACGTGCACATCAAGGAAGCTCCGGTCGTAACGGTCAGCTCTACGGACATCGGTTGCGCGAGCGGGACTACCGGTTCCATCACCTTTACGTTCCAGGACAGCCCTAATTTCTCGACCATCCAACTGAGTGTCGATAACGGTACGACGGTAGTGGACGTGCCCGACCATTCCGGTAGCTACACCTTTACGGGGCTCGGGGCCGGAACGTATTCTCCGTGGGCACGCTTCCCCAGTCAGGGATGTGGTGCCGACCTGAACCCGGTCACCCTGACGGCCACCGGCGCTCCCCTCGTCAATATCACCTGCGACGAGGATCCGCTGACCACCCGTACGGCCACCAACGCCACCGCCGACTGTAATGGTAACAACTACGGCTTCTACCTCACTAACCTCACCAGTAACTACGTAAGTCAGCGCAACTACACCATCAGTAATGCCACCTTCGTGGAAAACTCCAACGGTACGGCTGTCTACGAGGCACTGGCAACCAATAATTCGGACGCCTCCGTTCGTTTTGACATCACCGTGGTCTTTTCCGGCCGCACGAGCGCCACGCCCGCCGGTTCCCCCAAGGAAAACGACATCTGTATCGGTGACGTGAATAATTCCGACTGGTACTACTACACCGGTATGAAGGGTACTCTGGTCGGCCGTAACGCCCTCGCCGGTGCCATTGTCAGCCTGTATCGTAGGGGAGAAGCCTTCCAGTTAGGTACCGGGGCCAACCTGAACCGCGCTACCGACTTTGGTGCCAGCGGCTGGTTCGGCGGTGTCGTGGTCAAGCAACCCACCAACGGACCCGGACTGACGAATAACGTCAACGGGGATATCAACATCAAACTGTCTTCCGCCCAGAAACCCAAGGATACCGGAGATTGCTTCGTGATCTGTAGGGGGGAAGAAACTAACATCACGGCCAACGGTAGCCTGGGTACTCCCGGCTACACCTACCGCTGGAGCACCAACCAAACCTCCCGCAGCATCACGATCAGCCCCACTACAACTACTACCTACACCGTAACGGTAACGGATACCAACGGCTGTACGGATACCGACGAGGTAACGGTCACGGTCAACGCCGCCGAATTCGATGCCGTCGAGTTGGGCAGTAACGTGGATAACTGCGACGATAACTGCAACGGCAGTATCCGGGTCGATGCCAACTTCGGCCTCACCGGCGAGTACCGTATTTCGTACCTCTTCAACGGTACGCCGGTCAACGTACCCGGTACCTTCACGGGAACTGGCTTCAATACCATCGGCGACCTTTGTGCCGGCACCTATTCTGAGATCACCATCACCAGCGTCCACAACGGATGTACCGGTATTTTCCCGGATGACATCGTCATCACGGAACCCGATGCTCCAACCGTAACGGTTGATAACGTCTCTGTTTGCGAGGGGGAGGACGCCACCTTCACGGCCAGTGTTTCTCCCGCCGGTACCTACACCTACCTGTGGAGTACGGGAGCCACTTCTCTTTCATTACCATTGCCAACGCCCAGCTGGCCGACGACGACGACTATACCGTCACCGTCACTAATGCCGCCGGCTGTTCCGATTCCGATTCCGGTCACCTGAACGTGCGCGAAAACCGCACGTTACGCTGACCGAAACCGATGCCGACTGCGATGAGGACAACGGGGCTATCTCCGTTGCCTTCGGGCCGCAGGACGGACGGACCAACATACAATTTAGCCTCGATGTACGTAAGCTTTACGACCGTTGGGTAGCGAACTTCTCCCTTCGTATTCGACGACCTCGCTCCCGGAGACTATACCGTCTATGTTCGCTGGGGAGACGAGAGCTGTCCCATCCAGCTCGACGCCCACATCGACGGCGACGAGAACGTAACCAACCCCGGGACCATCGAAGATGATCAGGCAGCCTGTGACCAGCTCGACGTCGCACCGCTTACCGGTACCCCCGCCACCGGTGGTTCCGGCGAACCCATCCGGTATGCCTGGCAGTTCCGCGAGGGAACCTCCGGAGGATGGACAACCATCCCGACTACTAATACCGTCGACTATGACCCCGGCGTGGTAACCACCACCACCCAGTACCGCCGTATTGCCCGTCGCGGTAACTGCCCCTGGATCAGCAGTAACACGGTGACGATCACCGTGACCCCCTCGCCGACGGTTTCCATCACGGCCACCGATGCCTCCTGCGGGGAGGACAGTGGCGAGCTGACCGCCTCCGCTACCGGAGGAACCGCCCCCTACACTTACCGCTGGACCGGCAACCGGACCGGTGCGACCATCACCGGCCTGGCCGCCGGTACCTACACGGTAACCGCTACCGACGCGAACGGCTGTACCGATACCGCCAGCGAAACGATCGGTAATTCCCCCGCCGTCTTCGCCGTCCTTACCTGTGAGGACGACCCCGTCAAGTCGGTCAACCTGACCAACTACGTACGTAGCTGCTCGAACAACAGCCCCGGGTCGGCCTTCTGGACCGGCAACGCCTTCCGCGACATCGTCCCCACCACCACTGATTGTAATTTGGCCGAGAGCCAGCGCTGGGAAGTGATGGGTGCCAATGACTTTTCGGAGAACGATGGCGGTTCCGCCCTCATCACCCTCCGGGTACGCAACGGTTGTGACCCGAACGCCATCCTGAACGTAACGCTGGGCCTCGGTGGCCGGACGTTCGACACCCCCGCCGGCAGCCCCACCTTCGGGGCATCCACGAACTGCGTGGACAACAATACGAATACTTCCGACTGGTACTACTACACCGAGATCGTGGGTACCATTATCGGGGAAGGTTCCCTGGTCGGGCTGGAGTACAGCCTGACCCGTACCGGTGAGGCCCTCCAGGTCGGTACCGGTGCCAATCAGTTCAATGAGTTCGGTCAGGGCCTCTCGGCCTGGCTGGCTCCCGTACTGGTCAGTCAGCCCGATAACGGCCCCGCCGTACGCAGCACTTCCCACTTTGACATTAACGTAGGCGTCGGTGGCGAAAAGCTCTCCGCCGAGCCGGACGGCTGCCTGGTCATCTGTGCCGGGGAGTCTACTACCATCACCGCGGCGGTGGTAACCGGAACGGCTCCCTTCACCTATGCGTGGAGCAACGGATCCACCGGAAGCACCATTACCGTCTCCCCGACGGAAACCACCACCTACACCGTTACCGTTACCGATGCCAATGGCTGTACGTTCACGGACGAGGCCACCGTCACCGTCAAGCCACAACCGGTTGCCGACATCACCGCCGTCCCCGCTACCATCTGTACCGGGGAAACCGTGGTCTTTACCGCCAGCACTACGGGGAACGCCGGTGCCACTTACAACTGGGACTTCGGCCAGTACGCCACGCCCGCTACCGCGGACGGCGCCGGACCGATCACGGTGACTTACAACCTACCCGCCAGCCAGAATGGCAACGGTTCCGCGACGGCCACCCTCACGGTCTCCCGCGACGGCTGCACCGACACCGATACGCAGGTCATCAACATCCGGGATACGCCCGAGGTGACCGAGGTAATGGCCACCGACCCGACCTGTGGGGAGGACAACGGCACCATCACCTTTACCTTCGTGGACAACCCCGACCGTTCCGGTATTGAGTTCAGTACCAACGGTGTTGGAGGCCCCTACGTGAGCACCAGCGACAACGCCGGTACCTTCACCATCTCCGGTCTTGCCGCCGGTACCTACGACCTGTACGTACGCTGGGGAGACAACAACTGTCCGGTCGATCTGGACGACGTTACCCTGACCAACCAGGAAGGACCCGACGTTACGGCCAGTGACGACGAAACCATCTGTATCGGCGAAACCACCACCCTGACGGCTGTCGCTACCGGCGGGACCAGCCCCATTACTTACGCCTGGATGCCGGGCGCGGGCGCAGGTGCCAGTTTCGCGGTTTCACCGACCGTCACGACCACCTACACGGTGACCGCTACGGACGCCAACGGCTGTGAGGCCACCGACGTGGTGACCATCACCGTTAAGCCCAACCCCGAGGCAACGGTCAACGGCGAAGTCATCTGTGCCGGTGAATCAGCTACGCTGATGGCTACCCCAACGGTGGGCGACGCCCCCTTCACTTTTGCCTGGAGCAACGGTGGCGGTAACGCTGCCTCGGCTACCTTCACCCCCGCCAGTACCACCACCTATACGGTAACCGTAACGGACGCCAACGGCTGTGACAATACCGCCACGGGAACCATCACGGTCAACCCGCTGCCGGTTGCCGATGCCGGTAACAACCAGACGATCTGCCTGAACGAAAGTGCTACGCTGACGGCCTCCGCTACCGGGGGTACGGGCGTTTACGCTTACGAGTGGAGCACTAACGAGTCCACGGCTTCGATCACCGTCACGCCCACGGTAACGACCACCTACACGGTGACGGTAACCGACGCGGCTGGCTGTACGGATACCGATCAGGTAATCGTCACGGTAAACGAACTGCCCAACGTAACTGATGTCACTTCCACCAACCCCACCTGTGGAGAGGATAATGGTACCATTACCATCACTTTCGGCCCCGTTGCCGGACGTACGGGCATCGAGTTCAGCCTGGACGGCGGGGTGAATTACGAAACGACCGTCTCCATCGCTGACGGAAGCGTTACCTACGACGGCCTGGCCGCGGGTACCTACGACTTGTTCGCCCGCTTCGGCAACGACGACTGTCCGATTGACATTGAGGATGCCGAACTGATGGACGAGAACGGTCCCGACGTGACCGCTTCGGATGACGTAGCGATTTGCCTTGGTGCTTCCACCACGCTGACCGCCAGTGCTACTGGGGGAACCGGAACCATCACCTATACCTGGATGCCCGGTAACCTGTCCGGTGCCACCCAGACCGTAACCCCCGCGGCAACCACTACCTACACGGTAACCGCTACGGACGCCAACGACTGTATCGATACCGAACAGGTGATCGTCACCGTTAATCCTAACCCCACCGTGTCGGTGGAGGACCGGGAGATCTGTCGTGGTGAAACCGCCACGCTGACGGCCGTACCCGCCGGTGGTACCGCCCCCTTCACCTACGAGTGGAGTTCCGGTGACGATGAGGCTACCACCGAGGTAATGCCTACTAACACTACCGTTTACACGGTAACGGTAACCGATGCCAATGGCTGTACGGGAACTACTTCCGCTACGGTAACGGTGAACCCGCTGCCCATCGGAGATGCCAGCGACGACGTTACGCTTTGTGACGGTGCCAGCACTACGGTGACCATCAGTGGTCGTAACGGTACGCCCCCCTACACCTACGCCTGGTCTAACGGCGACGACGGTACCTCTACCGTGATCAATGCCGACGACCTGAACTTTGGTAACAACAATATCTTCGTGACGACCACCGACAGCAAAGGCTGTACCGACGTGGATATCGTCATGATCAACAAGGTGCCCAACCCCGTAGCTACGCCGACCGACGACGAAATTTGTGCCGGCGAAACAGCTACCGTCAGTGTTTCTGCTTCCAGCGGCCTCGCCCCTTATACTTACGCGTGGGAAGGCGGTCAGGAAACGACCTCGATCGACGTGAGCCCCACCACCACCACCGACTATGAGGTGACGGTTACGGACGCCAACGGCTGTACGGACGTAGCGACGGCTACGGTGACGGTTAACCCCCGACCGGTAGTCGATGCCGGCGACGACGTTCGCCTCTGTACCGGTGATGAGGTCACCCTTACCGCGACCGCTACGCAAGGCACCGCGCCTTATACCTATGTCTGGAGCACTACCGAGAATGGAGCTTCCATTACGGTGAATCCCGTAGCCACCACCACTTATACGGTAGTGGTGACGGACAGCGAAGGCTGTACGGATACGGATGAAGTCACCGTCGTGGTGCTGCCGCTGCCCGTTGTAACGAACGTACAGTCCACCAACCCCACATGTGGGGAAGACAACGGTACCATCATCATCTTCTTCGATCCCGTTCCCGGGCGCGGAGCGATTGAGTTCAGTCTCGACGGCGGTGCCTTCTTTGAGGACGCCGTTAGTATCAATTCAGGTAGCGTCACCTACGAAGACCTGGATGCGGGAACCTACGATCTCGTGGTTCGGTTCGGCAACGGGGAGTGCCCCGTCGACATCGAAGATGTCGACCTGATGGACGAGAACGCACCCGTAGTCACCGCTTCCGATGACGATGCTATTTGCGCCGGTGCTTCCGCCGACATCAGTGCCACCGTTACCGGCGGTACCGGTGTGATCACCTACGTCTGGATGCCCGGTAACCTGATGGGTGCCGACCAGACGGTAACCCCCGCCTCCACGACCACTTATACGGTTACGGCCACGGACGAGAACGGCTGTGTCGATACCGATGTGGTAGTGATAACCGTTAACGACAAGCCAGTAGTAACCGTTGCGGACGACGAGATCTGCCTCGGAGAGTCCGCTGAGCTTACGGCGGTCATTCAGGGTGGTACCGCCCCCTTCACCTACGCCTGGACGCCCGAGGGCGAAAACCAAATGATGATTGCGGTCGAGCCTGCCGCAACTACGGTATACACCGTCGTGGTGACTGATGCCAACGGCTGTACCGGTACCACCACCGCCACCGTGACCGTTAACCCGCTTCCCGTGGGAGACGCCAGCAACGACGTGACCATTTGCGCCGGTAACAGCGCTGACCTGACGGTTCAGGGTTTTGCCGGAACGCCTCCATATACCTTTACCTGGAGCACGGACGAGGAAGGAGATGCCATTACGGTCATGCCGACGGATCTCGGTACCACTGAGTACTTCGTAACGACTACGGACGCCAACGGCTGTACGGACGTAGACATCATCGCCGTAACGGTAGTACCTAACCCGGTGGTAACGGTCGAAGACCAGGAAATCTGTGTCGGAGAGACGGCTACGCTGACTGCCGTCGCTACGGGAGGTAACGGCGTATTCACCTACGAGTGGAGTACGAGTGGAGTAACTGCCTCCATCGATGTGATGCCCACCGTCACCCGGGAGTACACGGTAACCGTGACCTCTACCTACACCAATGCTACTACGGGGGAAACCACCGAGTGTACGGACGTGACGACCGCTACGGTAACGGTGAACGAACTTCCCGCCATTACGATCAGCCCGAGCGACGATGACGGTACGACCTGTGCCGGGACGGAGGTGACCCTGACCGCTACCATTTCCGGAGGCGAATCTCCCTACGCGATCAGCTGGACCGAAGCGGGAAGCACCGTCGAATTGTCCGACGCTTCCACGCTTACCGTTAGCCCGCTGACAAGCACTACTTACGTGGTAATGGTGACGGACGCCAACGGCTGTGAGCAGGAAGAAGAAATTGAAATTACCGTTGACCCGACGCAATGTGTCTTCCTGGGTGACTTCGTTTTCGAAGACACCAACGGAAACGGTCAACAGGATCTAGATGAACCTGGTGTGCCCAACGCTACGGTCAACCTGAAGGATGCCAGTGGAAACGTAATCGGAACTACGACAACGGGTACTAACGGAGAATACTCCTTTACCGACTTGGTTCCCGGCACCTACAGTGTCCAGTTTGTCCTGCCGAGCGGCTTCGAGTTCTTTACGACTGCGAACGTAGGGGACGACGAATCAGATAGCGATGCCGACCCCGCCATGAACGGTATGACGGCTACGACTACCCTGGCCGAAGGAGAAAGCGACATTACCCTGGATGCCGGTGTATTCAACCCGGCGAGCCTGGGCGACTTCGTCTTCCTCGACGAGAACGGCAACGGCCAGCAGGACGACATGGAGCCCGGCATCCCCGGAGTTACGGTCACGCTGACCGACGCTATGGGTAACCCGGTGACGGACGTCAACGGCGACCCCGTCGGCCCGGTAGTGACCGGCCCGAACGGCGAGTACCTCTTCGACGATCTGTTCCCCGGCGACTACGTGGTGACGTTCGCTAACCCGAACGGCGACCAGACGCCCACCGACCAGAACGTCGGTGACGACGCGACGGACAGCGACATCAACGATGCCGGCGTGACCGGCGTGGTGACGCTGGAGAGCGGCGAGAACGACGATACGGTGGACGCCGGTTACATCCCGGCCAACCTGAGCATCGGTTCCTCGGTCTTCGTGGACGCCAACAACGACGGCATCCAGCAGGCCGACGAGGCGGGTATCGCGGGCGTGACCGTAGAGGTCTACGCTGCCGGTGACACCCCCGGAGTGGACGCTCCCGTCGGTACGGACGTGACGGACGCTGACGGTATCTACTTCATCGACGGGCTGACGCCCGGTGACTACGTTGTCTACCTGCCGATGGTGGACGGCGACAACCCCATCAGTTCCACGAACACCGACACTGCCGACAACCAGGAGGACGGTGACGACAACGGTATCCAGGCGCGAACGGCGATCCGGTTACTTCCCCGGTCATCACCCTGACGGGTGGCGACGAGCCCACCGACGAGCCTAATGCCGGCGGTGACCAGGACGACGCCGACGACACCAACGGTGACATGACCGTTGACTTCGGCTTCTTTGCACCTGCGTCCCTCGGCGACTTTGTCTTCCTCGACGAGAACGGCAACGGCCAGCAGGACGACATGGAGCCCGGCATCCCCGGAGTTACGGTCACGCTGACCGACGCTATGGGTAACCCGGTGACGGACGTCAACGGCGACCCCGTCGGCCCGGTAGTGACCGGCCCGAACGGCGAGTACCTCTTCGACGATCTGTTCCCCGGCGACTACGTGGTGACGTTCGCTAACCCGAACGGCGACCAGACGCCCACCGACCAGAATGTCGGTGACGACGCGACGGACAGCGACATCAACGGAGCCGGCGTGACCGGCGTGGTGACGCTGGAGAGCGGCGAGAACGAGGACACGGTGGATGCCGGTTACCAAAACGATGCGGATGTATCCGTCGAAAAGACGTTTGTATCTGCCATCATTCAGCCCGATGGCGCTTACAATGTTACCTACACGGTTACTGTCACCAACCAGGGAGGAATTGGATCTTACACCCTGATTGATACTCCTGCTTTCGATGATGACATCGTAATTAACAGTGGCAATTACACGGGCGAGGTCGCAGGTGCATTATTACCAAATGCGGCTACGGTCCTAACCGAAGAGAATCTGATCGCCGCGAATGCGACGGAAACCTTCACGCTGGTTTATAATGTAACCCTCAACGTTTCTGGTGACGCTAATGACACCGATGGTGGAGACAATGTCTACACCGAATGTGGTGCTGGCGGCCCCAATGGCAACGGAGAACCAGGACAAGGACTGTACAACCTGGTTGAATTGGATGAAGGCAACGATGGTAGCATCGACGCTTCTGATGACGCTTGTGGTGACCTTCCGGCTTTCAACCTGAACAAGGAGTTCGTCTCCGCCGTCCAGCAGGCCGATGGCTCCTACGACCTGAGCTACACCGTTATGGTGAGCAACATCGGGGGAGCTACCGGTACTTACACCATTACGGATACGCCTTCCTTCGAGGACGACATAACGATCAACAGCGGATCCGCTTCCTGGACCACCAGTGTAGGAGCCCTGCAGATCGCCTTCGATCCCGCAACGGGAACCCAGACGCTGGAGACCAACCGTAACCTCGCTGCCGGTGAATCACAGACCTACCGTATTGTCTACAACGTAACCCTGGACCTGAGCGGCGACGCTGAGGACACGGACGGAGGTGACAACGTCTACGACGCCTGTGAGGGCGGTGACGGTGAGGGCTTGACGGGTACGCCCGGTACGGGACTCTACAACCGGGCCGATCTGGATATCAACAACGACGGTGAGCCCGATCTGAGCGACGATGACTGCGGCGACCTGCCCAACATCGAGCTAGACAAGGAGTTTGTCTCAGCCATAGCCGTTGGTGATGGTACTTACGACGTGACTTACACGATTGATGTGACGAATAGTGGTGGTGCCCAGGGTACTTATTCCCTGCAGGACACTCCTGCTTTTGATGATGATGTCGTCATAAACAGCACCAGTAACTACATCGGGGAAGCCAGTGGCTCGCTCAGCACGAGCGGTCCCACTACGCTTGCCACAGACAACACCATCGATGCCGGTACAACGGAAACCTTCACTTTGGTTTACAACGTTACCCTCGATATCGAAGTAAATTCGACGGATGGTGGAGATAATGTTTACACCGAATGTGGTGGCAACTTCTCCGATGAAGGACTGACCGGTACACCCGGAACGGGTCTTTACAACCGTGCCGATGTTGACACAAATGGAGATGATGTCTTTGACAATGGAAGTGATGACGATTGTGGCGACCTGCCACTATTCGATCTTGAATTGACGAAAGTGGTCACCAGTGCGGAGCCCTACGTTCAGGGCAGTACTGTCACTTATGAAGTCGCGGTATTCAATGCCGGTGATATCGACGCAACCAATGTTGAAGTGACCGATATGCCACAGGCAGGTCTCGTGTTCCAGATCCATTACCCCACAAACGGGTGTCACGGGAACCGGCAATGGCAGCTTCGTGGTTGCTGATCTGCCAGTTGGTACCACGGTAACGGTAGAGATCACCTACACGATCAGTCCCAACTTCCAGGGTATTAGCCTGAACAATGCTGCTGAAATCACGGAGGACGGTCCTTATGACGACATCGATTCTAACCCCGAGACCGGTCCGGAAACGGACGAGGACGGTGATGGTGACGGTGACGACGACGACGAGGACGAAGTAACCATTCCAGTTACCCAGACCTACGACCTGTCGCTGACCAAGGACCTGGCCAACGCCGCTGACGCACCCTTCACCCAGGGCGATGCCCTGACCTACACGATCACGGTGACCAACGAGGGTAGCCTCGATGCTGCCGGTATCGTGGTTACCGACCGTGCCGACGCCGGACTGACCTTCGTCAGTGCCGATGTCACGGGAACGAACGTGACGGACAACGGTGACGAGACCTTCACCATCGCCGACCTGGCGCAGGGGGAGAGTGTCAGCTTCACGGTCACCTACCAGATCGGTGCCACCTTCCAGGGCAGCTCGGTTCGCAACGAAGCCGAGATCACCGAGGACGACGGCGACGACGAGGACTCCACGCCGGATAACGACGATGAGGAGGAGGACGACCAGGATGAGGAGGAGACTCCGCTGGATCAGACCTACGACCTGTCGCTGACCAAGGACCTGGCCAACGCCACTGACGCACCCTTCACCCAGGGCGACGCCCTGACCTACACGATCACGGTGACCAACGAGGGTAGCCTCGATGCTTCCGGTGTCGTGGTCACCGACCGTGCCGACGCCGGACTGACCTTCGTCAGTGCCGATGTCACGGGAACGAACGTGACGGACAACGGAGACGAGACCTTCACCATCGCCGACCTGGCGCAGGGGGAGAGTGTCAGCTTCACGGTCACCTACCAGATCGGTGCCACCTTCCAGGGTAACTCGGTTCGCAACGAAGCCGAGATCACCGAGGACGACGGCGACGACGAGGACTCCACGCCGGACAACGACGATGAGGAGGAGGACGACCAGGACGAGGAGGAGACTCCGCTGGATCAGACCTACGACCTGTCGCTGACCAAGGACCTGGCCAACGCCGCTGACGCACCCTTCACCCAGGGCGACGCCCTGACCTACACGATCACGGTGACCAACGAGGGTAGCCTCGATGCTTCCGGTGTCGTGGTCACCGACCGTGCCGACGCCGGACTGACCTTCGTCAGTGCCGATGTCATGGGAACGAACGTGACGGACAACGGAGACGAGACCTTCACCATCGCCGACCTGGCGCAGGGGGAGAGTGTCAGCTTCACGGTCACCTACCAGATCGGTGCCACCTTCCAGGGTAACTCGGTTCGCAACGAAGCCGAGATCACCGAGGACGACGGCGACGACGAGGACTCCACGCCGGACAACGACGATGAGGAGGAGGACGACCAGGATGAGGAGGAGACTCCGCTGGATCAGACCTACGACCTGTCGCTGACCAAGGACCTGGCCAACGCCGCTGACGCACCCTTCACCCAGGGCGACGCCCTGACCTACACGATCACGGTGACCAACGAGGGTAGCCTCGATGCTTCCGGTGTCGTGGTCACCGACCGTGCCGACGCCGGACTGACCTTCGTCAGTGCCGATGTCACGGGAACGAACGTGACGGACAACGGAGACGAGACCTTCACCATCGCCGACCTGGCGCAGGGGGAGAGTGTCAGCTTCACGGTCACCTACCAGATCGGTGCCACCTTCCAGGGTAACTCGGTTCGCAACGAAGCCGAGATCACCGAGGACGACGGCGACGACGAGGACTCCACGCCGGACAACGACGATGAGGAGGAGGACGACCAGGATGAGGAGGAGACTCCGCTGGATCAGACCTACGACCTGTCGCTGACCAAGGACCTGGCCAACGCCGCTGACGCACCCTTCACCCAGGGCGACGCCCTGACCTACACGATCACGGTGACCAACGAGGGTAGCCTCGATGCTTCCGGTGTCGTGGTCACCGACCGTGCCGACGCCGGACTGACCTTCGTCAGTGCCGATGTCACGGGAACGAACGTGACGGACAACGGAGACGAGACCTTCACCATCGCCGACCTGGCGCAGGGGGAGAGTGTCAGCTTCACGGTCACCTACCAGATCGGCGCCACCTTCCAGGGCAGCTCGGTTCGCAACGAAGCCGAGATCACCGAGGACGACGGCGACGACGAGGACTCCACGCCGGACAACGACGATGAGGAGGAGGACGACCAGGACGAGGAGGAGACTCCGCTGGATCAGACCTACGACCTGTCGCTGACCAAGACGGTAACTTCTGCTGGCCCCTACGCTCCCGGTAGCTCCGTTGAGTACACCGTGACGGTGACCAACGAGGGTAGCCTGGATGCTGCTGGCATTGAAGTGACCGATACGCCTCAGGCGGGACTCACCTTTGCCTCTGTTGTGCCTCAAATCGGCATTACGGGTACGGGCAATGGTAGCTTCACGGTTGCTAGCCTCCCTCAGGGAGAATCCGTCCAGGTAGTGATTAACTACACCATTGATGCCACCTTCCAGGGATCGTCGCTGAACAATGCGGCGGAGATTACCGAAGACGATGGTGATGATACCGACTCTAACCCCGAAACCGGTCCGGAAACGGACGAGGACGGCGATGGTGACGGTGATGACGATGATGAGGACAATGTAAATATTCCAGTCGACCAGACTCCGATGGTCGATATCGAGAAGGCCACCTTCGATCCGATCGTCGGTATATTCAAGGACGCTGATGTGTTCAGTGCCGCTACCGCGCCCCGTTACATTTGGTCCCGTAGCGACCCCGACGCCAACGGTGCGGTGGGAGTACGTAGTAACCAACAATGGTACGCTGGACCTGATCGACGTAGTCGTTACCGACGACATCGAGGGGGTAATCGGTACCATTCCTTTCCTGGCCGTTGGAGAGAGCGTTACACTTACGGCTTCCGCACTGGCTCAGGAAACGGACATCGAGCCTTACCGCAACGTAGCTACCGTAGTTGGCCAGCCCGTTGATGAGAACGGCGACCCCATTGGCGATACTGTTAATGACGACGATCCTTCCCACTACTTAGGCATTGCCTTTAACGTCGAGAAGATCGCCGATCAGGAGCAGGTATGCGTCGGTGACCTGGTTACCTACACGGCAACCGTTCGCCTTACCGGACAATGCTTTCGGCTTCAATGCCCAGATGGTTATGGTAGCAGACAACATGGTTGTCGGCGTACAGGATTCCTTCCTGACCGATACGGATCGTAACGGTAATGGACGTCTTGATTTCTCCAATGGCATGAATGAGGAATGGGTGTACCAGTACACCATCCCCGTAACCGAGGATACCGAAAATGTCATCACGGAGATGTTCAACATCTTCTTCATGGATGACTTCGTGCAGATGGTGATGGGTGACGATACCGCCACCGTAACCGTCTTCGACGCACTCGAACTGACCGCTGTTGACGCCGAGGTAAATGGTAGTATCAGTTGCTTCGGAGGAATGGACGGTAGCGCGACTGCTACTGTAACTTCCGGCGTCGCACCTTTCACGTATGAATGGAGCGATGGTGTACCCACGGGTGATGGATCGACCGTCACCGGACTGGGGGCTGGCACCTATACGGTGACCGTAACCGACGCCAATGGTTGTACCGATATGGCCTCCGTAACCCTCGAAGAGCCTACGGACCTTACGGCTACCATTACGGACTTCGCTCTCGACTGCTTCGGTGACGAGGACGGCACCCTAACGGTCGTTGCGGAAGGCGGAACCGCTCCTTACTCTTACCAGTGGGAAGCCGCCGCCGGTGGTGACGTTGATGATACGGTTGACGGCCTCGCTGCCGGTACCTACACCGTCACCGTTACGGATGCTAATGACTGTGAGGAGATTGTCTCCGGTACGGTCACTCAGCCTGAGAATGCGCTCGCCGCTGTCGGCACGGGAGACGCTCTGGACTGTAATGGCGATGAAGATGGCCTGGTCTACGTAACTGCCTCCGGTGGTACGGCACCCTACTCCTACGAATGGGGCGCAAACGCAGGTGCAAGCCTTACGGACACTGTCCGTAACCTCGGAGCAGGTACTTATGAAGTGACGGTCACCGACGCCAATGGTTGTGAGATCATCGCAGCAGCAACGGTTACCGAACCCACCGAACTGACGCTGGACGCGACGATTGTCGACGTGGACTGCAACGGCGCGGCCGACGGCTCGATCACCCCGATCGTGACCGGCGGAACCACTCCTTACACCTACGACTGGGCCGACATCGACGGCACGGACGACGGCGCCAACCGGACCGACCTGGCCGGCGGCACCTACTTCCTGACGGTAACCGACGGTAACGGCTGTACGATCTCCGACGACTTCACGGTCGAGGAGGCCAGCGACCTGATGGCGACCATCGCACCGTTCGCCCTGGATTGCTTCGGCGACGCCGACGGCGAGCTGACGGTAGTAGTCGAAGGCGGCACCGCTCCCTACACCTACGTTTTGGACGCCGAACGTAAGCACCACGGCCACGGCCACGGGACTGACGGCCGGTAGCTACGAGGTAGAGATCACGGACGCTAACATACTGTACGACCACCGCCACCGGTGTACGGTGAGGACCGAGCCGACAGCTGAGCTGATGGCCACCATCGCACCGTTCGCCCTGGATTGCTTCGGCGACGCCGACGGCGAACTGACGGTAGTTGTCGAAGGCGGCACCGCTCCCTACACCTACGTGTGGACGCCGAACGTAAGCACCACGGCTACGGCCACGGGACTGACGGCCGGTAGCTACGACGTAGTGATCACGGACGCCAACAACTGTACGACCACCGCCACGGGCGTAGTGACCGAGCCTGCTGAGCTGATGGCGACGATCGCACCGTTCGCCCTGGATTGCATCGGCGACGCCGACGGCGAATTGACGGTCGTAGTCGACGGCGGCACCACTCCCTACACCTACGACTGGACGCCGAACGTGAGCACCGGCGCTACGGCCACTGGACTGACGGCCGGCACCTACGAGGTGGAGATCACGGACGCTAACAACTGTACGACCACCGCCACGGGCGAGGAGACCGAGCCAGCGACCTGATGGCCACCATCGCACCGTTCGCCCTGGACTGCTTCGGCGACGCCGACGGCGAACTGACGGTGGTTGTCGAAGGCGGCACCGCTCCCTACACCTACGTATGGACGCCGAACGTAAGCACCACGGCTACGGCCACGGGACTGACGGCCGGTAGCTACGACGTAGTGATCACGGACGCCAACAACTGTACGACCACCGCCACCGGCGTGGTGACCGAGCCAGCTGAGCTGATGGCCACCATCGCACCGTTCGCCCTGGATTGCTTCGGCGACGCCGACGGCGAACTGACGGTAGTAGTCGAAGGCGGCACCGCTCCCTACACCTACGTGTGGACGCCGAACGTAAGCACCACGGCTACGGCCACGGGACTGACGGCCGGTAGCTACGAGGTAGTGATCACGGACGCCAACAACTGTACGACCACCGCCACGGGCGTGGTGACCGAGCCTGCTGAGCTGATGGCCACCATCGCACCGTTCGCCCTGGATTGCTTCGGCGACGCCGACGGCGAACTGACGGTAGTTGTCGAAGGCGGTACCGCTCCCTACACCTACGTGTGGACGCCGAACGTAAGCACCACGGCTACGGCCACGGGACTGACGGCCGGTAGCTACGAGGTAGAGATCACGGACGCCAACAACTGTACGACCACCGCCACGGGCGTAGTGACCGAACCCACCGAACTGATGCTGGACGCGACGATTGTCGACGTGGACTGCAACGGTGCGGCCGACGGCTCGATCACCCCGATCGTGACCGGCGGAACCACTCCTTACACCTACGACTGGGCCGACATCGACGGCACGGACGACGGCGCCAACCGGACCGACCTGGCCGGCGGCACCTACTTCCTGACGGTAACCGACGGTAACGGCTGTACGATCTCCGACGACTTCACGGTCGAGGAGGCCAGCGACCTGATGGCTACCATCGCACCGTTCGCCCTGGATTGCTTCGGCGACGCCGACGGCGAACTGACGGTAGTTGTCGAAGGCGGCACCGCTCCCTACACCTACGTATGGACGCCGAACGTAAGCACCACGGCTACGGCCACGGGACTGACGGCCGGTAGCTACGACGTAGTGATCACGGACGCCAATAACTGTACGACCACCGCCACGGGTGTGGTGACCGAGCCTGCTGAGCTGATGGCCACCATCGCACCGTTCGCCCTGGATTGCTTCGGCGACGCCGACGGCGAACTGACGGTAGTTGTCGAAGGCGGCACCGCTCCCTACACCTACGTATGGACGCCGAACGTAAGCACCACGGCTACGGCCACGGGACTGACGGCCGGTAGCTACGACGTAGTGATCACGGACGCCAACAACTGTACGACCACCGCCACGGGCGTAGTGACCGAGCCTACCGAACTGACGCTGGACGCGACGATTGTCGACGTGGACTGCAACGGTGCGGCCGACGGCTCGATCACCCCGATCGTGACCGGCGGAACGACTCCTTACACCTACGACTGGGCCGACATCGACGGCACGGACGACGGCGCCAACCGGACCGACCTGGCCGGCGGCACCTACTTCCTGACGGTAACGGACGGTAACGGCTGTACGATCTCCGACGACTTCACGGTCGAGGAGGCCAGCGACCTGATGGCCACCATCGCACCGTTCGCCCTGGATTGCTTCGGCGACGCCGACGGCGAACTGACGGTAGTAGTCGAAGGCGGCACCGCTCCCTACACCTACGTATGGACGCCGAACGTAAGCACCACGGCTACGGCCACGGGACTGACGGCCGGTAGCTACGAGGTAGTGATCACGGACGCTAACAACTGTACGACCACCGCCACCGGTGTGGTGACCGAGCCTGCTGAGCTGATGGCCACCATCGCACCGTTCGCCCTGGATTGCTTCGGCGACGCCGACGGCGAACTGACGGTAGTAGTCGAAGGCGGCACCGCTCCCTACACCTACGTATGGACGCCGAACGTAAGCACCACGGCTACGGCCACGGGACTGACGGCCGGTAGCTACGAGGTAGAGATCACGGACGCTAACAACTGTACGACCACCGCCACGGGTGTGGTGACCGAGCCTGCTGAGCTGATGGCCACCATCGCACCGTTCGCCCTGGATTGCTTCGGCGACGCCGACGGCGAACTGACGGTAGTTGTCGAAGGCGGCACCGCTCCCTACACCTACGTATGGACGCCGAACGTAAGCACCACGGCTACGGCCACGGGACTGACGGCCGGTAGCTACGACGTAGTGATCACGGACGCCAACAACTGTACGACCACCGCCACGGGCGTAGTGACCGAGCCTACCGAACTGACGCTGGACGCGACGATTGTCGACGTGGACTGCAACGGCGCGGCCGACGGTTCGATCACCCCGATCGTGACCGGCGGAACGACTCCTTACACCTACGACTGGGCCGACATCGACGGCACGGACGACGGCGCCAACCGGACCGACCTGGCCGGCGGCACCTACTTCCTGACGGTAACGGACGGTAACGGCTGTACGATCTCCGACGACTTCACGGTCGAGGAGGCCAGCGACCTGATGGCCACCATCGCACCGTTCGCCCTGGATTGCTTCGGCGACGCCGACGGCGAGCTGACGGTAGTAGTCGAAGGCGGCACCGCTCCCTACACCTACGTATGGACGCCGAACGTAAGCACCACGGCTACGGCCACGGGACTGACGGCCGGTAGCTACGACGTAGAGATCACGGACGCTAACAACTGTACGACCACCGCCACGGGCGTGGTGACCGAGCCCACCGAACTGACGCTGGACGCGACGATTGTCGACGTGGACTGCAACGGCGCGGCCGACGGCTCGATCACCCCGATCGTGACCGGCGGAACCACTCCTTACACCTACGACTGGGCCGACATCGACGGCACGGACGACGGCGCAACCGGACCGACCTGGCCGGCGGCACCTACTTCCTGACGGTAACGGACGGTAACGGCTGTACGATCTCCGACGACTTCACGGTCGAGGAGGCCAGCGACCTGATGGCTACCATCGCACCGTTCGCCCTGGATTGCTTCGGCGACGCCGACGGCGAACTGACGGTAGTAGTCGAAGGCGGCACCGCTCCCTACACCTACGTGTGGACGCCGAACGTAAGCACCACGGCTACGGCCACGGGACTGACGGCCGGTACCTACGAGGTGGAGATCACGGACGCTAACAACTGTACGACCACCGCCACGGGCGTGGTGACCGAGCCAGCTGAGCTGATGGCCACCATCGCACCGTTCGCCCTGGATTGCTTCGGCGACGCCGACGGCGAACTGACGGTAGTAGTCGAAGGCGGCACCGCTCCCTACACCTACGTGTGGACGCCGAACGTAAGCACCACGGCTACGGCCACGGGACTGACGGCCGGTAGCTACGAGGTAGAGATCACGGACGCCAACAACTGTACGACCACCGCCACGGGCGTGGTGACCGAGCCCACCGAACTGACGCTGGACGCGACGATTGTCGACGTGGACTGCAACGGTGCGGCCGACGGTTCGATCACCCCGATCGTGACCGGCGGAACGACTCCTTACACCTACGACTGGGCCGACATCGACGGCACGGACGACGGCGCCAACCGGACCGACCTGGCCGGCGGCACCTACTTCCTGACGGTAACGGACGGTAACGGCTGTACGATCTCCGACGACTTCACGGTCGAGGAGGCCAGCGACCTGATGGCCACCATCGCACCGTTCGCCCTGGATTGCTTCGGCGACGCCGACGGCGAACTGACGGTAGTAGTCGAAGGCGGCACCGCTCCCTACACCTACGTATGGACGCCGAACGTAAGCACCACGGCCACGGCCACGGGACTGACGGTCGGTAGCTACGAGGTGGAGATCACGGACGCCAACAACTGTACGACCACCGCCACGGGTGTGGTGACCGAGCCCACCGAACTGATGCTGGACGCGACGATTGTCGACGTGGACTGCAACGGTGCGGCCGACGGCTCGATCACCCCGATCGTGACCGGCGGAACGACTCCTTACACCTACGACTGGGCCGACATCGACGGCACGGACGACGGCGCCAACCGGACCGACCTGGCCGGCGGCACCTACTTCCTGACGGTAACGGACGGTAACGGCTGTACGATCTCCGACGACTTCACGGTCGAGGAGGCCAGCGACCTGATGGCTACCATCGCACCGTTCGCCCTGGATTGCTTCGGCGACGCCGACGGCGAACTGACGGTAGTAGTCGAAGGCGGCACCGCTCCCTACACCTACGTATGGACGCCGAACGTAAGCACCACGGCTACGGCCACGGGACTGACGGTCGGTAGCTACGAGGTAGAGATCACGGACGCTAACAACTGTACGACCACCGCCACGGGTGTGGTGACCGAGCCTGCTGAGCTGATGGCCACCATCGCACCGTTCGCCCTGGATTGCTTCGGCGACGCCGACGGCGAACTGACGGTAGTAGTCGAAGGCGGCACCGCTCCCTACACCTACGTATGGACGCCGAACGTAAGCACCACGGCTACGGCCACGGGACTGACGGCCGGTAGCTACGAGGTAGTGATCACGGACGCTAACAACTGTACGACCACCGCCACGGGTGTGGTGACCGAGCCTGCTGAGCTGATGGCCACCATCGCACCGTTCGCCCTGGATTGCTTCGGCGACGCCGACGGCGAACTGACGGTAGTAGTCGAAGGCGGCACCGCTCCCTACACCTACGTATGGACGCCGAACGTAAGCACCACGGCTACGGCCACGGGACTGACGGCCGGTAGCTACGACGTAGTGATCACGGACGCCAATAACTGTACGACCACCGCCACGGGCGTGGTGACCGAACCCACCGAACTGACGCTGGACGCGACGATTGTCGACGTGGACTGCAACGGTGCGGCCGACGGCTCGATCACCCCGATCGTGACCGGCGGAACGACTCCTTACACCTACGACTGGGCCGACATCGACGGCACGGACGACGGCGCCAACCGGACCGACCTGGCCGGCGGCACCTACTTCCTGACGGTAACGGACGGTAACGGCTGTACGATTTCCGACGACTTCACGGTCGAGGAGGCCAGCGACCTGATGGCTACCATCGCACCGTTCGCCCTGGATTGCTTCGGCGACGCCGACGGCGAACTGACGGTAGTAGTCGAAGGCGGTACCGCTCCCTACACCTACGTGTGGACGCCGAACGTAAGCACCACGGCCACGGCCACGGGACTGACGGCCGGTAGCTACGAGGTGGAGATCACGGACGCTAACAACTGTACGACCACCGCCACGGGCGTGGTGACCGAGCCTACCGAACTGACGGCTGGCCACCATCGCACCGTTCGCCCTGGATTGCTTCGGCGACGGACGGCGAACTGACGCGTAGTTGTGAAGGCGGCACCGCTCCCTACACCTACGTACTGGACGCCGAACGTGAAGTACCACGGCCACGGCGCAACTGGACTGACGGCGCGGCACCTACGAGGTGGACGATCACGGACGCCAACAACTGTACGACCACCGCCACGGGTCGTGGTGACCGAGCCTGCTGAGCTGATGGCCACCATCGCACCGTTCGCCCTCGATTGCTTCGGCGACGACGACGGCGAACTGACGGTAGTAGTCGAAGGCGGCACCGCTCCCTACACCTACGTATGGACGCCGAACGTAAGCACCACGGCTACGGCCACGGGACTGACGGCCGGTAGCTACGAGGTGGAGATCACGGACGCCAACAACTGTACGACCACCGCCACGGGCGTGGTGACCGAGCCTACCGAACTGACGCTGGACGCGACGATTGTCGACGTGGACTGCAACGGTGCGGCAGACGGCTCGATCACCCCGATCGTGACCGGCGGAACGACTCCTTACACCTACGACTGGGCCGACATTGACGGCACGGACGACGGAGCCAACCGGACCGACCTGGCCGGTGGCGATTATGACCTGACGGTCACGGACGCCAATGGCTGTACGGTCGACGCCACCTTTACGGTAGACGATGGTGGAGACATTGTCGCTACCATGGAGGACTTCGTCCTGGATTGCTTCGGCGATGAGGATGGTGTACTGACGGTTACGCTGACCGGTGCTACGGCCCCGATCACCTACGTATGGACGCCCAACGTAAGCACGGGAGCTACGGCCGACGGACTTGCGGTCGGCACCTACACCGTATCGATCACCGATGCTACCGGATGTACCGCAACAGCAACTGCTGAAGTGACTGCACCCGCGGCCATCGCCCTCGTAGCGGATGCCACCGGGGAAACCTGTAACGGCGTGGAGGATGGAAGCATCGATCTGATGGTTTCCGGAGGAACGATGCCCTACACCTACGAGTGGAGCAACGACAGCACCAGCCAGGACATCAGCGGCCTTGCCGCCGGCGTCTACACGGTGACGGTGACCGATGCCAACAACTGTACGGAAACCATCACGGGAACCGTACTGCCGGGTGAGGAATTTGAAGTGACGGTAGCGAACGATACGGTTTGCCCGACCACGCCCGCCACCCCGGGAACACTGACCGCGGTACCGACGACGGCAGGTGACTACACCTACGTGTGGAGTACCACTGCCGTTACCCAGAGTATCACGGAGAGTCCGGCCGTAACCACTACTTACTCCGTCACCGTAACCGATACGGAGACGGGCTGTGAGACGGTGGCCGAAGGCACCATCGTGGTTGACCCGACGAACTGCTGTGATTTGGAAGCCGCCGTAACGGTCGCTCCCGACTGTGACGACAACGGTACGCCGACCGATCCGAGCGATGACTTCTACACGGTTACCGTACTGGTGAGCGGTACGAGCCCGAGCGGAACGGTAACGGACAACTTCGGTAATACCCTTACCGTCGGTACGCCGTTCACCTACACCTTCGACGCTTCGGACAACGATCCGCTCGAGATCATCACGGCCAACTACGTCGATCCTACTTCCAGCAGCTGTACGGCTACGACGGAGTGGACCGAACTCGGCTCCTGCTCCGACCAGTGCGCCATCTCGGTGGACCTGGCCAGTACGCCGGAATGTTTCGATAACGGAACGGATACGGATCCGGACGATGACCAGGTAACCTTTGAGATCATCGTCGACGGTGACAACGCCGTTGGCAGTGGCTGGACCGCTACCTACAACAATAACGTAGTAGCCACCGGTGCTTACGATCAGAACACGCCGGTCTTTATCCTGAGTGACGACATCCCGGGTAACACCGTACTGCTCCTCATCACGGATAATGACAACCCCGGTTGTGAGACGCAGCTGAGCGTGCCGGTTTCCGACCTCATCAAGGAGTGTTCCTTCGAGTGCTTCCTGCGCTACGAGACCGCGGCCGTCTTCTGCGACCCCGGCGAGACGCTCTCCGACCCGACTGACGACGTGTACTTCGTACAGGTTCAGATCTTCGTAGCGAACGCACAGGGCTGGACCGGCGGAGGTTACACCGGAAACAACGCTCCGGGACTGTACACCTTCGGACCGTTCAACGGACCGACCGCCTCGATCACCATCTTCGGGATTACCCAGGATGGCATCCAGGACGACTGCACGCTGACCATTGAGGAGAACCGCCCCGCGGACTTCCCCTGCTCCAACGAGTGTGAGGTGGAAGGCGACGTACTCAGCGTACGCTGCGACGACAACGGAACGCCACAGGACAGCCTGGACGACGTGTACTTCGTAACCGCCACGGCTACGCCGATCGGGGGAACGAACGACGCCGGCTGGGTTTACCGCGACGGCCGCACGAACCAGGCTAACAGCTTCGGTCCGTTCGCCTACGGTTCCACCCAGGAGGTAGGACCCTTCCCGATCTTCGACGCCAACGGCGACCGGATCGCGTCGGTCGAGCACCGCATCCACCAGGTCAGCCGCTTCAATTGCGGTGAGATCGTGGAGGTGGTACCGCCCGCACCCTGTTCCGACGAGCCGCTTGAGTGCGACATCGACATCGAGATTGTCGACCGCGAGTGTAACAACCAGGGAACCGGCGACCTCGACGACGATACCTACTCCGCCACGATCCTGGTAACCGGCTTCACCGGGAACTATACGATCACGGTACTGGTACCGGGCGGCTTCGCCGACATTACCGGCACCTTCGGGGTGGAACAGACGATCGAGGGCATCCCCGTAGCCGTCAACTTCCAGGGACGCGTAACCGCCAACGGCGATACCGACTGCTTCGGGGTCTTCCTGATCCAGAGCACCGGACCGTGCGGCGACTGCGACATCCTGGTAGAGGAACTGGCCGCCGTCTGCGACGATAACGGTACGGCCGATCCGAGCGACGACACCTTCAGCCAGCGACTGGTAATCACCAATAACGATTCGACCCTGCCGGGCTGGATGGTGACCCTGCCGGGTACCAACTCACCGGTCTTCGGTAGCTACGGTGACACGATCACCATCAACGGCCTGATCGCCGACGGTAGCTTCGAGATCACGTTCATGGATATGGTCAACCGCGAGCTTTGCCGCGAGCCGGTTATCATTACGCCGCCCACCAGCTGTAGCCCGTGTGAACTCACGGCTACGGTCGAGGAAGGCGAGTGCGACAACAACGGCACGCCATTTGACGCATCCGACGACTTCTTCATCGCAACCATTACGGTTACGGGCGAGAACGCAGGTGCAAGCTGGACCGCAACCGGTGGACAGGAAACCTACACCGGATCGATCGGTACGAGTACGGAGATCGTCCTCCCGGCCGATGGCAGCATCACGACACTGACGATTGTCAGTGACAACGACGCCGACTGCAGCGATGAGCTGGTCATCAACCATCCGAGCAGCTGTGCCGACGAAGTCCCCTGTGACATCAACGTCACGGTGAACGGAGACGAGGTATGTACGGACGACGGTGACGCCTACACGGTCAGCGTGACCGTGACCAATAGCGGTACCGGTTCCGTAGACGGCTGGACGGCCAACGGTATCGGTATCGCCGGTGCCTACGGCCAGACGGTGACCATCACCATTACCGACCTGAGCGGACCGATTGAGGTAACCTTCGAGGACGTCAGCGATCAGAGTTGTAACGAGACGGTCACCTTCACGCCGCCGACCATCGAAATCGTAGCTCCGGCCGACACCAGCACGCTGAACGGCATCGACTTCCTCTGTGCCGAAGGAGACATGATCTTCGAGCAGCAGAACAGCCTGACCATCACCGGTGACGCTACCCTCACGGGTTGTGGCATCGCAACCTTTGGCTTCATTGACACCTACATCTCCGGTAACGGAGGGCAGGAAGGCGAGCCGCTGGATTGTGACGACACCGTGATCGAGCGGGTCTTCTTCGCCATCGGCGAGGACGGAACCACCGTTCGCGATACGCAGTTGATCACGATCCGCAAGCCACTGGTGAGCGACGTGATCTTCCCGACGGATACGATCGACTTCGACTGTGAGGTTGACGACTTCCCGACGGACGCGAACGGTAACCCCGCCACTGCGGTGACCGGTGAGCCGATCGTCGTCAGTGCCTTCGACACGACGATCCTGACGGATCTGTACTGTGGAAACATCAGCGTGAGTTACAGCGATGCCAGCGAGCAGACCTGTAGCGGAACGCAGACCATCGTACGGACCTGGACGGCCGAGGACCTCTGTACCGGAGCCACCACCACGAGCGAGCAGATCATCCGCACGGGTGACTTCAGCGCGCCGGTGGTCGAGTGCCCGATCAGTAATCACTTCTGCCCGATCCTGGAGGAGAACATCATGCTCTGGCCGATGGACGATCACGAGTGCTTCGCCACCTTCGAAGTACCCGTACCGGAAGTGACCGACGTCTGCTCCGACAGCTGGACGATCCGCACGGTCATCCTGGACGCCGACGGTACGATCGTAGCTACGATCGAGGCCGGAGACGACCGCGAGGTGATGCTTGAAGGAGGTGACTACACCGTCCGCTACATCGTGACCGATGATTGTGGCAACGCCGGAATTACCGACTGTATCATCCGCGTAGCTGACACCCAGGAGCCTACCGCCGCCTGTATCTCTGACATCAACGTCAGCGTAGGTGGCTTCGGCCGGGCGCGTATCTACACCGGAATGATCGACATCGGCAGCTACGACAACTGTGGACTGGACAGCATCCTGGTACGCCGCCAGTACGTCATCGACCCGATCACGGGAGACACGCTGGACGAGCCGATCTGGTCTGACTGGTCCGACTACGCCGTAGTGGACTGTGAGGACGTCGGAACGACGGTGACCGTACAGCTGCGCGTTACGGACTTCGGTGGCAACGCCAACGTCTGTACGACCAACGCCATGATCGTGGACAACACGCTGCCGCTGTGCACCGGACTGGAAGACCAGTTCCTGAGCTGCTCCGACATCCCGTCTGACTTCGATGCTTCCGACACGCTTGACCTGCGGGCACTCTTCGGAATGCCTACGGTGATTGACAACTGTGCCGCCGAGGCCATGGAGCTCACGCCGATCCTGAACATCGACCTCTGTGGCGGTGCCGGAACGATCGTACGCCGCTGGCTCGCCATCGATGACTTCGGAAACGTAAGTGCCGATGTCTTCACCCAGACGATCACGATCGATGCCGATCAGAACTTCACGCTGGTGCTTCCTCAGGATACCCTGACGGACTGCATCGAAGAGTTCCAGGGCTTCGAGATCATCGGAGAAAGCTGTGCCGATCTGGACGTGACCTACACCGACCGAATGGTTGACGTGACGGACACCGACGGTGAAGCTTGTATGGTGATCGAGCGTACCTACGTAGTGATCAATAACTGCCAGTACACGGACGGAGCCGATACGGTCGTCCTGAGCCGCGACGCTGACTGCGACGAGGTGATGGGTGAGCGGTACTTCGCCATCGTGACCGTCGATTCTACCTACGCTGACGTAGACGGAGACCGTTTCAATGCCCTGCCGGGTGCCGGAACGACCGACTGCGCCGAGGGTACGAACCCCGAAGGTTACCTGAACCGCGTGGCCAACACCGGTGCCTGGAGTTACGTACAGCGTATCGCCATCATCGACGAGACGGCTCCCGAGCTGATCTACACCCAGCCCGACGTATTCTGTGCCACCGAGGAAGAAGATTGTCAGACGATGATCCGCATTCCGATCACGGTGGAGAACGAGTGTACGGCCGTGGGTGCCAACTGGCAGATACTGGTCGACCTGAACCGGGACGGTGGGTACGACATGCAGCTTCCCGCCAGCTTTGCGATCACGGGTACCTTCCCGAACTACGCGGTGGAAGCCATGCTGCCACTGGGAGACCACTCCGTAACGCTGCGCTACATTGACGGCTGTCAGAACGGAACGAGTACGTCGATTGACTTTACGGTTGTTGACTGCTCCATCCCCGATCCTACTTGCTACGATGGCCTGATCGCCAACCTCGACGTGCTCGATGTACCGGTCGTCCTCGCGGATGGTAAGATCATCGACAATGGTGTCTACGTGGATGCCGGCGTCCTGGCCAGCTGTAACATTGACGACTGTAGCGGAAACCTCCGCTTCAGTGTCAACCGCATCGGTGATACGCCGAACGTGGACAGCACGACCGTCCTCCTGACCTGTGACGACCGCTACACGGTTAAACTCGAGGTCTACATGTGGGACCGGGCCTTCAACCCGATGGCCGTCCAGCCGGACAGCAGCATCGGTGGCCCGAACTGGAAGATGTGCGTGGTCGAGGTCCTGGTACAGGATCCGAAGACGCTCTGTGAGGACTGTAACGCCGACGGCTCCCTGAGCCTGGGCGGAGACATCAGTCTGCCTTCCGGTCTGAAGCTCCCCAACGTGGAAGTAGAACTGGATGGTGGCCGCAGTGCCCTGGAACTGACCGATAACGACGGGGCTTACCTCTTCGAAGGACTTCAGCCAGGAGACTACACCATCACTCCTTACCGGGAGGATGATGCCGCCAACGGTGTAAGCACGCTGGACGAACTCATCCTGCAGCGTCACCTGCTCGGTATCGCTCCGATCACGGATCCGTTCGTCTTCATGGCGGCCGACCTGAATGGTAGCGGAACGATCACGGTTCTGGACCGTTTGATCCTGCGCAACATCATCCTGGGTAACACCGAGGTGCTGCCAGGCGGATCCACCTGGCGCTTCGTGCCGGCCCGCTACGCCGAAGAACTCGGAGACCGTCTCGGCCGCAACGCCGAGGTGCCACGGGACATCAAGATCGAAGCGATTGAAAGCTGTGCCTTCGGACACGACTTCATTGCCATCAAACTTGGTGACCTGAACGGGTCGGTATTCATCCGGAACATCGACGGAGACATCATCAACGGAACCCGTGGGCGCAGCTCACGTGACGTACAGGAACTGGAGATCGAAGAGCGCCGCCTGCAGGGTGGAGAGCTCTTCGAGATCCCGGTTCGCGCCCGTAATCTGGAGGCCATTGCCGGTCTGCAGTTCAGTCTGGAACTGACCCCCGGGGTCAGCCTGGTGGAAGTGGTACCCGGACTGATGACGGAAAGCCAGATCGGCTTACGCTACCAGCAACGGGGCATACTGACCGCCAACTGGCTTCAGCCGACCGACCGCATCGCCGGTGATGCCATCCTCCTCACGCTGAAGGTGCGTAGCAATACGACCGTCAACCTGCGGGAGGTACTGGAGATCAACGGTACACCGACGGTTGCCGAGGCCTACCGGGCCGATGACCTCGACCTGATGGACCTATCCGTAGTGTACACCCGGGGCGAAGAGACCTTCGATCCGTCGGTACCCACTATTGACGGGGAGATCGGTGCCACGCTGGAACTCGAGCAGAACTCGCCGAACCCCTTCCGGGAGACGACGACGATCCGCTTCAACCTGCCCGAAGCCGGAACTGCCCGCCTGAGCGTCTACGACCTTTCCGGTCGGGTGCTGCAGGAAATCGAGCAGCGGTTCGAAGCCGGAGAGAACAGTGTAACGCTGGACGGTCGCCGCTTCGCCGCGGGTACCATGGTGTACTCTCTGAACTTCAAGGGCGAGAAACTCAGTCGCGGTATGGTTCACCTTCAGCCGTAAGGGCCAGCTGACGACCCAGCAACACACTTTAGTCACCCAGAGGGATACCTTTAACCGGTATCCCTCTTTTTTCTTGCCGTCACCTTGTTATATTTGCACAAAGGGCGTCGGTCCTGAACCCGAACCACCCTGTGTTAACGTAGTTTATCTCGTCTTTCCTACCGACACTACCCGCCTTTTCGGGACCAGAGCAACACCGGGAAACTTCTATATACCAGAAACGATCTTACACGACTTTCCTTAAAGCATTGCTTTATGGAAGGTGTCTTTTGCCTTTGTCTTCGTCTTACAAACACTTGACAACGTTTCTTGCTATGAACAACACTTTTCGATTCGGCCCCGGCCGGATGCTGCTACTGGTATTCCTATTACTGACTTCGGCCGCAACCGGCCTGCGGGCCGGAGGGACTCCCGATCTGCAGCCTCCCGGGGCGGACCCTGTCTTATTACTGATCGGTGATGATAATTTCGGCAATTTCGCAGCCTTCGACGGGCCGGAAAACAGCCGGCTCAATTTTCGGATCGGAACGGTTGGAGAAGTAGTCTATTTCGGACTCGCGCGGGCCTACACCAGCGGAGGAGAGCCGGAGAGCACGGGACGTTATGAATTTCAGGTACGTAGCGCGGCTACCGGAGCGATTGTCTTCGGCCCCCACACGATCGATGACGATGACGAAAACCTAAGTACTTACGAACAGGCCGTGAATGGTCCTCAGGTCCTGAACCCGGACGGTTATCCGGTAGGGCCTAACTCTACCTTTATCGCTCCTGCCGCGGGAGATTACTACGTGGAATTCAGCCAGCGCAACAACCGGAAACAGTACATCGGCTTGTGGGATATTACCGTCACGCAGAATGGTACCGAGCAGCCCGGCCGGGTCTACTCCCAGAACTGGGCCTTCCGGGTTCCGGAGGTCGACCCCGGACTTCCGGAGTGCGCATTCGGTGCCGAACTGAATACACGTTTTTACAGCTATACCTCGGATGGTTTCGTAACCATGATCGACTTTACGGATTCCGGATTTCAGCCCCTGAGTTTCAACCTGGCCTTCAACCAAACCGGGCCCGGACAGACGGGAGACCTGCTCCTCGACCGGCAGTCGGTACCGGAACAAAACCTCACTTCCTCCAGCGCGGAACACCTGATCTTCCTCGATGAACCGGACCCCGTACTGTTCCCTGACGGAGCGTGCGGTAACGCAATGGCGACTGGGCAGCTGGTCTGTCAGGCGGACGCCGGATTCTGTCTCCCCGTTACGGTAAACGTACCCGGACAGGTCGAACTGATCCTGGATTTCAACGGCAACGGGCGGTATGACGCGGAGACGGACCGCTTACTGGCCTATAGTTTCCTGGCCGGCCGCAACTTCAGTGCCTGTGTTCCCTGGGACGGCCTACGGGCTGACGGTACGCGCCCCCCGGACGGAACGACGGTGGACATCCTCGTAGAGTACACCCAGGGGGTGCAGCACTGGGCCCTGTACGACGGGGAATACATGAAAAACGGATTTTGCGTTACGCCCGTCCGGCCGCTCTGCGGGGACGGTGGGGACGCCTTACTCCACTACGATGACATCAACATCCCGGACGAGCCCGGTAACGGTGCCCCGAGGCAGGTGCTGGACGGTTGCGCCTGCCGGACGGCGGACTGCAGGACCTGGACCAATTTTCAGGCCGAATTTTCTGATGACTGTACCCTGAATAACTCCGAAACCTCCGGCTACGGAGACCGGAATACGCTCAATACCTGGTGGTTCGCCGCCAGTTCCAGCACGGCCACTTTTGACGTACCGCTCGACCTGGCTACGATCGACGGACCGGCCGACCACTGCCCGGATGGCGTAGTGGAACTGACCCTCACCTACGGGCAGTTCAACGAGACGGACAGCATCCGCTGGACCGGTCCCGGTGGCCCACTACCCGAGCTGGATGACCAGGGGGAGGTACGCGTTATGGAATCCGGTAGTTACCTGGCCGTCGTTACCGATGAGTTCGGGTGTGAGAGTACGGCCAGCTACCAATTGCTGGACGTGGAGTGTACCCTTAACGTGAGCGTGTCCGGAATTCGTTGCGTCGATCCCGGAACGGACCTGGACAATGAGGACGATCTTTTCTACGCCACGGTCACGGTTGGGGGCAGTAACAGCGCGGGCTGGAACGAAGTGACCGGAGCGTTATCCGGCAGCTACGGCAGCACCTTCGAAGCAGGCCCCTACCTGATTTCCGGCGGACCGGTCAGCCTGACCTTTACCGATGGTTTCTACGATTGCTGCACGGAAACGGTGACCATTACGCCGCCACTGGCCTGTAGTAACGGTTGCGCCATCACGGCAGCCGAAATACTGAACCGGGAGTGTAATGACGCGGGGACGGATGCCGACCCCGAAGACGACACATTCACCTTCCAAATGAACGTCCGCGGCATGAACCTGGGAAGCAACTGGGTGAACGACCGGGGCGAGAGCGGCCCCTACGATACGGAAGTGGACTTCGGACCTTACCCCATCTCAGCGGGGAACCAGGTCTTCCGATTCTGGGATGTAGCCGATACGACCTGTTTCTTCACGGCCATCGTACAACCCCCCCGGAGTTGTTCCAGCCGTTGTATCATGGAAGCTACCGTTTCCAATGTCAACTGTCAGGACGGGGGAACGCCCTTCGACCCGACGGACGATACGTACACCTTTGACTGGGTAATGGGGGGCACGAACGTTGTTGCCCCGGCCTATAATATCGATGGTTCCGGTCTGTACGGATACGGAACGACCTACACTTCCGAACCCCGGCTCATTGCCGGAAGTAACTTCACCTTTACCGCCACCAACGTAGCGGATGCCGATTGTACCCTGACCTTTACCCTGGACGATCGCCCAACCGGCTGCTCCGCTGCCTGCGGCCTCGCAGTAGCCGAAAGCCGGGTGGTTTGTGAGCAGGATATGTACTTCATCGAACTACTGGTGACCAACCCCAATCCACTTAGCGAGACGTGGACGGACCGGGACGGCAACACCGGTAATTACGACGAATTTACCCGGGTAGGGACGATTTTCCCCAATTCAGGGGTACGCCAACTCTTCCTGACGGAAACCGGTAATCCGGATTGTGTGACTACCACATCGGTTACGGCACCCGCCGTGGAAGTACTTTGCCCGGAGGCTGGCAGCCGAATTTCCTACGACTTCACCCGCCTGGAATTCTCCGGAGAGTTAACCACCGACAGCGAGTCGGTGGAGGGTGCCGGCGAGGTTTGCTGGATGGCCGACGAACTAACGGACGCAGGTAGGAGATACACCGACCGCCTCGCCCTGCAAAGAGTGGATTCTGCTTCCAGCGCCCTCGCCCTCTTTTCCTGCTACCTGTTCGCGGAAGAAGGCACCGCGTTCCGTGGCGCGGTATTCAGCGTGGCGGACGAACAGGCCCTGGACTGCTGTGACCTGAGCAACGACGGGCCGGTAAGTGCCACCCCCACCAACGCCAATTCCGTTCCCGTGCTGCCCGACAGCCTGCGGCCGGCCGGACTGACATTACAGCAAAGCTTCAGCCTGGCCCTGCGCCCGAACGAAGCCTACGCCCTGCTGACGAGTAGCCGCGGGGTCGGAGTGACCGGCAACTATACCTGGGTTGTGCTGAGCGCGGACGGTATCGAACTGGACGTGCGGAAGTTGAACGCTCCGGACCCGGAGACCACTATCTCCGGAGTAACGCTCTCCCTCGATCTGCTGATCCCTTTCATCGGACGCTACGAGAATGTTTTCGCCTCCACCGAAATTTTCGGCCTGCCCTCCGTGGAAACGGGCTGCGGAGCACCCGAATTTACCATTAACGACCTAGTGACGGGCGACTGCGAAGCCCGGACGATCAACCGCAGTTTCGACGTCAGCCTGGGCGACACCGTACTTGCGGCGGCCTGCGAACAGTCCATCCACTTCCGTTCCCTGGCGGAGGCGGACATCGCCTGGCCCGCGCAGTTCCTGCAGTTCGGCTGTGGGGACGCATACCCCACACTGGAGGACAGTGACCATCCCGACCCCGCCTACTCCGGGTTCCCCTTCGTGTACCGCAACGGACGGGGCGTTGCCCTGGACGGTACGGCCCTGGACGAATTCCGGATCCGCTACGCCGACGGTGAGGAAGTACGCCCCGACGGCGGCACCAACCTGGTGCGGGACTGGACGATCGACGACGTTTGCCGGAGCGTAACCAGCCGCTTCCGCCAGACCTTTAAACTGGAAACCAACGGCATTCCCTACTTCGTCTGCCCGATCAGTAACCACTACTGCCCGATCGTGGAGGAAGACATCATGCTGTTCAATACGGGCCCCTGGGACTGCCGGGCCGACGTGGCCATCCCACGACCGCTGACCGAGAACCTCTGTGATTCCGCGGGCTGGACCTTCGTGACCGAAGTACTGCGGCTGACGGAAGCGGGCGACACCGTGCTGGTTGCCACCCTGACGGCCGACGACGACCGATTCCTGGACGCCCTGACCCCGGGAGATTACCTGCTGCACTACCTCGGTACCCACCCGCAGCTGCAGATCGAGGACCGCTACTGCCGCATCCGGGTGGCCGACCAGGTCAACCCCATCGCGGTCTGCCGGACCAATATCGAAATATCCCTGCCCGGTAGCGGACGTACCGGCGTACTCGTCAGCTGGGTCGATCTGGGCAGCTACGACAACTGCGGCGTGGACTCCCTCCTGATCCGTCGCCAACTGGATGCCGACAGTTCCGGCTTCGGGCAGTGGCAGAACCAGCGGGTGATCTTCGACTGTGCCGACGTAGGTACCGCCCTGGACGTACAACTACTCGTAGTGGATACTAGCGGAAACCGGAATTACTGCACGAGTACCGTACTGGTACTCGACAATACCGACCCTTACTGCACCGGCCTCGAGAGCGTGTCCGTGAACTGTGACGAACTGCCGGACGGCTTTTCCGCCTACGACACCCTGCAACTGCGGCAACTCTTCGGGATGCCCGAGGTGGTCGATAACTGCTCCGCGGAGGCCCGGGAATTAGCCCCCGTCGTAACGGGCGACGCGTGCAGCCCCGAGCGCATTCGCCGTCGCTTCCGGGCAATCGACCAGCACGGTAATTTCAGTGCGGGACTTTTCGTACAGGATATTTTCGTGACGCCGAGCCTGCGCTACGCCATCAAATTCCCCGTCGATGCCGCTACGGACTGCACCGACCTGACCGATACCCTGGTGACCGTCGGCACCGCCTGTGATTCCATCACGGTGACCTTTACCGACGAAGTATTTCCCGGTACCGGGGGAGCCTGCCGCCGCCTGGAACGGACCTTCACGGCCACCAACTGGTGCGAGTGGGACGGAGTTTCCGCCGCCATCGTCCTCGGCCGGGACGAAGACGCGGACGGTTCGGCCGGCAACTCGGACGTATGGCTGGTCCGTACGCCGGACAGCATTGCCGTGGCTGCCGACAGTTTCGGTGCCACCTTCTACCGGATCGTGACCGATCAGCCGGGCGGTCGCTACACCTACACCCAGTCGATTGATATCTTCGACGAGGTAGGTCCGCAAATAGCACTGACGATGCTGAACGGCATCTGTGCCGATACGAGTGACTGCCGGGCCATCGTCGATATCGGTATCAGCCTGTTCGACCCCTGCCAGATCGAGGCGTCCGGCGTCGCCATTGGCGTGGATTTCAACAATAATGGTATCGTGGAAGCCACCAGTGCCGACCACGGGGCGCTCATCGGCGAGTATCCGAACTTCACCTACACCGCTGGTTTCCCGATCGGTACCCACCGGATCACCGTGGCGGCGGCCGACGACTGCGGTAACGAGACGATCTACGAGGAGGTGTTCACCATCTGGGATTGCTACGTACCGACCCTGACGGCCAACCAATTCCGTCGTTTCGACCTGGAGCAACTGGTGGAGGAAGGCGACGTGGACAACGACGGCGTGATCGAGGAGGCCGCCGTACTGGTGGACGCCATCGAACTGGCCTACTGCGTCTTTACGGACTGTTCCGGAGAACTGATCTACACCGTCAATCGGGTAGGGGAGGCCTACGATTCGACCCGGACCAGCATGTACCTCGACTGCGAGGACCGCTACCGGGTCGACCTGGAGGTGTACGTTCGCGACCGTGCGTTCAACCCCTTCCGGGTGCAGCCCGACAGCACCGTCGGCGGACCGAACTGGCGCATGGAAGTGGTAACGATCATTCTCCAGGACCCGATGCTGGCCTGTAACAACTGTCAGGTGGGCGAAAGCATTACCATCAACGGCCGGGTGAACCGGCTGGACGGTACGCCGGTGGAAGCGGTCCGGATCACCGGAAGCGCGGAGTCGGGATCGACGATCACCAGCCGCTTCGGCGGTTACCAACTCGGCGGTTCCGTGGGGGGCAGCTACGCCATCCGGGCCGACAAGGACGTGGACCCCCGGGCGGGTCTGAGTACGCTGGACATTCTGATCCTGCGTCGCCACCTGCTGGGCGTGGAGCCGATCACCAATCCGTTCCTGCTGCTGGCCGCCGACGTCAACCGGGACGGCGTCGTCAGTATCCTCGACGTGCTACAGTTGCAGGGGCTGGTGCTGGCGCGGCCGGAATACTACCCGACCACTTCTCCCTGGCGCTTCGTCGACGCGTCCTGGGACGGAACGGGCCTTCCCCCCGAAATCATCTATCTGGCCGACGCTACGACCTGTACGTACCGGCATGACTTCATCGGTCTGCGTATGGGCGATCTGAACGGTAGTTACGTAGACGCGGGCGCGCTCGCAGGTGCCAACTCCCCGGAAACGGCCAGTGGACAGCGGCCCCTGGGGCTGTCGGCTACCGACCGTACGTTCCTGCCCGGCGAAGCGGTGATCCTCACCCTGGCCGTGCGGGACCTCGACCTCCTTACCGGGGGTCAGTTCGGCCTGCGGTGGACGGATGCCCTGACCCTGGAGACGCTTCACAGTACGACGCTGAACGAGCGGTCCAATTTCCGGGAGGAGGCCGGATCGTTCTGGTCGAGCTGGTCGGAACGAACTGCGTGGCGATGAGCTGGTGGAAGTGACCTTCGTCGCCCGTTCCGCCGGTTCGCTGGCCGACGTGGTCCGGTTGGTCCCCCGCTCCAGCTACGCCGCCGAGGTTTACAACGACAGCCCTGACAAGTACCCCCCTCTACCTGGACTGGACGACTGACGAGCTATCTGACAACGATGCCCCGGTCATCGACCCGGAACTGGGCTTATTGGGCGTAGTGCCCAACCCCGCCCGTACCGTTACCCGGATCGGTCTCCGGACCGAGCAAGCACAAACCGCTACCCTGACGGTCACCGACCTGAGTGGCCGGGTCGTGGCCCGCACCGAGGTGGAACTCGATCGCCGGAGAGCAGTGGCTACCGGTAACGGTGGCCGACTGGCCGGCGGGGCTGTACGGTTTTGCCGTGGAGTTGGGAGAAGGGGTGTTGGTGGGGCGTTTAGTAAGGCAGTAAAGAACTCCCTTGTTCTGCTGACTATCACTACGCAGAGCGTAAGAAGGGTATTTCCGTGGAGGAAAGTGGCGTCGTATCGCGGGATTTATCCTGCGGGCGGATTTATCCGGCAACCGGTGTCGATTTTAATCGACCAGCAGTATGAGAAATAGCCCGCGAAGCTGCCGTAGGTAGTCGAATAAATTCTACCGCAGACTAAAGTCTACGATACAGCATGCTATAGAATCTCCCTCACGACTTCTTGTTAATCTGAAACGCCGCCGAGATCAGCGCCAAATGGCTGAACGCCTGCGGGAAGTTCCCCAGTTGCTCGCCGTGAATACCGATCTCCTCGCTCATCAGGCCGAGGTGGTTGGCGTAGCCCAGTAGCTTTTCGAAGGCGACGGTGGCTTCCTTGACGCGGCCGACCCGGGCCAGGCACTCGACGTACCAGAACGAACAGATGGTGAAGGAGGCTTCCTCCCCCTCCAGCCCGTCGTCGGCCCCGTCGTCGGATTTGTAGCGGAAAACGAGTACGTCCGCCGTGAGTTTTTCCTCGATCTTCTCGAGGGTGGCCAGCCAGCGGGGCTCCTTGCTGGAAACGAACCGCAGTAACGGCATCAGCAGGGCGGCGGCGTCCAGGGTGTTGCTACCCTTGAACTGGGTGTAGGCGCCGACCTCCTCGTTCCAGAAATCGTTAAAGATCTCCCGGTAGATGACATCTCGATCCTTGCGCCACTCCTCGAGGGGGCAGGGGAGGCTGCGATCCTCCGCGATCCGGATGGCCCGGTCGAGGGCGACCCAGCAGCAGACGGCCGAGTGGAGGAAGCGCTGCTTGCCGCTGCGAACCTCCCAGATACCGTGGTCCTCGTCGCGCCAGTGCTTCCGGACGTACTCGACGAGCTTACTGATGTCCTTCCAGAATTTCTGGGTGATACTGCCCCCCGCCTCGTTGTAGAGATAGATGGTATCGATCAGTTCTCCGTAGATGTCCATCTGCCGCTGACCGTGGGCCCCGTTGCCGATGCGGACCGGGCTGCTCTTTTTGTAGCCCTCCAGGTGATCGAGTTCGGTTTCCGTCAGTTCGGTCTCCCCGTCGATAGAGTACATGAGCTGGAGGTCATCCATGCACTTGTCCTTGATCCACTCGATGAACCCCTCCGCTTCCTTCCGGTAGCCCAGGCGCAGGAAGGCGTACATGGTGAAGGCGGTGTCCCGGATCCAGGTGTAGCGGTAATCCCAGTTGCGTTCCCCGCCGATGCCCTCGGGCAGGCCGAAGGTGGCCGCCGCGATGGTACTGCCGTAGTGCTTGGAGGTGAGCAATTTCAGGGCCAGTGCCGACCGCTGCACGGCTTCCCGCCACAGGCCGTCGTACTTGCTGATGGCGCACCACTTGGTCCAGTAGTCCCGGCACTTGTTGAACTCCTTCAGGAAATCGAAGGGGAAGCGGTGCCCCTCGTCGAGGGTCAGTACGAAATCCACGTCCTGCCCCCGCTCCAGGGTGATCTCGGCCGTCAGTCCGTTGGCCCCGATCTCAAACTCCACGTCGGTCAGCAGGACCAGGGCCGGTTGCTCCCCGGCGGGGTCGCGGAGCAGGTAGCCGCTCCCGTCTTCGCGACGTTCGATGTCACAGCCGCGTTTGGCGTACCCGAACCGGGGTTGAATATCGATGCTCACCGTATGATTACCGTACACCCCCTTCAGCCGGCGGTAGATGGCCATGTCGTTCTCGTTTTCGGCGATGGGCATGAAATCGGTCACCTCCGCGATCCCGTCCTCGCCGAGGAAGCGGGAGATCAGGATGTTGGTGGACGGCAGGTAGAGTTGTTTGTAATTCGTTTTCTCGGCATCGCAACTGAAGGAGAAATAGCCCCCGCGGTCGGCGTCCAGGAGGCGGCTGAACACGGAGGGGGAATCGAAACGGGGCTGGCAGAGGAAATCGATGCTGCCGCACTTGCTGATCAGGGCGGTGGTCTGCAGGTTGCCGATGACGCCGTAATCCTCGATGGGGATGTAGCGATCGGGGTAAGTGGAGTCAGTCGGGGTGAGGAGTTCCTCGGGGATGTTGCGGGGCATGGTGTGGGTAACGGAGTTGCCAGGAAGTAGTTCGGAATAAATTGACCACTGACTAACTACCTTTACGACCATGATCGGGAAGCACCCCCCACGGTTTGTCTGGAAACTTTGCACCTGCGTGCTCGCCCTTGCCCTGCTCAGCTGTGAAGAACGGCCGCCGCAGGAGGTGGAACAACAGCAGTTGCGCCGGCTGGAAGGGGCAGCGATGGGGACTTACTACCGCATCAGCTACCTGGGCGACGAGCCCCCGGGGCTGAAGGCCGGTATAGACAGTACCCTCGAAGCCTTTAACCGGGAGTTGTCGCTGTGGGTCAGAGATAGCAAAATCAGCGTATTCAACCGGAGCAAGGAGGGGATCTCCCTGGCCGGCACCCAACACTTTCTGCCCAACCTGGAACTGGCCCGTCGGGTCAGCGCGGCCACCAGCGGGGTGTACGATCCGACGGTGGCCCCGCTGGTGCAATACTGGGGTTTCGGGACGGGAGTCAGAAGAACCACGGCGGAAATCGACAGCGTGGAGGTGCGCGCACTCCGGTTACTGGTCGGGATGGAACATATTTCGCTGGAGGACGACTTCCTGCGCAAGGACACGGTCGGCGTGGCCCTGGACCTGAACGCCAGCGCGAAGGGGTACGGGGTGGACCTGGTGTCCGGCTTACTCAACCGGATGAATCTGCCCAACCACCTGGTCGATATCGGCGGGGAGATGCGCGCCGGCGGTACCAAGTACGGCCGGCCCTGGCGGGTGGCCATCCGCCTGCCGGAAGAAGACGCGAAGGCTATCCGCTCGGCCGGTACGCTGCCCCTGGCCAACGGCCGCGCCATTGCCACCTCGGGGAATTACCTGGAGTACTACCGGGTGGACGGGGAAACTTTCAGCCACACCATTAATCCGCTCACCGGTTTCGTGGAACGCAACCGGCTGCTGAGTGCCTCGGTGCTGGCCCCGGACTGCGCCACGGCGGATGCCTACGCCACCGCCTGTATGGTGCTCGGCCCCGAGGAGGCCCTGGCACTGGTGGAGCGAACGCCGGAACTGGCTGCCTACTTCCTGGTACGGGGGGAGGACGGCGCGCTCGAAGTCGTAGAAAGCAGCCGCCTGTGAGGAATTACCTCACCCTGGCCGGCCTGGCCCTCATCTGGGGCACCAGTTACATCCTGATCAAGTGGGGCCTGGAAGTCTTCACGCCGCTACAGGTCGCCAGTATGCGCGTGGGAATTTCCGCCATCGCCCTGGCACCGATGGCCTACACCCACCTGCGGCGGGTCAGCCGGGCACAACTGCCGTTGCTGCTGCTGGTCGGCCTGACGGGGACCGCCCTGCCTTCCTTCCTCTTTCCCTTCGCCCAGACCGAGCTGAGCAGCAGCCTGACCGGGATGCTGAGCGGCCTGACTCCACTGTGTACTTTCCTGGTTGCCTGGATACTGTTTCGCAGCCGGCCGGCGAACCGGCAGTTCGTCGGTATCCTGCTCGGCCTGATCGGAGCGATCGGGCTGGCCTGGGCGGCTCCGGGAGCGGCCGGCCGGACGACCCAGTTCGCCTACGCCGGGCTCATCCTGCTGGCCTGTTGTTGTTACGGCACCAGCTCGAACCTGGTGGAGCGCCACTTTAAAGAAATGAGTTCGCTGACCATCACGGTCTGCAGCTTTTTCCTGGTCGGCCTCCCGGGGCTGCTCTGGGCGATGACCCTCGGCGGCGTGCCCCGGACGGTGATGAACGCGGGTGCTCCCGGCTGGTGGGCGCTGGGCTACCTGTCCGTCCTCGCCCTCGGCAGCACGGTGCTGGCCAGCATCATCTTCTTCCGTCTGGTACAGCGCTCCGGCGCGGTTTTTGCCAGTACGGTGAGCTACCTCATCCCGGTGATCGCCCTGGGGTGGGGGCTCTGGGACGGGGAGGGCGTGAGTGCCTGGCAGTTGCCGGCGGTGGCGGCGGTACTGGTGGGGGTGGGGTTAAGTAAGCGTAAATAGCCGGGCGCGGACGCGGGTGCCGGCTTCCCTGAATGCCTTTTCGTCGGGAACAGACCCGGGAAACGACCGTTCCAAAGGCTAGACGTCCGGGAATGACGTTATTACCAACTGAAACCTCCTTATGATTTTACGGTACTGGTGCATTGGTTTACTGATTTGTAGTTGTTTCACCGCCGCCCGGGGGCAGGCGGACAGCGTGACGATTGCGGATATAGTGATCGTTGGCCACAGCAAGACCCGCAGCTGGGTGATCTTCCGGGAACTGGGCCTTAAGAAGGGGGAGCGGATCGCCACCGAAGCACTGGAGGGGCGCCTGGAACGGAGCTACAGCACCCTGATGAATACCGGGCTGTTCGCCTCTTCCGAAATCACCCACAGCGATACGTTACTGGGCCCGGGGCAGGAGATCGTACAGGTGGCCGTACGGGAAACCTGGTACATTTATCCCGTACCGACCTTCGAGCTGGCCGACCGGAATTTCAACGTTTGGTGGACGGAGCAGAATCGCTCACTCGACCGGGTGAACGTGGGGATGAAGCTCTCCTACTATAATTTTACGGGGCGGCGCGACAAGCTGAACGCCGGCTTCAATACCGGATATACCCGGGAGTACGAGGGTGGTTATCGATTTCCCTACGTGAATAAAAAAGGGACCCTCGGTTTTGCCGTGGGGTATAAGTACCAGAAACGGCGGGAGCAGAATTACCAGACCCGCAACAACGAGCAGCTGTTCTTCAATGACCCCGACGCCTTCGTGTACCGTACGGCCTCCGCCAAGGTGGAATTGAATTACCGCAGGAAACTGTACGTCAATCACGATCTCGAACTGGGGTACCGCGACAGCCGGATCGCGGATACCATCGCCCGGAGATTAAATCCGAATTTCTTTGGGGGCGGGCGGAGCAGCCAGAAGTTCTTCCGCGCCCGCTATTCCTTTACGAATGACCGGCGGGACGTACGCAACTACCCCTGGGCGGGGAAGTTGATCCAGTTCAGTCTGATCAAGGAAGGACTGGGCATTACCGGGGAGCGTTCCGGAATGACGGTGAACGGTACCTACGCCCGCTTTTTCCCGTTGGGAAAGAATTACTCCCTCAATTTCGGGCTGGGGGGGAAGTACAGCCTGATCCGTACCCGTCAGCCCTTCCTGGAAAACCGGGCCATCGGCTTTGGGGGGAACGACCTGCTGGGCTATCAGTTTTACGTAGTGGACGGACTGGACATGGCGATCTGGCGGGTGGGGTTGCGACGAAAGATATTTGCCTCCAAGCTGGATCTGGGCAAAATGGTGTTTATCCCCGCGTTCCGCTACGTCCCCCTCCGGATACTGGCCGGCGTGCAATTCAACCAGGGGGTGGCGAACAGCCCCTTCCTGGAACAGGACAACGGTCTGAATAACCGGCTGCTGACCGGCTTTGCGGCCGGTCTTGACTTCGTGCTGTACTACGATATGGTGCTGGCCGTGCAGTATAACCGGAATCACCTGGGGGAGGATGGTATTTTCGTTAACTTGGCCTTGTCGTTTTAACCAGTCCTTTACGCATGCAGGTAGTCATTTACAGTCAGGGATTGAAGGAAACGGATATTCCGCACGTTCAGGAAATATTCAACCTGCTGGCGGAACTGAATTTTTCCACCTACGTCTACGGCCCCTACCTGGAGGCCCTGCGTCCGGCCATTAAATTTCGCAAAGACGTCGGCGTATTCGAGAGTCACCTGGACTTTCGGATCAAGAAGTTTGAGATGTGCATCACCCTGGGCGGGGACGGGACGATACTGCACGCCGCTACGATCATCCGGGATTACCGCATTCCCATCCTGGGAATCAACCTGGGCCGGCTCGGCTTTCTGGCACGGGTGGAGAAAACAAAGCTGCGGGAGGCCCTCGAACTGGTGGCCCGCGGGCGGTTCACGACGGAGCGCCGCGATATGCTCTTTCTGGAGAGCAACCTGCCGCTATTCGGCGAAACCCCCTTCGCCCTGAACGACTTTACGCTACTGAAGCGGGATACGAGCTCGATGATCACCATTCACACCTTTATTAACGGGGCCTACCTGAATTCCTACTGGGCGGACGGGATCATCGTGGCCACCCCGACGGGATCGACCGGCTACAGCCTGAGCTGCGGCGGGCCGATCATATTTCCGGGTAGCGGTAATTTCGTGGTGACACCGGTAGCCCCCCATAATTTGAACGTACGGCCCATCGTGATCAGCGACGATAGCACTGTTTCCTTCGAAGTGGAGGGAAGGGCCGAAAATTTCCTCTGTACGCTGGATAGCCGTTTTGAGACCATTACCTCCGTCCACCAACTCGCGGTCAAGAAAAACCGCTTCGGTCTGCAACTGGTAAAACTCCCGGGTATTGATTTTATCGATACCCTCCGCGGAAAATTAAACTGGGGAGAGGACCGTCGCAACCATTAACCACTGCAAATCGTCCTTTTTTCGACTGAGGGGTTTGCGGGGCCGCTGTGTTGGGGGCGGAATACGGGAGTAAATGGCCCGAAATTGCCGGAAGCCGGCTTTCTTATTATTATTTTTTATTTCAGGAATATATTGCACTTACTGCAATATGCGAGTCGGTACACACGTAGTCGTGTGTAGTTGCCGTTATCGTTGTATTTAAGGGGTTTAGAGGGGGTAGCGGTATAATTCGGCTAATATCTTCAGGGGAGAATGGACCCGATTTAATAGATTTTATTTCCTGCGTGGCGGATTCCGGGGGGTGAAAAATATCCAAAAAAAACCGCGGCGCATCAACAAATCGGGTATGCAACGAATTAATGCTATATATTTGCAGCATAGAAATAAATATAACAACCGTCACTTATCATACGGTTATAGCGTAAAATATTCTTTAACAAACCAATTTTGAGGCAATTTTCGTTCGGACCTACTTGCAAAATTCCCGTTCGTCTAGCCTCTTCTTACTCAAAACACAGTTTAAATGGCTAGTATTAAAAAACAGTTGAAGTCACTCGCCGCGCGTTTCGACGCCGCACAGGAGGCATTCGCCGACGGAGAGGCGAAGCGCGGAAAGAACAAGAAAAAATTAAAGGCGGCCAAGGCCAAAATCTCCAGCCTGGAGAAGCGCCTGGCCAGCATGGAGCAGGAGCTGAAAGTCGCCAAGAGCACTGCCCAGTCCGCTCAGAAAACGGCCAAGGCCAACGCCGAATCCGTACAGGAAGTGGCCAAGGCGGCTAAAGCAGCCCCCGCGAAGGAAGCTTCCGCGAAGGAAGTCTCTAAGCGCCGCGGCCGCCCCAAGAAGACAAAAACTGCCACGGCCGTTCCGTCCGCTAAAACGACCGCTCGTCGTGGTCGGCCCAAGAAGTCGACCGCTACGGCCGCCGCTAAGCCCACCACGACCGCCGCTGAGCCCACCACGACCGCCGCTGAGCCCGCCACGGCCAAGGCTGACGACATAACCCCGTCCGCCGCTCCCGCTAAGCGTCGTGGTCGCCCGAGCAAATCCGCTACGGCCAAGAAGCCCACTGCGACGGCCAAGAAGCCTACCGCAACGGTTAAGGAGCCGGCTGCTGCATCCAAAAAGCCCGCTGACAAGAAGGCCACGGCTAAGAAACCCACCGCCAAGAAGACCGCGGTCGCCAAGCCCGCTTCCACCGGCCGTCGTGGTCGCCCGCGCAAGACGCCCGCCGCTCCCGCCATCGATACCGAACTGACCCGCATGCCCGGTGTCGGACCCGGTACCGCCAAGAAGTTCGCCGAAGCAGGGGTCACCAAACTCGACCAATTCATCAAACTGGACAACGATAAGCTGACGGCTATCTTCGATTCCGTCGGGCCCCGTTACCGCAACCTCGACGAGAAGTCGCTGGAAGGCGTACCGCGAAAAGGCCAAGGCCGCCATGTAAGCGAAACACTCCGCTCAAAACGTTACGATTACGCCACGTCTCCCCCGGAGGCGTGGCGTTTTTTATTTGCCCGGCTATATACCACGCATACAGTATTGCTTTACCACTCTTGCGCTCGTGTTGCTTTTTTGCACCTTCCCGATGGCTAGCGGAGCCACGATCATCAGCGGTCAGGTACAGGATGCGGACGCAGTACCCGTCGCCTTTGCGAACGCCACGCTCTACCTCGCTACGGACGGTACGCTGGATAAAGGTGGAAACCACGGATGAGGCCGGTATTTTCGGTTGACTGATATTCGAGCCGGCAATTACTTTTTGACGATCAGTTACCTCGGCGCACCCGATCTGACCCGGCCGGGATATTGTCGTAGCGGATATTCCCGTCGATCTCGGTATTCTCCGGCTGCTGCCCGCCGCGGTAGAACTGGCCGGGGCCACCGTTACGGCCACCCGTGCCCTGGTCGAAATAAAGCCGGACCGTACCCTGGCCTACCGCTACAATTTCTTCACCCAACACACCATCCAGCTCCCCCGGGAACTGACCGGGGAGATCGGTGGATTTTGCGGCGGCCCCGGTATCTGGGGTGGGGTCTTCGAGTACCGCGTGAACTGGTCACTCAACGTGGGGCTGTAGCGCAAGTTTCTGAACGACCAGCTGATCGTCAAGGTGAAGGCCAATGACCTCTTTTACGAAGTCGGCTGGTCCGGAGAAACCAATTTTAACGGACAAACCGGTTTCGGTTCCGGAAATTACGACAGCCGCAACGTCGCGCTATCCCTCAGCTACGGTCTTGGCAACCAGCGGGTAAAGAGTCGCAAGCGCAGCACGGGAATGGAGGAGGAGAGCCAGCGGGTGAACTGACCCTGAAAATTAAGTAACCAGCCATTACCAGGAGCCGGGAAAATGATCTACCTTCGCGGCTGGGCGGCACACGGTCAGCTCCTCCTGAATCCCCCCAGGGCGGAAACGCAGCAAGGGTAGGGGGTTGAGCGACTGGTGTGCTTGCCCTTTTTTTGTGCCCGGTTGTGTCGTACTTTTCGGCATGACAAAAGGAAACATCGATCTGGGCCTGTTGGTCCTCCGCCTCTGGTTCGGCCTCGAAATGGCCTTCGCCCACGGGCTCCCCAAGCTGATGAAATTAATTAACGGCGATCTGGGCTTCCCCGATCCCCTCGGCGTCGGTAGCGGACTCAGCCTCGGCCTGGCCACCTTCGGGGAATTTGTCTGCGGCCTCCTCATCGCCGTCGGCTTCTTTACCCGCCTCTCGGCCATTCCTTACCTCATCACCATGCTCGTGGCGGCCTTCATCGTTCATCTGGACGACGGGTGGGGTAAAATATCCGGTCCGTTGCTCTACGCCGTTCCCATCATCGTGCTGCTCATCACCGGCCCGGGGCGGTACAGTCTGGACCATAAGTTGTTCGTCAGGGAGGTGGCATAGGGCGGCGGCGCGCGGGTGCAAAATTTACCCTGATGAGTGGATCGGTTGCCCTTCGGTCGAGTCGTCCGACTCCTACCTGAGTATCACCACCTTCCCCATCTCGTTCTTGAAGTACTGATCCGTACCCGTATCGTGCTTTTTGATGGCATTGCCGTCTGCATCCCCGGAAATTACCCGGTAGAGGTACACCCCGTTGGCGAGCATATCTCCGTATTCATCCGTACCGTCCCAGGCAAAGTCGGTCTGGTGGGTACCGATGCGCAGGTTTTCTAGCGCCAGCAGGTCGATGTCTCGCACCACGCGCCCGGAGACGGTCATGATCTGGATCCGGAAGGTCTTCGGCGGTTCAGTACCCGTCAGGGTATAGACGAACCGTGTCTGGGTGGTGAAGGGGTTAGGGTAGGTCAGTACGTTACTGATCCGCTGCTCGTTGATGACCTCGAACGATTGGCGGAAGTCCAGCCGTCCGCTGATGTTACCACTGCGGTCCTGTCCCTGTACGGCCAGTTCGTAGTTGCCGTCCAGGAGGAGTTCGGGGCGGAAATAGATTTCTGCCAGGTTCTCTCCGTCACCGCCGTCGGCGGGCAGGAAGTCGATGCGTTCGTCACTGAAGGGGATGCGTTCCCGCTGCCCGTTCGGATCGGTCAGCTGCAGGGTGTAGCCGGTCGTGTCGTTGAGTTGCAGGAAGTCGTTTTCGTCCCGCAACTGGATGAGGATCTCGGGGCGCCCGCTCACCAGCTCCCCTTCACTGATGCGACGACCGTCGAAGAATACCTGCAAATCCGGTGCAATCTGATCCCGACCGATCCGGACGTCACTGTTCAGGAAGTTGTTGAAGGTCACCTCCTCGCGCTGGTCCCGGCTCGGGTTGAGTTCCATACTCATGCGCACCTTGCTGCTGTAGCGCTCCGTCGGGATGTCAAAGGTGACCGTGCCGGTTCCGCCGGCGGGCAGTGGCGGCTGTCGTTTGACGAAACGGTCCACCCGGTTGGTCGCATCAATCAGTCGTAACTCGACCAGCAGGCTGTCCATATCCGAGGTCGCCACGTTTTCGTAGCCTACGATCAACTGGGCGCTCTGCCCTTGTTCCAGACTGTCCGGGGCGGAGAAGGCCACGCTGGGGCTGACCGCGGCATCGCCGGGGCGGAGGTAGTCGAAGTAGAGTTGCTCCAGGGTGCCGACGGTCCGCTCATCCAAATCGGACAGGTCGAGTTCCACCTTCAGGAAGGGGTACTGCTCGGATTCGACGTCACTCAGGTCCCATTCGTAGGAAAGCGCATCCTGTACGCGCAATTGTTGGGCGCGTAGGGGAACTTCGTCGCCGTTCGGCGTAGTACCGATCAGTCGGTAGAAAATGAAGTCCGTCGCACCGATCTCCTGGGGTAAAAAACGCAGGTTCAGGCCGCGCCAGCCGGAGGAGGGGCCGACGGGGGCCGAGGTCCAGACGCCCTGCTGCCAGTTCTCCTGAATGGAGGCATTCACCACCACCGTCTCCTCGATGCTGGCGGCCATGCCCTCGCTGATCTTGCCGAACCCTTCCTGGTAAACGAATACGTAGGGGAGCGAGCCGGTCTGGGTCAGCCGCCGGATCTCCTGGGCTCCCCGCTCTTCCAGTACGCCGAAGACCGTACGACCGAGGGAGGTGGTGTCTTCCAGCCAGCCTTCATTGAAGTATTCCAGGTCAGTTCCCCTTTGTACGGAGTAAATGATAACGTATTTCCCCTCCTCAATGTCTTCGGAGAGGAAGCGCATCAATCCGTCCCGGCCGAGTTCGGAGCGGGTGTCGAAGGAAAACAGGGAGTCGGGTCTTGCCTCGGCACCGTACACCCCTCCGGGGTTTTGCAGCCAGTCCCGATTGTTAATACTGTCGGCAACCATTACCTGGATGCCGGTACGTATTTTCCAGGGGAAACGGGAGTTGAAGCGCTGACCGTTCCACTCCATTCGTGGTAAACGACGGTCCTCGTAGACCGCGTTGTGGATCCTGATGTCCGTAGACGTACGGTCGAAATTCCACCCCTCCCGGTCGTCCGCCGCCTTGATGTTGGAGAACTCGCCCTGAATGGTCTGTCCCGGATGCTGGGCGGCCCAGCCCTCTTCGCCCCTTTCCGTATCCGTCAGAAAGGTAAAACTACTTTCGCTCCAGATGTAACCGGCCCCCTCGGTGGCCGTACTGTCCGGGCTGATGCGCCAGTAGTAAGTGGTGCTGTCCGTCATATTCAGGTCCGGCATGAACCGGATGATGCCGCCCGGGGCGTTGACCACTTCATCCACCAGCGGGCGCGTGAAGCTGACCGCCGTATCGATCTGGATCAGGTAGGGCCGCTCCCCGGTCAGGGGGTCGGTGGTACTGGCTACCAGTTCCAGGCCGGGCCCCACGGTGGCGAAGGGTGGGGGAAAAGCCACCTTGGCCGTATTGGCGATTACCGTAAGGGGGACCCCCGGTTGTCCCCCACTAACGAGCTCGTTATTGGCTTCCGCCTCGGCGGCGGGGGCCTCGGCCAGTTCCCGGTCGCTGTCCACCGTAACGAAAATGCGGTTCTGCCCTACGGCGGGAATGCCGAGGTTGGGCAGTCTAACCTGGAGGCGGTTGTCGAAATCCGGGACGGCGATCCGGAGCCGGCGCAGTTCCTCCACGGAACCGTCGGGCAACTCCTGGCGGAAGGTCAGCATTACACTGTCGAGGGGGTTGGTCGTACCGGCACCCAGATTCACCACGCGTACGTCCATTTCGTAGATCGTCTCCGAGGCGGGAACGACTTCCGGGCTGAAGCGAACGCTCTGCTCGTCGATCACCAGGTCGGGGCCGGGGCGGGGGAACATCCGGTAGGCCGGGTCACCACTCAGGAAGTACTGCTCCAGGAGGATGCGGATGGTCCAGTTCCTGGTTTCGCTGAAGTGCTCGATCGTTCCCCGCAAGGCATCACCGATGCCCTGACCGTAGTAATCATTGCCCAGCATGTCGTAGTGAACGCGGCCGAATTCGCCGAGGGCGGACACGAAACCTACACCCTTGGAGGCCCCGAAGGCAATGGCCCCCTTGTCCCGGTAGAACAGGAAGCGCTCGCTGATACTGCGGGCTTCGGTAAAGGCATCCCCGCTGTAACAACCCAGGCTGATCATGTAGGGGTAACGGGCGAAGTTGCGGTAATTGTCCGGGTCGTCGATGCTGAAGTCGAAGCCCTGATTGCTGGAGTGGCCGTAGAAAGTAATGACCGCCGTACCGTCGTTGATGCGGTCGAAGATGGCCTGCTGCCGGCTGTTTTCGATCGGGTCGCTGCTGGTCTTGAAGAACGCTTCCACGTCGCCCCCCAGTTGGCTGTTGGAGATGGTCTCCTCCATGATGCGCAGGTTGTTGCGGATGGCGGACTGCTCGCTGGCCCGCGTACCGCCCCCCAGGTGCAGGAATTTCTTCATCCACTCCCGGTCCGCCAGGGTCTGGGAACCACTGAGGTTCATCTGCTCTACGTCCTGTAATTTCTTAACGTAAATACTCACTTCCGACTCCGTCAGCGCGGCCAGTCGTCCGACCGAGAGCGTGGGCACTACTCCACCCAGGGGGGCCACCAGCAGGTTGTCCGATGCCGGAAATCCGAATCCGGGAATGCGGAAAGTAGCCTGGGCTGATTCAAACTTGCGAAGTTCCTCGATCTCCCGCCCCTTGCCGATGATGAAGAGGTACCGCAGCTCCGGTGCCGAGACCCGGGCCGCGGCCAGGTAATTGCGCATGGACTGAGGGTGACGCTCTACGCCGTAGCCGAATTGCTCGTAGATGTCCTCTACGTCCACCACGTGTGTTTGGTAACCGCCCCCGGCCGCGCTGGCCCGGTAGGCCGACAACTCCTCGATCCCGCTACCGTTCAGGCTCCGGGTGGTGAGGATGAGGTAAGTGGTATTGTTGTCCGGTAAAATGGGGCTCAACTCCAGTTTTTCCACGTTGATCACGCTGCGAAGACCGGTGGGGCGGACCAGTTCGAAGGTGGTCCTGCTCGTGCGGGCGGGGAGGGAAAAAGTAAGCTGGCCGTTCTGGGTGGTAGCTGACCAGTACAGCCCTTCCGCCGGAACGTAGAGTTCCGCCGTGCCACCCGCGTCATCCGTCAGGGTCAGGTTTCCGGCCGGGCCGGCGGGCAGGGAAAAGGTCAGCCGGTCACCGTCCAGGACGGGGTTGGCCGGGTAGTCGATCCTGACCCAGGCCAGGTTAGCCCGGTCGCGGTTGCCGCCGTTCCCCGTAAAGGTGACCGTGACCTCCTCCCGGTCCAGGGCCAGGGGAAAGGACTGCTGGAGAACGGACCATCCGTTGCCGCGTATCTCCGTGAGGTTGTCGCCGTTGACGGTAACGATCTGCTCGTGGGTATCGAAACCCAGTCCGGTTCGCCAGCTGATGACGCCATCGGCTCCCGTGGCCTGCGGTACCTCGAGTTCGGCGGTGGAAACCAGCGTACCGTTGATGTCCAGCAGGTCGCCGCTGAAGTAAAGGCCGTAGCCCTCTCCCAGTTCGTAGGAGGAATAAAAGATGGAACTGCTGCCGCTCCGGAAAAATGATTTTGCGTACCCACGCTCGAATACCACCTCGCTGCTTCGCTGAAAACCCGGCACCTGCGCGCCGCCGCCCCCCTGCGGCGTACGGTACTCGATGCCCTGGTCGCCGTTACTGAAGTAGTAGGCCGCCGTGTCGTTGTACATGCTGTAGCGGTCGTTCAGCATCATGGAATCCGGGTTGACGAAGAGAAACCGGTCGAGGGTCTTCCGGTGCTGTTGTCCGTAGAACACGATTGCGTCCGCGGTGCGGCGGAAGGGGGTCTGCCGCCCTTCGTGCCGCAATTCCAGACCGTCGGTAGCTATGCCCGCGGCCGTCAGTTCCGCCAGGGGAAGGCGGTACATACCATCCTCGGCTACCTCCACGCGGAGGTACTCCCGGTCCGGGTTAATCCACTCGTTACCGTAGCGGACGGTGTTGCCGTCGGGCATCTGGGCGAATAAAAACAGGGGAAGAAAGCAAAGAGCCAGGGTAAGAATGCGTAGCATAGGGTGTTCTTTAAAGCTCCATAAAGAACGGAATTACAGCCATAACGTTGCCCTGCGGAACCAGCTTATTCCCGCCCGTCCGCGACAATAACGGTTTCCTTCCCGATCTGCCCCCGAATCGGCGGCATACCCTCGTAACCCAGGCCCAGTTCCAGCAGGGCCGCCCCCGCCGGCGTATCCTCGGGTAGTAGCACCGTTCCGTCGAAAAGCAGCGTGGTATCTCCCGGGGTTAAGCGGTCGGTGGCCAGTGGCCCGAGGCGCCAGTAACTCATCCGTTCGTCCGGGAAGTGGAGGATGGCGAAAAGGTCGATCGGCAGGGCGGCGTCGCGCAGGTGCAAATCCTCCGAAAAATAGCCGGGGAAGACGGCCGAGACACGCAGGGGGTAGCTGCTCCCGGGCATCAGCCGGTCGGGCCAGGGCCGGTCGGCGAGCAGGCGGACGCCCTTGGCCACGGGGAAGCGGTCGATCACGGCGGTACGCAGGTCGTCCGGATGCTTCTTCACGCGGAACGGGACGGCGGCCGGGTAATTCCAGTTTCCCTGACCGGCCAGCAGCACCCGCCGGTTGTGGAAAACGCTGTCCTTGGCCCACAGGTCGTACTGGTTGAGCCGGTAGGCCACGTTGGTGTACGTATAGGCGGGCCGCCCCCCGGAGTAGAATTCGTAGAGGGAGGCGTAGCGGTAGCTGTTCTCGATGATGACGGGCAGTCCGTCGGCCCGCTCCGCCAGTCGTTCCACCCAGGGCTGGTGGTCGAAAGGTTTGGTGAAGGGCAGCCACTCCCGGGGGGCCATCAGCGCCAGTCGGCCGACGAGCAGCAGCGCCCCGCCGAGGAGGCAGACGCGCCAGATGCCGCCGCGCCACCCGGGGAAACGGTCCCGCGCCGAGGTGTACACCAGGTAAACGAGGGGCAGGGCGAGCAGGGCCGTCCACTGGGCCTCGGTCCCTCCCTTACTGGTGGAGTAGAGGAAAAAGAGGAGAAAGACCACGATGAGCCAGCGGCAGGCCCTGGCGAAGCGGCCGTAACTCCGGTCCCGGTAAAAGGTCTGGAAGTAGTAGTAAAGCAGTAGCGGATTGAAGATAACCAATTGGTTCAGGACGTACTCCGTGGTGTACTTGAACTGGTAGGCATCGTCGCGTCCGCTGAGGTGGTAGCGAAAGGAGGGGAAATCGTTCGCCCACTGCCAGTAGAGGTGGGGCAGGTAAAGCAGTGCCCCCCCGATGGCGGCCAGCCAGGCGGCCGGTTGCCGGATCAGCCGCCCCACGAAGGGCAGCACGCTGAAGGCGATCAGTACCACGCCATGGTACTTACTGTAGAGCAGGCCGGCCATGGTGAGCCCCCAGAGCGCACCGGCGGTCCAGTCGGGCCGGTCCAGGAATCGCCGGTACGCCAGCAGGTAGAGCACGGTGAACAGCAGCAGCGGTCCGTCGGGCGTAGCGATGAAGCCGTATACCTGCAGCATGGGCTGGGCGAACAGCAGGGCGGCGGCCAGCCAGAGGAGTTCGCCCCGCGGCTTGTCGAGTAGGTGCCAGGCGGCGGCCATGGTGAGGGTGCCGGCCAGGACGTGGCCCAGCCGCAGACCGAGCGCGCCGGGCAACCAGTCGCGCCCCAGGGAGATCAACAGGGCCACCGCCGGCGGATGGTCGAAGTAGCCCCAGTCGAGGTCGGAGGCGTACATCCAGTAGTACGTCTCATCGGCATCCAGCGGTGAAAGGGCGGCCTGGACGAGGTTGAGCAGTAGCCAGGCCAGCAGTAGCCAGGCGGGGTGGACGGATGTACGCGGAAGGGTCATGCAACCGCTAAGGTATCTTATCTTTACCGGCCATGAAGCAACGATACTTGTTGGCCGCCGGTCTGTCGATCGCCCTGCTAACCTGCACGGACTCCGCCACGACGACCCCGCCCGCCGCGGAGGCCGAAAATCTGAACGATGCCCTGCTCGGCACCTGGGAGACCATCGAGATCCGGGTCACTTCCCCTACTTACCAGGGAGGCGATACCACCGTCAACGACCACATCCGGGAAGCGGACTGGGGGCAGATTTACGGAGTCCGCCCCGCCCGGACCCGGTACACGGCCGACGGGAAACTGCAGCGAACCCACCGGCTGGTGAACGGGCAGGTGGCCAACGTTACCCACGGACTGTGGAAGCCGGAGGGCGACAGCCTCTTCGTGATCGAGCCGAATATCACTTACCGCTACGGGTACGAACTGGAGAACGACCGGCTGACCCTGCACGGCCTGGTGGATTATGACCTGGACGGGGTGGCCGACGATGATTATACCTCGGTGCTGCGGCTGGTGAGCCGAACGGAGTAAGCGGTACTTTACTTCTACATAAATACCGATTCCGAGGCCAGCATCGCCGCCGCGAATGCCTCCCGGTCCACGCCCGTCCGTTCCCCGAAGTAGCCGATCAGCCGTTCCGTAGGCATATTCCCCGTCAGTTCGTCGCGGGCCATGGGGCAGCCCCCGAAACCCCGGATGGCCCCGTCGAAACGCGTGCAACCGGCACGGGCCGCGGCCACCACCTTCTCCTCCCAGCTGTCCGGGGTGGTGTGGAGGTGCGCCCCGATCTCCAGTTCGGGGTAGCGCGGGATAAGACTCGAGAACAGGTAGGAAATGCTGGCCGGCGAGCCTACGCCGACCGTATCCGACAGCTGAAAGATACCGATGCCGAGTTCCGACAGCCGGCTGACCCACTGCTCGACCACCTCGACGTTCCAGGGGTCGCCGTAGGGGTTACCGAACCCCATACTGATGTAGAGGACCATTTTCTTGCCCGCCCGGCCGATCAATTCCTGGATGGCTTTGACCCGGTCCAGACTTTCCTCCAGCGTGGCGTTGGTATTGCGCAGCTGGAAGGTTTCGCTGATGCTGAAGGGGTACCCCAGGTAATCGATCTCCGGGTGGGAAAGGGCGGCCTCCGCGCCGCGGCGGTTGGCTACGATGGCCAGCAGCTTGGTGTCGGTCGCGCTCAGGTCGAGACCGGCCAGTACTTCGGCGGTGTCCCGCATCTGGGGGATGGCCTTGGGCGAGACGAAACTACCGAAATCGAGGGTGTCGAAACCGCAGCTCAGCAGCTGTTGCAGGTAAGCGGTCTTGGTGGTGGTGGGAATGAAATCGTGACGACCCTGCATCGCGTCACGCGGGCATTCAATGATCTTAATGGTGGGCATGGTAGCAAACTAACGCACGAAGCGCAAACTATCCTACCCGTCGGGTATTCTTTTAGTATGATCAAGCACGCCACCACCGTTACCGTAATCGGATTCGTTCTCGTCTTCATCGGCATCGTGTCCCTCTTCCTCAATCTGGTGGGCGTCGACCTGATCTTTCTGACCTGGCTCTACGAGTTGGGCGCACTGGTCAGTCTGCTGGTGCGCCTGCTGATGGTGATCGTAGGGTTCGTGCTGATTTATGTGGGGCAGGTGGATTTCCGGCAGGAGGAAATTTAGACGCTAGCGCTTTTAGACGCACTTCGTGCTCTTGGACGCTGCGCTTTTGGGCGGCCGCGCATGCCACACGGCCCAAAAGCGCAGCGTCCAAAAGCTGGCGAAGCCGCGTCTAAAAGCCTGCGTCCAATCTACCAGTAAAACGTCCCCGACAAACTCGGCAAAATCGGCAGCTGATTCACCCGCTCGTTCGTCACCCGGTCCACGTAGAAGATATTCTCGCGGTTGTAGGCGTTCGTCACGCTGGCGGTGATTTCCAGGCGGCTGTCCCCCCGGAAGGAGAGGGTGTACTGCAAACTCAGATCCAGGCGGTGAAAGTCGGCGAGGCGACCGCCGTTCCGCTCGGGGCTCAGCAGTACGCCGAGGCCGCCGTTGCCGGTCAGGATGTTGGCGGTGACGGGGGTGCCCGCGAAGTCCGGCTCCTCGACGAAACCCAGTGTCTGGGTGAAGGGGAAGGCCGATCCGAAGTTGTAGCGGAAGCCGGCTTCCCACTGGCGGAGACCGCCGAAGGCATAACTGCCGTAGGCATTGACGTTGTGGCGGCGGTCGAAACTGGTGGGGTAGACCTGCTCGCCGTCGTCACGGGTAACGAAGCCCAGGCTGTAGTTACCGGCCAGGAACAGTGGCCCGCTGCGGTACTCCGCGCCGATGTCTCCGCCGTAGGCTTCCCCGTCCAGGACGGTGAAATCGGGGTCGGCGGCGGTCAGTTTGTTGCGGTTCAGCTCGATGAGCTGGTCGAAGCCCTTGAAGTAGCCCTCCAGGTTGAGGGTGAGGTTGTCGCTCAGGTCGATCTCGACGCCGGCGATGGCGTGCGTGGCCTTCTGTAGGTTGTCGTCGGTCATCTGCCCTTCGGTGTCGAAGAGGGTGCTTTCGGGACCGACGAGCAATCCGGTGAAGAAATTGACGATGTCGAGGTCGTTCTGGGTAGAGATCAGGTTCTGGCTGTACAAGCCGCCGGCGGCCTTGAAGCGGACGGCCTCGGTAGCGTTGAATTTCAGGCCGAGGCGGGGTTCCAGGCTGAGGGCGGTCTGGCTGGCGTAGTACTGCACGCGCAGGCCGGGTTCGAAGATCAGTTTACCGATCTTACGCTTGTACTTGGCGAAGGCATTGAGCTCACTGGTGAAATTTTCCTGCTGGAAGGTGACGTTCAGCGGGTTGATGAACCGGAAGTCCGTGTTGACCCCGTTGAACTCGAAACCGTAACCGATTTCGTCGCCGTCGCCGAAGTAGGTGAAATTCAGCTGCACCGTGTAGTTGGCGATCTGACTACTGCGGGGCCCGGAACCGATTTCGTTCAGGTTGATCTCGTAAGTGGAGGCACTCAGGACGCCGTCGATCACCACGTTGCTACTGGGGGGGACCAGGTTGAAACTGGCTCCACCACCGGTATTCGACCAGTCGAGGGAGGCGAGGCTGGGTACGTCGAAATCGTCCGTGAAGTTGAAGCCGAACAGGTTCAGCTTGGAGCCGTTGCCCCCCACGAAGCTCAGCTTACCGTAGAGGTCCTGATAGTTGTAGGGCAGGCCGATGTCGGATGCCTGGGTGCTGTCCCCCAGGTTAAAGAAATTGTCCTGTACGGCGTAATCGTAGAGACTCTTACTGGTCTCGGCGATGAGGCTGCGCTTGCCGGTCACGAGGAAGGAAATACTGCTCCCGGTTTCGGGGTCCAGTTTTTTGAGCGGCCCTTCGACCAGCACTTTCGCCTGGAAGGGGCTGGCGGAGATGAGGCCACTGAAGTCGGTCTTGTCACCCTCCCGCGTTTTAATGTCCACGATGGCGGAAATCCGGCCCCCGTACTGGGCGTTGAAGCCACCGGTGTACACGTCCGCCGCCCGGATGGCCTCCGTTTCAAAAACGGAGAACAGACCGATGCTGTGGAAGGGGTTATAGATCGTCATACCGTCGAGCAGCAGCTTGTTCTGCACCGGGCTGCCACCGCGGATGTACAATTGCCCGCCCTGGTCGCCGGAACTCACTACGCCGGGCAGCACCGTCAGGTACTGGGCGATGTCGGGTTCGCCGCCGGTACTGGGCAGGGCCATGATCTGCTCGCTGCTGACCGTGACCTTGGAAACCGCCACGTCGGAACGGGCTACTTCCCGGCGGGCACTCACGTCGACGGTGGTCAGGCTGATCCCGCCACTGGCGAGGTTCATGCGCACGTACTCGATTTCTTTCTCCTGCGCGATATTCACTTCGGTGGTGGTACTGTCGTATCCCACGTAGGTCGCCGTCAGGACAAAATCTCCCTGCGGAAGGTTGCCGAAGGTGAAAAAACCGTCCAGATCGGTGTTGGCTCCGCGGGTTTCGATACCGCTGCCGGTCAGTTTCACGGTGCCGAAGGGGATGGGGTCTCCCGACTCCTGATCGTACACGTTTCCACGAATAATGCCGCTCTGGGCGTGGACGCAGGTGCAAAATAACAGCAAGGCGAAGGTGGTCAGTAACGGGGTTCTCATGGTCTTATTTGGCTGGGAGACGCGAAGGTAGTGATTGGACCGTGTTAGACCGTTGGACCGTTAGATCTTTGGACCGTTAGAGGCCAACGGTCCAACTGTCCAACGATCCAACGATCCAACGATCCACTAAACCAACGGTCCACCAAACTACATCAGCACCCCAGCACCTTCCCGCTGCAGCACGGCCTCGTCTCCCGTACAGTCGATGATGGTACTGGCTTCGTTACCGCCGGGGCCACCGTCGATGACGGCATCCACCAGTTTGCCGTACTGGTCGTAGATGTCGCGTGGGTCCGTATAGTACTCGGTCAGCTCATCCTTACTCTTGACACTGGCCGTGAGGATGGGGCGTCCGAGGCCGCGCACGAGGGCGGAGACGATGTTGTTGTCGATGATCCGGACTCCGATGGTCTCCTTGCGGTTCTTCAGGATCTTGGGAGTTTTGTTGTTCGACCGTAAAATGAAAGTGAAGGGGCCGGGCAGGTTGTGCTTCATGACCCGGAAAACATCGTTGTTGATGGTGGCGGAGTAATCCGTTACCTGGCTGATGTCCGAACAAATGAAACTGAACATGGCCTTGGCGGGGTCGATGCCGCGAATCCGGGCCACCCGTTCGACGGCGTTCTTATTGGTGATGTCACAACCGATCCCGTAAACGGTGTCGGTGGGGTAGATAATGACGCCCCCCTCTTCGAGGACCCCGACCAGTTGGTCGATGAGGCGCTGCTGAGGATTGTCGGCATTGATGGATACTAGCATAAGATCGCGGGGTTTTTGTTTTCAGGTCAATATAAGGGCGCTGACCGTTCTGCCACGGTAATGTCAGAAAACAGTAGTTTATACTCGGTCGGCGGTGCAAAGTAGAAACTACTTTTGAAGTCAATAGTTACACTTTTAACTACCAATACCCGGCAATAAAATTTTCCCAGAACATTCCTCAACCAGGGAATCTATGCCAACTATTGCCAAACCGGGCCTGTACCTGAACTTCAAAAGTGCCTTTTATCAGGACCTGATCGCCGGACGCATCAACGGGCTCTCCGTGCTCGAGTGGGCCTCCGCCAACGGGCAGGCCGCGGTGGTGACACCCTCCGAGCTCTACCGGATGGCGATCGATCTTTCCCGCGCCGGCCGGCCGGTACTTCCCGTTCGTTACTGGTTTTACCGCCTCCTGCAGGCCAGTGGGCACGGCAGCCTCCAGCTTCGTCGGCGCTTTGACGGCTGGGTGTCCCGGCAGCCACTACTGCAACCGCTGTTCGGCGCCCCTTTCTCCACCCTCAGTACGCAACGCTTCGACCTGAGCCGGGAAAGCCGTACCGTCCGCTACGCCGGCACCCCCGACCAGCTCCTCGCATTCCAGGGGGAGATCGACCGACTGCTGACCGACAGTAACTGCCGGATCGGCTACGGGGGCTACGGGGAAGTCCGTGATTTCTACCGGGCCGAAGCCCGCGGTGATTTCCCCGAGGATGAGACCCCGCCCTCCCGCCTCCGTAACCGCCACCTGGGGATCGATTTCTGGACGCGGGCGGGAACCCCCGTGTACGCTCCCCTGGAAGGCACCGTTTACGCCCTGGCCGACAGCAAGAACGTCCGCGGTTTCGGTCCCGCGCTCGTACTTTTTCACGTCGTGGAACCCGGAACTCACTTCTATACGCTCTACGGTCACCTGGATCCGGAAATCCTGAGGTTTTTTCGGGTCGGCCAGAAAATACGGGCGGGGCGTTTGCTGGGCCACATCGGCAGCCCGGAGGTGAACGGCCAGTGGCCGCCCCACCTCCACTTCCAGGTCAACCTGGATATGCTGGGGCAGCGTACTCATTTCTACGGGGTAGGGTACAATGATGAATGGAAGCTATGGGAGAGTCTGTGCCCGGACCCGGAACTGCTGCTACGGTAGGCCGGCACCTGCGCTCCGCCGCCCCCTAGCTGCCCGACAGCCGGACCTTAGCATACAATTAACAGCCCCGGCCGTTACTTCCGGCAATCTTTTGCGTCTCCATTTGCGTTACCCAATTAACAGCTCATTAACCGGGGGAACCCGGCTGGTGCCCTATCTTTGTTACACACAGAAAATACGCTTTAAGATGAAACAGTTCTTCTTCCTGCTGGCCCTCTGCGCCGGTCTCTCCTTTACTCTTCAGGCCCAGGACGCCGCCGTCGACGCTACCGAGGTAGCCGAGGAGGTAGCCGGTCCCGGTATGGAATTCGAAAACATGGAAATGGACTACGGTACCATCGAGCAAGACTCCGATCCCTACCGTGTCTTCACCTTCACGAATACCGGTACCGAGCCGCTGCTGATCACCAACGCCCGTGGTTCCTGCGGTTGCACCGTTCCTTCTTACTCCAAGGCCCCCGTTGCTCCGGGTGAAACCAGCGAGATCAAGGTCCGCTACGACACCCACCGTCTCGGTCAGTTCAAGAAGCGCGTTACCCTGACCACCAACGCCGGCACCGAGCCCGTCGTACTGACCATCAAGGGAATCGTCGAGCCCAAGCCCGCCCAGGAAGATGCCATCCCCGCCAGTGAGAATGGCTTTGGTGGCAAGTAATAGATCATAAAATAGTCTACGGACTTGAAATACAAAACCCCGGTTCGCCACGCGAACCGGGGTTTTGTATTTTCGCCCCATGTACCGCCAAACTTCCCTGCGCCAACTCGCCGGCCGCCTGAATTTTTCCTTCTCCCCGACGGACGACTACGGGCTGCTCACCCAGCTGGATGACTTCAGGCTGTTCGGAAGCGGTTACAAGAGGCAGATTTTCAATATCGTGCGGCGGCAGGCGGGACTGATGGAATACGACATCAATATCTTTGATTACCAGTACACGCCCTACGGCACGAGCAAGGACCGGACGGTGTACCAGACGGTCTTTTACGTACAGAGCGGCAACCTGGGCCTGCCCGCCCTTCACCTGGAGCCGGAAACGCTGGTACATAAGCTGGGGGAACTGGTGGGGTTTCACGACATCGATTTCGTTCGCTTTCCCAAGTTCAGCAGCCAGTACCGGCTCACGGGAGAGGACGAGGAGTACATCCGCCATCACTTTACGGACGACCTACTGAATTACTTCACCCTCAATAAGGGATGGACGGTGGAAGGCCTGGGTTTTTACCTGCTGCTCTACAAAAAGGGGACCCTCCTGCCGCCGGAACAGATTGAGTCGTTCTACCGAAGGGGGGTGGAGATTTTTGACCTCCTGACCCGGGGCGATGCTCAGTAACAACCCGCTGCGACGCCCCTTTCCCGACCGTAACTTCGACCGGGAGCAGGTGATCGGGATCGGTCGCGTTGCCGTTTTCGTTGCCGTCTTCCTGTTCCTTTTTCGGCCCTTCGGCTACGGCCACACCGAGAATGTTTTCTGGGTCTGTCTCGGCTACGGCGTCGTCACTTTCCTGGTGGGAGTCAGCTACCACTACGTGACGGATCGCTGGTTGAACTGGAAGCGCAGCGGTGACGGGTGGACCCTCGGTAAGTGGATCCTGGATTGCGCCCTGCTGCTCGCCCTGATTTCCCTGGGGAATTTCGTCTACTACAATGCCCTGGTCGGCTGGTCGGCCTTTCATCCGTTCGTCTTCCTGGCCGTTGCCGGACCGACGGTACTGGTGGGGCTGTTCCCCATCGCCTTCAGCGGAATGGGGATCCAGCTACGGGCGGAACGGGAATACCAGCGGGATGCGGCCCGCCTCACCCTTCAGTCGGTAACCGGCCCGTTATCCCGGACGGAAACTCCCGTAACCCTGGGGGAAGTACTGACGCTACTGCCCGCCGACCTGCTCTTCTGCGAGGCCCGGCAGAATTACGTGCGCGTGGTATTTACCGACGGCGACCGGACGGAGGAGGAAACCATCCGGGCTACCCTCACCGGGGTGGAGGGACAGTTGCGCACCCCGAATATTTTGCGCTGTCACCGCTCTTTTCTGGTCAACGTCAACCGGGTAGAGGCTGCCTCCGGTAACGCCCAGGGGCTGCGACTGACGGTGGCCGGTTGGCCGGAAACGGTGCCGGTGTCCCGGTCATTCGTCCCGGAATTGCGGCGGGCGGTGGATGGCCGTCCCTGAGGCTTGTCATTCGGCCCGGGGCCTTGTATTTACTGGCCCGGCGGGCCACCTTGCGGGAAATCAATTACCCCATGGACCTCCTGTATCGCATCCTGTTGCTCGTTCACGTCAGCGCCGGCTTTGCCAGTCTGAGTATCTTTTTTGTTCCGATGCTGGCCAAAAAGGGCGGTAAGGTCCATACCCGCGCGGGGTGGTGGTACGTCTGGGGGATGTCGGTCGTAATCGTGACGGCCTTTTTCCTGTCGATGTTTATGATCTCCCTCGGCCGTTACGAAGAGGGGCTGTTTTTTGCCTTCCTCAGCCTGCTTACCGGCCGGCCGCTTTACTACGGGACCGTGATCGTCCGGTATAAACGAACGGAGGTGCCCCTCCGGGTGAGGCGGATCTCCCTCGTTCTGCTCGTGGGAATGCTGGCCCTGACTCCCATCCTGCTGTACGTAGGTATTGCCCCGGGTAGTCCTGGCGTCAGTGCCCTGCCGCTGGTATTCGGTATTCTGGGGCTGACCGCGCTGCCGGAACTCCTGCGTGAGATCCGTGTTAAGGTTCCCCCCTCCGAATGGCTCTTCGACCACATCAAGGGAATGTTGATCTCTTCGATTGCCGCTTTCACGGCCTTCTTCGCCTTCGGGGGGCGACGGCTGTTCGCCGATGTTTTCACGGGGCAGCTGGAGATCGTCCCCTGGGTGGCCCCGACGATCCTCGGGTTCCTGGCGATCAAGTGGTACAAACGGAAGTACGCCAGGCCCGGTAACTAGTAGCTAGAACCCAATACTCAACCCACTCTCCCGGTAGCCGATCCGCTGGGCGACCGCCCGGACCGTATCCCCGCGTTCGTACTCGAAGGGGTTGGTGTACACCCGCCAACCCGGCCGGTCCCGGTCGTCCGGAGTGATCCGGTAGGCAATGCGGGCACCGGGGGTCTTGCTCTCCAGGATGAACCGGCCGATGCTGTCCCGTTTGAGTTGGGGCCGACCAGTTTTCGGCATCTCGTCTTCGCCCTCCCAGAATCGCTGAACCAGCTCGATTTCGGGTAGGTCTCCCAGGTCACCGACCTCGGCCTGCCAATCGTCCATCGCCCGGCGTAACTCGGCCAGCTTACCGGCGTAGGCGGGGTCACTGGCCAGGTTGCGCAATTCATAGGGGTCGGCGTAGGTGTCAAATAATTCCTCCGGGGGCTTGGTCTGGCGGAACCACTGAGCCTGGGCGTCATCCAGCTGCCCCAGGTTGCTCAACCTCAGCAATTCCTGCATACTGCCCATCCTTTCCCGGTAGGCGAGCGGCAGGTAGTAGGGGCGCTCCGGGTAATAATTGCGCAAGTACTTGAACCGTTGGTCCCGGGCTGCCCGGATGCGGTCGTAGTATGCGTCCAGCCGGTCGGCGGCGGCAAACACGTAATCCCGCGGCGGGGCGGCCTGCGCGCCGAGATTAGCCTGTCCCTGTACGTAATCCGGCACCGGAATCCCCGTCAGACTGAAGACCGTCGGCGCCATATCCACGAAACTCCAGAGGGTGGAGTCAGTGGTGCCCGCCCGTCGGTCGTCCGGCCAGGCGACGATCAGGGGGACCCGTATTCCGCTGTCGTAGAGCAACCGTTTCTGGCGGGGTAGCGGCCCCCCGTGGTCGCTGTAGAAAAAGATAATGGTGCTGTCCGTCAGCCCGTCCTGCTCCAGCTGTTCGAGCAGGAAGCCGACCTGTTCGTCCATGATCCGGATATTGTCGTAAACCCGGCGCACGTCCTCGATGACCGGAGCGGTGGAGGGCAGGTAGGGTGGTACCGGTACCGCCAGGTCGTCGGGCAGTTGTACGGCGGGGCGCTCTCCGGCTGGGAATACCCCACCGGCGATTTCCGAGCCCGCTTCCTCGAAACCGCGCTGGAAACGGAGGTTATTCCGGCTGGTCTGCCAGACCTGGCTTTCGTGGGTGATGGCCAGGTTGAAGATGGAAAAGAAAGGCTGTCCGGGGCCCCGGTGCCGCCAGTGGGCGCGGATGCCGTTTTCGTCCCAGGCCGTTTTCGGGGCCTCGAATTGATAATCTTCTTTCTGGTTGTTCGTGCAGAAATAGCCGTGGGTACGGAGGATGTCCGACATCATCCTCGCCTCCGGTGGGGGCAGCGCACCGTAAGGTTCAAGCCCTAATTTTTCCATCAGGGCCGGGCTATTCCGGCTGCGCATGTGCAGTCCGCCGGTGCTCGTGGGGTACATCCCCAGCGTCAGGGCATTCCGCGAAGGCGCGCAGACACCGGACACCGAAAACGTATTCGGATAGCGTACGCCCCGTGCCGCCAGCCGGCTCAGGTTCGGGGTCGCAATCGTCGAATCCCCGAAGGCGGCAATGATGGGGCTCAGGTCTTCACAGGTAATCCAGAGGATGTTGGGCCGGAGAAGGGTAATGGGCGGGGCCGCGGGTGCGGGGCTTTCACTACAGGCCGGGAGACCGATCACAATTAATACCCCGAATAGGAAAGAAAGTGCGGTATTCATTGCTCTAAGGTACATCTGCCCTCGGGTTCACCCGCCCGGCCCCGGCGGGTTCAACCAGCCGTCACCCGGGAGTTCTCCGCCCGTCCTCCCCCCGTCACCCGCGAGTGGTTAAAACGCACCCGCTGACCGGAGTAAGTCGCTGAAGCGACTTCGTTGTTTGCCCAGCCGCTTCAGCGGCTTCCTCTCCCAGCGTGGGCGCTTTAGCCCCACGCGATTGTCCGGTATGCTGGCCATTACCGGTCATTACCCATGTGTTCCCCCCGCCCGTCACCCGCGAGTGGTTAAAACGCACCCGCTGACCGGAGTAAGCCGCTTCAGCGGCTTCCTCTCCCAGCGTGGGCGCTTTAGCCCCACGCGATTGTCCGGTATGCTGGCCATTACCGGTAATTACCCATGTGTTCCCCCCGCCCGTCACCCGCGAGTGGTTAAAACGCACCCGCTGACCGGAGAAGTCGCTGAAGCGACTTCGTTGTTTGCCCAAGCCGCTTCAGCGGCTTCCTCTCCCAGCGTGGGCGCTTTAGCCCCACGCGATTGTCCGGTATGCTGGCCATTACCGGTCATTACCCATGTGTTCCCCCCCCCGTCACCCGCGAGTGGTTAAAACGCACCCGCTGACCGGAGTAAGTCGCTGAAGCGACTTCGTTGTTTGCCCAAGCCGCTTCAGCGGCTTCCTCTCCCAGCGTGGGCGCTTTAGCCCCACGCGATTGTCCGGTATGCTGGCCATTACCGGTCATTGCCCATGTGTTCCCCCCGCCCGTCACCCGCGAGTGGTTAAAACGCACCCGCTGACCGGAGTAAGTCGCTGAAGCGACTTCGTTGTTTGCCCAAGCCGCTTCAGCGGCTTCCTTTTCCAGCGTGGGCGCTTTAGCCCCACGCGATTGTCCGACGTGATCGCCACCCATGTGATTACTCCAAGCGGTTACCCCACGTGATCGCCACCCATACGGTTACCCCGCGCGATTTCACCGGTGCAATCACCCCGCACGACCACCCCACCCCCTTTCCACTAAAACGCCCGCCACGACACCCCGATCCCCACATCCCGTCCCGCCGCCGAAATACCCGCCGCGAACGGCCGGTAAAAGCGATCCAGTAAGTTTTCTCCCTTGAGTCGGATGGTCCACCGGTCCGTGAGTTCGTAGTTGGCGTAGAGGTCCGCCGTCCACCAGCCGGGGCTACCCGTAAAGCGACCGGTGGTGGGGTCGAATGGGGTGAGTTCCAGGTTGTCGGAGGTACCGGTGCGGTCGAACACGTAACCGCTTTCCCGCCCGATCTGGATGTCGCCAACGGCATACTGTTCGTAGGGCTTGGCCCACTGGTAATTCAGTTGTAAGCGTAGCTCCCACTTTTCCCGCTCATAGGTCAGGGTCGTGCGTCCGTAAGCGGGGGGTAGGTGGTCCTGGGGGAGTTCGAGCGTTGCTCCGTCGGGGGCCAATTGGTCGCGGACGCCCCGCTGCCAGTTGAACTGAGTGGCCAGCGCCAACCGTTGCCACTGGTAGTCCGCGCCCACCGAGACCCCGTAGATACGGGCCCGTTCCGCGTTGCTGTTCATCTGCACCCCGAGTTGCTCGCCGCGATTATCGAGGAAAGCCTGCCCGTCCGGACCCGTTCCCGCCGTACGAATAATGGCGTCAGTCAGCCAGCCGTGGTAAGCGGTTAGTCGGGTCCGGAGTTGGCCCCGGCGCATTTCGTGGCCGAATTCCAGGTTATTGACCCGTTCCGGTCGCAGCGTTGGATTCGGTAGTTGGATCTGCCCGTTGCTTTCCCGGAACTTGGCAAAGTCATCCACGTTCGGAGCCCGGAAACCCTGGCTGAAAAGCAGTTTGAGTCGGTGAGCGCCGAATACATAGTCCATTCCCAGGGCGGTGGTCAGAGCGGTGGTGGTATTATCGATCCCCGCGTAGTAAGGAGCGGGCCAGTCGATCGGTCCCCCTTCGGTGAACCGTACCCGCATACGCTGTCGGGAATACCGAATCCCCCCGGTCAGGGAGAGTTTCCAGTTGATCCGGTACCGACCCCGTAAGTAGGCCCCCAGGGCGAACAGGGAATTGTCTCCCCCGGGGTAACGCGGCTCGATCGCTGCGGGAACACGGACTCCGTCGAAGGATTGTAAAAAGGCGGTGGCTTCCACCCGGTCGAGACGGGCATCCACTCCGTAGCCGATCTCGTGATCCCCCAGTTCCTTCTGGAAACGGGATTGGTAGCCGAGGGTCCCGACATTTACCAGGCTGTTCTCGGTCAGCGGATCGCCGAAGCGACGCGTAAGCCGGTCTTCTTCGACGTACTGGTAACTGACCAGGTGATTGGCCCGGTCAAACAGCGGGGTAGTGGAGCGGTGGTCGAAACTGAGGGCCGCCAGGGCGCGTACCTGGGGGCCGTAGTCCCAGCGGGCCCACCGTAGCATTCCGTCCCGACGTTCCGTCAGCGCATCGTAGCGGGGAACGTCCGAAGTGGTCGAATACTGGAGATTCAGTCGGAGATCCGACTGGGTACCGGTCTTCACCGTCACTTTCTGAAGAAGATTGAACTGGCGGTAGCCGCTTCCCACTTGCCGGAGCGGATCGGGGTTGCTGACCGTCGAGTCCCTGCCGTCAATCCGGGAGACGTACTCCGGACGCAATCCAAAGTCAGTTGGCAGTCCCGTCCGTCGCCGGTTACCGGTGCGCAAGTCCCCGATATCCGCCACCGCGAAGTGAGTGTGGGTAGCAACGCGTTGACCACTCCAGCCCACCCCGGCCGCTAGCTGCTGGGCCCGGGCGGCGGTGGAAAAAGTATAGCTGGCGTCGGCCCGCCAACCGGAAGCCTTGCCCTTTTCGGCCAGTTCGGCCGACTTGGTCTGGTAGGAGATCACCCCGCCGAGTGCATCGCTTCCGAATTCCAGGGCGGTCGGACCGTACAGCAGGGTGACCCGTTCCAGGCTGCCCGCATCTACGGAGAGACCGTTTTGCAGGTGGCCGGCCCGGAAGATGGCGTTGTTCATCCGGACGCCGTCCACTACCAGCAGGATGCGGTTGGCCTCGAAACCCCGCAATACGGGGCTGCCGCCACCCAGTTGTGATTTTTGTACGTACACCCCGCCCAGGTTCGCCAGGGCATCGGCCGTAGTAAGGGGCTGGGCCTGCAGGATATCTTCGTTGCTGATGATCTCTACCTGGCGGGGAATGATGTCCCGGAGGTAACTGATACCGAGCACTATGCAGTCGGGAAAGGTAAAAGCAGAGGGAATCAGCAGCAGCGTATCCCGACCGTTCATCCAGGGCAGTGGCAACCGCACCGTGTTATAACCCAAATAGCTGACGGTTATCGTATCCGTTTCCCATCCTGTCGGGATCAGTAGCCGACCTTCATTATCCGCGGTTATACCGGTGGAATCCCCGGTCATGTACACACCCGGCAACGGCAACCGGTCCTCACCATCCAGAACAACCAGCGTATCCTGCCCCGACAGGGGTATGGTTCCCAGCAGTAACCAGCAGACAACGCCGAGTACCGCCGGGGGCAGCCCGCTAAGCGGAACCAGCCGGCCTTTCATCGTACGAGCATAATTTCCCCATCCCGCCGCAGCACTTCCGGCTGCCCGGCGTAACGAAAATTGATGACGTAATAGTAAACGTCCGGAATCTGGGGCTTGCCGTCGGTATTGCCGTCCCAGCGCTGCCCGAAATCGTCGGTGCTGAAAACCTTGTTACCCCAGCGATTGAAGACGGTCAGCTGGTAGCTGTCGGTCCGGCAATCCGTAAAGAGGCCGAACACGTCGTTGCGGCCGTCACTATTGGGACTGAAGACTTCGGGGACGGCATCCCGACAGTTACAGTTCTCCAGGTAGGCGTGTTCATCGGTCAGCAGGACGGTGTCACCGCAGGGGCCGACCAGTTCGACGCTCACCGGGCGAGTGGAATCGGAGGGGAAGGTGGTCGTCAGCGTGGCGTCGCCGTTGAACCAGAGAATGGAGGTAGGTGCCTCCCCTCCGTTCAGTTCGATGGTATAGGTCAGTTCGTCTCCGGGGCAGACGGCTCCTTCCGGAAAAGAGAGGGTAGGCTCGAATACGGGGTCCGTCTCCGGAAAAGCATATCCGGCCGTGACCATTCCACAGTTGGTAAAGACGGTCGCGCTCAGGCGGGTACCCAGCACGATGGGAACGCGGATCGTATCCGTGGTGGCCCCGTTGCTCCACCGGATGCTGTCGGGAGGGAGATTGGAAGACAGGACGAGCTCAACAGTGTCGGCACTGCATCCCGCGTCCCCGCCCTCCGCCACGATCTCCGCCACGGGCGTAGGGAGCAGTACAATGTCCGTGACTTCCACCGTGGGAATGCAGCCGCCCGTGACGGTAACCGAGTAGCTGCCGGAACCGGGTATGGCGATATTTCTGGTGGTGTCTCCCGTGCTCCACCGGTAATTGGTGCCGGCGGCATCGGTTTCCAGTCGGGCACGGCTGTCACTGCACAGGGTGCGTGCCACGGTGTCCGGCCGCAGGGTGTCGAGCTCTACCGGCTGACGGAAGATGGCATCTACGTAATTGGGAGGATTGGAGGGGAAGGCACTCACGCTGCCAGCGGGAAAATCCAGGAGAAACGAGATCAGTTCGGGGTCGGAGGTGGACACGCAGCGGACTTCGAAGAGCCCCTCGCGACCAGTAGCGAACTGGTTGCCGACAAAGTAAACGTTGCCGTTGGGCCCGAGCTGGAAGGTGGAAGAGAATATCCGGTCGGCCGGATCGGCACCGCCCAGAATACCGATCGGTAGTTCCTCCCCGGTCTCTACTTCGTAGCGGGTAATTACTGCCCCGAGCGCCAGGTTGTTATCGTTTCTTGCCACGATGTAGCGGCTGTCGGCACTGAAAGTGACGGAGTTTTTGTCCACCAGGCTCAGGTCGATCACCAGATCCCCCACTTGGCCGGTAGCCGCATCGAAAGCGTATACGAAGCCGTTATTGTAGAGGTAGCGCCCATCGGGAGAAAAACGGATAATGCCCCGGATGGCGCGGCCGGTCTCGACAACGGTGGCCGGAGTGACCCCGGCGTCCGTGACGGGAACGATTACAAAAAAGGGCAGGTCGTCACTTCCGCCGTGGCTGACCACCCAGTAACCGTTGCCACCGGCCATCGGCGTGGCGTCGAGTGCCTCGACGGCATTTCCCTCCGCGGGTACGTTGGCAGCGATTACGGCCCCGAGCCCTCCGTTCGCCGTCATGTCGATTACGAAATACCGCATACCATTACTCCCCCCGGGCTGGCTCCGGCTCTCCTGGTCGTCGACCGTGAAGAGATAGTAGCGACCGGGGAGGCTGTTCGGGGCCGGAAAGGCGATCGCACTCTGGCGGGCGCTGTTACCGCCACCCTCGGTACCGGCCATGTCGTACATCACCCCACCCGCCGCATTCCAGATGGTACCCGGGGTACTACCGTCCGGAGTCCCCCCTCCATTGCTGTAAAAAAGCAGATTTCCGAGGCTGTCGCTCAGGCTGACGCATCCCTCGAAGGCCTCTACGGTAACCGGCACGTTCAACTGGGGTTCCCCGCCGATAAAACTGACACTGACGTTCAGTCCGAAATTCCAGTTGCTGGCCTCCGATTGCGAAAGGAGGGCGGAAGAAAGCAGCAGGACTACCGCCGCGGGGAGCAACGAAGCTGAGAACAGGATGGGGAACCGCATAGTCATTCGTTAGTGACGGCTTCCGCCTCCACGGCGTCGGACTTACCGGCCTCGGCCCGTTCCCGCCGGTGATCGAGAAAGGCAAAGGGCAGCATGATGAACATACCGGCCATAATGGCCATATCGGCCACGTTGAAAATGCCGGTCTGCAGGCCGAATGCCTTCAGGTGGAGCATATCCACCACGTAGCCGTAGGCCAGTCGGTCGATGATGTTACTCAGGCCGCCGCCCACGATCAGGCTGAGCGCCACGAGCTGCCAGCGGTTGAGCCGGCTTTCGCGGAAGATGTAGTAGACCAGGCCGATGAGCAGCAGGGCGGGGAAAAGGTTCAGCAGAATGGGCCGCAGGGTAGGCCCCAGGTCGGAGCCCAGGCTCAGAAAGGCCCCGGTGTTGTGTACGTAGGTCAGCCGCAGCAGGTCGCCGAGGTAGAACTGGTCGGGTTGTCCCTGGAGGTAGTTGTTGGCGAGCACCTTCGTCCACTGGTCGAGACCGACGGTGAGGGCGACAGTGCCAAGCAGAATACCGATTCGAGATTTCAAAACGCGAGACTATTTAGTGGAGAATACCTCCCGGAGCTTTTCCTCCAGGGCTTGACCGCGCAAGTTACGGGCCAATATCTTACCGTCGGGGCCCACCAGCACGGTGTGGGGAATGCTGTTCACCCCGTAGAGACGGCTGTAGGCACTGCCCCAGCCCTTCAGATCGGAGACGTGGAGCCAGGTCAGTTCGTCGTCGGCGATGGCCTTCACCCAGCGGTCGTGGGTCTTGTCCAGGCTGACGCCGAGGATCTCGAAACCCCGTTCCTTATACTCATTGTACACCCGCACCACGTTGGGGTTCTCCTTACGGCAGGGGCCGCACCAGCTGGCCCAGAAATCGATCAGGACGACCTTGCCGCGCAGGCTCTCCAGGGCGATCTCCTCCCCGTCGGGGGTGGGGGCGGTGAACAGCGGGGCCTCCGCGCCGATGGTGAAACTCTTCAGGGCCAGGGCCTGCTTGGCGATGGACTTGATCTGCTCGGGGTACATTTTCTCGTAGCGTTCGACGATGATTTCCGCCAGGGGGACGGTCGCCACGTGCTTGGCCGTGGCCAGGGCACTGAATCCGCCGCTCATGGCCAGGAACTGGGCGCGGCTGCCGCCGGGCCAGCGGTCGTACTCTTTCATCAGGATGTCCTTCAGGCGGATGGCCGGAACGGCCTGCGCCAGCGTACCGGCGTACTGCCGGTTGCCCTCGTAGGTCCAGGGGAGGACCTGGTAACCCGCATCCTGGTAATCGACCTGGGCAAAGTACTGGTCGGCAAAGTATTCCACTTCGTTGGGGTACTCCCCGGCCGTCTGGTTCTGGAAACTCTGAAAGGCATTCAGGGCGGCTACGCGGCCGAGAATGGGGTCGTTGGCCTTCGCGCGTTCCAGCATTCGCAGGCGTTCGGCGTCGATCGTGGCCAGGGCCGTCCGCTGCTCAGCTGATACCGGCCTCATCGCCCTCCTGGGTGGCCTTGGCCAGGGCACGGACTACGGTGCCGAAGCGGTTGTTGAGCTGGGCGAACTCTCCCTTCAGGTCGGCGTAGGCCGCGTTGAGTTCGGAGTCACTTACCCGGGCCCGGCGAAAGGCCCCGCAACTCCCCCTGATGGTGAAGGTCTCCCCACCGCCGAGCAAGACCGGTAGCAGGTCATTCACCGCGGTGCCGACGTAGTGGAAAACGGGCTCCTCCGCCCGGAAAGTAGTGGTGAACGTGCCCGGTGCCTCCCCGGCGGCAAAGGCCTGGAGCACGTCGAAGTTCACCCCGTTGAAGGCGTAGAGGCTCAGGGGTTTACCGCAGCCGGGCGCCTCGACGGTGACGGTTACGTCGGTCTGGGCCGCCAACCCGAGGGAGCAAACGAGGAAGAGCGGAAGGAAGAAGTACTTCATAGTTACAAAATTACAAATTTGGAGGGTGGCGGGTTGTCGTCCGTCGGCGTTTTCGGTCGGATGGTCGAGTTGGGGAAACCTGGGGCGGGAGTTGTTGTTGGTGTTTATGCAATCGGCTCAACCCATCAATCATGTTCAACAACCCTCGCACCAACTCTCCCTTCGAACGCTCTCCCCTCGGCGGTATCGGCAGTCTCATCATCGGCATCCTCCTGCTGGTGGTGCTCTTTAAACTGGCCGGTTTTGTCTTCGGACTGCTGAAGTGGATCGCACCCATCATCTTTATCGCTTCCCTCATCATCGATCATAAGGTGTTTCTGGGGTACGTCGGCAGCATCAAACGGCTGTTCGAACGCAACTGGATGTACGGCGTAGTGGCCGGTATCCTCAGCATCGTGGCCTTCCCCATCGTCGCGGTGTACCTGCTGGGTATGGCCCTGTTCAAGAAAAAAGTACGCGACGTGCGTCGGGAGCAGGACGAACGCATCAACGGCAAATGGACCGACTACGAGGAAGTACCCGAGGAACCCCTCGACCTCGATATTCCCTACGAGGAACTGCCCCCCGAGCCCCTGCCGCGGCGGGACAGAAAGGGTACGGATTACGACGAGTTGTTCAAGTAAGTGCCCTGGACGGACTGGTGGATAACCGGCTGCGCGACCCTGGTGGTCGTCTACTGCGCCTGGCAACTGAGCAACATAGTCGCCTGGCGGCGGATGTACGCGGGCGCGGACGCAGGTGCAAAATTGACTGGTGACCTTCAGGAGAGCGTCGCCGTCCTCGTCCCCTTCCGCAACGAACGGGACCACCTGCCCCGGCTGCTGGCTTCCCTCCTCGCCCAGACTTTCCCCCGGGAGCGTACCGAACTCCTCTTCCTCGACGATCATTCCACGGACGGGGGAGCGGAGTGGCTGGCCGCGGCCATTGCCGGCCATCCGCACTGCCGGTTGCTCCGGCTGGCCGCTGCGCTGGACGGTCGTACCGTCGTTGCCCACAAAAAGGCCGCGCTGACCTTGGGCGTCTCCCGAACTACGGCCGGGCTGATCGTAACGACCGACGCAGACTGTTGCTGGCCCCCCGAACGGCTCTCGGAGTTGGTTGCGGCAGCCGCCGGCAAACGGGTCGTCCTGGCCCCGGTCGCCGTCCGCCCGAACGACACGGATGTCTGCACCGCCTTCCAGGCCCTCGACCTGTACGCCTACCAGTTCCTGACGGCCGTCAGCGTAGGGCAGGGCAGTCCGGTGCTGGCCAACGGGGCCTGCTTCACCTTCCGCCGCTCTGCCTTCCTGGCCGTAGACGGTTACGCCGGCGTCGATCACCTGCCGAGCGGAGACGATGTGCTCCTCCTCCATAAATTTCTGGAACACTACGCCCCGACCGACTTCGGCTGGCTCCGTACCGCCGACCCGGTCACCACCCTCCCGGTAAGGGGGTGGCGGGCGCTCTGGCGACAGCGACTCCGCTGGGCCGGCAAGGCGGGGGCGTACCGCAACCCCCGGCTGGATATCGCCCAGGGGCTGACGTTCGGGGCCAACTTCGCGTTGCTGGCGGTGGTATTGCTGTATCCATTGCACCTGCGCGCCGTCGCCCCGCTGGTTATTTTGGGGGTAAAGATGTTGGTGGATCTGCTCGGTCTGTACGCAGTGACGCGGCAGTTTCGGGCCACCGCCCTCCTGCGCTGGTACCCGGCGGTGGCGGTGGTGTACCCGGTGTTTTTGGTGGGGGTGGGGGTAGCTGTGCTGGTGGGGGTGCGCCCGACGTGGAAGGGTAGAAGTGCATCGTAGGCTTTAGCCTGCGGGCGGCTTCAGCCGTCGTCGCGTAGACGAGTAAACTCGCCCGCAGGCTGAAGCCTACGATACGGTTACAGCCCCGGCGCCCGCAGCTTCGGCATATTCATACCGTCCACCGGCAGGAGGCCGAAGGGGTAGGGTGATCTAACGTTAGTGTTGGTTTAAACTACCGTGGATATATGCTGCCACCAATAAAGTATTAGCGCCCCAGCTCCGGTAGCTGGTAGCTGACGTCGAAGTCATCCAGCACGGCATCCAGGATGTGGTCATCCCCGATGGTGTACTGCTGCTTCAGTTTGTGACCGTAGAACCCGGCCATCGTCGCCCAGTAACGGGCGGTGATCCCGCCGCGCAGGTCTTTGATCAAATCGTAGATGGGTACGTCGATCTCGTTCTCGATCATGGCGATGAGCACCTTGCCCTGGGTCTTGGACATCTTCTTCAGTGGCTCCTCGAACTTCTCCTCCATCTCCTTCTGCAGGCTCTTGATGTAGCGGCGGCGCTCCCCCTTTTTCATGTTCTGGGTGATGTACTCCGTCTCCCGGAAAATGCGGATGGCATCCACCGCGTAGGGGTAGGCGCGCTGGGCGTAAATACGGTACCTGCGGTACAGTTTGTACTCCTCGGCGTTGGCGAATACCTCGGGGCTGGACACGGAAACGTCGCCTAACTGGGCCACGATCAGGGTGTCCCCGCAGTCATCGACCATGTAGGGATAATACTTGCCGTCCACCTTGGTGTAGCCCTGCTGGGCGAGCAGGGGAAGGGCGGTAAGGGCCAGGAGGCAGGTGCAAAGTATCTGGGGTAGGCGCATAGTTGGTAAAACGAAGGTACGTCCATAATAATGCGTCAGGGTAGGGGTTGGGTGTGGGGTAAGTGTTAAAAAATCCGCCGACCGTCCGGTCCCCGACCGTGATTTATCTTTCTCCGCCGCGAATAATGAGACAATGTCATCCATCATTTATACCCCCTCCCCCGGCTGGATCAGCTACCTGACCGGCATCGCTCCGGCCACCGCCGGGGAACCGGCCGTCCGGGCGGAAGGGCGGGCGACGGAATTCCTCTCCGTTCTCCACGATCATCGTCGGTTGCTATACCAGATTATTCGTACGTACTGCCCCGATAGGGAAGACTGGCGTGATCTGGAGCAGGAAATCGTCCTCCAACTCTGGCGATCTTTCCCAAACTACGACGCTCAGTACCGGCTTTCCACCTGGGTGTACCGGATCGCCTTCAACGTAACGGTGACCGATTTTCGCAAGCAGAACCGACGGCGGCAGCACGAATCCGACCGACCGGCCGAGCCCTTCTTTCACCGACTAGCCGCTCCGGAAAGGGACGCGGTAACGGAGGAACGGCGGGAGATGCTCTATGCCGCGATCCGTCAGTTACGCCCGGCGGATCGCTCCGTACTCCTGCTCCACCTCGACGGACACAATTACGCCCACATCGCGGAAATCACTGGGCTGACAGCCTCTAATGTCGGAACCAAACTGAATCGTATTCGTCAGAAACTACGTACTAAAATTACCGACCGATGAATTATCAGGAAGTGGAGATGCTTTTTCACCAGGAACAGTCGGAACTGAATGACCGACTGGAAATCAACCCGGCGGCCGTTGTGCTGGACCGCGCCGATCGGGGCTGGTGGCACTTGCGCAATACCTTCGCCATCCACCGGATCGGCGTGACGGCCGGTTACCTGGCCGCTGGCATGTCCCTTACCCTGGCGTGGATCAGCTGGCGCGACCCCTGGATCAGCTGGCCCTTTCTGCTGGCCGCCGGGACGCTGCTGGTCAATAACTACATCCACCCCGCGCAGCGCATCCCGGACAGTGATCTGGAGCGGTTCACTACCCGGGAGTTGGCGGAAAAAATTCTGGCGTTTCGCCGGTACTCCAATCGTCGCTTTCCCTTCGACGCACTCGCAGCCCTCCCCCTCAGTGTGGCGATTGCGGGGTGGTTCTACCGGGCGTATTTCGGCTTTCACCCCGTCCGGGACCCGCTCTGGCTCAGACCGGTGGACGGGCTGATCATCGGGGCGTTGTTACTGGGCCCGGTTCTGATTTCCGGGGCCATGCAGTGGTGGAGCGACCGGAAGGTGGGGGAGTTGGTAAAGCGGCTGGAAGGATACGTTACGGACGAACTGGTCTAAGGCGTGCGATGAAATCTACGGTGGTGAAGGAACGGTCGATGGCCGAACGGTCGGCGAGGATCACATCGAAACGGCCCGCGCCGGTCAGGTAAGTCTTTACCAGACGGCTGACTCCGTCAGCGCTACGGCACTGCTACCGGCGGAGCTAAGCTCGCCCCGACGGTCTATTCAATTCGATCCCCGCGCCTTCAAAAAAAATTGCACCCGCGGCCCCGCCCATACTTAAATGGAATAACGGGAACCACGGGTGCAAGGATGTGAATAAACCAGTACGGTGGGCGACTATTTTTCCAGCAGGGCCTGCAGCTTGTGCAGCCCCTCAGGATTATCGACCAAATGCTCGTTCAGCGTCCGCTTGACCAGGTCGAGGTGCGCCTCGGCGGCCGGAGCGGCCAGGACCTGGTTAAACGTATCCGCGCCCGTAGCGGGATCGTCCTTCAGAAAGAAGGGGCGGGTGAAGTCGATGAGGGGCTGGCCGGGGCCGCCGTCCTGGGAGAATTGTTCGAGAACGCGGTCGATGGTGGATAGTGGAGTCATGATGCTTTACTTAGCGCAACGAGCCAGGTGCCCCTCCTTGTTCGATCTACCGCACCACCATCCGGACGACCCGCTCTCCGGCCCGCAGCAGATAAATACCCGGGGCCAGGCCTTCGGGCAGTACGAGGCTACCGTTATCTCCGATCCGGGAGGTACTCACCACGCGGCCGGTGAGGGCGATCAGTTGGGCGGTACCGGTGGTACCGGCGATGGTGAGGGTTTGGCCGGCGGTGATGGGGTTGGGGTAAACGGCCAGTTCCCGCCCGGTCGTAGCTCCCGTCCAGTTGACGGTGCGCAGGCCGAGGTCCGTCCGGCTACCGTCAAAGTCATACTGCTCCAGGCGGTAGTAATTTTGCCCGGAGGCAGGTGCAAAGTGTTCGAAACGGTAAGAGAGGGTTCCTTCCGTCGTCCCGCTACCGGTAAGGCGGGCGATCTCCGTAAAGTCACGACCGTTGGTGCCGTGCAGCAGGCGGAAGTGATCGTTATCGGCTTCGGAGGTTGTTTTCCACTTCAGTTCGATGGCCTTGGCGGTTGGGGTAGCGGTCCAGCTCAGCAGGGAGACGGGAAGCACGGTCGGCATGAACAGCGTGCAGGTGCCGCTCTCTGGGCACTCGCCCAGGCTGGCGTTGAGGGCATTGGTCCCGTTCGGGTTATTGCCGGCCCCGGAATTGAAGGTAACGAAACCACCGGTTCCGTTGGTGATGCGGATGTTTATACCGCCGCCGTTGATCTGGAACTTGGTCAGGTTATTGGTCAGGGCCGCTCCGCTGAAGGTCGGGTTGACGTTTTGACCCACCGTGATGAGTACGCCGCGCAGGTCGGTAAATTGCTCCAGGTTAATGGAGTTGAGGCCGTTTCCCAGGGTCAGGCTACAGATGTCCGTCGGGACGGCGCAGCCACTGGAGAAAACGTTGGCGTTGTTGACACGGGTGATGGCACAATCGCAATCCTGGGCGGAGAGGGAGCCGGCCGTCAGTAGGGTCAGCAGAAAGCAAAAAGAGTATAGCTTACGCATGGGATGTGTTGTTGAAAATTGAAGGTCAGTAGGTTATAGCAAGCAAAGAAAGTTGTCGCGACCAGGAGCTTGTTAAATACCGGCACCTCGTCAGTGACGCTTTCTTCATCAGGTTCGGGAAACCCAAACCAGTTCTAGGACGGGGGGAAGCAGGGTTAGTCACCCGGGGCAAAACTTTCTTTTAAAAAGGCGGACTTTCAGGACTGGCGGCTCTATCGTATTTTTACGATAATTAAAAGATCAGCCATGGGAGCCGTGAAGAATGAGTTATTCACCGACCGCCAGAACGAAATCGCCCGGTTTGCAAAAGCTTTCGGGCATCCGGCCCGGGTGGCCATTCTTCAGTACCTCTTCCGGATAGACGCCTGCGTTTGCGGAGACATCGTGGGCGAGGTCGGGCTGGCCCAGCCCACCATTTCCCAGCACCTCAAGGAACTTCGGCAACTGGGGCTGATCCGGGGAACGGTGGAAGGTACGAGCGTTTGTTACTGTATCGATACCGACAACTGGGGGACCATGAAAACGCTGATGCGTGAATTCCTGGATCAGGATGTCCCCGGAGGGAAGTGCTGCTAGTGCTCGTTAGTACCGTCCGGCTCAGCGGCTGACCCGCCCGGACCCGTCTCCTTCCATCAGGCGGATGACTTCCTCGAGTCGCACGCGGTTCAGGTCACCGAAGATCGTATGCTTTAGGGCCGAGGCGGCCACGGCGAAATGCAGGGCCTTGCCCGCGTCGTCCGGCCAGGTCATGAGGCCGTAGATGAGCCCCCCGACGAAGCTGTCGCCTCCCCCGACCCGGTCGACCAGGTGGGTCAGCTCGTAAGTGGGGGCGGTCAGCAACTGATTGCCGTCGTAGAGCTGGGCGGACCAGGAGTGGTGGCTGGCCGAGTGAGACTGCCGCTCGGTCGCAATGATTTTTTCCAGTTTCGGGAACCGCTCCAGGAAGGCCCGGCCGGCCGACGCGAGGGAGCTGTCTTCCACTTCCAGCCCAAAGCAAAACCTGGCATCGAAATCGTTGGCGAACAGGATGGTACTGTGTTCCACCAGCGCCGGGAGGATGTCACGGGGGTGCTTGCCGTAATTCCACATCTTGGCCCGGTAATTGACGTCCGTACTGACGGTAAGCCCCATGGCGGCGGCCGTCCGGCAGGCAATGAGGCACTCATCGGCCGCCGCCTGTCCCAGCGCGGGCACGACACCCGACCAGTGGAACCAGTCGGACCCCTCGAAGGCGGCCTCCCAGTCGATCTGTCCCGGTTGCAGGCTCGTCATCCCGGAGTGCCCCCGGTCGTAGACCACCTTCGGTCCCCGCTGACTGGCGCCCATCTCAATGAAGTAAATGCCCATCCGCTCTCCCCCCCGCACGATGTGGTCGCAGTCCACCGACTTGGCGCGCAGGAACCGGAGGGCACCGTCGCCGATATCGTTATCCGGGATGCGGGACACGAAGCGGGCGTCGATACCGTAATTGGACAGGGAAGCGGCCACGTTGGCCTCTCCGCCCCCGTACACGAGATCGAAACTGGTGGCCTGACTGAAGCGTAGCCTGCCGGGGGGGCTGAGGCGCAGCATAATTTCTCCGAAAGTAGTAAGGTGGGGCATGGAGCGCAAGATAATCGCCAGCCCATATATTCACTTTGCACCTGCGTCCGCGCCCTTTACGCCGGACTAATCAGGGGAAAAATGCACCTCAGGGGGAACGCCGTGGAGCCAGCGGGTTCAGGCCGGTAACTCCGCCCCGGTCCTGCCGGTAAAGTAGTACAGGCCGACTGTCCCGAATAAGCTCATCACTAACAGTACCGGTACCTTGCCGGAGATCACCCGCCGCGTCGCTACCGGGGCGGAAGATAGCCCCAGCTGTCCCCGGAACCCATTTTCCACGGAGAGGATCAACTTAGATTTTTCCGCCGTCCGCCGCCACCAGAAAATGGAGGTATGGTGCTCGTTTTCCGTGAAGGCCATAATGTCCACGTCCAGTCGTTCCACCCGCTCCGGGTAGTTGTCGACCAGAAACTTGAAGTCCGTCTCGTGGGAACCCACTTTAATTCCGCCCTCGCCGAGGATCAGCGGAACACCGTCCGCCGTCAGGGAGACGTGCTCCTTGAGGTAAGTTACCGCCAGTCGCTTGTATTCTTCCACCGAAACACTCGTGAAGTCGGTAGTTGGGTAGTGCTGGAGAAGGGCCTGGTGTAGGCCCGTCTGGCTGAGGTAAACGTGCAGCAGCGTCACCCGTGGGGAAGTGGCCTCCAGTTCAAATCTGGCGGCCAGTGGATTATGCGCCATGACGTTCAGGCTGCCGATAAGGCCCACCAGTACAAGGAGTAGCTTTTTCATGAGGGCTTAATTGAAGGAGAGGGAACGGGCCACGGATGCCCCCATCAGGCAGGTTGGCAGGTTGGGGGCCTCGGTGCTGGAAGCGTGGTAGTGATAGGTACCGTCGGGGAAGTCCGCCGTTGCGGCCTCATGGCCGTTACAGGCGTCCAGGTCGGTCGGCAGGGAGCCGTCGCTGTCCCGGGAGGCGTAGATGGGAAAACCGTCCTTGGCGAACCCGACCAGGGCCGTAGTGCTCTGGGTAAAGTTGGCGCAGCTGACCTCGGAGATGTCACTGGCGGCCAGGACGTTGTTCATTTCCTCGGCGGCGAAGTGAAGATGGTAGTATCCGAAGGGGTCGACGTGACCGCCGCAGGGATCAATGGAAGGGATGTTCCCGCCGACCGACATTCCAGGAGGACCCGATACGACGGAGGGAGGGTCCCCCGTGAGCGGAATCCCGTCCACGGAAACCCCGATGTGCTCCACGGTACCCATTTGGTCCGGTGTACTCAGTAATTCCGGGGTTACGGGAATCAGAAAAGTAAGGGTCAGGTCGTCGTTTGGGGAAGCTTCCAGGCAGGCCGAGCTGGAACCGCCCATTCCGGCTCCGGGATCCTCTACGTTGACGTTGCCGTTCTCATCCACGATGTCGTAGCCGTCGGCTTCCATCGCTTCCCAGAGCGTACGTTTCAAGACCTGAAATCCGGGGTTGGTCGACCCGTCGTAGATTCCCACTCCGCCGATATCATCGATCGTGGAGGGGCAGTAGGGGCCGTCGGCCACCGGGTTACTACTGAAGGAGATCTGGTAACAGCTGGCGGAGGAACCGTTCTCCAGCGCGCAGGCCACCGTTCTGAAGGTCACCAGGGAGGCGGAACTGAAGAAGGCCTCGCGGATGTTCATATCCTCGGGGTCAACGACGACTACCGGATCGTCATCCTCACAGGCGGTCAGAAAGTGCAGACTGATTCCGGCCAGGAGCAGGAGGAACGAAAGGGGTAACTTATTCATGGTACGTTATTTGAGTTGTGAAGTGCGTACGCCCAGAAAGAGGAGCCCGGCCAGGCCCAGTACCCCGAGCAGGAGCAGGGGGAGATAGCCCACCGGTTGGCCCGGAACCCCGGCGGCGGCGATGGATCGGATCTCCCCGGTACCCAGGTTGAGGTGGGCGGTGTGGGCATTGTCCGCGCTGAGTTCGAGTTGAACTTTCTCGCGGTCCTTCATCAGGACGACAAGGATGCTTCGGTTCTGGTGGATGTCCGCGAAGACGGTATTGGTGAGGCGAAGCTCCCGCGGACCGTCCGGAACTTCCACCAGGGTGAAGACCACGCCGGTTTCGTGGCCCAGTTTCACCTTTCCACCGGAAAGGACGGCCCGGTTTCCGCCGTTGAAGCGTACGTCGAGATTCCGCTGCAGATGTTGCAGCACCAGGTCCTGAAATTCTTCCGGAGTGGTGAATGACTGCTCCCCGAAGTGCTGCTTCACTTCGTACTCGAAGGCATTCAGGGAGCAATTCAGGTAGAGTTGCCACTTTCCGGGTTCCTGCTCCACCAGCATGGTGGTGGATACGTCAGACTGGTGGGCGTAGAGGTTGCCGGCCAGGGCCAGGACAAATAATAACAGTAGCTGTTTCATGGGTAGGATATTTGGGGAGGGAGCTAGGATGTCGCCGGCGTTCTCCCGGGACGGGATCAGGACCGACAGCAAAAAGGTGCCGGGCATGGCTTCGCCCGCGCGTACTCCGGAGGAATACACGTGAGGCAGCATGACGGGAATTGGTTACAGGGCGTACGCGCCGCTCAGGCAGTCGATGAAATTGTTGGTGCCGGCTGCGTCCGTGTGGTAGTGGTAGCCGCGGGTGTCGTCGTAGTGGCCACGGCAGTCGTCGAGGTCGGTGGGCTCGCTACCATCATCATTGCGCTGGGCGTAGAGACCGTGTCCGTCCAGGGCATATCCGATCATGGGGGCGTGTCCGTCGGTCTGGGCGATTTCGGTACTCACTCCGGTCGCGGCGTGATAGTGGTAACCGGCCTGGAGGTTGATGTGGCCCCCGGCGTCATCGAATGGTGCCAGGGTGTAGGCCCCCAGAATGGCGTCGACCGGGGCGGGGCCGTCGAAGCGGATGCCATTGAACGCCACGCCGCGGGCGAACGAGGAAGGCCGCCGCCGGGGCCACCGGGTCCGCCGCCGAATCGAGTGACGGTACCGCGCACCGGAGTTACGGGTATCAGGTAGGTCTGGGTGATATCGGTAATGTAGGAGGGGAGGCACTCCACGCAGAAGTTCCGGTATTCGGCCCCGACATTGGGGTTGGCCGCGTTGGCACAATCTTCCCGGGTGTCCGTCGTGAAGATGTCACCGTTGGCGTCGTACATCAGCCAGGTATCGTCGTTGTAGAAATCCGCCATGTTCTCGATGAAGGCACCATCTACGTCGTAGACCTCGCCGCCTTCCAGCCAGATTCCACCGGCTTCGGCCCCGTCGGCAATGTTGTCCGGGCACCAGGGCCCCATTTGGTGATCGGAGGGGCTGGAGGCCGCCACGATCTGGTAGCAGTTCGTTGTCGTGCCGTCGGAGAGGGTACAGGTGACGACGCTGACGGATTCCGCGAGGCTGGCTTCGAGGAAGCGGGTGGGGTCGACCTCCAGCACTACGTCGTCCTCTCCGGGATCGGTGATAGTGGTACCGTCGTCGTCCGCACAGGAGGCGAGTAAGACGGTAAGGGCCAGCAGGGCAAACAGGAACCGGATGTTGGAAAAGCGAAGGGGCATAGGATATGTTTTCCCCTTGGACCGGCGGGCCATCACAATCCTTCGGCTTCTTTCGCTTTTTTCTGAATTACCTATTCCGGATCGGTCAGCGAGAGGTGCAGCTCCTTGAGTTGAGTAGTGTCCACCCGGGCCGGGCGCGTCGATCATCACGTCGCGCCCCTGGTTGTTCTTCGGGAAGGCGATGAAATCCCGGATGCTGCTCTGGCCGTTCATCACCGCGCAGAGACGGTCGAAACCGAAGGCGATCCCGGCGTGGGGGGGCGCACCGTACTCGAAGGCGCCCATCAGGAATCCGAACTGTTCCTCGGCCTCCTCGGGGGTAAAACCGAGGAGCTGGAAGTTCTTCTCCTGCAGGGTCCGGTCGTAGATCCGCACGGACCCGCCGCCGATCTCGGCTCCGTTGATGACCAGGTCGTAGGCATCGGCCTTGAGGGACTTCATGGTCTCGTGATCGCCGGTGAGCATCCGCTCCACCTCCTCCCGCTTGGGGCTGGTGAAGGGGTGGTGCATGGCGTGGAAGCGTTCGCTCTCTTCGTCCCACTCCAGGAGGGGGAAGTCGACCACCCAGAGGGGGGCGAACGTTCCTGCGGGAATCATACCGTATTCCCGGGCGACGTGCAGTCGCAGACTACCCATCTGCAGGCGGCACTTCTCGTCCTCTCCGGAGAGGACGAGCAGCAAATCGCCGGGTTTTGCACCCGCGGCCTCGCCCCATTTCGCCAGGGCATCCTGGTCGAAAAACTTGTCGACGCTCGACTTGAAACTGCCGTCCTCGTTGCACTTCACGTACACCAGGCCCTTCGCCCCGATCTGTGGGCGCTTGACCCAGTTGGTCAGTCCGTCCAGTTGCTTGCGGCTCGCGCCAGCCTGACCGGGGACACAGATGCCCACCACCAGTTCGGCGCTGTCGAAAATGGAGAATCCCTTGTTCTGGGCGACGTCGTTGAGTTCCACCAGCGGCATGCCGAAGCGGAGGTCCGGCTTGTCGGAACCGTACAGCCGGATGGCATCGTCGTACTGCATACGGGGGAATTCCCCGAGTTCGATGCCCTTCATTTCCTGGAAAACGTGGCGGGTCAGTCCCTCGAAGGTATTCAGCACGTCCTCCTGGGTCACGAAGGCCATTTCGCAGTCGATCTGGGTAAATTCCGGCTGGCGGTCGGCGCGGAGGTCCTCGTCGCGGAAGCACTTCACGATCTGGAAGTAGCGGTCGTACCCGGCCACCATCAGCAGCTGCTTGAAGGTCTGGGGGCTCTGCGGCAGGGCGTAGAACTGTCCGGCGTTGAGGCGGCTGGGGACCACGAAATCGCGGGCCCCCTCGGGGGTGGATTTGATGAGGAAGGGTGTCTCCACCTCCACGAAATCCTGCCCGCCCAGGTGGGCGCGCACGGCCAGGGCCAGTTTGGAGCGGAAGATGATGTTTTCCTGCAGCGGCCCGCGCCGCAGGTCGAGGTAGCGGTACTGCATGCGCAGGTCGTCGCCGCCGTCGCTGTCGTCCTCGATGGTGAAGGGCGGCGTTTTGGCCTTGTTGAGGATCGTCAGGCTGGTCGCCACGATCTCGATGTCGCCGGTGTCCCGGTTGGGGTTCTTGTTGGTGCGTTCGCGCACGGTGCCCTCCACCCGGATGACGAATTCCCGGCCCAGTTTACGGGCCCGGTCGGCCAGTTCCGCGTTGTCGTCCTGGTCGAAGACCACCTGGGTGATGCCGTAGCGGTCGCGGAGGTCGACGAAGGTGAGCCCGCCGAAATCGCGGCCGGCCTGTACCCAGCCGGAGAGGGTAACGGTTTTTCCTTGGTCGGAGAGGCGGAGTTCGCCGTTGGTGTGGGTGCGGAACATATTTTTCTGAATTGGGCGGCGAAGATACGGAAGTAGGGCGACGGTGCGCGGGTGCAAAATCTTTATACCGGGGTCGGATTGTTACTCCCGCCCCGTCCGAACACCCCGGATTTTGATCCGGTTATACCTGATACTCCCGGCACAATGCCGTGTCCCACCCAACTGAATGACCGCTACGCTCCCCACCCCCGCTCCCCAGCCCCTCGGTGCCACCCTCATCGACGGTACCACCCACTTCCGCGTCTGGGCCCCGCACGCCAAATCCGTCGCCCTCGTCGGCGACTTCAACAAGTGGAAGGAGGATAAAACCCCGCTCGCCTCCGACGATAACGGATACTGGCAGCTGTCCACCGACCGCCTCGGTGCGGGGGATGAGTACCAGTACGCCATTACCGGACCGGACGGTACCCGCTTCCGCCGTGCCGACCCCCGCGCCCGCCGGATGACCAACTCGGTCGGCAACAGTATCGTCTACCCCGATGATTTCGACTGGGGGAAAGACGGACTTCCGGATGCCGGCCTGGAACGAACTGGTGATTTACGAACTGCACGTCGGTACCTTCAACGTGACCGAGAAGGGCAAGCCCGGCACCTTCGCCTCCGCTACGAAACGACTGGATTACCTGGTCGATCTCGGGATCAACTGCATCGAAGTGATGCCGGTCTGCGAATTTGCCGGTGACTTCAGCTGGGGCTACAACCCCGCCCACCCCTACGCGGTGGAGGAAGCCTACGGTGGGCCGGATGCCTTCAAGAAGTTCGTCAAGGCCTGTCACCAGCGCGGTATCGCCGTGATCCTCGACGTGGTGTACAACCACTTCGGCCCCAGCGACCTGGCCCTCTGGCAGTTCGACGGCTGGAGCGAGAACGACAAGGGCGGTATCTACTTCTACAACGACTGGAAATCCGATACCCCCTGGGGAGATACCCGACCCGACTACGGACGCGACGAAGTCCGGGCCTACATCCACGACAACGCCCTCATGTGGCTGGAGGAATTCCGCTGCGACGGCCTGCGGCTGGACATGATCCCCTATATGCGCCACGTCGGCGGAGACGAAAGCCCCGGTGGCGAACTGGAAGACGGATATACCCTGCTGAAATGGATCAACGACAGCATCCGGGAGCGGCACCCCGGGAAGATCACCATCGCCGAAGACCTGCACGGCAATAATTTCGTTACCGACGAGACCGGAGACGGAGGCCTCGGCTTCGGCGCCCAGTGGGATGCCGACTTCGTCCACCCCGTCCGCAAGGCCCTGCTCGAACAGGAGGATGACCACCGCTCCATGTCCAGCCTGACCACCGCCCTGCTGCGCCGGTACACCGACGACCCCTTTCACCGGGTGATCTACACCGAGAGCCACGACGAGGTGGCCAACGGCCAGGCCCGCGTAGCCCAGGAGATCGCCACGGACGAGGATATGAATAACTACTATTCCGTCAAGCGTTCGCTGCTCGGTATCGCGCTGACCCTGACCGCTCCCGGTATCCCGATGCTCTTCCAGGGGCAGGCCCTGCTGGAAGATAAGTGGTTCAGCGACAACGACCCGCTCGACTGGAGCCGGCTCGACGAATTCAACGGGGTCGTACAGATGCACCGCGACCTCATCCGGCTGCGGCGCAACATCGAGGGTAAATCCCGCGGTCTACAGGGGCAGCACACCCAGGTACTGACCGCCAACGACGACGACAAGATCCTGGCCTTCCTGCGCTGGTACGACGACCCGGACGAGGACGGCGTACTGGTCGTTCTTAATTTCAGCAACCGGACCTTCGACGGCTACGCCATCGGTCTGGACCGACCGTCGGATTTCAGCCTCCTGTTCAACGGAGACTGGGCGGGGTATACCGATCATAATACGGATGCCCCGACCTCGGGCCACCTCAGTACCGAGGAGGTCGAACAGGACGGCCGCCCGAACCGGGTACTGGTGAATGTCGGTCCGTATGGTAGTTATGTGTACGGGCGGAAAGAGTAATGGCCACACCCTAGGGTAGCCTTTAACTAGAGGCTCCGCTGAAAACTCCGGAATGCCGAATCTGAGGAACTCGGCGCCGGGCAGCTGGCCTTGGCCGCCCGCTGCTGAATGGCCTCCACCCGGTTGGAGGGGCTGGGGTGGGTACTCAGGAACTCCGGGGGAGAGCCGGCGTTACCGGTTTTCTCGAAGAAACCGGCAGCCCCGTCGGCGCGGTAGCGGGTGCCGCAGAGATAGTCCACCGAACGGGCGTCGGCCTCGGACTCAGCTCCGCGGCTGAAGCTGAGACCTACGAGCCCGGCCCCGATCTGGGTCAGGGTGCCGGGGTCTCCGCTGCCGGTCACGACGCCGAGCAGGGTGGAAAGACCGTACTGCTTGGTGGCCTGCTCGGTAACGTGGCGCTCCGCGGCGTGGGCGATCTCGTGGGCCAGCACGCCGGCCAGCTGGTCCTCGGTGTCCAGGTACTTGATCAGGCCGGTGTAGACGTAGAGGTAGCCGCCGGCCGTGGCGAAGGCATTCAGAACGTCGTCGTCGATGATCGTCACTTCGTAGTTGAAGACACTGGCGTTGGGCACCTTGCCGGAGCGGACGATCTCGTCCACCATGCCCTGCAGGTAGGCGTAGGCCTGCGGATTGGAAGATTCGCGGAGGACGGGGTATTCCCGGGGGTTGTTCATGATCTCCTGGTTCATCTGACGGCCCAGTTCGAGGTCTTGCTCGACGGAGAAAACGTTCAGTCCGCCGGCGGCGCCACAGCCGAACAGCAGGAAGGGTAGGAGGAGGTAGCAGAGCAGTTTCATAGCGGTTTGTTTCCTTAAGAACCCTGGTCGGGGGTACAGAAGTTTGGTCCACCCCGCCGACAATCACCCTTTACCGTCCCCGCCCGGAATCGTCGACGCATTCCTGGATGTGGGCGTGTAACTCCGAGTAAATGCGGGCCATCCCGTGGGGGTGGTGGGTGTAGGCATTCAGTTCGTACTCCACGTACCAGTCGTTCAGGGCTTTCTGGAGGACGAAGGGAGCGGGGTCCGCCTCCACCTTGCCGGTCCGACCGGCAGCTGCCACCAATAGGGCATGCACCTGCGTCCACGGCACGTCGTAGCCGATGTGATGGAAGTGTGGAGCACCAGGCCGTGTTCCGGAGCCAGGGAGCCGTAATTGACCACTCCGCCGCCCATCAGGGTGCCGTTCGGGATGGTGATCTCCTCGTTGCGTACCGTTCGGATGCGGGTAACTTCGCCGATCACGAAGGGCCGCATGTAGGTCAGGATGATGCCGGAGATCACGCTGCCGATGATGCCGGCCGAACCGAGCGACAGCAGCAGACCGACGAAGACCGAGACGCCCTGGAAGGCATCCGAGCCCGCCCCCGGCAGGTAGGGACAGATGATGACGAGGGTCACCAATTTCCAGACCAGCAGGAAGCGGAATAATTGCATGGGTACCCGCAAGGTAAGGGCCCCGGAGGGGCTTCCGCCAGAGCGGCAGGCTTCCCGATATTCGGTTTTTTACATAAAACTCCCCCACCCGCGAAGGATTGTTTCCTCCTTCCGGTCCAACAACCCGAATGGCCGATCCTACCGACGCCGAACTACTTTCCCGCACGGCCGCCGGCCGCGCCGATGCGCTCCGTACCCTGTACGCGAGGCACGGGGACCGGGTGTACAACCTGGTGCTGGGCTACGTACAGCAGACGGAACTGGCCGAGGAACTCACCCAGGATGTCTTCCTTCGCGTTTGGCGGGGGGCGAAAGGCTTCCGGGGCGGTAGCCGGGTAACGACCTGGCTCTACCGCATTGCCGTGAACGTGGCGCTGACGGCGGCCGACCGCCAAAAACGCCATTTACGCGTGTCGGGTACCCTGCCGGCGACCGACCCGCCCGATTTTAGCCACCCGGGGGCCCTGCTGGAAGACACGGAGTTGAACCAGCGGATCTTCGGGGCCATCTACGCCCTGCCGGGTAAGCAGCGGGCGGCCTTCCTGCTCAGTTTCGTGGAAGGGCTGCCCCGCCAACAGGTGGCCGACATCCTGCAACTTGGCCTGAAGGCCACCGAAAGCCTGCTGATGCGGGCGAAAACCAATTTACGAATCCAACTTTCCGATCATGACCGACCCTGAATTTGACCGCGCCCTCGCGCAACTGCGGGAACTCCCCCGCGCCACCGCCCCGCCCGGCCTGCTGGACCACGTCAGTGACCGCATCGCCTGGCCCCGGATGCTGGCGGCCGCCTGCGTGCTGCTGGCCCTGAATCTGGGGGCCGTGGCCTGGCACGCCTCCGCCGAGGAAGCCCCGACCGATATCGTACTGCTCACGGATTATGAAATCTACGGATAATGGAAAGCGCGAAGGTCTACCGACTGGCTACTTATAGCCTGCTCGCCCTCAATCTGCTGCTGGTGGCCGCGCTCATTGTCGGCCGGCCGGGTGCCCCCCGGGAGGGGATCAACGCCCCCCCCTCCCTGAACCTGAACGACCGGCAGGCCGCCGATTTTCAGGTACTGGCCACCACCCACAAAGAGGAAATGCGCCAACTCACCACGGCCCAGGGCGAGGCGTTACGGACCTACTTCTCCGGGCTGTCGGACCCGGACGGAGCGCCGGACACCCTTCCCACGGCGGTACTCGACCTCGAGCGTCGCCGCATCGAGCAGACCTACCGGCACTTCGAGGAGGTCCGGCAACTACTGGAACCGGAGCAGCAACCGGGCTTTCCGGAGTTCGTGGACCGGGCCCTCGACCGCATCCTCCTGAAACCGGGTGCCCCGCCCCAACGCTGATGGTGCGCCTGCTGAGTGGCTTACTGGCGGTATGGCTCGTCTCCGGCCCGCTACGCGCGACGGATTCCCTGACCATCGAATTCGTACCGTTGCTGCACGGGCAACCGTTGGACGCGGGCGCGGCCGCGGGTGCGGAGTTTTCAGTGACGGCCTTCCGGTGCTACCTCTCCAATGTCCGCTTATCCGGGAAAGGCGGCCCAGCCCCGTCGGAGCCGGATAGGTATCACCTGCTGGACGCGGCCGATTCGGCCTCTTTGTCGATTACCCCGCACCTGTTCCGGAGTTATTCCGGAACCCGCTTCGACACCCTGGAATTCCTGGTGGGTATCGACAGTGCCACCAACGTGGCCGGGGTCTACGGCGGCGACCTCGACCCCACCAGAGGAATGTACTGGACCTGGCGCAGCGGCTACATCAATTGCAAACTGGAGGGTACCTCTGCCCGCTGCGACACGCGGGGGAACCGGTTTGTCTATCACATTGGCGGCTACCTGCCCGGAGAGGCCACGGCCGGAACGGTCCGACTGCCGCTGCCCCCCGGAGCGACCGTGCGAATTGCCATCGAACTGGCCCCCCTGCTGGCGGCGGCGAACCCGGCCGAAATGCCCCGACTGATGCGCCCCGGCCCGGAGGCGGTGCGGCTGGCCGGGGTGTTGCACCGGTCGTTTTCCGTTCTCCCGTAACCCGACTTTCCTAACTGACGATCACCTTTTTAACCATGAAGATTGCTCCCGCCCTGCTCTTATTGCCGTTACTCACCGCCTGCGGGCCCGGCGGTGGAACGGCCCTGCCCCCCGACGGGATCACGCCGGCGGTGAACCCCGCCTACTTCCTGGCGGCCAGCCTCGCCGAGCCGGTCACGACGGTGGCCTGTACACTCTCCGACGGAACGACCACCGACTGCTACCGGATCGTTGCCTCGGGGAGCCCTTCCGATCACCCGATGGGGCCCTGGTGCCCGGAGACGATCTCCGACGGTCCGGAGGCCGGCGGGATCTGGCTGGAGAACGGCCGGGTGTACGATGTGGACGGGGCATTCATCCGGCAACTCGCCACTTTCTACGGAGATACTACCTGGCGGATGTACGATGCGCAAGGGCGGGTAAGGACGACCGACACCGAGGAGGACTGCCGTAATGCGGCCAACCCGAACGTAGGGGCCGAATACAGGAATTTCTGCGTCGAGTGCCTGCCCGCCTACGTGACCGACCTGCGGCAAACCTACCTGTTGCCGGTAGCCCCGGTACGGCTGAGCAGCCCCATCGATCGGTACCGGGGGCCGCGCGGACTGGCCTTCAATGGTATCCGCTTCGACGCTCCCGCCCCGGTGGATGCCATTCTCGGCGCCTATACCCTGGCCCCCTTCGACGACGCCGGCGGACACATCAACCTCCACGCCGGCTACCACTACCACGCCGCCACCGGGAAGTCCACTCAGCGGCCCCAGCCGGACGGTCACGCCCCCATGATCGGCTACGCCATGGACGGTCATGGCCTGTACGCCCAGCTGAACGCGGAGGGCGCGGAGCCGGACGACCTGGACGATTGCCGGGGCCACGGCGACGCCCTCCGGGGCTACCACTACCACGTAGCCGCCGCGGGAACGAACACCTTCATCAGTTGTCTGAGCGGCGCCATCGCTCCTTAATAGTCCACGATGCGTTTCCTGATCCTCTCTCTGTTCCTGCTGACCGGCTACGCCTTCACCGTGCCCGAACCCCTGGAGTACCCGGCCTACTTTCCCGCCCCCGCCTACGATTTTTCCCACAACCCCCTCACCCCGGAGGGGGTCGAACTGGGCCGCCGTCTTTTCTACGACGAACGGTTGTCGGGGGACGGAACGATCTCCTGCGCGAGTTGCCACTCTCCCTTCGCGGCCTTCGCCCACACCGATCACGACCTCAGCCACGGTATTGGCGACAGCATCGGGATACGCAATGCGCCGCCCCTCTTCAACCTGGCCTGGGCAACGAGCTTTCACCGCGACGGGGCCATTCACCACCTGGACGTACAGCCGCTGGCGCCCCTCCATCACCCCGGTGAAATGGGGTCCGACATCGGGATGGTGGTCACTACGCTGCGAGAAGACGGCCACTACCAGGAGCGGTTTGCCGCGGCCTTTGGAGACCCGATCGTCACCGGGGAGCGGGTGCTGAAGGCGCTGACGCAGTTTCAGCTCTCCCTGGTGTCGGCTGACGCGAAGTACGACCGGGTCCGCTCCGGAGCGGACACCTTTTCGGAGCAGGAGACCAAAGGCTACGCCCTCTTCCGGGAGCGGTGCAACTCCTGTCACGCCGAACCCCTGTTCACCAACCAGGCATTCGCCAGCAACGGTCTTTCGGTGGATACCACGCTGAATGATTTCGGCCGGATGGCCCTGACTCATCTGGCGGCCGACAGCCTGGCCTTCAAGGTGCCCTCCTTGCGTAACCTGAGCTTTACCCACCCCTACATGCACGATGGTCGGCTTGCCACCCTGCGACAAGTCCTGACGCACTACGAAATAGCGGGTGACGACCGCGCCGACCTCACCGCTTTTCTCCTCACGCTGGACGACCGCGACTTCGTGTTCAATCCCAAACACGGCTTTCCTCGCCCTTAATGCCGCTTAGTGCTCCTCAATTTCTTAATGGTAAAATCCACCGTTCCCATGCTCCGATTATCCCTCCCCCTATTACTACTCCTGCTCCTGCCGACTCTTTCCCCGGCCCAGCTTTCCCCGGCCATTACCAGTTGGTTGCAAAACACCACCGAAACCGGTACCTACTACGTGGAGGGCAACGCCATGCTCCTGGAGAACGATATTCTGGTGAACTGCCAGCGGGTGGAGTACTCGGACGATTTTGTTTACGTCACCACCACGGGAGTGCCCGCTTATCCTACGGGGCCCTTCCTCGACCGGAATCCCAGTCAGGCGCAGGACCAGGCTACGATCTACCGGATCCCTCTCTCCCCGAGGATCAACTCCGGTACGCCGATCGTTTCCAACCCCGGTAACATCGGGGTCTTTATTAATGGTGTCTCCCTGTTCGACTACCGGGACGGGGTGGCCTGGAACCCGCAAACCAATGCGCTCTGTGGCGGCCCGGGGAACGACCGCTGTCCCGGTGGCCCGCGCACGGAACAAGCCTGGAACCGGGATGCCATTCCGGCCGAACGGGCTGGTTTTGACTGCTCCAAGGGGCACCCCGCCATGGGGAATTACCACCACCACCAGAACCCCTCGGCCTTTAAACTCGACCTGGAGATCACCTCCACCATCTGTAACCTCTACGATGCGGAAGGACTGTACGCCATCGACAGTACCGAACATTCCCCACTGATCGGGTACGCCTACGACGGGTTTCCGATCTACGGGGCCTACGGTTTCCGGAACGGAGACGGCACCGGAGGCATTACCCGGATCAGATCCAGCTACGCACTGCGTAACATCACCGAGCGCACCACCCACGCCGACGGTACGGATGTTGCCGACGGACCACCCGTCAGCAGCACCTACTTTCTCGGCTACTTCCGGGAGGACTACGCCTACGTCGCCCCCTCCGCCGATCAAGAAGACTTCCTGGATCAGCACAACGGTCGTTTTTGCGTCACTCCCGAATATCCCGACGGTACCTACGCCTACTTCGCCACGGTGGACGAAGATTGGGTGTCTGCCTACCCCTACGCCGTAGGGCCTACTTACGCCGGGGAAGCCGAGGACCGCCGGGTAACCGGCGTGGGGGAGGAAACCACCGTCTACGCCGAAACCACGGCTACCCGCGACCTGCTGGCCGGCGGTGGTGGGGTCAGCGTCTTTCCCAATCCCGCCGCCGACCTGATCGCCGTACAGCTGCTCGGGCTCGCCGAGCGGGAGTACCGGGTCGGTCTCTACGCCACCGACGGCAAACGGGTAGCGGAGAAAATCATTCGCCCCGGTCAGACGATCGCCTACTTCAGCACGCAGACGCTGTACGGCGGGATGTATTTTGTCCGCATCACCGGCGGTAATCAGGAAGTTACCCGCAAAGTAATTGTAGAATGAGATTATCCCTATCCCTATCCCTGCTCCCTGTCCCTTCTTCCTGCTCTCCCCATCCCTCCGGGCCCAGCCCAACGTCCTGCTCCTCATCGCCGATGACCTGGGCGTAGACCGGCTTGCCGCCTACCACGCCGGAGACGGACTGGCCAACACTCCGACGCTGGATAGCCTGGCCGCCGCCGGACTGACGTTCACCAACAGCTTCGCCTCCCCCAAGTGTACTCCCAGCCGGGCGAATATCATGAGCGGACTGTTCGGGGTGAAGACCGGTGTACTCGGTACCCCCGGCAATCTGCCGCCCGGCGATGGTTCGCTGTTCCGCGCACTGGCCGACCGGACCAACGATGCTTACGACGATGCCCTGTTCGGGAAGTGGCACATCACCTCCCCCCAGGACGCCGACGCCCCGGCCCAGCACGGGGTGGACTACTACGACGGCTTTCTCGGTTCTAACCCGGAGACCTACGACAGCTGGTCCCGCACGGTGAACGGAACAACGACCACCTCCTCGGCCTACATCACCTCGGCACTGACCGACGGGGCCCTGGCCTGGATCGGTGAACGCCCCGCGGATCGTCCCTGGTTCCTCTGGCTGGCCCACGCCGCCCCCCACGGCCCTTACCACGTACCGCCGGCCGGGACCTTTACGGTCGGAAACACCAATGGCAGGGTCAATCAGTACACCGCCATGATCGAATCCCTGGATTTTGAGGTCGGCCGCTTGCTCTCCGGGCTGGACGCGGCCACCCGGGCCAATACCCTCGTGATCTTCGTGGGGGACAACGGCACCCCCGGGAACGTGATCAAGGATTACCCGTCCGACCACGGTAAGGCGACCCTCTACCAGGGCGGGGTGCGGGTGCCGATGATCGTCTCGGGAGCGGGCGTCAGTCGGGTGGGGGAACGGGAAACCGCCCTGGTTCACCTGACCGACCTCTACGCCACCATCCTGGAAGCGGCGGCCGGAACGCCGACGGGGACGATCGGGAACAGCCGGAGCCTCTACGCCCTGTTCGGAAACGGGGCGACCGACTTTCCCCGGGAATTTAACTATACGGAAATACAGGATGCTAACGCCCGGGGCTGGGCGGTGCGGGACAACCGCTATAAGCTGATCCAGTTTGACAGCGGCGTACAGGAATTCTACGACCTGGAGACCGACTCCTTCGAAGTAAACAACCTACTGGTGACTGCGCTCCCGACGGACCTGGAGACCCGGCGCCTGGCCCTGGTCGGGGCGGGTACCGACGTGCGCGACTGCGTGGTGAATTCCGTTACCGGGACGGATGGTTTTATCCAGTTCTCCCTGTCCCCGAGCCCCGCTACGGATTGGGTGGACTTCCTGATCGATGAGGAACTCGCCGGCAGGACGCTCCGTTACCGGTTGGTAGACGCAAACGGCCGAGACGTTCGCCGGGGGCTGGTCACCGGAGAGCGGCAGTCGATCGGCCTGGGTGGGCTGACGGCGGGCCTTTACCGGTTGCAATTACTGGATGAGCGGGCGCGCCCGGTGGGGGTGCGGAGTCTGGTCGTGCGGTGAGCCGCTTTTTACAAGTCGGACCACCTCGTATTCGCCAAGCGCTACTCGAGTGGGCCGACATGAAAAAGCTAGTACATGTCGGCCCTCTCGGTTTGACGACGCAGGAGTCGAGTCGGAGGTCCACTTGTAACTAGTGGTCACAATCATCCGGAAGCGGCCACCCTTTCTTCCGTATGTACCGCCGGTGCTGCCGCAATACATCCTCCGGACCATTGTAATTCCGCCGCTTGAAGGCCAGGTACTCCGGCGGCAGGTCGGCCTCCTCGAAGGTGAAAGTGCGGTACTGCGAGAGGTAGTAGGCCCCGCCGTTGACCACGACAAAGCTGTCGGCAATGGCCTCGTAGCGACTCTTGAAGTCCTGGTTAGTGACGTAAGCCATGCCCTGGGCGACCAGATCGGCATTCGCGGTGCGCTCGTAGTGGGAGACGTGGCCCAGTTCGTGGATGAAGCAACCGACCTGGGCGGAGTAGGAACTTTTGCGGAAGTCACTGGCCCGCTCGCTGACGTCGTCGACCAGAATAGCGTAGCGGCGGCGGGCGCGGTCGGCCCCCAGCCGGAGGGGGCGGGCGGCCATCGAGGTCCGCAATCTTTGGTGGACCAACTCAATGTGTACACCCCGTAGCCGGGGGTAGAAGGCCAGGGCCGCCAGTAGTTTGTCGCGGTAGGCATCCGCTTTCAGATCATTCCCGAAATCCGCTTCCAGTTCATCGAGGTGGTCCGCAATGTAGAGCGAGTCGATGGGGGTGCAACTGAATTTATAGGGGCTGATGGGGTTATAGGTAAGTGGGGCGATCGCTGACCGGTCCACGGGGGAGCAACCGGCGAACGCCAGGAGGAAAAGGAGGGCAGATACTCGGGACATATCCCTACCGAACGGCTGTCAGGACGACCGGTTTGCCCGTTATTGGAAAAGCTTGCCCCTGCGCGCCGTCGCAAAACAAATTCCGAATTCGATTAGGGGTCCGCGCAAAAAGAAATGCCGGCGAGCACAACTCGCTGGCATCCGATCCTTATCATGCGGCATGGAACTAGGCATACTTTCCCTTCTCCCCCCCGTGGCGGCCATTATTCTGGCGATCCTGACGCGCCAGGTTTTCCTGAGTCTACTCACGGGCATTTTTCTCGGCTACGTGCTGCTGGCCGGCGGGAACCCCTGGGTGGGTTTCCTGGATACGCTGCAGGGGCTGGTCGACGTCTTCGCCGATGCGGGGAATACCCGGACCATTATGTTCTGTGCCCTGGTCGGCGCGCTCATCGTGTTCATGCAGAAGTCCGGCGGCGTGGCCGGTTTCATCGTGGCGGTGGAGCGGCGGCTGCGAGGCTCGGGGGAGCAGTCCAAGAAAAAAGTGCAGCTGCTGGCCTGGGTGACGGGGGTGCTGGTCTTCGTCGAGTCCAGCATCAGCGTACTGACGGTGGGAACGCTGTACCGGCCGATCTTCGACCGACTCGGCATCAGCCGGGAAAAACTGGCCTACATCGCTGATTCGAGCTCGGCGCCCAGTTCCATCCTCATCCCGTTCAACGGCTGGGGGGCCTTCATCATGAGTTTGCTGGCCCTGGAGGGCTTTGCCAATCCTTTCTCCACGATGATCCGCTCGATGGGGTACAATTTTTACGCCATTTTCGCCCTCCTCATCGTACCGGTCATCATCCTGAGCGGCCGGGAATGGGGGCCGATGAAACGGGCGGAGGCCCGCACCCAGAGCGGCGTACTGCTGAACCCCGGCGCCCAGCCGGTGGTGGACCAGAGCCTGACGGACATCGAGGCCAAGGAGGGCGTACCGCCCCGGGCGTGGAATATGGTCGTGCCCATCGTGGTGATGGTGGTGTGCATGCCGCTGATGCTGGCCTACACGGGCTGGGCGGACGCGGTGGCAGAACCTGGGCGCGGGCGCAGGTGCAGGCCAATTACTGTTCCAGGCCATCGGGTCCGGTAGCGGCAGTACGGCGGTACTGACGGCGGTGGCGCTTTCGATCCTGGTCAGTATGGCGTTCTACAAGGCGCAGGGGATCTTCGGCATCCGGGAGTCGGTCGAACTGGTCATCAAGGGAATCGCCGGCCTGATTCCCCTGGCCCTGCTGATGCTGCTGGCCTTCGCCATCGGTAGCCTCTGTAAGAAACTGGAGACGGGCATTTACGTGGCCGAGGTGGCCAAGGGCTTCCTGTCGCCCGGCCTGGTCCCCTTCCTCGTTTTCCTGGTGACCTGCTTCATCGCCTTCAGTACCGGCACCAGCTGGGGAACCTTCGCCATCATGATCCCGATTGCCGTCCCGATGGCCACCGACATGGATGCGAACGTGCTGATGGCCATCGCGGCCGTACTGGGCGGCGGCGTCTTCGGCGACCACTGCTCCCCGATCTCGGATACCACCATCCTGAGTTCCCTGGCCGCGGCGACCGACCACGTCGATCACGTAAAGACGCAATTGCCGTACGCGGGGCTGGCGGGTGGATTGGCGGCGGGGGTGTACCTGGTGTGGGGGCTTATCGGCTAGCTTCAGCGACGGAGAGGAGAAGGGGCTTGAACTCGGCGTAGAGGTCGATCATCTCCTCCGCGGTGGCGTACTTGTTGTGGAGTGCGTAATAGTTGGTACAGGCCACCACGGTCAGGTCGTACTTCGGTACGTAGATCACCTGGCTGACGAAGCCCACGACGTTGCCGGCCATCCGGAAGACGTAGGTGTCCAGATCGCCGATCCGGTCGCGGATGAGGCCGTAGCGCCAGAAGTTGCGCTTGCCGTTCGCCAGTTCCGGTAGCTCGGTAAGCGCGGCGCGGGAGGCAGGGGTCAGCACCGCATCCGTGGCCCAGAGGGTGCGTACCTTGGCGAGGTCGCGGGTACTCATATAGATGCCGCTCGATCCGTAGGTCGTCCGGGGCTGGCTGTATTCTTCCGAGAGGGCATTGTAGTCGAAGGACTTTTCCTTCCGCTTTTTCCCCTTTACGGTGTAGGGGATCGCATATCCTTCCGGAGCTTCCCGCAGCACGGACGGTTGAACTACGGCGGAGGTCATGCCCAGCGGGGCAAATATCTTTTCCCGGAGGAAGTCTCCGTAAGACCGGCCACTGGTCTGCTCGATGATCGCCCCCAGCAGCATATACCCTACGTTGCTGTAGGACATATCCGTGCCGGGAGGAAAGAGCGGGGCGGGGGGGGCGTTCTTTATCCACCTGAGCAAGTCCGCAAAGGTCATGGTCGCTCCGTCCGCGACGCCGGTTTCCGCGCGCAGGTCCGCGCTGCCGAAGGGCAGGCCAGAGGAGTGAAAGAGCAAGTGTTGGATTTCTATTTCCGGATAGGCCGTCAGTTCGGGCAGCAGTTCGCTCACCCGGTCGTCGAGCGATAGTTTACCTTCCTGGATCAATACCTGGATGGCGGCCCCGGTGAAGACTTTGGTCACGGACCCGAGGGCGTAGCGGGTGCTGTCGGAGACCGGGCGGCGGGTGGTAAAGTCCTCCTCGTTGCTGGCGAAGGAGAAAATCTCCTTTCCGTTACGGGTAGCTACGGCCTGACAGAGGAACTGATTGCCCTGGCGGGCGGCTTCGAAGAGGGACTGAAGATCGGCGACCAGGGCCTTCTGGTCCAGGGGGGCGGAGTCCTCGGATTGCGCGGTCAGACTACCTGCGAGCAGCAAACCGGTAAGCAGTAAAAAGGAGCGTGAAAGTTTAATCATAGCCATACAGCAGGTCTTTTAGGCGGGAGCCCTTCAGTTCGGCAATATCATAAGCCTGGATGAATTTCTCGATGGAGAAGCGGATCTCGTCCTTGAGGTGAAGGAATTGAATGGGGATCTTACCGTCACACTCCGTCTCGCTGGTGTAGCTGTCCACGACTACGGCGAACTTCTTGTAGTAATTCTCCCCCTGCTGAATGAAGGCGGAATATTTCTCCAGGAAGGTCAGCAGGCGGTCGACGGAGAATTCCATATTGATGTGGCCCTTGTTGACGATGGAATTGGTCAGGGCCATATCGCCGAGGGCCTGAGTTTCTTTAAGGTTGTTGACGAACGTCTCCACTTTCGCATCTACTTCTTCCCAATCATCCGTCTTGCGGCAATTTTCCAGGGAAACCTTATACCCGATCACCTGGGTGTATTCCTCAAAGAGCGAGATGCAGTCGTCCCGGAGCTGGTTGTTACTATTGATCAGGAATTCCGTTTCGAAAAAAATGGTATTCAGGTCGCCGCTCATTTTGAGGGTGAAATCGAGTACGCAGGATACGTCCTCCAGGTTGGCCTGCCGTTCGTTGGGCTTGCCGTCTCCGAATAAGCCGGAAACCACGGAGTAGATGGCCGTTACGTACCCGTTGGATTGCAGGAGCGCTGGAATGGAAACCGAGCTTTTTTTGACCAGGCTTTCCCGGAGTTGGTCGCCGGAATTCTTGAAGCCGGGGTAGGAGTTCGGATTGGCCATCTGCTGAATGGCCTGGTGGGTCTTCAGGGAGGAAAAGTGGTGGTCCAGCCCCAGTACCTTTTCGTAGAGGATCTTGATCACCTCGATGCCCTTCTTGTACCGGATCCTGGCCAGGTCGATGGTGGCGTCGTTGAGGAGTTCGGTACGCCGGTCGTTGAGCAGGTACTGGCGGCCGAGGAGCATGCCCAGTTTACCGTCGGGGTCTTCCGCGTCAATGGCTTTCCGGATGTCGGAGCGGAGCGCGTAAAGCTGGTTATCGACGGCGGCGATACGTTCCAGGTGTAACTCCCTGCTGACCGCCAACGCATCTTCCAGCTCGCATTCAACCGTGAGGAGGAGGGAGGAATCCGCCGGGAGGGTGATGACGGGGGCACCGTAGAGGGGGCCGTGGACCATCAGCAGGCAGCATAAGGCGAACAGGAAGTGACGTTGCATGGTGAGGTAGTTTACTTAGCCAGTAAATTCATGGTTACACTGATGTCTTCCGCATTTACTTTCAGCGGGTAATTACCGGCCGGAACGTAGTACTCCCCGGAGCGGCCGATCCGTCTGGCTACTTTGTCGTCGATGGTGAAGCCGTCCGTGATCATCAGTTTTCCGACCGGGAATTGATCGAGGAGCAACTGGTTAGGCAGGTCTGCCTTTTCGATGGTTAACAGCAAGTGCCCGTTTCCGAGGACGCTCAGTTGCACCGGGTAGCGTGCTTCCTCACTGCTCCCATTCTCGTCACCACCTCCCGTGGGCGGATCGTCCTGTACCGAGCATACGCCTCTGCCAATACAGTTCGGGCCACGACCGAAACCGATGGAAGCATCGGGCTGGGGTTGCCGCGGGATGGCCGCGATCGCGGAGAAGACCACGATCGCAAGCAGGATTAATCGTACGGTTTTATTCATCGGGAAAGGGGGTATTGCTGGTTAGTGTGATGAAAGCATAGGCGGTGGCAACGAACTCCCAGTAGCCGCTGCACGGATAGAGAAAGGGGGTGTTCAGGCCCACCAGTCCGCTGAGTGCGCGGGATACCGGATATTTTCGTTGAGTCGGGGTCGGAGCCGCCGTGGCCGTTTCGGGTTGGATGAACCGATAAAAATCATGACTGGTGATTCTTAACTCCACTTGATCGGGGGACGACAGGCGGAGCAACCGGGCCTGACCGTGGGTACAGCCACACACCGTCCGGTCCGCCGGCTGCCAAGCCTCACTGTCCAGCCGGCAGATACCAAACCCGTGGCAGTTGCGCCTGGGGTCTCCGTATACCACCCGAATGTAGTACAGCGCACTTGTGGACGGGAAGCTCAGACCGGACATCAGGCAGGCTGACTTACGCGGCGAACGGGGAACAGACGCGGCACTTTGAGGAAACCGAGGGGAGTGTCTCCTCCGAAGGCGATCAGGTTAAAGAAGATCATCACCGAAGCGAAGAGGTGCAACTCCAGGACCATTCCGATAAACAGGTGCATGCCGAGCGTACCCAGTAACCACAGCGGGCGGGTCGGGCGAAACCATATCATCAGGGCGTAGCCCAGTTCAACCAGCAGGGTGCCTATGCCCAAAATCGTGTAGATCGTTTCCAGCCGGACGTAATGGCGGCACCGATCTGATTGAGTACCCGGGTGGCCAGGGAATGCATTTTGATATCGAGTAAACGATAGTCTATTTTCTCACGGGCTTCTTTTTCATCCTTAAGCTTGACGATATCTTCCAGGCGTTCGAGATTGCCGCCGAATACCGCCTCCAGCCGCAGGCCCGCCTCGGCGGTTTTGAGCGCGATGTTGTAGTGTTCTTTTATTTTTTCCTCCCCCTGGTATACCTGGAAGAAAGGTTCCAAATGGCCGCAGACCTGGGGTGCGTAGAAGGCATAGGCCGTGTTGGTTCCCGTCAGGTTCTGATAATTATAAAATACGGACAGACTGCGCATCAGGCTCATCGTAGTCTCATCCACCTTAGCGTAGGCCGGGTCTTTTGAGTTGTACAGGTCCCAGTGGGTTTTCATACACTGAGTGATGTTAAAAGCTATCATCAGCCCGAAGTGGAATACCATCGCTCCGACGAAGAGGACTTTCAGTACACGTTTGGTCATGATTCTATAGTGAGGGGGTGAGTAGAAAGGAAAGATGGGGAGTCTACGAGTTCCTGCTTCGCTACTACCTGGCCGCCCAGCGCCATGAGTACGAGGAAGTACACCGGATCGCCAAGCAGGCCATCGCCGAACTGGAAGGATCTTCGTCCGTATCCACCGAGATCATGGGCAGCTTTTACCACATCGTTATGGTGAGTGCCGCGGCGACCGGCGTACTGGAGGAAAGTACCGAAATCGCCCACCGGGCGGAACGCTACCTGACCCCCTACAGCCTCAACTGGGTCGTGGGCCGGGAATTCAGGGTCCTGATCTACCTCTACTCCGCCCGCTACGCCGATGCGCTCGCCCTCTATCAGGAGACCGTGACCAACGTCCGTTTTAAAAAGCTGGAATTACGCACCCGCGAAAATTGGTTGGTAATCGAGGCTTTCCTCCACTTGTTGCTGCTGTCGGGAGACCTGGAGGAAGATCCCGCCCTGCCGCTTCCGCGCTTCCGGTTGTCTAAATTCGTCAATAGCCTCGAGATCGGAGTGAAGGACAAACTCGGCTTCAATACTACCGTCCACCTGCTCCAGATCCTGTTCCTGCTCCAGAATGGCGAGTGGGAAAATGCGGAGAACCGTATCTCCGCAACCTATAAGTACGCACAGCGGTACCTGAAGGAGGAACCGCGCACCGAGCGGGCTTACTCCCTGATAAGTGCCCTGAATCAGCTGCCCCGCTCCGGCTTCGACCCGGCGGCGGCCACCGAGCGTGCCGCGCCCTGGCTGTCGAAAATGGGGGAGATCAACCCGCTTTACCGCAGCGACCCCTTTGAGGTGGAAATCCTGCCCTATGATTTTCTCTGGGAGCTGGCCCTGCGCTTTTCCGCCGCCTACTGATTCAACCGCCCCCGGAACATACTCACCCTGGGGTTCGTCGGGTTCCCCGCCGCTCGCCGCATCGTCACGATCTGCCCGGTGTGGTAGATCGCATCCGTCAACGGGCCGTGAATGAGGGTAAAGACCGGTACCTCGCTGCGGGAACCGTCCGGCCGTTCGAAAACGATCGGCCGCCGGGACAGAGAATCGGCCGGCAGGCCCCCGAAGAGGCTACTGGCGGTTTCGAGTTGCTGCAGCGTGGCGGTACGGAGTTCGGCGTATGACATTTCGTCGATGCCCGTCGGCTGGTTCACGGGCTCGCGCCTGGCCGCGCTGCAAACCATTTCGGCCAGTCCGAGAATGTGCTCCATCGTCTCCCGGCAGTTGCGGGCCTGCTCGCTGGGGCGGTAATCCAGGTCTTCGGTACGCAGGTTCTGGGTGGCCCAGTAGTAGCGAAAGCCGAGCGCGTCGATCGTCCGGGCCAGAATGGTGCCCGCCTCGAAGTCCGCCGGCACTTCTTCGATCGAGTAGTAGAAGTCGGAGGGGGAGATCGTGTCCTGGGCCATTAACGGGAAGAGTAACAATAGACAGTTAAAAAGTAGGAAGCTGCGCATGGGGGGGTTGATTACCGGGACAAGATAACCCGGCCAGGAGCAGGCCAGGGCGGGCCACGGGCAACACTCAGGAAAGATTATAGCGGAATTAACCAAAGTTAATTCGGTTGGTTCCGGAAAAGTTATTGGTGAAATTTTGAAAAATTGGAAAAAACCGGACGTAAGGGGGTGACCGTAAGTAAGATGGATCGTCTATATTCACATTGGATTGAGATTTAACCCGCTATTCATGAAATTTTCTTCAAATACTTCCACGCAAAGCAGCCTTCCCCACCAGGCAGTCGAGGAACATCTTTTCGTTCGCCACAACGGAGCACTCGTAAAGCTGGCGATTAAGGACATCACCCACATTACCGCCGACGGCAATTATTGCTACATCATGCTGTCCGAGGGCCGCAAGTACGCGGTTAAAAACAGCCTGAAGGCCTTTAAGGAGCACCTGGTCAACCAGGCTTTCCTCCAGTCGAGCCGCGGGCAACTGGTCAACTTTACCCACGTGGACGAGGTCAACTTCGCCCAGGCTTCCCTGCTGCTCTACGGTGGCGTTTCACTGCCGATCGGTAACGCCTACCGCAAGGAGGTAGAGAGCTGGATCAACAAGGTGTAAGTTCCTCCGCTACCGGTTCTGCAACCGGTACGCCAGCCGCAGGGCTTTCTTACTGGCCTTTGAGAACAGCTTTTTCTCCACTCGTTTGCGGGCCGCCTTCTGGTTGATCCGGCTACCGACGGGGTAGGCATAGAGCTTACTCGTCAGTTTGCCGTACTTCATGCCCAGGGTTTGCAGCAGGTCGAGCTCCTGGATCATCTCTCCCGCCGCCGGGGCCGCCATGCAACCGCCGAGGAGCTTTCCGCCACCGAATAGCCCCTTGGAGAGGTAGAGTACCAGCATCCCGTCGCGGTAGTCGGCGGCGATGGCCCGGTCGTCGTCCGCCAGGGGAACTTCCACGGTCTCGAAGTCGGTGCCGTCGGCTTCCATCTGCTGCGGGGTCAGCCCGAAGGTGGCGATCTCCGGGTCGGTGAACGTCACCCAGCTGAAGTGCTTCAGCCGGTGCTTGCGGTCGATGGGGGAGAGGAAATTGGTCCACAGGTCGGTGTTGTGCTTCTCGGCCCCGTGGCTGAACATCTCGCGGCCGAAGGCGTCCCCCACCGTAAAAATGCGCCTGTTGGTCGTGCGGTAATAATCGTCGGCGACGATCTTCCCGTCCTTCACTTCCACGCCGGCGGCGGCCAGCCCCAGCCCTTCGGTGGTCACGTGGCGGCCGATGGCCACCAGGCAGTGGCTGAACGTAATCGCTTCCTCGGGTGCTTCTTTGCCCTTCAGTTGTACCGTGGTGGCGGAGGGGAAACGGTCCACTTCCGTCTCGTTCAGGATCCTCACCCCCTCTTCCCGCAGCTTCTTATCCAGGGCGCGGACGCAGGATGCAGGGTCTTTAGCGTTGATGCGCTCGCCCCGGTTCACCATGGTGACGTCGGCCCCCAGCCGGCGGAAGGCCTGCCCCATTTCACAGGCGATGGGTCCGCCCCCGATGATGAGCAGGTGGTCCGGCAGTTCGTCGAGTTCCCAGAAGAGGCTCTCGTTGTCCCACTGCTTGATCTTGTCCGCCCCATCCACGGAGAGTTTATTCGGTTTGCTGCCGGTAGCCAGCACGATGCGGGGGGCGGTCAGCCGGTTACCGTTGACGGTCACCTCGTTCTTCCCGGTCAGCTTCGGCCGTTCCGATAATACACTCCAGCCCGTACTGCTCCCGCAGGTAGTCCGGCGACTCGTGGGCCCGGATCACGTCCTGTTGTCCGTGGACGTAGGCCATCACCTTTTTGAAGTCGGCCCGGCCACTGGTTTGTAGCCCAAAGCCTTCCGCCCGTTTGGCCCCGGCGAACTGGGCCGCGACGTGTAGCAGGGCCTTGCTCGGTACGCAGCCGTAGTTGAGGCAGTCGCCCCCGAAGTTCTTTTCCGTTTTATCGATCAGGGCGACCTGGAGTCCGAAGCTGGCACCGAAGCCGGCCGCGCCCAGCCCGCCGGAACCGGCGCCGATGACGATGAGGTCGTGAGTGTGTTTTGCCATGGTGGTGGTACGGGGTTTGGGTGGTATTAGTTCGTTGGTTGACCGATTGTCGATCTTTACCACTTATCTAGGAAGTACCCCGGTACTGAGTTCCTGAATAAATACCTTACCTCCGTTTGGCCCCCTAAACCCACGGTAATTCATGCCTTTATGAGAAAGCAATTGCTGGTTCTTGCAGGATGTTTTTCAGTCGTATTTTCAATGAGTTGCAGCCGGAAACTCTGAGCCGAAGCGATTTGTACGATGGGTCGGCAACGGCACTGCACAACGGGGTTCCCTGGGAGGGAGACATCTCCACTAGCCGATTTATTAGACAATCAGGTGTAGAATATTTTTCATTCAGATTAGAGTTGAGCACCGCAAGCGGTCTCCTTATTGAACGGTTGAGTATTGGTGGCATAACAGCAGATCAGCAGCAATATCAAGATCTTGACAATTTGGAGGAAGATCCATTTACTAACTGATCTTACGCAAGCGTAAGAAATACGGTTCCACAGAGTTGAACCGAGGGAAGCAGAGTTAATCGGAGGAATAAATTTGCTGTCGCAAGTTTAGAGACAGCGGAGTACGCGTCTGTCCCGGCTCCGCTAACTCTTGAATATCGCGCAGCGATTTCCAACTCCGTTCAACTCTGCTTCCCTCCGGTGGACTCCGTGGAACCAAACAGTTGCGCTTTGCGTAACGTCAGTTAATAATTATACGCTTTTGGAAGGCGACGCCGTCTGTGAAGGGTACGACTTAGATACTTCTGTTCTCAACCAGGTTGTTTTTACTACTTTCGACCTTACCTTCTTCAAACGACACGCCGGCTGTGATAGCCTCGGCTCTGAACGTATTCACTTTAGCGAAGGCACTTTTGAGGTGGAACTGGCCCGGGAGTAAATACGCAAACGGCTTCGTGGAAACATTGAAATTTATCGCCCAATGAGAAAGCTACTACTATTTTTTGTGGGGTGTTGTTCTATTCTGTTTTCGATGAGTTGCGAGCCGGAAACCCTAACCCAAAGCGATTTGTACGATGGGTCGGCAACGGCACTCCATAACGGAACGCCCTGGGAAGGTTGGAACAAAAGCGGTCGCTACATGAGGAGAGGAGTAGAGTACTACGGGTTTTCATTCGATATTATAAGTCCTGGAGGCGCGGTAATTGAGGGGCTAGGTATTGGAGGCTTCGTTCCTCAGACAAGTATCTATGAGGTGACTAATGATTCAGAAAATAATCCCTATGCATACTACCATTTACTAGAAGGCGACGCCGTCTGTGAAGGGTACGAATTAGATACTTCCGTCCTCAACCAGGTTATTTTCACCACCTTCGATACCATCGCTTACCGGGCCACCGGTACTTTCGACCTGACTTTCTTTAAACGACACGCCGGCTGTGACAGCCTCGGCCCGGACCGAATTCATCTGGCCCAGGGCGTATTTGACGTGGAACTGGCCCGGGAGTAGTTTTCATAGTCGCTTTTAGCGACTTCCTCCAGCAGCGAGCGGCTTGCAGCTCGCGGACTACCGGATGACAATTATCGCCCTATTTCGCTCCCCGGAACAATCCGAATATTACCTTCCCGACGTAAGTCCCGAGCCCCGCCTCCGTCAGCCCGACGAAGGTGTTCATCTGCTCGAAGGTGATACTGCCCGGCCCCCGCAGATTCAGGATGAATAACAGCAGCAGGGGATAGAGGACGACGAATACGTAGGAGATGTTGGCGAAGCGCTTGCTGACGCGCTGGTCGCCGGGTTGCAGAATATTTCTGGTCTTGGTCGCGTCCTCCACCATGAGGGCGATGTAGACCGCGAAGACGGGAATCAGCATCCCCAGCGTAGCGGTGTACTCCTTACTGCCGAAGCCGGAACCGGTGGACCACAGAAAGGTGACGAAGGCAATCACGATGGCTTTTCCCGCAACGAGGATCCAGAACAGGTTACGTTTGAGGGTGTCCTCGGAGACGCCGACCGGCCGCTGGTTGGCCAGTTCCTCCAGCCGGGCCGAGTCGGGCAGCTGGTCGATCAGGTCCAGGAGGTTGAGGCTGGCCCGGTTGCGGGTGCGGGCCAGGTCGGCGTAGTCCTCGGTGCCCTGCATGCGCAACCGGGTGTAGTGCTGCAATTGCCCGGACTGGTGAATGACCCGGTCGTGGTATTCTCCGTACTGCCCGCCGCCGGTGGCCGCCAGTAGCTTCTCCACGGCGTGTTCCAGCTTATCGGCGGCTACGAAACGGCGTAGTTCGGACTTAAAAGTTTCAAAGTTATCCATGTTGGCGGTTAGCGCAGGCAGTGCTCGGTAAGTTGCTGGTGGATCTCGTTGGTGATGATCTTGGCGTACTCGGCGAAGGCCTCCCCGAAATCGTCCTCGATGCTGAGGTAGCCGTCCAGACTCACCTGGTCGTACCAGCCGGAGCCTACCTTCCCGTCGATCTCCAGGGTGAGGCGGAACCCCTCCTCGAGTTCGTCGTAGACGATGCGGAAGACGTACATCTCCCGCTCGGCCCAGTTGCAGTCGAAGCCCCAGCTATCGAGGTAGGCGCAGAGGCGGGGGTTACCGCCGGGGATGACCTCCATACACAGATCGGTCACCTTGAATTCCAGCAGGTCGATCCGGTTGATGAGCGTCACGGTGGGGTGGCGGTTCTTGCAATTCTTCACCTCGTAGCGGGAGCGGGCGTAGTCGAGGATACAGTCGAATACCTGCTCCCGGTCGTACTCCGCGCGAACTCCGCCTCCCCGGATTCCTCCGCCTTGTGGAGTTGGGGCGGTACGATGGTAAATCGTTTGGTGATGGCGCGGGGGACGGATTGCTCCACCTCCACCTTACCACCCTCCGAATAAATATGAACGGAAAACAACGGAGCGATCAGGGGATCGTAGCTATTAAAGGCCTGCACCAGCAGGTCCGCCGGAGGAATGTCCATGATGGAGCGGGCCTTGTAGAACAGTTCCTGTTCCAGCGTCAGCCCGGAAGTGGCCTCGAAAGTAATCTTGAGCGTATCCCAGGCGGCCTTCACCCGGTGAGGGTCGTCGAAGGGGAAGCGCAGGTTAATGGTGACCCCGTCGCTGGTGACCCGGTCTTCCGCGACGGTCAGGATCTCTCCCAACCCACTTTTTCGCAGCCAGTTGTCGTACATCTTCGTACGCTGGGTAAAGGTCTCGGTGTAGTCGGTGTAATCGACCGGCTGGGCCTGGACAGCGTTGGCGACGAACAGCAGGACAGCGAGCGGAAGAAAGGCAAGGGGCGGCATGGCGGTGGGGCTTTTAATTGGCCTTGAAGTAGCTGGTGAGTTTTCCCCCGGCCTTTAGCTGAGCCTGGCGCTTTCTGAAAAGGGAATACATCTTTTGGTCTCCCAGGTACCGGTAGGTACTCGCGATGGAAGAAAGGAGCGTGCTGTTGTTAGGGGTTACCATCTCCACCTGTTTGTAGAGCGAGAGCGCATAGTCCGCTATGGTGGTCAACTCCTTCTTTGCGGTTACGTATGCCTTTGAATCCTTGGCCTGGGTCAGACTGGTCCGGTCGAGTTCTTTCTTGTAGTCCCTGAGTGCTAAGAGGTAGGCACCGGCCAGTTGCTGCTTGGCGGAAGTGCTTTTGGGGTCGTCGCTTACCCTCTTTTGGGCGGCCTCCACGGCCGGCTTGTTGTACTTCGACGCGGGCGGCCCGATGAAGGCGACCGTTGTAAATTGCCGGTAATCCACCACCGCGGAGAACGTCGGCGGGGCCGTGGTCGCCTTACTGACGTTGATGCGGTTCAGCGTTGCGGGGTTCAGCCTGGCCTTCATGAGTTGCAGGTCCGTTTTCGCCTTTTCGCCTTCGGATGGTTTTCCTTCGGCCGCCGCACTGGCTGCCTCCGCCTTCAGGATGGCCAGCCGGCGTTTGGCCTTCTCTATGTGGCGTCCCCGGGGGAAGTCCTTAATGTAAAATTCGTAGGCGATGATGCTGTTCTGCTCCATGGCGAAATTGTACAGGTCTTCGTCGGCGGCCTCCTCCTCGGTCATGCCCGGGGGCGTAGGAGCGGGTACTTCCGCCACGGAGCTGACCGGGGCGGTCCACCCGGTGGGAAAGAACAGGAAGCGGGAGGCGGCATCGTGCGACCCGAAGGTGCCGGCTCCGGGGGTGGGAACCGCGGCGCGCAGGTGAGTGCCGAATAAGGTCGCGGCCGTCAGGTACCCCTGATCGGGGCGATGGTTCCTCAGGGCATCGAGCCAGGCGTACACCAGGGAGGATTGGTCGGGGCTCTCCTGGTTTTCGGAATCGGAGGTGATGAAGATGCGGGAGGTATACTGGTCGTGGTGCACCAGCACCTGGTCGAGTTCGATATCGGCGGCCCGCCCGAAATCCCGGTTGGAACGGGTACGGTGCAGCGGGTCGAAGGTCTTGGAGTAGCAAGCATCCACCACCACCATGATGTGCTGACAGGGGATCTGGTCGATCAGCGGCCGGGCGTAGCCGTAGCCCAGGTTGTAGTGGGAGGGGTTGCGGGAGTGCCCGTTGGCCGAAGCGAAGTAGCCGTCGTCGCCGAATTCCAGACCGTGACCGGCAAAGAAGATGAGCAACTGCCCGTCGCGGTCGAATGTTCCCTGGCTGAACTTGTCGTGGTAGGCCTGTATCTTATTATTGATCGTGAGGTAGTCCGGGTTTTCGACCACCTCGGTCTGGAAACCGTAGCGGGTGCTCAGTTCCGCCGCCAGGTCCTTTGCATTTTCGATCGGCTTGGTCAGGTCGTTGAATCCCTCGTCCTCGTAGTCGTTGACGGCAAAGAAGAGGGCGTAATCCTTGCCGCCGCGGTCCGCCTGGGCGGCGAGGAAAGTCAGACTGAGCAGGAACAACAGTAAGGTAATCGGGGCGCGGAGGGACATGGGACAGGAGACTTGGTGGGTGAGTGTTGCCATTGTCAATACCCCCGGAATAGTAGATGTTACGCCAAGTTAATAATTTTTATGGCCGATCCCGCTGCTATTTATTGGTTATGCACCTGCGTCCCCGCCCCTTAACTAACGAACCAGTACCAGCGATCCGGAGCGTTCTTCCTCCGTTCCGTCCGGAAACCGGAGGCGAAGCGAGAAGACGTAAACGCCGGCGGGGCTCGGCCGGCCGCTGAATTGCCCGTCCCAGCCTTCCGTGGGGTCATTGGTCCCGATGCCGGATCTGCTGAAGACCTGCGCGCCCCAGCGATCGAAAATTTCAAACCGCAGCAGGGTAGCCGGCTCACTACTCCGGGTAAATACCGTAAAGTAGTCGTTGATGCCATCCGCCCGCCCGGGAGAAAAGGCACTGGGAATGTAGAGTAAGTTGGGTGGGGGAACGACCCGAACGGCCACCGAGTCCGTAAGGGAGCACCCATTTTCGAGGTCGATGGTAACGGTAAGTACCGTGGACCGGCGGGCGGTGAATACGGGGCGCAGGCAATCAAGGCAGCCGAGCTGGTCGTCCGGCCCCCAGTTGACCGTAGCCACCTCCGCTTCCGGAAAATTAAGCAGGGGATCGATCCGGATACTATCGCCCCGGCGCAGGATGGGGAGTTCCGGCAGTAATATTTCCGGTCGTGGCAGTTCGCGGATCAGCAAGTTCCGGAGGGTATCTCCGCAGCCCCGTGCGTCTACGATCGCCAGGTCATAGCTGCCCGGTTCGAGCCCGGTGAAGATCGAATCCAACACCAGTAGTCCTTCACTGGTCAGCCCGTAGAGATAGGGTGGGGTGCCTCCGGTCACGTCGGTAGCCACCAGGGAGCCCCCCCGTTCCGTACAGAGGTAGTCCGAAATCTCGGCCCCGGCGGTCAGGGGCGGTGGACGGGAGACCGAAATTTCCCCGCTGGTCGTGCAACCCGGCCCGCCCACCGCGGAAAGCAGGTAGGTTCCGGCTTCGGTCACCGTGACGGAAGGGCCGAGGGTGGCTCCTCCCGGTCCGGTCCAGCGGTAAGCAAGCCCCGCCGTGGGGTTGCCGACGCTCAGGCGGACGGAATCCCCCTCGCAGTTCAGCGCGCCGTCCCGGAGCAGGACGGGCTCCTCCAGTTCCGTGCTCCGCGTTACGCGGATGGAGTCGGTGGCCGTACAGGGCTGCCCCGGCTGGGTAACGGTGACCGAATAGGTACCGGGTAGCGTTACGGAAATAGTGGAATCCGGGGAGGAGAAGCCCGGGCCGCTCCACGCATAATCCAACCCACCCCTGCCGGTCAGGGCGGAAAGGTTGGTCGTAGTGGTAAAGCAGTTCAGGTCGCCGTCCTTGGCAAGGTTGAGCGTAAGCCGGGCCGGGCCACCGGCTTCGAGCAGGTAAGTGTCCGTCGTGGAACACCCATTGTTAGTGGCCGTCAGGGTGTAGGTGCCCGGGCGGGAGACCAGCGGTTCCTCCAGGCTGGAGGTAAACCCATTCGGTCCCGTCCAGGCGTAGGTGAGTTCGGGCACGTCTCCGGGGTTGTCTACCCGGAGTCGGTAGGAATCGGAGAAGCAATCGTACACGGGCATCTCGTTGATGGTGATGTCCAGCGGGGCATCCCGGAAGATGTTGAGGGTGACCTCGGTCGGGCAACCCGGTTGGGCGACGTCCCCGAGCGGGATGACGTAAGTGCCCGGGTCGCAGTAATCCACGTCGTTGAAAGTGTAGCAATCGTCGGAATCCCCGCAGAGGTAGATGTCCCGGGTGGCTTCCTCCTCAACCTGGAAGAGCTTGATCTCGTCGATAAAGTAGTAGATGAAGGGCAGTTCGCTGATCTCCCTGCCGTTACAGCCGTCGAAGTTACCGATGGCCAGGAAGCGTTCGTCGCCGTTGGCGGTCAGGGTGCCGGAAATCAGCGTCCACCCTTCCCGGTCGGTAACCGACTGGTTGTAATTGAACTGGGGGGTAGGGGGACGAATCAATCCCAATTCCGGTATCTCCGTGGACACCAGTACCCCGAAACCGTCGCAGTTGTCCTGGCTGAGTTCGCCGAGCACGACGTAAAATTCCAGGTAGTAGCAGGCTCCGGCGATCAGCGGCTCCCGCAGCCCGGTGGTCATGAATTCCCGGGCGCGGCCGATGTCTCCGGGGGCGAACACCAGCCCCGCGTACCCGTCTCCCGCCCGGGGCTGTTGGAAACCGATGAAATTGTCGGGTACGGCGATGGGGAGTCCGGGGGGGGCGCAGCGGTGGTAGAGATCGGGCGTTCCCCCGGAGATGGCCCAGGGTGCCGCCAGGGTAATTTCTCCGAGCGTAGCGGGGCAGCTCGTAAAGCTTTCGAAGCCGCCATTGACAACGAGGTCCTGGGCGGGCAGGAGGGCCGAGGTCAGGAACAGCAGGCCGATCAGCCGCTGGTAAAGGGGTGTTAACTGGGTCATTTCAGGTGTGGGTAGGTACTGGTAAATATAGTCGGTAGATAATTGTTGTGTCCGCCGACGGACCCACCGGGTTTTCGTACTTCGTGAAAAAAAACAACATAGAGTTAACTTCCATCACGCCGCCAATCCGGGTGATATGCCGTATCATTGTTGATACGCAGAGTTACCCCTCCTCCGGACCTCCCTTTTTGGCTACATGAATTGCTATGAACACATGAGCGCCGGGGCCGGGGAGGGGTTTAACTACTCTCCCTCCACCACCTCCTTCAACTCCTGTAACTTCAGCATGCACTCGATCGGGGTCATGTTGTTCAGGCTGACGGCCTCCAGCATTTCCCGGAGCCGACCGGCCGTCGGGTCCGCCGTCTCGAAGATGGACATCTGAACGCTGGGCTGGGCCGACAGTTCCTGGGTGGCCGCCTTGCTGCTCGTGACGGTTTCCGCACCCGCGGCCCCGCCCGCATGATCCCCCTCGATGTGCTGACTTTCCAGCTGTACCAGGATATCCGCGGCCCGCGCCACGATCTCCCGGGGCATGCCCGCCATGCGCGCCACGTGGATACCGAAACTGTGCTGGCTGCCCCCCGCCACTAACTGCCGCAGGAAGAGAATGCGGTTGCCCACCTCCTTGATGGCCACCGAGTAATTGCGGATGCGCGGCAGGCGGTCCGCCAGCTCGTTGAGTTCGTGGTAGTGGGTGGCGAAGAGGGTCTTCGGCCGCGCCCGCCCGTTGGTGTGCAGGTACTCGGCGATGGCCCAGGCGATGCTGATACCGTCGAAGGTGGAGGTGCCCCGCCCGATCTCGTCGAGCAGGATCAGCGAGCGGTCCGTGATGTTGTTCATGATGCTGGCCGTCTCGTTCATCTCCACCATGAAAGTGGACTCCCCGCTGCTGATGTTGTCGCTGGCCCCCACGCGGGTAAATACGCGGTCGACCACGCCCAAAGTTGCGTGTTTAGCCGGTACGAAACTGCCCATCTGGGCCAGCAGGCAGATCAGGGCCGTCTGTCGGAGCAGGGCCGATTTACCGCTCATGTTCGGCCCCGTGATCATGATGATCTGCTGGTCGTCCGGGTCGAGTTGCACATCGTTCGGGACGTAGCTTTCCCCCACCGGCAGCTGCTCCTCGATGACCGGGTGGCGGCCCTGTTGAATATCGATGTCGTAGCCTTCCGTCATGACCGGTTCGACGTAGCGGTTGCGGTTGGCCAGTTTGGCGAAACCGAGCAGGCAGTCGATGCGCGCCAGCAGGGCGGCGTTCCGCTGCACCGGGGCAGATGAACTGCTGTAGCCAGAGCACCAGCTCCTCGTAGAGTTCCTCCTCCCGTTGCAGGATCTTTTCCTCGGCGTTGAGGATCTTGTCCTCCAGCACCTTCAGTTCCTCGGTGATGTAGCGCTCGGCGTTGGTCAGCGTCTGCTTGCGCGTCCATTCTTCCGGCACGACGTTCTTGTACTTGTTGGTCACCTCCAGGTAGTAACCGAATACGTTGTTGAAACCGATCTTCAGGCTGCTGATGCCGGTGCGCTCGGCCTCCCGCTGCTGGATGGCCGCCAGGCGGCCCTTGCCGTTGCGGGTGATGTCGCGCAGCTCGTCCAGCTCCTCGTCGAAACCGTCCGCGATCACGCCCCCCTTATTCAGGTTCACCGCGGGGTTCTCCAGCAACCGCCGGTCGATCTCGTCGCAGGTATCGGGCAGCGGGTCCAGGCGGCCGCCGAGGTCGCTCAGCGTCGGGTCGCCGCAGCCGGTGAGCAGGTCGCGGATCGGCCCCATGGCGCAGAGGGCCTTGCTCAGGGCACGAATTTCCCGGGGGTTCACCTTGCCCAGCGGGACCTTGGAAATGAGGCGTTCGACGTCGCCGATCTGCTGCAGGCTCTCGTCGGTATCCCGCAGCAATTCCCGCCCGTCCACGAAGGTGCGCACCACCGCGTGGCGGGCCTGGATCTCCTCGATGCGCTTCAGCGGCAGCACCACCCACTTGCGCAGCAGGCGGCCGCCCATGGGCGTCACCGTCTTGTCGATCACGGCCGAGAGCGGCACCCCGTTATCGTGGGGGCTGTGGATCAGTTCGAGGTTGCGGATGGTGAAGCGGTCCAGCCAGACGTAGCGGTCGTTGGCCAGCCGCCCGATGCGGGTGATGTGCTTCAGGTTGCGGTTCTCGGTGGTCTCCAGGTAATGGAGGATGGCCCCGGCGGCCACCTGGGCGCGGGTCATTTCCTCGATGCCGAAGCCCTTCAGGCTGGCGGCGTTGAAGAGGTTGAGTAGTTTTTCGGTGGCGTAGTCGGCCGTCAGTATCCACTCGTCCAGGTGGGTGGTGAAGAAGCGGTCGCCGAAGCGCTCGTTGAAATCGTTCTTGCGGTCCTTACCGAAGAGTACCTCCTTCGGGGCGAAGCTCTGCAGCAGTTTATCGATGTAGTCCGCGGGGCCCTCGGCGGTCAGGAATTCCCCGGTGGAGATGTCCAGCAGGGCCAGCCCCAGGTCGTCCTTCTTACCGCGTCCCCAGGCCACGGCGGCCAGGAAATTGTTGTGCTTGTGCTCCAGTAGGCTGTCGGCCACGGTCAGTCCCGGCGTCACGATCTCCGTCACCCCCCGCTTCACGATCTTCTTCTCCTTACTGGGTTTTTCCAGCTGTTCGCAGATCGCCACCCGGTAGCCGGCGCGCACCAGCCGGGGCAGGTACATATCCAGGCTGTGGTAGGGGAAACCGGCCAGTTCCACGTCGCTGCCCCCGTTGTTCCGGCTGGTCAGGATGATGCCGAGCACCTGGGCGGTCTTGACGGCATCTTCGCCGAAGGTCTCGTAAAAATCGCCCACCCGGAACAGCAGCAAACTATCCGGATGCTTGGCCTTGACGGCGTTGTACTGCCCCATCAGCGGGGTCACCTTTTTGGACTTTTTGGTAGACTTTTTTGCCATGGGGCGGAAGATAGGGAGAATGGGCGACGGGGCGCGGGTGCGGAGTTTTCAAAAAGCGGCGGGGGGCGGTCTCCGTGCGCCCGGGCCGAATCGTCGGATGGGTGACCGGAAACAAGCCAGCCGGGTTTGGGTAGGGAAACACCGCTGCGTAGCTTGACGCAAACCCCGGAGAATGCGCTACTCAACTGGTAACCGTACAATGATGAAGTTTTTGAAATGTCTACTGAGCCCGATCGTTTTGATCGGGCTCCTGTCCATCTGTGCGCATGCTCAACACAATGACAATGTCTGGATATTTTCTGACGTAAATGGTGCCAAAAGTCTGAATTTTACCGACGGATTGCCCGTAGTTGATACAGTGCCGACGGACTTGGTACTTGTGAATGGTTCCGCCATGGTTAGCAACGACAACGGGGAGTTAGCCTGTTACACCAATGGTTGTCAATTGTACAATGGAAGACACGAACCGATTGAAAATGGAGGTCGATTGAATCCGGGAAGGATATACAGCAACTACTGTGCTGATGATGATCTCTCTGCCGCATACCCTTCCGTTCCACATTCAGCCGACTTGATTCCTTTTCCTGGGATGGATGGAGAATACATCCTATTGCACACCGCACTAGAGCTGAGCGACACGTCAATCAACGGTAGTTCGGTGTACACCAGAGATTTTTACTATTCGATTATCAATATGAATAATAGGAATGGCAGGGGAGTTGTAACGCAAAAAAATATTCCTATTGACAACAAACTAAGTGAGAGTCAGCGCTTTTTAAACCGCCACGCCAACGGCACCGACTGGTGGGTCGTCAGCCCCCTCGCCGAACGGGCCGCTTATGCGCTGTACCTCATCGACAGCACCGGTATCTCCTTTCAATTTGAGCAGCAGATCGGCATTCCGGACAGTGCCCGGACCCGGGGCGGGGGGCAGTCCGTCTTCACCCCCGACGGCAGCCAGTTCCTGCGCTTCAGCTCCCGTCAGGGTATTCAGATCTTCGATTTCGACCGGACGACGGGAGAACTCAGCAACTTCGAGTTTGTCCCCTTCCCGGAGGAGGAGTATCCCTTCGTGGCCTTCGGTGGCATCGGCGTATCCCCCAGCGGACAGTTCGCCTACGTCAGCAACACCCTCAAGGTCTGGCAGTACGACCTCTGGGCGGACGACATCGAAGCGAGTATGTTTCTCGTCCACGAAGTCGCTAACCCGGACAGTCTGCCCCCGGGCCTTACCCCCAGCGCCTTCAACTTTCAGCTCGGCCCCGACTGTCGGCTGTACAACTACATGATCACCGGTCGAAAGGTCAGCGTCATCCATAACCCGGACGAACGGGGGGCGGCGTGTAACTACGAGCAGGGGGCCATCGACCTGGGCATCTCCATGTTCCGCGACCAGCCGCACTTCCCCAACTTCCGGCTCGGCCCGCTCGGCGAGGAAGGGAGCCCCTGCGCTGGTCCCATTGTGAGCACGGCACCTGCGTCCGCGCCCGCCCTGGCTGCCCCCCTGAAGGTATTTCCCAACCCCAGCGACGGGGCGGTAGAACTCTTCCTTCCCGCCGGGTCCGGAACCGGCCCCCTTCACTGGCGGCTCTACGATGCCAACGGACGGTTACTACGGCAGGCCGCCCTGCGGTCCGCCACCACGACGCGGCTGCGCCTCGACGCCCCGGCCGGCCTGTACTTCTGGACGCTGACCGGGCCGGCGGGCGTACGGCAGCGGGGACGGTTGGTGGTGCGGTGATTATAATTTTCCCAGGAACCCGTAGAAATTATCCACGTTGACTATCTCCTTCACGACGGGGGCGTAGCGCTCCAGGAAGGAGGCCGGGAAGCGGGGGCGTTTCTTCGGGTTGTACTTGATCTCGTAGGCGCGGTAGCGGCCCCCCTCCTGGAGTACCAGGTCGATCTCGGCACCGCCCTTGCTGCGCCAGTAGTACATCCGTGTACGTTGACCCGTGTTGCGGAGGTGCTTGTGGAACTCACTGACCACGTAGTTCTCCCAGAGCGCACCGGTGTCATTTCTGATGTTCAGCGGATCGAAGTTGTTGATCACGGCATTTCGGATACCATTGTCCAGGAAGTAGATCTTACGGCTGGTACTGATTTCTTTGCGGGGATTGGTCGATAGGGGAGGGAGCCGGAAAATGACGTAGCTTTCTTCAAGCAGTTGTACGTAGCGGCGTATCGTTTCCGCCGACACCTGGAGCATATTTGCCAGCTCATTGTACGATACTTCACTTCCTAGCTGGTAGGCCAACGCGCTCAGTAGCTTGTCGATTACCTCCGGTTTGCGGATGAGGCCGTAGTCTAGGATGTCCTTGTATAAATAGGAAGAAGCGATCTCTTCCAGGCGGCGAATAACCGAACTTTCGGCCGTTACGATTTCGGGGTAAGACCCCAACAGCAGACGCTCCTCCAGTTGCTGGAGAGCGGCGTAGTTGCCGGCGTAGTTTTTTAACTCCGCCCAGCTGATCGGGAAGAGTTCGTAGGTCCATTTCCGCCCGGTCAGCGGCTCGTTCAGGCTTGAAGCGAGGTTGAGGGAAGAACTACCGGACAGGATGATTTGAACGGCCATTCCTTCGTCAATGATGATCTTTGCCGTCAGCCCGATATTTGGAATGCGCTGCGCTTCGTCAACGACGAGAAAACGGCAACCTTCCAGCAAAAAAGCGAGTCGCTCCGGCGCAACGTTACCCCACAAATCTCTGTCTCGTTGGCGGTCACCATTGACCCACAGTACCCCTTCCTCCGGTAGCATGGACCGAATGAGCGTGGTCTTACCAACCTGTCTGGCCCCCTTGATGATGATGGCCTTTCCGTCGCCGAGGTGTTGAGCAACGTTATCGGATATGGTTCGGTGAATCATAGGACGAAGGTAATAAACCTCATTATTTTAAAGTATACCTTTCAATAGTACGCATTATTTTAAAGTACGGTGAGCGAAACGTAGAGAGCGGCTTACCTACGCTCTTCCTCAATAAAACGAACAGCGGCCCGCACGTTTCCATCCTTACTGAAATCAGAAAAGTTATCTTCCCGGTCGACGCGTTCGTCGGGCTCGATGACGGGCAGGTAGTGGCCGTTGCGGTCGACGTCGTAGCCGACGGTCAGGGCCAGCAGGGCCCCGAAGGGTAGGGCTACCCGCTCGTTGGCGGTCAGCCGCCCGTAGGTGGTCTCCCCGATAAAGCGGGTGCGGGGGCGGCCCCGGAAGGAGAGTGCCACGATCTCCCCCGAACTGGCGGTGATCTTACCCAGCAGCAGGGCGACCGGCACCGTATCCGCCCGGGGAGCGGCACTGACCGGCAGGGCGTACAGCACTGTGTCATTGCTGAGGTAAGCCCCGTTCTCCAGCCGGTCCCTATCCACCAACTGACCGTCCTGGTCGGTCATCCCCCAGATCGGGGTGTTGCCCAGCAGGTCGTAGAGGGGCAGCAGCATGGGGTGGGAACTGCCGCCGGTATTGAAGCGGAGATCGATGATCCAGCCGACGGGGTTTTGGTTGAGTACCGGCAACAGGCTGTCGTAGAGGGCCGCGGCCAGGGAGTCGATGAGTGGCCGGTCCGTGTCCAGCAGCACCATCGAAGGGATCAGCAAGTAGCCGTACTTACCTTCTAGCAACCGCGCTTCGAAACCCGGCTGGGTGACGTACTTCTCGATCCAGCCAGGACTAAAGTCCGCCTCCCCGAGTTCCGGGGTGGGGGCACTGATCGAGCCGCCGCCGTAGAACAATTGCAGGTGGTTCCCCCCGATGCCGAGGAAGACGGAATCGAGGGTATAAAGGCTTTCCTCGAAGCTGGTGGCGGCTGCCGTCCGCTCCAGGGTGGCGGCGCGGGCGGAGTCCCAGTCGATTCGCTCCCAGTAGAGGTAGCGGCTTTCCAGGGTGGTAAAGAGACTGTCGTAGAAAGTCACGATACTGTCCCGCGAGGAAACGGTAGCGACCGGTTGGGCAAACAGGTTTCCACCCAGGAAAATAAGAGCAATCAGGAAGGTGTTCTTCATAAAAGATAGAACACGGCAAATGTCCTGCCGGAATGGATGGACCGTTAAAAGATCCACAAATTCCACCGACGTAAACCGACCTGACGGTGTCCGTTGGAAAACCATGCACCCGCGCTCCGCCGCCCACCTTCTGTTCTCTCAACTCCTAATTACCTAGGCCAAACAATTTGTTTTAATTATTCCTCCGGGTTTCTTATCTTCGCCCGATAGCAGCGATAAATACATGGCAGAAGTACAGTACAACGAAGACAATATCCGGTCCCTCGACTGGAAGGAGCACATCCGGATGCGCCCCGGTATGTACATCGGTAAACTCGGCGACGGCTCTACGCCCGACGACGGTATCTACATCCTCCTCAAGGAAGTGATCGACAACTCCATCGACGAGTACGTCATGGGCCACGGCCGCGAGGTGGAGATCAGCATCGAGGACGGGGCGGTCAGTATCCGCGACTACGGACGGGGCATCCCCCTCGGTAAGGTGGTCGACTGCGTCTCCAAGATCAACACCGGCGGTAAGTACGATTCCAAGGCCTTCAAGAAGAGCGTCGGTCTGAACGGCGTCGGTACCAAGGCCGTCAACGCCCTGTCGGACGACTTCACCGTAGTGGCCGTCCGGGACGGCAAACTGAAGGAAGCCAACTTCAGCAAGGGGGAGCTGATCCAGGACCAGCGCGTCCGCAAGACCGACGAGCCGAACGGTACCTACATCAATTTCGTACCCGATACCTCGATCTTCAAGAAGTACCGCTACCGCAGCGACTTCGTCGAAAGCCAGCTCTGGAATTACGCCTACCTCAACGCCGGGCTGAAACTGAACTTCAACGGCAAGACGCTGGTAAGCCGCAACGGCCTTCGCGACCTGCTGGAAAAGAAAATCACCGCCGAGCAACTGCGCTACGACATCATCCACCTGAAGGGGGACGACATCGAAGTGGCCCTCACCCACGGCAATGCCTACGGGGAAACTTACTTCAGTTTCGTCAACGGCCAGCACACCACCCAGGGCGGTACCCACCTGATCGCCTTCCGGCAGGCGGTGGTCGAGACCGTCCAGAAGCACTTCGGTAAGAACTACGACCGAAAGGACATTCTGAGCAGTATCGTAGCGGCCGTCGCCATCAAGGTGGAGGAGCCCGTCTTCGAGTCCCAGACCAAGACCAAGCTGGGCAGCACCGACATCGGGCCGCAGGGGCCGACCGTCACCACCTTCCTCAAGAATTTCCTGCTCGAAAAGCTGGACAACTTCCTCCACAAGAACCCGACCGTCGCGGGCGCCCTCGAAAAACGCATCAAGCAGAGCGAGCGGGAGCGCAAGGAGATCGCCGGCATCAAAAAACTCGCCAACCAGCGGGCCAAAAAAGCCAACCTCCACAACAAAAAACTACGGGATTGCCGGCTCCACCTGGACGACAAAAACAAGAAGGTAACCGACGAACAACGGCTGGCCACGACCATCTTCATCACCGAGGGTGATTCGGCCTCCGGCTCCATCACCGTGGCCCGGGACGTGCAGAACCAGGCGGTCTTTTCCCTGCGCGGTAAGCCCCTCAATTGCTTCGGCCTGACCAAAAAAGTGGTCTACGAAAATGAGGAATTCAACCTCTTGCAGCACGCCCTCAACATCGAGGACGGCGTCGACGAGATCCGCTACAACCGGGTCGTTATCGCCACCGACGCCGACGTCGACGGCATGCACATCCGCCTGCTGCTGCTGACCTTCTTCCTGCAGTTCTTCCCGGACATGGTCCAGCGCGGCCACCTCTTTATCCTGGAAACGCCCCTCTTCCGGGTGCGCGACAAGCAGAAGACCTTTTACTGTTACAGCGAGCAGGAGAAGCAGGAGGCCATGCAGGCCCTGCGCGGTAAGCCCGAGATCACCCGCTTTAAGGGCCTCGGCGAGATCAGCCCCAAGGAATTCAAGGATTTCATCGGGGAGGACATCCGCCTCGAACCCGTGGTCATGGCCGATTCCACCAACATCGACGAATTACTCGCCTACTACATGGGCAAGAACACCCCCAGCCGGCAAACCTTCATCATCGACAACCTTCGCGTAGAGCGCGACGAGGATTTGGATGAAAACGGAGTAGCGGACGTGGAGGAGTTAGAGGTGGTAGGGTAATCCGGAGTCCGGAGGATTCGCTCTATTAAGCTAGGGGTCCGGACCCCTAGCTTCCTGGAATGAGTCCTCCGGACTCTAAAACACGGCAAACGCAACACCTCCAACGTCTGAGCCGCGTCCCCTCTCCACGGGAGAGGGGACAGATCCCGCGAAGCGGGATCAGGGGTGAGGTTCCAGATGAAACACCAGCAACGGCGTAACCGGGTTCAGTAACATCTGCTTCGTCTCGCTGTGGTGGAACAGCCGTTCCCAGAAGCCCCGGTGTTTGGTGACCATCACGGCCAGTTGCACCGGGTTCTTGTCCAGGTAGCTGACCAGGCCCTCCTGCACGGAGTCGGCGGTCACCTCTACGATCTCGAAGGCAAATTCCGGATTGGGGTTGTTAAATAAGGGCGCGAACAGCTTCTCCCGCTCGGTCTTGTGCTCGCTGTCGTCATCATTGACGTGGACGAAGTGGACCCGCGCGTGGAACAGTTCGTTGAAGTCCATCAGCTGAAGGACGGCCCGCCGGCTCAGGGAAAGGCTGTTGCTGGCGTAGAGTATGTGGCGGTAATCCGTGAAGACCGCCTGACGGGGCACCATCAGCACCGGACACTGGGAACGTTGGGCCACGGCCGAGGCGACGCTGCCGAAGACTTCCTCCAGCAGATCCGTCTCCCCGTTGGAGCCGAGGACGACCAGGTCGTGGTCCGCACTTTCGGAGATGATTTTATCGGCCGCGAAGCCCAGCAGCAGTTCCGGGACGCGACGGACGCCGGGGGTAGCGGGGAGATCGCTGACGAAGCGGAGCAGGGCCTGCTCCCGTTCCTCCATCAGTTCCCCGACGGGGCTGACGGTGATGGCTTCGCTGCTGGCCGTCTGGGGGGTGAAGACGTGGATAATACGGATCTTATCCAGGCCGAGGTGATCGGCGATGCCCTCCGCATAGCGCAGGGCGGATTCGGAAGCGGGACTGAGATCAACGGGAACGAGTAGACGACTTATCATTTAACAGCGTGGTTTCTAAGGGCGAAAGATACACCCCATGCATCCATTTGGCCGCTTACGCGTTCATACCGCGTCACACTTTCCGTATGTCCGTATCCCTTCCATATGTATGTCCGCTTACCTGCGGGGCCTCCCGTACGCCCGTGTTGAGCGGCCTGCCGGACTGGAGTCTGCTGCGGACTACGGAGGTGGAGAACCTGGCCGGGTGGATCGAGCGGCCGGATAATTTCTGGCTTCGCCCGGGAACGATCGACTTCCAGTTTCGCCATCCCCAGGGTATGGAGACGGAGTTGCTGCTCCTCACTCACGGGCCGACGGGGCGTCGGGTCGTACTCACGGGGCAGACTTTCGTGTTCCGGGCCGGCAGTCAGGCCAGCGATGCCGCAAAGGGGGAAACCTCCCGCTTCGATCTCCGCCGCCGTGTCCTGTCTCCCCTCTCCTTCCGGGTCTACGCCGTGGGGCAACTCCTCACTTCCGGTAGCTACGCCCAGCACGGTCTGGATCGCCTCACCCCGCCGGAGCGGGCGGAGTTACTGAGTGCCCTGGGCCGGACCGTACTGGCCGGACAGCAAAATTACTCCGCCGTCCTGCTGAAGGACCTGCTCGGTAAGGAAGAGGCGGCCAATCAGTTGTTGCTGGACGAGGGCTACTACGCACTGCCCGTCGACCCGGTGCTCGAACTGCCCATCCGCCCGGAGTGGCGGACGGTGGAAGACTACCTCGCGGACCTGACCAGCAAATACCGGGTCCGCTATCGCCGTGCCCGGGGGAAGTTCGAAGGGCTCGCGCGGCGTAAGCTGTCCGCCTCCGAAGCCCGGGAACGTTCCGGTGAATTGTATCAGCTATACCGGGAGACCAGCCACGGGGCCGACTTCAACCTGGCCGAATTGCGCCCGGACTACTTCCGCTGGCTGGCCGGGGAAGCGATCCTGACCGGCTACTTCGACGGGGCGGAAATGATCGCCTTCTCCAGCCTGATCCCGAACGGGCCGGTAGCCCACGCCCACTTCCTTGGTATGCGGGAAGCCTACAAGCACAGCCACCACCTTTACCACAACGTACTGCTCGATCTGCTGGAGACCACCATCGGGGGCGGTTTCCGGCGGCTGGACTACGGGAGAACCGCCTCCGAAATCAAAACCAGCATCGGTGCGCATCCGGTGGAATTCACTTGTCTGATCCGGGCTTCCTGCCGGGTAACAAACGGACTCTTACCCCTCTTCGTTCCGGCCGTTTTTACGGCAACGGAATGGACGCCGCGCAGCCCTTTTCGGGAGGCAGATTGTTAGGTCGGGAATTGCGTCAAATTTGCGTCAGCAACGCAACACTTTTAGTTTTAAATAGGTTATTCAAACGATCCACCGAGCGTAATCAATTTCTGCGAAATTTAATTGCAAAAGTTTGCGTTTCAGGCAATTATTGTGTAGTTTTCAACGTCCGGTAGGAGACTTGAATCCCACCAAAATCCAGAGCAATGAGTACACGAAGAAACCTAAAGTATAAGTACCTGAAGACCAAGGCGGCCCTTTCCGATACCGTACAAAAACTCCTCGATATTAACCGAAAACGAAGGTTTACGATGTTCGATCCGGGAAAGCAGGAGAAGCTGGAGGAAGAGTTGAAAATCCTCAACGCCACGGCCGAAAATCAGGCGATGATGATCCGCTCCTACGAAGTGCAGATCGCCCGTCAGGAAGAGGCAAGGGCTTAACTCGGTTTTCTCCGAAAAGCCGGTGTGATGATGCGTCGCACCGGCTTTTTCGTGAAGGACAAAAAACAAAACTATCCCGCCGACCATTCAATTAGCGAAAATTCGCTGGAGTAGTTCGGCCATCGCTTCCCCCGGCCGTATATTCGCCAGCCATTTGGGCGCGGACGCAGGTGCCATCTCTTCAGCATCCGCAAGTGTTGCACCTGCGTCCCCGCCCCAACCCCACAATTTAAGCCCGCATGAAAATGCTTGTTTGCGTCAGCAAGACGCCCGAAACCACCACCAAGATCCAACTGACCGGAGACGGCAGCGACATCGACCGTAATGGCATCCAGTACATCATGAACCCCTACGACGAGTGGTACGCCCTGGTGCGCGCCCTCGAACTCAAGGAAGCCGGTGGGGGAAGCGTGACCATCCTGAACGTGGGTCCCGCCGACAACGATTCCGTGATCCGTAAGGGGCTCGCCATCGGTGCCGACGATGCCATCCGGGTCGACGCAGATGGCGGAGGCAGCCTGTTCATCGCCCGCCAGATCGCCGAACAGGCCCGCTCCGGCAGCTACGACCTGATCTTTTTCGGTAAGGAGACCATCGATTACAACGGTTCCGAAGTCGGGGCCATGGTCGCTGAGTTCCTGGACATCGCCTACGTCGGAGAGGTCAGTAAACTCGAAGTGGCCGACGGTACCGCCACCATCACCCGCGACATTGAAGGCGGCGTCGAAGTGATCGAAGCCGCTACCCCGCTGGCCGTCAGTGCCGCCAAGGGAATGGCCGAACAGCGCATTCCCAACATGCGCGGTATCATGATGGCCAAGCGCAAGCCGCTGAACGTCGTCGAGCCCGTCGATTATCCGGAAACCACCACCATCGTCGGTTACGAAAAGCCGGCCGAGAAGACCGCCGTCAAACTGATCGATCCCGACGATATGGACGAACTGGTCCGCCTCCTCCACGAGGAAGCCAAAGTCATTTAAAGCCCTAACCAAGAAAATTTACCCATTATGGTACTCGTATTTGCCGAAGCCAACCAGGGCCAGTTTAAAAAAGCCGCCCGTGAAGCCGTTACTTACGGCGCCAAAACCGCCACTACCCTCGGTACGGACTGTGCCGTTCTCACGATCGGAGCCGCCGATAACGCCGGAGATCTGGGTCAGTACGGCGCCTCCAAGGTGTACAACGTGACCGGAGATGCCGTCGCTCACTTCGACGCCGCCGTCTACACCCACGCTATTTCCGAAGCCGCCAAACAACTCGGTGCCACCGTCATCGTGCTGATGCACAATAGCACCGGCAAGAATCTGGTCGGTCGTCTGGCCGCCCGCCTGGAGGCCGGTTCCGTACCCGGTGCCAATAGCCTGCCCCGCCAGGAAGGTGGTAAACTGGTCGTTCGCAAACCGGTCTTTTCCGGAAAAGCGTTCGCCGATGTCGCCATCAATACGGAAGTCGCCATCATCAGCGTAGCCGGTAACTCCATCCCCGTGGAGGAAAGCGGCAGCGCCGTCGGCGTAGAAACCCTGGCGCTCGACCTGCCCCAGCCCAAGACCAAGGTGCTGAAGCACGAGGTAGCAACCGGGACCGTCCCCCTCCCCGAGGCGGAACTTGTCGTTTCCGGAGGCCGCGGCCTCAAGGGGCCCGAGAACTGGGGCGTGATCGAAGACCTCGCCGATGCCCTCGGCGCCACTACGGCCTGTAGTCGCCCCGTTGCCGATGCTGACTGGCGCCCCCACCACGAGCACGTCGGACAAACCGGCGTAGCCATTCGCCCGAACCTCTACATCGCCGCCGGGATCAGTGGTGCCATCCAGCACCTGGCCGGCGTCAATAACTCGAAAACGATCGTTGTCATCAACAAGGACCCCGAGGCCCCCTTCTTCAAGGGTGCCGACTACGGCGTCGTCGGTGATCTTTTCGAAGTACTCCCGAAACTGACGGAGGCGGTAAAGAAGCACAAGGCCGGGTAAGGAGACCGCTGCGCTGAAGGAGAAAAGTACAATTGCGCTGCAATTTGAAAGAGGAAAGACTGCCGTTGTCATTGTGACGGGCAGTCTTTCTTCTTTCAGTCCCGCCGCGGGGCGGGACGGTCTTTCCTCTTTCCTCTCCTTACCGCATCAGCGTAAAATCTCCCTCAAATACCTCCACCGATCCATCGGTAAAGGTTACTTCGGCGTAGAAGACGAAGACCGCGGGGTTCATCGGTTTATCCTTCATCATCCCGTTCCAGCCGGCTGCCGGGTCGGAGGGGGCGAAGTCCTCGGCAACGTACATCCGCTCTCCCCAGCGGTCGAAGAGTTCCATCCGGTTGATCCGGCTGACGACCTTGGAGCTGGCGAAGGGGTACCACAGGTCGTTTACGCCATCGCCATTTGGGGAAAAGGCGGTGGGGAAGTAGACTGGTCTGGTCCGGTCCACGATGATCGAAATACCGGCCTCGGCCACGCAGCCGTCGATGCTCTCTACGCGCACGGCGTAGCGGCCGGTCTGGGTCGGCCGGGCGAAGGGCGTCAGGCAGTCCGTACAACTCAGCCCCGCGGCGGGCGTCCAGATGATGGTGTCGATCTCGGCCTCCGGGAAGCTGGCCCTGAGGTTGAGGCGGATACTGTCCCCGAAGGAGATCTCGGCATCGGCCCGGAGGAACAATTCCAGGTCGGGGCGCTCCGGCAGGGTGGTGGACGACCGCTCCTCGCAACCGTTGGCGTCCTGGACCACCAGGGCGTAGTTGCCCGGGTCCAGATCGGAGAACAGGGTCGTGGGCTGAAAGCGCTCCCCCCCGTCCACGGAGTAGAGAAAGGGCGGCGTACCTCCCGCCACGGAGTCGAAAACGATCACGCCTTCCGGCCGCCGACAGTCGGGGAGCCGCTCGCTGAAGCCGAAACCGGTCAGCAGGGTCTGGGCGACAGTGACGGTCTCCTCGGCCGAGCAGTTGTTGCGGGCGTTCGTCACCCGGACGGTATAGGCACCCGCGCCGAGAATGGCCGGTTGGTTACTGTCCTGTCCGGAAACGATCGTACCGTCCGGTGAAGACCAGGCGAAGCGGAAATCTCCGGTCCCACCGGCGCTGGCCGTCAGGTTGACCGACCCCTGCGTACAGGCCAGGTCGAAATCATCGGCAACCGTTACCGTAGGAACCGCCAGGTCCTGGATGACCTCCACCGTAGCGGAGTCCCGGCACTGGTTGTCGGCGTCCACCAGCAGGAAGCGGTAAGTCCCCGGACGGTTCGTGGTCGCAGTGGCTCCTCCGGCCAGGTCGGTATCGCTACCGAGGAAGGTCCACTGCTCGGTGCGGAAGTTACCGGGGCCGGTCGTGGCGACCAGATCGGTCGTCGTTCGTCCGCAGTCGAGCTGTTCGGGCGGGGCGAGGGAAAAGACGGGCGTCATCGTATCCTGGGTAACGGTGATCCCGGCCTCCGAGCGACAGAAGTTAACGTTGTCCGTCACCAGTAGTCCGTAACTGCCCGGGCTGCTGACGGGGAGCGTCGGGCCCGATCCCGTTGCCGGTCCGGTCCAGCTATACGCGTAGCGGCTACCGGAGCTGGAGGAACTGCCGTCCAGTTCCAGACTGGTGACCCCGCAGTTGAGTTCGGCGGCCGGCTGAATGAGCGCGACGGGGCTTACCGTATCCTGGGTGACCGTCACCGTCAGGGAATCGGCGCAGAAGTTACCGCCGTCCGTTACCCGTAGTTGGTAGCTACCGGGGGCGTTGGTGGCGGTAGCGGGCGCGGTGGTGGTTCCCGTGATCGTTCCGTCCGTCGTCGACCAGCGGTAGTTGAATTCCGGCCCCTGACTGGAAGCCGCTCCGTCCAGTTCGACACTGGTGACGGCACAGTTCAGGATGGCCGGTGGCACGATACCAACTACGGGTTGTTCTACGTCCTGGGTGATACGTACCGAGTCGGTCGCCCGGCATCCGTTGTCCTGGCTCACCGCCAGCAGTCGGTACAATCCCGGGGCCGCGGTGGAGGTAGCGGACTGGTCGGCCGGTCCGCTCAGGGTACCGTCCGGCGTGGTCCAGCTGTAGTCCGTTGCGCCGGCATCCGGAATGCCGAGATCGACGGTGGTAACCCGGCAGTTCAGTTCGTCGGTAGGTCCGGCCTCGACGGCGGGCGGGGTGAAGTCGGCCGTTACCAGCAGGCCGTTGGTGCTTACGCAGCCGTTGCGGTCGTTGGTGACGGAGAGCGTGTAGTTACCGGGCGTAGTGACGGTGGGTTGGCTGCCGGGGAGTGGTCCGGACGGTCCGCTCCAGCCCAGGGAGAAGCCCGTTCCCTGATCGGAACCGGCGGAGAGTCAGGTCGAGGGTCGGGAAGTTGCAATCCAGTCGGAAATCCGGCCCCGTCACCACGGTGGGGGACAGGGTGTCGATGGTAACCGTTACGCTGGCGGTGTCGCGACAGGCATTGGTGGTATTGGTGACGATGAGGGAGTAGGTTCCGGGCGTGGTAGCGGCGGGGGAGAGGGTTCCGGGGTCGGTCAGCGGGCTACCATCGGAGGTTTCCCAGCCGAAGGAGAATCCGGGGCCGTTGTCGGAGGCGGAGGCATCGATCCTGGCCAGGGGGGTCCGGCAGTCAATTTCATTGATGAGGATGGCACCTGCGCCTGGCGCCACCGTATCCATTCGAACCCGGACGGTATCCTCGGCAAAACAGTCATTGCTGCTATCGACGGAGCGAAGGACGTAGATACCACCCGCCAGGGCGGTGATCAGGGGCTGGTCGGCCGGCCCGGAGAGCGTACCGTCCGGAGTGGACCAGCTGAGTGAAATCGTACCGCCGGTCTCGGTGTCCGACCCACCGAGGGATACCGTCGGGGCGGCGCAGTCGATGGTTCGGTCCAGACCGGCATCCACGGTGGGGTCGTCAAAGCTGGTGGTGACCTCCAGGCTATCCGTTGCGCTGCAGCCGTTGTCCTCGTTGGTGATCGTGAGGAGGAAACGACCCTCCGCGGTCAGTTCCGGGAGTCGTTCGCCTGCGCCGGCGATGGGAACCCCCGTGGCATCGGTCCACTGGTAGGTAAAATTGGCGGCATCGTCCGAGCCGGCCGGGATTCGGCGGCAGCTGGCGGTCCCGGCAGTCGAGTGCCAGGTCGGGGCCGGCCTCGGCTACGGGGTCCGTACGATCCTCATTCACCCGGATCGTTCGTTCGGTCAGGCACCCATTGTCCGTACTTTCCAGGAGGAGGCGGTACTGGCCCGGGGTGCCGGTCCGGATGCCCGGCCCGTCGTTGCTGCCCGGAATCGTACCGTCGGTGGTACTCCAGGTGTACTGCAGCGGCTCCTGGCCCGGATCGGTGAGCGAGGTCAGGTCGATGCTGTCGCGCGCGCAGGTAAGCAGTTCCGCCGCGGGCAGGGCCAGGGTGGGGGAGACGGTGTCCAGCCCGACCACTACGGTATCCCGGCCCACGCAGCCGGTCGTACTGTCGGTCACCATGATGATGTAGGTTCCGGGAGCATCCACGGCGGGTTGTAGTTCGTCGTTGTCGCCGACCAGGTTACCGTTGCTCGGTCTGCCATTCCAGCCCGAATCCGGGAACGATGGGTGGGGCGTTACCCCGCAAATTCAGTTGGGGAAGTGGCGCAGGTCAGCAGGGTGTCCGCGCCGGCTTCGGCTAGTGGGAGTACCCGGGCATCGACGACGGTGACGCTGTCGATATTCACGCAGCCGGTGCGCGTATCCGTCAGGGTGAGGATGTAAAGCCCGCCGGCATTCACGAAGGCCGTAGGACCGCTGGTACCACTGGTGAAGTTTCCGTTCGGCGTCCGCCAGCGAAATTGGAGACCTGCCTCGCTCATGGAGCCGGCGGCGTCCACGATCTGTTCTTCGTCCGTGCAGGTGATGGGGGGGGTGATGGCCAGCATCAAGGGCGGCGGCTGGCGGTTGTCGATCACCAGCAGACTTTCCTGCACGCTGCAGCCGGTGGCGGGATCGCGGATGGAAACGGTGTACACGCCGCCGCTGTCTACGCTTGCCATCAGTCCGTCAGTGTCCACGAAGTGACCGTCTACCGTCGTCCAGGTGATCTCCAGGCCGGCTCCGTCGGAGGAACCGGTAGCGTCGAGCCCGACGATCCCCCGGTTACAGTTCAGGGTCTGGGGTACGGCCAGGGTAGCGACCAGGTTTCCCGGGTCCTGCTCGACGGTCACGGACACCTCGTCGGTACAACCGTTGGTCTGGTCGGTCACCACCAGCCGGTAGATGCCGGGACCGTCCACGGTGGGCGTAGGGATGTCGGTGGCCGAGGCAAAACTGCCGTCAGTGGTCGACCAGGCGTAACTCAGGGCATTGGAACCGGTCGATGGGGTGCCGTCCAGGTTCAGAGTGGTCGTGCCGCAGTCCAGGCGGGCCGGCGGGACGATCGCGGCCGTCGGGGCGGCGTTGTCGTTCGTGATCGTCAGGCTGTTTTCCATGGTGCAGCCGGTAGCCACGTCGGTGACCAGCAGGGTGTAGGTACCCGCCGTGGTGACCGTTACTACGTCGGTGCTGGTCGGACCGGCAATCACGCCGTCCAGGGTCGACCAATCGTAAAAGATGGTACCACTGCCGGAGGAGGTACCGGTACTGAGTTGAACTTGCGTCAGCAGGCAGTTCAACTGGCCGAGGGCGGTGGGGTCGGAGACCAGGTCGTTCGGGGCCTGAACGACTTCCACCTCCGTGCTTTCGAGGCAGAAACTGTTGCCGTCGTCGTAGATCACTTCCAGGGTATAGGTGCCGACGGTATTGACGGTGGCGATGGAGGTGTTGGCCCCGGCCGTGATGTTGCCGTTGAAGGTGTTCCAGGAGTAGCTGATGTTGACGCCGCTGCTGGAGGCGGTGCCGTCCAGGTCGATGCCGGTGATCTCCCCGTTGCAGTCGAGTAGTACCTCGTCGGGCGCGGTGGCCTCCAGGTCGATAAAATCGACGGTCACCTCGTCGGTCTGTTCGCAGAGTGGGCCGAAGAACAGGTCGTCGAGGGCAAAATCGTTACCGCTGAGGTTGGTGTTCTGATTGACGATACAGATTTCCGCGCTGGTGGCTGCCCCGGTATTGTAGGTCTCATTGAACTGATTCCACACGCAGGGGGTATTCGAGGCCCGGAAGGGAGCACCGATGAACTCTCCGTTGATGGTGAACTGCAGGAGGGCGGGGTTACCGCCGATGGCCGATTGCAGCCAGGCATTGAAGATGTAGTCGGTATTCGGCGTGACGGCCACCGTCTGGCAGAGCACCTGTTCGCCGGCGGTCGTAGCCCCGTTCACCACCAGCATATCGCCGCCACCCGTGTGGTCGGGGCACATATTGAAGTTGGTGTGGGTCTGGCGGGTATTGCTGGCTATTGCGTACTGCCCTTCGTTCGACAACAGGCCGAAGGGGCCGCCGGTACCGGGAATGTACTGGCTGGTGAACCCGGTGAACCCATTGCTGAAATCCCCATTCGTGATCTCATTGCGGGTCGGGTCGAAAATAGTGGCGGTGAGCGTGTAGGTCCGGGGACCGGTGATCGTGACTCCGGTACTCAGGCTGTTGGGATCGTCCAGGCCGGTGGCGGGCGACCATTCGACGCCGACGACGTCAGGCCCGAGGACCGTACCGTTCAGGGTAGCGCGGTCTCCGGAGGCACAGACGATAATGTCCGGGCCGGCATCCACGGTGGCGCCACACTGGGCGTTCAGGGTGGAATAGGTGAGGAAAAGGAAGGGTAGGAGTAGTAAACGGTGGGGCATAGCGGGGGTCTAGCGGCGCACTAATTTACGCAGGCCCGGCCATACCCCACCGTCAGGCTGTTTTACTGACCGATCACGACGCGGCGCGTCTCCAGTTGCTCGCCGCGAATGACGAGGAAATAGACACCCGGTTCGAGGCTGTCCGTCGGTAGCCGGTAACGCGGACCGTCCACCACGAAACTGCTGCGCAACCGGCCGTCGGCGTCGATCAGCTGGGCGTCGGCCCCGAGGAAGTCGAGGCTCACGTCGAGAACGGCCTGTCCGGCGGCAGCCGGCTGGGGCCAGAGTCGGAGCGCCTCCTCATTTCCGGGCAGCCGTACGATGGCGGAGAGTTCCTCGCTGCCGTCCAGGTCCACCTGCCGGAGGCGGTAACTGAGTTCGGCGGTGGGCACGTTGCTGTCCAGGAAGCGGTAGTCGCTACCGGAGATGTTGGTGGCACGGACGGTGCCGCGCTCCATCCAGCTGCCGCCGTTGTCGGCACTGCACTCGACGGTGAAGTGGCTGGCGTTGTCCTCGGTGGCCGTGGACCACTCCAGGACGGCGTTCTGCTTGTCCCGCTTGCCGTGCCAGTCGCTGAGGGTAACGGGCAGGGCGCGCTCGAAGGAGATGGCGTAGTTGGCGTTGCCGTTGTTGTTCAGGTTGATGGTACGGTAATCGGCATCCGAGCCATCGGCGGCCGGGGCGACGGCGGAACCGCTGGTGAACACGTAGTACTGCAGGTCCGTCTCATCCTCCTGGCCGGGGATGCTGGCCTGGTTGGTGGCATTGCCGGTCACGTCCACGCCGGAAAAGAAGGGAACTACGGTAGAGGTCGCAAAATTATCGGTGGAGTAGCGCAGGTAGATCGCCTGTCCCGTTGGCGGAATACTGCCGTTGCTCAGGGTGGCCGTCAGGGTAACGTTCTGGTTGGCCGGTACTTCCCCGTTACCGTCGCTGGCCGGGAATTGGGTAACGGCATCGACGGTCACCGGGGTGCCCTGGATCTCGAAGAAAAGAAAGCGGTAAGACCCGTTATCTGCGGTGGGCGTTTTGATCACGTAGGTCCACGCGGTATTGGTATTGGCGATCCGGAAAGCGCCGCTCGCGCAGCTGGAGCCCTGGATGTTCTGGGCCATGCGACCGGTGACGTCGTCGTCCGTGCCGGGGCAGTTGTTGGGGCCGACCTGGTCCCGGTTACCGCTGTTGTTATTGGTCACCAGGCGAAAAAAGGTATTACCGCCCTGCAGGGGGGAACCGGTAAAGATTCGACTACCTCCGGCACCGAAGCCGAGGATAAACGGATTGTTTTGGTCGTATCCGTTGTTGACGAATCCGTCCGCGCCTCCGAGAAGACCGTACTGGGCGGATAGTGGGAAGGCCAGTCCGAAACAGGCAAAAAATAGGAGTAAAGTATGCTTCATGATCGATATGGTTTTTTAGTGGAATCAGGGCGACGGCGCGCAGGTGCAAGGTTTTCACCCGAAGCCAGCCAATAAAGATACGTAAGAGTGGAGTACCAAAGTTCGTTCCCCCGGCAGGTAGGATGGGTCTGAGTGGAAAGACTCCCCCTAACATTCTGCTACCGTTAGGAAGTGTCCGCGAGGAGACCAGAAACCGCCCTCGCCGCCCGGAGGAAGTCGCTGGAAGCGACCGTGGCCTACCGGGGAAGTCGTTTCAACGACTTTGCTTTCGCAGCGAGGGGTTTTGAACCGCTCGCGGGTGCCGGCGCTCCCCGTACCCTTACCCCCGAGATTTTTTACCCGTAAGATGCCCGCATCCGCGAGGGGGTAAACCGCCCTCGCCGCCCGGAGGAAGTCTCTGCTGGAAGCGACCGTGGCCTACCGGGGAAGTCGTTTCAACGACTTTGCTTTCGCAGCGAGGGGTTTTGAACCGCTCGCGGGTGCCTCGCGGGTGCCGCCGGGGGTGCCGCCGGGGGTGCCTCGCGGGTGCCGCCGCCGCGACATCCCGGTAACAAGGAAACTATTTATCTTGCCCCAGATTTCAAACCTCCCCATTCCTACTACGCGGGGCGGATATTTCCGACAGTATTTACCGAAGCTTACGATCATGCGTTACCTCTCCTTATTGTTGTTCGTCCTGGTGGGCGGACTCTCCCTTTCCGCCCAGGATTTCATGCTCCAGGGCTGGTACTGGGACTACGACAAAGACGGTTGCAACGGCTACTCCGGCCCCAACTGGGCCGCCCGACTTAACTCGGACGCCGCCGCCCTGGAAACGGCCGGCTTCACCTACGTCTGGCTCCCGCCGGCCTCCCGCTCCAGTTTCGGGGCCTGCTCCAACGGCTACGACCCGAAGGACCTCTACGACCTGGGGGAGTACGGGCTGGGCCGCACCGGATTCGGCACCCGCGCCCAGGTGAATACCCTCATCTCCACCCTCAATGCCCGGGGGATGGAAGCGGTGGCCGACGTGGTCTACAACCACCGCGACGGCGGAACGGCCGAGGACAACCCCGCCGTGAAGGCCTACATCGAGCAGCACTACGACGCAAGCAAGAATCCTTTCCCCAGCGACCGCTACCGAATCCGCCTGCCCCTGGGCGGCACCTACGGCTCGGGCGACTACTACTTTAAGGTCAGCTCGAAGACGACGGATAGTCGCTTCGTTCAGAACGGTAACCAGTACAAGTTCTACGTGACCACCGCCAGCAATACCCAGCCCTTCCAGGGAGCCGTCAATGAGTCGGAACCCAACGGCGGCGGCGACTGCGGACAGGCCTTCGACGACGTGATGCTCAACCAGGACATGGTGGCCTCCCTCGCCAATTTCGACAACTGCTTCACCGACGAGTTTCACCTCGACCTCAACGCCGGTGACTTTGCCGCGGGGGGAGACGACCTGCTCATCTTCATGAACAACTCCGGCGGCGGCTACTCCGACCACCGCATCTACGGCGTATACTACCAGCCGGACAACGGCAGCCCGGGCTTCAACATCGACCTGAACGACCTGAAGATCCAGACGTACACCGACTTTACCAACCTGCCCAGCGGACAGGGTGCCATGAACTTCGAAAACTTTCGCCCCAATTCCGCTAACACCAACGGTACGGGTCTGAACGGAGACGAGGAAACCCTGCTGTTTTTCTACGACGTGGTGCAGGCCAACCCCTCCACCCGTCAGGTCTACGCCGACTGGAACGAGTGGCTGTTCAACGATGTCGGCTTCGGCGGCCTGCGGATGGATGCCGTCAAGCACTTTCCGCCCTACTTCGTGGGGCAGTTGCTGGACGACCTGTCCGCCGACGGCATCGAACCGGGTATGGTAGTCGGGGAATTCTTCGACGGGAACGCCCAGAAACTCGCCGGCTGGGTCAATGCCGTCAACGCGAATATGTTTGCATCCAGCGCCCGCGCCCGGGTCTTCGATTTCGCCCTGCGGGACGCCCTGAAGAGCCGCTGCGACTTCGGGGGAGACGCCCGCAACATCTTCAACAATTCCCTGCGGGACGCCACGAATCTGAGTGGTTTCGACGTGGTGACTTTCGTGAACAACCACGATTTCCGGAGCAACAACGAACCGATTCAGAACGATGCCCTGCTGGCCTACGCCTACATCCTGACGAACAACCAGCTGGGGGTACCCACCGTGTTTTACCCGGACTTTTTCGGGACGAGCATTCCGAACGCCCCCACCCAGGACCTGAGCGCGGAGATCGGCCAGTTGATGCAGATTCACCGCGACCACATTTTCGGCGCGACCACCGTAGAGTACCTGAATAACTACGGCACTCCTTACACCGGAAATTACTCCTCGGGCAGCGGCAGCGAAGCCCTGATCTACCAGCTGCGCGGCGGCGTCGGTTCCCCGGAGGTGGTCGTGGCGATCAACTTCAGCGACAATTCCCTGCGGGTCGACCAGCAGATCGCTACCGCCGGGGCCAGGAACGCGGCCGACATCAACTTCACCGAACTGACGGGTAACGGCAGCGACGCCACCCTCAGCAACGGTTTCCTGGACATTGCCGTGGGGCCCCACTCCTACGCCATTTACGCCCTGGGCACCGCCCTGCCCTCGGACCTCCTCTCCTTCACCGCCGAGCGGGAAAAGCGCGCCGTTCACCTCAACTGGACCACCGCCAACGAGGTCGACCTCGCCGATTACCGGCTGGAGGCCAGTCCCGACGGCCGGACCTTCCACGAGATCGCCCGCCTCACCCCCGGCCGCTCCGCCTACGCCCACACCGACCGGACGCCCTGGTCCGGTGACCGCAAGTTTTACCGCCTCCGGACGGTCGACCTGGACGGTAGCGAATCGCTCAGCGAAGTACGACTGGTTACCCTGGCGGAGGAGGGCACTTGTGCTGCGGCCTAACCCGGTCGGCGACCGCCTCTTCGTGGATGGCGCGGCCGGATCCCTCCAACTGTTCGGAGCCGACGGCCGCCACTGGCCGGTCACGGGCAACCGGGAGGCCGGGCTGGACGTGAGTGGATTGCCGGCGGGCATTTACTTCCTGCGGATGGACGGGGAGCTGCGGCGGTTTGTGAAGCGGTAGTCTTTTGTCGGCTGCCCTGCCATAATAGGGTTACCGAACTGAACGGCTAGAATAGTCTGGGAATGAAGGGTATATTTTGATCGTTCTTTGTCCATTGGAACCCCAGACATTCACCTAACTCCCCGTCCAGTAATGAGAAACCTAATCAAACTTTTGAGCCCGATCGTCATGATCGGGCTCTTTACCAGTTTCATTTGGGGGCAACACCACGATAACAACTGGATACTTTCGGACGACAATGGGGCGGTAAGGGTCAGTTTTTCTACTGGAAGCCCAGAATTACAACCCATTACTACCGACTTACAGTTTGAGGGTGCATCAGCCGTTATTTCCAATGCTGAGGGGGAACTACAGTTTTACACGAACGGTTGTCAGGTTTATAATTACCGGCACGAAAGAATGGAAGGCGGTTACGGCATTAATTTTGGTGACATTTTTCTAAGATTTTGTGTGGATCAGGGTAGTGGGACAGGTCGGGGTTATCCAAACTCTCCCGGATCTACTCTAATCGTTCCCATACCTCATTCAAAAGACAAGTATTTTATGCTGCACCAACCCAGGGAGCAAAGTGACACTTTAATCAATGGGGGTAACGCCTTTACTTCAAGATTGTATTTGACTACAATTGAAATGTCAGAGAATGAAGGCGATGGGGCAGTTGTCTCTAAGAATGTCACCACCAATGAATTTTACTACGAAGGCGGCGGGCAAGCCCTGAACAAACACGCCAACGGGATTGATTGGTGGCTGGTGTCGCCCTTGTGGAAGACCGTATCGCTATCTATTTGATTGATAGTTCGGGAGTCTCTTTGTCCGGTATTCAAGCTATCGGCAGGTCGGAAACCGCTCGTATCCGAGGTGGCGGGCAGAGCCAGTTTACCCCGGATGGCTCGAAGTTCGTACGCTTCAATGCCCGGGAGGGCTTACAAGTATTCGATTTTGATCGTACGACCGGTACGTTGAGTAATTTTAATTTTACCCCTTTTCCGGAATTTGAGTGGCCGGATGTTGCTATTGGTGGCCTAGGTATTTCTTCTAGTAGTCAGTTCGCCTACGTCTCTAATTCTCGGCGGGTATTCCAGTACGATCTCTGGGCCGAAGACATCGACCGGAGCCGGCAGCTCATTCACGAAATGACCAATCCGGATAGTTTGCACCCCCTACTACACCCCACCGCCGTCAACTTCCAACTCGGCCCGGACTGTAAACTCTACAGCTACAACATCAGCGGGGACAAGTACAACGTCATCCACCGTCCCGACGAGCGGGGCGCGGCCTGCGACTTCGAGCAGGGCGGGCTCGACCTGGGCGTTTGGGTCTTTCGCGACCAGCCCTACTTTCCCAACTTCCGCCTCGGCCCCCTGGGTGACGAGGGCAGTCCCTGCGCCGACATTATCAGTAGCAACGAACCGCCGCGGCCGGCCCCCGTGGCCGGGCTCTCCGTCTTTCCCAACCCCGCCGGGGCGGAGACCAACCTCTTTCTGCCCGCCGGTGCCGGGCCCGGTGACTTCCGCTGGCGGCTCTTCGACGCGGCCGGCCGGCTCCTCCGAGCCGTAGAACTGCGGGCGGCGACGACCACCCGCGTCGGGCTGGATACCCCCGCCGGTCTCTACTTCTGGACGCTGGACGGACCGAACGACACCCGGCAGCGGGGCAGACTGGTCGTACGGTAAAACCCGGCACCACTCAGATCACGGGTCGCCGACCCGTGATCTGAGTACCGTCGCCCGGTCTTAATTCTTAATTCCTAATTCTTTAATTCTTTCCTCCAAATTCCTTACCTTTGCGTCCCAATTGACAACCGCTGCCCCCAGCGACCCAAAACGTAACCACGATATGGCACATCACGCATCCGCCAAGAAGCGCATTCGTCAGGACGAAAAGAAGCGCCTGCACAACCGCTACTACAAGAAATCCACCCGTACCGCCGTACGGAAACTGCGCGATCTCGAGGACCGCACCGAAGCCGAGAAGCAGCTGCCCAAGCTGTTCAGCATGATCGACCGCCTCGCCAAGCGCAACCTCTGGCACGCCAACAAGGCCGCCAACCTGAAGAGCAGCCTCTCGCTGCACGTAAACAAACTCGGCTAGTCACCGCCCCCGGGCAGTATTTGTCGATAGTTTGGGCTACGCCCCGTTGCTGGATAGTGACGGGGCGTAGCTGTTTGTGGGAGGTGCATTAAGCCTCATTGCTACATTTTATCTCAATGCTTAGTGCCACTCAATGCCTTAATGGTAAGAACTAAGTCGCGCTAGCGACCCTCCCCAAAATATTCCCCACGATGATCTCCCCGTGGTCCCGCGTATTCTCAATGAACAGCTTACTCGTCTCCAGCCCCGCGCAGGCTACGCCCGCCATGTACACCCCGGGCAGGGACGTTTCCAGCGTCTCCGGGTCGAAGACGGGCTTACAGGCCGCATCGTCGTGTACGGGCAGCCCCAGGCGGTCGAACAGCGCGTAGTTGGGTTGGTAGCCGGTCATGGCCAGGACGAAGTCGTTCCCCAGCGTCTTTTCTCCCTCCGGCGTAGAGATAACGACTTCCCGCTCCCGGATCTCGGTTACGGTGGAATGGAAGTAAGTCGGAATACTGCCCTCCCTGATGCGGTTCTCGATGTCGGGCTTGATCCAGTACTTCACCCGGTCGTTGACGTGATCGCCCCGAACGACCATGGTGACCTCCGCCCCCTTGCGCCAGCACTCCAGGGCCGCGTCACAGGCGGAGTTGGCCGCCCCGATGACCACCACCCGCTGACCGATGTAGGCGTGGGGGTCGTCGTAGTAGTGCTTTACCTTGGGCAATTTCTCCCCGGGAACCCCGAGCAGCCGCGGCGTATCGTAAAAGCCGGTGGAGACGCAGACGTTGGCGGTGGTATAGGCCCCCCGTTTCGTGAAGATCCGATAGCCACCCCCATCCAGCGGTTCCATTCGCTCCACGGGCTCGTAGAGTTTTACGTTCAGTTTTTCTGACTGGATGAGGCGGCGGTAGTACTCCAGGGCTTCCGTCCGGGTTGGCTTGTCACCGTGGCTGATGAAGGGAATACCGTGGATTTCCAGCTTCAGGGAGGTACTGAAGAAGGTCATGTTGACCGGAAAATTAAAGAGGCTGTTCGTAACCATCCCTTTTTCCAGAATGAGGGCATTCAGACCCGCCCGGCGGGCACTGATGCCGACGTTGATGCCCGAGGGGCCGCCGCCGATGATGATGAGGTCGTAGTCGGGGTTGGTCATGTGTTGGTGTTGTCAGGATTGCGCAAAGCGCAATCAATGGGTTCCACGGAGTTAAGCGTTAGCGGAGCATGGGAAGGGTTTCGCTGGTCACTGGGAATACAAACCAAACCCGGAGCCGGGGGTTTTGCCGAATCGCTCTATTTTCGCGCCATGACCACCGAAGCCCCCGACCTGCTGACCGACCTGCGCACCCGTTTCCTCTCCGCCCTGGAAGCTACTTTCGGCGAGCGGGAACCCGCCGGTCTCTACGCCCCGATCGATTATATCCTCGGGATCGGAGGGAAGCGGGTACGGCCGGTGCTCGCCCTGCTGGCCGCGCGGATGTTCGGTGACGCGGAACGCTGTCCGGCCGGGATGCCGGTCGCCCTGGCCGTCGAGGTCTTTCACAATTTTACCCTGCTGCACGACGACATCATGGACGACAGCCCGCTGCGGCGGGGCCGCCCGACCGTCCACGAAAAGTGGGACGTCAACACCGGTATCCTCAGCGGCGACCTGATGCTGATCCAGGCCTACAACCACCTCTGCGGCGTGCCGGACCAGACCAAAATAAGCGACTTGTTGTGCACCTTCAACCGGGTGGCCACGGGGGTCTGTGAGGGGCAGCAGTACGACGTGGACTTCGAGGGGCGGGCCGACGTCACCATCGACGAGTACCTGAAAATGATCGAACTGAAAACGGCCGTACTCCTCGGCGGGGCCCTGGAGATGGGCGCGCTCTCCGCCGGAGCCACCCGCTCCGATGCCGATCACCTCTACGCCTTCGGCCGGCTTACCGGACTGGCCTTCCAGTTGCAGGACGACTTGCTGGACACCTTCGGAGACAGCGCCGTCACCGGAAAGCTGACGGGTAATGACATCATCCGCAACAAGAAGACCTTCCTCTATCTGAGAACACTGGCCGACATCGACCGGGCCGAGGCCGCCGAACTGGCCGAACTCTTCACCCAGAGCCCGTCGGACCCGGGGCCGAAGGTTGGTCGCGTAACCGAGATCATGCGGGCGGCCGGCATCCCCGCCAAGGTGGCTGCCCTGCGCGACGAACTACAGACCGAGGCCTACGCCCACCTGGACGCGGCGGGCGGTGACGAGGCGGTGAAGGCGACCCTGCGGGTACTGACGGAGTCTTTGCTGCAGCGGGTGAGTTAGCGCAACAACGTCACGCTTCCCGTTAGTCGGGTTTCCTTGTTGTCGATGAAGCGGACCTCCGCTACGTAGAGGTAGGTGCCCACCGGGGCAGGCTCCCCGTTGAGCAGGCCGTCCCAGCCCTCTTCGGGCAGGTTAGGGGGGTAATTACCGAACCGGGCGAAAACTTCCGCCCCCCAGCGATTATAGACCCGCAGGGAGAGTACGGCCCGGATGTTACGGTCGCTGGCCCCCTGGACGAAGAAGAAGTCATTGATGCCGTCTCCGTTCGGGGAAAAGGCATTGGGTAAGTAGACGGACCGGTCCTCGATCACGGTAACCGCTACGGAATCCACGGCAACGCAGCCGGCTTCGTTGAAGGCCCGGGCGGTGATCGTGGTGCTGAAGTCCGGCAGGAAATTGGCGGACAGGCAGGGAGTGTCACAGCGAATTGGGTCCTCCGGAAACCAGTCGAGCCGGACGATATCTTCGCTACCCCGGACCAGTAACCGGGCGTTGTCTCCCTGTAGTACCCGTTGATCCCCGGATAGAAAAATGTCGAAGGGGGGAGGGCCGACGAGGGAGAGGGTGTCCTCCGTCCGGCAGCCGGAGGCATCGGTGACGGCGTACTCGTAATCTCCGGCCCGCAGCCCGGTCACCAGCGTATCGGGGGTGTACGGCTGACCGTTAAAGGTCAGCACATAGGGAGGGGTGCCGGTCCCGGGAAGCCCCAACCGGACGGTGCCGTTCCGGGTATCGCTACAGGTCGGGTCGGTCAGGGTGACGGGAACGACCAGCCCCGGATTCGGGGAAACCGTCAGGTTCAGCGTTACGATGCTGTCGCAGCCGATGCTGGAAATGAAACTGTCCACGTAAATTCCGGAAGTGAAATAGATGTTGTCTCCCTGAATCAGTCGGTCCCCGTCACAGATGGTGTCCCTCACGCTATTCTCCTTGGGTAAAACGGTGACGGTCTCCGTGTTGCTGGTTACCCGGCACCTGCTGTTGGATAGGTTACTGGAGTTATTGGCCAGCAGGTAGCGGTAGTAGTAGGTGCCGGCACTCAGGTCGGTGTGGGTGAATACGGAATCGGTGGCCCCCGGAATGTCCGTCCAGTCGTTTACGCCGTCGGGGCTGGTCTGCCAGCGGACGAACGGGGTGGGGTACTGGTCGCCGATCACGGTGCGCAGCAGGGCCAGGGGCTCCCCGTCCTCACACAGAACGGTGGAACTACCGGGGGTGACCATGGCCTCGGGGCCGCAGGGGCGGAAGGCGATGTTGTCGATGGCCAGGTCGTTGCCGATTCCGCCGGGGGCATTGTTCCGCAGGGAGAGGGTCACGCTGTTCTGCCCCGGTTCGGTGATGAAAGTAAAGCCGTAGGTCGTCCAGGTCTCGTCCTCCGGGATGAGGCCGGTAGTGTAGAATTCCGTGTCACCGATGAAAAAACTCACGTTCGGGCGGAGGTCTCCGGTGCCCCTTCTGACCATGTTGATGATGTCTGCCGTAAACTGATAGGTGGTATTCTCACAGAGGCCGTCGACCGTTTCCAGGTAGAAGATTCCGGGGGTGAAGTTGGCGTTGACCACCATCATGTAGCCGTTCGGGTCCGGGCTGTTGTCACGAATGGCCAGCCAGGTGTCGTACCGGTTAGGCCAGGCCCCGGTATTGTTGGTAATGGTGTAAAAGCCGTCACTGGGGGGTGGGTTGCGCTGGTAAATGAAGCCGGGGGCGAGCAGCGGGTCGGTGGCCGGGATGTTGGCGGTCCCGGAGCCGAAATCTCCGTCGGTGAAGATGTTCTCCCCGAGGTTCCCGTCACAGAACTGGGCGCGGACGCAGGTGCAGGCCGATAACAGGAATAGCAGGGGGAGGAAAAGGCGTGTTCTCAAAGCTCGTGGGATTATGGTGCAAAGGTAGAAGAAAGACGGAAAGACCGGCTCGCTCCGCGAGCCTGAAAGAAGAAAGAAAAAAGACCGGGCAATTCCTAAGACACTTTCTTCTATCCTCCCTACAAAGATAGCTTACCATTGATCCACTCCTCGTCAATGGTGGCGGCCTGGGCGGCGTAGAACTTCAGGGCTTCCGTATTCGAAGTCGCGATCTGCCATTTGAGGAGCTTGCACCCGCGTCCGCGCCCCGTTTCCTTCAGCTTGTCCCAGAGGCGGCTGCCGATGCCCCGGCGTCGGTAGGCAGGGTCGAGCACGAAATCTTCCAGGTAGATCATGCGCCCCTTCCAGGTGCTGTAGGAGTAGTAGTACAGGGCCATCCCTACCACCCGTCCGGCGGTAACGTCCTCGGCCACGATGGCTTCGAAGAAACCGTCGGAGAAGTCTTTCTGGTAGTCGGCCAGGGAAGCCGTGAAGGCCGGAAGTTCGTCTACGTAACGGGCCAGTTCGGCCACGAGGCCGTGAATGGCGGGCAGGTCGGCGGCGTTGCCCTGTCGGATAAGTACGTCCACCTTAGCGTACGATCAGGCGGCGAACGACGAAATTGCCGTCGGGCAGCGCGATGCGCAGGGTCGTCAGTCCGCTCGTGCGTTCGGGTAACCGGACGGTGCCGTTACCGGACAGCTTGCCCGAACCGACCAGCCGGCCGGTCGCCTCGTACAGGAACCAGGGGTAAGTTTGCTGGATATCCAGGCCGGTTACGTTGACCGCCCCGCCCCGCTGAACGGGATTGGGCGCCAGGGCCAGGCCGGGGAGGTCCACCGGTCCGCCGAGGCTGCTGATCAGGTCGCGGCGGGCGATGGGGCCGAAGAAACTCAGGGCACCGGTTACCGCGGGGATTACGCAACCGCCGTGGTCTTCCGGACCGCCGTTCAGCAGGGTAACGGTGGTTGCGCCGAACTCGGTGCGCATCACGCTATCGGCCAGCAGGGCATTCTGGAAGGGTACCTGCTCGTCCTCGGTGCAGTACACCAGCAGGGTAGGGGCATCGGGGGCGAAACGGTAGGTGTCGTTCTCCACGATGGCACGGTAAATGCGGGAGGTGGCCGTGTCCTGCTCCATCAACTGCTGGAGGATACTGTCCTGGAATACGTCGGTGATCTGGTCGCCGTTGGCGGCCAGGCGGGCGTCCAGCATGAGACTGAAATCTCCCAGGTTAAGTATTTCCGATTCGAAATCATCGACGAGGTCGACGTACTCCGCTACGAAGATTTGCCCGTTGTCGGAAAAGAGCTGATTGACGTAATTGAAGCTGATGTAGGCATAGACCACGAAGCCGGATTCCGTTTCCAGGTTCGGGTCGAAGAGGGTGTTGACCATCACTTCGGAAATGCTGTACGGTCCGCTCAGGTGGGCGGCGGCGGTGACTTCGGTGCCGGCTTCCGGGTTGAGTTGCAGATCCCGTTGCAGGGCCATGGAGGCGTGGCCACCCTGGCTGTAGCCGGTGGTGAAGATTTGTTCGTTGTAGGCAATGTCCTCCTCGTCCAGCCAGACGCGGGCGGCCGTCAGCAGGTCGCGGCCGGCCCTGGCCTCGCTGTCGCGGTGGACGTAGGGGTGGAGACCGGGGTTGTCGCCCAGGCCGAAGTAATCCGGGGACAAAGTGATGTATCCGTTGGAGCCGATGGCGTGAATGATGGTGCGCTCGCTAAAAAAGCTGAAGGGCGGCGGCAGGCGGCTGGGGACCAGCTCGCGGTCGCGCACCGTGCCGTGGTTGTACACGGTGAGGGGGAGGGCGAAATCAGTTTGTTCGGGTACCGTGATCAGTCCGCTCAAAGTGTCCAGGTTGCCGAAGGGGTCGGTACTGGTGTAGAGAATGACGTAATTGTTTACGTCAAACTCCGCGGGAATTCCCAGGAGGGTTAGGGAAAATGCGGTGACCCGGTTCTGCTGGGTCACTTCCACCACGGTCTGGGCGGTGGCGGAAGAACCGCTGAAAAGCAGCAAGGAAAGGGCGAAAAACAGGGTAGGGAACTTCATCCCGTGAAGATACGCTTTTCATTTACTTAGGCAATGGGGCGCGGCGCGCAGGTGCCGGTTTAACCGGAACGGCCCGTCGGGACATAAAAAAGCCCCGGGCCCACGGGAACGTGGGAGCGGGGCTCTGGGTGCTGTTCAATCGCGGATTAGGCGAAGTTGTTGTTCGTTACGAACGGACGACGCTTCACGCCGTAGTGGTCGTAAAGACCATTCCAGAATTTGTTGTCGCTGGATTTCGGCCAGTTGTCCTTGTCGAAGCCGGGGGCGTTCTTGAGGACGGATTGGTCGACGTTCAGGACGAACTTTTCGGTCGCTTCGTTTACCGTGAAGGCTTCAAAGGGTACGGCAAACAGTTTGTCGCCAAGGCCCAGGAAACCACCGAAGGAGAGTACGGCGTAATTCACGGTTCCGGAACTGGTGTCGATCATGAGATCTTTGATTTCACCGAGGTTTTCACCTTTGTTGTTGGTGACGTCGGTTCCGGTAATGCTGGTTGAACTTAAAATAGGGGATTTCATAAAACTTAAAATTTTTGGCGCGGGGTCGAAAAAATAAAACTTGTTAATGGGTTGTAGCCCCCGCTTCGTTGCTTAATACATATATATAACAGCACAAGTATTAAATTTGTTTAATGCATAAGTAATTATTTTTCAGGTGAAAGAGAGGTTGTTGATTTTGGTCGTCGCAACCGTTGTAGTGATAACGGGACGGGGCCGGCGGCTCGAAATTGAAAAAGAACCGACAATAACCTTACATTAGACCCAGTTACTTTCCCGACCACAGCAATAAGACCTGCCCGCCCCCTTTTTCTCACACTGTTCAAGCGGCACGTTCATGCACACTCGTTTTTCCCTGACTTTCTTCCTGCTCTTCCTGCTATCGCTTACCATCGGAGCGCAGGAGTTTCCCTACGAACTCGACTGGAAGCAGGAGTTGTCCTACTTCACTACCGGAGCGAGCATCAGTCTCACCTCCCACCTGATCGAATCACAACTGGAAGGGCTGGGCCCCCGCCAACTGGCCCGTCAGAACGCGAACGACGTACCCTTCTTCGACCGCGGCGCTACCCGCCAGTTCTCCGAGAATCACCGGGTGCTCTCCGACCAACTCCTTAAGTACAGTTTTTTGCTCCCCGCCTCGGGTATGCTGAGTCGGAGCGCCCGGAGTAAACCGCTCGTACTGGCCGTGATGCTGGCCGAGACCGGACTACTCACCGAAGGGTTCACCAAGATGAGCAAGGTGATCTTCCGGCGCGCCCGTCCGTTGACCTACAACCCCGAGTTCGAGAACAGCGCCCGCCAGTCGGACAACGCCCGCCAGAGTTTTGTCTCCGGCCATACCGCCAACTCCGCCGCCATGAGTTTCTTCACCGCGAAGGTTTTTCACGACCTCTACCCCGATAGTAAACTCCGCCCCTTGTTCTGGGCCGGTGCCGCTGCCGTGCCCCTGGTGACCGGTTACGCCCGCTACAAGGCCGGCAAGCACTTCCCTACCGACATTGCCGCCGGTATGGCCCTGGGCGCTGCCATCGGGATCCTGATTCCGGAGTGGCACAAGAAGCAGGACCGCCGGGGACTGCGCGTGATGCCGAGCGGAACGGGAGTGAGTCTTAGTTACAGTTGGTAGGGTTGATGTACGAAGTCTGACGTATGAATTACGATATTTGACGTACCCAAGTAACAGCGGTAGCGCATCCGTTATCGTAAACCGTACATCCTGTACAACGTACATGAAAGACTACTTAAATCACAACCGCGACCACTGGAACCAGCGCACCTCGGCTCACCTGACCAGTAAGTTCTACGATGTTCCCGGCTGGCTGGCCGGCAAGGAATCCCTCCGCGAGATCGAACTGGCACTGTTGCCGGACGACCTGACCGGGCTGCGCATTCTTCACCTTCAGTGTCACTTCGGTCAGGACACCCTCTCCCTGGCGCGGCGCGGCGCGGTGGTCACCGGCGTCGACCTGAGTGACGCGGCCATCACCGCCGCCCGGGAGTTGGCCGGTAAAGCAGGGCTGGAAGCCACCTTCATCAACTGCGACGTTTATTCCCTGCCCGAGCGGCTGGACGCGGAGTTCGACATCGTTTTCACCAGCTACGGTACCATCGGCTGGCTGCCCGACATCGGACGCTGGGCCGGCGTGGTGGCGCGCTTCCTGGCTCCCGGGGGTCGATTCGTTTTTGCGGAATTCCACCCCGTCGTCTGGCTCTGGAATGACGACCGGACCAAGGTCATTTACCCCTACTTCGGTGGCGAGCCCATCGTCGAAACCACCACCGGTAGCTATACGGACGGCAGCGAGGACGTTGGCGGCACCCAGGTCAGCTGGGATCACCCGATCTCGGGCGTCATCTCCGCCCTGCTGGACCGGGGCCTGACCCTTACCCACTTCCGGGAGTACGATTATTCTCCCTACGACTGTTTTCCCAATATGGAACGGGTGGGGGACAACCGCTACCAATTCAAGGACATGCCGGGGATGTTACCGCTCTGCTACTCCCTGGTGTGTGAGGCGGCTACCCGTGAGCCGCGCTCACCGGGAGTGAGGTGGTAAGATGACACTGCGAGGTCGCTACCGGAAGGTCGCGTGAGGCTATCCGCCGAAGGCAGCAACGAAGTTAACCTGGCCGCCACGCTGGAAAAGAAAAGTCGCTTTCAGCGACTTCCTCTTGCAGCGAGGGTGTTTTCAACCCCTCGCGGATGCGGGTGCGTGGGGCTTACTACGGACAGTTACGTATCTTTGCGCCAACAATGGGGTGCTGTCGTACTTACGCCGGCTGAGATCATACCCTTTGATTCACTCAAGGAACCTGCCCGGGTAATGCCGGGAAGGGAAAAATCATTCCGCATGCTACGCATCACGGTCTTTCTACTGCTATTCATTTTTTCCTCCCTTTGGGGGCTACGGGGCCTTTCCGCCCAGACGCCCATCGAGGCGCTCGATTCCATCGCGGCCGCTTACGACCTGGGAGACATCACCGTCACCGCCACGGCCGCCACTTCGGACATCCCGGTCACTTTCACCAACCTGACGCGCGAAGACATCCAGCGCAACAACCTCGGACAGGACGCGCCCTACCTGCTCAAGTGGACGCCCTCCGTCGTCGTTAATTCCGACGCGGGAACGGGCGTGGGCTACACCGGCATCTGGATCCGGGGTAGCGACCCGACCCGCACCAACATCACCATCAACGGTATTCCCTACAATGACTCCGAAAGCCAGGGTGTCTTCTGGGTGAATTTGCCGGATTTCAGCAGCTCGGCCTCCGGCATCCAGATCCAGCGGGGGGTAGGGACCAGCGTGAACGGGGCCGGGGCCTTCGGAGCTAGCATCGATTTCAACACCAGTAACCCGGACCCGAACCCGAAACTCAGCCTGGACGGTGGGGTCGGCAGTTTCGGCACCCGCCGGGGCACCGTCAATTATACCAGTGGCCTGCTGGCCAGCGGTCTGCGGGTGGACGCTCGCTACAGCAAGGTGCACAGCGATGGCTACATCGACCGGGCCCGGGCCGACCTGAACGGCTACTACGCGGGGGTGACTTATGAACTTGGGTCCCGGAATAGATCCGGGACAGGTGCAATCGTCCGGGCTATCGCCTTCGGGGGGCAGGAGCAAACCTATCAGAGCTGGAACGGGGTGACCCAGGGCCAGATTGACGAATTCGGCCGTACCTACAACAGCGTCGGTACCGAAAAGGAAGGAGACCCCTACGACAACGAGATCGACAACTACCGCCAGAATCACTACCAGCTCCACTTCAATCGCCCGCTTGGTAACAACTGGAAACTGGGCATCAGCGGCCACTACACCCGCGGCCTCGGTTACTTCGAGCAGTACAAGGCCGAAGAGGACCTGGCCGATTACGGGATCGAGAGCGAAACGGCGGACGAGTCCGATCTGATCCGCCGCCGCTGGCTCGACAACCACTTTTACGGTACGGTCTACAGCCTGCGGTACCGGGGAGAGAATAATTTCTCCTTCACCCTCGGCGGCTCCGCCAACCGCTACGTCGGGGATCACTACGGAGAGGTGATCTGGGCCCGTAATGCCGGCGACAGCGAAATCCGGGATCGCTACTACGACAACGATGCGGTGAAAACGGAAGTCAGCGGGTACGGGCGCGCCACCTATCGGTTACCCGTGGCAGCTGTCCCGGAGCCAGTCCGGGACCCTTAATACCTACGTCGACCTCCAGCTCCGGCGGGTAGACTACGAATTCCTTGGCTTTAACAACGAACTGGAGCAGGTCGACCAGGAGGCCGGACTGACCTTCTTTAACCCCAAGGCCGGTCTGCTCTACGACTTTTCCGGCGGCCAGGCCTACGCCAGTTTCGGCGTCGCCCAGCGGGAACCCAACCGCAACGACTACACCGAGAACCCCACGGGGAGCCTGCCCCGCCCCGAGAAGCTGCTCAATACCGAGATCGGTCTGCGGCATACCGTCGGCCGTGCCAACTACGGCATCAACTTCTACCACATGGCCTACCGCGATCAGCTGGTACTGACCGGCGAACTGAATGACGTCGGGGAGTACCGCCGTGCCAACGTCGACCGTAGCTACCGGCTGGGCGTTGAACTGCAGGCCGGAACCGAAGTCGCTCCCCGCCTGACCGTCGGCGGCAACCTCACCCTGAGCCGCAACCGCGTCCGGGATTTTACCGAGTTTCTGGATGACTACGATGAGAACTTCGGCTACCTCGGGCAGGTGGCCGCCGACCGGAAGGACACGCCCCTGGCCTTCAGCCCCGACCTTATCGGTTCCTTTGAGATCGCCTACCGCTTCCTGCCGGACGTCAGCCTCCACCAGTTCGACGTCAGCCTCCAGGCGAAGCATGTCGGCGACCGCTACGTGGATAATAGCGGGGAGGAAGACAGTAAGCTGGACGCCTACCACTTCGCGGACCTGCGGTTCAGCTACGGCTTTAAGCGCAAGGCCCGTACCCACTTTCCCGCCGATATCCGCCTGACACTGCTGGTCCGCAACGTCACCGACAACCTGTACAGCAGTAACGGTTGGAGTTACCGCTACCGCTTCGACGGGGCCCCGACGGCCGACATCGGGATGTACCCCCAGGCGGGACGGAACTTCCTGCTGGGACTGGGCTTCGATTTTTAGCCGTCATGGTAAACCGAGCGGCCTTCCGGATGCGTTAACGAAGCATGAAGAACTTTCTGCTCAGCTTCCTGATTGTCGTGGCGGCCTTTGCGGCCGGTCGGTATTTGTTTCCTGATGGTGCGGACACTCGTTCGGACAAGTCGGACGTCCTCGTCAGGACTTCGTCCGACTTCGAGACGGCCGACATGCCGAACTCCCCCGGGAGGTCGGCCGTCTCGGAGCGCAGCGGAGGACGTCCGACTTCTCCGGGGGAGTCTCCGACCACCACCTACACCGACCAGGAACTTCACACCATCCGCCTATTCGAGGATGCCTCCCCCAGCGTCTGCTACATCACGACCAAGGCACTACAAAGGGATTTCTGGAGCTACTCCACCCGCGAGGTAGAGAGTGGTTCGGGTTCCGGCTTCGTCTGGGACCGGGAGGGACACATCATCACCAACTTCCACGTGATCCGGGGGGCCAGCAGTGCCCTCGTAACCCTGGGAGACGGCAGCGCCTTCGAGGCCACCGTCATCGGGACGGCCCCGGAGAAGGACCTGGCGGTGCTGAAAATTCGCGCCAACCCCAACGAGCTGCGGCCGATCGACAAGGGCAACAGCTACAACATCCGGGTGGGGCAGGCCGTCTACGCCATCGGCAACCCCTTCGGCCTGGACCGGACGCTGACCAGCGGCATTGTCTCCGCCCTCGACCGGGAGATCAAGAGCCAGGCGGGCGTCCCCATCAAGGGTGCCATTCAGTCGGACGCGGCCATCAACCCGGGGAACTCCGGTGGTCCGCTACTGGACAGCCAGGGAAAGCTGATCGGGGTGAATACGGCCATCTACAGCCCCAGCGGAGCATCCGCCGGTATTGGCTTTAGTATCCCGGTAGACGTCGTCAAGTACGTCGTGCCGGATCTGATCGCGTACGGGGAAGTACGGCGGGCCAGCCTGGGGATTGACCTCCGGCAGTTTGCCCAGGTGAAGGGACTGGTCGTGATCAGCGTTGCCCAGGACGGTCCGGCCGGACGGGGCGGCGTGAGGGGTCTCAGCCGGGATAGCCAGGGCCGCCGCGTGCTCGGAGACGTACTGGTCGGTATCAACGGCAAGGCCGTCGGTTCCAGTACCGACCTCTACCTGGAGCTGGAGAAGTACGACCCGGGCGAATTCGTGAAACTGGACCTGATCCGGGACGAGCGGCGGGTCGAAGTGGAGGTGGAGCTGGGTAGTTCGATCGACTAAGGAGTATTCTGGCTACGGAGTTCGCTGCGCGGCCCGCTAAGTCCGCGCCGGCGGCCTGATCTGGTACAGAAATTATAGCCAATGATATGTTGTTAGACCAATTCGATCGGGCCGATGAAAAGTCTTATCCCCATAAGTATCCGCTTTGGTTGGTCATGCTGGGACTCCTGTTGTTATTGGTAACCCTGCTGGTTGCCACTTCCGCCAAGCGCTTTAGCAGTGAGGCGACACAGGATGGACTGGAAGCCGTGCAAATTCATACGGTACTTGCGGGATTGGGTCTGACGGTATGCGCCGGGGCCGGCAGCTACTTGCTTAATCACCTGCACCGCCAACACACATTACCAAAATGTTTGAGCTGGTTGCTTCACGCACTCATCACCGGCTTAGCCATATTTCCACCGATACGGCAGCTTATCTATATCCGGGGGGAACCCCCGCTGGAGTTCGTCCCTAGCACGGTACGGGTATTCGACAAATATTATTTGCTGATAAACATCAGTATCGGGGTTGTCGTAGGCATGTGCCTCCTAAGTATTTTGGCTTATCTAAGTACCCGGGAAAATTCGTGGAACCGCAACTGATCCGGGACGAGCGGCAGGCCACGGAGGCTCCGCAGTTACTCCGATAGCTCTGTGTGCCCACTCTGTGCCACTTCTCCGTGCGTGCGCAGCTTCCGTGGCCCGCTAAAAAAGCCGCACCAGCGGCCACCCTACTTCAGCTGCGTCGCAATAAAATCACTCTCCGCTCCCAACATTTTATTACTCTTAAAGGTGACCACCCGCTGGCGGGCCAGGTCGATCCGCCAGGCGTAGGGGTGGAAATTTTCGTTGTCGTTGGTGATCACTTTGCCCAGTACGGTCACCTCCTGGGGGCCGGACCAGAAGACCGACTCGTAGGTGCAGGGGGTGCCGCAGTAAAGCAACTGGCGAACCAGGTCACCCTCGATCAGCAGGACGGCGGAGTCGGGGCTGCCGACGCGCTCGGTCCCTCCCTTCTTCTTTCTCAGTTTCGCTTCGTAGCCGTAGATGTCCACCCGGCGACGATCGGTGGCATCCGGGGTAGCCAGGTCGTAAAAGCCGTCTGCGGGAACGTAGTCGACCACGGCGAACTCCTTGACGGTCGTGGTGTCTGAAGCCGTGAAGTCGGACCAGGACAGGGTAGGGGCACCGTTGGACTGGTGGAATGCCAACCAGCCGGTCTTCTCCGCCTTGGCCCCGGCGGAGGGGGAGAAGGTGGCCGCCGTTTTCGTTTCGTTGCGGTTGTAAGTCTTAGGGTTCTCGGTGGATATTGCCCGCTCGTTCCGTTCCGTGGCAGGGGTAGAGGTTGCTACCTCCGCGTTATCGGCGGAGGTGTCGTCCGTTACGGGGGCGTCGGCACCACAGGAAAAACAAAAGACGGACAGGGCAAAGAGCGAAAGCGTGAATCTTTTCATGCGGGATCGAATTTATGGTCGGGGGCTTGTAGCCCGAGTCTTTTGGGTTACTCGGGCTGCAAGCCCTCGACCAATGACCTTAGTTAACGACTGAAATCGCCAAATGTTAGCGCCGCACGACCCTGCGCAACAACCGCTGCCCCCCGGTCAGTTGGACGATGACCAGGTAGCTGCCCGCGGGGATCGCCCCCAGGTCTACGGCCCCGCTCCCCCGCTGGGTGAACAGCAGTTTGCCGGTGGCATCCAGCACGGAGACCCGCTCGGCCAGGATGGCCAGGGGGCCGCGGAGGTAAACACTTCCTTCCGTCGGGTTAGGGCTGAGGTACAGCTCCCGTTCGGTGGTGGGAATTTGCGTCGTGGCGGTCGTCCCGTCGAGGATGGGGGAGAGCCGGGCCCATAGCTCCTCGTGGGCGGCGGTGGTGACCTGGTTGGCGGTATCCAGCCCCTCCCAGGCATTGCCCATCCGGACGACCACCAACTTGCGGCTGGGGATCACGTCGAGCATCTGGCCGTTCTTGCCCAGGGCGGAGTAGCCGTCGGCCGGCATGGAGGGAGTCAGCGGGCCGTTGAAAACGTCCTGGCTTCCCGGGACCCGGTAGGATGGCTGACCGTTCAGCCACCAGAGGTATCCGTAGGACGGGTTCAGGGACTGCGACGGCGTGGTGGCCTCCCGCAAGTACTGGGAATTTTGCACCTGCGTTCCCGCCCAGTTGCCGTTGTTCAGCATCAGCAGACCGAACCGGGCCATGGTGCGCGGGGTACTGAAGTAGAGTAGGTCGGTATCGCTGATGATGAAGCGGCCGGCCCCGCCGATGGGCGTCATAATGGTATTCTGCACGTACGGATTGTAGGCCGTTCCGGTAGCGGCTTCCACCACCCCGCGGAGTTTGCGGTAGGGCGCATTGTGGTAAGACCAGCGGGTGCCCGGTTCGGCTACGCAGCGCAGACAGGCGGGGGCCTCGCAGTTACCGAAGAGGTCATTCATGGCGGTGGTCATTTGCAGCTGGTCCCGGACGGTGATCCGGTTTTCCTCCGCTTCCCCGCAGGCGGTCCACCCCACGCCCAGGTACTGGTTTGCGGGGTCGTCCAGGGACAGCAGGCCGTCGTCGAGGGCCCGCCCCACCGCCATCGTCGTGATGGTCTTGCCGGCCGAGGCCCAGTACCAGAGGCTGTCCCGGGTGAAGTTGTCGAAGTACTCCTCCACCACGATGCGGCCGTCGTAGAGGATCAGGAAAGCCTTCGTGTTGTTGTCGCCGAGGTAATCGTAAAGAGCCGGCAGGGCGGCTGCGTCCCAGCCCAGGTCGGCGGGGCGCGTCGTTTCCCACTCGGCGGAAAAAGCCGGGGGGAAGTAGGCAGACTGGGCGCGGACGCAGGTGCCAAGTAACAGAATAAGCAGTAGGTACGAGTGGCGCATAAGGAGTGGTTGATCAATTGTGGGACGCCGGCCGGTGTTTGGGGTTTAGTGGTAACTTCGCGTTTTAATCTATCAGTTATGACCGAGGCCAATAATTTCATCGAGGAGATCATCATTGAAGACCTGGACCAGGGTAAGCACGGTGGGCGCATTCACACCCGTTTCCCCCCGGAACCGAACGGCTACCTGCACATCGGGCACGCCAAGGCCATCGTGATCAACTTCGAGACGGCCAAAAAATTCGGCGGTACCACCAACCTCCGGATGGACGATACCAACCCCTCCACCGAGGAAACGCTGTTCGTCGATAACATTCAGAACGACATCAAGTGGCTGGGCTACGACTGGGAGGGCAGTACCCGCTACGCCAGCGACTACTTCGAGGAGCTCTACCAACTGGCCCTCCGGCTGATCGATAAGGGGTACGCCTACGTGGACGACTCCACGGCCAAGGAAATGGAAGTCCAGAAAGGAGACATCGGCGTACCCGGCACCAACAGCCCCTTCCGGGACCGCTCCGTTGCCGAAAACCGGGACCTCTTCGAGCGGATGCGGGCCGGGGAGTTCCCCGACGGCAGCCGCGTGCTGCGGGCCAAGATCGATATGGCACACCCCAACCTGCTGCTGCGCGACCCCGTCCTCTACCGCATCAAGCACGAAGAACACCACCGGACCGGCGATGCCTGGTGTATCTACCCCCTCTACGATTTCGCCCACGGACAGAGTGACTCCATCGAGAAGATCACCCACAGCCTCTGTTCCCTGGAGTTCCGCCACCACCGCGACTTGTACAACTGGCTGATCGAAGCCCTGGAGATATTTCCCAGCCGGCAGATCGAGTTCGCCCGGATGAACGTGGATTACTTCATCACCTCCAAACGGAAACTGAAACTGCTGATCGAGGAGGGCGTGGTGAACGGCTGGGACGACCCCCGCATGAGCACCCTGGCCGGCCTGCGTCGCAAGGGCTACCCCGCCGAGGCCATCCGTAATTTTTGCATCAATACCGGGGTTACCAAGCGGGAGAACCAGCAGGAACTGGACCTGCTGGAATTCAACGTCCGTGAGGTCATGAACCGGACGGCCGACCGCTACATGGCGGTCCTCGACCCCGTCAAACTGGTCATCACCAACTACCCCGAAGGCCAGACCGAATACCTGGAGACCGAAAGAAACCCCGGTGAGGAACGCACTTCCGCAAGCGTGCGGGATCAGCTGCCCTTCGGCCGCGAACTCTGGGTGGAGCGGGAGGATTACCGCAAAGAACCGCAGAACCGCAAGTATTACCGCCTCGCCCCGGATAAGGACGTACGCCTCAAGAGCGCCTACATCCTCCACTGCGACGGCCACGAGGAAGATGCCGACGGTAACGTCACCCAGATCAACTGCACCTACTACCCCGATTCCAAATCAGGAGAGGACACCAGCGGCGTAAAGGCCAAGGGTACCCTGCACTGGGTCGCCGTCGAACAGGCGGTGGACGTGGAAGTACGGATGTACCAGCCCCTCTTCACGGACCCCACCCCAATGGACCACGTGGATAAGGATTTCCTCGACTTCATCAACCCCGACAGCCTGACGGTTATCACCGCGAAGGGAGAACCCGCCCTGGCCGAAGCTACCCCCGGCAGTTCCTTCCAGTTCCTGCGCAAGGGCTACTTCACGGCGGATGCGGACAGTACGCCGGGGAAGCCGGTGTTTAATCTGACCGTGGGGTTGAAGTCAAGTTTTAAGTAGGGAACCTCACCCCCGGCCCCTCTCCCCCGGAGAGGGGGGACGTCGGAGTATCGTATCACGAAACGCGAAGCGTTATGGTACTGTGCCATTATCACGTTCCCCCTCTCCAGGGGAGAGGGGACGACATCGCGAAGCGATGTCAGGGGTGAGGTTCATCCTCCCGCCTTCTTCGCCCCCCCGTACCCTTCGGCAACCAGCAGCTTCAGCACCTTCTCCCGGTGATCTCCCTGCAGGATGATCTCCCCGTCCTTTACCGAGCCTCCGACGCCGCAGGCCACCTTCAGTCGCTTGCCGAGCGCGGCGAGTTCCTCTTCCGTACCCGTCCAGCCAGCGACGATGGTGGCCGTCTTTCCCCGCCGGTACTTGCGGTCCAGGAGCAGGCGGAGGGGCATGGCCTTCCGTTCGGCGGCGGTATCCGGGGAGTCGGTGTCGTCCGCCTGGGTTGGGACGTTGTCCGGGCCCTCGGGCAGATCGTTGAGGAGGTTGCCGAGGTTGGCGAAGGGGTTGTCTGGCATGGTGGAAATGTACGGAGTCCGGAGGACTCCTTGGTGGGCAGCTAGGGGCGACGCCCCTAGCTGGTTGGTAAAGAGTCCTCCGGACTCTGGCTACAGTTTGACCACCCGGACGGTCTCGGAAACCTCCGAGCCCGTGGTGCGCAGGTAGTACACTCCGGCCGGCCGGCGGGCCAGGTCGATGGTACCTCCGTCCGTACGGAGGCGGCCCGATTCCAGCAGGCGGCCGTTCACGTCAATCAGGTCGTAGCCCGCGGCCGCTCCGCTGAGTTGGTAGCGGAGTAGCCCGTTCGTCGGGTTGGGGAACAACTTCAGGCTGGTAGCGGTCTCCGAGCCGAAGCGGGCGGCGCGCAGGTCGCTGTAACTGGTCCGGCCGTCGAGATCCTGCTGGCGCAGGCGGTAGAAGTAATCGGTGTCGGGGCGGGCCGTCCGGTCGTCGAAACGGTAGTCGGCACCGGCCGCGACGAAGCCGAGCTCGTCCCAGTTACCGCTGCCGTCCGGGCTGCGCTCTACGTAAAAGCCGAAATTGTCGACTTCCTCGGCGGTGGCCCAGTCGAGGACAATGTGGTCCTTCTGGCCGGTGGCGGAGAAGGAGAGAAAAGTTACCGGCAGGGTAGCGCCCTGGAGGCACATCTTGAGGGAAAACCCGTTGAGGGTACCCCCGTCGAATTCCGCCTCGTCGGTCACCCGCAGGGTCCAGCTTCCGTTGGCGGGGGAGCCGTCGAAGGCGGAGAGCGGACCGGTGGTCGGTACCAGGAACTGCCCGGTAACGGGCGGACAGTCGAAGGTTTGCTGGATGCTCTCGTCGTCGAAACTGGTCAGGATGTCGTCCTGGCGGCCACACTCCCGGTCCCAGAGCCGAACGGTGGTGCCACCGGCGGCGACCAGGTCGATGGCCAGGTCGCTGATGTAAGTATGGCTGATGTCGAGTAGGTAGACGTCCAGATCGGTGATGGTGGCCACCACGTCCACCGGGAGGGTCATCTCGGCAATCTGGTCGGGGCGTCCGGGGCTGATGTCGACCGGTCCGGCGGTGCTGGAGAAGACCTGGCAGTCCCCCGTCGTGAAGCTGTCCTCACTCCAGGAGGAAGTGCCGCAGCCGCCGTCGGAGCTGGCGCGGATCCGCCAGTAGTAGGTGGTGTTGGCACTGAGGTAATCGGGCAGGGCAAACCGTGGCTCGTCGAGGTCGGTGCCGGCGTAGAGCAGGTTGCTGAAGCCGGGGTCGTCGGATATCTGAATGTCGTAGGTGGAACCGTCGGCGGCCTGCTCTCCGATCAGGAGGGGACGCAGGTCGGTATTGAAGCCGGAAGGGGCCAGGGTGGCGGGGCCGGCGGTACCGTCCTGCCCGCTGCGTTCCACGGTCAGGAACTGGCGGTCGGTGCCTTCGCTGCTGTTACCGATCAGCTCCAGTTGAAACTGACCGACGGGTATGCCCGAAAGCCCGGAGAGGGTCACTTCGAAGTAACCGCCGGGACGGGTGGGGTTGACGGAGTAAGCAGCGGTCACCCCGTCGGGCAGACCGGAAATGCTCCAGCTGATGGGGGCCGTCGCGCCGCCGCTGCTCAGCGTGGTGAAGGTGAACGTCACTTCGTCGATTGCCTGGAAACAGTCGGCAATACTGACCGGGGATTCGGGGCGGATGACGAAGTCCGGGCTTCCACCGGCGGTCACGATGGAGAAGTCCAGCGTACTCACGTTGTAGAATACATTGTCGGCGCTGCGGACCATGATCCGGGCCGCGTCGGTGAGCTGGGTGGGAACGGCCACCTCCGCATAGCCGTCGTTAGGGGTGCCGGAAAGGAGAGGCTGAAATACTTCCCCGCCGTCGGTGGACAACAGGATGTCGACCACCGAGGAAGCGACGGGCGACTGGTTCGTACCGGCCACGTCCCACTGGATCTGGGCGGTCTGTCCCGCACTCCACTGGTTAGCCTGGTTAGGGTCGGTGACGAGGAAGGGCCCCCGGGTACCGTCCACGGAGACCGCGATGTCATCCTCCCCGGCACAACCGTAGGCGGCGTTGACATTGCGGATGGTGGAGCGGAAACTCATGTCCCGGGTCACCAGCGGAGTGACCTCCCAGGTTTCGGGGGTGCCGGCAATGACGGCCGGCAGGTTCGGGAAGTAACGCTCGGGGCCGGGCACGGGGTCCACGCTCCGGAAGAGGGGGCCGAGGGCACTGGTCCCTTCGGGCGGCATGGGCCCCTGTTCGGTATCGTACTGCTCCCAGTTGTAACTGAGGGTGCCGTCTCCGGTGGCCGCGGCCTTCAGGACGAAGGGGGTACCGAAGGGGATGGTTTCGTCGGCCTGCTCCGTCACCGTCGGGTTATTCAGGCTGCTGTTGATGATGGTACCGCAGCCGCCGTTTCCGAACTCGAAGTGGGTGGTGATCTCCTCGATACTGCGGCCGTGGTAGTAGTCGTCGCTGTTCGTCTGCACGTTGGGGGAACAAATTCCGGCGTAGCCCATGATGGTGCTGGCACTGCCCGGCTCCATTCCGGCACTGGAACTGTAATTGCAACTGTTGTTCTGGGTGTGGTTGCCCCCGAAGTTGTGTCCCATTTCGTGGGCGACATAGTCGATGTCGAAGGGGTCGTTCTCCGGGGTCTGCCGGCTGGTGGCGCCGCCCGCCTTGTTGCCTCCGCAGGAAGCGCGCAGAAAGGCGACGCCGTTGTTGTCTCCCTGGGTATAGATGTGCCCATAGTCGTAATTATCCCGGCCGATGACGCTGTTCACGTTGGGGGTGTTCTCCCCGATCAGATCGCCAACGTCATCTCCGGTATAGGGGTCCGTGGCGGCATCGTAGTAGTAGAGCTCGTCGTTGTTGGCAATCAGCTGCATCCGCAGGGAGAGGTCGCGGGTAGTGACCTGGTTGACGCGGTTCAGACTGGTCACGACGGCCGACTGTACCAGGTCCGATTGCGCCGGGCTGTCGGCACCGTGGTAGTTACTGTACTCGGCCGTGGCGGTGATGGTGGTGCGGTACTGCATGAGTTCGCAATCGCCGAGGGCCTTGCCGCCGGTCGGTTCTGCGTCCTGGCGGGGACCTTCGGTGGTCAGGCAGCGGAAGGCTTCCTCCGTCTCTTCCCCCAGACCGCTCCGGGTGTACACCTGGTAATGGTCCGTATTGCCACGGAAAAGCGGGTCGATGAAGATGACGGGTCGGCCGCCGCCGCGAATACTGGCGTGGAACCCCCGGGTGGTCCAGTCGAGGAAGATGGTCTGTCCCGGCACCTCCGGGTTGCTACCGTAGTAGGTGCGGATTTCCGGGTAAGCGGCGAGACCGGCGGGGGCGGCGATGTCGTAGCCGACGATGCGGAAGGTGAGCGGTTGGTCGTCCGGGCCGGGCACGGTGAGGGAAACGGGGCTGTTTTCCGCCGTGGCGCGGCTTTCGTGGGGGGCGGTCAGCAGAAATTCGCGCAGTTCGCGGCCATTGGTAGTCACTACGTTGGCCTCCTTGGGGAAGATGCGCCGGTCTCCCTCGATACCGTTGAGGTTGAGTTTTTGCCAGGTTTGGGCGTGGACGCAGGATGCAAAAACTCCGAAGAGCAGCAGAGTGGAAAGTACGGATCGCATAAATGTGTATGGCTAGAGAGTAGTCGTAGAGCATTAAACCCGGCCACAATATCCGGCTTTTTACGTTGATCCGGCCATTGTTTGCCGCAGTGGCCGCCCCCGGCTCGTAACCGTAAGGCATGAGTAGGTGAACGGAGCCGGAAAATAAGCGGCCGTAAAAGATCACCGGAACCGACCGGCTGATTGTGAAAGGATTGCACCCGCGCCCCCGCCCGGATACACCGCTGGTTGTGGTCCGTTGCGGTGGTTTTCCTAATCCTTGATCGTTTCGTCCCCTATGACCCCATTGACCGAAACTTTTTCTATATTGGAGAACGTTATATCTACTACCATGCGCCAACTCAAGATATCCAATAAAATCACTTCCCGCGAGAGCATCGCCCTGGAGAAGTACTTGACCGATATCGGGAAGATCGACCTCCTGGCGCCCGAGGACGAGGCGGAACTCGCCGTCCGCATCCGGGCGGGAGATCAGCTCGCCCTGGAGCGGCTCACCAAGGCTAATCTGCGGTTTGTCGTTTCCGTGGCCAAACAGTACCAGAATCAGGGGCTTAGTCTTTCCGACCTCATCAACGAGGGCAACGTCGGCCTGATCAAGGCCGCCAAGCGCTTCGACGAAACCCGGGGCTTCAAGTTCATTTCCTACGCCGTCTGGTGGATCCGCCAGAGCATCATGCAGGCCATCGTCGAGTACAGCCGCCTGGTACGGATGCCCAACAACAAGGCCGCCGGCTACGGTAAGGTCACCCAGGCCATCGCCGCCTTCCAGCAGGAATTCGAGCGGGACCCCGAGCCGGAGGAACTGGCCGACATTCTCGGCATCAGCCTCTCCGACGTGCAGCGCGCCATGAGCGGCCGGATGCGCCACCTGAGCTTCGATGCCCCCGTTGCCGGAGAAGATTCCGACATCACCATGCTCGACACCATGGCCACCGACGGACAGAGCCACCCCGACCTTAAGGTAATGGACGAGAGCCTCAGCCAGGAAGTCGTCAATAACCTTAATTTACTCGCCCCCCGGGAGCGCGCCGTCCTCGCCGCTTATTTCGGCCTTGACGGGCAGGAACAACTCAACCTCGAAGAGATCGGGGATCGTTTCGACCTTACCCGTGAACGGGTCCGTCAGATCAAGGAGCGGGCCATCCGGCGGTTGCGGCGGAGCCGGAATAAGAATTTGCTGAAGAGTTATCTGGGGTAGGAATCTTGCGCGGAGGGGCTATATTTCACGCAGAGGGCGCTGTGAAGCTGAGTCGCTGAGCGGCATAGTTATCACGCTCAGCGTCTCTGCACCTCTGCGAGCTCTGCGTGAAAACTGCCTACTCTTACCCCTCCACCGGCACCACCCGTAACCCCATCCCCGTCACTTCGCCCAGTATGGCTTCCCGCGAGTGCTGCTTCACCGTGAGCTTATAGTTTCCCGTGGGCTGAAAGCGCATGCCCTGCTGAATGGTGATGACGGAAGTACAGTCGTCGCCGCTACAGTCTCCGTACCACCGACCGAATTTATCGGACAGCTGCAAACTGACCGGCTGCGTGAGGCGCTGGCCGTCCGGCAGCTCGGTGGTGAGTTCCACGTAGAAATTCTGGTAGGGGAAAGCCGTGGTGTGCTCCACCACCAGCTGGAGGTCATAGCGGGCCTCGGAGTCGCTGACCGTAAAGGCATAGTCGAGGCTGTCGGGGTAGGCCCAGCCGGCGTCCCCGAGGTCGTCGGTGGCCTCGAAGAGGGGGGTGGGGCCGCAGGAGAGGAAAGAGGAAAGAAGAAAGAAGAGAGAAGAAAGACGTATCAACTGGGACATACGAAGTTGTTTAACTACGGAAGTAACTCCGTGAGGGGCAAAAATCATATTACCCAATCGACGATCGCGTTTTTTCTCTTTCTTCTTTCGGGTGGCGAAGCAGCGGTCTTTGTTCCTAGGAAAAGTACTCCTTCATCCGCTCGAAGAACCCCTTGTCCCCCTTCTCGTACTGGGGCTGGAAGTTATCCATGTCCCGCATCCGTTCCAGGAGTTCGGTTTCTTCCTTGGAGAGTTTTTTCGGTGTCCAGAGGTTGACGTGGATCAGCTGGTCGCCGCGCAGACTGCTCTGGAGGGCGGGGAGCCCCTTACCGCGCAGGCGGAAGATCTTCCCCGACTGGGTGCCGGCCGGCACCTTGATCTTCACCGGCCCGTCAATGGTCGGTACCTCGACGGAGGTACCCAGGGCGGCGTCGGCGAAGTTGAGGTAGAGGTCGTAGATCAGCTTCTGGCTGTCGCGCTGCAGGTGATCGTGGGGCTTCTCCTGAATGTTGATCAGGAGGTCACCGGCCGGTCCGCCGCGGCGACCCGCGTTGCCCTTGCCGCGCATACTCAGCTGCATACCTTCCTCCACGCCGGCGGGGATGTTCACCTCGATGGTGTCTTCTCCGTAGACGCGGCCGTCTCCCTTACAGTTCGTACAGTTGGCCTTGATCTGGGTACCCGTACCGGAGCAGGTGGGGCAGGTGGTCGTAGTGGCCATCTGGCCGATGAAGGTGGAGCGTACCTGACGGACCACGCCCGCGCCACCGCAGGTCTTACAGGTCTCGACGCTGCTGCTGTCCTTGGCACCGCTGCCGTCACAAACGTCGCAGGCCTTCTGCCGCTTTACTTTGATCTTCTTGGTCACGCCCTCGGCGATCTCCTCGAGGGTGAGGGGCACCTTGATGCGGAGGTTGCTGCCGCGTTCGCCGCGGGCCTGCCGGCGGGCACCGCCGCCGCCGAAGAAATCTCCGCCACCGCCGCCGCCGAACATATTGCCGAACTGGGACATAATGTCCTCCATCGTCATACCGTGGGCACCGCCGCCACCGAAGCCGTTCTGCCCGTCGACGCCGGCGTGGCCGAAGCGGTCGTAGCGGGCGCGTTTGTCGTCGTCGCTCAGTACGTCGTAAGCTTCCGCGGCCTCCTTGAACTTGATTTCGGCGGCCGCGTCTCCCTGGTTGCGGTCGGGGTGGTATTTCATGGCCAGCTTGCGGTACGCCTTTTTCAATACGTCGGAGTTGGCTCCCTTGTCGACGCCCAGGACGTCGTAATAATCTTTCTTAGCCATAATGCGTGAGCTTATTTGGATTCCTCGAACCTGACGAAAGCGAAGAGGTTTTTGGTCTGGTCGAGTGCTGCATCAGCGAATTTAACGGGTTAAATGACCTGATCCAGTGCGAAGGAGCAGGCCGAAAAGGGCAAGGTTCTGGCCGTGAGCGGGAACCCAAACGAACTCATCACTTGCCGACGACCACTTTCGCGTGACGGATGATCTTACCATTCAGGGTATAGCCGCTTTCGACGGTATCGACCACCTTACCGGCCATCTCGGGGCTGGGAATTTCGGTCAGGGCCTCGTGCAGGTCCGGGTTAAAGGCCTCGCCGGTGCTCTCCATCGGCTTTAGTCCCTGACCGGCCAGCGCCTGGTACAATTTCTTGACGATGAGGCCGACGCCACTGTCATACACCTTCTTGCTGGCCTCGTCCTGGGCGGCGCCTTTGCTGGCGCGGTCGAAGTCGTCGAGGACGGGCAGCAGGGCCTTCATGGTACTGGCCCCGGCGGTCTCGATCAGGGAGAGTCGCTCCCGCTGGTTGCGGCGCTTGTAATTTTCAAACTCAGCGTAGAGGCGCAAGTAGCGGTCCTCTTTCTGCTGTAGGAGGGCGGCAAAATCGTCCACGGTAGGATCGGTCACGCCGTCCCGCTCGGAGGGGATGCGGTCGCGGTTACTATCCGCCTCCGGGTCCAGCAGGGGCTCGTCGGGTACGTTGTGCGCTTCCGGTTCGGCACCGCTGTTGTTCAGGAGCTCTTCGTCGACGAGGGGCTTTTTATTCTTATCGCTCATTTCGGTAAATGTTGGGGACTTTCGCAAAGCTGCAAAGGTAAGGCCAAAGGGGTTGGCGGGTCAGTTTGTCAGGTAAAGATGACGGGCGGCACCCCGCTGGCCACCGGGGGGGCGCAGGGTTCGTAGCGGAGATTTTACGGTCCGTTCGGGCAAGAGGCTATATATTTCAGCGCGGTAGATCCCCTCTTTTTCCCGGCAGCTGCTGCGTTACCCCTTCATCAGGCCTACCATGAACACGACTATACTTCCCCAGCTTCCGGATCGGCTCAGCGCTATTGAAGGAGAGGCACTGGAGAGAATTACCCAAACCTGGACGGGGGACGGGCCGGAACTCCAGGGCCGTCACGTAGCCGAACTCGTGACCTATCTGGCCTCCAGCGTGGAAGCAGCGGGCGATCAGGCGCAAGCGGTGCTTGGCCGGCAGGGATCGGAAGATCGCTTTGCCTATTTCCTGACCTACGAATGGCTCGATGACGCGCTGGATTACCTGGTCTTACTCCGGGACATGGTCTTCGAGTACCACCGGGCGGACATCCTCCTCCGGGAGAACCGGCTCACCCGCCCGGCCTTCGCCACCTTCGAGGAGTCGAGCCGGGAACAGGCCCGTCTGGCCGGTAGCGCCCTGTTCGATAAACTGAAACTCGGCAGTACCCCTTCCGTGGACCTGGACAAAAGGATCAAAAAGTGGAAACTGGAGAACAGCCCCTGGCCCGTAATTCGGGAGCAACTCCGGGTAATCGTAGAGCAGGTCGGGGCCATCGGGAAACAGGCCGTCCAACTGGAGGGCGCCAGTGTTACCTTTCGGGAAATACACGAGTGCTTCGCCGAAGCTTTCCGGAATTACCTGAATTACCTGAGTGAGTTGACGGCGGCCCTCGACCTCAGCCTGCACCCGGAAGCCACCGAAACCGCGGCGGTCAGCCCCGCCTCGCTACTGAAGCAACTGCGGCAATTCTCCACCAAGTCACCCATGCCCGTACTGGCGGCGGGCTTCATCGACCGGCTCGATGAACTCACGGCGAGGCTACCCTCCACCGAGCGACTGATCATCGGCACGGAGGGCGGTTCCCTGCAGCAGCGGGAGATCAACCTGCGGGAGGAGACCAGAACGTGGTTGCAGTCGGAGCTGATGTCCGAGGTGCAGGACTTCTACAACCGCCGCGAACAGATCAACAACCGACTCCTGGCGGCCATCCGTACGGGGGAGAACCGGCTGGAGTTCGACCGTCAGGAAGGGCAGACCCTGCTGGGGAAGGATATCCCCCGCGCCCTGGAGCAGTTGGTGAAAAACATCAACCGCTCCTCCGGCCGCATCCGGGAACTGGAGCAAAAAACACTGCGCATCCTGGCGGAAGAACTCAGTGCCTCCAATGCCTTTCGGCCGGACTTCCTGGAATTCGACCTGCAACAGACCCTGAATCAGTACCGCAAGTACCAACAGACGGGAGTGGCCCAGCTGAAAAACTGGCTGGTGGGCCGGGGGCGGCAGCTGGTCAGCCGGGGGCGCGACAGCCTCAGGAGCGAAGACCTGAGCCCCTCCGAAAAGATCGTCCGCCTGGTCAACGACCGCCGGCCCCAGTCCGCCAATGCGCACTACACCGGCATGTTCGTCAACGCCGGTTTTCTCGGCGAATCCTTCCGGGTGGGCCGGGAGGCCGAACTGGCCAGGGTAGGGAAGGTGGTGGACAACTGGGAAAAGGGGTTTCGGGGGTCCGTGATGGTCACCGGGAGCCGGCATTCCGGAAAATCCTTCTTCGCGGAACTGATCGGCCACACTTTTTTTGCGAACGACTACATCGACCTGCGGCCTAATGTGCGGCTTTCCGTTGCCGGTCGGACCCTCGAACCGACCGAAGACCTCGGCGAGGCCCTGAAGTTCGTGGTCGCCAATTGTCGTCTCGACAAGAAAATGGTGCTCATTGACGACCTGGCCGACTGGCAGGACATGGAATCCCCCCTGTCCGCCGACGTCAAGCAACTGCTGGAGAACCTCGATGACCACGCCGGCCAACTATTTTTCGTGGTGGTCACGGACACCGTGCTCTACGAGCAGCTCCGGGTCTACTTCGAGATCGACCGCTACTTCCAGGTGACCCTGCCCATGAACCGCCTGTCCACCCAGGAGATCAGCGAGGCCATTTTTATCCGGCACGGTGCCACCCAGATGCAGATCGTGAACCAGGACGGCAACGAACTGCTCCCGGAGGAGGCCCTCCGGCGGATCAGGCCCATTGCCCAGCGTGCGCACGGCCACATCGGGGATGCGCTGCGGTTGTGGGCGTACGCCGTTCGGTTGAACAACGAGGACAGTATTCGCGTGGAGGAGCCGGACGCGCGCTCCCTGGAAGCCGTTTTTACCAAGGATGCCGGTATCCTGCTGCGGGCCATTCTGGTGGACCGGACCACTTCCGAGTACCAGCTGAGGAAGCAGTTCGGACCGCTGTTCCGGGAAGTGTTTCAACCCCTCGTCCAGCGTTATTTGCAACTGGGGCTGCTGGTACGCCGGCCGAACGGTGCCCTGGAAATCACCCCCGCGATCGTCGGGGACCTGGAGCGGGAACTGCACCGCCAGTCCTTTATTCCCACTAAGCTCTCCTCCGGACAAAACGAAAGAATCTGATGACGGAACTACTACTCAACGGGATTCAGTGGAGCCTGCTGCTGAAGTCCATCGCCGTGCTCGCCCTGATTTATCTGGTGATCAGGAGCCTGCCTACCTTATTTCGCCTCTTCGGGATCAAGGGAGGCCGTGCCTCCGTCCTGAACAACACGGTGGAGGTCATCAGGACGATCTTCGAGATCCTGGCCGTCGTCATCATCGTGGTGCTCTTCGTGGAGGTGAACCCCATTACGAACAGCCTCGTGGTCGGCGTACTGGTCATTCTTGCCTGGTCGCCCATCCGGAACCTGCTCAACGGACGCTTCCTGCACTGGTCCGGCGAGCTGGAAGTGGGCCAGCAGCTTTACTTCGAGAAGCAGGAGTCGATCATCCAGTCGGTGGGGCTATTCGGGCTCACGCTGCAGACGGACAGGGGCACCCGTATCGCGGACTATACCCAACTGCGCGATCAGGGCTTCACCCTCATCAGTGGCGCCCACCTCAGTAATTTTCTGGAACTGACGGTGACCCCGCTGCGGGAACGGACGTCCGACATCCCCCTGAACCAACTGATGCTCAACTGCCCCTATCTCGACTGGTCGCACCGGCCGGAGGTCGTTCCCCTGGAGGATACGGATTCGGTACTGCGGCTGAAGGTGTTCCTGATCGACGAGACCTACATCCCGGGCCTCATCCAACTGATCAACGAATGGGGTTTCTCGGTGGCGCGCCGGTAAAATAATTTCTACTCACAATTTCTGGATAATCATGGAACCGTATACCCTCATCATCGGCTGTTGCGTCATCATCATCTGTTCCTTCTTCTTCGGGGAAGTATCGAAGCGGACCACCGTTCCCTCCGTGCTCATGCTGATCTTTCTGGGTATCGGCCTGCAGTATGCCTTCCCGTTCATGACGGCCTTCGACCTGGGGGACACCCTAAAAACCCTCGGTACCGTAGGCCTGATCATGATCGTCCTGGAGGCCGCCCTGGAGCTGGAACTCAAGCCGGAGAAGTACCTCCCCATCGCCAAGTCGTTCTTCATCGCCCTGGTGGGGCTGGTGGCCTCCACCTGGATCGCCGCGGAAATACTGATGTTCTTCATCGACGGCATGACCACGCTGTCGGCCTGGTTGTACGCCACGCCGCTGTCCATCCTTTCCAGCGCCATCATCATCCCCAGCGTCAATGAGTTGCGGCCGGACAAGAAGGAGTTCCACATCTACGAAAGTACGTTTTCGGACATCCTCGGCATCATGCTCTTCTTCTTCCTGGCCGGGCAGATCAACCTCCTCGACGAGGGGGGGACGGCCCACGGCTCCGGCGTCGGCAGCTTCTTCGGGCTGACGGCCCTGACGATCGTGCTCTCCCTGCTGGCCGCCTACGTCATCCTGATCGTTTTTCAGAACATCAAGAGCCACACCAAACTCTTTCTGCTCATCGCGGTACTGCTGCTGCTGTACGCCGTAGGGAAGAAGTTCCACCTGTCCTCCCTCATCATCATCCTGGTCTTCGGGCTCGTGATCGCGAACGTGAAGCTCTTCTTCCGGGGCCCCTTCGAGCGGTGGCTCAACCCGCGCAAGGCGCACCATATCTACGAGGGGCTGCACGTCATCACGATGGAAACGGCCTTTGTCATCCGGACTTTCTTCTTCGTGGTCTTCGGCCTGACCATCGCCATCACGTCCATCTTCGACCTCAACGTGGCCCTCGTCAGCCTGATGATCCTGCTGTCCATCTACCTGATCCGCTTCGCGCTGCTGCGGCTGTTCGTCGGCAAAGACATCCTGCCGCAGCTGTTCATCGCCCCCCGCGGGCTCATCACCGTCCTGCTCTTTAACGACATTCCGGCGGATGCCCTCATACCGGGTTTCGACGCGGGCATTCTCCTTTTCGTCATCTTCGGCACCAGCCTCGTCATGACCCTGGCCATGATCTGGGACAAGCGCCGGACCGGCCGGGCCATCAAAAAATCGAGTGCCAAGGACATCGGGTACACCACCTACCGGGCTCCCCGGGCGGCGGAGGCCACGGACACGGTGTGAATGATAGCGTGGCGTAGTACCCGTAAACAAGACAACTTTTCTACCCGCCCGAATCGTTCCGGAAAATACCTGCCGACGGCGCGCAGGTGCAAAAATCCAATCAGCGATGCTGACCAACGAATTTATCCGGGAGCGGTTACGCGGGGTCTGCCTCGAACGGGACATCCGCTTGTTAGTGGCCGTGGAGAGCGGCAGCCGGGCCTGGGGGCTGGCCAGCCCGGATAGTGACTACGACGTTCGCTTCGTCTACGTCCACCCCGTCGAGCACTACCTCGGCCTACGCGACCGGCCGGACATGATCGGCCCGCTCCTGGAACTCGGGGGGGAACTGGACCTGGTGGGCTGGGATGTCCGGAAGTGGCTTTCCCACGTGGCGGGGTCCAACCCGAATGCGCTGGAGTGGCTGGCCAGCCCGATCGATTACGGCAGCGACCCCGAATTTCTGTCTAACGTCCGCTCCCTGGCGGATACGGCCTTCGACCCGGCCCGCTGCTTTGCCCACTACCGCGGTATTGCCCGGAGTGCCGAAATCAAGGGACGCCGCGACGATGGCCGCTGGAACGTGAAGAAATTTTTTTACTACCTCCGGCCCCTTATGGTGGCTTTGCACCTGCGCTCGCGCCCTAATGAGCGTCCGCCCATCACGATGGATGCGCTGATGGCACTGGAAGCCGTTGCCCCGGTCCGCGCCGCCGTCGAATCCCTGCTGCGCGAAAAGGAAACGCTGCCGGAGGCCGCCTGGCGAACCATCGACCCGCGGCTGACGCGGTGGGCCGCCGCTACCTGGGCCGAACTGGAAGCCCGGGCATCCGAACTCGAACGCCGGGAGGCAGTGGACTGGGCCGCCGCCGATGCCGTTTTCCGTACCGTAATCTCCCTCCCGTGACCCTAGAGGACCTCCACCGGCAACCCGAACTTTTCCTCCTGCGGGTGCGGAGCGGAAGCCACGCCTACGGGCTGGCCACGCCCGGCAGCGACCTGGACGAACGGGGCGTATTCCTGGCCCCCCGCGACCGCTTCCTGGCCGGCGACGCCCCGGCCCAGCTCAGTGACCCTACGAACGACGTGGTGTACTACGAACTCGGGCGTTTCCTGGAGTTGCTCGGGAAGGCCAACCCCACCGCCCTGGAGATGCTCGCCACCCGGGGAGCAGACCGGCTCTACGTTGATCCGGTACTGGACGATTTGCCGCTCGAACCCTTCCTGACGAAAGCCTGCGCCCGCACCTTTACCGGCTACGCGGAGAGCCAGTTGCGCAAGGCCCGGGGGCTGAACAAGAAGGTCCACCAGCCGGTCGACCGCCGGCTGAAAACGGTAGATGAATTTTGCCGGGTGTTGCACGACGGCGGGACGGTGCCGCTGGCCGAATGGCTGGCCCGGGACGGCTGGCTACCCGCCCGGATCGGACTGGCGGCCGTGGATCGCACCCGGGGCGTTTACGCCGTATACTACGACCCGGAAGGCAACTGGGCACGGGGAATCAGTGGCGGCGATCGGGCCAATCAACCGCGGCTGTCCGAAATTCCAAAGGGCGTGCTGCCTGTGGCCTACCTCACCTTCAACGCGGATGCCTACTCCGTTTACCGCAGGCAGTACCGCCAGTACTGGGAGTGGGTAGCGGAGCGCAACGACGAACGCTACGAAAGTACGCTGGCACACGGCAGGGGCTACGACGCGAAGAACATGATGCACACGCTGCGGCTTCTGGATATGGCTACCGGCATCTTTGACGGCGGCAGCCTGAGCGTACGGACCGAAGAGCGGCCCTTTTTGCTGTCCGTCCGGGCCGGTAATTACTCGCTGGAGGAGATACTGGAGCTGGTCGAAACCCGAATGGCCCGGCTGACGGAGTTGGCGGAGGCCTCCGCTCTGCCCGAAAAAGTGGATGCCGGTTGGGTGCGGGGGTGGCTGGTGGCGGCTCGGTCGCGCTTGTACGGCCTGTGACCGGAAGGATGGGTACCTTTCGCCATGCGCCCGCCCTTACTGCTTTCCCTGCTCTTTCTGGTTTCCCTGCTCTCCTGTACCCCTCCCGTCAGCGAGTCTCCCCCCACCGCCGAACGTCCCGACGCCACCATCCTCACGGTTTTACTGGAACTCCGTCCCCCCGCCGATACCTTAGTGCTCTTCCGGGCCATCCGGGGGCCGGGCCGGCTCCGGGCCGACCTTCCCGCCCGTTTGGACAGCCTGCCCGCCGCCGGCCAGCTCACGTTCACCTTCCTCTCGGCCGGGGAGCGAATACGTAAACAGACCAGCCGGCCCTATCCCGGCCCCAACGAATACGAGGCTCCCGACGGTAAGGACGGCTTCGTTCGGGTGGTCCTGCCGGAGGAGCCCCGGCTCATCAATCTCCGAACCCAGGATACGGGTGGCCTCCGCTGGCTGGAAGTGACGGGCATCACGCCCGCCGGGCGTACCCTGTTTCAGCGTTTCGATCTTAGCCGCTAAACCTTATCTTAGTCGTATGAAATCCAGCACCCTACCTCTATTCCTGTTCCTGTTCCTCTCCCTTTCTCTCTCCGCCCAGGTTACCAAAATGAAAGATGCCGGTCCTGACGCGACCCGCATCAACTTCACCCTCCTGGGAGATGGTTACACGGCCGGCGAGCAGGATAAGTACGCCACGGATGCGGATAACATCATCACGGATTTCTTTAATGAGATTCCCTACAGCAACTACACGAACTTCTTCAACGTCCACCGCATCACGGTGATCAGCGAAGAGAGCGGTGCCGACCACCCGGTGGACGACATCGGGGCCAGCCATCCGGTGCTGGACGTAAATACCGCACTGGGCGGCAGTTTTCACTGGGGCGGCAGCGTTCACCGGTTGTTGTACTGCCAGAACAACCTGGTGCAGGCGGAGGTGGCGGCCAATTATCCGGCCTCCGACCAGGAATTGGTCGTGATCAATACGGCTTTCTACGGCGGTGGCGGCGGCGCATTATCCGTGTTCAGTACCCACCCCTCGGCCAGCGACCTGTGTATCCACGAGACGGGACACTCCTTCGCTAACCTGGGGGACGAGTACGACAGCGGTAACAATTCGGAACGCCCCAACATCACCTCCACGACCAACGCCGGGGATACCCGCTGGGACGACTGGATCGGGATGAATGGCGTCGGGGAGTTCGGGCGTAACGCCAGCACGCTCAAACCCGTGGACGGAGAGTGTATGATGGAGTTCCTCAGCCGGCCGTTCTGTTCCGTGTGCCAGGAGCAGACCATCGAATCCATCTACCAGCTCGTCAGTCCGCTGGAAACGACTACTCCGGCGACTTCGGACGTGACCGCTACCGGCCAGGATCTCGATTTTTCCATCACCAGTATTCAGCCGATCCCCAATACCCTGACCTACACCTGGGAACTGGACGGCACGGAGATCGCCACGGGGGTGGAGGCCGTAACGCTTACTCCCGGTCAGATCACCCAGCCGGAGCATACGCTGCTGGTCCGGGTAGCCGATACCACGGAACTCAGTATGAAAAATGCGAATTACATCTTTACCTACGAGTGGACGATCCAGAACGCTTCGCTTCCCCTGGAGTGGGCCGACTTCACCGCCCGGGCCGACGGTAAAATTCACCGCCTGGACTGGACGATCGCCCGGCCCGAGAACAGCAGCCACTTCCGGATCGAACGGGCCGGGGAGGATGGGGACTGGACCGAGCTGGGGGAACTGCCCTTCACCGGGGCGAGCGTCTACCGCTACTACGACGAGGCCCCACTGGCCGGAGACAATCTCTACCGTATCCGCGCCGTGGACTTCGACGGGACGCTGACCGACAGCCCCGTCCGCGTGGTCCGCGCCGTGCGCCGTCACTACTTCAAAGTCTACCCTTCTGTCACCGACGGGCCGGTAAAGACCGAGATCTTCCGGGAACGCAGGGAGGCAGCGGACATCAGCGTGATCGATGCGGCCGGTCGGCTCGTCCTCCGGGAAACCCTGCCCGCTACCAGTGGCTGGTCGAACCGGGTGCTGGATCTGTCCGTCCTGGCGGCGGGTAGCTATACCGTAAGCGTCGTTACGGGCGGCGAGGTGTACACCCAGCGGGTGGTTCGGCGGTAGGCCTTATAAAATATAAGCATTCAGCAGTCGCTTCATCTGGAGTAGATTCTTGCTCAGGTGGGGGGAGCTGCTGCCGAAGTGGGTACACAATTTCAGCAAAATGTCGAGGTGTTCCAGCTGTCCGTGGAGATCCCGGAGGTTAAAGCTTTCCTCCAGTTGTTCGGCGTGCTTTACGATCAGTTCCTCGGTGGCCTTATCCATTGCGGACTTCGACATTTTCGTCTCAAAACTTTTGTAAACCAGCTCACTGAGTGCCAGGTTGGCTCCCCGTAGCTGGGCGTAGGCGGAGTCTCGCTCCAGCCCGAGGTAGGAAGCCTCGTTCCTCCACAGATCGTAGTATTGCTTGGGCGTCATCCCCAACTCCTCGGTAATGTCGATGCGGTCCTTTACCCCGGCGTTGCAGAAGCAGGACAGGGTGAGGAAACCGCAAGTCTGGTAGATCGCCGAGGGCGTCCGGATACCGATCTGGTGGGCGGCCTCCAGGTACTTATCCGCGGATTTTTTCAGGTATTTCCGGGCTTCGCTCTTCGTTTGTCGTGCCGCCGCCCGCTTGTAGGCGCTGCCCAGGATGGTGTTTTTCGTCGGTCCGGCATCGGATATTTTCAGATCGTCGAGTTGCCCGATGACGGCTTCGATCCGGGAGAAGGCCTCCGCGTCGCTCAGGTTTTCATCCGCGGCGTACCGGCGTGCCTGTATCTCCAGGTAATCGAGGAAGCTGCGTACCCGGTACTGCCCGTGACCGGGGGCAAAAAGGGTTTCGTACCGGTCCGCCGCCGCTTCGTACTGACCTACGTAGGTGTAGAATTTAGCTTCCCGCTCCGTGATCTCCGGGCTACTCAGCGACTGGTTTTCGGCCTGCCGGATCAGGTCGTCGACCCGGTCGCTCAGCCGCAGCATCTGTGCCCTTCCGTCTCCCGAGACGCTTTCCGCGCTGGAGATGAGGTTGTCCAGCTCCAGTACCACCTCCTGGTCGAGGGTCAGGGCATCGTCTTCCTTCTTGCTGCCGCCACCGAGGGAGCAGCGGTAGAAGGGGTCTCCGTAGCACTGGTAGGCTCCCCAGGTGTTGGTGGTGCCGTGGTGGTCGTAGCAGGCCTTGCGGGCGAGCCGAACGGCTTCCCCGAAGTATTCTCCCTCCAGGATGTTACCGTAGAAAACCTCCGCGAAGGTCCTGGCGGCCGCGTCGTCCACCGCCCAGCCGGCCACGACTACGGCCTTGACCCCATTGTCGATGAGTTGAGTACCGATGTTGGCGGCCAGCCGGTGCCGGCTCTGACGGTATTCTTCCAGCCCCGCGTCGATCTTGCCCAGGTAGCAGCAATTAACGAATACCAGTTCGGGAATGGCCGTGATCTGCTTCAGGGTGCCCGGGGTGATGAACTGATCTTTTCCGATCGCAATGCCGGTACGCCTATCCTCGGGGTCGAAGATGCCGTGGGAGGCTACGTGGATGATTTTGTAGCGTTTGGCGAACAGGGATTTGATGATCGGAAGGGGAGCCGTGTCGATCTCCTCAATCACCTCGTATCCGTGTGCTCCGAGTGCCCTGGCTACGATCAGGCCTTCTTTTTCCGCCTCCGGCAGGTCGGGCAGCCGTTTCGAAAACTGCGGGTTGGCAATGACCAGCGCCCGGTTTTCCCGCACCAGGGTGGGGCGAATCTCCGCCCGCTCGCTCTGGAGCTGCCGGATCATTCCCGCCCGGACAAAAGTGGGCTCGTCTCCGGTTGCCACGTCGTGGAACATCTCCCAGGGGAAGGCGGCGCTGCCGGGGTCCATTCGCCAGGCTACGTTGCGGTGGTTGCGGATAAAGTCCTTATAGCGGTTCGGGATCAGCATCTCGAAGAGGACCTTGGCGTCGTCCGGGTCCCAGCGTGGTTCCGTAGACAGTTCCTCGGCCAGGAAACGGGCCAGCGTCAGGTTACTTTCGACGCGGTCGGTGCTCACCGAGGAGCCGCGGTTGTAGGTGCTGAACTCGAGCTTTTCGTCAACGACTGTCTTCCCGTCCGCGGATATTTCCTGGTTGAGGGTGGTGGTGAAGGTCTGCCACCAGCTGCGGCTGCCGTCCCTCAGGAAGCGTCTCCGCTTGCCGAATCCCGGGCTGATCGAGGGGGCCAGACGGAGATTGGGTACGATCATTCGGGTACTCATGTCCTGGAGAGACTTGTACGCTTCGTAGGCGCGGTCTTCGTAGTAATCGACGAATTCCACCACGCGGATGGGAAGCAGGTCCTGCCGTCCGGTCGTGGAGTTGAAGGAGGCGATCACCTCGTTAGCCTGACGGATACCGATCAGTACGCTACGTAGACTTTCCGCCAGGGGAAGCTGACCGTAGTTACTACCGATGAAAAGTACGCTGACACCGTGACCGTCGCCGGGGTGGGTGGTGTCCTTCACTTCATTGTCGCGCAGAAAAATGGCGTACTTCAGGATGCCCTTTTCTACCGTTTTGGCCAGGGAGAATCCCGTCAGGTCGTCCTTGTCTCCGAGACCCACCACGATGGTGCCCCGCGGTCGGTGGCGGTGATCGATGATCACGTCCTGCTCTCCGATCTTGCCGGGGTAGAAGCCCATCAGGTGCCGCTCGCTGAGGATGTTGCCGAGGTAATTGTCGATGGCCCGTTCGGCACTGACGATGCCGTCGTGCTCGAAGTGACCTACGAGCACCGGGAACTTGGCCCACTTGAGGTCGCCGTTGAACACCTCTACGTGGAGGGGCAGTGTCTGGGGATCCGTCGTTTCGATTTCCTCCTCAATACCCATCAGTACATCCACCGGTGGACGATCGGAGACGGCCGTCGGCGTACGCACGGATTCCTGCTCGGGCCCACCGTCCCCGCGCGAGCCCGTTCCGGCCGGTGCCGAGCGCAGGAAGGCCGAATCCCGCGTTGTCCCCTTCTCAATCAACTCCGTCAGCCCCGCGAATAGCCGGTCGTCGTCGGGTAGCTTTCCGTGCTGGGTTCTGGTGTAGTACAGGTTGCCCTCGGGGAGTTTTTCGGGTATGCCCCGTTTCCAGGTAACGCTGCCGTCGCCCCGGCTGGTGGACAGGTACCTGAGCTTACCCCGCCGACGGAAAAGCGAATACGTTACGACGTGGCCGTCCACGGTTTCGGGAGCCTGCCCGGCAACGTAAATGATGGACGCCCAGTCCTTGTCCTCGAAGACGTCCAGCCCCCGTTGCACCTTGTCTTTGAAGTCGGCTAAGTGGTCCAGTGACGCACTCCGGATGGGAGCCATGTGACGATCGCCAACTACTTGCTCTATCATCTCCCACCATCCCTTGTCGGATACGTCACCGTCATCCAGCGGCAGCAGTTCGATGAGCCCCTCCAGTTGGGAAAGCGCGTCGAGCAATTCCCGCTTGTTGTGGCGGAGGTCCATCAGGTGCAGCTGTTTCACCCGCTTGGAGTGGCCGGTGAGCACTTCCGTGATCAGGTGGGAACCCCGCCAGGGAACGCCCAGCAGGATGACCCGCAGGTTGCGGGTGTCGCGGAACGAGGTCCACCGGTCCCGGTAGTCGAACATCCACTGGCGGGCGACCAGCCCCCCCATGGAGTGGGCAATGATACTGACGGATTGCTGATTACCGGAGATGGCTTCCATCTCCAGATCCAGCAGGCTGGCAGCCTTCGTTACCGATTGCCGCCAGTCGTAGGGGAACACCCGGACATCGTACCCCTGGCTGCTCAGGTGGTAGGTAAGTTCCTGGTAGTATTTCGCGCTTACGCTGTTCGCGGTCACGTTTTTTGCATCCGGACCGAGGTCGTCCACCATGGCGCCCCCGGCGATGGCCTTTACCCGCACCCACTTCCGGTCGTTGTCCGCCGACAGATTGGATCCCATGACGCCGGGTAATAAAAAAACGATCGGTTTATCACCGCTGATGACGGCCGGCTCCAGCGTACCCAGGCTGTAGAGCTTGTCGACCAGCACGCCGTGGTCCGTCCGGTCGGGGAAGGTCTCGGTGTAGCTGGTTTCCTCGGACTGTACCATGTCCCCGACACCGCCACTGATCAGTAGGCGAGTGATCAGTTTCATGTACTTCTCCTCGTCGAAGTAAGAAAAGTGATCGACTTCGGGCGTCGTGATGCGGAGCGTCGTATTGCTCCGCCGGCCGAATACCCCGCGGGACATACTGGCCGTATCCACCACCAGGTCGTTCGCCTGCCAGTAGTAGAGGTTGCCCAGCAGTACCTTCAGGGCCTGGAGGGAGGGCTTACCCGTTTCGCTGTTACCGGCAACGTTGAAGAGTTCCGATGGCAGGTCGAGGCTGAAGTTATTGTTATTGATCCGGGAAAAACCCCGGCCGGGCACCATGGCGTACAGACCGGGAAAAGTAGTCGGGTCGCTACGTTCGTCGACCACCGCGATCACGAAGGTGCGGAGAAGACCGAGAATGGGCGAAAAAGTGCCTCCGGTTGCGTACTTAGCTACGTTAAACAGTGCATTGACAAAGTGATCGAGCCGTTCCGAGAGGAGGGTGGTTCCCGCTGCCGGACAGGCCACGCGGACGATCCGCCGCAGGGTGACGGTCTTCTTGTCCGCCGCCGCGTTGAGTGCCTCGAGTTCTTCGTCCAGGCGGATGCCGTTTTCCGCCCCCTCGGCGTCTACCTCCGCGCGGATGGCGGCGATCTCTACCGCTGTGTACCCCTTCTCGTCCTGCAGTCGGTTGTCGCACCGCGCCAGCACGTCCCCCACCAGGCCGCCCCGGGAGTGGGTCATCAGATCGAAGGTTATGCCGTCGGGCAATTCACCGAGCAGGTCCAGGGCATTTTTGACCGGAGAGTCGGTAATCGTTTTGTGATTAAAGGCATAGACCTGCCCCCCGTACTTATCGTGAAGCTGCTGCCAGTAACCGGGCAGGATGCCTCCGAATCCGTCGGTGAAGTTGGAGATCGTCCCGTGAATGAAGATCAGAACAGGTTGGTCGGTCGGGATGGCCTTGGTGATCGGAACCAGCTTTCCGCGATTATTGACCAGGTGCAGTCCGGGGCGGCTGCACTGCCGCTCGTCGATCCGCCGACCGGCATCCAGGGCGATCCGTTCCGCCTTTTCTTCCGCCGCCGCTCCGGCGATTTTCCCGACGATCCGCCGGCCGATTTTCAGAAAGCTCTTGATGACCAGGCCGACGCCCCCGCCCCGGGAGACTCCCGGACCGGCCAACTGCCTGGGGAGTTGCAGGAATATCTGTCCGTCCCGGCCACGGCTCGTTGGCTGCCCCGTCAGTTCGGGCAGGTCGTCGCCCAGTCCGAACCACTCCACCCCCTGCTCGGTCGTGATACCGATCACTTCCTCCCCGATCCGCGCCTCGTGGCTGATCATCGAGCCGCGGTCGCTGTCCCCGAGGGAGTAGGCTTCCTCGATCTCGTAGTACCGCTCCGCGATGGATTCCAGTTTGACGGTGGTATCCCGCTTTCCCCTCAGGCGAAGCATCATGGGCGGTGGGGCAACGGGTAGCGGGTATTCGTCGGCGGCCATAGGGGGGTAATTTGCGGGCTGGGATTAAAACAATATTTAAATATAGTTAAAATATGTCTAAACAAACAATTTTGGGGTAAGAGGGGAGTGCCGCCGTTGTCCGACGGGCTAATTGATAAATTCGGCACCTGCGCCCCGCCGCCCCTTGCTCATAGTTCAAAACCCGGGAAACTGGCCCCCGATACCAACCACGCCCCTTCCACCAGAACGAGTTCCACGATACCCTGTCCTTCCATCACCTCGCGGCGGCCGTCCTCCCGGAAACGGGCTTCGTAGGCCACCTCGAACACCTCGATCTCCTGATCGGGGAAGGCCTGCGCGGGCATAACGGATTTATCGAGGGGAGCGAAATCCAGCGGCCGGAATTCCGAAAAGCCCGCCCGCCACTCCCGGATGTAGGCCAGGCCGGCCTCCCGGGGGACCGCCACGTTCCGACGGCGCATTACCGGAGCCAGGAGGGCTTCCGGAAAGGGTTGTTCCAGGTGGAGGAGGGAGAGGAGAAAGTCGCTGGTAACCCGTAGGGTAGGGGGTGTCAGGCTATCCATCAGTTCCTCAAAGGGGATCATCTGCAGCCGTTTTTCGGCGTAGGGCAGGACGGGCTGTTCCGGCAGGGCACGGTACAGAATGGCGTAGTACTCAAGCGGAGGAATACCCTCCGGCTCACCGGTCACTACACCCTTGTCCTCCAGCAGCGCGAGAAAACGATCGATCTCCCGGCGGGCCGTGGGAGCGTCCGGAATTTCCTCCGGCGGCACCAGGTAAATCTCTCCGAGCAGCTCCCGGACGGTGATGCGCTCCTCGTCGCTCTCCAGGTCGGCGCGGATCTGGTCGAAGAATTGCTGCACGACTTCCGGGGGCGCGCCCGGCACAATGTGGGTGTGTCCGCCGGTTTCGGCGTCGAACAGAGCGGCGGATACCGCGGCGTTGTACTCCTCCTCTTCGGTGGGGAGCGTTTCCCCGGCCAGCTGAAAAACTTCGTAGAACAGTTCCGTGAGCCGTGCATTCTGGTCGTAGAAATCCTGTTTGTCCTCCGCCAGGCCGTAGTAGTAAAGAAAGCGGGCCACGAAACGGAGGTGGGCCAATTGGATGGTATTTGTTCCCGGGGGAATATCCGGGTCGGAGTTGAAGGGGGCGAGCCACTCCTCCGTCAGTGAGGAAAGGGGAACCGGCCCCGGGCCGTCCCGGTGCAACAGGTAGAGCAGGTAGGGGAAGGCGATCTGCAAAATACCCGCCTCGGGGTAGCCGTCCGACCATCCCATGTTGAACTTGCCAACGTGTACGGTCAGCAGTTCCGTCAGGAATTCGGCGGGCGGGAGTTCCAGGGCCGCTTCCCCTTTCTTGGTCAGCGACAATTTCCCCTGCCGGACTTTCGTCCAGCCGGCAATTTGCGGCAGGTGGCGCACCAGGTCCGCCGGCAGGTAATCCTGCTGGGTCCTGAGTTTCGTCAGGCCGCTTTCGATGTGGCGGTCGGGCAACAGGCCGCTGGCGTACATGTCGATGACGTACTGGCGGGGAAAATTGCCGGTTTTGGTCAGTTTTATGGGGCTTTCCAGTAAGTCGTGCAGCAACTCGTCGATGAAGGCAACGAGGGGCAAACGGTGGAGGGTGGCCTCGTCGAGATCCGGGTTGATGCGCAACGGAGAGTCCGGGGAAAGGAACGCTTTCACGAGCGCTTGTAGTTGGCTGAGGGGGAGCATGTGGCTAAGATACCGGGCGGCGGGGCGCGGGTGCAAGGTTTTCTGCGTATACGGAGCGGTATTTTTCTACCGCCTGCCAAGGGGGGGAGCAAAGCGGGGATGACGGGAAGTCGCTGAAGCGACCGTCATACCATTTGCCCGGGGGCGATTTCTCGCGATTAAGGGTTCTGAATTGTTCGAGTACGAGCGGCCTGCGACCGACTGGTAATCGACGGATTAATCTACGCCGAGATCGTAGCTGAACGATGCGCCGGGGTGAACCTCCGCGGGGTCTACGCCTAGTTGCTCCACGATCAGCACTTTGAGCAAATCGTACACCTCGCGGTCGTTGTGCAGCGTAGGGAGCAAACGGGCGTGGTGCATCACGGTAAATCTTTCCGTAAAGGCGCGGACGCTGGTGTCAGGGAGCAAGGTTCGTAGACGGTCGTCCAGGTAATCGAAAGCTTTGATGGTCAGGCCAAATGCCAGGAGCGCGAGGGGTAGTAATAGTGGCTGAGTGCAGGTAACGTAGAGTACTGCGCCCACCGTCAGCAAAGTGGTCACTACGCGTAAGCCGGTGAACCAGGAGGGCACCGCCAGTGGCGGAAGGGAGAGGGCTACGTCCCGTTGCCAGTTCTGGTAAATCGGATAGGCCGCCGGAGTAGCCAGCCAGTTTCGCAGACCGACATCAATACGAAAGCCGCTGCGCAGATGTTGGGGTAGCGCGGCCCGCAGCCGGTAAAAAGCGTGCTGGGTCTTACAGCGCGGCCCGGGCCGACTGTACAGCCGGCCGAGTATGCTGTGGTAAAGATCCCCCACGGTCACAATGGTCTCCGCCTCCCGGTCGGGCAGGTGAATACCGAAGCGGTCTTCCACGGAGATGATGAGTTCGACGGTATCCAGTCCCATGGAACTAAGGTACGGCTAGTGACGGGCTATTTTAACAAACCCTGCACCCGCGTCCCCGCCCAATTCCCCCGCCCGCGCTACCTTGCTTGCATAAATTCAACAACCCCGACTAATGGCTACCGTAACTTTCATCACCCCCGAGCAAGAGCGGATCACCGCCACCGGGACCCCGCCCAACCTGATGTTCCTCGCCCGCCAGCACAAGGTGCCCGGTATTTTGGGGAAGTGCGGCGGCAAGCCCGCCTGCGTGACCTGCCACGTACACGTACAGCCCGACTACATGGCGGCCGTCGGACCCGCCGGCGAGCGCGAACGCGAACTGCTGGAGCAACACGCCGGTACCACCGAATTCAGCCGGCTCAGTTGCCAGATCGAAGTCACGGACGCGATCGACGGGGCGGAGTTCACGGTAATCGAAAAGTAAACCCCGACCGGCACTGCCGATCGGGGTTACCCTGCTAATCCATTCCGGAGGAATATTACTGGACGATGACTTGCTGGGTAGTCGTGCGGCCACCGCCCTCCATGCGGAGTACGTAGCTGCCCGGCTTCAGGTCGCTCACGTCAAAGTGGACGGAGGGGGTGCCCGCGGCGGCTTCCCGCCGTAGGACCCGCCGACCATTCGCATCGTACACCGAAACCACGGTGGAACCGGAACCGGCCGCCAGCGGTACCGTTAATCGGGCCGCCGTCGGGTTAGGGTAGGCAAAGCTGGAGGTGGTAACGGTCTGTACCGAAGGGGCGAAGGGAAGCAGGACGCGCTGTCCCGAGGTGATGGTACTCACTTCATCCCGTACGACCGTTTCCTCGTTCAAACCCTCGGGTTGGCCCTCCTGGAAAGGACAACCGCCCTGACCGTCGGTAATACCACCGTTCGTTCCCCGGGTGATCCGTTGCCCCGTTACGGAGGGGGTAAAGGTGGCCGTGAGGTAGAAGCTGGTATTGGTGTAGGGAGGATTGACGGTAACCTGCGCCGAGGAGCCGTAGGAAGTCACCGTAGCCGAAGCGGGGGTATCGATGTTCCACACTACGTTGCTGTAGGAAGTCGACCGATTACTGATGATCTGGAAGGTGCGCGGCACACCGGCGCAGATCACCTGGGTGCCGGAGAGGGAAAAGGTAGGGGCGGGCAGTGGCTGCTGCACGTTCACGGCGATATCCTGGGAGGATTCGCTATTGCCGTCAACCTTGTAACGGGCGTCGATTCTCCCACTGGTCGTACCTACGTTAACCTGAAGGGTGCATACGCAGTCCACGTCGCCGCTGGGGGTGTCGAACGCTGCCGTCTCACCGGTAGTGGGGTTGATGGTCCGGGTAACTACACCGTTTGGGAAGTTATCGTCCAGCGTACAGCTACCGCTGACGATCTGCATGCCCGCGGGTATGGTAAAGGACATGAAATGACCCCGCATGGAAGCAAAGGCAACCGGGCTCCATTTGGAAACGGTCGTGAACGTTTGGACCGAGTTCCGTGGAACCGTAGTGTTGGGCCCACTGATGCTGGTGGTGCGGGTGCCTGCCTGTACTTCCGCGAAGGAACACAGCAACAGGGTGAGGAGAAGTAATAGAGAAAGGCGCATAATGTATTGATTTAAAGGATGAAATAGACGCGGAATTGCACGCCTGAGCTAATGGAATGAATTAGTTTTTCTGGTATAGGTACAGGCTGGCGAACCCGAACAGGGGGTACAGCAGCCACTGCCACAATCGGCTGCCTATCAGGACGAAGACACTGCTGCCCCGCACCACCGGCAGGTCGGCGGTTACCACGGCGGCCCCCGTTCCCTTGCTCCCGTTTTCGGCCAGGAGGCGGCCCGACGGGTCGATCATGTCGGTAATGCCCCGGTTGGAACTGCGGGCCACGGCCCGGCGCAACTCAATGGCCCGGCAGCGTGCGTTGCGCTGGAAAAAATGGGCCCCCAGGGCACTGTCGTACCAACCCTCGTTCAGGTGAGCGGTCAGCAGGCCGGCGGGGTTGTCCCGTAGCAGGCCGGCCAGGTGGTGAGAGAAGGCCATTTCGTAGCAGATCGCACTCATCACGCTGGTAGCGGCCAGTCGGGTTACCGGCCCGCGGTCCGCCCGCGAAGTCATGTAGTAGCCCCCGCCGCTCAGCGACCGGTACAGGCCGTCCAGCCACTTACCCGCCGTGGCGACGTAGGGAAGGCTTTCCTCGAAGGGGACCAGCTTTTGCTTCGTTCTGACGACCCGCTGCCCGCCGGCCGTAAGGGCCACCACCGCGCTGTACACGTAAAAGAAATCCTGGATGGCCTCGCTGAAGTTGGCCAGCGGAGAATGCCGGTCGGAACGGGGTACCTCATCGTACACGATGGCCCCGGTCAGTAGTGTCGCCTCCGGGTACCGCCGGATGAAATCGTGTAACGGAGCCGTGGCGGCATCCTGCTCCGGGCCGTCATCGAGGGTCGCCACCCAGCCGCCGTCCGCCAGGTAATTCTCGGGCAACAGGATGAGTTCCACCTCCTCGTCGATGGTCGAGAGTCCGCTCACCGCCAGTTCGGCGGCCTTCGGGGCGGACAGTGCCTTGCGCGTAGTGCGGCAGTCCTGATCGGGGTGGAGGGCGGCGACCCGGACGGTCGTTCCGTTTCCCGCGGCGGGTAGCCATAGCAGTACTCCGCTGACCGCCAGGGGGAAGAGGGCGAACGCCCACCGGGTCCGGCTGACCGACCCGCCCAGGGCCAGTCGGGTAAGCAGCACGTTGACCAGCACGATCCAGGCCGTCCCCCCCGCCGCGCCGGTCCAGGCGTACCACTGCACGAGTACCGGATATTCCGCCAGGGCCACTCCGGGTGCATTGACCGGAATACCGAAGGGCACTTGTTGGTGGAACAGTTCGAAACTCAGCCAGCCCAGGGCCAGCACCAGGTACCGCCACCCGCCGCCGGGTTGTCTCTTGCCCCGAAAAGACAGGGAGAAGGGGAGGAGGAAAACGGTGAACAGCAGCGCGTTGACCGACAGTATGCCCAGCGCCCGGACTACGCCGAAGTCGAAGGCCCAGCCCACGCCGATCAGCTGGCTGCCGAGCGCAAACAGACCGACGATTCCGGTAACCGTCCGGCCGCCGTGCCGCGCCGCCGACCGTTCCAGCCACCACAGTAGCGGGACGAGGGACAGCAGGCTGATGGGGGAAAAACCGGGCAGCAACTGGCTTGCGCCGAGCAGAGCTCCGCTAAGGAGGGCCGCGGCCACTCCCGAATTCCGGGATGTATATTTCATAATAAGGTCAGGTGAGGGGTGAGTAGATTACTCCAGGACGTACAGGTATAATTCCTGGCTGATGGGCTGGTCGTGGTAGACGAAGCCCGTCAGTTCCGTCTCGTGGACCGGGTTACCGCTGGCCCCCCGCAGATTGACGATGAAGTCATCGGAGCAGGGTGCGTTCGCTGCCGCCACGATCTGGTAGTAGCGGGGCCGGCCGTTCCTGGCGGATTTAAGGGTGCCCACCAGTTCGGTGGCCGACAGTCCGGCGCCCGGAGGGGGCGACAGCCGGAAACTGCCGTCGGGTTCCGCGCGGAGTTCCACGGCGATGGCCGTGGGGACCTCGGGGCGGTAACTCACCAGCAGGGCCACGATGGCGGCGATGCTGAATACGTAGATCAGGGCCGAGGAGCGGAGGAGGAAGCGGGGTGGCGCGTCGATGTTCATGCGGATAGTTGTTGTTGGATGAGGTGATAGTAGCGACCCCGCAGGGCCAGTAATTCGTCGTGCGTTCCCTGTTCGGCGATCTGCCCGCGGTGGAGCACCACGATGTTGTCGGCAAAATTGATGGTGCTCAGCCGGTGGGCCACCACGATGACCGTTCGCCGTACGAAGAATCGGCGCAGGGCGCCCATGATCATGGTTTCGTTCTCGGCGTCGAGGCTGTTGGTGGCCTCGTCCATCAGCACGTAGGCCGGGTCCTTGTAGATCGCCCGGGCCATCAGGATGCGTTGCTTCTGCCCCATGCTCAGCCCCTTCCCGTCCTGCCCGATGGGGGTGTCGTACTGCTGCGGCATACGGCCGACGAACTCCTGCAGGTTGGTGATCTCTACGGCCCGTTGGAAACGTTCCTCGTCGTATTCCCCCCCGAGCAGGATGTTGCCCCGGATGGTATCGTTAAAGACGAAACTCTCCTGCAGGATGACCCCGCAACGGTCGCGCCAGTCTTCCAGCGGCAGTTCCCGGAACTCCCGGTCCCCTACCTGCAGACTGCCCTCGTAGTGCAGGAAATAGCCGAGCAGCAGTTTCAGCAGCGTGGTCTTGCCACTGCCACTGCCGCCCACGATGGCCGTTACTTTTCCGGCGGGAATGACCAGGTCGATACCGTTCAGGGCGGGATCTCCCTGCTGTCCGGGGTGGTGGAATACCAGGTCGCGGATCCTGATGTCCCCGGCTACCGCCAGGTCCTGGTTGGCTTCTTTGCCGGCGCGCGCAGGTGCCGGCTTTCCGAAATAGCTGCTCTCGTCGCGCTGTTGCCAGAATTCCGAGATCCGACCCAGACTGATACTCGCTTCTTGCCCCCGGATGACCGCCTGGACGATCTGTTCCATCGGGGAGATCAACTGACCGATGATGAACTGGATCGACAGCAGCGTACCCAGCGTGATCTGATTGTCGATGATCAGACTGGCCGACAGGAACAGGATGGACAACTGCGTGAGTTCGATGATGAGCATCGTGCCCGTATCCTGGATCTGGTTGACCCGTAGGTAGTCCGCCGTATTCTTGAAACTGTCGACCTTGTTGTTCTTCCACTTGTCCAGAAAGTATTCCTGCCCCCCGTTGATTTTCAGATCCTGCATCCCGTTCAGGATCTGGAGTGTCAGGGTCTGGTCGTTCGTGGCGTAGCGGAACCGCTCCAGGTCGATGTGCTTGCGGCGTTTGAGGAAAAAGGTGATCCAGCCCAGATAGAGTACCGAAGCCCCCGCAAAGAGGTAGAAGAAGGTGGGGTGGAAGTAGAACAGTACCAGGCTGTACACCACTACCGTCAGGATGGAGATCACTACGGACAGCGTGTGCTGCGTCAGGAATGACTCGATGCGGCGGTGATCGCTGATGCGTTGCAGGATGTCCCCGATGCGGCGGGTGGCGTAAAACGGGATCGGCAGCCGGAACAACTTGCGCAGGAAACTGTGGATCAACTGGTAATTGATGCGCAGGCTCAGGTGCAGGACCAGCCAGCCCCGGAGCACGTTAAAGGCCGTCTTGCCCAGGATCAGGGCCAGCTGCCCCGCCAGCAGATAACCGACGAAGGCCAGGTTGCCGGAGCCTATGCCTATATCCACTACCAGTTTGGTGAAGTAGGGCAGCAGGTACTGAACCAGCGTAATGGCCGCGATTCCCAGCAGCACCACCGGAAAGAAAACCTTGACGTTACCCAGGTACCGGGCCAGGAAGGCAACCTGTTTGCGCCAGTCGTCCTCCTCGGCCCGGATGCTGCTGGAGGGTAGCTGATCGGTTTGCTCGGGAATGTCCGTCGGCTCGAAGAGCAGGGCGTACCCCACCGGGTCGGTGTCGATACCCGGGGGGCAGCGGAGCAGGCGCGTACCCATCTCCCCGGAGCGCACCCGTCGGATTCCCCGGGCCGGGTCGCCGATAACGTACTCCCGCCCCTGCTTACCGTAGTACACCACGAAGTGGTTGCCGTCCAGTAAGAGCACCGCGGGCCGGTCGGGGGCGATCAGTTCCAGTTGCTCCAGATTCTGGAGCAAGACACCCTCTCCCTGCAACCCGTACTCCCGGCCGGCACGCTTCAGGGTGGCCAGGGAGGTGCCCACCCGGTCGATGCGCGTCAGTTGTCGTAGCCGGTCCACTTCTACTTCCCGCCCGTGGTAGGCGGCGATCATGCGCAGGGTGGCAATGCCGCAATCGCGCATGTTTTTCTGACGGAAGAAGGGGTACTGAATCGCTAGCATGACGGGGTAGGTTTAGAGGGTTGGGAGGGGTTAGGCGGTCACTTTGCTGGCGGCGATTCGCTGACCGCGCAGCCGTAGGTGGTGGCGCTCCAGCATGTAGAAGAGCACGTGCTCGTGCAGCCGGTTCTTGCTGATGGCGAAGCGGAGGATGAACATATGCAGGTAGCTTTCCAGCAGCTCCTCCCGTTGCGCGGCCGGCTGGTGACGGAGGTGAGTATCGAAGAGCTGCTGTAGCTCTTCCCGCATCCTTTCGAAAATGGCCACGTAATCGCCCGACCGCTCGAAGGGGAATTTGCCGTCCCGCAATGCTCCGATAATGGCCGTCTGGTGATTGTTGTAGCGTTGGGTCAGTTCCCGTTTCTGCAGCTTGTTGGTGTTGAAGATGTGGGAGAAAACATCCCTCCGCCCCTTCAGGAAGGGTAGGGCGGCCTCCCCCGTCAGACCGAATACGTCCAGGAAAACCTGTAGCCCGTGCAGGATCAGCAGCCACTCCATGTCCTTGTTGATCTCCGCGGTGAGCAGTGCCTTACAGGCCAGTACCGCCCGGCTGTCGGCCGCGAAAATGGCCTCTCCCGCCGGGGTGAGGTCGCCGGCGTAGCGCTCCAGTTCCCGCTGGTAGGTGTCCAGTTGCATCTTCCAGATGAAGCCGTGGTGCAGTTCGTCCGCCAGCAGTTCGTTGACGATAGCCATGACCCGCCCCTCCCGTCCGGGGGCCGTGATCCGCAGCCGCAGCCGGATGTGGTATTCGGGGTCGATGTAGCGGAGGAAGAAGAATTCTCCGATCAGCCCTTCCTGTTCCAACCGGGCAATCAGCAGCGGGAACTTTTCACTGATCAGTTTTTCCCCCGTTCCGGCCCCGAGGTAAAATTTGTAGTACAGCCACTCCTGTCCCGGATGTACCGTCCGGCTTACGGTGCAGTTTTTGTTGCCCGACGGCAGGGCGCGCACCCGGCCGTTGTTCAGGAAGTACTCGTTGCGCAGGGGGAGCAGCAACTCGTGGTGAAAGCCGCCCTGACGGTCGGAACGGAACCACTGCTCGGCCTCCTCCATGCCGATGGCTTCGTGAATCTGCACGGTGCGTCGGTTCAGCAGCTGGGAGAAGAGGAAGAGGCTGCAATCGTTGTCGAGATCGATGTAGAGGGGGTTGCCCTGGGAATCGATGGTGAAGCGGGTCGGCCAGCGGTTGGCGGAAAAGCGTTCGCGGACGAGCGGGGCAAATTCCCCGAAGGGCAGGTGCTTGTGCCGGAGGATCTCCCGGGTAGGGATCTGCCAGCTGGCGGGGCGAAATACGAAGCGGCCATACTGCAGTCGGGGGATAAAAGTGAGCATCTTATTGAGTGGGCCCAGGTGGGGGGCGTACTCGTAGTAGCCCCCGTGGTATTCCTCCTGCAGCACCCCGAGAAATTTGTAGAGGGGCAGGCAGTTGTGAAAGTAGTTGTGCGCCGTGGACAGGCGGGGAATAACCTCCTGGTTGAGCGACTGGCTGATGAGTACCACCTTACCGTTGCGCACCCCGACGAAAATGTCGTTAATGGGTAGTAGCCCGACTTCGGTACTGTTCGACTTGGTGATGAAGGCTATTTCGTGCTTGCGGGATTTCGGCCGCTCGGTAATGTTCCCGATCCGGAGATTCGCCAGGTGGTTTACCTCGGCGGTCACGCAACCCGGGTAGGCCGAATCTTCGAAGTCACAGAGTTCGCCCACCAGATTCTCCGTCCGTTTGTCCAGGTAGGCAAAACGACTCAGCAATGCCGTGCCCGAGTCCTTGCCGAGGGCCTTGAAGCAGACCAGCGGCTCCTCCTCCCCGGCTTCCCTGACCAGGCGCACCATGGCCACGGAAGTAGGGGGCACGTGGGCCATATTGTAGGAAAGGTTACTGAGGTCTTCCTCCGTCAGCTCCACGACCTGGGACCCCTCCCGTTCGGCCCGCAGGATCTTTTCGAGCAGGAAACCGTGCAATTGCTGGTCCCATTCCATACTGGTGGTGCCCCTTTTTCCCGAGCGGGGCGGGACGGGAAGATTATCCACCAGTGGCGCGAAGGTGAAGTTTTCCGAGCCGATGTTCTGGAAACCCACCCCCAGCTCGGGGTCCAGGGCGAGCATGACCGGGACCACCTGGTCCTCGAACCGCTGTACGAATTTTTCACGGAAGGTCGCGATGGCCGGGTTGCGGAAGGCGCGGCTTATCTTCAGTAATCCCCGTAGCCCGTTGCGGATGTGCTTGGCCGTTTCCTGGGATAATTCCGGACTGCCGGCCGCTGGTACGCGGGCATCCAGGCGAATAACCGTAGGGTAAGCTTTGCCGTGGAAAGCCTTCACGAGATCCCGGATCTTTCCGTAGTCGGAAGTTCCCACCTCCGTCCCGATGGCGTCGGTGATCGCTACCAGCGACCGGAAATGTGCCGCGTAGCGGGCCGTGGTGGCCGCCACCTCCTCCCCGCCGCCGCGCCGGGGCAGGTCTTCCAGTAATTGCCCCAACTGGTCCTGGTAGGGTATGCCCACCACCATGGGCTCTACCTCACTCACCAGAATGCGGGCGTCGGCCAACTGGCGGACAAAAGCCAGCCCTTCCTCCTCGCTTACCTCGGCGGCCTCCGCCAGGCAGCGGGCCAGTTCCGTACCCGTGGCCCCGCCGGTAGCTACCCGACGTACCTCGTCGATGTACTCGCTATTGGTGAAGACGGACAAATTGTAGGCCCGCCCCCGCTCGGCGTCGATAAATTCTACGTAGCGGGACTTTTGCCCGATGTCAACAATGGTGTTATTGGGGTAGAACCGGGTCACGGCGGCCATGCCCGGCTTGGCGAACAGTTCGTTGGCCAGGTAGACCAGGTAGGCGGCGTCCAGCTGAACGCTGCGGTCCAGTTGGATGGAACTGACGGAATTGGCCTTTTCGTCCTTATCCGTGACCCGACCTACGCCGCTGGCGGCAAAGGTGCCGAAGGGAGTGGCCCGGTAACTCATCCGGTTGAGGTACTTCAGGGCGGAGGCCCGGAATTTATCGCGGCGCTTGGGGTCCTGTCGTTCCGTATCCTTGGTGAGAAACCTGACCACTTCCCGGTAGAAATCCGGACTGGAGAGGAAGATGGCCTCCCGGACCTCGGCCTGCTGTAGCGCATCCCGCAGGTAGTCGTCGATGGAGTCGAAATCCTGGCTGCGCCCGTAGTGCGTCACGGGAAACTGGGGAATGCGAAAAGCGTAGGTGTCGTAGAATTTGAGCATGGTTATTTCTTTTTAGGATGGATGGGTTACGGAAAGGGAAGTGGCGGATTGGGGCTGTCCGGCGCGGTTGCCGAGGTCGAATACCCCGGCCATCAGTTGGGTGCTTTCCAGCATTTGGGTACTCTCGCTGCCCACTTCCCGGATGACGACCTCCCGGATGCCGAAGCGGGTGGAGAGTGTCGAGACGCGCTCGTGAAAATTGTCCGGGGTATCCACGATGGCATTCACGATGGTGTGACCTTGGTTGTTTTTCTTCATCTGCTCCCAGACGCGGACCCGGGTGCGCTCGTCGGGCACGCAGGAGCCGGCCAGGGCCAGTACCGCACGGCCCTCGTAGCCGTTGTGTTCCCGGAAACGATCCCGGAAGCGGGCGACCACGTCATACTCCTCGAAACTCAGACTGTCCAGGGCGTGGAAGGTCGATTTTACCATATGCATCCCCCCGGCGGCGGCCGTCTCGTAGTGGCGAAAGGAGGAACCCAGCCAGTAGCGATCGGGTAGCTGCCCGAAGGCCGGGGGGAGTACGATTTGTTTTTCCCGCATCAGGCTGGCCTCCTCGGAGAGGTAGCGATTGACCTCCGCCACCCGCTCGTGAAAATCGTTGGGGTAAGCCCCGAAGGGTTCGCAGCGCAGGGCCCGGCCCACCACCGGGGAGGGTCGGCCGTTGGCAAAACCCAGGTCGCAGCGCCCCGGAAAGAGGTTGGCGAGAAGCTTGAAGTCGGTCGCCACCCGGTAGGGGCTGTGAAAGTTCATCAGCACGCCCGCCACTCCGACGTTGATCCGGTCCGTCTGCTGTAGCAGCAGGGGCAGAAATACCCGGGGAGACGACCAGGGAGCCAGGGCATTGTACAGGTGGTGTTCCGTCAGCCAGAACCGGGAGAACCCCAGCCGGTCGGCGTGGCGTGCCAGCTCCAGCACGTCCAGGATGGCGTGCATGCTGCTGCGGCCCTCGCCACGGTGGCCAAATTCCAGTAGTCCGATTTGTAGAGGAGAAGGCATGATGAATGGATTAGAGGTTGAGGAGAAAAAGATCGGCGGCGGGCAACACCCCGGGGCATTCCAGCGGGATCTGCGCCAGCACCAGCCCGGTCCCCCCACTCAGGATGGAGGAGAGGTGGCGTTCCGGTATCTCCCGGTACGCGTCGCTTTCCAGCAACTCGTCCAGGTGCAGCCCCCAGTGCTCGGCGGCTCCCCGGAAGTACAGGTTGCCGGTGCGCTGGTAGAGGGCCTCGTACATGAAGGTGTTCCCCGAGGCGCCGTGACAGAAAAAGGCATTGCGGTTCACCTGGCTGTCCTCCGGGTCGCGGCGCGTCGCCGTGTGGCGGGCCAGCCGCAGTCCGGCACGGCTGAGCTTCCGGTTACCGGTCACGTAGCCGCTCTTGAGCTGGGCAACGGCCACGTTCAGGTCGCCGTAGCACCAGCCGATCCGCGACTGGTAATTTTCTTCTTCTTTCTCCGCCCAGGCGGCAGCATCGTTTTCGATGACGGCCTTGGGGTAAAACACCTGCCAGTGCTCCCTTGGCCGGGCCGGTTTGCGGTAGCTTTCCATGTACCGCAGCAGCCCCTCCATCAGCCTGGCCGTCTCGGCCCGCCGGTACCCCCGCCGGTAGGCTTCCGCCCAGATCAGGACGTGGCCGCTCATGCCGTGGGCGAGCCCGAAGTTGTACTCCTCGCCGGTCTGCCCCTCCAGGACGCTGTTGAAGCAGCGCGCGCCGCGATCGTCCCACTTCACCTGTTTCTGGTAGGCCTCGAAAATCCGGTCCATGCCCGCTTCCGTACCCGCCCGTGGCCACTGGTACAGCAGCGTCAGGAAGACGCCGAGGGGGCCGTGGAGGTAGTCGGAATTACCGTCGGTGAAATTTCGCAGGCTTTGGTCCACCATAATGTCGACCAACCCGGAGAAGCTGGCGTCGGAGAAGCGCTGGTCCGTACATCCGAGTTCCCGCAGGTGATCCAGGGTGTAGAGGATACCGCCCAGCCCCGTACTGAGCGTATGTACCGTGGAGGTGCGCAACTGCCCCTCCGCGATCTCGTCCGTCAGGTAGTCGACGAGTTCTTCGGTAACCCCGGCGTAGCGGTCGTCGATGTAGCGGCTGAGGTAGCCGCAGGTCAGGGCCAGTCCGCTCAGTCCGTTCATCAGGCCCAGCGGCCGCTGCCGGTAGTAGGCCGGTTGCAGGGCGGGGGCCAGCAGGTCCAGGGAGCGCTCGAAAGTGAGGGAGTCGTTGAGTACCATGATTCAGGGGAGGTAGAAGAGGTTAGAGAGATCGGTGATGTCGGTGCGCAGGGCCCATTCGGCCAGCGGCGGGCCGATCGCCCCCTCAAAGAGGGAGAGTCGTTTCATGGCTGGGTAGTCGTAGGGTCCGGAAACGGGCAAGTCTTCCCTTCGGAAACTTGGCACCTGCGCCCGCGCCCTTGCTTTCCAGTACCGGGTCGCCTCCGCGAATTCCGGGCAGGGGGCCCGTTGCTGGAGGTGGCCGAAAAACAGCAGCACCCCGGCACTTCCGTACAGCAGGCTGCCCCCGGTGATGCCCGTTTCCCGCTGCGTACGCCTGCCGGCGGTGCGTCGTAACCGGGCCAGGAAGCGTTCGGCGACGGCCCCCTCCCGCAGGGTGAGGGCCAGTTGCCAGCCCGCCGCGAGGATGCCCGCGTCCCCGTAGGCCAGGGAGAGCCGGCTGGTGGTTTCCGACCGGCCGTCCCGGTAAAAGCAACCGTGGGTAAAGGCATCGTCGCAACGGTCTTCGAATACTTTCAGGTAGTCCCGGCCTATTTTTTTCAGCCGTTGTCTGAGGGCGGCGGCGCGCGGGTGCAAAGCCAGCGAAAGGAGCCAGCGGTCCAGGAATACCGCATAACCGGCCAGCCCGTGGGAGATCCCCGTCGGGATGCGGGGGTGGCCGTCGGGACCGCGTTCCGCCAGGGCGGCGGCGGTCGGCAGGGCACTGACCCAACTGTCGGAGAAGCGGGTCGTTTCCCCCCGGGCCGTCAGGAAGTACCAGGCGGGGTGGAATCCGCCGGTGTACGGGTCGGAATCGCCCCGGTCGAGTTGACTGCGCATTTGCCGCTCCAGGAGGGTGTCCAGCGTGGGCAGCAGTTGGTCGGCTACCCCGGTGAGGCCGAGCGCATCCGCGTTGCGGGCCAGGAAGCCCGCCCAGTTCGCAGCACTCGATGGTGCGGCTGGCCGTAGGGTTGTCCTCACAGATGCCGTGTACGCTGCGGAGACAGGTCTCGCGGGCCAGTTCCAGGTCCGCGTCGTGGCCGAAGGCCCGGAAACGGTACAGGAAGTAGAGGCTGATGCCGGTCAGCCCGAAGCCGACGTCGTAGCGGTCCATGATGCCCGATCGGTCCGCGAACGCTTCACTCAGGAGCGGACGGGTGGGGCACGGGGCCGGCTGGGTGCTCGTCCGTGTCATGATGAAGTTATTGGTGGGTGAATGGGTTACTGGAAGCGGTTCACCTCTCCCTCCGGGCCGCGCTGGTAGTTGCCCTTCAGCCGGCCGAGCCGGTAGTTGAGGGAAATGGATAGCCGGCGGGTGTTGTAATCGGAGGCGAAGGTGGACGTTTGTCCGGGGAAGAAGCGCTCCCCGGCCAGGTTGTTGGTGTTGAACAGGTCGCTGGCGTAGACCGATACCGTGAAGGCATCGCCGGGGATTTTATAGGTAGCACCCAGGTTGGCATCCCAGCGGGCCGCGTATCTGGTCTGGAAGCGCAGGAAGGACCGGGTATAATCGAAGTCGCCCACTACGGAAAGCCGGTCCGAGAACTTGTAACGGAGGCTACCCGAATAGGAGACCCGGCTGTCGGTACCCGCGAATTGTTCCTGGTTGGGAAACGATTCATTCGGTTGGATGTCGAAGGGAACCAGGAGCCCGCTCAATTGCCCGCTGACCTTTCCGCCCGGCCCCAGCCGGTAATTGATGATGGCCTGCACGAACCCCGCCGTGATGTCGTAGGCATTCTGGGGGGAGATGAGGGTGGTGACACCGTCATCCTGCAGTTCCCGGACATCCCAGACGTAATCCTTCCCCCGGACGTAGCCGAAGTTCAGGTAGGCGAATTGAAATAACTGTGCCGAAAGGGTGAGGCGCCGGGCGGTTTGCGGTAGCAATTCGTTGTTGCCCCGCGAGAGGGTGAAGTTGTCGAGGTATTTCGTGTAGGGGTTCAGTTGCCGGTAATTCGGTCGGACGATGGAAGCACTGTAGCTGAGGGAAAACTGGTAGTTCTGACCACCGTCGTAGCTCAGGGAGGCGTTGGGGAAGAAGTTCCCGTAGTCCTGCCCGCCGGTCTGCCCGCTGACGTAGTTCCTGGTGGTGACGGAGGTCCGCTCGTACCGCCCGCCGGCCTGGACCGTGAGGGGGCCGAAGTTCCGCTGCCCGCTGAGGTAGACGGCGCCTACCCGTTCCCGGTAGCCGAGGCTGTCGCTGAACTGAAAGTTGCGGCGGGGGGGCATGAAGGAGATGGTATCGTAGACGGCGTAGTTATCGATCTGCCCGTCGCTGAGTTTGAACCCGGCGGAAATCATGGTTTCCGGATTGAAGTGCTTCTCCAGGTCGGTCCGGAAGGAATACTGGGCGCCCCCGAGGGGAAAGCTGTTGCGCAGTCGCAGGGCCTCTTCGTCACCGATTCCCGGGGGTTGGCGGAGGTCGAAATCCGACGATTCCCGGATGTAGCCGGTCAGGTAGCCGAAGTTCGACTTGAGGGTGCTGCCCAGGGTATCCAGGTCACGCTCGTAGTAGACGTCCACCGTGGTGAGGTTGTCACTGACGGTACCGGTCTCGCCCAGGGAGGAGGGGCGGGCCTCCCCATCGGTCAGCAGGAATTGTGATAGTTGGCTGTTGTTGCCGCGCCGTTCGGTGAAGTAGGCGCTGGCGCTGGCTCCGATGCGCTGGCGGGTGCTCAGGTCGTACTCCAGGCCGGCGTTCACGGAGGGTTCGTGGCTGAGGGAGCTGGCAGCGGCGTCGAGCCGGTTGGTGGCCAGTAGTTGGTCGCCCGCGAGGTTGGTATAGCGTTCCCGTCGTTCGCTGGTCCCGTAGCTGTGGTTACGTCGGTAGCAGAGGCCCCCGTTAAAGCGGAGCCGCCGGCCGTTGAGATTGAGGTAAGCACTGTGGGAGTTGCTCAGCCGGTCGTCCAGGATGAGTCGGTTGCGCACGGATAGGTTAAAGAACTGCCCCAGCGATTGATTGGTGATGATGTTGATCTCCCCGCCGGTGCCGGACGCATCCTGGTTGACACTCTTGCCACTGACCACTTCGATGCTGAGAATGGAGGAGGCGGGGATGCTGCGCAGCAGGCTGGCCGCCTGGCCGGCGGTCATGGTGCGTTTACGGCCGTTGATGAGGACGTTTACGTTGCCAAAGCCGTTCAGGCTGATGGCTTCCTGTTCTACCCGGACACCGGGTACTTTGGAGAGGATCTCCAGCCCGTCACTGTTGGCGGCGTTGGGCAGGTTGGCTACGGCGACAATCATTTTGTTACCGCTGAACTGAACGGTGGGCCGGTAACCGGTCACTTCCACTACGGCCAGGTCCGTACCGCCGCCGGCGACGCGGATGGTTTGCTGACGTACCTCCCCGGCGGTCAGCCCGGGAACGGATTGCTGAAAGTCGGTGAATCCGATACGGCTGACGGTCAGGTAATAGTCTCCGGCGGGAATGTCCGTGAAGGAGAACCGGCCGGCTTCGTCGGTGAGCTGGAAGTCAACGACGGCAGAGTCCGCTACCGTAGACAGGGAAACGGAGGCATAGTCCAGGGGGGCTTCCCCGTCGTCGGCCAGGGCTGTTCCCCGGAGGGTGGCAGCGGTAGCCGCGGTCTGGGCGACGGCCGTAGCGACGTAGCCCCCGGTGAGGAAGACAATGGCCAGGAGCCGGAGTAAATAGGAGCGATTCATGATAGTTGGGATTGAGAGGCGATGGATTAGCCGCAGGACCGGCGGCAGCAGCTCAGGGCTTGCCGGGCCGGGAGGTCGGCCCCCACGGGAGGGGGAAAGGGCTGGTCGGCCGGGGTGTCGGTGGTGGACAACCCTTCCGGATAGTGGTCGGAAGCGAGTTGTAACCGGCTGAGCCGACCGAGGGATTCCTTTTCTAATTGGAGCATGGATAAATGGATGAATTGGTAAGTAAGGGATGGGTGAAGGACAAAAGTGGGGGGAGCCGTCCGCGGGGGAATTAGGGGCGAAATGGGTATTTACTTAAGTATATGCGACCGGTGCAGTAAGCCTGACTATTTTTTTCCGGCCGGCCCGATTAACGACGGGCGGCATTCCCTCCACTGATTGTTATCCGTCTATGGTGTCGTCGGGGTTGCGGCAGGTTTTGACGCAACAGCTGCCATTTACCTCCGGGCCTTCTGGTTGAGGATCCATTCTGGAGGTTATTACCCCGTCACCGCCCTCGATGGAGCTCAACTGGTTATCCTGAAGGCGGGCCAGTGTTTCTTTTTCTAGGTTGAGTTTGCTCAGCATGATGGTATGGATTGGTGGTTAGCAGGACTTGCTGCAGCAGGAACTGCCGGTGTCGTCGTCGTCGCCGTCCTCGATGGCTTCGGGCGCTTTGATGACGTTGGATCCCCAGGTGTCGTCGGATGCACCGCCGGTGAGTTCGCGGAGTTGATCCTCCTGGAGGCGAGCGAGGGATTCTTTGTTGAGTTGAAGTTTTTTACGTGACATCTTTAGTATGATTTATGGAAGGTGATTAGGAGGGTGACGGTAGCCGGTAGCGGGAGTTGTCAAGCGGGAGAGCAAGAAAAGTGTAGGGTGGAGACTTGCTTCCGGGGGTTGAATAACCTGGCGGATCGGGGGTAGTTACCCTGGTAGTGGGGGTAGACCTAGTTTAGCAGGACTTCGAGCAGCAGCTGCTGCTGGTGTCTTCGTCGCCTTCGATGGCCTCGCCGCGGGTCGTCACTTTGACGACGTTGGAGTCCGCCTGGGCGGCTCCGCCCTGGGCGGCTTCGAGTTGGGCGTCCTGGAGGCGTACGAGGCGCTCCTGGTCGAGGGAAAGGTCTTTTTTGTTATCGGAATTAGTCATAATGGATTGAATTATTGAATGAAATGGTTATTTGAAAATCTATTTGGTGAGAATTACGCCTGGGGGGCTTCGCTGTCGGTTTTGTCACGGCAGCTTTTGCTGCAGCAGCTGTCGGCAACGGCCTGGAGGCTGGTTACCTCGATGGTGTTGGAGCCGGCGGCGGCGGCACCACCGACGGTGGCTTCCAGCTGCTGCTCCTGAAGGCGTACGAGGCGCTGCTGGTCGAGGGAGAGGTTTTTCTTATTAGCCATTGAAAATGGAATTGAACAGGATTAATGAATTGGGTTGTCGAAACACTTGGGCGCGGGTTCGGGCGCTGAGCGTGGGTCGGCCTCCGGCGGAGCCACGGTCTCGGTCGTTCAGTACGTCTCCCCCCGGGGAGGGAAGTGCTGGGCGGGCCGGCTGGCGGGGTGCCTGCCGGCATGGGGATAGTGATTTGCCATGGCAATTCGGTTGAAGGATGAAGTGAAGGAGGTGTGAATTTCCCCTAGAGGTGTTCTAACTGAGCCTGGGGAAAAATTTCTAACAGGGCGGTGTCCAGTACGGCGTCGCTATTGTCCGTCGTAAGTATTTCATTGTTGCCGTGCACGATGCAGGCGATGTGGGCGTCTTCCTGATCGGGGAAGTGAACGATGCGGCCGATGAGGCTGACGGGTTTGCCCATTCGGCGGGCGTACATGGTCAGCCAGAGTTTGTACACCCGGAGGTTTTCCAGCCCCCTGCCGTCTTCCCGGTAGATATCGAAGAAACCTACCCGGTTATCGACGGCCAGAAAGTTGATGATGGTATCCATCACCGTATACTGAATCCGGGAGTCGTAGCGGTGATCCCTGATTTCGGCGACTTCGAAGTAGATCTCGTGGATCTCCAGTTCTACCCCTAGATAAAGGGTGAGAAATTCTTCCTGCCAGTAGCGGGCGAAGCGAATAGTGTATTCGTTGCCGCATTCTGTACGGAAAGCGAATGCATTTTCGCCAAATGGTCGAAGGGGGTATGCCTGCGGCACGACGGATCGTCCCATGAGTCGTTATTTTGAGTGGACGGGTAAAAGCTATCGTTGATCATAGCGGGTTAATTTTTAGTATTTTTCAGGGCAGCCGATCGGTCCGGTCGCCAGTGGAGTAGTAAGTAGGTGTACCGGCCGGTCCGGCCGACCTGGTAACGCCCCGGCAACAGGTAGCCGGAAGGAAGGCCATTGTGCGTCGCTCCGTTGAGCGAGGTGTCCGCCCAGACGGATATCTTTCCTCCCTCCGCGCCGCACAACGACTCGTCGTAGGGGAGTAGCAGTAAACACCGCTGTTGGATCGGCCAGACCCGCAGGTGCCCCCGCAGGGGAGAGCGGCCGTGTGGGCAGGCCGCCCGGGCTGATGAACCGCGGAAGGGAAGGATGTCAATTCGACAAATACCGTGAAAGCGACATTCGTAGCGGGGGTTACCCAGCACCACCTCTATCCGGCCGGTGTACATCACTTCCCGTCCCGGAAGGACAGTGGGTGAGGCGGGGGATGAATGGAGGTATCGCATGGGTGGATGGGTTATTTGTCTGGTACAAAGGAAAGAGGAGGGGGGAAGGAGTCAGCGGACAAAGGGCTTGTATTTCTTACCCGCAGATTTTATCAAAGATCCATGTCTTCAATGATGATGTTCATTTCCATCTGCTCTTCGGCAGACATGTTTTCGTACTCCTCAGGGGAGCTGATAATACCGAGGGAAAGGAGGAGGGCGATAATTGCAGCGATCATAATTATGTGTATTTGACAGTGTGTAGAAGGTGTGTGTGTTTCTTTGTTGATGTAAAGATGGTGCCTGAAAACGCGCCGATTAGCGACAGCGGAATTCATGTTCTTACCCGGTGAACATATTTTATTTAAAAAAAATATTATCGTAAATATATGATATTCAATTACTTAAACAAGATAGATTAGAGGGGTATTCTTCTCTTCTATCCCCTCCGATTTTTTTTGTCGTTTTGATCACCAGGTATTTCCTATCCGCTCCGCCGCCGGTAACGGTCTGATTGTTTATGGCTGGTACCGGGTAACCGTTCCACTAAGGAGGCTGCTGAACGCTGACCGGGATCGTAGCCGGCCTGCTGCCCGCGATGTTCCGCAGGGCGGGTGGTCACCCGAAGATCCGGAGTGAGGCTACTGGTGGAAAAAGCTCTGTTTCTTACCCATCTATTTGGCCGGTAGCCGGACTTCCCTGACTTCTCAACAATCCTGTATATTTTGGACGTTATAGAATTGTCTAGAACGATTGAAACCTATTTCTCCTCTCATATGGATCTCTTACGTGAGATGGTCGCTGCCATCGGTAAAAACAAGACCAAGTCAATCAGCATCATTAGTCACCAGCAAGTCGACCGGAACAGTAAACTCGGTCAGTTCTACGAGGGAATAGTCAGCGGGGATATCATGACCGACGACGATGCCTTCGAACGTTTGTATCCGGGAGAAAACAGCCGTAACTCTTACTACAAACTCAAGAACCAGTTCAAAAACCGGCTGCTCAATACGGTCTTCTTCATTGACGCGAAGCAGGAGAAGTGGGGGCGGTACGGCGCCATTGTGGTGGAGAACAACCGGTTGCTGCGGGCCGCCACCCTGCTGGCGTACATTGGTGCCCGCAAAGCCGCCATCCAAATACTGGGTAAAGTGCTCGTTACCTCCCGGAAGTACGAGCTGTCCTCAGACTTTCTCCGCGCGGCCCAGACCATTGTTACCGGAGCCAGCATAGACGGGGACTACAAAACGGTCAAGCAGCTGGGAGACGAGGCCATCGCCGTCGCCCGTCGCCACCAGAAGGAGGTCATGGCCACTATGTACTTTAAGCGGATCGGAGCCAAGTACGCACTAAGTCATGGTGTCAAACCGGAAGTAGCCGAGGAGATTGACGCCTACCTCAAGGAGATCGACGCCCTACCGGGCGAATTATCCTCCGCCGGTTTCATCACGACCTACGCCATGCTGAAGATGAGCCGGGCCATGTCGACCCACGACTTTACCGAAGCAGCCGACGTAGCCACTCAGGTGCTGAGTACGCTTAAAGAGTACCCCTTTACCATCAAGAAGGGGATGTACCTGATCAGTGTCAACCTCTTTGCCTGCTATTTAGCCCTGAAGGACTTTCAGAACGGGGAAAACATCAGTGTCGAGCTGCTCACCTACACCCAGGCGGGAAGAACGGACTGGTTCAAGGTCCAGGAACTCCGCTTCCTGCTCGCCACCGCCACCAAGAACTACGAAGTAGCGGAACGGATTTACCGGACCGCTACCGAACACCCGAATTTCCGCAAGGCCGTCCGCCCCTACGTCCGCGAAGCCTGGAACCTCAACAGTGCCTACCTCCACATTCTGCGCCTGGTCGGCCGGCTGGCCGAGCCCCGGGAGGAAAACCTGAAGTTCCGCCTGCAACGGTACCTGAACAGCGTACCAACTTTCTCCAAGGATAAGCGGGGCAACAACGTCCCGATCCTCATCAGCCAGTTCATCCTGCTGCTGGCCACCGGGCAGGACGATCGCCTGATCGACCGCGAAGAGGCACTCAGCAAGTACAAGGACCGCTACCTCGATAAGTCCAATAACTACCGGGCCAACGTATTCGTCCGCATGATCCTCCAGGTGACCAAGGCCGACTTCGACCCCGTAAAACTGCAGCCCACTACCGACAAGTACCTGCCCCTCTTCGAGGAGGTACCCTATAATGCCATGGACCAGCACTACGATCAGGAGATCATCCCCTTCGAGGACCTGTGGGAAATCACGCTGGAGGTACTGACCCAACGCCTCGCCGCCCGGGCCGGGAAAGTTGCCGCGGCCGGCGGCGTTTCCTGAAGCCCGGCACCTGCGCGCCGTCGGCTGCTTACATCCGCGTTACCGCAATCATCTTGTCTTCCACCATCCGTACCAGTTCGACGTACTCCATCGTCCGCTTCGTCTCCCGCGACCGCAGGAGGGGCAGGGGAATGTGGACGTGCTCCACGAAGCGGCTCGGGGCGGGCTTCATCATGTAGATCTCGTCGGCCAGGTAAACGGCCTCGGGGATGTCGTGGGTCACGAAGACGATGGTGGGGTGGATGCGGTGCCAGATCTCCAGCAAGAGGTCCTGCATCTGGAGGCGGGTATTGATGTCGAGGGCCCCGAAGGGCTCGTCCATCAGCAAAATTTCCGGGTTGGCAATGAGGCTGCGCGCGATGGCGATCCGTTGCAACTGGCCGCCCGACAGGGTGGGGTACTGGGCGAACTTCTGTTCGTGCCCCTTCAGCCCGACGAGTTCGATCATCTCGGCGGCCCGGTCCAGCCGCTCGGGTTTGGCCACGCCCTGGTACTCCAGCGGCAGGGCCACGTTTTCCAGTACCGTCCGCCACGGCAGGCTGGAGTACTGCTGGAAGACCATCCCGACGCGCATGGCTTCGTCGACCGGCTGCCCCTTCACCAGTACCTCGCCCGCCGTGGGTCGCTGTAAGCCGGCGATGTAGCGCAGTACCGTACTCTTGCCGGCCCCCGAGGCCCCGAGGATGACGGTGAACTGCCCCTGGGCGGGCTTGTCCTCGATCAGCAGGTCGAGGCCGTCGATGATGTAAGTCTGCCCCCCGTCGTAGGATTGACGGATGTTGCGGAGTTCGATGATGTTGGGTAAGTTGGTATCCATGGGAAAGGAGTTAAAGCCCCCTGATCCCCGAAGGGGGGACCACTAAGGGCCAAATTTCGGGGATATAGTAAAATGAGGTGATTGCCCCGACCGCACAAATTCTCCGACATCTCCGAAAATCGTGCGCAAGCGGGTCCCCCCCTCTGGGGGTCAGGAGGCCCCCCTGCGCAGCATCACCTCCCCGTAAATAACCATCAGCGCGGCGGCTCCGCAAATGACCGCTACGATAAGCCCCAGAAGCGGTATGGACGGGAGCACCAGCCCCAGCAGCAGGTAGGCCATGACCACCCCGAGGATGACCAGGAAGCCGGTACGGGTCTCCTTCAGTCCGTTGCGGACGGCCTTGAGTTCCTTGTGGGGGAACAACCGGCGGTTCATGTAGGCGAACAGCTGATCCTGGAGGTAACCGATGATCACGATGGTGATCAGCACCGCGTAGGCACTGGCGATATTGCCCTGGCGGGCCATGATGTAGAGCATGGAGCCGAGACCGTCGTCGCGGTTGATGCTTTCGGCGATGATGATGTACGTCCAGCTGATGGCCGTCAGGACGCGGATGTCGTCGATCAGTTTGCTCAGCACGCTGGGCAGGTAGACCGATTTGACGAGCTGCCAGTCGGTGGCCCCCAGGGTGAAACCGGTCTTGAGGTAGACGTCCTCGGTTTCCCAGACCCGCTGCATCACGACGGGCAGCAGGTAGACCAGGATACCGAAGGCGAGGAAGCTCACCTTGAGGGCTTCGCTCTGGTCGCTGTCGAAGGCGATCAGGAAGAGGGGCGTCACCGCCGTCAGCGGTACGTAGCGCAGGGTGTCGATCTGCCGGCTGAACATGGCCTTGGCCAGGGGGCTGAGCGCGATCGGAATACCGATCAGCAGGCTGAAAAATACCGCCCAGAAGTACCCCTGGAGGTTGCGCCAAACGGAAATGGCGGCGTTCTGCCACAGCGGTTTGGTCACCGAGCGGGGCGGGGGGTTGAGCAGGTCCGGAAAGCTGGCCAGCACCCGCTGGGGCGGTGGCAGCAGCGGGTATACCGTCTTGAATTCCGTGGCGTTGGCGTAGGCGACCGAGTCGGCCCGCAGGATGCTGTCGCGCAGGGCGATGTCGGCCGGGTCCGTACTCAGGCTGCTGGGGGGGCGGGTGTTGAAGGAGCCCACCGGCTGCTGCACCGAGAGTTGTTCGGCCAGCAGCCACCAGGCGAGCAGGAAGAGCAGCAGTCCACCCAGTCCGAGCAGGGTTTTTTGCAGGGTCGTGTAGCGGTAGGGGGCGTCGAGTAAAGACATACCGCAATGATAATCATTCTATCTTCGCCGCGTGTCGGATACCCTTTCTTACTGGTGGTTTCGTTGCCGCTCCGCCCTGCGCTGGTACGCCGGGGCGAGTACCCGGTACGACGTGCACGGGCCTTTTCTCTGGTCCTTCGTGCGGGAGGTCTACGCGGACACGCGGTACTATCACGCCTTCGGGGTCATCGGTGAGATAAGAAATTTTTGGTCGACGCAGCGCAGGTGCAAAGTTGATGTACAGCAGTTGGGGGCCCCCTCCCGCACCACCTCCCGGAACAGCAGGAGCGCCAGTTCCCTCGTCGCGGATAACGCCATCGGCGACCGGGAGGGCCGCCTCCTCTTCCGGCTGGCCCTCTGGACGAAGGCCCGTCATCTCCTCGAATTCGGAACCAACGCCGGTATCTCCTCCCTCTACCTCCACCTGGCGGACACCCGGGCCACCCTGCATACCGTAGAGGGCAATCCCGCCGTGGCCGCCCTGGCACGTACCACCTTCGAACGTTCCCCGGTCAGCGAACGGCTGCACCCCTACCGCGCCCTCTTCCAGGAGTGGCTGGAGGAGCACCTCCCCGGCCTCCCGGCCCAGGATCTCGTCTTTATCGACGGCGATCACCGTTACCAACCTACCCTGGATTACGTCCGCCAGCTCCTGCCTAAACTGACCGAGACCTCCGTCGTCGTCGTGGCCGATATTCACTGGTCTCCCGGAATGGAGCGCGCCTGGAACGAGCTGCGGGCGTGGCCCGAGGTCACCGCCTCCGTGGATACCTACCATTTCGGATTTCTCTTTTTCCGCCCCGAACTGAACGGGGAGCAGTTGTCCCTGATCCGGACGCGGTACAAGCCCTGGCGGGTGGGGTTTTTTTAGAGGGGAGTGTAGGTTGTCGGACATCTCGGAGCGCTAGCGGAGGAAGTCCGACAACTCGGAACGGCGGAACGGAAGTCCGACAACTCGGAACGGCGGAGGAAGTCCGACAACTCGGAACGGAGACAACTAAAAACCAAGACTACGCCGAAGGCCGCACCTCAAAATCCACCCCCGACTCCATCAGTTCCCGGTAGCGGACCTCGTCGAAGGCGTACAGTCGGGCCGGCCGGTGGGCCACGCCCTCCTGAAAGCGGTCGAGATCGACCAGCAGGTTCATGCCCAGGATCTTTTTACGAAAGTTGCGCTTTTCCAGTCGGGTTTCCCAGACGGCTTCGTAGAGTTGCTGCAGTTCGGTGAGGGTGAAAGCCGGGGGTAGCAGTTCGAACCCTACGGGGCGGTTCCGGATCCGGCGCTGGAGGGTACGGTGGGCCTCCGCCACGATCTCGGAGTGGTCGAAGGCCAGGGTGCCGAGACCGGCCACGTCGTGCCAGGCGGCTTCCTCGGCCAGAACGGTGGGGCGGGGGTGGAAATCGGAGACTTTCACCAGGCTGTAGTACGCTACGGTAATGACCCGCCCGGCGGGGTGACGATCGGGGGCGCCGAAAGTAGCCAGTTGTTCCAGGTAAACGTTCTCCAGGCCGGTGACCTCCCGCAGTACGCGGTCCGCCGCTACGTCCAGGTCCTCGTCCTGGCGGACAAAGTAACCGGGGAGCGCCAGTTGGTGGGCGTGGGGCTCTTCACTGCGCCGGATGAGCAGGACCTTCAGTATCCCCTCATCAAATCCGAAGATGACGTTGTCTACCGTAAAGGCCGATTTGAAGTAAGTATCGAGGGAATACGCCATCATGGATCAAAGATAGTGTACTTCTTACAGTAAGCTAGCCGCCGGGTCCGCAAACAAAGGCTTACCCACTGCTCTTCTATGGGTATGCATACCAAAGACCATCCCATCTTTACCGAATCTCAGCGACGGGTACCCCAACTGCGCTGGGTGGACGGCTTCAGCCGGTTATTGGACACCAAATTTCGTATCCCCGGTACGGATGTCCGTTTCGGACTGGACTTTCTCATCGGCCTGCTTCCCGTGGGGGGTAACCTGATCACCCTCGGTATGTCCGGTACGCTGGTGGCTACCATGGCCAGACACGGTGCCAGTCCGATGCTCGTGGCGCGAATGCTCATCAATGTAGCACTGGATGCCATCGTCGGCGCCGTGCCGATCCTGGGTAATGTGTTCGACTTGTTCTACAAGGCCAATTACCGTAACGCCCAACTGATGACGGAATACTACGAGGAGGGTAAGCACCGGGGGAGTGTCTGGCCGGTCATCCTGGGAGTACTGGTGACGCTGCTGGTAGTGGCGGGCCTGATGATCTGGCTGGCGGTATGGCTACTCGGGGCGCTCTGGTCTCTGATTAGTTAGGGGGTTTGGGAGTTCAGGAGTTTGGGAGTTAGCGTACCACTCGGTCGCGGTGCGTACCCCGCTAGGGGAAGGGACACTCCGCTGCTCGATGCTTCTGACCGACAAAGTCATTGTATTGATTTTGCACCCGCGCTCCGTCGCCCATATCAAGGCGGTAGCGACTCCTTAACTCCCCGATTCGCTAACTCCCCAACTAGCTAACTCCCCGACTCATCACTGACAGGATGACAGCCTACCTCCTCCAGCAGGCTGCCGTGTTCCTTTAGTAACTGGCGGGTCAGGTCGTATAGCTGCTGGTACTGCAGGGCGAAAACCTCCGCTTCCCGGCAGGGGGAGGCGAGTGTCTCGCGCTTGTAGGTGTGCAGCTGGTGACCGGCTTCGACGAGACCGGCCAGTTGTTGGAGCCGGTTGCGGTAAGCCGCAAAATTATTGTGGGCCGTCTGGGCCTCCATGTGGGCGTGACGGGCCAGGGCGAGTTCCCCGGGCTGGCTGAGGTCGCGGCGGGTAATGTCCTGACTGGTCACCGAAAAAAGGTTACTGATGCGGAGCAGTTTGCAGATACTGGGCTCGGCGGCCCCGCTTTCGTAGCTGGCAATGTTGCCCCGATTCAGGTTAACCCGCTCGGCCAGTTCGGTCTGCGACCAACCCGCGGCCTTACGCAACACTCTGATGTTAACAGCAATGTAGTTCGACAGGGTAATATCGGCGGTCTGCTTCATGATGTTCGTGAGATGGGTCGTCCTGTTTACACTACCGTGACAGCAATGGTTGAAGATTGTAAATATTTTTTACGCAATTGTCGTTCTCTCGGTAGTTTTGGTACGGTCCTTGCACACAAACAGGCACAACGGCTTGTTAACGGATTGCGCGGAAGGGTTGCCAGACCTATTTTTGTCAAAATTTTTTACAAGCCCAAAGACCAAACAGTATGACTGCCACGAAGCAACAACAAAAAGATATTCAGGACCTGCTCAGTACGATCACGAACAGCCTGCGCGCCTTCAGCCTGAAGCTGACCGGCAATATGAACGATGCGGAAGACCTGTACCAGGACACCGCGTTGCGCATCATGACCAATGCGGAAAAGTATAACCCCGGCACCAATTTCAAGGCCTGGGCGGTTACCATCATGCGCAACATCTTCATCAACAACTACCGCAAGAAGGTTCGCCGTAACCTGATCATCGACCAGACCCCGAATAATTACTACATCAACAGTGGTAACAAGACCGTCCTCAACGACGGGGAGAGTGAGGTGACCTTCAACGAACTCCAGGAACTGGTGGATCGGCTACCCGATGACTTCCGCGTCCCCTTCCTCATGGCCTACCAGGGCTATAAGTACGACGAAATCGCCGAGCAACTCGGCAGCCCCCTCGGTACCATAAAATCGCGCATTTTCTTCGCCCGTAAAAAGCTGCAGAAGATGTACGAGGAAGCCATGCGGGAGCGCAAGATTGCCTAAAGTTTGTCCGTATTCAGGAAGTACGAAAGAAGGAGCCCTGTATTCATACAAGATACAGGGCTTTTTACTTCCCGTTCATTATATCTGTTCTAACTTGCAAGATCGTTGTTTTACGCTTGCCAGTTATGAGGAACAATATTGTCGTTTTTTGGGATTTTGAAAATATTCACAGCTCCGTCATGACGGAAGTCCACGGTCAGAGTTGGTACCAGCGTATGGGGCGGGGCGTTCAGCCGGAAGTGATCGACATCGACGCCGTCATGTCCTATATATATGGTCTCGGAGACGTGATCATGAACCGCGCCTACTGCAACTGGCAGTGGATGCGCAATTACGCGGGCGCCCTGAATGAGAACGCCATCGACCTGGTTCAGCTCTTCCCCAGGGGGCGACATTCGAAGAACGGAGCCGACATCAGCCTGGCCGTCGACCTCGTCGAGATCCTCCAGCGACTCGATCACGTGGACACCGTCTTCATCATCGGTGGCGACAGCGACTTCATCAGCGTCGGTAAACTGGTTCGCCAGCGCGGGCTGAAGATGATCGGCATCGGCGTCCGTGAAACCACCAATGCCTACTGGATCAAGACCTGCAACGAATTCAAGTTCTACGGCAACCTCGTGCGGACCCTCCGCACCCCCCACCTGCCGGAGCGGCAGACCCTGGACGTGCGGGAGGCCCGCGAACTGCTCGCCCACGCCGTGCAGCAGCAATCCCTCTACTACGGCGAGGAATGGGTCAAGCAGGTACGCCTCAAGCCCGCCATCGTGCGGCTCAACAGCAGTTTCGACGAGCAGGACTACGGTTACCCCAGTTTCAGCGTCTTCCTGCGCGACCAGTCCGACCTCCTGGAACGCCGCCACCTGCCCGGGGAGCAGGAGCCGGAATTCCGCCTCCTCGACGATGCCCCGCTGCGGGAATTGGCCGTGCGGCCCGTTCAGATCGCTCCCGAGGGCGACAGGGTCCGCTTCTACCTGCGGGTGGCCCACCAGCAGGGGGTGCGGATGCCCCGACCCGAAATCATGTGGATCGGTATCGACATCTACTCCCAGTTCGTGGGGCAGGACGGCAAGTTTGAAACCTTCAACGATCTTGACGACGAGACCCTCCGTCAACTCCAGGAAGATTTCCCGGACGCGAACCTGACGGACGCCAAGAAGATCCGCCAGGTCCTCTTCAAGTGTTACCTCTTCCGACCCAGCGAGGGCGACGGGATCGGCTTCCACGAGGACGTCACCGGCCTGGAGGATATCGAGGACCGCTATTTCCGGCTTATGCTCGACCGCATCGCCGGGAACCTCGACGAGGAGATCGACTACACTTCCCTCAGCCTGGCCCTGACCGGAACGGAGGATCAGGCGGTCCGGCTGGAGAAGATGGACGCGGCTCAGTTGGAAAATTAGGAAGTTTAGAGTTGGAGAGTTTAGGCGTTGCGGCAACCCTTCCGGTGGCGCGCTTGTATAGTTGTCCCGGTACGCCTAGCGGTAGCCAACTCCCCAACCCCCCAACTCCAGAACTCACCAACTGCCAATGGCCAAATACAGCATCGACCTCAAATCCGGTTCCGTCGCCGACGACAAAGCTACTGACACCCGTGGCGAGATCATCGTCGGTATCGACCTGGGTACGACCAACAGCCTGGTCGCCCACGTGCGCGACGGACGGGCGGAAGCCATTGCCGGCCCCGACGGCAGGAGCGTACTCGTGCCCAGCCTCATCCACTTTGCCGAGGACGGTAGCGTGCTGGTGGGCGAGGCGGCCCGGCCCTTCCTGACCACCGCCCCGGAACGCACCATCTACAGCGTCAAGCGGCTGCTCGGTAAAAGTTACGGGGACGTGGCCGAGAACCAGTTCGGCTACAAAGTGCTGGACGAGGATGCCGAACGGCTGGTGAAGGTGGCGGTTCCGACGGTAAAGGATGAGGGCGAGGGCCCCGAATCAAGTTCGGGACTTGTCGGGCGACGGCGCGCAGGTGCGAGGTTTTATTCACCCATTGAACTGTCGGCCCTCATCCTGCGGGAACTCAAATCGCGGATTGAGGCGGAACTCGGTCAGGAGGTCAGCCGGGCCGTCATTACCGTGCCGGCCTACTTCAACGACGCCCAGCGCCAGGCCACCCGGGATGCCGGCAAGCTCGCCGGGCTCGACGTACTCCGGATCGTGAACGAGCCGACCGCCAGCAGTCTGGCCTACGGGATCGGCCTGACCGACGAGGACGAGGGGCGTACCATCGCCGTTTACGACCTCGGGGGCGGAACCTTCGACGTCTCCATCCTGCGCATCGACCAGGGCATCTTCGAGGTGCTCTCCACCAACGGGGACACCTACCTGGGGGGCGACGATTTCGACCGCGCCATCATCGATCACTGGACCGAGACCTACGGGCTGGAAGTAAACGACGGGGCGGGGCGGGGCACCCTGCGGCTACTGGCGGAATCCGCTAAGAAAGCCCTCTCCCGATCGGAGGAATTCACGGCCGACTTTGGGGGAACGACCGTCTCCCTGAGCCGGACCGACGCGGACCGGCTGTTTACTCCGCTGGTCGATAAAACGATTGCATCCTGCGTCCGCGCCCTGAGTGACGCGGAACTGGAACCACGAGCGACATCGACCAGGTGATCCTGGTCGGCGGCAGCACCCGCGTACCCCTGGTGAAGGAAAGGGTAGGGGACTTCTTCGGCCAGGCCGTCAACGACAGCCTCGACCCCGACCAGGTGGTGGCCCTCGGCGCCGCCATCCAGGCCGACGTACTCGCCGGGAACCAAAAGGACGTACTGCTGCTGGACATCACCCCCCTGAGCCTCGGCATCGAGACGGTCGGCGGGCTGATGGACCCCATCATTCCCCGGAACTCCAAGGTGCCGACCCGGGTGGGCCGCAAGTACACCACCAGCGTGGACGGGCAGGTGCGCCTCAAGGTCGCCGTCTACCAGGGCGAGCGCGACATGGTGGCCGACAACCGCAAACTCGGTGAGTTTACCCTGGAAGGCATCCCCCCGATGGCCGCCGGTATCCCCCAGATCGAGATCCACTTCTACCTCGACGCCGACGGTATTCTCCGCGTAAAGGCCACCGAGCACCGCAGCGGTACCGAGCAGAGCGTCACGATCAAGAGCCAGTACGGCATCAGCGAGGAGGAGATGGCCCTGATGCTGATCGACAGCATGAGCAACGCCGAGGCGGACATGGCCCGTCGCGCCCTGGCGGAAGCCCGGGTCGAGGCCGGCAACGTCGCCCAGAGCGCCGACAAGTTCATCCGCCAGAACGAAAGCTGGCTTACCCCCGAGCAGGTTGCGCAAATACAGGAGTACAACGAGCGACTACGCACTTCCATCGCCGGGGACGACAAGGACGCCATCAATTCCCGCCTGGCGGAGCTGAATGAGTTCACCACGCCGCTGGCGCACGAGGCGCTGGACCGGAACGTGGCGGGAGCGATGACGGGGAAGGGGGTGGAGTAGGAAGTCTTTGGTGAATAGTAATAGTAAATAGGCCAGGCCATCCCTATCGACTATTCCCCATTCCTACCCCTATTCCCTATCTTTCCCCCATGGCCCACGATAAATCCGACGACTCCCTCAAGCTCTACTACAGCATCGGCGAAGTAGCCGAGCGGTTCGGCGTCAATACCTCCCTGATCCGCTTCTGGGAAAACGAGTTCGACCACATCAAGCCCAACAAGAACAGCCGGGGCGACCGTCGCTTCACCAAGGAGAATATCCGCCAGCTGGAGGAAGTCTACTACCTGGTCAAGGAGCGGGGCTTCACCCTGGAGGGCGCGCGGCGGGAGATCGCGGCGAAGAAGGCCGGTAAGCCCGGCAAACAGGAGATCCTGGACAGTCTGCGCGAGGTGCGGGCGCGGTTGGTGGCACTGCGTAAAGACTGTTAGACCGTTAGACTGTTAGACCGTTAGACTGTTAGACCGTTAGACTGTTAGATAGTTAGTCTGTTAGACCGTTGGAGTCTAAAGATCCTAACGGCCTAGAACCCTAACGGCCTAGAACCCTAACGGCCTAGAACCCTAACGGCCTAAAACCACTAACGGCCTAGAACCCTAACGGCCTAAAACCACTAACGGCCTAACGCCCCTTCCCATGCCGTACCTCCTCTACTACCTCTTCCTCCTCCCCCTCAGCCGGCTCCCCCTCGCCTGGCTGTACCGGCTCAGCGACGCTACTTACTGGATTCTCTACCGGGGCATCGGGTACCGCAAACGGGTGGTCTTCGATAACCTGCGCCGGAGTTTTCCCGACTGGAACGAGGCCCGCATCCGAACCGAAGCCGATCGGTTCTACCACTATCTTTTCGACACCATCGTGGAGAGCATTAAGAACTACAGCATGTCCGAGGCCGAGGCGCGGCGGCGGGCGCGGGTCGAGAACCCGGAGGTGCTGGAAAAATACGCGGCGGCCGGCCGGAGCGTCATCGTCTGCGGGGCCCACTACGGGAACTGGGAGATCGGCGGTATCAGCTTTCCGAGCTACTTCCACTTCGCCAACGTCGTGGCCGTCTACTCCCCGATCAAGAACGCGGTGATGGACCGGCTCACCAAGGCCAACCGGGAACGAACGGGGGTCACCATGGTCAGCCGCCGCGTCGTGTACGACCACGTGGCCAACGACCCCCTCAACCCCGTCATCGACATCTTCGTGGCCGACCAAAGCCCCAGCAACGCCGTCTGGCAGAAAATCCACTGGACCACTTTTCTGGGCCGCCCCACCGGATTCCTGGCCGGGCCGGAGCGCTTCGCCGTCCGCCACGACCGGCCGATCTACTACATCAATTTCCGGCGGACCAGCCGGGGGCACTACAGCGGCAAACTCTACCCGATCACCGACGTGCCGCGGGAGGAGCCGAGGGGTTTCATCACCGAACGGTTCGCCCGCCACCTGGAACACGAGATCCGCCGCGACCCCACCCCCTGGCTCTGGACGCACCGGCGCTGGAAACGCCCCGCCCCGGAGGAAGTCGTCGAGCGGCTGCGTACCGAGCCCTTCATCGCCGCCGAATACGACTACTAAATGCTCTCCTACCTACTGTACGTCACCGGCTACAAACTGCTCCGTTACCGGCTCACGGTGGTCACCGATAACCTGCGTGGCTGTTTCCCGCACTGGCCGGCCGAACGGCTGCGGGCCACCATCCGGACGTTCTACCGCTGGTTCTTCGACACCATCGCCAACAGTCTTTTTGCCTTCCTGATCAGCGAACGGGCGGCGGTGCGCAGGTGCAAAGTCATCAACACCGAGATCGTCCGTCACCTCACCGAAAGCGGTCGGAGCTTCATCGTGTACGGGGCCCACTACGGGAACTGGGAGATGGCGGCCCTCAGCTTTCCGAGTCAGTTCCCGACGCATACGGTGATGGGCATCTACTCCCCCCTCAAGAACGATTTCCTGAACCGGCTCTTCACCAGGAACCGGAGCCGGACGGGTACCTACCTCGTCAGCCGGCGCGACGTGAACGACTACTTCGACCACGAGCCCGTCTCCCCCAGTATCGACTTCTTCATTGCCGACCAGAGCCCCAGCAACGCCCGCTGGCAGAAACTCCACTGGACGACCTTCCTCGGCCGGCCCACCGGTTTTCTGGCCGGGCCGGAACGCCACGCCGTCCGCTACGACCGGCCGGTGTACTACATGAACCTGCGGCCCGCGGGGCGGAGGGGCCACTTCACCGGCAAACTGATCCCGGTCACGGATACGCCCCGCGACGAGGCCCCCGGCTTCATCACCGAGCGCTTCGCCCGCCTGCTGGAGCGGGAGATCGAACGGGCCCCCGCCTACTGGTTGTGGACGCACCGGCGGTGGAAACGCCCGGCTCCGGCGGAGGTGGTGGAGCGGCTGGAGCGGGAACCCTTCCTGCCGCCGGAATACGAAGTGTAACGGAGTCCGGAGGACTCACTTCACCCAGCTAGGGGCGCAACCCCTAGCGTCGTATCTTTGCCGACCCCAGAAAAACCGTGTATGTCCTCTCCCACGATCCAACAACAATTCGCCCGTAAATTAATGATCCTGGACGGCGCGATGGGCTCCCTCATTCAGGGATACGGGCTGACGGAGGCGGACTACCGCCACGGCCACTTCGAGGACCACCCCAGCGACCTGAAGGGCAACCACGACCTGCTCGTCCTGACCCGCCCGGATGTGATCGAGGAGATCCACGGACAGTACCTGGCGGCCGGAGCCGACATCATCGAGACCAATACCTTCAGTGGTACCCGCATCGCCCAGGCCGACTACGGGATGGAGCGCGTCGTCTATGATCTGAATAAGGCCGCCGCCGAGTGTGCCCGCCGCGCCGCGGACGCCTGGACGGCCAAAACCCCCGATCAGCCCCGCTACGTCGCCGGGGCCATCGGACCGACCAACCGGACGCTGAGTATCAGCCCGGACGTGAACGACCCCGGCTACCGGGCCATCACCTTCACCGAACTGGCGGAGGCCTACCACGAGCAAATCCGCGGGCTGATGGACGGGGGTGCCGACTGCATCCTGATCGAGACGATCTTCGACACGCTGAACGCCAAGGCGGCCATCTTCGCCCTGGAGCAAGTGCGGGAGGAGTTCGCCGTCGAACTGCCCGTCATCATTTCCGGTACGATCACCGACGCCAGCGGGCGGACCCTGAGCGGACAGACGGTCAAGGCCTTCTACATCTCGGTGGCCCACGCCAACCCGCTCTGCGTCGGGCTGAACTGCGCCCTCGGGGCCCAGGAGATGCGGGAGCACTTGCAGGACCTCTCCGGTATCGCCGAGTGCTACGTACACGCTTACCCGAACGCCGGCCTCCCCAACGAGATGGGAGAATACGATCAGGATGCCGACGAAATGCGCGAATACATTGCCGATTTCGTCGAGAGCGGCTTCGTGAACATGATCGGGGGTTGCTGCGGGACGACCCCCGCCCACATCGCGGCGATGCACCAGGCAACTTTGCACCTGCGTACGCGCCCCCTGCCCCAAGCCTCGCCCAGTACCCGGGTGAGTGGACTGGAACCGCTGGAAATTCGTGCCGAAACCAACTTCGTCAACGTCGGGGAACGCACCAACGTGACGGGGTCGCGCAAGTTCGCCCGCCTCATCATGGCCGGTGACTACACCACCGCCCTGGAGGTCGCCCTGAGCCAGGTGGAGGGCGGGGCCCAGGTGATCGACGTGAACATGGACGAGGGCCTGCTGGACTCTAAGGAGGCCATGGTCACCTTCCTGAACCTGCTGATGGCCGAGCCCGACATCGCTAAACTCCCCATCATGATCGACAGCTCCAAATGGGAGGTGATCGAGGCCGGGCTGCAGTGCGTGCAGGGCAAGTGCATCGTGAATTCCATCAGCATGAAGGAAGGGGAGGAGGAGTTCCTGCGCCAGGCCCGCCTGGTGCGCCGCTACGGGGCCAGCGCCGTCGTGATGGCCTTTGACGAACGGGGGCAGGCCGATACCGCCGACCGCAAGGTGGAAATCTGTACCCGTGCCTACAAATTACTGACGGAGGAAGCCGGTTGGCACCCCCAGGACATCATTTTCGATCCCAACATCTTTGCCGTCGCCACCGGCATCGAGGAGCACAACAATTACGGCGTCGATTTCATCGAGGCCACCCGCCGGATCAAGGCGAATTGTCCCGGCGCGAAGATCAGCGGCGGCGTCTCCAACGTCAGCTTTTCCTTCCGGGGGAACAACGTCGTCCGCGAAGCCATGCACTCGGCCTTCCTTTACCACGCCATCCGCGCGGGTATGGACATGGGCATCGTGAACGCCGGCCTGATCGAGGTGTACGAGGACATTCCCGAGGAACTGCTGACGCGGGTCGAGGACGTGATCCTCAACCGCCGCGACGACGCCACCGAGCGACTGACCGACTTTGCCGAGGGGCTGCGGGACGTCGGTGGCCGCAGCGTCAAAAAAGACCTCGCCTGGCGGGAAAGTACCGTCGAGGAGCGCCTCCGCCACAGCCTGGTGCGCGGCATCACGGAGTTCATCACGGAAGATACCGAGGAAGCCCGGCTGAAGTACCCCCGCCCCCTCCACGTCATCGAGGGCCCGCTGATGGACGGCATGAACGTGGTGGGCGACCTTTTCGGCTCGGGCAAGATGTTTCTGCCGCAGGTGGTGAAGAGCGCCCGGGTGATGAAGCAAGCGGTGGGGTACTTGCAGCCGTACATTGAGGCGGAGCGGAACCTCACCCCTGATCCTGCTGCGCAGGATCGTCCCCTCTCCCCTGGAGAGGGGAGTGTTGGAGTAGGGCAGAGCGGCAAGGCGCCAGGGCAGGAATTGGATGGGGTGATTGAGGATTACTGGCGGGTGGAGCCACGGGCGTACGCGATAATTTTGGCGTTCGCCAAGAAAATGCGCCAGGAGCCTACGGAGGCGGAAGCGGTTATGTGGAAGCAATTGCGGAACCGGCGGACGGGCGGCGCTAAGTTTTACCGGCAAAAGCCGATGGGGTACACCATCCCGGATTTCGTAAATACGGAGTACAGAATCGTGGTAGAGGTAGACGGTGGTTACCACCAGGAACCGGAGGTGATCTTGCAGGACGAGGAGCGCGACCAGTACTTCGAAGAAGTAGGATATAAGGTATTGCGCTTTACGAACGAGGAAGTACTGGCTAATCCCGGCGCCGTCAGGGACCAGATCGCGGAAGCGATCGCAGCCACCGACCGGTCCGATATCATTTACCCTGCGGAACGTCCCCTGTCCTACTTAATTTCCAACACCTCCAACGCTTCCAACGCCTCCGCTACTCCAACGCCCCCCTCTCCAGGGGAGAGGGGACGATCTGGCGAAGCCAGATCAGGGGTGAGGTTCAAGGGCACCATCCTCCTCGCCACCGTCAAGGGAGACGTCCACGACATCGGGAAGAACATCGTCGGCGTCGTGCTGGCCTGCAACAACTACGAGATCGTCGATCTCGGGGTAATGGTACCGGCCAAGAAAATACTGGACGAAGCCCAGCGGATCGGGGCGGACATCATCGGCCTCTCCGGACTTATTACACCCAGCCTGGACGAGATGGTCAACGTCGCCAAGGAGATGGAGCGGCGGGGCATGACCACCCCCCTGCTGATCGGCGGGGCAACGACGAGCAAAACCCACACGGCCCTGCGCATCGAACCGGCCTACTCCGGGCCGACCGTCCACGTGCTGGACGCCAGCCGGGCGGTGACCGTGGCCGGTGAACTGCTGAACTCCGAGGAGGATTCCCGGGAGGCCTACCGGCAAAGCATCACCGCCGAGTACGAGCGGGTGCGGGTCCACCGGGCGGGGCAGAAGTCGAACAAGAAATTCCTGCCCATCGTCCGGGCGCGGGCCAACGGTGCCAAACTGGACTGGGCCGCCTACACGCCGCCCGTACCCACTTTCCTCGGCACCAGGACCTTTCGGGAGTATGATCTCTCCGAACTGGTCGACTACATCGACTGGACCCCCTTCTTCAGCAGCTGGGGACTGGCCGGTAAGTTTCCCGATATCCTGACCGACGAGGTAGTCGGCGTGGAGGCCAGCAAACTCTTCGCCGAGGCGAAGGCCATGCTAAAGCAGGTGGTCGACGAGAAGTGGCTGACGGCCAGGGGCGTTATCGGTTTCTGGCCGGCGAACGGGGAGGTGGAAACGGATACGGTGTGGGTAGGACCCTCACCCCCTGGCCCCCTCTCCCAAGGAGAGGGGGAGATGACTTCGGAAGTAGTTTATGACGAAGGGAAAATTTCTATTAATAAGAATAAAAATACTACCGTAGCCTCACCCCTCTCCCTGGGAGAGGGGATGGGGGTGAGGGTCCCCCTCTACCACCTCCGTCAGCAGGCGAAAAAAGCCGCCGGCCGGACCAACGAAAGCCTGACCGACTACATCGCCCCGGTGTCCAGCGGCAAGCAGGATTATATCGGGGGCTTCGCCGTCACCGCCGGCATCGGGATCGAGGAACACGTCGCCCGCTTCGAGGCGGCCCTGGACGACTACAGCGCCATCATGATCAAGGCCCTGGCCGACCGGCTGGCCGAGGCCTTCGCCGAGCGGATGCACCAGCGGGTACGGATGGAGTTCTGGGGGTACGCCCCGGACGAACAACTGGACAACGACGCCCTGGTGGCCGAAACCTACCAGGGTATTCGTCCGGCCCCCGGCTACCCGGCCTGTCCGGAGCACACCGAAAAAGGCAAGCTCTGGGAATTGCTCGACGCGGAGGCCGAGACCGGCATCACCCTGACGGAGAGCTTCGCGATGTACCCCACGGCGGCCGTTTCCGGCTGGTACTTTGCCCATCCGGAAACCAAATACTTCACCGTTCGCGGCATCCAGGACGACCAGGTCGCCGACTACGCGAAACGGAAGGGTTGGGACAAGGAAACGGCGGAACGGTGGCTGGCGCCCATCCGGTAGCCCTCCGTGCGCGCGCCGCCTCCGTGGCCCGCGTCGTAGGTCGGCGGAACGGCACGCTACGTTAAATATGCGTGAGTGTCGCCCGGAACGACCCACTTTCCCTTATCTTACCACCGCTCTGAAAACGTTTTCCCCTATGACCAAACTGTTACCCCTCCTGGTGACCTTGTTCGCCGTTAATTTTTTGACCGCCCAGGTAACCCTCAACAGCGATTACTTCCCCGCCATCGGGGATACGCTTCAGTACGCCCGCGCGGCCGATATCTCCTCCCGTGACCTCCTGGACCAGGACGGAGCGGACCGCATCTGGGATTTCGGAGATCGTGCGATTCGTATTCCCATCGACCGGCCGGTGGTGGAGTTGGAAGCCGATGATGTTTTCCCCCAGGCGGATCTTAAGATTGAGATCGGAGACCGCTCCGCCGAGTACTACCGGGTGACCGACACGGAGTTCACCCTCGTGGGTGTACTGAGTGCCAGCGATATCTTTCCGAATTTCATCGTCCGTGCCGACGTGGTGCCGGTCCGCCCGGTTCGCCGCGCGCCACTGTCCTACAACGACGTCTTCACGAGCAACACGGAGAACCAGGTTACCATCTCCCCGGACAGCATCCCTACCGAAATTCTGGAAGGACTGCCGGATGAAATTAATGCGACGGATTCCATTCGCCTTATTACCACCTCCGACCGGCGGGACACGGTGGATGCCTACGGTACCGTACTGCTGAACGACCGTTCCTACGAAGTGCTGCGGGAGGTCTCCACCGAGACCATCACCACCCGCATCGAGGTACTGACCTTCCTGGGTTACCAGGACGTCACCGGCCTGTTGCAAACCGCCCTGCCGGATTCTGTCGCCCGCTTCCTGGGACCACAGACCCCCACGGTGAGCTACACCTACTGGAACCCGGACAACAAGGAGTACATCGTCCGGGCCGAGACCGCCGAGGCCACCGGCGAGGTATTCGAGCTCAGCTTCAAGCGCACGGAGATCACCAACTCCACCGACGGGCCGTTTACCACTCAGGCGCGCATCAGCGTCTACCCCAACCCCGCCAATCACCTGGCCACCTTCCAGATCGACGGTATCCAGAACGGCCGCTACGAATTGCTGCTGGTCAATATGCTGGGGCGGACGGTTGCCTCCCGCAGTTTCCTGCCGGCCGGTAACCCGACGCGACTGGAATTACAGGTCGGTCACCTGCCCCGGGGGTTGTACCTCTACAGCCTGCGTAACGAGCGGGGGCGTACGGTAGCGACGAAGCGGTTGCTGGTGGGGGGGAATTAAGGAAGCCATATACCGTCTTGACTTGAGAGAACTGGCTTTGTTTTGCCAGCCCGCAATGGATATCCGGTTGAGCCACCTCTTGTTCCGCGTGGGAACAATCGTGGACCGGGGCAGGCGATTTTTGATTTAAATATTAATTCCTTATTATTGCCCGGTATCTAGAATTGTATCTACTGCTATTGCAAAGAAAATTTAATACTCACCCCCGACTTTCCTGCTTCGGTTGCGACAATTTCGTACCTAAAATGCCAAAATAAGCAAATGGGTATTCTTTACCCTATTCCAGAGACGGGCGTAGTCAGTATCGTGCTAGAACTGGACCGCCGTACAGCGAAATAGATTCGAACGGTACACCTCGCCGTCTTTGATAATTCCGGTAGTCTGGTTCACTACGATCGCCTGGACTCCGAACGGGGTACCCGGTCGATCTCCCAGACCATCGATCTTTCCTCACTGCCCCCCGGGGCGTATTTCCTTCATGCGTTCACCGACGACCTGCGGCTGGGAAGCCGACGGGTGGTGGTGCAACGGTAATTTTCAACTCATTTTAGTATGCGCTCAATTTTACTTGGTATTTTTTGCCTGTCCCTTATGCAGGGATTTGGGCAAGACATTACGTTTTCCGAATCTGAAACGCTCTTTACCTACACCGGAACCTTTCCGGACGGGACGGCGTACAGTTTTATTCCCACTGATTTCAATCTGGACGGGGTCACCGATTTTGTTGGACGCGTCCAAACCAGTTCGGTGCTCGTTACCGGTATCGGGGAGGGGGAATACGACGTGCAATACGTAGACCTAATCAGCTACGACAACCAGCTTGCGGTCACCGACTTCAATGGTGACGGATTCCCTGATATCATTGAGGAACGAACGGTTCGCTACGGAGATGGTGACGGAGACTTTTCGGAGTACGACTTCTTTAATCTTGGAGTACCGGCAGGCTACGGAGATTTTGACGGGGACGGAGACACGGACCTCCTTATTCAGAGGAATGCGTTCAACGGTGACTTTACGATCATCGGATTCAATGAGGAGGGTAACGGTATTCGTCCGGACACCATACTAACAGGTTACGACTTTGATGACATCGCCGTAGGGGATATTGATGGTGACGGAACGCTAGATATGGTAGGTATCATGGCATTTGGGTCGGTAGGGCTCGTCGTGGCCAGGAATATCGGGCGGCCGGATTTCACCTCCACGGAGTTCGGCCGAAACAGTCTCCCCTTGGCCGGGCGTACGCTTGAGTTGGCGGACCTTGACCGGGACGGCGATATGGATATTGTATATTCCGGGCTGTTTGATAATCTGGCGATCCTGGAAAACACCGATACCTTCGCGACCATAAGCTCAGACATCCTCCCGATTGCTTCTCCGAATTTGGTCAGGATAGCCGATTTCAACGCCGACGGTTTGCCGGATGTGTTGAGTATAGACACCGACCGAGATCGGGTAATAGTGACCGTCTGGGAAAATGAAGACGCGCTCGCTTTTTCCAGTCGTACGACGGTCGATTTCGGTCCTCAGGACCAGGGGTCTTTTCCGGCCCCTTCCTTTGACTATGGTACGAATAGTGTCTTTCCCTATGACGTGGACGGTGATGGGAAACTGGACATTGTCGTTTCGGCGAACTACACTTTACCGAATGGGGTCAGGGTAGCCTACAACACCTCGGACATCGTATCTACCCGTAACGCCCCGCTGCCCGCCCCCTTCCGGCTGGCTCCCAACCCGACGGACGGTGATCTACGGCTTACCGATCTGCCACTAACTACGGATGTGGCCTACGTAACCATCTACGCCCAGGACGGCCGGCAGGTCGGATTCCAGGCGTATACGGGTGCTCCCATCACTACCGACGGGCTTCGGCCGGGACATTATTTCCTGCGTGCCAGTGACGCGGATGGCCGGGCCTACACCGCCCTGTCCTTCCTAAAGAAATAAAACCCGGAAATAAACACCTACGACGGGTGGCCAGTCCCGCTGACCGGGACGGCCACCCTTTTTCTTTACGGCGTACCCCGAAAATTTCCCGGACCGATGCGCCTTAGCTTTCTACTCCTTGCCCTTATTTGTGGATATTGCACCTGCGCGCAGTCGGCAGACAAGTCCCGTACTCGATTCGGGACGAGCGCCCAGACAACTAATTACGAGATTTCCAAAAGTTTCAGCGGAAACGTAGAGACACTGTACGACCAGTTACTGGAGGACAAGGCGGTAGAAGTGAAAGCGGCCCTGGCCGCTACCGGGGTAACGGATTTTCGCGTTATCGGCCACGATTACTACCCGTTGATCACCTACGCACGGCCGTATGACTACTACGAGACGCTCTTCCGGCAGGCGGCGGATCTGGAAATAGCAACCGGTGACCCGTTTTTATTAATCGCTAAATCCTACGAGAAAGACGGTCAGTTGGCGTACCACTTACGATTGGTCCTGCCGACCACCGGTATCTGGGCGTCCCTTACGCTCTTCCAGAAGTACTGGTATTAATTCGCTAGGGTTTGATGCGTTCACGAAATGCTAATAACTGCCCCCTGCGCCCCCGGTCAGTTTTATCATTGGGAAGTACTACTCCTCATCAAAAGCTAAATAGTTCAACTGCCTACTACATGTTACCCCTTTAGCCCTTGTGAGTGTGTCCACATAAGTGATGGGTCTGATCTGCGGATCAACTCAATTGTTATGATTAAAAAAATAATACTTTGGATAGTCTGCCTCTACGTACTCTACCTATGGTATATGATAGCCGGATTCGGGCACGGCTGCAACCGGAAGGAGGCGGAAAAGCACATTATGCCCGATGGCTATGTCGGCAGAGTGCTCATAGTTTTTGATGACGAACAGGGGGTAGAGCGTACTTTTAAAAATGATTTCAGGCTGTACCAAATTCCTGCTTCCGGCCTGTTGCGAACTCAATTTGAGCAAAGTCCGGGAACCATTTCCGCTGACAATGAACTGAAGTTTTACTATCAGCGAAATGACAGCCTTCTAGAAATTCCAAAGTTGATTTCGACGGCAGATTTTGACCGACCAGTAGATTCTAATCAAATATACGTAATGGAGTATGGGCTAGGCGGAATAAGGGTGGATTTTATTTACGAAGGTGGAGGTATAACTTCTTATATCGTAGACTCCATCAAAAATATGCGTAAAGTTTATCCGCGTTTTACCCAACAGCAGTTTGATGAACAGGGAAACTGAAGAAACTGTTAGCTTTGACAACGTAGCCGGTACAAACGGCCAAATGGCTGAATAAATTTTAAATAATCACCCCGGTATATTAGTGTGAAGAAGATAGAAAACGAAGTCAATAAGTTAGTAAGAACCCACCCAAGTAGCTTACACTCTACTGTCCAAAATGGCTCCAAGTTGTCACCCGAAATTCAATCTTTTATAAAGGAGAATAAATTCTTGGAAAATAGCCCTGACTACTGCATATATCTAAAAAATTTTGGCGGCATTTCATTTTTAAGCGATGAGTACAGCTTCAGCTTGTACGGCTTTGACGAAAACGTTACGCTACACATTAGGGATGGAGAAGGACCTGTAGTAAATAAGGATGGGTATTTTTGCATAGGCGATTATACAGACAGTAAACTCGAACCAGAGAAATTTATCACCGCAGGATTTTTCTACAAAACCATTCAATGTGACTCAAAGGTGTATTACAATGTATATGATCAGTTCGATAACAATTCAGGCTATGCTATCTTGTGTCAGGATTTTGGTGAGTTAGTGACTCGACTTACTGAAAATAATTTTCCAGATTTTGCTCTTCAACCGTTGTTGGATTCATGACGGCGTAGTTTCCCCATTAGAATATCACGAATAGAGCAAATGGAGGCATAAATATCAAGATTTGCGTAGACTCACCCTGTGCGCCGGCGCCGACGTCGCCTACCACCCCACCACCCACCTGGCCATCGCCGCCCTCGTCGTCCTCCACCCCGAGACCTGCGAAATCCTCGACCAGGCCGTCCACGAAATGCCCGTCACCGCCCCCTACGTGCCCGGTAAATTCTACCTCCGCGAGGTACCCCCGCTTATCGAGGCCTACAGGAAGCTTACCATCCTGCCCGACCTCATCATCGCCGACGGCCATGGTTTGGCGCACCCCACCGGACTCGGCATGGCCACCGTCCTCGGCCGCGAACTGGACGTGCCGACCATCGGCTGCGCCAAGAACCGACTGGTGGGCCACCACGAACCGGTCGGCCCCAGACGCGGTGATTACGCCCCGCTGCTGTTTGAGGGAAAGGAGATCGGTCGTGTCCTCCGTACCCAGGATGGCATCAAACCCCTCTTTATCTCCATCGGTCATCGCGTCACCCTGGACGAGGCCTGCGACTGGGTGCTCAAAATGGCCCCGCAGTACCGGCAGCCGGAGACGACCCGGGCGGCGGATGCGCTGGTGCGGAAAATCATGAAGGAGCGAACGGATGCATTGGGCCACTCTCCAAAATAAATTTGGAAAAGTCCGACGTCCCTCCCCAACTTTGCGTCCGCAATGGTAAAACCGCTCGGTACATACCTGATTCTTATCCTGGCCCTGCTGACGAGCGTCGCCGGTCAGGCCCACGCCTGGAACCCTCTTCCCGGAGAGGCTGTTTCCCGCACCGGTACGAGTGCCGCCGACACCGAAATCGGCGTACCGCTACCGGGAGCGCCGGAGCACCAGCCGGAGATTTTTGAAGTCGAAGAGGAAGAAGAGGAAGAGGTCGCCGCCGATGAGCTTGACCCGGTACGCCTCCTCGTGGCCACGAATTTTAACCTCCGGGCACTGATCCGCTTTTTCGGTCAGGCCCATCCCCCGACTATCTGGTCGGATATCCTCCCCGGAATCTCCAGCGCCGAGCGACTCGTGTGGTTCCAGGTTTTCAGGATTTGATGTATTCCCTAGGGTTTTCCCCGTTTAGCTAGCTGCGATAGCGCCGCCGACTGGTTATTTACCCCCGGCTAGGCCGCTTACGGCAGCCCCTGATCTTCCCCCAAATTACCAACTTGCGACCGGGTCTTGTCCCGGTCTCCCAATTACTTTTCCGATGATGAGAATGCTTCTCCTCGTAATCAGCGCCTGCGCGCTGCTTTCCCTCCCGGGCTGTGGTGACGAACACCACGAGGTACACGCCGAAAACCACCATGCCGGTACTACTTTCCTGGTAACCAGCCCCGTCCGTATGGACACCTCCAGCACGGAGGAATACGTCTGCCAGATCCGTGCCATTCGCCACATCGAACTGCGGGCCCAGGAGCGGGGGTTCCTCAAGAAGATCTACGTTGACGAGGGGCAGTTTGTGAAGGAAGGACAACTGCTCTTCCAGATCATGCCCAACCTTTACGAAGCGGAGTTACAGAAAGCAAAGGCGGAGGCCGAGTACGCCCGGATCGAATACCAGAATACCAAGTTGCTGGCCGACAGCAATATCGTCGCGCCGAACGAACTGGCGATGTCAAAGGCGCTGCTGGACAAGGCCAACGCCGAGCTCGGTCTGGCCCAGGTTCACCTGGACTTCACCCAGATCCGCGCGCCCTACAACGGTCTGATCGACCGGTTCCACGTCCGCGAAGGCAGTCTGATCGACGAGGGAGAATTACTCACCGAGCTGTCCGATAACAGCAAGATGTGGGTCTACTTCAACGTACCGGAGGCTGAGTACCTGGACTACAAGATCCACTACAACGACCGCAGCAAACCCCAGGTCAAACTGATGATGGCCAACAATAAGTTTTTTGACCACGACGGAGTGGTGGAAACTATCGAGGCGGACTTCGATAACGAAACGGGAAACATACCCTTCCGGGCTACTTTCCCGAACCCGAAGGGGCTGCTGCGCCACGGGGAGACGGGAAACGTACAGATGAGCGTAGCGCTCCGCGATGCCCTGGTCATTCCCCAGAAGGCCACCTTCGAAATACTCGATAAAAAGTACGTCTTCGTGGTCGATGAGCAGAGCGTGGCCCACCAGCGGGAAGTGACGGTCGTCTCCGGGATCGAGGACCTGTACGTCGTGACCGAAGGGTTGGCGAAGGAAGACAAGCTGATTCTGGAGGGCTTGCAAAAAGTGCGTGACAACGACAAGGTCGCCTACCATTTCCAGGAACCCGGTGAGGTAATCGCCCACCTGAAGATCTCCACCAAGTAGTCGCTCCCTAAACCTCCGGAAACCATGTTCAGTAAATTCCTATCCCGACCGGTCCTTTCCATCGTGATCGCGCTGGTCATCCTCTTCATGGGTATACTGTCGGCGATCACTTTGCCGGTCTCCCAGTTCCCCTCCATCGCCCCCCCGATGGTTAACATCTTTATCGCCTACCCGGGAGCGAGCGCCGACGTGCTCGTCAACTCCGTACTGATACCGATGGAGAAAGCCATCAACGGTACGCCGGGAATGCGCTACGTCACCTCGGATGCGACCAGCGCCGGCGAGGCGACCATCCAGGTCGTGTTCAACCTGGGGGTCGATCCGAACCAGGCGGTGGTGACCGTCAAGAACCGGATCGAACAGGTCACTACCCGGCTTCCGCCCCTGGTACAGCGGGAGGGCATCATCATCAGCCCCTCCCAGCCCAATATGCTCATGTACGTCAACCTGTTCAGTGAGGACGATAAGGTGGACGAGCAGTTCCTCTACAACTACGCCGCCGTCAATATCCTCCCGGAGCTACAACGCCTCAATGGCGTCGGTAACGCCAAGATTCTCGGTAGCCGACAGTACGCCATGCGCATCTGGCTGAAACCCGACCGGATGCGGGCCTACAACGTGTCCACCGAGGAAGTGATGGAAGCCCTGGAAGAGCAGAGCATCATCGGGTCTCCGGGGCGATTGGGCCGCAGCGACGGATTTGAGTCTCAGTCCCTGGAATACGTACTGACCTACGAGGGGCGCTACAACAAACCGGAGCAGTACGGGAACGTGATTGTCCGCGCTACGCCGGAAGGGGAGATCCTGCACCTGAAGGACATCGCCGAGGTGAATCTGGGTAGTGAGTTCTACGATATTTACTCCAATCTCGACGGACGGCCCTCGGCGGCCATCACGCTGAAGCAGGCCTACGGCAGCAACGCCAGCGACGTCATTGACGAGGTGAAGGCCAAGCTGGAAGAAATTCGGGGGGAAGCTTTCCCTCCCGGTATGAAATACGAGATCAGCTACGACGTATCCAGCTTTCTGGACGCTTCCATCGAGAAGGTGATCCACACCCTGGGGGAGGCTTTTCTGCTGGTGGCTCTCGTGGTATTTCTCTTTCTCGGCGACTGGCGCTCCACCCTGATTCCAACCCTGGCCGTCCCCGTATCCCTGGTCGGTAGTTTCATTTTCATGCAGTACTTCGGGCTGACGATCAACCTGATCACCCTGTTTGCCCTGGTACTCTCCATCGGTATCGTAGTGGATGACGCGATCGTCGTGGTCGAGGCCGTCCACGCGAAGATGGCGGAAACCGGACTGTCTCCCTACAACGCCACCCGCCTGGTGGTGAAGGAGATCAGCGGGGCCATCATCGCCATCACCCTGGTCATGACCGCGGTGTTCATTCCGGTGACCTTTATGCCCGGGCCGGTGGGCGTATTCTACCGGCAGTTTGCCATCACCATGGCGAGTTCCATCGTAATTTCCGGACTGGTCGCCCTGACCTTGACGCCGGTGCTCTGCGCCATGTTGCTGAAAAACGACCACGGAAAGGAGCGTTCGCGCAGCCTCCTGAACCGGGGGCTGGATGGTTTCAACCGGGGCTTCGATCAGATGACCAACGGCTACGTCCGGGTACTCACCAGGATCGCTAACCGGCAGCTGGTGACCTGGAGCTTGCTGATCGCCTTCTGTGTCGGTGTCTACTTTACCTCCAATGCGCTCTCCACCGGCTTCATTCCGGCGGAGGACCAGGGAATGATCTACGCCATTCTCCAGACCCCTCCCGGATCTACCCTTGAACGCACCAACGAGGTGGCCCGCCAACTCCAGTCGGTCGCCGAGGAGATCGACGGTATTGAATCCGTCTCTTCCCTGGCCGGCTACGAGATACTGACGGAAGGCCGGGGCTCCAACGCCGGTACCTGCCTGATCAACCTCAAAAACTGGGAAGAGCGGAAACTGACCGCCCCCGAGATCATCGAGGAACTGGAAGAGAAAGCAAAGGAAATTCCCGGGGCCACCATCGAATTCTTTCAGCCGCCCGCGGTACCCGGCTACGGCGCGGCGGGTGGTTTTGCCCTCCGCTTGCTGGACAAAACCAATTCCGGGGACTATAAGGCTTTCGAACGGGTGAACGATACCTTCATGGATGCCCTGAAGGAGAGAAAGGAGCTGGCCGGTCTGTTCAGTTTCTTCGCCGCCAATTATCCCCAGTACGAACTGAAGATCGACAACGAGAAAGCCATGCAGAAGGGGGTCTCGATCGGTAAGGCGATGGACAACCTGTCGATCCTGATCGGTAGCACCTACGAACTGGGTTTCGTTCGCTTCGGAAGCTTTTATAAAGTGTTCGTCCAGGCATCCCCCGAATACCGGCGGTTACCCGAAGACCTGCTGAAGCTTTACGTCAAAAACGACCGGGACGAAATGGTGCCCTACTCCGCCTTCCTGACCATGCACAAAACGCAGGGGCTCAACGAGATCACCCGCTACAACCTCTTCACCTCCTCATCCATCAACGGTTCCCCGGCACCGGGGTACAGCAGCGGGGAGGCGATCGCCGCCATTCAGGAAGTAGCCGCGACTCTGCCCCGAGGGTACGGCATCGACTGGTCGGGACTGGCCAAGGACGAAACGGAGCGCGGTAACGAGGCGATCTATATTTTCTCCATTGTCCTCCTGTTCGTCTACCTGATCCTGTCCGCTCAGTACGAAAGCTTCCTGCTTCCGCTGGCGGTGATCCTCTCCCTCCCGGCCGGTGTCTTCGGCACCTTCCTGTTGCTGAAAGTGACGGGCCTGGCCAACGACATCTACGCCCAGGTGGGCCTGGTGATGCTGGTGGGTCTGCTGAGTAAGAATGCGGTGCTGATCGTGGAGTTCGCGGTTCAGCGCCACGCCGCCGGCGATACCGTATTCGAAGCGGCGATTGCCGGAGCCCGCGCCCGGTTCCGCCCGATCCTGATGACCTCTTTCGCCTTCATCGCCGGCCTGATCCCGCTCATGCTGGCTACCGGTGCCGGCGCCATCGGTAACCGTACGATCGGTACGGCCGCCGCCGGGGGAATGCTGATGGGTACCGTATTCGGGGTCATCATCGTTCCCGGCCTCTACTACATTTTCGGTTCCCTGTCCGCCAAACGGCAGTTGATCCAGGATGAGGATGAGAATCCGCTTTCCGAGGATTACGTAGGCAATCTCAACCCCGTACACCAACCAGAACTCGTATCCCATGAGCAATAATGTAATGAGCCGAATCATCGGATGCCTCTTTCTGGCCGGCTTGCTTTCCGCTTGTCATACCCCCGATCTTGCCCTCCGGGGCGAGAACCGGTTCACTCCCGCCAGCTTCTACGGTTCGCGGGATTCGACGAACTCCGGGAGCCTTCTCCGGGAGCAATACTTCACCGACCCATACCTGACGGCCCTGATCGACACCGCCCTGAGTAACAACCAGGAACTGAATATCACCCTGCGGGAGATCGAGATCGCCCGCAGCGAAGTACTGGACCGTCAGGGAGAATACCTGCCCCAGGTCGCCTTGCGTGGTGGGGCGGGACTCGAAAAGGTAGGTCGGTACACCAGCCAGGGAGCGAACGACGCCAACACCAAAATCGTGGACGAGCGAGCATTCCCCGAGCCCCTGCCGGATTACCTGTTGGAGATCCGCGCCAGCTGGGAACTGGACTTCTGGCGCAAACTGCGGAATGCCAAAAAAGCCGCCGCTACCCGTTACCTGTCCAGCCTCGAAGGCCGAAACTTCATGGTCACCAACGTGATCGCCGAGATCGCCGAGACCTACTATGAATTACTGGCCCTGGACAACCAACTGGAAGTGGTACGGCAGACCATCGACCTACAGAGCGACGCCCTGCGGATCGTCCGTATCACCAAACAGGCGGGAAAAGTAACGGAACTGGCCGTACGGAAATTCGAAGCCGAAGTCTTTCATACCCGTAGCCTGCAGTTCGATCTCGAGCAGCGGATCGTGGAGGCGGAAAACCGGATCAATTTTCTGGTCGGTCGTTTTCCGCAACCGGTAGCCCGCGACTCCGGTGGCTTCCGGGAACTGTCACCTACCGTGGTGGCCTCCGGTGTTCCCGCCCAGCTGCTGGCCAATCGTCCCGACATCCGGCAGGCCGAACTGGACCTGGTGGCGGCCAACATCGACGTCAGCGTGGCCCGCGCCCGGTTCTATCCCTCGCTCGGTATTTCCGCCGGTATCGGATTTCAGGCGTTCAACCCGAGTTACCTCGTCAGGGCCCCCGAGTCGTTGCTGTACGGCATTGCCGCCGATGCCGTGGCTCCCCTGATCAACCGGAATGCCATCAAGGCGGCTTACGCCAGTGCGAATGCCCGCCAGGTGCAGGCCGTTTTCAACTACGAGCGGTCGGTCCTCTCCGCCTACATCGAGGTGGCCAACCAGGTGTCCGGTATCGATAAACTCAGCCAGAGTTATGCCTTGCAGGAGCAGGAAGTGGCGGCACTGACGCAGTCGATCGACATTGCCAATACCCTCTTCCGGTCTACCCGTGCTGACTATATGGAAGTCTTGCTGACCCAGCGGGATGCCCTGGAATCCCGCATCGAACTGATGGAAACCAAGCAACGGCAGCTGGTCGCTACGGTCAACGTTTACCGGGCCCTGGGCGGTGGCTGGCGCTAAGGATTTTGCACCTGCGCGCCGTCGCCCTCCATCCACCGCTGCATCTCCCACAGCATGTGCAGAATGCTCTCCTCCGCCGCGTACGCGTGGTCCTCGTACGGGAGCAGACACAGCCGCGCCGTCTTGCCCAGGGCGTTCAGCGCCGCGAACATCCGCTTGCTCTGCACCGGATAGGTGCCGCTGTTGGCGTCCTCCTCCCCGTGGATGAGCAGCAGGGGGGCGTCGATCTGGTTGGCGTGGACGAAGGGGCTCAGCTTGATGTAGGTGTCGGGCACCTCCCAGAAGTTGCGCTCCTCGGCCTGGAATCCGAAGGGGGTCAGCGTGCGGTTGTAGGCCCCGGAGCGGGCGATGCCGCCGGCGAACAGGTCGGTGTGGGCCAGCAGGTGGGCCGTCATGAAGGCGCCGTAGCTGTGGCCGCCGACGTAGATCCGCGCCGGGTCCGCCACGCCCATGTCCACGAGGGTGGAGACCGCCGCCTGGGCGTTCAGCCGCACCTGGTCGATGAAGGTCTCGTTGGGCTCCTCGTCGCCCTCGCCGACGATCGGCATGGCGAAGTCGTCGAAGACCGCGAAGCCGGTGGCCAGGAAGGGGAGGGGGGAGAGCGGACTGATCCGCGTGAACATATGTGGGCTCGTCGTCACCTGCCCGGCCTTGTCGGCGTCCTTGTACTCCTGGGGGTAGGCCCACATGAGCACGGGCAGCGGCGCGTCCCGGCCGGCCACGAAGCCCTGGGGGGTGTGCAGGTCGCCGCTGAGTTTCACCCCGTCGGCCCGCTCGTACTGGAGCTTCTCGTAGTTCGCGTCCCGCAGCTGGGGGTAGGGGTGGGGGAAGTCCGTCAGTTGGATCTCCTCTCCGCTAATCAGGTGGCGCAAGAAGTAATTGGGCCGCTCCGTAATTTTTTCCCGGGCCAGCAGGAACCAGTCGGGGTGCTCGTCCAGGAAGAACAGGGGGCGTTCGTAGTAGGGGGGCGTACTCTGCCAGAGGCGGGTGGTTTCCTTGGTCTCCAGGTCGAAGGCATCGAGGAAGGGGCGGCTGCCGTCCTCCCCGTGGCCGTCACCGAGTAGGAGCAGCGTCCTGCCCCCGTCGCGGGTCAGCAGTACGGCGTGGTCGCCCGGCAGGGAGACGGAGACGAAAGCGCCCGGATCGTTGTAGTTGTCTTCCCAGTTCAGGTCGAAGAGGATCTCCGTACCCCGCTCCGGTTCGTCGGGCCACCAGCGGCGGATCACCTGTCGGCGGTCCTTCCACTGCCAGTCGGTTACCGTGGCCAGGTCGCCCCGGCCCCAGCTCAGCGTACCGTAGCGGAGGGGCAGCTGAATACTTTTCTGCGGGGGGCCGTCGAAGGGAGCGGAGAGGCACCAGAGTTGCTCGCGAAATTCCGCTTCGTTGCGGGGGTCGCCGCCGTCGAGGGCCTCGGTCCAGTAGACTGTAGCGGGGACGTCCGACCGCCACTGGAAGCGCCGGGGCTCCGTGATCACCGACCCGAAGGCAGGGGGCAGGTGCTCGGCCACGTTCCGGGTCGTGAGGGTCTGGAGCTCCTTCCCGTCGCGGTCCAGCAGCAGGATGGTATCGGCGAATTTCTCGTAGGGGACGGTGTAGGGGAAGGGCTCCAGTACGTAGGTGGCCAGGAAGTAGTTGCCGTCCGGGGAGTCGGCGATGCCGGCGATGATGCCCGGCTTACCCCAGCGTTCCGCCCTGCCCGTGATCAGGTCGTGCCGCCAGAGCTGCCCCTGGGCGTAGTAACGGAACAGGTTGCGGTCGTCCTCGCTCTCCAGCAGATTGGTGTAAGTCCGATTAGCCCCCTCCCGCCCGCTGGTATCCTGGACGTTCGGCCCCGTCACCTCACCGGCCCAGTCGGGAGCGTCGATGCCCCGCAGCCGCCGCTTCACGATGACCCGGTCCTCCCCCACGAAATCGTAGGGTGCGCCGCCCAGACTGTTGTTCAGGTCGGGCCGGCCGATCCAGTGGACCTCCAGCTCCTCTGCGGTCATCGTCCCCATCCGGAGTCCCTCGGGAGTTTCCAGGCAGCAGCCGATCCGGGTGCCGCCGGGCGACCAGGTGAAGTACCGCAGCTGGCTGTCCGGGGCGAAGCCCGTCAGGGGCCGTTCCTCCCCGGTGGCGACGTTGCGAACGCGGGGGTTGCGGTAACCGCGGCTACCCGCCGGAGTAAAGGTATCCGGGTTGATCTTGCGACCGGCCAGTTTCAGTTTTTCGGCCCTGAGTTCCTCGATGCCCGGGTAGCTGGGCCGGTCGGCGATGAGGATGAAATTGCGGTCGGGCCCGAACAACATGAGCGGGTCGGGCTTCAGGTTCACCAGGTCGGCGATGGCCTCCGGTGGGCGCTGATAAGTCATATAAGGGTACCAATAAGGCATTAAGGAACACTAAGGAACACTTAGTGAAGCTTAGTGCTTCTTAGTGCCTTAGTGGTAAAAAAGACTAGTTCTCATCGTAGGAGGCATCCATCGTATCGATCACGATGGAGGTGAAGCTGAACTCCGCGAATTTTTCGAAGTGGGTGTACTCCAGCTTCGGCGGCCAGTTGTTCTCGTCGGCCACCCACTCTTCGAGGAGCGTTTCCAGGATGTCGCGGAAGTTTTCCTCCAGCCAGTCCTCGGCGTCCTCCATGTCGTTGAAATCCGGCAGCAGGTAAACGCTGCTGAGTTCCGACCGGTCGGTGGGGTCGACGTCTTCCGCAATGGTGGGGTCTTCCTGGATGGCCCAGTTGAGGAGGGTTTCACTGGGAGTGACGATGAGGGCAACGCGGTTGATGTCGAAGAGATCCATAAGAGTATATTAGTATCTGGTTGAACAGGAATACGGGGTGGTAAGGTTCTCTACTCGCGGCACTCTTTATTGATTCCGAGCACATAGTTACGAATTACCCCGATACGCGGGGCCGCTTCCGCTCCCGCGAAGCCGGTAATGTCCTCGTCCGCCAGCTCCCGGGCCGCGAAATCCGTCAGTTTCGTAGCCAGGGGCAGGTAGCTCCAGTGCCATTTTTCTTCCTCGTAGCCTTCCGGCCGCTCGGCCCCCTTGGCGGTGTAGGGTTGGCAGAAACCGTACTCGGCCGCGTGGGCCGTCAGCCATTTATACACTTCAAGCCCCTCGCCGCCGGCGAAATAACCGTTGTTCAGGTCGTTCAGGTCGATGTCCGTTCCCCAGTGGTGGCGGCTGGTTCCCGGCATGGAACTGTAGCGCAGGATGGCCCGGGCACGGTCGGCCGGGTCGGGGTATACCTCGTCGGCCTTGTCCTTGCCCTCCAGCAGTCGTTCTCCGTTCCACTTGGCTTCCCAGATCTGTTTTTGCCGCTCGAAATTACGGGTGGCGGACACCATCGTCAGCGTTACCCCGTCGGCCTTCGCGGCGGCGTGCATCCTTTCGAAGGCGGCGTAGGTTTCCCGGTGCAGCAGGTAGGGGTCGCCGTCGGTGTACGCCGGGGCCACCTTCACGAAATCCGGGTGGTCGGCTGGCTCGAAGCGGCCGGTCAGGTAAGCCAGGCTGGCGAAAGTGTCCTGCTCCACGATGGCGGTACCGGTATCCGCGACGGGGGTGAGGGTTTGGGGCGCGGACCCCGAATCGAGTACGGGGCGCGGTCGCGCAGGTGCCGGGTTTTCCGAACAGCCGTTCGTCAGTACCATCAGCAGAGCGATCGTAACGAGATTCTTCATGCACCCAAAGGTACCAAGAGTCCGGAGGACTCACTATAATCAGCTAGGGGTCCGGACCCCTAGCTGAACAGAAAGAGTCCGGAGGACTCTTTACGCCGTCACCCGCGATAACTTCATCAAAAAAAAGATCTCGAACCCGGTAAATACCAGGTACAGCCAGAAGAACGGTACGATGAACAACTTACTCGTCGGTTCCCCCAGGATCACGTAGAGCACCACCAGCATGCCGCAGAGCATCATCTTGACCATCGTCGCACCCATGAAGACGTTGCCGAACAGCATCTTATTCTCGGCCCCCGCCGTCCGTTCCCCGAAGTAGAACAAGGCCACGCAGATGGCCGCGAACAGCACCCCGGTCAGCACCGTGAACGGGATGGCGTAGCCGATCGGCATCAGTAAGTGACAGAGTACCGCGCCGAAGACGGCCACGGCGGTAATGATGGCGAGAAGCCGAAAAAAATGAGGGTAAGTCATAGTAAATCCTTCAGCACCACCCACAGTCCCCCGATCACGCCCACCAGGCTACCGGCTACCGTCAGCCACGGCGAGGTGCCGAACTGTCCGTCGGCCCACAGGCCGATGCCGATGAAGAGTCCCATGGTGAAAAGGAGTTGCACGGCCAGGCCGCTGTATTTCATCCAGGCGGCCGTCTCCCGGGCGGGTGGTTTAGGCTTTGACACTTTCCTTCTGCTTCAGGGGGTTGCCGCTCTTGGCACCAGATCCGGAAGCGGGGTCGGCCGAGCCACTCACCAGGCAGGTCCCCTTGATCTCACAGCCGGTGTCGGCAAACATTTTCTTGGTGCGGATGTCTCCCTCCACCTTGGCGGAGCTCATCAGGTCCAGTTTTTCCAGGACCAGCAGATCGCCGTTGAAGCTCCCTTCGATCACCGCATTGAGGCACTTGACCGTACCCTCGATGTGGCCGCTCTTACCAATGATGAGCTTAGCCTGACAGTCCAGGTCCCCGACGAGCTTGCCGTCGATACGAATGTCTCCCCCCGCCTTCAGGTTGCCCTCGATGGTCGTATTCTTATCAATGGTGTTTACGCCGCCGCCGCCCGAAGCGGGGGTACTGCCGTTACTGGATCCGTTACTTTTTGAATTGTCTTTCCCGTTGTTGTTGCCAAACATGAATGTATGTATCTAAGTAGGTGGATGATGAAATGGGTAAAACTGGGGTAGACACCGTTTTGCGGTTGTGTGCTCTTTCTTCTTTCAGTCTCCGCTTGCGGAGACGGTCTTTCTTCTCTCCTCTCTAAAACTGCGGGCAGTAAACACCCCGCCGCTGGTTGCCGCAAATCTTGTACTGCATCGACAACTCGAAGCCGCCGTTGCCGCCCGTGGCCACGTTCAGGCTACTGGTGTTGATGTCGTAGCTGAAGCCCAGGGAGAAGTTGTCGTAGTCGAAGCGGGAACTCAGGATGAAGGCATCCGTCAGCACGCTGCTGTCGTAGCGGTTACTGATGCGTGACCAGACTCCGACCTGGAACGACTGGGTGCTGCGGTTGCGGCCTCCGTCGAGCAGGAACTTGAGGTTCGTACCGGCGTTCACCTCGAAACTCGGCCCCTGGCTCATCACGATCACGCCCGGTACCAGGCCGAAGCGCTGACCGAGCATGAACTCACCACCGGCGTGGGCCGTGTAGCGGCTGTACAGCAGTTCGTCATCGTTCGTACTGTCGAAGCTCTGGTTGGCCCGGTTCAGGTGGTGGAAGGCACCGCCGATGTAGAGGCTGTTAAAATCGTCGAAGACCATGAACCACAGCAGGCCGGCCCCGAGCTCGGCGAACAGGAACTGGTCACGGTCGAAGCTGTTCTCTCCGGTAGTGGCGTTCTCATCGAAGCCACCGAGTCCGTCGTGCTGGGTGCCCCAACGAAGTTTCAGGAAGTCGAGGCTGCGCTGAGCGGCGCCCCCCTCGGCTCCCGCTACCAGGTAGTTGCCGTACTTGCGGCTCCCGCCCATTTTTTTGCTGTAGCTGAGGCTGATCTTACCGGTCGTCGTACCGAAGCTGGCCGAGCCCGCCTTGTCGCCCCAGAAGGTTCCGCCGATCCCGAAGTAGTCGTTCCGGCCAACCGCTACCCGCTGGTCGTAGCTCACGCTGTACGTCTGGAAGGCATCGCTGCCGAGTACCGAGGCCCACTGGCTGCGGTAGTTGACGGCCAGGCGGCTGTTACAGTTCATCACCCCCGTCAGCGCTGGGTTCAGGTTGAGCGGCGACATGTAGAACTGGGAAAAGTGAATGTCCTGGGCGGCGGCGCTCGCCGTGACGAAAACAAGTAGCAGGAAGGTCTGGATTAACTTCATATCGGGGTACAGTGTAAAGTTTCGGGACGAGTCTTTCGGACCACCGCAAATCGTGCGGCTATATGGCAAATGTAATAAAAAGCCGGTCGGGTCCACGGACGGAGAGTGGTTAAAGTTTTGGAACGTGCCGACAGGGGGGTAAAGTATAGCCCCCCGACCCCCGGTGGGGGGAACCATATTCCTACCACGGTGCTGAACCTGTAATGCGGCGTGCTACTCCCTGACTTCTGCGTAGAGGAACAGTCCCCCGGAATGGCGCGTAACCTACGATCCGTGTGTTTGGGATCAGCAACCAAGTCTTTCTGTATCCCTAAAGATCTTGCGCACTTCGATCCCCCCATCCGGGGTCAGGGGGCCAGATCCTGCGCACCTCGGTCCCCCCACTCGGGGTTCAGGGGGCCCAACTCCCCAACAAAGCCACCGCCGGATGGACCGCCGCCAGCCCCATTCCGTCCTTCACCTGGTGACGGCAACTGGTGCCCGCAGCGACTACGATGGTCTCCGCTGACAGCCCCCGGAGCTTGCCCAGCAGGCTCTCCTCCGCAATCTGCATGCTTATCCCGTAGTGCTCGGCCTCGTAACCGAAGGAACCCGCCATGCCGCAGCAACCGCTGTCCAGCAAGGTTACGTTAAAGTTGGGCGGAGCCGAAAGCGCCAGTGCGCAATCCGCCGCAACCCCCAGCGCCTTTTCGTGACAGTGGACGTGAAGGACGAGGTCCTGTCTGGCCTCACCGAAGTCCGCCGGGCCGATCCTGCCGGCGTTCAGCTCCCGGGCCAGCCAGCCGTCGAAGGTGAAGACGTGGGCCGCCAGCTCCGTCGCCCGCCCGGCCGCCGCCCCCCGCAGCAGACGCGGATACTCGTCCCGGAACCCCAGCACCGCCGAGGGTTCGATCCCGATCACCGGAACCCGGTCCGAAGCCAGGGGGGAAAAGACGGTTACGTTTTGCTCCGCCCGCCGTCGGGCCGCCTCCAGCAACCCCTTACTCAGCTGAGCCCTTCCGCTCCCGGCGTGCCGCGGCCACTCCACCCGGTACCCCAGCCGGATCAGCAGGTCGATCACCGCCCGCCCGGGGGCTACGTCCTGGTAATTACTGAACTCATCGCCGAACAGCAGGACTGTCCCCCGACTTGCGCCAACATGACGTGGTTGCGCAATACTGTTGAAGTAACTGCGCAGGGAGGTTGTGGGGAAAGCCGGGAGGGAACGCTCTGGCGCGAAGCCCGCCACCCGCTTCAGGAGGTTCCCGCTCCGGAGCAGCAGCCAGTTGGCCGTTTTCGGCAGCCGACTGCCCCACTTGTATACCGTCTCGTTGGCCGCGATCAGCCGACTGCGCAGGGGGACACCCTCCACCAAGTGTCGCTGGTGAAGGTACTCGGCCCTGAGGTGGCTCATGTCCACCGTACTGGGGCACTCGGCGGTGCAGGCCTTGCAGCTCAGGCAGAGGTCGAGCGCCTCCCCGAGGGCGGGGTGCTGAAAGGGGTTGTCGTGCTGGTTCCTGGTCAGTACCTCCCGCAGCATATTGGCCCGCCCCCGGGTACTGTCCATCTCCCGGCGGGTGGCGCGGTAGCTGGGGCACATCGCCCCGCCCGTCAGTTTACGACAGTCGCCCGAGCCGTTACAACGTTCGGCCGCGGCGAGGATTCCCCCGCTGTCGGTGAAACTCAGGGTGGTAGAGTAGGGTGGTACCGACTGGCCGGAGTCGTACCGCAGCCCCTCGTTCATGGGTGGGGCCTCGACGATCTTTCCGGGGTTGAAAAGATCGTCGGGGTCCCAGACCCGCTTCAGGTCGACCAGCATCCGGTAGACCTCGTCGCCGAGCATATCCCGGAGAAAGACGCCCCGTACCCGGCCGTCGCCGTGCTCCCCGCTCAGGCTCCCCCGGTACTTTTTGACCAGCAGGGCTACGTCGCGGGTGATGTCGTGGAAGACCTGCCGGTCGCCGGCCTCCTTCAGGTTCAGGACGGGGCGGAGGTGCAGTTCCCCGGCGCCGGCGTGGGCGTAGTAGACCGCATCCTGACCGTAGCGGGCCATCAGTGCTTCGACTTCGGCGATGTAGTCGGCCAGGTCATCCAGGGCCACGGCGGTATCCTCGATGCAGGCCACGGCCTTGGCGTCACCGACCATGTTGCCGAGAATGCCGAGGCCGGCGGCGCGCAGGGCCCAGACCAGTGCCGTTCGCTCCGTCCCGCTGATGACGGGGGCGGCGTAGGCTTCCGTCTCCAGACCGGCGGCCAGTTCCCGGGCCGCCGCGTCCGTTTCCGCCCGGAATTCCACCAGCAACAGCGCCCGGGGGTCTCCCTCGACGAAGGCCGCGTTCCTCCGCTGATCCGGGTTGCTGCGGGCCAGCCGGAGGATGGTGTCGTCCATCAGCTCGCACTGAAAGGGCCGGTGGCGCATTACCCGCTGGGTGGCCCGCATGGCGGCGTCGATACTCCGGAAGTGGAGGGCGGCCACGGCGGACCCCGGGGGGGGTAGGGGAAGGATGCGCAGGGTCAGCCGGGTGGTGAAGGCCAGCGTTCCCTCCGAGCCGGCCAGCAGGGTGCAGAGATTGCGGTCGGGGCCGTCGGCCAGCAGGTCGAGGGCGTAACCGTTGTTGCGGCGGGTCACCTCCGGGCGGGGGTAGGCGGCCCGGATGCGCTCCCGGTGGGCGGGGTCCGCCAGTAACCGGTCCAGGTAGGCGTTGATCTCCCGGACCCGACGGGGTGGGTTTCGGGAATTTCGCACCTGCGCGCCGCCGCCCGCCGGCTGCCCGAATTCCCATATTTCCCCGTCGGAGAGTACGGCCCGGGCCCTCAGCGCGTGCTCCCGCGTACTGCCCACCGTGATGCTGGTGCTGCCGCAGCTGTTGTTGCCGAACATGCCGCCCAGGGTGCAGCGGTTGGCCGTGCTGGTGTTGGGGCCGAACCAGTAGCCCAGCGGTTGCAAGGCCGCGTTGAGTTGGTCGCGGATGACGCCCGGCTCCACCACCGCGTAGCCCGCCTCCGTATCGATCTCCAGAATGTTGGTCAGGTAGCGGCTCACGTCTACCACCAGTCCGGCCCCGACGGCCTGCCCCGCCAGGCTCGTCCCCCCCGCCCGCGGGGTGATGGAAATGCCCGCCTCCCGGGCGAAGTTTACGCAAGCCACCACGTCGGCCTCACTGCGCGGAAAGGCCACGGCGAGCGGCATTTCCCGGTACACACTGGCGTCGGTGGCGTAGAGGATGCGGTGCGGTTCACCGGTTTCGAGTTCGCCGGTAAGGGTGTTGCGGAGGAAGGTCCAGTCGGTGGGGGAATGGGTACTCATGGAGACGGGCAAATTACGATTTACCGACCGAAGCGAGGTATCTTTGACCCACCCCACTACCCCAAAAACGAATGTTCCTGAAAACTATCCTGTCCGGCCTCGCGCTGCTCCTCACCCTGTCCCTCTCCGCCCAGTCAAATCACCCCGATCTCGACCGGCGGCTGTCCGAATACGGTCACCACCTGTCCGCGATGCGGTTCGACTCGGTGCTCGACTACATCGACCCCCTGCTGTACGACCTGGCTCCCCGGGAAGTGATCCTGAAAACCTTCCAGGGGCTCACGCTGGACTCCAACATGGCCGTCACCTTCGGGGCCGTCACTTTTTATCCCTCCGGTAGGCTGGTGGAAGTGGACGGAGACCAGTACACGGTAGTGACCTACGCCGGTGATTTTTACATGAAAATGCTTTCCGAAGACTACCGGGATCCGGCGTTTCTGAAGACGATGACGGCTTCCTTCGAGCGGATGTACGGCAAGCACGAGGTTACTTATGATACCACTACGCATACCTTTACCATTCGTCTGAAAAAGCAGCTGGTGGCCACGCGCAGGGGCGGGGACGCAGGTGCGAAAAAGTCGAAAAAGAGCCAGTGGAACTTCATTGAATTCAAGCCCGAAATGGCTGCCCTTTTCGACCCCATCATTCCGGAGCCGGTCCGCCGTCAACTCAAACTACAGTAGCCTATGTACGTCATCGGATCCGTGCTCGTCAGCGACGAGATCGTGGAGGAACAGTTTGCCTGTAACCTCAACGCCTGTAAGGGTGCCTGCTGCTGGGAGGGAGATTTCGGGGCTCCCCTGGAGCAGGAGGAACTGGCCATTCTCGACGACATCTATCCCGCCGTCGCTCCCCTCCTGACGGAGGCCGGCCGGGCCGCTATTGCCGAGCAGGGGAAGTACGTCTACACCCCCGATACCGGTGAGTACGCCACTACGCTGGTCGACAACGGTGCCTGCGCCTACATGACGCTCGACGGCACCGGTACCGCGCTCTGTGGGATCGAACAGGCCCGTAACGAGGGGCGGATCGACTGGAAAAAGCCGATCTCCTGCCACCTGTACCCCATCCGCGTGAAGCGCAACGAGGCCGCCAATTTCGAAGCCCTCAATTACGATCGTTGGGACATCTGCTCGGCCGCCTGCAGCCGGGGTGCCCGGGAGAAGATCGCGGTGTATGAATTTGCGAAGCCGGCCCTGATCCGCAAGTACGGGGAAGCCTGGTACGCGGAACTGGTGGCCGCGGTGGAGGCCTGACCGGCCGGCTACCGGAGAGCGCAGCTCTCCGGTAGTAACATTAGCAGCGTAACTCAGTGCTACTGAACTACCTGGGAGCACGGCTCCCGCGTAGCCGGCCAAAAAAAAGACCGGAGCGCAGAGCGCAACCGGTCCAGAAATAAACACCTAAAACCCTATTAACATCTTTACAACGAAGCCGGAGCCGTCGTTTCGTATCTTTCTCGTAGGATAGGGCGAAAATAGCTAGTATATCTTAACAACCCAAAATTTAGTAGTAAAAAATGATCGACGTGCTCATAGGTTGTATCCTGGCCCTGATCATGTTCTCCATCGGTTTAAGCCTGAGTACCAATCATTTCCGGCAGTTGTTCGCCCGCCCAAGAGTGTTGATACTAGGATTGTTCCTACAACTGATTTTATTGCCGTTCTGGGCCTGGACCACCTGCTGGCTGCTGGGGGTCCGTCCCGATTTCGCGGTCGGTTTCCTGGTGTTGGCGGCCTGCCCGGGCGGTCTGACCAGTAATTTCATCTCCTTTCTACTGCGGGCCAACACCGCGCTCTCCGTCAGTCTGACCATCTGTAACAGTACGCTGTCTACGCTGACCGTCCCCCTGGTCGTCAATGCGGCCCTGATCCATTTCCGGACGGGGGAGGGCATCGCCCAACTGCCCTTCCTGCCCACCGCCGGCCGGATCTTCCTGATGGTGATCGTTCCCGTGCTGACCGGAATGGCCTACCGGGGGTGGCGCACGGCCTCGGCGGTCCGCCTGCAGCCCCGTTTCCGGTGGTTGAGTATCCTGCTGCTCGGAGGGCTGTTCTCCGTCAAATTACTGGCACCCCCCGGTTCCGGTGGGAGCGTGCTGACCCTGGGGGAGGTAACAAGCATTCTGCCGCCGGCCCTGATCATCAACATCGGGGCACTCAGCTTCGGTCGGCTTATTGCCGGAGGGCTGGGCTTTAACCGCGACGACCAACTCACCCTCGGAGTGGAAGCAGGTATTCAGAATACCAGTCTGGCTTTCCTGATCGCCTCCACCTTCCTGGTGAACGAGCAGATGCTTAAACCCGGATTGGTTTACGCCATGTTCTCCTTCTTCACGGCACTGGGCTACGGACTCTGGCTGAAGCCGGAGATGTGGGGGCGGTTACGGGAGGAATGGCGGGAGATTCGTTAGGGGTCAACGCCAACGCCAGGGACGATGTCCCTGGCTGGATAGTAAAGAGTCCTCCGGACTCCTGCGTAATTCTGAGTCCGGAGGACTCCCTCTGATCAGCTAGGGGCACCGCCCCAAACCGGGGTTGGTCTACGCCATGTTCTCGTTCTTCACGGCACTGGGCTACGGACTCTGGCTGAAGCCGGAGATGTGGGGGCGGTTGCGGGAGGAATGGCGGGAGATTCGTTAGGGGTCAACGCCAACGCCAGGGACGATGTCCCTGGCTGGATAGTAAAGAGTCCTCCGGACTCCTGCGTAATTCTGAGTCCGGAGGACTCCCTCTGATCAGCTAGGGGCACCGCCCCAAACCGGGGTTGGTCTACGCCATATTCTCGTTCTTCACGGCACTGGGGTACGGTCTGTGGCTGAAGCCGGAAATGTGGGGGCGGTTACGGGAGGAATGGCGGGAGATTCGTTAGGGGTCAACGCCAACGCCAGGGACGATGTCCCTGGCTGGATAGTAAAGAGTCCTCCGGACTCCTGCGTAATTCTGAGTCCGGAGGACTCCCTCTGATCAGCTAGGGGCACCGCCCCTAGCGATAAAACCACCACAACTACTCCCCCGTAATCAACTCGATGTACCCACTTACGGGGCTGGCCGATTCTACGATTCCCTCCAGCCGTCGTTCAAAGACCACGCCGACGTAGTAATAAGTACCCGAGGGAAGCACGTCTCCCGCGGTACTACGGCCGTCCCAGTTGATACTGGGGTCTTCCGTTTCGAAAACCAGCGCACCCCAGCGATTGAAGATCTGGAATTCAACCCGCTCGATGAAACAAAGCCCACGGGGGTGAAAGAGATCGTTGTCACCGTCGCCGTTCGGCGTAAAGGCGTTGGGCAGTTCGTAGATCGGGCAGTTGGATACGCAGACCTGGTTGCTGAAATCACTTTCGTTGCCACTGCTGTCGATGGCGGTGACGAAGTAGCAACCCGTGATGCCGGTTTCGGGCATGTGATCGAAGGTGCGCAGGTCGGGTGATTCGATATTACCGACGAAGGACGCCTCCGATACGGAGTCCGGACTGTAGTACACCCGGTAGCCGGTGATGTCATCGGCTCCGCAAATGTCGGCCGGGTCCGTCCAGTTCAGGGTGTTGAATAGGTTATCCTGGACCGTACAGTCGGTCTGTCGGTCGCAGACGCTTTCGACCGAGAGGACGGGCGGGCAGGGCGGTACGTTGTCCGTCGGGACGGAGCAGACGATCTGGCTGCGGTTCAGCAAGGGTTCGGGCAGGCCGGGAATCAGATAAGAGCCGACCTCCCGGATGTAATAGCAGTACTCCAGGCCGTTTTCGAGGCCCTCATCCCGGTACGTCATGTTATTGTTGACCGTAGCGATCAGGTCGAAATCGGAACTACCGGGTAACTGGCGGTATACTTCGTAAGCCAGATTGGTCCAGGGAACCATCTCGGACCAGTTCAGGACGATGGCCTCGTCGGTCGGGGCGGCCCCCAGGAAAACGGAGGATGCGGGGGTGGCCTCGGCGATGGGCTCGTTCTCGTTCTCTACGAAGAAATCGATCTTGTAGGTGTAGGCGTTATCGACGGTGTTGAGACCGGAGTCCGTGAAGGAAGTATCGATCGGATCGCCGAAATTGGGGCGCTCGAAGGAGGCGATCTCGGCGAATTGGTTCGCGTCGGTGGTCATCCCGGTGGCCCGACTCAGGACGTAGCGGTAGGGCCCCTGATTGATCGTCGTGTCCAGCGCTTCGGCCTGGGGTAGTAGCCAGGCGACGTTGATCTGGCCGGTGGCCACGTCCGTAGTTTCCACGTCTACCGTGGTGAGCAGGGGAAGGTCGCGGGGGAGGATGGAACAAATTTCCTCGCTCGGAATACTTTCGATGAGGTCGAAGATGCGACCGTTGGAGGCGGGGCGACCGAAGAGGGCCAGCACCCGGTAACAGTATACTTTTCCCCGCTCGACGTCCGAGTCCAGGTAGACGAAGCGTCCATCGGACATCTCCGTGGTTTCCGGGTCGGTCAGCAGGGTATAGCCCCGGCCGGCCAGTCCGGTGGTGCAGGTGTCGGGCTCAAAGTCGTTGCTCCCGATGCGCCGCCAGACGGTGAAGCCCAGGAAGACCAGCGGGCTGGCATCCTCACAGAAATAAGGTTTCTCCCAACTCAGTTCGATGAGCTCGTCGTCGGCCTCCGTTTGCAGGTCCTGGGGTGGGGGAGCGACCACCTTGATACTGACGGTCCTCAGGGTGGATAGCCCGGAAGTAGAAGTGAAAAAATCGTCCTCCGCCCGGATTACTACGAAGTACTCCTGATCGCTGATGTGGCTACAGTCGGTCTGCCAGCTGAAGCGGGCACGGACGGGGTCGTCGCGAAACACCCCGTCGTTAGGCGTAAAGGTGGCGGGGTTGGAAGTAAGGTTGAACACCCCGCTGCTGGCGGTGAGGGCGACTTTCTGCTCGTCGTCTGGGTCATCCAGGGGGGCGGTGGCTACCACGTCAAACTCAAGCAATTCGCCGGCCACAATGCAATACTCCTCCCGCTCCAACTCTACTGGGGGCGGGCGGTTAAAACAGGAACCCACGGAAATCTGCATGTCCCGGACTACGGTATCGAGCGGAATGCCATTGCGATAACTGATAACGGCGAAGGCCAGATTGAACTCTCCCGCCAGGGCGGGGGCATTCCAGGTGATCTGTCCGGTTCGTGGATCGATGAAGAGCGAACCGGTATTGCCGCCAACCATATTCGGCATTCTGAAACCATTGATGGGCACACCCGGTGCTTCCTCGGGAATGACGAATTCAAAGGACAGGCTGTCTCCGTCGGGGTCGAAGGCACCGGGGTTGTGGGTCCATTCGGAGCCAATACAGGCATCGTCCAGGGGGATCTGGGTGAACTCCGGGGAGTTGTTACAGCCCAGGATATCGGAACGCAGCAGGCTGAAGGTAGTCGATACGCTGAAGGGGACATTGTCCGAGGAAGGAATGTTTCGGATGCCGGGCACCCGGTTCACGTCCACGAAACTCAGTACGTAGCGACCGAAAGTAGGGTAGCGGTGACAAAAGGTGTATTCATTTCTCTTGATGCCGTTGGGCAGGATGATTTCCAGGGTTCGCGCAATGTCCTGCGAAGTGCCATCGCCCCAGAATATTTCCAGGCTGTCCCGGTCAACGTCCGTCTGTTCGATCTCCGTGTAGGTAATGATGGTGACGCAGGCCGTCAGTTGACCGACTTCGGTACTGCAATCGTCGGCACTGCGCACGATGATCTCCCCGGCCCGGTTGTGGGTGGCCAGCAGCGTCAGGGGTAAGAAAAGCAACAGAGATAGAAGTAGTCGTAGGGTCATGGTCCGGAAGCGTTAGCGATAACGTAACGCCTAAAGTACCGCTTTGCTGTACGGATCGGGAAAAACGTTGGTCTTCATACTGACGTGTCGAGTGGTGAGACGAAAACTTCCGAGCTACGCCCGGCAATTGATTCGGCTCACCACCTCCACGGAAAACCCGGCACCTGCGCCCCGTCGACCTAACTCAGCAGGCCCTGCAATTTCATGGCCAGGCCCATATCTCCCTTGATCTTCACCTTGCCGCTCATCATGGCCATCATCGGGTTGAGTTCGCCCTTGCGGAGCTTGTCGAGGGTTTCCATTTTGGTTTCGACCACGGTGTCGGCCTCCTTGTCTTCGTTGGAGACCACGGCCTCGTCGCCGGTCATGTCGATGTGGACAACGCCCTCGGGAAAGGACAACTTAATGCTCTTACCGAGGTTGGGGGCGTTGGCGGCGGTCTTGGTGACGGCGGCGGTGAAATCTTCTAAGGTCATGAAAAGGAGTTAAGGATGAAGGACGAAAGGAAGATTACGATCGTGTCTTATCCTGCGTCTGAACTCCTTTAACCCTTAAGTCCTTCCACAAATTCTCGGGCGGCACGAAGGGCGTCCGCGATACCGGCCGGCCGCTCCCCCCCCGCCTTGGCGAAGAAAGGTTGTCCGCCCCCCTTGCCGTCCACGTGGGCGGCGAGTTCCCGCACGACCGTGCCCGCGTTGAGCTGTCCCTCGCCCTTGCCGGCCAGCCCCTTGCCCAGGGCGAGCGTCAGGGACGCCTTACCGCCGGCCTCGCTGGCCAGCAAAATGAAGGCGCGTTCCCGGTTATCGGTCAGCTGGGAGGTGAGTTGCTTGACGGCCGTCGCATCCGTCAGCGGAATCCGGCGGGCCAGGAACTCGACGTCGCCGATCGTTTCGAAGGCGGCGGTCAGTTCCACCTTCAGCTGTCCGGCCTGCTGGGCCAGTTGCCGGTCCAGTTCCTTACGGAGTTCGCGGTTCTCGTCCTGGAGCTTCTGGACGGCCCCGACGGGGTTACTGCTGCCCTTCAGCAGGGTACGGATCTCCTCCAGACTGGCGAGCCGCTCGTCGACGTAGGTCTGGGTTCCCTCGGCGGTGACGGCCTCGATGCGGCGGATGCCGGCGGCCAGGCTGCTTTCGCTGGTGATCTTGAACAGCCCCAGCTCGCCGGTGTGGCGCACGTGGGTACCCCCGCAGAGTTCGCTGCTGAAATCGGGATCAAAGGTGATGATGCGGACGCTGTCACCGTATTTCTCCCCGAAGAGCATCATCGCGCCGGAGTTTTTTGCCTCCGCGATCGGTACGTCCCGCCGTTCGACCAGTGGAATGTTCCGGCGGATTTTCTCATTCACCGTTTGCTCGATCCGGGTCAGTTCCTCCTCGCTGGGGCGGTCGAAGTGACTGAAGTCGAAGCGAAGTTTGCCGGCGCTCACGTCCTGCCCCTTCTGGACGGCGTGTTCTCCCAGCACCTCCCGCAGGGTGGCGTGCAGCAGGTGAGCGGCAGTGTGGTTACTGCTGGTGGCCTGGCGCTGGGCCGCGTTCACGGTCGAGATCACGTCCGCCTCCGGCTGCTCCGGCAGTTTGTTGACAATGTGGATCGTCAGGTTATTCTCCTTCACCGTGTCGGTCACGTGGATGGTCTCGTCGCCGACGCGGAGCTGGCCGCGGTCGCCCGCCTGCCCCCCGCTCTCCCCGTAGAAGGGGGTACGGTCGAGCACGACCTGAAACTGCGGTTTGTTCTTCACCTTGACGGTACGGAACTTCGTAATGCGGGCCCCGGCATCGCTCAGCAGGTCGTAGCCGATGAACTCACTGTCCTCGTCGGAGAGCACCGTCCAGTCTCCCACTTCCTTGGCGGCATCCTTACGGCCCCGGGCGCGCTGGGCGGCCAGGGCGGCCTCGAAACCGGCCTCGTCTACCCGTTGTCCGCATTCCTCGGCCATCAGGCGGGTCAGGTCGATGGGAAAACCGAAGGTGTCGTAGAGTTCGAAGGCATCGGTACCGGAGATGATCCCGCCGGTAGTATCCAGTTGGTCGAACCGGCTCAGGCCGTTGGCCAGGGTGTTCAGGAAAGAGCGTTCCTCGCTCTCGATGATGCGGGTGATCTGGGCCTCCTGCTGCTTGAGCTCGGGGAAAGCGTCACCCATTTCGCGGACGAGTACGGGCATCAGCCGGTGCAGGAACGGGGTCTGCTGATCCAGAAAACTGTAGGCGTAACGAACGGCCCGCCGGAGGATGCGCCGTACCACGTAGCCGGCGCCTCCGCTGCCGGGCAGCTGGCCGTCGGCAATGGTGAAGGCCACCGAGCGGAGGTGGTCGGCCACTACCCGCATGGCCATGTCAGACTTATCCAGTAAGCCGTAGCTCCCCCCGTACGTCTTGCCGGTCAGCCGTTCGATCTCGGCGAGGATGGGGGTAAAAACGTCCGTATCGTAGGTCGCTTGCTTGTTTTGCAGTACCATGCAGAGGCGCTCGAATCCCATACCGGTATCGACGTGGCACTCGGGGAGGTCCTCCAGGCTGCCGTCGGCCTTGCGGTTGAACTGGATAAAGACGTTGTTCCAGATTTCGACGACACCGCTGTCGTCCACGTTCACCAGTTCCCGGCCGGGGGTGCTGGCGCGTTCCTCGTCCGACCGCATATCCACGTGGATCTCGGTGCAGGGGCCACAGGGGCCGACGTCACCCATCTCCCAGAAGTTGTCCTTCTTGTTGCCGAGCAGTACCCGGTCGTCGGGCAGGAAGCGGTGCCAGATGTTCATGGCCTCCCGGTCCAGCGGGATGTTTTCCTCCGTGGAACCTTCGAAAACCGTGGCGTAGAGGCGATCCTTATCGATCCCGAGTCGCTCGGTCAGCAGTTCCCAGCTCCAGCTGATGGCCTCGTCCTTGAAGTAATCGCCAAAACTCCAGTTGCCCAGCATTTCGAACATGGTGTGGTGGGTACCGTCACGGCCGACGTCGTCGAGGTCGTTGTGTTTGCCCGACACGCGCATGCACTTCTGGGTGTCGGCCACCCGGCGGCGGTCCGGCGTCTTGTCGCCCAGGAAAAAGTCCTTGAACTGGTTCATACCGGCGTTGGTGAACATCAGGCTGGGGTCCTCCTTGTTCACGATCGGGGCGGAGGGAACGATCTTGTGTTCCTTCTCCCGGAAAAAATCGAGAAATGCCTGGCGGGTCTGGGCGGCGGTCATAAGCTTAAAATTTCGGGGGGCGAAGATAACAACCTTTCGGGCGGCGGTACTGTGATCGTGGGTGAAAGGCCCCGCGATCAGCAGTTGGTGCGAAATTTTCGATGGAGGACCCCCGGGTCCGACGGAAGTTAAGTAAGCGAGTAAAACCCCTTCATACATGAACCCGTTCGCCCCGAATCCAGCCGTCCCCGTGCTCTGTGGAACAGCGTGTAGCGATTATAGTCCAGGATAGATCAGTGCACAACTAACCGTTACGTTACTGAAATTTACTTGTGGAATGTACCTGTCATATAGCTGAGCGTCCCGGTAGGCGATCCCCTTTGAGAAATGGAAGGTAAGCACGATCCTCTCGTGGGTGTACGCCAAGCTCGTCACCAACGAAAATTGAAAATTCGTGTACCCAACCAACGGATCAGATTGAAAACCATCGTCGTTTCCTTGCTTGTGATCAAATAATACATCGGTAGCCGGGCCAAACCCAATCTGAGTATTCGGGAATATTTCCAAGAGAAGACTACTACGAAGGCGCAACGTTGAAAACTGACCGTATGTAACCGGCACGCCGTTGTTGCTCACTACCTCGAATCTGTACCTTGCGTAGTTTAGGTCAACCGTCAGAGAAGTGGCATTTCCTAGGCTTTTAGCTATTCCTATTCCAAATACGGGGCCAAGCGATCGAATTTTTCTTTCGGGGAAATAGTAGAAGGATTGCCGAAAATTCCCCCCTTCCATGCCTAATGACATGGCGCTCAGCCCAGCTTCCGCGCGTACTTTAATTTGGCCTTGGCTGCTTCCATTTATGGACAGGAGTAGTAGCGCTAGGTATGCTATTTTTTGGTAAATCATTTCGCCATATCGATCCTTCCGGGTTGAGGTAGTTGACTTGTAAGGCGGCGGGGCGCGGGTGCAAAATTACCGGTGGAAGCCTCTCGGTGAAGTACTTCCTGGGGCCCACGAATTTAAAGCAAGTAGTTAATCTTCTGTTTCCTCCTCCCACCAGAAAGCCCCGGGAATACGCAGTCTGATGGCCTCCTTCTGGGTGGGCGTCAGCAGGACCTGATCGTCTCCGAAGATGGTGTGGAAGCGCTCTTCCCGTCCGGTATCCGCCAGGGCGGTGTTGATCAGTTCCAGAAAGGCCGGGTCCAGCCAGTCACCGTTCATCGTCAGTTCCCGGCGGTACGCCTTGCCGTGGTGCGTAAAACCGTAGGTCGTCGTCTCCTGGTCCCAGTCCTGACGGAAGCGGTTGAGAATAAGACTGGGATGGAACAGCCCCCGGCTGATGGTAGCGAGTAATCCGGTGAGTTCCTCGTAGGGGTTATCGACGTTGCCGGACTCCCAGTCGAGGGTGAGCAGCACGCGGGGGTAGCAGCTGAGTAGTTGGGAAGCACCCACGGCCCAGGTTTTGGCCCTACACCGCCGGGCTGTATCGAGTTCGGCTTGCGTCAGGTGAGCGATCAGTTCCAGGGAGTCGAAGAATTGGTTGTAATCGGCTTTCTCGACGGAGCTAATACCGGTTCCGAACGCCACGGAGGTCAGGAATCGGTCACCGGTGCCGGATTGAATGGCCTTCCACTGGGGTTCGGTAAGGAAAACGAAAGTAAGCTCGGTGTCCTGTTTTTCCAGAAATAACCTTTCTCCCATTCCCCGATCAAGTAACCACTGATTAATGGGATGGGTAATTTCCGTTCCACCCCTCCACGGGTTCTTGCTATCTCTCGGGACTTTGCCGGGTTCCACCCTAGTGAGGCCACCTCCGCCATAAGATTGATTGTTGGCCGTAAAAGTGACCCAGGCGGTCTTTCGTTCCTTCCAGTCTGGATCAGAAGTTGTACGAACGGTTAGCTGGTCGGGCCGAAAGCCGGGAATGCTAGTTGTTACCCAGTCGTAAATTGTCCTGTAGATTTCTTCCGGGTCCTCTTCCAGTTGGTCAGGATCGATGACCAGTGTACGTCCCAGAAAAGAGAGGAATTGATTTGGGCGGGTCAGGATGCCTTCTTTAATCGTTGTTGACAGTCGCCGGTGCCCTTCTTCCGATACCGCTCCGCTATTCAGGAGTCGTTTGGCTACCTCCAATTGCCGGCGGGCAATGGCGGGACGGTCCGTCGTACTGGCCAGAGCGTTGGAGAGTCGCATGATGTAAGTGCCTTCCGAATCTGGCCGCCTGCGCCCGAAAGTCGGCAGTGTAAGGGTGTCGGGGAATAGGCCGAGGGCCCGTTAGTCAGTTACCGTTTTTTGCAGGGTCAGCCCCACCGCACTGCGGGACTCGGAGATGTAGCCTACGTTTGGCGCCGGCCGGGGCATTCTATAGCTTACGCCGGGGGGCAGCAGGGCACCCAGGAGTTGTTCCTGATTCAGCCCGAGCCGTTCGGCAATGGTTACTTCGATGCGGATACCGGGCAGGGTCCTGAATTCCCGGAGAAATGCCAGCTGGAAACTGTCCTGTTGCTCCGGGGTCGGAACGCTTGACCAAGCTGCCCGTTCTATCAGCTCTAGTTGTAGTTTTAAGGTAGCGGGCTGATTCTGGCGAAACGCCTGCTCCTCGGTAAAAAGTTCGGCGAGGGCCCGCAGCAGACTGCTGCGGGACAATTCCCCGACGGTGTCATCGGAGCTGTAGACTACCCTGGGTGGGAAAAGGGGAGTAACCCGACGGCGAAGTGTTTCCGTAGAGATGGTTTCGACTAAATGGTCGGCCCCTTTTTCCGTGATCATATCCACGGCACGCAACCTCGCTATGTAATCCAGAGCCTCGGCTTCGGTTAGGGTTTGGGCGGAGAGCATGGTAAGCGGGAAGAGTAAGTAAAATGAGATAAGTAATGGCTTCATGGTCGTTTAGGCTTTTGTTGAGCGAGACCGCTCCATCCCGGTCAGTCAATTTTGCACCTGCGCCCGCGCCCGGCTTTTCCAGGCGTACCACCCCAGCGTCCCCCAGCAGAGCAGGAGTCCGAAAAATTCCCTTACCACCTCGACGTGGGGTTCCTCCGTTTTCATTTCGCCGGCGATGCCGGGCGTACCCGTGTTTACCCATTCGAAGAAAGCGGGGACGTAGCCGCACCACCAACCGAAGAGGACCAGGGCCGGGAGGAGGGGAACGATGGGCCGCAGCCCGCCGAAAAAAGCACGTACCGCCACGAAAGCGACGATGCCGTAGGCCGCTACCCACCGGTTCCAGTCCGGATCGTTGAGTTGCCAGTAAGCGAATAAACAAAAGAGGGCGGCAACGAGTAGATGGATATAGCGCATGCGAAAATTGTAGCGTAAACTTACAGTATGAACATCGAACCCATTGAGCTGATCCCCGGCGGACCGACCCTTTCCCGCATCGTAGCCGGGACCATGACCTGGGGAGAGTGGGGCGCCGACTACTCCGCTACCCAGATGGCCGACCTGATCGAAATCTGCCTCAGCGTCGGTATCACCACCTTCGATCACGCCGATATTTACGGCCATTACACCACCGAGGCTACCTTCGGGAAAGCACTCGAGGAACTCGGCCCGGAAGTACGCGGGCAGCTGGAACTGGTGACCAAGTGCGGCATCAACCTGGTGACCAAGCACCGGCCCCTGAACAAGATAAAGTCGTACGACAGCAGCCGCGATCACATCCTGGCCTCGGTGGACCGCAGCCTCACTAACCTCCGGACGGAGTACATCGACCTCCTGCTGATTCACCGCCCGGACCCGCTGATGGATCCGGTGGAAGTCGCCCAGGCCTTCATGGAATTACAGGAGAGCGGGCGGGTGCGCGCCTTCGGGGTAAGTAATTTCACTCCCAGCCAGTTCGAACTGCTCAACGCCGCCTACCCCCTGCTCACCAACCAGGTGGAGTGCCATTCCCTGCACACCGCCCCGCTCTTCGACGGCACCTTCGATCAGTGCCTGGCCCAGGACATTCGCCCGATGATCTGGTCTCCGCTGGGAGGTAACAAATACTTCAAGTCGGAAAGTACCAGCGTACTCCGGCTGCGCACCACCGTGCAGGAGATTGCCAGGGCCCACGGAGACGTGGGAGAGGATATCATTCTGCTGGCCTGGCTACTGCGTCATCCCGTCGGTGCCCTTCCCGTCATCGGGACGACGCGCAAGAACCGCCTCCGGGAGGCCCGCCTGGCCCTGGACGTGCATCTCACCCGGGAGGAGTGGTTCCGTATCCTGGAGGCGGGACGCGGTTTCGAGGTGGCGTAAGTACCCGGTTACTTACTCCGTGACCACCACCCGCTTCGACAGGGTGAAGTACTCCGTCTGAACACTGTACCGTAAGCCGTCCCGTTCGCCCTTGTCCAGTTGCTGGCGGATGAGGTAAACCAGGTATTCTCCGGTGGGGATGCCCGTCAGCGCATTCTTGTTCAGGCTGATACGCTTACCGGAAAAGGGGCCGGTTACCAGCAACCGGTGGGGATTGGCGCGTACTACCGGTTCGAAGAATACTTCCAGGTTTTGTCCCTCCTCCAGGGGGGCGGCGAGGCCGGGAAAGGAGGTGCCCGCTGCCTTGGAGATAGTGGAGGGAATACTGTCGGCCGTCACGGTGGTGAAAGCCAGGTCGATCTCCGTACGCTGACCGGCTGCGCGGGGAACGGAAAAGCGGATTCTATCCGGCATCCGCAGGGTGCGTTTGCTGACGTAGCGGCTGTAATCGGCCGGGTTGGGCCGCAGCATCCCCGTGCCCATGAAGGTAGGGGAGGGAGCATTGGCGGAACTGTCCGCCGGCGTGAGGATCAGTTCGGCCCGGAGTTCACCGGAATTTTCTTCGAAGCGGACACTGCCGATGACGGCCATGTTTCCGGCTTCGCCCTGTCGACTACCGGAAGTAGTGTCGGAGCAAGAAAAGAAGAGGATGGGGAGGATGAGCAGGAGTGACGAACGGTACATACGGCAAAGATGCCACTTCATACTTTAATTCGCCAGCGCCACCATACTTAATCCAGGCTCCAGTCAATTGGCGTTTTACCGTGCTCCTCCAGGTAGTCATTGGCCAGTTTGAAGTGATTGTTGCCGAAGAAGCCCTTGTCCGCGCTGAACGGGCTGGGGTGGGGGCTGGTCAGTACCAGGTGCTTGCCGGCATCCACCAGTTCCCCCTTTTTCTTGGCGAACGCCCCCCAGAGCAGGAAGACGACGTGCTCCCGTTGCTCGCTGATCGCCCTGATGGTGGCGTCGGTGAAAAACTGCCAACCACTTTTCTGGTGGCTGCCGGGTTGCTTCTTCTCCACGGTCAGCATGGAGTTCAGGAGGAATACGCCCTGTTTCGCCCACTTCGTCAGGTCACCGTGTTTCGGCATCTCCAGCCCCAGGCTGGTGTGCAGTTCCTTGTAAATGTTGCGTAAACTCGGGGGTGGGGTCACGCCCCGGGGAACGCTGAAGCTCAGCCCCATCGCCTGTCCGGGGTTGTGGTAGGGGTCCTGACCGAGGACGACCACCTTGACCTCATCGATTGGCGTAGTGTTGTAAGCATTGAAGATGAGGGAGCCGGCGGGGTAGATGGTCTTGCCGTCCGCCTTTTCCTGCTTGATGAAACCGATCAGGGTATTGAAGTAGGGCTTGCTGAATTCTTCACTCAGGGCAGCTTTCCAGGAGGGTTCTATCTGGACGTTGTTGGCGGACATGGGGAACTGTTTTTTCTATAAGAACGGGGAAGGGGGAAATGTTCCCCTCCCGGCCGTTCGGCAAGCCCCGCACCTGCGCGTCTCGCCCGTGTGGTACTATATTCGCCTAAATTTTCAGCATGAAGTCCAAGCAGTTACTCGGTATCGTTTTTACCCTCGTTGGTGCCATCGCACTGGCCGTCGGCGTAATGTCGCTCTTTAACAAGGGTATGGCCTTCGGGCAGAACCCCTGGGGCGTATCCATTATCGGAGGCATTTTCTTCATTACCGGTATGGGACTGATGCGAACGGTCAAGGAGTAGGCTGGTCGCTAGTTGTCGGTTACCCGCGGCGGGTTCCTCCGCCGAACGCTGTAAAGGACAACCAGGAGTAGCCCGATGCCGACGCCGTGGAGGGCACCTACTGACAGCTCGCCCAGTTGCGAGAAATGACTGGTGATCTGAGCGGCTGCTACGGTCAGCAGGCCGAGTAGAAAGAGCAAACGGGTATTTACGGGAGTGAACATGGCGTGGTGTGTTTGGTGGGCCCTAAGGTGCTGTTAACCAGGGAGTCGGTCCACTTCTTTCGACCAGTACTAGTTAATTTCCGACCACCATTTTCCCCGGCACTCCTCCAGCCGGTCGACCCGGAACCGTTGCCCGATCATGGGGCTGATGACGCAGTCGCCCTCATCGGCCTTACTGATTCGATCAACGGGGTCGAACCAGCTGTGGTTGCTGAGGGTGAAGGCGCCCCAGTGGATGGGGAGCAGGGCTGCTCCGCCAATATCCCGGTTGGCCCGGAGCGCTTCCTCGGGCTGCATATGTACGTTTTGCCACCGGTCGTGGTACTGTCCGCTGTCCAGCATCGCCAGGTCGAAGGGGCCGAGACGCCGGCCGATCTCGGGGTAGTGGCTGCCGTAACCGCTGTCTCCTCCGAAGAAAATTTTACTGCGCCGGGTTTGGATCGCATACCCACACCAGAGCGACTTGTTACGGGTGGAAGAACTCCGTCCGCTGAAGTGGCGGGCCGGCGCGGCCGTAAAGCTGATGCCGTTGTGTTCCCAGCTTTCCCACCAGTCGAGTTCCTTGATGAATGCGGGAGCGACGCCCCAGGCTTCCAGGTGGGCACCCAGGCCCAGGGGGACGAGCCAGGCGGTCGTCCGTTCCCGGATGGCCATGACCGTATCGTAGTCCAGGTGGTCGTAATGATCGTGGGAGTACACGACAAGATCGATCTTCCCGATGCCCGCCAGTGGGTTGTAATCCCTGTAGGGGAAACGGTGGCCGAGGAAGGGGACGGGGGCGACCCACTCCCCGAGCATGGGGTCGAGCAGGATGGTTTGTCCACCGGTATCCAGGCGAAGCGCGGAGTGGCCGTACCAGGTGACGTAGTCGTGGTCCGGGTCGGGGGAGTTCGCGGAATCGGTTACGGCAACGGGTAACGGACTGGCGGGCTGGGTGTTTTTCGCCTTCAGGTAGCCGATCAGGTCACCGAAAAGGCTGCCGAAATCCTCGCGGATGGGTGTTTTGTCCAGGTTGCGAAACTGCCAGAGCTTGAAGCGGCTCCCGGTGATCGGGCCGTGCTTTTCCCGCCATCTTTTTATGTCGGAAGCCCCGGCCCCGAACTGGGGGTCATTCTTGATCTTGCGAACTAGGTAACTGACCGGAAGCGCGGCCAGGCCCAGGAGCCAGTGTGGTTTCATACCGGGGAAAATACTCAGATTTTGAGCCAGGCCATGCTGGTCGGACTCGGAATTCCCGTGTTGGTGCGCATGAGCTTCAGTACGCCCTTCGGGGTAGTTGCAAAAATGGAGATGGAGTGGGAAGCTAGGTTGGCGGACAGCAGCCACTTCCCATCGGGGGTCAGGATGATGTCGCGCGGATGTTCACCACCACAGGGAGTCGTATCCCTGAAGGACAGGCTGCGGCTGCGCTCATCGATCCGCAGGGTGGTAATGACGCTGAACTGGCGATCGCTTACGAAAACATTCTTACCATCTGGACTCAGACGGATGGCCGCGCCGTGGGCCTGGTCCTCTACGCGCTCCGGCAGGTAATTTTCGGTGTGTATCAGGGTAGGGGCACCATCCCTGAGTTCCAGCAGGTGGGCCTTACCGAGGAGTTCGCAGTCCACCACGGCATTTTCTCCGTTGGGATGAAGTACGATGTGGCGTGGCCCGCCGCCGCCATTGGGGGGCAGCAGCAGGGTACAATCCGGTAGGGGAACCCATTCTTTCCGGTCTCCCCGGCCGAAGCAGGTAAGCCGGTCGCACCCCAGGTCACAAACGTAGAGCCGGTCGCGGCGGGCATCAAAGGCCACCGAATGGGCGTGGGAGGTATCCCGGCATTCGTGTCCGTGCGGTTTCCCGTCCCGTAAGTGGATATCCTGGCGGGAGGTACCCACGTTACCGTCCTCGTCCAGGGGGTAAACGTGCAGGTGACCGGAGGAGTAACTACAAACCAGCAGGGTTCGGTCGGCAATGGTAAGAAAGCAGGGGTGGTCTCCCGCTACCGGCTGCCGTCCGATCTCCTTGAACCGGATCTTGCTGCCCTGCCGGTGAACGCGGTAAGCGACCACGGCGGCTCCCTCCGAGTTGCCGGCTTCATTGACGGCGTAGACGATCTTTCGTTTACCGTCCACGGCCAGATAGCTGGGATTGAGGGAGGAGGTGTAGCCCCGGAAATCCAGCCGCCCTTCCCCGGGCAGGAACTCGTAGGCGGAGATACCCTTTGCCTTACCGGGGGTGTCCGGTCCCTGATCCTGGGTATAGCCGCCTACGAGTAATACCATCGGTTATCTATGCTTTGCGGGTTCGGGTCAGGACCAGAACGAGAATGAGCACGACAAACGCACCCACCCAGATGATGGGGTTCTCGTACCACTCCGTCTTGTCGATATCAATATCGATCAGCTGGGCGGAAGCGGTAGTGGACAGTAGGGCGACCAGCAGACTGGTCAGGGACAATGCTCTCATTTAATGGTGGTTTCGTACCAGCATAGAGCGCATATTTCGAACGGATGTTCGAGGAGGGCAGGATCGTAAAGCAGCCGGTAACCGGCAACCGGCAGCTAGTTGAAATTCAAGTCCTCGTCCCCGAACATATCCGCCAGTATGTCCCGGAAGCTGAGGCTGTTGTGCATGGATTCCTTGTTCAGGACTTCCATCTCCGCCAGCCCCTGGAGCACCAGTTCCATGTACAGGTAGGTCTCCGTCTCCGACAGTTGCCGGTCCAGGTGGCCGGTCACGAATTTGCGCAGACCGGCTACCCCGTCGAGGGCCTTTTGGTAGTCGGCGTTGCTGCCGTCGGTGAGCAGGTCGACCGTGTTGCCGCCGCTGAAGTACGCACGGATGATGCCGTAGGGGTCACTGCCCGTCCGCCCGTCGGCGCTTACGTCGTTGGGGTTGGGGAAGTGGGCGAGGAAACTCGTTTTGATGCTCTGCCCGAGCAGGTTCATGGCCACGCCGTAGGCACCCTCCTGTTCGCCCTCGTAGACGAGCTCGACCTTTCCGGTGATGGCGGGGACGACGCCCCAGAAGTCGGTGATCCGGGCAACCGTCTTGCCGTCGTCGTTGAGGAGGCTGCGGCGCTCGGCCGTGCTCACCAGGTTCTCCAGGGCGGAGATACTGAGGCGGGCGGAGACACCGGACTTCTCGTCAATGTACTCACTCTCCCGGGCGGCGAAGGCCAGCTGTTCGAGCATGATGTGGAGCAGTTCCGGAACTTCCACCACGTCGGCCTGGGCGGGCAGCAGTTTGGCTTCCTGGCGGGTGATGGCGCGGGCGATCTCGATCGTCTTCGGGTAGTGGGTCAGGATCTGGCTCTCGATCCGGTCCTTCAGCGGAGTGATGATGCTGCCCCGGTTGGTGTAGTCCTCCGGGTTGGCCGTAAACAGGAACTGGATATCGAGCGGTAGCCGCAACTTGAAGCCCCGGATCTGGATGTCGCCCTCCTGCAGGATGTTGAACAGGGAAACCTGGATGCGGGCCTGGAGATCGGGTAATTCATTGATCACGAAGATGCCGCGGTGGGCGCGGGGAACGAGTCCGTAGTGGATTACCCGCTCGTCGGCGTAGGTCAGTTTCAGCGTCGCGGCCTTGATGGGGTCGACGTCACCGATCAGGTCGGCTACCGATACATCGGGGGTGGCGAGTTTCTCCACGTAACGGTCCTCCCGGTGGAGCCACTCGATGGGGGTATCGTCCCCGTGTTGCTTGATCAGGTCCGCGGCGTAACGGCTGATGGGCTGCATCGGGTCGTCGTTCAGCTCGCTGCCCGCCACGACGGGTACGTATTCATCGAGCAACTGCACCAGGAGGCGGGCGATCCGGGTTTTGGCCTGTCCGCGCAGTCCCAGCAGCAGCACGCTGTGGCGGCTCAGGATGGCCCGCTGAATGTCGGGCAGCACGGTGTCGTCGAAACCGATGATGCCGGGAAAAACCTCTTCCTTGTTCCGGAGTCGCTGGATGAGGTTGTCACGGAGTTCCTGCTTGACGCTGCGGGAGGTGTAACCGGTGGCGCGGAGCTCACCGAGGGTCTTGGCCTGGGGCATGGGGATGTCTTGTTTCATTTGGGAATAGGGATAACGGGTGGGGTGGGGGATGGTTTAGGGAGTCGACGGTCAATGGCCGTCGTGCGGAAACCCTCACCGAGGACTACCCGCACTTTACTAACCGGGGCGGGGACGCAGGTGCAAAATTTTTCATTAGCGGTGGGGGGCGCTCAGCACGTAAATACGTACCCCTCCCCCGGCGATCTCCGTAACCGACCACCGATCAGTCTCCACCTCCGGCCAGGCCCAATGTAATTCGGCGGACGCCGGGTCGGGCAGACCGTCCAGTTGCAGCCCCGACCGCTCCGCCGCGGCGAAGTTGACGATAAAGAGGTAGGTCGCCTCTCCGTTGCGGGCCGGGACGGTCCAGTAAACGACCGTCTCTTGTTCGACGAAAATGGCACCTGCGTCCGCGCCCAGTTTTGGAAACAAGGTGGCCGCCATGACGTTCAGGTCGTCCAGTTCCCGGAACAGTGCCAGGTTGCCGCCCCAGCGCCACGGCCCTGCGGTGGCCTTTGGTCCCTCCTGCTCGTGAAAGACGTAGAGTTTGGTGTAGAACTCGTTGGCCCAGGGTTCGTAGTGGCGGTCGCGCTGCTCGAAGCCGAGGCTGTAGTAGAGGGGCAAATTCGGCAGGAACAGCCCGGTGAAAAAGCGGGCGATCTCCCCGTGGTGGTGGAAGTGGTCGAAGCGGGGGTCGTCCTTGTCGCCGGTAATGACGGTGAAGGCCGGCGTGACGGCGGTGTCCGCCGCGATCTCCAGATAGCGGCCGAATTCGTGCATGAATTCCGGGCTGCCCGGCACCAGGCTCTGGAGGTTGCCCAGCGTCACCTCCGCCTCGCTGGCCACCAGGTGTTCCACCTCGTCCCCGTAGGCCATCACTCCGGGCTCGGCCAGGAAACTTTCGGCGAAGTAGGCAAAGGCGGGGAAGCTTTTCTGAACGTGCTTTTTTACCGCCCGCAGGGGGTCGTAGTAGTCGTCGATCTGCGTGGGTACCCCGTCCGGGCGCATCTGCACGTGGCTCATGTCTCCGCGCATGAAGTCGAAGCCATACGCTTGCCGGACGGCGGCGTACTGCTCGGTGAAGTAGGTCCAGACGTCGGTGCGGGGCCGGTCGAAGTCAATGGCCCAGTCCCGGTTGTCGTCCTTCCTGCCCCAGAACTTATAGCGGGTGAGCGGTCCGAAGGCGCGGCTCATCTCGGTCGGTTCCGTGATGCGGTAATCGCGCCAGACGCGGCCGGCATCGTCGACGGTCATGGCCGCGGGGTCGGGGTCCACTTCGAGGCCGCGGTAGGGGGGCGCCATGGTGGCCGGAGCGGGTTCGAGGCCGGCGTCGTAGAGTCGTTGGATAAGCGTGAGGCGATCGGTATCATTCTCACCGATCACTGCCCTGGCCTCCTCGTGCAAATCACTCCGGTGGTCCGTGATGGCGAGCCCGTCGCGACGCAGCCATTCGAAGTACGCCGGGTGCTCGATCACCATTTCGGAGTAGCGGTCGGTGTGGGGGATGACGTCCATGCCCACCGTCTTACCCAGGGCGTGGAGCAGGTCGACGACGATCTCCAGTTGCCGCTCCACCGTGCCGGCCCCGGGTAGCCGGGCGGCCAGCTCCCGGTCGAAGAACTCCGGGTTGATGCGCCAGCTGGACATCCCGTAGAGACTGGCCACCACCCCCGGTTCCCAGATCGGCAGCAGGTGGACGCCGTCGATGTGGGCGGGTAACGTCAGCGCGTAGTGGATCAGTTTCCAGAAGCTGCCGATGGTGCGGACGTTGACGCCCACGACGTTGGCGCGGCGCAGCCAGTCGCCGTTGGGTTCGTCGGCTACCGGGCTGGGGGGGTGTTCCCGACCGCCCATGATTTGCTGCATGACGGCGGGGCCGAGCCGCTGGTAGAGCAGTTGCAGGACCTCCGTCTGGGGAAGCTGCAGTGCCCGCTGGGGGGCGAGGCCGTGGACGAAGCCGGTACGGCCGGCGGCGTAGTCGGCGAGGTGGGCGCGGCCGTGTTGGTTCCACCAGGCTTGGTAGTCCGAATAGGTCATGAATGAGCGTTACTTGTTGCCGCGAGCGGCGAGGATTTACCACTAAGAAACGAAGAAACACTAAATAACGCTAAGCGGTCGGACGGGCTCGGTGTCCCTTAGTGCCTTAGTGGTGAAAAAATCTACGCCCGCAGGGCGGCCTCCAGCAGTTCCCGCGTGTCCCGCGGCTCGGCGCTGCCCTTCGATTTTTTCATCACCTCGCCCATGAAGAAGCCGATCAGCCCCTTCTTGCCGCCCCGGTAGGCCTTTACCTTATCCGGATTTTCCGCGATCACGGCAGCGACGAGGCCCTCCAGGAAACCGGCGTCGGCGTTCTGTACCAGACCAAGGGTTTTGGCGATCTTCTCCGCGCTTTCTCCCTGTTGCTTAAGCAGTTGCGGCAGAACGCGGGCGGCGGCGTTGGCCGCGCTGATCGTTCCCCGTTGCACCAGTTCCAGCAGTTCGGCTACGGCGACCGGGGTGGCGGTCAGCGTACCGCTTTCTCCGAGGGCGGGCAGTAATTTGTTGATCCACAGTTTGCTCAGTTCGCTGGTGTGGGGGGTGGCCTCGGCGTAGGTGAGGAACAGGAAATAGGCTTCGCGTTCCTCACTGATGAGGCCGGCGTCTTCCGGGGTCAGGTCGAAATCGTTTACCAGCTGCTCGAAGGCCTCCCAGGGGAGGATGCCGAGACCGGCTTTTACCTCCGCTACGTAGTCGGCCGCCAGCACGACGGGGGGCAGGTCGGGGTCGGGAAAATAGCGGTAATCGTGGGCGTTCTCCTTGTTGCGCAGGGCCGAGGTTTTGCCCGTGTCGGGGTTGAACTGCCGGGTTTGCTGGGTCACGGTCTGGCCGTCTTCCAGCAGACCGATCTGCCGCTGCACTTCGTAGGTGATGGCGCGGCGGGCGAAGCGCATGGAGTTCATGTTCTTGATCTCGCAGCGGGTCCCGAACTCGGTTTGTCCCTCCGGGCGGACGCTGATGTTCACGTCGCAGCGCAGGCTCCCCTCCTGCATGTTTCCGTCGGATACGTCGAGCCAGCGCACCAGCTGGCGCATCCCGTTCATGAAGGCATCGACCTCCTCCGGGCCGTGCAGGTCGGGCTCCGTCACGATCTCCAGCAGGGGGGTACCGGCGCGGTTCAGGTCGACCCGGCTGAAGTTCTCTCCGGCGGCGTGTACGCTCTTGCCGGCGTCCTCCTCCATGTGGATGTGGTGCAGCTGTACGTTCCGCCAGGGCGAGGCCCCCGAATCGAGTTCGGGACTGGTCTGCCGACGGCGCGCAGGTGCGAAATTTTCGGTTCTGATCGGGAGGCGGCCCCGCAAACAGATAGGGTTTTTCTCCTGGGTGATCTGGTAGCCCTTCGGAAGGTCGGCGTAGAAGTAATTTTTGCGGTCGAACGTACTCCGTAAATTGATCTCGCAGCCCAGCGCCAGTCCGAGACGAACGGCCAGTTCCACCTGTTTTTCATTCAGGAAGGGCAGGGTGCCGGGGTAGCCGAGGCTGATCTCGCTGATGTGGCGGTTCGGCTCGGCCCCGAATTCGTTGCGGTCGCCGCAGAAGGCCTTGCTGGCGGTGGCGAGTTGGACGTGGGCTTCGAGGCCGATGGTGGTTTCGTAGGTCACTGCTGGATGAAATTTAGCGGATGCGAAGGTGGTGAGCCGAATCGTTTTGCCCGGTTGCGCCGGCAAAACTTCGTCTCACCACTCGGAGCGAAGAACAGCAATTTTTCTCGCTCCGAGTGGTGAGACGACCTTTTTCGCGGCTGCGCCGGCGAAAAAGAAGCCGGCTCACCACCTCCGCTAGTCCAGCCCCAGCCGGTCCACCTCCAGGATCGCCTGCACGTGGGCCTCCGCCACCTGGTCCTTAAACGCCTCGGTGACCATGATCGGCAGTTCGAAGCGGTTGTTGTAGAAGCCGTTCTCGGTCAGGATGGCGGGCATCCGGGTGGCGCGGAGTACGTAGAACTGTCCGGTCACCTTGGAGCGGAGGTGGCGGTTGCGGAAGCTGGTTTGCTCGATGAGGTGTCGCTGGAAAACGGCCGCCAGTCGCCGACCGGTGGTGCTGCCGTAGTAGTGCCAGGTCTCGATGCCGCGGATGTCGTCGTCGGTGTAGACGTCCAGGCTGGCGGCGGGGCCGGCGTTGGCGTGGATACTGACGAACAGTTTGGGCAGGCTGCTGCTGAGGCGGTTGGCGCGCTCGACCCGCTCGGTGAGGAAGTTGCCGATCTGGACCTCGGGGGTGACGTTGAAGTAGGCCACGCCGATCTCGTCGAGCCGCCGGAAAATGCGGGCGCTTACGTCGCGGTTCCACTCGTATTCAAACAGGCGGCCGCCGCCGTCGGGCAGTTCGGGGCTGCGCTTGCCGGGGCTGAGGGCGCCGTGGCCGTTGTCGATGCACCACAGGTAGCGGGCGCGGTACTCGGGGGAGGGGGTGACGGGCTTTTCCGGTTTGATCTCCCCGGTGGGGACGGGGGTGATGTCGTCCGGTACCGGCATCGGGTTCTCGTCGAATTCCGGCCCCTTCCCCTCCGGGACGGGCTCCCCCTCGTGGCTGACGACGATGTTGTCGTCGGGGTCGAGTTCGGTGCCGTCCTGGGGTTCGTCGGGGTCGGCCCGGGGAACGGGCGGCGGGGCCGGGGGAAGCGCCGGGGGTAGTGGCCTGGGGGCGCGCGGCCGGTCGGGCGTGTCTCCGAAGAGGACGGCGAGGAAGTCGACGAGGGTTTGGAGGAAGTCGTTCATGGGTGGCGGAGCGCAAGATAGGGCGGGCCAACCAAACGGAGGCCGGGGTTGTATCTTAGGGCATGGAACACGCCAAGCCCGCCGTCCAGAACGAAGAAGAAGCCGCCAAGCTGGCGCGGATCGCCGACATCCTCAAGGTCGTCGCCCACCCCGTCCGCCTGGGGATCGTCCACCTGCTGGAGCAGTACCCCCGCCTGAGCGTGACCGAAATTTGTACGGCCCTCAACCAGGAGCAGAGCGGTACCAGCCACCACCTCAAGAACATGAAACTCACCGGTATCCTCAGCGCCAAGCGGGAGGGCCGTTCGGTGATGTACTCCCTGAAGGAGCGGGACGTGAGCCTGGTGATCGAGTGCCTGGAGAACTGTAAGTGTAGTATGTAGGAGTTTGGACGGTTGGACCGTTGGAGGATCTTCGTCCGATTGAGCTGGGGTACGATCGTTTTACCCGGAGTTTACCGACTAGGGTTTTCCGCAAACCCGGCACCCGCGCCCCGCCGCCCGGTGGCTATCGCCGCACCACCCGGCTTACGGTGACTCCGCGCTCACTGAAACTCCGTACCAGGTACACCCCGGCCGCTAGTTCCGTCAGGTCGAAGGCCGCCTGCCCCCCGGTGAAGTTAGTGGAGAGTAGTTGCCGTCCGGCGGTGTCGAATAACTCCGCCCGGGCGCCACCGGTCAGGAAAACGGTCAGCTGCCCACCGGTGGGATTAGGGGTAAGTAGTGCTGGTTCCGTTTCGGTGGTGGTACGGCGTACGTTCAGCAGATCACTCAGGGTGAAACTGCCGTCCAGGTCCACGGTGCGTAGTCGGTAGTAAGCGACGGCGAGCGGGGTGGCGTCTTCCACCAGGTAATGCTCCGGCCGGCCGGTAGCGGTCACGGTACCGATCGGTTGCCAGTCAGTGGTACCGTTACCGCTGCGTTCCAGGTCGAATTGGGCGACGTTTTCCTCCCGGGCGGTAGTCCAGTACAGGTAGTTGGATTTCGGTCTCGCTTCCGCCCGGAAGTCGGTCAGTTCCGCCGGGAGGAACAGGGGGCGTTCCAGGGAAAAGGAAAAGTCCAGGTTGCGTTCCTGAACACTGTAAAGGCGGAGGAGGTAGTCCTGTCCGACTACGAAATCCGTAGTCAGCAGGCGCGTACCCGTGGTGGTGAAGTTGCCACACTCCAGGGAGGTGCCGGTCTGACAATCGTTGGAAAAGAACTCGTAACGTACCCGGGCGCCCGGCTCGCTCCGGTTGCTGATGTCGGTGACCGCCAGTTCATAGGCGGGATCCTGGGCGGTGAAGGCGTACCAGACATCTCCCGTATTTCCCGCGGAGCCACAGGCGGTACCGTCGGCCGTGGCCCCGATCGTAGAACCATCGGTCGTTGCTTCGATCGTCAGGGTGGTGGCGTCGGCGCATTCGTCGTTGTCCGGAGCGGGTGGGGGAGTGGTGACGCAGACGTCGAAGTCGAGGGTCGGCCCCGTGGGCCCGCTGGCCACGCGGAAATAGTACCGGTTGCCGACGGTAAGGCCGGAGATGGTCTGGCTGAAAGTTTGATCCATGGTGGTTTCCGGAGTGCAGATGATGCGGGTCAGGCCGGCGCAGTCGCCGGAGAAAAACTCTGCGCCATAGAAGCTGCTCGAGCTGCCGTCGGATAAGCTGACGTTGGAAAAAGTGATTACCGCCCGGGTAAGGGTGGCGACGAAGGAGAACCATACGTCGTCGTCGGCATCCCAAAAACCGCAGTTGGCCCGGGAGCGGGTGGCATTCTCGGAGGAGAAGGTCCGGGGGCTGCAGGGGTCGGTAACGGACAGGGAAATGGCACCGGCGCAGTCATCGTTGGCAACGGGGGGCGTTCCGTCCGCGCGGATACAAACATCGGCGGTGACGGCAGTACTTCCAAACTCCACGAAATACTCGGTGCCCGGGACGGTGTTGAGGATCAGGGAAATGTCTCCACCGTTCAAGGCGTTGTTCAAACAATCCTGGTAAGTAAGGCTCGCGCAGGTACCGGAATAAATAAATGCATCCAGGACGATAAATTGCCCCGGGCTGCCGCCTGCGTCGCGGGCATTACCGAACTCCAGAATGGTCCGGTCGGTAGTCGCCGTAAAGCGTTTCCAGTTTACGGCATCCACGAAGTAGGCCGTATTCTGGCAGTTACGCTGCTGGCTGCCCTGCATGCTTTCGGGGCCGTCGAACCGGATGGTCAGGGGGGTGCAGGCGTCGCCCACGGGCGTAACCGCGAGTACTTCCGCGCCCGCGCAGGTTGGCGCCGCGGCAAATACGAAAAAGGGTACGGCGAGCAGCGTTACCGTGAGGAGAAGAGAGGAAAAGCGCATATCAGTGTGTTATAACTGAAGAGTAAATGCCCAGTTAGAAAAGCAGGATAGACGAAGTTAGGTAACTATGGTCCGGTATAAAAATCCATTCGTCCCACTAATCTTTTCCCCGTCCCAAACATTAGTATTACATCCTCCCCCTCGGGGGAACACCCAAAAATATTTACCATGGAAGACATGAAAAACCCCCACCACGGACAGGGGGACGAAGGCAAAGCCTGGGACGTCAATAACTCCACCCGCAGTTGCCCTTTCCTGGCCGGTGAGGTCATGCAGGCCGCCGGAAACGGCACCTCCAATACCGACTGGTGGCCCAACCGCCTCAAGCTCAATATCCTGCGGCAGAACTCCGAGCTGTCCAACCCGATGGACGAGGACTTCGACTACGCCACGGAGTTCAAGACCCTGGACCTGGCCGAGGTGAAAAACGACATCGCCGAACTGCTCACCACCTCCCAGGATTGGTGGCCCGCCGACTACGGTCACTACGGCCCCTTCATGATCCGTATGGCCTGGCACAGCGCCGGTACCTACCGCATCGGTGACGGTCGTGGCGGTGCCAGCTCCGGCAGCCAGCGATTCGCCCCCCTGAACAGCTGGCCCGATAACGCTAACCTGGACAAGGCCCGCCTCCTGCTGTGGCCCGTTAAGCAGAAGTACGGCCGCAAGCTGAGCTGGGCCGATCTGATGGTGCTGACCGGCAACGTCGCCCTCGAAACGATGGGCTTCAAGACTTTCGGCTTCGCCGGTGGCCGCGAGGACATCTGGGAACCCGAGCAGGACGTTTACTGGGGCTCCGAGACCGGCTGGCTGGAGAACGACGAGCGGTACTCCTCCGGCACCCTGGAGCAGCCGCTGGCCGCCGCCCACATGGGACTGATCTACGTTAACCCCGAGGGGCCGAACGGTAATCCCGACCCCGTTGCCTCCGCCCGCGACATCCGCGAGACCTTCGGCCGTATGGCCATGAACGACTACGAGACGGTCGCCCTGATCGCCGGTGGCCACACCTTCGGTAAGACCCACGGTGCCGCCGACCCCGAGCAGTACGTCAGTAACGAGCCCGCCGGTGCCTCCATCGAGGAGATGAGCACGGGCTGGAAGAACACCTTCGGTACCGGCAACGCCGGCGATACCATCACCAGCGGCCTGGAAGGCGCCTGGACGACCAAGCCCACCCAGTGGACCCACGACTACTTTACCCACTTGTTCCAATACGACTGGGAACTCTACAAAAGCCCCGCCGGTGCCAACCAGTGGCGGCCGAAGAACAACGAAGGAGCCGGAACCGTACCCGACGCCCACGACCCCAACAAGAGCCACCAGCCCTTCATGCTGACCAGTGACCTGGCCCTGCGCGAAGACCCCGCCTACAACAAGATCAGCCGCCACTTCCTGGAGAACCCGGCCGAGTTCGAAGACGCCTTCGCCCGCGCCTGGTACAAACTGACCCACCGCGACATGGGCCCCATCGAGCGCTACCTCGGTCCGGAGGTGCCGCGGGAGGAACTGCTCTGGCAGGACCCCGTGCCCGCCGTCGACCACGAACTGGTCAACGACGCCGACGTCACCAAGCTGAAGCGGATGCTGCTGGCCTCCGGGCTGACGGTCTCCCAGTTGCTGCGGACCGCCTGGGCCTCCGCCTCCACCTACCGGAACTCGGATAAGCGCGGTGGGGCCAACGGTGCCCGCATCGCCCTGGCCCCCCAGAAGGACTGGGCCGTGAATAACCCCCGGGAGCTCTCGGAGATCCTGGATACGCTGCGGAACGTCCGTAAGGAATTCAACGCCGGCGACGCGCAAGATCTCCCTGGCCGACCTGATCGTCCTCGGTGGCTGCGCCGCCGTGGAGCAGGCCGCGAAGGAAGCCGGCCACGAGGTGACGGTGCCCTTCACCCCCGGCCGCACCGACGCGACCCAGGAGCAGACCGATGTCACGGCCTTCGAAGCCCTGGACCGGGGAGCCGACGCTTTCCGCAATTACTACCGGGCCGACCAGAAGATCGCCCCCGAGGCCCTGCTGATCGACCGTGCCCAGCTGATGACGCTGACCGCCCCCGAAATGACCGTCCTCCTGGCCGGTATGCGGGTGATCGGCGGCAATTACGACGGCTCCGACACCGGTGTCTTTACCGACCGTCCCGGTCAGCTGACCAATGACTTCCTGACCAACGTGCTCGACCTGGGTACCGCCTGGAAAGCCACCGACGGCAACGAGCACCGCTTCGTCGGCACCGACCGCCGCAACGGCAAGCAGAAGTGGACGGGCACCCGTACCGATCTCATCTTCGGCTCCAACTCCGAACTGCGCGCCATCGCCGAGGTCTACGCCTCCGCGGACGGGGCGGACCGCTTCGTGACCGACTTCGTGAAGGTCTGGCACAAGGTGATGGAGCTGGACCGGTTTGATTTGAAGTAGTTGCTGCCAGTACTATAAAAGGCCCTTCCCGCTTGGCGGGGAGGGTCTTCTTGTTTGGGCGAGGACGCAGGTGCAGAATAACCGATGGAGGGCGGGAAGGTGTGATTTTGGGAGTTGGGTCCTAAAATTACTGGTAAAATTGGGAGTTGGGTCGTAAAAATCCATTCTCTAACCCGATGGCCCCTTGGTAACACGGTCGTCTAAGAGAGATAAACCAAAGTCATAGCCTACCAAATCCCGCACATTGATGTACTAAGTCATCAACTAGTGTCTATCATTGTACCACCATGACAATTTATATATTGCCCAAAAGTAGTTTTAGTAACCAATTATATGGCTAAACGCAAAAAGGCGGTCGACAACGGCCCCATCGAAAAAAACCTCTTCAAAGCCGCCGACAAACTCCGCAAGAATATTGATGCGGCCGAGTACAAGCACGTCGTTCTCTTCAACCGTGTCAAGAAGAACACCACCATCGACTGGTTGGTCAAAGAGAACGTCCGCGCCAAACTGCGGGTGATCATCAAGCGGACCCTGCGGCAGTTTGGGTATCCCCCGGAGATGTCAAAATTGGCAACGGAGACGGTACTTAAGCAGGCAGAGGATTTGGCGATTGAGCTCTCTGCAGTAGCGTAGACTTTACCGGGAGGATCTTGGCCTGTCTAATTGCTATGTACTTTCCTTTGTGTAACCCTTTTTCTTTCTTCGAATGACGGGGTCCCTACGGTAGAGGAAACGCTTACGCATTTGCGTATAATGCTGTTTGCAGTTGTCATTGCTACTTATCCCATATCCTCTGCACCCGCGTCTCCGTTCCCTGAACTCAACCGCCAGCCCCTCGATTATACCGCCGCTAATACCGCCCCCCAATGTACCCCACCCACCTCATCGATGGCCTCACTAAGCGCGTAGAGATCGCGTACAGTTTGTCCTGGATACTCAGCAAGATGACCAAGCCGACAGGGGAAAAGCAAAAACCGGTCCTGCCCCACCGGGGACTACTTCCTCGCCAGAATTTTCAGCAGGGCTAAATTGACGAAGTACAGGGAACGCCCCACTTTTTTCTCGGCAAGCACCCCTTCTCTCACCAGAATGGCTAAGTATTTTCGGGCAGTCAGGGTATGGACTTGGAGGTCCTGGGCTACCAAATCGACTTTGGTGTAGGGGTGGCGGAAGATGTTGTTCAGTAAATCCTGGCTGTACACTTTTGGGTGCTTGCCACGTAACAACGCCTTCGTGTTCCGCATGGCTCGCCTAATTTCCGCGATGGTAGCCATGCTGCTCGTAGCCGTTTGGGCAACACCCCGCAACATGTACACGATCCAATCTTCCCAGGCGTTCTCGTCCCGGACGGCTTGCAACAGCCGGTAGTATTCCCCCTTCGTGCGTATGATGTACTGACTTAGGTAGAGGATGGGCAGGTCCAGCAATCCTTGCTGCACTAGGTAGAGTATGTTGATGATCCTTCCCGTACGTCCGTTTCCGTCGTAAAACGGGTGAATGCTTTCAAACTGGTGATGAATGATGGCCATTTTGATCAGTGGATCCAGCTGGCTCAATTCATTACGGTTGATAAATTGGACCAAGTTGTCAAGCAAACGGTTGATTGCGTCGGGGTGCTGGGGGGGTACGTAGACCACCTCACCGGTTCGATCGTTGGTCAGTTTCGTACCCGGGGTTCGGCGGATACCGGCGCTGTTTTGTTCCAGTTCCTGCTGTACCTCGATGATGAAATTGCGGCTGATAAAACCATTCTTTTGTACCCTTGTGAAACCTCTGCGTAGCGCGAGGGCGTAGCGTTGGACCTCCTTGGTGCCGGAACTCAGTAAGGTGTCAATTCCAATGTCCGAGCGGAATAGTTCATCCTGTGTCGTGATGATGTTTTCAATGGCCGAACTGTCTTCCGCTTCCCGGAGGGTGAGAGTGCTGATGAGGATTTGCTCGTTGGGAATGGTTTTGGCCGTCCCCTTTAGTTCGGCCAGCGCCCGCGAGGCGGAATTGAGGGTTAGCAACAGCCGGGGGTGGCTGAAATCTAAATCCATCGGGAGATCTGGTAGATCGTATGTTCGCTGCATGATGATGCAACGATAGGTATAAAAACTATAAATATTGATCGAATGATTATAAAAAAGAGTGAATTTTATAATTATCCGGTGTGGAGTTGATAGGAATGTGTATAAAATATAATTATAGAGCAGTTTTTCGACCTCGTCGGCCGGTAGGAATGTAAATTTATTGATTACAGGGGGTTGCCTTAATTACCGGTGCTTTACTTGAATACACCCTGCACCTGCGTCCCCGCCCCCTGTACCTACGCCTCCGCCACCACCCCCCGCTCAACCGCCAGCCACCCCTCCCGATACCGCCGCCAGTACCGCCCCCCGACGTACCCCACCAACCCCGTTGACAACCCCACCAAACCATAAAAGATCGCGAACAGGTTCTCCTGGACGCCCAGCAGGAACGGCAACCGCGTAAAGGTCTCGGCGCAGAAGGCGCAGTAGAGCCCGATGACGCTCCAGTACATGAAGGCGACGTGGTAGGCAAAGTAGGCCTTCGGGGCGCGCAGCCACATCGGGACGAGGCCCGCCAGCAGGGTGACCGAACTGACCACCGCGAAGCCGTGTAGGATGCCGAAGCCGCCGTGCAGCTTGTAGATCATAAAGGCGGTCACCAGCACCACGAGCATGGACACGGCGTAGGCGTAGCCGGCCCGGACGTGCCAGGGGCTGCCCTTGCGGCCGGCCAGGACGTAGGTGCCGAAGGCCAGGGAAAGCAGGGAAGCGGCGAAGTGGATCAGGCCGGTCGGGTCGTTCAGCATGGTGGGCGCAGTCTTAGGTGAGGACTCCCAAGATAACTGCCGACCGGAAAAAATTCAAAACATCCCGCCGCCTGCACGGCTTATGAAGAAAACCACCCACCATGTCCTCCAAGCACATCGCCATCATCGGCAGCGGCATCAACAGCCTCTGCGCCGCCGTCCTCCTCGCCCGGGCCGGCCACCAGGTCAGCGTCTACGAAAAGAACGAGTGGTTCGGCGGCAACATCCTGACGAAGGAACTCGCCGTACCCGGTTTCAAGCACGAAATGTTCAGCGGCTTTCACCCGCTGTTTACGACGGGGCCATTCTACAAGGAACTGAAGGACGTCCTCGAGGAGCACGGTCTGACCTACCTCAATACCGACAACCCCACCGGCGTGCTGCTGCCCGACGGGCGGTGGACCGTCCTCCACGCCGACAGGGACAAAACGGCGGCCGCCCTCAACCGCAACCAGGCCGGTGACGGGGAGGCCTACGTCGCCGCCATGGAGGCCTTTGACGAAAAGGCCAAGTTGGTCTTCGGGCTGCTCGGTACCGAACTCTGGTCGCTCAGTGGCGCGGGGCTGGGAGCGAAGGCCGTCTGGGACCTCGGCCCCGAGGGACTTCTCGAATTCCTCGGCGAGGCCCTGCCCAACGCGCGCAAGTGGCTCGACAACACCTTCTCTTCCGACCTGACCAAGGCGGTCATGGCCCCCTGGGTGCTCCACACCGGGCTGGGGCCGGACGACCAGGCCTCCTCCCTCATGCTCCGCGTCATCCTGGCCTCCTTCGAGCAGACGGGTATGCCGGTGCCCGAGGGCGGCGGCTCCGAACTGGTGCGGGCACTGACGGAGATCCTCGAGGAGAACGGCGGGCAACTGCACGCCAACTCCCTGGTCGAGGCCGTCCACGTGGAGGAGGGAGTGGTGACCGGCGTCCGCGTCAACGGAACTTCCGTTCCGGCGGACATTGTGCTGGCCAACGTCACCCCGACCGCCCTGTACAAACAACTGCTGCCCAAATCATCCGTTCCGGAACCGGTAATGGACGATGCTAACCACTACCGCTACGGCCGGGCCAATATGCAAATCCACCTGAGCCTCGACCGCCCCCCGGCATGGCCCGACAAGGCACTGAAGAAAACGGGCATGGTGCACGTTACCCCCGGACTTAACGGGGTGAGCCGCGCGGTCAACGAGGCCGTCCGGGGGCTGCTGCCCGCCGAAGCCACCATCGTGGTCGGTCAGCACACCGCCCTCGACCCCTCCCGCGCCCCGGCCGGCAAGTGGACTTTCTGGATCCAGCTGCAGGAACTGCCCGCCTACCCCGAGGGCGATGCCCTGGGCGAGATCGACTGCCACGGCGAGTGGACGGACGCCATCGCCGAGGCCTACGCCGACCGCATCGTCGGTATCCTGGACGACCGGCTGCCCGGCTTCAAGGATAGCATCCTGGAGCGCAACATCATCTCCCCCGCCGAGCTGGCGCGTATCAACCCCAACCTCGTCGGCGGCGACCCCTACAGCGGGGCGGCCAGCCTCGACCAGTTCCTCTTCTGGCGTCCGCTCCCCGCCCTGCGCGGCCACGCAACGCCGGTCAAGAACCTATATCACATCGGGGCCTCGACGCATCCGGGGCCGGGGCTGAACGGAACGTCGGGGTATCTGGTGGCGAAGCAGTTGAGCTGATTTTTACCGTATTATCAGCTTTTAGCTAGTTTTTATTGGTAAATTACCGTGCTGATAATTAGTGGGTTATGGAAGTATTGGCGGGTAATTCAGGTAGGTTTCGGTGGAACACTATTTATCGTTTCCTTTAGGAGATTGCTATTATTCGCATTTATATTACTTAGAGCTATTTTGTCGGTTTAACTCATGAAACCTGTTCCTTATGTCCTTTTTTACCGGGTTGACATCATTTACCCGGCCTTATTTTCGCGAATGGTGGCCGAAGACCCATTACTTTTCTAGCGTGTTTATCGTCCTGTTGCTAGTAGGCTGTACGGAGATATCGCCCGCCGATTCCAGCCCGGATGCGCCGGTTGCAAAATCGGATTGTGCGTTCTTCGATTACGAACAATCCATTTGCGTAGGCGCACCCATTATCCAGCAGCCCCGGCAATACGGTGACACGGAATACCAGAAGGTGCGCACCAGGACCGGTATGCACCCCGCACATATTGCCGAAAAAATAAGCAGCATAAAGGCGACAATGGCCGCGGCGGTAACGGTTGATTCCAGCGCGGCGATACAGGTAGTCGGTACACCCATCTGGGACCGGGCCCGCATCCAGGAGATACCGGAGGGTTTTTCCGAGAGCACCGTTCTGGTACCGTTGGCCGTGCCGGGAGTAAGGGGTATTACCGGGGTGTTGTTCCTGCAAGCTTTCGGCGGCGTCTACGAAGATCACCTGGTCATGAGCCGGGAGGAACTACTGCGCCCCTACCTGACCGGCGCGGACCAGTACTCAAATACTGAATTCCTACTGATGGTAACCGCCGCTGGTTTTGACCATTATCTGTACGATTACGCTTACCTGCCCGTTGCTTACGGAGAATATCCTGACCCGCTGGACGGAGGGGTATGGACGGTAGACAAGAACAATATATCTTCCGGGGATCCGGATACCTGGATTCTGGTGGAAGGATGCTACCGTACAGTGGTGGAAGATGATACGGGTGAACTAGGCTAGGCTGTCGGATTATCTGCGACCAGGTGAAGGTTTTACAACGGAGGAATTATGGGAACTCCATCTCCAATTTCTATTACGGGGAATACCGGGAATCCGACGGGTGGTAACAATATGGGATCGTCGGGTAATAGCAATGATGGGAACAACGATCACCTAATGATCGACGAACCAAACGATTTCTGCGAATTCGACTATCCTACCCGGGCGATACATTGCGGGAATGGCCCGATCGACCGGATTATCGGAGCCGTAGGCAATAATTTGCTCTGTCATTTCGACGTAGGAGCGATCGGTACGGAGATTTGCAGTTGGGGGCCGGTATGGCGGTTCCGGTCAAATAGGGCGGGGTGTTGTAGAAACATAGACGTCATTGATCGAGGAACTATTGTGGTTCACGCCCCAAATTCCAATTCGGTGAGACTATACGCCCGGTATAATTTGGTTAATACGGCGGATGCAATCGTCAGCATCGGTGCGGATGCCGGAGTAGTCAATGCTTCCTTAGAATGGGATGTCTCCGCGGCGGGGGATATTCAGTACATCAACAGTTCTCCCGTGTTTTACATAAGACCCGGTATGCTTTGCTACGACGCCTGTACGGGTAATTAGCCCAGCCACCCCGCCCCGAACCGCTCCACCAGCACGTTATCGTACTTATCCGCCATCGCGAAGAGGTGCTCGAAGTGCGGCAGGGCCGTCTCCGGGATCAGGTAACGGTCGTAGATGAGCAGACTCAGTACGATGTCCTGCCCGTAGGTGGAGAAGGTCAGTTGCCGGAGCTTGTCGTTTTCCCGCAGCAGGAAGGCGAAGAGGTCGGCCCCCGGGTCTTCGGGTAGCGAACAGAGGTACGCATCGCCCGTGACCAGTCCGCTCTCCTCGTGGTAGGTCAACTGGATGATGGCACTGCCCTGGCGGATACTCCACAGGTGGGGGCCCCGACGGGCCAGTCGGGGGTCGTGCCCCGCGGTGGCGATGATGGATTCGAGCGTCGCCGCCACCCCGTCCGGGGCGAAATCCGCCACCATATTGGGCAGCAACAGGGGCTCTCCGCAATTCGGGCAGTGGCCGGTCGGGTTCAGCCGTACCTCGAAGGTGAGCTGCCGGCAGTTGAAACAGCGGGCGGCGGGTCTTCCGTTTCCGGCCGCGAACTCGGTCAGGCACTGGCTCACCCGGTCGGCGCCCAGGCTCAGGGCCCGCCCAGGCTGCTCGTGGATGTCGTACATGTTGATGCCCACCAGCGCGCCTGCCTCGTCGAACAGGGGCCCGCCGCTGTGGCGCGCTTCCTGCCAGGCATCGTGTAGCAGGAAGACGATGCCGTGGTGCTCGTGATCGGTTTCCAGGATGTGGCCTTCGCTTTTCTGTAGTTGCTGCCCGAAGTGCTGACCGAGGGCGAAGACGCGGGTGCCAACTTCCGGAATAGCCGTGGATAGGGGCAGCGGTGCCAGATCGAACGCCGTTTCCGGACGCAGGAACGCGAGGTCATAGTAAGGGTCCAGGTAGACCACCGGGGCCAGCTGTTCCCCCTGCTCGTCGTTCCCGACCACGACGGTGGCATTGTCGCGCACCACGTGCTCGTTCGTCACGATCAGGTTGGGGCCGGGCAGGTAGACACCGGTACCGGTACTGAAGGGGGTGGCGACCTGGAAGACGTACGAGCTGCGCAAGGATTGAAGGATCGAAGGATTAAGGGAGGAAGGGTAAGGTAAGGTAAGGTAAGACCTTTGATCCTTTTCTCCTTATTACCTTCGCGGTCGTGACCGACCCCGCTACTTTTTACCGACAAACCCTCGCCGACCAGACCGAACTGGCCACCCGCCTGCGCGCCCGTTACGACCGGCTCGCCATTCTCCGGCTGGTCCTCTTCGTGGCCCTGGTGGCGATCCTCATCGTCGCCTGGTCCAACTACTGGATCGGCGCGCTGGGGCTGACCATCGCCCTCATTCCGCTGGTCCGCTACGGCGTACAGTGGCACCTCGCCATCGGGCGGGCGGCCGACCACGCCACCGAACGGGCCCGCCTCGCCGCGGCCGAACTGCGCGCTCTCGATCACGACTTTGCCGACTGGGACGACGGGACGGAGTTCGCCGACCCCGCCCACCCCTACGCCACCGACCTGGATGTCTTCGGGAAGCACTCCCTGTTTCAGTTCACCAACCGGACGGTAACCGCCATCGGGCGGGCCGAACTCGCCCGCCAACTCGCCGCTCCGGCGACCCCGATAGAGCGGGAAGCCCGCAAGCAGGCCGGTGCCGCCCTGGCCGCCCACCCGGAGTGGTGCCACGATTTTCGCGCCCTCGGCCGGGGGCTGGCCGACCGCCCCGCCCAGGTGGAGCGTCTGCTGGAGTGGGTGGATCGCCCCCCCGTAGTCACCGGCCGCTTCGAGCGGGCGATGCTCTGGCTGGCCCCCGTACTTACCGTGGCCGGGCTGGCGTGGTGCTTCACCCAGCAACCCTGGCAACTGGGCCTGCTGGCCTTCGTTCCGGCCGCCTACCTGATCCGGAAATACGGGGAGATCGCCGCCGCCGAGCACGTTTTTACGGCTTCGGCGGGGAAGGTGTTGGGGCAGTACGCGGCGTTACTTAGAACCTCACCCCCGATTTCGCTGCGCGAAATCACCCCCTCTCCCCCGGAGAGGGGGGAAGCCACGCGCATCAGTAGCGCCTTCGGCGTCCCCCCCTCTCCGGTGCGGTCCAACGGGAAGGGACCCGTTGGGCTTAGCAGGGGGCCGGGGGGTGAGGTGCTTCACCCTCGCCTACCGCATCTCCCAGCTCGACGTGCGCTACAACCCCTTCGTCATGCTCTTCGAGATCAGCGGACTCTGGTCGTTGCAGTGGTTGCGGCAACTGGACAAGTGGCGGGCCGAGCACCGGGACAATCTGGCGGGCTGGCTGCGGACCCTGGCGGAGACGGATGCCCTGGTCAGCTGGGCCAATCTCCGGTTCAACCACCCGGAATGGACGGAGGCCGAGTTTACCGACCGGCCCGTCATTACGGCCACTGCCCTGGGCCACCCCCTCCTGCCCCCCACCGGCCGGGTGACCAATGACATCGAACTGGCGACCGACGGCCACATCCACCTCGTTACCGGCTCCAACATGGCGGGTAAGTCCACCTGGTTACGGACGGTCGGCATCAATTTAGTGCTGGCGCAGTGTGGTTCCCCCGTGTGTGCGGAGCACCTGTCCCGCATAAATTGCGGGACCCTGGACGTGTGGACCTCCATGCGCAGCCAGGACGACCTGAGTGAAAGTACCTCTTCTTTCTACGCCGAACTGAAGCGGTTGAAGTCCATCATCGGGGCCGTCAGCGACCCCGAACGGCGGGTGATCTTCCTGCTCGACGAAATCCTGAAGGGTACCAACAGCCGGGACCGACATACCGGTGCCCGCGCGCTGATCCGTCAACTCATCCGCGAGCGGGGCGCCGGTATCATTGCCACCCACGACCTGGAACTGGCCGCCCTGGCCGACGAACCCGGTAGCCGGGTGGAGAATTACGCCATGGAAGTACAAACCCGCGGCAGCAGACTTACCTTCGATTATAAACTGCACCCCGGAGTCTGCACCAGCTTTAACGCTACCGCCCTGATGGCGGAAATGGGCATCGATATCGACCCCGAAGACATAAAACTGCACCATGAATGACACCAGGAGGATTCTAGTGACCGGCGGTACCGGCTACATTGGCAGCCACACCCTGATCGACCTGATCGAGAACGGATTTGCCGTCGTCTGCGCCGATAATTTTTACAACAGTAAGCCGAGTGTACTCGACCGTATCGAGGAGATCACCGGGGTGCGGGTGAAGAACTACGCTATCGATTTGGGCGACGCCGCGCAGGTGCAAAATTTATTCAACGAGGAGACCTTCGACGGGGCCATCCACTTCGCCGCCTACAAGTCGGTAGGGGAGAGCGTCGAGCAACCCCTGGCGTATTTCCGCAACAACCTGAACAGCCTGATGAACGTCATCGACGGACTGGCCGGCCAGGGGCGGGGCGGGAACCTCGTTTTTTCTTCCAGTTGCTCGGTCTACGGTAACGCCGACGAACTGCCGGTGACCGAGTCCACGCCCCGCAAGCAAGCCGAGAGCCCCTACGCCCGGACCAAGCAGATGGGGGAAGACATTCTGTACGATTTTTGCCGGGCCCAGCCGGCGTTTCGTGCCATCCTGCTGCGGTACTTCAACCCCGTCGGTGCCCACCCCAGCGGTAAGATCGGGGAGGATGCCAGCAACCCCGCCAGCAACCTGGTGCCGGTCATCACCGAGGTAGCCGCCGGGAAACGCCCCACCATGACCGTCTTCGGAGACGATTACCCGACCCGTGACGGTAGCGGCCTGCGGGACTACATCCACGTCGCGGACCTGGCCCACGCCCACACCCTGGCCGTACAACGCTTACTGAGCGGAGCGGGAGAGGAGAACCCCGCCCTCTACAACCTCGGTATCGGGGCCGGCCTGACCGTACTGGAGGTGATCGAGGCCTTCGAGAAAGTGAGTGGCAAAACCCTGGACTACACCGTCGGCCCCCGCCGCCCCGGAGACATTGCCGCCATCTACGCCGACATCGGGAAGGCCCACCGGGAACTGGGCTGGACGCCGAAGTACGGGGTGGAGGAGATTATGCGAACAGCCTGGGCCTGGGAGCAGGTGAGGTAAATGGCCCAAATATCTAGGGGTCCAACGGTCCAAAAGTCTAAATATCCACGGGTCCAACCTACCTTCGCCCCATGATCAGCTATTACGTCTCCCGCGAAGGCCGTCTGGAAGCCGTAGACCGGCCCGAACCGGACTGCTGGATCCACCTCTCTCCCCCCTTCGCCACCGACGAACTGGCCGAGATCGCCAATACATACGAGCTCCCCCTCGATTTCCTGACCGACCCCCTGGATATCGACGAGCGGAGCCGCTACGAGCGGGAGGACGACGCCAAGCTCATCGTCGTCAATACCCCCGTCCTGTCGGAGGCCGACGAGGGGGACGACAGCATCTACATCACCGTGCCGGTCGGAATCATCCTGACCCCGGACAACCTGATCACCGTGACCTCCACGGCCCGTCACCCGGTACTGCAGCTGTTCCTGGACAACAAGATCCGTCACCTGCACCCCGCCCGCCGTAGTGCCTTCGTACTCCACATCTTTGAACAGACGGTGTACCGTTTCCTGACCTGCCTGAAGCGGCTCAACGTGAAGCGCAACCTGATCGAGCAGGAGCTGTACGACAGTAGCCGCAACCGGGAGCTGAAGCAATTGCTCAGTATCGAGAAGTCGCTGGTCTACTTCATCAACGCCCTGAACGGTAACGAACTACTGAAGATGAAGATCAAGCGGACCGACTTCCTCGGCATCCGCCACGACGAGGACCAGTCCGACCTCTTCGAGGACATCATCATCGACAACGGCCAGGCCCTGGAAATGGCCAATATCTACACCAACATCCTGAACGGAACGATGGACGCCTACGGCAGTATCATCTCGAACAACCTGAACATCACCATTCAGCGGCTGACGCTTATCACGATCATCCTGACGGTACCGATGGTGATCGCCAGTTTCTTCGGCATGAACGTGCGGGTACCGATGGAGAACGGGGGCAGCAGCTGGCCCTTCTTTGCCATCATCGCCCTGAGTATCGTGGTGAGCCTGGCGGTGATCGGGTACTTTCGGCGGAAGCGGATGTTTTAGTTGCTGGTTGCTGGTTAGGCCGCCGTTCGCCAGTTGACGCGCACGTATTTCTGGAAGTTCCGAATTTTACCCCCTAACTACTGGTATTGGATAGCGAGGTGTTTGAATTTTGGCGTCAAATCGGGGTACAAGACGGCTAACTTGCGTAGGTGCGCCATCGTCTCGTTACAGCTGCCGATTGAGATGGACTGAAAGCGGGTAAATTCCTTTTTGTATTCACTCCGACCGTACCCTTTCACAATATTGGAATTGACACTATCGCTAGACCGCCGCAACTGACTACCAAGTTCGTACAGTTCGTATTTGGGCAACCGCATGGATAACCGACGTGCATGGATGAATAACTCAAAAGAATCTTGATAAATCGGGAGGCCCCGGTAACTTTTCATAAGACAATTATAAACAAAAAGTTTTGCAAGCAGTAACCAGCAACCAGCAACCATCCACCCCCCGTATCCGATCCAGCGCCCCCAACAACGCCCCCGCCTCCGCCCGGTCCGCAAACAAGTCCCACTGCGTATGCTCCGTCGCCAGCCGGTCGAAGCGCACACCGATGAGCCGAACGCACTGCCGGCGGGTAAACAACTCCCGGAACAGCCGCTCCACCATCGGTAGCAACTGTCCGTCGTGGGCCGTATGGGGAATGCGGGCACTCCGGGTATAGGTGTTAAAGATGGTGTACCGCAGTTTGACCGTGAGGCGGGCGGTGACCCGGCCGGCCCGGCGGAGTTCGTAGGCCAGGTCCCGGTCTTCGTAGTTGCCGCGCACCAGGCGGGCGTCCGGGCAGCGGCGCAGGGCGATGGCCGTCGGCATCCCGGCGTGGATGCCGAAACGGCGGGCCCCGTAGCTGCCGGAGGTGATCACGCCCCGGCTGCCGGTGCCGCCCACGGGAACGGGCAGCCCCGCCAGGGTACTGTTTTTGCGGATCTCGACGGAGGCGAAGAAGGTGTCCATGTCGAGGTGGAGGATGGCTTTTTGGTACATAGGTCGTGGCCAATATCGACCGGACCTGCCCTAAAAACCAACAAAATGTGTTACTTTAACGAAGAAGCGGTAGCTTTTTTCAGGAAAGCGGTCAGTTCTTCCAGTCGGTGGTTACACTGGGTAGTGACCCGGCCGGCCTCCGCCCCCTGCCCCGCTTCCAGTAATTTCCCCGCCCGGTGCAAGGCCTGCAGGGTCTCTTCCAGCCCGAAAAGCCGCAGCATACTGATGGCCTTGTGCGTAGCCTGCTCGTAGCGGGTCACGTCTTCCGCAGCAACGGCGGCCGTAATTTCGGAGATCAGACCGGTGATCTCCTGGCGGACGACGGTCAGGAAGTCGGCCTCTTCCTCCGGCGCCCCCTCGAACATATCCCGGACGGCGGAGAGGTCGAACGGGGCCGGCCCCCGCCGGCTACCGGGGGGCGCGGCGCCGAGGAGGAGGGCGTGGAGGTCGACCGCGGAAAAGGGCTTGCGCAGCAGGCCGTCGATCCCGGCTGCCTTCATCCGGTCGGTGATCTCCCGGGAGTCCATGGCCGACAGGGCGATCAGCGGCAACTCCCGCACGGCGGGGCGGGGGTGGCGACGAATCTGCCGGGCCAGTTCGTAGCCCGTCATGCCGGGCATCTGTAGATCGAGTAGCACGAGGTCGAAGGGTTCGCGCTCCAGCAGGGCGAGGGCCTCGGAGCCGCTGCGCGCCTGCCGGAAGGGCAGGTTCCAGATTTTGAAGTAGCGGGCGTTGATCAGCAGGTTGGCGGGGTTGTCATCCACGTTCAGCAGGCGCAGGTGGTCCAGCGGAGCCAGTTGTTTTTCGGAGATATCCGCTACCGTGGTTGAGGGGGCGGCGGAGCGCAGGTGCAGGGTGAACTGAAACGAGGTGCCCCGTCCGAGCTCGCTCCTGACGTGCAGCCGGGAGCCGTAGGCCCGGACGATCCGCTGGCAGATGGCCAGCCCCAGCCCGGTTCCGCCGAACTGCTGCTCCACGGAGGCTTCGGCCTGGGTGAAGGGCTCGAAAATGGCCTCCAACCGGTCGGAGGGGATGCCTGTTCCACTATCGCTCACCGTGAAATCCAGGAAGGTGCGCTCCCCGTCGGGGCGGACGGCCAGCGTAACCTCCACGTAGCCCCGGGAGGTGAATTTGACGGCGTTGCTGACCAAATTATTCAGTACCTGGGTCAGTTTGCCGGCATCCCCGATCAGGAGAGTGGTTGCCGCCTCCGGCCGCCGGACCCGCAGTTCGATACCCCGCTGCCGGCACAGGTGGCGGTAGGTCAGTTCGACCTGCCGCAGCAATTCGGTGGGCTGAAACGGCCGCTCGTCCAGGACGAGCATCCCGGATTCCATCTTGCTGATGTCCAGGATGTCGTTGACGATAGACAGCAGGTTGTTGCCGGCGGTACGCAGCGCCTCGATGAGTTCCAGTTGGTCCGGTCGCGGCCGGTCCCGGGCCAGGAACTTACCCGCCTCGAGAATGGCGTGCAGGGGCGTACGGATCTCGTGGCTCATCGTGCTCAGGAAGGTGGCCTTGGCGCGGCTGGCGGCCTCGGCTTTTTCCCGGGCCTGTTTGAGTTCCTGCTCGAATTTGCGGCGCTCCCGGTAGGGGGTGATGGTGTAGATGAAACCGGGCCCGTTTCCACGGCGGCGGGCATTGACCAGCGCGGGGTAGCGCTCCCCCCGGTCATCCACCATTTCGTAATTCAATTCCCGCACCTCCCCCTGCAGATCCAGCAAGTTGGCGTGGTGGGTCTCGAAAAAGATCTTGCCCCCGATGGTCAGCAGGTCGTTGAAACGGAATTTCCCGACCAGCCGTTCCTCCGCGTAGCCCAGCCAGTCGAGCAGGGGCCGGTTCAGGGCCGTGATCTTACCCTCGCCATCGGTAAGCAGAACGCCACAGGGGAGTTCGTGAAACAGGTCGGGTTCGGTCATGCGGGGGCGGACAACTGCGCCAGGAACTCCCGGATGGCCGCGCTCGTGGGTTCCGGTGCGCTCAGGTTGGGGCAGTGCCCCCGGGCGCGGATCAGGGCATACCGGCTAGCGGGGATCTGCCGGTGTACGTACTCCCCCACCTGCTCGGAGGCGATGATGTCCTCGGTGCACTGAATGACCAGGGTAGGGTGGGTGACCCGGGATAGTTCGGCGCGGTTGTCGGAAGTGAAGGTGACGGTGGCGAAGTGGCGGGCCGCCTCCGGATTGGTCTTGCAGAAGTTGTTGGAAAGCTCCTCCCCGAGGCCGGGCCGCTCGGCGTTGCCCATGATGGCCGGCGCCATGGCACTGCTCCAGCCCAGGTAATTGTCGCTCATGGTGGCGAGCAACTCCTCGATGTCCCGCTCGGAGAACCCACCGTAATAGTCGCCATCGTTGATGTAGCGGGGGCTGGGGCCGATGAGGGTCAGGGAAGCAAACTGTTCGGGGCGCTCCAGGCTGGCCAGTACGCCGATCATGGCACTGACGGAGTGACCCACGAAGTGCACGTTGCGCAGGTGCAGGGTGTCGCAGAGCTCGATCAGGTCGCGGGCGTAGCCATCCAGCGTGCGGTAGTTCTCCTTATTGAAGTACTCGATGGGGTAATTGCCGGCCCCGGCCAGGTCGTAGAGCACAATGCGGTAGTCGGCGCGGAAATGATCGACCAGGTGGCGGAACATGCCCTGGTTGCAACCGAAACCGTGGGAAAACAACAGTGTTTCGTTACCCTCACCGACCGTAGCAACCTGATGTCTTTCTAGAAATCCCATACGAAAAGGATGTAAGTGGTGTAAGTGAACCGGGGACTAAAGATAAAACGGAAAACGATCTGCGGGCTGTTGGGTAAACTATTTACGTAGACAATGGCAAAATACGGACGAAGAAATGACCCTCCCGGCCCGGTTCCCGGGGCACGACCGGCCCCCTGCCGCCGGCCATCTCGGACCAAAGCCTTAGGGTAAAGCCGGGGGAAATTGCCTACTTTTGCCGCCAAGCGAATTATTATTACCTTCCTCTTACTGAATGGCCAAAGCAAAAAAGAAGTCCGGACAACTCGGCCTCCGCATGGGGCTGAACGACGAGCGCATTCCCAAGCTCTTCGGGCTCTTCCTGTTTTTCATTGCCATCTACCTGGCCGTAGCCTTCACCAGCTACCTGTTTACCTGGCAAGTGGACCAGGACCGGGTGCTGCGCTTCAAGTGGGCGCTGCTGCTGGCCGACGGCCCTACGGTCGATAACTGGCTGGGCCGCCTGGGGGCCTTTCTCAGTAACTTCTTCATCTATTTCTGCTTCGGTATCTCCAGCTTTCTGCTGGTGTGGTACCTGGCGAAACTGGGCCTGAACCGGCTGCGTCGGCAGACCCTCAAACCGATGGCCAATCTGTTCGTGAAGACGATCCTGTTCACCATCGGTTTCTCCGTACTCTTCGAGTTCCTCTTCGGCCGGATGATGGATTTTCCCATCGGCGGTGGGGTGGGGGCCTTCCTGGTCGGCCGCCTGACCCAGGTGCTCGGTAGTTTCGGAGTCATCCTGCTGCTACTAGGCCTGGCCGCGCTCTACCTGGTCTTCGAGGCCCGGATCGACTTCAACGGCTCCCCCGCCCAGATCAGGAACGACATCCGCGACCACTTCAGCGAACGGGTACGCTTCCGGGGTAAGGCCCGACCGCCCCGCTTCGAGCCCGGGATCGGCGGCTCCTCGACGAAAACGGCACCCGCGGCCGCGCCCGCATCCGATCCCCTGAGTATCGACCGGCCCCGCAAGTCACTGCCGAGCCTGACCCCCGGTAACGCCACCCTGGAGGTGGAAGACGACGGTTTCGAACAGATTCCCGGCAGTCAGATGGCCATGCCGCTGGACAGCGTCGGCGACCTCACCCTGGTCGGCAAAGACCCCCTGAGCCCCGGCGTGGATTCCAGCCTGACGATTGCCGACGGCGACACCGGTATCGACACCAGCCTGGCCGTGACGGCCGAGAACCAGGACCACAGCGAACCCTACGACCCCACCCTGGACCTGCCGAGTTACGACCCGCCCGGCCTGCCCCTGCTGATCGACCGCGAAAGCGGCAAACAGGAGGTCGACCGCGCCGAACTGGAGGCCAACAAGGACCAGATCATCGAGACGCTGCTCAACTACAAGATCGAGATCACGAAGATCCGCGCCACCATCGGGCCGACGGTAACGCTGTACGAGATCGTGCCGGCCCCCGGCGTGCGCATCTCCAAAATCAAGAACCTGGAGGACGACATCGCCCTCTCCCTGGCCGCCCTCGGTATCCGGATCATCGCCCCGATCCCCGGTCGCGGTACCATCGGTATCGAGGTGCCGAACAAGAACCCCCAGATGGTGTCCATGCGGGAGGTACTGGAAAGCGAGAAGTTCCGTACCGCCAAGATGGACCTGCCGCTGGCCCTCGGTAAGACGATCAAGAACGAAGTACTGGTGGCCGACCTGGCCAAGATGCCCCACCTGCTGGTGGCCGGTGCCACGGGACAGGGTAAGTCGGTCGGAATCAACTCGATCATCATGTCGCTGCTCTACAAGAAGCACCCCAGCCAGGTCAAACTGGTGATGATCGACCCCAAGAAGGTGGAGCTCTTCCCCTACGCCAAACTGGAGAGCCACTTCCTGGCCTTCCTGCCGGGGCAGACCGAGCCGATCACGACGGAGACCACCAAGGTGATCCACATCCTGAACAGTCTCTGTATCGAGATGGACCAGCGCTACGACCTGCTCAAGAAAGCCTCGTCGCGCAACCTCAAGGAGTACAACGAGAAGTTCATCGCCCGCCGCCTCAACCCGGAAAAGGGACATAAATTTCTACCGTTCATCGTCCTGATCATCGACGAATTTGCCGACCTCATCATGACGGCCGGTAAGGAAGTGGAGATGCCGATCGCCCGCCTCGCCCAGCTGTCGCGGGCCGTGGGTATCCACCTGGTCATCGCCACCCAGCGGCCGTCGGTCAACATCATCACCGGCGTCATCAAGGCCAACTTTCCGGCCCGGATCGCCTTCAAGGTGACGGCCAAGGTGGACAGTCGTACCATCCTGGATTCCGGCGGTGCCGACCAGCTCATCGGCCGGGGAGACATGCTGCTCTCGAACGGCGGCGACATCGTCCGTTTGCAGGGGGCTTTCGTGGATACGCCCGAGGTGGAAGCCGTCATCAATTACATCGGCGACCAGCGTGGCTACGTAGAGCCCTACCTGCTGCCCGAGTACAATACGGACGAGGAAATGGCCGGCTCCAGCGGGTTGTCCTACGCCGACCTCGACGACATGTTCGAGGAGGCCGCCCGCCTCATCATCTCCCAGCAGCACGGCTCCACCTCCATGGTGCAGCGCCGCCTGAAACTGGGCTACAACCGCGCCGGCCGGATCATGGATCAGCTGGAACAGCTCGGCATCGTCGGCCCGGCTCAGGGTTCGAAGCCGCGGGAGGTACTGGTGTACGACGATATGGAGTTGACGAAGTTCATAAACGATTTACGCGATAAGGGGTAATTGGACGGCCTTTGGACGCTTCACTGCTAGATGTCACTTCGTGACGTTTGAACGCTTCGCTTTTGGGCGGGTAGCACTAAGTCGACCGGGCCGGTGTTGGATAAGAAATTAACGACATGATTCGCTTACTGACCTTATCGTTGCTACTCCTCAGCTTGCTGTCCTGCGGCCGCTACCAGCCAGCGGAGAACTACACCGCTGCCGATCCAACCCCCAATGAGTTGAGTCAGGAACTACTACAAAAATTGAAGCAGGGCGGGGACGCGGGTGCAATCATCCAGCAACTTGCCGGTCTCGACCCCAATCGACTGGCGGCCGCCCTGGATACCCGGGCCAATCGCGAAGCCTTCTGGCTCAACGTTTACAACGGCATGGTCCAGCACCTGCTGACCGAGGACCCCTCCCTGTTTGACGACCGGGGGACGTTCTTCAGTACGCCCAGCTTTACCGTAGCCGGACAGGAACTCTCCCCGAATGAACTGGAACACGGCATCATCCGGGGCGGGGAGAACCGCTTCGGGCTGGGCTTTATCCCCCAGTTCTTTCCCAATAAGTTCGAGCGGAGCTTCCGGGTGAAGGGGGGCGACAGTCGCGTCCACTTCGCCCTCAACTGCGGGGCGGCCAGCTGCCCCCCGGTGGAAATCTACCGGCCGGAAACGCTGGAAACCCAGTTGGACGCCCGGGTGAAAAGTTACCTGAGCGAGCACACCGAAATCAAGGAGGTGGACGGTAAACGGACCATCGTGACCAGCCCCCTCTTTAAGTGGTTCAAGGGCGACTTCCGGGATCACGACGGGGTGGATGATTTTTTGGTCAGCTACGGTATCGTTCCGGCCGAGGATAAGAACCTCCCCCGCGACTACGAAGATTACGATTGGACGCTAAAGACGGGCATCTGGGCGGAGTAGTCGCTTCAGCGACTTTCTCCGGGCAGCGAGGGCGTTTTAACCCCTCGCGTTTATTCCACGTCCACCTCGATCCGCTTATCCTGATTCGCTAGTTGCCAGGCGGTGTGGAAAACCAGTTGCCCGATTTTGGCCATCTTCGGGAAATTGATCTTATCCACGGTATCCGTAGCCTGGTGGTAGTCCGCGTGGGTGCCGTTGAAGAAAAAGATGCTCGGGATGCCCTTTACGGCGAAGTTGTAGTGATCGCTGCGGTAGTAGTAGCGATTGGGATCGTCCTCGGCGTTGTAGGTGTAGTCGAGTTCCAGGTTGGTGAAGTCCTTGTTGGCCGCCTCGTTGATCTCGTGTAATTCCGTGCTCAGCCGGTCGCTCCCGATCACGTAAATGTACTCGGGGTTGTCAGCGTGCTCTTCGTCGACACGGCCCACCATGTCGACGTTGATGTCGGCGATGGTATTCTCCAGGGGGAAAATGGGGTGGCTGGCGTAATATTCTGACCCCAGCAGACCCTTCTCCTCCCCACTCACCAGTAGAAAGAGTACGCTGCGACGTGGACCCATTCCCTGTTTTTTAGCGGTGACAAACGCTTCGGCGATTTCTAGCACGGTGCTGGTGCCTGAACCATTATCGTCCGCTCCGTTGAATATCTCGTCGCCGCGCCGGCCGATGTGGTCATAGTGGGCACTGACAACGAGTACTTCCTCCTTCAGGCGGGCATCGCTGCCCTCCACGAAGCCGAGAACGTTTTCACCGATCAGTTCATTCACGTCTTTCTGTTGGGTGAGTTCGAGGTTTACCGCTACATCGACCGGCTTGAGTTTGCCGGCTTGTTCGATCTTCTTGCGGCTCTTGACCACTTTCTTGAACCGGTCTCCGAGTAACTGGCGGGCGGTCTCGGGCGTGATGAATACGTGGTTGGCCAGCGAGCGTTCGGATTCGGTTTGCTCGGCCATCCGCATGCGGCCATCGAGGGTTTCCTTACGGACGTCCTGAACGTTTTTCTTGAAGTCCGGGTCGATCACGAAGACCGTCTCTACGCCTCTTTCCTTGGCCAGCATAAGTTTGCGTTCCGTGTCGGTCCCCCAATCGGACATTTCCTTACCGCCGCTGACCAGGTAGTTTCCGTCCTTTCCCCTGGGTTCTCCGGAAAAGATAATGATGGATTTTCCTCTTAGGTCTCGGTCCGCGTAATCACTGTACCGGTCGGAATCGATCCCGTAACCCAGGAAAGTGAGTTCGCTAATGGTGATGGCTTCCCTACTGTTGTTCTGGGAGGGGGCACTGTAGAATTCCCAGAGGTGGCGTAGTTCTTCCCCGTCCATCTTCAGGGTGATTTCTTCCCAGCGTTGACGACTGAAGAGGATCCGCTGGAAATAGTCGTTATCCTCCCCGATCGCGGGTAAGCCCAATCGTTGAAACTCTCCCTTCAGGTAGGCCATCGCCCGTTTCTGACCCGGCTCTCCGGTTTCCCGCCCTTCCATATCGTCGGCCGAAAGGGTAGTGAGGTGACGCGTCAGGTCTTCCACCGTGATGGTAGCCGCTAACTCGCGTGCCTGATCGTCAGTGGTGGAAAGCCTGGCCCGTTGGGCCTGCATAAGAGTCGGAAGGAGTAGAAGGAGGAACAGGAAGCGCATATGGTATCGGGTAATTTTGGTTAAGGAACACTCCGAGGGAGAGGGAAGATGTATACGGAAAGTTAAGGACACTCCAGTTTCCGGCCGGGGGGACCGGCGTTCAGTGCTCCGGCAGAGCTAACGGCGAGAATGGTCTGGGATTTCATTCTTTCGGTCGTCCTTCGCTCCCATCATGAATCATGGGGCGGTAGTGCCTGTCGAGGTCCCTAAATAAAAAGGTCCATCCAGTTGCTGAAGAGCTCCCGACGCAGACTAAGCGGTAAGCGCTCCAGGGCATCGAAGTTGGTGATGCCGCCGGGAACCTCTTTTTCGTTGTCCCCCGCTTCCAGTTCCTGAAAATCGAGCAGCCCCGCTCCGTGATTTGCGAGCAGACCTCCGAGTCCTTCCACCGTGATGAGCGGAATACCGGACAGGCTGTCGATCAGCATCATGCGGCGATTGGGTAGATGGGGCTGACTCCCGTCGTGGCAACCGAGATCGTAGGCCAGGGCAATGGCTTGCGGCAGGTCGCCGTCACCGGCGCGGATCCGTATTTCGGGGAGCAGGTTCTCCAGGTAAAAACGGTTTTCCCTGCAATCCAGGGTATCCAGGTATTGCCAGAGTTTCCGGGTGCCTCCGACACCGACCCGGTAATGACTGAGGTAAATACCGGCCTCCGGATCCAGAGGGTGACTATTGCTGGAGAGCACGGTGTAAACGCGCTGGTCTCCCTGCATCCACTCGAGGCTGTCGAGAACGCGGCCCGGTACTTCGGAGAGAATTTCCTGACGCTGTTCGCTTACCTGTCTTTCCAGGTATATGTCCGTGGTGCGGACAATCTCCGCCTCTCCGCCGCCCTGGCCACAGGCCGTTAGGGCAACCAGTAGGATCGACAGGTAACAAAAGGTACGCAGGGTCATGGTTGTCTTCTATTTCTTACCCAGTAGGAAGCGGCTACCGAAGCGGAAGTTGTAGGTGTGGACCCGGTCAAAGTAGGGGCCGACACCCGCCTCGGGAGTAATGTAAAGGGTTCTCCCGAAGCTCGGGGCTACGTAAATACTGACGTTGTCGCCTAGCATGCGCTCGATCCGGACACCACCACCGATCTCAAAGCGGGAGTTGGAAATCAGGGAGCCGCCCTGAAAGTAACCCGGTTCGGGGTTGGCGAGATCATAAACGCTTCCCTCCGTACTCTTTGCCCGTCCGGCCCCCTCGTTCTGGAAGGCGAAGGGACTACTGTTACGCGTAAGTTCCTGAACACTGAGTTCGTCTCCTTCCTCCGTGTAGAATGCGGATTTCAAAATTACGTTGACGCCACCTCCGACTCGCGCGGTCACCTTCCAATTAGGCCTGCGTAATATGGTTTGCGTGAAGTGGAGCGGGAGCGTGACGGAATTATAGATCAGCCGGCTATAGCCGCCACGGAAGGGTTCCACGAGGCTGTTGCCCGGTCCGTCCTCGTCGGCATTGAACCACTTCAGCTGAGTCGGGATGTAAGAGCGCTTTCCGTAAATCATGCCGAACTGTACCCCGGTATTGCCACGAACCGCCTCGATCAGGGCACCGCCGCTATGACCGTAGGTGAATCGACGCTCACCATCGATGGTGTAAGTCTTGCGGTAAAAGGTTTCCCGGGTGATGACTTCATTGAAATCGAAGGGGGAATAGAAGAGATTGAGGTAGTACTCCACCGTGTTCCCCGTCCGAACGGGTTCCAGTTGCAGGGCCGGGGCCGGAGTGATCGAACGTAAATTAATGGCGTAATCCAGCCGGTCGACCTCCGTGACGGGGATGACGTCTGCCCGGGAGACCGGAACGATGTCGGTAGTGGCGAAACTGATTGCTTCCCGGCTTTCGAGGGCGGCTGCGATCAGCTGTATGGGGGTTGTCTGTTTTCCCAGAGTACCGGGAACCGTGGCGGATGTGGCCTTCTTTGTCCGGGGGGCAGCGGTACCGCCGATCGGGATGATTTCTTCGGTAGCGGCTCGTTCGCTGAGAACGGGGGAAGCAGTAGCGGAGGTAGCGGTGACGGGCAATGTCGCAGGCGAGGCCAGGGCGATCGGGAAATTATCGATCTCCACGGAGGGGGGCAGGTAATTCCTCAGTCCGTTGGGGTGCAGCGTCAGCAGCAGGAAACTGAGGAGCAGGCACAGTTCGGTCACCTTCATGGCGGCCACCAACTCTCTTCTCTGACCGATTAATTCCAGGCGAGCCGCTAAACCGGCCCAGCCCGAGACCACCACCGGTTCGACGATGGCGAGTTGGCGGGCGATGGAGGTATCCATTAACCTGGCGGCATCGGCATCGAGTTGCTCGCTCAGCCGTTCCCAACCGGCGGCCGGGGCGGTGATGGGGGTCAACCCGTTCAGCTGCTCGGCCACGTAAGCGTCGCCGCTGGAAATAGAGGAAACACCATCCATTCGGTCGGCGAGCAAAGACCACCCGGTCGCGGTGGTAAGGGCGCCTGCGGAGGTATTCGTAAGTGCCTCATAAAAATGCTCGTCGAAGCGAGCGGTATCTGCGCCTCCCTCGTCAAGGTCGGACGACAGTCGCTCCCAGCCGGCGGCGGAGGCCGTTGGTGGGGGCAGTTCCGTCAATTGCTGACGGATAACGCTGTCAAATAGTGAGTGGTGGTCGGGTGTCATGGCTAGCGGCCGGGCGCGGTTAGTACTTTCTGTAATTTCCCCCTGGCCTTAACCAGGTTGGAACGGGAGGTGCTTTCCGTAATTCCCAGCCTCTCTCCGATCTCCCGGTGGCTATAGCCCTCGACGACATAGAGGTTGAAAATGGTACGGTAGGTGGGGGGCAGCCCCTGAACGGCGATCAGTATCTCCTTGGCGGAGTACTGGGAAACGACGTCCGGAGCGTCACTACTGATGTTATAAGCCTTATCGAGATCCTCGGTCCGCCGACGAACCTGCCGACGGTAGTAGTCGATGGCCGTATTGACGGTAATGCGGCGCATCCAGGCCAGCAGGGCAGTCCCCGTCTCGTAGCGACCGATCTTACCGAAAATCTTGATGAAACTTTCGTGGAGCAAGTCCATGGCCTCGTCCTCACTACCGGCGTAGCGCTGACAGATGGTCATAAGGGGAGCATAGTACGCTTCGTAAAGCGACTTCTGGGCTTCCCGGTTGCCCGCTACGAGCGCAGTGATGAACTGCTCCTCGTTGTCATATGATGATAAGGTATAATCCATTTAGTAGTCAGGTGTATGTAAATAGGGGAACGTCCGGGAAGCCGGTCATTATTTCAGGTGTCGGAAGATAAACGTTTTCCGGCATCAAAGCGCTGCCAGACTACCGTTTTCTTCTCTTCCACCCCCGTTCAGAATGGCGCAGCCGATCGCGCACGCCGTACAGCGGCTGGCATTGCAGTAGTGCTGCTTGAGCTGCAGTAGCGCCTGCCCCTCGGCGGCACTCCGGGCCGGCCAGCCGAGCTTGCGCCAACCCTCGAGCAGGCGATTTTTCTCGGCCGGCAGGGATTCCAGCAGTCCGATCGCCCGCTCACGGTACCGGTCGTCAACCCGCAGCTTAGCGTAAGTACAATAGGCGGGAACCACCGTGTTGATCAGGATAGAGTCGATGGCGGTACGGCCCAGCCGGCGTTCTCCCGGAACGGTGGGCTCCGTACCGAAGCGGTAGTGGGTGCGCCAGTAATTACTGAGGGAAACGACGAACATATTTCTCAATTCAACCACTCCGGCTGCCGCCAGTGCCTTGCCGAACAGCTGGCTGCTCCGACGGAGCAGCGCGGCGAGTTGGGCGATGCGCACCGTCGGGAAGTTGTTCGGCCGTAAGCGAAGGTAGCGCCAGGCGGTCATCGGGATAGGGCGCAGATCGTGCTTGACGCTCAGCAACTCGTATTCCCGCTGGAGTAATCTGACGTAGGCATCCGTGGCATGGCCCGGCTCCCGGGGCAGGAGTCCGGACTGACCGAAGAGCAGCGCCTCCAGCTGGATGAGACTGTGGGCGTATTTCCGGAGGACGCTCAGGGGGAGGGACCGCGCCAGCATATCCATGGCCTCGGCGTTGACACGACCGCCGAGGGACCGCGCCAGCGACTGGTAGAAAGCCCCCTCCCAGTCGCGCCCGGAGGCTTCCACCCGCTCCTCGAAGCGGGCCGCCCGCTCGGTCATTCTTTCGGCCAACAGCGTCTCCTGCCAGATGTGACGTTTGGACTCCGCCACCTGGTGCAGCTGATTCTGACAGGGGATCCAGTGCTCGTTATGCTGCAGGCGCTGGTAAGTATCCATAATGCCCGGCGGAATCCGGCCCCGCAATTCCAGGCAGGGGATCAGGGAGCCATCCGAACGGTACACGGGGCGATCTTCCTCAAACACGACGTGCAGGACCACGTTTTCGTAAGCCGGGTCGGTTTCGTGACCGTGATCGTACCACTCGCTGCTCCGTACGTGAATTTCCACGTTACCGGCCCACTGTATCCCGGAGATGCGAACCCGCGCGTGGCTGAAATCCGGTCCCGCGTTCGTATTGTGGTTGCCGAAATCCTGGATGGTCAGCCGCGCTCCGTCGGTGGAGCGCAGGTTCCTGAGGTCGAAGCGGGCCAGCCGCCAGAGGTAGTGGAGAAAGTCTTCCCGCATGTCTCGATGTTTTGGTACGGTACCAAAGGAGGCGAGACGAAGGCCACTAATGCAACTTTTTGTGTCTAATTGTGTAGGTCGAAACGATTATCGTTGCGTATACCGTACAATTTAGGCGATACTCGCAATTCGCTCCCAGCGGGAGAAACGGTAAGCCAACTCATTTTTGGCGTTTGGGACATGCCCTTCGCTCCACACTTCGCGCCACTCTCCGGGGTCCAGACGCGGAAAAAAGGCGTCGCCTCCCTCGATCTCGGCATCGACGATCGTGAGGTAAACGGTACTGACCAGGGGCAGACTCTGCTGGTACAATTCTCCCCCGCCAATCATAAAGGCCTCCGGGGCGGAGGTGACGGATGGGTGCCCCAGCGCCTCCCGGAGGCTGTGCACCACTACGATCCCACTGGCCGTGAAGAAAGGGTCGCGGGTGAGTACCACGTTCGTCCGTTTCGGTAGCGGCCGTCCGATACTCCGGAAGGTCTTGCGCCCCATAATGACCGGTGCGCCCAGGGTAGTGCGCTTGAAGAATTGCAGGTCGGCGGGCAGGTACCAGGGGATACCGCCGTCCTTACCGATGGTGCCTTTGCGGTCGGTGGCTACGATGGCGGAGAGTTGGGTCATGGGGCAAAGAAACGAACTAGCGGGCATCCGATCAACGGGCAGCGAGCAGCTAAAGCAACTCGCTGAAGGAGAAAGGACCTGAAGGCCCTGCGCCACGTCTCCCCCAGTTTATAAACAAGCATTGCACCCGCGCGCCGTCGGCCAATAAATTTCGTACTCAATTTGGGAACCTCGTCTACCAGGGCCTTCCGGCCCTTCCCGCTCCCAGCATACTGCTTCAGCTGTATGCTGAAGGCCCTGCGCCACGTCTCCCCCAGTTTATAAACAAGCATTGCACCCGCGCGCCGTCGGCCAATAAATTTCGTACTCAATTTGGGAACCTCGTCTACCAGGGCCTTCCGGCCCTTCCCGCTCCCAGCATACTGCTTCAGCTGTATGCTGAAGGCCCTGCGCCACGTCTCCCCCAGCCTGTTGATAGAGATTGCACCCGCGCGCCGTCGGCCAATAAATTTCGTACTCAATTTGGGAACCTCGTCTACCAGGGCCTTCCGGCCCTTCCCGCTCCCAGCATACTGCTTCAGCTGTATGCGGTCTCGATCCTCCATTTCTTCCAACAATTCCTAGTAAAATAACTACCTTCACCCCTCGCATGTCTCCCCTCCAAGCCACCGACCTGACCTCCGCCGGTACCATTTACGCCGACGTCATCCTGCCCCTCGCGGTAGCCCGGGCGTATACCTTTTCGGTGCCTGAGGAGATGGTGCGGGAACTGCGGCCCGGCATCCGCGTGGAGGTGCAGTTCGGCAGGAACAAGCACTATACGGGGGTCATCCGGCAGCTGCACGGCCGCGCCCCCGGCCACAAAACGAAGCCGATCCTGAGCGTGATCGACCGGGAACCGCTGATTACCGAAAAGCAGTTGGCCCTGTGGGACTGGATGGCCGATTATTACGTCTGTACCCTCGGCGAAGTGATGAGCGCGGGGCTGCCCAGCCACCTGAAACTGACCAGCGAGACCATCATTACGCTCGGCCCCCTGTTCAGCGACGATGCTACCGAACTGAACGACCAGGAGTACCTCATCGTCGAGGCGCTGACGCTACAGCAGGAACTGACGCTGAAGAACATTCGTGACATCCTGCAGAAGAAAACGGTCTACCCCGTTATTCGGGGATTACTGGATCGCCACGTCATTTTCCTGAAGGAAGAGTTGCAGGAACGTTACAAACCGCGGGTAATCCGCTGCGTCCGATTCCACCGGGATTTCGCTACCGAAAGTGAACAGTTGCGGGCCTTCGATCTGGTCGGCAGCAGCGAAAAACAAACGGCGGTACTCCTGGAATACATCGGTAATTTTCGTCGGTTGCCCTACGTGCGGCGCGCCGATCTGCGTAAGCGGACGGGGGCAAGCGGTGCCGTACTGAAGGCCATGGTCAAGAAGGGAATATTCGAATTTTACGAACGGGAGGTCAGCCGGCTGGACAGCGTGGAGGCGACCGCGGACGCCGGAGAACTGAGCGAACAACAACAACGGGCCCTGACCGACATTCGCAAATTTCACGCTGACGGTAAGCCCGCCCTGCTGCACGGCGTAACCGGCAGTGGCAAGACCCGCGTTTACCTGGAATTGATGCGGGAGCGGATCGATGCCGGGGAACAGGTCCTCTACCTGCTGCCCGAGATTGCCCTGACCGGGCAGATCACCAGTCGGCTGCAAAAGATTCTCGGGGACAAGATCATGGTCTACCACAGCCGGCTCAACAATATGGAGCGGGTAGAAATATGGAAGGCCGTTCAGGCCGGTACCGCCTCGGTGGTGGGCCCCCGTTCCGCCCTTTTTCTCCCCTTCTCCCGACTGGGGCTGGTGGTGATTGACGAAGAGCACGACCCCAGTTTCAAACAGCGGGAACCCAACCCACACTACAACGGTCGGGACGTGGCCGTCTACCTCGCCCACCAGCACGGGGCCGCTACCATTCTCGGTACCGCCACGCCGAGCCTCGAAAGCTGGGAGAACGCCCGCACCGGTAAGTACGGAATGGTGCAAATGACCGAACGCTTCGGCGGCCTGGAGCTACCCACCATGGAGATCGCCGACCTCCGGGAAACCGACGAGCAGGGGAATCACCATCCATTCTTTACGCCCACCCTGATTGCCGCCATCCGCGCCACGATCGACCGGGGAGAGCAGGTCATCCTGTTCCAGAACCGCCGCGGATTCGCTCCCGTGTACTTCTGTCCTACCTGCGACCACACCATCGGCTGCGTGAATTGCGACGTCAGCCTCACCTACCACAAGTTCCAGGACCGGCTGCGCTGCCACTGTTGCGGCTTCGCGGTCAACCGCCCGGATGCTTGCCCGGCTTGCGGAGACCCCCAAATGAAACTCGGCGGTACGGGTACCGAAAAAATCGAGGACGAACTGAAGATCTTCCTCCCCAAAGCCCGCATCGGCCGGATGGACCTGGACACCGTTCGCGGTAAGAATGCCCTGAGCAAACTACTGTCTGACTTCGAAGTCGGAAAACTGGATATACTCGTCGGTACCCAGATGGTGACCAAGGGGCTGGACTTCGATAAGGTCGGCCTCGTCGGCATCATCAACGCCGACCAATTGCTGCGCTTCCCGGATTTTCGGGCCGACGAGCGGGCCTTCCAGCTGATGCTTCAGGTGGCGGGCCGGGCCGGCCGTAAGCACCGCCGGGGGCGGGTCATCATTCAGGCACACGATAAGAACCATCCCGTTTTACGCGACGTCCTGGCCGGAAACTTCTCCGGCTTCATCCAGCGGGAAGCGACCAATCGCCGCAATCACCGGTTCCCGCCCTACCGGCGCATGATTCACGTACAGCTGCGCCATCCTAAACGGACGACGGTGGAGGAAGGCGCAAAACTGCTGGGCAGCTGGCTCAGTCACTCACTCGGCGATCGCCTCGACGGCCCCTTCGAGCCGGGCGTCGCACGGTTGCGTACTTACTACTTACAGGATATGGTGATCCGCATGCCCAACTCCCCGAAGGAAGTTCGTCGGGTGAAGGATATACTGCGCAAAGCGGTGGATAAACTGGCGGGAACGGAACGACTGACCGGGGTGCGGGTAAGCATCGACGTAGATCCTTACTAGGAGTAGATAGTCAATAGTTAGTAGTCGATAGTAGCGTAAGAAATGGCGTCGGCATTTTTTACTTGCGTGACGGGAGACTACCTACTGTAGACTAAACAAAAAAAAAGCCCGACCGCAACTGGTCGGGCTTCTAAAGTCATCCCTATGATACTCTAAACGAGTAATTACATTCCCAAGATAGGACGACTTACGGACTCTACTTTACCGGATTGTGCTTCGGTTAGCGAACGGTAAGTTTTTGTTAGGGAAGGGTACTAATACTTGCGGACACTGCCACCGCTACTGGCGTCGGTATCCATGTCGGCCGGGTTACCACCGTACCGGACCCGGGCGCCGCTGCTGGCGTCGGCGCGCAGCTTACGACTGGCACTCACCTCGACGCGGGCACCGGAACTGGCATCCGCCCTGGCGTCTTCCGTCAGGAAGCCGCTGGCTTCCACCGCGGAACCGGAACTGGCATCGGCGTCGATCTCCCTGCCCTTACCTGCCAGCGAGATACGCGCCCCGGAGGAAGCGGAGGCTTCGACTTCCTCCCCCTCGAATTCCAGTGCTATCGTGGCGGCACTGCTGGCCTCCAGGTTGAGATCTTCGCCGTAAAAGACGGACTTGCCGCTGAAATCACAGCCGCTGCTGCCGTCCAGCCCCTGTAGTTTCGGCAGGCTGATGAAAATGCGTACGGTTTCGTTGGTATTGATATTGGTATTCTGCTTCCAGCCGAGGCTCAGTTCGCTGCCGTTTACTTCGGTTTTGACGTATTCCAACAGGTTACTCTCGGCCTCTACCCGCACTTCAAAGTCACCTTCCATCAGCTCCACTTCGAAGCCGCAGCAGGCCTTAATGCGGGTGAAATCACGCAAGTCCCGGGTTTCTACCTGCAAGTCGCCGTTGCCCTTTACCCGGTTGCGCCCCCATTTTTGGGCATCTCAGGCTGGTAAAGCCGAGCAGGCAGATCATCAGAAATAAGAGGTTCGTAGATAGTCTCATGAATGGGTGGTTTACCCCAAGGGCGAGGCCGCAGGTGCAAGGGTTGCATCCGGGCCGTGGAAGATCAGAAATTTTCCGGGTGGCGGTCTTCCCACTCCGTGACGGACTGGTAGCGTCCGGCTACCTCCACGATCTCAATCTCCCGCAGAAGGCCCCCCGTGAAGGTGATGCTCGTCGGCGTTCCCTCGTGGAACCCACTGGGTACCGTGATGGAAGGCTGCCCCGTCATGTTGGTGATGAACAGGCTGCTCGAATTCCAGCTGGGGTTGACGTAGACGTCGATTTCATTGTCCTTGAACAGCGCGGTCATCTTTTCCATCAGCGTCCGGCGGGCCCGGTTGGCCTGTACGTAGGCGACGGCCGGTACGAAATGCGCACTGCGGAAAGTATTCGGCCAGGCGTTACGGATCTGGCGGGTCAGTTCGTCGTCGCGGTTGCTCCGGGTCAGGTCCTCGAAGGCGGCGGCGGCCTCCACGTTGAGGATAAAGCCGATGGGTGGAGTCTCGGGGAGCTCGATCGGTACCAATTCATAACCCGCGCCGCGCAGGGCGGCCAGGGCAATGGAATCATTGTCGTGGAAGGGGTAGGGGCGGTCAAAGGCGGATTTGAGGTAGCCGATGCGCCGGGTTGTACGCTGGGGCGTCACGTCGAAGAAGGGAACCGCTACCTGGTGGCGGTCCCGGCCGTCTTGTTTGGATATTGCCTCCAGCACGATGGCCGCATCCCCCGCCGACCGGGTAATGGGGCCGATCTTGTCCATCGTCCAGCTCAGGGCCATGGCCCCGTAGCGGGAAACCGTACCGTAAGTGGGGCGCAGACCGGTCGTCCCGCACACCGTACTCGGGCTGACGATACTGCCCAGCGTCTCCGTCCCGATGGCGAAGGGCAACAGGCCGGCCGCCACCGCGCTGGCCGAGCCGGCCGAGGAGCCACTACTGCCTTTTTCCGTGTCCCAGGGGTTACGGGTCATTTCCCCGTACCAGACATCCCCCCAGGCCAGGGCTCCGAGGGTGAGTTTGGCGCAGAGGACGGCCCCGGCGGCCTCCAGCTGCTCAATCACCGCCGCGTCCGTGTCGATCGTCTGGTCTTTGTACGGGGCCGCGCCCCAGGTCGTCTTGTATCCCTTCGCGGCCAGCAGGTCCTTAGCGCCGTAGGGGATGCCGTGCAGGAGCCCCCGGTACTTTCCCCCGGCCAGCTCCTGGTCCATCAGGTCGGCCTGGGCCAGTGCCCGCTCCCGGGTCAGCGTGATGACGCAGTGCAGCGTCGGGTCGTAAGTGGTCAGCCGGTCGAGAAAGAATTCCGTCAGTTCCCGGGAGGTGATCTGCTTTGACTGGATCAGGTGAGCCAGTTGGGGAATGGTGAACCAGGCCAGCTCGGACCGGTCCCGGGGCAGTTTTACGCTCACGGAGCGATCCACCGCCTCCGTGAAACCGCCGTCGAAGGCCGACAGGTCCACGAATGGATCGAAAATCAACGCCGGACTCACACCATTGTCAAGTTTCAGTTGACTGATCTCCAGCAAGTCTTTGCGGGTATCTTCCAGGTCCGGCAGCATCAGGTCGATCTCGTCGGCATCCAGGAAGTCGAGGCCGAGCACTTCGGCGGTGGTTTCCACCTGGCTACGGGTAATGGCCTCGTTGAGGGCCATACCGAGGAGGAGCGTGGCCAGGAGCAGGAGGGGGAGGTAGGCTTTATTCACGGAGGTAAATATACCCGCTTACCCCTCACCGAACACTAACTGAAGGCAGTTTCCACCAGCCGTTGCTGCTCCTTCACGTGTACCTGCTTGTAACCCGTAGCCGGACTGGCGGTAGCCGGGCGGCCCACGTAACGGAGTTTCAGGTCGAGCCCCAGCTTTTCATTGTAGTTGAACTGGTCGCTGATGTAAGACCAGCCGCCGGCGTTACGACTTTCTTCCTGTACCCAGCGGACCTCGGCATCCGCGTAGCGTTTGAGGAGCTCCTGGAGTTGAGCGACGGGTAGCGGGTAGAGCTGTTCCAGGCGTACTACGGCAACGTCGTCGCGCTTGTGCTCCTCCTTGTACTGGGCCAGGTCGAAGTAGATCTTGCCGCTGCAAAGCAGGAGGTGCTTGATTTTTTTGTTGCCCTTCGTGGAGACGGTCGGGTCGTCGATGATCTCCTGAAAGCGGGTACCGGGGCCGAAGTCGGCTACGGAACTGACGGCCATCGGGTGGCGCAGGCCGCTCTTCGGTGCCATATTGACGAGCGGCTTCCTGAATTTCCAGGCCAGCTGCCGGCGTAGCAGGTGGAAGAAGTTGGCGGGCATGGTAATGTTGGTCACCACCATATTGTACTCGGCGCAAAGTTGGAGGAAACGTTCCATCCGGGCACTGGAGTGTTCCGGCCCCTGCCCCTCGTAACCGTGGGGAAGGAGGATGGTCAGTCCGTTCATCCGCCCCCACTTGCTTTCTCCGCTGGCGATGAACTGATCGAACATCGTCATGGCACCGTTGGCGAAATCACCGAACTGTGCCTCCCAGAGTACCAGGTTGTCGGGGCTGGCCATACTGTATCCGTACTCGAACCCGAGCACGGCGTATTCGGAGAGCAGGGAGTTGTAGATCCGCATTTTCCCCTGGTCGTCCGTCAGTCCGTCCAGGCGGTTGTAGGTGGTCTCTCCGTCTTCGCTCACCAGTACGGCGTGGCGGTGGCTGAAGGTGCCGCGGCGAACGTCCTGTCCGCTCATCCGCACGTTGTGACCCTCCATCAACAGGGAAGCGTAGGCGCTGAGTTCTCCCAGGGCCCAGTCCAGTTTGTCTGCCTCGATCGATTTAGCGTAACCGTCGTAAAGCCGGTTTACCTTTTTGACCGGGGTAAAGTCCTTCGGCAGGGTGGTCAGGTGATTCAGGATCTGCTGCATCCGGTCCGTAGGGATACCCGTCTCCGGAGATTCGTCGAAGAAGGACTGCTTCCAGTGGTCACCCTCCAGTGCCCGCCAGGCTTCCTCCGGGGGCTGGTAGCTGTAGGGGAGGTTGTTTTCGCGTACGCTGGTGTGTACGTCCTGCAATTTGTCCTTGTATTCGCGGACCATCGCCTTCGCCTCCTTGGCGTTGATGTCCTTGCGGCTGACCAGTTCGTCGGTGTACACCGCCCGGACATCCGGGTGCTTCTTGACCCGCTGGTACATGCCCGGCTGGGTGTAGCCGGGGTCGTCCCCCTCGTTGTGACCGTTCTTGCGGTAACAAAGCATATCTATGTAGACGTCTCCGTTGAAGTGGTTGCGGTAGTCGATGGCCAGTTGGGACACCCAGAATACGGCCTCGGGGTCGTCACCGTTCACGTGGAACACCGGTGCGTCGGTTACCCGGGCCACGCCACTGGCGTAAAGACTGGTGCGGGCGTCCTCGTAGTCGGTCGTGAAACCGATCTGGTTATTGATGATGAAGTGGACGGTACCACCGGTGCGGTAGGCATCGAGTTCGCTCATCTGGGCGACTTCGAAAACAACGCCCTGACCGGCCACGGCCGCGTCTCCGTGGATCAGGATGGGCAGGATCCTGTCGTAATCGTTTCCGTACAGCATATCTGCCTTGGCCCGCGCAAAGCCCTCTACGACGGGGTCGACCGCCTCCAGGTGGCTGGGGTTGGGGGCCAGTTTTACGTGGACTTCCCCGGCGGGCGTACCGATCAGGCTGCTGTAGCCCATGTGGTACTTTACGTCACCGTCTCCCTTGATGGTGTCCGGAACGACACCGTCGAACTCCTGAAAGATACTCTGGTAACTCTTGCCCATGATGTTGGCCAGCACGTTCAGCCGACCGCGGTGGGCCATGCCGATCACCACCTCCTGCACCCCCTGTCCGGCGGCAGAATTGATCATCGTATTCAGGGCCACGATGGCGGATTCACCACCCTCCAGGCCGAAGCGCTTCTGCGCCACATACTTGGTTTTCAGGAAATCCTCGAAACCGACTGCGTGATTCAGCGTCTTCAGAATGTGACGCTTCTGGTCCAGGGTCAGGCCGTAATCCTTACCCGGGGTATTCTCTTCAATACGCTCCCGCAGCCAGCGGCGCTTTTCGCGGTTGAAAATGTGGTCGCACTCAAACCCCACGGTGCCGCAGTAGATGGCGTGCAGTCGCGACTTGATCTCCCGCAGCGTGGAAGCGGGGAGGAACAGTTCGTCGGCGGCCTTGAAGACGGTATCCAGGTCAGATTCCTCAAGGTCGTAGCTGGCCAGGTCCAGACGGGCATCCGGATCCTCGAACTCGTTGATGGGGTCGATGTTGGCGTCTACGTGGCCCCGCAGACGGTAGGCCTTGATGAGCGCGAACACCTTTATTTCCTTGGCCACGTGCGCCCAGTCAACCTCCCCGGTACCGGTCTGGGGCAGTCCTCCGGGAACTTCCTCGACTTTGCCGTTGGAAGACTGCGTCGCGTAGTCAAAACCCAGGAAGAAATCCCGCCAGCTGTCGTCCACTGAATCGGGGGCGTTCAGGAATTGCTGGTACAGCCCCTCGATGTAAGCGGGGTTAGCGTTGGAGATATGGGAAAAGTTGCTCATGTGGCGGTGGATCGGACGGAAAAGGTAAACTCGGGCAAAGTTCGGGACTACGGGGGAGTTAGAAGGGGTAAATCGGATTTATTTTGGTGCCGCGCACGGTAAAGGATTCAAGGACTCAAGGATTTAAGGCGCTACCGCACGGGGTAGGCGTTACGCGGGGCGACGCCCCGATGGCTATCGGGGAGCTGCAAAATTTACGGAGTCGTTCCTCCGTGAGCGCCGCGCAGCTAGCGAATGCCACCTGCGGTAGTTCCTTATGCCCTTTATTCTTTTTACCCCAGGAAAGCCAGCAACTCCAGCATCTTCTCCTCCGCCATCACTTTAGGGAATTTGATCTGCCCCCCCATCTTCTTCGTGGACTCCAGGAAAGCATAGAGCCGGTCGGCCGGTTCTACCCGAACGAGGACGCCCTTGAGCGCCTTCTGACGGGCTACTTTGTAATTTTTGTTGGCGTCCTGGAGTTTCTCGTCGAGGATAGTGGCGGCCTTTTCTCCGTCCAGCTCTCCGTCTTCGAGGCCGAGTACCCACTGGTGACGGTACTCTCCGTCATCACCGCGAACGGCCCCGACGGAAAATTCCTTGACCTTACTGCCGGCTGCCTCGTTCAGTTCCTGGATGGCGGCATTGAGTTTTTCCTCCGACAGCTGGGAGCCGACCACGTTGAGAAAGTACTTCGTCCGTCCGGTGATGACGATCTCCATTTTCTCTTTGTCCGTAAACTTGATCGTGTCGCCGATCATGTAGCGCCAGGCCCCGGCGGGGGTGGAGACGATGAGGGCGTAATCCTGATTTTCTTCTACGTCCTTGAAGGAAAACACCTTCGGTTTTTCCAGCATTCCTCCGCTGTCGTCGAAGCCCCGCTCATCGTGGGGGATGAACTCGAAGTACATCCCGTGGTCGAGGGCAATTTCCATGGACATGGTGTCCGGCCGGGCATTGAAGGCGAAAAACCCCTCGCTGGCCAGGTAGGTGTCCATGATGGTAATGGGCCGCGCCAGCAGGGATTCAAAGGTCTTGCGGTAGGGTTCAAAAGCCACGCCCCCGGTCGTGTAGATCGACAGGTTGGGCCAGATGTCGTGGATGTTGTCCAGCTTGTTGTGCTCGATCACCTTGCGGAGCATCATCACCATCCAACTCGGTATGCCGGCCAGGGCACCGACGTCCCACTTGGGGGCCTCTTCGGCAATGCGCTGCACCCGTTCGTCCCAGTCGGCAATCTGGGCGATCTCCAGTCCGGGCTTGTACTTGCCCTCCATGAATTCGGGCATATTGCTGACGTTGATGCCGCTGATCTCCCCTTCCAGAAAGCCATTCTTTTCCTCGAGATCGGCGGAACTGGTCAACATCAGGATGTCCTTTTCGTACAGATCGGCACTGATGTCGAAGTTAGCCAGGCATTCCGCCTGGGCCAGGCCTACCCGCTGGGTGCAGGTCAGCATATCGTTCGTGACGGGAATGCGCTTACTCTTTTTGCCCGTCGTTCCGCTGGAAAGGGCAAAGAACTCAGGCTGCCCCGGCCAGGTGATGTCCGGGTACTTCCGCTGCTGTTTCCACCAGCGGTCATTGATCTTATTGTAGTCGTGCAGCGGTACCCGTTTGGCGTAGGTTTTCTGCGGGTCGTCCGATTCCAGGATGCCGGCGAAGTCATAGAATTTGCCGAAGGCCGTATTCTTAGCCTTTTCGAGTAAACTGCGAAGTTGGTTCAGCTGGGCCTCGCCGGGGTTACTGGGCTCGTGTGGGAGCAGGGCGTGCTTGGCCTCAATGAGGCCCTTAATTACGTGTCCGTAGAATGCCATAGAAGGGGTGGTTAATAGTCGCTAGTTAGTAGTCACCAGGAACTACAGACTAAATAACCTCCTCACCGGCGGGGTGTTCGGTTAGCACCTCTCCGCTTTTCTACGTGTCGGACAACCTACGCTGCGCTACGAGTTGTCCGACAAGAGAAAAGCTGATTCTTGTCGGACATCTCGACGGCCGGCGAAGCAAGGCCGGAGGAAGTCCGACACGTAATTAGCTACGTCTGGAAAAAGCTGAAGATGGTTTTCCCGTACTTCCGTACCTCCGTGCACCGCGGGTCCTCGTCAAAGTGATGGTGGGGGTTGTGCTCCAGTACGAAAAGCCCGCCCGGGGCGATCAGACCGGCGGCGAATACCAGGTCCGGCAGCTCCGGAATGTTGGGCAGGGGGTACGGCGGCCCCGCGAAGATGTAGTCGTAGGGCTTGTCCACGGGGCGGGCGATGAACTTAAAGACGTCCATCCGAAAAATGCGGATGCAATCTTCCACCCCCAGTGTCTCCACGGTCCGCTTCACGAAGGCGACGGCCGGCGGGTGCTTATCCACGTACGTCACGTCCCGACACCCCCGGCTGATGAACTCGTAGTCGTGGCTGCCCGTACCCCCGAACAGGTCGAGTACACGCAAGTCTTCGAAGTAGAGCCGGTTGTTGAGCAGGTTGAAGAGTCCCTCCTTGGCGTAGTCGGTGGTGGGGCGGGTGGGCCAGTTGTTGGCGGGCGGGCTGAAGCGGCGACCTTTGAATTTTCCGGAGATGATGCGCAAAGGGAAGGATTGAAGGAGTTAAGGATTGAAGGACATAAGGGACTGTCGCAAGTACCGCTCGCAAAGGTAACCCTCCCACTTCCTCCCGTTTAATGCTTGCACCCGCGTCCTCGCCCACGTGATACCGGGTTTCTGCGGTAGCTCCTTGAGTCCTTAGATCCTGTAATCCTTGACTCCTTTTCAGCCGAGACACAAAAACTCAAAGTACAGGTGCGCCGGTAACCCCGCCAGCTCCGGCGGCGTACTCGGCGGCGCGCCGTACTGACAGAAGCGGATGTCTTCCACGTAACGGTAGAAGTGGCGGTAGATGTCGGAGTGGGGCGTGATCTCCCCGCAGAGGTAGAGGGGGGCGCGGGCCGGACTCAAGCCGCATTGCTGATAGGTCAGTAGCAGGTAGTACAGCGCGTCCTGGGCCGCGGCGTAGGTAAAGGTGTTGAAGAAGAGGAGCTTGCCGTTGCGGTGGCCGGCCACCAGGAGCCGGTTGCCGCGCAGGGCGGCGGAAACGGAAGCGTGCCCGAGCCGCTTCGAACGCTGCCCCCAGGCCGTCAGCAGCCCGCCGGCCACGTGGTGGGTACGGCGGGTACGTAGACGGCGTTCCACGGCGGCCAGTCGGTCCGTCGGAGCGACGAAGATGAGTTCGGCGTCCAGTTCGTTGAAGGGTTCCGACCGCAGTTCGTCCTCCAGGCCGATCACGGTGAGTTGCTCCAGGTAGCCGGTACGCTGGGCGGGGTCGTAAAGGGGGGCGGGGACGAGGGTGAACCGGTCGGTCTCCCAACCGAGCACGACGCTGTCGAAACTGAGCTGGCGGAGCTTGTCGTCGGCCTGGATGAGGCGGTTGACGGCCCGGGGCCAGTCCAGTTGTTCCTCGCTCGTAAAGGCGTGGGAAAAATAAGCCAGCAGGGCGTTACGGGGCCGGTCGCGCAGGGTGTACGCAAAACTGTCCACCCCCGTGAGGATGGACAGTTCGTAGTCTTGCGCGCGTTCCCGGTCAAAGGTCGCTGCGGTGATATTGTAGCTGCTTACTCCCAATTGCCAGCGAGACTGGGCTTCGTGAGGTCGCCGAACTTGATGGCGGCATTGGGCTCGTAGCGCTGGTCGTAGCGCTTGAACTTGGCGTCGGCGTACTCGCCCATGTACTTGCTGCGGGGTACGCCTACCTGTACCACCGGCACTTCGGTGCTCTGGTACTCGATGACGTTGGCCTCGATGTCGAACTTGGCACCGTTACCGTAGGGTACCTCGTCGAGGGTGGCCAGGTCGATGTTGAGGGCCCGGATGGAGTCGATGGCGGGCACGCGGGTGGTGTCGTACACGATCGTTCCCTGGAAGTTGGGGTCGTCGGGGTCACCGATCACCTGGATCTGGAGAAAGTCCTCATTCGTCAGTACCTGGCGCAGGGTGTCGAAGCGGGGAGCGAACTCCCCGGTGATGTCGCGGTACATCTCCTGGGTGGTACGGATCTTTTTTAATTGATCCTCCACCGCGTCGTCGCGGAGGGTACGCACGTTGGCGAAAGCAATGGGCTCCTCGATACTCTTGTAGAGCAGGTAGGCCAGGAAGAAGGCCAGAACCAGGAAAAACAGGCTGAAGAGTTTGCGCATCTTGGGTGATTAGTTTCCGCAATTATAAAACATTTCTGTCATCTATTAGATGCACGAAGTGCTTCATTTGGTGCAACGCGCTTCCTTTTCGTTTGTTTGCGCTTCGTAAAGACCATTATTATGCCCGTCATTTTAGCCATCGAATCGAGTTGTGACGACACCTCCGCCGCCGTGGTGACCGACGGGGTGGTGCGCAGTAACGTTACCGCCGGTCAGGCCGTCCACGTCGAGTACGGGGGGGTCGTGCCGGAGTTCGCCAGCCGGGCCCACCAGCGCAACATCGTCCCGACCGTACAGGTAGCTCTCGACCGGGCGGGGGTTACGGGCGGGGACGTAGATGCAGTTTCTTTCACGAGGGGCCCCGGTCTGATCGGCTCCCTCATGGTCGGGGTGAGTTTCGCCAAGGCGTTCGCTCTGGCCCACGACATTCCCCTCATCGAGGTGGACCACATGAAGGCACACGTCCTGGCCCACTTCGCGGAGGACCCTAAGCCAACCTTTCCCTTTCTCTGTCTCACCGTTTCCGGCGGTCACACCCAACTCATCGTCGTTCGCTCGCCGGAGGACCAGGAAATCATCGGCCGGGCCATCGATGACGCCGCCGGCGAGGCCTTCGACAAGAGCGGCAAACTCATCGGTCTGCCCTATCCCGCCGGCCCCCACATCGACCGGCTGGCCAAGCTGGGCCGGCCGAGTATCGAATTCGCCCGCCCCAAACCGGAGGGGCTGGACTTCAGTTTCAGCGGCCTCAAGACCAGCATCCTCTACACCCTCCAGCGGGCCGTCCGGGAAGATCCTGACTTCGTGAAGAACAACCTGAACGACATCTGCGCCTCCATCCAGGACACGATCGTCTCCACCCTGGTCGAGAAGTTGACGGCCGCCGCCGAACGGACGGGGCTGACCCAGGTAGCCGTTGCCGGGGGGGTCTCGGCGAACAGCGAACTGCGGGAACGACTGGCCGCTCGTGGCGCCGAACTGGGCTGGACCACCTTCGTGCCCCGCCTCGAGTACTGCACGGACAATGCCGCCATGATCGGCGTAACCGGGACCTTCAAATTCCTCGCCGGGGATTTCGTGGGGCAGGAAGTGGCCCCGGCGGCCCGGCTGTAGTTATCGCAAGCGGAGGAGCACAGACGCGGAGCCGCTACGACTGGCCGCTCCGCGTTCTCTGCTCCTCCGCGCCCTCCGCGTGAAACGACGAATAGCATAAACTGGTCCGAGATTACACCGCGTTAGTCTATTTAGGCTTGCACCTGCGGCCCCGCCCCGTAACTTAGGCAGCAACAGTACGTTACTATGATTATGCGCAAGAAAATTACCGACTTCGCCTCTAAGAAATTAAAAGATTCCCTCATGAATCCACAGTCCACCAAAGACAAGGATGGTCACGCCGGAACCATCATTCGCAACCACGTGATCTGGAGCATGGGCGCCAGTTACGTCATCCCGCTACCCATCGTCGACATCTTCGCGGTCAGCGCCCTCCAACTCGATATGATCCGCCAGCTGAGCCGGGTGTACGACCTGGAATTCAGCGAGTCGCAGGGGAAAGCCATCGTCAGTTCCCTGACCACCAGTGCCATGACGAGCGCCGGCGTAAAGAGCCTGCTGAAGGTGATTCCCGTCATCGGAACCATCGTCGGGGGGCTTACCCTGGCCGCCTTCAACGGGGCGAGTACCTACGCCCTGGGCGAGGTCTTCAAGCGGCACTTCAGCGGTGGCGGTACCTTCCTCGACTTCGATACCGACCGACTGAAGAAAGTCTACCGGGAACAATTCGAAAAGGGCAAGAAGATGGCCGAGGAGTGGAAGCAGGAAGAAGTTACCCCCACGACCCAGGCCCCCTACACGGAAGTCACCCCGCCACCCGCCGGCGAAGCCCCCCAGCCCGCCGCCACGATCATGGGCGATGACACCCTCCGCAAACTCCGGGAACTCGCCGAAATGCGGGATCAGAACATCCTGACGCAGGAGGAATTCGAAGTGATGAAGCGGAAGATTGTTGGACCTTTGGACCGTTAGCAGTTGGACCGTTGGATGCCAACGATCCAACCGGTCCAACGGTACAACATCACTTCCTCAGCGTCAGGTTCCCGAAACTGACACTTACGGACACCATCCCCGTACGTTCGTTACTCGGCCCGATCTGGATGCGCCGCCACTCGGCCGTACGCTCCAGTTCCCGGATCATGCGGTTGTCCGGCAGGGTCATTTCCCCGTTGTTACTGGCCAGTTCGTAGGCCAGCCCCTCCCCGTTGCGGGGCTCGTAAATGGTCACGTCGCTCTTGTCGGCACTGATGGAGAGTTGCCGCATGTTGATGTTGGGGCTCAGGTCGAGTACGCCGTACTGGGCGTTGATGGTGAAATTGCCCCCCACGTCGAACAGCTTGATGTCCGACCGGCGGGAGTTGATCACAACGTTGCCGTCGATGCGCTCTCCGGTGATGTCGCCGAAGCGGGTACGGATGTCCAGCAACCCCTGTACGTTATCGATGTTGATGGCCGAGAACTCCCCGTTGATGCGCAGCTGGTTACGCAGGTTGGAGATGGTGGCCGCCCCGAAGTGGCTCTTCAGGTACACGGGGCATTCCTCGGGCAGGATGATGTAATAATGCACCGTCAGTTCGCTTTCGGCACGGCGTTCCTTGTCCTTCAGCCGGTTCTGCAGGAATATTTTGTCACCGGCCAGTTCCGTCACGAACTCCAGGTTCTCCAGGTCAATTTTGGCGGTTTCGAGTAGGGGGTGGCGGGCCGTCAGCACGACCTTGACGCTGATCTGTTGCTTATCCCAGGTCTCGACGAAAATTTCGGCCTTTTCTCCCTCCACGGCCAGTTGGCGACCGGCCCGGTAGGCGTAAGTATCCTCAATGGTCTTGGTGACCACCTCGCGGATTTGGGCGCGTACGCAGGTGCAAAAAAGTAACAGCAGTAGCAGAGTCGGTATACGCATAGTAAGGGCAAACTGGCTTTTTCATGTCGGCCCTCTCGACGTAGGAGGAGGTCCGACTTGTAAAAAGGCATATTAAGATTACAATTCCACGATGATCCGCCGGTACACATCCGATCGTTCCCGCTCGATCTCGGCCAGCTGGCGTACCACCTTGGGGTCTTCTCCGTAAGCGACCAGCACTGCCTTGACCTCATCCAGGGCGGCCGTCAGTTCACCCAGTTCCGAACCGAGTGTGTTGAGCTGGGGCTCGTTACGGGTTTCGATCTCGGACAGGACGCGGGCGAAACTGCCCTCTTCCTCATCCCAATCCGCCGTAACCGGGCTCGGAGCGGGCTCCCGGGAGTAAGCGTAGGAGACGGTGGGGTCGGACGGGCCGGAGAGGTAAAACGCCGTTGCCAGGGAGAGGATGATCATCGCGGCGATGGCGAGACGAACAACTGGACGCACGGCGGCTTTTCGTACGGCCCTTGGTCCGGAAGTGGCTGCGCCGGCTCGTTGCAATTTCTCATTCAGCTCGTTCCACACGGCGGTGGGCGGTGCGTAGGTGGGTAGCCGGTCGGCCAGCGGCGCGCGGGCGACCCGGTCCGAGCGGTCCAGCCCGCCGGAAATCCGGTCCCAGTTGGCGGGGGGCGGTGTATGCTCCGGCAGCCCGTTGAGTCCGTCGCGGAGGGTCTTCTTATTCTTCTCTTTCATACGTACTGCTTGAGGTAGTCACGGAGTTTTTTCTTGGCGTAAAAGAGCTGGCTTTTGCTGGTACCGACGGTGATGTCGAGCATGTCGGCCACCTCCTGGTGCTTGTACCCTTCGATCTCGATCATCACGAAGACGGCCCGGTAACCGGGGGGTAATTTCTGGATCGCCTGTTCGAGGTAGTCGATGTCCAGGGCACTGGTGCCCCAGTCGATTTCCTGGTCGGCGTAATTGAGGGGCAGTTCCTCCGTACGTACTTGCCGGCGGATGCGGTTCAGGGCCGTCCGGACGATGACCACTTTCATCCACGCCCCGATGGTGCTGTCGCCCCGGAAGGTGTGGAGTTTTTGGTAGACCTTCAAAAAACCCTCCTGGAGGGCATCGTTGGCGAGGTCAAAATCACCACAGATGCGGTAACAGGCGGTGTACATGGCGCGGCTGTAGCGGTCGTATAGTTCTTTCTGGGCCCGGCGGTCCTGTCGCCGGCACGCTTCGACGAGTTCGGCTTCGGTCATTCGGGCGGTGGTGAGTGAGTACATAAAGGTAGCGGGTAGTAAACAGTCGATAGGGGATAGTCAGTATTCGATCTTCGGAGTAAGGAGGCCCGGCGGGGGGACGGAGGTTGTATCTTGCCCTTATGAATCTTGAGACCTTTGTCGACTACTGCCTCGCCAAGCCCGAGGTGGAGGATACCTTCCCCTTCGGCCCCGATACCCTGGTCATGAAGGTGGCCGGTAAGATGTTCGCCCTCTCCGGAATGGACGAGGCCGACTTTCGCATAAACCTCAAGTGTGACCCGGAACGGGCCCTGGATCTCCGCGACCGCTACTCCGCCGTCCGCCCCGGCTGGCACATGAACAAGACCCACTGGAACACCATCTACGTGGAGGAGGGGCAACTCACGGATCGCCAGCTGGAGGAACTGATCGACCACAGCTACGAACTGGTGGTGGCCAGCCTGACGAAGAAGAAAAGAGCGGAGCTGGGGCTTTAGTTACCCACAAGTCGGACCTTCAACGCTTCTCCTGCGTCGGCGGCCTTTTTCATGTCGGCCCTCTCGCAGGTGAAGCGAAGCGCAACCGAAGGAGGTCCGACTTGTGAAAGGTTACGGCTTATAAAACTCGATCTCCCGCTCCCCGCCGGCCTTCAGCCAGCCCCGGTACATCCCCGCCGTATTGAACGGCATGGCGATGTTGCCGTCCTTGTCCATCGCGATGATGCCGCCGGTACCCTCCGTGGAGGAGAGCGTCTCGTGGATCACGGCATCGGCCGCCTCGGCCAGGCTGGCCCCGCCGTAGGCCATCCGGGCGTGGACGTCGTAGGCCACCGCGTAGCGGATGAAGTACTCCCCCCAACCGGTGCCGCTCACCCCGCAAGTAGCGTTGTTGGCGTAAGTACCGGCCCCGATAATGGGACTGTCGCCCAGGCGGTTGTAGCGCTTGTTGGTCATGCCGCCCGTGCTGGTACCGGCGGCCAGGTTGCCGGATCGGTCCAGGGCGACGCAGCCGACGGTGCCGAACTTCCGGTCGATCTCCTCGATGACCCGCATGCCCTGGATCTTCTCCTGTTCGACTTTTTCCCCCTCCAGGGCCCGCTGCAGGCTCTGGTACCGCTCCTCGGTACGAAAGTAAGTCGGGTTGACCGACTCCAGACCGGACTCGATGGCGAAGTCGTTCGCTCCCTTGCCGGTCAGCAGCACGTGCTCCGATTTTTCCAGCACTGCCCGGGCCGCGCTGATCGGGTGCTTGATGGTGGTGACCCCACCCACGGCCCCCGCGTTGAGGGTCTTACCGTCCATGAAACTGGCGTCCATCTCGTTGATACCCGCGTTGGTGAAAACGGCCCCCCTGCCGGCGTTGAAGTAGGGGCTGTCTTCCAGTACCCAGATGGTTTGCTCCACGGCATCCAGGGCGGTCCCCCCTTCGCTTAGGACGGCCTCTCCCGCGTCCATCGCCGCCTGCATGGCCGCCCGGATGGCCTCCGCCCGTTCCGGCGTCATGTTCTCCGGCAGAATGGTGCCGGCCCCGCCGTGGATGACGAGGGCGTAATCGGGGCGGGTCACGGCGGTCGGCTCGGGCTCGGCTTCCGGGGCTTCGGGCGTGTCGCAGGCGAGCAGGGAGAGGAGCAGGAGGAAGGGTAGGGTACGCATGGGGTAAATATAATTGAATCCGTGTCGAGTGGTCGGACCACCGCGCTTCGCTTGAGTGGGCCGACCACCGGCACTAAGCAGCTCTCCCGGGTAGTGAGGAGGTCGAACCTCTCGACGTGCAGCCGCCAGGCGCAACGGAGGCGGTCCGACCTCTCGAACGAAAATCGACCGTGACTCACCCAACTCAAAAAATTTTGCACCCGCGCCCCGCCGCCCCGAACGATGCTGGCACGCCATTTGTACTACTATTACCATGGCGCAATTCATCGATTACTACCAGACCCTCGGCGTACCGAAAACCGCCGACGACAAGGCACTCAAGAAGGCTTTCCGCAAACTGGCGCGGAAGTACCACCCGGACGTCAACCCCGACGACGCGGCCGCGGAAAAGAAATTCAAGGAGATCAACGAGGCCTATGCGGTGCTGTCCGATAAGGACAAGCGCGTGCAGTACGACAAGTACGGCAAGGACTGGGAGAACGGGGCGGCTTACGAACAGGCCCGCCGGCAGTCGGGCGCCGGTGGCGGCGGTTACACCTACGGGGGCGGCGGCGGCGGCGCGGATTTTTCCGACTTCTTCGAACAGATGTTCGGTGGGGCGGGCGGGGCCGCGGGTGCCGGGTTTTCGAATGGCGGCTTCGGTCGTCGTTCTTACCGGGGGCAGGACATCGAAGCCGAGTTGCGCGTGGCCTTCACGGATATCCTGGAGAGCAACAAGCAAGTGCTGACGGTCAACGGAAAGCAGTTGCGCGTCACCATTCCGGCCGGAGTGGGGGACGGACAAACGCTGCGGTTGCGCGGACAGGGCGGACCCGGTGCCCAGGGCGGTCCGGCCGGTGACCTTTACATCACCTTCCGCGTCACTACTCCCCCAGGTTACGAGCGGGCGGGAGCCGACCTCTACAAAGAGCAGTCGGTACCGCTGTCTACGCTGGTCCTCGGTGGTAAGGTAACCGTCACTACGCCCGTCGGGGCACTCAGTGTCACCGTTCCCGAACTCAGCCAGAACGGTAAGCGCATTCGGCTGAAGGGGAAGGGACTGCCGGTGTATAAAAAGGACGGTCAGGGTGACCTGTACCTGACCCTGGTTGCCGAACTCCCGACCGAACTCACGGAAGAACAACGTAAACTATACGAGCAACTGGCTGCTCTCAACTCCTAAGCCCCTAGCTTCAAGTCCTGAATCATGTCTGCTACCTACATCACCATCCAGCAGTTCTGCGCCTTCCACCAGGTGGACGTCATCGTCATCGAAGAATTCATTGATTACGGTATTCTGGAAGTAACGTCCGGACAGGAGGGGATCGTTGCCATCCCCGAAACCCAGTTGCCGCGGTTGGAGCGTGCGCTCCGGTTACGGGAGGAACTGGGCATCAACGCCCCGGGAATCGATGTCATACTGCGGCTACTGGACCGGTTGCATAACCGCGACGGGGTAGAGGATCTCTAGGCCCCGAGTTCCGCCTGGAGCAGGCGGCTCACGAAAAATTCCATCATGTCGCGTAGTTCGCGGTGATCTCCCTCCGTATTCCGGATGTCCGTCAGCCGGGGCAGGTGCATGGCGAAGTACATCTGGTTATTGGACATTTCGAAGAGATTGCTGGCCAGGCTGTGCTTGTAGGGGAAGTCAGGGACGACTTCACCGATCACGGCGGCTACGGTATCCACCAGTTCCTTGTAGGAGAGAAAGAGACCGTCCTGGTTTTCGTCGTCCACCTTGTGGGTGTGGTACGCCTTGGAGCCTTCCTGAATGATGATGCGGTGGAGCCGGTTTTCATTGATGTAAGTCGTCATGCTGTTCTCGGCCGTGGCAAAAACGATGTTCTGGATGACGATGGACAGTCGGCGACCGGGGTCTTCCACGTTCGTCAGGTTACTCCGGATGAGGTAGTGTACCCACTCCCAGTACCAGCTGGTGAGAAAGAGGAGGAAAAGGTGCTTGTTTTCGAAGTAACGGTAGATGGAACTCTCCGTTGATTTGATCTCGTTGGCAAGTTTGCGGAAGGTGAAAGCCTCCAGCCCGATGCGGTCGATCAGTTCGATACCGTGGCGGAGGATTTTCTGTCCGAGTTCCGTATCCTGGGGGTCCCGGGTGAAGAGACTGGGGTTGAGTTGAAACTTGATGCCGAGAACCATGGCGAAAATTTAGTGGCGCGAAGGTAGAACAATCTGATTTCGCGGCTGTACCATTCCTTGTGATAGCTTTACTATCAATTAGAAAAGCTAAATGTTCATTTATTTTACCAGTCCGGAATGAAATCTAACGCACCCACCCCGAATTATATCGCCAACCTCAAGAATGATCTTCCGGCCTCGGTGGTGGTGTTCTTCGTGGCCCTGCCCCTCTGCCTGGGAATTGCCCTGGCGAGTGGAGCGCCGCTCTTTTCCGGCCTGATCGCCGGCATCATCGGTGGGGTGCTGGTGGGGCTGCTGAGTGGGTCCCAGATCGGGGTCAGCGGGCCGGCGGCGGGCCTGGCAGCCATCGTGCTGACGGCCATCGGAACCCTGGGGGGCTTCGAAAATTTTCTCCTGGCCGTGGTGCTGGGCGGTGTCATCCAGGTCATTTTCGGCGTGCTCCGGGCGGGGGTGATCGGTTATTACTTTCCCTCTTCGGTCATCAAGGGCATGCTGACGGGTATCGGTATCATCATCATCCTGAAACAGATCCCGCACTTTTTCGGCTACGATAACGACCCGGAAGGTGACTGGGCTTTCTTCCAGGTGGACGGAGAGAACACCTTCTCCGAAATACTGAACACGATCAACAACATCAGCCCCGGGGCCACGCTGATCGCCGTTATCGCCCTGGCCATCCTCATTCTCTGGAACGTGGTGCTGAGCAAGAAGGGGAAATTTTTCAGCATCGTCCAGGGGCCGCTGGTCGCCGTAGTGCTGGGTATCCTCTTCTACGTGATGACGAGGGGGGAAGGAACGTTGGCCATCTCCCCGGAGCACCTGGTGAGCGTTCCGGTCCCGACGGACTTCGACTCCTTCCTCGGTCAGTTCCGCTTCCCCAACTTCGGGGCCATCACCAATCCGGCCATCTGGATCACGGCCTTCACCATCGCGCTGGTCGCCAGCCTGGAGACCCTGCTGTGCGTCGAGGCTACCGATAAACTGGACCCCGAAAAGCGGATCACCCCCACCAACCGGGAACTGCTCGCTCAGGGAACCGGTAACATCCTCTCCGGCCTCATCGGCGGCCTGCCCGTCACCCAGGTGATCGTGCGCAGTTCCGCCAACATTCAGTCGGGTGGCAAGACCAAGGTGTCGGCGATCATCCACGGCTTCCTGCTGCTGATTTCCGTGGTGGCCATTCCCGGCCTACTGAACCTGATCCCCCTGTCCGTGCTGGCCGCCGTCCTGCTTGTCGTTGGCTACAAACTGGCGAAGCCGGAAAATTTCATGGCCATGTACCGACTCGGGTGGAAGCAGTTCGTTCCCTTCATCGTTACCGTACTGGGCATCATCTTCGGCGATTTGCTGATCGGTATCGCGCTCGGTCTGGCGGTCGGTATCGTCGTGATCCTGTACAAGAGTTACCAGAACAGCCACTTCCTCCACATCAAGAATGACGGTAACGTTACCGATGAGCGCGCCCACATCCACATGACGCTGGCCGAGGAGGTCACCTTCTTCAACAAGGGGGCCATCCTGAAGCAGCTCGACCAGCTTCCCCAGAACAGCTACCTGGAGCTGGACGTCAGCAAGACCCGTTATCTGGATTACGACATCGTGGAAATCCTCGAGGATTTCGCCTCCACTACCGCCAAGAACCGGGGGATCGACGTTAAACTGATCTCCGTCCGCGGTACGGTGGAAAACCCGGAGAGTTACCTGGAATTCTTCGACCTGACCCCGGCTGCTACGGGGCACTAGACACTCAGCGGATCAGGTAAAAATCTGATTGCCGGCCGTCGATGTAACGGAATTGCCGGCCGTCCCAGAATCCGTCTTCTTCCATCATCATGCGTATGTCCTTCCCCCACTCCTCCAGGTAGATCCGGTTGTTGAGTTCGATGCTGTAGGCCGTACCGGGAAAGATCGGATAGTCTCCGCGAACCGCCACTCCTTCCTGCTGGTCCCACAGCCCGATGGTGGGGCCGGCTCCGTGACCGTGAAAGCCGATGGGGTGACTGTAAATGGTCGGTCGCAGCCCCTCGGCCGTGGCGGCGGCCAGCGTCCCGGCGAGCAGTTCGTTGCCGGTACGGCCGTTGGTGAACCGCGCGGTCAGCAGGTCCATCAGTCGCATCCCGCTGTCGTGGGCCCGGACCAGGTAACCGGGTGCCGTACTCTCCCCCGGGCGCAGGACGTAAGCATTGTGCTGGGTATCGGTATTGAGGCCGCAGTAGGTAATTCCGAAATCACAGTGCAGCAGGTCGCCGGGCTGGATGACGGTGGCACCGGGCCGCCCGCTGAAGGCGTACAGCGCATCGCTGTCCTTCCGCTGCACATCGACCGTCGGGTGGAACCAGACGCCCAGCCCGAGGGAGTTACTTCTTTCCCTCAAGAACCATACGACCTCCTCCGTTGTCGTCACGCCGGGCGTAATGACCCGGTTACTGAAGGCCTCCGCGATGATGGCGTGAGCCACTCCCATCACCTGTCGGTAGACTGTCATTTCGGCCGGGAGGCGGGTCTCCAGCCAGCCGATGGCAAGTCGTTCCCCACTTACGACGCGGCTGCCCATTTCGGCAGGCAGGGCCTCCAGCAGCCGGTCGTAATGGTAGCTGCTCAGTCCGTCGGCAAGCCCGAAGTCAGCGCTCCGGTTAACGGCAATTCTGGCGGGGTTACGGGCGGTGATGAGTTCGGCGAGCTGCCGCCACTGATCGGGCTGCCGTTCCTTGTCCCAGGCCTTCTTAAATACACTCCCCACGTCGTAGCGGGCACAGGCCAGGGTTTCCAGTTCCCGTCCGGGGCCGGGGTCGTGGATGAGCAGCATGGTCGTGCGCCGGGCTCCCATCCAGCTGCTGGGGAGCATGGTCCTGACGACGGCGTCTTCGTTGTACTCCCGGGTGATCATGACCCAGAGGTCAATGCTGTCACGGCGCATGATGTCCGGCAGTATCGTTTTTATCCTTTCCTCCAGCCAGGCATCGCGTAGTTCGCCCTGCTGGCGGAGGGAGAGGATGGCGGGCTGGGCCGGCAGGAAGCAGGGCAGTAACAGGAAAAAAGCGAGGAACGGGAGCAGGCGTTGCATAACAAGTGGGTTCGGATTACCCGGGAATCACCGGAGCGCTGGGGTTGTGCTGGTTGTAGATCACCGCCGCGATGATGAAGGCCGCTACCGCGATGATGAGCCCGTACAGGAAAACATTGTAGCAAGACCGCAGGAAACGATACTTCTTGGCCAGTACGACCCCGAGGTAGTAGAGGTCGCGGGTCATGGAAGAGTAGAGGAATTCCTCGTCCCGGATCATTTCCATCATGCCGTAGTGAAAATCCTCGATCGGCATACTGTAGAAATTGCCGAAAAAGAGCAGGTTACTACGCCGCGCCTTGATGTCCTCCAGGGAACTGAGCCCCTCGGTCACCTTGGGGCGGGTGGCCTGGATGGCGAAGAAAAGACTGCCCAGGCAGACACCTACGAGAATGAAGGTCGGGATCGCCAGGTGGGGGTTGGTGTCCAGCTTGGGAAACAGGTTCGCCGCCGAGATGCTGAGGATGATGGCATTTACCGAGAGCATGATGTTGGCCTTGTTGTCGGCAATGCTGCTCAGGTTCACGTGGGTACGGTACGTGGCCCGGTACATGGTTTCCACGCCACGGCCCGGTTTGAGGGGTTTGCTTTTGATGACCTTGGTCGTCTTCTGCTTTTTCTTCTTTTTGTCGGCTTTGAGTTCTTCCAAGGTAGAGGGGGTCTGATCGGGAAACAGCGCGCGCTTGCGCTTATTGAGTTGTTTGACGTGTTTGTCCTTCCGCTTCCCGAAGCGTTCCCGGGCTACGTCAGTGTGGTAGTCATGGCTGACCATGAAGTTGAGCTCGAAGTCGATCCACTCCTGGTCGCTCATGATCATGTTGCGGGTCAGGGCGAATTCCTGGCGGACCCGGCCGCAGCGGTCCCAGTAACTCAGGTCACCGAGGTGGCTGAGGTCGGCATCGGCAACGATCTCCTCCAAAAAATTTTGCGGCTGCTGGGGCATCCGGGTGGCCATGATACAGCCCCGCACCTGGTCGAGTACTTCCTGGTCTTCGATGCCCTTCTCGCGCAGCCAGCCGGTGGCGTGGTCGGCCGAGCGGTCTTCGTGTTTTTCCCAGCCCTCGTCGTAACCCAGGTCGTGGCACCAGGCGGCGGTCAGGACGATGGCCTCCTCGTGGGCGGACAGTTCGTAGCGACCGGCCAGCTCCCGGGCGGCCTCGGCCACGGCGCAGGTGTGTTGGAAATTATGGAAAACGAACTTTCGACCCACCCGTTCGCGGATGTAGTCCTCGACGTGGGCCTCCAGTTCCGGCAGCAATTCCTGCAATTGATCGGCTTGACTCATGTCGCGCTAAGATAGGGAGAGCGGCTTACTTCCGTCGTTCCACCACGTAGTTGACCAATTCGGCCAGGGCGGCCCGCGAGGGGCTTTCGGGAAGCTGTTCCAGCAGCAGGAATGCCTCGTCGCGGTACCGCAGCATGGCGGCTTCCGCGTAGGCCAGTCCGCTACCGCTCCGGACGAAGTCGATCACTTCCGCGACCCGCTCCGGCTTGTCGCTGTGCCGCTTGATGGTGCGGATCATCCGCCGGCGAACGGACGGCTTCGCCTCGTTCAGGGCGTGGATGAGCGGGAGCGTCATCTTTTTCTCCTTAATGTCGATGCCGCGGGGCTTACCCACGTCGTCGGTCCCGAAGTCGAAGAGGTCGTCCTTGATCTGGAAGGCGATTCCGATCTTCTCTCCGAACTGGTGTAAGAGGTTCAGCTGGTCCTCGTCGTCGGTCACCGAGGCGGCCCCGGCCTGGCAGGCGGCGGCAATCAGGCTGGCCGTCTTCTGGCGGATGACCTCGAAGTAGATGGATTCGTCGATGTCCAGCCGGCGGGCCTTTTCGATTTGCAGCAGTTCTCCCTCGGCGAGGGCCTGGACGGCGGTGGAAGTGACCTCCAGGATGCGGTACTGTTTGTGCCGGAGGGCGATGAGCAACCCCTTGGACAGGAAGTAGTCGCCCACCAGCACGGCAATCTTGTTCTTCCAGAGGGCATTGATGCTGAGAAAGCCCCGGCGCTCGTAGCTTTCGTCGACCACGTCGTCGTGAACCAAACTGGCGGTGTGGAGGATCTCGATGAGCGAAGCCGCCACGTAGGTAGCATCCGTGATCGTGCCCCCGCAGGCCTTGGCGGCCAGGAAGACGAACATGGGCCGCATCTGCTTGCCCTTACGCTTGACGATGTAGTAGGTGACACGGTCCATTAGCGGGACCGGAGAACGGAGGGTCTCCCGGAAGCGGCGCTCGAAGGCGGCCAGCTCCGTTTCAATGGGAGCTTTGATCTGGTCCAGGCGTTTGCCCATCCGTTTTTTGGGTAGTTGCTCCGGCGAAGGTAAGGCCGGCGGGGAAACTTTCAGTTTGAAATGAAATTCGATTGGAGCGGTTCAATTTATAATAAATACTATCCGTTATTCCGTTAGGGAACTACCATCACTACCAATCTGATTTTATCCATGATTCGATCTTTTTTTCTTTGCCTCGCACTCCCGCTGCTCATCGGTACACCCGGCACCTGCGTCCACGCCCAGACCTCCTCCTACGATTTTGACAACCCCCGGCTGGTGGCCGAATTACCGGACGAACTGGACGAAATTTCCGGCCTTTCGCTGAGCCCCCGCGGTAGTCAGGAATTGCTCGCCGTTCAGGACGAGGAAGGCAAGGTGTACCGCCTCAATACCCGTACCGGACAGATGATGGGCGCCTTCACCTTCTGGAAAGACGGGGATTACGAAGGCATCGAGGCCGTCGGACAAGACATCTGGGTAGTGAAGAGCACCGGCACGCTCTATCGCATCCGCAACGCGGGAATGGTGGACCAGGAAGTGGAAAAATATAACGGAGACCTCAGCGGGGAGAATGACGTCGAGGGCCTTGCCTACGACGCCCCGCGCAACCGCCTCCTGCTGGCCTGCAAGCGCGACGCCGACGACGACGGTAACGACAAGGACGGCCGTTACATCTACGCCTTCGACCTTACCACCAATACCCTCAGCGACCGGCCGGTGTACGCCATCGCCCGGGAGGCCGTCAGGAGCTACCTCGGCACCTGCCCCAAGACGAGCAAGCACCCCAAGCTCTGCTCCTTTTTCATCGAACAGGACGACTACGACCTGGCGCCCAGCGCCGTTGCCGTTCACCCGACTACCGGCCAGTTGTACCTGGTTTCCTCGGTCGGTAAGATCCTGATGATACTCAACGCCAGCGGTCAGATCGACTACCTCCACAAACTGGACAAGGACACCTACGCCCAGCCGGAGGGGCTCGCCTTCGGGGCGGATGGTACGTTGTACATCAGCAGCGAACGAAAGGGCGACCGCCCGGCCCGCCTCTACCAACTCGATGACCTGGCGCGTTAACTGACACAATTTGTGGTTTGTTCGCTACCTTTGCCGGTCATGGAAGAAGTGATCGTGGCCGGAGAGCGGCTGCTCCTGCACCGCGAGAAAGCGATTTACTGGCCCGACCGCCGGGCGTTGCTGCTGGCGGATCTCCACCTCGGAAAGGGAGCCCACTTCCGCCAGGCCGGTATCGCCGTGCCGCCGGGGGTGGCCGACCGGAATTTTGCCCGCCTGGACCGTCTGATCGCCGATTGCGCGCCCGAGCGCATCCTGCTGTTGGGCGATCTTTTTCACAGCATCCACAACCACGTATGGGATGCCTTTTGCGACTTTACCCACGCTTACGCGAGCGTACGTTTCGAACTGGTACCCGGAAACCACGATATCCTGCCGCCCGCGGCCTACGCCTCCGCCGCCCTGACCATTCATCCGCTGATTCTGAACGAGGGGCCCTTCGCCCTGACCCACCACCCCCTGCCGGACGAGGAGATCCCGGCCGGGCAGTACTACCTCTGCGGGCACGTTCACCCCTGCGTTCGCCTCGTGGACGCGGCCGGCGGCAGCATGAAACTCCCGGGTTTTTTCTTCGGGAAGCGGGGCGGTATCCTGCCGGCCTTCGGGGAGTTCACGGGCTGTGCCGAGGTGAAGGCACGGGCGGGAGACCGGGCGTTCGTGCTGGTGGGGGACAGCGTGCTGGCGGTGGCTTAGCGTTAGACCGAAGCCGCGGCTATTTATCGGGCCACGGAGGCTACGCGCGGAGACGTCGGAGCAGCGGCGGTAGCCTCCGTGCGTGCTCCGTGCAGCCACTCCGTGCGCTTCTCCGTGACCGTTACACAACCGCGCCAGCGGTCACCCCTCCTCCCGGAAGCGCAACGCCAGTTGCCGCCCCTCCAGCGTCTCCGGCGCCCGGTCGAACAGCAGCACGATGAACGCCATGCCGCGCCCCTCCTTGTAGATCGCCACCAGTTGTGCCTGCTCCCGTTCGCTGTAGCCCCGCTTGGGCCGGAAGGTGTACATCTTGGCCCAGTCGGCATTGAAAACAGCCAGTTCCTCCTCCCCGAAACTGTGGACGGCCGTCATGGCGCCTTCCTCGTTACTGCCCATATTCATCACCTTCAGCATGGTGAGGTAGTGGGGCCGGCCGGCGTAGAGGTCACTCGGCCGGTCGGGACGCAGGTGGAAGCGCATTTCCAGCTTCTCGGCGCGGGAACGGACGGTGAGGTGGTCCTTCAGGTAATCGTTTTTCTTCGGCGGCAGCGACTTGAAGTCGCCGGCCAGGGGGTAGTTGACGACCAGGTTCAGCTCGGTCAGCAGGCTGTCGAACTCAGCCGTGGTGGCGTAGCGTTGCGCCAACAGCAGGGCGGGGTCGCAGGTGCAAAATAGCAGCAACAGGGCGGGGAGATATTTCATCGGGCGGGGAGTGGAAAAGGGAACACCGGGCGTTCCAGCCGGTTTTGTCGGATATGAACGTACGTACCGCCCCGATCATTTTAGGCTGTCTGCTCACGGTACTCGGTTCCGGCTGCGGAGCGGAGGAACCCCGCCGGGGCTCCCTGCCGATTCCGATCCGGGAACCCCGGGAAGTGGCCCCCACGACGGAGCGGGCCGAACTGTCCGGCATCAACGGGACGGCCATGGTGGTGGACGTACTGCCCCTGCTCATGAACCTGCTGGCCAAGTACGAGATCGCCGCGGATCGCTACGAGGTCGTTGTCGACGGCGACCGGGTGCAGGCCGAGCGGGTCCGCCTCCGGGCGGTTACCAACGAATGGTTCGCGCTGGCCCGCCGGGACGGTATTCCCATTCCCACGAAACCGGATCGTGTCCGTTACGCCACTACCGAAGCCCTGAGTGAGCTGCCCGCCACCCGTTTTGCCGCTGCCTTCGCCCAGGCCGTGGACAAAGAAAAGCGGGAGATCACCGAGGTGCTCACCCGTTTTCAGCGGCGGAAACTTCCGGAAGCCTACCGTAATCTGGCCGGGGAATGGCAGTCCTTTATGTCAGCCGCTCCACCAGTAAATTAGTGATCCGCCGGTTTACCGCACTCTCGTGGTGGACGTAGTAGTCCATTTCCGCCGCGGTGAAGAGCCCAGCGATCATGCCGAAGAGGAGGCCCCGCAGTCGGTTGTCCCGGGTGACGAGTTCCTTGACCTTGGCGTTTCGTTCCGCCACCGGTAATTGTTCCGGCCGTACTTTTCGTTTGGTGAGGAACATCCCGAAGGCGGCGCGCAGCAGTCCGTGCTGGGCCTTCAGGATCGGCCGGAGCGTCTCGTTCTGGAAACGCTCCTCGGCGGTACTGCCGGGTTCGAGGGGGAGGGTGGGGCGAAGGGAAATTCGCTGCGGATCGGTCATGTATGGAAAGGTTAGACTATGTTGCAACCGAAAACCCCGCACCTGCGTTCTCGCCCGCCGGGTGGAATGACTGCCGGGGAGGGGGCGAACAAGACGGCCCCCCACGACTTTAAAGAAAAATTATGTATTATTCGCTACCCAAGGTTGGGGACGGGCAGCAAATAGTCCCACAGATAGACTTAAGACCACTATGGTAAGGTATAGCGATGCGGAGCTCGAAGAGTTCAAAGTCATCATCAAAAACGAATATAAACTGGCTAGCTCCGATCTCAAGAGCCTGCGACACCAGATCGCGGAATTTTCGGAAAACATCTCCGAAGGGTTCGGGGCCGACATGGCCGAGGATTCCAGTGCCGTCAGTCAGCTGGAACTACTTAACGAGCAAGTGTTGCGCAAGCGCGACCACGTGCAGGCCCTGCAGAACGCCATGCTCCGGATCCAGAACAAAGTGTACGGTGTTTGTTCCGTCACCGGCGAGCTCATCGACCGGGCCCGCCTGGAAGCGGTCCCCACCACGACCAAAAGCCTGGAAGGCCTCCGCCTGCAGAACAGCGGGGAACTGGACATCACCGCCCAGGATCTCGCCCGTAGGGCTGCCGATCGGCGCGAAGGGCCCAACAAGATCATTTCCAAGATCAAGAAGCCGCCGCCCCCCAAGGCCAAGCCGAAGCCGAAGAAGCGTAGCCGCAGACGGAAGCGCCGGGAGGAGGATGAGGAAGACGATATTATTTGAGAATTGAGAAGCGAGAGACGAGACATCTCAGATCTCGCTTCTCGTCTCTCGCTTCCTCTTCAACGTCAGCACCGTCACCTCCGGCAAGATCCCCACCCGCCCGGGATATCCCAGGAACCCCAGCCCGCGATTCACGTAGAGCTGCTGCCGCCCCTGCCGGTAGAGACCGGCCCACTGTTTGTAGATATACTGCGCCGGACTCCAGCGGAAGCCGGGAATTTCGATCCCGAACTGGAAACCGTGGGTGTGGCCACTCAGGGTGAGGTCGATGTCCGGGTAGTCGGGTCGTACCTGGGCATCCCAGTGGGTGGGGTCGTGACTCATCAGAATCTTGCAGTCGCAATCCTCCGTGCCGGCGTGGGCCCTGGCCAGATCGCCGCGGGTGCCGAAGCGGAGGGCCGACCAGTTCTCCACGCCCAGCAGGCCGAGGGTAGCCCCGTTGATCTTGATTTTCCGGTTCTCGTCGAGCAGCAGGTCCCAGCCGAGGGCTTTGTGGGTGGCAACGAATAGTTCGTGGTTTTCTTCACGGCGGGCCTCGTCCCAGCTGCGCTCGTAGGTACCGTAATCGTGGTTGCCCATGATGCTGAAAACGCCGTATTTCGCACGAATTTCCCGGAAAATGGGAACGAAGGGCTGCATTTCCTCGGCCGAGTTATTGACCAGGTCACCGGTCATGCAGACGATGTCAGCGTTCTCGGCATTGATCATTTCCACGGCCTTTTTTAACGGCTCCGACTTCGTCCAGCTCCCCGAATGCATATCGCTGATCTGGACTATTTTGAGCCCTTCCAGTCCGGCCGGCAGGTCGTCGATCAGGACATCATGGGCAAAGCGACGGTAGCGGTAGGCATTCCGGACGATGCCGTAGGTCAGCGTGGTCAGGGGGATGCCACCCAGGATGAGGGCGGTCTTGCTGAGGAAACGGGAGCGGCTGGTATCCCGCTTCGTGACCGGGCTGACTTTATTCATTCCCAGCCCGGCCAATCGGCGCAGGTCATCGATGAGGAGGATCAGAACGATGGGGAGCTTACTGATCGTAATGATGAATATACCAGTCCCCAGGGAGGCCCGGAACGTGCGTACCCACGCCTCCGCGATACCCGACAGAAACAGGAAGATGCCGGCGTACACGAACAGCGTGGCCAGCCAGTAAACCCCGTAGGCCAGGCGGCGCTTTCCCGTTGAGTAGGGCGACACCCAGGCCCGGACGGCCTGGAAAGCATATATATCCATCGCGAGCAACCCGAGGATGGTAAGCAGCAAACGTAGTTCCATACCCGACGCAACGCCCGGGAGTCGAAAAGGGTGAGTCTAATCGTCAAATGCCCCCAATTTGAGGGCCGGCAGACTGTCAACCGACAAATACCGCCGTGGGTAGATCCGACTGGCCAGTACGTAGGGGCGCAGCCAGCTGCTGTCGCGGTACAGACCCACCCGGTGCGGTTGGCTGTCCTGGTAAACCAACAGATCTCCCAGCCGGCGATCGGCGAATTCCAGTTCGTCGAAGAAGTCGGCGAAGGGCGCGGACGCAGGTGCAATAATCTCCATTACCGCTTCCGCCCCGACCTTTCCCCGCAGGCGAACCCTCATACTGTCTCCCCGCACGAGCAGGATACTGTCCGCTCCCCGGTTGTTGTGGTTTACCCGGGTGAGCCTGCGGTCGCGGAAGTGATCGAACTCCAGGAGGGGGCGAAGATCCCGTTTTGTGGGAGCGAGGGCGAAATAATCAGGCTGTCCGAAGTAGGCGGCCACTACCGGTCCCTCCCCGCGCAGGGGAAAGATGAATTCCACCCGTTCCCGTTCGTTCGCCCCGCTCAACTCCAGGTGAACGGATTCGCCGAAGGGGCGCCCTCCCCGGGAAAGGGAGTCGATGCGGAGGTTACGCAGTTCTCTGAGCAGACCGCTTGCCCGATCGTCGATGCCGGTCGCCTGGATGGCTCCCCGGATCGCCAGATAGCCACCGTCCGCTCCGGCGGGCAGGAGGCGGAAGGAGGAACCGTTCGCGTGGGATACGGTCACTTCCGGCCGCGAATCCCGTAACTGGAAGACGGGCCGGTCGATCAGCCGGGTGGGGGCATCGCCCGGATATAGCCACTGCCAGCCGGCGTAGGTCAGGCCGAGCAGCGCCAGCAGGAAGAGCAGTTTTCTCATGTGGAGTCAGGGTCGGGTACTCAGGAAATCCAGTAATTTACGCATGGCCCGGCCACGGTGACTCATCGTAGCCTTCTCGGCCCGCGTCATTTCGGCAAAGCTGCGGCCGTCTCCCTCCCCGGGCAGGAAGATGGGGTCGTAGCCGAAGCCGTCGGTACCACCGGGGGCTTCCGCAATCGAGCCTTCGCAAATCCCCTCGAACAGATACTCCTCTCCTTCCAGCAGCAGGCAGATGTAGGTGACGAAGCGGGCGCTACGGTCGGTTGCTCCGCGTAGTTCGGCCAGAACGCGCTGGTTGTTGCCGGTGGCGCTGCGCTCGGGGCCCGCGTAGTGAGCGGTGATGACACCCGGAGCACCGCCTAGGGCGTTAATTTCCAGACCGGTATCCTCGCTGAAGCAGTCGGTACCGTAGTGCTCCCTGACGTAGCGGGCCTTTTGGCGGGCATTACCGGCCAGGGTCGGGGAAGTCTCGGGGATCTCCTCTCCGCAGCCTACGTCGGTAAGGCTACGAAAGTCGTAGCGTTCCCCGAGTAGGTCGCGGACCTCGGCGATCTTATGGGGGTTATTGGTGGCGAAAACGAGCGGGGTCTTCATATCACTTTTTTCTGGCCGGTAGCCGTTTCGGTTCCAGGCTTATCTGGAGGGAAGTCGGCTTTCCATCCTCCACGAGGACGCTGAACTTACGGTTGTGGTATCCCGGGGCACTGACGTTGAGTTCGTATTCCCCCTGTGGCAGAAAGCGGTAAAAACTTCCGGTTACCCGATCGGAAAAAACAGAGGAATGGTCCCGGTCGTAATCGACCAGGGTAAGATGGGCCACGATCGGGTCGCCGGTGTAGCTGTCCGTTACCGTGCCCCGCAGGCCCAGCCGGGCCTCGGCCAGGTAGCCCATGAGGGCCGGCCGGAGGTGTTTCCAGAGGCGGGGCAACTGGCGGGCCGGGTATATCTTTTCCATGCTGATCTCCACGGTGGCCTCCCGGCTCCGGTGGTAGTAGTTCATATAGTCCTGGCGGGAACCGGCGATGGGGTACCAGTCGTGGCCGTTTGTCACTCCGTGGTGACGGTCCTGGAAGTAATGGGTATCTCCGCTCGACTCCTGGGCGGTGCGGGCGAAAGTACGGCTGACCCGTCGCCACCAGTTGGTATCTGCGTGACGGGTGCGGTAGGTATCCCAGGGGTAATTGAACAGTTCCGCCCCGCCGTGAAGGTTGAGGCCGAGGTCGAAACTGTGGTTGCGGGCGGCCCGCATGAAAATCAGTGTCTCGGGCTGGTAGTCGAAACCGTCGGGGTGGGCACCGTCGTCGGGGTCCGGGTAATTACGATTGAGGTCGACGCCCGCCCGGTTGCCCCTGCGGGAACCGCTGATGGTATGGTTACCGGCGAGGAAAGTGCCGTCCGGATTGGCTAGGGGGTTAATGTAAATGAGTACCTCGTCGAGTAAACCGTTCGGATTCTCCCGCAGGAGATACTCTGCCAGCCGGAGCAGGATGTGGTAGCCGGCGGTCTCGTCGCCGTGCATCGTCCCGGAGTAGAGTACCTGGGGCCAGCGACCGGGCTTCCCTTCCTGCGGCCCCAGGCGCAGGGTGAGGATACGACGGCCGGAGGAAAGTGTACCCCAGTCCTCCAGGGTGCAGCGGTCCGGGTAACGGGCGGCCAGCCGGTGCATGATGGATTCGTAAAGTTCGTAAGTGGGGTAGGCCTGGTGGGGGACGATGGTCCCGACGGATCGGTGGGGGAGACCGGCCATGACGACGGCGGGCTGGGCTGATCCGCAGAGCGATAGGCAGCAGAGTCCGAGAAGTAGCAGCCATCTAGACATGATCGTAGAACGCGATTTAGCTGCCCTAAGTTATTGGTTCTACCGGCGGAAGTTTTTCTTTTTTCACTACTGTTTGGTAATCAGTCTACTAACTTGCTTTGCTAAACAAGTTTTAGGTAAAAGTGAGAATAAGCCTTGCAGGAGTCAGAAAAGTGCCCGTATATTTGCCGTCGCAATTGAGGAACTGGTCAACGGAACGGTTCTTTGCAAAAGCTACTGGTCTGGTAGTTCAGTTGGTTAGAATGCCGCCCTGTCACGGTCCCGATATCTATCGGGACGGGTTCGAGTCCCACACAGACTGCTCTTAAAAGTAAGAGTTACTCGAAGAATTAAAAGCTACTGGTCTGGTAGTTCAGTTGGTTAGAATGCCGCCCTGTCACGGTCCCGATATCTATCGGGACGGGTTCGAGTCCCACACAGACTGCTCTTAAAAGTAAGAGTTACTCGAAGAATTAAAAACTACTGGTCTGGTAGTTCAGTTGGTTAGAATGCCGCCCTGTCACGGCGGAGGTCGCGGGTTCGAGTCCCGTCCAGACCGCAAGAGCCACTCCTTCGGGGGTGGCTTTTTGCGTTTATATTTATGGCATGTCATTTGTGTACATCCTCTACAGCGCTACCGTCGATCGATTTTACGTGGGGTACACCAAAGATGTAGCCGGCCGACTGGAGGCGCACAATGCCGGAGAGTCTAACTGGACCCGCAACAAGGGACCCTGGGAGCTGGTGTTGGTGGAATCGTACGAGGAGGATACCGCGGCCCGGAAGCGGGAACGGGCCATCAAGAAAAAGAAGAGTGCTGCGTACATACGCTGGCTGATCGAAGCGGCAAACGCTGAGTAGTCAGTTGGTTAGCATGCCGCCCTGTCCCGGTCCCGATGTCTATCGGGACGGGTTCGAGTCCCGTCCAGACCGCAAGAGCCACTCCTTCGGGGGTGGCTTTTTGCGTTTATATTTATGGCATGTCATTTGTGTACATCCTCTACAGCGCTACCGTCGATCGATTTTACGTGGGGTACACCAAAGATGTAGCCGGCCGGCTGGCGGCGCACAATGCCGGAGAGTCTAACTGGACCCGCAACAAAGGACCTTGGGAACTGGTGTTGGTAGAAGCCTATGGGGAAGACACCGCGGCCCGGAAGCGGGAACGGGCCATCAAGAAAAAGAAGAGTGCTGCGTACATACGCTGGCTGATCGAATCGGCAAACACTGAGTAGTCAGTTGGTTAGCATGCCGCCCTGTCCCGGTCCCGATGTCTATCGGGACGGGTTCGAGTCCCGTCCAGACCGCAAGAGCCACTCCTTCGGGGGTGGCTTTTTGCGTTTATATTTATGGCATGTCATTTGTGTACATCCTCTACAGCGCTACCGTCGATCGATTCTACGTGGGGTACACCAAAGATGTAGCCGGCCGGCTGGAGGCGCACAATGCCGGAGAGTCTAACTGGACCCGCAACAAAGGACCTTGGGAACTGGTGTTGGTAGAATCGTACGAGGAGGATACCGCGGCCCGGAAGCGGGAACGGGCCATCAAGAAAAAGAAGAGTGCTGCGTACATACGCTGGCTGATCGAAGCGGCAAACACTGAGTAGTCAGTTGGTCAGCATGCCGCCCTGTCCCGGTCCCGATGTCTATCGGGACGGGTTCGAGTCCCGTCCAGACCGCAAGAGCCACTCCTTCGGGGGTGGCTTTTTGCGTTTATATTTATGGCATGTCATTTGTGTACATCCTCTACAGCGCTACCGTCGAACGATTTTACGTGGGGTACACCAAAGATGTAGCCGGCCGGCTGGCGGCGCACAATGCCGGAGAGTCTAACTGGACCCGCAATAAGGGACCCTGGGAGCTGGTGTTGGTAGAAGCCTATGGGGAAGACACCGCGGCCCGGAAGCGGGAACGGGCCATCAAGAAAAAGAAGAGTGCTGCGTACATACGCTGGCTGATCGAAGCGGCAAACGCTGAGTAGTCAGTTGGTCAGCATGCCGCCCTGTCCCGGTCCCGATGTCTATCGGGACGGGTTCGAGTCCCGTCCAGACCGCAAGAGCCACTCCTTCGGGGGTGGCTTTTTGCGTTTACAAGCATCACGAAGAACAATTCCCCGCTTAGGGTCTCGGTACCGAGCTGGCGCGTTATTGGTTTTGTAATTACGGCAAGCGGTGAAGATTACGGCGAGCAAATGCTCACCGTACCGTACCAGGTCTGAGTTGTCGAAGAACCCTACGGTGGTTTTACTCCTGATAGTTATTACCTTTTCTACTCCACAACCACCGATCCCTATGCGTTTCCCCCTCCTGCTACTGTGTCTGCTGCTTTGCACCTGCGTCCTCGCCCAAACCACGGTTGCCTACCAATCCTCCCCCGAGGATTTTCCCAACCCGGAGCGCGGCTTCTACCACTATACCGAAACCCGGGCTTCCGACCACCGGCCACTTGACCCGGGGTACATCACGGGGCTGCGCCAGTCCACCGTGGTGGACAATGCCAACCACGCTGTCGTCAGTAGCCTCATCTTCCGCTACTTCTTCCTGGACGACTTCACCGGAGGACCGATCTCCCAGACCTTCCTGGATGCTATCGCCGCGGATTTTACGACCATTCGTCAGGCGGGGATGAAGATCATTCCCCGTTTCGCTTATACCAATGAGGTGGACGGCAGCGGCTGCCCCAGCTTCATCTGCCCGCCCTACGGTGATGCGCCCAAGGCGATCGTCCTCCAACACATTGGTCAACTCGCCCCCATCCTGGCGGCTAACGCGGACGTGACGGCCGTAGTACAGATGGGGTTCATAGGCACCTGGGGCGAAAACTACTACACTGACTTTTTCGGCGACGCCAGCCCCGAAGGCGGGCAGGGCCGATTACTGGACGAAAACTGGCAGGATCGCTTCGAAGTCCTCAATGCCCTGCTAGCGGCCGTCCCCGCCAGCCGGGCCGTACAGGTGCGCTACCCCCAGATGAAGCAGCGCACGGTCTACGGGATCAATGCCCCGACCAACTCCGCGCCCCTGACGATGGCCGAGGCCTACGATGGTTCGGCCAAGGCCCGGATCGGCTTCCACAACGACTGCCTGCTGGCCGGTGCCTACGACTACGGGACCTACGAAGACTACGGGAACTCCGGTGGGTTCGGCGGACCGGACTCCACTAACCTAAAACCCTATTTCGCCGCCGATAGCCGCTTCGTGCCCGTCGGCGGGGAAACCTGCGATGATGACAACTACGACCCGGAGAATAATTGCGTAAGCAGTGGTGGGATCGCCGACTTCGAGCTTCGTCGTTTGCACTACAGTTACCTCAACGTCGGGTACAACCAAGACGTGAATAACGACTGGCAGACCGGCGGCTGCATGGAGGACATCAAGCGTGGCCTCGGCTACCGTTTCGAATTGCAATCGGGTACTTATCCGGGACAGCTGGGCCGGGGGGACGGGGCCACCTTCGGATTTACCCTGGTAAACCGGGGCTACGCCGCCCCCTACAACCAGCGACGGGTGGAACTGATCCTGCGCAACACGGCCACCGACGAAGTCTGGCTGGCCCCCCTGAACACCGACCCCCGGTTCTGGGACCGGGAAAGCGGTCAGCACACCGTTACCGAACAACTCTGCGTTCCGTCGGATATGCCGGCCGGTACCTATGACCTGCTGCTTCACCTGCCCGCCCCGGAGGCGACCCTTTACGGCCGCCCCGATTACAGCGTTCGCCTGGCCAACCGTCTGCAAAACGCGGAGGTGTGGGAGGCCGCCACCGGGTACAACGATCTCGGCCACCAGGTGAACGTCTCCGGTTCGGGCTCTTCCTGTACCGGTGGCACGGAGTTTATCTCCCTCCTTGCCTCCCTGCCGGTGGAGTTCACGGCGGTTTCGGCCCGGGTGGTGGATAAATCCATTCAGCTGCGCTGGTCTACCGCCAACGAGGTGGACAACGACCACTTTATCGTGGAGCGTAGTACGGGGGGAACGGAATTTGGTGGAGTAGGGCGGGTAGATCCTTCCACTACCGGCCGGTACGGGTTTACGGATGACAACGTGGTGGAAGGGAAGACGTACTACTACCGGATCCGGCAGGTGGACCTGGACGGAACCCCCCGGTTATCGTCAGTGGTGAGTGCCCGGCTGCTGGCGGATCGACTGTTGCAAGCCTACCCTAACCCTGGTCGGGGAGTGGTGACTCTGAATCGTACGGACGGTGAACTGACTGTTTTTGACCACGACGGGCGTAGTGTCCCCGTAGTGCGCTCAGCGGGCAGCGTACGTCTACCCGTCGGGAGGACCGGTGTTTACCTGCTGCGGTTACGGCTGGAAACGGGGGAGTTACTTAGTACCCGCGTCGTTATTCGCTAGGCCGGGTTCCATCTGCGTCGTGATCACCTTCTCCGGCGTCATGGGCAAATCGCGCATCCGTTTTCCCGTAGCGTTGAAAACGGCATTGCCCAGGGCGGCGGCGACACCGGTGATCCCCAGTTCACCGATCCCCTTCACGCCCATGGGGTTGGCGATGCGGTCGTCCTCGGGAAGAAAGACAACCTCGACGTTGGCGAGATCGAGATTACAGGGCACGTGGTAATCCGAAAGGGTCCGGGTGACGAAATTGCCGTGGACGGGGTCTACTTTGGACTGTTCAGTGAAGGCGATCCCCAGCCCCATCACCAATCCGCCGAGTACCTGGCCGTAGGCCGTCTTCGGATTCAGAATGGTACCCGCGGCGCCCGCGTGGACGATCCGCTGGAGACGACAGACGCCGGTGTCCTCGTCCACCCAAACCTCGGCGAAGTTGGCGCCGAAGGAATAGACGGAGTGCGCTTCGAAGGCTTCGGTCGGTCCGGCCGACCCCTCGGCTTCAAACTCCATGAGGTCCGCTTTGTTCATCAGCGACAACACGTCGCCACCCTCGGCGATACCGACCTTGGCCAAGGTGCGTAGGCTCTCCCGGGCGGTCAGACAAGCCGCTCGTACCCCGTTGGTGAAGGAGGCTGCTCCCCAGGAGCCACCGGAACCGGCGGAAACCGGAAATTTGGAGTCGCCCAGTTCTACCGAGACGCGCTCTACGGGCAGCCCGAGGTAATCGGCGGCCGTCTGGGCAAGGATGGTGTAGGTGCCGGTTCCGATATCCGTAGCGTCGGTATATACGGTGGCGGAGAGTTGGTCTCCTTCCCGTGTCAGTTTGATCTTTGCGGCACTGGTCTTGAGTGGAGAGGCGCGGGAGGCCGCCGCGACGCCGTAGCCCACCAGCCAGTTGCCCTCCCGGCGGGAGCGGGGTGTCTTCGGCCGGTTTTCCCAGCCGAATTTCCTGGCCCCGATGCGAAGGCACTCGTTCAGGAGGCGGGAGGAAAACGGCTTGTTGTTACTGGGGTCGACCTGGGCGTCATTCAGGATGCGGAACTCCACCGGATCCATTTTCAGTTTCCACGCCAGTTCGTCCATGGCGCACTCCAGGGCGTAGCTGCCGGTGGCTTCCCCCGGTGCCCGCATGGCCCAGGGGTAGGGCAGGTTGGCGGGAACGACCTGGTGGGACACCCGGGCATTGGGGCAGGCATAGAGCATCTTCGAGGCCGCCCCGCAGGGTTCCTGGTAGTCTTTGTTCGTGGCGGTATGGGAGAGGGTATCGTGGGCCAGCGCGGTGAGCTTACCGTCCTTTCCGGCTCCCAGACGCATGCGCTGAATGTTTTCCTGACGGAGCCCCACGTTGGTCACCATCTGCTGGCGCGATACCGTCAGTTGCACGGGGCGACCTACTATTTTGGCGGCCATGACACCCAGCATGGCGTGTTCCTGCGCCTGTAGCTTGGAGCCGAAACCACCGCCGATGAAGGGGGAGATGACCCGCACTTTCTCCTGGGGTATCTCAAAGGTCTTGGAGATGCCGATGGTGGCATCGTTGATCATTTGGCTGGGCATGTAGACGTCGACTTCGTCGCCGGTCCACTTGGCAATGACGCAGTGCAGCTCCATGGGGTGGTGGTGCTCGACCGGCGTACGGTAGGTTACCTCGACCCGCTCGGCGGCCGTCGCCATGCCGGCATCGACGTCTCCCCGCTCGTGGTCCATTTCTTCACTTACCTGGTGGCGGTTGTCCTCGTTGGCATCTTGCCATTCCAGGGTAGGGGATGTTTTTTCGTACTCGAACTTCACGAGTCGCGCGGCGTACCGGGCCTGTTCGAAGGTTTCCGCCACCACGATACCGACGAATTCTCCGTACCAGTGTACCTCGGAACCCTGGAGAACGGGCGCAATGACGTCCGTCCCCAGCGTCAGCCGTTCGGCATCCGGTGTTTTGAGCTTCAGGGCATTTTGGTGGGTGATGACCTTGATAACGCCTGGCTGTTGCTCGGCTTCCGCGGTGTCCACGGCAGTGATCCGGCCTTTGGCGATGGTACTGCTCAGGCCCACGGCATAGACCACTCCCTCAATGGGAAATTCGGAGGCATACTTCGCCCGTCCGGTAACCTTGAGCCGGCCCTCTACCCGGCTGATGGCCCGTCCGACGGCGGTGGTGGATGTATTGGTCGTTTGCATAGTTTGGGTCTCTAATCGTTATAATCCTTACGCCGTCCGTTGGTGGGCCATTTCCAGGGCTCTTACAATGGCCTTTTTGCCCATTTCCACCTTGTACTCGTTGTCTTCCAGTGGGCGGGCGTCCCGCATGGCCAGTTCGGCGGCGGCCTCGAATACGGATTGCTCCGCTTGCTTCCCCTTCAGGAAGTTTTCAACTTCGGTCAGCTTCCAGGGCTTGTGGGCAACACCGCCCATGGCCAGTCCCGCTTCCCGGATGACGTTGCCCTCCAGGTTCAGTCCGGCGGCCACCGAGATCACCGCGAAGGCGTAACTCGACCGCTCCCGGACTTTGCAGTAGTAGTAATTGTCCGCGAATCTGGCCGGGGCCAGTTCGATGGCGGTAATGAGCTCTCCCGCTTCCAGGTTGGTATCCTGCTCCGGGCGGTCACCGGGGAGCCGGTGAAAATCAGCGAAGGGAATGCGGCGTTTGCCACCGCCGGGCTGCATCACCTCCACGGTAGCGCCGAGGGCGGCCAGGGCCACGCACATATCGGAGGGGTGGACGGCCACGCAGGATTCGCTATACCCGAAAATAGCGTGCAATGAACTCAGGCCGGTCAGGGCACCGCAGCCCGATCCGGGTTCCCGCTTGTTGCAGGGCATGGACGTCTCGTAGAAGTAAGGGCAGCGCGTACGTTGCAGCAAATTACCCCCGTTGGTGGCCATGTTGCGGATCTGTTCCGTAGCGGCCGAGAGCATGGCCATCGTCAGCAACGGGTAGTTCCTCCGTACTTCCGGGTGGTTGGCCGTATCGGTATTGTTCAGGGTCGCGCCCAGGGAGAGCCCCCCGGAAGCCGTCTTGCTCACTTTTTTCAGGTCGAGACGGGAGATGTCCACGATGGTGTCGGGGCGCTCCACGTCTTCCTTCATCAGGTCCACGAGGTTGGTGCCGCCACCCAGGTAGCGAGAAGATTTCCCGGCACTGCCGGAGCGGAGAGCCTCGGCGGCGGTCTTGGACTGTAGGTACTGGTAGGGTCTCATGGGTTAGGTTTAGGCGTTGCCCGCGGCTTTTACTTCCTCGGGAGTGGCGAATGACCAGGGCTGCTGCTGCTCCGCTCCGGTCTGGGCTTCCTGAATGGCCAGGACGATATTGTTGTAGGCCCCGCAGCGGCAGAGGTTTCCGGACATCCGTTCGCGGATCTCCTCCTCGGAAAGGATCAGGTTCTTGCCGGTGGTTTTGAGGTCGTCCGTCACGTAACTCGCCTCTCCGCGTTTGGCCTCTTCCAGCAGGGCCACCGAGGAACAGATTTGCCCGGAGGTGCAGTAGCCGCACTGAAAACCGTCGTGCTTCAGGAAAGCCGCCTGGACTTTGTGCAGCGTTTCTCCGGCCGCCAGCCCCTCTACCGTCGTGATTTGCTTGTCGCCGCAGCCGGCCGCCAGGGTCAGGCAGGAAAGCTGTCGTTTACCGTCAATGATCACCGTACAGGCACCACACTGTCCGTGACCGCAGCCCTTTTTGGAGCCCGTCAGGCCGAGCCGTTCGCGCAGGGCGTCCAGCAGGTTGGTGCGGGAGTCGATGCGCAGTGGAAAGTCCTCCCCGTTGATGCGCAGCGTCACTTCCAGTTCGTTGAGCAGGTTGCCGTTACCCGACACCGTGGGGTCGGTACTCGCCGCCATCAGTTTCGGTCCGAAATTCGAGGTGAGCAGGACGCTCATCCCGGCAGCGGATAGTTTGCCGAGAAACCGGCGGCGGGATTCCCCGTGCAGGCCGAGTTCCGCGAATATTTTCTTTTCGTCTTCGGTGAGGTCGTCTTCGGACTTACCGGTCCACTCCTGGAATTCTTTCATGACGGGCTGCGTTACGCGATACGCGGAGGCGCGTACCGTGCCTATATAATAGGAGAGTAGAGAATAATGTTCCCTGACCGGATTATCGGTCCGCTTTTATCTCCTGATTATTATCATTCCGTTCACCTAGCCCTGCGGCGCCTGAAGGGTGTCCGGGGTTTTTCTCCCGCTGGCCAGCGGCAAGTAGTACTTCTTTCCTCTTTCAGTTTCGCGGAAGGCGGAACGGTCTTTCCTCTTTCTTCCTAGTTGGAAAGCATCACCGGCATCACCAGCATCATGATCTCCTGACCCGGGGCCTGCTCCGTAGGCAGGAGAATACCGGCGCGGGTAGCCGTACTCATTTCCAGCCGGACCTCTTCCCCCTCGATCACGCCGAGCATCTCGACGAGGAACTTGGCGTTGAAACCGATCTGGAGGGGGCTGCCGTCGTAGCTGCAGGAAAGCTGCTCGGTGGCCTCATTACTGAAATCCAGATCCTGGGCGGAGACGGTCAGGCTGCCGTCGGCAATGTTCAGGATGACCTGATTGGTGGTCTTGTTGGCGTAAATGACGATCCGCTTCAGGCTGTTCTGGAAGTCGCTGCGGTTGATGAGCAGGACGTTCGGGTTGTCCACCGGAATCACGGCATTGTAGTCGGGGTAACGGGCGTCGATCAGTCGGCAGGCCATGTTGGTGTCGCCGTACTGGAAGAAGGCATTGGCCTTATCGAAACTCAGGGTAACGTTCTCGTCGGTATTCGGCAGGGCACCTTTCAGCAGGTTCAGGGCCTTCTTGGGCACGATGAAACTGCTGGTCACTTCCCCGTTGAGTTCGCTGAGGCTGTACTTCACCAGCTTGTGGGCGTCGGTGGCTACCATGACGAGTTTGCTGAAATCCAGCTGGAAGAACACGCCGGTCATGGCGGGGCGTAGTTCGTCGGTGGAGGTGGCGAACAGCGTTTTGTTAATCCCCTCCAGCAGGCTCAGGGCGGTCAGGCTGACTTCGTCCCCTTCTCCGGGTGCGGGGATGTCGGGATAATCGCTGCCGTTCTCGCCGGCCAGCTTGTACTTACCGTAGGCACTGGTGATCTCGATGCCGAAGTTGTCCTCGTTAATATTGAAGGTGATCGGTTGCTGGGGCAGTGCCTTGAGGGTATCGATCAGGATCTTGGCGGGAACGGCCACGTTGCCGTCACCGTCGGCGTTCACCTCCATGGTCGTGATGACGCTGGTCTCCAGGTCAGTCGCGGCGATGGTCAATTGGTTGCCTTCAATCGTAAACAGGAAATCCTCCAGAATGGGGAGTACCGGGTTACTGGAAATGGCACCGCCGGCCAGTTGTAACTTCTTTTGCAGATCGGAGGAGGAGACACTGAACTTCATGGAGGATGGGCTTTCGGCAAACTTACGAAAAGGGGCGGGGACGCGGGTGCAGGCTTGAAATAAAAAAAGCGACGCAGTTCCGAAGAACTACGTCGCTGGTTTTAAAGCAGGTTGTTTAGGGCAACCGCCGTCGGTATTACTGCTTGATGAAGCGCAGCGTGCTCACGCCCTGGTCGGAGGTCAGGCGGAGGAGGTAAGTCCCCTGCGGTAGTCCGGAGGTCGTGACCGTCATGCGGCCGTCGAGTTCGGTCACGGCTTGCTGCGTCAGCAGGCGGCCGTTCACGTCAATCACTTGCAGCTCGCTGTTGGGGCTGCGCAGACCGCGGTACTCGAGGGTGAGCTGGTCCCCTACGGGGTTCGGGTAGGTGATCAGCATTTCAGCGGCGGGCTGGTCGACCGTGCTGGTGCTGAAGTCATTAACGGCACAGGGGCTCGGCGTCTGCAGACCGTAACCGCGGTTGGCGGGGTCCGTCAGCTGGATGCTGTTGTCGGTCGTCGGTACGTCGAGGGTCAGACCGGGGGTCCAGAGACCGGCCAGGATGGCACGCTGTTGGTTTTGCACCTGCGCGCCGTCGGCATCACCCCACGCGATGTAGGAAGTCAGGACCGGGAAGCCGGCGTATTCACCCGTGGTGGTGGACGTCAGCGAGAGTTCACCGGCGGTGACGTTGAAGTCAGGCAGTTGAACGGTAACCGTTTCTCCTTCCTTCAGCAGGTACTCTCCGCAGAGAAGCATCAGGTCACCGACCAGGTAGTCACCCGTGGAGGTTTCTACGCGGAAGGTGCTCAGATCGATCTCCTCGTTCATCAGGTTCATCAGTTCCAGTTCTCCGCGCTCGTTGAGCTCGGTGATGGCTACGCCGCTACCCTGAAGGTTAGCTTCGTTGACCTGGATACCCAGCGTGATCACCTCTCCGTTCTTGCGAACGCTACCGTCGGAGGAAACGACCCGGTACTGCAGATCGACGATGGTGCCGTTCGGAGCACCCTGTTCGACGAAACCCTCGTAGAGCGCTTGCAGCAAGAAACTCAGATCGGTGGAGTCGGCAAACTGGATCAGCAGCAGTGGGTCGAAGTCTCCGGCTCCGGATACTTCGATACCGTAGAAAACCAAGTTACTGTCCGGATCCTCCGCGGTGGTGAAGGAGAAGAAATCGATGTTCTGGATTCCGTCCTCGGTAATGAGTACGGTAGATACATCGTCAACTCCGGCAAACATGGAGGCTTCGGGGAACTGGTTGTCGTCCCGCAGTACCTGACCACGGATCTCACCGGTCGGGAATTCCTCCGTTGCGATGTTCACGTAAATGATCTCGGCCTGCAGCGCAGCGAGTACGTCGGGCGAAATGTCGACGCGGTTGGCCTCGGCGGGGAATACGCCGGCACCACGGTTGTTATCCAGGACGGGGAACAGCGGGATGGCCGGGCCGCCTACCTGGATGGGGCTACCTACGTGGAGGTTGCTGCCTCCGGCAACGGTGGGGTCGAAGGGGGAGAACAGATCACTGAACGAGCCGGTGCTGATCAGTTGCGTTTCCACGTATTCGTGGAGGACGAAACCGTTGGCTTCCCCGATGGAAGCGTCCTCAACGGCGTTGAAGGTGTTCAGGTTAGCTCCGAAGTACGCCTTGGCGAGGTTCATCACCTGGCCGCGGATTTCCCCGCTCGGCTCGGCGGCGGAGTGGACGTTCACGTAGTACTGGCGACTGTAAACCGAACCTGCCGCGAGGGTATCGAGGGTGAAGCGGTTAGAGTCGGGCAGGATCATGGCGGAAAGACCGTCGTCACTCACCTCCAGGTTGAGGGGGAATTCGATCGGACCGCTTCTTCCGGTAATACCCAGGTGAAGGTGGGCGCCACCGGCAATGTCGGTACGGATGGTATCGGAGAGGTTATTGATGGAACCACTCACGATCAGTACGCTGTCCGGGGTGTAGGTCAGCAGGAGGCGACCGGCACCGTCGGTGTCAATCGAAGCCGGGCGGGCCTGGTGGCCGGAAGCGTTGGCGTAGAAGGCCGTCAGCGTGTAGTCATGGACCTGTCCGCGTAGTTCTCCGGAGCCAAAGGCATCGGAGTGTACGTTCACGTACATCATCTCATTCTGGAGCGCAGCCATCTGGGTGCTGTCCAGCGTGAAGGTGTTCATCGCCGCGGGGATGGTAGCACTGAGGCTATCGTCGGCGATGTTCATGACGAGGGGGAACTGTACGGGACCGTTACGACCGGCAATACCGGTGTGCAGGTGGGCACCGCCCGCGATCTGCTCGGCTACTTCGTCGGTCAGACCGCTGAAGCTACCGGAGACGGTGATGTCCATACCGTTCACTTCGACGGCGACGCCGCCAATGGCGTTGGTCACGATGGAAGGGACTTCATTGGCACCCAACAGGTTGGCCATTTTGTAGTCATTGGCGAGTGGGAGCAACTGTCCGCGCAACTCACCGGCGGGGTGGGCCAGGGTATGGACGTTCACGTACATCCCGCGGGCACGGAGCGTGTTCGCCAGTTCGTCGGAGATGGTAAATACGTTCATGGCCTCGGGGAAAGTACCACCGCGCAGGTCCTCGTCCACCTCGGTGGTGAGGAGCAGGGCGATCGGTCCTCCCTGTCCGGCCAGACCGACGTGCAGGTGGGCACCACCGGCTACGGTAGCGTCGAAGTCAGACTCCAGGTTGGAGAAGTTACCACCGACGATCAGGGTGTTGCCGGTCAGTACGGCACCAAGACGGCCGAAACCGGTAGTGGTGACGGGGACGGGTAGCTCCTGCAGACCGTTCATCACGGCTTCGAAGTCCGTGTCCAGTCCGCCGGTGTTGCAGTCTTCTCCGGTATTGCGGATGACGGTCAGTGGGTTGGACAGGTCGAAGCAGCCGCCAAGGTCGTTGGCGTTCAGGCCGACTTCAGCACCCGTCAGGTCGTCCTCGAAGGCGAGGTACCAGATTAGGCAGCTTCCCTCGCCGGCACCATCGAGATCGAAGGGACCGTTTCCGTCGGGGATGTTCAGGATCTCTCCCTCACTGTCGGTGATGACGTAGGTGAAATTGCTACCGTTAACGGTGTCGGGGGTCGACTGGAAGACGGCGAGCGGATCGGGGATACCGTCTCCGGCACAGATGGTTACTTCCATCGCACCACCCTCGAAGGTGATCGTTCCGGCTTCCGCCTCACATACATCGTTGCCGTCGCAGTCATCGCCCGTATTACGGGTAATGGAAAGGGCGTTGGAGAGGTCGAAGCAACCGCCGAGATCGGCGATGTTGGCTCCCATCTCCAGTCCCGTTACGGTACCGTCGGTGGCGAGGTAGTAGATCTGGCAGGCACCGCCGCCGGCTCCTTCGAAGTCGAAGATGGGGCCGGGCGCGGCGGGGTTGAGGATGTTGCCGTCGGCGTCCGTGACGACGAAGGTTAGGGAATCACCCATCACCATGTCTCCCATGGTCTGCATGACTTCGCGGGGGTCGGCTTCTCCGTCACCGGCGCAGATGGTATCGGTCATGGAACCGTCCAGGAAGGAGATCATACCGGCCTCGACATCACAGAAATTATCACACTCGTCACCGGTGTTACGGGTCACGACGAGGGCGTTGGACAGATCGAAACAACCACCGAGGCTGTCGATGCTGCCACCCATCGTCAGTCCGGTCAGCGTACTGTCGCTGGCCAGGAAGTAGATGCGGCAGGCACCTCCACCGGCTTCTTCGAAGTCGAAGACGGGGCCGGGAGCGGCGGGGTTGAGGATGTTACCGTCGGAATCGGTTACGACGTAGGTGAAGTTGTCACCGGTCACATCGTCGTTGGCCGTCTGGAATACGGTAAGGGGGTCGGGCATACCGTCACCGGCACAGATGGTATCCGTGAGGGCACCACCGGCGAAGGTGATCATACCGGCGTCGGCACCACAGAAGTTATCACACTCGTCACCCGTATTGCGGGTAATGACCAGAGCATTGGAAAGGTCGAAGCAGCCACCGAGGTCGTCGATGTTAGCTCCCATTTCCAGCCCGGTCACGGTACCGTCGGTGGCGAGGTAGTAGATGCGGCAGGCACCTCCACCGGCTTCTTCGAAGTCGAAGACGGGGCCGGGCGCGGCGGGGTTGAGAATGTTGCCGTCGGAATCCGTGACTACGAAGGTTACGGAGTCGCCCACTACCATGTCGGCCATGGTCTGCATGACCTCGCGGGGGTCCGCCTCGCCGTCACCGGCACAGATGGTATCCGTCAGGGAACCGTCGAGGAAGGCGATCATGCCGGCTTCGACGCCACAGAAGTTCTCACAGTCTTCGCCGGTATTGCGAACGACGGTCAGGGGGTTGGAAAGATCGAAACAGCCGCCGAGGTTGTTGGCATTCTGTCCGACTTCAGCGCCGGTCAGATCGTCCTCGAAGGCGAGGTACCAGATGAGGCACGCGCCGCCACCGGCTCCTTCCAGGTCGAAGGGACCGTTCCCGTCGGGGATATTGAGAATTTCTCCCTCGCTATCGGTGATGACGAAGGTGAAGTTGCTGCCGCTGAGGCTGTCGCCGCCGACCTGGATCACGTCCAGTGGGTCGGGCATACCGTCACCGGCACAGATGGTGTCGGACAGGCTGCCGTCGGCAAAGGTGATGGCACCACCGTTGGCACCGCAGAAACCCGGACAATCCTCACCCGTGAGGCGGGTAATGACCAGGGCGTTGGAGAGGTCGAAGCAACCCATCAGGTTGTCGATGTTTTCTCCTTCCTCCAGTCCGGTGATGTCACCGGTGTAGCTCAGGAAGTAAATACGGCAGGCACCGCCACCGGCTCCTTCAAAGTCGAATACCGGGCCTTCGGCGGCGGGGTTCAGGATGTTGCCGTCCGCGTCCGTGACCACGTAGGTTTGGGTGTCGCCGTCAACGTCGTCCATATTCACCTGGATCACGGTGAAGGGGTCCGCCTCGCCGTCACCGGCACAGATGGTCTGGGTCATGTTCCCGTCCTCGAAGGTGATCATGCCGGCCGCCGCGGTATTGCGTACGATCGTCAGGGAGTTGGACAGGTCGAAACAACCCATCAGGCCGTCGATACTGGCTCCCTGCTCCAGCCCGGTGATGTCACCACTGTAGCTCAGGTAGTAGATCTGACAGGCACCGCCACCGGCTCCTTCGAAGTCGAATACCGGGCCTTCGGCGGCCGGGTTCAGGATGTTGCCGTCGGCGTCCGTCACCACGAAGGTCTGGGTATCACCGGTGACGTCCTCCATATTGGTCTGGATCACGGTGAAGGGGTCCGCCTCGCCGTCGCCGGCGCAGATGGTCTGGGTCAGGTTGCCGTCCTCGAAGGTGATCGCACCCGCCTCGGCGGTATTGCGCACGATGGTCAGGGCATTGGAAAGGTCGAAGCAGCCCGTCAGTCCGGAAATGGGGGCACCCATTTCGAGTCCGCCAACGGGGCCGTTGCTGGCCAGGAAGTAGATCTGGCAGGCACCGCCGCCGGCGCCTTCGAAGTCGAAGGTGGGGCCGGGCGCGGCGGGGTTCAGGATGTTGCCATCGGCGTCGGTCACCACGTAGGTGAAGTCCGTTCCCATGACGGCATCGTTGTCAATCTGGAATACGTCGATGGGGTCGGGGATGCTGTCTCCGGCACAGATGGTGACCTCCGTCTCCTCACCCGCGAAACTCAGTTCGCCGGCGTCAACCGCATTGCGAACCACCGTCAGGGGGTTGGAGAGGCTGAAACAGCCGTCGAAATCATCGGCGTTGTTGCCGACTTCCAGCCCTTCCAGATCGTCGTCGTAGCTCAGGTACCAGATGAGGCAGGTACCGGCACCGGCACCGCTCAGGTCGAAGGGACCGTTCCCGGCGGGGATATCAAGAATGTTGCCGTTGGAGTCGGTGATGAGGAAAGTCATGTTCTCTCCCGTGGCTTCTCCGTCCTGGGTTACTTCCAGGGGCATGGGATCGCCGTTGATGCAGATGGTCTCGGAAGAACCGCCACCGGCAAACTCGATCATGCCACCGTCGGCAAAACAGTTAAAGGCATCGCAATCGTCTCCGCGGGCGCGGGTGATCACAAAGGGGTTGGAGAGGCTGGCGCAGTCGGCGTCGGAAAATACCGCGCAGACATTACCACCGATGAAGAACTCGCCGGTCAGGTCACCCGAGTAGGCCAGGCTCCAGATGGCGATTGTCCGGTTGGGGAAGCCCGTCAGGTCGAAGGGAGGTCCGCCGGCCGGAAGGGCCAGAATGGTACCGCCGGCATTGGTGATGAAATACTGGCTGTTTTGTCCGACAAATCCGGTGCGGATGATGTTGAACGGCATTTCCGTACCGTCGTCGGTACAGGTGAAGCCGATCACCGTGCCGTCGGCCAGGGACAGCATACCGCCGTTGGCGTTGCAATCCTGCGCGCTCAGGCTGGTGCCTAAGCCGAGCAGCAACAGCAGCAGGGTGAACGATAGATGGGTAAAGTGCTTTTTGATCATATCTGGGTGGGTTGAAGTAATTGCGGTTAGCGTACAGAATTAATGGCCCGTCGACGGAGTGTCAACAGGAATTTTATGGTCTGTAGATAATTTCGGAGCTCGGGAGCCTTAAGGAAGGCAATTAGGAAAAACGAAAACTGTTCAGATGTTCACGCAACCGCCAAGATGGGAAGAAATTACTCACCTTAGGTGTCGCAATTTAACCAAATCAAGTTTTGATAGCGGGAAGAACACGAAATTATAGCTAAGTACGAGAATAAGGACCTACCGGTTTTCCGGAGAGTCGGCACCTGCGCCCCGTCGCCCCTTTTGCCCGCAACCCGTCACGAGATTTCCACCCGCTTACCGGGAACGATCTCCACGTTCAGGATCTTGACCACGAAACTTACCGCCTCCGTTCCGCTCAGTACCGGGCGCATGGCGGCCTTCAGTCCGTCCATCACCGCATCGTAGTCGCCGGAAAGCTGGGTGGTCAGCGGATTGGTGGCCACCGTCAGTCCGGGTTGCGAACGTAATTCGCGGATGAAGGCCTTGATGGGCTCCTCGTACGCCTGCGTCAGCGGATACATCGATATGTCTACGGCTACTGTCATAATGGTACCTTGATTCCTTAGTCCTTAATAATTAGAGAACAGCCACCGGCCCATGTCCTTCAGGCTGCTCTTCTTGCCGTAGTTCATGATACCGATGCGGTAAATGCGGCCGGCGACCCAGACCATGCCCATGCTGAAGGCAAACAGCAGCACCAGGCTGACGTATGATCTGCCAGCCGGGAATGCCGAAGGGGATGCGCGCGGGCATCACGATGGGGCTGAAGAGGGGGAACATCGACGACCAGACGGCCAGGCTGGAATTCGGTGCCTGCAGGGCGGCCGTCATGATGTAGAAGGCCAGGATGACGGGGATGGTGATGGGCAGCGTGAGGGAATTGCTCTCGCCCATATCGTCTCCCATGGCCGACCCGACGGCGGCGAACAGGGCTGCGTACATGAAGTAGCCGCCCAGGAAGTAAAGAATGAAGGTGGGCAGGATGACCCACCAGTTCAGGGTGCCTACGCCGCTGATGAATTTCTCCACCAGGCTCTGCATCTCCGCGGGGTCCACCTCGGGGGCCCCGGCCTGCATCTGCTGGGCGGTGCCCTCGTCGAAACCGAAGAAGGTGGCCACCAGGAACAGTACGCCGGGAATCAGGATGATCCAGGCCAGTACCTGCGTCAGGCCCAGGGCGCCGACGCCGATGATCTTACCCAGTAACAGGGTGAAGGGCTTGACCGAACTGATGATGACCTCCACGATGCGGTTGGTCTTTTCCTCCATCACCGAGCGCATCACCATCATGCCGTAGATGAAGATGGAGAGGTACATCATGAAGCCCATGATCGAGCCGGTCACGGTGCCGATGGCGGTAGCGGCCGTCGTGTCCGTCTCCTCGCCCTCGACCGGGTTGAGCTTGCTGGTGCGGATGTCCACGTCGCTCTCCAGGGCGGCGAGTTCGGCCTTGTCGAGTTCCAGGGCGCGGATCTTGTACTCCCGCAGGCCCTTCTCCAGGCGGCTGTTGATGGCCATCTCCCCGCTCATGGAGAGGGTTTCGTCGCTGATGTACTGCACCCGGAGGTCCTTCTTGCGCGGGTTGGTCACCTCGGGAATGACCAGGATGGCCGAGTAACCACCCTCGGTGCCGACCTGGTCGCGGAGGCTTTCCACGTCCTCGTCCACGAACTTGAAGAAGAAACCCTCTTCGTCGGGAATCGGACCGGTAAAGAGCCCGCCCTCGTCCACGACGGCGATGCGCTGCTCCTCGTCGTTGCCGTAGCTGAAGATGGCCTGGGCGACGATGAAGAAGACCGCCAGGCCCAGCGGCGTCAGCAGGGTAGCGAGGATGAAGGATTTTTTGCGGACGCGGGTGATGTACTCGCGTTTGATGACTTGCCAGAGGTTGTTCATGGATCTGAGACTTAGGAGTTAAGAATTAGGATGTAAGACTTGGGAATTAGGACTGGGTGCCGTCGTAATTCCTGATTCTTAATTCTTATCGCTCTACCTGTTTAATAAATACTTCGTTCAAACTCGGCAGCAACTCCCGGAAGCCCTCGATCCGGATGCCGTGATCCAGCAGGAAACGCAGCAGGTCGTTGCCCCTTTCCTCCGGTTCCAGCTGGATGTCGACGCCCATCGGGGTGCGGTTCAGTAGCTGGTAACGCTCACCGACGGCGACGGGTAGTTCACCGGCGAAGTCCAGCCGGAAGCGGTTTTCCATGAAACTGCGGCGGATCTCGCGAACCTTCCCCTCCAGGATCTTGCGGCCCTGGTTGATGAGCACGATGTATTCACAGAGTTCCTCCACCTGCTCCATGCGGTGGGTGCTGAAGATGATGCCGGTACCCTCGTCGTGCATCCGCAGGATCTCCTCCCGCATCCGGGTGGCGTTCACGGGGTCCAGACCGCTGAAGGGTTCGTCCAGGATCAGCAGTTTGGGCTCGTGCAGGACGGTAGCAATGAACTGCACCTGCTGCTGCATGCCCTTGGAGAGTTCCTCCACCTTCTTTTTCCACTGCCCTTCGAGGCCGAATTTTTCCAGCCATAGTTCGGCGCGGGGCCTGGCAATGTCCGCGGTCACGCCCTTGAGGCGGGCCAGGTACAGCAGCTGTTCGCCGACGTACATCGTTTTGTAGAGGCCGCGTTCCTCGGGCAGGTACCCGATCTGGGTGGGGTGGTAGCCGCTGAGGGGTTCGCCGCGGAAGAAGACCGTGCCGGCGTCGGGGCGGGTAATGGAGGTGATCATCCGGATGAGGCTGGTCTTGCCGGCGCCGTTCGGACCGAGGAGGCCGAGGATGGCGTCTTCCGGCATGGAAAAACTGACATCGTCGACGGCGACTTTTTCGCCGTAGGCCTTGCGAACGTTCTCGACGCGGATGATGGGGGCGGTTGCGGTAATGGGTTCCGTCATAGTGGGGTAAAGGTGGGCATTCGGGGCGAATATCGCCTTTGTTTCCGACGAACTGCCCACTGGTGTCGACCTTTGGATGCATGAACCGGGGAAAATCTTACGCCGACTGGTACTTTTTCGTGAATCCGAACGCCGGAGGCGGGCGCGGACGCAGGTGCTGGCTGGATGAATACCACGTTCCGCTGGCTGCCGCATTTCCGGGCATACGCTGGGCCTTTACGGAGTCCGTCCGTGATGTAGGCCGGCAGGTCAGCGCCGCGATCAGGTCGGGTGCCACCACCATCGTCGGGGTAGGGGGAGACGGGACCCACCACCACCTGGTGGATGCACTGCCCCGGCAGCGGCCCGATCTGCGGTACTGCCCCCTGCCCCTGGGGTCGGGTAACGACTGGGTGCGCAGTCTGGGCGTCCCCCACCGATTGGAAGCGTGGATCCGGATGGTCCGGCAGGGTCGTACCGCTTCCGTACTGACCGGCCTGATTTCCTCCGGGGGAAGGGAAACCCGCTTCGTCAACGTGGCCGGTTTTGCCTTCGACGCACTGGTGACCGAGCGGGTCAACGCTCAGTCCGGCAAGCACCGGATCGACTACCTGCGCCACACGCTGTTCGGACTGCGGACATTCGCCCCGCCCCGTATCCGCCTGACCTACGACGGAACGGTGGTGGAGGACGAATTCTACACCATCAACGTAGGCTGTGGCCGCTATTCGGGTGGCGGGATGCGGCTGGTGCCCCAGGCGGATCTCCACGGGGATCTTTTCGCCCTCACCTTCGCCCGGAGTATGCCGAAGTGGAAGGTACTGGCCCACGGCTGGCGGTTCTACACCGGTACCATCGGCGGGCTGGGGGAGGTGACGACTACCCTGGCCGGTTCCGTCGAAGTGGAGGTGCTGTCTGGCTACGCCAAGGGAGAGGCGGACGGAGAAGCGGTGGGAACGGGGCGTTTTCTGATCACTCCCGGGCCGAGGCTGACGGTGGTCAGTAAATAGTACGACGTTCGACCCTATTCACTCTTCTTCTAACTCCGCGGGGTCGATAGCCGCTGCTTCGATGTCGTCGTCGTCATCCTCGTTGAGTTTGTCCCGGTATTCCTCCCGGGCCTCATCGAGGAGGTTGCCGTCGTCATCGTAGTCGTCGTCATCGTCGATGATGAGCAGTGCTTCCCGCTCGGTCATGCGCACGAGATAGTACTTGTCCTCCGTCTCGAAGGGGAGGGCGGTACTGAGTTTACCGTTTATGTCCGTAAAGCGAATGAGGTGATCGGCAAACCCGTAGGGATATTTTATCTTGATCTGCTGGAGGATGTCGTCCGTCAGCTTCTCGTAATTCTTGATCAGGCGTGGTTTGCTCATGGGTAAGGTGTTAAAACGCCCGGCCCCGCTTCCCCGGTGGGAGGAGCGGGGCCGGGCGGTCAGAGGGGTCGGAAGCGTACTAGGACTTTTTCTTGGTCTTGCTCTGGTTGATCAGGGAAGGGCCTTTCTTGGCTCCCTTGCCGGCGGGAGCGGCGACGGAGGATTTGCCCTCCCGCTGCGCCTTTTTCTTGGCCTTTTCGGCTTCGGCGTTCTTCTTGGCGAGGGCGACTTTTTCTGCTTTGGTAGTAGGCATGATTGGGTGATTGAGGGTAAAGGAATCCGGGTGGTGAACCCGAGACGATAAAACACTTCCCGAACGGCCTTGTTCGCCTCGGTTCGCTAAAAACGCCACACTATTTGCGACCCGATTTCCGTGCGTTTTTTACCCTGTATTTCCTCCAGTCCCGAGCCGATGCTTTCCCGGTCCGGAAAGAAGGTCTGGGCAATGCGGGCCTCCAGGGTCAGCTTACGGATGCCCTTGTAGCGGGCCACGAAGAAGGTCCGGCTGCCGCGCTCGTAGTAGGGGACCACCCGGGCGTTGTACAGCAGTCCGTTCTCGTACTGGTAGAAGCGGACGTTGTAGCTATCGGTGTCGAAGAGCGCGAAGCGGGTACTGAAGCTGAAGGGGCCGCGGGGTCGGAAGTGGAAATCCTGGTACACCATCACGCCCTCTTCCCGACCGTTGAGCGGGTCCTCGGTGAAACCCCAGTCGACGCGGCTGCGCCATTCCAGGGCGGAGGTGATTTTGTAGCCGAAGTGCCAGCGGGCCTGGAAGCGACTGCGCTCCACCACCGGATCGAGATTGGTGAAGACCGTTTCGTCTCCGTCCGTTCCGAATCCCTTGGTTTCGGCGCGGACTTCCAGGTAGGTCTCCAGTTTGCGTTTCTGCCAGTAGGTAAGGCGGAAGCGGTACTCCCGGCCGGTACTGGGGGCATCGATATTGAAGCGAAGCCAGGGGTGGCGCCAGAGGTCGTAAAAGGCATTGACTTTCCAGTGGTTGGCGGGGCGGAGTTCGACACCGAGATAAATGCCCTCTTCGTTGCGGCCGTTGGCGGTTTCCCCGAAGGGGCGGGCATTCAGGGCCTGGTAGTCGCGGCCGTAGCGGCGGTAGACCAGCGCGATGTCGAAGTAGCGATCCAGACCGGCCTGGACGCCGTGGATCATGGCCGTACCGCCATTGTCCGACCCCGCCACTTCCCCGAAGAAGGTGAAGTTCCGCAACCGGTAGCGGTAATCGAGGCTGGCATTGTAGAGGCGGTCGCCGGAGAACTGAAAGCGGTTATCCGGGCGGGGCGTGCGCAGCAGCGACTGGCTGAAGCGCTCACCGAGGACGTTCAGGCCGATCCGGAAGCGCTGGCTGCCCCGGAACTGGAGGTTGCCGCCGAAGGTGTAATTGGTCACGGCGTTGCGGTCGGCCACCTCACTCGGGGTACGGTTGAAGCCACTCAGGTTGATGGAGCTGATGTTGGCCGTGAATATTTCCTGCTCCACGGTGTCGATCTGCGTCAGCGTTTCGATGCGGTTACCGTTGATGCCCTTGCGGCTGCCGAAAACGGTGGCCTCTATCTTATCTCCGAAGGCCAGGGTGAGCCCCGCGCCGCGCTGGAAACTGATCTCGTTCACGCTGGCGTAGGGCCGCAGGGTCTGTCCGCCCCGGGCCACCGTCGTGGTCTGGCTGCTCTTTCCGAAACCGAAGCCGGAATAGAGGATGAGCCCCTGCCCGAAACTCACGTTGAAGTCACCCAGTGCCAGGGCCTTGATGTTCCGGTTCACGTTGCGCAGGAAGAAGTGGGCGCTGTAATAATCGAAGCCCCTTTTGCTGTTGTTGGCGGAGAAGAAAGCTTCCCCCGGGTCTTTTTCGGCTACGAAACCGAAACTGAGTCGGTTACCGTACCGCTGGCGGAATTTGGTGTAGTAGCGCCAGGGGTTACCGAGGTAGTAATTGGTCTCGTCATTGGGCTCGATGAGGTAGCCACGGGCTTTTTCCACCCGCCGCTGGGCGCGCAGGTACAGTTCGCGGTCGCCCTCGGCCAGCATTCGCCCGAGGGAGATCTGGGTATCGTCCAGGCCGCCGCCCACCCGTACGAAGGGGCGCAGGTTTCGGATGGTTTCCACGTCGAGGCTCGGAATCACCTGCAACTCATAAATGCTGATGAGCTTGCCCATTCGGCGGCGGTATTCCAGTAGTTGGTCCATCTGGACGGGGGTGAGCAGCAGGGTTTCGGCCAGCTCGTCGTAATTGGCCTGGTTCAGGTCGAGGGGCCGGCGTCGGTAGGTTTCCAGCAGGCTGAAGGCCGCATTGAAGGTGAACTCGTCGCTGTCGTCCCCGGAATTGGCGATGACATCCTCGATGAGCTGCTGCTGGGCGTCGAGGCCGTCTATATCCAGGGTGTCGCGCTGGGCGTTGAGGGAAGAGGTCCCGATAATAATCGGGAAGGTGCAGAGCAATAACAGTAAACGGCGAGAGTGCATGGGGTAAAGGTAAGTCGGCTACCGGCGAGTTGGGTCGGCTCCTGGAGAGCACAACTCTCCGGGAGTGCTTTGCTGCTGAACTGCCGAGTCCGGTTCCGGCTGAAGCCGGACTGGGGATCAATCCCCAGGCACCCTACCACCCTTCCTCCACGTTGGCCACGATGCCGGTCAGCAACTCGGTACGCGCCTCGACGCTGGCCCAGGCTACGTGGGGAGTGAGGAGCAGCCGGCTCGGATCCCGGACGGAAAGGAACGGGTGGCCTTTGGGTAACGGCTCCCGGGTGAAGACGTCGACCGCTGCGCCCGCAATAAGGTTTGCATCCAGCGCCCGCGCCAAATCGTCTTCCCGCACGATGCCCCCGCGACCCAGATTGAGCAGGTAGGCCGTGTCTTTCATGCGCCCCAACTCGCGCTCGCCGATGAGGTTCCGGGTGTTGTCGTTCAACCCACAGTGAATGCTGACCACGTCGGAGCGGTCCAGCAGTTCGTCGAGGGAAACTTGGGGATAGGGCTGGTCGGTGTTTCGTCCGCTGGTACTGTGGTAGATGATCTTGGCCCCGTAGGCAGTGGCGAGCCGGGCGACCGCATGCCCGATGGTGCCGAGGCCGATGATGCCGTAGGTCGCCCCGCCGAGCTCGTAAAAGGGCCGCCGCCAGTGGGTGAAATCGGGCTGGCGGGAGTAGCTGCCGTCGTGGACGGAGTTGTTGAGCCAGATCAGGTCCATGGCCAGGGTAAAGAGGGAGGTAATGGTCAGCTGGGCTACCGAAGCGGTACTGTAGCCCGCCACGTTCCGGACGGGGATGCCCCTGGCCGCCGCGGCTTCCGCATCGATGTGGTTGGTGCCGGTAGCGGCCACGCAAATCAGCCTGAGATCGGGAAGTTGCCCAATCAGGCCGGCATCGATGGGAACCTTGTTGGTGATGGCCACCTGGGCCCCGGACAATCGTTCCAGGACGCGTTCCGGCGGGGTACGGTCGTAGGCCGTAAAATCGCCGAGTTCCCGGAGGCGGTCGTAGGCGGGCAGGTCGGAAACCGTCGCCGCGTCGAGGAAGATGATCTTATTCATAAACAAATGGTCGGGTTTGGGGCTATTAGGGGATATGAAGGAAATTGTACTCGCCCTGTTTTGTTGTTTCCTGGCGGCCGGACTGGCCGCCCAGGAGGCGGATATCGAAGGAAAGGTAACCGATGAGGAAGGAACTCCGCTCATTGGTGCCACCATCCGGGTGGTCGGGGCCGTGGTCGGAGCCTCCTCGGACATAGACGGCCACTACCGGCTGGCGGTACCTCCCGGACGCATCCGTATCGTGGCCTCCTACCTGGGTTTCGAGAACTTCGACACCATCGTCCGGGTGACCAACCTGGACCGGGCCCTGGAAGTGGACATCGAAATGCGGGAGTCCTTCAGCGAACTCGGAGAGGTCATCGTGACCGGCCGGCGGGCGACGGGGCAGCTGTCCGCCCTCCGGGTACAGCAGTCCGCCCTGGTCAACCAGACCATCATTCACGCCGACCTCTTCAACAAGTACCCGGACGTGACCCTGGCCGAAACCGTGCAGCGGATGCCCGGCGTGACCATTACCCGCAACCGGGGGGAAGCCGAACAGGTGCAGGTGCGCGGACTGCCCGAGCAGTACACCGCCATCAGCGTGAACGGACAGCGGCTGCCCTCCATTCAGCCGGAAGGGGACCGGGCCGGCGGCCTGGACATCATCCAGAGTAACCTCGTGGAGGAAGTACGCGTCATTAAATCCCGGACGGCCGACATGGACGCCGATGCCATCGGCGGTACGGTCGATTTCCGACTCCGCCAACCCCAGGAAAAATTCGAAACCCTCCTGCAGGGCGGTATCGGTACGAACTTCGGCTTCGACGAGAACCCCGACCAGAGCAGCGGCATCACCCAGGCTACGGCTTACCTCAACTCCGAACTCAAGGATGAGGGCGTTTACCTGCTCCTGGCGGGTACTTACTTCCGCCACGGCCGGGGCAGCCGGACAGCCAATTTCGACTACGGTCGCAGCGGCGTCACCGGGACCGAACTGTTCGCTTCCCGACCCTTCGACCTGGACCGGGACACCAAGAAAACCGGCTTTCTGGGGGCCATCGAATTACGACCGAGTATCTATAATCGTCTGCGTCTGAGCTACAATTACAGCGGCAGCAACGAGGACTTTTTGTACCGCCAGGCGAATTTCGATAATCGCGCGCCGGGGCAGACGACCATCAACAAGACCACCAGCGGATTTACCCAGGAACGCAACCTACACCTGGTAACCCTGGAAGTAGAGAATAACTTTCCCAAGACCCGACTGGACTACACCGTCAGTTTTGCCAGCACCAGCGACCGCAGCGGCGACCGGCTCCGGCTGACCGAGCGTTACTTCAGTCCCGGAAATTTCACCGATAACGAATTGCTGACCGCCACGCCCTACACCACTACCGGCGCGGAAACCCCCGACCGTCGTGTATTCCTGCAGGAGAATGCCCAGTTGAAGGAGGACATCGCCATCGGCGGCGCTAACCTGACGCGCTTCGTGAGCGAGAGCAAAACGAGTTTTGTCCGCGTCGGCGCCCGCTACCGGGTGAAGGACCGTACCAAAGGCAGTTTCTTCGATGCGAGGGAGCTGGCACGCGACGGATTTGCCGGAGCGAATACTTTCGCCGCCCTCCCGGAAGAAAGTCCCGTGCGCACCCCCGCGCTCGATAGCCTCGACGACGCCTACGACAGCACGGAGGAGATCCTGGGGGGCTACGTCATGTACGCCGCTAACTGGTCGAGCCGCATCACCACTTCCATCGGGGTGCGTTACGAGCGGACCAACCTGAGTTACATATTACTGAATGAAGGCAACGAACGGGATATCAGCTACGATAACCTCTTCCCCAGCCTCAACCTTACCTTCCGTCGCAGCCGTGACCGTCAGTTTCGCCTGAGTTACTACGAGGCCATTGCCCGCCCGGGCTACGGCAACCTCGTGCCGGTGCAACAGTACCAGACGGAGATCAACCAGATTCTACGCGGCCCCGCGGACGGAGAGGCCGACCTGGAACCGACGATCAGCCGCAACTTAGACCTCACTTTTGAGCGCTACGGGCGGCGGGACGGACTGCTCCAGGTAGGCCTCTTCGCCAAATTCCTGGAAGATCCGACGGTGAAAGAGAGCCAGACGTTCGACCGGAACGGGCAGGTGTACCGGGTAACGCGACTCACCAACACCGAGGAGGCTAACCTGTACGGACTGGAGATCGGTTTTTACCAGAACTTCGGCTTCATCGACCCCCAACTTCGCTTCATCAGCCTCAACGGAACCTACAACAACAACATCCTGAACGTAGAGAGCCGGGACGCCCGTTTCGACAATTTCACTCTCCCCCAGGCACCGCGGCAATCCGCTAACCTGAGCCTGGTGTACAGTAACCCCAACAACCGACTGAACGTGGTCATTGCCAGTAACTTCCGCGACCGTGTCTTCGACCGGGTGCAGGACGATCAGCCCATCTACCTCAACTCCCGCTTTGGCCTCGACCTGAGTGCAGACGTGGAACTGGTCCGTGATCTGTCCATCTACGCCCGCGTCAACAACCTGACCGATCACCGCTATGAAGAATGGATCGACGAGCCCAATAATGAGGGCGCCAGACTGATCTCTTCCTCCCAATTCGGCGTTTGGGGAGTGGTGGGATTGCGGTTTCGGCCGCGGAATTGAGGCTACAAGTCGAACCTCCAATTTCTCTCCTGCGTCGATTAATGGAGAGGGCCGACATGAACCTACTTCCTATATTTGCCATGACAACTATTTATTTCTACCCATATTACCCCTACCAACTTTAAGACTTTTTCATCATGCACCACCATAACCTCCGCGAAAACCTCAAGGTCGCCGCACTCGTAGAAGATACCATCAGTAAGGGCCAGGGGCACCTGTCCGATACCGGTGCCCTCATCATTAACACCGGTAAGTACACCGGCCGTAGCCCGAAGGATCGCTACATCGTCGAGGACGACATCACCCGCGACACCGTCGATTGGGGAAACATCAATATTCCGATCAAGGCAGAGGCCTTCGACGCGCTGGAGCAAAAAACACTCGAGTACGCCAAGGGGCTGGACGAAGTGTACGTCCGGGATGCCTACGCCTGTTCCAGTCGGAAGTACCGGATCAATATTCGCGTATTCACCGAGTTCCCCTGGCAGAATATGTTCGCCTACAATATGTTCCTGCGGCCCGACGGAGAGAACGTCAAGAACCTCATCACCGATGAGTGGACCATCTATGCCTTCCCCGGCGTAACGGCCGACCCGGCCGCCCACGGTACCCGTCAGGACAATTTCAGCATCATCAACTTCACCAAGAAGACCATCCTGATCGGCGGTACGGCCTACACCGGCGAGATCAAGAAGGGCATCTTCTCCGTACTGAACTACGTACTTCCCACCCAGCGGGAGGTGCTGAGTATGCACTGTTCCGCCAACGTCGGCACCAAGGGAGATTCCGCCCTGTTCTTCGGCCTCTCCGGTACGGGAAAGACCACGCTGAGCAACGACCCCGACCGGCGGCTGATCGGCGACGACGAGCACGGCTGGAGCCAGGCCAACGTCTTCAACCTGGAGGGCGGCTGCTACGCCAAGGTGATCGATCTGAGCGAGAGCAAGGAACCCCAGATCTACCGCGCCATCAAATTCGGTGCCCTGCTGGAAAACATCGGCCTGGAGGAAGACGGCCATACCCCGAACTACCGGGATGACAGCATCACCCAGAATACCCGCGTGAGTTACCCGATCTACCACATCGACAACATCATGTACAACTCGCGGGGCGACCTGCCGCGCAACATCTTCTTCCTCACCTGCGACGCTTTCGGCGTGCTGCCTCCCATCAGCCGGCTCACGCCCGAGCAGGCGATGTACCACTTCATCAGTGGCTACACGGCCAAGATCGCCGGTACCGAGGCGGGCATCACCGAGCCGCAGGCTACCTTTTCGGCCTGCTTCGGCGCGCCCTTCATTCCCCTGCACCCGGCCCACTACGCCAATATGCTGGGCAAGAAACTGCGCGACAGCGCCGAGGACGGACAGCCCATCAACGTCTGGCTCATCAATACCGGCTGGACCGGTGGTGGCTACGGCGAGGGCTCCCGCATCGAACTGCCCTTCACCCGGGCCATGATCAAGTCCGCCCTGGAGGGCAAACTGGACCACGACGATTACGTCGTCGACCCCGTTTTCGGCCTGAACCGCCCCGTCCGCTGCCCGGACGTACCCAACGCCATGCTGAACCCACGGGACACCTGGCGCAATGAGGAGAATTACGATGCCGCCGCCGCCAAGCTGGCCGAACTGTTCCACAAGAACTTCGGCAAGTACGCCGAGGAGGCCGGTAAGGAAATCACCGAAGCGGGTCCGAAGAAGTAAGGATCGCTATTATTCAGCCAACTAAAAAGTGGACCGTTGACAATTCAACGGTCCACTTTTCGTGTAAGGCGGGCGCGGCGCGCGGGTGCAAAGTTTTTACTTACCGGCCCGTCACGATCACGTTTTTAGTCAGGGCGGCCCCGTCCTTTCCGGTAATTCGCAATGCGTAGTGGCCGGACGGTAAGTTTTCCAACCCCATGGTTTGGGTAACTGCCCCTCCGGTGGTCGTTACGGAGGCTCGTTGCACCCTCCGGCCGTCCGTGGCGAATAATTCCAGGGCTAATTTACCGTCAGTAGCGTTTCGAATACTTACCGTCATCCGGTCGGCGACCGGGTTAGGGCCGACGGTGACGTCCGCCTCCAGTCGGGGGTAGCGGGTGGAAACGGGCGCGCCTTCTCCCGTTACCAGTAACATGATGTCTTCGGAGAGGGCCTTGGCATCACTCGGCGTGAAGGCGAGTACGGCAAGTCTGCTGCCGCTGAGGTAACGCAGGTCACGGACGTTCACCCGGTCGAAAAGGCCCGTAACGATCGTATCCTGAAGGATGGTTCCGGCGGTAGCGTCCAGCCGGAACAGCCGCAGGCGATAGTCGGCCTCCCCCTCCGCGTCGGATTCCCCCCAGGCGACGGCAATTTCTCCCTCCTCGCTGACGGTGCTCAGGCGGGGAATGCCGGCGAAGTCGGCTGCTTCCGGTAGCAGTGTACTGCTCAGTAGCTCTCCGGCAGGCGTATAGGTGTCGTAGTAAATGGATACGTCCGGCATTCCGCTCCCACAGTTGAAAGAATAGATGACGACCCCTAAGTTGCCGTCGGGGAGTGCCTGAACGTCGTGGGCTAGATTCGAGCGGCAGTCTGCTTTTTGGATGTCTTCCCGCCAGCGTATGCTCCCGTCGGCCGGGTCGAAGGCAGTTATGGCCGCCAGGTTAACGAAGGTATTGGTATTCAGGGAACTTCCCCCGGTGATGATGTCCCCGTTTTCATTTTCAGTTACCTGCTGGACAATGGAACTGGTGAACGTGGAGGATTGCAACTCACCGTCCGCATCGTAGATCAGGACGGTCTGGTCACTCCGTCGCTCGATGTCGTTGAACCGTTCCCCGATCAGCGCAAATCCACCGGAGGCGAGACCCAGTCCGTTGAACGGATACTGATACTGCTGGTTGAGGGGGACTTCGTACTGCTCCGTTACGACGAGATCCTCATCCAGCAGGGAGATCGTAGCAAGGTCGTCATCGATGACCTCATTTACCTGGAGCAGCCCGTCGGCCCGGATAAAGGCATTCTGCTTGTTCAGGGAATTGGGTACGTCCGAGGGATAAACAACGGACAGCTCGCTCCCGTCAGCGGGATCGACGGTCAGGAGTTGGGCTCCCGGAGCAATGCCGCCGGGGCGTCCGCCGCTGGAGAGAATGAGCAGGTCCTCCCCGTTGGGGTGGGGAAGTAGTTTATTGGCGTATTCGATGTGGTTGTCACCGACCTTACCGTAGCGAAAGGTTTGTTCTTCCGTGGATGCCGCGTCGGTAACGACGACGGTCATTTGAGCATCACCGACCGGACGGGGTGTTTCCAAGACGCTGACGATACGGTCGAGTTCCGGGAGGTAGCCATTGCCGACGTAGGTACGCTCTTCCTGCGGGAACCCACTATTGTAGGTGGCCCTTACGGTAGCGGTGCCTTCGCTGACATCGATGAGGGAGTAAATGCTACCCCGGTCGACGGATCTTTCGGCGAAGAAGCCATCCTCCAGCCAGTCGACCTGTTCGAATTGGCTGGCGCGAGCATCGAGGTACTGGGTACTGATGATTGTCCCGTCGGAAGATAACCGGAGTAGGCCGCGCCCTGAGGAGAGCCCCCGACTGGCAAATCCGGTCGCCCATATCTCCCCGTTCTCCCGCAGGGTGGAACCGGATACGGAAAGCATTCTTCCGGCATCTACCTCGTCAAAGTAGCGGACCCAGACGGTCTCGAAATCGTCCGTTACCCGGCGCAGGTAGCCCCGGTCGTCGGAACCGTCTGCCGACTGGGTACCGCCCAGCAGATAGCCCTGGTTCCCGGGCAGTGGGGTGAGGTGGTAGGGGACGTCATCGCTGCCGATGGTCAGGTTCACCTGTTCGATGAAGGCCCCCGTTTCGTAATCGAGTCGCCAGGCGGCCGTGCTGGAACCTAGTTGGCCGATGTTGGCCCACAACACGATGATGGTGCCGTCCTTATCGAAGGTAAAGTTCAGGTAGGTGGAGGCAAAGGCGATCCCGGAGCGCGTCCAGACTTCGTTGAACTCCCGGTCGAAACGGGTGATGCCATTGTCGCTGCGACCCTCCGAAAAAGCCGAGTAAGTAACGATGAATCCTCCGTCGGGGGTAGGCCAGCTGCCGTTCATCAGGACATCGAAATTCCGTAAGCTGATGAAACTGTCGACCACCTCACCCGTAGTGGGATTGAAGGAATAGCCACCGATGTTGTCAAACCCGTTATCGGGGTTCTGACGGGTACCGAGCACGAAAGGATCTTCTCCGAGCCGTTCGAGCCGGTATCCCTTGTCGGCATTACCGTTGTAGGGAGCTCCGTAAAAACGGAGAAAGTCTTCCTGAGCGAGGAGAAAAGTGGTCGAAAGCATGGCCAGTAATAGTAGCGTTACACGCATGGGAATAAGGGTTTTAGGTGTGGTGTCGGGGATTTAAATAGGCGGTAGCTCCGAAGGGTTGCGAAATATTTTCCCTTTTGGGTAAACGACCGACAAAAAATAGGCATAAAGCTAAGGGGACACCGTATTTGCCTAGTTAGACACCCCGGATTTTTATTTCGTCCTCAACTATCCACCGGAGTTCTCGAACTATGGTACCCGTGAACCCTATAGAGTAGTATGTCGCGAACTCCTTACCTCTTTTTATTACTTTTTTTGTTTTTAATCGGCTTTGTCGGAGTGAACGCTCAGTCCGAAACCGACCGCTTACCCACCCGTGATAGCGTTGTCAGTACCGCCACGGACCGGGGAGGACGACCCGGCGCGCTGGGAGCATACAATGAGGCCTACTACGTACTGAGCGAATTGAACGCCGGGCTGGAGGAACGGCCCGCTGCCGTACACCTGCAGACTCCACAGGCCGCCCTGGAGTATTTCCTTCGCCGTTCCCGGGAGGGAGAGTACGCAATGGCGGCCCTGGTCCTTAATCTCAATTTGTTACCCCGCGACATCCAGCGGCGGGAGGCTGCCCTATTAGCGGAAAAGTTGCACTACGTACTGCGGCAACGCATACCGATCGGCTGGTCGTCCCTCCCGGATCGGCCGGACGGACAGACGAACTCCTCCACCGCGCAGCCGGCTATTGAGGGGAAGCCCAGGCGGTCCGTCGATTTCGGCACCTTGGACGTAAACGGCCGTGAGGTGGTGCTCAACCTGCAGCGCGTCCGGGTCGGGGAGGCCGCCCCCCTGTGGGTGATCTCCGCCAGCACTACGGAAAACATCGAGGCCCTGTACGCCGCCTACGGGCCCAGTAAGCTGAACCGCATGATGCCGCAGTGGATGGAACAGCCCGTACTGGGGGTGCGATTGTGGAAATTTCTGGGGGTCTTTTTGTTTGCCGGGTTGTGCTACCTCATCGCACGCTTGCTGTACGTTGTCGTCAGCCGCCTGGTACGTCGCTCCGACCAGGAGTGGGCAAACGACCTGGGCGATAAAATGACCACTCCGATCTCCCTGGCCGTGGGAAGTCTGCTCTTCTACATCGCGATGAACGACCTGCTGAGCATTGCCGGTGGCTGGTCTCCTTACCTCTATAGTTTGTTGCTGGTCGTAGTGATCGTTTCCATCACCTGGCTGATCATGCGGGTGATCGACTACGCCATAGAACGAATTACAGAAACACAGGTGGCGGATATCTCCGACGAGGAAAATCTCGCCAGCCGCCGTTTGCTGACTTACCTGTCGGTCGGCCGCTGGGTGGTGACGGCCATCGTGGTGGCGGTGGGGATCAGTGTGGTGCTCGGCCAGTTTCCACAGCTGCGCAGTCTGGGCGTCAGCCTGGTCGCCTCCGCGGGAATTGCTACCGTCATCCTGGGTATTGCGGCCCAGAGTACGCTGGGGAACGTTATCGCGGGGCTACAGATCGCCGTCACCAAGCCGGCCCGGATCGGGGACAGCATCATTACCAGCAACGGGGAATACGGAACGGTGGAGGATATCCGCTTCACCTACCTCGTAGTGAAAACCTGGGACGCCCGCCGCCTGGTGATCCCCCTGAAGTACTTCATCGATCACCCCTTCGAGAACTGGAGCATGAACGACCCCCACATGCTCAAACCCATCGTACTGCACGCGGATTTCCGGACGGACGTCGATGACATCCGGCAAAAATTTGCGGAGTTGTGTAAAAACAACGAGCACTACGACGGAGAGTCGGAACCCACCGTCCAGGTAGTCGGCTCCGACAAGGAAGCCATCCAGATCCGTTGCCTGGCCTCCGCCAAGGACTCCGCCAGTGCCTGGACGCTGCACGTGGAGCTACGGGAGGCGATGGTGCGCTATCTGGCCGGACTGGACGGGGGCGACCGTCTGGCCCGGGAGCGGGTGGAGGTGATTTCTGAGTGAGCGGGTATATTTGGGGAATTATTCTTTTGACACCTACCCTCTGACCATGCCTTCTTTTCACTGCTCCTGCCTGCTGCTTGGCTGCCTTTTCCTGTTCACAGCCTGCACGGATCCGGAACCACCACTTACTCTGGAAGCGTGCCAGGACCGTAAACCCTACTTTCCGTTATCGGGGCCGGCCCTGGCGTCAAGTCCCTACACCGGATTTGAAGAGGTGATTTTCGAGAATGTCAGGGGGGAGCGGCAGTTGTACCGGGTTGTTAATTATCCGGTGACGATAGATGAGTCTTCCGTCTCCGGGGCCGATACCCCCCTGTTTTGCTGGGACCGGGAACTGCTGCGCACCGAACTGGTACGGGAAGGAAACGAGCGTGCCCTGATCCGTTGGGAAGTTGCCGGTAGCCCACGAAGTACGAACGATCTCGAAGAACCGGGAACTGAGTTATGGGTCTCCAGCCGCTTTACGAGCCTAGAGCCGATTGTATTCGGCTTATTCGACTACGAATTCGGGGAATTGGACACGCTGCGCGGCATCAGTATTACCATCCTGGGGCGTACTTACGATGACATCTTTACGAATACCGTAAACGACGATGGTAGCGGTCCGCTCACATCGGCCTGGTCTTTCGACTTGGGCGTTGTCGCCTTCCGTGACGAGAACGATGAATTGTGGGGGCTGGTCGCGCGGCGGTAGAATTCGTTCCGAGTCGTCGGACGTCCTCCGCTGCGCTGCGAGACGGCCGACGACCGGAACAACCTTCCTGGGACCTGATGAAATGGAGGCTCAGCTTTGCCGCTGTGTCCCGGCGGCAAATTTTCAATGTTGAATTCTCGATTCTAAATGCTCAATTCCCCTGCACCTGCGGCCCCGCCCGCTTCGTTCCGATGACCGGAACAACCTTTAGGAGGCTTGATGAAATAGAGTGTTAGCTTTGCCGCCGTGTCCTGACGGCAAATTTTCAATGTTGAATTCCCGATTCTAAATTCTCAATTCCCTTTGCGCCACCTCCTCACTTCCGCCCTGCCCTACGCCAACGGCCCCCTCCACCTCGGCCACCTGGCCGGTGCCTACCTGCCCGCCGACCTCTACGCCCGCTACCTGCGGATGATGGGCCGCGACGTGCTGTGGGTGTGCGGCTCCGACGAGCACGGCGCGGCCATCACCCTGCGCGCCAAGAAGGAGGGGCGGACGCCGAAGGACATCATCGACACCTACCACGAGCTGAACAAGGCCAGTTTCGCCGCCCTCGGCATCAGTTTCGATTACTACCACCGCACCAGCGAACCGCTGCACCACGAGACCAGCCAGGACTTTTTCCGCACCCTCGACGCGAAGGGGGACGAGTTCATCACCAGAACCACCGAGCAGCTCTACGACCCGGAATTCGGGCAATTCCTGGCCGATCGTTACGTGCGGGGTACCTGCCCGAACTGTGGCTCCGACCGGGCCTTCGGCGACCAGTGCGAGAACTGCGGCAAGGACCTCAGCCCCCTCGAACTGATCGATCCGGTCAGCACGCTGAGCGGTGCCAAGCCCGAGCTGCGCACTACCACCCACTGGTACTTCGACCTGGCCAAGTACAACGATTTTCTCACCAAATTCATCCAGGACGGCACGGTCGACGGCCGGCAACACCACGACCCCAAGGCGTGGAAGAACCACGTGACGGGGCAGTGCATGAGCTGGCTCAACGAGGGGCTGCAGCCGCGTGCCATCACCCGCGATCTCGACTGGGGCATCAGCGTCCCCCGGGAGGACGCGGAGGGGAAGGTGCTCTACGTCTGGTTCGACGCACCCATCGGGTACATCAGCAGTACCAAACAGTGGTGCCTCGAGAACGGCAGGGACTGGAAAAACTACTGGCAGAACCCGGAAACCGAACTGATCCACTTCATCGGCAAGGACAACATCGTCTTTCACTGCCTCATCTTCCCGGCCATGCTGCGGGCCCACGGCGACTACGTGCTGCCCACCAACGTGCCCGCCAATCAGTTCCTGAACTTCGAGGGCGACAAGTTCTCGAAGTCGCGCGGTTGGGGCATCGAACTCCACGAGTACATCGAGGAATTCAAAGACTTCCCGCAGGGGGAGGACGCCCTGCGCTGGGCCCTCATCCGGAACATGCCCGAACAATCCGACGCCGATTTTACCTGGGACGGCTTCACCGAATACTACGACAAGGACCTGGCCGATAAGCTGGGTAACTTCTTCAACCGGGTGACGGTGCTGACGCACAAGTACTTTGGCGGAGCTATCCCCCCCTCTCCCGGGGAGAGGGGGCCGGGGGGTGAGGTTCCGGGCGACGTTGCGCAGGTGCAAAACCAACTCCAACAAACACTCCGTCAGTTCTCCACCGCCATGGAGGCCTTCCGCTTCAAGGACGCGGCCACCGCCTTCGTGGAGCTGGCCAGCTTCGGTAACACTTACCTTCAGGAGGCCGCCCCCTGGTCGCTCTACAAGGCTGACCCGGAAGATCCCCGCATCGCCGAAACGATGGCCGACTGCGCGGAGATCGCCGCCACCCTGGCGTTACTCGCTCATCCCTTCATGCCGCTGGTTTCGGCCCGGCTACGCGACGTCCTCCACCAGGAACCGGTAGCCGACGGCGATCTGCAAGCCCTGATCGATACCCTGAATGCCGGTCAGCCCCTGCTGACCGCCGGTCATGCCATCGGGGAGGCCGGCGTTCTCTTCCCCAAGATCATCGACCGCAAGAGCGAGGAACTCAAGCAGATCGTAGACCGGCAGCGGGAGAAGACCCTCACCCCCGGCCCCTCTCCCACGGAGAGGGGAGGCAGTACGTCGGACGCGTCGAGTGAAGCGAGCTCGTCCGATGTGTCTGTCCCGGGCTCGCCCGAGGCCGCGAAACCCGAAATCTCCTTCGAGGATTTCACCAAGCTCGATCTCCGTACCGCCACCGTGCTTACGGCCGCCCCGATCAAGAAAGCCGACAAACTGCTCCACCTCACCATCGACCTGGGAACGGAGCAGCGCAGCGTCGTCAGCGGCATCGCCAAGCATTACGCCCCGGAGGAAGTCGTGGGCAAGCAGGTGGTCGTCGTGACCAATTTAGCCCCCCGCAAGATGCGCGGCGTGATGAGCGAGGCCATGATCCTAATGGCGGAAGACGGAGCCGGGAAGTTGGTGTTCGTGAGCCCGCCGGCGGGGTTTGGGAATGGGTGGGGGGTGCGGTGATTTTGACCTCTATTTCGTATTTTTCACGACTAAAATTTGCATTTCCGTAACAAAGTACCTTATCTTATAATCAGGCCACCATGGTCTTCTTTCGTGAAACCTAAAACCTAAGTTATGCTTCTCGCTTCTCGCTTCTCGCTTCTCGCTTCTCGCTGCGCTGCTAATGATTTTTACTAGTTGCGTTAAGGACGAGATTTCCATACACGAAGCCGACCTAGGCGGCACTACCACTACTCCTCCCATAGTCTTCCGTTTTGGCGGGCAGCAAGAACTAAGAAACAAGAGCATTCAGGGCACCGGTACCCGTACCGTGTTAGGGGCGGACAGACAAAACCCCTTTACGGTCACGGCGCTCGATGCCGCTCACCAGGCGGTTTACGGTTCGACCGGTCAGCATGCGGCTACCGACCGTTATGTATCATTTTCACCGACTAACTTGCAGGAACTTCAGGATTTATCCAACCTGGATATTTTCTTACTGGACTTTCCCCTTACTCGTCGGGTAGTAACCATGGGTGATTACTGGTACGAAAGCAAAGATTCCACCGATTTTCCCGTTTACTACACTACCGTCCCCGTTGGGTTCACCTTTCCCAGTGTTCCCCACAACATTATTGCTGACCTGGATCTTTCGGAGGGGGATACCGCCGTCATCGCCAAGTCGTTTTCGCTGACTGGAAACGAGGAAGAATACCGGACGACCTTCGGGTCGGAGCAGTGGAGCAGTGATTACTGTTTTGAGAATACCGAGATCATTGACATAACGCTTTGTAACGAACCCATTTACGGAAACGGAGACGACAGCCTCAACGACTGCGGTTGCCTCATCGGTAACAATCGGCGTTTTCCGGGTGGCTGCGTACAAGTAGATGACACACAGTATAATGAATACCAGGGCGTACGGCGCGTCCGTATTACCGGATGGAACGGCTGGTTCACGCGTCAGCGCACCTTCACGGATGACAACGGCTGCTGGCAAATTCAACGTCGCTACAAGGGCCGGGCTTACTTCTGGCTTCGCTTCATGGACGGTGACCGGTTACGGCTACGCGTCAAAGGGCGGAACGGTGTTCAACCCCTGGAGATATACGACCCCGCGCAACACTACATCGGGCGGATAAACGGTCCTGATTTCAACAACATCGAAGTAAAGTACGACCGTCGTCTCGATGATGCGCAGGGTACATTAGGGCACTTTACGTGGGCCGCCGCCACGGTGAATAATGGGGTGCATGAATTTCATGACATGAGCGCGGCGGAGTGCTTCAACACGGTACCGAATATCGATTTGTTGATACGGTTGAAGCATGATAGTGACGAAGCTCCCGCCGACCGTGGGAACACGGGAGCCGCTCCGATGCTCCGGCACCTTGGATACTCTAGGTTTAAAGATGCCGTTGCTCTGGGAGAAGCCAACCATCACCAAAGCTCACTTTATATCGGCGACGAACTTCTATATGTATTCGTCCGGGGATTACTAGCAATAACCTGGCCGGTTTCCAACGTTGTACTCGATTCAGAACTGGGGGACGTGAACGTAACGGCTAACTTCAGTACTTCTGACCGACAGAAACACTTGCTCTTCCATGAGTTAGGTCACGCTTCTCATTACGTCGGCGCGGGTAATGATTATTGGAAGCGGCTGATCGCCGCCGAAATTGCCGCACGCGGTCACGGGGCTTCCGATAGTTATGAGGCTGGAACTATCGCGGTTGGAGAGTCCTGGGCGGAGCACGTAGGGTTGCGCATGTCATCGATGAAGTATCCGGTAGGCGTTGTTCCTAACAGTACCTCAGCATCATTTAGTTCCTGGACCAGTCGGCATGAACAAGTACGCAACGAACGATTTAATCATATTCCAATTGGAATTTTTAATGATTTGTTAGATGGAATTAATTTGAATGAATCAGTGCGTAATGAAAACTCTTTGGCATCCGGTACTCTAATCGACAACGTCAATGGTTTAGCTAATGATTGCCGATTGCAGGAAGTAATTAACGCTAATCATTCTTCCATGCAATCAGTGATTGACGCAATTAATCAACAATTAGGGAATGGAGATGCCGTACTTGTAGAAAATTTATTTCAGGAATATGAGCAGTAACATAAAAGTTCCGACCCTACTCTTGATTCTGTCTACTTTAATATTGAGTTGTCCTGCAAGCGATGATGAGGGCGATAATTTGTGTAACCATTGGTATGATGTGGTCGCTAGTAATTCTATCTCACCTGATCAAACCAGTTACCGGATAGGCGATACCATCACCATTCGGTCAATCATTCCTCGGTTTGCTTTTGACCGGAATAAGGGACGGTCAATAACGATTGAGTCCATAAATCTTACACATTCTTCATTCGTATTACGGACTGATTTAAACGAGTTTATTTATGATGATGCTGAGCGAAATGTGGAAGTACTCTTAGATGAGCCAAGCGTACTCGGCGATCTCATAATTGACGGCGCGGGGGGTCCCGTTAGTATTGTGAAGGGAAACTTCGAAAAATTGGAAGATGATAGCTTTGCCATCGGCTACCGTATGGTACTCACGACTGCCGGAGACTACTGGTACCGGTTCGGTAACCATCGGGGCTTTGGAGATGTGCAAGTTGAAGTTGAAGATGGATGTCTCAATAATACTGCGTTAATGTATTATCAAGTGGATTCTGATCATAACAGTAATATAGATTACCTCTGCGAGAGTCCCTTCTACACCTGCGACCGGTGGATCGAAGATGACGGCCAGCCCTTTCACGAGAACGGCGGCTACATTTTTCGCGTACTGCCATGACACAAATCATCCTCCCCGCTGCGCCCCGTCATCCCCCGGGCGGGTGGGGTCGGGCGACCTTTGGAAAAACTTTTCCGCAGTGTCGCTTATCCAGAAATACAACCGCCCCGTTCCGCGGTACACCAGCTACCCCACCGTACCGTACTGGCAGTCGTCTCCCCCCTCCCAGGCGGAGTGGCTGGTGGCGGTCAACCGCCGGCTGGGCGAAGACCGGGAGATCAGTCTCTACGTCCACCTGCCCTTCTGCGAGGGGCTGTGTACCTACTGCGGTTGTAACAAACGGATCACCAAAAACCACGGGGTCGAGCACCCTTACATCGAGGCGGTACTGGCGGAACTGCGGCTGTACGTGGAGGCCCTGCACCTGCGCCCGCGCCTGAAGGAGCTGCACCTCGGCGGCGGTACGCCCACCTTTTTCGGTCCGGATACCCTGGCCCGCCTGATCGACGGTATCCTGGCGGAGATCGAACCGGCGGAGGACCCCACCTTCGGTTTCGAGGCCCACCCCCACGGCACCACCGAGGCCCACCTCACCACCCTGGCCGAGCGCGGCTTCCGCCGGATCAGCATCGGGGTCCAGGATTTCAACCCGGACATCCTGCGCATCATCAACCGCCGGCAGACGGAGGAAGAAGTCGTCCGTACCGTCCGTGCCGCCCGCCGGGCCGGTTACACCTCCGTTAACTTCGACGTGATCTACGGGCTACCCACCCAGACGGAGCAGGACATTATCTACACCGTCGGCCGGATCGGGGAATTACGGCCCGAGCGTATCGCCTTCTACGGCTACGCTCACGTACCCTGGACCAGCCCCGGACAGCGGGCGTACGACGAGCGCCACCTGCCCAGCCCCACCGACCGCCGGCGGCAGTACGAGACGGGCCGCGACCTGCTGGAGGCCGCCGGCTACCGCGATATCGGACTGGATCATTTTTCACTGCCCCACGACGAACTCACCCGCGCGAGTAGCGAAGGCCGCCTGCACCGCAATTTCATGGGCTACACCACGGCCAGCTCCCCGCTTACGCTGGCACTGGGCTGCTCCTCCATCGGCGACAGCTGGGATACCTACGTCCAGAACGAAAAGAACGTGGAGGCATACCAAGACGCCGTACTGCGGGAAAAAAAGCTACCCATCGTACGCGGTCACCGCCTCAGTGAGGAGGACCAAGTCGTGCGCCGCCACATTCTCAACCTGATGTGTCACGGGGCTACGGAATGGCGACAGCCCGACCTGCGCTGCTCCGCCCTCGGCCGGGCCGTCGGGCAGTGGAACGAAATGGCCGTCGACGGCCTCATTCGCCGCTCGCCTTACCGGGTAGAGGTGACCGACGCCGGGCGCCCCTTCCTGCGCAACATCTGTCTGCCCCTCGACGACCACTACTGGGCGGCCCGGCCCACGACACCCACCTTCAGCCAGGCGGTCTGACGATGCAAACGTTACTCGACCCACGCTCCCGGGCGGCCGGACCAGCCGTTCCCTGCGCCCACTGCGGCGACATCTGCCCGGCCGGCGACCCCGCCTCGGACCGCCCCCAGTTCTGCTGCGCGGGCTGCGAGACGGTGTATCTCATCCTGAGCGGTAACGACCTGGCCGATTTTTACCGCATCGACCGTACGGCGGGCCGTAGCCAGCGGAATGCGCCGCCCCGGGATTACGCCTGGCTCGAACTGGAAAAGTTGTCGACCACCCTCGTGCGGTACCGCGACGCGGAACGCTGGCAACTGGAACTGGAACTCCCCGCCATCCACTGTGCTTCCTGTGTCTGGCTGCTGGAACGGCTGCCCCGGCTGCTGACCGGCGTCCTGGGCTGTCAGGTGGACATTACCCGCAAAAAAGCCATCGTGAGCTTCGATCCCCGGCAAACCGATCTGCGGTCGGTGGTCGAGCTGCTGGCCCGGATCGGGTACCCGCCCACGCTACGGCCCGCCACCGAAACCGGGGAGCGGCGGGTAGACCGGGGCCTGCTCTACCGCATCGGCGTGGCGGGTTTTTGCTTCGGCAACATCATGCTGCTAAGTTTCCCGGAGTACCTGGGGCTAGGGGGCGCGGACGCAGGTGCGGCATTCATCGAAACAGCCGTGGGGTACCTGATCCTGCTGCTGGCCCTGCCCGTCCTGCTGTACGCCGGCAACGGATTTCTGTCGGCGGCCTACCGGGCGGTCACCGCGGGGCGGGTGACGATCGACCTGCCCATCGCCGTCGGAATGCTGGCCCTCTTCGGCCACTCGGTGGTGGAGATCGGGACGGGGGCAGGACCGGGCTACCTGGACAGTTTCGCCGGCCTGGTTTTCTTCCTGCTCATCGGGCGCTGGTTCCAGTCCTACACCTTCTCCCGGCTTGATTTCGACCGGGATTACCGTCATTATTTCCCCATCGCCGGCCACCGGCTTCACTCCGACGGAAGTACGACCCCCGTGGCCTCGGAGGATTTACGCGAGGGGGACCACATCCTGGTGCGCCCCGGGCAGGTGATCCCGACGGACGGGCGGCTGCTGGCCACCCCGGAAGCGGGAATCGACTATAGTTTCGTGACGGGGGAAGCCGATCCCCGTCCGGTAACGGCCGAGCAGGAAGTCTTCGCCGGCGGGCGGGCGACGACCTCCGCCCTGCGCATCCGGGTGGACAAAGTTTTCTCCCAGGGTTATCTCCTCCAGCTGTGGCAGCGGGACCGGGTGGGGGACCGGGACGGCGATACGGAACCCTCCGGGCGGCTGGTACGGGTCTTCACCGTGGGTGTTTTGCTGATCGCGGCCGCCACCTTTGCCTACTGGTACGGATCGGATACGGGACGGGCCTACCGGTCGGCGACGGCCGTGTTGATCATTGCCTGCCCCTGCGCCCTCGCCCTGGCTACGCCCTTTGCCTACGGAACCCTGCAACGGTTGCTCGGACGGGTAGGCTGCTACCTGCGGAGTGGCGGGGTGATCCGCCGGCTGTCCACGATCGACACCTTCGTGTTTGACAAAACGGGAACGCTGGTGGGGGAAACCCCCTACGAGTCCCTGACTTACCTGGAGCGTGACGGTACCGACAGCCTGCCGGTTTTCCTGGCCATGGCCTTGCAATCCACCCATCCGCGCAGCCGCGCCCTGGCCGCTACGCTGGGGGAGCTGGACCTGCCCCCGGAGTCGGTCGGGGAGGTCCGGGAGATCGTCGGCAGCGGCTTGCTGCTGCGCTACCGGAACCGGGAATTTCGCATCGGGAGTGCCGAGTTTTGCGGAGTGACCGACGGACGGGGGCGCACGTTCGCCACCATTGACGGGCGTGCCGTCCTGGGCCTGAACCCACCCGCTACCCGGCTGCGGCCCGGTGCCCGCGAGTTACTGACGGATGTGGGGGAAGTGGGGCCGGTCTACCTGTTATCGGGCGACCACCCGCCGCAAGTACCCTTCTGGAGCGACCACCTACGGTCGGATCGCGTCCACTTCCGGATGTCTCCCTTTGATAAGGAGAAATTCATCGGGGGGCTGCAAAGTAGTGACCGAAAAGTGCTCATGGTGGGTGACGGTCTCAACGATGCCGGTGCCCTGCGGGCGGCGGAGGTCGGGGTAGCGATCAGCGAGGCGGAATTTGCCTTCAGCCCCGCCTGCGACGCCATTCTGGACAGCGGCCGTCTGGCTGCCCTGCCCGGTATCCTGCGCGGCTGTCGTCGGCTACGGTGGGTGACGGGTCTGAGCTACTGCCTGGCGCTGGTGTACAACGTGGTCGGGCTGTCCTACGCCGTAACGGGTACCCTGAGCCCGGTGGTGGCTGCCATCCTGATGCCGCTGAGCTCGGTATCCGTCGTCCTTTTTGCCGTTGCCGGTGCCTGGCTGGTTTTCCGCAATGACATAGATCATTTCCGGCGGTGATGGATCTCCTTTCCGCCGCCGCTGAATCGTTGGACCTTGCCGCCGCAATCAACGTACCCCATGACCGTACTCATTCTCATCGTTTTGGTCAGCCTCTTAGTGGCCATCGGCTTCCTGGTCGCCTTCTTCTGGGCGGTCGGAACGGGACAGTACGACGATGAGGTGACGCCCTCCATTCGCATGCTTTTCGATGACCCCCAACCTACGTCCCATGACTCCGACAACTAGTGCCGCGACCACTACCGGCCTGGATCACTTTTCCTACGATAACAAATCCGTCAAATGGTTCGCCTACGCCACCGTTTTCTGGGGGCTGATCGGAATGACGGTGGGGCTGCTCGCCGCGCTCCAGATGATCTTTCCGTCGCTCAATTTTACGGCGGAGACCACCTTCGGCCGCATCCGGCCCCTGCACACCAACGCGGTGATCTTCGCTTTCGTCGGGAACGGTATTTTCATGGGGGTGTACTACAGCCTCCAGCGGCTGCTCAAGACCCGGATGTACTCCGATGTACTCAGTAAAATCCACTTCTACGGCTGGCAGCTCATTATCGTAGCGGCGGCCATTACCCTGCCCCTCGGCCTGACGACCAGTAAGGAATACGCCGAACTGGAGTGGCCGATCGACATTGGTATCGCCCTGATCTGGATCATCTTCGGCATCAATATGTTCGGCACCATCATGAAGCGACGGGAGCGGCACCTCTACGTGGCGATCTGGTTCTACATCGCTACCTGGGTGACGGTCACCGTACTGCACGTCGGTAACAGCCTGGAAGTGCCGGTGGGGCTCTGGAAAAGTTATCCGCTGTTCGCCGGCGTCCAGGATGCCCTGGTACAGTGGTGGTACGGACACAACGCGGTGGCCTTCTTCCTGACGACGCCTTACCTCGGCCTGATGTACTACTTCCTGCCGAAGGCGGCTAACCGACCGGTGTTCAGCTACCGGTTGTCGATCATTCACTTCTGGGCCCTGATCTTTATCTACATCTGGGCCGGACCCCACCACCTGCTGTACACCAGCCTCCCCGACTGGGCCCAGAGCCTGGGGGTTGTCTTCAGCCTGATGCTGATCGCCCCGAGTTGGGGCGGTATGCTGAACGGACTGCTGACCCTGCGCGGCGCCTGGGACAAGGTCCGGGAAGACCCGGTGCTGAAGATGATGGTCGTGGCCATCACCGCCTACGGGATGGCCACCCTGGAGGGGCCGCTGCTCTCGATCAAGAGCGTCAACGCCATCAGCCACTACACCGACTGGACGGTCGGCCACGTACACATCGGCACCCTGGGCTGGAACGGTATGCTCACCTTCGGCATTCTTTACTTCCTGATTCCCCGACTGTTCAACACCAAGCTGTTCAGTACGCGACTGGCCAACGTCCACTTCTGGATGGCGACCCTGGGGATGCTCCTGTACGCCGTTCCGCTCTACTGGGCCGGATGGACCCAGAGTGCGATGTGGAAGCAATTCCTGCCCGAAGGAATTCTGCAGTACGGTAACTTCCTGGAGACGGTCAACGCCGTCTTGCCGATGTACATGATGCGGGCCGTCGGCGGGGCGGTCTACCTGGCGGGCGTGGTCCTGATGACCTACAACCTGATCAAGACGACCCGCCAGGGTGCCTTCGTCGACGACGAAGCCGCGGCGGCCCCGCCACTGGCGGCCAGCCCCGCCGGCCACAAGGGAGAGTACTGGCACCGGTGGATCGAACGCCGGCCCGTTCAGCTGCTGGTCGGGTCCACGGTGGTGGTGCTGATCGGCGGTCTGGCCGAGGTTTTTCCGATGATCATGGTAGAGGATAACGTACCGAAGATAGCTTCCGTGGAACCCTATACCCCTCTGGAACTACAGGGGCGGGACATCTACATCCGGGAGGGGTGCAACAACTGCCACAGCCAGATGATCCGTCCGTTCCGCTCCGAAACCGAGCGGTACGGACAGTACTCCATGTCCGGAGAATACATCTACGACCGGCCGCACCTCTGGGGGAGTAAACGGACCGGTCCGGACGTCCACCGCGTGGGGGGGAAGTATCCGGACAGTTGGCACTACCGTCACATGGAAAACCCCCAGTCGACCAGCCCCGGTAGCATCATGCCGCCCTACGACTGGTTGCTGACGCGGAAGCTGGACGTGAGTTTGCTGCCCGCCAAGATCCGTACGCTCCAGCGGCTCGGTACACCCTATCCGGAAGGTTACGCGGAAGATGCCCTGGCCGACCTGGAAATACAGGCAAAGGACATTGCCGCCAGCCTGCGGGAGCAGGGGATAACGGAGGAGGGGCTGGCCGAAAAGGAGATCATCGCCATCATCGCTTACCTCCAGCGACTGGGTACGGACATCAAAACGCCGGCCCGGGTCAGCACTAAAAAATAAACCACCCATGGCAAAGTACCTGCTCGAAGCCAGCAACATTAACTGGCTGGCCATCCTGGCCCTGCTCACCTTCTTTTTCGTCTTCTCCGTAGCCCTGCTGATGGTCTTCGGTCGCAAGCGGGAGAGTTATGCCGACGTGGCTCGCCAGCCCCTGCTCGACAGTCACCCCGAACCTGAAAATACTGAGTTACATGATTAGCCCGGACTTACCAGCCCTCTTTCTGCAAGCAGCCACCCCGGCTCCGGCACCGTCCTACCCCGGCTTACTGGGCCAGCTCTCCGCCCTGGAGCAATTGCTGTTATTCTGTCTGGTCGCCATCTTCCTGATCGGCTGCTGGGCCTTGCTCGATCTCAGCTTCAAGCTGATGGCTCTGCAACGGGCCAGGATTCTCCAGCAGTACTCCCCCGAGGTACTGCAGGAGGTAGGCCTGGAGGAATTACTACCCAAACAGGCCCTATGGCAGCGGCTGTACGAGAAACTGACGGACCGGGTACCGGTGGAGCAGGAGGCTGCCCTGGTGCTCGATCACGAATACGACGGGATCCGGGAACTGGACAACAATCTTCCCCCCTGGTGGAAGGGGCTATTCTACGCCTCCATCGCCTTTGCGCCCCTTTACATCTACTTCGTCCACTTTTCTGACTACGGACTGTCTTCCCGGGAAGCATACGCGGTCGAAATTGAAGAATCGGCGGCTTCGGTAAAGGCTTTCCTCGCCACCCAGGAAAATGCGGTGGACGAGTCGAACGTGGTCTACCTGGCCGAGGCGGATGCGCTCGGTAAGGGAGGGATCATTTTCATGGCGAAGTGCGCGGCCTGCCACGGTAAACTCGGCGAGGGGGGCATCGGCCCTAACCTGACGGATGAATTCTGGTTGCACGGCGGAGACATCAAGGATGTTTTTCGAACCATCAAGCACGGAGTGCCCGAAAAGGGGATGATCCCGTGGAAGAACGAACTGCGGCCCCGGGACATGCAGGAGGTGGCTTCTTTCATCATGAGCCTGGTAGGAACGAACCCACCCAACGCCAAGGAAGCGCAGGGGGAACGCTACGTAGCGGGCGAACAAACAAAATAGCGGGCCGCCCATGAAGAACGAGGATGATTTTCGGGACACCATAGCGACCGTTGACGAGACGGGGAAGCGGCGGTGGGTGTACCCCAGGCAGCCCGACGGCCGGTTCTACCGCTGGCGCAGTTACGTCAGCTACCTGCTGCTGCTGGTGCTATTCGGTCTGCCCTGGGTGAGGGTAGGGGGGGAGCCCCTGCTGCTGTTCAACGTGCTGGAACGGAAGTTCATCCTCTTCGGGCTGGCGTTCACGCCCCAGGATTTTCACCTGTTTGCGATATTGATGATCACGGCGGTTGTTTTTATCGCCCTGTTCACGGTAGTATTCGGCCGGATATTCTGCGGGTGGGTCTGCCCCCAAACCATCTTCATGGAGATGGTCTTCCGGAAAATCGAGTACTGGATCGAGGGAGACGCCAACGCCCAGCGGCGACTGAACAAGGCTCCCTGGACGCCGGAGAAAATTCGAAAGAAGGTAATCAAACAGGCGCTGTTCCTGCTGATCTCCATCCTGATCGCCCATACTTTTCTGGCCTACCTAATCGGAACCGATGCGGTGCTGGCCACGGTAAGCCAGTCTCCCTTCTCCGCCCCGGGTGGTTTTCTGGCCATCATCGTTTTCATCGGGGTATTTCACTTCGTGTTTTCCTATCTGCGGGAGCAGGTATGTATCGTTATCTGCCCCTACGGAAGATTACAGGGCGTTTTGCTCGACGAAAACAGCATCAATGTTATCTATGATTACGAGCGCGGGGAGCCCCGGGGGAAGATCCGCCGGGGGAAGCCCAAGAAAAGTAGTTGTTCGGACTGCGCGGATTGTCGGGAAGGGAAGGGAAGCTGCACGGACCGAGTGCTGCACCGGATGGAACAGGCCCTTACCGCGCCGGTTCCGCCCCCCCTGGGAGACTGTATTGACTGCACCCTCTGCGTACAGGTATGCCCCACGGGTATCGACATCCGGAATGGGATACAAATGGAGTGCGTTAACTGTACGGCCTGCATCGATGCCTGCGACGCGGTGATGGACAAGATCGACCGGCCCCGCGGACTGATCCGCTACGACAGTGAGCAGGGGGTAAGCGAAAGTAAACGGAAACTGGTCACGCCACGGGTAATCGCCTACTCAACGGTACTGCTGGCGTTGATCGCACTGAACGTATTCCTGCTGACCGGGCGGGACGGACTCGACGTGCTACTCCTGCGCACTCCGGGAATGACCTACCAGCAGACCGACGACGGCGGACTGAGTAACCTCTACACTTTTCAGATCGTCAACAAGACGGGAGGGGAGATCCCCCTTCGGTTCACCGTGGAGGGGCCGGTGCCCGGAACGGTACGGCCGGTCGGTTCCCTGCCGGTAGCCCGCCCGGGAGAGGTGACCGAGGGAGCGCTATTCATCGATCTGCCTCCGGGTATTGCCTATCCCGATGAAGTGGACATTGCCGTCTGGTCCGGGGAGGAAAAGCTCCGGGAACTGACCACCACCTTTCTCTATCCAAAACAAACTGACCGATGAAACTTCACTGGGGGCATAACATTGCCGTCTTCTATACCCTCTTCGTAGCGGTACTCGTGATCGTAGTCATTCAGAGTACCCGCTTCGATAACAGCCTCGTGGCCGAGGATTACTACGCCCGGGACATCAATTACCAGCAGGAATACGATCGCAGGGTAAACAGCGAAGCGTTGGAGGAGGGGCCCCGGCTCACGGAAGTGGAGACGGGCTACCGGCTGGAATTTCCGCCACGACTGTCCGCCAGTACCGCCGGCACCCTCCAGTTGTACCGGCCCAGCAGCAAGGACCACGACCGCCTGATCGACATCGACCTGGATGTCAGGGGAGGGATGGACCTGAGTGCCACGGGGCTGCTACCCGGCCGGTACCGGATTATCCTGGAGTGGTCGGCCGGTGGTGTCTCCTACCTCGATGAGTTCGACATCTACATTTAAGAAGAACCATGTACCTGCTCGCCGCCTTCAGCATCGGATTACTGGGTAGCCTGCACTGCGTGGGCATGTGCGGCCCGTTGATGCTATCGGTTGACTCCGGGAGCGGATGGCGGCAACCGCTTCTTTACCAGACAGGACGGTTGCTAACCTACGCCCTGCTGGGAATTTTGCTCGGTACGCTCGGGCTGGGCCTGCGGCTGTGGAACGCACAGGGGTATCTTTCCTTACTCTCGGGGGGGCTCCTGGTGGCGGTGGCGGTGTTTAATCTCGACCCCGGCAGGGTACTGCTGATCAACCCCCGTATCGGTCGGCTTCAGCTGTCTTTGCGGCGGAGCGTAGGGCGCTGTCTGGAGAGCCACGAAAACCTGTCCCGCTTCGGTCTGGGCTGCTGCAACGGCCTGCTTCCCTGCGGCCTGGTTTACCTGGCGGTGGTGGGAGCCGCGAACACGGGCAGTGTCCTTTCCGCCGCGCTGTTCATGGTTTGTTTCGGTCTGGGCACGCTGCCCCTGCTGGCCGCAACGATATGGAGCAAACGCAACCTGCTACCGGGCAGACAATACCTGCTGCGGCGGTGGTCTCCGTTGCTGGTACTGGTGAGTGGCCTTCTTCTCCTGTACCGGGGGTACCACGCCGCGGTGCCCCTCGATTACCAGGTTTTTCAGCAACTGGCCTTCCCGCCCATGTGCCACTGACAAAAATCACTTCCGCCAATGATTTCCCACACCCGCTGGCGGTGACCGGGAGGCGAAATTTGTGGTACAAACAAAAACCGCTATACCATGCGTTGCTTCTCTCTCTCTTTCGACAAAGTTATCATCCGTTTCTACCTCATGATGGGGTGCATCCTGATCGCGGGATTTACGGGGTACTACTTCCTAGCCATCCTGGCCCTGCCGATCTTTCTCAGTACGATTCTCGGGGTCAGCTTTTCCAAGCCGACTTTCGCAACGAAACCCGCCCGCCAGCGGAAACCGGCTCCGACCGCTTCCACTACCCGCGTGGCTGTCTAAATTCAAGCCTTCCAAGGCTTTGGGTTTTAGGTGCTCTTCGGTCATTACGGCCGGGAGCACTTTCACATTAAGGGACTAACTGTTACTCGTGGCCTTAACTTTGGCGGGCAATACTTACCCATGGAAATACTCGGTCAGGAACACCACCTTCGCTTCAAGGCATTATTTGAAATGGCTACCGATGGCATCATCACCATGAATACCAGGGGAATCATCGAGAACGTCAATCAGGCCACTTGTGACCTGTTCGGCTACCGGGCGGAAGAGTTACGCGGGCAGAAAGTCAATATGCTCATGAACGACCATGACCGGAAGCAGCACGATGCATACATCAAGCGCTACCAGCGAACGCGGGAACCGCACATCATCGGGATCGGCCGGGAAGTTACCGGTCGCTGTAAAGACGGCCGTGAATTCCCCCTGCGCCTGGCCGTTAGTGAAGTGAAGCTGGATGACGGAACCATCTACACGGGTATCCTCCACGACCTGAGTGCCTACCGGCTCGCCCAGAAACGAGTGAAAGAGCTCAATAAAAACCTGGAGAACAAGGTCATTGAGCGTACCGCGGAATTGAGAAAACGGGAATATGAACTCCAGCAGGCCCTCGGCAAGGAGCGCGAACTGTCCGAACTCAAAAGCCGCTTTCTCAGTATGGCCAGCCACGAGTTCAAGACACCACTAAGCACCATTCTGAGTTCAACCGAGATCGTTGAGCTTTACGTCAGCGGCGAACAGCAGTTGGAACGGCAGTTTCAACTCAACCGCATCAAGCAAGCGGTGGACCAGTTGACGGAAATACTGGACGATTTCCTTTCCCTCTCCAAACTGGAGCAGGGAAAGATCGAAGTGAAACCTCGTCCGGTCGATCTGCCCGCCCTGCTGGCTACCTGCGTGGAGGGCGTGGAGGGGCAACTGCAGCCGGGGCAGTGGGTCTCCCTGAGCGTTCCGGAGGAACTACCGACGCTGGTGACGGACCCCAAGTTATTGCTCCACGTAGTGACCAACCTGCTGTCCAACGCCGCGAAATATTCTTTCCCGGAGCAGGAAGTCGGGTTGGAGGTGGCCGCCGACGGGAAAGCCGCCGTCCTCATCCGGGTGCGCGACCGGGGCATCGGCATCCCCGTGCCGGACCAGGAGCACTTATTCGATCGCTTTTTCCGGGCCGGGAACGTCGAGAACATCAAGGGGACCGGCCTGGGGCTCAATATCGTCGCTCACTACGTGAAGTTGCTCGGTGGCTCCGTCTCCTTCAGGAGCGAACTGGGCAAGGGAACCGTATTCTCGGTCCGCTTGCCGATAACCGATTAGAACGGAAACATGAGTAAGGAACGGATTTTAATCATCGAGGATAACCGGGAGGTCCGGGAAAATATCGCGACCATCCTGGGGTTGTACGGTTACGAGACCCTTACGGCCGTTAACGGATTAGCGGGGGTTAAGGCCGCCACGGAGGCGGTTCCCGATCTGATCCTGTGCGACGTGATGATGCCCGAACTGGATGGGTTCGGCGTACTCAACATCCTCCTGGAAAACGAACGGACCGCGGGCATCCCCTTTATCTTTATTACGGCCAAAACCGAAATGGAAGACATCCGACGCGGGATGAACCTGGGGGCGGATGACTACATCACCAAGCCATTTTACAAGGATGAATTGCTCCGGGTAATTCAGGTGAGGCTCAAAAAAGCAGCCGGACGGGCGGCGGCTCCCGAAGCCGAGGAGCAACTCTATCTCAGCGACCCCGACCGGGGCCGGGCTACCCTCCGGAAAGTATTTGCCACCTCCGACCGGCGGCGGGTTTTCGAAGCCGGACAGATCATCGTCCGGGAGGGAGATCATCCCCATTTCATCTACCGGGTAGATCGGGGGCACGTCCACCTTGTTCGTACCCACGAATACGGAAAGGATTACATCATTGCGCAGTTAGGGGAAGGGGAGATTTTCGGTGCCCCTTCCGCCCTGGAGCGGGAGCCTTTTTATTACACGGCCCGCGCCGCCTCCGGCCCTACGGAGTGCTCTCTGCTGCCGCTGGAAGAACTGCTGAAAATGATCAATACGGACCGCACGGTCACGGAGGCACTCATGCACTTACTTGCCGGCCGGGTGGTGGAGAAAGGACACCGGCTGGTCAACCAGGCCTACGATAGCGTGCGCCGGAGAACGGCCCTGATCCTGTGTGACCTGTGGGAGAAATATACCCCCGAGCCGATTGAGCTGTCTCGGGACGAACTGGCTCAGATGGTGGGTACCACCAAGGAGAGCGTCATCCGGGCCCTTTCGGACTTCAAGCGGGACGGGCTGATCGAGACCAGGGGGCGGCAAATTTTTGTGGCAAAACCCGAAACGCTACGGGGGCTGCTCGTATGATTTCCCGGGGCCTGTTACGTTGGTACCGCATCCGGTGGTCTGAATAACCGGGCGAGGGACGCAGGTGCAAACATCCCACTACTACCTGGGATGGCAGCTCATCAGCGAGGCTCGCACCTGCGTCCTCGCCCTTCTTTTTAGTGATTACTTTTTCGCCCTGTTAGCATGAATGACGGACAACTGGGCCATCCCCATGCGTTCCGCCACCGCTTTTGCGTATTGTGCCCGCTCTCCGTCGAACAACTCATCTACCGTGCGGCACCACAATTCCAGCCACCGCTCGAAGTGTGCCGCCCCGATGGAGTTATCCAGGTCGTGGTCCAGTTACCCGTGCTTTCGGGAAGGGTTTCCCCGGAATCCGGCTACCCCCGGCAGGTTGGCGGCCCAGAAATCCGTCAGTTTCGTCAGGCGCGCCGGCCACTTATCCTCCGGAATGCGGTCGTTGAAAATCGGACCGAGTAATTCGTCCGCCCGGGTAGTATTGTAAAAGCTGTCAACAAGTAAGCGGATCTCCGACCGGGAATTTATTGGCTGCGTCAGTCCGTATTTTTCAGGGAAGAATCGACCACCTTTTCTACCCTTCCGCCTTGGCGAGCGTCAGCCGGATTATGCTATCCTCACGTGCCCGGAGGTCGTGGGGAACACCTCCGTCCAATGTCACTGCGTCGTTTGCTTGGACCAAGGTGGTGGTACCATCCACTCCAAAGTCAATAGCGCCTCCGCTAACGTATACGATAATCGGAAAGGGTGATTTGTATTCCTTGGAAAAAGAAGTTTCCAGCAGTACGGAGGTGTGGACAGGGCGATCCCTGAAGTCAGGCAGTTGAAGGAAGGACACGGTTTTCATAAATATTTGATGGAGGATAGTTTTTTCCGGGCGACGGTGCCCTCGGTGGGGATGCGCTAAAGGTCTTTCCAGGTAGTGAATATCCGGCTGCGAAGGATCAACGGGAGAGGTGATCCGTGTCAGCTGACTCGCCGTTTCCAGGCCAGGATTTTGGGAAGTCACCAACTGCGTTCCGTACGAAGACCATCCGTTCCATTCTCGTTCCGATAGATTTCGCCTACGGTGCGAGTAACGCCTTTCAGTACGCGCTGCGCCGGCTGCCGGAGGTCGTACCGGGGGCGGAGCGTGCGTATTTCGTTGAGGATCAGGTCGAAGTAGATTTGGGCGGATCGGTACGATCCATTCATTCTTCGTTGGTCGAGCGCCGACATCCAGAGGGTCGTTTTTCCCACTGAGTGGGACTCGTCCCGGATTAGCAGAATATTCTGGTATTTTAATTTTAGCTCTTGCCAACCGGCCTGGGCCGTAGCGTTGTAGGTCTCGCCTACCGTTCGGTCTTCCCGTTCGGTGGCTACCCAACGGATGAGCAGTTGCCGTTCCAGCGGGTCGATCTCCGTCGTGTCTGTCTCCCCCTCCTCCGGAGAGGGGTCAGGGGAGAGGTACAAACCCGAAATCTCCTTCGAGGATTTCACCAAACTCGACCTCCGTACCGCCACCGTACTTACGGCTGCCCCGATCAAGAAAGCCGATAAGCTGCTCCACCTCACCATCGACCTGGGGACGGAGCAGCGCAGCGTCGTCAGCGGCATCGCCGAGCATTACGCCCCGGAGGAGGTCGTGGGAAAGCAGGTGGTGGTGGTGACCAACCTGGCCCCCCGGAAGATGCGCGGCGTGATGAGCGAGGCCATGATCCTGATGGCGGAAGACGGGGCCGGGAAGCTGGTGTTCGTGAGCCCGCCGGCGGGGTTTGGGAATGGGTGGGGGGTAAAATAAGGGGGGTTGAACGCTCTTATGGCTTCTGCGGGCAGGAGCCAACTTCACCTGAGTAAATGGTTGATTGGGTAACCGAACATCCCGGTTCGCGGCGGGTAGTAGTTCTATTAAACCACCCACTAAAACACAAACTTCATGGACGCCAAGCAAATCATCGGTCTCCTCCTTACCATCGGCGGCGCGGCCGCGCTCGTCTACGGCGTACTCGGCCTCTTTGAGGGCGGGGATGTCGGTAACGGCTCCGTCTGGGCCGCTAGTATTCTCGGTCTTGTTTTCTTCGTCGCCGGTATTGGCTTAATGAAGAGTGTAAAGTCCACCGCCGGGGGCGGGGGAGCTCAGTAACGAAGTGCGACAAAAAGTCGTGTATTGTTATAAAGGAGATGACTTTTTGTCGTGCATGTTCGGTGCTTCCCGGGCTGGTATACTACTTGCCTACGGTTGGTCGTGAGTCATTCACGCAAAACCACAAGTACCGTTACCATGAAAATGATCAAGTATAACCGCCCTTTCCCTACCAACTTCTTCTTCGACGATATGTCCCAGCGTAACCGCTCCACTCACCGTGGCCCGGCCGTGAACATTACGGAAACCGACGAAGCTTTCACTCTGGACCTCCCGGCCCCCGGCCGCGATAAGGAACTGTTCAAGGTGGACTTCTTTGACGGTGTCCTCGAGGTGTCCTACACCACGGAGAAGACCGGTGAGGAGGTTACCCCCAATTACCGCCGCCACGAGTTTACCCTGGCTGACTTCACCCGCAAGTTCCGCCTGGACGAAAAGGTGATCGACGAGGAGGACATCAATGCCGCCTACGAGAATGGCGTGCTGACGCTGACGCTGCCCAAGCGGGCGGAGGCCGTGAAGACGGTTCGCCAGATTGCCGTGGCGTAAGAGAGAAAAGAGACCGCTGCACTGCGGGAAATGAGAGTTAAGACCTAGGAGGCCCGTTGGACGTGATTCAGCGGGCCTTCCTATTTTGCAGACACCAAAAAGTATTACGCAATGGACGTGCAATTTCAATTGGAAGATAACAAGGGAATGGCCTACGTCGGTACCACCCATGCTCCGACGGCCCGTATGGAATTTTCCCGGGCCGGGGAGCACCTCATTATCATCAGCCACACGGAAGTGGGGGAGTCGCTCCGGGGGCAGGGCGTCGGTCGCCAACTACTGAATACCATCGTGGCCTACGCCCGGGAGCACGACGTCAGGATCATTCCGCTCTGCCCCTACGCCAAGAGCGTATTCGAGAAGGATGACTCCATCGGGGACGTGCTCAAGTCTTAGTCTTTCCCCGCTGACCGGGGGGCAGGTTCTCCGCTTCCGAGTTGGGCGTATTGTCGAACTCCACCCGGATCGGAATGTCCCGCTCTCCGCCGTAGAGTTTGACTTCGGTGATGTCCGCCGGCAGGCTGTAGCCGAACTCGTCGATGGCCTGCTTCACGTCGCGGATCACGTTGCCACGCTTCTGGGGGGCGGAGAGGCTGAAGTCCTTGGTGTCCACCCAGAAGTAGACCTTCAGGTTGATGGTGCTGGCGGCCAGTTCGTCGGCCGCTACGAAGCTGAGGTGGGCCTTGTCATCGTGAATGACGTTGGGGTGCGCCTTGAGGACGTTCATGATGACTTCCCGGGCTCCGTCGATACTGTCTTCGTAGGCGATACCGACGATGAACTCGTAGCGCATGTAGCCGTCGGAGGTGTAGTTCTGGACGGCATTCTTGAGGACCTGGGCGTTGGGGATGTGAATATCCTTACCGTCAAATGTCTTGATGTGGGTGAAGCGGAGGTTGAGGCTGCGCACCTTTCCGAAGTAATCGTTTACGCGGATGGTATCGTTGACTTCGAAGGGGCGGTTAAAGGCCATCACGATGCCCGCGATGAAGTTCTCCCCAATATCCTGGAAGGCGAAACCGAGTACGACGGCGCCGAGGCCGGCGGCTCCGAATATCCCGGCGGCGATCCCGCCCAGGCCGGCGGCCTGCAGCGCCAGCAGCAGGGCCCCGATCACCAGCAGGATGCGTAGCATATTGGTAAGGAACCGCGCCATCAGCGGGTCATCCATCCGGTTGAGGAAGCGGCGGCCGGCCACTTGCGCCAGCCAACGGGCCAGGAACAGTCCCACAACAAAGATGATGAGGGCCAGGATGATGCCGGGGACGGCGCCCAGGAAGTTATTCCAGGTGTCAACGAATACGTTGGAGAGGTCTACTACTTCGTCTTCCATACTGGTGGAACTATCGGAGGAGGAAGATTGTGCGCTTGCATCAATTCGCGTGTATGCATTCGTGTACATCGATTCGCGTACATCGATTCGCGTGCATTCCATTCGCGTGCATCCATTCGCGTGCGGCTAAAGCGCGCACGCTGACCCGAGGAAGTCGCTGAAGCGACTGAGTAACGTAGCAAAGTCGCTTCAGCGACTTCCTTTTATCAGCGAGGGCGTTTTAAACCCCTCGCGGATGCGGGCATCACCCCACGGATGCGGGCATCACCACACGGATGCGGGCATCACCCCACGGATGCGGGCATCACCACACGGATGCGGGCAGTCACCCACACGGATGCGGGCATCACCACACGGATGCGGGCATCACCACACGGATGCGGGCACCACCACACGGATGCGGGCATCACCCCACGGATGCGGGCATCACCCCACGGATGCGGGCATCACCACACGGATGCGGGCATCACCACACGGATGCGGGCATCACCCCACGGATGCGGGCATCACCACACGGATGCGGGCATCACCACACGGATGCGGGCATCACCACACGGATGCGGGCATCACCACACGGATGCGGACATCACCACACGGATGCGGGCATCACCACATGGATGCGGGCACCACCACACGGATGCGGGCACCACCACACGGATGCGGGCACCACCACACGGATGCGGACATCACCACACGGATGCGGACATCACCACACGGATGCGGACATCACCACACGGATGCGGACATCACCACACGGATGCGGATATCACCACACGGATGCGGATATCACCACACGGATGCGGATATCACCACACGGATGCGGATATCACCACACGGATGCGGGCACCACCACGCAAAATGACGTGGTTTTTCCGGGTATATCCCTTACCGAAACGAACGCTTTCTCAATTGTACACTACCAGCACCGTATCGACCCGTAAGGCCTCCTTCAGGTATTTTTGCACCTGCGTCCGCGCCCCCTGGTCCAGCGCCCGTTGATTCTGGCTGCGTTCCAGTACCACCAGCGGTAACTCCTCCACGTAGCGGGGTTCGTCGTCGGGTCCGTACCGACCGGCACTCTGGGCCCGGGCCACGCGGATGGTGGACACCTGGGGGAAAGCGATCAGGAACTGGCTGGTGAGTCGGGCGAATTCGGTAGAATCCATACGGTAACCGGAAAGGGCTTCCACCAGGGCGTTGCGCTCACGGGCATCGGTGCCGGCACTGCTCTCCAGGGACCGGAGCCGGCTGTTGATGCCGTCCAGGGTGGACAACTGGCCCTTGATGTTGGCGATCTCCGAGGGGCTGTAGCTGGTATCCACCACCATCCGGGCTCCGGCGATCCGGTAGGGGGGCTCGCGCAGCAGGGCGGAGTAGTAATCCAGGCTGTCGGGCGGGAGATTACGAGCAATGACGGGGTAGATGAGTTTGGGGTCGCTGGGGCTGGAGCGGTCCAGCAGATAAGTGGAGACGCTGGCCGGGAAGTACTTTTCGGTAAAGGCGAGGGCTGCTTTTTCATCTTTCTGCCGGGTGAGCACCTCATCCAGAATGAACACACCGGGAGCGATCATGAACAGGCTGATGACACCGATGATGATCTGGCTGCGGCGGGCTTCCTCCTTGTTCATGTATTTCCGGTAGGGAAAGCGCAGGATGCGGATGATGAGGTAGGCCGTTGCGGCAATGAAAAAGCTGTTGAGGAAGAAGAGGTAGAAGGCCCGCCAGAATATCTCCAGTCCGGCATCGGTCAGGGTCGCGAGTACCAGTCCGTAACCGGCCACGCAGAGTGGCGGCATGAGTGCCGTGGCGATGGCAACTCCAGGAATGGCGTTGGTCTTGTCGGCGCGGGTGACCGAAATGATGCCGGCCAGCCCCCCGAAAACGGCCACCAGACCGTCGAGAATCGTGGGTTCGGTACGGGCCCGCATCTCATCGGTGAACAGATCGAGGGGGGTGAAAAAGAAGTAAACGTAGCTGGTGATGAGGGCGATCAGGATGGCTACGCCGAAATTTTTCAGGGCCTCCCAGAGCAGTTTGCGGTCGTTCGTTCCCACACCCAGCCCGACGCCCAGTATCGGGTTCATGAGGGGGGAAATGAGCATCGCCCCGATGATGACGGCCCCGGAGTTGAGGTTAAGCCCCAGGCTGGCGATCATGATGGAGCACACCAGCATCCAGGCGTTGCTCCCCCGCATGAGGCGATTACTGGTGATGGACTCCACGGCCCCCTCCCGATCCATGCCCTCGCGCAGATCGAGGAACTCCTGGAACCAGAGTCGGAGGCCGCCCTCACCGGGAGTGACCTCGTGATCGAGCTTTTTATTTTCTTCCACGGGTATCAGTTGAGCAGGCCGTCGCGCATTTCCAGCCGGCGGTCGCTGAGGAGGGCCAGGTCCTCGTTGTGGGTCACGATGATGAAACTCTGGCGGAAATCTTCCCGCAACTTGAAGAGTAACTGGTGAAGTTCTTCCGAACTACTGGTGTCGAGGTTGCCACTCGGCTCGTCGGCAAACACGATAGCGGGGCTGTTGATGAGTGCCCGGGCGACGGCCACCCGCTGCTGCTCCCCTCCGCTAAGTTGATTGGGCTTGTGTTCGGCCCGGTCGGCCAGCCCCAGGTAGTCGAGTAATTCCAGGGCACGCTTCCGTAATTGCTGTTCCTCCGTTTTGGCGATGTAGCCGGGGATACAGACGTTCTCGATGGCGGAGAACTCCGCCAGCAGGTGGTGGAACTGGAAAACGAAGCCGATCTCCCGGTTGCGGAAGGCCGCCAGTTGATTGTCACGCATGCTGAATACGTCCTGACCGTTCACGTGCAACGTACCGCCGTCCGGGCGGTCCAGCGTTCCCAGAATGTGGAGCAGGGTACTCTTGCCGGCTCCCGATTTGCCTACGATACTGACAATTTCGGCGGCCCCGACCTCCAGGTCGAGGCCCTTCAGGACCCGCAGGTCGCCGTAGCTCTTGGTGATGTTACTGGCCTGGATCATGGGGCGAAGGTAGGCTCCCTGACCCCCGGAAGGGGGAACCGTGTAGGAAAAATTTATTGGGATATTGAAAAAGTGGATGCATTTGCGTACGAACGTAAATTTTAGGTTTCGCACGATTTTTTGAAAATGCCCCCCCCCTCCGGGGGGCAGGGGGCTCTACTCAAAGATCACCGTCCGGTTACCGAAAGGAAGGATCAAGCGGTTCAACTGCAGGTAGATCGCCCGGCTCAGTACCCTTTTTTCCACGTCCCGGCCGATGCGCTTCAGGTCGTCGATGCCGTGGCGGTGACTGACGGGCTCCACGGCCTGGGCGATGATGGGCCCCTCGTCGAGGTCGGCCGTCACGTAGTGGCTGGTGGCCCCGATCAGTTTGACGCCCCGCTCGAAGGCGGAGTGGTAGGGGCGCGCGCCCTTGAATGCCGGCAGGAAAGAATGGTGAATGTTAATGATCCGGTTCGGGTAGGCCGAGCAGAAATCATCGGAGAGGATCTGCATGTAGCGGGCCAGTACGATAAAATCTACGGAGAGTTCCGTGAGCAGCTCCCTGGTTTCCGCTTCCCGTTCGGTCTTGGTGTCCCGGGTAACGGGAATGTAGTGGAAAGGAATCTCGAAGCGGTCGGCAATGTACCGCAGTTGCTCGTGGTTGGAGATGATGGCGGGAATCTCACAGTCGAATTCCCCGGTACCGTGCCGCTGGAGGATGTCGTAAAGGCAGTGGCTGGCCTTACTAACGAACAGGGCCATGCGGGGGCGACGCTCGGTGAAGTGCAGTTGGTAATGCATATCGAAGGCCTTACCGATCAGGGTGTCGAAATAGTCGGCAATCTTACCGGGCGGAATGAGGAAACCCTTCAGTTCCCACTCGATCCGCATGAAGAAGTGGTTATGCAGGGTATCGACGTGCTGGTCGAGTTCCAGGATGTTACCCCGGTTCTTATGGACGAATTCGGTTACGGTGGCGACCAGACCGGGCTGGTCGGGGCAGTGAATGAGCAGGATGGCGCGGGCTGGGGGAGTCATGACCGGCAAATTTACTCCGGCTGGCTCAATAAGTCGGTCAGGGTAGTCAGCATGGTTTCCACCTCCTGGTTAGAGTGGCCGTTATTGTCGGTGCCGGAAGGAGAGTGGCCCCGGTAAAATTTCCGCAGTTCCTCGATCAAATCACGAACCTTGCGTTCGTCTCCGGGGAGTACTGACCCGGCCACGGCTCCCGGTCCGGTAGGGGATTCCGAAGGGGGCGCGAGGGTGGAGCTGTTGTTACTGAGGAGTTTGGACAGCAAAATCACCGGATCTACCTCGAAGAACCGGGCGATGGCTACGAAGGTAATTGCCCGTGGTTCCACGATACCTGCTTCGTAGGAAGCAATGTTATTGCGTTTGAGGCCCAGCCGTTCGGCAAGCTCTCTCTGGCTCAATCCGTAATTTTTGCGCAGAAACTTAATGTTCTGCCCCATGACTGTACTTTTCAAACAAAACAGCTTTAAGGTATGAGGTACAAATTTAAGCATTTTGTTTGATAACAGGGTGTAGGTTCTCAGATTTAATCAAAAATGTCACCCACAAAACAAAGCCCCCCGTCGAGGGCTCTCGACGGGGGGCTATTGTGACGGTTGTCTAAGGTCTGATCGGTTCAGACTGATTAGGCATTCTCGTAAGTCTTGGCCAGCGTGCGCATCTCGGCCAGCGTGCCTTCGATGGCGGTCAGTTGGCCGGAAACCACCTGACGGGTATCGGTGGTAAAGGTGGTTTCCTTCAGCACTTCGCGGTAGGTTTCGACGGCACTCTCTTCGCCACGGATGCATTCTTTCAGAATGGCGGCTTCGTCGTTAGTGGAGAAGACTTCCTTGATGTCCATCCAGATACGGTGGGCACCGGCGGCCAGGCTTCCGCCCTTGTCTACGGTTCCGCCGAGCTTGCTGATTTCGGGCTTGATGGCGTGGCCGAAGTTGTACCGTTGCTGGCTCAGTTCACGGAACTTGGTGGCCAGGCTTACACTTTCTACTTCGTCAGCGGCCTCTTTATAGCCGTTCTCTCCGTCGTAGAGGGTAGTGATCAGTTTGTTAAGGGCGTCTACTTGATTGTTATTGGCACTCATGGTATGGTGGGTTTGGGTTAAAATGATAGTTTAAGTTGATAACCAGCCTATTACCGGCTGATTTCTACGGTTATAACCCGAAATTCGGGGCAGACGTTCGGTGGCCCACCGGTTTTTTTTGGGTTGGCACCTGCGTCCCCGGCAAAAGAACTGAAGCACTCGCATAGTGCCGGGTAGAGCGTGGGTACCGCCAGTAGCTTGCGGAGCCTCCTTTTATCCTTCCATCCTCAAATCCTTTAATCTTTACAGTTTGCGCGGCAACGGAACCCTTCGTACTTTTGCGCCCTAATTACAACAACAACCCTCCCCCCAATGGCTAACACCGGTAAAGTCAAGCAGGTCATCGGCCCCGTCGTCGACGTATCCTTCAGCGCCGAAGGTTCCGAGCTTCCCGCTATCCTCAACGCCCTGGAAATCACGCGTCCCAGCGGAGAAATCATCGTTCTCGAAGTGCAGCAGCACCTCGGTGAAGACAGCGTACGTACCATTTCCATGGAAGCGACCGACGGACTTACCCGCGGTACCGACGTAGTGGACACCGGCAAGCCCATCGCCATGCCCATCGGGGAGGCCATCAAAGGCCGCCTCTTCAACGTAGTCGGTGAGCCCATCGACGGTATGCCCGCCGTGCCGAAGGGAGCGGACGCCCGCCCCATCCACGCCCACCCCCCCCTGTTCGAAAACCTCTCCACCGAGCGGGAGCCCCTCTTTACCGGAATCAAGGTCATCGACCTGATCGAGCCCTACACCAAGGGCGGTAAGATCGGTCTCTTCGGCGGTGCCGGAGTAGGCAAGACGGTCCTGATCCAGGAACTGATCAACAACATCGCCAAGGGCTACGACGGAATCTCCGTATTCGCCGGTGTCGGTGAGCGTACCCGTGAGGGCAATGACCTCCTCCGCGAGATGCTCGAAGCCGGTATCATCAAGTACGGCGATGCCTTCATGCACGACATGGAAGAAGGCGGCTGGGACCTGAGCAAAGTGGACATGAAGGAACTGGCCGACTCCAAGGCCACTTTCGTTTTCGGACAGATGAACGAGCCCCCCGGAGCCCGCGCCCGCGTGGCCCTCTCCGGTCTGACCATCGCCGAGTACTACCGCGACGGTGACCTGAGCGACCCCACCGGTGGCCGCGACATCCTCTTCTTCGTCGACAACATCTTCCGCTTCACCCAGGCGGGTTCGGAAGTATCCGCCCTCCTCGGCCGGATGCCCTCCGCCGTAGGTTACCAGCCCACGCTGGCCACCGAGATGGGCCTGATGCAGGAGCGGATCACCTCCACCAAGCGGGGCTCCATCACCTCCGTGCAGGCCGTTTACGTGCCCGCGGATGACCTTACGGACCCCGCTCCCGCTACGACCTTCGCTCACCTCGACGCCACCACGGTACTGAACCGGAAGATCGCCTCCAAGGGTATCTACCCCGCCGTGGACCCCCTGGACAGCACCAGCCGGATCCTCGACCCCGCCATCATCGGCGAGGAGCACTACAACACCGCCCAGCGGGTGATCAACATCCTGGCCCGTTACAACGAGCTGCAGGACATCATCGCCATCCTCGGTCTGGACGAACTCAGCGAGGAAGACAAACTCGTCGTTTCCCGCGCCCGCCGCGTGGAGCGCTTCCTGAGCCAGCCCTTCCACGTTGCCGAGCAGTTCACCGGCCTCAAGGGCGTCTTCGTAGACATCAAGGACACCATCAAGGGCTTCAACATGATCATCGACGGCGAGGTCGACAAGTACCCCGAGGGTGCCTTCAACCTGGTCGGCAGCATCGAGGAAGCCATCGAGAAGGGAGAGAAAATGCTCTCCGAAGTACAGTAAATCACCGCTCAGCCATGACCATCTCCGTACTCACCCCCGACCGCAAGATCTTTACCGGTACCGTGACCCGCGTCACCCTTCCCGGAACGGACGGCTCCTTCCAGTTACTCGACAATCACGCCCCCCTGGTGTCCAGCCTGGAAACCGGTCGCGTGGAGTTACTGACCGGCAGCGGCAGCTACCAGTACTACGACAATGAAACCGAGACGGTCCTGGAAGACAGCACCCCGAATCGTCAGCTTACCTTCAACATTGAGAACGGATTCGTCGAGGTCCTCAACAATGAGGTGAACCTCTTGGTACAGGGAGCGCGGAACCTGCGGGGTTGAGCAAGGATTCAAGGAAACGAGGAGTTAAGGACCCGAGAGGCTGCCGCGCGAACAATGTGCGGTAGCCCCTCAAGTCCTTGGCTCCTTCCGGTCCTTAAGTCCTTCACGGAAAGGGCGGGGGCGCAGGTGCAAAAATTAAAGAGCCCGCCCGTCGGCAACCGTAATTTACCGATCTTCACCCCATGAAAGCCGTCATCCCCGTGGCCGGAGCGGGCCTGCGCTTGCGACCCCTCACCTACACCCAGCCCAAACCGTTGATCCCGGTGGCGGGCAAGCCCATCCTGAGTTTCATCGTCGACCAGTTGGTGGAACTCGGCGTTACGGATTTTGTCTTCATCATCGGCTACCTCGGAGAGAAGATCCGGGAGTACATCGAGCGGGTCTACCCCCAGCTCAACACGGTATTCGTGACCCAGGAGGATCGGCTGGGTTCGGCCCATGCCCTCTGGCTGGCCCGCGATCATTACGTCGACGCGGAGGAGATCATTATCTTTTTCGGGGATGCCATCATCGATGCCGACCTGCGGGAATTCGTGGACAGCGACCAGAGTACGCTGGCCGTCAAAACCGTCGACCGGCCCGAGAATTTCGGTATCGTCGAATTTGACCAGGACGGCCTGATCCGTAAATTGATCGAGAAGCCCCGTATCCCCAAATCGAACGTAGCCATGGTGGGCTGCTACAAGATCCGGGAAGTGGAGCAGTTCATCGAGGCCTGCGCCTACAACCTCGAACATGAGATCAAAAGCATCGAGGAATACCCCCTGACCGATGCCCTCAACCGCATGCACGAGTGGGGAACGACCTTCCGCACCGTCCGCGTGGACAACTGGTTCGACTGCGGCCGCCGCGAAATACTGCTGGAAACCAACGCCATCTTCCTCGACCGCCCCGGCTTCGCTACGGAGGATCCGCCGCCCTACGACAACTCCATCATCATCCACCCGGTACACATCGGGCCGGGCTGCGATCTTTCGAACAGCATCATCGGCCCCCACGTAACGATCGGGGCCAACACCAAACTCGAATACGCCATCGTCTCGGATAGCATCATCGGGGAGTTCGCCCGCATTCACGACATCGTGCTGCGCAACTCCGTAGTCGGTAACGACGCCAGTATCGGGGGGCTGCGCCAGAGCCTGAACATCGGCGACAATACGGAGATCGACTTCGGGGGGTGAGGTGGGGTTTTGGACCGATGGAGGTTTTGGACCGTTGGGTTACTCGAACGTTCCCACGTGCCACAGCACCCCCGCCGGGTCGTGAACGAATAACTCCCGCCCCCAGTAATCGATCTGGATGCCGGAGACCCGGACGCCGGCGTGACGGGCCGGTAAATCCAGCAGGGCAAGGTCGTGAGCGAATTTGTCGAGATCGTCGACTTCCAGGAACAGCATGGTGTTGTCTACCCACTCCTTAACGTAGGAGCGCTGTAAATAAAAGCTGACTTTCTCCCTTACAAACAGGCTCATTCGGCCGTCAATGGGTGTTTCCTGGAAGCCAAAATCCCGGTAAAAGGCCCGGGAGGCATCGAAATCCCGCGAGCCGACGAAGGGGCGCAGGGAGCGGATCATGCGGGGCGCAGAAATTGTGCCTTTACGGCGGTCCAGAGGGCTCCCGCCGCCCGGGTATCCCCTTCTTCCTTGGTGGTTTCGATAAATTCCAGGCTGTCGGCGATCAGGTAGCTGGTACCGCTGATCTCGACCGGAAAGTACTGGGACACCGAAAAGTGCAGACCCAGGTCGGCCAGTTCGTAGCCAAACAGCATAACCTGTACGGCGCAGGTTTCCCGCAGCAGCCCGGCCAGATCCAGCGGTTCGCCGAGGGGCCATTCCAGCAGGTGGAGCTGCTGACCGGGGTCGTCGTAGCCCGCCGCATTCAGGATTTTAAGGAGGAAGGCCCGCCGGATCAACTCTCCGTGGTAGAGTACCAGCAGGGGCAGGTCACGGGCCGGCCCGAGCCGTTCGAGGGCAGCGTGGTAATCCGGCTGGGCGGTGAGCCGTAATTCGGGAAAGGTCGACATATCGTGAAGGTAGGACTTTGCGGGATTTATTAACTTCGCACCTGCGCCCTCGCCCAAATCCTGTTGCCGGTTACTAGTTGCTAGTTGCCGTGTAGCAGATAGGGCGTGAACCAGCCACCAGTAACCAGCCACCAGTAACCATGACCGCCACTATTCCCGTCCACCACGTCGCCGAAAGCCGCCTGAGTACCGTTGATTTCAGTAACCTGCCCTTCGGCAAGATATTCAGCGACCATATGTTCGTCAGCGAATACCGTGACGGGCAGTGGCAGAACGACCGTATCGAGCCGTTCGGTCCCTTCACCATTCACCCCGCGAGTATGGTGCTGCACTACGGTCAGGCCATTTTTGAGGGTATGAAGGCCAGCGTTCACGAGGACGGGACGCCCATGTTACTGCAGCCGCAGGAGCACGCCCGGCGCATCAACGCCAGCGCCCACCGGATGATGATGCCGGCCTTTCCCGAAGAGCGTTTCGTGGAGGCCGTAGCCCAGCTTGTCCGGTTGGAAAAAGACTGGATTCCGCCGGCCGCCGGCTCCGCGCTCTACTTGCGCCCCTATATGTACGCCACCGACGAGTTCATCGGTGTGCGGCCGAGCGAAACTTACCGCTTTTGCATCTTCACGGCCCCCGTCGGCCCCTACTACGCGAAGCCGGTCGACCTGGTCGTCGAGCAGCACTACGTCCGTGCCGTACCCGGTGGAACAGGAGAGGCCAAGGCCGCCGGTAACTACGCGGGCAGTCTGCGCCCCGTCTACGAGGCCAACCAGCGCGGCTTCGACCAGGTGCTCTGGATGGGCGGATCCAACATGCAGCAGATCCAGGAGGTCGGTACCATGAACGTTTTCTTCGTCATCGACGGAGCCGTCATTACCCCCATTACGGACGGGGCCATCCTCAGAGGCATTACCCGGAAGATGTTCATGCAAATCCTGAGGGATAAGGGCTACGATGTCTCCGAGCGGGTCATCACCATTGATGAGGTGGCGGCCGCTTACGACGCCGGAAAGGTCACCGAGATGTTCGGGGCCGGTACGGCGGCCGTGGTCAGCCACGTCGCCAGCCTGACTTACGGCGACAAGAAAATGACCTTCCCTCCGATCGAGGACCGGAAGGTGGGGGCCCTGTTGAAGCAGCACATTGACGGATTACGCGTAGGCCGGGTGGAGGATACCCACGGCTGGCTGGTTAGGGTGTAGGCGAGTTAGGGTGTAGGCGAGTTAGGGTGTTAGGCTGTTAGGATGTTAGGCTGTTAGGCTGGCGGGCCTAACCGCCTACCCCCTAACCGCCTAACGGCCTAACGGCCTAATCCCCCCAATTCCCCCGGATACACCACCCCCACCAACCGCCTCACCTCCGTCAGCGTCCGGTGCAGGGCCAGACTGTCGTCCAGCGACCACCATTCATTCTCCGTTTTACCCGCCCGGACGTCGGCCATCACGGCCTCGGCCTCGTACCGGTAGCCGTTGGCCTCGTTCGGGAAATAGTGGTTTTGCGGCGGGTCGTTCTTACCCGTCAGGATGCTGAAGGCGGAGGGTTCGTGAAAACGGGAGTGCAGGTGCAGACTGGCGGTCGTACCGTGGATCAGGGCTTCGGTTTTCGTACGGCCCAGCAACGTAGCGTGGCAGTGGGCCAACCGTCCGCCCGCGTGGGTGAGGGTGACTTCCAGTTCCGCGTCCACCCCCCGTTCCGTGAGCCGGGCGGTGGCCGCGATCGCTTCCGGCGGGCCGAAGACGACCTGAGCCAGCCAGACCGGGTAGATGCCGATATCCAGCAGGGCACCGCCTCCCAGGGCGGGGTCCCAGAGGCGGCTGGCGGGGTCGTCCGGGCCACGGAAGCCGAAGTCGGCCCGCAGGCTTTCCACTTCCCCGATCTCTCCGTTATCGATCAGTTCCAGGGCGGCCCTGGTGTGGGGGAGGAAGCGGCTCCAGAGGGCTTCCATGAGGTAGGTACCGTGGTGACGGGCGGCGGTGATCATCTCTTCCACTTCCACCAGGTTCATCCCCAGAGGTTTCTCGCAGAGGACGGCAATGCCCCGTTCCAGACAAAGGAGGGTCAGTTCCCGGTGACTGACGTGACGGGTGGCAATATATACCGCGTCGATGCGCGGCCCGTCAAAGGTCCCGGCGTAGGAACCGGCGGCGTGGTCGGCACCGTACTGGTCCGCGAAGGCCCGGGCCCGCTCCAGATTGCGGGAGCCGACGGCCACCAATTTGGCGTCGGGGATGCGGGCGAGGTCCTGGGCGAATTGGTGGGCGATGTTGCCGGGGCCGAGAATGGCCCAGTGGAAGGACATAGTTGGGAAATTTTGAAATTAGTTAATTGGGGAGTCGGGCGGGCTAACTCCCCAATTCCTGAATTCTCCAACTCTCCAACTGTTCATACACCAGATCCACCGGCAACCCCATGATGTTCGGATAAGTCCCCACGATCTTCCGGATCTTGGCCAGCCCGACCCACTCCTGGATGGCGTAGGCCCCGGCCTTATCGTAGGGCTGGTAGGTATCCACGTAGTGCTCGATCTCCGCGTCCGTCATTTCGTTGAGGTAGACCTCGCTGCGCCCGTGAAAGACTTCTTTTCTGTCACGGGACAGCAGACAGCAGCCGGTGATCACGACGTGCATCCGGCCGCTCAGCCGTCGGAGGGTCGCGATGGCGTGGTCCCGGTCACTTGGCTTCCCGAATATCTCCTCGTCGAGGATGACGACGCTATCGGCGGTGAGTAGTACTTCCTCGTCGGACCGCAGCAGGTGGGCGGCAGCGGTTGCCTTCAGTTCGGCCAGGTAGGGGGCCACGGCCTCGGCGGCGAGGGTAGGGGGGTAGATTTCTTCCACTTCCGCGGTACGGATCTCGAAGGGGATACCGGCCTGCTCCAGGAGGTAGCTGCGGCGGGGGGATTTACTGGCGAGGATCAGTTGCATGATTGGATATTTGGACCGTTGGATGGTTGGCCATCCAACGGAAATATGGTGGGTCGGTTCGTCCAACGGTCCAACACGTCTACTTCCGCTCTACGTAAAATTCGGAGGAAGCCTTCCACTTCGGCCACCGCTCTCCACTGGCCAGTTCCAGGCCCAGTTCGAAGAGTAGTTCTCCGTCCTGCACCGCGCCGGCCAGCGGCCACTCCCCGGAGCGGTACTCGTCCGAGGGTTGGTGGTAGCGGTTGGCGACGAAGCCGTCCTGCTGCTCCCGGGCGTATTCCTTACCCAGGAGAGCGTGCTCGTAGCCGCCCTGGGCGTACAGTACCGGCACGCCCGCCTTGGCGAAGTTGAAGTGGTCCGAACGGAAGAAGTACCCTTTTTCCGGCTCCTGCCCTCCCTGGACGTAGCGGCCCTGGCGGGTAGCGATGGCCTCGGCCAACTCGTCCATTTCGCTGTGGTTCTTACCGGTGATCGTCAGGTCCCTGGCCGCGCCGATGGGGTTGATGCCGTCGATATTCAGGTTTGCCACCGTGCCGGAGAGGGGGTAGACGGGGTTGGCCACGTAGTAGGCACTGCCCCATAACCCCTGCTCCTCGGCGGTCACGAAGAGAAAGACGACCGACCGCAGCGGCGGCTCCGGCCGCTTGGTGAAGGCCTCCGCGATGGAGAGCAGCAGGGCCGTACCGCTGGCGTTGTCGAGCGCGCCGTTGTAGATGCTGTCGCCGTTCACGACCGGACCGGTACCGATGTGGTCCCAGTGGGCGGTGTAGATGATGTTTTCTTCCGGCCGCTCGCTGCCCGGGAGGCGGGCGATGATGTTGTAGGACTTGTCAAAGCGCAGGTCGTTGCGGACCGTCGTCGTCAGGGACGTCCGCAGGGGGATGGCCGTAAAGTCGGGTCTGGTGGCGTCGGCGAACCACTTCACGCCGGTCACGCCGGAGTTCTCGAAGAGCTGACGGGCGGCGTTGAGGGTGATCCAGCCGGAGATGTCCAGCGCGGGGCCGGCCGTGTCGTTCAGGTTCAGGCGTTTCCCCGACCAGCTGCTCTGGATGACGAACCAGGGGTAACCGGCGGCGCCCGTCTCGTGGATCACCAGGCAGGCGGCGGCCCCCTGGCGGGCGGCCTCCTCGTACTTATAGGTGTAGCGGCCGTAGTAGGTCATCGCCTTGCCGTTGAATTTCGTGCTGTCCTCCAGGTAGTAGCCGGGGTCGTTCACCATGACGACGACGGTCTTGCCGCGCACGTCGAGGTCTTGGTAGTCGTTCCAGCCGTATTCCGGGGCCACGATGCCGAAGCCGGCGAAGATCAGTTCGCTGTTGTCCAGGGTAGCTTCGGGTTCGGGCTTGTCGGAAAAGAACATATAGTCCTGCCCGCTCGTCCAGTTCAGCTTTCCGCCGCTGGTGATCAACTCGACGGTGGGGTCCGGGTGGCCGGTGATCTCCACCATCGGCACTTCCTGGCGGTAGCTGTCGCCGTTACCGGGTTCGAGGCCCAGGGTGCTGAGTTCCCGTTCCAGGTAATCCAGCGTCAGGGCCTCGCCGGGGCTGAAGGGCAGGCGACCGCCGTATTTGTCCGCCGCCAGTTCCGCGATGTGCCGGTCGATCGTAACGGAATCGATGGTGGAACCGAGGGTGTAGGCGACCGTTTCCGCGGGCTCTGGGTTACAGCCGATCAGCAGAAAAGGGGCGAGGACGCAGGTGCAGGCTTTTAATAAAGAAGACAGGATGGTATTCCGCATGCCCGTAAAGTTAAGCCAATGGTGGCGGTCCCGGTGGAGGAGCCCCCGCTACTCACAAAACCAACCGCAGCAATAACAGTTCCTCCGCGTCCCCCGGTAGCGTCACCCGCCCCGAACGCTCGAACCCGAGTTTTTTGAGCAGCCCGATGCTGCCCGCATTTTCCGGCCGACAAATAGCCAATACCTCCTCCATCCCGATTGCCCGCGCCTGCGCAAGCACCGCCCCGGCGGCCTCCGTCGCGTATCCCTGACGAAAATACTCCGGCAGCAGCGCAAATCCCAGGTCCGGTACTTCGAGTCCCGGGCGTTCGTAGATGCCGCAGGTGCCGATGGGCGATCCGTCCCGCTTCCGGACGAGCAAGTAAGCTCCCAGTCCCGGGTTTCCGTAGGCTGGCAGTATCCGCTGACGGATGTAGTCCGCCGCTTCCTCCAGGTTGTGTACGCCCCGGTCACCGATGTTGGTCAGCCAGCCCGGACTGTTGACCAGGGCCAGCAGGAAGGGGGCATCGTCGACCGTAAAGGCACGTAGGCGGAGGCGGATAGTATCAAGCATTACTGCCGTAAAATACGCCGGCTGGAGGTTTGCCCCGTCGCCCCGTCACTCAGCCGCACCACGTACAGCCCGTCCGGATAGGCACTCAGGTCAATCCGCGACTGGCTCCTCATTCGTAAACTTTGCATCCTGCGTCCGCGCCCGTCGAATACTTCCACTTGCAGAACAATGGGTAGGTCATAGGTTAGTCGCAGCAGCCCATCCGTTGGGTTGGGATAGAGCTGCAGAGTACCCGGTAAAGGGTTGGTGGTAGCCACGCTGCCGTCCTCCCCGTCACAGTTCTCGTCGATGCCGTTATCGGGAATCTCCGCGGCGCGGGGTTAACGGTTGGATCGAGGTCATTACAGTCGGTCCAGAAGAAGAAGCCATCCATATCCTGGTCCAGGAACTCCACGGCGGTGGTCGTCACGGTATTGGTGATGACCGGCGCGTTGAAATCGAAGAAAATGCCGGCGGTATTGCTCACCCGGCTGAAGTCCGTCAGCCCGTCGCGCAGCCGTACCTCGAAACGGACAAAGCCATGGCTCTCTGGCTCGTTGGCGATGCTGTCGACCAGGAAAATATCCTCGAAGAGGAAGGTTAGCAGGCCGTCCTGCCCCAGACTCATCGTGTAGGGGTGGCTGGCCGTGACCGGCTTCACCGTTTCCCAGTCCAGGTCGGCGCTCAGCCGGTCCTCGATGCGCACCGTCAGGGCCGTATCGTTGCCCGTATTCTGGAAGCGGACGGTGTAGAGCAGCGTTTCGTCGAAGCGGGTGTAGTTGCTCATGGTCGGCTCGTCGCGGCGGGGGAGGACCTGCTTGTCGTTGGGGTCGATGGCGCAGCGAAGGGTCTCGGCGTAGTGGAAGGTGTCGCGGGCCTGGCCGAACTCCACCGCAGCGGTGATGGCTACTGGTTCGCCGGCAAATTCTTCGGGCGGCATGCGGAGGAGCAGTTCGAACTGTTTCTGCTGGCCGGGGGCGAGCGATGCAATTTCGTAGGTTAGTTCTCCTTCCAGTAACTCGACGTTGTCGGGCAAGTCAATCGTAGCCGTTCCGTCGGCCGCCACGCAGCCAGTGTTGGACACGGTGAGCCAGAAGGGGACGGGGAAGTTGCAGCGGACGGGGGAGGAGGTGAGGTCAGCGCGGACGCCGGATTCGGAGCTGATGGAGGGTAGCGTGAAATCTTGTTCGCCGACGCTTTCCCCGGCTACGGTCACATTGAGGGTATCGGCGCCACCGTAACACGCATCGCCGTTCAGGGTCAGGAGGTAGGTCGCATCGGAAGGCACCAGCAGGCGGTAGCGGCCCTCCGCATTGGTCCAGGCGGCGTAGGGCGTGCCGGCTGCCGTCACCCGCTGGCCGGGCAGGGGGGTACCGTCTTCGATTTTGGTTACCGTGCCAGTGATAGCCAGCAGGTCGCCCAGGTCTACGTAGTGTATCTCACGGCCGAATGTGGGGTTTTCGAGAACTACGTAGAGGCGGTCACCGACGGCGGCCATGGCGTAAGCTGCGTCGTCCGGAATGCCGGTAAAGTCCACAGCCCCCTGGGTGTCGTTGGTCAGGTCGTGGTAGGTAATGGGTCGATCTTCCTGAAACAGGGAAAAGTCGTTTACAAAGACAAGGTCACCAATACGGGCCAGGTCCAGTTCGGGGTGAGTAAAGGGGTCATCCTGAACTTCAAACAGGAAATTCGTTCCGGCTTCCGTACCGTCGGTTTCGTAGTACCGTGGGTTGCCGTTAGTAGCAAACAGGCCGAGAAGCAGTCGGCCATTTTCTTCTGTGTAAGCTATCCAGGGAGCAACATTTCCGGAAGCCGGGAGGGGAAGAGACAGGAGGCTACCGTCGGTACGGTCGATACTGGTCAGACCGTTCGACTGAACGATGACGGCTTTGTCCCCTACTTGTCTGAGGGCGCTGAACTCCCCCAGTTCATCCTCGGGAAGAAAAACCTCTTCCGCCGGCATGGTGCCGCCGGGGAGAAAAATAACTCCCCCGCCGGAGGCCATCATCGCATCCGTCCCATTTCCATGAACGGGAGCTTGGTAATCCACTAGATTACTTTCCTCACCGGCGTAGAATGCTGGTTCCGCAGTCAGCCCATCCCAGCGGTAGAGCGCGTGGGTGTCCTCGTCGACGGGGTACTGAAAGTAAAGATATTGCTCGTTGGCTCCTATGTAAGGGCGGCTACTAAAGACCAGGGGAGGGCCGGGTGCGGAAAATATTACTTCAAGCCGGCTACTGTCCGGTCGCATGCGGAGCAACTGTGTTACCCTGCCGTTTGACGGATCGTCGGGGTCGACCCTTGAGGTCAGCAGGTAAAAATTGTTACGGAACGGCACGATATTCGTCACGGGAAGGTTTTGTAACCGGTAAGACACCGCCGAAGTGCCATCCTTGGCTACCAGATCGAACGCCACCCCGGTACCCACCGGCAGACCGACCGCTGAAAAGGCGATAAAGTTCTCCGTTTCCATGGCTTGTCCGTTCAGGTAAACCCGGCCACTGGTAGAACGGTAATTATGCTGGGTGCCGTTGGCGAAGCCGTACCCACCGCTGTCCCGGTAAAGGACGCCATCGTCCGAAGCCGCTAACTGATCGACATAAGTACCTTCATTAGCATTATCCTCATTAGTAAATAGGCGCTGCACCAAGCGCGTTGTTTCCCTGGTGCCTCCGGTCTGGTACAGACTCAGTCCGTTTATACTGTCCCGGGCGTGAAAAAAGGTTTGCCCCCCCATGGAGAACACAGCATTCACGTCGTAAAAGGGAGGCCCCGAACCATCCGGAATCTGTAAGTAAGTCATCTGTTGACTTACCGGTTCGTAAGCAACCAAAGTGTAGCCCGTATCCGTATCTTCCCCGAAGTAGAGGCGGTCGCCGGTCACGAATAATCTCCGAAACGATTGATCGCCGTCCGCCGGCGTAAAAACGGTGACCAGCCCCAGCGTGGGGTCCAGCGCATAGATGGTACCGAAGTGGCGCAGGAAAATATGGCTGCCGCTGGTCGGCGGCTGAAAAGCATCGACCGCGTTTCCTATATCCTCCGACAGTAGCCGGAATGGAGTAGCCGAAGAAGCGTTGGCGCGCCGTCCGTAGAGTTGTCGCCCGGCATTGAAAACGGGACTCATCACGATGTACTCGGTGCCGTCTTCTGCCAGGAGCCGTGGTCCGGAAAGGCCCGCTGAGCTGGTGACCGGCCCATCCGGTAGGTCCAGTCGCCGAGTGCCGGCCTCCGTCCCGTCGGTCTGCCATATTTCGTAGGGTTGGTTGTCAACGGAAACATGGAGGAGATGTCCGTGGGTGAACGGCCGTGCGGAAGTAATTTCCAGGGAATTAGTGTGGGGAATTTGGGAGGCGGGGCGGGTCCCGTCAATCGTACCATCACTCCTCCATATTTTGGCTTGGCTATCGTAACCCACCAGGAACTGTACGCCGTCGGGCGTTTGCGTGAACCGATTGGGAGTGTCGGGTAGCATACCGGGCGGTAGCGCGACAAGGCGGTTGTCCGGGGTCAGGAAATGTACCGACCCATCGTAGTCAATCAGGACCAAATTGTCATCGGCAAGATAAAATTCTTGGAAATTTTGCTCAATCGTTACCGTCCCCGTGGCGGAGCCGTCGGTTACGACCAGGTAGGGAGGGGAAGTACCGAGTAGGGCGAGGCGGTCGTCGGGCAGCACTTTTACCCTTACCGTCCCCCCCACGAAGATCGGAATGCGGGGGCTGGGCTGGAGCGCATGGTTGTACGTCCACAACTCCCTTCCGTTCCACGCAAAGAGTTTACCGTGTGCCCGGTAGACATTAAGAGCTTCCCCGTAGTCAGCCAATACGGTACGCTCTCCGTTCGATTCCCGGATGTGCGCCAGACGAAACTGGTCGGCCAAATCTGTTTCCATGAGTAACAGCCCGTTCGCGAAGGTATCCTGGATAAGGGTGCCCGCAATACTTTCTACCTCCAGCGTGCGCACCTCCTGGGCGGTGGCGTACAGGAGGTCTTCCCCCATTTCCTCATCCCTGTACAAAAGGAATACCCCTTGTTCTCCCGGTTCGGCAGCAGTTAGCGTGTGGTTAACTACCGCCGTGCGGTTCAGGTCGATAACCCTGGGTACCAGTTCCAGCGGCGTCTGGGCGAGGGCGCAGGTGCAGCAAGCACACAAAAGCAGCAATAATCTGTACATATCTATATTTTTTTAGCAAATCGGTCGTGGACCCCCGGGTCCGACGAAACTATAGTGTTACTGCCGCAGCACCCGCCGCGACGTCGTCCGCCCACTCTCCCGATCCGTCAGCCGCACCACGTACAGCCCGGCCGGATACCCACTGAGGTCCAGCCGAACACTGCCGTTCATGCGAAGGCTTTGCATCCTGCGTCCGCGCCCGTCGAATACCTCCACCTGCAATTCCGTCGGTTGGTCGTAGGTCAGTTGCAGCCAGCTGCTGGTCGGGTTCGGGTACAGTTGCAGTACCCCCGGTAGGGGATCGCGGATGGAAAGGATGATGTCCTCCCCGTCACAGTTCTCGTCGATGCCGTTATTCTCGATCTCCGTGGCGTCGGGGTTGATGGCGAAGTCGGCATCGTTGCAGTCTTCCCAGAAGAAGAAGCCATCCATATCCTGGTCCAGGAATTCCACGGCCGTGGTAGTCACCGTGTTGGTGATGACCGGCGCATTGAGGTCGAAGAAGATGCCGGCGGTGTTGCTCACCCGGCTGAAGTCCGTCAGCCCCTCCCGTAGCTGTACCTCGAAACGTACGAAACCGTGGCTGCCGGGTTCGTTCGTGATGCTGTCCACGAGATTAATGTCCTCGAAGAGGAACGTCAGTAATCCGTTGCTGCCCAGGTTCATGGTGTAGGGGTGGCTGGCCGCGACGGGCTTGACCGTTTCCCAGTCCAGGTCGGCGCTCAGCCGGTCCTCGATGCGCACCGTCAGGGCCGTATCGTTGCCCGTATTCTGGAAGCGGACGGTGTAGAGCAGCGTTTCGTCGAAGCGGGTGTAGTTGCTCATGGTCGGCTCGTCGCGGCGGGGGAGGACCTGCTTGTCGTTGGGGTCGACGGCGCAGCGGAGGGTTTCGGAGAGGTAGAAAGTATCGCGGGCGGCACCCAGTGTTGCCGTAGCGGTAATGGTCACCGGCTCCCCGGCAAATTCCTCGGAGGGCATGCGGAGCAGCAGTTCAAATCGCTGCTGCTGGCCGGGTTGTAGTTCGCCGATGGCGTAGCTGAGTTCTCCCTCCAGTAATTCGATGTTATCCGGGAGATCTACCGTTGCCGTACCGTCGGCCGGAACGCAGCCGCTGTTGATCACGGTGAGCCAGAAGGGGACGGGGAAGTTGCAGCGGACGGGAGAGCCGGTGAGGTCAGCGCGGACGCCGGGGGCCGTGTCGGAGGGTAGCAGCCCCAGGTTCTGACCGGCCACCGCTTCCTCCCCCACGACGACGGGCAGCAGGGTGGGGGAACTGAAGCAGTTCGTACTCCTGAGCCGGAGGTCGTAGGTTGCGCCGGCGGGTACCAGCAGGCGGAAGTCACCCCCCGGATCGCTCCACCCAGCGTAGGGGGTGCCGGCTGCGTCGATCCGCTGACCGGACAGGGGCAGCTCGCCGGCATCCCGGCTGCCGTTGCCATTGTCGTCCCGGAAAACGGTGCCGGTGATCGCTACCAGCCGGGCCACGTCCACGAAGTGAATCTCCCGGCCGAAGAGGGAGTCCCGCAGGATGGCGTAGAGCCGTCCGTCGGCTACGGCCATACCCCAGGAGCGATCGTCGGTAATGCCGGCGAAATCCACCTGCCCCCGCTGGTCGCTGGTCAGGTCGTGGTAGCGGATGGGCACGGGCCCCGTCGCCTCGTTGGCCGCGTGGACGTACAGGATGTCGTCGATCCGGCCCACGGAAACTTCGGAGCGGGGGTCGATCCGGGTGCTGACCCGGGCCAGGAAGCCGGTTCCGGCCTCCGTACCGTCCGTCTCGTACAGGAACACCCCGCTGAAATTAACGAGCTGCAGCAGGTAGTTGCCGTCGGCTTCCCGCTGCGCGACCTGGGGACGTAAGAAGGAGGGCCCGAATTCATACGCGTACTGGTACGACTCGCCCGTAACCCGGTCGATGGCCGTCAGCCCTCCGTCGCGGAGGGTCACTACGCCGGTAGGAGTGGAGAGTAGCTGTCGCAGGTCGTCCGACTCCGTAGCCACCGGATAAAGCACTTCGGCGGGCATGGTGCCACCCGGCAGGAAGACGAGGCCGGTCGTGAAGTCCTCCGGATCGAAGCCGTTGACTACCACGTCGGTACCGTTACCGTACACGCCGGACTCCGGCAGCAGCAGGGCACCGGGCTGGTCGAAGGTCAGGTAGGGCTCCGGGAGGTCGGCGAGGCCGTCCCAGCGGAAGAGGGCCTGCTCTGTCTCGTCCACGGGAAACTGGAAGTAGAGGTAGGTGGCGTTCGCCCCGATGTGTATTTCCTCCAGGCCGATCATCAGGGTGCCCGGGCGGGCAAAAACCACTTCCGGCCGGGTGCTGTCGGGATGCAGGCGCAGCAGTTCCACTACGTCGACGGCATTGTCTCCCTCCCGTACCCGTAGCTGGTAAAATTCGTTCCGGAAGGCTTCCAGGTTGGAGGAGCCGTAGGTGGTGGGCTCGGGGAAACTACTGAGGTCATAGGCCGTACCCCGGCTACCGTCCCTGGCGATCAGCTGAAATTTCCGGGATTCATTCGTCGCCACGTAGTCCGGCGCGAAGGCCAGGAAGGAGTCGGTTCCCACCAGGGGGTAGCCCCGCAGGTCGATAAAATCATTGGTCCGCCGGGTGCCGGGCAGGGTCCCGTTGGTGATCCCGAGACCGCCACCCTCCCGGTACAGGGCCCGGCCACCCGTCGTGGCGGCCAGCTGGGTCGACGTCGGACCCCTGATTGTTGGGAAACAGCCGCTGAAAAAATTCCAGCCGGGTGGGAGTATTTCCCCTGCGGTAAAGACTCGTACCATTACTGCCGTCACTACCGTGAAAGAAGGCACCGCCGTTCCAGTCGAACGCCCGGTCGAATGCATTCAGGAAGCTGCCGCGGTAGCGGACCAGTTCCACTTCCCCACTCACCGGATCGTAGGCCAGGTGGGCGTCGCGGAGGGGGGTGTCGTCTTCGTCACTTTCGTAGTAGTCGGCGCTGAAGTAAAAAATTCCCCCGGCACTTCCGATGATCCGGACGGGGGCGTTAAAGAATCTTCTGGGAGCATAAACGGTACGGCTACCTCCCGTGGGTGAAATCTCCTTAAGGGTGTCGTTGTCCATAAAGTAGGCCCGGCTGCCGTCCTGTCCCGCCAGCACATTACTCAATGACATGCGGAAGTCCGCCGGCAGGTTTTCCTCGAGGAGCCGGAAAGGGTTACCGGGGTCGTTGGCGTTCCGGACATAAATCTGTCGGCTGCCGGCGGCAAACCCGGTAACCAGGTATTCGGTGCCATCGTCGAGGCGGTAACGCCTGCTTCCGTCGAAGGAGGGGGAGAAGGTGTTTTCCGTGGGTAATACTACTTCAAAGGTGTTTTCCGGAGTGCCGTCCGTCTGCCAGAGCGTAGGTCCGGCCCCGTCGACGTCCAGTACCAGGAGGCGGGTATTGTCCAGGCGGTACTGCCGGACGTAGTCAATGTCTTCCGCCGTTGGCAGGGGGAAAGTTTCCCGCGTTCCCGCGGCCGTCCCGTCGGAGGTCCAGAAACGCAGCCGGTCGTTCCGGTCCCGCCCCATCAGACCTACTCCCGCCGGACCCCGTAGTCACTTCGCCGAAAAAATTTATTCCGTCCAGGATCAGGGAATCCAGTTCATTTCCGGCATCGATGAAGTACAGCACGTCCTCCTCGCTGTAGGAAACGATGGCGCTCCCGAAGCTCCCCAGGGCGCGGGGGTTGATGGCGAAGGTGTCCGTGCCGGCTACCGTACCGTCGGAAACCGTGTACAGGTCCCGGCCGTTGTTGCCGATCCCCGTTCGGCCGTCGGGCAGGTACTGTCGGAAGTAGTTGCCGGTGAAGGCCCAGGAACCGGGTACGGCGGGGCCGACCGGGGTCAGGGTCTGTCGTATACGACCAGGGAGTCCGGAACGATGACAGGAACAGCCGGTCCGCGTTCAGTGGTGGCAATCGTACGCCGCAGGGAGTAAGTTTCCTCCGTACGGCTACCGTCGTTACTGACGTAAAATTGTCGTTTGGGCGGCCGGGGAAGTCAAATCGCGTGCTCCGGCCACCAGGACGCCGTCGGCGAAGGGTTCCAGTCAGAGAAGCGTGTAGTTACTACCATCTCCCGGCTCGCGGCCCGCTCGTACAGGCAGCGGTCGTCTGTCCCGTCGGCCAGCAACAGCCGGACTGCCCTCGTGGTCGGCAATGGTATGGGACAGGTAAACACCGTCTTCGTGACCAGCAGTCTCGGAAAGTGCCGACGCATTGGCGGGCCTGCTCCACGTCTACGATGGTGGCCTCCAGCACCAGCGGCGTCTGGGCGGGGCGGGACGCAGGTGCAAAAACACCGAAAAAGAGCAAAGCACAGCAGGCTGAGAACGGACCCACGGGTTAGGAAATCATAGCAGGGCAGATGATAGGGAATAGGGAATAGGGACGATACGGGCAAAAAAGTAAGAAAAAAGGGGGAGCAGGTTGGTGGAGGACGAAATTTTTTGCTCTACCTTTGTTTCGAAATTAAACTAACCTATGTCCGCCCACTCCCACCTCGGCTCCGTTTACCGCCCCGACTTCGGCCTCCTCACCGATCTCTACCAGCTCACCATGGCGGCGGGCTACTACCGGCACGGCCTGCACCGGCGGCAGAGCATCTTCCACCTGTTCTACCGTACCGCCCCCTTCGGCGGTCACCTGGCGATCGCCGCCGGCCTGCCCCTGGCCATCGACCTGATCAATCAATTACGTTTCAGTGCCGACGACGTGCAGTACCTCGGCCGCCTCACCGGTAATGACGGTAAGCCGCTCTTCACCGAGCCCTTCCTGAACTACCTGCAACGGCTGAAGTTCTCCGGCTCCGTCCACGCCGTGCCGGAGGGGGAGATCGTGCTGCCCCACGAGCCGCTGCTGCGCATCGAGGCCCCCCTCGTCGAGGCCCAGCTCCTGGAGACCGCCCTGCTGACGGTCATGAACTTCAGTACCCTCATCGCCACCAAGGCCGCCCGGATCAAGGCCGCCGCGGCGGGAGATACCGTACTGGAATTCGGGCTGCGCCGCGCCCAGGGCATCGACGGCGGACTCACCGCCAGCCGCTCCGCCTACCTCGGCGGCTGCGACGCGAGCAGCAACGTCTGGGCCGGCCGCTACTACGGTATTCCGGTGAAGGGAACCCACGCCCACAGCTGGGTGATGGTCTTCCCCGACGAGGACCGGGCCTTCTCCGCCTACGCCGACGCCATGCCGAACAACGCCATCTTCCTGGTGGATACCTACGACACCATCGAGGGCGTGAAGCGGGCCATCCGGGTCGGTCTCGACCTCCGCCGCCGGGGCCACGAGATGCTCGGTATCCGGCTGGACAGCGGCGACCTGGCCGTGCTCTCCATCGCCGCCCGTAAACTGCTCGACGAGAACGGATTTTCGAATGCCGCCATCGTGGCGTCCGACAGCCTGGACGAGCACGCCATCAGCCAACTGAAGGGACGGGGGGCACCCATTTCCGTCTGGGGTATCGGTACCCGCCTGGCCACCGGCCACGACCAGCCCGCCCTGGGCGGCGTCTACAAACTGGCCGCCATCCGGGACGAGCACGGTAACTGGCAGCCGAAGATCAAGCGCAGCAATACCCCGATCAAAACCAGCAACCCCGGTCGCCTGGCCGTCCGTCGTCACTTCGATGCCGCCGGCACGCCGGTCGCCAGCCAGCTGTACAATGATTTCAACGGCCCGCCCGACGACGACGTCTTCCGCCCCGACGGCGGGGTCTACGCCTTCCGGGCCACCGAGAGCCGACCGCTACTGGTCCCCGTTTTCGAGGAAGGCCGGCTCATTTATGACCCACCTCCGCTGGCGGAGAGCCGGCAACTCGCCCTGGGTAACTGGGCCAGCTGGTCCGCCCTCCCTACCTTACCCGACTTTCCGTCCGGACCGGACGGAGGGTTGTTTTACCAGAAACGGGCGATGCTGTCCACCGGCTCCGAGGAGTCGGACGTCCTTGCGGGTTCCGCCCGGCAGCGAGACGGCCGACACCCGGAGCCTCGTTAATGATTTTGCACCTGCGGCCCCGCCCCGTCCTAAATCGTTGATTGGTGATTACTGATATTTGATTAGTGATTTTGCCGCCAATCCTCCATCACCGATCACCAATCACCAATCACCAATCCCATGCACACCTACGAATACCCCCGCCCCGCCGTCACCGTCGACGTCGTCGTTTTCGGTTACGACGGTAGCGCGCCCCTGAAACTGCTGCTCATCCAGCGGGGTGGCGAGCCCTTCCGGGGGCAGTGGGCGCTGCCGGGCGGCTTCGTGGACATGGAGGAGGACCTGGAGACCGCCGCCCTGCGCGAACTGGCCGAGGAAACCGGCGTGACCGACCTCTTCGTCGAGCAGCTATTCACCTACGGCGCCCCCGGTCGTGACCCCCGGGGCCGTGTCATCAGCGTGGCTTATTTCGCCCTCGTCAACCTCCAGGATCACCCCGCCGTGGCCGCCTCCGATGCCGACCGCGCCGAGTGGTACCCCCTCGACGAACTGCCCGAACTGGCCTTCGACCACGCTACCATCATCGAGCAGGCCGAGGCCCGGCTCGTCGGCAAGGTCCGCTACCAGCCCATCGGCTTCGAACTGCTGCCCGAGACCTTCACCCTGGGCGAGCTGCGCCATCTCTACGAAACCATCCTGCGCCCCCGCGAACCCTTCAACAAGTGGAATTTCCGCACCCGCATCCTCAAGACCGGCATGCTGGAAGAGGCCGGCATTCAGGAGAACGTCGCCCACCGCCCCGCCAAACTCTACCGCTTCGACCGGGCGGTGTACGACGAAATGGCGGCGGCCAGCGACAATGGGGTGCTGCGGCGGGCCCTTAGTTTTGAGTTGTGAGTTGGGGAGTTTTTTGGGTTGGGGAGCAGGGAGTGCCGTACCTTACTCCCCAACTCCCATAACTCTCCAACCCCCCAACTCACTATGGTAAGCATCATCATGGGTTCCGACTCCGACCTCCCCAAAATGCGGGCCGCCGCGGAAATCCTCGACGCCTTCGGGATTCCCATCGAGGTCACCGTCGTGTCCGCCCACCGGACGCCCGACCGGCTGTTCGCCTACGCGAAGGGGGCGGCGGCGCGCGGGGTGCGGTGTATCATCGCCGGGGCCGGGGGAGCGGCCCACCTTCCGGGAATGGTGGCGAGTTTGTGCCCCTTACCCGTCATCGGCGTCCCGATCCTCAGCAGAAATTCCATTGACGGGTGGGACAGCGTGCTCTCCATCCTCCAGATGCCCGGGGGCATCCCCGTAGCCACCGTCGCGCTGGACGGCGCGAAGAACGCCGGTCTGCTGGCGGCCCGTATCCTGGGGGCCCAGGACGAGACGATCCGGGAGAAGATGGTGGCCTACCAGGAAGAACTGCGGGGGCAGGTAGAGGTCAAGATCGAGCGGATCGAGCGGGAGGGGTGGCAATCCGGGGACACTCAGGCCTAGATCATGACCCACTACCGCGCCTGCAACCTCTGCGAAGCCATCTGCGGACTCGTGATCGAAACCGAGGACAATCACGTCGTTTCCATCCGCGGCGACCGGGACGATCCCTTCAGCCAGGGCTACCTCTGCCCCAAGGCCCTGGCCCTCCAGGACGTGAACGAGGACCCCGAACGGCTCCGCCAACCCCTGCGCCGCACGGCGACCGGCTGGGAAACCATCGACTGGGACACGGCCATTGCCACCGTCGTCGACCGCCTCGCCGACATCCAGGATGCCCACGGCCGCGACGCCGTGGCCGTCTACCGGGGTAACCCCAGCGTGCACAACAGCGGAACCATCCTGACGGCCTCCGCTTTCGGTAAGGCGCTCGGCAGCCGGCGCAATTACTCGGCGACCTCCGTCGATCAACTACCCCACCACTACGCCGCTTTTTTACAGTTCGGTCACCAGTTACTGCTACCGGTTCCCGACATCGACCGCACTGATTTTCTGCTGATCCTCGGCGGCAACCCCCTGGTCAGTAACGGTAGCATCATGACGGCCCCGAACGTGCGTGGTCGGTTACGGGCCATCGGGGAGCGCGGCGGCCGGGTAGTCGTCGTCGACCCCGCCCGCACCCGGACGGCCGAGCTGGCCGACACTCACCTGGCCCCGCTGCCCGGCACGGACGTCTTCCTCCTGCTCGCCCTGGTGAAGATCGTACTGACGGAGGGGCTGGCCGACCTCGGTCACCTCAGCGGCTGCACCGACGGCATAGCGGAACTGACCGATTTCGTACGGCCCTTTCAACTGCCCGAACTGGCCGCCGCCTGCGACCTTCCGGAGACCGAGATCCGGGAACTGGCCCACGCTTTCGCCGCCGCCCCGAGCGCCGTGGCCTACGGTCGCATGGGCGTAAGTACCCAGCAGTACGGTGGCTACTGCCAGTGGCTGGTCAACGTCCTGAACGCCATCACGGGTAATCTCGACCGGCCGGGCGGGGCCATGTTTACCACCCCGGCCGTCGACGTACTGAAGCAGGTCAGCCGGGGGCACGTCGGCCGGCAGCGGAGTAAGGTGCGGCAATTGCCGTCCTTCGGCGGGGAGCTGCCGGTGGCCACCCTGGGCGAGGATATCCTGGCCCGGGACGGGGAGCGCGATATCCGTGCCCTGGTGACCGTAGCCGGTAACCCGATCGTGTCCACCCCCAACGCCGGCCAACTGGAGCGCGCCATTGAGAGCCTCGATTTCGTGGTGGCCATCGACATCTACCTCAACGAAACGACCCGCCACGCCGACATCATCCTGCCGCCCACCACCGGTCTGGAGACCGACCACTACGACCTGGTCTTTAACCTGCTGGCCGTCCGCAACGTGGCCAAGTACAGTCCGGCCACCCTCGCGCCGGGACCGGATACCCGCCACGACCACGAGATCTTCAATGCCCTGACCAGTGGGCTGCACGCCCGCCGGGGTACGGACAGCTGGATGAAGAAGCTGCAGCGGTGGGTATCTCCCGAGCGGCAACTGGATCTCGGCCTTCGCCTGGGCCCGCATTCGCTGACCGTGGGCGCAACTGAAGCGGGAGCCGCACGGCGTCGACCTCGGCCCCCTGCGGCCCTGCCTGCCCGACCGCCTCTTCACCGACGACAAGCGCACGCAACTGATGCCCCCTGCCTTTGCCACCGGCCGGGAGGACCTCCTCGCGGTGAGCCGGCAAGCGGTACCCGACCGGCCGGACGATCACTTTTTGCTCATCGGCCGGCGGGCGCTGCGGACCAACAATTCCTGGCTCCACCGGAGTCCGCGGCTCCGAAAGAATAACCGCTGTGAATTGTGGATGCATCCCGCGGACGCGGAAACACTGAATTTGGGCGACGGCGCGCAGGTGCAATGTTCTTCAACAACGGGGGAGTTGGTCGTTCCCCTCCGACTGACCGATGCCCTGCGGCGGGGGGTGGTCTCCCTTCCCCACGGCTGGGGGCGGAGCAACGTTAACGAACTGACGCCGGACGACCGGGTGGATGCGGTTACGGGTAATGCCGTCCTGAACGGGGTGTGGGTGAGGGTGGCGGGGTAATTGAAGTAGCGGGGGAGAAAATGAGGATACTTAGGCCTCCTTTATTGCGAGCCATTCTTCGTAAGTGACCACTCTTTTTTCTTCATTAGGTCTGGTCTTTCCGGGTAGAATTCCGATAAATTCGGGGTAATGTCCGTCCGGGTCACTAAAGTAGATGGAAACGGCTGGCATCCAGCAGAAAACCATTGGCTGCTCCTTGTCATCCTGTAGGAAATTCCAGTAGTTCAGGTGGTGAGCTTGCAGGAAACCGATGGATTCGTGTACTATCCATGCGGGGTCACACTCAGAAGCGAAATGCCGTAAGTCAATTTCCTCCCTGGGCTCTTCCCACAAACCGAGCATTGCCTGTTTGTCCTCTCCGATCCAGAAAAAGGCAATTCTCCTTTCCGCCTCAAATCGGCACTGTGTTAACCCGAGCACCGTAGTGTAGAATTTAGTGGATCTTTTTTAAGTTTTCGACGTAGAGGTGCGTTTCTTAGAGTCCTTTTATCATAGCTGATTCCACTTTTTTAAGTAAGGTATAACGGAGCTGCCGAAAACGGACGGTAGGAGGCGTACAGTCTATCGTGGATGATTTGCCGTGCTTTCAGTAGCGGTATTCCTATCTCAGAACCTGACGATTACTGTATTTCTATCTTTAGCTAAACGGTTAATAGTAATGTAGGAAGATACTTATTTATCGTTTTTCAATGATTTATTGCTGTTTTGTCGGTAATACTTCTGTACCTTGTGACGGTAAAAGAAAACATACCATGAAGTTACTCAGCGTGTTAAAGTACTTGATAAACACTATTTTCATTTTGTTTCTGCTTACGGGGATTTCCGTACATGTTCTATCGTTTTACAACGAACCATCTTATACATCACAGGCTGGTTTTTGGTGGTCACAACTGTTTATTCTGATGTATGAGTTGGTGGTATTGATGGTTTTGTATGGTCTCCTTAGATTTGTCCTTAGCGCGGACAAAGGAACTCCCCTGGACGCATCAACGAGAAAGTACCTTAAGCTTTCGGGCGTATTTTGCCTCGTATCCGGCGTACTGAGTTGCGGTCAGGTAGCGGGGATATTCACTTACTACAGTGCTAATGGTGGTTACACCAATCAGTTTTTCGTGGATGTCCTTTGGGGCAGTATCCCCGTATTCTTCGTAGTTTTCATTGGTGTGTTCTTTCTCTATTTGTCGGATGTGCTGGCATTTAGTGATGAAATGAGACAGGAAAATAAGCTGACCATATGAGCATTGTAATTAACATCGATGTCATGCTGGCACTTCGAAAGATGCGCAGTAAGGAGCTGGCTGAAAGGATTGGAATTACGAGTGCTAACTTATCCATCCTGAAAACCGGAAAAGCCAAGGCTATACGTTTCTCAACCCTGGAGAAAATATGCAAAGTCCTGGATTGTCAACCGGGAGATATACTGGTATTTGAAGACGACTAAAGGCTCTGTCTGGATATTCATATTATTGCTCCGTGGTTAACCTTACGCACATCACGCGAATATTTGACAACACCATCACCGGCACCTTTAATTTCGGTACCGGTGACGATCCCAACCCGGTTTTACTGCCTTGACAGCGTCTAAAATCACCCAAAACCGGTCAGGAACCCAAAATCCGAACAAGCTTAGTAAGCAGGACGACGGACTCAACCACGAATGGGCGATTTCCGTTCTAATACTTACCTTACGTACTCAAAACCAATACCATGGACGCTCCCCGTTCCGACAAATTTCGCCAGATGGAAGCCGCCAGTAGCGGTGCCGCAGCCAGTGCCGTGAAGGCCAGCATCGAGGGCCGCCGCCGTTCCTGGCTGGAGCGCATCTTCGAGTTTGCCGGCAAGAAGTACCGGGTCGTTGCCCTCGGGGAGCAAAAAATCAAGGTGGACGATACCCTTAACTAAATGAGTCTGGCCATCGGTGCCCTGCTGGTGGCTATCCTGCTGCTGCCCGGCATCATCTTTCGTTATCTCTACATCCGCAGTGACGCCCTGCGCAAGACCATCGACCTGTCGCTGCTCAGCGAGGCGGTGTTTATTCTCGGCCCCTCCCTGTTGCTGCACTTATTCGGGCTCGTCAGTCTCGGAATGCTGCTGGACTACGTGCCCAACGTGGAGCAGCTCTATTTCCTGCTCACCGGTCAGGGGGGCGACCGGCTAGATTTCAACGCCGTCATCCTGGGGTTTCCTTACTTCGTCCTTTACATTTTTGCTCTCTGCTTTATCGCCGGGTTCCTGGGCGTCTCTTTACAGAAATTGGTGGTCCGTTACGGTTGGGACGAACGCTACAAGATCCTGCGCATCTACAACGACTGGGACAAGTACTTCAGCGGCCACGTACTGCCGCCCGAGAAGCGTAAGCGAATCGATTTCGTCCAGGTGGACGTGGTGGTCAATACCGCCGAAGGGGACGTGCTCTACACCGGCGTATTGCGCAACTATACGCTGAATAAGGAGCAGGGCATCGACCGGCTGTTCATGAGCCAGGTCTACCGCCGGGCCTTCCGGGAGGATGCCGCCCCCGACGAAGGCCCCCTGCGCGAGCGGGCAGTGGACAGCCGCTACTACGAGTTGCCGGGGAACTTCTTCGTAATCCCCTTCTCCGAGATCCGGAACCTCAATATCATTTACAATACGATCGAGGAGGCGGAGTGATTATCAATAGAAAAGTAATTATACTGGGGGCCGGTCTGACCGGGCTCTCCGCCGCTTACTACCTCCGTAACGAGTCAGTCGAGCTCACGATCCTGGAAGCCCGGGATCGCACCGGCGGACGCATCCATACGGTGAGAAAAGAAGACGAGGCACCCGTGGAAATGGGGGCAACCTGGCTGGGCCGGAAACACCGGGACCTGATCGGTCTGCTGGAGGAACTGAACCTGCCCATTTTCGAGCAACGGATGAGCGACCGAGCCATCTACCAACCGATCTCTACCAGCCCGCCTCAACTGGTTACGCTACCACCTAACGATGACCCGACCTTCCGCATCGGCGGGGGCAGCGGACGGTTGATCGATACGCTAACGGATAGCCTGCCGGCGGGGACGATCCGGCTCGGGACAATTGTCACGGCTTTACGTCTAGCTGGAGAAGCGGTCATCATAACCACTAACCGGGGAGACTACCGGGCCGACTGCGTCATCTCCACCCTGCCGCCCCATCTTTTCGGTACCACTATTTCCGTAGAACCGGCCCTGCCCCCCGATCTGCTGGCCCTCACCGCCCGCACCCATACCTGGATGGGGGAGAGCATCAAGGTCGCCCTTACCTACGCCGAGCCCTTCTGGCGGGCACCCGGGAGCAGTGGAACGGTCTTCAGCAGCCCCGGCCCCGCCACCGAACTCTACGACCACTCGACGGTGGAGGACGATCGCTACGCCCTGAAGGGGTTTTTCTCCGGGGCCTACGCCGGAGCCGGACGGGAACAACGTCTGGAACTGCTGCTGCGACAACTCGACCACTTACTACGGCCCGGCCGCCCGGAGCTACCTCAGCTACACGGAAGCCGTCTGGGGAGACGAACCGTTCACGTACCGACGGCAGACCGGTTACGTGGCTCCCCACCAGCACAACGGAGACCCCCGCTTTCGGCAACCCCTGCTCAACGGACGCTTGTTCCTGGCCGGTACGGAGACCGCCTCGGCCCACCCGGGATACATGGACGGGGCGGTGCGCAGCGGGCGGGAGGTGGTGGTTCACCTGGTCGCACGACGCTGAAGCGCCGTGCTGTGCCGGGGAGAAGGGTCTGCGACCCTGCTACAACTTCACGAGATTAGCGCGGGGTCGCACGCGACGACGCTGAAGCGCCGTGCTGTGCCGGGGAGAAGGGTCTGCGACCCTGACACCTCCCAGGATCGGAGATCCTTCCCTTCGGTACATCGTGCCGCTTCAGCGGCTTGCGTCTCGCGCCCGTGCCCCGCTCCCGTACCTTTGCCGCTATGCTATCCCAGATCGACCACCTTGTCTACGCCGTTCCCGACCTTGAGGCCAGTCTCGACTGGTTCGAGCACAACACCGGTATCCGCCCCCGGATCGGCGGCCGCCACCCGGACCGGGGGACCCGCAACGCGCTCCTGAACCTCGGTGACCGCCGCTACCTGGAGATCATCGCCGTGGATGAGGACAACCACGATGTTCCGCCGCCCCGCTGGATGGGGGTGGATGACCTCGACCGCCCCCGGATGACCCGCTGGTGTATTGCCGTCCCTGACCTGGACGCGGCGGCCGCGTCGATGAACGATTACGACCCCGGCCTGGGGCAGCGCAGCGAAGGAAGTCGCCGTACCCCCGAAGGAGACCTCCTCCGCTGGCGGATGCTGCTCCCCCGCCCCCGGCCCCGGACGGAGATCGTCCCCTTCTGTATCGACTGGAGTGCCTCCGAACGACACCCGACCGACGGGCTCCCCCGGGAACTGGAACTGCTGGATATCCGGCTGTACCACCCGGCCCCGGAGACCGTACGGCCATTGCTGGAGCAATTGCTGCCGGGTACGAACGTATATTTGGCAGCGGCCCCGCTAATTTCGGTTGCGGTGGATACCCCGCGGGGAGCGTTGATGCTGTAGTCGGCTACCCCATGTCGGCCTCGTCCGCTTTTTACAAGTCGGACGACCTCACCAGACGCCGCCGCGCTGGATCGAGTCGGCCGACATGAAAAAGCTACCCTGCACCGGCTACCTCCATGTCGGCCGTATCCACTCGACGACGCAGGAGTCGAGTTGTACGTCCGACTTGTGAGGTGCACCACAACACTTACTATGAAAACCAGCTATCTTTTCCTCCCCCTCCTACTTTGTCTCGGCTGTGCGGACACAGCCACTACCGACCCCACGATGCAACCGGAAAGCCCGGCACCCGCGGCCTCGCCCGCCGACATCTTACTACAAAAGGCCCTCGCCGCCCACGGAGGCGATCGTTACGGAACCGCCTGTTACACCTTCACCTTTCGAGAAAAGCAGTACCGGTTTCAGAATGACGGTGCCCGTTACACCTACACGCGTACGGAAACCAAGGACGGTCACACCACCATCGACGTGCTGGACAATGACGGTGTTGAGCGCACGACGGACAGGGAGCAAGTGGCGCTGAGTGACAAGCAAACCGCGGTGGTCAGCGAGGGCGTAAATTCCGTTATTTACTTTGCGACCCTGCCACACAAGCTGCTGGACCCGGCGGTGAACGCATCGCTGGCCGGCGCGGAGACGGTGAACGGAAACGTCTACGAAGTACTGAACGTAAACTTCGACCAGGCGGGCGGCGGAACCGACCACGACGATAATTTCCGCTACTGGATCAACGCGGAGACGGGGCGGATCGACTTCCTGGCCTACGACTACCGTACGAACGGCGGCGGCGTACGCTTCCGCTCCGCCTACAACCCCCGGGTGGTGGAGGGTATCCTCTTCCAGGATTACGTGAACTACCAAGCCCCGGTCGGTACACCCCTGAAGTTACTGGCCAAGCGATTCGCCGCCGGCCAGCTGGAGGAACTTTCGCGGATCGAGACGGAGGAAGTCGAAGCGTGTAAGGGGTAGAGCGGTAGGTATCACTTCCGTTCCAGGGAAAACTCCACCCGCCGATTTTCCTGACGCCCGGTGGCCGTGGAGTTGTCCGCCTTCGGGCGGGACTCCCCGAAGCCCTGACTGCTGATGCGGTCGGCTTTTATCCCCGTCGCCAGCAGGAACTCCCGGCAGGCGGCGGCCCGTTTTTCGCTCAGTACCTGGTTGGTGCGGTCGGAACCGACATTGTCGGTATGGCCACCGATGAGCAGGTTGTAGTCGCGGTACTCCTTCAGAATGGCGGCGATCTCGGCCAGAATGACGTAGCTGGTTTCCTTAAGCGTTGCCTTACCGGTCTCGAACTCAACGGCCTGGGCGGCATAGTCCAGCGTGCGCTGTACCTCCTCGCGGATAACGGGACAGCCCTGATTGCTGCGGGGGCCGGCGGTGGTTGGGCAATCGTCCTCGGTGTCGGGGATGCCGTCTCCGTCTCCGTCCTTCACGGGGGGGCAGCCGTCGGGGAACACACCGGGTACTTCGGGGCATTTGTCCTCCGGATCGGGCAGGCCGTCGAAGTCGGTATCCGGACAGCCCTCGTAGCGGGCGGGGCCGGCCAGGGTGGGGCAGTCGTCGAGCGCATCGGTGATACCGTCTCCGTCGGTATCGGGGCAGCCCTGAAATTTGGGGAGCCCGGCCACGGCGGGGCAGTTGTCCTCGGAATCGGGGATACCGTCTTCGTCGGTATCTGGGCAGCCGGCGTAGATGGCGAGTCCGGCCAGGTCGGGGCACTTATCCGCCTGATCCGTAACGCCATCCCCGTCGGTGTCGGGGCAGCCGTTCCCGGCGGCCGGTCCGGCGAGGGTGGGGCACACGTCATCGGCGTCGCGTAGCCCGTCCATATCGGTGTCGGGGCAGCCGTTGGTGGAGGCGGGTCCGGCCTCGTTGGGGCAGGCATCGTCGCGGTTAACGATACCGTCCAGATCGGAATCGAGGCTGCTCAGGCGGTAAATGTAGCCGAGGCCGACCTGAAGATTGTCGCGATTATCCTGGTTGCTCATGCGATATTCTCCCTGGAAACTCAGCCAGGAGCTGGTCCCGAGGGCGAAATTCAGACCGAGACCGAGGGGGATCTGATGATTGGCATCCGCTTCCTTCAGGGTGGTAGCTCCCTCGCCCATGATGCCGATGCCGGCATGGAGGTAGGGGCTGACCTTACCGTTGGTGCCGAGGGGGTAGAGCTGACCGAGCAAGTCGGCACCGTAGTAGAGCGGGTTTTCGAAGCCTCCGATGTCGATCACGCCGATCTTCAGGGGGACGGCCACGGCGAACAGTTTCCCCAGTTGCCGGCGGTAACCGAGCTCGAGGGCAAAGGTGGTGCTGAGGTCACTGAGTTCCTCGTTCGGAATTTCAAAATTTACGGCCAGTACGCGGGCGGAGAGGGCGTGATAGGTTTCCAGATTGTTCTGGGCAAAACCCGTCAGGGAGGCGACCAGGAAGAGGCCGGTGAGGAGGAGACGCTGCATGTCTTTTGCTTTCTGAAGTCGTAAACGGTGGGGTAAGGTACGGATACGGTGGGTAATTGGAGGTAGGCGGCTGCGAGATGTCGGGTGTCCTCAATACGCTCGGATTACGAATTGTGAAAATTCGTCTTTGCTACCTAACTTTAGGACAGCCTCTTACTCTCGGGGTCACTAAACCTACCCATATTCTCCATCTGGCTGCTTTTTGTCGGTATTGCACCTGCGCGCCCGCCCAAACGGCCGAAAGTCGATTTAACCATGCAAAGAATTTTATTTTTCAGTCTTACCCTCGGCCTGTTGGTCAGTTCGTGTATTCAGGACCCGGACCCCGCTTCCATCACCCCGGAAGACACCCCGGTTACGGCCCCTACGCTCAGCAAGACCGAGATCAATGCCGCCGTGGAGGCGCACCTCTTCGCCACCAACGACGTCTTCCACTGGGAAGACGCCGACGACCACTTCGTGTGGAGTGCCCTGTCCGTCAGTGAACGGGAAGCCGTACTGGGCTACCAGCCCGCCGGTTACCGCAACCTCAGGGAAACCATCCACGAGATCAACGTCAACGAAGGCGAGTGGAAAGCTACCCGCGACCGTTTGGTGGCCGACCTGCTGGAAGCCAGTAGCCGCCTGACCGGTACGGCGGTGACCGAGGAAGACCTTTTTCACGATACCGAAGACGGCGTACTGCCCATACTGGAAGTCCGCGTCCTCCACCCGGAGATACTGACGGAATTCCGCAACCGGGAGGAAGTCCGCTACCTGGAACCCAGTAACTATACGCCCGGGGAGGTGACCCTACGTTCCGGCTCCGGCTGCGGAGAGGCCGGCAGCAGTAACCTCAATTCCGGGGATTACACCACCATCGCTCCCGGTGGCAAGCAGGGCTGGAACCTGGCTTACCACAACATCCCCACCGCCTGGAATACCAGTACCGGTGACAATATCGGTATCTGCGTGATCGACTCCGGTACCTACCCCGAGCAGAGCCGCCTCAACGGCACCTTCAGCAGCGGATACAGCACCGGGCGCTACGTAAACCGCTACGGCACTTACCGCCCGAGTATGTGGAGCAGCCGTCTCGACGGTCCCGATGACCAGTGCGGACACGGCACCCAGATGGCCGGCATCGCCACCGCCCCCCGCGTAGGCGGCGGTAGTTCCGTCGGCGTGGCCTACGAGGCCAACCTGGTCAGCGTCCGTGCCACCAGCGACGTGATCGTCAACAACAGTCGCGAAAAGCGCGGGGTCAAGGATGCCCTCGTACTGGCCGGTAACCGCAGCGACGTGAAGATCGTCAGTATGTCCATCGGTGACGTATTCAGCAGCGGCACTGTCCGCGACGGTATTTACTACGCCTACAACCGGGGTAAGCTCATCGTAGCCGCCGCGGGAACCTCCCTGACCTGGACGAGCTGGTGGGGCGTGATCTTCCCCGCGAGCATGAACGAGACAACGGCCGCGACCGGTATCCAAACCGGGTTGCCGACCCAGCGTTGTGACAATTGCCACGATGGCGACAAGGTGGACTTCACGGTGATCATGCAGCGCCGTAACGATACCGATCGCTTGGCCCTGACCCTGTCCCGCAGCGGAAACACCCCCGGCTACGTCGGTGGCTCCAGCGCGGCCACGGCCACCACGGCCGGCATCGCCGCCCTGGTCTGGGCCACCAACCCCGGTCAGAGCCGGAGCCAGGTGCTCAACCGGATGAAGCAGGCCGCCAGCAATTATCCCGGACGGGACGGTAACTTCGGCTGGGGCAACATCGATGCCGCCCAGGCGGTGCAGTAAATAGCAGTCAGTAAATAGGAATAGGGATAGGTCAGTACGATCTATCCCTATTCCTATTTACAATCCCCCCTAAGCCCTCACCCCGGCGGACCTACTCGCCACCCGCTTCAGGAACGCATCCATCAGCGCATTGAATTCCTCCGGTCGCTCCATCATCGGCGCGTGGGCGCACTTGTCGATGAAGTGCAGCTCGGAATCCGCGATGAGCTCGTGGAACTGTTCGCCGACGAAGGGAGGGGTGATGGTGTCCTGATTTCCCCACACGAGCAGGGTAGGGGCGAGGATTCCGTCCAGTTTATGGGCCAGGTTGTGGCGGACGGCGCTCTTGGCCGTCATGACGATACGAATGCCCCGGGCGCGGTCATTAACGGTATTGTAGACCTCGTCAACCAGTTCCTTGCTGGAGGTAGCGGGGTCGTAGAAGGTACTTTCGGTTTTTTTCTTGATGAACTCGTAGTTGCCGCGGGGTGGGAAGCTGTTGCCCATGGCACTTTCGAAGAGCCCGCTGCTGCCCGACAGGGTGATCGTGGCGATGGACTCCGGATGGGCCAGGGCGAACAGGATGGCTACGTGGCCACCCAGGCTATTGCCCATGATGTGCACGGGGGGGAGTTTTTTGAACTCGACAAAATCGGCGATGTGATCCACCAATCCGGCCAGGGAAACCTTGCGCAGGGGCAGTTCCATGATGGGCAGGGTGGGGATAATGACGTTATACCGGTCGCGAAAATACTCGATCTGCGCCCCGAAATTGCTCAGGCCGCCGAAGAGGCCGTGCAGGAGCAACAGGGGCGGCCCGTCTCCGCCCGTCTCCAGGTAATCGAATTTTCCTTCCTGCTTCTTTTCGCTTGTCATGGGGGGAATTTACGCTAAAACTTATACCGTAGCGGCCCCTACCACTTCGCGCTCCACGAAGTACATATCCAACAGCCCCTTGTTCTTGGCTTCCAGCTTGCCCCGGTACTGGCAGTCGAAGCGGTACTTTACGAGGTGATAGGTGGTTTCCGAGAGGTTGACCCGACCGGGCTCGCTCTTGCCCTCCACCCGGGCGGCGACGTTCACCGTGTCTCCCCAGATGTCGTAGGCGAACTTGCGCGCCCCCACGACGCCGGCCACCACGGGTCCGGTATGCAGGCCGATACGGGCGGTAAAGTAGGGTAGGCCCTGACGGCTGCGCACGTCGCCCCGTTCCCGGAGGGTGGCCTGCATGTCGAGGGCGGCCCGGACGATGTCATTCGGGACGGATTTTCGTTCCGTCAGACCGCTGGCGACCATGTAGGCATCACCGATGGTCTTGATCTTCTCCACGTCCTCGTACCGGTCCATGATGTCGTCGAAGGCCCGGAAACAAACGTCGAGTTCCTTGACCAGCGCCTCGGCTCCGAGCTGTTCGCTGATGGCCGTGAAGTTGACGAAATCGCAGAAGAGAACGGTGGCTTCGGGGAAGCGGGCGGCCTTGGCCTCGCCGGTGGTCTTCAGTTCCTGGGCGATGTGGACGGGCAGGATGTTCTCCAGCAGCTCGTCGCTCTGCTGGCGGGCCTCGTCGAGTTGGTCGTTGGCCAGCGAGAGTTTCCGGGCGGCGCGGGTTTTGCTGTAAAACAGGTACAGCAGGGTGAGGGCCAGCAGGGCCAGTACCCCCCCGACCCCGATGGCCAGGTTCCGCTGGTTACTGCGTTCGGCCACCTGCATTTCGGCTTCGGTGGCGGCCAGTTCGGCCTCCTTACGGGTGAGTTCCTCCCTGGCCAGTTCTTCCTGGATCTGACTGTTGAGTGCCCGTTGTTGCAGTGCTTCCCGACTCAGGCTCTGAATCTCCTGTCGGCTGGTTTCCACCCGGGCTTCGACCTCCGCCTTGGCTTCCTCGGTGGCCTCGAGCTGGCGGGCGCGCTCGGCCAGGGCGGCCTTGGTACGGGAGTTACGCTCGGCCAGCGTTTCGTTCTTGTTGGCCAGGTTCTCATTCTGGTTCTCCAGTTGCTGCTTTTCCCCGTTGAGGCGCCTCACCTCTCCGGCCAGGGCGGCGGTGGCCTGCTCCACCTCCCGGCGGCGGCGCTTCAGCCCCGCTTCCTCCTGCTCCAGCCGGGCGCGGAGGGTCTCGATGTCGTTGCCGTCCCGGGTGAAATAATCCAGGGCTTCCTGGTTGAATTTAACGGCGTCGCGGTACTTCTGCTTGCGGGTGGCCAGCCGGGTGCGTTCGGCCGTCGCGTTCAGGATCAGGTCCACGTTACCGGTCTTCATGGCGTGGCTCACGGTATTCTTCAGCCAGGTTTCCTGGCGGCCGGTGTTCTTGGCGCGCTCGTAGGCCTGGGCGGTGGCGTAGGCCGAGGCGGCCATCAGTTTCTGGTCGCCCAGCCGTTTGGCCACGTTGTAGGCATCCTCCCCGTACTCCACCCCCCGATCGGCGTCGCGGAAATTGGAGCTGGTGGTGTAATCCCGGGTCAGTTGGTAGAGGATACCGTAGCGCTCCCGCTGGTCCTTGGTTTCGGACAGGGCCTGTTCGAGTTGGGCACGGGACTGGCTCTGGGCGCGGACGCAGGTGCAGGCAAAAACCAAAAGCAGTAGGAGGGGAACGCAACGCATGGTGATAAAGGTAATGTAATGTCCGCAACTGAATTACTCCGGAGGAGTTTAGTAGCTACGACAGATTACCCACTACCGACTATTGACTACCGTATCCCTCCACCGCTACTCCGGCTTCTCCGACCGCTTCCACGCCTTTGCCCAGATGGGGCTGGCCCCCCGCCGGCTCACCGACATCGAGGGTATGCGCTTCAGCCGGCTGATGGGTAGTGGCGGCGGTAATGGTTTCGGCCTCACTCCGAACTGGGGCGTTTACGCCATGCTGACGGTCTGGGAGGACGAGGCCGCCGCCCGTGCTTTCTACCGGGAGCATCCCTGGTGGACGGAAACGGTGGCCCGCCAGTCAGAAACCGCCGTTTTTTACCTGGAGGCGACCATGAGCCACGGGGAGTGGTCCGGCGGCAATCCCTTCAACCCCCTTCCCGAATTGTACCGGCCGTCGGAACCCGTCGCGGTACTGACCCGGGCCACCATCCGTACCCGGAAGCTACCCGACTTCTGGCGCTACGTTCCCCGCACCAGTGCTTCGGTCTACGACCAGCCCGACCGGGTACTGAGCATCGGGGTGGGGGAGTACCCGGTTTTCATGCAGGCCACCTTCAGCCTCTGGCGGAGCGGACGGGCCATGCAGGATTTTGCCTACAAAAGCCGTCACCACGAGGAGGTCGTCCGGCTGACCCGGGAGCGGGATTGGTACAAGGAAGAGATGTTCACCCGTTTTCGCCTGCGGTCCGCCGAGGGAAACTGGGCCGGCCGGCCGGTAGCCGAATTGTTTACCGGCTGACCCTTAGTTGTTAAAGTCGATTATCGGCATAATCTTTTCCGTATATTAACCCTTGAGTTGCTAATCCCCCCATCACACCGTCTCATGCCACAACACGCCTGGAACATTACGGGTATTCAGGGTAATACCTTCAAGCTCGGGCTCTTTCACGGAGACGATACCGGGCACGTCGTCGTCCACTGTAACGATAAGGTGGTCGCCATCGACTTCAGTATCCGCGAGGCCAAGACCTATTCCCTCTTCCTCGACGAGGAACTCTGCGAGATCAGCATCGACCCCAATACGGTCAACTCCTACGATTATACCTGCCGCATCAATACCGAGGTCAAGACCCCCCTCAACGAGGAGCGCAAGAAACTGCGCGCCGACCAGAGCCGGGTGGAGAACATGCGGTTCGCGGCCGCCGCGGTGGTGACGGTGCTGATCGTACTGTTCCTGGTTGCCTCGGCGATGTGACGCTTCGTTTACCAGCGAACACAGCTCCCTACTCGACCTCGATTCTTACGATCCCAACGCCCTCCACGCTGGCGTAGAGATACCCCTCCGGCCCCATCCGAACGTCCCGCATCCGGCCCAGCCCCTTGAGGAGGATCTGCTCCCCGGTAACCTCCTTATCCTTCAGTTGCACGAGGTTCAGTTGCATGAATTTCAGGCTGCCCACCACCAGGTCGCCGGACCATCCCGGATAGCGGTCGCCGGTAACGAAGGCCATGCCACTCGGGGCAATGCTGGGAACCCAGTAGTGCAGCGGTTGCTCCATGCCCTCCCGGGCCACTTCCTGGGTGATCTGCGTTCCGCTGTAGTTGATGCCGTAGGTGATCTCCGGCCAGCCGTAATTCTTCCCTTTTTCGATGAGGTTGATCTCGTCACCGCCCCGGGGGCCGTGCTCGTGCTCCCAGAGTTCGCCCGTTACCGGGTGCAGGGTCAGCCCCTGCGGGTTGCGGTGGCCGTAGGACCAGATGGCTTCCTTCGCTCCATCCACCCCGACGAACGGGTTATCCGCCGGGATACTGCCGTCCGGGTTGATACGGTATACCTTGCCGCCGTCGCGGGTGGTGTCCTGGGGGTTCCGGTCCCGGTCGCCCCGGTCACCGATGGTGAAGAAGATCTTCCCGTCCGACCAGACCAGTCGGCTGCCGTAGTGGTGCGTCTTATCGGTTTTCGGGCTCATGCTGTAGAGTACCGTGAGGTCTTCCAACTGGCTGTCGTCCTCGCTGAGTCGGGCACTGGCGATGGCGGTTCCGGCCAGCTTTTCGTCGGCATCCGGTTCGCTGTAACTTAGGAACAACGTTCGGTTGGTGGCGAAATCGGGGTGCGGGAGAACATCCAGTAAGCCGCCCTGGCTGACGTGCTTTACCGGCGGCACCCCGGCTATTTCCTGGTACTCACCATCCTTGATCAGTAATAATTTCCCACTTTGGTCGGTAGCGATTATGCGCTCGTCCGGTAGAAAGCGAAAACTCCACAGCACGTCCTCGTAGTCAAAAATGGTGGTCGGGGTAACGGCCTCCGGGGTCAGGGCCATCGTAGTCGCGGCTGCACGATCCGGGCCGGGCGTGGTGGTGCTTTCCACCTCGGGCGACGGGGCGCAGGAGGCAAGGTTCATGAGTAAGCACAGGATGGGTAACGTAAATCTGATCATGGCAACTGAATTAGGGGCGATACCCCAAAAGTAAGCTAACCGCTTATCACTACCCTCAGTCCGGTCAGGTATAGGTGAAAATTATGTTAAGTCCTGATATCTCTTGACTAATAGGATGGAAAACCATTATTTAGCTCATAATCCGTTAACGTAACCTAAACGAACCCATGAAACCCCTGCCCTTATTTCTGATCCTGTCCCTGTTCCTTTCTTTCCTCCTCCCCGCCCAGTCTCCCTACACCAATTTACTGGAGGATTACCGGGACCGCTACCTTCCCGAAAAGGTCTTTGTCCACACGGATAAGGACATCTACGCCGCCGGAGAGATCGTCTGGGCCGCTCTCTACCTGGTAGACGGACAGACGCACCGGCCGGACAGCAGCAGTAAACTCCTTCACCTGGAATTGCTGGACCCCGACGGTGAGTCCATAATTCACCGTCAGATCTACCCCGCCGACGGCCACGCCGCCAGCGAACTGTTGTTACCGGCCGATCTGGTTCCGGGGAGCTACGAACTGGTGGCCTACACCAGCTTTCAACGCAACGGAGGGGATGCTTTCCTCTTTCGTAAACCCCTTACGATCCTCGGTGGATTGCCGGAGAGCGGAGGAGTGGCCGAGCCGACGGAATCCATCTTCAAATTGGTAAGCGCCCCGCTGTCGGAACGGCCGCTCCGGCTCCGTTTTTTCCCGGAAGGGGGAGACTGTGTCTCCGGACTCCCCTGCAAAGTGGGCGTAACGGCGGAGGACGAGCTGGGCCGGCCGCGGTCGGTTGACGTGAAGGTTGCCGGTACCGACGGGAAACCGGTCGTTTCTTTCCGTACTTCCGCTGCGGGAATGGCGGTGTTTACCTATTTGCCACTGGCGGGGGTGAAAGTCAGGGCCCGCGCCGGCGGGGAGGCTTTTGACCTACCGGAAGTGCTCCCGACCGGCCTGAGCCTCCGGGTGGACGTATCCCCGGATACCGTCGCGCTGCGATTGGGGGCGAGTTCGACGGAACTATTGCCGGGCGCCACCGTGGTGATCCACTTACGGGGACTTCCCATCTGGGAGCAGGTGCTGCCCGCGGGAATACCTGCCGCAAAGTTTTTGCTGCCGGTAGACCGGTTGCCCGAAGGCGTTCTGACCGCCACCGTATTCGATGCCGCCGGGGTAGCCGTGGCCGAGCGGTTGTTCTTTATTCCGCCCGTCGCTACGGGAATCGACCTCTCCCTGGGGGAAGGAAGGCTCCGTCCAAAATCACCGCAACAACTGCAATTGGGCTTACCCGACGATCCGGGGCTCACGGTGGATGGGCTCGCCGGGGGCAGGATCAGTCTGAGTATTGTTCCCGTGGCTGCCGCCGGAGTACCGACGGATAACGACATCAGGAGCTGGCTGCTGTTCGGCAGTGACTTCGACCGCCCGCTTCCCGCCCTCCCCCCCGATCTCTTCGCGGACGATCCCAACGGGAGCCTGAAGCTCATGGACGAAATCCTGCTGACCCGTGGCTGGCGCAGATTTCGTTGGTCGGATCTGGGCGCGTCTTCCAAACCGCTTCCTTACCCCCTGGAGTTGGGTATTTACCTGAAGGGGCGTATGACCGATCCACTGTATACGAATGATGCCCGCCCGGGTAAGGTCTTTCTGAGTCGGCTGAGCAATGCCTATACGGAGGAGCAAGTGACGGACCTGGAGGGATACTTCACCTTCGGGCCCTACACGGTATTCGATACTTTTCCGGTTACGTTGCAGGGGCGTTACAGATCGGGTAAGCGGAACCGCCAGAACCCCGATATTCAGTTGGATGACAACAATAATGTATCCCTGAAACTACTGGAGCGCCGGGGAGGCGTTACCGCCCCCTCACGTAGCCCGCTGCCTCCCCCTCCGCTTGCTCCGGAACGTAAAGCCGCCTACGCCGAGGTCAGCCGTCAGGCCCTGACCATAGCCCGGACTTATGATAGTCTGATCGTCGACCTGGACGTAGTGGACGTATCCGCCAGGCGCATCGATCCCGTCCGGGAGGCCAGAAAAAAACGTACCCTCTTCTATAGCATCCCGAGTAACCGGATCGTAGTGGATGAATTCCCCGGTGCGCGCTCGGCCCGGATGGTGTGGGACTTACTCCGAATGGTTCCGGGGGTGACTGTTACCGGAAATCCACGCTCTCCCAATATCTCAATCCGGGGAGTCTCCAGCATCAACCTGTCCAGCCAGCCACGGATATATTTCAATGGGATACTGACAACGGTCGATCAGGTCAGTCTTATTCCCGTAGAAACGATCGAGTTCGTGGACGTACTGAAGGGGGCAACAGCGGCTATCTTCGGTGTCAACGCCAGCAATGGCGTAATCCTGATCTATTCCCGCGAAGGAAGCGGGGTGATCATCAAGGAGCCCGGCTTGCTCTACACCCAGATGACCGGCTACCACCGCGTTCGGGAGTTCGCCGACTTTACGGCCGGTACGGCGGATGGCCGTCCGGACCTGCGGACTACCCTCCACTGGAACCCGCTGTTACGGACCGATGAGCAGGGAAAGGCAACCGAAAGCTTTACAACCTCCGAGCAGACCGGCCGCTTTCTGGTCGTCGCCCAGGGGCTCCGACCGGATGGCCGGCCCTGTTTCGGTACGCTGGAGTTTGCAGTGGAATGAGCTTAATTTAACGGATGCTAACGCCCCTTTAACATCCCTTGGGCAATCACTTACCCCCGTTGGCCAGTTAATAGAGCAACCCATCTTCATGTACCATGACCAACATCAAACAACTACCCGCCCTGATTCTGGGCCTGTTCTGCTTCGCGCTGCCCGCGATGGTATCCGCCCAACTCAGCATTGGCCTCAAGGGCGGGATCGCCACCGAGAGCCTGCAGGAGGAGCGTTTCGACCTCAGCCGAACCGGGCGGGAGGACTTACGCTTCGCCCTGAAGGAGGCCAACTACGGCTTCCAGTTCGGGGCCTTCCTCCGGATTCCGCTGTCGGACCGCTTCGACCTCGTGCCCGAGGTGACCTTCAACAGTTCGGGAACCGAGTACACCCTGACGGACGATAATGACCCGACGGCCTCCGACGTATTCAAGGAGCGCTACAATGACATTAACGTACCCATCCTGGCCAGCTGGAAACTCGCCTTTCTACGGCTGCAGGCCGGCCCGGTCGGTCACTTCACGGTGAGTTCCGCCAGCGACCTCACGGACCCCGACGGCCGGGAGCGCACCTTTGACAGTTTCAACCTCGGCTACACCCTGGGCGGCGCCCTGGACATCGGCCCCATCGTCCTCGACCTGCGCTACGACGGGAACTTCGCCAAGTACGGCGACACTTTCACCGTAGCGGGAGAGGACCTGAGTATCAATCAGGCCCCCCGGCGGTGGATCGCGACGGTAGGGTATAAGTTTTAGGGATTGAAGGATTGCGGGGGTAAGGGATTGAGGGGCTACCGCAGGGGCCACTCGGTCGCTGCGCGTACCTCGCTACAATGGGGGCGCACCCGCCGTTGCTTACAAAAATTCGCACCTGCGTGCCCGCCCCTCGGTAACGCCTGTAACGTGCGGCAGCTTCCCTCATCCCCTCAGTCTTCACCACCTCACCCCTCAGTAAGCGCGAGCATCACTTCCCTCCATGTAATTCACGAAGGCCTGGTTCACCACCCGGAAACCGCCCGGAGTGGGGTAATTGCCGCTGAAGTACCAGTCGCCGTTGTTGTTGGGGCAGGCCTCCCGTAGATCTCGGATGGTCTGGTAGATCACGTCGACCTTCGGCTTGGTACCCTTGGGCGTCATGATCTTGGCAATCATTTTGCTGACGTCCTGGTAGTCGAACTGCTCGTAGAGGCTCTTGACGATGTTCTGCTGTTTGTGGCTGGGCTTTTTCAGTTCGGCGAGGGCCTTCTTGTGGGCCACCTTCATGAGTTTCTTATTGCCCTTCTTTTCGAGCAGCGCCTCCATGGCCTTGAAGGCTACGAATTCCCCCATACGGCTCATGTCGATGCCGTAGCAATCGGGGTAGCGGATCTGGGGGGCACTGGAGACGATGATGATGCGCTTCGGCTTGAGGCGGCTCACGATCTTGATGATGCTGTCGCGCATGGTGGTACCGCGCACGATGCTGTCGTCGAGCAGGACGAGGGTATCGATCTCGTCGCGCACGATGCCGTAGGTGACGTCGTAGACGTGGCTGACCATGTCTCCCCGGCTGGTGGTGTCGGCAATGAAGGTGCGGGTCTTGCCGTCCTTGACGACGATCTTTTCGTCCCGGACCGTGGTGTTCAGGATCTTGCCCGTTCCCTTTTTACCCTGCTTGTGGCGCTTCTTGAGTTTGCCCTGTTTCCACTTGGTCAGTTCCTCTTCCAGCCCCTGGAGCATGCCGTAGTAGGCCGTTTCCGCCGTATTGGGGACGTAGCTGAAGACCGTGTCGTCGAAGTTGTAATCGATGGCCTCGGCCACCTGACGGGCCAGCCGGCGGCCGAGTTCCTTGCGCTCCAGGTAGATGTCGCGGTCGTTTCCCCGGCTGAAATAAATACGTTCGAAGGAGCAGGCGGCCCGGGGTAATTGCTTGGTGAAGGGCTGTTCGTGGACGCTACCGTCCTTTTTGATGATGAGGGCGTGGCCGCGTTCGATCTCCTTGATCTCGGAAAGGTGGACATCGAAGACCGTCTGCAGGGCCGGCCGCTCACTGGCGACGGCGACGAATTCCTCGTTTTCAAAGTAGAAGGCCGGTCGGATGCCGGCGGGGTCCCGCATCACGAAACCGTCTCCGTGGCCGATCATACCGCCCATCACGTAGCCGCCGTCGAACTTCTTGCTGGCCCGCTTGAGCAGACGCTGTACGTCGAGTTCCCGGGCAATGATGTCATTGATGGCGATGTTGCTGTGTCCGTCCGGCTTGTGCCAGGTGTGGATGCGGTCGACCTCATCGTCGAGGAAGTGGCCGATCTTTTCCAGTACGGTTACGGTATCGGACTTCTCCTTCGGGTACTGCCCGAGTTCTACCAGTTCCTGGAACAGCTCATCCACGTTGGTGAGGTTGAAGTTGCCGGCCACGATGAGGCAGCGGGTTTTCCAGTTGCTTTGCCGCAGGAAGGGGTGGCAGGTCTCGATGTCGTTGCTGCCGTGGGTACCGTAACGGAGGTGACCCATCATGAGCTCTCCCGTGTAGGGGAGGTTCGTTTTGAGGTACTCCGGGTCGCTGAGTTGTTCGGGAGTCAGTTCGTCGAAGCGGCGGTAGACGCCCTCCCAGAGGTCGTCCAGGTAGTTGGATTTGTTCGACCGTTTCCGGCTGATGAACTTCTTGCCCGGCGGGTGATCGAGCTTGATGGTCGCCATTCCGGCACCGTCCTGTCCGCGGTTACGCATCTTGCGCATCAGGAGCTGGAGGCACTTTAGGCCGTGGAGACTGGTGCCGTACTTTTCCTGGTAGTAGGCGAGTGGTTTGCGGAGCCGGACCATGGCCAGGCCGCATTCGTGGTGGATGACGTCGCTCATTGGGGCAAAGGTAGGTAGGGAGGATTAGGAATTGAGGTTAGGGACTAAGAAGGCTACTACGTAACATTAGTCGTAGTAGCCGTTCTTAAGTCTTAAATCCAGATGTCGGGAGTCTGGCTTCCCTATCAGATCTTAACTACTTCCGCATTAATCGGGTAATCGTTCAGGATCCGGTTCGTGAAGGCCATGTGTCCGCGGGGGACGGCCAGGTACAGCTTACCGTGCTTCATGCCGGCCAGGTCGCTGAGGAGGCGCCACTTGGTGACGAGTTCCCGCTCGTCGTCGACCTTCATGCCGAGTTCGAAGTAGCTTTTGCGGCCGTTCACCTCTCCGGTGACATCGGGGATGTAGTACTCGTCGCTGTCTTTGCCCCGGCGAATCTTGGCCGGCGTTTCGTAGCCCTCTGCGTTGGCACGTACGCTGTCAAAACCTTTCTTGTTAACGATCTTGTCGAGCAGCTTCTGGATGAGCTCAGCGTCTTTTTGTTGTGCTTCGGTGAGGATGCCATTTTCCATGGGGGCGGGTGGTTTGGTTAGTGAAATGTGTATTGAAAGAGAACAGTACCAGGAAGCATCCGGTTGATGTGCCGGCCTTTTCCTTACTGGGAGGGGCCAAGCTACGGAATCCGGGACGGGTGTCGTACTTTGGCCGGTAACCTTACCGATGTTTATGAACGATCAGCGCCCCTGGCTGGCCCAGTACCCGGCCGGCATTCCTGCCAATATTGACGTAGATGCCTACAGCACCCTGAAAGACCTGCTGGCCGAAAGCCTGCGGAAATTCAAGAACAAGGCAGCCTTTTCCTGTATGGGAAAAGACCTCTCCTACGGGGAACTCGACCGCCTCAGCACCGCCTTCGGGGCTTACCTCCACTACCGGGGTCTGCAGCCGGGAGACAAGGTTGCCCTGATGATGCCCAACCTGCTGCAGTACCCCATCGCGCTGCACGGGCTGGTGAAGGCCGGCATGGTGATCGTGAACACCAACCCGCTGTACACCCCCCGGGAGATGAAGCACCAGTTTACCGATTCGGGTTGTAAAGCCATCGTGATCGCCGAAAACTTCGCGGCTAATCTCCAGCAGATCGTCGGGGAGACCGACATCAACACCGTTATTACCACCAGCATCGGCGAACTGCTCGGCTTCTTCAAGGGCGGCATCACCAACTTCGTGGTCCGCAAGGTCAAGAATATGGTGCCCGCCTACGAACTACCGGGGTCGGTCACCTTCCAGACTGCCCTCGACGAGGGTGCCAAGTACAAACTGCCGGAATTCATCGGGCAGTCCGACGCTACCGTAGCCCTGCAGTACACCGGGGGAACGACCGGCGTCTCCAAGGGTGCCATGCTGACCAACGCCAACCTGGTGGCCAACGCCCTCCAGAGTAAGTCGTGGATGACCCAGAAACTGACCGAGGGCGGTGACGAACGCATGCTGTGTCCGCTACCACTGTATCACATCTTCGCCTTCACGGTCAACTCCGTGGCCATTTCGGCCCACGGTATCTGTAACGTGCTGATCACCAACCCCCGCGACCTGGATACCGTCGTCAAGGCCTTCAAGGACAACCGCATCGCCGGTATGACCGGGGTAAACACGCTGTTCAACGCGCTGCTGAACCACGGCCCCTTCGCCAAGCTGGATTTCCGTCACCTGAAGATCACCGTCGGCGGTGGCATGGCGGTGCAGCGCTCGGTCGCCGAACGCTGGCAGAAAGTAACGGGGGTTCCCCTGAGTGAGGGCTACGGCCTGACCGAGACCAGCCCCTCGGCTTCCATGAACCCCCTGAACGAGAACTTGCGCATCGGTACCATCGGCGTGCCGCTGCCGAACACCATTTTCCGGGTCTGGAACGAGGAGGAGAACCGCCTCACCACCAGCGAGGAACGCGGGGAGATCCAGATCAAGGGGCCCCAGGTCATGAAGGGATACTACAACCGCCCGGAGGATACCCGCGATACCTTCCAGGACGGCTGGCTGAAGACCGGCGACATCGGGATGATGAGCGAGGACGGCTTTTTCCGCATCGTAGACCGTAAGAAAGACATGATCCTGGTCTCCGGCTTCAACGTCTACCCCAACGAGGTGGAGGACGTCATCGCCGCCCACCCCAAGGTGATGGAGTGTGCCGCCGTCGGTATCCCCAGCGATAAATCCGGGGAAGTGGTGAAAATATTCGTGGTCAAAAAAGACAAATCACTCACCAAGGAGGAAGTGATCACCTACGCCCGGGAGAGCCTGACGGGCTACAAAATTCCCAAGGAAGTCGAATTCCGCGAGGATCTGCCGAAGAGCAACGTGGGGAAGATTCTGCGGCGGCATTTGCGGGAATAAATCGCATACTACTTCAGCCGCATACTACTTCCGGTTGGCATAATTATACCCCACCCGGAGCGCCCGCACCATCTCGTCCGTCAGTTCTCCCGGCCCCGCTAACCGGATCTGGTGGCGGTACTTCGCCTTACCCATGCTGTCGGGGGCGGATTTGTGGATGAAGGCATCCGTCATGGGTTCGTCGGAAAAGAAACTGATGTCCAGCAGCGATTTCATGGGCCGTACCACCGCCCAGGCCCGCTTGTTGGTAAACATCACGGCCTTGCGGGCGGGGGTGATCAGGTTGGGTTCCCAGTCGGCCGTGGCGATCAGCAGGTCGTCGAAGGCCAGCAGTACCTCGTCGGTGGTGCGTTCGAAGATTTCGTCGATGGTCTTTTCGCCGCAGATGTGCCACTGTTTGGGCTTGGCGAAGGGGCGTTGGCAGTTGGGGCAGGTCCACATATTCCGAATAACAAGGGCGACGGGGCGCAGGTGCGGAGTATTATTCCACCCGCCAGGGTGAGTTCTTCCTGTCCTCCCCGGCATAAAACAGGATGAGTCGGTTCCCGTCCGGATCCCGGAGCCGGGCCTCCCGCCAGCGCCAGGAGCGATCGGTGGGCGGTTCATCGAACTGGATACCGGCCTCCGTGAGCCGGTTGACCCGTTCGTCGAGGTCGGTACACTCGAAGTAGATATAGGCCCCTTCCCCGGAGGGCAACTCCCCCACCAAGTGAACGCTGAACGTCGCGTCTCCCTCCGGGCACTCGAAGCGGGCGTAGCCGGGCAGGGAGCGGACGATCAGCCGGAGGCCCAGGGTCCCGTAGAAGGTGATGGAGCGGGCCACGTCGCGGGAGGGGAGGGTGACTTGGTTGAGAGTCATGGTATTTCTGGAACTTTGCACCTGCGTCCTCGCCCTACTGAGCCGCGCGCTATTCTCGCGGACGATCGTACGGCAGGTAGTATTCGGTAGGATCGTCGGGGAAGGTGACTCGGTAATTGCCGTAGCCGGTTGTAAAGATTGTCTGGAACACCGGAGGGTACACCAGGTCGCCACGGCGGTCCGTGATGCCCATCTTACCGGCTACCGTGACGGCAAAGTGCCCGTTGCGCAAAAGGATCGTTTCCGAGACGGAGGACGGTAGTAGCCAACGGCCCCGCCAGTCAAGGTACTTTGGCTGCGTGGTCTTTATCCGTAGGGGAAAGAGGCCTTGATCGGGGTCGTATTTACCGACCCAGTACAGTGTGCTGTCCACTACGACCGTGAGATTAGCGTCCAGAATCTTACTGGGGGAAATGAGGCGTTGCTGACTAAAAAGGTGTAGACCGTGAATACCCATCGCACCGTCGTACCACCACACTTTACTCAGGGAATCCACTATTTGCCCGCCCCGGGTAAGCAGACCGTAATTTTTGCGAACCGGGTGGGAGTAGAATTGTTCGCTCGTCAATGGCGGATATATTGTGAAAATTACGGTTGCCGGCTGCATCTTCGTAGGCTTCGCCGGTAAGCGTGGCGTACTCCTTACCGCAACAACCGGTTCTGTACGCAATGGGCAATCCACGGACAGCCTCATGGTTATATTCATAGTACGGAGCGAGCCCTTCGGTAGTCGATATCGGAACGAAATTGTGGTCTCGTATACGGTTTGCTTCCACGAAGTAATTACCGTAAGCGAGTCGTATGTTCATAATAGTGTCCGTGATCCGACGTTGCCTGACATCGTACACCAGAGCATGGTCGCTTACCCCGGAACCTCCGCGGTACTTCATAATGAGCAGGGTGTCGGTACCGATGCGTCGCCACTTGTCGGAGCGATCGGTACTCAGCACCGTGTCTCCCGACAGCGTAATGAAATGCTGATCAAACGACGAGTATGGCCCCTCGTCGTTAATTAAGGGAGGGTCCGTAGCGATGACCCGTAGTGTGCCCGTACCGCGATAAATGACATCGAAATTTTGGTCGAAGACCCGGTGGGACTTACCCTCCTCCGTCTCAGCTCTGGAGTAACCGGACGCTGTGTAGTACCCGTCCGCCTCTGCGCCGTGAAATCCGAGGAAGCGAGACTGAACTTCGCCAAGGATGTTACCCTGGAGGGTGAATAACAGTATGGTATTGTCCTCATTTCTAGGTTCACAGATCAGCAGGGTGTCCGATGGTGGCCCAATCCCAAAACTCCGTAATGCCCATACGTGCCCTACGCAGGGGTCACAGAACAATTGGGTACGCTCCCGCAGGTCGAAGACGTTATCGGAGGTCACCAGGTAGCGGTTGTCGAACAAACGCAGGGGGGTACCGGCATCTTTCAGTAGGAGATCGAGCGCTGGGAAGTAGGTGAAATCCTCACGGTCTCTGGTGGTCGCCGTGAAGGTGGGGGTGTCGAGTTGTTGGTACTTCGTCGGTCCTACACTAGTGAAACGGGCGGGCAGGAAAGGCTCCCCCCTGTCATTGAGCACCCCGAGGAGACCATTCTTACCCCGGTAGACGATGAACTTTCCGGTGATGACTGACAGTAGTACCTTGTCTCCCGTTGGAATTAATTCTCCCCGGTCACCCCTCAGTTCCAGTCCCTTCGAAGCGCTACTCAAAAAAAACTTTTTGAAGGGTTGATCGAGGGGTAAGCGCAGGATTTTATTACCCACGGGGCGAAGCTTCGCGGAAAATAGTTGCCAGTAGCCCCGTTGATCCAGCCGTAATCGGTAGCCACTGGAAAGAGAAATTTCCGGACCATTATAGTTTTTTCGCTTCGGATTCGATTTTACGTTCTCGGCTAGGTAATCCAGTAGGGGCTGGAGGGAACTGTCGGCGCTGCGCACCTCCGAATGCTCTACCTGCCCTGCTAAGGAGGGGCTATCGTCAAGATCGGTCAGGGGAAGCCACCGAAAATTTTGCTCGCCAACATTGGTCGGTAAGGCGTTCCGGGCGTCGTCGAAGGAGCAGTGCAACGCAGCATTTATACCGAAGGAGCGGGGTGGGCGGATAGAATCTTGAGCCGTAAGGATACCAGCGAGAACAGAGGCCAATAATAGCAGCAGACGAGTGGGACAGGCATCCAAGTAAAGACGTGCACAAAGCTAAATCATTGCTTCCGGTGAGTTTACCAACCCTGATGTGGAAGTATCCGTCGCATTAGCCTACCTAATCCGTCGACAACTCCGTCACCGCAACCGTCCCGTTCCCCGCTACGCTCACCCGCCAGAGCTTGCTGAATTCTTCCTCGTCGATGTTGCCGTAGCGGGCTTCCCCCACCAGAGCGTTCAGCAGATCGGGAATGGTGTTGGAGTGGCCGACCACCAGGATGCGTTTGCCCCGGTACTTGCGCAGCCACTTCAGGGTCTGCTGCCGGGCATTGGTGGAGGCGGAGTAGGACTTTACGGATTTTCCGATTCGATCGGCCATTGGCTGGGCCGTGGACTGGGTCCGGCGAAAGTCGGTGGAGTAGACGGCCACGATTTGCTGGTCCGCCAACCGGTCGGCCAGTCGCTTGGCGCGGGCGGTACCGGCGGGTAGCAGGGCGGGATCGTCTCCGTCGGCCTTTTCGGCGTGGCGGCTGAAGTAGATGACGGTCTCGGAGGAATCCGCGGAATCCGTACCGGCGTCATTACTGGAGGAACAGGCCAGCAGGCACAGAATCAGGAGGACGGAGAGTAAGCGCATGCGTGTTGTCATTTTTAGGATAAGCGTTTATCGTGGGGTGGTGTTCTCCGTTCCGAGTTGTCGGACAACAAATTCCCTCCCTTCGGTCGGAAATTCAGTTGGCCGACAACCTCCACTTACTTTTGGTTAAGTAGTGAGGACGTCGGGCCCGTCACGGTCCCGATGGCTAGCGGGACGGAGCTGGTCCGCTGTATCGAATGTACCCGAACCGACAAACCGATATCTGAAAACCCCGCACCCGCGCCCCGCCGCCCCCTTACATCACGATATGATTCACCGCCCCCAGGGGTGCCGGTAACTCGGTCTCCTCCAGCATCTCCCGCAGATCGATTTCGATGGTGCGGCTCAGCGATGCCATCGGGATGTCGTTCGCGCCGCCCTCGAAGGGGTTCTCGGTGCTTTCGCCCACCCGCTCCAGGGAAGTGAACACCCAGCCGACAATGACACTGAACGGGATGGTGAGCCAGACGGCATATTCGCCCAGTTTGGCGAACTCGTTGAGCATTCCAAAGGGCAGCAGCAGTACCAGTAACCAAATAAAGAACAGGTTAATACTCGTGAACTGCCGGGGGTAGGGGAAGTTCTTGATGCGTTCGCCCTTGCCCTGGTGGGTGTAAAAGTCTTTAAGGAGCCGCTCCAGTTCCACGTACGGAAAATCCGCGATCAGCCCCTGCCGCCTGAGCTCCCGCAGGTCGGCGGACTGTAAACTGAGCAACTGGGTCGCCCGGTTCTTTTTCCGGAGAATGTAGGCCAGGTCGGCCTCGGACAGGAAGGGGCGGATGGTCTCCCCGAAGTCCTGCTGCCACTCCGGTACCTCGTAGTACTTCAGGTACTCCCGGGCGTAGGCTTTCGTGAGGTTTTCCCAGGGTTTGGGTTGACGCAGCTGGTAGCGCAGGGCGGTCAGCCAGGCCACGTGGCGGTAAATCAGGCGGCGGTGAATGGCGGTCGTCGCGGGGTCGGACGCGGCGTCGGTACCGATAAAATCGCGGGTCATTACGCCCCAGGTCCTGCTGTCGTTCACGATGGCCCCCCAGATCATGCGGGCTTCCCAGAGACGGTTGTAAGTCTGGGTATTCTTGAAGCCGGCAATGAAGGCCGCCGCCGTACCGATCAGGGCCACCGGGATCCAGGGAATGGCTAACCAGGTAAACCCGAAGCCGGCGTAGAGTACGGTGGGAACGACGGCGATCAGGAGCAGGACGAAGATGGTCCGCCGGGTCCAGAGCAGGAATTCGCTGAGTTTGTAGTAGCTGCCGGTATGCATAAGAATTTATTTGCCGTCCTGGGCGGACGTGAACTTACTGATCAGGATGCCCACTAGTACCACGGCGTAGAACTGACTGGCCACCCCGAAGAGGGATACGATCAGTTTTGTCACGTGGGAAGTGGGGGAAATATCCCCGTACCCGATGGAGGTAATGGAGATGGAGCTAAAGTACACCAGGTTCATGTACACCTCGGCCGAACCGCCGCCGCCCAGGTTGGAGAGCACGCCGGGGTCTCGGTAGTAGAAGCACTGGAGCAGGAAAACGAAGATCTCGATCATCAGGAAGTAGCCGCAGGCGGCCGCCGAAATGATATCGGTGTTGATGTAACTGGGCCGGATCAGGAAGCGAATGATCTCGATAAAAATGTAGGCGAAGAACAGGCAGTAAAAAGCACTCAGGTAGACCATGAACGAACCATGACTACCCACCAGCGGAATGCTGATGGGTAACAAGAAGGCGATGAACCAGAGTACGCCGTGTAGAACTCTCCAGTTTCGGCCGGACTCTACGAAAGCCCCGGTACTGGCCAACCCGAGGATCAGCATGTTGACCGGCCAGATGACGCGGGCGTAAAAGTCCAGGTCCGTCAGAAAAATACCGATGTAGAGGTGGGCCAGGAGGGCGGCCAGTAGTAGTTCGTACTTCCAGTTACGAAAGAAACTGCCTTTTCGGTCAGTACTGTCCGATGTCGAGCCGGTTAATCTGCTGATGGTCGTCGAGTTGAAATTTGAAGTAGACCCGGAAATCTCCCCACTGCTCGGTGGTGAAATCTCCGAAAATGTCCTTTCCGTCGTTTTCGACGCGGGCAATGGTTACGAACCGTTCGGTACCGAGGGCGGAGTCCGTAAACTTAGTAAAATCCCGGGGGTTACCGTCGTCCGTGAAGGTCACTTCGTCGGCGAACTGGGCCTGCCAGGCGGCCTGATCACCCGCTTGCAGTGCGTCGAAGGCTTTCCTGACGGTGGAGTTGGTAAGTCTTGAAGTATCCATGTTATCGTATGATGTTAAAGGGTAGCCCGGAAGGGGTGCCGTAGGTAAATGATAATGAGGTTAAGCAGCGGAAAGGGCAACTCCATGGTCGTGTACTTAAGCTTATTTAGTCGTATAGCCGCCGTTGGCCAGGATGGTCTGCCCCGTGATCCACCAGCCGTCGGTGGCCAGGAAACTGACGATGGGCACGATGTCCTCCACTTGCGTCAGCCCGCCCAGGGCGGAGGCCGATTTGTGGTAGGCAACGGCCTGTTCGCTCTCCTGCCCGTAGAAGAAGGGGGTGTCCATTGGCCCGGGGGCAACGGCCGTGACCGAAATACCACGCTCCCCGAATTCCTTTGAGGCGGCACGAATAAAGTGCTCGACGGGAGATTTAGCCCCTGCGTAAGTGGAGTAAAGCCCGGTGTAGGCTCCGAGCAGGGAGGTCAGGATGGTGATGATCTTACCGTCTTGCTCCAGGTTTTTGCCCGCTTCCTGGATGAAGAAATAGGCGGCCTTGGCGTTGACGCCGAACATGGTATCGTATTCCGACTCAGTGGTCTCCACGAAGGGTTTCTTCAGCACCATGCCGGCGGTGTTCACGGCTACGTCCACCCGTCCGAAGTGGTCCTTGGCCCCGCGGAAGAGGGCCTGCACGTTGTCGACTACGGTCAGGTCGCCCTGCACCGTAATCGCCCGACTACCCATTTCTTCGATGGCCCGCACGGTGGCCTCCGCCTCGGAGCGGGAGGAATCGCTGTGGTAGTGCACCACGATCTTAGCGCCCTGGCTGGCCATATCCCGGCTGATGAGGCCGCCGAGATTCTTAGCGCCACCGGCTACGATGACGACTTTGTCCTGTAAATTGATCTTTGCCATGAGACAATTGATTTATGGTTATTCAGATACGGACAAAAGTAGCGTTGGAGCCGTGGCGGGCCTTGTGTGAAGCAAAGGATGTGTTGCGAATCGGTTAGGTCACGCCGTTCAAGACTTCCGTTTTCGGTAGGCGGTGGGTGTCTTCCCGGTGTTTTTCTTGTAAAAGTTACTGAAGTGGGGCGTCTCGGCGAAGCCCAGCCGAAAGGCAATCTCCTTAATGGGAAGCGCGGAGCGGCGCAGGTAGGTATTGGCCTGCGCGATCGTTTTTTCGGCCATCCACTGGGTCACCGATTTACCCGTCTTGCTCCGAATGACCTGGCTGAAGTAGTTGGGGTGCAACTGCTGCCGGCGGGCATAATCCTGAGCCTGTAGCTGTTGGGTAGCGCTGCCTTCCGCCAGTTCCACGTAGTGCGCTTCCAGGGCGTGCCGGAAGCGCTTTACGATCTCCGAACTACGGTCGCCCTCCTCCAGGGGGTGGTAACTGCCCCAGAAGCGTTCCTTGATCTTGAGCAGCAGCACCACGAATAAATTGCCGATTATCCGGTACCGGAAGGCCGACCGTCCCCGGTACTCTTCCAGAATTTGCAGGTACAGCCGCTCGATGTCCTCAAACTCCCGGGGTGTAAAGGACTGCGGCGGTACGGTCTCCGCCAGCAGAAAGGGAAACTCGTGGAAGACGTCCGGGTGTACGTTCTCCTTCAGAAACGCTTCGCTCAACGTGATCAGGTAGGCGTCTTCCAGCGCGTGAAACTCAAAGGCTTTGGTGTGGCCGGGGTTGGTGAAATACACGGTGCCGGCTCCGTACGCGAAGGTCCGGTCGTCCGTGGTGTAATTCCCCGCTCCGGATTTGACGAATACGAAGGAGTAATAGTTGGTACGAAACACCGGTGAGGCGTACGGTATGTCTCCGTGAATGTCCAGTAAATTATTGATGGTAAAGGACGCATCCTGCTCGATGGGCATACCGAGGGCCTCGTAGAGATCAGCTACTTTTTCGTAATACACGATGTTGTCCATGATGATTTCATTAGGCAGGCGGCCCGATAGCTATCGGGAGTACAAAGTTATAAAACGACTTCCCGCTCGATAAACTCCGCCAGCGTGGTCGGGTCCCGGCCCGTCAGTCGCGCAAAATCGTCGGATGCGCTCGGGGCGGCCTGCCAGCGGGGTAGAAAGTGCAGCAGCGTCATTACCGCCGCGAAACCGCTCGGAATACCCTCCCTTCGCTTTCGGAAAAAGAAAACAACGGGGTTGACGCTCCGGTAGGCAAACGGTACCTCCGTAATCCGGGAGAGCAGCGCCGTGACGGCCGCAAAATTGAGGTTCTCCGGTCCGGTGATCTCGTAGGCCCGGTTGCGGTGGTCGTCAAAGTCCAGTAGCAGCCGCGCGGCCGCCTCGCCGACGTTGGCGACGTCCACCCAGTTGAACGGGGCCGTCCCCGCCGGTAGCGTGATGCGCCGGTGATCCCGTATTTCCGGCAGCAGGGTAGTGGTCAGGTTCTGCATGAAGTAGCTCGGCCGGACGAAGATAAAGTCGAAACCCAGCTCCCGGATCAGCGCTTCGATCCGGTGGTGCGGAATGAAACTGCTCTTTTCCACCCCCTGCACCGAGAGGAAGACCACTCGCCGGAGGCCCCCCTCCCACGCCGCTTCCAGCAGCGGCCGGAAGTACTTGTCAACCTGCGATAGTGCCGGAGGCCGCAGGAGGAACAGCGCGTCGACCCCCGCGAGGGCCGGGGCGAAACTGGTGGCGTCCGTGAAGTCGAACCGCCGGTAGCTCCCGTTCGGTAGCTTCGGCAACCTGCCGCCGGCGGTCGCCGGGTCCCGGACGGCCGCTACGGTCTCCACTTTTGTACTGAGTCGGCCCAGGTAACGGATCACTTCGGTACCGACGTTGCCGGTGGCTCCGGTGATGAGGATGCGCGGCATGGTCTCTTGTTTGAGTAGAATTTTCTCCCGGAACAATACGCACCGGACGAAAACTTATCGTCCTTGCTTATATTAAAGTCTGTCAGGACCCCAACCTAGTTAATAAATACCAATCATGCCGTCCACTGATACCTCCTTAGCCTTCGCCCGGCGCGCGTCCCTCCTGCTGCCACTGCTGTTCCTCCTGGCTGCCCCCGCCTTTACCCAAACCTGCCCGCCCCTCAGCCTGGATGACATCACCGACCCCGGCCCCTTCACCGTGGCCACCCTCACGGAAGCCGACGGCCTGCGCAACGGCCCCGGCTATACCGGTGCTACCATCTACTACCCGACGGACGCCACCCCGCCCTTCGCCAGTATGGCGATGGTGCCCGGCTTCATCTCGCTGCCCTCCTCCATTCAGGATTGGGGCCCCTTCCTCGCCTCCCACGGCATCGTTACCATGATCGTTGGCACCAACAGCCTCTTCGCGGACCCTACTAACCGGGGCGAGGCCCTCCTGGATGCCATCGTCACCCTGCGGGCGGAGGATACCCGCGCGGCTTCCCCCCTGTCCGGTCAATTGGACACGGATAAGATTTCCGTCGGCGGCTGGTCCATGGGCGGTGGCGGTGCCCAACTGGCCGCCGCTACGGACAACTCCCTCCGCGCGGTAATGGCCCTTACGCCGTGGCTGCCACCCGGTCAGGTCGGTAGCGCGGACCTCGACCACCCGGTGCCTACGCTGATCTTCGGCGGGGAGAATGACGGGGTCGCCCCGCCCGCCGTCCACGCGAACGTCCACTATGACCTGACGCCCGACGCTACGGACAAACTCCTGTACGAAATAGCGGGGGGCGACCACAACATCGCCAACGGACCGGCCGGCGCCAATGGGAGCGTGGGTCAGTTCGCGATTTCCTGGCTGCAACAGTACCTGATCGAAGACGATTGTTACTGTTCGCTGCGGGAGGAGACGCCGCCCGCGGCTTCCCTCTACGAGACGAACGTGGTTTGCCCGGCCAACCCCGGGACGCTGCCGGTGACGCTGACGGCCCTGTGGTTGAGCGGGGATAAGGACGGTAACCGCATCTCCTTTACACTCGTCGGTACCGACCTGGACCGGGTGGAACTACACGGCGGTTACGATCATTTCGCTACGCGACTGCTTGGGGAAATAACCGGGGCGGAGGAACTGGACGAAACTTTCGAGCACGCCCCCGCCGATCTGGGCCGCTGGCACTATTACCGCCTTCGCTTCGTGGATTTTGACGGTACCTCCGAGTGGAGCGACTGGCTCACCGCCGCTCCGCGGGACAAGGGGGCGCGGGCGCAGGTGCAATATGACCGAAGCGGGCGGGCGTGGTTGCGCGTTGGGGAAGGCGGCCCCACGGAAGCAATTGTCTTTGACGCGAACGGACGGCAAGTGACGGTACCTGCACTGGTGGTCGGTCGTAACCGGTTGCCGGAACTGAGGAGGGGAATTTATACCGTCCGGTTTGCGGACAGCGAGGTGGTGCTGCGGTACTTAGTATGGCAATAGTAAATAGCTCACGGAATCCGCTTTGCGGCGCACGGAGGGCTACACGGAGAGCGCACGGAGGCTCCGCCGTTACTCCGACGGCTCGGTGCGCCTTACTCTGTGTAGCCCTCCGTGCGCGCGTAGCCTCCGTGGCCCGATACGCCCCCCCTGACCGCAGATTACTCAGCTATCCGATTCAAATGCTTCGCCAGGGCGAAGCCCATACTGAAACATCCCTGTAGCAAGTACCCACCGGTGGGCGCGTACCAGTCCAGCATCTCCCCGATGGCGTAGGAGCCCGGGATTTTCCGGAGCTGGCAGTGGGCGTCGACTTCCTCCAGGGCAATACCGCCCAGGCTGGAAATGGCCCGGTCCAACTCATCCGCCGCGTGGAGGACGATCGGCACGGCCTTAATGGCGGCTACCAGGAGCGCGGGGTCCAGGAAGGTGTCCCGGCTGGTCTGTTGTTTCAGCAGCCCGATGGCGGTGCGGTCGAGGCGAAGATCCTCCCGGAGGATATCGGTCACCTTGCGCAGCCGGGAGGCCCGGTACTTCGCGGTGAGTTGCCCGACGGTCAGCATCGGCTTGAGGTCGAGGTGAACGACGACGCTTTTTTGGTTCAGCAGGTCGTCCTGAAGGTGGCGGCTCAGGGCGTAGAGGGCGTTGCCCTCCAGTCCGAAGGCGGAGATCACCAATTCCCCGGTCGCCAGCCGGTCGCCGTACCTCAGTGAAATATTTTTGAGGGGTTTGCCGGCGTGGGTGGCCAGGAATTGTTTGTCCCAGGCTACCCGGAAGGCGCAGTTGGCGGCCCGGAAGGGGAAGACGCGTACGCCGCGCCGTTCGAAGATGGGGCGCCAAGCCCCGTCGGAACCCGTAACCGACCAGCTGGCGCCGCCCAGGGAGAAAACTACTACATCGGACGCCGGAGGGTCATAGCCGGCGAAGGTGGGTTGTCCGTCGTCGTCCCAGCCCGTCCAGGTCGTATCCAGCTGGAAAGCAACGCCCCGGTCGGATAGCCGGTCGGTAAGGGCGTTGAGTATTTCGATCGGCTTACGGCCCTGCTCGGGAAACACGCGATTACTGGAGCCCGCGAAGGTGGTCACTCCGAGATCCGCCAGCCAGGCGACCAGGTCCGCATTGGTAAACTGCCGGAGGATCGGCTCCAGGAACTCCCGGGGGAAGTAGTGCGAACGGAGTTCTTCCGGGGAGGAGTGATACGTCAGATTCAGCCCCCCTTCTCCGGCCACCAGGAATTTCCGGCCGACCGTCTTTTTTTGCTCGACGAGGGTGACCCGGTACTTTTCCGGGTCCAGTTCGGCGGCCAGGACCAGGGCGGCGGCACCGCCTCCGATGATGGTGAGGTTCTTCAAGGTCGGCGAAAGCTACGGATGCTTTACTATCAATTAATCATTCTTGATAAAGTACCCTTCGTTAGAGACCGCCTCCTCACTTATGTAAATGCTCGATTCCCTGAACCACACTTCGGCATGATTACCGGTTTCGTACTGCTTACTGACGTCACCGCCGTAGGTCTCCGCTCCGGAGCACCAGTTTTTGTTGATGTCGGGAGATTTACCGTTGGTCTGGTTGTAACATCCTTGCTTGAAGAACAATCCTTCTCCCAGGTAGGCGGTTTCGCGTTCCAGGCCGTCCTGCCCGATCGGGACAAACAACTCCCGGGTCTGCTCGGGGATGTCGGAAGCCTGGGTGTACTCCGACTCGACCAGGTTTTTGGTGAAGGTTAAGGTGTCGTGATTTTCGCTGGTGAAGGTCAGGTTCATCACTCCGTCTTCCACCTCGATCTCGTAGCTGAATTCTTCGCCCAGGGCTATACCGTCCACGGGTTCTTCCGGATAGGTATCCTCCGTGGGGCCTACGACGGAAAAATCATGCCCCCAGACAGCCGTTGAGTAATCCCACCTTCCCGAATTGTCATCGCCCTCCGTATTGATTTCGTAGTGCCAGAAGACAGAGCCCTTGTCGTGGCCGGGAAACTTCTTGTAGAAAATCTTCAGGGGTTCATTCTCGTGCCCGTCAGCACTGTGGATCTGGCCGACCACCACGGAATAGGAGGCCGCTACCCGGGCATCGCCGGTCACCGATACCTGCATTACCTTAAGCGTACCGGTAAGCTTGGCCGCTACCAGGGGGGACCATTTTTTCAACTGGGCCAGTTCGGTTCTGGTGTTGTTGGACGTACCGTGGGTATCACCGGCGTTGGGGGCTTTGTACACTACCCAATTATCACTATCGTCATCGGCGGCATGGAAATAACCCTCGTGCTCGAAATTTATAGGCTGACCGACATTGCTACCATCGCCCAGAATTAAATTCCAGTGGTTGAAATTTGAGAGTACGTCGCTGGGGTAGACGGTGCTTTCAACTTCCTTTTCGCCAGAGGTGTCGGGGCTTTCCGCGCAGCCGTTCAGGAGCAGGAGGCAGCCGAGGACAAATGATATTGATAAGATAAAGTGCTTGGTGGTGTGCATCGTGTCATTAATCTGCTGAGGTACGGTGAGGGTTCTCTTTATCTTAACGAAACTAACAAAATTTGCGTAGGGGGATCAGTTATGAGGAGGAGTTGAGAGAAACGGGGCAACCGATGTTTTGTAACACTCACCAAAATCATGCATCTAAGCGATAGTAAACTTCCCTGCCATGCAAAATCCGCTCTCTCTGCACTACTCCGAAGCCGAGAACCGTCGCCTCGTAACCGCCGCCGTGGACGGAGACCGCCGGGCACTCGATCAGTTAATCCGCTTGCACCAGCCGTTCATCTATAACGTGGCCTGGAAAATGACGCACGACCCCAATGATGCCCTCGACCTGACGCAGGAGACTTTGCTGAAGGTGATTACCAAACTGGCACAGTTCAGGGGTAAGAGTAGCTTCCGAACCTGGCTCTACCGGATCGTGATGAATGAATTCCTGATGGGGAAGCGCCGCCAGGGGGAGCAGAGCTTTTCTTCCTTCGCGGAGTACGGTGCCCAGTTGGACGCGGTGCCCGACGCCGAATTAACGCGGGAGGAAGAGATGGAGCAGGAGGAACTCAGCCGGGAGATGCAAATTCGCTGCATGTCCGGTATGTTGATGTGCCTGACGCGGGAGCAGCGGCTCATCTACATACTCGGGGATAGCTTCGGCATCGACCACCAACTCGGGGCGGAAATTTTTGAGGTTACTCCGGCGAATTTCCGGGTCAAACTCCATCGTGCCCGTAAGGAACTGTACAATTACATGAACAACAAGTGCGGACTGGTAAATAAAGCCAATCCCTGTCGCTGCCCCAAAAAAGCGCGTACCCTACAGAAGATGGGCGCGCTCGACGATAAAAATCTGGTCTTCAACGCCGGCTTTCGGGGTAAGATCAACGACTTCGTAGTGAATAACTACGCCCGGGCGGGGGAGCTATTTATGGACAAGTACACCGAATTGTTTCGCGACCACCCGGCACGTGAGGATTTTGGTAAGGAAACGGTTATCTCGGAGATCATCGAGAACGATGACCTGATGCGTTTTTTCAAATAATCTTCAAAAGTTTTGTAACACCTCCCCGGTGCCTGCATCCAATGGTTGAACGCGGTCCTCAACTGAGTCGGAGACCCCAAACCACCAACTAATGGAAATCAAGAGAACTTTTACCGTCAACGAACCCATCGAAAAAGTATGGGACGTACTGGGCAACGATTACGGCGGCGCCTGCAAGTGGGGCACCGGCCTTTATCACTCCGAGGGAAAGGGCGTGCCGACGCTACCCGGCGCGGAATTCGATCAGCGTTACTGCGAGACCAATGTGGGCAACGTCACCGAAAAAGTACTCGTCTTTGACCCCGAAAACTACAAGCTGGAGTACGAAGTGATTGACGGGTTCCCGGGCTTCGTGAAGTCCGGCGTCAATACCTGGACGCTTGAAGACCTCGGCGGCGGAAATACGCGGGTCGTCGTCCATTTCGTCGCCGTGCTCGGCGGTCTGCTGGGGACGGTCATGAAACCGATGATGAAGTGGCAACTCGGTAGCACCTTCGACCAGGTGCTGGAGGACTTTAAGGTCTACGTCGAAACCGGGAAGCCTTCCGCCAAGAAGGCCAAAGAACTTCAAAAACTGGCTAAGCAAGCCGCTTAAAAATACTACTGACATGAAGTCATTTAAACCAGCCGCCTACGCGGCTTACGTACTCCTCCTTTCCCTAACCTTCGCAGCGTGCGACGAGCCGGACCATCCGGCAAGCCCCGCTGATGAAACCACCGTTATGATTACCGAAAACCGTAGTCCCACCGCTTCTTTAAGCAACCAGTACGACTTTCACGCCCGCCTGTTCGACAACGCCCTGGACGGGATTACCGACGAAGAAGCCAACCGCAGGATCAGCGATAATACGAACAGCCTGGCCTGGATCGCCGGACATACCCTCGACATCCAGTACAACCTGGCGGCCCTGACCGGGGTGGCCACCGAAAACCCCTACGCGGCGCAGTTTGCCTTCGGGTCCACCTTTGACCCCGCGGCGGATTACCCCTCCTTGGAAAAAATGAAACGGGATTGGAATACGCTCTCTCCGAAGATATCCGCCGCCCTGGCGAAGCTAACCGTCGAGCAAATGATCGCCGACGCACCCTTCCCGTTGCCCTATCCGGAGCAAAATATCCGCGGGCTACTGGAATTTCAGCTGCACCACCTGGCCTACGAACTGGGGCAGATGGGGCTGTACCGGAAATTTCTGGGTAAACCGGCTTTCAGCTATGCGCCCTGATCAAACCGCTCTCATTACGTAGACCCACTTTTTAAACAACCATTCGCTACGCTGCTTTCTGCGGCTTTGCACCTGCGTCCGCGCCCAATTGACCGCGCGGAAACGCAACAACCATACCATAATGCAACGTACTTCCAGAATTTATTCAACGCTCATCCTGGCCATTATCGCTTTACTGGCCTTTAGTACTTCTCTCTCCGCCCAGAGTATGGCGGATGATTACCGCAAGATGGTCGTCAGGCGCACCATTAAAGCTCCGGCCGACCGCGTCTGGCAGGCCCTGGTGGGCGACTACGGCGAGATATCCAATTTTAGTCCGTTCATCTATGCTTCGAACTACGAAAACGGGAGCCTCAGGGGCACCGAGGGAGCCGAGCGCAAGTGTATGTTCAACGCCAAGGGCACCCAGTGGAGCCACGAGCGCATCGTCATGCTGGACAACGAGAATATGCGGATGAAGAACCTGATTATCGACGCTCAGAAATTTCCGCTTAACCTGGACAACAGCTACGCCATCTACTCCGTAACCGACAACGGCGACGGGACGAGTACGGCCGGCTACGAGTTCAATTTCCGCACTAAACCCGCTTTTATGGGCGGCCTGGCTAAGGGGGCCTTCAAAAAGTCACTGAACGAGACGCTTATCGGCCTGGAACACTACTTGCTTACGGACGAGCGGGTGACCGGAGGATCGGACAACGCCAAGTCAGTACTCAAGGCCTATAAGGCCGACGACCGCTACGACAATTTCATGTACTCTTTGGAGAAGATGGAGGGTAAAGCCAGTCGCTAAGCCGGATGGCGCCTGCCAACCGATCGTTTACCTAAACTGGGCTGTTAGGAGGCTAGTTTAGTGGCTCCCTTTAGTTGACCGGGTCCAGTTCACGCATCAACTTCCGAATATCTCCTTGCTCATAAATTGCCCGAACGGCAGAAGTATACGCGGCAACGAATCGTTCATTCTTGCTGAGGTCTGCGAATATTTCAGGTTGATTCAGAAAAGCTGTCCAGTTGTCTTCCGTCCTTTTCGCGGCTTGGTGGAGTTCTTCTTTATGTACGTCAATTATGTCGAGCGGGTCGCCCTTTTCGCTGACGCCTTTGTCGCTGTAGTAGCACCACGCCGCTAAAATGAACGTTGCGTGTCGGATACTTCCGCCGGTTTCTAAGTTTTCCCGAAGTGTCGGGATTAGGAACTTGGGCAACTTCGCGGCACTTTCCGCACAGATACGGCTTACACTATCTTTTATGTTTGGGTTGGCGAAACGTTCTTCTAAGCTATCCTTGTACTTTTCAAGATCGACTCCTTCAACCTTTCCCAGGATGGGCGTGACCTCCGTGTCCATAAATAGCCGCATAAATCTTGCAAAAACGGTATCCTCCATGCAGGCGTCAATCGTCGGGTGCCCGTGTATCGCCCCCGGTATGCCCAGCACGGAGTGACCCGCGTTAAGCAAACGGATCTTCATTTTTTCGTAGGGCGTCACGTCGGGGACAAACTGGACACCTAACCTTTCGAGGGGCGGCCGCCCATTCGAAAAATTATCCTCCACGACCCACTGGATATACGGTTCGCACACCACGCACCAGGCATCCGAGACCTGATGGTTTTCTTTCAGATAACTCGTGACCTCCGGGGTAGTAACGGGGGTAATTCTATCCACCATGCTATTCGGGAAGCCGACTGCTTCCGCTATCCAGCTAGCGATCTTCACATCCTGGCTTTCGGCAAAAGCGAGTAGCATCCTGCGCAGCATGTCGCCATTGTGCTGGATATTGTCGCAGGACAGCATGGTAAATGGCGGTAGTCCGTCAGCGTGTCTCTTGCGCAGGGCGGCCATCAAATAACCATACACTGTTTTAGGGTTGTCCGGGTACGTCAGGTCGTGTTGAATGTCGGGGTTGGTGAAATCAAATTCACCCGTAGTGGAGTTAAAATTATAGCCTCCTTCTGTAATCGTGAGGGAAACGATCTTGGTGTCGGGGTGGGCCATGACATCAATGACCGATTGCGGGTCGTCAACGGCCAGGAGGTACTTGGTAATCGAGCCGATGACTTCACTTTCGACCTTCCCGTCGGGGTACTGAGTGACCAGCGTGTACAGTCCATCCTGATCCCGTAGGACGTTTGCCATATGACGGTCGGCTTCCCGTAGGCCCACTCCACATATTGCCCAGTCCGTGACGCCGTGTTTTTCCAGTAACTGATGAACGTAGTAGGCCTGGTGGGAACGGTGGAAGCCGCCTACTCCAATGTGAACGATGCCCGTTGTTAACCGCGCTCTGTCGTAAGTCGGGCAGGGAATCCGTTGCGCTATTTTCGAAAGGTTAGTTTGATTTAACTGCATATTGCTGTTTTTTCCCTCGCTGAAGGACCCAGTAGGCCGCTACGAAGTAGGTCACGGTACAAATAAAGCCGTAGCGGTAAAATAGCTCCCGGTTAGCGACGTAATTACTTTCGTCACCACTTCCGAAAAGCACGTTCCCCGCTAATACCAGGGTGATGACGAGGGCTAGGTAAGCCACGGCTTGTATCGCCCTTGACAGCAACGATATATCCTGTATCGGGTGGGGTACTTCGGTCGCTAATTTTTGGTGATATTCTTCCACCAGTACATCGAACGCCCGTTCTTCCGCTACCGCTGCCGGATAGGCTTGCCTGGCCCCGTATTTACCCGCCAGTAGCGTATAGACGACGATGGTGAACAACCAGGTAGGGATGAATAGGTAGTAAAAAGACATCACGTCCAGGTAATTCAGGCCAAACCCGAACAGCAGCCCCAGCCCCCAGGAGGCGACCGCGGGAGTGCCGTGGGCATAGTCCTGGTACTTCGACCAGTACCGGGTGTAGCCAATTTTCGGGAAAATCTGGTGCTCCGCGAATACGATGGCCCCTACCGGAACAACGATCAGGCCCGCATAAGTCAGCAAGGGTAGAATCTGCGAGAACACAAACGGGAAACAAGCGATAACGACCATTGCCAACCCAACCGCCATGGTGGTCCTCCTGCGGGAAAAATTGGTAAAGACCGCCTGGGCTGCCAGGCCGGCCCGGTACAGATTCGTGATCGCGGTTGTCCACCCCGCCACGATCACGATTACGAACCCCGACCAACCCAGCGCGTAATAAGCCACGTCGCCCGGATCCAGCTCAATGATGGATTTTCCCAGAATGACGGCTGCCCCCGCCCCCATGATGCCGGCCGCGATCCAGGCAATGTAGTGCCCGAAGAGCATGCCCGTACTGGTGGCCAGACCGTAAGATTTTTTTTTGGCGAATCGCAGCAGGGCCATGTCGATCAGCCCGAAGTGCGTGATCGTATTCGCCGCCCAGCCGAAGCCAATAACTTCTACCAGGCCGATGCCGGCTTCTCCGTTACTGTTGACCCCTGTCCAGACGGATCGACTGCCGATCTCGATGAACTGGGCCCAGCTCCCGGGAAGCGTCTTTCCCAGTACATCCAGAGACAGGGCGGGCAGTAAAACCAGGGCACCACTCGTAAACATCACGAACAACCACGGCGCGCAAATCCCCGAAAACTCAGAAACCGCATTGAAACCGTAGATCGCCACGGACACCACGAAAATACCCACCAGGATGACGATCAGGACAAACCAGGCATTGGTGGGGTACCAGTTCAACTGCGCGGGAATGTCGAAGGCGAAGCGAACCGCCGTGGCGGAAACCGTCACCATCGCCGCCGAGATCACCGTGAAAATCAGGACGTTGGCCCAGTCGTACAGCTTAGACATCCGCCCCCCCGCGATCTTCTTGAGATAGGTATACAGACTCAGGCGGGTATCAACGGCGATCGGCGTAGTAATCAACGTCCAACTCAGGATGGCCAGGACGTTGCCAATCAATAACCCAACGATAATGTCCATCGTGCTGGCCCCCAGCGCCACGAAGGTGGCTCCGATAACGAATTCCGTGGCGGCAACGTGCTCGGCGGCGTACAATCCCGCAAAGTGCGTCCAGTCATGTAGTTTATGCTTAGGTACGGGTAATTGCTCTTCCTGTAATTTCTCCAGTTGAGAAAAGCGGGTAGGTTGACTCATAACGCCAATATACACGCTGTCACAACAACTCCCGCGCCCCCGCACTCACCTCCACCCCCGCCCAGCCGGCCACCCCGGCGTACACCAATTCCTCTCCCGCCCAGAACCGGACCTCCGCCTCCCCCCGCAGACTTTCGTTGATCTTGCCCGTCATCCCGCTCCCGGTGACGGGGCTGGACAGCTCGCCCCCGCTTCCCGGGGTGAACGTCACCTCCAGGCGGTGGGTGGTGTCACGGAAAGTGAGACGGACTTGTTTCGATAACCACTGCACCTGCGTCCGCGCCCCGGTCCAGGTAGTGAAGGTGTAGAGTTGGCCCCCGAAGAGGAAAGTGGACAGAAAGCCGGTGAAGGAAGTGCCGAGCCAGGGGATGCTGGCCACGCTGCACATCAGGCTGGCCGGCCGGTCGGTCCCGCTGAGGTGGTTACTCTGCAGCCAGATCCAGGCGTCCGGGAAGCCGCTGCCCCAGTCTTTTTCGGCGTAGCCGGTGCCGCCCGCCGCGTCGTGTAGCCGTCCGCTGACCTCAATGCTGCCCGTCAGCCCGTGGTGCAAACTCACCAGCCCGTGGTAGCACTGCATCCGGGGGACGAAGCCGTACCAGCCCATCACCCCCGGGGCGTACCACCGTTTCGGCCACGGCCGGGGTTGCGTAAAGTTGACGTCAACGCGCAGCTCTGGGAGCGATATACGCAGTCGGTCCGCGGAAAAAACGTGCGGACCCAGTTCCAGGTAGAACCGGTCGGTCGCCGGCCGAAACGCCCCCGTGGGGTACCGGTGGTAAGCCGTCGTACCCGCCACCCCGTCGAGCACCTGCAAGAACGCGTGCCCCGCCCCCCCGTCGTCAAAACTGATGCCCGGAATGAAGGCGTAGGCGATCTCCTCCTCCGGTACCACGATCTTGAAGTACCACCCCTCGAAATAACGCCGCCGCCGGCCCCAGCCCTGAAACCTTGCGGGATCGAGGGCGGACCGGCGGCGGCGGAGGAAGTCTTTCATGGTCGTTACTATCGACTACGGACTATTGGCTATAACTACTTAGCATCCGCGTACAGCTCACTCACCTTGTCCCAGTTAATGACCTCGAAGAAGTTGGTCACGTAGTCCGGGCGGCGGTTCTGGTAGTTCAGGTAGTAAGCGTGCTCCCAGACGTCGAGGCCCAGGATGGGGGTACCGGGGGTGTCGGCCACGTCCATCAGCGGGTTGTCCTGGTTGGGGGTGGAGGTCACGGCGAGGTGGCCGTTTTCGCCCACGATCAGCCAGGCCCAGCCGGAGCCGAAGCGGCTGCCGGCGGCGGCGGCAAAGGCCGTCCTTGAAGGCATCGAAGCCGCCCAGGTCCTCGGTGATGGCCTTGGCCAGGTCACCGGAGGGCTTACCGCCACCGTTGGGGCTCATGATCTCCCAGAACAGGGAGTGGTTGTAGAAACCGCCGCCGTTGTTGCGCACGGCCGTGGAGGCGGAACTGACGTTGGCCAGGATGTCCTCGATGGACTTATCGGCCAGGTCGGTGCCGTCAATGGCCGCGTTCAGTTTGGTGGTGTAGCCGTTGTGGTGCTTGTGTGGTGGATTTCCATCGTGCGCGCGTCGATGTGGGGTTCGAGGGCATCGAAATCGTAGGGGAGCTTGGGTAGTTCAAACATAGGTTGTGTATTGATTTTCCTAATTAACGCGGTAGCCGGGTAGGGGTTGGCTGCCGGCGGAGGTTTTTGCCGGCGGGGCGCGGGTGCAAGGTTTTCGGGGAGGCAGTGGGGGCGGTCTCGGCCATAGCGGACTTTTACGTAAGTTGGTCGCCACCGAATACGCAAACATGCCCACGAAAGACAATGAAAAAATTCCCCAGGCGGCCCTGGATCTCTACGACCGTTACGCCCATAACTTGCTGGACCGGCGGGAATTCGTTTCCAGGTTGTCGGTCTACGCCGTGGGAGGGCTTACCGTAACCTCCCTGCTGAGTCGGTTACTGCCCGACTATGCCAATACCCTGCAAGTAGCGGCGGACGACCCCCGGCTGGATGCGGATACCGTCGAGTACACCTCTCCGAAGTCCGGCATCACCATTCGTGGCCTGCTCACCCGGCCCGTTGAAGCCCCGACGAAGCTGCCCGGCGTTATTGTCGTTCACGAAAACCGGGGGCTGAATCCCTACGTCGAAGACGTGGCCCGCCGGACCGGTCTGGCCAATTTCATTGCCTTTGCCCCCGATGCCCTGACGCCACTGGGAGGGTATCCCGGTAACGACGACGAAGGCCGGGAGTTACAGCGCCAGCGGGACCGGGATGAGATGCTGGAAGACTTCATCGCGGCCTTTGAATTTCTGCGGCATCATCCGGAATGTACCGGGCAGGTGGGCGTCGTCGGCTTTTGCTTCGGTGGCTGGGTTGCTAATTATATGGCCGTCCGACTACCCGAGTTGGGGGCCGCCGTACCTTTTTACGGGGGGCAGCCCGGGGCCGGGGAGGTTCCTGCCATTCAGGCCCCTTTGTTACTGCACTTCGGGGAGCTCGATGAGCGCGTCAACGCCGGTTGGCCCGCCTACGAAGCGGCCCTTAAAAACAACGGAAAGGAATACGAAGCGTACGTCTATCCGGGTGCCAATCACGGATTCCACAACAATACCACTCCCCGGTACGACGAGGCGGCGGCGACGCAGGCCTGGGACCGTACGATCGACTTTTTTAACCAGCATTTACGCAGTTAATCAGCGGGTTACGGGAGCTCCTTGTTAACTTTGCCCGATGTCAGCTACCCCCAGAAAGTACATCTGCGTTCACGGTCACTTTTACCAGCCCCCCCGCGAAAACGCCTGGCTGGAAACCATTGAGGTACAGGATAGTGCCGCGCCCTACCACGACTGGAACGAGCGCATCAACGAGGAGTGTTACGCCCCCAACGCCACGGCCCGGGTACTGAACGACCGTCAGCACATCACGGACATCACCAACAACTACGCACGGATCAGTTGGAACATGGGGCCGACCCTGCTGAGCTGGCTCCAGGAGCACGACCCCAAGACTTACGGCCGTGTCCTTGATGCCGACCGCCAGAGCCGGCAACGCTTCGGCGGTCACGGGTCCGCCGTCGCCCAGTCCTACAACCACATCATCATGCCGCTGGCCAATGCCCGCGACCGGCAAACGCAGATCCGCTGGGGTATTGCCGACTTCGAACACCGTTTCGGGCGCAAGCCGGAGGGAATGTGGCTGGCCGAAACGGCCGTGGATACCGACTGTCTGGAGGCCCTGGTCGACAACGGCATCCGGTATACCATCCTGGCGCCGCGACAGTGTAAGGACGTACGGGTAATCAACGAGGAACACTGGCACCGCGTCAACGGAAGCGTCGATCCCCGCCGGCCCTACCGCTGTAACCTGCCCAGCGGCCGCTACATCGACCTGTTCTACTACGACGGCGGCGTCGCCAAGGCGGTGGCCTTCGAGGGACTGCTGAACGAAGGCCGCTTCCTGGCCGATAAACTGATGAACAGCCTGGACGGTGACGAGGAGGTGCAACTGGCGCACATCGCCACTGACGGAGAGAGTTACGGCCACCACCACCGCAAGGGGGAAATGGCCCTGGCCGCCGCCCTCGACATGATCGACGACCACCCCGGCTTCGAACTGACGAACTACGGGGAATTCCTGGAACTCCACCCGCCGCGGTGGGAAACCCGTATCCACGACAACAGCTCCTGGAGTTGCGTGCACGGCGTAGAACGGTGGCGCTCCGACTGCGGCTGCGAAACCGGTGGCGACCCCGGCTGGCACCAGCGCTGGCGGGCCCCGCTCCGGGCGGCCCTGGACGAAGTCCGCGACCGGCTCGTCACCGTATTCGAGCGGGAGGGGAAAGGGTTGTTCACCGACCCCTGGGCGGCGCGCGATGCCTATATCCAGCTTGTACTGGACCGCGACCCCGCCAACACGGAAAGCTTCCTCTCTGACTGGGCCAAGGCCGACTTCGTGAATCCGGACGATAAGGTCCGGATGCTCCGCCTGCTGGAAATGCAGCGGCACGCCATGCTGATGTACACCAGCTGTGCCTGGTTCTTCAACGAAGTAAGTGGGATCGAGACGCTCCAGGTACTGCAGTACGCCAACCGCGCCCTTCACCTCTGTGAGGTGGTTACGGGGGAAGATTACCACCCTGACTTCCTGTCCCGGATGGAAAATATCGAGAGCAACGTGCTGCCCAACGCGGCCGTGGCCTACCGTCAGCACGTCATTCCCGCCCGGGTCGGCCTGCTCCGGGTAGGGATGCACTTCGCCGCGGCCAGTCTCTTCGAGGACGACCCCGAACACCTCGAACTGTTCAATTACCGCTCCATGACCCACGGGCTGCGCCAGTTGCGGGCCGGAGGCTACCGGCTGACGGTGGGGCGGACGACCATCATGAGTAACCTGACCCACAGCCGGTCCACCTTCAGTTTTGCGGTGCTCTACCTGGGGCAGCAGTCCATGATCGGGGAGATTACCTCGGGCATGAGCGCGGAGAACTACGAAGCCCTGGTACCCACGATCGAGCGGGAGTTTCGGGACGGCCACGTCAATGAGGTGGTAACCATCATGAAGGATAATTTCGGGGAACAGAATTTCAGTATCTGGCACCTCTTCCGGGATGAGAAACAGAAGATCTTGCTCGAAATGATCGAGCGCAGCATGGACGTAGCTACCGCCAGCTTTGGTAATGTCTACTACGACAACTACCAGCTGATGAGTACCATGAAGGCCAATAATATGCCGTTGCCGGACAGCTACCTGGCCAGTATCAGCTTCACCCTCCGCCGACGGTTGCTGAGTACCCTGGAGGCCGATACCTTTGACGGTGCCCGGATACAGCGTCTGGTGGCCGACCACCTGCACTGGAATCATCTCTGGTCCGATACCGCCGAACTGGAAAAAGTGGCCGAGGATTGTGTCCTGCGACTGGTGAGGAAATGCTTTACTAATCCACGGTTGTGGGCCGATACCCTGTTGCTCATCACTTCCCTGCGGCAGCTGCACCTGGTGCCGAATCTGTACCGCTCCCAGAACAGTTTCTTCCGCCGCTGGACGGATAGCTACACCTTCGGACTGGACGAGCAGTACCAGCGCGATGCCCTGGCGGTAGCCGCCGAGCTGGAGTTCGAAATGGAATCAATGGTTCCCTCCCTGGTGATGGAATAATTTCTGTCATGAATTACCGCCCTTAGGTAGCCAATGAAATTTCGTTGTTGGAAAAACCGCCGGGAAGTACCCTGAGTTACGACAGTATGAAAATTGCCCTCGTTGCTCACCTGCGCTTTCCGATCGGCGAACCCTTTCGGGGCGGTATGGAGATGCATACTCACATTTTGGCTACCGAGTTATTGTCCCAGGGCCATGAAGTAACCCTCTTTGCACACCCGGATTCCGATCCTGCGCTGCCCCTGTACAGCCCTGACCAATCAGCTATCACAACACTGGTTTATGACGGGGAAGAGGAGGTGAGTTTTAATGTGGAAGAGGCTAATCGCTTTCACGCTTATCTGGAGATCATGCAACAGATCAGCAAGGGGGATTACGACCTGGTACACAATAATTCACTTCACTATCTGCCGATCGCCATGGCAGCTACGCTTCCCTGTCCGGTGGTGACGGTTCTCCACAGTCCGCCCTTCCCCTTTCTTCGTAGTGCGGGAATGGTGACCCGCCACGAACCCAATCATCGCTTCATTGCCGTCAGCGAGTTTGTGAGCCGGATCTGGGCCCCTTTCCTCGACGGTCAGTGTCGGGTGGTACACAATGGGGTAGATCCCGACCGCTGGGGCTTTAGCCCCGGGGCAAAACCAAAAACGGCGGTTTGGTTCGGCCGTGTCTGTGCCGAAAAAGGAACGGTCTATGCCATTCACGCCGCCCGCCGGGCGGGCTACCACCTTACGCTGGCCGGCCCCCTCTACGACCGGGAATACTACGACCGCGAAATCGTTCCCTTACTCGGCCCCGACGTTGAAATGGCCGGTCATCTGGATCACGCCGAACTTAGTGAACTGGTCGGTAGGTCGGAAGTAGGGCTGTTTACGGCAACCTGGGACGAACCCTTCGGTTTGGTCATGGCCGAGATTCTTTCCTGTGGTACCCCGCTGGTCGCTTTCGATAGCGGAGCAGCCCGTGAGATTGTGACCCCGGAATGTGGAATAGTCGTCCCGAAACGAGATACCGATGCGCTGGTTGCCGCCATTCCGCAGGCAGCCAAACTGTCCCGTCGGGCCTGCCGCGACCGGATTATGGACACTTTCACCATTAACCGCATGATCGACGGCTACCTGGAAAACTACCCTCTTGGTATCCTTTCCTGAAAGGCCCGTCGGCTTTTACGTTCACCATCATGGTAGTGGACACGCTGCCCGCTGTAAACTGATGGCCGGGGAACTTCCCCCCCACCGGGTCTGGATATTTACCTCCGCCCCCGAGTACTTTACAGACTGGACCGGAGGCACCGTAGTTCCTCTTCCCCTGGACTGGGCCCCGGAACTCTCCCCCGACGATATTTTTCCCGAAGGACGTGATCTCCACTACGCGCCCACCGGTCTGCCATCACTGGCCCGTCGGATGAGCCTGCTGGCTGGCTGGATTGCCGAGCACCACCCCGAACGCTTCATCGTCGATCTTTCCGTAGAGGTCGCTCTCTTTGTACGATTATGTGGAGTGCGAACTGAGTTGGTCCGTCTCCACGGGCGGCGAGATGACCCCGCCCACGAAATGGCTTTCCGATTGTCCCATCGCCTGATCGCCCACTTTCCCGAAGTATTGGATGATGTCCATACGCCGGAGTGGGTACGTCGAAAAACGACCTACTTACCCGGCCGTAGCCGCTACGACGGAAGATCACTCAGCCGGGGCGCAGCACGCCACTTACTGGACATTCCCCCAGGCTGCCGCCTTGTACTGATCATCAACGGCATGGGGGGCGGGGCTGTGCCCTTGGCGTACTGGTTGTCCGTGGCCAAACGTCATCCGGACTACCACTGGTGGGTTGTAGGAAAAATGGATACCGCTCGAACCGCCGCTCCCGACAACCTGCGCGGCATTGGATGGGTAAAAGATACTTTTCCTTATCTCCGGGCGGCCAACATCGTCGTCGGGAGCGGAGGGATGAACACGATGTGGGAAGTCGGGGCCGCCCGTCGGCCTTACATCAGTATACCGGAATCGCGGCCCTTCGACGAGCAAAATTGTATGATGAACGCCTTAGCTCGCTTAGGACTGACCCTTCCTGTATCGGAACTACCCGGTCCGGAGGGCTGGCGGGGACTGTTGGCCGCCACCGCCGGTATGAACCTTAACGGATGGGAGGAATTATTCTCGCCTCAGACGTAAGCCGCTTCGTTGCGGCTGTCGTCGATAAGTTGGCGGTCCGGTAACCTGGTGATTTGTATACCTTCGGTACCCCACTTTATGAGCCCGGCATCCGCAAACGCCTGCAACCACCCCTCCATGGGCCAGTGTCGCCATTTCTTATGGAAGGTTACCGCGTTGCGAACAATGTCTTCTAAGCGGTCATAGGGGGGCGAACAGGTTGGATGGTACTGGTGAAAGGCCATCGCACCGGAGAGGTAGAACGGCACACCTATAGTCCGCAGAGAGAAGGCGAAATCCGTATCCTCCGCTCCGTAACCGGTGTACCGAGTGTCGAACCCTCCGACCCGCTCGAACTCCTGCCGGCGAATGCCGAAGCAGAGCGACCAGAATAGATGGTACAGTGTACTCTCTCTTAGTTCCTCTGAGTCTATTTCGGGGCGTCCTGGGTGGGGGAGGGCGGCACGTGCCAGCCCTTCCTGATTCCATCGGCCTTCTGCACTGCCCTTCGGCAGATAATGTACATTCCCCATGACCACCCCGGACGTCCGCTGCACTTCTTTACTCAGCCGCCCAAATAACTCCGGGTGAGGGATACAGTCTACATCCAGAAAAATAAAGGTATCTCCAGTAGCCAGCGAGGCGGCCATATTCCGGGCTTTGGCCAGGGGAATTAGATCCGCCTTATCCTTCAGCATGTATTGTCGGAGGGGGACACCGGGGTCCGTCAGAGTAGGGTCGGTGGCTTGGTTCATGTGAATGACAATCACTTCGGCAGGTAACGATTCGGCGAGTGTTACTCCGCGTAGCAGGTTATTGAGGTGAACCGGCCGGCCCCGAACAATGGTCAACAGACTGAAAGTACTCATTGGCAGACTAATTAAAGCTTATCCTCAACGGATTGTAGATCTGCCTCCTCTACGGAGGGAAACCAGTCTCCCAGTTTTTTGCGTGCGTTTTCTCGTACTTCCTGATTTACAAAAGCAGCTACCGTCAGTAAACCGGCACTGAGTACACCAATATCATCCGTAAAGCCCACAACGGGGCTCAGGTCTGGAACGAAATCCAATGGCATCACGAGGTATCCCAGCGCACCCATAACAACCCGTTTGGCCCAGGCCGGCGTTTCTTTACGTTGGTAGGCATAGTACAATAGGAGAGCCGTATACGCGGTGCGTGAACCGGCTGCCTGGGCATGGCGACCCAGCGTTTTCCAGAATTTACCTTCGGAAAAAAAGTAACGGAATTTGGTGAGTGACATAATTATTGGTTGGTGGGTAGTAAAACAACGGAACTCCGTAAAATAGTTGAATTTTGGCAAATGGGTAAATTAATCACATTCTGGTGGTAATTTTGCTGATACTTGATCTGTTTGCCCAAATTTCTCAAATATTGTCAGTTGTCATCGCCGATCCTACCGCTGTTGCCCACGAACTCAGTGCTGCTTTTAGCCGCTGGGGGGAGGAAACTTACCATCACGGAGGTTTTCCGGAGCGGGAGGTGAATAGCCTGCGGCAGGCTGGGTTACTGGCCGTTACCCTCCCAGGAGAATCCCTTTCCGTTGATCGCCCGACCACCGCTCCGCTGTTGCAGTTGTTGAAGTTGATCGGTCGGGGTAACCTGAGCGCAGGACGCATTTACGAGGGCCACGTCAACGCCCTGCAACTCATTCATCTCTACGGTTCGGCGGAGCAACGTGAGCGTTGGTTTTCGGATGCCCGGGCCGGTCACCTCTTCGGCGTTTGGAATACCGAGGCCGGGGATGGGGTGCGGCTGCACCGGCGGCGGGGCGGCGGCGCGCAGGTGCAGGGCTCAAAAACATTTTGCAGTGGATCGGTAAACGTAACCCGTCCCCTCGTTACCGGCCGCTGGGTCACGGAAGACCTTAAGCCGGGAGGGTGGCAGATGACCGTCCTTCCCCTGGATGAACTGACCGTCGGAGTGAATACGGAGAGCTGGCAACCCCTCGGTATGCGCAACAGCGTAAGCCACCGGATCGATTTTTCTGGTATCGAAATTACGGAGCGGGAATTACTCGGCCTCCCCGACCAGTATGAGTGCCAGCCTCACTTCAGCGGCGGAGCCATTCGCTTTGCCGCCGTCCACCTGGGTGGGGCGGAAGCCCTGCTGGATGCCACCGGGGAGTTCCTACGGCGCGTCAATCGAACGGATGACGCCCACCAGCGCACCCGGATGGGGGAAATGGCTATCCTGGTCGAAAGTGGAAATGCCTGGCTGGATCGCTCTGCCCACCTCAACGATCAATGCGACGACCCGAACCGGATTGTCACTTACGCCAATATGACCCGTACGGCTATCGCCGAGAGTTGTATCCGGGTGATTCAACTCGCCGAACGCTGTGTAGGGGCCCGCGGTCTGTGCCACCCCGAGCCATTCGCCCGCCTGCATACCGACCTGAGTATGTATTTACGTCAACCCGCCCCCGATGCTACCCTGGAGCAGGTAGGGGCTTATCACCTGAACCAACTTGATACCTTCCACCACCTCTGGGGTCGCTGAGCGCAAATACCGCCTGAGCAATGATCCACCGCTGCACCCCCATACCGATCTTCATCCCTGGATTCACACCCTGGTATTCGCCCCCCACCCGGATGATGAGTCCCTGGGCTGCGGGGGGCTGATCTCCCTGTTGCGCACGAGAAAACAGCGGGTAGGCATCGTTTTTGTAAGCGACGGGGCCATGTCTCATCCGGCGTCCAAGCGGTACGACTATGCCGCCCGGGTAGCATTGCGCCGCCAGGAAGCTACCGAGGCCGCTGCCGAACTGGGGGTCAACCCGAATGAACTCTACTTCCTGAATCTGCCGGATACGGAGGTGCCCCGCCCCCATTCCCCGCTCTATCCCGCGGCCGTACGTCAGGTCACCGAACTGCTGGAGAAACTGTCCCCCTCCCACGTACTCGTCCCCTGGCGGCGCGATCCTCACTGCGATCACCGGGCCACCTGGGATATCTGCCGGGAGGCCGTCTCTGGCGTGGGCGTCGCTCCCCGCTGGGTGGAATACCCCATCTGGATGTGGAACAGCCAGGATCCCGACGACTTGCCCCGCCCCGGTGAGGTACTGGCCTGGCGGCTCGAGGTGACCGACCAGTTGCCACAAAAGGCACGGGCCATCGATTGTCACCGCAGCCAGCTGACGAACCTGATTGATGATGACCCCTCCGGATTTCAACTCCAGGAAGCTATGTTGGCTAACTTCCGTCGCCCGACCGAACTCTACTTCGAACCGGCGGATAAAAAATACGTCAGCCTTACGGAAAATTACTTCAATGAAGTCTACGAGCACAGCCAGGATCCCTGGTCGTTCGAAACCAGTGCTTACGAGTTGGCGAAGTATAAGGCCAGTCTGGCCGCCCTACCCCGCGACCGCTACGACAACGCTCTGGAGATCGGCTGTTCCATCGGTGTGCTGACCGCCCGGCTGGCCCCCCGCTGTACCCGTTTGCTCTCCGTGGATGCCGTGGAAGCTCCCCTGGAACGGGCCCGTCGCCGGCTGGTGGATTACCCGTCCGTCCGGTTCGAGCGGATGAGCATTCCCGGGGAATTCCCGCAAGCGACCTTCGACCTGATCGTCGTCAGCGAGGTGGGGTACTACTGGAGTCTGGAAGACCTGGAGATCGCCATCGATAAGATTCGTGGGGCGCTCCGCCCCGGAGGAACGCTTTTACTGGTTCACTTTACGCCCTACGTGCCAGACTATCCGTTGACGGGGGATGAGGTCCATCAGGCTTTTGAGACGAAACTGGCGCGGGGATTTTGCCGAATACGGGAAGCCAGAGCCGATCGGTACCGACTGGATGTGTACCAGCGCCATGGTGACGCTGAGATCGGGTAAAGACCCGCAGTTCCCGGATGGCCCGGTCAATTGGCGTGCGGCAGAAAGCAGGGCATTGTTCCAGCGCGACCCGGATCGGTTGGTAAAGCGCTCCGAAGGACGTTGCTGACCGACCTCTGCGGACCAACTCACTCTCGGTAATACCGAGTGAAGCGGTCAATACACTGAGTTGGTAGCTCCCTTCGAAACACTGGTGAAGAAGCGCACGCCGCAGGGCTACCTTACTCTTGAAGAGGCACAGACAACTCGGCAGGCCCATTACTTTTGGTACCGCTCTGCGATGATCCAGTTCCGCCCAGGCATCCAGTTGGTGGCTAAAGGCGGTTCCGGCTACCCGGTGGCTCACTCGGCTGGAGGTGGTAACCCGTACTCGGGGGTTGTGGGTGATCGGAATGTCCACCCGTTCCAGAGCCTGTACCAATGCTACGTCCTCCAGGCTGGACAAGGGTGGGATACCCCCGCAAGCCGCGTAAGCATCCGCTTGTACCGCGATGCTGGGGCCGAAGTGCTGAAAGTGGCGGGGCCAGGGGTCCGCCGGATCCGGATCGATAATACTCTCCAGACAGTACTGCAAACTGCGGTAAGTAACATCCTGCAGATGGTGCCTGCGGTATCCGTGCTGGCCGCGGCTGTAGTCGTGGGGGGCGGTGATGCGTCCGCCTACCGCCCTGGCACCTCTATTCATGGATTCGAGAATGTGGTGGACCCACTCTGTATGCACGATTGTATCCGCATCGGTCGTACAGATCACGCCGTTCGGTCGTTGGAGAGCCGTGAACCGCCGGTGGGCCGTATCCATCATGATGCGGCGGGCCGTACCGACATTAGCCATGGCTGGGGGAAGTCTTTTTTCCACCACGTGCAACCTGAAATTGGGGTGCTGGCGGGCGTACCTCCTGCCTGTCTCCGCGGTTGCATCACTGCAATTATTGGCTAGGACGATTACCTCGTAGGAATCCGCAGGTAACCGCTTTCCGGTTGGGTCGCTTTGTAGTCTTAGTGCCTCCAGTGTCCCGGTGAGAAAGTCTGCCTCATCCTTCGCCGGAATGGTAACGATGAGCCTACAGGCCGGATTGACGGGCAACAAATCGATGGGAGAAAATGGATAGTCCAAGCGTTAATATTTTTCACAATACGTAGTTCCGGTAGGGTTAGTTTAGATAATTTCGGCCTAACAATACCGGCCCGCCCGATAACCCCGATTATCTTGCAGCCATGCTGTTTCGCCCCCTCATCTGCCTGTTACTTTGCACCTGCGTCCTCGCCTGCATTCCCCCCGGTGACGAGCCCGTCTACGAGGGGGTAGTACTCGACCTGAACGATGAAACCACCCGTGCGATCTACGACCACCAGAACGCCCGCCGCGCCGATAGCCTGTTGCGCTACCTGGCAGACGACGACGTCAGCCACCGCTACCAGGCCGCCCGCGCCTTCGGTAGCTTCCCTTCCGCGGAGCCACCGGTGACGGACAGCCTGCTGGCCCGCCTGACCGATAAGGAACCCCTCGTGCGCCGGGCCGCCGCCTACGCCCTCGGCCAGTTGGGGGACGAGACCGTTGGCCGCCAACTGCCCCGGTACTTCGACGGCAGCGGGAATTTCGTGGACTATAACGCCAGCCTCCTGGCCGCCGTGGGCAAAACCGCCGACCGGGCCACCCTCGACCAGGTGGCCGGCGTGACCACCTATGAACCCACCGACACCGCCCTGCTGGCGGGGCAGGCCTGGAGTATATATTATTTCGCCCGGCGGAAGATCACCTCCCCGGCCGGTACGGCCCGCCTGCTGACGCTACTCACCGACCCGGCCACCCCCGAGCGGGTGCGCCACCCCGCCGCCTTCTACTTCCAGCGTTTCGCCGATCAACTGGACAGTAATCAGACCGATGCGTTGCGCCGACTGCTGCGCAGCGACGCTGACCCACTGGTCCAGATGGGGGCTGCCCGCGCCCTGGGCCGTAGCGGGTCCGGTCCGGCCCGGGTCGCCCTGCTGCGGCAGCTGGAAGACGCCACCGACTGGCGGTTGCGGACCGAGATCCTACGGGCGCTGGGCGGTTTCGATTACCCCAGCGTACGGGAGGCGGTCATCGAATCCCTCCGCGACAAACACCCCCTGGTGGCCCTGGCCGCGGTAGACTTCCTGGTGGAGCACGGGGCGGCCAGCGACGCGACGAACTTTCGCACCATGGCCCGCGACAGCATCGATCCGGCCATCCGTTTCGGCCTGTACCGGGCCGCCCAGCGCCACCTGCCCTACCAGCTGACGGACTACCGGGAGGGGATCAACTACGAGCTCCAGCAAGCCTACGCGGCCACGAGCGACAACACCCAGCGGGCCGCCATCCTGGCCGCCCTCGGGGAATACCCCTGGAATTACCGTCGTTTGTGGACACTGTACCAACAGGCGGACAGTCCCGTCACCCGCTCGGCCGCCGCCGAGGCACTCTACGGCATCAGCAAGCGGGAAGATTTTGACGCTTTTTTCCGGGGCAGTGCCCGCCGTGTACGCTACGAACTCAGCCAGTACTTCCAGGAAATGATCACCAGTCGTGAGGTGGGGCCGGCCTACTACGCGGCGGGCGCGCTGACCGCCACGCCGGAGGCATTCGCCGTTTTTTATCCCGACCGGACGTGGCTGGATCAGGCGCTGAACGGTTTCAAACTACCCAGGGAGATCGAAACCTGGCGGGCGGTGGAGGCGGCCCGCGTCGCCCTGTCTCCGGAAACGGAGATTGCGAATACGGGCGAGGTCGCAGGTGCAAAGCCCATTGACTGGGATCGTCTCGGAACCGACGGTAAGCGGGACGTGCTGCTGCGGGTTCCGGGCGGCAAGATCGTTCTCCAACTCTGGCCGGAAGTAGCCCCCGCTACGGTGAGCAGCTTCCTGGAACTGGTCAGTCAGGGCTACTACGACGGCAAGGCCTTCCACCGGGTCGTCCCCAACTTCGTGGCCCAGGGCGGCGGACCCCGCGGCGATGGCTTCGGGGGAGAGGATTTTATCATCCGTACGGAGACCCCCGAGCTACACTGGGATCGCCCCGGCCTCATCGGGATGGCGAGCGCCGGCAAGGACACCGAGGGCGTCCAGTTCTTCTTTACCCACGGCCCCACGCCCCACCTGGACGGTAACTACACCATCTTCGGGGCCATTACCGAGGGGCAGGACATCCTGGACCGGATCGTGCCGGGAACCCCCATCGAATCCATCCAACTACGCTGATATGACCTCCGATCGACGTGAACTGGCCCAACGGGTAAAGGACCTGGCCGCCAGCGGGCTGGAACGAACGGTTGCCATCCGCCGCCACCTCCACGCCCGTCCCGAACTGAGTTTCGAGGAGCACGAAACGGTCGCCTACGTAGCGGCCCGGCTGGACGAACTGGGCATCCCCCATCGTTCCGTCGCCGGGACCGGTCTGGTCGCCGGGATCGAAGGGACGGCGGGCAGCGGACCGACCGTCGCCCTGCGCGCGGATATGGACGCCCTGCCCATCCTGGAGCAAAACGAAGTGGCCTACCGCTCGGTCAACGAGGGGGTGATGCACGCCTGCGGACACGACGTTCATACGGCTTCGCTGCTCGGAACGGCCGCGATTCTTCAGTCCCTTCGCTCCGAGTTGTCGGGTAATGTCCGCCTTCTCTTCCAGCCGGGAGAGGAAAAATTACCGGGGGGCGCCACCAAAATGATCGCCGCTGGTGCGCTGACCGGCCCGGTACCGACGGCCATTTTCGGACAGCACGTCCACCCGCCCCTGGAAGCCGGTAAGGTCGGCTTTCGCCCTGGTATCTACATGGCGAGTACGGACGAGCTCTACCTGACCGTGCGGGGTAGGGGAGGACACGGCGCGCTGCCCCACCAGGCCATCGACCCCATCGTGATCACCGCCCAACTGATCACTGCCCTGCAACAGCTCATCAGCCGGGAGACCGACCCGACGTTACCGGCCGTCCTTACCTTCGGCCACATCGCCAGCGACGGGGGGGCAACGAACGTGATCCCCAATGCCGTTCGTTTGCTGGGCACGCTGCGGACCCTCGACGAAAACTGGCGGGCCGAACTCCACCGGCGGCTGCAACGGACCGTCACCGGACTGGCCGCCGCCCTGGGCGGAAGTGCCGAACTGGAGATCCGTCACGGTTATCCCTTCCTGAAGAATGACGTAGCCCTCACGAACCGGGCCTGGGACGAAGCCCGCCGTTTTCTCGGAGAAGACCGGGCCGTCGAACTCCCCATCCGGATGACCGGGGAAGATTTCGCCTTTTACAGTCATGAGGTACCGGCCTGTTTCTACCGCCTCGGCGTGGCCGGTCCCGCCCGCCCGGACCGCCCCCCCGTCCACACGGATACCTTCGACGTGGACGAGGCCTGCCTGGAAACCGGGAGTGGTCTGATGGCGTGGCTGGCGCTGCGCTCCTCCTAGGTTTCGCGAGAGGTGAAATGATCGCGCCACTCCAGAAACAGGTACACCCCCTCATCCGCCGTTACGAACAAATGCCGGTCCTCCGGACCCGCTACGCAGAGGTTGACGGCCGTTTTGTCCATCGGTATCTTACCCAGTAGCTTACCGGCGAGGTCGGCTACGTAGACGCCGTCGCCCCCACCCACCAGCAGCCGGTCTTCCGTGGTGATGGTGCCGTCGGGGACACCCTCCTCCGTGCTGAAACACTTGTCGCCCGCCCCACTGATGCGTCCGGTCTCCGGATCGAAATCAAAACGGAAGACCGCCCGCCTCCGGTCCAGCTTGAGATCGTCGGCGTGCGCGCCGTCGAAACTGGTGTCGGTGACGAAGAGGTGGCGCTCGTCCGGGGTGAGGGCCAGGCCGTGGGGCATTTCGAGGTTGCAGTTAAAGGAAATCGGCTGGCTGCCATCCGCCGGGAGCACGTAGAGGGCCGGCTCCAGCACCGGGGGTGGCCGGAAGCCCTGGCGGAAGCCGTAATCCGGGTCCGAGATGATGAGGTGCCCCTGCTTCGACCGGATCACCTTGTTGGGAGAATTAAAGGGCTGACCGTTGAAATTATCGATCACTACTTCCCGGCTGCCGTCGGCCAGTGTGACGCGGGAAATCATTGCGGGCGCCTCCTGGGTACCCTGCTCGGCTACCAGCAGGTGGCAGTCGTCCTGGCGGCAGAAACTATTGGGCATCCGGCACTCGTCGGTCAGGGTCCGGGGAGTTGTCCGCTCGATATCGGAGCGGTGCAGTCTGGCTGCCCAGTCGGTCTCCTCGCCCAGTTGGTAGCGGGAGAGGTCCAGGAAACAAAGGGTAACGTCCGTCTTCGGCAGTTGCTTCGTCGTAGAGAAGTACAACCGGCCGGTTTCGGGCATCCAGATACAACCCTCGTGGGCCCGCGCGGGGATAAAGTAATGGGTTTTCATACTGCTACAATGTGCGCGGGGGTGGGAACGGTTCGTTGATCGGTACCTTTGCGGGCATGCGCGCAAAAAAATCCTACGGCCAGCATTTCCTGAACAACGAGCACTATGCGGCCCAGATCGCCGGGGCACTCGAACTGACCGACCAGTACGACTACGCCCTGGAAGTCGGCCCCGGTCAGGGTATGCTCACCAAGCACCTGCTGGAAAGAAAGGACGCCTTCAAACTGAAGGTAGCCGAGGCCGACCGCGACATGGTCAGCTACCTCAACATCCACTATCCCGAACTGAAGGACGACATCCTGGAGGGAGACTTCCTGAAGCTGAAACTACCGGAGGTCTTCTCCGGCCGGCCCTTCGCGCTGATCGGTAATTTCCCCTACAACATCAGTAGCCAGATCCTGATCAAATTGCTCGACAACTACACCCTTATCCCCGAAATGGTGGGCATGTTCCAGAAGGAGGTAGCCGACCGGGTCATCATCGGCCCCGGTACCAAAGTGTACGGGGTTATCGGGGTACTGGTGCAGTCCCGCTACGCGCCGAGCCTCTGTCTCAACGTGAGCCCGGGCAATTTCTCTCCCCCGCCCCGGGTCGACAGCGCCGTGATCCGGCTGGTGAGACGCCCCGAACCACTGGTACCCGACGAACACTACGGCCGCTTCAAGCACGTAGTGAAGGCCGCTTTCGGCCAGCGAAGGAAAATGCTGCGCAATAGCCTGAAGGGCATATTTACCAGTGAGCAGATGGGAGATGACGAACTGTTCCAGCGCCGCCCCGAGCAGGTGAGCGTGGAAGATTTCGTGGCGCTGGCGCTGCGGTGAGTCTGGCTGCCAGAGAGCACACCTAAGAACTTATGAATCTTATGCAATTAAACAAACTTCCCACACGGGGCCATAGCTTAAATAATATTTTCATTGTCTACTAAGAATTTGTCGGACGTGGGCGTCCTCCACCGTTATTCTTCCAGAATTTGCAGGTCGGTGATCAGGAACTCCAGCGGCGTATGGGCCGGCACCAGCGTATCTCCGCGCCCGCTCACCAGGCCGTCCGCTCCGTAGGCCAGGGCACTGGGGGCAAAGAGCCGTAAACGGCCGCCCGGTTTAAGCCGCGGCAGGGCCAGGTTCCAGGCGGGGATCAGGTCGCCGACCCGAAACCGCAGTTTCTGGTTCCGGCGGTGGCTGTTGTCGAACTCCCGCCCGTCGAGGAAGCGACCGGTGTAGTGGGCCTCGACGAGGTCGCCGGGCTGGAGGAAACCGTAGTTGCCCGGGTCCAGGATCTCGTAGAAGTAGCCCTCCGGGGCGGGGTAGACATCGAAATTCCCGTCGATCGCCCGGTTGATGATGGCGTTGCGCTCCCGCCCCGCCCGGTCGGCGGAGGGGCTGAGTTCGGTGATCAGCCGCTCCTCGATGAGGGACCGCTCCGACGTACTTTTTGGAGGGTCGGCACCTGCGTCCGCGCCCTGCTTGCAACCACCAAGGGTCAGCAGCAGAAATACGAAGGCGGTGAACAGTAGCGTTTGCGCGTACATTATCTTTCTGCTCATTATCCAAACTTACGTTATGCACCGCTTCCTTGTTCTTTCCCTGCTACTTTCCCTGCTCATGGCCTGCGGCGACGGACTGGAAGAGCGGGAGGAAATCGATGCGCTCGGCTTCCGTACGGTGGAAAGGGTAGACCCGGAAACCGGACTGCTGGAAGGGGTAGCCGAAAAGTATACCCCCGACGGTAAGCTGCTTTCCCGCGCCCACTACCGCAACGGCGAACTGGACGGCGAACGTACGCTGTACTACCCCAACGGTCAGGTCGACGTGGTGGAGAATTACAGGAACGGTAAGTTCGACGGCCCCTACATGACCTACGACTCGGCCGGGAACCTGACCCTGCACGGCCTCTACATCGACGGGGCGATGAATAAAGTCTGGACGGGGTATCACCCGGATGGCGGCGTCGCCGAGGTGGTGACCATGGTTGATAACCTGGAAAACGGCCCCTTTCGCGAGTGGTACCCCAACGGTAAGCCCAAGGCCAGCGGTAATTACCTGGAGGGGGACGATGAGGACGGCACCCTCTTTCTCTATCAGGAAACCGGCGGCCTGGAACGCATCATGCAGTGCGACCGGGGGGCCTGCAAGACCATCTGGACCCCGGACAGTACCAGCGTCGCCCCCGCTGCCCCCGATATGACGCGGCCCGAACCGGCGGCCAAAGGCAGCTAGGCCACGGATACGACAGTAGGAGCGTCTAAATGGCCGTACCTTGGCCCCTACCTATGCGCACTTATCTGACCCTACTCTGCTGTTGCTCCGGATTCCTCGTCTTTGCCCAGGTGGGGGGGACTTCCGTCTACGATTTTCTGAATTTACCGAACTCGGCTACCGTCGCGGCCCTCGGCGGTCACCACATCGCGGTAATGGACGACGATCTCGGACTGGCGGCCCGCAACCCCTCCCTGCTCAACCCGCTGATGGACAAAAAACTGGCCATCAGTCATGCCTTCAACCCCGCGGGTATCAGCAACAGCTACCTGGCCTTCGGGCGTCACCGGGACGATCTGAACCTGACCTTCCACGCCGGTCTGCAGTACACGAATTACGGGGGCGACCTGGTGCGCCGCGACAACACCGGCGCGGCTCAGGGAACCTTCACTGCGGCCGACGTGGCCCTGACCGTCGGCGCGGCCCGGCGGATCGAGGACCGGCTCAGCGTGGGGGCTAACCTGAAACTCATTAATTCTTCCCTGGCCGGTTACGGTAGTTTCGGCATCGGTTTCGACGCCGCGGCCCACTACGCGGATACTTCCGGCCTGTTCCAGATTACGCTGCTGGCCCGTAATTTCGGGCGTCAGCTGAGTCAGTACCACGAAACCAGCGACCGGGAACCCATGCCCTTCGAACTACAGATCGGCATCAATAAGGAACTACGGTACTTGCCGTTTCGCTTCAGCTTCATCTACCGCTACCTGGACCGCTGGAACATCCTCTACGACGACCCCGATCTGGACGACGGGCTGACGCTTTTCGGGCAGGAAGAAGTGCAACGGGGTGCAGGTGCCGTCTTCCTGGATAACCTGGCCCGGCACTTTGTCTTTAACGGGGAACTGATGATCGGCAGGTCCCGTAATTTCCGTGCCCGTTTCGGCTACAACCACGGGATGCGGCGGGAACTGCGCCTGTCCAGCTTCCGCAGTCTCGCCGGCTACAGTTTCGGGTTCGCCTTCCGGACCAAGCGCTTCAACCTGGCCTACGGTCGTACGACGTACCACCTGGGCGGCGGGGTGAACCAGCTGGGGATCGATCTCCAGTTCGGGAGCCGGTAGGATAGCCGCGGATTTATCCGCAGTCCGGCTTTAGCCGGAACACCAGGTTATCGCCTGAAGGCGATCTGCGGATAAATCCGCAGCTACTTTAAATTGCCCGCACATGAACCACCTAGCCAACCAATCCTCCCCCTACCTCCTCCAGCACGCCCACAACCCCGTCGACTGGTACCCCTGGGGAGAGGAGGCACTGGACCGCGCTAAACGGGAGGACAAGCCCATCCTGGTCAGTATCGGCTACTCCACCTGCCACTGGTGTCACGTCATGGAGCGGGAGAGCTTCGAAGACGAGGCCACCGCGGCGGTAATGAACGAGCACTTCGTCTGCATCAAGGTGGACCGGGAGGAACGGCCCGACGTGGATCGCATCTACATGGATGCCTGCCAGGCCATCAGCGGCGGCGGCGGTTGGCCCCTGAATGCCTTCCTGCTGCCCGATCTGCGCCCCTTCTACGCCGGCACCTACTACCCGCCGGTGCGGAAGTACAACCGGCCGTCGTGGACGGAGGTACTGAACCACCTGTCCGGTGCCTACCGGGACAACCGCGCGGAACTGGAGGAACAGGCCACCCGCCTCGTGAAAAGTATCGCGGAGGGCAGCGACCGACTCCTGAATCTCGAACTGAAAACAGAGGACGATACCGCCTGGCGGGAAGCCCTGGTGGATGGGCTGCGGGGGCAGTACGATCCGCAGAACGGCGGGTTCGGGGGGGCTCCTAAATTTCCCGGTACCATGGGGCTGGAGGTACTGCTCGCTAACGGTGTGCTCCACGAGGAATTCAACGACCTGCACCTGGCGGCCCACGCGGCCCTGGCCATGCTGGATGGGGGCATCTACGACCAACTGGGGGGAGGATTCAGCCGGTATACGGTGGATGCCGCCTGGCGGGTCCCGCACTTTGAGAAAATGCTGTACGACAATGCCCTGCTGCTGCGGCTGCTGGCTAAACTCCAGATGCGGCTGCCCAATCAGCGCTTCCTGGACGGGATAGGGGAGACTACCGACTGGCTCCTGCGGGAAATGCAGCTCCCCAACGGTGGTTACCGCGCCGCCCTGGACGCGGACAGCGAGGGCGTGGAGGGCAAGTACTACGTCTGGGAACTGGCGGAAGTCCGGGAACTGCTGGACCCGCAGGACGCCGAACTGGTCGCCGCTTTTTACGGACTGACCGAAGCCGGCAATTGGGAAGAGGAGCACACCAACATTCCCTACCGGCCGATGACGCTCACGGCCGCCGCGGCTGCGGTCGGGCTGGACCCGGAGGTCGCCCGTACCCGGCTGGCTGCCGCCCGGGAGCGGCTCCACGAGCACCGCCGCTTGCGGATACCGCCCGGAGCCGACGGTAAACTGATCCTGGAGTGGAACGCCCTGCTGATCTCCGGCTGGACCTGGTGTTACCGGGCTACGGGGGAGGCGCATTACCTCAACCTGGCCGAAGCAGCCTGGGAGGTACTGGCGACCCAGCTGTTCGTGGACCAACAGTGGTACCGTAACCTGACCGCCGGCCGACTAGGCGCACCCGCCTTCCTGGATGATTACGCCGCCCTGGCCACGGCCGCCCTCGACCTGAGCGAGGTGACCTTCGACCTGGGCTACGCCGATACCGCCCGTAACCTGGTCGATCACGTACTACACCACTTCAGTGACCCGGACGATACTTTCTGTTTCCTCCGCCCACCCGCCGCGAGCGAACTGCCGGTAACCAGCAAGGACCTGTTCGACAATGCCCTGCCGAGTGGGAATTCCCAGTTGGCGGACTGCCTGTTCCGACTGGCCCGACTGACCGGAGAGGAAGCCTACCGGGAACGGGGCCAACGCATGCTGACGGCCCTGCGCGGAGGATTGGAACGCTACCCGACGAGTTTCGGAAACTGGGCCAGGATTGCCCTGGTCAATCTGGACGATCAGCGGGAACTGGTCGTGACCGGCCCCGGGGCCAGGGCGGCTGCCCGCCCTTTCCTGTCGGCCTACCGACCGGGACTACTGATTGTAGCGACCGAAAGCGACCGGGAAGACGTTCCCTTACTGGCGGGGCGTTATGGCGAAGAGATTCGCTATTTTGTCTGCCAGAACCAGAGCTGCCAACTTCCCGTTAACACGGAGAGAGCGGCAGAGGCCCTCCTTTAACCCGTGATCCCATGACCCGAGCCGCCCTTTTCTTCTCGTTCCTCTGGCTGGCTGCTACCGGCCTGTCCGGACAGCAACTATCCCAGAGTAGCCTGTACTGGATGGATCCCGTTCAGTTCAACCCCGCCTACGCGGGACTGGACAATTCCCTCAGTATTACGGCCGGTTACCGGACCCAGTGGACGGGTCTGGAGGGACAACCCAGTAACCAGCGCCTCAGTGCTCACCTGCCGATCTACTTTCTGAGCAGCGGCTTCGGAATCGAAGGGGAGCGCGACGAGTTGGGAAGCCGTTCCCTCACCCGGTTCGGTGCCAGCTGGAGCTACCAGTTCGTTCGTCCCTCGGCGGTCTGGTCGGTTGGCGTCTCCGGTCGGTTCATCCAGCTGTCCCTAGACGGGCGGGAACTGCGGACCCCGGATGGGGATTACGCGGACAATATCGTCGTACACAATGATGCCCTGCTGCCCGATAACCAGGTGGATCAGTCTTCCCTCAGTATCGCGGCCGGGGTCTTCTACCAGGGAGAAAACCTGGAAGGGGGGCTCAGCGTCCGCAATCTGAACGGGGCGGTGATCGCGATGCCCGGCTTTGATTACTCCCTCGACCGTCAGTACCACGGTTACCTGCGGGCCCGCTTCGACCTGATCTCCAACTTCGACGTGGCCCCGATGCTCACCGTCTACAGCAACGGTACCCAGCACCAGGCGACGGCCGGGGCGACCATCCGCTACCAGGAGAATATTTACGGTGGCATTGCCTACCGGGGTTACAACGGGGAAACGAGCGATGCGCTCGTAATCCTGGCCGGTGCCAACCTGAGTGAGAAAATCCGGGTAGGGTACGCCTACGACCTGACCCTGTCTTCGCTGAAGACGGTGAACGATGGTAGCCACGAGATCGTTCTGAAGTACAATCTGGGCAAACGGATCGGGGCTGGCGTTCCCCCGCCGATCATCTACCATCCGCGTAGTAAGCAGGAGTAGACACGGTAAATTTGTTAAAAGTTGGCTGGCACGGAACTTTCTGATAATAAGGCGGGAACTACCACCGTTCCCGTTCCGTAGCCTAGGCAAAGGTGTTAAAGCGTGAGCCGTTCCCGGTTCGGAGTTGTTATCCACCCTTCGCTAGGTTATCTTTGTCCAGCTATTTGAAAATCAGAGGAAAACTCGGGTCCCAACGAATGAAGAAATTACTACAACCCCTACTTACACTTGCCATCCTGGCCTCCGTCCTCTCCAGCTGCGGTAGCAGCCAGTCCGGAGAACTGGAAGGCGTTCTTGACCGCCCCGACTGGAAGGGTATCCAACCTTACGGTATGGTATACGTCCCCAGTGGAACGGCTCACGTCGGTAACAGCGATCAGGACATCACCGGCACGTTCATTCAACGTCCCAAGTCCATCTCCATCAATGGCTTCTTCATGGACGACACGGAGATCTCCAATAACGAGTACCGCCAGTTCATCCACTGGGTCCGTGACTCCATCGCTCACGACATGCTCGGCGATTACGACGAAGACGGTAACATCGACTGGGAACTGGAGCTGGATTACAGTGACGAAGCCCTCGCCGACCTCTGGCTGGAAGAATCTTTTGCCGGACGCCGCCAGGTGAACACCGGTCTTTACGAGTACACTTACAAGGAAGTGGACTGGGGCGCAGCCGCCCAGGCCCGTCCGAAGGGGGAAGACGGTCGCGGTATCACCGAGTACATCTCGGAGCGCAACGTCAACATCTACCCCGACACCCTCGTCTGGGTTCGTGACTTCGCCTACAGCTACAACGAGCCCATGGCCCGTAGCTACTTCAGCCACCCCGCCTACGACGATTACCCAATCGTCGGCGTAGACTGGCACATGGCCCGCGCCTTCAGCTACTGGCGCACCAGCCTCTGGAACAAGTACAACGACGTGCTGACCGAGAACTTCCGCCTGCCCACCGAATACGAATTCGAGTACGCCTCCCGCGGCGGTAAGCAGCACGCTCCTTACCCCTGGGGTGGCCCGTACATCCGCAACAGCAAAGGCTGTCTGCTGGCTAACTTCAAGCCCGGTCGCGGTAACTACCCCGACGATGGCGGTGCCTACACCGTAGCCGTCGACGCTTACTACCCGAACGACTTCGGTCTCTACAACATGAGCGGCAACGTCGCCGAGTGGACGATCACGGCCTTCTACGAGAACGCCAACAGTTTCGTACACGACTTCAACCCCGACATCCGCTACAACGCCACCGAAGACGACCCCATGAACGCCAAGCGTAAGGTCATCCGCGGCGGTAGCTGGAAGGACATCAGTTTCTACCTGCAGACCGGTACCCGTACCTACGAATTCCAGGACACCACCAAGTCCTACGTTGGTTTCCGTAACGTGATGAGCTTCCTCGGACGCAGCATCAACGACTTCTAGTCAGGAGACCCTCCTGATTGAAAACGGCTATCTTCGCTTGGCGGGGGTAGCCGTTTTTAGTTCTTCACCCCCCGGCCCCCTCTCCCAGGGAGAGGAGGAGAGACACTTTATATAGATGCTGATCGTAAGGGTGATTTTTCAATCTCAGATACCTCGTTAGTCGTAGCCCCTCTCCACGGGAGAGGGGTTGGGGTGAGGGCTTTCCATGACTCACCAGCAACTCACCCAACTCGCCACCCCCCACGGCTTTACCCACCTGGGCGTAGCCCGGGCCGAACGGATGGAGCCGGAGGAACGCCGACTGGCCGAGTGGCTCAACGCGGGAAACCACGGCTCGATGGGCTGGATGGAAAACCACTTCGACAAGCGGGTGGATCCCACTAAACTGGTGCCCGGAGCTAAGACGGTGATCAGCCTGTTGTTCAATTACTGCCCGGCGGAAGAGCGGCCCAGCGAAACCAGCCCGAAGATCGCCCGCTACGCATACGGGGAGGATTACCACTCCGTGCTGCGCAAGAAGCTTTACCAATTGGTACGCGATATCGAAGCGTCCATCGGGGCACCGCTGGACGGTCGTGTATTCGTGGATTCCGCTCCGGTACTGGAGCGCGACTGGGCACGGCGGGCCGGTAGCGGCTGGGTGGGAAAGAATACCCTGCTGATCACTCCGAAGGCGGGTAGTTACTTCTTCCTGGCCGAGATCATTTCCGACCTGGAGGTGGAGGTGACCGACCCCATCCGCGACCACTGCGGTACCTGTACCCGCTGCATCGACGCCTGCCCGACCGGGGCCATCAGCCCGGCCGGTTACGTGGTGGACGGCAGCAAGTGCATCAGCTACCTGACCATCGAGTTACGGGAGGCCATCCCGGAAGAATTCGCCGGAAGAATGGAAGGATGGGCCTTCGGATGTGACATCTGTCAGGAAGTATGCCCCTGGAACCGCTTTCGAAAACCGACCGCGGAACCGGCCTTTGCCCCTCACCCCGATTTGCCCGAAATGGGAGAACGGGAGTGGACGGAAATGACGGAGGAAGTATTCCGGCGGGTCTTCCGTAAATCGGCCGTGAAACGCACCGGGTACGAAGGGCTGGTCAGGAACCTCACATTTTTGCGGGATGAGAGCTAGCTACGTATCACTCCCGCTGCTGTTGTTGATTTTTTGCACCTGCGCCCCGCCGCCCGAAGAAAATACGGAGGAAATACGCAATGCGGTGATCCTCACCGATATGGCTTCCTGGGCACCCGGTGAGCTGAATGATTTGCGCGACAGCCTGACCGTGGCCGGTTACCGGACCCTGGTGTCGGGAACGGCGGGAGAGACGGAAAGCGAGTTGCTGTCCCGCCTGCCCTGGCTGCTGCAACCGGGCATCGACCTGTTACTGTACGACCCGCGACTGGCGGGAAGAGCAGTGCTGGATTCCCTGGATAAAAGACTGGACGTTAGGCTTTTGGAATTAGAACGTAACCCGTCTGGGCCAGTCGTCCGAAGTCATCGTAACTGATGTTGACGTAGCCGGCGCTGGCCCACAGGCGACCGAAATTACCGCGTAGCTCGAAGGATTCGGTTTCGGCATCGTAGCCGACGACGGTCAGGAAATGCGTCTCGCTGGCCACTGCGGAACCGGGAGCGTACTGCCCCGTGCGCAGGGCGCTGAATCCACCATCGGTGCGTAGTTCCACCAGTACCGGATTGCCGCGGGAAAGGGCCTTACGCACCTCGAAAACGCGGTTGCGGGGGCGGGTCTCGGCCCGGAAGAGGTAGCCGTAATTCGTAATGGCGTGCCGGGGTACGCTGTAGACGGAATTCGGGATGACGGTACTGCCATAGGGTACGATAGCGGCCGAAACGGTGCCCTGGCGGACCAGGAGGTCCAGGCCGTCCTTCAGCTCGGGGCGCTGCCCCTGATTGGACAGGCTGAGCGTGAGGTAATCCGGGCTCAGGTTGTTTTTGAAGTTGGTATTCAGGTTCACGTAATATTCCAGGCAACCGGTCACGGCGTAGGCCCACTCCATGGTCGGGTTGGTGGCTTCCCGGATGGGCATCATGTAACTTTTGATGTTCTGGCGCACCAGTTCTTCCCGGGAGGGGCTGCCGATACCGGGGATGAAAAACATCATCTGGTCGATCTCCTGGATGTCGTCCATGCCCAGCCGGACCGTCGCATCGCGAACGGTTGACTGTCCGTAGGCGGCCGGGGGATTGGTCTGGCCGAAGGCCGTCATCTGGGCGAGGACGCAGGTGCAAAGTAAACAAATGAGGCCGGGGAGGCGGGAAGTAAAGTGCATCGGGACGATTTATGAAGTCTGAGATATTTGAACGCCGGAGCACCCCCTTTTCGTGCGTAATTTTACGGTATGCTGCCACCCGAAACCGAAAGGATCTCCCGACTGGCCCCGACCCCCTCCGGTTACCTCCACGCGGGGAACGCCGTCAACTTCCTGGTCAACGAATTACTGGCCGGCGCGAAGGGGCGCTTGTTGCTTCGAATCGACGACCTGGACCGGGATCGCCACCGCTCCGCTTACGTGGAGGACGTCTTTCGGACACTCGATTGGCTCGGGATCGAACCCACCGACGGCCCTTCCGGAGTGGAAGATTTCGAGCGTAACTGGTCACAACTTACCCGTTTGCCGCTTTACGAACGGGCCCTGGCTGAGTTGAGGTACCATCCACTGGTGTTTGCCTGTCGGTGCAGCCGGCGGGAACTGGCCGGGGCGGATCATCCCCACGGCTGTCGGTTAGGAGTGGTGGATTTCGATGCCGCCGAAGTGAGTTGGCGGGTGGACACCCGGCGACTGTCCGATCCGGAGGTGACCTTCGACTACCTGGCCAGCGGCCGGCCGGTCCGGGTAAATATTCCCGAGACGATGCCCGATTTTGCCATCCGCCAGCGCAACGGCATGCCGAGCTACCAACTGGCCTGTACGGTGGATGACCTCCACTTCGGGATAAATGTCTGCGCGCGCGGGCAGGACTTACTCCCCAGCACGGCGGCCCAGTGGTTACTGAGTGATTTACTGGGGTTCCCGTCCCTGTTCGGCCGGACCTGGTTCTTTCACCATCCACTGCTGGAGTCGGAGAGCGGAGACAAACTATCGAAGAGTAGCGGAGCGGGTAGCGTCCGGGAATTGGGGGCGGGAGACTGGACACCGGCGAAATTACGGGAGCGGGCCGGACTGTGGACCGCCCTGATCAGACGTTGATGGCGTCGACTTTCTTGACTTCCCGGACAACGCGGACGGCATTTTTATCGGGCCGGATGGGGAAACCGCTGCGGCGGGCCCAGACGAAGGCGAATTCCGCCCCCAGGAAAAGGATCTGGCTATTGTAGTAGGTCCAGACCAGCAGGGTGATCAGGGCCCCGGCGGCACCGTAAGTACTGCCGAAGTCGGAGTTGCCGATGTAGAAACCGATCAGCCACCGGCCGATACCGAAAAGGATGGCCGTAAAAATGGCCCCGGCCCAGATGTCTTTCCAGCGGGCCTTGGCATCGGGCAGGTAGCGAAAGAGCATGGCGAAAATCACGGCGGTCACCAGGGTACCGATGAACCAGCTGGTCACGGCCAGTACGAGGGGGCCTAATGTGGGCACCATTTCCGCGATCTTGTCCATGAATCCGATGATGACGGTATTGACCACCAGGGTGACCATCAGGATGAAGCCCAGCCCGATGACGAAACTGAAGCTCAGTAACCGGTCGATGACAAATGCTTTGATCGAACTGCTGGGGCGGGCCTCGATCTCCCAGATGCGGTTCAGGCTGTTTTTGAGGGTGACGAACACCGTAGTAGCCGTGAAGATGAGGGTGGCGATACTGAGAATGGTGGCCCAGAGACTATCCCCGGTTTTGTAGGCATTACCGACAATCTCCTGGAGTGTCGAGGCGGCATCCGGTCCGAGGAGGCCGTTCAGTTCCCCGAAGAGCCGGCCGGTGACGGCGTCCTGGCCGAAGAAGTAGCTGGCCACGGCGATGGCGACCACCAGAAGGGGCGCGAAGGAAAAGACGGTGTAGTAAGCCAGGGCGGCCCCCATATTGAAAGCGTCGTCCTCACCGTAATTACCGAATAATTCCTTGGTGAAAGAGACAGTGCGTGTAATGAATGATTCTTGGGCCACGGGGAGGGGAGTTACTAGTTGCTAGAAGCGGACTTTGGCCGGTGGTGTTCGTAGTTATACCGCATTAAGACGTCCGCCGCAGTACTTACAGTAAACGGCGTCGTCGGCGTGGCCCTCCTTGGAGCAGTAACGACAGACCTGGGTGTTGGTCCGATGCGGCCGTGGTTTGCCGTCTGGCGTCATGCCGATGATCTCGTTGGTCACGATGCCCGTCGGAACGGCAATAATGGCGTAACCGATGATCATGACGATCGCGGAGAGGAACTGCCCGATGTTGGTCTGGGGGGTGATATCTCCGTATCCGACGGTGGTCAGGGTAACGATGGCCCAGTAGACGGCCCGGGGGATGGAGGAGAAGCCGTCGTTCGAACCTCCTTCGATCAGGTACATGACGGAGCCGATGATGATGACCAGAATAGTGACGGCAAAGAGGAAGACCAGGATCTTGTTACGGCTGGCGATGAGGGCCCGCCGGAGCTGGTCTCCCTCGCTGAGGTACTGCCCCATCTTGAAAATCCGGAAAATCCTCATCATCCGCAGGATCCGGATGATGAGAAAGTACTGGGAACCGGCTACGAGTAAACTGAGGTAGGTGGGGATGATGGCGAACAGGTCGATGATACCGTAAAAACTCAGGGCGTACTTCCAGGGCTTGATCGTCACCCAGAGGCGCAGCACGTACTCGATGGTGAAGACTACGGTGAATACCCACTCCAGGATGACGAAGATGTTGTGGTAGTCTTCGTTCCAGTCGTCGGAACTCTCCAGCATGACCACCACCACGGACAGGCCGATCAGTACCAGGAGGGTGATGTCGAAGAATTTACCGGTGGGGGTATCCGCTTCGAAGATGATTTCGTGGACCTTATCCTTGATCGGGCGGTGCTCGCTCATGGGGTAAAGATAGTCGCTAGTCTGTAGTCTTAGATGTTAGTACCCCGCGAGCAATTCGGTCACTCCGGAGGATTTACTTTTTCTCTCCGTACATTTGTTTTCTACTAAATTGAACTGCCCATGTTGCTGAATGCCGTGATTATCGAGGACGAGAGGAAAGGACTGTTGAACCTCAAACATATGCTATCCAAGCACTGCGAGGAAGTGGAGGTGATCGGAGAAGCCGACGGCGTGCAGAGCGGGTTGCAGTTGTTTCAGGATCCCGCCATCAACCCGGACGTAGCTTTTCTGGACATCAACATCAACGGAGGAAAGGTTTTTCAGCTGCTGAACCAGCTCGAGCCGGTAGATTTTGACGTGATCTTCGTGACGGCCTACGATCAGTTCGCGATGAAAGCCTGTGAGTATTCCAGCATCGGCTACATCCTCAAGCCCATCGACCCGGATAAGCTGATCGAGGCCGTCAGCCGCGTCCGTCCAAAACGGCAGGCCCGTACGGCGGAGCGTCTACAGGTGATGCAGCAGTACACCAGCCACCCCAACAGTTTCGAGAAAATGTCCATCGCCGCCCTGGACGGCATTCATTTCGTGAAGATCCGCGACATTATCCGTTTCGAGGCGGAAGATAATTACACCCACATTTTCCTGGTGGGCGGACAGCGGATCACGGCCTCCAAGACCATCAAGGCCTACGAGGACATGCTGACCCCCTTTAACTTTTACCGGGTACACAAACGGCACGTGATCAACATGAACTATATGAAAAAATTTGTCAAAGGAGACGGAGGCTACCTGATCATGGATGATGACGAGCGCATTGAGGTAAGTCGTCGGCGCCGTCCCGCTTTTATGACTCAACTTCGCAGTCTGCAAGACGTTTTATAGGGGAAGTCAATTATTAAACTTATTTTTGGACCGGTAGCTGTCCACTCCCCAGCGGCGGCGTTTCCCCATTTTTCGGTTGTATCATCAAACGTCACACACATTCAAGGATCACCAATTATGTCCCAAAACGGTAAAAAAACCATCGAGGAACTCAAGCGCGACCAGAAGGATAAGGTTCTGGATCGAAAGAGTATGGACCTCGTAGTTGGCGGCAAGAGCCGCAGCACCTCCTGGCTACGTCGGGTATGCGGAGGGATTCTTCCCCAGTAGTAACGGCATTCCCCTTATTTTGCGGCCCTAACGCCGCCCATGCCTGCTTATTTGCCTACTCCCCTCGATCTCCAGGAGATCGAGCACACACTGTCTACCGACAATTTGTCGGCCTACGAGCGTATTCACGCGCTCGACATTCTCCTTAATCAATACGTATTCACCAATCCGATCCGTGCCCGCTGCCTGTTAGCGGAGCAGCGCCAACTGTTGCTGGAGAACGAGGACGATGACTATCAACTCAGTTTTTTCCTGCATCTGGGCAGCCAGAAGAGTCAGGAGTACGATTTTGCCGAGGCGCGAGCCGCACTGGAGGAAGCCGTCCGGCTGGTAGATGCCCAGGGAGACATCAATGAGAAAGTAGAAGTATACCTCGATTTTATCGGAGTGCTGATCAACCTGGAAGAGATGGAACTGGCCAGCGATTACTTCGATCGCTGCGAGCGAATGCTGGAGTCCTTCCCCAACCCGCGGTTACAAGCACGCGCGCACTGTCGTCACGGATTCCTGTACCTTCATTTTTACTCCTACCCCAAGGCGACCCTGCAATTTCTGGAGGCGGAACGTTTACTGGATGGTGGACAGTACCGTCTCAGCCTTAAGGATCACTACTTCTACAGCCTGGTACAGAGTGGGGTCGGGACGGTCTGGAATCAGAGTGGTAACAATGAGAAGGCCGCGGTCGCTTTCCGGAAAGCCATCGGTCGTTGTGAGGAAATGAGCCTGGTGGGCCGCCTGGCCTGGCACCAACTCAATCTGGGGATCGAACTGATCGCCACCCAGGAGTACGCCGAGGCCGTTACTTACTTCCAGAAAGTGATCGACGGGCGGGGAAACGGGTCCAACATGGCCCTGGCCGGAGCCTACGCCAACAGCGGGATCTGCCTCTTTAATCTGGGGGAAGGCTACGATACCGTTAACGATCTGTTCGACCGAGCCGAGGAGCTCTACCGCAAGGAGGAACAACCGGACCGCACCCAACTGGCAAACATCGATTTTCTCCGGGCCCGTATCCTGCTGATGGATGAGGAATACATCGCTACCATCCGCCAACTGAACCGAACGCTGGAAACGGCGGAAGTCGATACGGGGACAAGCAACCCTCCGTTACTGGAACTGGTGGCCGATACTTACTCCATGCTCGCGGAGTGCCACGCCCACATAGCCGACTTCAAGAGCGCCTACTACTACCAGCGTAACTACGATTATTACCTGGAAGAATACCAGAAGATGGTGGATGGTGACCGGCAGCGACAGCTGGAAGCCAAGTTCGAGGCGGAGGCCCGGGAGAAGGAAACCGAAAGTCTGCGACTACGGGCCAGTCAGTTACAGCTGCGGGCACTACGGGCGCAGATGAACCCCCACTTCCTTTACAACGCACTGAACAGCATTCAGTCCTTCATCTCCACCAACGATGCGTCGACCGCCTCCAAGTACTTGGCCAAATTTGCCGCGCTGATGAGACAGAGCCTGGAATATACGAACCGGGAATACATCACGCTGGAAGAAGAAACCCGTTTCCTGGGGGATTACCTGGAAATCAACAAACACCTTCGTTTTGAAGGGCAGCTCACCTATTCCATCACCGTGGAGGAAGACCTGGAAGAAGACATTATCGGAATTCCCAGCATGATTCTTCAGCCTTACGTGGAGAACGCGATCGAGCACGGATTACGCGGACGACCGAAGGGTCACATCACCGTGAATTTTCAGTCGGCCGGAGATGACGCCATCATGGCGATGGTGACGGATGATGGTATCGGCCGGGAAAAGGTCCGGGAGATGCAGGCAGCCGATACCATGCGTCCCTACCACCAGAGTCGCGGAACGGAGATCACCAGATCCAGGCTGGAACTGTTGTCCGCCGATGACAGCAGCCGGGTAGAGATTGCGGATCTGTACGGACCGGAGGGTGTTCCGGGAGGAACGCGGGTCACCATTCAGATTCCGACTTCCGACGTGTTGCCCCGTCGGGGGATGCAGACCTAAAAAAACGCGCTCCGGCGGAAAGCCGAAGCGCGCGTGCAATTCTGGGAAACCGGTATTGGGTTTTGCTTAGTGCAGAAGGTCTCCTGTGTGAATCCAGTCAAAACAAGGTAAAAAGTAATTCTTAGTGGCTCTACTTCCGGGCGCTGACCGGGCGGAGGGTTCCACCACCGTGCTGGCGACGCTGGGCGGCAATAGACTTGGAGACATTGTCGCTGGTTACGTCGGGGGTACCGAGGTTGTTGGCATTGTTTACGAAACTGCAGCCTTCGAGGATGGCTTCGGCATCACCAGTACCCCGGGTGATGTTGTAAATGACCGCGCCATTGATCTCAGCGCTGTTCTCCGTGAAAACGCAGTTGATGGCCAGAACGGTGGCCTGTCCGTTCGCGCCGTTGTTCGTCAGACAGCCACCGGAGTTGCTGCTATTGCCCTCGAAATGGCAGTTCTGGAAGGTCGTGCTGACTACGGCCCCACCTCCCTGGTTGAAGACGGCACCGCCGTTGAAGTCCGCTTCGTTATCGCGAAACTTGCAGTTGGTGAATACCGGGCGGCCGTTGCTTACGTAAACGGCTCCACCGTTGTGGGCGCTGTTGGCTACGAAAACACAGTTGGTGATCTGGTGAGCGGCGTTTCCTCCGTTGGTCGGCTCGATGTAGAGTGCGCCACCGGCGTTGTTTGCGCTAAAGCCTTCGGTGAAACTGCGGCTCATGCCATCCCGGATTACGAAACCGTTGAGGGTGGAGTAGTGGTGGTCCTTGCTACGCATGCGCACTACGGTGTAGGCATTATCCTTATTAGTGGACTTGGAACCGACGTTCCCGCTCAGAATGGAGGGGGCGGTACCGCGGCGTTCCTGCAAGCTGGTCTCGGTACCGGCGAAACCACCGAATACCTTAACACCCGCGGGAATCACGAAAGAATTGTGGCGATCCGTGCCGGGCACGTAAACACCGGAGCGGACCCAGATCTCATCTCCCGCGGTGGCCTTGGTACAGGCGGCGGATAGATCGGTGGGGTCACCCCAGCTCTGACCGGAAGCGGTGGCGGCGGCGTTTGGCGCGACGTAGTAGCGAGCGGCGGAGAGGTTGCCAACAAACGCCAGAAGGAGAAAAAAAGCGGTTACGTGTTTCAAGTTCAATCCAGTTTACAAATCCCATGAAAAAATAAAAGCACCTATCCGGAGCGGAAGGGCAAGTCATGGCGAAAGCAAAGTGGAAAAACACAGAGAACCAACGACCCGAGGGCGTTGGAAAGTCGGCCTGGTGGCCTATAACAAATGTTAAAGTAGGGTAAAGGGTGTTCTTTTTGTTGTCAAACGAAAAAGACCGATCTGTCAGGATCGAGCCACAATATAGGGATACGAAAACCGATTACGGGATTGATTACGTACAAATGTTGTCTCGTTTAGGGAACGGTAGGTAAATTAAATTTAACGGTTGTTATTGTTTTTTTGCTAATTCGTCTTAGCTTAGCGTCGCGTTCGGATGTCTTTGGGATTTACAATGAAGGACTGACTTGCAGTCCGGCTATCTACAAACACTACACTACCCGGGATTTACCCAGGGAATACTTTGTTAAACCCAGAACACCATGCCGAATTCCTTACTCACATTCCAATTTCTGGCTATGAGAACCCCAAGGCTCTCCCTGGTGGTACTGCTGTTCGCGGTACTGCCTTCTCTCGCGTCCGCTCAGGACTTCCATTATTCCCAGTTCTACAATGGGCCATTACACCTGAGTCCGGCACTGACCGGCGTATTTCAGGGGGACATTCGGTTTATGGGGAACTATAAGTCTCAGTGGTCGGACGTGCCGGTAGACTACAAGACCGTTACCCTTGCCTTCGACAAGCGCCTGCAGCGGAACACTGAGGACGACGGCTTCTTCGCCATCGGTGGTGCCTTTAACTACGATCGCAGCGGGGACAGTAAGCTGACCTGGGCCAATCTGGACCTGAATGCCTCCTACACGAAGATGCTGAACGAACAGATCTTCGTTACCCTCGGCGGAAAGGCCGCGCTCATTCAGCGGGGCTTCGACGACGGAAACCTGCGTTTTGACAATCAGTACGACCAGGACCGGGGGCAGGTAGACATCACGAGGCCCACCGGAGAGAACTTCAGCACGGACAGCAACGTCTTCCCTGACTTCAGCGTCGGCCTCAACCTGCGCTTACAGGCGAAGCAGACGGATAAACTGGTGTACCGAAATAACCGACGGACCAAGCTCGACCTGGGCGTTGCCCTCCATCACCTGACCAGGCCCAACCAGACCTTCTTCGACGACGATGTTCCCCTGGAGCGCCGGCTGAGCCCCTACGCCATCGGTGTCCTTCAGGTATTACCCATCGTGGACGTGGTGGCCGCGGCCACTTACCAGAATCAGGGCCCCTTCTACGATGAACTGGTCGGGATGCTGGGCGGGCGGCTCTGGCTCAAGAACCAACTCGGTAGTCAGATCAGCATCATGGCCGGCATGGGCCTGCGGCGCGATTCCAACCAGGATGCTTACTGGCCGACCTTCGAGGTGGGCTACAACAACTGGAACGTCGGTCTGAATTACGACTTCAACACCAGTGGCTTTGACATTGCTACGGAGAATAAGGGTGGACTGGAGCTTTCCGTACGTTACATCATCCGTAAGGTGCCGAACTCCTCCTTCAAAGCTTGCCCCTTTATCTAACCGAACAGTACCCAAGAACACATGAAGAACTTCTACTTACTCCTCCTGCTCGCGCTGCTGTCCATTCCAGCGCTGGCACAGCAGCAAACGCTGGACGGTTACATCGAGGCGGCACGGGAAGCGGAAGCCCGGCACGATTACGTCGCCGCTTTCGGTCGCTACAAAGTGGCCAGCGAGTTTGACAACGCGAAGGGTTACAACGAGCAGATCGACATGATCCGCTACAAGGCGGGGCTGAACGCCTTTCACGCTACCGCCTACCGTTCCGCCCAGGCGTACATGACGGCCACCGTTAATTCACCGACGGCCGACAGTTACCCACTGGCCCGCTACTACCTGGCCGAGGCCATGTTCCGCCAGGGAGAGTACGATGCGGCGGTCGCCGTTTACCAGCAATTCCTGGACCAGGAGCCTGCCGTCAGTGAGGTGTTTGCAGCCCGCGCGCGCCGGCAAATTGAAGATGCCGATGAGGCACTGGAACGCCTCTCCCGTCCGGACGAAGTGGTGCTCACCAGAATGCCGAACGGCATAAATACGGAAAACGGGGAAGTATCCTACGTGAAGGGCCCCAAGGGAAAGTTTTACTACGCCTCCAACGACCACATTATGCGGTTGCGGGACACCTTCAACCTTAGCGGCAACCAGTTCCGCATCATGGTCCGCAACGGAGAGGACAGCGGCGAACTGGCCGATAAGGTCATTAATATTCCCAACAAGCAGGTAGCCAACCCTACCTTTAATACTGCCATGGACCGCGTGTACTTCTCGGTTTGTGAATACGTCGCTCTGGACCAGACTCGCTGCGATGTTTATCAGTCTACGGTGAGTGCCGATGGAAAGTTTGGCCCCCCAACCATGTTGCCACTCAACCAGGCCGGCGCCAGTACGACCCAACCTTCGGTCGGTAAGGACCTGAGTACCGGACAGGAATACTTATTCTTCGCCTCCAACCGCAGCGGCGGCAAGGGGAAACTGGACCTGTACCGGGCCACCATCGATACTATGGGGCAACTGGGCGCACCGGTCAACCTCGCTGACCTCAATACGGCCGATGACGATGGTACTCCCTTCTGGTACGCCCCCACGCAAACGCTTTACTTCTCCACCGACGGCCGTTTTTCCTTCGGTGGCCTCGATCTCTACCAGGCGAACTGGACGGGAACCGGTTTCGGGGAGCCCCGCAACCTGGGACATCCGGCCAACTCCAGCGCCGACGATGCTTACCTGACCCGGTTCGAAGACGACGAGAATGCCTACATCGCCAGCCGGCGAATCGGCCCGGAAGTACTGGTGTACAGTGGACAGGAAGATATCTGCTGCTACGAACTGTACCAGTACCCGGTCCCTCCGATCGAACTGATCGTGACCACCTTCCACGATCTTACCAAGGAAGCCCTGGGTTCCTGTACGGTCAAATTACATGAGATCACGCCGGAAGGGGATACCCTCATGCTGGCGGAAAAGACCAACGGGACCAGCAACGAATTTCGCTTCGAGATCGAGGACGACCGCAAGTACTTCCTTACGGGAGACCGCGACCGGTTTATCGGGGACACCGATATGTTCGACCTGAACGACGCCGAGTTCGACGGGGTAAACCCGGTGGAACGGCAACTGTACCTCACCCCAGGTTTTGAACTCGATGTATTCACTTTCAATAGTATAGACGATAGCGAACTCTCCGGGGCTTCGGTCGAACTCTACGAGATGGCCGATAACGGTGACCTGACCCTGCTGGAATCAAAGAGTAACCCGCTCGGGCATGATTACCACTGGATGCTGCCCCTGGGCAAGCGTTACCTGGCGAAGGGTTTTACCAGTGATCGGATCGGAACGGATACGGGCATCGCGGATGCCCGCAGTATTTCCGAAAACGAAAACACCAAACAGATCATCAACCTCTACCTGGGCCAACTGCTGGACGTTTACGTCATAGATGCCGTTACCCGGGAACCACTCGACCAGGCCACCCTGGCACTGACCCGGTCCACGAACGGATCCACCGTCCGGGAAAAACTGCACGAGGGAAACCACTTTCAGTACATCGTTAATCTGGACCAGCCCTTCATCAGCGACGCCGGAAGCGAGGGGTACTTCCCCCGGGTGGATACCCTCACGTTTACCCAGCAGGATCTGGAAGCCGGGGGCGGAAAACTTGTTTTCGAAATTCCGCTGATCCGGACCGAAGCGCCCGTGGCGAAGGTGTACTTCGATAACGATTATCCCAACCCCCGCACGACGCGAACGACTACCAGTCCTGCTACCCTTACCTACGAAACTACTTTTGACCGTTACCGCGACCGCCGACAGGACTTCCTGGACGGCGCCACGGCCAAGATGGACACGGAGAAAGCGTTCACCACGAGAGGAGACGTTAACCAGTTCTTTACGGAAAAAGTAGAGATCGGTTTCCTCAACCTGGAACGCATGGCGGAGTGGTTACTTTACGTACTGCCCGGCGGGCAAAACGTGACCCTGCAACTGAGCGGTTCCGCCAGCCCCCGGGCCGCCACCGGCTACAACCGCAACCTGAGTATGCGGCGCATCGATTCCGTCACGAACTGGTTTGAACAGTACAGGGACGGGGAGTTGAAGCAGTACATCACGGGAAGAAACCCCCAGCTTACTTTCCTCCCCGACCCACTGGGAGAGAGCAGCCCCGACGCCAGGAAGCCCGATATAAGTGATGATATCGATCGACCTGAGCTCTCCATTTACGCCCCCAACGCCTCCGAAGCCCGGAACGTGGAGGTGCGTATCATCACCCCCACTAAGAAGTAACCGTCCCCGCGACTTTTTTAAAAAGCTAATACTGTGAAAAAATACACAACTACCTATTTGTCCCGGTTTGCGGGTGTTTGGTGCCTGTTGTTGCTGGCGGCTGGAATAAATTCACTTTCCGGGCAGTCCAGCGTACGCGCCCTGGTCACGCCCCAGGAAATCGCGGGGGACAGCCTGGTGATGCTGGTGGCCGACAACGCTAATTTCGGCAATTTCGCCAGCCTGGATAACGACAATCCCAACAGTCGGCTCGTCGTCTCCTTCGCGGAAGCCGGGGAAACCATCCACTTCGGTCTTTCGAGAGAATACGACCTGCGGGGAGGAGCCCTCACCGGTAATGCCTCCCGGTACACCCTGGAAGTCCGTAAAATCAATCCGGACGGTAGCCTGGAAGCAGCCGCGGCCTACAGCACCACCATTGACGACCAGAACGAGAACGTGACCGGCTACGCTGATGCCATCTTCGGGGTATACTCGGACGATTTCTTCTTCACGACGCCGGATGCCGGGGCTTACGCCATTCAGTTCTCGGATGTTCAGGAAAGTCGGCCCGACGGTCCTGACGTTACCATTCCCTACTGGGACTTTACCGTTACCGGTACCGACGGGGCGGTCAGGCCCGGTCGTGTCTGGTCGCGAAACTGGGCCTTCCGTACGCCGGTGCCAGAGATTGAAAGGCAGATCGGTACTTTCTGTACCTGGGAGCGGGAGTTCAACGGTCAGTTCTTCAGCTATACCGATAACGGTTTCGTTTCCAGAATAGACTTTGAAGATTCCGGCTTCCGGGGACTGACGTTCTCCGTCGCCTTCAACCGCACCGGTCCACGGATCAGCGATGACCTGGCGATCGCCCGTCAGTCCGTAGCTGGAAACGCTACTTCTCTTGCTAACACTGCGGAACACCGGGTATTTCTGGAAGACCCCGATGCTGTTCTTTTCCCCAGCGGCGACTGTGGGGAGGCCATTGTCAACGGAACCTTCCGCTGTACGGAAGACAATGGATTCTGTTTGCCCATTGAGGTGACCCAGACCGGACAGGTTGAACTCATTCTCGATTTCGGCGGCGACGGTATCGCCGACCCGGATAGCATAGATGTCGTCCTGGTTACCGACTTCACGGACCCCACGATGCTGACGCAGTGTATTCCCTGGAACGGGCTGCGGGGAGACGGGGTGGCGGCCACTTTTCAGGATTCGGTTGACATCATTATCAACTACTCCCAGGGAGTACAGCATTACTCCGCCTTCGACGTGGAGCTGCTTACCGAGGGGTTCTCCGTGAGTACTGTTCGCCCGGCCTGTGCCGCCAGTGTGATCGATACGCTGTACTGGGATGATCGCGCGTTAGACCAGAGTATCGTTTCCGGCACCGGTCAGCCCTTCGATGGCCGCGCGGGCTGCGTTTCCCGCACCGACGGTTGCCGCACCTGGAGCAACTTTGACCTCGGATTGACCGCCGGCCAGAATTGTGGTAACGTGCGGGATGCCAGTACCACCGGTTACGGTAACCGCGTTACGCTGAACACCTACTGGTTTGCCAACCGTGTCTCCCTGGGGCTCGGCCGCTTTCCCGCCATCCCCGCTATCGTACTGGGGCCACAGGCAATTTGCGCCGGGGATACGGCCACCCTGTCCGTACTCGACACGCTCTCGGAAGCGGGTGCGATAACGTACCTCTGGGAAGGACCTGGTGGCTTTACCGCCACTACCCCGACCATCGATGTGACATTACCCGGGCAGTACTGCGTCACGATCAGCCGCTTCGGCTGTTCCCAGCGGACTTGTACGAACATCTCCGTCATCGGTGATGACCTGGACTACTACCAACCGGAACTGAGCCTCTGCGCCAATACGGTAGGGATGCTCGACTCCGTCGGCCCCAGCGACCTGACTTACCTCTGGACCCCGGTTACGGGAATCAGTGACCCCACTTCGCCGAATCCCACTTTCAATCCACTGGCCGATACGGAGTACACCGTGCGGATCACCCGTACCAACGCCGATGGTACCGAATCCTGTTCCACGGACGAGACCGTCAACGTATTTGTATTTCCCGACCTGAACCTGCAGCCCGGTGGCGGCGGAGACCGTTGTGATTCGGAAATTCTCTTTACCGCGGCTACTGACGTACCGGCCACGGTCGTGCTGACCCTCCAGGACGGTACGGTGATCGACAGTGTCACCACCATCGGCGGCGGCACTCCCGCAATGTTTGACCCCCAGCCGGTCAGCGGTACCACGGATTACATTCTCATCGCTACGGACGAAAACGGGTGTATGGACGTGGATTCCATCAGAAGCCTGGGTGGTTCGGTCGATATTGCCCTGGCCGATACGCTCTTTAACTGTGACGAGGACGTATTCACCCTGAACGTGGTCAATCTCGATGCGAATGACGTACTGACTTACTCCTGGACACCCGCAGAACTCTTCGCTCCCGGAACGGCTACCCTGGCTAACCCTACGTTCATCGGTGGTCCCGGTTCCTACGAAGTAATCGTTACGGCCAGCAGGGGAGGGGAATGTTCCGCTACGGATACGGCCACGGTCGTTGTTTTTCCCGCTCAGGACGACTTGGTCTTTACGGCCGATGTTGCCTGTGACGGACGAACCGTAACCTTCTCGGACAATCTTCCCGAAAGCCTGGATATCGTTTACGATTTCGGAGACGGTAATACTTCCACCGACACCGATCCCACCAATGTCTACGCCGATCTTGGTACCTACACGGTCACCCTGATGCTGGACTACGACACGCTGTGCATCAGCCCGTTCTCCCTGGACGTTACGGTGCTGGAGCGAACGCTGGAAGCCGGTTTTTCCGCTGATGCGGGGAACTGTAACGAAGACGGTACCGCCACCTTCCGGTTCACCGATGCCACCTTCAACGCTACGGGGAATGCACTGAACTACAACTGGACGTTCAGTGGCGCGGGCGTCTCTCCCACTACCAGCACGGATGCCAATCCGTCCGTTACCGCAATGGAGTCCGGTACGATCATCGCCGTTCTGAACGTCAATTCCGGCAACGGAGCGAACGATTGTGACGATACCGATACGCTCCTGGTGAACGTAACCCTCCTGGAGATTACGTTACGGGATACGACCATCTGTCCCGGAGACGAAGCCGGGCTGAACCCCGGAGGCGATACCGGTCTGAGTTACACCTGGAGCCCCGCTCCCGATTTTGATGCCAACGCGGTAAACCCCGTTACCTCCGTAGCCGGCACCTATTCGGTGACCGTGACCACGGAAGCAGAGGGGCTGATCTGTCCGGCCATCGGCACGGTTACCGTAACGGTAGCGGACTCGATCGGTCTCGGCGTAACCGGCCCCGGTGGTATCGTGATCGGAGATACCGACGGTGATGGCGACGTGGACGAAGACGACGCCGTCGATCTGAACGATGACGGTGTCATCGATCTCGGTTCCATCACTACCTGCGGCGAACCGGTTGACCTCACGGTAACGATAATGACCGTCGATGACGTAACCGTCGAGTTTACGGACATCAACGGTAATCCACTCGGAATGGGTACTTCGATCACGATCGACCCGAACGTAAATGACTCCATCGTGATTACGGCGACCAACACAATCGGTTGTAGCGAGCGGGATACCGTGGTCATCATCAACAATCAGGTCAATGCCACCATCGACGTGGGTATCGAGGGCGTCAGTGTCTGCGCGGCCCAGGATACCAGCGTCTCGGTGATCAACAACGACCCCGAGGACGAACTTACTTACGCCTGGACACCCAACGACGCCATCAACGGCCCGCTCAGCGGGGAAACCGTAAGCGTTACCGCCCCCGCCGATGGAACGGTGGAACTGGAAGTCGTGGTGAGCAACCAGTTTGGCTGCATTGATACACTGACCACCACCATCACGACCATACCCTTTACGCCGAATACCTACCAGGATACCATGCTGGCCTGCTTTCAGGACATGACCACCATCATGGCCAACGAAGATGCGGTCGACGGTTACGTCTACCAGTGGATTCCCAGCGAAGGACTGGACCTGACGGACCCCGCCAATCCGGTTGGCATCTTTACCGAGGATACTGACCTGATGGTGGTCATCACGGATCCGGTAACCATGTGTACGGATACCCAGACGGTGAGCATCGACGTTACCGAACCCATCGAACTGGAGACGACCTCCACCGATTCCTCTATCTGTGGATCCGCTGAATTCACCATCGCGGCAACCGTATCCGATGAGGATGCCATCATCACCTACTCCGACGACCGGGATTTCGGGAACGTCATCGGTACGGGCCCCGACTTTAATTTCGTGGTCAACGAAGGAACCGGAGACGTAACCATCTACATCCGTGCTTTGAACGGTAATACCGGTTGTGAGGAGCGGGATTCCGTTACGGTCACCTACGTACCCTTTATGCCCGTCGACTACGACGACGTGGTGCAGGCCTGTTTCGACAAGTCCGTTACCATCACGAGTACGGGGGAACTCAACGATAATTATACCTACCAGTGGACACCCGCTGACGCACTGGACGACGCAACGGCCGCTAACCCGACCGGCGTTTTCACCGAAGACACCGAGTTGATGGTGGTCGTTACCGACCCGGCTACCATGTGTACCGATACCCAGCTGGTGATGGTCTCCGTAGCCGAGGAGGTCACCGTTGTCGCCAATCCGGTGGATACCACCCTCTGCGAACCCGGTCAGCTAACCGTAACCGGAAGCAGCGTCAACGAGAACCTGGAGTACACCTGGTACTCGGATGCCGACCTGGAGAACGAACTGGCTACCGGACCCGAATTCACGATCGATGCCACCAACGTAGACCAGACCATCACGGTCTACGTGCTGGGCCGCGATCCCAATGCCGTTATCGACTGTTCGGAAGCCGTTCCGGTTACCGTCCGTGTCTCCGGTATCAGCGTTGCGCTGCCCGCGACCGAAGTGGCCGGTTGTCTCGGTGACCGCATTTCGCTCTTCCCGGCCGGGAACGTTGACGGACGGTACACCTACACTTACGACCCCGCCGACCTTGTCGATACGGCCGACCCCGCAAACCCGGTATACGTCGGCACGGAGAGCATGACCGTTAACGTAACGGCGACCGACGCCGCCTCGAATTGCAGTATTACCACTCCGGTGGATGTCACGGTCACCACCGTCGGCCCCCTCGAGGGCACGGCTGAGGACTTGGTCATCGTACTGGGGAGAGACAACGTGCTGACCGTAACCGGTTGTGAGGATTGTGACTTTACCTGGACCGGCCCCGGAGACATCGATGCCGACGGAAATATGGCTACCGTAACACCGAACGAGGCAGGGGAAGAAGTGACCTATACCGTCACCGGTACCCTGAACGGTTGCCCCGCTACCACTACGATCACCTTCCGCGTGGAAGATCCCGTCTGTACGGCGGAACGTTTCTTCCTGCCGAACGCTTTCTCGCCCAACGGTGACAACATGAACGATGAGATCCGCGTACGGGTACCCCTCGGCTTCGAGGAAGCGATCGGAGAATTCCGCTGGATCGTTTACAACCGCTGGGGGCAGGAAGTATTCTCCTCCGATAACATCACCGAAACCTGGGACGGAAAGGCCGGCGGTGACGATCTGGAACCCGACGTTTACGGTTACTGGCTACGGCTGGTGTGCCCCAACGAGGAACCCCTCATCCAACAGGGCAACATTACCATTCTCCGGTAAATTGCTGAGCTAACTACATTTGACGTAATTATACCGTCGGCATCCTGGACTGGGTGTCGACGGTTTTTTTTGCGACGGTGCGCAGGTGCAAAGTTTTAAATGAGGCTTAATTATGACGCTTACACTACTGGGTACGGCTACTTCTCAGGGTATTCCCGTGCTCGGTTGTGGGTGCGCCACCTGTATCTCCACCGACCCCCGGGACAAGCGATTCCGCACGGCTGCCTTACTGTCGGAAGAAGACCGATTCCTGGCCATCGACGCCGGGCCGGATTTTCGGTCACAGTACCTCCGGGCGGCCGTTTCCCGCCTCGATGGGGTAGTGGTCACCCACGAGCACAACGACCATACGGCCGGTCTGGACGATCTACGTCCCTACTGCTTCCGGCAGCGACTGGATATGCCCGTCTATTCCCTGCCCCGGGTGGCCGCCGAGTTACGGGAGCGCTTCGCCTATGCCTTCGGGAATTACCCCGGCGTTCCCCGCCTCGACCTGCGCCACGTCAATTTTGGAGATCGCCTCTCCTTCGCCGGCCGGGAACTGGAACTGCTGGAGGTCCGCCACGGTGAACTTCCCATCCTCGGATTCCGCATCGGCCGCCTCGCCTACCTGACGGACGTTAAAACCCTTCCCCAGAGCACCCTCGACCGGCTGGCGGGTCTCGATACCCTGGTCATCTCCTGTCTGAATTACCAGGGTACCCACAGCCACCTATCCCTGGAGGAAACCTTGGCCTACGTAGAGCGGCTGCAACCGGCTAATGCGGTGCTTATTCACCTGAGTCACCGGTTCCCCCCACACGCCCGGTTGGAAACGGAGTTGCCGGAAGGCGTCCGGGTGGGATATGATGGAATGCGGTTAGCGTGCGGGAATGCTCAGTAATCGTTACTTCTTACGTTATGGTCTCCGAAATCTATCGGCTGCCCGGTGTCAGCGGGTCAGCCCCCCCAGCAGCGAGGGCTTTAGCAGGAAGGTCCCCACGTAGATCATCACTCCGATGGTCAGGCCCGGTAGAGGGAAATCGCCCAGGATGATTTCTCCGGTGATGATCGCACCGATGTAAGAGCAGAAAAGAAAGAACCCGATGTTACTGGTCCTGGGTATCCAGTACAGCGCCACGCAGCCGATCTCGATCAGACCGATCAGTACCGCATGATCGGCCATCCCCAGCTTCTCCAGCAGCAGATGGATCTCGGCACTGGGGAAAAATTTCATGAACCCCGATCCCAGTACCGCCAGGGAGGGCAGCACGGAGAGTAGGTATCCGAACAAGCGGCGGGTCTTGCTGATCCCATTTTCGTGTAGCGCAAACATTACGTTCAGTTTTAACATTAGGTCGGGGGCTCAAACCTCTGCCGCCCGCAATGGTTCGAGGTACTTCGACCACGGGGTACGAATGGTACTTCCCTCTTCCCACCCCGCTTTAAACCTCTTTGGTATGGACTATTTCGCCCTGGCTACTTTTTTTTCCGGAATCTCTTTCCTGTTCTTCGGAATCAGCTGCCTGACGTCGCCGTACATGAAAAGTGAATTCATCCGCTACGGTTACGATCGTCAGCGACCGCTCACCGGTTTCCTGCAAATAGCGGGCGGGTTGGGCCTGATCCTGGGCTACTGGTTTTCGCCCATTCTGGCTACCGCCGCGGCCAGCGGTTTGTGCCTGATGATGGCGTATGGATTTGGCGTGCGCATGAAGATCAGAGATAGCCTCTACGCGGCAACCCCCGCTTTTTTCTACGCGGTACTGAATCTGTACCTGGCGATCAACTACGGACGCAGCGTCTGATGACGCGAGCGGTCGGTCTACCTCAGGCCGCGTAGGCGATAATCAGGCACATCACCAGAAACAGGGCTGCCGGAAAGGACTTGATGAGGGGGTCGCTGATCTTGAAGTGCATGGCCACCGATCCAGCCAGCATGAGGGCAAGCCCGATGGCAGCGGGAAAGCGTAACGCCGGGAACCAGATGGCCGCAATGAGCAGTAAGGCCAGAATAACCTTGATGACCCCCACGACGTACACCGACCAAACGGGCAAACCGTATTCCTGGAACTCTTCTACGATCGTGGTCGCATTACCGCCCCGCCAACGGGTATTCTTCTTATTCTGTATCAGCCAGACGTTCAAAATACTGAGTCCGACGATTAACTGGAGGGCGATGATCAGGTAATCCATAGTTTTGTTTTGTTTTTTTGCTGAAAGTAGTAGCTACGCAAGGGCATTACAGGTAGCTCGAACCGCATTTCTGGTAAGGTAAAGCCAAGCGGATACAATTCAAGCAACTTCCCCGGCTTCGTATCTTGTACGCTATTGCAATACCTGTCCGCTCTTTTTTGTTTTGGGCGGTACGGGAACCATTCACGCAACCCCCACTGAGATATGAAATACCTCCTATGGTTATTACTGGCAATTTCGGGTAGCTCGATTGCCGGACAATCCGGAAGTTCTTTCCTGGTGTTGATGAGTGGAGATACCATCTACGGTTCCATCCAAAATAACGAAAATCTGCTGGAGGTGGATCGCGTGAAACTGAAACTGAACGATGGCACCGAAAGCAAATACGAAGTTTCCGACATCGCGTCGGTACAGGGAGAGAACATCGGCAGTTTCGTCCGCGCATCCTCGGTGACGGAACTGTCAGACTTCTTCTCCGATCAGGAGGTATTGTTGCGCCTGCTATTGGACGGGGACGTGAGGGTGCTCAAGAGTATTTTACTCCAGCCGGTAGACATCAACGCCGACCGCCGGAAAGCGGCGAAACAGACTTTTTACTACGCAATCGAGGGGGCTTCCGTTAAGGTGATCGGGTCGAAAAATGACATAATAGCCTACGCCAAAGCCCATTCGGCCTGCGCTGAAGGGGCCGTCCCCGGTAGCTTCAATGACCTGGCGGTAATGAATTTTTTCAGTGCGGTGGGCGACTGTAAGAACCTCAACTCGCAACGGTATCCTACCGAATTCGAAAAGGACAACAAGTTCCAGCTGCAAGTTTTCCTGGGGATATCCAATTATCAGTGGAGAGGGAAGTTCGCAGGACTACAATTCACTGAATTCGACCGGTTCAACCGGGTCCGGTTCGGCGCGGGGGGAAGGTATAAGGTCGGGAGAAGATTCTACGTGCCCTTCTGGCTATCCTACGGCAAGTACCGCGGAGCGGGCACGACGAACCTGAACGTGGAAGCCCCCTTCAGAAACGCGGGAGATGTGTTGTCAAGTAACGAGACAGCCAATATAACGTACGTCGCCCCTGCCGTCGGTCTCGGATTCAACGTAATGGAAAATGCGAAATTGGCACTCTCCGTTTTCGGTGGACTGTCCTATAAAATAAAATTATCGGGCGACTACGATATTTCTCTGGTCAGAGTCATCCCGGTAATGACCCCGAATAACGAACCCGCCGCGGACCTGATACAGGTCAGGGCCAGATCCGAGGATGCCGTACCGGGAATAGGGGAGTTACTGGAAATCAAGAATTTGAACAGCGTATTCGGTGGCGTGGAACTACGAACCAAAACCAGTGGCCGCTTCGCACCCTTTGCCAGACTACAGTTCGATGCCAGCGCGAGTCTCTCTCTGACGTACGAGCATGCCTACAATGAATATTCTTTTTTGTTAGGGAGCTACTTCTAGCGGGTGAAGACCCGTCACTCAGACCTGGTACCGCGACAGGTTGACCTCCGCCTGGGTGATGTTGAAGGCATTCGGGTTGAACGCCTCCGTAATGTGCTCCGCGAATTCCCGGTGATCGGGGTGGCTCGGGTCGGCCAGGGCCGCCAGCATATTGTCGTAGGCGGCGATACCGTCGCAGCGGTCCTCGGGCGGGCACGCCCGTTCCCCGCCCGTACAGGTAGGATAGGGCTGACCCGGCTCCCGGTCGCGGAAGCGTTCCAGCTCGATGGTGTGTACCCAGTTTTGCGGACCGTCTCCGTATTCGTAGAGTAGCTGGGTGCCTTCCTCCCCGAATACCTGGGCCAGATCGCGGGCCGAGGAGAGGCTCCCACCCACGATGGCGTGAAATTCGTGCAGCTGGGCGTCCCGCCAGCCCATGCTGGCCTGGATGGCGTGGTGGAGCTGCTCCAGGTCGAAGGAAGCGGGTACCAGGATACGCCGCCAGATCGGCGGGCGGCTTCCCAGAATGGTGATCTTGAGCTGGAGGATGGCCGGCCGCTCCTCCGGTTCGGCCGTCTTTGGCGCAGGATCGACCGTCTCCCGCGGTTGTGGAATCTTTTGCACCTGCGCGCTCGCCAAATCCACCTCTTTCTCTTCCTCTTCCTCTGGTTCTCCCTCAATGGCCCGACTAAAGGCCGCGGCGTAGAAAACGTCCAGGCTGTCGGCCGGACCGTCCAGTTCACCGGCTTCCCGGTCCACGATCGTGTCCCAGATAGCGAGCAAGAGCGCGTCCATTCCCGGATCGAGGGCATCCGGGGGAGGAAGTTCGGGGTCCTGCGGGAGTTGGCTGAAATAAATCCGGTAGCTGTCCAGTGCCCGGGTTACGTGCTCCTCCGTCAGTACCGGGTGCGTGGAACGGACCGCGTCGGTAGCGACGGCAATGGCCCGTAAAAAATCGGTTGTGGTATCGTGGTGGATTGTAAAATATTTTGTTTGGAAAACGAAGGTACGACCGTTCCGCTAAAGGACCAGCAAGTTGCAGCCCCGGACGTCGGAATGATCCATCCGGCCGAGCACCTCGAAACTGCCGTCGGCGTACACCCGACCCAGATCGTCGCTGGCGATGAAGCTTATGGTATCTACGTTTGCCAGGTCCGTCAGGTTGAGGGCGGCGGTGCTTCCGTTAGCGGCCGGACAGAAAGGATCCGTGATTTCCCGCCCGGTCACGCGCAGGGTGGGCGCGGGCAGGAACCGGCCGCCGCTGGGCGCATAGGCCTGACTCAGCAGTTCCGTCATGCCGTACTCGCTGTGGATGTGGCGTTGCCCGAAGGCGCGGCCCAGGGTGTCGTGGAGCTCCGCCCGGGTGAGTTCCCGCCGTCGTCCCTTCATGCCGCCGGTCTCCATCACGATGGCCTCCGGGCCGAGGTCCAGCGGGAAGCGTTCGGCCAGGTCGAGCAGTCCGAAACTGACGCCCAGCAGCAGGGTAGGAGTGCCGGCCGCCCGCAACCGGAGCAGGCGGCGGTGCAGTTCCGGCAGGTCGTCGAGGAAAAAGCCGGAGTCGGGGTGGCCGCCGCGGCGGATGAAATCCTCGGCCATGAAGACCAGGCTGCTCCCCGTTCGCTCCAGGTAGGCGGGTAGCAACGCGAGTACGGCGCGGCCGGCCAGGGGGCCGTACTGCCGCTCGAAGGCGCGGCGGGCGTTGCTCCGGTACCAGTCCTCGGAGCGCAGCGGGTGACGGCTGGTGGCCGCGCCGCTGGTACCGCTGCTGGAGAAACTGCGGACCGGCGTCCAGTCGCCGCTGCGCAGCCGGTATCGTTTGAACAGCCCGATGGGAAGGTGGGGAATGTCTGCCGGCTGGCGGACGCGCGCGGGGGTGCAGCGCAACAATTTCAGGTATTCGGCGTAAATTAGGTTACGTGCCGCCTGGTGGCGGAAGACCTCGAGGGCGAGGTCGTCGAAATTGGCGGAGGTCACCTCCCTGATCCGATCACGCAACATACAAATTTGCTTTTCATGCAATACACCCGATACCTGCTTTGGTTGCTGAGCGCCCTGGCGCTGGGCAGTTGCGTCTCTCCGCCCGACTACCCCGACGAGCCGGTCATCGTTTACGAGGGGCTGAACAAGCAGGAGATCCGTTCCCTGTCCTCCGGCATCGAGGACAGCATCACCATCCAGATCAGCTTCACCGACGGCGATGGCGATATCAGCAACATTACGGACAGCGTGGACGTCACCCTGGAGGACAGTCGCAACCCCGGCATCTTCCTGCCCGTCTCCCTGCCCATCATCCCCGTGGAGGGCACCGGCAACGGCATCAGTGGGGACATCTTCATCCGGGTGACCAATGTCGGCTTTACGATCTGTTGCGAGAACGCCCGCTTCATCTGTATTCCCGACGCCAATTTCCCGACCGACGAATTCTTCTACCGCATCCGGTTGCGCGACCGGGCGGGCAACCTGAGTAACGTAGTCGAGACCGAACCGATCACGGTACTGTGCTTACCCTAAAGTAGCGGGGCGGCGGGGCGCAGGTGCAAAATTTATGATGGTCGGACGAGTCGGACCTCCTACGCTTCGGCTTCGCCTTTACTACGAGAGGGCCGACACGCCTCCCGTCGGTAGGGTAGCTCGTTTTTATGTCGGCCCTCTCGCAGTCCCGATGACTATCGGGACGAAGGAGGTCCGACTTGTAAAATGAGCGAAAGAGAGGAGCTATTCACCGATAAACAACCCGACTTCCTTCCCCACCCGGTCATCCGTACCGTGGGCCCAGCGGCCGGCATCGAGGTGAGTGCCTCCGGTCAGGGTGAGCAGCCGTCCGTTACCGCCCCCGTCGGTCACGGCCTCCAGGAAGTTCCGGGAGTGCTGGTAGTCGACCATCCCGTCGTGGGTACCGTGAACGAGTAGCCAGTCTACCGCGACCGGTCTTTCCCGGACGATCGAGGTGGGGCTGAGCGCGTCGTAGGGCCGGAAAAGGGTACGGGGGCGTAGTAAAGTAAGGTCGAGTGGTGCCGCGAAGCAGACCGCCCGTTCCGGTGGGGCCGGCCATCCCCGGCTTGTCCACACTCCCGGATGGAGGGCGAGCCAGGCCGCCAGGTGGCCACCCGCGCTGATCCCCGCCAACTGGGGGGCGGATGTGACGGGACGACCGCTCCGGCGGGCCAGTGAAAACACCGCACCCGCGGCCTCGCCCACGTCGGTGGTGATGTCCGTCAGCCCGGAGCGTGGCGGCCGCCGGTAGCTGGGTAACACCACCCGGAAGCCCCGTTGCAGCCACGGAATGGCGGCGTAGAGAAATTGCTCCGGCCGGCCGAACGTCCAGGCACCACCGTGCAGGTAGAAGGCCCAGGGCAGATCCTCGGTTACCTCCCGGTCTTCCGGTTCGAGGAGCAGGAAGTACTGTCGCGCGTCCGGCCCGTAAACGTGGTGGCTGCCGCGATAACTCATGGTCCGGCTTATTTTTCGCCCCGCCCGCCAGTAGGCCGGTAACTGGGCGGTATTAAATAAGAGGGTCTTTTTCCACCACATTCGCAGAGTTCACGTAGATTAGTGTCGGTACAGCTAAGTGTGCCGTACCACTTTACCGAATGTCTTACCGTCCGTCCTGGTTCAGCTTACTGCTCTGGGGACTGTTAATCGCGGTCTCTCCCACCCTCCGTTCGCAGTCCGCGCTGGCGGAGCTGGAGGAGATTATCGGGAGCTACCGCGACGGCCGGGATTTTGCGCGGAGCGCGGAGCGGCTTCCCGCCCTAATGGATTCCTTTGAACGGGAGGCCGACTGGATCAACCTCGCCCGCGCCCGTCACTACCTCGGGGAAGTACGCTACGAACTGGATGACGCCGACGGGGCCTACGAGGACTTCCGGGGGGCGGAGCAACTGATCCGGCAACGGGGAGTCGACAGCACCCAATTGTCTTTTTATCACCTGATCCTGCAGGGGCAGGCCGTCTATCACTCCCACCGGAGCGAGGAGGGGCAGGCACTGTACCGACGCCTGATCACCTTCGTGGAACAGCACCGTACCGAAGACCGCGCGGCGATCGCCGACGGGCTGGTGGCCCAGTCGACCCTGGCCTACGCGGAGGGGTCCTACGCCCAGGCGGGAGAACTGTTGCGGGCCGCCCTGGAGGTGGGAGAAGATATCTACACCAAGTGGCAAAAAAGCCTCCTGTACAATAACCTCGCCACGATGTACGGCCAGTTGTACGAACTGGAAAGGGCACAGGCGGTACAACGGCTGTCCACCGTTTCGGCGGTTACCCCAGCCTACCGCATGGAAAGCATGCTGAATGAGTGCAGCGGGCTGATCGAACTCAGGGAACTGAACGAAGCGGGCCGGTTGCTGACGAAGGCACGGCGAATCATCGAGGAGCAACTGCCAGCCGGTTGCGACGCCTGGTTACAGTACTTCAGTATTCGGAGCCACTACTACAACACCGCCGACGACCTGGTCCGCTTTCGGGAATTGCTGAAAGAATGGGACGGCTTTCTGCAACGCTACCCCCGGCACCGGAACGGATCGACCCTCGGCAGATACTGGAATTACCGGGCCAGCCTCGCCATCCGGTCGCGGGAGTACGTCGCCGCCCTGGCCGCCCTCCGGAAGGTGGACGAGGTGCACGAACGCTACGGCGTAAGTGGCGACCTCATGCTTTCCCGCCATCTGCTGCGGGCCAAGATCGCCGGGGCTACCGGGGATTTCGAACTCGCCTCCCAATTATTTTACCAACTGATGGACAGCTGGTCGCTGGCGGGGCCACGGGGAGGGACGGATTACGACGCCCACCTGCCGGCCGCTACGCTGTGGGTAGACTTAGACCTGCTGAGGCTGGTGAAAGACCGGGCCGCCATGTACTCCAGCCGCGACCTGGTGGAGGGAGACAAAAAATATCGCGCCTACGCCTACCGGGAGATTAGCGTGGGCGATTCGCTCATCCAGCTGTTGCGGCGACAGTCCGATGCGCCCGGTTTCCGACGGTTGCTGGACGAAGTGGCCCTCGACCTGCGCAAGATCGAGATCGGCCTGGCCGAGCGTAACTACCGGGAAAACCCCGACCGGAAGTTTCTCGAAACGGCACTCCGGGCCAGCGAGGAGGTCAAGTACCTCGACCTGAGCGAAGAGTTGATCAATGCGCAACTCGCACAGTACCACGCCGGCATCGGGGAGCTACTGAGACGGCAGGAGGCGAACCGCCGCGAACTTGACGCCCGGATCGGTTTACTCCGGGACCAGATGCTCGACACCCGGACACTCTCCGACATCCGGATCGAGCTGGAGCGGCTGGGAACGGAGCGGGACGGTATCCGGGAGGAGTTGAACGAACTGCGCACCGCCGTACAGGCCGGGCGGCAACCGGACAGCCTGACCGTCGGGCTGATCCGCAGTCGAATACTGGGGCCGGACGAGGCCCTGTTGCACCTGGTGGAACAGGACACCATCGTCTACCTCATCTACGTCGATCACGAACGGGAGGCCTTCCTGCGGGTGAAGAGCCGGGAAAGCATTACCGACCGGATGGAACGGCTGCTGGACCGGATCGACGGTACCCACCCGGGTATCTACGAAGATCTCCGGCAATTTCACCAATTGCTGATCGATCCGGTAGCCCAGCTGATCGAGGGCAAATCGCTGGTGATCGTTCCCGACGGTACGCTGACCTACCTGCCCTTCGCCGCCCTGATCGGTGGGGAGCCGACGGGGAACGGCTACCCGTATCTGTTGCGAACGCACCGCATCCGACTGCTGCTGAACTGCCGGAGTACGTTGCTGCAACCCTCGATCGTGCGTCCCCGTCCCGAACTGGAGGCACTGGCCCTGGCACCCTTTTCGGAGCAGGGAACGGCCAACTGGCGGGCACTCCGGGGCAGCGAACGGACGGTAAATATGCTCTGTACCCGGCTCGGCAGCGGGGCCGCCCTGGGGTATACGTCATCCTCGGCCACCCATGCGTGTTTTAAAAGGGAAGCGGGGCGGGCCAACCTGCTCCACATCGGCACCCATACCCAGCTGGACAACGAACGACCTTCCCGGACCGCGCTGTTGTTTGCCCCCATCGATGACCCGGAGCAGGGAGGGTACCTGCGGGCCAGGGAGATCGGGACGATGGACCTGGGGGCGGACCTGGCCGTACTGGCCGCCTGCCAGACCATGGGCGGACGTCTTTTTCGGGGGAGGGGAGTGGCCAACCTGGCCGAGGCCTTCACCCGGGCGGGCTGCTTTAATCTGCTGGTCAACCTCTGGGAAATAAAGGACGAGACGGCCCACCTCATCCTCGCTGATTTTTACGAGTCGCTTTACGAGGAACGACTATCGAAGCCGGAGGCGCTCCGGCAGGCACAACTCAGGTACCTGGACGAAAGTATGGACCTGACCGAGCACCCGGCCTACTGGGCGACGCTGGTATACGTGGGTGACGGACAACCACTGGAGAAGATGCCGGCCGGAACCCGCTGGTTAGGCTGGCTGGCGGCCCTGGCGGCGGCGAGTCTGTTGGCCGTCCTGGGCTATCGCCTCAGTAAATCCAAAAGGTCGGCCGCCTGACGGTAGGCTTTTCGATTGCTTTCGTCGACCCGCTCCAGCACCTTCCGGGCGGCTATCGGTTGCTCCTGATCGATCCGGACCAGGCCCAGATAGAGCGCGGTGATGCCGTGAAGTGAACTTTTCCGGTCCAGTTCTTCCAGCAGGGGAGCCAGTATGTCGGCGGCGGGGCCGGGCTGCTGGGATAGATAATAGGCATTACCGGCGTAGTAGGCGTACAGCTGCCGCTTACCGTCAGTGGCCCCCTCCGAGAGGGTGGTAAAGTCGGCAGCCGCCTCGGCGTAGCGGCCTACTTCGTAGCTGCCCAGTGCCCGGTGGACGAGGTGATCCAGTTCCGTGGGGGCCGAGGCCGGTCCGCGGTCCGGGCTGATGGGTTCCGTGCTGACCGGCCTGCGGTGGGTTTCCGCCAGGGCTAACAGACCGTTCTCCGCGGTACCGGCGGATGGCCAGCACAGGAGGGCGCCCAGGGCCAGCAGGAGCGCGGCAGCCAGGCCGATCAGCGGATTTCTCCAGGCTGCCCGCAACGGGGGCGGTTTTTGGTAGGGGCCGTATTTTTCCTCCAGCCGCCGTCGGAGTCGGTCCTGGGAAGCTTCAAAGTCCTTGAAGCGATGTTGTCCGATCTCGTCTACGGAATTGTGTTTTTTACTGCGGCGCCAGGCCATGTCGGTTACTGTTCAGGATAAGGGATTATTTCACGGACCGAAGGCACCGTCTTCGTAACGTTTTTCTTGCTCCGTTAAGAAGGTTGTATACTTTTTTTTCCGGCCAGTTCGCTTCGGCGGCGATGGCCTTAGGGTCTTGTCCGAAAAAATATTTTTCTGCGATCACGTACCGCTGTTCCTCATTAAGACGGTCGATTTCCAGGATTAGGATATCCCGCTGGTGATCCCGTTCGGAATCGTAGGGAACTTCCTCGGCCGCTTCCTCCCGTTCTTCCTCCAGTAATTCCGTCAGCAGGCGGTTGGTACGGGTCTGCTGACTGCGCATATGATCGATGAACCGGTTGCGGATCATCTTGCGGAGGTAACCACCGACGTTGGTCACGTCAGTCCCTTTTCTGATGGTTTCGGCCAGTTCCTGAAAGACACGGAAGCTAAGATCCTCCGCCTCGTGATCGTCCTGCGTCAGGGTACGGGCGTAACCCATAATGGGTCTGATGTGCGGTTCGAGCAGCGGGCCGAAGGCACCCTCTTCCCCCTCCCGGTACATGCGCTGGAGTTCCAGGTCCGTATAAGTACGGTGGCGGTTGAATGTCATAGTGGGTGAATTCGACTGCTTAAAGATAAGTAAATTAATACCATGAAGTTTCTGACACCCTTACCATTGCTGGCCATTTTCGCCAGCTGCGACGCCCCCCTCCTTCCGGGCACCGACTGGACCCACTACCTGGGCCACCGCGCTACCTCCCAGTATTCCCCCCTCGGTCAGATCGACACCGCCTCGGCAACACGGGAAGCGAGAACTACGGCGGCTACTTACTCAGTCGGCGGAAAGCAGTTCGAGGTGGTCGCGTGCGGGGGCGGGAAACCGGGGACGAAATCCGGGGGATAGCTACGTGGCGTATGCCCTGGACATGTTGGACCGTTAGCGATTCAACGCTCCAAATACCAATTCCTAAAGGCCTAACTCCTAAAGGCCTAACTCCTAACGCTCTAACTCCTAACGGCCTAACTCCTAACTCCTAACGCTCTAAAGATCCAACTCCTAACGGTCCCACCATCCGTTCGTAAAAGCTATACCCGCCCCGTTGGTACAGCAACCGCGCATCCGGCACTTCCCGCAGTACGCGTTCGGTGAAGCGCTGGGGACTGCTGAACCGCAGCGGCAGGTCGATGGATTCGTGGAAACGGTACTGGCGGGCACGGCCACCGCGTTCGGGGGGCAGGGCGGCGTGGTACCAGTGGGCGTAACTCTTGTGGTAGGCGGTGCCCAGGTAGACGGCTTCTCCGCGTTGGGCGCGGTAAAACTCGGTCAGGGCACCCTGATTGTGGGCGATGACCCGGGGGAATACGCCGACGATCGTGCCGTAAGTAAGCAGGAAGGTGAAGCCGAACAGGTAGGCCGGCCATTGGGGAGATCGGCGGCGAAGCAGAAGCCGGCCCCAGCCGATCAGGGCGGCCAGGGGCAGGAGGATCAACCAGCCGGGCCACGCGACGGGAAAGGCGAGGCGACCGACCACTTCAACATCCTCTATATAAGGTAGTAGTGTTACCCGGTTCATTCCGAGCAGGACCGTCAGCAGGAGGGCGAGGACGCAGGTGCCGAGCCAGACCAACGACGCCGTCCGGACGGTCCGGCCAACCGGGGGGCGGTCGGTCGCCGTCAGTTGTCGGGCCGCGAACCAGGTGAGGGGAAAGTAACACAGACTGCTGTAGTGAACGATCTTGGTACTCACGATGCTGAACAGGATCAGGACGATCCAGAACAGCCAGCGCATCCCCCGGTCGTAATCCCTGCCGAAGTCGGCCCGTCGCCACAGCGGACGCAGGGCCAGGAAGGAGGCCGGGAAACAACCCAGCAGCAGGACGACGACGTGGTAACCGGGGAACCCGCCATGACCGGCATCCGGGGTAGTCAGGAGTCGCCACTGGTAGCGGATGAACTCCGTGGCGAAGAACCCGCCATCCTGCCGCCACAACAGTCCGATCCAGACCAGAAAGGGAAGCAGGGCGATCAGCGCCACGCCGACGTACTTTTTAAATTGATCGACCCGGCACCTGCGCTCCGTCGCAAAAAATAATGCCAGCAGGCACCATATCCCCACGATGAGGCCCGCCACCGGACCCTTGACCAGCAGTGCGCCGCCCAGGGCCAGCCCCGACCAGACCACCGCCCGGCGGCCCCCGGACAAGAGTTGACTCACGGACAGGAAAATGAACAGATTGAACCAGGGGTCGATGATGGCACTCATGAAATAAAACTGCGGCAGGATACTACAGCCGAAGGCGATGGCCCACCAGCGGCCGAAAACCGTACCGTGGAGCCGGCTGCCGGTCCGGAACAGCAGCAGCGCGGTCAGCCCGCCGCAGAGTACGTTCGGGAGGCGGGCGGCGAAGCTTCCGACGCCGAAAATCTGGAAACAGATTGCCTGAAGCCAGGCGAATAACGGCGGCTTTTCGTGGAAGGGCAGATAGTTGACGGTGGGTTGCAGCCAGTTGCCGGAGACGACCATTTCGCGGGCGGTTTCGGCAAAATTCAGCTCGTCCCAGTCAAAAAGTTCGAGAAAATTGGCCCCCACAATCCACAATACCACAATCCCCAGGCCTAAGCCCGTCACCTTTGCCCGCCAAATGTTAGTGACCTTTTCCCGGATCGTTCGTCGTATTTATTGTGTGTTAAGGGCAGAATTAAAACCTTTGTCCTTGTTCTCTCCCCAAATCATCCCCGTGAGAGACATACCAACATACCGGATTACGGCGTAAATGCGGGGTCTTAGCCCCAAAGGAACGTAGGTTTTACCGAACATACCTCCCTCTTTTCGTTTTGTAATTAGTACTGTTTTCGAAATCAACTATTTAACCAACTATTCATCCATGAGATTTACTCTAACACTCATTATCGCACTCGTATGCAGCGCCGTCGGCGTCCAGGCCCAGGAACTTCCTGCCAACCCAGACCCCAACAAGTGCTACGTTCGCTGTGTAACCCCCGACGTTTACTCTACCGAAACCGTTCGCGTACAGACCCGTCCCGCCTACAAGACACTCAACGTCGTCCCCGCTACCTACAAGACGGTCACCGAGCGCGTCCTGGTCAAGGAAGGCTACACCCGCTACGAGTTCATTCCCGCTACTTTCCGTACCGAGACCATGAGCTACCAGAGCCAGGCTCCCGCTACGGCCATGAACGTACAGGCCGCCAGTTTCACCGACGCCACCGAGCGCGTACTGATCAAGCCCGAAGTCAGCCGCTGGGAAACCACCGCCTACGAAGGCTGTGAGTCCGACAACCCCAACGACTGCCAGGTACTCTGTTACCGCACTTACCCGGCTGAGTACCGTACCGTTCCCGTACAGCGCATCGCCAACGATGCCAGCAGCAGCAGCAACAGCATCGAAGGTCAGAACGCTACCTACACCAAGGAAGTGATCGCCACGCCCGCTCAGGTAAAGGAAATCCAGATCGAGCCCGTTTACGAGGAAATCACCAAGCGTGTCATCGACCAACCCGCCAGCGTCAACGAGACGATGGTAGAAGCTCAGTATACCACCATCACCAAGGAAGTGATGACCACCAAAGGAGGTCTGGCCGCCTACGAGGAGATCGACTGTGAGCTGACCAGCTTCAACGTACTCCCCATCCAGTACGAACTGGGTAGCGCCGCCATCACCGGCAGCAGCCGCCGCATCATCGACGAGCGTCTCCTGACCCTTCTCCGGGAGCGTCCGAACATCCGTATCGAACTGAACGCCCACACCGACAGCCGCGGTTCCGCCGCCTCCAACCAGGACCTGAGCGAGCGTCGTGCCAAGTCCGTTGCCGACTACCTCGTCAGCAAGGGTATCAACCGCAGCCGCCTCGTAACCCGTGGTTACGGTGAAAGCCGCCTGACCAACCGTTGCGCCGATGGCGTAAACTGCAGTGAGGCCGAGCACCAGGCTAACCGCCGCACCGAATTCCGCGTGATGAACGTGGATATGTAAATCGAGACTTAGGGCTCAGGAATTAAGACCTGAGAACTAGGAATTAGGAAGCCCCGATCGTCAGTAGACGGTCGGGGCTTTTTTCGTGGGTGGAGTCCGGAGGACTCGTTCTGTTCAGCTAGGAGTCCCAGACCCCTGGCTGTTTATAGCGACTCCTCCGGACTCTGGTGGCTGGCTAACGAAAACGCAGGCTAAGGACACCCAGTACCGCCTCCTTGATGATCGACTTATGCATCTTGCTGTTCCCCGCGATGCGGTCGGTGAAGACGATGGGTACCTCCACGATGGTGAAGCCCAACTGGCGGGCCGTGTACTTCATCTCGATCTGAAAGGCGTAACCGACGAACTCGATCTTGTCGAAGTCCATCGCCTCCAGGACGGGGCGGCTGTAACACATGAAACCGGCGGTGGGGTCCTTGACGGGCATCCAGGTGACCAGCCGGACGTAGACGGAGGCCCCGTAGCTGAGGATACGGCGGTCCACGGGCCAGTTTTCCACGCCACCACCTCTGGTGTAGCGGGACCCGACGGCTACGTCGCCCCCGTCCAGGCAGGCCTGCCGGAGCCGGATGAGATCCGCCGGGGTATGGCTGAAATCGGCGTCCATCTCAAAGAAGTAAGTGTAGCCCTCGGAGCGGCCGAGGCCCCAGCGAAACCCGTCGAGGTAGGCGGTACCGAGACCGAGCTTTCCGGCCCTTTCGAGTAAGTGCAGTCGGCCGGCGTAAGTTTGCTGTAATTCCTTTACGATGGCGGCCGTCCCGTCGGGCGAACCGTCGTCTACAATGAGCAAGTGAAAGGGGTGCGACAGTTCGAACACGGTTTTGATCATCCGCTGGATGTTCTCTCGTTCGTTATAGGTAGGAATAATGACCAGACTGTCGCTCAAAAGAAGGCTATTTTTCGAACGCCAAAGATAGGGACCAGCCACATATGAGAACCAACGTTATGCGAAATACAAAGTCTGCCGTGCTGATGGCCCTGCTTTTACTGCCGTTTATCCTCTCCGCCCAGGGGCCGATCAGTGGTTTCCCCACCCCGAAGGGAGAGGTAGCCGTCGCCCTGACGTACAGTAACGACCGCTACGACGAGTACCTTACGGCCGACGGTATCCCGGAGGCAAGGGATATCGAAACCGTCAGCTATAGCCTCTTCCTGGAAGCCGGCCTGAGTGACAATACCGCCCTGGTAGCGACACTCCCGTATATGCGCGCCAACGACCGCCCCGCAAGCCTGCAGGACGGCTCGCTCTGGCTCAAGTATATGAACCTGGATGCCCGCAAGGAAAGCGGCAGCCACCGGGTTTTTACGGCCATCGGGCTGAGTTTCCCCGTAGGTAGTTACGAAACCGCCGGCATCACCGCGCTCGGCCAGCGGGCCACCGTATTCCAGGGGCGGCTGGTGTACCAGTATCAGTTTGACGGCGGCCTATTCCTCAGCGCTCAGTCCGGGATCGATTTCCAGTTCGCCCCCGAGAGCCGTTCGGCCTGGCCGCTGCTGCTGCGGAGCGGCTACGGCAATCGCTGGTTTTACGTGGAAGGCTGGTGGGAGAGCGTGCGTGCCCTGGAGTCCGGCACCGCGGTGCAGTCGGCTACGGCGGGTACCGGCAGTAGCTGGCGACGCGTAGGTGCCACGCTGTACCTTCCCGTCGTGAAGTGGCTGGGCGTCGTGGGTGGCGGTGCCTGGGTGACGGGTGGGGAGTTCATCGGTCGGAGCAACCGGTATAATCTGGGGGTGGTGTTGAAGATTTGAGAAGAAAGAAGAAAGACGATGATGCGGACAAATGGCGAAGCCATTTGGCAATGCATGACGGAAAGTCTTTCTTCCTTCAGTCCCGCTGATTAGCGGGACGGTCTTTCTTCTTTTTTCCTAAGTCCCCCCTCAGCGCCCTGATCTCCTCCGTCAGCGCATCCACCTTCGCTTCCAGTTCCTTGTTGTTGTCCATCGTCATTTCATCGACGAAGACGGCGTTGGCGAGGCTCATGCCGAAGATGCCGCCCAGCAGCACGACTACGGCAAAGTAGAAGCGGGTCATCCCGACGGCCATCGGGTTTTCACTTTGCTGCACGATGGCGGCCGGGATCTCGTTCCAGCCCTCCAGGGTGAACAGCTGAAAGATGCTGTAAATGCTCACCAGGGGGTCGCCGAAGTACTGGGGGGCGCTCTCGGCGAAGAAGTGGCAGGTCAGGATGGCGAACATCAGGTTCAGGAACACCAGCGCGCCCAGCACCAGGACACTGGACTTAATGGCCCGGCCCAGACCGGTCACTACCTGGTCGATGTTGGGCACGAAACGAAGGAAGCGGACCAGCCGGATCAGCCGGAAGAGCCGCAGCAGGATCAGCAGGCTGGTATCCGGTACGTCGATGAAATTCAGGAACAGCACGGGCAGGCTGCCCACGACGATAAAGAAATCGAAGCGGTTCCAGGTACTCGCAAAGTAGGCCTTTGGCTTGAGGGCGATCAGCTTGACGATCAGTTCGGCCAGGAAGAATAGAATGAAAAAATGGTCGATGGTCAGTAACCAGAAGTTGTCGTGCCACCGGGGAAAGTAGAGTCCGAAGATGATCACCGCATTGATGATGATCGCCAGCAGCATGGCCCGTTCGTTCAGGAAGAAGCGCTTCAACATTGCGCTAAGGTAAGTATCTTGCGTACCCCGCATCGCGCTCAAAGTCCATAACATGCAAACCCTGATCGATTACTTCGGGCAGATCCCGAGTAGCCACCGTACGCTTATCCTCGTTGGCGGCCTTACTGTATTCTGGCTCATCGAAAGTGCCGCCCCGCTCTTCACCGCCGACTACGGGAAGTGGAAACACGCCGGTGTCAACTTCTTCTTCACCCTCACGACCATCGTCGTCAATTTTGTCCTCGCCTTCATCCTGGTACTGGGCAGCGACTGGGCGGTAGCCAACGAATTCGGCCTCCTGCAGTGGGTGTCGCTCGGTGCCTGGGGTACGGCGATTGTCGGTCTGCTGCTCCTGGATTTCTTCGGGGCCTACCTCGCCCACTGGACCGAGCACCGGGTTCCCCTGCTCTGGCGGTTCCACCTCGTTCACCACACCGACCAGCACGTGGATACCACGACGGCCAATCGCCACCACCCCGGGGAAAGCGTGATCCGGTTTGCCTTCACCACCGCGGCCGTGGTCCTGCTCGGTGCGCCGATGTGGCTGGTGTTCCTGTACCAGAGCCTCAGCGTGGTCCTCAGCCAGTTCAACCACGCCAACATCACCGTGCCGCGCGGCCTGGACCGTGCCATCCGGATTCTCTTCGTGACGCCCGATATGCACCGCGTTCACCACCACTACCGCTTACCCTACACGGATACCAATTTCGGCAACATTTTCAGTATCTGGGACCGCCTCTTCGGCACCTATTCCGAAGTGGATAACCGTAAGTTGGTCTACGGCGTGGACAGTCACATGGATACGCGGGAGCACAGCCACATCGGTACGATGCTGGGCGTGCCCTTCCGGCGAAAGGAGAAGGGGGAAAATGTAATCGATAGCCTGTAGAGCAGCGACTATCGACTATAAACCAGTAACCCACTCGGCACCCTTGGCTCGAACCGGGTACTCTTCGGAGGCAGCGTACGCCCCTGAGCCACTTCCGCGAAGAACCGCTCGGCCGGCAGGGGAAAGCCGTAGAGCAGGACGCGGTCTTGCAGTTCCGCGGGAATCTCCAGTATACCGTTCGGTCGGGGCGGCGGGTCGATCGACAAATACCGTGGGTCATTCCGGCTATCCCGGATGCCGAATACCGGCGGTAAAACAGTCTCGTTCAGCCAGCCGGCATCGGTATCCGTTACGTAATTCGTGGCGCGGCGTAACTGAAAGTGATGTCCCCCGAAACTCATCAACCAGTTGCCTACGGCACGGGGTATGACGGGCGCGGACGCAGGTGCAATCTCGAAATAAAGGGACAGTCGGTCCAGGATGCTGGACAGTGCTTCCCCCGCTACGTCGATCACCCGCAGGAAGGTGCCGATGGCCAGTTCCTCCGCTCCGATAACGACTACCGGAACCTGGTCAAAGCGGGAGTCTCCCGCGGCGGAGAGGCGGGCGAAGGTCTCGGCCCGGTGGTGGCCGTCAGCGATCACCAGCGGTGGTCCGGGCAGGGGGAGCACGGATACCTCCCCGCCGTAGTTGCGCAGTATGTACTCCTGGTTGACCCCGGCGAAGTGGAGCGATGGCTCCGATACCGTACATCGTTCATCCGCCATCCGCCACCACTCCGTCAGGGTGGGTGTCGTTAAAAGTACCGGCTTGGCGATGGCTCCGCCATCCGCCCGGAACACGGCTTCCTGAATCTCTAACCGGGACAGTAAGGTCCGTTCGTGGGCCTGCACCGTCCCGTCGGTAAAGGCGGTGGCGGGCAGTAACCCGCAGATACCCCGGCAGAAATGCCCGCTGTGTCGTCCGGCCACGGTGAGTTCCCGGAAGCCTCCCGCTACGGTTTCGAAGGGGGAAGGTTGCAGGAAGCGTACGCCACCCCGGGTGACGGGTAGGACATCGTAAGTGCCGGTGGGTAGCTGACGGGTGCTGGTAAAGGGGGAAAGGGTAGCCATTGGGCCGTAAGGTAGAAGAAAGAGAAAAGAGGAAAGAAGAAAGACGAGTACATCACGTCATGATCTTTCTTCTTTCAAGTCGCGGAGCGACTGGTCTTTCTTCTTTCCTCCTCCTTAAAAAAAGAAAGGCGCGGCACAAGTGCCACACCTTTCCTGAACTAAACCCCAGTTATAAAAAATCTTAACGACGGCGTGCAACCGTATTTCGTTACTGCAATATAATGGTTTAAGTCCAGAATGATTGCGTTGAAATATACTTTAACAAATTTACTTTGCGTCTTCCTGGGCGCCGAAGTCGAACAGGAGGCTGAAGCGAAGGGTGTTGTCCAGCGGGTTACGCTGGTTGCTGGTGGGGACGAGGTAGCTGAAGTTCAGTCCGAAGATATTGTACTTCAGTCCCAGGCCGGCGGTGAGGTAGCGGCGGCCACCCTTGGAGTTCGGCTCGAAAAAATAGCCGGCGCGCACGGCGAATTGCTGGTCGTACCAGTACTCGGCTCCGACACTTACTTTGAATTCGCGCAGCTCCTCACTGAAGGAAGAAGCATCGCTGAAGCTGCTGAAGATGGCACTGATGGGGCTCATGTCGTCCTTCTCGTCCTGGTCGCAGTTAACATCACTGCCGTCACAGGGGGTGGGGACCAGAAACTTCTGGGTCTCCAGGGTGAAGGTGAACTCGTTGTACTCGTCCAGCTGGATGGTGTAGGCGGCACCCAGGTTGAGGTTCATCGGCAGGAAATCGCGAATGGTATCGGCCGTGTAGGTGATCTTGTTACCGATGTTCTGGATGGCGGCACCGAAGGCAAAGCTGTTGCGGTTGCCCCCGTCGGTACGAATATCATCGTTGCGGTAGGTCATGCCCAGGTCGGCCGCGAAGGCCTGACCGGCTTCCAGTACCTGACCGGAGACTTCCTGTCCCTGCGCCAGGTTGGAGTTGATGTACTTACCGGCGATGGACGCACTGAAGCGATCCGAGAGTTTACGGGTGTAGGCAATGGCGAGCTCGAACTCGTTGGGCTTACCGGTGCCGGTGGGGGTCCCGTTCACGTCGGTGAACTGGATATCTCCCAGGCTGAAGTAGCGCAGGCTGGCACCGATGGCCTGAAACTCGTCGAGTTTCTTGTAACCACCGAGGTAGGCCAGGTAAACGTCGTTGAGACCCAGTGCCTGCAACCAGGGGGTGTAGGTGGCACCGAGGCTCAGGTCCTCGTCGGCGAAGGCCAGACGACTGGCATTGCTGTGCAGGCTGTTGGCGTCTCCCTTCAGGGCTACGCCGGCATCGCCCATGGCACCCCCACGGGCGTCGGGGTTGATGCGCAGGAAGGGCACGGCCGTAATGACCGGGTTGGTACAGGGCTCACCGTTTACTTGAGCGGGGCCGTTTTCGGTCGCTATGCAGTCCGTCTGGGCGGTCAGGTTGGTGGAAAGGGCACAGAGCAGCAACAGGCTCAGGACGTGGAGTACGGTTCGTTTCATAATACGTTGTGAAGGGATAAATCCGAATTTGGTGTCGTCATCCAAGACGGAGGACCGGGCCGGGGAATTGCCGTTAAGACTTTTTTAACGGCAGGGGGGGCAAAGATAGTGTGGGAGGTACTATTAAGGCTAGGATCGGTTCGATTAACGTACTTTGCCCTCGTTCTAAAATGTACAGTGGTCAGTCGTCTCTTTTATCCGGACGGACCTCCGCCCACTGACTATTGCCCAAACCCCGCTCATGCCCATTCAGGTTCATTCCGAAATTGCCCCCCTCCGCCGCGTTCTCGTTCACCGCCCCGATGCCGGGACCGCCAGCATCACGCCCCGCCGCGCCGAGGAATTGTTGTTCGATGACATCGTCTACCTCCCCCGGATGCAGCAGGAACATGACGTATTCACCACGCTGCTCCGTCGGATCGTCGGGGAGGCCGGTGTTCTCGAGATTGCCGACTTGCTCGCCGAAGCCATTGATGCCGGCCCCGCTGCCACCCGGGAAACTCTCGAGCTCATCGTTCAGTGGGAAGAACTTCCCGCCGCCTACATCGATAAGTTACTGGAACTTTCCCCCCGGGAACTTTCCGAAGTGCTGATCACCGGCCACTTCGCGGAGGAGGAACGCGTACTCTTCGATCCCATTCCGAATTTCATCTTCACCCGCGATATCGCCGTGACGATCAACGACCACATACTGGTCACTAAAGCCGCCAAGGATGCCCGCAGCCGGGAGAACTTCCTGACCCGACTCGTCATCCTCGTACACCCCATCTTCCAGGAACTGTGGCCCGCCGGTCGGGTCATTAACCTGAATAACGTGGAAGCCTTCCCGCCCAGTAAGCTTGGGGAGAAGGTCAGTATTGAAGGAGGAGACGTCATGCTGCTCAGTAAGGAATATCTCCTGATCGGAGACAGCGAACGCAGCAGTACCTACAGCCTGCGCACCCTGACCGATACCCTCTTCGAACGGGGCGTGGTGGAGCACGTCGTCCGGGTCAGCGTACCGGCCGAACGCTCCTTTATGCACCTCGATACCATCTTCACCCAGATCGACGAGCACGACTACGTTTGTTACCAGCCCATCATCTGCGAGGGCGGCCGCCAGGGTGGGGTAGAGGTCTGGAACCGCGACGGTAGCCCGACCCGCTCCTACTCCAGTCTCAAGGCGTGTATCCTGGCCGAGATCGACCCCCTGGCCCGCTTCCTGCCCGCCGGCAACGGCCGCAGCCCCTTCCAGGAGCGCGAGCAGTGGACGGACGGCTGTAACCTGGTCGCCCTCCGCCCCGGCATCGCCCTGACCTACGACCGCAACCCGGTCACCGCCGAGACCCTCGCCCGGGCCGGTTACACCATCACGGGGGCCAAGCGCCTGCTGGAGCAACTCGAGAACGAGGGCCTCAACCCGGATACGCTGCGCAAGACCATCATAACGCTGCCGAGCGCGGAACTGAGCCGGGGTAGGGGGGGAAGTCACTGTATGACGTGTCCGATTGAGCGGGGGTGAGTACCACTTTTCACAAGTCGGACCTCCTTCGTCATCGCTTCGCTCGCCTCCGAGAGGGCCGACATGGAAAAGCTATCCCATGTCGGCCCTTTCCACTGTCCGACGCAGGAGGTCAGTTGAAGGTCCGACTTGTGGGTAGCGGTTAGAGCAAACCCCGCCCCATTTGCAAATCACAAATACAGTCCGCTTCCGGAATCATCCCCGCATACTCCGCTGCGGAACTGTACCACCAGTCCAGGGCGTCGGTTACCAAACCCGCTTTAACCGGATTCCGGTGAACGTATTCCAGCAGTGTGGTCAGTTGCCCACCGTGGTGGGTGACCTGACTGTGCTGCTGCCAACGGGAACCAGTCAGTTTATAGAACTTATTATACGCCCTGGTAAACCCCATCAGCCAACTGCGCATCGCTGTACTGAGTTCGTAGGTGGGCATGACGCGGCTAGGCTTATCCGTCCAGACTAAGTCAGTACGCTCTTTTGTTTTTGTTACTACGACTAAGTGAAAGTGATTGGGCATGATGCAGTAGCCCAAAATGTGCGCAACCGGCAGGATAGACTTTTGCATTTTTTGGAGAAACACTTCGTAATTCTGGTCCTCAAGAAATAACGTTTCCCGGTCGTTGGCACGATTGAAGATGTGGTAGATGTTGGGCATAATCTAAGATAACCGCTTTTCACAAGTCGGACCTCCTCCGCCATCGCTTCGCTCGCCTTCGAGAGGGCCGACATGGAAAAGCTACCCCATGTCGGCCCTTTCCATTTGGCGACGCAGGAGCTAAGTTGAAGGTCCGACTTGTGGGTAGAATGGGGGTAATCTAACGCTTTTCACAAGTCGGACCTCCTCCGTCATCGCTTCGCTCGCCTCCGAGAGGGCCGACATGGAAAAGCTACCCCATGTCGGCCCTTTCCATTTGGCGACGCAGGAGCTAAGTTGAAGGTCCGACTTGTGGGTAGAAGTGGACGCAGCAGACAAATGGAAGGTCCGACTTGTGGGTAGCGACAGACGTTCACTACCTTCCCCCCATGCGCCACCTCCCCCACCTCCTCCTCAGCATACTCTGCACCTGCGTCCTCGCCCCCCTGACCGCCCAGGTAAATCGACCCACCACCCCGGAAGACCGCCGCGACGCCTACGAGCAACGCCAAATGCTGCAACGGCGCAGCCCCATCGCCGGACTGGCCTTCGAGAGTATCGGACCCACCATTATGAGCGGCCGGGTGGCGGACATTGCCGTAGACCCGGCGGACCCCACCCACTTTTTCGTCGGCTACGCCAGTGGCGGCCTCTGGGAAACCAGGGACAACGGGACCACCTTCGAGCCGCTGTTCGACGACCAGGCCGTGATGACCATCGGAGACCTCGACGTCCACTGGGCCAGCAACACCATCTACGTCGGGACCGGGGAGGTGAATTCCAGCCGCAGCTCCTACGCCGGGAACGGGGTGTACCGCAGCAGCGACGGCGGCCGCAGCTGGACCCACCTCGGCCTCGACGACACCCACCACATCGGACGGGTGATCGTGGACGAGCAAGATCCCGACCGCGTCTGGGTGGCCGCCCTCGGTCACCTGTACGGGCCGAACCCCGAACGGGGAATGTTCCTGACCACCGATGGCGGTACAACCTGGACCAAGACGCTGTTCATCAACGACCGGACGGGGGCCGTCGACCTGCTGCGCGACCCGCGTAACCCCGACCACCTCTACGCCGCCACCTGGGAGCGGGAGCGCAAGGCCTGGAATTTCGAGGAGAGCGGCCCCGGCAGCGGCATCCACCACAGTACCGACGGGGGTAAATCCTGGTCGAACATCGGCGGCGGCGATTTCCCCACCGGCGCGGGGGGAGGGCGCATCGGCCTGGCCATCAGCTACGACGCGGCCGGTAAAAAACACCTCTTCGCCAGCATCGATAATTACGACCGCCGGGCGCAGGAGGACCCGGAGGAGGAGACGCTGACCAAGAATATGTTACGGGAAATGCCGGTCGATGACGTGCTCCGCCTCAAGAATTACCTGCTGGACGATTTCCTGCGCGGCAACGGTTTCCCCCGTGACCTGGACGCCAAGACGCTCCGTGCGAAACTGGAAGCGAAGGAAATTACGCCCCTCCAACTCGTCGAGTACCTCGACGACGCCAACAGCCTGCTGTTCGATACCGACGTAAAGGGTTTCGAAGTATACCGAATGGATGCCAACGGACGCTGGACCCGCACCCACGAGGACTACATCGACGGGGTGTACTTCACCTACGGTTACTACTTCGGCCAGCTGCGCGCCCACCCGGCGGATCCCGACCAGCTCTACGCGCTGGGCATGCCCTTCGTGAAGTCAAAGGACGGCGGTAAGACCTGGACCGGGGCCAACGCCGACAACGTCCACGCCGACCACCACGCGCTGTGGATCAACCCCGACCGGCCGGGGCACCTCATCCTCGGAAACGACGGCGGCGTCAACATCAGCTACGACGACGGCAAGACCTGGATCAAGTGCAACGTGCCGCCCCTCGGCCAGTTTTACGACGTGGCGGTCGACAACCACCCCGACGGCTACCGCGTCTACGGCGGCCTGCAGGATAACGGCACCTGGCGCGGACCCCACGATTACGAACCCAGTCGGGGCTGGCAGCAGAACGGGGAGTACCCCTACAAATTTCTTTTCGGCGGCGACGGCATGCAGGTGCAAGTCGACCCCCGTGACCACGAGACGGCCTACGTCGGGTTCCAGTTCGGTAACTACTTTCGTATCAACCCGAAAACCGGGGACCGCAAACCCGTCACTCCCCGTCACGAGCTCGGGCAGCGGCCCTTCCGCTGGAACTGGCAGACACCGATCCTGATCAGCCCCCACCAGCCCGATATTTTCTACATGGGCAGCAATTTTCTCCACCGCAGTTTCAACCGGGGCGACGATTTTACGGCCATCAGCCCGGACCTGACGAAGGGCGGCAAGCCGGGAGACGTACCCTTCGGCACCCTGACGGCCATCGACGAGAGCCCCCTGCGATTTGGTATGCTGCTGACCGGTAGCGACGACGGAATGATCCACCTGAGCCGCGATGCCGGGGCTAACTGGAAGCGGATCGATACGGGACTGCCGCAAGATCTCTGGGTCAGCCGTGCCAGCTTCGGGAAGTTCGATAAGGAAACGATTTACGTCAGCCTGAACGGTTACCGCAACGACGATTTTACCGCCTACGTCTACCGCAGCGAGAACGGTGGCCAGAACTGGAAACGCCTCGGTCTCGACTTACCGGCGGAGGCCGTCAACGTCGTCTACGAGGATCCCGCTAACCGCGAACTGCTCTACGTCGGTACCGATCACGGCCTCTACGTGAGCCTGGACCGGGGTAACACCTTCACGGCTGCCGTAGCGGGCCTGCCGGCCGTCGCTGTCCACGACGTGGTAGTGCAACCCCAGGCAAAGGAACTGATCGTGGGTACCCACGGCCGCAGCCTCTACCGTGCTTCCGTGGCCACCCTGCAGGCGGTGGCCGGTCGGACCGACACCCTGGTCCTTACCGCCCCGGATAAAGTGCGCTACTCCGGCCGCTGGGGGCGTCAGAGTTTCTTCGAGGACGACACGGCGCCCTCGGTGACCTTCGAAGCCTACGTTCCGGGCGCGGGTCCCGGATCGAGTGCGGGACTTGTCGGGCGACGGCGCGCGGGTGCGAAACTTTCCGTCAAAACGCAGGAGGGTACCCTGCTGCGGGAGTTGCCCCTCGACCTGAAGGCGGGATTCAATGCCATCCCCTACGACCTCAGCATCGTTACCGACCGGGCCGCCGACTACGAAACATTCCTGAACAAGGACAAGAAGGAGGACGAGCGGCCCGTCCGCGTCAAACCGGCCGACAACGACACCATTTACCTACGCCCCGGCACCTATACGGTGGAACTCTCGCTGGCGGACGGAAAGAATACGGAGACGCAATTGGTGGTGGAGTAAGTCGACCCCTACGACCGTACGCACATTTCCACCTCGGAGTCCGACGATACCCCCCCCCGGCAATAAGGAAACTGAGGTTATAACAGATTTCGACGTTGGCCTGCCGGCGGGTAATTGTACTTCGGTCACCTCCTTGAGCTCCGGTACCTGTACGTAAACCCGGAGCGTGCCTTCTGCTGAGTGACCAAGGCGCGCGGGGGGCAGCAAGATGAACCGCCGGTGTAGCAGAATGCGCAAGGAAGCGCGTACTTATCCAATAAAGCCATGAAGCTAAAAAGGATACCCGAATGCCAGTACGAAATTCCAGTTCTTCTCCGGTATAGTGATGAAGTTGGCCTGCGGAATCTGAAGCCCGTCGGCGGCATTCTCGTAAGGTACCTGGAAGGGCTTGGCCAGGTCTAAACGCAGGATCAGAAACTGCAGGTCGAGACGAACCCCGAACCCGTAATTCATGGCCAGTTCGTCGATGAAATTATTCCGGCGGAAGTCCGTATCCAGGGGTTCCAGCTCCGTTTTGTACGTCCAGATGTTACCGACGTCGATAAAGGCGGCCAGTTCGATGAGGGAGTTGACCCGCTGGCGCAGCTCCACGCTGCTCTCCAGGATCAGGTTGCCGAAACCACCCGACGTAAGCTGGTTGTTCTGGATGGGGACCGTCTTGCCCGGACCGAGTTGCAGGGGCGCGAAACCCCGTAAGCTGTTCGGGCCGCCGATGGTGTACAGGTCGAAGAAGGGCACCACCGCCCGGTCGCTGATCGGGAAGGCCACGCCCCCGTGCAGGCGGGTGGCCAGCTGGGTGGACTTGCTGAAGGTCAGGTAGTAGCGGAAGTCCGTTTCCACCTGGGGGTAGAGGCTGGTGAAGGGGTCGCTGTTCTCCAGGTTTCGTCCTACGGGAAACACGTTGTTCCAGTTCATACTCAGGTACTGCTGGAAGAAGAAACTGTGCTGGGTGAGCCGGCGTAACCGGCTGTCGAAGGTTAAGGTGTAACCGGGGCTGAAGACCAGCATCCGGTCGTAGCGGCTGGCGCTTCCCTGGGTGCTGGACGTGCTGGTGCCGGCCAGTCCCTGACTGCGGGCCAGGGTAAGTACCTCCTCGTTGCTCACCACGGGGTCCTGGAAGTGGATGCTGATGGGGAACAGTTCGTGCTTCTTGGTGATACGCCGCTGCCAGTTGTACCCGTACCGGAGCCGGCCGGTGATCAGGTTGAGGGTTTCGGTGGCCGCCTGGTCTTTTTCGAGCAGTTCCGCGAGCCCGGTCAGCCCCTGGCTGGCGATCTCGGTGGAGAAGCCGCCCAGGTTCAGGCTTTGGTTCAGGAATTTGGCACTGATCTGGATCGTCGTCCCGCTGGTGATGACCCTCGGAATCAACTTGCTTCGTTTCGGTAGCCACAACCGCGGGACCCCGAGCGTGGCCTTGAGGCCGTAACTGGCCGAGCGGTCCACCCGCGCCGTGCCCTGGTCGCCGATGAAGACGGCGTAGTCCAGATCGCCCTCCAGCCGGAGGAGCTCCGCTCCCCGCAGCAGGTTGCGGTTTACGTAGGCGACCGTCAGGTTGGGGCCCACGTAGTTGGCGTTGTTAAACGTCAGGCCCGCCTCGGCCTCGAACCGCCGCCGCAGCAGGGGTTGCATGAAGGCATCCAGGATCAGGGTGGAATCCGACCCCGGAACTTTGCGGTAGTTCATACTGATGTAACGGAAGGTCTTGTAGTTGGCCAGCCGCTTCAGGGTTTTGGCGTGGGCATCGGGGTCGTACCGGTCGCCCGCCTGCTGGGCGAATGCCTCGTCGATGATCTCCGGGCGAAGTACGCACTCGTCGCAGTGGATGGTCAGCCCCCCGGTTTCGAAGGTGGGGAGCCGATCGCGCTTCAGGGTGTCCGCCGGGTCCAGGTTCGGGTACACGTTGATCTGGCGGATGAACTGCGGGCGCAGCCGCTCCGGCGGAATATTGTCCTTCAGTTTAGCCAGCATGGTTACTTCGTGGTCGCCGCCTACGGTATCGGCCAGGAAGAGGAAATCGTCGGCCCGGCTGTAGTAGTAGCCCTGCTCGCGCAGGGCTTGTTCCCAGCGGCTCCGCTCTCCCTTGACCCGGTCCAGGTCGTACTGGACGTCAGGAGGCAATAAAGTATTATCGCTGACGGAATCGATGATGCTGGCAATACTGCTGTCCCGCCAGAAGTGCCGCACCGTATCGATGAAGTAAGGATGCCGTACCGCGATGTCGTACTTCACCGTGATCACCGGCGGGTTCCGGGCGGTATCCCGGGTAAAACTGGCCTCCGGGTCGAAAAATCCGGTATTGGCCGCCCGGTTCTCCAGCAAGTTGGCTACGGACTCGGAAACGCTCTCGGAGTAGTAGATCGGTTCTTCGCCGACATCCGTCTTGGCCTCCAGTTTTTCCAGTTTCTTTCCCTCGGCGGTGGCCAGTTTCTCCTGGTACCGGTAGTACTGCCAGAGCTTGCGGTACCCGATGAGCGGAGTCTTCTTGTTGGTCCGGTCACGCAGGGCCGCGTTCAGTTTAGCCGTCAGTTCCGTCGTGCTGACCGTATCCGGGGCGATTACTTCAATGCTCGCTCCCTGGTAGAGATACTCTCCCTCGGGGATGTACTTGGTGACCGAGCAACCGGCCGCTAACAGGCAGAACAGGCCCAGGGTGGCGATAACTGATCCCCTCATCACTTCTCATTCTTGTTGCCAAACCAGTTGACGGATTCAAAATCTTTGCCGAAGGTCAGCCGCCCGCCGAAGCGGATGACGTTGCCGCCCACCAGAATATCCTGTTCCCGGTCGTTGAAGAATTTGAGGCGGAAGGTGCCGTCTTCGTTGATCAGGTACTCGGCGGTAATGTTGTCCAGGTAAGCCTGACTGGTCCCGGCCACCTCGTCGGCTTCCGTCCCGGCCACCCCGTCCACGCTGATGATGAACCGGTCGTCGAAGAGCGTCTTCTGGAGGCTCACCCGCAGGTTGGTCTGGTTGGCCCCGGACTCGTCCTGGTAGTTGTCCAGTCCGAAGTCCAGTTCCACGAAGCCGATCAGCTGGTCGGCAAAATTATTCAGGTAGCCGCTCATCAGGTTGTTGAGCGTACCGGCGTAGACCGGCCCGCCGCCCCCGGCCCCGGCGTCGAGCAGGGGAATGTTGAAGCTGTTGAAGGCCAGCAGCTGGAAGGTGGTCGAGGTAATGCGGCTTTCGTCCTGCCGCAGCGTGGCCAGGGCATTCTCAATCTGGGAGATGCCGAGGTTCCCCGGTTCGTCGTCCGGGTACTTGATGTCCGTCGTGATCTCGCTCTGGGTCAGGTCGCCGCTCAGGTTGATGTCCACGTAGAAGGTCTGGTTCCGGCTCAGCCCGGCGATGTCCGTCCCCGTTCCGGAGAGGGCCTCCACCAGGGGCCGGCCGCTGGTCTTCACCTTGTGGCGGATGTCCACGTCCATCTGCGGGTTGATCAGATCGCCCGTGAAGGCCACCGAGCTACCCGGCAGCACGAAGAATTCCCGGTTGATCACCTCCTGGAAAATGAAGTCGTACCGCCCCTCCGTCAGTTCCACCGTACCGACCGCTTCCTGGCGGCCGTCGGGGTAAATGCGCATCGTCAGGTCACCGTCGGCCCGGCCGATGAATTTACTGTTGGTGGCCGGATCGACCACCACGGTCACCAGCAGGTTCGGGTCGATGTCAAGGTCCAGCGTCATGTCCAGCCCCACGGTTTCCACGTAGGTGGTGTCTTCCTGCCGAAACTCCCGCCGGATGATGTTCCGCCACTGGTATTCCTCGCTGAACTGGATGATCCCCTCGGCGTCCACCAGTCCCTCTCCGGGAACGGTGTACACGTAAGTGATCTCGCTGTCCTCATTCGTCGTCGCGGTCACCTCCACCACGGGCAGGGTAGCGGTCCCCCCGATGTCTACCCGGGCATCGACTGACATCTTGCCGTACCAGTCCGGGTTATCGTCTTCCGTGCTGTTGACGGCCAGGAAGTCTTCCGCCACGACGCGCAGGTCCAGCTCGATGTTTTCCAGGGATTCCATGGTGACGGCACCGCTGACGTTGGCGGCATTGTTCCGGCTGTCGTAGATACTCCAGTTGTTACCGAAGGAAATGCGATCGCCGGACAACTGAATGGGCCGTTCGTCCAGCCGGAAGCGTTCGCCCAGCAGGCTGATCACCAGGCTGGCGGCGTTGAACTTGATCGACCCTTCAAAGGTCGGGGCGGTCGCCGTTCCGCCGATGTCAATGCGGCCACTCAGGTATCCCTCGGTATCCTCCAGGTACCCCAGGCTGAAGGGCTCGGCGGACTGCAACTGCAGCTGCCGGATGTCGGCCAGCAGGTCCATCCGCCCGTTCAGCACGTAGGTGCCGGTGATCCTGGCGTCGTTGCCGGCATCGGATACGGAAACGTCGATGTCGTAGCTGGTTTCGTTCTTGGTGGTCACCTCGGCGGTGATGTCGCCCAGCGGGGTGCCGGTCCACTTCAGGTTGCTCACCGCCACGTCCGCTCCGATACCCAGATTGGACATCACGTTGTTCAGGGTGGCCTGTCCGTTCACCACGCCCTGAATCACGTCGTCCTCACTGAATAACAGCCGGCTCGGCGTCGAGAGTTGAAACTCCTCCAGCCGGATCCGTACGTCGTTGGCCTCATCCGTATAGGCTTCCAGTAGTTGTTCGCCGTTGCGCAGGTTGACGTCCCGGATGGTCAGGTTGTTGTTCACCAGGGCGATCTGGTTGGTAGCCGGCACTGTCCAGGTATCGAAGTTGAGAATCTGTTCTTCCTCCAGCCGCACACTGAGGCTGTCCGCCACGGGGTCGACGTAAAAGCCGAGGTAGTGCCGCAGGCTGTCCGTTTCCGTGTACAGTTTGAGTTCCACCAGCAGTTGGTCGTCCACGCTCTCACCCGTCAGCTTGGTTTTGCCCAGTTCGAACTGTCCGTCGTAGGAAATATCCGACCAATCGGCTTCCCAGTTCAGGGCTACCGTATCGCCGATGGCGCGGAACTTCAGGTTGCGGGCGTCGAGGCCGGCAAAGGTCAGTTCCCGCAGGTCCAGGTTGAAGAGGAACTCCGGGGCACGGTCGCGGTACAGCAAGCTCATGTCGAAGGGGGAGATTGCCGTAAGCCCGTCGATGAGGCCGCCGGTGAGCACCTGCGGTCGTTTGAGTTTCAGGACGAAGTCCAGCCGGTCGCCGTCCTCCACCGGTTCGGGTTGTTCGATGGATTCATCGTAGTAGGCCATCAGGAAGTCCACCAGTTTGGCCGGGGTGGCTACGGGGTCGAAGAAGCCGACGAGTTCGGCGTCCAGCACGTCACTGCGGACGTACACCTCGTTGTCCCAGTCGTGCATCGAAGCCGTCACGGCCAGGCTGTCTACGTAGCTGCTGCCCTTTTCCCCCCGCAGACGGACGCTGTCCAGGCGGGCGTAAGCCTCCAGGTTGTAGGGGTCCAGTCCCTGGCTCCGGGCCACCAGTCGGCCGTCCACCAGCATCGGGGCCTGGGTGATTTCCCAGAACTCCAGGTCGAAGTACTCAATGTCCACGAGGGCCTCCACGTCGATCACGCTATCGGCACCCATGACGTAACTCCCGCTTCCCTGGGCGCGCAGCGCAGGATGCAGGGCTTCAAACTCGGCTGCATAGTCGTTCTCCCCGACCACCGCCGCGAAGTGCACCAGGGAGTCGCCGTCCGTTTGGGCGATGGAGGCGTCCACCAACAGGTTCATGGCCGGTTCCAGCTGCCCGGTCACTTCGGCGTGAATATTGAGCAGCCCCAGTTCCAGGTTGGCCAGCGTATCGCTGAGCGGACCGTTGAAGAGGGCGGGTACGCTCACGCCGGTAATGTCGGCCAGGATGTTCAAGTCCCGCGGATTGTACTTGCCCCGCAGGTTCCAGTTGCCGTTATCGGTTTCGAGGGGAACCTCGAAGTCAAGGTCGGTCAGGGAACCGGAGAGGCGGGCGTTGCGGATACGCAGGTTGGGAATGTTGAGGCTGTCCGGCAGGGTGCCCGGCGGCAGGATGGCCCTGACGTCCGTGATGTTGACGCCCAGGTCGGAGATCTCCACGTCGAGGGCCAGGTTATCGGGGTCGAGGGCGTTGCGGACGTTGCCGTTAATGGAGGCGAAGGTGGCGTCTCCCGGGAGGGCCAGGCGAATGTCCACGTCCAGGTTGTCCATGGGGCCGCTGACGGAACCGCTTCCGCGCACGAAGTCGGGAAGTTTGTAATCTTCCGGCAGGCTGCCGGGGGGAACGTAGGCCAGGATGGTTTCCCGGGTGGCCAGGAGGGTATCCAGCGTTACGTTGAGGCGGGTGTTGGGGAAAGTGGTCACTCCGCTGATGCGGCCGCTCGTCCGTACCCGGCTGTCGAGCCCGTTGCCGAAACTTCGGTTCTCGATGGCGTAGAGGTCCAGGTCCAGTACGTTGTCGCGGTACTCGGCCCGCCCCTCGGCTACGATCCGCTTCGGCCAGTCGATGTCGGTCGGTACCATTCCCTCCGGCAACAGGGGGAGCAGCGGGCCGGGGACCACGCTGAATTCCTGCAGGAACAGTCGTCCGCCGATCCGGTCGGGGTCGGTGAGGTTACTCACCTGTCCGCTGGCCCGCACCTTTACGCCCGGGCCATCCAGCTGGATGCGGGCGAGTTCCATACTGGCCATCGTCCCGTTGCCGCGAACGCTGAAGGTGACCTGCTGCCCCAGGTTCCCACCGATGACGGGCGTATTTCGCAGCTCGGGAGCGAGCAGGGCGACGTCCCGCAGCCCCAGCCGACCGTCGAGTTGCAGGCGGGCGACCATGGTCTCCAGGTCGGCCGAGGCGAAGTCGAATTTCATGGCGGTGTTGTCGCTGCGTAGTTCGGAGTGGCCGGTGCGCAGTAAAAAGTCCCGTAGCCCCAGGAAATTGGGATCGTACTCGACGATGCCGGTAGTTCTTTCGATCAGGAAGCCGGATTTCTCCCGGCCGCTCAGTTGTTTCACTTTGAGGTGGAGGCTGTCCACCAGGTAGCTGATCTCGGTGGCCTCGGCCTCCACTTCCGTGAAGCTGAGGTGACCGTAGTCCATGCCGGGGCCCGTCATTTCCGGAGCATCGGTATCCATGGAGAAGGCGAACCGTTGTAGCTGGAAGAGTTCGCCGGTGAAGGCCAGGCTGTCACCCAGGAAGAGGTCCGCTCCCTCCAGGTTGACGTAGGGTAGGGCGGTCTGAATCTTACTGCCGATGATGTCCAGGTCGAAAGTGGATTCCTGGATGGTGAGCCGACCGGCGGTCAGGTGGAGGGCCGCCGCTTGCGGTCACCGTGGTGTCCGTAGGCGTACTGCTCTCCCCGATCCCGATGCGGGCGTTGGTCCCCTCGAGATCGAGGTGGTCGATCCCGAAATTCATTTCGTTCAGGTCGATCTCCTCCAGGGCGGCACTGAGCCGGCGGGCCTGGATGTCCGCCAGGATACCGGTCGGGTCGTCCTGGTAGTAGATGTCGGCGTTGGTCAGGTCGAAGGTGGCCCCGGCGGCGTCGATGAGCCAGCCTCCCTCGGAAGCGGCCACGGAGTCCGCGGCGGGGCTCTCCTTGGCCGCGAGGGTGTCGACCGCGGGGAGGAAGGCGTCGAGCAGGAACTGGATATTGGAACTGCTGTCGGTCGTAATCACGTTGGCGTACACATCATCGATGGCTACGTCGGTGATCTCGGCGGTGGAGCGGAGCAGGGCCCACATATTGATGCCTACGCCCAGGTGGCCGAGGCGGACGATGCTGTCTCCCGCGGGGTTATTGACGTAGACGTCGGTCACGTCGACCCGGTTCGGGAAATCCACGCGGATGCGGCCGATACCCAGGTCGGTCCCCAGGGTTTCGGCCGCTATCGTCTCCACCTTGTCGGTGATCAGGTCCTGTACGAACGGGAGTTGCAGGGCAATCATTACGACGATGATCAGCCCTATCAAAAAGGCGAAAAGCCAGAAAAAAAATCTGGCGATCTTGCGAAGTATGTTTTTGGCCAAGGGGGAAGGAGAGGTTAGAATGCCCCCCTAGAACAGCTACGGCCGGGCAGGGTTCGTTGTTATTTCCCAATGGATGTGTTAAGGACGGCACCCGCGCGCCGTCGCCCAATTCCTATCTTTGCCGGATGGATTACATTCTGGCCGCGAAGGCCGTTCACGTCATCGGATTCGTCAGCTGGTTCGCCGGACTTTTCTTCCTGGGCCGGTTGCTGGTGAACCACGCCGAAACGGACGAACGACCGCTGCCCGACCGGGATATCCTGGCCGCGGAGTACGCGGGAATGGAGGACCGGGTGTACCGCATCATCACGACGCCGGCGCTGGTCATCACACTGAGCGCGGGCTTCGCCATGGTGGGGTTTAACCCGGGCTACTTCGTCAGTGGCAGCCCGGGCTGGCTGTGGGTGAAACTGGCCGCGGTGGCCGGTCTGGTCGTTTATCAGTGGTACACGAAAGCGAAGCTGATGGAGCCGATGCGCGCCGGCCGGCGTCCATTCAGCGCCTGGCAACTGCGGTTGTGGAACGAGGTGCCGACGTTCTTCCTGGCCACCATCGTATTTACGGCGGTGTACGGGAAGGTGGGGCAACTGAACTACCTGTACCTGGCGATCGGGGTGGGGGCGTTCTGCCTGCTGGTGTGGCGGGGGGCGGTAAATTACCGGCGAAAGCGGGCGGCCTAGCCGCGTCAGAAGCGAAATTTCACGCCCAGTCGCGCCGTCAGCTGGCTGCCACGCGTGCCAATGCGGTTGTCCGATCCTATCCGGAGGTCCAGCAACGCGCGGTCGTTCAGGAAATACTGCAGGCCCGCGGCGGTGGTGATGCCCCACTCCCGGTCGGTAGCGGTAAACTCCCGGACCCCGGAGGTACTTTCCGATTCAAAGCGAATCCAATTCTTCTTCAGGAAAGCACCGGCGTGCAGGTAGGGGCGCAGCCGGCCCCGGCCCAGGAAGTAGCTGCCGCCGAGTGACAGTCGCAGGTCAGTATAGATCGTACCGTTGGTTTCCGGCTGGTCCCCGTAGGTACCCCGCTGCCGGCTGTAGGAAGCGGCGAACTCCACCGCCAGTCGGTCGGTCACGAAGCGGGATACGTCAAAATCGAGATCGGCGGTGAATTCCCGCCGGTCGCCGCTGGTGCCGAAGGAGATGTTGCCCAGACGGGCGCCCAGCAGCCAGTCTCCCCGCTGGTAGGCCGCGGGCACCGTGTTGCTGAAGCCCTGCCGGCCCAGGGCATTCAGGCTCAGGTCCAGGTCCAGGGTATTGATGCCCAGTTCGTTGATGCGGTAACGCAGGAGGCCGGTCGCCGCCAGTCCGGGTGCCAGTCGGTACTCCGCCCCGGCACCCAGGGCAAAGTCCGTCTTGACGACGTTGCTTTCCCCGTAGGCCCGACCGGAAATAGTGGCGATACCGGCTTGCCCGAAGAAGGTGAGGGGGCCGTCGCCGGGCAGGTAGTAACGCACGAAGGGGTTGATGCGGTAATCGCGGTCGAAGGGAGCCAGGCCGGGGTCGGGGCGCAGCCGGACTTCCGCGCCGACCAGTAAGCGGTCGAACAGGAAGATCCCGCTCATGCCGGTGGATCCGGTTACCCCACGGCCTTCGTAGCCGAGCTCGAGGTGAGTTGCCCCGCTCAGGTAAACATCTCCCTGATGCTGAGCGGAGCAGAATATAAAGGACAGCAGTAAAAGGAAAGTAAAGGTCAGTCTCATGGGTCAGGTGTTTGGTTATACCGGAAGAGATATGATCCTGAACGGGGGAGTTGTAGACGAGGTGTTAATTAAGATTTAAAACTAAATTCCCAGCCGGTTACTCCTTCCCGAGATTGTACCAATCGATATTCCGCGTCAGGTACATGATCGTGGCCAGGATGACGAACAGCCCGAGCGAGCCGATGAGCAGCGCGAAATCCTGGAGTTGGAGCAGGCTGAAGAAGAAGACGTAGAGCACCAGCAGGATGGCCGCCACCAGTGCCGTCAGCTTCGGGTTGCGGAGAATAAAGTAGCTGTAGCCGCTGATCAGCCCCGCCGTAGCCACGGCACTCACCCAGTAGGCGAAGTTGAACGGCCGGTGCTCGCTGATGGACAGCAGCAGCACGTAGAACAGGATGATGGCCGCCCCGATGAGCAGGTACTGAATGGGGTGGACCCGCCGCTGGTTGAGGACCTCGATGAAGAAGAAGGTCAGGAAGGTGATGATGATGAACAGCATGGCGAAGTTGGTGCTGCGGTAGGTCTTCTTGTACTCGTCCACGGGCAGGAGCAGACGGACGCCGAAGCGGTCGGTATTGTCTTCGTAGCCGGTGTAAGCATCTTCGATCATGGGGTTGTACCGGTAGCCGCTCGAGGTTTTCGGCGCAAAGGTGCCCGTACCCTGCTGCGGATAATTCCGGTTCAACTGCAATACTTCCCAGTTGGCGGCGTAGCCGGCATCGGTTACCTCCCGCTCGCGGGGCAGGAAGGTGCCGTCGAAGCTGGGGTTGGCCCAGCCACCGGCCAGGGAGACGTTCGTCCGCTTGCCGAAGGGGCGGAAGTAGAGGGCCGAGCTGCCGTTCAGGTCGAGGTCGAAGGAGAAGGCCAGGTCGCGCTCCCGTCCGCTCAGGTCGATCGGGGCACTGACGCCGGAGTCGAAGAACTCCTGGGTGATGGTACCGGGCCCCATTTCGAGGGTGGAATCCCCCAGCTGAACGGAGATGGCATCGTTGACGCCGGTCATGTCCGCGATGCCGACGGTGAACAGGGCATCGGCCCAGCGGAGGGCATTTTCCGGAATGCTGAGGGCCGCGGCGTTGAACTGGTCGAAGCTGCCGGTCACCCGCAGTTTGCTGTTGTAAAGTACTACCACATAGATACCCCGGTAGCGTTCCCGGGGCGTCATCTGCCCGTCGATGTCTACCTCCCCGGGCAGGAAGTGGGCATAGCCGGTGCGGGTAGTGACCCGGCGCTCGTCGTCCACCGTCACGTACACGTCGTAACTGTAGGGGACGGAGATAACGGGGCCGCCGACGGTCTGTTCCAGTCCCCACTTACTGGCTACCTCGGTCTGGGCCGAATCCCGCAAGTTGGCCCTTTCCCGGATCAGGTCGTCGATCAGGAAGGCCGGGATCATCAGGAACAGGATCAGTACCCCGATGAGGAGTAGCTTGAGGGTGACGGAGGTGCGGGCCCAGGCGTTGAGGCGATCGAAGAAGGACATGGGTGGGAGTTTAGAAGTAGTAGGGAGGAATAGGGATGGTGTACAGGGCAAAGATGAGTCGGGTAGCGGTCTTTGCGACGCTGAGCTAGTAAACGTAGGTAGAAAGGTAATAAACGTAAGGGAAAGTGCTTTATTTTTTAAAGCGAAGCGGCCCGTGGCAATAGTACACGAATGCGGGAAGCTGCCTTGGAATGAGCGTCACCGGGAAAGGCGGCCGCGGACGAACTGACTGCGTTGTGCGGTTGACCGCCGTAGCCTCCCGTAACCGCCCGGTCATAGGCGCGCGTTCCGGGGTACTTATCCGGATGGGCAGGCTGACGTCGTTGGTGTTCCCGAATAAGCCGGGCAAGGGGGGCGAGGACGCGGGTGCAATGCTCTTCGGAGGGCAGCCCGGTCTTCCATTCGATCCGGAGTCGGTAATCCGAGCGGGTCAGGGCCGGTAAACTCCGGGTTGGGGAGTAGCCCGCCGGTGAGGAGGTTGATGCTGGCTCAATTCCGTTGAACCCTGAAGTCAGATCGGGATAATCTAAGCCCTGTCATGACGTTCATTCATCGTTTGAACGGTGCCAGGAATACTGCACTTTACGTGCCGATTTCGCCACCCATTTCACAAGTTTTTCCTGGTCGAATCTTACTCTGACGTTTCCTGATCGTTAGTGGTGGGATCGCCCAATGGGGGCGCCCCGTCAATGCTCCTGCGTCGCACTGCGTGGCGCTGGTTATTGGGCGGGGGAACTATCCGTCTATAGTTCTATAGGAAACATTAATAATCTTCCCTGAGTTAGAAAATGTGATATCTAAATATTTTTGTCCGGGATGACTATCAAAGCCATAATCAGTAAGTTGATATATATATGTATGTTTTTCGCTTTCATATCTCACAACTTTATTTGGCTCGCCAAATAGATTTGTTAATTCATCCTGATCAAATTTGTATAAGTTGCATTCTCTAGCTTGCATTTTCTCAGATGCAAGAAGCCTATATCCATTTGCCCCAGTACTATCTTTCTTCCAATACACAGAGTTATGCCTAATGAAAAAATCACAATATTCTGCATCATCCATAAGTTTTGGCTTTCGATTTGATGCACAAGCAGCCAGAAACAACATCGGCACTATAATGCTTAAAATTCTAATGTTTGAAGTCATTGATATCTGTTGGAGTTCGTAAAATTTTGTTTGTAACTGCTCCACCCAATTTTTTACTTCTTCTTCGACTCCCCATTAAGCCTGAATTTAGCCTCAATCCGTTCACGTCTGATCTGGTAACAGACCTAGAACTCACTTCAGCTATAACATCTCCATTGTCATTTCTTACGGCTCCTCCAGAGTACATCATAGGAAGATTACCATTGCCATCTAGAGATGAAAAGTGTGTTTCATCACCGAACGGAGTAGGACCATCATTCCGAAAGCCTAACATATGACCAATTTCGTGTGGGGCAGTAGTTCCAGCGGTACTAGTATTTTGCGTTAAATCTAATTTTCCAGAGTTCCCTTTAAAAGCGGATCCACTTTTCCCCTCTGCTCCTCCTTCAAAAACTCGTAAAAAATTTACGCTACCATCTGTATTTTCAGAAGCCAGTGCTGCTGCTTCGTCTGCTGACACGGCCTGTACAGTTATGTTTGCTACAACTTGATATTCTTTCCCGCCATAAGTTGCTTGAGCTCCGTCCCCACTCCAAGCCGAATTTATTTGTCCCTGTAAAGTTGAAGCTAGATCAGCATCAGCTTGATCTCCATAGATGTACACAGTTGCGGTAATTGTGAGAGTTGTATTCCCATCATCATCTTTAGTTTTAGTCACGATACCTCCTTCTGGAGACGCTCCGGTAGGGTCCGTCAAGCTGACTGGATTCCCCAACACATAATTATAAGGCGACCACCCCGGGAACTGACTAGCCAGTGGATCAACCCCCATAAACCTTCCAATCTCACTGTCATACAATCTCGCCCCCCGATTATCGTACCCACTTTCGCGATCCCGCTCGTGGTGGGTCGTTAAAAAGCGTTCGCGCTCGCACGGAAGGTACTCCCGCTGAATTTTTCCGAAGGGAAAGTAGTCGGCTGCGTACTCAATGGCGTACACGGCTTCTTTTTCTGCCCTGAAGATCACTCTCGTATTTCCCAGGTGGTCGTGGAGATAAAAGGAGATGGGGTTATCGACGTCATGCACCTCATTACCAGGTGACAGTCCCGTGATCGGGTCCGTATCGTCTGGGTATCCTCCGGGAGTGGTCACCTCTTCCAGAACGACGAAGCCGGCCGCCGGGTTGTTCAAAAACCCTCCTCCCTGAATCAGCTTCCTACCAGTTCGGTCTTCTGTCCCACTTTTTGACGAGGTCCACTCTTAATTCCTCTGTCGCCCCTCCCCAAAGCCAAAGGGCCCGAACGTTACCGCGCGAGCCCTTTGATCCTGAAGTCCTGGAGTCCTAGAGTCCTCGACTCCTTACACCATCTTCTGGTACATCTCCTGCGCCATCGGCTCCCCGATCGCCATGCCGCCGTCCACGTCGTAGCTCATGCCGCTGATGAAACTCGGTTCGTCGCTGGCCAGGTAGCGCACCATGCTGGCGATCTCCGTTGGGTGGCCGCTGCGGCGTACGGTCAGGTAAGGCCGGTCGTTGTCGATCTTCTCCGGGTGCATGTCGTTGAGCGGGGTGGCGATCTCGCCGGGACGGACGCCGTTGATGGTGATCTTCGTCCCCGCCAGGGCGTAGGCAGCGCACTTGATGAAGCCGCCCAGGGCGTGCTTGGTCATGGTGTACACCGTATCAACGGGGCTGGCGATGTGCTCGTGGACGCTGGTGTTGATGATAATACGGCCGGGTGTCTTACGGGAGCCTTTTTCCGGATTGATTTCCTTGTCTTTGGGGTTGAAGCCGAGCATATAGCGGGTGGCGTGCTGGATGCCCAGCACCGCCCCGTAGGTGTTGATCCGGAACATATGATCCATGTCCGACAATTCCAGGTTGGGGAACTGCTGCATACCCATCTGGCCGGCGTTGTTAAAGAAGATATCCAGGCCGCCCAGGTCCTTGACCATGGCATCGATGGCGGGAATGGCGTTCTCCGGCATATTCAGGTCCATATGGTGCACGTAGCACTTACGGCCGTAGTGGCGCACGGCCTCGGCGGTCAGTTCCGCGTCTTCCTTGTGGTTGGCGTAAGTGATGGCGATGTCGCAGCCGTCCTGCGCCAGGGCGAGGGCGGTATAGCGGCCGATCCCGGAATCTCCTCCGGTAATGATGGCCTTACGAATACGGTCTTTCTGGACGCCACGCTGACCGGGGGCCACGTTGCTGTCGAGGAGTTCCTGGAGATCGGTGATTTTGGATTTGGTGCTTTCGGGCATGGTTGGGTTTGTTTCTTATTGTAGGTCACCACCCGCGGTTCATGTTCGGTGGGGAAGGGGAGACCGGACCGGGGTCAACCGTCCCTCCCGCCGCCCGTTTACCTACTTTGCACCCGCGCCCCGTCGCCCTTACCTTCGCCCCCCCTAACCAGATATACCAACCCTCATGTCCAACGCCATCTTCGACATTGCCATTCCCGCCAACGAGCCCGTTCGCAATTACGCCCCCGGTTCGTCCGAGCGGAAGGCCCTTAAGGAAGCCCTCCACGCCGCCAAGAGCCACTCGACCGACCTGCCCGCCTTCATCAATGGTAAGCGAGTCCTGGAGGGAGAGCGCGTCAGCGTCCACCCGCCCCACGAGATCGCCCACACCCTCGGTCACTTTCACCGGGGCACGAAGCAGCACGTTCATGACGCCATCGACGCGGCGCTTGCCGCCAAGGAGGCCTGGGCCGCCATGCCCTGGCAGGAGCGGGCCGCCATCTTTTTGCGGGCCGCCGACCTCCTGGCCGGCCCCTTTCGCGCCCGCATGAACGCCGCCACCATGCTCGCCCAGAGCAAAAATGCCTACCAGGCCGAGATCGATGCCGTCGCTGAAATGTGCGACTTCTTCCGCTTCAACGCTTACTTCTACCAGGAGATCATCCGGGAGCAGCCGCTGCACAGCCCGGACGGCATCTGGAACAAACTGACCTACCGCCCGCTGGAAGGGTTCGTGCTGGCCATCACGCCGTTCAACTTCACGAGCATCGCGGCCAACCTGCCCGCCGCCCCCGCCCTCTGCGGCAACACCGTGGTCTGGAAGCCGGCCGAGACCCAGATCTACTCCGCCGTCGTGATCATGGAACTCTTCGAGGCGGCCGGTCTGCCCCCCGGCGTCATCAACCTGATCTACACCGAAGGCACGGAAGTGGGCGACATCGTCTTCAAACACCCCGACTTCGCCGGCCTCCACTTCACCGGCAGCACGAAGGTGTTCCAGCAACTCTGGGCCGAGATCGGAAACAACATCGGCAACTACAAGACCTACCCCCGCATCGTCGGCGAGACCGGCGGAAAGGACTTCGTCATCGCCCACCCCAGCGCCGACGCCGAGCAGGTCGCCGTCGCCCTTCTCCGCGGGGCCTTCGAGTTCCAGGGGCAGAAGTGCTCGGCCGCCAGCCGCGCCTACATCCCCGAATCGCTCTGGACCGACGTACAGGCCCGCCTGCTGGCCGACCTCAAAACGGTCAAGATGGGTACCGTCGAGGACTTCGGTAACTTCGTCAATGCCGTCATCGACGAGCGGGCCTTCGACCGCATTGCCGGTTACATCGACCGGGCGAAGGGGCGCGACTGCTGCCACATCATCGCCGGGGGCAACTACGACAAGTCCGAGGGCTACTTCATCGAGCCCACCGTGATCCGGTCGGACGACCCGAGGTGCGAGGTCATGGCCGAGGAGATCTTCGGCCCCGTCCTGGCCATCTACGTCTACGCCGACGCCGACTGGCAAAAAGCCCTGGAACTGGTCGACACCACCAGCCCCTACGCCCTTACCGGCGCGGTCTTTGCCACCGAACGGACCGCCATCGTCGAAGCCAGCCACGCCCTGCGCAATGCCGCCGGTAACTTCTACGTGAACGACAAGCCCACCGGTGCCGTCGTCGGTCAGCAGCCCTTCGGCGGTGCCCGCGCCTCGGGAACGAACGACAAGGCCGGTTCCGCCCTGAACCTGCAGCGCTGGATCAGCCCGCGGTTGATGAAGGAGACCTTCGTGGCCCCCAGGGATTACCGCTACCCGTTTTTAGGATAAGTTGGATAGTTAGACCGTTAGGCCGTTAGATCGTTAGGCCGTTAGGAACTGGACCGTTGGATCGTTAGCTACTAAAGGTCTAACGGCCCAACGGTCTAACACGTCCAACGGTCCAACACCTCCAACACCTCCAAATACGCAACCAAATCCCCCTCCGTCCGTTCCACCAGAAACAGCTACTATGTTCGGACTATTCAAAAAAGACCCCACCAAAGCCCTCGAAAAGGAGCACGCCCGCCTGATGGAAGAAGCCATGCACGTCCAGCGCAGCGGTGACCTCAAGGCCTATGCCGCCAAGATCGCGGAAGCGGAGGCGGTAATGGACAAGATCGTCGCCGCGCGTAACGGTAAGTAGGGGATGGCCCACAAGAAACCGAACCTGCCCACCAAGGTATGCCCCGTCTGTAACCGTCCTTTCACCTGGCGCAAGAAGTGGGAAAAAGTCTGGGACGACGTGAAATACTGTTCCGAGAAATGCCGGAGGAATAAGCCTCCGGCAGATGGTAATTAGTCGCTGGTACTGCCGACCGGAGACTGCCGACCACTGACCACCGACTACTGATTATTCACTATGGAAAACCGTCCCTACGAACTCGGCCCGCCGCCCGATCCGTCCACCGACAATTTCGCCTTCCACCCCAAGAACATCTACCTGACGCTGTTGCTCTTCAGCCTCACCATGCTGTTCCTGGCCATGACGAGCGCCTTCGTCTACACCCGCGTACAGAGCGACCTGCCGCCCATCAAGCTGCCGATCCTCTTCGTGGTCAACACCGCTATCCTGCTGGCCAGCAGCTTTACCATCGTACAGGCCAAGCGCAGTTATCTGGCCGACAACACCGCCCGCTACCAGCAGATGCTCTGGTACACCCTCGGCCTCAGTTTCTTCTTCCTGATCATGCAGTGCGTGGCCTGGTACCAGCTGTTCAGCCAGCAGATTTACATCACGACGGACAACTCCGCCGGGTACCTCTACGTCATTTCGGCCCTCCACTTCGCCCACGTCATCGGCGGCATCCCCTTCCTCGGGGTGTTTCTCTACAAGGCCCGCAAGTACATGCGGGAACCGGTCAGTGTACTGGTTTACTTCAGCGACCCCGACAAGCGCCTCAACCTGCGGCTGCTCGGTCTCTACTGGCACTTCCTGGACGGGCTGTGGATCTACCTGGTACTGTTCTTCTTCATCAACCAGCTGGTCTGGCAATTCTTTCCTTAACGGTGGAGGAGCCCGGGCTCCGACATAAATCCAATCCTTTAGCTACGGATTTATGTGCCGGCGGCGCGCAGGTGCCGAAACGATTCGTAAAGAGCGGCAGCCCGCTTTCCCACCCTTGCCGCGTACTGGCTAAGCGGGGAGTATAACCTACGATTTTGGGTGGTTCCCGGTCAGGGCTGCCAACCGTGGTAATTGATTAATGCACCTTCAGTAACCGCGGACGGGGCTACGGGAAGCCGACCGGCAGCAGAGGTGATGATTTTTGCACCTGCGCCCCCGCCCCCTTACACCCATTTCGACGGGATATGCGTTACCCCAATGCCCTACCTTCGTTCCCATTACCGAATGACCAACCAAGAGCAGGTTCCGGACACCCCTCCCACGACACGCCGCCGCCACCGGCGTGGCTGGCACCGTCTGCGCCGTACCTTCATCTGGGTCGTACTGATACTCGTGGTTCTGTTGGGCTTGCTGCAGTTGCCATCCTTCCAGAACTGGCTGGTTCGCCAGGCCACCAACGGTATCTCCGAGACGCTGGAAACGGAAGTGCGCATCGGTTACGCCCGCCTCTCCTGGTTCGATAAGCTGACGATACAGGACGTCTTCATCGAGGACAAGTACGGAGATACCCTGCTGGTCGCCGGCCGGCTCGATGCCGATTTTGAATTTCTCAGTATCCTGAGCGAAGGTCTCAAGATCGAAGCGGTTTCCATTGCCGATACACGGTTTACCATCCGGCGCGATCTCGGCGACCCCGAATCCAACCTGGAGTACGCCCTGGAGAAGCTGTTCCCGCCGAAGGACGAGCCCGGCAAACCCATCAGTCTCCAGCTGGAGCGACTCGATCTTTCCAACATCACTTTCGTTCAGAACGACAGCGTTCGCGGACAGCGATTCGATATCTTCCTGAACGAAGGAGTGGTCCGTATGCGCGAGCTCGACCTGCCGGGAAAGGTCATCAACGTGCGCAGTTCGGAACTCCGGGGACCCGTCGTCCGCCAGACCAGCTTTACGCCCTCCCCCCTGCCGGTCACCCCGCAGATGGAGGCCTCCATCCGGCGGCAGGACAGTCTGGCCCGGGACACCAACCAGGTCTATCTCCGCTTCCTGGCCGGTAGTATCGAGATCATCGACGGTTCCTACACCCTGGATAATTTCCGCAAAGACCCCATCGAGGCGTCGGACATCGAGGCCGTAGACTTCGCCCGTCTCGGTACCCGCGACGTCGACCTGGAGCTGACCGATGTCGATTTCTACCGGGGCGAACTGACCGGTAAACTCAAGCACCTGAGCCTGCAGGAAAAGTCCGGATTCGTGCTCGACCGGCTCAGCGTTCAGGACCTGAAGATCACGCCCACGGAGCTGCAACTCTACGATCTCGTACTGGAAACCCCCAGGAGTTTGCTCTCCGACAGTCTCCGTTTTCAGTTCAACGACGGGTGGGGTGCCTGGACGGAATTCAACGACAATGTCCGCATGACCATCGAGCTGCAGCCCAGCCAGGTGTGGATGCGCGATATTCTTTACTTCGCCCGGAAGCTGCGGTTCAACCCCTTCGCCCGGGAGAACCGTGACGAGATTATTACCCTGGGGGGGCAGTTCAGCGGACGGGTGAATAACCTGCGGGCCCGTGACGTCGAACTGAGTGTCGACCGGCAGAATTTTCTGAGGGGAAGTTTCAGTTCCCGTAACCTGGCGGGTACCTCGCCGGCCCTTAACCTGCGGATCGACGACGTCAATACCGACATGACGACCCTGCGACGCCTGATCCCCAGTTTTCGCCCCCCGCCCAACTTCGATAAGCTGGGGAGTATTCGCTTCAACGGAAGCTTTGACGGCTTCTTTACGGACTTTGCCGCCAAGGGAGACCTACGCACCGACATTGGACGTGCGGTGATGGACGTGCAGATGAACATCGAAAACGGAGCCTCCAGGGCACTCTACGGCGGGGCGCTCTCCCTCGAAAACTTCAATCTCGGCAACTGGACGGACAACGGGGAACTCGGTAACGTCAACTTCAGCGGGGAGATCCGTAACGGGCGGGGCCTGGTCCCGGAAACGGCCAGTGCCGACCTGGGTGCCACCATTCAGTCCATCGACTTCCGGGGGTACACCTACGAGAACGCCCGCATCAACGGACAGCTGGAGCAGAGCTTCTTTAACGGGAGTTTCGAAATTGCCGACGATAACATTGACTTCAGCTTTCTCGGGGAGTTGAATTTCCGGGATTCCATTCCCGTGTTCGACTTCGACGCCAACATCGGGAAACTCGACCTGGCCGCCCTCAACCTCAGCCAGAAGCCGGTTTCCCTCTCCGGATCGGTTAACCTGAATCTGACCAATACCGATTTCAGTGAGATGGAAGGAAGCGTCGACCTGAAGAATTTCCAGGTCCTCCTGGATACCGTAGCCATCGACGTGGACAGCCTGCGGGCGTATTCCATCTTCAACAAGCAGGGGGAAAAGGTCGTCAAGCTGGAAAGCGATATTGTCCGGGGCGAGCTCGTCGGCCGTTTCGATCTGCCGGAGGTGACCAGCAGCCTCACCAATTTTATCCTGGTTTACTATCCGGGGTGGGCCAACCGACTCAAGATAAAGGCGCCCCGGAGCATTCCGCCCCCGAATCGTTTCAGTTTTGACGTAACCATCGTGGATTCCAAGGGGCTGAACCGCCTCGTGACACCGGGGCTGGGGCCGCTCGTGGACGTTCACCTCACCGGAGGATACGACGGCTACGCCAACGAACTGGACGCGGAACTGATCGCCCCCCGCTTTTCCATCGACAACGTCGAGCTGGTCGACCTCATCGTCAAAACCAGTGCCGAGGAGTCGGAGGGGGAACTGGACGTGATCGTGGATTCCACGCTCATCAACGGCAAGGCGGTGATGAATCGGCTGACCCTGCTCAGCCTCATCACGAACGATACGATCGATTTCGGATTGACCTACGGTGGGTCCGAAAACAATGTTTTGCTCAATAAGATCAACCTCAACGGTCAGGTCACCCTGCCGGATACGGCCAACTACGCCATTCGCTTCGAAGAATCCGACCTGCGGCTCTTCCAGGAACCCTGGAGTATCCGCCGGGATAACCGCATTGTTTTCGGCCCCGACTACATCGATACCCGCAACTTCAGCCTCCGCGCCAGCGGCGACCGGCGCATCCGCCTCACCAAACGCGGGGAACGCGGCCTGGATCTCGACTTTGAGAACATGGACCTGGCGTTGATCGACTCCGTCTGGTACTATCCTCCGCTGGACTTCAGCGGACAGGTGGATGTCCACGTCTCGGTGGAGAACGCCTTCGCGATGACGGGGCTGAGTGCCAACATCCTATCGGACACCTTCCTCATCAACGAAGATGATTACGGTTACCTCCGGGCCGACCTCAGCGCGCCGGACCCCAGGGGGAAACTGACGGCCTTCCTGAACCTGAACCGGGATACGGCCCAGCTGATCGCCGAGGCCAGTTTTAATCTCGGCGACCTGGTGGATACGCCCGCAACCGCCGATCAGCGTAAGGGGTATCTCGACCTGACGGCTACGATTAATGGCTATCCGCTCAGCCTGGCGAAGTACTGGGTGGGAGAATCCGTCAGTAATATCGTCGGTGATATCGATGCCTACCTTAATGTGAAGGGACCGACGGGCCGGCTGGACGTGAACGGCTACATCGACGCCCGGGCCGGGGCCTTTACCCTCGATTATCTGCAAACCCGCTACCACTTCTACCGTAGCCGGGTGAACATCAATAACAATCTCTTCGACCTGGCCGGTACCCGCCTGCTGGACCGGTACAATAATTCCGCCCTGCTGACCGGCGGGATCACCCACGACCGGCTGAAGAACCTCGGTATTAACGCCACGCTCACCACCAATAAGTTCCTGGCGCTCGACCTGCTCCAGGGGCAGAACGCCAACTTTTTCGGGCGGGCGCTCGGAGCGGGGACGGTACGGTTCACCGGGAATTTCCGCCAGACCGACATCTACGTCCGGGCAACGGTAGGGGAGGGATCAAAACTTTCGATCCCCGTCAGTTCCGGGGTGGCCAGCGGTCCGATCAATAATGTCCGCTTCGTCGACCGTAGTGTCTACGTGGAAGAAGAGGAGACTGCCGCGGCCGACCCCACCGGGGTCAGCCTGACCATGGAGCTGGAGGTGACCGATGAGGCGGTCGGCGAGATCATCTTTGACGAGGAGGTCGGAGATATTCTCCGGGGACGGGGTAACGGCGACCTGACCATCAGTATTCCCCGGGACGGTGAGCTGCAGATGCGCGGAAGCTATAACATCACCGCCGGTAACTACCTCTTCACTTTCTATAAGGTGGTCAATAAGGAATTCGAGGTGCGGCCGGGGGGCAAGGTCACCTGGACGGGAGACCCCTTCGAGGCGCAGATTGACATTGCCGCCGATTACCAGAACCTGAAAACGCCCCTGCTCAATTTCATCCAGGAATACCTGACCAACGACGTGGACGGTAGCCTGAGTCAGGCCGCCTCCCAGGCCACCGACGTCGACCTGACGCTCAAACTGAACGGTGTACTCACCCAGCCAAGGATCAACTTCGACATCAGTTTCCCCTCCATCGATGGGCAGCTGGAGAACTACGCCAACAACAAGCGTCGACTGTTATTACTCGATCAGAACGAACTGAACCGTCAGGTCTTCGGCCTCATCGTGGTGGGGCAGTTCGTTCCGGCGGATCTCTCCTTCAGTGGTGGGGACGTCGCCTTCAATACGGTCAGCGAGTGGCTCAGCAATTACCTGAGCTTGCTGCTGAACGGCTTCCTGAAGGAAACCTTCGGGGAAGATAGTTTTATTTCCAGTTTCGATTTCGACCTGGCGTACAACAGTTTTCGCAACTCCACCATCGGCAGCGAGAACAACGGTCGGGGGCAGGCCGTGGAATTTTCCTTCCGCCGCGACTTCAACAACCGCTGGTCCTTAAGCGGGGACGTCAACTACCTGAATAACAGTCAGCTGGCCTCCGTCGGAAACCGCTTTTTCGGTAACGACCTCGTGATCGAGTACGTACTAAACGACAAGCGAACGCTCAAACTCCGGTTCTACCAGCGGTACACGCCGGACATCGCCAGCGACGGCCGGCTCCAGTTCGGAACCGGCCTGAGCTGGCGTCGGGAGTTCGACAGTTTACGGGAATTCTTCGGGGCGATGAAGCGAGACGTAAACTAGTTAACCGAGCGCAGCATCGCGTTGACGTTCGCCCGGGCGATATCGGGCAGGTTCTGTCTTCCCGCGGTACTGTCATTGATGCTCCCGAAGTCTTTGTTCCTGATCTGCGCATGCAGGGAATCGTAGATCACCTGTCCGAAGTCCGTCTGCCCGGTAATATCCCGTACGGTTTCGCTGACTACGTTCAGATCGGAGTTTCCGTGGAACTGAACGCTGACTTTTGCAAAGACGATTTTTGGTCCCGATTCTCCGAGGGCGTAGCCGGTCAGGATGATGAGGTGATCGTCGCCGGTAGTACGGTGGTAATCCACCTTATTGGAGACAACCATACCGGCGCTCTCTTGCATGATGGTCGTTTCGGGGTACCAGGACGCGTAACTAAAATCGTCCTGGGTGTACTTCAGCCGGGTATTCAGGTTACCGGCGTCGTTGCTGTCGCTGGACTGCCAGGCGTAATTACCGGAAGCGTCACGTTCGACGGTTATATTATGGTAATCGTCCAACTGAGTGGCGAATTGGGTGTAGTTGAAATTCATGAGTTATTGATTAACGTTGGTTACGATACACAGGGAAATTCTCGCGGCTACCTGCGCACCTACGGCAGCCAGGTAGTAACGGCCATCATCGCTCTCTCCGAGCTTATAGGCCAGGTTAGCAAAGGCATCAAACAGTTTGACGGCCGTATCGAAGCCCTCCACGAAGGCCTCGGCGGCTTCTTCGGAAATCCCCGCCGTTTCCAGCGCGCCTACCGCACCCAGTATTTCCGCGGAATCGTCTACTGCCGTTACCAGCTTAGGCGGGATCTGTCGGGCGTTTCCCTGGTAGTATTCGAACGTCAGGGATGTAACCTTTCCCTGGCGGTCGAACTGTACGTTCAGGTTGAGTTTATCGTTTTTGCCGTTGGCTTCGTACTCCACGCAGGTCGAAATCTGAATTCCATCCACGTTGGGGTACGACTGCCAGGGACGGTGAATAAGGTAGGTGGCATCCTGGGTGGTGTAGGAAATAACGTCGTCGCTCACCGTGCTGGCGCCGTCGAAGAGCTGACCGAAGGCGGTGTAATTGAATCCCATGTTCCAGCCATTGGGGGAGCTGGCGAAGGTCTGAAGACTACGTACTTGGTGTTTCCAGTCTCCCCCGGAGGCACGATTCACGTCGTTAAGGTCCTTGTAGTAAGTGCCGGGGGTAACGTTGAGGGAATCTCCTCCAAAATTGATGTCGCTGTAGATCGTCATCCAGGTGCCGTCGCCCGCCCGTAACGACTCTATATCCATACAGGAGTAAAAGCTATTGGTGGTAAAACTCTCTTCCGATAAATCACTGATCTGGCTGCCGTTCGGGAAATTGCGATTGTTACCACAAAAATCCGTTATCCGGAACAGCATGGCGGCCACTTCCGCGGAGGCGGGTAGGTTGGGGTCGAAGGTCCCTCCGTCCCAGAAGGGGGGCTCGTAATCGTACAGTACAAACGCGTCAATCTGGTGCTTCCAGTCCTTACCGTCCCGGTCCAGGTGGTTCAGGTCATGATGGTTCGCCGCATCCGCGCCTCCCATCCGTAGTTCGTTACCCGTGAAATTTCTGTCGTCAAAGGCAATCATCCAGCTGTTTGCTCCGGTCTTTATGGAGTCGGTTCCCTTAGGGGCGTTGTCGGTACGCTGCGCCCCGGTGAAGGAGTATTCCGTTCCTTCATAATCGTTTTTTGTCCAGAAGGACACCGTTGGTTCGGTAGCCATAGTAAATAGGTTTACTTCATGAGGAAAAACCGGGCACGACAAGTACACCGGCGGTTAATGCTCCAAATGTAGGGGGCATGATCAACAGTATGAATTCATTCGTCCCCGGTAGTGGGCTGTTCGTCCCAACCGGTATAAATACGCATTATCGCTCCGTCACCGCCGTCGCCAATTCCGCTACCGCATTTTCGGGGTCCCGCCAGAAGGCTATCGCATCCATCACCACCAGTCGGTATCCCGCGTGCCGCAATTCCCGTTGCCGCAGCGCTTCCGTCAGGAGTTCGTCTCCGGGGGAGCCCAGCCTGCCGTGGGGGAGCAAGACCGTCTTCCGGCCGTCCGGGCCGGTGATCAGGGCGGGCAGGTAAGCATCCCGCCAGGGAACGCGGGTCTCCAGAAAGTGATCGGGTGAACGGGAACGAAGCATACGGACTACGCTTTCCGCCAGCGGATGGCCGGTGGGACGATCGACCTGGTAACGGCCCCGGACCTCGGCGCCCAGGGCGGCAAAGGCGGTGGCATCGAAGGGGGAGGCGGTCCCGTACTCCAGGGCCCGGATCAGGACGGCCGCCAGAAAAAAGGAGGTGATCCCGTCACTGAGCAGGGCCCGGGTAACGGCATCTCCCTCCCAGTCGTGGTGGATCAACAGCCGCTTACCGCTGCACACATACCTTGGCCAATCGTCGAAAAAAGACCCCGGAGCATCATAATCCGCGGCGGCGGGCAGGAAGACCTCCACGCTGCCGTCCTGCTTGGGTTCGAAGCGGGGCTGGCCGGATTCTGAGAAACCCCGCACCTGCGCCCCCGCCCGGAAAGCGGGTGGCCGGAGCGCGGCAAAGGGCTGCTGAAACACCAGCTCGCTACCGCGGATACCCGCCAGGCGAAACGCTGCCGCACGGGGGTCCGAGAAGGGACGAAGGCAGAGGTCCGCTTCCATGTCCCCGCTCAGGCTCACCCGGAAGTCCGCCCCGGGCGTCTCGCGGAAACACAACAGATCGCGCCACTTGCTTTCCGGAAGCGGTAGACTTTCCAACCAGTGCTCCGCCAGTTCGGCGAGTTCGTCCGGAACCAGGGGCGGTGCCGGTAGCTGGGTGGCCCGCAGCAGGGCTTGTTCCAGGTACCAGCCCTGAAAGGCGGTATCCCAGTCCGTGGGCGGGAGCTCCAGCAACGGACCGAGCAGCCTCCGTAAGTGGGCCGGCTGGGCGTACCAGTACTGACGGCGGCGGTGCAAATCGGCGTAGCCCGACAGGTGCAATTGCGTATTGGCGAGCCGGTCGATAAGTTGCTCCAGCAGCTTGAGTTGGCGGGGGGTGGTGGCCGCCGCCTGACCCGAGACGGGCAGTTGGTACAGCCCCGCCTCATCCACGTCGCGAATGAGCGTCGTGAGGTCACGGTGGAGGGCCTCCAGCGGCGCGGCGTCGGAGGTGAGGGCGCTGAGGGAAAGCGCGGCGGACTGTAATTTCCGGGGTAGCTCCGCCAGTTCGGCCGGCAACCGAAGCCCTTCCTCCATCAGGAAAGCGTCGATATCTTCCGGCCGGGTGGGGGCGGGTAGCTCCGCATCTGGATGATCCGTCCGGTACCGCGCCAACCGCCGCAGTACTTCCTGTACATCCCGCCGGGCCGACCGTCCGCTCTCCCGGCGCGCGCCACGCAGCAGTGCGGCGGCCCGGGAAAGTTGCGCTTGCCGTTTCTCGAATAATTGGACGGCAGTGAAGTAATCGGCGCGGGCGTGACCGTTAATGGCCAGCAGGTAAGCCCGGTGTAGTTTTCGGGAACGGTCCAGAAAGCCGCTGACGTGACGCACGACAAAGTCCCGGCTTTCGTCAACGTCCTGGAAGCGGAACAGGCCCGTATTGAGATCGTCCAGGGCCCGGGAGACGTTCGGATACCTGGCGAAATGGCGCTGGGTGGCATCCAATCGTTTGCGCAGGTCGACGAACTCCGCTACCGTAAAGGAAAAGCCCTCGGTACTGATGAAGGGGCTCAGCAGACTGGCGGCATCGCGGCGGCCGTGATCCAGCCATAGACCCACCACGGCGGCGAAATCATAGGTGTGAAACAGTTGCTCCTCCCGGGGCGGGGCCGGTTCTTCCACGGGCGGGGATCGTACCCCCACTAACCGCAGAGCCCCCAGCAAGGCCTCCTGGTCCGCCGCCCCGGGCAGTGGACAGGATACTGTTTTCCCGGCCGCCAGGGCTGCGGCAATTTGTCCCAGGATATACCGCCTGCCGCCGGCTCCCCGTACTTTTTGCGGGGCCGTACCATCGTAGCCGTAGGCGATACCGTGTGGGAAAAAGTCGGCGATGGTATATCTGGGAGTTAACAAATAATAAGAATTCCTGTTTTCGTACCTTAGCGACTACTTCCGGTAGCTAATACTGCAAAAGTAGCCTTCCGTTAAGGAAGTCCGGGCCCTAAAACATTAACCATGCAACAGATTGCCGTAATCCTGACTGACGCCGACCAGTACATCCTCTGGGTAAACCAGGACTTCGAAGCGCTCACCGGCTACACCCTCCCCGAAGTGGTGGGGCAGAACCCCGGCCGGCTGTTGCAGGGCCCCCACACCGAACCGGATGCCATTGCAAGAATCCGTCAGGGCATCGCGGGACGGACGTCCTTCAAGGCCACCGTCACCAACTACCGCAAGAACGGAGAAGAGTACCTGTGCAAACTCGTCGTTCACCCCATTTTTGGCCGCGACAAGCAACTCACCAATTACCTCGCCTTCGAGGTGGACGGTAACAAGGTGAAGAACGAGAACCGGCTGCCCATGATGAACCTGAACAGCCGCTACCGGACCAGTAGCCTGCGGGGGTATCAGGAACTCCGCCTGTACGACCGTATCCAGGAGTTGATGGAGGCCGAGAAAGCCTACCTCGACGCCGAACTTACCCTGCGCAGCCTGGCAGACCGCCTGGAAACCAACACGAAGTACCTCAGCCAGGTGATCAACCGCTACGGAGAGTGTAACTTTCTTTCCTTCGTCAATGGCTACCGGATCGACTCCGTACTGGAACGGATGCGGAAGGGAGAACAGCGCAACAAAACCTATTACGCCCTCGCCCAACTCTGCGGGTTCAAGAACAAGAGTACCTTTTACAAGGTGTTCCGGGACGTTACCGGCCATACTCCCAAGGTCTACGCGGACAAAATGTCCCGTGGCGTCCTGAATTAGGGCGACGTCGCGCGGGTGCGAAATCTCACCTTAACCTTTCTTTATTTTCAGACGGAAATTCCCGTGATAGTCGCTCCGTTAGCCCGGGAGGGGGGGCTCCATCGGCAGTGTTTACGGGGCAAACCCCGGCCTTAACACACTTTAAGGTTTTACGGCCTCCGTCGTTTTTCGAACGGCGTTGGTCGATGTCGTTTGTCTGCCAACCGCCAGGCAGCCTAAATTGAGAGCACATTCTTTTCTAGAGCAGACCGAAACCCCATTCACTGAATACCTGAAACCCGTTTTATTCCAACTCCCCGCGCACTCCCGGTGTCGCGGGGATTTTTGTTTGTCGGCCGGTTGGTGCCTTTGATCGAAAACAGGCCGGAACAGCAAACGAATGGGCAATAGGGCCGTTAAAGAGTAAAATCCATTTACCCAATCGTACACATCATGCACCATTTTACCCTCCGGCGCTGCCTGCCGGTGCTCATTTGTCTCCTTACCCTGGGGCTGAGCGCGCAAACGGCCAAGATTGACTTTACCGAATTCGAACTCGACAACGGGCTGAAGGTAATCCTGCACCAGGACAACACCACTCCCATTGTTGCCGTCTCCATCATGTACCAGGTGGGCGGTCAGGACTCTTACCAGGGTCGTACCGGCTTCGCCCACTTCTTCGAGCACCTGCTGTTCGAGGGCAGCGAGAATATCGGTCGCGGCGAAATCGACGAGTACGTACAGGGAGCCGGTGGCGCCCTGAACGCCAATACCAGTCAGGACCGTACCTATTATTACGAGTTGCTGCCCAGCAACCAGCTGGCCCTCGGCCTCTGGATCGAGAGCGAACGACTGTTGCACGCCAAGGTGCAGCAGGTCGGCATCGAGACCCAACGCGAGGTGGTCAAGGAAGAACGCCGTCAGCGGATGGACAACCAGCCCTACGGCTCCATCTTCTACGAACTTTTCCGCCACGGATTCCGGGAGCACCCCTACAAGGATCCCAACATCGGCTACATGGAGGACCTCAACGCCGCGGCGGAGGCTGACTTCCAGAATTTTTACAAGGACTACTACGTCCCGAACAACGCTATCCTCTCCATTGCCGGCGATCTGGACATCGCCGAAACGAAAACCCTCGTGGAGAAGTACTTCGGCGGCATTCCCCGTGGTGCCGAGCCACCCCGGGTAACCATCGTCGAGCCCGCGCTCGGCGGGGAAGTAGTGGACACCATCTACGATGCAGTTCCCCTGCCCGCGCTGATCCTGGGCTACCGCACCCCGGCCCGCAATCATCCCGATTACTATGCCATCAGCCTGATGAACCAGGTGCTGAGCCAGGGCCAGAGCTCCCGTCTCAACCGGGTGCTGGTGGACGAGAAGCAGCTGGCCGTTCAGGCCGGTAGTTTCCCGAGCTTCACCCAGGGACCGGGACTGGCCGTGGCCTTCGCCTTCGCCAAGCCCGGTAACGACCTGGGAGAGATTCTCACCGTCGTTGACGATGAGGTGAATAAACTGAAGAACGGACTGATTACCGATCGGGAATTTCAGAAACTGCGCAATCAGGTGGAAGTCGACGCTATTTCCGGTTACGGTACCATTGCGGGTATTGCCGAGAGCCTGGCCGACTACGAGATGTTCCTCGGTGATGCCAACCTCATCAATACCGAAACGGACAAGTTCCTGGCCGTCACGAAGGAGGACATCCGCCGCGTGGCCCGTGAGTACTACAAGCCCGAGAACCGGGTGGTACTGTACTGGCTGCCGGAATCCATGAAGGAGAGCAAGTAACTCCTCTACGATCGATTGGACCTCGGCCGCCTCGAGCAATCGAGCGAAGCCGGTTCCGGGTTCCTCCCGGGGCCAATCGTCGGACGACCGTTTATTTAACACCAATAATCGCAGCTAATGCAAACCATAAAGAACTTCCTCGCCGCCCTGGCGATCGTGGCCGTAGCGGCCTCCTGTAATACGCCGACGGCCAGCTCATCGGCAAACCCCGCACCTGCGTCCGCGCCCATGGCCGAAAAACCCGTGATGCAGGACGACTTTCGTAAAATGGCCCCGGAACCCGGGCCGGCTCCCGAAATACAATTGGGTGATTTTCAGGATTTCAAACTCGATAACGGCCTGCAGGTCGTGCTCGTCGAGAACCATAAATTACCCCGGGTATCCTACCAGCTATTCGTAGATGTACCGGCTCACCTGGAGAACGACTACGCCGGTGCCGGTGATATGATGGGCAATATGCTCCGTCGTGCCACGGCCACCCAGACCAAGGAGCAGATCGACGAGGAAATTGACTTCATCGGTGCCAACCTGAGTACTTCCGCAAACGGTGCCTATGCTTCCACCATCAGCAAGTACAAAGAGCAAGTACTCGGTATGATGGCCGACGTCGTGCTGAACGCCCGCTTCCCGGAGGAAGAATTCGCGAAAGTGAAGAGTGAGGCCGCGGCCAACCTCCAGCAGGAACTGAACGACCCCGGTTCCATCGCTTCCCGCGTTCGCCGGGTGACCACTTACGGCGCCAATCACCCCTACGGTGAACTGATGACCGAGAAGAGCCTGGAAAACATCAATCTGGCCATCGTCAAGGACTACTACAACGATTACTTCGTGCCCAACCGCAGCTACCTGGTGATGGTCGGTGACCTGACCCTGGCCGAGGCCAAGAAACTGGCTACGGAGAACTTCAGTGAGTGGGCCGCCAAGGAAGTGGCCGTGCCGGAATTCGTCGACCCATCCCCGCCGGAAGGTACCATGGTGACCTTCGTGCCCCGCCCCGGTGCCGTACAGTCCAACATCGTGATCAGTCGCCCCATCGATCTGGAAGTAGGCAGTAAAGAGAGTATCCGCGCCAATATCCTCAATACCATTCTCGGGCAGGGCCTGGCCAGCCGTCTGAACGCGAACTTGCGGGAAACCAAAGCCTACACCTACGGAGCCCGATCGGGCATCGATGCCGATAAACTGGTCGGCAGTTTTCAGGCTACCGCCGACGTGCGTAACGAAGTCACGGACTCATCCATCGTCGAGTTCCTGTACGAACTGAACAAGATATCCGAAGAGGCCGTCACCGATAAGGAACTGGCGGTTACCAAAACGCGCATCACCGGCTCCTTCGGCCGCGCCCTGGAGAGCCCCCAGCGTATTGCCAGCTACGCCCTCAACACGGTTCGGTACGGACTGGACCGGGACTTCTACCCCACCTACCTGCAAAAAGTGCAGAACAGCAGCAAGAACGACGTACTGGAAGTCGCACGGAATACGGTGTCCCCGGAAAACGCTCACATCATCGTGGTCGGAGACAAGGCCGTTGCCGAAAAACTGGCCCGTTTCGCCAGCAACGGCAAGATCAATTACGTGGATGCCAACGGTATGCCCTTGGAAATGTCGGAGACGGCGGTCGCGGCAGACGTGACCCCGAAGTCCATCATCATGAAGTACACCGAAGCCATCGGCGGCGCGGCGGCCATCGCTAAAGTGAACAATTACTTGATGATGATGGAAGCATCCATTCAGGGGCAGACCATCGAGCAGACCTTTGCCAAGGAAGGTGGCAACCGCTTCAGCAGCCAGACCAAGATGTCCGGAATGGTGCTCGCGGACCAACGCTATAACGACGGTAAGGCAAAGATGAGCCAGCAGGGCCAGGTTATGCCCATGGACGAGGATATGATCAGCCGCACGCAGGAGGAAGCACGACTCTTCCCCACGGCCGACCTGATGGAAAGACTGGATGACCTTACCGTGGAAGGCGTGGAAAAAGTGGGTGACCGCGATGCCTACGTGGTGCTGGTCAAAACCGGCGACCAGCAGGAGCGTAACTATTTCGATACCGAAACTGGTTTGCTGGTTCGTCAGGTCAGCCAGCAGGGCGGGGCTACCGTATCTACCATGCTGAGTGACTACCAGGCCGTTGAGGGCGTGAAATTTCCCCACTCCGTAAGGGTGGTCGGCGTAGCTCCCTTCCCGCTGGAGATGAAGATCACGGACCTGAAGGTCAATACGGAGATAGATGAAAGTCTCTTTTCCGTAGAATAGGCCAGCGGTTAACGATACGATGGAAGATAGACTATGGTAGCGCTTACTATGGTCTATCTTCTTTTATACTACTTGCTGAAAAGCCCGTACTTAACGATGCAATAGATGGCGCGGACTCCGTCCTTCCAGCCGATTTTTTTTCCATCCTCGTAGGTACGGCCGTAGTAACTGATGCCTACCTCGTAGAGTCGGATGCGGGGGATGCGGCTGATCTTGGCGGTCACTTCCGGCTCGAAGCCGAAGCGTTGCTCCCGCAGCGTAAGCCCCTGGATCAGGTCGGTGCGGAACAACTTGTAGCAAGTCTCCATGTCCGTCAGGTTGAGGTTATTGAAGGCGTTGGAGAGGGAAGTCAGGAACTTGTTGCCGATGGTGTGCCAGAAGAAGAGGATACGGTGGGGCTTACTGCCCTGAAAACGGCTGCCGTAGACGACATCGGCGAAGCCATCGAGGATGGGCTGCAACAGTTCATTGTACTCCGCCGGGTCGTACTCCAGGTCGGCATCCTGAATGATGAGGTATTCGCCGGTGGCCTCCCGGATACCGGTGTGCAGAGCGGCACCCTTACCCTTGTTCATTTCGTGGGCACGGTACTGAATGTCGAGCTCCGGATTGTCCCGTTGGTAGCGGGCGACCGCTCCGGCGGTATCGTCGCTGCTGTAATCATTGACGATGATGATCTCCTTGGCGATCCCGCCGGTCAGTTTCACGTCCCTCACCTTGTCCAGGATCAGGTGAATGGTAGCCGCCTCGTTGTAGGCGGGAATGACGATGGAAAGCTTGTTGATCATGCGCTAGGGGTAGGGGAGGCACAAAGGTAGCGCAAATGAAAATGCCCGTTCCGATGGTCGGAACGGGCATTTGGTTTTTGGGTAAGATGGGAGTCAAATAGCGTAGAGCGCTACGATCAGCAGGAGGATCCAGACGATGCCGGAAAACAGGGAGGATTTCATGGGGATGATAGTGTAGGTTAAGAATTCAATCTTATATGTCCTGGTTCTCGGGTATGTTTCGTGTACATCTTACTTTCCTTTTCGCCGGTCGTCAATCGCCTGCACGAGCGCCTTCACCTCGGTGCTGAAGTCCTTACTGAGGATCCACTTCAGGTAGTTGGGGTCCTTCGCAAAGACGGCCGCGACGGGTTGTCCGCTGTACTTACCGAAATTGAACTGCGGCTGGCCGTCGGGGCCCTTTTTCAGCCGTCGGGTCGCGTCCAGGAAGCGATCGTCCCGGCAGAAGGCATCCACGGCATCCAGACTTTCGAAGGGGTGGGAAGTATTGCCGTCACCGTCGGTATAGGCCGTGCCCCGGTAGCGGTCGAGCTGACCGCGGAAGATATCGACGGTTGCCCGGACGTCGGCCAGGGCATCATGGGCGTTCTCCATCTCCTTGCCGGCGTAGAACTTCAGGGCCGCCGAGAGGGTACGGGGCTCCATACGGTAGAAGATCTGCTGGGCGTCGAGCAGCCGGCGGTTGGCGGTGTCCAGGAAAATACCGGCCCGGTAGAATTCCTCCTGGAGCAGCGGAACGTCGTAGCGGTTGGAATTATAGCCGCCGAGGTCCGCCTCCCCGATGAAGGCATAGAGTTCCCGGGCAAGGTCTGCGAAGGTTGGTTCGTTCACCAGGTCTTCGGCGTACAGGCCGTGAATGGCACTGGCCTCGGCACTGATGGGGATGGTGGGATTAACCTTTCGCTCCAGTTCCTCGGGGGGGCGTCCGTCGGGAAAGAGCTTGATGAGGGCGATCTGTACGATACGGTCCTGTACGATGTTCAGGCCGGTGGCTTCGAGGTCGAAGAAAACTATTTCTTTGTCTAGGGGGAGCATGGGGCGAAGGTATGGATTTGGTCATCAGCACTTACGGTGCGTTGATCGTTATTCGCCAATGATTGGTCTAAACGGCTTATCCATCCCCCCCCTTCTTGCGTTATTACTTAAAATCAACATCCATGATCACTGCTTTTCCACTTTCCCAGGGCAACATGCTCGGTTTCACCATCGACGGAGAGGTCGATGACGAGGGCATGCGCCGATTACTACTCGCCCTGGAAGCCAAGGTGGCCGCCCACGGCCAGGTCCGCCTGCTCGGTAACGTCAAGAAGATCGGCAGCTTCGAGAGCTTTCAGTCGTTCGGTAAACTATTGCGGGCCAAATCGGATCTCTGGGACAAGGTCGAGAAGTACGCTATACTAACGGACTATGGCTGGTTGTCCTCCCTGACCGATGGCATAGACTGGCTCACGCCGAGGATGGAAGTAAAGACCTTCGCCCTGAGCGAGGGAGAACTGGCCCACCAGTGGCTCAAACTGGAGCCGGCGCGGGAAGCGCACCTCGGGGAGATCCAGGAAATTGATCTGGGGCGGCCCGATCTCTTCGGCATTGCTATTTCGGGGGACATGGCGACGATCGATTACGGCCAGCTGGACCGCTTCCTGGCGGAGCGCATTTCCCCGGCTAACCGGAACAAAGTACTCATCGACCTGTCGCGCCTGCAGGGTTTGACGATCCGTTCCTTCGGGGAATTTGCCAAGGTGGCCTTCCGCAGGATCGACAATGCCGAACGCGTGGCTATCCTGACCGATATACGGTACCTCAAATTCGGGGCAAAACTGACCTCCCTCATTTCCTCAAACGACGAACTGGTCATCTTCAAGCCCCACGAACTGGAGCGCGCCAAGGGCTGGCTGGGATAGGGTCGGACGGCTCCGCCTACACCCGTTTCGGCTTGATGATCAGGCGTAAACTCTGATTGTAGTTGATGTAATTATACAGCCAGTTCATGAAGACGAAGATCTTGTTCCGCGTTCCCAGGATGGCAAACAGGTGGACCAGCAACCAGACGATCCAGGCCAGGAAACCACCGAAGTGGAATTTGGGCTTCGGGATGTCCACTACCGCGCGCCCGCGGCCAATGGTAGCCATACTTCCCTTGTCGTGGTAGGTGAAAGCCTTCCAGCTCTCCTGCTTCGGATGGCGTTTGCGCAGGTTGTAGGCCAGGTGAGCACCCATCTGGATGGCCACCTGGGCAACTTGTGGATGCCCCTTCGGGAAGGCCGGCTCTTCCATGTAGGCCACGTCGCCCAGCGCATAGATGTTGGAGGTGCCCTTCACGCGGCTGTAACGATCCACCGCGATGCGGTTGCCGTAGGTGATGCTCTCGGCCGGTAGGCCGGGGACGGGCTGACCGGTTACGCCGGCCGCCCAGATCACCTTCTGGGAGGGGATGGGGTCACCGTTTTTCAACTGGACGACCCTGCCGTCGAAAGCCGTTACCCGGTCGTTGAGGATGACGCGCACCCCCATGTCCCGCAGGTACTTCAGGGCCTGGGCACTGCTCTTTTCGCTCATTCCCTTAAGTAGCTGGTCGCCGCTCTGGATGAGGTAGATGTCTACTTCTTCCTCCACGTGAAGCTCGGGGTAGTCCTTGGGCAGTACGTATTTTTTCATCTCCGCCAGGGAGCCGGCCAGCTCCACGCCGGTCGCTCCGCCACCGACGATCACGATGTCCACCAGCTCCTGCCGGTCGTTGTACCCCGGGGTGGTCAGGGCGTCTTCGTAATCGTCCAGGATGGAGTTACGCAGGTACAGGGCCTCGCTCACCGACTTCATCGCCAGGGTGTTCTTCATCAGCTCCTCGTTGCCGTAAAAGTTGGTGTCCGCCCCGGTGGCGATGATCAGGTGATCGTAGTTACAGTGGCCGAAGTCAGTTTGGATCTGCCGCTTACCGGGGTCCACGCCGGTCACTTCCGCCATGCGGATGTAAATGTCCTTCTTTCCCTGAAAGAGTTTGCGGAAGGGAAACACGATACTGCTCGGCTCCAGCCCCGCCATGGCCACCTGGTAGAACAGCGGCTGGAACTGGTGGTAGTTGTTCCGGTCGATCAGCACGACCTGATAATCGCTCTTCACGAGCTTGCGGGCCAGCTGCAGACCGCCGAACCCCCCACCGACGATGACGATGCGTTCTTGGTTGGCCTCGGGGATGTTGATCTTGGTGGTTGCGTCCATGATCACTAAATGCCCCGCGGGGGTAGATGTTTACCCGCCGCCGGCTGGTAACGGAGGTTGCGCGGTTGCTAAATATTACGTTACCGGACGCAGCGGAATGGTGGGTTACCCGGCGTGGCCGCTCCATCCTTCGGAGTATCCCGGTGACCGGAGAACAATAACAAAATGATAAACAGGGGAGGGTGTGTGGGTGGTACTTCTGGAATCGGTCTTTCCTCCGGATGCGTGGCCCGGCTTTTTTGGTGGTTCCGGGCGGCGGGGCGCGGGTGCAAGGTTTTAACGGAAGGCTTCCGTCCCACTAGCCGGTCCAGTACCTGAAAACCGCGGAAAAACTAACTTATATTGGTGGCACCAATCATTCGACCATGCCCACCAGAAGAAAATTCCTCCGTACCGCCACTACCGCCGCTGCCGGTTTCTACATCGTCCCCCGCCACGTCCTCGGCGGTCCCGGTTACACGGCCCCCAGCGATACCGTCAACATCGCCGCGATCGGGGCGGGTGGTAAGGGAGGCGGGACCCTCAGGAATATCACCGGCCAGAACATCGTCGCCCTCTGCGACGTGGACGACAAGATGGCCGCCGACAGCCGCGAACGCTTCCCCGGTGCCACTTACGACCGGGACTTCCGGGTAATGCTGGACAAGCACGGAAAGGACATCGATGCCGTTATCGTTTCCACTCCGGATCACACCCACGCGGTGGCGGGGCTGGCGGCCATGAGTATGGGCAAGCACCTCTACATCGAAAAGCCACTGGCCAGAACGATCGCCGAGGTCCGCGCACTGACCGAAATGGCGAAGGCCAATCCCCGACTGGTCACCCAGATGGGGAACCAGGGCGCCAGCGGGGAGGGCATCCGCCGTACCCAGGAGATAGTTGAAGCCGGCCTGATCGGTGACGTACACACCGTACACGCCTGGACGAACCGTCCGGTCTGGCCCCAGGGCGGTAAACTGCCGGTGGGTACCGACCCCGTCCCGGCCCACTTTGACTGGGATCTCTGGCTCGGCCCCGCCGCCATGCGCCCGCACAATGACGCTTACCATCCCTTTGCCTGGCGTGGTTACTGGGATTTCGGCACCGGCGCCCTCGGCGATATGGGCTGCCACATTATCGACACCCCATTCTATATTTTAGAATTGGGATACCCCGTCAGTGCCGAGGCCAGCGTGGTCCCGGTGTACAGCCAGAACTGGAACCCGGACTATAACCCCGCTACCTGCCCACCGGCCTCCAAGATTCACCTGCGCTTCCCGGCCCGGGGCCAACGGCCACCGGTCGCCTTTACCTGGACGGATGGTGGAATTCTGCCCGAACGGCCCGCGGAACTGGCGCCCGATGAGGCACTGGGAGACCCCAGCGGGGGATTCATTCTGGAGGGAACCCGCGGCAAGCTGATGGCGGATACCTACGGCCAGAATCCCCGCCTGTTGCCCCTGAACCTGAACGAGCAGATCAAAGTGGAGAAGACTCTGCCCCGGGTGACCACCAGCCACGAGATGGACTGGGTCAACGGTATCCGGGAGGGCTACCAGCCGAGCAGCCACCTGGCCAAGGCCGGTCCGCTGACCGAGGCCATCCTGATGGGCAACCTTGCCGTGCGGGGGTACGAGCACCGCTTCCCGCAACCGACGCCGGAAAAACCGGATGCCTACGCGGTACCCGGCCGTACCCGGCTGGACTGGGACGGCCCGAATATGCGGGTTACGAACGTGGAGGAGATGAACGCCTTCGTCGATCCGGGCAAGGGCCGGGCGTGGTGAGCCGAATGGTTCCGTTTCGCAAAAACGGAACTTCGTCTCACCACTGGCCCGGTAGAACATACTTTACGCTAAAGCTGTACCATTGTAAAATAAACAAATGAAACGTACCGCCACCGCCCACTGGACCGGCACCGTCAAGGACGGATCCGGAGACCTGACCACCAAGTCAAAAACCCTCGACAAGCAAAACTATAGTTTCCACAGTCGCTTCGAGGACGGGAAGGGAACCAACCCGGAAGAACTGATCGCCGCCGCCCACGCCGGCTGTTTCACCATGGCCCTGAGTGCCAAACTGACCGAGGCCGGTTATACCCCCGGGGACCTGAAGACCGATTGCGCCGTAGATTTCCAGGACCAGACCATCGTCGAGAGTCACCTGACCACCACGGCCTCCGTGCCCGGCATCGAGAAGGACGAGTTTGATAAAATCATCAACGACGCGAAGGTGAATTGTCCGATCAGTAAGGTGCTGGATACCAAGATCACGCTGGACTACACCCTGAAGTAAGTCCCGCGTAACCGCTATCTTCCATCGTTATGAGGAAGTGGTTGATTCGGATTCTGGTATTCCTGGTCATTCCGGCCATTTGTGTGTTTGCTTACATCTTCGGTAGGCAGTACCTGGAATGGCGGGAACACCAGGCTTGGTTAGCCACCATCTCCACCTCGGCCTCCCCGAACGTTACCGTACTCCGGGACTCGATTTACATTCCGTATCTGGATAGCAAGCGGACGGTTCACGTCTACCTGCCTCCCGACTACGATTCTACCGACAAGCGCTATCCGGTCATGTACTTCATGGACGGAGAAGCGCTTTTCGACCAGGTAGAGAATGAGGCCACGGAATGGCGGGCCGACGAAGTGATGGATTCCATCGCCGCGGCCGGCGGGCAGACGGCTATACTCATCGGTATCCAGCAGTCTGCCGTAAGCCGGGATGATGAGTACACCCCCTTTCCGGGCCCCGACTATCCGGATGCGCACGGGGATCAGTTTGCCGAGTGGCTGGCTTATGATTTCAAGGAGTGGGTGGACGATCATTACCGGACCATGCCGGGCGCGGAATACACCGGGGTAGGGGGCTGTTCCCGCAGCGCGATGATGGCCTACTACGCCCTGATGACTTACCCGGAAGTATTCGGAAAGGGATTCATTTTCTCTCCTTCGATCTGGGTGGACCGGGAACGACTGATGAACCTACCCGATAACGTGCGGGACTGGACGGACAAGCGTGTCTATGTCTGCATCGGTGATCTGGAGGGAGGACCCATGCCCGGAGACAGTAAGGCCATCTCGGCCGCTATGGTGACCGCCGGATTGAACCCCGATCAACTTTTATACGAGCGGATTCCGGAACTCGGTCACTGGCACCAGACCTGGCAGACCGCCTGGCCCCGGGCCTATGATTTTCTGATGGAGTAGGAAAAGTACCTTTGCCCCATGAAGATCATCTTCCTCGATAAGGACGCCCACCCCTATCTCCGCGACGCCCTCCGCTCAGCCGGACACACCGTGGACGACCACAGCCAGACCGACCGAACCGAGATACTCTCGCTACTACCCGGATACGACGGACTGATGGTACGCTCCCGGCTCAACATCGACCGGGAACTACTGGATGCCGGTACCCGACTCCGGTTCGTAGCCCGCTGGGGCGTAGGAACCGATCACATTGATCTCGACTACGCCAGGGAGCTAGGTATCACCGTTTACAACAGCCCCGAAGGCAGCAAGCACACCGTTGCCGAACATACGGTCGGGATGATGCTGATGTTACTCAACCACCTGGGGCGGGCCGACCGGCAGGTCAGGGCCGGAGAGTGGGTCCGGCGGGGCAACGTCGGCACCGAACTGGGCCACCTCACCGTGGGGCTGGTCGGCTACGGCAATATGGGGCAAATGACCGCAAGACGACTGGCTGGTTTTGGCTGCCGGGTACTCGCCCACGACAAGTTCCGCACCGACTACGGGGACGAGTTCGCCGAAGCCGTCTCCCTGGAAAAATTGCAACAAGAAGCGGACGTCGTCAGTCTCCATATTTTTCTGGAGGGGAACCACAACTACGTGAACCAGCACTGGATCGAAGCCTTTGCCAAACCCTTTTACCTGATCAACACCGCCCGGGGGCAGGCCGTCAGTACGGTGGATCTGGTGGACGGGATGAAATCCGGAAAAATACTCGGAGCCGCCCTGGACGTAAACGAGTACGAGGAACAGAGTTTCGTTTCCCTACGGCCCGATGAATTACCGGAAGCTTACCAGTACCTACGTTGCAGCGACCGGACGGTACTGACCCCCCACATCGCCGGCTGGAGCGTGGAGGCCGAAGAGGGGCACGCAAGGACTTTGTATAGCAAAATAGTCGATAATCTATAGTCTCGGTCAGTCGGGTACTACCGACAACATACTATGGACTAAAGATTAATTACCTCGGTGCCCTGGACAGGCTATCCACCAGATTACGGAGGGTGGAGATGCCCGTCTTCAGAATATCCTCCATCTCCGCGTTCTCGGGGAGACCGTTGATCAGTTGATCGGCAACCCGCTTCATTTCTGATTTGCTGGGGAGTTCCCGGACCACTTCCTCCACGATGTCATTCATTTCCGCTTCGCTGGGCATCTTTTCCGCAACGACCTGGATAATGGAATCGAGTTGGCTTTCGGTGGGGTAAACCCGGAGGGCACGCTCCAGTTGACGGCGGGCTTCGGGCTGCTCGTCCAGCGGCAACTTGATGATCTCCAGTTCCGCCCTGGCCCGAAATTCCTCCCGGCTGGGAAATTCCCCCTCGGCCCGGACTTCCTGAATCTGACGTTTGACTTCTTCTACGTCGACCTTGCCATCGGGGAGGCAGGAGCAGAGGAGACAGGAGACGAAAAGCAGGAAGCAGGAGCGGACTATCATGAAACAAAAGTAAGGCTTCTCTCCCCGCCCACCGCGCGACATCGAGCAATGGCGGCATCTTTTCGACCAGTAGCTACTGCCGTGGAGTACGGGGCCGGTGCTTATTCCCGGAACGGCCGCAGGCGGGTCAGGTTGACCAGGTAGACGGCGGTCGGGTGGCCGAGGTCCGCTAACTCCTTGGATGAATCTGAGATGGTGATTTTCTTGATGTGCTCGGGAGGTACCGAATTCATTTGTGCCCTGGTAATTTGCCGGCCATCGAGGTAATAGACGATGTCGTTTTCTCTCGTTCCTTCCTTAGGGCCGAAGGAGCCGTATACTTTAGTCGTGTCACCCTTCTGCCCGTTGAAGGTAAATTCACCTCCGGGGGGAGACAGGATGCGGGCCTCTTCAGACCATTCGGGTGCCGTGGGTGGGGCCGGTGGGGCGGGCGGAGCCGGCGAAACGGGGGGCAGCGGCGGGGCCGGGGCAGCCACGGGTGGCGGTGGCGGCGCAACGAACAGGTCGTAGATGGCACCGACACCGGCGTGTCCGCGGGCGGCAAGCGAACCGGGGTCCTGGGTAATGCGCACGGTCTGGAAGCCATCCCGCATCACGTAGGCGGCTTCCTCGTCGGTCAGCAGCTTACCGTCGAGGTAAAAGATGATTTTTCCGTCAACTTCACCGGGCGGTCCAATGCTGTCCGGTAGGTTCTCAAGCGCCTCACTGAGCGTAGTCCGGAGTTCTTCCCGGGAAGGCATCTCGGTGAGCAGGGTAGCCAGCTTTTCTCGCATAACGGGTAACTGAGCCAGCGCATCCTCGGTCATCCGTTCTAATTCCTCGGCTGACACCGTACAGTCATTGGATGCCTGGATATGCTGACGAATTTCCTCCTCCGTAGGGAGATCAGCGATGGCGGCTGCTACCTCTTCCCGTAATTCATCCGGGGTAGGCAGGTCGTTCAGGGTTTCCTCCAGTTCCCGGCGAAGCGTTTCTTCCTCCAGCTGAGTAAGTGGACGGGGAACAAAGCTGTCCCGGGCTACTTCGAGCGCTGTCTCTACTGCTTTCGGAGATTTTGCACCTACTTCGTGGTAGGACCCTTCACCCACCTCTCGTGTGCCCGACTGAACGGCGGTCAGTAACAGCAACGCAACCGGAAACAGGAGAAAGGCCAGCGGTGCCGACCGGCGGCGATCGTCCAGGAAGAGGCGCTCGATGCGCTGGGTGAAGGGGGTCTTACTAATACTCATGGCAAGGGGGTTTTGGGGTGTTTGGGAAACGCGGCCGACCGCCAGCAGGGCTTCGGCGTAGCTAATGGGGTTGCGGGTACGGCCGGCCACCCAGTCGTCACAGCGGTACTCCCGTTCCCGGTCGATGCCGCGACAGATCAGGTGGGCCGCCGGATGGTAGAAGAACAGGACGCGCAGGCCCTGTTGCAGGTAATTCAGCAGGTGATCGTAGTGCCGCAGGTGGGCAATCTCGTGCAGCAGCACCAGCCGGGCCTGCTCCACGGTCAGTTGGTTGACCAGCGCCAGGGGAAACAACACCACCGGTGAGATAAAGCCCAGGGCCAGTACCGCCCCGGACCGTCGGCTGGCGTACAGGCGGATATTTCTACCGGGAAGGTGACCGGCCAGTAGTTCCGCGAATGGCCGCTGCCAGGAAGCGGGGAGCTCCGCCAGTCCGTAGCGCCCCAGACGGTGAACCAGCCACTGTTGCCGCAGCAGCCAGCAACCGGCCGGTAGCAGGCCGGCGAAGTAGCCGAGCGTGAGCCAGTACCGCCAGTTCGTGCCCGTCACCGAGCCGGGTTCGGCAATACCGGAAGGAAGGAGCATTACCGGGTTCGGGGAGGTAACCATTCGTAGGGTCACTGAATCCGGCAGCGACCACCAGAATGTCACTCCGAAGGCGAGCGGGAGCAGCAGCAGCGCGATCACGGAAACGTCGTGTCGCGCGCCGGCCGTAGGGAGTAAGGGCAGCAGCAGTTGCAGGAGGCAGTAAATAAGCGTTCCCTGCCAGAGGCTGTGGAGCAATGCCGACCCGAAGGCCGTCGTCATTTCCGGGGCCAGTAGTTCCATGGCTTACTTTTTTTGGCGGTTGATGAATGCCTGGAGGGCGTCCAGTTCTTCCGTGGTGGGGTCGGCGTCGCCGAGTGCCCGCAGGGCCAGGTTGACCTTGGAGCCCCCGAATGCCGTATCGGCCAGCCGGTCGAACAGCGTTCGTTCCACGGTTTCCCGCGTCAGCAGGGTGTGGTAGCGGTGGGTGCGGCTGCTGGTGTCGCGGCCGAGGAGTCCGGCTTCGGTCATGCGTTGCATCTGCGTAAGCATGGTCGTATAGCTGACCCGGCGGCGTTCGCTGAGCAGGGCGTGGACTTCGCGAACGGTGAGTGGTTCGCGCTCCCAGAGGAGGTCCATGATCTCGAGTTGGGCTTCGGAGGGTTGGGGCATACGGCAAAGATATACGACAAATGTAGTAGTTGCAAATTTTCTACGACATTTGTAGTAAATTAGGCTCCGGCACGGTAGCAGATAGCCCATGCGGGCGTGAATACGTGACCGCTATACTCTGTTGCACTACAGTCTATCGACTAATACCCCACCGGTCTCGACTAATGGCCTAACCTCGAATACCCCTAAAACCGTTACTTTACCATACACTTCAACACCATGATCACCATCCTCACTTACATCAGTATCGTTGCCGGCGGCCTGCTCGTCCTGATGCTCCTGCTTTCCATGATTTCGGGGCTCGACCTGGACGCCGAACTCGATCTGGACGCCGACGGCGGGGCCGGCTGGCTGAAGAGCGGCCTGACCTTTATCAGCGTGGGTGCCTGGACGGTACGGGTGATCCTGCTGGCGGATTTCAACCTCTACGTAGCAATCATCGGGGGCGGGGTCGCAGGTGCCATCTCCATATACCTTCTCTCCCTGGTCGTTCGTCTCCTGTTACGTCAGGAATCGAACGTAAATTTCAGCATTCAGGAGGCGGTGTGGCAGAGTGGTAAAGTCTATCTCCGTATCCCCGCCGCCGGGGAAGGACTCGTCAACGTGGATATCCGGGGCGGCCGCCGCCAGTTCAAGGCCCGCAGCGCCGACGGGGAGGTGCTTCCCACGGGTACCCGCATCCGGGTCGAATCCGTGGAAGATGGCGTGGCCGTTGTCATCCGGGAACCCCAATAAAATTGATCACACTTTTAATTGAAATGTCTGTCTCCCGTTTCTCCCCTCTCCTGAGGAGAGGGGCCGGGGGAGAGGTTCTAAAATCACCTTATCATGCTTGACCTATTAACCATTATTGGCATTGCGGGAGGAGCGATCCTCCTGATCACGCTATTCCTCATCAGCCGCTACAAACGCTGTCCGTCCGATAAGATCCTGGTGGTCTACGGTAAGACCGGCAGCGAAGCGTCCGCCAAGTGCTACGCCGGTGGCGGTACCTTCGTCTGGCCCGTCATTCAGGATTACCGCTACCTCGACCTGACGCCCCTTAGCATCGACGTCAATCTCCAGGATGCCCTTTCGAAGCAGAACATCCGCGTGAGCGTACCGGCCCAGTTCACCGTCGGGATCAGCAACAAGCCCCACCTGATGCTGGCCGCCGCCGAGCGCCTCCTGGCCCTGGATCGCCAGAGCATCAGTAGCCTGAGCCACGACATCATCATGGGGCAGATGCGCCTCGTGATCGCCAACATGGACATCGAGGAACTCAACATCGACCGCGACAAGTTCGTCGCCTCCGTCTACGAGAACGTCGGGGAGGAGCTCCACAAGATCGGCCTGGAACTGATCAACGTGAACGTGACCGACATCCAGGACGAGAGTGGCTACATCAAGGCCCTCGGTCAGGAGGCCGCCGCCCGCGCCATCAATGACGCCCAGATCAAGGTGGCCAACGAGGTGCGCACCGGTGAGATCGGGAAATCGCTCGCCCAGACGGACCAACGTACCAAGGTAGCCGCCAACATCGCCCAGGCGGAGATCGGGGAGGCCGAGGCCCAGCAGGATCAGCGCATCAGCGTGGCCGCCGCCAACAGCCGGGCCCAGATCGGGGAGGCCGAGGCCCAACAGGACCAGCGGATCAAGGTAGCCGACGCCAACAGTCGGGCCGAGATCGGGGAAGCCCGCTTCAGCGCCGAAGCCCAGGAGGGAAAGAACGAAGCCGCGATCAAGGTGGCCGAATCGAACGCCGCCCGTGACGTCGCCATGGCCGAGGCCAACCGCCGGTCCGAGGCGGCCCGCAAGGTGGCCCAGGCCAAGGCCCAGGAGGAATCCTACAAGGCCCAGGAGGCCGCCGAGCGCGCCCGTGCCCTCAAGGAGAAGGCGGAGAAGGAAGCCGAGCAGGTCGTACAGGCCGATATCGAAAAGCAGAAGGCCGTCATCGCCGCCCAGGCCCAGGCCGAGAGCCGTCGCGAGATCGCCCGGGGGGAGGCCGACGCCGCACTGCTTAAGTACCAGGCCGAAGCCCAGGGTATGGAGGAATTACTGAAGAAGCAGGCCGAGGGTTTCAGCCAGCTGGTTCGTGCCGCCGGCGGAGACGCCCAGAGCGCCATCAACTACCTGATGCTCGACAAGCTGGAGGCGCTAACCAAAATCCAGACCGACGCCATCAAAGACATCGAGATCGATAAGGTTGTCGTCTACGACAACGGCAGCGGAAAGGGCGTTGGTAACTTCGTTCAGGGGTTGTACGGAATGGTACCCCAGTTGAACGATTTTCTGGGCCAGAGCGGGATGCAGCTACCCACCGGCCTCGTAAAGCAGCAGGGGCAGGAGCCCACCAACGGTAAGTCGGAACGGCCGGCTGCGGACGCGGAAACGCACTGATCGGAAACACCTTGTTGTGGGACGGCCGCCGCGAAACTTCGCAGCGGCCGTTTTTTTATCTTAAAGTTTAACACTTTTTACAGGGTGCCAAATTTTAAGTTTTAGCATATGTGTAAGGATTGTGAAAATCATGGGTTTCACGGATGATAGGCCCGGGAGCTTAATGTTTAGCATTTTGTAAAATGATTGTTGGGATATAGTGAGAGCAAGGTAGTTATCAATTGCAGTGATTTGTCGGTTTGAACATCTAGCTATTTTCCGTATATTCGTTTAGCAATCAGTCCTACTGGTTGGTGTATTGGTTTTTGTTTTAATACAACTCATGAAAAATATGTCCTTAAGACCCACCACCGGTGGAGGCATGTACCTCTTCCTGTCCCTATGTCTCACCATCTTTTCGTTATCTCTCAGTGCCTCCGCCGTCCTGCCCCCCCCGGAAGACTGCAACAATGCGCTGGTTGGTAAGTCCGTGGTTGTCGATCAGATTTCGTCCGGCCTTGTCGGACTGTTCGTCGGTGGCAATACCCTGGATAATATCCTGGACGGCGATTTGGAAAACTTCGCTGAATTCGGAGGGCTAAATGCATCGGTACTGGGTAGTTCCCTGATCAGTGTCAAGGACGTGACGACCACCTATCCGGCGGGCCGCCGGGCCGGTTTTCTGATTGAGGACGCAGGAGGATTACTTTCCACCGGGGTGCTCTCCGGATTGGTAGTACGAACCTACCTGAATGACGTACTTCAGGAGACGGCCACCACGGGGAACGGCCTCCTTTCCGTTGGTTTGCTGGGTGGAAGTAACGGGCCTCAGCGGCTGGCATTTCAAACTACTTTGCCCTTTGATGAAATTGAGCTGGGCCAAACGGGTTTGTTGTCGCTCGGCGGTAACATCCGGGTCTACTACGCCTTCGAAGAGGACCCCACCTGTGACGCGGATTGTACGGAGGAGATTATTCCGGCAAACGGGTACACCCCTTCCATCGTAGCGGCGCGTTCCGGCTCGTTCGGTGGGATTTGCGCGTTTTGTTCCGTTGGGAACCGTAACCAGGCCATCGATAATACGTTAACCAACGGAGCCACGCTGGACTTCGGGGTGTCACTGGGCGCAAGATTGGCATTAGCCATAGATTTGGGCGCTACGCTCCCGGAAAGCACTCAGGCGGGATTCGTAATCACCCGGAGCGGTTTGCTCGGTTTACTGGACTTGTCGGTGCTCTCCGGATTTACCATTCAGACTTACAACAATGGAGTGTTGGTAGAGCAGCAGGCACTCAACGGAAATTTGGCTACGGTAGGACTGATCAATGGTGGTAATCAGTTGTCGCTCGCAATTACCACTACTGCTGCCTTCGATGAGATTCGCCTAATTGCCGATTCTGGATTGATCGGTATAGGAACGACCATCACCGTCAACTACGGATTCGTACGACGGGATTCTGACGGAGACGGAGTAGTAGACTGCATCGACAAGTGCGTAGGAGACGACAACTTACTCAATAACGCGGGCTTACCCCTTGCCTGTAATCCGGAATGTGGCGTGGATGCAGGTGCGGATTTTGCCGTATGCTCCGTGGATAACGCCGCACCTACCGCCCAGTTGGTGATGGCTCCCGCGGGAGTGACTTACACCTATACTCCCCTCATGGGTAACCCCGCTATGACTTCCGTCAGCGGAACCGGACTGGTGAGTGGTTTCACGACCGCCGGAGTGTACGCTTTTGCCATCTCCGACGGAACTTGTTCCGATACGGTAGCGGTTAATTTTTCCGCGGGGAACAGCACGCTGACCTGTAACGATCCGCTAACGGGAAGAGACGTTATCATTGATGCGGCGGGGGCATTCAATGGCATCTGCTTGCTTTGCTCGGACGGAGATGCCGGTAACGTTATCGATACGGACCTGAATAATGCGCTGGTGTACACCGATCTGGCCAATGTACTGTCCCTTCAATCCCTGATATCGATCAAAGACACGACCACGGTTTATCCCGCTGGGACGCGGGCGGGTTACGTCATTGAGTTTCCTACCGGATTACTGGATCTTTCGGTCCTCAATTCGCTGCAGATCAGGACCTATCTGGATGACGTACTCCAGGAAACCGCGATAAGTTCCGGACTGCTGGATGTAGGTTTACTGGGTGGATCGGGTACCCGCCAGCGGGTGGCTTTCACGACCACCGCCCCATTCGACGAAGTAGAACTGCTATCTACCAGCGGGGTAAGCTTGCTGGGGTCGATTGCTATCTACTACGCCTTCACGGAGGACGCCGGATGTGATTTTACTGGAAACCCGATCAATGATCCTGCTGCGATCTGTATCGAACCCCTGACGGTCGCCTCTGATTACTGCGCCTCCATCAACTATGAGGAGACGGGATTCGGTGGATTGGCCTGCGTCAATTGTAACATTGGTCCCCTGTCGGCGCTGATCGATAGCGATCCGGCCACCGGTACGACCATTACCCAGACCGTAGGCCTAGCAACTACCTCTACCATTGCCGTTCGTACGGCCACGACAGTATCGGCGGGCTACGAGGCGGGCTTCGTAATCAGCAATAGCAGTGCGTTGCTGGATGTGGGATTGCTCAGTAATATTACTCTGTCTACTTACCTGGATGGCGTGCAACAGGAAGCTTTGGCACTCTCTAATTCGTTGGTTTCCATTTCCCTGCTCGGAGGGGGAAGCAATACTGCCCTGGTGGGTTTCAGGGCGAGCCAACCTTTCAATGAGGTGAGAATCAGGATAAACGGACTCGTCGGAGCAGATCTGCTTGGGGGAGGACTGACCGTTTTCTACGCCTACGTACGGCTGGACTCGGACGGGGACGGCGTACCGGACTGCCTGGATCGTTGCTGCGCGGGAGACGATTCCATCGATAGCGACGGCAATGGGGTACCCGATGGTTGTGATGCCCTGCCGGTAGCCATGGATGACAGCTATGTACTCGAAGTCGATATGCCTTCGAATCTGCCCGTACTCACGAACGATGACTTTGGCGACGACGGACCGGGAGATGAACCAATAGCGATCATTACCCTACCGGAGAATGGAACCGCAACCGTAAATGACGGAGGTACTCCGACTGACCCCAGTGACGACAGTATCGATTATACACCGAACAGCACTTTTGTGGGTATGGACTCGCTGTTCTACTTGATTACGGACGGCAACGGGTCAACGGATACAGCCATCGTGAGATTGCTGATTCAGCCGGCGGCGAATATGTCCCCCGTGGCTACCGACGATGCGGAGACCACGGACGAGGATACCGAATTAATGGCTACGGTGATCACCAACGATACCGACGTGGACGGTCCGGATACGCTGATCACGCTGGTGACCGACGTGACGAACGGAACGCTGGTGCTGGATACGGACGGTAGCTACACCTACACCCCGGATGCCGACTTTACGGGCACGGACAACTTCACTTATTCCTACTGTGACGGTGGTACGCCGGAACTCTGCGACACGGCCATGGTGACCATCACGGTGAACGCGGTCAACGACGCTCCCGACGCGATGGACGACGTGGCGAGTACGGACGAGGATACCGAGCTAATGGCCACGGTCATCACCAACGACACCGACGTTGACGGACCGGATACGCTGATCACGCTGGTGACCGACGTAACGAACGGAACGCTGGTGCTGGATACGGACGGTAGCTACACCTACACCCCGGATGCCGACTTTACCGGCACGGACAACTTCACTTATTCCTACTGTGACGGTGGTAGCCCGGAACTCTGCGATACGGCCATGGTGACCATCACGGTGAACGCGGTCAACGACGCTCCCGACGCGATGGACGACGTGGCGAGTACGGATGAGGATACCGAGCTAATGGCTACGGTCATCACCAATGACACCGACGTCGACGGACCGGATACGCTGATCACGCTGGTGACCGACGTAACGAACGGAACGCTGGTGCTGAATACGGACGGTAGCTACACCTACACCCCGGATGCCGACTTTACGGGCACCGACAACTTCACTTACTCCTACTGCGACGGTGGTACGCCAGAACTCTGCGATACGGCCATGGTGACCATCACGGTGAACGCGGTCAACGACGCTCCCGACGCGATGGACGATGCGGAGACCACGGACGAGGATACCGAGTTAATGGCTACGGTCATCACCAATGATACCGACGTCGACGGACCGGATACGCTGATCACGCTGGTGACCGACGTGACGAACGGAACGCTGGTGCTGAATACGGACGGTAGCTACACCTACACCCCGGATGCCGACTTTACGGGCACGGACAACTTCACTTACTCCTACTGTGACGGTGGTACGCCGGAACTCTGCGATACGGCCATGGTGACCATCACGGTGAACGCGGTCAACGATGCTCCCGACGCGATGGACGATGCGGCGACTACGGACGAGGATACCGAGTTGATGGCTACGGTGATCACCAACGACACCGACGTGGACGGACCGGATACGCTGATCACGCTGGTGACCGACGTGACGAACGGAACGCTGGTGCTGAATACGGACGGTAGCTACACCTACACCCCGGATGCCGACTTTACGGGTACGGACAACTTCACCTATTCCTACTGTGACGGTGGTACGCCGGAACTCTGCGACACGGCCATGGTGACCATCACGGTGGATCCGGTCAACGACGACCCGGTCATTACGGATACCGACGGTACGCCCATGGATACGCTCTTCGTGCAGGTGCCCGAGGACGGCAGCGACACGACCTGTGTGTCGGTGATGGACGTCGACGGTGACGTGACGACCTGTACGCTGATCGACCCGGTCAGCGGTACGGCGATGCTGCTGGACGACACCTGCGTGGTGTACAATCCGCTGCCGGAATACAGTGGTCCGGATACGCTGAGCAAGATTGCCTGTGACGGTAGCGGTGCCTGCGATACGATCGTGATCGTCTACGAGGTTCTCCCGGTCAACGACGCTCCCGACGCGATGGACGACGTGGCGAGTACGGACGAGGATACCGATCTGATGGCTACGGTCATCACCAACGACACCGACGTCGACGGACCGGATACGCTGATCACGCTGGTGACCGACGTGACGAACGGAACACTGGTGCTGGATACGGACGGTAGCTACACCTACACCCCGGATGCCGACTTTAACGGTACGGATAGCTTCACTTATTCCTACTGTGACGGTGGTACGCCGGAGGCCTGCGATACGGCCATGGTGACCATCACGGTGGATCCGGTCAACGACGACCCGGTCATTACGGATACCGACGGTACGCCCATGGATACGCTCTTCGTGCAGGTGCCCGAGGATGGCAGCGACACGACCTGTGTGTCGGTGATGGACGTCGACGGCGACGTGACGACCTGTACGCTGATCGACCCGGTCAGCGGCACGGCGATGCTGCTGGACGACACCTGCGTGGTGTACAATCCGCTGCCGGAATACAGCGGTCCGGATACGCTGAGCAAGATTGCCTGTGACGGTAGCGGTGCCTGCGATACGATCGTGATCGTCTACGAGGTTCTCCCGGTCAACGACGCTCCCGATGCGATGGACGACGTGGCGAGTACGGATGAGGATACCGACCTGATGGCTACGGTCATCACCAACGACACCGACGTTGACGGACCGGATACGCTGATCACGCTGGTGACCGACGTGACGAACGGAACGCTGGTGCTGAATACGGACGGTAGCTACACCTACACCCCGGATGCCGACTTTACGGGCACGGACAACTTCACTTATTCCTACTGCGACGGTGGTACGCCGGAACTGTGCGACACGGCTATGGTGACCATCACGGTGAACGCGGTCAACGACGCTCCCGACGCGATGGACGACGTGGCGAGTCACGGATGAGGATGACCGACCTGATGGCTACGGTCATCACCGAACGACACCGACGTCGACGGACCGGATACGCTGATCACGCTGGTGACCGACGTAACGAACGGAACGCTGGTGCTGAATACGGACGGTAGCTACACCGTACACCCCGGATGCCGACTTTACCGGCACGGATAACTTCACTTATTCCTACTGTGACGGTGGAACGCCGGAACTGTGCGATACGGCATGGTGATCATCACGGTGAACGCGGTAACGACGCTCCCGACGCGATGGACGACGTGGCGAGTACGGACGAGGATACCGATCTGATGGCCACGGTGATCACCAACGACACCGACGTCGACGGCCCGGACACACTGATCACGCTGGTAACGGACGTGACGAACGGAACACTGGTGCTGGACACGGACGGTAGCTACACCTACACCCCGGATGCCGACTTTAATGGTACGGATAGCTTCACTTATTCCTACTGTGACGGTGGTACGCCGGAAGCCTGCGATACGGCTATGGTGACCATCACGGTGGATCCGGTCAACGACGACCCGGTCATTACCGATACCGACGGTACGCCCATGGATACGCTCTTCGTGCAGGTGCCCGAGGATGGCAGCGACACGACCTGTGTGTCGGTGATGGACGTCGACGGGGACGTGACGACCTGTACGCTGATCGACCCGGTCAGCGGTACGGCGATGCTGCTGGACGACACCTGCGTGGTGTACAATCCGCTGCCGGAATACAGCGGTCCGGATACGCTGAGCAAGATTGCCTGTGACGGTAGCGGTGCCTGCGATACGATCGTGATCGTCTACGAGGTTCTCCCGGTCAACGACGCTCCCGATGCGATGAACGACGTGGCGAGTACGGACGAGGATACCGATCTGATGGCCACGGTCATCACCAACGATACCGACGTCGACGGCCCGGACACGCTGATCACGCTGGTGACCGACGTGACGAACGGAACCCTGGTGCTGGACACCGACGGTAGCTACACCTACACCCCGGATGCCGACTTTAATGGTACGGATAGCTTCACTTATTCCTACTGTGACGGTGGTACGCCGGAGGCCTGCGATACGGCCATGGTGACCATCACGGTGGATCCGGTCAACGACGACCCGGTCATTACGGATACCGACGGTACGCCCATGGATACGCTCTTCGTGCAGGTGCCCGAGGATGGCAGCGACACGACCTGTGTGTCGGTGATGGACGTCGACGGGGACGTGACGACCTGCACGCTGATCGACCCGGTCAGCGGCACGGCGATGCTGCTGGACGACACCTGCGTGGTGTACAATCCGCTGCCGGAATATAGTGGTCCGGATACGCTGAGCAAGATTGCCTGTGACGGTAGCGGTGCCTGCGATACGATCGTGATCGTCTACGAGGTTCTCCCGGTCAACGACGCTCCCGATGCGATGGACGACGTGGCGAGTACGGACGAGGATACCGAGTTAATGGCTACGGTCATCACCAACGATACCGACGTCGACGGCCCGGACACCTCGATCACGCTGGTGACCGACGTGACGAATGGTACCCTGGTGCTGGATACGGACGGTAGCTACACCTACACCCCGAATGCCGACTTTAACGGTACCGACAGCTTCACCTATTCCTACTGTGACGGTGGAACGCCGGAGGCCTGCGATACGGCTATGGTGACCATCACGGTGGATCCGGTCAACGACGACCCGGTCATTACGGATACCGACGGTACGCCCATGGATACGCTCTTCGTGCAGGTGCCCGAGGACGGCAGCGACACGACCTGTGTGTCGGTGATGGACGTCGACGGGGACGTGACGACCTGTACGCTGATCGACCCGGTCAGCGGCACGGCGATGCTGCTGGACGACACCTGCGTGGTGTACAATCCGCTACCGGAATACAGCGGTCCGGATACGCTGAGCAAGATTGCCTGTGACGGTAGCGGTGCCTGCGATACGATCGTGATCGTCTACGAGGTTCTCCCGGTCAACGACGCTCCCGATGCGATGAATGACGTGGCGAGTACGGACGAGGATACCGATCTGATGGCCACGGTCATCACCAACGATACCGACGTGGACGGTCCGGATACGCTGATCACGCTGGTAACGGACGTGATGAATGGTATCCTGGTGCTGGACACCGACGGTAGCTACACCTACACCCCGGATGCCAACTTTACCGGCACGGATAGCTTCACTTATTCCTACTGTGACGGTGGTACACCGGAACTCTGCGATACGGCTATGGTAACCATTATGGTACTAGCGGACAATCTGGCACCAGTAGCTAACGACGATGAGGTAGATACCGATGAGGATGTTATCCTGACGGGTGATGTGTCTGCCAACGATGAGGATGTGACAGGACCCGATACGGTGATTACCCTGGTGACTGATGTAGTCAATGGCACACTTGACCTCAACGAAGATGGAACCTTCACTTATGTTCCAGATGGCAACTTCAACGGACTCGATAGTTTCATATACTCGTACTGTGACGGTGGAGTACCGGAACTATGTGATACCGCAGTTGTGGTTATAACGGTAAATCCCGTTAATGACGCTCCCGTAGCTAACGACGATGTGGATGTTTCCGTAGCTGGAGTACCCGTTGCAACCGACGTACTGGCCAACGATACCGATGTGGATGGTAACGTAGATCCCGGTAGCGTTACCGTGGTAGAAGGGCCTGCCAACGGTAGCGTAACCATTAATACAACCACCGGAGTTATCACCTATACTCCCGATATCGACTTCGTAGGCGTTGATAGCTACGTGTACGCTGTCTGTGACGATGGTACTCCGTTGCCCGTTCAGTGCGACAGCGCCACGGTTACCATTATCGTTAGCCCCAACGATGTCAATTTGGGATGTATCAGTAATATCAACGTTACACTGGATGAGGACTGTGCTGCTACGCTCATCCCAAGTATGATACTAACGGGTGAATTTGACGGTGCCAACCTTGATCTCTTTGAAGTCTCCGTCATTGACAACCTCGGCACTGATTCCATTATTAATGGATGTGGTGAATACAACTACATGATTCGGGTGCGCGCGGAATTCGCAGATGTAATCAGCAATTTCGCACCTTGCTGGGGTATCGTGAACGCGGAGGACAAGACGCCCCCCGCCGTTACGGCCCTGCCCGTCGCTCCCGCCCTGTTCTGCACCGAACTCGACGAGGTCGAACTGGCCAGCCTGGAGAGCAACATCAGCCGCTGCTGGAGCGTGACCAACACCGGCGCCTTCATCAGCTACCGCGCCAACTTCCAGAGCCAGCCGGTCACCAACCTGAACCGCTTCCTGACGCAGACCGAACTCGGTCGTCGCCTGGTCCGCGGTGGCGGCCTGCCCACCGTCACCGACGGTTGCAGCGAGACGCTGGAAGTCTGCGTCAACGACGTGATCCAGCGCGACCCCCTCGACCCCCAGTGCAACGACGTACTGGTGACCCGCCGCTTCACGGTGACCGAGACCGGTAGCTGCATCAGCGCCGCCGGCGAGGACAACGACAGCACCACGGACGACTACGTACTGACCTTCGTTCGTCCCGACCTGGACGACCTGGACGGTGACGCGATCGACGCGGTGGCGGAGTACGAGTGCGACGATCCCACGATCGTCTTCGGCACCAACCCCGCCCCCCGGGCGCAGGACTTCCCCTTCCTGGAAGTGGGCGGCCGCGTCTTCCCCCTCAGCGACGGTGCCAACGGCGAGACCGTTTGCAACATCGGCGTGACCTTCGAGGACGGTCCCCGGATCGTGACCTGCCCGAACACCTACAAGTTCGTGCGTACCTACACGGTGATCGACTGGTGTGAGCCGGGCGACATCCGCACCTTCACCCAGGTGGTGAAAGTGGGAGACACCATGGCCCCGACCTTCACGGGTCCCCGCCAGTTCGACTTCCAGGGCAACGAGCTGGACGGTCTGACCTTCAGCACGAACGCCGGTAACATCTGTGCCGCTTACATCCGCCTGGACGACCCCACCATCACGGTGGCGGACAACTGCTCGGCTAACATCTTCATCACGGCCGACATCTACCCCGGCGGTGACCTGACGGCTACGCCGATCGGCACCTTCGTGGTCGACCTGAACGACGGCAACGCCGAGATCAGCTCCGCCATCCCCGTGGGTGACCACGTACTGCGCTACACCGTCCGTGACGACTGTGGCAACGAGGAGGAGTTCGACTTCGACTTCAGCGTGGTGGACCGCACCGCTCCGGTAGCGATCTGTGAGGACGGCCTGAACATCAGCATCACCGCCGGCCAGAGCCAGACGGACGAGGCCTGCTACCGGCATCGCGATCCTGACGCCGGAGATGATCGACAACGGCAGCTACGACGACTGTAACGGGGTAAGCCTGTTCATCGCCCGCGTCAACGACGCCAACATCAACACCGAGCCCTACGACGACCAGCTGGTGCTGACCTGCGCCGACCTCGGCGTGGTACGCGTCGGCCTGCGCGTCATCGACGACCTGGGTAACGTGAACGACTGCTGGCTGGACGTCCTCGTAGAGGACAAGGCCCGCCCGACCTGCTTCCAGCCGGCTCCGGTCCGGATCAGCTGTATCGTGTACAACGCCACGCTGCCGGCCGACATCCAGGAGGCCACGGACGAGGAACTGGACGCCGCCTTCGGTGCCGCCTTCGGCCAGGACAACTGTGAGGTGAACATCGAGCAGACGATCATCGGCAGCCTGAACAGCTGTGGGGTGGGCAACTTCACCCGCCGCTTCACCGTCACCGACGGTCAGGGCTTCACGAACACGAACGCCTGCGTGCAGAGCATCGTGGTCTACGGAGTGCACGACTACACCATCGAGTTCCCCGTGGACGTCGAGGGAGACTGCATGGACATCCCCGAGTACGACGGCATCGACGAGACGGAGCGCGCCTGCGACCTGATCGCGGTGAACATCGCGGTGGATACCTTCCGCAGCCAGAACGCGGCCGAGGAGTGCTTCAAGCTGGAGGTGGTCTACGAGATCATCAACTGGTGTGAGTACGACGGCGAGGGCCAGGCCTACATCATCCCCCGGGATGGCGACGGACTGGTTAACCGCAACGTGAACACCCAGCCGCTGTACCTGCACGTGGTACCGGGCGTCCGGGAGGACATCCTGACGGACGACTTCGCGTTCCTGAGCCGCTTCAGCGACACCCGCTTCGACGCCTTCGCCCCCCAGCGGGACAACCTGCTGGACAACGGCGACGACAACGACGGTGACGACGATGACAACGGTAACGACAACATCGACGACGACCCCTACGCTACGGACGCGAGCCGCGGCTACTTCCGCTACACCCAGTTCATCAAGATCTACGACGACGTAGCCCCGGTGATCGACACGGACTTCGACAGCGAGGACTGTTTCGCCGGAGTGGGCGAGGAGTGTGAGGCGGACATCACGATCGACTTCACGGCCGAGGACGACTGCTCCGCGGCCAACGTAACCGTTGAACTGGACGCTGACTACCTGGTGAGCGCCGGTTTCCAGCGCACCCGCTTCGTGACGGCTAACGAGATCAGCACGAACGATGACGGCAGCTTCCGCGTAAGCCTGTCCGGTATCCCGGTTGGAGAGCACGCACTGCGTGTCCGCGCCGGCGACGGCTGTGGCAACTTCGACGTGGAGATCATCGAGTTCTGCGTCACGGCGGACAAGGCCCCGACGCCGATCTGTATCCAGACGCTGACGGTCACCCTGATGCCCGACGGCAACGGAGGCGGCATGGCCGACATCTGGGCCAGCGGACTTCATCGCTTCCGACGTGGAGGACTGCTTCGGCAACCTGATCGACAAGTACGCGATCTACACCGAAGAGGAGATCGAGAACGGCACGACGGCCACCTTCCCGCGCAACGGCATCACGCTGACGTGTGAGCAGCTGGGGGACACGGACGTTCGCGTCTACGCCTTCGACGACCGCAACAACAACGACTACTGCTCGGTAGTGGTCGAGGTACAGGACAACAATGACATTTGTGACGTGATGGGCCGTGGAGCACTAGCCGGTACGATCGCTACTCAGGACGACGTCCTGGTGGATGACGTTCAGGTGAACCTTACCGGAGCCAACGATATGGTGGCTACGGTGACGACGGATGTCGATGGCAGATACTCCTTCACCAACCTGGAGCTGGGAACGGACTACACGATCGAGCCGGACTACATCCGCCCCATCGACCTGCGGGAAGTAAAAACCTCGGACATCGTGGCGGTTACGCGTCACATCCTGGGTACTTCCCTGCTGCCGACCGCCTACGACTACGTAGCCGCTGACGTCAACCAGGACGAGGACATCGACATCTTCGACATCATCGGCATACGCCGCGTGATCCTGGGTCTGGACGGTGTCTTTGCCAACGCCGACGGAGACAGCTGGGTATTCGTAGCGGCTGACTTCGACTTCGGAGTGGACGCGGACGGTTACCTGAACACCTTCCCCGAGGTCTTCAACGCGAACAACCTGCAGGGCAGCATCCTGAATGCTGACTTCGTAGCCGTTGAGCTGGGTAACGTAGCCCGCGCGGGTCAGGGACGTAACAGCCTCGGACTCGGCGTACAGGACGTACGCCTCGAGGCCGGTCAGACGCACGCCATCGAGCTGAACGGCACGGAGCTGGCCGGCTTCCAGGGCACCCTGGAACTGGCTGCCGGCCTGGAGCTGGTGGGTGTAGACTACGACGCCAACGCCGGAGCGATGAACCTGAACGGTGCCGCCGAGGGCCGTCTGGCGATGAGCTTCAGTGCCGGGACCACCGTCACGGTGGAGGTACGGGCTACGGTAGCCGGTCGCCTGAGCGAGCTGGTGAGCGTGAGCGACGCGGTAACGGTCCGGGAGGCAGTGAGCACCAACGGTGCCACGGCCGGTCTGAGCCTGAACTTCGTCCCGCTAGCCAGCGGGAACGTAGCCGGGATCAACAGCCTGGGACAGAACTTCCCCAACCCGGTAACGGAATCTACAACGATCGACTTTACGCTGGCCGAAGCCGGTCGGGCTTCGCTCGTCCTGCGCGACGTGCGTGGTCGGGTGATCGTTTCGCGAGAACTGGAGGCGCTGGCCGGAAGTAACCGAGTTTTCCTGAACCGGGAAGACCTGAAAACGGCGAGTGGCGTACTCACCTATACGCTAACGAGCGGTGACTTTACCGCCACCCGACTGTTAATGATCATCAGGTAATTTTTTATGAGACTTTTGAGCGACCCCGTCCAACTTAACTAGTTGGACGGGGCCTTTTTGTTATGGGCTTGCACCTGCGTCCCCGCCCAATTATGTTACCTTCGTACCTGAGAGTTTATATACGTACCAAGACCAGACCTTATGAATTGGCGTTTCCTGACGCTGCTCCTTTTAGTGAGCAGCCTATATGCCTGTGACGACAATGACGCCACGGGTACTACGACGACCGAACACCCGCAGCTTAAACGAACGACCAATGAGGTAGCCGTTGTTTTGCGCTCGGAACCGGACGGTCTCAATCCCATTCTGACGACCCAGGGCCTGGCTCGTTTCGTGAACGAACAGATTTTCCAGACCCTGACGGAGAAGGACCCGAAGAGCTTTGAGCAGGTCCCCCACCTGTCTTCCCTGCCGGAGATCAGCCAGGAAGCCGGTGGCGGGACCAGTTACGCCTACGAGCTCGATGAGCGCGCTACCTGGCCGAACGGTCTGCCGGTAACGGCCCAGGACGTGGTCTTCAGCCTCAAGGCCATGCTGAACCCGCTGGTGGAGGCCGGCCCCTATCGACCCTACTACAGTATGATCACCAACATCGTTACCAACCCGGGGAACGAGCGGCGTTTCAAGGTGATGACCGATAAGCCCTACGTACTGGCCGAGGAGGCCATCGGTAGCATGTGGATCTACCCCGAATACGCTTACGACCCGGATCAGCGACTGCGCAATGTCCGGCTGGCGGACCTGACGAATACCGAACGGGCCGAGCAACTATCCAAGACCAACGAGGACCTGATGGCCTTCGCCGAGTTCTTCAACGACCCCGACCTGCGCCGCAATCCGGAGCGCATCGTCGGCAGCGGCCCTTACCGGCTGGTGAAGTGGGAGGAAGGACAACAGATCCGGCTGGAGCGCCGGGAGAATTACTGGGCCGGGGATACGAATGACCCCAAACTCAGTGCCGATCCGGAGGCCATGGTTTACAAGATCATCACCGACAATAACACCGTCGGTAACGCCCTGCGTGACGAATTGGTCGATGTAGTGATCGCCCTGGAGATCGACCAATTTCAGGCCTTCCAGAACGACCCTTACATCAGTGAGCGGTATGATTTTACCACCGTGCCGAGTTTCAAGTACTTCGGCTTACTGCTTAACCAGCGGGATCCGTTGCTGGCAGACGTAAGGGTGCGTCGCGCACTGGCCCACGTAGTCAACACCGATGAGATCATCGAGCAACTCTTCCCGGGGTTGGCTACCCGGGTGGTTGGCCCCATCCTGCCCGCCAAGCCCTACTACGAAGAAAGCCTGGAGCCCGTACCCTATGATATCGACCGGGCGAAGGCCCTGCTGGCGGAGGCCGGCTGGTCGGATACCAACGGAGACGGTATTGTCGATAAGGAGATCGACGGGCAGCGGCGGGAACTGAGTTTTGAGCTACTGAGTTTCACCTCGCCCCTAAGCGAGGCCGTCACCCTGATCACCGCCGAGGGCGCGCGTAAAGCCGGCGTGGAAATGGAAGTGGTAAAACAGGAAGGCCGGGCAGTCTACGGGCAACTCAACCGGGGAGAATTTGCCGCCTCCATCTACGGGCTGGGTTTTAACCCCGGACCGGACGACCTGACCCAGAACTGGGCCAGCGATGCCATTTACCCCAACGGTACCAACCGGGGGGGCTTCAACAACGCCGAAGCGGATGAGCTGATCCGGCGGATTCGCGGCAGCGTAGACGCCGAGGAACGCGACCCGCTCTACCGGCGCCTCCAGCAGATCATTTACGAGGACCAGCCAATGATATTCCTTTTCTCCCCCCTGGACCGGATCGTTGTCTCCAAGCGCTTTGATTACGTGACTTCCTCGATTACGCCAAACGTTATCCTGAACGCGATGGAGCAGAGAGACTGGAACGTGGACAGTGGCAAGGAGTAGTTAGCTTTTCCGTGTCGGACCACCTCGTTCTCGCTTCGCCGCACATTTCAAACCCCTATGTATATGAAATTTCTGCTCACCGGCCTGCTGGCCTGCCTTTTCGCGCTGACCATTTCCGCTCAGGACACCACTACCGTAGCCGCCGACACCACCATCTACCAATTTGCCGACGAGACACCCCGTTTCCCGACACCCTGTGAGCGCTACGATACCACGGCCGCGGCCAAGGCGGAGTGCGCCCAGGTGGGGCTACTCGACTATATCTACAAGCGGGTACTCTACCCACAGGAAGCCCGGGAAAACGGGACGAGCGGCACGGCCGTCGTTTCCTTCATCGTGGAGGCTAACGGTATCGTTAACCGGCCCGAAGTACTCCGGGACCCGGGGGACGACCTTGGCAATGCCGCCCTGCTGGCCGTTTACGCCATGCAACGGGAGTACCGCTGGCGACCGGCGGTCAAGGATGGAAAACCCGTTCGTTTTCGATTCATCCTACCCATCCGTTTTCGGTTGGAAGAACCGAAGCCCTACGTGGTTTCGGGGCGGGATACCATTTATACCAGTCTGACCCGGGCGGTACAGTTTACGGGAGTCGAGGGTTCGCTCACCGAATACTTCGATAAAAAACTTCGCTACCCGGAGAGCGGGGAGGACAGCTGTCGTACCGGCCAGCTGGACATTCAGCTGCTCGTCGAGCCGAACGGTCTGGTCCGGGTGCAGGATATCATCGACTACAACGACCTCGGGCTGGACTTTACCAGCCATGCCATTGACGTAGCCACCAGTTCCTACGGGCAGTGGAGCCCCGGAGAATTCGAGGGACGTAAAGTACTGGCCGCCTACGATGTTTCCGTGACCTTTGCCCCGAAGTCTGCCGGCTGCGCGTCTACCGTCCAGCGTTATAACGAGGCGGTGCAGTTGATGAACGAAGGGCAAGTACTGGCTCAGGACACCACCACCCTGGAGGCGGGGCTGCTGAAAATGGGACGGGCCGTGGATGATTTTCCAAGGGACGGTCGCTTCCGAATCCTGCGCGGACAGAGTTACCTGGACAACAACCGGTTAGGGGATGCCTGCGGCGACCTGCGGCTGGCCAAGGAGATCGCGCTGATCGACTGGTACGACGCGGTGCTGCCGGTGATTTGCCGGGAGTAGCGTAGTGCCGACTTAAGTCGACTGCCGACTAAAGTCCGCGACACGTTAACTTGGGGCCATGCTACCAACCGACCGTCTTTTCCTGCTGCTACCGATCTGCTTTCTATTGATTGGCCTGGCACCCGCGCTTGCCGCCCAAAGTGTACGAACGCCCCCGGCGGCGGACGCCAGACTGTACGACATCGCGGCGGCCCCCCGCGCGGAGCGGCTGGAGAAAGACATCACGGAACTGGTGGGTTTCGGAACGCGGCACACCCTGAGTGATACCGTAAGCAGCACCCGGGGAATCGGCGCGGCGCGCCGGTGGATACATGCGGAATTCGAACGGATCAGCGCGGACTGCGGCGGCTGCCTGGAGGTGTTCTACCAGCGAAACCTGGTGCCCGGTGATCCGGAGTCCCGCATCAGGGAAGATACCTGGGTGGTGAACGTGATCGCCCTGCAACGCGGTACGGCGGACCCTACCCGGATGGTGATGATGAGCGGCGACATCGACTCACGGGTGTCCGACGCGCTGGACGGAACCAGCGACTCCCCCGGTGCCAACGACAATGCCAGCGGGATGGCGGGTGCCCTGGAAGCAGCGCGGGTACTGACGCAATACAAATTCCCCGGTAGCATTCTTTACGCGGGCCTGAGCGGGGAGGAGCAGGGGCTGTTCGGCGGAAAGGGACTGGCGGACTACGTTCGGGAGCAGGGCTGGGAACTGAATGCGGTACTGAATAATGACATGATCGGTAACATTCGGGGCGTCGACGGGGTGGTGGACAACACCTCCTTCCGAATCTTCAGCGAACCCTACTACCCGGAGGATGCCCGCGACGAACGCCGCAACATCTACCGCCGCTTTTTCGGTGGGGAGGTGGACGGGCCGAGCCGACAGCTGGCTCGCTACGTCGACCGGCTTACCCGGCAATTCACCACCAACCTGGACCCGATGATGGTCTACCGCCTGGACCGATTCGGACGGGGCGGGCACCACCGGCCCTTCAACGACGCAAATTTTCCGGGGATCCGTATCATGGAGACCCACGAGAACTACACCCAGCAGCACCAGGACCTGCGTACGGAGGACGGAATTGAGTACGGTGACCGGCTGAAGCACGTCGACTTCGACTACGCCGCCAAGCTGACGGGAGTAAATGCCATCGTACTGGCCGGTCTGGCCGCCGCCCCGCCGCCACCGCCTCTGGTGATGATCGGTGGCGCCGTACAGCCGAGTACGAAACTACGCTGGGATGCTCCGGAAACGAATACGGAGATTGCCGGCTACTACGTTCACTGGCGGCTGACGACCGATCACCAGTGGACGCATAAACGATTCGTTCCCGCCGGCACGCTGCGCCACACGCTGGAAAACATCGTCGTGGACAACTTCTTCTTTGGAGTATCCACGGTAGGGGTGGACGGTAACGAGAGCACGGTGGTGTTCCCGAGTACGCTGATCCCCCGGGGTACGGAGTAATCAGTGCACTAGCGGGCGGAGGACTGATAAAACGCCTCGTTGCCCCCCGCCGGGATCAGCCCGGTAAAGGCACCGCGTAATTTGTCGTAGAAGCCCCGTTCCGGGCTGGCCAGGATCTCCGCCAGTTCATCGTAGAAGCGACGGACGAAGCGACGCAGGCTGACGCGCTCGTTTTCGGGAAGTGGCTCAAAGTCAGATACGAGTTGGAGAATGGCACGGCGTTGTTCGAAGAAGGCCTTACCGGTGTCGTACATCAGCTTGTCATCGTGGGCGTAGCCGAGGTAGACCCGGTGGAAGATGCTCTTCTGTCCTATTTCCGGGGAGGGGGAGGCGTATGGGGCGCCCACCCAGCCACTGAAGTCGAAGTCGTAGCCCACGGGAACGATCAGCCCGGTGGTGGCGAGGCGGAACAGTTTGACGTTACGGTGCATGGGGAGACTGTAATCTCCATTGGAGATCAGGTACTGGAAGAGGGCGTTGTTGACTTCCGCTACGTTGTCCAAATGGTCGCGGTGCATTCCCTTACCGTTTTCCAGCTCCTCGGCACCGAGGCGGGCGGCCAGCTCCTTCGTGCTTTCGATGATGAAGGCTACTTCCCGCCGGTCGGGGTGTACGCCCAGGGCATCCCGGTAAGTGATGTTGAGTAATTGTACCCGGAAAGCGTAGGGGGTGATCAGTTGCTGGGCCTTGTAGGCCAGGTATTCGCGTAACAGCAGATTGGTTCCCTCCAGGGAGTCCAGGCAGAGGCCGACGAGTTTGTACTTGTCGAAGTCGGCCAATCCGTCGGCGGTCAGGGATTTCTTACTGAAATTGAGTTTCAGGGGCGGGTAGCCGCAACGCAGGCGACGGAATTTTCCGCGCACGGACACCTTCAGTTCATAATAGCGGGCGTTGCCGTTGCCATCAGTGAAGGAAATCCGGGCGGGCTGGTCGTTTTCCGCCCGGCCGTGGAGGCTATCGGAGGGGATCGTCAGGAGGAGATCAACCGCCGTAGCGGGGTCGGCCCGTTGCAACAGTTCAAAGAGGGAGCCGCCGGAAGCACGGAGGGGCAGTACTACGATGAGTAACAAGCCGATGAAGAGAGAAGTACGCATCACTAAGGCATTTTGGGGGCTGGGGTAAAGGAAATTCGCTTGCTGTAATAACGGGTCAAACACCAGGATGTCACGACAAAGTTTTGCCTGGATTCGATATTTAATCATGGCTTTACCTACTGTTTTTTGGGAGGTTCGGGTGTTAATTTGGTAACGAGTGTTTGTTCCCTCCTCTTTATTTCCCGCCCGCGGCGGAAAAAATCTTTTCTTCTTAGGGAAAGAAGTCCGGCAGAATCACGGAAAAGGCTATTTTACGATCTCTAAGCGCCAACTTTTTTCTAAAAATCTCCTTTTAAAGGAAAATAACTTTGATCATGGTCACTACGCCCACCACCCAATCCACCAGCGAACAGCTGGATATGATTCGCCAGAGTGCCCGCGATTTTGCCGAGTCACACATCCGCCCCCACGTAATGGAGTGGGACGAGGCCCAGCACTTCCCGCGCGAGCTGTTCCGTAAAATGGGGGAGTACGGTTTTCTCGGCGTGCTGGTGCCCGACGAGTACCAGGGTACCGGACTCGGGTACGCGGAGTACATCACGATCATCGACGAGATCGCCCAGGTCTGCGGGTCGATCGGCCTGAGCGTAGCCGCTCACAACAGCCTCTGCACCAACCACATCCTGATGTTCGGCAGTGAGGAGCAAAAGAAGAAATACCTGCCCGCCCTGGCCACCGGAGAACACATCGGTGCCTGGGGACTGACGGAGCCCAACACCGGCTCCGACGCCGGACGGATGCGTACCGTAGCCGAGAAGCAGCCCGATGGCAGCTACATCATCAACGGTGCCAAGAATTTCATCACTCACGGCATCAGTGGGGAAGTGGCCGTTGTGATCGTCCGTACGGGCGAACTGCTGGACAGCCACGGGATGACCGCCTTCATCATCGAACGGGGAGACGAAGGCTTCCGGGGTGGCCGCAAGGAGGACAAGCTGGGCATGCGCGCCAGCGAAACGGCCGAACTCATTTTCGAGAACTGCCACGTACCGGCCGACCGTATCCTCGGTGAGGTAGGGGAGGGGTTCATCCAGAGCATGAAGATCCTCGACGGCGGCCGCATCAGCATCGCCGCCCTCAGCCTGGGAATTGCCAAGGGTGCCCTGGCCGCGGCCCTCGCCTACAGCAAGGAGCGCGAACAGTTCGGCAAGGCCATCAGCCGCTTCCAGAGCATCGCCTTCAAACTCGCGGACATGGCTACCGAAGTCGAGGCCGCCGAGCTACTGACCCGTCAGGCGGGCATGCTCAAGGACGCCCATTTACCGGTTACCCGCGAGAGCGCGATGGCCAAGTTGTTCGCCTCCGAGGTCAGCGTTCGCGTGGCCAACGAAGCCGTACAGATCTTCGGTGGCTACGGCTTCACCAAAGATTACCCGGTGGAGAAGTTCTACCGCGACTGCAAGCTCTGTACCATCGGGGAAGGTACCTCCGAGATTCAGAAGCTGGTGATCAGCCGGGGAATGTTGAAGGATTAGTGAGAGGAAAGAAGAAAGAACGTCCCGCCGCACGGCAGGACTGAACGAAGAAAGACGACACAGCGATCAGGTTTTGTGTCGTCTTTTTTCATTCAGCCTACGAAGTAGTCGGTCTTTGCTCTTTCTTCTTACTTCCCCCACTTACCTTTGGCACCAGTATGTCCTTCAAGCAAATAGCTGATTTTTTAAAACTCATCCGGTTACCCAACCTACTAGTGGTTGCCCTGACGCAGGGTTTGGTGTTTTACCGTATCCTGCGTCCCGCGTTTACCCGGTCGGCCATCTCCGGTGCGCTCACGGACTGGAAATTTTTTGAACTGCTGACGGTTACGCTCTGCATTACCATCTCCGGCTATTTGGTGAACGACCTGCTGGATACCCGGGCGGACGATCTCAACCGGCCGGGAAGCAACCCGGTACAGCGTCTGGGTCGGGACGTGGTAGTCTGGTTCTACTCCGTCTCCATGATGTTCGGTTTTTTGGTCAGCCTGTTGCTGTCTTTCCGGTTGGGAGAGCGGCAGTTGCTCTGGATCTTTCCGGTCGTCATCGGCGTACTGACGGTCTACAGCACCACCCTGAAAAAACTGCCGGCCATCGGTAACATCGTCGTGTCGCTGTACTGTGCCGGGGTGCCCGGCGTACTGCTGCTGGCGGAGCGTCGCTCCATCGCGCAACTCTACGACAACGATCCACAACTGGCGACCGACACCGTCAGTGTCTGCCTCCTCTTTATGACCTTTGCCTTCATCGCTACCTGGCTACGCGAACTGGTCAAGGACATGGAGGACGTACGCGGCGATACGGCCACGGGCTGCCGCACCATTCCGGTTCTGTACGGCATTGCCGCAAGTCGCCGCGGCGCGCAGGTGCTGGGTTTGCTGGTGATGCTGTCCCTCCTGCTTCCCATTTTCCTGGGGTGGCCCGCTTTTCTCGCCTTCCCGATCTTTCCGTACATCGTTCTGCTGTTGCTCGCCGTGGGGTACCTGTTGTTTCGAATCAGTCGGGCGGGTACGCAGCGAGACTGGCACCGGGTGAGCCAGGAACTAAAATTCCTGCTGCTTTTCGGCCTGGGTATCCTGTTATTTTACTGATCTGATCATGGAGTATTTCGTCCATCCCTCCGCCGTTGTCGATCCGGGAGCCCGCATCGGGGCCGGGTCCAGGGTGTGGCATTTCTGCCACCTGATGCCCGACAGTGAACTGGGGGCGAACTGTAGCCTGGGGCAGAACGTATTCGTGGCGTCCGGGGTCACGCTCGGCCGGAACTGTAAGGTGCAGAACAACGTCAGTCTGTACGCCGGAGTCCGCTGCGGAGACGATGTCTTTATCGGCCCCTCCGCCGTTTTTACCAACGTCATCAATCCGCGCTCGGCGATTAATCGCCAGGGGGATTACCAGCCGACCGTCCTGGAAGACGGCGTCACCATCGGGGCCAATGCCACCATCGTCTGCGGCACGACGCTCGGGATGCATGCCTTCATCGGTGCCGGCAGCGTAGTGACCAGGAGCGTGCTTCCCTACGCCCTGGTGGTCGGTAACCCCGCCCGCCCGGTCGGCTGGATGAGCCGGGCCGGCCATCGCCTGCTCTTTGACGGATCCGGTTTGGCGGACTGCCCCGAGACCGGAGAGCAGTACCGCTTGTCCGGGGGGCGGGTCGACCGCATTGCCGGTTAAAGTAATAGCTTTGCACCTGCGTACTCGCCAAATGAGTTCTCTTCATGCCCATTCGCTTCATCGTCATCGGCTACGGCCACATCGGTCGCCGTCACGCCGCCCTCATTCAGGCCCATCCGGAAGCCGAGTTGGTGGCCATCGTCGAGCCGGTACCGGTGCTGGGGGTCACGGTGCCCGTTTTTGCTTCGCTGGAAGAATTGCTGAGTAGTGGACCGGCCTTCGAAGTAGGGTGTGTCTGCACCCCGAATGGGCTGCACGCCGGTCAGGCCGTCCAGTTGCTGGAGTACGGACACGACGTCGTGATCGAAAAGCCGATCGCCCTTACGGTGGAAGATTGCGACCGCATCATCGCCGCGGCCGGTACCGAGCGCCAGGTTTTCGGAGTGATGCAGAACCGGTACAGCCCGGCCTCCGCCTGGCTGAAGGGAGTGATCGACGACCGGCACCTGGGGCGGCTGCTGCAGGTCCACCTGGATTGTTACTGGAACCGGGACGCCCGCTACTACCGGCAACCCGATGGCCGTAAACATCCCTGGCACGGCGATGGGGAACTGGACGGTGGCGTACTCTTCACCCAGTTCGCCCACTTTATCGACCTGCTCTGCTGGGCGTTCGGCGCGCCGGAAATTCTCTCCGCCCGGATGGTCAACCAGACGCACGCCGACCTGCATCCCTTCGCCGACGGCGGCATGGTCCACTTTAAACTACCCGGAGACGTACTCGGAAGCCTCAACTTCAGTACCGCCATCTACGACCGCAACTTCGAATCCACCCTCACCGTGATCGGGGAGCGGGGGACGGTCAAGCTCGGTGGACAGTACATGAACGAAGTCCGGTACTGCCACGTCGAGGGGTTGCCGTCGCCCGAACTGCCCCCCAGCAACGCAGCCAACAACTACGGCCCCTACACGGGCTCGGCGGCCAATCACCACTTCGTGATCGACAACGTCATCGACGTCCTGAACGGTCGGGCGGAGATCGCCACGACGTCCGCGGAGGGGCGGGACGTCGTAGCGGTCATTCGCCGGATTATGGAACTGGCCTAACGCACGACCACCGGCCGCACCGCGGAACCGATCCCGTCCGTTACCCGCAGGAAATACGTACCGGTAGGCAGCTTCCCCGTCTGGAAACTCAGTTGCTGCCGGCCTCCGTTCAGGTTGCCAGCGTGGAGGGTGCGGAGTAGACGACCGTTGATGTCCGTCAGGTCAATTCGTACCATTCCACCTTTAGCCAGCTCAAAGACTACGGAGAGGGGACCGTCAGTCGGGTTGGGGCTCACCGTCAGGTCGAGGCGGGCGAGTTGCTCGTCGTTCGTACCGGACACCAGCTCCTTTCCGCCCGGCTCGATCCGCTCGGAGAGATAGATGTGAAACTCACCGGGAGCGAGCGTGACCTGTGCGCCCGGGTTGTTGATATTGACGGCTTCTCCACTCAGGTAATCGTACCAGGTAGTGGGGTAGGGTACGATGTTATTCATGCTGCGCTCCACTACGTCGAAGTTACCGAAAACGGCCATGTCGACTGCCCCCCCCGTCTGGTGAATGTACTTGGTGGAACCGGCCAGGCGGCTGTCCAGTAATTCGTGGTGAACGATATCGAACTCGTTGCGGAGGTAATTCAGGTCGGAGACCAGGTTGTAGATCGAGGCGCGGTCGGGGTCGTTGCGGTAATCCCAGCGGATGGGCTTGGGGCCGGTACGGCAGTCATTGTTTACGGTGCCGTCCTCACAGTAGTTGATGGGGAAGTCGTAACCCAGTTCCCCGAACTGCCAGAGCATTTTGGGGCCGGGCAGGGTGTAGAAGAAGGCACTGGCCAGTTCGACCCGGTCGAGCCCCGTCGATTGGTCGCGGATGTCGTAGTCTCCCGCACTATTTCCGGCTACCTGATTTTCGTACTGCAGCCGTTCCTCATCGTGGCTTTCCATGTAGGCGACCAGGGTTGGATTGGAGAAGCCCCGGTTTTCGGAGAGAGCCGCATTGAGGTTGCCGGCAACGCCCCGGGATGCCCGGATGTAACCGTCGTGTGCCTGGAAACCCGACCAGAAGTACATGCCCTGACCGTAGGTCGCCAGTTCTTCTTCCTCCCGGCTCTCGGCGAGGTGCTCCATGATCATATAGGTTTCGGGGTCTACGTTCCAGATGTAGTCGGCGTAGTCCTTCAGGATGGCGATGCGGCTGGCATCGTACTGGTTCCAGGCGCCGACATCGTTGCCCGTGTTCCGTTGGGTGAACCCCTTACTGAGGTCGAAGCGGAAACCGTCGATGCGAAATTCCTCGACCCAGTATTCCGTGGTGGTCTTTACGTACTTCTTGGTCAGCGGGCTCTCGTGGTTGAGGTCGAAGCCGACGTTGAAAGGGTGGCGGGCCGTGCGGTTAGCGTAGGGGTTGTCCGCCGTCGGCTGGTTGCTGGCATCCCCCCAGATCCGGACGAGGGGGCTCTGGCCGAAAGCATGGTTGTAGACCACGTCCAGGATAACGGCGATGCCGCGTTCGTGGCAGGCATCGACTAGTGCCTTGAGATCTTCCGGCGCGCCGTAGTACTTGTCGAGCGCCATGTGGAAGCTTGGATTGTATCCCCAACTGATGTTTCCTTCGAATTCGTTGACGGGCATCAGTTCGATGGCGTTGATGCCGAGACAGGCGAGGTAATCGAGGGTATCGGTCAGTACCTTGAAGCTGTGGGCGTCGATGAAGTCCCGCACCAGTAGCTCATAAACCACCATTTCGGTGGGGGCGGGGCGCTCGTAATCGTTGATTTGCCACTCGTAATCATCGGCCGGCCGCAACCAGCTGACGATACCGTCGGTCTGACCGAGGGGGTAATCGGGAATATCGGCAAAAACATCTTCGGTGATGAAGGGATCGTTAAAGCGGTCCAGTACGAGGGTGGAATAGGGGTCCGGTTGGGTGATCGTTCCGTCGATCAGGTACTGGTAGAGCAAATCGCCTTCCGCCTGGGCCGCGGGAACAGTGACCCAAAAAGTGGTATCGTTAGCCGAGCGCTTCAGGCGGCTGGCCGCGGTGGGGGTCCAGTCGTTCATACTCCCGATCAGGAATACGTCGGATTTACCGGGGGCATCGAGTTGAAAGAGCACGTCTCCGTTCTCCATCCGGACGGCTCCGGGACGGATGCCGGCGGGCGGTTCGGCCACTTCGGAATCGCCGGTAACGAAGGTGACGGTGGTCGTAGCGGTCTGTCCCAGTGCCTCGGCGGTCACGGTGTAGGTAACGGCCGGTAGGTCACCCAGGGTTATCTGCGTCATGATCTCGGAATCCGTTTCCGTTGCGATCACGTTACTACCGTCCGAAATACGAAGTACGGATTCGAGGTAGGAAGTAGCGGCGATAGTAAATTGATCTCCGGGCTGGGCGAATACGATCCGGGATTCCGGGGTTTCGAGATCGACTTCCAGCCTGGCGTTGATGTCGAACTCCGCGCTGGTTTCTTCCCCTTCTTCCGTAGTGGCTACGAAGCGGATTCGGTGCGCCCCGGGGGTGGTCAGTGCAAAGCTGGCGGCGAGTTCGCGCCCGGTGGTGGTCGCGACCAGGTTTCCGTTATCGAATAACCGCAGGGTGGAGGTCTTCGTCGCTCCCGCCAGGATGTCCAGCGGCTTACCGAGGGCATAGAACTCCGTTCCGGGATCTCCGGCCAGGGTTACGCCCAGGGGGGCGTCGGCTTCACTAACGGCGACGAAAATGTCCTGATTACCGGTGGCTTTCCCTTCTATCGTCCCGTCCGCATTCCGAAAAACAAAGGCGAGCCGCTGAATCTCCTCGGCGGTGGGCACGCCGTAGTACTGGCGGACGCTGGGACCGAAGGTATAGGTGAATTTATTGGGTTCTCCGGGGACGGGCGTGAGCTGCCAGTCGGGGTTGGCCTGTCCCCAGACCGTCTGCACGTACTGCCAGTCGCTGTCGTTGTCGCTCTCCTCCGTGATCACGCCGGTATGTATGTAGACGTCGCAGTTACAATCCGCCAGGCCGCCGGTACCCTGAGTAGCATCGAAAGTTATGGTAACCGGCTGGTCGGCTACCGGGGCGGCGGGGCTGGTGGTAATGAGTTGGGCGCGCAGCGCAGGTGCGGTACTCACTAAGAGCAGCAGGAGGATCAGGAATCGCATGTCTTGAATACTATTTTTAAGCTTGGGCCTAAGGTACGGCGTGGTTTCTAGCTAATTCACGGCCATCGTTATGAGGTTGTTTAAACGACAAAAGCACGCCCGACCGAGGTCGAACGTGCTTTCGTACTTATCGTATGGGGCAGGGCCTAGTAGCGTCCGCCACCTTCGTAACCGCCGCCGGAACCACCGCGATCGTAGCTACCGCCACGTCCGCCACGGTCGTAACCGCCGCCGCCGCCGCCGGAACCGCCACGTCCGCCACGGTCGTAACCGCCGCCGCCGCCGGAACCGCCGCGTCCGCCACGGTCGTAACCGCCGCCGCCTCCGCCGCCACGGTCGTAACCGCCGCCACCGCCGGAGCCGCCGCCACGGTAGCCTCCGCCACCGCCGGAGCCGCCACCACGGTAGCCTCCGCCGCCGCCGGAGCCGCCGCCACGGTAGCCTCCGCCACCGCCGCCGCCATAGCCGCCGCCACCGCCGCCATAGCCGCCGCGACCTCCGCCGCCGGCACCGCCGCGACCGCCGCCGCCGCCTTCCTTGCGGTCGTTTTCTTTGACTACGATGGTACGGCCATCAAGATCAGTTTGGTCCAGGGCCTGAATGGCTGCCTGGGCTTCCTCGTCGTTGGGCATCTCTACGAAACCGAAACCGCGGGAACGACCGGTCTCCCGATCAAGGATAATTTTTACCGATTCGACGTCGCCGTAAGCACTGAAGGTGTTCTGGAGCGTTTCCTCGTCGGTATCCCAGCTTAGCCGGGCCACAAATAAATTCATAATGGAAATGGAAAAAGGATGAAATCAATTGGTCAAGTAACAGGCAAAGAAAATGTAGATAAAGTCTGTAAAAGAGGGATCTAAAAATCAAATGGCCTACTCCAAAACCGTGAAAGAATACGTTATTGTAACAGTTTGACGACAGTTTGTTGTCGTCGTCACTACGAAAATAGTCCCTAAACCCATGCAAAACCTGATTTTTCTCGCTTTTCTCTGCATTTTTTGCCTTTCCTGCGGAGAAAAATCCGTCAAGCAGCACAACACGATTACCACCATCGAAACGGAAGTGGAGCGAATCCGCCGCGACCTGGCCCCCGATAAACGTACCGACCGGATAGTGGTAGAAATGTCTTCCTCTTCTCCGGATTGTGATTTTTGGACGGCCTACACGACGCTCCCCGGGGCCGTCCCGCGGATCGATAGTTTATTCGATACCCTGGATGATGATTATTGCAGCGCATTCAAGGGGACGAGGCTGCTGCCCGACCCCGCCGACGGCCTGCCTCCCTACGGCCTCGTACGCGTCTCCGTGGCCAACATCCGTACCCAGCCCGGGCACAGCCAGGAACTGACCAGTCAGGCCCTGATGGGTACCCCCGTCCGTATTCTGGACAAGGACGAGCAGTGGTACCTGATCAGAACACCGGACCGCTATATCGCCTGGTTGGAGGAAGGTGCCCTTAGCCCCGTTAGCGGGGAAGAACTGACAGAGTGGTACGGGACGGGTCTTTACCGTTACCTCGCGCCGGTCGGCTACGCCCTGCTCCGTCCGGGAGACGATAACATCGTGAGGGAAGTAGTGGCGGGCAACCTGTTCCGGACGACCGGCAGACAGGAGGGAGAGCTGTCCGAAATACTGTTCCCGGACGAGGTCTCCGGTTGGCTGCCCACCGGCGAGTTGGAAGAATTCAGGGATTGGTCGGCGCCCCGGTCGCTGTCCGCCCAGCGGTTACTCGAGACCGCCCAGTCGCTTCGCGGTCGCCCCTACCTCTGGGGCGGCACCAGCAATAAGGGAATGGACTGTAGCGGTTTTACCAAAATGGCTTATTACCTGAACGGATTCGTGATTCCCCGGGACGCCAGCCAGCAGGTACTGGCCGGGACGGAGGTACCGCTGGACGATGACTTTTCGCAACTGCTTCCCGGAGACCTGCTGTTCTTCGGTTCCTACCGCGATGATGGGTCCGAGCGGGTTACCCATGTAGGATTCTACCTGAAAAACGGTCGTTTCCTTCACGCCGGGGCCGATAATGGCTACATCACGGAAAATTCTTTCCGGCCGGAGGACGGTGACTACGCGGAGCAACGGCTGAAATCACTGCTGAGGGCCCGGCGGCTCGGGTTCGGAACCGAAGGGGTGGTGGAAGTAGCGGATGCTTTCTTCTACTGAGTTCCGGGGGTGTTGCTCCGAGATGTCGGACGACGATTTACTGCCTGCGGACGCAAATCAGACGTACCGACCTCCTTCGCCTACCGTAACCAGTAATTGAGGTCCTCGGATACGTCGCAGTTCCGATGGCTACCGGGACCGCGCTTGTCCGATGTCTCGAACGCAATTACACGAAATCATCTTCGGAGTAACGCCCCTCCCTTCTCACGGGCTCGGCCGTCGGTGGCCGCTTCGCGTCTCTCTTCTCGTTAAAGGAGTCCAGGTCCAGGCCGTCCTCCTTCGCCTCCTGGACGGAACTGTAGGCATTGACTCCCTGCAGGGCAACGCCCAGCCCCCAACCCAGCATCGGCCAGTAGAACCACCAGGCTCCCGGGGAGGTGACGAGATTGAGGATGAAAAAGAAAGCGCTCATCACGAGGTAAACCCCGAGGTGCCGCTTGAATTCCCGCATCTTCTCAGCGGGCTGGAGGTCTTCGAACTTTGGTTTTTTCCGGGCCATACTCCGAAAGATAGGTGACCTAGCCGAGTCTTGCAATCACCGTTTTGTTCCCCTTCACCTTTTCGCCGATACCCACCTCGATCTTGGTACCGAGGGGGAGGAACATATCCACCCGGCTACCGAACTTGATGAAGCCGAAGTCTTCTCCCTGGTGGACGTACTGACCTACCTCCAGGTAATTCTTGATTCGTTTGGCCAGGGCACCGGCAATCTGCCGCAGCAGTATCTCCGCGTTACCGGTATCGATGACTACCGTCGTGCGTTCGTTCTCCGTGCTGCTTTTCGGGTGCCAGGCAACCAGGTACTTGCCGGGGTGGTACTTGTTGTAGAGTACCCTGCCGCTGACCGGATTGCGGTTGACGTGCACGTTGACCGGGGACATGAAAATGCTCACCTGCAGTCGTTTTTCCTTGAAGTACTCCGGTTCGTAAGTCTCCTCGATCACGACCACCTTTCCGTCAGCGGGGGCGTAGACCAGGTCCTCGTCCGTCTCCGGGACCAGGCGGTTCGGATTGCGGAAAAACTGGAGGAAAGCAACAAAGATCACGCCGCTGATTATTGATGAGGCTAGGACGGCACTGGAGAACCACCAGTATACCAAACCATTGACAACCAGCAACCCCGCTAACAGCAACGCCAACATTCGGCGGCCTTCGGGGTGGATGTGCATGGGTTTTTTCAAAGTGTCGACAATTTAAGTGGCTGGGGCATGTGTGTGGGTTAACGGAAATTAGGCCCACTTCGTTTGAAATTACGTAAAGATCGTCCACGGGCGACAATATCCGCTAACATGTCCCGTAAATGATTCTCCGTCGTCAACGGATTCGTCAGCGTACAGCGTAACCAGATCGCTTCCCGTAACCTGGTCTGGACGAGGTAGCGGCGACCCTCTCCCACGAGAGCCGCACGGACCATGGTATTCAGGTCGTTCAGTTCACCGGCGGACACCCCTTCTCCGTAGGGCCGAAAGCGGAAGCAAACAATATTCACGTCCGGCTGCAGGGCAAGCTCCAGATCGGCCTCGGCGGTCACCAGTCCGGCCAGGGTCTTTCCCAGTTGGCCGACGCGGATGACGTAGTCACGGAACAGCCCCGGCCCGTAGACGCAGAGCGGCAGGAACACCCGGAGGCTTTGGAGGTACTTGGTGCATTCGAAGGTGCGGCGACCGATATTCTCCCAGTCTTCCTCTCCGGAGTCAAAACTCATCAGGTAATCCGCCTCCTGGTGAAAAGTACGGTAAGCATCGGTGGACCGGCGAAAGAACAATCCGGTGGTCAGGGCCGGGGTCATGAGCATTTTGTGAAAATCCATCGTGATGCTGTCAGCCCGCTCGAGCCCGTCGACCCGGTGGCGGTTGTCGGGGTCAAGCCGGATGGGGGCACCGTGGGCCCCGTCTACGTGAAACCAGAGTGCGTGGCGCTCCGCAAAGTCCGCCAACCCCGCCAGGTCGTCGTAGCTACCCGTGCTGGTGGTACAGGCCGACCCGACCACGGCGATGGGCGTGAGCCCTTGCTGCCGGGCCCCGGCCAGTGCTCCCTCCAGCAGATCGGTACGCAGGCGAAAGTTCTCGTCGCAGGGAACCGGAACGAGGCCCGCCTTGCCCCAACCCATGATCCGCACGGCCCGGTCGATACAGTAATGGGCCTGGGCGTTGACCAGTACGCAGGGGCGAACGTCTCCGTTGCCTTCCACCCAGGGGTCGCCGTCGGGCCAGCGTACGGCCCGGGCACAGAGCAGGGCCGTCAGGTTGGCCAGCGTTCCCCCGTGGGTGAGGAAGCCGCCGGCGGTATCCTCCAGTTCCAGCATTTCAGCGAACCTTTCGATCACGATCCGCTCCATGGCTACGCCGGGGGCACCCATCTCGTAAATGGCCATCCCGGTATTGAGCAGGCTCCCCACCAGGTCTCCCAGTGCCGACAGGGGGAGGGGGGGAACCACCTGGTGGCCCATATAATCCGGAGAATGGAGGTGAACGCTCCCGCTGATCGTTTTGGCAAAGACGGCACCTGCGTCCGCGCCCTGGTCCAGCATCTCCCGGTACTCCTCCACCAGTTTTCCGGCATCAGGAATGGCGTTAGCCGGTTGATCGGCTACCGACTCCAGGTAGTCGGCGAGCCGGTCGACGAGGGCGTGGCCCTCGGAGCGGAAGGGGGTGGGGGAGTAGGCGCGTTGTAAAATCAAATTCCCATCTCCTTCCGCCCCGCATCCAAAATCTTCCGTACTGCCGCGGCATCCGCTCCCTGGGCGTAGACCCGGAGTACCGGTTCGGTACCGCTGGGGCGGACCATCAGCCACTGGTCTTCTCCATCCAGGTAGAACTTGGTGCCGTCAATGTGCTTGACGTCGGTAACGGTGTAGGGGCCGATTTTTTTGAAGGGGTTTTCTTCCGCCTGTTTGACGATCTCCCACTTGCGGTCGTTATCGACGTGCACGTCATCGCGGTCGCAGTGAAAGCTGCCCACCTTGGCGTAGACGTCCTGGATGAGGTCGGTCAGGCTCTTACCGGTCTTGGCCATGTACTCGGCCAGCATGAGGCCGATCCAGATGCCGTCCCGCTCGGGAATGTGGCCGCTGACGGCCAGGCCGCCACTTTCCTCCCCGCCGACGATGACGTCGCGCTCGGCCATGATCTCGGCGATGTACTTGAAGCCGATCTTGGTCACCTCGTAGGGGAGACCGTACTGTTCGGCCAGCTGCTTGAGTTTGTCGGTCACCGAAAAGGTCAGGATGACTTCTCCGTTCTTGATGCCCTTATACTCGTACTGGTACATCAGGAGGAGTAGCAGGATGTGGTGGCTGTCCACGAAATTACCGTCGGCGTCGAAGAGGCCGATGCGGTCGGCGTCACCGTCGTTGGCGATGCCGAGATCCAGTTTGGGATCGTTCTTCATGGCCGCGGCGAGTTCCTCCAGGTTGCGGCCGATGGGCTCGGGAGCCTGACCGTGGAAGCTGGGGTTGTACTCACAATGGAGGTGGGTGGCCGCGGGCAGCAGCTTGCGCATGGCGTCCTGTCCGGCACCGTACATGGCATCGTAGGCGATACCGATGCCGCTGTTTTTGATGAGTTCCAGGTCGAAGGCTTCCCTGGCGTGGTCGAGGTAGATCTTTTCGAAGTCGTGTTCCTCGATGAGGCCCTGGTCACGGAGTTCTTCCATGGTGGGCAGGTTCTCGGGGACGGCATCGGGGATGAGGGCCTCGACGGCAGCGACGTCGGCCGGCACGCTGGGGCCTCCGAGTTTCGACTTCAGTTTATAGCCATTGTAACTGGGAGGATTGTGGCTGGCGGTGATGACGACGCCCAGGTCGGCTCCTTTTTTAACGACGCCCAGGCTGACCATGGGCGTGGAGATGAAACCGGGGGCCAGCAGGCTGGTGATGCCGTACTTGCCGAATACCCGGGCGGTCGTTTCGGTGAACAGCGGGCCGGCGAAACGGCAGTCGTAGCCGATCACGACGTGGGAGCCTCCCTGCTCCTTCAACCAGAGCGCGGTGCCCTCGGCAACCCGTTTCACGTTGTCGACGGTGTATTCCTGGGCGATGATGGCGCGCCAGCCGTCGGTGCCGAATTTGATCTTTACTGGGTTCATGGAGTAGCGTATTTTAGTGAGGGGTTGCGCCGTAAGGTCATAAAATTACTTTGGAATTTTACCTTTGCGCCGTGGATTTACTTACCGCCCTGTTACTCGGCATCATTGCCGTCTTTCTGGCTACCTTCTTTCCGGGGATGTTGAACATGACGGTGGTCTCGACCAGCCTGCGTGTCGGGCGGCGGGCGGGGTACCGTTTCGTGGCCGGTTTAAGTCTCGTGCTGACCCTGCAGGCGGGTATCGCGATGATCTTCGCGGACTACCTGGCCAATCACCCCGGCATCATCACGGGAATGAAACAGTGGGCCGTCCTGATCTTTCTCACCCTGGCCATTGTTTTCCTGGGCAAAGGCTACCGGATCTACCGTAAGCGGGAAGAGCCGGAAGACCAGCCCTACCACGGTAGCCCGTTCTGGCGGGGCGCGGGGATGGCCGTCGCTAACTTCCTTACCCTCCCTTATTTTTTCGCGGCCGGCGGCTGGCTGTTGTCCTCCGGCTACCTCGGTAACGGGCTGGGTGAGAAATTACTTTTTACCACCGGCGCGGGTATCGGGTCGGCCCTTATCTTCGGTACCTACGCAAAGATGGCCGAATGGATTCGGAACCACGCTGAATTTCTGACGCGAAACATCAATTTCATTCTGGGCGGGCTGTTTGCGCTGCTGGCGTTGATCCAGGGTGTCAGAGTATACTATTAAGCTATGGATCTACTTACCGCCTTACTCATCGGCTACGCTTTTTCGGTGGTCGGGTTGCTGATTCCGGGCATGCTGACCATGACGACGATGAAATTGTCGCTCACTAAGGGTCCGTGGCCGGCCATTCTTTACGGTGCGGGTATCGCGGTAGCCTACACCATCCAGGTGGGTATCGCGACGGGGCTGAGTTCCTTCATCGGTGATGCGGAGGAGGTGATCGAGCAGATGAAGCAGTGGTCCGTCGCCCTGTTCGGAATGCTGTTCCTGGTCTTTGCCTACCGCGGGTGGACCCGGGAGCCGGAGGAAGAGGAAACGGTGGAAGAGGAGGAGGGGGAAGCCCCGGAGGCCAGCGACTTCGTCAACGGCCTGGGCGTGGCCATCGTGAATTTCGTGGTCGTTCCCGGTTTTTTCGCCCTCAGTACCTGGGCCATTCAGTCGGGGTGGATGGGAGGGGATACCTGGAGCCGCATCCTTTTCGCGGTCGGGGCCGGCCTGGGTGCCTTCAGCATTTTCGCGACCTACGCCCTGCTGGCCCGCTGGATCGAGGACCACGCCAAGTGGGTGACCGATAACCTGGACTGGATACTGGCGACGATCTTTTTCGGGCTGGTGTGCTTTCGGGCGTGGCGGATGCTACGGTGAGGGAGCGAGTTCTCCGAAAACACGAACCTCCCGTTCCAACCACACCCCGAAACGGTCGTAGACGACCGTCTGTACGTGCTCCGAGAAGGCGAGCACCTCCCGCCCGGTCGCGCCGCCCCGATTGACCAGTACGAGCGCCTGCCCGGGGTAACTGCCGACATCGCCGTGGAAGGTTCCCCGTAGCCCCGCCCGGTCGATCAGCCAGCCGGCGGCCAGTTTAACGGTGGCGGCGTCGATGGGGTAAGCGGGGCAGTCGGGGTGTTGTTCCAACAGTCGCTCGTGGTCGGCGCGGGGCACCACGGGGTTCTTGAAGAAACTGCCGCTGTTGCCGTAGAAAAACCAGTCGGGCAGTTTACTGCGCCGGATGTGGGTGACGGCATTGGCCACGTCCTTCGGGGTCGGGTCGGCAATGCCCCGGCGCTCCAGCTCGCCGGTGATGGCACCGTAACCGAGTTTCAGCGGGCGCTCCACCGAAAGGTCGAACTCCACGGCGGTGATCAGGTACTCACCGGGGTGTTGCTTGAAGAGGCTGTCGCGGTAGCCGAAGTTACAATCTTCCGGGGCGAGGACGCAGGTGCCGAATCCATACTTATGGCAGTGTACGGCCGTCACGAATTCGGAGAGTTCGGCCCCGTAGGCACCGATGTTCTGTACCGGGGCTGCGCCGACGGTCCCCGGAATGAGCACCAGGTTCTCCAGCCCGCCGAAGCCCTCCTCCAGGGTATAGCGAACGAACTGGTTCCAGTCCGTCCCCCCCGCTACGAGGAAGCGGCCCTTCCCGTCGCGCTCCAGAATGCCGAGCAGGCGGTTGTGGACCGTCAGCCCCGGCATCCGGTCGAGGAGCAGGAGGTTGCTTCCCCCGCCCAGGACGAGGGCGGGCGGCTGCTCGAAGTCCGGTCCGGCCAGTTGGGCCACGTCGGTGAGGGGGAGGAAGTTCTCGGCCCGGCAGGGGAGGCGGAAGGTATTGAGGTGGAGCAGGTTCATGGTGAGTGGGTCGGTGGAGGACCCCCAGGTCCGACGGGGGATTTTCGGTTTTAAGTGGCTTTTCGCCCATCGGTAATTCTAGCGGAGGGAACGGGGGGAGTTTCTTGATGAATTAGGATTTTATTTATCTGGACGGAGTTTTGTCGGACGTGGGCGTCCTCACCGTGGGCGTCCTCCACCGTGGGCGTCCTCCACCGGGTCACTCCGTCATTTCGAACTGCAGGCGGGCCAGGGCCGCGTAGCCGCCCCCGGGTTTATGGAGGAGTTCGTCGTGGGTACCGGCCTCCACGATGCGGCCACGCTCGAGCACGTAGATACGGTCCACGTCACGGATGGTGCTGAGGCGGTGGGCGATGATGATGCTGGTCCGGCCGGCCATGAGCCGGTGGAGGGCCTCCTGAACGACCCTTTCGCTTTCGGCATCCAGGCTGCTGGTGGCCTCGTCGAGGAGCAGGACGCGGGGGTCCTTCAGGATGGCCCGGGCGATGGCGACCCGTTGTCGCTGTCCGCCGCTGAGCTGGATGCCGCGATCGCCGACCAGGGTGTCCATCCCCTCGGGGAATTGCTCGATGAACTCCAGGGCATTGGCCTGGCGGGCCGCCTCCCGGATCTCGGCCGGGGTGGCGTTGAGTCGACCGTAGGCGATGTTCTCTCCGATGGTGCCGCCGAAAAGCATGACCTCCTGGGGGACGAGCGCGAGCTGGTCGCGGTAATCCTCCAGGTCGTAGTCGTTGATGTCGCGATCGTCCAGGGTAATGCGGCCCCCGTCGAGCCCGTAGAACCGCAGGAGCAGCTTGACCAGGGTGGACTTACCGCTGCCACTGGCCCCGACCAGCGCGATCTGCTGTCCGGGCTCGGCTTCCAGGGTGATGCCCTTGAGCACCGGAACGTCGGGACGGCTGGGGTAGCTGAACCGTACGTCCTCGTAACGGAGACGACCGGCAGGACGGCTGTCGATGGATATGGCACCTGCGTCCTCGCCCGCTTTGCCCGGCTCTCGTGTTTCCTCGTCCTCCGTTTCCAGGATGTCGATGACGCGGTCGGAAGCACCGAGGGCCCCGACGATGTCGCCGTAGAAGTTACCCAGGCTGGCGATGGCCCCGCCGATGATGGCGGTGAACACGACGAAGCTGAAGAGGTCGCCCACCGGCAGATCGCCACTCTGGACCAGCAGTACGGCCCGGTAGATGATGTAAAACAGCGCCCCGAACATGATGCTGACGATGAAACTGGCGAAGAGCCCCCGGGCGGTGGCGGTGCGCAGGGAGATGTCCACCGTCTCGTCGATGCTGGCGCCGTAGCGGGCGCTCTCGAAGTCCTCGTTGGTGTAGGCCTTGACGGTGTTAATGCTCTGGAGGGTTTCCTCTACGATGACGTTGCTGGCGGCGAGTTGTTCCTGGCGGGCCTTCGTCATTTTACGGACGTAGCGACCGAAGAACATGGCGGCGATGACGACGACGGGGAAGACCAGCAGGGTAACCTTCGCCAGGTCGAACATGGTGTAGAGAATGTAGGTCGAGGCACCGAAGAGAATGATGATCTGCCGCAGGAATTCGGCCAGCGTCAGGCTGAAGACCCCCTGGATCTGGGTGACGTCGTTGGTGATCCGGCTGGTGAGTTCTCCCACCCGGCTGGATTCGAAGAAGGGGACGCGCAACCGCAACATCTTGCCGTACAGGTCCTTGCGCAGGGCGGCCATGGCCCGTTCGCTGACGACGGCCTGCAGCCGCACCCGGAGGAAGCTGAGCGGGGCCTGAACGACCAGCAGGACGACCAGCAACTGGAAGACCTGGGTGGTGGTGAGGCCGAATTTCCCCTCGTCGTTCAGGACGTTCAGGGCCTCGCCCGGGAGCTGGATGATGAGGAGGAAAACGAGGGTCGACAGGGTCAGGATGACGAAGCTGAGGCCGAAGATCCAGCGGTACTGCCAGATGTAGTCGAAGATGCGCAGACTGCGGCGCAGGCGGTCACGGGACAGCCGGGGCTTTTCTTCGGATTCGGTTGGTGGGGGGGGAGTTGTTGCCATAAGTAAGGTGCAAAGGAAACGCATTGGGGCAAGAAAGGTCAGACCTCACACAACAAATGGCGTAACTTTGAAGATTCTAATACGGTATACCCGCTTCGTAATCCACTACACACTTCAACAAACGTTCGTATGCGCACGCAATTTTACCTTTTGCTGGCTGTTCTGTTCACGCTTTCCGCCACTGCCTCCGCCCAGTACGTAGAACTCGGTCTGATGGGGGGCTTCTCCGTTTACAGCGGTGACCTGAGCCCGGCCGAACAGGGCGGGTTCTTCGCCGAAGACCTGAACGCCGCCGGTGGCCTCTACCTCCGCTACCGTCCCTTCCAGCGGGTTGGCCTGCGCGTCAACGGCGTATTCGGCCGACTGAGCGCCGAGCGGACGGTCAACGTGCGCGTACCGGGAGACCTTATCGTTCCCGTAGACCGCAACTTCCGCTCCAAGCTGACCGAACTCAACGCCATCGTCGAAGTCGACCTTTTTTACCTCGGTGACCCCGAGAGTAACTTCACGGCCCCCTATCTCTTCGGCGGCATTGGAATCCTCTCCTTCGAGCCCGAGTCCGCCGGCCCAGACGGTTCCTTCGTCAAGCTGCAGCCCCTGGCCACGGAAGGGCAGGGCATCGGTGGCGGTACCTACGACGACAGCCGCTACGACCTGACGGAAACCGTCTTCATCGTCGGTGGCGGTATCCGCTTCCGCTTCGCCGAGCGCTTCGTGGTGGGCGTCGAGGTCGGTGGCCGCATCACCGGTACGGACTACCTGGACGACATCAGCGACACCCGCGTCAACTACCTGGACGTACTGTCCAACCCGGCCGGCCAGGGCAGCCTCTCGGCCCGCTTCTCCAACCCGGCGGTCGACCCGGCTTCCGTACTGGAAGACTCCGACTTCAGCTACACCCGCGGTGGGGAGCACAACGACTTCTACTTCGTCGGCGGCGTTACGCTGGGCATCAGCATTGGTGGCGGCGGCGGAAAGGGAGATGGATGTTATAAATTTTAGGAGTAAGGGAGATGGGTGTTATAAATTCTAGACTCGGGACTTGAGACTTGAGAAATAAGACTCAGGACTATAGAATCAGGAAAAAGAAGAAAGACCAGACCGCGGGGATGCCGGGGTCTGGTCTTTTTTGTTGGTAATTTATGGCGGTAAGGTAAATGCAAAGAGCTAAGAACAAGAACGGCCGGCGGATTGCTCCACCGGCCGTTCCTACTTCCTAATTCTTAACTCTCAATTCTTTTCCTAAAAATCCGGATTGTTATTAATCCCCCCACCCCCGAACGGATCGTCCGGTAGCAGGTCGTCGTCATTCTGTCGTTCCAGCTCCTCGGGGTCGACCTCCTCGCCGCTGGCGTAGGCCGCGCAGTCGAGTTCGATGCCGAGGTTACCGCGCGGACGGTAGAAATCGCGGCTGGTGTCCCACTTGATTCGCTCGTCGCGCTGGGCCTCGCTGACGAACTGGCGGAAGAAGGGCTTGGCCATGTGGCTGCCGCCGCCGTAGCGGAGGTTGCGGAACCGGATCCAGCGGTCGTCGCCGCCGACCCAGGTAGCCACGACGAGTTCCGGGGTGATGCCCATGTACCAGCCGTCCGTCTGGTCGTTGGTGGTACCGGTCTTGCCGCCGACGGGGCCCTGGACGCCGCCGAGGGCACCCACGGAAGCATTGCGGAGCATGTCCACCATCGCGAAGTTGGCCCCGGGGCTGATGGCCTGCCGCTCCTCGGGCACGTGCTCGTAAATGGTCCGGCCGGTGCGGTCCACGATGCGGGTCAGGTAGACCGGCTTGATGTACACCCCGTTGCGGGCGAAGGTGGTGTAGGCACCGGCCATCTCCTGCACCGTCAGGTCCACCGAACCGAGGGCGATGGAGGGGGCATCGGGGATGACGTTCTTATCTACGCCGAGATTGGCCACCAGGTTCCGGACCGGGTCGGTACTGCCCAGCTCCTGCATGAGGTAGGCGGAGACGGTATTGACCGAATTTTTCAGGGCGTAGTAGAGGTTCATGGTCTGCTCCGTATAAACGCCGTTGGAGTTACGGGGCGTCCAGGGTTCCTGGAGGTAGAAGCTGCCGTCGCCCGGGGCGATGGTCACCGCCTGGTCGATCACCTCCATACAGGGGGTGATGCCGCGCAGGTCGATGCTCGCCGCATAGACAAAGGGCTTGAAGGTGGAGCCTACCTGCCGGCGGGTGGTGGTGTGGTCGAACTTGAAGTGCTTGAAGTCAGTCCCCCCGATCCAGGTCTTGACGTAGCCGGTTGTCGGTTCCACGCTGATGGACCCCATCTGGAGGATCATGTTGTGGTAGCGGACGCTGTCCAGCGGGCGTCATGGTCGTATCCGTCTCCATCCGGCGAGTTACCGTAGGTGAATACGCGCATATTGTCGACCGGCTCGTTGAATTCTTTCTCGACGCGGGCCTGTAACTTTTCCCAGGCCGTTTTCAGTTCGGCGAAGGCATCCAGCTTCATCACTTGCCGGTAGCCGGCGGCGAGTTCCTTGGAAATCAGGCGGTCGCGCACCAGGTCGGTGATGACGTTCTCCCCGTTGCTTTCGCGGACCATCCGGTCGATCTCCCGGTCGTCGTTGTGAAAGGTCAGGTCGTGCTTCTTGCCGATGGCACCGATGGGGGCGGTCAGGTAAACGGCGCGCAGCCCCTGGTAGCGGGCGGACTGGCGGATGTCCTTCGTCAGGGCCGCCTGGCGGGTGACGACGCGGACTTCCGACTCGCTGCGGGCGTCGGTGAAGGTCCAGGGGTCTTCGTTCTTCCAGTGGCTGAAGAATTCCTTCTGCAGTTTGGCCATGTGCTTTACGGATTCCACCTCGGCGATCCGCTGCATGTAGGGGTCGATGGTGGTGTAGAAGGTCAGACCGTCCCGGTAGATGTCGTACTTCTCCCCGCCGGCTTTGTAGTATTCCTTCTGGCTGAGGATCTTCTTTACGTCTTCGGCCAGCACCATCCGGAAGTAGGGGGCCAGGCCGTCGTCGTGCATCTGACGGGTGTAATTGATGCCCAGCGGCTGGGTCTTCAGGGTGTCGTAGGCCGACTGGGGGAGGCGATCGTTGCGCACCATCTGGGCCAGCACCTGGTTGCGGCGGTTCATGGTGCCCTCGGGGTTCTTCAGGGGGTTGTAGAGGGAGGCGTTCTTGAGCATGCCCACCAGCGTGGCCGCCTCGTTGATGGTCAGTTCGTCGGGTTTCTTGCCGCCGAAGTAATTTTCCGAGGCCGCGCGGATGCCCTGGGCGCCGTTGATGAAATCGTAGCGGTTGAGGTACATCGCCATGATCTCCTGCTTGGTGTACTTTCGCTCCAGGCGGACGGCGATGATCCACTCCTTGAATTTCTCCAGCGCGCGTTCCACGATGTTGGCCGCCGGCGGACCGGTGAACAGCAGTTTGGCCAGCTGCTGGCTGATGGTGGAACCCCCGCCGGAGCTTTCCTGCCCGAGAATGGCCGTCTTGACGACCACCCGGCCGAGGGATTTCCAGTCGATCCCGCTGTGGTCGTAGTAGCGTTCGTCCTCCGTGCTGATGAGGGCGTCCTCCAGGGGTTGCCCCAGTTCGCTGTAATCGACCATCACCCGGTTTTCCACGAAGAGGCGGCCCAGTACGGTGGTGCCGTCACCGGCAATGACGCGGGTGGCCTCGTTGTTTTTGGGGTTCTCCAGTTCGGTGACCGAGGGCAGGTCCGTGAAGCTCAGTCCGAAAAAGAAGAGGAAGATGCCGACCGGGATGGCCAGCACCGCGAGCCAGAACCACCGGAGGGCTTTTCGCTGTCCGTCCGAACGGGTACCGGCGAACAAAAAATCAGTAATTTTTCCCATGACTGCAAAGATACGACGGGCAAAACGACGCGCGGTACCGCGCTAGTATGCGCAAGGGGCGGGGACGCAGGTGCGGGGCTTTTTAAAGGATGCGTGGGGGACCGGCTACCAGTAAGTCGTACTCGCCGGTAGTATTGCTAATATAGACCGGATGGGTATTTTCGCCCCCATGGACCTAACCCCACTCGACTATGCTCACCGACAGGACGACGACCCCTTCCAGGACATCAACGACCAGAATTTTCTGACTTACCTGTGGCGTGACCCCCGCCTCTTTTTTCAGTACGTTCATGTCCGTCACGTGGATAAATACGTCTACGTACTGCTGTTTCTGCTGGGCGTCGGACGGGCACTCGACCGGGCGGTGGACAAGAACACCGGCGACGGTCAGTCCCTGATCTTCGTCTTAGTGATCTGTTTCGTCGTTGGCGGCCTATTCGGCTGGATCGTCTATTATTTCTACGCCGCGCTCGTGGGCTACCTGAGTCGGCAATTCCTGGGGGGGACGGCGACTACCTGGTCGTTACTGCGCGTACTTACGTTTGCGGGCATCCCTTCGGTACTCACGCTGATTCCCTTTGCCGTCCAGCTGGCTTTAGTGGGGGAGGGAATGTTCGAGACTTCCGGAACGGTAGTCGGACTGGGTTTCCCCTTAGAGACCCTGTTCTGGGTCACGTACGTCGCAGAATTGCTGTTGATTGGCTGGAGCATCTACCTGATGATAACGGCGGTATCCGTCGTCCAGGAATTTAGCAAGAAGCGGGCGATCGTAAGTCTGCTGGGGCCTATGATTCTACTGGTGATTCTAATCCTGGCACTGATTTTCGGAATCAGGATCGGGGAGTCCCTGATCAACTGATTCACCACCACTCCCACTAAAGCATTTGAACAGCCCGCACCTGCGCGCCGCCGCCCGGTACTATATTGGTCCCATGAAATGGATAATACTACGTTTGGTACTTTTAAGTACGGGCAGCGGAAGTTTATCCGCCTGCTCCTGTGGTACCATTGATTCGACGGAGCAGCACATACTGACGCAGTATAACTGGTACGATGCCGTATTCATCGGGCGGGTAAGTAGTAGTGACCGGACGACAGCCAGGTTTGAAATTTTGAGAAGATACAAGGGCATGGAGGGGCGTACCCACGTTACGAGCCGGTACTTCGACAGCTGTTCTACCGTGTACAGCCCGGGATATTATCTGATCTACGGAAATATGGAAGGGGAGTACCTGAATACAAGCTACTGTTCGCTGAACAGGCGGCTAGAGGCAGAACTAATTCCTCCACCCGATCCATATAGCTTTCTGTACTTGGATCCTAAATGGGGAAATGAAGAGGGCCGCACTTTTCACCCGCAGATAACGGTTCTCGAGCAGCTGGTCTATTCCCCCGAGCGGTTACCATCGTGGTTGGCGGTACTGATCAGTGTGCTGACGCTGGGCGCGGTGGGAACGGGTATTGCACTAATGTTCCACCACCCGTGATGTAATTACTCCAGAAAAAGTAATTTCAATGATGGGAGGATGACTTGTCGGACATGGGCTTCCTCCACCGTTAATCCAGTTTCAGCACCTCGAGGGTGCGGGGTTCCAGGAAGTTGATTCCCGCCACCGCATGTCCTGTAACAAGCAAGTGCCTAGCGATCGGCCACCACGATCCGTTCCGTAACGGGGCCCTCGTCCGTACGGGCGGTCAGGAAGTAGATACCGACACGGAGCCCGGATACGTCGAAGACCCTGGCGGACTTGGCTTGTCCCGTCACCAGCATCCCTTTCCGAACGACGGTACCGCTTGCGTCCGTGAGTTCTACTGAAAGTTGCCCGTTTGCGTCCGCTAGTTCGTCCAGTCCGGCCAGGTTGATCTCGCCGGTGGTGGGGTTAGGAAACGCGCCCAGGCCTTTGGGGTCATCTCCGACGATCATTCGCTCCGAGCAGAGCCCGTTCACTACGCACCCTCCGAAGGTGAATTCGGAAAGGGAACCGTCTGCGCAGACGGTCGCTACGTAGTAACGGTAAGAGTTGCTGAAGTTGGCGGGGACACCCGTAGTACCTGAATATATGTACACATTGCTGTTCGAGGGCCGGGGTAAGTAAAGAGAATAAGGCCGTTGATTGTTGGGGGGGCGTTCATCACAGCCTTCGTTGACATCTAGGCGAATTACGTAGCCGTCATTACCGGGAACATCAGTCCAGGAAAGTTGGACCACATCGCGCCAAGGCGTATGACACCTGACTGAAGTGGGAGGGGGCGGACACTTGCTATCTTCCACGCAGCACAGCTCATGTATGTAGTAGAGGTAGGAATAATTACATACCTGTCCCAATTCGTTCAGGGCCTGAATGTTAACCCGGTAAAACCCGCCACTGGCGTTGAAAACAGTGGACATATTATCGTTCGTCTGCTCACAGGCAGTAGACCCGTTAGGAAAAGTCCACTCGAAATCAGCTTGATAATTAGCCGGGAAGCTCAGCGATATAAAACCGGTATTGTTTGTCTCTTTGCAGGAGGTGTTCTCTGATTTTACTTCGGGTTCAACACAAACAGGGGCGCGCGTTCTCGGTGATGACTACGTCGTCGAGGCCAATGAGTGCAGTGATTGGACCATTCCCGAATGCATTAGGGTCAGCGTAACGACACCTGAAGAAAACTGCTCGGTGCCCGCGGGAATAACTACATTGGAAAAACTAAAGGTTCTCCAGCCTAACCAGTCAGTAGCCCGGGTGAGGTTGACTTCCCAAAGAGCTGGTTCGGAAGGGTAGGGAGGTACTTCATCACCGGCTGCGCAACTAGCCTCTTGTACTGAAGCACCAAAACTGTTCGGTATTGAATTGGCGATTGGGTAGAGGCCTAGCTGAAGCGTTCTCGAGAACTGAAGGGGGTTTTGTCCCAGGTCTATCCGAAATGAAATATCGTAGGTGCTGCCCGGGTTGGGCACGAAGTTCAGCGCCATGCCTTCGCCACGGTCCCGCCGCTGACTGGTCACGTCCAGGTACTCTCTAGGCTTCCACTTAGCGTACGTGCCTCCGAACGACAAACGGCCGCCGCGATCCCGTCGCGGCGGCCGTTGCCCAAAGGATACTCTACCGGGTTAGAACCTTACGAAAGTCGCTATGGTCCGTTGACCGTCGGGGGCGGTGACGATGAGGTAGTACACCCCGGCTGGGATGTCGGTACCGTCAATGGAGGTACGCTTGGTACCGGGGCGGAGGGTGCGGAGCAAGCGTCCCTGTCCGTCCGTCAGCCGGACCTCCCGCATAACCGAACGGGAGACGAGGGTGATCGGGGCGCCGTTACCGACGGGGTTGGGGTAAACGGTGAGCCCGTCTCCCGGCCCTGCGGGGGTAGTCGACAAATCATCCCTATTCGATTCGAGTCGTTCGCCGCAGTCTCTGGGGGAAGTGATGTAGTAGTCCTGTACACAGTCGAACTGGTCGCAGATGAAGAGCCACAGTGTCCAGCCCTCACCGGGCTGGAATGGGCCGAGGGTGACCCACTGGTCGCCGGTGTAGCTACCCAGCAACTGCTCGCTGCCATCGGCGTTCTTGCGTTTTGCCATCCAGCACTGACCGTCCGTTCCGCTGACGTTGACGTCGATATAGTAGACGTAACTTCCGAGTCGCTCGTCAAATACGCAAGGCTGGGTTCGGACGCTCGGTCTTAGTTCGCAATCCCGGGAGCAGGATTTAGGGGGTGTGACGGTGACTTTGGTCTGGCAGCGTTCGTCCCGGGCATCAACGATCGTGAAGGTTACCGGACCGCTGTAGCCGGAGATACTACCCATGTAGATCGTTTTCCAGATACCGTAAGGACCCGCTTCGTTGATGGGGGAGCCGATGATCCAGTAGCTGGCCGGGTTGCCGTCGATCAGTATGTCGAAAGTCCACTGGTCGTCATTGGGGTCGGCCGTTCCGCCATTGATACACTGAATATTGGCAATCCGGACCCGGTGGCAGCCGGAGCAGAAGGGTGGGGGAGTGACCGGCAGGTCCAGGTAGCAGCCCGGCATGCGTGGGATTTCGATCCGTATCGTCCAGGAGCCGTCCTGAATGAGGAAGGGGCCCAGGTTCACACCCGCGTCTCCCGTTCCCGTCTGGAGCAGCGGTCCGGGAGTGCCGTCGGCTAACAGGCGGATTATCCTCCAGCCCATACCATTCGTTCCCGCCACGGAGACGCTAATGGAGTAGGTGTCGTCCGAAATATAGTCGGGCGTACCATTATCGTCACACCTCGAATTACGAAGGTCTACCTCCAGTGCGCAGAGCGGCGGACAGTCTCTCGACCGACAGAAAGTAATGGTGTTGCTGGTCTGGGCAAAAACGTCCGTGCCGTTGGTGAAGTTAGCGGTAGCCGTGATGTCGATACACGGTCCGTCGAGGAAATCCTGCGCCAGGAGGGTAAAGCAAAAGGTCTGGTTGGCGGTGTCAATCGTCAGGTTGAGGCCGGTGGCCCCGGCAATGTCGATGGAGGGGAGCGTCCAGTCACCGTCACCGCCGGTGGGTAGGGTATAGGAACCGCAAACTTCGGTGGCGCAGCGTTCGGGTTGCTCCACGGTGATGGAGCCGTCGGTGCTTCCCTCACAGGATTCGCAAATGCCGTCCACGTAGCCCCAGCCGGCGTGGGCGCCCTGGCCACAGTCGGCAACCGTGATGGAAAGGGTGGCCCACTGACCGAGGTATCTTTCCGGAATGGAAAGATTCAGGCAAGACCAGTCTCGCCACTTCCTGATGTCATTACCGTTGTCCTCACACTGGTTGCTCATCGAGGCATCCTGAAGGAAAGGGTCGTTACCGTCGAAGCAGACCGGTATTTGCTCCAGGCCACCGTACGATAGGGAGATGGAGAAAAAGGGTTGCTGATTGGTGTGTCCCGCCGGATTCTCCAGGACAAAGGCGTACCATATTGTAAAGTCCCTGGTATCCTCGGTGATCCGAAACCTCCGGGAGAGCCGGTCGATTCCCCGGTCTGCCCAGTCGCAGTCATCGGAACCGTGCCCCAGGAAACTGTTGAGTTTCGCGGCGCGACCACCGAAGCGGACCCGGTCCAGGGCGGGCACTTCCTGATCGGACCCGACACCTACAATCTCAAAGCGATTGTTAGTTCCCGGAGCCGGCGACATCCACGCCCCCTGGTAATCACAACCGAATATCGAACTGTTATAGCTTCCGATGGCCTGTCGGAAACAAGTGAAGCCGCGTTCGAAACCACCGTTGTAACATACGTCATCGCACCTGTATGGTATATCCTGGGTCTGGAAGAGGAGGTTATACTCATCTTCCCTGCCTTCCAGGTACCCAAAACGGTGGTATTCCTCGGTGAGTAAGTGCCGTTCGTCGGCGGACAACTGTCGGCCAAGATCGCCTTCGGTTTCCTGGAGGAGCCGGAGGACTTCGGCGGAAGGTGGTTTGGCGGATTCGGTACGGACGTAATTGTCCCAGTCCTGTTGGAACTGATCCGCTGTTCTTTGGGCCTGTAACAGGCATAATGGGAGTAATATGGCCAGACAGCCAAGTAGAAATCGGTTCATTTTTAATGAGATAAGGAAGGTATGTGGAATACTGGGGGAGAACACCACGATTGATCAGGACGCGTGTTCTACTCGGAAGATATGAATAAATGATAAACCATAAAATTTAATCTCAATTAAAAGAAATAATTATAACTTATAATGGTGTGGCGATTAAAATGCGATACAATTAATGGGTGTAGATCCTGAGGGATTTCGGGTTGACGGATATTCGCTGCGACCGGATCCGGATCAGTATCACCAGTAATACGCCGTCAGGGAGACTGCACCCGCGCGCCGCCGCCCGCAGGACACATCCTCTAATTAAAGAGAGATTTCAGTAATTGGATAGTAATTCGTCGGACGTGGGCGTCCTCCACCGGGGCGTCCTCCACCGTTAATCCAGCTTCAGCACCTCCAGAAACGCCTTCTGGGGTACCTCCACGTTGCCGAACTGCCGCATCTTGCGCTTACCGGCCTTCTGCTTTTCGAGGAGCTTGCGCTTCCGGCTGATGTCGCCGCCGTAACACTTGGCGGTCACGTCCTTGCGCATGGCGGAGAGGGTTTCGCGGGCGATCACCTTGCCCCCGATGGCGGCCTGGATGGCGATCATGAATTGCTGGCGGGGCAGCAGTTCGCGTAGCTTCTTGCACATCTGGCGACCGATCTGGGTGGCCTTGCTGCGGTGGACGAGGGCGGAGAGCGCATCGACGTTCTCGCCGTTGAGCTTGATGTCCATCCGGACGAGGTCGGTCTCCTGGTAGTCCTTGGGCTGGTAATCGAAGCTGGCGTAGCCCCGGCTGATGCTCTTGAGGCGGTCGTAGAAATCGAAGACGATCTCGGCCAGCGGGAGTTCGAAGTGCAGCTCGACGCGCTGGGGGCTGAGGTAAGTTTGCTTGGTGAGCGTACCGCGCTTGTCGATACAGAGGGTCATGATGGCGCCGATGTAGTCGGTCGTCGTGATGATCTGGGCGAAGATGATGGGTTCCTCGACGCTCTGGCGCATGTTGGGCTCGGGCAGCTCGGCGGGGTTACGGATCTCGGTGGTGACGCCCTTCGTATCGGTGACCCGGTAGGTAACGTTCGGCACGGTGGTGATCACGTCCATGTTGAATTCGCGGAACAGCCGTTCCTGCACGATCTCCAGGTGCAGCATGCCGAGGAAGCCACAGCGGAAGCCGTAGCCGAGGGCGGCACTGGTCTCCGGCTCGAAGATCAGACTGGCATCGTTGAGTTGCAGTTTTTCGAGACTGTCGCGCAGCGGCTCGAAGTCGTCGTTGTCCAGCGGGAAGATACCGGCGAAGACCATCGGCTTCACTTCCTCGAAACCGGAGAGCATTTCGCCCCGGCGGCTGTCCAGGGTCACGGTGTCGCCTACCTTGATCTCGGCGGAGGTTTTCAGCCCGGTGACGATGTAGCCTACGCTGCCGCAGCCGATCTTGGCCTGGGGCTTCTGGGTGATCTCCATGGCCCCCACCTCGTTGGCGTCGTAGACGGCGTCGGTGGCGATGAAGCGTAATTTGTCATTCTTTTTCAGCTCTCCGTTCATGATGCGCACGTAGGCGATCACACCCCGGAAGGGGTTGAAGACGGAGTCGAAGATCAGGGCCTGCAGGGGAGCTTCGGGGTCCCCCTTCGGAGCGGGAATGCGTTCCACGACGGCCGTCATGATCTCCTGTACGCCGATGCCGGTCTTGCCGCTGGCCTCGATGATGTCCTCCCGGGCGCAGCCGGTGAGTTCGATCATCTGATCGGCCATTTCCTCGATGCGGGCGGTCTGCATATCCACCTTGTTGAGCACGGGAATGATTTCCAGGTCGTGCTCCAGGGCCAGGAAGAGGTTGGAGATGGTCTGGGCCTGGATACCCTGGGTGGCGTCCACCAGCAGCAGCGCGCCCTCGCAGGCGGCGATGGAGCGGCTGACCTCGTAACTGAAGTCTACGTGGCCGGGGGTGTCAATCATGTTAAAGACGTACTGCTGCCCGTCGGTGTGGGTGTAGTGCATCTGGATGGCGTGACTCTTGATGGTAATTCCCCGCTCGCGCTCCAGGTCCATATCGTCGAGCTGCTGATCCATCTTTTCCCGCTCGTTGACGGACTGGGTGAAATCGAGTAGCCGGTCGGAGAGGGTACTCTTGCCGTGATCGATGTGTGCGATGACACAGAAGTTGCGGATGTTCTTCAAGACTCAAATTTAGGGGCGCAAAGATACACTTTCTAACAGCGGCCGTGCCGGAGGGTTGCGAGATTTCCGAACATCACCCCGGGGGGCTCACGTTATAAATATGACTGTCCCTGCCGGGACGGCTGATTTTTGAATTTGCATTAGTAACATAAATTATCCCAACCAATGAAACGTTTATTTTCAACCCTGACCTTACTATTAGTTCTGGCCGCCACCGCCTTCGCGCAGGTCCCGGTCACCAAGACAAGTCCCGATCGTGCTTCCGAGCCCATGACCGATAAGATCACCGAAGCGGATATTGAGCGCTACCTCGATGCCCGGATGGAACTTGACGTACAGAATACCGTACTGAACGCATTGCGTCTTAACGAAGAACAGATTACCGACCTGCAGCCCATTTACCTCAACTACCAGACCGATCTGGAGAAACTGGACACGCGGCGCAAGAAACTCATCATGGAGTACGTCGAGGAGATGAAGGAAGACGACACCGCCAAGGACGAGGAAAACGAGACCGCTGACTTCGTAGAAAACTTCTGGGAAGTGGACATCGACGCGCTCAAACTCAAGAAGGATTACTTCGACCGGATCGAAGACATCACCGGAACCGCCAAGGCACTTGATTTCTTCTCCCTGAACGAAATGTACGCCGCCCGGATCAACCGTATCCGTATGCAGGCCGTACCCGACCTGAAGATGATGGTAACCCCGATGGTCACTTACCAGTACGAACTGGACGATTACCGCAACTGGAACCGGATCAACATCGACGGTAAGGTGGACGTGAGCCACGAATTCACCGCCAACGGACTGACCAAACTCTGGAATACCGCCCAGTCCATTGCTTCCGCCGAAGGCATCAGCGTACCCGACTTCATGATGAAGAAGGAGAAAGTAATGATGCTTGCCGGTAAGATGCAGGAAAACTGGACCAGTCTGAAGCACGCCGACCAGGCGCGGGAGGCATTCACCATGACCGCCGAGGCCCTGAATGACCTGACCGCCAAGGCCGGTATAACCACCAGTAAGCAACTTATGGTGACCGCCCGGATGATCGACCCCGCCAAAAAACTGACCGATCAGTCACAGACCATTTACAGCTTCTTTAACCAGGCCGAAATGATGGTCAACAAGGTTGTCGAGCACGCTAATAAGATGACCAGGTAATCAGGGGCTGACCTCCTGAATTCCTGAAAGGGGCAACGGATCGAGAGATTCGTTGCCCCTTTTTTACGTCAGAAGGACCAGGTCAGGCCCAGTCCGTTCTCCGTCGCCCCGATGAGCATTTCCAGCTCCTTGCCCCGACCGTTCGCGATCAGGTAATTCACCAGGTCGAAGGCAAAGAGGAAGCCGCCCTGCAGCAGGATCGCCGCGCCGTAGCCGCGCAACTGGTCCGCATCCGCTCCGGGCCGGTTCGCGCGTTCCCGGAGGTAGAGTCCGCCCATGATGTAACCGACGTCCAGTCCGGTATTGAAGAGCAGGATCCTGGCAAAATTATTGTTTTCCCGCATTCCCTCGACCAGGCTCCAGGCGGAGGGGTCCGTCTTCAGGCTGGCGAAGTAACCTACCCCGGCGATGCTGAGGTTGACCACGTTCCAGAGGGCGTTCATCTCGTGAAAGCGGCGAGTGCTACCGGTGGTGGAGGACCGCAGCGCCAGCCCGCCGGCAATGTTGACCAGTGCGTAGCCGCCGAGGATTTTCATGGCCGTCTGCTGGTGGTCGAAGGTAGCGAGGTGCAGCGCCAGCGGTTCGTTACTCTGGGCGCAAACGCAGGTGCAAAATCCCAAAAGGAGGGCGAGGGATAGGAGGAGCTGTCTGGTCATTTACCGAAGGTACGGTGGTTGCCCTTGAGCGGAGTCGGTTGAGCTGAGCGTCCTACCGATACGAGAGTAAATACTATATTTAAGTGTTGAAATTTGCTGTTGCTACACTCATCCTTATGGCAGATCGGTAGTCGTGTAAACTGAATGCTAAGTTATTTATCCCGGATGGCCTGAGCCTTGCAACCGGCCACCTTCCGGGGTAATCTTGCGGTTATCGCACTTTTCGGAATTTTCCAAGTCGATCATTTTTTAACTCACCAGTATTATGAAACAACAAGTACACCAGAGGAGGGCACTACTCCTTCCTCTACTATTCCTGGTCTTCTTCGGGGTAACCACCGGAGTTCAGGCCCAAACCATCGTTACCGGAACCGTCGTTGGTGACCAGGACGACCTGCCGCTGATCGGTGCGACCGTACGGGAGAAGGGCGGCTCCAACGGAACGGTAACCGACCTGGACGGAAGCTTTTCCCTGACGGTCTCGGACGAAACCGCTACGCTGCTGGTATCCTATCTGGGGTACGAGACCCTGGAAGTGAAGCCCACGGGTGGACCCCTGTCGGTCCGGCTGGGCACCGACGACCAGACGCTCGATCTGGTGACGGTAGTCGGCTACGGAACGCAGAAAAAGAGTGACCTGGTCAACGCCGTAGCGACCGCCGACATGGACAAGGCGCTGCTCACCCCGACTTCCGACGTAAACGAAATGTTGCGGGGCCGCATCGCCGGTCTGCGGGTCGACGTAGGCGGCGGCTCCCTCCGCCCGGGGGGGACCTCCGACATCATCTTCCGCGGACAGGGCTCCATCGAGGGCAACGTGAGCGCGATCTACGTGGTCGACGGCATCATCCGCGACGGGGGTATCCAGGACATCGACCCCGACGACATCGCTTCCATCGAGTTCCTGAAGGATGCTTCGGCCCAGGCCATTTACGGTTCCCGCGGCGCCAACGGCGTGGTACTGATCACCACCAAGCGGGGGGAATCCGGCAAGATGACGGTCAGTTACCACGGTTTTCTGACCACCAAGAGCCTGGAGCGAAACTTCGATGTGTACAGCGGCGAGGAATTCGTTCAACTCCGGCGGGAGGCCGTTCGCACCAACCGGGCGGATGACTCCTACCCCCTTGACGAAGACATCTTCTCGGAAATCGAACTACAGTCCATCGCCGACAACGAGTACATCAACTGGGAAGACGAACTCATCAGCAACGGAATGGTCAACAGCCAGGCCCTCAGCATCAGCGGCGGGTCGGATAATACCCGGGTCTTCGGTAGCGCGAACTACTACCGGGAAACCGGCATCATCCCGACGTCGACCTACACCCGCAAGACCCTGCGCCTGAACGTCGACCAGACCATCAGCGATCGCTTTGCCGTCAACTTCGACCTTAACTTCCTGAACGACGACACGGAGCGGGCCGCCAACGTTAACGTCATCACCATTTCCCCCATCGGTCGGGCCTTCGACGAAGACGGAGAGATCACCCGCTTCCCCAGCGGGGAGGAGAACACCGCCGTCAATCCACTCTGGAACCTACGCGAGCAGGACAACGACAGCAAGGGCAATGATTTCGTGGTCAACGTCACCCCGGTGTGGAAAATCACCGACAACCTCACCTACCAGCTGAAGACCAACTTCACCCGCCGGAACGACGAGGGGGGGCAGTACCTTTCTTCCCTGAGTTCCGCGGGAGATGACGTCGGCGGCATCGCCCGGATCAGTAACCAGCTGCGGGAGTCTTACCTGGTCGAGAATATTCTGACCTACGACCAGCCCCTCGATGCCGGCAATACCCTGAACCTGACGCTCGTCCAGTCGGCCCAGCAGAACCGCTTCACCCGTACCTTCACGGAGGGGCAGGGCTTCACGAATGAGGACCTCGGGTACGACGGTATCACCAACGCGATCGGTAACGTATCGACGGAACGCGACAAGAACCAGCAGCGGCTGGCCTCCTTCATGGGGCGGGCGCGCTACGGTCTGCTGAACAAGTACCTGTTCACCGTTACGGCACGGGCGGACGGGGCCTCGGTCAACTCCGCGGACAACAAGTGGAGTTTCAACCCCGCTGCCTCCTTTGCCTGGAAAATACACAACGAAAAATTCCTGGACGGCAACAACGCGGTGCAGGAACTGAAACTCCGGGCCAGCTACGGCTCGCTGGTCAACGACCTGGGCCGGGCCTACACTTCGCTCTTCACGGCCGACGGACAGAACTACATTTTCGACGGGCAGTCGGCCTCCGGCTACTCCCCCTCGGTCATCCTGCCCAACCCCGACCTGCAGTTCGAGCGGATCACTACCCTGAACCTGGGGCTGGATTTTTCCCTCTTCCGCCGGGTCCTGGAGGGCAACATCAACTTCTACGATGCCCGCACGACCGACCTGCTGCTGCGGCGGGGCGTACCTTCCACTACGGGGTACCAGTTCACCTACTTCAACGCCGGGGAACTGCAGAATACGGGGGTGGAACTGAGCCTGACCGCCAACATTATTCGTAACGACAAATTCCGCTGGTCGGTCTCCACCAACTGGTCGAACAACCGCAACCGCATCCTCGAACTGTACAACGACGGGGAAGGGAACGCCATCGAGGCGGACGATACCTACAACTACTTCGTGGGCCAGCCCGTGGGCGTGATCTACCAGTATGCGTTCGACGGTATCTTCCAGGAAGGGGACGATTTCGAAAACGCTCCCCAGGCGAACCCCGAGTCTTCCCTGACCCAGGAGAACCTGCGCCCGGGAGATATCCGGATCAGAGACACCAACGGCGTCGACGAAGAGGGCAACCCCACCGGGGTCCCCGACGGCCGGATCACCCCGGAAGACCGCGTCTTCATCGATCCCAACCCCGACTGGTTCGGCTCCCTGTCCACCACGCTGGAGTACGGCGGTTTCGATCTGTTCGTGGATTTCTACGCCGTGAGCGGAGCGACCAAGGTCAACCCCTTCCTGTCTGATTTTAACAACGGCGGTACGCTGTCCAGCAAACTCAACGGCGTACGGGTGAACTACTATACGCCGGAGACCCCGTCGAACGATTTTCCCCGCCCCAACTTCGACGCCACCCCCGCCTACCTGAATTCCCTGGCGGTAAAGGACGCGTCTTACCTCCGGCTGCGGACCGTAAGCCTCGGTTACTCCCTGCCGAAGTCGCTGGTTTCCCGCATCGGGATGGGTCAGCTGCGTTTATACGTGACGGGCACCAACCTGTTTACGGACACCGATTACATCGGTTACAGCCCCGAGGTGAACATTCGCAGTACCTTCTCCAGCGCGGATACCGGCTACCCGGATGCCCGCGGGTACACCGTCGGACTGCGCGCTAAATTTTAATGCCAAACAACTAAGTATTATGAACGCAATTAATAAAAAAGCATCCCTTAGTGGTATGCTGCTTCTCGCCCTCGCGGCGCTGTTTATACTGCCTTCCTGTGAGGACTATCTCGCGGAGCAGCCCACTACCCTGATCGACTCGGACTACATCTACACCACCGAAGAGGGGTTGAAGTCCGGGGTGGTCAGTCTTTACAAATTCAACCGCGACCGCTACGACCGCAGGATCGAGGATTACATGGGGGCCGTCCTCATGGCGTCCCGCTCCGATCTGACCTTCAGCCGTACCGGGTACACCGGTTTGATGGGGCGCTACGAGCGCGGCGTTTCCCCCGTGGACCAGGGAGCCAATTTCGTGTCCACCCTGTTCTGGAAGCATTTCTACAACATCACGAACAAGGCGACCGAACTCATCAACGCCGCCGAGACGGTCGAGGGCATCGATGAGGACGTTCGGCGGCAGGTGCTGGCCGAGGCCCGGTTTTTCCGTGCCAACTCCTACTTCTACCTCTACCGGATGTTCAACAACATCTTCGTGTCCACCAAGACCATCACCGTGGACAACGCCTTCGACGTCATCAACGACAAGTCCTCCGACGCGGAGGTCCTGGAACTGATCAGTAGTGACCTCGACTACGCCGTCGAGAACCTCCCCTGGGAGGACGTAGCCGGTCGCGTCACCAAGGGAACCGCCAAGCACGTCAGGGCCAAGGTAGCCATGTGGGAGGGCGACTGGGAAGAAGCCAGCCGGCAGGCCCTCGACATTATCGAGGGAGCAGACAGCCCCCACGAGCTCCTGTCCTCCACCGCGGACGTCTTCTCCGGCGACCGCAATCACTCCGAATCGCTGTTCGTCATCCAGGCCCAGGATGACCTGCTGGGCGGTGGCGACGTCACTATGATCAACGCCAATTACGTCACCCAGTACTTCCAGATCCCGGGCATCGAGTCCAACCTCGAGCAGGGGGGAAGGGGCTTCTCCCGCGTACTGCCGAACCGCTACCTCCAGGGGCTGATCGCCGAGGACCCCAACGATACGCGCGACGACGATACTTACTTCCGGCTCCGCTACTTCTACACCTCGGGAGACCGCATCGGTGAGCAGGTGGACGACTACGCTCCGATCACCGACCTGGATAACCCCAGCCCCACTTACCAGCGGTACTACCAGCGGATGCACCCCTCCTGCATCAAGTTCGCGGAGAATGACGACAACCCCGATTCTTACCTGAACCGGAGTTATATCATGGTCTACCGACTGGCCGAAACCTACCTGATCGCCGCCGAGGCGCTGATGCGTTCGGGAGGAGACGGGCTGCCGTACCTGAATGCCATCCGGGAAAGAGCGGGCGCGGCCCCCCGGGACAACATTAACGAACAGGAAATTCTTGACGAACGGGCGCGCGAACTCGCCTTTGAGGGGCAACGGTGGTTCACCCTGAAGCGGATGGGACAGGAGGTCATCGACCGCCAGATCACCAGCTTTGCCGGCGACGGGGAATATTTCCCCGCCAACCTGGGAAGCAAGAACCCCCGGGAAAACTGGCGGCCCCACTACATCAACTTCCCGATCGCCCAGATCGACCTGGACCTGTTGGGGGCGGGCTACCCGCAGAATGAGGGCTACTAGTATTTACCAATATTGAAGGAAGTCCCGGGAGTGGGCTTCGGTATAAGGCGTAATGGGTGCGGTTTACCGCCCGACCAACCATTACATTTGCCTCATGCCGAAGCCCATTCCCTTTTCCTACGGACAGGACCGCCTTACCGTCCCCCAAGCCATCGCCCTGGCCGACGGCCGGCTTACCGGCAGTCTCTCCCCGGTGACCCGGGACAAGATCGCCGCGGCCCGCGCCGGCGTGGATCGCATGGCCGCGGGTAAACTTGCCGTGTACGGCATCAACACGGGCTTCGGCCCGCTCTGCGACACCCAGATCACGCCGGACGAAACGAATCTCCTGCAGCGCAACCTGCTGATCTCCCACGCCGTCGGGGTCGGCCGGCCGATCGCTCCGCGGCTGGTCCGACTGATGCTCCTGTGCAAGGTCCACGCCCTGAGCCGGGGGTACAGCGGGATTCGTCAGCTAGTGATCGATCGCATCCTGTTCTTCCTGGAGCACAACCTGACGCCGCTGGTACCGGAACAGGGCTCGGTCGGGGCCTCCGGCGATCTGGCCCCGCTCTCCCACCTCTTCCTGCCGCTACTCGGGGAGGGGGCTTTCTGGGACGGGAAAACGGAGACCGCCGCCGGGGACATCTTGCAGAAGCACGGCCTCGAACCCCTGGAATTACGCGCCAAGGAAGGCCTGGCCCTCATCAACGGTACCCAGTTCATCCTGGCGCACGCCGTGGCCGGTCTCGACCGACTGAACTACCTGCTGGACCTGGCCGATCTCTCCGGCTCCATGAGCCTGGAGGGATACCAGGGGAGCGCCTCCCCCTTCCGGGCGGAACTGCACGAACTGCGGCCCTTCGACGGTTGCGTCGCGGTGGCTACCCGTATCCGCTCCTTCCTGGCCGGTTCCGAGAACATGGCCAGCCACGCCGCCTGCAGCCGGGTGCAGGACCCCTACTCCCTGCGCTGTATGCCGCAGGTGCACGGGGCTTCCCGCAACGCCGCCGCCCACCTGAACGAACTGGTGGAGGTCGAACTGAACGCCGTGACCGATAACCCGGTCCTGATCGACCCGGACACCGCTATCTCCGGCGGGAACTTCCACGGCCAGCCACTGGCCCTGCCGCTCGATTACTGCTCCCTGGCCACCGCCGAACTGGGGAACATCGCCGATCGCCGCTGCTACCTCCTGCTGGAGGGTAAGTACGGACTGCCCCGCCTGCTGACCGCCGCCGGGGGGCTCAACTCCGGCCTGATGATCCCCCAGTACACCACCGCGGCCCTGGTCGCCGAGAACCGCTCGCTCTGCTTTCCGCCCTCTTCCGACAGTATCCCCACCTCGCTGGGGCAGGAAGATCACGTGAGCATGGGCAGTATCTCCGGCCGCCGCTTCAACCAGATCCTCGGCAACCTGGAAAAGATCCTCGCCATCGAACTGCTGTACGCGGCCCAGGCGATGGACTTCCGCCGGCCGCTCACCTTCTCCGCCGTCGTGGAGGAGAACCACGCCCTCATCCGCAGCCACGTTCCCACCCTGACCGTGGACCGGCTGCTGAAACCGGACATCGACGCCCTCGTTCACCTGGTCCGCAGCCGCCAACTTCAAGTGAAACCGACATGACTTTTTCCGAATCGATCCAGCAAGGTATTCCCGCTACACTACCGCCGCCCCGGGAGGTGCCGACGGACGTTAATCGCGCACCCCGCCGCCGGGATGTGCTGTCCGCCGCCGAAAAGCAACTCGCCCTGCGCAACGCCCTGCGCTACTTTCCGGCCGACTGGCACGCCGAGTTGCTGCCCGAGTTTCGCCGGGAACTGGCCGACTACGGCCGCATTTACATGCACCGCTTCAAGCCCGGCTACGCCATGCACGCCCGCCCGCTGGCGGACTACCCCGGCCGTTCCGGGCAGGCCCGCGCCATCATGCTCATGATCCAGAATAACCTGGACCCCGCCGTAGCCCAGCACCCCGAGGAACTGATCACCTACGGGGGAAACGGGTCTGTTTTTCAGAACTGGGCGCAGTACCTGCTCACGATGCGCTACCTGAGCGAAATGACCGACGGGCAGACGCTCCACCTCTACTCCGGCCACCCGATGGGGCTGTTTCCCTCCGGCCCGGAGGCTCCCCGGGTGGTGGTCACCAACGGCATGATGATCCCGAATTATTCGTCGCCGGACGAACTGGAAAAATACAGCGCCCTCGGCGTCACCCAGTACGGCCAGATGACGGCGGGCAGCTTCATGTACATCGGCCCCCAGGGAATCGTCCACGGCACCACGATCACGGTGATGAATGCCTTTCGCAAGATCCTCCCGGCGGGAGACGACATCGCGGGCAAGATCTTCCTCACCGCCGGTCTGGGGGGGATGAGCGGGGCGCAACCGAAGGCGGGCAACATTGCCGGCTGCGTGACCGTCTGCGCGGAGGTGAACCCGGCGGCGGCCCGCAAGCGGTACGAGCAGGGCTGGGTGGATGAACTGACCGATAACCTGGAGGAGCTGGTGGCGCGGACGCAGGAGGCAAGCAAATCGAAACGGCCCGTCTCGATCGCCTACGTGGGCAACGTCATCGACGTCTGGGAGCGGTTCCTCGAAGCGGGGATCATGGTCCACGTCGGTTCCGATCAGACCAGCCTGCACAATCCCTGGTCCGGCGGCTACTACCCGGCGGGCTACACCTTCGACGAGGCGAGCAAACTCCTGGCGGAGGACCCGGACACCTTCCGGGCGGAAGTCGAAAAGTCCCTCCGTCGCCACGCCGCGGCGGTTAACGCCCACGTCGCCAGGGGGACCTACTTTTTCGACTACGGCAATGCCTTCCTGCTGGAGAGCTCCCGGGCCGGGGCGGAAGTGATGGCCGAGGACGGGATCCGTTTCCGCTATCCTTCCTACGTGCAGGACATCCTGGGTCCGATGTGCTTCGATTATGGCTTCGGGCCCTTCCGCTGGGTCTGTGCCTCGGGCCGACCGGAAGATCTCCGGTTTACCGACCAACTGGCCCGTGAGGTGTTACTCGGCATCCTGCGCACCGCCGCCCCGGAAATTAAGCAGCAATTACGCGACAACATTAAGTGGATCGAGGAGGCGGAAGAGCACCGGATGGTGGTCGGCAGTCAGGCCCGCATTCTCTACGCCGACGCGGAGGGGCGGGTGAAGATCGCCCTTGCCTTCAACGAAGCAATTGCGGCGGGAAAACTCGGCCCGGTCGTCCTCGGCCGCGACCACCACGACGTGAGCGGTACCGACAGCCCGTACCGGGAAACCAGCAACATCTACGACGGCAGCCGGTACACGGCCGACATGGCCATCCACAACGTCATCGGAGACAGCTTCCGGGGGGCGAGCTGGGTGAGTATCCACAACGGCGGTGGCGTCGGTTGGGGGGAGGTCGTCAACGGCGGTTTCGGGCTGTTGCTGGATGGGTCCCCGGAGGCGGCGTCCAGGCTCAAAAAGATGCTCTTCTTCGACGTTAACAACGGGATCGCCCGTCGCTCCTGGGCCAGGAACGAGGAAGCCATCTTCGCCATCAAGCGGGAGATGGAGCGGACGCCCGAACTGGTGGTGACCCTCCCCAACCTGGTAAACGATACACTCTTCGACGCATGATACTGACGAACATCAAACAACTGCTCCAGCTCCGCCCCGCCGGTCAGCAGTGGGTAGCGGGGGCGGAGATGGCCAAGTTACCCATCCTGGAAAACGCCTGGCTGCGGATCGAGGGTGACCGCATTGCCGACTTCGGCCCCATGGCTGCGCTCAGGGATACTCCCGGTTCTCCCCTACGGACGATCGACTGCAGCGGTCGCCTCGTCCTTCCCGCCTGGTGCGACTCCCACACCCACCTGGTGTACGCCGGTGACCGCACCCACGAGTGGGTAGCGCGGGTAAGCGGGAAGACGTACGCGGAGATCGCGGCGGCCGGCGGCGGTATTCTCAATTCCGCGAAACTGCTGAATGAAACCTCCGCGGAGGAGCTTTACCAACAGAGCAAGGCCCGGCTGGAAACCGTGATCGAACTCGGTACCGGAGCCATCGAGATCAAATCCGGCTACGGACTGACGGTTGAGGGAGAGTTGAAAATGCTGCGCGTTATCCGCCGGCTGGCCGAAGCCTTCCCGGTGACCGTCCGGGCAACCTTTCTCGGAGCCCACGCCCTGCCAACCGCCTATAAGCACGACAAGCCCGGCTACCTGCGTTTGCTGACCGGGGAGCTGATGCCGAAGATCGCCGCGGAAAAACTGGCCGATTACGTGGATGTCTTCTGTGAGCAGGGGTACTTCTCCGTCGCCGACACCGAAGCGATCATGACCGCCGGTAAGCGGTACGGGTTGGTCCCCAAAATTCACGTCAACCAGTTCAACGTACTGGGTGGGGTGGGGGCGGCCGTCCGCCACGGTGCACTGTCCGTCGACCACCTGGAGGAGCTGGCCGACGCGGACATTGCCGCCCTCACCGGCAGTGACACCATGCCCGTAGCCCTGCCCGGCTGCTCCCACTTCCTGGGGATTCCCTACACCCCCGCCCGTAAACTGATCGACGCCGGCCTCCCCCTGGCCATCGCCACGGATTACAACCCCGGTTCGTCCCCCTCCGGGAATATGAGCGGAATCGTTTCCCTGGCCTGTACCCAGATGGGGCTGCTTCCCGAGGAAGCCATCAATGCCGCCACCCTCAACGGGGCCTACGCGATGGGCTTGTCCGACGAACTCGGCTCCATCACGGTGGGCAAGCGGGCCAACCTGATCGTCACCCGGCCGCTGGCGGGGTACGGGGCGGTGCCGTATGGTTTTGGAATGCCGGTGGTGGGGGCGGTGATTTTGGGCGGGAAGTTTGTTTCCGGGAACCTCACCCTCCCGTCCCGCTCCGGGGAAGAGGGATGATTTATCGCGATACTTCCAAAGATTTTGATAATAGTAAGAAGGTATTAGTCCTTAGCTGTGCAGCTGCTACGTCATCAGGTATAGCAAAGACCGCTGTGAAGTCGTAGGTATATGCTGTTGAGGTTGTCGGACAAATAAATAGGGTACGAAGTAGCTATTTTTAGTCCGACAACTTGAAACGGAAGTAAACCCATTCTTCATGTACACTCCCCCTGCCCCCGCCCACTACACCGGCCGCCTTACCCCCCCAGGCGCTCCCCCCGACTACTGGTACCAGGTGATCAGGATGCTGGACCTGGCGGAGTCTCCGGAAAACTGGCCCGCTGCTGACTTCGCGCTCCTCGGTTACGCCTGCGAGGAGGGGGTACGGCTCAACCAGGGGAGATTAGGGGCGGCGGCGGGGCCGGATAAGATCCGGGAAAAGATCGGGCGACTGGCCAATCACCTCGGGAAACGGACGGTGGCCGACGCGGGGACCGTCCGCCATGAGGACGGGCCGCTGGAAGCCACCCAGCTGGCCTTCGGGGAGGGCATCCGGAAGTTACTGGAGCGGGGGATCACGCCGATCGGACTGGGTGGTGGGCACGACATCGCCTACGCCCACTACCTGGGCATTCACCAGTACCTGCAACGGGCGGGATCCGGCGCGCGGGTCGGTATCCTCAACTTCGACGCCCACTTCGATCTGCGACCCTTTACGGAAGGCTCCACCTCGGGAACGCCCTTCCGGCAGATACTGACCTTCCACGGTGACCGGGTGAGCTATCTGCCCGTCGGTATCCAGGAGGATGCCAACCCCCCCTCCCTGCTGCGGGCGGCCGGGGGTCTCGGCGTGGACTGGATCAGCCAGTCGGAATGCGGAAGCGGCGATCAGGATGACTTGCTGTCCCTGCTGACTGCCTGGATCAAGGGGGTGGACTTTGTCTACGTAACGATCGACCTGGACGGGTTCTCTTCCGCCTTCGCCCCCGGCGTGAGCGCGCCCTCCCCGGTGGGGTTCACGCCGGAATTCCTGTTTCCCGTCCTGGAGTGGGTGGTGACTTCCGGCAAGCTACTCAGCCTGGACATCGCGGAAATGAACCCGGAATTCGACCGGGACGGGGCCACGGCTACACTCGCGGCCCGGATTGTCGCGTTGGTTACCTCGGTGCTTCCCTGAGGAGACCGGCAATCATTATCTTTACGGCCTTCCCGCCCGTGCCCATGCGACTATCACATCATTGTTTTCGACTGTTCATCGTACTGATCTGCACCTGTAACTGCGGAATGGTACCCTTCGCCCATGCCCTGTGGGCCCAGAAGCGGGAACTCTACGATCTGGACCGGATCGTGGAGGTGAAACTGGAGATGGACGACAAGCACTGGCACAAAAAACTGATGCAGTACAAGCGGGAGAACAGCGGGGACCGTACGCTGGCCACCTTGTACGTCGACGGAGTGAAATACGACAGCGTCGGCGTGCGCTTCAAGGGGAACAGCAGCTACTACGCCGCGGCCCGCAAGGAGCGCCGCAAGCTGCCCTTCAACATCAAGGTGAACCACACGGACAAAGAGCAGATGGTGGACGGGGAGTTCCGCACCCTGAAGCTGAGTAACCTGTTCCGCGACCCGAGTTACGTACGGGAAGCCCTGAGCTACGCCATCGCCGGAGAATACATGGCTGCCCCCCGCTGTAATTACGCCCGCCTGATCGTGGACGGTGAATACCTCGGCCTGTACAACCTGACGGAAAGCATCGACGAGCGCTTCTGGGAAACGCGCTTCGACACGCCCCAGGACGAGGGACTGCTCTTCAAGTGTGACCCGGAGAGTAAGGAGGCCGCCCCCGCCGACTGCCCGGACGGCATCGGTGCATCCCTGAAGTACCTGGGAGAAGACAGTCTCTGCTACGCCGCCCGCTACGAGATCAAAAAAAGCGATCACGGCTGGCACGAACTGCTGGACCTGACCAAACAGCTGAACGACCCCGGGCAAGAGCCGGAAGATTTCCTGAACGTCGACGAGGCACTCTGGATGCTGGCGTTTAACAACGCCATGGTCAACCTGGACAGCTATCTCGGCATGTTTTGCCACAATTACTACCTGTTCCGGGACAACAGCGGCTACTGGCGGCCCGTGATCTGGGATCTCAACCTGAGCTTCGGCGGCTTCCGCTTGCTGGCCGAGGACGAGGTACTGGACGATGAGGAGCTGAAGAAAATGAGTCCGTTCCTGCACTTTTCCGACAAAAACCCGGACCGTCCGCTGATCACCCACCTCTTTTCCCGACCGCTGTTCCGGAAGATGTACGTCGCTCACCTGAAGACGATTTACGACGAGCAATTCGCCGACAAGCAGTGGGAACCGCGGGCCGAGGCCCTGCGGCGCAGTATTCAGCAGTTGGTGGCCGACGAGCCCTTCCCGCTCTACCCGGCCGGCAACTTCGAGCAGAACTACATCACCAGCGTAAAGACGACCGACGGTTCCGTAGTCGGATTGCGCGAACTCATCGACGGCCGGACCGACTACCTGGCCGGGCACCCGTTGTTCAAGAAGCCACCGCCGGCCATTGCCGACCACGGGGCCGTTCATAACGGAGACTCGGTGACCGTTTCCGTAACCCTGGCGGAAGGCGTGGCGGCCGAGGCCGTCTGGGTGGCCCACCGCCCCGCGGGGACGGGTGGTTTTCACTACGCTCCCGCTACCGCCGAGGCGGACGGTACCTACGCCGTTTCTCTCCCGGCCTCCGACATCGGGGAGTACTTCCTGGTGGCCGAGGGGCGGGTGAGCGCTACGGTGCTACCGGCACGGAGCGGGGTGGAGTGGTTTTCCATCAGTAAGTAGGTAAACAGTCGACAGTAACCATGCTCTCTACGCTTCGCGCCCACTACCAGACCATCGTCCCGAACCTCTTCCGTCGCGTAACCGTCAGCTACCGCCGGGAACGCATCGATACCGCCGACGGTGACTTCCTGGATCTGGACTGGAAAGACCTGCCGGACAGTCGTCGCCTAGTCATCCTGAGTCACGGCCTGGAGGGGGATAGTAGCCGGGTGTACGTAGCCAGTGCGGCCAATTATTTCCACGAGCGGGGCTGGAACATCCTGGCCTGGAACTGCCGCAGTTGCTCGGGGGAAATGAACCGGACACCGAAGCTGTACAGCCACGGACAGAGTGAGGACCTGGCCCGGGTGGTCGACCACGCGGTAGCCACCGGCCGCTTCGACCGTATCACCCTGATCGGTTACAGTATGGGGGGTAACCTTACCCTCAAGTACCTGGGAACGGTGGGGACTAACCGGCCGGCACAGGTAACCCACGGGGTGGCCTTCAGCGCGCCCTGTTTCATTGAGCACAGTGCCGACAGTCTGGAACGCCGCGACAACTGGATCTACAAGCGAAAATTCTTTAAGAGCCTTTCCGCCAAGGTGACGGCCAAGGAACTTCAGTTTCCCGGCCGGCTGGACCTGACGAAGCTCTCCCGGGTACGCGTCTGGCGGGACTTTGACCGCTGGTTTTCCGCCCCTCTCAGCGGTTATGCCGACCTGGATGCTTACTACGCCTACCTCAGCAGTGGGAATTTCGTAGCGGATACGACGGCCCCGGTGCTGATCGTGAATGCGCTGAACGACCCCATTGTCCCGCTGGCCTGTACGCCGGTGGAGTTGGGGCGGACCCATCCGTTGATTACGGTGGAAACGCCGGAATTCGGGGGGCACGTGGGGTTTGCACTGGGGCGGGGACGCAGGTGCACGGGTATGGATATACGGGCGGATCGGTTCTTTGCGGAGGCCGAAGGTCTCGTTTTACTCAGCTAGGGGTCCGGACCGCTGGCGGAACAGAGTGAGTCCTCCGGACTCGTTAATTCTTACCTTGCCCTTCCAAATTATCCAGCTATGAATATCCTCCTTCTCGGTGCCGGTGGCCGCGAGCACGCCCTGGCCTGGCGACTGACCCAGAGTTCCCTGTGTAAACAACTTTTCATTGCCCCCGGAAACGCGGGGACCGCCTCGCTGGGGCGCAACGTGGCCGTTGATCCGAATGATTTTGATGCAGTTAAGCAACTGGTCCTCGAACAGAACATCAAACTGGTGATCTGCGGACCGGAAGAACCCCTGGTACGCGGAATCCAGGATTACTTCAGTACGGATGCGGAACTAAACACCGTCTACTTCATCGGCCCGAGTAAGGACGCCGCCCAGCTGGAGGGCAGCAAGGCCTACGCCAAGGCCTTTATGGAAGAATACGGTATTCCCACGGCGGGGTACCGACGCTTCACCGCCGGGCAAACGGACGAGGGCCATGCCTACCTGGACAGCCTAACCCCTCCCTACGTGCTGAAGGCCGACGGACTGGCTGCCGGTAAGGGGGTGGTGATCCTGAATGACGTCGGGGCCGCCAAGCAGGAACTCACCGATATGCTCGGCGGAAAGTTCGGGACGGCCAGCGGGACGGTCGTTATCGAAGAATTTCTGGACGGGATTGAATTTTCGGTGTTCGTACTGACGGACGGGACGGACTACCGCATTCTCCCCGTAGCCAAGGACTACAAGCGCATCGGGGTGGGGGATACCGGCCCGAACACCGGCGGAATGGGTAGCGTCAGCCACCCTCCCTTCGTGGACCACGAGGTGATGCGGAAGGTCGAACAGCAGATCATCAAGCCGACGCTTACCGGGCTACGGGCCCGTAAACTGCACTACCACGGCTTCATTTTCATCGGCCTGATCCTGGTGGACGGCGAGCCCCAGGTGATCGAGTATAATTGCCGGATGGGCGACCCGGAAACGCAGTCCGTCATGGCCCGGCTCAACAACGACCTGGTCCAGCTACTCCTGCAGGTCAGCGAGAACGAACTGAGCACTTCCGTGATCGACATCGACGAGCGGCAGGCCGCTACCGTGGTCCTGGTCAGCGGCGGTTACCCGGGCCCCTACGAAAAGGGGAAACCCATTACGGAGTTAGAGGACGTGGTGGGCAGTATGGTCTTTCACGCCGGCACGAAAGTCGACGACCAACAACGACTGGTCACCAACGGTGGCCGCGTACTGGCGGTCACCAGCTACGGGGAGACCTTCAGGGAAGCCCTGGCTCTGAGCTACGAGAATGCGCGGAAGATCCGGTTTGAGGGGGTTGGTTTTCGCGGGGATATCGGCTTTGACCTGGAACCTCACCCCTGATTTCGCTTTGCGAAATCTGTCCCCTCTCCCCCGGAGAGGGGGGCGTGATAGGTGTTACAGGCGTGGCAAGCGTGGTAGACTTGACAGGAGTGATATCCGTGGCAAACGTGACGGGCGTGCTAAACAACCGAAAATTCCAGGCGCCTCAGTCACCCCTCTCGCTGCGGTTCAACGGGGGGGGGACCCGTTGGACTTAGCAGGGGGCCGGGGGGTGAGGTTCATAGTCGCACCACTCCCGGATAAAACACCCCTCACAATTGGGCGCCCGGAACGTACACACCCGCTGCCCGTGCCGCATGAACCCCTGGTGGGAATCGTAGACCCGCTGGCCGTCCCAGTCTCCGGGCAGGTAAGACTGCAGTAAACGGGCGGTTTTGTCGAGACTGGATTTAGGGGGGACCAAACCGAGGCGGAGGGCCACCCGGTGGTGGTGAGTATCCACGACCAGGGCGGGGAGGCGCAAGTACGAAAAACTCAGCACGGCTGCGCTGGTCTTGGCCCCGACACCGGGAATTTCCTCCAGCCACTGGCGTGCCTCCGGGACCGGGACTTCGCTGAGACCGTCCAGGCTGAGTTCTCCGTCGTTACGCTCGGCTACGGTAGCGAGCGCCAGTTGAATCCGCGGGGCCTTTACCTCCGGAAAGGTGACGGCGGCGATAACGCGTTCCACTTCCCGGGTGTCCGCGGCGATCACTGCTTCCCAGGTCGGGAAGCGGGTTTTCAACTCTTGATAAGCCGCGCGGGTGACCGGGTTTTTCGTGCGGTGACTGAGCAGGGCGTTGACCAGCTCACTCAGGGGGTCGCGGTAGCTGAAGGGGACGAAGGGCGCCCCGTAGTGACCGGCGAGGAGGGAATCAACGTGAAGGGCTTTTTCGGCGGGGGACATGATCAGCCAACCGGGATTTCGATCAGGGAGTTCACCCGCCCAGTCGTGAGACGAACTTCTTCGCCTGACGGGCGATAAAGAATTCGGCTCACGACGGTCGGTTTTTGGTTGTTACCTTCGCCCCTCCAAAAAAAATAGTAGCTCACATGATCCAACGTCAGGAAATCGCCAGCCTCTTGAAAGCCCCCCCGATCGGGGAGGAAGTGACCGTCATGGGTTGGGTCCGGGCCTGGCGGGGTAATCGCTTCATGGTTCTCAACGACGGAAGTGGGACGGAAACCCTCCAGGTGGTGGTGGACAACGAGCAATTTGACGAGGAGACCCTTCGCGCCATCGGTTTTCACGCCTGCGTAGCGGTCACCGGCGAACTGATCGAAAGTCAGGGCAGCGGGCAGGCCGTGGAGGTGAACGCCACCTCGATCGAGATTCTCGGAAAGACCGATCTGAGCCAGTACCCCCTCCAGGCCAAGAGCCAGACGATGGAGTTCCTGCGCGACAACGGCCAGTTCCGGATGCGGACCAACACCTTCAGCAGCGTTTTCCGGATCAGTCATGCCGTATCCTTCGCGGTGAATAAGTACTTCCACGACCGGGGTTTCTATAACCTGCACACCCCGATTGTGACCGGTAGCGACGCCGAGGGAGCCGGCGAAATGTTTCGGGTGACAACGCTTGCACCTGCGTCCCCGCCCCTGACGGAAGACGGCACCGTGGACTTTGACAAAGACTTCTTCGGCAAGGCCACGAACCTGACCGTAAGCGGACAGTTGCAGGCCGAGATCGGTGCCCTGGCCATGGGTAAGGTGTACACCTTCGGACCCACCTTCCGCGCGGAGAACAGCAACACCAGCCGCCACCTGGCGGAATTCTGGATGATCGAACCGGAGATCGCCTTCGCCGACATCGAGAACGATATGGAGCTGGCCGAGGATTTCGTGAAGTACCTCATCAATTTCTGCCTCGACAACTACGCAGCCGACCTGGAATTCCTGGACGAACGCATCAAGGCCGCCGAGAAGAACATGAAGGCCGAACTGCGCCGCCCGATGGGCCTGGTGGAGATGCTGCGCTTCGTGGTCGACAACGACTTCGCCCGCGTCACCTACACCGAGGCGCTGGACATTCTGATGCGCTCCAAACCCTACAAGAAGGGCAAGTTCGAGTTCCCCCTGGAGTGGGGTACCGACCTCCAGGCCGAGCACGAGCGCTGGCTGGTGGAGAAGCACTTCAAGAAACCCGTCATTGTCCGCGACTACCCGAAGGACATCAAGGCCTTCTACATGCGGATGAACGACGACAATAAGACGGTTGCCGCCATGGACGTCCTCTTCCCCTACATCGGGGAGGTCATCGGCGGCAGTCAGCGGGAGGAGCGGGAAGACCGGCTGCGCCAGCGGATGCGGGAGATGGACGTCCACGAAGCGGAACTCTCCTGGTACCTCCAGTTGCGCACCTTCGGCGGCTGTCCCCACGCGGGCTTCGGCATGGGCTTCGAGCGCATGGTGCAGTTCATTACCGGTATGGGAAATATCCGTGACGTGATTCCTTTTCCCCGGGCGGCGCGGCTCGCGGAATTTTAGAAGGACATAAGGAGTTGAGGACTCGAGGAGTTAAGTGCCATCGACCCTTAACTCCTCGAATCCTTAACTCCTCAACTCCTTTTTGTATGATTAAAATCGGCACCCGCGGCTCCCGCCTCGCCCTCTGGCAGGCCCACTTCATCCAGGACCAGCTCCGCGAGATCGGGGAGGAGAGCGAACTGGTCGTCCTCAAGACCCAGGGCGACCGCATTCAGCACCTGACCTTCGATAAGCTGGAGGGCAAGGGCTTCTTCACCAAGGAGATCGAGGAGGCGCTGCTGGACGAGCGGACGGACATCGCCGTCCACAGCCTGAAGGACCTGCCCACCGAGCAGCCGGACGAACTGGTGCTGGGGGCCCTGAGTTACCGGGCCTCGGTGGGGGACGTACTGATCATTCACCCGGATAAGGCCGTCGAGGGCAAACCGTTTAAGCTGGCCGACGGCGCGACCGTCGGGACCAGCAGCAACCGTCGGAAGGCCCTGCTGATGGACCTCCACCCCGGTCTCGTACCGGTGGACATCCGCGGTAACGTACCGACCCGGCTGGCGAAGGCCCGTGACGGGGAGGTGGACGCCGTCCTCCTGGCCGCCGCCGGTCTGGAACGGCTGGAGCTGGATCTGTCGGACATGGTCGTCGTGCGCCCCAGCCCGCGGGAGTTCGTGCCCGCGCCCGGGCAGGCCGTGATGGCCGTCCAGTGCCGCGCCGCCGACAAGGAACTGCGCCGCAAACTGGCCCGCCTCCACCACGGCGCGGTGGGGGAGTGTACCAATGTGGAACGGGAAGTACTGAATAAGATGGGGGGCGGCTGCTCCATGCCGCTGGGCGTCTACTGCGAGAAGGACCAGCTGGGGAACTACCACGTGTGGGCGAGCTACGCGACGGCCTTCGGGGAGCCGCTCCGGCGGGTGCAGGTGAGCCGGAGCACGCGGGCGGGGCTGGCGGAGGCGGTGCTGGCGGAACTGCGGGGGTGATCTTGGTATCCAGTTACTTGCTCAGCCGCTGAAATGCGGCCACCTCCCTTTTCAACCCCAGCCCCGCCCCCAGCGGCACCGTCACCCCAACCCCCAATCCACCACCCGGCAGCATGGTCGGTTCCAGCCGGAAACTGATGTCGTCACTGATGTCGAAATCTCGCAGGTGGGCGTCGGTGTAGGCCTCGACGGCCTGGAGGAGGTAGACGGCCAGGATACCGAAGTAGGCCTGTTGCCGGGCCCGATCGGCGTTGTCGCGGGCCAGCACGAGGGCGTTGGTCTCCGTGTCCAGCGAAATTCCGTCAACGGGCATCGGCTGGCACACCATCGGTGGGATTTCTACGACATCGTCCCCCAGACAGCGGGCCGTCAGGGCATCGCGGAAGCGGTTGTAGCGGGTGGTGTTGAATTCCGCCACGGCCACGATGCCCAACAGGCCGCTGTACACCAGCGGTACTTTCCACCAGCGCTTATTATAGACCTGCCCGCCGCCGGGAATGATGCTATACAGCAGCGCCATGCGGGGGCCGCGGTTCACCTGCCGGAGGCTGATCACGGAATCCGGCGGAACCGGCGTACGGAGGGTGTCCGACTGGGCGAAAAGCCCGGCCGCGGAGAGGGAAATCAGTACGAATAGCAGTATACGCATGCAAGTAAGATTACTCGACGGCCTTGTAGAACTGGTCCAGCTCGTCTTTACTACTGAACTTGATCGTGATCGATCCGCTGCGTGTCTGTTTGTTTTCTAACGAAACCTTAACCTGTTTGGTCCCGAAAAAGGCCTGGAGGGCCTGGGTGACCGTCTTCAGGTCGTCGTCGGTGGCCGTCCGGTTGGTGGTGACCGTATTCTTCTTTTTGTAGACCTTGGCCTCCTTCTCGATCTGCCGCACGTTCCAGTTGGGGTGGGAGAGGATCTCGTCCAGGAAAATTTCCTGCTGCCCTACGTCCTTGATGCCCGAGAACGTCTTGGCCGCCCCGATGGCGATCTTACGGTCGCGGATGGCCGCCTGCACGCGCGGGCTCGTCTTCAGGATGTTCAGGTAGTTACCGATGGTGCCGCGGGGCTTGCCGACGCGGTCGGCCAGGGCCTGCTGGTTCAGCTCGAACTCCTCCTGGAGGCGGTGGTAGCTGTAGGCGATCTCCATCGGGTTGAGGTCCTCCCGCTGGATGTTCTCGATCAGGGCCATCTCCAGCAGGGTCTGGTCGTTGGCCGTACGGATGAAGGCGGGCACCTCGGTCAGGCCCGCTACCTGGCTGGCCCGGAAGCGCCGTTCGCCACTGATGATCTGGTAGGTACCGTCGCCCATGTGGCGCACCGTCATCGGCTGGATGATGCCGTGTACGCGGATGCTGTTGGCCAGTTCCTCCAGCGGTTCCTCCTCAAAATCCTTACGCGGCTGGTCGGGGTTGGCGTGGATGCTGCCCACCGGTAACATGGCGAAATCGCGGCTCAGCTGGCGCACCGTTTCGTCGGGCTCCGTCTCCAGGGCGCGGTCGAGGCGTTGGCCGCCCAGCAGGGCATCGAGCCCCTTACCGAGGGCACCTTTAGTGGGTTTGTTGCGGTTGAGCTTCTTGGCCATATCAGAGGGGAGTGGAGGAGTGTAAAGGGATGAGTTCGCTACCGCAAACGATAGGTGTGACGGGGGGCGCGGACGCAGGTGCCAACATCTCAGTGACGGCTTCGCACCTGCGTCCGCGCCCCCGTCGGACCGGCAAATATAGGCGGCCCCGGGAGAAAAACCGGCCGGACCGTAACGCAAAGCCCATCGGCGGGCATAGATGGGTGAGAGCAATACCTTAAGGGGTATTCAATTGGAGCGCCGGCGGTCATTCGCCGGCGCTCTTTTGATTTGCGATTCTTGATAGCTGATTCTTGATTCTTGATTTGCTACCGCACGTCTCCGCTAAGCGTGTACTGGTGTAGCTGTCGTGTGTGCGGTAGCAAATCACTTATCAGCGATCGAGAATCATGAATCAAACATCACTTGGTCCTCACCCGCGTCGTCTCCTGGATCCAGCAGCCCACCGTGTAGCTGTCTCCCTCCTTGATGCTGCGGGAGAAAATATCGGACCGGCTGGGCATGTACTGGCTGTAGCGGTTGATCAGCGTGTTGGCCTTGCCGGCTACGCTGCCGTCGATGCTCTTGGCGCGCTGCCACATATCGATGGCGGGCCAGGTGACGACCTGGCTGTCGAAGCCGGTACCGGGGCCGCAGAGGGGGCCGGAACTGGCGTAGAGCGTACCGATGAGCATGTAGGGTTCGCCGCTGGTGGGGTCGGCCTCGGCACTCTGGCGGGCGTAGGCGCGGGCCTGACTGAAGTTGCGCTTGTCGCGGTAGTAGATCTTGGCGACGATGAGGAGATACTTGCCCCGGCGCGTAGCATCGTCGGTATTCTCGGCGGCGGCCTTGAAGCCTTCGATGGCGGCGTCGGAATTACCGTTCTTCAGGTCTTCGTAGGCCTGACGGAGGCCGGAGTTACCGGTGGTGGTCGTAACGTCCTCCACGCAGTTGGCCTGGTAGGCGGCCCGTACCTCGGCGAATTCCGGCCGGTCGGCGGCGCAGGCACCGAAGCGCATCCGGCCGTAGGCGGTGGTAACGGCATCGCAGTCGGTGGGGTTGGCCTTGAAGTCGGCGTAGTACTGATTGACGTAGTAGTCACAGTCGTAAAATCCTTCCACGGTCTCGAAGTAGCGCAGGGCGTCGGGGGCGTAGGCGTCGATGGTCTTCCAGGCCTCGCAGTCAGCGCCCTTGCACTCCCTGAGTCCCTTGGCGAGCCGCTGGTTGAGGGCCTGAACGATCTTCTTGGCCTCGGCGTCGGTGATCTTTCCCTCCCGGTGCTGCTTGGTGACCAGGCTGCTCATCGGGTTGATGACGAAATACTGGAGCTTATCACCCCCGTCGGTTTCGATGCTTTCGCGCATGAGGTCGAATACCTCGTCATCGGTCATGCTGCCGGGGTAGGTGTAATAACCGTCGAAGGCCTGGATGGCGGCCATGTAGCCGTCGCCGGGGTAGCACTCCCGGGCCTGTTCGTAGAGCATCCGGATGGTATCTCCGTAAGCCTCCCGGCGGTCGGGGTTCTTGGTGGCCAGATCGTTGTAGAACGCCACGCCGTCGGTGTACACGGTGGGGCGTTGCCCGTCGGCGGCCGGGGCCACGGCGTACACCCGGCGCCAGGATTTCATGGCCCCCTTCATGTCCTTGGCCTTCATCATCTGGCGGTAGATCACGTAGTGGTCCGTGATGTCGTCTTCGTTGGGGGCGTCGCTGAATTTGGGGCAGGGGCTGAGGTTGGCGTCCGCCGGTGGGGGCGTGGCGGTCGGTTTCGTTGCCGTGTCGGGGGTGCGGACCACGATGTCTCCGGCTTTGGGGGTGCAACCCGTCAGGAACAGGAGACAGGAGAAGAGCACCAGGATGGAATAGCGGTTCATACGGATGGTTGTTGGTTAAGCTTGGTGTTTAGTGGAATCCTACCGGAGAGCGCAGCGCTCGGTAGCCGCTATAGAAGGATGCAACCTTACCATATGTTGACGGTTACCCGCCAGGACGTATTTTTGCGCCTTACTTTAATTTACCCCCCGAATGAAAATCCACAACTTCAGCGCCGGTCCGGCCATTCTTCCCGCCAGTGTCCTCCAGGAAGCCTCCGAAGGGGTGGCCAACCTGAACGGCAGCGGACTCTCCATCCTCGAGATCAGTCACCGCAGCGCGGAATTCACGGCCATCATAAATGAGACCGAGGCCCTCGTCCGCGAGCTGATGGACGTACCCGATGACTACGGCGTCATCTTCCTCGGCGGCGGGGCCAGCACCCAGTTCTTCCTCACGGCCATGAACCTGCTGAACGAGGACGAGACGGCCGGCTTCATCGACACCGGTGCCTGGTCGGCCAAGGCCATCAAGGAAACCAAGCTCTTCGGTAAGGTGGACATCGTGGCCAGCAGCAAGGAAGCCAACTACAACTACATCCCCACCGGCTACACGGTGCCCGGGGGACTGAAGTACCTTCACGTCACCAGCAACAATACCATCTTCGGTACCCAGATCAAGGAGTTCCCCAAGACCGATGTACCGATGGTCGCGGATATGTCCTCCGATATCTTCAGCCGCCGGATCGACGTGCGCCGGTTCGGCGTCATCTACGCCGGGGCCCAGAAGAACCTCGGTCCGGCCGGCGTTACGCTGGTCATCATCCGCAAGGACCTGCTCGGGACCGTGAACCGCGCCCTGCCCTCCATGCTGGATTACCGCATTCACATCGAGAAGGAGTCCACCTTCAACACGCCCCCCTGCTTCCCCATCTACGTGAGTATGCTCACCCTGCGCTGGATCAAGAAGCAGGGCGGACTCCCCGCCATGGAACGGCACAACGAGCGCAAGGCCGCTCTCCTCTACGCCGAGATCGACCGCAACCCCAAGTTCAAAGGCACGGTCGCCAACGCCGAGAGCCGCAGCCTGATGAACGCCACCTTCGTCTGTACCGACGATGCCGACACCGCCCCCTTCCTGGCTGCCTGCAAGGCCGCCGGACTGGACGGCGTAAAGGGCCACCGCAGCGTGGGCGGGTTCCGGGCCAGCATCTACAACAGTATGCCCTACGAAAGCGTCGAGGCCCTGGTGGAGGTGATGAAGAATTTCTAACGATTGGTTTGGGTGTCGGCCCTCTCGACGTCGGGCGTAGCCCTGACCAGGAGGTCCGACTCCTCGAACCAATCGTCCGACGTCTCGTAACGTACGTTCGTCGAAAAAATACCCCGAAACTGCGTAATTGTCGCCCCGTAACCTATATTTGGAAACCACGATAACCCCACTAAACCTCCCACCCACCATGTTTGCCCGTAAAATCAGAAACTCTACTTTCGTTTTCCTGCTGCTCTGTTTGCTGAGCGCGGGTAGCTACGGGTTCCTGGTGGGTAAGTCCTACCACTTTTCCGCCTCCCCGCAAACGGAGGTGCAGGCCGTAGTCGGCCAGCTGCAGACGACGGGTGGGGCAGTGGCACGGGGGCTGCGGGCCGTGAAGTTCCTCCTCATTAAATAAAGGATTCAAGGGCACGAGGAGTTAAGGACATGAGGCTCTCCAAATGCGGTAGCCCCTCGGGTCCTTAACTCCTCGACTCCTTGTGTCCTTCCAACCCCTCCCCGTGAAAGGCCTCCTCTGCGACCTCGACGGCACTCTCGCCGATTCCGAACCCCTTCATTGCCAGGCCTGGCTCGACCTGCTGCGTACCGACTACGACCTCGACTTTGACGAGCACTGGTTCGAGCAGTTCGTCGGTACCAGCGACCGGGTAGTGGCTACCCACGTCATCGAGGTACACGGCGTGGACGCGACCACCAGCGAACTGATCGACCGGAAGCAGCGGGCTTTCCACGCAGCCGTTCGCACTTCCGCGGCGGCCTTCGACGGCGTATTCGAATGGCTGGAGCGGATCGGTAAACGGTTTCCGCTCGCCATCGCCACCAACAGCGGCCGGGCCGACGCCAACCTGATGATCGAAACCCTGGGGCTGGACCGCTTCACGTCCGTCAGCGTCACCGCCAGCGACGTGGATCACATGAAGCCCGCCCCGGATATCTACCGGCTGGCCGCCGAGCGGCTCGGCCTGGACCCGAAGGACTGTATCGCCATCGAGGACAGTGGCCCCGGTGGGGTAGCCGCCAGGGCCGCGGGTTGCTACCTGATCGGACTGACGGAGGCGGTCGCCGATCCGGATGTCTACCTGCCGGTGCACGAGCGCGCGCTGGCCCACGCTTTCGCGTTGCTGGACCGGCTACCCACCTAAAGTTTCCAGCAACCAAGGCCGCTCCGTGCACGGTTCCGTCGTCAGGATGCGATCCCGTAATTCCTTTACGGCCGCCGCGTCTCCCGGGGGCAGGCGGACGATCCGCTGGGCCAGCCGGAAAATGTTGTTGTAGTTCCGGGGGTGGTAGCCGACGTTCTTGCGCCGGGAGAGCAACCGCAGCGTACTGCTGATGTGGCTCTGCTGGAGTTGGTAGCTGTCTTGCCGGAAATAGATCTTCAGCTGAATGACCCGGGCGGTGAGGTGGTGGATGAAATCCTGGAAATCGGCCTGCTGAAGGTGGAACAGGGCGGTGCCGTCGTCCCCGGCCGCGAAGGCGAGGCGGGCCTGGCTGAGGGCGACGGTCTCGGCACGATTCTCCCGGGGAAGCCGTTGGTGGTTGGCGTCCAGGAAGGTGGCCGCCCACTCGATCTCGTTAAGGCGGATGGCCAGGCCGATGATGTTGTTGAAGGCGAACCGCGTCAGGCTGCCGCGATCGTAGAGGCTGCCCCGGTCGAGGCCGAAGCGGTAGAGGTCCAGGGTGATCGCCACGGCCGCCTCCCGCCCGGAGTTGGCGCTGCGCAGCCCGTGGTTGAGGGCCAGCAGCAGCAGGTTCCGCTCGTCGTGGAGGGTGAAGCGGGCGGCATTGGTTTTCAGCCCCTCGATCAGTTCGGCGAATTCGTCGTGGGTGTCTTCCAGCGGGCGGAGTTGCAACAGGGCGGCCAGGTAGTAACCGTGGATGATGGGTTCCCGGGCATTCTCCGGCGGGTGGCCGCGGCCAGGGTGGCCTCCAGGCGGGGGATATCGAAGGGGGAAGCCTCCTTCACCAGCCGCTGGTGGCCCAGTGTTTCGCAGGCCTGCCGCAGTTTCAGGGCCAGCACGTACCGTTCCAGGGCGAGTTCCTGGGCCTGGTAGTCCACCTCGGGGCCGCGGCGCACTTCGATCTCCTGTTCGTAGGTATCCTTGGCGTGGCGGTACTCGAAGGCCAACTGCGAGCTGCTGCTGGTGGGGGAGGGGCGGTAGCGGCGCAGGCGGGTCCGGTGGTGATCGGCCAGTTGTCGTTTGCCGTAAGCGTGCAGCAGGTGGAGGTCGCGGGCGTACTCGTCGCGGCGGTAGTACTTCCAGGCCAGGAAATCCTCCAGCCGGTTCAGGGTCTGGTGTTCCACCTGCCGGAGTTTAGCGGCATCGAAGGGTTCCTCCGGCCCGTAGATGCGGGCAAACTCCGTTTCCGGCTCGGGAATGCCGGCGAGGCGGCCGGCGTAACAGCGGGCCACGTCCTCCCGCTTATTGTGGAGGGGGCAATCCAGCCATTCGCCGGCCTGCCGACACTCGGCGGGGCTCAGGTGGCCGATGAGGTCTTGTAAAAGGGACATGGGAGGGGCAATAAAGTCAACAATCCGGGCGCGGGCGCAGGTGCAAAGCTCGTGTAATAAAGGTTTGCACCTGCGTCCTCGCCCAAGGTAGCGCAACAAGGGGAAAAAAATGTCTTTTTCTGGGTGGCGGATACTTTGTATACTGCTAGGGTTCTGAAAATCATCCTGTTATGAGAGTTTTTGTCGTCTTTTTGTTATTGTTTGTTTCCTTCTTCGCCGGGGCTCAGGATTGCTGGACCGTAGACGTTGCCAGTAGCAGGTGCGGGGATTTCGGGTACGAAGTAATCATCCAGCCCGCCGAACGGCAGGGTGGATTCTGGCAGGTTTCCGGATTTGGCAGTGAACAGCTGCCGGGGGAAGACGTACAATTCATCATCCCCTACGACCGGGAATTTCAACTCGCCCTGACGTCGGATAGTGAGCCAAGCTGCTTCCTGCGACTGGACTGGCCGCTGGGCAATTGCCATCCCATACAGTGTAATAACTTTGATCTGGTCCCCCTCAACCAGGAGAATTGTCCGGGTACCGGTCCGCTAAGCTACCGGGTAGTCAGTGATTTATTCCCCGTCCGGGTCTACTACTCCCAGCGCGGTGTGTACATCGACTCGTTCCTGATCAGCAACAACGATACGGTAGTGCCCATTCCGGGGGAGTTACCCGAGGGGAGAATTGTCATTGAGGCCAAAAACGCCGCCGGTTGCGCGGACTGGGACATAGTAGATGTCTACCCGGAGTGTGGTACCATCAGTGGACAAGTGTGGCAGGATCTTAACCGGGATGGTATCCGGCAGGATGGAGAACCGCCGCTGATGACGACGGTGGTCCTCGCCGGAGAGCTCCGCATCGATCGCCAGGAGACCACCACTGACGAGCAAGGTCGGTATACCCTGAGTAACATCGAACTTGGAGCCTCGGGATTCCGGCAGGTCTGGTTTCCGGTAGCCAACACAATGGTGGCTACCACCCCAAACGTGGGGGACCCCGGCCGGGACAGTGACGTGCCATTTGGAGACAGAACCGACCAGATTAACCTATGGGCGCAACCCGTACGCACGAATATTGACGCCGGATTCATCATTAACTGTTCCTTTACCGATACGGTCGTCTCAGTAGCCTGTGAAGAAGAACTGGTAGAGGTCAGGCTAACCGGTCAGGGTGGGGTAGCCCCCTATACGTTTACCTGGTCGGACGGTTTCGTGGGGACCGTACGGCAGATAGAGAATTTACTGGCCACCAACATTACGGTGACCGACGCCGCCGGCTGCGAGGCCACTTATTTTCGGCAATTTCGACGGAGTGAGGAGCCACTGTCGGCCATTTGGCGACGCGAGAATTTTGACTGCGGCCTGCCGCCCATCCCCCACGCCGACTCCACCGGCTACCGCATCCTGCCCTCCGGTGGTACCCCGCCCTACACTTACGAGTGGGCAAATAACGGCAACGGTGATTTTATCCTGTTGAACGAAACGGGAGACGGGGGAACGGACGTAGTGACCGTTGCCGATGCCGCCGGCTGTACGGTTGCGGTTCTAATCAACGATTTGGCAGATCAATTCATTCCGGATTTCGTGCGGTATCCACTCCCCTGCGGGAGTGATTCGGTGACCCTCACTTTTCAACGCTCGCCCGGTGATGCGCCGAGTAGGTGGATACGCGATTTCGGAGGACTTCCCGATTCTATTTTCGACACTATCGTCCTGCCGGCCTGGTACGATCCCTACGTGGAGGTTTACTACAACGACAGCCTGAATAACTGTGCCTGGGATGCGCTGCTTTTTCAGTCGCCCTCCCTTAACAACCCCGACCTGCGCATCCGTCCCGTCGGTAACCTCTGCGAGGACGAGATCGGGTTCCTGGAACTCGGCCCCTTCCCCTTTGCGTACGAAGACGAGTGGTTTGCCGTGAGCTGGACCAAGCCCGACGGTAGTCGGATCGAACGGCATTCCCGCACTACTGAGGCTGATCAGTTCGGTCTGTACCGGGCTACGGTGACTAGTTTATGTGGAGAAACCGCCAGCTTCTCCTACTTCTTACCCGACCTGGTATGCACGGACGTAACCGGGGTGGTGGAACTGTCAACCGACGGGAGTTGCACACCGAGCGTACTACCGACGCGCGTGCCCCGGGTACTGGTAGAATTTATCCCCCTCAACGGCAGCGAGCGACTTTTCACCCTAACGGAGGACGACGGCACTTATGCCGCCAGTATCCCGGCGGGTGACTACCACATTCGTGCCATCCCGGACGGATTCGCCCCCATTGTCGGTTGCGATACTAGTCGGGTATACTCCATTGGGCCGGATGTAGAGCAAACCGCGAACGTACTACTGGTCGCCACCGCCTCCTGCCCCGTCTTTACGACCTCCATCGTCATGCCCCGCCTACGCCGCTGCTTCGGCAACGTGATCTGGGTGGCCTACGAGAACCGGGGGACGGCCGTCGCGGAAAACGCGGAACTATTACTCGTACTGGATCCCTTTTTCGAGGAGGTCGTGCTGAACGATTTCCCTACTTCCAGGCGGGGAGACACGCTGGTGGTCGGGCTGGGAGACGTGGGGATTTCGAGGGCGGCCGGGTGCCGATTCCCTTTAACATCAGTTGCGACGCGGATCTCGGGCAGGACCACTGTGTCTACGCCGTCGTTACCCCTTCCCGGGTCTGCACTACCCCCGATAACTGGCAGGGCGGCATCGTCAATGTTTTCGGGGAATACTGCGCGGAAGACAGCGTCCGCTTCTCCATCCGGAACGTCGGGTTGGGGCCGATGACCGTCCCGCTCAGCTACATCGTAGTGGAGGATGGTATTATGATGCAGCCCGGCGTCCGGACCGGCGATGCGCTGGAGCCCGGCGAGGTGCTGGAAGTGACGGTCTCCGGTACCGAAGGGAGTACCTACCAGTTGATCTCCAACCAGGAGCCGGCCGCCCCGGCCGCCACCCGCCCCTCCGCCATCGTCGGGGGCTGCGGGGAAGAGATCATGGGTGATTTCGGTAATCTCTTCGAAGTGGGCAACGGTAACCCCGGGGAGACCACCGTTTGCCGCACCAATGTCGGCAGCTACGACCCCAACGAGAAGATCGGCTACCCGCTGGGCTACAACGATTCCCACGACATCGAGCCCGGCACCCGCCTGACCTACGACCTCCACTTCCAGAACACGGGGACGGACACGGCCTTTACCGTCGTGATCCGCGACACCATCCCGGCGGAACTGGACCTGTGTAGCCTGGAACTGGGGGCGGGCAGCCACGACGTACCGGGCGCGGCTGGACAGCAACCGGGTGCTGACGTTCACTCTTCGACAACATCCTGCTGCCCGACAGCGCCGCCAACTTCGCCGGCAGCCAGGGCGTCGTACAGTTCAGCATCGATCACGCCCCGGAACTGGAGCGGGGCGACCGCTTCCGCAACCGGGCGGGCATCTACTTCGACTTCAACGCGCCGATCGTTACGGAGTGGATGAACCACCGGCTGTCTCCCGAACCCCTCATCCTGGATACGGAGCCTGACTTTGCCTTCGACCGGGAGCTGACGCTGCGCCCCAATCCGGTCAGCGACTGGCTGACGGTGGCGATCTCCGGGTATACGGGAGCGGCCGGGGTGGTAATCTACGACGGGCTGGGCCGGTTGGTACTGCAACGGGAGTGGTCGGCCGGCGACCGGAAAGTGGACGTCTCCGGGCTGCGGCCGGGGGCGTACTACCTGACGGTCAGCACCGCCGACGGACGACTGTCGCGGGGTCAAACCTTCGTGGTAGGGCGGTAAGCCGACAATTTTTAAAAAATTTAGTGACCGGAAAACTAAAATTATGATCAACAAACAGATAGATAAGAAGGAGTAACAGCGTAGTATAAATGGTTTGCACCTGCGTACACGCAAAAAATACTTTCAACAAAGTGGGTAAAGTTGTCCTTTGTAGACCGGGTAATCTGGCCGATCATTGTAGCATAATTGATCGCCTACAAAAGAAATCCCATGAAGATTCGCTCACTTTTATCCTTATTTATCCTGCTTTTTGCCTCCCTGGCGGGGCAGGCCCAGAACTGCCACACCTTTGAGGTAGGGGAGGTGGTTACCACCCCCGGAAACCCTACTTATGCCGTTGAAATCACCGTTTTCGGGATCGATGCCCCCGTTCAGAGTAGTTGGTTTACCGATGAGGGGTTTTCCGGAGATTACGGGGAGCCGCAGTTTTTCGGTTCTCCCTGTGGCGTGCCGCTTCAACTGACATTTAGAGACCGGTCGGACACCAGTTGCTTTACCCAGTTCTTCCTGGCGGCCCCGCAGTGTCAGCCCGACTCCTGCGCCAATTTCGGCCTGGAACGCATTACCGGTTCCGGACCCTGTACCGCCGGCGGCCCCGTCTACGAGGTATTCGGCGGGGAATTCCCGATGGAGTTGCTGATCTCGTCTTCCACCCTGACGGATGCGATTACCCTGGAGGGCCCGGAACGAATCATCGACCTCTCGGACTATAACCCGGACAGTTACAACCTCGTGCTGACGGAAGCCGGTGAGTGCGTAACCGCCACGAGTTTTATCGTGGGTACGGGTGACTGTGGAGGTGTCTCTGGCTGGAGTTGGCTGGACGAGGACCGTGATGGTATCCGGGGACCGCAAGAAAATACCGCCGTTCAGGCGCGGGTTACCCTCCGAACACCTAACGGAGCATTCGTTGCGCTGGCGAATACCCAAGGGGACGGGTTTTATGATTTTGGTACCGTAGGTGCCGGTACTTACCTGGTTTCATTTCAGCCTTCCGGGGATGAAGACTTGTTACCGACCCAGCAGAACCAGGGGGATAATGAACTCATTGATAGCGACATCAACGAATCGGGAGAAACAGCGCCGGTCCAGGTATTCCCGGGCGAAATATCGAGCAACCGCTCCGATGCCGGCTGGGTAGCGCGCAACTGCTTTATCGGAGTTTCCTTCGTCAATCCGGACTGCGGGGAAGGTAACGGCTCCATTACCGTGGACTCCCTGTTCGGACAGGGTCCGGTGACCTACGCCTGGAGTGCGGCTCTTGCCATTGCGTCTTCCTTACGGATCTCGTTGCCGGAACGTACACCGTAACGGTCACCTTCGCGGATGGCTGCCAGGCGACCCGGACGGTCAGTTTGACCTCCGGAGCCGGCCCGGTAGCCGTCGAACAGGAAGGCTCGCTCTGTGACGGCGAGGGCGTCACGCTTACCGCCAGCATCGATGATACCGATCCGGTGGGTTGGACGTACGTATGGTCGACCGAGGAAACGACCAGGTCCATTTCCGTACTGCAGCCCGGCCGTTACTTTGTCACGGTTACCAGCCCCGAGGGATGCAACAGCGTGGGGAGTACCTTCGTCAACTTTTCCCAGAACATCAACCCGCTGGAGCCGGAATACCGCCTCGATTGCGAGACCGGTACGGTACTGCTGACGCTGCCCGAGGATCTCGACCCGGAATTTGCCAACTGGGTGACGCCCGAGGGAGATTTCCAGGGAGATTCCATCACCATATCTACTCCGGGAGGCTTGTTCCTGGAATATTTCGATTCTGACTCAATATCCAACTGCCAGATATTCGGCCAGTCCAACATCGTAGACCCCCGTTTCGGGGACGAACTGGAACTGGTCGTCTCCAACTCGGACAGCTCCGTCTGTTCCGATATCGCATTTCTGTTCGTAGATGGTCTAGATCAGCGCGGAGCCGCCTTCGACTTTGCCTGGACCGATGCAAACGGACCCATCGGTATCAATCGGAATTCCATCCGGGTAGAACCCACCGGTCTTTACCAGGTAGTGATTACCAGCGAGTGCGGCAGCGTTACCCTGCAGTACGACTTCGGTGACGGCCCCCTGGTCTGTCAGGACGTCAGCGGCCGCCTCTTCCTGGACGCCGACGCCGGTTGCAGCCTGACCGACGGCGATGTCCCGATCCCCGGTAACCTGGTGGAAATTACCTCCGCCACGACGGGAGAACAGTACTTCGCCTTCACCAACGCCGCCGGCGAGTGGGGCACCCAGCTTCCTGAAGGAACCTACACCGTTACCGCGATGTACGACGAGCTGGCGGCCGTCGGGACCTGCCCGCCGACGACCGTCACCCTGGCGGGAGGTTCCGTAGCCAACGTGGACGTTTTCATTCCCGTCTTGGAAGCCTGCCCGCTGCTGAGTACCAGCATCAACGCCTGGCGTTTACGCCGCTGCTTCCGGAACCAGGCCAACATTTTCTACGAAAACCGGGGCACGGGCGCGGCCGCGGGTGCCGAACTTACGGTGCTGGTGGATCCGTTTTTCGAAGACATCACGGCCAACCTGCCCTTTACCCGGGACGGTGACGTGCTGACCTTCGACCTGGGCGACGTTCCCGTCTTCGGAACGGGGACCATCCTGCTGAACTTCACCGTCAGCTGCGACGCCGAACTCGGCCAGCTGCACTGTCTGGAAGCCAGCGTTACCCCGAACGAGCCCTGCCTCGACCCCGAGAACTGGGACGGAGCCGTGGTCAATGTCTCCGGAGCCCGCTGTAACGGGGATGATGAGATCGTATTCACCATCAGCAACGTCGGGGAAACGGTCATGTCCGTGCCCATGAGCTACGTCATCATCGAGGACGGCATCATGATGCTGCCCGCCCCGACCGTCACCCAGGCACTGGAACCCGGAGAAGGCTTCGAGATCACCCTGGCCGCCACCGGCGGTACCTTCCAGGTAGTTGCCAACCAGGAGCCGAACGCCCCGGCCAGCAGCCGCCCTTCCGACCTGGTGGAAGGTTGCAACGGTCGCAATACCGGCTTCGGTAACCTGACGGAGAACGGTAACGGCAACCCCGGAGAGACCGTCTTTTGCCGCGAGAACATCGGCAGCTACGACCCCAACGAGAAGCTCGGTTTCCCGATCGGCTTTACGGAGGAGCACGACATCGAGCCCCGCACCACGCTGACCTACGAACTGCACTTCCAGAATACGGGAACCGACACGGCCTTCACCGTCGTGATCCGCGATACCCTCTCCGAACTGTACGATCTGGAATCCATCAAACTGGGGGCCGGCAGCCACGATTACACGGCTACGCTGGACAGCCAGCGGGTACTGACCTTCACCTTCAGTAATATCCTGCTGCCGGACAGCACGACCAACCTGCTCGGCAGCCAGGGCGTCGTGACCTTCACCATCGACCCCCTCGCCACCCTGGAGCGGGGCACCCGCATCCGTAACCGGGCCGGGATCTACTTCGACTTCAATGAACCGATCGTCACCGATTACATGAACCACCGCATCGCGCCGGAGCCCATCCTGCTGGCCAATCGGGCGGTGGAAGCTACCGAGTTCGAGCTCTCCGTCTTCCCCAACCCGACGGACGGCCGACTCAACGTGACCCTGGATGCCGACGGGCTGAGTAACCGGGCCCAGCTGGTGGTCTCTGACCTCTACGGCCGGGAGATGACCCGCCGGGCGGTAAGGGATAACAACGGGCAGTGGAACGTCGGCGCTCTGCCGGCCGGCTACTACCTGCTCCTGCTGGAGGACGGCGGGTTGATCCGGGGGCGGACGGCCTTCGTGATCGCGAAATAGTGATTCGAGTTTTATATCATTCCTCGCGGGGCCGGCCATCAGGTCGGCCCCGTTTTGTTATGGCGCCTGGGTGACTTTTTACGGGGGCGTTGAATAATTTAATCTGCGAATTCGCATAACAATATAGTTGGATGAGGTGATAATTATGTTATATTTTATTGGCGTTACCGGTCGTGACGCGTTGAAATTAAATTCAACAAACGCTATAAACCTGTCCTTTGAAAAGTGGTGCAGCAAACCCTTTATTGTAGGATATTTGATCGCTTTGAAAAGAAACCCTATGACTATTCGCTCTTTTTTTTTCCTGTTGGTGCTATTGTTTACCGTCAACCTATACGCTCAGAGTGACTGTATTGAGGTTGAACGTGGAACTATAACTGCAAATGCGGATTCGTCGGTCTACTTCGTAGAACTCACACCACGTCGGGTAGACAATGCAGGGGGAGCCTGGTTTACGGATACGTTCAATCAGGGCCAGTACGGCCAACCCTATACCTTTGAAGTAGGCTGCGCGGAACAACTGTTGTTGGTTTTTCAGGACCAGATTGAAGGGAACTGTACCGATACGGTCTTTATAGCACCCCTGCCCTGCTCCGTTTGCACGCAATTTCGATTGGTGCAGACTACGTTTCCAGAGGAATGCTCTCAAACCGGCCCGTCTTTTCGGACTGACAGTCACAACTATCCAGTAACCGTGACACTGAATTCAGCTACGTTGACCCGGGACCTTACGCTGGCCGGACCGGCGAGTATAGCGGATTTCTCGGATGTCCCTTTAGGTATGTATACGGTTACCGCTACAACTACGGACGGTTGTGAAGATACCGAGCAATTCGTCATTGATAATACTGTGTGCGGTAGTATCTCGGGACGAAACTGGTGGGACCTGAATCGAAATGGGCTATACGAACCCACTGAGCTAAGCACTATTGCGGTTACTTACCGGCTATTCTCCGCTGACGGCAGTCTTGTACGAAGCGGACAAGCTGACGGTAGCTATTTTATACCTGACGTTCCCGCCGGGATATATACAATTGCTATTTCTCCGGTAAATAGGGAGCTTGTGCCCACCGCACAAAACGTCGGCATGGGAACCGATGAGGACCGAGACAGTGACATAAACGAGAATGGTGTCGCACAAGTAGTTGTAGTAGCGGGAGAAGTGACTGATAATATGTCCGATGCCGGCTGGATTCTCAATAACTGTTCAGCCAGATTTGCCACCGTTACGCCCGACTGTGGGGAGAGTAACGGTTCTATTCTTCTGGATACCCTGGATGGTCAGACGCCTGCCTCCTATACCTGGAGCCACTCTCCAGCCGATACAGATTCCTTTACCGACCTCCCCGCGGGGACGTACACCGTGACCGTCACCTTCGCGGACGGCTGTAGCGCCGTCAACAGCTACGACCTGACACCCGAAGTGGGGGACTTCAGCATTCGCCAGGAAGGGGAAATCTGTACCGGTGACGGCGTTACCCTGATGATTTCCGAGGGGCCGGATTCGGTAGCCGTGGACCCTACGGGGCTGGTTATCAGCTGGTCGACCGGGGAAAGTACACCCAGCATAGATATTACCCAGGCCGGCAACTACGCCGTCACCGTCAGTTCGTCCGATGGTTGTGTCAGCGTGGTACGCAGGTTCATTAATGGATCTCCGTTCGTCCGTATTCCACTGGAAACCAGTTACCGCCTGGACTGCGAAACCGGCACCGTGACCCTCGAACTGCCGGAAGGTTTCGACCCGGACCTGGCCGTTTGGGTAACGCCCGAAGGAGATCTTACCGGAGCAACGGTTACCCTTAGTTCTCCGGGTAATGTCTTTCTGGAGTATGACACGCCGGGGCAGAACTGTAATTATTCCGGCTTTACCGAAGTGATCGACCCCCGTCTGGGCGATGATCTCGAACTGGCCGGCTTCAATGCCGATAGTATTAATTGCTCGGACATTGTCCTGCTTAACGTGCTGGGTGAAAATACCGTCGGCGCGGTGTTTAATTACACTTGGACCGGCCCCGACGGACCGATTGACGTTGACAGGAAGTTTATTCAAGTCACTCCCGTCGGCCTCTACCAGGTCGTCATCTCCAGCGAGTGTGGTAGCCGGACCCTGCAGTACGACTTCGGTGACAACCCCCTGGTCTGCCAGGACGTCAGCGGCCGCCTCTTCCTCGACGCCGACGCCGGTTGCAGCCTGACCGCCGGAGATATTCCGATCCCCGGTAACCTGGTGGAAATTACCTCCGTCACGACGGGAGAACAGTACTTCGCCTTCACCAACGCCGCCGGGGAGTGGGGTGCCGAACTTCCGGAAGGAACCTACACCGTTACCGCGATGTACGACGAGTTGGCGGCCGTCGGGACCTGCCCGCCGACGACCGTCACCCTGGCGGGCGGCTCGGTGGCCAACGTGGACGTCTTCATTCCCGTCATTGAAGCCTGCCCGCTGCTGAGTACCAGCATCAACGCCTGGCGTTTACGCCGCTGCTTCCGGAACCAGGCCAACATTTTCTACGAAAACCGGGGCACGGGCGCGGCCGCGGGTGCCGAACTTACGTTGCTGGTGGATCCGTTCTTCGAAGACATCACGGCCAACCTGCCCTTCACCCGGGACGGTGACGTGCTGACCTTCGACCTGGGCGATGTTCCCGTCTTCGGAAGCGGGGACCATCCTGCTGAACTTCACCGTCAGCTGCGACGCCGAACTCGGGCAGTTGCACTGTCTGGAAGCCGGCGTAACCCCGAACGAGCCCTGCCTCGACCCCGAGAACTGGGACGGCGCCGTGGTCAACGTCTCCGGAGCCCGCTGTGACGGGGACGACGAGATCGTCTTCACCATCAGCAACGTCGGGGAAACGGTCATGTCCGTTCCCCTGAGCTACGTCATCATCGAGGACGGCATCATGATGCTGCCCGCCCCGACCGTTGAACAGCCCATGGAAGCGGGGGCGAGTATTGAGATCGTCCTGCCCGCCACGGGTAGTACGTACCAGGTAGTGAGCCAACCAGGAGCCGAACGCCCCGGCCAGCAGCCGCCCCTCCGACCTGGTGGAGGGCTGCAACGGTCGCAACACCGGCTTCGGTAACCTGACGGAGAACGGTAACGGTAACCCCGGAGAGACCGTCTTTTGCCGCGAGAACATCGGCAGCTACGACCCCAACGAGAAGCTCGGCTTCCCGATCGGCTTCACGGAGGAGCACGACATCGAGCCCCGCACCACGCTGACCTACGAACTGCACTTTCAGAATACGGGGACCGACACGGCCTTCACCGTCGTGGTCCGCGATACCCTCTCCGAACTGTACGACCTGGAATCCATCAAACTGGGAGCCGGCAGCCACGAGTACACGGCCACGCTGGACAGCCAGCGGGTGCTGACCTTCACCTTCAACAACATCCTGCTGCCGGACAGCACGACCAACCTGCTGGGTAGCCAGGGCGTGGTGACCTTCACCATCGATCCGCTCGCTTCCCTGGAGCGGGGCACCCGCATCCGCAACCGGGCCGGGATCTACTTCGACTTCAATGAACCGATCGTCACCGATTACATGAACCACCGCATCGCGCCGGAGCCCATCCTGCTGGCCAACCGGGCGGTGGAAGCTACCGAGTTCGAGCTCTCCGTCTTCCCCAACCCGACGGACGGCCGACTCAACGTGACCCTGAATGCCGACGGGCTGAGTAACCGGGCCCAACTGGTGGTCTCTGACCTCTACGGCCGGGAGATGACCCGCCGGGCGGTAAGTGACAACAACGGGCAGTGGAACGTTGCCTCCCTGCCGGCCGGCTACTACCTGCTCCTGCTGGAGGACGGCGGGTTGATCCGGGGGCGGAGCGCCTTCGTGCTCGCGCGCTAAGCGCGCAACGCGTCGCACCCCAACGGGGGCTATCCAGTACTGGATAGCCCCCGTTTTCATTGAATAGGCCAACAATTCATCAAATACCGACAGCAATATTTCGGTAAACCCTGCACCTGCGGCCCCGCCCTTTAAGTAGAAGCATCAACAAAGGGCTTAAATTGTCCTTTGATCACCGACCCGTATAGCCGATTCTTGTAGTATTGAAGTCTGTCAGAGACCCTAATTACCCAAGAATTTCATTGCTATGCCGTTTCGAATCTTACTGTTACTGATCTGTTTTACCACCCTTTTACCGGCTCAGGACTGCTCCACGCTGGAGATTGTCCTGGAAACCGTCATTCCGCCATCCTGCATGGGTACCAATGACGGCATGCTGGAGATTTCTGTCACCGGAGGGACGCCGCCCTACGCTTATGCCTGGGCCGACGGGGCCGGGTTAGGAGAAATCCGGACGGCCTTGGTTACCGGTACCTATACCATCACCGTGACGGACAATGAAGGTTGTACGGTGGATTTGACGATCGAACTTACCGGACCCCCATCCATTACCATCGAGCAAACGGAACTCCTGCGCACCTCCTGCAATGGTAACAACGACGGTGGGCTGCGGCTACTGGTCGGCGGCGGAACCCCGCCCTACGTAGTTACTTACTTAGGCGAGAACTACAGTACCGACGGAACCGATACGTTGAGGATCGACAACCTCTTCGCGGGCCTTAATTTACTGGAGGTGACGGATGTCAACGGCTGTACGCAGAGCCGGAACGTTCGTATTCTGGAAACCTCGATTGATCCCTTTTACACCTTCGAGCGGGAACGGGCCCTGCCCTGTGGGGAAGATTCCCTGCTGATCCGGAAACCGGCGGCCTGGGGGGATGCCGTACTACTGGTCCGGCTGCCCGGCTCCCCGGACCTGATCGCCGTGGATTCGGTAAATCTTCCGGCCGGTAACACCTTTTACCGGGTGGAGTACGGCGACGGCTGCCAGGCCGCCGGTGGGATCGACGTAGAGGACATTACCCTGACGGACAATGACCTGCGCATCGCCATCGTGGACCTGGGGGAGGAGAACTGCAACGATACCGAAAGTTACGGGGTGTACGACGACGCGAATAATCCCCTCCAGGATACGCTGTTCTACGACTGGCAGTGGTTCGTCGACGGTGTCCCCGTCCCCGGCGGCAACCTGTGGGAGCAGAATGTCGACCGTGGCCAGCCGCTCATTCTCAGCGTGGAGGTTATCTCTGACTGTGACACCCTGCGGCTTTCCCGGATACTCGACCAACCGATCGTTTGTAGGGACGTTTCCGGGAAGCTGATCCTGACCGCCCCGGGCTGCGACCCCCTCGATTCCATCACGCCCGTGCCCTTTGCGGTCGTGGAAATGACGGACGTGGCGACGGGAGACACCTACTTTACCGTTACGGACTCCGCCGGTTGCTGGGCGGCCAATCTGCCGACGGCCAGCTACCGGGTGCGGCCCGTTCCGCCGGTGGGTAGTCCCACCGAGAATTGTCTGCCACTCACCGAATTCACACTGGGCGATACCCCGGAAACGGGGCTAAATCTCTATCTCGCCGCTACGGAGGTCTGCCCCCGCCTGGGAACGGGCATTACCACCGCCCGCTTCCGTCGCTGCTTTCCGAACCGGGCGACGGTGAGTTACGACAACCGGGGCGGCGCGACGGCCACCGGCGCGACGCTGACGGTCGAGATGGATGAATTCTTCGTGGATATTACCGCCGACCGGCCCTTCACCAGGGACGGGCAGACGCTGACCTTCCAGCTGGGTGACCTGCCGCCCTTTGCCAGCGGTTCCATCCACATTGACTTTATCGTGGGGTGTAATTCCGAGTTCGGTCAGTTACACTGCCTGGAGGCTACTGCTGGTGCCGGGGAAGACTGTTCGGAAACGGACAACTGGACGGGGGCCTACGTGACGGTCACCGGCGGGGAATGCGTCGACAATGAGGTGGAATTCATCATCCGTAACGAGGGAGCGTCGGACATGACGACCGATCTGGAATACATCGTCGTCGAGGACGGTATCATGATGCAGCCCCGCCCGGTCGTCGAACTGCCCCTGGACGCCGGCGGTCAGCGTATCCTGCGCTTTCCCGCCAACGGCTCCACTTACCACGTGGTAGCACAGCAGGAGCTCCTGGCCCCCGGTGCCCGCCAGCCGGCCGCCGTGGCCGAGGGGTGCGGTACCAACGCGATGGGTCGCTCCAGCACCGGTTTCGGTAACCTGTTTGCCCTGGGCAACGATCTGGCGGCCACCACCCGGCTCTGCCGGGAGAATACCGGTAGCTACGATCCCAACGAAAAGCTCGGCTTCCCGATGGGGCTGAACGGGGAAAACGACATCGAACCGGGTACCCGGCTGACCTACGACCTGTACTTCCAGAATACGGGGACGGACACCGCCTTCACGGTCGTGGTCCGCGACACGCTCCCCTTGGCCCTGGATATTTGCAGCCTTAAGTTTGAGTCTTCGTCCCACGCTTACCGGGCCAGCCTGGATTCCAACCGGGTGCTGACCTTTACGTTTGACAACATTCTCCTCCCGGACAGTACGACGAACCTGGCGGGCAGTCAGGGCGTCGTACAGTTCACCATCGACCACGACCCGACCCTGGAACGGGGCGACCGCTTCCGCAACCGGGCGGGTATCTACTTCGACTTCAACGAGCCGGTCATTACCGAGTGGATGAACCACCGCATCGCGCCGGAGCCGGTGATCTCTTCGGTACGGAGCCGGGAGGCGGCTACCGTCTCGCTCTCCGTATATCCCAACCCGACCAACGGTCGGATCAACGTAGACTTCACACGGGAAGGAGTGCGCGAGAACGCCAGCTTGGTAGTGACCGACCTCTACGGCCGGGAACTGGCCCGCCGGTCGGTGAGTAGCTACCGGAGCCATTGGGAATTGGGGCGTTTACCCGCCGGGTACTACTTACTGTTACTGGAGGACGGAGGCGTGGTCCGGGGACGGTCGGCGTTCGTGGTGGCCCGGTAATCGCATAAAGCTAAAGCATTATGCTAGGTGGGAGGAAGGCCCTAAAGGGCCTGCGGGGTGAAACGCAGGGTTTGCCCGGGGCGGAGTTGGTAGGCTTGTGCTAACTGTTCGGGCCTGGCCAGCAGAAGGGCACGGGGGTAGCCGCCCAGCGTCTGGGCGTCCGGGCCGAGGAGCAGGGGGCCGGAGGGGCTGAGTTGTACGGTTCCCGGTAGTACCGGAGTACTCAGCATCGGGAAGTTGGGGGAGGAGGGGGAAAGCATACTTTCCAGCCGTAACCCCTGTCGGTTGCTGTTGCGGCCGATGGTGAAGGGGGTAGACATCAGCCACTCCCGTACCGATCCCGGGAGTCGCTCCCACTCCGGCCCACCCACTACTTCCAGGCTCAGCGGATGGGGAGGCGAAGTTGCTTCGCCATCCAGGTCGATGGCGAAGGGAGCGGCTTGCTCCCAGCTCACGGTTACCGACCAGCCGGGAAGGACGGGGGGAATACCGGGAAGGCCGGCCTCCCCGCTACCAAGCAGCGCAGGCAGCTGCCAGTTTCCCCGCAGGCCCAGGTACATCCGGCAGCCTTTTTGGGCGGCTCCGGTCGTGAGGAGGTGATCGCCGTCCAGGTAGGTCACGCGGTACAACTCCACCGGTTCCCCGTCGAGGCGGGGCTGCAGATCCGCGCCGGTCAGTACGAGTTGCCCGCGGCCACTCAGTTGCCACCGGCCACCCGTCAGCGCCAGTTCCAGGCAGGGGCTCTCCATCGGCTGACTTAGCAGGCGGTTGGCGGCGCGGTGCGCCCGTGGGTCGGCCGGGCCGCCGGTTGGAATACCCCTTGCCCGGTGGCCCGGACGACCCCGGTCGACGATTCGGGCCTCGGCGGCGGGGCGGAGGCAGCGAAGAATTATGCTGCCGGCCATGCGTCGGGATTTTCCTCCAGTTGGTAAAAAACATCCGTATCGATCGCGGTAAACCGCACCCGGTCACCGGCCTCCAGAACGGGTGAGACGGGGCAGCGTCCGATCAGTTGCCAGCCACCGGGGCTTTCGCTGGGGTACACGCCGGTCTGCCGGTCGGCCAGCCCCACCGAACCGACGGGTACCCTGGCGCGGGGCGTCGAACGGCGGGGAATTTCCAGGGCGGGGTCGGTCTGACCGAGAAAGGCAAAACCCGGCAGGTAACCGACCTGGTACACCAGGTAGTCCGTTCCCGTATGCAGATCGATAAGTTGGCGTGGCCGCAGGTGCAAAGTTTCCAGCACGGCGGTTAGATCGGGTGCCATGGCCTCGTCGTAACAGACGGGCAGGAGGTGGTCCGTCCCCCCTCCGCCGGACCCTGGCGTGACCGGGATTTGGTAGATCCGCTCCCGCAACTGATAGGCCGTCAGCCGCTCGGTCCTGAAACGAACCAGCAGGGAGGCGTAGGCGGGTACGCATTCGGTCACTCCACTGATTTTCCGGGCCTCGCGGGCGTAGTGGTGGACGCTCCGGCTGATGGCGGGGTCCATGCGTTGCTCCCACTCCAGGAGCAGTGCGTAGGGGCCATAGGGGCGGATGCGGCGGGGGTAGCGGGTCATAATGCAGTGTGGCCGCGGATTTATCCGCGGTCCGGCTTCAGCCGGAAGACGGGAGTATCGCCTGAAGGCGATCCGCGGATAAATCCGCGGTCACGCTACGGTAACATCTCCCGGTAAATTTCTCCTAATTTACGCAGCGTTGCCCTACTTCCGTAATGCGCTGCCGCCCGCGCCGCCCGCTCCCGTCGCTCCTGGAGCGTCGGGGAACCGTACGCCAGGGCAGTACGCAGCGCGGCGACCAGGGCGAGCCCGTCTCCGGCGGGAACGGTTGCTCCGAAGCTGTCGTCCGTAGCGAGGATGTCGGCCGCGCCACCCACCGCCGTCGTGACGACCGGCAGGCCGCAGAGCAACGCTTCCAGTACCACCACACTCTGGGTCTCAAAGCCGGAGTTGAGGACGAAACAGTCGGCGGAGCGCATCAGATCCCCGATCGCTTCCGGTGAATGCGGACCGGAATGCAGGACCGAGCCGGAGGGCAGGCTCAGCCGGTCGGCGTGGTGCAGGGCCGGCCCGGGATCGCCGTCCCCGGCCAGGTGGAGGACGACCGGCCTACCGGCCCCTTCCAGGAGTACGTTGAACGCGGAGAGCAGTTCCACTACCCGCTTGTTCGGGGAAAAGTCGCTGACGTGCAGGAAAGTAAAGGGACGATCGGCAGCCAGGCGGGCCGGTGGGTGAAAGGTGGTGGTGTTCACCAGGTTGGGCAGTACGGAGTACCGTCCGGAAATGCCGCGTGCCCGCATGGCCCGTTCCAGGGCGGGACTGACGGGCAGTATCCGCGCGGCCCGGCGGGCGGCACGCCGGGCGAGCCACAGGTCAATACCCCGACCCCCCGCTTCCGGATGCAAAAACCGGCTGGAGTGACAGGATACCAGGAAGGGCAGCGATAGCCGTCGGGACAGTCGGGCGGCCACGATGCCCCCGTCGATGAGGACGTGGGCGTGGATTATCCCGGGGGCGAAGGGTAGGGTAGCGGTGGCCATCCGCCAGGCCCTGGTCCGGTGGTACAGCCGGAGTAGCCGGTAGCGGGAAAACGGGTAGTAGACGGTGGTAACGGAGTAGGGGCGACCCTGCCCGGTGACGGACTCCACTACTTCAAAAGATTTTGCACCTGCGCCCCCGCCCCCTTGCTCGCATACCGTGATCACGTGCACCCGGTGCTCGGCCGCGAGTGCTTCCGCGAAGGCCGCCACGAAGTTTCCGTGTCGCGGCTCGAAGCGATTCGGGAACCAGGAAGTGGGGAGGAGAATGTTCATATTATCTTTGCGGCCTAATGATACTGCTTATGAATTACCTGCTGCCACTATTGCTGATCTTAGGACTTTTCGCCTGCGAGGCCGATAGCGCTACTTCCGGGTCATCCACTACCGCGCCGCAAGCCGTCACCCCGACGGAGGGCGTCCCGCCCGGTTACGAGCTGGTCTGGTCCGACGAATTCGACTATACGGGCCTGCCGGACCCCGATAAGTGGGCCTACCAGACGGGCGGCCACGGCTGGACGGCCAAAAACCTCCAGATGTACACCAAGGAGGACGAATCCACCGCCCGGGTCGCCGACGGTCACCTGGCGATCACCCTGAGCGCCACGCCGGGGCAGGCCAACCCCTTCAAGAGTGCCCGCCTGGTGACGAAGCGCAAGGCCGACTTCACGGAGGGCTACTTCGAGGCCCGCATCAAATTCCCGAAGGGAGAAGGATTGCGGTCCGCCTTCTGGATGGTGGGCGATACCGTGAGCAAGATCGGGTGGCCCAACGCCGGCGAGATCGACATCGTGGAGCACTACGGCAGCGTTCCCGACGCAGCGGGTGCCGCCATCCAGAACGTGGACAATTCCTGGAGTGGTAAGGGGCAGCTCGGCGGTACCATCCGCGAGCCCGGGCTGGAGGACGATTTCCACGTCTACGGCTGCCTCTGGACGGGGGAGCGGCTGGAGTTCTACCTGGACGGACGTCCCTACTTCGCCCACGACCGGACGGCCAGCATGAGTTTCCGCCAGTGGCCGTACGTGTGGGACCACTACCTGGTGCTCACGCTGAGTGCCGGCGGGCTTCGGGGGCCACAGACGAAGATCGACGAAAGTGCCCTGCCGGCCAGTATGCTGGTGGATTACATCAGAGTGTACCAGCGTTGAGCCCGCTGGCCCGATCCCGGACCGCGGTAGCCACCATCTTCGCCGTCTGCGGTTGTCTCTACGCCAACTGGACGAGCCGGTTGCCGCGACTGCAGACCCTTTACGACATCGATAACGGACAGACGGGATTTGCCCTGACGGCCCTGGCCGTAGGGGCGGTGCTGGGGATGCCCGTGGCCGGATACCTGATCGTCCGCAACGGTAGCCGGCGCATCACCCTGGCCGCCGCTTTTTTCTTCATTGCCGCTCTTCCCCTGATGGCCTACATGCCCGGTTACTACGGGTTACTGCTGGTGATGCCGTTGCTGGGTATCGGTACGGGCACCATGGACGTGGCCATGAACGCCCAGGCGGTGGCGGTGGAGGAGAAATGGGGTAGTCCGATCACCTCCAGTTTTCACGCCGCTTTTTCCATCGGGATGTTCGGCGGGGCGGGGGTGGCCGCCGCCATGATCTGGGCGGGGTTCGACGTAGGGCCTCACCTGGTGCTGGTGTCCGGGGCGATGGCGGTCGTTGTCTTCCTGTGTATTCCCCACCTGATCATGGACGAACCGGCCGGGGCCGAGACCGGGGGAAGCAGCCGGCCATACTTTGGTAGTGGTATTCTGCTGCTCGGGATGGCCTCCCTCTGCTGTATGATCGGCGAGGGGTCCATGGCCGACTGGACGCCGCTCTACATGACCCGGGTGACGGGGGCGGCCGAAAGCCTGGCCCCGATCGGGCAGGCGGCCTTCAGCGGGGCGATGGTCACGGGGCGGATCTTCGGCGACTGGATCCGGCACAGACTGGGGTCGGCCCTCGTCATCAGGGGCGGGGCGTTGCTGGCGATGGCGGGCCTGGTGCTGGTCATATTTTACCCACTGCCCGCCGCGGCTATCGCGGGCTTTGCGATGGTCGGGCTGGGCCTGTCCAATATCGTACCGATCGTGTTTTCCACGGCCAGTAAAGTACCGGGGCTGGCACCGGGTGTCGGCATTAGTTCGGTGAGTTTCCTGGGGTACTCTGGCTTCCTGGTGGGGCCGCCGGTGATCGGTTTCGTGGCCGACTGGCAGAACAACAGCCAGTGGCTGCCCGGCGTGGAGGGGCTGCGGCTGGGGCTGGGTTTCGTACTGGGGCTGATGGTGGTTTTACTGGGCTTGAGCTTTTGGGTGCGGCGCACTTAGGGAGCATAGTCACGCTGAGTGCGCAGAGCAGCAGAGGCGCAGCGTGTGAGAGGATGCCGCTCAGCGTCTCTGCCCCTCTGCGTTCCTCTGCGCGAAACGCCTACCACGTCAAATCCCGCTCCGCGATCACGTACTCCACGTCTAGTTTCGGCCACTCGATCCCGAATTCCGGATCGTCGTAGCGGCGGCCGTCCTCGCTGCGGGGGGCGTAAAAATTATCACACTTGTAGGCAAAGACGGCCCGCTCGGAAGTGACCAGGTAGCCGTGGGCGAACCCGCGGGGGACGTACAACTGCTTGCGGTTCTTCCCGCTGAGGTAAACGCCGAACCACTGGTGGAGGGTGGGGGAGCCCGGGCGCAGGTCCACGGCCACGTCGAATACTTCTCCGGAGATGACGCGCACCAATTTGGCCTGGGCATCGGCCCCCCGCTGGTAGTGCAGCCCCCGGAGTACGCCCCGGGTGGAGGCCGCTTCGTTGTCCTGGACGAAATCCGTGGAGATACCGAAGCCGGCGAAGGTGCGCGCGTTCCAGGATTCGAAGAAGTAGCCGCGCTCGTCGGGAAATACCCGGGGGGTGAACAGGAGCAGGCCGGGAATGGGAGTGGTCTCGATGGGCAAAGTAAGGGAGTGGGTAGTGGATGAGTGAAGTTGCCGCAAAGGACGGGAATTTTGGACGTGTCGGGCCGTTGGATATTTGGACCGTTAGACCGTTGGACATCCAACGGTCCAAAACATCTTATCTTAGCGGGGCCTTGCGTTTCAACTTATTCTTACTGATCCACATCCCCGTGAAACAAATTCTTTCCCTCCTGCTGCTGGCCGGGCTACTCGGCAGTCCTTCCGTCGGAGCCACCGGTGACAGCCTGTACTTCCTGTTGCCGTCCGACACCGTCATTCTTTACCAGGAGGCGCACTCCGGCCATCTGATCTTCGACCACTACCTGGCCCCCGGTCAGAGTCTCTACGGCGCGGCGCGGTTTTACGGACTGAGCCTGGAGGACATTTACCACCTGAACCCCACCCTGCGCAAGGAATACAAGACCGGCGACCGGGTGCGGGTCACCATTCCGGAGGCCAGCCTGCAGACGACCTTCTCGACCGACAGCCTGTCCTGGTTCGTCCCCGTCCGCTACCGGCTGTCGCGGGGGCAGACGCTGTACGGCCTCACCCACCGCGACCTGCCCTACCTGGACGAACCGGAACTGCGGCGGCTGAATCCGAAACTGGACCCTGCTAAGATGAGCGTCGACCAGGTCCTGCTCGTCGGCTACCTGAAGATCACCGGCGTGCCGGACACCCTGCAGGTGGAAGTGGAAGATCCCTACGTGGTCCGTAACCGCGCGCTCCGGGAACTCTGGGAGGCCCGCACGGCGGGCAAGCGCATGAAGTCCGCCAACGGCAAGGCTGCCTGGACGAGCAAGGGGGACCAGGGTAAGTGGATGGTCCTGCACCGTACCGCTCCGCTGAACAGCCTCGTCGAGATCGAGGATCCGCGGAGTAAAAAAATACTCTACGCACGCGTAGTGGGCCGCATTCCCGGGAATATGGACTCGGACGTGATCCTGGTGGTTTCCCCGCTACTGGTAAAGGCCTTCGGGGTAAGGGACCGACGGTTTTACGTGAAGACGAGGTATTTTTAGTAGTACTTTCGCGCCATGCGCCTCAAGCAGCTAGAAATAAAGGGGTTCAAATCCTTCGCCAACCATACGGTGGTGAACTTCGACGCCGACGTTATCGGTATCGTCGGGCCGAACGGTTCCGGAAAGTCCAACATCGTCGATGCCATCCGCTGGGTGCTCGGGGAACAGAAGGGGAAGGAACTGCGGCTGGACAAGATGAGTTCCATCATCTTCAACGGGACGAAGAAGAAGAAGGCCGGTAACGTGGCCAGCGTCAGCCTGACGTTCGAGAACGACAAGGGGCTGCTGCCCACCGAGTACCACATGGTGACCATGACCCGGATGCTGTACCGCTCCGGAGACTCCGAGTACCAGCTCAATGGCGTGCAGTGCCGCCTCAAGGACATCCGTAATTTGCTGCTCGACACCGGCATCGGCTCCAACAGCTACGCCATCATCGCCCTGGGCATGGTGGACGATATCCTGGCCGACAAGGACAACAGCCGCCGCCGCATGTTCGAACAGGCCGCCGGCGTGAGCAAGTACAAGGCCCGCAAGCGGGAAACGCTGAATAAGCTGAAGAATACCGAGGGCGACCTGGACCGCATCGAGGACCTGCTCCACGAGATCAACAACAACCTGGTCAGCCTGGAGAAGCAGGCCAAGCGGGCCAGGAAGTACCGGGATTTCAAAACCCAGTACCGCGACCTGAGCCTGCTGCTGACCGGGATCCGGGTGGAAAAACTGCGCATCGATTACGGGAAGCTCAAGAGCGATATCACCAGCGCCGAGGACCAGTACCGCGCCATCGACGTGAAGATCCGCAAACTGGAGGCCGACCTGGAGGCCGAGCGGAAACGGCACGTCGACAAGGAGAAACTGCTCGGGGAACGGCAGCGCAAACTCAACGAACTCGTCAATGAGTTGCGGGGGCTGGAGAATGAAAAGCAGATGCTGGCCCAGCGGAAAACCTTCGTGGCCCGGCAGACGCAACAGCTGAACGAAGAGATCAAGAACGCCGGCGGACAACTGGCCGAGTACCGCGTCCAGATCGAGAAGATGCGGGGCGAGGTCGCGGGTGCGAAAATCCAGGAAAGCGAACGTCAGGTCTCCCTGGCCGCCGCCGAGGAAGCCCTGGCCGAGATCCGGGCGGGCCATGCGGACATAAAGGGCCGGCTCGACGAAGGGCTCCAACGGCAACAGCAGGAAGAACGACAGATCTTCGAGCTGGAGAAGCGCCGGGCCATCAACGGCAACCAGGTCGACAACTACAACTTCCAGATCGAGCGCAACGCCGGGGAAATGGAAGAGCGGCGCGGGGAGAAGGAAAGCCTGGAGACCGCCCTCACCGCCCTCGAATCCGAGGAGGCCGGCAAACTGAAGGAAGTAGAAGCCCTGGAGCGCGCCGAGGTCGAACGCCGCGATGCCCTGGAGAAAGCCGAGGAGGCCGTCGATAAACTCCAGGCCGAACAGAGCCGCATCAACCGGGGGCTGGACGCCCGCCGCAACGAATTCAAGCTCACCAAGAGCATGATCGACAGCCTGGAGGGGTTCCCGGAATCCATCCGCTTCCTCAGCCAGAGCAAGCAGTGGAAGGAGGACCCCCAGCTGCTGTCCGACCTCGTCCTGGTGGACGAAAACTACCGGGTAGCCATCGAAAACTACCTGGAGGGCTACCTGAATTATTACGTGGTCGCCGATACCGACGAAGCCAGCCGGGCCATTCAGCTCCTGAGCCGTAGCCAGAAGGGAAAGGCGAACTTCTTTCTGCTCGAATCCATAGATTCGGCACCTGCGTCCACGCCCCTTGCCTTATTGCCCGCCGGTACCCGCCCCGCCCTCGAAGTCGTGCAGGTAGATGAAAAATACCGCCCCCTCCTCGCCCTGCTGCTGCACAACGTCCTGGTCACGGAGAGCGACGAGATGCCCGCCGCCCCGCCCGGGGGAATGACGGTGCTGACCAGCAGCGGCCGTTTCATCCGCCGCCCGCACAGCATCAGCGGCGGCTCCGTCGGCCTGTTCGAGGGCAAGAAGATCGGCCGGAAGAAAAACCTGGAAGTACTGGAACGAGCCATCGCCGCCGCCGAGAAGCAGGTCGAGGCCGTAGACAAGCAACTCTACGCCGAACGCAGCAAACTGAATACGCTGCGGCAGCGGCGGGTCGACCGCGACATCCAGGAGAAGCAGCGGGAACTGAGCCGGCTGCAGCAGAAGCGGGCCGGCCTGCGCGCCCGCGTCGAAAGCTTCCAGAACTACTTCACCGAGACCCAGGAGAAAAACGACCAGCTCGCCCAGCAGATCGAGGAGACTAAAAAGTCCAACACCGAGATTACCGGCGCAACTAGCCGCCAGCAACCAGCAACTGGCGACGTTGAAGGAAAAACTCTCCGGTACCGACGGCAACTACCGCCAGCTGAGCGACCAGCTGAGCGAGGCCAGCGCCGCCTACAACGCCGCCAACATCGAGTTCATCCGCCAGCAGAACCTGGTCGAGACCCTGCAGCAGCAACTGACCTTCCGCGAGAACCGCATTACGGAACTGGATGCCAACCAGCAACAAGCCAACGAGCAACTGGGCCAACTGGCTAAGGAGGCCCGTCAGTTCGACCAGCAGGAGATCGACCTGCAGCGCAACCTGGAGGTGATGTACGCCAACCGCGCCGAGTACCAGACGACACTGAGCAGTGCCGAACAGGATTACTTCGAAGCCCGGACCACGATCAACAACTTCGAGGACGAACTGCGCCGGGACGGCCGGAAGCGGCAGGACAGTCAGGTACTCGTCAACCAGCTGAAGGAGAAATTCACCGACATCAAATTCCGGATCAACGGACTGGCCGAACGGCTGAAGATCGAATTCAACGTCGGGCTGGAGGAACTCGGTAAGATTGAAACCGAGGAGTGGGTCGGCAGCGTCGGCGACCTGGAAGTCAAGGTGGAGCGCCTCCGCGGCCGCATCGCCAACTACGGGGAGATCAACCCCATGGCCGTCGAGGCCTACGACGAGATGAAGGAGCGCCACGACACGATCACGAAGCAGCGGGACGACATCGTCGAGGCCAAGAACACCCTGGTCAAGACCATCAGGGAGATCGAGGAGACCGCCACCGTCCAGTTCCTGGATGCCTTCGAGCGCGTCCGGGTGTACTTCATCGACGTGTTCCGCAGCCTGTTCACCGAGGACGACAACTGCGACCTCATCCTGCTGAACCCCGAGGATCCGCTGGAGTCGGGCATCGAGATCGTCGCCAAACCGAAGGGGAAGCGGCCGCAGACCATCAGCCAGCTCTCCGGCGGGGAAAAGACGCTGACGGCCACGGCCCTGCTGTTCGCCCTCTACTTGCTCAAACCGGCCCCCTTCTGTATTTTCGACGAGGTCGATGCTCCCCTGGACGACGCCAACATCGCCAAGTTCAACCGCATCATCAAGAAGTTCTCCAGGGAGAGCCAGTTCATCATCGTGACCCACAACAAGCTCACGATGGAGGCCGTGGATTCCATCTACGGGGTGTACACCACCGAAGTGGGCAGTGGGGTAGTGCCGGTGCAGTTTACGGAACTGGAGGGGAGCGGGTCGTTTTCGGCGGTGTAGCAACCGATTATTACCTTTAACGGGAGTTCTTTTACTGACGACGACCTAACATTTACCTCATGCCGTTTCGACACGCACTACTGGCGGGCTGCTGCCTGCTGGCTAATTTCCTGTCCAGCCAGAATTTTTCCGAGGTGGCCGCCTCCCTCGGCGTATCCGCCGAGTACGGCCTCGGCGATCTCGGCGGAGGGGTCAGTTTCGCGGATTTCTCCGGAGACGGGGTGGACGACCTGACCTTCACCACGGCCCGCAACCGCAACCTGCTGTTCTACCAGAATACCGGCAACGGTTTTACCCAGGTCTTTCCCATTTCTAACACCCAGGAGACGAAGGCAGCCGTCTGGGCCGATTACGACAACGACGGCGACCAGGATCTGTTCGTGACCGGCTACGCCAGTGCCGACCGGTTATACCAGAACAACGGAGGCAGCTTTACCGACGTGACAATGTCCGCCTTCGGAGCACTGGATAACCGGACCAACTTCGGCGCTACCTGGTGCGACTACGACAAGGATGGTTACCTCGACCTCTACGTGGCCGGCTACACCCACCCCAACCGGCTATGGCGGGGCAGCGCCAACGGCAGTTTCGTGGATGTGGCCCCCACGCTCGGGGTTACCGACCGGTCCACCAGTGCCAGTTTCGCCGCCTGCATCGTGGACGTGGACGGCAACGGCTGGCCGGATATTTACGTGATCAACGACAAATTCAGCGAGCCGAACGCGCTGTTTATGAATGACGGCGGGACGTTTACGCTGGCGACGAGCGCGGGTGCAGACATTTCACTGGACGCCATGAATGCCGGGGGAGGCGATTTCGACAACGACGGCGACTTCGACTTTTACGTGACCAACACCGAACCCGGCAATGAATTGTTACTGAACGACGGTAACGGTAATTTCGTAGACATCGGAGCAGCCACTGGGGTGGCGGTGAATGCCAACTGCTGGGGCGCGAATTTCCTGGATTACGACAACGACACCGACCTGGATCTGTACGTCTCGGCCGAGCACTACGGAGGTTTTTTCTACAACCCCTTCTTCGTTAACCAGGGCGACGGCAGCTTCACCTACCCGCTTCAACTCAGCGGTGGGCTGGGGGGATCGGATACGGGGGAGAGTTTCGGCAATGCCGTCGGGGACTTTAACGGGGACGGCCGGCCGGACATCGTCGTCTGCCAGCAAAACACCAACTTCTTCGTCTGGGAGAACCAGGAGGCGGGGGTCGGCAATTTCATCAGCGTACAGCTGAACGGAACGATCAGTAACCGTGACGGGATCGGGGCCCGGGTGGAGGTCGATATTCCCGGCCAGACACTGACCCGCTGGCAGTTCGGTGGGGAGGGGTACCTGAGTCAGAACAGCCGGCGGCTGCACTTCGGGTTGGGTGCCGCCAGCATTATCCTGGAGGTCCGCGTTCACTGGCCGAGCGGTAACGTGGATACTTACAACAACATCATTGACCTGAACCAGCCCTGGAGTTTCACCGAGGGAGAGACGACGTTGCCGGTCTCTCTCACGGAATTCCGGGCGGAAGCGGTGGGTAAGGCGGTCGACCTGAGCTGGGCGACGGCTACCGAAACCGGTTCCGGTCACTTCCGGGTGGAGCGGAGCACGGACGGAACCACCTTTTCCGAAGTTGGACGGCTGCGGGCCGCGGGAAACAGCGCTGACGGAATCAGTTACGCTTTTCGGGATGAAAACCCCGGAGCGGGCCGCCTTTATTACCGACTGCGCATGGTGGACCTGGACGGGACGGAGGCTTTTTCTCCCCTTCGTTCCGTCTGGCTGGACGGCGACCGGGCCGCCGGTATCCGGATCCTGCGGTATCCCGCTAACCCGGCAAGTGGCACGCTTTCCCTGCTGCTGGAGACGGAACGGCCTACGGACGGGAGGGTGGAGATAATGGATGCCTTCGGTCGGGTGGTTGCCTCCACCGCCTTTTTGACGGAGCGGGGAAATACCGAAATCCGACTGGGGATAGATCACCTTTCGGGTGGGCAGTACTACGTAGCCCTATCCAACAATGAATGGTGGGATATCTTCAAAGTCATCGTCCGCTGAGGAAGAAGCAGGTTGGCGAAACGGCCTACGTACCGATGTAATTAGCCACTAATCTGTACTTTTATTGTGTTTGACTGCGTAATTTGGGAAAGAGCTTGTTACCTTAGTCCCTGAATTAACATCCATGATCCCCGACCTGGGTCAGTTTTTAGTAATCTCATAGTAGAAAAGATGACAACACCTTTACGAATTACGGCCCTGGGCCGTGCCCTGCTGCTGCTTTGTTGCTGCGGCTTTCTCAGTTTCGGACAACTGGCCGCGCAAGGCTACACCGTTACCACGAATGATGCTACCTTCATGGACATCAGTGCCAGCGGCACGGTGTTGCCGGGCGCTCAGGTAGACGACGCAGTCATTGCTTTTTCCCTGCCCTTCGATTTCTCGTACTACGGTACGAATTACCCCGCCGGAACGAGCATTGGAATCGGTACGAATGGCATAATTTTCTTTGACTTCGCGCAGGCGTCGGGGGATTTTGTTAACGACCCGCTACCCACACCTTATGGCCCGTCCCTCTATCCACTCTGGGACGACTGGGACAACGAACAGGGAGATATTCGTACCCAGGTGTTCGGAACGGCCCCCAACCAGATGTTCGTGGTTCAGTGGACTATGCGCCCCCTCTTTCCCGGTGACACGCAGGATCCCACGGTTACCTTCCAGGTACAGCTGGACGAGGCCACCGGAGACATCATCTTCTTCTACTTCGACACTACGCTGCCCGGAGCTGTAAGCAACCAGGGTGGAGGTGCCACGGTCGGTATTCAGCAGGACGCTACTACCTTCAGTCAGTTCTCCTTCAACGAGGCGGTGATCATGGACGGTATGAGCATTCGTTACGCTTTCGACGAGTGTGCGAATGACATTACTGACCCCATGATTTCCTGTGTCGCTGACACCACGCTGGCCCTGGACTCCTTAGGAATGGCCTCGCTGACCATTGAGAGCCTGCTCGACGCGGGAGCAGCGGGACCGGTGACGAGCAGTACGGTTAATTTTGACGGTATGTTCGCCCCGCCCACCTTCGGCGAACAGAACACACCCAACGACGATTACTCCGATGGCAACCTGACCTTTACAAATACGACCTGGGAGGTACTGAACGTAACCTCCTTTACGGTTACGGGGCTGAGCGCCCCCAACAAGCTGGCTTACAACGGCGGTACTTCCGCCGGTGTCACCCTGAACTTTGCTTCTCCCGCCAGCGAACTTAGTTTCCTGGCGGCCGGCTCAGCTACCGCGGTAACCGGTACGATGACGGCCACCGCCTTCGACGCCATGGATGCCGAACTGGAAGTAATCACCATGGTACTTACCTCGGCCGCTCAGTCCTTTGACTTCACGTCGGCTGACATCAGCCGGGTGGAGGTTACCGTCACCGCCGGTGCCGGTTGCTTGGATGACATCACCTACCAGTCTGGAGCCGGAGCGATCTCCGACAACTGTGCCGTAGTGGACACCACCATCACCAGTACGGCCTTCACCTGTGACAGCCTGGGTATGCGCACCGTTACCATCACCGCTTCCGACGCGGCAGGCAACGAAGCCAGCTGTAGCGTGAACGTTACCGTGGTGGACACCATCGCCCCCGTTTTATTCTGTACGGACATCACGGTAGCCCTCGATAGCATGGGCAACGCCATGATCGAAAACGATACGGCCCTGGACAGCATCGTCGAAGCCTGTGACATGGACCTGGCCGGCCCCTTCACCATGGGTGGCCCCGGTGCCCGCACCTTTGATTGCTCCTTCGCCGACTCCACCGTCACCCGTACGGTGGTCGCAACCGACATGAGTGGTAACCAGGGTAGCTGCGACTACGAAGTCAACATCCTTGACACCATCGCTCCCGTTCTGTTTTGCTCCGATATTACGATCGCCCTCGATAGCATGGGTAACGCAATGATCGAAAATGACACGGCGCTCGACAGCATTGTTGAAGCGTGTGACATGGATCTGGCCGGCCCCTTCACCATGGGCGGCCCCACCTTCCGCACTTTTGACTGCTCCTTCGCCGATTCCACCGTCACCCGTACGGTGGTCGCAACCGACATGAGCGGCAACCAGGGTAGCTGTAGTTACGAAGTGAGTATCATCGATACCATCGCTCCGGTACTCTTCTGCTTTGATATCAATATCTTCTTGGACAGCATGGGCCAGGTAATGATTGAGAACAATACGGCCCTGGACAGCATCACCGAGGCCTGCGGCATGGACCTGTCCGGTCCCTTCACGGTAGGCGGACCGACCTTCCGGACCTTCGACTGTTCCTTCGCCGACTCCACCGTCATTCGTACGGTAGTCGCAACCGACATGAACGGTAATCAGGGAAGCTGTGACTACGAAGTCAATATTTTCGATACCATCGCTCCTATCCTGACCTGTCAGGACATCGAACTCGACCTGGGAGATGACGGAAACGTGATCATTTCGGACACCTCCTCCCTACTGCTCACGGTTTCCGACAACTGTACGGACTCCGCCGATCTCGTGCTCAACCTCATGGCGAGCACTTTCAACTGTAACTCCGGTGCTGGACCCATGACCGTCTTTACGGTAGGAGAAGTCGCCGGAACGCTGGCTGCCTGGGAAGGTGACTTGGCCGCCCAGCCTACCTCCATCTGCGACTGTCCGGCAGGATACGTCGCTATCGGGTATGAGGGAATGGTCGGTGGCCTCATTGACCAGATGAGCCTTCGCTGCGCCCAACTTAACCTGGACGGTACCCTAGGTACCCAGATCGAACTTACCTGCTCCACGGGTACCAGTGGTGGAGGTAGTGCCCCCCAAATCGAAAATACCGGCCCCCTCGTAGGTGGCCTGGCCGGTCTTGGCGACTACCTGGTAGATTTTGAAGGCTACGCCCAGACAATAGCTTACATCGCCGGCGGTGGTGATAACAGCACCGGCTTTACGGCCGGAGGTCGTTTGGATGGTATGGGCTTTGATAACCTCTTCCCCGCTACTGATACGCCGATGGATTTTGCCCCCGCCGGTAACGTCATCGTCGGAATGAATATTTACCCCGCGGAAATGGGATCCGGTTACCCTACCGGTCTCCAACTGCGCTACGCTCCCATCACCCAGACCGTGATCGACGGTGATGCGCAGGCAGCCCTGATGGTTAGCGACGCCAGCGGCAACAGCAGCGTCTGTACGGTCAATGTTAGCGTAAACGACGTAACCCCCCCTACGCTGTCCTGTCAGGACTTAACCGTTTCCCTGGATAGTATGGGCAACGGCAGCATCGCCGCTACCGGAGATATGGGTGGTACGGGTACGCCCGTTACCCAACTGGCCGGTTCGCTGGATGACAGCGATCCTCAGTACGAGCGCACCAACGGTACTACGACCTGTACTGCCGGAACCGGTACGCCCGATCACTCCTACGATCTGTTTGAGTTTACCATCGACCAGATGGATACTTACACCTTCTCCATGGTACCCAACACCAACGGAGACTTCTTTGCCTCCCTCTACGGAGGTGCCTTCGATCCCGCCAATCCCTGTGACAACTACCTCATCGCTAACGATGATGGAGCAGGGTCGAGCGACCCCGAGATTATGTTCGAGCTTACGCTGGTTCCCGGAAGCTACACCCTGCTAACTACCCAGTTCTTTAGCGGGGAAGCTGCTCCCGGTGCTTACGAGTACATCTTCAGTAGCGCCAACGGTGGCAACATTCTCTCCGGAGGAGCTCCCGTCAGCGATAACGTAGTACTGGTAGCCGCTACCGATAACTGTAATGGTGAACTGACCTTCTCCCTCTCAGAGATGAATTTCACCTGTGCCGACGTAGGCGACGTGCCCGTCACGCTGACGGCTACGGACGCCAGCGGCAACATCGCCACCTGTGACGTAACCGTTACGGTGGAGGATACCATCGCTCCGGTCATCACCGTCACTCCACAGATGATCGTCCTGGACGACAACGGTAACGCTATGCTGGATGTCGACATGACGGCCGCCGCCACCGACGCCTGTGGCGTCGCGAGCGTGGAACTGAGCATGACCGACTTCGACTGTGAGGACATCGGCGTGTCCATCGTTACGGTGACCGCCACGGACGTGAACGGTAACGTCAGCATGATGGACGTCGCCGTCAACACCGGTTTCGATCAGCCCCAACTGGCCTGTATCAGCCGCATCAACCTGACGCTCAACGAAGATTGCCAGGCCCTGCTCATCCCCCGCATGGTACTGACCGGCAACACTGCCTGTCTGGACGTCTTTAACTTCGACATCGTCGTCATGGACGACGACCCCTCCAACGGCCCCATCATTGATGGTTGCGGTTCCTTCAATTACATGATCTCCAGTACCGACGAGGCCGGCGGCATGGTGAACGGTTTCACCGGTGCCTTCGCCGAGGAGAACTGGGAAGTTACCCTGAGCGGAGACCAGGCTTCGGCCACCTTCACCGACGAGACCCTGACGCTGACCAGCGGCGCGGTGCCCGACAATGACTTCACCGCCACGGACGACGTATCGGTGACCTACCAGTTCACCGAGAGCGGTACGGTCAGCTTCGACTTCGACTACATTCTGGACGCCGACATCATCGTCGACCTGTTCATCATCGACTTCGACGGTAACATCGTTTTCCAATCCGATGACATCGACGTAGGTGGTGCCGAGACCGGCAGCGGTACCATCACCCAGGACGTCATGCCCGGCAGCACGCTGGTTATCATGATCGACGGTGACGAGTTCACCACCGGTAACCTCATCAGTGAGGTCGTCATCTCCAACTTCACCTTTGGTAACGGTGCCCTGCTCGGTCTCGACTTTGAAACCTGCTGGGGTATCGTTAACGCGGAGGACAAGACGCCGCCCGCCGTTACCGCCCTTCCCATCGCTCCGGCCCTGTTCTGCACCGAGCTCGACGACGTCGAACTGGCCAGCCTGGAGAGCAACATCAGCCGCTGCTGGAGCGTGACCAACACCGGCGCCTTCATCAGCTACCGCGCCAACTTCCAGAGCCAGCCGGTCACCAACCTGAACCGCTTCCTGACGCAGACCGAACTCGGTCGTCGCCTGGTCCGCGGTGGTGGCCTGCCCACCGTCACCGACGGTTGCAGCGAGACGCTGGAAGTCTGCGTCAACGACGTGATCCAGCGCGACCCCCTCGACCCCCAGTGCAACGACGTACTGGTGACCCGCCGCTTCACGGTGACCGAGACCGGTAGCTGCATCAGCGCCGCCGGCGAGGACAACGACAGCACCACGGACGACTACGTACTGACCTTCGTTCGTCCCGACCTGGACGACCTGGACGGTGACGCGATCGACGCGGTGGCCGAGTACGAGTGCGACGATCCCACGATCGTCTTCGGCACCAACCCCGCCCCCCGGGCGCAGGACTTCCCCTTCCTGGAAGTGGGCGGCCGCGTCTTCCCCCTCAGCGACGGTGCCAACGGCGAGACCGTTTGCAACATCGGCGTGACCTTCGAGGACGGTCCCCGGATCGTGACCTGCCCGAACACCTACAAGTTCGTGCGTACCTACACGGTGATCGACTGGTGTGAGCCCGGCGACATCCGCACCTTCACCCAGGTGGTGAAAGTGGGAGACACCATGGCCCCGACCTTCACGGGTCCCCGCCAGTTCGACTTCCAGGGCAACGAGCTGGACGGTCTGACCTTCAGCACGAACGCCGGCAACATCTGTGCCGCTTACATCCGCCTGGACGACCCCACCATCACGGTGGCGGACAACTGCTCGGCTAACATCTTCATCACGGCCGACATCTACCCCGGCGGTGACCTGACGGCTACGCCGATCGGCACCTTCGTGGTCGACCTGAACGACGGCAACGCCGAGATCAGCTCCGCCATCCCCGTGGGTGACCACGTACTGCGCTACACCGTCCGTGACGACTGTGGTAACGAGGAGGAGTTCGACTTCGACTTCAGCGTGGTGGACCGCACCGCTCCGGTAGCGATCTGTGAGGACGGCCTGAACATCAGCATCACCGCCGGCCAGAGCCAGACGGACGAGGCCAGCACCGGCATCGCGATCCTGACGCCGGAGATGATCGACAACGGCAGCTACGACGACTGTAACGGGGTAAGCCTGTTCATCGCCCGCGTCAACGACGCCAACATCAACACCGAGCCCTACGACGACCAGCTGGTGCTGACCTGCGCCGACCTCGGCGTGGTACGCGTCGGCCTGCGCGTCATCGACGACCTGGGTAACGTGAACGACTGCTGGCTGGACGTCCTCGTGGAGGACAAGGCCCGCCCGACCTGCTTCCAGCCGGCTCCGGTACGGATCAGCTGTATCGTGTACAACGCCACGCTGCCGGCCGACATCCAGGAGGCCACGGACGAGGAACTGGACGCCGCCTTCGGTGCCGCCTTCGGCCAGGACAACTGTGAGGTGAACATCGAGCAGACGATCATCGGCAGCCTGAACAGCTGTGGGGTGGGCAACTTCACCCGCCGCTTCACCGTCACCGACGGTCAGGGCTTCACGAACACGAACGCCTGTGTGCAGAGCATCGTGGTCTACGGTGTGCACGACTACACCATCGAGTTCCCCGTGGACGTCGAGGGAGACTGCATGGACATCCCCGAGTACGACGGCATCGACGAGACGGAGCGCGCCTGCGACCTGATCGCGGTGAACATCGCGGTGGATACCTTCCGCAGCCAGAACGCGGCCGAGGAGTGCTTCAAGCTGGAGGTGGTCTACGAGATCATCAACTGGTGTGAGTACGACGGCGAGGGCCAGGCCTACATCATCCCCCGGGATGGCGACGGACTGGTTAACCGCAACGTCGAACACCCAGCCGCTGTACCTGCACGTGGTACCGGGCGTCCGGGAGGACATCCTGACGGATGACTTCGCGTTCCTGAGCCGCTTCAGCGACACCCGCTTCGACGCCTTCGCCCCCCAGCGGGACAACCTGCTGGACAACGGCGACGACAACGACGGAGACGATGATGACAACGGTAACGACAACATCGACGACGACCCCTACGCCACGGACGCGAGCCGCGGCTACTTCCGCTACACCCAGTTCATCAAGATCTACGACGACGTAGCTCCGGTGATCGACACGGACTTCGACAGCTGAGGACTGCTTCGCCGGAGTAGGCGAGGAGTGTGAGGCGGACATCACGATCGACTTCACGGCCGAGGACGACTGCTCCGCGGCCAACGTGACCGTTGAGCTGGATGCTGACTACGTAGTGAGCGCCGGATTCCAGCGTACCCGCTTCGTGACGGCTAACGAGATCAGCATGAACGCTGACGGTAGCTTCCGGGTAAGCCTGGCCGGTATCCCGGTCGGCGAGCATGCCCTGCGTGTCCGCGCCGGCGACGGTTGTGGCAACTTCGACGTGGAGATCATCGAGTTCTGCGTGACGGCCGACAAGGCGCCGACGCCGATCTGTATCCAGACGCTGACGGTCACCCTGATGCCCGACGGCAACGGCGGCGGCATGGCCGACATCTGGGCCACGGACTTCATCGCCAGCCCGGTGGAGGACTGCTTCGGTAACCTGATCGACAAGTACGCGATCTACACCGAAGAGGAGATCGAGAACGGCACGACGGCCACCTTCCCACGCAACGGCATCACGCTGACGTGTGAGCAGCTGGGGGACACGGACGTACGGGTGTACGCCTTCGACGACCGCAACAACAACGACTACTGCTCGGTAGTGGTCGAGGTACAGGACAACAACGGAATCTGTAGCGACGAGGGCGAACGCCTGGCCGGTACGATCGCCACCCAGGACGACGTCCTGCTGGAGGGCGTGAGTGTCAACCTGACGGGAGCCAACGACATGGACGAGATGACGCAGACGAGTGCTGAGGGCCGCTTCGCGTTCACGGAACTGCCCGCGGGCTTCGACTACACCCTGGAACCCGCCCACAGCCGTGCGGTGGACCTGCGGGTGGTGAAGACCTCGGACATCATCACGATCATGAACCACATCCTGGGCGAGGAACTGCTGGGCGGTGCTTACGAGTACGTAGCCGCTGACGTCAACCAGGACGAGGACATCGACATTTTCGACATCATCGGCCTGCGCCGGGTGATCCTCGGTCTGGACAACGCCTTTGCCAACGCCGACGGAGATAGCTGGGTATTCGTAGCGGCTGACTTCGACTTCGGAGTGGACGCCGACGGTTACCTGAATACCTTCCCCGAGGTCTTCAACGCGAACAACCTGCAGGGCAGCATTCTGAATGCTGACTTCGTAGCCATCGAGCTGGGTAACGTAGCCCGCGCGGGTCAGGGTCGTAACAGCCTCGGACTCGGTGTACAGGACGTACGCCTCGAGGCGGGTCAGACGTATGCCATGGAGCTGAACGGCACGGAGCTGACCGGCTTCCAGGGCACCCTGGAACTGGCCGCCGGCCTGGAGCTGGTAGGTGTCGACTACGACGCCAACGCCGGAGGGATGAACCTGAACGGTGCCGCTGAAGGTCTGCTGGCCATGAGCTTCAGCGCCGGAACCACCATCACGGTGGAGGTACGGGCTACGGTTGCCGGTCGCCTGAGCGAGCTGGTGAGCGTGAGCGACGCGGTAACGGTTCGGGAGGCAGTGAGCACCAACGGTGCCACGGCCGGTCTGAGCCTGGACTTCGTCCCGCTAGCCAGCGGGAACGTAGCGGGCATCAACAGCCTGGGACAGAACTTCCCCAACCCGGTAACGGAGACGACGCGCATCAACTACACGCTGGCCGAGGCCGGTGCGGTGAACTTGAGCGTACGTGACGTGACGGGTCGCACGATCCTGGTTCGCCAACTGGAGGGCGTTGCCGGTCAGAACACGATCGTACTGAACGCTGACGATCTTCGCCTGGCGAAGGGCGTAGTGAGCTACACGCTGGTGAGTGGCGACTTTGCCGCTACGAAGCAGATGATCGTGGTGCGGTAGTCTTGTTGTTGACTAAAGTCGACCGCAGGCTAAAGCCTACGCTACGGATGGCCCCGTTCCCGCAAGCATGCGGGAGCGGGGCTTTCTTTTTGTGTAAACCCGGTACCCTCCCGATAGCCATCGGGACGCGCGCTGCCTTACTTTTGCCTCCATGAAAAAAGACTGGCAACCCAGTACCCGCGCCATTCGCGGTCAGCTACCCCGAACGGCCTACGGAGAGCACAGCAGCCCGCTCTTCCTGACCAGCAGTTTCACCTTTGACTCGGCCGACGAGATGGCGGCCACCTTCCGGGGGGAGACGGATCGCATCATCTACTCCCGCTACAACAATCCGAGCGTGGATGAGCTGGTCGCCAAGGCCTGCGCCCTGGAGGGTACGGCAGCCGGCTTCGCCACCGCCACGGGCATGGGTGCCGTCTTTGCCAGTATCGCGGCCCTGGTCGAGCAGGGCGACCACATCATCGCCACCCGGGCGGTCTTCGGCAGTACCCACCAACTCCTCACCCGGGTGTTTCCCAAGTGGGGCGTCCGTTGTACCTACGTAGAGCCGGACGCACCGGAGCAGTGGGCGGCGGCTCTGACCCCCTCCACCAAACTGTTCCTGACGGAAACCCCCTCGAACCCGGGGCTGAAACTGGTCGATCTGGCCGCGGCCGGGGCGTTCAGCCGGGAGCACGACCTGCTCTTCGTCGTGGACAATTGCTTCGCCACGGCCTACCTCCAGCGGCCCGCCGATTTCGGGGCCGACCTGGTGACCCACTCGGCCACCAAGTGGATGGACGGGCAGGGGCGGGTACTGGGCGGTCTGTTACTCGGTACCGAAGCGGTGATGGAACGGGTGATCTTCTTCTGCCGCCACACCGGCCCCGCCATGAGCCCCTTCAATGCCTGGGTCATCTCCAAGAGCCTGGAAACCCTGCACGTCCGCCTGGACGCCCACTGCCGCAGCGCCCTCGCCCTGGCGGAGTGGCTGGAAGGGCGGCCCGGCATCACGCGGGTGCATTACCCCTTCCTGCCGAGCCACCCGCAGTACGACCTGGCCCGGCGGCAGATGAAGGCCGGCGGCGGGATCGTTACCTTCGAGCTGGCGGGGGGAGCGGCGGCGGCTTCCCGGCTGCTGGACCGGGCCGAACTCTGCACCCGCAGCAGTAACCTGGGCGATACCCGTACCATCCTGACCCACCCGGCTACCACCACCCACAGCAAACTGAGCGTGGCCGAACGGGCGGCCGTGGGGATCACCGACGGATTGGTCCGCATGAGCGTCGGGCTGGAGGCGGTGGAGGACATCATGGCCGACCTGGAAAACGGACTGACGTGAGCAGGGAGCACTTCCGGCCCAGTTTCTGGGAAACCCGCCATTTGCTGGGCCGGCCAGACGTACTTATCGTCGGCGGGGGCTTTACGGGCCTGTACGCCGCCCTGGAAATTAAGGAGCGACGCCCCGAAGCGGACGTACTGGTGATCGACCGTCACCCGATACCCCGGGGGGCGAGTACCCGGAACGCCGGCTTTGCCTGCTTTGGTTCTCCCACCGAACTGCTGGCGGACATCGATGCCTACGGGGAAACGGCTACCCTGCAAACGGTCGGTAAGCGACTGAGCGGAATGCAGCGGATCGAGCAAAGGTTCGGGGGCAGGAACATCGACTGGCAGCCGGAGGGCGGCTACGAACTCTTCGACGATCCGGTCAGCTGGGAGCGGACCCTGGACCGGCTCGGGGAACTCAATGAACTACTGGAGCAAGTCACCGGCCTGACCCGGACCTGGACACCCGCCGGGAAGGCGCTGCTGTACAATCCGCTGGAAGCGGGGCTGGACCCGGCCCGGCTCTGGCGGGTGCTGGAAAACGACTGCCGAACGATGGGCGTCCGTCTGCTATTCGGGGTCGAGGTGACCGGGGTAAGCGAAGGAGCGGCGGAACTGAGGGACTACGGCAGCTTACCCTTCGGACAGCTCTTGCTGACCACCAATGCCTTCACCAATCGGCTGGTAGCGGAGTTGCCCGACGGCACCATTCGCCCGGTCAGGAACCAGGTGCTGGTCACCCGTCCCTTGCCGGAACTGACCGTCCGGGGTTGCTACCACTACCACGCGGGCTACGTCTACCTGCGCCGGCTTCCCGACGGACGGCTACTGGTGGGGGGTGGCCGTCATCTGGCGGGAGCGGTCTCCGAGACGGATCGTTTCGGCGACAACCCCGAGGTGACGCAGTACCTCCTGGATAAGGTGAATGGCTGGTTCGACCTTTCGCTGGGGCAGTCGGACGTTCACCAGCAGTGGAGCGGTATCCTGGCCCAGGGAGACGGGAAGGGCCCGCTGCTGAGGAGGGTAGGGAAAAGGGTTACGGTGGCGGCCCGGCTGGCCGGGATGGGCGTGGCCCTGAGTGCGGACCTGGGGCGGCGGGCGGCTGAATTACTGCCGGACTCACACCTTCCAGAATAGCCTGCGCCGGTACAGCCAGGCTCCCAGCGCCAGAAAGATCCCCGTGAAGGTGAGCGCGAAGAGTAAGCTGGATAGCTTGTCCGGCAGAAATTCCTGCGCGAAGATCGTCCGGTAGATCCACCCCTTGACCGAGGTGTCTCCCACGGAGATCAACCCCATCAGTTTGGCGACGGCACTGGACAGTACGTAGAGGAGCAGGGCGTTTGCCCCCGCCATCTTGAACAGTTGCCCGAATTCGTACCCCCGCACTTCGGTCAGGAAGTAGATCAGCCCGAGACACAGACAGGCCCAGCCGGCCGTGACGATCACGAAGGAACTCGTCCACAGGGCCTTGTTGATCGGGAAGACGAAGTGCCAGAGGTGGCCGATCAGCACCATGATGGCCCCGGCGGCAATGATGCGCAGTTGCTTTTTACGGTCGGCCCGCAGCAGGTAACGGCCGACGATGACCCCGATGAGGGTGGTAACGATGGCCGGCAGGGTACTGAGCAACCCCTCGGGGTCGTAATCGGGCTTCCAGGTGTGGCTGCCCAGCAGGGTGGTATCCACGATCATGGCCCAGTTGCCGGGGGCGCGCTCCAGGGTGGGGGAGGAGCCGTCGGGCAGCGGCAGGTATCCCGTCCACCCCCAGTAACCGAAGAGCAGGGCGGCGGAGACGATCAGCAGCCCCCGGTTCCCGAGGTGGAGCGCGAGGGGAGCGGCGATGAGGAATACCAGTCCGATCCGTTGGAGTACCCCCGGCAGCCGAATGTCCGGCCAGGGTTTAAGGAAGGGGAAGCTCAGCGTAAAGGCACCGAGCAGGATGCCGATGCCGATGAGTTTCGCGCTGCGGATCAGGATTTTCCGGTAAGTGGCCCCGTTCGGCTTCCGGTTGCGGTAGGCGAAAGCGATACTGGTGCCGACCAGGAAGAGGAAGAAGGGAAAGACCAGGTCGGTCGGCGTATAACCGTGCCAGTCAGCGTGCAAAAGGGGAGCATAGACCGCGCCCCAGTTTCCGGGATTATTAACGAGGATCATCGCGGCGATGGTGATGCCGCGGAGAAGGTCGACGGACTGAATCCTGTTTTGCATGCTTCAATATAGGGACAGTGCTTAAGTTTGCTGGCAAAACACGGTTTATGTACACCCTCGGCTTCGATCTCGGTTCCTCCTCCGTCAAAGCCGCCCTCGTGGAGGCCGCCACCGGCAGGGTGCTGGCCCGGGTGCAATCGCCCGCCGAGGAAATGAGCATGGATGCACCCCGGGCCGGCTGGGCCGAACAGGACCCGGGCAGCTGGTACGAACACGCGAAGGCCGCTACGCGGGATATTCTGGCGGGCACGCAGGTGCAAGCTTCCCAAATAAAGGCGGTGGGAATCGGCTACCAGATGCACGGTCTGGTGTTAGTGGATGCCGATCATGAAGTCGTGCGGCCGGCCATCATCTGGTGTGACGGCCGGGCGGTGGAAACGGGCGAACGTGCCTTCTCCGGGATCGGGGCCGATCGCTGCCTGAGCCACTGCCTCAACTCCCCCGGTAATTTCACCGCCGCCAAACTGAAGTGGGTGGCCGATAACGAGCCGGAGAACTACGCCCGGGCCAGCTACGCCATGCTGCCCGGAGACTACCTCGCCCTCCGCCTGAGCGGGGAGGCCACCACCACCGTCACCGGCCTGAGCGAAGGGGTGCTGTGGGACTTCAAGCGCAACGACCTGGCCCACCTGGTGCTGGACGAGATGGAACTTTCCGCCGACAAGCTGCCCCGGCGGGTTCCGGCCGTCGGCAAGCAGGGCGTACTGTCCGCCAAAGCGGCCGCCGACCTGGGGCTGGAACCCGGTACCGTGATCGGGTACCGCGCCGGCGACCAGCCCAACAATGCCCTGAGCCTGAACGTCCTCCGCCCCGGGGAAGTAGCGGCCACCGCCGGTACCAGCGGGGTGGTCTACGGGGTGACGGACAAGCTCGCCTACGATCCCGACCAGCGGGTGAACAGCTTCGCCCACGTCAACCACGGGGGCGGCGACCAGCGGATCGGTATCCTGCTCTGCATCAACGGCAGCGGGATCGCCCACCGGTGGATCAAGCAACAGGTCTGTGGCAGGGAGATCAGTTACGGGGATATGGAGGACATGGCCGCTGCCGTTCCGGTCGGGGCCGACGGACTTCACTTCCTGCCCTTCGGTAACGGCCCCGAGCGGATGCTGAAGAACCGGGACATCGGTGCCCGGCTACTCGGGCTGGATTTCAACCGGCACACGCAGGCGCACGTCGTCCGGGCGGGCATCGAGGGCGTGGCCTTTGCCTTCGTCTACGGGATGCGCATCCTCGGGCAGCTCGGGGTCGACCTGAGTACCATCCGGGTGGGCAACGACAATATGTTCCAGAGTACCACCTTCGCCACCACCATCGCTACCCTGACCGGCGCGACGATCGAGGTGCACAACACCACCGGGGCGGTGGGGGCGGCCCTGGCGGCCGGCGTGGCGGTCGGATTTGCGGACGACCTGGAATCGGCCGTCGGACAACAGGAGGTGGTCGCTACGATTACCGGACGCAATACCGACCGGGATGCACTGGAGGCGGCCTACGCACGGTGGGAGGGGAGTTTGAAATCCGCCACAATGCTTTAGCTTTAGGTTATGTCCCGTTTCCACTCCCTGCTTCCGCTGATCTTGCTTTCCCTGCTGTGGCTCTCCCGCTGCTCATCGGAGGAGCCGGCACCCGCGACCGCGCCCAAACGCCCGAATATCCTCTTCATCATGTCCGACGACCACGCCCAGCGCGCGATCTCGGCCTACACCGACGAACTGATCGAGACCCCCAACCTGGACCGGATCGGAAACGGCGGCGTGATCTTCAGCAACAGTTTCGTGACGAACTCCATCTGCGCCCCGAGCCGGGCGGCCATCCTGACCGGTAAGTACAGCCACCTGAACGGCAAGATCGATAACCTGAGCCCCTTCAACCCCGACCAGTGGACCTTTCCCGAAGCCCTCCACGACGCCGGCTACCGCACGGCCCTGATCGGTAAGCACCACCTGCAGGCGCGGCCCCGGGGGTTCGATGAATTCCGCGGGCTGGTGGGCCAGGGGAATTACTACAACCCGGTCTTCGTCCACAACGGAGACACCCTCAAACCGGAGATCGGGTATACGTCCAACATCATCACCGAACACGCCCTGACCGAACTACGGGACATCGCCACCGATACCGCCGACGCCCCCTTCCTGATGCTCTACTGGCACAAGGCCCCCCACCGCAACTGGATGCCGGACACCACGGACCTGCCCGGGCTGCTGGACAAGCGCTACCCCCTGCCCGCCACCCTGCGCGACGACTATGCCGGCCGCCCGGCCGCCGCCCACGCCGATATGCGGATCGCGGATATGTTCACCAGCGAGGATCTGAAGATCATGAAGGAATACCAGTACCCGGACCCGGGTACGGGCGGGGCCGGATTCATCACCGACCCGGATTTCGACCGGGTAAAGGGCTTCACCTGGCAGATCAACCGCCTGCCCGCCGACGTCCGCAAAGCCTACGAGCCCTACCTGAAACGAATCGGGGAGGAATGGCAGAAAGTGAAGGGCACCGACAAGGAACTGGAGTGGCGCTACCAACGCTATTTGCAGGATTACCTGGCCAGCGTCAGGAGCGTGGATGACAACGTCGGGCGCGTACTCGACTACCTGGAGGAAGCCGGACTGGCCGACAACACCATCGTCATCTACACCTCCGACCAGGGCTTTTACCTGGGCGAGCACGGCTGGTACGATAAACGCTTCATGTACGAGGAGAGCCACCGAACCCCGCTGATGATCAGCTACCCGGCGGCGGTCAAGGGCGGTCGCCGCGTCGAGGAACTGGTGCTGAACATCGACCTGGCCCCCACGCTGCTGGAGTACGCCGGCGTGGAAATCCCCGCCGAGTTACAGGGGTACAGCCTCCGTCCCCTGCTGGAGGGAGCCACTCCGGACGACTGGCGGAAGGACGTCTACTACCGCTACTACCAGCAGATGAACAGTTACCACCGCGTGGCCCGTCACGAGGGGGTACGCGGGGAGCGCTACAAACTGATCCACTTCACGGAGCCGGGCTTCGAGGGCTACGAACTCTACGACCTGGAAGAAGACCCGCACGAACTGGATAACCGGATCGACGACCCCGCCCTGGCCGCGGAGCGGGAGACACTGACGGGCAGGTTACGGGAATTGCGGACGGAACTGAAGGTTACGGAGTAGGGGACTAGCCGCTTATCCTCGTTCCCCCGCCCCCCCGCAGTGCCCGCAGGTCTCCGATCACCACTTCGGTGACCCCCGCTTCTACGGCGGCAAAGGCATTGTCCAGTTTGGGGAGCATCCCCCCGCCGATGGTCCCATCAGCCTGATACCTGGCGTAGCTTTCCGGGGTGAGACGGTCGATCACGGAATCCGGGTCCCGCAGGTCCCTCAGTACGCCGGGGAACTCGAAGCAGTAGCGGAGGCTGACGGAAAACCCGCCGGCGGCCAGTGCCCGGGCGGTTTCGTTGGCGATGGTATCCGCGTTGGTGTTCAGCAGCTGGCCGTGGCGGTCGTGGGTAATGGGGCAGAGCACCGGCCGTAGCCCCAGGCGGAGGAATTGCTCCAGCAGGTGGGCGTTGACGGTGCGGACGTCTCCGGCGTAGCCGTAATCGATTTTCCCGACCGGTCTTTTTTCGGCCAGCACGACGTTGGCGTCCGCTCCGCTCAGTCCGATGGCATTGCAACCCCGGGCCTGGAGCTGGGCCACCAGGTTCTTGTTCAGCAAACCGGCGTAGACCATGGTGACGATCTCCAGCGTGGCCTCGTCGGTGACGCGACGACCGTCGATGAGTACCGGTTCGTGGCCCAGTTCGGTGATGACCTGGCTGGCCTTGCGCCCCCCTCCGTGGACGATGATGGCCGGCTCTACCAGGCCGGCGAAGTAGTCGAGGGCTTCGTGGAGGGCGGCGGGGTTATTGATGACGTTACCGCCGATCTTCAGTACGGTCAGCGTCATTTGTACACCGGGGTTACGGTCAGGCCGCTCCCGCGCAGCAGGGCGATCACTCCCTTCTCCCCGGCGAGGTGGCCGGCACCGACGGCAAAGAGCAGCGGGGTGTTCTCCTTGCGGGAGATCATGGTTTTGATCCGGGGGGCCCAGTTCTCGTTGCGGCGGGTCAGCAGCATCTCTTCAAAGTTGGCCGTACCCGCGCTTTCGGTAGAGATCATGGTGGCCATTTCGGAGATCGCCTTGCGCTTGTACATGTCCACGATGGCGTCCATCTGGTTGCCGCCTTCCTCGGCGTTCAGGTCCATCTCCACGGCCTCCAGCAGCATTCTTGCCTGGTCCTGGTAGGGGATGGCGTCGAAGAGTCCGAGTTGGAATTCCATCGTTTCGAGGCCGCCGATCGTCTTGCCGGCCTGCTCGGCCACCCGGGTGAGCTCGAACTCGTAGCTTTTGACGCCCGACATGCCGCCGCCGGCCGCCATGGCCGACATATCCTGGCCGACCATGGCCGACAGGAAGGCCGGTTTCATATTCTTGAAGATCATGAAGGGCATACCCGCCGCGTTGAAGTAGCCTTCCACCGTCGCGTAGTCCTCCGCGGAGAGCAGGTCTTCGAGGCTGGTGTCACCACTCATCATCAGCCGGTCCATCAGGCCCATGATGACGGTCGGGTCCTGCATGGTGCGGGGGTCGATCTCAAAAACGACCTCACTGGCGTCGTTCAGCGCGCGCATCACCGGGGCGGGCATGAAGTAGTCCTCTTCCGGAATCAGGTGGATGGTACCGAAGAGGTAGCTGGGCTCGGCGATACCGGGGCCGCTGATTTGCCAGAGCAGGGCAGTATCTTTAGCGGTCGGGGCGAGGCCGCTGCTCTGGGCCACGGGGGTGGGCGCGGTCGCGGGTGCGGGGCTTACGGAGGCTGTTTGTCGGTTGCAGGCGGCTACCGTCAGTACCAGCAGCAGGATGTAGTATAGGTTACGCATGGTCGGTAAACGCACCGGTGCCCCAATTGTGTTGCGAAAAATCAGGGTTATGAAAGACATCTTCGATCTTCTCGGGCGGCTGTTGCTGGCCTTCCTTTTCCTCTTCGAGGCGTACGACTACTTCGCCTACGAGAGCCTCAACAAAAAAGCCATGACCATTTATGGCCTGACCTGGAACCAGGATTTCTTCCTCTACGCCGCTATTTTCCTGCTGGTGGTGGGGAGTCTGACCATCGCCCTCGGTTACCGGATGCGACTGGGCGCCATCCTGTTACTGATCTACTGGGTGCCGCTGACCTACATCGTCCACGACTTCTGGAAGGAGGCACCCGGCAGCGAAGCCTACCGCATCCAGAGTATTTTCTTCATGAAGAACCTGGCCATCATGGGGGGGCTCCTGATTGCCGCGACCCATACCTCGGGCAAGTACCGCTTGCGGCGGTTGTTCGCCACCACGCGGGTGTATGGTTACCCTACGATGATTTCCGTGATCTTGGCGGAGTCCTTGACCTTGCTCAGTTCCACCTCGTACGTGTTGAAGGGCTGGTCGATCCGGTAGCCGATGCCGTTGAGGGTGACCACGGTACGGCTTTCCACCTCGGAACCGTGCACTTCGATCTTGTTGACACCGGCCTTTGCCCGGAGGTCCGCGAAGGTGTCACCGATCCGCAGGCCGTCCCGGGTCTGCACCTGGTCGGAGACCACGTGGATCGAACGGATGGTCTTTCCCCCGTCGCGGGGGTCGGGCATGACGTAGGCCCAGCGGGTCCCCTCCTCGTTGCGGAGGTAGAAGACGTCGAAGTTGCCCTCGCCGGTGCGCAGTTCGTCTTTCTGGAAACGGGTCGGGTCCAGGCGGTCGCCCGGCTTCACGCCGAAGAATTCATCGGCGTAGACCAGATTGGGGTCCCGGGTTTCCAGTTCGGCGGGGGCGGCCTCATCGGGCATGGCTTCTACGTCCGTGGGGGTTTCCACTACCAGGGTATCCGCGTCACCGGAGCCGCAGGCCGAGAGGAGGAACAGTAGGGGAAATAGCAGGTAGAGGTTGCTCATGGGCATTCGTTGGGTTTGGAAAGCCTAACGGAGGCGTATTTTCTATGTTCGTCAGCCCGTCAGGGTACCAGGTAACTAATGGTCGTGGCGCGGATTTTTTTGCCCCTTGGATCCTCGTCGTACCAAAATTCCAGCGTTAATTCTTCCCTGGCCCCGATCATCGGGAAGGTGATCTGCTGTTCGCTACGGCCGTCCGGTCCGTTTACGCTCACCGCCGCCGTCAGGTCGTGCGCACTGACGGTGCCCTCGTTGGTCACCGTGACGGGTAGGACCCACCGGCCGTCCCGCTCCGCGCACTTGTCCAAGTGCAATTCATACACGAATCGGGGCTCCTCCCGGGCGCGCATAGCCGACCAGGTCAGGTAGCCCAGGATCGAAAAAATTAGCAACAGACTCAGGCCACGCACTGTCCATACCAGTAGCGTGGGTGCTTTTTTGTCCTCACCGGCCCCCGCCTGCTGGTCTTCCTTTTCGGATTTTTTTTCTTTGTCGTTGCTCATGGTACAATAGCTCTTAAATAATCAGTCGGCCGGCGGAACCTCCCAGCGTCGTGGCGTAACCCAGTACGATCACCCAGGGTAACCAGAGGGAGACGGGGGTGTCAAGGGGCATGTAACCAAACATCCACAGTAAGGCGGCACTGACGAACAGGGCAATGCAATAGCAAATCGTGGTCTCGGCCCACTGTTCCCCCATGATACCGTTGGACTGGTCGGGGCCCCGGTCCTTAAAGGCGGCAAAAAAGATCATCAGGTAGCTCACCAGCAAGCTGAAGATAACGATGCCGATCAGTTGTAGCGGCTGAATCGAGGTTGCAATGAGCACCGGCTCCTGCGTGGCCGCGATGTTGAAGGCGAACATAGTCGACCCCAGTAGCGCACCGAGTAATTTTTTCTTATCGGCCGACCAAGGGCTGGTCAAATCCTCCTCCTGCTGGTTGTTACCACCACCCAATTGCGATTTGGCCAGGCTGGCCCCGAAACTGGTCGGTACCATCTCGATGACACCAACTTTAAGCAGGACTTCAAAGGGCATTTGCTGACTGAACTGATCGATTAGCAGCATGGTCACACAACTGGCAAACAGCCCAATACCCAGTGAGGAAAGGGCATCAAACCACGGTTGCTGTTTAGGTACGCCGTCGGTATTGAAGCCACTGAAATAGTGGTACCCGACGTTCAGCAGATAGGCCGTAACAACGACGACGATCAGACTGATGTCCGGAATAGTCCGGGCCAGTGCCCACATCTCCATGGTAAAGTGGAGCGGGAGCGCCAGGAATAATGCGCCACAAAGTGCCCTGGCCAGGTCCATTGCCTCCACCCGGTAAAGTTTCGTGGGGTTTCCGTCCACTTCTACCGTGGTAGAGAGCGGGGAGCTGTCAAAAGTTCCGCTCATGGTGGCCCTAACCCGATCTTGGCGGTAAGGTTCGCTGCCGGTATCGATTATCCAGCATCGACGAACATCTAACCGGAATATCTCCTATTCGAGCGCCTTGATCCCCGCGATCCAGCCTTCCGGCATGCTTGCTTTGGCCAGCTGCTCGTAATCGTAGGGCACGATGACCTGCTTGGTCACCGCCGCGATCCGGTCGTGGCGTTCGGAGAAAATGGCGGTCTCCATGGTGAAGCGATCGGCGTCCACTGCAATGGTGCGTACGCCCACGATGGCAACGTCCGGGTGGGTCATCGGGAAGATGTACTTGCAGTCCTGCCAGGCGAGGATGGGTCCGGTACCGCCGGGGGCGAAGCTGGTGTTCATCCCCATGGCTTCGAAGTAGACGACGCGGATGGTCTCGGCCCAGCGCAGGTACACCAGGTTGTTGACGTGGCGGGCGAGGTCCATGTTGCCCCACTGGGTCGGGTAGCGGCGGGTGATTTTGTAATCTTCGAGCGTAAGCATGGAGCCAAAGGTAGAAGAAAGATGAAAGACCGGCCGCTCCGCGAACTGCAAGAAGAAAGAAGTACCTCTCGCCGTGTAGCGCCGAGTGGCACGTCTTTTCTCTTTCTTCTTTCCTTCTTCTTTCTTTATCCTCTCCTTACCGCATCAGCGTAAAGTCTCCCTTCACCAGCACCATGCTCCCGTCGATCAGTTCGGCTTCGACGACGTAGACGAAGACGGCCGGGTTCATCATCTTCCCGTCCAGGCGGCCGTCCCAGCCGAAGGCCGGGTCGTTGGGGGGGAAGTCGTTGCGCTGGTGGACGCGTTCGCCCCAGCGGTCAAAGACGGTGAAGGCCGCGATCCGTCGCACTTTCCGCCCCGCGAAGGGGAACAGGAGGTCGTTGACGCCGTCTCCGTTCGGGGAGAAGACGTTCGGTACGTAGATGTCGGGCCGGCGGTCCACGCCGATGTTGAGGGCGTCGTTGGCCAGACAGCCGTTGAGGGACTCGATGGTCAGGCTCACGGAGGTGGGGTTCATGGTGTTCACGACGGCCGTGGGGCAGTTGAGGCACTCCAGGCCCAGCCAGACGAAGGTATCCACGACGATCAGGTTGTAGTCCGGCCTGAGCTCGATGCTGTCGCCCAGCTGGATGACGGTGTCGAGGCCGAGGTTAACGAAGACCTCCTCGGGCTCGGCGATCACGAAGCGGGCCTGCAGACTACAGCCGTTCGCGTCCTTCACGGTTACGAAGTAGGTGTTCGGAGAGAGGTTGTTGAACTGCGGCTGGCTGCCGAAGGTCTCCCCGTCGATGCTGTAGCGGTAGGGTGGGGTACCGCCCCGGACGGCGTTGAAGCGGATGGCCCCGTCGTTGTCCCCGAAGCAGGGGCTGTCGTTGGAGATCAGGTCGACCTCCAGTTCGTCGGGTTCCTCGACCACCACGCTGGCGATACCGACGCAGCCCGCGGCGTCCGTGACGGTCACGGTGTACACTCCGGCAGCCAGGTTGCTGTTTTGCACCTGCGTACTCGCCCCGTTGCTCCAGTCAAAGCGTACGGGCATCATGGCACCTTCGATGTTTTCCACGGCTACGGACGCATCCGACATGCCGTTGCAGCTGATCTGGGCCCCGGAGAAGTTGCTCACCACGTTCAGGTCGAAATCGATGGACGGGCAGGGCGTACCCTGGCAGGGGACGCAGATGGAGCCGTCGCAGTCCAGGATGGTCTGCACGTCGTCGAGGGTGAAGGGGTCGCCGTCGTCACAGGCCACCACGGAGGTAGCCCCCGTATCACAGTCCAGCTCCACGCCCCGGCAGGGGACGCAGACCGTACCGTCGGCCACCAGTACCGTCTCCATGTCCCCGGTCGTGCAGGGGTCTCCGTCGTCGCAGGAGCGGACCACCGACTCCAGTTCCCCGCAGCCCGCCGGGATACCCTGGCAGGGGACGCAGATCTCCCCGTTACAATCCAGGATGGTCTGCACGTCGTCGATGGTCGTAGCGTCACCGTCGTCGCAAGCGACAACGGAAGTGGAACCGCTGTCACAGTCCAGCGGCGTACCGCTACAGGGGACACAGATCGAGCCGTCGGCGGTGATGATGGTTTCCACGTCCTCGACGGTACAGTCGTCCCCGTCGTCGCAGGGGCGGACTTCGGTCTCGTTATCGTCGCAGTTGACCGGTTCCCCGGCGCAGGGGACACAGATGCTGCCGTCGCAGTCCAGGATGGTCTGTACGTCGTTGATCGTCGAGGGATTACCGTCGTTACAGCTGACCACGGAGACGGGGCCGCCGGCACAATTCAGCGGCGTACCGTTGCAGGGAATACAGACGGAGCCGTCGGCGGTGATGATGGTCTCCGTATCGTCGACCGTACAGTCATCCCCGTCATCACAGGGGCGGATCTCGGTCTCGTTGTCATCGCAGTTGACGGGTTCCCCGGCACAGGGGATACAGATGCTGCCGTCACAGTCCAGGATGGTCTGTACGTCATTGATGGTGGAGACATTCCCGTCGTTGCAACTGACCACGGAGGTCGGGCCGTCACCGCAATCCGTAGGCGTTCCGGCACAGGGGACACAGACCGTCCCGTCGGCCACCAGTACCGTCTCCATGTCCTCGATGGTGCAGGCGTTGCCATCGTCACAGGGGCGGGTGGTGGCGGCGTTGTCGTCGCAGTTGACCGGGATGCCGGCACAGGGGACGCAGACGGAACCGTCACAGTCGAGCACCGTCTCCATATCGTTGACGGTGGAGGGGTTACCGTCGTCACAGGCACGGGTGGAGTTGGGGCCGTCACCGCAATCCGTAGGCTCGCCGGCGCAGGGCACGCAGATGGCCCCGGTACAGTCATCGACGGTTTCCATGTCGTTGATCGTACAGGCCAGGCCATCGTCGCAGGGGCGGACGGTGGTGAAGGTGCACTCGGCGACGGGAACTCCGGCACAGGGGATGCAGATGGCCCCGGTACAGTCGTCGACGGTTTCCATGTCGTTTTCGGTGCACTGGTCCCCGTCGTCACAGGGGCGGACGGTGGTCAGCGTACACTCGGCCACGGGGACTCCGGCACAGGGAACGCAAATTGCTCCGGTGCAGTCGTCGACGGTTTCCATGTCGTTTTCGGTGCAGTCGTCGCCGTCGTCGCAGGGGCGAACGGTGGTCAGCGTACACTCGGCCACGGGGACGCCGGCGCAGGGGACACAGATGGCGCCGGTGCAGTCGTCGACGGTTTCCATGTCGTTTTCGGTGCAGTCGTCATTGTCGTCACAGGGGCGGACGGTAGTCAGCGTACATTCGGCGACGGGGACTCCGGCACAGGGCACGCAGATGGCTCCGGTGCAGTCGTCGACGGTTTCCATGTCGTTTTCGGTGCAGTCGTCATTGTCGTCACAGGGGCGGACGGTGGTGAAGGTGCACTCCGCTACGGGAACGCCGGCGCAGGGGACGCAGATGGCGCCGGTGCAGTCGTCGACCGTCTCCATGTCGTTTTCGGTGCACTGGTCACCGTCGTCGCAGGGGCGGACGGTCGTCAGCGTACACTCGGCCACGGCCACGCCGGCGCAGGGGATGCAGATGGCTCCGGTGCAGTCGTCGACGGTTTCCATGTCGTTTTCGGTACAGTCGTCACCGTCATCGCAGGGGCGGACGGTGGTCAGCGTACACTCGGCCACGGCCACGCCGGCGCAGGGAACGCAGATGGCCCCGGTACAGTCGTCGACGGTTTCCATGTCGTTTTCGGTACAGTCATCACCGTCGTCGCAGGGGCGGACGGTGGTAAAGGTGCACTCGGCTACGGGGATGCCGGCGCAGGGGACGCAGATGGCTCCGGTACAGTCGTCTACCGTTTCCATGTCGTTTTCGGTACACCGATCATTGTCGTCGCAGGGGCGGACGGTCGTCAGCGTACACTCCGCGACCGGGGTGCCGGCACAGGGCACGCAGATGGACCCGGTACAGTCGTCGACCGTTTCCATATCGTCCTCCGTACAATCATCACCGTCGTCGCAGGGGCGGACGGTGGTCAGGCTACACCCGGCTACGGGGACGCCGGCGCAGGGGACGCAGATGGTCCCGTTACACCCGTCGATGGTTTCCATGTCGTTTTCGGTACAGCTCACTCCGTCGTCGCAGGCCCGCACGATGGTGAGGGAGCAGGTATCGACCGGGGTGCCGGTACAGGGGATACAAACGGCTCCGGTACAGCCGTCGACCGTTTCCATATCGTTTTCGGTACAGACATCACCGTCGTCACAGGCCCGGGTATCGGTAAAGAGACAGGCTTCGACGGGGGTGCCGGTACAGGGAATACAGATCTCGTCGTTACAGACATCGAAGGTTTCCATGTCGTTCTCCGTACAGGGGTCGTTATCGTCACAGCTGCGAACGGCGGTGTCGGTACAGTCCGGAGCGGGCAGGCCCTGACAGGGGGTACAGATGTTCATGGTACACTCGTCGAGGTACTCGAAGTCGTTGATCGTACAGGGGTCGCCGTCATCACAGGGCCGCTCGACGATGTCAAGGCACTGGGGCAGCGGGGTGCCGGCGCAGGGGATACAGGCCTGGGCGTTACAGAAGTCGACGGTTTCCTCGTCGTTCTCCGTGCAGGGGTCGCCGTCGTCGCAGGGGCGGACGATGAGTACGTCACAGGAGGGGCCGTTGGTGCCGGCGCAGGGGATACAGATGTTACCGGAGCAGTCGTCGACGGTTTCCATATCGTTTACGGTACAGGGGTCCCCATCGTCGCAGGCGCGGACGGAGGTAATGTCGCAGTTGCCGACCGGGGTTCCGGCACAGGGAATGCAGATCGCGCCCTGGCAGTTGTCGAAGGTTTCCTCGTCGAATTCGGTGCAGGGGTCGCCGTCGTCGCAGGTCCGAACGGCGGTGTCGCTGCAGTCGGGCGTGCACATCGGGTCGGCGGAACAGTCGAGGAATTGCCCGCCGGCGGTCCAGTCGAGTTGAAAGCCCTGATCGGTGAGGGCGAAGTTGTCCACCAGCAGCCAGAACCCGTCACCGGGGTTGACGATGAGGGCGGGCTCAAACTGTCCGTTGGGCTGTGGGTTGCTGATACCCGTTGCCCCTCCGTTGGCCGTACTGCCGGAGTAATTACACCGGATGGGGTTGCCCAGGCCACCGCACATCAGGGGGTTACTATCGGTATTCGGCCCCCAGATGGCGAAGTCGTAATCCTGGGTGATGTTGGGTATGATGGTGAAGGCCAGTACGGTACCCGGCGGCGTCATGTCGTTCATCTCGAAGTAAAACCAGGCTACTTTTCGTTCTCCGGTGACGAGGCAGCCCCGGTTGGTACCCCCGGCAAAGTCGTTTACGTTCCCGATGCCCGGAGGGTTCTGGGAAATACTGGAGCCCTCGCAGATGACGTCGGCGGTGACGCAGTCCTGGTTCTGCGCTACTACCCCGAAGGAAGCGAACAGGAGCAGGAACAGGGATAGGAACGGCGCACGCACGGTGAGCAGCTTGGGGGCAATAGACATAGTGTTCGAGTAAGTTGGCCTAAGGGGGATGTAGGCTCCAGGTGTCGGGCAATAGCTAAAGAAAGGTCATGCTAATGTAACTTAATTCTGCTTAGTCTGCCAAGGGGACGGATAAATTTTGATAATCTTGTCACATCCGGTCATTAAACTCATTGGATTATCTTTTCCTGGAACTAATGAACGCTGAGCAGGTAGTAGCTTACGGCAGGACGGTATTTTTGCGACGGTGCGCAGGTGCCGGGCCTGCACTGGTACCAAAGATCATTCGTCCCGCACCGTATCCGATCCTTCATGCCAACCCGATTCCCGTTACTGCTGCTCCTGATCTGCCTGTTCGCCCTCCCGGGGCGGGCCCAGGAAACCGGTCTGGCCGCCTGCGCCGACGGGATGGACAACGACGGGAACGGCCTGACCGACTGTGACGACCCGGCCTGCGCCCGCCTGACGGAAGGCTGCCGCCTCTGCGGGGAGACGAGCAGTTTCGCCGACTCGGTGCTGACCTTCCGGGAGGGTTGCGGCCGGCGGACGGTCAACCCCCGTTCGACCCTCGGGGTGGCGGATTTCGCCGTCAGCCCCACCAACAATTCCAGGTACATGATCACCGGGGAGGGCGGGTGGCTCAAACTGGCCTTCACCGACAACATCCTCATCAACTCCGGGAATACCGAGCCCGACATCCACGTCTTCGAGGTGGAAGCCATCCTCCAGGAAACCCGCATCTCCCTGCGGCCCCTGGATGATTTCACCCGGGACGCCCTGATCGCCCGGGGGGTGCCGGACACCGACGGGGACGGCTTCTTTGAATTCGGAATCGTCGATATGAACCGCCGGAACCTGGACATCGACGGCCGGATTCCCGGGTTCGCCCGGGGCCTCCTGCGGTTTGACGCCGTGGAAGTGCGGGACATTGACGACGGAAACTGCCGCTCGGCGGAAACGCCGGGGATGGACCTGGATGCCGTCTGCGCCCTGTCCTCCCTGCCCGTTACCGACTGCAACGGGGTTCGGTTCGGCCCCGGCGTGGTGGACGACTGCGGTATCTGCCTGGAGCGGACGGACCCTGCTTTCAACCAGTCCTGCGCGGACTGCGCGGGCGTCCCCTCCGGCCCGGCCGTGGTGGATAGCTGCGGCGTCTGTCTGCCCCGGGAGGACCCCGGCTTCGGGCAGAGCTGCCGGGACTGTCTCGGCGTGACGAACGGTACGGCCGCGCCGGACAGCTGCGGCGTGTGTCGGGCACCGGGGGACGTGGCCTTCAACTCCACTTGCCGGGACTGCGCCGGCGTGCTGAACGGTCCCGCCCGCACGGACGACTGCGGAATCTGCCGGGATACGACCGACGCGCGAGCTTCAACGTGGGCTGCGACCCCCCGCGCAATGTCTACCTGCCGAATGCCTTTTCCCCGAACGCCGACGGGGTGAACGACCGCCACCGGGGGGAGAAGGACCGGGGGCTGGTGGCGACCATCGTCAGTTACCGGGTGTTCGACCGCTGGGGGGCGCTGGTCTTCGAGAACCGGACCGCCGATTTTGACGACGGAGAGAACTGGTGGAACGGGGAGTTCCGGGGGCGGGAAGCGCCGGCCGGGACCTACCTCTACCAGTTGATCGTGGGGTTTGGGGAGGGGGAGCAGCGGTTGTTTAGCGGGGGGGTGGTACTGGTACGGTAGGAGCGGCGGAGCCGTTTGGGTTTACCATTAATCCATTAAGAAACATTAAGGGGCATTGAGCGGAGTATCTTATATGCTGCTTAATGGCCCTTAGTGTCTTAATGGTGAAAAACGAGTACCACGGGCACCAGGTATCATTCCCACACCACCTTGTCCGCCCCGTCGAGCCAGTTCGGCATCCGGTCGGCGAAGCGCTGGTGGACCTGGGGGCGCTTCACCTTCAGGTTCGGGGAGGGAGAGCAGCGGTTGTTCAGCGGGGGGGTGGTGCTGGTGCGGTAGGAGCGGCGGAGCCGTTTAGGTTTACCATTAAGGCATTAAGAAACATTAAGGGGCATTGAGCGGAGTACCTTAATGCTGCTTAATGGCCCTTAGTGTCTTAATGGTGAAAAACGAGTGCTACGGGCACCAGATATCACTCCCACACCACCTTGTCCGCCCCGTCGAGCCAGTTCGGCATCCGGTCGGCGAAGCGCTGGTGGACCTGGGGGCGCTTCACCTTCAGGGTGGGGGTGAGCATGCCGTTGGGGACGGTGAAGTCTTCCTTGCTGACAACGATGGCCCCGACCCGCTTGTAGCTCGGGAGGTGTTCGTTGATGCGGTCGAGCTGACCGCTCAAATCGGCGGTGACGGCATCCTGCGGCCGCGCCCGCCCCGTTTCGCTCAGGGAGACCACGAGGAGCGGTTGCGGCATGCCGAGGCCGAGGAGGCACATTTGCTCGATGTCGGGGTTGCCGCCGAACTTGTCCTCGATCTCGGTGGGGACGATGAATTTGGCCTTGGCGGTCTTGAAGGTGTCCTTCACGCGGCCCGTGAGGAAGAGGAATCCGTCGGCGTCGATGCGGCCCTGGTCGCCGGTGTGCAGCCAGCCGTCGGTGATGGTCTCGGCCGTTTTGTCGGGGCTCTTGTAGTAGCCGTCCATGACGTAGGGGGCGCGCATCAGCACCTCGTCGGTTTCGGGGTCGATGCGGTGCTCGCAGCCCGCCTGGGCCTGACCGACGCTGCCCGGTTTGTCCTGTCCGGGGAAGAGCATGTGGCTGGTGGCGCAGTTCTCGGTCATGCCGTAGGCCTCGGCCAGCGGGATACCGATTTTGTCGAAAAATTCCTTGGTGGCCGTCGGGATGGCGGCGGCCCCGGTGATGTTCCGGCGGCTGCGGTCGAGGCCCAGCCCGGCTTTGATCTTGCGCTTGACCAGCCAGGAAACGAGGGGGATCCGCAGTAGTTTGTTCAACTTGGCTTCGGGCATCTTGGCCAGGATGCCGCCGCGCAGTTTCGTCCAGATGCGGGGGACGGCGAAGAAGAGGGTGGGGCGGACGTCCCGTAAATTCCCGGCGAACCGCTCGATGCTTTCGCTGAAGGAGATGGAGCCGCCGTAGAGGAAGGTGGAGCGTTCGATGACGCCGCGCTCGGCCACGTGGTTGAGGGGCAGGAAGCTGAAGAAAACGTTGTTGCCCGCCCCGCTGTGGTCGATGTTGAGCGGGTTGCTCTCGTGGATGGCCTCGGCCTGTCCCTGGATGGTGCGGTAGGTGATCATGACGCCCTTCGGGGTGCCGGTGGTGCCGCTGGTGAAAATGATGGTCCAGAGGTCGTCGGGTTCCGGCACGGGGCTGTCCGTGATGGGTTCGTTGTCCGCCAGCACGTCCTCCCAGGCCACGCCGCGCTTGATCTCCGAGTTACCGAGGTAAAACGGAAAGCGGACGAGCGGCATCTCCGCCGGAACGCCGGTTTTCATGTCGTCCCAGACCTCCGTTTTGCCGGCGAAGAGGAAGACGACGTCGCCCAGTTCCAGCACCTCGGCGATCTGTTTGCCGGTGAGGGTGGCAAAGAAGGGGACGGAGACGTGGCCGGCCATCATGATGGCGATGTCGGCGATGACCCACTCGCGGCAGTTCTTGCTCACCAGGCCGATCTTGCTACCGGGGGGAAAGTTCTTTTTGCGCAGGTAATTCGCGACGCGGCGCGCCATCTGCCCGACCTCGGCCCAGGTGTATTCTTCCCAGCGGTCGCCGAAGGGCTGGCGCAGGTAGGGGGTGTCGGGGTTGGTGGTTTCCTGGTGGTAGAAGCCGTGGAGGAGGGAGGCGGGTAGGGGCATGGGGGGAAGGTAGGGAATTCGTGATTGGTGACCGGGTTGCCGCAGGGGGCGGGGCGCGCAGGTGCAAAATTTACCGACAAAGCAGGGAGCCATCACCCGGCCTCCCCGTAGACGTATTCCTGGATGTTGATAAACACCTTCCGGATGGCGCCAGGCTTGGTGGGGGCGGTGATGGGCCACTCCGTGTTTACCTCGCTGCCCGGTACGCTGCCCCAGCCGGCGGCGCGCAGGGCGGGGTCGATGAGGTCGTAGCGGGTCGGGGCTTCGTTCGTGGGGGTAGAAAATTAGCCTGGCTGCCGGTGGTATTTGATTACCTCGAAGTACACTTCGTTAAAATGATCGAAGTCATTGTCCGACGTGAGCAGGGCGGCCTCCGCAACTACGGCGGTAGCGGCAATCCAGAGGTCGTTCTTTCCGATGCTAATGGCTGAACCCTGGCGGTCTGGCGTACGGCCGGGTTGCCGGCTGAATTTATCCAGTTCGGCATAGACGTCCAAAATTTCGGAGTAATCCACTTCAATAATGCGCAGCGCGGCAATGACGCGTTCGAGGTCATCCCGCTTCTTAGCCCCCCAATCGTTGCGGTGAGCGATGGCGAGGATTTCACCGATCGAGACCGCGCTGACGATCGGTTTAGCCGCATCGCCGGCTAAATCATACTTGCCCCGCAAGTAATGCCAGGTAGCATCGTTACGGACCCAGCACAGTAGCACGTTTGTATCGAGTACCAAGCTCATTCCCGCAGCTGTTTAAGCATATTATCCATTAACTCATCCGACCATTCCTCCGCCCGTACTCGCTCGTCCCAGGTGGCTGGGTCTATCGGTGTTGGCACCCACTGTCGTTCCAACGCTTCTCTACTGAATTTCTTCTTCGGCCGCCCCGGTGAATACTTGTTGAGGTCAACGGGTAAACGAGGTCGTACGCGGGGCTGAACGGCGGGGTTTGGCTCTGCTTCCGCTTCATCAGTAGCAGCTTCGGAAGCACCAGTTTCACCTGGCGTCGGGTCGGATTGCTCCGCGGCGGAGAGTTCCTTAAGTACCTCCTTCAGCTTATCCCTCAGCTCCGCGAAACTGCCGGCCGACAATACGTCCACCGCTATGGTATTCTTAATTCGATCCAGGGTCATAGTTCGGGCAGTTGAGCGGGTGAGGAAATGGTAACGGTAGCAAGATAACGTGAAGCGCGCCTCCGAAGTTACAACTCCCCGGCGAAGGCCCTGACCAGGAGGGAGGGGGAGGGGGATCCTAATATTTTTGATTAAGTCGGAAGTTCGTCCGTGTAAAGTTGCACCTTTTGTAATCAAGTTCGATAATAGCGGCGTGAATGCTTCTAACTAATAGGGTATATAATTTTTGATTAAGTCGGAAGTTCGTCGTGTAAAGTTGCACCTTTTGAAATCAAGTTCGATAATAGCGGCGTGAATGCTTCTCTTTACGCGCGTCAAATCTACCAAGTAGGGGAACGGTTCGCGGTCGACGAACTCAACCAGGTCCGGACCGGTCGGTTTCCAGGTCATGGAGTTAGCGCAGGAAGATGACCCAGCTGGTCTGCTCGATGTAGTCGATTTCGGAGTCGGCGCTGCTGTCCTTGTACAGCAGGTCGTCGATGTTTTTGAAGGTCTGTTCGAACACGGGGCGGAAGTAGGGGGCGACGGCGCGCAGGTGCAAAGTTGCCGAATTGGGGGGTGTCGGTAAAGTAGTAACTTTCGGTTTTACTTTTTGCTAAACCCCTGTATTTTGACGTACCACCAGTTTGAGAAAGCCGTGTATGACTGGCTGATGGACCGACACCGTTCCGACCCTGATTTCACGTTTTACCTCCGTCAGGATCGCCGGGGGAGGCCAGTATCGACCTGTTCAACAGCCAGGAGAAGTACGGTGAGTTTACGACTAAGTTTTACCTGGACGAGAAGGCCTCCGGTAGTATCATCAGTCCGGCCGGCGTCCATTTTCTGATGGTGGACGGTGGGTTCACCTACGATCTACACATCAGCCAGAGCTACCAGGAGGACGGTGCGGGGGCGGCCCTCTACCGGTTGGCGGAGTACCTGCGCGATAGGCCCTCCGGCGAACTCTGGCAGCGTATGGCGGTCCGAAATCCCAACGGTAAGCACATCGGGCTACACTTTGCCGCACCGCGAGATCACTACGAGCGGGTGGCCGAACTGCTTACGGATCTCGGGGAGGATTTAACGTCGTTTCTAGCTACGATCGACGCAGCCATCGAATCCCTTTCCGCCAGCCTTCCGGATCTGAAAATTGAAAGGGTTCCGGTTGATCACGTAGCCAAGTCGCAGAAAAAAATTGAGTGGAGGTACAATCAGTATAGTCGTGACTGGGCGGCCTACCGTGACTTTTCCCGCAATTTTTGGACCTACGTACCCTACGGAGACGAGCCCGGCGAGGTGGCTGATATGGTTAAGGAAGGAGTGCTATATCTCAAGGAGGCCGGACACCTAGACCTATCCCTATTTCGGGAGGGTGCTAACAAAGATATTATCTCCTTCCTCCGGCAGGAAGGCGTTGACAAAGACGATCATTTCCCCCTGAAACGCTTTTTAAACCTTCGGGTCGGCGACATTATCGTGGTCAAGGAGGATAGGGAGAGCAACACGGTAGGAGTGGTAGCGGAAAATACTTATCAGTACGACGCTATCCGCAAACGACACCTCATCCCCGTTGAGTGGCATCGCTTAGCGCGGCCACTTAAGCCACCCGCTACCTCGGCGGGCAGACTTTTCCACATTGAAAAACGCTCCTTCATTCTCGAAGTACTAAAAGCACTTCCCAATCTGAGCCCTCCGGCTTCTTCCGCAATTTCTGCACCCGCGTCCTCGCCCCAAAACCCTCCCATGATCCACCCCCTCAACCAGATCCTCCACGGCCCCCCCGGTACCGGCAAGACCTACCGCACCATCGCCCAGGCCGTGGCCATCGTCGAGAATAAGCCGCTGACGGAGGTGCAGGGAGAAGACCGGGAAGCCGTGCGCGACCGCTACCGCGCCTACCAGACCGCCGGGCAGATCGTGTTCACGACCTTTCACCAGAGCCTGAGTTACGAGGATTTCGTGGAGGGTCTGAAGCCGGTGATTAAAAATAACTATGAAGAGAGTAGTAATGAGGTCACCTATGAAATTAAACCAGGCTTGTTTAAAGTTTTAACTACAAGTAGTATCTACTCAGCGATCACCGAGACTCAATCTATTAGTGGTACAGAGAATAAATCATTTAGCGAGAAGTACGACAGTTTTGTACAACTTGCTCAACAGAGAATTTCCGAAGAGAATCCAATTGTTCTGAGGACAATACAAAACAAAGAGGTTGTAATACGACAGTTGTCTGATAAAAACAACTTGTGGACTTATCACGGAAATGATGCCACGGTAAAGCACACTGTTTCGAAAGAGCGTCTATTACGGCTCCATAACCGGGTTGTCCAAGAAAGAATACCGGAAGATGAAGTATATGGATTTATTCCAAAAGCGATTGGCGGATCAAACCAATCGGCGTATTGGGCTGCCTACAACGGTGTCAAGAACTTTGATCCTCCGGTTAAATTATTAGTTGATGATTTGTCATACACTGATAAAGTTGAAATACTTAAAGATTACAACGCATCAGGGCTAAATTACACTTCCGCCCCCAACCACGTCCTCGTCATCGACGAGATCAACCGCGGCAACATCTCCCGCATCCTCGGCGAACTCATCACTCTGCTCGAACCCGACAAACGTCTGGGGGCCGACGAAGCCCTCACCGTCACCCTGCCGTACTCCCGCGAACCCTTCGGGGTGCCGCCTAACCTCTACGTGCTGGGCACCATGAACACCGCCGACCGCTCCGTGATCGCGCTGGACTCGGCCCTGCGGCGGCGCTTCCGCTTCGTGGAAGTGGCCCCCGACCCGGACGTGATCGGGGAGGTGCTCGGCAGTGAGGAGGTCACCGTAGACGGCCGGCCGTTCAACCTGGCCACCGTCATGCGCCGCCTCAACGAACGCATTGTCTTCCTGCGCGACGCCGACCACCGCATCGGCCACAGTTACTTCCTGAAGATGACGGACGCGGCCGCCGTGGCCGAGCAGTTCACCACCGGCATCATCCCCCTGCTGCGGGAGTACTTCTACGAAGACTACCGCTTGCTGCGGTTGGTGCTGGGTGAGGGTTTTGTCCGACCCGACGGGGAGACCGCCAACCTGCGATTCCCCACCGGCGCGAATACCGAGGAACTGGACCTGGCGAACCATCACCGGTACGAGCTGCCGGATTTCGCCAACGATGAAGCCGGTCTGGCCCGCGCCCTCACCATCCTGCTCGGTAACACGCCGGACGAATGAGCCGTACCATCACCGTCTACGAACACCAGCCCCTGCGCGCCGGGGACGGCAAAACCGACCTCCGCGCCCACGAACTGAAGCAACTGGAAGCCTTCTACGGCTCCGGGGCCGACTTCCCCTACTACCGCCTCATTTACCGGGGCGTCAAGTTCGGCTCCTACGTCGGCGTGCTGCGGGTGGGGGAGCTGACCATCGAGATCCTGCCCAAGGCGGACCGCTCCGGCGACGATAATTACTGGCGCGACCGGCTGTTCGACATGCTGCGGGTGGTGCACGATCTGCCGCTCACGGCACCATCCACGGCCGGTCTGCGCACCCGCCCCCACGACGTGCTGCACCTCTACCTCCGGCTGCTGCTCGAGCACGCCGAGGGCCTCTTCCGCCGGGGCCTTCACCGGGCTTACCACGAGGAGCGCGCCAACGCCACGGCCCTGAGCGGCCGGCTACTGTTCACCGAGCACCTGCGGCGTAACCTCGTCCACCGCGAGCGCTTTTTCGTGGCCCGCGACCGCTTCGACTTCGATACCCCCCACAACCGCCTGCTGGGGCAGGCCCTCCGCCTGGCGGCGCGGCTCAGCGACGCGCCGGCCCTCAGTGCCCGTTTTCGCTGGCTGCTGAGCGGCTGGCCGGAACTGCCCGAAACCCCGCCCACCGCCGCCGTATTTGACCGCCTCCGCTTCCCCCGGGGGACCGAGGCCTACCGCCCGGCCCTGGCCATCGCCCGCCTCCTGTTGCTGCGGCACGCCCCGGTGCGGACCGGTGGCCGTGACCTCCCAGCACTCCTCTTCAACATCAACAGCCTGTGGGAGCGTTTCCTGGAAATCAGCCTCCGCCGCAGCCTCCCGAATTGCCGGGTGACGGGGCAGCGGAGCAGTGCCTACTACCACTTACCGGGCCGGACGCCCTCCGTTCTGCAGCCCGATATCAGCATCTTCCGGGGAGACGAACTGCTGGCCATCCTGGACGCCAAGTGGAAGCTACCCAGCCACGGCCGCCCCGGCCCCGGCGACCTCCAGCAACTCTACACCTACGCCCACTTTCACGGCGCCCGTCGGGTCGGGCTACTCTATCCGGGCGGAGGGGCGGGGACGCAGGTGCAGGGCCGATTTGGTAACAGCACGCCGGTTACCTCCGACGTAGATTGTACCCTGTTTTTCCTCCCCCTTCCCCGGCCCGGAGATACCCGCTCCTGGAGTGGACAACTGGGCGGGCGGGTCCGCGACTGGCTGGCCGGACCGGACTGACCCGCTGCTGGTCGGAATGCTAGCACCCATCCCGTAATGCTACGGGATTGTCACGCCCCGCCGACCTAATACTCCTCGAACCACCGAAACTGCTCCCCGATGATCCGCTCCTTTTCCGCCCGCACGAAGTGGAGGTAGGCCTCCGCCACCGGGGAGAGATTTTTGGAGGGCTGCCACACCAGGTTCCACTCCGTGACGATGGGGAGCCCCGGGAGTGGGGGCGAGGATAGTGGGCATGGTAGGGCAACAACGTTAGGTAGTATTTGGCTTATCGCTTCAAATGCCGGCACCTGCGTCCTCGCCCTAGTGCCGCACAATTCGCAAGGTCCGTGCCGCACCGGTACGCAGTTCACTCACACGGACTAGATAGAGTCCTGCCGGTAATCGGTTGAAATCCAGTGTAGTTTGTTGGTTAAAGACTTGCTCCATAACCAAGCTGCCCGTCACGCTATGCACGCGTACGCTCAGTTGGGCTGGGAGATCATAGCGCAGCCGGAACAGTCCTGTCGTCGGGTTGGGGAAAGCCAACAAGTTACCGGGGAGCGGATTGACAACTCCGACAATCGTGTCTTCTCCATCACAATTCTCATCAATGCCGTTATTCTCAATTTCCCGGGCGGCGGGATTAATGGTGGCATTGGTGTCATCGCACTCTTCGTAAAAAGTATAGCCATCCGCGTCCGCATCTAGTGCCGTGACGAAGGTAGAGGTCACCGTGTTGGTGATGACCGGCGCGTTGAAATCGAAAAAGATACCGGCGGTGTTATCGGTGGTAGCGAACTCCTCCAGATTGCCGGCGGCATTGATTTCGAAAGTTATAAAGCCGTGGCTGGCAATTTCGTTGACATTGCTATCGGGGAGCATGATGTTGTCGAAGTAAAAAACGGCCAGACCATCGTTGTCGATGGTGGTGCGGTAGGGAGCACTGGCTGCCAGGGGTTTGAAGGTACCGTAGTCCAATCCAGCCGACAACTGATCCTCGATTCGGACATTGAAGGCGGTGTCCGACCCCGTATTCTGAAAACGAATGGTGTAGATGAGGGCTTCGCCGAACTCCGTGTAGTTGCTGCTGGAGGGCTCGGGGCGACTGGGCTCGACGAGCTTGTCGTTGGGGTCGATGGCGCAGCGGAGTTGCTGCGAATAACGGAAGGTATCGGTGGTGGTGCCGCCATCGGCGTAGGCGAGCAGGGGGATTAGTTGTTCGTTGAAGCGCTCACCGGGTAGCGTCAGCTCCAGGCGCAGTTGGTAGCTAGCGCCGGGAGATAGGACTGGTGTGTTCCAGCTCAGTAGTGATCCGCCGGAACTAGCTGGCGGCAGCTCGGATCCGGCATAGGTCACTAAATCAAGCAGATCAAGATAGACGGTAGTGGCCGCAGCCGAACAACCATCGTTGATAACCGTCAACCAAAAGGGTACCGTAAATCCGCAGCGGATGGTTCCGGACTGTAGTCGCGTACGGAAGTGGGCGGGGCCGGGTTGGGGTGTGAGGACAAAGTCTAGCGCGTAGGTGGAATCGGGCGAGTACGTGAGACTATATTCAGTAGGGTCGGCGATGTCGGAATAGCAGTTGCCGGGGGTAGTTCGTACCGTGTAGCTACTGCCGGCGCTCACCGGGAAGCGGTAATTACCCGACTCGTCAGTAAAAGTCTGACGGGTGCCGTTATCCTCCACTAAGGTTACGGCAATACCGGCTGCGCCCGTATCGTCATCGGTGCGGTAAATCCGGCCGGTGATCAGTGATTGCTCATCGATGGTAATGTAGTGCATTTCCTCCCCGAACTGTGGGTGGATGGCAGCTACGTACACCCGGTCTCCGGCTACCGTCTGGGCGGGTTGATCGAGACTTTGCGTCAGCTGTAAGTCTACTACTTCAAACACAGCAGCAGCCGGATCGAATAACATCAGTTGCTGGTTCACAATGATGCTGAGGTACTGGCCCAGGGCTACTACGGAGGCAGCGCGTTGTGTACCCGGTAGATCGGCAACGGGCGCCGTACCGGCAGGTGTTCCATCCGTGATCCAGATTTGCCAGTTGTCTTCGGAGGCCTCCCGGAGAAAAGCAGCCTGATTGGAGCCGAAGGGGAATAGCTCAGTAACGCCAGGGAAGTCACTACCCCTATCGGCCAGCAGGGTCGTTACTCCGGTAGCGGGATCGATGGCGAGGACTCCACGGGTTGCTCCGTAGTCGACGGCGACAAGCTGACCGGACAGAGGTACTCCATCCCTCAAGTCCGTGGCCGCGATCCGTGGACCCATAGCCGTGGGGGTAAGGAATTGAGCGATTTCCATGCCGTCAGTGTCCTGGTAAGATATGTAGGCACGGTTACCCAGCGGAGTCAGCCAGCCACTACCATTATCCGCTATGCTTCCTAACGGGGTAACTACATCCGTTCCCGGCTGGTAGCTAATGGCCCCGGAACCTCCTTCCTGGACGGTCAGCCAATATACAGCATTGCCATCCGTAGCCGCCCTGCTATTCAGACTTCGGAATGCAACATCTACCGTGGAATCGGAATGTATGACGCGACTAGTATTGGTTACTGGGTCGACCTCCAGTAATTCAATAAAATAGCGAGTTGGGCTGAAGGCCGTTTTGGTTCGTCTGGAATAGATTTTGTCGCCAAGTACTACAGAAGGACCGTACTGATATTCTCCAACTCCAGAATAGAGTGCCGCGATACTGCGTGCCTCTCCGGTAAGGGGATTAAACTCGGATACATCAGCACCTCCAAAGTCGCCGCCAAAATAGTAGCGACTCTCAATATGGCCGAAGGGCGGCGAACTACCAAAACTAGCTACTCCCGGGGGTAAGGTAAGTGTACCCATCAGTGTGCCATCGCTGAGGTAGGTGCCCCCTGGACTGCTTGTCCGCCAAATTACGGAGTTTCCTAGTCCGTGCGGATTTCTGATGTTTGATCCGGCATTTTCCGGATAGAGGTCAATGAGATACTCCGTAGTAAGGGTGCTGAGATCTAACCTGAGAATAGATTCTCCCTGCTGAGGGTCGAATACGTAGGCGTACTTTTCCTCCGCGAAGGAGAATAATTTAAGGTAGGTGGTAGTAGTGGAGGAAGTAGACTGAGTAATAAAGTAGGGGGTCAGATCGACCCTATCACCCTGGGTATGGTAAATAGTATCCGGTCCACCCTGAGGATTGTAGGTCAACAGCAATAAGCTGTCATCCGCATACAGGTAGTCAGTAGAGTATCCGGTTACCGCAATGATTTCTTCGTCTCCCGGAGTAGGACCGTAAGAAAACAGGGTGTCGTTACGGGAAGTACCTCCCCCGATAAGTCGATTATTAACGATGCGTAGTGGGGCGTTCCCACTAAAACTGTAAGGGAGGTCATCGGCCAGTATGGCGGGTTCTCCGGTGGTAGGTGTCAAGGTATACAATAAGGTTTTGGATCTGACTGCAGAACCGGCATGTACGATGACATAAAGTGTTCCGTCGGGAGCTAGCTGCTCGCGTACGGTATTGGAGTAGATCAGCTCCTCGTCGGTGATGGTGAAGATAGGGTAAGTGCCAGCATTAGTGCCGTCAGAGATCCAAATCTCATTGTCGAGATCGCCTGATTCTTTGCGAAATATTAAATAAGGCGTACCTCCGATATTGACATCTAGGAAGAAACTGCCCCCTACCCCATCTTCCGAACCTGAGATGATTTCTTCCAGTGGGTGAGTTCCTGTTGGCGTACCGTCAGTGATAAAAAGTTCTCGCCCACTGGTTCCCGTGGTGGCAACGAACAGGAGTCCGCTGGGCGTCAGGGTAGGTTCAGCTAGGCTACTAATGAATTCTCCGGGCAAATTTGGTAAATCCTGCTGCAGGGATATAACGGTGTCGGTCGCCGGATCGTACGCTGCTAGGACAGAGCGACCAAAGTGAAGCAGCAGACCATTGAACTCAATTAGTTGATCTTCTCCTTCGAAAAGGAACCGACCTCCGCCGGCGGTACCATCGCTCAGGTAGTAATCGCCACGATTTCGGTACACCAATTGGTTGTTGAACGCACAAGGTGGACTCGATCCGCTTTGGGGTTGATAATTGGCATCAATGATTACTTCGTTACCGTCATCGGTATATTTCCGGACACCGGTTAGGTAGGTAAGCGTGTAAAAATCATTCCCGACCTGGAAAGTTTCTGGGTTAGGCGTGAGTACGGTGCTGATGGTATCTGCCTGTCCGGTAAGCCGGTCGATAAAGAGGATATGGCGATTAAAAGTCTCTCCCTCGATGCGCTGTACCACGAAAGCGCCGTTCTCGGTTGCCCCCCGCAGCTGCAGTGTTTCTACGGAGGTGTACAGTTCCCGCCAAGTTGCGCCGTCAAAGAAAGAGATCGTGTTAGAGCTGCTATTCCTCCCAAATCCATGATTGAGGTAGACTCCGTTAGTGGCGCTTACAGTTTCATCCAGTCCCTTAACAAAGATAGGATCCTGGTTGACATCGAGGAAGCCGACGCTATGGGGTATGGACTGCGAGAATCCAAGAGTTGGTGCTAATAAAAGCAGATAGATAAAGAGGCGGTTCATAGGGATGGTATTCTCTTCAAAGATACCAATTGATGGCTAAGCAGTACACCGTTAAACATTGACCTGTCTAAGGTTTTCGTCCTTTCGTAGCTTATCTGTTAACTGACGTTCCGCGAAGCGCAACTGTTGGTTCCGCAGAGTCTACCAGCGGGAAGCAGAGTTGAACAGCGTTTGAAATCGCTGCGCGATATTCAGGAGTAAGCGGAGCCGGGACGGATGCGTACGCTGCTGCCTCCAAATTTGCGACAGCAAATTTATTTCTCTGGTTAACTCTGCTTCCCCCGATTTTATGGGGTGGAAACATATCTCTTTCACTTGCGTAAGATCAGCTATTAAGAGCTTGTTTCGATTTCCATTCGTCGTCCATAATTGGCTCTTTTTATTCTGAACTTCCTAGGAAAATCACCAAATAAGCCGTTATGAGGTAACTTTTCCCAGTTGTTCTGACCAAAAATAACTCAATTCCGGCCAGACTCAGAACCGCGTAGTAGCAACGTAGTTAAACTTTAACAAGCGCTTATAAAATGCTTGCACCCGCGCCCGTAATGCTACGGGATTGTCACGCCCCGCCGACCTAATACTCCTCGAACCACCGAAACTGCTCCCCGATGATCCGCTCCTTTTCCGCCCGCACGAAGTGGAGGTAGGCCTCCGCCACCGGGGAGAGATTCTTGGAGGGCTGCCACACCAGGTTCCACTCCGTGACGATGGGGAGCCCCGGGAAGGAGAGGATCTCCAGGTCGCCGTTGCGCAGCTCGTTCTTGATGCCGATCAGCGGCATGACGGAGTACCCCAGCCCCGCCACGATGGCCTGTTTGAGCGCCTCGTTGGAGGTCAGTTCGATGCGTTTGTTCGTCGGGATCTTGCGCTCCGTGAGGTAGCGGGTCATGGCGGCGCGGGTGGCCGAGCCCGGCTCGCGAAAGAGTAAAGGGAAATTGCCGAGCGTGCGCAGGGAGCCGGGGCGGCCCGCCCCCCGATCGCGGGTGCCGCCCACCAGGTAGAGCTTGTTCTTCATCAGGGGGACCCGGTCCAGTTTCAGGTGATCGGGCAGGACGGACACCATCGCGAAATCCACCGCATTCTCCTCCAGGCTGGTGACGACGTGCCGCTTGTTGGTCACGTCCATCGTCAGGTCGACGGCCGGGTGGCGGTGCATGAAATCGGCCAGGAAGTAGGGCATGACGTACTTCGCCGTACTGACGACGGAGAGACGGAGCCGTCCGGCGAGGTGACCGCGAGCGGTCTGAATGTTGTAGTCGATGGCGTCCACCTCCGCCAGGATTCTGGCGGCGTGACCGGCGATCTCCCGACCGAAATCCGTGACGTACAGCTGGCGACCCACCACTTCCGTGAGGGGACTGTCGAACTGATTCTGCAGTTTTTTCAGCTGGATGGAAACGGCGGGTTGCGACAGGTGCAGCCGTTCGGAGGCCTTGGTAATGCTCTGGCAATCAACTATTTCGGAGAATATGCGGAGCTGACGAAGGGTAAGGTTCATAACTTTTTATTATGCTATTCATTGCGAATATAAAGGATGGTTTATGAAAAGGCGCGCCTATGTTTGTGTCAACAAAACGAGTAAAGATGTCCGCAACGACACACCGCCACACCAAAACTGCTTCCCTCGACCGCTCCGCCGGTAAATCCGTCTGGATCACCCGGTCCCGGGCCGCCACCCTGCTCATGGTACTCTGTGCCGTAGTGATGATCGCGGTCGCCCTGTTACCCGACACGGAAATCCCCCGGGAACTCTGCGTGAGTGGCGCGATCGTCCTGCTGCTCCTCTTTCTGCGCCAGGGCGGTAAGCCCTCCCGGCAATAACCTATCCTCCTCCTAACCTTTTCAATCCATCCAATCATGGTAGCTACCCAAGTCACCCACCAAACCAATCTCGTCGATGGCGAATTCACCGCCGCCGAGGCCACGAACGTCGTCACCACCCTCCTGCGGGAGAAGATCAAATTCCACCAGACCGAACGGCTCCAGCAGTGGCTGGCGGACTGCAACTGCGACAGCAGTGAGGTCAGCGACCGCATCAAAGAACTGGAAATGGAAATGAAGAACGCCCGGGAATTCCTCGCCCTGGCCGAGCGCGAGGGCCGCGGTGTCGTCATCAGCGGCAAGCTCGACTTCCAGCTTCTGGACTGACCCTACGAAACGTAATAGAAAGGTTCCACGGAGAGAAGCAGGGGGGTTACTCCACTACATCTCCGCTAACTCCCAAATTGCGGTAGCAATTTACCCTCCGTTCAACTCTGTTTCCCTCCGTTCCACTCCGTGGAACCAAAAGTTACGCCCGCGTAACGCCAACTAACCTCTTCCCTAACCACCCCCTTTCAAGCTTTCCCCCCATCATGCAAAAAATCACCGTAGCAAAAGGAGACGGCATCGGTCCCGAGATCATGGACGCCACCCTGCGCATCCTCACCGCCGCCGGCGCCCGGATCGAGTGGGACGAGATCGAGATCGGCGAGCAACTCTACCTCTCCGGTAACACCAGCGGCATCGACCGCCGGGCCTGGGAGGCCATCATCCGCAACCGCGTGTTCCTCAAGGCACCGATCACCACTCCCCAGGGCGGCGGATACAAGAGCCTCAACGTGACGATGCGCAAGACGCTCGGCCTCTACGCCAACATCCGGCCCTGCAAGAGTTTCGCCCCCTTCGTCGCCACGAAGCACCCGGATATGGACGTGGTCATCATCCGCGAGAACGAGGAGGACCTCTACGCCGGCATCGAGCACCGGCAGACGGACGAGGTCGTGCAGTGCCTCAAGCTCATCAGCCGCCCCGGCTGCGAAAAGATCATCCGCTACGCCTTCGAGTACGCCCGGCTGTACAAGCGCAAGAAGGTCAGCTGCTTCGTGAAGGACAACATCATGAAGATGACCGACGGGCTCTTCCACCAGATCTTCCGGGAGATTGCCGCCGGCTACCCGGACATCGAAACGGATAACTGGATCATCGACATCGGGGCCGCCAGGCTGGCCGATACCCCGGAGATGTTCGACGTCATCGTGACCAGTAACCTCTACGGGGACGTGATCTCCGACATCGCCGCCCAGATCACCGGCTCCGTCGGCCTGGCCGGTTCCGCCAACATCGGCGAGAAGTGCGCCATGTTCGAGGCCATCCACGGCTCCGCGCCCCCCATCGCCGGACAGAACGTGGCCAACCCGACGGGCCTGCTGCGCGCCGCCGTCATGATGCTCAACCACATCGGACAGCAGGACGTGGCCGAAAAAGTCAAGAATGCCTGGTCCTGCGCCATCGAGGAGGGCATCCACACGGCCGATATTCACAAGGAAGGCGTCAGCAAGCAGCGCGTCGGGACCAGGGAGTTCGCCGACGCCGTCATCGAACGCCTCGGCCGGGTACCGCGGGTGATCCCGGCGGCGGATTACGACCGGAACGTCCAGCTCAACCTGCCGGTCTACGAGCGGAGAAAGCCCACCAACAAGGTGCTGAAGGGAGTGGATGTGTTCGTCGACTGGAAGGGCGGCGAGGCCGGTAAACTGGCCGACGTCCTCCAGACGCTCAACAACGGCATCGAGCTGACGATGATCACCAACCGCGGCGTGAAGGTCTGGCCCGACGGCTTCGACGAAACCTTCTGCACCGACCACTGGCGCTGCCGCTACGAGATACCGACGGACACGGCGGTGCCCAAGCATTACATCCACGAACTGCTGCAGCGGGCCATCGGGGCGGACGTCGACATCATCAAAACGGAAAACCTCTACGAATTCGACGGGGAGCGCGGCTTCTCGCTCGGTCAGGGGCAGTAAGAAAACATCAATCCGAGTTGTGCGGGGGGCAGGTGAGTACAGGTGAGTACTGCCCCCCTTTTTTATTTGATTTTTTGCGGCGGCGCGCGGGTGCCGGCCGGCCCTGCGCAGCCGATCGCCCGGAGCCGCTCGGTGCCGCCGGCCGATTAACGGGTTGGCGGATTTCTGTTTACGGATCAGGGTAAATGCATCCCCGTATGCAGACTTACTTGTGTAAACAAGGTACTGAAAGCTATTTTTGGGCTAGATGCGCCCCGGATACCTCTTCGTATTATTTTTATTGCTGCTTACCCGCTCCGGGGTGAACGGGCAGGACGGGACGATTGATTTCGTGGAAACCTATCCGCTCGACGAAGCTTACTGGGAAACCATCGACGACTGGGGCTGGCAACAGTACTACAACGAGCGCTGGGACAGCCTGGAAACGGTGTTTTCCATCGTACTGGAAAGGACCGCCACCGCTCCCGGTATCAGCCAGTTGCACCGGAAACTGAACCTGCTCGCGCGTCTCCGGCTGGGATACGCCCGGGCCCGGCGCGGGTTCGTGCTGGAGGGCGTGCGGATGATGGAAGTCGCGCTCCGGGAGGGGGAGACCTACTTCGGCCCGATCCTGGAGTGGGGGTTTCATTACGTCGCTCTGGGCGACGTGTACGAGTTGGTAGGTAATCTCCAAAGGTCCTTTTCGATGCACGAGCAGGCCGCCCGCCTGGTTACGGCCGCCGTCCCCCCGGGGGACCCCAATTTTTTCCTGAACGGCAACAAGGAAACAAATCTCGCCGGGATATTCCTGGAGCGCGGCCAACTCGGGGAAGCCAGGATTCACCTGGAGCGAAGCATCGCGGCTTTCCGACGGGCGGGGAAGGATGGTCTTTTGCGTATCCACTCCGCCTACTCCGAATACGCCATCGTGCTTGCCCGGCTCGGCCGCTTCGACCAGGCGGAGGAAACACTCGACCTGCTCGAAGCAATCCCGGCGCCCCACCACGTCGGCTGGATCAATGCCTGGGCGCGGGCCTGGGTGGAGACGCACCGGGGGGACGATCGCGCCGCCCTGCTGGCCTACCGCCGGGCGGTGAGTTTCGGACTGCCCCACATCCAGCCCCAGCATCCCTTTCCTACCTACCGGCCGGAATGGTTCTTTCGGATCCGTCGCGACTTCCTGTCTTTTCTTCTGGACCGGGGTGCCTACGAAGAGGCCGGGGCGCTGATCGCGTCCACCCGGAAAATCGCGGAGGCACTCGGACAGACCGACCACACGGTCTACCGGGAAATAAGATTGCTGGAAGTCAGGTGGCAACTGCAAAGCGGCGACCTGGACGCCGCCCGGGCGGCCTGCGACCGGTTGCTGCCGGAACCGCGGACGGTCGGCACGCACAACAACTCTCCCTTCCTGGCGGCTACCCTGGACGTAGCGGCCCGGATCCGGTTCGAGCGGCACCGTGCCGGAGCGGGCGACGCCGACCCCGCCGGCATCCTGGAATACTGCGACCTCGGGCAGCGCATCATCGGCGAGATCCTGCTCACCCACAGTGCCGAATTTCAGTATTCGGATCTGCTGGAACGGCACCGCGCCCTGTACGACCTGCCCGTCCGCCTGGCCTACGAATCTTTCCGGACGTTGGACAGCCCGGCCAGCCGTCAGGCCCTCTTCGAAGCGATGGAGCGGACCCGCCACCTGGATTTTTCCACCCAGCTGCGACAGCGCTACGAGCAGCTGACCGCCGCTCCGGAATTGCGCGAGCTGATCGGGGAAAAGCTGTTACTGAGCGCCCAGCAACGGGAACTGGAACAGCAACTCTCCCGCCGTTCCGACCGGGAATTGACGGCAAAAACCGTGGCCGAGATGCGCATCGCCCTGCGGAATGCCGTCAGGAAGGCCGGGCAGCTGGAAGAGCGCACCGCGGCGGGCTATCCCGAGTACGCCGCCCTGGGCCGCCGCCGCAGGACGGCCTGCACCCTGGACGAGTTACAATCCTGCCTGAGTGATGGGGAAGCGGTGCTGATCTACCACCTCGACGAGCGTTCCCTCACCCTGGCTACCATCACTGCCCATACCTTCTCAGCTACCTCCCGCCCACTGGCCGACTTGCCCGCGCAACTGGCCGCCTTTACGGATTCGGTCGTCCATCCCGGCGCGATCGGACCGACCGTGCCGTCCGGGTGGCCGTCACTGGCTTACCACCTCTACCGGACACTGGTCGGGGCGGGCGACCTGCCGGGGGAGGTGACGGAGCTGATCCTCCTGCCCGACGGAGCCCTCCACCAGCTGCCCTGGAATGCCCTGCTGACGGAGCTGGACCCCGCCGGGGAGCAGTGGCGCAACCAGCCCTTCCTGCTCCGTCGCTACGCCCTGACGACGGAGGTATCGGCCACGACCCTGTTCCTGGAACGCCGCTTCACCACCCGCCGGGAGCACGCCGGGAGTTACGTGGGCATGGCGCCGACCTACCCGGAACGGCCCGACTACCGCTTCGCCGATTTCCGGGGGGAGGCAATGGCCGCGGCCCTGCCGGGCGTCCTCCGTCAGCGGGGAGGTACCCTGCGGTTCAATCGGGAAGAGGTCCGGGCGGTCAGCGCGCACTACCGGGGGGCGAAGGTCTTCTACGGGGAGGAGGCTACGGAGCGCAACCTTAAACACTGGGCCCCCGGTGCCCGCTACCTCCACCTGGCGGCCCACGGCTTTGCGGACCCGGAGCAGCCCAGCTATACCCACCTGGCGCTGACGCCGGGCGGAGCGGGGGAGGAGGACAACCTGCTGTACACCGACGAGATCTACAACCTGCCCCTGACGGCCGAGCTGGTGGTGCTGAGCGCCTGTGATTCCGGGGCCGGCCGCTTCCGTAACGGGTCGGGGGTGCAGAGCCTGGCCCGGGCGTTTCGCGCCGCGGGGTCCCGCGAGGTAATGATGAGCCGCTGGCCGGTCGAGGATAGGACCACCTACCGGCTGGTGACGAATTTTTTCTCCTGTCTGCCGGAAGAACGGCGGCCGGCCACCGCCCTGCGCCGGGCCACGCTCACCCATCTCACTACGGAGAAACAGGAAATCCTTACCCATCCCTACTACTGGGCGGGCTTCTCCCTGCTGGGGCCGGGGGGAGATCGGCCGACGTTGCCGGTGTCCGCTCGGTGGTCGTGGATAATACTGCTGCCCCTGGTCGGTTGCTTCCTACTCGGGTGTTTTCTCCCCGTCCAGCTCCGTAAGTAGCCGGCGCGCATCGCTTTGGTACCCACCGTCCCGGCTCATACTCAGTAATTTTTGCACCTGCGTCCTCGCCCCCTCTACCTCCCCCAGTCGCAGATACGCCAGGGCGCGGTACCAGTACACGCCCCCCCCGTGGGGAGTGTTCAGGCGGTCGAGCAGGGCCAGTGCCGGGGCGGGTTGGTCCAGCCGTAAATGAAGCAGCGCGGTTTCGAAACGCAGGGAGTCCGTCAGCAAACTGTCCGGTAAGGACTGGTAGGCGCGCAGGGCTTTCGCCGGCACGGTATCGGCCCGGTTGAGGTAGCGGGCGTAGTTGACCGGGTCGGTGCGCCGTTCGTCGGTCGAAGCCGGGGCCGAGCCACTGCGCAGTTGATACCCCTCATTCACCGGGAGTACCGAGGAGGGCGCGTTGAGTTGTCCGTAGCGTTCGGCGAGTTCACGGGGCGCCGGGTTGGTGGGCCAGAGTAACCAGGTAGCAGACAGGGCCACCAGCAACAGGGCCGCAACCGCCCACCACCGGGTGGCCCGGCGAGGCTTGCGCAAGGGGTGAGCGGAACGGGCGGCGGCCATCAGTTCCCGGTGGCGATCGTCATTACCGCGTAGGGCGAGTTCCGCCCGCAGGCGTTGTTGCCGGCGTACGGTCTTGCGCAAGCCGGCGTCTTCCTGCATGGCCCGGGCAAATGCCTCCCGCTCGGCGGCGGTAAGGTCGTTATCCAGGTAGGCATCGATGTGGGCATATGCGTCCATGGTCAATCAGGGGTTGTCCGAATTACGGGGGTCATCTCCCAGCAGCCCCCGGAGTTTTTTGGCGCAGCGTACGGCGCGCTGGCGCAGCGTGGCGTAGTTGACGTCCCATTCCTCGGCGAGCGATCGCAGGGATTTCCCCAGGATGAGGTACTGCTTTAACAATTTCCGGCAGTTGGGGTCGAGGGCGGCGAAAGCATCGTCGAGGCGTTGTTGCAGGTCAATACTTTCCAGTTCTTTCTCGATGGCGGCTTCCTCGGATAGTACCGCGAGGAGTTCCGGTGTGACACTGCCCGTCCGCTTTTTATCCCGGAAGTACTTGAGTAATAAGTGGTAACAGATACGCCTCAGGTAGGTGGCGTAGGTGGCTTTGTCCAGCCGGAGCGGAATGGTGGGCCGCCGCCGGAGTTCCGAAAGCACGGCCGCCTGAGTGATGTCTTCCGCTTCCTGGGGCGGCACTTTCGTACACAGCCAGGTGAAGATCGGCGGTAGTAGGTGACGGTACAGGTACTTCACCGCCCGTTCGTCTCCCCTCGCCATGCCCGCTATCAGTTCTTCGTCCGTCATACGAGGCGGGTAAGATAGTTGTCCCTACGGATAACTAGTTGAAAATGGGTGTCAGGAGGGCGGGGACGCAGGTGCAGAAAAATAAATAGGGTGCGAAATGTCACACTCCGGTCACTGTCGGTACGGTAGAGGAAACCGGGTACCCGGAAAAACCACTACTAACCCATTTTACTATGCGTAACACTTACCTGTTTTCCCTCCTCTTACTTTTTCTGCTCACGGCCTGTACCGAGGACTCCTTCACCCCGGTGGATGAGGCCGCGGTACCCGCCGACGTGATCGAACTGATCCGACAGGACGAAAGCACCGCTACGGCCGAACTATCCGCCCACGAAGCGGCCCTGGGCACGAAATCTTTCACAACGATCATCCCCGCGGGGTCCAGCAATGCCCTGGCCGCGGCCATCGCCGCCGCTCCCCGCAACGGGGTGATTCGCCTGGAGGGCGGCGACCACACCCAGTCGGGTACCCTGGTGGTCGATAAGCCCGTCAACATTGTCGGGGAGAAGGGCGCACGGCTGCTCTTCTCCGGTATCGCGCCCTTCCCGACGGGGGCGGCGGGTATCGTGCCGGCCATTCACGTCCGGAATACCGAGTTCGTCCGTCTCCGTAACCTGGTACTTGTCCCGGTCGGCGGGGAAGGCGGTACGGCCATCCTGGTGCAGGAGGCTCCTTACACCTTCATCTCCCTGGTAACGGCGGAGGACTGGCAGAATGGCGTCATCGCCGAGCAGAGCCGGAAACTTTACGTAGAGCGGTCGGTATTTGTCGGTTCCAGTCAGTGGCAGTCCGACCCGACTTTTCCCGTTTTCGGAGTGGTCGTGGTGAATGGCCCCGAGGCCAGTATATTCAACAATACCATTCGTAATACGGTCTTCGGAGTCTGGGCCTGCGACCGCCGCGGGCGGCTGGGCTACAACACCTTCACCGGCAACGTGAACGGCATTGAGTTGTGTAAGGTGCCGGTCAGTTTTCCCCTGCCCGACGGCCAGGTAGTCGGTTCGGACTTCCCCGCCACCCGCTGGCTAACCTACCACAACGAGGCGACGAGCAACTTCAATAACGGTATCGAGGTCATCGACGGGGCCAACCGCTGCCTGCTGGTCAACAACCGCTCCACCGGCAACGGGGCGCTCGATTATGAGTTCGCCGGCCCGACCGGGCGCTACGGCTTCCCGGCTCCCACGTCGGTGAGCAACCGGGCCTTCATCAGGGGAGACGATCGCTGGGCCGACTGCGGGGAGATGAATTTCGTGCGCGGAGGCGAAGAGGTGGAGGACTGGACGTGCTTTTAACCTGTTTTGATCCTGTGAATCATTGTTGACGGACCGGCGCGCGCCGGTCCGTTTTTATTTGTTCCGAGAGAATAGTCGCCCACGAAACCCTTGCTCTACTCCCGTCTCCATAAAGAGCGAATATTCGCTAACTTGCCTCCCATGAAAACCCGTCAAGATATCCTCGCCGCCCTCCACCTCGACATTCCCGTGGTGGCCTCCCCCATGTTCATCGTTTCCCAGCAGCGGCTGGTACTGGAGTGTTGTAAAAACGGCATCCTCGGTACCTTTCCGGCCCTGAACAACCGGACGACGGCCGGCTTTGAGGAGTGGGTCGTCGAGATCAAGCGAGAGCTGGCGAAAACGGAGGCCGAAACGGGTAAAAAACTCCCTCCCTTCGGCGTCAACCTGATCGTGCACAAGACCAACCCCCGGGTACAGCCCGATCTCGAAGTGATCGTAAAGCACCGGGTGCCGCTCGTCATCACCAGCCTCGGGGCGGTGAAGGAAGTGGTGGATGCCGTGCACAGCTACGGCGGTCTCGTCTTCCACGACGTCACCAATACCTACCACGCTCAGAAGGCGATCGACGCGGGCTGCGACGGCCTCATCCTGGTCTGCGCCGGGGCCGGGGGGCACGCCGGTACCCTGAACCCGATGCCCTTCGTGACCGAGATCCGCAAGATGTTCGACGGGGTCATTCTGCTGGGCGGGGCGATCAGTACGGGCCGGGACATCGCCAGCGCCATGCAGATGGGGGCCGATCTGGCCTACATGGGCACCCGCTTCATCAATACCAAGGAGGCCATCGCCGACGAGGGCTACAAGCAGATGATCATCGATTCCGGCAGCCGGGAGATCATCTATACCGCCTCCGTCTCCGGCATCCCCGCCAACTGGATGGTCGGCAGCCTCGAGGCGGCCGGCATCACCAAGGAGATGTGGGACCAGAAGGCCAAGGCCGACTTCGGGGCCGAGCACGAGGCCAAGGCCTGGAAGAATCTCTGGAGCGCCGGGCAGGGCGTAGCCACCATCCACGATAACCCGCCGGCGGGAGAGCTGATTGCGCGGCTGCGGACGGAGATGGTGGCGGCGATGGAGGAGCAGGCCAGTAAGTTGGGGAGTTACAGCGTCGGAGAGTTGGGGAGTTAGCGGCCCAACTCCCCAACCCCCAAACTTAATAACTCCCCAACCCCCAACCCCCAACCATGTACGCGCCCAACCTCTTCCAACACAAAACCGCCCTCGTCACCGGCGGCCGCTCCGGCATCGGGTACGGTATCGCCGAGGCGCTGCTGAAGCTGGGGGCGACCGTCTTCATTTGCAGTCGCAAGGCGGAGGAGGGAACGGCCGCCGCGGCTGCCCTGAGTGAATTCGGCACCTGCGTTTTCGCCCCCTGTGACATCCGTAAGGGAGACCGGGTGGAGGCACTGGCGGACCGCATCGAGGCGGAGTTCGGCCGGCTGGATATCCTGGTCAACAACGCCGGCGGGCAGTTCCCGATGCTCGGGCGCCACCTGACGGATAATGGGTTCCGGGCGGTGATCGACACCAACCTGAACGGTACGTTCATCGTGACGCGGACGATGGCCAACCGCTTTTTTATTCCGCAACGGAGCGGGAACATCGTCAATATCGTAGTGAATATGCACCGGGGCTTTCCGGGGATGGCGCACACCGGCGCGGCCCGGGCGGGGGTGGAAAACCTGACCAAATCGCTGGCCCAGGAGTGGGCGACCCACAACATCCGCCTGAATTGCGTGGCCCCGGGCACCATCATTTCCAGCGGACTGGACACCTACGCGGAACCGGTGAAACAACTGCTCGACCGGATGGAAGCGGACAACCTGATGCGCCGCCACGGTACCATTGAGGACGTAGCGAACGCCGTGCTGTTCTTCGCCAGCCCGCTCTCCGCCTACACCAGCGGCACGACGCTTTACGTAGACGGCATGGACCACCTGCACGGAGACCGAATGGGCATGATTGACATGTTCAGAAACGAATAAACTGCGTATGCACACGAAGATTATCGAGCAAGTAGCTTACCTGACCTTCGACAAGCCGGAACGGGCGAACGCCCTGGACGTGGCCGGTTGGCATGACCTCCGCGCCGCCGTCACCGCTGCCGCGGCGAACGAGGCGGTCCGCGTGATCGTCCTCGGCGGTCAGGGCAAACATTTCTGCGCGGGTATCGACCTCAACGTGCTGGGCGATATTCAGCAATTCAGGGGCGACGGCGCGCGGGTGCAAAATCTTCAAAAACTGCAATCCTTCATCGCCGATCTGCAGTCGTGCATCACCGTCCTGGAGAGCTGTCCGAAGCCCGTCATCGCCGCCGTACAGGGCGGTTGTATCGGCGGGGGAGTGGACATCGTCACCGCCTGTGACCTGCGCTACTGTACCGACGATGCTTACTTCACCGTCAAGGAGGTCGATCTCGGGATCATCGCCGATCTCGGTACCCTGCAGCGGCTGCCGTACATAGTTGGTCCCGGCCTGGCCGCCGAGCTGTCCTACACGGCCCGGCGCGTTTACGGTCCCGAGGCCGCCGCCATCCGCCTGGTTAACCGCAGCTTTCCGGACCACGCCGCGCTACTGGCCGGGGTGGGGGAGCTGGCCGCCACGATCGCCCGAAAGCCGCCGGCGGTAATCATGGGGGTCAAACACAGCCTCCGGTACGGCCGCGATCACGGAGTAACCGCCGGACTGGAGGAAGTGGCCCGGGCTTCGGCAAAGCTGATGCTGGAAGGGTAGGGTAGAAGAAAGACTACACCGCCTCCGGCGTTGCGGCAAGAAATACCACTCCCATCGCTACGCTCGTTCGCCCATACCGTTGCGGGCGAGGTCGCGCAGCGCCGAGCGGTACTTCTTTTCTCTTTCTTCTTGCAGTCCCGGCGTGCGACGGTACGGTCATTTTTCTCCTCAAACCAACAAAAGCACCCGTAAGCATTCACAAAAACTTGCTTTAATTTCACAAAACTTGTTGAAAGTTTGCAAAAGTGTTTGAAATTGTTTTAACTTGCCGTGGAATTAAACTGATACTGAAATATGATTACCAATGACCGGCGGGAACTAAACGATCGTTTCCGCGACGTTTTCCGCATCCTGGAGGAACGGGGCGAGATCATCAAGAACGACCGCAACGGTCGGGGACTTGGCGACTTCGCCAAGCGTATCCTCAACAACCGTAGCTACGGCCACATCATCCGTGCCTTCCTCAACGAGTCCGACAAACGCTGCATCAACTACGAGCAGGCCCGCCGGGTGTGCAACGAGTATGGCGTGAATACCGAATACCTCCTGGAAGGGGAAGGAACTCCCTTCGGGATGACGCTCCCCAAGGCACCGGCCTCGGAGGCGGGGGAACCCAAGCTCAACATCCTGTTCACTTCCACGGAAGCCTTTGCCGGTACGAGCATCGGAGAGGACAGCTTCACCACCGAAAGTCAGGATTACTTCACCCTCCCCGGTATTTTCGGAGACGGCTACGTGGCCTTTCCCATTCACGGAAGGTCGATGGAACCGGTCATCAATGGTGGTGACATCATCATTTGCCGGGAGATCGCCGGTGTCCACGAGCTGAAGGAGAACAAGATCTACGCCGTTCACTCCAAGGGTAAAATGTGGGTCAAGTACGTACAGCCGATCGAAGACAGAACCGGCCGGATCAACGCCCTCAAACTGATCTCCGCCAACTACCTGGAGTACGACCCCATGGTCGAAGAGGTAGACCGGAATACCCGCCTTTACGAGGTGCAGCGCCGGATCAGCGAGCTGTAATGTAGTGGTAGCGCGTGCGTGGTACGTGCGCGCGGCGCGTACGGCTGAAAGCCGTACGATGTACCGGGGGGAAGGCCCTTGGGGGCCTGTATTGCGGGTTCTTCAGGGCCTTCCCCTTGCCTTACCTCCCCCAACCAGATTAATCATAGCACGATAAGAATGTTTATCCTGCTGTTTTTTGTTTTGCCTCCCGGGCCGGCCCTGCCGGTTCCGGGATTTTGGCGTGTTGCCATAGGCCCTTCAGGGCCTTCCCCCTCATCCAGCATCATGCTTTAGCTTGATGCTGTGTTACCCCACCGAAGCGATCTCCACGTAAAACAACAGATCGCTATTCGAGGGAATACCCTGACCCCGACCCTTGGGGCCGTACCCCAACTTGGAGGGAATGAAGAGCGTGGCCTCGTCACCCCAGCGGAGCAGGGCGATGCCTTCGTCCCACCCCGGGATCACTTCTCCGGACCCCAGCACGAAGCGCGCGCCCCGGATGTTGCCGAAGGACTCATCGAACACAACGGGCTTGTCTTTCAGGATACCGACGTAGTGCACCTCCACGTTTTTACCCGGTTTCGGAGCGATCCCTTCCCCCGCCTCGTGAATGACGTAGCCGAGACCGGACTCCGTGTAAGTAACGTCCAGTTCGCCGTCCAGGAAGGCCTGTCTCATCTCCTTGGCGAAAGCGATGCGGTCTTCGGAGCGGGCGCGAAGTTTGGCTTTGGTGGGTTTTTTCATGGCGGGAATGTAGGGGGCCCCGGGCAAATGACAAAAGTCATCTTTCACGGTGATGCGGAGCAGTTGGCCGGTCGGCTGAGTGCTCGAAATTTGTAGGGCAAACAAAACAACCCAACCATGCGCTGCTTCGATATCACCTTCGACCAGGTCATCATCCGCTTCTACATCATGATGGCGGCCGTCCTCATCGCCGGATTCTCCGGGTACTACCTCCTGGCCCTCCTCGCCCTGCCCATCTTCCTGAGCACGATCCTGGGTGTCAGCTTTCATTTTACACCGGGAACGGAGAAAAAACCAGCAAGCAGCGGCCCCATTTGGTCGCCGGCTGATGATCTTACCCGTGCAGTCCCTGGGGTGTAATCTACCCGCCGGCCAACGGTGCCGGAGGGCGCGTTTCTTGCCCTTCCGCTCCTGCTCCTCCCGGGCGTACTAACTTCACCCGGCAATACGACGACCTTATGGAAATACTGGGCCAGGAACACCATCTTCGATTCAAGGCACTCTTCGAGATGGCCACCGACGGCATCATCACCATGAATACCATGGGGATCATCGAGAATGTCAACCAGGCCACCTGTGATCTCTTCGGGTATCGCGCCGAGGAGTTGCGCGGGCAAAAGATCAACATCCTCATGAACAGCCACGACCGTAACCGCCACGACGGTTACCTCGAACGCTACCTGCGTACCCGGGAGCCACGCATCATCGGCGTAGGTCGTGAGGTTACCGGCCGCTGTAAGGACGGTCGTGAGTTCCCCCTCCGGCTCGCCGTGAGCGAAGTGCGGCTGGACGACGGTATTCTCTATACCGGCATCCTGCACGACCTGAGTGATTTCCGGTTGGCTCAGCGACGCGTGGAGGAGCTCAACAAAAATCTGGAGAACAAGGTGATCGAGCGCACCGCGGAACTCCGGCGGCGGGAGTACGAACTTCAGCAGGCGCTCGGGAAGGAGAAGGAACTCTCCGAACTGAAGAGTCGCTTCCTGAGCATGGCCAGCCACGAATTCAAAACGCCCCTCAGTACCATCCTCAGCTCGGCGGAGATCGTGGAACTCTACGTGTCGGGCGATCAGCAGAATGAACGGCGCTTCCAGATCGAGCGGATCAAACGGGCCGTCGACCAGCTGACGGAAGTACTCGATGACTTTCTCTCCCTCTCCAAGCTGGAGCAGGGTAAGACCGAGGTTAAGCTCCGCCTGGTCGACCTGTCCGCCTTGTTGTCTTCCTGCGTGGAAGCCGCCGAGGGGCAGTTGCTGCCCGGTCAGCGGATACTGCTGACCGTACCCGACGAATTACCGAAACTGGTGACGGATCCCAAGCTCCTTCTGCACGTCATTGCCAACCTGATCTCCAATGCGGCCAAGTACTCTCACCCGGACCAGGAAATCGACGTCGAGGTCCGCACGGTCGGTAAAAAGTCGGTACTTCTGCTGGTAAAGGACCGCGGGATCGGTATTCCGGTCCCGGACCAGGAGTACCTCTTCGATCGTTTCTTCCGGGCGAGCAACGTCGAGAACGTCAAGGGGACCGGCCTGGGGCTCAACATTGTTGCTCACTACGTCCAGCTACTGGGGGGATCGATCACCTGCGCCAGTAAACTGGGCGAAGGTTCCGTCTTTACCGTCCGCTTACCCATTACTGACTAACTTCAGCTGTATGAGCAAAGCAACCATACTGATTATCGAGGACAACCAGGAGGTACGCGAAAACATCGCTACCATTCTCGGGCTGTACGGCTACGGTACGCTCATGGCGGTGAACGGCCTGGAGGGGGTGAAAGCGGCGACGAATGCCTCGCCCGACCTCATCCTCTGCGACGTTATGATGCCCGAACTGGACGGGTTCGGCGTCCTGAGTATCCTTCAGGAGAACGAACGCACGGCGGTTATCCCCTTCATTTTCATCACTGCCAAAACGGAGACGGAAGACATCCGCCGGGGCATGACACTGGGGGCGGACGACTACCTCACCAAACCTTTCTACAAGGACGAACTACTCCGCGTGGTACAGCTGCGGCTTAAAAAGGCCGCTTCCCGTTCGGCCGACATGATGACCGGGGAACAGCTACACCTCAGCGATCCCGAACGGGGCCGTGCAACCCTGGAAGAGGCTTTCTCCGGCTCCGGGCGGCGGGAAATCTACGAGGGCGGGCGGATCGTGGTGCGGGAGGGGGACCGGCCCCGCTTTATCTACCGGGTAAATAAGGGACACATTCACCTCGTCCGCACCCACGAGTACGGACGTGATTACATCATTGCCGAACTGGGCGAAGGTGAAATTTTCGGCGTTCCCTGCGTCCTGGAACGGACCCCCTTTCACTATACCGCCCGCGTCGCCTCCGGACCGGCCGAGTGCGCACTGCTGCCCACCGACCAGCTACTGAAAATGGTCCACTCGGACCGTAGCGTAACCGAAGCACTCATGCAACTGCTTGCCGGGCGGGTCGTGGAAAACGGACACCGGCTGGTCAATCAGGCCTACGATAGCGTGCGCCGCCGGACCGCCCTGGTACTCTGCGACCTGTGGGAAAAGTACGCTCCCGAGCCCATCGAATTGTCGCGGGAAGAACTGGCACAGATGGTCGGTGCCACCAAGGAAAGCATTATCCGGGCCCTCTCCGACTTCAAGCGCGACGGCCTCGTCCGGACCGAGGGGAGGAATGTCGTGGTCCTGGAACCCAACGCCCTGCGGGGCTTACTCGTTTAGGGAAATGAAAAAGCCACCGGGTAGCTTTACCCGGTGGTCCTAACAATGCGACTGATGGGACTACTCAAAGCAGGTGTCCGGCCCCGTCCGGTTTTTCCGTATGTCCGTCGCTTGCCCGGTCGGGAAGCGGCTTATTGCACTGATCTTTTTATCCATTACCTCGATTCGCTCGAGCAGCATCCGTAGCAGCCTGACGGACTCCGTTCCGGAGGGGACCGCGTGGCGCGGATCGCTGGTTTTACCGTAATCATTCGCGGTTTCCTGGTGCATGGCGGGGTTAGTTTGTCGTTTGCCCAAATCTACCGGCGGCGGCAGCCGCCACGGATGACCGCAATCACCGCGGGGAATGATCCCGCTCACCACCTCGGCCGGAGGAAGGTGAACCGGGCGGGGTACGCAGGTGCAAAATTTTCAATCAAGCGGCCGGTCGGTACGGTGAACCCGGTCCGGGGAGGCGATCCCGTCGGTAGCCGGCAGGGGAGAGAAGCCCAGCGCCAGTTTGGCCCAGGTGACGGCCGCGCGAACATCGCCGTCCGTTTCCCGCATCTCCGAGGCGGAGGTAATACCGTCGGCTCCTCCGGGTACGTCGCCGGTCAGGAACGCTTCCCCGGATCCCGAGGTGGTGACGACAAAGAGCGGGATACCGGCCGCCAGCAGTGTGTCCCGGATGCGTCGGACCGGCCCGGGTGGGCGGCCGAACTCCCAGGTGTGCAGCAGGATACAGGCATCGGTTCCCGGCGCGGGTCGCTGGGCGCGCGGGTCGGTCAGGTCGACTACGCGGATATGCACGGGCAGTCGTTTCAGTTGGGCGACGATGGAGGTCGAAACCGTATCCTTGTAGGCACTTTCCTGGGTAACGAGTAGCAGCATCCGGTCGGTTTCCGCTTCGTTGACCTCGTAGGCCAGCCCGGTTCCCATGGAGTGCATCCCGAGGTACCAGAAACCATACAGACCCAGTAAGGCGAGGATGGCCAGCCAGAGGGGAAAACGTCGCTTACTCTGCTTCATCGGAGTCGCTTTTGTCGGTAAGCGGTACTACGAGCATCGGGTTGCCGGTAATGCCGAGCAGGCGGGAGATGTCGGATCGGTTCAGCAGCCGCTCCAGGAAGTTACGGGGCTGACGGCCCATGACCAGGAGATCCACATCTTCCTCGGAAGTGTAGTCGTAGAGGGCGAAGGTGACGTCGCCGGGGGGGAGGAACTCGAAGTCGGCCCGGTAGTCCGGGAAGGCATTCCGGAGCAGGGCGCGGGTCAGCTCCCGTTCTAGGGCTTCTTCCGCCCGGGAGCTGTCCAGCACCACGTGGACGAAGGTCATTTCCAGGGAGAGCGCCCCGCGGAGCCCTTCCGTTCGCCGGCTCAGTTCAATCAGGGTTTCGGTATTGTCGAAGGCTACGGCGGCCCGCTTCAGATCGGGTTCTCCCGCAATCTTCGGGATGAGCAGTACGGGGCAGCCCGACCGCATGGCGACCGAGCGGGCAACGCTACCGAAAGTGGGCGTTACCTTGCCGGACAGCCCCGTGCCCACGCCGCCCATCACGATCATGGCCACGTCGTCACGGTGGCTCTGCTCGACGAGCCGGCTAATGGTGCCGCCCACCAGTTCCTGCGACCGGATGAGGGCCAGCTTGCCGGATTCGTCGTGCAAGGCCGTAAAGGAGCGCGGGTCGGCGTGTTCGCTGACGAAGCTGTCGATCTTTTCCCGGATCCTGGCCCGGACTCGCGCACTGCCCTTCTTAACTACGGATTCCTCCCCGTCGTAGCCGTCGAAAACGTGGAGTACTTCCAGGTCGTATCCCGTAACGTCCGCCAGGTAACAGCCGTACCGCAGGGCGCTCGCCGAGGTGGTGGAGAAATCGATGGGAACAAGTAGCTTGGTCATGGTGGGAAAGGATGGTTAAGAGTGATGTAAGCCACTGCCGAAGAGAAGTACCAACGCCCACATTGCCTCGGTTACCCGCCCGGCGTGCGGCTGTGCGCTGCACTGGTCTCCCTCCCTTAGCTCCGCGACGAACGCATTCATCGCCTCGTCTAACTCCGCGTGCGCGCTACGGAAAAGCTCCCGGTCTATCTCCGTCACGGGGTATATGATGTCCGAGGGTTTACGGTACCTCGCCTGCCGCCAGATGACGCGGGCGTTCCGGGCGTTGTGGGTGAACTCGTTCCACTCCAGCTGGCACAGGTCCATGTCCCGAACGGCGTAATCGACCTCCAGCCAGTTGGTGACGAAATCGTAGATACTACCGACGTAAAGCTCCTGGAAACTCGCGGGGTTGGCGGCCCATAATTCGTAGGTAGCCCGGTCCAGTTGTACCGCCGCGAGGGTCAGGTAGTTCTCCTGGATGGATGCGCGACAGTCCGCGTAGGCCCACTCCGCCTTCTCCAGGTGGTACAGCATTTCCTCGACCCTGCTGTCGCTCATCGGGTAATACCAGTGTTTGCGCAACAGTTGGATGGTCTCATCGAAGGAGGCCATGGCCCGCAGGCTCGCCGCTTGGTCTGCGTGGTCGAGGGCGTACAGCAGGTCGACGTAGTTGCGCTCGGCTTCCCGGCCGTAGTCAAGTTGCTCTTCCAGGCAGCTGGCCGTACCCAGCAGGAACAGCACCGCAAGGATGGATTTTACGAATAAGGAGCGGATACTCATGATGCGGTATTTTCCGGTTCGTCTTTCGTGTGCAGGACCAGTAACGGTCGATCGGTTCGCAGCGCAACGTCCTGGGCGAGGGAGGCTCTCAGTAGGGAGCGCCAGCGGCTCCTGAGCCGGTTGACGACCACCACGAGATCGGCCCCCACCTTTTCGGCGTATTCCAGCAGCCCGTTGGCCACGTCCGTATCTTCTACCGTGACCACCTCGAAGGGGTAGGTCGCTTCCGGTTCCTTTTCGATCAGTTCGTTCATCAACCACCAGGGGGTAAAGCGGAAAGCCGCGCCCTGGTCGGGCCATTCCACGTGAACGAAGTGGACCAGGCCGCCGTAGAAGTTCGCCAGCTCCTCGACCTGCCCCAGGGGGTAGGGGTCCGCGGTAGCGTGGTTATTCGCCACTACGATGCGCTTGAAGGAGGTAAAGCGGGCCCGCGGGGGAATGAGAAAGACCGGTCGGTCGCAGGCTTCACTGACCGTGATGGAGGTACTGCCCAGCCACTGCTGCAGCATGACCTTGGAACTACGGGTGGCCATCACTACCGTACTGATGTCGGATTCCTTCGCGCGGGCAATGATGGCGGCCGAGGGAACCAGCCGGACGTCGGTCTCGTAACGGAGCGTGACGCCCCGGGGAATCTCGAGCGGCGGATAGTCCACCCCGTCGCCGCCGGGGGAAGCGAATTGCCTCAGGCGTTCCTGGTAACTGCCGCTGATGCTGCCGTCTCCGGCCAGGACCAGGGGCTTACGGGGGTCAATGGAACCACTGTAGTAATGCACCAGTACGGCGTCCAGCCCCATCTCTTCCGCCAGGTGAAGACCGTAGCGGTAGGCATTGTGGCAGGGCATACTGAAGTCCACTGGAATGAGTACGGAAGACATGGGTTGAAGGCATTGGTGATACCCAAAGGTCCGGGCCGGACCATACCTTTCGGTTGCTAACAATCAGTCGGGCAGATGATTTGTGTCACTACCGCCGGGAGGGGAGAAACCCAATTTTGCGGCATCACTAATTTATTCCGCATGAAAATCATCAGTTCTATTCTGGTACCGGTTGACTTTTCCCCTGTCTCCGCAAATGCCTTCCGGTACGCACTGCGGCTGGCGGACCGGCTCGGTGCCAGTATCGACCTGCTGTACTGCATCCCCCCTACCACCGAAAACCCGGGTTACGGGACTTTCGTCAATTCCCTCACGGCTAACCTAGAAGCGGAAGCCGGTGAAGGCATCAGGGAATTCCTGCGTCAGGGTTTACTCCAAGTGGCTCCGGACGCAGAGCAAATGCCCGCCGTAACGCCATACGTCCGGGTAGGAGAGCTGCGCGACCAAATCCGGCGCCACGTGGAGCGGGAGGATAATCAGCTGATCGTTATGGGTACCCACGGCGGTAAGGGAAACTGGGAGGACGTCCTCGGCACCAACACCAGTTTCCTGGTGGCCCAATCGCCCTGCCCGCTCCTGGTTATCCCGGCGGCCGCCAAGTATTCCCCCCTCCGTAATCTCTGCTACGCGACCGACCTGAACCACGTCGACGTTTTCCAGGCCGACCAGCTGCTGCGTGTGCTTAAGCCCTTTAACCCGGCACTGCACTTTTTTCACGTCCGCACCGGGGAGCTGGAGGAAACGGAATTCAGTCTCGGCCGGCTGTATGCCTTCTTTAACCGACCGGGTACCAGTACAATCTCGACTTGCGTCAGCAGGGCCGGGGACGACATTACGGAGGCAATTTTTGACTACGCCGAGGAAAACCACTGCGACGTACTGGTCATGCACCGGCCGGAGAAAACCTGGTTCGATCGCCTCTTCGGCAAGAGCAGTACGAAGCAGGCTACGCTCCGGGCCACCTTACCCCTGCTCATCGTTCGGCCGACGGATCTGCGAGGTAACGGTTCCGTTGCTGAAAATGCCCGCAAGTCCTCCGTAGACAGTTGATGTCGCGTGGCGGCAGTCGCTACGGGAACCGGCTGAAAACCAATCCGCTACGGACTGAGCGGAATGATGAGTAAGGGAACTTCGCACTGCCGAATCAGCGGACGCAAGTGGCCCGGTTGGAAAAGCCGTTCGAAGAACGATCGTCGTTCTCCCCCCAGCACGAGCAAGCCGATTTCCTCCCGGAGCGTGTAGTGGAGGAGCCGGTCGACTACGTTCCCTTCCGGCAGGGCATCGAATTTGAAGGCGTGGCCGGGAAACTCAGTCTCCCAACTGAGGCGTAGAAAGTCCGCCTCATTATCGGCCTCCGCCGTCCAGTCGGCTTTCGCTACGTGGACGAAGTGAACTTCCGGACGCAGGGCCTTGATGATGGTCTGGGTGAATCCGGCCAGTTGTCGGACTTGCTCCGCGTCGTCGAAGGCGATCGCCAATCGTTCTACTTTAGGGTCGCCGTAATCCGGGGGAATGAGGATCAACGGGCAACTTCCCTTCAGGGCTACCGTCCTGGCCACGCCACCAAATAAGCCCGGGGGGTGCAGGCCCGCGCCGGCTCCCACGCCACCCATCACCATCAGTGCGGTGTCTTCCCCGGTAGTTTCCCAGAGTATCCGCTGGGCGGCAGCGCCTTCCTCCGTGAGTATCCGGATAGCGGGCAGGGTGTCGATCCGCCCCTGGAAGGTAGCCAGTACGGGGTCGGCGTTACGGTGGACGAAAGTGCGCAATTCGGCGGTCAGCCGCTCCTGCTCCTGCTCCCTGGCCCGGGTGGAAATACTCTGGGAACCGCTCAGCATGGCGTCAAAAACGTGGAGAACCGTCATGTCCAGGTTCATCACTTCCGCTAGGTAGGTCGCGAAGCGGACGGCGGCGGCGGCGGTGTCCGAAAAGTCAACGGGGACGATAATTTTTTTCATGGATTACGGGTTGATCGGCTCACCCGGGTAGTCCAGGATGACGGCCAGGTAGTCGAAGAATTGGTGACGGATTCGCTCAGCGGGTGCGACCGTCCGGGTATGGTCGGCGAGCTGGAGTAAACGGTCGAACTCGTCCAGTGCGAGGGTAAGTTCCCTGCCTGCTGCTTCCGACCGGGTACTGTTGTTGCCCAGTCCGGGAAAGAGATCGTAGTGGTGACCGGGAGACGTCTGCCGGTAGCTAGTCCAGCTACCGGTGGCTCCGTTACACAACTCCCGGAATTCTCCCCACTCCAGCAGGCACATCATCTGATCGTTCGAGACCTCCACTACCCGTTCCCAGTCGTAGTAGAAATCGTACAGCCGATCCGCCGGATGGTGGAGGTCGTACCGGGGGCGCAGCGTCCTTATCTCATTCAGGATCAGGTCGTAGTACATCCGGGCGGATTGGCGGGCGCCCCGCCCGGTCTGATCGTCCAGGGCCGACATCCAGCGGTCCAACCGACCGACCGAGTGCGCCTCATTCCGGGTCAGTATCGTTTTCCGGTATTTTTTTACCAGCCGTTGCCAGTCTGCTTGCGCCTCCCGGTTGAATCGCTCGGTCACCTCCCGGTCCCCGCGTTCCGTGGCTACCCAACCGATGAGGAGCTTTCGCTCCAGGGGGGCGGTCTCCCGGACGTCGTCCGCCGTGCAATTGGCCCCGCCGGCCAGCAGCAGGAAAAGGAGGAAACCGTAAGTGAGGGTTCTGTGATACATCCGTACAAAGGTTATGAGCTATCGTTCCTGCAGAATCAGTACGGGTACCGGGCTGCTCCAAACCGTTCGTCGCGTCGAGGATACTACCATGAGCTTGCTGAGCCAGTTGCTGCGACGGTGGATGACCGCGATGAGGTCGGTTTGTACCATCTCCGAAAACTCGTTGATTGCTTCCTCGATCTCCTCTCCGTCGTCCGCCTGGGAGAAGAAATCGTACGCTACCACTCCCTCCAGCAGTTCTTTGAACCGGGGGTAGGGCAGGGTGTCTTCCCCCTTTTTCTGGTAGTGGAATACTTTCAATTCGGTCCCCGCCCGCTCGACTAATTCAAGGAGGGGCCGCAGGGTCGTCGCTTTTTTCGGAGGTGTACGGTCGGTGGACCAGACGAAATATTCCGGCAGGTCGGGTGGAAAGTCCTCCGGTACCGCGATGATGGGAACCCTTACTTCGTCCATCAGGGTGGTGGTGGTACTTCCGAATACCCTGGTGGGCAGATAGTGCTCTCCCTGGCAGCCCATGACGATAAGGTCCGCGCCGGTTTGGAAGATTTCCTCCTTCAGCCGGCCGATCGTATCCCCGAGCACTACTTTGGTTTCCACCCGCAGGCCCGTATCCTTCAGCCGGGCGGCCCCGCGCTTGATCACCTCGCGGGCCTCGCCCAGTACTTCGTCGCTGATCTCCCCGATCCGCAGGGGGTCCACGGGCACGGAGTGGATGTATACCAGCGTAACTTTCGCGTCAAACTCGATGGCGAGGTACTTGGCGTACTCGACCGCGTTCTTTGCGGCCTCACTGAAATCGGTAGGTACCAGAATGTGTTTCATAGATTGTCGATTTTACTTGTCAATGGGGACGACCAAAAGGGGCATGCTGCACTCGGTCAGCAACGGCCGTACCTCCGGCCTGAGAAAGAGACGTTCCAGCAGCGACCGGTGGTGACGGCCCATTACCAGGAGGTCGATATCGTCCTTGAGCAGATAGTCGTCCAGCCGGTCGGTGATCCGTCCGGATTGTAGCAGGTCCAGCTGAACCGGATAGCCGGGGAAACCGGTGTCGAGTACTTCGTTGAGCAGCGCCAGTTCGGTCCTGGCCTCGGTGTCCGCGTCTTCCTCCATGACGTGGGCGAAGTGCATATCCAGCCCGAGGGCGGCCCGGAGAAAATCGATCCGGCCCACGATGGCCTTCAGGTCCTCCGTTTGCTCGAAGGCAATGGCGGCCCGGTCCGTCCTTACCGTGTCCATCCCCCGTGGGATCAGCAGTACCGGGCAGCCGCCCCCCAGGGCAACCGTCCGGGCAACGCTGCCGAAAATCAGGGCGCGCGACCCGCGCGCTCCGGTTCCTACGCTGCCCATGACCATCAGGGCCGTATCCTCCCGTTGGCTGATCTCCAGTATTTTATCAGCCGGGATGCCGATGACCTCACCGGAGCGGAGGACGGGTAGCGTTTCCAGGTCCCGGGCTCCCGAAAAGGATTTGGGGGAGACGTTGAACCGGATGAACTGGTCTATCTTGCGTTGCTTCTCCATCCGAACGCCCATTGCTCCCCTGGGGGTAACGAGGGAAGCACCCTCTCCGTACCCGTCGTGGACGTGCACTACCTGCAGGTCGTAGCCCGTGGCTTCCGCCAGCCGGCTGGCGAGGTGAAGCGCTACGGCGGCGGTGGGCGAGAAATCGGTGGGGACGACAATTTTATTCACGGTGGCTGTCTTTGTGACAAAGGTCCCTTTCGCCCTCCCCCGTTCCGCTGACGAATGTCATCCCCTGCGATGATCGTTCCCGGTGGTGACACTCCGGCCGCTTACCGGATAATTTGCACCTGCGCGCCGTCGGCCACGAATGCCCGCTGCGGTACGCCGAGTAATGCGGGGTTGCCAGACTGGCCGTAGGATTCGGCGTCCGTTCGGGAGCGGTGACTACGATCACTATTCGCGATGATCCGCATCACTGCATCCCGCTACCGGTTTCCGGACTTTTGACGCACCTCCAAAAATACCGTCCCATGCATCCCATCAAATCCATTCTCGTACCGGTAGACTTCTCCGATATTTCCGTCAATGCGTTTTGCTACGCGCTCCGCCTGGCGGATCAGCTGGACGCGAGTATCGACTTGCTCTACGTCCTGCCGGATACGGACGGCAGCCTGCTGTCCATTACGCTCAGCGCGCAACAGGTGGAAATCGGTAAGAAGAAGCTGATAGATTTTTTCGCCAGCGGAATGGGTGCCGTAAACGGTAAACTGGCAGGGATACCCGCCGTCCGCTCGTACGTCAAAAAGGGGCACCTCCGGTCCGTCATCCGGCAGCACGTCGACGGGGAAAGGAACGACCTGGTGGTGATGGGGACGCACGGAGAGGACGGGGGGCAGGTGGACAACATCTTCGGTTCCAACACTTCGCTGCTGGTCAGTAAGGCACCCTGTCCCGTACTGGTCATTCCGAAGGGGGTCGCCTTCCGGCCCCTCCGGTCGATCTGTTTCGCGACCGACCTGACGCACATCGACGCCTTTCACGCCGGACACCTCCTCCGGGCCCTGCGCATCTTCGAGCCGCGGCTGGATTTTGTCCACGTGCGAACGGATAAAGCCGAGCAAACCAACTTTGACATGAACCTGCTGCGCCAGGTATTCGACCGGGAGAACGCGGACGTGGATACCCGGTTTCACGTCCTGGACGACGAAGACGTAACGGAAAAACTGTTCGGCTACGCGGAGGACATCGGGGCCGACCTCGTAGTCATGCACCGCCCGCGTCGCGGATGGCTGGACCGCCTCTTCACCCACAGCACTACGCGGGAGGCCGTACTGGAAGCCACCCTGCCACTCCTGATCCTGCCCCAGGAGGAGGTAGGCAACCGCTGGGACGAAACCAGCTATACCGTACACCAGAGCCAGTCCTGAGCGAACGGGAGTAAAGAGATCTTTCCGTCGTAAGCATCCCGGAAGACGAGAATACGGAGGACGGGACACCCCCCAATTACAAGCGCGTGCACTATCAGTTATCAGCCAGTATCGATGCCGGGCGGACGGCCTCTTTTTCCGTTAGGAGCAGTACCGTGGTCTTCGGCATCCTCGCCGGGCAGGACGAACTGCCCAACCCGGCCGAATTGCTGCTGGGGGCCTTCGCGGCCTGTTGCCTGAAGAACGTCCAGCGATTCTCCGAACGGTTGGGGTTCGACTACGAAAGCGCAACGATAACGGTGACGGGGGAGCGACGGGAAAAGCCGACGAAGATCGTTACCATCCGCTACGTTATCCGGATTAGGAGTTCGGACGACCGGCTGAACGACCGGCTGTTGCACAAGAACCTCCAGAAATTCGGGACGATATACAACACCCTGAAGGAAACCTGCGACGTCGCGGGGGAACTGACCGTGCTTCCGTAATCCCGTCCCGGGGCCGAATCGTCGCAGAGTTGCGCACCGTCGGTGGTTGGGCGGCGGGGCGCGGGTGCAAAGTTTACGAAAACAGCGGTAAGTCGGCAGCCGGAGTGGAAGTTACGGTCACAGCCGCACCCGGATTTTCCGCAAATCCTCGTCCCGGCTGCTCGTTCCCACCATCAGGATAAAAGTCCCGGGTTCCACCGACCATTTCATCCCGGCGTCCAGAAACTCCAGCTGCTCCCGGCCGATGGTGAAGGTAACCTCAACCGTGGCGGTCGGTCGCAGTTCGATCTTTTCGAAGCCCCGCAGTTCCTTCACCGGGCGGGTAACGGAACTATACTCGTCCCGGACGTACAACTGGACGACCTCACTACCCGGCCGGTCCGCGCTGTTATTGGTGAGCCGGACGGTCAGGGTGATGTTGTCGGTCAGGTCGAGCAGGGTGTCGGAGACATAGGCGGTATCGACCGAAATATCCGCGTAACTCAGTCCGTACCCGAAGGGGAAGAGGGCGGAGACATCGTCCAGGAGGTAGCCCCGTCGGGCCGTTGGTTTGTGGTTGTAGTACGCCGGGATGTGGCCCGCCGAGCGGGGAATACTGATGGGGAGTCGTCCTCCGGGTTCGAGGCCCCCAATGAGGACGTCGGCCACGCTGTGCCCCGTCTCCTGCCCCAGGTAGAAGCACTGAAAGACGGCGTCGGACTTATCCACCACGTTCCTGATGTCGAGCGGCCGCCCCCCGAACAGCAGGGTAACGATGGGCTTACCGAGTTTGGCGAGTTCGTCGATCAGTTCGTTCTGCAGGCCGGGCAACTCGAGGGTAGGGCGGTCGCCCAGGTGACCCTCCGTCCAGGCTTCCCGGCTGGTGAGTTCGTTCCCCCCCAGGGCCAGAACGATAACGTCCGCCCGTCCGGCAACCTCCAGGGCCTCCTGGATGCGGGCGCGTTCTTCCGTTTCGTCGGCCATCACGACGGGGTCCTTGTACCAGCTGCCGGGCTCGGTGACGCGGAGGCCCTCGCTGTACTCCAGGTAGCCGGTATTCTCGCCCAGGGCGTACTCCAGTCCCTGGCGGACGGTAACGAAGTGGGCCGGCTCGTCGCTGTAGCCGCCCAGTAATACCTTGTCCGCGTTCGGACCGATCAGGGCTACCTGACCTTCCCCGGCGGTAATGGGGAGTACTCCGTTCTCGTTCTTGAGCATGATCATGCTCTCGCGGCCCGCCTTGCGCACCAGCGCATCGTCGGCCTCGTCGTTGCTGAGGGCCGTCCCTGGGGTCAGGTAGGGATTTTCGAAGAGCCCCCGGTCGAATTTCTGCTGGAGAATGCGCCGGACGGCCCGGTCGAGGACCGCTTCACTGAGCATGTCCTCATTGACGGCTTCGACGAGGTAGGGGAAACACTCCCGGTCCGGTAATTCAATGTCGACGCCGCTGGTGATGGCGAGCACGGCCGCCTTTTTCCAGTCCTCGGCCACGGCGTGCCGCTGCTGGAGTTCCTTGACGGCGTAGTAGTCGGAGACCACCGCCCCCCGGAAGCCCCACTCTCCGCGGAGTAGGTCGTTCAGCATCCAGCCGTTGGCGTGGCTGGGTACGCCGTTCACCTCATTGTAACTGGCCATGATGTTGCGCACGTTCCCGTTGGCCACGATGTAGCGGAAGGGGTAGAGGAAGATCTCCCGCAGGGTACGTTCGCTGATGTGGGCCGGACCGATGTTGTTGCCGCCCTCCGGCTCTCCGTGGCCGGCCATGTGCTTGAGGGTGGCGAAGACTTCGCCCTCGTCCCACTTCTCGTCGGTACCCTGAAAACCGATCACGGCCTGCAGTCCGATCTGGGCGGCCAGGTAGGGGTCTTCCCCGAGGGTTTCCTCCACCCGTCCCCAGCGGGGGTCGCGGGCTACGTCGACCACGGGGGTCAGGACGACGTGCGCGCCCCGGCTGCTGGCCTGGCGGGCGGCGGTGGCGTAGAGCCGGCGGGTCAGTTCCCGGTTGAAGGTGGCGGCCACGCTGATGGGCTGCCCCCAACTGGTGGCGTCCCGGGCGGCGAGCCCGTGGAGGCTTTCCTCGTGGATCAGGGCGGGAATGCCGAGGCGGGTTTTTTCTTTCAGCCACCGCTGGAGGGTATTGACGTATTCGATCTGCTGCTCGCCCGTACGGCCGGGAAAGATGCCGGAGCCCTCCAGCTCACTGGCCCGGGTAACGTGGCCGATGCCGTGGGGCATGACGAGCCGGGCACTGTCGGGGTTGAAACTGAAATCGGGGTTGTCCATCCGGAACTTGTCGGCCCAGACGGCGGTGACCTGGGCGACCTTCTCCTCGAGGGTCATCCGGCCGATGAGATCGTCGATGCGGTTCTGTACGGACTCGGTGGAATCTTTGTAGATCGGGGCGACCGTGGGGGTGGGTTTCGTTTCGTATTCCTCGATGTTCACGGCGTTCACCTTACCGGTGGCCTGGCTGTCCGCGCTCTGCTCGCAGTTGGTGAGGCAAGAGGAAATCAGAAAAATGAGGGTGAAGACTCGAATCAGCATGGCTGTAATATAGGTGGTTAGACGCCGCCCAGGGTCTGAAAGAAAGCGGAGGGATCGATTAGGGCCCCTTCTTCCATCAGGCGGAAGATGTCCTGGTCGCGGCCGACGGGCAGGTAGGCCCGCTCGGCACTGTAGAGTTGGAGGCCGGCCCCCTCGCTGCGCAGGGTGATGAGCATGTCCTGGGGGGAGACGTCGGTGCGGGTCAGGTCGAGCGTAGTTTCTCCCTTGACGAGCAGGCCGCGCATCTGAATTTTATCGGGACCGACGTGGTAGGTTCTCAGGTCGTTCGGCTTCCGGTGAATGAGGTATTTTACCTTGCCGATCACCCCGGCGAAGACGATCTGGGAGAACTGGAGGATGTAGCCGTCGGCCCGGCCGGGTTCATTTTCCTTCATGCGTTGCCAACTGACCGCGTCGATGCCGTTCACGCCGAGAAACTTGACGAACTGATCGCGGACTTCCTCCAGTTCGTCCAGTCGGAGCCGGCGAAATTTTGATTCCTTCATAGTGCGCCAAACAAATGGGTCGGGTCCTAGTTTTGCCAAGTATGCTATTTGAACTCCCCGATTTTGGCAGCGGTGCCGTCTGGCTCTCCCTGCTCACGCTTACCTTCCTCGAGATCGTTCTCGGGATCGACAACATTATTTTCATCTCGATCGCCTCCGGCAAGCTGAAGAGCGAAGAAGATCGGAAAAAGGCCACCAATATCGGCCTGGTACTGGCGATGGTCATGCGTATCCTGCTGCTCTTCGGCGTTTCCTGGCTCATCTCCCTGGAGCAGGCCTGGATCAAATTCGATACCGGGTGGGCCAGTGCGGGCTTCAGCGGGCAGTCGCTCATCCTCATCGCCGGCGGTGTTTTCCTGCTCTACAAGGCCACCTCGGAGATCCACCACAAACTGGAGGGAGACGAGCACGTGGAGGGAGACCCGGGAGCACCCAAGAAGGGGGCCAGCCTGAATTCCGTGATTGTCCAGATCACCATCATCAACATCGTCTTCAGTTTCGACTCCATCCTGACGGCCGTAGGGATGACGAACGGACTGGCCGGGGCGCTGATCGTGATGATCATCGCCGTAGTCGTTTCCGTGCTCATCATGATGCTCTTTGCCGTACCGGTCGGTAACTTCGTCAACCGCAACCCCACCATTCAGATGCTGGGGCTTTCCTTCCTGATCCTGATCGGCTTTATGCTGATCGCCGAGGGCGCGCACCTGGGCCACCTCCAGATATTTGGCTCCGAGGTCGGGACCATTCCGAAGGGTTACCTCTACTTCGCCATCGCCTTTAGTCTGCTGGTGGAATTTTTGAACATGAAGATCCGCCCCGGCAAGTCCGCCAATCAGGTCAAGTTGAATACCTACGCCCAGGAGGCGGCGAAGGGGGAAGTGGCCAGGATGGAGTAACCATCCTTGCCAGGACAACATTTTGTGGTTACAATCCCCCGCCCTATGTTTGTCCCGTTGCGCAGTCAGTCTGCAAAACGGATAACCATGAAATACACCGCACTTTGCTTTTGGTATGGCTTTTACTTTTACCCCGCCGGGTAAGGGACACCGTACTTGTATTCATCAAAGTGGTCCCGAGTAACTCCGGGACCATTTTTATTTGCCACCTGTCATGATCACCACCGCTACCACCACCGCCGCCCTCCGGGTGAGTATCCAGGGCTACGCCGGGGCTTTCCACGAGGCTGCCGCCCGCCGCCACTTCGGCGACCGCCCACTCCAGACCGTTCCCGGTCACACCTTTGCCGACGTCGTTCGCCAGGTCGAATCGGGAGAGAGCGACGTGGCCCTGATGGCCATCGAGAATACCCTGGCCGGCAGCCTCATGGCCAACTACGACCTGCTGCTGAGTTCCGACCTCCGGATCACCGGAGAGGTGTACCTCCCGATCCGCCAGAACCTGCTGGTGCTGCCGGGGGTGACCATCGGAGAACTGCGGGAGGTGTACTCCCACCCGGTCGCCCTGATGCAGGTGCGGGAGTTCTTCCGGGATTACCCCGACATCACCCTGATCGAATCGGCCGATACCGCCCTGAGTGCCCGTCACGTGCAGGAAAGCGGCGACCGCGGCCGCGGGGCCATCGCCAGTACCGCGGCCGCTGAGCTCTACGACCTCGAGGTGCTGGCCGGTGGAATCGAAACCAACAAGCAGAACCATACCCGTTTCCTCGTCCTGAGTCGGGGGCGGAATACGGAAACCAGCCGGGGCAACAAGGTCAGCATGAGCTTCACGACCGGTCACGAGAGCGGAGACCTTCACCAGGTACTCTCCGTGCTGGCGGCTTACCGGATCAACCTCACCAAGATCCAGAGCGCCCCCATCATCGGCCAGCCCTGGCAGTACCGCTTCTTCGTGGATTTCGTCCTGGAGGGGCACGTCACCCTCACCCAGGCGCTGGAGGCCATCCGCCCGTTGGTGGTGGAGTTGCACGTGCAGGGCGTTTATAAAGAAGGAGTGAAGGAAGTTGCTAGTTGCTAGCCCACCAGCAACCAGCCCACCAGCAACCAGCAAACAAACCACCAGCCCACCAGCATGCAACCTGCCACCCGCCTCGGCTCCACCAGGGAATACTACTTTTCCTCCAAACTCCGCGAACTCGCCAAGCTGCGTGCCGCCGGTAAGCCCATCCTCAACCTGGGGATCGGGAGCCCCGACCTGCCGCCCGCCCCCGCCGTGATCGATGCGCTGGTGGAAAGCGCCCGGGAACCGGAGAACCACGGGTACCAGGCCTACAACGGCCGCCCCGAACTCCGCCGGGCCTTCGCCGACTGGTACGCCCGCTACTTTAACGTCGCGCTCAACCCCGATAAGGAGGTGCTTCCGCTCATGGGCAGCAAGGAGGGGATCATGCACATCAGCATGGCCTTCCTCAACCCGGGAGACGAGGTGCTGGTCCCCAACCCCGGGTACCCCACTTACCGCTCGGCTACGGAACTGGCGGGGGGAACCGTTATTCCCTACGAACTCAGCGAGGCGACGGGCTGGCTTCCGGACCTGGAGCGGCTGGCCGCCCGCGACCTGAGCCGGACCAGGATCATGTGGATCAACTATCCGCACATGCCGACGGGGACGGCCGTGCCGACCGACTTCTACCCGGAACTGGTCGGTTTCGCCCGCGACCACGACATCCTGCTGGTGAACGACAACCCCTACGCCTTCATCCTGACGGACTCGGTGACCAGCCTGCTCGCCACCCCCGGCGCCCGGGACGTGGCCCTGGAACTGAGCAGCCTCAGCAAGGCCCAGAACATGGCCGGCTGGCGGGTGGGCGTACTGGCCGGACGGGCCGACTGCCTCAAGACCGTACTGCGCTTTAAGTCCAATATGGACAGCGGCATGTTCCTGCCCGTCCAGCGGGCGGCCACGGTTGCCCTGGGCCTCGGCCCGCAGTGGTACGCCGAGCTCAACGCGACCTACCGCCGCCGCCAGGTCATTGCGTTCCGCATCATGGATGCCCTGGACTGTACCTACGACCGCAACCAGGTCGGGCTCTTCGTCTGGGCCCAGTGCCCGGAGGGAAATTCCGGCTACGACCTCAGCGACGATGCCCTCTACGACCACGACGTTTTCCTTACCCCCGGCGGCATCTTCGGCAGCCAGGGGACCGACTACCTGCGCATCAGCCTCTGCAGTCCGGAGACCGTGCTGCGGGAAGCCCTCGACCGACTCACCTCCTCCTGAAACATTGCACCTGCGCGCCGTCGGCAGACAAGTCCCGTACTCGATTCGGGGTCCGCGCCCATAACCTTCAATCCTTCCCCAACTTGAACATCTGCATCATCGGTATCGGCCTCATCGGCGGCTCCCTGGCCATCAGCCTCAAGGAGAGCGGCTTCGCCACGCGCATCACCGGCGTGGATGCCAGCCAGGATAACCTCGACAAGGCCGTTCGCCGGCGCCTTATCGACGACGATGCAAGTATGCGGGCGGGGACGCAGGATGCGGACATCATCGTGCTCGCCACGCCGGTGGACGTCATGCTGCAACTCTTACCGCAATTGCTGAACGACATCCGACCCGGGCAGGTACTCATCGACGTGGGCAGCACCAAACAGCAGCTGCTGGACGGGGTGGACGGCCACCCGAACCGGGGGCGTTACGTGGCCTGCCACCCGATGGCCGGCACCGAATTCAGCGGTCCGGAGGCGGCCGTCCCCAACCTCTACGACAATAAAACCTGCGTGATCGTGGACGGCGAGCAGAGCGACCCGGACGCCCTGGAAACCGCCCGCCGACTGTTCCGCGCCTGCAACATGAACCTGATCCGGCTGGACCGCCGGGCCCACGACCTGCACTGCGCCTACGTGAGCCACATCAGCCACATCGCCAGCTTCGCCCTGGCCCTGACGGTGCTGGAAAAGGAGCGGGACGAGCAGCGCATCTTCGAACTGGCCAGCTCCGGCTTCGGGTCCACCGTCCGGCTGGCCAAGAGCTCCGCCGATATGTGGGTGCCGATCTTCCGCCAGAACCGCGACCACGTGCTCGATGTCCTCGACGAACACATAGAACAACTCTCCAAATTCAGAACGCAACTCATCAAACGGGATTTTGACGGTTTCTACGAGCGCATCCAGCGTGCCAACCAGATCTCCAAAATCCTCAAGTAGCGTCCCTCACCCCCTCAACATCATGGACATGAACATCAAACAAGTCATCCCACCCACCCCCGGCCGCGGCCTCGTCATTGCCGGTCCCTGCTCCGCCGAAACGGAGGGGCAGGTCATGCAGTGCGCCCGCGACCTGGCCAAACTCGGCCAGGTAGACCTCTTCCGCTCCGGTATCTGGAAGCCCCGTACCCGCCCCGGCAGCTTTGAGGGCGTCGGGACCGAGGGCCTCTCCTGGCTCAAGCGCGTCAAGGAGGAAACCGGCCTGAAGACCACCACCGAGGTGGCCAAGGCCAGCCACGTCTTCGATTGCCTCAAGGCGGGGATCGACGTGCTCTGGCTGGGCGCGCGGACGACCGTGAACCCCTTCAGCGTACAGGAAGTCGCCGATGCCCTCAGCGGAGCCGACGTCCCCGTACTCATCAAGAACCCCATCAACCCCGACCTGGGGCTGTGGATCGGAGCGGTCGAGCGCATCTACAAGGCCGGTATCACCAGGATCGGCCTGATCCACCGGGGCTTCAGCTACCACGGGGAAACCCCCTACCGCAACGTGCCGCGCTGGCAGCTGGCCATCGAGATGAAGCGCCGTTTTCCGGATCTGCAGATGATCGTGGACAACAGCCACATCTGCGGTAACCGCCACATGCTGGCCGAGGTCGCCCAGGAGGCCCTCAACCTCAATTACGACGGGATCATGACGGAGGTACACCCCCGCCCGGACGAAGCCTGGAGCGATGCCGCCCAGCAGATCACCCCCGCCGTGTTCGGGGAACTGATGGAGAACCTGCGCCTGCGCAAACCCACGGCCGACGAGCTGGAGAAAGAGGGGCTGCTCGAACTCCGTCGCCAGATCGACGAGGTGGACTCGGAGCTGATCGGCATGATCGGCCGCCGCATGAAACTGGCCGACTCCATCGGGGAGTGGAAGGCCGAGCGCAACGTGGCCGTCCTCCAGAGCGACCGCTGGGAGGAGATCCTGCGGGACGCCACGACCAAGGGAAACGCCCTCGGCCTGAGCGCGGACTTCATGAAGGCCTACCTGCGGGCGATCCACCAGGAGAGTATCGACCACCAGGATGCGATCGTGAACAAGCAATGAGAAGAAAGACCGTCCCGTCGCACGCCGGGACTGAAAGAAGAAAGAAGAAAGAAGTACCACTGACGACTACGCGTATTCCTTTATAGTGGCAATGGCGAGGTCGCGCAGCGCCGAGTGGTGCATCTTTCTTCTTTCAGGTCGCGGAGCGACCGGTCTTTCCTCTTTCTTCTTACCTTGAGCCAATGCTATCCACCCTAAAAAGAGAGCTTAAACAACTCATCGGGGAGGACCGGGCGGACAAACTGTTCGACCGGCTCCTGGGGGAAGTACTGCGCACGGAGAGCCTACTCTACAACCTGACCACCCAGCTGAAGGCGCAACTCAGGAAACTGGGGCGGGCCAGCGCGATGGGAACCGTCAGCGTAGAGCAGGGCAACCTGAATTTCAACAGCATCAACGAGGGGCTCTTCCACGTCATCGACCAACTCGGGCCGGACGACCTGAGCGACGACTTGCGGGTACGGGCCGACACCTTCCTGAACGTACCGCCCTTTCACGCCTACAGCGTGGACCGGGTGGCTCAGGTAGAGCAGTTCGAAATGGAGCGCTTCTTCAGCGACGACCCGGATTGCAAGATCCATTTTTACTACCTCCACGGGGACGTGCGGCAGGAGGCCCACACCTTCATCGAACGGATGGGGCTCGAGCTGGGGGGCAGGACACTGAGTGCCGCCGGCCTGGAGCAGGAGTTCGCGGGAAAGCGACCGATCATGGCTTACTGTAAGCCCGAGCCCCGCGGCAACAAAAAACTGTTCGAGATCCTGCTGATCAAAGCCCTGCTGGAGCAGTTCATCGGGCCGGTCAACAACATGCGGGACCTGGCTACGAAGTCGCTGTCCGACCTGCTGCCGAGTCCGAAATTCGGAGGGCTGGAGCCGGGAGACCCGGTGTGCATTACCGTATCCCTGGACCACCACAACTGGAACAAAGCCATCGTTCCGGCAGTGCTGCGGGAACTGTTCGAAAAATTCTGCGGCTGTGAACTGCCGCCGGAGGCCCCGACCTTCTATTTCTACTTCGGCCTGGAGTACAGCGCCGACCGACCGGACGTCCGCGACGAGGTCAAGGCCGCCCTGGCCGAAAAGCAGTACGGCAGCGTACTGGAGGAACTACTCCCCGTAACCGCCGCCGACGTGGCCGAGTGGTTCAGTCGCCACCGACCGCTGCTGCCTCCCGGACAGGAGCCCGAACAGGTGGTGGCGAAATACTTCCCCGGCGACGGCCCCTTCGACATGATCGACGTGGAGAAGACCTTACTCAAACTCATCGACGCCCACAACAAGGGCCTGGCCCTAACCAGCGCCTAAGCAACCAGCAACCAAACCCCATGGCTTACAACGTCCAAGATTACGTCCTTCCCGACGGACTACAATACGCCCTCGACGGCGCCCGCACCCTCGATCGCCCCCTGCTGTTGACCGGGGAGCCCGGCACGGGAAAGACCACCCTGGCGGCCTGGGCTGCCTGGTACCTGCACAACAAGTACCAAGCACAGGGCATCGATTTTCTGCCCGAGCCGCTGCACTTCAGCACGAAGACCAACAGCCAGGCCCGCGACCTCTTCTACACCTACGATGCCCTGAGCCACTTCCAGGCCGCCAACCTCAAGGACGGCGGCGGGGCCGACATCCGGGACTACCTCGAGCTGCAGGCGCTGGGGAAGGCCATCGCCCTGAGTAACCCGACGAAGGCCCTGAACGGGAAGGTGAGAAACGACCTGCCGGGGAAGGCCACCGGCTCGGTCATCCTGATCGACGAGGTGGACAAGGCCCCGCGCGATTTCACCAACGACGTACTGGACGAGATCGACAAGAAACGCTTCTATCTGCGCGAACAGAACCTGCTGGTGGAGCAGGGTGGGGAGGTGCCCGTGGTCATCATCATGACCTCCAACTCCGAGAAGAACCTGCCGGATGCCTTCCTGCGCCGCTGTGCCTTCTTCCACATCGAATTCCCGGAGCGCGACAGCCCCCTGCTGCGTCAGATTGTCGAAAAACACCTCGGCGCGGCCAGCGACAAGACCGCCGCCGCCCGCCAGGAACTCATCGATTTCTTTTACACCACCCGGGACACCGCTCCCCGTAAGAAACCGGCTACGGCCGAACTCCTCGGCTGGTTACGGCTACTCGAACTGGAGAACTACTACGACGCCGACGCGGCCCGCCGCAAGCAATTGCAGGAGTACAACCTGAGTTTCCTGGTCAAGACGCAGGAAGATTTGGAGGCGGTGCGGAAACTCCTCTAGCTGCGCCGGCAGCCTTAGTGAAACCTTGTGTTTTCAGTGTCTTAGTGGTGAAAAATAAAGCGCGTAGCGCATGCCCTTACTTCCTCCTCATTTCCCCCTCCCCCTGACCCGCTTCTTCGCGCGGTTACAGGCCGCCGGCTTCCCGCTGGACCCGGCCCGGGAGTGGCAGTTGCGGGAAGTCCTCCACGAGCGGGGGGCGGACTACGTCGGCCGCTTCGGCGATCTGAAGTACCTGCTGGCCCCCTACCTCGTCAAGTCGGGGGGCGAACAGCGTCGGTTTTACCGACTGTGGGAGGAGTGGCTGGAGGAACTCGAAGCGGAGGCTGCACTCCCGGACAAACACGGGACGCCCGAATCGGAGAAAGCGAACTTACTGCCCCGGGAGCGCCCCTGGCACTACCGCTGGCGACGCTGGATCCTGGCCCTCGTGCTCCTGCCGTTGCTCTTCGGCATCGGACTCTCCCTGCAGCAGCACTTCCTGGTGAAAGACGTGGAAGAGAAAATCCGGGTGGGCTTCGAGGCCCCGGTCGGCCAGATTTGGCGGGAGGGAGACACGGTATTTTTTGAAAATTGGTACGCCCACCCTTTCTCCCGGACCGACGACAGCATTCGGTATGAGTGGATAGTGACCGACGCCCGGCTCCGGGATACGCTGCACGCCACGGCGGATATGAACCTTACCTACGTACTCCCGCCGGGCAGCGGCCGGGAACTACGGGTAAAACTTACGGGCTACGGCAAGCGGGTGGACGCGGACAACCAAACGTTCGTTTACAGCGGAACGGTGCAATGCGGCTATCCCCCCGCCCTGGCGGACCTGAGGTTGCCGGTTCGCAACATCCAGGTGGGCCAACTGGTGAATTATGCCGTGACCCCCGAGAAGGACGTGAACTATGAGTGGGATTTCGGAGGAGAAACGCGGGCGGGGCCGCAGGTGCAGTATGTTTTTAAAGCGGAAGGATCGGTACCCGTTACCCTGAGGGCTTCCCGGGCAGGAGACCCCGATAACTGCTTTGCGCTGGTAACCCAGCAGGCCAGTATCGGCCACGACCGGGCGGTCTTTCCCCCCATCCAACTCCGGCGTGACCCCCCGGTGGAACTCCGCCGCCTGAAGGGCTGGGTTTACCTGATGGGGCTGATCCCGTTGTTGCTTTCGATCCCCCTGTGGCGGCAGTGGCGACGGCGGCGACGTAAGAAGACCCTGGTCAACAAGACGGAGGAACAGCTCGCGGAGGAATATCCGATCCACGATGCCGGACCGTACAATGTCCCATACGTCAACCGCAACGGACAGATCAGCGTCCCGGCCGATTTTTACCGGATCGCCGATCAACTGCGGATGCGCGAAAGCGGTCTGCGTCGGGTTTTTGACGAGCGGGCTACGGTAGAGGCTACCATCCGGGAAGGCGGTTTCCCCGCCTGGCGCGACCGGGCGGTAAAACGTCCCGCGGATTTTCTGTTGCTGCTGGAACACCACGATGAGTTTCACCAGCAGCAACAATTGTTGGAACGGTTGGCCATCTTCCTAATCGACCGGGAAGCTAACCTGACCGTCTATTACCACAACGGTCACTTCGACCACTTCTGGAACGCGGAACAACCTGCGGGTATTAACCCGACCTTGCTCGCAGCCCGCTACCGCGAATCCCGGTTACTGATCGCCGGAGACGCTCACGGTCTTGTCGACCCCTATGAGTCGGCCCGGCCCCGGCTGTTGGCCGACCGGGTCCGATGGTTACAAAAATTTCACAAACGCGCGCTGCTGACCACGGAGCCGGTAGCCGATTGGTCGTTCCAGGAAGTCCTGCTGCACGAGCAACTGCCGGTCTACCCGATGACGACGGCCGGTATCCGCGACGGGGTACGCGCACTCAACGAGGTAGAGGATTACGATGCCGGCAGCTACCCCCGCTGGGAAACCCGGCAGGCCAGGCAGTATCCGGAGCCCGCCTACCGCTACCGACAGTGGCGTACGGTCGGCGACCACCGCGATTACCTGGCCGCCGACCCCGAGCTCTTCCGCTGGCTCTGTGGCCTGGCGGTGAGTTCGACGACCGACTGGAACCTGACGATTGCTACCGGAAGGGCCCTGGGCGTGACGGTCACCCACGATCGGTTGCTGATCCTGAGCCGTATTCCCTGGCTGGCCCGTAACGCCTGGGACCACGACCTGCGTCTGGCCCTGCTGGCCGAACTTTCGAACGAGGACCGGACACTCGCCCGGAACGCGGTGGTGGAGGAGCTCACCGCCGTCCAGGGGCTGGTCGTCAACAGCTTCGCGAAAACGGAGTGGACGGCCAATCACGCCGTCCAGCTTTTCTGTCTGCAACCCGGAATTCCGGCCCACAAACAACGCATCCGCGATCTCCGTCAGTCGGGCTGGCTGAGTACCGACCAACTCAACGAAATGAACCGGTCGGTGACCGGAACGACCGGTAGCGGCGCGGACGGAAAGCACGAAGAGCTGAGTGAGTGGCTGGACAACGAGCCGAAGGGGGCCTGGATCACGACGGATCTGCTGTCGGCCGTTTTTCTCTGCTTCCTGACCGGCCTCTGTCTGTTCTCGGCACTGACCTTCGAGGCGAGCGACCGCATTCTGGACGGCCCCTTGCCCTTCTACGAGTACGCTGAAGTGTTACCCGACTTAGGACGGGATTACCTGAACCGGGCGGTGAGTACCTGGGAGGGAGAACCCCTCCGGGAGGAGCTGCAAAACGGGGACGAACCCCGGGGGGGGCAGTCGGACAGCCTGCGGGAGTTGGTCCGTTCACTCCTGGATACTGCGATTCTGATCCGCGAAGAGAATTATCCGCTGGCCCGTAAGAACCAGTTGCTCCTGGATTATGAGAAGTATCGGCTCCCCCTGAACGAATACGCCTACGACCGAATCGACTACGAGGGCGTACAGGACTCTTTCGTGCTGGGCCTGTCCCGGGAACTGTACGGGAGCGGTCTCGTACTACTGGAAGACGGTCTCGCTGACGCTCCCTTTAGAATCAACGTCGCTGATTTCGGCCACCTCTTCGGCGTAGCGAATATCTACGACTACCAGTACTGGAAGACCCGTAGCGGGTTTACGACGGAGCGGGAACAATTCCTATACGACTCCACCAACCTGGCGGAGATCGAGCGGGTGTACCTGGAAGTGGACAGCCTGGGCGGAGAGCGGTACTTCGACAGTATTGCCACGCTGATGCCCGTGAACCTACGTACGCTGCTGGTGGGCGAGCGTCGGGACATCGACCGGATAGACCAGGAACAGCGTATCCCCTTACCGGCCAGTTACACGCTTTTTGCCAACCCCGTTACCCCGGAGGGAAAGCCCGCCAACGGCGTAACGATACAGTTGTACGAGGGTAGCCGGCTGATCTCCACGGTTGAGACGGAGAACGGACGGGTCGTCTTTTACCAGTTGAACCCGACGACGGACTATATACTGCGCGCGGATCCCGGCCGGCTGGAACAAGTGTACCGTTACGACGACCGGGTCGGGGCGCTGGGGGAAATTACGATCAGGGGGCTGGCCGATCCGTCGGTACCGACCGAACTGTCCGTAGACCCTCCGGTGCTCTATTTCGATCCGCTGAATACGGAACTCTACGTGCCGCAATTCGGTGACGCCATGAATAGGCTATGGTCGGCGTACGAAGCTAAACTCCAACGTCTCAGCAAGCAACTCAATGATTACAGTAAGGTATATCCGGAGATCCTGAAGGGGAGGGACGGCGTCAGCTCCTTACTGAAGGAAGGGGAGCGCGAGTACGTGGACATCCCCCGCCAGGAGTTCGGTGCCTTTATAAACAATCTGCTGAGTGCACTCAGGGAAGGGACTGAGATAACCGTGACCCTGCAGGCGACCGCCGTGCATCCTGATGCCACCACTGATATTGACCAACTGGCTAGGGAATACACAAATGCGTTTACCGATCAGCTCAAATTTGCTAACCCCGCCATGGAGCGGTACTTCGATTCGGGTCAGATCAGCGTGGCCGTACTCCCTCCCCGGCGTGGAAGTCAACTTCTGGACCGGGATAATATCGACCGGAACGTACTGGACCGGGTACCCGGCATGCAGGAGATCGTTAACCTGATCGATTATGCCCGCGACAATTACGTCACCGCAGTGGTTTCGAGTCGTTAGCGCAAAGCGTCACCCGTTCCCCTGAAAGCCCGGGTACACCATCATCCCCCCGTCAATGTAGATCGTCGCGCCCGTGATGTAGTCCGAGACGTCACTGGCCAGGAAAACGGCCAGGTTAGCCACGTCCTCTCCCTGCCCGATTCGGTTGTAGGGAACCAGTTTCAGTAATTTCTTCATGGCTTCCTCCGTTCCCCAGGCTTCCTGGTTGATGTCCGTTTTGATGGCACCGGGGGAGATGGAATTGACGCGGATCTTGTACTGCCCGAGTTCCTGGGCCATGCTCTCCATGAGCAGTTTGACGCCCCCCTTGGCCGCGGCGTAATTAACGTGGCCGGCCCAGGCAATCTCGTCGTGGACGGAACTCATACAGATGATCTTGCCGGCCGCCTTGCTGTACGGATAGATGCCCTGTTTGCGGAACTGGCGAACGGCGGCGCGGCAGACCAGGAAATTGCCGGTGAGATCGACCGAGATGACTTTGTTCCACTCTTCCAGCGTCATTTCGTGAAACTTGGCATCGGCCTGTACCCCCGCATTGGAAAGGACCACGTCGACGTGGCCGTAAGCATCAAGGCACGCCTGAAACAGCCGCTCGACGTCTTCCTCCCTGGATACGTCCGCCTGGACGGTGATGGCCTCCCCCCCCACTTCCCGGACGCGCTTTGCCGTAGCCTCGGCGTCCTCCTTACCGCTGTGGTAATTAACTACGACCTTCATACCTTCCTTGCCGAAACCGACGGCGCAGGCCTGTCCGATGCCGGTACTGGCTCCGGTGATGATGGCCACCTGGCCGGTTAATTGTACGTCCACTTGTTCATTTTAGGAAGTAACCCGTAAGGGCTGGAGGGGTTCGTTGGCTCGTTTCCCTGTCTTTTGTTTCGCGCCGAGTACGCGGAGGAGCGGCGGCGCTGAGCGGGATCAAGTCGGCTCTGCGCCTCAGCCCCTCCGCGCACTCAGCGTGAGATAGCCCCTCCTACCGTACCACGTTCCCCCGTTCAACGCCGATGAAGTCCGCATCCTCCACCCGTCCCGTCAGTTGGTTCCGGTTCAGTACCTCGGGAAAGATTTCCAGATAGCCACCGGCCGGATCGTAGTTGAATTGAAATTCGGCAGGAACGAATACCCAACTGTCCCCACCCTGAAAACTCCCGTCCACGCCGAGGATGACGCGACGGATGCCGATCAGGTCGAAGATGTCAATTTCCCCGTCCGCATTCACATCGGCGGCAATGTATCCGTAAGCGTCGGCCAGGGGGCGGGTGCCGAGAATGTGGCGTTGAATGGCAATGATGTCGCTCGTCTTCACCACCCGCAAATCGATAGCTACGGCGTGGTCGGGGTCTACGGTGTAGTCTCCGGAGGGGAGTTCTGCAAAGCCATAGTTCCCGTCGGAGGAAGTCGCCGTAAAGCGGGCCAGGTCATCCGGGCCGGTCAGGCCGACCGAAACCAGCGGAATCGGCACGCCGTCCACCGAAGCGATGCGGCCGGCGATGGCGGGTCGGCCCAAGGTTCCGTCACAGGCCTCCCCGTTGTCCTGAATGACGACACTGGCTACGCAAAAACCGGTCTGGTCTCCGGCGTAGGCGTACACCCGGACGCTGACCTCGTCCTCCCCGCACTCAAAGTCGATGCCGGGGCGGGGGAAGGTCGGTTCGGTACCCGCCGCGATCTCCGATTCCCGGTAAATGGCGTAGCGATCCACGACGTTGCCGAAACAATCCTCCGTCTCACTGGCGATGACGTCCGTGGCCCACAGTGCCGAGCTGCCGCCCCCCTCACCGTCGGGCATCAGGGTGACCGTAAGCTGTTGGATACAGATGGGGGCTACGGGGCGGGCGGCTGCCACGCAGAAGGGGATGATCTCGGTGTCCACGTTACCGCAACCGTCGTTCGCCAGCAGCCGGATGGCGTGGCGACCCACCGGAATGCCCTCCAGGGCAAGACTGAAGATGCCGCTGGTAACGCGGACGACCGAGCCGCTGACGTTACGGGTAGTCCGGAAGCCGGTCCCCGGATCGAAGTCCAGGTCGAGGTCCGCGGTGGTAGCGGCCTGACTGCACAGGTCAGCGGCAATGAAACTGAGGGTCACCGATCCGCTACAGTCCGCCGCCGTTCCGGGGAAGCAGCCTTCCATATCCGACAGGATGCGGATGTCCGGGGCGACGTTATCGTAGACTTTCAGAAACTGTACGTAGCGGAAGTAACCCCGCCGTTGGCTGGTGCCGTAGTCCGGAAGCAGGTCGGGGTTGTTGCCCAGGGCGTTGGTACCGAAGCGGGCCCGATCGTCCGCCAGGGTCCGGTCGTCCGGACCGGTGCTGACGGAGAGGTAGAGGCGACGACCGTCCTGACGGGGCAGGTCGATGGCCGCTCCCAAGCCGTTGTACTCGCACCAGTTGATGATCTCGTGGGTGACTTCGACCTTGTAGCACTCTTCGGTGATTGAACTGCGGAAGGTGTCGGCCCGCAGGTTGATGGCGAGCAGGTCGCAGCCCCGTTCCGTACTGGTCGGGACGGTCAGTTCCGGCATCTCCCGGCACTCTCCGCTGAGGTCGGCCGGCAGCTCGAGCTGGTAGTCGTGGAGGGCGAAGATGGTGATCCGCTGGGTGCAGGCCGTTGCGTTGGTGAATCCCTGGGCGTCGGTAACCGTAAATCGGCGGAGGTAGCTGCCCTGGCCGCAGTCGTTGAGGGTACCCAGGAGCGTTTGTTCGAGCTGTTCGCCGGGGCAATTGTCACTGGCCTCGGAACGACCGAAGAGTTGGTCGAGTTCCGCTCCGGAGAGGGTTTCGGGGTTGGCGGGGATGGCCTCGCTGGCCGAACGGCAACTCAGGAAGAGGGGAGAGGGCGGTACGCACTCCGGCCGTTGCTTGTCCTCGATCAGGATGTCCAGCCAGCAGTCATTGAAGCGGCCGCCCGCATCGGTGGCCCGCAGCCCGATCCGTCGGACACCGAGGTCGTCGCAGCCGAAGGAGAGGGTGGGGGTGAAGGCGGCGGTGGGCAGGTTGTCGGCACCGACGGGCGCGACGGTCAGGGTCACGTCCGAACAACCATCGTAGCTGTCCAGGTCGATCATTTCGGGGAGAAGGAGGGCGGTTCCCTCTCCGGAGAGGGAAATATTAAGTCCGTCCTCGCAGATGGCGACCGGCGGGGTATCGTCCGACACCAGGATATCGTAGTCATAAATGGCGCGGTTACCGCATTCGTCGGTGATGTCGTAGCGGAGCAGGTGGCGACCGACGGGGATCTCCCCGCTGATCTCCGCGTCTCCGTCGAGGGGATCGACGGTGAACAGGCCGATGGCTACGGCGGAAGTGTCGCCTTCCGGGAATACGCTGGCGAGCAGGGTATAGCCGAAGGAGCAATTGTCCGTGATCTCCAGGGTGGGATCGTCGAGGCGGATGAAGGCCCCGCAACCGCTTACGCTGTTGGTGGTGAACCGTAGCGGCCCCTCGTCCGGCTCGTTGTCGAAATTGCGATCCTGGAAGGGGCCTTCGATCAGGGGCGGGGAGGTGTCGCCGATCTTAACGACCTGGGTGAAAGTCAGTACGGTATCGGGGTTGCACCAGTCGAAGGCGGTGTAGGTCCGTATCGTCTGCAGGGTGGCGTTACAGCTCCGGAAGAGGGGGCCGTCCTCGTAGGTGGCGACGAAATTGCAGAGGTCGGTCCCCCCGTTGGTATTCCGGAGATAGAGGAGGTTGGAGTCGACCAGGAAGAAGGGGAAGTCTCCCGGCAGGGGGTCGGGGATACGGTCTACTTCGATGCCCCGGTCCAGGCAGTCATAGAGAACGACCGGCTTGATGTTGTCCGGAGAGACGTCGGAGAGGGACGGCCGGACGAACAGTATATCGTAGGTGCTCGCACCCGCGCCCGCGCCCTCGTCTGCCGACGGGCAACTCCCCAACCCGGTGACGGTGATCGTACGGCGCAGGGATCGGTCTGCGCAACCCTGGTCGTCCGTGGTGGTTTCCGCGTCCCCGATGCATACCTCGACGAGGGGAGCACAGCTGTCGGTAACCTTCGGCAGCCCGCCGGTACGCGTAAGGAGGCGACCGAACTGAGTGGTCAGGAAACGGCCTGGGTCCGTGATGGGCTGGCGGCCGGGGGCGGGGATGTAGCCGGCGAAACTACCGTCTCCGTTAACGCGGTAGCAGCGGGGAATATCGGGGTCCAGCGTCGTCAGGGAAGTCCGGTCGAATTCGCTGCAAAAGAAGAAGGGAGGAGCCGGAATGCTGTCGATGACCGGAGGTGTCTTGTCCTCGGCACTGACGAAACCCCAGCAACCGGTAAAGTCGGTAAGCGTCGTGTCTACCGGTTCGATACGGTAGCGAAAACGGCCGCAGCCGTCAATGACTGGCCCGTTGGCCGTACTGTCGTCTTCGACAACGATACGAAAGTCGAGGGAATTGATGCAGGCCGTATCACCGGTCAGCAGCATACTGGGAATTAGCCGGCCTTCACAGCCGTCGGACAGCGTGAGGTTGATTTCACCGATGCAGGCAAAATCGTCGCAGATCGTTTGTGCGCTAAGCGGCACGAAGGTGATGATCGCCAGCATTACGCTGACGAACAGGTGTCTTTGGGATTTCATGAGTACTCACTTTCTGATTCCAGTCAGCGGACAGCAGTGCAAACTATCCGTTCAACTATACAAATAACAATACGTTAAATGTACCTAGATCAATCGTGGGAGCACCCACTATTCCGAGTGGCGGTAGCAATCGGTTACGGAACGGTTGCTTTTGGGCGGGGATGGAATGTTAAAGTCAGAGAGGGGGCGTAAATGAATCCTTTTTACACGTTGAAGCGGAAGTGCATGACATCGCCGTCCTGTACCACGTACTCCTTACCCTCCACGCCGAGCTTACCGTTGTCGCGGGCGCCGCTCTCGGAACCGAACTCGACGTAGTCGGCGTAATGAATGACCTCCGCGCGGATAAAACCCTTCTCGAAGTCGGTGTGGATGACACCGGCCGCGCCGGGAGCCTTGGTACCGCGACGGATGGTCCAGGCCCGCACCTCCTTTTCTCCGGCGGTGAAGTAAGTAACCAGGTCGAGTAACTCGTAGCTGGCCCGGATCACCTTGTTGACGCCCGGTTCGGTCAGCCCCATCTCTTCGATGAATTCCTGACGTTCCTCCTTGGTTTCGAGTTCGGCGATGTCGGCCTCCAGTTCGGCACTGATGAAGATCACCTCTGCTTTCTCCTCCCTGACGGCCTCCCGGAAGGCGGCGGTATGGGCGTTGCCGGTGTCCATGCTGTCCATATCCACGTTGCAGACGTAGAGAATGGGCTTGGCGGTCAGCAGCATGAGTTCATTGACGACTTCCTGCCCGTCCTCGCTGGTTTCGAAGGAGCGGGCGGGTTGCTCGCTCTCCAGGTGGGCCAGGAGTGCCTCGCCGACGCCGACGACACGAACGCTCTCCTTGTCCCCGCTCTTGGCGGTACGGCGGAACTTCTCGATCTTTTTCTCTACGGTATCGATGTCCTTCAGGATCAGCTCGGTGTCGATGATCATCTTGTCGCGCACGGGGTCGACGCTGCCGTCGACGTGGACCACGTTATCGTCCTCGAAGCAACGAACCACGTGGATGATGGCGTCGGTCTCCCGGATGTTTCCGAGGAACTGGTTACCGAGGCCCTCTCCCTTGCTGGCCCCCTTGATGAGACCGGCGATATCGACGATGTCCACCGTAGTGGGAATGACCTTCTGGGGGCTCACCAGGTCGGTCAGCTTGTCCAGCCGGGGGTCCGGTACCGTGATCACCCCCAGGTTGGGTTCCTTGGTGGCGAAAGGGTAGTTCGCCGCCAGGGCCTTGGCCGAGGTCAGGGCATTGAAGAGGGTGGATTTACCGACGTTGGGGAGGCCTACGATGCCGCACTTAAGACCCATGGGGGAGGGAGGTTAGTTGAAAATTGGGGCAAAGGTAATCGTTCCGAGTTGTCGGACAACGATTTTCCCGCCCGCGGCCCGTAAAATCAGTTGGCCGACAACCTACACTCCACTTAGAAATTAGGTCCGTGCGGCTGCATCAGTGCCTGGACGAACTGCGCCAGCACGGCCGGGTTCTGGCTCCACAGCAGGCCGAAGTACACGACCAGTCCGAAGACGGCCCCCCAGAGGTGTGCCCCGTGACCGATGTTGCTCCCGCCCTTCTTGTCGGCGTAGTGGGAGTAAGCGATATAGCCGATACCCAGCACGATGGCCGGAACCGGGGGGAAGATGAACCAGTTCCAGGGGTCGAAGACGATGTAGGGCCACATGGTGGCGGCTACCGCTCCGCTGGCCCCGAGGGAGGCGTAGGCCTTGTTGTTTTTGTGCTCGACGAAATCGGGGTAGCTGGAAGCCACGAGGGCGGCCAGGTAGAACAGCAGGAAGGCGAGTTTGCCGAAGGTGGGGCCGAAGAGATACACCTCGAAGGCGTACTCCGCCGCCCCGCCGAAGATGTACAGAGCGTACATATTGAACAGCAGGTGGTTGAAGTCGGCGTGGATGAAACCGTGGGTAATGAACCGGTACCATTGTCCCTGATCTTCTACCGCCGCGGGAATAAAGAGCAGGTTGCCGCGCAGGACGGGGTCGCTGAAGGCCCGCCAGGAAACCAGTACGGTGATAATGATGATGATCAGGGTCATAACGTTTACTTTGTGCCGGGTAAAATACATTTACCGCTATGAAAGTTGCCTACCTGCTCTGTATCCTCTGCTCCCTGTTGTTCGTAGCATATGGTTGCCAGGAGCCCGAAATCGTCAAAGAAGAAATCGTGATCGAGAAAACTATCGACCCCGCCGGCCAGCCCGGCATGATGCACACCGTCTACTTCTGGTTGCGGGAAGACCTGTCCGAGGACGATCGCCGCCAGTTCGTCGATGGCATCCGTTCCCTGGATGCCGCTCCGAGCGTTAAGCGCTCCTTCATCGGCGGTCCGGCCGGTACGCCCAGCCGGGGAGTAGTGGACAATTCCTTCGACTACGCCCTCATTCTCTGGTTCGACGACGTGGCCGGACACGACGCCTACCAGGTAGATCCGATTCACCTGAAGTTCGTCGAGGGCAACGAAGACAAGTGGACGAAAGTGGTGGTAAGGGACAACGCGGTGCTCTAGACTATCAACTCTTGCCCACTATTTCCACTTCCGCCAGCCGGTAGAAACCCTCCCCCATCTCCCGGGCGGCTACGTAGCCGAGGGGGACGATGAGGCCGTCTTTCTCCTCGTCCCGGATGCGGACGCCGAGGGTGTACTCTCCCAGCGGAAAATCCGCCGGAATGTCGAAAAAGTAGCTGTGCCAGTTGGAGATGTGTAGTTCCCCGACCGTGTTGGCATTGGCCGACACGGTGTAGACCTTACGCGTGGTACCGTCCAGGACCACTTCCATGGTGTAGCGGGATTTCGGGTCGCCGGGGCCGACGGTGCGCCATTCCATCTGCACGTCCATCTGGGTGCCGGCGGCCACCCGTTCGCTCAGGTTCAGGGCGTAGACGTAATGGCCGATGCCGTCGAGGGGCGCGTCGACCACCTCGCTGCTCAGATCGAGGTCCTGACGATCTTTCGGACCGCAGGAGAGGAGAAGAAAAAGAGGCAGAAGTAGGGGGAGGAAGCGCATATAGCTGTAAGTCGGTGACGGGGAAGATTGTTTGGCTCCCCGGCCTCCGCTACTGGTAAATGCGTACATAATCCACCTCCATGCGGCGGGGCCAGATCGCCTCGTCCACGCCCCGGCGGCCGCCCCAGTTGCCGCCGACGGCCAGGTTCAGCAGCAGGTACTGCGGCAGGTCGAAGGGCCATTCCTCCGGGCCGGCACCGGGCACTTTTTTGAAAGTGTGGTACTGGCGGCCGTCGAAGTAAAAATCGATGCGATCGTCCCGCCAGTCGATGCCGTACACGTGGAAATCCGATTCCAGGGTAGTGTCCCGAAGGATGCCGCTGCGGGCCTTTCCGTTCACGTGGTTGAATGCTTCCGTGTGGATCGTGCCGAAGAGGCTGTCGGGGCTGTAGCCCACGTGTTCCATAATGTCGATCTCTCCGCAGAGTGGCCAGCCGACCCGTCCGATGTTCTCGCCGAGCATCCAGACGGCGGGCCAGGTGCCACGACCGGAGGGAACGCGGGCGCGGATGTCAAAGCGGCCCTTCGTCCAGCTCTGCTTGCCCTTCGTGATCAGTCTCGCGCTGGTGTAGGCCCGGTTTTCCCAATCTTCCCGGTGGGCTTCGATGATCAGGATGCCGTTTTCCCGACGTGCGTTTTGCCGTCGGTTCTCGGTGTAAAATTGCAATTCCCGGTTGCCCCATCCGTGGCCTCCGGTATCGTAGGTCCACTTGCTGCTGTCGGGCAATCCGTCGCCGTCAAACTCATCGCTCCAGACCAGTTTCCGGCCGTCTTCCGTGCGGACACTGGGCGGCGGCGCGCAGGATGCAAGGTTAATGAACAGGGCCAGGAGTAGCAATAAAGTGGAGTCGGTCATAAGGCGTAAATAGTGGGTAGTGATAGTAGATTAGGCTGCCGCTGTTGCTTGGACCACTTTGCCGTAGCGAGCGTGGCGAAGCCCGTGAGTACCACCGACCACCGACTATTTACTACTTCTCACTACTTCGCCTCCCGCACCACCGGTACGCCCAGTTTGGTCAGCATCCGGTCGCGGACCTCGAAGAACTCCGGCAGCAGCCGTTCCGGCATGGGCTCGGCGGTCGGGAACTCGATGCGGGTATGGTCGACCTGCTTGCCGTCCTCCCAGAATCGGTAGCAGACATGGGGACCGGTGGCCAGGCCCGTGGAGCCGACGTAGCCGATGACGTCGCCCTGCTTAACGCGGGTGCCGACGGTTACGCCCTCGGCGAATTTCTGCATGTGCAGGTACTGGGTGGAGTATTTTTTGTTGTGGCGGAGTTTGACGAAGTTGCCGTTCCCGCCGGTCCGTCCCCGGCGGCTCACCACTCCGTCGGCTACGGCAACGATGGGGGTACCGTAGGGAGCGGCGTAGTCCGTGCCGTAGTGTGCCTTCACCCGCTTCTGTACGGGGTGGAAGCGACGCAGGTTGTAGCGGCTGCTGATGCGGCTGAAGCGAACCGGAGCCTTGAGGAAGGTCGCCTTCATGGGCTCTCCGTTCAGGCCGAAGTAGCCACTCAGGGCGGTATCCTTCGCCTCGAAGTAAAAAGCGTAGACGTCCTTGCCGCCGGTATTGTAGCGGGCGGCACGAACGCGGCCGAAGCCCACTTCCTCCTCTTCGATGATGTCGCGCTCGTATACGAGGTTGAAGGCGTCGTTGGGCTGTACGTGGTGGAAATCGACCGACCACTGGAGGGCGTCCTCCATTTTGTCGATCAGTTCCCCCTGGTGGCCCTTGGCGGCCAGGGCGTTCCAGAGGCTGGACTCGATCACGGCATCCTCGGTCCGCAGTTCCTTGGTGACCGTTTTCTCGACCAGGGCGCTGCGCTCGTCTCCCCGCAGGTCCAGGCGGACGTAGCGGTAGGGGGAAGGTTCGTAGATCCAGAGGTCGGGGCCTTCCGTGTCCGGATCATCCAGGACGGTGTAGGTCTTGTTGACGCGGAGGTTGCGCACGTCGAGCATCTCATTGAAGGCCAGGCTCTTTTCGAAGACCAGCTGGTGCTCGAGGGGGAGCAACTGGAGCAGGTCGCTGAGGGTTTGCCCTTCCCGGATGGTATCGGTGTACACCCGGAAGGTATCCAGGGCCACGCCGTAGCGAACGGTGGGCTGTACGACGGGGAAGGCCGTAGCCGTCAGTCGGGGGGCCGGAGGGGCTGGCGACAGGGCTACCATGGAGTAGGTAATGCCGGCGGCCAGACAAAGACAAAGTGCGGAGGCGAGAACTACGCGGGGTAGGCGCAGCCTCTTCGCTAACTGCGGAAGTTTCACGTTTGAGTCGTTTCGTTGGGTCCGCCAATCCCGGGCGTGACCGTAAAGCTCTTTCTTCGAACCGGGGTTTACCGGGTCAGGGGCAAATATAAGTAACGGTCCAGACATCGTCAGCATCCACACATCGTACGCGCTCTTTCCTCGACTCGTCCGACGAGGGATGCTGACAAAGTATGCGGCTGCTCCACGTCGGATGTCTCATCCCGAGCACAGCCGGGATGGTCGTCCGATGTGTAAGAGTTGGATTGAAAGATCGAACTAATTGCTTTTATCTATATTTGTAAGTACGTCCAACCTTACTACTGCTACCATTACTTACACCAAAACGTCCCCGTATGAAATCCCTGTATTCACTTCTAACCCTGCTGTTCCTGAGCGGTGGTGCCCTGCACGCCGAGCAGATCTTCGTCTTGTTCGACGGCAGCTGCGGGGAGCGGGTCCGCTACGAACAGGCCGTGGCCAATCAGCCGCGGATGGATTACTTCAGCTACAATTTCACCATGCCCGGCGGCAGCAAGCTGATCCTGGAAACGGGTTCGGAAGGAGCCGTCACCCAGAGTTACCTGCCCCAGGGATACCTATACTGTAACGATCCCCGGCTGAATACGACACTGGCCGACCGCGTCAATGGCGGTGTGGACCGCGTGTTCGTACTCCTGCCCGTCTCCCAGAACCAGTTTCTGGTCCAGCCGGTGACCATGGCGGCCACCCTGCAGCGCAATGGTGCCGAGCAGTTCACCTACCAGTCTCCCCTGACCGCCTTTCAGTTCGACACCAAGAACGGCATCATCGGGGTCAACCTGTCCTACGACCGGCCGGCCAACAAGGTCTACTTCGAGGGCCGCGACAACAACAGCTGTAATGGGGTCTACCTCTTCCGCCAGCTGAGCGTGGGCAGTGCCTACCCGGTCATCGACTACAAGATCGTCCCGGAACTGGGCGTGACCGAACGTCGCCTCGGCAGCGACGGCCGTACCACCAGCGGCGGCGTGATCGAGATCCGTGACGTGAACGGACAGGACGTCGAGCAGTACCTCGCCTCCATCTGCGCCTCGGCGACCGCCCAGGTTGCGGGAACGGCTCCTGCCCCGGCTCCGAACGTTTACGGTAACCAGGCTCCCGCCCCGCCGATGCCGAACGTCAACGTTCCCGTGCAGCCGGAGAGTCAGGCGTACAACCCCGCCGCTCCCGCCCCGGTGACCACGACGAACGTTACCCACACGGTCGCCAAGGGAGAAACGCTCTACGCCATCTCCCGCAAGTACAACACCAGTGTCGGGGCCATCCAGACCGCGAACGGTATGTCCGGTTCCACCCTCTACCCGGGGCAGCAACTCACGGTATCCACCACGACGGCGGCACCCACCACCGCCCCGGCCGTAGCGATGGCCCCACCCACCACGACGGTGCCGACCATGCCCTACAACCCGGGCAACGTAGCCAACAGTAACGCCGGAGCCAGCTACCCCACGCCCTACGGCGGTCAGCCGGCCGCCCCGACCGCCTACGACGGAGGTACCGCCCGCGGCGGAGAACCCGTTTACGGAGAAGACATTCACATCGTTCAGCCCGGGGAAACCGTGGCCAGCGTAGCCCTCAAGTACGGCTACACCTCGGCTAAGTTCCGGGAGATGAACGAACTGGGTTCCAACGACGTGATCCGGGTCGGTGAGCGTCTCAAGACCTCCGCCTGTAACTGCCCGGCCGCCCAGCCGACGGCCGCCCCCGCTAACGACGCGATCCCCCCCGCCACCTACGGTACCATCCCGAATGCTCCGCAGCCCTACCAGGCTCCGGCTCCGGCCCTGACGCCCTACCAGGCTCCCGTCCAGGCCGCCGGCACGCAGATCGACAATTCGGTACCGGCCTACCGGGCCCCGTCGAATTACAATGCACCCGCGGCCGCGCCCGCGCCCGGTACCGCCCCGGCCCCGACCCGGATCAACAACGACCCGAACTTCGGACAGGTGGTACCCAACGTCAGTGCCGCCCCGAACACCACGCTGAGTAACCTGGAGAGCCGCTCGCCGACCCCCGCTCCGGCTACCTACGGCAGCTACCCGTCCGCGCCCCAGCCCTACCAGGCACCGGCCGCGAACAGCCCCGCCCCGACCCCCTACGGTGGCGTCCCCGTGGGAGCGAATATCGATTACAACCAGCCGAATACGGCCACCCAACCGGCGGTCAACCGCAGCTTCCACCTGGTGCAGGAGGGAGAAAGCCTCTTCAGCATCGCCCAGCGGTACGGCATGTCGGTAGAGCAGTTGCGCGGGATCAATCAGCTGGCCCCGACGGAGGTGATCGTTCCGTTTCAGAAGCTGTACCTGAACTAGAAGAAAGAGAAAAGACCGTCCTGCCTTCGGCAGGACTGAAGGAAGAAAGACTTGATCGTCGGTAACGCTGAAGTTACCGACGATCAAGTCTTTTCTCATTCAGGTCGCGGAGCGGCCGATCTTTCTTCTTTCTTCCTTCCGGGGAACATATCGGTTCCACCAGGTTTATACTAACTAAATCGCTTCCCCGCCCATGGCCTTACTGTTCACCTTTGCTATTCTATCGATCGCCTTTTCCTTCATGTGCTCGATCTTCGAGGCCGTGCTGCTGTCGATCACCCCGAGCTACGTGCAGATCAAGAAGCAGGAAGGGGGAAAGGTCGGAGTACTGCTGGAACGCTTCAAGCGGGAACTGAACGAGCCGCTGACGGCCATTCTTTCGCTCAATACCATTGCCCACACCGTCGGTGCCATCCTGGTGGGGGCCACTACCGGGGCGGCCTTCGGGGAGGGCGGTTTCGACGTATTCGGCTTTGTCATCAGCTACGAGGTGGTCGTGAGCGTGGTGATGACGCTGGCCATCCTGATCTTTTCGGAGATCATCCCCAAAAACCTGGGAGCTACTTACTGGAAACAACTGGCCCCCTTTACGGTCAAGACCCTGAACATCCTGGTGGTGATCTTTACCTACACCGGTTTCATCGGTATCTCCAACTGGATCGACCGGCGGCTGAAGGGGGGAGACGTCCACGGTACCGCCCTGAGCCGGACCGAATTCGCCATGATGGCCGAGGCCCAGACCGAGTCCGGTAACCTGCGCGAGGAGGAAGGGCGCATCCTGCGCAACCTGCTTAATTTCGAGAGCCTGACGGCCCACGACGTCATGACCCCCCGCACGGTGGTGATCGGTGCCTGGGGAACGATGAGCATCAGCGGTTTTTACGAGGAGTTCGACAACAGCCCCTTCAGCCGCTACCCGGTCTACGGGGAGAACCGCGACCAGGTACTCGGCTACGTACTGAAGGATATGGTGTACAAGGCCATCATCCAGAAGCGGGAAGGAGAACCGATCTCCTCCCTGGTCCGGCCCATCCTGCCCGTCCCCCAGGACACCAGCCTCCACAAACTGATCGATCTGATGCTGGAACGCCGGGAGCCCATCGCCCTGGTGGTGGATGAATTCGGTGGATTCGAGGGGCTCGTGACGATGGAGGACGCCATGGAGACCCTGCTCGGCCTCGAGATCATGGACGAGATGGACGCCACCCAGGATATGCAGGTGCTGGCCCGGAACAAGTGGCGGAAACGGGCGGAGAAAATGGGGCTGGACCTGAGTGAACTGGACGAGCAGCCGGTAGTGCGGGAGGAATAGGCTCCCTCGGCGTGAAATAAGTAGCTTTACGCCAAATTGAGCCCCGACATGAAATTCGACGTCAACCACCTTGACAACAAGTGGCAAACCTACTGGGAAAAGAACGCCACCTACCGCGCCGAGAATCACTCCGATAAGCCGAAGTACTACGTGCTGGATATGTTTCCCTATCCCTCCGGGGCGGGCCTTCACGTCGGGCACCCGCTGGGGTACATTGCCTCGGACATCTACAGCCGCTACAAACGGCAGTCCGGTTTCAACGTGCTGCACCCGATGGGTTTCGATGCCTTCGGTCTGCCGGCGGAACAGTACGCGATCGATACCGGCGTTCACCCCAGTGAATCGACCGCCGTCAACATCAGCCGGTACAAGGAGCAGATGAAAAAACTGGCCCTGAGTTTCGACTGGGAGCGGGAGATCAATACCTCCGACCCGGGATACTACAAGTGGACCCAGTGGCTGATCGGACAATTCTTCCATCACTACTACGATACCAGGGCGGATTCGGCCAAACCGATCAGCGCACTCGAAGCCCACCTGACGGCCAACGGCACGGAGGGGCTGGAGGCCGCGAGCGGGGAGCCGGTAAGTATCTCCGCGGAGGAGTTCCGGGCGCTCGACCCGAAGGGGAAGTCCGATTTTCTGATGAACTACCGCCTGGCCTACCGTAAAGTGAGCCTGGTTAACTGGTGCGAAGCCCTGGGCTCCGTACTGGCCAACGACGAGGTGAAGGATGGCAAGAGCGAACGGGGCGGCCACCCGGTCGAACAGCGGCCGATGGTGCAGTGGTCTTTGCGGATCACCGCCTACGCCGAACGGCTGCTCTCCGGATTGGACACGGTCGACTTCAGCGAGGGCCTCAAGGCCCAGCAGACCAACTGGATCGGTAAGTCCACCGGCGCCCTGGCCCACTTCGATATCGAGGGCCACGAGGAGCAACTGGACATCTACACCACCCGCCCGGACACCATCTTCGGTACCACTTTCATGGTGCTGGCCCCGGAACACGAGTTGGTCGACCGGATCACCACGGATGACCAGCGGTCCGAGATCGAAGCGTACGGTAAGTACGTCGGCGGTCGCAGCGAACTGGAGCGGCAACAGGACGTCAAGACCGTCTCCGGTGCCTTCACCGGTGCGTATTGCATTAACCCCCTGAACGGTGCCCGCGTCCCGATCTACATCGCCGAGTACGTACTGAAGGATTACGGCACCGGTGCCATCATGGCCGTGCCGAGCGACGACGACCGCGACCGTCGTTTCGCCGAGAAGTTCGGCATCGAGATCATTGACGTCGTTGACAAGAGCGATTACCCGGGGGCGACCCTGAAAGACAAGCTCGGCGTCCTCATCAACTCCGGGTTCCTGGACGGGATGGAAGTACCCGAGGCCATCGAGGCCGCCACCCGGAAGCTGGAGGAGGAGGGCCGCGGCCGCAAGGAGATCAACTACCGCATCCGCGATCTGGTCTTCAGCCGCCAGCGCTACTGGGGCGAACCCTGGCCGGTGATCTACGACGAGCACGACGTCCCCCACTTCCAGGAGGTGACCGAACTGCCCGTCACCCTCCCCCCGATGGACGATTTCCGCAGCGTCGGCGGTCGTGCTCCCCTGGAGCGGGCCGAGGATTGGGTGAACACTCCCGCCGGTCGTCGGGAAACGGATACCATGCCCGCCACGGCCGGCTCCAACTGGTACTACCTGCGCTACATGGACCCCAACAACCCCGGGGAATTCGCCGGCCCCGATGCCGTCAACTACTGGCGGGAGGTCGACCTCTACGTCGGGGGGGCGGAGCACGCCGTGAGCCACATTCTCTACAGCCGCCTCTGCCACAAAATGCTCTTCGATCTCGGTAAGGTACCGACGCGGGAGCCCTACAAAAAGCTGCTCAATCAGGGAATGATCGGGGCACCCATCACTTACATCCATCTGGGTATCCTGCTGACGGAGGACGGACAGCGCCACCCGGTCTGGGTCGGTAGCGACCTGCCCGAGGGGACGCCGCTGGAAGTGGAGGGACTGGGTAAGGGGCACCTCGTGCTCGACGAGAGTACCGGTACCCGCAAGGTGCCCCTGCGCCTGACGGAGGAAACCAGCGTGAACAACGAGCCGAAATTCCGGCTTTACCGCTCCTCGGTGGATGCCGTACAGGAGGATTCCGCCCAGGATGCGGCCTACTTCCGGACCATTCTCAACCAGGGCAGTAAGTTCGTCTGGGCCCTCGACCGGGAAGGCCGGGAGTTCATCGAACTGAGTTTTCAGATGGGCAAAATGTCCAAGTCGAAGTACAACGTCATCAACCCCGACGACATCTGCAACCGCTACGGAACCGACTGTTTCCGCATGTACGAAATGTTCCTCGGGCCGATCGACCAGGCCAAACCCTGGAGCATTTCCGGCATCGACGGCGTCTACCGTTTCCTGCGCCGCTTCTGGAACCTCTACGTAGGGGATAACGACCAGCTGAACGTCTCCGATGAGGCGGCCACCAAGGAAGAAATGAAGGTGCTGCACACCCTCATTAAAAAGGTGACGGAGGACATCGAGAAGCTCAGTTTCAATACCTGCGTCAGTGCTTTCATGGTTGCCACGAACGACCTGATCAAGCTCAACTGCAACAAGCGCGCGGTACTGGAACCGATGTCGCGACTGATCGCGCCCTTCGCCCCCCACGTGGGGGAAGAGTTTTTCGCCGCGCTCGGAGGTTCCGGCAGCGTTCACCACGCCGCCTGGCCGCAAGTCGAGGAGAAGTGGCTGGTGGAAGATTCGATCACTTACCCCATCGCCTTCAACGGCAAGACCCGCCTGACCCTGGATTTTCCCAGGGAAGCTACTAAAGCGGACATCGAGGCGGGGGCCAGGGCGAGCACGCAGGTGCAGGGTTATCTGGAAGGCAAGAGCGTGCGCAAAGTGATCGTCGTACCGGGGCGAATGGTGAACTTCGTGGTGGCGTGATGTGAGCACTACCGGCCAACTTTCATACGGGAAATCGGGAGCAGGGGAAATATCCGTTACCGGAGGACCGCCTATCCGCATGATGCCTCCGGGGAGGGCTGGCGGCACAACCGATTTCAACCACCATCGTTAGGTTAGCACGTCTCACCTTCCAAACGACCGATATGCGCTTCCCGGTACCAACCCTTCTGCTTATTCTAGGATTTTGCACCTGCGTCCCCGCCCTCCTGACGGGGCAGAGCAGTGTCCGGGATTTCGATCTCGGCGGTAGCGCCTACATCCTCAACGAGGAGTGTATTCGCCTGACGCCGGACCAGCCCTTCGCCAGTGGGGCGGCCTGGTACAAGGACGCCATTAACCTCGCCGGGCCGTTCCAAATGACGATCTGCCTGGTACTCGGCGAGCGGGATTCCCTGGGGGCGGACGGTATCGTTTTCGTGTTTCACCCCACCAAAAACCTGGGGTACCGGGGGGAGGGAATGGGGTTCAGCGGCCTGCAACCCAGCCTCGGAATCGAGTTCGATACCTACCAGAACCGCCACCTCGACGACCCGGAGCAGGACCACCTGGCGGTGATGACGGACGGCTGGACGTGGCACGGCGCCAGCGTGGTCGGACCGGTGACGCTGCCCAACCTGGAAGACGGGAAGAAGCACCTGCTGGACATCAAGTGGGATCCCATCATTTCCCTGCTGACGGTGGAACTGGACGGCCAGTTGCGGGCCAGTTACCGGGAGGACCTGGTGACCAATATTTTCGGCGGTAACCCGAAGGTGTTCTGGGGGGCGACGGCGGCGACGGGGCGCAAGACGAACTACCAGGATATTTGTATTAAGAAGCTGTTTTTCGCGAGCGTGGAATGAGGTTTCACGCAGAGAACGCAGAGGGGCAGAGGCGCAGAGCTACCACGCTCAGCGCCGCAGCTTCTCTGCGAAATCAGCGTAAAATTATTTGCCGTACTGTTTTTCCCAGTAGCGGTAGCGGGCGTCGTCGGTCCGTTCCAGGCGGGGCGTCTCGTCGAGATGGAGTACGGGGGCGCGTTCGTCCGAGGCACTGGCGGCGGGCCACTCCGGGAGGTCACCACCGTTGGGGTTTCCGGTCTTGATGAAATTAGCGAGGTAGGCGACCATGGTGCGGGAGGTCCGGCGGTCGGCGTCCGTCCAGGCGTAGGCATCGGACAGTTCCTGGGTGCCCAGGAAGTACTCGATGTCGGTGGCGTGACCGGCCCCGATCGGCTCGGTGTCACGGGGCTTCCCGATCTCCGCCGGGCGGACCCGGTCGAAGCGGTAGCGGAAGACCGGCTGGTCCGAATTATGGCGGTGGAGATCGAACCATTTCCAGGTGCTGTAGACGATCCAGTTGTCGCTGTTCAGGTCGACCAAAGACTGGTGGGGGGTGGCGGCGGGGTAGTGAACGAGCACGTCGGCCCAGGTGTCGGGGTATCTTTGCTTTACGGTCGCCCGGTAGGCATCGGCGTCCGCCGGGGCGGGGGCCCAGGCCATCTCCGCGCTGGTCCACCCCACGAGTAGGGGAACTTGTGCCTGCTCCTCTTTTTCGAAGGTTTCCGGTAGCGTCTCCGTCAGGAAATGGCCGTCGAGTACGGCCCCGAAGTTGAAATTGCCGCCGTCGAAGTAGGTCTCGTAAATAGCCCGGGTCGGCGCCTGCCGGAGGGCCGCCAGGGTGGGAGCGTCCCCTACCGCTTCCTGGAATTTCGTGCCGACGGCCTCAATCTCGGCCGGAGACATGGGCGGGAGCGTGGGCGAGATCGCCGCGCCGCTCTGTCCGAAGGCCCCGGCGATCTTTTCCCGGCTGAGGGGGGAAGCCATGTGCATGCTCACGTCGATGCTGCCGGCGCTCTCACCGCCGATGGTGATCCGATCCGGGTTGCCGCCGAAGGCGGTGATGTTGGCCCGTACCCAATCGATGGCGGCGGACTGATCGAGCAGCCCCCAGTTGCCGGAGGCCCCGTAGCCGGTCTCCTTACTCAGTTCTGGATGGGCGAAGAAGCCGAATACGTTGAGGCGGTAATTGGCGGTAACGACGATGACGCCCTCCCGGGCCAGGGTACCGCCGTCGTAGCGGAGTTCGTCGCTGGAGCCGGCCTGGTTGCCGCCGCCGTTGAAGTACAGGAGTACGGGTAGATTTTTGGTATTGCGGTCGGCGGGCGTCCAGACGTTGAGGTAGAGGCAGTCCTCGCTCACCCCGTCGCTGCGGAAGCGCATGTCGTCAAAGACAAATTTCTGGACGGGGCGGGGGCCGAACTGGCGGGCGGTGCGTACGCCGCTCCAGTTCTCCACGGGTTGGGGGGCACGCCACCGGAGTTCACCGACGGGGGGCTGGGCGAAGGGTACGCCGAGGTAAGACTGGATGCCGGTCTTGGTATCGTAGTTGCCCTCCAGGATGCCGTTGGCCACGCGGGTCTGGACGGGGAAGGCATGGGTCCGCTGGGCGCGCAGGGTCAGGGCGAGGACGCCGGTGCAGAATAACAGGAGGAGCAGGATTTTCATGGGGGGAAGGTAAGGGTTCACGGGCGTTGGTCGGAGTATCCGGGTGCACTAACGTACCAAAAGCGTGTTGTACTCGAAAATTATCCATCATGCTACGCCACTTCCTCCCGATCGCCCTGTGCTTGTGTACTTTATCCTCCTGCGGCCCGCGGCCCGGAGACACCCACCGAAACTCCGTCACCGGTCGCCACCGACGGTGAAAGTCCGGATGCCCCGGAGTACGATGATTTTACCTTCGTGCCCGGCGAGCGTTTCGGTCAGGTCAGTACCGGCGGTATCCTCCCGGACGTAGAGGCCGTATTCGGTGATGATTTCGTCCCCACCCAACTGGAAACTTTCAGTGGGGCCACCTACGACGGATACCACCTGTTCGAGGGTACTCCCAGGGAGGTCGATGTCACCTTCATGCCGGCGCGCCGACTCAGCTTCACCTTTCGCGACCCCGCCAGCCCCTGGTCGGCCTACGACGGCCGGTTACGCATCGGTACCCCGCTGGAAGAGTTGGAGCGCCTGAATGGTCGCCCCTTCACTTTCTACGGTTTTGACTGGGATTACGCAGGCAACGTGATCGACTGGAACGGGGGTGAGCTGGAAGACATCGGTGCCCGTCTGCGGGTAACGGATGAAGCCAGCCTCGGCGCGGGCCTCCGGGGAGAGGTGAAACTCCAAAGTGACGATCCCGCGGCGCGGGCGGCGGGAATCGTCGTACGGGAAATCACCGTACTGCGTTAGGCCGGCCGGTCTACCCAACCTGCCCCCATAAAACCAGCCACCATACTACCACCGCCCACCCGTACAGCACCAGCCCATACATCACCCGCAACAGTACCACCGAATCGATCCGTTCGGCGAGCAGCCACCAGGCCGTTCCCGCCATGGGGAAACCCAATGACCAGGCCATCCCGACGCCGATGGTCGCCGGCCACACCCAGTCGCCGTGCCACTCGTTAATGCCCGAATAGGTCCGGAGGAAGAGACTGGCCGGATAGTACAGCAGTGCCCCGAGCATTCCCATGCTCAGCAGGCCGAGACACAGGGTGGCGATGAAGGCAATAACGGAGAAGCGGGTGGTGTAGGAAAGGGCAAACCAGACGTCGAGCATGGCGCCAAAAGTAGCCCCCTGCTCACTTTTCTCCCAAAAGTGAAGGCCATGCAGCAAGCACGGCCTCCAAAACAAATACACTCACTAGTATAAAAAAACTCGAATCGTTACTGGTTGCGGACGTTCCGCTGCAGGGGTACCGGAGCGTTCGCCCCTTCGGTCATCATGATGGGTAGATCCCCATCGGAGACGATCACCTTAGCGTTTGGCGATTTAGCCAGTTCCAGGAACGCTTCGATGGATTTGAACCGGAGAATCTCCGGCGTAAGCCCTTCGGCGATGATCAGTTGGGCGTCACGGGTACCTTCCGCCGCGATCCTTTGCTGCTCGGCCTGCTGACGGGTTTGCTGAAGGACGAACTCCATCCGGAGTGCTTGTTGCTCGGCCTCCAGTTTCTCCTCAATGGCCCGCGCCAGGTTCTGGGGCAACTGGATGGACTTGACCAGAACGGTCTCGATGAGCACGCCCCGCCCCTCCAGGTTGGCGGCCATTTGTTGCTTGATCGCTTCTTCGATCACGGCCCGCTGGCCGGTGTGCATGTCCTTGGCGAAATAACGGGCGGATACATCGGCCACTGCCGATCGGAAGACGGGCAGAATTACCTGCTGCTCGTAGTTCGGACCGATTTGGCGAAGTATTTCCGCGGCCAGGGTGCCGTCCAGTCGGTACAAAATGGAGATATCGGCGCTAATGTTGAGCCCTTCCTTCGAAGGTAAGTTGAGACTTACCTCCATGTTTTCGGTCTGGGTGCTCACTTTGTCGATCGCGGTGGTGAAGGGGTTGAAGAACACTACGCCCTGGTCGATGGATTTTTCCCTGTACTTACCCAAAGTTCGCTTAACGCCAACCTGCCCTTCACGGACGACGGTGCAACTCGGGAGGAGAAAGAGAGCAGCGAGCAGTAACAGCCCACACTGGAAAATGGTACGCATGACGAATTCATTTATGGAGGTGAAGAATGGTTATTGATGATTACAATCGCACTTTGTCAACCATTCTATAAATTGATAGGTTTACTATCATTTAAAGATGTAAAGCTATTTTACACAGGAGTGACCAAGGCGTGAGATCATCGCCAGATCCGAACAATGAAACCGACCCGGCAGCTGTATCGTGGCCCTACTCTGGACACTGATCGCCCTGGTCGTTTCGGGAAGTTTGATGGCCACCGCGATCGCTGCCGTTAATAGTAAGCAGTAGCTAAACGTCCCCCCCGGACCTGAAGGAAATACCGTTGGCGGCAGGAAAGAATCTCTCGCGGCGGAGTAAATGGACCAACACGGATATGAATTCACGACCTTCTCCGACGTAGCCGATGCTACTGCCCTGTGGTACCCCCTAAACAACAATAGTGCCATCGCGGTATCGGTACGGTGACCGAGAGCGTCCCCGCTGCCTACTCCTTCATGGTCCGCGATGACGGGAGCTGGCCGACCGAACTGTGGGATGGTAATTAAGGAATACGGCGGCGAAAAGAATAACCATTAGGGCATCCGCCTCAGCGTTACCTCCTTGATCCAAAGCCCCGCTCCCGCACCACCCCGCAACCGCAGTTTCCCCGCTCCCGCTGGCAGGAACAGTCCGCTCGCCGTCACCACCGGCCAGCGGCGGGGATATACCCCGTCCCGTTCCACCCGGTCGGCCGTCGGGAGTTGCTCGCTCAGGGCGGGCGGAAGGGTAAGCGGTCAGGGGTGGCGTACCGTCGGTACCCAGACTGATCTCCCGGGGCGCACTCCCCTCCAGGTGGTAGTGGATGGTGACTGCATAGCTGCCCGGCTCCGTCACGTCGACGGGCCAGACCACCCCGCCCGTGTCCACCCCCACCAGGTAGTCATTGGCGAAGCCGCCGCGACGGGAAAAAGTGGTCTGCCCCCGCGGCTCTCCCTCGTGGGCGACCAGGCGGACCGGTATCGCCCCTCCTCCCACGCGGATGGGTGGAGCTACCCGGTCCTTCCGGTGGATGCCGGCCGACACCCGGTCGTAGTCGGATCGCATCCGTTCGGCCACTTCGGGCAGTTCAGCCAGGAGGTCCGTTCCCTGCCCGGGGTCGGCGTTCAGGTCGTATAGTTCCTCTACCCCGGCCGTACGGCGCAGGTAGACGTAATTGCTGTCGCGCATACTACCGTGATCGGGGTCGAAGACAAACGCCTGTCGGAAGGTGTAGAGGTAGCGATGGGGTAGCGTGCCGCCCTCCAGCAGCGGTCGTAGACTCGTCCCGTCCAGTTGGTCCGGGACCGGTAACTCCAGGTAGTCCAGTAGCGTCGGGAGCAGGTCCACGTGGGCGGCGGGGGTGGAAAAGACCCGTCCGTTGGCCGGGTGGTCGCCGGGTAACCGGATACCGAAGGGTACCCGGACACCGCCCTCGTCGATCATGGTTTTCCAGCCGCGTAGCCCCTGCCGGTAGCGGTCGCCGTTCGGGCCGTTGTCGGTGGCGAAAACGACGATGGTATTGTCCAGTTTCCCGGCGGTGTCCAGTTCTTCCAGCAGCCGGCCGAGTTGCTCGTCGATGCTCTCCACCATGGCGTAAATACCGGTATTGAAGGGGCTCAGCCCGCGCTCGGCCACGGCGTCCCAGTGATCGTCACCGACCTGGATCGGGGTGTGCGGCCCCTGGTAGGCCACTACGCTCAGGAAGGGTTGCTCGCCGGTGGTCATCCAGTGGCTGGCGGAGTCGGTCAGCAGGTCGGTCAGTTCGCCGTGGAAGGGGACGGGCTCGTCTCGCTCATTTCTCAGGATACCGTCGAAGTAGTCGTTGAAGTGGCCCATCGTGAAGCCGAGAAACTCCTGAAAACCCTGTCCGGCGGGGTGGTAGGGGAAGGTGGCCCCGTTGTGCCACTTCCCGAACAGCGCGGTTCGGTAACCGGCCTCGGTCAGGTGTTCGGCCAGCGTTTTAACCGCACTGTCCATCGTTTCCCGCCGGCGCGTTACGTAGATCGATCCGGTACGCGGGGCGTACAGTCCGCTCAGGAAACTGGCCCGCGTCGGGGCGCAGACCGGGTCCACGTAGAAGCGGTCGAAACGGGCGCTGCTCCGGAGCAGGGCGTCCATGTTCGGGGTACGGATGCTGTCGTTACCGTGCAGGCTCAGGTCGCCGATGCCCTGGTCGTCGGTCAGGATGAATAAAATGTTGGGTCCCGATTTGGCCGGGGAGGAAGTTTCGGGCGCGTACCCGACATCACGGGCAGGGTCCCGTGATTCGAGTGGTGCAAAGCATCCGAAAAAGAGCAGTCCGGCCCCGAGGGTAATCAGTAACCTGTCCATCATTGTTCCTTATTGATCCAGAAGGGGGCGGTTACGAACCAGAGCACGGTGCCCACCAGCATCAGCGTCTTGTACAGTGGTAGCTCAATAACTCCGGTAAAGACGAATAGGCTCGGAATCAGGGTGAGGGCCAGGCCGAGGAAGGAGAGGAGTTTCAGGGGGAGCTGGGAGGTCATGGGTTGTTGGTTTTGGTTAAAGCCGATTGGGGGGATTACAGGTCGGCCGACTTGTAAGCAGCACGCTGCTGTACCCACCCGAACAACAAATAAGTAACGCCCCCCAGCAAAAAGCCCGGCAGTGCCATGAAGAAGTAGAAGTCCGCCTCGAATAACTGGTAGAGCCCGTAGCAGATACCGACCGTAACCGTCCAGCTGAGCAGGACGGAGACGTTCAGTTTCAGCCCCCGGACGAGCGCCAGGTTACTCGTCAGCCCCAGGCGGGGAAAGAGATAGACGTCCACCAGGACGATGGCGCCGACCGGCGTGGCCATCAGGGCGTAGATGCCCAGGAACTGGTCGAGTTTCGAGATCACCATCGGGGAGCAGGCCAGTAAGGTGGATATCCCCCCGACCAGTAGGGTGATCTTCCAGCGCTGCTGGGTCGGGAAAATACCCTGGATGGCCAGCCCCGACCGGTACAGGGTCGGGTTGGCGGTCGTCCAGCCGGCCACCACGACGCAGATGGCACCGGCCAGCCCGGCCCCCATAAAGGCGATCTCTCCCGGGGAGGGGTTGGCGTTACCGGCCTCCAGGGCCACCGCGCAGAGGATACCGGAGGCGATCCAGGCCATGCCGTGACCGATGTACATCCCGACACCGGAGGCAAAACCGTAACTCGGTCTTTTGGCGTAGCGGTAAATGGTCATGTCGGAAAGACCCAGGTGCATCGAACTGTTGCAGAGCCAGGCAAAGATCAGGATATGCCAGAAGGTATACTTGGTCTGACCCTCCACGGGGACGCCCGTCCAGATTCGCTCCCGGGCGGCCGTCCAGAAGTCACCGATCTCGGTAACGCCGAGGCTGGGCAGTACGGCGATACCGGCGGCCAGGAAGACGAGCGGCATCCAGGGAGCGAAGATATTCGCAAATTTAGAGACCCGGTCGAAACCGAAGGTGGCCACCACGGTGATGACCGACCCGATCAGCGCGATGACCAGTATCCAGGCCGGGCTGGTGGGGTAGAGGTCCGTCAGTCCCGGCCCCTCGATGTTCAGCAGCAGGCCCACCGCCGAAGCCGATACCCCGATCATCGCCGCGGCCGAGACGCAGAAGAGCAGCCCGTTGATGAAATTGTAGATCGTCACCAGGGTAACGCCGCTGATCTGTTCCAGTTGGTAGAAGATGGTCAGCCGGGTCTTTACGGCAATGGGCGCGCACACCAGGGCCCAGCTCAGGGTAGCCAGCAGGTTACCGAACAGCAAACCGAGCATGACGTCGACCGCGCCGGCCCCGTGCAGCACGAAGAGGGGCCCGATCACGAATTCCGTTCCTGCGATGTGCTCTCCGGCTACCATCCCTACGAAACTCTTGAATCCCTTCACCGCGCGTTGGGGGACGGGCTCGCGTTCAAACTCGTCGATGTCGGCGAGCTGATCGGAGAGGGTGGGGGGGGGGAGCGGTTGACATAAATGGAACGGTCTGTGGAAACCCACGCCGAGGGCTATAAGCCTTCGACTGGTGATGATCGATGGAGGCAAAGTCTCTATTGTGGGCCGATATTTCCTCCCAAATTCAAAAGCCAAAGAATAAATCCGGTCATTTCCGCCACTTTTAGGCATGAAGTACCGACTCCTGATCCGGCTGGCCGCCATCGCCCTACTGTTACCGGCTTGCAGCCCAGATACAACCCCGGCACCCGCGCCCGCCGCCCCTCCTCCTCCCAACATCGTCCTGATCGTAGCCGATGACCTCGGATGGGCCGATCTCGGCGTTTACGGAAACCCCTTCTTCGAGAGCCCTCACCTGGATGCCCTGGCCGCCCGGGGGGTCCGGTTTGACAATGCTTACGCCGCCTGTCACGTCTGTTCGCCCACCCGGGCCAGCATCCTGACGGGGCGATACCCGGCCCGGATAGGACTGACCAATTACCTCTTCGGAACCAAAACGGTGGCCGACAGCCCCGTACTGCCCGCCGGCTTTACCGACCGGCTGCCGCTGGCCGAAACCACCCTCGCCGAGGAACTTAAAAAAGACGGCTACCGGACCGCTCTGGTCGGTAAGTGGCACCTCGGGGAAAATACTTCCCTCGGAGAATCCGACCCGGAATTTCACGGTTTCGACCACACGGAAAGCTGGGACTACGGCCTGCTCCCCATCGGGGATTCTTACGAGTGGTTCCACACCGGAGACAGCACCACCCCCTACCGACTCCCGGCTCTCACCGAGGAGATCACCCTGGGCGCGGAGCGCTTCCTGCGGGACAACAAGGACACCAGTTTTTTCCTCATGGTCACGCACTACGCCGTTCACTTACCCCTGCAGGGCGACCCCGGACTGGTGGAAAAATACCGTGCCAAACCCAATCCCCGACCGGACGATTACCACCCAGTCTACGCCGCCATGATCGAACAGATGGATGCTTCCGTCGGCCGCCTCCTGGCCGCCCTGGAAGCCAACGGGCTAACGGAAAATACCCTGGTTTTATTCGTCTCCGATAACGGTGGCCTCGCCATCGGGGAAGCCGGGGACAAACCCACCGTCAACGACCCGCTGCGGAGCGGGAAGGGTACGATGTACGAAGGGGGGATCCGGGTGCCGTTGATCCTCTACCAACCGGGTAAGTACGAGGGCGGTAGCGTAAACTCCACCGTGGTGAACACCATAGATTTGTTTCCAACCCTCCTCGGCCAGGTCCGTCCCGCCTACGCCGCCGATTCCTCGCTGGACGGGGTGGATCTCGGTTCCGGCCTGGCGGTTACCGATACCATCGATCGCGATCTGTTCTGGCATTACCCCCACTTCAGCAATCAGGGTGGCCGCCCCCGCTCCGTCATCCGCCGCGGCCCCCTCAAACTCATCGAATCCCTCGAGGACGGCACCTTCGAACTCTACGACCTCAGCACGGACGAAGGAGAAACCACCAACCTCTACTACACCCGCACCGGGGAGGCTGCCGCCATGGCGGAACGCCTCGCCGCATGGCGCACCCAAACGGGAGCGAAGCTCCCAATCCCTAAGTGATTTGCTTTACGGGCCTTATGCTTAGTGCCTCTTAGTGCCCTTACTTCCTTAGTGGTGAAAATCCCTACGCCGCTTCCACCTCCGCCTTCACCAGTTTCCGGTACTTATTCGGTGTCGTACCCGTGATCTTCTTGAAGTTGACGTAGAAAACGGACTCCGAGCGAAAGCCGCTCTCCAGGGCGATGGCGAAGTTGGTCTTCAGTTTGTCCTCATCTTCCCGCAGCACGCGCTGGGCCTCACTGATCCGGTATTCGTTGGTGAAGACGCTGAAGGACTTGCCGATCTCCTCGTTCAGCAACCGGGAGAGGGCGTAGGAGGGAATGCCCAGCCGGTCGGCCAGCATCTTCTCGTTCAGTTCGTTCTCCAGGTAGATACGATCCACCTCCATCGCCCGCATCAGCTTTTCCCGGTTTTCGTTCCGCTCTACCTGGGCCGGCAGGTCGATGGGACGGAGCAGCGGCTTGCCGGAGAATACCCGGGGGTGCCGGAAGAGGTAGTAAAAGACAGCCAGTACGATGATGCTGTTGAAGGTCACGAAGATGAACTGCAGGATCTCCCGGAAATCCGCCAGTTCGCTGGGTTGGTAATTCGGGGCCACTATCGCCATGTGAGCCAGGTTATTGGCGGCAACGACGCTACTGGCCACCAGGAAGAGCACGAAGATCTTCGGCCACCAGTAACGCAGGGGGCCCTTGGCCAGGAGCCGGGCCTTTTGCCGCCGGAGCAGCAGTCCGGAGCGGTACAGGATAAACAGTTTCCACCCTACGATACTGGCCAGGATACCGCGGTGGAGGTCGGTCTTTATGTAATCGAAAAAGCCATAATCCGGGGTGATCAGTACGTTGCCGACCAGAATCAGCGAGGCTACGGCCGCCGGTAGAAAGTAAGGGAGGACCGAACGGCCGGGGCGGGCGTTCAGCAGGAGGGACAGGTAGAGATAGACCAGGGAGGGAATCACCAGGTCGAGGATGTCCGGCAGGAAAATGATTTCCGAAAGGGTGTACTTCAGTTCCGTGTAATGGAAGAAATACTGGGCCAGGATATTTCCGGCCGTCAGGAGAAAGATACTGGCCAACAGGTAGTTAGCCCGTGCGCGGTTGAAGAAAGCCACGAGGGTACCGACCAGAAAATTTTGTATGAATGCCCAGTAAAATATTGCAACGGTCATAAAATCTGTTTGCATGATCGCATAACGGCCAAATCGGGCGGGTTACGAAAGGAAGTCAGGCTCAAAATAAGGTAAAGCTCCCCCTTAGTCAAGGGAGAGCTCTACGGAATCAGGTTAAAGTCGAAAATAATTTTTGCAGACCTAGTACCCCGGGTTCTGGGTCAGGTTGGGATTGGCCACCAGTTCGTTTTCGGGTAGGGGGAGCAGTTCGTTCTTGTTGGCGGTGAATCCGGGCATGGCAGAAGGTTGGGCGAATGCGGGCACGGGGCCGGCGCGCCGCGTCCACCGGATGATGTCGAAAAAGCGCTTGAACTCGAAGGTGAGTTCCAGGCGTCGCTCGGCGGCCAGGCGGGCGAAAAATTCGTCCTTGCTCAGTCCGGAGGGGTAGTCGTCTACCTGGGCCCGGGCGCGAACGCGGTTGACGGCTGCGTAGGCATCCTCGGTCGGCCCGTTCGCTTCGTTCTCCGCCTCGGCGAAGAGGAGCAGTACCTCGGCGAAGCGCATGGTCCGGAAGTTGATGGGCGACTGTACGAAACCCACCGGGAAGGCCCCCTCGGTACCCTTGCGAACCCCCAGGTAGGGAGGGCCTAACTCCCCGGCGCGGTCGCGCCACTGATTGGCGGCCACCGGATTCTCCGCAATCGGGTTCCAGGGGCCCCACGTATCACCGGCGCGTGCGATGGTGAACGGCCGGCGGACGGCGTTTTCCTCGGGGTACTCGCTGAAAAAGTCATTGACCTCGAAGGAGGGCAGGCCGTTGGCGAAGGCCCGCTGCAGGCCGGGGTTCAGGGCGGTCGCCATCCAGTTAGACTCGGCGGTGCGGTCGGTATCCCCGTCACTGAAGCCGGCACCGATCCCGGTCTGGTACTGGATCTCGAAGATGGACTCCGCGTTGTTCTCGTTACCGGCACCGAAATTGTCGGAGAATGGCGTGACCAGCTCATAGTCTCCGAATTCCCCGTCGATGATCCGCTTCAGCGCGGCGGCGGCCTCGGCGTATTTCTCCTGGTAGAGCAGGGCTTCCCCGAGGTAGGCCTGGGCGGCACCGGCGGTGGCCCGGCCCAGGTTATCGTTGTCGTAGCCGTTCGGGAGGCTGGCCGCGGCCAGGGTCAGGTCATTCTCGATCAGGGCGTACACCTCGGCGCGGGTAGCGCGGGCGGGGCGGAAGCCCGGTCCGCTCAGATCGCCGTCGAACGGCTTTTCGTACAGCGGTACGCCCCCGTAGTGCTTGACCAGTTCGCTGTAGTACAAGCCGCGTAGAAAGTAAGCTTCGCCGAGGATGCGTTCTTTCAGGTCGTTGTCCACGAATTCAATGGCGGGGACGCGGTCCAGGACCACGTTGGCCCGGCTGATGCCGGTGAACATGGACTCCCACTTCGCCGGCACCAGGTGCTGGCTGGTGGCGTTGAACTGGAAACCGGGGTACTCCGTCAGCTGGCGCCCCCCGCTGGTGATGCTCAGGTCGCCGCTCATGTAGTCGAGCAGGTAGGGGTAACGGCGGAAACCGCCCTGGTACTGGAGGGGCGTATAGGCGGCATTGACCGCCAGGATGGCATCGGCCTGGGTCTGGTAGAAGGTAGCGGCTTCCAGGTCCCGGAATACTTCCGCGTCGTCCAGATAGTCACTGCCGCAGGCGGTCAGGAAAAAGAGGGCCGTCAGGCCGAGTAGATACTTTATATGGATAGTCATGGTTCGTTGTATTTGTGGGGCGATCGACTAAAATCCGAGGGACAGGCCGAAGGTGATGCGACGCGACTGGGGGTAGCCGACGTTGTCGAAGCCGAATCCGCCGCTGCCGCCAACCTCCGGGTCGTAGCCGCTATACTGGGTGAAAGTGAGTAGGTTCTGGGCGGCGATGTAGATGCGCGCCCGCTGCAGGAAATCGACGGTATTCATCAGGTTGTCGCTGAGGCTGTATCCCAGTTGCAAGTTTTTGAGGCGCAGGTAGGCACCGTCTTCCACGAAGAAATCGCTGCCGACGTCGTTGTTGGACTGGTTCGGCGACACCTGCCGGGGCTGGGTGTTAGAGCCGTTCTCGGGCGTCCAGGCATCCAGTACATTGGTGCTCAGGTTACTGATGCGGAAGTAAGACTCGGTGAGGTACTTGGTGTCGTTCCAGATCTGGTTGCCGGAAACTCCCTGGAACTGGAAACTGAAGTCCAGTCCGCCGTAGTCGAAACGCATCCCGAAGCCGAACTGGAGGTCGGGGTTGGCGTCCCCGATGAAGGTACGGTCGTCCTCCGTAATGGCGCCGTCCCCGTCTACGTCCCGGAAGCGGAAATCACCCGGCGCGGCCGTTCCTCCCAGGGGGGTGGGGCCGTTCTCGATCTCCTGTTCATTCTGGTAGATGCCGTCCGTTTGGTAGCCGTAGAAGGCGAACAGCGACTGCCCCGGCTGAATCCGGTTGCGGGCGGTAAACTCGTTGGTGGCGTTCCGGTCGATGGTTTCCAGCCCCTCGGTCAGCCCGATCACCTCGTTGTTCAGGAAGCTGACGTTACCGTTGAAGGAGTAACTCAGTTTACCGATCTGGTTGTTGTAGCCCAGGGCCACCTCCACGCCGGTATTCTGTACTTCTCCCGCGTTCAGGAAAATATTATTGAAGCCCGTTGCGCTGGGCAGGGGAAAGCTCAGGAGCAGGTCGTCGGAGTTCTTCTGGAAGTAATCTACGCTCAGCGTTGCTTTGTCCTGGAGGAATCCCAGGTCGACGCCGAGATTAAGTTGGGTCTGCTTTTCCCATACCAGGTTAGGGTTGGCCACCAGCCCCCCGGGGGCGAGACTGGCCGCGATGGTCTGCCCCGCGCCGAAAATGTAGCGGGCCTGGTTGTTCAGCAGGGAGAGCGTGGCCGCCGCGTTGATCTGGTCATTGCCCAGCGAGCCGTAACTGGCCCGTAACTTCAGGTTGCTGATCACCTCGTTGTCCTTCAGGAAGGCTTCGTTGGAGATGACCCAGCCTACGGAGCCGGAAAGGAAACTCCGGAAATAGTTATCCTCGGTAAAGATCGAGGAGCCGTCCCGGCGAAAGTTGAAGGTGGCCAGGTAACGGTCGTTGAAGTCATACATCACCCGACCGAAGGTGGACACCGTACGCAGTTCCTCCTGGAAGCCCGAGGGGGGCGTCGGGAAGATGGTGGACCCTCCCACCACGGGCAGCCCGGGGCTGATGTTCTGACCCACCGACCGCAGGTTCACCGCGTCGCGGGCCTCCTCCTGCCCGGATACCCCCGCCAGCAGGTCGAGACTGTGGCCGCCGGCCAGTTCGCGTTTGAAGTTGACGGTTCCCTCCAGCAGCACGTTCAGGCTCTGGCCGTAGCGCTCGCTCACCTCGGCCCCGTCCTCCAGGGTCACGACGGCCTCGCCGGTGCCCAGGTCGAAGAAGGGGGCGTAAGTACGGTTGCGGAAGTTGGCCTGGTCTACCCCGAAGTTGCCCCGGAAGTTCAGCCCGTCGATCAGTTCCAGCTCCGCGTACAGGTTGCCGAGAATGCGGTTGGATACTCCGCCGCGCTCCACCAGTTCCTGGGCCGCGATGGGGTTCAGGATACGGGGGTCGCCGTCGGCGTTGGTCGCTCCCTGGAAGCCGCCGAGGTTGTCTTCGTTGCGAATCGGAACGGTGGGGGGGCTGAGCAGCGTCCAGGCCAGGATGGACCGGCCGAGGCCGTCGTAATCCTGTTCGATCCGGCTGCGGCTCACCGTCAGGTTGTTGCCGAACTTGAAGCGGCCCAGCCGGGTATCGGTGTTGACGCGCAGGGTGAAGCGGTCCAGGCCGGTACCGACAATGGTGCCCTCCTCGTCGTAGTAGCCCAGGCTGGTGTAGTAGTTCAGGTTTTCACTCCCCCCGCTGGCGCTGAGCTCGTAGTTCTGGATGCTGCCGGACTGAAACAGGGCGTTCTGCCAGTCGGTATCCACGCCGTTGTCGGTCATCCAGTTGGGGGCGACGGTCTCCCCGCTGGCCTCGGCCACGGTGGTGCGTACCTCCCGGTACTGGTCGGCGTTGAGCAGGTCCAGGGTGTTGGTGACGCTCTGGGTACCGACGTAGGTGTTGAAACTGATCTTCGGCTTGCCGATGCTGCCGCGCTTGGTCGTAATGATGATCACCCCGTTGGCGCCGCGGGCACCGTAAATGGCGGCGGCGGATGCATCCTTCAGGACGGTCACCGAGGCAATGTCATTGGGGTTGATGGTGGCGAAGGGGTCTCCCGCGATGCCCGACCCCGACTGGATGATCAGCCCGTCCACCACGTACAGCGGGTTGCTGCCGCCCGTGATGCTGCTCGTTCCCCGGATGCGGACCGTGGAAGCGCCCCCGGGGGCACCGCTGTTGCTGGTGATGTTGAGGCCGGCTACCTGCCCCTGGATCGCCTGCTGGAAACTGGCGACCGGGCGGCCCTCGATGGACTCCGTACTCAGGGTGCTGAGGGCGCCGGAGACGTTGTCCCGGGTCTGGGTACCGTAGCCGATAACGACCACCTCGTCGAGTAGCTTGGAGTCACCGGACAGTTCGATCGTCAGGTTGTCCCGGCCGTTGACGGGCACGTCCTGGGAAACATACCCGAGGTAACTGATGCGCAGCACCGGTTCTTCCCCGGTAGTGGACAGGGTGAACTTGCCGTCGAGGTCGGTGACCGTACCGCTCGTACTGCCGAGCTGCTGGATGGTGGCGCCCGTCAGCGGGAAACCGTCGACGTCGTAAACCGTACCGCTCACGCTCTGGGCCAGGGCCAGCGTGCCGGCCCCCAGTAGGATAAGGGTGGCGAAAAGAAATCTGATGTAGTGGATGTGTTTCACCTAGCGAGAATTTTGTGTGGCGTATTGGAAGTATAGGCTATAATGTTCTCCAGAAGGGATGATTTAAGTCTTTCGATTTCGCAATTGAGAGATAAAACCACCCTTTTTTGGTCGATTTAGCCCCGAAAACAGTGGGCGCGGACGCAGGTGCCGGGTTTTTCGATAAAAACGGGAGCGGTCGCTCCATTTTGATCGGTCGGCCCCTTTTCAGAACTTTTTGCTGGTGAATTCTAAATCAACAGTTAAACGAAGTGGTAAAATTCGATTCTCCAAAACTTATGACAACATATTGGAGGCATGATGGAATCACTCACATCCGCTGCTTACCGTAATAAGGTACTGGGAGGTTGGGTCGGTAAGTGCGCCGGCGGCATTCTCGGAGCCCCCATTGAGGGCTATAAAGTATTCAACAGCATCCCGCTGAGTGACGATCTCTTCGTGAGCAACTTCGCCAACGACGACCTCGACCTCCAGGTGCTCTGGCTCGATATGGTCAGCAAAAAAGGACCCTGGGTGCGGGCCGCCGATTTCGCCGAACACTGGCGCAACCACGTCGCCTTCCCCTGGAACGAATACGGCATCGCCACCCGCAACATCAAACTCGGACTGGACGGACCGGACACCGGCCGCCACAACAACTGGTACTGGAACGAGAGCATGGGCTCGCCCATCCGGAGCGAGATCTGGGGGATGCTCTTCCCGGGGCAACCGGAACGGGCCGCCGCCTACGCTAAACTGGACAGCGAACTCGACCACGTCGATTTCTCCGTCCACGCCGAGATGTACTTCTCGGCCTGCGCCGCCCTGGCCTTCGTGGAGGAGGACCCTCGCCGGTTGCTCCATCGCGCCCTGACCCACATTCCGGCCGGTGGGGTCTGCGCCGACCTGGTCGGCCGGGTCTCCGGCTGGTACGACAACCACGGTTTCGAGGTCACCGCCGGAAAGATCAAGAGCTTTTACGGGGACGCTGACTTTACGGCCGCTCCCATGAATGTCGGATTCACCATCCTCTCCCTGCTACACGCCGGAACGGACTTCGACCGGATCATCAGGGCCCTCCACCTGGGGCACGACAGCGACTGTATCGTGGCGACCGCCGGGGCCATCCTCGGTATCCTGCGCGGCCACGAACAGATCCCCGGTCTCTGGAAGGAGCGGGTCGGCAACGAACTGCTCATCAGCCCCGAGGTCTCCGGCATTCGCTGTCCCGCCACCCTGACCGAACTGGCGGAGTGGACCTGTGAGGTAGGGGAAAAGATCGCCGCCGGCTGGCCCCGCCCGGAGCGGCCCTTTGCCCTGACCAGTACGGTAGCGGCCTGGCCCGACCCGGTTTCCGGCAGCCCGCTGGAAATCGACCTTCACCTGGAAAACTTCACCGACCAACCCCTCGACCTGGACATTGCCATAAGTTCCGACCGGTTCGTGACCGACCGTGGTGAGCCGATTCGTTCCGTTTTGCCAAAAAACGGGACATCGTCTCACCACTCGCTGATCTTACCGGCCCATCACCCAACCGGTAACCTGGCCCACCACCCCTACACCATCCGGGTCACCCTGGCCGGAACCACCTACACCTTCCCCCGTGGTCTCCCCGACTACGGTGCCTGGCTACTGCTGGGCCCCTTCATCACCGCCGACATCGCGCTGGCCCCGATGGATGACGACTACCCGGATCACGGCATGAGTTCCCTGCCCAGCGTCCGGTACATGAACCACGACCGGGTTAATTCCCCCGACCAGGAATTTGCCGACCACCCACTCATCGAACGCCTGCTGGCGGGGGAGGGTAGGGACGCCCAGCCCTTCGGCGTTTCCCTGGTCCGGCCCACCTCCATGAGTATGGACCTGGCCGACCACTTCCACGGAAGGGGAGAACGCACCCTGCTACTGACCACCCAACTGCACACCGACCGACCGCTCCACCGCTGGCTCTGCGTCGGGACCACCGCCTACCTGACCGTTTTCCTGAACGGAGAAAGAATCTCGGTCAGCCGGGAAAGTCGCCGCCGCTGGCCGGGTACGGAGGTGACCGAATTCGAACTGCCGGCCGGAACCAGCACCCTCACCCTACAGTTCGACACCATTACCGACGATTACCGGGTGGACGTCGGTTTCAAGGAACACGCCGGCAAACACCACCACCAGAGCCACTGGGATACGGAGCTGGTCCCGACGGTACCCTACACGTCGGACAACCCGGCCAGGGCTGTGCCCGGCGTCGAGACATCCGACGTGGAGGCACGAACCAATTAGTTTTTAGAGCCGCTCGTCGGACCTCCCCGCAAAGTGGGAGGTCCGACCTGTAGCCCGCATTCGCAAATACAAGACAAGGACAGTTTACCCATTCTCTCATCCGGCCGCTAAACCAACAAGCGCGGCCGCAACCGATCCTGCATGTCCTCTACAAACCGATTCTTCACCGCGGCAACCTTACTGCTCTTTCTATTACCCTGCACCTGCGTCCTCGCCCAGAACTGGGAAAGCCTCTCGCCCGGCTCCGGCGGACAGTTGCAGGACGTTTATTTCGACCCCGACGACGAGGGGACCATCTGGTTATCCAGCGACGTAGACGGCAGCTACCGCAGCACCGATTACGGGCAAAGCTGGAATTTCATCGGTCGCGACCTCGTCCACGGCATGAGCTTCATCATCCGTAAATCCAACAACGCCAACGGGCGCATCTACCAGGGCGGCCTCTACGGGGCGCACTACTCCGACGACGGCGGCGACAGCTGGACCTTCATCGACGAGACGGCCGAGGATGCCATTGCCACCATTGCCATCAGCAACGACGACCAGACCATCGTCCTGGCCCCCAGCTGGAACGCGAAAGACCCCCAGAAACAGCAGCAGGCCCTCATCGACCCGGTACAACCCCTGACCGGTCCCCGCTTCATCTACGTCTCCCGCGACGGCGGCGACACCTGGAGCACCCGGACCTACGAACCGACGGACGGCTACCGCCACGTCTTCGGGGCCCACATCGACGACAACGACGTGATCTACCTGGCGGCCGCCTCGGGATTGTACCGCTCCACCAACGCCAACTACACCAACTGGGACCGGACGCCCAACCCCGCCGGTGCCTTCAGTACCGACGGAAACAGTGCCAACGGGGGCATCCAGACGGATTCCACCTTCTCCAGCCCGGGCAAGCCCGACTGGAACAGTTTCCGGAAGAGCGGGGGCACGCTGGGGCTGGCCTTCACCCCCAACGAAGACCGTCTCTTCGTCTGCTACCAGATGTCGGCCGGTACCTGGGAGGTATTCTCCACCCGGACCAGTCAGCTCGGTAACAACTCCGACCCCTGGGAGAACGTCTCCGCCGCGGGTGGGGCGTCGTTACCGACCGACATCCCCTGGGTAGGCTTCGTGACGGACCCCCGCAATAGCAATACTGACGTAAAGTTCCTGGTTGGTTCCACCTTTCTGGGCAACAACACCCAACGGGTCGGCACCTACGAGGCCAGCATTATCCTGAACGGCAGCGGGGCCATCACCGGAAAATCCTGGGAGCAGATCCTGTTCAACAAGTCGAACGACCAGAGCACCAACGGCCCCTGGACCTTCGAGGAGGGCTGGGAGACCGTTCCACTCATCTCCCGCACCTTCGACTATACCCCGCTGAGCTGGACCGCCTCCGGGCGGCGGATCATCGCCGGTGGGGGGAATGTCTTTTTCCTGAGCGACAACGAATCCCAGGCCGGCTGGCCGAACAACGCCAACAGCTGGCTGCCGATCTACACCAAGCGCGACAACGACAACAGCTACGGTTCCACCACCACCTGGGAGACCCGTGGCTACGCCAATACCGTGACTTACGACGTGGCGGCCTACGGCAACTACGTCATCCAGGGCAACGCCGACCAGGGCATCCTGGAGAGCTGGGACGGCGGCCGTAGCTGGACCAAGGAGCTCGCGGGCTTCAACAACAGCAACTCCCAGGCGGTGGCCGTGACGAACACCCAGCCGCCGATCGTACTGGCCGACGGGCGGGCTAATTCCTACGGCATCCCCAAGGGCTACCTGTCTAACTTCCAGGCCCGTCTGCTCACCGACCTGAATCAACAGGAGGAGAAATCCGACTGGCGCACCATCGGCGGTAAGGCCAACGGAAAGGTCGTGCAGGGGTTGCCGAACCGCTTTGTGCAGTGTCTCGAACTGGACCGCCGCCACCCCAGCCGCGTCTATGCAGGCCTGCAGAAGACTTACGGTATCGGTGGTCTTTACGCCACGGAGGAGATCGAGGCGGTCTACGCCGGAACGGGCGACTGGCGGGAGATCGGTAGCCCCGCCATGCGGACGGTCTTCCGCTTCAACGACGTATTCGTCGATCCCAACGATTCGGATATTCTCTGGGTCGGAAACGCTAACGGTAAAATTTACAAGGGCGTACGTACCGCTCCCTATACCTGGAGTTGGACCGAGTCGAGTTACAAGATGGCCGATCTGTACGTCTGGGACAACAACGGTACTACCGTGGTGGCCTTCTCCGGCACCCCGGACAACAATCCCAATCAGGTCTACCTGCTCAATGACCCCACGGCGGCCGGGGTGGGTGCCTACACGGCCGTCGGCCTGACCCCCCAGCAAAGCCTGAACATTCGCCCGGAAGCCTGGAACGTACCGGTCGGGGGAGTTGACATCGAGGGCATGGCCGGATACGGTAACAAGATCATCGTGACGACCGTAGCCGCCCGTTACAAGAAGGGGCTGGGCGTATTCCGGGGCACCATCAGCGGCAGCGGGACCGGTGTAGCCGTCAACTGGCAGGACTTCACCACCGACGGCTCCGGCTTCGATTTCTTCTACCCCCGCGACGGTACGGCCGACGCCAAGATCATCCGCCAGACGAACGGCGACCTCTTCTACGCCATTCCCACCTTCGGTGCCGGCGTGTGGTGGCGCAAGGTCGGCACGGACGGTGGCCCCCCGAACTTCTCCGTCAGCACCAGCGGCCTGCGCTTCGCTCCGGCTTCCGGAGAAACCCAGTCCGCCCAGATCACCTCCTCGGTCTCCTGGCAGGTCCAGGGCTCCCTTCCCGCCTGGGTAACGGCCAGTTCCACCTCGGGATCCGGCAACCGGACGATCAATTTTACCACCGCCCAGAACAACAATACGGGGAAACCCCGCAGTGCCGACGTATCCATCCTCGCGGCCGGCCGGCTGACGCGGATCACCCTGACCCAGGCCTCCACCCCGGTCCGGATCGAGTACGTAGCCGGCGGCATCACCATCAACGGCAACCAGGAAGCCGCCTGGAACGCCGCGCCGGTCTACAATATTTCCAGTACGGTGAAGGGCGTGCCCGCCGCCGGCACGGACCAATTCCAGCTGGCCTTCGACGACGACAATCTTTACCTCCTGGGCCGGGTCGGCGATGCGACCGTACGGCCATATGACGGCCTCCAGGTCGGGATCGACGTCACGAACGACAAGAATACCGTCGTCACCAGCAGTACCCACTTCGTCTTCACCGTGACCCGGGACGGCACAACCACCTTCGCCGCGGAGTCCGCCACCGCCGGCGTACAGACCGGGCTGACCCGGTCCGGGAACACCGACACTTACGAACTGTCCGTGTCCTGGTCCGACCTCGGCATCACTCCCGTGGCGGGATCTTCCCTGGGCCTGGAGGTCCGGTCGCTCGACGACCAGTCCGCTACGGATTCCCTGGAGCAGATCAGCCAGTTCTACGGCTTCGAGGATATGGTGTCCCGGGGCCCGATCGGCTGGGGCGATGCCGAGCTCTCCGGGGGGAACCCGCCCGCGGGCTGCGGCGTCCCCTCCGCCCTTGCTGCGGGGAGCGTGACGACCGACGGGGCCTCCCTGAGCTGGTCGGCCGGCAGCAACGCCACCGGCTACGAAGTGGGTTACCGTACGGCTGGCTCCGGCTCCTACACAACGCTCACCGTGAGCGGCACCAGCCGAACCCTGAGCGGTCTGGCGGCGGGTACCGGCTACGAATGGCGCGTGCGGACCGACTGCGGCGGCACGAACTCCGCCTGGGTGGACGGGCCGACCTTTACCACCGCGACGGCCCAGGGCGGCGGCGGGGACGGCTACTACGAACCCTTCTCCCGCGCGGGCTGCAACCCGTCGGACGGGCCGGTTGCGGGCTTCGCCTGCTACGCGGAAACAACGATCACCTATACCGGTATCGGCACCGTGGGGCAGAGTGCCTCCAACACCGAACCGGGTACTTCCGGCGGCTACCACGTCTTCCTCCAGGATAGCGGAGCCAACTTCCGCGCGGCCGGGATCGATACCCGCGGGGGAAGCGACCTGAGCTTCAGTTTCTGGGTGCGCAAGAACAGCCGCAACGACGACGGGAGCAGTCTGCTGGTCGAATTACTGAACGGTAACAGCGTCGTCGCGACGGTACCCGTCAGCCTGCCGACCACCATCGAATCCAACGATACCTGGTACCAGGTGACGGCACCGGCCAGCGTGACGATTCCCGCCATCGCCGACCTGGGCTACCGCTTCACGCGGACGAACAACACCAAGTACCGCATCGACGACATTCGGGTGGACGGCGACTTTTCCGGGCCACCGACAACGACCGCGGGCACCGTTTTCCGGGAGGAACACGAACTCGCCGGCTGCGGGACCAACAGCAGTCAGATCTCCGCCCACGGTTGCTACTCCTTTGCCACGGGTACCCATACCGGGGACGGAGAGGTGAGCACGGGGACATCGAGTGACTACCCGGGAGCATCCGGTGACCGCAATGTCTTCCTGCGAGGCAACAACGAATTCTATACCATCGGTAACATCGACGCCGGTGGATTCAGCCAGCTCGAGCTCACCTTCGCCACGCGCAAGAACAGCCGCAACGACGACGGGGCCTCGCTCGGCCTGGAGGTAAGCACGAACGGCGGTACCTCCTGGACCACCCTCCCGGGGATTACCCTGCCGACGACTACGGAATCGAATGCTACCTGGTACGTACGTACGGTGGACGTGCCGGTCGCCGCCAGCGGCACTATGGCCGTGCGTTTCACCAGCACGACCGGTACCCGCTACCGACTGGACGACGTCGAACTGACCGGGCAGACCGCGGCCCGGGCGGCCGGCCCCGAAACGATGATGGACCTACCGGACCCGCGGCCCGCGGCTTCCGCCCTGCGCCTGTACCCGAACCCGGTGACCGACGAGCTGATCCTCGAACTGGATACGCCGGGTTGGGCAACGCAGCTGTCGGTCTTCGACCTCAACGGCCGGTTACTTCTGACGGGTAAACCGGGCGCGGACGCAGGTGCCAGGCTGCCCCTGAACGTACGCCCACTGCCCGCCGGTCTCTACCTGCTGCGGGTCGACGGCGTGGAGGGGAGTCAGGTCCACAAATTCAGCAAACAGTAATCGACTTATGCACGGGGAGCGCGTACCCAAAAATGGCCGCGCTCCCATTTTATACCCAACAGAAAAAATAGTTACGATATGTATTACCGAGGCCCGTTCTACTTTTTATTCGCACTCCTGTGGTACCTGTTACCCGGCACCTGCGTCCTCGCCCAGAGTAGCGTGTGGGAACCCCTGGCACCGGGAGCGGGCGGTCAGGTGCAGGACCTGTACTTCGACCCCTACACCGAGGGGAAGATTTGGCTGTCGAGCGACGTGGACGGCACCTACCTCAGCACGGATTACGGCGAGCGGTGGAATTTCGTCAGCCGCGACCTCAGCCACGGTATGAGCTTCAAGATCCGCCGGAACAATACCCCCGGAGGACGCATCTTTCAGGGCGGACTGCAGGGGGCCCACTATTCCGATAACGAGGGCCGGAGCTGGACCCTGATCGGGGAGACCGATGCCGACGCCATCGCTACCATCGCCATCGGCGCGGACGATCAGACCGTTGTACTCGCCCCCAGCTGGCACACCAAGGACCCCCAGAAACAACAGGCCGCCATCATCGACCCGTTACAGCCCCTGACCGGTCCGCGCAGCGTTTATGTCTCCGCTGATGGGGGAGACAGTTTCAGCGAAGTGACCTACGAGGCCACCGAGGGCTACCGGCAGGTGTTCGGTGCCTACGTTCACCCTACGACGGGTATCATCTACCTCGGCGCCGCCGCCGGCGTGTACCGTTCCACGGATGCCACCGGCAGCAGCTGGGTACGGGTAGAGAACCCCGCCGGCGCCCACAACGGGCCCCGGGGTGGGGTAGTGACCACCGAGGTGAGGAACCCCAACGGCAGCATCGACCTGAACGGCTACCGCTACAGCGGTGGTTGTACGGGAATGGCGATCACTCCGGACGGCAGCCGGGTCTTTGCCGTTTTCCAGACCGCCGAGCGGGGCTGGACGATGTACACCACCACGACCGCGGCCCTGGCGACCAACGACCCCCAGTGGCAGGCCATCAGTGAGTTGGGCGACGACCCCCTGCCCGCCGGGGTACAGTGGTTCAACCCCCGCATCGACCCCCGCTCGGACGCCGACTCCATCAAACTGGTCATCGGGTCCACCTTCCTGGTGAACGACAACCGGGTCGGCCTCTTCGAAGGTAACATCCGGTTAGACGCCGGGGGGGAGGTGACTGCCGCGGACTGGGACCAGGTACTCTTCAACCGGGGCAACCTGCCCTGGAGTTTTGCCCAGGGCTGGGAGACCGTCTCCCTGATCTCCCGCGCTTACGACTATACCCCGGCAAGCTGGTCGTCCCGGCGCATCATCTCCGGCGGAGGAAACACCTTCTTCCTGAGTACCGACCCGGCGGCCGCCGGCTGGCCCTTCAATGACGACAGCTGGCTGCCCATTTACACCCGCCGCAACCCGGACACCAGCCCCGGCCCCATTGAAACCTACGACAATCGGGGTTTTGTCAATACCGTAACCTACGACATCGCCGGCTACGGGGATTACATGATCCAGGGAAACGCCGACCAGGGCATCCTCGAAAGCTGGAATTTTGGCCGCAGCTGGACCAAGGAGTCCTTTGCCTTCAAGGCGAGCAATGCTCAGTCGGTGGAGATCACCTACACCGACCCGCCCATCGTGATCGCGGACGCCCGGACTAATTCCTTCGGGATTCCCCAGTTCGACCGGCTGAGCCTGATGGCCAGGGAACTGACCGACCCCGGTAGTCAGGTGCCGGCAAGTGACTGGCGGCAGATCGGGGGCAACGACGGTCCTAAACTGGTCAATGGAATGGTGAACCGCATCGTGCAGGGAATGGCCCTGGACGAGTGCCACCCCAGCCGGGTGTATCTCGGTGTGCGGCAGCTATTCGGCGTCGGGGGCATCTGGGCCACCGAGGAGATCGAGGGAGTGTACGCCGGAGTAGCGAATTGGCGGGAGATCAGTTCCCCCGGTATGCGTAGCGTCTTTACCTGGAACGACCTGTTCGTCGACCCCAACGACCCGAACGTACTCTGGGCCAGTGGCGGAACGCTGTGGCGGGGCACCCGCAGCGGTCCCTACGAGTGGAGCTGGGAGAACTCCGGAATCCGGGTGGCGGACATGCACGTCTGGGACAACAAGGGAAAGACCGTCGTGGCCGTTGCCGCCTCCCTGGATGACGGACCCCAGGAAATCTACTTCCTGAAAAACCCGCGGGGCCAGGACCTTACCCGTTTCGTTTCCGCCGGACTGACGGTCGCGCGGACCCTCCAGCTGCGCCCTGAAGTATGGCTGACCCCCGGTAACGAAGTCGATTTCGAGGGAATGGCCGGCTACGGCGACCAGATTTTCGTCACTACGGTGGTTTCCCGTAACAAGAAGGGGCTGGGTGTTTTTAAGGGGACGATCAAGGAGAACGGGCAAGTGGGCTGGGAGCCCTGGTCCACCGACATTTCCGGATTTGATTTCTTCTACCCCCGCGACGGAACGGCGGACGCCAAAATCCTGAAAACCCAACGGGGCGACCTGTACTACGCCATCCCCACCTTCGGCGCCGGCGTGTGGCGACGTTACTTTGGTACCGACGACAAACGCGCGTCCCTGGTCCTTTCGGGCAGCGGTCTTTCCTTCTCCCGGGAAGCCGGCGACGTTAAGACCCTCCGCGTTACTTCCGAAGGGCAGTGGAACATCAGGCGATCCGATCTCCCGGACTGGATCGAAGCCAGCCCGCTGCGCGGACGCGGTGCCACCACCATTACTTTCCGAACGATCCGGGATAATGACGGCCCCGCCTCCCGTACCGAAGAGGTACTCCTGCGACTGGCCGATAAACGGTCCGTCATCACCCTGACGCAGACCGGCCGTCCGGCGGACATCCGGTTCGTACCTGACGGCATCCAGGTAGACGGTACGCCGGAAGCGGCCTGGGCTGCCGTGCGCGCCAATCCCATTACCTATCCATCCGTCAGTGGGTTACAGCCACCCGCCGACAGCTTCCGGCTGGCTTATACCCGGGACCGACTTTACGTGCAGGGTACGATCCTGGATGGTCAGAACTTCCCCGGAGACGGAATTATCCTTGCCCTGGACGTAGATAACAGTAAGACCCTCAACCTGACGGACGACGATTTCGTCATCGAACTTCGGCGAGACGGAACCGTCGGCGGAGTAGCTTCGGAGGCAGCGGTGACCGAAATCAGCGGAGGGTACGCCTTCGAGCTCGCCATTAACTGGAGCGACCTGGGAACATTTCCGTCGGCCGGTGCCACCCTGGGGCTGGAAGTACGGGCCAACCGGCAGGTTGACGCAGCGGGCAGACTGCTTGTGGGTCAGTACTTTGGGACGGATGAGCTGACGTCACCTTTAAAGTGGGGCGAAGGTACGCTGACCGGTACCGAACTACCCTGGTTCGAGCCCTTCGACCTGCCGGAGTTCACCCAGCTGGACGAGGGCCCCACGGCCTGGTCGCTGGACCTTACGGCTACGGATCTGGACGGAGACGACAGCAAGTACTTCCACGTCGAGCGGGAGACGCTGAAGGGCCGCCACCTCGACGGGGAGGGCGTCTGGATGTCCGAGGAGATCGACATTTCGGTAACCGACTTCGTTCGCCTCCGCCTCGACGTTCAGGAGAAGGGCTCCAACGGCGCCTTTGGTGGCTACCTGCGGGTGTTCGTCTCCATTGACGGAGGGGAAGAAATCCGGATCGGTGCCATCGAGGGAGATTCCCCGGACGACGGGGAATTCCGGGAGATCGCGGCCGACGGGCTGTCGGGGAGCACGCTGCGTGTTATCGTCCGGATTAACAACACTAACGGTGGAACCAACCACGTCATCGATAACGTGCTGGTCGACTTCGGCAGCTTCCAGCCCTGTCCGGAGCCGACGGCCCTGACGGTAGACGGGGTGCGGGACGTGGCCGCCACCCTGAGCTGGAGTGATCCCGGAACGGGGCAGCCGCGCTTCGACCTCCGCTACCGGCCGGCCGGCGCCACCGACTACGTGACCGTCGACGCCACCGACGAACTTTCGTCGGAACTGGTTGGCCTCACCCCCTCCACTACCTACGAGTGGCAACTGCGCCGCCGCTGCCCGACCGAACTGTCCGACTGGACGGACGGCCCGGAGTTCATTACGGAGGCCCCCATCGTTTACGAGGATGTTTACTTCGAGACCTTCGACGAGGCCGGTTGTACGCCCGCCGCGACGGACGTGAACGACTACGACTGCTACGCCGAGCCGGCCGCCACCTATGCCGGTACCGCCGTTACGAGTGACTTGCGAAATGACGGCAGCTACCCGGATGCCTCCAACGGTTTCCACGTGTTCCTTCAGGGGAGCGGGGAGACACTCCGGGCGACGGGTATTAACAGCGCCGCCTACGACCGGCTTCGCTTCAGTTTCGCCGTGCTCAAGAACAGCCGCCCCGAGGATGGTAGCTCGCTGAACGTGGAGATACTGGACGGAGGGACGGTCGTTACCACCATTCCGGTCAGCCTGCCGCAGGCGGATACCTCCAACCAAACCTGGTACGTGATCGTCTCCGAACCGGAGTTGGTCCTGCCCCGTACCAGCGACTTCGGCTACCGCATCACCGCGACCGCGAATACCCGCTACCGGATCGACGACATCCGCCTGGAGGGGGAATTTGACGAAACCCTGAGTTGCGCTCCGGTCAGCGGGCTTACCGTTTCCGGTCTGTCTCCCGACGCCGCTACCGTCAGTTGGACGGGCAGTGCGGACGAGACCGCGGGCTACGAAGTGCAACTGGCGTTACGCAGCGACGGTACGTTCGGAACTCCCCAAACGACTACTGGCGAAATCCTCACCTTCACCGGCTTAGTGGAGGAGTCGGTGTACGATTACCGGGTACGCACCCGCTGCGCCGCCTCGGTGGTCAGCGACTGGGCGACCGGCAGCTTTACCACTACTTCCGCCGTACGCCCGACCATCTTCCGGGAGGAGCACGACCGGGATGGCTGTACCAACGGGGGAACCGACCCCGACACCTACGGCTGCTACAGTTTCCTGGCCGGTGATCACGCCGGTAACGGGGTGATGAGCGACCAGGTGGCCAGTGCCGGTTACCCGAATGCTTCCGGGGGCAACCACGTATTTCTGAACGACCCGGCGGTTTTCTACTCCATCACCGGAATAGAGGCGACCGGCTTTACCGACTTGCAACTGGCTTTCGGGGTCCGGAAGAACCGTGCTCCGGAAGACGGCAGCACTTTCCTGGTGGAGGTCACCAACGACGGCGGAGCCAACTGGACCGCCATTCCCATCACCTACGAAACGGGAACCGGGACCAACGCCATCTGGTACCAGTTCGAGGAACCGGTATCGCTGAGCCCTACCAACGACATGGGCGTACGGTTTACGGCCACCGGCGTGACACGCTACCGGCTCGACGACGTGGAGCTTTCCGGGATCCAGGGAAACTCCCGTTCGCTCCTCTTGCGTCCCGCTGCCACCCCCGATTTTTTGCTGTATCCCAACCCGACCACGACGGAACTGCGCCTGAGCGTACCGCCGCTGACGAGGGTCACTTCCCTGGACATCCTGGACCTGACCGGGCGCGGGGTATTCCACCGGGAAGTGGGCGAGGCCGCGGGTGCCGGGCTTTCACTGGATGTCCGTCAGTTACCTCCGGGGGTGTACCTCCTGCGGATCGCGAGCCCCGGTGGTCATCACATTCTGAAATTCACCAAGCAGTGAGCATGAATCTTGTTTGTATTTGTAATTTTGTGAGAGGAGTGAGTCTGGCGGTGCCGGGCTTGCTCCTGCTCTTGCTGACGGGCTGCGGCCCCGCCCCCCTACCCGTTACGGTAGGCGAGCCGATCGAACTGGACCCCTACCGGATCGGAGCGAACGCCAACCTTTCGTCCTTCGACCGACCGTGGGAGAATGAGCAACTGGTCGCCTCCGTGCGGGACCTGGGGCTGCGGCACATCCGCTACCCGGCCGGGACCCTGGGGAATTACTGGGACTGGGACATCGGCTGGATCGACCCCCTGGTCGAACGACTCGCTCATGATTCCCTGGGTGGTCGAAAACGGCCTTAAGCAACAACCCAATCGCTATACCCTGGAAAACCTGGCCCTGGGGCTGGAAAAAACCGGGGCCGCTCCGGTCTTCATGCTCAATATGCTCAGTAAGGGGCTGGATCACAGTTTGCGTAACCTCAAACGAGCGGAGGCCCTCGGGATGCCGGTGCGGTACGTAGAGATGAGCAACGAGCTCTACTTCGACATTCCGTTCCCCAAACTCCGCTATCCGACACCGGAAGCCTACGGGGATACCTGTCAGACCTGGATAGAAACCCTCTCCGCCTACTTTCCGGAGGCTCACTTCGCGGTGGTGGGTTCTTACCTGGACCGCCACGACCGCCAGCGGAACTGGACCCGCCGGGTACTGTCCCGCTGCCCCTCCGCCGATGCGGTGACCTATCATCAGTACACCCCCAGCGGGCTGGACGGGCGGCAGGTCGGCCGCAACGAACAACCGGGGCTGGAAGGAACGGGGAACCCCCACACGGCCACCCGCCGGGGGCCGACCGACCGCCGGGCGCACCAGCAGTGGGAGCGGGAACTACTGAACGACCCCCGGGCCTTCGCCAACGTACTGACGACGGCCGCCCACGGCGCGGATGGCTACCACAAGATCGATGCCCCGGAGGGGATGGACATTTGGGCCACGGAATTCAACATGCGGGACGACAACTCCGTCGTCCTCGGTAGCTGGGCCCAGGCCCTGTTACTTTCCGTCTACTACGGGAACTTCTACGATTCCCCGGTAAAAATTACCAGTATTCACAACCTGGTGGGGAAGCTCTTCGGTCTCATCCACGTTTCCCCGGACGAACTCGACCACCTGGTCGACCGGCCCCGGACGGTGACCCCCTTCGCCCTCTCGGCGGCGGGGATCGTGACCAGTCTTTTCGCCCGAACGAGCGGGGACGCGCCCACTTGCCGAACCCTGGAGTACCGGACGGCCGACCAGCTCACCGATGACCGCGGGGAACAACTGGCCGGCGTACGGGGCTGGCTCTACGAAGGAGCCGACCAACGCGCGCTGCTGGTCAATTATCAGAATAAGGCCGTCACGGTTGCGGTCCCCCAACAACTCCGCCGGGCCAACCGGACGAGCTATACCGCCCCCTTGGACCGCTCCATCAGCGGGTGGGAAGACCTGGACGTGGATTCGGACCGGCTGCTGGGGGTGTCGGTGGTGCTGCCGCCGAATTCAATTACGCGGCTGGAGTGAGTCGTCCGACGAAGGATGATTGGCTCGAAACGGGAACTCGGGCTACAAGCCCTCGACCGGAGATCGTGGCGTTAAAATTACAATACAAACAAACATGAAATACCCATCCATCCCCCCGTTGACGACCCTCCTCTGGCTACTGCTCCTGACGGGCTGCGGGGCGAACGACCCGGCAGCCTCCACGGAAAACCCGGCACCCGCGCCCCCGCCCAATATCCTCTGGCTGGTAGCCGAGGACATCAGCCCGCGCTTTGCCGCCTACGGAGACTCCCTGGCCCATACGCCCAACATCGATGCCCTGGCCCGGAACGGGATCGTGTTCGACAACGTATTCACGACCTCGGGGGTCTGCGCCCCGAGCCGGGCCTCGATCATTTCCGGGATGTATTCCACCAGTATCGGTACCCAGCACATGCGGCAGCGGCCGAGCGTGATCCCGATGCCGGGGCCGCCCCAGTACAATGCCGTACCGCCGGCCGCGGTGAAGGCCTTTCCGGAACTGTTGCGGGAGGCGGGCTACTGGACGGCCAGCTACCGTAAACTGGACTACCAGTTCGGGGATCCCTTTACGGTCTGGGATACGGTGAACGACTACCCCAGCTGGCGACAGCGCGATGCCCGGGACCGGGACCGCCCCTGGTTCGTGTACAATACTTTCGAGATCACCCACGAGATCAACATCTGGCCCGACAGTACCAAACAGCGCTTCTTCGAGGAGTTCATCCCGGATACCAGCGTGCTGGCCCCGGACGTGCTGCAACGGCCCCCCTTTGACGAAAGGTATACCGTCGACCCCGCCGCCGTAAGGGTACCGCCCTACCTGCCCGACCTGCCGGTTACCCGGGAGCACATCGCCCGCCTGTACGACAATGCCAGCCGGATGGACCGGCAGATCGACAAGATCATGAAGGAACTGGAGGAGGATGACCTGCTGGATAACACCATCATCTTTTTTCTGAGCGACCACGGTGACTGCCTGCCCCGCGCCAAGCGGTGGATCTACGACAGCGGGCTCCGCATTCCGCTGATCGTTCACCTGCCGGAGCGCTACCGGCGCGCCGGCTTCGACCAACCCGGCCGCAGCGACCGGCTGGTGAGCGGCGTCGATCTCGGCCCGACGGTACTCGACCTGGCGGGGGTGCCCATTCCAGACTGGATGCAGGGCCGCTCCCTGTTTGACGACCCACCCCGGAAGTACGTTTTTGCCGGCCGCGACCGCATCGACAACCGCTACGACACCCGGCGGGCGGTAGGCGACGGTCGCTTCAAATACCTCAAGAATTACTTCCCGGAAGTGCCTTATTCCCAGAAAACTACCTTCCTCCACCAGATGCCGCTGATGGCGACGATCGTGGAGATGAACCAGGCCGGCGAACTGCCCCCCGTACAGTCGTACTGGCTGGACGGCACCAAGCCGGCCGAGGAACTCTACGATACCCGGACGGACCCCCACGAGCTGAATAACCTGGCCGCCGACCCGGATTACCGCGCCGACCTGGTGCGACTCCGGCAGGCACTTACCGACTGGCAGGCCGAGGTAGGGGATTACGGGACCATGGCCGAAACGGAGCAGGCCGAGGCCATGTGGCCGGGGGGCGAACAACCGGTTACGGCCGACCCCGAGATTCGCGTAGCGGACGGGCGGGCCGAACTCTCGTCAGCCACGGAGGGGGCAAGCATTGCTTACCGGCTGGCCGGAGATAAGCGGTGGCAACCCTACACGGCCCCGTTTGCGGTGGGGGAAGGCGCGGCCCTGGAAGCCAAGGCGATACGCTACGGATGGCGGGAAAGCGGAACCGCGTATTTTAATTCGCCCGGACTGCGGTAGCGGGGCGATCATTTGCCTCTCGCTAAATGTTGTAGCAACATGAATGAACACCGTGTGACGGTTTACCTCGACAGCCTGCGGGCGGGCCATGCCTACCTGGAACTTCTCCAACCGGGAGAGGAACCGGGCACCGGACTTACTTACGGGTTTTACCCCGCCCGTAAGGAAGAAAAAAAGGAGGTGCTGTTCGGAAAGGGGAGTGTCCGCAAAGACTGTGAACGCCTCAGGAACAGCCGGCAAAGCGGTGACATACTGATGGCCAATAAGGACATCGAACTGACGAAGGAAGAATACGAACGGTCGCTCCGCTTCGTAGAGAAGCAGCACAACAGGCCTAACTGGTACTTCCTGATCGGCTACAACTGTATCGACTTTATCCAGGATGTCGTCCGGGCGGCGAAGGGTAAGGCGGCTCCATCCTTCCTGGAATTATTCAGCAATGAAGACCTGGCGGAACTCTCCTGGGTCGGTGTGTACGCCCGACTGGAGAAGGCCATCGGCTGATCCTTACTCCCAGATCAGTTTGAGGCCCAGGTTGGCGTGAAGGGCCCGGAAGCCGTTGTCGCGTCCGTAAGAACTCACGTTGAGGTCGATGCTCTTTATCCCGAGGCCAAAGAGGTGGCGCTCGGTGAGGATGTCGGTGTAGGATAAACCCAGGCTGTACTGATTGGCCACAAAGGCCGACAAATCATAGTCAGAGGTATAGAAGGTACTGGTCGAGAGGTGCTCGTCGAAGGCGGCGAACTGGTCGGCGGCCGTCTGTACGTAATACCGATAGGCGGGCCGCAGCGTGAAGAGCGGGCCGATCTTGACCGGTAACTCCAGGTTCGCGGTATGGGAGACCACCCCCCAGTCATCGGTGTAGAAACGGTAGAAGGAGCGAACGACGAAGCGCTCGTTCAGGTAAGCGTGCAGCCGCCCGCCGAAGGCCAGTTTCGTCCGGGTGCCGGGAAGTCTTTCGACGTCATCGGCCAGGGCAAAATCCTCGATGAAGCTGTTCTCCACGTCGGCGAAGTACACCCGCTGAAAGGGAGTGGAGAGCAGACCGCTTTGCTGAACGTAGTCGAAGGAAAGGGTGCCCTGGAGGCTCCGGGACAGGATCTGGGAGAGGTTGAATCCGAGGTTATAGCTCTGGCGACCCGTTTCGGTAAGGGACACGAAGGCCGGGGCGTAATTTTCGTTACCCGTGATCCGGAAACGCTGGAACAGGTTATCACTCAATCCCGGACCGTCTTCCCCGCCGAAGGGGCGCAACTCGCTGGGGTAAATGAGCTGCCAGCTGTCCAGGTAGGCGCTGCCCTTCACCGTCAGCTCGGTATTTTTCTCGTTCATCAGCCGGGTATAGCTGCCGCCGAAACCCAGGGAGGTGTAATCGTACTCCACGGAGCCGGAGAGGAAGCCCGACCAGACGGTATTCCGGTCGTCGGCACTGTGGGCGTAGCTGACCGTCACGTTCGTCCAGTTATCACCGGAAGAGGCACCGGAGCTGGCCTGGAAGGGGTCGGCCCGTCCGCTGCCGTCGAAGGGGTCCACGTTACTGGAGGAGGCTGAGGAGTAGGCGGAAATACCGACGTTGGCCGTCAGGACGTCGTTGTCGTTGAGCGGAATGGACAGGATGATCGTGGGGTGGATGTCCGTCAACTGTTCGGTACCGGTACCGCCGCTGACGGCCGCGAAATCGCCGTCCTGGCTGTAATAACTGGTCAGAATCTGTAATTCCGCGCTTTCCAGTACCCGCTTCCGGTAGGTGGTGGTGCTGTCCGGGTTCTGGGCGAGGACGCAGGTGCCGAGTAACAGCAGGGGCGCAAGGAGTAGTTGTCTCATGCTGGTTGGTTTAATTGCAGCCGCAGCCGCCGCCGGTTTTGCCACCGTTGGCTCCGGAAGCACCCTCCCGGTAACTCTGGAAGGTAGCCTGCTGCCCTTCGGCGGTGGAGGGGGAAAGTTGCATGTCCGGGTCGTTGAGTTTCACCATTTCGTAGCCCTTCACGGTCGTACAGGAGGAGAAACCGGCGGCCAGTACGCCGCAGCAGAGCAGGGCGGAAAGTAGTCTTCTGAAGTAGGTCATGTCAGTCAGTGATCTGTAGGTCGATACCCCGGGAGGTATGGACCTTGTTTGCTTCGTCTACGATAACCACGTCAACGCCGGGAAGTTGGTTGACGAAGTCGATACCCGTCTCCACGCCCATCACGAAAACGGCCGTAGCCAGGGCGTCGGCCAGTTCGGTCTTCGGGGCGAAAACGGTCGCGCTGACGATGCCCGTGCTGGGGTAGCCCGTCCGTGGATCGATGATGTGGGCGTAGCGGGTACCGTTGAAGCGGACGAACTTTTCGTAGTTCCCGGAGGTGACGACCGCCCGGCCGTCCACCGGAAGCCAGGCGAAGGCCTTTTCCTTGCTGAGCGGATTGGTGATGGCCACCAGCCAGTCTTTCCCGTCGGGCTGACGCCCCCAGGCCGTCAGGTCCCCCGAGGCGTTGATGATACCGGCCGTCACGCCCAGGGACTCCAGCCTGCGCCGGGCCATATCCGCGGCGTATCCCTTCCCGATGGCCCCGAAGCCGATCTTCATTTCCGGTTCGGGGAGGAAGACGGTAGAGGCGACCGGGTCCAGGACGACCTTGCGGAAGCCCACCCTGGCCACGGAGGATTCGATCTGCGCCGTCGTGGGCATGGCGGTCATGGAGCCGTCGAAGTGCCACAGCCGGTCCATGGAGGCGTAGGTCACGTCGAAGGCCCCGTCGGTGAGCCGGGACAGGCCGATCGACCGCTGGATGAGCCCGAAGAGTTCGGGGTCGACCGCGACGGGGGTGATACCGGCCGCCCGGTTAACGGCCGAGGTCTGGGAATTCGGGTCCCAGCTGGAGATCAACCGTTCGATGCGTTGGATTTCCGCCACCGCCGTATCGAGGTAGCCGGCACCTGCGTCCGCGCCCTCGGCTACGACGGTCAGGTCGAAGCGGCAGCCCATGAGCCGGAGGGTACGGTGATGTGCGGCCGGTTGCGCCGCCAGGAAAACCGGAAGGGCCAGCAGGAGCCCAAGCAGGAGAGACCGCCTCATAGCGTGAAGGCCCGCAGCAAGTCCAGGTACTCGGTGGGGGAGACCTTCTTGTAGCCCGTTTGCCCCAGTACCTCGCCGGCGGGCGTCAGCACGACTACCAGCGGAAAGGAGCCCACGGTGTTGTAGCGTTCGGCGAGTTGGGCATTACGCTCGGCTACCTCCTCGGGCAGCTGGTTGGCCTTGCGGCGGGGGAAATCAGCCTTGTAGAACACGAAGTCCGCTCCGGCCTCCTCGGCGAATCCTTCCGCCTCCCAGATGTCCCGCTCCAGGCGAATACAGGGTGCGCACCAGTCGGAACCGGCGAATACGAGAACAACGTTCTTGCCCTCCTCGGAGGCCAGGGACTGGGCTTCGGCGTAGGAAGCCGACCAGGTCTGGGCGTGCAGGAAGCCGCCGGACAGCAGGATGGATAGCGCGAGGGTGATGGTTTTCATGTAAGTAATTTTTGTTACTTCCACAAACGTTTGCCGAGGGCGAAAGTGAGTCGGATCGACGCATTGTCATAACTTTAACACGGCCTCCTCCGTTTCCAGGCTCACGTGGAAAATGGCGTCCCCCCGGTTCACGATCGGGGAGATGTTGATACAGAACACGTAGCAATCGAAGGGGGCGAATACTTTGCGCTCGAAGGCCCCGAAGGGGTCCGTGATCAGGCCCATGACGGTCTTCCTGGTGACCCGGCTGCCGTTCTCCACCCGGACGTGGAACATCCCGGAGTGGGAGGCCCGCAGCCACTTCGATTTCCGGACGATGATCGGCTCCCGCCCGACTTCCACCTTCCCCCGCTTCATTTTGAGGTGACGGATCACGTTGCGGGCCCCCCGCACGCCATATTCGATGGCTTGTTCGTCGTACAGCATGGATTTACCGCCCTCGAAGAGCAGGGCGGTCTTCCCGAGTTTCCGGAAGGTCTCCCGCAGCGACTTGGCGATGGTCTTCGACTGGACGATGAAGGGCGCCCCGAATACTTTGGCAAGCTCCAGGGCCTTTTCGTCCTCCAGCATGCAGCGGGTCTGGGCCACGTTCACCCGGTGGGCGCCCCCGGCGTGGAAGTCGAGTACGTAATCCACGAAGGGGGCGATCTCCTTCTTGAACTGGTAGGCGAACTGGCTGGCCAGCGATCCCTTGGCGGAGCCCGGGAAGACCCGGTTCAGGTCGCGGCCGTCCGGGAACTTCCGGGAGAGGTTCAGGAAGCCGAAAATGTTGAAGACCGGGATGGCGATGATGGTGCCCCGCGCGGGCTTGTTGAGCTTGCTACGAATGATGCGGCGTACGATCTCCACCCCGTTGATCTCATCGCCGTGCACGCCCCCGAGCAGCAGGAGTACCGGACCGTCCTGCTGGGCCCGTTCGATGAAGACCGGCACCTGGATGCTGTTGCGGGTGTGCAGTTTGGCCACGTCGAACTGGAGGCAGACGCTCTCCCCCCGTTTGATCTCGGTGCCCAGAAAAGAGATCTCTTCCCTATACATTGCGCTCCACGTAGCGGATGATCTTTTTGGCGATGTTCTTACCCGTCGCCTTCTCGATCCCTTCGAGGCCGGGGGAGGAATTGACTTCCAGTACCAGCGGTCCGTTCTTGGATTGCAGCATGTCCACGCCGGCTACGCCCAGCCCCATGGCCTTGGCGGCGATCAGCGCGGTGTTCTCCTCCTCGTCGGAGAGTTCGATGATGTTGGCACTGCCGCCGCGGTGGAGGTTGGAGCGGAATTCCCCTTCCTTGCCCTGCCGCTTCATGGCCCCGACGACGACGCCGTCGACGACGAAGGCACGGATGTCGGCCCCGCCGGCTTCCTTGATGAATTCCTGGACGATCACCCGGGCCTCCAGACCGTTAAAGGCCTCCATGACGGAGCCGGCGGCATTCTGGGATTCCGCCAGTACGACGCCCAGCCCCTGGGTGCCTTCCAGCAGTTTGAGGATGACCGGGGCACCGCCGACGGTGTCGACTACGTGCTCCACGTCCTTGGAGAAATTGGAGAACACCGTTTTGGGTAGTCCCACTCCGGCACGGGCCAGCAGCTGGAGACTCCGCAGCTTATCCCGGGAGCGAACGAGTGCCTGAGACTCCACGGCGGTAAAGATCTTCATCATTTCGAACTGGCGGACGACCGCCGTACCGTAGAAGGTGACGGAGGCCCCGATGCGGGGAATGACCGCATCGACGTCTTCGAGGTAAGCCCCCTGATAGTACAGTTTCGGCTTCTTCTTTTCGATCTCGATGTTGCACTTCAGGTGGTCGACGACCCGCATGTGGTGGCCGGCTTCCTTGCCGGCCTCCACCAGCCGCCTGGTGGAATAGAGTTCTGCCTGGCGCGAGAGGATTACAATGTTCATTATTCTTTATTTAGTTGGGCTGATTTCTGGTTGTAGGAGAGGTCGTACAGCGCCGGGTCGACGATGAGTTTCCCCATCAGGAATTTCCGTCCGATGAGGATGGGGAACCGCATTTCCCCCCGCTCGCTCAGGGTAAGCGAGATGGAGTATTGCTTGCCGAAGAGGCGGATCTTGGTTTTGATCAGGTAGCGTTCCTCGGCGTTGCCGTTGGAACTGCGCACCCGCTTGACCCGAAACTGTTCGGTGGACAGCTCCCGTTTTTCGTACTGATCGTGGGAGGGGTCGAGCAGGGTGAAGTACAGCGTTTCCTTTCCGGCTTTCTCCTCCGTCCGGATCCGGTGGCAGTGAATGGCGGAGGTATAGGCCCCGGTGTCGATCTTCAGGTCGATGTCGGTCAGGTCGAATTCGGGGAAATCCCCCTTGTCCTTCCGGCCGATGGTTATTTTGTTCTTCAAGGGTAGCCGCCCGGTTTGGAGAGGACGCCCGGGCAAGGTAGGTATAAGGGGGCGCATTGAATCGCATCAAGTAAAAGCATGATGCCGGGGGTGGCGAAGGGCCTTCGGGCCCTTAGCGGTGGTGTAGCGTGCTGCTTTAGCTGCGCGCGTACGTAGGAATGTGCGCGGGCGGCGGCGCGCAGGTGCAAGCTTTACCAAAAAAAGCCGGTCCGGTCGTATGTTCGTAAGTCCTTAAACAATACCTATGCGTCCGTTTGCATTACCGCTGCTGGCTTCGCTGTTCGTCCTCACCGGTTGCCAGGAACCCGTTCCCTGCCCGGAGCCCACCCCGGCGGCCGCCGCGGTCGAAACGATCGATTACCCCTACACTTTCTCTACCGACCACTTCGGGAAGATCACCACCGGCATGTCGGCGGAGGAGATCGCTCAGGCCTACGGAACGGAGAATTTCGTAGCCGGCACCCTCTACGGGCCGGAGGGGATCGAGTACGATGGGTACCGGCTGTTTCCCGGTACGGATGCCGAAGCCGGCATCAGCATAGATTCCGGTTTCCTCCGCGTCGAACTGGTGGGGGAGGGCAGTCCCTGGCGGGAGGCCACCACCGGTATCGGTGTAGGAACCAGCCTGGGGGAACTTGTCCGGTTAAACGGCGCGCCCATTACTTTCTACGGTTTCGGATGGGACTACGGTGGGCTGGTGAGCGACTACAACGGGGGCAAGCTATCCGATACCTACGTGCTGGCCCTGGACCTGAATTATGATTCCGTCGGGGAAGCGGCTTCCCTGGGCCTGTCGGGCGACCGGGAACTCCGGTCGGACGATCCACTGCTGGAGGGGGCCGAGGTCAGGGTGCGGATGCTGGCGTTGGGTTTGTAATTTGGCGGGCCGAATGAAGTTGGCCGACCGAAATACAACTGTAGATGAAATACTTTTTGTTATGTGCTTTGTTGCTTCCTGCTTCCCTCTGGTCGCAGGGAGATTTTATCTGTTCCATTGACGCCTTCGTGGGAGAAGTGGCCCGGGGCGGTGGCTGGGTTGGTTACCGGTTCGACGGGCAAAAGCCGAATCTTACGATAGAGGAGATCGGAGACGGTACCCTCGTGGTCAAGGATACGCTCGGTAATCTACTGGTGAACGACACCCTGGTCTTCCTCGGAACGAAGGCGATCGGGGGCAGGCAAATGGCCAAGAACACCGCGGGAAAGTGGGCGGTACTGGAAGCCGACTTCACGCCCGTCATCGGATTTGAGTACGACGACCTGAGCTTCGAGATGATCGAGCCGCCACTCACGACGATGGTGCGTAAGGGAACGAAGTGGGGCTTCGTCGATTCTACCAATACCGTCATCCTGCCCATTATCTACGATAAGGTGAGGTTACTCAACCCCCGTACGGCCTTCCTGGAGAAAGACGGGAATAACTTCCTGTTCCACCTGGAGCGGAGAAAACTGATCGCGCTCGGCGATCGCTGCGTCCAAATCCCCAAGTCGCTCGAGCGAACGGATTACTTCCTGTTCCGGGAAGAAGACCGGGTGGGCGTCTGGAATACGGACGGGGAGGAGGTGGTCGCCCCGGACTACACGGAGATCGCCTACCAGGCCTGCCAGTTCGCCGGCGAGGAGGAGTACACGGACGTATTCCTACTGGGAAAGCACGGTCGGTTCGGTGCCTACTCCCCGGATGGAAAAATCCTTATTCCCCCGCGCTATCACCGGATCATTCCGGCGGGGGGAATGCTACGACTGGGCTTCGGTAACCAGGGCTATCACCAGCTGCACAACGGCCGGCAACTGATTCCCTACGTATTCGCGCAGAGCCATTCCCAGCTGCTGGATCGTTACACCATCATCGTGGAGCAGGCCGCTGGGTTCGGGGTATTCAATTACCAGAAAGCCGAATTCCTCATCGAGCCGCGGTACGGGGAACTGACCAAATTCCGGGATACGCTCCTGCACTTCAGGCAGGACGGCAAGTACGGTGTGGTCGACTGGAACGGGCAGGTCCGGATTCCCGCGCTCTACGACGAACCAATTGAGTACCGGAGGATGGCGCGGCGGCCCGATCTGGAGTACCTCCGGGTCAAACAGGATGGCCGTTACGGCTTGCGGTCTAACGATTCACCCTTCGCGGTCGTGCTGGAACCCACCTACCACGTGATCATGGATTTCGCGGAGGGGCGGGCCCGGGTGATGAAGGACGGAAAGTGGGGCTACGTCGACCGGAACTGGAACGTGGTAATCGACCTGCAGTACACCTTTGCGAATGGTTTTTCCAACGGTCGCGCCGAAGTGATCGACGGGGAGGAGCGCCGCTTCATCGATGCCCAGGGGAAATGCGTACTCAATTGCGACTGAGGGAAAGGCACCGCCGACCCGCTACCAGGTAAGTTCGACGTCGTAATCTTCCAGCAAGTCCTCCAGATTCTGGGTGGGCGGAGATTCCGGGGCGATCTGGTACATGAGGTTCATCCGGTCGCTGGTCGGCAGTACCCTGAAGGGCATACTCAGCGTAGTGCCGCGCTGGCTACCGAACGACGTGAGTTGAAAGAGATAGAAGGGGTCGTTGTCCCCGGGAGCGGGGAAGATGAGTATGTCGAAGTCTCCAGCATTTTCCGGAAGCAACTCATGGCTGGCACTTAACTCCATCCTCAGTTCCAGCGTCAGGCCAATATCATAGGTTTCCGGAACGGTGATGGCGAATACGTAATCGCCCGGGGTTAGTTCCGTCACGCCGTCCCGGATGAGGGCCAGTATATTGGCGGCACCCTCCAAACTGTCGGGGTAGACCGGGCGGTCGTTTTCCAGATCGATCGGCGTACCCCAGCTGATGACCCGGGTATGGGTGGGGGTGGTGGCCTCGTTTTCGAAGAGTTCAAAGGTCAGTTGGCCGGCCCCGAAGAAGATGATCCGGTACTGAGTGGGGGTCCCATCGCCGGTTACCTCAAAAACGGTGGGGTCGTTACGGGTATCCGGACTGGTCAGTTCCCACCCCTGATCGGTACCGAGGGTATAGGCTATGTTGCCCTGGGTCCGGTTACCCGTCATGCGCAGGGTGAGGGAATTGTTCTCGGGAACGATGGCTGTCAGGCTGAAGCTCCCACCGGACGAGTTGCTCACGAATAGCGTATCGCGTGCCCCAACGTCCGCCAGTAAATTGGGACCGTGAAAACCCTCCTCCGGGTACTCAAATACGGAGTCGGGGGTGAAGCCGGTATTATCGATGAATTGCCGGATGTAGGGCTCAAAGGCGGGAATGACCGCGTTTTCACCGAGGGCGGCGTACCGTTGGGTCAGGTTGGCCCGCACCACCGCCAAGTTGACGCCGAGTACGTCCGTGATCAGGGCGGACCCGAGGGAGGCATCGTCCAGGATGCCGTCGGTACGGAGATCGCCGGCAATATCAGCCAATAATTGGGTAAGGGCGGCCGTCTGCCGACGGCCCTGGAAGATAACGGAAGCGGCCAGCAGGGCGGCGTTGCCCTGGCCGGCCTGACTGATGTCGAGCTGGTCGAAGGAAGCCGCGCCGGCGGGCGGGGTGAACTCCAGCATGGCGTAGACTTCTTCCTCCGCCTGGGCCCGGGCGGTCAGGAAGGTCATGGCCTCGGTATCGATCAGGTAGCGGATGCGGGCACGGGAAAGATGACTGAGGATATTCACGTTGGCCCGGGAGAGATCGGTCAGGTCGACCAGGGCCGTCAGGGAGAGCTGGGCGCTGCTGTTGCCCCCCGTCACTTCATTGTAGTAAAAGCCGTTGGTCTGCATGTCCACGACGGGGCTGGCCAGGGTCAGCGCGCCGAAGGTAAAGGCACCACTGTTGTCGGTGATGGAGCCGGAAAAGCTGCGGCCCGTCATGTCCAGGTCCTTATCGAGTTCCTGTAGCTGTACGGTCGACCCGTTGAGGTAAGGGCCTTTTTGGGAGCGGCCCTCCAGCCCCGGAAGTTCGAAGGTGTCCGGGTCGGTGGGGGTGATGGCATCGTCGTCGCCACAGGCAGTCAGTAAGAGGCAGAGAAAGCCCAAAAGGTATAATCCGTTTTTCATAAGGGGGAGGGGATGACGAGGAGCGTGATAATCTTCAATACTACGGTTACGCCAGCAAGATGTTTATAAACCTTGCACCTGCGCTCCGTCGCCCTAAATCTCCTCCGCCACCAACGCTACATCCCGGTACACCTCCGCCATCGCAATCTCCGCCCCGATACTGTCCAGCACCAGCGTAGCGTCTAACCCTTCGATGACTTCAATGTGGAACAGACTATTGCCCTCCGCCCGGCGGTGCAGGGTCACCCGGGGGGCAGCCTGCTCGATGATGAGGTACTCCCGGACGGTGGACATACTGAAATAGTAGCGCCACTTGGCCCCCCGGTCGTACTCGCCACTGCTCTCGGAGAGTACCTCTACAACGATACGCGGATTGACGATGGCACCACTAATGGTGTCGGATTCTTTGAATTCAGGACAGGCAACTCCCGCATCCGGATAGACGTAACGACCGGCCCGCTTTACCTCTAATTTCATTTCCGAATTAAAGGATACACAGGTGCCCTTACTACGCACTGCGTTTCTCAATTCACCGCTTATGTTATTGCATATGGTAGTATGGTTCAGGGTCCCCCCCGCCATCGCAAGGAGTTCTCCCTCATGGAACTCATACTTCTGGTCGTCTTTCCGCTCGATGGTCAGGTAGTCCTCAATCGCAACTTGTTTAGTTATCGGTTGGCCCATACCCGCAAGATAGCGGGTTTTGCCTTACCGTTCCTCCGCTGCGGAGTCCTCGCCCTTCACGTGCACGTCCACCTGCGGAAACGGAATACCGACGCCCACGGCGTCAAACTCCACCTTCAGCCGCTCCCAGAACAGCTTGAAGGCCGGCCAGAAGAATTCATTCTGGGCCATGAAACGCACCGCGAAGTTGACGGAGCTGTCACCGAGTTCCTTGACGAAAATGTCGTAGCCCCGGTCGTGCTCCACGTCGGGCAGCCCCTCGATGACGCGGACGATGGCGGCCCGGGCCACCACCAGGTCGGCATCGTAGGCCACTCCCACCGTCAGGTCGTGGCGACGAACGCCCTGGGCCGTGTAATTGTGGATGGCCTTGCTGGTGATCTGTCCGTTGGGCACGACGATGAGGCGGTTGTCCACGGCCTCCAGCACGGTGTGAAAGATGAATATTTCCTTGACCGTCCCCGAATTGCCGTCCACCTGCACGAAGTCACCGACCTTGAAGAACTTGAAGATCAGGATCAGGACGCCACTGGCGAAGTTGGACATATGCCCCTGCAGCGCCAGGCCGATCGCAAACACCAGGGCGCTGAACACCCCGACGAAGGCCATCACGTTGACGCCGAACATGGAGATGACACTCAGTAACAACAGGATCTTCAGCCCGATACTCAGCACCGAACGGAGAAAGCCGCGAACCGAGAGGTCCCAGCCCTTCTTCTCCATGAACCGTTCGGAAAGCTGACTGATCCTGGTAATCAGCCACCAGCCGACGATGAGCGTTAGGATAGCGCCCAGCACGTACAGGGCGTAGGTGGCGATGAAAATTTGGATTTTCTCTAGCATGGGATGATGGATCTAGAGTCCGGAGGACTCATTATAATCAGCCAGGGGTCCGGACCCCTGGCTGTGTAGAGCGAGTCCTCCGGACTCCGCTTACCGCGTCAAGTACACGCTCCGGTTCCGGTCCAGCTCCCGGAAGAAGGGGTCCGTCATGTCCTTCACGAAGCGGATGGATTCTCCGGTGGATTTCATCTCCGGCCCCAGTTGCTTGTCCACGTTCGGGAACTTGTTGAAACTGAACACCGGTACCTTGATGGCGTAACCGCTGGGCTGGGGGTTGATGTCGAAGTCCTTCAGTTTGTGGCTGCCCAGCATCACCTTGGTGGCGATGTTGAGGTAGGGCACCTTGTAGGCCTTGGCGATGAAGGGGGTGGTGCGGCTGGCCCGGGGGTTCGCCTCGATGACGTACACCACTTCCTCCCCGGTTTCCTTCTCCGTTTTGATGGCGAACTGTACGTTGATCAGCCCCTTCGTCTTGAGGGCGAAGGCGAGCTTTTCGGTGTACTCCCGCATCTTGTTGACGGCGTTCACGCTCAGGGAGTAGGTCGGCAGCACGGCCGAGCTGTCGCCGGAGTGGATGCCGGCCGGCTCGATGTGTTCCATGATGCCCATGATGTGCACCTCGTCACCGTCGCAGATGGCATCCACCTCGGCCTCCTTGGCGCGGTCCAGGAAGTGATCGACGAGCACCACCATCTTGGGGTCTTTTTTGAAGATCGACAGCACGTGGCGCTCCAGTTCGTCGTCGTTGATCACGATCCGCATGTCCTGGCCGCCGAGTACGTAGCTCGGGCGCACCAGCACGGGGTAACCCACCCGGGCGGCCACCTCCAGGGCCTGGTCGGCGTCCTTGGCGGTACCGAAGTTGGGGTAGGGGATGTCGAGTTCCTTCAGCAGGTTGCTGAAGCGGCCGCGGTCCTCGGCCAGGTCCAGGCTCTCGTAGCTGGAACCGAAGACGTGGATGCCCCGGTCGTGAAATTCCTTGGCCAGTTTCAGGGCGGTCTGTCCGCCCAGCTGTACGATGATGCCCTCCGGCTGCTCCAGTTCGATGATCTCGCGGATGTGCTCCCAGAAAACGGGCTCGAAGTAGAGCTTGTCGGCCTGGTCGAAGTCGGTAGAAACCGTTTCCGGGTTACAGTTCACCATGATGGCTTCGTAACCGGCTTCCTGTACGGCCTTCAGCCCGTGTACGCAGCAGTAGTCGAACTCGATGCCCTGGCCGATGCGGTTCGGGCCGCTGCCGAGTACGATTACCTTTTTCCGGTCGCTCGGGATGCTCTCGTTCTCCCGGTCGAAGGTGGAGTAGAAGTAGGGAGTTTGAGCTTCGAATTCCGCGGCGCAGGTGTCCACCATCTTGTAGGTGCGGCGGATACCCCGCTTGTAGCGGTTGGTGGTCACCTGCTCTTCCTCCACCCGCAGGAGGTAGGCGAGTTGCTGGTCGCTGTAGCCGAGTTCCTTCAGCTGGCGGAAGAGTTCCTCGGGCAGGTCCTCGGGTACGTTGTACTTCTGAACTTCCAGGTCCAGGTCGACCAGCCGTTTGATCTGGTTGATGAACCAGGGGTCGATCTTGGTCAGTTTGTGGATGGTCTTGCGGGGGACGCCCAGCCGCAGGGCGTCCTTGAGGCGGAAGATGCGGTCGTCCGATACGTTTTCCAGCCGGCTGAGGATGTCGTCCGTCTTGATCCACTCCTTCTTGTCGGAGCCCAGGCCGGCGCGGCCGTTCTCCAGGCTCTGGCAGGCTTTCTGGAGGGCTTCCAGGAAGTTACGGCCGATACCCATGACCTCCCCGACGGATTTCATTTGCAGGCCCAGTTTGTGGTCCGAACCGGGGAACTTGTTGAAGTTCCAGCGGGGGATCTTGACGATCACGTAGTCCAGCGTCGGCTCGAAGAAGGCCGAGGTGGTACCGGTGATCTGGTTCTTCAGTTCGGGCAGGGTGTAGCCGAGGGCCAGCTTGGCGGCGATCTTGGCGATGGGGTAACCGGTGGCCTTGGAGGCCAGGGCCGAGGAGCGGCTCACCCGGGGGTTGATCTCGATCACGATGAGTTCCTCCGTTTCCGGGTTCTGGCTGAACTGGATGTTGCAGCCGCCGGCGAAGTTGCCCATGGAGCGCATGGCGTGGATGGCCTGGTCGCGCATGTCCTGGTAGGCGGTGTCCGACAGCGTCATGGCCGGAGCCACGGTGATGCTGTCGCCGGTGTGGATGCCCATGGGGTCGAAGTTCTCGACCGCACAGATGATCACGACGTTATCGGCCGAATCCCGCAGCAGTTCCAGTTCGAATTCCTTCCAGCCGAGGACGGCCTTGTCGATCAGTACCTCGTGGGTGGGGCTGGCCTCGAGGCCGCGGCGCAGCATCTCGGCGTATTCCTCTTCCTTGAAGCAGAAACCGCCACCGAATCCGCCGAGGGTGTAACTCGGGCGGATGACCAGCGGGAAGCCGATCTCCTGGGCGGCCTCCATGCCCTCCAGGAAGCTGTTGGCGATCATGGCGGGGGCGCACTTCAGGCCGATCTTCTCCATGTGGAGGCGGAATAATTCCCGGTTCTCGGCCAGGTCGATGGCCTCCAGGTCGACGCCGATCAGGCGAACGCCGTACTGCTCCCACAGTCCGAGTTCCCCGCACTCGATGGCGAGGTTGAGGGCCGTTTGTCCGCCCATCGTAGACAGCACCGCGTCGATTTGCGGCTGTTCCTTGAGGATTTGCTCGACGTACTCGGGCGTCAGGGGGAGGAGATACACGTTATCGGCCGTCATCGGGTCGGTCATGATCGTGGCCGGGTTGGGGTTGATGATGGTCACTTCAACGCCCTCTTCGCGGAGGCTCCTGCTGGCCTGACTACCGGAGTAGTCGAACTCACAGGCCTGGCCGATGATGATGGGGCCGGAGCCGATAATGAGAACTGATTTTATGCTGTTGTCCTTGGGCATGCGGGGTGGGGTGGGTCTACGGGCCGCAAATATAGCAACCAGTAACCGGTAACGAGACGAGGGCGCGGACGCAGGTGCAATGCTTTCAAAACGATAAAGTCAGGTCCCAAAAGAAGACCGGCCTCCCGCGCGTGCGAAAGACCGGTCTTCCCGTACCAGGCGTATCGCCTACCGGACCCGCAATTTGGTGACGGCGCGTTCGCTGCCGGTCAGCGTGGAAAGCAGGTACAGCCCCGCCGGCAGATTAGCCAGTTCCAGCCGGCTGCCGTATTCACCGAGTTGATTTCCGGTGAGGGACCGCAGGGTGCGGCCGTTAAGGTCCGTCACGTTCAGCCGGTCGGGGCGGGCATCGTAGCGGATGCTGACCGATCCCGAAGCCGGGTTAGGAAAAACCTCCAGCTCGGAGACAAACCGCAGGGGGGCGGTATCGACGGTCAGGTTGCTTGCGTCGACCCCGTAGGCGCGCTCGAGCAACCGGTCCACGTCGAGGTTTTCCCACTCCTCGTCCGACAGGCCGCTGGTGGCCGCCCGGTCCAGTACGGCCATTTCTTCCGCCGTGAGGTCGCCCCTCGGTCTCGCCGGCTGACCGTTGGAGCAGGTGAAGCTGGTCGTTACGTAGATATTTACGTAGCCGGTACGCCCGGTGAATACCTCCAGTCCAGTGACCCGGACCCGGTACGTTCTGCCGCTCTGCCAGCCAGGCCCGTCTTCCAGAACCAGATCGACGCGGGATTGCAGACCGATTACATTCGAATTCGGGACGGAAGCGTTACCTAAATTTGCCAGGATACCGTTGGTGGGTGCCCCACTGTACCCAAATATGGTGCGCGACCAGTCCGTCTCGTCTATACAACGGGGTGCCGTAATGTTGATTACCCTGGCTCCGGCCGGGCAAACGGTCTCACTGGTCCGGGAAGCGCTCAGCCGGAAGAAGGAAGAAACGGTGGAGGGTACGGTAGCTACGTCTTCTTCCAGTGGGGGTTGTCCCAAAAACGCGTAGGCACCACAAGTCACGGTTTCGGCTGGCTGATTAAGCCGGAAGCAACGGTTGGGACCCGCACCGCTCTGTACCAGGTTATTGTTAGCGTCCCGGGCACGAAAGATGTAGAAAATACCACTTCCCGTCGGCCCTCCGGTCACGCAAAACTCAAGCGTTTCGCAATCATCCCTAAAGGTAGGAGGCTGGATTTCAAGTTCAGGTTGCTGCGCACTGATGGACAAAGTAGACAGCAGAAAGAGAATGGCGCACAGGCTGCGCTGGAGAACGGGTAGTAGTCGTTCCATGGTGAAAGAGTTTTTAGGTGAAAAAAGAGGCGGAGAAAGATGCTCTCTGACCGACATAAAAAAAGCTATTTGCAGCTTGTGGTTGTAGGCCAACATCAGTCAGGATGGGACTTTTTGGGACAGCCTCGGCGGAGCAGAAAAAAATCTGCGGATTCTCCTTGTTAGTAGTCCCCCCCGCCTTGTCTATTGTCCTCATATACATTATATTAGTGTCCACATCCTTGATTTGGCATTTTGCTATTGCTTGAAGACGTATTGAATTAGACCCTGTTCATACTCCCATTTCTAACCAACACCGATTCAAAATGACAGCCTTCAAGACACGACAGGAAGTGGCCCGGGAGCTCGGCATTAGCCGACGTACCCTCGCCCGCATTATCAAACGCTTGCACCTCAAGATTCCTCCCCGGCGATTACTGGGGCCGCTCGAGCAACAGGCTATTTATTCAGCGCTGTTGCCCGACTGATCTATTTCTACAATAACGCACGGCCCGGATCGACTTTGTCGATCCGGGCCGTGCGTTATTACCACAGGAAGATCACCGGTTGACAGTCAATTTTTTAACCGTACGCTGACCGTCGGCGGAACGTGCCTCCACGAAATAAGTCCCGGACGGTAGTGTACTGACATCTATGTCCGTGCTATTGCCCGACAATTGGCTACCATCGACACGTTTGGCCTCCTTTCCGCTAATGTCCAGTATGCGGACAGACTCCGCGCCGTCATTCAACTGTACGGAAACGAAAGTGCGTGCGGGGTTGGGAATCAATTGCATTTGATCGTCAGCCGGGGTCGTCGGGGGAGTCAGGATATCGGTGGGCAGACGAATGATCTGTTTCTCCAAAATCATATGATCTGTCTCCGGACCGTCTATACCCGACATCATTTCCTCGTCTACTTCCTCTAGCCCGATACAGCAACCAACCACCCGGACTTGGTAGACAGCCGTAGCGAGTTCCCGAAACGGGTTAGAAGTTACCCGGACGTACAGGAAGTTTTGGGAGCCGATCGCCGCGCCACTTGCGTGGAAGGTGACCCTGGCACTGGACCCGAAGGTATTCGGTGTGGTCTGGGTAATGGAAGCCGATATGTTTGGATCCGACCCTCCTAACCAGATTAATTCGATATCACCTGGCTCAAAGCATCGATTCCCGGAGAAGGTTACACCCACGTCAAATCCACCGTCGGTAACCACGGTGCGAAAGTCAGGAGCGATCGTAAATGTACTCAGGTCTGGCAGATTGGCGCTACCAAAGCCAATTACCTGGCAAATGATATCACGTGGTGAACGGCAGACGACTACGGATACCGTAATCGTGGGCGTATTCGCTAAAACCTCGGGCTTGTACGTGCTGACCTGAGTGACATTGCCCTGTCCATCCGTAAGCGTCCATTGGTATAGCGCCCCAAAGGGAATTCTGTTTTCACCGAAGTCAATTTCGAAGCCGATTTTGTCACAACGCTGCTGCCCGACGGCAAGAATTCCTTCAACTATGTTATCGGTGTTGTCTAAGTCGCTGAAATCATCGAGTACCTGGGCACGAAGGGAGCCGGCCGCGAACAGCAGGCACAGCAGGGGTAGTAAGGCGGAGAACCGCCAGGGTAAAAATTTGAACATCGTATGGGTATTGTGTGGGATACTAATGCGTGGCGAAAATTATATTCACCACTGTCAATCATTTAAACTAGAGTGTGACGGCGAAGTTTGGGACAATTTGGGCCACGAGCGGACAAGTTGAGCCAATATGAAAAAGGCCGGATCGCGGTTAGCGATCCGGCCCGAACTGTTCAAGTGGTTAATTCCTGAGGAGCATTATCGAGCTACGCTCAGTCGTTTGACGCTGCGCTGTCCGTTCGCCGTCATGGCTTCCACGAAGTAGATGCCGGGACGTAGCTGGCTGACATTAACGGTCAGCCCGCCGTTGGCGTTTTCCGTAGTCCGGTAGACCTCCCGGCCGCCAGCGTTTAGGATCCGAACCGTTTCCGGAGTGGCACTGAAGCGCAAGTTGACCGTCTGACCGGCCGGATTGGGATAGATCGGACATTTCGGCTGTCGTTAAGGACAAATCCGGGTTTTCAAAACGAGCATTTAGCCGGTCGCGTAACTCCTGGGGCATGGGCTCTCCACGGCCGAGGGCCTCCTTGAGGCGGTCGATCTCGTAGAACGCCCGTTCTTCCTCGGTAAAGACGATAGGGTCACCGATAATCTCCGCCTTTCCGAGGCCCGCGTCACTCATCATCTGCTCTTCCGGACGTTCCGAACCGATGCAACAACCCGTTACCCGCACCTGGTAAACGGCCGTAGCCGATGGGCCGTTAGGGACGGAGGGGTTGACCGTCACGAAGTAGAAATTATTGGTGCCGATACTGGCCCCCTGCGCCCGAAACCTCAGGCTCACGGTTGTTCCGAAAGTAGTGGGGCTTACGGTAGTTTGCGTATTGACGACCGCCGGGTCTGAGCCGGGAAGAAAATAGGCGAAGATGTTGCTGGCTTCAAAACATCGGTTTCCCGTGAAGGTGAGGCCTACTTCAAATCCTGCGTTGTCCGTCAGAATACTTCTGAAATCAGGGGTGAGTGTAAACGTCCCCAGGGACGGAATGGAAGCACTTGCCGTTCCTATCGTCAGGAAGAAAGAACCGAAAGATTGTTGTGCCCGGACGGAAACGTTCGCCACCGGTACCGGTACCGTGACGCAGGGCTGGCTACTGGACGTGGTCTGAAACGTCAGGTTTCCGTTTAGGTCGGTAAACGTCCACCTGAACCGACCGATGAATGGCTCCGAGATTTCGACACAGAAGCCGATAAAGTGGCAGTTCGGCTGGGGAACGGGGGTGATTCCGACAATGATGTTAATACTCTCGTCTCCTTCATCTACGTCATCGACTTGCTCTTCACTCGTGTCGCTGTCGACGATTTGGGCCAGTAGTGGAGCGGACGGGATGCCGAGGAGGCACAGGAGTAGTACTAGGGCGGAGAACCGCCAGGGTAAAATTGAAAACATACGCTGGGTAATTATTGGGTTAATAGGTGTGTCGGAAAGCGTATCCGACTGATGTATTGGTAACTGGAATTCGGCGGGTTGGTTTGCGACAATTTGGGCCACGAACGGACAGGTTGAGCCAATAAGAAGGCCGGATCGCTCACGGCGATCCGGCCTGGAATATTCAAGTGATAAATCCAGGAAAAGTTATCGTGCCACGCTCAGTCGTTTTACGCTGCGTTGTCCGTCGGCGGTTACGGTTTCCACGAAGTAGATACCCGGGCGGAGTTCGCTGATGTCCAGGGAGACACCGCTGCCCAATTTGTCCGTACCGGTCACCTTGCGAAGTTCCCTGCCTTCGGAGTTCAGGATACGCATCACCGAGGGAGCGTCCGAAAAGCGCAGATTCACCAGTTGGCTGGCGGGGTTGGGGAATACCTCCAGCTCTCCGGTGGCGGGGGTGATCTCTTCGTTGAGACCGCGCAGCAGGTTATTCTCCAGTTCCTTCGGAATCATTTCTCCGCGCTGGAGCGCGGCCATAATGCGGTCGATCTGGTAGAACTCCACCTGCTCGGCGGTGAAGGGAATGAACTCACTGCTGATCTCCGTCTGCCGGTCGACGCCATCGGACTCAGTTTCGGTAGATGCGTTAGCCTCCAATTCGGAAATGCAGCAGATGATGGGCCCGAACACCCGCACCTGGTAGACGCCGAAGGCTTCCTCGCCGGTGGGGTCCGCCTCGGCGGTCACCAGTACCCAGTTCTGGTTACCGTAGGGCGCGGTGCTGGAGGCGGATACCGTCAGGGTAGCGGAAGTAGAAAAGGTCGTTTCGTTGGTCGTCGTATTCGCCGTCAGGTAGCTGCCACTACTGCCCGGAAAGAACGCTTCCGTTACGTTGAAATCATCGAAACAGCGGTTACCGGTGAAACTCAGGCTGGAAGAGTTATTCCGCTGTACGTTGAGCTGACCTCCGTTCGGCGTCAGCAGGAACTGGCTCAGGGGGGGGATGGAAGCCGCCTCGAACCCTACCTGCAGGCAGCGCTGAACGGTGGACGGGGCGCAGGCCGTTACCTGAACCGTTACCGCCGGTACCGGCACGGTGATGCAGGGGGTAGTGGTCGTGAAGAAGCTGACGGTGCCGTTGAAATCGGTGGTCTGCCAGCGGTAGACCGTTCCGGCGGGCGGGAAGCTGTTCAGCTGGGCGCAGAACCCGATCTCGTCGCAATTCTGCTGGGGTAGGGGGGTGATGGAGGAGATGATGTCAATGTTGGCGATGATCTGCGCGGAAGCCCGGGGACCGCTCAGCAACAGGCACAGCATGGGTAGTAAGGCGGAGAACCGCCAGGGTAAACGTGAAAGCATAGTGTGGATGATATATGGGTTACTAATACACGCCGAAAAGGATATCCGACGCTGGTTACACTAATAACCGTAGCGTGACAAGGGGGTTTGTGACAGCATAGGCCATGAATCGACAAGTTGGGACGAAGATGAAAAAGGCCGGATCGCAACAGCGACCCGACCCGGATTGGAAAACTCGAAGCAGTGCCGGCTATCGGTTGATCTGCACTTTGCGAACCGTCCTCTCGCCGTAGCGATCGGTGGCTTCCAGCAGGTAGAGACCGGTGGGAAGTTGGCTCACGTCCAGTTGCGTCCGTTCCGCGGCTAACTGGCTACCAGCGGTGCGAACGACCTCCCGTCCGTCCAGACTGACGAGGCGCAGCGTAGTGGGAGTAGTGGAATAGTTGATGTTCAGCTGATTGCGGGCGGGGTTAGGATATACCCGTAAGCTGGTGGCGGAGCGTTCCGAATCCGATAGCTGGAGATCCGCGATGATCGCCCGTACTTCCGACTGAGTAGCGGGGTCCGGTACTCCCGTTTCGGAAATACTTCCGTCTTCCAGGACGGATACTTCCTCCTCCGTCGCTTCCCGTCCCCAGCAGCCGCTGGTCGTATAGGCCACGTAAGTACGGGTACTCACATTGCCGAGATTATCGACCGCCCGGATGCCGATCGAGTAGGAGGTATTCACCCGCCAGGAACTACTGGCCTGAATGCGTAACCGCGCAGTGGAGGTAATACCGGAAGAAAAGCCCGCGATGGAGGCGGTAATGGCATCCGCCCCCGGAATTTGCTCGTATAGGGGGGTTACGCCCGTTATGGACCAACTGCTGGTCCGCACGCAGGAGGCGGCCGTCAGGGTGATCGTCGTATTGGTACTCTGGCAAACACCCTGGTAACCGGAGCCGCCACTGATGGTGACCGGACCTATATTCGGCCGGCTGATCAGCGGAGTGTTGCCGTTCGGACCGTAGAAGGTACCAAAGGGCGTGACTGTCTGTCGGAGGAAAAAAGCCTGAATCGTATTGAATGGTCCGGGCAGGGTAACGCAGTTGGTGTTGAACTGTCGCGGTGTGTTCATACCGTTCATGCGCCAGTCAATGGCCACGGTGCCAGCCGGAACTCCGGTTGCGCAGAAACGAAAGCTGTTGCAGTTATTGGTAATGCTGACGAGATTGATACTCTGGGCGGTCAGGCCGAGGGATAGCAGCAGCGGCAGCAGAAAGAGTAGAAGTGTACGCATGACGGAAGGACTTTTGGTGAAAAAAGAGGGTCACCCAGCTTGGGACGACCGTTCAAGTAGTAAATCCCGTTGCCTTCTGTCCGGTTTCGGCCAGAACTGGACAGCTTCCGCCCCCAGTTGACATATTGGGACAGCACGTTAAACTTACCCTAAACCGGGCGTCGGGCCGCTCCTTTTATCCGCTCATCCGTCTTACTACCGATTCCAAACTTCACTACCGCTATGCGCCTCCCGCTACTGACTACTCTCCTGCTGTTTTTCTTCGGATGCTGCACCTGCGTCCGCGCCCAACCCGATACCCTGGCAGCCGCCGCCGATACGCTGAGTGCCGAACCGGGTCTGGCGGAGCGGCTCTCCGTCACCCTCTGGCGGCAAACCAGGCCCGACGCCGGCCGCGATTACGTCGTTCACTACACCTCCGAGGGCAATTTCGAGGAGGATGCCGGCCCCGGCCACGGCCGCAGCGGCCGCTACCTGATGGGGAAATGGACCGTCGATACCCTGAGCCGGCAACTGACGGTAGGCATCGATTACTTCATGGGCAAACGGATGGTGCACCCCCGTTACCGGGACGGGCAGGATTTCTACCTGGTTTACGACATCGTGGCCGTCACCGGGGAGGAACTGGTACTGCGCGACGTGCTCACCGAAGAACTCCGCGTCTTCGTGCCCACCGCCGTGGAGGGGTACCAGGAGGCCAGTGAGCGACGCAAGCCGAAGCCCAAATTCGGCGAACTTAAATTACCCGGACAAAACTGACCCCGCATGTCCTTCCTTACCGCCGAGTGGCGCAAACTGGCCATGGCCAACTATGCCGTGCCGGATACCCTGCTGCTGCCCCACCTGCCACCCGGTACGGAACTCGATAAGTGGGCCGGCAGCGCCTACGCCAGCCTCATCGGGTTCCAGTTCCTGAACGTTCGCGTGCTGGGCGTCCGGGTACCCCTTCACGTTAACTTCGAGGAGGTGAACCTCCGGTTTTACGTACGGCACCTGCACGAGGGGACGTGGCGGCGCGGCGTGGTCTTCCTGCGCGAACTGGTGCCCCTGCCGGCCATCACCCTGGTGGCCAATACCCTTTACCACGAGCACTACCGGACTACGCGGATGCGGCACCGGGTGGAGGAGGAGCAGGGCCGGCTACGGGCCGAGTACGAGTGGAAAAACAAGGGCACCTGGCAGCGTTTCGGGGTAACCGCCCCGGCGCGGGGCCGCCCCCTGACCCCGGGGGGCACCGAGGAGTTCATTACCCAGCATTTCTACGGATACACGAAGACCGGTCCGCGGACGACCGTCGAGTACGAGGTGACCCACCCCGCCTGGGAGACCTACCCGGTTGCGCACTACGATATTGACGTAGACTTTGCCGCCAATTACGGAGAGGCCTTCGGTTTCCTCACCGGCCGCGCCCCGGAGTCCGTACTGCTGGCGGAGGGTTCGGCGATCACGATCGAGGGGAAGCGGCGGATCAGGACGTAACGCCCTCTTTCATCTTCTCCGCGTTCTCCGCCACCTGCAGCCCCTCGATCACCGGTTCCAGTGCCCCGGCCATGATCTTGTCCAGGCTGTACAGCGTCAGGTTGATGCGGTGGTCGGTCACCCGGTTCTGGGGGTAGTTGTAGGTGCGGATCTTCTCGGCGCGGTCACCGGAGCCGACGAGGCTCTTGCGGGTGTCGGCCTGCTCCTTGTGGGCGGCGGCATCCTGCTGCTCCTTGATCCGGCGGTAGAGTTGCGCCATGGCGATCTCCTTGTTCTTGTGCTGGCTGCGGCCGTCCTGGCTCTCGCTCACGATGCCCGTCGGGAGGTGGGTGATGCGGATGGCGGACTCCGTCTTGTTGACGTGCTGACCGCCCGCCCCGGAGGCGCGGAAGGTGTCGACCTTCAGGTCGGCCTTGTTGATGTTGATGTCCTCTTCCTCCATCTTGGCCAGCACGGCCACGGTGGCGGCGCTGGTGTGCACCCGCCCCTGGGTTTCCGTCTGCGGGACCCGCTGTACGCGGTGGACGCCGCTCTCGAACTTCAGGAAGCTGTAGACGTCGGTCCCGCTGATCTCCAGTACCAGTTTGGAGTAGCCGCCGGAGGTACCCTCGTTCTCGCTTTCCACCTCGATCTTCCAGTTGTGGGTGTCGCAGTAGCGGCGGTACATGTCGTAGAGGTCGCCGGCAAAAATGGCCGCCTCGTCGCCGCCGGTACCGGAGCGGATCTCCATGATGATGTCGCGCTCGTCCTCCGGGTCCTTCGGGATGAGCATGATCTTGATCTCCTCCTCCATTTCCTCCCGGCGCTCGCGCAGTTCCTCGAACTCCAGCTGCGCCATTTCGCGCATTTCCGGGTCGGGGTCCTTGCGCATCGTTTCCGTAGTGGCTTGGTTGTCAAGCAGTTCCTTGTACTCCAGGTAGGTGCCGGCCAGGGGGCGCAGCTTACCGTACTCCTTGTTGATCTTCGTGAACCGCGCCTGGTCGGTGATGATCTCCGGGTCGGACATCTGTTCCTCCAAATTCTTAAACCGGTGAAAAATGGCTTCTAGTTGGTCGAGCATGGGGCAAAGGTAGTTATTTGGACCGTTGGGAGGCCAGACCTCTGAAGGCGTACCTTGGGCAACGACCGAAACGGGCAAGGGATTCGTTTTGCGAGGGCGCAGGTGCAAGGTTTTTATAAAAGGCGGATGGTCTCGCCGCCCCGTAGCGCGGGATTTATCCCGCGGACGGATTTATCCGTCGTGTAAGTCGCTTGCGTCAGAAAGGGCTTAACAACCTGAACTGTTTGCGCTGTGCCGGCCGGGTTTAAGCAACGAGCGCGTCAATTCAAAAAACTTTAAAAAATAAAGTACTTTTGTAAAAAGAGATTATGTTTATTATTCCGATACTCATTTTTGCTGGCTACCTGTGGCTCATCATGAAGGCCATCATCTGGAGTTCCGAGCCGATCGAGCGACGGCCCGGTTGGCTGAGCGGAGTCGCCGACTTCTTCTTGGTGGCCTGCCTTCCCCTGTATTTGATCGGTTTTGCTACCGGGGCCGGAAATTTCCTGGGTGCTTCCTTCGGGTCAATAGCCTTCCTTTTTGTATTGCTGTCCGTAAGTGCCTACTTTCTGCTGGTCTACTGGCGTCCTACCATCTCCCGCCGGGTAAACGGACTGGCGGTAGTTTTAGTGGTGGCCGGTGGCGCGGCAAACGCCCTTTTTTGCTGCTGGATGTGGATCGGCCTGTTTTGTAATCTTCCCCTGGCGGTGTTGTTCCTGGCGGTGGGCATTCGGTTCAGCCGACATATTTTTTCCACCGAGGAGGCCGCGTTGCTTTGTATTCTCGGCGCGGTAATGGGCGGTATGGCGCAGTTGCTGATTGAGCCCCATTTGTGAAATGCTCAGGTGAGCGGCGGTGCGGAGTCGCTACCTGCTATCTTGCGTCTGCCCTAAATGGTCCGGTATGCTTTCCTTTCTTATGATTTTCATCATCCCCTTTTATCTCCTGGCCCTGATACGGCTGTTGTACTACCTCTACCGGGGGCGGGAGCTTGGCGGCTCGTGGCTCGCCCTGCTCGTGGATGCCGCGGTGGTCGTCGCCTTACCCTGGTTGGTGTTGAGTAATGTAGGTGAAGACCTGGAGGTGCAGGTGCTGTGGGGACTGGTATTCACGACGACGGCCAGTTACTTTTACGTCAGCTACCGTAAGCTACCGCTGCCCCCTTTACCGGAATTTTTCCTGCAGTGGCTACTGTCACTGGGGATAGCACTTTGTGTCGGTTTAGGCGTAGGGGAGCCCTTTATGTGGATCGGTATTCTTCCCGTTATCTGCCTTTTCGTACTCGTACTGGAAAAAGGCCACCGCTCGGTTACCGGCAATTACACCGAGGTACTCGACCTGAATCGTAATCTCCTAGTACTTGATGATTTTACCTCCCTGGAGGCTTCCTCCCCGGGAGCCGACTACCGCTACTCCGGCCACCTGTCCCGTTTTCTTGCCGGCCCCCGTATCCTGGTGTATACCCTGTTGTTATTGCTGTCGGTTACTTTTCTGCTGGTATTGTTTCACCTGGGGTGGTATGATATTCGGTTGCTGTAATCCGATTGAACGACCAGAACTATACGCTGGGTCATGAATTTTGATACAGATCAGCATGCTCATTTTTATCTATCTTTTCTGGTTATTTGTTTGTCTGTACAGCGTAGTCCGACTGATACACTACCTACCCGATGGATGGGAATTAGGTAGCTGGTGGCTACGCTTAATCATTGACGTCACGGTGACGCTCGTCCTCCCCTGGTTAGTGCTTATCGGCGTTGGTACTGCCACGGAGGAATTGGGGAGGTGGCTGCTGGTCGGTTTTGCCTCCATAACTTGCTTGTGGGTTATTTACCGACCCCGACCCCAGTTACCCTTCCTGGAGGCTATCCTGCAACTACTGCTGGCAATCGGGCTCCTACTCATCGTCGGTTACGTCATCGAAGACGCCTGGATGTGGATCGGTGTAGTTCCCATCATCAGCCTCTACATACTGGCAATGGAGAAGGCTCACCGCGCCGTAACCGGGCAAATTCCCGAAATTCTCAACGACAAGCGTAACTTAAACGTTCTCGACAATTTCGAACGCACATCCAGTGGCGAGGCGACGGTCTGTTATCCGTATGTCGGAATACTGGTTGATTTTCTGGCTGCCCGCCGGGTCGTTACCTACTCCGGGCTGCTGTCAATGGCTGCCGCCTCACTGTTGGTGCTTTTCCACCTCGGACTTTATGATCTAGATGTTTTCTAAGATTCCCGAGGTCCGCTTCTCTGGCGGTAGCCAATCATCAATCCCTAATTCCTAATCACCAATCCCCAATCAAATGACCCTCTCCGTAGCCGACCAGTACGACATCCGCATCGGCCCCCTCACCGAGGACCACTTAGCCTGGCTACGCGAACGCGATTACCCCGGTTGGATCATCCTGGTCGACCACAACACCCAGGAGCACTGCCTGCCCCGCCTGCTGCCCCTGATCGGCGATCGTCCTTACCACCTCATTCACGTCCGCCCCGGCGAACTGCACAAGAACCTGGAGAGTTGCGAGCACATCTGGCGGGAAATGTTCCGGGCCGGGGCCACCCGTCGCTGGTGCTGCCTCAACCTCGGTGGGGGCGTACTCACGGACATGGGCGGCTTCGCGGCGGCCACCTTCAAGCGCGGGATGGATTTTTTGCAAATTCCGACCACCCTGCTCAGCCAGGTCGACGCCAGCGTCGGGGGGAAGCTGGGCATCGACTTCCACCAGGTCAAAAACAGCATCGGTCTCTTCGCCGACCCCGTCGCCGTCTGGATCGACCCCGCCTTTCTCCGCACTTTGCCCCGACGGGAATTGCGCTCCGGCTTCGCGGAGGTCATCAAGCACGCCCTGATCGCCAGCCCCGAACAGTGGGCGGAAGTCCGTCGCCACCCCACGCTGGAGGGCATCGACTGGGCCGATCTCATTACCCGGAGCGTAGACATCAAGCGGCGGATCGTCCTGGAGGACCCCTTCGAACGCGGCGTTCGCAAGGCCCTCAATTTTGGTCATACCATCGGTCACGCCATCGAGAGCTACCTCCTGGAGACGGCCGATCGCCTCTTCCACGGAGAGGCCGTTGCCGCCGGTATGATCATGGAGGCCTGGCTGTCCGCGCGTCTCGCCGGGCTACCCAAATCTGACCTGAAGGACATCACCCGCTACCTGCTGCGGCTGTACGATCACCAGCCCGTCCCCGACGACGCATTCCCGGAGCTGCTCGCCCTCATGCGGCAGGATAAGAAGAACGAGGACCACCGGATCAATTTTACTTTACTCGAAGGGATCGGACGGCCACGGGTGAACGCCACGGCGGAACCGGAGTTGATTGAGGGCGCATTGGGGTACTATAACTCGCTCGGGTAATTGGTTCTACCGGTACTCCCGTCCTCCGGCTCCATTCCTTATCCTCGGAAATAAAAGCCCAGGTTCCGCTCTACGGAAGCAGGCATTTCCGGCAACTGGGAGCGCGGAATGAGCAGCGAACTGATGTTGTGGAGGTCCTTAAAGATCTTGTGTTTCTCCGCCGTGGCCGCCAGGTAATCATGACCGGAGGAGCCTCCCGTCCCGATCTTGTTCCCGATCATCCGCATCACCATCTGGGCGTGACGGTAGCGCCAGGTAGTGAGCAATTCGTCGATGTTCATCAGTTCCGTCAGCAGGTTGAAGGGGATATTGAGAATGGGCTTGTCCCGGTACAGGTTGATCAGCAGGGCCGCGATCGTAGCGTCGTAGGAGAGCCGGCAGGTGCCCTCTTCCAGCATTCTTTCGTGTTCCTCCTTGCTCAGTACGTGTTTGAAGTAACTGTTGCTGTCGCCGAGCATTTTCAGCCGCATTTCCTTCATGCGGTCGTCCAGGTACTCGCTTTCCCGGATCGCGGTCTGTTCCCGGGACAGCATTTCGTCAACGGCCTTGCGGTACTCCGAAAGAAAGTTGAAACCCTCGAAGCGGAGAAAGGGCGTTCTTTCCAGCCACCCCTCTACCAGGGTGAAGAGGCTCCCCCTGGTCTCGATGTCTTCCAGCCGCTGCTGCTGATCGGGGCTGAACACGGTCTTATAGGATTTCCCGTGGTACGTCATCCGGTCTTCCTCCCGCAGACCGAGCGTGGACTCGATCATCCGGAACTGGACGCTCTGAAAGCCGGAAGCGGGGAAGAGAAAATCGCGGAAGTCGAGGAAATCCAGGGGGGTCAGTGTTTCCATGACCATGATCTGTTCGACCATCAGGCTGATGATGGTGGAGACCCGCTTGAGGCGCAACAGCACGGTATTCATGTTGTCCTCGTTTACCCGTTCCTCCCGGAACAGCACGGTTACCGAATCGAGTTCCGTCAGTACCTGTTTGAACCACAGTTCGTACACCTGGTGCATGATGATGAACAGCATCTCATCGTGGGCATCTTCGCCCACGGCAACGCTACGCGGTCGCTGAAGATCGAGTAACTGGTCGATCTCCAGGTAATTGTGGTAATGAATGGTGGTGTACTTCTGGTCGGACATGGGGCGAAGTTACGTCAGAGTCCGAGTCCGGAGGACTCATTTTACCAAGCTAGGGGTCCGGTTCCCTAGCTGATTAGAACGAGTCCTCCGGACTCTTCCCCAAATGACAAAAGGCCAGCACGCTATGCGTACTGACCTTTCACCAATGGTCGGGATGACAAGATTACTCCTGACGTCGTGGTGCTACGCGCTCGAACGATGGCGGTTGGTTGTGATGATGGGCGTGGTGGCAGCGGGGCAGGGGGGCAGGCTGATTACAGTGAGTCCTCCGGGCTCTTTTGTGGCAAAAACGGCCACAAAAAAAAAGACCTACTCCCAGAGGGAGTAAGTCTTAAAGGTCGGGATGACAAGATTCGAACTTGCGGCCCCACGCCCCCCAGGCGTAAAAGCCCTTGACTTGGGTTTTTAAATATCTAAAAGTGAGTTAGTTACAGATGAGATAAGTTTTAACATTTATCACATTTCACTACTATGTCACTACTAATTGTCCTGTACAAGAACAAGCCGCTCAAGACTGGAAAGTTCTCGGTCAGACTTAGACTCTACTTCGGAAAAGAACACTTCATCTCGCTAGGGGAGAGCGCGGAATCACGGGAGTGGAACGCCAAAGCGGGCAGATTTTCGGGCAGAGCCGACCACTACGAAGAAAAAAATGCTCACTTGCGAAAGCTAGAACAGAAGGCCAGAACGATCCTAGCCGAGATGGAGACCTTTTCGTTCCAAGAGTTCAAGCTGAAGTTCAACGGGGAGTATACTGGTACAACCGTCCGTAGTTTCATCGATAGCTACATTCAGGAGCTAGAGGACAAAGGGAAGATCGGAAACAGCAAGAAGTACCGCCAGTTGTACAACATGCTGTACAAGTTCAACAAGTCGCCATTTACCTTCAGAGATGTGACGTATAATTTCCTCAACAAGTTTGAGGTGTTTTTGGGAAAGCGTCGCATTAAGAATAGCAGTATGCACTTTTATATGAGGCATTTGAGAGCGACGGTCAACGAAGCGATCCGTAGAGGATTACTAGAGAAAGAGAAGTACCCGTTTGCTACGCAATTCAACAAAGACGGATACTCGTTTGCGCATCTGAAAGGTGATTACAACCCGAAGCCGCTGTCCCTTCCCGATTTGGACGTGTTGAAAAAATTTGATGTTTCGGAGTATCCACATCTGGAGCACACCTATAGTATTTTCATGTTTTTGATCAGAGCAAGAGGGCTAAACTTCGTAGACCTTTGCGAACTGAAGAGAGACAGCCTTCACGACGGCCGCATGCAGTATGTCAGACAGAAAACAGGAAAACTGTACTCTATTAAGATCACGCCGGAGATGACAGAGATTATCGAGCAGTACATTGGTGAAGAGTACTTGTTTCCGGTCATGGACACCGCACCTGAAGACTTATCAGCAAGGTATCATTACGTTAGGAAGGCTCTGAAGGTCTTTAATAGCCAGCTTAAGGAGATTGGTGAGCTTTGTAATCTCAAAAGAAAGCCGACCTCCTACACTGCTAGATACACATATACAAATGTTCTGGTGAAGAACAAGGTGAGTGTGCCGCTAATTTCACAGGCTTTGGGGCACGCTTCTATCGAGGTTACGCAGCACTACATTGAGAAGTATGCTGATTCGGAAGTTGACAAGGTGGATGCGTTGATTTAAAAAATTAACACACTTTTAACTAAAAACAAATTAGCCATTCGTAATTTTACAGTAAGAAATTAAGGGGACGTATTCTGCGTAATGTTAAAGTTGTAATTAACTTGTGTATTTCGTTTCCTTAGGTACTACCTTGTTAAACAGAAACTAACCTAGAAATAAATATCCATGAAACTGATTGTAACTGTTTTCGTCATTGCAATGTCACTATTTTCAACGAGTGCTAGTGCTCAATGGAATGGAGGAACTAGCACAACCGGTACTATAGGGCGTACTGGAAATGTGGGAGTTGGTTTAACAAACCCTCCGTCAGATACGAAACTGTACGTGCGTTCAAACCTCAAAGTAGGAATAGTGTCTGAAGTGAATCAGAGTACAGATTTTGGATTTGGCGTACTGAGCGTAGTTAATCGTGAAACTACGAAGGCATTTTCCGTATTACTCTTAGACAGAGGGTCGTATGTTGATAAGTTTGCCGTATTAGGGGATGGTACTGTATTAGCTGAAGAAGTGATCGTACAGGTTCCAATCTTTCCTGACTACGTATTTGAACCCACGTATGACCTCATGACACTTAGTGAATTAGAGAGATTTATATCTAAAAACAAGCATCTCCCAAATATACCTTCATCTAAAGAAGTCATTGAGTCAGGATTGAACTTAGGGGATATGCAAGTAAAGCAGATGGAGAAGATTGAGGAACTATTCTTATACACAATCGAACTAAAGAAAGAAATTGAAGAGTTAAGACTAGAACTTAGAAAAGTAAGAGCTGAGAATGACTAACGTACTTACTTCTAAGTAAGCATATAGATATTGGTAGGATGTTGAAGGTATATGCTACTCGTTAGATCAAATCGTTTTATATAGAAAATAAAATCCTTACTAATGCGGTTATTTATTGCTAACCTAACTTTCATATTATTGCTTGCTACCATCTTTGGAAGTATTTCAGCACAAAGAAATATTATCCCTAATGGTAGCTTTGAAGCTGGCTCTGGAAATCCTGATGGCGATAACCGCCTTGATTTATGTAATTTTTGGGAAACATTAAGTAATGGCACTGCCGATTATTACTCAAATAATGGATTTCAAGGCGGTGTGAGTCGTGGGCCCAATGCAGGTTGTGGATTTGCTGGTGATGATCCGACTCTTGGTAACGATCCAATGTTTGCAAGAACAGGTACAAGATATGCAGGGTTCGGACCATGTGAAGGTCTTTATGTTCCATTTGAAGAAAATTTAAGATTATGTTCGTCGTACAAGGTAAGTTTTTGGTATTCACCTAGATGCTTTGATCAAGATCAGGAAATTTCAGTATATCTTTTGACTAGAGATGTGAATGACCCACAAAATGGATTTGGTGTGTGCAATAATCCTACCGATCCCTTGATTCAGGAGTATAGAATTCCGGTCCCAGTTAATTCTACAGTTGATAATAACGGTGACGTAATCCATAAACCTGGCGAGTGGATTTATTTTGAAAGTGAGGATATTAATATTTTAGATGACGTTGGTTTTTCGGGTCTCTTCATTAAGGGGAGGTTTAATGTTCAAACTACTGATGATAATGGTTTATTTGGATCACCTGACTATGTATATGTGGACGATGTGGAGATGATAGTTACGGACATCTGTGATCGAGGATGTGCTAGTGACAATAAATTGACAATTACAGATTTTAATAATGGTAGACCCTCTGATTATACTAGGGATTCTAAAGTACCTTACGATATAGGTGTTATTGCGAATCAACGTCCATTATTTGGATTCCGTTTAAATAATGCTGTGTCTTTCAGACTCCAAGTATTTGATCGTTGGGGAGGCTTAGTGTACGTAGACGATAGAGATATATGTAGCGAATGGTATTTCCCTTGTTGGAATGGGCACTCAACTGGTGCTACAAATTTAACTTTGAATCCATCTACTTCATCGCAAAATCTTTATACTTATACGATCACCGCATCAGGATGTAACGACCAAGAGATAACTATCAGTGGCAATGTGGGTCTTTACTACAGAGACTTTCGTATTGGAGATAGGGTGGAAACCGCCTGTGGGACTCAAAATTTTACTAACTTAGAACCTATAGGGCCGGAAGTATACTGTTGTCCTAGAATAGAACGTATCATTGACTTTTCACTGAATACTTCAGGTAGAAGCAGAGTTAATGCTGCACAATCTGTTCTACTAGATGGTGTTTGGGTATTTAGTAATACGACAAATCTTGATCGAGTTGTTGTAGAGGCAGGTAGGGATATTACTATTAGAAATTCATATACCACCCGTCAGTTTACTCCAAATAGAATTGCTGTATTTAGAATTGCGGATTGTGTCTTTGACAAGCGAAAAAGCGAAAAGTCAATCAATGAAAATGGATTAGTTGCTTTAGCTCCTAAGAGTATTTTTGTCAGTCCTCCAAATGAGATTAATGACATGCCCAATTTAAGTATCTATCCTAACCCAAGTGAGGGATTAGTTACTATTCAGTGCAGTGAAAAGATTGAAAAAGTTGAGTATTATGCACTTTCGGGAGTACTACTTAATACGATCTCGCAGACGGTGAACTACAGTTCTGAAATAAGTCAAATAAGGGCTGATTTTTCCAAGCAAAATACTGGTGTGTATACTGTGGTCATTTACACCAATTCAGGTGTTTTTACAAGAAATGTCACTATTTCACGTTAGGACATTTACTTTACCTTGGTCAAAATATTAACGTAAGCATCGATACTTTAAAAATTTTGGCTACTTCTCTAAATTTGTTCGTTCTTATATTCATGCGCACTTTGACCTTTACTTTGATCACAGATATTTAATTGGTTAAATTTTTTTATTAAATGAGGAGAACTGAACTTACATTGTATCAGAAATGGTGTTTGAAAAAAGCAAACATAAAAAAGGAAAGACTAATTAAACTCTACAATGAATCTGATAGAGTATTAGATGTAGGAAGCGGAAATGGTGCATTAGCCTTACTTTTGAATAAGAGTTCTATTGCTACTACTACTATGGATATTAAAAACAAGTCTACCTTTGAAGAAATTAATTTGATAGTCTACGATGGATCAAATTTTCCCTTTAAAAATAACGAGTTTGATGTAGTTCAGCTAATAACGGTTCTTCATCATATTCCATGGGAGGACCAATTGAAAGTAATTCAAGAAGCTAAAAGAGTAGGTAAAAGGGTCATAATCATGGAAGACATTTTCGAGAATACTTTTCAAAAATATGTAACTTTTTTAGCTGACAGTATCAATAATAATGAATATTACGGACACCCACACTCAAATAGAAATGATGCACAATGGCAATCGCTATTTAAAAAGATTGGCCTATCCATAGACGAAACAATTTATTATCCCGCGTTTCTTTTGTTGTTTAAACAAGTCACATACATTCTAAGTTCTGATTGTAATAATTGAAATGTATGGGTAGTATATTGAAAAGAGGGCTTGTTAACTGTATGTTAGTAAGCGTATTAGTAATACTTAACACATATTTTTGTAGTGGTCAGTTGAACGTTTACCCCTCAATTGGCTTAAATTATTCGTCATTCGGAAATGTTGACTACCCACCAATGGAAGTCAAAAATTCATGGATATTCAACCCATCAGTAGGAATAGGTATAGAGAAGAATATTTTATCATTCATTTCTATCACAGGAGAAATTTCATGGAATATAAGGGGGGGGAGATCTACTCTAATGCCTATTGGAGAACCAGATCAAGAAGTTACTTACAGATTAAGTTACCTTTCTCTACCTGCAAAGGTATCCATATCTACAGCAAAGGTTGGTATATATTTCGGTATTGAATATTCAAGATTTGTGTATGGTAGTATACAGTTTTTTAAAGAAGAGCGTAACAGATTTGTACAAATTGATGGAAGAAAGCCTGAGAAAAAATACGACTTAGCTGGAAATGGAGGAGTCATCATTCATATGAGCAACAGAGCGTTTATTAATTTGTGCTACACACATGGATTTGTTATTACTCACACGTACACACCACAGAATATCAATGGAGTGATTTTTAGCGATGGGGTTGAGTATAATAGAGTACTTTCCATATCGATAGGCTTTTATTTGAAAAATGATATTGTCAGAGGTAAATGAGGACGACTTTAGGTATTCACTCCTCTGAAGAGGTGAGAAATTATCGAAGATATTATATGAAAAATATTTGAGTTTGAATACTGCAACATTAGAATGTAAATACTAAATACTAAATGCTAAATTTGGAAATCGTTAATATTTCATTTATTCGGTAAATATCAAGCAACTCTACATACTAAAAGTATGCTGAAACGGAATCTAGTAATATTAATGCAATAGTTTATCGACTAAATCATACTTTCTCCATAACTGTAACACTTTCACGTAATTGACCATGCAAGTTCTGTTGCCCACTAGATTTTGTGTATCGAGCAACTCTCAGTTCCTTTATACGAAAACCATTTAACATAGCAATCTTTGCAATGATTGTATCAACTTCGCATACGACTCCTCCATATGCGGAGTTTGAAACATTCAAGTAGACTCTTCCACCAGGACGAAGAATCCGGTAGAAATTTGAAAGGAGATCGTCCATTTCACTAAAATATCCCTTGACCATATTAGGAATATTTTTATTCCATAATTTACTATTTACGCTTTCTAAATGCTGTAAGAAATTCTCCAATTCTGGAACAGATGGATATTTCTTCTCTTCAAGTGTTATTTGTACATGAGAGGTAATAGAAGATTTACGAATATCTCTTTCTACTTTAAATTTTTTGATGTACCCAAGTATCCATAACTCTAACCTATATACGTCTGTGTAATCCCTTGAATTAAGATAAGGTGGAGATGTAATAATCAAATCAATATCCTGATCTTTGATTTTCTTTATATGTTTTCTACTATCACCATTCTTGTATGTAAGGTAATTATGAACCCTTGATTTATGCTTTTGTAATGAATTTATATCATTATACATCACATGTATACATTTTTTTAGAAACATACTATGAACTTCTTTTCGAGTTACTGTCTTTTCCTGCCAGTTCTTCTTATACGATAAGCATTTTCCATTTCTAAATACGTTGCTAATAGGCATCAATATAGATGCAAGTGCTATATCAAATAGGGTCTTATAAGCGTCATTTCTTTCCTCTATTTTTTTGATTTCATAAATAATATCGTGAATTCCATTTGTAGTGCCCTCGTCAAATATCCATTTATCTAGCTGGCCGTTTTCAAAGAAGGTCTTTGATTCAAGGTTAAGTCGCTTAGGCCTAGCTTTTTTTCGCTTCAAAGATTTTGATAGTTTTTGAATTAGGTTATTAAATACAGTTGGATTATAGTCATTACGAATCTTCGCTCTAGCTACATCAAAGAAGAAGGGGTTATTTTCAATTGCATGGCATTTAATTCCCAAGTTCTGACAAACTAGAGAAGTGGTTCCTATTCCTCCAAATGGGTCTAGTACGCTTTTAGGAAACAACTTTTGCTCACCTATGATACGTCTAACAAACTCGCTAGAGAAGCCCTCTACAAATGGGTACCAACGATGAACAGGTTGGTATTTGTTTGAAAGAGTAAAAGATACTAAATCACTATATTCGCTAGAATAATCGACTATCTTTATTTTACTTTTTATTTGATTCTTCATGTCTCTTTTTATCTTTTCGTGCTTGCTTACTTGCTGCAGTTGATGCGTTTGTAGAATCAAGACTTATTAAGTAGGGTGGCTTGTGAATAAGTGAATTCCAATCGGTCAGATTCAGCCAGGTAATAGGGTCTTTAAGTGTTCTAGCGTCGTAAACAATTAATATTCCTTTAATACAATTCGGTTCGCCTGCTATATATGTATGCAATTGGTTTATTCCTGAGTTAGCTCTTATCTGACCTTCTCTACCGTTGTATCCACCACTAGAGGTATTACATTTTCCTACCCATTTTATCTCGAATATGTACAGCTCATTGCTTGGTATCTGCTGTACTCTTACGTCGAGTCTGTTGTCTGTGTGATTATTGAAGCATTCACTATCAATTCTTCCATCAGAAAGCTGCCTTTCTATAAAATTACAAAAGTTGTCGATAAAATAATCTTCTGGTTTTGCTCTTAGTATACTCTTTTTCTTATCATGCCAATAGAGCGATGATTTTATATTTTTAGTGAAATATTCTTGGTACTTTTCTATCAGTTGATCATATTGAGAAATTGGTATTCTACTTTTAAAACTCCTGATTTCAGATAAACTATATATATCAGGTATTTCTTTTATAAGCCTTCCAGCAATAGATACAGAAAGACTATTATTATCTAACATAAATAGTTGTAAGTGCGGAAAATTTAAGGAAACGTCGCCACAATGTTCATTGTTCTTAATGTTAGGATAGTCTGAATCTATTAGATACATTTCTTTTTTAGAAAGGTTGCCTTGAAAATCAGTATTAATTACGTTATGTTGTTTATGTTTTCCTTTTTCGACAAATTTCTTGAAGGTATCTGGACTTAAGATATTTTGCCCTTTGTAAGATTCATTACAGTTCACTGCAAATATAACAGGAGTCATAGCTGTCCAGCTTTGGTACTCGCCGCTTGAAATTAGCTGTATAACTTTCTTACAAAAACCGGCTATAACTATAGAACTAACATTTTCATTCAAACTATGCTGTGATAGTTTAAAATTGAGCCCTTCATGTAGAATCTTTGCTATTCTAATTTGTCCGTTCATTCTTCGTTATTTGATAAATACTTAGAGTATAAAAACTCGAAAAATGCTAGTATTACAAGCTCTGCTGTCATTCTTTCATTTCGAAGAGTCAAGTTATTGTTTTTGATATAGTGCAAAGTAAAAGCTATCAATTTATTTGTGGGCGCACTTTTACCATGTAATTCGATCAGTGATTTATGCCGAATACTATGATCATTCTCAAAAGTTCTCAGCTCTAGGAAAGTGGGCTCCTCATATACCAATTTTACTATACTATCTAGGCCATTAAAACTAGTATCGTCCTTTAGTACTTCCTCATCAGAGTACAGTACTGATACTTTAACAATAGTGCTCAACCACCATAATTTTTCGTCCTCTTTATGGTATTTTATTAAGTTATCTACAACCTGCTTTCCCCCGTCTGTGATTTGGTAATGCGAAATTACATTACGCCCAATAGTTTTTTCAAAATTGATTATTTTTACTAATCCTATTGCTACAAGTTGGTCGACAATATTTTGAACATCTTTAGAATACGGCCCTCTTATATATGATAAAAACTTGATTGTTTCGAGCACAATTGTTTTTACAGGAGCTAAGACATTCGATAAGTATATTACTTTCTGTAGTCCAATTTTGCTTACGAACTCTAAATTCTCACGATCCGCAGAATGCAGGGCGTATAAGATTTCGTTGGATAGGTTATAATTTTTTGGGTGTAAGAACATGTTTACTCTTTGAAAATTTCTTCAAAAGCTTCTTCATAGTTTTTTCTATATACTTCTTGAGATTTAGATAGTGAGCTAAAGTCTAAATAATTCAAAACTCTTGTTTTTTCATAATTTATTCCTTTCACTAACTCAGTTAGATAATCCTTTTTACTAAAATTGGCGATAATGATAGTTGAGGATTGTGATCTACTAAATTCTACAAAAGATTGTGCAAGTTTCGGAGTTATACCAATATCAAATGCACCTTCTGAAGTTTCCATTATCAAAAATGAAGGGCAACCACTTTCTTCTGAATAGAGATTAAGGATAGACATCCTAAAAAGATATTCTAGGAATAGCCTTTCAGAAGTACTACAATGCTTCTCTAAGGTCCGTTTTTTACCTTCGAAAAAGGGAATATAATATGACTGTCTAATCCCTTGGAGACTTGTTTTGATCTGTCTATCATGAATAATTAGCTTACATTCATCCTTAAAGAATTTTTCTGCCAGATTTGAAAAAATGAGATTTAATTTCTCTAAAGCTTTATTAGTCTTATTCGTAAGTTTTTCATTTGCTACGACAAGCTTTTTCCTTTTATTTTTCAATTTTTGCCGTTTAGGGTCGAGTTTTTTATCATGGCTGTCAACCTCATTTTGTAACTCATTTATTTGAATGTCAAGGATTGTAACATCTTCCGGCTTTTCTATTTTTTGCGCTTCAATTTCTAACTTCAACTTTATTAGGGCCAAACTGCTCAGGTCGGTATTTATTCGTTTAAGAGAAGTATTATGAATTTCATATTCGTTAGATAGCTCATGTCGACTTTTTTCTGTGGCCGATCGATCGAGTTTTAATTCTTCTAACAGTTTACTCTCTTTCTCTATTTCGTCTATGAGTATTTCAGGATTATCTATACTATCTGTAGTGTCTTGAATTCTGGAAGAACACACAGGACAGGAATTACGCACTTCTATTTTACTGATAATATCTATTCTCTTTTTGTCACTCAGATTCTCTTTATTACAAAACATACATATTTTGTAGTGCTTTAGCTTATGTAGTGCAGTATTCACTTTTTCGTCTGAGTAGGCATGCTTATGTAGCATATTTTCAAAAGTGAAAATTTTATCTGAAGAAGCATCAATCTCGGAGTTAAATATCTCCACTTTGGTGTCCGCTTCACTAATTTGCTTTAGTATATAGTCTAAATTTTTAAATAATTCCTCTTTCTCCATATTCCGTAATGCTATATCATTTTTTATCCTATCTAATTTAGTATTTATCTCATTGGAAGATAATTTTGAGTTACTATTTTTAGATTGATTTAATTTCGCCTCTTTTAGAGATTCAATTCTATTTTTAAGTGGACCGATTTCTTTATCTAGTATTCTGTTTATTTCTGAGTTTAATTTAGTTGCTTCTTCCTCAAGTTTACTGTACTTACCCTTGAAGCCAACTGGATTTAAAAGCAACTGAAGCAGTTTTGATTGCTTTCTAAAATCCCAAAGTAAATAGTTACCTTCTTCTTCTCTGATTAGGAAAAACTCTAGTAGAAATGCTAAATCATTGGGTTTTAGATTAGAGCTTTTTTCTAGTTCTGAGTCATAAGTGTTCGGATCTAATTCGTCATTGTTAACGGAAAATCTTATAATTTCATTACTAGCTAAATTTCGGATAACTCTGAAATCTATATTTTCTTCGAACGAAAAGCTTATGTCAATGAGTACTGGATCATCCTCTCTATTTATTCCGCTAGATTTACTTCTGCTCAAAAAATAGTCAGCATCTAATTTGAAATTTTCTACTTTGTCTTTACTACTGTATTTATCATTTGTGTAACCAACTAAACCATAAATCAGCAAACTAGTGGTAGTTGTCTTCCCTAATCCATTTGCTCCAATAAAAATGTTTAAACCTTCTTTTACTTTGTAAGAGAAGTCATTATCGAAAAGCGAATAATTGCTTACTTTGATGTGGTTTAGTCTTGGTAATCTTATGTAATTCATGATGCATGGTTTCTCACTATTGAGTTTCATGAGGTCGGACAAATGTAGTCGTTAGTAGATTACTTCTAGTCCCCTATTCGGAACTTTTTTTTGATTTAAGATGAAAAGCTACACCTGAGAAAACCCAGATGCAGCAATTCCCCTGGAACTCGCTACCGTTCATGCGGATAACAAAGCGTACAAATATTGTACTCTGCTACCCACTCCGGCGATTCCTGCTTCTTCATCCGGTCATCGAGCTGATCGATCATCCAGACAACTGTACCAATTTCCCGGTGTTTGAAAGCTAAGATGTAGTCGATGCCGTCCTGCTCTTTTACAAGCCGCTGGGCAATGAAGTACATTGCACGAACAGTGTCCATGCCGAAGTCCTCGATGACCGTTGCAGTCGCAACGAAGCGGCCGTTGAAGCGGTAAGTGCCGGTAGTCTCCTGCAGCTGTGGTTCCCAAGGGAATGGGGTGGTTGGGGTTTGATCCTCCATGGTGCATTGGTTTTGTTTGCACTTCGACTATACCAAAAACTTGCGCCGTATCAACTTTTTCACGTACTTTGAAAGCGCACTGTTTGGAAAGTGCGCTTTTACATTTTTCTCATAGTGGCATGGAGATAGGAAAGATTCTTGCCAGAGTTGATCTTGAGTGATTCACCGTTTTGTTTTCCGGTATCAAGTTTCGCAGGTATGTCGTTGCTTTTACTAACAACACTCAGCGAAACCTTCTTCTACTCGGAGCACAGATCGTAGATGCTAAACGCTCTACTGATAATGTCACGCTTGGTTGACGAACTGATCCCCAAGGTGTCATTTTCGTAGACGTTGGTACTTCGACTGACTCGTTAGAAAAGGCTCGCAGGTTGCAGAAGAAACACAACCAGCAAGCAATTCGGGACACACGGAAACAGGAGGAAGTCTTTTGAACTTCTTCCTTCTCCTGCTCTCTTGTCTTCGCCCGTTTCTCCTTTCTTTCTTTGTTCCGTTTTCTTCCTGATTTTGTTCAGGACGGCTCTGAAATTTGTGCTTGGAGGTAATGATCAAATGGCAATCTGAGGAACCTCTCTTTCAATTCCGTTCATCTCCGCAAAGACTTTGTATAGCATGGTATGCACTGGGAAGAAGATCGTAAATACCGATTTGAGCTCTTATCTTTTCTTCATTTTTTTGAAATTGAAGTTCTAATTGTTCGAACGATTCGATCAACTAGCTGATCCTTTTTCTCTGCCGTTTCGAGAGATTCGAACCCATATATATTTAGATTACTCTTTTGTAGTAAATCAAGTTCCAATATTCTCTCAGAGACAGAATTTTTTTCATAAAAGATAGAAACATTCTTGCAATGAACTAATGCAATTCCAAGTTGTACTAATGAAAATGAGGCTTTTTCAGTCTTAGTAATAATTAATACAAACGTATTTGCTGTTTGAATTTCTCCAAGTGTCCTTTGGGTGATTTTGTCTTCTTCCCGGACTTTATCACTAGGTGTATAGTTGACAATTAAATCAGGACATCTTTTTTCAAGACTTTTTACTATTTTTTTTATTTTCATCTCGTGGTCCTCTCTAGAAGGACCTGATGTCCCTGGAGTTGCGACAAAAACGATAGGCTTACTTACTTCTAAAAATTTTGACTTTTTTATCCTGAACCTTCTCTGAGTATCAGCGAATTTTTCTAACCCCCTTAATGAGCTAATTTTACTAGGCACTTTATAGTGATTATGCTTCCGAATAGATAAATATTTTTTAATTGGAAGAGGGATAGATCCAAATAGTGAAGGATCATCATCAAAATAAGAATATTTTCCCGGAGTCATATCATTAAAGGTTTCTTTCTGAATTTCAAGAACTGCTGAACCAGAAATTGGCATATCCAAATCATCTGAATATGCATTATACACTCCTACAATAACCTTTTGATTATAATCTTTAAATATACCTTTAAAATTTATTGTTCTATGTCTAGTTATCTTACTAACACTTATATTTAAGAACCGATCATTCTCAATACTATACTGACCTTTAAAAACTTTATGGCTATCTAATTCACTATTCCGTATTTTCAACTCTCCCCCTTGCTCAAAGGAAATAGCAACTCGACCGAAGCTAGGATATTCATCAATATAATTAGCATCGACATATAAGTAAACGTAATAGTTTTTTCCAGAGAAGGATTTTTTAGCAGATTCATCTAAGTACTGATTTAAAAACTTCAGTACTACTTCAATCCTTTCTTTTTGAGTTTTCCCTATGTCTTCTTTCGATTCAATAGCCTTTTTAACATCTCCCCTATGAGACTTACATGATGATGTTCCAGCCCCACTATTAGGATAGTTGCTCTCTTTCCAAACTTCATATCCTTCCCATTTGTATGGCTGCTTCTTGATTCTGTCAAATGCAAAATCAAACTTCTTTAAAAGCTCTTTCAGTTCTGTAAGGTGTTTTTCTTTACTCATTTCGATCATTATGGACCTCTACTCTTTTATTGGAAGGCTTGTGAATAAATGTCCACAAGTATAGACAAATAAAAATAACTAGGAACAAGCTCTACCGATTTGTATTGTCTTAAGCCTAGTTTCGCCCAAACTATATTGATCTAAAAACAATATAATTGGCTCAAATTCAATGGATTATGAATTTTTCGTCGCAAAGTTTTTTATCTTTGCCCTAGCTGATTTTAGCTAAGACGCTTCTTAAACTGTATCCAATGAACAATAGATATACCCTTTTCTTGATTATCGCATTGTTCATATTGTCCATAGCAAATGCGCAAACGTTCAACTGCTCCTTCTGGAGTGGGCAAGGTGACGACACTCCTATAGTAGGAGATTTCAACGGAGACGGACGAACCGACATGGCTGGATACGCCGGAAATGGCCAATGGCACGTATGCCTTTCTAATGAAAGCAGTTTTAGCTGTTCCTTCTGGGGCGGCCAAGGTGACGACACTCCTATAGTAGGAGATTTCAACGGAGACGGACGAACCGACATGGCTGGATACGCCGGAAATGGCCAATGGCACGTATGCCTTTCTAATGAAAGCAGTTTTAGCTGTTCCTTCTGGGGCGGCCAAGGTGACGACACTCCTATAGTAGGAGATTTCAACGGAGACGGACGAACCGACATGGCTGGATACGCCGGAAATGGCCAATGGCACGTATGCCTTTCTAATGGAAACGGCTTTAGTTGTTCCTTCTGGAGCGGACAAGGTGATGATACTCCTATAGTCGGCGACTTTAACGGAGATGGACGAACCGACATGGCTGGATTCGCGGGAAACGGTCAGTGGCACGTATGCCTTTCTACTGGAAACGGCTTTAGTTGTTCCTTCTGGAGCGGACAAGGTGACGACACTCCTATAGTAGGAGACTTCAATGGGGACGGACGAACAGACATAGCTGGATTTGCAGGAAACGGCCAATGGCACGTGAGCCTATCTACAGGTTCCGGCTTTAATTCTATTTTCTGGGCCGGACAAGCGGACGACACGCCGGTTGTTGGAGATTTCAATGGAGATGGATTAGATGACATGGCTGGCTTCACCGGTAACCAGAGTTCCTGGCACATCTGTCGATCTACAAGTGTAGAGTTTGCTTGCTATTTTGAATTTCTACAGGCTGATGGCACACCTATTGTTGGAGATTTCAATGGAGATGGATTAGATGACATGGCTGGCTATGCTGGGAATGGGCTGTGGCACGTTTGTCTTTCCATAGAGACTATCCTTCCAGTAGAGTGGCGAGACCCACTTACGGTAAGCAACATAAACAAAACTAATGTTCTTAAGTGGGCAACCTTAAACGAGACCAATAGCTCCGAGTTTTTAATAGAGCGTTCATCGCGTAACGAGAATTGGATGACCGTTGGGCGCATGTTGAGTAAAGGCGAAGATGGCGGCAGCTATGAATTCGCAGATCAATCCCCGCCACTTAATACATCAATCAACTATCGGTTAAAACAACTTGATTATGATGGCAGTCATTCATATTCAAATGTTGTGAGTATTGAAGTTCAAGACAATGACACCTTTGCTGTCTTTCCTAATCCCTTCACGGAAAGAATCAACTTGGTGCTGCGTGGCTCTGAAACGCAAAGGCTATTAATCTTCAACTCGATTGGAGAGAAGATACTTGATAACTCGATACTCTCTTCAGCTACAATTGAACTGAATAAACACCCTCCTGGAGTTTACTCTCTGATTCTTGTGAGCGAAGATGGTAGTCGAGCCCTATCAGAGATCATCATTAAAAACTAGAATCTAAACCACACCCTTTTAGCCTTAGACTTAGATAACGAAACACATATTTCTTAACTCTTTGATTGCTTGGCAAGACTGCTATAAGCCTGGCCATGCTATCTACAGACTAAACCACTAATCATGAGCAACTTTGAAATTATCGCAGGCTTTGCCTCAATTATCGGGTTAATCTTCTCCGTATACTCTTTAAGAGCCTCCAAGAGTCATAAGGAAAGACGTAACGTCAACATCCATGAAGAGAATAACCAAAACCCTACAATTGGTGACAACAATACTATTGACAACAGAAGAACTAATACTATTCAAAAGACTGAAATGCCTCCTGCCTTTCGACTTTTCTCAATACTCGTCTTTGCTGTTTCGCTTGCAACACTCTTATTTGTGTTAAGCAACATGGCTGTTCAAGAATATTCGGATAATTCTTTGTCTTTTTGCGATTGTGATCAAGGCGAGTTTGGAATCTTGGTTCTACCTTTTCAAGAATACGGAAAGAACAAAAACATTACTCTTGAATATGAACAAGCTCTTGTTGATAAGTTAGATGAACTCAAGGAAATTCATAATCTACCCATTATTGTTAAAAGGATGAAGCGAAAGCGTCAGCATCCTGGAGGAGGAATTCAAGAAAGTTTGCAAAAGGCTGAGCTGAAGTGTGCGAAAGCGGTAATATGGGGAGGTTATGATTCATCTGAGGGAGCATTTAATACCTCAAAAGCGGAGTTTCACCTTGGAATTATAGATCCTGATTTTTTCTTGGGAAACGCTGAAAATCATGAAACCTTAGAGGCAGCACCTATGTCCGCAATAGACCTAAAAGTGAAATTAGAAAGTACTAAATTAGGGACTATTGCGTACTTAGTTGGAGCCCTGACTGCATATCATAACGGAAACTTTAAAGCAGCTTCAAGTTTGTCAGAAAAAGTCAACTTTGAAGACTTACCTAGAGATTGTGGCTATGTAGATAATATGCTTTCTTGGTCTGCTATACAATGGTACTTAGGCAATGTTGAAGAGTCAGAGAATTATGCCTTGAAAGCAATGTCTGTCGTTGATAGTTTACAATGCTCTCTTTTGCTCAAGGCGAAAGCGCTAGATCAACTAGCGAATGTTAAATCATCTTATCGTAGTGAATTCGAACAGGCGATTATCTATTCAAATGAAGCTATTGCAATAGTAGAGGGATTGGCTGAGACTCACGATTCAATTTTAAGTGTGTATTATACTAACCTTGCCACATCCTTGTTCTACAGTAGAAAGCTTAGAGAGGCTATTGATGCTCAAAAGAAATCAATCAATCTAGTCGAGCTAGCAAACATGGAAAAAAAGGAAAGATTTATTGGAAATGGGCTGGTTAATCTGGCGGCATCTTATCTTGAGTTAGGAGAATACGATACTGCAATTGAACATCTAAAGAAAGGGCAGAAGTTAGAATTGGAGGTTTATCCAGAAATCCATCATACTAATGCAAGTACTCTTAGTCTACTTTCTAAAGTTTTTTGGAGAAAGGGTAATTACCAAAGAGCAATTGAGCATCAACTAGAAGCATTAGCTATTAGACGTGAATTACTCCCACTAGGGCATAAGCTACTAGCAAATTCATATCATAACATTGCAGTTCTTCAGTCTAGTGGTCACATCAACCTTCGAGAAGCACTCAATTATGAAGAAAAAGCGATTCGTATCATTAAGACAATCGCTCCAGTAGATACTATGAGTCTTGCGACTATGTATGAGCGACTTTTTGACATTAACATGGCCTTAAATAATATCGAATCAGCAAAAGACGCATTAGACACTTCATACGAATTAAAAATAAGTCAGTTAGGAACTAGTGCACTTGAAATTCCAATGATTTATACTCATTCCAAGGCTATCGAATATTACTTTGCTAAAAAAATGTACGATCATGCGATACCCCATATTGACACCTCTTTGAAAATATTAGAGCCATACAGGGGAAGAATTGATCCTAAGAACTTTGTAACCCTTGAAGGAAATAAAGCAAAATTGTTAGCACTTATGGGGGATTGTGCAAACTCAAGACTAGAAGTTCTTAAAGTCAAAAAGGTATTCGGGTTGTTACCCTTAGAAAGAAAAGATGCAGAAGCGGCAAACTTTTATGAGCTAGTAGCACTACTTAGTCTTTGTGAAGGAGCTCTAGATCAAGCTATGATATACGCAGAGAAATCTGAGCAAGCATATAGTATTAAACAAAATCGAGTATTGAGTTTAGACATTAAAAATGCTAGAGTATTGAACTTGATGGCAAAAATATCTTGTAAGCAAGAAAAATACGTCTTAGCATCTAGCTTCAATGCAAAGGCACTTGATTTACTTGAAGGGAGATACCCAAACGGCTACTACATCTTAGATGAAATCCTTGAGATGAAGGAAACTATTTCGTCTAAACTTAAAGATTCTGCTAAGTAATCCAAGTGAACTGCTTTTATCTCAAGTACCTCTACCCAGCCATTAGAAGTGGCACGCCAGTTACAGGCAATTCACAACTACAAGCCAACCACAAACAGGAGGAAACCCTATAAAGGGTTTCCTCCTTCTCCTGTTCCCCTCTTTTTTCTCGCTCATTTCTTATTCCGCTTTTACTGGATTTGGTAAAAACAACTCTGAAGTTAGTTCCAAGACACATTGAACCGATGGTGCTTTTGCAACTCCGACGCTTTCATCTCATCATTCAACTGATCAATCATCCAAACTACTTGACCGGTTTCCCGGTGCTTGAAGGCTAGGATGTAGTCGATGCCGTCGTTTTCTTTGACGAGACGTTGAGTGATCCGGTAGATTTCCAAGAGTGCTTCACGTCCAAGATCGTTATCTATGGTCGTGGTGGCGTGGAATTTTCCGTCGAATCGGTAGGTGCCGGTAGTTTCCTGCGGCTGGGGTTCCCAGGGGGATTGTATTGGGTCCATAAGGCAATTGGTTTTGATTGCCCATTGATCATAATGATTCGAAACGCAGAATCAATTTCCATCGTTCACACTACTGCAAACAATACTTCTGAAGCTATTTCCTTTGACTTTATGTGTAGCTTAAAAAGTTTTTCTTCTTACAAAGTCAGGAAGCAGTTCTTGTAACTTTGGAGTCCTCCAAAAGCTCCTTTTTCCTTTATCATATTGCTTACTTCTCCTTTTTTGTGCGAGTACATTACAGTTCGTAGTGTAAAATTTTCTCTTGCCAAATCTTTTCTTTAGCTGTACCAATAAAAAGGAATCAATTTCGGGAAAATACCGCTCAATATCAAGGTATGAATAAATAGCGATCCATTTTTCAATCACTTCATATATTTCCTTAAACAATACCTTATCAAGCGATCCATTTTTCAAAATTCTTTTTATCCTACTTTTAAGGATGCCTAAAGTTTCTTTTCCTGGGTAAATTTTTTTACCGTCAAATCTAATTCCTAAAAAACTTAATTCTTCGTCGATAGGATTAACGATTTTAGTCTTGTCACTATTGAGGGGGTGTATTTTTAAGGAAAACTCTTTGACTAAAAATTCACTAATTAATTTATGTCCATCAACAGCAGATTTATAAGAATCAAAGAGTACAATGAAGTCATCTGCATACCTTATCATTGAATATCCTCCGTCTCTTATGAAAGAATCAAATCGTGACAGGTATATATTTGACATCAATGGGGATAACGGATTTCCCTGAGGAATTCCGATGCCTGCATTTTTAAATAGCGGCCTGCGTTCTTTATGTATCCTATTTAGCCCCTTGAGTTTTTGGCCTAGAGCTTCACTAATAATCTTGTTTATTGATTGATCTTTTAACTTTGGGAATATATATTCTTCGAGAAGTTTTTCCTTTTTAATTTCGTCAAAAAAATTAACAATATCTGCTTTCAAAAAAAATCCTCCTTTATCCAAGAAAATAGACTTCATTTCTAAGGTTGCTTCTCTAACTCCCTTTCCTTTCTGATAAGCGAAGCTGATGTTTTCGCTACCCTCTAGCAACTCTTTTAGTTCGACTTCTAAAATTACAGAAAGGGCTTTTAACACTATTCGGTCCCTTACCTCGGGTATTTGTAATGGTCGATATTTGCCCCCTCCTTTCTTTATTATTGCAGCCCTTGTAGGCTCAAATTTGAACGTTCCAGAGTGTAGCGCTAAGCTTAATTTTTTTAAATTAGGTTCTATTTTTTCAGAAAAATCTTTTATCGTGACTCCAGAGATGCCACGAGAGTTTTCGTTTTCTTTATTCATCTGATCCCACGCTGACCTTAGGAAATCTGTAGACGAAAGTTGATTCAGTAGTGTTTCCAAAGACGTTCCGGTTATTTATGAGTTTGCATAATTCGCTTTCTTAGAACACCTAATGAATTCATAGAGTTGGCTCGTTGTTTAATTTAATCGTATCTTAAAGCGCACTATTTGAGAGTGCGCTTTTACATTTTTCTCATAGTGCCATGGAGATAGGAAGAACTCTCAACAGAGTTGATCTTAAGTGATTCACCGTTTTGTTTTCCGGTATCAAGCTTCGCAGGTATGTCGTTGCTTTTACTAACAATACTCAGCGAAACCTTCTTCTACTCGGAGCACAGATCGTAGATGCTAAACGCTCTACTGATAATGTCACGCTTGGTTGACGAACTGATCCCCAAGGTGTCATTTTCGTAGACGTTGGTACTTCGACTGACTCGTTAGAAAAGGCTCGCAGGTTGCAGAAGAAACACAACCAGCAAGCAATTCGGGACACACGGAAACAGGAGGAAGTCTTTTAGACTTCTTCCTTCTCCTGTTTTTCCTGTTCTTTTCACCTTGCTCTCCTCTGATCGTTTCGCTTTCTTCCAGCCGCCGTCAGAACAGCTCTGAAATTCGTGTTAGGTGGCATGGATCAAATGGAACTTTGAGGTATCTCCCTTTCAATTCCATTAGTCACCGCTAGGACTTTGTAATACTGCATAGTATGCACGTTGGAATGAGATAAAGTAACTATTCTATAAGGCTATTGAAAGAGCTTACAAGTGAATTTGAAAAGCAATTTAAAATAACTTATCTTTATGGTGTTCAGTCCTAACGAGGAAGGGATTAATATGTTGGTAGCGTGTGATAGGAAGATTACTTGACTTCTACTTTATCCTGTTCACTTATAATCATGAAGACATTTAATGAACTATTTGAAATTGCCTTGACTCATTTCGAGGATTTCCGACCATCCATAGAATGCTATAGTGAACTGAAAGGCGACGCATGGAATACTGTTCAAGATGCAATATCAATCTCTGATGAAGAGGCGTTGAGTATCGCATATAGTGACAAGTCATTCTTCACGGAACCAACGGATTACGCTATAGTAAGAATGGAAGTTTGAAAATCTTGATCACTTCTTGAAATTTTAAAGTACCTAATTGAAGTCCGTCTTAGTGAAAAGCTGATTCTGCGATACACTAAAAACGTCTAGTAATACTTGCTCACACGTTAACCAACACCCCTTTTATTTTTGCAAATGTTCCTAATACCCCTACACTTCTTTATTATATTCTTCAATAGTATGTCATTTGCTTTAAACATTGATTACAAAACCTTTTTCAAAAAGGTAAAAGACCAAATACAGCAAGCTCAAATTAAAGCTTCCATTAAGGTAAATCAAGAACTCTTGACCCTCTACCGACAACTTTGAAAGCAGGTATTGAACGTTCAATCTGAAGCAGAACGAGGTGATAAAGTAGTTCCATTACTCGCCAAAGATCTCAAAGAAGCCTTTCCAGGAATGAAAGGCTTCTCGGAAAGAAACATTAAGTACATGAGGCGTTTTGCCAGAGAATATCCAGACTTTGAAATTGGGCAACAGGCTGTTGCCCAAATCACTTGGTCGCATAATATCTTACTCTTACAAAAGGTGAAAGACCCAGTTCAACGTCTGCGGTATGCTCAACAAGCAGTTGAAAACGGACGGTCAAGAAACATGATGGTTATTCACATCGAAAGAAAGCTCTTTGAAGCTAAGTGAAAGGCGATTACAAACTTTACAACGACACTTCCAAAACCTAATAGTGACTTAGCTCATTCGCTTTTGAAAGACCCTTACAATTTTGATTTTTTAAACCTTTCTTATAAAGCAAAAGAGAAGGAATTAGAAGATGCTCTAGTTAACAAGATCACTCACTTTTTGCTAGAACTTTGATCTGGGTTCGCTTATCTGGGGAGACAATACAAACTAAAAACGGGACAAGAAGAATTCTTCTTAGACCTCCTCTTCTTTCATGTGAAACTTAATTGCTACGTGGTTATTGAATTAAAAACGACGAAATTCAAACCGGAATATGCCGGAAAACTTGGATTCTACCAGAAGGCAATTGACGGCGAACTCAAATTAGCTACTCATAATCCAACTATTGGCCTACTCCTCTGCAAATGAAAAGATGAAGTAACGGCTCAGTACGCACTTGATGCATTGAGTCAGCCTGTTGGAATTTCGAGCTATTTGCTAGAAATCGGGTTGCCTGAAAATTTACAAAATGAACTTCCTTCAGTCGAGGAAATAACGAATGAGCTTCAAGCGATTGAATCCGAGGACGATTAAGTTCAAATTTTCAAAACCGTTCAAAAAGTTGACTTTTTCTGAAAAATATTCTTCGCTACTGAACGCTTTGAAACATGGTTGCTAACTGAATTTAAAAAAGAAAAATCACCATTAAGCACTACTCCTATGATTGTTGTTTAATAGTTTTAACTGTTTATATGTTTAGAGAGAAAAAGGTTAATGATAACAGCATTTTAAGTGGGTTGAAGTAACAAATCCCCGCTTTATTGTAACAAATTTCCTGTTTGAAGTAACAAATCCCCGCTTTATTGTAACAAATTTCCGGGTTCAAAATACTGTGAAGTAACAAATTTCCTGTTTGTCTTTGAATACCCTCTATTTCCTTGAGCACAAAGGATTTTTACCGGATTGAAACGTTTTAAAGTAACAAATTTCCGGGTTTAAAGTAACAGCACTTGCAATGCGTGTTCTGTTCTTTAGAAGTTAAGTATTCACTTCTTAGCCCTGTTAACCATGAGCAAGAAACAAACAACGCTTTTCGATGGTACGATACAAACGCGGGAAATCAAGAAGCATAGTAGTTTAGTTCAGATGGGGAACATAACTACGTTGCGGGAACGTAAGACCTTGAACGCTTTGATCTACATCGCAAAGGATCAACTAAAGAGGCAGCCAGAGGAGAGGAGGTTTACTTGCGATCTCTGACAGATTAAGCGTTTAACGGGGTGGGATGACTCCAATACTGTGGAGCTGAAACAAGCTCTTTTTAACCTAGTAGACACTAAGATTGAGTACAATATCTTGAACAAAGACAAGGAAATTTGGTCAGTCTTTGCTGTACTCGCTGAAGCAAGAATTGAAGTGCAAGGGAGTGGAAAACCTACTACCATTACCTTTGAATTTCCTAGTACCGTTCTCTGAGCGATCAAGCATCCTAGAATTTACGTTAAGCTGAATTTATTGATGCTTAGAGGTTTCACGAGCAAGCATAGCCTAGCTCTGTATGAATTCTTAGCTGACTACCTTAACCTCGTATCTTTCCGTTGTGAGTCCGATGATTTCAGGCGTTTGATGGGGATAGAGGAAGGACAATATCCGTCTTTCACCATGCTTCGTAAAAGGGTACTGGATGTAGCCGTAAATGAAATCAATGACAAGTCAGATATACTTGTATCATACAATTTAGAAAGGTCAGGAAGGAAAATCACCGCTGTAGTTTTCAAGATGGAACGTAAGAAAGAATCAATAGTAGAGCATGGTGCGGAATCGGCGATTCGTGATAAGCTAAAGTCTTTTTGACTAAAAGATTCTGTTATTGCAACACTCCTGGAAAACCACGATGAGAGCTATCTACGGGTAAATATCGCGGTGGTGGAAGAGCAGTACAGGAAGTGAAAGATCAAAAACGTTGCTGGTTACCTGCTTAAGGCTTTTGCCGATGATTACAGCGAACAGATAGAACGTGATCAACCAAAACCTAAGCTGAGTACAGTCCCTGATCCTTTCGAGCAGGAGCATCAACTTAAGAAGAATTTTGAAGAGCAGAGGAGGGACAAAGTTGAAGACTATCTTCAGGGGCTGACTGAAGAAGAGCAGTTAGCGGTTCAAAATAAGTTCCTCCTGGAAAACCAAGATAACGTCTGGTATAAATGAGTCAGTAAACACAAAGACTTTACGCATCCCATGATTCAGAACATCTACACCAGATTTGTAGCATATGAGCACCTTGATGAAAAACGGCATTCTTTCGGGGATTTCAAAGCAGCATCGGCTCAAAAAGAGGAGGGAGCGATAAATACCCACTAATGAAATTATACGCTCCGGGTTAAAATTTTGGCCGCCATGAAATAAGGCTTTTTTGAGGGGCTTGAGCGGTGACCTTATCAACTGATCTTGATATTCAGGTTAAATTGAAAAAAGAGGATAGTTCATACCAATATCACTAGTCCGAAAATGATAGTCACTATTGCGAGGGTATAATACTTCCTGGTTCGCTGGTTACGCTCTTGTCCAGTTGTTTGGAGTAGATTTTGAAATTTTGTAACAGCGTCTTTACGATCATTTTTCTCTTCTGATAAGAGGAGACTATACTTTGTAACTTGGTCTTGAAGATTTGAATTGTATTTTGTAAGATCAGTTACAACACCTTCCTTCTGTTGTAAATCTAATTGTAACTTTTGAATTTCTTTTTCAAAAGGTTCTAAATCCTTTCATGAATGAGTTTTAGTAAATTCGGTTGCGCTAGGGTTGAACGGTTGATTGGAGGAGTTGTAAAATGAATTGAAGTCTTCAAGATGTACAAAAGTCTTTCAATCTCTTTTAAAAGTGCGTATTTTTGTACTTCCCTTCTTTAGGTAATTGTAAATAGTCTTTAAACTTGTTTGAAATTGGTTTGAAAGGTCAGGGGGAGTAACATAATTCATTATATGAAAAGAGACTTTGAAAGGTTTTACCCTATTCAAAGTCTCTTCAAAAGCAAGATGATGTGACTAACTACGGTACCTTATCAGTTTCAAATTACGTGCTCAGGAAAAACCATCAAAATTTGCTTATCTAAGTTCTATGAATAAAATTAATATTGAATTTTATATTGTATATGATAAATATATGAATATTTGACGAGCAATCATTCAGTTAAACAACATTATTATCATTTCATTCATTATCTACTTATGAATTATTTTCATCGAGAAAGGCTGAGAGTCAATTAAGGAGAACAGCTATTTTACGCATAAGTGTAATATACTTGAAGGAGTTATTCTAATAGTTTTTCCTTATATAATAGAATTGTGTTTAATATATTTTACGTGGTTAGATATGAATTGAATAATATCAGTATCATCTGATAATATAGAAAATTTATGATTGGCCGCATACTTGACTATCCTGCTTTTATTTTTGTACACATCCAAAAAAAGAATGGCTTCGGATAACTTATCCGAAGCCATAAAGTAAAAAACCTTGGGTGTTTAACAAGAAGAAGGAACATTACAGTCAATGTTTCGGCAGCTTCTCCAATAGCCACTACGAGAGTAACCGGAACAGTTTCCTACCATATTGGTATATTTAATGCACGGATATTTGTAGCAAAAGCACCATATCGAAAAACTTCTACTACCACCAGTCCATTTATAAGCGGCGGAAGATTTCTCTATCTCTGATTCCTCGTATTTGCCTTCTTCCCATAGAATTTCTTCGAATGAATGCTCAGTAGCAATTTTAAAAGCGATTTGAAGATTCACGTCTGACTCAATGCTACCAAGTCGAGCGGCAGTTACTTTGGCAGGCTCGTTACTTTGGAAAAATTCTTGAGTATAAATGCGTACGGCATCTCCATCGAAGTCGATGTTATCAAGATTACTAAGATCAATGGTGTTAGAAGCGATTGGCGCTATTTCATCTTTATCGCAGCTTGTTATAAAAGTACAGGTAAAGCAAAGAAGCAGTAGCATGCTTAGGCGTGGTAGATACCTCATTATTGTTTTTTTTGAGGTTAAGAGATATGGAAACTTAGTTGTATTCGAAACTGACTACAACAGGTTCCCATTAGTAAGTGCTTACAAGAGACGCTTGCCATGCATACTTACTTGGTTACAATACCAAATGTCAGCATTTTCTATAAGTATTAGGAGTTTGCATTGAGTCTCACGGCTCAAACCGGCCAATCTAAGGTACTAACATAGATTTATTATTTTTCCCTTACTTCCATGCCCCGTTCGATGTTAGTTTATCACCTTGATGAAACAGATGAGAAAATTGAACGCATAGAAGAGTACTGTAGTAAGACAGAAAGATATCTCGTGTCTCTACATCAATTCACGAATTATTGTGACAAGTACCTACGGAGTTCGGACTTAATAGTGTATGAATAAAGACAGAAATAGAGACTAACAACGATAGGGGCGATAGAAAATATACGTGGTGCTTAGAAAGTTGAGATTTGTAAAACGGTAAGACTTCAGTCCATCACCTCTCTAAGATTATGCTTTTGGATAACTCCTCTTAACGTTGCTGAGTAGGACTTACCAACAACAATTGGTCTTAATTTTTCAATACCTTTAAAGTAAATTTTCTGTTTTTTAATGCTTCTTATGTTGAGGATATTAATTATTGTTCCTTTATTCACTCTGATAAATATATCTTCAGCAAAGTACTCGTTTAACGCATCATTAGCTGACATGTGAATTTCAAATTGTACGTCATCACTAAGATAAATCCTACCAATTTTCCCTGACCATACGATAAACTGTATCAATGAATATCGAATTGCCTGTTGTGTCCTATCTCTTAGGCGAAAAAAAATTATCTTTTCTCCTTTTTGTTTAAGACTTGCTAAGTGTTGATTATTCCTGTCAACGCTTGACAAGGCGTTATGTAAGGCAACTTTCAATTGGTGCAAGGATGGCGGCTTAACAATATGATTAGATGCACCTACATTTAATATTTGATCTGTTGTTGCTTTATCGTGAAATCCTGTGACAAAAACGAAAGGCGTTGAAGTATTATCTCTAATAAACTTTGCTATAGCAATGCCATCAAGAGTAGAGTCCTCAAGCTCTTTATCAATTATGACAACATCAAATCCCTCCACTCTTAAAAGCGATATAGCAGCTTTAGAAGTAAAGCAATGTGTTAGTTCCCTAAAACCAAGACGTTTTAGCTTTCCTATGAGTACTTCAGCATCAACTTTTTTATCTTCAATAATTAATATTCTAGAACTATTCATCTCTAAAACTTTTTCTGAAAGTTGCGTCAAAGGAAAATCCACTATCAATATCAATATTGTACCCTCCTTCCATAAGCTTAACAATCTTGGTGACTAAGCCCATCCCTTTTCCCGTTGACTTGCTCGTGGTATTGTTTCCTAGCCCGTTATCATGATATCGAAAATGAATATAATTATTATCTAAATCTTTAAGTACAAAAGTAATGATAGGCTGGTCTTCGACATCGAACGCGTACTTTATTGAGTTCATGGCCAACTCGTTAAATAGTGTACATATATATACTACATCACGCTTTTTAATTGCTATTTCATGTATGTCAACCTTAATAACTACTTGCTTATTTAATAATTCAGAAGCCACAAGCTCTAACTCGTTTGCAATGTTGTAGATACTGGATTGTAATGGATTCATTGAGTTACTTGTCAACTCTCTATTAATTGACGACAGAGCATCTAGCAGTTTCTTAATATCAAATATAATCTCATCAATTTTTTTCTGTTTTATCTCAGTATTTTTTTGATCGAGGTACCAATCGGCAAAAATGAATTGACCATTGACTCTATGAATTAACTCTCTGTTTTTTGTTTCTTCCTCTTGCTTCTCAGACTTTAGTTTTTGGCTTTCTGAACTCAATCGGGTTGCCTTATCGTTTAGAACAATCTGCTTGTTTTTAAAGTGGCTTATTGTGAAAATATAACCTGCAATCAATACTAATATTAGCATCAGTGATACTAGCCAAATCTGCCACTGGTTGTTTTCAAGATTTTGGATTGTTTTATCTTTTTCTTTAGTAGAGTACTCTATTTCTAGCCCATACATTGCAGCTATCGTAGCAACATCAAACAGAGAATCTTTTATTTGCTCTTCCTTTTCCTTGTACTCTAAGGCTTTTTTGTAGTCTCCTATTTCCTTATAAAACTTGACATATAATTCGTGACATTCTTTAATGTCTTCTCTTGACTCTACTTGAATAGCACTAGACATTGCAGAATCTAGCATGATTCTACTTTGTATAGTATCACCTAGCGAGAGGTGAATCCGAGAAAGATACTGATAAGTACTAGATAAGGACAGTTGCTCTTTACTCTCTTTCTTTAAAAACAATGCTTGCTGAAAGTCTCTTAAAGCACCAGTCACATCATTTTCATCAAATAGTAATGAACCTCTATTTTGATAACTCTTTGCTTGGATGAGCTTATTACCCAACTGTTTACCTGCTTCTAGTGCTAAAGTGAGATAGTAGTATGCAGAGTCATTTTCTTCAAGGAGGTCGTATGCAACACCTATATTAATGTAGTTGTCGGATAGATTAGAAATATGGTTAATATCTTTGTTGTAACTTATTGCTTTTTGAAAATATGGAATTGCCCTTGCATATTCTTCTGCATAATAAAACATCACACCAATGTTGTTATATGTTCTCATGAAGCGTAACGTGTCGTTTGCTTCCTTGGCGTATTTTAAAGAGATTTTATAATAAGAGAAAGATGAATCTACATTGCCTCGGTAGTCCTCCATTAGCCCTAAGTTTCCATATGCGTCTGAGGTGTGAACTTTCAAGTTATTCTTTATGCTAATGTTTTTTGTTTCTTGTAATACCTGATACGCACCTTCAAAATCTGATTTTTCTATAAGTATACTACCTAGGTTATTCCTTACGGTAAGATAGCGGTTAATATCTTGTGCTTCTAAATACTTATCTGATGATAACTGGAAGTAATAAATTGCACTATCATTTTCTCCTTTAACAGAATGAATATATGCAATTTGAGAAAATGCGTTTGCAATTTTTACTTCTTCGGTAGTTTGCCTACTAACTTCTAAGCTTTTTCGTGCATACCACATCGCTGAATCAGGAGCCGAATTACTGAGTTCAAAACTACGTTGATAGTATTGCTCCGATAACAGAGAGTCGGTGATAAATACACCAACATTCTCTTCTGATCTTACTTCACTATCACGACATGCACACGCTAATGAGAGCATGAATGTCAAGCCTATCGTGCGTAGGAAGACTGAACGGATAATAATTAGCCTATTTATAAAATTTGAATGTGCCATTCATCGCTAAGGTAAGCAGGAATTTGAATGAATTATCAGTTTTTATGTCTCAAAAAGGTGGTTTCATACCTTAAGGAGGTTACTTGTTTTGTTATAAGTGCTGCACCTTACCTAATTTAATAGTTAACATAAATAAAGTGTTTTCAGATGTCTACATCCAATGAATCCTCAGACAATCAAGCCGCTATCGGCTGCGTAATGCTAGCCCTCTTAATCTTCGGCGGCGCAGTCATCATCCAAGTACTCCATACGATAATGTACTTTGTCGTAATCGTAGGGGCCGTAGGTGGTATTGGGTTCCTAATTTATAAAGCTAATGCTTATGATCAACGTACAGGTAACATCACAGCATGGGCCGAAAGAACCTTCGACCTCAACAAACGAGAAGAACAAGCAGCCGTACATGCAGAGAGAGAGGAGGTATTGTCTCTGGCTCAACCGACTGCTGAAGATAGATCTCTTCTCGAAGGTCTCCAATCTGTCAAAAAAGAAGTAGAAATACTCCATCAAGAACGTGCTCAATCCGAACAACGGATGATGCAAACGTCCCGCCGCATGGCACAGGAAGCAGCACAAAACGCGACTCATCAAACAAAGAAAGACGTACTTAGCGCGATCTACGGCGATGACAGAACAACCCTCAATGAAAGATACGCTCGTTCCGATGAGTACGAAAAACAGCAAGAAGAAGAGAAGTCCAGAAAGCAGCGAGAAGAACTTGAGAGAGAACGCAACGAAAACGAAATGGAACGTCGCTTTCTGAACCAAGACCGCCAAATTCTTGATCTGACCCACGAAGTACGCGAAGAGGTCCGTGATATTAAAACTGGACTCGCTCAGTTAGGAGAACAGCTCCTTAAGCAGGAGTTGGAATTCAAAACTGCCTTACTTCAGGTTATGCAAACCGTCACCGACTTAAAATCATACGTCGACGAAAAAATCACTACTCTTCAAATCCATATGTCTGAGCAACTATCGGCCTGCCGGGAAATGATAACCATGCTTAGAGCTGAAACGCAAGAGACGTTAGCCACAACTAAGCTTCAGTTTGGCCAAGAGGTGCTTCGCATCGATAGGCAGCAAGGAACTATTATCAACCAAATCGAAGGCTATCACAACCAGCTCAAGAGCGTGTCACTTCAGGTCGAAAAAGTACGTTTGGAAGGACAGCGGAACAAAACCGAAACATACGCCATGTTCGAGCGGGCGCAGACACTCTACGAACGGAACCGGATTGAAATGCAAAGTCAGAGTAGCCAAATCGGATTAGAGTTAAAAGAAATTGCGGTCCAACGTGGTGACTTCGCCAATTCCGTAGGGCGGGCAAAAATTATGCTTGATCATCAGGCCCATGAACTTGACATGAATATCAGGTCACTCGGCTATGAGAAAATGGGAATCGAAGCGGCCCGTCAAGATTTCCAGGTTCGTCAGGATTCAGAACACACTAAAGGACAAATGCTACGTCAAGACATTGCCCACCAGAACCAAATGCTGCAAGAAAGAATAAGTAGAGGAGAGCAGGTTGAAGGATTGCGGCACCAGATACACATGAATCAAGGAAAGCTTGCCTATAGTGAGCAGCGGCTCGGAATGTTACGGCAAGAGAATTCATTCATCCGTAGAGTTCTTCGATAATGGAATTCTTCAAAAATATCCTTTCCCCAGAAGAGATCAAACGGGCCATAGTAGAGCTGGGGGAGAGTAAAGAAACCATCTCTTTAGGAACTGTCACCTTACCCGACCCTAAAATCATGATTTCCCTTATGGAACATTGGTGTCCGAGGGTTGATACCGTAGTGAAGTTGGATATAGATGTGAACGGTACTCCCAGCGAACACGCACAGTATCTTAACCATCATCGTGGTTTCACATACCTTGAATATCTAGACTTATTCAACGATCACATCGAAGAACAAGAATACCCCCACTATCCGATTTTCAATCAAGTGAGAAAACGGAAGGGAGGAATCAACACCAAGAAACAACGCTATACCTACTTATCTCGCTACAAGGCAAACAAAGATGACTATCTGGAACTCTACCTGGAAGAAGGTGGTAAGATGGTGCTCGACTTTTTCCTAGGGCAATTAGGAAAACTATCGGCCGTGTTGCCCCTCAGGAAAATCAAACAACATACGTTAGTAGTAGCTCCTTCGGGGAGCGGGAAGTCCGAACTCCTTCGCGCTATGTTTTACCGGATGCAAAAAAGGTATCCTAAGTTTTCCATGGTCATGATAGACCCTCACGGCGATCTAGCATTATCGATCAAGAAGAACACTTTGTCGTACGAACAAAGGGAAAGGCTCATCTACATTGATCCCTATTTAGCAGAAGGCTATACACCGGCCTTCAACCCCTTCGACCTGAAGGACAACTCCGAACAAAACGTCCAACACGCAGCAGAACAGTTCATTGCCGCCTTCGAGGAAATCCTTACCCGTGAAGGCGGGAAGCCGACGGAAAATATGGTCACTATCCTGGAGAAGGCGTTGTACTTCATTCTCGGAAGAGGAGGCTCGACGCTCAACACCTTATTAGAGCTACTTTCCCCTAACTCACCACTACAGGAAGAGGCCAACGAATTCGACCCAATATTCGATGATTACTTTTTCAAACCAGGAAACAAAACCAGGGACGGCCTCTACAGTAGGTTGTCCAGATTACTTACTAATCCCACGCTGAAAAGAGTATTGGGAGGGGAGAGCACTTTCGATTTAGAACGATCCTTGAACAGTGGGAAAATTGTTCTCTTTGACCTCTCTGGCTTTGGTGAAATGGCACAAGTTACATTCGGAAAATTTCTGGTAGCCTCCATAAAGTCATACGTCCGTAAGCGCAAGAAAAATACTGGTATCCCGATTTTCTGTTTTGTCGATGAAGCACATGCCCTCGTTTCCGGTAGCTTCGAGTACATCCTTAGTCAGCTTCGTGGATTTGGGCTTCATACTGTCTTAGCTACCCAGTTCATCGGACAGTTCGGAGACCAGGTTAAAGACGTTAAGAAAAATACAGCTGTCAAAATTGTTGGCGGCGATATAGAAGAAGATGTGAGGGAAGTCCTGAAGGTGGAGAAAGACCTCAAATTAAGGGATTACGAGTTCGTACTGAAGGTCCGCAACGAGCAACAAACCGTTTTCAAATCTCCGGATTTTCTCATCAAGAATCCGAAGGCGTACGGAATAACAAAAGAGCAGGAGGATAAAATTGACCGCTTACAGTTAGACCGCTATTACAAGGTGACGGGGCAAGACAATCACATTCAACGAAGACAACAGCATAAGCAGTCTAACGACGGCCAGAAAGGTCCGCCAAAACCTCCATTCGCTTTATACTTAGGTGAAAATGATTAACCGATTTAAGCCCAAAGAGGTCAGAATATTGAAAGCACTTAGTCGCTACAAATTTTTGACGTTCGAGCAAATGATTAGGCTCGGAATAGCCAATCACACCTCTAACCTTTCGGTCTTACTTAAGGGTTTAAGAGAAATGAAAAGACCCTACGTTAGGAAGATTCCCCATGCTTTTGGAACACCCGTAAAGCACTACCTAACCAAAAGAGCGAAGACGATACTGGTTGATCTCTATGAGGTTCCTGAAGCTTCAATCAACTACCCTAAAGGCACGATCCTGACCGATACCCAAGACCAAAAGCACCGCACTGGCACAATAACTATTCAGATTGAACTTGACCTCGCTTGCCAAGCGGAAGGATTAGAACTACTCTTTTGTGACCGCTACTTCGACACCACGGGGAACAACAGGATAGCGAGGAATCTCAAGTCAAAAACTGCCTTCCACTGCACTGATTCTAAAACCATAAAAGCCGATCTTATTTTCTCCCTGCAAACATCCAAGCAGCAAGAGTATTACGTCCTGGAACTTGAGAACGGGAAGGACACCGGTAAAGGAGTAGAGAAGTGCATCGACAACGCCAAGGCACTGCTAAGAGGTAGCCTAAACAAGAAGCTAGGCTTCTCTACTGGCTATAGAACATTATGGGTGTTCGAGTACGAATCTATTATGCTTAAGACTATTGATAAACTTCAGACCATCCCCCTCTTCGACCATCTTCATGAATACTTCCTCTTCAAGCCGCTGAATCAGATCGGCGAAAATTTTTTAGCCGGTTGGCAGAACGTCTCGTCCCGCGAAAGGAATCTCTATTATAGAGATTAGTTGAATTTAGAAGTAAGTCATAAGTCGTTGATAAACAAACAGATGTTCTATAATATGACTTATGCTCAAGATTATAGACTTGATTATGAAATTACAGGGCTTGAATCAGGACCAGATTCGGCTACTCTACAAGTGCTCAGTACAACAAATCAACGACGGTAGATCAGATCATACGGCCTTGCCATTTATCGTTGAACGCTTTGATCTTAAAGTAAAAGGGAGGCGATACCGTCCGGTACTTCTGAGTCTGTTAGTGACTATCGGGATGAAGAACTCCGGCTGATGCATAGTTAAGTCTGAAGAGAATAGTGGCACACAGAAAGCTTTGTGGAACCGTTATTGCTCAACTTATTTCACTTACGGAAGAGGTGAGGTTATCGTTGTAACGCTACACCGAAATCCGGTAAGTTGCAATGAGCACGAGCATCACGAACGCTACGCAAGCGTCTCTGATGAAACCGTTACGAACTCTTCTAAGCTCCGCCCTGCGACGGCGGAGTTTTTCGTATTCCTTTGAATAGGACATGGTACAGGGGACAAGAAATAAAAGCGACGTTTCGCCTCCCTAGAGCTTAGTTAGGGTACAGCTCCGAGTACCTACGCGGTGTGAAGGAAATGTCTCTACAAACTGCACTGCCTGAAACTGTAGCATGCTGTTCCAACTGAGTAAAACTGAATGATCATCGTTCGCTGAAATCGCCTTCAACGTAACCGAAGAAGATTTGGGACTGTGGATCGTATTCCGTAGGATACCACACCCGCTTAGAGTATGGGTACCGGAACCTTGCCACGAGTACCGGGTCTTCAGAGTCGAATTGGTCGCCGATCTGCTCGAACGTTCTCAAGAGTTCATCTGTCAATAACTTCATGGTTGTACGGGGTACAAGGTAAAGAGCGAAGAACTTCATCCCGCAAGCTAAAGATAAGGTCGAATCTTGACAGCAGCAGTACTCTCAGTACACTTTAGGGTAGACCGATTTACCGACTCACTTTACGTAGCATGGGACTTGATGAACTTATCGAGCAGGCTGAAGCCTACATGAAAGAAAGACTGGAAGACGAGCCAGCTTCAGAGGCCCTGCTACAGGAGGTTGTAAAAAGTACCGTCCCGATCCGGGACCACGAGCTTGTAGAAATTCTTCAGCAGGACTATCTAAGACTGATGCACTTCAAAGTTCAGAACAGTACCCAAACGTCACTTGCGATGGTGATCACCCAGACACTTTCCGATTTCCTGGCCGAAAGGCTGAGGTACCGAGTCATCTACAAAGACCGCCTAAACTAGTTTAGGTGCACCCACTTGACACTTCAAACAGAGTAGTGATTCTTGGAAGAACTTGACAACTTTCGTATCTTAGTCATGAAGCCAAAAGTGGCTTCCTCATCACTACTATATCACTACCAACAAAAAGGAGTCACGACAAACCGTCGTAACTCCTTGAAAATCAATGGTCGGGATGACAGGATTCGAACTTGCGGCCCCACGCCCCCCAGGCGTGTGCGCTACCGGGCTGCGCCACATCCCGATTGGATGTTAAATACTAAAATGGGGGTGGTCGATACTGGGTTCGAACCAGCGACCTCTGCAATGTCAATGCAACGCTCTAAACCAACTGAGCTAATCGACCCACTCTGTAATCTGACTCAGGTCATTTCCTAAGCGGCTGCAAATATACACCCGCAACTGAAAAGACCAAGCCTTAGCGTGGAATTTGTTACCATCAGGCCTGCGCCGTCGGCGTAAAGCTCATCGGGGGGAAATTCGGTCCGTTGTTCCCCCCCTTGCCGGAGGACGGGATCGGGCCGAATTGCTTCTCGAATTTCTGCACGTTGTCGGCCAGCGCACTCAGCAACCGCTTGGCGTGCTGGGGCGTGAGGATGACGCGGCTTTTCACCTTCGCCTTCGGAGCATTGGGAACGATGCGCACGAAATCGACCACAAACTCCGTGTTGCTGTGGGCAATGATCGCCAGGTTGCTGTAAATGCCCTCCGCGATGTCCTCGGGGAGTTCGATGTTCAACTGGTTCTGGGGGGCTTTTTTCTCTTCTGCCATGGGGAATAATCTTTAGTCAATGGTTGCTAGTCAGTAATCGACCTGATGAATGTAAGAATAACTGATCGGTCACGTCGATCCGATAAGCGGCCTCCCTCTCCCGTGGGGAGGGACGGGAGGGAGAGGTTCCCTCTGTCGTCTATTTCTTCTTGGGGGCCGCTTTCTTCTTCGCCGGTGCCTTCTTCGTCTTCGCCTTGAACGCACCGGGCATCTCCGCCTCGATGTACTTCTTTACTTCGTCCAGGCTCAGTTCCAGGGCTTCCTCCCGGGTGATGCGCTCGCCCTTATCGTTCTTGGGGATCTTGATGGACTTCTTCTTGAAGCGGATGAACGGCCCCCAGCGCCCCTGCTCGATGTCGATCTTCTCCGCCTCGAATCGCTGGATGTAGCGGTTGGCCTCTTTCTCGATCTTGGCTTCGATCAGTTCGATCATGTCGTCCTGGGTCAGGGCCTCGGGGTCGTAACGCTTGGGGATGTTGACGAACATCCCGTTGTACTTCAGGAAGGGCCCGAAACGACCGGCTCCCTGGGTAACCGGCAAGCCCTTGAAGGTCATCACCGGGGCGTCGGCCTTTTTCTTGGCCGCGATCATCTCCCTGGCGTCGGCCATGGTGACGGAGTGGGGGTCCTCGCCCTTGGGCAGACTGATGAAGGTTTCTCCCCAGCGGACGTAGGGGCCGAAGCGGCCGATCCCTACGGCGGTTTCCTGTCCTTCCACCTCTCCGAGTACTTTAGGCAGGTCGAACAGCGGCAGGGCCTCGGCCAGGGTGATCTGCTCCATGCTCATTCCCTCCGGGAGGTTGGCGTAGCGGGGCTTTTCGTCGGGAACCAGTTCGTCGGGGGCACCCAGCTGGATGACCGGACCGTTGCGGCTCAGCCGTACCAGTACGGTTTTCTTGCTGGCCGGGTCGGTGCCGAGAATGCGCTCACCGCTGACGCGCTCGGCGTTTTCGGTAGTGTCCTCCACGTTGGCGTGGAAGGGGTGGTAAAAGTCCTTGAGCATCGTTCGTCCAGGCCACTTTGCCCTCCGCGATCTCATCGAACTCCTCCTCCATGTCCGCCGTGAACTGGTAGTTCATGACGTCGTCGAAGTTCTCGTCGAGAAAGTCGCTGACGGCCATGCCGATGTCGCTGGCGAACAGGCGGTTCTTCACCGCGCCGGTCATTTCCGTCTTGGTCTCCGTGGTGATCTGGTTGTCCCTGAGGGTAAGCAGTTCGTACGACCGCTCGGTGCCGTCGCGGCTCTCCCGGGTGACGTAGCCCCGTTTGGGGTCCATGATCTTGGAGACCGTCGGGGCGTAGGTGGACGGGCGACCGATGCCGAGCTCCTCCAGCTTGCTTACCAGTCCGGCTTCCGTGTAGCGGCTGGGCGGGCGGGTGAAGCGCTCGATGGCGGTCATCTCCGCCAGGGGCAGCACCTGACCGACCTTGAGGGGGGGCAGGATACCGTCCGTCACCTCGTCGTCCTCGTCCTCGTCCTTGCTCTCCAGGTACAGCTTCAGGAAGCCGTCGAACTTCAGTACCTCTCCCTGGGCGCGTAGTCGGGCGTCGGGCGCTTTGTCGATGGCGATATTGACCGTGGTCTTCTCCAGCTCGGCGTCCGCCATCTGGCTGGCCGTGGTGCGCTTCCAGATCAGTTCGTAGAGCCGCTGCTCGTCGCGGTCGCCGGTACTGACGGTGTGGCGGTCGGGGTAGGAGGGGCGAATGGCCTCGTGGGCCTCCTGCGCATCCTTCTTCTTGCTCTTGTGGCGGCGGAGCTTGCTGTACTTGTCTCCGTAGGCCGACTTTACCTCCTTCTCGATGGCGGCCATGGCCGTCTCGGAGAGGCTCATGCTATCCGTACGCATGTAGGTGATCAGACCGGCCTCGTACAGCCGCTGGGCCACCCGCATGGTTCGCTCCACGTTCATGTAGAGTTTCCGGCTGGCTTCCTGCTGCAGGGTCGAGGTAGTGAAGGGGGGGGCGGGCCGACGCTTGGTCGGTTTCACGTCGATGTTGTCAATGGAAAATTTGGCACCCACGCACCGCCGCAAAAATGCCTCGGCTCCTGCCTTGTCACTGTACCGGTCGGGGCTCTCGGCCTTCAGTTCCACGCTGCGGCCCTGTTCGTTCCTTACCGTGAAGATGGCGTTGACGCGGAAAAACGGACTGGTTTCGAAGCCCATGATCTCGCGTTCGCGCTCGACCACCAGTTTGACGGTGACGGACTGCACGCGGCCGGCACTCAGGCCGAATTTCACCTTTTTCCAGAGTACGCCGCTCAGTTCGTACCCCACCAGGCGGTCCAGGATCCGGCGCGCCTGCTGGGCGTTCACCAGGTTGACGTCCACCGTGCGCGGGTTCTGAATGGCCGAAGTGATGGCGGGGGGCGTGATCTCGCGGAAAACGATCCGTTTGGTGGTGTCCACCGGCAGGCCGAGTACTTCGCAAAGGTGCCAGCTGATGGCCTCTCCTTCGCGGTCTTCATCCGTCGCGAGCCAGACGGTATCCGACTGCTTGACGGCGGCCTTGAGTTCACTGACGAGCTTCCGCTTGTCGGCGGTCACTACGTACTTCGGGGCAAAGTCCTTTTCGACGTTGACGGCGTTTTCCCCCTTGTCGAGGTCGCGTACGTGCCCGAAACTGGATTTGACCTTATAGTCTTTCCCCAAAATTTTTTCAATGGTCTTGGCCTTAGCCGGAGACTCCACGATCAGTAAATTCTTAGCCATATCTATTCTTTACGGTTTCAGGCGTCAATAAGTTCTTGGGCTTGTTGCAATAAAACACTGGAGGTACCGTCGTCGGTTACCCGTCCTTCGGTATCGACCAGGGCATCCACCCCCGAGAGGGGCAGTCGGTTGGGCAGCACCCAGCCGCCCATGTGGGCCAGGGTATCGGCCAGGTGATCCATACCGCGCAGGTTGCCCGCCCGCCCGCTGGACACGCCGATCAGCGCGATGCGCTTTCCCCGGAAGTTCCGGGCGTATTCGTTCACCGAAATGCCATCGATGAACAGCTTCAGGACGCCGGGGTAGCTGCCGTTGTACTCGGGTACGAAGATGGCCAGTTTGTCGGCACCCAGTACCAGATCGCGCTGCAGTTCCACCAGGGTGGGGTGCATGGCCGCGGGGTCGTACATCTCCCGGGTGAAAAAACCGTGCTCGACTTCGGCCAGGTCCAGCAGCTGACTGTCCTGCCCGAGGGTACGGAGTTGCTCGGCGTAGTGCCGGGCAAAGAGCAGCGTTTTGCTGCCGGGGCGGTTCGTTCCGGAGATTACGGTGATCATAGCGGGCAAACCTACGGAACATCTGACTAGGGCGGCGGGGCGCGGGTGCAGAGTTTGCCGAACGGCTGCGGGACGGGCCTGGCCGGTATTGTCCCATCAAGTCGATTTCTGACCCAAACCCCGGCGGGGGAAATCCGCTTTTATAGGGGCAACCCCGGTAATTCGGGACCTTAGTAAACCCAATTCAATTCTTTCACGATGAAATCATCTTTACTCCACGGAGTAGGGGCACTGCTGTGCGCCCTCTCGCTTACTTTCCTGGTCCCGACGGGACCGCTTTCCGCCCAGACCATCGTTTTTGGCGGTTTTCAGAACGACTGTGCGGAAATAGAATTCAACTACGTGGCTCCCGGCCCGGCTCCCTTTTTCGTTCTCTGGGAATTACTGGACGCCACTAACGCGACCATAAATATCCAGTTTAGCTTTCCCGCCTCGGAGCCCTACGTGCTTAGTCAGCGGGCGAGCCGGTTACGGGCAACGCCTTACAACAGTAGTTTTCTTCCTGGTCCGTCGGTTACGATCAATACGCCGCCCCTGAGTCCTTTCACTATCAACGTTCCCCCGGGCTCTCCCATCCTGGTACTGGCGGGCAGTACCCGTAACGTCGGCGTAAGCGCTCCCCGCTGCGTGGGGTCGACGGACTGGGACGTTACGGAGGTGGCCCCCCTTACCTCGGGCAACCCCTCTACTTCCCTGTCGGCGACCTTTATTAACGAATCGGTCAATGCCGTTCCTTCCACCGCCGACCTGTCGCTGGGCAGCTTCGGGACCGGCTCCCGTTCCTTCGTAGTGACCATCAGGGCCACGGAGTCGCTATCGGACAACGTGAGCTTCCGTTCGCTCCTCGTCAACGTAGTAGGCCCGTCGGGGCCCGGAGATTGTATAATTTGTCCGGGACGGGAGAACGGGATTACCGACCTACAGGCCGACTTGCTGCAACGGGCCGCGACCACGGGTATCGCCACCGAAGAATGGGAAGCCAACAACCTTTCTGAGGTCGTGAGGGCCGCGACGGAACTGCAACCGACCGCGGAGAACGCGGACTTACAATTGTCCGCTTACCCCAACCCCACCAGCGGATCGGTTACCCTTACCTATGACGCCCAACCCGTGAACCTGCGTGTCCTCGACCTGACCGGGCGGACCATCCGCGAGATCGACGGTACCCAACTGGGTGACCGCAGTACGCGGATCGAGCTTGGAGACCTGGTCAGCGGTCTTTACCTGGTAGAAGCCCGGCAAGCCTCCGGTGCGGTCTCCCTGATCAAGCTAAGCGTCAACTAGGCAGGAAGTCCGGCTGGTGTAAAACACAAGGCCCCGCCGCAACTCGGTTGCGACGGGGCCTTTGTCTGTAAACTAAAGCAGATTCGGACTAGTAGCCGGGGTTCTGCACCAGCATCTGGTTGGCATCCAGGTCCCGCTGGGGGATAGGAAGAACCAGCATGTTGTCGTCGAAGGGCAGCCCACGGATGGAACGCATCAGGCGCTTCAGGTCATGCAGGCGGTTACCCTCGAAGGCCAGCTCGACGCGGCGCTCCAGGATGACGGCCTCGATGAACTCTTCGGGGCTGTCAAAATCATCGGCTTCGTAAGTGGTGAGTCCGTCGGTATCCTCAACGGGCATGCCTTCATCATCCAGCAGACGTACGGAACGACTGTGCACGGCGTTGAGCAGCATGATGGCTTCCTCGGTTACCCCGACGGTGCGGGCCAGTGCCTCGGCACGCATCAGGTAGAAGGTAGCCAGGCGCACGAGGATCAGGTCGTCGGCGTTGTTGGCGAAATCTTCGTACTTCTCTACGTTTATGTCCGAGTTGTTCGGGTTGAAGGAGATCAGCAGGGCGGCACGCAGGTCGATCAGCGTATCTCCGGCTGCGTCAGCCGCCTCCAAGTCGTCGGAATCGATCGTAGCCTGGTAACCGTTGTTGAACAGGTCAGTGCTGACGATCACGTCTCCGCCACGTCCGTTAACGTGGTGGAAGGTAGCCAGGGAGCCGTTCACTCCGGGGTTGTCCTGTACGGTATTGACGACGGCGAAGATTTCCTCCGTGCTGCCCTCGTTAACGAAGGGCTCCTCGGGGGAAGCGGTGAGCGCGTAACCGGCATCGATCACGGTTTCCGCCAGTTCGGCGGCATCGGCGTAACGACGCTGCTGGAAGGCGATCTCGGCCAGGTAGCCAGTGGCAGCGGTAGCGTTAGCGCGACCTCGGGCTCCCATGGGCATCGAGTAGATCGGCGGCTTTGGTCAGGTCGATGATGGCTTGGTTATAATTTTCTTCCACGGTATTACGTGTGGGGAAAGTTTATTGGCGCTACCTCTTACGGGAGTATAGTACGATGGGTACGCCCAGGTCACTGCCACTGCTGGCTCCGTAGGGTTTGCCAAAGGACCGGGCTAATTCAAAGTAGGTCATCCCCCGGATGAAGGACGCTTCACCAATGAGCTGTGCCCTTACTTCATCGGTCAGGCTGGCATCTTCGGAGCTCTTCTACAGCCTGAAGGACCAAGTTGGCCTGATTTATGGCCAGATAAGCGAAGCGCCAGAGGCCCCTCACTTCTCCGTTGTCGGGTGTTATGGCCCGGTTAAAAATATCGACATAGCTGGTGAAGGAGCCCTGCCAAGTACCATTATCCGATAAGGATGTTAGCATTGAGCGCCAGCCCATTGGCTCCGAAATCAGACTGTTGGGCTGCCTGATAGGCACCGGTTAGTGCCGTTCGTAAATCAGATGCGGTATTAAAAGCCGCGGCGGAAGGAAGGGACTGTGCCGGCGTTGGTTCCTCGATGATAATCGGTACACCCCGCCAGGAGCAGAACCGCAAAGCAGCCCGCTAGGAGTTTATGGATAGATTGCATAAGTGCAAGTAGTTGTTAGTTAAAGAGTAAGATTAAAACCGAAGGTCACTGCCTGCGTCTGGGGGCGGCTGAAGAAGATGTGCTCCCTGGCGGTAGCCATTCACGTCCTGTCCGCTGCTCTCGGGATCGAGACCGTCGAAATCAGTAAAGGTCAGCAGGTTCTGTCCGGCTACGTAGAGAGCGGATGGAGTTGGACCCCTTACCGATATTACGGAAGCGTGTAGCCAATCTGTACATTCCGTAGACGCAGAAAATCCGCGTCGGAAAGATAACGTGTAGAGTGTTGACTACCATTGGTTTGCCCACGACGTGCTTCAGGAATGCTTCCGTCAGTGTTATCCGGTGTCCAACTGTCCAGCTGGGTGCGCAGCTGGTTCCAGGTACTTGCCAGGTTGTTGCGGTTGAAGCGACCTTCGTCGAGGTAAAGCTGGTGACCGAGTGCGGCCTGGAAGAAGAAACTGAAGTCCAGGTCCTTAACTTTTAGGTTGCTACCGAACCCACCCGTGAAGTCAGGTAGTGGGTTTCCAACGACATTACGGGCACTACCTACGTAGGTGTTGCTAACCTCGCCTTCAGCATTCTCGAACAATGCATTACCGTTTTCGGGATCGACTCCGGCATACTCTACGAGATACCAAGAACCGACGGGTTCACCAACGCGTACTAGGTGATTACCTTCGATAATGTCATCAGGGTCTCCGTCGGCATCGTTATCGACGAGTTTTTAACTTCATTCTTTAGCGTAGCGCCATTCAGGTTGAAGTCCCACTGTACGTCGGGAGTGCTGATGATGCCTAGGTTAAGGCTGAATTCCAGTCCCTGGTTTCGGATCTCGCCGGCGTTGAGGGAAAGGTTGGCCTTCACCGCCACCAAGCGTCTTACCGATACCCGCGGTGAGGGGCTGGGGTACGTCAAGAAGTAGGTCGGTGGTGTTCTTCACGTAGTAGCCGATCGAACCGTTGATCCGATTGTTGAGAAGACCAAAGTCAACGGCTACGTCAACGGTGGATGCATTTTCCCAGGTTAGGGCGGAGTTGTCTAGCTGACTCAGCAGGAATCCGGGAACCATGTTGTAGTCGTTACCGAAGGAAACGAGACCACGGCTGTCGAAGTCACCGATACCGGCGTTACCCGTCTGGCCGTAGCTGGCGCGGATCTTAAGCTGGTTGAAGGGGCTCTCGATGTCACGGGCGATGTCGTAAGCGGCGGAAACGGCGGGGAACAGACCGTACAGGTTGTCACCACCGAAGCGGCTGGAACCGTCGAGACGAGCACTGACGTTCACGAAGAACTTGTCGTCGAAGGAGTAGATACCGCGGGCCAGGTAACCGACGAAACGGGACTGGGTGTTGAAACCACCGCCACCGGTGATTTCGGCGGCACTGTTCAGGGTGATCAGGCGATCGTCCGCGAAGGTGTTACCGTTTACGTTCAGCGTCTTCTGCTGACTGTTCTGTACGGAGAAACCGACGAGTACGTCGAGCTCGGAACGGCCGAATCCGAAGAGGTAGGAAGCGGTGTTGTCCCAGGTGTAGGTAACTACTTCCTGGTTCTGGGCCTGGGCGGTACCGCCGCTACCGAATCCGTCGGTGGTCAGGGAGCTGGACTTCTGGAAGTCCGTCAGGCCCAGATACTGGGTACCGAACTGCGAGCGCAGCGTCAGGTTCTCGATCGGCTTGAAGGCGACGTTGGTGCTGGCCAGTACCTGGTTGGTGGTCAGGCTGATGTCCTGTCCTTCAATGTTGATCAGGGGCGTACCGGCGAAGCGTACACCACCGATGGAGTTGGTGACTACTCCTCCACGGGTGTTACCGTTCTCGTCGAAGGGGTCGACGGTCGGGAATGCCAGGGCGGCGTAGGTCAGGGGAGAGGCAACGTTGTTGTCCTCGTTCTGACGGTTGTTGACCGTCCGGGTGGGGTTCAGGTTGAGACCAACGGTCCACTTGTCTCCGAGACGCTGCTCGAGATTCATGCGGAAGCTGTAGCGCTTCAGGTTGGTGCTTTCCACCCAGCCGTCTTCGTCGCGGTAGGTACCGCCGATGAAGTAGCTGAGGTTTTCCGTACCGCCGCTGACGTTACCGGAGGTTTCGTTGATGAGTCCTTTGCGGGTCACCAGTCCGAGCCAGTCGGCGTTGGGTACGTCGTTGAGGTCGGGGTAGACATCGCCGTCATCGTCGGGGTTGCTGTTGGCCAGTACGGCCTGGTTCCAGTAGGAAGCGTACTCGGAACCGGTCAGCAGGTCGTACTTCGCGGTAGCATCGGTGATACCGGTGTAGTGGTTAATGCTGACCCTGGCCTTCTGCCCGTACTTACCACTCTTGGTGGTGATCAGAATGACACCGTTGGAACCACGCGAACCGTAGATGGCTGCGCTGGCGGCATCCTTCAGTACGTCCACCGATTCGATTTCGGCGGGGTTCAGGTTAACCAGTGGGTTGGTACCGGGGCCACCTAACGCAAGTCCTTCCGTGTTAGACTCGATGATGATACCATCAATTACGAAGAGGGGCTGGTTGTCACTGTTGATGGAACCGACACCCCGTACGCGGATACCCGTCTGGGCGCCCAGCGTTCCGGAGTTTGAAGTGATTGTAACGCCGGGAAGCCGGCCCTGGAGGGCGTTCTCGAAGCTGGTTACGGGAACCCCGTCGAAGGCTTCGGCCCCCACGGAGGCGACCGAGGTCGTCAGGCGGCGGCGAGACTGGGTACCGTAGCCGGTAACGACCACCTGCTCCAGAACGGCGGAATCCTCGTCCAGCGTGATGCTGTAAGAGGTAGCACCGGTCAGGGGAACTTTCTTAGAAGCAAAACCCGTATAGGTGACCACCATGGTCTCCGCGTTAGCGGGAACGTTCAGGGAGAAATTACCGTCCAGATCGGTAACCGTACCGGTGGTGGTGCCTTCTACTAAAATGGAGGCACCGATGAGGGGCTCACCCGCACGATCGGTGATAGTACCCGTAATGACCTGTGCCTGTAGCGCGGTGAAACCGCCCACGAGCAAGACCATCAGGAGAAGTCTAAGTCGTTTCATAATTAATGATATTGGTTAGATGATTAAGATATAAGACCGGCCGAGGAAGTACGGCCGGGAGTGTTACATATAAGCGCACCAGACCCGCCTTTCGCTGCCCGGAGGAGCGAAGTAAAGTGTAGCGGGACGTACTTTTTTGGACTAAAGTTCAGGATCAAGAGCAGTGAGCTGAAGACGGTGGTGAAATTCGACCAACCGTGGATAATTACCGAAGTTCGGCGGCTAAAATCGGACCAAAGTTAACAAATTCCTAACACAATGGAACGTTTTGACATTTGGCGGACCATCCGGCGGCTCCCCGAAAAGCCGGCACCTGCGCCCTCGCCCTGGTGGTAAAAGGTTGCCAAACGAATTATTGGGAAGTTCCGGCGGTAATTACCCGAATTTCTACCCGTCGGTTCTCCCGGCGCTCCTTTTCATTCTGCGGACGCGGAATGACCATCTCGAAATTGGAGTACCCCCGCGCACGCACCCGTTCCGCGGAAATGCCGAAATCGACCAGGAAATCCCGGATGAAACCCGCCCGGTCCCGGGCCAGGGTGAACTGCCAGCTACCCGGTCCGCAACGGTTACCCGGGCTGTTGACGTGCCCCGCCAGCTCGATCACCATGTCGGGGTTGTGCCGCAGGAAATGCAGGAGTCGCGGCAGCACCGGAAAGCTCTCCTTCAGCAGGTTCGTGCTGTTGCTGACGAAGTAAAGGTCCGGCACGTTCATCCGGCTGCCCGGGGTGGCGGCCGGCAGGCGGGTGATAAGCCCCTCGGCCGGCGCGGTCTCGGTGAGCGTCAGTTCCCGGCTGTTGAAGAAGTAGCCCTCCGCGTACACATCCACGCGCAGGGGCTCGTCCAGGGGGAGGTATAACTCGTAGTATCCCCGGTCGTCGGCCCGCACCGTATCGCGCAGGTAACGACCGTGGGCGATCACTCCGCCCGGTAGCGGGGTGCCGTTTTCACTCTCGATGCGGCCCCGGAAGCGGGCGTAGCGGCGGGGCAGGCCCGAGCGCAGCAGTACCCGGCGGTTACGCCACTCCCGCTGCCGGGTATCCACCAGCGGTTGCCGTTCCCCGAAGTGGCGCAGTTGGGCGAATTCGGCGGGCCATCCGTGGGCAATGGCGGCCGCCAGGGTGCTTTCGCTACGTTCCCGGGCTAGCTGTTCGTTGGCGTCCGCGCTGCCGACGGCATCGGTATGGCCCTCAATGTAAAGCTCCAGTTCGGCGGGCCGGTCCCCGATCAGCCGGTCGACGGCCGCCAGGCTCGCGGCGTCCAGTTCGGCACTGCCGAATTCAAAGTAGATGGTATCGGTCCGGTGTACCTCCACGCTGTCTACGTAACCGACCACCTGGGCGGACAGTTGGGCGGACAGGAGAAGGACCGTGGATACAAGGAGGCGGCGCACTGGGTTAAGATAAGGATTTAAGGACTCAAGGACATAAGGAGGTACGGGCTGCCGCTATTGCCAGGGCCTGACTCCTTAACGCCTTACGACCTTACAACCTTCAGGAACCGGTCCAGGGGCAGGGCATTCAGGCATCCCGCCGCCGTCAGTTCTCCCTTCCGCGCCGCCAGTACCCCGAAGTGGATGTCGTCGATCCCACCCGTGGCGTGGGCATCCGGATTGACGCTGATGAGTACGCCCCGCTCCCGGGCGTAGGGTAGCCAGGTCCAGTCCAGGTCCAGTCGGTAGGGGTTGGCGTTCAGTTCGATGGCCACGCCGTGCTCGGCGCAGGCATCGATCACGGCGGCGTGGTCGATGGGGTAGCCCTCCCGGCTCAGCAGGAGGCGGCCGGTGGGGTGGCCCAGGATATCGGTGCGGGGGTTCGCAATGGCGGTCAGCAGGCGGCTGGTGGCCCGCTCCTCGTCCATGTTCAGGTTGCTGTGGACCGATGCGATCACGACCTCGAAGCCGGCGAGGAGTTCGGCGTCGTAGTCGAGACTACCGTCGGAGAGGATGTCGCACTCGATGCCCTTCACGATGCGGAAGGGAGCGAGTTCGGCGTTGAGGACGTCGATCTCCGCCCACTGTTCCCGGACCCGCTCCGGGGAAAGCCCGTTGGCGTAGAAGGCGGCCTGGCTGTGGTCGCTGATGACGAGGTAGCCGTAACCCCGGTCCCGGCTGGCTTCGGCCATCTCGCGCAGGGTGTGGATGCCGTCGCTGTAGGTGGAGTGGCTGTGTACGACGCCGCGGATGTCGGCTTCGGTGATCAGTTGGGGGATGCCGGCATCCATCAGCTCCAGTGCCCGCTCGCTTTCGCGAAGTTCGGGGGGCAACCACGTCACTCCGGCTTTCGCAAATACATCTTCTTCCTCGGGTAACCCCGTAAAATCTACGTTTTTAAAGCGACCGACAAACGCCTTCAAAAAATCCGCCGACCCGGTATGACGGAACTGCTTACTGCCAAAATTCTCCCGGCTACAGCGGTGAAAGGTGACGGGGAATCCGTCCATCGTGCCGCTTACGGTTTCGGCTGTTTCCTGTACGTTTTCCAGTCCGCCGATGCGGGCGAGGCGCGCGGGTGCAATGCGTCGTTAACAGGCTGATGGTCGCGAGGGTAGGGCAGGCCCTTCTCAGCGGTCCGGTCAGGGCGGAGCGTTCTTCGGGCTCGGCCGTCTCCAGGAGTCGGAGCAGGGCGATGCCGGCGGCCTCCAGCGTGCGGTAGTGGAACCGGCCCTGGCTGTGCTGAAAGAACTCCAGCTTCTGGCGGAGGGTTTCCTGGGTCCTGGCCCCGAACCCCTTGAGTTCGACGAGTCGGTTCTCGTTGATGGCGTAAAGGAGCTGCCCGACGGTGGTGACGCCCAGTCCGTCCCACACCGCCTTCACCTTCTTCGGCCCGAAACCGGATACTTCCAGCATCTGCCGGATACCGGCCGGCGTTTGTTCGCGCCATTTTTCCAGCGTTGCCATTTTCCCGGTAGTGGCCAGCTCGTGGATCTTGGCGGCGATGGCCTTTCCCACGCCCTCCAGTTTTTCCAGCTCCGCCACGGTCATCTCCGCCAGCGGCCGGTCGTCCTTGCGCAGCTTATTGTACGCGTTGTTGTACGAGCGGATCTTGAAGGGGTTGTCCTGGTGGAGCTCCAGGAGTCGGGCGAGTTCGCGGAAGTGGCGGGCGATCTGGGAATTGGTCACGGGTCGGTGGTCAGTGGTTCGGGGCAAGGTAAGGCGGTAGGGGGGCAATGTCGTATGTTTACCCCATTCCCATCACGGACGCTTGTCCACTGACCCTTGACCAATTTGTCCTTCAGCGGCCTTCTTCCCCCCCTCCTGTTTTCCCTGCTCTTTCTACTACCGGCCTGGTACTTCTGGCGGCTGGGCCGACGGGCCGTCGCGGCCGTTCCCGTGGTGATCGCGCTGGGGCTGTTTATTTATACGTTGGCCATTTACGTCCAGGACGCCCGACGCATCCAGGCGGGTCACGATCTGGAGGTATTGCTCACCGAACTGTCGCGCCCCGATCTGCTGGAGATCAGTGATCTACGGGGCAGCGAGGAGATTTTGTTCCTGGCGGGAAGCGCCAGCCTGGCCCTGAGTCGCTCGGCCGCTCACTTCCCGGACCGGGCCTCCGACATCGGGAGGGCCCTGGCCGGACTGGCCGAATTTGCCGCCGCACGGGAAAATTTTCCCCAGTGGCGGCGCTCGACGGACTGGGACCGGGAGTTGTTCTTCGTCGCCCACGCCGGGGCGGTACTCGGGCACTTTCAACTGCTGACGGGAGAGGATACCTACGCGGATCAGTTTCGTCGGATCGGCCGTCACCTGGCCGGCCGGTTGCGGCGTGCCCGCTACAAGCACCTGATCAGCCGGGAGGGGGAAGACTACCTTCGGCCCGCCGACAACGCGGCCGCGCTCTACACCCTGCGACTCTACGACCGGGTATTCGGAGAGGAGGTTTCCGCCCCCACCTTTCGGGAGTGGACGGGCTACGTCAGTGACGAGTTATACTATGCCGAAAGCCGACTGCCCTGCGCGGCATTCAGTGCCACCAACCGCTGCCGGCTGGAACCCAGCGCGGTCGCCTCCGGTCTCTACATCAGCTACCGGGCCATGGCCGACCCGGACCCGGTGGTGGACGATATCCCCTGGGTGGAGTGGCTGCACTACTTCAAGCGCAGCAGCTTCACTCCCTTCAGCCTGAGCGTACGGGCCAGTATGCGGGACGGAGAAGACGCCCGCTTCTGCGGCCTGGGGGGGCAACCGCTGTCCTGCGACCATTTCGAGGAAGAAATCGGGATGTGGGCCGCGGCCGAGTACGGAGGCTGGTATACTTACTTCCGGTTGTTCTCCGGCCCGGTACTGCAACGCTGGCTGGGAGCCCCGACGAACTACGCAGCGATGCGGACGGCTGCCCGCGTCCCCGCCCTGACGGAATTGGCACTTCGGTTGGTGGCGGAAGGACATGAGTAGTTGGTAGCTGGGAGCTGATGCGGTTTTTGGCCGTACCCGAGAAATTTTTACCTGAATCACTAGGTATTTATACCTAGTTGGCTCCTGAGTTTTGCGAATACGTGGTGGAACCCGCTTTATTGGGGCAACCCTCTTGGAGGAACACCAAAAAAACGCATTAAAATGGATCCATTCGTAGGACAAATTCAGGCCTTCGGCTTCAACTTCGCCCCCCGCGGCTGGGCGCAGTGTAACGGGCAACTGATGTCCATCGCCGAAAACAACGCGCTCTTCTCCCTGCTGGGAACCTACTACGGTGGGGACGGCCGGACCACCTTCGGCCTTCCCGACCTGCGGGGCCGCTTCGGCATGCACATGGGCAACGGGCCCGGCCTGCCGGCTCACCAAATCGGGCAGAAGGGCGGTCGTAACGAGCTGTACATGACAACCGCCAACATGCCCGCCCACACTCACTCGCTGGCCGGAGGGACCGTCAATGTCCCGATCAGTACCGAGGATGCCAACGCCTCCGAGGGAGAGGGGAACTACCTGGCCAACGGTACCTTCTACCACAACGCTTCCTCCGCCAGTTACACGGGCACCAGCCTGGGTGGCAACACCTCGATGGCCGGCGGCAACATCCCCATGGACATCACCCCCCCCTTCCAGGTGATCAACTACTGTATCGCGCTGGTGGGCATCTACCCCTCCCGCAACTAGTCACTTCGCGGCAAGAAATTTGATTGTGAATCCTTGTTAGATCCGGGACCGGTAGTACGCTATCGGTCCCGGACTTTTCTCCGCTTAATTGCCTACTTTACCACAAAAGAACCCATTGATGAAAAAGAAAAAAGCAGTCAAGAAAAAATCAGCCAGGAAACTGCGGACGTCCGACGTAGAACAGCTGGTCGAGAACTGGCAACGCTGCCCCGCCGCCGATCTGCCGGATATGTTCATGGCCTACCGGAAGAAGACCGCTGTCGCGGAGCGGGTCGCCAGTTACCGGATGCCGGCCGGAGGAACCGCCGCCCTGGTGGCCGAGCTGAAAAAGCAAACCGGGGATTACCAACTGGTGGTCCGACTGGGACTTACTTCCCCCACGGATAGCGGTGAGTCCGGGTACACCGACACGCCCCGCTTCGTGTTGCTGCTACAGATTCTGCCCGAGGGTTCCAGCCCCGAAAGCCTGAAGCGTTGTTTTTCCCTCAGCTGGAACCCCGACGAAAACTTTGAGGGGAAAGCTTTCGAAGAGACGGGGAGCGGAATCGACGCCATTCCCGGCGCGGGAGCTTATCTCTTTGTCTACGCCTGGAAGGAAACCGCCCAGGATTACATCGCCGCCACCTTCGCCAACCAGATCGACGACCCCGCGCAGCGCGTTGTCTGTTACACCTACAGTACGCAGGAAAGCATGATTGTCGGTAGCAAGCTGATGAAGTGGAGCGGTGATTCCGAGGTGAAGATTCACCTCGGCAGCAGCTTTGCGGTACACCAGCATCCCTATTGCTTCCGTCCTATTCTTACTATTACCAGGGGAGCCACGGCTGCCGCCAACGATGATGGTGATGGAGAACAGATGTTCGACTTCGGTCACCCGCAACCCCCTTACTAGCGCATGAAGCCACCGGTATTTCATCGTCTGATTTATGACTTTAATTTATCTACGGTCTCAGCCTGGAGTTATCTCGTACCCGTAATCATTGCGCTGATTTGGTTTCATCGGCTGAGTTCGGTCCAGCGAGTAATCCTGCTGCTTCCGCTCTCCTCCTTCTGCATGGAAGTGATCAATGGATCAAGGACCATCATTACCTGGGTGAATCCGGAAGCCCCCACTAACTATCCGTTTTTTCACCTCTTCGCACCGATTACATTTTTTATTCTGTCGTGGATCTACCGGGAGTACGTGGGAATAAAGTGGGTGCTGGCGTTGAATGTGACCTACCTGTTGACTGCCATCGCCGGGGCGGTTTGGATTGACGGCATCTACCAAATGAACGCTACGGCCCTCCCGCTACTGGCCGTGGGCGGAATGGGGTTCGTGGCAACGTATTTTTACCGATTGATGTCAACGCTGGAGGTGGCCCGACTGGATAAGGACCCCTTATTCTGGGCGTCGACGGGGATACTGTTTTACAACGCGGGAAGCTTCCTGCTCTTTACGAGTTTACAGTACCTGGTCACTCTGGCTACTACCTCCAGTCTGATGGGGGTTTACAGCATCCATTCCGCTTTGGTACTGATCCTGAATACCCTGTTGGCAATCGCTCTGTGGATGAAGCCACTCCGGACATCCACGCCTCCCGGTTCAGGTCCTGGCGTTCTGATCAAGTAATAGGTAATTGTACCTGTTTGGCTGGGTAATAGTCCCTAAATAAGCAGCAGGGGCTAGCTGTCCCATGGATGTTCTGCCACTTTTATCTACTTTGATTGCCAGCCCGCTCCGCGGACGGAGTACTGACCTAAATCCCCCCCACGAATTACCGCCCTATGGATGAAGCCACTTCGGCCATCGACCCTACTACTCTTCTAGTCGGAGGGATACTGGGTATGCTCTTACTGGCCACCGCGATGATTCTCTTCGTGATCAACTATCAGCGGAAGATGTACCAGCAGAACGAACTGCGACGGGAAGCCGATCGCATGCACCAGCGCGCGCTCCTGGAGGCCTCCGTTGAGGTGCAGGAAAGCGAACGCCGGCGCATTGCCAGCGACCTGCACGACGATATCGGTAGCCTACTCAGTGCCGCCCGCCTCTACCTGCGCCAGATCGAACCCGGGGAAACCGGGAGCCGTAATGACAACATCAAGACCGAAAGCCTCGACATCCTCGACCAGATGATTACCAACACCCGCCGCATCACCCACGACCTGATGCCCGCCGAACTGGAACGCTTCGGCTTTTTTGCCGCCGCCGAGGAACTGGCCCAGCGGGTGACGAACAGTGGGGGCGCCCTCATGACCTTTCGGTACAGCAACGGACGCCGCCTGCCTTCTTCCACCGAAGTGGCGCTTTACCGCGTCCTGCAGGAACTGGTGAACAACACCCTCAAACACGCCGAAGCCGCCAAGATCCGGCTGACGGGCGAATGGAGTGGGAATCGTTTACTGATCAGCTACGAGGACGACGGCAAGGGGTTCACCGTAGTGAAGGGGGGTAAGCGGGGGGACGGCCTCGGCCTGCTCAACCTGGAAAGCCGTATCACCCTGGTCGGCGGCGAACTGCACATCGCCAGTTCGCCGAACAGGGGGATGTCCGCCCGCATCGATGTCCCCGCCCCCGTAACACTAGAACCAGCCTAAATTTCCGGATCATGCCTCTCTCAACTCCTCTTCGCGTCGGTATCGTCGACGACCAGAAACTATTTCGCAAGGGCCTTCGCATGATCGTGGAGGATTGCCCCGACTGTCAGGTCATTTTCGAAGCGGAGGATGGCCGCCAGTTCTTTAAACGATTGGCCTTCGAACCCCTCGACGTAGTGGTCCTGGACATAGAGATGCCGAATATGGACGGTATCGAGACCCTGAAGAAGATCCGCCAGGAATACCCGGACCTACGCGTCATCATTCTGACTATGCACGACAGTAACCGGCTCATCATTCACCTGATGGAACTCGGGGCCAACGGCTTTCTGCTGAAGGACGAAGACCCCAGCATTGTCTGCGAGGCCATCACGACGGTGCATAAAAAAGGGATTTACTTCCGGGATTACGTCTCAAAGGCCCTCCTGGACAAACAGCGCAGCAGCGGCCGCAACGCCGACGGTGCCATCCGCACCCGCCTCTCCGACCGGGAACTGGAAATCCTCTACCTCCTCTGCAAGGAGCACACCAGCAAGGAGATTGCCGAAAAACTCTTCCTCAGCGCCCGTACGGTGGAGGGGCACCGCCGGAATATCCAGGAGAAAGTGGGGGCGAAGAACCTGGCGGGGCTGGTGATGTATGCGGTGGATAATGGAATAGTTTAGGGGGTTAGGCGGTTAGGCGGTTAGGGGGTTAGGCGGTTAGGCGGTTAGGCGGTTAGGGCCTAACATGCCTAATAGCCTAACATGCCTAATAGCCTAATAGCCTAACATGCCTAATACCCCAATACCCTAACATGCCTAACCGTCTATCTTCGTCCGCGCCACGATCGACCGCCCCAGCGTCACTTCGTCCGCGTACTCCAGCTCCCCCCCGAAACTGACGCCCCGGGCAATGTTGCTCAGCGCCACGTCCACCTCCAGCAGCAGGCGGTTGATGTAAAAAATGGTCGTATCTCCCTCGATGGTGGGACTGATGGCCATGATGATCTCCTTGGTTTCCGGATGCTTGGCCCGTTCGATCAGGGTGTCGATGTTGAGGTCGGCGGGGCCGACGCCCTCAATGGGGGCGATGACGCCACCGAGCACGTGGTAGACTCCCCGGTACTGCCGGGTTTCCTCGATGGCCATAACGTCGCGGATGCTCTCCACGACGCAGATCGTGGAACGGTCGCGCCGCTCGTTACGACAGATGCCACAGATATTCTGGTCGCTCAGGTTGCCGCAAGTGATGCAGTGCTGGATATTCTGCCGCATATCGGCCAGGGCCCGGGCCAGGGCGACCGTGTCTTCGGTGGGCCGCTGCACGAGATTGAGGACGAGGCGAAGGGCGGTCTTCTTGCCGATACCGGGCAAACCGGCGAAGGCATCGACGGCGGCTTCGATCAACTTGGAGGAGAATTGCATGCCATTGTATTGTTTTCGTTTCCCATCAGTGCGGTCGGTGTCGGAGAAAAACGATAACCACGCTCCCTGACGGTCGCTCCGGTTATCGTTTCCCTCCGACCCGCACAAATCGAAAATGAAGGGGTGTGTTTAGAAAACAAGTCCGTATCGGTCTGGTTTGTTATTCCGGTGAATAGGTGGCAAATTTGCCGCTGTTAACTAACTGACCCAAAATAATACAACAATGGCCGAGGTAATCCGCATGCCCCGCATGAGCGACACGATGGAAGAAGGTAATATCGTGAGTTGGCTCGTCGAAGAAGGCGAGACCGTAGAACCGGGCATGACCCTGGCCGAAGTCGAAACCGACAAGGCGACCATGGAACTCGACAGCTACTTCGATGGCGTCCTGCTCCACATCGCCGTCAAGGAAGGTACCGTGCCGATCGACGGTGTCATCGCCATCATCGGCGAGGAGGGCGAAGACTGGAAGGCCGCCCTCGAAGGCGCGGATTCGGGCGCGGACGCAGGTGCAGAATCTTCTGATGAAGCCCCGGAGGAACCAGCAACCCCCGCCGAGCAACCGGCATCCGGTACCGAGCAACCAGCCCAACCGGCCACCAGCGACGAGCAACCGGATCGCATCAAAGCCTCTCCCCTCGCCAAGGCCATGGCCAAAGACAAGGGCATCGACCTCGCCACCCTCACCGGAACGGGCGAAGGAGGGCGGATCGTCAAGTCGGACATCGAGGCGGCCGGGCAAGGAGCTCCGGCGAGTAGCTCCGCACCCGCGTCCGCGCCCCGGGTCACACCCGCAGATCTGCCGAGCCCCAACGTCAAGGTGCCAGCCGAGGACGTGACCCAGAAAGTACCCGCCTTCGCCTTCAACGCCGGCGGCGAGAACTACGAGGACGTGCCCGTCAGCCAGATGCGCAAGGCGGTGTCCCGCCTCGTCAGTGGTAGTAAGTTCAGCGCCCCCCACTTCTACGTTACCGTGGAGATCGACATGGGTAAGGTCTGGGAGATGCGCAAGAAACTCAACGAGGTGGCCCCGGTCAAGATCAGCTTTAACGACCTGGTCATCAAGGCCTGTTCCATCAACCTGCCCAAGCACCCGGTCATCAATTCCAGCTGGCAGGGCGAGGCGATCCGCGTGCACAAGGACGTACACATCAGCGTCGCCGTGGCCATCCCCGACGGCCTGATGATGCCCGTCGTCCGCTACGCCAACATGAAGAGCCTCAGCCAGCTCAACACCGAGGTGAAGGAACTGGTCGGCCTGGCCAAGAACCGCAAACTCGGCAACGAGCAGATGACGGGCAGCACCTTCTCCATCTCCAATCTCGGCATGTTCGGCATCGAGGAGTTCACCGCCATCCTGAATACCCCGAATGCCTGTATCCTGGCCGTCGGCGGGATCAATGACAAGGCCGTCGTCCGCAACGGGGAGGTCGTTCCCGGCAAGATCATGAAGGTCACCCTCAGCTGCGACCACCGCGTGGTGGACGGCGCGAGCGCGGCCCAGTTCCTGAATGACGTCAAGGCGACGCTGGAGGAGCCGATCCGGATGCTGGTCTGAGCGGAGGAAAGATAAAAGACCGGCCGCTCCGCGACCTGAAGGAGAAAAGAAGAGACGAGATAGCCGACAACGGGCTGTCTCGTCTTTCTTCTTTCAGGGACACCGAAGGTGGGCCGGTCTTTCCTCTTTCTTCTTACCTTCCACCCCATGAAATACCCGATCCTCACCCTCCTCCTCCTGGCCGCCACCACCGGCTACGCCCAGGATAAGGACATGAAGCCAGCAGCCACCGAATTCTACACCCCCGTTCCCCCGAAGGTCGAGACGCCCGAAGTGACCATCGGCGCTCCGGGAGACGCTATCGTCCTGTTCGGCCCCGGCAGCGACGGCTCCGAATGGGTGAATGCCGCCAACGGCACCGCGAACGAGTGGACGATGGAGGATGGCGTGATGACCGTTAAGGCCGGCGCGGGTGCCATCAGGACCCGCCGGGATTTTGGCGACGTACAACTGCACGTGGAGTGGCGCAGCCCCAACGAACCGGACAAGCAGGGACAGCAGCGCGGGAACAGCGGCGTGTTCCTCCAGGGGCGCTACGAGGTGCAGGTGCTGGAGAGCAACGGCAGCGATACCTACACGAACGGGCAGGCGGGCTCGGTCTACAAGCAGAATCCGCCGCTGGTGAACGCCACCCGCAAAATGGGCGAGTGGAACGCCTACGACATCATCTACCGCGCCCCGCGTTTCGACAAAAACGGCATGGTGGTTTCCCCGGCCGCCGTCACGGTATTGCACAACGGCGTGGTGGTACAGAATCACTTCGAGTTGCGTGGCCCGACCGAGTACATCGGCATCCCCAACTACCAGGCCCACGGTAAGGGGCCCATCATGTTGCAGGATCATTCCAACGAGGTCAGCTACCGCAATATCTGGATTCGCGAACTGTAAGCGGTGCGTATCCTGGTCGCACCCGATAAGTTCCGGGGGAGCCTGACCGCCCCCCAGGCGGCCCGTGCCATGGCCCGGGGTGCCCGCAGGGTATTCCCGGAAGCGGAGATCGTCGTTCGCCCCCTGGCGGACGGGGGAGAGGGCAGTCTGGACCTGCTGAGGGATACGCCCGGGCTGGAAGTCAGGAGGGTGAAAGTAACCGGCCCGCTGCGCAAGCCACGGATGGCGCGCTACCTCCTGGGCGGCGGGCGGGCCATGGTCGAAATGGCCGAAGCCTGCGGGCTCGCCCTGGTGCCGCCCCACCGCCGCGACCCGCGCAACACCACCACCATCGGCTTCGGCGAGCTCATCGAGGATGCCCTGGCCCGGGGGGCGACCGACATCACACTGTTCCTGGGCGGCAGCTCGACGAATGACGGCGGTACTGGCATGGCCGGTGCCCTCGGCTACCGTTTCTTCAGCGACCGGCCGGAGGATTACATCCCCATGGCCGATACCCTGCGGTACATCCGGCGCATCGATGCCGGCGCGCGACACCCCGGCATCAGCGGAGCACGCTTCCGGGCGGTTTGCGATGTAGACAATCCGTTACTCGGGCCGAACGGGGCTACTTATACCTACTCCGGGCAGAAGGGGGCGGGGTCGCGGGTGCAAGCTTTATTAGAGCAGAATATGTCCGTGCTTGCCGATCTCCTGTCCAGCGAACTGGAAAAGACGTCCGTTCCCTCCCGGGAGCCGGGGCGGCGGGCGGCATGGGGGCCGGGGCGGTAGCCTTCCTGGATGCCACCCTCGAACCGGGAGCGGAGGTAATGATGGACCTGCTGGGGGTCGACGACCTCCTCCCGGGAACCGATCTGCTGCTTACCGGCGAGGGGAGCATCGATGCCCAGACGGTCAACGGTAAACTGGTCCGGCGACTCACGACCCGGGCCCGGCGGAGTGGGGTAGGGCGGGTGGTGGGCCTCTGCGGCCGGGCTTCGGTTGCCCCGCAATCGCTCGACCTGGATGCCATCGGTACCATCTTCCCTCAACTGACCCACAGTATCCAACGCGCAGTGATTGAGGCGGCCGACCTGCTGGAGCAGTTAACCGCGGCCACCCTCCGCCCCTACACCTAACGATCCAGCATCCGGTCCAAAACCCCGAAACTCCATGACCGCCAAACGAATCGGCCTTTTCCTCGGCCCCTCACTATTTATACTCCTCCAGCTATTTCCCGTATCAGGAACCATGCCTCCCGCTGCCGTCACCGTTGTGGCCGTCGTTGCCTGGATGGCGGTCTGGTGGACGACCGAGGCCATTCCCATCGCCGTCACCGCCCTGCTGCCGATCGTGCTGTTTCCCCTGGCCGGAGGAATTGACCTGGATGCAACCACGGCGGCCTACGGGCACCGATTCGTCTTCCTGTTCCTGGGGGGCTTCCTGCTGGCGCTCTCCATCGAGAAGTGGAATCTTCACCGACGAATTGCCCTGGGAGTGATTGCGTTGATCGGTAGCGACGTTAATCGCATCATTCTGGGGGGGATGCTGGCGACGGCGGGGCTTTCCATGTGGATCTCCAACACGGCTACGGCGGTGATGATGATGCCCATCGGGGCGGCGATCGTTCGCCAGCTCAGCGACGATCCCGCCACGGCCCGGGATGAGCACGGTGATTTCGGGAAGGCATTCATGCTCGCCATCGCCTACAGCGCTTCCATCGGCGGGATGGCGACGCTGATCGGAACGCCGGTCAACCTGGTACTGGTCGGTGTTTTCCAGGAGGCCTTCGGAGTGGAGATCTCTTTCCTGGACTGGCTGCTTATCGGTTTACCGGTCAGTCTGCTGCTACTGGGTATTTGCTGGTGGTACCTTACCCGGATCGCGTTCCGCTTCCCGGCCGGTGGTTTTGCGGGTGGACGGGCCGAGATCGCCCGCCTTCGCAACGAATTGGGACCGATGACGCCCCAGGAGAAGCGGGTGCTGATCGTTTTCTCGGTTACCGCCTTGCTGTGGATCGCCCGTTCTTACCTGCTGGAGCCCTTTCTGCCGGAGGTCGATGACTCCATTATTGCCATGGCGGCGGGTATTGTACTTTTCCTCCTGCCGGGTAATACGAAGGGAGAGGGTCTCCTGAGCTGGTCCGATACCCCGAACCTCCCCTGGGGGATCATCCTGCTGATGGGTGGCGGCTTTGCCCTGGCGGCCGGCTTCCAGCTCAGCGGGCTGGCCGAATGGATCGGCACCAACGCGAGCGTCCCCGATGCCCTTCCCCTCTTTGCCGTGGTCCTGATTGTCACCACCCTGGTAAATTTCCTGACGGAGATCACCAGCAACGTTGCGACCACCGCGATGCTGTTGCCGGTACTGGCCGCGGCGGCCGTCCCCCTGGGCATCGACCCTTACCTGCTGCTGGTACCGGCTACGCTGGCGGCCACCTGCGCCTTCATGCTGCCGGTCGCCACGCCGCCGAATGCCGTAGTGTTCGGGTCGGGCTACCTCACGATCCCGGATATGGTGAGGGCGGGCTTCCGCCTGAACGTATTGTCAATAGTTGTGATTACGCTATTCGGGTACTTCGTCCTCCCCCTGTTATGGTGACCCAAGGTCGGGGACTTACAGTCCGGGCAACCCGCACGCGCAGCGATCGCAAATACTCTACCACCGTCGTGACCGTAGGAAACGGAGTTCAAAAAGATTACCTTTGCGGCCGTTTTCAGCAAGCGCTGCCCCGCCATCTACTCCCGCCCACCATCTACTTCTTATGATCTCCCTATTCCTCGGCACCCTCGGTTCACTGTTTTCCGTCGTTAACCCCTTCGGAGCGGTCCCCATGTACCTTACCCTGACCAGTGAGTACACCCCCCACGAGCGGGGACAGACGGCCCGGCGCACGGCCGTATATTTCATGTGTATTCTCATCACCTTTTTCTTCGCGGGTACTTTCATCCTGGAGTTTTTCGGTATCAGCCTGAATTCTTTGCGGATCGCCGGCGGACTCATCATCGTCAACTCCGGCTACGGACTCCTGAACAGCAAGTTCGAGGAGCGGCGGATGGACAAGAAGATGAAGGAGGAGGCCGAGCACAAGCAAGACATCAGTTTTACGCCGATGGCCATGCCCATGCTCTCCGGCCCGGGCAGTATCTCCCTGCTCATTGGTCTCTACGCCGCCCAGGAGGGGTGGGACAGTCGTTTTCTCATCGTCGGCGTCGTGGTGGTGATGGCCGTCCTGATCTTCTGTACCCTGCGCTTTGCCCCCTTGTTGTTCCGGCTGCTGGGCCGCGCCGGTCTGGCCGCCCTGAGCCGGATCATGGGTTTCCTGGTGATGGGGATCGGCATCCAGATGCTGATTTATGGGTTGATCAGTCTGGCGAAGGAGGTGTACGACTCGGTGGGGTAGTAGCGTGGCTGGGGATTTATCCCCAGGTCGACTTCAGGCGACACTGATGTCTTCCGGCTGAAGCCGGACTGCGGATAAATCCGCAGACACTACCCGAACCGCCACCCCAACACCCGCCGCACCTTCTTCCCCTGCGCCAGCGGCAACACCCTGACCTCCGCCACGCCCAGCCGCTCCAGCTGGGCCTCCGCCGCCCGCAGGTAGCCCCGCTGACTGACCAGGGTCGTGAACCAGCCCACCTGGGTACGGAAGTCCACGCTTTCCGCGATCATACGGCGCAGGAAGGCCGCCTCCCCGCCCGGGGTCCAGAGTTCGTTGGCGCGGCCGCCGAAGTTGCGGGTGTCGGCGGGGGAACCGGTCAGTTTATCCCACTTGCGGCGGGTGGCGGCCACCGCTTCTTCCCGCGAGGCGTAGAAGGGCGGGTTGCAGAGGGTAAAGGCAAAACGGTCGTCGGGCAGGATCACCTGCCTAAAGACGGACGCCGCGTCGGGCTGCTGCCGCAGTTCCAGCTGCTTGCGCAGGGAAGGGTTGAACTTCGCGATCGCCCCCGCGACACGTAGGGATTCGGCGGAAATGTCGGTACCCACGAAGCGCCAGCCGTACTCCCCGATGCCGAGGATGGGGTAGATGCAGCCCGCCCCGGTGCCGATGTCCAACCCGACCGTTTCCCGGCCGGTTGTCCCGTCCAGCAGGTCGGCCAGGGCATGAATGTAGTCCAGCCGCCCCGGCACCGGCGGCACCAGGTTGCCCGCCGGGATGTCCCAGTGGCGCAGGCCGTAATCCCGCAGCAGCAGGGTACGGTTCAGCAGGCGTACGGCGGCGGGGTCGCTGAAGTCCAGGGAGGTCCGCCCGTCCGGCGTGGTGATCAGGTAGGGGGACAGGCCCGGCTCGAATACGGTAAGAGCGCTGAAGTCGTGCCCGTCCCGGTAGCGGTTACGGGGGTGCATTATTTTTTGTCCGCTGCGTCGATCCGCTGCTGGTGGGCGATCGCGGCGGCGACGAAGCCTACGAAGAGTGGATGGGGGTTTTCGACGGTACTCTTGAGTTCGGGGTGAAACTGGACGCCGACGAACCAGGGGTGATCCTTCAATTCGACTACTTCGACCAGTCCGGTCTTCGGGTTGGTGCCGGCAATGACGAGCCCGGCCGCCTTTAATTGCTCCAGGTAAGCGTTGTTGAACTCATAGCGGTGGCGGTGTCGTTCGCTGATCTTGGTTTTGCCGTAGGCCCTGGCCGCCTTCGAGCCCTTGGTGAGGACGCAGTCGTAGGCCCCGAGCCGCATCGTCCCTCCCTTGGTGGTGACGTCCTTCTGGTCGCTCATCAGGTCGATGACCGGGTCGACCGTATCCTCGTCTACTTCGGAAGAGCCCGCACCTGCGACCCCGCCCACGTTGCGGCTGAATTCGACTACCGCGCACTGCATGCCGAGACAGATGCCGAAGAAGGGAATGTTGCGTTCGCGCACGTAAGTGATGGCGCGGATCTTCCCCTCGATTCCCCGCTCGCCGAAGCCCGGGGCCACGAGGATACCGTCCATGCGGTCCAGCAATTCGTGCACTTGTTTGGCGTCGCCCTCCAGCTGCTCGGAGTGGATGGGCACCACGTTGACCTTACATTCGTTCATGGCGCCGGCGTGGATGAAGGCCTCGTAGATGGACTTGTAGGCGTCCTGCAGCTCGTTGTATTTGCCCACCAGTCCGACGCTGATTTCGTGGGTGCTGTTTTTGAGTTTGCCCAGGAAACTCTTCCACTTACGGAGGTCGGGTGCCTTGCGGTCGGGTAGCCGCAGCTTGCTGATCACGGTGGCGTCCAGCCCCTCCCGGAGCATGTGCAGCGGCACGTCGTAGATGGTACTGGCATCCCGGGCCTCGATGATGCTGCTCTTTTCGACGTTGCAGAAAAGGGCGAGTTTGCGGCGGATGGATTCGTCGATCGGGTGCTCCGTACGCACCACCAGGATGTCCGGCTGGATACCGGCCTGCAGCAGTTGCTTGACGCTGTGCTGGGTGGGTTTGGTCTTCAGCTCCCCGGCCGCCTTCAGGTAGGGAATCAGGGTGAGGTGAATGGTGAGGCAGTTGTCCTTACCCAGTTCCCACCGCAGCTGGCGGAGGCTTTCCAGGTAGGGCAGGCTCTCGATGTCGCCCACCGTGCCACCGAGTTCGGTGATCACGATATCGTAATTCTCGGCCCCCAGCAACAGTACCCGCCGCTTGATCTCGTCGGTAACGTGGGGGATGACCTGCACCGTCTTGCCGAGGTAGTCGCCGCGCCGCTCGTTCTCCAGAATGGTCTGGTAAATACGACCGGTGGTGACATTGTTGGCCTGGCTGGTGGGGGTGTTCAGGAACCGCTCGTAGTGGCCCAGGTCCAGGTCGGTTTCGGCCCCGTCGTCCGTAACGTAGCACTCTCCGTGCTCGATGGGGTTGAGGGTGCCGGGGTCTACGTTGAGGTAGGGATCGAACTTCTGGATGGTGACCGAAAGACCGCGGGCCTGTAGCAGCTTAGCCAGGGAAGCGGAAATAATGCCTTTGCCGAGGGAGGAGGTCACCCCGCCCGTAACGAAAATATACTTGCTCATGTATCGTGATTACGGGATACAAAGGTACTGCGGCGCGGGGGAACGGAAGGAGTTAAATCGGGAACGGACAAACCTTTTTTGAAAACGCAGGGTTGTTAAAATTATCAACAATGTTAAGTTAATGTAAACTGTTAGTTAACTTAGCAAAAAGCAGTTTACTGGTATGTTAATCATTCGTCCCTTCTTCGCGGTTATATTATGGGTGCTGGGCCTGTGGTGGTGCTCCGCGACGGTCATGGGGCAAACGGAGATAGCCCTGCTCAGCGGCCCGGAGCTGTCGTCTTCGGCCCTGGAAGCGACCGAAGCCCACCCATTCGATTTTTCCCGCAAACAGATCTACTTCGGCGCGGAACTGGATGGCCGTCCGGTGAATTTCATACTCGATACCGGAATGCCGGGCCTGTTGCTCAACAACCGGGGGCGGGAAACGGGCGCGGACGCAGGTGCCGAATTTTCCGGTGAGGCACTGGGAGGGGCCGTCCGGATGTCGGTCCGCAAAGTCAGCAGTCTCCGCATGGCCGGCCGGGAGCACGGCCGGCAGTGGGCCCACACGCTCGATCTCCGCGCGGTCGAATCCCGCACGGAGCGGCCGGTGGACGGGTACGTCGGCTACGAATTGCTGAGGAACACCGAACTGCGGATCGACTACGCCCGCCAGACCTTCCAATTGCTGCGCCCCACGCGCCGTCCCGAGCACGCCGGTCGCACGCCGCTTCACGTGCTGAAATTCGAGTTTATCGGTCACCTCCCGGTCGTTACCCTCCGGGTGGGGAAGCACCGGCTCCGCTTCGCCATCGATACGGGAGCCAGTGTCAATCTGCTGGACTCCGGGAGCGGCGTCGACGTCGACCCCACCAACCAGCGGGTTAACCTGCAGGGGCTGGACGGGGCGTCCGATGATTGTTCCTACGTCCTGTTGCCACCCGTACGCGACCTGGACCTCTCCGACGCGCAGCGGTCGTTCGTTTCCCTCGACCTGAGCCACCTGCAGACCCCCGGTACGCCGCCCATCCACGGTATTCTCGGGTCCGATTTCCTGGCGGCCTATACGGTGGGAGTGGATTACCGGCGGCGGCGGGTATTGTTGTGGTAATCGGATGACCCGGGCTGCAGGCCCCGACCAGGATACCCTCGCATCTGTGGTGGGGAGGCATCAGGAGCGTGCACTCGGTCGCAGACTACAATCCGCGACACGCTAGGGACGGATGATAATCATACCAGCTTTCAGGGGGTCGAGCGCATCGATGAGCACGTCGAACATGGCTTCTCCTTCCTGCAAGTAGATGTTGAGGAAGTTGTCGTAGCGCTCTTGTAAGCCGTTGTCGGGGAAGAGTTTGTCACGTAACCCCCTGATCTGGTTCATGGCGACGTCGAAGCGCTGTTTCTCGGTCCGGCGGAGGCGACCCTCCAGGTTCTCTACGGCCTTGGCCTGACGGGCGTGTTCGCCGAGAACTGCCTTGGCGAGGGTGGGGTCTATTTCCTTGGCCTTGTCGGCAATACTCCGGAAGAGTGCCTCCAACTGCTCCAGCTCACCGGCCAGACTGAGCTCGGTATCCGACCGCTCGTCAACGTAGTCGCGGATGATCAGGTCGGCGTCCCGGAAGAGTTCCCGGTAATCGAGCTCCAGTTTCTCGATCTTCTTCTGGTTGCCCTGATCGATCCAGAGGACGGAGTTGCGACGGATCAGCATCGGGAAGTTCAGGCCGAAGGCGGCAAACTGTTCCTTGCGCTCCAGCCAGTAGGCCAGTTCCCCGCCCCCGCCGATGTAGGCGAGGTTAGGGAAGATCTTCTCCTGGAAGAGGGGGCGCATCACGACGTTGGGGCTGAAGCGTTCCGGCCGGTCGTGGAGTTCCCGGCGCAGTTCGGCCCCGGTAAAACTCAGGTCGGTGCCCAGTACCCGGTAGTCGTCTCCTTCGCGGACGAGGCGATCCCGCCGTCCGGGGGTGAGGTAGAACAGGTTGATCTCCCGTGCGTGGGCCTGGCCACTATAGCCCAGGGACTCGAGTCGGGCCTGGGCTTTCTCGATGAGGGGCTGGCTGACGTTCTCGAAGATTTCCCGCTCCATGAGGGGGAGGAAGGCGCGCTTGAAGGCGGGCCTGGCCGTGTCGGCTACCACCAAGCCGTAATCACCGAAGAGGTCGTGGACCAGGGCGACGCTGGCCGCGCCGTAGGTTTTATTTGTCGTGTAGGCGCGTTCGATGCGCTCGTAGATGGACTGGGCGGTATCCCGGTCTCCCAGGATTTCCTTCAGTTGTTCCAGGGCCGGGCCGAGGGTCTCGGTGGACAGTGCCCCGACGGAGCCACCGGTGCCATCCTGCCAGTTGATGCGGTTCCCGTAGATCCGGGCGTGATTGATCTCCGCAAAATCGTGGTCCTCGCCGCCGGTGATGAAGACCGGGACGATGCGCTTATTCGGGAACTTTGCCTCCAGCGTCCGCGCCAGATGGATCGCGCTGCAAATTTTGTAAATGAAATAGAGCGGGCCGGTGAACAGGGAGGGCTGGTGGGCCGTGATGATCGTGAAGGTACCGGCATCGCGCAAGGCCTCGATCAGTGGCAGTACGGCATCGGTATCCTTCATGTCGGCGTACTGAGCGGTGAGTTCGTCGGCCAGTAGATTCCGGTCGATATCATCTTTAGCCTTGTCGGCCATTACCTCCTTGAAACTGTCCAGGTTAACGGGGTACTTATAAAAAGGGCGCAGGTCTTCCCTGGCGGTAGCGTAAGCCACGTCGCGCTGGGAAAACTGGGGAACTTCGGGGAAGGGGATGTGGTCGATGGTCATGGGTCGGTAGTCAGTAGTCAGTAGTAGCTAGTACGCTAGTACGCTTGAGGACGATAAACGTTCTAATTCCTTACCTTTTCCCCATCATGCAAAAACACATTCTTTCCCTCGATCAGGGCACTACCAGCTGTCGTGCCATTCTCTTTAACCACGATGGAGACATCGTCGGGACCAGCCAGCGGGAGTTCACGCAGTACTACCCCGAATCGGCCTGGGTGGAGCACGACGCCGATGAAATCTGGAAAACACAGCTGGCCGTCACCCGGGAAGTGCTGACGAAGAGCGGTATCTCCGCGGACAACGTAGCGGCCATCGGAATTACCAACCAGCGGGAGACGACCATGATCTGGGACCGGAAGACCGGCCGGCCCATTCACAATGCCATCGTCTGGCAGGACCGTCGCACCGCCGCTTTCTGCGATGAACTCAAGGCGCGGGGACTGGAAGACCACGTTCGGCAGACCACCGGCCTGGTGATCGATGCCTACTTCAGCGGGACCAAAATCCGGTGGCTACTCGACAACGTGGAGGGGGCCCGCGCCCGCGCCGAAGCCGGGGAACTGGCTTTCGGCACGATGGACAGCTGGCTGGTGTATAACCTCACGGGGCGACAAGTACACGTGACGGACGTGACCAACGCCGGCCGGACGATGCTCTTCGACATCCGTAACCGGAAGTGGGACGAAAAACTGCTCAAGGAACTCAACGTTCCCCGCTCCCTGCTGCCCGCAGTGAAGAGCAGCAGCGAAGTATACGGGCAGACTACCCGGGAAATACTGGGGGCGGAGATCCCCATTGCCGGTATGGCGGGCGATCAGCACTGTGCCCTCTTCGGTCAGGCCTGTTTCGAGCCCGGCCAGGCCAAGAATACTTACGGTACCGGCTGTTTCATGCTGATGAACACCGGTACGGAGGCGGTGCCCTCGAAGCACGGTCTGCTGACCACGATTGCCTGGGAGGTGGACGGTCAGATCGAATACGCACTGGAGGGTAGCGTTTTCATTGCCGGAGCCGCCATCCAGTGGTTACGCGACGGACTGAAACTGATCGACGAGGCCCCCGACAGCGAGTACTACGCCCGTAAGGTAAAGGATGCCGACGGGGTGTACGTGGTGCCGGCCTTCGCGGGTCTCGGCGCTCCGTACTGGGATATGTACGCCCGGGGAGCCATCTTCGGTCTTACCCGGGGCACTTCCAAAGCCCACATCGTCCGGGCCACCCTCCAGAGTCTGGCCTACCAGGTCCGGGACGTACTGGAAGCCATGCAGAAGGATGCCGAAACGGAACTGACGACCCTGCGGGTGGACGGCGGAGCCAGTGCCAATAACTTCCTCATGCAATTTCAGTCCGATATTCTCGGTACCAACGTAGAGCGGCCCGAGATCACGGAGACCACCGCCCTGGGGGCCGCCATGCTCGCGGGTCTGGCCGTTGGTTTCTGGACCAAGGACAAGCTGAAGCATACCTGGCAACTCGACCGCCGGTTCGAGCCCGATATGGACGAGCAGAGCCGGGAAAGCCGCTACAAGGGATGGAAGAAGGCCGTGAAGCGGAGCATGGCCTGGGTGGAAGACGAGGAGTAAGCGGTCAGGACTGGTTCGAGGTCGTCGTCCGCGTACCCAGCCGCTGAAATTTAACTTCGAGGCTGTCCAGGGCCAGGTCGTAGAGGGTTCTGAAGGGAATGATCTCGACCTCGTACCCCTGGGAGGCGATCTCGATGGACTGGGTGTCGAGCATTTTGACGTACTTGGCCGCCCGTCGTTTTACCCCGTTGCGGTGGAAGGCCACGATGGGGAACTGCAACAGGATCTTGATGAAGCAATTACTGCGGAAGTTCTCGTCGCGGCGGATGTAGCGGCTACAGTATTTTTCGATGGCCTCGATGCGCTCGACGGATTCGTCGAAGCGGTTCTCCACGATGCTGAACAGAATCTGAAGGATGAGCAGCGATATGTTCTTTCCCCGCTTCTCCTTGGAAAAGCTGGGTACGTTGTTGAGGAATTTATTGACGCGGAAACGCCCCAGTGGGTCGGTTTCGGTGTCGAGTTCGGGTAGTCGCCCCACGCGGTTGAGGTAGTACAGGTAGGCGCGGTTGGTGCGCCACGTTTCCGTGCGGTGGGTACCCAGCTGGGAGAAGGTGGTCGAGCCGGTGGCCCTGAGGTAGACCTTCCATGCCATCCCGTAGTCCGCGGTGTGCATGGCCAGCAGAAAGGCCATCTTCTGAATGGACAACCAGGTCATGCCCGAGGTGGTCACCTTTTCCAGTTCCCGCAGCACGGCCTGTCCTTCCGTAAACTCCTTGCGGTGAATGTGAATGAGCAACCGGTGCATCAGCAGATTGGCCTGGGGAGTGTCGGTGCTGAAGGGTTTTTCCCGGAATAATTTCAGGAAGCGATCCACGGTACCGATCAGCTCGTCGTACTTGAATCCGGAGAGGGCGCTCTGACAGGCGATAGCGCTGTAAGCGTTGGCGTACTGGTAAGTAATGGTGCAATCGGCGAACCGTTCGTCGAGATCGGCCAGCATGGCCTGGGTGGAGGTGCGCGTTTCCTCCTGGCCGCGGGGAGAGGCCTTGTAATTGGCGATCATCTCCGAGAAGTATTTCTCCGCCGCTGATTCCGCCTGGTGAAGCTGGAGCGCGCGCTCGTAGGACTCGTTATACTCGGAAAGCTTACGACCGTCGCGGACCACCGTGCCGTAGTAGGCGCGCAGGGCCCGCGAACTGAGCATCAGCAGATCCGTCAATTCGTAGCGCAGCGCACGCTTGTAGACCCGGCGGTGGAAGTAGGCGTAGGCACGGGAAGCTCCCCGTCCGCCGAGGATGGTGGCCAGTGCATACTCACGGTGACTGAGGTAGTAAGCCCGCTGGAGATCGGTGAAGCGGCTATCCTTGGTGTCAATGAAGAAGAGGGAATTGGAGATGCGCCGGATGAGCCGTTCCCGCAGTTTAACGTAGCGTCGGTCTTTGGTGGAGACTTCTTCTCCGTAGAGATGTTCCGCGGCCTCCGTGGAGGAGAGGTCGGGGTTACTGCGAACCAGTCCGAAAAAGCGGTCGACGAGATCGGGGTTGTCTCCCGAGCTACCGACAACATTAATGGAAGTAGTGCAGTGGTGGCTGAGGACGCTGGCCATTTGGTGGATCAATTCCATTCAGCGGTTTTGTTGAGAGGTACATAAAGGCCCCGGTGGGGTAGTGTAATATAGGTAATGGAGCGGTATAAAGGTGTGAAAGCTGGGATAAAACCGACGTTCAAAACAGAATAAAATTTTGTTAGTGATATTTATGAGGGGCTGTTCATTTCTTTATCAAAAGGCAATTGGGGTTTTTAAAACGCTGTAATTCAGTATAGTGTAAATATTTTCATTGTGAAAATAATACATATCAGTAGGGGGGAGTAAACCGATTAGCGTCCGTGTGCACGCCTTGGTCCGACGATAATTTTGTCATATCAACAAACGATAAAATAATCTAAGCCATGATTGCTCTCATTATCTCCCTCCTTATTTCCCTCGGTATCATCGGCAGCGAAAGCGACTACTACAACCTCTCCGAAGCGGAGCAGCAGCAGTACGAGCAGCAGTACGAGCAGCACGAGGACATTGTAGTGGAGGATATTATTGGAATGTAAAAAGGTAAGTGCCTGATAATTAATAAGATGAAGATTCTAGGGTACGGTAAGTAGGTTCTTGTAAGGGGTGTAATTGCCTCAAATATGTCGTACGAGCACCCTTTTTAACCCCCCACCTTTGATTCATCAACGAAATAACCCATATCTGCCATGACAACGACTTTCACAATTCCACGCCGGGCTTTTCCATCTGCGCCCCGGCAGTTACGTCCTAACGGAACGGTCACCCTGCTACTGGGAGCTTCCGACCCCGAACTGGAGGTATGGTCCCGCTACTCCCGGGACGGTAAGTTCATTACCGACCGGGCGATGCCGCTGGACGACCTGACGGGTGACGACCGCCGGACGGGTAACGGAAGGAACAAGATCATCTGTCCGGGCCTCCACCGTCACCAGCACACTCCCTACGGCACCATGCTTTTTCTGCGTCTGGCCGCAGCGGAATAAGTACCGATCATTTATCCTCCCTCAAGCTAACTTCTTATGACCGCTATTCCCAATCCCACGCTGATTACCCGACAGGAAGTCACGGATCACATTCCCCACCGCGCGCCGATGGTCCTGATCGATCGCCTGCTGAGCATCTCCGGCCCCACCGCCGTGGGAGACCTGCAAATCCGGCCGGACAATCCCTTTCTCTCCGCCGCGGGGGAACTGTCGGTAGGCGGCCTGATCGAACACATGGCGCAGACCATCGCCCTGGAACAGGGGTACGCCGCCCGGGCCGCCGGAGACCGGGAGCCTCGCTTCGGCTTCATCGTCAACGTACGCAACCTGCGCTACTGCCGCCTGCCCAGAACGGGCGACCGGATTGAAACCCACGCCACGCGGATATCGCCGCCCAGCCGGGATTTCTCCAAGGTAGACTTCCGCTGCTACCACAACCAAGAACTCATTGCCGAATGCACCATGGGCCTGATGGTCCGTGACAACTAAATCATCATGAAGACTAAACAACTGATTTTACTGCTCCTATTGTTGCTCGCGTCCATACCTTATATATACGGTCAGGATGGCTGCACGCTTACCGGTACGGTGGTTTCCGAAAAGGGAGAGCCCCTGGTGGGTGTCAACCTCCAGGTAAAGGGGTCTTACGATGGAACCACGACGGATGTGGACGGAACGTATACTTTCCGCACCTCCGAACTCGGCGAGGTCATCCTCATCGCCAATTATTTCGGCTACCAGAATATAGAAACCAAGCTGATACTGGAGGAGGGGGAACTCCGCCACGACCTCACCTTCACCAAGCAAACCATCGAACTGGATGAGATCGTCGTCTCGGACGTACAGTTCGTGCGCACGAACGAAAAGGCGAAGGCTACGGTAATGTCCAGCATCGACATCCTGTCCACGGCCGTGGACGGTAACGTACAGTCCGCCTTTCAAATGCAGAGCGGGGTACAGCCGGCCGGCGAGGCGAGTGGCTTGTTCATCCGCGGCGGGGCGGGGCGGGAGAGCCAGACCTTCGTGGACGGTATGCTGGTCGATGACTTCAACTACAGCAGCCCGGGTAATATGGCGGGAGCTTCCCGCTTTTCGCCCAATATGTTCAAGAGCAGCTACCTGAGTACCGGAGGGTTTTCCGCCCAGTACGGACAGGCCATCAGCGGCGCGCTGATCCTGGATACCAAGGACCTGCCCACCCGTAGCAGTGCCGACCTGGGCATCAGCCCACTCTTCGTGGAAGGAGGCGGCGAGCGGCTTAACCGAAAGGGGAACGTAGCCTTCGGAGGGAGCGCCAAGTACCAGAACCTTGGGGTTTTCCTGCGGCTCATGCCCTCCCAGTTTGAATTCACCGACTATCCCGTCACCCTGGAATCGACCGCCCACCTCAAGTGGTCGCCCGGAGCGGGCAAACTGCTCAAAGTATTCGGTAGCGTGGGGCGTACTTCCGTCGGCACCTTCCGACCGAATATCGACCGCCCCTCCAAGAACGACCACACCAGCCTGGAGAATGACAATGTATTCAGTCAGGCTACCTACCGCCAGGAGATCGACAACCGCTGGACCCTGCACACCGGAGTGGGCTACGGCCGCCGCGACACCCGTACCCGTCTTGGAATCGACGACCGCGAGGGCGGAGCCTGGCAGAGCCAGGGGGAAATCGACGAAACGAGCAGCCTGGCGCAAGTACGGGCAAAGCTGAGCTACCGCAAGGGAAATAATACCATCGATGTAGGCGCGGAAAGCCAGTACCGGGAAGACATCGCGACCGTTAACGGGACCACCGGACGGCTGAACGACCATTACTCCGCGGCCTTCGCGGAAACGAGCCGGCAGTTCGCCTCCCGAATCGTCGGCCGTATCGGGGCCCGACTGGAGTACAGTGACCTCTCCCGGGAAGTCTTGCTCCAGCCCCGGGCGACCCTGTCGTACCTGCTAAACCGGCAGAGTCAGTTCTTCGCCACCTACGGCACCTTCGCCCAGCGGGCCGAGACCCGCTACCTGCAGGCCGCTCCCGGTCTGTCCACCGAGCGGGCCGAGCACTTCATTCTCGGTTATCACCGCAACAGCAACGAACGCAGTTTCCGGATCGAGGCTTACGCCAAACAGTACAGTCAGTTGCTCCGGTTGCAGCCGGACATCACTACTTCCGGCTCCGGCTACGCCCGGGGCGTGGAGGTCTTCTTCCGGGACCGTACCTCCATCAAGAACACGGATTACTGGCTGACCTACAGCTTCGTAGATGCCGAGCGGGATTACCTGAACTTCCCCCGGGCGGCCCAGCCCACCTTCGCGGCGCGCCACGTCGCCAACGTAGCGATCAAGCACTTCGTGCCCGCCATCATGACCAATTTCGGGGCGACCTACACCTACTCCAGCGGCCGGACCTACTACAACCCGAACCGGCCGGACTCGGAGTTTCTGGCGGACCGGACGCCCGGCAACCACAACATCAACCTGAACATCGCCTACCTGCCGCGGATGGGCAAGACCTTCTCCGTGATCGTACTGACGCTCTATAATGCGCTCAACTTCCGCCAGCTCTACGGCTACGAATACGGCACGGCCGACATCACCCGTCGCCGGGCGATCGTACCGAGCACCGACCGCTACGCCTTTCTGGGCCTCTTCGTCAACTTCGGTATCGACCGGACCGACGACCTCATCAATCGCCAACTCAATAATTAATTCAATATGCAATCTTTTATCCAACCCTCCCACTTCCTGTGCGCGCTCTTATTCTGTCTCCTGATGGGGAGTTGCGCCGCCCAGCAATCCGTTACCACCGCTCCGGACCGGGCCGCCCAGATTCCCACCTCCGGTATTCAGCAGGCGGACAATAACCCCGATCGTTTGGCGGCCATCGCCCAGCTCGAAGCGACCGTTGCCTCCGGAACGGCTACCGATTTCACCAATTACCTGATCGGCTACGGCTACGCCGATGTCGCCCACCACGAACAGGACCCCACCAAAATCGACCAGTGGTGTGCACGGGCCGATGCCGCCCTCGACGCCGTTGCCGAAGGCAGTGTGGCGAAGGACGAACTACTCGTCGCTCGGGCTTACGTCAGCTACGGCCGCATCGGAGTGGACATCATGACGAGAGGCTATCCCTACTCCCGCAAAGGAATGACCTACCTCAACGAAGCACTCGCCATTAACCCCGATAACCCCCGCGCCCACTTCCTGACCGGTCAGCACTTCATCAAGACGCCGATCCAGTTCGGTGGAGATCTCGACAAAGCCTGCGCCGCCAATACCCGGGCCGTAGCCCTGTTCGAACGCAACGGCGCCATTGCCGGCATCTCCTGGGGAGAAGTTCCCGCTCAACGAATGCAGTCCGCTAACTGCGGTCACCTGACGGAGACCAAGAAGAAGTAATCCAATCAATAATTAATCCAATCCAATACTACCCATTATGAATAATTTTCAGAATACCCTCAAGGAGCAGATCATCGAAGAACTCTCCCTGGACGTAAACCCGGGCCAAATTGACGTCAACGCCCCCCTTTTCGGGGAAGGGCTCGGCCTCGACAGCATCGACGGCCTGGAGCTGGTCGTTCTCCTCGAGAAGTACTACGACATCAAAGTAGGTACCGAGGAAAATATGCAGGAGATCTTCTCCTCCGTGGCCAACCTGGCCGACTACATCACCCGCCGTACGACGGTGGCTGCCATCGCGGCCTAATCCCGTGGTCATGGATCAGCCCATCTACATCACCGGCCGGGGCATGAACTGCTCCCTGGGGCTCGACGCCCAGGCCATTCACCGGGCACTGCTGGCGGGGGAGGAAGGACTGAGCGCCATTCAGTTTCTTCCCACCCGGCACCAGGGCAACTACCCCGTCGGCGAGATCAAACAGTCCGACGAGGAATTGCGCAGCCGACTGCGGGGCGACAATCCCGAGACCATCAACCGCACCGCCCTGCTGGCCGCCCTCGCCGTCGAACAGGCGGTCGAACAGGCCGGCTACGTACACCGGGAGGTGAGCCGTGTCGGCCTCTTCTCCGGTACTACCGTCGGCGGGATGGACCGCACCGAGAACGGTTTTTCCGACTACCTCGACGGTAAAACCCACGGCTACAACTTCCTGCAGTCCAACGACTGCGGCTACCTCAGCGAATTCCTCGCCCTGCGGCTGGAGAATGTCAGTTTCCTGACGACGACCACCACCGCCTGTTCTTCCTCGCTCAACTCGATCGCCGCGGCGGTCAATATGATGCGCACCGGACAGCTGGACGTGGCCATAGCGGGGGGCAGTGACGGGCTCTGCCGCTTCACCGTCAACGGCTTCAAGAGTTTCATGCTGCTGGACGACGAGCGTTGCCGCCCCTTCGACGCGGAGCGCAAGGGAATCAACCTCGGGGAGGGGGCCGCTTACTTCGTCCTCGAAACCGAAGCCGGTCTGCGCCGCAGCGGGAATACCCCGCTCGGCGTGATCCGGGGGATCGGGAACCGCAACGACGCCTTCCACCCCACGGCCATTTCCGAGCGGGGGCAGGGCATCCGCCAGGGCATGAAAACGGCCATCCGACAGGCCGGCCTCCCGGCACGGCGTATCAACTACGTGATAACCCACGGAACGGGGACGCGGAACAACGACTCCTCCGAGGGGCTCGCGATCCACGACACTTTCGGAACGGAGGTGCCGGATTACGTCTCCCTGAAATCCTCCTTCGGTCACACCCTCGGAGCTTCGGGGGCACTGAACATGGGGGTCGGGCTGCTCGCCATCGAACACTCGGCGAAGTACGCCAGCCGGAACGTCACCACGCCGATGGAGGAACTCGCCACCGGCCCCCTAACCGAAACCCGCGTCGGCCAGCCGGTCGACCACGTACTCGTCAACGCCTCCGGAATGGGGGGCTACTGCACGAGCCTCACGATCTCTAAAACCTGATCTTATGCGACTCTACCTGCGCAGCAGCGCCGTTATTTCCCCCCAGGAGCGGGCCGACCGGCCCCAGCCACTGACCGGGGACGACAACGTCCGGGCCCACGAGCCGGACTACGGAACCTACATCGCCCGTTCGTCCCTGCGGCGAATGGACCGGGCCAGCCGGTTCGGCCTCTACGCCGCCTACGCGGCGACGGACGAACTCGTTCGCCCGGAACTGGACGGCATCGTGATGGGCATCGGGCAGTCGTTCAGCGGCTCGGACGCCAAGATGCTCCGCACCCTGAAGCAGCACGACGAGGGGATGTCCAACCCGACCACCTTCATGAACAGCCTGCTCAGCACGGCCGGCGGGCACGTCGCCCTCCAGTTCGGTTGCTCGGGCTACAACAACACCTTCACCCAGCGGGGTTTCACCTTCGAGTCGGCCCTGCTCGACGTGGTGGGCCGCCTGGCGGAGAACCCCGGCGAACAGTACCTGGTGACGGGGGTGGACAGTTACTGCGACGACTACCCGCTACTGGCCGATACCTACGGCCACGTCAGCGCCGCAATGAAGATCCGCCGTCAGGTAGGGGAGGGGGCCGCCGCTTTCGTAGTCACCGCCCGGCCTCACCCCGACGATCTGGCGTACATCGAAAAACTCGGCACCTGCTTCCTTGCCCACGGTAACGCACCGCTGCTGCGCGCCCTGCGCGAAGCCATTCCCGTCGGGGAAAGTCCCGATCTGGTGCTTAGTGGACGGCCGCGACTGGGGGAAGCGAGCGCTACCTACGACGCGGTCTACGGAGCGCTGCCGCGGGGAGTTCCGGTGGTGCACTACAAGGAATTTTGCGGCGAGTACATGACCGCGAGTGCCTACGGCCTCCACCTGGCCGGCGGCTTACTGGCGGGGGAAACGCAACTGCCCGACCCCGGCCCGCCACCACGCTCCGTCCTGCTGATCAACAGTTTCGGGGAGCACTACTTCTCCCTCATCTACCTGAAAACCAACCGCTCATGAGTGTTCCCTTCCGCGACCGACTCTTTACGCTGACCCCCGTTGGAAAAACCACTTCCGGCGGTCAGTACGACCTGATCCTGAACCCGCGTCACCCCATCTACGGAGGGCATTTTCCGGGTAACCCGGTCACCCCCGGCGTCGTCTCCTTCCAACTCATGGAGGAGGTTTTTGCCGAGCACGCAGGATGCAAAATTCGCCTGCGACAGCTGCGGGAGCTCAAGTTCCTCGGTTTCATCGACCCCCGTACCCATCCCGTGGTCCGCTGCGACCTCTCCGTGCGGGAGGAGGGCGAACTCCGCCAGGTCAGCGCCACGCTGGGAGCGGGACCCCAAAGTTTCGTCCGCATGAAAGCCACCTACCGGGTTGGCTAATTCACTCACTCAATAATTCCTCGCTATGTGCCAGATCATCACTCCCCTCACCGCCGTCCAGCTCCTGTCGCCCGACCTGCGCGACGCCCTCCACTACGCCGCCGAACGCAGCCCCTTTTACCGGGACCGTTTCCCGGAGCTGGGCATCGTTCCCGGTGAGGTAAGGACGCTGGCCGATTTCAGTCGCCTGCCCATTACCCGCAAGGAAGAAGTGGCGGCCGACTACCGGCGATTCGTCTGTGTACCCGAGGGCAGGATCGTCGACCGCAGTTGTACCTCCGGTACTTCCGGCCGGCCGGTCCCCTTCGTACTGACGGAGTCCGACCTGCAACGACTGGCCGTTAACGAACAAACTTCCCTGAGCGTAGCGGGAATCGGGCCGGAAGACATCGTCCAGTTGTGTACCACGATGGATCACCGCTTCATGGCCGGGCTGGCCTACTTCATGGGGCTGCGACGCATCGGGGCGAGCGTGATCCGCCAGGGGGTGGGGACGCTGGCCGGGCAGTGGGCGACCATCAACCGGGAGGAACCGACCGCCCTGATCGGCGTCCCCTCTTTCCTGCTTCGCCTGATGGACTACGCCGACGCCAACGGCATCGATTACCGGGGCAGCTCGCTCCGCCTGATGGTCTGCATCGGGGAAAGCATCCGTACCGACGGCTTGCTGCCCAACGCGCTCGGACAGCGGATCGCCGATCGGTGGCCCGAACTCCGGCTCAGCAGTACGTATGCCTCCACCGAAATGGGAGCGGCCTTTACGGAGTGCGCCCACGGGCGGGGCGGTCACTACAACCCCGATCTGATCTTCCCCGAGATACTGGATAAGCGCGGCCGGCCGGTCGCCCCGGGAGACATCGGCGAACTGGTCGTCACCACCCTGGCCGTGGAGGGGATGCCGCTGATCCGGTTCCGGACGGGCGACCTTGTCCGCTGGCACACCGACCCCTGCCCCTGCGGCCGACCGGGGTACCGACTCGGACCGGTACTGAGCCGGACCAGCCAGATGCTGAAGGTGAGGGGAACTACCGTCTACGTACCCACCGTCCTCAACCTGGTCAATGCCATACCGGAGATATCCGGCTACGTCATCGAGGCCTGCTCCACCGACGTCGGACAGGACCACCTGCGCATCCATTTTTCCGGCCCCCCGGAGCTGGCGGCGGACATCAGTGCCCGACTCACCGAGAGCTGTAAATCCACCCTCCGCTTGCGGCCGGAATTACAGCTGCGCCGGGAGCGGGAGATCCAGCGCCTTCGCTTTCCGAACGGAGGGCGAAAACCTCGCTTATTCATTGATAATCGGGCGAAAATAAATTAAAATAAATTGACATAAAGTGTCGCTGAACGCTGCTTCATCTTGTCTAATAAGTGTAAATAACAAAGGATATAATCATGACCGCAACCACTAACATATCGATACTCTCCGCCACTAAGTTGCTGGAAACCGGGAAGCGCTATTTGACCGTCGACGAACTGGCGGGAGTAGTGGACGAAGGCAAGCCGCTGGGGCTCTCCGCCGACACCCAGGCGTCCCTCTCCGCCGGCCATGAATTCCTCAAGGTTTTCGCCGCCGAAAAAGTCATCTATGGCGTGAATACGGGCTTCGGTCCGATGGCCCCCTACAAGATCCCCGACGAGGAACGGCAGCAGTTACAGCTCAACCTCATCCGCTCCCACTGTTCGGGCTCCGGAAAGCTGGTGAGCCCCGCCTACACCAAGGCCCTGATGGTGGCCCGCCTGAACACCCTGAGCAAGGGATACTCCGGCATCCACCCGGAACTGGCGGAGCTGCTGGTCCAGCTGATCAACAACGACGTGCTGCCCCACATTTACGAGCACGGGGGCCTCGGCGCCAGCGGGGACCTGGTCCAGCTCGCCCACCTGGCCCTCTGCTTACTCGGGGAGGGTAAGGTGCGCTACGGGGGAGAGGACCGCGACTGCGGCGAAGTCTTCCGGGAGCTCGGACTGACGCCCATCCGGCCCCGTATCCGGGAAGCCCTGGCGGTACTGAACGGTACCTCGGCCATGACCGGCTACGGCGCGGTGAACGTCTCCAGGGCCAAGAAACTGATCGACTGGTCGGAGCGGGCCTCGGCCCTGCTGATCGAACTGGTGGGCAGCTACGACGACTACTACTCCGAGCAGCTCAACGGCGTGAAGTGTCACGCCGGGCAGCACGCCGCCGCCGCCCGGCTCCGGGAACTGCTGAAGGGGAGTAAGCGACTGCGCCGGCGGTCGGATCACCTCTACCGCTCCCACGAGAACAAGCGCCTGGACGACAAGGTCCAGGAGTACTACAGCATCCGCTGTCTCCCGCAGATCATGGGGCCGATCCACGATACGCTGCTCTCGAGCACCCAGGTGGTGGAAGACGAACTGAACTCGGTGAGCGACAACCCCATCATCGACCACGAGAACGGGAACGTCTACCACGGCGGAAACTTCCACGGCGACTACGTCAGCCTGGCGATGGACAAACTGAAGATCGCCACGACCAAGCTCTCCCTGCTCCTGGAACGACAACTGAACTACCTGCTGAACGACAAGCTCAACCAGCAACTCCCGCCCTTCGTCAACCTGGGCACCCTGGGCCTGAACCTCGGTATGCAGGGCGCGCAATTCGTAGCGACCTCGACCACGGCCGAAAACCAGACGCTGAGCATGCCGATGTACGTCCATACCATCCCGAGTAACAACGACAACCAGGACATCGTGAGCATGGGCGCCAACTCCGCCATCCTGGCCGGTAAGGTGATCGACAACACCTACGAAGTACTGGCCGTCCAGCTGCTCACCCTGGTCCAGGGCGTGGATGCCCTCGGCATCGCCGACGACCTGGCCCCGGCCACCCGGAGCCTCTACGACCAGGTACGGGAGCGGGTACCCACCTTCGAATCCGACACGATCATGTACGAACGTACGCACCCCATCCTCGAGATGCTTTGCACCTGCGCCCCGTCGCCCCTGAACAACGCCTGATCATGGGAGTGAGCAAAGAAAAATACGCCCTCGTAACGGGAGGCAGCCGCGGCATCGGCCGGGCCACCTGCCTACGACTCGCCGACATGGGCTACGACGTCCTGGTCAATTACCTGAATAACCGCGAAGCGGCGGAGGAAACCCAGCGGGAGATCGAATCCCGGGGCCAACGGGCCTGGCTGCTGCCCTTCGACATCGGCAACCCGGAAGCGGTGGAAGCCGTACTCGGCGGCTGGATGGAGGAAAACGAGGAAAAGCCCATCGAGGTGCTGGTGAATAACGCCGGGCTGCGTAAGGACAACCTCTTCATCTGGATCGACCCCAAGGAATGGAAGAAGGTGTTCAACACCAACGTAGACGGCTTCTACTACGTCTCCCAGCGGGTACTCCGCTCCATGCTCCTGAACCGCTACGGCCGGATCGTGAACGTGGTGAGCCTGGCCGGACTGGTGGGCACCCGGGGGCAAACGCACTACGCCGCCTCCAAGGCCGCCCTGGTGGCCGCCGCCCAGAGCCTGAGTAAGGAAGTGGGCAAGCGCAACATCACCGTCAATTCCGTGGCCCCCGGCTTCATCGAGACCGAAATGACCGCGGACATCGACGAGGGGAAGATGAAAAAGGGCATCCCGCTGCGTCGCTTCGGACAGCCCGAGGAAGTAGCCTCCCTCATCGGTTTCCTCTGCTCCCGCGAGGCGAGTTACATCACCGGAGAAACCATGCGGATCGACGGTGGCGGATTCGATTTCTAGACAACGCGTTCCATCAATTATCCATCATGAAATTACTGTTCCTTTCCCTGGCCCTACTCGGTACGGCCGTGACTTCCGCCCCCGACCCACCCGCAAAGGGGACCCTGTTACTGACGGTTGAAAACATTACCGAGGCCAGGGGAGAACTGGAGATCGTGGTGTACGACAGCGCGGAAACCTACCAGCGAAGCGGGCGCGTAGTCCGACTCCCGGTCAGCCGGGAAGGTACGCTGGAAGTGCCGCTGGAAGCCATCCCCTTCGGCGAGGTCGCCATCCTGATCTACCACGACGTGGACGGCAACCAGCGCTTCAACCAGAACCGACTCGGTATCCCCCAGGAGCCCTACGGATTCAGCAACAACGTCCGCCCGATGTTCCGGGGACCCGGCTTCGAGGAAGCGAAATTCACTTTCGGAACCGAAGGGCAGGGCACAAGAATAAAAATCGGCGGGATCTGGGATTAAACCCGGCGATCGCTACCAAGAATCATTTTTTTAATCACCCTTTCAATTCAATTAATTATGACCGATTTCACCACCCCCTCCCTCGACATCCAGCCCCTCGAAGAGCGCCTGGAGATGGTTCACCTGAGTGCCGTTGAGGCCGAAGGCGCCTGGAAGTGCGACATCATCATCGGCAGCAGCACCGATCAGGCGTAATCCGCTACCCGAACTTCTAACTCATTTTTCACCCAATCAATATCCGTACTATGACTAATCCTAACACTACCCCTTCCCTCGACATCCAGCCCCTCGAAGAGCGCCTGGAGATGGTTCACCTGAGTGCCGTTGAGGCCGAGGGCGCCTGGAAGTGCGACATCATCATCGGCAGCAGCACCGATCAGGCGTAATCCGCTACCCGAACTTCTAACTCATTTTTCACCCAATCAATATCCGTACTATGACTAATCCTAACACTACCCCTTCCCTCGACATCCAGCCCCTCGAAGAGCGCCTGGAGATGGTTCACCTGAGTGCCGTTGAGGCCGAGGGCGCCTGGAAGTGCGACATCATCATCGGCAGCAGCACCGATCAGGCGTAATCCGCTACCCGAATTTCTAACTCATTTTTCACCCAATCAATATCTGTACTATGACTAATCCTAACACTACCCCTTCCCTCGACATCCAGCCCCTCGAAGAGCGCCTGGAGATGGTTCACCTGAGTGCCGTTGAGGCCGAAGGCGCCTGGAAGTGCGACATCATCATCGGCAGCAGCACCGCTCAGGCGTAATCCGCTACCCGAACTTCTAACTCATTTTTCACCCAATCAATATCTGTACTATGACTAATCCTAACACTACCCCTTCCCTCGACATCCAGCCCCTCGAAGAGCGCCTGGAGATGGTTCACCTGAGTGCCGTTGAGGCCGAAGGCGCCTGGAAGTGCGACATCATCATCGGCAGCAGCACCGCTCAGGCGTAATCCGCTACCCGATTTTCTAACTCATTTTTCACCCAATCAATATCTGTACTATGACTAATCCTAACACTACCCCTTCCCTCGACATCCAGCCCCTCGAAGAGCGCCTGGAGATGGTCCACCTGAGCGCCGTTGAGGCCGAGGGCGCCTGGAAGTGCGACATCATCATCGGCAGCAGTACCGCCCAGGCGTAACCCGCCGGTACTTCTACCAGTAAACTGACGCAGGAGGGAGGGTACCCCCGGGTATTCCTCCCTCCTGTTTTTTTTAATCAAAAAATTAATTGCTACCATGTCCATCGCCCAATTAGAACTCCGTCGAACCGAGGACGGTAAATTTCTGGCCTCCACCAGCGGCGGCCGCTATTTTTACATCGGTAGCCTGCTTTATGATATTCTCTGTCTGCGACAGCAGGATCTGGCTCCGGCCGAGATCAGTGACCGGCTTTCCACCAGGGGAGGCACCGAGGCGCTATCTCCCGAGGAAGTAGCACAGGCCCTTCAGCGGGCCGAGGCTTCCTTTACACCCACTGAAAACCCTAAAGAAGAAGCTATTCCGGATCGGAGCAGCTACATTAATTTTCGAATCCGGCTCCTGAAGGAAGGGCCTCTGAATCGAGTGGTCACCCCCCTCGCCGGACTGTTCCGCAAACAGCTCGCCATTCCCCTTTCCGTGCTTTCCCTGGTACTCACCGTCTGGTACTTTTTGTCACCGGCGGTTCCGGGCACGGCCTTACCGGATTACTACCGGCTGCCTCTACTCTACGGCTGCCTCTTTCTCGTATTCTTTTTCCACGAACTCGGCCACGCCGCCGCCACCCGTTTCTTCGGGATCCGCCCCTCGGAAGTCAGTTTCGGCTTTTACCTGGTCTTCCCGGTATTCTTCGCCGACGTCTCCAAAATATGGGCGCTCGGCTCCCGCAAGCGGATCATCGTGAACCTGGGCGGCATCTACTTCCAGCTCCTCATTAATATCATGCTGCTCGGAACCTACCTGGCGGGATTCGTTGAGCAGGGATTTCTCCACTCCGTCATTCTGACGAATTTGCTGGTGATCGTGTATTCCCTGATTCCCTTTCTCCGCTACGACGGCTACTGGGTGTACTCCGATTACTTCAATATTCCGAATCTGATGCGGCGCTCGTTTACCTACCCTTACCAACTGCTTACGGGCAATACCGCCGGTAAAAAAACGAACTGGCCACTACTGGTCTACGGTATGCTGAATTACGTAGTGATGATCGGTGGCGGTTTCTTTATCGGCCGTTACGTTACCCACTCCATTATCGATGTAGTGTCGAGCCTGCTTTCCTCCCAGGCTCCCCTGGCACTACTCTGGAGCCACGGGGTGGACGGCCTGCTGCGCCTGCTGGTCACCCTCGTCATGGCCGTCTTCCTCTTCCGCGTCGTACTCCGTAACGGTGGCCGGCTGATCAACTACCTCTAAACGGAAAAACCACCAGCAATCATGACTGCCATCATCCGGACCCCCTCCCATTTTCAGTTGTTCCAGCGGGCAGACGCCCTGGACCTGGACAGCCCCGCGGCCCCCGAGCGAAAGAGCTACCTCTTTTTTCGTGCCAATCACTATCACCTCTTCGGTCCCAGCCCGGAACCGGAAATTCGGGCCGCTTTTCGCCGCTACTGGCTGAGTAAGCAACGGGCCGCCCTCGATTTTGCGGGCCCCTCCCTGGATCGCTTGCTGCGCGAGCAGATCATCATCGGCGATCGATCGGGCATCGAACTCTCCGCTACCGGACCGGTCATATTCTCCGGCTTTCACTACGGCCCTTATAACCTCATCGCGCTGGTACTGGGTAGCATGGGACTACAGTTTACGGTCCTGGCCAACGGTGCGGTCTATCTGGATAAATTCCGCCAGTGGGGGCAGCGACACGATGCCCTGCAGTCGCTGCTACACGACACCGAGGTCATTAAACCGGGTAGCATGTCTACCATGTTGATGATGCTGGAGAAAGTCCGGGCGGGCAAGAATTTACTGGTCTTCGGGGATGGCCTCGAGGGGCAAACGGATTACTTCGACCGGGATAAACTTGAGTGCATCGATTTTCTCGATAAGAAGATCTACGCGCGTCGCGGCGTCGCGAGCATTGCCTACAAACTGGGCGTACCCATCGTTCCCTTCATTACCAGCCGCCAGGAGGAAAGCCTGTGTACGGAATTCTTTCCCCCGTTGGTGCCCGCCGACTTCCCCGACCGGGCGAGTTTCGTCCGGGCGTACTGCCAGAAGGGCTACGGCCAGCTGGAAGCCTACGTGCGGGAGGACCCGACGGAGTGGGAGATCTTCGATCACCTGCAGATGTACCTGCCCGGAGACGGGCTGCCCCCGCCCCCTTCCCCGGAAACGCTTCCTCCGGCCACTCATTTACGCTTCGACCAGGCGCGTTTCGGCTGCTTCGAGTGGCGGGATAAAGTACACCTCCTGGACCGGGAGGACCGCTCCGTACTCGGCATCACTCCGGGTTTATCCGACCTGCTGGGGAAGTTGTGCCGCCCCTATCCCCTGGCGGAGGTCGAACGGGTCGTGCCCGCCGTCCTGCTGGCCGAACTTCGTGCCCGCCGGGTACTCTTATCCACCCCCTCCTAAATTATCCAGCCATGTCCAAGAATCTCATTCTCTACGGTAGGATTGACGCCGATATCCGGGCGGCCGACGTGGCCGTTCCCCTGGATGACCTGCCCTGCCGGCGGCTGCGCCGCTCGGTCACCAAGTACCAGCTCCCGCCCCAGCAGTGGATGTCCTTACTCGGTAAGCAATTGCTGCTGCGCGGGCTCGAAATGCTGGATTACCCCTTCCGGGAAGGACGGGACTTGCCGGTCTGCTACGGACCTCACGGCCGGCCCGGATTGGTAGGCGGCCCGAGTTTCAGTATTTCTCACAGCGATGGCTACGTGATCTGTCTGCTGTCCGCGGACACCGAGGTGGGGGCGGATATTCAGCAGGATCGGCCCCTCAATGCGGCAAAGGCCGGTCGGATGCTCGCTCCCGGAGAACTGGCGGACTGGCGCCGGGAAGGTGGCCGAGCCGCGTATTACTGGTCGAGAAAGGAAGCATTTTCCAAACTGCTCGGGCTGGGGATGACGATCGATTACCGGAAAATGGACGTCCGCAAACCCTCCATACTGCACGAGGGGCGACGCTATAACATCGGCGACTTACCGGCCCCGGCGGGCTATCACGCCAGCTGGTCGTCTCCCGGATGCTTCACCGGGGCGCTCTGCGAAACCTGGCGGTACGGTATGAAGGGCCGTTTGCCCAAACTGGAACAAGTGCCGAGTGAGGAATTCTTTACGCAGTGGGCGATGCCGCGGGTGCAGGCTTGTTAGCGGGGGTGGTCAGTAACCTGATCTCCGCCGCGAAGGGGCCGGTTCCCGCCTCGATCCAACCGCAAAGACAGGCACGTAATTGCCCGAAACGGAGTAAGAGGTCCGCCTGCTCCGTCAATTGATCCCAATTAGGATCTTCCTGGAGCAGGTAAAGGTGCTCACCGCGCAACCCGAAACAATTCGCGAGTTGGCTGTAGGCAATATTCGGTAATGACTGTACAAACAGTCGGGGACTGCGACGACCCGATAGCTGACCGACAAACGTCTGGTCCGTAGTGAGGCAGCCACTCCGACTGGCGATGACCGCCCCGATATATTCTCCTTTTATCTCCTTCAGGATATCCCGGTGATGGCGTAGTACCAGGCCACCGACGGCCAGGTGCAGCAGCCCGTTGTCATCGATCACGCTCAGGCGATAATCGCCGGCGTAGCAATCACGGATGGCTTTTATGAGCGTTTCCCGCCGGTCCTCCTTGTCGGAAGTCCAGGAATAGAGGGGCCGACCCCCCAATTGGATGGAGCGGTCGGCGACGCGAAACAGGGAGTGGGCGTTCATGGCGCGGTTTTTAGTAAGATTGCGGCGTTGGTCCCCCCGAAACCGGCCGCCGTTTTCAGGCAGCTTCCCGGGGTGTTTTTTTGTTGCAGGTCCCTGGCGGCGAGGATCGTTTCGATCACGCCGCAGGCCCCGAGGGTGTGTCCCAGCTGCGATTTGCAGCCGTAGGTCGGTACATCAGACAGGCCGGCCACCGTAAGGGCGGCCAGCTCCATGGAATCATTGAGTTGGGTGCCCGTTCCGTGCAGGGAGATCACGTCGGGTCGCTCTCCCCGCGTACACTGCTGAATGCAGCTGCCCAGCCCCTGACCGTCCTGGCGGGGGCGGGAGACGTGGTCCGCATCATTGTTGATGGCGGCCCCGGAAAGGTAGATTTCGCCACGTTCCGGTACGCGCAGTTCCAGGATCACGGCGGCGGCGGCCTCTCCCAGGCTGGTACCGTCCCGCTCGGGGTGGAACGGCCGGCAGCCGGTTGGCGAGAGGGCCTTGACGCACTGAAAGCCCAGCAGCGTGAAGGAGGACAGTACGTCGCACCCCACCACGGCCACGCGGTCGTAGCGGCCGGAGCGCAACAGTCGGTAGCCCTGGGTCAGTCCCACCAGGCCCGAGGCGCAGGCCTGACTGATCACCAGAGGAGCGGTACGCAGGCCGAGCCAGTTGCTGAGTTCCCTGGCGGCCGTTGCCAGGTCGTAAGTACCCCCGCCGCCGAGTAGTGCCTCCACGTTACCCTTCGCGGAACAGAGGATGAGCAGGGAGCGATCGGGGTTCCAGGTCGGGCTGCCGGCGGTGGCTTCCCGCAGGGACTGGAGGGCCAGTCTCCCGAACCGGCTGGGGGAGGGGAGGACCGCCTCGGAAGCCGGGTCGATCCGGGCTACCGGGCAGGCGTATCCGTGGGGCACTTCCTCCCGGCGCAGGGCGGACTGCCCCTTCCGGAAAGCCTGCCAGCTCGCTTCGGTATTCCCCCCGAGCGCGCTGATGATCCCGCTGCCTCCGAGGCAAACGCGTCGGGTCAGTCCTGGTGAATGGCCCATTGGTCTTGCCAGATTTGTAACCACTCCGGCCGGGAGGGTAGTAGTTCTTGGGTAGTGGCATCGAGCATGACCTGGTCGGTGGTGCCGGTACAGTAGGTCACCCGCTCGGCCAGGTCGGTGATGCGGTACTGGTACCGGATCTTGGCGGCCGCCTGGGGAACGAACTCCGTAATGATGGTGACCACGTCGCCGTAGCGAAGGGGGCGCCGGTAGCGGACCGAGACGTCCACGATGGGAACGACCACGCCCCGCGCTTCCAGGTCGGTGTAGCCCATGCCGAACTGACGGCCGAAGCCCTCCCGGCCTTCCTCGAAGTAGCTGACGTAGTGGCCGTGCCAGACGATGTCGTAGCTGTCGACCTCATTGAAGCGGACCCTGAGCGGTGTCCTGCACTTGCGGGAAGCACTCATTTTTTCTTCTTTTTATTCAGCGTGGCGCAGAAGCGGTCGGCCAACTTTTGGAGATCCTCTTCTCCCCAGTGCGGGGCAAGGGAGTAGGTGTCGCCATTTTTTATCTTTTCCTCCTCGTAGGCCGGGAAGGCGAGCCGGGCGTACTGGCAGGCCCGGTCGCGGTCGCCCCCCAGCTGGATGGGTACGTTCAGGTAATGACGGGCCAGCATGGCGTAGACCCTCGGGTTTTCGGGGTTGAGCTTGGCCGCCTGGGTCAGGTCCCTCAGGGCCTTCTCGGAGGCATCCTTGCCCCGGGCCATGTAGTTTACCCTTAGGCTGGCGTAGCGAATGACGGCCCGGACGATCAGGATCTCCGACTGCTCTCCTCCGGCTGCCGTAGCGTGGGCCAGGGAGGCAATCGCCTTGTCACAGAGCCGGTCGACTTCGTCCAGGTTCTCTGCCTCCACGGCCATCGTAGCGTTACAGATGGCCATGTAGTAGTGCGGTAGCCAGCGCTCCTCCTCAACGCGGGAGATACGCTCGAAGGTCGCCAGCAGGGGGCGGAGGTCTCCCCCCGAGGAAATGGTATCCAGTTTACGGATGGTCTCGGTCATGATCCTGGTGTATGGATCGTCGTTATTCTGAGCGGACAGGGGAGCGGTCAGTGCGCCGAGCAGGATCAGCAGGAGAATGGTGTGGCTTTTCATGGTGGTAGAGGTTAAGCGTTTGCGTGAGGAAATTGGAGTTCTCCTCCGTACTGGTTCTGGAGTAAGTGCCGCAGCTTTACCCGGGCCCGGCAGAGCTGCGTACGCAGGGTGGCCGGGGCCGTCTGAACGAGTTCCGCCACTTCGCCGACGCTCTTCTCCTGGAGGTGGTACAGGCGAAGGATCAGGGCATCCTGGGCGGGCAGCTGATTGAAGGCGGCGTAGAAAATCCGGTTATCTATCTGGCTGTCCATCGCCGCGGAGGTGGAGACGATGCCGTCCTTTTCGTAGTAATTATGTCCGAGTGTATCCCGGTTGGTCCGCCGGCGGCTGTTTCCCGCCAGCATATTGAGGGCCGTGGTACGAACGATGGTGAATAACCAGGTTGAGAATTTTGACGTTTGCCGGAAATCCCCCAGCTTCTCGTACGCCCGGATGAAGGTTTCCTGGCAGATATCCTGGGCGGTGACTTCGCAGTCCGTGTACCCACCCGCCAGACGGAGGGCGTAAGGATAATACCGCTCCATGAGGGGGTTGAAGGATTTTTTCTGTCCGGCCAGCACGGAGGAGATGAGGTCTTCGTCGCTGCGGGGCGGTGTATAGGTGAAGGTGGACATGAGCTACTGGGTTATCGTGGTGAGAAGATCGGAGTCGATGGTTATGGTTACGGGGTGGCCGCTGCTGGCTACTTCCATACGGAATTCAAGTACCGGGCCGTTGACCTGATAGGGGTAGCGCCCCGGTAAGAGGACGGACTTCAGGGGGAGACCCAGCAAACGGCACACTTGAGGGTCCAGCGGGCAGTGCTCTTCCGCCCGGAAGTAACCGCTGCCGAATTGCTCGGTAAAGAGGGCTTCCGACACGGAAGCAAAGCAGACGCGAAACTGCAACTCCCTTTTCTTGCGGGAGTAGTACAAGCCGGCGCGTACCCGACGACCGGCACAGCCCATGGCGGGCCGTTGCGACAACTCAAGCCGACACACCCCGTATCCGTCGCAATCTCGACTCGGGCGGCCGAATACGATATCCACGATCTGGTTTCTGAAGGGGCGGTGGGAGTAAGGGGAGAATTCCTGTAGCATGGCTCGGCTGCTTTGGTGATGCTACAAATCTCCGACCTGACGGCACGGTCTCCCGTGACAAGAATACCCGTAATTACCCCCGCGTATTTGTGGGGCAATCAGAGTAGTAAATAAGTAATTGGTTGGTTGTCAGCTTATTCGCCGATCGCTTCCAGTAAGTCTTCGACCGACCAGGCTCCTTCGATGGCGTAAGGTCCTACCTCCGTACGCCGTAGCGCCGTCAGGTAACCACCACTCTTTACGGCCTTACCCAGGTCGTAGGCCAGGGAGCGAATGTAGGTGCCCTTACCGCAGGTGATGTCGAAATCAACCTCCGTGGGGCGAATGTCGGTCACGGTAAAATCATCTACGCGAACGGCGCGCGGTTTCACCTCGATCAGCTCTCCCTGGCGGGCACGTTTGTACAGCGGCTGTCCGTCTACCTTGATGGCGGAGTAAATGGGGGGGAGTTGCTGGAGGTCACCGGTCAGTTCGGCCGCCGCGGCGAGCAGGGCGTCCGTGGTGATGTGTTCGGTCGGAAATTCCTCGTCTACCGCCGTCTCCGCGTCGTAGGAGGGGGTGGTGCCACCCAACTGGATGGTGCCGGTATAGCGTTTATCCAGCCCCTGTAATTCCTGGAGGCGCTTGGTCCACTTACCCGTACAGATACAGAGCAGGCCGGTGGCCATCGGGTCGAGCGTACCGGCGTGGCCGACCTTGAACCGCTTCAGGCCCAGTTTCTTACGGATCTTCCAGCGCAGTTTATTCACTACGTCAAAACTCGTCCAGCCCTTCGGCTTGTCAACCAGGATCAGGCAGCCGGCGGCAAAGTCGAAGGGAGGGGTAGTGGAGGGGGGGATCATGGTATAGTGGTTTTCACGCAGAGCGCGCAGAGGGGCTGAGACGCTGAGTGTCGGAGCTGCTCTGCGACTCTGCTCCTCTGCGCCCTCCGCGTGAAATTTAGTTATGCAGACAGTTTAAAAACTAAAATTCCCCCAGCCACCAGGAAACAATAATAGGCAAACCACTTCAACTGCGCCCGTTTCACCAGTTGCAGCATCCAGACGCAGGCCAGGATGCCGGTTACGAAGGCAGCCGCGAAGGCAACCCCCAGTTCGCTGCCGGAGGTAGTGGCGGTAAAATCGCCGTCCAGCAGGTCCTTGGCCATTTTGCCGAGGATGAGGGGAACGACCATCAGGAAACTGAAGCGGGCGGCCCGCTCCCGGTCGACGCCCAGCAGGACGGATGTGGAGATCGTGGCCCCCGAACGGCTGATACCGGGCAGGATGGCCACGGCCTGGGCCAGTCCGATCAGAATGGCTTCCCGCCCCCCGACTTGCTTGTCCGTCCGTCTGGCCCGGTCGGCCAGGAAGAGCAGTAGTCCGGTCAGGATCAGCATACAGGCGACCAGTACGATCTGACGGTCGAAGAGCTGTTCGAGCTGCTCGTCGAAGAGAATACCGACCACGGCCGCGGGAATCATGGACAGCAGGATCAGGGCGGAAAATTTCGTACCGGCATTCCACTCGAAGCGGAAAAGGTCACGGACGATCTCCACCACCTCCTTACGGAATACCACCAGGGTGGCAAGTGCCGTGGCGGCGTGTACCGTAACGGTCATCAGCATACTTTCGGCGGCGAGGCTGTCGTCGTTGAACAACCACTTGGCGATCTCGAGGTGACCGCTGGAACTCACCGGCAAAAACTCGGTAAGGCCCTGTATGATGCCCAGGACGAGGGCCCGCAATAATTCTCCCACGGGATTACTTCTTCAGGATGGCGTACATCGTCACGCCCAGTCCGCCCAGAATAACCAGGGGGGCAAGGGTGATCCGGCGAAAACCGTACATCGCATCGGTATCGAAAACGCTGGGGTCGGCATCCCGGCCGCCGGCCATCAGGAAGAGGCCGATCATGACCAGGCCGAAGCCGATGGCCAGCCACTTGTAGGTCTCCGGCCCGAAGGTCAGCGGGCGCTTGGGGTCGGTATTCGCGGTAGTGTTGGGCCGGGGGGCCGTCCGCTTCACATTGTCTTTACGCTTGCTCATATCGGGTCAGTACAGTTCATCAACGCGAAGGCGAAGGTAGCGACGAACGACGACATAGTGGCTCAGCAGGTTGATGAGTACGCCCAGACCGATGAGCCCGCCGGCGAGCCAGAGCAGCGGCAGGGGCTCCCATTCGAGTTGTAACTCGGGAAGCGCGGATTGCAGCCAGGCGTGCAGTCCGGCCAGGGCACCGACGGCCAGCAACCCGCTTCCGAATCCCTGACGGACGGCCCCCCACAGGAACGGACGGCTGATGAACCCCCAGCTGGCCCCCACCAGTTCCTGCGTCTTGATCAGGAAGCGGTTGGCGTAGAGGCTCAGCCGCACGGTATTGTGAATCAACAGCGCCGCCACGAAGGTGAACAACCCGGCCAGCCCCAGCAACAGCCAGCCCAGCCGGGTACCGTTGCGGGCGATACGCTCCACGAAATTCTCCTGGTAGTGGACGCCGGAAACCCCCTCCATCGCCTGGAGGGTAACCGCAATACTGTCCAGCCGCGCGGGTTGGAGGTACTCCAGTTTCACGTTGAAGGTCACCACGTCGAGCAGGGGGTTGGCCATGCCGACGGCCTCGAGGTCCTGCTGCAGGGCTTCCCCCATGGTGGCCAGCGCCTCTTCCTTCGGGATGTACGTCACGGATTCCGGGGAGCGCAAGTAGGGCGACGCGCGCAGGTGCAAAATTAACCGATCAGACAGCTGGGGCGGCCCCTCGGGCTCCAGTTCCACAATGATGTCCAGCGCCTCCTGTAATTGCCGTCCGAGCTGACGGACCTGTAGACTCCAGATCCCGACCAGCCCCAGCAGAAAGAGGACCAGGGCCAGACTGAATACAACGTAAAGCTGATTGGGGCGGGGCACGGCCCGAAGGTAGCCGGTCCACCGTAAAAAACTTCAAAAATACCAATATTTAAGTCGTTTCTCAGGCAGCTAATCCGCTCGGCCCTACGTTATAAGAGTAATCCCACGTTTTAAGTAATCTCACAACATCCCACGAACATTTTACACCCAACCCACCCATGAACATTGCCTTCTTTGTCTGGACCGCCCTGCTGGCGATCCTGCTCTACTCCTATTTCGCACCGCTGTTCTTCGGAAACCGAAGCCTGCGCAAGTGATCCCATAACGCCCAGTAATCAGTGGTGCACCGGCAGAGAATGACCTTCGCCGGGCACCCTTTCTATTGCCAACCCCCATTTAATCAATTGAATTTATGACACGCTTTTTCACCCTCGGGCTCCTGCTCGTATCCCTCTTCGTATTCACTTCCTGTGGTGATGATGATACTTCCGACGGCGGCCCCGACCTGACTACTTCCATTACGGGAAGTTACGATGGTACCGTAGCCATCGGGAGTGGTGGCAGCTTCGCAACCGACGAAGACCGTACGGCCACGGTTACGAAAGTAGACAACAATACCATCCGTGTCGCCCTGACCAGCCCTCTGGTGGGCCCCTTGCAGTTTGAGGCCGATATGCTGACGGAAACTACTTTTTCCTCTACCGGTTCTTTCTCCATCGGGGACGATACTTACGATGCCTCCGGCCTGGTTAGCGGAGACATATTTACGTTTACCGCCGAGAGTTCCAGCACTACCGGCCTACGGGTAACTTTCGTGACGGAATAAGTATTAATCTATTTAGCCTACTACAAAAGTACGCGGCCCGGAGAGCGATCTCCGGGCCGTTGTCTTTGTCGGTCCCTTCCACTCCGACCACTTCCGCTACCCCCGCCCCCCTAAGTGCCGGAGGCGGTCCGACGTCTCGCAACGACAAATGATGATGGCAACCTATCTTAACCCCATGACCCATCTACGCTATTGCCTGCTCTTACCCCTGCTGCTATCACTTTGCACCAACTGCGGAGTAGGACCCTTCACCCACTCCTTGTATGCCCAGATGACGGACGCCCTGGACCGCGGCGAGGATTTCGGAGCCGGACCCTACCCCCAACTGATCATCCGCGGTGTTACCCTGATCAACGGGAACTGCGCCCCACCCATCGGCCCGGTCGATATCGTGATCGAAAACAACCGCATTATCTCCGCTTCGGCCGTCGGTTATCCCGGCGTACCCGTCGACGCCGACCGTCGCCCACAGCTTAAAGCCGGTGGCCGTGAGATCGATGCGAGTGGCATGTACGCCCTGCCCGGTTTCGTGGATATGCACGGACACACCGGCGGGCGGGCCCAGGGAACCACCCCGGATTACGTCTACAAACTCTGGCTCGGACACGGCATTACCACCATCCGGGAACCGGGGAGTTTCAACGGGCTCGACTGGACGCTGCGCCACAAAAAGCGGAGCGCCGCCAATGAGATCGCGGCCCCCCGCATCGTGGCCTACACCGGTTTTGGCATGGGCAGGGAGGAACCCTTTACCACCACCGAGGAGGTACGTGACTGGGTGAGAAGCAACCAGGAGAAGGGAGCCGACGGCATCAAATTTTTCGGTGCCCGCCCCGATCTGATGGCCGCCGCCCTGGCCGAAAATAAGGAACTGGGCCTGCGCAGTGCCTGCCACCACGCCCAGCTGGACGTCGGCCGCTGGAACGTCCTCAAGAGTGCCCGCGCCGGACTGACGACCATGGAGCACTGGTACGGACTGCCCGAGGCCCTCTTCACCGACCGAACCGTTCAGGATTACCCGGTCGACTACAACTACCAGAACGAAGAGCACCGCTTCGGGGAGGCCGGTCGGCTCTGGCAGCAGGCCGCCGCACCCTACAGCGATCACTGGAACGCGGTGATGGACGAACTGCTCGAACTCGACTTTACCATCAACCCCACCTTCAACATCTACGACGCCAACCGCGACGTAATGCGGGCCCGTAACGCCGACTGGCACGACGAATACACCCTGCCCAGCCTCTGGCAGTTCTTTCAGCCCAGCCGCATCAGCCACGGCAGCTACTGGCACAAGTGGGGGACGGAGCAGGAGGTGGACTGGAAGAAGAACTACCAGCTCTGGATGACCTTCATCAATGAGTACAAGAACCGCGGCGGCCGGGTGACGGCCGGCTCCGATTCCGGCTACATTTATCAGACTTACGGCTTCGGCTACATCCGTGAGCTGGAACTACTCCGCGAAGCCGGGTTTCACCCCCTGGAGGTTATTCGTTCCGCCACCCTCTACGGCGCCGAGGCCATCGGTATGGATGACCGGATCGGTACCATCGAACCGGGCAAACTGGCCGATATCGTACTGGTGGCCGAGAATCCCCTGGCCGACCTGAAAGTGCTCTACGGGACGGGGGCCACCCGCCTGACCGAAGACAATGAGGTGACCACCACCGAAGGCATCCGCTACACCATCAAGGACGGGATCGTGTACGACGCGGTCAAACTGCGCGCGGAGGTACGCCGGCTGGTGGTGGAGCAAAGAGAGCGGGACTAAGGACCACCAATGGAAAAGCAGGACACCCGGTCGGGCATCCTGCTTTCCCTGGCACGGCAGGGTTAGTGGATTACTGCTTTACCATCCGGCGGAGGCCGTAGGTGCCGTCGGGGCGGACAAACCTGGCGGTATACACTCCGGCGGGAACCGCTGACAGATCGATTTCCCGTGCGTTTCCGCCCAGGGTCCTCACCAACTGGCCCAGGGCGTTGGAGACCTCGGTTTTTACCAAAACCTCACTGGTTTGGATCCGCAGGAGGCCACTGGTGGGGTTGGGGGAGACGGTCAGCTCCAGCTCGACGAGCCGGTTGTCGGTGGAGGAAATGATGCTGTTTTCAAAGTATAGAAAACCATTGAGGTCCGATATGGCGAGCAGATCGATATCCCCGTCGTTGTCCAGGTCGCCGCAGGTAAAGCGGGAAAACCTGTCTAGCGTAGGAACGAGTTCGATACCGAACGCCGCGGTATCCAGTATTCCAAAATCGGGTTCCTGGGCGGTTCCGGTATTTTCCTCGAAAAGAACGAGGCTACCGTAGCCATCCTCTTCCTCTTCTCCGTAGTAGAAGGAGGAGCCCACTACGTCCAGGTCCCCGTCTTCGTCGATGTCCACTAAGCACTCAACAACTTCATAGGAGACATCGGCGTCCAGGTTAGAGGGGCCATCGACCGGCGGAGCGAAGGTGACGCCTCCGTCGTCACCGGTAATGTTTTCGTAGTACAGATTGACCACTCGGCCGGGGGAAGATAGGTAATCATAGGATTGACCGATAATATCCATATCTCCGTCGGCATCGAGGTCGCCGAAGGTTAGGAGTGTAGGATTTCCCTCCGTTTGCTCTCCACTGATGCCGAATGGGTCGGTTTGGATGTCGGAGAATAGTGGTTCGCTAGAACTTCCGATATTTTCGCGAAAGATGGATGCCGGGGTGCTACCGAATTCTAAGTAGAGAAATCCCTGCTCGAATAAGTCCAGGTCCCCGTCCCCGTCAATGTCTACCAGACTCGTTTTATACACTGACAACTCGGCCGTAAGTCCGAAAGGATTGATGACGGGAGCGCTGAACTCGGGAACTTCCGGCGTACCGGTGTTCTCCTGGAACTGGTAAGCCGTAGCGTAATTGTCCCCTTCCTGGTCGGGTACGCCGATGAACAGATCCAGGTCTCCATCTCCATCGATATCCGCCAGTACGGGATGCGTATAGTAAGCCCTGGCCGCGTTGGTTGAGTCCAGGCCGAATGCCTGTACCCGGGGCGGCAAGAAGGTCGGGGTGGTCTGGGCTCCGGCGGGCGCGCACACGCCCAGCAGGAAAATACCGGTGCCGAGCGTCCGGTACAGCCCGCCCCGACCGAGCCGGGGAGATAAACGGCTGACGAGATCTTGAAATCTCAGGGTGAGTCTGGCCGGCAGGGCGAGGCCCGCCGTATGCAGCCGCTCAAGCTGTTTAGTCGCGTACTGTAACTGCCGTCTTTGTCGGGCAAAATGGTAACGGTGCTTCATCGGAAGAGTGTTTAGGATTTGAACTGCCCCCAGTAAGTAGTACCGGGGGTGGAGAGGCCCATCCGGTGATCCGGGGTAAGGGTGTTTAATACATTGGGGCGGCGTTTACCGCTCAGTACGTGAACGTCATAAATTTCGTCTACGCTGCTCAGGTAGCGAATCATGCCGACTTTAGCGCCCGTCGGCAAGTGGACGATGGCAATACCCGCCGCGTTCGCCCGTTCGGCGAAGTCAAGTTTCCCGAAGGTGCTGGAATTTTTGCGAAGCTTGGACAGCCCGACGAACAAATACTCCCCCGCCAGGGCCATTCCCCGGACGAAACCGTCGAGGCCGCAAACTACCCGCCGTTGGCCGTTCGCCCGGTCAATCTCCACCACTTCACCAGTGGCGCTGAGTAGTACGTACAGCTTCCCGTTGAATAACCGGGGGCTGTGGGGCATCGCCAGCCCGTCGGCCAGCACCTCCCCACTGAGCACGTCAAAGATCACCCCGGTCGTAGTAACGGTTGGTCTCCAGCCCTGGGGCGTATTCGTCTGGCTGAAGGCCGTCGCGTAACGGGGCGTTCCGTCTTCCAGGGCCATGCCGTTGAGGTGGCAACGGTCTTCGCTGACCAGCTTGTCGATGAAGGGCGGTTGCCAGTAGGGGGTGAAACTGTAGCGGTCGTCGATCGTCATCAGGCAACTGAAGCGAGTGTTCACGGCGTACAGACTACGCCCGCCGTCGCCGAAGGTCAGGTCGTGTACGTCCAGCGCCCCGGTGTGGTAAGTGGTCCGGGGCAGGTAGAGTGCATCGTACCGTTCCGGGGCTTTGGGGTAAAAGCGGGCCAGCTCGGAAGAATTGGCCAGTACGATCACCTCTTCCTTGCAGGCCAGGGCGAGCCGGTCCGTCGCCGCGTCCTCGGCAATGCCCATCGGCTTGGCGAAACTGCGGGGGAGCTGGACCAGCCGGTCGGCCGTCGGGGCGGAGAGTAATACCAGTTTACCCGCCTGGTAAGTGGACAGCACCAGCGTACTACCTAACTGGTGCAGCAGCTCCGGAATCTGCGGGTCGTGCTGAATGGCGAAGGGTGGGGGAGCGGACATGAATGGGGTAGCGAGCGTAGTGATGGTATAAGGGCGTCAGGCCGGTAGTGTGACTATTCTCCGTAAGTAAGCGTAGCTTCCTTATCGCCGACCATGATCGTGAACGCACCCGTCTCGGTGATCCGCTTGTTTTCCAGCCCGATGAACGACAGATCTTCCGCCGTCAGCGTAAAGTTTACCTCTTTGCTCTCTCCGGGTTCCAGGCTAACCTTGTCGAAAGCGCGTAATTTTTTCACGCTCGGCGTGATGCTGGCTATTTTATCACTGCTGAACAGGAGCACGCTGTGCTTACCGGCCCGCTTACCCGAATTGGTTACGGTAACCGAAACCCGTACGCTGTCGTTGGGGCCCATCGTGGCGGCGCTCAGCTTCAGGTTGCCGTAGGTAAAAGTGGAGTAACTCAGCCCGTGGCCGAACTCAAACAGCGGGTTATAGGCATTGAAGAAGTCCTCGGTGTGTTTGCGGTCGTAGTAAGTGAAGGCATTGACGTAGCGGGGGTAAGTGACCGGTAGTCGCGCACTGGGGTTTACCCGCCCACTGATGATGCCCGCAATGGCATCGCCGCCGTGGGGCCCGGGGTAAATCGAGAACAGTACCGCCTTCGACCGGCGGGCCATATCCGTGATGATGCGCGTACGGCCACCGGCGTAGACCAGGATGATCGGCTTCCCGGTTTCGCCCAGGGCCTCGATCAATTGATTTTGTGATGACGGTAGATTCAGGTCGTTGATGTTACCCGGATTTTCGGTGTAGCTGAGCTCACCCATACAGGCCACGATGATATCGACCTCACCGGCAGCCTCCACGGCCGCCGCGATGTCGATCACCGTATCGTAAGCCACCCCGGGAACGTAGGAGATCCGGTCGGGAAACTCCGACTGCATGGCCTCCAGGATGGTATTGTACCGGTCTCCCAGGTAATCATCCGACTCCTGCCCCTGCCAGCTGTAGGTCCAGCCGCCGTTCAGACTGCGCATGGTATTGGCCGTCGGGCCCGTGACCAGCACCCGCTGGTCGGCTTTAATGGGTAGGGGGAGCCCGTCATTTTTCAGCAGCACGACGGCTTCTTCCGCGCTCTGCATACTTAATTCGTCGAACTCGGCACCGCCGAACTTGGGGTAGTCGGCGGGGTCGTTGCTGCTCTGCTCGTAGAGGCCGAGGGCTACCTTGACCGCCAGTATGCGGGCAACGCTGAGGTCGATGCGGTCCATGGTAATTTGCCCCTCGTTCACCAGCTGGATGACGGCCTGGGGAAACTCGGTCGTCACCGCCGTCATACTCATGTCCATACCCGCGTCGATGGACATTTTTACGGCCTCCTTCAGGTCCCGGGCCACCTTGTGGCGTTCGTAGAGATAGCGCACGTCCTGCCAGTCGGAAACCAGCAGCCCCTCGAAGCCCATTTCTGAGCGGAGTACGTCGGTCAGTAGCCACTTATGGGCGTGAACGGGGATACCGTTCAGCTCCCCGGAATTGATCATGATCGTCAGGGCACCGGCATCGATGGTGGCCTGGTACTGCGGGAACCAGTGTTCGCGTAATTGTCGTTCGGCTACGTAGGCGGGGGTGCGGTCGCGGCCGCTCAGTCCGGCACCGTAGCCCGTAAAGTGCTTCAGGCAGGCGGCCACCGTGTAGGGGCTGCTCGGGTCGTCTCCCTGGTAGCCCTTCACCATGGCCAGCCCCATGGCGGTGTTCAGGTAAGTATCTTCGCCGAAGCTCTCCCAGTTGCGGCTCCAGACGGGGTTGCGGGGGACGTCCATGGCGGGGCTGAAATTCCACGGAATGCTGGCGGCCATCAGTTCGTAGGCCGTCATCGCGGCGAGTTCCTGGGCCAGGGGGGCATTGAAACTGGCCGCCACGCCGAGGGGCTGGGCGTAGAGGGTACTGCCGGAAACGTAGTTCGGCCCGTGGATGGCATCGATGCCGTAAAGGATGGGAACCCCCGTCTTATCCAGGGCCTGTTGTTGCCAGCCCTTCATGTACGCGTACCACTGCTCCGGGCCGGGGTAGGCACCAGTGGGGTGGTTCAGGATGCTGCCTATTTCCAGGTTGCTGAACACGTTATTTTGGCGACCGGCACTCTCCACCAGTGGTTTGGTCAGGCTGTATACCTTGCCCTCGAACAGCAGGTCGGCCGCCACTTGCGTCATCTGACCGGCCTTCTGTTTCAGACTCAGGCGCGCGACCTCCTGCCTTACAAAAGCGTTCTGCTCCGTACTGAGAAAACTGAATTCCGGCGTTTGGGCGCGGACGCAGGTGCAAAAAGATAACAGCAGCAGCAGGAGGGGGAAGCGGAAGGGCATCGGTCGGAGTTGTGTAGAATAGAGACCGCAAGGTAAGGCGTGTTGGTCCGTTAACTGGCGACTCCATTCCTGGCCGGGCGTCGGAAATTACCGTCGATGGTTTGTGGGTGATTTTGGTTGCACGACGTTGCGTACCTTGATTGCAAGCCTCCCCCCGGAAGGAATATTCGGACGTAACGCCGCGACTGTCCGGGTTCTCGATATAGCAGCGGTAGGCTGCTTCTTTTGTAAAGGAACTGTAGTGAGGGAAGGGGCAGCTAGAAAAGTACATTAAATCAGTTTTTCAGAATTAATCATTTGCGGGTTAGTCACCTGATTGATAATTTTAAAGTATAAATGCCTGTAAATCTGATGAGCTGTTGCTGCCGTGTTCACCAGAAAGAGGTTGCGGAAAGTTTTGGTAGTGAGGAATATGATTAAAATGGTGATGAAATACCAAGAAAATATATGTGAATAGCGTAAAAAATTAAGAATAAATTTTATTTCCTGATTATTTTCCCTAGGTTTACAACGTTGTTACTCATGAAATTTTAAACCATTCCTCTCATGTCCAGTATCTATCGGGGCCTGCACGTACTTCCGTACGTGGTTAGACCTGAGCACTCCGAGCATTCCGTTGTACTGTCGCTCTATAACGAATTCATGAGAGAGGCTTCCGCCATCGATAAAGTCTACCGGGGTATTTACAGCGAGTTGGACATGAGGCAGGGGGTAATGCACTTGCAAACGCTCACCGATTTAGGCATTAACAACACCAGCGCTATCCGGACAAAAACATCTTCCGATCTGACGCTGTACGGATGGAATATGATGTGGGTGGAAAGAGGAGTAGAAAATACTTATTACGATCATCCCGAGGTACTTAGCGCGATCCAGGCAACTAACTGGGGAGTTGGCGCGAGAATCGTTATCGCCTGCTGGGATGTACACGCAAGCGCTAATATCACCAGCCCTAAGGGGATCGCAGCCTCCGCAAGTGGAAATCTCGCCACTACCCATTTCGATATCCACCTGCTCGGGGCGGATGCCGCCATGCTTAAAATACTGAGGCCTATTCTCGTTAGATCGGGAAGTAAATTCACGATGGACGAATTTCATATTCTCGAACAGATTGAGGCGGATTTGATGGCTTACTTCACGAATGAGGAAGTTCAGCATAAATTGTATCCAGGACTACTGAGCGTTGACGTGGATTTTCATCGTTTACGGTCGAATCGACGGGAATTAGCCAATTTTAGGTCGGTACTGGCATCTGAGATATATGCCCTTGAGCGGGGTATCCGCAAAGAGTCTTATCACGAGGCGATCAATCACAGTCATATGAACCCCGATCACTGGCCCAAGGCAGATCCGCAGGAGAAGCTTATCAAGGAAGTATACAAAGAGTACTGGCACCTTACCGAAGACAATCATAAGCCCGACGACGCTGCCCTGATCAAAAGAACGGAACACTTGCTGTCACTCGGGCGTGGAATCGGAATGTAGGCTCTTGGTACCGGGTATGGTAAATATGGATTAATTGAAAATAAGAAATACTGCATAATGTCACTTAACTATATTCCGATTAATCCGGACGATAATCCACTAACGGCTTCGAAATCGGCAATGGAACGGCTCGCCGGGGGGGAGTCAGCTACTCTGGGCAACGCACCGGAGTTATCCCACGCGGAGATCAGTATTAACTTCATCGACCAGAAAATCTGGGGGGAACTGTTTTCGGTCCCGATCGATTTCAAGGGGCACGGAGAAGTGATTTGCTTCGTGATTGACGTGATGCTCTACGCGAACGAAATCAATCTCTTGCATGACGGCCATAAAATGGTTATTCAGCGAAAAGGAAGCGGGTTTCGGCTCGGCGTTGCCGCGGGAGACGCAAAGGTTAAAATTACCGCCGATATCCAACAGATTGCGGCATTGGTGCAGGTCAACCAGACTTCGATCATTGTCGAAAGTAGTATCGTGGGGGTAGATACTACCAGACTTGATCTTAGTAAATTTCCACTCTTTCGACTGGCCACGACGGATTTTCCATCTATCAATCAACACATTGGAACTACCGCGGCGAACCTGACCGACTTTTTTGCCGAACACCCCGACGCCATGATTCCCAGGCCCATCGGCACGACCATCGTCAGTAGTGCAGAGTATACTACGGACAACGTGATTGCTTCTCACAACGTAGCCCTTGAGGGAATCGTAGCCAAACGATCCTTCAAACGTCAAATCGAACACATGGAACGCTGGTGGCCTACCGAAACGCGCGAGTTACTCCTGCTACCGATCATGAGATCCGTCTATGACGAATTTGGTAGCAGAACCAATGACGATCTCCCCTCTGATGAAAATAGAAACATCGCCTGGCACATTCTGCATAAAGGGAAATAGTAATCACCCGAAACCAATCAATCATGCCGTTCCGACGAATTAACAATAACGATGTCGCCAACATACTTATCGGTGACCGTCTGGCCTTCGCTCGACAGGCTTCGACGCACTTTCGGGGGCAGGAGGTATTATTCTACTTTGCAATGGAAGTGTACCGTATGAATTTTTATTATACCCACGCTGGCGTTATTCAAAACATTTTTTTTACGCAAAACGCACCGCTTCTGCTCAACGTATTCCAATGCGGTTACTCGGGGCCCTCAGGCAGAACATGACGCTCTGGGCCGGGCACATAAGGGGAGGACCAGGAAATACGTTGACGCCGTTCAGTTAAGACGGCTGCACCAAAATATGTTTACACCGGTTTATACGATAATTGTAACTAATGTTACTACGGACTATGCGGGAGTGCTATCCGTGCAACATTTATAAATACTACCAGTAATGCCAACGATTGGCGGTCTAACAATATTAGTCAGGGGCTACTCCTAATCGGGTAACGATATCGACAACGCTAACTTAACTCTGAGAGGAGCGGGTATACTCATATAGTGCTACAACACCAACACCCCCTCCAACCTATCCGCGATCCCCCGGTCGTTACTCAGCCGGGGTACCTTGTTCTGCCCCCCCAGCTTTCCCTGACTCTTCATGTACTCCCGGAAGGCCCCCGGCACCAGCGGCGTAAGCACCAACGGGCGGAGTACTTTACCCGTAATCAGGTCCTGGTAGTAGGCATTGCGGCGAACCAGGGCCTCGTCCAGCGCGGCGGCAAAGGCGACCGGATCTTCCGGTTGCCGGCTGAATTCCACCAGCCACTCGTGGTAGGGCAGACCGCTGGCGGGATTCACCTGGGGAGCTACCGTGAACTCCGTCACCTCGGCCGGAATTTTGGCGGTGACTTCCCGCATCGCATCTTCGACCTCCTGACCGATAACGTGCTCCCCGAAGGCGGAGATGAAATGCTTGATGCGTCCGGTCACCCGTAACCGGTAGGGGTCCACGCTGGTAAATTCCACCGTGTCCCCGATGTTGTAGCCCCACAGCCCGGCGTTGGTATTCAGGATGATGGCGTAGTTCACGCCAGTCTCTACCTCCCCCAGGGAAAGCCGGGGCGGGTCAGCGTCGAACACCTCCGCGGCGGGCACGAATTCGAAGAAGATACCGCTGGCCGCGTTCAGCAGCAGCCCCTCCTCGTGCTGGCTGTCCTGGAAGGCGATGAACCCCTCGCTGGCCGGGTAGGTCTCCACGCTGGGAATGCGGCCCCCCACCAGCCGCTCCAGGGTCTGGCGGTAGGGCTCGAAGTTGACACCGCCGTAGACGAACATCTCCAGGTTCGGAAAGAGTTCCAGGATGTGGTCCTTCCCGCTCCGGGCCAGTAGCCGTTCGTAGTACATCTGTACCCAGGGCGGGATGCCGCTGATGAGGCGCAGGTCCTGTTGCCAGGTTTCCTCGACGATGGCGTCGAGCTTGGTTTCCCAGTCTTCGATGCAGTTCGTCCGGTAGCTGGGCAGTTGGTTGGTCCGCAGCCAGGCCGGTACCTGGTGGTTGACGATACCGGAAAGCCGCCCGGTCAGGATCCCGTTGGTCTCGCTCAGTTCCGGGCTGCCACTCAGGAAGATCATCTTCCCGTCGAGCCAGCGGCCGTGGCCGGTCTCGGCAAAGTAATTGAACAGGGCGTTGCGGGCACTGCCGAAGTGATTGGGAATACTGTCGCGGGTCAGGGGGATGTACTTGGCTCCGCTCGTCGTCCCGCTGGTCTTGGCGAAGTACTTCGGCTGACCGGGCCAGCTGACGTTTGCCGCGCCACCCTTGATGCGATCGGCGTAGTCACGGAAGGCCTCGTAATCCCCGATCGGGACGCGCTTTTTGAAATCTTCGTAGTTGTGGATGTTCTCGAAGTCATGGTCTCGCCCGAAATCGGTCTCCGTGGCCGTCCAGACCAACTCCCGACGGATCTCTTCCTGAATTTCCACGGCGAGTCGGGCTTGCCGCAGCACTTTCCGGCGGATGTGGTGGGCGTAGGGTTTTAAAAGAGTAGCCTTCATAGAAGTGGAATGGGTTCGGCTACCGGTGAGTTGTACCCGCCGGTAGAAAATAGGAGGTTGCCCTACGGCACCCGCACCGTATACGTTTCCCCGCCGCTCACCGTCAGCGATCCGGCCACCAGCCAGGGGTTGTACACCTTCAGCATCCGGTAGGTCGTCCCCTGCTCGCGGGCGAAGTCACCCAGGTTGGGCAGGGAGCGGTCAACGGTAACGGTCCGGAAGGAATCCAGGGGAGGGTAAGTCTGGTCGGGGGCCACCTCGTAGCCGAACTCCTCCGGGGCGAGCAGAATGGTCTTCAGGGCCACGATGCGGAAAAGGTAGGCCATGGTTTCGTCGTTGATGTCGAGATCGTACACGGTCTCGGCCCGCTGCCGGTCCATCCACTTATCCAGGTTGGGCCCGCCCATGTTGTAGGCGGCGGCCACCTTGCTCCAGCTGCCGAACCGCTCGTGGTACTCCTTCAGGTAGCGGCAGGCGGCGCGGGTGGCCTTCTCCAGGTGGAAACGCTCGTCTACCTCGCTGCCGATCTCCAGTCCGTACGCCCGGCCGGTGGGAGCCATGAACTGCCAGACTCCCTTCGCCCCGGCCACGCTGGTGGCATCGCTGAGGCCCGACTCGGCCACGGCGAGGTACTTCAGGTCGTCCGGGACGCCCTCCTCGGCCAGGATCCGTTCGATGGTGGGAAAGTAGCGGGGCATTCTCTTGAGCAGGAGCAACGTACTGCGGTGGAAATAGGCGTTGCGCATCAACTCCGCGTCGAGACGTTCCCGGACATCGAAGTTTTCCATCGGGATCGACTCGCCGGCGAAGGTAAAGGGACCGGACAGGTCCATGGGTCTTACCTGCTGGGGTAGGCCGGCCGTTTCCACAGCTCGGTCAGTAGCCTGCACCTGCGCACCGTCGGCGGATACATCGTTATTGTAGCCGTTGGAGCTGAGCAGGAAAAACCAGGCGGTAAGAAAGACAAAACCGATGCCGACACCGGTGAGTAATTGTTTCACGGAAGATTTTTTTGGGCGGGATGCGCAAGATAAGAACGCCGATCTGGCAATCTTAGCCGGGAAAGTGCGGATAAATGATAATATTTACACCGCTTACTTGACGGATGACCTCACTACCTACCAATAATGACCACCAGGAAAGACTCCTGTCCCTCATCCGGGGACGGAAGGAGGAAGGTATGCGATTGTTGTTCGCCGATTACGGTGGTGCGCTTTTTTTTCTCATCAACAAAGTCCTGAAGGAAAAGGACGATGCCGAAGAGACGCTGCACGACGTGCTGCTCAAGGTCTGGGACAATATCGACCAGTACGACGAGGATAAAAGCCGGCTGTTCACCTGGATGGCCCGCATCGCCCGCAACGCGGCGATCGACCGCACCCGCTCCAAAAATTTTAAGCGCCGTGGGAAAACCGATCCTATCGACGTACTCGTAACTGATAGGGAAGCGCTCAGCCATACGCCATCCACGGATGGAATTGGCGTTAGAAAATTACTGGAAGGCCTGGACGAAAACCAACGGGCCATTCTCGAACTACTGTATTTTCAGGAATACACCCAGGCGGAGACCGCCGAGGCCCTGAAAATGCCGCTCGGCACGGTTAAAACCCGCGCCCGGCGGGCACTCAAGGAGTTGCGCAAGCTGTTGAAGCTTGAAATGCTGCTACTCTCGGCCGTGCCCCTGTTTTTACTGACTCTTCAAAACCTAGCTTACTGATATCGTGAATCTCTCCGACTACATCGCCTCCGGCGTACTGGAACTCTACGTTCTGGACCGCCTAGAACCCGCCAAGCGGCGGGAGGTGGAGGCGTATGCCACGGAGCACCCGGAAATCCGGGAAGAGATCATGCGAATCGAAGAAACATTGGAGGTTTTCGTGCGGGCTCAGGCCCCCCCGGCTCCCCCCGCTGCCCTCGATCGGGTACTGGAGCGTATTCGCCAAACCCCGCCACCCCGGACGGTGGACCCCGTGAAGGATACCAACTCCGGCGGCCTCTCCGTCTGGATCGGTCTGCTGCTGTTTGCCCTGGCGGCCGCCGCCGCGGTTCACTACTGGAACCAGGCCGAAACCGAGCGGGAGCAAAACTCCGAACTGAGCAACGAACTGAAGCTCCTCGAGCAGGACTGTGACGAAATTCGGGCCGCCAATACCGAACTGACGGAGCGACTGGCCATCCTGGCCAGCCCCGCCACCCGCAGTATCATCCTGGCGGGAACCCCGAATGCTCCGGACTCCCGCGCCATCGTTTACTACAATACCCGTTCGAACCGTACCCTCTTTACGGCGGATAACCTGCCCCCGCCCCCGGCCGGAAAGCAGTACCAACTGTGGGCCATCGACGCCGACGGCCCGAAGAGTCTCGGCGTCCTCGATCTGGATATGGACACCGAAACCCTGCTGGACGTAGACTTTATTCCCGAGACGGCTGCCTTCGCCGTCAGCCTGGAGGAAGCAGGTGGGAAGGACGCACCGGATATGTCAGCGATCCAGGTGATCGGGGAAGTACTGTAGTCAGCGGTCCATAGTTTATAGTAGCTAGTTCGACCATTAACTGATCTTACGCAAGCGTAAGCCGTACGGTTCCACGGAGGGAAGCAGAGTGAACCGGAGCAATAAATTTGCTAGCGCAAGTTCAGAGTTAGCAGAGCAAGCATCCGCCACGGCTCCGTTTACTCTTGAATATCGCGCAGCGATTTCATACTCCGCGCAACTCTGCTTCCCTCCGCTAGACTCCGTGGAACCAAATCGTTACGCTTTGCGTATCGTCAACTACTACACCCTATTGACCACTCTGGTCCTCCCGTCTCTCCAGGATGTCCCAAGTATGGTCCCCCAGTAGTTTCATGGTGGCCACGAACTCGTAGGGCGGGTTCGGACCCCATTCCGCGGGGCTGACGAGGCTCATGACGGGTTGTCCGTTGCTGCGGTTGTACAGGTGGTACGTCCGTCCGATGATGGGGTCGATGTTGATCTCCGCGGCGTAGATCTGCTCCGAGATCGTCATCCGGTTCTGAATTTCATTGGCCTGGCGCGCCAGCAATTCGATCTGCGCCTTGATCTGGTCGAGTTGCATATCCGTTTGCTCGTACATGGCCGACATGGCCAGCCCGGTGATCTTGCCCTTGTCGACCGGCCTGATGGTGGCTCCTCCGCGCTCGTGGGCGTAGGGCAGCAGGTGGGGGTCCTTGGCGATCTTCTCTCCGTCAATGGGGTTGACGAACGCTTCTTTTTCTTTTTCCTCGGGCATGGGATGGAAACGAACGGGGTGGGGAAGGGTTCAGACCACTGACCGGAAAGGGCCAGGCATTCTTTGGGCGCGGCGCGCAGGTGCCAGGCTATCGTATATTGCGGTGTGTCCGTCTACCCCGAGTCCGATCTGCTCTTTCACTTCCCCGATGACTGGGTGGTGCGGAAGTACGACGGCACGGTCGCCTACCAGTCGCTCAGCGGACACGGGCTGAAGGGGGTGGACTTTATCGCCCTCACGCCGGCCGGGGAACTGTGGTTCATCGAAGTCAAAAATTACCGCCCCCGGTTCAGTAACGAACAGGAATTTCGTGCCAACCGGCCGTCTCCCGACCGGCTGGCGGACCAGGTCGCCCGCAAATTTACCGACAGCCGGCGGCTACTGCGCATCGTAGATACCGCCCTGCGCCGTCGTTGGTGGCCCCGCCTGCAGCTGCGCTGGATGGAGTGGCGCGGCCGCCCCCGCCCGAACTCCAACTATTGGTTCTGGACGGAAGCCCGCCGCCGCTTGGAACACACCAATAAACTGGTCTGCTTGCTCTGGATGGAAACCCCGGAGACCGGGGAGGACTACGATGACTCCGTGGCCCGGTTGCTGACCGAGCGATTGCCCCCCGGCGACCGGCTCATCGTGGCCGAACGGGAACGGGATCGTAATTTGCCGATCAAAGTAGCGTATGCCCCACGAAATTGATGAACTGGACCGCAAGATCCTCGCCCTGCTGATGGAAAATGCCAAGCGGCCCTACACCGACCTGGCCACCCAGTTGTTCGTGTCCAGCGGAACCATCCACGTCCGGATGAATAAGCTGATTGCCGCGGGCATCGTCCAGGGGCAGACCCTGATCGTCGACCCCGAGAAACTGGGCTACGACGTGACTGCCTTCCTGGGAATCTACCTCAAGGGCAGCGGCCTGTACAACGAGGCGGCTACCTACCTGATCACCATCCCCGAAATCGTTTCCGCCCACTACACGACGGGAGTCTACAGTATTTTTGTCCGCGTCGTCTGTCGGGACACCAACCACCTGCGGGAGGTGCTTCAGCAGATCCAGCAGTTCGATGGAATCCAGCGAACCGAAACCTTCATCAGCCTGGAAGCCACCATCGACCGGCCCGTGCAGGTGCTCTCCGCCGAAGAACTTAAAGACCTCAAGTCATGACGAGATATTTCTTACTGCTCCCCCTTGCTTTCCTGCTGGGCTGCGAAACGGACCGACCCGGAACTGAAACCACCGGGAAGGATGCCGGATTACTGGTCTTCAACGCCCGGATCTGGACGGGGGTGGATTGCCCCGGGGTCTCCGATCCGGCCGGAGCGGATTACTGCGCCACGGCTCTCTTGGTCGGTTCGGACGGTAACATCCTGGGGGTCGGTAACGATACGGCTGCCTGGTCCGGCCAACTCTCCGGCAAGACGGAGCGGCTCGACGCCGACGGTCAGTTCCTCATGCCCGGCCTCATCGAGGGCCACGCCCACTACAGCGGCCTCGGCAGTTCGCTGCGCAACCTCAACTTCCTGCGGTCCAAAAACTGGGACGAGATCGTGGCCCTGGTTGCCGAGCGGGCCGCGGAAACGGAGGCCGGCGGCTGGGTGACCGGCCGGGGTTGGCACCAGGAGAAGTGGGACCAGCCGCACGACCACAGCGTTGGCGGCTACCCGGTACACGACGAACTGAGCCGGCTGACCGGCGAGCACCCCGTCGTACTCCGCCACGCCAGCGGCCACGCCCTGTTCGCCAACCAAAAGGCGATGGACATCGCCAACGTGAGCAAGGAAACGGCCGACCCCCGGGGCGGCCGCATCCTCCGCGACGGTTCGGGCAACCCCACCGGCGTTTTCGAAGAACGGGCGATGGACCTGATCACCGACGCCTACCAGGACTACGTACAGACCATGAGCCCGGAAGAGCGTAAATCCGAATGGCTGGCCGGTATCCGTGCCGCCCGGGACGAGTGCCTGGCCAACGGCATCACCTCCTTCCAGGACGCCGGGACCCGCTTCTTCGAACTGGAGTGGTACAAGGAGCTGGACGCGGCCGACAGCCTCGGCATCAACCTCTGGGTGATGCTGCGCCACCCCTACGAACGCATGGTCGGTAACATGGACGGGCTGCCCCACTACGGCACCCGCTTCGAGTGCTCCGCCATCAAGACGGAACTGGACGGCGCCCTGGGCAGCTACGGTGCCTGGCTGATCGAACCCTACTTCGATAACCCCGGCTTCACGGGCCAGAACACCACGCTGGTGGCGACCGTCGACAGCATTGCCGGACTGGCCAAGCAGCACGGCATGCAGCTCTGCGTTCACGCCATCGGCGACCGCGCCAACCGGGAGACCCTCGACATCATGGCCACCCACCTGGAAGCGGATAACGACCGTCGCTGGCGCATCGAGCACGCCCAGCACATCGATACGGCCGATATTCCCCGGTTCGCGGAACTGGGGGTCATCGCCAGTATGCAGGGCATCCACTGTACCTCGGATGCACTGTTCGCCGAGACCCGGTTGGGTACCGAACGGGCCCGCTACGGAGCTTACCCCTGGCGCTCCCTGCTGGATGCCGGGGCGGTAGTGACCAACGGGACCGACGCACCGGTCGAGGACGTGAACCCCATCGAGAGCCTCTACGCCACCATGACCCGCAAACGGGCGGACGGAAAGGCCACGTTTTTCCCCGAGCAGGCCATGACCCGCCTCGAGGCCCTCGACAGCTACACCCGGGCTCCGGCCTACGCCGCCTTCCAGGAAGACGTGCGCGGAACGCTGGAGCCGGGCAAGGCCGCCGAATTCGTGCTGCTGAGTGAAAATCTGCTCAGCTGCCCGGAGGAGCGCATTCTTTCTACCCGGGTTATCTCAACTTATCTCGGCGGTCGCCGCGTTTACCCCTCAAACTGATTTTGCATGCAAGTTGATATTCTCGCCATCGGCGTCCACCCGGACGACGTGGAGCTCAGCGCCTGTGGCACCCTGCTACGCCACATCGATCTGGGATATTCCGTTGGTCTGCTCGACCTGACCCGGGGGGAACTCGGCAGCCGGGGGAGTGGGGAGATCCGCGTAAGGGAGGCCGCCGCCGCCGCCGAGAAGATGGGGGCTATCTACCGCAATACGCTCGATCTGAAGGACGGCTTCATGCGCAACACCGAGGAGAACGTCCGTACGCTGATCCACGAAATCCGTAAGTGCCGGCCCGGTATCGTGCTGGCCAACGCCACCCACGACCGTCACCCCGATCACGGACGGGCGGCCCGCCTCATCAGCGAAGCCTGCTTTTACAGCGGCCTCCTGAAGATCGAAACCCTGGACGAAGGGGGCGAACCCCAGGAACGCTGGCGTCCCCGGGCCGTTTACCACTACATCCAGGACCGCAATATGCCGCCGGATTTCGTAGTGGACATCACCCCCTACTTCGACAAGAAAATGGAGTGCATCGCCTGCTACGCCAGCCAGTTCAACGACCACGAGGAGGGAGAGTACAGTAAGGAGGTCAGTACCCCGATCAGCGGTAAGGACTTTATGGACTTCCTCCGCGCCAAGGCCCAGAACTTCGGCCGGGAAGCGGGCTACGACCTGGCGGAGGGCTTTACGGTGGATCGCTACCCGGGCGTAAAGGATCTGTTTGATCTGGAATGAGTGCCTACGGTGCTTTACACCACTAAGCTACACTGAGTACTTGTGCTTAGTGTAGCTTAGTGTCTCTCAGTGCCTTAGTGGTGAACTTATCCCACCCGTATTCGGGAGCGAATGAGCTGTTGTGCCACAGTAGCGTGAACGGCCCACCGAAGGGTTCTGTGCCCGCCCGCAACGTCCGCAACCGCTCCGCCGCCTCGTCGGGCGAGAGCTTCAGATAATTTTTCAGCGTCACGTCCATAGCGCCGAAGGGGTGAATCATCAGTCCGGTGGCTTCCTCCCGCTCCACGTCGTACCAGGCGAAGGGCAGGTGGGTACCGGCGCGCCAGCCAATGGCGTCGGCGAAGCCCATGCTGTGGTCGTGACCGATACCGTTACTGCGCAGTTCCCGGTAAGTGGCGGGCAGCCGAAACCGGAGAAAGTGCTGCCGGGAGTGGCTGGGGCGCACGCCGAAAATATCGTAAAACCGGTCGCATTCGGTGCGTAACACTGCGGGGTCCTCGCTGGCCCGGTAGCTGGGGTGAATACCCATTCGGTGGTCGGCGGCCAGCCGTCGCATCAGTTCGATCTGGGCCGGCGGAACGGGGTAGGGGTTGGGGTCCTGCCGCAGTTGCCCGTCCGACAGCAGCCAGAAGAAAGTAAGGGGGCGCGGACGCTGGTGCGGGGTTTCCCGATTCGTGAAGGGTCGGTAGAAGGGGTCTTCGTCCGGCCGGCTCCGCCAGCGGTCGAGGGCACGGCGCGGGTGGCCGGTCACCAGGTCGCGTACGCCGGCCGCTATCCCCCGCCAGCCCCGGTGGTGCCAGGCCCAGAGCTGGTCGATGTCGTAGGTCATTTCGGTGGTCAGGGTAGGCCGTTCCACCAGCGGTAGTTTTGGGTGGTGTGCGTATAGCCCTTCCAGTATTTTCCGCGCCCAGAGGGAGACGACGGGTAGCTCCAGGTAGCCGTTCCGGAAAGCATGGCTGGCGGAAGCCGGAAATCTGCCGTGTCCGTCCGCGGCCGGGTTGTCGTACTCCTCGATGCGGCTGAGGGCGAAGAAGATACAGGAGAGGAGGTCGTAGCTTCCCCGTCCGTCAGCGAAAAAGTGAGGGACACCCGCCTCCCACTGCGTCTGTAAATCACCTTGCACCTTCCCGATAGCTATCGGGACGCCCGTCAGAAAGCGACTGGCGGGAAGGAAATATCCGTCTTTGCCGGGAACGCCGTAGCGGAGGAGTGCCCGGAATTCAGGCCTGTTCGCCCGCTCCGGGTCCGTAACGACGACGAAGCGGTACCCCGTCGCCCGGCTGACCTCGGCGCATACGTAACGCAGGCGGGGATGACGGTGGAGCGACAGGACGGCGATCTGTGGGGTAGGCATGGACAACAAATGTGCGGCGATTGCTGTCTAAATCCTAACTTGTTGCTACCTATGTACCGAAACTACCTGCTTACCGTCCTCCTGCTCCTTTCCCTGGCCGTCTCCGCACAGCAGCGGTTACCGGGTAACAGCAATATTTACGATGCGAATGGTATCGGCATCATCTACGACAAGGAACTGACGTTCAACGTCGCGATCGCCAGTCCGCGCAACTTCAGTTTCGGTATTCGTTCCGGTAAACTGATCAGTTACGACAGGACCCGTTTCTGGACGCTGACGCTGGGAGATATCCGTCATTCCCGGGAGCGGAAGATCAACCCCGAACGGGTGAATTTTTCCAACCAGCGGGTAAGCCGCTCCTATGTTTTCGGCAAGCAGAACCAGCTGTACGCCCTCCGGCTCGGCTTCGGTAACCGCCACTACATCAGCGAGAAAGCCAGGGAGCGTGGCGTTGCCATCGGCTACAGCTACGAGATCGGCCCCTCCCTGGGCATCCTGAAGCCGTACTACCTGGAACTCGATGCCAACCGCCCCGACAACCCCAACGAGTACATCGATATCCGGTACACGGAGGACAACGCCAACCAGTTTCTCAATCAGCCGAGCATCTTCGGGGGTTCCGCCTGGACGCTCGGCCTGGACGAGCTGAGCCTGCGGCCGGGGGTCCACGCCAAGTTCGCCACCCACTTCGGGTTCGGGGCCTTCGACGAGACGGCCAAGTCGCTGGAGGCCGGTATCCTGGCCGATTTCTTCATCGGGGACACCGACATCATGGTGGAAAGCCCCCTGACACCGGGAGTGACGAACAGTCCGCTGTTCCTGAGCCTGTTCGTGAACCTGCAGATCGGAAAACGGTGGTAGTGGGCTACTCCACGAATTCAATCTCGTCTCCCCGCATCCGTACCGTTACGGTTGTTGTCGATCCCAGTTCCTCCCGCTGTCGCCGCTGCACGGTATGACCGGCCTCCCGGAGTACGTCGGAGCGAACGAGGCCGAAGCGGGTGGGCAGAACGGATTCGCCCTGACCCCGGGCCACCATGGCCACCAGGGGGGATTCGGTGTCTTCGCATAACCGGTAGCAGAAACTGTCCATGACCAGCCGGACGGCCACCATTCCCTCCCCATCGACCAGGGATAGGGGGACGCGGGGTCCGGCGGGAACCAGCAGGGTCAGCGCGCGCCGGTGGAAAGCCAGCAGGGTGTCGAGCCTGGGGTGCAGTAGTGGGCACCACTGCCGGAGGGTTTCGATGTCCGGAAAGACGAGTTCCGGCCGCAGGGTGGGGGAAGGCGGGCAAATTCGCAGCAGCCGGTGCAGCGTTTCCGGGTGTTCGGGGGTAGTGATCAACTGCCAGAGGTTAGCGGTGGGCAGCAGCACGAGACCGCCGCGCCGTAGCACGGTGAGGGCCTGGCTACCGCGGGGCGGTAACGGAGGAAGCATTTCCGGATGGGGGTTAGTCCTTAAACTCATGGGTGTTAATAGGCACCGGGCACGGGGTGGCCGGTGCGGTGTACGGTATAACTGGATTTTCGTTTGGGACTATGAATACTAAAATCTCGACACTGGGCCGACACGCGGACGTCTATGTCCTTCGTTGTAAGAGTGTAAACCCTATTTTACGGCACAGATTGTACTCCCCTAAATTTTTAGATTTGAAACCCCTCATCCCCTTCCTGCTCGTTAACGTCGGTATTATTTTCCTTACCCTGCTGCCCGGTAGTCTCCGGGCCGGGCACATCGTCGGTGGGGAATTCAGTTACGAATTTCTTGGATATACGAACAACGATACCCTGAACGGAGAGCTGCGTTACCGCGTCATCATCAATATGTACCGGGACTGCGTCGAGGAAGGAGTGGGAGCCTGGTTCGACGGCGACCAGGGGAGCCCGGAAGCCCAGCAATTCGGGGGTGCGGAGATGAATATAACCGTTTACCAGGGAGCCGTTACCCGGGAACCTACCCGGATATTACAACTACAGAGCCACTCGGACGTGCCCCTCAATCTGGGCAATCCCTGTCTGCGGACGAACGCGCCCATCTGTCAGCAGATCGGGATCTATGATTTCGTGGTGACGGTGCCCCGGAGCGACCAGACCTACACCATCGTTTATACGCGCTGTTGCCGTAACCAGGCCATTACCAATATCGTGAATCCGTCAGACGTCGGGATCACCTACTTCATCCAGATCACGCCCGATGCCCAGGAGCGACGGAGTAGCAGTCCGAAATTTAACATCGACCCGCCGATCGCCATTTGTCTGCAGGAGGAATTTCAGATTGACCTGGGGGCCACCGACAAGGACGGCGACAGCCTGGCCTACAAATTTTGCGACCCGCTACTGGGTGCCGGCATGGATTGTGGCCGGAATGGTTGTCAGACCAATACCCCCTTTGACGACATCGTGCCGGACATCGACGCTCCGCCCCCCTATACGCCGGTGACCTGGCGGGGACCGCTGTTCAGCTTTGACGATCCCTTCGGTACGGGCAGCCGACTGGAGATCGACACCTTCACCGGTCTGATGAGTGGAAATCCGGCCTTCCCCGGCACTTACACCCTCGCGGTCTGCGTCGAGGAGTGGACACGAGGACCCAATCCCATCCTGCTCTCCAACACCAAGCGGGAGATGCAGCTCAACGTCGTTCAGTGCCAGAATACGGTGGAGGCAGATCTGCTGGAAACGGAAATTGACGACCAGGGGCGTTTCTTCATCCGCGCCTGCGGACTGGGCGAGCAAACCATCATTAACGAGAGTACGGAGGAGCGGTCGATCACCAGTTATACCTGGCTGATCGACGGCCCGGACGGCCCGATCACGGGCAGCAGCCGTGACCTGACCACCCCACCCATCAATACCATCGGTGTCTACCCGGGTACCATGATCCTTAACCTGGATGGCTTCAGTGCTACCTGTCGGGATACGGCGGACTTCCTGCTGGGCGTCTACCCGACCTCCTATCCGGAATTTGAATTCACCGAGACGGGCTGTAGCGACGACCCCATTCAGTTCACGGATCTTTCCACCACCGATGCGGACGCCATCGTGAGCTGGGAATGGGACTTCCGCGACGGTACCGACGGGGCGAGTATTGCCGACCCCCGCCATTATTATGCTATCCCAGGTGACTTCCCCGTGCAACTCACCATCGTGGATAACAACCAGTGCGTGTGGGATACCGTCCAGAATCTGCCGTACTTCCCGACGCCCCGTACCATCATTCTGGAGCCGGACGCCGCCTTCGGTTGCGTACCCTACGATAAGACTTTCGTCAATCTCAGCCAGCCGGTGGATGATACCTACCTGTTCGAATGGGAACTGGGGGACGGAACTACTTCAATGGACCGAAGCCCGAGCCATACCTACGAGGAAGCCGGTATTTACGACGTTTACCTGCAAATCACGAGCCCTACCGGCTGCGTGGTCGATTCCACCTTCCGTCGCCTGGTCGACGTCCGCGACGCCCCGATCGCCGATTTTCGTTTTGAGCCGGAAAACCCGAGCAACCTGCGCCCCAACATTACGGTACGGGACCAGAGCACCGGGGCGGCCGTCTGGCGCTACTACGTAAGAAATCAGGCGGGTGATATCGACTTTGCCAGCCCGGTGGATGGCTTTGACTACGAGGTCAGGAGTTACGATTCCGTCTACGTTACCCAGTACGTGACTCACCCCTCGGGTTGCCTGGACAGCATCACCAAGACGATCGCGCTGATCACGGAGAACACTTTCTTCGCCCCGGACGCCTTCACCCCGAACGGAGACGGGCTGAATGACATCTTCATCCCGGTGGGGAGCTGGGACCGCATCAGCGGCTACGCACTGCGGGTCTGGAATCGCTGGGGGGAGACGGTCTTCACCACCAATGACCAGACCGAAGGGTGGGACGGCCGCTTCAAGGAAGCCGATGCCCCGGGCGGAGGTTATCTCTGGGACGCCCAGTTCACGGACGCCCAGGGGGAAGTATTTCGGTATAAGGGCGGGGTGGTATTGCTGAGGTAACTACTCCCCCCGACGGAAAATATACTGCGTAGACCCACCCGTCGTGCTGGCGTTGCCCTCACTGGGCAGGACCATGGCCTCGACGTAGATCCAGCCGTTGGCGATGAGGTAGTTCACGGCGTGCATTACGGAATTGAACTGGATGCGCTTGTCGGTACGCGGATCGACGACCTCGGTACGGTTGCGGGCACCACCGTTGATGCTCTGACCGTAGTCGATGAAGGTGGTGACGGTATTGGACAGGAAGCGGTTCTGAGCGATCATGCGGATCATCTGCACTTCCTCGATGTTGTTGATGTTGACACCGTCGACGACGACCTGGGCGAAGGAGGCGGTGGTGGCGGCCAGTACGAAGGCCAGGGAGAAAAATAACTTTTTCATGGTGGTTGGAGGTTGGAGGTTGGTTTGTATAGGAAACCGCCACCTCGACGAAATGCCGGTACGCGGAGCCGACAATATTATTTCCTTAACAAAATGAGGACGGGGAGCCGACGTTAGGGAGGTATGACGATGATACTACTGTTACTCTCCACCCTTTTTTTTGAAAACCTTGCACCCGCGGACGCGCCCGAATCGCCCGTGGAATGGCTCGGGGAAACCACCGTAGACCTGGGAGACCTGCCTAAAGCCGAGGACGTTGTCCATTACTTCAAATTCCGCAACCTGACGGACCGCCCCATCACCGTCTCCAACGTCCGGGCGGGCTGTGGTTGCACGGCCACCGACTGGTCGGACATCCCCACCGCTCCCGGCGAAGTGGGGTCGGTCAAAGTGACCTACGATTCGATGAACGACGGTTTTTTCCGGAAGTACGTACGGGTTTACTTCGACGAACACCGCGGCGGACACAAACTCTGGCTGGAGGGATTTGTCGAAGGTTAGGCCCCGTTCGGCTAGGATCGGTCCACGGGCGGAGGGATAATTGTACCTTCGGCCCCAGTTAAAAAGTATATCGTATGACTTGGCTAAGTTGGGTTCTTCTCACCGGCTACATCGCCCTGAGCTTCGCGCTCTACCGGCTCTTCCCCAAAGCGGATACCGAGGCCAGGCTGGCCCTCATCCCCGGCTACAATATGTGGGTCGTGGCCAAACTCGTCGGCCGCAACCCGCTTTACTCGCTGTTGCTGCTGATCCCCTTCCTGAACGTATTCATTTTCGCCAGCCTGATGGTGGACCTGGCCCGCTCCTTCGGCCGCTTCGGTTTCCTGGAGCACGTCGCCGCCGTACTGGGCAGCTGGGGTTACTTTTTCTGGCTGTCCAATAACGAGTACGCCCGCTACGACGGGCCCATCCTGGTGGAGGAACGCGCCTACCGCAAAGAGCTGGCCGCCGTGATGAAAACCAAGGACAAGCGGGAGATCAACCGCGTGAAGGGGAAGTACGATAAGTTCGACAAGCCCTTCTACCAGGATTGGGCCGAGGCCGCCGTCTTCGCCATCTTCGCCGCCGCCTTTATCCGCCTGCTGCTGATCGAGAGCTACATCATCCCCACCCCCTCCATGGAAGGTAACCTGAACGTCGGGGATTTCCTGTTCGTCTCCAAGATCCATTACGGGATGCGGCTTCCCGAGACGATCCTGATGCTGCCCCTGGTGCACAACCGTTCGCCCTTCGGCGGCGAAAGCTACCTGGAGAAGCCCAATTTGCCCTTCCGTCGGCTGCCGGCCATCGATGAAATTGAGCGCTACGACCCCGTAGTATTCAACGTTCCCGCGGGTGACAGCGTCTACGTCACCCCCGGCCGCGTCTACTACACCCACGATCTCGTGACGGGGGAGATGCCGGGCAGTGTGTACCAGGCCATTCAATCGGGCCAGCTCGACCTGATCACCCGCCCCCGCGACAAGAAGGACCACTACATCAAGCGGGCCGTCGGCCTGCCGGGGGAAACCCTGGAGGTACGCGACCGCAAGATCGTCATCAACGGGGAGGTACAGCCCGATCCGGAGAATATCCAGTTCCTCTACCAGGTAGAGTTCAGCCAGGCTCCGAATACCCGCAACTGGGCGGATATGGGCATTTCCTCCGACGATTACCAGAGCCGGGGGCTGAGTTACTTTATGTACTTGTCGGACGAACAACTGGCGGAGGTGAAGACCGGCGACCCCGGCGCTACGGCCACCATCTTCGAGCCGCCCGTAAACCCCGTTCGCCTTTACCCCCACAGTGCCCGTTACTTCGGGGAGTGGACAAATGACAACTACGGCCCCGTCCTCATTCCCGCCCGGGGCATGACGATCGAACTGGACGACCGTACCTACCCGCTGTACGAGCGGGCGATCCGGGCCTACGAGGGCAACGACAGCTTCGTGAAAGAGGGGAACCAGTACTTGCTCAACGGTCAGCCGATCAACAGTTACACCTTTAAACAGGACTACTTCTGGATGATGGGTGACAACCGCCACAACTCCGAAGACAGTCGCGTCTGGGGCTTTGTCCCCCGGGATCACGTGCTGGGTAAGCCGCTGTTCATTTGGTTCTCCATCAAGGAGGGCAATCTGTTCAACGGCATAAACTGGGATCGGATCTTCCGGTCGGCTTCCAAGCAGGGGGATTAGGCCCCCCAGCTATCCTCATCTCCCGCCGTGTAATTCGGTACGCTCACGTTTGCGTCCGCGATGTCCGCCATGTAGCCGTCCGACTTCGGGAAATCCTCCTTGGTGACGGGCTTGCCGATACCGAACCAGTCCTTTCGCAGGTGCTCCGCCACCCGGATGGCGTTGGCGATGATCGTCAGCGTCGGGTTAGTGGCGCCCTGGCTGGGCTGGAAACTGGCGTCTACGACGTAGAGGTTATCCAGGTCCCAGGCCTTGCAGTTGGGGTCGAGTACGCTGGTGGCGGGGTCGGTACCGAACTGGGCGGTTCCCGCCTGGTGCCAGGTGAATTCCAGTTCCTTGGTGGAACGGTAGAATTCACTGAAACCGGCTTTGCTCAGGTACTTGTCCTGGAACATGTCGAGGAACTCGAAGTGGCTCTCCCGGTTGTTGGGCCGGTAGTTCATTTTGATGCCTTTGCCCGTCCACTCGATTCGGTTGCGCGGGTCCGGCAGGTCTTCGCTGGTGAACCAAAAATCGACGGCCAGCCGCTGCATCCGCCGGGCTTCTTCTTCGGTGATGTTGATGTGGGCATAATCTCCCATGATGCGCGTCCAGTGGGCTTTGCCCGTCAGCTGGATGGTGCCGAGGGGGTAGGGGAGGCCCGGTCCCTCGTGGTAGAAGTCATGGCAACCCAGGGTCTTCTGGAAAACGACGTGGTTCTCCTTGTCGGGGTTGATGGCCGAGATCCCGCTCTGGTTGTGCTTGGTGAAGTTGCGCCCCACCTGGTCGGAACTGTTGGCTACCTGGGAGCGAAGCAGCAGGGCGGCCGACTGGATGGCACCACAGCTGACAACGATCAGGTCGGCGCTGAGGGACATCGGTTCGCCGTCGCGCGTTCCCTCGATGCGGGTGATCTTACCGTTCTCTTCGATCAGTTTATCGACCCGGGCGCTGGTCCAGAGGTCAACGTTGTCGTGCTTCAGGGCGGGGCGGACCAGGGAGGTCTCCGCGTCCGACTTGGCGTGGACCATACAGGGGAAGGGGTCACAGGTATTACAGGCGATACAGGGCCGCCGCCAGGGCTCGTCGATGTCCCGGTTCAGGGCCAGGTTCGAGTGGTGAATGTTGAGACCCAGAGCGGAGAGGTCCTTAGCTACTTCCGCGATCCGTCCCTCGTGGGGGAAGGCCTTGAACGGAAAGGGGCCGGAACGATGACCCGCGGTTTTATCCTCCCCGGCGTTACCGTGTAATTTCATCACCCACTCCGCCATCAGGTAGTAGGGCTCGAACTCGTCGTAGCCGACGCACCAGCCGGGGCTGGTGCCGCCCTTGTGTTGCTGCTCCGTAAAGTCTTCCGGCCGCTGGCGGTGCAGGAGGGCGCCGTACATCTTGGTGTTGCCCCCCACGTTGTAGTAAACTATCGGCTTAACGGTCTTTTGACCGTCGTCCGGGCCTTCCCACTCGACCTTGGCCTTATAACCATCTTCCCCGAAAATGAAGTGGGGGTCCCAGTTCCGCTTTTCACGGGGAAGAAAAGTTCCCTGCTCCAGGATCAGGATTTTTTTCCCGGTGTCGGCCAGGGTATAGGCGATGGTTCCTCCGCCGGCACCGGAGCCGATAATAATGACGTCGTAATCGTTGGGCATATTCTTGTTGCTGGTGAGCTGGTTGCTAGTTACTGGTTGCTCAAAGTCTCCCGCTTGTACTTTGGTTCACCAGAACACGTCCAACGGTCCAACAATCCATTTGCATCCCGTTAACAAGAATTAAACCATCATTCCCACGAGCACTGCGTTTGCTGTATGATCTTTGCCCCTGCACAGCAACCATCGTTGCCGGGCAAATTTTACTAACTGGAAAAAACATCCATTACTATGCGTAAGCAATTCCTTTCCCTCCTCGCCATCTTTGCCGTGGCTTTCGTAACCTTCTCCTGTCAGCAGAACAACAGCGACGCCCGCGACGCTGCCCGCACCGACATCGAAACGGTCACCCCCGCTAACCCCGCCGCCGCCCAGCCCAACCCCGCTGGTGTCGCCGTTCCCGCCGGCCCCATCACCACCGTGGAGTTCGCCGACGGCGGTACCTTCGACTTCGGTACCGTAACCGAGGGAGAGATCGTATCCCACACCTTCTCCTTCACCAACACCGGTTCCGAGCCCCTGATCATCTCCGACGCCAAGGGTAGCTGCGGTTGCACCGTTCCTTCCAAGCCCACCGCCCCCATCGCTCCCGGTGAGGACGGAGAGATCACCGTTCAGTTCAACTCCAAGAGCAAGAAAGGTGCCCGCAACCAGAAGGTAACGGTTACGGCCAACACCAACCCCGCCCAGACCTTCATCTACCTGACCGGTACGGTGAACCCCGACCCCAACGCCGCTACTCAGAAGTAAAGGACTCAGGGAGTTAAGGAGTCAAGGACACGAGGTTCTCTCCTGACAACAATACAGCCGCTGCGACTTTAGTGTCGTAGCGGCTGTGTCGTTTCCCTTAAGTCCTTGTATCCTTGACTCCTTCAATCCTTTTCCCTTGATCCGCGACTACTTCTCCCTCATCAAATTCAGCCACACCATCTTCGCCCTCCCCTTCGCCCTCCTGGGCTTTTTCCTGGGGACGATCGACCGGGGCGCCCTCGGTTGGCGGCAGTTGCTGCTCGTGGTGGGGTGCATGGTCTTTGCCCGCTCCGCGGCGATGGCCTTCAACCGCTGGCTGGACCGTGACATTGACGAAAAGAACCCCCGTACCGCCGTTCGCGAGATTCCCGCGGGAGCGATCAGCAGCCGGTCGGCCCTCGTTTTCGTACTGCTGAACTGCGGACTGTTCATCGGCTGCGCGGCACTCCTCAATCCACTCTGTTTCCTACTGTCGCCCGTCGCCCTGCTCGTTATTCTCGGCTACAGTTATACCAAGCGGTTCACCTTCCTCTGTCACTTCGTACTGGGGCTGGGCTTAGCTCTGGCACCAGTGGGGGCTTACCTGGCCGTTACCGCCCACTGGGCCGTTCTTCCCGTACTGTACGGGGCCGTCGTGCTCCTGTGGGTAAGTGGCTTTGACATTATGTATGCCCTCCAGGACGAGGGCTTCGACCGGGAGGAGCAACTCTACAGCATCCCCGTCCGGCTGGGTACCGTCCGCGCCCTGCGGCTGAGCAGATTGCTGCACCTCCTTTGTGCCGTGACCCTTCTGTTTGCACTCTATTTCCAGGCCGGACAATATCCACAATTCGCTACCCTCAGCTGGGTGGCCGGCGGACTGTTCCTGGCCTTGCTGGCCTACCAGCACACCCTCGTCAGTCCTACCGATCTCAGCCGGGTCAACCTGGCTTTCTTTACCACCAATGGCGTGGCCAGCGTACTCTTCGGTAGCCTCGTAATACTGGACATTTACGTGTAACCGCGGGCGGCGGCGCGCAGGTGCCAGGTTTTATAATTCTTTTTCATGTCGGCCGTCTCGCAGTCCCGCTAGTTATCGGGACGAAGGACGTCCGACTTGTAAAAAGAGTGCCTACTCCATCACCACCTTGAACACCGTTCCGTCCACCTCGTCATTCACGACCAGGAAGTAGATGCCGGCGGGCAGCGCGGTACCGTCAATCAGCGTGGTGGCGGCCGCTACCGTTCCGGTTCGGACGGCGCGTCCGTCCACGTCCGTCAGCAGGTACTTCGTACCGACGGGGGCATTGGTCAACCGGTAGCTGCGGACACCGGCACGGGTAACGGTTGCCTTCTGGCTACCCGAGAAGGCTACCGAAATGATGTTGCTGAGTTCACTGCTGCCGTCGAGATCAACGGTGCGCAGGCGGTAATCGTTACTGCCGTTGGCCGGGTTGGTATCCACGAAAGCGTAGTCGGCCCGGCTGCTGCTGTTGCCACTCGCCGATACGGTTCCCACCACGGTGAACTCACCGTTTTCGGTACGACGCTGTACCTCAAACCGGTCGCTGTTGACCTCGGTGGCGGTCGCCCAGTTGAGGACAACCTGCTTGCCCTCGACGCGGCCGGTCAGGCTGACCAGTTCCACGGGCAGGGCCATACCCAGGTTCAAACCGACGAGAATGGGGTCGTGGTCGCTGAAGCGGAAGGCATCGTCCTGGTAGAGGGCAGGGTCGTTGAATTCGGTGTCGTAGTCCAGGGCGGTGGGCTCCGGGCTATTGACGTTCCAACTGTTGGCCCCGGTCACCTTCACGGAGAGGGCACTGCTGGCCAGGGCGTAGTCGAGGCTGCCCCACTCACCGCGGAATACGTAGCTGGGGTTACCGCCGCAGGGAAAGGCGTTAGCGGGCTGCTGATCCACTACGGTATTGGTGAAGCCGGCGTTCAGGAGGGTCTGGATGGGGGTTTCCATCCGGTAAGCGTTCAGGTCACCGACGATGAGGATGTCTTCCTCTCCGGTACCGGTGGGGTCGTCGTTATTCAGCCAGTTGGCCACTGCCTGGGCCGCCTGGGTGCGGGTTCCGTTGCAGTTGCCGGAGCCGTCGTTGGCGTCGTCCCCGTTACCACAGCCGCTACCCTTGCTCTTGAAGTGGTTGACACAGACGGTGACCGACTGCCCGAAATTACTGCTGCCCGGCTGGATGACCCGGAAGGTCTGGGCCACCGGTACCCGGTTACCCCCCGCGATGGAGGTCAGGGCGGCCGCGGTGCCACTCTCCGTGACGGTAGCGGTGTTGTAGATCAGGGCGACCTGGATCTCGTCGCTGCCCGTGGCGGGAGGCTCCACGAAATCATAGGTAACCCCGCACTCGGCGGAGATGGCGTTGACCAGGCCCTGGAGGGCGCTGTTGGGGCCGAAGCCGTCGTTCTCTATTTCGATCAGGCCGATGATGTCGGCATCCAGGGCACAGATGGCCGCCACGATCTTGGCTTCCTGCCGCTGAAACTCATTAAGGTTATCCGCCCCCCGGGAGGTCGGGAATCCGCCACCCTGTCCGTTGCCGTTGAAGTAATTCAGTACGTTCATACTGGCCACCTTGATCACCCCACCTACGGCCGGTGGGGAGAAGGGCCGGTCGTTGTTACTGATGGTGGGCGTAGCGGTGGGCTGTAGCCGGTAACCGGTGAAGCGCTCGTCGAGGATACCGGTCAGACCCGTCAGTACGGCTCCGCTGCGCAGGGAGTTGTTGGCATCGACCGTGAAGCCGTCCAGGACGGAGATCGGGAAGTTGTTGTCTCCGCTGCGACCGTCGTCGATTACCAGGGTACGGTCGGCCTGGGCGGCGTTGTAGGCGGCCAGCGCCGAGGCATTCGGTTGATTGCACTCCGTAAACTGGATCAGCCGGTCGCCCTCCGAAACCGTGATCTCTCCGAAACGACCCAGTCCGAAAGTCTCCGTGATCGTCATCGGGTCCACGATCGTGGTGCGCATCCCTTCGATCCGCTCGAATTCGCTGTCGTTCGTTACCGGAAAGTCGAGCGTAGCCGCGGTGGGCAGCGTATTATTGGAGCTGAGTACGGTAACCGTACCGGAAGATGCATTGACCTGGGTACCGCCGGTAAACTCGGCCACGGTACCGGACACCGAAACCAGGTCGCCGACGTTCACGTCAACACCCGGGGTGCCGGTATCGAAAACGAAGATGCCCTCGGAAGTGGCGGGGTTGCCGTCCTGGTCCGCATCTTCTTCCTGGACGAAGAAGCCTTCGAGGCCGGTTCCGCTGGTGTTCTGGAAATCACCGACGACAATGCCCTCGATGGTCACCTCCTGCCCGACGAGGGGGCTGGCGGTACCGGAACCCTGAACTTGACTGATGAAAGTCGTCGGCTGGGCCTCGTTGTCGATGATGTTAACGACCCCGGAGTTGGTACTTACCATGTAGGTCGCATCGCTTACGGAAACCAGCGTGATCTCGATATTTTCAACACCCTCCGCGTCGGTATCGTCAATGATGGGCAGCGTGAGGGTAGTGGAAGCACCACTGAAGAAGATGGAACCCCGCATGGTTCCGTTGTCGTAGGCCGCGTCGGTAAAGTCGGCTCCCTCCGTGGCGGTGCCGCCGTAGGTGTACACTACCTCGATGGTGTTGGCGGAGGGGGGAGCGGCCGTAAAGGTGAACTGGGCGGACTGCCCGTCCTCCGTACCGTCCTGGACGCCACTGACGCTGACGGTCGGGCCGGGGGGCTGGGTGGAGTAGGTGCCGAAGGGGACGGCGGCCCCCATCTGGGCGAAGCTGAATCCGTCCAGCGAGAAGTTGTTGCCGATGTTCATCCAGTTCGCCGCGATCCAGGTGCCGTCGGGGCCGGTGTTGTCGTTGCGGTAGAGCCAGCTATCCTGGTAAATGTTGCTGCCGTCGCCGATGTCACCACCGACCTGGTCGATGATGGTGGCTCCCTGGCGGACTACGAATACGTCGTCTCCCGTACCGAAGAGGTTGGTGCCCGGAATGCGGTTGCTGAAGTCGCCGGCCGTTCCGAAGGTGGAGGTAAAGGCGGCATCGTGCTGGTTGTTGATCACGTACACGAATTCGTCCGTGTAACTACCACTGAGCGCGGTGGCATCATTCTCGGCGGGTGCACCGTTGGCGTAACGCCCCAGACTGTACCCCGTCAGGTCGACGGTGCCGTTAATGTACAGTTCGACGGCCCGGGGGCTGCCCGACTGGTCGCCGTCGATGATACCGGTAATGATCACCTCCTGGGCGGAAGCGAATGTGGAGAGCAAAAGTAGAAGTAGGAGTAGTCGCATAAATGCAAAACTACGATCACTCGCTAAGGTTCCGGCGCTTGCTTCAATAAATCTGAGTTAAGGATGAATTTTGCCAACTCACCCGGTCGTTGGTCCGCTTACCCCTGTTGCTGTCCCGGCGTAAAGGCATAGATGCCCGTTCCCACCGGCATCATCAGTCCGTAAATACCCATGCTGACGAACTGAACGGCTTTTACGTATTCATTCTCTATGGGTTTGCCCGCCAGTGGCTCCAGCATCCCCCCGATGTTGAAGCAGAGGTTACCGATCGTTTCTGGAATCAGTGCCTTGTAGTCCGTTGTCGCCTCCGAATGGTTAGCTACTGCATTGGCGATGACGGGAACGTTCCAGGCCGTGTTCAGTAAACATTCGACGATGTTGAAAACCACCGGAGTGGCCTTTTTCTGGCTGTTGGTGAAACCCGCCCAGGCGAAGCCCTTAACGCCCGCGGTAATGGTGCATGCATTCCCCATATCCGCGTACCAGCCCTTCCACTTGGGGAGGGTGAGTAAACTGGGGGCGAGGTAGGCCAGGTTGAAAACTCCCCCGATCAGTGCATAGAATGGGCGCTGCTCCGTTTTATTCGGATCGAAGTCGGGCGTTTTCAAGTTAATGAAGATCATCCCGATGGTCCCGAAGAAAGCCGTTATTCCCGTCACGAAGCTGAACGCCTTCATTCCGTTGTTCGGGCTTGCGCCTAGCCCGTCGGTGGCCGCGGGCTGGAGCACCCGGAGAAACTCCGGAAAGGTAGCGGCGGAGAGCAGCCCCTGGGTGTAGGGTGCGTCAGCGGGGAAGGGGGCCGATTTTCCGCCACTGGCTATCTTATAAACAATGGTGGCTGGAATGGAAATCACCAGGCAGATGAGGTCCAGCAGCGTAAGTGGTTCCCCGGCCAGGTCCTGGTAGAGGGCGGACAGGATGGGGATCTCGATCGGTTTTTTTAGTAGATCGGGAATGTCGGTGAGCAGGTTTTCCAGCGCGGCCAGGAAGGCATCGAGCAGGTCCTCGGTCATTTGCAGCAGGGTGTCCACGAAGATGGCCACCGCTCGCTTCATGATCTCCCGGGTACTCAGGGTGCCTAGCTGATCGACAACCTCGGTCCTGAATTGCTGGATGGCACCGGTAATGTCGTCCAGCTCTTTTTCAACCAGCGCGATCAAATCCTGGAGCAGGTCATCCCCGTGGCTGGGTAGACTACCCGATACCTGGGCCCGGTGCATATTTCCCCTCAGGTGGTGCATTCCGTGGTGGGCCGGAGCTCCGTGGGTGCCCTCGGGGGCGGGGTGCCGCTTCGTCGTCCCGTTGGCCGTATCCTGAATGGGGGGGATGCCGGCCCAGGCATCGATCTTGTCCTCAATCGTGATCATGACCGTCTTCAACTGAGTGCGAACCGTGCCGATCTCGCCGATGGCGTAGCCGGCGAAACCGTCCAGGAAGTTTTTCATCACCCGGTGCGTCACCAGGATGTCTGACCATGAGAAGAGGAAGGACAAAAACTTCACGAGGTCCTCCAGGCCCACTTTGATCTTATTGTACACCCACTCCACGGCCGCTACCACCTGCTCGGCGGCATGAATGACGGCCCGGTACACCTTGCCGGCGATCTGGGCTACGAAGTGATACACCCCCTGGGCCACGTCCTCTACGAAGTGGATCACGGCCTCTACCTTAGACTTCAACCAGCGGGCCAGGTCTCCGAAATCGACCAGGATGGCGTCGGCGAAACCGGTCGGGGCGGCCACGGCACGTACCTGTAGGGCCGTAAGGGAAGGCTTCCCGCTCAGGTGCGTATAGGCACTTCCCATCTGCTTATTCGTCGCGGCTACGGCTTCCAGTGTTTCCCGGCTGGTACCGGGTGGCACGAGTTTCGGGGAGTTGGCGGTGGGAGGGTCCGTAGGAATGGTGGCCGCGGCCAACCCATCCGCATCCAGACCGCTGATCTTGCTGAAGCTGCCCTTCGCCGGGTCGAATCGGAGGGCCTGACCCCCCGTTAGCTGAAAGGTCAGCGGGTTGGCGTGAATTCCGTCCACGGCTTCGATCACCGTTACCGCTCCGCTCTCGTCGGTAGCCACCGGTATGGGGGTAGTATCCAGTATAGTGTATAGATTGTTGACGTAAAAGGCACCACGGGAGGCAGCCGACAGTTGTACGTTGGCCGTCCGTACGGCCTGGTTATTGTCGTCGATTACCCGTACCCGGGTCGTGTAGGAGGAAAACTTATGGGGAGCCGCCGTCAGTACGGGCTGGGGCAGGGTGATGTGCTGCTCACGCCACAGGGTGGTCGTGGGGCTCTGGCTGAGCCGGTGAATCTCATTACCCCCCACGGCGAAGAATGTACTGCCCTGATTAGCACGATTGACGTAGGGAGAGATCAGGTCTACACCGGAAAGAATGGGGATCGGTACGCTCCAGGCGGCGGCCGTGGTGATGGTCTCCACCGGGCAGTAAGTACTGAATACCTGGTTGGCCCGGTTGAGCCCCCAGACGTAGACCCGGTCACCGGCGTAAAAGGCGTGCAGGGTGGTGACGTCCGTAAACAGCGGATGATTGGTGAGGGCAATACCCACGGCGAGATTACCCTGTCCGTTTTCGGGAAATACGTAGAGGCTCCCGGCCCCGGAAACGAAGAGTTCGGTATTGCCGTCGGGGCGGCGGCAGGGAGCGATGGCATCGGGTTCGGCCCGGTCGGGGAGTTGCAACGTGTAAACCCGCGGATTTCCACCGAATTTACCGACGCTGGCGTGGTACACCAGTTGAGACAGCTGCCCGACCCGACCCACGGTATAGAGCCCGTCCGTGGCATCACCGTTGGCGCGGCCCACCCGGCTGGAGTAGCCGTCGGCCTCCAGTTGAATGTTAAGTTGGTGGGCTACCCAGTGGGCACCCCCGATCGCCCGCGGGCTCACCCGGTAGCGTTTGATCAGGTCCGTCGATGCGGAACTCGGGTCGAGTACGTCGACGAAGACCCACTGGGCGGCCGCTTCCAGCCCGTTGGTCAGTTCACTGATGAAGGTCTTGACGATGGGGGTGGCGGTGGTCCCCTCGGCGTCGAAACCATAGCACGTCCACGTCACCGCCCCCTGCCAGTGATCCGTTTGCGCCGGGTTACCGAGGGAGAGGTACAACCGGTCGTTCTTGCCGTCGGTCATGACCAGCGACAGGGAAATGGACTGGTCCGCGGGGTTCTGGGCCGCGTCGAAGGTCTTGACCCGCCCCGGCAGTTGGGAGCTCAGGTCAACCGTAGCCCAGCCGTTGGTTGTTCCCGGCGCTTCGTGGGTCAGTTCCAGCGTACCGGGAGTGCTGACGGAGAACAACAGGGAATCCCCCCGGTCGGTCTGCAGGGCTTCAAAGCGTTCGCGGGGTTCCATGAGGGAGGCATGAACGTAGTTCGTCATCAGTTCGGCGGAGGCCGAGAGTTGGTGGTTCATAACTTGCGGTTTTCTATCCGGCGTACTGAACTTTAGCGAGCAAATCCTGGTAGGTGGAAAAGCTAACGTCGCCGAACGTAAGGGCCCGACCACCCGGAAAGTAAAAGTCCTGAATGACGCTGAACGGAATAACCTCCTTGAGGAAAGGGTCGGCGAAATGCTTTCCTACGCTGGTTACTCCCGATATGTCGTGGTTGATCTTCGACCAGAATTCCTCGCACTTTCCCGCGCTGATGTCGGCTGCGTTGTCACTGGACGTCACCGTAGGCGGTTTGGCCGTTAGCTGACCTTGTGAGTTCACCTCCAAATTGTAGACATTGGTGATGGTCGTGTCGTAATAGTTACCACTCCGCGGCGTATCCCAGTTCTTTCTCAGCCAGACGTAAAAGACCAGTCTCCGCTCAATGGTGATCTGCTTACCGGTGCAGCTTACCGAAAGGGTAAAGGAGGAAGAAAGGGGAGTTTACCGAGGCAATCTTTCAGCCCCCTACCGCTGGTGGAAGAGGATGAAAAAGTCATGTTCAGGATCGAATCTCCCGAGCTGTTGTAAGTAATGGCGGGGGTAAAGCCCCGCTTGAAACTACCGGAGTAGTGCGGAATGGCGCCACTCAGCGTCACCTGGGCACTGGGTGCTATGCAATTGCTCTCAGCGTAGGGTAAAAGTTCCTTAGCGAAATATTTCGCCAGGGTCGTCCGGTTAATCGCCACCACCCCGGTAGGTTGACCCGGTTTCCAGTCTTCCAGCCAGTTCCAGAGAAAACTCGTGGGGCTCGGGGGCTGTTTGCTCCCGACGTTACCCAGGTAACACACCGTGCTCAGCGGATTCGCCGGGAGGGGGTTCCCGCTCTCCAGGTACGGGCTCAGTGCCGCCGCGGCCCCGGTGATGGGGAAAAAATGATCGGGGTTGGCCTTAGATAATACCCCGTAGGAAAGCGCGGGGGGTAAGGTGGCGTGGAGCTGCTCCAGGACGGGAGTGAAGTACTGCCGGGCCAGCATGAACGCAAATTTATCCTTGGTCATCAGTCCGCCGAAGGAGCAATCCGGGAAGGTGTAGCTAGTCGGTTGTATCACCATCCGGCGGACGTCGGAGCAATCCTCCCCCAGTTGCCGGGCACGCTGGGCAACCGCGGGGGGAAGGCCGGCGGCATCGACCGCTACCGATTCGGTGGCCAGCGAGCCGTTCACCGTAACGGTGAAGGCATCCCCCGGAACCTGCTCGTAACGGGCAAACCCGAACACGTTGACGACAATCGTGAACTGACTGAATAACCAACTGAGTCGGGCGGTACCGTCCTCCGTGAACCGTAGCGCCGTCGGCAGCGGCGGGTCGCTGCTAAACGACGTGGTGGCGTACCCGGGTGGAATGCCCGGAGTTACCTGCAACCCCATCTGAAATCCGGCGGCCGTGAGTTTCTTCAGGTCCGCTGCGTAATTCTGGTCCGTAGTTTGCAGTTTGAAGGGGTCGACGTTGTCCGATCGTTTCAGCAGTTCCGCCAGGGTGATCGTCTGCCACTTCATGGGCTGGCCGACGAAGCAGACGGTAATTTCGGTATCTCCCTGGCTGAGTAATTGGTACAACTCAGTGTTGGCTGCCGAAACCAGCATGGCTACCGCGACGTCTACCGAGTAGGGGCCCATGGAAGAAAGGTAGGAAGATTGGAAGGTTTGCTGCATTCCTGAAGGTGTATTGTTCTATAGCTTGATGCCTCACAATAATACCTTCTTGCTTGCCGGCGCGAAATTATTCACCAGTAATCAGGTGTTTCTACCCATAATAAGCGCAGTTTTACCCACCGGGCACGCCACTGGTTTGGGCGAGGACGCAGGTGCAAAGCTTCCGAATCCGACCGGCGGCCTGTAAATCAGGTCCGGGTCACATGTTGATCATAAAGTCATCTCCCGTCGTGATGTTCCAGTTACCCGTTTCCAGGAAATGAATCACGAAAATGCCGGCCACGAGCGTGATTTTCGTCACCAGATATACTACCAGTACGCCCACCAGAATGCGCCACCCACGGGGCCATCCCTTCGGGTAGTGAGCTCTCGTGACCTGAAGCATAAACAGAACCGTCACCAGGTAAGCCAGGAATTTACCACCGCTCAGCAAAAACAGCTGGGTGGAATTGGCGGACATGGCGTTTGCCACCAGCACCATTGGCAACGCGACCCATATTTGTGCCGCCACCAGCAGGCTGCAGGCCACTATCCACTCCCAGAAATTATAGCCCGTACCCCGGAAAAGGAGCCACAACCACCACGCCATCACCGGAATGATGAACAGCTGAACGATCTTGAAGTAACTGAGGAGCACCTTGCCGAGCGACCGGGTTTCCACCCCCTCCATGCCAATTCCGTACCTGGCATCCATCATCTCCGAGGGGGGGAGGTCCAGGTAGCCCCGCAGCACTACGTCCGCGGCGATCAACAGCAGCAGCAGGCCGACGAAGGGGAAGTACTGACGCCGCTTTCCCGCGAGGTAGTCCATCGCAACGTAACCGGGGCGGTACGGCAACTGAAGCAGTGTCCGGGGCAGGCCGCGGGTAAAGCTGAAATTTTGCTCCCAAAAATCTTCGTCCCTCAGCGTTCGTACGGAGAAACGCCTGGTAGAAGCGCGTTGCCCGCAATCCGTACAGTACTTTCCCTGCAGGGGCGATCCACAATTCAAACAGCGGGCCTGGAGCATAACGGGTCAGTATTGATAAAACCCGGCCCCGGACTTGCGGCCCAGTTTGCCGGCCCGTACCATATTCACGAGTAACGGACAGGGCGCGTGGTGCGGCCGCTTAAAGCCGTCGTACATCACTTCCAGGATGGCCAGACAGGTATCCAGACCGATGTAATCCGCCAGTTCCAGCGGCCCCATCGGGTGCGCCATGCCGAGTTTCATCACCGTATCGATCTCCTCGGCTCCGGCAACGCCCTCCCAGAGGGTGAAAATGGCCTCGTTGATCATGGGCATCAGGACGCGGTTGGCGACGAAGCCCGGGTAGTCATTGACTTCCACCGGTGTCTTGCCCAGGGAGCGGGCCAGATCCATGACGGTTTGCGTAGTCTCGTCACTCGTGGAGTGACCCCGGATGACTTCCACCAGTTTCATGATGGGGACGGGGTTCATGAAGTGCATCCCGATGACCTGCTCCGGCCGGCCGGTCACCGCCGCCAGCTGGGTGATGCTGATGCTCGAGGTATTGGTGGCGAGCAGACAACCCGACGGCGCGTGAGCGTCCATCTCCGCGAAGATTTTCCGCTTCAACTCGAGATTTTCCGTCGCTGCCTCAATGACAAGTTTTGCATCCCGCGCCCCGTCGCCCAGTACCGTATGTTTGGTGATGCGCGTGAGTGCGCCGTCCATCTCCGCCTGCGTCAGCCGCTCCTTCTTCACGACGCGGGCGAGACTTTTTTCGATGGCGGCCACCCCCCGGTCCAGCGCGGCATCACTGACGTCAACGAGGGCGATGTCGTGGCCGGCGGCCGCGAAAACCTGGGCAATGCCGGCACCCATCTGGCCGGCTCCGATTACGGTAATGTTCATGGTATCCATTTGATTTCCTCGACGTCTTCCAGTTGGGCGAGGTAGCGGGAAAATACGAAGAAGTAGTCACTCAGCCGGTTGAGATAAATGATAATGGAAGGGTCTACTTCGGTGTCTTCGGTCAGTTCGACCACCCGGCGCTCGGCCCGGCGACAGACGGTGCGGCAGAGGTGAGCGTAGCTGATGGCCGGCGCGCCTCCGGGCAGTACGAAGTGCGTCATTTTGGGTAATACCTCATTCATGCCGTCCATATATTTTTCTAGGTCGGTAGCGGCATTCGCGGGCACTTCGTAACGTTCCCCCGGCCGGTCGTCCGCCAGGGAGGCCCCGAGGGCAAAGAGGAGTTGTTGTTGTTCTACGAGTACCTCCCGGAGCGGGGGGTGATTCGTCAGGTGATCGCGCAGCAGGCCTACGCAGGCGTTGAGTTCGTCAACGGTTCCGTAGGCCTCGACGCGGGGGTGGGCCTTGGAGAGGCGGCGACCGGAGTAGAGGCCGGTCTGGCCCTGGTCTCCGGTTTTGGTGTAAATTTTCATTAAGCGAGCTCCCTGACCCCCGAGCGGGGGGACCGGATTGGGGGGAATTTGTGAAAGAATGCTCAAATTTAGCCTAATTGTCCGTAAGTGCCTGATCGGGCATTCAGCGCTCGATTCCGGGAACCTGGGTCCCCCCCATACGGGGGTTAGGGGGCCTTAAGCTTGGTTGTAGCGGTGCTCAGGATCACTGGCCTTCACGATGGTCTGGTTGAGTTCGTCGCTCTCCACTTCTCCGTCCCGGAGGCGAACGATGCGGTGTGCATGCAGGGCAATGTCCGGCTCGTGGGTAACGATAATGACGGTGTTGCCGGCGGCCTGGATCTGCTCGAAAATTTCCATGATCTCAATGGAAGTCTTGGTATCGAGGTTACCCGTGGGCTCGTCGGCCAGGATAATGGCGGGGTTGTTCACCAGGGCCCGCGCGATGGCGACGCGCTGCCGCTGTCCGCCGGAGAGTTCGTTCGGGCGGTGGTCCAGCCGGTCGCCGAGACCGACGCTTTCCAGTACGGCCGCGGCCCGTTCCGACCGTTGCTTTTTGCTCATGCCGGCGTAAACGAGGGGGAGGGCGACATTTTCCAGGGTGGTCTGCCGGGGCAGCAGGTTGAAGGTCTGGAAGACGAAGCCGATCTTCTCGTTGCGGATGTTGGCCAGTTCGGCATCTTCCATGCGGCTGACGTCTTTGCCGTCCAGCAGGTAGCCGCCACTCGTAGGGCTGTCCAGGCACCCCAGCAGGTTCATCAGCGTGGACTTGCCCGAGCCCGAGGGGCCCATCAGCGCGACGTACTCATTGGTAAGGATGTTCAGGTCTACCCCCCGCAGGGCGCGTACCTCGGTCTGCCCCATGATGTAGGTCTTGGTCATTCCTTTGATGTCGATAACGGATTGCATACGCGGGTTTTTGTCGGGTCCGATCTATTCGATGACCCTGGGTACTTTGAAAAATCCACCTTCCCGGTCGGCATCCGGGGCGTTGTCCAGTGCCGCGGAACGGTCGATGTGGGGCCTTACCTCGTCGGGCCGCAGTACGTTCTCCACTTCCGTAACGTAACGCAGCGGCTCCACCCCCGTCAGGTCCAGCTCATCGAGTTGCTCGACCATGCCGAGAATGTTGACGAGATCCCCCTTCAGCTGCTCGCGGCGTGCCGGAGATAGTTCCAGGCGGGAGAGTTCGGCTAACTGCGAGATTAGGGCATCGTCTACGGTCATGGTAATTTTTTCGACGAAGGTAAAGGAAAGACCAGCCAGCTGCGCGGCTGGGGGGAGTTAAGAATTAAGATTTAGGAATTAAGAATTGGGAGGAAAGAGGAAAGACCGTCCCGCCATTCGGCGGGACTGAAAGAAGAAAGAAGCGACGACAGACAAATGGCGAAGCCATTTGAGCGTGCGAGACGGGAAGTCTTTTCTCCTGCAAATCGCGGAGCGATTGGTCTTTCTTCCTTAGCGAAGCGGTCTCAACCAAAAAAAACTGCCCCGAGCATCCGTTTCCGGCGTCGGGGCAGTCCACACACTATGAGAACACCCATTAAATTTTGTAGCGCTTGTCACGCTTCGTTGCCTTATAGACGCTCTGGACCGGGAAAAGGTGCCTCGTCAAAAGTTAAAGCCACGTTAAGTATCGTTTAAGTAGCTGTTGTTCAGTACTTTAAGTAGAAACAGCCTCCGCCGAAGTGACATTGTGCAGACATTTAAAAACGCTATCTTTACCCGAACCATGATTACGGAAGAAAGCGTCAGGGAGGTTATCGATACGGCCCGCATCGAGGATGTGGTGGGGGATTTCGTGAACCTCAAACGACGGGGTAACAATTACACCGGCCTCTGCCCCTTTCACAATGAAAAAACGCCGAGCTTTAACGTCAACCCGGCGCGGAACATTTACAAATGTTTCGGCTGCGGAGAGGGTGGGGACCCCGTCAAATTCCTCATGCAGCTCGAACAGCTGAGCTTCCCGGATGCCATCCGCTGGATCGCCGGGAAGTATAACCTGAAACTGGAGGAGAAGGAGGTCAGCGCCGAGGTGCGCGCCGAGATCCAGGAAAAGGACAGTCTGCTCATCGTCAATGAGTTTGCCCGGAAGTACTACGCCGATCAGCTCTACCACACCGACGAGGGGAAGAGCATCGGCCTGAGTTACTTCAAGAGCCGTGGCTTCCTGAAGGAAACGATGGAAACCTTCGGCCTCGGCTATGCGCCCGTTCAGCGCGACGGGTTGTACCAGGCGGCCACCGCCGCCGGTTTTCCGGAGCAAAAGCTGGAAAAACTGGGTTTGGTGCGCAACAAGCGTGATTTTTTCCGGGACCGCGTCATGTTCACCATTCACGACCTGAGTGGTAAGCCGATCGCCTTCGCCGGCCGGATCCTGAAGAAGGACGTCAAGGCCCCGAAGTACGTTAACAGCCCGGAAACGGAGGTTTACCATAAGTCGGACGTCGTTTACGGCATGCACCAGGCGCGGCAATCCGTGCGCAAACTCGACAACCTCTACATGGTGGAGGGCTACACGGACGTGATCAGCCTGCACCAGAACGGCATCCGGAACGTCGTGGCCACCTCGGGTACCAGCCTGACGGCCGGGCAGGCCAAGCTCGTGAAGCGGTTCACCGAGAACGTCACCCTGCTTTACGACGGCGACAAGGCGGGCATCAAGGCGGCCCTGCGCGGGGTGGACGTACTGCTGCTGGCGGGGCTGAACGTGCGGGTGGTCATCCTGCCGGACGGGCAGGACCCGGACAGCTACATGCAGTCCGTCGGCACCACCGCCTTCGAGGAGTACCTCACGACGACCCGCAAGGATTTTCTTTTCTTCAAGGCCGACCTGCTGCTGGAGGAAGCCGACGGCGACGTAGCGGCCAGAACTTCGGCCATTCGCGACATCGGTGCCTCGCTGGCCCTGGTGGAAGACCCCCTCAAAAGGGCGGGGTACATTCAGCAATTCGCCACCCGGCTCGGGATCGAGGAGAGCCTGTTGATCAACCTGGTTAACACGGCGGTAGCCGACCGCCGCACCGAGGCCAGGAAGGACCGGGAACGGGAGGAAAGAAGGCAGGGGCGCGAACGCAGGATGCAGGGTTCCCCGACGAGCCGTCCGTCCGGTCCCCCGCCGCCACTGGCTCCCTCGCCGGCGGACGACGATGAGGGGTGGGCCGGCCTCGTGGAACCCGGATGGGACCCGGGGCAACTGGAAGAGGGACCGCCCATGCGTGGATTCGCCGACGGGCCGCCTTCGGATAATTTCGCACCCGCGCCCGCGCCCATTGAAGCCGCGGAGTTCGGCCATGGTTTCCAGGAGAAGCACCTGGCGGAATTACTGATTCGCTTCGGCGACCAGACCTACGAACCGGAAAGTAACCTCAGCGTAGCCGCCTTCCTGACCACCAACATCGGGGACATGATGGATATGTTCGACAGTGCCAAGTACCTGAAGATCGTTACGTTGGCCCGCCAGTACCTCAACAGTAAGGGCGTTGCCCCGAGCCCGGAATGGTACCTCCACCACCCGGAGGAGGAGGTTCGTGCGTTCGCCCAGACGGCCACCGTGGCCACCCGTTCCATGAGCGGAAACTGGAAGGAGAAGTACGGCATGCACCTCAGCCAGAAGGTGCCGGAGGAAAATTATAAACTGGCCGCGGAGACATTTCTGGTCAATTTCCGTCTGAAAAAACTCACCCGCAAGATCGGAGAGGTAAACGCCAAGTTCCGCAGCCTGACCGAGGAGGCCGAGATCCGGAAGTACCTGAAATTACAGTCCCGGCTCGGCGAGATGCTGACGGAGGCCAGCAAACTGGTGGGGAACGTGGTGATTCGTTAAATTTCCCCGGCCTGCGTACCCGGTTCTTCCGGGGAAGCGCTCATCCGAAGCGTACCCACGCTCGTCGAATAACTTCCCTATTTTGCTCGTCAGTTCTGACTTTGTCTCCACCAAACCACCCACCATGTCCGTTACCCTCGACCGTCCCGCCGCCGCTACCGAATACGCTTCTTTCTGGAAGCGATTACTCGCCGCGGTGCTGGACTTCATCTTCACCCTGCCGCTTTTCTTCGTCGTCAGTTACTTCATGACCTGGAGCCCCAATTTCAACGCCTACCTGATCAGCGTGGTGGTACTGATGATGTACCGACCGGTGCTGGAAGGGTTGTACGGCGCTACCCTGGGCAAGATGGCGTGCAAGCTGGTCGTACGGAAGGAGGACGGCGGAAAGATAGGCTTCCAGGAGTCCCTGCTGCGGTACGTTCCCTGGCTGGTTCCCGCGATGATCGGTATTTACTACGCCACCCAGCTTTTTGCCCTGCCCGGCTATCTGGAAATTGAAGGTTTCCTGGATATGGCCGTTTTCATGGAGGCCAACCTGAAGGAAATACAGACACTCAGCAACGTCGCCAACGCTTCCCAGCTGGTTCCCCTGCTCTCCGCCCTGGTCATTTTCGGGACCAGTCGTAACCAGGCGGCTCACGACTTATTGGCGCAAACGGTCGTTATGGAGCGGTAACCCCGGTGAAGGCCGTACTTTGCGTCCGTGCTGAATGTTCAACCGCCCCAACTCCCCGATCACCTCCCCGAAGACACCCTCTTCGGGGGCTTCACCCAACGGCTCGGTGCCTACGTGATCGATCTGCTCGTACTCGCTCCCCTGGCCTTCCTGGCCTACCACTTTACGGTGGACGTCCCGAATATTTACATCGTGATGGCCGTAGCCCTGGTGGACGCCCTCTACAAACCGATCCTGGAAAAGGTGTACGGCTTTACGGTGGGTAAGAAGATCATGAAGCTGCGGGTAGTCAGTCAGGCCGATCTCGGACCGATCAGCTGGAACCAGACTTTTATCCGATTTATCCCGTGGGCGATCGTTTCCTACGTGGGCATCTTCACGACGATCCGCCACTTCCAGGATCCCAATTTCGGAGATTTCGCGACTTACCAGGAGTACTTCGACTACGTGCGGGAATCCACCCTGGGGCAGAGCTCGATCCTGTCGTTCCTCAATAACGTTCCGGTATTCTCGGCCATCTTCATCATCGGCGACGTTACGGCCCGGGCCCTGCACGATCGCTGGGCGAAGACATACGTTATCGCGACTGCTCCGTCGTTTCTGAACAAGCGGTAACGGCCACCTTTCAAGGATTGAAAGTCAGCACCGTCTTTTTCACGGTATTGCTGCTGCACTGATTTAATTTGCTGGAATTCACAGTCACGCGCGTCGTAAGCTTGCCGGAGCATTGATCGTATCCAGTGAGTATTCTCCCATCGTCGTGCTCTCCGTGGGGGATGTGAGCAATGAGTTTGTACTCTATCCTAACCCCGTTAGTCAGCCACTCCACTTCAAAGCACTTCCCGAAAGGGCGTACGAAGTTGAGGTACGGGATATGCTCGGGCGGATGATGTTGTCCAGTCCCGTCATGGAAAATGGGCCGCTGGACATCAGCCATCTGCCCAATGGTACTTATCTGCTCGAGATTCGTGTCAGGGACCAGGAGTCTCTCGTGAAACGTTTCGTGAAGAAATAATAAGAGCACCCCTACCATCCTGACGCCCAACGGCAGTTCCCACAATCGGCAACACCCTAATTCTTCCTGGAAGAATTAGGGTGTTGCTAAATTTAAGAACTGCTATGTGTTTAGAAGCGGTCCTGTTTCCTACCGGTCCGGAAGCTCCGGGCATCTGTCGTACTGGAAGAACGGCCGGCTACGTCCGGAGTCGGTAAAGTGGTGAAAGACCCTCTCCAAACCGAGGCCGGTGAATCGTTCGGAATTTTACCGAAGCGGGGGGACAGCACCCGGTCTGGAATACCGTCCTTTAGACTCGCGCAAAATACTATTTACTCTCTTCCGTCGGGAGCGCCTCCAGCGTGAACGTCCGGGTGACCGGGTTCAGCGGCGTGTTGACGATTTCGTCTCCCATCATCAGGGTCAGGGTCACCTTGTTTTCGCCCATGGGCAGACCGGTAAGTACGTAGGGTTGCCACTTGTCGATCATGAAATCACGGCCGTTGACGGTCGCCTTGATCTGGTACTTTTCACCGATGGGTGCGTTGACGGGGTAGAAGTCCAGCATGACGTTTTCCGTTTCCGCCTTTCCCCGGTAGGTGCCCTTGGGGCGGCTGTAGAAAAGCATGGGATCTTCGATGTCGGACGTATTGGTGAAGGCGCCGTCCGCCACGTTGGTCTTCACGGCGCGGTGAGCGGCCGGGGTCTTGATACTCTCGTGGTAGCTACGGCTCAGGAAGGTCAGGATGTAGTGGCTGCCGTCGGGGAGAGCCTGATCGAAGGTCGGCTCGTACTTGGCGATGTATGGTTCGTTATTGATGATCAGGTGAGCGTGCTGCCCCTTGGCGGAGTTGGCACACATAACGGATTCGGCATCGGGCGTCTGCTGTCCGAACTCGTACCCGCTGGTGGCATAGGTAAAGGTGCCTTTCTCGTAGGTCCAGTCATCGATACTGGCGTTGGGGAACGCCGTAGTGGGTTGCATGGGCTTCAGGGTGATACCGTCTGCCTCCGGGTTCGGATTCATCTTCATGCCATCCTCCTCGGTCCCGCCCTGATCGATAGCTTCTTCATTAACGTCACCTCCACAGGCGGTCAGCAGGAGGGAAAGGAAAACTAGGAATACGGAAATTCTCATATTATAGGTATTGGTACGTACCTATAACGCAAAAAGGGGGAATAGTTCGGAACCTCACCCCCTGATGTCTTTGCCATCCGTCCCCTCTCCCCTGGAGAGGGGAAACGTGACGGCTGCGACACCTCAGTACTGGTCCCCTCTCCGGGGGAGAGGGGACAGATTTCGCGAAGCGAAATCAGGGGTGAGGTTTATGCCACCTTCTCCGATCCCAGGCTGGAAGCGATGTACTCCCGGTTGAGGCGGGCGATGTGCTCCACGGAGATGCCCTTGGGACACTCCGCCTCACAGGCCGTAATGTTGGAACAGCGACCGAACCCTTCGGCGTCGTGCTGGGCCACCATGCGCTGGGCACGGGTGGAGCGTTCGATCTCTCCCTGTGGAACCTGGGCGAGGTGACTCACCTTGGCGGCCGTGAAGAGCATGGCACTGGCGTTCGGGCAGGCAGCCACGCAGGCTCCGCAACCGATGCAGGTAGCGGCATCGAAGGCATGACTGGCGTCGTCCTTACCGATGGGAATGTCATTGGCGTCCTGGGCCTGACCGGTGTTGATACTGATGTAACCACCGGCCTGGATGATCCGATCGAAGGCATCGCGGTTGACGACCAGGTCGCGAACGACGGGAAAGGCCGCGGCGCGCCAGGGCTCGATGGTGATGGTGTCTCCGTCGTTGAAGTGGCGCATGTGCAACTGACAGGCAGTGGTCTGCTGCTGCGGCCCGTGGGGATAACCGTTGATGACCAGACTACAGGTACCGCAAATTCCTTCCCGGCAATCGTGCTCGAAGGCGATCGGGGCTTCCTTATCGTTGACCAGCCGCTCGTTCAGTACGTCGAGCATTTCGAGAAAGGACATGTGGTCGCTAACGCCGTCGATGTCGTAGTTCACGAACTGGCCCTTGGGGTACTTGCTACCTCCCTGGCGCCAGACTTTGAGTTTGAGTTTCATGTTTTCCATAGGACAGTAATTGAGTCGCGAAGTGTGGGAGTCGGGGAGTTGGGCATAACACCCTAACTTCCAACTCATCAACTCCTAAACTATTTGTAGGATCGGGTTTTCAACTCAACGTTCTCGAAGATCAGTTCTTCCTTGTGCAGGATCGGGTCGTTATCGTCCCACTCCCAGGCGGAAACGTAGGCGTATTCGTCGTCACGGCGAAGGGCTTCCCCTTCTTCGGTCTGGTACTCCTCGCGGAAGTGACCGCCGCAGCTTTCGTTACGGTCCAGGGCATCGAGCATCATCAACTCGCCGAGTTCCAGGAAGTCGGCCACCCGGAGGGCCTTTTCCAGTTCCGGATTGTACTCGTCGGCGGAACCGGGGACGAACAGGTCGGCGTAGAAATCATCCCGCAATTCGCGGATGAGACGACGCCCCTTCTGCAGACCCTCGGCGTTGCGGGCCATACCGCAGTATTCCCACATGAGCTTACCGAGGGAACGGTGGTAACTCTCGGCGCTCTTATTGCCCTTGATGGCGAAGAGACGGGCGATGCGATCGGCAGTTTTCCGTTCCTGTTCGACGAACTCCGCGCTGTCCGGGTCGATCATCGGGGTACGAATCTCTTTACTCAGGAAAGTACCGATGGTGTAGGGCAGCACGAAGTAACCGTCGGCCAATCCCTGCATGAGGGCGGAAGCCCCCAGCCGGTTGGCACCGTGGTCACTGAAGTTGGCCTCGCCGGTAGCGAAAAGACCGGGAACGTTGGTTTGCAGGTTGTAGTCCACCCAGAGCCCGCCCATGGTGTAGTGGACGGCGGGGTAGATCTTCATCGGCATGATGTAGGGGTCCTCTCCGGTGATCTTCTCGTACATCTCGAAGAGGTTACCGTACTTCTCGGCGATCATGGCCGTACCCAGTTCCTTGATACGAACGGCACTGGCGTCGTGCTCGTTCAGGCTGGTGGCACGGCTCTTACCGTACCGTTGGACGGCGGCGGCAAAGTCGAGGTACACGGCAAGCCCGGTCGGGCTTACGCCCAGTCCTTCGTCACAGGCGGTCTTGGCGGCCCGGCTGGCCACGTCACGGGGAACCAGGTTGCCGAAGGCGGGGTAGCGACGCTCCAGGTAGTAGTCCCGGTCTTCCTCGGCTATCTCCAGTCCGGTCTTGCGACCTTCCCGGATGGCGGCGGCATCGGCCAGATTCTTCGGTACCCAGACGCGACCGTCATTACGGAGGGACTCCGACATCAGGGTCAGCTTGCTCTGGTACTCTCCCGACACGGGGATGCAGGTAGGGTGAATCTGGGTGAAGCAGGGGTTGGCCATGTAGGCTCCCTGTTTGACGGCCCGCCAGGCGGCGCTGCCGTTGGAATTCATGGCGTTGGTGCTCAGGTAGAATACGTTGCCGTAGCCACCGGTACCCAGCACGACGGCGTGGGCGGCGTGGCGCTCCAGTTTACCGTTGAGCAGGTTGCGGGCGATGATGCCGCGGGCTTTGCCATCCTGCATTACGAGATCCACCATCTCGTGGCGGTTGAAGAGCTGGACGTTGCCGAGGCTGACCTGACGGCTGAGCGACTGGTAGGCACCGAGCAGCAACTGCTGGCCGGTCTGTCCGCGGGCGTAAAAGGTCCGGCTCACCTGTACCCCGCCGAAGGAACGGTTGGCGAGCAGGCCACCGTACTCCCGGGCGAAGGGAACACCCTGGGCCACGGCCTGGTCGATGATGTTGACACTGACCTCGGCCAGGCGGTGAACGTTGGCTTCCCGGCTGCGGTAATCGCCGCCCTTGATGGTATCGTAGAACAGCCGGTAGACCGAGTCTCCGTCGTTTTGGTAGTTCTTAGCGGCGTTGATCCCGCCCTGGGCGGCGATCGAGTGGGCACGGCGGGGGCTGTCGTGAAAGGTGAAAACCTTCACCTTGTAGCCCAGCTCGCCGAGGGTGGCGGCGGCGGCGCCACCGGCCAGACCGGTACCGACGATGATCACCTCGATACGGCGTTTATTGTTGGGCGCGACCAGCGGCATGCTGGAGCGGTACTGCTTCCACTTTTCCGAAAGCTCGCCTGGGGGTACGTTGGGTTGAAAGGGCATATTCTTCTTCGGACTTTATAGTACGTTAATGTGACGCAGGTACATCACGATGGGAATGATCGCGAAACCGACCGGAACCAGTACGCTGTATACTTTACCCACTGCCTTAATGAATGGCGTGTACTTCTTATGGTTCAATCCCAGCGTCTGGAAGGCGGACTGGAAGCCGTGCCACAGGTGAAAAGCAATCACCAGCATGGCGGCCACGTAAATGACCACGTAGAGCGGCTGCTCGAAGGCCTGCGCCACCAGGACATAAAGATTTTTAATGGGCTCTCCGTCTCCGGAGGTGGTCATCGGCGTGTTCCCCAGCTTCATCTGCAGCCAGAACTGGTACATGTGCAGCAGGATGAACACCAGGATGATGGTACCCAGCGACGCCATGTACACGGAGTTGAAGCTGGCCGTTCCACTGGTACGGTCCACCTTCACGGCATATCCCTGGCTGCCCCGGGCACGCTTATTGCGCTGCCAGAGTACCAGGCCCTGAATGGTGTGGATGAGGATAAAGGCGTAAAGACCGTAACTGGTTGCCTTAATGACGGGGTTATGCGTCATGAAGTAGGCGTACTCGTTGAAGCTCTGCCCGCCATCGACTCCCAGTAACTGCAGGTTGCCCAACAGGTGAATGGCCAGGAAGGAAATGAGGAACAGCCCCGTCAGGGACATGACCACCTTCTGACCGATGCTCGAAGTAATGAATTTTGTAAACCACTGAACCATGAGCGTACTATTTTGCGTATCGCCGCAAATCTAACCTATTGCCCCTATAATACCAGCAGATGCCGGGGGGCGGTCGATACGGGGCTGTTGTTTAGATTTTGTCTATATAATTTGGGCGCGGACGCAGGTGCAAGGCTCTGAAATGGAGCAGGGGTAGGCGGGTAGGCAATTAGGCGGTTAGGCTGTTAGGCCCGCGTGTCCTAATAGCCTAACCGCCTAAAGCCCTAAAGCGGAATATTGCCGTGCTTGCGCCGCGGCTGCTCCACCACCTTATTCTCCAGTACCGCAAAGCCCCGGATGAGCCTGCGGCGGGTATCCTTCGGCAGGATGACCTCGTCGATGAACCCCCTGCGGGCGGCCCGGTAGGGGTTGGCAAACTTCTCGGCGTACTCGGCCTCCTTTTCGGCCAGTTTGGCGGCGGGGTCGTCGGCCGACTGAATCTCGCGCCGGAAGATGATCTCGCTGGCCCCCTTGGCCCCCATCACGGCGATCTCGGCCGAGGGCCAGGCGTAGTTCAGGTCGGCCCCGATGTGCTTGCTGTTCATCACGTCGTAGGCCCCGCCGTAGGCCTTGCGGGTGATGACGGTAATGCGGGGGACGGTCGCCTCACTCAGTGCGTAAAGGAGTTTCGCCCCGTTCGTGATGATGCCGTTCCACTCCTGGTCGGTCCCGGGCAGGAAGCCGGGAACGTCCACGAGCACGAGGAGGGGGACGTTAAAGCAGTCACAGGTCCGCGTGAAGCGGGCGGCTTTCTTACTGCTTTCCACGTCCAGGACGCCGGCCAGACTCATCGGCTGATTGGCTACGATCCCGATGGACCGGCCGGCCAGGCGGGCGAAGCCGACCACGATGTTGTCCGCGTAATTTTCGTGAATTTCGAAGAAGCTGTCGGTATCGATGATGCCGCGAACGACGTCCCGCATATCGTAGGGCTGGTTGGCGCTGGCCGGAACGATCGTCTCCAGCTGTTCCCGTACCTCTTCGCCGAGGGAGTAGGGGAGAGCAGCCGGTTTTTCTTCGCAGTTCTGGGGCAGAAAGCTGAGGAGCGTCTTTAGTTTTTCAATACACACTACGTCGTTGGCGGCCGTCAGGTGGGTAACTCCCGATTTGGTGCTGTGGGTACCCGCCCCGCCGAGCTCCTCACTGGTCACGTCCTCGTTGGTGACGGTCTTGACCACGTTCGGCCCCGTGACGAACATATAGCTGGTGTCTTCCACCATGATGGTGAAGTCGGTCATGGCCGGGGAGTAGACCGCCCCGCCCGCGCACGGTCCCATGATGGCCGAAAGCTGGGGGATGACGCCGCTGGACCGCACGTTGCGGTAGAAGATGTCCGCGTAGCCTCCGAGGCTGCGGACTCCCTCCTGGATGCGCGCCCCACCGCTGTCGTTCAGCCCGATCAGGGGGGCGCCGGTCTTGACGGCCATGTCCATCACCTTGCAGATCTTCTCGGCGTGGGTTTCGGAGAGGGCTCCGCCGAAGACGGTGAAGTCCTGGGCAAAGACGTACACCAGCCGGCCACTGATGGTACCGTACCCGGTGATAACGCCATCGCCGTAGAAGAGCTGCTGCTGCATCCCGAAGTCCGTGGTACGGTGGGTCACCAGGGCACCGATCTCCTCGAAGCTGCCCGGGTCGAGCAGCAGGTGGACGCGCTCCCGGGCGGTGAGTTTGCCCTTGGCGTGCTGCTTGTCGATGCGGGTTTGGCCGCCTCCTAATTGGGCCTGGGCCAGTTTATCCTGTAAAATCTGCTCGGGGGTCATGCCGCAAGATAGTTCGCTACTTCTTGCGTTCCAACTTCCCGAAGTGGATCGGTTTGGTGGGTGATCCGCGGACGTGATTGCCGTTGCCCTCACTACTTACCGAACGGCCAGCCGAAGCGCGGCGTGGACCGGGCGTACGCCGCGTAGCCAGGGTATGCCCGTCTCAGTTTGCCCTCTTCGTAGCGGGATTTGTAGTAAAAGAGTAAACTCAGGACCAGCACGACGAGAAGTTGAAAACCATTTCCGTGGGCCAGCCCCCATCCCCCCAGCATCGGCAGGATGGCGGCGTAGATGGGGTGACGGGCTACGGCGTAAGTGCCGGTGGTAACGAGCCGGCCCGCGGTTTTGGGGCTGGGAAAGGGCGTGAAACTAGTACCCAGCTGCGCGAGGGCCACCAGCAGGAATAGTAATCCGGCGATGGATAGTGGTAGCCCGATCCACCCCAACAACCCGGGGGAGAACCGCAGCGCGGGAACGGGGAGGAGAAAGATCAGGAACAGGACCAGCTGAGCGCCTACGTAGAGGTAGTCCTTGTTCATTCCTCTTCCAGTAGCAGGTCGATGATGCCGATAGCCGCTTTCGCAATCACCGTTCCTGGCCCGAAGATGGCCGCTACGCCCGCTTCGTATAGAAAAGCATAGTCCTGCTCGGGAATGACACCGCCGGCTACCACCAGAATGTCCTCCGCCCCTTCTTTTTTCAGGGCCGCGATGGCGTGGGGGACGAGCGTTTTGTGCCCCGCCGCCAGACTGGAGATACCCAGGATGTGAACGTCGTTCTCTACCGCCTGGCGGGCCGCTTCCTCCGGTGTCTGGAAGAGGGGGCCGACGTCCACGTCAAAGCCGATGTCCGCGAAACTGGAGGCGATCACCTTGGCTCCCCGGTCGTGACCGTCCTGTCCCAGTTTGGCGACCAGGATACGCGGTCGGCGTCCGAACTTGGCCGCGAAGGCATTCGTACGGGCCCGTGCCCGGTGAAAATCGTCGTTCTGCTGCATTTCGTTCGAGTAAGCCCCGCTGATGATGCGGTTGGTGGCCCGGTAGCGGCCGAATACGGACTCCATCGCGTCGGAAATTTCGCCGAGGGTAGCCCTGGCGGTGGCGCACTCCACGGCGGCAGCCAGGAGGTTACCCTTTCCGGTGTCGGCCACTTCCCGCAGGGCGGCGAGCGTACGGTCTACATCTTTCTGTTCCCGGTCGGCACGCAGCCGGGCCAGCCTTTCGACCTGGGAGTTACGGACGGCCTCGTTGTCTACGGCGAGCACTTCTATCTGTTCTTCTTCCTCCAGGTTGGGAAAGAGGTTGACCCCGATGATCTTGTCCGTGCCCCCGTCGATGCGGGCCTGCTTGCGGGCGGCCGCCTCCTCGATGCGGAGCTTGGGTACCCCCCGCTCGATGGCTTTGGCCATACCGCCGAGTTCCTCGATCTCCGCCATCAGGGTGCGGGCGCGATCGGCGAGCTCGGCGGTGAGGGTTTCCACGAAGTAACTGCCTCCCCAGGGATCGACGACGCGGGTGATGCCGCTCCGCTCCTGGAGGTATTTCTGGGTGTCCCGGGCGATCTTGGCGGAAAAGTCGGTGGGCAGGGCCATCGCCTCGTCCAGGCTGTTGGTGTGCAGACTCTGGGTGCCGCCCAGCACGGCCGCCATGGCTTCGATGGTGGTGCGGGCTACGTTGTTGAACGGGTCCTGGGCCGTCAGGCTGTAACCGCTGGTCTGGCAGTGGGTACGCAGGGCCTGGCTCTTCGGGTTGTCGGGGGAGAAGCTACCGACGATCTCCGACCAGAGGAGGCGTCCGGCCCGCAGTTTGGCGATCTCCATGAAGTGATCCATCCCGATGCCCCAGAAGAAGGAGAGCCGGGGGGCAAAGTCATCGATGGACAGCCCCGCTGCCAGTCCCGTGCGGAGGTATTCCAGTCCGTCGGCCAGGGTGTAGGCGAGTTCCAGATCGGCCGAGGCACCCGCCTCGTGCATGTGGTAGCCGCTGATGCTGATGGAGTTGAATTTCGGCATGTGGGCGGCGGTGTAGCCGAAGATGTCGCCGATGATCCGCATGGAGGGAGCGGGGGGGTAGATGTAAGTATTGCGCACCATGAACTCCTTCAGAATATCGTTCTGGATCGTTCCGGTCAGCAATTCCGGATCGACGCCCTGCTCCCGGGCCGCAACGATGTAAAAAGCCATGATGGGCAGCACGGCCCCGTTCATGGTCATACTCACCGACATCTTATCCAGCGGGATCTGGTCGAAGAGGATCTTCATGTCCTCCACGCTGTCGATGGCCACGCCCGCCATGCCGACGTCGCCGGTCACCCGGGGGTGGTCGGAATCGTAGCCCCGGTGGGTGGCCAGGTCGAAGGCGACCGAAAGACCCTTCTGCCCCTGGGCGAGGTTGCGACGGTAAAAGGCGTTGCTTTCCTCGGCCGTCGAGAAACCGGCGTACTGGCGGATCGTCCAGGGGCGACCGGCGTACATACTGGAGTAGGGGCCGCGTACGTAGGGTGGGAGCCCGGCTACGGAACCGAGATGGTCCAGTTGTTCGAGGTCTTCCGGGCCGTACTGCCGCTTGATGTCGATTCCTTCGGGGGTGGTCATGGGGTTGTGTTTAGTTCGTCGTTCCGTTCGAGACGTCGGACCGCCTCGTCGTTCCGTTCGAGACGTCGGACCGCCTCGTCGTTCCTCCTCGAGAGGTCCGACGTCCTCACTCGGGTTATTGATGTATTGATGGACACTGATTTACCGCTCCGGCACCGAAAGCCGGGCCAGGGCCTGTTCGAAAAACCAGGCACCTGCGTCCGCGCCCACCCGTTCGAGTTCTTCCTGGTCTGCCAGAATGGCGGTAGGGGAATAGTGTTGCTTCACGAAGTGGGTATCGAAATCACCGCTGATGAACGCCGGATGATTTACGGTGAATTTTCCGAAGGAAAGCGTGGTCTCGATGCCCGTAATCCGGTAATTGTCAATGGCTTGACGCATCCTTTGTAAAGCTTCTTCGCGGGTACTTCCATAGGTGATCAGTTTGGCGATCATGGGGTCGTAGTAGATCGGAACGGCCATGCCCTCCTCGAAACCGTCGTCGACCCGGACACCCTCTCCGGTCGGGATCTCGTAACGCTCCAGGGTACCGATGCTGGGCAGGAAGTTATCCAGCGGGTCCTCGGCGTAGACGCGCAACTCAATGGCGTGGCCGCGAATTTTGAGGTCTTCCTGGGCGAAGGCCAGTCGTTCTCCCCGGGCCACCAGAATCTGCTGTTCCACCAGGTCGATACCGGTGATGAGTTCGGTAACCGGGTGCTCCACCTGCAGGCGGGTGTTCATTTCCAGGAAGTAGAAATTCCCCCGGTCGTCGAGTAAGAACTCCACGGTGCCGGCACCGACGTAGTCGCAGGCCTTAGCCACCTTTACGGCGGCTTCTCCCATGCGGGCGCGCAGGGAGGGGGATAAATTCAGTGGGACGGCGGGAGCCTCCTCCACCACCTTCTGGTGACGGCGCTGAACACTGCATTCCCGTTCGAAGAGGTGGACGACGTTGCCGTGGGTATCCGCCAGTACCTGCAGTTCGATGTGGCGCGGGCCGGTCACGTACTTCTCGATGAAGACGGACCCGTCCCCGAAGGCGGAGGTCGCCTCGCTGATGGCCCGGGCCATTTGCTCGGGTAGTTCCTCGTCGTTTTCGACGATGCGCATCCCTTTGCCGCCGCCCCCGGCCGCGGCCTTGATCAGGATGGGGTAACCGACTTCCTTTCCGATCTTCCGGGCGAGGTCGACGTCCGTAATGGCCTCTTCGATACCGGGGACCATGGGGATGTCGTAGTCGGCCACGGCCTCCTTGGCCGCCAGCTTATTGCCCATCACCTCGATGGCGTGGGGGCGCGGGCCGATGAAGATCAGCCCGGCCGCATCCACCCGGCGGGCGAATTCGGCGTTCTCGCTCAGGAAGCCGTAGCCCGGGTGGATAGCGTCGGCCCCGGTGGACTTCGCCGCGTCGATCACCTTGTCCATGACCAGATAGGACTGGTTGGAGGGAGCGGGGCCCAGTAGTACGGCCTCGTCGGCAAAGCGAACGTGGGGGGCGCCCCGGTCCACTTCGGAGTAAACGGCGACCGTTTTAATGCCCATCCGGCGGGCGGTGCGCATGACGCGCAGGGCGATCTCGCCCCGGTTGGCGATGAGTATTTTTTTCATGTGGTGGCGAGTAAGTCTTTGGTCAGGGTTTCGAGGTAGTAGCTGCCGGCGGCGGCATCCGCTACCCGGTCGAGGTGGCTCTCCTGCTGCAGGAGGTGACCGATGTTGCGGGCGATGCGCCCCCCGAAATCGGAGTCTTCGGAGGGAGCCACGAAGAGCAGGTCCGCTCCGCCGATCACGGCGGCCATGGCCTGGCTGGCGGAGGCGATCTTGTTGGTGTGCTGGTCCAGTCCGGGTCGGCGGGAACGGTGACGGCCAACTGGAGATCGCCACGGAAGAGCGAGCGAACGGCCCGCAGGTAGGCGATGGTCAGAAAGTAGTCGTGGTCGGTTCGTAACCAGAGGGTCAGCGGACCGGTACCGGCCATTTCTCCGAGCTGTTTCCGGATGGCGGCCACGGAGGCCCGACCCGGCAACAGGGTGTCGAAGCGAAGACTGTCGCGCTGCTGGCCGCTGGTGTGGCCGTGCTCGTCGGTCACGTAGAGATCGATGAGGTCTACGTAGACGCCCTCCAGTATTCCTGGATCCAGGACCGGCTTCGAACCACCGGATTCTAAAATGACTTCCAGGGCACCGGCACCGTTGTTGAGTCCCGCTAAAATCCGCCTATTGGTCGCGGAAGGATTGGTAACGACAACTCGTTCTCCAATGCGAAAGGTTGGTCGGTCCGCGGGAACGACGGGTTGGGAAGGAGCGGGGAGATCGTCCGCGTGAAAGAAGGGCGTGTAGCTCCGTCCGTCCACCGTTCGGTTAAGACCTTCCACCGGCTTGCCCCGCAGGTCTTTTTCCACCTTCGCCAGCCAGGCCGCCTTGCTGACGTTCTTGATTGGTTGCTTATCCATCCTTATTCGATCTCGATGAGGAGCTGCCGCTTGTCCACGGCCGCGCCCTTGTCAACGGAAATGGCAGTAACGGTACCGTCTCCTTCGGCCTTAAGCACGTTTTCCATCTTCATGGCCTCCAGGATAATCAGGGGCGTACCGGCGGTGACCTCCGCGCCGGGCTCGACGAGGATATCGAGCACCAACCCCGGCATGGGAGCCAGGATATTCTTGCTTTTCCTGGTTTCCGAGCGGGAGAAACCGAGTTGGTCGACGAGCTGGTCGGTCGCATCGCGCAGACTCAGTTCGAGTTCCCGTCCGTTGACGCGCAGACGGACCCGCTTGCGGTGACGGTCCACTTCGAGCAGGTGGAGGTGGTAAGATTTCCCCTCCCGCAGGAGGTGGTATTCCGCGGGGCCGGCGGAGACGAGATCCAGGTCGGAGAGGGCTTGCGCCGTGACCGGATACGTACGCCCGTTGGTGGTGACTTGGTACTGGGGCATGATCGATTTGGTAGGTAAACGCAGTATAAGGACTAATTATCGTTCCGCCCACTTCGGTAGGGGGAATCCAGCCAAAGATCGCCGAATTCCGCCGGGTCGATGACCTCTTCCGGCTCCGAGGTAAATTCCACGAGGTTACCGGCCGGGTCCCGCGCGTAGCACTGAAAACTGCCGTTCGGGAGCCGGCGAATGCGGCCCCAGGGAGAGATGTCAAGCGCACCCAGTTCCCGCATCCGGTGAAAGAGGGGGAGCAGGGGAGCGACCCGCAGACAGAAGTGGCCCCGGAAACTCGGCGGCCGGTCCGCGAACTCAGCGAGGTGAAGTTGCTGGCGGTCGTTGACCACGAGGAAGGCCCCCGGATAGTCGATGTTTTTCCGTTCCGGTTCGCTCAGGCCCAGCTCGTCGACGTAGAAACGCCGGGCGGCTTCGAGGTCGTCGACCATCAGGGTGACGTGGTGAATGCGCAGTTCCGGCTTCACTACTTGATCATCGATAGAAAGGTGGAGAAGAACCAGTTGGAGTCGACCTTGACCAGGGCGTCCAGGGCGGAGTCCGCCTTGTGGCTGTAGAGTTTGAGGTCGCCGATGACCTTGCGAAATTCCTCGGCTTCCCGGTCCTTTCCCTCCACGCCGGTAAGCTCGTCCAGCAGCCGGAGCATGGGCTCCAGCTCCCGCTTCTTGCGGGCGATCACGATGGCCTTGACCACCTTGGACATATCCTTTTCGGCGACGAAAAATTCCTTGCGCTCCCCGGGGATGAGTTTCTTGTGGGCCAGCCCCCATTCCACGAGCATGCGCATGTTGGTGTTGACGTTACCGCGGCTGATCTGGAGTCGTTCCATTACGTCATCGGAACTCAGCGGCTCGTCGGTCACCAGCAGCAGGGCGTGGATCTGTGCCATGGTGCGGGTGACGCCCCAGCTGCTGCCCAGTGCGCCCCAGGCCTCGATGAATTTTGCTTGTCCCTCCTGTAATTCCATAGGGGGGTAAGGTATGGAAGTAGGAGTTGGTTTACTGTTCCGGTGGTAAATCTACCCTCCGGTAGATATCAGCCATGGTCAGGGTCACTCCGATACATCGTAATTCTACGGTCTCTTCCGACCCCTGGATGTCATCAATCCGGAAAAGATCGCTGGATTCGTAACGGCTGTCCCGTTTCAGTACCGGTCCAGCATATTACCGCCCGCCGACGGCTTGGTCCGTGCCGCTTCCACGAATCGGGACAACCCAACCAGGAAGACGACGATGCCCACCAGACTCGCGCCGCCCACGATGGTAAATAGAACGGGTTCCGTCGGGAACTCCCCCCGCCGTAGACTAGTGTATACTGCAACCCGGTCTGTACCAACCCGGCCACCGCCGTCAGCCCGGAGCCGTACATCATTTCGGAGCCGCCCGGACTGCCCGCCGCCCGCCGGCAGATCGCAAATTGGACCACGCCCAGTAGCGGGTAGAGTAGCATGGAGAGCAGGGACAAAATGTTGTAACCGTCGATCATGCCGCAAAATAAACAACCCCGACCGGAAGCTTCCGATCGGGGTTGTTAAACAGGGTGGGGCTCGATTTACATCATGCCGCCCATGCCACCGGGCATGCCGCCACCGTGGCTGTGTCCGCCCATGCCGCCGTCGGCCTCGGGCTTGTCGTTGATGACACACTCCGTGGTGAGTACCATGCCGGCGATGGAAGAAGCATTCTCCAGCGCGATACGGGTCACTTTGGTGGGGTCGATTACGCCGGCCTTCTTCAGGTCCTCGAACTCATTCGTACGGGCGTTGTAACCGTAACTGGCCCCGGGACCGGTACGGACGCCCTGCAGGATCACGCTACCCTCCACGCCGGCATTGTCGGCAATGGTACGCAGCGGAGCTTCCAGCGACTTACGAACGATCTGGATACCGATGTTCTGGTCCTCGTTCTCTCCCTTGACGCCTTCCAGGGATTCGATGGCACGCACCAGGGCGACACCTCCACCGGCTACGATGCCCTCCTCGACGGCGGCACGGGTAGCGTGGAGAGCGTCGTCGACGCGGTCCTTCTTCTCCTTCATTTCTACCTCGGTAGCGGCACCGACGTAGAGAACGGCAACGCCACCGGCCAGCTTGGCGAGGCGCTCCTGGAGCTTCTCGCGGTCGTAGTCGGAAGTCGTCGTATCGATCTGCTGCTTGATCTGGTTGATCCGGCCCTTGATCGCATCATCGGAACCGGCACCGTTCACGATGGTGGTGTTATCCTTGTCAACGGTGATCTTCTCGGCGGAACCGAGCAGGTCGACGGTGGTCTGGTCGAGCTTGTAGCCCTTCTCCTCGCTGATGACGGTACCCCCCGTCAGGGTGGCGATGTCTTCCAGCATGGCCTTGCGGCGGTCGCCGAATCCGGGAGCCTTAACGGCTACTACCTTCAGCTGGGCGCGCAGGCGGTTAACGACCAGTACGCCAAGTGCCTGGCTCTCGATGTCCTCGGCAATGATCAGCAGCGGGCGACCGCTCTGGATCACGGCTTCGAGCACGGGCACGATGTCCTGCATGTTGCTGATCTTCTTGTCGTGGATCAGGATGTAGGGGTTCTCGTACTCCGTGGTCATGTTCTCCGTGTCGGTCACGAAGTAGGGGCTCAGGTAGCCGCGGTCGAACTGCATACCCATTACCTCCTCGACGTAGGTGTCGGTACCTTTTGCTTCCTCGACGGTGATCACGCCGTCCTTGCTGACGCGCTTCATGGCGTCGGCGATCAGGCTGCCGATCTCGTTGTCGTTGTTGGCGGAAATGGCGGCGACCTGCTGGATCTTGGCAAAGTCGTTACCGACTACTTCGCTCTGGCCCTTCAGGTGCTCGATGACCTTCTTAGTGGCGAGGTCGATACCGCGCTTCAGGTCCATGGGGTTGGCACCGGCGGTAACGTTCTTCAGACCGGCCTGGATCATGGCCTGGGCCAGAACGGTGGCCGTCGTGGTACCGTCACCGGCGATATCAGCGGTTTTGGAGGCGACCTCCTTGACCATCTGTGCACCCATGTTGGCTACGGGGTCTTCCAGTTCGATTTCTTTCGCTACGGTCACGCCGTCCTTGGTAATCTGGGGGGCACCGAAGGATTTCTGGATGACGACGTTGCGGCCCTTGGGGCCGAGCGTCACCTTTACGGCGTTGGCGAGTGCGTCCACTCCGGCGCGCAATTGTTCGCGGGCCTTGCGGTCAAAGCTAATTTCTTTAGCCATTGGTATTGATAATTTAGGGGTTAATCAGAAAGGGGGGCGGTAATTACAGGATGATCAGGATGTCATCCTCGCGCATGATCAGGTAATCGTTACCCTCGTGGGCCAATTCCTGTCCGGCGTACTTACCGTAGAGCACGATGTCTCCCACGCTCACGGTCATGTCGACTCCGTCTTTACCGGGGCCGACGGCCACGATTTCACCACGCTGGGGCTTTTCCTTGGCGGTGTCGGGGATGATGATACCGCCGCTGGTCTTCTCTTCGGCGGGTGCGGGTTTGACCACTACGCGATCGTTGATCGGCTTCATGTGTGATGGTTTAAATTGATTAGATGGATGTGTTCCGTAACGGACCTCAGGGTACGCTACGCAGGTCGACCTGCATACTTCGTGCCATGACGACATGGCGGTCAACTTGGCAGTCCCTGTTGCTGAGTGGAAAGCACCGGGGCGCGGACGCAGGTGCAAAATTTCTGGTATGCGTCCGTCCGGTCCGGCGGTAAACTCGTGATTTAGCGGCTTTCCAGCTCTCCCTGCGTCTGCCGGCTCGGCACGGTCCCGAATTTGACCGTCACCTTATACCCCTTGCCCATATTGCTCACCAGTGGGGTGAACATGGTGTCCATAAGATCTTTCGCCTGGGCCTTGGCGCGGGTCATGACGTCGCTCTCGAGGGCTTCCTCCCGAAAGCTTTCCCGTAGCATATTGATGCCCTCGTTGATGTTGGCCCCCTCCAGCTCCCGCATCCAGCCGATGTCGAGTTTTTCCACCTTAGGAAGTACCTCGTGGCTGAGGATCACCGGTTCCGGCAGGGTGATGGCCAGTTCTTTGTTTCGGCTGTCGAGCTGAATGTCCAGGAAATCATTTAGGCGGAAGCCTACCTTCAGGATGGACAGGGCGGTGATCTCCACGTCGGTTTCCGATACATTCATGCCCCAGACGGTCGTTTGGAGATTCTTACTGATTCCCTTTTTGTCGCGAATCTCGATGGTCGCCAGTTCGCCGATCACGTTTTCGACCTTTTCCTGGAAGAGCCCGCGGCTGCGGCTGAAATCGTCGATGGCCGCCCGTTCGGCCATGCGGGCCACCAGCGGGCGCAGGGCCTCGCCCATGGCGATACTGCAGGGGTCCTGAACGTCCGCTCCCTTGGCCAGGATGTTGCCGTTGCGGGTCCGGATGACGGCGGCCAGTACCTTGTTCAGCATGAAGCAGGTGTAATTACTGGCTACTTCCTCGAAGATCTCGGTCACCTTCTTGCCGCCGTCCTCGTACCAGGTTTCGTAGACGGCGGCGGAGGTGTCCCGCATCCGCATGAAGTCCGCGTAGTACAGATCCGCCAGTTCCGGGTGCTGCCGGTCGTATTCCCGGATGGCGGCATTCTGGAGGCTGTCGTTCAGTCCCATCCGGTTACTGACGTGGCGGAGAATATCCACGTTGATGTCGTACACCATATCGTTGAACTCCCGACGGTAACGGCGGGGGTTGCGCAGGATGGCCAGGGCCGTCTCGGTGTCGATATTCATCTTGAAGTCCGCCGGCAAGTACTGAAGCTGGTACTCCGCCGGGGCGGCGAGGAAACTGCCGGGCGTGCCGCGCAGGGCCTTGTAGCCCAGGGTGCCGAGAATACCCGTGATGGCGATCAGGGCAATGATCTGGGCGGTACCGAAACCACCCTTCTTGGGTGGTGGGGGCGGGGCGGCGTAGGGGTTACCTTCCATGGAAATTGTACTGTAGGTTCAGGATATAACGAGCCTTACCCTTTGTTTGTTAATTCATTTAATCCTTCAGCAATTCAAACAACCGTACCGCCTGCACCGCCTCCCGCACGTCGTGCGCCCGCAGAATCGCCGCTCCCTGTTGCAAAGCGTACAGGTGGAGCGCCGTGGTGGCCGGCAGCGTCTCCTCCGGGGTGAGGCCCAGCGGCCGCCAGATCATCGACTTGCGGCTCAGGCCCGCCAGGACGGGAACGCCGATCTCGCGAAAGAGGTGAAGGTTGGCCAGCAGCTCGTAATTCTGTTCCACCGTTTTGCCGAAACCGAATCCGGGGTCGACGATGATGTCGTGTACGCCGAGTTCCCGGAGCTGAACGACCCGCTGGGCGAGGAAATCCCAGATGTGGGTCAGCAGGTTGTCTCCGTAGCCGGCAACGTGATCCTGCATCCGGTCCGGTGGGGCGGGCATGTGCATGAGTACGTAGGGCACGCGGAGGTCCGCCAGGGTGGGGAAGAGGTCGGGGTCGAACTGACCGGCGCTGATGTCATTGATCATCCCCGCTCCCGCGGCTACGGCGGCCCGGGCCGTACCGGCGTAGATGGTATCACAGCTGATGACGGCCCCGGGAACGGCACTCGCTACCGCCTCGATCACGGGTAAAACACGGTCCTGCTCCTCCCCCGGAGAGATCAGTGGGGCACCGGGGCGGGACGACATCCCGCCGATATCGATCACCGTGGCCCCTTCGGAAAACATCGCACCCGCGGCCTCGCCCGCCCGCCGAGGATCGCTAGTCCGGCTACCGGCGAAAAAACTGTCGGGCGTGGCGTTCAGAATGCCCATCACCAGGGGCCGGTCGGCGAGCAGAAGGCGACCGGCACAGTTGAGCGTGAAGGGAAAGTCGGGAAGCATCGGTAATATGTGTTTGCGCAATTTGCGATAAATAATCGATGTTTGTGGGGCAATGGCCTACTTCAGCGAACAGGACATCCGGGGCCTGGCCATCGGATTTTTGCGCCGCCACTACCGGTTGCGCGATCGCTATGCTTCCTCCGGCACCCGCGTGTACTCCAAACCCCACTACTACGAGGGGGTGAAGATAGACGCCCGTTTTGCCTACCAGAAACCCGACCGGACTTTCTTCACCGCCACCGTCGAGGCCACCCCCGTGGATCGGGCCGATGAGATACTTTACCGCGTCAACTGGTGGCGCATCTGCTGGGACGCACTGACCGGTACGTTACTGCTGATGGCGGTCGCCATCTGGGTGAGCAGTTTTTTTCACAGCCAGGTGCTGGACCCCGGGGCCGACGGTTTTTTTGCGGGGACGCAGGTGCAGCGCTTCAATATTTTCAGGACGTTCGGCCGTTCCGAAGCCTGGGGGTTCGTGTCGCTTGTATTCGTCGTGCTGCTGCTGTCCTTCGGTCTGTTGATCAGTCGGTTACACCGGTACCGTTACATCTACGCCATCAGTCAGTTCAAACGATTTTACGCCGACGACCAGTGGATCGCCTTTGACGAGCAGATCTTTCGCAGTAAGAAGGACAGGCGGTACCGGGAACTGCGCGACCAGGCCACCCGCTACGGTTTCGGCCTGATGCGCGTACTGCCCGGCGGGGAGATCGTTGCCGATATCCACCCCAGCCAGATCGACCAGTTCGCCGGACAGCGCTCCCGGCTTCCGCAGTGGATGGCCGCCATCGAGAAACCGACCCGGGTACTGCAGGCCCTGCCCGCCGCCCGCAAAGTGAAGCAGTTACCCGCCCCGCCGCCGGTGGAGGAGGAGTTTGCCGACCCGCTTTCCCCTTCTCCCTACTTACCCGTCTCCGCGCTTTCCACGGAACTGGTCCCCATGCCGCCGCCCAGGCCCGGTCGGCCGAAGTGGTGGCAGCAACCGGGACGATCGTTCACGCACTTCCGTTTTCTGGTACGTAAATACTACCGGGACTTTACGCCCGGAGAACTCCACCGCTGGCCCGGTTACTACGAATTGCCCTGGTGGCTGCCGGTACTGGCGATGGGTAGCTTGCTGCTCCTTTCGGCCGGACTCTGGCAGCAGAGCAGTTGGTCGCCCATTGCCGACGTGGGCGACAAGGCGGCAGCCCCCCGGTTGCGCCTGGAGACGGCCTCCACCCCCGAGCAGGGGGAGCAAACCGCCGAGGTGGAACCCGGAGAATTTCAACCCACCCCCGGTCGCAACGCCGATGCCGGTACCCTGGGCAGTACGCTTGATCTGGTGGAGAGCCCCGTCTCTTCACTGGGAGACAGCGACGTGCACCGCTACCGGATCGCCGAGGACGGGGAGGTGAGCATCGACTACAATTGTCAGCCGCTGGCCACGCTGGGAAGAACGGTCTACCTGCTCCGGGAAAATTACTATCCGGGGTTTTCCTCCGCCCTGCGCCGGGCCGAATCCATTCACCGTACTTACGGTATCCCCACTACGGTGGCCCTCAACAATTGCATTAACCTGAACCGCCCCGGCTACCTGGTGTACCTCTTCGACCCGACGGACGACGAGGGGCTGGTGAATTTCTGGATCCGCCAGAGCCTGAATGGCGCGGAACTGGAACTGGAGGTGATGCGGGTGGAGTGAAGAGTAGATAGTCATAGTTAGGGTGATAGTACGGTGCCACTCGCCGGCTTCGCCGTGCTCGCTTTGGAGAATAAGCGACATCAGGTAGATAGGGTGATACCGTTCAGTCCCGGGGGACCAGGCACTATCTACCATTTACCATGGACTAACGACTGTTGACTAGTCACTACCTTTGCGGGCCCTAACCAAGTAAAACTATTTCCTCCGTGGACATTAAAGATAACATCCTCCAGACCATTGGTAACACCCCGCTGGTCCGTCTGAATAAGGTCGTTCGTGACCTGCCCTGTACCGTACTGATGAAGGTGGAAACCTTCAACCCCGGTCACAGCATCAAGGATCGGATGGCCCTCAAAATGGTGGAGGACGCGGAGGCCGACGGACGGCTGAAGCCCGGTGGCACCATCATCGAATGTACCAGCGGCAACACCGGTATGGGCCTGGCCCTGGCGGCCTGCGTGCGCGGCTACCGGTCCATCTTTACCACCAGCGACAAGCAGAGTAAGGAGAAGCTCGACATTCTGCGGGCGATGGGCTCCGAGGTGATCGTCTGCCCCACGAACGTAACCCCGGAGGACCCCCGCAGCTACTACTCCGTGGCCCGTCGCCTGAGCGAGGAGATCCCGAACAGCTACTGGTTCAACCAGTACGATAACCTGAGTAACCGCCTGGCGCACTACGAGAGTACCGGCCCGGAGATCTGGAAGCAAACGGAGGGGAAGATCACCCATATGATCGTCGGTGTCGGTACCGGTGGTACCATTTCCGGGACGGGCAGGTACCTGAAGGAGCAGAACCCGAACGTGCAGATCTGGGGCGTGGATACCTACGGTTCGGTCTTTAAGAAGTACCACGAAACCGGAGAATTCGACGAAAAGGAGATCTACCCCTACATCACCGAGGGAATCGGGGAAGACATCCTGCCGGAGAACGTAGACTTTAAGGTCATCGATCACTTCGAAAAGGTTACCGACAAGGACGGGGCCGTCATGGCCCGTCGCCTGGCCCGGGAGGAAGGGCTGCTGCTGGGCTACAGCGCCGGTAGCGCGGTGGCCGGATTGCTACAGTTAAAGGACAAACTCAAGCCGGAAGACATCGTGGTGGTGGTCATTCACGACCACGGCAGCCGCTACATCGGCAAGATCTACAACGATGACTGGATGCGCGACCGGGGGTTCCTGGATACCGAACTGCGGGTCCGCGACCTGATCCAGCAGAAGGGGGGGGCGGCCTTTGCCGGGATCGAAAAATCGGCCACCGTACGGGAAACCCTGCGGCTGATGAAGGAACACGACTTCAGCCAGATGCCCGTTGTGGAAGGGGACGAGGTGGTCGGCTCCGTCACCGAGACTGACGTGCTGAGCTTTCTACTGGCTAACCCCATGGAAAATAGCGACAAGTCGGTCGGGGAGATCATGCGCGCGCCCTTCCCCGAAGTACCCGCCGATATGACGCTCTCCGAACTCGGTAAGCACATCACGAAGGAAAACCCCGCCGTCGTGGCCCGGGACCGGAGTGGTGGACGGCACGTGGTGGCGCAGTACGATATACTGCAGGCTATTTAGACCGTCCAACGGCCCACCTCCCTAATCCACTCGCCGTAGGTCGGTTCCCTCCCGGGTATCCAGGTTAAGGGCCGTGAGGTAGCCCATGCCACTCATCCGCATGGCGCAGCCGCTGTCGATACACACCCGCTGGGCGAAGGGGATCTCCTGAATGCCCTGGCGGACGGATATGACCGTCTCCGGGGTGTGGCCGTGGACGATGACGCGCGTTCCCAGCCAGTCGCGATTCACCCGGTCGTACCAGCCGCGCTCCCAGAGCATGGCGTGGGTGTCCTTCAGGGGATAGTGGTGGTGAAAGTTTAAACCTGCGTGGACGAGGATGTAGCCATCGATTTCGATGTAATACTCCAGCCGCTCCAGCCAGGGTTCCAGCCAGAGCCGGTCCCGGCCGGAGGGGGAAAAATCCCACGGTTCCCGTTGTTCCGACCAGGCATCCAGCAGCATTTGCTCGTGGTTGCCCCGGAGACAGCGGACGGCGTACCCCTCCGCCTGGAGACTGCGTATGTGCCGGATGACACCGAGGCTGTCCGGCCCCCGGTCGACGTAATCACCGAGGAGGAAGAGTTCGTCTTGCTTGCTGAACTCGATCAGTTTCAGGAGGTGGCGGAAGGTGTCCGGGCAACCGTGGATGTCGGAAATGGCGTAGCGCATGGAGGGGAAAGGGTTGAGGGGTTGAGGGGTTGAGGGAGGCTCCCCCGCTATATGTCGGTACCATAACGTGGAGTTGCCGGGGGGCAAATATCTAAAAACCCGGCACCTGCGCCCGCGCCCGCTAATTACGTTCGGTAGCCCCGTAACTCCTTTAATCCTTGACTGCTTCAATCCTTTGCCTCATTTCCCATTGACTTTTCCAGAGATTAATCGTTATAGCTACTTACTAACTGATAACCATGCCGACCCCAGCCGTTCCCGAAACCAAATCTACCCAGCACCGGGAGATACACAAGATAGAACTGAAGTACCTCAGTATCCAGCAGTACAAGCAGTTACGCGCCCTGATGGAAGAAGCCTACGCCGTACTGCCCGACTCCGCCTGGGAGCGGGACGAAATTCAGCAGCTGATCGATTGCTTCCCCGAGGGACAGATCGCAGTACTGATCAACGGCCAGCTGGCCGGCTGCGCCCTGAGCATCATCGTGGATTATTCCCGGTTTACGGACAGCCACACTTACGCCCAGATCACGGGGGACTATACCTTCTCCACCCACACCCGGGAGGGGAATATCCTGTACGGTATCGACGTCTTCGTCGCTCCGCAGTTTCGCGGGCTGAGGCTCGGCCGGCGGATGTACGATTACCGCAAGGAACTCTGCGAGGAACTGAACCTGGAGGGCATCCTCTTCGGGGGGCGGCTGCCGAAGTACCACGAGTTCGCGGACGAACTCTCGCCCCGCCAGTACATCGAGAACGTGAAGTCGAAGGACATCCACGACCCCGTGCTGAATTTCCAGTTCGCCAACGATTTTTACGTAAAGAAGGTCATCCGGAATTACCTGGAGGGCGACTCCGACAGCAAGGAGTACGCCGCCCTGCTGATGTGGAACAACGTGCTGTACACGGCCCCGACGAAGAAACTCAAGACGGAGAAATCCGTCGTCCGCCTCGGCCTCGTGCAGTGGCAGATGCGGCCCTACGATACCCTGGAGGAATTGCTCGAGCAGGTGGAGTACTTCGTGATCTCCCTGAGTAGCTACCGCTCCGATTTCGCGCTGTTCCCCGAGTTCTTCAACGCCCCGCTGATGGCGGCCTACAATCACCTCTCGGAGCCGGATGCCATTCGCAAGCTGGCGGAGTTCACCGAGCCCCTGATCGGCAAGTTCAGCGAACTCAGTGTCCGGTACAACATCAACATCATTACCGGGTCCATGCCCAGCGTGGAGGACGGTACGCTCTTCAACGTGGGCTACCTCTGCAAGCGGGACGGTACGACGGATAAGTTCTACAAACTGCACGTCACCCCGGACGAAGCCAAGGTCTGGGGAATGACCGGCGGCAGCACCGTGAAAACTTTCGATACCGACTGCGGCAAGATCGGCATCCTGATCTGTTACGACGTAGAGTTCCCCGAACTTCCCCGCCTGCTGGCCGGGCAGGGAATGAACATGCTCTTCGTGCCCTTCCTGACGGACACCCAGAACGGCTACAGCCGGGTGCGTCACTGCGCCCAGGCAAGGGCCATCGAGAACGAGTGTTACGTGGCCATCGCCGGCTCGGTGGGTAACCTGCCGAAGGTGCACAACATGGACATTCAGTACGCCCAGTCGATGGTATTCACCCCCTGCGACTTCGCCTTCCCCAGCAACGGCGTCAAGGCCGAGGCGACGCCCAATACGGAGATGATCCTGGTGGCCGACGTCGACCTCGACCTGCTGAAGGAGTTACACGAGCACGGCTCGGTGCATAATCTGCGGGACCGGCGGACGGATGTTTACCGGCTGGAACTGCGGTAGCCCACGAATCGCCGGGCCTGCCAGAGTGCCACTATCACCGCGCCGGGAATGAGGAGGGCGGCCCGTACGTCCCGAAGGTCCCACTCATCGGTGGTCAGGGCCAGCAACGGGCTGATCAACTGTTCGCGCTGAAGGTTGACCGAACTGACCGCGTAGAACCAGCCATACTGCAGCAACAGGAAGGTGACGAGTACCCAGGGCAGTACCGGTCCCCAGCGCTCCCACCGTGGGGCGACGAAGGCCCGGACCGGCCGCCAATCCATGAATAGCAGGTAGACCAGGTAATTATTGAGGAAAGCAATGTCGAGCAGCAGGTAAGTGACCAGGTGGAAGCCTACGGCCAGCCAGCAGAAGCAGCGGAACCAGGTTCGTCGCCATACCGCTACCAGAAAACCCATTTCGAAAACTACGGTTGCGTAATCTGTCAACTTCCAGAGGGGGAGCGGGGCATGAATCAGGGCTTTGCCCAGTAACGTTTGGGGCTCCATCAGGTAGAACCGCTCGACGATGTAACGGTACACCCCGTACTTCTCCGGGTCCGCCCAGCCGTACCATAATTTACCGAAGCCGGCGCTGAATAGGGCAAAACCGGTAACCAGCGCGAGCAGGAAGAGGCTGAAGGCGGCGTAAGGGCGTTCCGGAGTAGCGGCGCGGCGGCGGGCATCCAGGGAATAGCGGTCTCCCCAGCCCGAGAAGGCCAGCAATCCGGGAATGATGACGGACAAAAAACTGTGGCCGATCTTGCCCAGCGAAAATTTCAGGGAGTAGCCGACGAACAGCAGGATGCACAGCAGCAGTGAACTGAGGACCGTACGGTATCCTAATAAGACTCCCAGCAGCGTAAGCAGGATGGAGGCGTCCAGGAGGATCAACCAGCCCACGCCCGGTACGTCGGTGGCGAACAGACGGGCGATACTGAGGGGCTGGGGGGCGAAGTAGAACCCCGGGATCTCCGCGATCCAGCGAAAGCAGGGTACGCCGAGCAGGAAAAAGTAGGTCAGGGCAAATGCGATCCGGTAAAGGGCCAGGTGTTCCGGCGGTATGCGGTACTCCCGGGAGAACAATCTGTCACTCATCGGGCAGTAGATTCAGGGTGAGGGTGCCGCCGGGCCTTTCGGTAACCTTGCCACTGAGGGGAGCGAGTTCCCTGACCGATAGGTCAATGACCATGCTGACGGCCTCCGCTCCGGTGAGGAGGTAGACGCGTTGCCGCAGGTATTCCCGTAACGCAGCGATCTGTCCACGTTGCCTGGTCCGTATCCGGGCCTCGTAGTCTTTCTTCAGCCACTTGCGGAACCGGCGGTACCATCCCTTCGCGGGCTTTGCGGGGGGCTCCGTCTCGTTCAGCACCGCCAGCCGACCGGCCAGCTGGGGCCCCCAACCCGCGGGGGAGAAGGGGAGGAGCTTTTCAATCGGTACCGTGATCTTGGCCCCTTCGGCGGTGAGGACCGAAACGACCGCCTCCCTGGATTCGATCCGCTGTCCCTTTGTCCAGGTATCATCGAAAAAGGGTTGGATGGCCGCCGGGTAGGGTTCGGATAGAAACAGGGTAAGGACCAATCCTCCCAGTAAAACGGCCGAGACCGCCAGCAGCAGGAAGGATTGAACGATGCGGTGACGATTCTGCATGCCGTAAAGGTAATTACGGTTTCTTTCTAAACTTTCAGAAAAAAATGAAAGTTTAAATAATGGCCCATATCTTTACCGTGTCACCAAACCAAAAGACATGGCTACTCCGGTAATTATTTACGACGATGCCTGCCCCATGTGCCGGGGCTACACCAAACTATTCGACCGCTTCGGCTGGAGCGGCCGCACTTCCTTCTCCACGCTGGAGGCGGACACGATGGATAAACTCGATCTTGACCGGGCCCGCCACGAAATTCCGTTGTTCGACCCGGAAAGCGGGCGCATTCAGTACGGGATTGATAGCCACATGACCGTACTGGGGCGGGGTATACCCGCGTTACGTCCGCTCTTTGACCATCCGCTGGTAAAGGCTGTACTGATGCCGCTCTACTGGCTCATCACCTATAACCGCCGCGTTATCGCCGGCACCCGTCCACCCGAGACGGGCTTCGACTGTGCGCCGGATTACCACGTCGGCTGGCGTGTCGCCTACATTCTGCTGGCGGCCGGGGCCTGCGGGCTCATCGGAAGTCTGGCACCCGCGTTTATCGCCCTCCTACTGGCCGGCTTTACGGCGGGACTCTTCATTAGCCACGATCGGTTGAATCTGGCCGGCAGTTTCGCAACGCTGGCCCTGGGAGCTACGCTCATTGCTGTCTTTTTGCCCGCTTTCCTGGCTGCTCTCTTCGTGGCCGTTGAGGCGATCCGCCGGCTGGGCCTATAATCAGAAAAGCATCCTTTCCGTCAGGAAGGGATGCTTTTCGAATCGGGGAAGTCAACGGCTTAGGCGGTAGCCAGCTGCGCTTCGATCTTATCGGCCAGGGCCTGCTTCGTGGTAACGCCGACGTGCTTGTCGACCACTTCTCCGTCCTTCAGAATCAGGATGGTGGGAATGGAGCGAACACCGAATTTGGCGCTCAACTCACTGTTGTCGTCCACGTCTACCTTGGCGATGAGGGCCTTACCGTCAAAGTCCTTGGAGAGTTCCTCGATGATGGGGCCGATCATGCGGCAGGGGCCACACCATTCCGCCCAGAAATCAACTACCGCGATTCCTTTTTTGTCGAGTACTTCCGCCTGGAAGTTTGCGTCGGTGAGTTCGAAAGCCATGGTTATATATGTTTTAAGTTAGTTCGTGCAAGTCGCACGCTCGAATAACAAAGTCAGCGCCGGGATGGTTGAACGGGTGTGTCCACAACAAGATCCCGCCTCGTCCTTCCGCTCCTGGCCGTCGGCCTGGTACTGGCCCGTCTGCTGCTGCCCGCTTCCACTATTGAAAGCGTTTACAGCCGGGGTGTTTTTTCCCTGCTCAGAACAGTGTTCGATACCTTGTTGGGGTGGGTCCCCTTTCCGTTGTTCTATCTTTTCTGGGGGCTGATCGCCTACCTCTTGCTGCGATTGATCCTGCGGTTGCGGTTACTGAGTGGGCGGGCGCGCTGGTCCGAGTTCGGCTGGTCGCTGCTTCGGTTCGTCAGCCTGCTGGTCGTCTGGTTCCTGACCGCCTGGGGCTTCAACTACGGTCGCCAGCCGGTGGAGGAAGTCATGCGCTTCACGCCCTACGACATGACGGTCGACGAATTGCGGGAAAGGGTATACACCGAAGCCACCGAACTGGCTCGGTTACGGCGCCAGATCACCTCCGACACCCTTGCGCTGACGGCGGTGGACTTCCCCGCTGACCTGGAGTCGGCCGTCCGTCCGTTACTCGCGGCCGCGCTGGTGGCCGAGGGTTATCCGGCACCCGGACGGCCCCACGCCCGCCACCTCTATCCGAAGGGCATCCTGCTGCGGCTCAGCACCGCCGGCGTCTACTGGCCCTTCGCCGGGGAGGGCAATATCGATGCCGGCCTCCACCCCATTCAGCAGCCCTCCGTGATGGCGCACGAACTGGCGCACGCCTACGGTTTCGGTGACGAGGGGGTCTGTTCCTTCTGGGGCTGGCTGGCCGGCCTCCAGGCCGACACCCCTTCCCTGGCCTACGCCATCCGGCTGGGGTACTGGCGGCGGGTGGCCGGCCGGCTCCGCTCCGTCGAGCCCGACGCTTACTGGGACTGGCGACTCGCAGAACTCGACCCCGGTATCCGCAACGATCTCGAAGCCATTTACGAGAATGCCGCCCGGTACCAGGATTTCGCTCCCGCCCTGCGCGACGCCACCTACGGCACGTATCTGCAGTTACAGGGCATCCAGGACGGGCTACTGAATTACGGGACGGTGGTCCGGTTGGTGGAAGGGTGGAGGAACCTCACCCCGCCCAACGCTACGCGAAGGGCACCCCTCTCCCCGGGAGAGGGGACGCGAGAGTAGCAAAGTAAACCAGCTACGCGAAGCGTATTTACGGCTACTGTCCCGCCCCCCCTCGTTTTCCGGGAGAGGGGACGCGAGAGTAGCAAAGTAAACCAGCTACGCGAAGCGTATTTACGGCTACTGTCCCGCCCCCCTCGTTTTCCGGGAGCGGGGACGCGAGAGTAGCAAAGTAAACCAGCTACGCGAAACGTATTTCGGCTATTGTCCCGCCCCCCTCGTTTCCCGGGCGAGGGGACGCGAGAGTAGCAAAGTAAACCAGCTACGCGAAGTGTATTTACGGCTACTGTCCCGCTCCCCCTCTCCAGGGGAGAGGGGACAGATTTCGCAGAGCGAAATCAGGGGTGAGGTTCTTTTAAGAAGTCCAGCAGACTTTTGTACACCTCACTCTCCCGCAGCACCTCCGGGCACCCCACCAGTACCAAGTGTTCCCGCGCCCGCGTCATGGCCACGTTGAGCTTGCGATCGACGCCCTCCTCGCTGAGCTGGGAGAGGCTCGCCATCTGGTAGGTCTCGTTGGCGCAGACGGAGAGCAGGACGATCCGCTTGGCACTGCCCTGGTAACGCTCGACGGTATCGACCGTATAGTGCTCGGGATTGAGCCCGGCCAGGATCAGCTGTTCCCGTACGTGGGCGATCTGCGCCCGGTAGGGGGTGATGATGCCGATGTCACCGGCTTGGACGGGCCGGTCACTGTCCGCGTAATGTACCTCGAAGGCATTGATGAGCCGGAGCAGCATCGTAGCCTCGTGACGGTTCACCTTCGGGTCCGCGGAACCGTGATCGATGCCGGTGGGTACGAAGAACAGGCGGTGCTGCCCGATCAGGCTCCCGAGTTCCTCCCCGGAAGTGGAGGGCCGTAGCGGCGCGAGCTGGGTGGCCCGGTGGGCGATGGTGTCCGGTAGGATATCCAGGTTGCCCTGGTAGAAGTGGAGGGCGGGAAAGGCCATGATGTCGGCGTGCATCCTTCCCTGGTGGCGCAACTGGTCGTAGGCCCAGCTCCAGCCCTCCCGGCGGGCGGTCAGGTAGAGTCGCTCGAAGAGACTGGTGGCCAGGCTGGTCAGCCCGGCATCCCGCAGGGCGGTATCGTAAACCCGGGTTTCGGCCGGTTGCTGCTGTACCACGGCCGGTAGCTGACGGTGGTCGCCGATGAGCAGGGTGCGGGGAGCCCGGGGCAGGATGCCGGCCAGCAGGGGTTCGAGGATCTGGCTGGCCTCGTCCACTACGATGCGGTCGAATTGCTTGAGTTGAAACAATTCTCCCTTCCCGCCGACGCTGGCTACGGTTCCGACGATCACCCGGGTTCCGGTGATCAGTTCCCTTAGTTCGGAGCGCTTCTTCACGCTGGCACTACGAACCTGCAACAGCCGGTCCTCGAACCGGGGCGCGGCCCCGTACCGGCTGCCGATGCGCAGGTAGTTGCGGAAGTTTTCCCCCTCCCACTGGATGCGCTCGATGCTCTCGCAGATCTCGTCCACCGCCCGGTTCGTGTAGGCAATGAGCAGAATGTCCTCCTCGGTGCGGTACAGCAGGTGACGCACCAGGTGGTGAAGCATCTGGCTGGTTTTGCCCGTCCCCGGCGGCCCCCAGAGCAGGAAGTAATCCGGGGCGGTCACGATGCGGCGCAGGATGTTGTCCTGCTCGTCGGTCAACTCGCGGCCGATCAGGTCGGGGTAAGGAGCGGACTGCCCGGGTGGCAGCCGCCCCAGCCAGCGGTCGCGGAGGTCCTTGCCCGCGCCGGCCCAGGTAAACAGCCCCTGGTAGTAATTGCGGAAACCACTGTCGAGCACGTCCTTCTCGATGCTCCAGTAGGGCGCGCGCCGGAATACGCTGTCGTTTAGCTGGGGGTTACGCGGACGAACCCGCACGGAGTCGGCCTCCAGGGAAACAATGGTGCTCTTGAATATCTGGGAACGGACGGTATCGCCCCGCCGTGCTTCGTCCGTCGGCGTCGTGTACAGCGCGATGATATCCCCCTGACGGAACTTCACCAGCGTGTCGGTTCCCGGTCGCTTGGCCAGGGTAAGGATGTTCTTCCTGACGTCGTAGCGGCGGAAGGTGAGTCCGTCCAGCAGTTCGAAGCGGTCCACCTTGTCCTGCCGCTCGTCCAGCCACAGACTGGCCAGGCCGTTTACCTTTTCGACCTTCTGCTCCCCGATCTTGGAGAGCCGTTGTTCCCGGGCCGTGAAACCGAGGAAAGCACCGAAGTAGCGCCGTTCCAGGTCGTCGAGTTCGCCGTAGACGGACAGTACGGCATCGTGGTCGCGCTGGGCGAATTTGCCCAGGTTGCGGAAGCGGGCGGGGTGCAGGCGGCCGGTCAGTCTGTCGGTCTGCTCCCGGAGGTCTTCCGTCCCGGCCAGCCCGAGATTGGCGATCAGCATCTCGACGGCCACCAGTTGGTTGCGGGCCGTCAGGGCTTCCATTTGCTGGGTGCTTTCGGGGGGCGCGTAGCGGATGGGCCGGTCGAAGTCGATGCTGTACAGGATGTAGCTCCGCACGTTGGCGTCCTTGCCCAGCGCCCGGTTGATCATCAGGTCGTAGAGCAGGGTCTGGATGAAGTTGTCGTGCTTGATCCCGTGGGTGTTCGGGGCGTAGATCTTACTCGTTTTGAGCTCGATGATACTCGTCAGCCCGTCCTCCGTGTCCCGCTCCGACTGCAGGAGGTCCAGGCGGCCCTGGAGGCCGTAGGCGGGGCTCAGGAAGCTGGGTTCCAGCATCACCGTTTCCCGGTCGATGTTGAGCTTGCCGAGCTCTTCGCGGACCACCTTCTTCACGGTCAGGAAATGGTGCTTCAGTTCCGTCACCAGCTGGCGGACCTGTTTATCGTCGTAGAGGCAGAGGGCCAGGGGTTGCATGCTGAAGATGCCGGGCAGCAGGGATTGGAAGGTCACCTCCGGATCGTGAATCAGTACGTCCAGAAAACTGTTCACGATGTTTCCCCGGGTCAGGGGGACGGTCTGTTCGAAGGGCAGCAGCCGCTTGGAGAGGCTGCTCCAGGGCTGGTAGTTGCCGCGCCCCTGGAAGGCACCGGCCACGTCCGTTACGTTTACCAGAAAATCAGGTTCGATCACGATCTGTAAGGGGTACATCCGGTTCCCTTCCCGCAGTTCGGCCCGCAGCAGGTTCAGGGTTACGTAGGGTCCGCTCACGTCGCGCAGGATCGCCACGGCGTGGGCCACCTGGCTCTCCCGCAGTTCCGCCTCTCCGTACGGGATGCCGTAAAGGAGTTCCGACCGTTCCTCGTCACTCACGTACAGCACCTCTTCCTCCGTATCGACTTCCACGGCCAGTACGCGTAACTGGTAGTAAATTTTGCGTACTTCCGGTTTCCGGTAGCCGGTGGGGTAGGGGGCTTCCAGCAAATGGGCGAGGGACGCAGGTGCGGGGTTTTCGAAGAGGTGGGAGACCAGCTCCAGGGCCACCCGGTACCCCATGTCGAGGTGCCGCTGCCGGTCTTCCGTCGGCAGTCGGTCGATCCGGCCCCGGCGGAACTCTCTTTCGCGGTAGACCAGCTGTTTGGGCAGGCTGTGCTTGTGGGCCACGTAACTGATCCGGGCGTAGTTGGTACTGAAGTGGAGGCGGTCGGGTTCGGCCACCTTCTCGAAGATTTCGAGGACCAGCCGGCGCAGTGCGTCGGTCTTTTCCCCGATTTCCAGTTCCCCGTTTTCCGTCAGCCCGGTAATGCGTCGGTAAAAAAACTGGCTCAGGGCAACCTTAACGGGCATGGGGGTAGACATGGCTGCGAAGGTACTTACCTTTGCCGCTCGAATGAAAAGAATACTTATTACCGGGGCCGGCGGGCAGGTCGGTCAGAAACTCATCGGTGCGGCCAAGGCCCACCCGGCCGACTGTCGCATCTTCGCCTTTAATCGGTCCACGCTGGACATTACGAGCCCCGAGGACGTCCGGGCCGCCTTCAACGAAGCGCGCCCCGACGTGGTCTTCAACGCCGCCGCCTACACGGCCGTCGATCGTGCCGAGTCCGAGCCCGACCGTGCCGAGAACATCAATGTTGAGGGCGCGGGCCGCCTGGCCGCCGCCTGTTTTCAGCGAGACATACAATTCTGCCATTTCAGTACCGATTACGTTTACGCCGAAGGCTACGACCGCCCGCTGACGGAGAACGACCGCACCGTGGGCGACAGCGTCTACGCCCGCAGCAAACTCCGGGGGGAGATCGAAGTGATGCGCCGCCACCGGGATGCCTGGATCATCCGCACCAGCTGGGTCTACGCCGAGTACGGGGAGAATTTTTTCCGCACCATGCTCCGTCTCGGACAGGAGCGACCAACCCTCAGCATCGTCGACGATCAGGTGGGTAGCCCGACCTACGCCGCCGATCTCGCCGCCGCGGCGATACAACTGGCCGCCACCCCGGCTCCCGGCGGTATCTACAACTACAGCAATAGCGGTCAGATCTCCTGGTACGGCTTCACCGCCGCGATTCACCGCCTCGCGAATATCGATTGTAAACTCACGCCCATCACCACCAAACAGTACCCGACACCGGCCAAACGGCCCGCCTACAGCGTGATGGACACCGCCAAGATCAGCCCCTACGTCGGGAAGCCCCGCCACTGGGAGGCGGCCCTGGCGGAGTGTTGGGAGAAGTACGGGCGGTTGGTGTAGGACCTTTTACAAGTCGGACCTCCTCCGTCCCGATGTGCCTCGGGACTGCGAGAGGGCCGACATGAAAAGAACCCATCGGAGCACTGATAATTATGATAACCGATTCTTTAAGAGGCGTGTCGGCCCTCTCGTAGTCGAAACGAAGGAGGTCCGACTCGTCCGAGATTCAATGACACCCGGCGGACACTCCCCGGTATCCCCCCATCCGCATGTCCCGGATCTTTGCTAATTTTAGAATAGTTTGCACCTGCGCCCCGCCGCCCACGGCCCTACGACGACTTTTAAAACCGCCATTATTTGAAACGCTTTTCGCTCTTACCGTTCCTGCTGTGGTTGCCGCTGCTCCTGCCCGCCCAGGGGTTCCTCGAAAAGATCACCGATCTACTGGAGTTCGACGTCGGTCACCACCGGCCGGATGACAGTACTCACTTCGTACCGAAGATTGTCTTGTCACCAACGGCTTTCTACGAGCCTACAACCAGTCTGGGGCTGGGTATCGGGGCGAAGTTGCTGTTCAAACCCGGTCAGCGGGACGACGCGACCCGCACCTCCAACCTGCCCGTCGGACTCAGTTACACCCTCAACAACCAGTTCATCTTCAATTCCGGGTACACCATCTTTTTTCCCGGGGAAAAGTGGCTGCTGAAGGGGAATCTCAGCTATCGCTCCTTCCCGCAGGGCTACTACGGCGTGGGCGGAACCACCCGCGAGCGGGACCGCATCGACATCGACTTTAACCAGTTCCTGATCGAACCCCTGTTGCTGCGCGCCATCATGCCGGACGTTTTCGTCGGCGGTGGTTTCCGGATCAACTCCGTGTACAATACGCGGCTGGAGGAGGAGACCGCACTACTGCCCGCCGGTTACGACTTACAGGACAGCCTCGGGAGTACCAGCGTCGGCGCGGAGTTCGCCTTTACCATCGACAGCCGGGATAACGTACTGAACGCCAGCCGGGGTACGCTGCTGGAGTTTACCCAGGGGCTTTACGGGAATTTTCTCGGGGGAACCAATGCCTTCCAGCTGAGCAAATTCGACCTGCGTCGCTACTACACTACCCCGGGGGGCGTTTTCGCCTTTAATGTTTTCGGCCGTTACGGCTGGAACGACACCCCCGTCCAGGAACTTAGTACCCTCGGGGGGGCGGAACTGCTGCGGGGCTACCAGGAGGGGCGTTTCCGCGATCGCCTGGCCGTCTTCGCCCAGGCAGAGTACCGCTGGCAGGCCTGGAAGCGGCTGGGGCTGGTGGGTTTTGCCGGCACCGGGGAGGTCGCCTCCGGGTTGCCGGAGCTCAACTTCAAGGACCTGAAGTACACGGTGGGCGGCGGACTGCGCATCCTCATCATTCCCAGTGAGAACCTCAACCTGCGCATCGACTATGCTTTCGGGCTGGGAAGAACCTCGGATCGTAATTTCTACCTGGGGATCGCGGAGGCCTTCTGAGTTTGGGAGTCGTGGGGGTCGCGGGAGTTTGGGAGTTGCTGGTGTTATAGGTATTATTACAGGGTGGGTGTCACGGGCTTATTGAGTATATCTGCGCCACGATTGTCCGAGAATTCCAGGAGCAGTCGTCACCCCTCTCCCTGGGAGGGGGACCGGGGGTGAGGGTCATACCCCAGTAGCCGCAGGGCATTCACCACCACGACCAGCGTACTTCCTTCGTGAGCGACCACCGCCGGACCGATCTCCGCGATGCCCAGTAGCGTGAGTGGTACCAGGATAGCGACCATACCGAGGCTGATCCACAAATTTTGCCGGATGATGGAGCGGGCCCGCCGGCTCAGGCCGATGGCGAAGGGCAGGTTGTCCAGCCGGTCGGCCATCAGGGCAACGTCGGCGGTCTCCAGGGCGACGTCGGAACCGGCCGCTCCCATGGCGATACCGACCGTAGCGTTGGCCATGGCCGGAGCGTCGTTCACCCCGTCTCCGATCATGGCAACTCCTCCCTCCGTTTCCCGCAATTTCCGGATGGCCGCCACTTTGTCCTCGGGTAACAGACCGCCCAGTGGGTCCGTAATGCCGATGTCGGCCGCCACCGCATCGGCCACCCCCTGGTGATCGCCGGTGAGCATGATCATCCGCTTGATGCCGAGTGCGCTGAGTTGCCGTAGCGTTTCCTTCGCTTCCGCCCGGGCCACGTCCATCACCGCGATGATGCCCAGGTAGTCGCTGCCCCGGTGGACGATCATCGCCGTTTGTCCGCCTTTTTCCAGAGTGGACATTTGTCGGTCGATCTCCGCCGGGACGGCCGCGCCGGTGAGTTCCTCGAAGAGCCGCCGGTTGCCGATGTGGACGGGTTGTCCGTCGACGCTGGCGCGAACACCACGGGCGGTAAGGGCTTCGAGGTCGGTGGCCGGTGCGGCTGCACTCCCGGCGAGTACGGCTTGCCGGGAGCCCAGCCGTTCCCGCCCGCCCTCCACGATCGCCGCGGCCAGCGGGTGATCGCTCAGTGCTTCTACCGCGATGGCTACTTCCAGCAGTTCCGTTTCGGGGACGCCCGCTACGGGCAGAACCTCCGTCAGCCGGGGCCGTCCCTCGGTGAGGGTGCCGGTTTTGTCGAAGGCGATCGCCGTCAGCCCGCCCAGGTCTTCGAGCGGCCGTCCGCCCTTCACGAGCACGCCCCGCTGGGCCGCCCGGGCGACTCCCGCCAGTACCGCGCTCGGGGTGGAGATGGCCAGGGCGCAGGGGGAAGCCGCTACGAGTACGGCCATGGAGCGGTAAAAACTCTCTCCGTAGGTCTCGTCCAGGAACAGGAAGACGAATTGCAGGGCGATGATGAGCAATAGCACCGCCGGCACGTAGTAGCGCTGGAACTTGTCCGTAAAGTGCTGGGTGGGCGATTTCTGGTGATCGGCGCTCTGCACCATCTCGACCAACCGGGCCAGGGTACTGTCCGCCGCCAGCCGCAGTACCCGTACCGTGAGGGGGGAACTGCCGTTGATGGTGCCGGCGAAAGCCCGGTTTTCGGCGGGTAGTTCCTGGAGTTCGTAGGTCGCGTCAGGGTCGGCCACCGGTAGTTTATCCACCGGTACGCTCTCCCCCGTGATGGGGGCCTGGTCGACGGCCGACTGTCCGGCCACGATCACCCCGTCCGCCGCTATCTTGGAATTCGGGCGGACCACGATGCGGTCACCGATCACCAGTTCCTCCACCGCCACTTCCACGGTGGTTCCGTTTCGCTCGACTAGGGCGGTGTTCGGAGTCAGTTCCGACAGGGCCGCGATCGACTTGCGCGCCTTGTTCATGGCGTACTGCTCCAGGCTGTGCCCGAGGCTGAAGAGGAAGAGCAGCAGGGCGGCCTCGGCCCATTTGCCCAGTATGCAGGCACCGACCGCGGCTACCAGCATGAGAAAGTCGATCTCGAAACGGCCCCGGGCGATGGTTTCCACCGCTTCGATCAGGGTGAAGAAACCACCCAGCACGATCGCTACGCTGAATATCCCGATCCGGACTCCTTCGGCGGCCAGTTCCTGCCAGCCGACCAGCAGGCCGAGCAGCCAGAACGCACCGCTGCCGATGGCGAAGTAGAGCTCGGTATTGGGCCCGAGGAACATCAGGCCACCGTGATCGTGGTCGTGGTCGTCGCCGTGGGAATGATCTGCGTGGTCGCTCATGGAGGGAATACCGGGAAAGGGGGTGAGTGGTTCGTTTCGGTTTACTGAAAGGCTGGGGCGGGGCCGCAGGTGCTAAAACGGAGGAGGAAGTTGACCGTGATTGGAGAATGGGTCTCATCACGGCTTATCGGGAAGGTGCAATGTATAAATGTCCGAGTTTGGTTACTACCTTCATCCTTGCGAATATCCGATTTTTATCTACTAAAGCCCTGCGTCTAATTTTAATTATGAAACTACTGACTTCCCGATTTTCCTGGGAAATTTTTCTTGATATTAGATTGTACGTGGCGTGCTTGTTCGTTGCGGGTTTATTTACGCTTGACGCCCCATTTCACGGTGACCACTGGCACCGTCAGGCCATCGTAGCGGAGATCGCCAGGAACTTTTACGAACTTGGCATCAACCCGTTCTACCCACAGTCCAATATCTGTGGTGCGTTGTCTCCCAACTATTTTGCGAGCGAATTTCCGCTCTTACAGACATTGCAGGCACTGGGATATTACCTCTTTGGGGAAGAATTTTGGTGGGGCCGACTGGTGAACTGGGCGGTTAGTTGTCTGGGGCTCGTTTTTTTTGCCAAGCTAACGGATGCCATCGCGGGGCCACGGGCGGGGCTGTACGCCAGTCTGGCGCTGATCGGTTCCATCTTCATCACCTACGGCCGGAAGTACATGCCGGATACTTTCTCGCTAAGTCTGGTGATCATCGGAACTTACTACCTGTGGAGATACCTGGAAACCGGGAACTGGCGGCGGCTGGCCGGCGGCGGCCTGCTGGTGGCGCTCGGGATACTGAGTAAAATTCCTTCGGTTACGGTAGTGACCTTTCTGGGTGTAGCGTATCTCGACGGTATGATACCTTTCAGGAGAAAGGTAATGGTGAGCGGGGTGCTTGCGCTGTGCGCCGCCCTGATGGGCAGTTGGTATTTCTACTGGATGCCCCACCTGCAATCCATTACGAATTGTGAACCGTTGATCTATCCGGTTTCCTTTTCAGAAGGATGGGATCAGATCGTCCATCAGTATCCGTATAAGACATTTGACCGGTTGCGGGTCAATGCCTGGCGATCCTGGTTGCCGTTCTACGGTTTTCTACTCGGTGTGGTCGTGGCCGTCCTGCGGGGTAAGTGGCGAATCGTGGCTGCGGGAGCTGCTTACGCGCTGCTGTCGTTCCTGTTTATTCTGAAGACCGGACATGTGTTCCCGACGCACGTCTATTACGTCATTCCCATCCTCCCGTTGATGGCTTTCTTCATTGGCTTCCTGATGAACAGCCGTTGGATACCGCCGGCCGGTTCACTGGTGGTAATGCTCCTGCTGACCATCCCGGCTATCCAGTTTACGATCGACGATCTTAGACTCTACCCCGACCTGCCGGAGATTGAACTGGAGAAAAAATTAGATGAACTGGGCGTCGGTCGGGAAGATCTGATCATGGTTATGGGCAAGACTTTGCGTCCTACGCTAATGTATTACACCCACCGGAGGGGCTGGTCCGTCAACCCCGACATCGTCGACCACCCAAAGTGGTTCCCGGATTACCGACGTGACGGGCTCACCACCCTGATACTGGACCGGAGAATGCGGGACGATACGATGCCCTTTCATCTACTGTACAGTGACGAGAATTTTTACATCTACGATATCATGCCGGTAGAACCCGCCCCACCCCGGGATCAGTAATTACTCTACAGTTGATTCGCCCGCGCCCGCAACAGATGATCCGCCAGCACCAGGCACGTCATCGCATCCACGATGGGCACCGCCCGGGGTAGCACGCAGGGGTCGTGACGGCCCTTACCGGAGACGACCACGTCCTCTCCCGCCTCGTTGACGCTCTCCTGATCCTGGATGATGGTGGCCACGGGCTTGAAGGCGGCCCGGAAGACGATGTCCTCTCCGTTGGAGATGCCGCCCTGTACCCCGCCGCTGCGGTTGGTGCGGGTACGTACCCGGCCGTCCTCGTCAGTGTAGAAGGCGTCATTGTGGGCGCTGCCCCGGAGGGTGACGCCGTCGAAGCCGCTCCCGATCTCGAAGCCCTTGCAGGCGTTGATGCTCAGGATGGCCTTGCCGAGATCGGCGTGCAGTTTGTCGAAGACCGGCTCCCCGAGCCCGGCGGGCATACCGGTCACCACGCAGCGGACGACCCCGCCGATGGTATCTCCGGCCTTGCGGACGGCCAGGATCTCGGTTTCCATTTGGGCGGCGGCTTCCGGATCCGGGCAGCGAACGTCGTTGCTGTCGATCGCTCCCAGGTCCATTTCCCGGTAGTCTTTTCCGGTGGTAATGGTGCCGACCTGGTCGACGTAGCTGCGTACCTCGATCCCGAAGTGACCGAGCAGCTGGCGGGCAATGGCGCCGGCGGCGACGCGGGCGGCCGTCTCCCGGGCCGAACTGCGCCCGCCGCCCCGGTAATCGCGGTGGCCGTACTTGGCCTGAAAGGTGTAATCGGCGTGGCTGGGCCGGAATTTGTCGAAGATGTGGCCGTAGTCCTTGCTCCGCTGGTCCTTGTTGTAGATCACCAGTCCGATGGGCGTGCCGGTGGTCTTTCCCTCGAAGATGCCGGAGAGCAGCTGTACCTCGTCTCCCTCCTTGCGCTGGGTCACCAGCCGGCTCTGCCCGGGGCGGCGGCGGTCCATTTCCGCCTGCACGGCTTCCAGGCTGAAGTCGAGCCCGGCCGGACAACCGTCGATGGTGACGCCGAGGCCGACGCCGTGGCTCTCGCCGAAGGTGGTGACGCGGAAGAGGGTGCCGAAGGTGCTGCCGGCCATGGGGTGGTGTTTTGGGGGCCGGTAAAGCTACTCATTCTTATGGCTTTGCACCTGCGCCCCGTCGCCCTACACTAAAAACTCGTCCCCCAGTTCCGTCTCTCCCGACTCCCGTTCCATATGCCGTACCGGCCCGGGGTCCGCGCCCCAGCCGTCGCAGCCGCCGCGGACCCGGCTCAGGGCCGTTTTGCTACTGGCCAGCAGGCACACGTCGTTGCGGAAAATGTCGAAGACGACGCCCAGCCAGCTCATGCTGATCTTGACGACGTAGCGGTCGGTGTCCCCCAGTTCGTTTTCGGCGGTGAAGTAGTGCTCGCAGCCAAAGAAGCTGAACTTTTCACTGGCGGCCCGGCCGTTGAAGTAGACGGTTTCGTAACCGGTCCACATATCGTTATGGACCTCGAGAAGATCGTTGCCGAGGGGCAGGCTGAGGTAGCGCATGGTAGTAATTTTGTTGTTAGGTAAAAATTCTACGGGGAAGGAGCGTCCCGATAGCTATCGGGACAATGTTTATCGATGAAGTGGGGGGCAATTCCGACCAAATGACGACATTAGCGACGCCCTCCGCGATTACCTTTGCGGGGAACCATCGAAGTCCGATTATGACACGTAGCGCCGCTACCGCTTTACTTAGCTGTTTCCTCCCCGTACTCCTGCTGGCGCAGGCCGCCGACCAACCACCGGCGGACTTCCTGCGCAGCATCGGCAAGATGTACGTGGTCGTTGCCGTTATCGTCGTCGTCTTCCTTGGGCTCGCTTACTACTTGTGGTCACTCGACCGCCGCCTAACCAAACTAGAAGATCAGACTGACGATTATGCCTGAAAAAACAATTTCCTTCCTCGATAGCGTCAACCGCTACTTCGACGCCGCCGCCGCCCACACCGGGCTGCCCGAAGGCCTGCTCAAACAGATTAAAATCTGCAACTCCGTCTACCAGGTGCATTTCCCGGTCAAGATTGACGGAGAAGTGAAGGTGATCGAGGCCTACCGCGCCCAGCACAGCCACCACCGCAGCCCCACCAAGGGCGGTATCCGCTACTCCAATCACGTCAACCAGGACGAAGTCGTGGCCCTGGCCACCCTGATGTCCTACAAGTGTGCCATCGTCGACGTTCCCTTCGGCGGCGCCAAGGGCGGGGTCAAGATCAACCCCTGGGAGTACAGCGAGGCCGATCTCGAAAAGATCACCCGCCGCTACACCTCGGAACTGATCCGCCGTAAGTTCATCGGACCGGCCATCGACGTTCCGGCCCCCGACTACGGAACCGGCCCCCGCGAGATGGCCTGGATCTACGATACCTACCGCAGTTTCCACCCGGACGACATCAACGCCGCCGGCTGTGTCACGGGCAAGCCCGTCAGCCAGAATGGCGTTCGCGGTCGGGGAGAGGCCACCGGCCGGGGCGTGTACTACGGTATCCGCGAGGCCTGTAACCAGCCCGACCTGATGGAAAAACTCGGCCTGGAGGTCGGGATCAAGGGAAAGACCATGGTGGTCCAGGGTCTCGGTAACGTGGGCTCCCACACCGCCACCATCAGCCAGGATGAAGGGGGCGTCAAGATTGTCGGCCTCTCCGAAGTGGAGGGAGCCATCTACAACGGCGACGGTTTCGACATCCACGACGTACTGCGTCACCGCCAGGAGCACGGCAGCCTGCTGAGCTACCCCGGCGCGGAAGTATTCGGCAAGGACGACCGCCGGACGGTCATGCACTTCGAGTGCGACATCCTCGTCCCCGCCGCCCTCGAAAACCAGATCTACGCCGAGAACGCCCACCTGGTGAACGCCAAGATCATCGCGGAAGCGGCGAACGGACCGGTCACCGCCGACGGCGCGGCCATCCTCGCCGAACGCGGTATCGTGGTCATCCCGGATATCTACCTCAACGCGGGCGGGGTCACCGTGAGTTACTTCGAATGGCTGAAGAACCTCAGCCACATGCGCTTCGGCCGCCTGGAGAAACGCTTCGACGAACGCGTGAATACCAGTATCGTCGAGCAGATCGAGGCGACCACCGGTAAGAAGATCAGTGACCGGGACCGTCAGGTGATCACCCACGGAGCCGACGAGATCGACCTCGTCCGTTCCGGACTGGAAGAAACGATGATCACCGGCTTCCGGGGTATCTACGATCTGTACAAGGAAAAGGAGGGGATCAAGGACCTGCGTACCGCCGCCTTCGCCCTGGCAATCAGCAAGATTTCAAGCGATTACATCGCCCTCGGAATCTGGCCGTAGGCGAATAATATTTTTCTACAAGGCAAATTATGGAATTATTGTTGGTGCGGCTATCTTCGCCGCACCAACCCATAGTGCCCTGTAACATGACCGACAAACTCGACAAGATTGACCTGCAGATTCTCAAGACCCTGCAGGACAACAGTAAGATCACCAACCTCGACCTGTCCAAGCGGATCGGCCTCAGCCCCGCGCCTACGCTCGAGCGCGTTAAGAAGCTGGAGCAGAACGACGTCATCAACAGCTACCACGCCCAGGTGAACCCGGAGTCCATCGGCCTGAAGGTCAAGACTTTCGTGCTGGTGAGCCTCGACTGGCGCAAGGACAATGCCCGGGAACACTTCCTGGCCAAGGTCGAAACCATCGAGGAGATTACCGAGTGCTACATCATCACCGGGGAGGCGGACTTCCTGATCAAGATTGTCTGCCAGGACATCCCCACCTACGAGCGGCTGCTCTTCAAGACCCTGCAGCAGATCGACCAGATCGAGCGGCTGAAGACCCTCATGACGCTGAGTACCGTGAAGGATTCCAAGCGACTGCCGTTCGATTACGACGGGAAGGAGTAGGCGTACCCCCTAGAACCGGAAACCTACGCTTGCCTGGTAGACCCGGTTGTAGTCCTTGTCATTTTCGTTGAATTCGCGGCCGTCGGCCTCGTTCGGGCCCTTCACCTTGCGCAGGTCATTAACTCCGTCGGTGGCGTCCGTCAGGCCGTGCTGGTAACGAACCCCCACGAAGAGGCCGTTATTCAGGAAAACACTGACCCCGACCACGGCTCCGAAGTCGAGGCGGCGGTACAGCTTTTCGTCCGACAGATTATTGTAGTAGGCACCCACCACGGCGGGAACGTTGCTGAAGTTGGGGGGCTGCACTTCGGCCAGGGACTGGATGGCGTCGAAGCCGGCTCCGTCACGCAGAATATTTTCATCGAAATTGAAAATGAGGTCTTCCCCGAAGAAAATATTGGATTCGATGTTGGTGTAGCGGATGGAACCGGAGGCGCGGCTGTTCACCAGCAGGGCGGCACTGAGCCCGCCCTCAACCTCGAAGGGACCGATCTTATAGTAGGCCAGTACCGGAACTTCCAGGTAGGAATTCACGACATCCTGCTCCTTGTCCGCCGTGGCCCGGTTGCTGAACCCCTGCAGGTCTTCCGCCCCGTTGTAGAGGTAGAAATAAGAAGGGCCCTCGAACAGTATTTCCCCGCCCTTCTGGGTGTACATGAAGTTGGCTTTCACCCCGACCAGGTCGGTAAAGGCCAGCGCGAAAGTGGCCCCGACGTGGAAGCCGGTGGTGCGCTTGAATTGCTCCACGGTCATCGTCTCGTTGGCGTCATTCGTAAACGATTCCTGGTCGCCGCTGAAGGTCATGAAATTCAGGCCGGCGCGGAAACCGCCGCTGAAGGTTTGGGCCTTCAGCGAGGGGGCGAGGACGCAGGATGCAAAAATTACGAAGAGCAGGATACGGTAGGGCATGGGAGGTTATTTACGTTCACCACAAAGGACGCTATTTCATCCGAATTGGTTGCCCGTTCAACCCGTTTACCCGCCGGGTGTTCTAACGGTAAATAAAAGCCGTATGTCCACGACCACCGCCACGAAACGCCCCGTCCTGCTTTACACCGAGCAGACGCCCAACCCCGAAACCCTCAAGTTCGTTACGAATCGGATGCTCTACAATGGTACCGCGGAGTTCCGGGAAGCCGATTTCGCCCGCGAGTGGTCCCCGCTCGCCACGGTCCTGCATGACTTTCCCTACGTCAAGAACGTTTACATCGCCAACAATTACGTCACCCTCACCAAGGAATTCAACTACTCCTGGGATGACATCATGCTGAAGCTGAAGGAATTCGTCAAGGCCTACCTCGAAGAGGATAAGCCCATCATCAACGACGGTTTCGCCGAGGCCGCCGCGGCCCTCGAAGCCGAGCGCGGAGACGCCTACCAGTACAACGAGGACGACGCCGAAACCGTCACCCAGATCAAGGAACTCATCGACACCTACGTCAAGCCCGCCGTCGAGATGGACGGAGGTAATATCGAGTTCAAGAGCTACCAGGATGGCGTGGTTACCGTCATCATGCAGGGCGCCTGCAGCGGTTGCCCGAGCTCTACCGTCACCCTTAAATCCGGTATCGAACAGATGCTGAAGCGGATGATGCCGCAGGTGAAGGAAGTGGTGCAGGAAATGGGGTAGTCCCTCACCCCCGGCCCCTCTCCCCGGGAGAGGGGAGGATTGGGAGACCTTAGCCCCTCTCCGGGGGAGAGGGGTTGGGGTGAGGTTCTACCAACTGAATCCAAACCGCGCCTCGATCTGAATGACCGCTCCGCTGATGTCCTTCGAGGAAATCGTGGGGCTGTCCACGCCGCCGGCAAAGCGGTAACCGCCCTCCACGCCGAGGCGGAACCACTGGAATACGTTAACCTCCGCGCCGGCCATGACCTGCCCGATCAGCAGCCGGTCGCGGCCCTCTCCGGCAACGTCGATCCGGCCGGGGCCGATGATGGAGGTAAAACGGGGGTGGATCGTCCGGTTCCGGCCGGGGGAGTAAGCGAGGATAAAGCCGCCCTGACGGAAATCGTACCGGGGAGAGTTGTCTCCCTGTCCGGGCATCGTCGGTGGTGAAGGACTCCCGGCTCGACCAGCCCCCGTAGCCGATGAAGACCTCCTCACTGAGTTCCAGCCCGCCGAATCCGCCGCGCACGAAGGCCCAGTCGTCTCCGGTCATGGAGTAATTGTAGGTCGGCCCGCCCCAGGCCCCCGTCAGGTCGAGGTCGCCGAGCAGGGTACGTTCCTGGGCCGGTAGGGTGGACGAGGCAAGGCAGCAGAGAAAGCAGAATGAAGTGTTTCATGGTTAGTGGGTTTTGTGGTAATGGCGAAGTCGCTCGGACAAAGGTTGCAGGGGGAAGTTCTTAAAATGTGTGAGGGAGGGGTTAAGGGTTTGCTAAAGGAGAGCTTTCACGCAGCGTTCGCCGTGGGGCAGAGACCCAGAGCCGTACAGCTGCCGTGCTCAGTGCCTCCGCTCCTCAGCGAGCTCAGCGTGAAACGGCAGCTGACCGGCAAATTTCCTACCTTTCGGGCTATGAAGAAAGGTACCCTCCTCCTCAAGAATGGCACCCTCGTCAACCGCGGCCGGCGGACCGAAGGCGATGTCCTCATCCGTGACGGCTTTATCGAAAAAGTAGGCGGTATTATCGATGCCCATGCCGACCGGGAAATTGACGCCGAGGGCTGCTTCGTCCTGCCCGGTATCATCGACGACCAGTGCCACTTCCGGGAACCCGGGCTGACCCACAAGGCCACTATCCGGACGGAGGCACGGGCGGCCGTGGCGGGAGGTACCACCTCCTTCATGGAAATGCCCAACACCCAGCCCAACGCCCTTACCCAGCTGCTGCTGGAAGACAAGTACAAGATCGCGGCAAGAACCAGCCTGGCCAACTACAGTTTCTACATGGGAGCCGGTAACGACAACCTCGACGAGGTGATGAAGACCGACCCTGCCACCGTCTGCGGCCTAAAGATCTTCATGGGCAGCAGTACCGGTAATATGCTGGTGGACAACGAACGCACCCTCGACAGCCTGTTCGCCGAAAGCCCCCTGCTCATCGCGACCCACTGCGAGGACGAAGCCACCATCCGCCGGAACGCCGCTGCCGCCCGGGAAAAGTACGGAACGGAGATCCCGGTCGAAATGCACCCGGTCATCCGCTCCGCCGAGGGCTGCTACCTGAGTTCCAGCCTGGCCGTCGAACTGGCCAGGCGGCACAATACCCGACTTCACGTACTCCACATCAGTACGCAGGAGGAAATAGCGCTCTTCCGCAACGATATCCCACTGGAAGAGAAGCGCATCACGGCCGAACTCTGCGTCCACCACCTCACCTTCAACGCTGACGATTACGCAACCTACGGCAACAAGATCAAGTGCAACCCGGCCATCAAGGGGGAAGTGCACCGTGCCGCCCTGTTGCCCGCCCTGCTCGATAATCACTTCGACGTGATCGCCACCGATCACGCCCCCCACACCGCTGCCGAAAAGGCCTCCACCGACTACTTCAAGGCTCCCGGCGGTCTTCCGCTGGTACAGCACGCCCTCGACCTGATGATGCGGCAGGTCCGGGCCGGCCACATTACCCTGGAACGGGTGGTGGAAAAAATGTGCCACGCCCCGGCCGTCTGTTTTCAGGTCGACCGTCGCGGTTACCTGGACGAAGGCATGTACGCGGACGTCGTCATCTATGACCCCGGTGACCGGTGGACCGTTCAGGCCGATAACATTTTCTACAAGTGCGGCTGGTCGCCGATCGAGGGATGGGAGCTGGAAGGACGCGTTCGGCAAACGATCGTGAGTGGGCACCTGGCCTACGACCGGGGGCTACTCTTCGAGGAGCACCGGGGGATGCGCCTTGAGTTTACTCGGTAGGAGTAGGGGAGTTGGCTGCCGCTGCTGCTGCCCGGTCGGCTTCGCCGTTCCCCCACCCGTGGAGAGAGCGGACGGTAGGGGCGTATCGGACTGAGATATTTCGGAAAATTTGCACCCGCGCTCCGCCGCCCCTCAATACTTCACCCCCTCACTCTCCCCTTCCCCAACCAAAGAACCCCGCCGGCGTACCGACGGGGCTCGTTCCAACTTACTGATACCAAATAATTCTTGCGGGGAAACTGCCTCCTGGCAACGCTGGGAGCGCGCCGTTGGTTGGCGGTGGCTGCAACTCAAAAATAGACAATTGGGGGCGGGTTTGCAAGTGAATGGATCAGAATGTGGGCGAGGACGCAGGATGCAGGCTTTGTAATTTTTTTGCTGAAACGGCTGTCCGGCAGTGGGTTACAAATATTGCCAGTGCTTACACGTTCGCAGCGGCGTTCTGTGGCCGAAAAATCCGGCCGGAAAAAATGACGCAGCGGTATATAAACAAAATACGAAGGCGGATTAATTCCGGCGGCTGTCCATGAGGCGGCGGTAGGCTGCCGCGAAGTCCGGCAGGCCGTAACCGAGCTCGTTGTCGGGGCTGGCGGACTGGCTGGCGGTCTGACGTACGGCATCGACCAACTCCTGGTTGGTCGCGTCGGGGACCGCCTGCATCAGGCAGGCCATCAGTCCGGTCACCAGGGGTGAACTGAGACTGGTGCCGTTGCTCCCGGCGATTCCCTTTCCGTTGGCCGAAACGGCGGCAATCATCACTCCGGGGGCACTGACGTCGGGCTTGATCCGCCCGTCCGCCGTGGGGCCGAAACTGCTGAAGTACGCCCGGGTATCGTCCTCGGCGTTCATGGCCCCGATACTGAAGGCCTTATCAGCGTCGGCCGGTATGCCGATCTTTCGCCAGGAATCGCCGCCGCTGTTACCGGCGCTGGTCACGATCAGGATACCCCGTTCGAAGGCCCGGTCGACGGCAATGCTCGCCGGGCTGGTCTTACCGTCCAGGTCGTCGAGGGTGTAGTTCATTTCCTTTTCGTTGAAGGTGGTGTAACCGAGGGAGCTGTTCACCAGGTCGACGCCGATGCTGTCGGCGATCTCCAGCGCGATGGCGTAGTTGATCTCCTCCATGCGGTGCTCGCCCTGCCCGTTCTCGGTTTTGAACAGCACGTAGCGGGCGTCCGGAGCCATGCCGATGAAGAAGAAGGGGTGCTGAGCGGCCATGGTACTCAGTACGGTGGCGCCGTGGGTGCTCCCGTCGAGAACGGTGCTGTCCTGTTCCACCAGGTCGAAACCGGCGGGGATGGCGTCGGCATCGGGGTAACCGAGAAAGTCTTTGTAGTTGACGTACGGAAAGCCACCGTCGAATACCGCGACCAGCACGCCCTTACCCCGGTAGCCGATACGGTGGAGGGTGTCTCCGTGCATCCGCTGCAGGTTGTCCCAGCCGAAGCCATAGAAGGTTTTGGAAACGGGCACGGGGTCCAGGGAAGGAGCGGGCCGCTCGAAGTCGGGCAGGGTGGGGCGGTTACCCTTCCGCTCGTACTGTACCGGGGCGACGTAGTAGACGGTATCCACGAAGGGCAGTTCCCGCAGCATGGTCACCTGGGGCCCGGCCGCGACCATGACGACGCCGTTCATCCACTTGGAGGTCAGCCAGAGTTGTGCGCCGGTTTCCAGCGCGGCGGCCTGGTACTCCGGGCTTACCGGCAGGTCCGTTTCCGTGACGACCGTACCGTGCTTGTTGCGACGGATGAGGGAGCGGTCGCTCAAAAATTCCTCAGGCCGGTCGGTGGAGTAGGGGGTACCGGCCTTATCGCTGAAGCCAACGAAATAGAGGCCGGTTTCGGTGGAATTTTTCTGGCGCTGACCGGCGAGGGAGGAAGCGGTCAGCAACAGGCAGAGCAAGGGCAGGAAGAACAGTCGGTGCATGGGGAAGATTGGGGCTGAAAGAAGGACTAATGACCGGTGATGTTGGTCAGTTGATCGGCAATTAAACGAGCCACGTCTTCCTTTGCATATGCCGGCCGCAGGTGAATGGCTGCTTTTTCGTAGCAGGGTCGGCGTTCCGCCAATTTTGCGGTTACGAATTCCCGCAGGTCTTCCCGTTCCCGGAGCAGGGGGCGGTGGGTTGTTTCTCCCGCCAGCCGTTCGGTAATCACTTCCACGGTGGGGTCCAGGAAGATGGTAATGCCGTGTTGCAGCATCCAGTCCATGTTGTCGTGGTGGACCGGTGCGCCCCCGCCGGTAGCCAGTACGAAACGGGGCAGTTGGTGGAGCTCCCGGAGTATGTCCGCTTCCAGCTGGCGAAAGGTGGCTTCTCCGTCTTCCGCGAAAATTTGACTGACGGACTTACCGGTCCGCCGCTCGATCAGGGTATCCTGATCCATGAAGGGGGTGCCGATCCGTGCCGCCAGCCGCTTACCGGTGTGGCTCTTGCCACTGCCCATAAAGCCGATCAGGAATATTCGCATGGTGGGTCGCTTAGGGGGTTTAAAGGTAGATAAGCCCGTCGAATAAGCTATCTTTGCCCGCCGAAAACCGCTCCGATGACCTTTCGCTCCCACTTTCTGGCCCTTTCGTTCCTCCTCCTCTGTCTGTACGGCTGCGGGGAGGATACGGCCGGTACCGACGGCTACACCGAACCGGACGAGCTGGGTACCAACGCTTCGATCATCCGCATGCCCGTCAGCGACGACGGGGTACGGGATACCGTGAACGTGGCCCGGATGGATTTCGCCGAAACCACCTTCGGTTTCGGTACCACCAAAGCGGGCTCCGTCATCGAGCACGAGTTTACTTTTACCAACAGCGGAAGGGTCCCCCTGCTCATCACCGATACCCGCTCCACCTGCGGGTGTACGGTGGCGGACTTTCCCCGGAACCCGGTTCCTCCGGGGGAGACGGGAGCCATTTCCGTGCGGTTCGACACCCAGAACAAGAACGGTCACCAGCAAAAGCCGATTTCCATTATTGCCAATACCTTTCCCGCGGAGACGACCCTTTTCGTCAGCGGGATCGTCCATCCAGAATAACTACCGATATGTTCCCTTCCCTTCTTCTCCAGGCCGGCGGCGGTGATTTTTTCACCAATGGCTTCTTCATGGTTGCCATGCTGGCCGTACTGGTCTTCACCATGATCATTCCGCAGCGTCGCCAGCGCAAGCAGCAAAAGGCCTTCATGTCCGATCTCGGTAAGGGGCAGGAGGTGGTCACGGCCAGTGGTATCCTCGGCCGGATCGATAAGGTGGAGGACGACATCATCACGCTCAACGTGGGAAATAAAACCTACATTCGGGTGACCAAGAACGCGATCTCCAAGGAGCTCACCGATGCTATCTACCCTCCAAAGACTGTGGAATAACGCCGCGCTTGCCACCATGCGGGCCGAGGATCGCAAGATCCTCTTCATCTGCCTGGGGGCGGCCTTCTTCTTCTGGCTGATCCTCAACCTCTCCCAGGACTATTCCATCCGCAAGGACGTGCATATACTGTACCAGACCGACCCCGAGCGGGCGCTGGTCGGTACGATGCCCGACAGCCTCTCGGCCGAGATCAGCGGTCAGGGCTGGAACCTGATCTGGGAGAGCATCCGCGGTGGCAGCGTCGAGGTCGACATCGACACCCGCGACCGGGAAAACGTTCGTCTCACCCGGGTCGACGTCGAGCAGGAAGTGGAACGCAACCTCACCAGCGGTGCCCTTTCCGTTGCCGACCTGGACTTCGACGGGGCAACCATCCTCACCACCCCGCTCGACGGAAAGCGGGTACCCATCGTCTCCGCGATTAACGTTCGCTTCGAAGCCGGCTACCTGGCCAGCGGCCCGGCCCGTTTTTTCCCGGACAGCGTGACCATTAACGGGGCAACCGACCTGATCGAAGAGATCACCGAGTGGCCCACCGAAACGCTTGACGTCGAAAGGGTGAACAGCGAACTGAAGCGTCGCGTCAAACTGGCGGAGCCGGCCAGGGGAGTTGAACTTTCCCGCACCGTGGTGGAGTACAAACTTCCGGTGACGGCCTACATCCAGCGAACCTTCTCCGTTCCCGTTTCCATCATCAATCCGCCACCGGCCGATAGCTTCCGGGTGTTTCCCGAGGTGGTGCAGGTAAAGGCCGCCATCGCACAGGATCGTTACGGTATCCTTACGGGCTCTGATTTCCGGGTCGTTGCCGACCTCCAGCGCATGAGCGCCTCCGATCTGTCGAACAGCGTGGCCCTCAGCCTCATCCGGTTGCCCAGGGGAGTGGTGAGCGCAAGAATCTACCCCCGCTCGGCGGAGTACTATATTTACCGACAGTAGCAGCAAAGCGTCGTCCGTATAGTCGGCTGTTGACTACGCTTACTATTTATCTTTTTCTGATCACCGCTACCGGCATATTGTCGTCGTAGGATCCCGTAAGGGTCGGTGTCTGGATGTTGCCGGTGTACTGACGGACCTCCCGGTGCACGAAATTGAAAAGCTCGGAGATGGAAACCAACTGGTCGTTGTTCTCATCCGCTTCCCCCTTCATGCCCCGGATGAGGAAGTGACTGAAGATGCCGGAGCGTAGTCCGCCATCCTCCAGGCTGATCTCTTCCCCCTTGGAGGACAGCAGCAGGGCCGTGCTGGCCGATGCATTATTCAGTCCCTGGTAAAAAGCTTCCAGCGCATCGTTTACGCCCCCGATTCCTCCGCCGCGGGAAGCGATGGCCTGACGGCCACCCAGGCTGCCGCTGTGGCAGGCATCGGCAATCACCAGCTTGTGGCGGGCGCGGCTGGCGAGCAGGGCATCGCGTAGCTGGTAGTGTTCCAGGCGGTTCTCAAAACCGTCGTAATCCACGGGGAGGAAAGCACCCTGGAGGCCGTGGCCGCTGAAGTAGAAGAGAACTACGTCATTCTCATCGGCCCGCAGGTAAACATCCCGCATGGCCATGATGACGTTGCGGTGGGTGGCGTTGTCGTCAATCAGTAGTTTGACCTGCTCATCCGGCAGCGCACCCCCCTCCACGCTCTTCAGGAAGGCGTAGACCTGGTAGGCATCGTCGTCGGTGTACTTCAGGGTCCGCATGTGGTTGTAGCGGGCGGCCCCCACCACGACGGCCCAGATCTTTACGGCGGGGTCGTAGTCCACGGCGATCTCCCGGACGGGTCGACCGGTGGCCGTGAAGAGGCGACGGTAGAGGGTACCGTCCTTCCACAGGCCGCCCTGGATCTGACCGTCGGCGTAGTACATGATGCCGAGGCCGTTGGAGCGGTTGTTGCTGAATCCTCCGTGGTAGGTGTTGCCGTCATTGAAGGTTACCGTTCCGTTGCCGGTGGGTTGTCCGTTCTCAATCCGCCCGTAGAAGGTAATGCCGTTGTTGTAGCGGAATTTTCCACTACCGGCGCAGCCCTGGTTGCAGTCAGGCGCATTTTCAGTATCTCCCTGGTAGCCGAGCAGGCCCCAGTCTGCCTGAAATTCATCGTCTCCCCAGCTGCCTTCGAGTTCGGACTGGTCGGCGAAGACCATTTTTCCCTGTCCCTGGCGGCGGTTGGCCACCCATTCCCCGGTGTAGCTGTCTCCGTTGCTGTACTGCATGGTACCGTAGCCGGTGACCATCTCCCCGACCATCTCGCCGCGGTAAAAATCGCCGTTGGCGAAGCGGAACTCGGAGGTGCCGGCCATCTTGTCGAAGGCCCAGTTTCCCCTTACCGTACTGCCGTTGGCGTAGGTCACTTCTCCCTCTCCGTGGCGCTTGCCCTGGAACCAGCCGCCGAGGTAGCTGTTGCCCTGGGCATCGGTGTAGCGACCGGTACCCTGCTGGAGGTTGTCGAAAAAATTACCGGCGTAGGTGGCGCCGTCGGGATACTTCAGGAGGCCTACCCCCTGAAACTTTCCCCGCTTGAAGGCACCCTGGTAAATGAGGCCCGAGGTAAGCTGCATCCGGCCCTGCCCGTTCTGGCAATTGCCGGACAAACAGCGTCCCTGGGCGGAAAGGGTAGTGGACAGCAGGGCCAGGCCTGCGATGATTAGTAGGCGAATCATGTTTTCGGGATTGAAAGGGTCAAATGCTATGCTGGAGAGGGTGTCTTAAATCGGTATGACTAAAGCCCCGAAAGCTACCCAGTTATTGTTGCCTTTGATATAGGAAAAAGATGAAATTGACGGTGAGGGCCGACTTTCGGGTGGTGCGGTAGTATTGCGTGAGTAAACGGAACGTTAAAGTGGTGGGCGACGGGGCGCAGGTGCAGGGTTTGCAGGGAGAGCAGTCAGTCGTCTGAATGATAATCCGTTTTTCGGAAAATCGGACCTCTGACCTGTCTTCGTCGTCGGGTGGAGCGGGCCGGCATCCGAAAAACGGGAAACCTGGTCGCACCGAAGCTCGGTGGTTGCCGCGCACGGATATACAATCTCAAGAACCGGCTCGGTTTGGAAAGTAAGGCGAATGGCCGGTCGCTAGAAACCGATGCGCTTACGCTGAATGCTCAGTTCCTTGGTGTCGAGTTTCAGGTGTTCCACGTCGGCCTTCAGGATGCGCGCCCGCTTTTCGATCTTCCCCTTGACGTCGGAAGCCAGACGGAGGTCGTGGCGGTTAATGACATCCATGACGATCTTGCGAACGCTGCGGGCATTACCGAAGTAGCTGTCCCGGTACTTGTGCAGGAACTTGAGGTAGGCATCCAGATGCCTGGCCGCGGCCGGCGTGATCATGGCCTGCTGGTCCTCGAACATGGCGCGGGCAATCTGGCTGAGCTCCTCCGGGGAGTAATCCTCGAAGCGCAGGATCTTATCGAAGCGGCTGCTGAGGCCGGGGTTGGCCTTCAAAAAGGTATCCATGTTGTCCGGGTAGCCGGCTACGCAGACGAAAAATTCTCCGCGCTTGTCCTCCATCCGCTTCAGGAGGGTCTGGATGGCTTCGTCACCGAAATCACCGCGCTGACCGGTTTTGGTTTGTGTCAGGGAGTAGGCCTCGTCAATAAACAGCAGACCGCCGAGGGCCTCTTCCACTTTCTTGGCGGTCTTCTCTGCCGTCTGCCCGACGTAGCCGGCGACCAGCCCCTGCCGGTCGGTTTCCACGATGTGACCCCGTTCGACGATGCCGAGGGCGTTGTAGATGCTGGCCAGGATGCGCGCGAGAGTCGTTTTTCCCGTCCCCGGGTTACCCACCAGCACGGTGTGCAGGTGGAAGGCATTGAGCACGTCGCGCCCGGTTTTGTGGTAGTAGCGCACCAGGTTCACGAGGTCGTGGATCTGGGCCTTGACGTTGGCCATGCCGATGAGGCCGTCCAGTTCGCCGAGCGTCTCCGCGAGTAGTTTATCGTTCACGGGGATGGTCGGGCGGTCGGCCTTGGACCCCTCACCGATCCGGTTGACATCCCGGAGCTGAATGGTGGTGAGCTGGTCGTGGGTCAGGTTTTTCCCGGTTTCGTCCAGGGCCATGACGCGCAGGGCCATCTGAACCTTGGCTTTCTCGACCAGGTCGTGGACGTAGCGGGCGTTTCCGAAAGTCTTGTCTCGTTTGCGGAAGGCCTCGACGATGATCTCGTCCATGCGGGCCTTGGCGGCCAGGGTGAGGGTGACGCCCTGCTGCTCGCAGGCGTAATCGGCCACCGTACTCAGTTCCTGGGGCAGGAAATTACGGAAGTCGTAGTGATGCTTGAAGCGCGACTTCAGCCCGGTGTTGCTGTCGAGGAAGCGCTTCATCTCCTCCGGGTAGCCGGCCACGATGACGGCCAGGTCTCCCGGGCCGTTGGACATTTCCTTGACGAGAATCTCGATGACCTCCCGCCCGAAATCCTTACCGTCGTCATTGCTGCGCGCCAGGGCGTAGGCTTCGTCGATGAAGAGCACGCCTCCGCGGGCCCGTTCGATCACCTCGCGGGTTTTGGGGGCGGTCTGCCCGATGTATTCCCCGACCAGGTCGACCCGGTCAGCGACGTAAGTATGACCGCTGGAGAGCAGTCCCATTTTCTTGTACAGCTGCCCCATCATGCGGGCGACGGTGGTCTTGCCGGTCCCCGGATTACCGCTGAACACGGAGTGAACGTCGATGCCCGTGTCCATTTCGAATCCGGCGGACTGTCGCAACTGCAGGAAACGGATGTAGACGGCGTGCTCCCGAATCTGCCGCTTCACCTCCTGCAGCCCGATCAGGCTGTCGAGTTTGCCCATGACGTGCTCGAAATCCTCCGGTTCCTCATCCGCGGGGGCGAGAACGACCGGAACGTCCTTGCCGGGCAGGTAGACGGTGGGGAAACCGGCCACCTGGGTATCGCCCACCACGAAGGGAATGCTGGCGATGAGTTTGTCGAGGAAGACGATATCGGCCGTATAACGGTCTTCCCGCCAGAGGTTGGGGTTGGCGGCACCCCAGCCCGCGGAGAGGCTGAAGGTTTCCTGCCCTTCCTTCAGCTGCTGGAGGCGGATGACCTGCCCCTTAAGTTCCCTGGCCTGGTTCTGGAATTTGGTGAAGAGCTCGAGGTAGATTTCCTGCCCGGGCTGCAAATTACGGAAGGTCAGCTCCAGGTAGATGTAGCGGGTTTCCTGGGTGGAGAATTGTTTGAGGTAAACGCGGTCGTCCTCGGCTACGTCGTCGTAGGGGCCTTCGTAAAGACGAACACTTTCCAGTTTGACGTAACGGTCTACGGAATTGACGTCGTCCTCGTCGTCCAGGGAAGCGAGTATGTCCGCCGGTTCGATGATGTAGAAGTACTTGCTACCGACCTTCTGCCCGTCGATGTGCGCTTCCCAGTAGTAGGTGCCCTCCTTCCAGAAGGTACCGCGTTTCTGATTGCCCCATCCCTCACGCAGATAGACGACGTGATCGAATTTGCTGACCTCCTTTTCGATGTTAAGGGAGCAGACCTCGGTGCGCGCCTGCTCTTCCGCCCGGAAACACTTGAGTTGTACGGACAGCGACCAGTCGCCTACGTCGAAGTTCTTATTGTACAGTGAAAGTTCCGTGTAGATGTAGGCCGTTTCGAATCGATCGAAGACCTGACGGTACTTCTTCACGTTCTCCCACAGGTACTCGGTGGAGTTGTAGACTTTCAGCTCCTTGAACTTGTAGGGGCTGGTCTTCGTGATCGTTTCTTTTCCAGTGCGCATTCGTATAAAGTAACGGAGATTCAATCGCTCCTCCAAGTGAGTAACGTACGCCCGGCGGTATGGATCGAAAAAAAGGCACGCCGGCAACCGCCCGCGCACCCCAAAACCACCTATCTAAACTTGGAAGCAGTGTGAAATCCAAACTGCTTCCGAGTCTGATGTCTGGGCCTCTAACTGAGGATGGATAATTTGGTTGCGGGATTACGAAAATAATTTCTCCGGCAACGAAAATTTGTCAAATTTCATCCGGGCGTAACTTTCGATGGCAAAAGCGGGGTTAACTTTATAGCTTAACTGATTCATCCCCAGGACCATGAATAACCAACCGCTCACCGACATGAAATGGCGCCGCTTCGACGGCCGCCGTATCAACACGCCCATCGCGGAGGCCGTCCGTCTTACCCTCGAACGGGAAGCCGCCGCCGGGCATCGCCTCAAAGTTTGTATCGGTACCGACAGTCAGGTGCGCGGTAAGAGCGTGGAGTTCGCCACCGTCATCGTATTCCTCCGGGAAAAGAAGGGGGGCTTCATGTTTATCGCCAACTACAAGAGTAAGCAGAAAATGAGCCTCCGGGAGCGCATGATCCTGGAGGTCGGCCGCTCCGTGGAAATTGCCTACCACCTCTGTAACCTACTCGATGAGCACAAAGTCGAGCTGGAGGTACACGCCGACATCAACACCGACCCCCACTTTAAATCCAACGTCGCCCTCAAGGAAGCCATGGGTTACATCCTGGGTATGGGCTTCGTGTTCAAGGCCAAGCCGAATGCCTTCGCCAGTTCCAGTTGCGCGGATAAGGTGTGCTGAACCCTTACCGCTCCCGCGGGCTGATGAAAGCCTCGCACCTGCGTACCCGCCCTGAAATTTTGAAAAAGTGACCGGTCAGTGATCTCGATCACCGTCGGCCGGTACTCCATTGTGCGAACTTTGTGGCAGATTCCCCGCCCGGGTACATCCCCGGGCGGGGTTTCGCTGTACTCCTTAAAATAAAAGACTTATGCTAGATGTAATTGCCGGACCGTGGCACTGGTCCGTCAGCGGTCTGCTGATCGCGGCCACGATGTTCGCCCTGCTGTACGCCGGTAAAACTTTCGGCTTTTCCTCCAACCTGCGCACGATGTGCAGCATCGCCGGAGCGGGGAAACGGCGCGAAATTTTTTGATTTCGACTGGAAAGCACAGCGCTGGAACCTGGTTTTCGCGGGAGGGGCCGTGCTGGGTGGCTTCATTGCCTATTACCTGATCCCGAACCCGGAGCCGGTGCAACTGTCGGCGGCCACGCTGAGCTACCTGGACGAAGTCGGGGTCAGCCGCCCCGGTGCGACGCCCGGGTTTTCTTCCTACCTGCCGGCGGATCTCTTTGCCGTTGAGGAACTCCTTACCCTTCGCGGCCTGATCGTGATCGTGGCGGGCGGATTTCTCATCGGCTTCGGCACCCGTTGGGCGGGTGGCTGTACGAGTGGCCACGCCATCACCGGCCTGTCCAACCTCCAGCTGCCCTCGCTGATCGCCGTGATCGGCTTCTTCATCGGGGGGCTCACCATGAGCTGGCTCCTGCTTCCCCTCATCCTACAACTCTGATCCATGCGCTACCTGACCTACTTATTCCTCGGTACCTTTTTCGGTATCGTGATGACCAAATCGGAGGCCATTTCCTGGTACCGCATCCAGGAGATGTTCCGCTTCGAAAGTTTTCATATGTACGGCATCATCGGTACGGCGGTGGTGGTCGGCATCATCGGCGTCTCCCTGGCCAAACGCTTTAACTGGCAGACGGTGGAGGGAACGGACTGGAACCTCAAACCCAAGGATTTCAGTATTCCCCGCTACCTCTTCGGCGGTACCATTTTCGGCCTCGGCTGGGCACTGACGGGTGCCTGCCCCGGGCCCATGTTCACGCTGCTCGGGCAGGGGATCTGGGCCATCGGACTCCTGATTCTCAGCGCTACGTTCGGCACTTTCGTGTACGGATTGCTGCGGGACCGGCTGCCGCACTAACCCTCCCCCGCCACCCTGACCCAATAACCAACCATGGACATCAAACAATTTTTCGACGAGGGCCTGGCCCACGCTTCTTACGTACTCATTGCCGGCGGAGAAGCCGTCGTCATCGACCCCGCCCGGGATCCCCGGCCCTATTACGATTACGTCCGTGAATCCGGCGCGGAGTGGAAGGCGATCATCGAGACCCACCCCCACGCCGATTTCGTTTCCGCGCATCTGGAGATGCGGGAGACGACGGGCGCGCCCATCCTGGTAAGCGGTCGGGTCGGAGCGACCTACCCGCACCAGCCGTTCGACGCAGGAAAGACGTTTTCGGTGGGCGACCACCTCCTCACGGCACTGGATACGCCCGGCCATTCACCCGACGGCATCAGTATACTGCTGACCGACGGGGCCGGTAAGCAACTGGCCGTATTTACGGGAGACACGCTGTTCGTGGGCGACGTCGGTCGTCCGGATTTGCGGGAATCCGGCGGGGATGCCGACAGTAAAAAGGAAAAACTCGCGCGGGCCATGTACCAGAGTCTGCGCAACGTTCTGATGCCGCTTTCTCCCTCCGCCGTCGTCTATCCGGCCCACGGGGCGGGAAGCCTCTGCGGCAAGGGAATGAGCGACGAGCGAACCAGCACCATTGGTAAGGAACTGAGGGAAAACCCGGCCCTTCAGCCGATGTCCGAGGATGATTTCGTTGACTGGTTACTGAAGGACCAGCCCTTCATTCCCAAATACTTTCCCTACGACGTGGAGGTGAATAAGGCGGGCGCGGCAGCGCTGGCAGCAAGCATCGATAACGTGCGCCGGGAGGGGTACGGTTACCTGCCGGACGACCGTTCCCTCGTCCTCATCGACAGCCGTCCGGAGGCCACCTTTAAACTCGGACACCTGGCCGGGGCGATCAACATCCAGGACGGTAATAAATTTGAAACCTGGCTCGGCGTGCTCGTCGCGCCGGAAACGCCGTTCGCGCTGATCGCGAAGGACGAGGAGTCGCTGGAGGCGGTCATCCGCAAGTCCGCCAAAATCGGCTACGAGGGATTCATTGCCGTGGCCTTCACGCAGTACGAAACGGCCGCCGAAGCTTCCCTCGCACCGATTGACCTGACCGACTTCCGGGAGAACACCCCGGACTATACCATTATCGACATCCGCAATGCCGGCGAATTCTCGGAGGGTAAATTTTTCGACTCCGCCATCAATATTCCGCTCCCGGAGTTACCGGAGCGGGTGAATGAAATTCCGACGGATAAGCCGGTAGTCGTGCACTGCGCGGGGGGCTACCGTTCGGCGGCGGGGTCCAGCATCGTTGCCGCGGCGCTGGGTAACCGGGTGGAGGTGTACGACCTGAGTGAGGCCGTGAACTCTTTCCAGTAGCTTGCTCGTTGTGGGATCCCTTCCGGAGGGAAATATCCGCAATTGTGATGGAGATCACACCCTTTACTGATTCTTATCCCGACCTTTGCTTTCCCGAATAACCAAACAAGCTACCGATGGCACAATGGACCAAGGACGCTCGCGCCATGTTTAACCACAAATGCGCGGAGTGCCACCAGGGGGATATGTTTCCCACCAGTTCTTTTACTTTCAATCGTCCCTTTGAAATGCACGAGCGTTGCCCGAAGTGCGACGCTAATTTCTATCCCGAACCGGGCTTCTACTACGGGGCCATGTTCATGTCCTACATCTTTTCCGCCTTCATCATCCTGGGCTTCGTGATGCTGTTGCACTGGGTGCTGGACCTGAGCCTGACCGCTTCCTTCTGCCTGGTTGATGCTGTTCGTCGGCATCTTTTTCGTCTGGTGGTTCCGGTTTGCCCGCGCGTTCTGGCTGAACCTGATTGTCGGTTTCCGGCCGGAGAAGGCCGCTATTGCCGCCGAGAGGGAGTAAGTGATAACCCGATAATTTATCGTCATGGACGTAGAAATATTAGCCCGGATTCAGTTCGCCTTTACCATTTCCTTCCACTACATCTACCCACCGCTGAGTATCGGATTAGGGCTCCTGATGGTGATCATGGAGGGGCTTTACCTGAGGACCGGTAATAAGGTGTACGAACGGATGACCCGTTTCTGGACCCGCATATTTGCGCTTACTTTCGGTATCGGCGTTGCGACCGGCATCGTCATGGAGTTCGAATTCGGAACCAACTGGGCCACCTACTCTCGCTACGTCGGAGACATTTTCGGAAGTGCCCTGGCCGCGGAGGGTATTTTTGCCTTTGCCCTGGAAAGTGGGTTCCTGGGTATTCTGCTCTTTGGGTGGAACCGGGTGAGTTCCCGGGTCCACTTTATCGCTACGATCGGCGTCTTCCTGGGCTCCATGTTCTCGGCCGTCTGGATCACCGTGGCCAATAGCTGGCAGCAAACCCCGACCGGTTACCAGATAGTAGGGGAGGGGATGAACGCCCGGGCCGAAATTGTTGATTTCTGGGCCATGGTTTTCAACCCCAGCAGCGTCGATCGGCTGACTCACGTATGGATCGGTGCCTTCCTGGCCGGTGCTTTCCTGGTGTTGAGTGTTCACGCCTACTATCTGCTGCGTGGCCGCTACGTCGATCTGTCCCGCAAAGCGTTCCGGATTGCGTTGGTGGTCGCCACCGTCTTCAGTTGTAGTCAGCTGTTCACCGGTCACCGCAGTGCCGAATACGTGGCCGAGCATCAGCCCGCCAAGTTAGCCGCCATGGAGGGCCACTTCGATGCTGAGTCGCCCGCCGATCTGTACCTGTTCGGTTGGGTAGACAAGGAGAGCCAGACCACTACCGGACTCTCGGTTCCGGGAGGCCTGAGCTTTATGCTCGAGCAGGATTTCGATGCTCCGGTCACGGGGCTCAACGCCTTTCCCGAGGAGGATCGCCCCGGACAGGTAAACGCCGTATTCCAATTCTATCACCTTATGGTCGCCATCGGGATGAGCCTGATCGGGTTGACGTTGCTCTCCTGCTTCTTCTGGTGGCGGGGCACTTTGTTCGAACAGCGCTGGTTGCTCTGGATATTCGTCTTCGCGGTCATCCTGCCCCAGCTGGCGAATCAGTTTGGCTGGTTCGCGGCGGAGATGGGGCGCCAACCCTGGGTAGTGTACGGCTTGCTCCGAACTTCCGATGCCCTGTCCAACGTGGTAACGGCCAACCAGGTATTGTTTTCCCTGATCGGTTTTTCGATCATCTACATGCTGCTGCTCGCCCTGTTCCTTTACTTGCTCAACAAGAAGATCAAGCACGGCCCCTACGACGAGTCGGAGATCGACGATCGACCGCTCCAGGAAGACATCGCCCGCGTGGCCGGGGGCGAATTTTGAAACAACCATCCAGAAATAAGCCACCCATGAAAGTTTTCGCGGCACTGTCATTGCTATTCCTTACGGCCTGCGGTACGGACGATACTACTGGATACTCCACCCTGGTGGGGATCGATTTCCCTACCCTCTGGTTTCTGGTTGTCGGGGCCGTATTTACCGGCTACGGTATCCTGGACGGATTCGACCTGGGGGCCGGAGCCTGGCATCTGTTTTTCCGAAAGGAAGAGAGTCGCCGCATTGCCCTGAATGCCGTCGGACCGGTCTGGGACGGCAACGAAGTGTGGCTCGTCATCGGTGGCGGTACGCTCTTTGCCGGTTTCCCCGTAGTGTACGCCAGTCTCTTCTCGGCGATGTACATCCCCCTGATGCTTTTCCTGTTTATGCTGATCTTCCGGGCCATCAGCATCGAGTTCAGGGGCAAAGAACCCATGAAGTGGTGGCGGCAGCTGTGGGATGTTTGCTACAGCGTTTCCAGTGCCCTGCTCGCTTTTCTACTCGGGGTCGTACTCGGAAACGTCCTCCTGGGCATGCCGCTGGACGCCAACTACGAGTTCACGGCCAGCTGGCTCAGTTTTCTGAACCCCTACGCTATTCTGGTCGGCCTGACTACCCTGGCCCTGTTCATGATGCACGGGGCGATCTACCTGACCATGAAAACGGAAGGTCGTCTCTTCGAGCGGGTCAACCAGTTGTTGCTGCGCTCCATCATTGCCTTCATCGTGCTCTTCGTTCTGGTCACGCTGTACACGCTACTGTACATCCCGCACATGTCGGACGGGCTGAAGGAGAACGCGGCCCTGTTCGGCATCCCCGTTCTCGCCGTACTGACGATTGCCAACATTCCCCGGCTGGTGACGAAGCGTAAGTACGTTTCCGCCTTTCTCTTCAGTGCGCTCACCGTCGGTCTGCTACTCATCACCGTAGCCGTAGAACTGTACCCCACCATCATCCTCGATAGTAGTGGAGCGGGAAACAGCATTACGGTCTACAACGGAGTGGCCTCCGATAAATCGCTCGGGATCATGCTCACCTTCGTAGCGGTCGGCGGACCCCTTGCCGTCGGCTACACCGCATTCGTTTACAAGACCTTCTGGGGGAAGGTCCGGTTGGACGAGCACAGTTACTGATCGGGCCTACTTAAAGGCCGTGATCTCCCCACTCTTGATGCGGGCCCGGTAGTCCTTCAGTGCCCGCCGCACGTTCGGCATCAGGAAGTAGAGACCGAGTACGTTGGGGAAACACATCGCGAAGATCATCGCGTCCCCGAAGTCGAATACCGCCTTGGCGGAAATGGCCGAGCCGATCACGACGAAGATGCAGAAGATGATCTTGTACGTGACCTCGTTGCGTTTGGTCTCCCCGAAGAGATAGGTCCAGCACTTGAGACCGTAGTAGCTCCAGCTGACCATGGTACTCAGGGCAAAGAGAATGACGGCCACGCCGAGTACTATCGGGAACCAGCTGATGACGCTCTCGAAGGCAGCCGAGGTCAGGGCAATGTCCCCCACCGCTCCGCTGTTCTTGTTGGCGAAAGCGTCTACGGCACCGTAGCCGCCGTAGTTCGTGATGACGATGACCAGGGCGGTCATGGTACAGACCACCACCGTATCGATGAAGGGCTCCAGCAACGCTACGATGCCCTCGCTGACCGGTTCGTCCGTCCGGGCGGCGGAGTGGGCGATGGAAGCGGATCCGATACCCGCCTCGTTACTGAAGGCCGCGCGCCGGAAACCCTGAATGAGGACCCCGATAACGCCACCGTAGAGGGCATCGGCGTTGAACGCACCGCCAATGATCTGGCCGAAGGCAGCGGGGATTTCCGTAAAGCGGGAACCGAGCACGACCAGGGCCGCGATGATGTAAATACCCACCATGAAGGGGACCACCTTATCCGTAACCTTGGCGATACTCTTGATGCCGCCGATGATGATGAGGCCGACGACCGCCGCCATGGCGACACCGAAGATCCAGCCGCGGCCGAAGAAGATACTTTCCGTACCTCCGGTGATGTCGGTCAGTTGCTGGGTGGCCTGGTTGATCTGTACCATATTACCGCCGCCGACGCTACCGCCGATACAGAAAATGGCGAACATGACGGCCAGTATCTTGCCGAAAGTACCCCAACCTTTTTCCTTGAGTCCCTTGTCCAGGTAGTACATCGGTCCGCCCGAGACACTACCGTCGGCGTGGACGTCCCGGTACATGACACCCAGGGTGCACTCCACGAATTTGGAAGACATACCGAGCAGGCCGGCCACGATCATCCAGAACGTCGCGCCGGGGCCGCCCAGGGCCACGGCGTAGGCCACACCCGCAATATTACCGACGCCTACCGTGCCGGAGAGAGCCGCGGTGAGGGCCTGGAAGTGGGACACTTCTCCGGGCTCGCTGGGGTCGTCGTACTTGCCCCGGACTACGTCAATGGCGTGCCGGAAGCCGGTAATGTTGATGAACCCCATGTAAACGGTAAAGACGGAAGCACCGATAATGAGCCAGGGAAGAACGAAGGGGACCTGCTGCCCGCCGATCAGGAAGGGGAAGGGGGCGAAAACGATCTTCTCCACGAAGGCGGTAACCGGCTCAAAGATGCTCTGCAGAAAGGCATCGACCGGCCCGGGTTCCGCCTGGGCGAAGGCGAAAAGGGGGGTGATCAGGGATACCAGTAAAAAGGATATACGTTTCAGCATGCTGGGCGTGTGGTGAGTGTTGAAAGCCGTAAGGTAAGAAGGATGAAATAAAAGGGCGGGGACGCGGGTGCAAGGTTTTTATCAGCACGACCGCCCCGACGGCCGTCAGTAAGTGTTGCACCCGCGTCCGCGCCCAACTGTGTAGTTAGTGTCCGGTATCCAACAACATTACAGTACCTTGGAACCTGCGATGCGCGTTCACTCCCCACAGAACAGTAAGGAACTCTTCGAGCGGCTGCGCCGGGGAGAGGCGGCGGCGTTGAACGAGTTGTTCCGTCTGCACTACGTCAGCTTGTGCCGAACGGCCGTGCGTTTCGTAAGGGACGAAGCCGCGGCGGAGGACATCGTACAGGAGTTTTTCACCCACCTCTGGGATCGGCGGCGCAGCCTGCCGGAGCTGACGGGCGGCGTGGAGTCCTACTTGCGCAGTTCCGTACGCAACCGCAGCCTGAATTTTTTACGGGACCGCAAGCGGATTCCCGTTGATGACGGAGAACTGCCGGAACGTCCCAGTCCGGCCGACCAGCCGGGAGAGGCCATGGAAAGAGCGGAATTGCAGCAGCGTATCAACCGGGCCGTGGACCGGCTGCCGGAACGCTGCCGGCTCGTCTTCGTAATGAGTAAACTGGAGCATATGAGCCAGCGGGAGATCGCGGACCAACTGGGTATTTCCACGAAAACGGTAGAGAACCAGATGACCCGGGCTTACCGCTTTCTCCGGGAGTGGCTGGCCCTTATTATCCCGATTATCGGTACCTTTTGACGAGAAAGCGGCCGCTTAGGTCCGCCAACGGACGAACCCTGACGAAAAACGAAGGGGGATGTTAGGGGGGCGGACTACTTTTGGGGTCATCGGACCGGATACACCCGCTGAATGTTAGTATTTAAGTATGAATAACCACGACGTCGATCAATTACTGGAAGGGTATCGGGAGGATTTTTCTCCTGACGTGGAGGCCGGTTTGCGTCAGCTCAAACGGCGTACCGGGCAACAGGCCCGGGTCCGGAAGCTGCGCCCCGTGCAGTGGGCCGCCGCCGCCGCGGTGGTAGTGCTGGTGGCAGTGACGGGGTTGTGGCAACTCTCCGACCGGGATACCGTCCTGGCCAATGCCGGTAGCGAACCCCTGGAGACGGTGCTGCCCGACGGAACGATGGTGGTTCTTCAGTCCGGTAGCGAATTACGGTACGACAATACTTACAACGGGGACAGTCGCAGCGTGATCCTCGAGGGGCAGGCTTACTTCGAGGTAGTTTCCGACAAGCAAGTGCCTTTTTACGTCAACGGCATTGACGGAGCCCGAGTCCGGGTGACCGGAACGGCGTTTAACCTGCGTTCCGATGCCGACGAATTCGAGGTGGAAGTGTCCGAGGGGCGCGTTCTTTTGCTGCAGGGTGACCGGGAAACACCCGTATCCGCGCTTCAGGTGGCCAAGTACGTACCGGGAACCGCCGCTATCCAGGCGGTGGCCTCCCCGAATCTGAACTCCCATGCCTGGCGGACCGGTGAGCTCAATTTCGAGGCCACTCCGCTGGCCGAGGTGCTGACGTGTATCAGGAATACTTTTCGGGTGGAGGTCGATAATTTTGACGGCGAGAATTGTTCCTTTCCCGTCAGTGGTAAGTTCCGTAGCACCGATGCGGAACAGATTCTGGAAAACCTGGCCCGACTGGGTGGCGGTAAACTCCGCACGCTGGGTGCCGAAGGCCGTTCCTTCGAACTCTCCGGACTCTGTGACTAAGTAATCATTAACCCTCCTGCTCATGCTTACGCGCCTTACCGTGCTGGTCCTTTTGTTGGCTGGTGGTGCCAGTGCGTTCGCCCAGGAAGCTCGCTACGATCTTCCCCGCCGGCTAATGCCCCTGGAGAAAGCCATCATAAAACTCACGGAGGCGGGTGCGGAAATCAGTTACCGGCCGGACCAGTTGCCCCCGCTGGCCGTCCGGGTGCCCGGGGGGCTTCGTACCCTCGATGCGTGGCTCAGTTTTCTATTGCGGGGTACCGATCTGATTCACGAACGTACCCCGGCCGGCTACATTATTGTCCCGGACTACGATTTGCGTAACCGAACCTTTAGGCTGTACGGTACCGTGACCGCCCGCGAAAGCGGAGAATTACTAATCGGAGCGGGAATACAAGCCATTCCGGCCGACGACCGCCAGTCCGTTATCTCGGGAATCACCAATGAATACGGTTTCTTTTCCTTACCGGTCCGGGGCGGTCGCCAGACCCTTCGTCTCAGTTACGTCGGGTACAGCCCGGTGGAATTGGACCTGACGGTACGCGGTGACAGCTTGCTGAACGTCGGACTGCGGCCCAATCTCAGTCTGCCCCAGGTGATCGTTACGGCCGTTCCCGACTCCCTGGCGATTTTTACGGAATCCGGTCTGCGGATCGGACGGGAGGACGTCGCCCAGCTCGGCGGTCCGGGTGGGGAGGCGGACCCCCTGCGACTGGCCAGATTACTACCCGGAGTGACCAGTGGTGCCGATGGGGTGGGGGGGCTTTTTATTCGTGGTAGCGAGGCCGGCCATAATCTGATTTTGCTGGACGGTGTGCCGGTATACAATCTCAGCCACGCGGCGGGGTTACTGAGTATTTTCAGCAACCAGGCCATTAAGCGGGTCGACCTCTACAAGGATGCTATCCCGGCCCGTTTCGGAGGGCGTATCGGAGGAGTACTCGACATTCACACCCGCGATGGTAACCAGTATAACGGTGAGTATACCGTGGGGAGCAGCCTGCTCTCCACCCAGGTGACGGCGGAGGGGCCGCTGGAGGAAGGTAAAAGCTCCTTTCTACTGACGGGCCGCTATTTTTGGGCGGGCGACCTGCTCCGCAAATACAGTCGCCGGTACAAGGAAGACAATGGCCGGACGGGAGAGACCAGCTACCAGGTTTACGACATCAATCTAAAGCTCAACGATCGTGTCAGTGAGCGGGGGCGGGTCTTTTTCAGTTTTTACCGGGGCATCGATGATTATTCCAACAACAGCCTGGAGAACGACCGCGTGACGCTCTCCACCGAGGGGGGTACGGCGTTTCGCTACAGCACGCCCCGTACCCGGGAAGAGGACGTGGGCTGGGCGAACTCCGTAGCGGCCCTGCGGTACAACCATATCTTCAGTGATCGGCTGTTCACTAACTTTCGATTGTCCTTCAGTGAACTGGCGACCAATGCGGTATACGAACGCTCGGACAGTACCCACGAGGAGTTCAGCGGGATTGGCCGGGGGACGGCCTTCCGGGGAGAGTACGGTTCCCAGATACGCCAGTTAGGTATTGCGTTTGACGGGGAATACAGTATGGACCGGATGGGGCAGCTGGACTTTGGCGCGGCGCTCGACGTTCACCGATTCACGCCCCGGATAGTCTCCGGGGCCGTTGACCCCGCTATTCCCCCGGAGGAACCTGATCTGGAGAAGATCAGCAGTACGCCGCGTCAATTGTCGGGTTATGCGAGTTGGTCCAACCGGCTGGGAGAGCTCTACTACCGGCTGGGCCTGAGGGGGCAACTGTGGCGAAACGGGAAAGACTACCTGAGTTTTTCTCCCCGGGTACTGGTCGGTGGACCGCTGGTGGGACGGCTGAGCTGGCGGCTGAGTTTTGACCGGACGGTGCAACCCATCCACCTGTTAAGCAGCACGATCGTCAATTTACCCTCCGACCTCTGGGTCCCGGCTACGCGGAATATCCGCCCGGCGGCCGGTTACCAGTATAGTGGTCAACTGGACTGGCAGCCCAGGGATGGCTGGCAACTGGAGGCAGCGGTTTACTACCGCAATCTGGAGCGATTGACGGCCTTCGAGGAGGGAGGAAGGGATGCCGACTGGGAAGAAAGCATCAGTTCCGGCCGGGGGGAAACCTACGGGGCGGAAATCACCCTGCGCCGGTCCCGGGGCTGGTTGCGGGGATGGATCGGCTACGCCCGTGCGGAATCCCGTCGGGACTTCGACGCACGAATCAATGAGGGGAATCCTTTTCCCTTCCGTTATGACCGGAAGCACAGCATCAATGCCATTGCCATTTTCCAGGTGGCTCCCCGTTCGACGCTGACGGCCAGTTGGCGGTTTGGTAGTGGTGCCGCCTACAGTCTGAGTACGGAGAGCATTCAAATTGCCGATCCGGCCCGGCTGAATCCGGACGAGAGCCCGGTGGTCTTCGACATCGTGGGGGACCGAAACGAATTTCGGTTACCGAGCAACCATCGCCTGGACCTGACGTACCGCACTACCGTCGCCGGGGGGGACCGCTACAAACACGATCTTTCCCTGGGGATTTACAACGTCTACAATCGTCATAATCCGATTTATTACGACGTGCGTAAGCAGTACTACGAGCGTAACGAGCAGCTGACCGCCGACCGTACTTTCGTGGCGGTTTACATCGCTCCAACACTTCCCGTACTGTCCTATTACTTAACGTTTAAGGGTAAGTAAAATTCATATTGGGTCATTGTGGTTTCCAATCCTTATATTTGGTGAACCATGCTACGGAACGCATCTTACATTTCAGGCCGTCACTGGCTGCTACTAGTCGTCGTAGGCGGCTGGCTGGCAGGTTGTGAGGAGCCGGTCGAACTCGGCATCGAACTAGACGAACCCCGGTTGGTGCTCTCCTCCAATTTCTTTCCGGATGAGACGGTCCGGCTCACCCTCAGCGGCAGTCAGTCTTCCGTAGGAGAGGCGGACTTTATGCCCGTCACTACTGCTACCGTACAACTATTTGAGAATAATTCCCTGGTGGCCGATCTGAATTACCACCCCGAGGAAAATCGCTACGAGACGGAGACTTTTATTCCGACCGCTAACCGGGAGTACACCATCCACGTGACGGCGGCGGGCTTCGTGCCTGTCTGGGCGACCAGCTCCATTCCCAATCCCGTCCCCCTGGATACCCTTGAGGTGGCGGGGCTCTCCATCTCGGAGATTGACGGGGAACGAGTTTACGACTATCACATTTACGCTGATTATGACGACCCGGTCAATGAGCATAACTTCTACGATTTACGCATCCACCAGGCCGTCATTCCCTACATCGAGGCCGTAACCGGAGACACGGTACGACAACCCGCATTTTTGAAAGGATTGCGCCCCGCCGGCAGCGATGCGGTGCTGGGGGTCGTCAGTATCCTCCTGGAGGACAAACCGAACGGCGAACCGGTCAGTATTCACCTGCAGAGTCGGGTGCTGATCGAGAAAGAACTGATCGGAGACATTCGGGCGGAACTGCGTACGGTATCCGATGACTACTATCTCTTCCGGCGCAGCCTGGGGCAGAGCATACAAACGATCGGCAGCGGCGGCGGTATCAATGACCAGCCACGTATTTACAACAACGTAAGCGAGGGCGGGCTAGGCATTTTTGCCGGCTATAACCTGAGTCTGAAGTCGGTAAAACTACCGGTACGGGAATAGGTAAGTTTCAGGGCTACGCGGCTAGCCTACTACCGCAATGCAACTGATCTCCACGTTCACGTACTTCGGTAGGTTGGCTACCTCTACGAGCGCACGGGCCGGTGCGGTGGCCTCTTCGAAGTAGCGGCTGTAGACCGTGTTGATACGACCGAAGTTCTCTATGTCACTGACGAAGACTTCACACTTGATGACCTGGGCGAAACTACTGCCGGCGGCCTCGAGTACGGCCCCGAGATTTTCCATAACCTGAGTGGTCTCGGTTTCGATATCGTCGAGGAGCAGCTTATCAGTAGCGGGGTCAATGGCAATCTGGCCACTGACGTATACCGTTCCATTATGAACGACGGCCTGATTATAGGCACCGACGGGAGCGGGAGCCTTGGCGGTACGGATGATCTTCTTCATGGTCGAAAGGTACGACGCGAAAAGCCCATCCCGGAGTTACTCAGGACGGGCTATTCGCAATATTTTGCGGGGAAAGGGAATTAACCTACTCGTTTTCGTCGTCGGCGGACTCCTCCACCTCCTCGAATACCTCGGGGGCTTTGACCATCATATTGCCGTTGTAGAACAGGTTGCCCTCACTGTCGTAGTAGGCAGTGTGGGGACGGTGGGTCTCGCCGGTGGTCTGACAAACGGTCAGCGTGGGGGCGGTCGCCTTGTAGTGGGTGCGACGCTTACGCTTGCGTTGCTTGGAGATCCGGCTCTTAGGATGTGCCATTGCCTTGGTAAATTTTGTCGGTTAGTCTAGTTGTTTAAATCTTTGAGTACGTCCCAGGGGTTATTCTTGTCTTCATCGTCTTCTTGACCCCGGGTCGGGGCCTCGTCGGCGGTGTCGTAGGACGCTTCGATGCGGTCGAGCATCTCCTCATCGCAGGGATAGGGAGGTGCGCCGGCCCGGCAGGCGAAGGTGCGGATCATCGGCAACGCGAGTACGATCATTTCGTACACAAACGGAGCCAGATCAAATTCCGGTGCATCGGGATGGAGGTAGATGATCTCTCCCTCGTCCTCCTGCTCGCTGGTTTCAGTACGAAACTGGACGACCAACTGGCGCTGATCCTCAATCGGAAGATCAATGGAGGCCAGGCAGCGGTCACACTCAGTGCCGACGGTACCGCTGAAATCGAAGTCCAGGATCATCTCGCGGCTTCGTTTGTCGAGACGGAGATGCAACTGAACGTCGCAGCGCCCGATGGGGGCATCGGGGAAGGCGGCGTAGAACGCTTTGTCCACGATCAGGTCATATTCATAAAAGCCCTTGCTCAGCCCGCTGATGGGAAGAATGAAAGCCTTTGGATTACTCATAATCGTAAGGGTTTGAACCGGTTTTGCGCCCGTTGGCGTCGGAGGGACGTTTCAAAGTGGGCGCAAAGATAAAGAATTAGGAAGAAAGAAGAAAGAAGAAAGAGGAAAGACATGATATTAGGCGCATCTTTCTTCTTTCAGATCACGGAGTGATCGGTCTTTCCTCTTTCTTCCCTAAAGGACATTCAGCAGGTAAACGATCAGAAAGCTCGTTACGGCCAAGAAAAGACCGCCGACGAAAGTGTTGTAGCTGATCGTGAGCAAGAGATACTTGCGGTGCAGCACCTGCCCGAGGTCGTAAAGGTCGCGGGCCAGATCGTCGTAGAGACTCTCCTGGTCCATCTTCATTTTGGACATGTACTTGATGAAGTCGGACTTCTCGATCTTCAGGAAGTTGCCGTAGAAGAGGAGGCTGGCCTCCTTGCTGTTGAGCAGTTCTTTCTTTTTCTTGATGGTATACTCCGTCACTTTGGGCCGGGCGCTGAAGACGGCGAAGATCACCGCCGTGAGGGAACTGAGTAGCAGCGTGATGATGGGAACAAGGAACTCGGGGTTCTCGTAGAACATATCCTGGAAGAAACCGAGACCGGCACCCGAAATAGTAATGACGATCGAGAGGATAATGGTGTTGATCGAGATCATCATGTTGGCCTTCCCGTCGGCGATCCGGCTGAGGGTGATGTGATTCCGGAAGGAAGTACGGTACATGGTATCGATACCACGACCGAAGTTCTTGCCGGTCTTGGCCTTGACTTCCTTCTGCTGGATCTTGTAGTTGTTGCTCTGCTGCTCACTGACGTTCTTGCGGCGCTTGGGGTCGAAATCTTTCTTGCCGACGGCCGTCAGGAAATTGAAGTTGAGCAGCAGGTCCTGCATCTTTTGCCCGAAGTTGGTGGGGTCGTCCTCCTTGCCGTTGAGGGCTTCCCGCTCCAGCTGGAGGAGATCGGCGCGCCGTTCGTAGCGGTTACGGCCGAGCCAGTTCCAGGCCGTGTCGTGCAGCAAGCGCACGGGCAGACTGTCCTGCTCCGTGGCTTCCGGAGCCTTACGGATCCAGTCGGCCGCAGTGCCGAACTCGCTGTCCAGGGAGACCCCCTGCTGTTTAGCGAAAGTTTCCAGTTCCCGGGCACTGCGTTCGGCCCACTCCTTATCTCCGCCGATGAATCCGAGGGGATAGAACCAGGCCGCGAGGATCAGGAGCTGGGTCATGGGTTTGGGGAGCGGCTCAGTGTTCTTTTTAGAAGACTTTGCACCTGCGTCCTCGCCCTCCTTTTTCTTTCCTTCCTCCCGGTCTTCCTGTGGGGCCTCAATGACGCCGAAGGCCTTGTTGCCCAATTCCTCCGCTTTCTCCGCCATTTCCTTGGCGTAGGCATAATTATGGAAGAGGAATTTCGGGTCGAGTTCCTGGTTGAAGCGGTCCCGGACGTACGGACCGGCCAGCCCGAGGGCGGCGGTCAGTTTGCCGTTCATCTCCTTATTGGTTGCTGTCTTTTTCGTCATTGGACTTATTCTGGCGGGGGAATGTAGCGATAATGCCATCGCCACCGCGCCCTTCACTGCTGATAAAGAGGTCTCCTGCTTCGTTGAAGGTGATGCCTTCCGGCTGGCGGAAGGTACCCTGTTCGAGGAGTTCGATGTGTTTGAGGTTGCTCTCGCGGTCGATCACCACCATAATGTTACCGACGGAGGAAACTACGAAAATATCGTTGGTCAACGGGTCAATGGCGATACCGCTCGGTTTGAGGGTGTAACGGGAGGCCTTGCCGTAGACGGCGTCACCTACTTCCAGTTGGTCGATGTAGTAAGTAGGCTGGGGGGATAGCGTCCTGGTGGACAAGTCGTAAGAGTAGATTCCCCGCCGGTTCTGGTCGGCTTCGGTCGGGTTCAGTTCCTGTTCCTTCGGAACGATGAGCAGGTTGCCGGTAACGGGGTCATAGCAAATACCTTCGGTATCGTTGCGGTAGCTGAAACTGGTTTCCAGTTTTTTGGATTCGAATTCATCCATTTCGGGATCGTAGAGGAAAGTGTGAATGTCACCATCCGTTTCCAGCACGTAAATGGAATCGTTAAGGCGGGCGATGCCCTCGTAGTCCCGGTCCTTACTGAACTTGAAGGAGAAGACCACCTTGCCCGACTTCGTGTTGACGACGAACAGTTCCCCGTCCTCGTCCTGCACGGTGAGTACTTCTTCCGGGCTCTTCCAGGAAGTCATCCCGCTGATTTCCTTGAGGTCTTTCGGCAGTTTGACGGCCTGCGGGCGATCGAAATCGAAATCGAACTGGTAAGTTTCGTCGATGTTGAAACTCTCCATTTCCGGCCGCTGGGTGTAGGTGATCACCCCGTACCCCCCGGCGATCAGGATGACCCCCACGAGAATGAGGGCGGAAAGGAAATTCGGTTTTTCTAGCCAGGTGGTCATGCGTAATACTTAGAAGGGGAAGCCGAAGCCGAACTGGACCCGGGCATCCTCACTGTCGGTGAAGTAGGTGGCCGTAAAGATAGCCGCCCCGAAGGGAGCCATCCATACCCCGCCGCCGTAGGCCACGTGCCAGACATCGCTGTCCTCATCGTTCAGCCACACCCGGCCGTGATCGAGGCCCAGGATGAAACCGCCGATGGTAGGGACCGTCCCCTTACCGAAGCCGAAACCGCGGATCCGCAGGTCGATGTTCTGGTATACCGAGGTATTGCCCCGGTAACGCTCCGCCCGGGCCGCGCGGTAGTTGGTACGCCCACCCAGGGCGGAGAGCTGGTAGTACTCCGGATCGCCGCCGTTGTGCTCAAAGCCGATCCGCGTGGCGAAACCTACTAACTTATTCATCATGCGGTAGACCGTAAACTGGCCGCCCACGGTCGTAAAGCTGCGGTCCGTATTGTCCAGGTTCCAGGTCTGACCGGCAAAGATGTCGAACTTGAGTCCGTCTTCCGGCAGGAAGGGGAGGGGCAGGTTATTGAAGGTCACCTTGGCCATGATCCCCCCGAATTGCTGGCGGGTGAAGACGTCGTCGCGCAGAAACTCGCTCCGGTCCCCGGCGGCCCGCAGCTGGCTGATGAGGGCAAAGTCAGGGGTGTCGTCATCGACGGTAACACTGCTGTAGGAAGGACCTACCGAGACGGCAAATCGATCGCGGCGGCCCCGGAAGCGAAGCATGGGGTTGATCATGATCTGTTCCTGGCGGGCGCGGTTGAAATCCAGGATGTCCTCGTCGGGAATTTCCGTTTCGTCTTCGTCGGGCTGGCCGGCCGCCTCATTACCCAGGCCGAAGAAGTTGACTACGTAGCCGGGGCTGCGGTAGTAAGACTGCAACGTTATGTCCCGCCGTGGGCTGAAGGTATTGTTGAACTCCGCGTCGTAACTCGCCTGCCAGAACTCGTTGGTACTGTACTTGGCGCTGAGGGTATGCTTGGTCTTGTAGGGGTCGGCGTTGAAACCCTGAATGACCCGGCTCAACCCGAGGCCCACGAACAGTCCGTCGTCCACGTTGAAACCCAGGGCCGGCATCGGGATGGTGTAATCGGGGTAGTACTCCTTGAACCGATAAGTGTTGAGGTCGGGTGAACGGTCGCTGCGGCGGTCGTGGATCTTTCCGTCGTTGCGCTCGATGTCCATGCCTCCCTTCTCGTCGTAGGCTTTCACCTTGAGGTCTCCTCCACCGATGACCTCGTCTCCGTCGGTCCCCCCGATCACGAGTACGCGGATGGGACTGCGCTCGCCCGACACCAGGAAATGGTCGTCCCCGTCCAGTCCGTAGATGCGGACTTCCTTGGTTTCCCCGGGGTGGAAGGTGCGATCGTAGTAGAGCTCGTCGGCTTCGCCCTCCTTGTCGGCGTCGTACACCTGAACGTGGACGTCCCCGTCCGCCAATCCGGTAACGCGGATCACGTCGTCCTTGCCGGTGGCCAGAACGTTGACCTTTTCGGCAAGTACGTCGTAATAATCAGCGGCAAAAGCGTCCAATTGCGTCAGGCGGGCCTTCAGCTTGTCCCCGATCCGTTCCTGTTCCAGGCTGTACTGGATAACCTCAGGGGGCATGCGCAACAGGGCCTCGTCGATCATGTCGGGGGTGATGGTGGCCTGAATGGCCTTCGCCTCGGCGATCATCTCCTCCCGGGTCAGTTGGTTGAGAAAAACGCGGTCGTTCCACTTACCGTTCATGGCGCGCCACTTGGCCTTGTCCAGGTCCTCGGTGAAGGGGCGCAACTTGCGGGCCTCGGGTACGAACAGCCGGGCTATCCGCAGCAGGGTACCGTCGAAGTTGCTGAACACCTGGTCGCGGTCGCGGGCCACGGGCACGTAGCGGGTACGGCCGTCCTCCTCCTCGAAGGTGGACCAGCGCCACTGGTCGCTGTGACGGTCCCAGTCGCCGATCCAGAAGTCGAAGAGGCGGGCGCGGGCGAAGTTGTTGTCGTCGACGTAGTGTTTCCAGTCGTCGGTAATACCTTCGATGGCGTCGTCGTTACCGACGATCTTCTTGCTGTTCCCGAAGAAGCCGGTACCGCTCCAGTCGTCGTCGGGCCGCTGCTCGACCCAGTACATCTCCCCGCCGAAGTTGGTGTTGTAGCTCCCCAGGCCCGGCTGCTTGGGCACGTAGCGCAGCAGCGGGTCGGCGCCGTACAGTCCGAGCGCTTTCTGCCAGGGCGGCAGGGCCAGGGGGGCGTAAGGGTGAATGGCCGTGAACTGGTCCTTGGTGATGTCGGCCGCGAAACTGTTCTCCAGCAGGCCGGGCAGGATCTGGGCCGGGTTCTTGCGGACGGACCGCAGTTGGTACTGACGGCCGGAGGATGCTTCGGTGTGCAGGCTCATGGTCGTCATGCCACCGCCCCGCCGGTAGGGGTCGAGCCCCCCCTGGAAGGTATCAATGTTCATGACCTTCACTTCCACCGGTATCCAGTACAGTTCGCGGTAGTGGCGGCCGAAGGTACCCTTGTAGAAACCACCCCGTTCCGCGTACTCCTCCCCGTACACGGGGGTCTTGACCAGCTCGGTACTCACCATTTCGGTGGGGACCTCCTCGATACCGACATCCTGCGGCTTTCTGCGGTCTTCGATGATGCGCTGGTTGTAAACGCGCTCCGTCTTGCCGTCCTCATCGACCGTGTAGAAGCCCAGGAAGACCTCTCCACTGTCGTAAAAATCCAGGCGGCTGAAGCCGATTGCTCCGTAGGCGAATGCGGCATCGTCACCGCCCTTCACGGGGGACCGTTCGGCACCACTGCCGGCGGTCACCTCGATGTACTCCCCTTCGTGGACGTTCATCATGTAGTGCTCGTGGCCGCTCACGAAAATGACGTTCACCTCGTCGTCGATACCGAGTTTGATCTTGTTGATCAGCTGCTGGTAGAGCAGGTTATGGACGTCGTTACGACCGCCGCCGGCCGCCTGGATGCCGCGGGCCAGGGTGCCGATCACCGGAAGGGGGATGTAGGCCCCGGGGATGAGGTCCGCCAGGGGGAAAAGGTGCTGGCGGGCACTGAAGATGCCGCCCCGGTTACCGTTGCTCTGGATGGGGTGGTGCATCATCACGATCTTCACCTGGTCGCGGTAGCCCTTGATCTCGTCGGCCAGGGCGAACGTCATCGCGTCGCGGTTCTTGAAGTCGCAGCCTTCGCTCACTTCGTCGTCGTTGCTCCAGTTGCTGAGGTACCAGGCACTGTTGACGCCGATCAGGCCGACGCCCTCGATGAGTTCCTCGTCGTCCGGACCGGAACAGACGTTATTGGGCATGAAACGAACCTTCTTTTCGCTGTGGTCGTCGAAGTACTCTTCGAGCCGGTCGAGGCGGCCGAATTTTCCGTCGCGGCCCAGTTCGTTTTCGCCGGGGGTGTAGAAAACTTTTCCCTTCACCCGTTGCAGCCGTTCGATGATCGCATCCAGGTGGGCTTCTTCCTCGTCATTCTTCTTGTTCAGGCCGTCCTTGCCGGTGATGTCGCCGAGCAGTAGCAGGGAGCCCATCTTCTTCTTTTCCGGCATGGCGTCCACCATGGCCCCGAGGGTGGTCAGTCCACGTTCGTAGTCGTAGCCGAGGTCACCGACCATCAGGGTGGAATACTCGAGCTCGCCGGTGGGCGTACTGACGCCGAGTACGTCTTCGACGGTGTCGTCCTGGTGGATTTTATAATCGGCGCACTGGTAAAACAGTACGGAGGAAAATAGCAGCAGGAACACGCGAAGCGTGGAGGTAAACGATAGAGTCATGTAGTGGGTAATGTGGGTATATAACCTACTAGCCTCGCGTTGGGTTCGCTGACGGGTATGGCGGGCGGGCGGCGGCGCGCGGGTGCAGGGTTTCCGGAGGAGGACCCCCGGGTCCGACCGATTATCGTCGAAAAGCGGGAAGACTTATCCGTTCAGTATCGCCGTCACGTAATTGTCCCAGCTCATCATTTCCGTGGTTTTCCGGACGTTCTCGCGGGGAACGGGCTCGGTGATCATCCGTTCCATCTGGTCGGCCATGTCGTCCAGGTTGCCGGGGTCGGCCAGAAATCCGTTAAAGCCGTCCCTGATGGTTTCGGGGAAGTGACCCACCCGGGTGGCGACGGCCGGCAGCTGGAAGTTGTAACTGATGGACTCCACGCCGGAGGGGGTGGCGTAGGAGTAAAACAGGACCACGGCATCGCTGGCCTGAAAGTACTTATGGACTTCCTCGTTGGCCACGAACTCGTTCTTGATCAGCGTCCGGTCGCGGATGCCGAGTTCGTCCACCAGTTCCAGGGGGCGGTAATCCCGTTCGTTGTCCTTGCTGCTCAGGAAGAGTTGCTTGGCCAGGCCGAAGGTGGCGTTCTTGAGCTTGGTGCTCAGTTTATCGGACTGGAGCGTATCCCAGAAGGACTCCCCGCAGATGATGAGGCTGACGTCGTCGCGGCGGTCGGCGAGTTTGGCGAAGGCCCCGATCACGTCGTGCAGCCCCTTGTACTTGCGGATGAAGCCGAAGAAGAGAAAGACGTGCTCCCGTAGCCCGTGCTCGGCCTTGTAGGCGGCCACGTCGAAATCCGGGTTTGGTTGGAACAGGTCGTAGATCGGGTGGTAGAGCTTGATGACGGGGGTGGGGGGCGCATCCTTCCGGGAGGCTTGCACCTGCGCGCCGTCGGCAGACAAGTCCCGGGCTTGTAGCGGGAGCCTCGCCCCGGTTTCGTTGACGCTGAAGGTCCGTTGCGGGAAAATCTCCTTCAGTTCGTCCACCGTTTTGTAGGCGTGGGTGATGAAGGTGTTCGCCGGGGAGATGCCGTAACGGGTGAACCGCCGGTCGAGGCTGCTGAATTCCTTCTGGATGACGAAGTGCAGGTCGAAGATCACTTCAATGCCCGGGTGTTTACGCAGTTTTCGCGCAATGCGCCCCAGCGGTAATCCCTGGATCGCGATGGCCCACTGAAAGATTACCTTATCCGGCTTCGAGGGCGGCAATCTGGCGGTAGGTCTCCGTCCAGCTCAGGGGGTTGTTGTAATTCGTCAGGTACAACACCTTGATGTTGGTACCCTCCAGCAGGTCGACCTTCGACTTCTTATCGATAAATTCCCGGGGAATGATGGCCGGGTACTGTTGCGTCCAGCTCACGATGGTCACCTCGCAGTCGCCGCGCTTGTCGAAGGCCTTGGCCAGGGAGGTGTTGTAGTTGGAGAGGCCGCCTTTGAACATGGGGCCGGGGCCGAAGCAGACGATGCGAGTCGGGGAGTCGGAGAGTTGGGGGGTTGGGGAGTTCATGCGTTATGAGCGAGACAGGAGTTGGGGGAGTTACGACTGATTCTTAATGGTGGCTCTGGCCTTGGCGAATATTTTTAGTAATTCGACATATTCCTTGCCGATCCGACTGACCTCGTCAAGATCTACTTCAATGTCTGATTCCATCAGTAGCTCGAGCCAGAAGATGGTTTCGTCGGTTTCTTCCACCACGATGCAGAGTTTGGCGTAGAATTCCCGTTCGGACCGGGCATGACAGGCTGCCCGGTAATTGGCGGCTACGGAGGTGCCGGAACGCAGTAATTGGGAACGGATATTCCAAAGAATCGGCTCGTTCGGGGTGCGATGGAAGAAGTTGACCAGCAGGAGCGCAGCCGACTTCGTTCGGCGCTTCATCACTTTGGTGAAGTCCGCGTTAGACGATTTTCCGTAGGGTGCCTGAGCATCCTGAAAGACGTAATTCACCTCCTCCCAAAATTCTGCCATACCTCCAAATTATACAATTTGCTACTTTGATGTGCTGATCTAACTCTTAGCGAGCTACGCGAAGCGAGCGAGTGGAAATGCTAACTCTCCAACCCCCAAACTTTCTAACTCCTCAACTCCTCCAATCCTTCCCGCTGCGCATCCAGTACCCGCTTCATCCCCTCCCGCACGCTGATCGAGGCTTTCCACCCCATCGCGTGCACCTTGTCCATATTGGAGTAGCGGCTGAACACCCCGACCGGCTTGTCCAGCAGCTGTCGGATCTCGGGGTCGTAACCCTCGATGTCGCACATCGTCCTGATGATGTCGATGAAGGAAAGCAATTCGCCGCGGCCGATGTTGATGGCCGAGCCGTCGGTCACCTCGTCCATGGCCCAGAGGATGCAGTCGATCACGTCGTCGATGTGAACGAAGTCACGGCCCTGACGGCCGGTTCCCCAGACTTCCACCGGGTCTTCCCGGTTGGCGACGCGACGGGCGATACTGGGAATGGGATAGGTCAGGTCCTGGTCTTCCCCGTAACCGGAGAAGGGGCGGATACAGGTCACGCTCAGGTCATAGTGATCGGCGGCGACCTTGGCCAGGAACTCCCCGGTGAGCTTGCTCCAGCCGTAGGTCATGTCCGGCTCCCCCATTTTTTTGAAATTGATGTCGGATTCGGACAGGGCAATGGCGTCACCCTCGGCCTGGAGGTCGATGGGGTAGGCCGCGGAACTGGAGGGGTAGAGGACGCGCTCCGGCTTTTGCCGGGTGACCCAGTAGAAGAACTCGGCGTCGATGCTGAGGTCGAGCGCCACCTTCATGGGGTCGCCCTCGATGGTCGCCCGCCCGCCCACGATGGCGGCAAAGTGAAAGACGTCCGCGAAGCCCCGGAATTCCGGGTGGTAGTGCTTCCGGATGAAGTCGGCGTCCATCGTTACGTCGCGCAGGAATTCCCGGAAGTCCTGGTGGAGAAAGACCAGCCGGCCGTCGTCACCAAAAACCTCCAGGTGCCCTTCCTTGCGGGTTACGGGCAGGTCCTGCCAGGTACTGGGGTGGGTGCCGACGGTCAGGTTGTCCACGAAGATGACGGTATCCCCGGTCGTGCGGTGCAGCCGCTTGACCATGTTGCGACCGACGAAGCCGCAGCCGCCGGAGACGAGGTGGAATTTCATGGGAAAGGAGTTAAGGAGTCAGGGAGTTAAGGAGTTAAGGACTTGGGAGTGACGGATCCTTGAGTCCTTAACTCCTCGAGTCCTTTGTTAGAGATTAAAGGAAATACCCTGCGCCAGCGGAAGCTCCGTGGAGTAGTTGATGGTGTTGGTCTGCCGGCGCATGTAGGCCTTCCAGCTATCGGAGCCGGATTCGCGGCCGCCGCCGGTTTCCTTCTCTCCGCCGAAAGCACCGCCGATCTCGGCCCCCGAGGTACCGATGTTGACGTTGGCGATCCCGCAGTCGGAGCCGGCCGCGCTGAGGAACAGCTCGCTTTCGCGCATGCTGGTCGTCATGATGGCGGAGCTGAGCCCCTGGGGAACGCTGTTCTGGATGGCGATGGCCTCGTCCAGGGTAGAGTAGGGCATCATGTAGAGCAGGGGAGCGAAAGTCTCGTGCTGGGCGACTTTGCTGTCGGCCTTTACCTCGAAAAAGGCGGGTTTAACGTAGCAGCCGCTCTCGTAGCCGGGGCCTTCGAGCTTGCCTCCCGCGACGATCTCCTTACCGCCCTCGGCCTTTACGGCTTCGATGGCATCGAGGAACATCTGGACGGACTCCTTGTCGATCAGGGGCCCGACGTGGTTTTTTTCGTCCAGGGGGTCGCCGATCACGAGCTGACCGTAGGCCTTGGCGAGTTTGTCGCGCACTTCTTGGTAACGGCTCTCGTGTACGATGAGGCGGCGGGTGCTGGTACAGCGCTGTCCGCAGGTACCGACGGCCCCGAAGAGGGCCCCGGTGAGGACGAGGTCCATGTCGGCCGTCTCGGTGATGATGATGGCGTTGTTACCACCCAGTTCCAGGAGACTCTTGCCGAGGCGGGCACCCACGGTCTGGGCCACGATCTTGCCCATCCGGGTAGAACCGGTGGCGGAGATCAGGGGAATACGCTTGTCCGTGGTCATGAACTCTCCGACGGTGTAATCGCCGTTGATGAGGCTGCAGATCCCTTCGGGCAGGTCGTTGTCAGCGGCCACCTTGGCCCAGATGTTCTGGCAGGCGATCCCGCACATGGGGGTTTTTTCGCTGGGCTTCCAGATGTTGACGTCGCCGCAGACCAGGGCGATCATGCTGTTCCAGCTCCAGACGGCCACCGGAAAGTTGAAGGCGGAAATGGTACCGACGATACCCAGCGGGTGCCACTGCTCGTACATCCGGTGAAGGGGGCGCTCGGAGTGCATGGTCAGTCCGTGCAACTGGCGGCTGAGGCCGACGGCAAAGTCGCAGATGTCGATCATCTCCTGTACTTCGCCGAGCCCCTCCTGGAGGCTCTTACCCATTTCGTAGCTGACGAGGCTGCCGAGTGCGTCCTTGTGTTCGCGCAGGGCGTTGCCGTACTGGCGCACGATCTCTCCACGGTGGGGGGCGGGCATCGAGCGCCAGGTCTGAAAGGCGGCCGTGGCCGTTTCCACCACCTGGTCGTACTGCTCGCGGGTGGTGGTGCTGACCTTACCGATCAGTTTTCCGTCTACGGGAGAGTAAGATTCGATGTGCTTAGCGGCGTTATGCATGCCCTGCTGGCCGGTGCTGGTGCCGTCGTTGTCGGCGGCGAGGCCGAGTTCCTGGAGAAAATCTCTGTTCATGATAGTCTTGGTATAATCGTGGTTAGGGGCCGCGAAGATAAGAAGAGTAAGTAGGAGTGTGGGGGTGGGTTTGAGGGGCCCGTTGTGGGCGAGCTGCCCGGGTAGTCGCATAAATGTCGTCTTCCGGGCAACCCCACGCTCGCCTTTTGCTGTTACTTCACTAAATAAAACACCACTATGCGCTACTTCCTTTCCCTGTTTGTGTTGGCCTTTCTGTTCTCCTGTAACTCCCGGCCCCAGACGACGGTGACCACTTCTCAGGACCCGGCCGACCGGGCGACCGTCGAGCAGGATATGCCCGCCTACAAGTACGTACCGCCCACCGAGGAAGGGCAGGTCACCCCCATCACGAAAACCGAAGAGGAATGGCGCGCGGAACTGTCCGGCGAAGCCTTTAACGTGCTGCGGGAGGATGGTACCGAACGCAGTTTTACCAGCCCGTTAAACGACGAGAAGCGCGCCGGTGTCTTTACCTGTGCCGCCTGTGGCTTGCCGTTGTTCGACAGCAAGACCAAGTTCAAGTCGGGTACCGGCTGGCCGAGTTTCTACGAGCCGATCAACGCAGCGTACGTCACCGAAGACGTGGACAACCGCTACGGTATGCGCCGGGTGGAAGTGTCCTGCGCCCGCTGTGACGGTCACCAGGGCCACGTTTTTCCCGACGGCCCGGAGCCGACCGGTCTGCGGTACTGTATCAACGGGGTGGCGCTGAACTTCGTGCCGGCCGAGGACCTTGGGGGAAACTGATTATCTTTGTTACTCAGAAGAAAGAAGAAAGACCGTTTCGCAAGCGAAACTGAAAGAGGAAAGACGAAGTCAGCTCACACGCGGCCAGTCTTTCTTCCTTCAAGTCGCGAAGCGACTGGTCTTTCTTCTTTCCTCTAAAACGGCCCCATAGTTCAAGGGATAGAACGTTGGTTTCCTAAACTGAAAATACTGGTTCGAGTCCAGTTGGGGCTACACCACGCCGGCCCGCTCCCCCGCAAGGGAGAGCGGGCCGTGTCGTACCTTGGAAGTCCAATCCTACCTCCTTATGAACTGTTTACTGCGTTTTACAGTCACCGTGTTGCTATTGATAACCCTGCACCCGCGCGCCGCCGCCCAGTGTACGGCGGCCGGCAGCCAGTCCATCACCTCGGCACTGGCCGATTTCGAGGCGCGGCAGCCCATTGACATCGATTTTGACAGTACCTACTGCGTCAATACCGATGAGTTATTCATTTTTACCGGTCAGGTAGAACTGACGACGGACGTACCCGATTACCCCTTCCGCGTTACGATCACCCGGGTAAGCTCCGGAGCCACCCAACTGCTCGACGGGTTCGGTGACCAGGCTAACCTGAACGCCAATGATCTGTATACGATTCGTTTTGAGGCCGTTAGTAACGGTACGGCGGAGGCTACTTTTCGCGTAGGCGGGCTGTCGACGGTCTACACCGTCATCGTCGGAACCGGACTGCCAGTTGTCTGGCAGCAGCCCCTGCGCTACGTGGCCGGCGAAAAGGAGGTGGACTTCAGTTGGTCCGTCAGCGAGCAGGAAGACGTGGCCGGCTACGTGCTCGAACGGTCCACGGGGCAGGAGTGGACGGCGGTTCACCGGCAATCTCCCCGCGGCGGACGGGAGGAGGTGACCTACCGGGCCACCGACACCCGCGGCGAAAGGGAAACTTACTACCGGGTGCGCCAACTGGACCTGGACGGCCGCTATTCCTTTTCCAACGTAGTGGTGGTATCGCCCCTGCGGCGGCTTGCCTACCCGAACCCGGCTTCCGACCGACTAACGCTGCCGGAACTGGCCGGGACGGCTACCGTGTGGCTGGTCGATGCGATGGGCCGTCGGTACGTTCCCACCCGCAGCGGCCCGGAACTTGACGTGGTTGCCCTCCCTGTTGGGGTGTATACGCTAGTGGTGGAAGGACAAACTACGGGGCAGCGGGTGGTGATCAGCCGGTAGTGTTTACGTCCGCGATCCCCGCACCCGCGAGGGGTTTAAAACGCCCTCGCTGCCGGTAGTAAGTCGCTGAAGCGACTGCACCGAAAATAACGTCACCGGCGCAACTACTTTCTCCGATGCATTCAGTGCCCGCGCCTGTTCCTACAACCACACCCGCCTACTCCTTCCGCTTTCCCCAGGTCTCGTACATCGGCTCTCCCTTGCTGCTCAGGCCCGAGTGATGCCATTCCTTGTTGCGGATCTTGTAGTCGAAACTGAGTTGCTGACCCACCCGGCTGGCATCGCGGCTGAAGAAGTCGATCTTCTCGATGTAAATACCGTTTTGCGTCTCGTAGCGGCCCCCGCCGGTTCCCATGAATTCTTTGGTCTTTGTATTGTAGGCGATCCACTGGAAGCGGCTGCCGGATAGTAATTTCATGGTCTTGCGCGGTCCGTCCACTTCCCGCCGCGTCATCTCGCCGTCGCGCTTGCGGCCGGTGATCAGCCAGGCACCGGCCAGCTCTCCCTCGCCGGCATCCACCCGGGTCCAGGCCTTACTGCCGTTGAACAGCAGCAGATCGCCGACCAGATTGTACTCCATGGCCGAGGCGGCGCCGACGTTATCGGGGCTGGAGGTATCGAACTCGTAGCGTACGCTGAAGGTCTGGTCGTCCGCCAGGTAGCTGCCACCGAGGGTGGCCTGGAACTCATTGCCGACGTAACTCGTCATGGCGAAGTAGCCATCCGCGATGATCAGCAGCAATTTGCCCGTCTGATCGTCTTCCGTTACGAAACTACTTTCCCAGGCACCCTCCAGCTGGGTGGACGAAACCGGGCGGGCACGCAGGTGCAAGGTCATCAATAAGAGCAGTGGTAGCAGGTACTTCATACCACAAAGGTAGGGGGATAGCCAGGTTGTTCCTATCTTTGCCTGAACGATTTGTATTCACCGCCGTTACGGTGGTACGCATTAACCACCAGCCTATGGGACTTCGCAGGAAAGCCAACCTCATCATCTATCGTTTTCGGGAGCGCGGACTGGAAGTCTTCCTGCTCAATAAGTCCGATGAGTGGGGGCTGCCCGGTGGAGATCTGCACGTAGACAGCCCCGACCTGATCGAACTGGAGCCCGGCAAGGATCGGGAGCAAGCCGTTGCCGTCGAGGGAGACTGGCACGAAATTCCCAGCCTCAAGGAAATGCTCTACCAGGACGCCGGAGAACTGACGGAAAAACTCCGGGAGTTTGAAACCGGTACTTACCTGACCATTAAGGATGCCCTGAAGAGCCATCTTTCCGCTCCCCAGTTACAGTTCCTCCGTGAACTCCGGGACGTGATCACGGACCGGAACTCCGTACGCGACTTGTAAAGAGTAGGATAGCTCACTGGAGCTAACTATCGATCAGATCGATTCCGGCCGTCGGTGCACCGTGCTCATATGGTCCTCCATCCACCGCAGGACGTACTCGAACACCTCCCGTCGCTCCGGCTCGTTGTGGAGCTCGTGGTAGAAGCCGGGCCAGCTCTTAAAAATCAGATTTTTCGGATTGCGCTCCGCGAAGGCCGCGCTTCCGGCGTGGCTCGTGATGCGATCCGCGTCGCCGTGCATGAGCAGGGTGGGGACGCGTACGCCGTTCGCGTAACGATCCAGGACGGTGGCATTGTCCAGCATATCCAGGCCGGTCTGGCTACTGATCTTATCGTGTACGTAGGGGTCGGTGGTGTAGTTTTTTGCCACCTGGGGGTTCCTGCTGAGGGCACTTACCTCGACGGTATTGGGCTGAGTGAAGGCGGGGGCAATCTGTTTCATGATCCGCCCGAAACCAACGAGGAAGGGACTGGGAGCTTTCGGTAACCGGATGTGCGGGGCCGAAACGATCGCTCCGCTGATGTCCGGGTGCCGTCTCACCAGGTAGCGAAGCAGTATCTGCCCGCCCATGCTGTGGCCGTAGAGGAAGACGGGAAGGTCCGGGTAGCGGGTCTGACACTGAATGGAAAGCCGGGCCACCTCATCCACGAATTCCTTGTAGTCGGCGGCGAAGCCTTTTTTCCCCTCGCTGCGGCCGAACCCCTGGCGGTCATAACCGACCACGGCGATGTCGTTCTCCTGCAGAAAAGTCGCCAGTTCGTCGTAACGGCGGACGTGTTCGCCCAATCCGTGTACCAGCCCGACAACCGCGCGCGCACCGGCTACTGGCCACTCTACGGCATAAATTTGATTGCCGTTATCGTTATTCCAGTGAAATTCCTTGATCTGCATCCCCTTGCGGTTTGGGTTCGGTCGGAAAAATAGGCAAATTCGCGGCATGAAGCCACGCATCGTTTTTATGGGTACCCCCGAGTTTGCCGTTCCCTCCCTGGAGATCCTCATCGAGTACGGGTTCCCGGTGGTCGGGGTCATCACCGCCACCGACAAGCTCGGCGGCCGGGGCGGTAAGCAATTACTGGAGTCGGACGTCAAGAAGTGTGCGGTCCGCCACGGCATCCCGGTGCTCCAGCCCCGCAACCTGAAGGATCCGGAATTTCAGTCCGCGCTCCGGGCGTTGGAGGCCGACCTCCAGATCGTAGTGGCCTTCCGGATGCTGCCGAAGGCCGTCTGGGACATGCCGCGCCTGGGCACCTTCAACCTGCACGGCAGCCTCCTGCCCAAGTACCGCGGGGCGGCCCCGATCAACTGGGCGGTCATCCGGGGGGAGGCCCGCACCGGCTGCACCACCTTCTTCATCCGGGAGGAAATCGATACCGGCGACGTTTTGCTGCAACGCCCCATGCTGATCCACCCCAACGAGACGGCCGGGGATGTTCACGATCGCATGATGGAGATCGGGGCGAACCTGGTCCTGGACACCGTCGAACTCATCGAGTCCGGCGAGTATGAACTGAAGAAACAGGACGACAGCCTGGCTACCTCCGCCCCCAAACTCCACCGGGAGAATCTGCAAATCGACTGGTCCCGCCCGCTACGGGACGTACATAACTTCATCCGCGGGCTGAGCCCCTGGCCCGCCGCCTGGACGATGCTGGAAGGAAAACAACTGAAGATCGTTCGGGGGCAGCAGGGGGACCGGGCCGCCGATCTCACCCCCGGTCAACTGCAATCGGACGGGAAGACCTACCTCCGGGTCGCCTGCCCGGACGGCTGGTACCTGGTGGAGGAACTACAGTTGGCCGGTAAGAAAAGAATGACCACTCCGGATTTTCTGCGGGGCTTTTCGGAGGATTTGAATAGCCTGCACCTGCGTCCGCGCCCGTGACCGTTGTGAGTTGTCGGACTAAAATACTAAGCGAAGCGCCGCCGGCAACCGCGAGGGGTTTAAACACCCTGGCTGCCAAGAGGAAGTCGCTTCAGCGACTTACTTCTGTCAGCGGGCGTGCGTCAGCCGCTCGCGGGTAACGGAAGGTCTGGATACACAACTCCCTACCCAAAAAATCGTTCCAAACCAGACCACCCCTTCAACATGCCGTACCGCTTCGTTTACCTTTTGTTCACCCTCTTTTTTCTCAGCGCCCCCTCCGCCGATGCCCAGCGCCGCGGCCGCGGAGAAGAGCCCTGGCCCCCCGTCCGGAGCTACAGCCGGGTCTCCCTCGGCGCGGCCCTGCAGACGGTTTTCGAGAAGCACTATGACTTTTGCGGTTTTCAGCGGGTGGATGGTAAGCGGGACTTTACCCCGCCCTCCATCGGCAAGTACCTGGGCAAGCGCGACCTGCGCACCCGGGTGGAGACGGCCGACATCAACGGGGGGAATTTGCTGAGTTATATGTTTTCCGCCGAGGAAACCACCTACCCGTTCAGTGAGGTGCGTTACCGCCCCGACCGATTGCTGTACAACCGGGCGGAGGGAATCAACCTGTTACCGACCGCCCGCCCCGGATTCGACGCTTTCGTACTGACCAAGAACTGCAGCGGGTACCTGAAGTCCTGTCTGGATGCCGGACTGAAGCCCCCCTACGCCGCCTTTCAGGCCGCCCTGGAGACGGACGACCGGAGAAACAGTAGCGTACTCGCGCTGGCCGGCAGTTTCGAAAGTCCCCTGGCGACCCTGCTCTCCGCGAACGATGGCCGGACCACCGAACTGTTCATCCGCCTCTGGCAACACTACCAGGACCACCCGGAACTCGGGGGGCGGGCGTACTACCTTCGCCAGTTCGACGGGGTGATGGTGAAGCACCTGACCAACGCCGAGGAGGTCCGCTCGTCCGAACAATCCATCGGCGTGAATATCTCCATCCCGCTGGTTCCGAAACTGAACGCCAGCCTGGGCTACGGACGAACCGCCGCCAACAGTTTTACCGGCACCGACTGGGAGACGATCGTCTTTACGGACTTCGCGGGCCCCTACACCCGCGACCAACTCTTCGCACCCTTTCCGACCGCCGAGCAGATCGCCTACTATTTCGCCTCCGCTCCGGTCGTATCCCTGCCGGCCGCCGCCCAGCCACCACTGGGGGAAGGGACGGACTACTTCCATCGTTTCACCGTTCACGGCTTACCCGCCGAACTGGCCGGCGGCAACTGGCGGGTCGAAAATTTGAGGAGCGGCCCCTACGGGCAGTTACCGGCGATTACCGTGATCCCCGGCGCCTCCGGACTGGATTTTTCCGTCGGTGGTGCCACCCGTCCCACGATCTTCGGTCCGCAATCAGCCGACGATGAGGCAGGTCTGCCCCTGGCCTACGAACTCGTGCTGCCGGCCCGGAACGGGATGCCGGATTTGCGTATCCCGATCCAGCGGAGGGTGACCACCACGCGCCATCCCCTGGTGATGCCGGGGGGTAACCGCTTCGAGTTACGACGCAAGAACAACGGGAACTATGCCTTCCAGTGGTCGGTGATCCTCGACGTGACCGACCGGGATAACCCCCTCGACCCCGCCGGACGCATCGAGGCTGTCCAGATCGAGGCGGGTACCGAGGATCTTCCGCTCGACATCCGCCTGGTGGAGGCTGGCTACGACGAGCGTCGCCGCCAGGTCACCCTCCTGCTGGAGAGCGACCGCAGCTGGCCCCTCCGCGAAATTGACGATCGAAACATGCGCACCCTGCCGCTTACGCTGGCCGTCTGCCTCCCCGTACGCGGCGGGAGAACGCTGTGCCGGCGACCGCTGGAGACCCAGTTGGCGGTTCCGCGGATCCGGGTGGCGGAGATACCCCCTTTAGAGGGGAACTAAGTCTGGCTATCCATTTACGCCGGAGCGTTTCGCCAGATCGAAAAACTCATCCAGGTTCGGGGTGATCACGATTTCCGTGCGGCGGTTCTGGGCCCGGCCCTGAGTGGTCGAATTATCACCCCGGGGATCATACTCGCTGCGGCCGGCGGCACTCAGGCGGGCGGGGTCGACGTAGTAATTGTCCACGAGTTTACGGACGACGGCGGTGGCGCGCATGGTACTGAGCTCCCAGTTGTCCTGGATGCCGGCCGTATTGGTGGGTACGTTATCGGTGTGTCCCTCAACGATGACATCAAGTTCCCGGTGGTCGTTCAGGACCAGGCTGACTTTCTCCAGCACGTTGAGGGCGGCACTATTCAGGCGGGCCGAACCGGAGGCGAAGAGCAATTTGTCGCTGATGCTGACGTGTACCTTTCCACCGCGGACTTCCACCTGGACGTCCTCGTCGTTGATGTTGTTCAGGCTGCGCTTCAGGTTCATGACCAGGGCCAGGTTGAGGCTGTCCTTCCGCTGCAGGGAGCGGTTAAGTTCGGTGATGTAGCTGGTCTGACCGCTGATGCTCTGGAGGCTCTCGCGGATGCTGGTGGCACCCTCCTTGCTGATGACGCTGAGGTCTTCCATGCGGTTGAGCAGGTCGCCGTTGGTTTTTTGAACGGTTTCCAACTGGCTGACCAGCAAGGTGTTCTCGCTCTTGGCGGATTTCAGTTCGGTTTCCAGGCGGGTAACTTCCCCCTTATTGCAACCAAGGAGGAGAAGGAGAAAAATAAGGGGTAAGAACTTCATAAGTGTAGGTTTAGACGGGCAAAGAACGAAAGAGGGGGAGTATCTAGTCTATGGTCGATACTTGCTGCCGTGGTGCCAGCTACTTCTGGCTGGCTAACTAAAGACCACTTCGGTCGCTCCGAATCCGTATTTTTCGTGGTACTGGCACTTGTAAGATTTCACGAACTGCACGTAGTGGAGGCGCTTGTGGACCTCCCGCTTCAGGATGCCGTTCCCGACTCCGTGAATGATGAATACCCGGTCTACGCCCAGGCGCAGGGCCTCGTCGATGTAATCATCGAAGAACTTCATCTGGGTACTCAGGACCTGGTGTTTGGGGACGGCGGAGGGGTTGGGGACCAGGGCCGGGAGGTGAAGGTCCAGTTCCTCGCTGAACTCCATGCGGTTGGCCAGGTCGAAGGTGACGAGTCGTTTGCTGTCGTCGGCCTGCGGGCGATTGCGCAGTTGTTCGTTGGTGATGGACTTCAGGCTGGGGCCGCGCTCGGTCGGCGTCGTTACCGTACGGGTATCCAGCTGGGGAAAGACCCGGTAGAGGTGGGCTTCCCGGAAGAGTTCCGGCACTTCCTCGAAGTGGGTGAAGAACTGTTTGGGCTTGATCTTCAGCTGCTGGTAGTGGCGGGGGCCGGTACCGTCCATCCGCAGGGCGCGAACGTCGATGTTGAAGGATAGCTTTTCGTTGAGCCAGTCGTAGGGCGCGGTCTCCAGCTTGTGTTTGCCGTAGCCTTCCAGGGTGGCGGATTTGGCCCAGCGGCGCTGGGCGTGGGTGAGGCAGACCACCTCGTAGACGATCTTGTGGGGACCGGCATTGAGGAGGTAGACGACGTAACTTTCGGGTTCTCCCTCTCCGTTGAGCTGGGGGTCGAGGGCCAGTTGGATGCCTCCGCTGGCCCGCTGATCGTCGGGGGCGACGATGGCTTTGGGCGCGGACGCAGGTGCCGGCTTTTCGACGGGGCGGGGCGGGTCGAGTAATTCCAGGGTTTCTTCCGGGAGGGGGATGTGGCCCATCCCTCCATCCAGCAGGACCTGGACGAGTCCTCCGGGCAGGATGGTGGTGACGGTACCGATGTTCTCGGTCCGTTTCATCCGGACGCGTTGTTTGGGCTGAAAGTTAGGCATGGGGCGAAGGTACGGTGTGTGTTGGTGGCTGCGGATAACCGCGCAGCAGCATCGCGGATAACCGCGCAGCAGCATCGCAGATAATCCTCAGACACGGTATGTTACCTTCGCCCCATGCAGAATCCCTCCCTCCGCTGGCGGTTGGCCCAGTACCTGGAGAGCCGCTGGTGGCGCCGCTACCTGAAGGACAAAACCCCGACCGATTACCTAGCCGACAAGCGGGCCTACTGGGCACGGACCCTGGAGCAGCTGGACTGGCGACCCGTTCCCGGCCGGCGGGTACTGGATGCGGGCTGCGGCCCGGCGGGCATTTTCCTGCTAGTCGGAGCGACCGAGCGGGTGACGGCCGTCGATCCGTTACTGGAGACCTACGAAAGGGAGTTGGCCATTTTTGACCGGACGGACCACCCGGAGGTGAGCTTCCGTACCGCCGCCCTGGAACAGGCGGATCTCGGGGTGGGGGAGTACGCCGCCATCTATTGCTTCAACGCCATCAACCACGTAAGTGACTGGCGGGCGGCCCTGGCGGCCCTCGGCCGGGCCGTCGAACCCGGCGGCCGCATGATCCTGACCAGCGACGTGCACCGCCACGCCTGGTTACTACCCGTCTTTCGTGCCCTTCCGGGAGATGCGCTCCACCCCCAGCAACACGGAGCGGCCAACTACCGCCGGGCCCTCGCGGCCGGGGGCTGGGAGATAGAGCGGGAGGTCGTCCTGCGCCGGGAGGCTATTTTTGACTATACGGCCTGGGTCGTTCGGAAAACCGGCGGAACCGCTCGGTGAACCGGGGGCTCTCGGTACCCATCCACTCGTCCCAGAAAGTAAAGTAGAGACCGAAATTATAGCGGGCCTGCTTGTGGTGGAGATCGTGGTGCGTAGCCCCGATCAGTCGGTTCAGCACCTGCGAGCGCGCCCAACTTGCGGGAAATATTTCTATGCCGGCGTGGTTGATCGTCGCCGAAAGGGTCATCACCGCCAGGAGCGTCAGGAAGGCGAAGGCATGCATGGGGATGAGCAGGACGCTGAGGGGGAGAAAAACGGCCTGCAGTACCGCCTCGATGGGGTGAAAACTGAAGGCCGTCCAGGCCGTCGTCTCGATGCTCTCGTGGTGCCACCGGTGGACGATCTCGTAGATGCCCGGCCGGTGCATCCAGCGATGGATCCAGTAATAGTAGGTCTCCTGGGCCGTCAGGAAAAGGGCGGGGCCGAGGGGAAGCCAGACCCAGTCCCAGGCCGAATCGAAGCTCAGATACAGCCGGGTGTACCCCGCCTGCCAGAGCCACAGCACCCCGATGCCGAAGGCCGCGAAGATGAGGCTGACGATGGCGGATCGCCGGATCTCCCGGGTGATCTGCGGACCCCGTTCCGGTTCCAGGTGAAAAATCCGGTGACGAAAACGCTCCCGTAACTTCAGCCGCAGCAGCCAGTGGTAGGCCCCGCTGAAGGCGAGGTAACGCAGGAAGATGACGACGAAGAGGGCAACGACCCAGAACAGCCAGTGACCGAGCATGGGCTAGTGCTTTTCTTCCATGGCCTCGGCGAGCCGGTCGGTGATCTTGACGGCCAGTTCCTGCCCCCATTCGCTACCGACCGTCATGCTCTGCTGCATGACGGCGGGGTTTTTTGCCGTAATGGACTGGGTAACGGGGTCCTCGAAGTAGGCCAGCAGGTGGTCGATCTCCTCCTCCGTGTAGTTATCTTTGTAGACCTGGATCAGCCCGGGCAGCAGACTTTTGAAACCGGTCGCCCGGACTTCCTCCTGAAATTCATCCCAGAACGCGTCCCCGAGCGCTTCGTAGGCGGGGTTTTGCCGCTGGACGTCAATCATCCGGTCGACGCCGGTGATGAAATTCCGGGAGGCTCCGGACAACTCCATCACGCGCTCGATCTTGTCGTCAAGCGACTGGGCCGACAGCATTCCGGTAAATAGCAAGGACAATAACAACAGGCAGGTGCACTTCATACCGCAAATTTATACATTGTGATCGTGACGCGCCTCCTTCCCCTCTGCTTACTCCTCGCCGCCTGCGGGCCACCCAACTCCCCCGACGTGAATCCAACTACCATCGACTGGCAGGGCCACCGCGGCGCCCGCGGACTGCTGCCCGAGAACACCATTCCCGCTTTCCTGCGCGCCCTGTCTTATCCGGAGGTGACCACCCTGGAAATGGACGTGGTGATCTCCGCGGACGACCGGGTGGTGGTCAGCCACGATCCCTGGATGGAACCGACGATCTGCTCCGGTCCGGACGGGGAACGGCTGGCGGATGGGGAGGAAGCACGCATCTCCCTGCGCGGGCTGACCCTGGCGGAGATCGGTACCTATGACTGCGGGCAACTCGACCACCCCCGCTTTCCGGAGCAGGGGAAGCGACCGGCCCGGAAGCCCTCCCTGCTGTCCGTATTCGCCGCCGTGGACAAGTACTGTCTGGAACACGACCGCCCCAGCCCCCGCTACAACATCGAACTGAAGTACCTGCCGGAGTGGGAGGGTAAGTTCGTCCCCTCCCGCGACAGCTTCGCCCGACTGGTCCTGGCCGACCTGGCCGACTGGGGCAAGCCGGAATTGGTCACCCTCCAGTGCTTCGACCCCCCGACCCTGGGCGTGTTACACGAACTGGACCCCGCCATCACCCTGAGCTACCTGGACGAGACCCCCGGGGAAGTGAAGCAAAAAATGGATGCCCTCGGCTTCGTTCCTCCCGTTTACAGCCCCTGGTACGAACCCCTGACGGACGATCACATCCGCCAGTGCAGGGAACTGGGCATGCAGGTCGTTCCCTGGACGGTCAACGAGTCGGCCACGATGGTGGAACTGGTAAGGCGCGGGCGTGGACGGTATCATTACGGACTATCCGGACCGGATCGGGGCGGCGGTTAAAGTACTGGAGGATGAGTGATACAGGGAACCTCACCCCCGATTTCGCGAGCGAGATCACCCCCTCTCCCCGGGAGAGGGGGGAAGTGGAGAATGTATGGAGGGCAAAATTTTTGGTCAAATGCTGGTCAGACCATCCCGCTCCGGGGGAGAGGGGCCGGGAGTGAGGTTTTTGGGATGATTTCTTTTATGGTAGTAATCCTCCTCCTCCTCTCCACCTGCAACCAACCCACCCCCAATTCCGCCCCCGCCCCGAAATCCACTCCCCGTTCCTCCTACGCGGACTCCCTGACGTTCCGGGGCATGACCTTCGCCCACGAGGGCTACGACGGGCAATAACGGCTACGGTGGGGAAATGTCGATCGCTTCGCTGGACAGCCTCGTGAAGTTGAACGTTAACGCCATTGCCGTCGTCCCCTACACTTTCATGCGGGACCCGGAAAAAGTGACCGCCCTGCCGATTCCGGACCGTAAGGGCATGGAGCACGATGCCGGCGTGATCCACACCAGCGAAATGGCCCGGGAGCGGGGGCTCCGCGTGATGCTCAAGCCACAGATATGGGTGGGGCGCGACAGCTGGCCGGGAGACATCCGCTTCGGTACCGATGCGGAATGGACCGAGTTCTTCGGCCACTACGGACAGTGGATACTGCACTACGCCGAACTCGCCGAAACCCACAAAATGGACGCCCTCTGTATCGGCACCGAGTTACGGCACACGACGCTGGAGCGGCCGGACGACTGGCGGCGGCTCATCCGGGAGATCCGCAAGGTCTACTCCGGCCGGCTCACCTACGCGGCCAACTGGGGGGACGAATTCGAGGGCATCACCTTCTGGGACGCACTGGACGTGATCGGGCTGAACAACTACTACCCGCTCTCCGAACGGGCCGAGGCGACCGACCAGGAACTACTCGGCTCCGCCCGCTACTGGTTCCGGATGGCGGCCAGGGTCAGCGATCGGTACGACCGGCCGATCTGGCTGACCGAAACCGGCTTTCGGAGCGTGACCGCCCCCTGGGTCAGCCCCCACGCCGAAGCCGGCGAACGGGAGCCCAGCGATACCGACCAGGCCCGGGCCTACCGCGCGCTGCTGACGGCGGCGGGAGAGTGCGACCGGCTTACCGGCATTTTTATCTGGAAGTGGCCGAGTTACCTGGGTAGAGGGCAGGCCCGGAGAAGAAACCCCGGTACGGGCTTCACCCCCGGGGGAAAGCCGGCCGGGACGATACTGACGACGTTTTATGCGGATTGGCGACAGTAATCTTATTGTTAGGAGAACCTCCTAAACAATTGATAGTTAAGTAATAACAAACCAACTGGATTATGAAACGTAACCTACTGTTAGTCTTTCTTTCCCTCTTTGCACTGTCTCTTTTCGCCCAGACCCCGACCGTGGCCTACGTCGACCTCGGGGTCAGCGTCAACGATCCCGGTGGATCTCGTTTCCGACGGCGTGAATGACGACCGCCTCTACGTGGTCGAGCGCTCCGGCAGGATCCGTATCCTCGATCTGACCACCAGACAGTTACTGCCGGGCAATTTCCTGGACGTAAGCTCCCAGATCGTATGCTGCGGGGAGATCGGCCTGCTGGGGCTGACCTTTCACCCGGATTTCGCCACCAACGGTTACTTCTACGTCAACTACACCTCCCCACCGCGGGCGGGGATCGACCCACTCCGGAACCGTACGTGGAATAACCTGACGCACATCGCCCGGTTCACGGCCTCTTCCGCGACGGCCACTTCCGTCTCCACCGCCACGGAGCAGGACGTTATCCTGGTGGATCAGCCCTTCGGTAACCACAACGCCGGCGACCTGGCCTTCGGCCCCGACGGCTACCTCTACGTACCACTGGGCGACGGCGGTTCGGGAAATGACCCTCAGAACCGGGCGCAGAATGACGGTCTCCTGCTCGGTAAACTGCTCCGGCTGGACGTAGACAACCCGAGCGGCGGCAATAATTACGGCATCCCGGCGGACAACCCCTTCGTCGGTAACCCCAGCGTACTCGATGAGATCTACGCCATCGGGCTGCGCAATCCCTGGCGGATCGCCTTCGACCGGACTAACGGAGACCTGTACATCGCCGACGTAGGACAGGGAGACTGGGAGGAAGTGAACTTCCAGGCCGGCGGTACGGCGGGCGGACAGAACTACGGCTGGAAACCCTGCGAGGGCAGTTTTCAGCGGGGCAGCACTACCATCCCCTGTAACAATGCCAATTTCACCGATCCCATTCTGGAGTATGGCCACGACGGTGATACCGGCGGGTTCAGCATCACCGGCGGCTTCGTGTACCGGGGGCAGCACGCCCAGGGCCTGTTGGGGTACTACCTCGCGGCGGATTACGTGTCGAACAACCTTTTTCTTACCCGCCAGATTTCCCCCGGCGTATTTTCCCCAACCGTCATTCAGAATACGGCGGACAGTAACGTGCCTAATCTCAGTTCCATCAGCACCTTCGGGGAGGATAATTTCGGAAACCTCTACGTGGGCAGCCTGGGCGGTGACAGAGATCTATGAGGTGCGCACCCAGATGAGCCTGCCGGTGGAACTTACCAGCTGGACGGCCACTGCCCACCGCCAAGACCGTCGAATTGTCCTGGACGACCGCAACGGAAGAGGATGCCCGTGACTTCGTGATCGAGCGGAGTGCCGACGGAGAGAATTTCTCCACCATCGTCACTCTGCCCGCCGTGGGCAACAGCTAGTGTAACGAATCGCTACGAGAGCCGGGACGAGAGCCCGCTCTCCGGACGTAGCTTTTACCGGCTGCGCCAGCGCGACCTGGACGGCACGGAAACCGTCTCCGACCTCCGCGAAGTACTCTTCTTCGGAACGGCCGGCCAGCCCATCGTGTATCCTAACCCCGCTAAGCGTTCCCTGAACGTGGCCCTGCCCGGCGAAACGGTCACCCGAAAGGTGACGCTGCGACTTTTTTCCACCGACGGAAGACTGGTCGTGGAACGGGACTACGATCACGGTAACCAACTGCAACTCGACCTGCCCGAACTTTCCTCGGGTACCTACCGGCTGCTGATCGACCGGGCGGGAGAGGAGTTTGCCCTCCCGGTGGTCATTCGGTAAGCCCGTGCCGTCCCGGTAGCTATCGGGGCGCCGCCCGGCCGGCTTTCGTACATTCACCGGGCCATGTTCACCTTCAATGTCTACTCCGGTCTGCTGCTCATCGGCTTTACCCAGGCCACCGTGGTGGCTACGCTGTTGTTGTGGCGCAGCCGCCGGGAAGAACGGATCAGTGACGTTTTTGCCGCCGGGATCCTCCTCGCGGGAGCACTCTACGTGGCGCAGTGGATGCTGGGGTTCGGAGGCTGGTATGACTCGCGGGACTGGCGAACAACGCTCATGTTCTACGTAGAGTGGGGCAACCTGGCCGCCCTCGGCCCGCTCGTCTACCTGTATTTTCTATCCGTAACGAATACGGACTTTCGCTGGCGGAGGGCGCACTGGTGGCATTTCCTGCCAGCGGGAATTTTCCTGTTGCTGCCGACCCTTATCCTGCTGTACGACTGGGGATACCACCGCCTGCTGCGGGGAAGGGCGTTTGAGTGCTTTTTCGGTACCCGGGGGCCGTTGTCGGAGTGGCGTAACCAGTATGGGGTACCCTTCGATATCGCGGAGGATATCTTCGTTCGCCTCCAGCTAGTGATCTATTTATTCCTGACGGTACTGGCGTACCGCGAATACCGGCGGTACCTCAGTGCCGAGTTCAGCAATCCCGAACCCCTGGAGTTACGGGGCGTACGGCGGTTGTTATTCCTGCTATTGGGGGGGATCGTCGCTACGGTGGCCGTGGAGGCTTACGGTTGCCTGGCCGGCGGTACGAGCTACGCCGACGCCTGGCCCCGCTACTTTTCCATGTCGGTGCTACTGTTCTTCGCCGCCCTGCAGTTCTTCGCCATCGACCCCCACCTGACCCGGTCGTTACGCTTTGGTCGGGAGGAGGGTACGCTATCACCGACGGAAGCGTCCCTGCCGGATCCGGAGACCAAGCGCTGGGCCGGTTTACTGGAGCGGCGATTGGCCGAGCACCACGATTATCTCGATCCCGGCCTGAGATTGGGGGAGCTGGCCGCGCGGGTAGGTACCAATGCCTCCGTACTCAGTCGGACCATCAATGGAGCGTTCGGCATGAATTTTAATGATTACCTGAATGGGCTACGGTGCGCCGCCTTCCTCGACCGGGTGCGCCGGGAGGAACACCGGCGGCACACCCTCCTGAGCCTGGCCCTCGACTGCGGATTCAATTCCAAGTCTACCTTTAACCGGGCCTTCCGCAAGTACGCGGGCAAAAGCCCGGTGGAAGCGGTGCGGGAATTGGACGCAAATAATGATATGGGACGTCCCAAACCTTGATTCGGCGCGTAGGCGAAGCGATTCAGTCGGTGATTCGTGCCAACCAAAACAACGGCACCATGCGTAATTTCCTGATACTTCTTTTTGCGATTTCCTCCTTCGCCTGCTCGCAATCGACCGCCGGGCTCAGTATTCCCGCCCGCCAGCAATTCGTGCTCGGCGAGTACATGACCGGTAGCTTTACGGCCAGCATGGAGAACCGGGGCAGCGTACCCATCACCGTTACTACCGTCGATAAGCAAACGGGATCGGAACGGCAACGGCTCTCTCTTCCGGTGGGAGAAAAGGCCAGCGTCCGGGTGCCGGCCAGTGAGGAGGCCCGGCTGCTCAACGCCACCGATCGCGAGGCGGATATCCTCGTGGTAATGAATAAATTCGTGGAGGGCATGAGCTTTCTGGACCTGGAAGGCAGGCCGCTGGTTCGGATAGCGGAGCAGGAGGGCGAGGACGCAGGTGCAATGCCGATGAATAAGGAGCCGCTCGGTGCTCCCGTAACTTCCGTCAACACCACCATACCGGCCCGGCAGCAACTGATCGTCGGGGAAGGAAGCAGCGATGACTATTCGGTCGAACTGAGCAACCTCGGGGGGCGTAACGTCGAGGTCAGCGTACTCGATAAGGAGACCGGTCGCCAGACACAGGGGTTCGGCCTCGGTCGCTTCGGTACCGTGACGGTGACCGTAAGGCCTAACGAAAACCTCCACGTTGAGAACTACGACGATAGCGGCTGCCGGGTGCGGCTGGAACTGTCAAAGCCCGTGGTGGGGGCAAGAAGCGAGGAGCTATAACGGACCTCACTCACCTGACAACAGCAACGCCCCACTACCGGATCCGGTAGTGGGGCGTTGTTGTTGTTTCTGGTCGGGTATTATCAGTCGCGGGTGTAAATGCTGCGACCCCCCTTCATCACGTCCGCCAGGTCGTTGCGGCTTCTGATGTAGCGGTTGCGGCTGTTGACCATGCCATCGGGGCGGTCACCGATGATGTAGTAGCGGACGTCCATGTCGGGAGCAGTCAGTACTACCTGGTCGCTGACGCGCATCATTTCTCCTTCATCGAGCATTTCACCTTCTTTTTCGAGTTCGGCAAGCACGATGATGCGGTTGTTGGTGGCGTAGACTTCCTTAATGTCGAGTTCGGCGTCCTGATCGACGTCGGCCTCTACCATGAGGGTCATTTCCTCGGTGTCTCCGTAATCGCTGGGCCAGTCGATGTCTACGACGGGAACTTCTACGGCTTCCTCCTCCATGACGACCCTGACCTTGGGCACCTTAATCATCTCGGTACGGGTGCGCACGTCTACGTCGGCCCAGTCTACATCGTACTCCGGAAGGCTGCCTTCGTCCACGTCAACATCAACATCGACATCGGGAAGGGATCCGCTTTCGGTCTTGTCGACGTCACAGGCGGAGAAGAAAAGGGCGGTGAAAAAAAGAAAACAAATAGATAAATATCTCATAGTATGGGGTAGTTTAGAAATAGTGTACACTAAAGCATGTTGTTAAGGCGGGCAGATGTTTACGGCGATTACTGACACAATTCGCGCACACCAGCGCCCCTTTCCCGTTTCGGAGACAACAAATACCTGGTAATTAGAAATTATAATTAGATGAGTAAAGTGATGATTATCGGCGCCGGAGGCGTCGGTCGCGTAGTAGCCTACAAGTGCGCCGAGCACCCCGAAGTGTTTTCTGAATTCATGATCGCCAGCCGGACGGTAAAGCGTTGTCTGGAAATCAAGGCGGACATCAAGGCCGATCTCGGATACACCAACATTACGACCGCCGCCGTCGATGCCGAGGACATCCCCGCCCTCACCCAGCTGATCCGGGAATACGGTCCCGAGATGGTCATCCACGTTGCCCTTCCTTACCAGGACCTGACCATCATGGAGGCCTGTCTGGCCGCCGGTGTTCACTACCTCGACACCGCCAACTACGAGCCGAAGGAGGAGGCAAAGTTCGAGTACAGCCACCAGTGGAAATACCACAGCCGCTTCCGGCAGGCCGGACTGACGGCCATTCTCGGTTGTGGTTTCGACCCCGGGGTGACGAGCATTTTTACCGCCCACGCCGCCAAGCACCACTTTGACGAGATTCACTACCTGGACATTGTCGATGCCAACGCCGGTGACCACGGCAAGGCTTTCGCTACGAATTTCAACCCCGAGATCAACATCCGGGAGATCACCCAGAACGGTAAATACTGGGAGAACGGGGCGTGGGTTGAGATCCCCCCCTTCAGCATCAAGAAAGACCTGACCTATCCGGATATCGGCCCCCGCACCAGCTACGTCCTCTACCACGAGGAACTGGAAAGCCTCGTGAAGCACTTCCCCACCATAAAGCGCGCCCGCTTCTGGATGACTTTCGGCGAAGAGTACCTCACGCACCTGCGGGTGATCCAGAACATCGGTATGGCCGGCATCGAACCGGTAATGCACCAGGGAGTGGAGATTATTCCGCTCGAATTTCTGAAAACGGTACTGCCCGACCCCGGGAGTCTGGGCGAGAACTACGTCGGCCAGACCAGCATCGGTTGTCGTATCCGGGGAAGGAAGGATGGCAAGGAACAGACCCTCTACATCTGGAACAATTGCGAGCACGCCCGTGCCTACCGGGAAACCCGGGCCCAGGGGGTCAGCTACACCACCGGCGTACCCGCCATGACGGGAGCGATGATGCTGCTGACCGGCAAGTGGGGCGGTGCCGGAGTGTTCAACGTCGAGCAGCAGGACCCGGACCCCTTCCTGAAGGTGCTGGGCAAGCACGGCCTGGAGTGGCAGGAAGAAGTAGGGGCCAACCTGGAGCTTTAGCACGGTCGGGGTCTTCGGTGCTCTCCGGTGTTCTTTCGCGTAAAACAACCCTATTGAAAAAACACCAATTCCAGCTTCCCTAATACCCCATTCCTGTGTACCTTTGCGGCTGATTTCGGAGCAAGCTCCCAAAACAGTCCGTATGAATATGGCATTGCGCATCCTGATGTTCCTGGTTTTCGGTCTCACGACGAGCTTCCTGCAAGCTCAGCACGACGGACATGACCACAACGACCAAGGCACGGCCGGTGACCATATGCACGCTCACGAGAGTTGTGGCGGTCACGATGACTCCTACGATCCCGCCGGTGTTATCCTGCACCACATCGCGGACGCCAACGAGTTTCACATTGTCGGTGACATTACCATCCCGCTGCCCGTTTTCCTCTACGCTCCCGAGCACGGACTGACCAGCGGGCTGAGCAGTATGTTTCACCACGGAGAAACGGCGGTGGACGGTTACGTTATGAACCACGGTCGGGTCAACCGGCTGGCGGAGGGTGCTCCCGCCGCCCTCTTCGAGGGTCACCAGGAAGTAGAGTGTATCCTCCACACCGTGGATACTACCGGCGGTAAGGCCGTGGATATGTACCACGCCAAGATCAACGGTGAGCAGTACCTGCTGGATGCTCCCAGTGTCGGCGACGGAGGTTTGCTGGGCGGTGGCATCACGAGCTTCTACGACTTCAGCATCACCAAGAACGTCTTCACGATGCTGCTGGCGGCCTTCCTGCTGATCTGGCTGTGGAGCAGCGTTGCCCGTCGCTACAAGAAGAATGAGGGCAAGGCCCCCTCCGGTATACAGAGCCTGATGGAACCTTTCTTCGTGTTCATCCGTGACGAGATCAGCATCCCGATGATCGGTGAGAAGCATTACGCCCGCTTCCAGCCCTTCATCATGACGGTGTTCTTCTTCATCCTGTTCTGTAACCTCTTCGGCCTGATTCCGATCTTCCCCGGCAGTTCCAACGTGACGGGAAACATCGCCGTGACGATGGCCCTGGCCGTCATTGCCGCAGTAGTAGCTTACTTCCACGGCAACAAGCACTTCTGGGGGCACACCCTCTGGATGCCCGGCGTACCCGCCCTGATCAAAATATTCATCCTGACGCCGGTAGAGATTCTCGGTCTGGTCATCAAGCCGTTCTCGCTGATGGTACGTCTGTTCGCCAACATTACGGCCGGACACATCATCATCCTGAGCCTGATCAGCCTGATCTTCATCTTCGGCGGCAACGGGGAAAGTGTCCTCGGAGCCAGCGCGGGAGGGGTAGTGGCCATCGCCTTTACCCTCTTCATGAACTGTATCGAACTTCTGGTCGCCTTCGTCCAGGCGTTCATCTTTGCCATCCTCTCGGCCAGCTACATCGGCGCGGCCGTAGAGGAACACCACCACGATCACGATGATCCCCACCACGGTGAGGTCAAGGTGGCCGAGGGAGGTGCCATGGGCGGAGCCGTTATCAACCACTAATATTCACCCTTTTAATTCCTTTATTATGGGAGCTCTTGGAGCAGGTATCGCCGCCCTCGGCGCAGGACTCGGAATCGGTCTCATCGGTAGCAAAGCCACCGAAGCCATTTCTCGTCAGCCCGAAGCCGCCGCGGATATCCGTAGTGCAATGATCCTCACCGCCGCCTTCGTAGAGGGTGCCGCGCTGTTCGCGATCATCGTAGGTCTTCTGGACAAGCTGATTCTAGCAGTCAGCTTGGTTCCCGGACCAAACAACCGGCCGGAGCCGAACTGCGATTGGCAGCGGCCCCGGAACTTTTAACCAACAAGAAAACTCAGCCTCGATGTTTACGCTATTTCTTGCTGACTTCAGCGTAATCAAGCCAGACTTCGGTCTGATCTTCTGGACGGTCATCATCTTCCTGGTCCTTTATTTCATTCTCGCCAAGATTGCCTGGGAGCCCATCCAGAAGGCACTCACGAAGCGGGACACCGAGATTCAGGAGAGTATCGACGAGGCCAAGCGCGTCCGTGCCGAAATGGAAGCCCTGGCCGCCGACAATCAGCGTCTGCTGATCGAGGCCCGCGAGGAGCGCACCCGCATCATCGGTGAAGCCGAGCGTACCCGTAAGGATATGATCGAAGCCGCCCGCCACGAAGCCAAGGACGCCGCCCAGAAGGTAGCTACCGACGCCCGTCGCGACATCGAAAACATGCGTAAGGCCGCCATGGTCGACCTCAAGAAGGAAGTCGGTACGATGGCCATCGAAATCGCCGAGAAGGTCCTCCAGAAGGAACTCAAGAGCGACGCCAACCAGACCGCGCTCGTCAAGGAGCTCGTGAGCAACCTCAACTAAACCCACTATGACCAGTCAAAGAGTAGCCTCCCGCTACGCCAAGTCCCTCGTGGACATGGCCCTGGAACGCGACCAACTGGACCGCATCAAGCAGGATGTGGACAGCGTGCTGGCCATGGCCAAGAACCGCGACTTTGCCCTGCTCCTGAGCAGCCCGGTCGTGAACCCCACCAAGAAACAATCCATCTTGTCCCAACTTCTGGACAAGGCCGGTGCGGACGAGCTCGTCAAGGCTTTCGTCCGGATCGTGATCAACAAGGGCCGCGAAGGCGACCTGGTCGGTATCCTGAATAGCTTCAACGAGCAGTTCCGGAAACTGCGCCACATCACCACGGTCAAGCTGACCAGCGCGACCGCCCTGACGGCCGATACGCTGGCCGACATCAAGAGCAAGTTGATCGCCCAGGGCATGACCGAGGCGAACGTAGACATCGACACCAAGATCGACCCCAGCCTCCTGGGCGGGTTCGTACTGGAGTTTGACGGTAAGATCTACGACGCCAGTGTCGCCCATAAACTGCGCGAGATGAAAAAAGATCTGGCGCGCCCCAACCTCCACGTTAACAAACTATAAGATAATCATACCATGGCTGACGTAAAACCAGATGAAATCTCGGCAATCCTCAAGCAGCAGCTGTCGGGATTCGACAATGCTACCGAGCTCGAGGAGTACGGAACCGTACTCCAGGTAGGAGACGGTATCGCCCGCGTTTACGGACTCAACAACGCCCAGGCGGGTGAACTGGTGAAGTTCGATAACGAAACCGAGGCCATCGTACTGAACCTGGAGGAAGACAACGTCGGTGTTGTACTCATGGGTACCGCTACCGGTATCATGGAGGGCAGCCGCGTTTCCCGTACCGGGCGCATTGCCTCGATCAATGTCGGTGAAGGTTACCTCGGCCGGGTCGTCAATCCCCTCGGGGAGCCGATGGACGGAAAAGGACCCATCACGGGTACCACCTACGAAATGCCCCTGGAGCGTAAGGCCCCGGGTGTTATCTACCGTCAGCCGGTGAACGAGCCGCTACAGACCGGTATCAAGGCCATCGATGCGATGATCCCCATCGGCCGCGGCCAGCGGGAACTCATCATCGGTGACCGCCAGACCGGTAAGTCGGCCATCGCCGTCGATACCATCCTGAACCAGAAAGAATTCTACGAACGCGGAGAGCCCGTGTTCTGTATCTACGTGGCCTGCGGACAGAAGGCGTCCACCGTCGCCCAGATCGCCAAGACCCTGGAGGACAACGGTGCCATGGCCTACTCCGTGATCGTAGCCAGTTCCGCCGCGGACCCCGCTCCGCTGCAGTTCTACGCGCCCTTTGCCGGTGCCGCCATCGGTGAGTTCTTCCGGGATACCGGTCGCCCCGCGCTGATCGTTTACGATGATCTGTCCAAGCAGGCCGTAGCCTACCGGGAAGTATCCCTGCTGCTGCGCCGCCCTCCGGGACGCGAGGCTTACCCCGGTGACGTATTCTACCTCCACAGTCGCCTGCTGGAGCGCGCCGCCAAGGTGATTGCCGACGATAAGATCGCCCAGGGTATGAACGACCTGCCCGACAGCCTCAAAAACGCCGGTATCGTACGGGGAGGAGGATCGCTGACGGCCCTGCCGATCATCGAAACTCAGGCCGGTGACGTGTCCGCCTACATCCCGACCAACGTGATCTCCATCACCGACGGACAGATATTCCTCGAATCGACGCTGTTCAACGCCGGTATCCGCCCCGCCATCAACGTCGGTGTATCCGTATCGCGCGTAGGTGGTTCGGCCCAGATCAAGCCGATGAAGAAGGTATCCGGTACCCTGAAGCTCGACCAGGCTTCCTACCGGGAACTGGAAGCGTTCGCCAAGTTCGGTTCCGACCTGGATGCCTCTACGATGAACACCCTCGAGAAGGGTAAGCGTAACGTGGAAATCCTGAAGCAGCCCCAGTACTCTCCCGTTTCCGTGGAGAAGCAGGTGGCCATCATTCACCTGGGTACCAACAACCGCATGCGGAACGTACCCGTTGAGCGCATCAAGGAATTCGAGCATACCTTCCTGAGTGAGGTGGAACGTCAGCACCCCGAGGTGCTGGAGAACTTCCGCGCCAAGAAGTACGAGAAGTCCGACCTGGCTATACTGGACAAGGTTGCCGAGGAACTGGTCCCCCAGTTCGCTTAGTAAATTTTGCACCTGCGTCCCCGCCCAATCCAGTCATTCAGTTTAAGAATCAGGGAGTTTGGGAGTAAACTCGTGTAACTCCCAAACTCTTCAATTCCTAAACTCCCCAACTCCCTCCCAATGGCAAATCTCAAGGAAGTCCGCGAAAGAATCCGCTCGGTAAAAAGCACCCAGCAGATCACCAGCGCAATGAAGATGGTCTCCGCCGCCAAGCTGCGCCGCGCCCAGATGGCCATTACCGATCTGCGGCCCTACGCGGAAAAGCTGGACGAGATGCTGACCAATATCCTCACCAACCTGGAGGGGGATGCCGGTACCAGCTTCAACAAGGTACGTCCGGTGAACAGTGCCTGTATGGTGGTGGTGACCTCCAGCCGGGGTCTGGCCGGAGCCTTCAACACCAACGTGATCAAGGCCGCCGAGGCCAAGATCAAGAATGAGTTGAGGGGGGTCGGTCAACTCGACATCATCTGTATCGGTAAGAAGGGTGCGGAGTACTTCCGTAAGCATTACGGCAATAAGGCCGGAGTGACCGTTAACCGGGATTTTCAGCCCCTCTTCGACGACCTTTCCTTCGAGGAAACGAAGAAGGTCCCAACCCTGATCATGAATCGATTCGAGGAAGGGATTTACGACCACGTGTACGTAGCCTACGCCCGCTTCAAGAATGCCGCCGTACAGTTCGCGAGCTGCGACCAGTTCCTTCCCGTAGAGGAAACCGAGGTGCAGGCCACCGCCCACGCCAGTGGATACAAGGCCGATTACATCTTCGAACCCAGTAAGGAAGAACTGCTTAACTACCTGGTGCCCAGTATTCTCCAGACCAAGTTTCACGCCTACCTGCTGGACACCCACGCTTCCGAGCACGGTGCCCGGATGACGGCCATGGATAAGGCCACGGAAAATGCCCAGGAATTGCTGCGGGAACTCAAGATCAGCTACAACAAAGCCCGTCAGGAGGCGATCACCAACGAGATCCTCGAGATCGTGGGGGGGGCCGCTGCCCTGGAGGACAGCTAGTACGCTACCGGATCCGGTAGGGGAAAGCCCCGTCGCCTGATTGGTGACGGGGCTTTTCATTTGGACTTGAGAATCAGGAAATAAGAGTTGTAATATTGCAATATTACGATTAACTTTGGCGGGAACCCAACCTGATCCTATGCTACTTTCCGAACTTAAATCCTATCTCGCCGGTAACGGAGAACTCTCCATCGCGCTCCCCGGAGGAGGTGCCGTACCCGCTCATTTCCACCTCACCGAGATCGGGGAAGTGACCAAAAATTTCATTGACTGCGGGGGCACGCTACGGCGGGAGCGGAAGGCCAGCCTGCAGTTCTGGACGGCTACCGACTACGATCACCGGCTGGAAGCCGCTAAGGCCGTAAAGATCATAGAAATGGCCGAACGGCAACTCGGTCTGGGCGACCTGGAGATCGAAGTGGAGTACCAGGGTCCGGAGACCGTTCAAAAGTACGGATTGGCTACGGCGGGAGAGGGACTGGCACTGACGCCGGTGTCCACCGACTGTCTGGCCCGGGAACTGTGTACGCCGGCTCCCCGGTCGCTGGCCACCCTGATCACCGGAAAGAACGACTGCGCGCCCGGTAGCGGCTGCTGCTGATCCTTCAGCGCTTACTTGATCAGCTTCACGCTCAGCAGGCGATTACCGGCACGGACGATGGCGAGGTAAACGCCGGGTGCCAGTTCGTTGGTGGGCAGGTCAAACCGATCGCCGTCCGGCTGATAGCGGGCTAGCTGTCGTCCGGTGGCGGAGTACAGGGTCAGCTCTTGCATCCGTTCGGGGGCGGTAATCCGGACACGATCGGTCACGGGGTTGGGATAGACTTCCAGTACGCCGACTTCGGGAGTGTTCGTGGAAACGGCATCATTGTAGAAATAGACGTTATCCAGGAATACCGAACCGGCAGCGACCGGAAGGCCGGAGATGATGAACTGGTTGATGTCCGTCTGGTTCATATCGAAATCCGTGAGGGGGATATCCAGCTGATTCCACTCCTGGAGAACGGGCGCGAAAATTTCTTCGTCCTCCGTATTGTTGGCGCGTTCGGGGGTGCCGTCCATGCCCGCGCCGTCGCCGGCAAAGTCGACCAGTTTCACGCGGAAGGTCTGCATATCCGGCGTCCAGTAGTCGACGTGAAGATGCGTCATCGCGCTAAGGTCGATGGGGTTGGCAATCGTTTCCACACCGACGAAATTCACGAAGGTGTATTTCTTGGTGGGGTTGCCGGCGATCTCCACGTCTTCCAGGTTGCCCTGGCTCCAGTCCGTACGCCAGGTATCCACGGGGACATTGTCGTAAGCATCGCTGAACATGGAGATTACCCGATCCGCGGCGCGGGTCGGGGTAGGAGCGGCTACCATGGGTGTGTTTGATCCTCCCGTACCGCCGCCGCCAAAGATGATGTCATCCCAGTAGTAGGTCTTGTCTTCCGTCGGCGAAGTACCGAAGGCGAAGAAAATGGTCAGTTTGTTGTAAGTACTGGCCAGGTTCAGGGCAGCCGTTCCGTTGGCCTCCTCGGAGAAGTCGAAGGAGAGCGTATCCCACTGCATGGCCACCCTGGTGACGGTTTGCGTTTCCACGCTGACCGTCGGGTCCGTACTTCTTTCCACCTTCAGCCGGACGATGGTACCGGCCTCGGGCGACCAGACGCGAACGCTGATGGTCGTCTCCTCGCTGGTGAAGGGGATCGGGGTGGCAAAGCCGGGGTCATTGGGCGTACCCCCCCGGTTCTCGGATAGGGTAGTGCCCGCGGAACCGCCCGCGCCGGTCAGTTTGGTGGAGCGGGCCACGGTGTTGTCCGGGTCGGTAGGGTCGGCAACGACCATCGAGGCGGTGCCGTCAAAATCGATCAGCCCGTAGTCTACGTCAGCATCCTCAAAGGTGACCGGGAGGTCGACCTGGGCTACGCTGCTCTCCTGGGAAGTGGTGGCGAACGGTCCGACCCCGAGAAACGAGAGCAGGAAAAACAGGTAAGGGGTACTATGCATCGGTAGGGATTCAGGCATCATGAGAGAATAACAATTACTGGTAGACCCGAACGTAGTCAACCTCCATGCTAGAAGACTGGAAAGCAGGGTCGATGTCTCCTCCGAAGTTACCGCCCATGGCAACGTTGAAGATCAGGAAGAAATCACTGTCGAAGGGAAGGCTGGGGTCGTTGGCGAAAGTGTGGTAGAGTTCGTCGTCCAGGAAGAACCGGATCGTTTCGGGAGACCAGATACAACTGTAAACGTGGAATTCGTCCGAAAGGTTATCATCCACGATGCTCTGGGTGACGGCATTGCCCCCGGAATTACCCGGGAGGTGGAGGGAGGAAAACAGCCGGTTCTGCTGGTTGCCGACGTGCTCCATGATATCGATTTCCCCGCAACCGGGCCAGGTATTGGTGGCGTAGTCCTCGCCCAGCATCCACAGGGCGGGCCAGGTACCGCCACCGGTAGGCAATTTGGCGCTGATGTCGATACGTCCGTAGGTGAACTCGAATTTGTTCTCGGTTACGATCCGGGAGGAGGTGAACTGCTCGCCGCCGAAGGGTTCCCGGCGGGCCGTGATGCGGAGTACGCCGTTCTCCACGACTACGTTCTCCGGCCGGTCGGTGTAGAACTGACTCTCGCCGTTACCCCAGCCATTGTTGCCGGTACCCGTATTGTAATCCCACTTGGTGGGGTCGGGGGCACCGTCGGCGTTGAACTCGTCGGCGAACACCAGGGAGGTGTAGTCGGTGTCATCGTCAATTACCGACCCCGGCTTGGTGGAACTGAAAATGTGGTACCAGGCCAGTCCGGCGTTGTTGCCCATCACCGCCCGGACAACGAGCCGGTTCTCCGTCAGCGAGAGGATTTCGTAAGTGGTGGCGCCGATGTAGTAGCTCATAAAGCCGCCCTCCGTAAAGTTCAGCAGGGTACCCCGGGTCTGTCCCGGAACGTTATTACCGATCACGAAAGACTCCGAGGGAGCCAGCGTTACCAGTTCCGGGTCGCCGTCCAGGGCAAAGTCGTAGCAGAAATCGAAACCCGCCGATCCGCCGGCTACGCCCTCGTAACTGGCGTTGAAGTAGGTTTGTCCGAAGTTGTTCAGTTGGTAGAACAGCTGGTCGCCGTCACGGCTGAACGTCAGTTCGTCCTGGTAGAGGCAGAGGCTTTCCTCGGCACCATCCTTCTCGAAGGGAGCGGCCTGGTAGAAATTGGCGAAGTAGTTGGCTTCCGCATTGTCGTCGTTCTGGCCGACACCCAGGTGGCCGGGTTCGTCGGCGGCCCAGTACCAGGTCTTGCTACCGTCTCCGGCCAGGAGGTTTACGGCCTCCGCGTCGGTAAAGGTGCTGTTGACCGTCACCTCGGTTGTCGTCGTCGTCGCTACGCCGGCGGTGCCGGTGGCTACGACCGTCACCCCGTAGGTCGTCGTACCTACCTGGGTGAAACGCTTGGTCAGCCGGCCGCTGGGGGAGATTTCACTCGTGCCGTCGTCGAAGGAATACCGGTAGGTGATCGCATCGCTGGCCGAGGCAACGAAATTCACGATGCCGCTGCCGTCTCCGAAGGGATTATCCGTGTCTTGTCCGACAACCGTAGCCGCTATCGTCAGGTCCGAGGGGGCGGTAATGTCCCCGAAAGCGTATTCCTCATTGTCGCAACCGGTTACGAACAGCAGTAGCAAGACGAAAAAGGGTAGGGAAGCAAATTTCATGGTAGAACGGTTTAAAACACTCAGAAGAAGGAAAAGGGCGGCGGGGCGCGGGTGCAAGGTTTTAATCGAGGCGGACATCGTCGAAGTAGTAGACCTCTCCGGTCCCCGCGGCACCGAAGTTGCCGAAGAACACCAGTCGGGCGTAGTCGTTACTCTGGTTGATCGCGCTGAAGTCGAAGGTTAGCTCCTCCCAGCTGTTGGCGACCGTGGTGGGGACGATAACCTCCAGGAAGTTATCGGAGTTACTGATGTCCTCGATCTTGAGCAGGATGGGGGCCCCGGCGATCGGCGACCACACCCGCATACGGATGGTGGTGGAACTGGCGAAGTCGATCGGCTCGTCCAGGTCGATGAAGGCCCCGGCAAAGGTTTCGGAGCCGGCATCCTTCGTGAAGGCGGCGACCCGGTCACTGTCGTTTCCGTCCGTATCCGGATTGTCGACCACCTGCATGGAGGAACGCCCGAAACTGGTGAATACGTACTCCGGGCCTTCCTCGAAGCCGAGGGGCAGGGTAAGCTCGGGGATGCCGTCGGTAAGCTCGAAATCATCGAAGTAGAAGTTCTCGTCCAGCCCCGCGGCACCGAAGTCGAAGAAGATAACGACTTTCTGGTAGTCCGCCGTAAGGTCACCGGCACTCAGGTCGAAGGTGAGTTCTTCCCACTGGTTGGCTACCGTATTGTTCAGGGTAGCTTCAATGAAAATACTCCCCTCGGTGAGGTTCTCCAGTTTAAGGAGCACCGGAATGTCGGCCCGGGGAGACCACACCTTGACTTTCATTTGCGTCAGCCCCATGAAGTCGATGGGCTCGCCCAGGGTCAGGAAACTGCCGGCAAAGGTCTCGGACCCTGCCTGCTTGTTGGAGCGGCCCACCCGGGCACTGGTGTTTACGCCACTGGGGTCGGGGTTGTCGATGACCTCGGAGGTAGCCCCGCCGAAACTGGTGAAGGCATAGTTCAGGCTGGTCTGCTCGAAGGTGATCGGTAGCAGGAGGGGGTTGGAAATGGTGACGGTCTCGGTCACCTCGATGACGTCCGACCCGCCGTTGCGGGCTACGACCCGAATGGTGTAGGTCCCGACCTCGGCGTACTGGTAGCTCACCGTTTCTCCTTCCGTAAAAATAACGGGGTCGGCCTCGTCGTCCTCGCCGAAATAGACGGCGAAATCGTTCTCCAGGTCCGCGGTGGCCGTCACGTCCACGGAAAGTGGGTTACCCGGCGTACCGGTCACGGTAACCAGCAGGTTCTCCGGGGGAACGAAGTCAACGGACAGTTCCTGGGTGTAAGCGACCGACTGCCCGTTAATCCCCAGTCCTTCCAGGGTTACCGTGTAAGTCCCCTGGGGGTACACGTGATTCACCGTTTCACCGGGTGTCAGCTCCGCCACTTCCTCGGTGCCGTCTCCAAAATTGACGCGGAAGCCGGTAACGCCCCGTCCACCCGGCTGGATGGTCACCATCCCGGAGTTGTCGGCGGCGATGGCGAAATTCAGGGTGAGTTCACTCGGCCCCTCCGCCTCGTCGAGGTTGGGGAGGACCTGCTCGTCATCGCAACCCGCGAGTAGCAGGAGGAGGAAAAGAAAGAGAGTGGTTATTGATAGTTGTTGCATGATTCTTTTATTGCTTCGCGTGGTCGCTGACTATTATTGGGTGAAGTGGGGCAATCAGTACCCGGGATTCTGCTCCCAATTCCCGCTTGCGAACTGGATTTCCTCGAACGGAACCGGAAACAGTTCGTTCTTCCCGGACTGAAATGAAGGGATGGCACCCGCGGCCCCGCCCGTACGCACGAGGTCGAAGAAACGGTGGCCTTCGCCGACCAGTTCCAGCCGGCGCTCGCGGAGAATGAAATCGCGCAGGGCAGCTCCGCTGGCACTGATGTCGTGGTCCTCGTCGCCGAAGGCGCGGCGGCGAACACGGTTGAGGTAGTCGCGGGCCAGGTCGTCCTGCCCCGTAGCATTGAGTGCCTCGGCGGCCAGCAACAGTACGTCGGCGAATCGGATGGAACGGTAATTGTTCGGGTTGGTCAGGTTTTGGTCACCGATGTTGCTGTCTCCCTTACGGGCGATGTACTTGCGGTTGTAGTAACCGGTGTGTTCGAAGCCGGTGCCGAAAGTGGCGCCGGTCTCTTCCGCCCAGGCATCGATGTCGAGGATGGAAGCGTCGCGGCGGCTGTCTCCGGCCTCGAAGGAGTTGTAGGTCTCTTCGGTGGGAAGGTTGAAACTGAACCCGCTGTCGTAAACGGGGCCCGTATGGTTGCGGATGCCGTTGAAACCGACGGCCACGTTACCCTCGCTGCACTGCAGGCATCCGAAACCGGCACCCTCGGCGTCGGAGTACTGTACCTCGAAGACGGATTCGGGGCCGTTCTCGCCGCTGTTTTCCCAGAGGCTGGCGTATTCGTCCACCAGGGAATAGTCGCCGGATTCGATCACCTCCCGCAGCAGGGGAATGGCGGCCGCGTAGTTCTCCTGGTATACGTAGACCTTACCGAGCAGGGCCTGAGCGGCTCCGCGGGTAACCCTGCCCGTCTGGGGAGCGGATTCGGGCAGGGCGGCAATGGCCGTCTGCAGGTCGTCCGCGATGTAAGCGTACACCTCGCCGACCGGGGAGCGGGGAATGCTCGTTTCGTCGCCGAGGGAGAAACGACCGGATGGCTTGATCGGGATGGGTCCGAACCACTTTACCAGTTCGAAATTGTAGTAGGCCCGCAGAAAACGAGCTTCGGCAATGATCTGGTCGCGGCCCTCGAAGGCTGTTTTATCCTCGAACTCGATGAGGTAGGCCGCGCGGTTGACGCCGGCGAACATCCAGTCCCAGATGTTCTTGATCTGGGCGTTGACCGGGGTGTGGATCATATCGTCGACTTGCTGAATACCGATTACGTCAGTGGCACTTTCACCACCGGCCACGGTGTTGTCGGAGGCGATCTCCCCCAGCATGACGTTCAGGTAGCTCGGCTGCAGCAGGTCGTAGGCGCCGATGAGGGCGTTGCGGTAATCGTCCTCCGAGTTGAAGTAATTCTCGGAGTCGATGGAATAGACGGGGTCGCGGCCTATGAAATCCTCCTCACAGGCGGTAAAGCACAGTAAGCAGAGCAGGGCGGCGGAGAGTAGTATTCTAAATTGCATGATGGTCGTAGTAGCGGTTAGAGGCTGAGGTTGGCACCGATCAGATAGGTCCGGGCGATGGGGTAAAAACCGTAGTCGATACCACTGCCGAGCGGATCGCCGGCGGAGGATCCGGGGTCGAAGCCCCGGTAGCCGGATAGGGTGACCAGGTTGTTCCCACCGACGTAGAAACGGACGCTGCTCTGGCGGTCTCCCACTTTGAGCGGAAGCCGGTAGCCGATCTGAACGTTCTGCAGCCGGAGGAAGGAGGCGTCCTCCACGAAGAAGTCGGAGAAAACGCCGTTGGACGTAGCGGCGGTAGTCACGCGGGGAACCTCCGTACTGGTTCCGGGGCCCGTCCAGCGGTCGAGGTAGTAATCCAGGCGGTTGACGTCGCTCAGCGCGCGTTCGTAGTTTCTGACGATCTCGTTGCCGAGGGAAGCGAAGGCGTAGGCGACGAAGTCAAAACGCTTGAAGTCCGCCTGCAGGTTGATCCCCATGGTCAGGTCCGGGATCGGGTCGCCGATGTTGGTCCGGTCGTTGGGGTCGATGATGCCGTCTCCGTTCACGTCCACGAAGCGGATATCACCGGGCTGGGCCGGGGCACCGAGGGCCAGTTGGCTGGCGTGGGCTTCCACCTCGTCGGCGTTCTGGAAAATGCCGTCGGTTCGGAGGCCGAAGAAGTACCCGATGGGCTGTCCGACCTCCATGCGGGAGGGGGCCAGCTGGCCGACGGCGAACGCACCGCCCTCGATGAAACCGGTGCCGTTGTTGACTTCCAGCACCTCGTTCTTGAGGGTGGCGATGTTATAAGTGATGTTGAAGCGCAGGTCGGTATTTACCCGCTGCTGGTAGCTGATGGCGAACTCCAGTCCCTGGTTGCGCACGGCGCCGGCGTTGACCGTCGGGGCGGCACTGCCGGGGGCGGCCGTTCCCACGATCCCGGAAACCGGTATGTTGGAGATCAGGAGGTTGTCCCGGGTGTTGATGAAGTAGTCCGCCGTGATGTTGACCCGGTAGTCGAGTAATCCCAGGTCGAAGCCGACGTTGAATTTCTTGGCCTCCTCCCACTGCAGGAGGGGGTTGGGCAGCGCGCCGATGGCCGTACCGTTGGCGAGGGCCCCGTCGAAAACATAGGTGGCCTCTCCGCTCAGGGAACCGATGTAGCCGTTGTTGAGGATCTGGTCGTTACCGAGGATACCGTAACTGATCCGCAGTTTGAGCAGGTCGAGCGGTCCTTCCTCCCCGAAGAAGCCCTCGTCGCTGACGATCCAGCCGGCGGTGAAGGAGGGGAAGAGGGCCGAACGGTTCTCCGGTCCGAATTTGGTGGAGGCATCCCGCCGCAGCATGGCGGTCAGGAAGTAGCGCTCCAGGAAGTTGTACTGCACCCGGCCGAAGAACGACAGCCGCCGCTCGTCGTAGCTGTAGGAACCGACGTCCCGGGCGCCCTCGGGGCTGGTACCGGTCGCCAGGCTGATGTCCGCGAATTCAAAACTGTTGTTCGGCACGTCGAAACCGGTGGCGAAACAGACCGTTGCCGATTTCCCGGAACTGGGTGGTACCGAGCGTGGCCGTCACCCCGTGGGCCTCCCCGAAGGTGCGGTCGTAGGTGGCGAAGAGGTCGAGCGAGTAATTGTTGTCGTTGATCGCGTTCTGGTTGACGCTGCTGCGGTTGATGTCAAAGACCTTTCCCCCGTAGCTGACCTGCTTGTTGAAGGTCCGGCCTTCGCTGTTGGAGGTGTTGAAACCCACCCGGCCGGTTACCGTCAGCGCGGGAATGAGTGTCCAGTCCAGGCTCACCTGCCCGTTCAGTTTGTTCAGGTCGTAGTCATTGAAGGTATTGGCGATCTGGGCGGCGGGGTTGATCACCTCGATGCCGAGGCCCGGGGTGTTGGGTACCAGGCTGAAGTCACCGTCTTCTCCCCGGATGGGCAGCGTCGGTGGTGCGTTCAGGGAGTTGAAGAGTACGGTTCCCAGTCCGTTCTCCGGAAGGCTGTTCCGGCCGATCTTGGTGTAGATCGCATTCGTGGTCAGTTTGAGGTTGTCCGCCAGGTCGATGCCGAGCGAGAGCCGCGCGGAGTGACGGGCGAATTCGGACTTTTCGCCTCCGACAATACCTTCCTGGTTGAGCTGAGAAGCGCTGAGAGAGTAGGTGGTCCGTTCGCTGCCCCCCGAAACCGTCAGGTCGTTGCTGACGATGGGGGCGGAACCGAATACGAAAGACTGCCAGTCCGTTCCGCTACCCAGTCCGCTGGCGTCGGGGTAGGGGAGTGGCTGTCCGCCGCCCGCGTAGGTTTCGTTCAGCAGAAGTGCGTACTCCGTAGCGTTCAGCAGGTCCAGTTTCCGGGAGGTTTCCTGGCTGCCGTAGTAGGTGTTGTAGCTGAGCTGGGGGCGGCTGTTCTTCTTACCGGTCTTGGTGGTGACCAGGATGACACCGTTGGCTCCGATGGTACCGTAGACCGCCGCCTGGGCGTCCTTCAGTACCGTGATGGTCTCAATGTCCACGGGGTTAACCGTGCCCAGGTCGCCCTGGTAACCGTCGATGATGACCAGGGGGGCGTTCTGTCCGTTCGTGGAGACCCCCCGGATGCGGATGTTCAGTCCCGCTCCCGGTGCACCCGACTGGGTGGTGACGTTTACCCCGGCCACCGTGCCCTGAAGGGCCTGCTCGATCTTCACCGGCCGGAGCTGGTCGATGGTTTCGCTGCCTACCGTGGAGACGGCACCGCTGACGCTGCGTTTGGTGGTACTGCCGTAACCGATGACGACAATTTCTTCCAGGTCGGTTCCCCCTTCGCCGAGCGCCACGTCGATCGTTCCCCCGGCGGTTACCTCCCGGGTGGTGGTCGCGTAGCCGATGTAGGAAAATTGTAGTTCGCTGCCGACCGGAACATTACTCAGGGAGTATTTCCCGTCAATGTCCGTAATGGTTCCGCTGCTGGAGCCCGCCCCGAGAACCAGGACACTGGCCCCGATGAGCGGGTCGCCGTTATTGCCGTCGGTGAGCGTACCGCTGATGGTGACGGTCTGCGCGTGGAGTCCCGCTCCCAGGATCAGGAGTAGGAGAATAAGTAAGGATTTTTGCATATCGACTGAAGCTTATAGACTGTCAGACCGGTTGGATTCCGATCGCTTCACAAAGTTATTACGTAGGGGCGGGGGATTTGGATTACCTACCCCTACAAAAATTTCGTACCGCTGCTTTTCCCGTTAAAACACCGGGAAAAGCAGGGTATGCCGGGAGTCTGGTGGTAAGAAATCGTGTAGTACCAGGGTGGCTTGTATGGGTAATGTTGTGGTCCTAAAGCGACATGATGTAGTCCGTAAGGTTTACTTCCCGGTCCAGGGCGAGTTTTTTTCGCAGCCGGTATCGTTTCACTTCAACACTGCGTACCGATATGTTGAGCATGGGGGCAATCTCCTTGGTGGACAGGTTGAGCCGGAGGTAGGCGCAGAGCCGGAGGTCATTCGGGCTCAGCTCCGGGTGGATCGCCTTGACGTTGCGGAAAAAATCCCGGTCGGCCTGCTCGAAGGCATCCTGAAAGAGGGCCCAGGTTTCCGCATCGTTCAGGTTATCGTCAATGATCGAGATGACCGTTTTTATGTTCTTCGTGGCGGGCGCCGACTGTAGCAGAGCGTCCTTGATCCGTTGGAGCAGTTCGTTCTTTTTCACCAGGCTCATGGTGTTGCTGGCCATCTCCCGGTTCTTGACCTCGATGTCGTGTTGCAATTGCTCGTTCCGGATCCGACTGAGGTTGAGTTCCGCTTCCCTCTCCCGGGCGGCCAGCTGACGGGCGTTGTTTTCTTCGATTTTTTCTCGTTGTCGCCGGTAGTATCGGGTATATCCCCGGTGAAACAGGCTGACGAGCAGCGTGGCGCAGCAGGCGTAGAATACCAGGGCGAACCAGGAAAGGTACCACGGCCGGAGTACCGTAAAGGAGTAGGCAATACTGTCTTCTCCCGCCTTTCGTCCGAGGATGGAACGTACTTGCAGGGTATATTCTCCGGGCGGAACGCCGGGGTAGCTGATCGTGGCTTCGGTCGACCACCCGCTCCATTCATTTGAGAGCCCGTCGAGGCGGTACTGGTACTGGGGGGTGAAGTACTTGTCGTAGGCCGGAATGGCCAGATCAAACCTGAGTTGATTAGTGGTATAGGGTACCTCCGTCGTTTCGCCGAGGGGCAGTGAACGGGCCACCCCGCGCTTACCCGTGGCCGTTACGGCGGTCAGGTACAATTCGTGGTGGTGAGTCGGAATGGCCGCAAGGTCCAGCAGCAGGTAGCCGTCGGCGGTGCCGATCAGGAAAATGTCGTTCGCTACCGGCGTGATGTTTTCGTAACCCAGTTTGGCATTCAGCAATTCGGCTCCCACGGGTACGGTTTGCTGGCGGAGCTCACCGGAAACCGCTCCCGGCTCCAGAAAGTGGAGTCCGTAGCGGTCGAAGAACCAGAGCCGGTTTCCCGTTGACGTCATCCGCCCCGAGGTATAACCGATCGGCCCGCCGCGGTCGACGAGCAAACCGGATCGTTCCGGCAATCCTCCGGGTTCCTTCAGCACGAACAAGCCCGCTCCGGAGAGGTAGTAAACGCTGTCCTGAAAGCTGGCCAGCCCCGCGTGGGGCCACTTGGCGGGCGTGGTCAGCAGGCGCAGCTCTTCCACCCTGCGGTAGTCTGCGTCCAGCCGCAGGGCGAATACCCCGCGGTATTCGTGGCTGAACCAACCGGTTCCCGCTTCTCCGATCGCCAGGAAGCGAACGGAATAATCACAGCCCTCGACCCGGTTACGGTACTGCCAGCGGCCACCGTTGTTTTCCAGAACGCCGAGCCCCGTGTAATTACCGCAAAGCAGCAGTTCCGGATGATCCGCAACCGGTTCGAAGGTCCAGGTGCCGTCGCCGTATAACTTCGTGATCCGGGTGCCGTCCACCAGAAAGGTACCCGCGTCGTGGCCGCAAAAAAGCGTTCCCTCGTGTACGCGCAGCGCCCACACCTGACCCCGGGTGCCCGGGATGAGGGTAAAGTCTCCCTGGCTCCCGAACGGGCGTACGAACAATCCCTGATTACTACCGACGTAGAGCCATTCGCCCACCCTGGCCGAGGCGTGGACCGTACCCAGTTCCCCGCTCTTGTCCGTATACTTACGGAAGGGAGAGGGCAGGTTAACGCAGCTGATGCCATTGTCCGTACCGGCCCAGAGATTGCCGCCCACGTCTTCGTACAGCGACAAAATGGTGTTGTTGCTCAGCCCCCGCAACTGGTTGATCTGGTAACGCAGCGTGTCGTTGGCACCGAAGATGAGCACCCCGTTGGAAATGGTGCCCACTGCCAGCCCCCCGTCACTGAGACTCGTGGCACTGTACGCCTGTTTGCCGGTGAGTTGGTCGAACCCGGCGGGGCTCTCCAGCCGGCCGTTCACTACCCTGACGATCCCTTTCGTGGCGGTCACGGCGTAGAGTACGCCGTTGCGCCGCCACAGGTACGCAATGTCCGGGGCCGCGGCCACGATGGTCGTAATGTTACCGCCCTCGAGTTGGAATAACCCACCCTCGCGACCGCTGAAGTACAACTCCGCACCAATGACGAATATCTTGGCCACGCCCATTTCCGGGCGTAAGCGGCGGATCGATCCGGTTAGCGGATCGTAAAAGTGCAGTTGTTGCAGGGACTGAAAGATGACCAGTTCCTCGTAGCCGAGAATATTCCAGATCTGTTCGTCGGGCAGGAGCATTTCCGCCTCCGGAAAACTGACGGACCGGTAGGCGAGCCGACCGTCGGGCCCCCGCTCCCAGAAACCGAATTCCATGTAGCTGCCGGTGTAGACCCGTTCTCCTTCGGCCCGGACGGAGCGGATGATCGCCCCGCCGGGGGAGGGGTGTAACTGCCAGCGCTGGCCGTCGTACTCCAGCAGCCCCTCGTTGTTGGCGGCGTACACGAAGTCCCGGTCATCCTGCCCCAGCATCCAGTTTTGGGTGCCCGCGTAGTAATTATCCGTGCTGAAGACCTGGATGGGGGGTAACTCCTGGGCACGCGGGAAGTGGCTGCCGAGTAAAACCAGCAGGGCGGTAAGCAGAAGCAGGGGGCGGCGGCGCGCAGGTGCAAAATTCATAAACAAGACCGGTAAGGTACTCGAACGTGTCCGGTTCGGCGGCGCGACGGGTACGAATTTTTAGGTAGGAATGCGTAGTTTTGTTAACACCTTTTACCCAATAAACCTGCTTATGCGTTTCTTTTCGACGTTGCTCACTTTTTTAGTGATTTTTTCCGGAAACCCGCTCACGGCCCAGTCCTGTACCAGTGGCTCCTTCGCTCAAATCAATTTGGAGACAAATGCCGTACGTGCCCGTCTGCACGTGAACGGTAATCTCTGGGGAGACGGTCAATTTGGAGTCTACGAGGTGACCGCGGACGAACTTTCCCCTAATTTCAACCCGGTAACCGCTATTTACTCCGGGGCACTCTGGGTGGGAGGTAAGGATCCGGGAGGGAGCATCAGGATGGCTGCCCCCCGTTACGGACTAACCCGGGGACGGGTGGATTACTACCCCGGCCCACTCACGGCGGACGGGCAAACTAACCCTGATACCTGCGCCCGCTGGGATCTTTTTTTCGTGATTGAGCGGGAGGACATTCGCCGTTTTCTGAGTGGTTTCGACCCGGATAACCCGGATGTCGACCTGATCCCACGGAACATCGCGCGGTGGCCCGGAATCGGAAACCCCCTATTCCAATCCGCAACCGGTTTCGACTTGCCCGAACGCGAACTTCCCCTGGCCCCCTTCGTAGACGTAGATGAGGATGGATTCTACAATCCACTGCGGGGAGACTATCCGGCTTTCTGCGGGGAGACCGCCGTCTGGTGTGTCTTTAACGACAATGGTCCGCACCGGGATAGTAATATTCCCAATGTTCTGAACGCGGAGGTCCACCTGATGGCCTACGCCTACCGGACCGTCGATAGCGACCCGCTCCAGCGTACTACCTTTTACGATTATACCATCATCAACCGGGGGCTGGAAACCCTCTCGGAACTCTACGCCGGTCACTGGGCTGACTCCGACCTGGGCTGCGCGGAAAACGACAGGATTAACAGCCTGCCGGACCGCAACCTGTTTTACATTTACAACAGCCAGCAGACGGAATCAAGTTTCTGTGTCGGCGGCCTGTCGGGGTACGGTAATACCTCCCCCGTCAACATCTTCCAGATCTTGCGGTCCCGGGGGCCGGCCGGAGAAAAGACGGATGGCCTACTGAATTCCGTAGTCCCCGTATTTGGTAGTGCCGGCTCCGGAATCCCGCTTCAGTTAACGACGCCGCGGAGTCCCGCGGAATACTACAATTTCCTGAGCGGAAGAGCGAAAGACGGAGAGCCCCTTACCCGCGGCGGCTTCGGCTACCGGATAGGAGGAGACACGACCCGGTACATTTTCGATGGAGGGCCCACGGAAACGGGCGCTCCCTGGACCCACTGTGCCGAACAGCTCCCCGCCAGGGATTTGCGTCACGTCTACGGAACCGGCCCCTATACCCTCGACCCGGGAGAGCGCGCGGAGTTCACCTTAGCGATTACGACTAAGTTTCGGGTCCTCTATACGGATCTCTGCCCGGAGGAGGCCACCATTATTGCAACCGCTGATGAAGTGGCCGACTTCTACGAGGAGGACTGCGCTGCGCTGCGTGCTACCCCGACCCGTTCCGTTTCCGTCGCGAAAACCGATCTGCGGGTCTTCCCTAATCCGGTCGGGAACCGGGTGACCTTCGCGTTGCCGGCTGGCGGAAGTACGATCGGTACACTTTCGGTAATGGACGGTACCGGTCGGCTGCTCACCAGCATTAATTGTGAGCAGACCAGCTGTACCCTGGAAATGAACGACGGGAACCTACCCGGGGGTGTCTATTTCTACCAAGTCACGACGCATGACGGCCGGGTCGTAGCGGGAAGATTTGTGTACGCTCCGCGGTAGGGATTCAACAAACGTATCGTGGATAAGCCTTGCACCTGCGCGCCGCGCCCGCCGGTTAGAAGCTGTCCAGCGTGAACGCCTTGCCGTCCTCGCCGTCGTTGATGCTCACGACGATTTCTTTAGTGGGAAGTCGCGGGTCCCGGTAATCGACGAAGTACGGATGGGGGCGGCTGCCCCGGATGCTGCGGTCGAAGTTGCGGTAGTTGGAGATATCCAGGTTGGGGGAGGGGAGCAGCAGTCGGGTTCTGGGGGAGAGGGAGCGCCAGTCGCTCCACTGGAGGACGAGGTAGGGAACGGGCTCAAGCCGGCGGCCCCGGTTGCCGCCACTGATGCAGCTGCCCGATACCTGGTGCCAGAGATCGTCGGGGTTGTTCCGGTCGAACATGAGCATACAGCTGTTCCAGAGCATGCCGCTTACGCCCAGTTCCAGTTCCGTTCCCGCGGGGGCCTTCCACACCCGGGCGGAGGCCGACAGCGGGGAGTAGGTGATCAGGATGCGTTCCCCGCCCACGACGTCGTTGACGATCTCGTGGGCCGTCAGGATGGGGCCGGGGTACAGCCGTTCCTCCCCGTTCACGCGGATACCGAGTACCCAGTCGTCTTCCCGCAGATAATTTACTTGCTCCTCGTTCCGCGGGTTGAGGTCCAGGAACCGGGGGTCGTCCAGGGAAGCGATGATGTCGGGCGAGGTACCGGTGTAGAGGCCGTTGGTCGGTACATCGTACTGCTCGCTGAATTCCAGGCTGAGGGTATCGGTCACCGATAAGTAGGGCCCGTTGTTCAGGCTGATTCCCGGATACATACCAGAGGGAGTGAGCCAGAGACTGGTACCTACCGCCAGGGGTTCAAGCTGTAGGCCGTCGTTGGTACCCCCGCTGCCGAGACCGTACAGGTCGTAGCGGGTCCCGCCAGCGTCTTCCAGGACGACGGGGAGCGAGCGGCCGCTCTCGGTCAATTCCAGGTTACCCCCGTCCGGATCGGTGTAGAAACCGGTATAAAACTCCGGGGTGGAACCGGCCACGAGTACGTAGGGCCGGCCGCGCAACGATCCGTACTGAAAGCTCAGGGCAGAGCCGCTGTTCGGCGGGGTAGGGACGAACTGCCCATCGTCTCCTCCGCAGGCAAGGACGAGGAGCAGCAGCAGGGGAGACAGTCGAAGTAGCATACGGGTAGTTTACGCCAAAAAAATGGGAGACGCGGTATACACCGCGTCTCCCAAGTGACGGGAGTCGTAATAAGGTGGAACTAATCGTTTTAGTTCACGTCCCACCAGACCCGGCCGTCCAGGGTGTTCATACCTCCGAACTGACGCTCGAGGGCGTCCGTGTAGTTCGCTTCGTTGAGGGAGAACTCGATCACGGGGTAGCCCCGGCGACGGGGAATCTCGGTGGTCAGGATGGCTTCGGGAGCGGGCGTCAGTTCGGGGAACCCGAGGCGACGCCATTCGCTCCAGGCCTCCATGCCCTGGAAGTACAGGCCGATCCACTTCTGCTCACCGATACTCATGCGCCAGTTGTCGGAATCGTAGGAGACCATGTCCTGGTCGAGGTAGTCTTCGATGGCGTCACCGTCATCGATACCGTTGAAATTCATGCTGGCGGTGATGGCGGCATCGTAAAGCTCTTCGGCATCGCCGTCGGTCCAGCCCCGCTGGGCGGCTTCGGCCATATTGAAGAGCACTTCGTGGTAAGTCAGCAGGATACCGGGGGCGGTTGCTCCGGTGTAGAATAAGCCGGGAAAGCTTACTTGCGCGGTGGGAATCGCACCGGCATCCCCTTCCGTGATACCGTAGATCATACCTACGTACTCGGGGTCTCCGGCGTCGACACTGTTCTGGGTGGGCTGGGCGTAAACGGCTACGCGGGGGTCGTTCAGTTCATCCAGGCGATCTACGAGTGGCTTACTGATGGCGTAGTCGGTACGGGTGATGGCATCGGTGAAGAAGGTGTTCTGCGAGAACTCTCCTCCCCCGATGTAATTCAGCAGGGCGTTGTCGTCGTTGCTGGTCATGACGCCCCGGCTCAGTGCCGTGGTCACCCATCCGCGGCCGAGGTCTCCGGCCACGTCGGCAACGCGGATACCGGCACGAAGGATGAGGCTGTTGGCGAACTTGCGCCACAGCTCCATGTCTCCGCCGAAAATGATATCACCCTCGACGCTACCGGCTACGATCATGTCACCGGCTTCGGTCAGACTGGCCACTACGCCCCGGTAGATATCTTCCTGGGCATCGTAGACGGGGCTGATGTTCTCCAGTCCCTTGAGGGCTTCGCTGTAGGGAATGTCTCCCCAGAAGTCCGTCATGGACAGGTAGGACCAGCCCATCATGATCTTGGCGATCGCGATCTGGTTGGCGTTCGGCCCCGAAGTGGAAGCCTGTACCTTGGTGCTTTCTCCCTCATTCAGGTCGATCACCGTTTTGAGGTCCGCAAGTCCTCCCGTGTAGAAGCCGGAGAAATCCGTTTCGATGTTATCGTAACGGGTCACGTCCGTGTACTGGGTTTGAGACAAGTGCTGAATGTAGTGCATGCCAAAGGTGCCCAGACCGGCAAATCCTTCGCCTACTACCCGGTCCACCAGGGCCCGCTGGGCCTGGGTGATCAGGTAAGAGGTGGGAACGTCAGTCGGACGGTTGGGGTCCGTATTGATCTCTTCAAAGTCGCCCGTGCAGGCGGCCAGGCCGAAGCCGAGCAGGAGTAGCAAATAAATGCGATTCATGTTGTATTTTTTTGTTGGTGATGGTGGAGAACGGTATCGGGTCTAGAAACCGAGGTTCAGGTTGATACCGAAGCTACGTACGGTAGGGCTCTGACCGTTTTCGAAGCCCTGGACGTTACCGTTGGTGAGTGCCTGCTCGGGGTCGATGTTGGGCGTATTCTTGTGCAGAATGGCCAGGTTGCGACCGACAAGGGAAACGCGCGCGGTACTGATGAAGTTGTTGGCAAACCAGGCAGCCGGGAGGTTGCGCCCGATGCTCAGTTCACGAAACTTGATGAAACTGGCGTCGAAGAGAAACGCTTCGTTGAAGTTACGCAGACGACCGAAGTGGGTTTGCGCATCCACGTAAGTGTCATTGTCACTGCCGTCGGGCTTAACACCGTCGATGAGGACGCCGCCGCTGTTGGCATCACCCGTAACCGGGTTACGAACGGGGTTACCCAATTCGTTGTTACCGACCGTGTTGTCGAACTGCCCGGAGTAAGTACCCCAACGGTTGGAGATGGAGTAGATGGTACCTCCCTTACGGAAATCGAATACGGTACCGACGTTGAAACCGAAGATCTCAAAATCGTTGATGAAGCCACCCGTGAAGTCAGGGTAGGCACTGCCGAATTCCAGGTTGGACTCGAGGATGGGGAAACCCGCCTCGTTGACGAGAATCTCTCCGGCATCGTTACGGCTGTAGCCACTCGCAATGAAGGTGCCGTAGGGCTTGCCGACCTGGGCGACCAGCTGGGCCGTACCGTAGGCGCCGAGGACCAGCCGGTCCTGACCTTCCGCCAGTTCAACCACCTCGTTGCGGTTACGGGCGAAGTTGACGGCCGTGTTCCAGGTGAAGTTAGGCGTTTTGATGGGCGTAGCGTAGAGCTTTACCTCGATCCCTTTGTTGGTGACCAGTCCGGCGTTGGTGTTGGCCGTCGTGAAGCCGGTAGCGCTGGATACGGGAAGATTGATGATCAGGTCGGTGGACTCGATGTCGTAGTAAGTAACGTCGAGGCCGATGCGATCGTCCAGTAAGCGGAATTCAAGTCCGGCTTCCCAGGTGGTGATGCTCTCACTGGAGAGGTCGAACTTCGGCTGGGTATTGGGCAGGGCGAAGGCGGGGTTAGATCCGTAAGGATCACCGGGGGTAAAGACGTTGCGGGTCGAGTACGGCTCGGTATCGTTACCCACCGTGGCGAAACCGGCACGGATCTTACCGTAAGACAGTACGTTGTTGTCTCCGATCAATTCGCTGAAGACGAAGCTGGTCGAGACGGAAGGGTAGAAGTAGCTGTTCTGGCCATCCTCCAGCGTGCTGGACCAGTCGTTACGGGCCGTTGCGTCCACGTAGAGCATGCTGCGCCAGCCGAAACCGATGCGACCGTAGACGGACTGAATCTCTCGCTCGCTCCGGAAGTCGGTCCGCTCGGGGCGGTCGATGGAAGCGTTGATGTTGTAGAGATCGGGGACGCTGAGTCCGCCACTCGTTTTGCTGCGGCTGCTGTTAAAGGTTTGCTTCCGCAAGTTGGTACCCAGTTGAGCATCCAACGTGAAATCGTCGGACAAAGAGGTATTGTAGTCGGCGAGCAACTCGTAGTTGTTTTCCCGGCTTGTCACGTCGAACGACTCGAAGTAAGGGATATTAGCGGTAGAGCGGGAGGCAAGACGATCCTGTACACCGAACTGGTAGTAGTCCGTGCGGAGGAAACCGCTGATGGCCAGTCCGGGAAGGACATCGTAGCGGAGGCTGATGTTGCCGTAGACCCGGTCGCGCTGATCCTGGCCACGATCTTTGTTGACCACCCAGAACGGACTTTCCCAGTACAGTGCACTCAGGTCGGTGGGGCCGTTGATGTTCCAGGTACGTGGCGTTCCGTCAGCCTGCTCGTAATTCCGCAGCCGGTCGGTATCCAACTGGCGCTGGTACCACTCATTGAAGTTCGTTTGTACGTTCACGGCATCGCCGAAACCACCGTAACCGATGGCGGGACGTCCTTCCCCCCGGGTATTGACGTAGTTGGCATTGATGCCAGCGGTGAGTTTACTGCCGAGTTTCTGGGTGGCGCTAACCGCTACGGTGTTGCGATCCAGGCGGCTTTCCGGAAAAACACCCTTCTGCGCACTATTGGTGTACGACAGGCGGAAAGTGGAAAGATCGTTTCCACCGGCGATGGCTACGTTATTGGTGAAGGTGACACCGGTATCGTAGAAGTTTTTGATGTTGTCCGGGTTAGCGGACCAGGGACGAAGCTCACCGAAGGTTTCTCCGGGGTACCAGCTATCCCAGTGGCGAACGGGTCTGCCGTCCAGCTCGGGGCCCCAGCTTTCGTCGGCGTAGTACTCGGGAAGGGGCTGTCCGTCAAATGCTTCCCAGGAGTCGGGGTGAATGGCGGGGTCGTAGCTGAATTCACCGAACTCCAGGCTGTATCCGCCACCGTAGTCGTTCTGGTAATCCGGGAGCAGGGCAACCTGCTGCATGGTAACGCCGCTGTTGATGGTGACACCGATACCCTTACGGTTAGCACCGCTTTTGGTGGTGATGAGGATAACGCCGTTGGAGGCGCGCGAGCCATAGAGGGCGGCGGCGGCTCCCCCCTTCAGGATGGATACGGAAGCGATATCGTTGGGGTTGATGTCCTGAGCGGTGTTGCCGTAATCACGACCACCGAATGCCTCGGCGGCATTGGCACCGTTGTTGTTGTCATTGGCGATGGGCGTACCGTCGACGACGAACAGCGGCTGGTTGTTGCCCGACACCGAAGTAGCACCCCGGAGGATGATGCTGGACGATCCACCGAGACCGGCGTTGTTGTTGTTGATCTGAGCACCGGCAATGCGCCCGGTCAGCGCATTGACCAAACTGCTTTCCTTGGCGGCATTAAGTGCCTCCCCGTCAATCTGGTCAACGCCGTAGCCCAGGGACTTCTCGTCGCGGCTGATACCGAGGGCGGTAACGACCACGTCGCTGAGCTGTACGCCTTCCTGCATGGTGATGTCGTAGTCCGTCCGTCCGTCCAGCATGACTTCCTGGGAAGCGTAGCCCGTATAGCTGATGACGAGCTTGTCGCTGCCTTCGGGGGTGGCGAGGGAGAACTTACCGTCAAAGTCGGTGACGGTGCCGGACGTAGTGCCCGCTACCAGCACCGAAGCGCCGATGAGTGGGGTATTGTCAATGTCCTGAATGGTACCGGTGATCGTGCGCTGGGCCAGCAAGGTGGCGACCGAGCACAGGAGGACCGCTACTGTGAGTAACAGTTGTTTCATACTAGTGATATTGTTGATATGAATAAAGGTAAGTAGTGTGCAAAAAAATCTTTCACGGAGTCCAGTTGTCGGAACCCCGACAGGTCGCACAATCTACACATCATTTAACAAACGACAAATCAAAAGTTAATATCCGAACTGTTACGTCCAGGATGGTCACCCCCGTGGAATGGTGTACATAGCGGGCCGGGAGTAGGCCGACAGAGACTGGGCTATTCGTCGTTTTCGACGAATAGCCCAGTTCCCTTATCTATGAAGCCTAACGCAAAACGAGCTTTCCGGAGGCCGCCTTTCCGGAGGCCGTGGTCAATCGATAGAGGTACATTCCCTCGCGCAGCCCCAGTTCGGCGGTACTGACGTCCAGCCGCTCTTGGCCGCCACGAACGCTGTTTACCCGCCTACCGGCGACGTCATATATTTCCAGACTGCTTATCTGCTCGCCCACCGGCAGCCGGAAGGTGACTCGCTCGGTGGCGGGATTGGGGAAGACCTCCAGCCCCAGCTCGGCGGCGGGAAGGGGGCGGTTGCTCAGTACCGCCTCCCGGCAGCCCGTTTGGTACCAGTCCTCCACCCGGTTGGCGGCCGCGATGATGGGGGCCTCGTCCGGGCAGTCCCCGTCGTAGGGGAGACCGAAAATGGTGGTTACGGCGGTGGTGAAGGTGATAGAGGCGCCGGGTTGTATGCTTGGGAAGGGGCCGGTAGTGTATACCACGCGCTCGTCGTAAACCGGAGTGGTCACGTTGCAAGACTTCCAGGGGATTCCGGAGGGTTGCGGTCCACCGTCAAAGGCGAAGGCCGTTATGTCGGCCGCACTCTGACCATACCCGTTACCACTCCGGTAAAGCGGAGTTCCGTCCCGCCAGAGCCCCCTTAGTCGGTGATAATACTCCTGCGCATTGGACGGATCCGTGGTGACCGGTGGAGCGGGAGTAGCCCCCCCCCGATTAAAGTAGCTTACGGTACTGAGCGGGGACGCAGCCCCGAATTGAGTAACCCCCGACCGTACTACCTGGATTATTGTAGCGGGTGCTAGATTACCGTAGGAAATAGCCTCCGGCCATTCGCATAAGACGGGGTCGCTGCCTCCCTCATTATAAAAGTAAAATAGATTTTCCTCCGGAATACTATTAAAACGGTCGTTAGTAGCACATCCCAGGTCAACGTCCATCCACTGGCCGATGTAAAAATCCATCAGGTCCTCCTGACTCCGGTTGTAAGTCTTGTACTCATAAAAGGTGGTCCGGTGAAGCACCGTATCCGAAGGGTCGGTTACGCTGTAGGCCAGCAGGTGTACCTCTGCCTGAAGCTGATTGGGCGTACCACTCTCCCGGTGCACGTTCCCGGCATCGTTGAAGATGGCGAAAATGGCCTGGTCGCCGCAGAAGAGTGGGTAATCCCCGTCACGGGGGTCGTACAGTCCGTCCGTGTTCTGGTCCCAGAAGGGCGCGTAACCGTAGCCGAAATCAGGTAGTACCAGTCCCGTAGCGTCGGTAAACAGCGGGTTACCGAGGGCCGGCCAGCTGGCCATATTCTCGGGAACGCCCGCCCCCGGATCGTCAAGGTAGGCGTCGATCTCCGCCCGGGTGATGGGGTACACCCGGTTCCAGTCATTACAGTCGTCGGCGTACTCCACGCCATCCGGCGTCAGCGGGCCGGGGTAGTAATCGAATCTACCATTGTTTAGACCATATTCGCTGGCGGCTACCTTGAGCCCGCCGCCCGGGTCCCTGCCCCCCATCCAGAGGCCCCCGGCGTAGATGGCCGTCGGGGCACTTTCGCCGGGTACGTCGGAGGTGTCCACCTGGTAGCGGCCGTTCCGGCCGTCGAACCAGAGACTACCGTAGGGAGTGATGGCCGCGCGCACGCCGTTGCCCTCCAGGTTAGCGATGACGAGGGAATCAACCTCGCAGTTGTTAAGTAAATTCTGGGCGGACAGGCCGGTCGCGAAGCCGCAGAGCAAAAGAAGCGGCAACTGCCGGAATAGGGTAGTAATCATGGTGTATTGGGTGTTTGGTGTTCCCCTAAGTTATTGTGAAAGCGCCCAAAATGTGCACCGCGATCCTCGCTTTTGGCGGCTGGCTGACATCCTGGTCGGGGCTTAGGTAAGGCGGCTGACACTTGAGGGAAAGAAGGACGTACCTTCGTATTTATAAACTTCGCACCTGCGTCCTCGCCCATGTCCAACCTCACGCCCTCCGAACGACTTTTTACCGCCATCCGGGCGGGTGACCCCGACGTGGTGACCCAGTTGGCGAAGGACTATCCCGACGTGCTGAGAACTACCGACGACCGTGGTTCTTCCCCCCTGGTGCTGTCCACTTACCTGGGAGACCTGCCCGTCACCCGGGCCCTCGTGGAGGCCGGTGCTCCGATCGACGCCCGCGGGCCGATGGGCAATACCGCCCTGATGGGCGTCAGTTTCCGCGGCCACGTCGACATCGTTCGGTTTCTGATCGAGCGGGGGGCTGACGTCAACCTGCGCAACGAGATGGGCGGTACGGCCGTCACCTTCGCCGGGATGTCCGAAAGCAGGGAAGTGATCGAGGTGTTGCGGGCCGCCGGCGCGGAGTGATCCCCCCCCTCACTGATCGCGCCCCGTGGCGGCGTAGTACAGTCCGCCCATCACGTGGTCCAGGAAGGCCTGGTCCTCGTAGATTTCGGGGATGTGGCCGAGACTGGTGTAAAACATCCGGCCGCCGTCGTAGGGCCGGTACCAGGCCACGGGATGGAAATCTCCGTGCCCCCTGCTCTCGTTGTCTCCCCACTTAGCCCCGGTATCGTAGGATGTTTCGTCCACCGTCACCAGGTAGTTGATCTCCGGATTTCGGGTGCCGTCCAGGAACTCGTAGTACTCATCCGTCCATAGTTTGCGGGCGGGCCAGCCGGTTAGGCCGGGGAAATCATTGTTGAGTACGTCCAGCATGGCGGCCTGCTGGTGGGGGTGGATCTTGAACATATGCCCGATCATCTTCGTGTACCAGGGCCAGTCGTACTCGGTGTCCGAGGCGGCGTGAATCCCCACGAACCCCTTTCCCGACCGCACGAACCGTTCGATGGCGGCCTGCTCCTCTTCGTTGAAAATATCACCGGTGGTATTGACGAACAGCAGCACGTCAAACTCCTTCAGGCGGTCGTCGCTGATCTTTTGCCCGTCCTGCTGCCAGTCCAGCCGGAAAGCGTTGCGCCGGGCCAGTTGCTGCATGGCGGGTACGGCCGCTACGATACTGGGGTGGTGCCAGCCGCCCGTTTCGGTGACCAGCAGGACGTTGAACTGTTGGGCGCGGACGCAGGTGCAAAAGCCGCAGAACACAGTGAGGGCGAGGAGGAGTTTTCGCATGGTCGCAATATAGCAAAGCCCCCCGTTGCATGGGTACAACGGGGGGCTGCTAAATAACCTACTTGAAATTTTTACCGCCGAACGATCACCTTCGTGGAGATTGTACCAGCGTCCGCGCCCATGGCCCGCAACAGGTACACGCCCGCGGGTAACTGGCTGACGCCTACGCGGAAACCGGGGCCGTCGGCCTCGAACGTTACGGGTAGTACACGACCGTTAATGTCCAGCATTTCGAGTTCCGTTACGCCCTCCGGTACTTTAATTCGGATCAGGTCGGTGGCGGGGTTCGGGAATACGGTAATGCCGGCCGCGGAGGTAAAGACCACCGTTTCCAGCGGCGACCAACTGACGGTGCCGTCGAAATCGGTCTGACGGATGCGGTAGACGTTGTCTCCGGTGAGCGGTCTCTCATCGGTGAAGGCGTACCGCTGCGCACCGTCGGAGAAAGCGACTTCCCCGAGTACGGTCCACGCCTGACCGTCGGCCGAACGTTCGACGTGGAAGCCGGCGTTATCGTCTTCCAGGCTGGTGGTCCACTCCAGCAGCACGTCTTTCTGACGGCCCGTGGCCGTGAAGGAAAGCCACTCGACGGGCAGGGGTTGCCCGAGCGTGAAGGTGGTCCGGCACGTCGAGGACACATTCCCCTGGTCGTCCACCGCCCATACGTTGATGGGGTAAACGCCCTCGGTGTCGAACTCCCGGGTGACGGGGCCGATGATGTTGACCTCGAAGGTATAGTCCTGGTCATCCTGGGAGAAACCCCGGTAATCGAGGATGGAGCGCCCCCCGTCGTAGTCCGGTGAGCCGGTGCAGGAGTAAGTCAGTGTCGTCTCTCCTTCCAGGACAAAGCTGTACTCCTGGCCGGCAATCACCGGGAAGGGAACGTCCAGGTTCATCGTAGTCAGGTTCTGGGTGGTGCCGTACTGCCCGTAGAACAGTTCTACGGCCTGGCTGTAGGCCGGCGTACCTACACCGTTGGTCCCACTCCCGTCGTTGCCCGCGTAGAGGTGTAGCGTCGTGGAAGTGGCGGCTCCCGCGCGTACCCGGATCGACTGGATGACCCCCGTTTGCCCGGCCGTGAACGATTGCCCCTGGCCGGTACCCGTGAATTCGCAGTCCCGGGTACGGTTTTCCTGGCGGTCCTTGTCCGGAGAGAACACGAGGGTGTAGACGCTCCGGTCGTCCGTTGATCCGTCGTCGAAGCTGTTGGCGTTAAGGGTGTAATTACCGTTTGCGTCGGGCGTGGCGGAGAAGGGCTGACAGTTGGCCGTGGGTTTTACGCCACAGATACCGAAGGGGTCGTTCACCTGCAGTACTACGTTGCAACTGGACTGATTCCCCTGTCCGATGGAACTGCCGTCACCGAAGAAGTAGGTTTCGTTCTGGTTCCCCCGGTCGTCACAGGTAAACGAAAACTGGAAACCCGTTGCGGTGCCGGAGGGGGCGCTGGCACAGTTATCTTCGAAGGAGCTCAGCACGTTGTTCAGGAAGAAATCGGAAGACTGATCACTGTTGAAGGTGCCGTTGTCCAGCAGATCGATCGCAACGTTTTGGCATTCGATGACCGGGGCAATGTTGTCCTCCACTTCTACCTGGCTGGTACAGGTTGCGGTCTGTCCTGTATTGTCCGTTACCGTCAGGGTTACCGTCCTGGGGGCGTCGAGAATATCGGCGCAGTCGAAGGTTTCTGATGGGTCGATGGAGAAGATCAGGTCACCGGCCGGCGTATTGTCGTCAGAGGAACCACCATCAAGATCGGAGGGGGTGAAGACGGGGTTACCGTCGGCATCGATTTGAACGGTGAAATCCTGGCAGACGGCTACGGGAGCTCCGTCACAGGCCAGGGTCGGGTCGTTGATGGTGACCGTGACGGTACAGGGAGCCTGGTTCGCTCCGTCATCGAAGTTCCCGTCAAAGAAGAAGTAAGTGGCGGTAACCGTGGGTCCGTCGGTACAACTGAAGTTGAACTTCGTACCGCTCACGATCGGACCGGCCGCCGGAGCACAGTTGTCCGCGAAGGTATTCAGGACGTTGGTCAGCAGGAAGTTAGAGGAGACGATGTCGAAGTTGCCGGTATCGTCCAGGTCGACCGAGAAGTCGTTACAGGTGATGACCGGAGCGATGTTGTCCTCCACCGTCACCTGGGAAGTACAGGTGGCGGTCTGCCCGATATCGTCGGTGACCGTCAGGGTGATCGTCGTGGCGGAAGCGGGAAAGGTTACGTTGGCGCAGCCCGGGGTGATGTCCACGCTGAAGCCGTTGGGGTCGATGCTGCCGTCGTCGGTGGAGCCGCCGTCCAGGTCACCGGGCGTGAAGGGCTGACCGCCCACGGTGGGGTTGCCGTCGGCGTCGATCTCCACGGTGATGTCCTGACAGACGGCTACGGGCGCTCCGTCACAGGCCAGGTTCGGGTCGTTGACGGTCACCGTGACGGTACAGGAAGTTCCATTCCCTCCGGAACCGAGGAAAGCGTCGAAGAAGAAGTAGGTCGCGGTGGTAGTGGGGATGTCGGCGCAGTCGAATTCTATTTGGCTACCGTTCACCTGTCCGACGGGCCCGTCGGCACAGTTGTCCGCGAAGGTGTTCAGTACATTATTCAGCAGGAAATTGAGATCGGGATCACTGGCAACACCGTTGTCGTCCAGGTCGACGGAGAAATCATTACAGGTGATGACCGGCGCGATGTTGTCCTCCACGGTTACCTGGGAAGTACAGGTGGCGGTCTGTCCGATATCGTCGGTGACCGTCAGGGTGATCGTCGTGGCGGAAGCGGGAAAGGTTACGTTGGCGCAGCCCGGGGTGATGTCCACGCTGAAGCCGTTGGGGTCGATGCTGCCGTCGTCGGTGGAACCGCCGTCCAGGTCACCGGGCGTGAAGGGCTGACCGCCCACGGTGGGGTTGCCGTCGGCGTCGATCTCCACGGTGATGTCCTGACAGACGGCCGTGGGAACTCCGTCACAGGCGAGGGTGGGGTCGTTGATGGTGATGATTGCGTTACAAAACGCTGAAATATTTCCGCTGGGGTCGAAGAGATCGAATGAAAAGGTGAACGTAGGCAGATCCGAGCAGGTAATGTTGCGGTTGGTGGCTACGTTGATCCTTGGGCCAGTCGCGCAGTTGTCCTGGAAGTTGCCGATCAGGTTGGCAAACACGAATGCATCATCCACCAGGGCCGTTCCGTCGGCTGCCAGGTCGATGCTGGCATCCAGACAGTCGAACGTCGGGGCAATGTTGTCCTCCACCTCCACCTGGCTGGTACAGGTTACGGCAGGATTGGTACCATCGGCTACGGTCAGGGTGATTGTACGTGGTCCTTCCGGGATGTTGTCGCAATCGAAGGTCTCGGCCGGATCTACGCTGAACGTCAGGGGAAGTCCGCAACTGTTCATCGATCCACCGTCGAGGCTGTCGGCGGCGAAGGCAGGAGTACCGTCGGCGGAGAGCTGAACGGTGAAGTCCCGGCAAACGGCGGCGAGGGTCGATCCGACGGTTATGGTGATTTCCGAGCAGTTGGTTGCGGGGCAGGCGTCGGGGCCTGCTCCCGTGGCACGGATGTAATAAGTGGTGGTGGTCGATGGGCTCGCATCGAAACTGATCGTACCCGAACCGGTAAGCGTGGTGACGAAAACCCCGTCGCAACTGCCGGAGGAGACCAGCCATTCGTCGGAATCATTCAGGGTGCCGGTGAAGGAAATCGTCGTCATGTCGCCCGGACAAATGTCGGTAGCGGTGGCGGTCAGACCGGATATCGTGCCCGGCGTACAGCAGGATTCGATGCAGGAGCCCGACAGGTCGTAAGCCGTATTGACGCGGGTGGACCAGTTGGTAAAGTCATTGATCAGGGCTGCGTCGGGGATCGTAGAGCCCGACAGCGTGCAGTCGTACTGCCCGTTGTCCGCCTCGGTGACATTACTGCCCGTCGCGTCGGAAATCAGGACGGCGAAACCGCTGAGCGCGTCGGGGAGGTCGGAATCCTGGGAGAGACTGACGATCTGGTCGTCCCAGTCCTCATTAGTGGTGCCGGCGGAGGAAATATTGGTAGAAATAGCGGCCAGGAAATTACCGCTGGCCTCACTCTGGGGTTCTGCCCCCTGGTAGGCAAAGATCTGGTCGCCGGTCAGGGCGAGCTCAAAAGCAGCGTTACTCCCGATCTGGGTAAGCTGACCGGCTACCGCCCCGGTGCCTACCCGCAGTACCTGCCAGTCGGCAATCTGCCGGCTGCCGTTCGCCGCCTCGGTAAGGTAGAGGGCATCCCCACACGCCAGCCCTTCGAACAGGGTCAGTTGCATGGTGGATTCCCCGCTGGCCACGAAACCATTGGTCCAGCCCCGGTCGGTAAAGGTGATGGTGGTACCGGCATTCATGTCCGTCAGGGCGACGAAGGAGAAACCGTCCGTAGGGTTGGTATTAATACCGGTAAAGGCGATGTCTCCCACGGTGAGGGTGGTACTGTTGGCAAAAACAATCAGCACTTCGTCCTGCGTACTCGGGCAACTCGCGCTGCTGAAGGTATAGGTCAGTTCGTACGCCTGTCCGGTCGTTCCGGTGATGGTGTAGACATTACTACCGTCCGGTCCGGTAATGGTGCCGAGCCCGTCGCCGCTGCTGAAGACCAGCGTGGCCGTCTCCCCGGGGCCGGGGCTGTTGGGCTGCAGGGTAGTGGAAGTAACCCCGTCAGCCGTCACGATCACTTCTTCCGTAATGGCGGCCTGGGTACCGGTTACGTTGATGGTCACTTCCGTACAAACCGGGATGCCGACGCAGCCGCCGATACCGGCCACGAAGTAGGTACCGCTCGCCGCGGGCGGGAAGGTGATGTCGTTGGTCGTACTGCTGCCCACTTCCGTACCGCCGCAGCTACCGGAGTAGACTACCCAGCGGGCCGCCTCGTTCAGGGAGCCGTTGACGGTCAGCGTTACGTCCTCGCCAGTACAGACCGGATCGTCGGAAACGCCGATGCTGGTAATGACCGGCTCCTCGCAGGTGCCGCAGACGAAGTTACAACTGGCCGCCAGGTCGAAGATGACATCATTGTTCAGGTTCCAGTTGGCGGGGTCGTTCACCGCGGCCCGGATCTGACTGGGCGCGCCGCCGGTGACGGAACAATTGTACTTGGCATTGTCGTCCGCGGCGGAGATGTTGACGGAGGTACCGTTCCCGGTCAGGGCCGGAGGCTGGGCGGAATCCGGCGCGCCGTTCGCGTCCGCATCCCAGGGGCCTTCCGTATGGATGCCCGCCAGCAGGGTGGGGGAGTTCAGGCTGCCCTGGAAGGCAAAGAGTTGGTCGCCCACCACGCTGAGTTCCGGCAGGGCGCCGGGAACGGCGGGAATGGTGATGTTGCCGACGTTCCGGGACTGGGCGTCAAAGGCCTCCCAGTTGTTGCCGCTGGCGGCGGTACGGGTAAAGTAAAAGGAAGTACCGCAGGGGTAGTTTCGGTCGAATACCAGACTGATAAGTCCCTCACCGGTACGGAAACCACCGGCGGCGAGCCAGCCCTTGTCGGTAAACAGGATCTCGGTGCCGGCATCCATTTCGCGGAGCAGGACGATGGAGAATTCATCCGGGGCATCACTGTTCCAGCCCGTAAAGGCTACGTCGCCGGCCGTCAGATTGGTGGTTGGGGCGGCAAAGCTCACTTCCACGTCGTCGAAGGTGGTCGGGCAGCCACCGGTGACCCTCCAGCGCAGGGTGTAGGCCTGACCGGCCGTGCCGGAAAAGGTGGAAGTGTTGGAGTTGGCGTTCGACAAGCTGCCGTTGCCGTCTCCGGAGATGATGGACCAGGTACCGCTGCCGGGGTTGTTGGCGGCCAGGGTCACCGGGGAGGAGGTCAGTAGTTGGTCCGGTCCGGCATTTGCGCCCTGTACCGCCGGGGTAACGGTGGTGCTGACGCAGGCCCGGGAACCGTTACAGTTCAGGGCGGTGACGAAGAAGGTCGTGGTCTGGGTAACGCTGACGGAGAAAGCGTTGCCGCTGGTGGTCTGTTCGACCGTACCCGTACAGCTGCCGCGCCGGAGTTCGAAGGTGGGGGCATTGTTCAGGGTCCCGCTGAAGTTGAGGGTGAAGCCGGCGCCGGGGCAGGGGGAAGCCGGATTAGCGGATAGGTTACTGAGGGTGGGGTCCGTACAGGCGGCCGCGCAGGTAAAGCCGCAGCCGCTGCCGTAGTTATAAGCATTGTCACTCTCCTGGAAATTGCCGTTGGTGGCAATGGCCATGGCCAACTGAGGGGGGGGGGCGGAACTGAGGGCGGTACAATCATAGCGTACGTTATCCGGGCGGGAATTTTCGTCCGAACCCGGAAAACTATTGGTGTAGGCCAGTGCGTTCGTCCCCTCCGTAAGCGTGGCGGGCAATTCCGAGGAAGAAGAGCGTTCGGTGCCGAAGCCGAAACCGACGACCTGCAGAATCGTAATGATCGAACTGCCCTGGAAGGCAATCAGGCCCTCCCCGCTGGTGGAGAGTTGCATACTCCCCGTAGTACTGGCGATCGTAGCGCTACCGGTACCATTCACCCGGCCACCGCTGTAGTTGCCGTCGCCGCTCGCAGAATTAAAGTAATACTCACTACCACAACTGGAAGCGGAGGAGAACGTAACGGTAACGGTTCCCTCCCCCGTAGTAATGGCCCCGTTGCGGTATTCGTTATCCGTGACCGAAAAGGAGGTGCCGGCGGCGACGTCCTTCAGTAAAACGAAGGCAAAAGCATCGTTCGGAGCGGTATTCAGCAGGGTGAACATCACGTCCCCCGGGCCGAGGGCCGTCTGGGCGGATGCCCCTGCGGACAGGAATAACAGGAGTAACAGGGAAGTTAGGGCGTTTTTCATAGTAGGTTGACCGTGAATGAAGGGAAGCAATAAATTTTTGTCAACTCAATATGGTAATTCTTCCACGACAATTAAGTTACCGGTCCCCAGAAACAGGTAGTTCTACCTAGCAGATCGGTGACAATCCCGCTGCTGTTATTGCTTACCCGGCACCTGCGTCCCCGCCCGGACAAACGTTTTGTTTCTTTTTCCGTTATTGCAACGCATGAAAACGGAAGATTTCAAGAAGATAGCCGCTACGATCCCCAAACAACCGGGGGTGTACCGCTTTATCGACGCCGACGACGTCATCATTTACGTAGGGAAGGCCAAAGTGCTGCGCAACCGCGTCGCCAGTTACTTCGGCGACCGCAAGGACCGGCTGAACCGCACCCGCGTGATGGTTAAAAACGCCGCGCGCATCGAGATCACCATCGTGGAGAGCGAGGCCGACGCCCTGCTGCTGGAGAACGCCCTGATCAAAACCAACCAGCCGCGCTACAACGTCAACCTGAAGGACGACAAGAATTACAGCTACATCTGCATCAAGGACGAGCGCTTCCCCCGGGTCTTCATCACCCGCCAGGTGCGCCGCGACGGCAGCTACTACTTCGGCCCCTACACCAGCAAGAACCGCCTGAAGGTCATCCTCGACCTGGTGAAAACCCTCTTCCCCCTGCGGACCTGCAACCTGAACCTGAGCGAGGAAAACATCCAGGCGGGGAAGTTCAAGGTGTGCCTGGAGTACCACATCAAGAACTGCGAGGGCCCCTGCGTAGGGGAGGAAACCGAGGAGAGCTACAACGAGAAGATCGCCCAGGTGAAGAACATCCTGAAGGGTAATTTCGCGGAGGTGAAGCGACACTTCGAAGCCGAGATGGAGCGACTGGCCGAAGCCCTCGAATTCGAGCGCGCCCAGCAGATCGCCGACAAGCTCCGGGCCTTCAACAACTACCAGAGCAAGAGCACCATCGTCTCCACCACCATCCGGGATACGGATGTCTTCGCCCTGGCCAAGGACGAAAAGGAAGCCTTCCTGAACTACATCAAGATCGTCAACGGCGCCATCATCCACACCCACACCCAGGAGATGACGATGAACCTCGACGAGGAAGAGGACGACTTGCTGACCTACGCCATCCCGGAGATCCGCGACCGCTTCAACAGCATCGCCCCGGAGATCGTCCTGTCCCGCGAAATCGACCTCCCCGGTATCGACGCTACGGTGACCGTCCCGAAGATCGGCGACAAGAAAAAATTGCTCGACCTCAGCGAAAAGAACGCCAAGTACATGCTGCTGCAGCGTAAGAAGCAGCGCATCAGCCACCAGAACCGCCAGACTCCCGCCGAGCGTATCCTCAAACAGTTGCAGACCGACCTGCAGATGGACGAGGTCCCCTTCCACATCGAGTGCTTCGACAACTCCAACATCTCGGGTACCAACCCCGCCAGCGCCTGCGTGGTCTTCAAAAACGCCAAGCCCAGCAAGAAGGACTACCGCCACTACAACATCAAAACCGTGGTGGGGCCGGATGACTTCGCCAGCATGAAGGAGGTGGTTCACCGCCGCTACCGCCGGCTGACGGACGAGGCCGAGCCGCTGCCCCAGCTCGTCATCATCGACGGGGGCAAGGGGCAGCTCAGCCACGCCATGGAGAGCATCGACCTGCTCGGCCTGCGCGGCAAAATGACGGTGGTGGGGATCGCCAAGCGGCTGGAAGAGATCTACTTCCCCGACGACCCCGTACCGCTGTTCATCAACAAAAAATCCGAAAGCCTGCGCCTCATCCAGCAGTGCCGCGACGAGGCCCACCGCTTCAGCCTCCGTCACCACCGGAACAAGCGCAGTATCGGCATGCTGGGGTCCGAACTCACCAACATTCCCGGGGTGGGGGAGAAGACGGTCCAGAAACTCATCGGCCACTTCGGCAGCACCAAAAAGGTAAAGGAAGCCCTGGCCTCCGAGATCGCCGAGGTGACCAACCTGAGCACGGCCAAGAAACTGATGGATTACTTCCGGCGGCAGGAGATCGCGGCGGGGGAGGTGCCGAAGGACAGGGGGTAGTGGATTGTTGGACCGTTGGAGCGTTAGTGGCAACGGTCCAAATATCTAACGGTCCAAAGGTCCGAATATCCACCTTACCTTTACCCCAGTTAACCCAACCAGATGAAGCCCTACTTACTCCTTTCTTTTCTTTTTCTCCTCCTTTCCCTCCTCTCCTGCCGCGATGATTTCACGCTCGAGGCCGACGGGATGGACCTGCCCGTTGCCTACGGTTTCCTGGATCCCGGGGCCGATGATAACTACGTCCGGGTACAGCGCACCTTTCTGCAGTCCGGTGGCAACGCCGAGGAACTGGCCGCCCAGGCCGGAACGATCTACTACGCCGAGGACGAAGCTACCGTGGTACTGATTGACGAGGGCACGGAGCAGGAGTTCGTCCTGGAACGGGTGGATGCCCGCGCCCTGGGTATCGAACGGGAACCGGGGCTGTTCGCCACCGACCCGAACGTGCTCTACCGGACCACCGGGGGCGTAGTGGCCGGCCGGAACGTTCGCCTGGAAATTCGTCGCCCCGGCGCGGAAACCTCCGTCGCCGAGACGACTATTCTGCGGCCGATCGAGATCACGCGGCCGACCACGATGGCCCGTATCGCCGACCCCCGCACGCCACTGCTGGTGCGCTGGAACATCGGGGAGAATGCCCTGCTGTTCGACGTGCGGCTCACCCTGAACTACCGCGACATCAATATCGCCAACAACACCACGGTTTCGCGCAGCATCGAGTTCCCCGCCTTCACGGCCCTGCAGAGAACCGATCGGACCGAGCGGATCGCCCGGGCCGAGATCGAAACGGCTGAGATTTACCAGTTCATCGGTGACCAGCTGGAACCGATCGACAACGTCATCCGCCGCTTCGACAGCTTTGACGTGCTGGTAACCGCCGCCGGACAGGAGGCGCTCGACCGTCAGTTGCTGCAGAACGCCAACGTGGGCATCACCAGCTCCCAGGCCCTCCCCCGGTACAGCAACCTCAGCAACGGTCTCGGCCTCATCACCAGTCGGGTGACGGCTCTCCAGCGGGGAATCACGATCGATTTGCAGAGCCAGGACAGCCTGCGCTCGGGGCAGTACACCCGTGGATTAGGCTTCCAGTAACCGTTGGTGCAGGGCGAGTACCTGCGGCCACACCAGCTTTTTTCCGTCGTTCACGATCAGGTAATCGGCCGCCGCCGCTTTGCGCTCGTCCGGCCACTGCTTCCCCGCGCGTTCCCGAAATTGTTCGACCGAAATACCATTCCGGGCGCGGACGCGGGTGCAACGTTTGTTAACGGGCGCGGAGACGACAATCACCCCCGCGTAGGCCCCCGCATTCCCGATCTCCAGGGTAATGGCCGCCTCGTGGAGGGTGTAGGGGGCCGTCTGGGCCGCGCGCCAGCGCAGTCCGTCCGCCCCGACCGCCGGGTGAACGAGGGCATTCAGTTTTTTCAGTTCTACCGGGTCCCCGAAGGCCACCCGGGCCAGGTACTCCCGGTTCAGGCTGCCGTCACCTTGGTAGGCTTCCTCCCCGAACGTCGTCTTAATGCCGGCCACGAGTGCCCGGTCCTCGGTCATCAGAACCTTTGCGCGTTCGTCGGCGTAGTAGACCGGTACGTTCAACCGTTCGAATTCGTGACAGACGGTGGTCTTGCCGGAACCGATATTGCCCGTAATGGCGAAGTGTTTGGTCATCCCGCTAAGGTCCGTAATGTTTTCACATATCTCCCCATCCGTTACCCGCCGTGCGTACGTTTCTCTCCCACCTTTCTCCATTAATCACGGTATCCCTCAACGCCCAATCCATGACCTCCGACAACGTCCCCCACTGCGACCCCGAAACCGGTCTCTGCACGCCCGCCGCCCTGGCGCCCGCCGCCGCCCCGCTACCCGAATTGCGCGACGACGTAGAGATCATCTACGTAGGCGACCCTATGTGCTCCTGGTGCTGGGGTATCTCCCCGGCCCTTCACCGACTGGAAGTACGTGCCCGGCGGGAGGGCATTCCCTACCGCATCGTCGTGGGCGGGCTCCGGCCCGACGACAGTCAGAGCTGGGACCAGGAGTTTCGCAAATTTCTCCGGCACCACTGGGAGGAGGTGAACCAGCGTAGCGGACAGCCCTTCGGAACCAGTCTGTTCGACCGCGCTGCGTTCAGCTACAATACCGAGCCCTCCTGCCGCGCCGTGGTGGCCGCCCGCCTGATCGACCCGGCGGTGGAGAGTCGGTTTTTTGAACTGGTTCAGTACGGCTTCTACGTGAAGAACGAAGACCCGGGAGAACTGGAGTTTTACCGATCCGTCTGTGAAGAGACGGGCATTGATTTCGACCGGTTCGCGGAGACCTTCGTCAGCCAGGAGGCCCGCCGCCTGACCCTGATTGATTTTCGGACCAACCGCAGTTGGGGCGTGACCGGCTATCCGACGGTCATCTTCCGCAAGGGGGACCAACTGACGGCCATTGCCCGTGGTTTTTCCACCTTCGAGAACCTGTGGGCTGCCGTGGAGGAACTGTCCGGAGAGGCAGGCTGACAAAATGACCGCCCCCTCTTTGGATAGCGGACAGTATTGCTGGTAAGGAAGATACGTACTGCTTAATCTGTCATGCGTCCGGTTCTTAACGGACTGGCACGGACCTTGCAATAACCGGGGAGACCCATTTGGTCATCAACAGTAATAAAATCAGCACAACCTATGAGTAAGATTATCGGAATCGACCTGGGTACGACCAACTCCTGCGTAGCCGTAATGGAGGGTAACGAACCCACGGTCATCTACAATGAGGAAGGCCGGAATACCACCCCCTCCGTCGTCGCCTTCCTGGATGGCGGCGAGCGCAAGATCGGTGACCCCGCCAAGCGCCAGGCCATTACTAACCCGACGCGTACGGTGGCTTCCATCAAGCGCTACATGGGTATGCGCTTCGACGAGTCCAAGAACGAAGTCGAGCGCTCCGCCTATAAGGTCGTGAAGGGAGACAACGGCCTGGCCCGTGTCGACATTGACGGACGGCTGTACACTCCCCAGGAGATCAGCGCCATGATCCTTCAGAAAATGAAGAAGACCGCCGAGGATTTTCTCGGTCAGGAAGTAACCGAAGCCGTAGTTACGGTGCCGGCTTACTTCAATGACAGCCAGCGTCAGGCAACCAAGGAGGCCGGTGAGGTGGCCGGACTGAACGTCCGCCGTATCATCAACGAGCCGACCGCCGCCGCCCTGGCCTACGGTCTGGATAAGCGTTCCAAGGACATGACCATTGTCGTTTACGACCTCGGTGGCGGTACCTTCGACGTCTCCATCCTTGACCTGGGAGACGGTGTATTCGAAGTAAAGTCTACCAACGGGGATACTCACCTGGGTGGTGATGACTTCGACCGCGTACTGATCGACTTCCTGGCCGGCGAATTCAAGAGCCAGGAGAACATCGACCTGACGAAGGACCCGATGGCCCTCCAGCGACTGAAGGAAGCCGCCGAGAAGGCCAAGATCGAATTGTCCAGCAGCCAGGAGACGGAAGTTAACCTTCCCTACATCACGGCCGTAGACGGCGTACCGAAGCACCTGGTCGTCAAGATCAGCCGCGCGAAGTTCGAGCAACTCGCCGACAAGCTGGTACAGCGTACCCTCAAGCCCTGTCAGGACGCCCTGAAGGATGCCGGTCTCTCCAAGTCCGATATCGACGAAGTCATTCTGGTCGGTGGTTCCACCCGGATCCCCGCCATCCAGGAGGCCGTCGAGAAATTCTTCGGCAAGAAGCCCAACAAGGGCGTGAACCCCGACGAAGTGGTCGCCATCGGTGCCGCGATTCAGGGTGGCGTACTGAGTGGTGACGTACAGGACGTACTGCTGCTCGACGTAACTCCCCTCAGCCTCGGTATCGAGACGATGGGTGGTATCTTCGACACCGTGATCGAGGCGAACAGCACGATTCCGGTCAAGAAGTCCAAGACGTACTCCACCGCTTCCGACAACCAGCCCTCCGTCGAGATCCACGTACTCCAGGGCGCGCGCCAGATGGCCGCCGATAACCGGCCGATCGGTCGCTTCGTCCTCGGTGATATTCCCCCCGCCCCCCGTGGCGTACCCCAGATCGAGGTAACCTTCGATATGGACGCTAACGGCGTACTCAGCGTAACCTCCAAGGACAAGGGAACCGGTAAGGAACAGTCGATCAAGATTGAAGCCGGTACCGGACTGAGCAAGGAGGACATCGAGCGCATGAAGGCCGAAGCCGCCGCGAACGAGGATGCCGATAAGGTAGCCCGCGAACGTGTCGAGAAGTTGAACGGTGCCGATCAGTTGGTCTTCCAGACCGAAAAGCAGCTGAAGGAATTCGGAGAGAAGATCCCCGAGGACAAGAAGGCCGCCATCGATGCCGCCCTCACGGATCTGCGGGACGCTCACAAGGCAGAGGACATCGACAAGATCGACTCCGCCACCGAGACGCTGACCGCCGCCTGGAACGCCGCCAGCCAGGATATCTACCAGGCCCAGCAGGGAGACGCCGCTGCCGGTGCCGGTCCTGACGCCGCCGGAGGAGCCGGCCCGACCGATACGGGTGCCGCCGAGGACGTCCAGGACGTAGAGTTCGAGGAAGTCGACGGTAAGTAACCGGTAAACTGACAACCAGTAGCATGGACTAACCCGCTAACTCTCCGGAGTTGGCGGGTTTTTTTGTTTATACCATCGTGATCAGGTTCCGCCCCAGGCGAAGTTCTCCCCGTCGCTCCAGTGCTTTAAGTAGCCGTGACACCGCCTCCCGGCTTACGTGGAGGTCCGACGCGATTTCCTGATGAGTAGTGGTGATCGTCCGGTCGGCGTGAACGGCGGCCCGCTTGCGCAGATAATCCAGTAATCGTTCGTCGAGTTGGTGGAAGGTGACCTGGTCGATGGTTCGGATGAGTTCGTTCATCCGCTGGTCGTAGGAAGTGATGACGAAATTTTTCCAGCTCTGGTAGTTCATCATCCACTGGTCGAGGCGCTGCTGGGGGAGGGCCAGGACGGTGGTGTCCTCCTCGGCCACCGCCCGGATCTCGCTGCGCTTATCGTGCAGGCAGCAGGAAAAGGTCATCGTGCAGCTTTCCCCCCGGGAGAGATAGTAGAGGAAGAGTTCGGTACCGTCGTCGGCCAGCCGGCTGATCTTGATGGTCCCCGCGAGGATGAGCGGGAGCATCCGTACGTAGCCACCGTAATCAAGAATGACGTCGCCCTCCCGGAACTGGTGTACACGCCCCTCGTTGGCGATAACCTGTTGGAGGCCGGGCTCGGTAAAATCCGGAAAGTAGGAGCGGACTTCATCCGTGGTCAGTTGATCGTTCACTGGCAGCGCTTTGACAGCGGCAACGCCGGGATACATGATGAGGTTGTCATGTATCAGCCAAAATTGCTCCGTGTGATGTACATCACCAATCTCCCGTTCGCCATTCCGGAACTTTGCCGTACGATAAAAATCAGTACACCATGAAAGTCGAACAAATTTATACCGGTTGTCTCGCCCACGGCGCCTACTACATCGAAAGCGCGGGGGAGGCCGTCATCATTGACCCTCTGCGGGAAACCAAGCCTTATCTGGAGAAGCTGGAGCGGGCCGGCGTCCGGCTCAAATACATTCTGGAGACGCACTTCCACGCTGATTTTGTGTCCGGTCACCTCGATCTGGCGAAGGCGACCGGTGCGACCATCGTCTACGGGCCGATGGCTAAACCCGACTATGAGGTACATTCGGCCGGCGACGGAGAAATCCTTGAAGTAGGTAAGGTTTCTATCCAGGTACTCCACACCCCCGGCCACACCATGGAGAGCAGTACTTTTCTGCTGCGGGACGAAACGGGCAAGGACCACGCCATTTTCACCGGAGATACCCTTTTTCTCGGTGACGTCGGTCGCCCCGACCTGGCCATCAAGCAGGGTGAGCTGACCAAGGAGGACCTGGCCGGCTATCTCTTCGACAGTCTGCGCGAAAAGATCATGCCGCTGCACGATGACGTCGTTGTCTACCCCGGCCACGGAGCCGGTTCCGCCTGCGGTAAAAACCTGAGTAAGGAAACCGTCGGCCGCCTCGGAGACCAGAAGCAGTTCAACTACGCCCTGCGGACGGATATGAGCCGGGAGGATTTCGTGAGGGAGGTGACCGCCGGCCTCACGCCGCCGCCCCAGTACTTCATGAAGAACGCCATGATGAATAAAGGCGGTTACGACAGTTTCGAGGAAGTACTGGCCAAGGGTAATCACCCGCTGTCTCCCGAAGCGTTCGAGGAGATCGCCAATTCCGAAGAAGCCCTGGTACTGGACGTTCGCGACCGCAACGATTTTTCGGCCGCCCACGTACCGAACAGCATCTTCATCGGTATCGACGGGCAGTTCGCCCCCTGGGTCGGAGCCCTCATCGTCGACATTAAGCAGCCCATCCTGCTGGTCGTTCCCGAAGGCCGGGCGGAGGAGGTGGTTACCCGGCTCTCCCGCGTGGGCTACGACAACGTCCTCGGCTATCTGGACGGCGGCATGACTGCCTGGACGGACAGCGGCCGCGAAACCGACAGCATTAGTAACGTCACGGCCGAAGAGTTCGAGCAACGGGTGTCCGCCGGGCGGGTCGAGCACATCATCGATACCCGCAAACCATCGGAATTCCTGGCCGAGCACCTGCTGGCCGCCGAGAATTATCCGCTGGATTACATCAACGGTGAGCACGCCAAGGAACTCGATCGGGGCGATACTTACTACCTCCACTGTGGTAGCGGCTACCGCTCCCTGATCGCCGCTTCCATTCTGCGCGCCCGTGGCTACCAGCAGCTGGTCAACGTCCAGGGGGGCTGGGGCGCCATCAAGGAAACGGAACTCCCTAAGTCCGATTACCAGTGTCCGACCAAGATGAGTCAGGCTACCCTCGACGAAGCCGTAACGGCCGTACTGTAATCGTTCATCTACGGGGTCGTGGCGGAAATGTAGCGTGGCCGCCATGACCCCCTCTTACCGCGGGAAGCCGGCGTGGTTCGCCGCGGAGCCGGACTTCCTGTACCCAATTATAATCCTGATTCATGCGTGTTTCTGACTACGTACCGGCCCTGTCGTGGGGCAAAAACTACCGGAAAGACTGGTTGAAGGGGGATATTTCCGCCGGTCTGACCGTTGGGGTAATGCTCATCCCCCAGGGGATGGCTTACGCCATGCTGGCGGGGCTGCCGCCCATTCACGGACTCTACGCGGTGACGTTGCCGCTGATGGTGTACGCCATCCTGGGAACGAGCCGGCAACTGGCCGTCGGGCCCGTTGCCATGGTGTCCCTGCTGACCGCCAGCGGGGTAGGGGCCATTGCGGAAATCGGGACGGATGCCTTTCTGAGTCTGGCGATCGTGCTCTCACTGATGGTGGGCCTCATCCAGTTTGCCCTCGGTTTTTTCCGGCTGGGTTTTCTGGTGAACCTGCTGTCGCACCCGGTCGTTAGCGGATTTACTTCCGCCGCGGCCCTGATCATCGGGCTGAGCCAGCTAAAGCACTTACTGGGAATCGATCTGGCGCGAAGCCACCACGTTCACGAGATTGTTTTCTCCGCCGCCGAACGCTTCGGGGAGGTCAACTGGTACACCCTGGCCATCGGGCTGGTGGGAATCGGGCTGATCATCGGGGTTAAGAAAATCAATAAGGCGATTCCCGGCCCGCTGCTGGCGGTGGTATTCGGGATTCTGACCGTCATCGCGATCGGGCTGGAGAGCCAGGGTGTCAAGATCGTGGGGACGGTCCCGGACGGACTACCCGCCCTCGTCCTGCCGTCCTTCACCTGGGCGCAGGTCGAGGCGCTGATCCCGACGGCACTGACCATTTCCCTGGTCGGTTTTATGGAAAGCATAGCGGTGGCCAAGGCCGTCCAGAAGCGGCACCAGGAGTACGAGGTCGTTCCGAACCAGGAACTCATCGCCCTCGGGGCGGCGAACCTGGCGGGGGCGCTGGTGCAGGCTTACCCGGTTACCGGTGGCTTCTCGCGTACGGCGGTCAATGATCAGTCGGGCGCGAAGACGGGGCTGGCCTCCATCATCAGTGCCCTGCTCATCGTCCTTACCCTGCTGTTCCTGACCCCGCTGTTTTACTCCCTGCCGAAGGCCATCCTGGCCTCGGTGATCATGGTGGCCGTCTTTGGGCTGATTGACGTTAGGGAGGCCCGCCACCTCTGGCGGGTGGACCGCTCCGACTTCTGGATGCTGGCGGTCACTTTCGTGGCAACGCTGTCCCTCGGTATCGAGCAGGGTATCCTGGTGGGGGTCGCTCTCTCGATTGCCGTACATATCTACCGGAGTATGCAACCCCACGTCGCCGTGCTGGGCCGGATCCCGGAAACGGACCAGTTCCGTAACGTCAATCGCTTCGAAGGGGCGACGGAATCGGAGGGTACCCTGATCGTCCGTTTCGACGGCCAGCTGTACTTCGCCAACCTGTCCTACTTTCAGCGACAGTTGAACGAACTGGCCGAGGCGCGGCTTCCCGCATTACACCACATCGTCATCAACGCCGAGGGTATTTCCTACATCGACAGCAGTGCGATGCACGAACTGCACACCTTCATCACGAACCAGCAGGCCGCGGGGGTCGAGGTGGTCTTCAGCGGCCTGATCGGTCCGGTGCGCGATGCCTTCCGCAAGAACGGCCTCTTCGCCCTGGTCGGAGAGCACAACTTCTACTTCAGCGTAAAGGATGCGGTAGAGGCCGTCCGTTCCGGTACGGAGGGGCGGTCAGTCGATGACTACGCCCTGCAAACCAACCCCCTGAGATGACCCTCGACGAACTGAGCCTGACCGATCGCCTGGCCCTGGACCGTACGCACCTGGCCAACCAGCGAACGCTGCTGGCGTACACGCGGACGGGGATCTACCTGGTATTTACGGGGCTGGGGCTGCTGCACCTGATCCGGATCGAGCGCGACCTCTACTGGATCGCCTGGCTCGCCTTTGCCCTGGGGGGAGCGTCAATCGTAACCGGTATGGTGAGTTACCTGCGGATGAAGCAAAAAATTAACCGGCTGTACGGGTGAGGTACGGCCCGCCGGCGAAAATTACCAACATGAATAAGCTCTGCTGTTTACTGCCTTTGCTACTGCTCTTCCCGGCCCCGCAACGGGCGCAACACACGTCGCACGGAGAGGAGGCCGAGTCCCACTTTCGGGGTGCCCTTTTATTGAGCCACACCCTGGTCACCCCGGGGAATGCCGTCACCCGTTTGTTCGTACCGTCCTGGAGGCTGGACCTGAAATACTGGGGGCGGGGGAAGATTGCCGTAACCGGCAAGCCGCTTATTTATCCATTTTGCACCCGCGGCCCCGCCCGCTTCCTTAATTTTTGATCCTAGCATGGATATTACGAACAACAGACGAATCCGGGGCTTTTTTGCCGACGGCGCGCAGGTGCAAAAATTTTTAATCCGGCTGGGGGTGTTCCTGCTACTGATTGCCGGAAACGTCCGGGCGCAGCCGGCCCCCTCCGCCCTGAGCAAGGTGCTGGAGGAATACGCAATAAAAGGATCGGTCGGTCTCCAGCTCTGGAGCACTTACGGTTACGGGATGAAGGTAGTGGGGGAGGACGGCACCGCTACCGCCGCCGACGCCCGGCTGAACGCCCAGCTACGGAGAAGTCGCTTTTCGCTGACCGGAAAGCCCTACGCCACGGTGAGCTTCAAGGTTACCGCGGCGCTCGATTTGGTCGGTCACGACGTACTCAGCGGTACGGAAGCAGGCGGCAATAACGGTGGGTCCCCCGCCTTCCGGATCTGGAACGCCTACGTGCAGTGGCAGCGCAAGGCGGCGGACGACCGGCTGTACCTGCTGGGGGGGTATTTCGTTTCCCCGATCGGACGTGAAAGCACCGTAGCGGCCCTGTCCAGTACTTCCTTCGAGAAAGCCTGGTCGCAGAATTACCTGCGTCGTCACCTCACGGGCGTAGGTCCGGGCCGGTCGATGGGCCTGATGCTGGGTGGGCAGCTGCACGCGGAGACGGGAAAGCGGCACCTCACTTACGAGTTGGCCCTGCAAAATCCGGTATTTACGGGCATCTCCGGAAACAGTACGGGAATTGCGTACAGCCCGCTGGTGACCGGCCGCCTCGCCGTTCAGTTCGGAGACCCGGAATGGGCCACTTACCAGCCGGGGAAAAAAGTCAATTACTTCGGTGCCCGACGGGGGCTGACGCTAGGACTGGCGGCCGCCCGCCAGGGGAATACCGACCTCTTCGACCGGAACACCGCCTGGGGGGTCGACGGTCTCCTCAACGCCAGTAACTGGCAACTGGACGGAGAGTTTTTCCGGCTCTACCGTTCGGCCAACGGGGAGGAAAACCGGGGGTATACGGGCTACCTGCGCGTTGGGCGGAACCTGGACCTGCCGCGGGCGCTCATTCTGGAGCCCGTGGTCAGTTACTGGTTTTACCGGGGCGGTACGGGACTGGGCGAGATTGAAACGGCGAACCGGCTGAGTGCCTTTTCCGGATCGGATAGCGGACTGGACATCGGGGCCAATCTGTACTTCAACCCCAAAACAAAGATCTCCCTTTTTTATGCCCTCCGGCGGGGAAGCGCGGGGACGGGAACACCGGCCCTGGTCAATAATAATTATTTCCGGCAGCCGGGCGTCGGGGTGGTGGAGCGGGGCAGTTACGTGGGGCTGGGCTGGGTCAGTACTTTTTAGGGGTCGGGCGGGAAGGAAATTCCGGAGGTGTGATGAAGATCACGGACTCCCTTCCGGCCCGGGAATAACTTTGCCGTAACCCAAAGGGGAATTAATCTACCTAATCAAAATTATTATGCAAGACCAAATTCAAGCCTCCACCCAAATGCCGAGAATCGGCGAACCCGCGCCCGATTTCCGTGCGGTTACCACCACCGGCCCACTCCAGTTTTCTGAATACGCAAAGGACAGTTGGGTCGTCCTGTTTTCCCACCCGGCCGACTTTACGCCCGTGTGTACGACCGAAATGTCTGCCTTCGCCGTAGAGCAGGACTGGTTCAACGAGCGCGGTGCCAAACTCATCGGGCTGAGTATCGACAGTGTCCATTCCCACCTGGCTTGGGTCAATAATGTCCGGGAGAAAACGGGTGTCTACATGACTTTCCCGATCATTGCGGACATCGACATGGCCGTCTCCAGAATTTACGGGATGCTCCACCCCGGAGAAAGCGAAACGGCCGCGGTGCGCGCCGTCTTTATCGTTGACCCGAAGGGCGATATCCGCCTCATCATGTACTACCCCATGAACGTAGGCCGGAATATGGACGAAGTGAAGCGCGCGCTGTTGGCCCTGCAAACGGCCGACGAGAACAAGTGTGCCATGCCGGTAGACTGGCGTCCCGGAGATAAGGCCATTGTTCCTCCCCCGAAGACGCTGAAGGAGATGGACGAGCGTATCGCGAATACGGAATACGAGAAAGTCGATTTCTATCTGGCGAAGCGGACTATCTAACCCCTCCGTGGCGGGGTAAAACCCGCCAGTACCGAAAACTCCCTAAAAATTTTCCCGTGCTTAACTTCCTGAAGAACCTGTTCTCTAGCCCCCCGCCACCCGATCTGCCGGCCAGCGGTACCATCGTCGATGTACGCAGCCGGGAGGAGTACGGGCGGGGTCACCACGCCGGCAGTCTCAATATCCCCCTAGGGGAGATCGGTAATGCGCTACCCCGGCTGCGGGAACTACCGCAGCCCATCATTACCTGCTGTCGCTCCGGCAACCGTAGCGGGATGGCGGTGCGACAGTTACGGGCGGAGGGGATCGAAGCGATCAACGGAGGGCGCTGGAATAACTTACCGGACTAATGGTACACGAAACGAGCGTAACCTTCCGGGGGGTGATAACCGTACTGGTGGCGGGCCTGCTGTTCTCCTGCGGGGGACACGAAGGGCCTGCGTTCACCGTCCCTCCGGACGAGGCCACCGCTGAGCTGATCTCCCGTGGAGAGAAGCTTATCGGGACCAACTGCTACGGTTGTCATAGCCCGGATGCCCCACTGAACGGCCGCCTCGCCCCGCCCATGGCGGGGGTGAGGAGCCACTACCTGACCGACCGGTTACGGGGTCAGCCAACTACGGGGGCTCTGGACGGTAACCCTGTCCGCTGAGCGGCAGGGGCCGGCTGTTTATTAGTAAACATCGCACCTGCGCGCCGTCGCCCGAACAAGACCAGAGGCACTTACTTATTATCAACGTTAAGGTAACTATCCCATGCAGATTAAACAGATTTACGACGAAGGACTGGCGCACGCCTCCTACGCTATTCTCATTGACGACCAACTGGTCGTGATCGACCCGGCACGGAACCCCACGCCCTACCTGCAATTCGCGGAAGAGCACGGTGCCAAACTCGTAGCCGTCATCGAGACCCACCCCCACGCCGACTTTGTTTCCAGCCACCTGGAACTGCACCGGCGGACCGGCGCGACCATCTACGCCAGCGCCAAAACCGGTGCCGATTACCCGCACGAGGGATTCGACGAGGGGCAGGAGCTAAAGGTGGGCGCCTGCACCTTTCGCCCACTGAATACCCCCGGTCACAGCCCGGACAGCATCTCGATCGTACTGGAGGACGGGGCCGGGGAGGAAGTCGCCGTCTTTACGGGCGATACCCTGTTCGTCGGCGACGTCGGCCGGCCCGATCTCCGGGAAGAAGCCGGTAATTTCAGGGGAAAACGGGAGGACCTGGCCCGTGCCATGTACCACAGCATCCATAATAAACTGGCCAACGTCAACCCCGCCGCGAAGGTCTACCCCGCCCACGGAGCCGGCAGTCTCTGCGGTAAGGGACTGAGCGACGAACGGTCCAGCACCATCCGGCAGGAACTGGATACCAACCCGGCCTTCGAGCGGGAAACGGAGGCCGCCTTCGTCGACTGGTTACTCCGGGATCAGCCATTCGTTCCCGCCTACTTTTCCTACGACGTAGACCTCAACCAGCGGGGGGCACCCGCTTACCGGGAGAGCATCGACGCCGTGCGCCGGCTGGAGGCGAATCATACCCCCCCGGTGGATGCGGTTGTGGTCGACGTCCGGGACGAAGCCACCTTCAAAAAGGGTTTCAACCCGGGGGCGCTCAATATCCAACTGGACGGTAAGTTCGAGACCTGGCTCGGTAGCCTGGTGCCCCCACGGACTCCGTTCTACCTGGTGGCCAGTGATAAAAAGCAACTGGACGAGGCCATTGCCACGGCCGCCAAAATCGGCTACGAGGCCTTCGTTGAGGGCGGGTTTACCGTGACGGCCGGCCAACCGGCGGAGACGCTGGAGCCGCTGGACGTAGACCAGTTCAGGGAGCACACCGGAGATTACACGATCATCGATGTGCGCAACGCCAGTGAGGTAGAGCAATCCGGTAAGAAGTTTGCCGGTGCCACCAACATCCCACTGCCCGACCTACAGGAGCGTACCGGCGAGATTTCCGGGGATAAGCCCGTCGTGGTGCACTGCGCGGGAGGCTACCGCTCGGCCGCCGCGGCCAGCATCGTGCGGGCGGCGCTGCCGGAGGGCGTGGCGGTATTCGATCTGAGTGACGCGGTACAGGATTTCTAGGGCCGACCGATGCCCTTCCTAAGGCTCCCCGAGTAGTGTGACTTACATCACAATACCGGGAAGACCTTGTCAGTAAATTTGTAAAAACTTCAAACATGAAAGCGATTAAATTTTTGTTTCTGGCACTCGGTATGCTGACCCTGTCGGCCCCGGTTTTCAGCCAGCGGAACAGCATAGCGGAGATCACGCCAGATTCCGTGGCTGCCGTTCTGGCGAATGGGGCGGTTTTCGTGGATGTGCGTGAGCCCAACGAAGTGGAAGTTCTTGCGTATGACCTGCCGGGAGTGATCTATCTTCCCCTGAGCGAGTTACCCGACCGTATGGCCGAACTACCACGCGATCAGCCCTTGCTGTTGGCGTGCCGTTCCGGTAAGCGCAGCATGAAAGCCGCTAATTTGCTGGCCGAAAACGACTTTACCCACCTTACTAGTCTTACTGGCGGTATTATCGGTTGGGAAGCCGCCGGGTTTCCGGTACTGGATGCGGACCGGCATGACATCCCGGCCCCAGTAAGTACCAAGCCATGTTGCGCTGCCAAGAGTGCCGGTGAAAGCGGAGCTAAATCCTGCGGTGGTGATAAAGCCGGAGCTAAATCCGCCGGGGCAAGCTGCGGGGGGCAGGGAAAAGCAAAGGGGAAGTCGTGCTGCGCGGGCGGTTCTCGTTAGACCGTTTAAACCAGGGCGGAATCCCCTAACCCAAAATATAAACCGACCGTGCGTCCGTATCTTTTCCTATCCTGCCTCGTGACGGTACTGGCGTTGACTTCGCTGTCCGCCCAGGCTTATCATCCCGACCGAATAGCGCTGAAGAGCGTTTCCGTACCCGAATTGGGTGGACTTCAGTCGTACGCGTTTGCCGTACACGAGGGGTCCTGGCTGATCGTGGGCGGACGACTCGACGGACTCCACCGACGGCAGCCCTTCGCGGCCTTCGACCGGGCCGGACACAACAACCGCCTCTTCGTGGTCGACCCCCTGAGCGGGCAAAGCTGGTCCGCCCCCCTGAGTAGCCTGCCGGAAAATCTACGGGAGCAGCTAAGTGCGACCAACGCTCTCTTTTACCAGGATGGCGACCGACTTTACCTCGTCGGAGGCTACGGATACAGCCCCGCCGCGGGAGACCATACCACCTTCCCGTACCTGACCGTGATCGATGTGCCCGGGTTGGTCTCTTCCATCAGGATCGGGGCTCCCATCGCCCCTTATTTCGAGCAAGTGTCGGACGAAAATTTTCGGATCACCGGTGGCGGCATGGGGAAAATCGGGGAAGTTTTTTACCTGGTGGGCGGACAAAAATTCATCGGCCGTTATAACCCCATGGGACCAGATAACGGCCCGGGCTTTATCCAGGAGTATACCAACCAGGTCCGCCGTTTTACGCTCGCCGGGGGGGAGGGACGGCCCGTACCCCGGTTCTTGCCGGAATGGACCGACGCCGAGCAGCTGCACCGGAGGGATTACAATTTTATACCCCAGGTATTTCCTGACGGGCAGGAAGGCTACACCGTTTTCTCCGGAGTGTTTCGCTACGATGCGGATCTGCCGTTCCTGAACACCGTAGATATCGATACGACCGGCTACTCGGTCAACTACGACTTCCTGCAGTACTACAACCATTATCACTGTGCCGCGATCCCACTGTACGGGGCGGAAGCGCAAGAGATGCATACGTTGTTCTTCGGCGGCATTGCCCAGTTTTACCGGGAAGGCGGGGAGCGGGTGCGGGACGACGAGGTGCCCTTCGTGAAAACCATCGCCCGGGTCAGCAGGTTTCCGACCGGGGATATGGAGGAACACGTTTTAAGTCAGGAACTGCCGGCTTACCTCGGTACGGGGGCGGAATTCATCCTTGCGCCGGGGGTGCCGACTTACGGTAACGAAGTGATTAGACTGGATGACTTACCCCCGGCCGACAGTCTGCTCATCGGCTACATCTACGGGGGGATCCAGAGCGAGGCGGCGAATATCTTTTTCGTGAACGACGGGACCCAGAGCGTAGCCACCTCGGGGGTGTTTGCCGTATACCTGCTCGGGGCACCCACCAACGGGGCGGAAGAAAACCCCGCAGGGCTTTCAATACCCCTGCGGCTGTTTCCCAACCCGGTAAAGAACAGTTTTACCCTGGAGTTCGAGTTGCCCCGGGCTTTCGACTCCCTGCAACTGGCAATCGTAGACGCCGCGGGAAGGAAGATATTTACAACCCGCCTGACGGACCGCCCGCCCGGAGCCCAGACGTACCTCTGGACGGCCGTTCCGGACCTGGCCGCGGGAACCTACGTACTCAGTATGAGTAGCGGTGGCCGGGTACTGGGAAGTACGCGCTTTATCTACGGCCACTAGCTACCATCGAAACAGCCCTGCACTCGCCCGGAAAGCCCCGGCCGCTACTTGCTTCTCTGCTACATTTTTGCACCTGCGGCCGCGCCCCTGAAATCATACTTTCAAGCGTTTATTTCCGGCCTTCTTCCATAAGGAGTTTTAACGCGTTTTACCTACGCAGAAAATTATTATCGGGTTGCCCATTGCCCGAGTAGGACAGTGATATAGGTCTGCGGAAAACCTGATGTATGTCAGCCGGCTGCGTGGTCGACCACACAAACGTCCGTGCCCCGTGGGAATAATTTTGGTATTGTAATCAGGGAATAGCTGATCACGATTTCGTAATTATTTAAATCACCACATCATGAAAGTTCAACAAATTTATACGGGCTGCCTGGCCGAAGCCGCCATTGTTGACCCGCTGCGTGAAACGGCGCCCTATCTGGAGATGGCGAAGCAGGACGGGGGCTTCCACTAAATGCGTACTGGAAACCCACTTCCACGCCGATTTTGTGTCCGGTCACCTCGACTTAGCCCGACAAGCAGGGTGATGTCACGGAAGTAGCCTGACGGAACGTCTCGTCAGTTGTCTCAGCGTGATGGAACTGCCGGGGTTTGTCCGCCAAAATAGTTGAATTGCCCCGGGTTTCCGTTCCTACTCCCTGAACAGTTTAATGTCCGCCCAGAAGGTGCCGAATGGAATTACGGAGGCCAGCAGCCCCAGTCCGATCTTCTTCCAGGTCCACGAACGGTTACTGCCCACCAGGAGTACCATGGCACAGTAGCTGATGAACAGTAAGCCATGAATCATACCGATTGCCCGGTTGGGCCCCGGCGTGTCGAAGTAATACTTCAGCGGCATGGTGACGAAGAGAATGAGCAGAAACGAGACCCCCTCAATAAAGGCGAGTACACGCAGCCGGCCCAGTTGATCACGGAGTAAATGTTGCATGTTGCAAAGGTAAAAGCCCGGACCGCAAATGCTCCCGCGACCCGGGTGGGGTCGTTTCGCCGGAGCTACCTACCCCTCCTCCCCGATGAAGGCCGCCGGTAGCAGGTCCGCAATATTGTGGCAGAAGCCACCGAAGCGTTCCTGGTAAGTGGTATTTCCGGGGACGGCATTCCGGTTGTCCCGGAAGCGTTGGTGAAAGGTTTGGTGGTCGATCAATCCCTCCCGCCAGGCGGCCAGGTCCAGCAGGATCGGGATGGTCGGTAGGTAGCCGACCTTGGCGGCGTAGGCCCGGTCCTTGTCCACCAGTTTGAACTGACGGGCCAGCTTCAGGACTTTTTCATTGTGATTCTGGAGGAGTAAGGCCTGCAGGTACACCGTGAAGAATAAGTGCCAGCGGTACCTCAGTATTTCTTTGCGGTAGGCCTTCAGGTAGCTGTCTCCGTAGGACTCAGCCTGCTGATGACGGCCGTTCTTGATCAGGGCCTCCAGGTAGAAGGCGGTGTAGCCGATGCGGTTATGGGGGTTGACGGTAGTACGGGCTACGTCCTTCGCGGATTGCAGGAGCGTCAGGGCTTCCTGCTGGCGGTCCAGGCGCAGCAGTACCGCGGCAAGGTTGTTGAGGTAAAAGAGGTAGTCATAGTTACGGGCCCGTACGGACAGCAGGCCGTAATAAACGGCCTGCTTGTACTCCCGGCGCTGGGAGTGAAGCAGTAAGCGGTTGCCGTAGTAATTGGCCAGAATACGTCGGGAATAGTGTTGCCCCCGCAGAAAGGAACGATCCAGGTAATCGAAGTGCCCCAGTACCCGGTCGTAATTATGGTAGTTGAAACCGATAAAAGTCAACCGGACGAGTGCCAGGTAGCGGTTCAGCCCGTCCATTTGCTCGTTCAGGAAAACCCCCTCCAGCAGATCCTGCCACTGTTCACTTTCGCTACGCTGATCGGCGTACTGTCCTACGACATCCTGGGTGATGGCGTGGAGCTGATCGTAGCACTCCTTACTTTTCCGGTAAGGCTCGGCGTAGGCGACCAGAAAATCATTGACCAGCCGGTGATCCTGGTAGCGGAGACGAATTTGCAGGAAGTGCCGGTAGTGCCGCAGCACCTCGTAAAACTTCATGAAAAAATAGCCCGGATGCCGGTAATGGCGAACCTGCTTGAGTAGTTTTTTCTCGTCTCCGCTTTCAATGGAGTCCGTCATGATCCGGCGTTCGACTTCGAGTAGCCACTCGTGGTAAACGTCCACGTCGATGTCCCGCAGCCGCTGTCCGATCCAGTTCTGGAGGTGATGGTACTTCCGCTTGTCTATCGTCAGGTCGTAGGGGGTAAACTGTTCTACTTCCCGGCAGTTGAGGTCGACCCGCCGGAGGATGGCCAGCCGCTCGGGGTCCTCCAGCTGCTGGGTGCGCAACAAGTAGGCGGTTTCGTGCGGGAGGAGCTGCCCGGTGAATTCCGTAAACTTATGCAGGCGGTTGCGCACGGTAGCGGGAGATTATAGCAGGGTTAGAGGACGAGCCCGCCGTCCACGCTCAGGCAGGTACCGGAGATGAAGGAAGCTTCTTCGGAGGCGAGGAAGGCGTAAGCGTTGGCAATGTCTTCCGGCCGGCCGAGGCGGCGGAGGGGCGTTTTATCGCGCATCCCGTCCAGGACGGCTTCGGGCATCGCCTCGGTCATTTCGGTGGCAATGAAACCGGGAGCCACGGCATTGACGGTGATGCCGTACTTACCGAATTCCCGGGCCCAGGTCTTGGTCATCCCGATGAGGCCGGCCTTGGTGGCGGCGTAGTTCGTCTGGCCGAAATTCCCGTAGAGCCCTACGACGGAGGAAGCGTTCATGATCCGGCCGTAGTTGGCTTCCGCCATGTAGGGATAAACAGCCTTGGTGCAGTTGAAAACGCCCGTCAGGTTAACGTCGATCACCTGTTGCCACTGCTGGTGGGTCATTTTTTTGAAACTGCTGTCCCGGGTAATTCCGGCATTGTTGATGAGGACGTCGATACGACCGAAGTCGGCAAAAACGGCAGCGGCTGCTTGCTCGCAGGAGTCCGGGGTAACGGTATTGACGGCGTAAAACTTAGCGGGGTAGCCGGTGCCGTTGAGGGATTCCACCAGTTCCCGACCGGCCGCCTCGTCAATGTCCCAGATGGCGAGGGTGGCCCCGCGGGCACCACACTTCAGGGCGGTGGCCTTGCCGATACCGCGGGCTCCGCCGGTGATGATGATAACTCTGTCCTGTAATGGTTGCATGACCTTCTTTTTAGGGGTGAGGCCCGAAAACTAGCGGCAGCCGGGGAGGAGCGGCCGGGAGAATGCAAGGTAATGAAGGTTGACTAAACGTACATGGTAATCGTAATCTACTGTACTTCAGAGGATTGAGTTTGAATGGTGGGGGGTGGACCGGTTTTTCAACTTTGCTCCCTTCGTTTCCTTTGCACCTGCGTCCGCGCCCTAATTTACCGATTACGAAAACATCGATCATGCGCTTTTTTATTTACCTCCCTTTATTCTCCCTCACCTTGCTGTTCGTATCCTGCGCAACGGCGCAAACTCATAGTCCCGTGAATAGCTGGAAATACCCCTTCGACGTTCGGTACGCCGACGTAAACGACAGTGTTCGCATTGCCTACGTCGATGAGGGAACGGGCCCCGAAACCCTCCTCTTCCTCCACGGTCTCGGTTCTAACCTGCAGGCGTGGAACAAAACGATCGCGGGCCTGCGGGACGACTATCGCTGTATTGCGATCGACCTGCCGGGGTACGGTAAGTCCAGTAAGGAGGAGTACGCCTTCGGCATGGGATTTTTTGCCGATCAGGTTGCTGCCTTTACCGAAGAACTGGGCCTGGAAAACGTCACGCTGGTCGGTCATTCCATGGGCGGACAGGTAGCCATCACCCTGGCGTTGCGGCAGCCGGAGTTTCTGGACCGGCTGGTACTGGCCGCGCCCGCGGGCCTGGAAACGTTCTCCGCGGAAAACCGGGAGTTCTTCGCTACCTACGTTACTCCGGCGACCATCAGGGCGACGACCGAACCTCAGATCGAGGCCAATTTCGCGCTGAACTTTTACGAACTGCCCGAAGATGCCCGCTTCATGGTGGACGACCGCCTGGAAATGCGCAAGGATACCCAGGCGTATGCATATTATACTGAAATGATACCCCGCTGCGTGCGGGGGATGCTGGACGAACCGGTCGCCGGCCGACTATCGGAGTTAAACCTGCCTACGCTGCTGATTTTCGGCCGCCAGGACCGGTTGATTCCCAATAAATTTCTGCACCCCACGCTCACGGTGGAGACGGTTGCGGAATCGGGTGAAGCAGCTATTGAAGGGGCCGAGCTGCTGTTCTTCGACCGGGCCGGGCATTTCATTCAGTGGGATCGGCCAACGGCCTTTAACCAGGCCATCCGGGATTTTATGGACTAAAAATCTACCCGGACACGGTAACTCAGTCGACCCCGTTTGTGTCCTGGCTGTACGGTAGTGTTTTCGGGGGAAAGACCGGTTTTTGCTGAGAAAAGTACTACTTAGTCACCCCTTCCTGATTAGAAATTCACGGGTTACAGGCGGCGGACCGCGCATACATTGGCAAAGTAAATATTGTTCGGAGCAGGAGCAATATGGCAGATACGTACCTGCGAAACGTGTCGATTGCCAAATATTTGACGGTTTACTTAAAGACGAGATCATGCACAAACCACTACTAGTACTTTTCATGGGGCTCTTTGCTACGGTAGCAATGGCTCAGCCGGCGACCCTCTCGGGGCGGATAATGACCGAAGACGGTAGCCCCCTGGCCGGAGCCACCGTAGGAGTAGAGAGCAGTTCGCTCGGCACCTTTACCGACGGGGAGGGCGGCTATACCCTTTCCCTCGACGCCGGCACCTATACCGTACAGGTCAGTTTCATCGGTTACGACGTCGAAGAGGCGGTAATCACGGTCGCCGCCGGTGAGGCCGCCCGTCGGGACTTCACCCTGACGGAAGGTTTCGAGCTGAACGAAATCGTAGTTTCCGGATCGCGGAAACCCGAGAAAATTACCGAGAGCCCGGCAACGATCGAAACCATCTACAGCCGCGAGATCATGGAGTACGCCGGTAACCCGGCCGAACTCGTGGCGCGGCAGAAGGGGGTGGATTACTTCCGCGCCGGCCTGGCGGCACCGGCCTTCAACATCCGGGGCTTCAATTCCAATTTCAACGCCAAAAACCTGCAAGTGACGGACGGGCGCTTTTCCACGCTCGTCGCTACCGGCCTCCCCTTCGGCCCCCTGAACACCACCATCAAGGAAGACATCGAGCAGGTAGAATTGATCCTGGGCCCCAACTCGACGCTCTACGGGCCGAACGCCCATAACGGATTGCTGAATACGATCACCAAAGACCCACGCCAGTACCAGGGGACCACCCTGACGCTCAACCCGGGGATAACCGGAGACGGCGACGCTTACTACAGCGCGCGCATCCGCCACGCCCAGGCGCTGAGCGATAAATTTGCGTTCAAAATAACGGGGGAGTACACGGCGGGTACCGAATTTGAATACTCGGATTCCGTATTCATCGACCGGACGGGGGCCTTCGACATGATGGGCAACGCTATACCGGACGGCATCAAGGAAGGGTACGAAGAGCTGGAACTCGACCGCGACGTCGAATTCATGCGCGGTGAATTCGCCCTGCACTACGACCCCTCGGCCAAGCTGAAACTGGAACTGGCCGGCGGAATGAGCAACAGCACTTACCTATCGCCCACCAACGTCGGCCGCAACCAGATCAAGGACTGGCGGGTGGGCTACGTCCAGCTTAAAGCCAGCGGAGATCACTGGTTTGCCCAGGCGTACTACACCGCTTCCAAAACGGACAGTACGTACTCCATTGACGACCGGACCAAAGCGTACTACGCCCTCCTCGATGCCGGCCAACCCGACGCCGTGGCCCGCGGCCCGCTTTCTTATTCCACCGGCGCCCTTTTCCAGGATGCCTCTAACCGGGTGAACGCCGAGGCACAGTACAACAACACTTTCGGTGAGCTGAAACTGGTAACCGGCGTACAGTACCAACTCGACCGGGCCAACAGCCGGGGATCCTACCTGCTGGACGAGAATGAGGACGATTACATCACCGTCGCCCAGCTCGGTGCCTACGCCCACGTCACCTACGACTTCGGCGGTGGCTGGCGGGCCCTGGCGGCCGCGCGGGCGGACAACCACGAGGTTTACGACTTCAACTTCGTGCCTAAGGTCGGCCTGTTGAACATCGGCGAAACGGGTACCTGGCGCCTTACGTACGGTCAGGGTATCGCGGCGCCTACCATCCTGAACCTGTACGGCAACCTCTTTGGCGGCCTCATCCTCGGTAATGCCGAGGGTTTTACCCTCGTCGACGGTACGACGGTAGAAAAGCAGCGCGTCGAGAAGATCTCTACCCTTGAACTGGGTTACCGCGGGCAGCTGATCAAGAACAAGCTGTTCATCGACGCCAATACGTACTATAACAAATCCAAGGACTTCCTCAGTCCGGTTACCGTGGTGGGGGTCACTACCGAAAGGGGAGACACGCCCATCGCGGAGGTGCAGGATGCCTTTGCCGTTTACGGGGGGCTGGTGGCGACCTACGTCAACTTCGGTGAAATCAATACCTACGGCCTGGACGTCGGCCTCACTTACTACTTCACCCCCGAACTGAGCACTTTCCTCAACTACTCCTACTTCGACTACAGTGCGGATGAGGACAATATGGAGAACGACTTCAACAACGACGGAGTGGTCAACTTCCTCGACCTGCTGGTCAATGCCCCCACTCACAAAATGGGAGCCGGCCTGAACTACTCCGGAGACAAGTGGTTCGGCAGCCTGTTCGGCCGCTGGGTGCAGGAGTACGACTACTTCAGCAGCTTCCAGATTGCCAGCCGGAGTTACCCTGAGCTCACCTACCGCGGCCTCCCGATCGTCGAGAATGCGCGCTCGGGAGACTCCTTCAACTACGGCCCCCTGGGCGGGTTCGTCACCTTCGATGCCAGTGTAGGGTACCGATTCAGTGACAAAGTGACCCTGTCCGCCGCCGCGAACAATCTCTTCAATACCGAACTGCGGGAGTTCACCGCGAGTGCGCCGACCCGGGGGCTGTACACCCTCGAATTGCGCTTCAACCTGCCGGTGCGCCGCAGCGGTAAGCAGTAGATTACCCACTGCCTTTCTCGATCATCAACCCCCTTCATGGTACTCGCCTGGACACTCTTCTTACTTTACCTGCTGGGCACTTCCTACCTCGGCTGGTTGGGCCTGAAAAAAACTGACGGATTCAGCAGTTTTGCCATCGGTAAGGGGGATTTGTCTCCGCTACAGGTGGGCGTTACCCTGGCCGCGGCGACTGCTTCGGCGGCCACTTTCATCATTAACCCCGGGTTCGTGTACGTGGACGGGCTCTCCGCCTTCATGCACCTGGGCATCAGCGTATACGTCGGTTTCGTGCTCATGCTGTTACTGTTGTCTTTCCGGTTCCGGGAGCTGGGGGCGGCCTTTCACGCCCTGACGATTCCGGACTGGATCGGCAAGCGGTACGATTCCCGGAACTTCTCTCTCTACTTCGCGGTCATTAACCTCCTCAGCTTTGCGTTCATCGTACTGCTGGTCGGAGGGGTGTCCATCGTCATGCAGCAGTTACTGGGTGTTTCTAACCTGGTCGCCCTGGTGATTACACTCGTTTTCGTCACCGGATACGTACTGATCGGCGGCACCTACGCCCACGTCTACACCAATATGTTTCAGGGCTTTCTGATGATTGCCGTCTCGGTGCTCGTCGTCGGTTCCGGGATACTGATCATGACCGGTACGGAAGATTTCTGGGGCGCGGCCGCAGGTGCAGGCAATTCGATGATGAGCTACGTCAACCCGGAAAGCCGGTTCTTCCGGGACGTATTTTCGACCTACGTAGCCGGTTTTTGCATCGGTGGGGCACTCGTTTGTCAGCCCCACATTCTGACCAAAGCCCTGTACGTAAAGACTAACCGGGAGGTCGGCCGCTACATCGCCATTTTTTCCGTCGTCTACCTGCTGTTCACCCTGCTGTTACTGGTCGGATTCTGGGCGCACGTTTCGGTACCGGCCGAAGCCCTGCTGGACCCGGAAACGGGGGCTTTTCGCCAGGATCTGGTCATGACGGCTTACCTGAAAGAAACCTTCCCGGAGTGGTTGTTTACCATCGTCAGCGTGGTGCTGCTCGCGGCGGCCATGTCTACTCTCGACGGTTTGCTGGTCGGCATTTCCACCATCACCGCCAACGATCTGGTACTGAACCTGCTCCGTCGGAATCACGGGGGAGACGAAGAAGCGCAACTGAAGCTGGCCATGCGCATCAGCCAACTGGTCCTGGTGCTCGTCGCCATCGCGGCGTTTTTCGTGGCGCTCAACCCGCCGCCATTACTGGGTATTTTTGGTCAGGTAGGGGTCTACGGCCTCGTCCTCGCGGCGGTTCCCCCCCTGCTCGCCGGTGTGCTGTTCGACAGGGTGCACAAGGGGGTGGTCTGGTTTTTTTCCGCCCTGGCGCTGGTCATCCACTTTGCCCTGTACCGCTACGGGAGCACCTGGTTTCCCGATACGACCCTGGCGTTCGCCAATCCTGGCGTAACGGCGGCCATCGCACTACTGGCAACGGCCGTACCCTCAACCATTATTTCCTGGGCTTTACGTAACCGGCCCTCACTACGAAAGGACTAAAATTTATAGTAATGCGAAACGCGAAAATCAGTGCGTGCGGCGCTTATGCTCCCGCAGGTGTCGTTCCTAATGCCTATTTCAACGATCTGCTGGGCGAAGACGTAGACACCTGGCTGCGTACGAATGTGGAAATATTTGAACGCCGCTGGTCCGCACCCGACGAAGGCAGTGCCGACCTGGCGGAACACGCCGCCCGCCAGACCCTGGAACGGGCCGGGGTGTCGGCGGACCAACTCGACCTGATCATCGTCGCGACGGATACACCCGAATTTGTCTCCCCTTCCACCGCGTCGGTTGTCCAACACCGACTCGGGGCCGTTCGTGCCGGTACTTTCGACGTAAATACCGCCTGCGCCGGCTTCGTCACCGCCCTGGATATCGGCGCGAAGTACATCCGGGGCGACGACGCCTACGATCGTGTACTGGTCATCGGAACCTACGCCATGAGTAAGTACCTGAATATGGAGGACAAAAAGACCGTAACCCTGTTCGCCGACGGTGCCGGCGCGGTACTGCTGGAAAATACCGCGGAAGAAGGCCGCGGATTCCTGGCCAGCGAACTCCGCTCGAAGGGGGAATACAATGAGTGGATGGGCATCTACGGCGGGGGGACCCGCTACCCCGTCACCCCCGAAAGCATGGCTACGCACCAGCACCAACTGCAGTTCGTACGTAAGTTTCCCAAAGAACTCAATCCCGCCACCTGGAGCGACATGGCCAGGAAACTATCGGATCGTACCGGTGTCGCTCCTCCGCGGGTCGACCACTACTTTATTACGCAGATCAACATCAACGCCATCCGGGAGACGCTCCGTTTGCTGGAAGTGGATCAGTCCAGGGCACACACGATCATGCACCATTACGGCTATACGGGCTCCGCCTGCATTCCGATGGCCTTCAACGATGCCTGGGAAAAGGGACGGGTCCAGCCGGGGGAGTTGGTGTACTTTATCGGATCGGGGGGTGGATTGGCCTTCGCCAGCGCGGCGTTCAGAATGTAAAATCAACGGAGCCATGGTTACTACGGACTGGGCCGCCCACTGGGCGACCTACTCGCCCCGGGCTATCGCCTTCACGGACGGGGACACGGGAGAAGAACTTACTTACGACGACCTGAACCGGGGGGGCGGGCAACTGGCCGCTCATCTACTGTTCGCCGTTGGGCTGCGGTCCGGAGATCGTATTGCCGTTCTGGCCGAGAACAACCTGGCTTATCCGCTGCTGTTCGTTGCAGCGCAGAAGGTCGGCCTGGTGCTGGTTCCTCTGAACTACCGGCTCAGCGTACCGGAGCTGGCCTATATGCTGAAAGATGCGGACCCCACGCTGTTGATCGCCGAGCAACAATTTTCCGACCTCGCCGAAGCGAGTATCCTACGGGCGGAGATCGAGTGCGAACGCTGGCCGATGGACGAAGTTTTTACCGGTGCGGCGAAGTCCACGGTGTACGATCTCCCCCGGCCCGCGGTCACCGAGACGGACCCCATCTTCATCCTCTATACCTCCGGTACCACCGGGTTTCCCAAGGGGGCTTTGTATACCCACCGGATGCTTTTCTGGAACAGTGTCAACACCGCTCTCTCCCTCGTAATCAATGCGGAAAGCCGGACGCTGAACGTGATGCCGCCCTTCCATACCGGAGGGTGGAACGTGCTGCTTACCCCACTTCTGCACCGGGGAGGACACACCGTTTTGCTCCGTAAATTTTCTGCGGGCCAGGTACTCCGGTGGCTGGAGAAGAGCCGAGCGACCGTATTCATGGCGGTGCCGACCATGCTGAGAATGTTAGCGGATGACCCCGCTTTTGCCACGGCTGATCTTTCCGGCCTGCGGTACATTATCGTCGGCGGTGAACCCCTGCCCTTACCGGTGATCGAACAGTGGCACCGTCGCGGTATCCCCATTCGCCAGGGATTCGGGATGACGGAAGTGGGGCCCAATCTCTTTTCCCTCCACCAGGACGATGCAACCTCTAAGATCGGCTCCATCGGCCGGCCTAACTTTTACGTGGAAACCAGGATTGCTGATGAGACGGGAATGGATTGCCCGCCGGACACCCCCGGAGAATTGCTGCTGCGTGGCCCGGTCGTTACGCCGGGCTACTGGCGCAACGAGGAAGCTACCGCTACGTCCTTTCGGGAGGGCTGGTTCCGCACGGGAGACATCGTACGGCAGGACGGGGAAGGCTATTTCTACGTTGTCGGCCGACTGAAGGAAATGTATATCTCAGGTGGGGAAAACGTCTACCCCGCGGAAGTGGAGAGGTGGTTGGAAAAGCACCCGGATATAGTGGACGTTGCCGTCGTAGGGGTAGCGGACGAAAAATGGGGAGAGGTGGGCAGTGCCTTCATCGTGCCCCTGCCCGGCCGGTCCCCGGCCCCGCAATCACTGAGCGACTTTTGCCGGGATGGGCTGGCCGGGTATAAGGTCCCGAAACATTTTACCCTGGTCTCCGATTTGCCCAAAAACGCTACGGGTAAAATCGACCGGCGGGCCCTGTCTCAGTAAGTCTCTTATTTAGATACCTTCCATACTTCCGCTGCCCCCAGGAATTGCTCAACTACTTAAACCTTACCGCCGTTACCCCTCCATGAAGACCGACGTCTTTGCGCGCTCCTGCTTGTTGCTGGCCGGGTTGATCCTCTGCCTGCATACCGTCGTGCCCCACGTGCACGGTGAGCAGGCGGGCGTGACGGGGCAACCGTACGGCTTGGTGGACATACTGAAGGACCTGCTTGGTTCCGATCTCGGCGAAGATCACCTCGAGCACTTTTCCTCCGGTCAGGATCTCGATCTGTCCGTTGACGTAGTTGCCGCCCTTCCTCCCTTCGCCCAACCGGTGCTGGTATTGCTCTCCCCCCGGTTAGCCAGTCTCGTCCGCCGCCGCCGCGTTTTCCGCCACCGCCACTTTCCGCCGTCCGCCGTCTACCCGGACGCCGACGCCCCCCGCGGCCCCCCACGTTTAGCTTAGCCCCCCTCTTCCTCCGTCCGGTCCTGCCGGCCCCGGAGTATTTCCCGTTTTGCTAAGCGTCTGCTACTATGTTTGAGACCATTATCCGCTTCTCCCTGGAGAACAAACTGATCGTTCTGCTCGGCGTGTGCCGCCCTGAGTCTGCGTCGGCGTACTTTCCGCTACCCAGATCCCGCTCGACGCGGTGCCCGACATCACCAATAACCAGGTGCAGATCGTGAGCGTGGCCCCGACCTTCGCCCCGGAGGAAGTGGAGCAACTGGTAACCTACCCGCTGGAGGCATCGATGACCAATATTCCCGACGTGGTGGAGGTCCGCTCCATTTCCCGCTACGGGCTGTCGGTAATCACCATCGTCTTTGAGGAATCGGTCGAAGTATTGCGCGCGCGGCAATTCGTACAGGAGCAACTCAACGTAGCGGCCGGCGAACTTCCCGGCGGGGTGGAGACCGAACTGATGCCGATCACCACCGGCTTGGGGGAGATCTACCAGTACGTGCTGACCGTCGACGCCGCCCACGCTCACCAGTACGACGCCACGGAGTTACGTACCATCCAGGACTGGATCGTCAAGCGACAACTCAACGGCACCGAGGGCATTATTGAGGTCAGCAGCTTCGGGGGCTACCTGAAACAGTACGAGGTTGCCATCAATCCGGACCTGCTCCGCTCCTACGGACTGAGTCTGGCGACGGTCATCGAAGCCCTGGAAGACAATAACGAGAACAGCGGCGGCAGCTACCTCGAACGGGGCAGCTACTCCTACTACATCCGCACCGAGGGGAGGGTGAACACCGCCGAGGACATCGGGAAGATCCCGCTCGGTAACGAGACCGGGCCGCCCTTGCGCATCCGCGACGTGGCCCGCGTGACCACCGGCAGCGCCAAACGCTACGGAGCGATGACGATGGACGGTAAGGGGGAGGTCGTCGGCGGCATCACCCTGATGCTGAAGGGGGCCAACTCCTCCGAGGCCCTCCGCAACGTGGAGGAGCGGATGAAGGTGGTCACCGCCTCCCTGCCCGAGGGCGTGTCGATCTACCCCTACCTCGACCGGGCCCGGCTGATCGGCAAGACCATCGACACCGTCGAGCGCAACCTGATCGAGGGGGGGCTGATCGTCATTCTCGTCCTGCTCCTGCTGCTGGGGAACCTGCGCGCGGGGCTCATCGTGGCCTCCGTTATTCCCCTCTCGATGCTCTTCGCGCTGACGATGATGCGCTACTTCGGTATTTCCGCCAACCTGATGTCCCTGGGGGCGATCGACTTCGGCATCGTCATCGACGGGGCGGTGATCATCGTCGAGGGGCTGCTGCACGCCCTGGCCGTCGGCTACGTGGGGCAGCAACTCACCCAGGAAGAAATGGACGGGGTGGTACGCCGGTCCACCAGCGAAATCTACCGCTCCGCCGCCTTCGGGGTGCTCATTATCCTGCTGGTCTTCCTGCCCATTCTGACGCTGGAGGGGACCGAGGGCAAGACCTTCCGGCCCATGGCCCAGGTCGTCAGTTTCGCCATTTTCGGCTCCCTGTTGCTGAGCGTGACCTACGTGCCGGTGATGGCCTCGCTGTTCGTCTCGAAGAACATCAAACCGGAAACGGGCTTTGCCGCCCGCCTCATGCGGGTCCTCCAGCGGTGGTACCGGCCGGTGGTGGGGGCCGCCGTGCGCCGTGCGGTGCCGACGCTACTGGTTGCCGGGGTGGCGCTGGTCGGTTCCCTCTTTATTTTCAGCCGGATGGGCGGGGAATTCATCCCCACCCTGGAGGAGGGCGACATTGCCATGCAGCAGGCCATAAAACCCGGTAGTTCCCTCCAGGAGAGCATCCATACTTCCACCATGGCCGAGCGGATCCTCCTCGATAATTTCCCGGAGGTGAAGCACGTCGTCTCCAAGATCGGGACGGCCGAGGTGCCCACCGACCCCATGGCCATCGAGGACGCCGACATCATGATCATTCTCAAGGACAAGGAGGAATGGACCTCCGCCACTAACCGCGAAGACCTGATGGATAGGATGAAGGACAAACTTGCGCCCGATCAACTGGGCGTCCTTCGATTTTACCCAGCCGATCCAGCTGCGCTTCAACGAACTGATGACGGGGGCGAAGTCCGACATCGCCGTCAAACTTTTCGGGGAGAATGCCGAAGTGCTCAAGGAGCGGGCCGACGCCGCGGCGGCCATCATCTCGACCATCGAGGGGGCCGGCGACGTGCGGGTCGACCAGACTGACGGACTCCAGCAACTCTCCGTGCGCTACGACCGCGACCGCATGGCCCAGTACGGCGTCAACGTGGCCGAACTGAACCAGCTGATCCGGGCCTCCTACGCGGGGGAGATCGTGGGCAGCGTCTACGAGGAGGAAAGGAAATTCGACCTGGTCGTCCGCCTCGACGCGGCCCACCGGGCGGAGCTCGACCTCGACCAACTCAGCATTATGGGCCGCGGCGGCCAACTCGTTCCGCTTAGCGAGTTGGCCAGCGTGGAGGAGCGGGACAGCCCCATGCTGATCTCCCGCGAGCAGGCCCGCCGCTTCATCAACATCGGCGTCAACGTGAGAAACCGCGACGTGGCCGGGCTGGTCAACGAGATCGAAGGGGCACTGACCGAGCGGCTCGAACTGCCGCCCGGCTACGAGATTCAGTACGGCGGTCAGTTCGAGAACCTGCAAAACGCCCGCGACCGCTTGCTGGTGGCCGTCCCGCTGGCGCTGGGCCTGATTCTGCTGCTGCTCTACCTGGCCTTCGGCTCCTTCCGTGATGCCCTGGTCATCTTCGTGGCCGTCCCGCTTTCGGCCATCGGTGGCATCCTCGCCCTACAGCTGCGGGGCATGCCGTTCAGTATCTCCTCGGGCATCGGTTTCATCGCCCTGTTCGGTATTTCGGTGCTCAACGGCATCGTGCTGATCAGCGCGATCAAGCAATTGAAAAATACGGATTACTCCTCCTTCGCCGGGCTGATCGTCGAGGCGGCGACCACCCGTCTGCGGCCGGTACTCATGACGGCGGCCGTGGCGGCCTTTGGCTTCCTGCCGATGGCCCTGTCAACGGGCAGCGGGGCGGAGGTACAGCGCCCCCTGGCCACGGTGGTCATCGGCGGGCTGCTTTCCTCCACGCTGCTTACGCTGGTGGTGCTGCCGGCACTGTATTACCTGGTCAATAAGCGACGGTACGCGGGCGGGGCCGCGGGTGCGGGGCTTTTACTGATGGGCCTGGTCGGTTTCTCCGGACCCGGGGTGTCGGCCCAGACCATCTCCTCCTTCCCCGAGCTGGTAGAGTACGCCGTAAGCAATAATCCGACCCTGGCGAATCAGCGCCTGCGGGAGCGGACCGAATCCCTGAATACCGGGCTCATCGGCCAGTGGGCCCCGCTGGAGATAGACTACCAGGGCGGTCAGATCAACGCCGTGGACTTCGATCACCAACTGAGTGTACGCCAGAATCTGAACCATCTTTTCGGGCGGGCACCGCGCAACCGGCTGGTCGCCGCCAGGGTGGGGGAGCTACGTGCGGAGGGAGCGGTGCTGACGACCGAACTGACCTATCAGTTGCGGCAACGCTACGATGAGTGGAACTACCAGGCATCCAGGTTGGCGGTAGTGGATTCCCTGGTCTTGCTCTACGATGGGCTGGGACCCAACATCGCCGTCCGCCGCCGGGCGGGCACTCTCGGGGCGATCGACGAAGAGTTGTTCCTCCGCCAGCAGCGCGAACTCCAACTGCGTCGGTTAACGACGGCACAGGCCGTTCAACGGGCGGAAACGGAACTGCGCCGACTGGCCGTTCTTCCGGAAACCCGGCACCTGCGGCCCCGCCCATTCACAACTGATGAATCACCCCCCGCGGTAGCGGACACGACGCTGGTGTCTCCCTACCTGACGGCCCTGGAAAAACGCCGGGAGCGATTCGTGCGGGAAACCGAAGTGGAGAACCTGACCGACCGCCAGCCCCGGGTTTTCGCCGGCTACTTCCTGCAATCGCTCGAAAAGGATTTTGCCTTTCAGGGGGTATCGGTCGGCGTCGGTATTCCGCTGGACCGCCGCGGCGCGAAGGTGCGTAACCAGCAACTCGAACTGCGGCGGCAGGAGCTCGACAACCAGGTCCGGTCGCTCACGGAAAGTAACCGACTGCGGCGGCAACTACTCATCGCCCAACTGGCCGAACTACGACCCGTACTGGATATTTTCGGGGCCGCCAACCAGCGCGCCGATAACCGGATTCGCGACATCGCCCGCCTTCGATTCGAGCAGGGGGCTATCGACTTCCTGACCCTGCAGCAGCTGCTGGAGCAGGGCTTTGAGGCCCGGTTCGCTTACCTCGAACAGCAGTACCGCTACCGGCAACTGACGGCCGAACTCCAATTTCTTACCCAGAATCAGTAATCATGAAAATCATTTTCCCCCTCTGTTCATTGCTGCTGCTGGGTGCCTGTGGAAACCCCGCCCCGGAAACCGATCCGATCCTACCGGAGGTAGCCGCTTCCCGGCCCGCTGCCGCCGTGACTACCGGACCCCTGGAAAAACGAGCCGTAAGCAACGAGATCAGTTGTAGCGGCCGCATCGAAATTCCGCCGACGGACCTCTTTTCCGTCCACGCCCGCACGCCCGGGCAGGTGTCGGACATCCGCTACATTCCCGGCGACTTCGTCAAGAAGGGAGCCTTACTGCTGCGTATCAGCAATCCGGCCCTGATTGAGAAACAGCGCCACTTACTGGAAACCGCCGCCACGCTCCGGCTGGCGGAGAAGGAACTGGCGCGCCAGGAAACCCTGGCCGCCGGGGAGGCCACCACCGCCGAGCAGCTCGACGCGACCCGCGGGCGGGTGGATCTGCTGCGGGCCACCTACTCGGGATTGAGGACGGAGCTGCGGCAGTACGGCGTCGATCTCGACGGGCTGGAAAAGGACGGTACTTTCCAGTCTTCCTTCGGGGTGTACGCCCCGGCCAGTGCCTTCGTCCACGAGGTGATCGGTCAACCAGGGTCGCATGATCACGCCCACCGACGAACTGATGGAACTGGCCGGAACGCACCGCAAGCACCTGGAGTTACGGGTGCCCGCCCAGCAGATCGCCCGGCTGCGGGAGGGTCAGGAGGTCCGCTTCACCGTGCCCTACGACGGTACCACCGGCACCGCCCGCGTCGAGCGCATCAATCCGATGATCGACGATCTGACTTCCACCCTCCAGGTTCACTGTGAACTCGGGAGTAGTGACAAGGAGCGGTTGTTGCCGGGGCTGTTCCTGAACGCCACCATCCTGACCGGTACCCAGGAAAGCTACGGTCTGCCCCGCGACGCGGTGGTGAAGGAAGGAGAGGTATACTACGGTTTTCAGCCGGCCGGCGGGGGCTTTGAGCGGGTGGCCCTGCGGGACGTTACGGTGGGGGAGGACTTCGTTCAATTCTCTAATGCTTCGGAAGGAATCTGGGTGACCGGGGGAGCTTACTATCTGGGGGCGGGGGAGTAATGTTAGCGGGAAATATAAAAAGTTGTGGATCTCGGCAGGATTTAACACTTTTTAGCAATAATTGGTTGACCAATGCTTGGTCAACCAATCTAATTGATTTAACTTTGACGCTTGCCGGGTCCTCGTAATGGATACCGGCACCAAACATTCCAAAAAAAACAAGGAAGCACGACCTTGTCCGAGTTAGCAAACTCCCGGAAAAGGAGTCCGTCATGTAAAAGTTCTTAAAATATTTCTGAGAAGGATCCGCAGTTTTCTTTCCGTTCGATTTGTCCGGTCTCTCCGACCAGCCACGCTCGAATGGACGGGTAGTCGTTTGCCTTCACTCATCGCTTCTAGTCCTCACGCAATTCATCAGTTATGAAACTAAAATCATTCGGCAAACAGCTGGGGTGCATCCTCCTGCTGACGGTTGCCCTCCTGCTGACCGGCCTTCCGCTAGCCGCCCAGAGTTCATCCGAAATCACCATCACCGGCACGGTCACAGAAAGTGAAACCGGGGAGCCATTGATCGGAGTAACGATAATGAAGCAAGGAACCACCTCGGGAACCATAACGGATCTGGATGGTACGTATAGTTTAGTCGCTAATCCGGGAGATAACCTCATTTTCTCCTATACCGGTATGACTACCCGGATTGTCCCCGTCACCAATCAGACGCTCATGGACATCAGTCTGGAGTCCAACGCTGAGTTGCTCGACGAGGTAGTCGTTATCGGCTACGGAAGCCAGAAAAAATCTCACCTGACCGGTGCCGTTTCTAAAGTTGAGAACGAGAAGCTGGACCAAATAGCCGTCTCCCGGGTTGATGACGCCCTGATCGGGCAAGTATCCGGGGTAAATATCCAATCGACCTCCGCGGAAGCCGGACAGGCACCTACGATCACTATCAGGGGCGTGGGCTCGGTGAATGCCAGTTCCGGACCCGCCGTCGTTATTGACGGTATTGTAGTGGATGCTTCCTTTCTGGGCAACCTCGACATGAACAGCGTGGAATCCTTCGAGATTCTGAAGGATGCCGCATCCGCCGCTATTTATGGTAGTGAAGGCTCCAACGGCGTGATCCTGATCACCACTAAGAGTGGCAAGGAAGGGAAGACCCAATTCAGTTACGAGACCTTTTTCGGCCGCAAGGAGGCGTTCGGAAGTGACGCTTACCGTAAGGACGTGAATACCTGGGCGGCCCGGGAACTGGCCGAAGTCGGTGAATTATCCGACGAAACCCGCTACGCACAGGCAATCGTCGACGTGACGGGCGTGAACAGGGATTGGCAAGATGTATTTTTCGATGGTGGAAACATCAACAGTCATTCGTTGTCAGCGCGGGGCGGAACGTCCAAAACCAAATTCAGCACCAACCTGCGGTACCTGGACGACCAGGGCGTGGTACTGGATGACAATTACACGCTTTATTCCCTCAACCTGAAGATGAGTACGGAGCTGACCGACCGGTTGAAGCTCGGCCTCAGTCTGACGCCTTCCCGCTCCAAGGCCAGACGGCTACCGACCTCCATCCATAACGTACTCAGACAGTCACCCTGGTTGCCGATCTACCATACCCAGGAGACGATCGACCAGTTTGTTGATACGGACGTTTACCCGAACCTGCAACCGGGCGACTATTTCTACGAGAACCACCTGGTGAGGTTGGATTTCAACGGCGACGGCAGCACCGCAAGGGCACGTACGACGGGAGACGCCAACGCATTCGCCCAGCATACGGAGAGGCAACATTACGAGTATAAGTCGAACCTGCTGAGTTCCGCTTACCTGCAGTATAGAATTGCCGACGGCCTGGTGGCGAAGACGTCCCTCGGGGTGACCGTAGAGCAACGTAAACGGACCCGGTACGATGGTGTCCTGTACCACGCGGCGGGGACCAGCCGGGCACTGTACAACTTACAGAACAGATTCAGCACGCGCCTGATCTCGGATAATACGCTCGACTACACGAAGGCCAGCGGCAGACATGAATTCGGTGGCCTGGCGGGTATCACCATCCAGGAAAGACAAACGGAAAACAGTACCGTGACGGGGGTGGGGTACACCAATGACCTGCTGAGAAACCTGCAGGGCGCGACCAGCATTTCAGACTTTGAGGAAATTGATATCGTACGTCGTAAAGTAGGTTACTTCTTCCGGGTCAACTACGCCTACGACAACCGCTACCTGCTGAACGCTACCTTCAGAAGAGATGGTAGCTCCGTCTTCGGACTCGACTCCAAGTGGGGAAATTTCCCCGCCGTATCCGCCGGTTGGAACGTGCACAACGAAAGCTTTGCCAGCGGTAGTGATATCCTGAGCCTGCTGAAGCTCAGGGTCAGTTACGGCCTCACCGGAAACGAGAACTTCAACGTCGGGGATGACATCGTTAATACCTATCCCTACCTGGCCCTTTTGAACACTTCAAACGCAATCATCGAGGGGGGGATCGACAATGGCGTCAGTGCCCGTAACGTAGCCAATGAATTGCTACAGTGGGAAGGGAACAAGGAATTCAGCGCGGGTTTTGACTTCGGCTTCGTGGACAACCGCATCAACGGCTCGCTTGACTACTACGTCCGTACGAGTGATCAGCTGCTCCTCGAAAACCCCGTGTCATACGTTACCGGCTTCAGTGGCGGTATCGTAAACCTGGGAGAAGTGCAGAACCGCGGCCTGGAAGGGGAACTGAGGACCGTAAACGTCGCTAAGCAAAATTTCAAATGGACCTCTACGTTCATCGCTTCCACCAACAAGAACGAGTTACTGAACTTCGGGGAATCCAACGGTGCCCTCGTCGAGGACAACTTCGGCCGTAACTCACAGTGGATCAATCTGGTCGGTCAGCCCATCTCGGCTTTCTACGGCTTCGTGGTAGACCGGGAGGTACCCAGTCGCTACATCAATACCCCCTGGCACCCGATCAACAGCTCCCCGGAGGACGTGATCGTCAGGGACCTGAACGGGGACGGTATCATCACGGACGCGGATAAGACGATCCTGGGAGACCCCTATCCCGAACTGGTCTGGAGCATCACCAACGACTTCAAACTCGGTAATTTCGACCTATCCGTCATGATCCAGGGAAGCCAGGGCGCGGAAGTAAGGAACATCGGAGATCAGTACTTCTTCAACTGGTTCGGCCAGGCGACGCAGGACCCACAGCAGCTGGTCCTGGACGGGGAAGTCCCGGATATCTCCTTCATTCAGGAAAAAGTACTGACTGATGAGGTTGTCCAGCCCGCCGGCTATTTCTCCCTGAGAAACGTAAACCTGGGTTACAACTTCACCTCCGCTCAATTGAGTCGCTTCAGGCTGGGGGGACTCAGGCTGTACGTATCCGGCCAGAACCTGGTCTACAAGACCTCCGATCGCTACAACGGCTTCAATCCTGAGTTTATCGAAGATGATAACCCAAGGGCCTATGGTTCGCAGCGCGGTGGTTCCCCGCTGTTTAGAACGGTCTCCGCCGGGCTTAACATCAATTTCTAAAGCATAAATAAGTCGAACAGTGAAAAGTATAAAATTCATAATAATCGTAAGCCTCGGTCTCGCGATCTGCTCCTGCGAAGATTTCCTCAACCCCCTCCCGGAATCGGCGGTGGTGACGAATACTTTCTTTGAAACGGATGCCGACGTGCTGGCCGGTATCATAGGCGTTTACGATGCTATCCAGGGCGTCAACGAAAATTCGGAAACGAATGAAACGAGGGCCAACAGGGGGGTACAGTTTGAATACCTGCTGACCGAGCACCGGACGGACAATACCCGGGGGGCTACGACCGAAGGATCGAAGGCTGATTTTCATCGCTACCTCTTGAATGCCAATAACGTAGAGTCAGAAGATTACTATCAGTCGATGTACGAAATCGTCTTTCGGTCGAACAACATCATGTCCTTTGTTCCGGAGGCCGCGAATGAAGAAAATCAAAGTCGTTATTTCGCCGAGCTGAAATTCCTGAGGGCTTACGCTTACTTCAATTTGGTCAGGTTGTACGGTGACGTACCGCTGGTCACGGAAGTTGTCGGACCCTCGGATAATGACGCCCTTTTTACCAGGGTGGCTACCGAGCAGGTCTACGAGCTGATCGTTGCCGATCTGGAAGAGGCGATCGGCGGTCTGGATAATACCTTCAAGTCGAGAGCTTCCCGGGCCGCGGCGCAGGGGCTGCTGGCGAAGGTTCACCTCACCAAAGCGGATCGTGACTACGCGACCGCCGCGCAGTTGTGTGAGGCCATTATCAACAGTGACGATTATGCGCTCGAAGAAGATTTTACGGACATCTTCTACAACGAACTGAACGATGAGATCATCTTCGCTATTCAGTACCAGGTCGCCAATACCCTGGAAAGCCAGAGTTTCTCCTCTGAATTCACCTCCGCGGTCCGCCAGGGAAGGGAAGACGGATTGAATATCCTCAACGCCAATCTGATCGCTGACTTCGCGACGTTCGGTGGGGACAGAGGCCCCAAATCCTTCATCACCATCGGTACCTCCAATGAGGTAGCCAAGTTCCTTCCCGAGGGAACCGACCTCACGACCAATCCTCCTTCCTACGGTATCAACGCCCGTAATGCGGGAAATGACTGGATCATTCTGCGCTACGCGGACGTACTGCTGATGTACGCCGAAGCAATTATCGGCGATAACAACGCTACTTCCGATGCGGCGGCCGTCGATGCTTACGTAGCCGTAAGGACGAGAGCCGGCTTCGACCCCGTCGCCGATCGCCCGGCTACCCTGACCAAGGAAGCGTTGCTGGTTGAACGGCGCGTGGAACTGGCTTTTGAAAACCAGCGGTTCTTCGACCTGATCCGCTTCGGTGTAGCCGATGAGGTACTCAGTGCGCACGCCGCGGATATGGGATACGGTGCCTACGACGCCAGAAAATTACTCCTCCCCATTCCGGCAAGAGAGATCAACTTAAGTGATGGCCAACTGGTGCAGAACCCGGGCTACTGATCGGACTTCATAACTTAAAATACAATACAATGAAAAATGCAACAATTTTTCTGCGCCGACTGAGCCAATTCTTTCTGTGTATGACCGTCCTGCTATCGGTTAACAGCTGTGAAGAGTACTTCGAATACGACCTGCCGGAAGCAAATTCTATCGTCGACGAGGTGCCCCCTTCGGCCAATTTCTCCTACGCCTCCACTCAGGAGGATTTCAAGACCGTCAGGTTCACGAATCTTTCCACGGAGGCCATAATTTTTGAATGGGATTTCGGGGGCGGCAATACCTCCTCCGAAAAGGACCCGACTTTTACCTTCGAGGGCGGAGAAGGCATCTATCCGGTGACCCTGACGGCCAGCGACGCACTGGGAGCTTCGAATTCCATAACCATGGACGTGATTGTCGTCGAGGGGCCCTTCCAGCCGATTATCCTGGAACCGGGTTTTGAGGACAACACCTTACCGGACGGAACCGGAGACGGAAGGGATTCCTGGAGAGTCAGCTGGGCCACCGTGATCGGTATTTCCGGCAGCCCGGTAACCTTCGGTAGCCAGGCGGGAAAACTCGAGGTCAGCAGTGCCCGCGCCGGTTACCAGGAAATCGCGGTGGAGCCCAACTCCAACTACGACCTGGGTTTCTGGTACACCATCCGGGATGGTGCCGACGATCCCTACGCCATTGTCTCCATTATCGGCGTCACCGAGAACGGCCCCATCGAAAGCCAGCAGGATGCATTCGACGCTACGATCGCTTCGGTTACGCTGACGGATGACTCGGAACCATCTACCTACGTTCAGCAGAAGCTCTCATTCAACTCCGGAAACAACAACACCGTTGGTATCTACTTCTACAATGATGCCAACGTGGAGGCCCGGTTTGATGATTTTACGATCGATATCGGTCTTGCCGGCGCGGTACCTCCTTCCCCTGCGTTCACGCCAGCGCAGAGTACGGCGAATTTCCTGGAGTACACCTTCAATAACTCCTCCACGAACGCCGTAAGCTACCTGTGGGATTTCGGTGACGGCAATACTTCCACGGAAGAATCTCCAATCCATGTCTACGCGACGCCCGACACCTATACGGTTACGCTGACCGCCACCAGTGCCGAGGGGACGACCGCGGCACTCAGCAGGAATATTGATATCCAGGCCCCGGTTACGGCAGCCTTTACCTTCGAGGTAGACCCCATGGATTACAGGACCTATTCCTTCATGGATGCTTCCCAGGACGCCGTCATGCTTCTCTGGGAATTCGGTGACGGTTTCCAGTTCACGGGTATGAACCCTTCCCATACTTATGCGGAAGATGGTATCTATACGGTAATCCTGACGGCCACCAGTGTTACGGGGAGGACCAACGTAGCTACGGCGGAACTGACGGTGGCTCAGGGTTTCATCGCGGCCATTACGGACCCGGGCGTGGAAGACGGCACGGATGCCTACAGGAACAGGGAACTGGAAACCAACGCGGATGACTTTTTCGGATTCGACGGGAACTGGGTCGTGCAAACTTCCAGTACCTTCAGAAACGGTGCCCGTTCCGCGAAGCTGCCAACCTTCGAAAGTCAGGGCGACACCGATCCGGCGAACAGAAGGTGGATCTACCAGGCTATTCAGGTAGAGGCCAATACGGACTACGAAATCGCCTTCTGGATACGCAATAAGGATTCTAACGTCGGAACGACCGTGACCACGCAGATTTATGACGCTCCCTTCGATGACCCCGCGGTCATCGACGACGCCTCCCGGATTCTAGCCTCCACCATCCTGAACGAGGCCTCCGGCCACGATACGAACGACTGGGTGGAAGCGAAAATTCAATTCAATTCCGGGGCCAGCACCGAAGTAGTGTTGTTCATCTATAATGACTTTACCCTTAACGTACCGGGCGGAGACGATGAATCCGAATCTTACCTCGATGACTTTTCAATCGTCAATCTCTAGGAATGACTAACTGCATGATCGTATTCAAAAACCACTCAGGCCCTAAGGGTGTCCTGGGTGGTTTTTCTTCCCTTTTGCTCATCGCCCTGCTCCTGGCGGGGTGCGCAAGTTCAACTAACCGACTCGTCGATCCCTCCAATCAGTCGAAAAGTAAAAAAGTAGATTACAAATTACCCGACATCGACCTGAGCCACTGGAAGGTAACCCTGCCCGTTGCGAATGAGGAAGGCAAACCCTACGAAATTGACCCACCGGAAATTTCAAACTTTGCCTCCAATGAAATTGCCAGACCCTTCATGTACGTTGACTCTACCGACGGTTCCATCGTGTTTCACGCCTATCCGACGAGTTCCACGACGACGAACACCAAGTATTCCAGATCGGAACTGAGGGAGCAGATGGTTCCCGGAGACAACAACGTGAATTGGACATTTGCCCAGGGAGGCACGCTGAAGGCCAAAATAGCCATGGATGCCATCAGCAAGGGCAGTGATGGCAAATACCACAAGACGATCATTTTACAGATTCACGGCCGCCTGACGAACGAACAACGTGATTTGATCGGGGCGAGCGACAATAACGCCCCTCCCATTTTAAAGATATACTGGCAGGACGGAAAGATCCGGGTCAAATCCAAGGAACTGAGAACGATTGACCTTTCCGACGAGTATCTCCTGCACGAGGAAGCCTGGGACGACGACGCCGGCTTCACTTTCAAGCAGGAGGTCGGCTTCAGGAAATTCACCCTGGAGGTGAAAGTCTCGGAGGGTGAAATGGTAGTGGTCCTGAACAATCAGGAGTACCGGGTCTTCAAGAACATCCACATGGAAAAGTGGGGCGTTTTCGAGAACTACTTCAAGGCCGGCAACTACTTTCAATCCCGGGACGAAGGTTCTTTTGCCAAAGTCAAATTTTACGAACTGGAGGTCAGCCACTAAACCGGTAATCCTACCGGCCCAGCACGACCCGAACCCCCTGAAGGGCGTTCACCCCCGCCAGTTTGTCAACACCAACGGCCCGTACGAAGTAAATGCCGGCGGGTAAGCGGGAAACATCCCGCCCGATCGCAAGGGAGCCGTCCACGACCACGGTGTCGGCCAGCGTCATCACCGCCTCGCCGGTGAGGGAGAACAGCGTGACGGTCACCGCATCGGTGGGCTTTCCGTAAATCGTCAGGTTAAGAAAACTACCGGCTGGGTTGGGGCTGACCCCGATCAGGTCATTCACCGTCACGGTCGGAAAATTTGTACTCGTCTGTACGGAAGTATTGTAGCTGGGGCCGGTATTCTCCTCCGTGGCAAGTGGCTGGATGGCCGGGTCGTGGGGAAATTCACTGGACCCTGCATCCTTATCCTCCACGGCGGCCGGGCGGGCCTGCCGCATCAGGTCGAACAGTAGTTGGGTATCCACCGCATCCATACCGGGGAATTGGGGCAGTTCCGCGTAGCCGGGCAGGGCGGCATCGATGGCCGGGCTGTTTTCACCGAGGCCGAAATAACCGGCGGTATTCTCTTCCAGTAACGGATCCACGACCGTCAGGCCGGTCGCCGGACGCGGTAAACCCAACTCGCCGAAAGCAATATTGCCGATCCAGGTTTCCCGTACCGTCGGGTCTTCAAAAAGATCGTCCTTGGGGTCGGTAAAGATGTTGTTGGCAATGGTAACGTTGGTGGGCGGGTCGTCGCCCCCGTCGCCCCCGAGCCGCATCTCGGCGCAGTTGATGACGGTATTAAAGGCTACGTTTATGTTATCCAGTGGGTCGGAATCCTCATTTTGCAGGTAGATGGACCGGTCATCCAGGTCAAAAAAGTAGTTGTTGTAGATGTAGTGGTTCCGTCCTTCCCGTACGCGCACGCCCCCCTTGCCCCGCAGGAAGAAATTGCCGTAAACAATCGCTTCGGAGCCGTGACGCAGCACGAGTTCCGCTTTGGTGTTGTCCACGAAAGTATTGAACCGGTACACGTTCTGGGAGGCTTTGCTGGAGATGATCTCCCCGTCGCCGTCGCACTGACTGAAGTAGCAGTATTCAACCAGGGACCGACTGTTGAAGTCCGCCTGGGTACTGACGCCGATCCTGATCGGCTCGACGCCTTCGTCATTCCCGCCACCGGCAAAATTTTTAAAGGAACAGTGGCGGACTTTATGGTAACCTGGGGTATTCGCATCCACCAGAATGGACAGGATATTTTGATCCTCCCGGTTCAGGCGGTTTTCGAAATTACAGTAATTAACGTCCACGTACTGGCTCTCCTCCCGTACGCGCAGGTATTTGTAGCAGGTATAGGCCCGGATATTGACCTGATTGAAGTCGATATTGCTGCCCCGGATGTCGATCACCGTTCGGGTACCGATGTTACCCTCCAGGTACTGAAATCCGCGAAAAACGATGAAATCACTACGGATTTCCGCGTAGGAGAATCCTTTGAATACGGTTTGCCCCGGCACTTCCGCGGAAACGTAAAGCCGATCCTTACTGACGATCATTTGAATGTCCTGATAAACTCCGGATCTCCAGATGATGGAGTCGTTGGGGCCGGCGGAGGATTGCGCACTGTCGAAAGTACCCTGGGAGTCGACGTAGAACGTTCTGGCTTCGGCCGTACCCACACTGAGTAACAGGATCGACAGGCCGATTAATAACGAGGATAAACTTTTCATAATTCAGCGTTTTCCGGGTGATCGGTACGGCATCAAGTTCGGACAAAAATCCGGGTTAATCGCTAAAACCGACTGCTCTTCCACACCGGGCCGATGCTGAGCGTTTTTCACCGGCACATCAGCTTACCGGGCGCGGACGCAGGTGCAAAAATTGCGGTATGAAGAGTGGCGTTGGCCTTACCGGGAGTCCGCTCACTAACGGATCGAACGCCTACCGGCTCGCGGGATCAAATTTCAGCCCTATATTTCCCGCGGTAACCGTTTTTCCAAGTTCTCGCCAATTCGGCCAAAAAACTTTCCATGCCCATCAACAAAGACAGTAACGCGACGGCCTACTGGAAGGAGAACATCCGCTACCTCACCATCCTGCTCACCATCTGGTTCCTGGTTTCCTACGGAGCGGGCATACTCTTCAAGGGGCCGCTCGACAACTTCCGCCTGGGGGGCTTCAAACTCGGGTTCTGGTTCGCCCAGCAAGGATCGATCTACGTTTTCGTGATCCTGATTTTCGTATACGTCCGACTGATGAACAAGCTGGATAAGAAGTACGGCTACGACGAAGAGTAGCCTAAATAAACAATCAATAATGGACGTTCAAACCTGGACCTACCTCCTCGTCGGCCTCACCTTCAGTGTTTACATCGGGATCGCCATCTGGTCGCGGGCCGGTTCCACCAAGGAGTTCTACGTCGCCGGCGGCGGGGTATCCCCACTGGCCAACGGCATGGCAACGGCCGCCGACTGGATGAGCGCGGCTTCCTTTCTGTCCATGGCGGGCATCATCGCCTTTTCCGGCTACGACGGATCGGTCTACCTGATGGGGTGGACGGGCGGCTACGTGCTGCTGGCACTGTTGCTGGCACCCTATCTGCGGAAATTCGGCAAGTTCACCGTCCCGGACTTCATCGGGGATCGCTACTATTCCAAAACCGCCCGCCTGGTCGCGGTCTTCTGCGCCCTGCTGGTCTCCTTCACCTATGTGGCCGGACAGATGCGCGGCGTAGGGCTGGTCTTCTCCCGCTTCCTGGAAGTGGACATCAATACCGGCGTGATCATCGGCATGATCATCGTCCTGTTCTACGCCGTACTCGGAGGAATGAAGGGCATCACCTATACCCAGGTGGCGCAGTACTGCGTGTTGATCTTTGCCTTCATGGTGCCGGCCATCTTCATCTCCCTCCAGATGACGGGCAACCCCGTTCCCCAGCTCGGGATGGGCAGTACGCTGGCCGACGGCTCCGGTACCTTCCTGCTGGACAAGCTGGACGGACTGAGTACCCAACTCGGATTTACGGCCTATACGGACGGCTCCAAGTCGGTGACGGACGTCTTCGCCATCACCCTGGCGCTAATGGTCGGTACGGCCGGGCTACCGCACGTCATCGTCCGCTTCTTCACCGTCAAGCGGGTGAAGGATGCCCGCAAGAGCGCCGGTTACGCCCTGCTGCTGATCGCCATTCTCTACACCGCCGCGCCCGCCGTGGCCGTATTCGCCAAGACGAACATGATCGACAGCGTGGTCGGCAAGACCTACCAGGACCAGCCGGTCTGGCTCAAGAATTACGAGAACATCGGCCTCATCGCCTGGACGGACAAGAACGGAGACGGGCTGGTGCAGTACGGCCCCGGTTCCGCCTTCGTGGGCAAGCCCGCCTACGACGGGGAGGTCCGCACCACCGTCGGTTCCCGGGTGGTGACCAACGTCAACCCGGATAATACCAACGAACTCTACGTCGACCGTGACATCATGGTGCTGGCCAACCCCGAGATCGCCAACCTGCCGGCCTGGGTGATCGCCCTGGTGGCCGCCGGAGCCCTGGCCGCGGCCCTGTCTACCGCCGCCGGGTTACTGCTGGTCATCTCCGCCTCCGTGTCCCACGACCTCATCAAGAAGGTGATCAACCCCGACATTACGGAGAAGGGGGAACTCATTGCCGCCCGCCTCAGTGCGGTGGCCGCCGTTTGCGTAGCCGGTTACTTCGGCATCAACCCGCCCGGCTTCGTGGCGGCCGTGGTCGCCCTGGCCTTCGGACTGGCGGCGGCCTCCTTCTTCCCGGCCATCATCCTGGGCATCTTCTACAAGCGGATGAACAAGGAGGGTGCGGTCGCCGGAATGGTCGTCGGCATTACCGCGATGCTGCTCTACATGATCAAGTACAAACTGGGTTGGTTCGACGACGTGCTGCCCGGCAGCGACGAGTGGTGGTTCGGTATCTCCCCCGAAGGCTTTGGCTCCGTGGCCATGCTGATCAACTTCGTCGTCAGCCTGGCCGTTTGCCGGTTTACGGCACCGCCGCCGCTGGCCGTGCAGAACATCGTGGAGAACATCCGGATCCCGAGTGGGGCGGGGGAGGCGACGCATTGAGGGGGTGAGGGGTAGCTTTAATCTAGAGCTTCGCCAAGTTGTTTCAATACTTTATTTACTAAGCTTGGGTGTAACCGGAAGCCTATTTGTAAAAGATCGTCAATAATTGGTCTGACGTAGTCAATAATCCCCTCCTGCTTGGCCTTGATCAGAACCCCTAATACTCCGATTATCTGTATGCGAAAATCCAGGGCCACTTTACGGCCCAAACTTTCATCGATCACAAGCACATCTGCATTACGCTCTAGAGCCAGAGCGATGGATTCGGCTTCACCAAGATCAAGATTGCGTTCATTTATGAGTCGTACAATCAGCTCCTGATTGGCCGGGGCCGAAGACGTTATCCAGTCGAGCGTATTCAGTACTGCCATTTGTGCGGGCATTACTACGAGCTCACGATATACACCCGGACTAATCAGGAGCTCGCCATATAGCTTCCGCAGAAGATCGATTTGTCCAACCTGGATCAGGTTACTGATGCCCGATGCGTCACTGACAACAATCATAAGGATATACCGAGATTTTCTAAATCGATCGCGAGGTCGTCCTCGTTATAGTTTAAATAAATATCTCGTTCCTTAAGTGCTAATTGGAACTCCATTCTATTCATGTTGGCCAGAGCACTGGCTTTGCCCATACTGATGCGCCGCTTCTCGTAGAGAAAGCAAGCAAAGTCAATAATGAATTCCTCTGCTCGGTAATCAAGCCGGGTGAGCATATCATCAGAAATGAGTACGGACATGAGTAAGTGTTTTTGACTTAACAGGCTTTGGCAGTAGGAAGTTACCTATTTACCCTCCCATCAGGCTGACTCTGCTAAGAAAACGACTTTTACCGTAGTTTAGCCACTGACCAGCAAAATTAAGATCATGTCCAACTACCACATCAAACACCTCGAAGAATACTGGCAGGTCTACCGCCGCAGCGTCCGCAACCCGGAAAACTTCTGGGAGGAGATCGCCGAGGAGCATTTTCTGTGGCGCAAGCGGTGGGACAACGTCCTGAGCTGGGATTTCTCCAAGCCGGAAGTCAAGTGGTTCGAGGGCGCCAAACTGAACATCACCGAGAACTGCCTCGACCGCCACCTGGCCGTCCGCGCCGACAAAACTGCCATTCTCTTCGAGCCGAACGATCCCGGGGAGGCCGCCCGGCACATCACCTACCGGGAACTGCACGAGCGTGTCTGCCGCTTCGCCAACGTGCTGGCCGATCGGGGCGTGGAGAAGGGCGACCGGGTGTGTATCTACCTGCCGATGATTCCCGAGCTGGCCGTATCGTTACTGGCCTGTGCCCGACTGGGGGCGGTGCATTCCGTCGTCTTTGCCGGCTTCAGCGCGACGGCCCTGTCCACGCGCATCAACGACTGCGACTGCAAGCTGGTGATCTGCTCCGACGGGTCGTTCCGGGGAAGTAAAACCATCGACCTGAAGACCATTGTCGACAAGGCACTCGAAGACTGCCCGGGCGTGACGACCTCCCTGGTCGTGAAGCGGACCGGTGGGGAAGTCACTATGAAAGACGGCCGTGACAAATGGCTGCAACCCCTGCTCGACGCCGCCGACGCCCAACGCGATGCGACGATCGTCGACGCCGAGGACCCCCTCTTCGTTCTCTACACCTCCGGTTCCACCGGCAAGCCGAAGGGGATGGTCCACACCACCGGTGGCTACATGGTCTACACCGCCTACACCTTCAAGAACGCCTTCCAGTACCGGGAGAACGACGTTTACTGGTGTACGGCCGACATCGGCTGGATCACCGGCCACAGCTACATCGTCTACGGGCCGCTGGCCAACGGGGCCACGACGGTGATGTTCGAGGGCGTACCGTCTTACCCCGACTACGGCCGCTTCTGGGAGATCGTCGAGAAGCACAAAGTGACCCAGTTCTACACCGCCCCGACGGCCATCCGCGCGCTGGCGAAGGAAAACCTGTCGTTCGTTACCGACCACGACCTGAGCAGTCTGAAGGTGCTCGGTACCGTCGGCGAACCCATCAACGAGGAGGCCTGGCACTGGTACAACGAGAACGTCGGTAAGAAGAACAGCCCCATCATCGACACCTGGTGGCAGACGGAAACCGGCGGCATCATGATCAGCCCCATTCCCTACTCCACGCCGACCATCCCGACCTTCGCGACCCTGCCCATGCCCGGCATCCAGCCCGTACTGATGGACGAAAACGGTCAGGAGATCAAGGGTAACGGCGTCGAGGGACGGCTGGCGATCAAATTTCCCTGGCCGTCCATCGCCCGGACGATCTACGGCAACCACGACCGCTACCGCGACACTTACTTCACTGCCTATCCCGGCACTTACTTCACCGGTGACGGTGCCCTGCGCGACGCCGTCGGCTACTACCGCATTACCGGGCGGGTGGACGACGTCATCATCGTCAGTGGCCACAACCTGGGTACCGCGCCGATCGAGGACGCGATCAACGAGCATCCGGCCGTGGCCGAAAGTGCCATCGTCGGCTACCCCCACGACATCAAGGGCAATGCCCTCTACGGCTACGTCACCCTCAAGGAAACCGGGGAGGGCCGCGACCACGACAACCTCCGCCGGGAGATCAACCAACTCATCACCGACCGCATCGGGCCGATCGCCAAACTGGATAAAATTCAGTTCACGGCGGGGCTGCCGAAGACGCGCAGCGGGAAGATCATGCGGCGCATCCTGCGCAAGATCGCCGGTAAGGACACCACCAACCTGGGGGATATCAGTACGCTGCTGAACCCGGAGGTGGTGGAGCAAATTATGGGACGAAGCGCTGGTTTAAATAAATTTTGCACCTGCGTCCTCGCCCGGCCCCCTTTCCCCCATAGGGGGCAAGGGGACCGGGCGGGGCGCAGGTGCAAGCCGTTTAGCGAATCAGCGGAGTTATAGAATCATGACCAAACTACAAACGAAAAGAATTGTCCGGATCTCCCTGCTGGTGGGTACCCTGGTTTCCCTGTATTTTGTCCCCTGGATACTGATTAAAGCCTGGATACCGCCGCTTCCCGCCACGGTAGCGGAACAGGTGGCCGCCATTCCCGATTACGGATTCGCGGGCACGATCGTTTACGTGGATAAGGGGGGAGCGCCCCCCGCTTTCTACGCGGCCGGATACAAGAACCGGGAAAATAAAATACCCGCCGACCCGGGGGATTTATTTAAAATAGCCAGTATCGGGAAGTTGTACCACGCGGTAGCCATCACGAAGCTGGTGAGCAATAAGCAGCTGTCCCTGGACCGTACCGTCGCGGATTATTTTCCCGAGCTGGCCGGCCGGATCGAATATGCGGATAAAATCACCGTAGGTATGCTGGTGCGCCACCGGAGTGGTATTCCAAATTATACCAATATGCCGGAGTTCTGGATGGACCCGCCGAAAAACCGGGAGGACGTCCTGGCCATGGTCCTGGACCAGCCCGCCAATTTTATGCCCGGAGCAGACTACGAGTACTCAAATACCAATTACCTGCTCCTGAGCCAGCTCATCGAAAAAACGGTCGGGTACAGCGACTTCGAGTATATGCGGGAGCAAATCCTTGCGCCACTGGGGCTGAACAATACATTCGGCTCCATCCACGGGGTGAATATGGACCGGCTAATGAGCGGCTATTACGTCGGGGTCGGGGAAGACATTAAAGCAACGGACTACGCCTCCATGATCGCCACGGCGGAAGACGTGGGCACCTTTCTGCGGGCGCTGAACGACGGTTCCCTGTTCCGGGAAGGAGAACGGGAACTGTACGCCTCCTTGTATGAATTCGGACATACGGGCCTGATCCCCGGCTACCAGAGTATTGCGAAATACCACGCCGACATCGACGCCGTAGTGGTACAGTTCACCAACACCACCGATTTTGAGGGATACCACTGGGGGCTATCGGAAATTTTGTACGGGCGGATCGTAAAGATCCTGTCCCGCTAAGTCTGGGCGTCCGCCTCCGTCATTAACCGCGACTCGATCACGAACCGCAAGCCCAGCGGAATTTCCGCCGAAAAGCTCGACCCCCGCCCCTCGGTCACGTCGAGCGTCAGGTGGGTATGTTTCCAGTAATCGTACTGGAACTTGGACATGTAGTAGGGGCAACCGTGGATCTCCCCCAGCAATTCGTCGTTGTCGTCGATGTAGAACTCTCCTTCCGGAAAGCACATGGGGGAGGAGCCGTCGCAGCAGCCGCCACTCTGGTGGAAGATGAGGGGGCCGTGTTCTTCGCGTAACCGGTCGATGACGGCGCGGGCGGCGGCGGTGATGTCTACTTTAGGCATGGGGACTAATTTAAAACGCCGGCCAGAGAACGGGTCTCCGGCCGGCGAACGATATGTGAATCAGTGAACGTTAAAAGAAGCCCAGCTTGTCCTTGCTGTAGCTGATCAGCATGTTCTTGGTCTGGCGGTAGTGATCCAGCATCATCTTGTGGTTTTCCCGGCCGATACCCGACTTCTTGTAACCGCCGAAGGGGGCGTGGGCGGGGTAATCGTGGTAGCAGTTGACCCAGACGCGGCCGGCCTGCACCTTGCGGGCGATGCCGTAGGCCTCGTGCATGTCGCGGGTCCACAGTCCGGCCCCCAGTCCGTAGAGGGTGTCGTTGGCGATCTCGATGGCTTCGGCTTCGTCCTTGAAGGTGGTGATACAGACCACGGGGCCGAAGATCTCCTCCTGGAATACCCGCATCTTGTTGTTTCCCTTCAGGACGGTGGGCTGAATGTAGTAGCCGCCCTTCAGTTCGTCGACGTACGCCGCGCCGCCGCCGGTGAGCACCTCACAGCCCTCTTCCTTGCCGATGTCGATGTACTTCAGGATCTTCTCGTACTGGTCGTTGCTCGCCTGGGCGCCCATCATGGTGTCGGGGTCGAGCGGGTGGCCCATCTTGATGGCCTCGACGCGCTCGATGAAGCGTTCGACGAACCGGTCGTAGATGGATTCATCGACGAGGATGCGACTGGGGCAGGTGCAGACCTCCCCCTGGTTGAGGGCGAACATGGCGGCCCCTTCGAGGCACTTGTCGAAGAAGGCATCGTCGGCGTCCATGACGCTCTTCATGAAGATATTGGGGCTCTTGCCGCCCAGTTCCAGGGTTACCGGAATGATGTTCTTGCTGGCGTACTGCATGATGAGCTGACCGGTCGTGGTCTCTCCGGTAAAGGCGATCTTGCAGATATCCGGGTGCCCGGCCAGCGGCTTGCCGGCCTCGATACCGAAGCCGTTGACGATGTTGAGGACACCGGCGGGCAGGATGTCCTCGATCATCTCCATGAGTACGAGGATGCCGACCGGGGTCTGTTCGGCCGGCTTGAGGACCACGCAGTTGCCCGCGGCGAGGGCGGGGGCGATCTTCCAGGCCGCCATCAGGATGGGGAAGTTCCAGGGGATGATCTGACCGACGACACCGAGTGGCTCCCAGACGTTCATCGAGACGGTATCGCTGTTCAGTTCGGAGACGCCGCCCTCCTCGGCGCGGATCACCCCGGCGAAGTAGCGGAAGTGGTCGACGGCCAGCGGCATATCGGCCGCCCGGGTTTCGCGGATGGATTTACCGTTGTCCCAGGTCTCGGCGCGGGCCAGGGTCTCCAGGTTGTCCTCCATGACCTGGGCGATCTTCAGCAGCAGGTTACTGCGCTCGGTGGCCGAGGTATTGTTCCAGTGATCGGCGGCTCGCCAGGCGGCGGCAACGGCCTTGTCCACGTCCTCCTTGGTGGAGCGGGGGATGCGGGTAAAGGAGTTTCCATCTACCGGCGAGATGTTGTCGAAGTAGTCGCCCCGGGTCGGGGCGACCCATTCGCCGCCGATGTAGTTTTCGTACTGGTCCTTGAATTTGGGCCGCGCCAGGACGTCGGCGGTGGTGGTGGCAGTGGTAGACATGATCGATATTTTTTGAGGATGAAAAGGGCACGAAAAGCGCAGCCCGGTGATACTGACCAAAGTTAGGATGCGTATCTTCCGGAACGTTGCACAATCCTGCCGGGTAGTTGCACAATCCTACAATTGTGTGGTATAAAGGTCCGTTTTCTTAATAGTATGCGGCCCCAGGCCCTTATCTTAATCGAAAGTTTCAATATCAGCGTCATGCTCAACATCGGTTCCCTGCCCGCCCGTCCGCTCGACACCCTGGTCGAAAACCGTACGACGTTCACCCTGGAGAATGCGGCCCTGAACCTGTTCGAGACCCACGAACTGGCCAGTGCCGTCCACCTCCGTTTCGATAAACCCGTGCTGGCCAGTATGATCCAGGGGCGTAAGATCATGCACCTGCGCAACCGCCCCGGCTTTAATTTTCTGCCGGGGGAATCCGTCCTGCTCCCGGAGGACGAACTGATGGTGATCGACTTTCCCGACGCCAGGGAAGGCGGTGCCACCAAATGCCTGGCCCTGGAGATCGACCCGCGGGAAATTCGCCGGGTGACCGAGCAGCTGGACGAGCAGCGGCCGCGTTGCGACGGCAGCCGGTGGCGGCGGGCGGACAACAACTTTCACTTCACCAACGACCCCGGCGTCACCCAGCTGATTCAACGGTTGATCTTTCTCTGTGCCGAGGACCATCCGGCCAAGGACCTCTTCGTGGGGATGTCACTGCGGGAACTGATCATCCGTATGCTGGAGGCCGAATCCCGCGACCATCACCTGCGGGATCCGGGCGGACAGGCCACCAGCCAACCGATCACGGCCTCGGTGGCCTACCTGCTCCACCACCTCGACGAAAAGCTGACGGTAGCCGAACTCAGCCGGATGGCCTACATGAGTGAGTCGGCCTACTACCGGGCGTTCAAGAACGAGATGGGCCTGTCTCCGGTCGACTTCATCAATCAGCAGCGGATCAAACTGGCCGCCAGTTTACTGCGGGAGGGAACCCACAGTATCCGGGAGGTCGCCCTGCGTTGCGGGTTCAGCAGTGCCAGCTACTTTACGCGGCGCTTCAAACGGGCAGTGGGGGTTTGTCCGGCCCGGTTCAGCTAAACGGGATACCCTACCGATGGCGAATTATTTGCCGGCGGCGCGCAGGTGCAAAGCTGATTAAATACCCCTGCCGGCCGTTGTCTGTAACCCAGGTTACAGAGCCTGCCCGGTGGTCGCCTGATTTTTGGGGTATGAAAAATTACTTGGAAGTCGCCCTCCAGGGTTACCGTGACTACGCCGGTTTCTTGTGGAACGAAATAACCACCCCCCGCTGGAATTCTTACTTTTATATGCTGGTCGCCGTTTCGCTGGTCTTCTTCATTCTGGAAGTGCTGTTGCCCTGGCGCAAGCGGCAGCGGGTACTGCGTAAAGACTTCTTCCTCGATGTCTTTTACATGTTCTTCAATTTCTTTCTGTTCTCGCTGGTGGTGTACAATGCCGCCTCCGACGTCTTCGTCAACCTGTTCAACGACGCCATCTCCTGGTTTACGGGCGGCTTCGATCTTCAGGCGAGTAATCCTCTCCGGGACTGGCCGCTCTGGGCTGTTCTGCTGACCGGCTTTGTCGTGCGTGATTTCATTCAGTGGTGGGTGCACCGCCTGCTGCACCGTTCCGAGTTCCTGTGGACGTTTCACCAGGTCCACCACAGTGTTGAGGAGATGGGGTTCGCCGCTCACCTGCGGTACCACTGGATGGAAACCGTCGTTTACCGGACCGTGGAGTACCTCCCGCTTGCCCTGCTCGGCATCGGCCTCTACGATTTCTTCATCATCCACCTCTTTGCCCTGGCCTGGGGGCACTACAACCACGCCAACCTCAGGCTGTCCAAACGATTTACCGGCGCGATTGTCGGTGGTCTCGCCGGGCTGGCCATCGGGTCCGGTTCCTTTGCGATCGACGTTTTTTCGTCCACCGACGCCCTGACGATCGTCGGTGGAACGGCGTTCGGTCTGTTCTTCGGAGCCCTGGTACTGGCTTCGCTGATGCCCTACCTCTTCAACAGTCCGGAAATGCACCTCTGGCACCACGCCAGGGAGTTGCCCGAGGACCGCCGCTACGGGGTGAACTTCGGCCTTACCCTCGCCGTCTGGGATTATCTTTTCGGGACCGACTACCAGCCCTACCACGAAGCGGAAATGCCGATCGGTTTTGCCGGGGTAGAGGCATTTCCGACCAGTTTCCCGGAGCAGGTCGTAGTGGGGCTACCGACCTTGTCCGCGAGACCCGTCATCTCTCCCGACCGGGCCTCCGACCCGTGCTGACGCAGCAAGAGCAGCGACGAAACGCCGTCACTGCTCTTTTGATAAACCTCGCACCTGCGTCCGCGCCCTATGAGTTCGTCCGGCAGGTGTCAATGCCCAGTAAGCTGTACAGCGGGCATAGGCCTACCAGGCTGGTCAGCAGGAATACCCCCGCTAGTACCAGGAGGACAATTCCAGTGGTGCCGGTAACGGTTCCCGTAAGGTATAGCGCGATAAAAACCGCAGCCAGTAAGGGGCGGACGATGCGGTCCGCGGAGCCCATGTTGGTGGTCATAATGAATGATTTAGCTAGTGAAAAATTCGATGAGCAGCGCCACGGCCGTCGCAATGGCTACGCACCCCGCGCAGCCGATCAGTAGTTTCTGCCAGAGCGGTAAGTTCCTGACGGAGATCATGGCTGTTTATACTTCCTGGCCCCGCATCATCTTGTTCCAGTACAGGTACGGTAGCATGTACTTCTTCAGCATCCACAGCCGCCAGTGTTCCTTTGAACTGTCGCTGATGAGCAGTTGCTTCAGTTTGGGGTCCGGGGTGAATTTGTTGTCGTAGTCGAATTCGGCCAGCACCATCTTCCCGTAGCCGGTCACCAGCGGGCAGGAGGAGTAACCATCGTAGGATTTTTTGCCCATGCTTTCGCTCCCGATCAGCAGGTCGATGTTATCGACCACGATGGGCGCCTGTTTCCGGATGGCGGCCCCGGTCTTCGCCGTCGGTAGCCCCGCCACGTCGCCCAGACTGAATATATTCGGATAAGTTTTGTGCTGCATCGTGTGGTGGTCCACGTCGACCCAGCCGGCGCCGTTCACCAGCGGGGAGTCCCGAACGAATTGCGGTGCCACCGAAGGGGGGGCGGTGTGCAACATGTCGAAATGAATACCAGTCAGGTCACCGTCTGTCTCGGTCTCTACGTTTTTGTGGTTGTGTTCCTTCACGTGGTCGGCGAAAGCGTACCAGGCGATCCGGTTCGGGCCGTCCACTTTCCTGAGTTGGTGGCCGAAACGCAGGTTTATGTCCTTGCGGTCCACCACCTCCATCAGCGTCCTGGCAATCTGTGGAACCCCGAATATCACGGTGCCGGCGGTAGCGAAAACTACCTCGGTCTTTGCGCGTAAGGCCTTATTCTTGGCCCAGTGATCCTCGGCCAGGTACATGATCTTCTGGGGCGCTCCGCCGCACTTGATCGGGGTCGTGGGCTGGGTGAACAGGGCGGTACCCCCTTTGAACTGCTGTACCACCTTCCAGGTGTGTTGCGGATCGGTGTAGTTGCTGCACACCACCCCCTTGTCTAGGGCATCCCCCAATCCGGGAACCAGGCTCATGTCGTAGGCCAGACCCGGGGCTACGACCAGGTAGTCGTAAGTGATGTCACCGGTCTTGGCGGTATGTACGGTATTGTCGGTGGGGGCAAAGCCGGTCGCCCGGTCCTGAATCCAGGTCGCCTGCTTCGGGATGAGGGAAGCCATCGGGCGTGCGGTGTCCTGGTAATCGTAGGCACCCGCCCCGACCAGCGTCCAGGCAGGCTGATAGTAGTGCGTCTCGGCGGGCTCAATGATGGCTACGCTCGTCCGCTGCTTTTGCTTGATGAGCTGGCTGGCCACCATGATACCGGCCGTACCGCCGCCGATAATTAGAATTTGGTAGTGTGTGGGCATGATCGGGAAAGTCTTTAGTTGTATCGTAAATATCACCAAGCCACTGCCGCCGTTCTGTGATGTCGATCACAGAGAGGCGTAAGCCGGTGATTATCGAGTCGGGGATGGTGGCCGTCGGCGCAGGAAAACTCGGAGGAAGCACCCCCCAACCAAACGCTCCCCCGGGCGTTCCCTGTCCCAAACCCCCGTATGAGACTTGCCTCCCTGACGTTCCTGCCCCTGCTGCTCCTGTTCACCCTTGCCGGATGTGACTCCAGTAGTCCCGAAACTCCGCAAGAGGAAACGGTCACCGTCGCACCGACCGAACCATTCACCGATCGCGTAGCCGCCGCCGAGGAAAGGCTGTCGGCGAGCGACGCCAGCAATAAGGTCTGGCGTGCCATCGAAGCCCACGGCGGGCTGCAAAGGTTTTACGAACAGAGTCCCCTTTTTTACCACTTCAACTACCGCCCGGAGCCGGGGGAGCAGGGGAACGTACGCAACACCCTGATCCTGAACGACTACGTGGGCAGTCGGGCCGTGCACTCCCTACCCGGGGACCCCACCCAGAAGTTTGGTTTCGACGGTAAGGAGGCCTGGTCGGTAACCGGTGAAAAGATCGACGGCATGAGCCCGCAGTTCTGGTCGCTGACGCCTTACTACTTTGTCGGCCTTCCCTTCGTGCTGGCCGACGAGGGCATTACCTTTGAAAGCCTGCCCGCCGCGGAAATGGACGGCTTGACCTACGATATGGTGAAAGTCAGCTACGGCGACGGTATGGGCGAGTCTCCGGATGATTACTACGTCCTCTACCTGAACCCGGAAAGCGGCCAACTGGACGCCCTGCGGTACATTGTCTCCTACCGGGGTTTCTTCCCGGAGGGGGAGCACTCTCCCGAAAAGCTGATGAAAATTACCGGCAAGACCACCGTGGAGGGCATCACCCTGCCCACCGGTTACGCCACGCACTGGTGGAACGAGGGATCGCCGAGTGAGAAGATCACGTCCATCGAGGTATCCGATTACGTTTTCATGGACATTACCGACAATCCGTTCGAACGGCCGAGTGGCGCGAAGGTCTACACGGACCCGGTAAAATAAATCCACCGCGGCGAATGATTCGGTAAAATGGTAGGTCATAGCGGTACGGGAACGGCTCGTTTCCGGAATCATCCTCAAAGCTTTACCATGAAACTGCTATCTTTTTCCGCACTCTTCCTCCTGTTCCTGGCTTCTAGTTGTACGGCCCAGCAAGCCGCTCAGGCCGATACCACCGCGACGACCGCAACCGATAAGCGCCCGGCCCGCGGCGAGCGTCCCGAACGCGGCGAGCGGCCCGACCCCGAAGCGATGTTCACCCAAATGGACGTTGACAAGGACGGCAGGCTGTCCAAGACCGAAGTGAAGGGCCCCCTGGCCGATAACTTTACCGCCATCGACACCAACGGCGACGGCTTTATCAGTAAGGAAGAAATGGCCAGTGCTCCCCGTCCACCCCGTGGCGGTCGTCCCGACGGCGGCAAGTAATTACCGGAATTGAATAACTGACGTTACGCAAAGCGCAGTTGTTTGGTTCCTCGGTTTAACTCCGTGGAACCGTATTTCTTACGCTTGCGTAAGATCAGTGAATAAGAACAGCCCCCAGCCAGTTGACCTAGCTGGGGGCTGTTTTGTGTACTTACGGGCGGGTAAGGGCGCCCCGGAGTTCGATCAGCCGCTTACGAACCGCGGGAACCAGCTGAGCTACCCGCCGGCGACGGGACCAGTGCCGTAAATTTTGCACCTGCGTCACCGCCCAGTTGGTACCCACGAGCGATAGCAGCAGGTAGATTTTTCCGGGCCAGGGAAGCAGGAGCAGGATCGGTAGGAAGAGGATCGTGGCTACGGCGATGGCCGCGAACCGGACCGGGCTGTAGAATTCGATGGTGGCGGGGAAGTGTTTGGCGATCCACTGGGCGAGGGCCCAACCGGGTAGCTGCGGGAGCAGCAGCAGCCCGGCCAGGGGCGTTCGCCACCAGAGGCCGACCGGCGCAACCCCGTCAGTAATCTCGTTTTTAATGGCGAGATCATTCACCTTTTGTACCCGCAATAAATTCCCGTACGCCCGCGCAGTTGCGTGGTTATCCGTTATCAGGGGGAGTACCCGCATTTCAGCCGCCAATTGCGACGTACTGCGCATATCCTCCACACTGGCGTGGTTACCCATCCGGGAATCCTCCCTACTCATCGCAGCATCGCCCCCCGGTCCAACAACCGCCTCCCCATCCACTATCCCCCTACCAACTCTCTCACTACCCCCTATCCCTCTACCCCCTTGCCACTCATTCCGCGCCACCTCCAGCATCACCTCCCCCGCGTCCGCCAGTTCCGGATCGGGAAACTGCAGTACGTGAGCAGACAGCGCCGTGCGCAGGTCCGCCGTAAAGTCCCGGATCGTAGCGGCTTCCTCCTTACGGTACGCTTCCAGGTAGTCCGCTGCCCTCAGCGGAGCGCCGCAGCGGATCAGCACCGTCGACCGCAGCCGGTCGGCTGCCGTAAAGTTGACGCCCACCGGCACCACGTAAACATCCGGAAGGGTAGGGTCGCGGTCCAGGGCACCCAGCGCGATGCGGGCCGTCCCCTTACGCAGCGGCCGCAGTTGTTTTTCGTGAATACAACGGCCCTCGGCGAGGATCATGAGGCATTTTTTCCGGGAGAGCACCCGGTAACAGGCGTCGAAGGTATCGTAGTTCTGCCTCAGTTTCCCGTAGCCGCCGTCCTCCAGCCGGTAGACGGGCAGGATGTTCAGGGCCCGCAGCACCATCGTGGCCAGCTTGTTCTTATAGAGGTCGCCCCGCGCCAGGAAGTGGAGCGGCCGCCCCTGGTAGCAGGCCAGGATGCAGGGCTCGATGAAGGCCGTCGGGTGGTTGGCGGCCAGGATGACCGCCGCGTCAGCTGGGATGTGCTCCAGACCTTCCAGCTCGATCCGGTCGAAGTAATAATCAAGAACGTAACGGGCCACCGGACGGACCAGACGGTACAGCATGATCGCTAGTTTTCCTTGCGGCGGGCGGCGAGGAGGTAGAGAATGGCCATCCGGACGGCCACCCCGTTCTCTACCTGGTCCAGGATGATGCTATGCTCGGAATCGGCCACGGCCGTATCGATCTCCACTCCCCGGTTGATGGGGCCGGGGTGCATCACCACGATGGGCTTGTCGAGCCGGGCCATTCGCTCGCGGGTAAGGCCGAAAAAACGGTTGTATTCCCGCAGGCTGGGAATGAATTTGGTGTCCTGCCGCTCCAGCTGAATCCGCAGTACGTTGGCCACTTCGCACCAGGCCAGGCTTTCGTCGATGTCGTAACTCACCTCGACGCCCAGGCTCGGCAGGTGCTTCGGGATCAGCGTGGGCGGACCGCAGACCCGGACGTGGGCCCCCAGCTTTTGCAGACAGAAGATATTGGACAGCGCGACCCGCGAGTGGGTGATGTCGCCGAAGATGCAAACCCGCCGTCCCCGCAGTTCGGTGCCGAGGGCTTCGCGCATGGAGTAGGCATCCAGCAGGGCCTGGGTGGGGTGCTCGTGGGTGCCGTCTCCGGCGTTCACGATACTGGCGTCGATCCGCGAGGCCAGGAAGTGGTGGGCGCCCGGCGCGGGGTGGCGCATCACGACCATGTCCACCTTCATCGCCAGGATGTTATTGACCGTGTCCAGCAGCGTTTCTCCCTTCTTGACCGAGGAACTCGCGGCGCTGAAATTGACCGTGTCGGCGCTGAGCCGTTTCTCGGCCAGCTCGAAACTGATGCGGGTCCGGGTGCTGTTCTCGAAGAAGAGGTTGGCCACCGTGGTATCGCGCAGGCTTGGCACTTTCTTGATGGGCCGGTTGATGACCTCCTTGAATTCCCGGGCGGTGTCCAGGATCAGTTCCACGTCGGGGGTGGTGAGGTACTTGATGCCGAGTACGTGGGGGGTGGAGAGTTGCAAGGATTAAAGGATTAAAGGAGTGAGGGATTGAAGCAGGGCCACCTTTAATCCTTCACTCCCTTGGTCCTTCAATCCTTTTGGAAGGGGGGGCGAGGCCGCAGGTGCAAAATTTCAACATTACGAACCGGTCAGTATAATTCGATCCTCGCCGTGGGTTTCCCGCCACTGCACGTCCACGTACTCATCGGTCAGGGTGTCGACGGTGATGCCGCTGTAGTCCGACCGGACCGGAAGTTTGCGGCGAAAACGACGGTCCACCATCACCAGCAGTTCCACGCTGGCCGGCCGGCCGTAGTGGTTCAGGGCGGTCATGGCACTGAGTACCGTCCGGCCGCTGTACAGTACGTCGTCCACCAGAATGACCTGTTTGTCTTCCACGAGGAAGTCGATCTCGGTGGGGTGGGCGGTCAGTGGCCCCTCGTGGGTCCGGAAGTCGTCGCGGTAGAAAGTGATGTCGAGTTTACCGTACTCCAGTTTTTCGATGCCCAGTTCCAGGAGGCGGCTCCGGAGGCGGTCGGCCAGTTGCACGCCGCCGGTCTGCACGCCGATGAGGCAGGAGTTACGGAAATCGCCGTGTGCTTCGATGAGGTGACGACTCAGTCGCTCGATCGTCAGGCCGAAACGCTCGGCGTCGTGGATGGTACGGGTGGCGGGCATGGGGCAAAGATAGTTGGGGAGTGGGAGAGTTGGGAAGTTTGGGAGTTGGCGGCTACCCAAACAAAGCACTAACCTGCCACGTATAACGTCGGCACAACTCCTCCACTCAACGATTATACAACTCCCCAATTAATTATGTCAGCATACGTATTTCCGGGCCAGGGCGCCCAGTTCGAAACCATGGGCCAGGATCTCTACGACCTCAGTGGCGAAGCCAAGGCCCTGTTCCAGCAGGCCGACGACGTGCTCGGGTTTTCCCTGAGTAAGGTCATGTTCACCGGCTCCGCCGAGGAGCTGCAGCAGACGAAAATCACCCAGCCGGCCATCTTCGTTCACTCCGTGATCACCTTCCTGACAGCGGAGGACCGCCCCGCTCCCACGGCCGTCGCCGGTCACAGCCTCGGGGAATTTTCCGCCCTCGTAGCCGCCCGCGCCCTCGATTTCCCGGATGCGCTACGGCTGGTGGCCGAACGGGCGCAGGCCATGCAGGCCGCCACGGAAGCCGTACCCGGTACGATGGCCGCCGTTCTCGGCCTGGACGATGACGTGATCGAATCGGCCTGCGCGGCCATTACCGACATGGTCGTGGTGCCCGCCAACTACAACAGCCCCGGTCAGCTGGTGATCTCCGGCTCCGTAGAAGGGGTGGAGAAAGCCTCCAGGATCTTATCCGACCTGGGGGCCCGCCGGGTGGTCCCCCTCCCGGTCGGTGGTGCCTTCCACAGCCCGCTGATGCAGCCCGCCCAGGACCGACTCCGCGCCGCCATCGAGAACACCCGCTTCCGGCCGCCGAGTTGCGAGATCTACCAGAACGTGGATGCCCGGCCCAGCAACGACCCGGCGGAAATTCAGCAGAAACTGATCGCCCAGCTTACCAGCCCGGTCCGGTGGACGCAGACCGTTCAGGCCATGCAGGCCGCCGGTTTCACGGAGTTCATCGAAGTGGGGGGTAAGGGGAAGATTCTGGCGGGCCTGATCCGGAAGGTGGACCGTACCCTGTCGGTGGAACAGTTGGGGTAGACTACCGAGTATGGAGGACTCTTTCTACGGAGCTAGGGGTTCGGACCCCTAGCTGACGGGAAAGCCTCCTCCGGACTTTCGGAAGTACCCATAGGTATCTTCCTGCGCCCGGAACACCCCGTCCCCCGGGACCGCGGAACGGTAAGCGTTCAGTTCGTCCTGGCTGATGATCCGCGCGCGCTGATTGTCCCGCCATTGCATATCCATAATGCTCCGGAGTTCCCGCTTGAGCAGCACGTCCTCAATGGGGGTGACCACCTCTACGCGGCGGTTGAGGTTGCGGTCCATCCAGTCGGCGCTGCCCATGTAGACGAGTTCCCGTCCGTCGTTACCGAAGAGGAAGATCCGGGAGTGCTCCAGGAAGCGATCGATAATGCTGATAATGCGAATGTTCTCCCCCGGTTCGGGTACGAGGCAACAGATACCCCGTACGATGAGCCGGACTTCCACGCCGGCCGCGTCGGCCCGCCGCAGCAGGTCGATCATTTCGGGTTCTTCCAGGCTGTTCATCTTCAGGAAGACGTAGGCGTGGCGGCCGGCTTCGGCGATCTCGATCTCCCGTTCGACCAGTTCGACGAATTTATTCTTCATACTGAAGGGGGCCACCAGCAGGTGCTTGCAGTTCGGCAGGATCAGTTCCCCCTTCAGGAGACCGAATACCCGGCTGACGTCCTCGCCCAGCTCGGCCCGGCAGGTGAGCAGGGCGTGGTCGGTATAGGTCTTGGAGGTTTTTTCGTTGAAATTGCCCGTGCCGATGTAGGTGTAGTGGGTCTTTTGCCCGGCCTCGTCCTTCTTCAGAATGTGCAGTAATTTGGTGTGCACCTTAACCGCGGGATAACTGTAACGGACGTAGGCACCGGCGGCCTCCATCTCCTTGCCCCAGAACAGGTTGCTGGCCTCGTCGAAGCGGGCCTTGGCCTCGACGAAAGCCTCCACTTTTTTGCCCCGCTCCAGCGCATACAGCAGATTGGTGACTACCGCGGATTTCTTCGCCACCCGGTAGAGCGTGATCTGGATCTTGGTCACCCGCGGGTCGTCGGCTGCTTCCCGGATCAGGCGGGGAACGTAGTCGTACCGCTGGTAGGGGAAACTGAGCAGCAGGTCGCCGGCCTCCATGGCGTGCATGACCGATTCCTGCTCCAGCCGGGGGTGGGGCAGGGGGGAGCGCTCCGGGTAGGTCAGGTCCTGCCGCCCCTCGGGCAGGGGAAAGCCGAAAAAGTCCATGAAGTTGTGGTAGCGCGCACCGGGGATCATGTCGTACTTCGAGAGGTGAAGTGCCCCCTTCAGTCGCTTACGCATCCAGTCGGGCATGCTACTGTCGTAGAGAAAGCGGGTGGGCAGGCCGAGGTCCCGGGTTTCGAGACTCTTCTTGATGTTGTCCAGCAGGTCACCGTCGAATTCGTTATCGATGTACAGCTCGGCGTCCCGGCTCAGTTTGAAACTGTACCCGAAGGTCACTTTCCGGTCCAGCCAGCGGGAGAGGTTGGCCCGGATGACGCTGTCGATGAAGCAAACGTAGTAGCCGCCGGGGTCCTCTTCCGGGCTGGGAAGGACCAGGAAACGGTTCAGGGGAGGGGAGGGGATGGTGACCAGGGCCACTTCCTCGGCCTCCCGGGCCTCCGGCTCGTCCAGCTCCACGGCCAGACAGAGCTGACCGCTGTTCAGGAAAGGAAGGTCGTTCTCCGTACGCTCCTCGTCCATCCCCGGTAACCAGTGCAGTTCGAGGTGGGGCCGGATGTCCTTGGTGAAGTAGGCGGCGGCGAACTCCGCCTGCCCCTCCGTCATCTGGTCGGCGTGGACCAGGTGGATGTTCTCCTGCGTAAGCTGGGGAAGGATGTCTTCCCGGAAGATCTTTCCGAATCGCTCCTGTTGGCGGTGGACCTGGGCGCGGATGAGTTTCAGTTCCTTCTTGGGCTTGAAGTCGAACAGCTCCCTGCGGGCGTCCTTGGGCAATTTTTTGAACTGGCGCAGACTCGCCACCCGCACCCGGTAAAACTCGTCGAGGTTGGAGCTGAAGATGGCCAGGAACTTGATCCGCTCGTACAGGGGTACCCGTGGATCGGCTGCTTCCTGCAGTACCCGGGCGTTGAAGTGTAGCCAGGAGGTGTCGCGGTTGATCAGGTCAGTCAAGTGAAGTAGGATTGCAATGATTTCCAGGATGAACGCGGTGAAGTGCCCATTGGTGGCAAGTAAACATAAAATTAATGAACCACGGCGCGTTAGATAACTTATATCGATGTCCCTTAACCCACCTTCCAATGAGACTGATGCAACACAAGCGGGAAGCCTTCTGGTTCTACCGCTACCTATCCAACTTTTACGACAAACTGGTCAACCCCCTGTTCTGGACCGAATCCATGCGGGAAAAATCCTTATCCATCGTGGATTGGGAAGGGGGCGATCAGTTGAAGGTCATCGACGTAGGGTCCGGGACGGGCTTTACGACTAAAGGGATTGCTGCCCGCGTCCCCGCCCGAAACATCACCTGCGTGGACCAGAGTCCGCACCAGATGGAGCGGGCCATGGTGCGCCCCGAGCTGGAAGACTGCCGCTTCCGTGTCGGAGACGCCGAGAGCATTCCTTTTCCCGACGATACCTTCGACCGCTACGTCAGCGCCGGAAGCATCGAGTACTGGCCCAACCCCCAGCAGGGGGTCAATGAGGCGTACCGGGTGATCAAGGAAGGCGGCGAGGCCCTCCTCATCGGCCCCATCGAGCCGGTTAACCCCATCAGCCGATTCATCGCCGACACCTGGATGCTCTTCCCCCCGGAGGAAGATTACTTCCTCTACTTCCAGGAGGCCGGCTTTACGGATGTGAAGTGGACGTACGTACGCCCCCACTGGCAGGAAAACGAACGCTACGGTATCGCCATCAGCGGTACCAAGCCGGCCCCGGGCCGGAGCCCGAAGGCCGATCAGGTCGCCGCCCGGTCACAAATGGCCGTCGTGGAAGCGGAACCCGACGGAGCCTGGCTCGGCCGGGATGTACTCCTGGCCGGCCGCGTGCTGGTGGGGTCCGCCGCCGGTTTCCTCTTCATCCCGATGGCCCTGCTGGCCCACGTGACGGCCCCGCTGCGGGGTATCGAGAGCGAACACGTCGAGCCCCTGAACAAGGAGCAGAAGGCCGTGCTACTGGGTCTGGGGATGGTGGCTGCCTTCTTTGTTGGGTACAAGCTTACCCGCCGTAAGTCAAGTTAAAGAGTCTGGGAGGTCGGGGAGTTGGGGAGTTCGCTGCCGTACGCCCCACCCCCCAACTTCCCGATTCCCCAACTCCCCAACTAAATTCATGGAACTCAACACCCGAATCAAGGACTTCTACGACCAGTCCACCCGCCTTTGGCTCAACACCTGGGGCGAACAGATGCACCACGGCTACTACGGTGCCGACGGTAGTGCCGTAGTGGATCACCGCCAGGCGCAGCTCGATATGATCGAAGCGTTGCTGGAGTGGGGGCTGGCCCCGAAAACCGTCGATCGTTTCCTGGATGCGGGTTGCGGGGTAGGCGGCAGCAGCCGCTACCTGGCCCTGAAGTTCGAAGGAGCGGAAGGACTGGGCTGCACCCTCAGTCCCGTACAGGCCGAGGAAGGGCGGGCGTACAACGACCAGGCCGGACTGGCCAGCCGGCTGGAGATCCGGGCCCAGGACGTCTACACCCTGGACCCCTCCGTGGACGGCACCTTCGACTTCATCTGGAGCATGGAGAGCGCCGAACACATGGCCGACAAGGAAGGCCTCTTCCGGCTCTTCAACCGCCTCCTCAAACCCGGCGGGCGCCTGCTGATGGCTACCTGGTGCCACCGCAGCGAGCCCCCCCGGCTGACGACGGACGACCGCCGTACCCTCCATAAGATCTGCGAACTCTACCACCTGCCGCCGATGGTGAGCGTACCGGAACTGGCCGAAGCCGCCCGGCGGGCCGGACTGGACAAGGTGCGTACCGACGATTGGTCACGGGCCGTCTATCCATTCTGGGGGGCGGTCATTCAGTCGGGTCTCGACCCCCGTAACTGGCCGGGGCTGTTGCGCTCCGGTATGGGCACCATCCGCGGGGCCTGGGCCATGCGCTACATGAAGCGCGGCTTCGACACCGGCGCGATTGCCTACGGCGTACTTTCCGCGACAAAGAAAACCGCATGATTACATTTTTGCGGTTTGCCCGTGCCCATACCGTAGTGGGTACCACGGTCTCCGTGGTGACCCTCTACGTACTCGCCGCGCGGCACACCGGGGAGCAGGCCTGGGGGGTGCTGTTCGTCAGTTTGCTGAGTTGCCTGGCCGCCAACGTCTACATCACCGGCCTGAACCAGTTGACGGACGTGGAGATCGACCGCATCAACAAGCCCTACCTGCCGCTGGCGAGCGGAGCCTACAGTATGAAAACCGGTCGCCGTATCGTGATCGGCTGTGGCGTACTTGCGCTCATCACCAGTTTTTTCTATCCACCCTGGCTGACCGAGACCGTCATCTTCAGTATGATGATCGGTACGGCGTACAGCCTGCCGCCGCTGCGGCTCAAACGGTACCATTTCTGGGCGGCCTTCAGCATCATCGTAGTGCGGGGGGTGTTTGTCAACCTGTTTTTGTACTTGCTGTTCCGGACGGAAATGGTCCCGTCAGGGGACGGGAGGGTGCAAGGTTCCGTGTGGCTGCTGACCGGCGTCATTCTCGCCTTCGGAGTGGTCATCGCCTGGTTCAAGGACCTCCCGGACACTGAGGGAGACGCGGCCTACGGTATTTCCACCCTCTCGCTGGAGATGAACCGGCAGTGGGTTTTCTGGGTGGGCTCGCTGTTTCTGTCCATCGCGTTCCTGACCATCATCTGGGTCACCTGGTTCCGGGGGCACACGGGATTGTGGCTGGGGCAGTCGGTCATCGCAGCCGCTTTTTTCGGACTCGGGTGGAAACTTGATCTGGACGATAAAAAGAGTATTGCCCGCTTTTATCAGGGGGTATGGCTACTGTTTTTCGCGGAATACGGAATATTCATATTGTTCGGATGATTCCACGAAAAATTTAACAGATGCGATGGTAGGTACGTAAGATCAGCGTGCTTACTTTTGTCAAAATTAGCATTTTTAAATGGGCTAGTGCCCGCTTCGTAATCTCATAATTTATCACATGATATCGACCTTTACCAAAGCCCAAATTTTGGGGTTTTTGCTCGTTTGTTTCTGTCCGCTGCTGATCGGAAACCTGAGCGCCCAAACCCTCGCCCCCGGCGACCTTACCATTACCGCCTATCAGAGTGATTCCCCGGAAGCCATCGGTTTCGTGGCCACTACCGATATTCCCGGCGGAACGGTAGTTCTCTTCACCGACAACGGCTGGACGGCCGCCGGTGCTTTCCGTGCCAACGAAGGCGTTATCAGCTGGACGGTCCCCACGGGAGCCGGACTGAGCTGCGGCGACGAGTTCACCCTGCTGGACGGAGTCGTCGTGGACGACCAGGGTGCCAACAGTGGTACGACGACCAACGTTTCCGGCTCCCTCATCCTGTCCGGGGGCGGCGATCAGTTCTTCATCTACCAGGAGAATGCCGCCGGTGACGTGAACTTCATCGCCGGTCTTCAGGCCAACGGCGACTGGGATGCGGACGCTACTTCCAGCAATGAATCCGCCCAACCCGCTGACCTGACCGGCAACAACACCTCCCTCGCCCTCATTCCCGAGGTCGATAACGGTATTTACGACGGCTCCACCCTCACGGGCGACCGGGACGCGCTGCTGGCCGCCATCAATACCCTGGACAACTGGACGGTCAGTAATGACGTCCTGTTCGAGACAGCGGTCAGTTTCGGATTCACCTGCGAAATGGCGGACATGTGTGACGAAGACACCACCCCTCCCACCATCGAGTGTTCCGACATCACCGTGGCCCTCGACAGTATGGGTATGGCCATGATCGAGAACGGTACGGCCGTCGATACGATCTTCGACAATTGTGCGATGGACCTTGCCGGTCCCTTCACCATGGGTGGCCCTGCAGCCCGCACCTTCGACTGCTCCCTTGCCGACTCCACCGTCACCCGCACGGTGGTGGCCAGCGATACGAGCGGCAACCAGGGCAGCTGCGACTATATGGTTACCATCATCGACACCATCGCCCCCGTCCTCTTCTGCTTCGACATCACGGTTGCCCTGGACAGTATGGGCAATGCCATGATTGAGAACGATACGGCCCTCGACAGCATCGTCGAGGCTTGCGGTATGGACCTGGCCGGCCCCTTCACCATGGGTGGCCCCGGTGCCCGCACCTTCGACTGCTCCTTTGCCGACTCCACCGTCACCCGCACGGTGGTGGCCACTGACGTGAACGGCAACCAGGGCAGCTGCACCTACCAGGTTTCCGTTATCGATACCATTGCCCCCATTCTGCTCTGCCAGGACATCACCGTCTTCATCGACGAGGAAGGAACGGCCTCCGTTACCGACACGACCCTGGCCATCCTGAGCCTGAGTGACAACTGTACGGATTCCACGGACATCACCGTTGCCCTGGTGGCTCCCGTTCTCGGTTGTGACGGAGCAACCGGCACGGCTACGCTTACGGCTACCGATGCTTTCGGTAACGCAGCCGTTTGCTCGATCGGCCTGCAGCCGGTGGACACCATCGCGCCCGTGGCCATCTGCCAGGACGTCACCGTCGAACTGAATGCCATGGGGGTTGCTACCACCACGGCTGCCAGCATCAATAATGCCAGTACCGATAACTGTGCTTTACAGGGACTCACCCTTGCCCTGGACGTCACTGACTTTGACTGCGACGACATCGGCGCGAATACCGTTACGCTGACCGTCACCGATGCCTCCGGCACCGCGGCCACCTGTACAGCTACGGTTACCGTGGAGGACAATATCGCTCCCGTGGTAATGACGTTCAACCAGTCGATCATCCTCAACGATGCCAACGTCACCCGGACGCTCAACATCAATACCCTCGTTACCGCCACGGATAACTGTGACGATGCCGATATCACCTTCAGCGCTGACCGCAGCCTGCGGTTCACCAGCGACGACATCGGAACCAATAACGTAACCATTACGGTGACGGACGGCAACGGCAACGTAACCGTAGTGACCGTGGCTGTCGTAGTCGGTTTCGACCAGCCCAACCTGGCCTGTATCAGCCGCATTAACCTGACGCTCAACGAAGATTGCCAGGCCCTGCTTATCCCCCGGATGGTGCTGACCGGTAATACCGGATTGCTGGATGCTTTCAACTTCGACGTTACCGTTATGGACGACGACCCCTCCAACGGTCCCATCATCGACGGTTGCGGTCGCTTTAACTACCGGATCACCAGTTCTGATGACTCCGGAAGCGCCACCAACGGATTCACCGGCGATTTCTCCGAGGACAACTGGGAAGTTACCCTCAGCGGTAACCAGGCTTCGGCCACCTTCACCGACGAGACCCTGACGCTGACCAGCGGCGCGGTGCCCGACAATGACTTCACCGCCACGGACGACGTCTCGGTATCCTACCAGTTCGACGAGAGCGGTACGGTCAGCTTCGACTTCGATTACATTCTGGACGCCGACATCATCGTCGACCTGTTCATCATTGACTTCGACGGTAACATCGTTTTCCAGTCCGACGACATCGACGTAAGCGGTGCCGAAACCGGCAGCGGTACCATCACCCAGGACGTCATGCCCGGCAGCACGCTGGTCATCATGATCGACGGGGATGAGTTCACCACCTCCGGCATCATCAGCGAGGTGGTCATCTCTAACTTCAGCTTCGTCACCGGTGCCCTCCTGGGCCTCGACTTCGAGACCTGCTGGGGTATCGTTAACGCGGAGGACAAGACGCCCCCCGCCGTTACGGCCCTGCCCGTCGCTCCCGCCCTGTTCTGTACCGAGATCAACGACGTTGAGCTGGCCAGCCTGGCGAGCAACATCAGCCGCTGCTGGAGCGTGACCAACACCGGCGCCTTCATCAGCTACCGCGCCAACTTCCAGAGCCAGCCCGTCACCAACCTGAACCGCTTCCTGACGCAGACCGAACTCGGTCGTCGCCTGGTCCGCGGTGGTGGTCTGCCCACGGCCACGGACGGCTGTAGCGAAACCCTGGAGATCTGCGTCAATGACGTGATCCAGCGCGACCCCCTCGACCCCCAGTGCAACGACGTACTGGTGACCCGCCGCTTCACGGTGACCGAGACCGGTAGCTGCAACAGCGCCGCCGGCGAGGACAACGACAGCACCACGGACGACTACGTACTGACCTTCGTTCGTCCCGACCTGGACGACCTGGACGGTGACGCGATCGACGCGGTGGCCGAGTACGAGTGCGACGATCCCACGATCGTCTTCGGTACCAACCCCGCCCCCCGGGTGCAGGACTTCCCCTTCCTGGAGGTGGACGGCCGCATCTTCCCCCTCAGCGACGGTGCCAACGGACAGACGGTCTGTAACATCGGTGTGACCTTCTCCGATGGTCGCCGCATCGTGACCTGCCCGAACACCTACAAGTTCGTGCGTACCTACACGGTCATCGACTGGTGTGAGCCCGGCGACGTCCGCACCTTCACCCAGGTGGTGAAAGTGGGTGACACCCAGGCTCCGACCTTCACCGGTCCCCGCCAGTTCGACTTCCAGGGCAACGAGCTGGACGGTCTGACCTTCAGCACCAACGCCGGCAACATCTGCGCGGCCTACATCCGTCTGGACGACCCCACGATCCGGGTAGCCGACAACTGCTCGGCCAACGTCTTCATCACGGCCAATATCTACCCCAACGGTAACCTGACGGCTACGCCGATCGGTACCTTCGTGGTCGACCTGAACGACGGCAACGCCGAGATCAGCTCCGCCATCCCCGCGGGTGATCACGTACTGCGCTACATCGTCCGTGACGACTGCGGCAACCAGGAGGAGTTCGACTTCGACTTCAGCGTGGTGGACCGCACCGCTCCGGTAGCGATCTGTGAGGACGGCCTGAACATCAGCATCACCGCCGGCCAGAGCCAGACGGGACGGACCGGCATCGCCGTCCTGACGCCGGCACATGATCGACAACGGCAGCTACGACGACTGTAACGGGGTAAGCCTGTTCATCGCCCGCGTCAACGACGCCAACATCAACACCGAGCCCTACGACGACCAGCTGGTGCTGACCTGCGCCGACCTCGGCGTGGTACGCGTCGGCCTGCGCGTCATCGACGACCTGGGTAACGTGAACGACTGCTGGCTGGACGTCCTGGTGGAGGACAAGGCCCGCCCGACCTGCTTCCAGCCGGCTCCGGTCCGGATCAGCTGTGTCGAGTACACCGCTACGCTGCCCGCCAACATCCAGGAGGCCACGGACGAGGAACTGGACGCCGCCTTCGGTGCCGCCTTCGGCCAGGACAACTGTGAGGTGAACATCGAGCAGACCATCATCGGCAGCCTGAACAGCTGCGGGGTGGGCAACTTCACCCGCCGCTTCACCGTCACCGACGGTCAGGGCTTCACGAACACGAACGCCTGCGTGCAGAGCATCGTGGTCTACGGAGTGCACGACTACACCATCGAGTTCCCCGTGGACGTCGAGGGAGACTGCATGGACATCCCCGAGTACGACGGCATCGAAGAGACGGAGCGCGCCTGCGACCTGATCGCGGTGAACATCGCGGTGGATACCTTCCGCAGCCAGAACGCGGCCGAGGAGTGCTTCAAGCTGGAGGTGGTCTACGAGATCATCAACTGGTGTGAGTACGACGGCGAGGGCCAGGCCTACATCATCCCCCGGGATGGCGACGGACTGGTTAACCGCAACGTGAACACCCAGCCGCTGTACCTGCACGTGGTACCGGGCGTCCGGGAGGACATCCTGACGGACGACTTCGCGTTCCTGAGCCGCTTCAGCGACACCCGCTTCGACGCCTTCGCCCCCCAGCGGGACAACCTGCTGGACAACGGCGACGACAACGACGGTGACGACGATGACAACGGTAACGACAACAATGACGACGACGCCTACGCCACGGACGCGAGCCGCGGCTACTTCCGCTACATCCAGTTCGTCAAGATCTACGACGACGTAGCCCCGGTGATCGACACGGACTTCGACAGCGAGGACTGCTTCGCCGGTCGGCGACGAGTGTGTAGCTGATGTCACGATCGACTTCACGGCCGAGGACGACTGCTCCGCCGCCAACGTGACTGTTGAGCTGGACGCTGACTACCTGGTAACCACCGGTTTCCAGCGCACCCGCTTCGTTCGCAACAACGAGATCAGCCGTAACGGTGACGGCAGCTTCCGGGTAAGCCTGTCCGGTATCCCGGTCGGGGAGCACGCGCTCCGCGTCCGCGCCGGCGACGGCTGTGGCAACTTCGACGTGCAGATCATCGAGTTCTGCGTAACGGCGGACAAGGCGCCGACGCCGATCTGTATCCAGACGCTGACGGTGACCCTGATGCCCGACGGCAACGGTGGCGGCATCGCCGACATCTGGGCCAGCGGACTTCATCGCCAGCCCGGTCGAGGACTGCTTCGGCAACCTGATCGACAAGTACGCGATCTACACCGAAGAGGAGATCGAGAACGGCACGACGGCCACCTTCCCGCGCAACGGCATCACGCTGACGTGTGAGCAGCTGGGGGACACGGACGTACGCGTGTACGCCTTCGACGACCGCAACAACAACGACTACTGCTCGGTAGTGGTCGAGGTACAGGACAACAACGGCATCTGCAGCGACGAGGGCGAGCGTATCGCCGGTACGATCGCCACCCAGGACGACGTCCTGCTGGAGGGCGTGAGTGTCAACCTGACGGGAGCCAACGACATGGACGAGATGACGCAGACGAGTGCTGACGGTCGCTTCGTGTTCACGGAACTGCCGGTTGGTTTCGACTACACGATCTCGCCTAGCTACGCCCGTGCGGTGGACCTGCGGGTGGTGAAGACGTCGGACATCATTGCGATCATGAACCACATCCTGGGCGAGGAACTGCTGGCCGGTGCTTACGAGTACGTAGCCGCTGACGTCAACCAGGACGAGGACATCGACATCTTCGACATCATCGGCCTGCGCCGGGTGATCCTGGGTCTGGACAACGCCTTTGCCAACGCCGACGGGGACAGCTGGGTATTCGTAGCGGCCGACTTCGACTTCGGAGTGGACGCCGACGGTTACCTGAACACCTTCCCCGAGGTCTTCAACGCGAACAACCTGCAGGGCAGCATCCTGAATGCTGACTTCGTAGCCGTTGAGCTGGGTAACGTAGCCCGCGCGGGTCAGGGCCGTAACAGCCTCGGACTCGGCGTAGAGGACGTACGCCTCGAGGCGGGTCAGACGCACGCCATGGAGCTGAACGGTACGGAGCTGGCCGGCTTCCAGGGCACCCTGGAACTGGCCGCCGGCCTGGAGCTGGTGGGTGTTGACTACGACGCCAACGCCGGAGCGATGAACCTGAACGGTGCCGCCGAGGGCCGTCTGGCGATGAGCTTCAGTGCCGGAACCACCGTCACGGTGGAGGTACGGGCTACGGTAGCCGGTCGCCTGAGCGAGCTGGTGAGCGTGAGCGACGCGGTAACGGTCCGGGAGGCAGTGAGCACCAACGGTGCCACGGCCGGTCTGAGCCTGGACTTCGTCGGGCTTGCTGACGTAGCGGGTATCAACAGCCTGGGACAGAACTTCCCCAACCCGGTAACGGAGACGACGCGCATCAACTACACGCTGGCCGAGGCCGGTGCGGTAACGCTGAGCGTACGTGACGTAACGGGTCGCACGATCCTGGTTCGCCAGCTGGACGGCGCTGCCGGTCAGAACACGATCGTACTGAACGCTGACGATCTTCGCCTGGCGAAGGGCGTAGTGAGCTACACGCTGGTGAGTGGTGACTTTGCCGCCACGAAGCAGATGATCGTGGTGCGGTAATCGCGCTGTCGACTGAAGTCGACCGCAGGCTAAGGCCTACGCTACAGAGGGACAGCCCCGTTGGAGAAATCCGGCGGGGCTGTCTTATTATTCGGAGGCCCCGCACCTGCGCACCGTCGCCCGTCATGGTGACTTCTTTTAACATCCATTTAAGGCAGCATCCTGTCATTTTCATACGTCATCCGTATACCTTGCGACCTCACTTACCCTAGTAGCACCTTACCTATGAAACAAGTTTTACTATGTTGCCTGCTGCTCGTCAGCGGGTGGACCGCCGCCCAGTCTACCATCAGCGGTTACTTTAAGGATGCCACTACCGGGGAGCCGTTGCTGGCCGCCAACGTTATCGATCTGGAAAGCGCCCAGGGTGCCATCTCCAATACCTACGGATTTTACAGCCTGACCCTGGAGGGGAACGAGGCCCGGCTCCGCTTCAGCTACATCGGTTACCAGACCCTGGACACCACCCTCCAAATCGTCGCCGATACCAAGCTGGACGTCAACCTGGAGCCCTCCGTCAGTCTCCAGGTGGTGGAGGTGACCAGTGACCGGGGGGAACGGATCGAACAGCAGACCCAGATGAGCCGCACGGAAGTGCCGATCAGTCAGATCAAGCGGATTCCCGCCCTGCTCGGGGAGGTGGACGTGCTGAAAACTCTCCAGCTCCTGCCGGGTGTTCAGAGCGGGGGAGAGGGAACTTCCGGGCTGTACGTCCGGGGGGGAAGCCCCGATCAGAACCTGGTCCTGCTGGACGGGGTGCCGATCTACAACGTGAGTCACCTCCTGGGGATCTTTTCGGTATTCAATGCCGATGCGCTGCGCAACGTCACCCTGACCAAGGGAGGCTTCCCGGCCCGTTACGGCGGCCGCCTCAGCAGTGTTCTGGAGATCAACATGAAGGAGGGTAACCTGCGTAAGTGGGAAGGAGAAGGATCGATCGGCCTCATCTCCAGTAAGCTGACCGTAAGCGGGCCGATCAAGAAAGACAAGACCAGTATCCTGCTCTCCGGCCGACGGACCTACGCCGACCTCATCGCCAAACCCCTCATCAAAGCCGCCGCCGCCGAGGGGACGGAGCAGAAGATCAAGCTATATTTCTATGACCTGAACGGTAAGCTGCAACACAAGATCAACGACAATCACCGGCTGTTCCTGAGTTTCTACTCCGGGGCGGATGTCTTTTCCACTTCCTTCACGGACAGTTTCGGAGAAGCCGGGGGAGGGACGGACTGGGGCAACATCATCTCCGCCGCCCGCTGGAACTGGGAGATCAGCCCCAAACTGTTCCTGAACACGACGGCAACTTACAGCCGCTACAACATCGACATCAGCACCTTCGCCACGGAGGAGAACGACCAGTTCGACGCGCTCTACACCAGCGGTATCTACGACCTGGGGGGTAAGGTGGACTTCGATTTCATTCCGAACCCCCGCCACTACATCCGCTTCGGGGGCGGGTACACCAATCACCTGTACCGGCCGGGCGCGCTTACGGTACAATCCGAGATCGACGGAGAGGATACGGAACTGCTCAACGTGGGCGCCACCGCCAGCAGCAGCAACGAATTGTACACCTACTTTGAGGACGACGTAAGTTTCGGCGCCCTGAAGATGAATGCCGGCCTGCACTTCTCCGGTTTTGCCGTGGAGGACCGGTTTTACACCAGCGTCCAGCCCCGGCTGGGCCTGCGGTACCTGCTCCGTAACGACCTGAGCCTGAAGGCCAGCTTCAGCTCCATGCAGCAGTACGTTAACCTGCTGACCAGTGAGTCGCTGAGTTTGCCCACCGATCTCTGGGTACCCTCCACCGCCCGGGTAAGGCCCCAGGAGAGCTACCAGGTGGCCATCGGCGCGGCCAAGACCTACGACGAGGATTTCGAAGTCAGCATCGAGGCTTACTACAAGCAGATGAAAAACGTGATCAGCTACCGGGAGGGGGCCTCCTTCCTGGACGGGCTGGATACCGACTGGCAGGAAAAGATCACCCAGGGGGAGGGCGAAGCCTACGGACTGGAAGTATTCGTGCAGAAGAAGCGAGGCCGCTTCACCGGTTGGCTGGGCTACACCCTGAGCTGGAACTGGCGGCAGTTCGACGAGATCAATTCCGGCCGCCGCTACCCCTTTCGCTACGACCGTCGTCACGACCTGAGCCTGGTGGGTAACTACGACCTGAGCGACCGGGTGTGGCTCTCCGGAGCCTTTGTTTACGGTACCGGCAACGCCGTCTCCCTGCCGAATTACCGCTACCGGACGGGTAACCGGGGCAGCGGCTTCGGCCCCGAAATTGAGGCGACGGTAGACAAGAACAGCTTCCGGATGACCAACTACCACCGCCTCGATTTCAGTATTTCTTTCCGCAAGCAGAAAAGATGGGGGGAGCGGACCTGGGTCATCGGCGCCTACAACACCTACTGGCACCGCAACCCTTACTTCCTGACCGCCGAGGACGTGTACAGCTGTGATAACGGTTCCTGCGGCACGACCCGCCGCGTCCGCGAATACAGCATCCTGCCCATCATTCCCTCCGTTGCTTACCAGTTCAAATTCTAGGCCCCATGAAACAGCTACTCATTTTTTCGGCGGCCCTGACCGTCCTGCTTACCGCCGCCTGCACCGAGGACCGCTTTACCCAGACGGTGGATATCAACCTTCCGGAGCACGAGTCCCGCCCGACCCTCTCGCTGGACATCGTAGGGGGGGACACGCTGATCTGGCCCCGCATCGGGCTCAGCGTCGGTATCCTGGAGGACGATCCGCCCTCCCTGCCGGCCAATCTGCAACTCTTCCGCGACGGGGAGCTGTTGTTCGATCTGGAAACCAGTACCGGAGGATTCTCCGATTCCGGCTTCAACCTGCCGGCACCTATTCCGGCGGGGCCGGCTGACTACGAGGTGGTGGTGAACGTAGCGGGTTTCGGGAGTGCCCGCGCCGGGCAGCGGATGCCCGCCGCTCCTACGGTCGAACTGATCCGCTACGAGCGGGAAGGGGCCATTGACATCGATGGCTTTCGGGTATCCGAGGCCGTGGTACGCATTAACGATCCCGCCGACACCGAGAATTACTACGCCTTTCGGATCGTCGACCCCCAGACGAGCTGCAGTCCGGATACCTGCTTTGCAATCTACCGGGAAAGTTACTCGCGCTACATCAGTAGTCCGGACCCGCTGCTGCGGCAGGGCGGCTACCACGGCGCGGTGGTCTCCGACCGCTCCTTCAACGGGGAATCCTACGATATGCGCCTGCAGTTCGACATTTACGGCGACGAAAAAGCCCTGGAGGTCTGGTCGATTACCGAGGACGGCTTCCGCTACATAGTTTCGCTGGAAACCTACTACAACGCGGACGGCAACCCCTTCGCCGAGCCGGTTAACGTGCACGATAACATCGAGGAGGGCTACGGGATCTTCATGGCGAGTAACCGGTTGCGGTTCGTGCTGGAGGAATAAGGGCGGCGGCGCGCGGGTGTAAAATTCGCGAATCGAGTCCGGAGGACGCTCTCTAAACAGACCGGAGCAACGTCCCGGGGTGCTTGCCGGACGAGTAAGGGGGCGGCGGCGCGCAGGTGCAAATTTCGCGAAGGGGTGCCGGAGTCCGGAGGACTCTTTCTAAACAGACCGGGGCAACGTCCCGGGGTGCTTGCCGGACGAGTAAGGGGGCGGCGGCGCGCAGGTGCAAATTTCGCGAAGGGGTGCCGGAGTCCGGAGGACTCTTTCTAAACAGACCGGGGCAACGTCCCGGGATACCGTCCGTCCCGGGACAATCGCCGAACCAAATCGGGGTGGGCGAGGTTAGCCCGGTACCAACTTACACTATGCCCCCCACAGATTACGATTTGATCATTGTCGGTTCCGGTCCCGCCGGAGCGACCGCCGCCCGTCACGCCGCCCAGCGTGGATTATCCGTTTTACTCGTAGACAAAAAGCAGGAACTCGGAGCACCGATCCAGTGCAGTGGAGCCGTCAGCCGTCACGCCCTGGTCGACGTAGGCGTCACCCCCGACGCGGAATTTATCCTGGAACCCATCTACGGATTCGCGATCTACGACCAGGCGGGGACCGCCAAGAAGATCGACTACCGCAAACTGAAGGGGGAGGAGTACGGCCCGGAAGCGGGGAAAGTGCCCCTGGGCTACGTCGTCGATCGCCGCCGCTTCGACCGTCACCTGATGACGCTGGCCGAGCGGGCGGGGGTAGAGACCTGGCTGAAGACCGAAGCCCTCGGCTACCGTCCGCTCGACGATGGCAACTGTGAGGTCCGCTTACGGCGGTTCAACGAGGAGATCACCCTGACCTGCCGGGTGGTGGTGGGAGCGGACGGCCTCCAGAGCCAGGTCGGGCGCTGGGCGGGGCTGCAGACCCACATCAAGATCACCGAGCTGGCCAGTTGCCTGCAGTTCATCGTGGACAAGGTGGAGACCGAGGGGCTGCTGGAGATCGTCACCGGCCACGAGTGGGCCCCGGGGGGCTACGCCTGGGTGTTCCCCAAGGGGCACGGTTACGCGGAGATCGGCCTCGGGGTGATCCCTACCATGACGGACCGGAATGCCCGCTGGCACCTCGATAAATTCATCAAACAGAGCTTCTTCCGGGAGCGTTTCGCCGACTCCCGCATCCTGGAGATACAGGGAGGGGGAGTTCCCCTGGCCGCTCCCCTGCGGACCCAGTACGCCCGCAATATGGTCCTGATCGGGGACGCCGCCCGCCACGTGAACCCCATCACCGGGGGTGGGATACATACGGCACTCAGTTCGGGCCGCATCGCCGTCGATTTCCTGGCGGACAGCGTATTCAACAGTTCCGCACCTGCGACCTCGGCTGCTCATCTGAAGGGGTATCAGGATAAGTGGCTGGAGGAACTCGGCGATAAAATGTGGAAATTGTACCACGTCAAGACCAAGGTTTTTCACCAGGAGAACATTCCCACCCGGGACGCCTACCTGTACAGCACCATGTCCGATTATTTCAGCCCCAATTCCGAGTACAAGAAGATATGAGCAAACCCCAACCCGTCCTGTTTTCCATCGGCTGGAACGCCTGCATCAATTGCGGAGCCTGCGTGGCCATCTGCCCCCAGGAGGCTGGTTTCATCAGCCCCTTTGACACCATTGCGGTAGACCGGCCCTGCGATATCGCCTGCTTACTGTGCGAAACGATCTGCCCGGTAACGACGATCACCCACGAACCGGCACCGCAGGTCGGGCCCCGTTAATTTTCAATGCAGTATGTTTAACCGTCCAATGACGGTACGCATGGAGGAGGAAAAGCGGATGGAGGTGGTTAAACTACTGGCGGACGACCGGCTGGACGAAGCGCTGGATATGCTGTTCGAAAGCGTCCCCCTGAAGGATGACCGCTCCGAGATCGTTATGGTGCTGTCGCGTCGGCTCAGTCAATCCAAACGGGACCGGCAGAACGATATCGTCAGCCCCGTGGAGGATTCCCGGACCCGTAGCCGGATCGCCCGGGACATCCGGGATTTCGTCGTCGACTTCAACGAGGAGACCGAACCGCCCCTCACGCCAGCGGAAGACCCGCATTCGCCCACCGACTTGGGATACACGGGGGACATTACCTACTCTGGATCCCGTTGTGCCCGTCAGCAGGCCGTGGTCGTGAAGGGAACCTACGCGGAGGTGTACGAACGCTGCGTGAACGCGCTAACCGGGGCGGGGATGGACATCGGAACCAAAGATCCGGAGCGGGGGACGATCAGCGGGAGTTCCGGAATGGGGTTACTCTCCATGGGCATTGTAGGCTACCTTTTCCTGACCCCGAAGGATCGCTATCGTACGCTGGTCACCGTGATCGTGGATTCCCGGCTCCGCACGACCCTACTGGATTACGGCACCAACAAGAAGAAGTTGCGGGAGATCGTGGCGTTAATCAACTGAGGTTTTCCAGCACCCCGATGACGCGGTCGATCATGGCATCGTCAATATCCAGGTGAGTGGTGAAACGGACCGTCCGGGGGCCGAAGGGTACGGCCTGGATGCCGGCTTCCGCCAATTGTTCCAGAAAACCGGCGGCGGTACGGGGCGCCTTCAGGTGAAAGATGCAGATGTTGGTTTCCACCCGTTCCACCCCTTCGATGAAGGGTAGGGGAGCGAGCGCGGCCCCCAGCCGGCGGGCACGGGCATTGTCCTCCGCCAGTCGCTCGGTATGATGTTCGAGGGCGTAGAGGCCGGCCGCGGCGAGGTAGCCGGACTGCCGCATGCCACCCCCCAGTACCTTTCGGTAGCGGCGGGCTTCGGTAACCAGGTCGGCTTTCCCCAGCAGGAGACTGCCCACGGGCGCCCCGAGCCCCTTACTCAGGCAGATGGAAATGGAATCGAAGAGCTTTCCCCACTGGTCCGGTCGCTCGCCGGTCTCGGCCAGGGCGTTAAAGAGCCGGGCCCCGTCGAGGTGGACGGCCAGTCCGTGACCACGGGCTTCTTCCACGAGCACGGTCGCTTCACCGATGGTATAGATACTTCCCCCGCCCTTGTTGCAGGTGTTTTCCAGTACGACCAGGCGCGTACGGGGCAGCCAGTCGTAGATCGGCTTGACGGCCGCGTCGATCTGCCCCGGCACCAACTTACCGCGTTCCCCGTGCACGGTATTCAGCGCCACGCTGGACAGCAGGCTGTACACTCCTCCTTCGTACTGGTAGATGTGACTTTTCTCCTCGCAGATCACTTCGTCCAGCGGTCGGGTGTGGCACTTGATGGCCAACTGGTTGGTCATGGTGCCGGAGGGGCAGAACAGGGCGGCTTCCATCCCGAACAGGGCGGCGGCCATTTCTTCCAGCCGGTTGACGGTGGGGTCCTGGCGGAAAACATCGTCGCCCACCTCGGCGGCCTGCATGGCGGCGAGCATGGGCGGGGTGGGGCGGGTGGCGGTGTCGGAGGTGAGGTTGATCAAGTTAGGAGTTTAGAAGTTTGAGAGTCGGGGAGTTGGCTGACGTGGACACTCCCCAACTCATGAGCTCCCCGACTACTTCAGCAAAGAAGCGAATTTCTTTCGGAACTTACCCACCTTCGGGCTGATCACGAAGGAGCAGTAGCTGTTGCGGTCCCCGACTTTTTTGTAGTAATTCTGATGGGAATCCTCGGCGGCGTAGAAGGATTCGAAGGGAATGAGTTTGGTGACGGCCGCCTGCCCGTAGAGGTCGGGAACGATGTTGTCCATGATGTCCCGGGCGAGATCCCGCTGCTCGTCACTGGTGTAGAAGACGGCACTGCGGTACTGGGGGCCGCGATCGTTGCCCTGACGGTCGGGGGTAGTGGGGTCGTGGGTAGCGAAGAATACCTCCAGAATTTGACGGGTGGATACTTCCTGCGGGTCGAAGTCGACCAGCACGACCTCGACGTGGTCGGTGGCCTTGGAGCAAACGGCTTCGTAGTTCGCATCCTTGAGGGAACCGCCGGCGTAGCCGGAGACGACCCGCTCGACGCCCTTGATGTCCTGAAATACGGCTTCGGTACACCAAAAGCAGCCACCACCGAGGATTATGGTCTCTCGGCGGGAGGTATTATTGACCTGATTTACGACTTCGGCAAAGTGGGTAGCAGACATAATTGTTATTTTCTTGGGAAAACAAGGTCCGTAGCGGATAGTTCCCTGTTGTTAAAAGTGCGACCTTACGTGCTCAACCACCTTTACTAGCTTCCAGTGCAGCAAATCCTCAGTAAACTGTTTCGCGCCCGCCAGGGGGAGTGGGGGCCGGTGCTGTTGTTGCAACTGCTGGTTTTCCTCATCATTGCGGTACTGCTGATCGTCAAGCCGACGGCCAGTGCGCTCTTCCTGTCACAGTACGGAGCGGTGGGGCTCCCCTATGCCTTCCTGGCCACGGCGGTGCTGGCGGCGGGTATCTCTTCCGGTTACGCGTATGCCCTGCGGCGGTTCAGTCTGCTGCGGGTGATGCAGACCAGCCTGAGCTTACTGCTGGTACTGCTGGTCGGCTGTGGGATGATGTACCGGATGACCGCCCTGCAACCTACCGTTGCCATCGTGCTCTACCTGTGGACGGCCATTTTCGGGGTGCTGGCCGCGAGCCAGTTCTGGATGATGGCCAATTTCGTGTTCGATATCCGTCAGGCGAAGCGACTCTTCGGATTGGTGGGTGCCGGTGCCATTGCGGGGGGGATAGTGGGGGGCTACCTGACCAACCTGCTGGCCCGGGAGATCGGCGCCCGTAACCTGATCTTCCTGGCCGCGGCATTGCTGGTGCCCTGTATCATCCTGACGGCCATTATCTGGCGACGCTACGTAGCCCGCAACCGGAGCCTGGTCAAGCGTAAGCAGCAAACGACCAAGAAGTTCGAGCCGCCCCACCGGATGATCCTGGCCAGCCGCCATTTACTGTTGCTGTGCGGAATCGTGGCGCTGAGCGTGACGGTGGCCAAGCTGATCGATTACCAGTTCAGCGTCCTGGCGGCCGAACGCTACGGCGACCAGGATCGCCTGGCCGCTTTTTTCGGCTTCTGGTATTCTACTTTCAACATCGTAGGGCTGGTGATACAACTGGTGGCCACCAACCGGGTCGTACAGCGGCTGGGGGTAAGCAGTGCCCTGCTCTTTCTTCCGGTCGGACTGGGGGTCGGTGCCCTGGCCATGCTGTTCGTTCCGGGGTTGGGGGCGGCTATTTTCAGTCGTTCGGTGGATGGAAGTCTGAAACAGAGTCTCAGCCGGGCTTCGATCGAGATGCTGTTTCTCCCCCTGGAGGAGGAGACCAAAAAGCGGGTGAAAACCTACATCGACGTGTTCATCGACAGTGCGGCCGGGGGGCTGGGCGGCCTTATCCTGATCGCCCTGACACAGTTTCTGGGCGTCTCCGCTCCAATGATCAGTTGGTTCACCCTCCTGCTGGTGGCCGGCTGGTTGGTTTGCGTTCTCCTGATCAGGGAAGAGTACATTGACGCTTTTCGCGCCCAGCTTTCCCACCTCCAGCCCAAGGAACACAGTAACCGGTTACGCAGTCACCACCGCAAGGTGATGGCCGGTTTTCTGCGGGTACTGGAAGACGACAAGATGAGTGCCCACGAAAAGCAGTTGCTCTACGTGCTGGAAAGGACCGGTAACCTGGAGGACAAGGCCTTCCGGGAACCGATCCGTCAGCTACTGTCGCACCCCTCGCCAACGGTTCGTGCCCGCGCCTTGCGCAGTCTCTACCTCCAGCCGGGAACCGAACTCATTGAAGAAGTACGACCCCTGCTGAAGGACCCCCAGGACGTTGTCCGGGCCGCGGCCTTCGATTACTTGTTTTCCCGCCCCGACGGTACCGTTCAGCCAATTCTGGAGCCGATGCTAGACATTGAGGACCCCCGGATTGCGGGAACGGCCCTGGTGAGTATGGTGACGGAGACCAGCGGCAATCGCGTCCGGCGTAAAAGGTGGAAGGCCGGCCGTCGCCTCCGCCGCCGGATCCGCAGGCTGCCCAGCTACGAGGCGGAACACCGCAAGAAATGGTACGGGTACCTGCTGCAGGCCTCCGGACGCTCAAATTCCCCGGCCGGCCGGGCTTTTATCAAAGGTTGCCTCATCAAGGAGGAAGACCAGATCGTGAAGGAGGCCATCGTGGCGGCGGGGGAGAGCCAGCACGAGGAACTGATCGCGCCCCTCTTGCACCTGATCACGGAAGCCCGCTTCCGCCCGCTGGTGATCGCCGCGCTGGTACAGTACGATGCCGGTCTGGTGACGGTGATTCCCGAACTGATCCGGTCCGGAATGCTGTCCCTGGGAGAAATCCGCCGGCTGCCGGCCGTGCTGGAACGCATCGACAGCCGGGCCTCGGTCACCCTGCTCTTTGAGCTGATCGAACGCTACGAACCGGCCGATCTGGAATTGCGGATGGAGGTGATTCGCGCCCTCAATGCCATTCGGCGGGACTACCCCAACCGCTCCATCCCCCCGAAGGCGATCTTCCGGATGATTGTGAACGAAGCTCACCGCTACGAGCAATTACAGGAACACCTCAACGTTCAGAACATCCTGACGGAAGTGGCCAATTCGGACGAGGAAACCCAGCATCGGCTCTACTTTGCCACCCTGCTGCAGCAGCGCATGAATGGGGTGTTCGAACGCATGATGCGGCTCATCGGGTTACGGTATCCGGCGGCCGACATTATTCCGGTCCACCGGGGGCTGCGTTCGGAAAAGCGTACCGAACAACTCAGTGCCCTGGAATTTCTGGATAATCTGCTGGAAATGTCCCTGAAACGGCTAGTCATCCCCCTGCTGGAACGGCGACAACGACAGATCAACGCCGTGAGCCACAACATACTGCCGATCACCACCGGAATGGATGTATTGCGGCAGCAGGAATTCAAACGGCTGCGACGCATTCTGCGCGGCCGGGACCAGCGGATGAAGGTAGCCGTCGTCCGCCTCATGGGGAGCCTGGACGATCCCCGTTACCTGCCCGTACTGACGCACTACGCCTTCGCGGAAAGTACTACCCTGCGGGTACGGCAGGCAGCGCTGGAGGCCATGGAAAAAGAGGTGAGCGACGCTTAGTATCTTTACGGTTGAATTTTACCCTTGCTCATGAGTCGTATCCTACTGTTTTTGCCCTGCCTGTTCCTACTGAGTTGCGAGGAAGACGTCAACCCTGACTACGCCGCCGAACTGTCCGATCCGGAACGCTACCACCAGTCGGTCAAGCGTCTGACGGACGTCATCGTACACGATATTTTTTCGCCTCCGGTAGCCTCCCGTATTTACGGCTACAGCAGCATTGCCGGTTACGAGGCCCTGGCGGCCGGTAATTCCAACCTGGAAAGCTTTGCGGGGCAGCTTACGGATCTCAAACCCGTACCCCCGCCACCCGTCGGCCAGGAGATCAGTTACGAACTGGCGGCCCTGATCGCGCAGCTAAAAGTGGGCCGCAGCCTCATTTTTAGCGAGGCGAAGATCGATGAGTACCGGTCGGAGCTGATGGCCGAAATGATTGCGATCCGCCCGCCCCTGGACGTACTGGAAGCCAGCGTCGCCTACGGGGAAACCGTAGCCGACCACATCATCGACTGGTACGACGGGGACCGCTACAAGCAGACACGTACCGACCCCAAATATTCCATCAGTTCCGACGAGACGAAGTGGCAGCCGACGCCGCCCGACTACATGGACGGTATCGAGCCCAGCTGGAACAAAATCCGCCCCTTCACCCTGAAGAGTGCCGACCAGTTCGTACCCGCTCCCCCTACCGCTTACGATACGACTTCCGGCAGCCAGTGGATGACCGAAGTACTGGAAGTCTATAACGTCTTCATTGGCGTGGAGGAAGCCGAGCGGGCCGAACGGGAGGCCATTGCAAAATTCTGGGACTGCAACCCCTACGTCAGTCACCACGTCGGTCACGTTATGTTCGCCACTAAAAAGATCACTCCCGGGGGGCACTGGATCAATATCGTAGGGATCGCGGCCCGTCAGGCGGAGGCTGATTTTGCCCGTACCGCCGAGGCCTACGCCCTGACGAGCATTGCCCTGTTCGATGGCTTCATTTCCTGCTGGGACGAAAAGTACCGCTCCAAACTACTCCGGCCGGAGACATTCATCAATCAACATGTCGACGAACAGTGGGCCCCCTTGCTGCAGACGCCACCTTTTCCCGAGCATACCAGTGGGCACTCCGTCATCAGCCGGGCGGCGGCCATCGTACTGACGGAGCTGTTCGGCACCGATTTTGCCTTCGATGACGACAGCGAGCAAGAATACGACCTGCCCACCCGCAGTTACCCCAGTTTCCTGGCGGCCAGCGAGGAGGCGGCCCTGAGCCGGCTGTACGGCGGCATTCACTACCGGCCGGCCATCGATGTCGGTATCACCCAGGGAGAAGCCGTGGGGAAATATGTGCTGGAAAGCACCAACACCCGTCTCTCCCTCACCCAGGCCCAGTAATGAACTTTGCACTCCTGCTGCTGGTACAACTGATAACGTATCTCGCACTGATGCTCTGGCAGGAGTATGCGGGAATGTTACTTGCTATCATCCTCGGAGCCATCTGCCTGTCGCTCTGGTTACTCAGTTATCTAGTGGAGTGGATCGAACCCAGCCGGGTTACCAAAAAGTACTTTGCCTACATGCTGGCCGGTTGGCTGGCACCCTTTCTGGCGCTGGCCGTCTTCATCGCCCTGCGCGGCGGACAAATCGGCTGGCTGTCATGAACACCTTTACTACTTACTGTCGCAACCGTTGGTCCGCCTTTGGCTACGCCTTCAAGGGGGCCTGGGACCTGCTGGCCAATCAGGCACCCTCCAAGATCCACGTCCTGGCCCTCATCGGCATGCTCGGTATCTGCTGGGGGTTCGGCTTCGCCCTCTGGAAGTGGATCATCGTTCTGCTCTGTGCCGGAATGGTACTCACCGCCGAGGCCCTGAATACCGCCATCGAGTACGTTGTCGACCTCGTCAGCCCCGATTACCACGTCCTGGCCGGTAAGGCGAAAGACGTAGCCGCCGCGGCCGTACTCTTCGCCAGTGTAGCGAGCGGGATTATTGCTATTCTGCTGGTAGCGGACGAGTTTTTTTAAAAACTACTTATTTCCAGGTACGGCTTCTTTCACGCAGAGTGCGCTGAGGAGCGGGGAACGCCGTGCGTGACAGTATCTTGGCTTCCTCTGTGGGCAAACTGAGCGTCAGGGCCTAGGCGAGTTCCTCACTCATGGCGTGGAGTTCCCGCTCGATCTCCCGGTAACTCCCCTCCAGGATCACCAGCGTTTTTTCCTCCCGCTGCAGCATCTCATCGAAACGACCGAAATTGACCTCGATGCGGTGGCGCAGGGTGGTGATGTACTGCTTCAGCTTGTCCTCCAGTTCGCTAGCCAGGCGGGTACGACCGGTGGAGATCTCATTTTCAAAATTCTCCACGATGCGGCGGCGCTTACCCCGGGTACTGAAACCGGCGAAGATCACCCCGATGGTCGTCAGGATGCCGCCGGAAATGTCCAGTACGGGGGCCGTGCTCAGGGCCATCAGGATGACGCCGAGGGCGGCTACGCCCCCGCCGGCGGCGAGGTTGGGAGCCAACTTTTCCCGGTCGGCGAACAGCCCTTCGTCCGTAAAGCTTTCGGTCTTGGAAACGAAGCGATTGAACTGGTCCTGCAAGTCGCGGAGCACGTTCTCGCGCCGCTCGGCGATGCTGGAAAAAAGTTCGTGGTCGTTACTCAGAATGGTTTGACTGCCACGGATCTTCAGGTCGATGACCTTGACCATTTGCTGAATGCGCTCGGCCAGGTCAACGACGTTTTCGTTGAGGCGGGCGCGGAGCTTTTCGTCCAGGTCGGTTTCCAGGTCCCTGGCGAGATTCTCCAGCCAGGTCTTGGCACTGGGAGTACTGCCGAAGGTGGAGGCGAGACTGCGCTTCATCAGCCCGAACATACTGAGACCATCGCGTAATTCCGCCAGCTTTTCGCGGGTGATGCCGTCGTAGGTGAGCAGCAGGTTGTCCACCATCAGGTCGACCTGCTTGTTGCTCTGCTGTACCTGGTCGTCGAGGGTCTCCTGGATGTCGTTCCGGAAGTGAGTGTCGGCGTCGAACTGACTGCGTCGCACGATGAGTCCGTCGGCAATCCGGCCGTTGATGGTCTGGGCCGTGGTGACGCTGTTGCCCAGTTTCAGCAGGGGAGCCTGTCCGCCGGTGATGTTGTCGGCGATGAACTTCCGCAGGGTGTCGAAACCGCTGTCGGGTGTTCCTTCCTGTTCCCGCTTGGCGCTGACGGCGAAAACGTGCGGCTCTTCCACGCCTTCCTTTCTTGCTTTGTCGGCCACCCCTTCCAGGTTGACGGCCAACTCGTTATCACTGGCGAGGTCCTTCTGCTGGAGCACGAAAATGGTCTTCTTGCGCCAGTCGCCGTGGATGTACTTGAAGAAATCCCAGGCACTCTGGCGGTAGGGGTTCTTGGACTCGAAGACAAAAACGATCAGGTCGCTGGCCGGGATGAACTGTTCGGTGATCTCCTGGTGGTGCTCGACGATGGTGTTGGTGCCGGGAGTATCCACGATGGCGATCTCCTTGAGGATGTCGACCGGCAGGAAGATCTTTTTCAGGTAGGGGTTCACCGTTACTTCCCGCCGCTGCTCTCCGTAAATGATCTGCTGGATAGTGTCCGTCATGGGCTGGGGGGCCGCCTTGGCGATCTCCTCCCCGGTGGCCAGCAGGGCGTTGACGAAGCTGGATTTTCCCGCCTTCACCTCCCCGACGATCACGAACATGAAGGGTTCGAAAATGCGGTTCCTCAACTCGCTCACCGTTTGCGCCATTTCCTCGTTACCGATGCGGATGGTCAGTTCGTGGAGGTTCTTGATGATCTCTTCGAGTCGGGCGCGTTCAGCCTGAATGCGGGCGGGAATGAGCGTCATAGTAGGTAGATAATGGTAGATTGGTGAAGAGTAAGGGAGCCGGGCTACGATTGACTAGCCTACTCCTACTATTTACTTCAACAATGTAGCCGGTCCGAGACAGAACAAAGCATCCAGCACGGAAAGATCGGGGGTAAACCCGAAACGGTCGCTGAATACCTGTGGATAGAGCGGATTATACGCCGGAATGTTCTCCGGACGGTCGTAGCCGGTGGCGTCCGTGGGTACGAAGGTTTCCAGAGCTTCTGGCGGGGTGGGGAGGCCGACCAGCGGCGCAACGGCCTCCATCAGTTCCCGGTTAAGTTGCCACAGCGTGGGTGGGCGGCGGCGCGCAGGTGCAAAAATTAGCGATGCATAGTGTTCGTAGTACGGTGCTCTTCCGTAGGCCGACTGGATGGTCTGTTCGTGAGTCCTTACCCAGTTGGTCGTATAACTGATCCTGACCTCCCGGATCGGCATTTGCTGGTGCTTTCCACCCTCCAGGGGAATGCTCAGCAGTAGCGGCCCGTTCGCCGTCCCGATCCGGCAACGGTTACGCCAACTCCCCTTCTGGTAGTTTTCTCCGCCCTGCAGGTACCAGCCGGACCGGTCGGCCGCGGCCAGAAACCAGGTAAGCGGGGGGAAGTAGGCGGTGGTAGTGAGTAGGGGAAGCACGGTGCAAAATCGGAACAATTCGGGAGAAAGCTAAATCGGGCCCCCGCTCACCAAACTACCGGGTCGGGTAGGATAGCAAATGTCAACCAGGGTTTTTTTGTGTTAAAACACGTATTTAGTTATGAACCGTAAACATTTTCTTCTGCACACCGCTCTGTTCACCTCCGCCACCCTGGTACCGTCCGCCTGCCGGGCGGGTCTTCCCGACGGGAACGACAGCCCGCCGACCGACCCCAGGATCGTCCGCAGGGGAGAAGGGGATCAAATCGTGGTGCTGGGTGACCGGATGCAGCTCAAACTGACCGGCGCCGATACCAACGGACGGCTCACCCTGATCGAAGAATACAATGCGCCCGGCGTCGGTATACCTCCGCACGTACACGAACACGAGGACGAGATCTTCCACGTCATCGAGGGCGAACTCGAACTTACCGTGGACGGAGAAACTACCATTCTGCGGGCCGGAGATATGGGCTACGGCCCCCGCGGTATTGCCCATTCCTGGCGAACCGTCGGAGCGGTAAATACCCGCGTACACCTGACGGCCTTTCCCTCCGGCGTAGAATCATTGTTCGAACGACTGGCCGGGCTGCCCGCCGGTCCGCCCGACCTGGAAAAGGTCGGTGCCCTCTGCGCGGAGCACGGAATACGCTTTCTTTAGGGAAAGCAGGGGAGTGTGGTATTTTTCTACCCGGCAGGCGCGGTCCGGCGGAAAAATCGGTAACAATTATGGTTGTGAGCCGTTAGGCCGGAAAGGTAAACACCATTTCCATGACCAGTGAAAACTCCATATTCGAGCGCAAAATCGATCCCCTCTATCAGGCAGGAGTAACCCTGATCGCCGTACTGGTCGTGGACATTATCGGTACCACCATCTCCACGGGGGGGCGTTTCGCCTGGCTGTGCGCGGCCAGTTTCATGCTGTTCTTCGCCCTTTTTAATGCCGTGCTCAGTGCCGCCAGCGACAATATGCTCAAGTACTGGGGGCGAAGTATCTATGCCTTTATGGGGCTCGCCGTCGGGGCGGGGCTGCTGGCCTGGGCATTCACCGGGCTCACCATCTACGAGGCGGGTTCTTATATGTGGATCTACCTGGTGGTAACGGTAGGCTATCTCGTCTTTCTTTCCCTGATCGCCATGATCAAGAACGTAGTGACCTTCGCCCAGCGGGAGGAGTGGAACCGCCCCCGCTCCCGCGACCGAAAGCGGGAAAAATAGTAGCCGTCGGTCATTGTATGCATATTAAGTTTGCGTAAATATTGTTACGCCGTAGATTTACGATATGCACACTATACGACCTACTGAGACAGTATTATTTCTCTTCCTGTCCACCTTGCTCCCCCTGGCCATCTTCGGCCAGAAGCCGGTTGATCGCAGCCCACTGGAATTCGGGGCGGCGGAGGCTACACTCTCTTATTCAGATTACAACCGTAAAGTGGAAGCCGGTACCGATCGGCCCCTGGTCTTGCACCAAACCGAGTACCGGGTGGGAACCGGATCGGCCGAGGAACAGGCCCGCGCCTTCATTGGCCTGCATAGTCGTGAACTGGGCATTGAAACCCAGGTGGCGGAACAACTACAGCTGCACAAAATCCGGGAAAACGTATCCGGTACCACGGTACGTTTCAATCAATTCTTCGAGGGAGTACGCGTCGCGGAAGGCACTTTCTCCCTGACCATCCTGCCGAACGGAAAGGTGGTCATGGTCAATAATTCTCTCGTCCCCGGTATCACACTCTCCGGCGTCGTACCTGCCTTTTCCGCCGACCGGGCACTGCTGAAATTATCCGCTCACCTCGGAGTGGACGCTACCCGGGAAGCCAGCGTGCTCTCCCGGGAACTGATGGTCCTGCGGCAACCCGGCGGTGCCCGGCTGGCCCACCGGATCGTGGCGTTCACCCAGGCCCCGCACGGCGAGTGGGAAGCCTTCGTCGATGCCCGCACCGGCGAACTCCTCCGGGTCACCAACCAATTGATCTACAATCACGGTCACGAAAAAGAAGCGCGCTACGTCCCCTTTCCCTTCCTGGTCGTGGACGGTACCGGCGTCACCTTCGACCCCGATCCACTCTCCACCGGTAACGCTACCTACGGAGACGCCGGCTTCACGGACAACAACGACAATACCACCCCCCAACTGATCGCCCAGCAGCGCACCGTTACCCTGCTCGACATCACGAACGGCCCGACCGGCTGGCAGCTGAAGGGGCCCTGGGCGGAGATCGTGGATTTTGACAGCCCCTCCAAGGGACTGTTCATTCAGCCCACCAGCGACTTCAGCGTCAACCGCGACGACGACCTCTTCGAAGCCGTTACCTGCTACTTTCACATCGACGCCTCGATGCGCTACCTGAACCTTACGCTCGGGCTGGACATTCGCCCCGACGCCTACACCGGCGGCGTACGCGCGGACCCCTCCGGAGTGAGCGGCGATGATCAGTCTTTCTACAGCGGTGGCGGGCAACGACTTTCCTTCGGGGAGGGCGGCGTCGACGACGCGGAGGACAGCGACGTCATTCACCACGAACTCGGTCACGGACTGCACGACTGGGTCACCGGAGGGAACCTCAGCCAGGTCAACGGACTGAGCGAGGGCGTCGGCGATTACTGGGCGGTTTCCTACAATCGCTCCCTCGGCCTCTGGCAGCCCTCCGATGATGCTTACAACCACGTCTTCACCTGGGACGGCCATAACCAGTTCTGGAACGGCCGCCGCGTAGACACGGACAAGACTTACCCGAATAACCTCGTCGGGCAGGTCCACGCCGACGGTGGTATCTGGGCGGCGGCGAATATGCTAATCTGGAACGCCATCGGCAAGGAAAAAACCGACCGCATCTTCTGGAACGGACTGGGCATGACCGACGGTTCCTCCAACCAGAATGACGCGGCCAACGCCGTTTACCAGGCGGCCCTGGCCGACCCCAATATGACGGCACAGGATCGTCGTGACGTCCACGATATTTATACCGCCCGGGGTTACACCTTACCGAGTTTCTCCCTCCCCGTGGAGTGGCTGACCATCGATGCCGTCGCCGTCGGCAAGCAGGTGGAAGTAAGCTGGTCCACCGCCGTCGAGGAGGACAACGACCACTTCACCGTTCAGCGTTCCACGGATGGCGGACGGACCTTTGCCGATCTGGGCCGCGTCCGGCCCCGACCCGACGGCCGTTACGGATTTACGGACGCCACCCCGGTAAACGGTCGTAACGTATACCGCATTCAACAGACGGACCTGGACGGTACCACCTCCGTCTCCGAGCTGGTTTCCGTCGACTTTGACGGGGCCGGCACCGAAGTACTACTGCCGAACCCGGTCAGCACTATCCTCTACCTGCGGGTTCCTGCCGGAAAGAATGGAGGTAAGCTTGCCACCCTGTACGATCTGGCCGGCCGGGAACTGCGCCAGATCACCACGAACGGTAACCTGACGGAGATTTCCGTAGCGGAGTTGCCGGCCGGTACTTACCTGCTCCGGTTCGAGCTGGAGGGGGAAATGCGGGTGGAACGATTCGTGAAGCGGTAGCCGCCCCAACATTTTGTTTAAAAATTTTGCACCTGCGTCCGCGCCCGTTATCTTGCGGCTTTTATGCCCAATCACCCCCCTATGTCCGCCAACGATAGCCAAAGCCAGTACCTCGAAGGACTCAATGACGTGCAGCGGCAGGCGGTCGTCACGACGGAGGGGCCGGTGCTGGTGGTGGCCGGGCCGGGTTCCGGGAAGACGAGGGTGCTGACCTACCGGATCGCCTACCTGATCGAGCAGGGAGCCGCCCCCTGGGAGGTACTCGCCCTGACCTTCACGAACAAGGCGGCCCGGGAAATGAAGGAACGAATCGAAAAAGTGGTGGGCAAGCGCGCCACTCAGATCTGGGCCGGTACCTTTCACAGCCTGTTCGCCCGTATCCTGCGGGTGGAGGCGGGTCACCTCGGTTACCCCAGTAATTTCACGATCTACGATACGGACGATACCAAGAGCCTGCTCGGCCAGATCATCCGGGAGATGAACCTGGACAAGACCGTCTACCAGGTCAACGCCATCAAGAACCGCATCAGCAGTTCCAAGAGTAACCTGGTGACCCCGAAACTGTACGAGCGCAACGAGGAACTGCTGGCCCAGGACAAGATGGCCAATATGCCGTTGGTCTACAAGATCTACAGCGCGTACGTCAACCGCTGCCGGGCGGCCGGGGCGATGGACTTCGACGACCTGCTGTTTCGCCTCTTCGAACTGCTGCAAAACCACCCCGAGGTAGCCGACAAGTACCGCCAGAAGTTCAAGTACGTGATGGTGGACGAGTTTCAGGACACGAATACCCTGCAGTACGCCATCGTCAAGAAATTGGTGCAGTACCCCCAGAGCCCGCGCAATATCTGCGTGGTGGGGGATGATGCCCAGTCCATTTATGCTTTCCGGGGGGCTACCATCCAGAATATCCTGGACTTCGAGACCGACTTTGCCGACTTCGGCATCCGGACCTTCAAGCTGGAACAGAACTACCGCAGTACCGAAAACATCGTGTCGGCCGCCAATGCGGTGATCACCTACAACCGCCGCCAGATCCAGAAAAAGATCTGGTCGGACAAGGGGATCGGTGATAAGATCAAAGTCATCAGCGCATCGGACGATACGGAGGAAGGGCGACGGGTGGCCGATACCATCCTGGAGCAGAAATCACGTTACCACCTGGCCAACCAGGATTTTGCCATCCTCTACCGCACCAACTCCCAGAGCCGGATCTTCGAGGAATACCTGCGCCGTTTCAACATCGCCTACCGGGTGTACGGCGGCCAGAGCTTTTACCAGCGCCGGGAGGTCAAGGACCTGATCGGTTACCTCCGCCTGGTGGTGAACCCTAACGACGAGGAGGCCTTTCGCCGCAGCGTTAACAACCCCAAGCGCGGAATCGGTAACACCAGCGTGGCCAAGGTGATCACCCTGGCGGCCCGGGAGGACCTTTCCCTCTTCGAAGGCTTAAAGCACGTAGCCCTGCCGAACCGTACCCGCCACAGCGCGGACGGTTTCCTCCAGATCATCGAGAAATCCCGCAGCCGGATGGACACGGCCAACGCCTACGAACTGGCCGACTACATTGCCAAGAAGTCCGGCTTGCTGGATATGTACCGCAACGACAATTCCATCGAGGGGATGGGAAAACTGGAGAACCTCGAGGCCCTGCTGGACGGTATCAAATCTTTCGTCGAGGAGGATACCGTGATCGATACCGAAACACTACCCGACAAGAGCCTGGCCAGCTACCTGCAGAACATTGCCCTGCTGACGGACGCCGACGAGGGAGAGCAGGGTACCGACGTGGTCACCCTGATGTCGGTCCACGCCGCCAAGGGGCTGGAATTCAAGTCGGTCTTCGTCGTCGGCCTGGAGGAAAAACTCTTCCCCAGCTGGATGAGCATGGACAGCGCCGACGGTCTCGACGAGGAACGCCGGCTCTTTTACGTGGCCATCACCCGCGCCGAACTCTACCTGACGCTCAGTTACGCCAGTACCCGCTACCGCTACGGTAAGATGGAAAGAAACGAGCCCAGTCGTTTCCTGGCGGAGATACCGGCCGAGGCCATCGAGAATACCTCCGCCAGCCGCCGGAGCGCGGATGCGGAGTTCGACAAGGTCGCCCGCCAGCGGGAACACCGCGCCCGGGTTACCGGCGTCACGCCCGTGAAGCGGCGGGGAACGGCCCGCTTTGCCGCCCCGAAGGTCGATCCGGCTACCTTCAAGCCCAGTCCTATCTCCGAAGTGGAGGAGGGAAAGCTGGTGCTCCACCTGAAGTTCGGAGAGGGGAAAGTACTGAAGGTCGACGGCGGGGCGGATAGCCGCATCGCCACCATCCACTTCCGGGAACTCCCCCAGCCTGAAAAAAGGATCATGCTGAAGTTTGCCAAGCTACAAGTGTTGTAGACGTATTGGGCGTGTTGGACCGTTGGACGTTTTAGCCCGTCGGAGCGTTCAAATACCAACGGTCCAAATATTCAACGGTCCAACATTCCCCCTTTTCCGGTGTTTAACGCCAATAACAAACCAATAACTCGCTGACTTATGATCCGTCTTTGTATCGCCCTGCTCGGTTTTGCCCTTTTTGCCTGTAACCCCAACACTTCCGGCACCGCTACGTCGGAGCCGACCGACTCCACTACCACCACTCCCCAGCCCGCCGTGCCCGCCCCGGCCGCTGACGTGGAGGTAACCAAGGGAGAAAATTACGAAATCCGCGTCATCGACGGCACCATCAAGAGCCCCCGCAAGGAACTGGCCGGTAAGCTGGGCGATACCGAAGTGATTGTCAATTACGGCAGCCCCGCCATGAACGAGCGCACGATCTACGGAGATCTCGTACCCTACGGTAAAGTATGGCGTACCGGAGCCAACGAAGCTACCCGGATCACCTTCAATAGCCCCGTTATGGTCGGTGCGGAAAAGAAGGAACTCGCCGCCGGCACTTACGCCCTCTTCACCATCCCCAACGCCAAGGAAGAGTGGATGGTCATCTTCAACAAGGTGGGCGACCAGTGGGGCGCTTACGACTACGATGAGGCCCAGGACGCCGCCCGCATCACGGGTAACGCTAAAGTACTCGGTACCCCCGCGGAGCGCATGGACTTCATGCTGGACCAGAACGACGTGGTCCTTAAGTGGGCCGACGTAGCGGTTTCCTTTCCGGTAGCCAGCAAGTAAACGAAGACTACTGCTGCTTCGTCCGGCCGATAATATCCTTCGCTTCCGCGTCCACCGGTTTGTTCCGGGGCGCCTCGTCCAGCTTATCCGTGAATAGCTTCTCTTCTTCGGCCCAGATGCCGTCGGGTTGCAGACGCAGCGCGTGGTAACTGCCGTCGGGCATGCCGACCGGCCCCTCGTTGTTCGGACCGGGCACCAGCACCAGGTTCTCGTAAATGATTGCCCCCAGATCAGGGTCGTAGCGCAGGGCTGCCGTCCCCTCCGCGCCGTACTGCAGGATTATGCGGGTACGGTCGGAAATCAGCTGTCCCTGTTCGGTGTAGGTCTGGAAGACCGGCAGACCGAAGATGGGGTTACCGGCCTCGTCGAAGGACAGCACGTCCAGTACCTTGTTGCGCCGGAAACTGCCGTAGCTGTCGTAGCCAAACAGGAAATAATAAGGTTTTCCCTGGTAGGTGCCGCCGTCCATCAGTCGGTAAATGGCGTAACCCAGCCAGTTCTCCTTGCCCAGTTGGGCGGTCTCCGGATTTTGGCGAAGTTCGAACCCCCGGTCGCGTAGGGGAACCAGTCGCAGTGCCGGTTCATTGAACTGAATGGCGGCGTAGTGGCGGTACTCCTCCCGGTTGACGTGCAGTTCCCAGCTGAAGATCCGGAAAGTGCTGTCGGCGGGGTACTGCACGCTCACTCCCTTCACGTCGAAGGGGTACTGGAAACTATTTCTGGGCTTCAGGGCCGCTACCAGCTGGGGGATCAGTTCGTGGCAGGCCCGGAAACGGTTTTCGTCCGAGCTGTCGGTATACATCGTCAGGGCGAGGGCGGCGAGTTCGGTTTCCGCCTGTTCCATACGGGCGCGATCCGCGGGTGCAAGCCTTTCGATCTGGGCGGAGGCGGTCGTTCCGATTCCGGTCAGTAGAAAAAAGAGAAGTGTTCTGGTCAGTACTGTCATGGGAAGGGCCCACTTGTGGCAGGGCGGTCATAAGACGTTTGCGGAGGGTAAAAAGTATCTGTCCGTCGGCTACCTTCACACAATGGTAACAACTGATTTCAGCCGGCGTACCGCCCTGGTCACCGGATCCAGCCGGGGCGTGGGAGCCGCTACGGCCCGACTCCTCGCCGAGGCGGGGGCACGGATTTGCGTACACTACAACAGCGACGCGGCGGCCGCAAAGGAAGTACTTCGGTCACTGAACGGCTCCGGTCACGCCCTGCTACAGGCTGATCTGTCCGACCCCACCGCCGCCCGCCGGCTGATCGATTCGGCTCATCTCAAGCTGGGCAAATTGGATATTTTGGTCAACAACGCCGGTATTTTTCGTCCTCACCCCGTGGATGGTTCCCTACCTTTCGATACCTGGCTGGCCACCTTCCGCGAGACCCTGAACACCAACCTGGTCGGTCCGGCCGCCGCGGCCTTCCAGGCTATCCAGCACATGCGGGAGCAGGGTGGGGGCTGCATCGTTAATATCGGTAGCCGCGGTGCCTACCGGGGCGAACCGGGACAGGTCGGCTACGGTGCCGCCAAGGCCGGGCTCCATAGCCTGAGTCAATCGTTGGCCGTGGCCGTCGGTGGCGACAACATCACCGTTCACGCCATTGCTCCCGGATTCATCGAGACGGCCATGGCGCGCCCCCACTTACAGGGTGAAGCCGGAGCGGCCGTCCGCGCCCAGAGCCCGCTTAACCGCGTCGCGACGGTGGAGGAGGTGGCCCGGGCGGTGCTCTACGTGGCAAGCCCCGCCGGCCGCTTTACGACGGGGAGTGTTTTGGATCTGAACGGGGGGAGTTATTTGCGGTGATGTTTTGCGGATAGGGTTGCTGTTTGGGTTATCCCGTTACCCGCGAGCGGCTAAAAGCCGCACGCTGCTGAAGGAAGTCGCTGAAGCGACTATTCCCCTTTGGCCGATACGTTCCCATATCGGCCGACCTTCAGAAAGGTCAGGTCCATGTCGGCCCACTCGGAACTTGCGCGGAGTTTCGGTGGAGGTGGTCCGATTTGTGGCCGAGTCATTCCTCACAGTTACAGTAAAAGACGGGTGTGTTTATCTGGAGCAGATTTACCTCCGCTAACTCGTCGAAAGCGAGCGACCGGGATGCAGTGTCTACTTTTTGATGAGGAATGTCACTTTTACCTTCTTCGATAACTCGGTAATGCGAGTATCGAAAGCGGGGTGTCCCTGACCAAGCGCCTTACTGTGATAAACTTATATCCCGACGTATGATGTATGTGCTCGTCGTGGGTGATCAGGATGATGGTATCCTGACTGAAGTAACTGTCTTTATAGGAAGGCCAAATTGCCTTCGCCCGATCTTTGGGGAGCGAATGATAAAAGCTATCCCGAAACCATTTAAGGGCGGAATCAGGTATGGCCATACTATCTAAACCGTAGGATCTCGAGAATTCAGAGTGTTGCCGACGGTTCGTTCGAAAGATAGATGCTTTCATTTGTGCTCTGGATATTGTTGCTCCTCGAACGGGACTGTCTAGGATAGTACCCTGGCTAAATCCCGGTACTGGAAGTAGCGTGACCGAGAGCAGCAATAAAAGATATTCTGTTTTCACCTAAGATTATTTCTTTAAATTTAGTCAGACAAGTCGGACCTCCTCAGGGGTACTTCGTACACTCCTTCGAGACGGCCGACAGGAAAAAGGTCAGGTCCATGTCGGCCCACTCGGAACCCGCGCGGAGCGCTGGTGAAGGTGGTCCGACTTGTGGCCGAGTGGCAACGACAAACGAACAAAATCCACCCGACGCGGCCTTCATGAACATGGATCCCCACGCCCACCAACAAACCCTGCACCTGCGCGCCGCCGCCCTCATCGACCAACTTAAGGAAGCGGGCCAAGCGGAACGGGTGGAAGCGATCGAACGGGTGAAGTACCGGATTTACCTGTCCGACGACCCCACCGCCCCCCGCCAATTCCCGTGAATACCGCGACAGTCGTAGCAGCTCCCCATTTTATGGCCGCGCCCGTAGCGTAATCCGGCGGTCACTGGATGTGACGCCCGGGCGGAATATCCCGCTGGAAGACGCCTTGTGTACCAATTGGTACTACCGCCCAATTGAAATGCTTTGGCCTCTCAGCAAGTAGACGGCTTGGATTTTCACCGGAAAATGCTGATGGATCTATCTCCCCGCATCATTCTCTGCGCGGCAACGGCCCGGTGAGAGTTGACTTATCCAGCCGTAAGTACCGATCGCCGCTGCTCTATTGCCAACCGCAACGGCTCCGTATCCCCGTGCTTGTTGAGGTAGATCAGGAAGCCCTCCACGCCGGAGAGGGTGCCGTCATCCGCCCCGGCGATCTGTTGAAAATAATGTTGCCAGACGTCGGACCAGCTAAGCGCACTGTTCCCGATCAGTTGTCTCAGCGCCTGAATGACCATGATGCGGTAGAGTTTCTGCAGACTGCGGTCCGCCAGGGCGGCCAGCAGTAATTCCGGTTCGTGGATTGGCGCCACCGTACCCAGCCCGAATACCTTCAGGGCCAGGGTATACACCTTGTCGTAGCGGGCGGCGATGAGCTCGCGTACCCGCCGCTCGGTGACCAGCGAAAGGGGTTCCTGTTTTTCCCCCTCCCGGAGTTCCCGCTGTACGTCGACCAGTTGAAGCAGGGCATTGCGTTGAAGCCGAGGGATTTCGCTCAGCAGGTACCGTTCAATGACTTGTTGGCGGACTGAGGGGGGCGTCGCGTGGAGTAGTTCCCGCCAGGAGCGTTCCAGTTGCTGGGGCCAGCTCACCGGCGGCAGGTCGGTGAAGGCCGGCCGGTCCAGCCGCTCGTTCAGGGTCGTGAGATCGATGGTCTTTCCCGCTACGTCCAGCTGGTTGATCAGTTTCAAAAGATTGAGGAGGGTAAAGTACTCGTCCCGGGTATCGAAGTGCCGGTGCAGCAAGGTCGCTATTCTATCGTCCGACCACTTCCGGTGACTCAGGGTCCAGACCACCTGCTGCCCGCTATCGGGGTAGTCCCCTAGCACCTCCCGGATGCGGTCGTCCACTTCTTCCCCCGGTAGCTCCTGGAGCAGGTAGAGGTACTGCTGCACGTGCTCGTCGGTCATCTTGGCCGGCTCGTAAAGGGAGAGGATGCGGTCACGGGTATCGGTATCCCGGAATTTGGTGAGCCCAGCCAGCAGACCGGTGGTGTAGCTGTGGCGTCCCGGTCGCTCCAGCTCCGTCAGCAGTAATTCCCGGATGGTCTCGTCCCCGATCAGACCGAGGGTGGCGTAGAGGCGGTCGCGGGTGTCTGCGTCCTGGAGGGGGAGTTGGGCCAGCAGATAAGGCTGGAGTCGGCGAGGGTAGTGGGTTCGCTCCCGGAGGATCAGTTTGTGTTTGGCCCGTAAATCGCTCAGTCCCTGGCGAAAGTTGGCCGGCCAGTTGCTGAACAGGTCGAGTAGTTCAAACCGCCGGGCGAAGGCGGCCAGGTCCTGGGAGTCCGTTTTGTCGTCGAGTTCGTCCAGCGACCGTCCCTCCAGCGTACGGAAAGCCGTCCGGATAGCCCGAAAGGACTTGCCTCCGCCCGATTGCCAGATCATCACCTCGGCGCGAAAGGGAAGGGCAGCGGCCTCGTGGTAAACGTCCGCCCTGATCTCCGCCCACTTGCTGCCGTAGGTGAGCCGCCAGGCCGCTTCGGGAAGCTGGAGCTGGGGGGCGGTGATGTCCGTTACCCGCCCGGTTTTGTCCACGGTGACGGTAAAGGGAACACGGCCGTTCGGCAGGGTAGAGGAGACGGTGGCAGTGGCGGTGGTCATAGCGGCGAAATTACACTTCCAGGTCGATCCGAATGACCGAATCTTTACTCCACGGCGGGTTGGGCGGAAGGTGTACCCGCGCTCCGGGAGGACCGATGATGCCGAAGAGAACGGTGCGGGCCGGCCGCTCCCGGGGGTAGGGGGTGAATCCGTCGGTCAGGACGAGAATCGTATCCGGGGCGGGCTTGAGTTGGGTCGCCACCGCGATCCCGGTACGCAGGTCGGTACCCCCACCTCCCGGAAGTTGTCGTAGTTCCATTGCTTCGCGGGCGGCCACTACGCTGACCGGCTCGTAGGCCCGTTCGTCGGTCGGGATGAGGGTGACGGGATATTGGAACTGTCGTAGAATCGCCGCAACCTCAGTCAGTACGCGCTGCAGATACTCCGGCTTCATTGACCCGGAGGTGTCGACTACCACGGCGATGCGGGCCGTGCGGTCGCCCCGCAGCGAGGGAGCCAGAATGGGGTGGTACACCGACTGTCGCCGGCTGGGTCGCAAAAAGGAGTAGTCAATCCTGGAACCGATACCCCGTTGGAGGCTGATGCTCATGCGGTGACGGAGCTTTTTCCGCCAGTTGACCCGACTGCGGAGGGTGGCTTCGCTCCAGTCACGCCAACCCGCGCCCGGTTTTACCCCGGCCGCCTGCATCCGGCGGGCCACCTCCCGGCGCATCATTTCCTGGTCCAGATCGGTGAGCGGCCGGTCGGGGTCCGTTTCCCAGTCGCGCTTTTGCCCGTGGACGCCACTGCCCTCGTCGAGTTGCCGGGGCAGGCCGCCCAACCCCCTGTCCAGTAGCCGCTGGAGGTAGTTCTCGGCCAGTCCGCCGGCCGCCGACTCGATCTGTTCGGGTAACATTCCGGGGTAAGCGGCGGGCATCCGCAAACCGGTCCAGTCGGCGTCGTTGATCTCGAAGTCACAGGCCAGGTTCCAGAGGTAATCATCGACGTCCCGCCCGCTGTTCCTCAGTTCCTCCGCCCGTTCGGCGTGCTGCCGGAGCCGGTGACTGATCTCGTGCACCCAGAGGAAGCCCAGTTCGGAAAGCGCCCCTTCCGTAGGGTTACCCGCCCAGATATCCAGCACGACATCCGGGTTCCAGTACACCCGGTAATCCAGGTCGATGGCCGCCACGCTGACGTCCTCGGTGATTACGATCCGGCTACGGAAGAGGGCGGGCGCGAACCAGGGGAGTTTCTCCGCCGCGTAGGCCCGCGCGAACCGCAGGTGGGCCTCTACTTGCTTACGATCAGGAGAGGACACGGATAAACTCATTGAGCCCCTCGTCGGAAAAGAAGCGGTTGATCCGTTCGAGCACGCGTTGCCCCGCTTCCCCGGCCTCAGCGGCGACCGGGGCAACCCGCATCAGTAGTCCGGCCTGGGCGATTTCCTTGAGCGGGACGAATACCACGTCCCGCCGCCGGTCGTCGAAGGCCTGACTGATCAGGTCGAGGTAGACGGCGGTGTAGGGCAGAATCTGGGCTCCGTCCATCGCCCGGCGGAGATAGTTGTTGAGACTGGCAAAAAGAACGTAAACTTCGGAATCGTTGAGTTCGGTTACGTCCAGGCTTACCTCTCCGCGAAGCACTGCCTCGGGGTCGGGCAGTCGCAGGTTGCGGATGTACTCCGTGAAGGTGAGGGCGATGTCCTGACCCAGGCAGCCCTTTACCAGGGAGAAAGCGGTACGGTCGTTCTCCGCCAGTTTGTTCCCCAGTAGGTCGGCGGTAGCCAGTAAGGTGGCGCTGTAATCCCAGCTGCGGGGGCTGGCGAAGCCGTATTCATTGGTCTCCGGATCGGCGTGCAGACTACCGGGCGTAAGGCGCAGGTAACCGGCGATGCGTACTTTCCAGTCCGCCAGCACTTTTGCGTGGGCAGCCGGATCGATCGAGGGGATTTCCCCACGTTCCCAGCCATTGGTGAGGGCGTGTACGAAGAGGTCGGCACTGATGGACCAATCCAGGTGGACGAAGCGATTGCGCAGGGGAGGGGAAAGTTCCCAACCTCCCACGGTCAGGTCCGGCGGGTTGGCGGCCGCCACGATGCGTACCCGGTCGGGTAACTGGTGAAAGCCCACCCGCCGCTCGAAGACCACCCGCAGCAGGGCCGACTGTACCGAAGGAGGGGCCGTACTCAGTTCGTCGAGAAAAAGAATACCGTCCTGTTCTGCGTGGAAATCATCCACCCAGCGGGGGGCGGCGTAGCGTACCCGTCCGTCTTCCAGGACGGGCAGCCCGGAGAAATCCGTCGGATCGTGGATGGAGGCGATCAGGGTGGTTACCCGGACATCCTCCCGGGCCAGCGCTTCGATGAAACTGGATTTACCCACGCCGGGGCGTCCCCAGAGCAGGACGGGAATACCGGTCTGCCGGTCGTTCACCGGTGTGGCCAGGGCGATGAGTAGGGCTTGTGCGCCGTCGGGCAGGAGTCTTGTCTGGGGCATGGGCAAAAAAAATAGTCCACGGCAAGAGGAACTTGCCGTGGACTATCATTTACAATCGGTTGCCGCTATTGTTTGATGAAGCGACCGCCGCCGAGCAGCTGTCCGTTACTGTCCAACAAGCGCAGCAAGTAGGCGCCGGAGGTGAGCTTACGGGTGGCAATCGTGGTACGTTCCCCGGTTACCGGTCCGTCCTGAACGAGCTGGCCGAGCGGATTGTGTACCTCGTAGTGGTATCCGTGTTCCAGGGGCACGCCTACCTCCAGGGTGAAATCCCCTGCGGTTGGGTTAGGATACATCCGCATTCCGATCTCGGCGGCCCGTTCCTCGATGTTGTCGATCAGTTCGACAAAGAACACCTCCCGGGCCGCGCCCTCACAGAGTCCGTCACCGCGGGCGGTGAGGTAGAGGGTGTAGGTCGCGGAGGTAGCAAAAGTAATGGTGAAGGTACCGTCATCGCTGGTCGTTCCGTCGCTCAGTACCCAGAAGTAGTCGTCGAGATCGACATCGCTCCGTACGGTGAACGTGTATTCGGTTTCGGTCACCAGTTGCTCTTCCGGCAGGTCGATACTGACGTCGAAGTTCAGCTCGTCCACACGCACTGTTTCCTGGGCACGGAAGGTCTCTTCCCCCCTGGTCATTACCAGCCGGACGAGGTAGTCCCCGAAAGCGGCGTAGGTATGTTCGAGGGGGCCGGCACCCATTCCGGTCGTTCCGTCGCCGAAATCCCAGCTGTAGGTCATGTCCGCATCGATACGACTGGGAGATAGGGAGACAGTAGCGGGGCACTCCTCCTGGTTTTCGGCACTGATGCTTACGCCGTTGTTGCCTTCCACACAGGACCAGATGATCTCGAACCCGGTCCGGTTAACGCCGCTATCCGTCGTGAAGGTCAGGAAGAGCTGACGGCCGGTACTGAAAATTTCGGCTCCGGGTTCCAGTTCGGAACCATTATAGCTACCGATCAGCGGGGCGGTGGCGTCGGCCCCATCGTAGATCGTCAGGAAATCACAGCAAGCTTCCAGTATGAAGGACTGAACCGCTAGCTTCAGCGGCCCGCCGTTGCCGGAGGTAAGCAGCAGGGAGGAATTCACCAAGTCATCATAGTTTTCGTCCGGGCCGCCCTGGTCGTAGATGCGTCCACCACAGCCGGTGATCTCCAGCTCCTCGTCGTCTACGAAGCTGGTTCCCTCGCAAAAGTCTTCTTCCAGAACTACGGTGACCGGAGTCGGCAGCGTGAAAGTATCGCAACCCAGCGCGTTGCAGGCCTCCAGGGTTACCGTATAGGAGCCGGAAGCGGAATAGGTGTGTACGGGGTTCTGCTGCGCAGAGCTGTTGCCATCACCAAAATTCCAGACCCAGCTGGTGGGCAGGAAGGCAGACTGGTCGGTAAAGCTGACCATTCCCGTACAACTCAGGAGGGGCGAGGGCGCGAAGGCTGCCGCCGGAGCCCTCGGAACGATGAGTTTCGCAACTACGATCCGCTGGCTGTCAACCGGATTGTTGACCAGGAAGGGTACGCTGAAGAAGTAGACACCGCCCGCCAGTCCGCTGGCGTCGAAAATAAAGTCAATGTTGTCGGATTCACCCGCCTGAAGGCTGCCCGAACCGTTGTCGATGGACAGCCACTCCGGTAGCGGCGTAGTGTCGGTCAGCAACGGCTCGTAGTCCAGTCGGCCCGGTCCGCCGTTACTCACGGTCACCGGCGAAGTTTCCGTCGCTCCTGCCATCAACGTCACGCAAACGGTGTCCGGGCTGAAGGTGGGATCGGGTAACTCCACTCCGACGCCCGTCATCGCTATTCGTAACAATTCCCCCGGGGTGGACAGGAGCAGTTCACCGTTATCCCGCCCGGGCTCTACTGCTGTATACGTGACGGAGACCAGTAGGGAATCCGTCGGAGCGATGGTGAAGTCCGTGGTGTCTACTACGAAGCGATTGTTGTCCGTGGTCAGGTTGTCGACGATCAGTTCTGCCGTCCCCCGGTTGAATATCCAGAGGGGAAGCGTGCGGTTCATGCCGAGGAAGACTTCCCCGAAGTCCAGGCTGTCCGTACTCGCTACGGGAACGGCCTCGCCGGTAACGATCAGCTTGACCGGGATACAACGATCCGCGAGGAGGGGGTCGTTGCTCGTCCAGTCCAGACCGGAGCGGTAGGTGCCGGCAAATAAGTCCGAAGCGTCCAGGCTGATGGCATGCTCGAAGGATGCCCCGGAAAGAATGTCGTTTTCATTCAGGGGCGTGGAAAGCCAGTCCACGGATCCGTAAAGATTCACGGTGTGGAGGTTGGCGCCGTTCAGGTCGAAGCTACCGGGTGGCATCGCTACGAGGACGGACAGAATACCGGCCGGGCTCAGAAGTTCCCGGGGGTAGCGGAAGTAAACCGTATCGGGTACGCCCGCTTCACTGTTACCCACGGGCAGGTCCGCTTCAACGTTGCCCGGGTCAAATGCGACATAAACGCTGGCATCCGGGTCCGTCACCCCGCCAAGGATAATCACTTCGACGAGCAGGTCTTCGTCGGTTGGTACGTCCTCGAAGGAATGGAAAGTAACGTCCTCCGTCTCAAATACTTCCTGAATACTGGAAGCGAAACGCTCTCCACGCTCTTTATTCAGGGTGTACCGCAGCGTGTCCACGCCGGTATTGCCCAGGGTAAGCACCGTGTCCAGTACACTGCCACTGGGCAGTACGAAGCAGAGACTATCGGGTACGCCGGTCGCGACCGGCGGCTCGACTACCTCCGCAAGGATCCGTACCCGCTGGGGGCCGACCTCGGTCATCACCGTCAGTTCTCCGCTGTAACTACCCGCCGTTGCGGGGGCGGAAAAGAGGACCGATACCGTAACGGGGTCGTAGGGAGCTACGGCAAAATCCGTGATGTCCGTAGTCAGTTGCGCATCACCGGGAACGATGTCCAGCACCGAGAAGACCTCCGTGCCGAGGTTGTTTACTTCCAGCGGGGCCGTCTTGGTCTGGTTGGTGTACACCACGCCCAGATCGATCAGGGTATCCGGGTATGCGGGGATCGGCCGGCCGACCACCACCAGCTTGATGGGGTAGGGCACGATGGCCTCCTCTACGTCGGAGGTGTACAGCTCAATCGTAGATTCATACGTACCCGGGGCGAGGGCGCGGGATGCAAGGTTCACGAATACTACGGCTTCGTCGCCGGGGGCCAGGGTACTGTCGGCCGGCCCGTCGATCGTCGCCCACTCGGCCAGGGAGTAATCGATGGTGATCTCATAGTAGCTATCGGACAGAATCTCCACGAAACGACCCTTCCGGATCTCAAAGTCCAGCCGACCGTCCACGGTGTAGGCATTGAGTTCCTCTCCGGAAAGTTCCAGGGTGAAGGTGAGCGGACCGTCGGCCACGTCCCCTTCCACTGCTCCGATCTCCTCTCCTTCGAGGAAGACGGTGGCGATATTCCCAAAACTGCTGATGTCACCGCCGGTGGAGAAAGTAACCGCTACGGCGGGAAGGAGGGTCGGCACGTCGAAGGACAGTTCGGCACTCCCTTCCTCCTCGCTGACGGGGATTCGGATCGTTTCTCCCCCCGTCAGATCGCCCAACCGACCCACGCCCAGCGTCCCCGGATTGTCGCCGACATTGCTGATCGTTACCGGGTGAACAGCAGTCTCGCGAATCAACAGCGTATCGCAGATACTGTCCGGGTCGATTGCATAGCGGCTGCCCTCGGCCACGTTGACGGTTACCAGGGAGGTATCCCTGCCCGAACAACCTTCATCTATGACGGTCACTTCAAAGGAGCCGGAGCTCAGGTAACGATGGGTGACCACGCCCCGCTCAGTGACGGAGGTGCCGTCACCGAAGTCGAACGACAGCGAACCGTCCTCGGCTACGGGCGTGAAGATCACCGGTGCGCCCAGTAGTACATCCGTATTGTTTACGTTCACCGCGGCATCGGCGGGTGTGTTACTGGATCCGGTCGACCACTCCAGGTGGAAACCTTCCCGGTTCACCGAAACGTCGCTGGAAAAAACCAGGGTAATGGCTCCGTTGGTCGAGGTGATGTCGCCTGGTACCTCATTACCGTTGAGTTCGCCGAGGGAAGGGCTATCCTCACTGGGTCCGTCATATACGCTCAGAATATCATAGGTTCGTTCCGTGTTGAATTCCAGGAAACGCAGGGTAATGGGGCTGTTGGTCTCGTTGGAAATGACAACCGTTCCCCGCTCGTTATTCCCGTAGTCATCGTCGGCTCCGCCGCTGTCGAAGATCACCCCTTCGCACTCGGAGTTGGTCACCGTCCCCTCGGTCGGAAAAACGATCGCGTTGCAAACCTGGGCAAAGGGGTCGACGGTAACGGTGCCGGTGAAAACGTCGCTGATCCCCTCGCAGCCCGTGACGGTCAGCGCAACCGTATAAGTTCCGATTTCGGTGTAGGCATGTTCGGGATTCTCTTCGGTGCTGCCGCTACCGTCGCCGAAATCCCATGCGTAGGTATCTCCGACGGAAAGATTCTGAAACTGGATCGGCACGTCCAGTTCACAAATGGTACTGGGGCCTTCCAACCGAAAGTTGGCCGCCACGCCCCCGGCCGGGATGAAGTCGACATTGAGAGCCTTCCAGACGTTGTAGACCCGGACCGGGTACTCGGAGCAGGAGCCATACAGGTTCGCCGCGGCGATACTGGTGGCGAGGCCACCCTCCGCGTAGGTGGAGGTGGGGGTCATGTAAAATACCAGGGCGTTGTACTCGATCTCCATGACGGTGTCGATACTCATGGGTCGGAAGCTGTAGGTCTCTCCGAAATCGTTTTCGTAGTCACCTCCGGTTACCGTAGTGTAGAACCAGTGGCGGGCCACGCCGGAGTTGGTGTGTACGCCACCGTTGGCGTTCCAGTTGTCGCCTTCGTAATTACGGGGGTCACCGAAAATACGGGGGTCTTCCATGTCGCGGAAGCCCTGTCCGTTATCGTCGAGCTCGGAGCCGATCCGCCAGTTACCGGTAGTGGGGTTATGGCGGAAATCCAGGAAAATGCCCATCATGTCGCTGAAGCCCTCGTTCAGACCGCCGGATTCCCGCTGGTAGATAAGGTCGGCGGTGCGATTCGTCAGCCCGTGAGCAAACTCGTGACCGACCACCTCCAGCGAAGTGAGCGGATTGCCGATCACGGCTCCGGGCCGGCCGTCTCCGTAATAGGTCCGATCCCCGTCCCAGAAGGCGTTGGCGACGTTTTGTCCGAAGTGAACCTGGGCTTCCAGGGTTTCTCCGTTGCCGTCAATGCTGTTACGGCCCTGCTCCAGGAGGTAGTCGTAAAACTTCCCGGTACTCCACAGGGCATCGGTAGCGACTTCGTCCTGATTTGAATTCACGTTGTCCCAGTAATTGTCCTCGTCGGTGAAGTTTACCCGCGATAGTTCCTCCTGCCGCTGGGCATCGTAGGTCAAAATACTCGCCCCGCGACTGGTATCCCGCAGGATGAAAAGACCTGCTTCGTTGGTAGTGGTATTGATCTCCCGGATGCCGCTGTAGCGGGTTTCCGCCGTGCCGGGTACGCCGTTGCTGTGGATACGGTTCTCGGTGGCAATCCGTTCGCCGGTAGTCGCATCAAGGTAGATCACCTGGCGGGCCAGGGGGCGGACCACGTAGACATCCACGGCGTAGGCCAGCCGTAGCCCGCGCTTCTCGAAATCCAGGTCGGGGGCGATCCAGGTGAGTTGGGCCTCCGGGTAAGCTGCCATCGGGTGTTCGGTTTCCCAGCCGTAGACCTCTGCCGGCAGATAATCCAGGGCCAGCCCTACGGCCTCGTCGGCACTGACCAGTACGGGCGAATTACCGGAATCGGGGAGAAAAAGTTTGCCGTTGGCAGTGGTCCACTTGCCGTCCCGGCCGTGAAAGATGTACTGGCCGCCCCGTACCGGATAGCCGTCGTACAACTGCTGCATCCGGACGTGCCTGCCCCCGTAGCGGTCCGATTCGCTGGATTTAATTACGAAGGTGATGCGCGGGTCCAGCCCGAAGTGCTTGCCGAGCCAACTGCCGGCCCGGTCGAATGGTTGGGCCTTGTTGTCACTCAGCCGGAGGTAGGCGGGGAAGGTGGAGGAGCCGAGATAAATCACCTCGGCGGCGTCGGGCACGAGCGTTTCCGCCTCCGCGCCGGTAAATTTGGCTGCGTTTGCGGATAGGGCCAGCACGGTAAGCGCCAGGCTAAGAAAAAGGGTTCTCATGTTACACTAGGGTTGGGTGAAAAAGGTATAAAATCCGATTGCGTAAGATACTCGCCCGTACCGGTAGACGGGAAGCCGACCGCAACAAAATTGCCGTTGGTCTACCGGATTGCTTATGTAAGCCTGCACCTGCGCCCCGTCGCCCAAAAGATGGGCTGCGTTTTATCTCTTTCCACCAAAAAGAAAACCCCGAACCGTCGAAACGGTCGGGGCCAACTCTCTAAGTGCCGAAGGGGGGACTCGAACCCCCACGCATTGCTGCACACGTCCCTGAAACGTGCATGTCTACCAATTTCATCACTTCGGCTTTGAAGCGCGGCCGCAAAGGTATCACGGCTGGTGAATTTTCCAAACGTCCTGGAAAATATATTTTCGTACCGCCAGTGGGAATCGAACCCACACTCCTTTCGGAACTGGATTTTGAATCCAGCGCGTCTACCAATTCCGCCATAGCGGCCGGTACAAATCTTAATGTCTTGGCACCCTCGTTTGGTTGCGCGGCGAAGGTAAGGAACGGGGAGGAAATAGTTAGTAGCCGATGGTAAATAGTCGATTATCGCGGACCTCGGAGGTGTCCCCACAAAATCCTACTGCAATTTCGTCACCTCCCGCTCGCCCCGTTCCACGGTCGTCCGCTCACCGTCGGAATCCGCCAGTACCGCGATCAGGTCGTAGTCGGTGGCGTCGATGACCGTTACCCCGACCATGTCTCCGGTACGGAGGTAAGCGCTGTCGGCCGGGATGAGGACCTCGTTGTCTACCTCGGGGCTGTCGTGCTCGGTGCGGCCGACGTAGTGATCGCCCTCCTTGCGGTCCACGATGACGCGGAAAGTCCGGCCGATGCGGGCCTGGTTCAGCTCAAAACTGATCTCCTGCTGGATGGCCATCAGGCGATTGGCGCGGTCGGCCTTCAGCTCGGCGGGTACATCGTCCTCGACCAGGTGGGCGGAAGTATCCTCCTCGTGGGAGTACTGGAAAACGCCGAGCCGCTCGAAGCGCATCTCGCGCACGAAATCGCAGAGTTCCTCGAATTCCTCCTCGGTCTCTCCGGGGTGACCGACCAGGAAGGTGGTCCGGATGGCGATGTCGGGGACCACCTCGCGGGCGTAGTTGATCAGGTCGGTGGTTTCCGCGCGGGTGATCTGGCGGCGCATCCGGGCCAGGACGGCATCGCTGGCGTGCTGGAGGGGGATATCGAGGTAGTTACAGACCTTCGGCTGGGCGGCCATCACCTCGAAGATCTCCCGGGGGAATTTGCTGGGGTAGGCGTAGTGCAGCCGGATCCACTGGATGCCCTCCACGGCGGCCAGCTGCTCGAGTAGTTCGTGCAGGGCGCGCTTCTTGTACAGGTCCAGGCCGTAATAGGTCAGTTCCTGGGCGATCAGCATCAGTTCCTTTACACCGTTGTCGGCAAAGTTTTTGGCCTGGCGAACGAGTTCCTCCATCGGGCGACTGACGTGCTTGCCCCGCATCAACGGAATGGCGCAGAAGGAACAGGTGCGGTTACAGCCCTCGCTGATCTTCAGGTAGGCGTAGTGCTCGGGGGTAGTGATGAAGCGCTCGCCGATGAGGTCGTGCTTGTAGTCGGCCTCCATCCGGTAGAGGAGGGCGGGCAGTTCCATGGTGCCGAAGTAGCCGTCGACCTCGGGAATCTGCTGTTCCAGGTTATCCTTGTAGCGCTGGCTGAGGCAGCCCGTGACGTAGAGTTTGTCAATCTCCCCGTTCGTCTTGCGGTCGGCGTACTCCAGGATGGTGTTGACGCTCTCTTCCTTGGCCAGGTCGATGAAACCACAGGTGTTGACGATGACTACGTTGGCGTCGTCATTACTGTCGTGTTTTACCTCGTAATCGTTCGCCTTCAGCTGGGTGATGATGTTCTCGGAATCCACCAGATTCTTGGAACACCCCAGGGTGATGACGTTGACTTTGTCCGGTCGTAGCGTTTTGGTCTTCATAAGCGGCCGCAAAGGTAGGGGTTTTGGACGTGTTGGACGTGTTGGACCGTTGGACGGTCCAACGGTCCAACGATCTACTGCTCTTGCTCCTCTCCATTCAGTACCATCACGTAGGCGTCCGGCGTAAAGCGGTCCTGCAGCGCACGGAGGATACCGTTCAGTTCGGCGGGCGAATTGAAACGAACCCGGGCGGCCAGGCGGGTGAGCGGTCCTTCGGGGCGGGTGTAGGCTTCGTAGCCGGCATCTTCCAGTCTGCGGCTGTTCTTTTCCACGTAGGTGGATTTACCGAACAGGCCGATGGCGATGAGGGCTTCACCCTGGGTGACTGTTGCATCCGGACTGGGAACAGTGGTGGGGGTGGTAGTGGTCGGGGCCTCGTTCAGCCGGGGGGCGGGTTCGGGTTGCACGGTGGCCGCGTCGACCGCGGGCGCATCGGCCCGGGGCGGGGGAGGGGGTACGTTCAGCCGGTCGCGGGGTACTTCCCGGCGGGGGGCGGTGGCGGCTTCCCGCCCGGAGACGGTACCTCCGATGAGCTGGCCGATCTGGTAGATGCCGAAAATGGCCACGAAGATACCGATGATGCCGGCGGCGTACCAGAGATACTCGCGGAGCTGATCGTTGTAGAGCAGACCGGCTCCCTTTTTGCGGGGCACTTTCCCGATGACCGGGTCCACGGCCGGCGCGGAACCGGCCGTTCCGGGTAACATCGGGTCGGAGAGTACGTCGATCTTCCGTTTCTCACTCCGGACAATGGGCTTGATGTCCACGGAGGGCAAACCGAAGTTCGGCTTACTGAAGTTCTCCCCGGAGCCGCTGAAACTGATGCGGCCGTCGTGGTGCTTGAACAGCCGGCCGATTCCCTCCAGGACGACGGAGCGGCCACTGTCCAGCGCTTCCCGGGCGGCGGTGCCGAAGCGGTCGATCTCCGCCACGGCGGCTTCCCGCTCCATCCCCTCCTCGGCTACCAGGTAGCGGAGTAACCGACCGTCGTCCAGTACCAGGTTGGCGTTGAAGCTCACCCGGTCGGAGGGCGGCAGGGCACGCCCCTCGATGGGGCTCACCAGGGCGCCCTGGCTGGCCCGTCGGAGGGTGCCGATGCCGGGTAGACATACCTGTCCTTCTTCCATCAGAATGGCGGTCAGGGCGGTGGTGATCTGAGTAGTCATGGGCAGTAAAGATAATAAGTACAAAGTAGCGCAGGTCGGTCGCGCTGAGGAACGAACTCGTCCGACGTCTCGCGATGTGGTCAGCACCCGATGTGAAACAACGCGTCTCCCTGGCTCACCACCGCGGCGTTGGTATGGCCGATGATGAAACCATCCCGCGGGCTCAGGATGCGTTTGTCGGCCTTACGGCCGCGGGGGTCGGCGATGAAGCCGATGGGTTCCCCCTTGCGGACGGGAAAGCCGCTCTTTTTCGTCCACTGGAAAAGTCCCGCCCGGCTGGCCCGTAACCAGCTACTCTGCGAGAGTAGCTGGGGGCTGGCATCCACCTCGGGGCGCTGGTCATCTACCATCCGCTGTTCGATGAGCAGGTTCCGGATGCCCCTTAGCCCCACCTGGATGGAGTAGGCATCGTAGCGCAGGTTCTCCCCTCCCTCGAAGGTGAGCACCGGTAGGTCGAGCGATTTGGCGGCGTGCCGCCGGAGGCTCTTCAGCGGAGCCTTGCTTTCCACGATGAGGGGCGCACCGAAGGCCGCCGCCGCGTCCTGGGCCTCGGTGTCTCCCGGACTGTACCGGATCTGGGGAAAATTGTAGGTGCCCCGCCCACCGGTGTGGAAGTCGATGACCAGGTCGCAGTGGGGAAGGATGTTTTTGGCCAGTCCGTAAGCGATCCGGCTGGCCAGGCTGCCCGACTGGCTGCCGGGGAAACTCCGGTTAACGTCTTTTCCGTCGGGGACGTGCCGGCTGAAGCTGTTGAAACCATATACGTTGAGCAGCGGTACGGCGATTACCGTTCCGCGGGCCAGTTTGCCGAAGATGCCGGACTGAAGGGCGCGGCGCATGATCTCCACTCCGTTGATCTCGTCACCGTGCACCCCGGCCAGGAACAGCAAAGTCGCTCCCGCTTCCCGGGCGCGGTAGACGGTGGCGGGAACCGAAACCTGGTTGCCACTGGGCAGCTGACCCGCTACTAATTCTACGCTCCCGGACTGGCCGGGTAAAAACTCCGTACCGGCGATGGTCATCGCTGCTGATTTACTCATACCTTACTGACTGCGTATTTAATGATGGTACCGGCAATGTCCACGCCGGTGGCCCCCTCGATCCCCTCCAGGCCGGGACTGGCGTTGACCTCCATGAGCAGGGGGCCGCGCCGGCTGGAGATCAGGTCCACCCCCGCGATCTCCACCCCGATGGCCCGGGCGGCGCGCAGCGCTACCGCGGAGTCGGCCTCACTCAGTTGTACGGGTCGGGCACTCGCCCCCCGGTGGATGTTGGCGCGAAATTCCCCTTCCGCGGCCGCCCGCTCCATCGTGGCTACGATCCGATCGCCGACCACGAAAGCGCGGATGTCCTTTCCCTTGCTTTCCCGCACGTACTCCTGGATGATGACCCGGTCCTGGAAAGACAGAAAACCCTCCACCATCCGGTCCAGCTGAAACTGGCTGGTTGCCAGGGCTACACCGACGCCGTGGGTACTTTCCAGCAATTTGACGACGACGGGATACTTGTCCATTCGCCGGGCGGCGTGGCGGGCTTCGGCCACCGAAAAACAGAGCACCGTCCGTGGTACCCCGAGGCCGGCACGGGCCAGCTCCTGGAGGCAACTCATCTTGTCGCGGGCCAGTACGAGGCCCCGGTGAGTAAGCGTATGGGGCACGTCAATCAACTCCAGTTGTCGTAGAATGGAGGCTCCGCGCTGGGTGGCGTGGGCACCGATGCGGGGAATCACGACATCCCCCGGGGGCAGTCGTTTCCCGTGGAGCAGCAACCGCGGCTCCTGCTCGTGGAGGTAGGGAGTGAGGAAACCGTGATCGACGACGGAAACCTCGTGGCCGGCCGCCGTTCCGGCCTCCACGAGACGGCGTGTGCTGTACAAAGAAGGCCCGCGGGAGAAAACACTTACCTGCATAGGCCACAAAGTAACCGGAATCCGGTTCAAATGTAAAAATCCCCTGCATGCCGTCACCGCTTTTTCCATCTTCCCTCTCCGATCTGCTGCGGTCCGATGACTTCCGCGGCCTGCTCACCGGTACCTTTCTCCCCGAATTTTTACCCCGCCAACGTTGGTTCACCAGTAAGGGGAAAACCATTGAAAGTTGCGTCATTAGCCACGTCTTTCCGTGCAACCGCTTCAGCTCCCTGCAAGTCATTGCCGTACGCTTCACCGATGGTTCCCGGGAGGATTACCAGCTGCCGCTGGCCCTGCTCGCCGACGACCGGGAGCGGTCGGCTTACCGTGCCGATCACCCGCAGTTGGTGCTGGGCGAGGTCGCGGGTGCGGGCCTTTTAGTGGACGCCGTGCCCCGGGCCGATTTTCGGGGCGAGCTGTTCGAGTTGATGCGGACCAGCAGCCAGACCAAGGAGGGGCTGTCCGCCGAAGCCGGCAAACAGTTGTGTGATCTGTCGGCCACCCCGGAGAGCATCGTCCCGGCCATCGACACCAGCAATACGGCCATTATCTACGGTGACCGCTTCTTCTTTAAACTCTTCCGCAAGCTCGACCCGGGAATCAACCCCGATCTCGAACTGGTTCGTTTCCTCTCCGAATTTACCGACTTCGCGCACTGCCCGCCCTACGGAGGCAGTCTCGGGGTAGGGGGGATGGAAAGCGACGACTACCTCAACCTCGGTCTCCTCACCGGGAAGGTCGACAACCGGGGAGATGCCTGGGAACTGTTCCAGGAACTCACCCAGGGCCACCTGCAGGGAAGACGGGAACGGGTTGATGCCGCTACCCTGGAGCGTGCCCGTCTGCTGGGCCGGCGAACGGCCGAGATGCACCGCGCCCTGGCTTCCTCGGACGCCGATCGCCCCGCCCTGGTCCCCGAGCCCATGACGGCCGACTACCGCCGGGAGATCACCGACGCCGCCCGCAAACTACTGGACCGACAAATGGAGCAACTGGAGCGAAAACTGGACTCGCTGGAGGGAGAAGCCAGGCGTCTGGCTAACCAGGTCATCAGTAATAAGGAGCAGCTGGTCAGTCAGTTGAGTTCGATCAGCGAACGGCCGATGGAAGTCGACCTGATCCGGCTCCACGGAGATTACCACCTGGGCCAGGTCCTCTACACGGATACGGACTTTACCATCATTGACTTCGAGGGGGAACCCCTACTGTCCATTCCCGAGCGCCGGCGCAAGCGGCCCGCCCTGAAGGACGTAGCGGGTATGGTCCGTTCTTTCCACTACGCCGCGATGGGACAAATTCTCCTAAACCCCGATCGCTACGCCGACCGGGAAGCGGACGATCTTCGTCGCCGGGCCACCGACTGGTTCGAGACCGTCTCCGGTGCTTACCTGGAGAGCTACTTCTCCACCTGCGGCGACGCGGCCTTCCTGCCGGCTACCGAGGAGGATCGGCAGGCCCTGCTGAACCTCTTCATCCTGGAAAAGGCCGTGTACGAGGTCGCCTACGAACTGAACAGCCGCCCGGCGTGGTTACCGATTCCGCTGGAGGGCGTTTTGTTTGCCCTGCCTTCGTGAGCCGAATGCTTCTGCCCGACGGTAGTCGGGCAGAAGTTCGTCTCACGAATGGGCTACCGACCCGTTCGAGTTGTCGGACCAGCTCCGGTCGTTCCTCCCTCCGACGGGTCCGACAACCTCACTTCAACCTCTTTCGAGGTGTAATAAAATATACGGATGTACCGCAAAATACCGCTCTTACTAATTCTGGGGTGCTGCTGGATAACTGGCTGTCAGGAGGAAAGATATACCGTTCCCGCCCCCCGAAATCCTTATCTGCCCGCCGCCTTCCAGTCGGTACCGATGGATGAGCTGCCCGTCTTGCCACCGGGTTGGGCTACCGCCGACTTGTCCGACAGCCTGTTGCTTTTATATGCCCGGACAGCCCCAACAAGTGATGCTGTAGCCTACCGCGATACCCTGTTGTACCAGGTCCAATCTACCCGGTCGGATAGCTGCCGGTACCTTATCTCCCTAAGAGCTCCGGCAGAGAGAAACAGCAACGAGCCTACCTTGCATCTACATACCGTATCTCCGACTAATAATAACGACAGCGAAACGTTATCATCTGATCTCGGTAACGGTGCCCGCCGGCGGATCACCCGCTCCGCTTATCAAGGGAGCTATTTTATAACGACCACTAAGTACGTCGACTATCAACCTCCGCAAAACAAGGACACGCTCCGTATGACTATGGTGGACACATTTAGGCTGACTGAGCTATGCAGGACGATCGGGCAGAAATACATTCCAAGGCGGTTTAGAGAAAGGTAAGCCCCGGTCGAGACATTGGACCGCCTCGTCGTACCTCCTCGAGAGGTCCGACATCCTCCCTGTGTGACACTGACGGGAGTGGAGGAAGTCGGCCGTCTGGTTGTCCGTACCGCAGGCAGGGGAATCGTCGTCCGACTTCTCGGAACGTTCGCGACCTCTCGGCGTTCGAGTCGTCGGACCAGCTCGGTCGTACCTCCCTCGACGGGTCCGACGACCTCACTTAGTTTACACTGTCAAGTGGAGGAAGTCGGCCGTCTGATTGTCCGTACCGCAGGCAGGGGAATCGTCGTCCGACTTCTCGGAACGTTCGCGACTTCTCGGCGTTCGAGTCGTCGGACCAGCTCGGTCGTACCTCCCTCGACGGGTCCGACGACCTCACTTAGTTAACACTGTCAAGTGGAGGAAGTCGGCCGTCTGATGGCCCGTGCCGGAGGCAGGGCAATCGTCGTCCGACTTCTCGGAACGTTCGCGACTTCTCGGCGTTCGAGTCGTCGGACCAGCTCGGTCGTACCTCCCTCGACGGGTCCGACGACCTCACTTAGTTTGCACTGTCAAGTGGAGGAAGTCGGCCGTCTGATTACCCGTACCGCAGGCAGGGGAATCGTCGTCCGACTTCTCGGAACGTTCGCGACTTCTCGGCGTTCGAGTCGTCGGACCAGCTCGGTCGTACCTCCCTCGACGGGTCCGACGACCTCACTTAGTTTGCACTGTCAAGTGGAGGAAGTCGGCCGTCTGATTACCCGTGCCGCAGGCAGGGCAATCGTCGTCCGACTTCTCGGAACGATCGCGACTTCTCGGAACATGTCGGAAAACGGGTTCTTCCGGCGGGTGTCGTAGATTTGACGCCATGAAAATAGTACTCCTCGGCTACGGAAAGATGGGCCGCATCATCGAGACCCTCGCCACGGAGGCCGGCGACGAGATCGTCCTGCGGGTGGACGCGGAGAACCGCGTACTCCATCACGCCCGCCGACCTGATCGGCGCGGACGTGGTCATCGAGTTCAGCCAGCCGGAGGCGGCCGTCGGGAACATCGAACTGGCCCTGGCGGCCGGCGTGCCGGTAGTAGTGGGTACCACCGGTTGGCTCAACGCACTACCCGCGGTGAGCAAAAAAGTGGAAGCAGCCGGCGGAGCTCTCTTCTGGGCCTCTAATTTCAGCGTGGGGGTAAACGTCTTTTTCGCCGCCGCCCGCCGGGCCGCCGAACTACTGGCCCCCTACGGAGGCTACACCGCCGGCATCGAGGAGACCCACCACACGGAGAAGCTGGATGCCCCGTCGGGTACTGCCATTACCCTGGCCGGTGAAGTCAGTCGTGCCCTCCCGGAATACGACAGCTGGACCCTGGCCGGGGTAGACGCTCCCGGCCCCTCGACGAACCTCGCACCCGCGGCCCCGCCCGCTGCCGGAAAATCGCCGGTGCCCATCCATTCGGTACGTGAACCCGGCGTGCCCGGTACCCACCGGCTCGAACTTCGGAGCGCCATTGATACTTTGGAGATCAGCCACGTGGCGCACTCGCGGGAAGGTTTCGCGCGGGGTGCCCTGACGGCTGCCCGCTGGCTCCCCGGCCGGAAGGGTACATTTACTATGAGCGATCTGCTGGCAACAACGTAGCTTCGCCCTCACTTTCGTACAACCACCCACCCATGCTTCGTTTCCTTTTTTGCCTGACGTTCTGCCTTTTTACCCTCGGGGAGGCAGCCGCGCAGTTGCCCGTTACCCAGGTCTACGTGTTCGACTACCAGCAACGCGATACGACCATGACCTTCACCAAACCCCGCTACCTGACCGCCTTCAACCAGCGGGGATACAACAATCATCCGGCGTGGCTGGACCGCAACACCCTGCTGCTGTCCGTACAACTGCCGGAAATGCAGCAGCCGGATATTTTCAGCTTCGACGTGGCCAACCGCACCCGCACCCGCATGACCCGCACCCTGAGCGGGGAGTACAGCCCGAAGCCGATCGGGGACGGCCGCCGCTTCAGTGCCGTCCGCCAGGAATACGTGGGCCGGGATACCGTGCTGCGCCTCTGGGAATTCCCCACCAGCATGGCCGATAACGGCCGCCCGGTCTTCAAGTACGTCAACGGCGTGGGCTACTACGAGTGGCTGAACAGCTCCCAGCTGGCCCTCTTCCTGGTCGGTACGCCGAGCACCCTGGCCCTGGCCGCGGCCGACAGCGATGCCCCCCGCACGCTGGCCACCAACGTCGGTCGCTCCTTCAAGCGGTTACCGAACGGAAACCTGACCTACGTGAACAAGCAGCAACTGCCCTGGCAGATCGTGGAGCAGAACCTTTACCGGCTGACGGAGCAGCCCCGGGTAGTGACGAGCACCATCCAGGGAAGCGAGGATTTTGCCATACTGCCGGACGGTAGCTACCTGATGGCGGCCGGTAGCCGTATTTATCGCTTCGACCCCATCCGCAACCCCGGTTGGCGGGAAGTGGTCGACCTGCGTTTTTACGGCATCACGAACATCAGTCGCATGGCGGTGAGTACCGGCGGTCAGATCGCCGTAGTCACCGATCGCTAATGACTTTTGGCTCCGTGACCCAACCTATTCCGCGCCAGCGGAACCTACTCCAAACAAACTACCCAACCCAATAATACCACCACCATGATCGTCGGATGCCCGAAAGAAATCAAACCCAGTGAAAACCGTGTCGCCCTCACTCCCGGCGGCTGTCTGGAACTGGTCCGCCGCGGCCACAACGTTATCGTTCAGTCCACCGCCGGAGAGGCGAGCGGGTTCACGGACGAAGACTACATTGACGCCGGTGCCACCATGCTGGACACCATTGAGGAAGTCTACGCCCAGGCGGAACTGATCGTCAAGGTCAAGGAGCCCATTAAGAAAGAGTACGGCCTGATCCGCGAGGGGCAGTTGCTGTTTACCTACTTCCACTTTGCCAGTTCCCGCGAACTGACCGAGGCCATGGTCAAGAGTAAGGCAACCTGTCTGGCCTACGAAACCGTAACGGCCGATGACGGTACCCTGCCCCTGCTGACGCCGATGAGCGAGGTGGCGGGGCGGATGTCCGTCCAGGAAGGGGCCAAGTACCTCGAACGCCACGCCGGCGGCCGGGGCATCCTGCTGGGTGGCGTACCGGGGGTTCACCCCGCCCGCGTCCTCATCCTGGGGGGAGGCGTCGTCGGTACCGAGGCCGCCAAGATGGCCGCCGGTCTGCACGCCAACGTAACGCTGATGGATATCAACCTGAAGCGCCTCCGCTACCTGGCCGAGGTACTGCCCAAGAACGTGACGCTGATCTTCAGCAGCGAGTACAACATCCGCAAGGAACTGGACCGCGTCGACCTCATCATCGGGGCCGTTCTCATTCCCGGAGCCAAAGCCCCCCACCTCATCACCCGCCAGATGCTCAGCGAGATGCGCGACGGCAGCGTAGTGATCGACGTGGCCGTGGACCAGGGCGGTTGTATCGAGACCTGTCACCCCACCACCCACGAGGACCCCATCTACACCGTGGACGGCATCATTCACTACTGCGTGGCCAACATGCCCGGCGCGGTGCCCTTTACCAGTACGCTGGCCCTGACGAACGCTACCTTCCCCTACCTGCTGCAACTGGCCCAGAAGGGATGGAAACTGGCTACGGAGCAAAACCCCCACCTGAAGAACGGCCTGAACATCGTTAACGGGGAGATCGTGCTGGAGGAGATCAAGGAGGCGTTTGCGTAGTACGTTGTCCGTAGTAATCCGGTCCGTAGTGATCCGGTACGCGGCGGCGACCGGATTACTACGGACTAGATACTATTGACTAATTTTACGGGATGAAAGTGAATCTCTTGTCCCTGCTCCTGCTCCTTGGCGTAAGCCTGACCGCTCAGACCGTCGACCGTACCCTCCCGGAATTTCAGCTGAACAAGCTGGATCTTGCCGGGGAGATGTACTTTTTGGCGTCCGACTACCTGCAAGGACGGCGTACCGGCAGCGTCGGTAACGAGGTGGCCGCCGAATACATCGCCGCCCAGTTACGGGCTTACGGTTACCAACCGGCCAACGGGGAAAGTTTCTTCCAGGAAGTGCCGCTGATGAGTCTGTCGGCCCCGGAGAGTGCCTCGATCACCGCCGGGCCGATGACCCTGACTTCCGAGGACAACCTGCTCATCCTGCGCGGCCCCGCCGCCGAGGCCAGTGGAGAACTGGTCTTCGCCAACTTCGGCTGGGTGGAGGGCGACCACGATGATTACGCCGGACTCGACGTGACGGGCAAGATCGTGATCACCCGCTCCGGTACCCCGGACAACCAGGGGCAGGGCGGTGTTTTCCGCGGCGTCCAGGAAAAAGCGGAAATGGCGGCCGCCCGCGGAGCGATCGGTATCCTGGAGATCTACTCCATGCCCTTCCCCTGGGCCAACTTCAAGAGTTACCTGGGCGGTGAGCGCATCGGGATCGACGAAGGCACGAAGAGTGCGACCATTCCCTACGGCTTCATCAAGGTGGAGGACAACCTGGTCGAACGACTGCAGGGGACCAAGCGCAAAATGACGGCCCAGCTCATCAGCACGGGTATGCGCTCCGTGGCCCTCAGCAGCCGTAACGTGGCCGGCATCCTGCCCGGAACCGACCCGGAACTGGCCGATGAGTACATGATCCTGACCGCCCACTTCGACCACGTCGGCGTCGGCAAACAGGGCGGGGGAGCGTACACCGAACAGGACAGTATCTTCAACGGCTCCCGGGACAATGCCTTCGGTACCATCAGCCTGCTGGCCGCCGCCCGCAGCTTTGCCGAGCGGCCCACCCGCCGGCCCGTTATCATCCTGGCCGTGACCGGTGAGGAAATGGGACTACTGGGCAGCAAATACTACGCGGACAATCCGCTGGTACCCCTCGAAAAGACGATTTATAACTTCAATACCGATGGTGGGGGCTACAACACGACGGAAAGCATAGTGCTCATGGGGGCCGGCCGTACCGGCATCGACGAGCAGGTGAAAATCGCGGCTACGGCCTTCGGTAAGGGAGTCATTAACGACCCGGCCCCGGAGCAGGGTCTGTACGACCGCTCCGACAACGTAAGCTTCGCCATCAAGGGGGTACCCGCCCTCACCTTCAGCCCCGGCTTCGAGGAAATGGACGACGAAATTTTTAAGTATTACCACCAGGTTACGGACAATCCCGAGACCATTGATTTCGATTACCTACTGGAGTATTGCCAGGTCTTTACCCTTGCCGCCCGCCTGATCGCTGACCGGGACGTCCGCCCCAACTGGGTGGAAGGTGACAAGTACGAAGCCGCCGGCAAGAAACTCTACGGTACGAAGTAAATTTCCCCATGAAGCCTTTCTACAGCTACGAGGACATATTGTCCCTCGACTTCCCCCCCATCATCGTTTACGCCGTGCCGGTAATGGTTACCCTGACCATACTGGAGTGGTTTCTTCGTCGGCATCACTACCGCCACGAACTGGCCGAACGGCAGGCCAACGGAGACGACACCGACATTGCCGATAAGTACAAGTACGACGTGAAGGACGGCCTGGCCGCCGCCGGCGTGGGTATCGGCAACCTCATCAGTACGGCGATGGTGAAGGCCCTGACCTTCGGCATCATTCTCTTCTTTTACAACCTCACGCCGCTTTACATTCAAACTACCTGGTGGAGCTTCATCGCCTGTTTCGTGGTCGTGGATTGCTGCCGGTACTGGGCCCACCGCATCAGCCACGAGAACCGCTTTTTGTGGGCCACCCACGTGACCCACCACAGTTCGGAGCAGTATAATTTTACCGTCAGCTTCCGGCTGTCCTGGACCCAGCACGTAAAGGTGATCTTCTTCGTGCCGGCCGCCCTGCTGGGCTTCGACCCCTTCGTCTTTTTCATCTGCATGCAGATCGGCGTACTCTACCAGTTCTGGATCCATACGGAACTGATCGACCGGATGTGGGCACCCATCGAATTCCTGTTCGTCACCCCCAGCCACCACCGGGTGCACCACGCTACGGAGGAGAAGTACCTGGACAAGAATTACGGCTCCAGCCTCATTATCTGGGACCGCATTTTCGGCACTTTCTGCCCCGAGGAAGAGACCCCGAACTACGGTATCCTCAAGCCGGTGGACAGCTACAACCCCATCAAGCTGGTCTTTCACGAGCACGTCGATATGTTTCGTGACATGAATACCTACCGTCACCCGAAGGCCTGGTACCGCATCTGGTTCGGCGGCCCGGGGCTGACGCTGGACAAGGAAAAGCACTACGGTTTCTACAAGAATAAGGGCGCGGCCGCGCAGGTGCAAAATTCCCGAAAGGAGCAGGAGACGCCGGGTAACGTACTGGTCTAACGAACCGAAAATTCCGTCCACAGCGGATAGTGATCGGAGAGCATCCAGGAAAACTGGAGTTTGGAGTTCCGGTCCTCGTCCCAGAGTACGGGAACAAAATCGTAATTACCCGCGGACATCAATTCCAGGGACAGGGCCGGAGTGCCGTCCCGACCGTCGAACCAGGCGATCTGGTCGTAGAACTTACTCTTGTCGAAAATGGACCGGGTCGCTTCGGGGACTTGTAACGCGGCGGGTACGGAGAGCCCCTGACTCAGGAAGGTCTCAGCCAGCAGGTCTCCCCGGGCGTCGATGTTAAAGTCGCCCAGGGCGATGAGGTTCTGGTCGTAGGCATTCATGTCCATGGCCCAGTTGCGTAGCCACCGCGCAATGCCGCTGAGTTCGGCGATCCGGTCCTTGGAAGATTTACCGTACTTGATGTGCAGGGTCACCAGGATGAACGTCTGCTGTTCCAGGCGGAAACTGACCGCATAGGGGGAGCGGACGAACTGTTCCCGGAGGGCATTTTCCCCCACTTCGTCCAGCCATTCTTTGGGTACCACGATCTCACTGGCCAGCCCGGACAGGTTGACGCGCCGCGTATCGAAGACGTAAGCCATACGCTCCCCGTTACCCGCGGCCCCCTCGGTGACGTCCGTAAGGGCGAACGACCACTGCGGGCCGAGTACTTTTAGCATATCCCGGAACGCCCGGATGTTGGCCTTCACCTCCTGGATGGCGATAACGTCGAAACGGGAGACGATCTCGGCGATGTACCGAACGGAAGCCAGGTCACGTCGCGGGCTGTCTTCCTGCCCGGATTGCCATACCCGGGAGAGATCTCCGAATGCGCGGATGTTCCAGGTCGCAATCAGTAGGTTGCGTCCGATCATCCGGGCCGGAATCCGGGCATCGAGATCGTCACGCAGGGCGAGGAAGCGGGGGAGAAGTTCGGGGGGAAGCGGGTCGAGGATACTGGCCATGGTGGGAACTGTTTATAAGGACACGGATACCGCTAACTCACGGGCTTTAATTCCGCCGGCTGGTGCCGCAGGGTGTTCCGGTAACGGAATACCGTGCGGGCGATGTCCTCCCTGTCCAGCGGATTGTCCACGTTCCGGTTGGCGTCGTACACCAGGGCGCGAATTTCCGCGCGGATGTGAGCCGCTATGCCCGGTTTGTTCCTCGCCTCCGTCAGTAACTGAAAGAGTTGCTGAAAGAGTTGGCGAATCATCATCGGGTCGTTCTTGGAGTATTGCCGCATTTCCTGGAGGCCGAGCCGTAGCACTTCCGCAAAAGTGTAGGTATTGTAGAAGATATCGCCTCCGTTTTCGCCCTCGTAGCAATTATAGGGAGGGAGTTCCATGAGCTGTACGAGGAGTTCGGTCTGGTGATCGACCACGTCCAGTGCCGTCCCCGGATCGTTGATGCCGGGAGACATGGCCTTCAGGGCAATCTCCGTCAACTGCCGGTAGTGGGGGAGGTACCAGTCTTCAATACTCTCGGGTACCGGGCTGATGGCCGCCAGTACGGTTTCGCGTTCCAGGTCGTTGAGCGGACGCTCCGACTGGATCAGGGGCAGACGCTGAGGGACGTACTCCCCCCGGCGGGGCCACAGGTAAAACCGGGTTTCAAGCTCCCCGCCAAGTTTCGCAAGCCGGAAAAAATCCACCGTGCCGATGTAGCCACCGTGGGGCGTGGCAATTACCGACCATCCGCTTATTTCACGGGGGTGACTGACGATGCGGAAGCGGTCCTTTTGCTGCTCGTCTTTGATGTGCCGGTTACAGTCATTGGTCACCCTGCGGATGATGCTGTCCACCTGGATCCTCTCACTGAGCGTGGAGACGAAATAAATAAACATACAGAGACAGGCCGTACCGAGCACCACGCAGAGGAGGATACTGAAATTCGGGATCTTGTAGGAATCGTTACTGCGGATGCTGAGCAGTACGAACAGGGTAAGCACGATGGTGGCCATGTAAAACCCCATCACGAACTGTAACGAGCGATCTCCCGTCATTTTACGCAGCAAACGGGGGCTGTAACTGCTGGCCACCTGGTTGAGCAGTACCATGATCTGGGAGAAGGCAAAAACCGTCAGGGAAATGAGGCCGCCCACGAAAAGCCCCAGCGTCGTCCTGGCCGTATCCTGGCTGGTGATGGCCAGGGAGGGAATCTTGTCGCCCACCCACCCGGATATCTCCGTATTGTTTTCCAACCAGAATAATATGATCCCCGTCACCACGGCCGTCAGAATCATGGGCACCGGAAGGAAGGCGATGCTCTGCCGGAGCCGGTAGATATAAGTATGCAGGAGACGTTTGAGCTTGTCCATTGACTACCAAAGGAGAATACTTCCTATCTGTTCAGATCGTAGAACACTCCGGCGCTATAAACCGGAGCCGCGGCGATCACCCGTCCGCTGAGGGCTCCGGCGTAACCGGCACTGACACCGACCCCCCCGGTGATGTAATAATTGATCTCTCCTCCCAGACTGAGGTACTCGGCGTTGTTGCTGAAGATGCTGGTACTCTGGGTGGTTTCTGCCGTCTCCCCGTTGAAGGTGGATTCACTACCGCCCAGCCGGGTGATGAGCCAGAGGCGGTCGCTCAGAAAACTCACCCCGCCCTCCAGTCCGAAACGGATCTCGTCGCTGAAGCCGTTCGACCGATTGTTGAAACCGACCCGGGCACTTACGTAAAGATTGCCGGAAGGGGAAGCAAAACTTCTTCCGGCTTCCAGCTGCAACAACTGGTTGAACTCCCCATCGCCGGTCTGCAGGTTTTGAGCCTTGCCCCCTGCGTCCTCGCCCAGGGGCAGTCCCAGGTAAAGCCCCACGGCCACGGGCCAGACGGACCCCGGTCGGCTAATGGCGTACCGGGCACCCAGTTCCGCGTCGCCCGGCCCGCCGATGGCATCGCCCTCCGTGATCACGGAACCGCGGGTACCACTGAGCTGGGTATTGACGGTGCTGCGGCTGTAGAGCGGCAGATTAGCCACGGCCGTCAGCCGGTCCGAGAGCCCGTACTCCGCATAGATCACGGTATTGTAGAGGCCGATGGTCGCATTGGGGTCCAGCTCCCCCGTGCCGGTGTAGTGCTCGTCGAATTGCATCCACCATTCGTACAGTTTGAAGTAGCCCTTACCCTTGGGTTGGGGCCAGGGGCCGGCGGTAAGCAGCAGCGGTAGCAGCAGGAGCAGCGAGACGGTTCGCAGCCGGCGCATCACTTCACCCACGGCGGGGCAGACGAGGGTATTGCGGACGGTAAGCGGCAGGATCTGGTACATATTCTTGCGGTCGGTGTGGGGGTATTCGCGGCAGGCCCGGGGGCGCGCTTCGTATACACTACAGTAATTGTCCGGCCCCAGAAACGGGCAGGGTGCTACGTTGAGCACGTAGTCGCCCTCCCCGTCCAGGTGCAGGTGGTTTTCCACCAACTCCGCCGGGCGGATACCCAGGTGACGGGACAGGCGCTCAATATCGACATCCCTGAAGATCGGGCTGGTAGTTTTACAGCAGTTGGCACATTCGAGACAGTCCAGGTCGTCAAAAACAGCTTCGTGTTGCTCCTGAAAGGCGGCATCGAGGTGTTTCGGCGGTCGCCTCTTCAGCCTGCCCGCAAATTTTTTGTTGGCCCGCAACTCCTGGCGGGCGCGCTCGATCTCGGTGACTACGTCCATAACTGGCCGCGAAGGTACGAACCGGCTTACCGCTTGAGGACCACCGGGATGGCCGCTTCCGCACTGCCGACCCGGAGGAAGTACGTTCCGCTCGCCAGGGCGGGGGGCAGATCGATGCGGTTGCCACCACCGACGCTAAGCCGTCCTTCCAGTACCCGACGCCCCGTAGCGTCGGAGAGTCGGTACCCGACGGTCTCCTCGTTACCGGAAAGATTGGAGATCCGCAGCTGCCCGGCCGTTGGGTTCGGGTAGACACTGACATCGGTTGTCTGATGGTCAAAGGACACCCGTACGATTTCGGAGTAGGTAAAATCCCCATCCAGGTCCACCTGCCGAAGGCGGTAGTAAACAACCGCTTCCGGCCCCGGATCTTCGTCCAGGAAATCATAGTCGCTACGGCGGTCGGGTCGGTTGGTGGCCGCGACCCGCCCGATGCCGGTCCAGCGGCCGTCGGGCGACCGGCGTTCGACTTCAAAGTGGCTGGCGTTCTCTTCGCCGGCCGTGGCCCAGTTCAGCTGGCTGTGTTTACCTACGGGGTGGCCGGTGAAGGTTAGCCACTCCACGGGCAGCGTGTTCACGGTGTATACGATGGCGTGGCGCTCGCCGCCGAAGTCCGAACTCCAGGGTCCTCCATCGGGGTAAACGGTGCCGTCGAAATCACTGGTCACGCCGGTATCGCTGGTTGCCCAGGAGTAGACCGTGGTTTCGGTCGGGTAGTTGTCCAGGACGACGACGGTGAGGTAGGCATCGGCGAACTCAACGGCTCCGCTGGCGTTCAGGCGGCCGAAGTCAGACGGCCCGCGCAGGGGGAGCAAGATATTGCCGAAGAACCCGTTCTGGGAACCGCCGAAGCGGCCATCGACGTCCAGGGTACCTTCCAGGATGAGGGTGCCCTCGAAGTCAGCGTCTACCGCGCCGTTTACAGTGAGTGTTTCCCCTTCAGATATTTTGAGGACACCGTTCTCACCGAGGTAGAGCCCGGAAGGAGTCTGGGCGGAGAGGAACTGGGTAGCGCAGAGCAGCACTAAAAACAGGTGATTTCGCATATCGGGATGGTTGTGTACCCCTTCATACGCTGAGTTCCGTACATGTTACGAACTACACCGCCACGGGTGCCCGGATGGCCGGCTGGGGCTCGTAACCGATCAGTTCCAGATCCTCGAAACGGATGTCGAAAATGCCCGGCGCGCCGGAGGGAATACGGAGTCGGGCCAGGGGGGTCGGCGTACGGGACAGCTGAATTTTTGCCTGTTCCGTGTGATTGCTGTACAGGTGGGCGTCTCCGAAAGTGTGGACGAAATCACCGACTTCGTAGCCACACTCCCGGGCCACCAGGTGGGTCAGCAGGGCGTAGGAAGCGATGTTGAACGGGACGCCGAGGAAAACGTCCGCCGACCGCTGGTAGAGCTGGCAGCTCAGTTTTCCACCGGCTACGTAAAACTGGAAGAGGGTATGGCAGGGGGGCAGGCCGGCCTTGGCCATCTCCGGAATGTCCGTCGGGTTCCAGGCCGTAACGATGTGGCGGCGGCTGTCCGGGTTGGTCTTCAGGTTCTCGATCACTCCGGCGAGTTGGTCCACTCCGTTAAAGTCCCGCCACTGTTTTCCGTAGACGGGGCCGAGATTACCCCACTTGCCGGCGAAATTTTCGTCCTTCCCGATCTTATCGACAAACTCCTTCATGGAGTCCGTACTGCCGGTTTGTTGCCGGTAATACCGGTAGGGCCACTCGTTCCAGATGCGGACGCCGTTTTGCACGAGGTAACGGATGTTGGTCTCTCCCCGGATGAACCAGAGCATCTCGTGGGCGACGCTCTTCCAGTGGATTTTTTTCGTGGTCAGTAACGGGAAACCGGCCGATAAATCGAAACGGAGTTGGTGCCCGAAAACGGAGCGGGTACCGGTACCCGTGCGGTCTTCCTTCACGGTTCCGTTCTGCAAAATATGATCGAGGAGGTCCAGGTATGGCTGCATGCGGTCGGGCTTTCGGGGCTAATTTACAACCATCTGCCACTCTCGATGCTTATGCTGCCGTAACTCTCAAGAATAAGTGTACATGGATTTTCAAACGTTCGCCGGACAAACGGCCATAGTAACCGGAGGAGCTTCCGGCATCGGGTACGGCATCGCCGAATACCTCATCGATAACGGCGCTCACGTTGTGATCTGTGACATCAGTAAGGAGCGGACTCAGGAAGCCGTCCGGGAACTCAATGAGCGGGTGGCCGGCCACGCCAGCGGCTATCCGGGTGACGCCGGGAACGTCACTTTTATTCGCAAGCTGGTCGACTTCGCCGCGGCGATTCCCGAGAGTCGGCTGGAACTCATCATCGCCAACGCGGGACTGACGGAATTCGGTGATTTCTTCGAATTTTCCGAGGACAGCTTTGAAAAAGTGGTCAATCTAAACCTCCGGGGTACCTTCTTCCTGGTGCAGGCCGCGGCCAACAAGATGAAAGCGCAGGGCAGCCCCGGGCGGATCATCCTGATCGGCTCCAACGTAGGTAACCGCGCCTACCCCAATCTGGCCGCCTACGGTATGTCCAAGGCCGGTATCGCCATGCTGGCCCAGCAACTGGTACTGCCGCTCGGTCCGCTCGGCATCACCATCAACTGTGTTTCCCCGGGGGCCACGCTGACGGAGCGTACCGTGCAGGAGGAACCCGACTACGCCGGGGTGTGGGCGAAACTCAACCCCAACAAGCGCGTCGGCCTGCCGGAAGACGTGGCCGAGGCCGTCGGCTTCCTGCTCTCTCCCGGTGCCCGCCACATCACGGGGCAGCAATTACTCGTGGACGGCGGCTGGACGGGGTACGCTCCCTCTCCCTTCTTCGTGACCGAGATCGAAAACGACAACAAGGTGCCGGTGAGTAAGCGCCGGGACGAGGTGCCCCCAAAGGGAGCCGCCACCCCGGTTTCCGTTAAGGTGAAGACACCGAAGTAGGGCAGCGTCACCGACAAGTTCGTGAAAGTGCCTATCATTGGGCATGAAGAAACTCGGACTCCACTGGCAAATTTTGATCGGCATGGCCGCCGGCGTAGCTTTCGGCGTGCTTGCCTCCCGGCTGGGCTGGGAGGATTTCGTCTCCGACTGGATCAAGCCGTTCGGAACCATTTTCATCAACGCGCTGAAGCTGATCGCCGTGCCGCTCATCGTGGCCAGCCTCATCAAGGGCATCAGTGACCTGAAGGACATCAGCAAGCTCTCCGCCATGGGCGGTAGGACCATCGCCATCTATATCGGTACCACGCTGATCGCCGTCATTCTCGGACTGGTTATCGTGAACGTCGTGGGCCCCGGCCGCGGCCTCGACCCCGGTACGCGGGACAGCCTGCTCAACGACTTCGCCGGAGATGCCACCCTGCGCATTGAGGCGGCCGCCGCCCAGGCGGAGGCCGGTCCGCTCCAGGCGCTGGTCGATCTCGTTCCCGACAACATCATCGGGGCGGCCACCAGCAACGGGAACATGCTGCAGGTCATCGTCTTTGCCCTCTTCTTCGGTATCGGTCTCATCCTGATCGACCCGAAAAAGGCCCAGCCGGTCATCGGCTTCTTCGACGGGGTGAACGAGGTGGTCCTCAAGCTCATCGATATGATCATGGCGGTGGCCCCCTACGGCGTCTTTGCCCTCCTGGCCGCCCTCATCGTCGAGAGCCCGAGCGCCGATCTGTTCATGGCGCTGCTCTACTACAGCCTCTGCGTCCTGCTCGGCCTGGGCCTCATGATCGGCGTCTTTTACCCGGCACTGGTCAGGATATTCACCGGTCGTTCCCCCGGCTTTTTCTTCCGGGGGCTCAGTCCGGCCCAGCTGCTGGCCTTCAGTACCAGTTCCAGCGCCGCGACGCTGCCCGTCACCATGGAGCGGGTGGAGGAACACCTCGGCGTGGATGAGGAAGTAACCAGTTTCGTACTACCGATCGGCGCGACCATCAACATGGACGGTACCAGCCTCTACCAGGCGGTGGCGGCGGTCTTTATCGCCCAGGCTTACGGCATGGACCTCGATATTTACCAGCAACTCGGGATCATCTCCACGGCTACGCTGGCCAGTATCGGCTCGGCCGCCGTGCCGGGCGCGGGGATGGTCATGCTGGTCATCGTACTGGGGCAGGCCGGCATACCCGAGGCCGGTCTGGCCCTGATCTTTGCCGTCGATCGCCCCCTGGACATGTGCCGTACCGTGGCCAACGTTACCGGTGATGCCACCGTCGCCATGCTGGTGGCAAAGAGCGTGGGCAAGCTCGGCGATCCCGTGGAGCGCAACCTGGACGATCACTACGAACTGGACTGATCGCGGAACGATTCTCGGAATCAGCCGGCGGCGCGCAGGTGCAGAATCAATAAAAAACTGTCTTAACGTGCACCGAAATCCGTCCGGTCGATCATTATAAGGTCATGAGAACCCTTTCCGTGCTGCCGGTCACCACCCGGCACCAGCGGGTAGCCGCCGCGGGGGAATTGCCCGTATCCGTTTCGTCGGAACCCGTTAGTGCGGAAGCGTTGCCCGCCAGGCTGGCGACGCTGCTGGGGAGTTAGTACTATCTTCGCCGGCCCACTAAACCAATTAGACATGACGGAAGACGGTAACGTCCTCATCACCGTAGTCGACCGCCACGGCGAGGCCCACGAACTGGAGGCACCTACGGATATGAACATGAACCTGATGGAGGTCTGTAAGTCCTACGAGCTACCCGTAAAGGGTACCTGCGGCGGGATGGCCCTGTGCAGCACCTGCCACTGTTACGTGCTCTCCGAAACCACTCTGCCCGACATGGGGGAGGACGAGGAAGACATGCTCGACCAGGCTTTTTTCGTAGAGGACAACAGCCGGTTGGGTTGCCAGCTCCGCATCACGGAATCTCTGGACGGGCTGCGGGTACAACTGGCCCCCGAGAGTGAGGATTGAAAAATTTATTCTTTTCCGCGGAAAACTTTTGCCGTGTGAAAATTGTCTCTATCTTTGCAGCCCACTAGGAAGCTAGTGTGGTAAAATTACATCGCGGGGTGGAGCAGTTGGTAGCTCGTCGGGCTCAAGATTGTATTTCCGAATGATCGCTTTTAGCGACGCTGATTTGACGACACCAAATCAAGTCAGTGATTCTTGTTCGGTCTTGCATGGGCTGCCTGGGAGGAAACTCCCAGGTGACAATTCATCAAATTCGGGGAAGCCTTTAGTGTGGTAATCCCGAGCCAAGTCCCGGACTCGTCCGGGGAAGGTGTAGAGACTTAATGGTGAACACCGTAGTTCTGATTCTATCAGGGCCGGTGAAGAGAAAGTCCAGACCATCAAATCCGTTCAATTGGGAACGGGCGTAGCGAAAGCTATAGTGGTACGCATAACCCGAAGGTCGTAAGTTCGAGTCTTACCCCCGCTACTTAGATAAAGCCGTTGCTGACCTGTTCAGCAGCGGCTTTTTTTGTATTTTGGACCCGCGGAAAACAGCAGGTAAGCTAAAAATCTCAAGTAGATGCTTACTAAACAAACGGGGGACGTTAGCGAATTAGCTGTCTCGCTTTACTGTATGAAGAAAGGGTGGGGGGTGCTACAACCCATTGGTGATTACCTGCCCTATGACCTGGTTCTCGATCTTGATGGCCGGCTACTCAAGATTCAGGTAAAGACGGCCTGGTATGATGTAAGCAGACGTAACTATGTAGTAGATAACAGAAGGACCCGCACCAATCGACGGAGTATTCAACGAAGTTCGTACCGTTCCGAAGATTTTGACTTTGCGGTATTTTACCTGGCAGAAATCGAGGTATTTTACGTGATGCCGGTAGCGGATTTTTTGTCCTATAAATCTGAAATCCACCTCGTTGAAACGGAAAAGCGACAGCGTAAACCCCGCTCGGCGGTATTTCGCGAAGCCTGGCACTTACTGGAAACCCAACCATAAGGGGTACCCAAGCATTACCTTTGCGATCTAATTTATAACCAGTTCCACTACATGGCCACCGTCAAATTTACCTTCGAGGACAAGAGCATCGCGCCGAAGACCGTCGAGAACGTTCCGACCGATACCAGTATTCTCGAAGTCACCGAGGATAACGGCATTCACCTCAACCACAATTGCGGGGAAGTCTGTGCCTGTAGCACTTGCCACATTTACGTGAACAAGGGGGAGGACGCACTGGAGGAAATCTCCGACAAGGAGGAAGACTTCATCGACCGGGCCATCAACCCGCGGATCGAGAGCCGACTGGGTTGTCAGGCCATCATCCTGGAGGAGGACGCCGTCATTGAGGTGGAAATTCCGGACCAGAAGCGCATCATCGGTCACGAACACTAACTAACCAAAAGAGTAGGTGATAAACAGAAGATAGTCGATAGTCATACGTGGCGGGCGTAACTATCTACTACCGACTACCTGCAATTAACCACTACCTATGTCTTTTAAAGATTTCGACGATTTTCCCTTCGGCTGGGCCGACCACGAGGACATCGCCATGGCCCTCTACGACCGCTTCGGTGACGAGTTCGGGCAGGATAAGATCTACCGTATCCGCTTTACCGATCTGCTAGACTGGATCGTGGAAATCCCCAGTTTCACCGGCACCCGGGAGGGCAGCTCGGAAGAACACCTGGAGCAAATTCAGGCCAAGTGGGTATACGAGTGGCGGGATAATCAGTAAGGAAGAAAGAAGAAAGATCGTCCCGCCGAAGCGGCACTGAAAGAAAAAAGACTGGGCATTGGAGTATCCTGAAGTCCGTCTTTCTTCCTTCAGATTGTGAAACAATCGGTCTTTCCTCTTTCAGCAAAGCGGTCTCAATCATGAACGAACTCGAACGCTTCGGCGACATCACCACCTTCATTTTCGACGTGGACGGTGTCCTCACGAACTCCAGCCTCATCGTGCTGGAGGACGGGAAACTGCTGCGGCAGGTGAACGTCCGGGACGGCTACGCCATCAAGCGGGCCATTCAGATGGGGTACCGGGTCGCCATCATAACGGGAGGAAAAAGTGAGGGGGTGAGGATGCGCTTCCAGAACCTCGGCGTAGCCGACATTCACCTCGGAGTGACGGATAAGGTAGAAGTGTACCAGGAATTCCGGGACGGCTACGAACTCGACGACGAAGAGATCATGTACATGGGCGACGACCTGCCCGACTTCGAAGTGATGCGGCTGGTGGGGTTCCCGGTGTGCCCCAGGGACGCCTGTCCGGAAATCTTGGCCCTGTCCACCTACGTCAGCGGGGCAGCCGGCGGAGCGGGTTGCGCCCGGGACGTGATCGAGCGGGTCCTGCGGCTGAAGGGAGACTGGCTGCCGAGTGAGGAAGAGGAGGAGCTACCGACGAGTGTGTAGGTTATCTTTTCCGCGAGACACCGGAGGAGCCCGGCGGGGGCAGCGCCCGGGCCTTGACGCGTCCGACGACCGCTACCACGGTTTTTATGAACCCGGCACCTGCGCTCCGCCGCCCATTGCTTAACCTGATAACAACCCCCGACCATGACCGTAGAACTACAACGCCTCGACAAAAATTTTCTCTTTGAGACCCGCAACAGTGAGGGACTGACCGTCGTGGCGGATGCAAGTCCGGCCATCGGTGGACAGGGGAAGGGAATGCGGCCGATGGAGATGCTGCTGGCTTCCGTGGCATCCTGTTCGAGCATTGACGTAGTGCTCTTACTGCGCAAGCAACGGCAGGAACTGGATGATCTGCGCGTAAGGGTGACGGGAGAGCGGCGGGAGGAGGAACCCAGGATTTTTACGGCCATCCACGTTCACTACGTGCTGTCGGGAGAGGTAAACGAGAAGAAGGCCGAACGGGCCTGCCGGCTCAGCATGGAAAAAATGTGCAGCGTCAGTCTGATGCTGAAGGCGGGAGGGGTGGAAATCAGCTGGTCCTATGAGCTAAAAGCGGTGGGTTGATCACCCGATACGGGTAGGTTAGATATGAATTTTTATTAAATATTTGGTGGTTCGGGAAGTGGCCGTGTATCTTCGTACCCGGAAGCACTACTGTGGCATCGGTATTGTTTAGCCCAGGCAGGAGGGGATGGCGCCCCCCGGAACCGATGCGGATTTGGATTGAATTGAGAGAAGTACTAGTAAACCTACTAACCAAAACCGTCCGTCCCGGCGGCAGCCTTACATCCCTTCTTCCTCCTATGAGTCAACATCCCGTAGTCCCATCACCTTCCCCCGGGGAGGGTACCCAAGATAAATATTGTCTTTTCGAAAGTCTGGCCGCGGATGCGGTTCGGGCTAACGGTTTTTCTATCATCCCTGGTCCGACCGACCGTAATTACACCCTTATGAACAAAATCTCTACTAAATTGGTGAGCGGCTTCTTGCTGCTGGCCGTGTTTCTCGCGGGCCCGCTGGGCGCTTCCGGATTGCCGGGGCTGCAGCCGGCTACTTTACACATCGACTGGACGGCCGCCGCGCCGGGGGTGGGTGAGTTGATCGTGGCGGAGGTGACCAAGCCCGTCTACCACCTGCTTCGTAACGACAAGGTTACCCAGAGCAGTGCCATTATGGCCTGCTTCGAGCGCCTTTCCGCCGGGAGGGATACGAGTTACTGTTACGACGGAGAACTGAATGCCGACCCGGTACTGCTGGATGGCGGTTACCAGACCTACAACGGTGCGGCCAACACCAACCCAAGGGTACAGTGGACCGTAATTCAGGGTAACGGAGACCTGGGCATACTGGTCAACAACCAGTTTTTTCTGGCGGGCAACAACACCGTGACCAACGAAAACTTTGCCTACAGCGGCAACGGTGGAACGTCCAGCGGCTTCGGTGAGGTTTACTACCGTCCCGCGCCCGGAGACGATGAGGTGATCCTCCGGATCTCACCCATCACTTCCGACGGCTCCTGTATTGATCAACCACTGGAAGTAAATTTATTCTTCGACCCCTTCCAGCCCACCGAGATCAACGTTACGGCAGCAGGAAATTCCGCCGGCCAGGCCGACGTCGATGCCCGGGGAACGGTCAGCATCTGCTCCGGTGAGAACTTCTCCCTGACCCTGGCCAACCTCCTGGTGGAGGGACAGCAGTTCGGTGCTCCGGTGGTGGTGTCCTACGCGGCCAGCCTGCCGACATCCCTGACGCTGGGTAATGCCGGCTCTTCGGTGAACGGCTCCGGCTCCACGGTGGACTTCAACAACAATTTCGCTCCCCAGTCGATCACCAACAATACGAGTTCGCCCCAGAGTTTCACGCTCGAGGTCGTGACCTTTTACGACCGGTTAACCGGTGCTGAAGCCTGTGTGAGCGAGACGACCTTCATCGACTTCACGGTACAGCCGGCCGCCCAGGCGACCTCCGGTATCGTAGGCAACAACCCCAATATCTGCGCCGGTGAGATCGCCCAGATCTCCATTACCGGTTCCCCCAACAGCACGGTGACTTACGCCATAGACTTCGGTAGCGGTTACGGTGCCGAGCAAACGACGGTGCTTCCCGCCCTGGGGGGGACCACCGTTGACGTGGACACCGACCTGCTGGTATCCGGTAGCCGGATTCGCTTCCAGCTCCGGGAAGTGCGCTTCAACAGCGGCGCTCCCTGCCCCGCGATACTGAGCGAGACGGAAACCATCACCGTCGTGCCGGGCCCGGAAGGAACCCTGACGCTGACGCCGATGGCGGACACTACCTTTTACTGTAACGCCGACCTGCCCGCCGCCGTGCTGGTGGATTTCCAAACCACTTCCGCTCCCGGAACCTACCGCTTCTTCTACTCCGTGGATTCCAGTGGAACGACCGTCGCTACGGACTCCTTCGACCTGAGTTCCGCCAGTGCTTCCGTTTCGGTCGACCTGCCCGGCAGCAGTGCCACGGGCAATACGATAAGTATCAACCTGGATAGCATCCGGGGAATCGGTACGCCCGCCATCTGTACGGCTACGATGCTGAACAGCAGCATAGAGATCGTAGAGGAAACGGATTTTGAGCTGAGCGTCAACGTGACGCCCCGGAATACGAACGTAACCACCACGGTCGCCAACGATGGCGGAGCCGCCCCGACCTTCATCGTCTGTGACGAAGTGGGGATCGAGATCGAACTGGATGCGTTCACCAACTCGGTCGCTCCCTTCAACGCCGAGCAGATGCTGCTGGTAACGGTTGTGGGAGACACCTTCAATGCCTTCGGCTTCGGTGCCGACAGTGTAACGGTACTCATCGACGCGGCTGATTTCGCGCCGCTGGCCACGGGAGATATCCCCAATAACGCCATGACCCAGTCGATTCTGTTCCGGATCCGTCCGGTGGTGGACTACCCGAACAGTTCCGCGGAGGGTTGCTTCGGCAATGCCCTGGAATTCAACGTGATCATCGAGCGTAACCCTACGGTACGGATCATCGCGGAGGAGAAAGACGTTTGTGAGGGAGATCAGGCTACTTTCACCATCAGCGCGACCCAGCCGGGAACCGCTAATCTCGTACTGGGTAACGGTGGGTCGACCATCACGGTACCGGTAGTGAACCAAGAGATCGTCAATAACGGTATGGATACGGTGTACCGCACCATGTTCACCTCCATCCCGGTCACTCAGGACACCAGTTACACCCTCACCACGTTTGCCACGGGATCAGGAACCTGTGTACGCATCGTCAACGATAGAATTGACCTCAACGTACAGGAGCGGCCGATGGCCACGATCACTACGGATGACTCTTTCTTCTGTGCTGACAGTCAGGATGAATTCGAATTCGTCCTCACCGGCTCCGGTGGATTGGGTGGAGAATATACTTTCGTAGGGAATATCACCGTGAACGGAAATCCCTTTCAGCCATTCCTCCGGATCAGTGACAACGGGACCGATACGGTCACCTTTCAGAATCCGGTCAGTACATTCGGGGCACCCGCGATCGTGGAGGTCGAGTTGACCTCCGTCCGAAACCTGGGTGGTTTGTTCTGCGAGACCACCCTGAGCGAAACCATTACGATCGTGATCGAGGAGCAGCCCGCGGTGGTCCTCACCGGTTCCTTCTTCGGTGCCGCCGACCTGATCGAACTCGACACCGAGAACGGCCCGCTGATGGACAACGACACCATCTGTAGCGGAGACAGCCTGACCATCGCCCTGGCGACCAACGGTAACTTTGTCTCTCCGGTAACGGGGGACTCCCTGTTCTACGCCTACGAAATCATTCAGGACCCCAGTGGCAGCCTGCCCGTCGGTCAGGTGGTCGTCCGCGCGGATACCTTCTCCGGTTTCCCGACGGTGGCGATCAATAACCCCTTTGCCGTTCCGGTCGACATTGAAGGACAGGTATTTGCCTACTACGGTGACCCTTCCGCGAACTGTAACAGCGACACCGCTACTTTCGAGCTGATCGTCAATCCTATTCCGAACGCCACTTTCGCCGGTAACCTGACGGTTTGCCAGGGATCGGAGAGCCTACTGGAATTTACCGGACCCAATAACGGTTCCGTTACCGTGACCGTAGTGGAGGGCTTTGCTCCCGCTTTCGACATGGACTTCACGGGTGGTATGGGCACGAACGCCGGGAACATGATGGACAGCATCGCTGACGATACCATCCTGATCCAGTTCAGCCCCACGGGCGTGGGGCAGCTAATGACCGGTACGCTGGATACGACCACCCGCTTCCGGGTCGGTATGATCACGGGAGACAATACGGTAGGGGAGACCTGCCTGAACGAAAATACCTTTGACGTTGTCGTCGTCGTCGTTCCCGAGGTTACGGCTTCCTTCGACACTACCGGGGTAGCCGACAGCACCGTCTGTGCCGGTACCTCGATTGACTTCCCGATCACGGCCGACGCGAATTCGGCCGAGGTGTACTTTACCCTCCAGTCATCACGCGATACGACCGTTCGCACCGCAATGATCACGGACTCCACCGGAGTACTGACCACCGGCCCCATCGACACCGCCACGCTGATCGTACTGGATAGTATCGTTACCCGTACGCTGAGTGCCGACGGTTCAACGGTTACTTGCGTAACCTTCCCCGACAGTACGGCGCGGGACAGTTTCAGTGTCTTCACGCTGCCGGAAGTAGCCGGCACGCTGGTGGCCGTCGACACGTTCCTCTGTGAGGACGATTTGACGATGCTGACCTTCACCTCACCGGGCGCTGCTTCAATGGATTCCTTCGCCCTGACGATCAACGGACTGGTGGATACGGTAGTCTCCGGACTGGCCTTTGAGCCCCGAGCCATGCGCTCCACGACGAATGACAGCACGCTGTTCGTCCTGACGGACATTCTGCAGATCAACGGTAACGGTTGTATGGATACCATCACCGGACCCATTGACACGGCCATCGTTGTTGAGGAAATCACTCCGGTAGCCCAGATCAAACTGACGCTGGACGGCGTGGACACGACCATCGTGGCCGACGCTGCTTCCGCCGGATTTGAATTCGAAACCACGATTTGCGGAGGCACGGCCTTCGACTTTGAATTCAGTGCTACGCCCGATTCCAGTTTCTCCGACCTGCCGGTAGGCTTCGACCTGCTGATCATGGATGCCAACGGCGCGCTGACCGGAGACGTGATGACCGTCGCTACGCTGGAGGAACTGAATGACGGAATGCTGTCCGCTACCTTTAACGGTATCGCTGACGGTAGCAACGGTACGAGTACTTTCACCCTGGTTGCCTTCCCCACCTACGTCACTCCCGGTGCCACGAACGGACAGGGCGTATGTACCACGGGAGATACGATTCGTATTCAGGTTACCGTACTGGACGAACTCAGTGCCGACTTCACGGTGAATGCCTTCAACGTTTGTGAGGGCGAGACGGCTACCCTCAACTTCACCGGCGACCCCAACATCGAGATTTCCTTCTTCAACGGCTTTGCCGGACAGACCGTACGGACCAATGCTTCCGGAAACGCGACCTTCGTAACGGTTCCGCTGACGATGACGACCGTCTACACCATTACCGGTTTCAGTTCGCTGCCGCCTAATCAAATCTGTACCCGCCTGCTGACACCGGCCGAACAGACGAACCTGACGGTGACCGTGATCCCGACTCCTACCGCCCAGGTGGAGATTGGCGGCGCAGATACGATCTGTATCAATGCCAACAATATGCGTAACGCTAACATCAGCGGAACGGCCAACGCCGAAGTCTTCTATACCCTCGGTGGAGTAGACAATTCCATTGTACTGAACGGCAACGGCAACGGCCAGGTACCACTGGACGTGTCCGGCCTTTCTACCACCGAACTGGATACGCTGATCATTACCCTCGACAGCATCAGTCTGGCGGGTATGCCCGTCTGTGACGCACTGCTGATGAGTTCGGATACCCTGTTCACCCGGCCGATCCCGACCGGCACCCTGACCGCCGGTGACCCGGTTTGCGCGGGAGACAGTGTCGCGATTGTCTTCACGATCGACGATCCGGAGTTCAACCCTTACCGCATCGGTGTACTCGATCCGATGGGCAACAGAACTTTCTACGACGATGTCATCAGTGGCGATACGGCTTTCTTCGCCCTGCTGGACGGAGACTATACCCTGGAACTGATCCGCAGCCTGGCCGGTCCTAACTGTGGCAACGACCAACGCAACGTAACCGGTGGTATCGATGTCGTCAACGTAGTTGTCGAGGAAGAGCCCCGCCTGCAGGCCGATGTCGAGAGCGAGGCGATTGTTATCTCTCTGGCCAACACCGTTGGCATCCCCACCCTGAATGCTACCTTCTGTGAGGGAGAGAACCTGACGATCGACTTCCCCGCATCCGGCGCTACGCCGAACAGCGATCCGATGGGCAACAACTACCCACTCTTCGTGAGTGTATCGGCCAACGACCCAGCGGGACTGTTCACCGGCATCTTCGAGGATGGTGACGTCATCCCCTTCACCGCCCTGGGTGTGAACACCGACCTGGATAACCCGACTGGAAGTCCGGTAACCGCCCGAATCGTACTGACCCCTTACTTCGAGAACGGTGACGACGCGGACAACCTGAACATGGACGAGTGCGTCAGGTCGCGCGATCACCCTCAACCTGACGGTGCTACCGACCATCTCCGCCACCTTCGACCTGGTGAACAGCGATACGGTGGCCTGTGAGGATACCGACATCAACGTTGTGATCACCGGGTCTCCCGGCGGCCTTGTCGACTTCACCCTTACGGGAGGTACGACCACGGCGAACAACCCCGTTTCCCTGAACGCTAGCGGTACGGCTACGATCACCATCGATGCCAACACCACCGGTGACAACAGCGTCGTCCTGAGCCTGGACACCATTCTGGTGACCACCGTAAACGGTCCTATCGTAGCGACCTGTGACCAAGTACTTACGGATACGCTGTTCATCGACGTGAACCCCCTACCCGTAGCCGGTTCGCTTAGCGTGATCGGCCCGGACCCACTCTGTAATGGTTCCATGATCGACCTGCAGTTCTCCGGATTCTTTGGTAGCCAGGAGGGAAGTTACACGGCCACCGTAAACGGTACGGATTACACGCTGATCCTGAACACGAACGCCGGATCGACAATCACGACAACCGGCATACTGGACATTAACGCGACCCTTACCCGCGACAGCAGCTTCGTACTTACTCAGTTGGTGAACGATTCCACCGGCTGCGTACTTAACCTGTCCCCCTTCATCGATTCCATCTTCGTGGACGTCGAGGAGGTACCCGCCGACAGTTTCTTCGTAGAGAACGTAGGCGCCGGTACGACGGATACGCTCGTGGCCAACGACCTGCTTTCGCTCACGGTCTGTACCGGTGATTCCATCGCCTTTGACGGTGTTGCCATTACCACGGCCAATAGCGGAAGTGAGTTCGTGGAAGTGGCCTACAGTGGTCCTCAGGATTTCTTCAATACCGGCATGACTTCCGGAACGTTCACCCTGAACGTGAATAGCCTGGATGATCTGAACGGTCGCTTCCAGAATCTGACGGACAGCGTAGAAACGCTGACCATCGTGCTGACGCCTTACTTCGACACCAATGCGCCGTCCTCCAGCCGCGACTCCGATGAGTGCGCGGGTGAGCCCACTACGGTGATCATCAACCTGAATCCGGTGCCGATTACGGCCGATCAGTCCGCGGTGATCTGTAGCGACGAGGCCTTCGCCTTCGACCCCACCGACGGTGTCACCAACGGTACCCAGGGAGCCACCTTCACCTACACGGTGATGAGTACCAACCCGGGTGTACTGCTGCCTGCCGGTCGTCCGATCGGTAGTGCCGATAGCATCACCGGAACGTTCACCAATAATACGAACACCCCGATCGTCATCACTTACCGCATCACCCCGATGGTGGGTGGCTGTGAAGGCAATGACTACGAGCTGGCCGTTACGGTCAATCCGGAGCCGCGCCTTATCCGTGTGTTGGACGAGGAGGTTTGCAGCAACGAACCTACCGGTGTCATGCTACTGGTTCGTGCCATCAGCAATCCTGCCGGAACGGAAAGTTTCCGTCTGAACGCCGTGACCTTCTCGGATAACAGCGTGGACTTCATTCCCGCTCCGGGCAACGTAGCGGTGGGTACGACCAGCACCATGGTCGATCTGCTCGCTTCCGATACTTACCGTAACCTCACGGCCGCTCCGGTAGTGGTTTCCTACAACGTGACCGTAATTTCCGCCGCCGGTTGTGAGGGGGATGCCCGGATCATCCGGGTGACGGTACAGCCGGAACCCAAAGTGGTCGCCATCGTCCGCGATACGGTCTGCTCCGGCGTTCGCCTGAATGTGGACATCCTGGCCGATCTGGTTCGGAACAATGTCGGAGACATGAATGGGATCACCATCAACCGCCGCCGTGCCGCTTCCGTAGTCAACTTCATCGTCTTTGACGGTAACAACAACGACGACGAGGTGCTCTTTACGAACGGCGTTCAGAACGGCGGACCGGATAACGAGCCGCTGATCCGTGACAGCCTGATCAATGCTACCACCGCCGGCTTTACGCTGACTTACGACATTGTCGTTCCCGACAGCAGCGGATGTGGTATCAACTCCATGTTCCAGTACGTCGTTCGGGTCGTTCCCGAAGGAACCGCTACCCTGACACCGGCCGCGGCTACGACCACTTTCTGCTCCGATGAGACCCTGGCCTTGGTGGCCAACTTCAACGGCGGCAGTGCTCCGGCCAATCTGCAGTACGTATACCAGGTGCTGGCCGCTGACGCGGGAGTACGTCTGACCCTTACACCCACCACCAGTGGAACCACGGTTCGCATCACGAATAACGGTTCGACCATGGCGGGTAATGCGACCATCCAGGTTATGGTCAGCGACGCAGCCACCGGCTGTACCGCTACCGCTACCCAGGTGGTCTCGATCGGCCTTACGCCCGCTAATATGCTGGTCGGTCCGGCGGAACCCTGTGCCGGAACCCCGGTAGTGTACAGTGTCGCTAATGACAACAGCGCCACCAATACCTACTCCTGGTCCCTCAGCGACCCCAGCGCGGGTACCCTGCTGAGCAACACCGGACCCGGTGTCTCCTTCGACCCCGGTAGCATCGGAGCCACCACGAACATCATTGTCGTGGAGACCTCCCCATCCGGCTGTCAGGCTACGTTCACCCAGGCCATTACGGTAGTGGACGCGCCTACCGCCGATTTCTCCTTCACTTTCGATGCGAACGATCCGTTCACGGTTAACTTCCAGGAGGAAGCCGAGGGCAGTATCGTGAACTACGCGTGGGATTTTGACGGAGACGGCAATACCGACGTAAGCGGACAGACGGCTACCAACCCGAGTTTCACTTACCCCACTGACGGTATTTACAATGCTACGCTGACGGTACGCTCCAACTGCGATCCGTTTAATCCGCAGACGCTCACCGTTACCAAGCAGGTGATCATCGGTTCTACCAATGTATGTCAGGACTTTGTCCTGCAGCCCGGTCTGAATTTCGTTTCCCTGACCGTGCAGCCTACGAACAACAGTCTGGATGACATCTTCGGAGGCATCACGGCCGTGACGGAAGTACGTACCTACATCGGCGGTCAGGCCCAGTCCTGGGAGCCGAACGGCGGTATCTTCAACGGTATCACTACGCTGGAACGTGGATTCGGCTACCTGGTCTTCGTTCAGGGAGCTACCGTAAACCTACAGATCTGTGGTAATGCTCCGGTCGACGGCACCCAGCCTAATCCGCTGAACGGTACCATCAACCTGGTGGGCACTGACCTGACCACCCCGGTAGACGTCGAGGACTACTTCGCGGCCATCCTGAATACGAGTCTGGTTTCGGTCAGTTCCTTCGGAAACAACATGCAGCCCCTGTTCTACGAGCCCAACGGCGGAGCGTTCAACACGCTGGAAACCCTGCTTCCCGGTATCGGCTACATCGTGACGATCGACCAGACCATCAACCGCCCGTCGGTGAATGGACAGGAACTCGTGCCCACGGAGAAGTTCGAATTCGTCTACGGCTACGCTACCGGTAACGCTTTCGATTCCGAGCAGCCAATCGAAGTACTGACGATGGACGGTCTGCTGGTTGGCGTTATCCACGCCGATGAGGACGGACTGTTCAGGGCTACGGCCGTATACGGTACGGACCTGCGCTTCAACGGTGAACTCACCGAGGGAGCCGAGAGCGGACAGGAATACGTTTTCCGTCACAACGGCGTCGTGTACGAGCCCGGTGTCCGCTACGAAGGAGGTATGCACTCCAAGCGTCAGGACCTGGTGTTTGAGGCCGCCCTTTCCGCGGAATCGGAGGAAGTCATTGAGTACGGCATCACCGTATTCCCGAACCCACTTTCCGACGTGGCGAAAGTCAGCCTGGAAGTTGGTGAAACCGGAAATTACTCCATCCGCGTACTTGACGTTACCGGCCGGACCGTCCGCGATCTGTTGAGCGATACCCGCCTCGGTGCCGGTACTTACGGTTACGAGTGGAATACCGCTCAACTGGCCGTCGGTGCTTACACTGTCGTGGTACTCCGCAACGGAGAGCTGCTACCGGAACTGACCGTCCGCGTGATCAAGTAAATGACCCAACCCATTCTACCGGCACCGGATGTGCAAGCATCCGGTGCCGGTTTTTTTAAAAAAATCTGTATGAAATACTTTATACCCGCACTGCTCCTGCTGTTTTCGGCAGGCCTTTACGCACAACCTTCCGCCTTCGTTATCCCACTGGATCCGAGTTGTGATGAATTTCCTAACTCCATGCGTTACCGTTCTTTCATCGGAGAGGTGGGCAGTCCCGGTGATAACATTACCGTAGACGACAGCGACTGGGTAGCTGCTTTTGACACTGATAATTTCGTGATCGGTCGTGGACAGGTGGTCTTCAGCGCCCCCGGTGCCTTTGGCTGTACCAACGTCAATACGATCAATTTTGAAATGTACCAACAGGATCAGCCGGGTGGCTTGTCCAACACCTGTCAGCCGCCGCCCTATGGTGCTCAGAACGGAGAGCCCGTCCGGCTTTTCTTCTGGGATGCCCTGACCGGTACCTTCTGGCAGATCGGGGAAGACATCATTTTCAACACCAGCATGACGGCTGGCTTCCCACAGGGAGGTGACTGTTCCGCCGACCTGGATATGTTCCCCACCGCGGTCGGTTCCCCCACGAATACCCTGCCGGTCTCCTTCATCGACTTCACCGGACGTGCCGAGGATAAGGTGGTTCGCCTGAACTGGTCCACCGCCTTCGAAAGCGGCAACGACTTTTACACCATCGAGCGTTCCGCCGGAGACCGGCCCTTCGAGGCCATCGGTACGGTGGACGGTGCCGGGGATACCCGTGAGCAGAGCGATTACTCCTTCCTGGACGAGTCGCCCGCTGCCGGTCTTAATTTCTACCGGGTTCGCCAGACCGACTTCACGGGACTGAGTTCCACGACCAACATCATTGAGGTATTGATCGGAGCGGCCAACGGCATCACCGCCGCGGTCTATCCCAACCCCGCCGATAACGTGGTTACCATCCGCACGGTTGGTTCCGACACCGACAGCAAAGTGACCGGTACCCTGTTCGACCAGACGGGCCGCGAACTGCGCCGCTGGGAGCAGCGGGGCGACCGCCATACCCTCGACGTTTCCGAACTCGTAGGGGGTGTTTACCAGATCCGTCTGGAAAATACCAGTGGCGAAGTGAGCAACCACCGGGTAATGATCCGGTAGGAGCGAGGTAAGCCTTTTAACGGGAAAGCCCCGTCCCGCAAGCTTGCGGGACGGGGCTTTCCTATTTCTTAAGTCCTGATTCTTAACTCTTGACTCACTCCTGCCGTTCGTTCAGAACCCGCTCCATATTCGCGCCCAGCCGCGTGAGTATTTTTCCCTGCTGGGTGATCGTGGCCTTCAGGTCGGTCATTTCGTCGTGGAGGTAGCGCTGAATATTCTGGGGGGAGGGGAGGAAGGGCGTGATCCGGGCGCGAACGTACCATACTTCCCGCAGGTCGGACAGCGGGACGGGGTAGCTGTCGTAGAAGCTGTTGTCGCTGTGTAACTCGATGTGCTTTTCTTCGGAGATCTTATTGGTGATTCGTTTGACGACCACGTCGCTGCGGGTAACGATGACGTAGGCGTAATTATCCTTGATCCCACTCTCCCAGAGTGTGGGTTCCAGGAAAGCGCAGACTACTTTGTCCCCCTCGAACAGGGTGGGTTCCATGCTGTCTCCGGGCACGTCGAAGGAGCGGTGGGTACCCACCTTGTACTTATAATCCGGTAGGCTGTAGGTGGGTAAGGACTGTACGAAAGAAGGGTCTCCGAGCTCAGCGGCGTAAACGGACTGGGCGGGCAGGGGAACGTGTACGATCAGTTCGTCCGCATCCGGGGTCTGGATGGTGGTCAGTACCCGGAAACTCTGGTTGCTCTCCTCGGTCATGAACATCGGGCCGTCACCGGTCATGATGTAAACGGGATTCATCTTGTACTTGGCGATGGCCTTGCGCAGTAACTCGATGGTCACATCGCGCCGGCCCTTGAGGATTTCGCTCAACGACTGGGGCAGGTACTCCAGTGAAAGCGCGAACTGGCGGCTGGAACGGACCCTCTTTTCCTCCCGCAGCTTGTTGTGGCACTTGATAAAGCGTTGGGACACGACGTTATTCATGGTGCCAAATATAGTTCGATCCCCCGTAATTCTGCCGGTGACGAACTAAAACTCTTGCACTTTTTTGCGAACGTTCCGATTACTCCTGTTCCAGGATTACGTTGTCCTCCTTCCGCTTGCCCATTTCGATGGTTTCCTCCGCTTCCTCCTGGTCCTCGGCGTCCGGCTCCTCTCCCTGTTGCTCGTCCTGGGCCGGCTCGTAGCTGAGCTTGATGTAGATCGGGAAATGGTCGGATCCGACGTGGGACAATTTTTCCAGACCAACGATGGTAAAATCGGTGGAGTGAAAAACGTGATCCAGCGGCCAGCGCGCGAGGCGGTAATCAGCGTGGAAGGTAGAATAAAGACCCCTGCCCCGGCGGGCATCCACCAGTCCGCTCAGTCGCTGGAACAGCCGGGTGGAGTGAGACCAGGCCACGTCATTCAGGTCGCCGGCCACGATGGAGGAGCCACCGCGTTCCCGGACGAGCCGGCCGACCATGGCCAATTCGGCGTCGCGCCCCGTGCTGGCGTAGGCTTCGGACGGGCTGGGCGGCATGGGGTGGACGAAAAAGAGGTTGACGGTACGCCCTATGGGGAGGGTTACCCGGGCGTCAATGCTCGGAATATCGTCCTTGATCCGGTACTTGATCTCGTGGTGATCCAGCGGTAACCGGCTGTAGAGAATCATGCCGTAGAGGTTCTCCAGGGGCACGTACACCACGTGGGGGTAGTCGTCCTTGATCCCCCGGTCCAGTTCATTTTTCCAGGTTTCATTGGTTTCGACGGCCAGGAAAATATCCGGCTGCTTGTCCTTTACCAATTCGATGACCTTCCCGTAGTCGTTGTTGGTTTGCAACACGTTGCTCATCAGCAAACTCAGGTGGCGGTCCTCATCGTCCAGCATCATGGCGTCGAGGGCGTCCTTTTTCCACAGGGGCGTGTAGGGTAAAATACGGTACGCCTGGTAGCAAGAGGCCAGGATTAGCAGGGTGAATACGGGCCAGTGCCAGCGGGTATCGGGGGCACTACTGACCAGCCACAGCACGGCGGAGAGCCCGAGCAGGATAATCATCTGCTGGCGGGGATAATCGAAACCCCGGATCCACCAATCATCGTAGCGCAGGAATGGTAACAGGGTGCCCACTACGCCAAGAATGCCAAATACAACCGCAATAATTCTTACTATGATCATCATCTAACATAGGTGTTTACTCACCTGTTTGTTCGGGCGGCGGCGCGCGGGTGCCGTGTTTTACGAAAACCCGCGGGAGCGTCACACAAAGTTGCCTCCGGTCGGTTGGAAGATAGCGGGGCAAGTAGATTATTTCGGAACTTTGCACCTGCGTCCGCGCCCATAGCTTATAACTGTCTGATACCATGCGTCATCCCCTCTTTTTTGTTTTGCTCCTGCTGCTTCCCGTACTGGTGTCCGCCCAGACTTCCGACGAGGAAATTCGCCAACTGATCGGCGAATTCCGTGACGATCCCCGGGGCCCCTACAGCGGCATTTTCTGGTACTGCGCCGACGGGGACCGCCGCGCCGCCCGGGACCCCTGCCCGAACGAAAGCGAGGACAACCACCAGCACGCCGGCTACAAGCCCGCCACGGAACGGCTGATGGCCCAGGGCATTTACCTGGGGCAGATACTTACGGATACGGACCGGGGAAAATTCTGGGACGAGGAAAACGACCACGGCCGGCTCAAGCAGTACCAACTGGGCAAGTACCTGGCGAACGTCGACGACGGCTGGGTGCTCGAAAAAGCACAATTCTACCGGGGGGCCTTCCAGGTGGAAGATGAGGAAGAGTGGGGGAAGGATTTTTTCCACTGGCTGCTGCGCAAGGACGACGTGCTGGCCGAACAGTACTACCTGATCAGTCAGGCCGCCCGCGACATTCCCCACCGGGGAGATACCGACCTGAACCAGCGTATCCGCGCGGTCAGCAAGACCATTGCCGATAAGTACGAGAAATTCATGGACCTGCGCATCAAGATCCACGGGCAACCGGAGGCCGGCGATGCCGCCAGCGTCCGCCGGTTCATGAACGATAACCGGGCGGAACTGGAGAAGCGCCTGCTACTGAAAGATACCGAGACACTCATTTCGGACATCAGCGAAGCCTACGGTGGCAGCGACCTGGAAAATATCGTGAGCCTGCTCGACGAGCTGGATGAGGCGGACGTGCTGCACGATCTCATTGAGACGTTTACCGTTCAGCAGGTGGTCGTCGGAGAGAACGAGAACGTAATTGACCGCCTGAGCGCCGCGGCGGAACTGAGCTACGCCATTCGGGAATCCCTGGCCGCCGATGAACGTGGGTACCGCAGCCGCCTCCGGCTGGTGGATATCAACAATGAACTCGGTGACCTGATCTTCCGCAACGCCGGTGACTGGAAACCCGCTACCGCCCGGGAATCCATGGAAAAAATCTGCTACCTGGGGCAGGCCGCCGCCGCCGCCGGGTTCATGGAACTCTGGGAGTACGAAGCCGCGGGGGGCAATCTGGCCGACCCGAATTACCAGTACATCTTCCCGGCCACCCTTAACGAATACCTGGACAACGCCCGCCGTTTCGTGGAGTGGGGAACCGCCACCAACCGCGCCGTGTACGGAGAGGTGGTGGAACGCTACGCCCGTTTCGAACCCAAGGCCCTCGGCTTTCTGGACGATCGCATCCGTAGCTCCGTCCTGCTCCCGCTGGGAGACGCGGTCGGTCGCCTGGGCGGCTGGCTGGCCGAGAACAGCGAGCAGGGGAACAGCCTGATGGACATTCGCAACCAGGCCCAGGCCCGGGGGCTCAACCCGGGATACGCCCGGGGCATCCTCCACCTGATCGAAGGGGCCCCCGACGACGTGGAGGTCAACAGCAAGGACATTTTCATCTTCAGCCGGCCACCGGCCGACCTCAAGCCCGTCGGCGGTATCCTGACGGTCAGTGAGGGCAATATGGTCAGCCACGTACAGCTGCTGGCCCGCAACCTCGGTATCCCCAACGCGGTACTCACCGAGGACCAGTTCAACGAACTCAGGAAGTACGACGGGGACGAAGTTTTCTTCGCCGTCAGTAACGGGGCAACCGTCATCATGAAACCGGTCGGGGACATGGACGAGGAGGAAAAGGAACTGTTCGCCGTCAAGGAAAGGAACCAGGAGCGCATTCGCGTACCGGTGGACCGGATCGACCTGACCACCCGCAGCGTGCTGAACATGCGGGATGTGAACAGTACCGACAGCGGCGTTCGCTGCGGGCCGAAGGCGGCCAACCTCGGCCAGCTGAAGAACCTTTTTCCGGAGAACGTGGTGGAAGGCCTCGTCATTCCCTTCGGTGTTTTCCGCGAGCACCTGGACCAGCCGATGCCGGGGCAGGCGGCGGGTATCAGCTACTGGACCTTCCTGAACGACCGTTTCGCCGAGGGGGCACGGATGGAAAAAGAGGGAAGTTCCGAAGGGGAAGTGGAGGAATTCATGCTGGAGCAGTTGTCTACGCTCCGCGACGCTATCGCTGACATCACCATTCAGCCCAAGCTGCTGAACGAACTGGAAGCAGGGTTCCGGAATGCTTTCGGGGGTTCCCTGGGGGCCGTTCCCGTCTTCCTCCGCTCCGACACCAACATGGAGGACCTGGCGAGTTTCACCGGGGCCGGCCTCAACAAGACGGTCTTTAACGTGGTGGACCGCGACAAGATCATCGCCGGGATCAAGGACGTGTGGGCCAGCCCCTACACCGAGCGGAGTTACCGCTGGCGACAGCGCTACCTGCTGAACCCCGAAAACGTATTCCCGAGCATCCTGGTGATTCCCAGCGTGGACGTGGAGTACTCCGGCGTAATGATCACCAAGGGAGTCACTTCCGGTAACGAGGACGACATCACGGTGGCCTTCAGCCGCGGAGCCGGAGGAGCGGTGGACGGGCAGGCCGCCGAGAGTTACCTGCTGCGACACGACGGTCGCTTCGTGCTCCAGGCGCCGGCCCGGGAGCGGCTGCACCGACGCCTGCCCGTAACGGGGGGAGCGTCATGGTTCCTGCCCCCTTCAACCAACGGGTACTGAGTGAAAGTAACCTGAACGATCTGTGGCGAATGGGCGTGGAGGTCGAGCGCGTCATGCCTTCGGCTCCGGGCGTGGAGACCGACGGCCCCTACGACGTGGAACTGGGCTTTGAGGACGACAAAATCTGGCTGTTCCAGATCCGTCCGTTCGTGGAAAACAGCGGTGCCCAGAGTTCGGAGTACCTGCAACGGATCTCTCCTCCGGAACGGGAGGGGGTGTACATCGATCTGGCTTCCGAGGTTGAGTAAGCGTCCCTGGTCGAAGACTTGTAGTCCGAGATACCATACGATCGCCTTGCGATCGGGCGACTCGGACTACAAATCCTCGACCATCGATCATTAAGACCTTCTTTACTTTTTTAGTTAAACCAAGATTAACAGTGGTGCGGGGTATTGACATTCATCCCACCGTGCGGGTAACTTAGGGGAAACCCATTATGATATGAAAACCCTCATTCCTTATTTACTCCTCATTTGCTTGTTCTCCCTGCTGGTGTCGGGCTGTTCCCGGAAGGTCTACTCCTCCCCGGAGGCCGAACGGGTAATGGAGAACTACCGCACCATCGCCATCCTGCCACCCCACGTCACCATTCAGGGGCGACCGAAGGAAGACCGGGTGACGCTGGCGGAGTACGAACGGGAAGACAGTTACGTGTTTCAGCGGGAGATGCAGACCTGGCTCCAGCGGCGTAAACAACAGCGGGGCTTCTGGACCATGCAAATACAGGACGTGGAAACCACCAACGCCCTGCTGGACCGGCTGGCGGATAAGCTACCGCTGACCAACCAGGAAATCGCGGACGCCCTGGAAGTGGACGCGGTCATCTCTTCCCGCTTCCTGACAGCCAAGCCGGTCTCTCAGGAGGTAGCAATTGCCGCGGATATTCTCTTCAACGTCAGCCCGACCACCCACCGTACCGAAGCCTTTTTGGAGATCATCGACCGGGAGGTAGGTAGCATCTGGTCCTACAACTGGACGGCCCGCGGGGGCAGCCTGACCGGATCCCACCACCAATTGGTGGATAACCTGCTGCGGAATGCGAGTAAGCGAATGCCCGTACCGAAAGCCAGCCGCTAGACGCCCTCGAAGAGCCCGTGTAATTTAGCGTCCACCCGGTTGATGACCTCGCCCAGGTCCTCGGGCTTGTTGGCGAAGTCTACCTCGTCGACGTTGATGATCAGAATGTTACCCTCGTCGTAGGTAGAGATCCAGTCTTCGTAGCGTTTGTTGAGTTGCTTGAGGTAGTCCAGGCTCATGCTGCCTTCGTAGTCCCGGCCCCGGCTCTCGATGTGGGCCACCAGGGTGCCGATGCCGGCGCGGAGATAGATCAGCAGGTCCGGTGGCTGAATCCGGCTGGTCATGGTTTCAAAGAGGGTAGAGTAGTTGTCAAAGTCCCGTTCGGTCATCAGCCCCATGCCGTGGAGGTTGGGGGCGAAAATGCGAGCGTCTTCGTAGATGGTCCGGTCCTGGATCACCGTCTTGTCCCCGTCCTGAATATCCAGGATCTGCTTGTACCGGTTGTGGAGGAAGTAGACCTGCAGGTTAAAACTCCAGCGTTTCATGTCCTCGTAAAAATCACTGAGGTAGGGGTTATCGTCCGCACTCTCGTAGTGTACTTCCCAGTTGAATGCCTGCCCGAGCTTCTCGCAGAGGGTGGTTTTTCCGGCGCCGATATTTCCGGCAATGGCGATGTGTTTGGGCTGGGTACGCATTGGTAATTTTTAAAACGGGAGGGCAAATGTAGTGAACCTCCCCAACTCCCTATCTTAGCCCAAAATCTACCCTATGGCTTCCGCCCTGAAAAACCTCAGTGACTACGACGACAAAAACCTGCCCGACGGGAAAAAATTCACCTTCGGGATCGTGGTGGCCGACTGGAACAAGGACATCACCCACGCCCTCTACCGGGGGTGTTACGACACGCTCGTCAGGCACGGAGTGAAAGAAGATGAAATTCACACCATCCAGGTACCCGGTACTTTCGAACTGCCCGCCGCCGGCCGCATCATCGCGAGCCGCGAACGCTGTGACGCGATCATCTGCCTCGGCTGCGTGATCAAGGGAGAGACCAAGCACGACGAATACATAAACAATGCCGTAGCCCAGGGACTGGTGAACCTCAGTATTGCCACCGGCAAGCCCTTCATCTTCGGGGTACTGACCCCCAACACCCACGAACAGGCCGTCGACCGGGCCGGAGGAAAGTACGGCAACAAGGGCGTCGAGGCAGCGGTCACCGCGCTGCGGATGGCGGCTATCTACAAGGACGCGCCGGACAACGCCATCCGGATCGGCTTCGGAAAGTAATCCCCGCCACTGCCTATCTTCGCGCCGCCTATGAAACAGCTACCCCAGATACTAGAAACCGGCGTTCGGGCCGGATTGACCGCCCTCTACGGCGATGCCGCCGCGGCCCTCGACGTGACCCTCCAGAATACCCGTAAGGAATTCGCCGGTCAGTACACCGTCGTCACTTTCCCGATGACCCGCGTGGCCCGTAAGAAGCCGGAGGAGATCGGGGAGGCACTCGGTCGGTACCTGGTGGAACACGTGGAGGAAGTGTCCGACTTCAACGTCGTCAAGGGATTCCTGAACCTCAGCATCGCTCCTGCTTTCTGGTCAGCTTTCGTACTGGGCGAGCCCCAGGACGCCGGTTTCGGCCGGGGAGCCGACAAGGGGGAGACCGTCGTCGTGGAGTTCGCCAGCCCGAATACGAACAAGCCACTGCACCTGGGCCACGTTCGGAACATCCTGCTGGGATGGGCCACGGCGGAGCTGCAGGAGGCGGCCGGCTACGACACCAAGCGCGTCCAGATCATCAACGACCGGGGAATCGCGATCTGTAAGTCCATGCTCGCCTGGCAACGGTTCGGAAAGGGCTCGACCCCTGCCTCCACCGGCAAGAAGCCCGATCATTTCGTAGGGGATTACTACGTGCTCTTCGAGCAAAAATTCCGGGCCGAGTACGCGGAATGGCAAGTGGGGCCCGGGGCCGCCGTCTACGCCGAAAAGCACAAGGAGGACCAGAACGAAGAAGCTTTCTTTAAGGCCTACAAAAACACTTACTTCAACGAGTACAGCGAACTGGGTAAGGCGGCAAAGGACATGCTCCTGCGCTGGGAGGCCGGTGACGAAGAAACCGTCGCGCTCTGGAAGCGCATGAACGAGTGGGTCTACGAGGGCTTCAATGCCACCTACGAACGGCTCGGCGTCCGCTTCGATAAGAACTACTACGAGTCCAATACCTACCTGCTGGGTAAGGACATGGTCGAGAAGGGTCTGGCCAACGGTGCCTTTTACACCAAGGACGACGGTTCCGTCTTTGCCGACCTGACCGACGCCAAACTCGACCAGAAGGCCATCCTGCGCAGCGACGGCACCAGCCTCTACATCACCCAGGACATCGGCACGGCCCGCCTCCGCTACGACGACTTCGGTGCCCGCCGCATGGTCTACACCGTCGGAGACGAGCAGAACTACCACTTTCAGGTCCTTTTTGAAATACTGAAACGACTCGGAGAGCCCTACGCCGACGGACTGTTCCACCTCAGCTACGGAATGGTCGACCTGCCCACGGGCAAGATGAAATCTCGCGAAGGAACCGTCGTTGATGCGGACGACCTGATGGACGAGGTCATCCACGAAGCCTACCAGGCCAGCCTCGAACGGGAGGCCACCAGCGAACTCAGCGAGGAGGAGCGCAAGGAGATCATCCGCCAGATCGGTATGTCCGCCCTGAAGTTTCAGATCATCAAGGTCGGCCCCCAAAAACGCATGGTCTTCGATCCCAAGGAGAGCGTGGACATGCAGGGGCAAACCGGTCCCTACGTTCAGAACGCCTACGTTCGTACCCGGGCCGTCTGGCGCAAGGCCGGAGCGCGTGACCTCACTGCCGCCTCTGAATACACGGACCTCGCCCCCGCCGAGCAGGACCTCGCCTTCCTCCTCTACACCTACCCCAACCTCATTCAGGACGCCGCCGCCGCCTACGACCCCAGTCTCATCGCCATGTACTGCTACGATCTGGCTAAGGGGCTCCACAAGTTCTGGCACGACCACAGCATCCTCAACGCCGAGACCGAAGCGGCCGTCGCTTTCCGACTCCGGCTCTGTCGCGCGGTGGGGAATGTCCTGAAGAGCGGCATGGAATTGCTGGGAATTTCGGTACCGGAGCGGATGTGATTGGACCGTTGGATCGTTGGATCGTTGCCCGACTAACGGTCCAAAAGTCCAACGGTCCAAGAAACCAACGGTCCAAACAACCAACGGTCCACTAAAGCTCGTCCCGGTGCTCCTTGACCCAGGCCGCCCGTTCTAATATCTCCACTTTCTCCCCCGCGGCCTTCTTATCCCACGTACGGTACATGAAGGCCATGCGGTAATTGTTGCCGAGTTTTTCCCGGTGGCGGTCCAGGAAGTCCCAGTAGAGGCTGTTGAAGGGGCAGGCATCGTCACCGACCTTCTTCTTGTGGTTGTAGTGGCAGCTCTTGCAGTAGTCACTCATCTTGTTGATGTAGTTGGCGCTGCTACAGTAGGGCTTCGTCGCGACCAGGCCGCCGTCCGCCCGCTGGCTCATGCCCCGGGTATTGGTGATCTCCACCCACTGTATCGCATCGATGTAAACGCCCAGGTACCAGGCATCCACTTCGTCGGGGTGAGCGCCGAGTACGAGGGCGAAGTTCCCCGTGATCATCAGCCGCTGAATGTGGTGGGCGTAGGCCAGGTCCAGGCTCTGGTTGACGGCGTGGGAAAGGCAGTTCATCTTCGTGTCTCCCGTCCAGTACCACTTCGGTAGGGGGAGGGTGTGGCCCAGGTCGTTCTTCGTCTCGTAGCCCGGCATCTGCGCCCAGTAGACCCCGCGCATGTATTCCCGCCAGCCGATGATCTGACGAACAAAACCCTCCAGCTGGTTGAAGCTGATCGTTTCCCGGTCGGCCTCCCAGGCGGCGATGGCGGCGTCGATGACCTCCCGGGGGGAAATCATCTTCAGGTTCATGGCGAAGCTGAGGTTGGCGTGGTAAAGCAGGGGGTGGGCCACCGTCATGGCGTCCTGGTAGGTCCCGAAAAGGGGGAGGCGGTTACTACAAAAATCTTCGAGCGCCTCCAGGCATTCTTCGCGGGTTACGGGATAGGTGAAGGTATTGTCCTTCATTCGCCCCATGGTTGGAATGTCGTGCCGTCCGACCATTTCCACGATTGCGGTGGCGTCCCGGGGAAAGGTGCTGGCCTCCGGGAAGGAAATGTCCTTGGGTAAGCTGCCCCGATTCTCCTGGTCGTAGTTCCACTGGCCGGTCAGCGGCTCTCCGCTGGGGTCCATCAGTACTTCGTGCTGTCGGCGCATGCCCCGGTAGAAAGTCTCCATCAGGTAGGTTTTTTTACCCCTGAAGAGAACCTCCACATCCTGCCGCTCACTCATGAAGTGCTCGGTATCGGCCACTTCAATCTGCCCTTCGAAATTACGGACGTACTCGTTTAGTTCCCGGTCGAGCCGCCACTCGTCCGGCAGTTGGTAACCGAAAGCGGAAATGCCGTGTTCCCGCAGTAGATGGTCCACATTGTCGGTGATGGACTCGAGGCCCAGGGTACGGGTTTCGTCCAGATCCCGGTAGATCACCTGGTGGCCGAGGGCCCGCAGCCGCTGCGCGAAGGCCCGCATGGCGAGAAAAAAGCCGGTTATTTTCTGCAGGTGGTGCTTGCAGTAGGTGCTCTCCGACCAGGTTTCGAACAGGCAGTAGACCGTACCGGGGTCGATCTCCCGGAACCAGGAATGTTTTTCGTTGAGTTGGTCGCCGAGAAGGAGGCGGGCGCGTTGGTAGGCCATGGGGGGTGAGGGAATTAGGGGGTGAAGGGGTGAGGGGAGGGAGGGATTGAGGGCCGGGCTGCTGGTGCGGTAGCGACCCTCCGTCCCTCCCCCCTTCCATCCCTCAATCCCTCAACCCCTCATAAGGTTCGGGGGGGCGACGGTGCGCAGGTGCAAAACCCACACCGTATCTTGCCCGCCCAGAACCCATTCGTATGCAGATCCTTACCGTCGTCATCGGCCTCATTTTCGTTTTGTTGTTGCTGAGTCTGCTGGCCACTACCATCATGGAGCTGCTGTCCTCCATGTTCCGGCTCCGGGGCAGGAACCTGGTAAAGGCACTCCGCAATATGCTCTCGAGTACCGACAGTAACGAGACGGTACTGGAAGATTTTCGCGCGAACAGCCTGTACCGCCACCTGACCCAGAAGTATAGCCGCGGCGGCCAGTCGATCGACGCGCCCAGCTACATGAGTGCCGAGACCTTTCAGAGCATACTCTTTGACGTGATCCTCAAGGGAGACGGGATGGAGAACCTACAGGCCCGGATCGACGCCCTGCCCGACCAGGACCTCCGCAATGTGCTCAACCAGCTCCTCCGGGAGAGCGGGGGACAGCTCGACCTCTTCCGCCTCGAAGTCCAGAATTGGTACAACAACGTCATGGACCGCGCCGCCGGCTGGTACAAGCGGTATACCCAGAAAATCCTCGTATTCATGGGCCTCGGCATTGCCATTGTCTTCAACGCGGATACGGTCGCCCTCTACGACCGGCTGAGCAACGACCCGGAAACTTTGGCCAGCCTGGTAATGGCCGCCGAACGGTACGTCGAGACCCAGTCTCGCGTCGATCGGCTTCCCGCCGACCCCGTACCCCCCACGCCCCAGCCGGTCCCGGATAACCCGGCCCCCACCGATGGCGGTTTCGGGACGGACTACACCCCGGTGAACCCGCTGGATCCTAATGGGAACCCGGCACCCGCGCCCGCGCCCACCCCGACGCCCGCCTCTACGCTGGATGCCCGATTCTCAACCGGGCAACTGGCCGCGGAAGCCGATTTCCGGGAGAGCCTCGTGGAGCTAAAGGGGCTGCTGAATAACGAGATCGCCGAAATCCGCCGGCCCCTCGGCCTTGGCTGGGAAGGAGTCGACCTGCGTGCGCTGACCCCCTACGACCTGATCTCGAAGTTGCTCGGTTTCATCCTCACGGCCCTGGCGGTGAGTCTGGGCGCCCCTTTCTGGTTCGATATGCTGAAAAAGCTGGTGAGCATCCGGAGTACGGGGGCGAGACCGTACGAGAATTAATTGTGAGAAGAAAGAGGAAAGACCGTCCCGCTAGCCTGCGGGCCGTTCTTGCCTCTTTCTTCTACTTCTGAATCAACCCTTCGGTCTGCAAATTCTTCAGCAGCTTGTCCAGCACCCCGTTGATGAACTCCTTACTCTTCGGCGTGGAGTAGAGTTTGGAGATGTCCACGTACTCGTTCAGGGTAACGACGGGCGGGATGTCGGGGAAGTCCAGGAATTCGCCCAGGGCCATCTTGATGAGGATCATGTCGATCAGGGCTACCCGGTCGGCGTCCCAGTTTTCCAGCACGGTCTTGATCTTGGTCAGCAGTTGCTCGTCGGCCCCGACGACGTACTCCAGGAGCCGTTCCCCGAATTCCTCGACGGCTTCGGAAGGTTCTTCGTACTCAATGAAGAAGTCCTCGGCGACGGGCAGGGCCTTGATCGTCTTCTTGATGGCACCGATGATGAGGCTCCTGTTTTCCTCCCAGAGGGGGAAGTGGTCCTCGATCATGGTCAGGAATAATTCGTGCCGCTGGATCCACTTGTAGAGGCGGAGCAGGATGGCCGTCGTATCCTCGGCGGTGGGCTCGGCCAGCGCGACGTAGGCGGCGTGCTCCTCGGTGGAGACGAATTCGCGGTAGAGCCGCTTGATCTGGTCGGCATCGATGGTGCCGTTGATCTTGTACTGGTTGTACTTCCGGGAGAGGGCGTCGTTGTCGGACAGGGAGCGAACGGACGGATTACTGGCCAGGATGGCACGGAAGGTCTTGTCCTCCTCCGTAGGCCGCAACTTGTTGCGGCGCGTTGCTTCGTCCACCTTGGCGTATTCGCAAATACGCTGCAGGATGAGCAGGTTTTGCAGGTAGAGTTGAAAGGATCGTTGCACCAAATCGGCGTAGAGCCGGGCTGCGTAACGGGGTGGTTGTCCCTGCCGCTGTGCGGCGTAGAGGACCTGCATGATCTTGATGCGAACGTTTCTGCGGCTTAACATGCTTTCAATTGTAGAGCCGCCCGTTGTGGTCGGCGGCACAAAGCAACGAAATATTTACTTCTTAGCCATCAGTTCCGTGAACTCGGGTAGTTGATCGTGGTGCCACTTACCGACGATCTTACCGCCGCGGAAGAGGACTACCCCGGGGTTACTGCGGATGATGGTCTTGAGCATGATGTCATCGCCCCGCCAGAAGGGGTAATCCGCCCCGATGGTCTTGCGGAAATCGTTGATGGTCGCATCGTCGTTGAACTTGGTCATGGCCACCACTTTATCGCCGGCGGCGAGTGCTTTTTGCGCAAGGGGCTGGATGTCCTCCTTCCAGTCCGCCAGGTAGCCTTCATTCCAATTACCGGCCTCGCCCTTCAGCTTGTAGGCGACGATCACGAAGGTATTGCCGGGGTCCGCCAGCAGGTCGGGGATCATATCCTCTCCCTCTTCGCTGCTGACCTCGAAATCGCTGATCTTGGTGGCGACGATGGCGGGCTCGGTGACCTGGGGCTCCACCTCCCAGTCGGTTTCCGGATAGTCCTTGTAGACCTTCAGGTAGTCCGCGGTGGAGAAGTTTTCAACCTGGCCGGTGGATTTATTGGTGAGCCGGTAACCGATGGTCTGCACCGAGGCCGCGGCCTCCTCCTCGGCCAGTTTGGTGGCGGCAATGTCGGCCCCCACCTTGAAGGGTCGGAAATCCTGGGTGGGAATGTCCCAGACGAAATTGCTCAGGCACTGAAAAAGGACGACTACGGCGGTCAGGCCTACCAGTCCGGCCCGGAGGGTGGGCGTGAACAGTTGGTGCATCTTACCGTAGGCAAGGATGAAAAACAGCGCCGGGCCGAGCAGGAAGATGTCCTTGAAGAAACTCGTACGGGGTTCCAGTTTCAGGAAGTCGCCGAAGCAGCCGCAGTCGGTCACCTTCATGTTGGTGGCCGCGTAGGGCCCCCAGTCTCCGAAGGCAAAAAAGTTGACGCCCGAGGGGACGTAGCCGGTCAGGTAAGTGAAGCCGGTCAGCACCGTGAAGAAAGCCACGATGAGGAAGAACAGCCAGGCCGTCAGCTTCGGCTTGGTACCCAGGATCAGCATCACCCCGAGTACGATTTCCAGGACGATCATGAATACGGAAAAGCCGACGGCGTATTCGTTCAGCAACGGGAAGAGAGGAGCCACGAAACTCAGGGCCGTATCGGCAAAGGTAGCCTGGAACTCCGCGAAGTACTGCTCCATCTTGTAGGCCGTCCCCAGCGGGTCGACCGCCTTGACGTAGCCGGAAAACAGGAACAGTGCCCCCGACCAGTTCTGTACGAAACTCATCAGCGGGTTCTTCCGCTTGTTCAGTCCAAAGTAGGTGCCGGCCGTCAGGGCTACGGCAGCCAGGGTAATGTAAAGGAGCAGGGTGGTGAGCGTCATCTTCGGGTAGTTCTTTCTTCGTGGTACAAAGAACTACATTTTGCGGATAGAGTCGACTCTAAACGGGATGTTAAGTCTTTTTTACAAGTCGGACCACCTCAGTTTCGGCAATACCGAAACCTCGAGTGGGCCGACATGAAAAAAGCTTCCATGTCGGCTTCCTACTTGACGACAGCTTTCATGTCGGCCCTTTCTACTTGACGACGAAGGAGGCAAGTCGAAGGTCCGACTTGTGAAGCGTTGTGCATACTACCTCGGCAACGTCCGCTTGTTCGTCTGCGCGCTCAGCACCTCCGTATCCTGCCGCATGATCTCGATCAGTTCCTCCGTCGGCATGGCCGAGGGGTTGGTTTCGATCACCCAGTAGGGGCTGCTGGGGGCGACGCGCTCCTTCACCCGCGCATCCTGCTCGGCGTATTTGACGACCCAGGCATCGGGGTTGACGCCGGCGGCCAGCTGGACGATGATCTGGTCGGGGGTGTTGGGCACGCCCGCGCGCGGCGTCAGTAGCGGGCGAATGGTATCGGAGTGGAAGCGGTAACCCTCCAGGGCGGCCAGGGCGCGCATCTTGCGGTCCAGTACCATCAGTTCCTCGGGGGCGTAATCCGAGTAGGAAGTGGTGTATTCCTTACCGGCGGCATCGTAGTAGACCATGTCGATCACGCTGGCATCCGCGATGTTGGAACGAAAGGCCCTGGGGTATTCGCCGAATCCGGCCAGTTGGAAGCTGTCGATCAACGACTGGGCGCGGCGGCGGTCGATCGTCCGTTGCCAGGTACCCGTCCGTTCGGTGAAGCGTTCGCCCTGGTAAACGAGCAGTCCGTTGTCATAGAGGTCGAGGGTATAGACCGGGCACTGACCGAAGCAGGGCCCCCGGTGGTAGCTGACGCGTTTCTGGTAGGTATCGACGTTCCTTACGCTGGGCTGCAGGAACTCGCAGCCTACGAGGAAGAGGACGGCGAGCAGCAGCCCGCCGGAAAGTAATTTGGGTAAGCGCATGGGGGGGAGGGTTACTGGGGGATGACGATCATGATATCGGTACGGCGGTTGGCCTGCTGTCCGGCCGGGGTGCCGTTGTCGGTTACCGGATCGTGGTACCCCTTACCGCCGGCGATTACCTTCCCGGGGTTGGCACCGAAATTGACCAGTTGGGTGGCGACATTTATGGCACGGTCCGTGCTGTCCTCGTAAGCCCGCAGGGCGTTCGGGTTCCCACCGTCGGAATGACCGACCACCACGATCTCGCTGGAGGGGTGGCTGCGCAGGGTATTGGCTACGTCCCGGAGCAGGTCCTGCCCCGTGCGGCTGACCGTAAAGCCGTCCGTGAACAGTACGTTCTCGCCCAGGCTCAGCTGGAGGCGGTTACTGCCGTAGGGGGAAAGTACGTAGGAACCCACGGGCAGCCGGCTGAGTACCGGCCCGAGGGCGGCCTGGATCACGTTCAGTTCCATGGCTGCGTTCTGGTTAGCGGAGAGTGGGATGTTCCCCCCCACGCGACCGTAGCTGGCCGGAGCGGCCGAGCCGTCTCCCCCCGCCGCCGCGTAGGTGGCCTCTACGTTGGCGACCGTCTGCTCGCGGGCCAGCAGGTCCAGTTCGACCTGTCGCAATTCCGCTTCCCGGCGGCTGACTTCATTGGTCCGCTCCGCGAGGCTCTGCTGGAGGTCGGTCACCTGGTTGCCGCTGTTGGAAAGCATACTCTGGTTCTGGTCGAGCAGTTCCTCGTAGCGGGACTGCAGGGATTGGTAGCTGTCGTTCAGGGCGCGGTTGGTGGCCGTAAGGGCTTCCACCTGCCGGATGCGGTTGTCCAGGTCCCCGATCGCGAGATCGGCATTATCGTAGGAACTGAGCCCGGCCTGTTCGGCGATGCTATCGGCGGCCAGGTTCTCGTTGCGGTAGTAATTGCGCTCCGTGACCATGGCCTCGTACTGATTTTTGGGGATGCAGGAGGTCAGGACGGCCACTGCTACGACCAGGACGGCAAGGATTTGGTATCTCATGGGTTCTCTTTGAATTCTAGTGGGTAAAAGTAGGGTTATTCCCGGATGTTGACGGATCGTGTCCTTTTCCGCCGGGCACGATACCTTTGTCGCCACTTAATCCCGATAACCATGCGCGTTCTTCTGATACTTTTTCTCCTGACCGCTTGCCTGAGCTGCCGCCCCGGTGCCCAGCCCGCCAGTGAAACCGTAACCGGTACGGTCGCAGCCGGCGGAAAACTGCTGACGAGTCCGAAGGACAACGGCTCCTCCGAGGGGGCGCTGGTCCTGAAGATGAGCAGTGCCGAGGCGGTGGAGGGGCAGCGCGTTTGTCTGCCCGTTGAGGCCAGCAGTTTTACTGACCTCATCGGGTTCCAGTACACCATCCGCTTCGACAGCGCGGCCCTGAGGTACGAAGAGGTCCGCAACTTCAAGCTGACCGGCTACGGGACGAACAGCTTCGGCGTCCGTTTCGTCGAGCGGGGTTACCTGAGTTCCCTCTGGACGGAAAATAACCTGAAGGCCGTCTCCATCCCGGAAGCCACGCCCATTTTCGAGGTCTGTTTCACCAACCTGCAGCCGGCCGGTCAGTCTACGGAAGTCAAATTTCAGGACGGTCCGACCGCCTTCGAGGTGATCGGGGCGGACATGACGGAACGGAAGCTGAAGTACGCGAACGGGGTGGTGAGGAGTAAATAGCAATCAGACTACTTACTGCCCAGGACCACCGGGAAGCCCGCCATCTTGTAGCGTGACTTCAGGTCTCCCGCGTAATTTTTGGCGCTGGGCATATCCGGAAAGGGGCCGAGAATGACCTTGTAAACGTTGTCCGGCACGGCGACGGCCTTCATCACCAGGATGTTGTCGAAGAACTTGTTCTGTAGCTGGGCCACTTTATCCATGGCGTGCTCCAGATCGGTGAAACTACCGACCTGTACGCCGAAGTCTCCCGTGGGGGGCTCCAGTAATCTGATCTGGTAGAGACCGGGGCTGAAGGCAGGCTTCGTCACCGGTTTTCCCTGTGCACCGGTGGCGTTTTTCACCTGGGCGGTGGTTTCATTGCTTACCGTACGGGCGGGTTTCGGGGTCTGTACGACGGTGGAGGCAGGGGCGGGCGCGGCCGCGGGTGCCGGGCTTTCCGCAGCGGTGGAAGCGGTCGGGGCCGTCCGGGAGGGAGCGGTAGTGGCCGGGCGGGTCGGAACGTCCGTGTCGGCGGGGGCGACGGGCTCGACGACGACGGCCTGACTCGGGTCATTGGCGGGAACGACCACTACGGGGTCGGGGCGGGCCGAGGGGGCGGCCGGCTGATCGGGAGTGGACAGCAGCGTCACCTCCACCTGGGCGGTACTCTTGCCGATCATGCCGAGGGTGGCGGCGGCCCGCTCGCTCAGTTCGATGATCCGGCCCCGGATGAAGGGCCCCTTGTCAATGATGCGGACGGTGACCGACTTACCGTTTTCCGTATTCTTTACCCGCACGGTACTGTTGTACGGATACAGCTTATGTGCCGCGACGTTTTCGGCCTTGTTGTAGACTTCTCCGTAGGCCGTCTTGGCTCCCTGGTACTCGTCGGAGTAGTAGCTGGCCAGGCCGTAGTCGATGTCGCCGACCATCTGGGCGGAGAGGGTAGTGGAGAGGAGGAGTAGGAGGGTGAGTATGCGCATGGGTTGTTTTTGTGGATTTTCTGGTGGGATAACGTAGGTTAGGACGGGCAGGTTGTATCGTGGGCTTCAGCCTGCGGAAGACTTCAGTCTACGGTGTGTCCGTCGGATAAATCCGACCACAGACTGGAGCCCACGATTTGATTTTGCACCTGCGTCCGCGCCCGGCAACTACCAACCAGCCCGGGGCGTTACCTTTGTCCCCCCTGGCCAGGCCCTTGAACCTGCGCGAGAAACGAGTAAAGTATGAGTAAGCACGGAAGAGTGCTCGTCGCCATGAGTGGCGGCATCGACAGCACGGTGACGGCCATGATGCTGCACGAGGAAGGCTACGAAGTCGTCGGTATCACCATGAAGACCTGGGATTACGCCAACAGCGGCGGGTCCAAGAAGGAAACCGGCTGCTGCAGCCTGGACAGCATCAACGACGCCCGTTCGGTGGCCGTACAGATGGGTTTCCCCCACTTCATCATCGATATCCGCGACGAGTTCGGCGATCACGTGATCGACAATTTCGTCGACGAATACATGGCCGGCCGGACCCCTAACCCCTGCGTGCTCTGCAACACCCACATCAAGTGGAGCGCCCTGCTGAAGCGGGCCGACGCGATGGACTGCGAATTCATCGCCACCGGCCACTACGCCCAGCTGAACCGGACGGATGCCGGCCGCTGGCACGTCCGCAAGAGTGCCGACGGTCACAAGGACCAGAGCTACGTCCTCTGGGGCCTCAGCCAGGAGTGCATGGCCCGCAGCCGCTTTCCCCTCGGTCACATGACCAAGCCGGAGGTGCGGCAACTGGCCTTCGACTGGGGCTACGAGGAACTGAGCAAGAAGGCCGAGAGCTTCGAGATCTGCTTCGTACCCGACAACGATTACCGGGGCTTCCTCAAGCGGCGACTGCCGGAACTGGAAGCACGGGTGGCCGGCGGGGAATTTGTCTCCGTTGACGGCAAAAAGCTCGGCACCCACTCCGGTTATCCCTTCTATACCATCGGCCAGCGCAAGGGGCTTGGTATCGCCTTCGGGGAACCGATGTACGTAACCAAGATCGATGCCGCTACCAACCAGGTCACCCTCGGACGGGTGGACGACCTGATCCGCAACGGTATGATGGTCGGCGGGGCCACCCTGCAGAAGTACGATAAACTACCTGAGGCCGGACTGGAGCTGGTTACCAAAGTCCGTTACAAGGACGCCGGCACCCTGAGCCTGGTCGAGCAGATCGCTCCGGACCGCTTCGCCGTGGACTTCTACGCCGACGTGCGGGGCGTGGCTCCGGGACAGAGTGCGGTGTTTTACGAGGGAGATGACGTTGTGGGAGGTGGGTTGATTCATGCGAGTCGGTAAAAGTAATTCACTCGGTGGTCGCAGCGGAGCAGCGGGCGCAGCGCATGATGGTGACACCCGCTGCGTATCGCTGCTCCGCTGCTTACGCTGCGTGAAACAATCAAGGCAGCTATCTTTGCCTCATGTATCGCCTCCCCCTTCTCCTCTCTCTGTTACTCCCGCTTTGTCTCCCCGCCCAGACTACCACCGACGACTTCTCCGACGGCGACCTGCTCAACCCCGAGTGGTTCGGTGACCTGGGCAAGTTCGAGGTCGCAGACGGCCAGCTCCGCCTCAACGATGAGAGTGCCAGCGGCCCCGCCGTGCTGGCCGTGCGTACGCCCGTTGACCCCGCATGCCGGAGAACTGACGTACGAGTTCCTGGTACGGATGGATTTTTCTCCCTCCACCGGTAATTACTGCGTCATTCGCCTACTGGAGGAGGCCGGAGGCGTGGAGGACCCGGAGAACGTCATCACCCTGCGCTTCGGTGGGCGATCCGGTAGCGACGACGCCCTGGAGGCCACTTTCCGCTCCGGGGGTAAGGACTGGAAGGAGAATTCGACGGTACCGCCGGGGCCCTGGGCAGCGAACCCGCCGTAGCCCGCTTCCGGCTGGTACGGGGAGCCGATCGTTTCTGGACCCTCAGCGCGGACTACGCGGGAGGAACCGATTTCGTCGTGCAGGGATCGACCGACGTGGCTTCCGCTATCTCACCGGATTACTTCGAAGTGACTTGTATTTACACCAGTACCCGGGCGGACAGATTCAGTTTCGACGACCTGCTGGCGCGTTCCGTGCTGAACGATACGGAGGCACCGACCATTACCGATGTCACCGTCGAGGGACCGCGTACCGTCGTGCTGGTCTATTCGGAACCGGTCAACGTCACGACGGCCGAGAACGTCAGTAATTACACCTTCGTACCGGCGGGCATTGCGGTGAGTTCCGCCACGGCCACGGGAGCGACGGTCCGCCTCACCCTCGCGGACGATCTGCCGGACGGCATTCCCGTCACCCTGACCGTACTGAGCAGCCAGGATGCGGCGGGTAACGACAGCCCCAACCTGGAAACTACGCTACTGTACCTGCCGACGGTCGATCCGGTAGCGGGGGACCTGCGCATCAATGAGTTCAGTCCGGACGAAAACCCTCCCGTCGGTCTTCCGGAAACGGAGTACGTGGAAATTTACAATGAGAGCGACAGTCGCCTGAACCTGAGCGGGCTCCGGATCTCCAGTGGCAGCACCTCCGTTCCGGTGACGGCCCCCGACGGTCTGCTGGAAGCCGGAGCGTACGCCGTCATTACCGACGCGGAATTTGTCCAGGACTTTCTGGACCTCGGTGCGCAGAATGTATTCACCGCTAACCTCCCCGGGCTCACCAACAGCCGGGACAGTATCATCTTATTTTACAACGACGAGGTACTCTCCCGCGTCGATTACACGACGGCCTGGTACAACGATACCGAGCGCGACGGTGGCGGCTACGCCATTGAGTACACCGGGAACGGGGAACTCAACTGCGGCGGTCTGTGGCGCGCCAGCCTGGACGCTACCGGCGGCACCCCCGGCCGGCCGAACAGCGTAACGGGCATGCCCGCCGACGTGACCCCACCGATGGTCACCGGGATTACGACCGATCCCGAAGGGATCAGTCTGACCTTCGACGAACTGCCCGACAATCTTGGCCTCGATCTCTTCGAACTGGAGGGTGGCACCCTGACCGGGCTCTCGGTGGAGGAAACGACGGTTCGCCTCTCCGCCAGCCTGGAAACCAGCGTGGCCTACCTGCTCCGACTGCTGCCCGACTTCAGCGACTGCGCCGGTAATTTCCCGGATGGCCCCGCAACCTTCGAGATCTTCCTGCCCTCCGCCGCCGCGGCGGGAGATGTGGTGATCAACGAGATCCTCTTCAACCCGGCCAGCGGGGGAGCGCGCTTTGTCGAACTCTATAATTGCAGCGATAAAGTATTCCAGGTGGAGGGCTGGCGCATCGAGAACAGCCGGACGGAGAGCTCCAACAACAGCCAGGAGGTGGATGCCGCCAAATTTTTCCGCCCCGGCGACTACCTCACGTTTTCCGCCGACCCGGAGCGGACGATCGCCGACTTCCGGGACGTAAACCCCGACCTGCTGATCGATCAGACGCTGCCGAGCATGGGGGACGATGACGGCAACGTCACCATTGTCAGCACCGCCGGCGTCTTGCTGGATGCATTTGATTACAACGAAGACCTGCACTCCGAACTGCTCAGTCCGAACGACGGCGTCAGCCTGGAACGCCTCCGCCAGAAGGCCACCACCCAGGACGACGGGAACTGGTTCAGCGCCGCCGGTACGGAGGGCTTCGGGACGCCCACCCGGGCCAATTCCCAGCAGCGGGACGACCTCCCCGCGGCGGGAGACGACGGCGTATTCAGTCTGACGTCCAAAACCTTCAGCCCCGACGGCGACGGCTTTGAGGATTTCCTGGAGATCAATTACCAAACCGACGGCCCCGGCTTCCTGACGCGCCTGCGCATCTTCGACGTACAGGGCCGGCCGGTTTATAACCTGGCCCGGACCGAACTGCTCGGCAGCGAGGGGACCCTCCGCTGGACGGGGGTAACCGACGACGGGCAGCGTGCACGGGTGGGCACCTACGTGATCCTGGCGGAGTTATTCAACCCGAACGGGGATACGCGGGAGGAGAAATTGGTGGTGGTGCTGGCGGGGGCGCGGTAAGAAGAGTCCGGAGGACTCACAGCATCCCCCCCAATTTACTTACTACGTAGTCGATTTCCGCCCGCGTGTTGTGGTGGCTGAACGAGAAACGAACCGTATGCCGCTTGCTGTCCGGGTGCAGGTGGGCGATCACGTGGCTGCCCACGTCGATGCCGCTGCTGCAGGCCGAGCCGCCACTGGCACTGATGTTGTTAATGTCGAGATTCATGAGCAGGAGGTCGCCCTTCGGGGATTCGGGGAAACTGACCGAGAGTACCTTAAAGTGCCCGCTCCCGACGTCTCCGTTGAAGCGGACGCCCGGCACGTGAGCCACCAGCTGATCGTGGAAGTAAGATTTAAGGTCGGTGATCCTGGCGGCCCGCTCGGCCCGCTCGGCGGCGGCCTTCTCCAGGGCGGTGGCCAGCCCGACGATGCCGTAGATGTTCTCCGTCCCGCCGCGCATATTCCGCTCCTGGGCCCCGCCGTCCAGGTAAGGCTTGATGATGTTCTCGGAGTTGATGTAGACGAAGCCGACGCCCTTGGGACCGTAGAACTTATGGGCGCTCCCACTGAGGAAATTGACGCGGGTGGCGTTGAGATCGATCGGTAAGTAGCCCATGGTCTGGACGGTGTCACAGTGGAATAATGCACCTGCGTCCTCGCACAAAACGGCGACTTCCTCCAGCGGCAGCAGATTGCCTATCTCATTGTTGGCGTGCATCAGGCTGACCAGCGTCTTCTTGTCGGAATCGGCGAGCAGCCGCTTCAGGTCGGCCAGGTCGATGTTTCCCACTGTGTCGGTAGCGACCATAACGACTTCCGCCGTGCCGCTTTCCCGGATGGAATCGAGGCTGTGCAGCACGCAGTGGTGCTCCAGCGGGGAGGAAACGATGCGGCGAACGCCCAGGTCACGGACCGCGTTTTTCAGCGCCATATTATTGGCCTCGGTGCCGCCGCTGGTGAAAAAGACCTCGCCGATGCTGCAGTTCAGCGTGTCCGCAACGGTTTTGCGCGCTTTTTCGATCAGGCTGCGCGCCTGCCGGCCCTCGGCGTGGATACTGCTCGGGTTGCCGTAGTGGGAAGTCATGACTTCCATCATGCGGGCGGCAACTTCGGGATCGAGGGGGGTGGTGGCGGCGTTGTCGAGAAAGATTCTTTGCATGGTTGGGGTGATTGGGGGCTGAATGGGGAGGGGATATCACGCAGCGGCCGCAGCGTGTGGAAATCTAGTGTGAGTCGCTAAGCATCCGCCAACTCCAGCACGATCGCGCAATGATCCGAATGTTGCACGTCCGGCAGGTGCTCCACCGAGACGATGCGGTCCGCCCAGTGCCCGCTCAGGCTGTGGTAATCGATGCGCCAGCCCTTGTTGTTGTTCCGGGCGTTGGCGCGGTAACTCCACCAGCTGTAGACGTCGGTTTGTTTCCGGGTGAAGGTGGCGGAAGGCATCCACGAAGCCTGTTTCCGAAAACCACTTCGTCATCCAGGCGCGCTCCCCGGGGAGGAAGCCGGTGGTCTGCTCGTTGCGCTTGGGCGCGTGGAGGTCGATGGCGGTATGGGCGATGTTGTAATCGCCGACGACCAGCATATTCGGCCGGGTTTTACGCAGTTCCTGTACGTGTTCGAGGAAATCATCCAGAAACCCGTACTTGAAGTTCTGCCGTTCCTCGCCCTGTCCGCCGTTTGGGAAGTAGCAATTCAGGATGGTCAGCTCCCCGAAATCGGTGCGTACGATCCGCCCTTCACAGTCGTAGTGTTCCATGCCGATGTCGTTACTGACCAGGTCGGGTGCCACCTTGCTCAGGGTCAGCACGCCACTGTAGCCCCGCTTGCGGCGGCAGCTGTGCCAGGCCTGGTGGACAAAACCGGCGGCTTCGAATTCGCCCATGTCGACCTGCTCGGCCTCGGCCTTGGTCTCCTGGAGGCAGAGGACGTCGATGTCCGTATCCGCGGCCCATTCGGCGAGCCCCTTTTTCAGCGCGGCGCGGATACCGTTGACGTTGTAGGTTACGATGCGCATCAGCTGAACAGTTCTTTGAGTTTAGTGGCCTGATCGGCCTTCAACCGACCGGCGAGCACCAGCCGGAGTTCCCGGCGGCGGGCGGCGGCGTGGAAGCGGGTTTCCTCAATCTCCGTCAGGGGGATGACCTCAGGAATGAGGACGGGGGTTCCGTTGTCCCGGTCCAGCCCCACGAAGGTGAAGTAGGCACTGTGGGTCCGACGGGGGTTGAGTCCCTGCATACTGGCGGCAAAGGTTTCGACGTAGATCTCCACGCTGGTGTTGAAGGCCCGCGTGACGCTGGCTTCCAGGGTGACGACTTCTCCGTTGCGGATGGGGCTGCCGAAGGCTACGTTGTCCACCGAGGCGGTCACGACCGGGCGGGCGCAGTGCTTACCGGCGCAGATGGCGCAGCAGATATCCATCCACCGCAGCATATTACCACCCATCAGGTTGTTCTGTGGGTTGGTGTCGTTGGGCATGACCAATTCGGACATGGTGGTGAAGCTTTCGCTCACCTTCTTGGCGGTCGGCCTTTCCATAATTCTATTGTTTGTAAACACCGGCTCGCTCCAGCACGGGCACCTTTACGAGTAGCTCCGGGCTGATCTGTCCGGGGCGGAAGACGTACTTCTTGTCCATCATGCCCGCTCCCCGGTTGAAGCTCACCCAGTACTCGTTCGTGATGCCGAACAGTTCGGACTGGATGGGCTCGATCTTCAGGCTGGCCCTGGCGGCGAGTTCCGGGTGAAAGTGCCGCAGCACGGTGGTCGTCTTGTCTTTTCCGTCCAGCATGCCGTAGCCCTGGCTGGTAATGAGGATGTTGGTGATCGGCTCTTCCCCGAGGTTGACGAGGTAAATGTCCCACATCTCCTCGCCGGGGGTGCCGGGGCGGGGGGCGGCGGCCACCGCTACGTCGGTTACGGGCTGCGTTGGAATATCGCTTTTCATGGGATTTAGCTTTGGGGCGGCGAAGGTACGGAATTCAGGGCGACGGTGCGCGGGTGCAAACACTCTGAAATCCCTCCGTCGGGTCTACCTTACGCGGATGATCTTTACCTACCTCTTTGCGGCCGTCCTGATCGGAGCCGGTGTCTACCACTTCGTGAATCCTTCCTTCTACGATCCGTTCATGCCCGACTGGATGCCGAAACTGGCGGCCAATTATGCCGGAGGACTGGCGGAGCTCGCCATCGGTATCGCCCTGCTGATCCCGGGGGACGCGCGGAAGTACGGACTCTACGCCGCCTGCGCGCTCATGATCGTTTTTCTGCCCCTCCACGTGATCGACCTGTTGCGGGAAAGACCGGTCATCGGGTCGAAGGCCATCGCGGTGGTTCGCCTGCTGATCCAGTTCGGGCTGATCGGTTGGTTGTGGGTGAAGTGTCGCGGGCTGTAGCTTCGCGGCCGATCCGGGAGCGTGGACGTATTGATTTACCGGATGCATACACTACCTTCCGTTTCACCTAAGCGCCCTAAACACCCGAAAAATTGGTCATTACCCCCCCTCCCCGTTACCTGAACCCCATCGATCTGTTCGGCCTGGCGGAAGACCCCGTCGGTTCCATCGATCCCGCTTTGTTGCAGCGGGCCAACCGGAATTTTCTGGACGAACTCCGTACCTCCGGCTACGAAGAGTTCGGTTTTTTCGGTGCATTCTACTCCCCGGAACTACTGGAAAAGGTACTGGCGGAGGCGCTGGAATCTCCGGAAGTACGGGAACGTTACCACCGTGCCGCCCGGGTGGAGGGGCTTTCCCGCTTTCTGGTCGACGGGGTAGTAGTGGACTACTTCGACGTAGCCGCCCTCCACGAACCGGAAATGCTTCCCTTTCTCCGCGATCGCTTCGCCTGGATCTACGATTACCATACCCTCCGTTTCTTCAAGGAGGAGAACCTGGCCGCCCTGGACCAAATGAAGCAACTGCGGATCGAGGACATCGATCTGCCAGTCGAGGTCTTCTTTGTCCAGACGTACGGTCACCTGACTACGGAGATACTACGGCTCGCCCGCGCCCTGGACGTCTACTTTACGGAAGGGGCCAGCCCCGCAGTAGTTGCGGTCAAGAAGGGCCAGCTGCCCGAACGAACCCTGCCCGTGGCCGCCCTGGCGGAATTGCCGGAGTATTTCGGCCCCCTCACCGATCAGATCGCGGAGATGATCATGGTTTTTTCCGTCCGTTATGCCGGCCGCAATGGTCAGCTGGTACTGGATCTCATCTACTACGCCCATCAGTTGCCCCACTTACTCGAGCAGAATCGCCTGGCCGTCAACAACGCATACGATCAGCTGAAACGGAAGCACGGGGATCTGGAGCGATTCGTCGGCCGCCAAAAGATTCGTAGAAAACCCGCCTGGATTCGTTTCACCTGGATCGCGGCCATTATTCTACTGCTGGTAAGAATCGCCAGCTGCGCAGCCTGAGTCCCGGATCCTAAATCTTAAGTCTCTCTTTACACTTTTATGTATTCCTCCCTAGTTTTACATCCAGGACACAACTAAAAGCTATTCAATCATGGAAATCCAACTCACGGAAAGAGAAATTATCGGCGACCGTCGCGGCAAGATCGCGGCGGGGATCGGTTTTATTCTGGTGATCGTACTGCTGTTGATCCCGGTCTTTTTCTTCCAGAACCCACCTCCCGGCCAGCCGGGTATCCTGGTGAACCTGGGCCTGATCGACGTCGGGCAGGGTGATAACAATGCCGGCCCCAGCCGTCCGGCCGAGCAACCCGCCCCGGAACCGGAACCGGCCACCCCGCCGCCACCGGCCCCCGAAGTACGCCCCGACCCCCAACCGGAGCCTCCGACCCCCGCCGCCCGCCCCGAACCCAAGCCCGTACAGCGGGAGGTCATCCAGCAGGAGACTCCCGCCGAAGTCGCCCTGCGTAAGCAAAAGGCCGAGGCGGAAGCCAGGCGCCGGGCCGAAGAACAACGCAAGCAGGACGTAGCGGAGGCCGAGGCCAGGAGAGTCCGTGCCGCCCAGGAAGCGGAAAACCGCAAAAAAGCCGAGGAAGAGCGGCAGCGCCGGGAAGCTGCCGCCGCGGCCGCGCGTGCCCAGGCCCAGCGCGACGCGGAGGCCGCCGCCACCCGCGATGCCATCGGCGGACTGTTCGGTAACGGTGGCGGACGGGGAGATACGGGTAAGCCCGGTAATCAGGGCGTTGATGACGGCGACCCCAATGCCGACCGCCTACGGGGTATTTCCACCGGAGACGGCCGTGTGTCCGGCGGTTTGGGCGGACGAGGCGTTCTTGCCAGCCCCCCCGTTCAGGAGAACAGCCAGGTGAGTGGAACCGTGGTGGTCTCGATCTGCGTCGGCTCGGACGGCAACGTGATCGGTGCCCCTACCTTCAGCCAGAACGGCAGTACCACCAACAACCCCCAACTGGTGAACGCCGCCATCGCCAATGCCAGGAAGTGGCGTTTCAGTGCCGGTGCGGCCGAGCGGCAGTGCGGCAAGATCAGCTATAACTTCAAGGTACAGTAAGGAGAGCCGCCGGAAAATTATTCCGCCGGCGGGGAACATCCGCGCCGGTAGTGGCGGTTAACACGGAAGTGGCGTGCTAAATAGCACGCCACTTTTTTTTGTCAATTGCTATCGTTCCCGTCATGAGATTTCTGTACTTCACTCTTTTCCTGCTGCTGCCCGTTCTGCTCGCGGCGCAGTACCGTCCCACCATCGTAACCGGCCGCCCGGGCCAGGCCATCGGCGGCCTCACCGTCGGTCGACAGGTCTATCAGGTACAAACCGGCCTCAACATCAACTGGGTCGGGGAAGATCCAAACCAGGTGAGTAACCTGACGGAAACGACCGTGCTCCGGGTCGGCCTCCTAAAGCACCTGGAAGCCAGCGGGGTGTTCGCCGCTGGGTCCCGGGAGTTTACGACCGGAAACGGCCGCCGCCGGGTAAGCGGAGTTACCAATACCCAACTGGGCTTGCGGTACAATCTGCTGCAGAACGACGGGTGGAGGCCCTCCATGGCCGTGCAGGGGCGGGCACTGCTCACGGCCCAGTCCGAGGAATTTCGGAGGGACAATACCGGCGCGACCTTCATCGTAAGTGCCGGCTGGAGCCTGACCGACTTGCTCTCCCTGACCACTAACCTCAACCGCAGCTGGTCCGGTAACAATACCCGCTCGACCGGCTACGTAACCACCCTCGGTTTTTCCCTTTCCGAGAAGTGGAGTTCCTTCGTGGAACTGTACGGATCGCTCAGTGACGATTTCACGACCAACTACGACGGGGGCATCGCTTACCTCATCAGCGATGACCTGGCCGTCGACCTGTCCGGTGGTTGGGACGGGACCAGCGACCTCAACAGCTATTTCATCAACTTCGGCCTCTCTTTCCGCATCGACGGTCGGGAACTGAAGGACGATGCGGTCAACTCCCGGATCAACGAAAACTGATCCGCCGTCAGGAAGCAGGCTACTTTATCAGTGCCGGAACGATCATGACCAGTTTTCGATCGGTGGAGATCACCGCATCCCGCCAGGCCACTCTTCCTACCGTACCGAGTTTATCCAGAAATTCCACCAGGATTTCTCCTTCGTCACGCGCCTCATTTACCCGTATATCCGTCACTTTACCAATGACTTCCATGGCCGGACCAACTACCCGAAAATTAAGCAGACAAGCAATCGAAACGCAGGGGGTAGTGATGGCTTTCATGCGGAAATTGTAGCGTTCTTTCACATGAAAGTACCGGTTTACCCATAATGTTGGTGTAGTTGTTGAGTTTATTTACAAAATTTCAGTTCAGTTCAAAAACCCGTACTTCCTTAGGCTTCAGGTCGATCTCACTGAAATTTTCGATTGTCCCGGCGGCGTTACCGATTTCCCGTGCTCCCCGGTATCCGCCCAGGATTTCCCGGTAGGGCTCCGTATTGATGCCTTCCATTTCCACGGCATTCGCGTTGAACAATACCATTACGGTTTGTTCCCTGCTCTCCCGAAAGTAAGCGTACACACCGTCGATGGGTACGAATTGGCGAAAGCTCCCTTCGGCAAGTGCCGGGGATGATTTGCGGAAATTGGCCAGTTGGCTGGTGTAGTTGAAGATCTCCCTCTGGTCGGTCGTCCGCTCGGCGGGGTTGAATACATCCGTGGTATCTCCTGGGAAACCGCCGGGGAAATCCAGCCGGCCGCCCTCTCCGAAGGCACCCCCGGAACCCTCCAGGGCCAGTTCGGTCCCGTAGTAGAGCATTGGAATACCCCGCAGTGTCATCAGCAACGCCAGGGCACTTTTCATCTTGGTCTTGTCCCGCTCCACGGAGGTGAAGATCCGGGCGATGTCGTGGTTGTCCAGGAAGAGCACGTTCTTGGTGGGGTCTGCGTAGAGGTAGTCCTGGGCCAGGGTGTAGTAGAGTCTCAGTACGCCATCCGTCCAGCCCGGGTCCCGGGCCAGTGCTTCGTGAATGGCGTAGTAAGTCTGGAAGTCGGTTACCCCGGGCAGGTGGGAGTCAAACTCCTGGTGGGTGCCGCGTCCGCCGGCGAACCAGGACTGTACGCCCGGGCCGTGGACCCAGGTCTCCCCGAAGATGCCGATGTTCGGAAATTCGGCCAGCATGCGCCGGTTCCACTCCGCCATGAAATCCGGGTCGGAGTACGCGTAAGTGTCGAGGCGGAACCCCGACTGCCCGCTGTAGAGCGTCCACCAGATACTGTTCTGGATAAGGTAGCGCGCCAGGTGGGGGTTGCGTTGGTTCAGGTCGGGCATGTGCTTGTCGAACCAGCCGTCCAGCATCAGCTTCCGGTCGTAATCGCTCGCGTGGGGGTCCAGCAGAGTAGTGGCCCGGTAGGTCGTTTTGGTGTACTCCGGCCACTGGTGAATCCAGTCTTCGCTCGGGAGATCCCGGATGAAAAAATGCTGATCGCCGACGTGGTTGAAGATCACGTCCATGATCACCTTGATCCCGCGTTTCTTGGCGGCGGTGACCAGGGACTTGTAGGCTTCGTTGGTGCCGAACCGGCGATCGATGCGGTAATGGTCCGTGACCGCGTAACCGTGGTAGCTGGCGTAGGGCTGATCGTTTTCCAGTACCGGGTTCAACCAGATGGCCGTCACGCCCAGGTCTTCGAGGTAGCCGAGTTTATCCTCGATCCCCTTCAGGTCCCCGCCGTGGCGAAAAAAGAACTTGTTCCGGTTGACCAGGGAGTCCCGCATACCCGGCACCGCGTCATTCGTCGGGTCACCGTTGGCAAAGCGGTCCGGCATGATCAGGTAGATCAGGTCCTGCTGGCTGAGCGCTTGTTCGGGGCCGCCGGGGTGGCTGCGTAATTCATACGGTACGTTGATGCTTCTTCCCATGCCTGCCCGCAATACGATGTTGAACTTACCGGCGGGAGTGCCGCCCGCCATCCGCAGCCCGACGAAGAGGTAGTTGGGGTTGGCCAGCCGGTTTACGTAATCCACGCTCAGGCCGGGGTGATCGACCGTAGCCGATTTAAATGCCGCTACGTCGCGACGGTAGATCATCACCTCGAAGGTCGGCTCCTTCATCCCGACGTACCAGTTGGGCGGTTCCACGCGTTCCTCGACCTCGGCAAGCCCCGTCGGCTCACGCAACACATACTCCGATTCGGCCACGTTCAGCGCGCGCTCCTGCATCGGATTGTCGTCGAAGACGGCAGGCTCCTGCGCAAAACAGGGGGAGGAGCAGCAGAGGGCCGCCAACAAACACAAAGCTTTCATACGATCGGACTTTGCGGCAAAATAGGATACTTAGGGAGAGATTTTTACTCATTCAAAATTTTCCCATTTTATTTGTTTAAATTCTGTTCACGTTGTCCGGCGGGAATGCCGGTGGAGGACGCCTACGTCCGACGAAACGTTATCCTAGCACTTAATTCATCACTCAATCAACAAAATTCTAATATGAGCGCACTTAGGGCGACGGTGCGCAGGTGCAGTACCTTTACCCCATGCTGAAATACCTCACTGCTCTTCGGCGGAGTCATCTTTATGATCACGGGTTGCAACAGTTTACTCAGTCAGCAATTCGGGACGCAACGGCTGCGGACCATTCCGATCGAAGAAGCCGGGAGTGGGGTAGGGGACGCGGATTTTATCAGGCTGACCGGTGCCCGCTTAGCAGATAGCCTGCAACAGTATCAGATGCTGCAAAGTGGAGAATCCAGCCCGGTGTACCATTTCTGGCCCATCGAATCGGTGGATGGAGAATTTTATAACATCATTGCCTTTTGGAACAGTGAGAAAGCCGGCTGCGTGGATCCGATCAACTGCCCACCACCGACCGATCGAATCGAGGGATTGGTCGGCCCGCCTTCGGAAGTTCCCGAACCGAGCAGCTGGGTACACGTAGCGGCCGCCGACTTTGATGATCTGGTTTACCTCCAACTCGGTCAGGCCCCCCTGGCCTGGTATTGGAATCTGCTGCTGTTTGTCGGGGGCATCGCCCTGGCGGCGGGTAGTCAGTACCGGGATTTTCGGGCGCGGCGGAAGGTGAGGAAAAGCTAGTGCCCCGTCAAGCTTGAGTTCTCGGGCAATCCGCGACGTTCTTTTACTGTATCCCCGTTGCTCGAATCCTCACCTAGCTACGGCTACGCTCCGGTTCGGGCGCCTGCTTACTACCGAAAAATCATACCGGCCTAGCCCCAGGACTAGAAGCTGACGGACCACCGATCAGGTCGCCTGTCGCAAGTTTCACGAACCGCTAGTTGTCACACACGGCCCTTGTAGATCTTATAGAGATAGCCTGATCCTTTTTTTTACACCTAAACACCTCACTAATGAAATACCTAACTCGCGTATTCATGATGGTCGGCATCATGGGCAGTCTGTTGGTTTCCTGTACGCAACCGGAAGACGCGGATCTATTCACCCCTAATTCCGAACTGATTCCGGGAGACCTACCTTCCCTTGAGGTTGCTGTGGACCAGAATCTGACCGAAACGGAGATAAATTTGCTCCAACAAGCTGGCTTTGCCGGACAGGATGTTGAGATTGTCCTAACCCGGGAAAGTGATGTGTCTCCGGTCAGAAGGAAATACCTGATTGGCGGGGATATGATCTTGTCGGAAGAAAATTTAACCGAGCGTGCAGATTTTGCGCCGAATTTTACACCCGGCAATAAACAATACCGGTACGGCGTAACGGTTGGTTCACACTATCCTACTATACGCATACGCGGGGTCAATATGACCGGTCATCCTGAGTGGAGAGACGCCCTGGAACATGCAGTGGCAAGCTACAATTCGTTAGATATCCGACATAATTTGGTGCTTAGTTTCGTCAGGACTGGTCGGGGCGTACCCGGAGTCATTACCAACAGTAACGTTATTTCCGTCATACCACTGAGTGATCTGGGGGTTGATGGGGCCGTCGGACTTGCGGACCTCCCTTCCATGTACGGTAATCCAGGTGCCGTTATTCGGGTTGCCAGCGACCGAACCGGCTCGGGGGCATCCCAGAATTTCTTCCGCCACGCAATGATGCACGAAGTGGGGCATGCCTTAGGTATGCATCATACGGACTGGTTTGATCCCATGTCTCACTCATGCCGTCGTGGAACATCTATTCCCATACTAGGTGGCAACTCTTCCCCGGAGGTGAAACCAAGTCCTATCTGGGGAGTGCACATTCCAGGTACACCACGCAGACCGAACTCGGATGGTATATCAGTATTTCGGACCTGCCATCCCGGAAACTTCGCCCAAACGGTGTTCAGCCCATTTGACCGCATAGCCCTGGAGACAATTTTTCCCGCTCCCTCTTCCGGAGGAGGAGGACTGGGACCATCAGGGTGCCTCTGTCTCCCCATGGAACGTTGCTTGAACGGGGAATGCATCCCCCTTTAATCGTTTGGTATCCAGCGGTCTGTCAAATTAGACCTAGAAGTGGCCAGCACCCTTTCACCAATTTAAGGGTCGACAGACCAATGGGGCAAGCTTACTCCCTACACCCCTTCGACCTGCGGGGTCCTCCCTGCGATAGTTCCGCCAAACACGAACACCGCCGGCCCCGTCAGCCACAGTGCCTCGTAACTTTCCGGCCCCGTCCGCCGGCCGGCTACGGTCAGGTCGCCACCCCTGGCCTTCACCCTGACTAGAAAATCTCCCAGCCGCTTGGTCCGCTGGATGCTGGCGATGGCCGCGGCCGTCACCCCGGTCCCGCAGGCGAGAGTTTCGTCCTCTACGCCCCGCTCGTAGGTCAGGATGTGGAGGGTATCGTCCTGCATCCGGACGAAATTGACGTTGATGCCCTTATCCGCGAAAGGAGCGCTCCGGCGAATGGCACGGCCGTCCTCCACCACCTCCACCCGGGAGAGGTCCTCCACGAAACGGACGAAGTGGGGGGAACCGGTGTCCAGGACACAACTGTTTTTATCGAATTTTTGCACCTGCGCAACGTCGCCCATTTCCAGGCTCACGTTTCCATCCGCGGTCAGTCTGGCCCGGTGCGGACCGTCCACGGCCAGGAAGCGATACTCGTCGCGTAACAGCCCCAGGTCGGCGGCAAAGCGAACGATACAGCGCCCCCCGTTCCCGCACATACTGCTGGGGTGGCCGTCGCTGTTGAAGTAGATCATCTCGAAATCGTAGTCGGGGTGGTTCCGTAGCAGCATCAGTCCGTCGGCCCCGATCCCGAAGTGGCGGTCGCACAACCGGGCGATGGTCGGCTGACCGAGATCGCCGATCCGGCCGGTGCGGTCATCGAAGAGCACGAAGTCGTTGCCGGCCCCCTGGTACTTGTAAAAGGTATCGTTCATGGTTGCTCGATTACGGTTGGTCGACTGGTTTCCCGCAGCCGCTCCTCCCTGATGGAATCCTGGATGCGCTTGTTTTCCAGCGGGTCTTCGAAGCCGCTCGGCACGTTCAGGGAGGAGTGGCGGTAGTAGGCCAGGGCGAGGAACAGCAGGATCACGATTGCGCCGATGAGGCTGATGCGCCAACCGAAAATATTGCCGTTCGGGTCGGCGGGTTGCTTGAACATAGGTGGAGTTGTGAGGCCGTAAAAGTAACAATGCGAGCGGCCGAAGCGTTAATCCGCCGCATGACGATCCGAACTATCGCCCTATTACTAACCGGTTGCCTCCTTTCCGCCCTGCTCGGGGTTTTTGCGGGTGTTCAACTTGTTTCTCCCGCTCCGCCCTCCAGTGAGATGATGGTGGTGGAGCCGAACCTGGAGGAACTCCGCCTGCGTACTTTCCGCAGCAGCGTACCCACCGACTTTACCACCGCCGCCGCCGGCGTGACGCCCGCCGTGGTGTTTATCCGCACCCACTTCGGCGGTAACCCCCTGGGCCCCAACCAGGAGAGCAGCTCCACCGGCTCCGGCGTGATCATCTCCCCCGACGGGCTGATCGCGACCAACAACCACGTTGTCGACGGTGCCCGCCGCATCCGCGTCACCCTCAGTGACCGCCGGGAGTTCAACGCCGAGATCGTCGGTACCGACGAAGCCACCGACCTGGCCCTCCTCCGGGTCAACGCCGGAGCCCTCCCCGTCCTTTCCTTCGGGAACAGCGATAGCCTGCGGGTGGGGGAGTGGGTGCTGGCCGTCGGGAACCCCTTCAGCCTGAACTCCACGGTGACGGCCGGGATCGTGAGTGCCAAGGGGCGCAGCATCGACGTCCTGCAGCCGGAAGACCGCATCGAGAGTTTTATCCAGACCGACGCTGCCGTCAACCCCGGAAACAGCGGCGGCGCCCTGGTGAACACCAACGGAGAACTGATCGGGATCAATACGGCCATCATCACGAATAGTGGCCGGCACGAGGGTTTTGCGTTCGCCATCCCCGGTAATCTCGCCAGCCGGGTACTGAACGATCTGCGTGACTACGGAGAGGTGAAACGGGCCCTGCTCGGCGCGCGCATTCAGAGCGTCAACGATGCGCAGGCCAAGCAACTCGGCCTCGACCAGGCCCGGGGCGTGATCATCACCGACCTGAGCCGCGACGGGTCCGCCATCCGGGCCGGGCTGGAGGTCGGTGACGTGATTACCAGTATCAATAGCATACCGGTAAACGGCTCCCCGGCCCTCCAGGAGCAACTGAGCCGTTACCGGCCCGGGCAGAAGATCCGGATGACCTACACCCGCAACGGCCGCCGGCGCAACGCCACCGTACTGCTGCGGGACAAGAGCAACGGGGCCATGACCCTGGTCAGCGAACGGGCGGATGACCTGCTCCACCGCTTTGGTTTCGAGGTCCGGGCGGACCCGGAAGGCATCCGGGTGATCAGTATCTTTCGCGACAGCCCGGTGGCCGCTACCAATATGAACGCCGGCTTCCTGATCACCCGGGTGAACGGGGAGGAAATCACCGGTCTGCCAACGTTTCTGAGACTGCTCCGGTCGGAAGACAATCTGCTTTTCGGCGGGACCTACGATGGCTACGAGGGGGAGTACTTTTATCAGGTGGAGTAGTCAACAGTCACCGGTCTTTAGCCGCCGGGATGGACTATTTACGACCGACTATCTGACTATCTACTACTTTTGCCCCATGCCAACCGTCAGCCACCGCTCGGACACCGTCCCCCTGTCTCCCTTCCGCAAGCTCGTTCCCCTGGCGGACGCCGCCCGGGCGAAGGGACGCCACATTTACCACCTCAACATCGGGCAGCCCGACATTAAGACGCCGCCCCGCGCGGTGGAAAGATTCCGGGCCCAGCCCTGGGAGATACTGGACTACAGCCCGAGTAACGGTACCGCCAGTTACCGGGAAGCCCTGACCGGCTATTACGCCCGCTTCGACGTGCGGCTGACCGCGAACGAGATTCTGGTCACCACCGGCGGCTCCGAGGCCATTCTGTTCTTCATGCTGGCCTGCCTGGACCCGGGAGACGAGATCATCGTACCGGAACCTTTTTACGCCAATTACAATGGCTTCGCGCACATCGCCGACGTCCGGGTCGTACCGATCACCTGCCGGATCGAGGATGGCTTCCGCCTGCCCAGCCCGGAAGCCTTTGCCCGCAAGATCACCTCCCGCACCCGGGCCATCGTGATCACGAACCCGAACAACCCGACGGGGGCCTGTTACAGCCAGACCGAACTCGACCGGCTGGCCGATATCGTCAAACGTCACGATCTGTTTTTCTGCGCCGACGAGGTGTACCGGGAATTCTCCTACGATGAGCCGCTGCGCTCCATCCTGCAGCTGGACGGGCTATCCGATCACGCCGTCGTTATTGACTCGGTTTCCAAGCGATACAGCGCGACCGGAGCCCGGGTGGGGGCCCTGGTGTGTCGGAACCCCGCCGTCCTGGCGGCCGTCGATCGCTTCGCCAAGCTGCGGCTCAGCCCCCCGGGGCTCGGTCAGCGACTCAGCGAGGAGATGCTCAAGGACGACACGGCCTACCTCGACGGGGTCAAGGAAGACTACCGGGGCCGCCGCGACCTCGTCTACCGCCGGCTCCGGTCCATGCCCGGGGTATTCAGCTACCGCCCGGGCGGTGCCTTTTACTGTTTCGTGCGCTTGCCGGTCGCGGACAGTGAGGATTTCTGCCGCTGGCTGCTGGAAGATTTCGAGCACGAGGGGGCTACCGTCATGCTTGCCCCCGGCCCCGGCTTTTACGCCACTCCCGGCCTGGGCGTGGAGGAGTGCCGCATTGCCTACGTGCTGAACGAAGACGACCTGGATAAGGCGATGGACTGCCTGGAGGCGGCGCTGGCGGCCTACCCGGGGCGGTTAAGTCGACAGCAACTGGCGCACGCCGTTCAGTAGCACTTCGTCGACCCAGGTACGGTACTGAACCCCGCTGGGGTGAAGGTCGTCATCGGCCACCAGTTCCGGTTGGTCTCCCGCCCTTTCGGACACGGGGGTGACGTTCAGGAACAGGACGTCTTGCGCTCCCGCGATCTTTCGGGCCAATTCGTTGGAGCGCGCGATTTCTTCACTGATGGCCCGGTCGTTTTCGCCCTTCGGCGTGTAACTGTAGTCGGGAATCGACACGACGAAGACGCGACCTGCCTTGCCACCGGCCAACCGGACAGCCTGCTGAAGCAATTCGCTGAATCCCTCCCGGAAATGGTCCGGCCCGAAACCATCGTACTGGTCGTTCACGCCGATGAGCAGGCCCACCAGCCCGTAGGGTGGGGCCAGTGGCTCCGTACGGATGGCTTCGAGTAAGTGTTCGGTCCGCCAGCCATTTTTGGCCAGGATCGTGGTAGGTAACCGCAGCTTCCGGCCAAGGACGATGGGCCAGGCAGCGGACGGTTCGACACCGGTACCAATGGTGTAACTATCGCCGAGGGCGAGAAAAGTGGGGTGGTCGGTCGGCATAACTATTTATTTCTTCCGGGCGAAGTACCGGAAAAGTAGGCAAAGGGCGCGGACGCAGGTGCGGGGTTTATCTTAACCTCATGCAAGCCTCCCAATATACCTCCGCGGAATACGACCGTTCATTAGTACGCTTGATTTACCGCCGGCAAAGAGTCCGAACTGGATTAAAAGTTTCATTGCGTTAGGGTGTGTTTCATCCGCCAGAAGTTGCCGGCTTTCCCTAGTTTTGCGGTTCTTAACTATGGAAGCAGTCGTTCAGGATCGGTGGATGTTTTACTGGGTGTATCCGCTGATTGCCCTGCTGGTCCTCTTTATCGGTAACGACAACCCAATCGTCCATCAGTTATCGATCCCTTCCTTTTATACCGACTTGCTACTGGCTTTTGGCTGTACCTATCTGACGGGTATATACTTTCGCTGGTTGTTCCGTTGGCTGGACAAACGTTACCCCTGGGTGCAGGGGTTTATTCCCCGGCTACCGGCCCAATTGCTGTTGGGTTTATTTTTACCCGTCAGTTCCGTAATCGGAATGGAACTACTGTACCTCCGGTTCGGTCTCGGGATGAAGCTACGGGAAAGCCCGATCTTCTACCTGGAGCTGCCGCTGGTCGTCCTCTTCTGTATACTGGTTCAGTTGATCTATTTTCAGTTATACGCCCGGGTAAATTACCGCAGCGTGGCGGAAAGAACCGCCATTGCCCCGTCAGCAATGACAAAATCAGAGAAACCGGTGGACGTTATCGTGCATTCCGGTGTCTCCTCCAGAGTCGTGAAGGATCGGGAAATCAGTTATTTTCTCATTGAAGATAAGTTGACTTACCTGCACCTCATTACTGGAGAACGCCACCTCTACGATCAGCCGATGGAACGAGTTGTCGCTACCGTCGATTTACAGGGTTTTTATCAGGTCAACCGGCAGCTGCTGGTACACCGTAGGGCGGTACGCGGCTACGAACGAACCACGACCCGCCGGCTGGAATTGTTACTGTATCCTCCGGCCGAATCTCCACAGTACGTACCTAAAACCAAAGCAGTGGATTTCATCAATTGGTTAGCGTGCTGATGGGCCGCGGGTAAAGCGTCCGTTTCGGGGCCGGATATGTCCGTTTCGGTAAATTAGGTAAGTAAAAACGAGGGGTCACCCGGTTTCCTCCGCGAACATTGTGGCAAATCCTTATCCATGTGTTTAGCATCATCCTTACCACGCTGGCTCCTTTTATCAGTCCTGTCGCTACTATTCGCCGAAATGACTGCTCAGGGAGAGCCGGCGATCCGTATTTCCTTTTTCTCGGAATCAACGAGTGTCCCTTTCACTGACATACCCCTGACACCTGTACACCCGGGGATTCAGATCGGTACCCAGTTTGAGCCCCGTCATGACCGTAGGGTACGACTGCTGCCCACTATCAGCATGGGCTACCTCTTCCACCGTAAGCTATTTCAGGGACTATACCTTCGGGGGGAACTGAATGTAGACGTGGCCCTTGACTTCGGACTGAATCTCAAAACGGGATTGTCGCTCGGTTACTTACGGACTTATGCCGTACAGCAGGAGTTTAGGCGGATTGATGGCAGATTAGTACCGGCTAAAGATCGGGGAAACAGCCGTGTGATGCCCGCTCTCTCCCTGGGTATGGGGTGGCGGCTACGACCCAACGAAATCCGATCGACCGAAATATTCGCACTCTACGAAACCTGGCTGGAGTATCCCTACTCCCCCGGGTTCATTCCCCTGATGTCACACACTAATCTTCACCTAGGTGCTAAACTATATCCATTCGGCAAATGAAAACTCTAAAAAATTACCTTGTCATACTTTGCTGTAGTTCCCTACTACTCACCTGCGACCGGGAACCCGTCCGTAGTCAGCAGTCGTATGACTGTGAGCTCACCGTACCGGACCCACCTCCGCTCATTCCTGGAGCGCTCAATCTGGCCGGGATCATGCAAGATTTGACCACGTTAGCGGTACCGGGCGCGCAGTGGGCCATAACCGACGCGGACGGTCAGACCTGGACCGGAGCGGCTGGAGTCGCGGACGTCTACAATCAAGTGCGGTTGCAGCCCTGTCACCGGACACGGGTCGGCAGTACCGTCAAAATCTTCACGGCCGTAACCTGTCTGCTACTTCAGGAGGAGGGACTGATCAATCTGGATGACCGGGTTGCGGACTACTTATCAACAGAACAGCTGGAAGGTTTCAGGAACATCGACGAAATTACCCTTCGTCAACTGTTGCATCATACTAGTGGCCTTCCCAACTACATCACTAACCCTCGTTTTCAGACGGCTTCCCTCAACGAACTGGAAAAGGTTTGGACCCCGGGCGAACTGCTGGCCTACAGCCGGGATGAGCCGGCGGAGTTCCCACCGGGTACGGACGTACGGTACTCGAATACCGGTTACGTCCTGCTGGGCGATGTAATCACTCAGGTAGCTGGAAAACCATTCTACGAGGTGTTTCGGGAACGGCTGTTTACTCCGCTCGGGCTGGCCCATACTCAGTTCGCCGCTACAGACCCCGTACCACGTGACTTGGTCCGAGGATATGTCGACCTCTACGCCAACGGGGAACTGATCAACGCTACTTACTATAGTGGTTGGGATTACTTCACTGCGGATGGAGGGCTAATTTCGAATGCTTATGATCTGTCCCGGTTTCTGCACTTACTCTTCGGTGGAACGGTACTGCGATCTGGTTCCCTGACCGAAATGATGGAATGGTTACCTGACGAGATCGGTGACCCAGAAACATTTCCAACGGATTACGGGCTAGGAATTTTTCGGATAACAACCCCATTCGGACCGGCCTACATCCACAGCGGGGATGCAATCGGCTACTTTGCCAGCGTAGCCTACTTCCCCGGACAAGAAATTAGCCTAAGCTGGACGGTAAACGCGAATTATGGCAGCCTGGATGAATTTACCCAGTCTAGGTCCGCGATGGAAAGTATCTATCAGGCAGTCCTCATGGATTAACCTTAGTTGCCCGGGGCGTTCCCCAATTATGAGTAGCGGTACGCCTTCACCGCGTTCACGAACGCTTTCACCCCCTCCAGCGGGGTATCCGGATAAACGCCGTGACCCAGGTTGGCGATGTGCTTTCTGCCGAAATCGTCCAGCATCCGCCCGGTGGCCGCCGCGACCTGTTCCGGTGCGGCGTAGAGTTGGGTGGGGTCCAGGTTTCCCTGCAAAACCTGGTGAGCTTGCACCTGCGTCCGCGCCCGTTTCCGGTCGGCGATCCAGTCGAGCTGGATGACCTGACAGTCCAGCTTTCCGATGTCCGGAATGGCGTGGCGGGCATCCTTGGCGAAAACGGTCACCGGTACGTCGGTCAGTTCCTTACAGATCAGGTCGATGTAGCGCAGGCTGAACTCCAGGTAGAGGTCGTGCGGCAGCACGCCGGCCCAGCTGTCGAAAACCTGGATCAGGTCGGCCCCGTGGCGAACTTTTTCCTTCAGGTAGGCGGCCGTAGCGACGGCGATGCGTTCCAGCAATTTGTGGGCCAGCGCGGGTTCCTGGTACAGCATCCGGCGGGCCTTGGAAAAGGTTTTGCTGCCCCCGCCTTCGACCATGTAGGCGAAGATCGTCCAGGGCGCACCCGCGAAACCGATCAGCGGGACGCGGTTGTCGAGTCGTTTTTTTGTCGCATCCAGGGCGTCGAATACGTAGCCGAGATGGCTGGGGGCCTCCTCCGCCGGGCGCAGTTTGTCTACGTCGGCCGCACTTTTGATCGTTTCCGGAAAGCGCGGTCCTACCTTTTCGATCATATTATAGTCCAGCCCCAGGGCCTCGGGAATGACCAGGATGTCGCTGAAAATGATGGCCGCGTCCACCCCCAGCTCGTCCACCGGCTGAATGGTGACTTCCGCCGCCAGGTCCGGGGTGGAAACCAGTTCCTTGAAGCCGCTCAGGCTGGCGCGCAGGGCCCGGTACTGGGGCAGAATACGGCCGGCTTGCCGCATGAGCCATACGGGCGGGCGTTCGACGGTTTCGCCGCGGGCGGCGCGGAGGAAGAGATCGTTATCGTACATGGCGGCGAAGGTAGTATCTCAGTCCGTAGTATCCAGTCGCTAGTCGGGACTGGCGGCCAGATACTACAGACTAATGACTAATCAGGTTTGCACCGCCCCCACGTTAAACCGCTCGGTCGGGGCGTGGCTGGCCGCCTCTATACCGGTACTGATCCACTTGCGGGTCTTACGCGGATCGATGATTTCGTCCACCCAGAGGCGGGCGGCGGCGTAGTAGGGGCTGGTCTGGGCGTCGTAGCGTTCGGTGATCTTGGTCAGCAGGGCCTCGCGTTCTTCCTCGGAGACTTCGTTACCACTGAGTTGTATCTGGAGCAGTACCTTGGCGGCCTGGGCGCCTCCCATCACGGCCAGGCGGGCGGTGGGCCAGGCCAGCATGAGTCGGGGGTCGTAGGCGCGGCCGCACATGGCGTAGTTGCCGGCCCCGTAGCTGTTCCCCGCCACGATACTGAACTTCGGAACGACGCTGTTGCTGACGGCCGAGACCATCTTGGCCCCGTCCTTGATGATGCCGCCCTGTTCGGAACGGCTGCCCACCATGAAACCGCTCACGTCGTGGAGGAACACCAGCGGAATGTGCTTCTGGTTACAGACCATGATGAAGCGGGCGGCCTTGTCGGCGGAGTCGCTGTAGATCACGCCGCCGAACTGCATTTCCCCCTTGCCGGACTTCATCACCTGCCGGTTGTTGGCCACGATGCCGACGCTCCAGCCATCGATGCGGGCGTAGCAGCAGAGCAGGGTCTGACCGTACTCTTTTTTGTACTCGGTGAAGGTTCCGTCGTCGACGAGGGCACTCACCAGGGCGCGGCCGTCGTAGGGCTTGGCGCGGTCGTCCGGCAGGATCTGGAGGGGGGCGTTCTTAACGGGGTCCGCTCCGGCCGGCTTGCGGTCGAAGGGTGTCCGGACGATCCCGGGGATGCGGCCGACGAGGTCGCGGATGGTCCCCAGGCATTCCTCGTCGTCCTTGCACTTGTAGTCGGTCACCCCGCTGATGGAGGCGTGCATGTCGGCTCCGCCCAGGTCTTCCTGGTCGACGCTCTCCCCGATGGCGGCGCGAACCAGGTAGGGGCCGGCCAGAAAGATGCTGCCGGTGCCCTCCACGATGAGGCTTTCGTCGCTCATGATCGGCAGGTAAGCCCCTCCGGCCACGCAGGAGCCCATCACGGCCGCGATCTGGGTGATGCCCAGGGCGCTCATGCGGGCGTTGTTACGGAAGATGCGTCCGAAGTGCTCCTTATCCGGAAAGATCTGGTCCTGGAGGGGCAGGAATACGCCCGCGGAATCGACGAGGTAGATGATCGGCACGTGGTTCTCCATGGCAATCTCCTGGGCCCGCAGGTTCTTCTTGCCGGTGATGGGGAACCAGGCACCGGCCTTCACGGTGGCATCGTTGGCCACGATCACGCAGAGGCGACCGCTCACGCGACCGTAACCGGTGACGACGCCGCCGGCCGGGCAGCCCCCGTATTCTTCGTACATTTCGTAACCGGCAAAGGCTCCGAATTCAAGAAATTCGCTGTCCTCATCGATCAGGGCGGCCACCCGTTCCCGGGCGGTCAGCTTCCCTTTCTGGTGCTGCTTGGCGATGCGTTTGGGGCCGCCGCCCTCCGCGATCTTGTCGAGCCGGTGGTTCAATCGGCTGATCTGGAGGAGCATATAATCTTCGTACGCGGCGGCGGTTAGTTCGTCTTTGGTCATATTGGGTTGGGTCGGGGCGGAAATTACGAAATTCGCGTTCAAATATCGTGCTATGACCCTTAGTTATCTCGGCCTGCTGCTGGAACTCCTGCTCTTTATCGCCGGCGTCTATCTATACCTGTTCGCCCGGGGCTACGTCCGCTTCGGCGACGAGGCCGTTCGTGCCCGTTCCGAATCCTTCCGGGCCGAGAATTCCACCTGGATGCGGCTGCTGGGCCTGGGGCTGGCGGCGGTGATGGGGCTGAACATCGTGATGCACCTGCGGGAAATGATGTGATTGGAGGGGTGGACCGTTGGACCGTCGGGGCGACGGGGCGCGGGTGCAAAATCTTTCACAAACAGCGGGGGACCTCCCCCCATGAGAAGGGGCGACCCACTTGCGTGGATCGCCCCTAATACCGGTGCCCGAAACGGGAATCGAACCCGTACTTCCAGTACTGGAAACTGGATTTTACTTACCATCTACAGTTTTCACTGCCGCCTATGCTGCTCGGCGTTTGTGGTCTGGACTTTACCTTCACCAACCGCTCAGAGAGCGGTAAGGTGCTCGCCGTCAAGTCTCTACACCTTCCCCGAAACGAGTACGGGGCTTGGCTCGGTATTGGCACCAACGTCACCGTTGAAGCGTTCACCGAATTTGACGAGTTCTACTCCGGTAGTTTCCTACCGGGCAACCCTAATGTTCTTACCCCTATAGTTATCCGTTAAAGCATGGCAGTTTGGACAGAGAAGTTGAAGATTACACAGTCGGTTGTCATTGCTGATTCCATTCATGTGATGAAGCTCCAGAGGAATCTTCTCGTTCATCCATACCGTCAAGTGGCAACGTTCGCAGACTCGATCTTTCATTGATTCTGCCAACAGCCTACGCTTTAGCTTGTAAGCTTGATAGGTGGAATTTTTTACCAGAATTTCTGAGAGCGGCTTTCGCGGATTAGGCTTAAATTTTAAACCAACATTCCAACCCTGCCCTCTGAAATGGCCGGTATCAATATTCCATTTTTCAAACTTTTGCTTGAGGGTGGTATAATTCCCTCCGGCAGCTTTGATCCCCAGCATTCTGCAGACCTCGGCAATACTATAGGCGCTTTGAACAGCAGTTCGTAGTTCTTCCTCAGTATAAGAGTATCTCACACTTTTGGAAGAAAGATAGCAAACGAACTACAATATTGAGTCCAGCGCGTCTACCAGTTCCGCCATTCGGGCGGGCAGCGGTAAAGGTAACGATTTTATTAAAATATGTGTCACGTTGTCGAGTTGTCGGACTAAAACCCGCTACTGCGTACGCGGCTTATTTGTCCGACAACCTCCGCTGGCTTATAGCGGCTCCGACAAGTCGAACCGACAAACCGGCTTAGCCGATCAGTACCAGTAAAGCCACCAGCAGGCTGAGAATGATCATGGCACCGGTAACGGCAGCCGTCAGGTCACGGCGACGGGCGCGGGGCAGGGCACTGCGGCGACCGGCAATGCGCAGTCCGTTATCCTGGGGGTAGTGGCCGTTCATGGCATTGATGGCCTTGTTCAGCCGCTTGTTAACCATCGTGGAACGGGTGGGGCGGGGGAGTTGGTTGTTGTTGGTCATGGCACTCAAAATTTCGTTAATTCGTGGGATTATTACGGAAGGTCCGTTTTGACGCCGCAAAGGTCGTCAGTTTCCCGCTCCGGAACAAGCTTGCGGACGGATGGAAAAGTACCGGTTGCGCCGGCTGGGAGGGGTGCCAAATTATATTTGGGGGCCTGGCTGCCGTCTGGGGGCGGGCCTACAGACTGCCCCCCTACTACCAAACAACAATTTTATAATTATTTTCTTTTTTTCTTCTTTTTCCCCCCTCCAGTAATTCCTCCGCCTCTTTCATGAGATCGTCCAGGGAAAGACCGTCCCGCCGGGAGAGTTCCACCGTCTCCCGGTACTGGGCCCGGTCCAGGTCGACCACCCGGATCTCCGTGCCGGTATAGCTCTCCACCGCCCGCAGCAGTTCGTGCTCCTGGGGAGCGCAGAAACTATACGCTACCCCCCGGTTCTTACCCCGTCCGGTACGGCCGACGCGGTGAACGTAGTTGTCCGCCTGTTCCGGTAGGTCGTAGTTGATGACGTGGGTGACGTCCGGGATGTCAATGCCCCGGGCACTCACGTCCGTAGCCACCATCACCCTTTCTTCTCCCTGACGGAAGGCGTCCAGCATGGCTTCCCGTTCCGACTGCTCCATCTCCCCGTGCAGGGTGAGGGCGGAAATATCCACCCGGGCCAGTGCCTTGGTGACCCGTTCGGCCCGGACGCGGGTGCGGACGAACACTAGCAGTTTCGCCCCGGGGTTCTCCTTGATGAAGCGTTCCAGGAAAAAGCGTTTGTCGTCCATCTCGATGAAAACCACCGAGTGGTCCACGTTCCTACTGATCGGGTCCTTCGGGCTGATCTGGATCCGGATCGGTTTACGGACCAGGGAATAAGCCAGTTTTTTGATCTTCTCGTCGATGGTAGCCGAAAAAAACAGCGTTTGCCGGTTCTTTTTCAGGTGCCCCATGACCCCCCGGATGTCTTCAATGAAGCCGAGGTCCAGCATCAGGTCTGCTTCGTCCAGTACCAGGATTTCCACCCGCTCGAGGCGTAGCACTTTCTGGTTGAGCAAGTCAAACATCCGCCCCGGGGTGGCGATGAGTACGTCCAGCTTAGCCGTGAGTTGGGCGATCTGCGGCTCCTGGTCGACCCCCCCGATCAGGCCCATGACGTTTACCTTGGTCCCCTGGGCGAGTTTGGTGAATACGTCCGTTAGCTGGATGGCCAGTTCCCGGGTCGGTACCATGATCAGGCAGCGGATACCGGTCTCGCGGTACTGTCCCTCCTTCCGCTCGTGCAGTTTCTGCAGGATGGGGATGGCAAAGGCGGCCGTCTTGCCGGTTCCGGTCTGGGCGATGGCCAGTACGTCCTCTCCCTCCAGGATCGGACGGATGGCCCGGTACTGAATGTCCGTCGGCCGTCGCCAGCCCTGTTTGCCGATGCTGCGCTTGAGTTCGGGGGAGAGAGGGTAGTCTTCGAATTTCATGGATAGGGGCGCCTGGCGGCGCGGGTTTAGACAAAGGTAAGCGAAGGTGGTGAGTCGAATCGTTTTTGCGGGGGAGCGCAAAAACTTCGTCTCACCACTCGAAGCGAGTATCTTTGATTGAAATCAAAACTAACTATTCAATGCATCCCGCCCACGTTACCCTCCTCCTCATCGATCTCCAGGTCGACTTCATGCCCACCGGGATGCTGCCCGTGGCCGACGCCGACGCCGTCATTCCCCTGGCCAACGCGGTGATGCCGAACTACCGGACCATCGTGGCTACCCAGGACTGGCACCCCGCCGACCACGGTTCCTTCGCGGCCAACCACCCCTGGCGGAAGCCCGGGCAGTTGATCGAACTCAACGGACTGTCCCAGGTACTGTGGCCGGCCCACTGCGTGCAAAATTCCTGGGGGGCCGAGTTCGTGGCCGACCTGGACCAGGACCGCATCACCAAAGTATTCCGGAAGGGGACCGACCCCGGCATCGATTCTTACTCCGGGTTTTACGACAACGGCCACCGCAAGTCTACGGGGTTGGCGGAATGGTTACGGGAGAAGGGCATCACCACGGTTCACGTACTGGGGGTCGCCACGGATTACTGCGTAAAGTTCTCCGTGCTGGACGCACTGAAGGAAGGATTTGAAACTACGTTACTGGAACCCGCTACCCGCGGCGTCAACCTCACGGAGGGGGACGTCGACCGGGCGATAAAGGAAATGGCGGCCGCCGGGGCCAGGGTGGTAACCGATCTTTAACGAGGCGGCGGGATTTTCCACGCTCAGCGCCTCCGCCCCTCCGCGAACTCTGCGTGAAAAAAACACTAGAAACGCTACGCGACACCCTCACTATCCTTAAAATAGCAAACTCCCCACCCGCAGCATCGTACTCCCCTGCTCCAAAGCCAGCTGATAATCCCCGGACATCCCCATACTGATCTCGCTGAACGCTGAGTCCTCCGCAAAGAAGGCCGCCCGGAGATCGCGGTGGATCTCCCGCAGCTCCTGGAATTCAGCCCGCACCCGCGCACCGTCGTCCGTATAGGTCGCCATGCCCATCACGCCGGTAATGCGCAGGTTGGTAAGTGGCTCCTTCCGCACGGCTTCCATCAGTGCCCAGCCGGATTCCCGGTGGAGGCCGTACTTACTTTCCTCCCGCGCGATGTGGAACTGTAGCAGTACGTCCAGGCTCCGCTGCGACCCCCGGGCCCGCTTATCGAGTTCCCGCAGCAGGCGCAGGCTGTCGCCGGAGTGGACCAGGTGGGTGTGGTCGATCATCTCCTTCACCTTGTTGCGCTGTAGGTGGCCGATGAAGTGCCAGCGGATATCGTCCGGCAGCCGGGCCGCTTTCTCGGCCAGCTCTTCGGTCCTGTTCTCCCCGAAATCCCGTTGCCCCAGATCGTAGAGGGCCCGCAGCTGTTCTGCGGGGCGTTGCTTGGTCACGGCCACGAGGCGGGCACCGGCGGCGGCGGCCTCGCGTAATATTTGTTGGTAGTTGGATTCGTTTACGGGCACTTTAACTTCTTTTGGCGGGGTAATTCACACAATGCTAACGGTTACGGACAAGACAGCCAATAGTTTTGCCGTTACTCCATTATCTACGGCTATTTACACTACCCATCCCCTACAACCGACCCGACATGAGCTACCTGACCAAGAAAAACGATCGTAAGTACCGCCGCCGCGCCCGCACGCTTACCTTCCTCATTACCTTTTCTCTCACCCTCGCCATTGCCTACTCCACCGGGGCGCTGGGGGACCTGCCGGAACTGTACGAACAGTTCTTCGGGCCGGAGGTGGCTACTCCGGTGGCGGGAGTCTGAAGAGAAGAAAGAAGAAAGACCGCATTGCCTTCGGCAATACTGAAAGAAGAAAGACCAGACAATACCCATAAGGCTGTCTGGTCTTTCTTCTTTCAGTCCCGCCGCAGGGCGGGACGGTCTTTCCTCTTTCTTCTCTATTTCACCTTAAACAGTTCCACGTCAAAGATCAGGGCCGCGAACGGAGCGATCTTGGGCGGTGAACCCTGGGCTCCGTAGGCCAGGTCGTAGGGAATGTAGAAGCGGTACTTGGCTCCCTCCTGCATCAGCTGCAGGCCCTCCGTCCATCCCTTGATGACGCGGTTGAGGGGGAAGGAGATCGTCTCTCCCCGGTCCACGCTGCTGTCGAAGACGGTGCCGTCGATGAGGGTACCGTGGTAGTGTACCTCGACGGTTTCGGTGGCACTGGGGCTTTTGCCCGTACCGGGGGTGATGACTTCGTACTGGAGACCGCTGTCGGTCACCTTCACTTCGGGGCGCTTGGCGTTATTGGCCAGGAAGGTCTCCCCGGCTTCCTTCGCTCCCGCGTTCGCGCGTTCGGCGGCTTTCTGCAAGTAAGCCTGCACGTTCATATTGGCTTCCTGGGCCGTCATCTCGGGCTTGCCGTTGAGGGCGTCGTCGATGCCCCTGGCCAGGTCGGCGGGAACGATCTTGAAGCCCTGACTCTTCAGGTTTTCGGCAAGGAGGATGCCCAGGCTGTAACTGGTAGTATCCATAGGTTGGGGTTGGTTTTGGGCCGTTGCCACCCCCGTCAGAAACAGGGCGAGGAACAGCAGATTGAAATGTTTCATTTGGTACGTTTGGAACCTCACCCCGAATCGCTACGCGATTCTGCCCCTCTCCCCCGGAGAGGGGCGAAGTGGGAAATCGGGAGAAGTTTACAAATTAGTTGTTAGCGGGAAAGTCTGTTACGCTGCGCAATATTTTTGCCGTTTCCCCTCTCCGGGAGGGAGGGATGATTAATCTTAGATCGACTAAGACTTACCGAGCCATAACCGTTGCGAGGGAATTATTAATGCAATTGAAGGAATGATTATGCGTTCAGGTAGTTTATCACGTCCCCCCCTCTCCAGGGGGAGAGGGGACGATCTCGCGAAGCGGGATCAGGGGTGAGGTTCACCGCGAGATCCGCCGGATCAAGTACCCGATCGCTCCGGTGATCAGCAACAAGGCACCGGCGATGGCCAGCACCACCGGGGCGTTCGGGTCGAAGCCGGCCACCGTCTCCGGGGGCAGCAGTACGAGCTCCCGGTTCATGGCGACCAGCGCATTGTTTTCGGCATCTCCGTAGAGCAAAAGCAGGAGACCGGCCATCAGCGCCGTTGCGCCGAGCGGGACCCCGTAGGCGAAAACCCGCGAGGCCGGATCGAGTTCAGCCGACTGCAGTACTTTGGTCAGTATGCTCAGGTGAAAGAGCACCGTGAACAGCAGTACGGTGATGCCCAGGAGGCGGAAGAGCGGGCTGGTCCAGAACCAGAAATCCACCAGTTCGTGCCCCCGGATGGCCATGGCCGCCAGCAGAAAGAGCAGCCAGTTGAGCCCCGGCCGCATCAGCCGGCTCCACTCCGCGTGGTAGATCGGAACACTCACCCGGATGGTACCGTAGTAGGTTGCGAACAGGATTGCACAGCCCGCGGTGAATACCGGGGCCGACAGCCCGCCGAACAGCGCCGCCGCCGCGGTCGTCAGCAGCCAGTAGAGCAGGGGAGTGAGCCAGGAATGCTCCTTCAGCCCCCCGCCGTAGAGCAACAACAGCCCGGTCAGGGCCAGCAGGATAGAGAGGTACTTGACGGCGTTGGTTTGTTCCGCCACCGCCAGGGCCCGGTCCGTAAATTCGGTCTGACCGCCGGGAATCGCCGCCGCGGCTGATTTCCAGGCCTTATAATTGGTATTCCCTCCCTGGTCCAGGAAGGTGTAGAAGTCGAGTAGCGCTTCCTGGCTGGCGGTACCGGCAAGTACCGTATCGTCCCGCGTTTCGTAGTAACGGGAAGTGTTCAGGGTGGAACCGTCCACCACCGCCACCTCCGGGGCCCACCGCGTAATTTGCCCGTCGAGCCAACTCGACAGGGCGTAATTGAGCACGTTGGCCACCACCAGGCAGACCACGATCCCGATGAGGCGGCTACTCACGGGTAGCGGTGCTTTCAAAAAGCGCAAGTAAATCGCTCAGCCGCTCGCGCAACTCGGCCCGGTCGATGATGAAATCCAGAAAGCCGTGCTCCATCAGGAATTCGCTCGTCTGGAACCCTTCGGGCAGTTCTTTCTTCATGGTCTCCTTCACGACGCGGGGGCCGGCGAAGGCGATCAGTGCTTCCGGTTCGGCCAGATTGATGTCGCCCAGCATGGCGTAGCTGGCCGTTACGCCCCCGGTCGTCGGGTCGGTCATCAGGCTGAAGTAGGGGACGCCGGCCTTGGCCAGCTGGCTCAGCTTGGCGCTCGTCTTGGCCATCTGCATCAGGCTGAAGGCGGCTTCCATCATGCGGGCACCACCGGTCTTGCTGATGATCAGCAGTGGGGTACGTGTCTTGCGGGCCTCGTCGATGGCGAAGGCGATCTTTTCACCCACTACACTGCCCATGCTGCCGCCGATGAAGCTGAAATCCATGCAGGCGATCACGATGGGCCGCCGGTTGACCTTGCCCCGTCCTACGCGGATGGCGTCCTTAAGTCCCGTCTTCTTGTAGGCGGCGCTGAGGCGGTCCTTATAGCTCTTCAGGTCCTTGAACTCCAGCACGTCCACGGCCACGGTATCTTCCAGGTACTCCTCGTACTGCCCGTCGAAGAGCAGGGAGAAGTACTCCTCGGATCCGATCCGCTCGTGGTAATTGCAGCTGGGGCATTTGTAAGCATTTTCGCGCAACTCCTTGCGGGTTACCGTATCGCTGCAGCGCGGACACTTGTACCATAGGCCCTCGGGCGCTTCCTTCTTGTTGCGGGTCTTCGTCTGAATCCCGTCTTTGAGTCTTTTAAACCATCCCATGCCGCAAAGATAGTGAGTGCGTCGGTGAGGACGCTTAATTCACTTGCGGGCACTGGCGGGCGGCGGCGCGCGGGTGCCGGGTTTACGTATTGGGCCGGAGACTGCCCGGCCCGGCCCGACCGGTCACCGGAGTCCGGGAGAATTTGTTAGTTTTGTAAGGAATACTTTTCTTTTTGGGAAGCCATTCTGTTTTTCCTCTCAGCTAACACCACTCCCTATGTTTGTCTACCGCGTAGCCCTGATGGCCATCTTTTTCTCTCCCCATTTCCTCTCCGCCCAGGCGTACGACGACCCTAAATTCGGTAAGATCACCGACGAGGAACGCACTATGATGACCTATCCGGCGGATACTTCGGCCGACGCCGTGGTCCTCTTCGATCGCATGGCGGTCGACTTCGTCTGGGATGACGAGAAGGGACCCAAACTCCACGAAAACTACATCCGCCGGGTCAAGCTACTCAAGTCTTCCAGCTTCGATCGCGGCGACCTGACCATCGGCTACAACCGGGGTTCCGAGAAGATTTCCGGTCTGAAGGCAGCCATTCACCTGCCCTCCGGCGAGACCCTCAAGATTAAGAAGGGAGACATCGTCCACGAAAAAGTGAATGACGACTACGGAGAGTACAAGATCGCCTTTCCCCAGGTGACCGAAGGGGCCGTCCTGGAGTACGCTTACGATAAGTACAACGACTACATTACCTCCTTGCCCCGCTACTACTTCCAGGAGGGCATCCCCGTAAAGTGGGCGGAGTACCGGGCCTCCATCCCCGCCTACTACCACTACATTTCGCTGGGAACCAATTCCGGGCTGGACATCGCCACGACCACCAAGAACCAGGTTGCCTGGGGTCCGGTCTTTCGGGCCGGTGGGAACAACCAGGTGGAACATACCCGGGTGCGCTACGCCATCCGGGACCAGAAGGCCTACGAAACCCAGCCCTACACCAATAACTTCCGGGATTACATCAGTCAGGTTCGCCTACAGCTGCAAGCCGTCGTCTATCCGAACCAGCCGGTCAACAACGTATTCAACAACTGGAGCGAAACCGCTAAGGAACTGGGGGATAACGCCGGCTTCGGTAAAATCTACGGAAACGGGGGGAACTACAACAAGGTCTGGAAGGAGGCCGGACCGCTGATCAGCGCGGGCGCCACGGACACCGAAAAGGTACAGGCCGCCTATGAGTACGTAGCCGACAACATCGAGTGGAACCGCCAGTTCCGGCTCACCGCCGAGAATACGCCGGATAAGTTACTGGATGTCAAAACCGGTTCCGTCGCCGAAATGAACCTGATGTTGGTCGCCCTGCTCCGGGAGGCCGGGATCGAGGCCCATCCCATGCTGGTCTCGCTCCGTAATTCCGGGGCCCCGATCGAATTCTACCCCATCATTTCCCAGTTCAGCACCACGCTGGTCTACGCCGAGGTAGACGGTAAGCCCATGATCCTGGACGTGAACGAGGCCGACCGTCCCGCCGGTCTGCCCCGCGTCAGCGCCCTGAACCACCGGGGATGGGTGGCCGATGTCGATAACCCGCGTTGGGTGGACATTGAAGTACCCTCCTCCTCCAAACTGCTGATGTCCGAAGTCGTCATCGATGCGGAAGGAATGGCCGAGGTGACCATGAAGGGGCGGATGGAAAACTACTACGCCTTCTACGGCCGCGACCAGATCAAGGATATGGAGACCAACGTCGATGCGCCCTTTGCCGATGACATCCTGGAGTTGTTTCCTGACGCTCAGGTCCTGGATTTTGGTTCCGATATGAAGGATGCCGATGAAGTAGGCAAACTGAATATCGAACTCACCATGCAGGTTCCCGTCGGGGAAGTGATCGATGATTACCTCTACGTGCGGCCCAACCTGATTCCCGTGCTGGAGAAAGAACTGGCCGACGTCAAGGAGCGCCTTTACCCGGTTGATTTTCCCTACCCCTGGGTGGAGCGCTTCATCACGACAATCAAAATACCCGAAGGATACGCCGTCGAGGAACTACCGGAGAGTACCGTCGTCCGGACGCCCGACAATCAGGCCAGCGTCATGCTCGCCGCGGAGGACAAGGGAGACGGCACCATCTCCGTCAACTTTTCCATCAATATGGCTAAGACCTTTTACGAAGCGAAAGATTACGAACAACTCCGCCAGATCTTCGAAAACATTATCGCGATGCAGGAGGCCACCATCGTGCTGAAGAGGAGTAAGTAGTATATGGTAGAATAGTCTAGCCGACTCCTATTTTAGAACATACCATCTATTGTCAAACTGACCCAGAGATGCCCAACCGCCTATCCCTACTCCTATTCCTATCTCTACTCCTCCCCCTGTCCCTCTTCTCCCAGGACCTGGAGATCGCCTCCTTCACCATCGCTCCGGAACTCCGGGAGAACGCAAAATCCGTCGTTCGGAGTTTTGACGTGGAGTACGATGTCGTTGATGACAATACCGCCGAAGTCACTTACCGTAAGGTGATCACTATTCTGGACGATGACCACGATGACGAAGCCCAGCTGGTCGCCTGGTACGACAAGGACAGCCGGCTGACGGACTTCAAGGTCACCATCTTCGATCTCTTCGGTAAAAAGGTGAATTCCTCTAAGGCGGCCGACGAGAAGGACCAGCTGGCCCACGACGGTGTCTCGTTCATGCAGGACAGCCGCGTCAAGTACACTACTGCCCACTGCGACGGCTACCCCTGTACCCTGGAACTGAAGTACAAGAAAAGGATGTCCGATATGGCCGCGGTGGGGGGAATGCCCACCTTCAGTCCCCAGCGCTACGGGCAGTCGGTGGAGTCCGCTACGATGACGGTTCGTTTCCCGGCTACGAACGTGCTCTCCCACGACACCAAAAATCTATCCGACCCCACGGTGACGAGCGAGGGCAACCGACAGGTGTACGTCTGGAGCGTCCGGGACCTGCCCGCAAAAAAGCACGAAGATTTCGCACCTGCGTCCTCGCAAACCCTACCTTTCGCCCGGTTCAGCCTGCGGGACGTAAAGATCGACGGCTACAGCGGCAGTTTTGAGAACTGGGAAACCTACGGGGCTTTCATGTCGCAACTCTACGAGGGCCGCGACGCCCTGCCCGCCGAACTGGCCACCCTGGTCCGGAAAACCACCGAGGATGCTACCAGCGACTTTGAGAAAATAGACCGGCTGTACCGTCTTTTGCAGGAGCGTACCCGCTACGTGAGCATCCAGCTGGGTATTGGTGGTTGGCAGCCCTTTTCCGCGGAATACGTGGAGGAAAACCGCTTCGGTGATTGCAAGGCCCTGAGCAATTACATGGGGGCGATGCTGAGCGAAATCGGGATCGAGAGTTACCCCGTTATTATCTACTGGGAAGACGACCCCAACTACCTGGTGAACGAAGATTTCGTCACCTCCGCCTTCAACCACGTCGTACTCTACGTACCGGGGGAGGACATGTACCTGGAGTGTACCAGTAACCTTTCGCCGACCGGCTACCTGGGGGACGGCAAGGACGACCGCAACGTCGTCTGGGTCACCCCCGAAGGTGGTAAACTGGCCCGGACCCCGGCCCTGAAACCAGCGGAGAACGGGTATACCCGTACCGTGAAATTGACCGTCGGAACGGACGGAAATACGGATTTCCGCCTGAACGCCAATTACTACGGTGCGAACCAGGAACGGTTACGCTTTCTGGCGATGGAACAGGGGGACGTGAAGGAGCAACGCGACTGGCTCCACCGCCAGAACCTGCTGCCCGACGTCACCGGGGACGACTATCGCTTCAGCGCCGACACGGATGCGCCCCGGGTCCGCCTGGGGTACCGCACCGAGCTATCCAACTACGTCCGTAAAATGGGTAAGCGGATGTTCATTCCCCTCAACAAGTACGCCGGTAACTCCGTGGTGGTCCCCGGGGAATATCCCGACCGTCAGTTCGACGTCGAGTTCCGCACCACCCGCTTTTACGTAGATACCGTCCGGCTCGCCCTGCCTCCCGGTACCGAGTTCGAGAGTATCGGTGAGGCCGAGACGATCATCGAGCACCCGGTGGGGGAGTATCACTCCAGGATCGAGACCAGCGAGAGCGGCCTGAGCTGGATCCGTACCCTCCGGTTGGTGCCGGCGACCCTGCCCGCCGCGGAGTACGCGGAATTCCGACAGTTCTGGGTGGACGTAAACAAGGCGGACAACAGGAGGGTAGTGGTGCGGGAGAAGCGAACGAAGTAAGGGGTAAATCACGTTACCCTACCATGGATAAAGTAAGGATTGACAAATGGCTCTGGGCCGTCCGCCTCTTCAAGAGCCGGACGCTGGCCACGGATACCGTCAAGAAGGGAAAGGTGCGCATCAACGAGCAACCCGTCAAACCCAGTACTACGGTCGCGGTGGGGGACCGGCTCTCCGTCCAGAAGAACGGCTTCAACCTCGACATCGAGGTCAAGGAACTCCTCAATAAGCGGGTGGGGGCCCCGAAGGCCGTGACCTGCTACGCCAACCACACCTCCGAGGACGAGATGAACAAGTACAAGGACTGGTTCGTCGGTCGTACCGGCGGTGGCGAGATACGCGAGAAGGGGACGGGGCGGCCCACGAAGCGGGACCGCCGCGACCTGGACGGGTTCAAGGCGGAGGATTGGTTGCTGGATGAATGAAGAAAGACCGCTGATGTTACCGTAACGGGCACGTCTTTCTTCCTTCAGATGGCAGCGCCATCGTTCTTTCTTCTTTCCTCTACCTTTACCCCCATGCAAACCCCCGAACCCGTTGGCGTCATCGGAGCCGGCTCCTTCGGGACCGCCATGGCCAACCTGATGGCACTCAATACCGACGTACTGGTCTACAGCCGCAACCCCGAGCTGGTGGAGCGGATGAGCCGCGACCCCTTTCGTTTCGGGGTGCGCCTGCACGAACGGGTCACCCTGACCAATGACTTCGCCGAAGTGGCGGAGCGCTGCCAGCTGATCTTCCCGATCGTACCCTCCGACGGGTTCCGGGATATGATGCGCACCGTTGCCCCCGCCCTGCGCCCCCACCACGTACTCATTCACGGGACGAAGGGGCTGGACATCACCGGGGTGGCCATCGAGGATATCCCGAAAAAAGGGATCGACCGCCGCCAGGTACATACGATGACCGACGTGATCCGCCAGGAGAGCGTCGTGGTCCGCGTCGGGGCGCTCACCGGCCCGAACCTGGCCCGGGAATTGCTGGACGGACAACCCTCCGCTTCCGTCGTGGCCAGTAAGTTCGATGAGGTGGTGCAGCGGGCGAAGGCCGTGCTGAGCTCGAACCAATTACACGTATTCAGTACTCAGGATATGCTGGGGGCGGAACTGGCCGGCGTACTCAAGAACGTCATTGCCCTCGGTTCCGGGATGCTGAAGGGGCACGGGCTGGGCAAGAACATCCAGGCCATGCTCATCACCCGCGGCCTGGTGGAGATGATCCACTTCGGCGAACTGATGGGGTCGGACAAACGCGCCTTCTTCGGGACCGCCGGCATCGGTGACCTGATCGCCACGGCTACCTCCCAGAAGAGCCGGAACTATACCTTCGGGTACCGGATCGGGGCGGGGGAGAGCCTGGAGGAAGTTAGGGCCACCAGCCCCGAACTGGCCGAGGGTGTGCGTACGCTGCTCATCACCCGCCACCTCGCCCGCCGGATGCGGTTGCGGGTGCCCATCACGGAGATGCTCTACCAGGTCATTTTCCAGGGCTACCCCCTGCAGGAGGCCATGAATTATTTGATAACTTACCCCTACGACGTCGACGTCGATTTCTTGTAACTTGCCGTTTGTATGAATATTAAAGCCCTTTTGCCCCACGGGATCGCCGTCTGTCTGTTCTTCCTGCTCACGCTGGTGTTCTTCACCCCCGCCTACCAGGGGAAAACGCTGCCGCAGGGGGACATCACGAACTACCGGGGCGCGGCCCACGAGATGATCGAGGTCCGGGAAACCACCGGTGAGCGGCCGCTCTGGACCGGAACGATGTTCGGCGGCATGCCCAATTACCAGGTCTCGAACGTAACGGACGGCAATCTGCTGAAGTACGCACACCGCGCCTTCCGGGGCTGGTTCATGCCCGGCCCGGCCGGCTTCTTCTTCAGCGGTATGGTCTCCCTCTACCTGCTGTTCATACTCTGCGGAATCAGCCCCTGGCTGGCCATGGCCGGTGCGGTAGGGGCCGCCTTCGCCACCAACAACATCGTGCTCTACGGGGCGGGGCACACCAGTAAAGTGCAGGTGGTCTTTTATCTGCCGCTGCTGATGGCCGGTATCCTGCTGGCCTTCCGTACGAAATACGTTACGGGCGGGCTCCTCTTCGCCCTGGGCATGGGCCTGGCGATCTACAGCAATCACCCCCAGATGGTGTACTACTTCGGGCTGACGCTGCCCTTCTTCGGGATTGCCGCCGGGGTTCAGGCCTTCCGCAAGGGAAAGTTGAAGCAGTTCGGTCTGGCCACCGCGGTGCTGGTCGCCGGGGCGGTACTTGCCGTCGGGGCGGGCGCGAGCAACTTGCTGTCCACCAAAGATTACTTACCCGCCTCCACCCGGGGCGGGGCGGTGCTGACCGAATCCGCCACTCCCGGCCGGGCGGTGGCCGAGGGGGGGCTGGAGTGGGACTACGCCATGCAGTGGAGCAACGGCTTCAAGGATATGGTGGCTACTTACGCCCCACTCGCCGCCGGTGGGGGTAGCGGAGAACTGATCCAGCGCGACAGCGAACTGGGTAAGGCCTTCCGGACAATGGGAGCAAACATCCGGGCGGAATTCAACGCCCCCACCTACCACGGAAGCCTGCCGTTCACGGAGGGGCCGATCTATCTCGGGGCCGTCGTCTGGGCGCTGTTCCTGTTCGGACTGTTCACCGCCCCGATCCAATTGAGGATCTGGCTGGGCCTGGGTACGCTGCTGATCTTCATCATGAGTATGGGCAATAACGTGGAGGGCTTCAATCACTTCCTCTTCGACAACCTGCCGCTGCTCAAGAACTTCCGCTCGCCCAACTCGGCGCTGTCGGTTTCCACCTTTATGATGGCCGCCCTCGGAATCTTCGGCGTTCACAAGTGGATGACGCAACCCGACCGGGACAAGCGGCGTAAGCAATTGCTCTACGCCGGGGCCGCCAGTGCCGCGCTGGGTGTTTTCGTGGCGATCCTGCTGCCGCTGTTCATCGACTTCAACAGTGCCGCCGATGCCACTAACCTGGCGCGCATGACCGGAGGCCAGGTACCCCCCGCCATCCTCGACGGTATGGTAGATACCCGTGCCGATCTCTACGCCGCCGACGCCTGGCGCAGCTTCCTGTTCGTGGGCCTGACCTACGGCGTCCTCTTCCTGCTGTTCACGGACCGGCTGAAGATGACCTTCGCCGCCCTGGCCATCGGGGCGTTACTCCTGGTGGACTTCGCCGGAATCAACGCCCGCTACCTCTCCAAGTCGGAATTCACGACTCCCCGCAACCTGCTGACCGCCTTCGATAAAACACCGGCCGACGAAACCATCCTGGCCGATCCGGACCCGCACTTCCGCGTACTCAACCTGACGCGGCCGCTGGATCAGGATGCCATCACCAGCTACTACCACAAGAGCCTCGGGGGCTACTCGGCCGTCAAGATGCGCCGCTACCAGGACCTCATCGAGGGGTACGTCGGGCCCCGTAACCGGGACGTCATCAATATGCTGAATGCCAAGTACTTCATCGCTCCGGGAGCGGATGGTGGCGTACAGGCCCAGCGCAACCCCGATAACTTCGGCGCCGCCTGGCTGGCCACTTCCGTCAAACGGGTGGCGAGCGACGATGCCGAGTTCAGAGCGCTGGGGGAAACCCCGGACCTCAGGGGCACCGCCATCATTCACGAAGAGTGGAGCGACGCGATTCCCCGGACGGACTTCAGCGGACAGGGCAGTATCGAACTGACGGAGTACACTCCCGACCGACTGACCTACTCCTTCAGCAGCGACAGCGACCAACTGGCCGTTTTCTCCGAAATGTGGTACGGCCCCGACAAGGGCTGGACGGTCACGATCGACGGTACTCCCGCACCGCTTGTCCGGGCGAATTATGTGCTGCGGGCCGTACCCGTCCCGGCGGGGCAGCACAGCATCGTGATGAGTTTCGCACCTGCGTCCTTCGCCCTCGGTCGTACCCTTGGCCTACTCTGCAGCCTGATCATTTTACTCGGCCTGGTGGCCTACGGAACGTACCGGTTCCTGCAACGTCGGCGGGTAGATAATACCGTTACACCGACCGCGCACGTGGAATAGTTAAATAACACAACAGCCGCCGGTTCGTTACCCTACTTTAATCTACCCGATTATGCCGAGCAGACTACCCCTACCCCTATCCCTTTTCCTCCTCCTCCTCCTCACTGCCTGCAACGATGAGGCCGTCACCCCGGTTGACAATACCGACGGAGAGCAGTATTTCCCCCTGGTCCTCAACCAGCCGAAATTCTACGCCGTCGATTCCATCACCCTCTTCCGCGTCGTTTCCGGAATTCGCTACGATACGGCCCGGCTGGAAGCCCGGGAGACGCTGGTGGAAACTTTCACCGACGCCGAGGGCCGGGAGTGGTACCGCGGCGAGCGCTGGGAACGCCGCGATGAGACGCAGCCCTGGGTCTTCCGCCAGACCTACGCCGTGAGCCGGGATGACGGCGCCGCGCTGCGCCGGGAGGATAACCTGACCTTCACCAAACTGATCTTTCCGGTTCGCAGCGGCCGCCGGTGGGACGGTCACGCGGCCTTCGACGACAGCCGGGAATTGGTCGTGGGTGGGGAATTTCTCGATGTTTACGCCATGTGGAATTACCGCTACGGTAACGTCGATACCCTGCGTACCCTGTCCACCGGTCTGGCCCTTCCCTCCGTCGCCCGCGTCGACCAGGCGGATACCGACAACCTGATCGATTACCGTCAGGCCTACGAAATCTATGCCCCCGGTCTCGGCCTCGTGGAGCGTTTCCTGGATGCCCGCCATACCCAGTGCCGCGTTTGCTGCAACGGAGACACCGGCCCCTGCCTCGATCTCCCCTGGGACGAAAAGGCGGAGAAAGGGTTTATTTTGCGGCAAGTGCTCAGAGAGAATTAAGAATTGAGACTCGAGACTTAAGAAACACTGGCTCCTAATTCTTAATTCCTAACTCTTAACTCCAATACCTTGAACCTAGTAGAAATAGGCCGCACCGGCCGTCCCCACGGTATCCAGGGCGAGCTCAAACTATTCGTGGAGGAAGCCTACCAGCCAGATTTGCTGGCCGCAAAGGCCATTCTCATCGGCCGCCCCCCGATCCCCTACTTCGTGGAGCGGATGACGGGCGGGGGCAGCTTACGCGTCAAGCTGGAAACCTTTGACCGGCGGGAGCAGGTCGTGCTGCTGTCCAATAAACCGGTGTATCTGCCGGAGGAGCAAGTCTCCGTCACCGTGGAGGAGGAAGGGACGCCCTGGGACGAGATCCTTGGCTTCAGCGTGGAGTCGGAACACTATCCGCTGCTACCACCGATTGAGGAGATCCTCGATCTGCCCGATCATTACCTGGCCAAACTGACGTACGGGGACAAGGAAGTGCTACTGCCGCTGCACGATGACCTGCTGCTGGGCGTAGACCGGGAACGCAAGGTCGTCCAGCTGCGAATCGCCGAGGGGTTGATCGACCTTTTTAAGTAGCGCTTCCGTAACGGGCCGGTATTTCGGGCGATTGATTAAGCGATGGGGTTATTGTCAGAAATAATCTCTATGTTTAAACGCTTATATCTGTCCCATGAACGCTGTACACACTCATATCATCGGTGGGTCTCCTCTTTTCAGGGAGGGACTGCTCCACGTCCTCACGCCCATTGCCTCCCAATTTAGTGAAATATCCACCCACCGGACGCTGGAAACGCTCCGGTCTTCCGTCGCGAGTTGTAAGCGGCTGATCCTGTCCTTTCTCCCCAGTGACCGGGAACGTTGCCGGGAATTCTTAAGTGCGCTCTCCGACTTTCCGGGAGCTTCGGTGATCGTATTCGGGCCGGTGGTTACGGTCAAGGAGGTCCGGCGTCTGATCGGTACCGGTATCTCCGCCTACCTGCTACCCACCGTCAGCCCCGCTGATCTACGAGTGGCCATTGCGGAGTTGCTCTCCGGCGGCACCTACGTGGACCCCCAGTTGCGACGTCAGTGGGTCGACCGTCAGTTTTCCGGTGCCCGTCCCGGACGTAGCGGTCGGCTCACCAAGCGGGAGCAGGAGATCCTGCAATTTATCGTTCGGGAGCACACCACCGACGAGATCGCCTCCCTGCTGTTCATCAGCCGTTGTACCGTCGAAACCCACCGGGCGAATATACTGGCGAAACTGGGCGTAAAGAATACGGCCGGCCTGGTGCGGGAGGCGGTGGTCAATAAGCTCTGTCTGGTCTAGGGCAGCGTTTCTGGTAGAATACCATGAGTTTCGAATATCCCGGAAACCACCGAGGCGCGCGCTCGACTTATCCGGGAACTTTGTGGCCTCACCACCCATCCGTACATGGCCCTCACCAAACCCCTGGTACAGGACAACATTGCCGAACTGCTGCTCGTCTTCCGCAATTACCTGCGGACGGAGTTACTGGCGTTCGGCAACAGCATGAGCGGGGTGGAACTGGCGAACATCGCCGACATCAACGAAAGCAGACTGAACAGCAACGGTATCGAAATTTCCCTGAAGGACCGGGTCATTATCACCTTAGTCCGCGCCGAGGAAGACCCCACCCGCCGCAACCAGCTCAACCACCGTAAGAATCCGGCGGATAACAGCCTGTTTTACCGCAACCCGCCCGTTGGGCTGAATCTCTACTTGCTCCTGACTGCCAGTCACGGCGACTACGTGGTGGCCCTGCGGGTACTCTCCCGGATCGCGGCCATACTACAGCGTCAGGTCGCTCTGCCCGCCGGGGATCCGGCCTGGGACGGGGTGGAAGCACTCTTCGAGGAACGCCGGCTGAAGCTCAGTCTGGTCTCCCAGACCTTCGAGCAGCAGAACCACCTCTGGTCCATGCTCGGCGGGCGACAACGGCCCAGCCTGCTGTACATGGCCCAGACCGCCAGCATCGAGTACGTACCGGTAGACGACTTCCCGGGCTCCCCGATTACGACCATCGAGCTCAACGAAACCCTACGCTGATGGGCTTCACGATCGGATACGAACGACTGCTGACGCTGAACTGCTGGCACCCCGCTTACCTGGGGCTGGCCGCGGGGTGGCCTACGCTGCCGGCCCGCGGACCGTTGACCGATGCTCCCGTTCAGAACGACCTGCTGGCCTACGACCTGCGCCGTTATCTTTTGCTGGAACCTACCCCCGGATGCGCCCGTCGGCTCAAACGCCAGGGATTGCAGTTCCGCAGGAGTACCACCGGCGGCTGGCTGCTGGGGCGGGACAGCTACTTGGTCGACGCCACTTCCCCCCGCCTGACCCTGGCCGTCTACCCGTTGCCCGGAGATTTCATCTCCCGAACCATCTGGCACCAGCCCCCGGGAGGTGGTGGTCAGGTCTTTGAACTCACCAACGATGCGATCGATACCGGTACCCCGGGGGAGATTCACCTGCTCTCCGACGGCGATCTTTCCGGCCGGTACCGCGACCTGAGCGAAGAGGAGGAAAAAACGCTGCGCCCCGGATTACTGGGCCTGGTCGATTTGTCCCTGGATGGTTTTCGCGGACAGTCCTTCGACCTCAATTTTGAACCGAAACCCGATCCAACTCCCTGAATATGGCCAATTATGACGTGCCCGGCGTTTACGTCGAGGAAATCACCACCTTCCCCCCCTCGGTGGCTCCGGTGGAAACCGCCCTGCCGGTATTCCTCGGACATACGATCCGCATTCCGGCGGAAAACCCGTCGCGGATCGGTTCCTACCTGGAATTCACGACCGTTTTTGGCGCGGGCCGTTCCCTGTCGGTAACGGAGTTGGTACTTACGGCCGACGGACAGTTCGTCCGCGCGGCCATCGCCCAGAGCCACTACCTCGATACGGCGCTCCGGCTCTTCTACGCCAATGGCGGGGGAGACTGCTACGTTTACGCGACCGGTACGGCTGACGCGGACGGTAAGCTGTCCGCTCCGACCGCCAACGAAGTCACGGACGCGCTGCCGGAGATCGCCAAGATCACCGAACCCACTCTCGTCGTCATTCCCGATCACGTGGGGGAATACAGCGTCTACGATGCCGTCATTCAGCACTGCGAAGAACTGAAGGACCGCTTCGGGGTACTGTCGGTAGCCGGCGACGACCCGGAAGGAGACACGCTGCGGAACGGCACCGGGAACGTCGGCCTTTCCTACGCGGCCGCCTATACGCCCTGGCTCCACGCGGCCCTGCCCAAGACCTTTGACGTATCCGATTTTGCCGCCGCCGACGTGACCGTGGGCGACGCAGCGCAGGTGCAGGGTTTATCGACCATCCTGACCGATACGGACGTCGACCTGAATGATGTGGTCGGGGCCGCTGATTTGGAGGACCGACTGGCCGCCGAGCAAAATCTACGCGCCTCCTCTACCATCTACCGCAACATTGTTCGGGGCATCCAGGCGATGACCGTACCCGTGCCCCCGGATGGGGCGGTGGCCGGGCTCTACGCCCGGGTCGACCGCAATCGGGGAGTATGGAAGGCACCGGCCAACGTGAGCATCAGCGGCATCCTCGGGCCGGTTACCCGCTTCACCCAATCCCAGTTGGCGGACCTCAACGTCGACCCGGGGGGCAAGAGCATCAACGCCATTCGCTTCTTCACCGGCAAGGGGACGCTGGTCTACGGTGCCCGTACCCTTGACGGTAACGACGGGGAGTACAAGTACGTTTCCGTGCGCCGCCTCCTCATCATGATCGAGGAGAGCGTGGCCCGGGCCACCGAGGCCTTCGTCTTCGAGCCGAACGACGCCAATACCTGGGTCCGCGTCCGGGGCATGATCGAGAACTTCCTGAATCTGCTCTGGAGGGACGGGGCGCTCCAGGGGGGCGTACCCGAACACGCCTACCAGGTGGCCGTTGGTCTCGGCCAGACCATGACCGCGGTCGACGTACTGGAAGGCCGTATGATCGTTCAGATCCGCCTCGCGCCCGTCCGCCCCGCGGAATTCATCGTCCTGCAGTTCATGCAGCATCTCCCCACCAGCTAATCCCAACTACCCATGCTATCCAATCTAAGAGTACCGGGAGTTTACGTCCAGGAAATCAGCACCCTGCCGGCTTCGGTGGCCGCCGTTCCGACGGCCGTTCCCGCCTTCCTCGGTTACACCGAGATATCGTCCGAGGAGCTGCGGGCCGAGCCCGTCCGGATCGAAAACCTTCTGGAATACGAGGCTACCTTCGGTCGCGGCCCCGGGGTGCGCATCACCAACGTCGCCATGACGCCCCGCGATACCCTGGACGCGGTGACCGCCTCCCTGGATTACTATCTGTACGAGTCCGTCCGGCTGTTCTACGCCAACGGGGGTGGGGTGTGCTACGTGCTCTCCGTCGGGGCCTTCCGGGACGATAATCAAGTAGTGAATACCGACTTCCTTCCCGGGGCCGACCCGGATGCCAACTTCAAGAAACTGGCGTCCATCGACGAAATCACCCTCCTGGGCGCCCCCGACGCGGTACGGCTGTCCGCGGCGGAGTTGGGGAACCTGCAACAGCAAATGATCCGCCACTGCTCGGACCAGCAGGATCGCTTCGCCGTCCTCGACCTGAAGCAAACGGAAGCAGAACCGATTGGGGTGGACATCGATGCCTTCCGGAACGGAACGGGGGTTAGCACCCTGAGTTATGCCGCGGCCTACGCTCCGTACCTGCGGATCCGACCGTTGCAGCACTACACCCTGGCCACCCTCAGTAACGTGGTGCTTTCCCAGGGCGGGGCCGATACCACGGTCGGGAACTACGTGAGCGGACTGGCCGGTGACGACCCGGCCCTGGCCGCCACTCACCTCAATGCGACCCGCTGGTCGACCATCCTGAGCCTCCAGACTGCCTACGTTGCCGATATTAACGATGCAGGGAACCAGGACGCCCTGGTAGCCGCGATCAATGAAATGGCAACCGCCTTTAATATCGACCTGACGGACGGCAACACGCCGGAACGTTACCTGCCGCTATTCAACTACCGGCAATCCGTACTCGACAACGCGCAACCAGCGGAGGTCACCGCCAACTACGAAGCCACCACCCCGGTGCTGGACTTTCTGTCGGGGGCCGAAACGGCACTGAGAAACGCCATTCCCGCCTACCGCGAACTGGTAACGGCCGCCGAGGCGGGCCTCTTCGATCTTCCTCCCTCCGGAGCGGTACTCGGTGTTTACGCGGGGACCGACGACCGCCGAGGGGTCTGGAAAGCGCCGGCCAACGTAAGTCATCTCCGGCACTTTCGGACCCAGCGAACGCTTCAGCAACAGCGAACTGGCGGCCATGAACGTCCACCCGACCGGCAAGAGCATCAACGCCATCCGTGCCTTTCCCGGAAAGGGGACACTGGTCTACGGCGCCCGCACGCTCGCCGGGCAGGACGGGGAATACAAGTACGTACCGGTTCGCCGGCTCCTCATTTTCCTGGAGGAGAGCATCAAAAAAGCGGTGGAACACCACGTCTTCGAACCCAACGATGCCAATACCTGGACCCGCGTGCAGGGCATGATCGAGAACTTCCTCAACCTTCAGTGGCGGGCCGGTGCCCTCCAGGGGGCTACCCCCGACGAGGCCTACCGCGTCGCCATCGGCCTGGGCAAAACGATGACCGCCGCCGACGTCACCAACGGGCTGATGATCGTGAGTATCTCCCTGGCTCCGGTACGGCCGGCGGAGTTTATCGTACTGCGATTCAGTCAGATGCAGGCGCAGAGCTAGTATTTGAAAATTCGGCACCTGCGCCCCGCCGCCCGTAACTCCCCAATTCTCCAACTCAAAAATTCCCTAACTGTCATGGCCAATCTTCCCCTTCTAAAATTCAGCTTCCTCGTAGAGTGGGGAGGCGAGCGCGTCGGCTTTACCGAGGTTAGCGGGCTGGAAACGAGTACCGAAGTGATCGAATACCGCGAGGGCAGCAGCCCCGTAGCGAGCAAGCAAAAGATGCCCGGTATGCTGACGTACGGTAACCTGACGCTGAAACGCGGCACCTTCGCCGGCGATTCCGACTTCCACAACTGGTTCAAGACCAACCAGTTCAACCACGCGGAACGCCGGGACCTCACCATCAAACTGATGAACGAGAACCTGGACCCGGTGATGGTCTGGCGGGCCATGAATTGCTTCGTGATCAAGTATACGCCGACGGACTTCAAAGCCGACGAGAACGCCATCGCCGTGGAGACCATCGAGGTGGCTACGGAGGGAATCAGCCTGATGGACTAAGCCATGCAGCCACCCTTCGCCACCACTTTCCAGTTCCGGGTAACCCTCGACATCTCCGATTCGGTTGCGGACACCCGCTTTCAGTCCGTTAGCGGCCTGAGCGTCACCTACGAGACCGAACAGCTAAGGGAGGGGGGCGAGAACCGCTTCGTCCATGAACTGCCGGTACGGACCACTTACGCGGACGTGGTCCTCAAGCGAGCCATCGTGACCGACTCCGCACTGGTCGACTGGTGTAAGGATGCCTTCGAGCATTACCGCTTCGCCCCCGCTACGGTGACCATCCAGTTGCTCGACCCCGCCGGGGAGCCCCTGCGCAGCTGGATACTGAGTCGTGCCTGGCCCAAAAAATGGGAGATCAGTGAACTCAACGCCGAGACCAACAGCCTGGTGATCGAAAGCCTCACGCTGGGGTACCGCCACTTTCACGCCAATTAAATCCAGTACTCATGCCCGTAATCGTCAGGGAACTCATACTGCGGATCAAAGCGGAACAGCCGGAACGCCCCGGACGGGTAGAGCGGATGGACTCCACCCTGAATCCGGATAACCGTCAGGGTAGCGATGACGACGAATTGCTGCGCGAGGCCGTGGCGGAAACCCTCCGTGTGCTGCGGGAAAAAAAGGAACGCTGATATGCCCGGACTACTAGAGAACATGAAGATCATCGGGTTCCGGGATGCCGCCTTTACGCAGTTGTCGCCGCTACCTGCTTTCCCCGTGCTGATCAACCCGGAAAGCTACACCCGGACGGTCGGCGTAAATTACGATACCCGCTACGCCCAGGGTAACAACGGAGGAGAGGCACGCTACATGGGTAAGGACCCGGAGTCTTTCTCCTGTGACCTGGTATTCGACAGCACGGGCATCGCGGATGGACTACCACAACGGGATTCCGTCGTCCTGGAAACCGAAGCCTTCCGGAGTTTTCTGGTCGGATTTGATTCCGATATTCACGAATTACGTCACTTCCTCATCATCTGGGGAACCATGACCTTCAAGGGGCGCATCAAGAGCCTCTCCTTCGAGTACAAATTGTTCAATGCCAACGGTACGCCCATCCGGGCCGTGGCAAAAGTGGCCTTCATCGGCAGTTACAGCAACATTCTCCAACTGGCGCTGGACAAACTGCTGTCGCCCGATCTTACCCAGACCCACGAAGTGGTCGCCGGTGACACCCTGCCCAACCTCTGCGAGCACTACTACGGCCGGACGGACCTGCTGCCCCGGGTGGCCCGCGTAAACGGACTGACAACTTTCCGGCGGCTACCGACCGGGCTCACCCTGCGGTTCCCACCGCTGCAAAAGGAAACGTCATGATCGCCGATCTGCTCCCCGGATTTCGCCCCACGGCTTCGCCGACGGTGGTGACTTTCGACGTCCTGGTGGACGGCAATTTGTTACCGGCGGAATTTTCCGTCGTGTCGATCGTGACGGACCGCTCCGTCGACCGGATACCGACGGCCTCCGTGATTCTGGTGGACGGTAACCCGGCAAAACAGAATTTCCCGGCCAGCGAAAGTTCCGAACTCCGACCGGGAACCAGACTGGAGGTCCGACTCGGTTATCAGGGCAGCAACGAGTCGGTTTTTGGCGGAGAGATCACCGGGCAGCGCATCAAGGTACGGCCCGGTCACAGCCTGCTGGTCGTCACCGTCAAGGACCCGGTTTACCGGATGACGCTCCTGCGGCGCAGCCGGCAGTTCACGGACATCAGTGACGCCGAAGCATTCGAAAATATCCTGTCGGAAGCGGGCCTGGAGTACGCGGTGGACGCGAGTGTCGCCTCCAGCCCCAGCCTGGTGCAGCACCGCTGTACGGACTGGGATTTTCTGGTGACCCGCGCCCAGGTAAACGGCCTGGTAACACTGGTGGACAACGGGGCGGTTACCGTAAAGGAACCCGAGATCGGCAAGGCGGTAGGGCTGGTGGAATACGGACGTAACCTGCTTTCCTTCGACGGCGAAATCGACGTGCGTACCCACTTCGGGGAGTACGAGGCCACGGGCTGGGACCTGGCCGCTGAGGAGGTCGGTACGGGGAGCGCATCCACCGTGACCAGTCCGTTGTCGGGCGATTTCGATCCCGTTAATCAGGCGGGTGAACACGGGCAGTCTCCCTTCCTGACGGCTCACGGAGGTCCGGCGGCTACCGGAGAGCTTACCGCCCTGACGAATGGACAGTCAGTACGGAGCAGCCTCAGCCGGTTCCGGGGGGTAGCCGAGATAGAAGGTACTCACCTGGTCGTACCGGGAAACACCGTGGACCTGCTCGGGCTGGGGGAGGCCTATAACGGTAAAGCCTACGTCTCCGGCGTCCGCCAGGAGGTGAGTAGCGGCCGCTGGTCGACCTTTCTCCAGCTGGGGCTGGACGAGGAAAGATTCACCGAGCAACACGACATCAGTACGCCTCCCGCGGCCGGACTGATCGCGGCCGTGCCGGGTCTTCAACTGGGCAGGGTACTCCAACTGGCCGGCGATCCGCAGGGAGAGGGGCGTATCCTTATCTCCACCCCCGCCATCGCGCCGGATGGAGAAGGGCAGTGGGCCCGACTGGCCACCCTGACGGCGGGTAACGAAAGCGGTATCACCTTCCGACCGGCCATCGACGAGGAGGTCATTGTCGGTTATTTCGACGACGATCCCCGCTACCCCGTCATTCTGGGTAGTCTCCACGGTGGTCGCCGCCCTTCGCAGATCGAGGCCGACGACAGCAACGCGCAAACGGGAATTCAGACCGTCGGCGGTCACCGGTTGCTATTTGACGATGAGGCGGATACCATCACGGTTTCCAACGCTGCCGGGGCCATGGTGGTCCTGGACGGAGCGGGAGGGGAAGTAGTCATCGCCGACCAGAACGGCAACACCATCACGATGAGCGGTTCGGGGATCGAGATCAAGAGCGCGGGCAACCTGACCCTCTCCGCCAACGGCAGTCTCGAAGCGACCGCGGGTAGTAACGCCAAACTGGAAGGCTCCGCCGGAAGTGAAATCACCTCTCCCGCCATCACCACCGTAAAGGGATCACTCGTACAAATCAACTGACCATGCCCCTCGCCGCCAGAATATCCGATATGCACGTTTGCCCCGTAGTGACTCCGCCCCCCCACGTGGGCGGACCGATCATCGGTCCCGGTATCGCCACCGTCCTGATCGAAGGCTTACCGGCCGCCGTGGTGGGCGATATGTGCGCCTGTACCGGTCCGCCGGACACCATCATCGTTGGCTCCGGGACCGTCCTGATCGGGGGAGTGCCCGCCGCCAGGATGGGGGATTCCACGGCCCACGGCGGCTCCATCATCCTGGGTGCCCCCACCGTACTCATCAATTAATCCAAGCCAAATGAACCACGACTTTCAGGGTACGGGCTGGGCCTTTCCACCGCGTTTCTCCCGGGAAACCGGCGGGGCGATGATGAGCAGCGGCGTGGTGGACATCGAACAGAGTCTCGCCATCCTGTTCTCCACCCTGCCGGGGGAGCGGGTGATGCTGCCCGGCTACGGTGCCTCCGTCCGTGACCTGCTCTTCGACGCGATGGACACCGGCACCCAAACCCTGCTATTCGACCGCATCACGACGGCCATCCTGCTGCACGAGGCCCGCATCGAAGTAATCGAACTGAAGCTGGATACCCGGGCGCTGACCGACGGACTGGTGTACCTGGAACTCACGTACCGGCCCCGCACGACCAACAGTCGCTTCAATTTCGTCTACCCCTTCTACCTCGCCGAGGGTAGTCAGATCCAAAACTCCTAGTACCCGCCATGCCCGCCACCAACCGCATATTCCGGCTCAATCCTAATCCGGTGCCCGCCGACGGCAGCTTCCGGGGACAGCGACTGCTCCCGGCCCTGGCCGCCGACTTCGCGCGGGTGGAGGAGCGCGGGACGGCCGACTGGCTCCGCTACGTAGGCGAGTACGCCAGACGCATCCGCTTCCCGGAGGCGGGTGGCGACCGGGAGGGGCGCTGGGACGAGTTGTACCGGGGGCAGCCCGTCATGGTCGTGGCCCAGTTCCTGACCTGGGATGTCAGTGCTCTGGCCGGCAGCTTCCGGGACCTGCGGCAGGCCACGGAGGACGTGAACGTCAACCTGGTGGCGAGAAGGAAATCGTTCACCGCCCTGTTCGACCTGTTGCTGGACAGCGCCAGGGAACTGGATGTTATGGTGACCGCGCTGCCACCGGGAACCGAACTGGCCACCCGGGCGGTGTCGCTGATCGAGCGGGGCCTCGCCGAAGATGTGAAACGCTGGCTCGCCTACTACCTGGCGGCGAGTTCGGCGGAGGCCGGTGAACGACTGGTCGACCGGGACGATCAGCTGATCGGTGAATTGACCTCCCGCTATGCGTTCTCGTCCCGCTGGACGGGGGGAGCCGACTGGGCTGGCTACTTGACCGGTATTTCCGCGGACGATACCATCTACGGCAGGACGCTTCCCGTTACCGGAGCGGACCGCAATGTCGCTATCCTGCACGCGGTGGGCCACTCTTTCTTTCACCGCACGTACACGGCGCTCATTCAGGCCATTTCGCACCTGCGCACCGCCGCCCAGAGCACCTTCCGCCACTACCTGACCGAGTTCCCGGGGCACGCCCCCCACGTGGCGTTGCTGCTGGCCGTACTGCGGGTAAGCACCCACCAGAGAATTATGCTGAACGGGCTGGTGGACCGCCACCTCCGTTTCTACTACAACGACATTCTGCGGTTGCTACCGCTGCCGGCACAACCCCACCGGGCCTACCTCGTAGTTGCCCCCAAGACGGCTTTCTCCCTGCCGGAGCACACGGTGTTCCGGGGTGGAAAGGAAGCGCAAACCGGGCTGGAAAGACAGTTCTTGTCCGAACGCAGGTTGTCGGTACAGCCGGCGGAGATCCTGTTTCAGCGGGCGGTGTACAAGCGGGCAGGGGAGGGCGTCACGTTGCCCTTTTACGCCGCCGAAGTGGTGAACAGCCGAGACGGGAACGGCGAAAAATTACCGGCGGGAGAAATGAGTTTCCGCCCCTTCGGTTTCCGCGACGGAGAGTCGGTCGGGATGGATCCGGCCCGGCTGGGTTTCCGGATCGTGGACCCGCAGTTGGAACTGGCGGGGGGTGTTCGGAAGATTATCCTGCGCCTGGATGGAGATGCCGATTTTCGATTTGAAAACTTCCACTTAGCGTTGGATGTCCGGCTGACAACGGAAAAAGGCTGGCACGAGACAACGGGCAAGTTATTCAGTAACTACCTCAGCATCAATCTAAAATCAGAAGATCCGGCGATTACCGTCTACTCGGAAAAGGCGCACGAATTAGGGATCGACGTAGCTGCTCCCGTGCTGGAGGTCACGGTTCCCGCTGGTGGGAATAGCGCCTACGAGGCACTGCGGACAAGGACGGTGGCGAATCTTCGTCTATCCGTTGAGGTTAAGGAGATTACGTTGCTGGAATTACCCGGTGGCGGAGTACTCAACGGGGAAAAACCGTTCTACCCCTTCGGTCCCCTGCCGGGAGGAGGGGAGATCTTCACCGCTCACTACGCGGAAGCGCGGCGGAAAAATGCGAACCTGGCTACGGAGGACTTCTCGTGGAAGGCAGGAGCGGGTCTGGAGGCCACCTCAGCGTCCGCAGCCGGACGACTCACGCTGTCCGCTACCGGAAGCGGCTGGACCCACCGGGGTTACGCCGCGGCGTTTGCTCAGGCCCTGACCCCGCCCACCTCAACGATACCTCCCCAGCCGGCCGATCCGCAAATCACCAAATTATCGGCCAGTTACACCACTTCCGCCGCCGCAGCTGTTCTGGTACATCACCTCCTGCCCTTCGGGTTCGTCACCCCATCACCGAATGACGCACTTCTTCCGGCACCGATACCATTCAGGCAAGAGGGCGAGGACGCAGGTGCATTATTTATTGGCATAAGCGGTTGGTCGGCCGGCACTCAGCTCAGTCTGCTCTTCCAGATAGAGGAGGGGACCGCCGATCCGGAGTTGGCCAAGCCGGCCGATCACCTCTACTGGTCGTTCCTGGACGGGAATACCTGGGCCGATTTTCCGTCGGATAAGATCGTCGATGGTACCGACCAACTACTGCGCAGCGGCATCGTTCACCTCGACCTGCCCTACGATACGAGCCTTGTGCACGACCGGCTGGAATCGGGTCTGGCCTGGCTCCGGCTCAGCGTAGCGTCAGCAACTGATGCCGTCAACCGGCTGCGGGGCATCCACCCCAACGCGGTGGAGGTAGTGCAGGAACCGGGGGCGGGAGAAATCGGGAGTGATGCACCTCTACCCGCGGGTACGATCGTCGGGCTGTTACGGCCGCTGTCCGCCATCAAATCCGTCGAGCAGCCCTACGCCAGTTTCGGCGGGGCCGCCCTGGAAAGCCGGAGTGCCTACTTCACCCGCAGCAGCGAACGGCTGCGCCACCGGGAGCGGGCGGTCACGGAATGGGACGTCGAGCGGCTCATCCTCGGTCACTTTCCGGAGGTGGAGCGGGTGATCTGCCTGCCCCACGTTCGCGACGAGGACGATTACTACCACGAACTGGCCCCGGGGCACGTCACCGTCTTACCCATCGGCCGCTTCGGCACGGGCACGGAGCAGAAACCCTTCGTTTCTCTCTCCGTGCGGGAGGGGATTGCGAATTTGCTGGCTGCCCACGCGAGTTGTCACGCCACTTTTCACGTCCGCAACCCCCGCCTGGAAGCGGTCCGGGTGACGGCCGACATTACCCTGGTGGACGGAACCGACCGGGGGTGGGCCGGGGGGCAGTTACAGGCCGACCTGATCGGCTACCTCTCGCCCTGGCAACAGTCGGGCCTCACCGCCCTGGATTTTGACGGGGAAGTCCACCGGCTGGCCGTGGTCGATTTCCTGGAGGAACTGCCCTACGTGAATACGGTCCACCGCCTCCGTATGATCCGGACGGACCGGCCGGGCGAAACCAACCGGGAACGGCTCCGCCCCAGCCGGCAGGTAGCGGTACTGGTCTCCGCCGCCAACCACGACCTGACGATCGAGGAGCTGTCCGATGCCCTGGCACAGGACGGTAGCTGTACCTGCGCCCCCACCGCTCTTTCCTCCCGAACCAACCTGGAATTCGTCTGATGAAGCGCCCACTCACCATCGACCCCAACCGGCCACTGTCGCCCGCCGAAGACTATCGCGCGCTACGCGACGAGGGGCTGGCCGCCGTGGAGCAGCTGGCCCACGAGCAGTGGACGGATTACAACGCCCACGATCCCGGACGTACCGTACTGGAGGCCTTTTGCTACGGCCTGTCCGAGATCGGTTACCGGGGTAACTTCCCGATGGCTAATTTACTGACCGGCCCCGACGGACAACTGCGCAACGACCAGGGTTTCTTCCCCGCCCGGGACAGCCTCACGACCGCTCCCGTGACCAATGACGACCTGCGCCGGCTGCTGATCGACGATCCCAAGGTGAGAAACGCCTGGGTGGCCTGCCTGCCCGACGGTTGCGGAGCCGGGTTCTTCCCCGAGTGCAAGCGGGACCGGCTGGCCTACGCCCCCCTGTGGCGGATTCACCCGGGAGAAGACGCGAGTAGCGAGCACGAGAAACGGGTAGTGCCGCGGGGACTGACGGATGTCTGGCTACAACTGGAATCCGACGGAAAACTCGGAAATCTGAACAGCAACCGGATCGACCTGCGGCTGACCTACGGCAGTGACCTGCTTCCGGCGACGCTGCGCTTTCCGGACTGGCGATCGTTATCCCCCTCCGGCTACCGGCGTATCGTGACGGGCTACGCTGCCGACCTGCTTGCGAACGTAGCGATCCGACGCTTTCGGATCCGACGGAATGCCCCGGACCAGATCTCTAACGACGGCCTCAACGGCAGCCTGGGCGGACTCTTCTACTTCGACCTCTACTTCGAGTTACCGCTGGGGGGGGAGACGGCCCGGCTAACGGTGGCGGACGTGAGTTTACGCTTCGACCTGGTCCGGGAGCAACTAGGTAGGGGCTACACCGTCCCTAAGCTACTTGAGGCACTGCTGGCCTCCGGCTTCGTGGAGCACTACCTGGAGAAATTACAACAACAAAGTTTGCGTACCGAGGCGGCTGCCAAACTGCTGGATGATAACCGGAAAGTGGGGGAGGACTTCTGCCGTTTCCGCCCCATCCGCGCGATGGACGTCGGGGTGTGTGCCGACCTTCACCTGGGGGCTACGGCCGACATCGAAGAAGTGATGGCCGCCTTTTACCGGACGATCGAACGCCACCTCGATCCCCCGGTTCCCTTTCACTCCCTGGAGGAAATGGTGGGTTTGGGTCTGCGCTCCGAGGAGATTTTCGGGGGCCCGTCCATGCGGCACGGTTTTCTGCTGCAGACCGATCTCGACCGGGCCAATCTCCGAACCCACATCCCGGTCAGTGACTTGATCAACGATCTGATGGACCTGGAAGGCATCGTGACGATCGAGAACCTCCGCTTCACTACCTATGACCAGCTGGGCGTGGTAAAGTGCGGAGGCAGGGAGTGGAGTCTTTCCGTGCCGGACGGCTTTTACCCGGTACTCTACCACGGAGCGTCGGGGTTGACGATCTTCAAAGATGGGCTACCCTTCGACGGACGGGTCGCGGAAACCGACGACCTGCTCGCCGAATTGCGGGCTGACGACCGCGCGGTTGCCCTATCGGTCAGTCAACTGGACTATCCGCTACCGTTGGGGGAATACCTGGGGACGGCCGGGTACCTGCCCGTACAGCGAAATCTGCCGGAAGTCTACGGACTCGGACTCGAGGGACCGCCCGCCGGATCGGACGGTGAGCGGGAAACGGCGATCCAGCAGTTGGCCGGCTATCTGCATCCGCTGGAAAAGATTGCCGCGGCCACCACCGCCCAGTTGAATGACTTTCCGGAACTGCTCTCCTCTACGGCGGGATTGTCAGCATTCCGCCCCGCCGATCCGCCGATCACCGACCCGCTGCGGCCCACGGTCGCGGAAGCGGAGAATCTGGTAGCGCCCCTGGTGACCGACGGTCCGGACTGGGCGGATCAGTTGCTGCAATCCGACGGTGACGCCATCGCCCAGCGGAACCGGTTCCTGGACCATATGCTGGCCCGCTTCGGGGAGTCGGTCGACAACTACGTTGGCCTGGCCCACGACCTGTCGACCCGCGATCGCTTCGACCAGGAGGCCCTGATGAACGGGAAGATCGATTTCCTCGATAGTCTCGTCCGAACCTCGGGGAGGCGTGCCATGCGCGACGGGCTAAGCGAGCGGATCGGGCGGCTGCTCGGGCTGGGAGACGCCGGCCCCTTCCTGGTGGAGCACATCCTGCTCCGGCCGAAATTCCCCGGGGATGCCCTGTTGTCAGTTTGCCTGGACGAAGGTTGTGACCACGCCGGTCAGGAAGACCCGTATTCCTTTCAAATCACCTACTTGTTCGACGGGGATACGGGCCTCTTTGCCGAAGATCTGCGTACCCGGCGCTACGCCGAGCGGTTGATCCGACGGGAAACCCCCGTCCATTTACTGCCGAAAATCTGCTGGTCGTCCACGGAGGATCGGACTGCCCTGGTCCAGGCTTACGAACTGTGGACCGAAGCCGATGCTGCCTTCGACTGGGCCGATCTGAACGAGGAACTCACCACGGTCGTCCGCCGCCACTTCGGGGACCGCTCGCCGGAACTGACGGAACTGTTCCTCGGCTACTACGGGGAGGCCTTCCTGGCGGCCGTAACCGGCTTCGCGGCGGGTGCGGACGCGGCGGATAGCATTCCGGCCGATTTTTTCGACGGCATTTGGACTACCCTGAACGGCTACCTGGATGAAATGGATGCTCCCCGCGTTTCCTTTCCCGCTGACATCGACCGGGCCGCCACGGTCAACGATACGCTGCGCGCCACACTGGAACGCTTTTACGCGAACTGGTTTACCGTCAGCGTCCTCCTCCGACGCGTCCTGGACCGGCTGGGCGATATCGAGAGCCGCTACCCGGTTGCCACCCTCCACGACTGCCTGGACGGTGACGACAAGAACCCGACCCGCCTCGGCCACACTACCCTTGGAACCTTCGAATAACCCATCCCATGTATCCTACCGTACTTCAGTATCCCCAATTTACGGACAATCAAGTGCTCACCAGTGGTGACCTGAATCTGCTGTTCAATTACCTGGGTGAGCAGGAAAGACTGACCCGTACCGCCCTTGTCGGGGTGGGAATCGTCTGTGGCTTGCGGGCTATCCTGAAAGACGGTGGAAAAGGAATCACCATTACTCCGGGATGTGGCGTAAGCTCCGAAGGTCACCTGCTGGTGTGGGAAGAGGCGAAGCTCCTCCGTTTTTACAAACCCTACGAAAAGCCGGAACAGGAGGGGTACCGCTGGCTGGCGGGAACCGGCGACGATGCTCCCTTCCCGGTCTGGGAACTGACGGTGGACGAGGAGCAGGGAAGCGAAGCATTATCCCCTGGTTTCCTGAGTGGGGAAGGTGTCGCTTCGGCTAACGAGGGTGATCGTAAGGTGCTGGTACTGCTCTACGAATGTACGGTGAGCGACAATAAGAACTGCGACCGTACGAACTGCGACGACAAGGGGGAAACGGTTGGAACGAAGGTCAGGGCCCTGCTTGTCCGGGCAAAGCACCTGGAGCGGAATGAAAGCCGGGAAGGCGCCCGGTTCCCCGGGTTACAGTCGCTGCGCCGGCTGCGGAACCGGCGGGATACGCGGCCTACGCTACAACCGCTGCGCCTGCCCCGCTGGCGGATGGCCAACCAGCAGTCCGTTACGACCTCCGCGGTACTCCGTAGTTTTCAGGCTGCCGGATCAAAACCATTCTTGAAGGAAATGCAGGTCGCCTTCGACCGGTTAGACGGGGTACTGGACCCCTTCCTATCCACCACAGACCGGCAGGGGCTAAGCAATACCGTTTCCCGCTTGTACTACCTCACCGACGGCTCCATGATGAATGGCCAGAATGCGCTGTCGCTGTCCTACTACTTCGACCACCTCCGAACGCTGGTGGCAGCCTACGAGGAGCTCCGGATCGAGGCGGAGGCTTTCCTGGCGATGTGTCTGCCTCCGGCGGGTATGTTTCCACGCCACCTGATCCTGCACAATTTCGACCGCCAGCCAACGGTACTGGATGAAGCCAGAACACCGTGGATATCTTCTCCCGCGGTGAACGGACAAATGAATACCCGGGAGCGGGTTGTCGGATTATACCGTCGGCTCGCTTACCTGACTCAACGAATGGAACTACCGCAGGCGAATGAATTACCGAAAATCTTTCAGCCAGCGGGAGGAGTCAGGCCCGTACGGCCGAATTACGACTACGGCGGGATATCGGATTACATACCCGGTACTATCCTCGACTACCTGACGTCGACGACCGCGACCGTTCCGCCAACTTACGGCACGATCCGACCGAACCTAACCCTGACTTTAGACAGCATTTCCGCGCAACCGGCGGCGAACGTGCGTGCCGATTCCCCACTGCTGGCAGAATTCGACCGTCAATTCGAGGAGATTGAGCGCGCAACGGATCGGTTAGCCGTCATAAGGGGAATGGCGAAGAGCACGAAAGCCCGTAAAAAAATAGAGGATCGGGAAGCAATGGTGATGACCGACCGGGTGAAACAACTGCCCATCATCGCTACCCCCAGTAGTTTGCAACTCCCGCTGAGCGAGCGGGCAATTCCATTTTACTACGAGACCGAAGATTTGTACCGGTTCTGGAATTTTGGGGATACGTACCGCGGCCGCTCCACTTCCGTCACCGGTTATCGCGCCGGGGATTGGGGGGGAGAAAAGGAACCCCTGAACTACGAATTACTACCCCATCAGTTCCTTCGTATCGAGGGGGCGGTCGGGGAACCCGTCAATCTGGCGGAACTTCATATAGCCAAACTGATCCAGGAGAAAGGACTGGCCCTGGATTTGGTCAGCGTGGGTACCGGAAGGGTAAATGACCGCATGCAATTATCCGATACTGACGTTCGCTTCGCCGACCTGGAGGCAGACTATACCGGGCTGAGCACGGATATGATGGGCGATGTACTGGAAGTACTCATTCGCCTGTACGACATGGATGGCCCAGCCGCGGAAGCTGATGATCCGATCACCCCGGGCCCGGAAATTTTCCGCCTGGTCCCTTCCTACCGGGTGACTCCGGGTACCATGGGTTACTATAACGAGCGACCGGGAAATACGGCTACTCCGGAGCGCCTACTAACGACGGGGCAACTGACGGTCAACATTATCATCAATACCGTACTACAAATCGGTAGCACCATGCCGGCCAGCCTGAACAGTTTTGTCACTGAAGGGATACAGTCGGAATTAGAAGTAATTCAGCAACAGGTTCGTGAATTAGCCGGGACGATTGCTGGCTGGCTGCGTTCCGATAAGGCAGCAAAACACAGAAAGGATTATGAAGGAGTCAGCCTCGACGACTTTCTCCACCTGCTCGACCTGTTAGCTGCCGCACTGGATGCCGCCGCCTTTACGGCCGTGGCCCGCCAGTACGAGAACCGGAAGCAACAACTTCTGCGCTCCCAATTGCTCTCCGGCCTGCTGGACGCTCACCCCGGCATTCAGCCGGCCTGCGGTGCGCCACTGGGGGGCACCTACGTCCTGGTGTACCACGGAGCGGACGATAGCGTGATCCGGGAGGGACAGTTCATCGTCAGCGGTCGCGTAACGGAAAATGGCGAACCGGTGATCGGAAAAGACATCAAAGTGCTGGGTGGAAGAACGACCAAAACCGGTAACAACGGCACCTATTCGATCCGGACCGACCGAGCTGCCGGTGGAACTGGAACTGGCTACGACAAGAGCTTCAAACGGTACGCCGTATACACCACGGATTACCCTTCAACATCGAACTCGACGGAAGCAAGAATGAGCTGGACGGACACTTCCCCGGCCTGGACTACGGAACGGTGATAGCGGACTTTTACCTGCCCTACCGCATTGGTGACGGGAGCGTTCCGGTCGTTGTGAATCGGTCTGCACCTGCGTCCGCGCCCGAACCCGACCCGGAACCGGAACCGGACCCCGATCCGGAACCCGACGACGAAAAGAAAGTGCCCTACGGGGGAGCCGCCGTGCGCTACCGTTATCCTTACTGGTTGCAGTTGCCGGCGGAGAAGGGCGTCGAATACCATAACGTACGCATCAAAGTAGAGGAACTGCGGCTGGACCTGGGCGACGGAGATGAGATCGTCCTGCCGGACGATACCCGTTCACAGCTGTCCGCCGAACTGACCGCTATACATTCCGGTCAGGTGACCCGGGAGGATTTTTCGAAGCGGGTAGGGCAAGTCAATAAACTTTTGGGGGGGCTCGGCGAAAAATTCGGGGCGGACCTGGAAAGGTTGAAGGGTATTCAGGCGCTGGAACTTTCCGTTGAACCGGAAAAGGAGTTCTTTCACTTTCTTCAGTTCAGCCACCTGGGGGAGCAACGATCAAAGCAGCTTACTCTCCACGTAGTGGTGACTTACGAAGAGACGGCCCCCGGCAGTAAGGTGAATGCCAATTGGCAGCGGAGTATCGTGTACCAGCCGCAACAGGGCCAATTCACGATTGACGGAGACCGGTTCAACCCGGCCAATCCAGACCAGACCCGGAAAATTTCTATCTCCAGTGCCGGTCGCGCCACCGCTACCCTGACCAAGGGCCGCAACTGGATTGCCGCGAAGGTCGCGGCTACGAATGGGAAAGTGTGGATCGATACCCCTCAGGTCGGAATGATTTCCCCGGGTAAGGGCGAACGGGCCTTTTTCGATCTCGGTCAGGCCGTCCCTAACCTGATTGCCACCAGCGGAGACGCCGTTACATTCGAGCCCCTGAGTAAGGGACAACTCCGGCAGGGGCTGGCCCTGATCGTGCGGGACCAGGATGGTGCGTTCAGCGTCAGTTCGGAAAGCTACACTACCAACTGATGTCCGCCCGCCACTACATCCGTACCCAGACCATCGAACTGGATACCGGGCCGTTGCCGGTATCCGGGGCGCAGCAGTGGTACGAGGAACTGGAACATTTCCAGCGCACCCGCCTCCTGCCCGCCCTGGAAAGGGCCTTCGACGCCGTGGCGGGAGCGGACAAGGTTGTGCACCTAGATAGGCTCGAGCTGGAACTGAGCTGGGAGGAAGCCAGGGGGCTTCGTCAAATCGACTTATCGGGGCTGACCGTCCGGGTGCGGGAGCAACTGATGGCCCTGCCAACCCCCATTCCCTCCGTGAGGAGCGATGGCCAACCCGCGGCGGCTGCAAGCATCAAAGATCAGCGGCAACCGTTGCTGTATTACCTGCGAACCGGGCTACTGCCCTGGTCGGTGGACGCGCTGCCACTGGTCGATCCGCCTCCGGCTTTGCACGGCGTACTGGAAAAGGAAGTGACCCGTTTGTTGGGGGAAAGGCCGTCGGTAGCCCGACGCATCCATCACCTCCGGGCAATGGGTGAGCACTCGATCTACCGCCAGGAAGTACTGGCGAAGGTGTTGCCGGCCGATTTGGGCAGGTCGCCGGAAACGTTGGCGGAGGCACCCGGGTCGGCGACGGCCGTCCGGTTCGGGAATCCACCAATGGTGGCTGAGACCACGAAAAAGCCTTCGGGCTCCGAGGGCTTGAGCGAGGTCAACGACCGGTCCGATCCTGGCGTAGATCCCGTCTTTTTGAACGGGGCCGGCCTCGTACTGCTACACCCCTACGTGGGCTGGCTCCTGGAAAAAACGGGAGCCGGTGACGATCTGCCCCGCGCCGCCGCCTTGTTGCACCACGCCGTCTGGGGGCGCGCTTCCACCTCGGAATGGGACCTCCCACTGATCAAAATTTTGCTCGGACTACGCCCGGAGGAAGTACTGATACCCGGTGAACTGACCGATGAAGACGGACCGATCATTATGGAACTACTCACCGGTGTCCTGGAGCACTGGGCAGCCCTGGGCAGCACCGGACCGGACGGGCTGCGGGCTAATTTCCTGCAGCGACCGGGCAAGCTGGAACCGGAGTGGGTACTTACGGTGGAGCGGCAGCCGTACGACGTGCTGCTGGACAGGTTGCCGTGGGGGATCGGGTTGGTGAAGACGGGGTTTATGGAGGCACCGATGAAAGTGAACTGGGTATGACGATGAAGGCAACGACTACTTCTAACACCTTAACGAGCTGCCTGGATTTCCTGTCGGCTTGCCTGGCTTTCCGCTTCCGGGAGTACCTGGGGGAGGACCCCGGAAAGATGCCGGAGTTGTATTTACCGGAGTCTAATACGCCTTTCGGCAGCTTCGTAGCCGGTTTCGAACCGACAGTTCCGGAGTTACTACTGCTGTTGCTCGCCCTGACCCCGGAGGTGGCACCCGGCCTTTTGGACGGGGTAGTACCCAAAAATGCGTCGTTGTGCTTGCCGGAGTTCGGGGGTATCCGGGGTAATCAGCACCGGGGCATTCTGCCGACGGGGGAGACGGCGCGGTTTCTTCTGGGAGGCGTTTGCGAAGGGGCGAGAGCGCAGGTGCAAAATTTATTAAGGGGGAGATTGGCTGACCGGGGAATTATCCGACTCGAAGCCGCGCCAGTAGGGGAACCGATACTGGCAGGGCGGTTGTTGGTGGAGCCCGGTCAGGTAGATTTGCTGCTGGAGGGCCGGCGGGCGTTGCCGACCTTTTCCACCAGCTTTCCGGCCAGTCGGCTTACCACCGTGCTCAACTGGAACGATCTAATTCTACCGGAAAGCACGAAAAAGGAGGTTGAGTGCCTGCTGCGTCACTTGCCACTGCAGGATCGACTCCGGGAATTTTCCAGCCTGAGCGGCCACCTGCGTCCGGGCTACCGGGTACTGTTGCATGGCCCCTCCGGTACAGGAAAGACACTTACGGTGGCCCTGCTGGGGAAATCGCTGGGCCGCCCGGTCTTCCGCGTCGATCTCTCCATGGTGGTTTCCAAGTACATCGGCGAGACGGAGAAAAATCTCGCGGGCCTATTTCGTCAGGCCGAGCGTGAGTCCTGGATTCTGTTCTTCGACGAGGCGGACGCCCTGTTCGGAAAGCGAACGGACGTAAAGGATAGTAAGGATCGTTTCGCTAATCAGGAGACGAGTTACCTACTACAACGTATTGAAACTTTCAACGGAATAGTTATTCTGGCCACTAATTTTCGTGACAACTTGGATGCCGCCTTTTTACGTCGGTTTGAAACGTTTGTTGCCTACAAACTCCCGGATCGGGAAGAACGAACTTTGTTCTGGACTACCATGTGGCCGGAAGAACTACCTCCCGGAGCGGAAATCGATCTGCCAGCTACGGCGGCACGCTTTCCGTTGACGGGCGCGACCATAGCCAATATTTTGCGTGCCGCAGCCGGAATGGCACTCTTGCTCGGACACACTACCATTAACAAGGACATTTTATTTAATAACATTCACCGGGAGCTTGAAAAAGAAGGTCGACAGTGGACATAGTAACTAAGGGCATGTACCAATCAAAAAAAAATAAGAAACTACCCACGCTCACTTCTATCCGCCCCCCTGAGGAGGCCGGGTCGCTGTCTGTGGGCAGCAAACAGTTTTTACCGTCAGCCAGCCTGACCAAAAGGCGAGGACGAGGAATTAACGAGCCGGTAATGGCCAAAATGGAGTCCTACTACGGCGAGGATTTTTCACGGGTGGTCATTCATACCAATTCATTCAGTGCCCGTAAGCTTGGAGCGAAAGCGTATACCAAAGGAGATAACATTCATTTTGCTACCGGTCAGTTCAACCAGTACACCACGGCGGGACAAACGCTGATTGGGCACGAACTTGCGCACGTCGTTCAGCAACGAGAGGGTGTGGTACCCCCGCAGTTTCGCATAGGAAATTTAGTGGGAAATGCTAGCCAGCCACTAGAACGTCAGGCGGATATCCAGGGGCGGCGGGCGGCACGTTCCGCAAGTCGGCCTTCGGTTCCGGGAAGGAGAAGCGCTTCAGCTGCCGCAGGGACCGTAGTTCAAGCAAAGTGGACCGACGAAGTCGCCAATTTCGCCTCGTCCGTAGGAGATGGCGTCGTTTCCGTAGGGGAAGATTTGGTTGGGGGAGTTAGACGTACCGGGCGCGGGCTAAATATTTTTGACACTGCCGAGGGAGCCCGTATCGGGGCGGAGAATGAGCGTGCTTACGGGGTAATAGTTTCTCTGGTCAGAAACGAAAGTGTCATCAGAAAAACGGTATCTATCGCCATTCAGGATATCTACGATAAGTTGCCCGCGAATAAGAAGGAGATCGTCAACGATAAACTGATCGAGGCCGGAGTACGGCTAGGCGGGTACGTGACGGGGAGAATGATCGTTGGTAGCGCGATTGCTAGAAGAATTGCGCTAAAGATCGCCGGTCGGATCGCTTCCGGTCAGGTATACAAGATGATTGCTAAAAAAATTGGGGTGTCTGCCGGAGCTAGTGCCACCGGTATCGGAATTCCGATCGCACTCCTTATGCTACAGGGAGTGCTGGAGCGTGCTGCTCGGGCCAGCAGGAAATTGGCCAGGGAGAATCCTGAACTTTACCGGGAGCTCAAAAAAGAGAATCTGGATATGGCATGGTTTCTGGTAGCATCTCAGTACGCAAGTATTAAGAAGGAGCTACTCAAATAATTTTCCGCGATTCACGATCCTTATCCCACATACCCCTCCATCATCCGAACCACATATTTCCCAATCACGTCAAACTCCAGATTCACCTGGGAGCCCGTCACCAGCGCTCTTAAAGTTCGTGTGCTCCCAGGTATACGGAATGATCGCCACCTTAAAAGTATCCGCCGTCGGCTCCACCACCGTCAGCGACACCCCATTGATACAGATACTGCCCTTGTCTACGAGAATGTGACCCGTCTCGGCCGGATACTGAAAGGCATAGTACCAGCTTCCGCCGGCTTCCTCCACACTCAGACACTTACCCACCGTATCCACGTGGCCCTGTACCATATGACCGTCCAGCCGCGCCCCGGCGATCATCGCCCGCTCCAGGTTGACCCGGTCGCCTTCCCGCCAGTCCCCCAGCCGGGTCCGGTCGAGCGTCTCCCGGATGGCCGTCACCGTGTGGGTGCCCTCGCCGAGCGCAACGACCGTCAGGCAGACCCCGTCGTGGGCCAGGCTCTGATCGATCTTCAGTTCCCCGCTAATCGGACTACGAACCGTAAAGTGAACGTTGTCCGCCTCCCGCTCGATACGTGCAATCACTCCCGCCGCTTCAATAATTCCCGTAAACATACCTATGCTTTTTCCTAATTAAATAGATCACCCTAACGGTCCAACGGTCCAACCCCCAACGGTCCAAAACCCCCCTCTTACTCAATCACCACCTCCCCGAAATCAAACGGCACCACCACCGAAATAGATCGCTTGTTGTACCGAATCGCGTGGCCCATCTTTTTTCCGTCCACCTTCACCGAGGAGGGCGGGTGACTCAGGCCGATCAGCCGGATCGTCGTTTGCTGGAAGGAACTGCGGAACTGCCCCTCACTCTCCTGGCGCAGCACGATGCGCCGCCCCTTTTTCGTGAACCGGTATTGCTTGCGGCAGTACTGATCCAGTTGGTAACCGTAGCCGTCACCCGCGTCCCAGAACAATTCACCCGCTCCCTTCGGTGCGGCGAACAGGGAGAGGTGGAGGGTTTTCAGCTGCTGCAACTCGCCGGTGTGCTGCACGGGGTCCACCGTTGGGAGTACCGCTCCGGCCCGTACGTAAATGGGTAGCCGGTCGGCACTGACCTTCACGGAATACTTTCCGGTTTTCATCACTTCCCCTGACCAGAAGTCGTACCACTTCCCCTTTGGAAGGTAGACGTCCATTTTCTTGGTCTTGGCCTTTACCACCGGGCAGACCAGCAAATCGTCTCCGAACAGGAACTGGTCTCCGAACTCGCGGCATTTCGGGTCCTGCTGATCGTAGAAAAATAGGTTACGCAATACGGGAATACCGTGCTCGAGGTGTTGCCGGAATGCCGTGTACAGGTAAGGAAGCAACTGGTAGCGCATCTCGATCGCCATCCGGTTACGTTTGGTGTGGGCACCGCCGTGGACCCAGGGTTCCTGGTCTTGCCGGTTCTCCTCCTCGGCCTTTTTTACCTCGTCCGCTTCGGCTTCGGCCGCCCCGTCCGTATTGTTCCCCATGCTGTGGATACGCATCAGCGGGTGGAAGACGGCCAGTTGCAGCCAGCGCGTCAGCAGTTCCGCGTCCGGGTTGTCGACGAAGCCGCCAATGTCCGTTCCTACGTAGCTGTAACCGCTGATGGCCAGGCGGATACACTGCCGGTTCGCCATACTCAGGTGTTCCCAACTGGCAATGTTGTCCCCCGTCCAGAGGGCGGCAAATCGCTGACCGCCGCTGAAACTCGCGCGGCCCAGCAGGAAGGGCCGCTTGGCGGGCTGCAGTTGCTTGAGGCCGTCGTAGCTGGCCCGGGTCATCTGCATACCGTAGATGTTATGCGCCTTTTTGTGATCGGCGCCCTGTCCGTCGTAATCGTGACGGATATCCTCCGGGAAGGTTAGTGAGTTGACCTTGAACACGGCCGGCTCGTTCATATCGTTCCAAAAACCACTGACCCCCTGTTCGACGTACAGTTCCCGGTAGAGCGGCCCCCACCAGTCGCGTACTTCGGGGTCGGTGTAGTCCGGCCATACGCATTCCGGCGGCCAGACCGGCCCCACCATCGGGACGCCGCTAGGGCGCTTACACCAGACATCCTGTTCCGTCCCATTGTTATATACCTTGTACTCCGGGTCGACGCGAATCCCCGGGTCGATCATTACCACCGTGTGGAAACCGTCTTTCTTCAGGTCACCGATCATGCCCTTTGGATCGGGGAAATAATCCTTATTCCAGGTGAAGCAGCGGTAACCATCCATATAATCGATATCCAGGTAGATGGCATCGCAGGGAATAGCCTTATCTCGGAACGTCTTCGCCAGTTCGCGTACGCGCTTTTCCGGGTAGTAACTCCAGCGGCACTGGTGGAAACCGAGCCCCCAGAGGGGTGGCAACTCCGGCCGGCCGGTCAGGTCCAGGTAGCGGGCGGCTACTTCGGTTAGTCCGGGACCGTTGATGAAGTAATAATCATAGGCGCCCCCGTCCGCCCAGACATTTACCGTGTCGTCGCCGTAGCTGTTGAAGTCAAAAAAACTGCGGTAGGGGTTGTCGAGAAACATACCGTAAGCGTGTCCCTCCCGCAGTCCGTAGAAGAATGGAATGGTCCGGTACAGGGCACTGCGCTCGCGGCCGTAGCCGAAACTGTCACTGTTGTAATTTTCGAACTCCCGGCCCTGAAGATCGGTATCCCAACTCTTGTCGCCGAGTCCGAAAAAGCCTTCTTTTTCATCGGTCTTGAACTGAACGCGCACTTGTTCCAGTCCCTTATTCAGGGTAGTGCGGGCGGAGAAGGGTTCCGCGTATTCGTGCAGCACCGTCTTGGTGGCCCGGTCGCTGATCCGGATTGTCCCGTCTTCTTTACTGATGCGCACGGAGGTGGTTGGCGTGGCGATCTCCCGGAAACGCTTCGTCTCCCGTCGGGTTATTTCGGTAGGAACGGGTTTCACCCCGGGGCTGCGGGCGTAACTGAAATTTCGGTCTTCCGGGTCTACCTCGTACCGGATACGGATCACGTCACTGCTCCAGACTTCGACACTTAAGTCGACCTTGCCGGCGGACGCAAAGTGAAAACACTGCATCCCGCGCTCCGTCGCCCCCTGAATCTCACCTACTGTTTCCAGGTAGTATACGTCTTCGTAGCGGGCGGTATTGGCGGTATCACCGTCGAAAATCAGGTGGGGTGCCGGCGCGTAGGTAGGGCGGGGTGGGGACTTCTTCATCTTGGCCATGCGGGCGAAGGTACTACCCAACGACCTACTGTTTACTTTTGGCTGTTCAGGCTCCAGTCGTAGCTGAGAAAGTTGATCTCGACCCCTTGCGGAATGTCTCGTTTCAGGTACTTATTCAGGTAGGTCCGAATATCACCAAAGTCTTCCCCGTACCAGTCGAAAAGCGGGCTGACGCGGACATTTTCTTCCTGCGTCACGTTGTAACGCTCGTTGCGCAGGAAGTTGCGGGTACGGGATTCCAGCATACTGTTCAGGTTAGCGGCGGTGTAGGCCCGGTTGGCGAGTGGCGGGCAGGACTGCGCCGCGCAGACCAGCGCAAAGTGAATGCGGGGTTCCTGGAACCGGGGGCGGATCAGATCGTGCTCGATGTTGTTCAGGCTGTACGTCGATCCGGCCAGTTTGATCCACTTGCGGTCCCAGGGTTCGTCGAGGTCCCGGATGCTTTCTAGGGGGTAATTGTCTACTATCAGCTTGATCGTAAAGGCATTATAAGCGTTGATCCAGTAGGCGAGGGACTCGTTCCGCGACCAGTCCTTGGCGGGTACCTGGGCACTCAGCGTGGTCAGGTAAGCCTCGAGTTTACCCCGGTCGCGCTTGAAACCCGCATAATTCACTTCTCCGGTGGCGTTGACGTGCTGCTGCAGCAGCGCATCGAACGCACTGTGGTCTACGTGAATTTCTACGATAGGCTCCACGGTAGGTTCCGGTTTACTCGGCATGGGGTTGGTGTTCGTTGGTGGTGGCGGAGCGACACTCGGTTTCTTTGGGCGGCGGGGCGCGGGTGCCGGCTTTTCGGAAGAAGCAACGGTCGCGCTATTCTTGTCATTCCCGGCTTTTTTTCGTTCGTCGGCCGTCATGCTTTCCGGAGTTCGGTCGACCGTGGCCTCAATGGCGTCCTTTTCTATGGTGTCGGTACTCAGGGTGGCCGGTTCGTCTTTGGTAGGGGCTACTCCCAGCGCGACGGCGTCCGGAGATGGGCCGTCGGCACCGCAGGCAGTCAGGAGAAGCAGTAAGAGGTAGGGTAAGATTTTCAGGAAGTTCATACTGGGATAACGTTGGGTAGGGTAGGAGGTTTGTTGAAACTATCTTCCCGTTTGTCGTTGTTGTGCATCCGCGCGTGGCTTGCTATCTTTGCGGCCCGATCCGGAGGAATGGCAGAGCGGTTTAATGCACCGGTCTTGAAAACCGACGTACTGAAAGGTACCGGGGGTTCGAATCCCTCTTCCTCCGCCGTTGCACCGATCCGCCCCAGTTCACTGGGGCGGATCGGTCATTTAAGCTTGATTTTTTCTTCCGCCTACAGGATCGTGTGCTGATTGTTGTCCACGAACTGGCGATTACAATCTTTGTATTTATCATTACTGTCTGCCGTAGTGAGTTCGACGGTTTTTGACTCTCTTCCCACCCTGGCGGACGAGCATTGTTTTGCGTTTCGTCACCTTTGAAATACTGACTCCGCTTGGCTGCTTTCTTCGGTCCGGCTCATCCTGACATCAGATCCACCGTAGATTATGCTATTATTGTGAAGTATCCCCAATTATTAAACCAGTAGCTGTAATAAGCTAAGACAACGTTAGGTGAATAATTTGCTGTTTTGAGCCCCATCAGGCTCGGATGTTTTGGCTTTGGCACCAGTCCTGGGGATAGTCGTCTCCGATGGAGGAGTGTCGCCGCGCGGTGTTGTAGTAGATCATTTACTGGTCCACCATCTCGTAAAGCTCCCTTCCCGTGCGGTACTCGTGAAGATAGAGTTTTTCGTACTTGATGCTGCGCCACAACCGCTCAATGAAGGCATTATCCGTAGCGCGCCCCCGACTGTCCATACTCAGTCGAATGTCCTGACTGAGGATGAAACTGGTAAAGAGTTCTGAGGTGTACTGCGCTCCCTGGTCGGTGTTGAATATCTCTGGTCACACCTGATGCAGGTCGATGGCCTCGGCGACCAGGTCACGACACCAACTGGCTTCCATAGAGTTACACAACTTCCAGTGTACGACGTAGCGGCTGTACAGATCGATGATGGCTGTGAGATACAAAAAGCCCCGCTTCATGGGTACATACGTGATGTTCGGTAGCCCAAACCTGGTTACTGCGTTCAATTTCTAGTCCCCGTAGCAGGTAGGGGTAAACCGCGTGGTCTCGACAGCGCTTGGAGGTGTGAGGCCCCGGTAGCAGGGACTGAAAGCCCATGTTTCGATAGTACAGCCGCTCTATGCGATTACGGCTTACGCAGTAGCCTTTGTCGCGGGTCAGCCAGACATGCATGGGTCGAGCCCCTTTGTAAGCGTGGTCCAGATAGTGCTCATCCATCAGGCGCATCAGCTCCAGGTTGAGCTCACTCTCTCCCCGAGGTTCGTAGCACAATGTGGAACGGTTCGTTGATGTGTACCCCAATCATCGACAACTTATGACAGAGATTTAGGTCCAGTTGGATAAAATTGGTGAGGTAATCCCGGGCCTAGAGATGAATGGTCCCTAGCCCAGTTGTAGTAGTCGAAGTAGGCTTGCAGTCCTCTGTTCAATGCACCGCCATCTTCGAAGTCGTGTAGATAAATGTACTCATATTTCACGGTTCTCCATAACCGCTCGATGAAGGCATTGTCCGTCGCTCTGCCCCGGCCATCCATACTCAATTGCACGGCGGCGTTTTTCAGCACCGTTTCGGAGAAAATTTCGGAAGTGTACTGACTGCCCTGATCGGTATTTACAATCTGCGGAAGCCCCCATTTTTTGATTGTCTGCTCGTACACACCGGTACACCACTCAGCAGTCATCATGTTGCTTAAGGACCAGTTCAAAACGAACCGACTGAAGACATCAATCCAAGCTGTCAGATACAGATAACCTCCACTCATGGGGATGTATGAAATATCAGTCTGCCATACTTGGTTTGGCTGGTTGATAGGAAGTCCTCCCAGTAAATATGGGTACGTATTGTTGCCTGGTGCGGATTTTGAAGTATGCGGTCCCGGCAGGACAGATTGTAAACCCATAACCCTGTAATACAGCCGGTTAAGTCGCTTAATGTTCACTTCCAAACCGTGAACCCTAGCCAGCCAGCTTTTCATGCGCCTCGGCCCCTTATCGGGATGTTCCAAATAGTGTTCATCCATCAACCTCATAACTTTGAGGTTGAATTCTGACTCCGGCAAAGGTCGATAATAGCAACGTCCACGGGGAACGTCAAGAAGATCTACCTGCCGCGACAAACTCAAGTGAGTTGAGGTTCTGACCGATGATATTCGTGAGGTCATCGGCATCATCCGAGCGTTTTTTTTAGAAACTCGTTTTCCACCTGCATCTTACCGATAATCCGCAGTAGTTCGTCGCGGTCTTTTTCTTCAATGGAGGACGTTGATCGGCGCTTGTTTTTGTGCTCGAACAAACAGTCACTTTCCTCAGTGAGAATCTTCTTCCAGGCTTTAATTTGAGAAGGGCGGACCTGGTGTTTACGGGCTAGTTCGGCTACCGTCAGCTGGTCTTTGATCGCGTCTAGGGCCACACGCTTTTTGAACTTCGTGCTGTGTACTTTTCGCTTGGTTATACTGGTAATTTAGTGGTTTCTTTGGACCTTAACCAGTTGTTCGATTTTTGGGGTACACTACACACCCCAGTAGCTCACACTGGCAGCGCATACTCAACTGCTCGTGGTGAGTGTCAATGAGCGTCTGACGCAGGGTCGGTGAAAGGCACACTTCAGCGTTTTTTTAGAAAGCTGTTTTCTACCTGTAGCTGTCCGATTATGCGCAGAAGTTCGTCTTCCCGCTTCAGGGGGTCTGGTCCCCTAACCCTGCTTGACTTTTGGAAAACCTGAGCACCGCCAGCCAGTAGCTCTTTTTTCCAGGCGCTGATCTGGGCCGGAGCAAGTTGGTGTTTTTTGGCTAGTTCCGGAAGGCTGCGCTGTTCGGCGATGGCCTCAACCGCAACCTTGAACTCGGAGGTAAATTTGCGACCTTTCATACTTCATAGTAGAATTATAACGAAGCCTTGTTCACTAGTCTGATTTATTGAGGGTACATCATTGAGCACTATGGAGAACCGTAACATATAAATGCCTTTACCTGCATGACTTTGAACACTGCAACGCGCACAACCGGGGACTACAGACCTACTTCGACTACTGCAACTGGGCTAAAGGCTATTCCTCTCTAGGACCAGGATTACCTAACCAATCTGACCTCACGGTACCTAAATCTCTGTCACCAGTTGTTGGAGATTAGGTTACACATCAGCACTTCTTTTATGAATCGGATGAAGTGCGGTAAGTTGTTCGGTTGTCAGGTGCAGTTTCACAGCCCGAAAAAATACGACACCTTAACAAACTTCATTGCTAGAGGTATAATTGGTATCACTCATCATCTTCTAATCGGTCCAGGGGACTTTGAATGGATTGACGCTCTTTATTACTGACGTGAGTATAAATTTCGGTTGTTCTGCTACTAGAGTGCCCTAGGAGTTCCTGTATGTGCCGAAGGCTCGTACCTTGTTCTAGTAAGTGTGTAGCGTAACTATGTCTGAGCGTATGTACTGTTGCGTAGGGATTGACCCTCGCATTATCTACTGCTTTACGAAATACGGCCTGTACGGATCGGGTAGAGTATTGTCCGCCAGACTGTCCTTCGAACAACCAATATTGTGGGCGGTAAACCATGAAGTATTCACGTAAATCTACGAGTAGTGATTTAGACAATGTAGTATAACGATCCTTCTTCCCTTTTCCTCCGTGGACAAATATTTGTCCACGCTCACTATTGACATCTTCAATACGAAGATTACAAACCTCGCTCAGGCGCAACCCTCCGCTATAAATAGTCTTCAACAGACAACGGTGCTTGAGATTCTCCGTTTGTTTGAATAATTTTCTAATCTCGGCTGGACTGAAAACCCGGGGTAATTTTTTTATTTTTCTAGGTCTAAGGTCAACGTAGGCACGCTCTCTTCCTTCAATCTGTTCAAGCCAGAACTTGATTGCGTTGAGTAGCTGGTTTTGGGTAGATTCCGCATAGTTTCCTCGTTCAACCTTTCTGTTAATGTAATCTCTTATCACATCCGTGTTTATTTCTTCGATGGGCCTTTCCCCCTGGGCGCCGAAGAAAACACGTAAGTGACCTAGGTAATTTTTAACTGTGTGATAACTGTATCTGCGAACACGTAACTGTTCCTCTGTTCGGTGAAGGGCTTCCTTGTAATGTTTGGCTAGATCCTGTTCGTCTACTCTGACTTTAGCGGAACTAGGGACATCGAGGGTACCTGGTTCAGGAGGGTCTTGAAGCCGAAGCGACCAATCCAGGCATCCCTGACCAAAGGAAGCACGGAGTGCTTTGATGGTTTCATTTCGTTGGGGCGCAGTATAGACTTTGTGTAGTTGGTCATACTTCATTCCGTTCACATTCCAGCACTGACCGAAAAAATCCTCGATAAAGTGTCTTGGGCGGAAAGCATAGCAATGATATCCGCGGATGAGTGCCTTCGTAATGATTATGGTAAATGTATTTGACATGATAGTGACTGACTTGATTGCGGCAAAAATCAGGCAGGGTAACATTAAAAGCGAATTTTAAACGTATACTTACGAATAAAAATGAGTAAAAACGAATAAAAACATATAAAAACGTTTGGTAAGTATTTACAAACGTGTTGAAGCTAAAGAAGCATTTACAGGTGCTTGAAGTAGAAGGAAACATGACGTTTAGGTTAATCTCAGCGCAGTTAAATCACCTAAAGGATAGTAGAGCGCGTCCGTTGTGTTTTCCTAAATCGGCAGGCGTTTGGAACTTATGCTTTTGCTGGCGCTGTGAATTCACAGGTTTTCAGAAAGCCTCCTTTCTGGGAAGCAGAAAAGCTAGCTTGAAGGAGTAAAAGGCTAGATGGCGTATCTCAGTCGACTACCGGTTGAAAAAGGATGACGAATCATCGGACCGAATACGTCATCAACAATACGTTCCCGTGCTGATGTAGAGGCCGGTGGATCAGCATGATGTAGTGACAGACTTCTAATCAGTAGGTTGGCGGTAGTACGAATAAGACAATTTTTGGTAGTCTTTGCTTCGTGCATGAACTTAATGGTTTGTATTGGTCTCCCCCTCGACCCTGAGTGGCTAGTCTGGTAAACATGGTAGGATCAGTAGAAGAGCCCGCATCCAAATTCGTGACAACTATGAAATCGTCCACTTTTACGAAGCGGCAGACAGAGTACTTTCGTACATCGTACCGATTAGCACCTATATTAGCACCTAGGTATATTCTACTACAAAAAAAATAAACCGATGATACTTACAGTTAAAGTGGTAAATTTTAGTGTATTTTTGTATCTTTCATTGTGATATATAAGGAGGGTTGTTGTACAATTTCGTGGCTGCCTCCGTTGTGTGCAACATTACAAATTATAAACTATTCAAATATAAAGTGAATATGAGATTAGGAATATTGTTAGGTAGTTTTGGGAAATCTAGGAAATACATATTTATATTATTTCTTATTCTATTTTTAGATATCCCATTAATTAAGGCTCAAGAAGTATCGAGTGCAAATCTAATTTCAGAATTAGTAGATAGAGTGAACATTAATGAATCTTCAATTGAAGAAGTTTCCGATCAATATAATCTGAATTTATCTAAAGTAGATACAACAAATTATGGATGGGTAGAATATCATTTTAATAATGGATCAATTGTTTTAATTAAGCATGTCTTAGATCGATCGATGACGGTAAGATTCTTTAGAATTAAACCAAGAACGGAATTTAGTTATGAAAATTTCACGATTAACTTGTCAACTCTATCAGAAGTAGAAACCATTTTAGCGAAAAGAAATTATTATAGTGATAGCCCTCAAATCACTAAAGATGGTGTTAAATATATTTTCAACAGAAGTGAGAATTCCGAATGGATTTTATCTGAGATTGAATTTAGAAATGAGGGTGGAGCTGATTTTTCGAAAAATTATGACCTTGATACTAATCAGATAAAACAAGATTTTTTATCCTTAGTTAGATTCGTGGAAAAAGATGAATTCAATTACAGTAGGGTAGAAGATATTATAGATACTTTAAGGCTTATAGGTCTACTAAATAATGAACTCTTAATGGATTCAATAAGTAGGAATATTGGAAATGGGTTATTTCAATTCCAGTGTGAATTCAGAAAATACCAAATATATGGTAATGTGAACATGATATTCGATGAAACCTTGTCATGTATTTACATCGCAATAACAAGCGAATCATACTCTACGGAAAAATTATTACGTAAAACAAGTTTTAATCTCAGAGAAACGAACGAAATGAGTACTATTGGATATTGGTGTTCAGTATCTGGAAGTCCACCTAGAATAGTTAATGATATGTTGGATATTGTCAATGATAATAGAGTTGATATTCTTTCAGATTGGGTGAATAGTTTGAACGTAGAGAAGAAAATTGTAGGTAGTATTGGTCTCACGTATTTGAGATTTAAGAAAGGGAAAAAAGCCTTAATTGACGAATCAATTCAAAGAAAAGTAGATGAAATAATTACATCAAACTACAAAATTTACGGATGCTTAGGCTGCTCCTATGGGAATTATCATCAACAGACTATAGTAGGCTTGAACGAGTTGTACGGACAATTTATGTCTTACAAAAGAAATGGATTTATTCGTTAAATTAGAAAAATGCACACAACAATGCGCCACCGTCAACCGGCCCTGACTTCTACTGGAGTCAGTTATAAATTTGAGTTTCAGATTTCTATTGTAAATTGTGGTAGAATTAAAAAGGGCCGGCTGCGTTGGCGCTCCCGTTAGCGGCAAACAAAAAACGACTACCTTTACTAAATGCTGGAAGAGATAATACATGAAGTAAAAGAGAGAATAGGTCTTGGAGATACTTTAGGAGCAGTAGATATCCTATTCAGTAACGAAAAGCTTTATTCAATTTGCGAGTCAAATAATATTTTGATGAGTAAAGGAGAATTCATGAACTACAAAACATGCTACGCTAGGGGGTTATTGACTCTAGAAGAATATGTAGTATATACTAAAAAAATAAATCAACGAATTCTTGAAATACTTAATCGTCTGAATATAACAAGGGACCACTTATGTACAACTGATTTGCCCAATGGCCCTAGAGTAGTAAAATTTAGCAAAAAAGAGATAATTATAGTTACCTATGAAGATGAAAGTCCTATAGATATTATTTTTAACACATCTTACGTAGTAAATAACTTATACGTAAGGGGAGGACGTGACAAAGTGCATTATAACAATGGAATTATAAATATGTTGCAATACTCTAAACACTTCTCATTTGTAATTAGAATGCCTCACTCTGTTGTACAGTATAAATTATACGTTAATTTTTCGTACTTTTCGGGACTTATTAGTAGATACATGCTGATTAGAAACGATAAAATTATACTCGAAGAAAGATTATGAAAAACTTGATATTTATTTTATTCATATCGATGACTTGTAGCGGATGTTACTATGAAAAAAAGATTTTAAGAAATAGTAGTTCCGATTTTGAGAAGCATGTAATTCTTACAAGTAGGAACTTAAACACAAAAGTTGATACCTCAGAGATTGAAATTGATAATGAACTTTCTAGTTTGAATTTATATTCATATCCAAGGAATTATTTTGGAATCACTACAATAGCTGCAAGAGAAGATAGATTAGTGATGAATTTAATGTTCAGTAGTGAAAATTCAGCCTTAGATGAAATGGAAATCAGTGTTAAATATTCCGTAGATAATAAAAATAGTTTTGAAAATTTTGAAATAGTTCTTCCATTAACTGAATATAGTAAAATATCAAATCCTTTGTTAGATGAGAGATCTATCTCTATAAATAATGATATATGGGTGAGAAATTTATCAAACATTGACACCTCATCTTTTGATGATTCTCGGTTAAAAGATACTTTATCTATTCAAAGAGATGTTAGATACAATATTGATTCAGCATTTTATATAGTTAATCCAATTATCCAGGATATCATAATTCACGAAAAGGATGATAACGTATTGATGTTCTCAGCAGCTTTAAATTGTAATGGTACAATGTATGACGTATATTCCCAAAGTGATCCGCTTCCACTAATTCCAATAATAATTAGTGCTGCTGCTAGTATAAGTGCGTATAAGTACAGGAAAGAAATTATAGAAAAGGGTAAAGACCTAAAAGAAAAATTTAGTATATTCATAAACAAGGTGAAAGACAAAGTGAAAGGTGAATAATAATTTATTTTAAATATCCAAATTAACGTCTTCTGTATAATCCTCGCCAAAAGAAGTGGAAACAGAACCGATTTTAATCCTCAAATAGTCTAGAAGTAATTCTCTGTAATTTACGAACTCCATCATGCCGCTAACACAGCGGCCCCGCAAACCCACCTCCGAAGTCCGTCGACTTACGGTCGACGCCCATCGGAGGTGAGTAAGCTATGATTTCTAAATAGTTTGTATTTTGGTGGGCTTCGTGGCCGCGCCCGTTAGGCGCAAGCAAAAAAATCTTATCTTTGGAAAATGAAACCTAACATTACAGATGAAATTGTTGACCACTTTCTAAATGAAACCAATGAGTCAGGTTTATTTACGGCAATAGAAATAGAAAAACTCAGGATTTTGTCTAGCCGGAATGAGTTAGAGATTAAGGGGGCAATGGAATCATTTATTAACTTCACTCAACTAAACGACGAAGATAAAGATGAAGATAAGAGAGTTGACAATAAATAACATAAGAGGTATAAGGGAGATGACTCTTCCATTAAATTGCAAGAATATCACAGTATGGGGGCCAAATGGTACTGGTAAGAGCGGAGTTGTTGACAGTGTCGATTTTTTATTGACTGGTTCTATAACTAGGCTAGTCGGAAAAGGAACAAAAGATATTACACTTAAAAGGCATGGAATACATATTGATTCGGACAGCGAAAATGCATATGTTGAAGCAACAATTATTTTGCCGAACCAAGATAACGAGGTACTACTCACCCGAAGGATGTCAGATCCTTCGACGTTAGAAATAGTAGGTTGCGAAAGAGAATTACTGGATCCAATTATTGATTTAGCTAAACGAGGACAGCACGTCTTATCTAGGCGAGAGATTTTGACATTTATCACAGCTGAACCAAATGCCAGAGCCACTCAAATCCAAAATCTCCTTAATATTGGTGAAGTTGAAAAAATAAGGAAAAATTTACAGTCGATTTCTAATATTTTTACGAAGGAAGTAAAGTCTGCAAGGGCTGTACTTGATAAGGCAAAATCTACGGTTGCTTCTTCCACAAAAATATCTAGCTATGATGAGATTAAAGTCTTGAATTTTGTAAATACGAATAGGGTAGTACTAGGCGCTGAAGAACACAAAAAAATTCAGTATATTGATTTAAGAAGTGGTATCGAGAGACCAGGTATCATCAACGAAGACTCCGCTAATCTTGTAGCGATAGAGAAGAACTTAAAGTTTCTCTCTCAGGATTTTAGCAAAGTAGAAGGATATAAAGAGATTATACACCCATTTTTATTATCACTGGATCAAAGAGTAATTAATGAGGAAGATATAAAATCTTTAAGATATAGAAAGTTTTATCAAGAAGGAATAAAATTTTTGGAAGAAGATGATCTAGATATTTGCCCTCTCTGTGAAACTAGTTGGAAAAATTTGGAATTACGAAGTAAACTGAGCAATAAAGAAAAATTTTTAGAAGAATTAGAAGGGAGAAGCAAAGAATTAATAAATAATGCTAAGAAGGTAAAAGCCACAATTAATAAAATAATTTCTTTTATTAATAAACTAGCTGAACCACTAAAGAATAGAAGCGAATTTTCCATGATCAATGTAGAGTTGAACTCTTGGATAATACGATTAAATGGTTTTCAAGAAAAGCTAGATGACCCAATTCAAGAAATTACCTGGTTTTTTAATAACAAATTAAATATTCACTGTTGTTTTGAACCTGAAAAAAAGCAGACGCTTTTCGATAATATAGATGCTAAACTCAAATTAGCATTTCCAAAAGCAAGACCTGATCAAGTAGCTTGGGAAACTCTGATTGCACTTGAAGAGAATTTAAAAGCGGTTCGAAGCGCAGACACCGGATATAAACTTTCTATTAAAAAGGAGAAAAAAGCAAACTTTTTAATCAATCAATGGACTGAATCTAGAGATTCTGTACTTGAAAAGTTGTATTCTCAAATTGAACAAAAATTTACGAATTTATATCGTAGTCTTCATGGAGAAGATGAAGCAACTTTTACTGCTAGTCTTTCCCCTTCTAAAGCTGCGCTAAATTTTGGTGTAGACTTTCACGGTCGAGGTACTCATGCTCCTCATGCTCTTCATAGTGAAGGTCATCAAGATAGCATGGGGCTATGTTTATTTTTAGCTTTAGCTGATTATTTGGCGCAAGGAGTTATTGACATCGTTTTACTGGATGATGTAGTGATGTCAGTTGATTCTGATCATCGAAGGTCGCTTTGTTCGGTCTTGAAGCAGTTCTTCCCGCACAAGCAATTTATAATAACTACTCACGATCAAACATGGGCGAATCAGCTAAAAACTGAAGGTGTCACTTCGTCAAATACTTCATTTCAGTTTTATAACTGGAGTCTTGAAGCAGGCCCTCAAACAAACTTTCAGTCGTCGCTTTGGAAAGATATCGACGCTAAATTAGAAGTAGGAGATGTTCCTGGGGCAGCAGCCAAATTAAGACGTGGTGCAGAAGATTTTTTTGAATCAGCATGTGATGCTTTAGAAGCTAAGGTCACATATCGACAAAATAGGAGGTGGGAACTTGGTCAATTCATGCCGCCAGCTTTTAGTAAACTCAAAGAATTGTTAAAGAAGGCTAAAAATTCAGCACACAGTTGGGGAGATAAGTCCACTAGTCAAGAAATAGGTGAAATCATTACGATTGCAAATCAAGTATGGTCAAGGACACAAGCGGAACAATGGGTGGTCAACAGTTCTGTACACTACAATGAATGGGCAAAGCTTAGCGTAAATGACTTCACTCCAATTAGAGAGTCCTTTGAAGATTTATTCGGACTGTTTAAGTGTACATCATGCGATGGAACTTTGAAAGTAGTTAAGAATGGTTTGCAAGTACAAGCTTTAAAGTGTCCCTGCGCCAATACAATGTTCAATCTATCTCCGAAAAAATAATGCGCCTAACACAGCGGCCCCGCAAACCCACCCCCGACGTCCGTCGACTTGTGGTCGACGCCCATCGGAGCTGAGTAAGCTATCGTTCTTTAAATAAATTGTAGTTTTGGGTGGGCTTCGTGGCCGCGCCCGTTCTGCGAAAACAAAATAACTAAACGATGAGTTAGATAATGTTCAAGTACCACGTAATACTTCTATAAAGTAATTCTGTAAAAAAAATAATCGTAATTATGGGTATCTCAGCAGATTCAAACATCACAAATATATTTGGACTGTTAGCCATATTTTTTCTTTGTTTTGTTTTAATCTTGTTTATTATTTCAAAGTCTTCAAATTCCTTAGCTTCTAAGCAAGTATTTTACTTATTTTTACTGGCATTATTGATGTTTACTGGTATAGGAATATATCTGCTTTCAAAAAATAACTTTAATCATATTGAATCTAATCCAGTTCCAAATCACGGAGTGATCTACTCTACTGAAAGCAGAGCCACCAAAGTAGAAACTTATAATGACGATCAAACAGATGATAAATTTAATAACAAAATTCCACCTAGTCTACATGCAGATTTGAACGAGTCGAAACATAAGTTTCGTAAAGGGAAGGTAGCGATATATGAAGAAATGTTAGGAGGAATATTGTATGGATCATATAACGGTAGACTTGAAAAAATAGCTAGACTAGAGAATTTTTTGATGGAAGTAGATATTCAAATTGACCCTGATCCCGACTTTTTAGTTGCTAAAACCAAAGATGATAGGTGGGAAATAAACTTTCACGACAAGGATATGTTTGCCTTCTCATCTAATAATATAGTTATCAAATAATTGAGATGAGGATCGCTTCCTATGTTTTGTCGCTATGTATGATTGTTTTACTACCAGTTAAAGGACAAAAGCTTTGTAGTGAGTATATTACATCTATTCCTATAAAAACTAGTAATTCATCAATTAATGAGGCTAATGGGATTGTTGTAAGTATGTTAAGATCTTTACTGATAGAGACTAATCAGTGCTATTATGTTCCCAGAGAAGATACTGGACCATTACTCCAATTCCTAGAAAATGAAAGACTTATGTCGGAAGCATTTTCAGCTTTTCCTACTGAATTATCAAACCAATTTTTTGATAATGACATAACATATCCAGTATTCATAAAAACTAGGGCATCAAATCTTGGAACAAGAGAAGGAGCTGTAACTGAAATAGTGTTTCATAACACATATGAAGGAGCTTCTGATATATATATCGAAATTCAATACACCATCGCAGAAATAAGAGGACTAAGTCATGAGATAAAGAAAGACTTAAAGAATAAGTTAAAAGAATACTTTGAATGCAATGAATTGGATAATAGGATATCGAGACTATCAAGAACAGTAAAATCACTTAAATCCGAAATAAATCGTAACATAAGTAATCAAATAAATGAATGTACTACTCTGAAGGCTATTATGAGTGATATCGATAATAAGCCTAAAAGATTTAGCCGTGATAATAGGATTCTGATTTCGTATCTAAAGAAACAAGTGTATTTGTGTGATAATTTTAAAGAACTTATGGACAGGCTTCGTTTTGACGAAGAAAAATTACAATCTGCTATTGTTGAAAAGAGAGAAACAAGAAAGAAACAATAATAATATACTAATTACAAATCAAGTGCCAAAGGGAAGTTTTGGGATTGGGACTGCAATCGATAATTTGAGAAGAAAATTTAATCTAAGTACTTATTTTGAATTTAAAGAGCCAGATTGTTTGGAGGGTAAAACTTATTGTGAGATATCCGAAAGGAATTTAATTCGAGAAAAGAAGAAAAAGTGGTTCATCCAATTTGCTACTTTGCCGAGTAATTATTATGATGAATGTGATTTTAACCTGTTCTATGAAATAACTGGCGACAAAGTAGTTATTTTAGTAAATAAGGGTGCGAGAGTTCAAGAGTATTGAGCGATATTATGGGTATATAGGTCCTTATGAAAGCCAGAGTGAATTAAGGCCAGATTTAGTAAAAATAAAAAAGTTATCTGATTACGATGATGCGTTTGAACGGTTTATTCGATAAATAATTCGCAGAACACAGCGGCCCCGCAAACCCACCTCAGAAGTTCGTCGACTTACGGTCGACGCCCATCGGAGGTGAGTAAGCTATGATTTCTAAATAGTTTGTATTTTGGTGGGCTTCGTGGCCGCGCCCGTTAGCGGCAACTAAAATATTAAAAATGATATTCACAATAACCGATGACAGTGGATTCATGGGTATTGCAAATTTCAATCGATATAATGCATCTTTGTCTGGAGATTGGAATTTTGGAAAAATGGTGAGACATCTTATTAAAGAGATGAATTCAAATCATCTACTTTTCTGGGCAACTGGTGAAGAGGGTCACTGGCGAATAAAGGTAGTTGAAGATTCATCAGACACTCCTGCATTCAGAGAACATCATGGTTATATTGAAGTAACAGACGGAAGACTGTATCTCACTAACTATGAAGATTTAACAATAGCAACTAGGCAAGGAGAATTTTCACTACCACAGAGGCATAATGCTGGATTGTACCTTATACTAAAGAATGGCCTCTACAATGCTGACTTTAAACAGTTACGTCAACCAGAAATTGATCACGATGACAAGAAGGATCTGGAATTCGATTTTGAAATTGTATTGACAAAGTTAGCCGATGAAAACGCTAATTCAAGGAACAGCTTTACTTGTATCCCTTGGTTAGACTACTGACTGCTATGAGTGGAAAAGGTTACATTACGAATCACAGACTACGGATCACAGACTACGGATCAAAATGAAAATAACGATAATCTACGTACTCACTATGTTAATCCTGGTTTCATGTGAATTAGGAGAAATCGATAAAATAGCCAATGTTAAACAGCCTGCACTCAATTGTAGCTTTGAGAGTTTTAACTTGGATAGCCTTTTCGTTAACAATGTAGCGAGAACCAGAATTTTTGGCTTACCTCATTCCGAATTTTACGATAAAATAAAGAATCGATATAGTGTTTGCAGCTAATTCAAAAGATTCAGTTATAACTAAAGAATTTAGAGTAACGTATAAAGGAAAGACAAATCGGTTGAAGTACTATATGGTAGATGATGACTGTTTAATTATTGAGAGAAAGGTCATCAGAGATTCAATAGTTGATTTTACATACTCCCCGATCTTGTATGATTCTGTTTACAGCTTAGAGTACTATTATCTGTCTGAGACGTGCTGTGTTAGAGAGGTTTCGTCATATGATTGTGCGTTCAGAGGAGTCATGTCTATTAATCGTGGCTCCTGTAAGGATCAAATCGACCTAATGAACAACTTAGTTGACTTAAAATAATGCCGCTAACACAGCGGCCCCGCAAACCCACCTCCGACGCCCGTCGACTTATGGTCGACGCCCATCGGAGGTGGGTAAGCTACTGTTCTTCAAATAATTTGTAGTTTTGGTGGGCTTCGTGGCCGCGTCCGTTAGCGGCAATCAAAAAAGATTAAAACCTAAAAATGATTTTACGAAAAGAAATAATTCTATCCATCTTAAGTAAGACAGAATATCTGGTAGAAGATATTTTTGATAATTGAATGATTAATATGACGATTTCAGGTAAAACAAGAATGATTTATCCAAGTTTAGAGATTTGTGATGAAGTATATATCGTTGTATCGCCATTTGAAACCCACAGGGGTAGAATTGTAAATCCATCTAATCTTAAAACTAGCAATAATCTTTTGAAGCAAAAAAAAGTACTTGATAACACTGAAAGTAAAATGCAGTAAATAGGAATAATTAATGACACTTTAAAAGTGTGAATTGCTTGTCCTAGAACGATTTATTATAGTGATTACTAAAATATATACAATTTTTTTATTTTGGAGCAGTTAAGGTACCGTTACTTTTAAATTACTTATTGTATAAAATATTGACGATGTACAAGTTACTCAAAGTTGCTTTTATCCTGATCTCACTTTCGATGACCCTTAGATCTCAATCGAATGATTTGAGCCTAAATGAGTTTGAAGACATATACCAATTTAATATTGACTCTTTATTTAATTCTACATCTACACTAAGTGATTGTAAACTTTTACTTTTAGGGGAATGTCATGGATTACCCTCTGGAAATGAATTGAGAATCCAAGTTGCAAAAGAATTTTTTACAGAAGATCATAACGTATTTATAGTTGAATCTAGCAGGAGTTATGGTTATCTTCTTGATCGCTATTTGAATACGGGAGATATTAAATATTTAAATTTTGATAATGATGAGAAGTTTAGAGAAAGTACTAGGTATTCTGAATTAAAAGAAATAATGGATGGTTTAAGAAGTTTTTCATCTGTAAGTGGAGGCGATAACAAAATTGAGATTATAGGTGTAGACATAGAAAGGCATGGGTTAGAACCTATAATATTTTCATTGAATGAAACTTTAATTGAAAATAAATCAAATAGCAATGAAGAATTAATCTTTATAATTAATGAATTGAGAAAAGCTAATAAATTGAATCAGAAGAAAAGAAAAGCTTTTAGCAATAATTTTTTTAAAGAAGATATTGTAAATTCTTTGATTCAAAATCAGGATACTTCAAAAAGTAATATTTTAGTTCGAGATATCCTATTAGGACTAAAAGAGTTCATGTCTCAAAAAAAATGGATGTTAGTCAGGGATGATTATATGTTTAAAAATTTAGAAGATATCGTATATTCAAAAGGAATTGGTAAAGTTTATTTTCAAGTTGGATTATTTCACTTGATGAATGACGAATATCATGAAACTCTAGCAATGAAATTGAAACAGAATGGTATGGATAAAACATTATACAGTATTGGAAGAATAGAGTATGTAGACGTAGAAAGTTCTGGATGTACTATTTATGATAATCTAAGTAAAGGTGAAAGGAATTTGCTACTATCAAATTGGTATGAACAACTTAATCTTGAATTTTCGAGTAATTTAGGGTTATTATCTGGTGAACAAGACTACTATGATTTTAGGATACTAACCAAAGAATGCCGCTAACAATGCGCCACCGCCAACCGGCTAAGGCCGGCTGCGTTGGCGCTTCCGTTACCGGAAAACAGCCCTACGGGAAAGCCAGTAGGGCGGTCAAGATCCATTTGATCGATGGAGCTAATCATTTAATTTGACGATGAGATCTCTATAGTAGCCATTTCAAGTTTGAAGAGTTGATTAGCCGATTTCACGATTTATGAAGGTGTGTTTCTGAGGCCAGATTCACAACCAATAATCACAGATGTTTTCTGAGTGATGAAGTTTACTTTTTATAGGCTACTATTTTAATTATATATTTCTATGACTTCGCTTAAGGCATATTGGGCTTCGCCAGTTCCAAAGTTTCAACATAGGGCTTCGCCATTGCTTTTGTGGCCGCTACTTGCGCTCAGGTTTGCTGATTTGAGCCGGGTTTTTGTCAATGCTCACAATTCAGAAAAGCTCCCGACGGTCGGTTTTCTGAATGCTCACAATTGCCAAAATTCCCTGGTTTTAGATGATGAATAGTCCTCTGGATAGAGATCATCACGTCTCTGCGTTACCTACGCGGTAGCCGAAATAGGGCTGGAGATTTCACCAAAGGTTAGCTTCGTACTTAGCGAGATAAAGTTAGGTGGCGATAAGAGAACTGGAGAGGAAACGTCGTTTCTACAGGGGTGGGGTAGAAGGCGAAAAGTGAAGGACTACTTGAGAAAACTAAAGTTTGGTAAAAGTTGAATTGAATTTGCCGTTAGAAACAATTCCGGTAACACAGCAGCCCCGAAAACCCGCCGTGAGACTTCATCGACTTACGGTCGATGATTTCTCACGACGGGTAATCTTTATTTTCATAAATAAGCCTTAAGTTTGGCGGGCTTCGGGGCTGCTTCCGTTGTGCGAAATTGGGATAACGATTTACTTCAAAGTAGTGTAAATTTACAATGAAACAAACAAAACCGTGAGTAAATTGGAAAGTAACGCTTACTTGATGATTAATAAATTTTGAGCTATTGTATAGATATGAATTATCTTCACGCGATAAATTATTATTATGGAAAACTTTGAATCAATAAAAAAGGTAATTGGCGAAGACGTTAGACATGCATTTGACAAAATACTTGTTGCTGATTCGTTAAGTAAGAAGCATAGGAATAAAGTTCTAAGTTTAAAGCACAAATATAGTCGATTATAAGAGATGATAAAAAAAGAATTATAGACTATAAAGATAAAATAAGAGAATTAAATATCATTACTAATGAGTTCTTAAATATATTAGATGATGCAGAATCTTTTAGGAAGAAAAATATTATTAGAAGAAGAAATATCAAAAAACTATTAATTCCATTTTCGCTAGTTCTCTTTATTCCTTGTTCTGCTCAAAACATTGTTGAAAAATGAAACTTGGAACCCGATAGGTGAGAAATTTGAATTTTCGATAAAATACAAAGAAAGGATTAGCAGTGAGCTAAAAATCAGTATATTACCGTTCAACCAGATATGTGAAAATTATCAAGATGTAGGGATAGCTATTAAAATGGGACTTGAAAATAGTGTTGAATTTGATAATAATCAAATAGTGGTTTCTTACTTGAAAGACAGTATAGACATGGCTATCAATTCGGTGGATGATTTGAGAAACGACATAGACTTGAAGAGAGAATTCGATATATTAATTTTTGGATCTTACTTAGTTGGTAGTTGTAATTCTGACAACGCATCGAAATAAA
>CAWISE010000010.1:0-22750 GCA_963838715.1 Lewinellaceae bacterium
GCAATCCTTTAGGGGAAAACTTCGGGCGCGTGGGGACCATAAGTCTAAAACTCAAAACCCGGAAACTGCGCCCCCGAAACGCTCCACCCCACTTCCTCCTCCAGGGTGAGCTGCACCAGCCCCTCGCCGTGGGACGTTTCCTGCCGACCGCCCCGGTGCGTGACCCGGTACTCCACGCCAAAGAAGCACACCTCCTGGTTCGGTACGCCGTCGGGGGCGCTTCGGGCATGTCGAGCAGGGTGAAGGCCAGGGGGTCGATGCCGGTGAACTGCGCGCGCCAGTCGCGGACGTGACGCAGGGCCCGCTCCCGGTCCACCATGCGCGGGCCGAGGCGCACCTTGGCGGCCAGTAAACCCGCGTCGAAGGATTCCTCCAGGTCGAACAGCGACAACAAGGAAGGCCTCCGACGTGAGTTCGAGGGGATCGTCGTAGGCCAGTAGCACTTCGGCCACCGGGAGGAGACACCGCTGCCCGGCGGCCCGCGGCACCACCGCGTAGGGCAGGACCAGGTCGTGTAGGTAGGCGTACACATGCGGGGGCGGCGTCCCCTCCGGGTGCTGGACCAGGAGGCCCGCTTTTTCCAGGGCCTCGGCCAGCCGGGCGGTTTCCCGGCTAGCGATTTCGTCGTCGTCGCTTCCTCCGGGGAACCAGCCGCAGCTCGCCGAGCAGGCTGCCCACGCTTACGGTATCTCCCGCCCTTTGCCGCTCCTCGATTGCGCGGATGCTGGCCTGAAACTGTTCCAGGACCTCCGGCGGCATGTAGTCACTCACCCAGCTCTGGCTCCCCATCTCGGCGTCGAAGAGGGCCGTTCTCAACTGCGTGTCGTAGACCTCCGCTTCCGGGGGCGGCGCCGAATGGCTCTTCCCTGTCGAGGTAAAATACCCGGGAGAACAGGTGTTGGTAGCTACCGTGGCCGGGCGCCGCTCCCGCCCGCCGCCCGGGTTCAGGTCCAGCACCCGGTAGAAATCGAGGAACCGACTGAGCAGGCGACTCTGCAATACGGCATCGGGATACTCGGGCACGTCCTCCACGAGCCGGGGGAAGGCCCGCCACATGCGCTCGCGGTAGGCGCTTACCGGCCGGGTTTTCTTCCCCAGCAGTTGCAGCAGGTAAAGGAGGTAGGGGAACAGGAACTGCAGTTCCCCGCCGGCCGCGAACACCATCCGCATAGGCCAGGTTGAACTTTCGGGCGTGGGTGGTAGACGGCCAGAAAGCGACTCCCGGGGGGCAAGCTTGCGCGCGTTCCGCCCCTTTTTGGTCAGGCTCAGCTTGCCGTTGCGCTTTTTGGTCCAACCTAGCATGTACAGCAGGTGCTTGATCACCCGCAGGGCTAGGTAGTCGTCCTCGCCGCGATCGTGGAGTACCCCCTTCGACGAAGGGATCGGGCAGTCGCTGGGTGGCATGGTATTCCTTGACCAGTTTTCCGGGCAGGTTGCCCTTCGCCGTCAGTTTGATCTCCTTTGCCTCCAGTTCTCCCATCAGCCGGCGCAGGAAGTACAGCAGCGGCATCGCCTCCAGGTCGTCTTCACTGACCCCCCCCACCTTAACCGGACTGCCGGGCCCAAGGAAATCCCGCAGCAAGCCGTGCATCAAGCGGGGGCTCAGGCCCTCGAAGTCTTCGCGTGGGGTGTTATTAATTTGGTGGGCAAAGTCCCGGGCGTGCGGCATCATATATTCGTTCTTCGCTAATTTAGGGCGGGGCCGCCGGTGCAACGAAATTACCCGGTGTAAATCATGCCCGGGCCGTCAGGCCGGAAACCGTAGGACGACCTCGGTACCGTCGCTGCCGTCGATGCACAGGGTACCGTCGAGTTGCTCGGCGAAGGTGTGGATAAGCAGGCTACCGAAGCTATCCTGGCGTCCGAGCTCATCCCCCGCAGCCCCCGGCCATCGTCGGTGATGCGAAGTTCCACGTGGCTGCTGAGGCGCTGCAGGACTACCTCCAGGGTTCCCGCCTCCCGGTGCTCGAAGGCGTACTTCATACTGTTCGTAATCACTTCGTTGGCGATCAGGCCCAGGGGGATGAGCCGATCGATGTCGAGCTCGATATCTTCCAGCTGCTTGCGCAGACTCAGGGCCACCCCGCGCACGTTCAGGGTGCTCATCAGCTCGCCGACCAGCTGCTCGAGGTATTCGCGCGCGTTGACGGCCGTGGTCACCTCGTCCTGCAGGTACATTCTTTGGTGAATGATGGCCATCGAGCGCACCCGCTGCCGACCCATTTCGATCGCGTCCAGGGCCGCCGCGTCCTTGATGTAGTCGCCTTGCAGAGACAGCAAGCTACTGACCATCTGTAGGTTGTTCTTGACGCGGTGGTGAATTTCCCGCAGCAGCAGTTCCTTCTGATCGTGCAGCTTTTGCAGCACCGTCTTTTGGGCACTGATCTTTCGAAACAACAACCAGACGGTCACCGCGAAGAAGGCCGCTAACCCCAGTCCCAACCCGACAATAGCCAGGGCCATGTTCTTCTGCCGCAGTTGGGTTTCCTTGACCACGTTCAGCCGGCCCAGTTCGGCGATCTCTTCGTCCTGTTTGGCCTTTCGGTAAAGGGCATTCTTAGTGGTGATCTCGCTGAGGTGATCGCGCTGGTAAATGGAGTCGGAAATCGTCTTGTAATCGCGGTAAAAGGTCAGCGCCTGTCGGTGATCGTCTAGCGTCGGTAGGCTTCGCTCAGAATTTCCAGTGCGGTCGCCTCCTGACTTAGCGACTGGTGCTGGTCCCGAAACGCCAGTACGTCCCGTGCGTGGCCGATGGCCTCTCGCGGGCGGTCGAGGAGCAGCAGGATGGCGGCGATGCTGTTGTGACTTTCGGCGCGGTTGTAGTGGCTCGGAAGGGCCTGCCGCAGGGCCAATCCCCGTTCGCTCCAGCGCAGGGCCTCGGGGTACTGCCCCCGAGCTTTGTACAACGCGCCCATGAAGTCGTAGTGGAACCCCAGTCCCCAGTCCGTCTGCAGTAGGGTATCGAGGTGACCCTGCAGCCGCAGGTGGGTTTCGGCCAGGTCCAGTTCCCCGAGGTTGAGGTACAGCAGACCGAGATTGGCGTGCACGTTGGCCCGCCCCATGGTGTCGTCGGCGGTCTCGTAGAGTTCCAGCGACTGGCGGTAGAGCGCGATGGCCCGGGCCTCTTCCTCGAGGTCGTTGTGTAGGATGGCCAGCCCATTGAGGGCCCCGGCGCGATCGGTTAGGGAGCCGATACGATCGTATATCTCCGCGACCTGAAGCAGGTATTGCTGCCCCTCCCTCAGGTTACCCATAAAGGTATTCATAATGCCGATCTGGTCGGCGGCTTCCACGAGCATGCTGCTGTCCCGGTGCTGGCCGGCGTAATTGTATACCACGCGCCAGTCGGCTATGCCCGCCACGTAATCTCCCATGAGCCGGTGGGCCCGCCCGCTGAGCTGCACGGAATGTATGTACCGCGCGCTATCGAGGGAGGCGTGTTTACGTAGGCTGTCCAGCTGACTAGCCGCCGCCGCGGGGTCGGTCCGCCAGGCGGTATCGAGGTGGGTCAGGAGCTCCGCGGGGGGCGGAGGTACGACGGACTGGGCGCGAACGCAGGTGCAAAGCAGTACCGCAAGTACCGGGAAAAGTGGGCTATGCATGGGGACTATTATGCCCGCCCCGAACGCGACGCAGCGCCTCCAGTCGGGTGGAAACCCCGAGTTTGAGAAACAGGGCTTTTTGATAATATTTGACGGTATTGGTGCTGATGAACAGGCGCTGACCGACCTCCCGGTAGGTCATCCCCTCATCGAGTAAGCGAAGGACCTCGTACTCCCGATCCGAAAGCTCCCCGACCAGGTGCTCGTTGATCTGCTCCTGGCTGGGGAAGGTCCCGTCATCCTCGGCGGCAAATTTATGAAGGGCGAGTTCGATGGTCGTCAGCAGTTCGCCCCGGTTGAATGGCTTGACGATGTAGCCGTAAGGCATGGTATCCTTGAGCTGCTCCAGGGTTTCGCGATCTGAATAGGCCGTCAGGAAGACGAAGGGAAAGCGATACTGCTGCCGGATCAGCCGCGCCAGGTCGATACCGTTGCGACTTCCCCGGATGTTGATGTCCAGCAGGGCCAGGTCGGTATTGCGGGCGGCAAGCAGGTCGAGTGCCTTATCGCCGTTGCGGGCCTTGCCGGCAATCCGGTAGCCGAGTTTGCGCAGGCAACTTTCGATCTCGGCCGCGATAATGGCCTCGTCCTCAACGATCAGGATTCGGGGGCTGTTGGAGGTCTGCACGGCGGGGGAGATAAGGGGTGTTTCAAGGATGATGGAAAGTGGCCTTCCGGCGGTACCGGCTAAAGTGGGTGCTACGCTAGGTTGTAGGCCGGTCGCCTGGAATAGCCGTCTATCTTGCCCTAGCCCTGAAGCGCCCGAAATTCAATGACCTTTGCCCAAAATAAATTTTCTTAATCTATGCTTAAGGTAGGCTCAAAATGGTGAACGTCCTCTCAAAACCGGGTGGCGGACACGCGTAACGCGGGTAAATCGAGTGCGTAGCGGGGCTGGGGGGCCAAAGCCGGCGGGAACGAAGCAGTTTGCGCTTTACCTTAACCTCCTAAAGATGCTCCAAAACGTCAGGACACCGCCTACCCGGTTGGGTAGTCCGTCCGTGGACCCGAAGGCCGGTCGATTCAATCTTGAATGCAGCGGCAGCCCATGGCTTCCTGGCGGACCGTTGGCCGGATCAGGACGTCGTTGCTCAGTCCATTAAATTCGACCGCGAAAGCGCCGTCCGGATCGTCCGGAGTAACCGTGGAGGTCCAGAAGTAGGCGGCGTCGCCGACATCCGTAAATACCGGGTTGGAACTTTTCGTGTACACGCCGGCCGCCTGCGCCCGAAATCCGTTCAGTAAGTTGTCGGCAGTCGACCCGCTTGTCCAGCTAAATGGATCTTTATAGGGCCCCACCACGTCCGGGATGAAGTACTCCCCGTCGCTATTGGGCTGGGTGGATCCGGACAGGCCGAACAGGGCCAGCCACTCCTCCACCGATGGCACGTGGTAGCCATCCGGACAAAGGCCCTCCGCATCGGTAGGGGACTCTTCCGCCGCGACATCCAGGACTTCGTTGAAGGTGTAGTACCCCCCGTAGGCCCGACACAGTGCCGCCTCATTATCGAGACAGTCCGGGAGGCTACCATCACTTAGGGGGGTGAACAGATTGCTCGTTAGCCAGCGGTCGTTGCGGAACACTTGGGCACAGTAGGCCTGATCGTCGAGATTATCATCCCGCACTCGGAAGTCTCCGGTACAGGGTAGGGTCGCGCAATCCGGGACGGTCACCATCACGTCCTTCTCACAGAGAAAGATACTCTGCCCCCCCTGCCGGATGAAGCGTACCCGGTGTATGCCGGGGCTGACGTCTGCGGGCAGGGTGAAGATATTGGTCTGGATCGGGTCCGCGTCGGTCTCTACGAGTAGGCCGTCGAAGTACACGTCGTAGGTCCCGTCGAGGTCAAAATTGCTCTGATTGCCACCCGCCGTCCGAACCGTGTAGTACAGGCGAGCCGTATCGTTGACGCATTCGACCTCCGCCAACAGGCTACTGAAGTAGAACCCGCAACTGTTATCGAGCTGTAGGCTATAGATGGTATCGGTACCTTCCCACAAGGTCGTGTCCTGGTCCCAGCTGTCCGGGGCCCATCCGAAGAAATCGGCGTCAATAAACACCCCCGCACTTCCATCCAGGTTAATATCCAGTTGGGCACTGAATTCGCCCGTGGGTACCCCTGCCCGCAGTCCCGCCGATGCCGTACCGGCCACATTCAATCTCGGCCCGACGGTCAGCCTGGAACCTAACGTGAATAGACTTCGGCTGTAGGGCGAAATACCCAGCGCAATGGACAAACCGGTGGAGTAGGAAAATTCCCCCTCAAAGTAAAAGTCCGCATTCATATTGAATTCTGGAAAGTCTAAATCTAGTGTCGGTCCCAGTCCCGGCCCATTGACTTGCAGTAATCCCTGAAAATCCTTGGTGGTATAGAAGGTAAAGCGCTGTCCGATCTTAGCGTCGTAGGCCAGGGCATTGCTCAGGTCGATCGCAATGGAGGGGGTGATGTACACCGGGGAAGCACCCGGCCCGACCGGAATGGGGGACAAGCTGATCTCGAACACCTTTAGCAAGAACTGCTGCACTTCGTCGTCCGAAAAATTCAAGTCCGTATTCCGCTCCCCGTTTATCCGGAAGCCCATGTCGAGTACGAGACTGTCCATGGAGAAGCGATCAACCCCGACGTTCATGTACTCAATCCCGCTTCCCCCGCCCGACAGATTGAAGTCGAACTCGCTCCGGAAATCCAGGGTGTAGATGAATTGAAATTCCAGCTCGAAGGAATAAGACTCCCCCGGGACCGGAAAGACGAAGGTCGTATCTACCGCATCGGACAGGGAGAATATACCGGGTTCACCCTCCGATCGCGGTCGCAGACCGGGCGTAGCTCCCAGCCGCCAACGGTAACTGGAAAAGGCATCCGGCAAATTTGCCGGCTCGGTATCCAGCACCAACTGCCCACCGCTTTGCCGGCGGCCGGTCACCCGCCGCAGAAAGCCGGCCGGTGCCGCCGGGTTGGGGCCGCTGGCGATTACCGAGCCGATCCGGATGCTGTCCAACTGCGGGCTACCGAGCCGGTACGTCGTCCGCCCGCTCTCTCCGTCAAAGGTCAGGGCATCCGTGTTGGTGTCCTCATCCAGGATCACCGTTTCGGGCCGGGGTTCGAAAAAACTCTCGTCCGGTCCGGGCACGGGTGCTAGTGGCTCTACGTCTTCGATCGCGCAGGCCTGCAGTACGAATAGCAGACCGACAAGCAGGAGGATGGTTCTTATGCTCATGGCAGTTGGATTGACACCGGTTCACTGAAAGCGCTGCGGCGACCGTCAGTCCCGACGTAGCGAAGTCGGTACCGCAGCGACCTCCCCCGGGGTTGACGGCCGTCCATGTAAATGATGGAATCTCCGGCCAGGGTAACCAGCCGGATTTCCTTTTCCCCGCCCACCTGCCGGTACAGTTGCCAGGCTTGCGCATCCGATCTGGGCTCCCAGCTCAGGTAGTGAATATCATTCCGAACAAACGTATCCAGTACGGGGGGAGCCAGGGGAAGCAGTTTGGTGGTGACCTGAACCCAACTAGGCACCGCCCCTTCATTACCGGCCAGATCCACTCCCCGGTAGCCGTAGAGGTAGGTAGTTCCGGCCTTCACCGTGGTATCCACGTAATTAAAGGGAGGGTAGGTCCATTCTTCCTGGACCCGGTAAGTGTTTTCTCCCTTCGTACGTCGCAACAACTGATGGCGGTGAGCGTCGCTACTATTCGAATGCCGTAGGTTAAGGTGAACGCCGCCCTCGACGATGCGAAAATCACTCACGTGGGCCGGCGCCGGTGGAATGACGTCGGGCCGCACCACCCGCAGCGTATCACTGAAATCGGAGTACAGAAAGTCCTTATCCAGCGCCATGACCCGGTAGTAGCGGTACTGATTGCCCAGTCTCAGGGATACGGTATCGCGGAACTGCCGGTACGGGTAGCTCGTGCCCGTGAGTTTACTGAAGGCCCGCCCCTCCCCGTCGGCGGCAAATACATAGTACCCCACGACGTCTTTTTCCTTCGCGGTATCCCAGGTCAGGGTGACCACCCCGTTGGTATCCGTCCGGGCTTCCAGTCCGGTAGGTGCTGCGGGGCGATCGAGGTCGTGGACGATGGTGGTATACGGCTCACTCCAGGCAAGGTTCCCGGCGGAGTCCTGGGCGGCTAATCTGTACTGATAGGTTCCGGCCTCGTCGAGGGTATCGAGCATGAGGGTATCGCCGGTCGCGGCAAAGTCGACCCGGACGCTCGGTTGGTTATTGAACTGCCGCGCCAGGTGGTAGGTCACCGTCTCCTCTCCCGGCTCCTGCCGCCAGAGGAGGGTCTTGGTGAGGTGGGTTTTCACCGACTCGTCCGCTCGTAAGTCCGGTCGCGGCGGCGGGGTCCGGTCGCGCGCCTGAGCTACCACGGTCGGAGAGGGCGGACTCTCGTCACCGAAGGCATCCAGTCCGATCAGGCGGTACCCCGTGGGTTCCCCGTTGGGTACCCGGTCGGTATAGGAGATCGTAGCCGGTGCCTCCCCCAGGTGGCGTTTATCGTAGCCCTGTACGTAGGGCAAGTCGTTCAGTCTTGACCAATCCCGTCCTTCATTCGTGCTGCGCTCGATATAGTATCCGCTGAAATGGCGGTCGTGAAGCGCCCGGTCCCAGCTGAGTATGATGCTGCCTTCGTCTTCCCGTACGCTTTGCACCAGCGGCCGCGCCCTGTTCGGATTCGGCGGAATGACTTTAATACCGATGGCGGTGGTCTTTCCCCATGTCCTTACCCGATAGGCGTAAGTGGCTCCTGCCTGGCGGTCCCGGTCGGTATAGCTCAGTCCGGCTGCCTCGGCGACCTCCCGGTCACGATCCGCGGCATAATGGAAGAATACGTAGCGGTTATTCAGGTTATCCCGTTTGGCCATGAAATCATCGCCCTCGCCCGTATAGCGGGAATTCTCCCAATCCTGGTAGGCGGTAGCGTGGAGGGTGCCGAGCATATCACTTCCGGTAGCGGCCGCCTGCATTTCCAGCGATACGGAATCCAGCAATTGCAGCCGGGCTATTTCCGCATAGCTTCCCGGATCGGGTTGCACCTGCCGGCGTTCCAGGATCACCCCTTCGCGGTAGTTGGCCAGCCAAGTGTCCACATCCCCGTATCCCCAGCGCAATACCGTACCGTCAGGGGTGTATTTTCCGACGATATGGATACTCGGCGTGCGCGGTTCAGATTGCGCCGTCAAGAGGGGCGCACTAAACCCGAGAAGTAAGAGAAACAGGACTCGCATGGAAAGTTCTTTTGGCGCGGACGCAGGTGCGGACTAATTAGTGACGGATATGTATTTCTGGGTCCCCCAGGCCGGCTGCATCGAGAAGCCCCGATTGTAGCGAAACCGGAGTCGATTAGAAAAGCCGTAGAGGGTCGGAAGCTCAAATTCGATATCCGACAACTCTCCGTCAAACTGGATGGGGGACGTACTGCTATTCTGCGTCGCTACGGTGGCCGTTACCGTATAGGGCGGCGGATCGTCGAAGTCGAATAGGGTGGCGACTAGGAACAGCATGCCGCTTTCGTTATTGGAGCCGGTAGCGTTGCTACCCGGCAAATCGGTCATGGCCTGACCGGAGCCAACGGTAGTCAGGTTCAGCGTCCACGGATTGAACGCGCTTCCGTATTCCTGATTCAGGGAGCCCGACAGCATGGAGAGGTCGTCGTTTTGGATCAGGTCGGAATTTAGAATTCCGTAGTAGGCTGCGTCCAAATCGGCAATCCACGCTTCCCGGCGGTCGGGCGGGGTGACGGAGTAGAGTGCATTCCCCCAATCGTAATCCTGGTAATTCAGGATGCGGTCCCGCTTGTCCTCGTACCAGTCTACGTAGTGGGCGGCGTCCTCCAGCACCTTATCTACGACGTAGTAGCGGGCATTGACGCTTTGTTGAGTCCGGTTATCCATCAGGAAGGCCCAGTTATTATTACTAATCAGTTGGTTAGTCGGAATTTCATCATTGAGTGTTTCGTACAGGAAGTCGGTGGCATCCCAGTGGTAGTGTACCCAGGGCACCCACTCGGGCCACTCGCCGTAGAAGTAACCACTTCCTCCTCCCCCCCCGCCCGGCAGGTGTTGGGTATTCATCAGGTAGCGCAGCCCGTTTCGCTCGTCGGCGTATTCATCCTGGTACAGACCGACGAAGCCGCCGATCTTCGGCTTACTCAGCGTATTGTGGAAGCTACTGTTGAAGGGGTCGGCCATCTCGATCAGCGGAGCGGTCTGAAAGTAGGGGTCCTCCTCATTTAAGTTCGTGCCGAATACGTGCAGCTTGCCCTTGATCTCGTAGCGATCGAAACCCTCGTAGGTCCCCTCGACGTGTACGTTCTGGAAACCGTTGCCGAAGGGGTCGGCACGCAGTTCCAGGCCGGCCAGCTTTTGGGTGAGGGTGTTGTGGGCGCTGGTCCGGAAGGTCCACTCATAGATCTTTGTTTCAAAGCTGCCCAGGTTGACCATATCCGACAGATCGGCCACGGGGGCCTCTACCTCGTATTCCTCGCTGACGCCTAGTTCCTCGTTCTGGGAACTGCCACTGGCGATGATCTGATCCCGTGAGATCAGGATCGTCCCGGCGCGTCCGTTGAGTTTCTTGATGAGGTATACCGTAAATTCCGTAGCGTTCGGGAGCTGGGGGAAGGTCATGCTGACCTGCCGGCTAGATTGATTCCAACTCGCGTTGACATCAGCGTATTCCTCTCCGGTCTCCGGGTTCAAAACCAGCGCATGGTAGGTGTAGGGGTTACCGTTCTCGTCTTCGTCGTCGAAGTACTCTTCGCTCCAGTCCGCGCGAGTCCTGACGAAGGCCTGGTGGCCACCGACTTCGTCCTGCAGGTAGTAATGCTGGTACCGTAACGGCTTAGTAATTCCGATCTCGCTGTGGGGGAGTGCTTCGGGGAGCGGACCGGTAGTGAACTCAAAGTCGCGTACCTCCTCCCACTGGTTACCGTTCTCGCCGGGTATGGGTACCCAGTCGCCCTCTTCGGTCTGCTGCTTGCCCCGAATGACGAGACGGTAGCGCCAGCGGGTAATCATCTCCTCCTCCAACGTCCCGCTGATGGACGTGACCGGCACGTAGCGCGCCGCCCGCCCCTCGTTGATCAGCATATCCTTGCTCCCATCCCGTTCGTAATTCGCCCGCGCTCCGCCGCCCACCGGTGTGATACTGAATTCATGGATGTAGCCCAGTCTGCGAACGGGGTCTCCCTCGACGTTGATGACCTGGACGTAGTCGTTGGGTACCGGATTGTCGGGGTCCTCTGCCAGCCGGATGGAGAAGGCCGCCGCCGGATCGATGAAGGGAGAAAGCGGTTCGTCGTCATTTGCGGTTTCATCCGGTGACGAATCGACGATCACCTCGAAGCCGAAGGGCGTGCCTTCCGCCGGCAGACACTTATCACCCACCTGTATCTGCATTAGGGCACTTCCCTCGATGAAGCCGTTGAGGATATTAAAGTAGACCCCGGCACGTCCGTCCAGGTACATGGGGCGCGGTCCGCCCGCTTCCACCATGACGGCAGCGACGAGATCCATGATCTTGGCATCTACTTCCGAGCCCAGGATCTTGCCCCTTACACCGAGCGCACCCTGTAGGCCGATGTAGGCCCGGCCGGTACCGTACCACCCCTGGACTCCCTTTTCCTCGACATACTTTCCCTGACGCGTGAGACAGCTTTCCGGCGTGTTGTCGCGCACCAGCATCATGTCCATGCCCGACAGGATGGCGAAGTTGGCGTAGATCAGGGCATTGACTTCGGCCGAGGCCATCACGTGAGCACCCATGACAATACCTGCTCCGGTTTCCATTTGCGCCCCGTCTCCCTGCCGTTCGGTTTCCAGCCCGTCGCCGGCGAAGCTGTTCCCGCCGTTTTGGTGGTCCTCGATGGTCTGGAACATATCGTAGATCAGACCGGGCGGCTCCGGTAGTTCTAAGGGAACGGCCTGCCCGGTCATCATATAAAATTGAACGCTCAGGCCGCCGCTTCCGCCGCCACCGCCGGCCCCGCCGAGCCCCTGACCGTTATCGGTCAGGGCATCGCCGTCGTTGTCCGCCTTGTCCATATTAAAACCGGGAAGCTCGAACTTGATGCCCCCCATATTTCCTTCGTAGGGGTTGCCGACGTTCAGGAACCAATAGGTCGAATCCTTATCGCTGTGGTCGATGCCATAACCGTCGAAGAGTTCCTCGCTTCCGATCGCGAAGGCGGAGCTGACCAGCAGCTTGTCCGGCCCCGCCCCGAAGAGGACGTCCGGGATGATGTTGGCGTAGATCGAATTGGTGCCCACTACGGCCACCTTCTTCTTCCCATCCCTTCCCCGCTCGAAGGTGATGCCCGTACTGGTGTTACCCCACAGCCGAGAAGTTTCTTCGCGGTCGAAGTAGTCGGTCGCCATGATCCAAAAGGCCCCGTTGATGGTGATCTGTTGCAGCCCGTCCCCCGCTACCCAGCGAACGGCGATTTCAGGATCGACTACTACCGTTTGCGTACTCACTAGCGAGAGACTCATTCGAAAGGCCAGGCTCCGGTCGCCGAAGATCGGGACGATGTTATCGTCCTTGGGCGGCATCGGTGCCCCGCCGTCGGCCATGGCCATCACGTCGGATACATCCAGCGTCAGGTTCGGGGCCGGGTAATTCCAGTATATGGCCCCCCCCACCCCATTGAAGGTGACCGGCCCGACGGAGATACCCGGGTCCATCCGGAACATCCCGTCCAGGTAGTACCAGGCGAAGTATTCCGGCGTGCCGAAGTCACCGGCGTCCCGGGTGCCGCTCTTCCCGAATCCGGCCTCCAGGTCGAGCGTCATGTTGCTCCCGACGGTCAGGTGGATCTCTCCCGTGAACCCCTTGCCCTCGTTGAACTCGACCATGCAGACCTCGCCCCAAACGGTCATGAAGTCGAGGTCCAGTGGTTCATCATCACTCCCTACCCGTACGCACTCTAGTGATATACCCGTCAGTTTGATTTTCTTCAGGCCATTGGCTTCCAGGTTGAGCGTACTCTCGATCCCGACGGTGGCCGATCCAGCCATCGCCCGTTCCCCGTCGCCGCCCAGTTCCAGGGTGATCTCTACGCTGAGCGTCAGGTCGTTGCCGGCAAAGGCAAAGCCGACGTCGCCGATGCCGATCGGGAAGCCGCTCAGCGTTTCCTGGTTGCTCTCTACGTCGGTATCCGCCGGCGCGCCGGCGTCGGGCTCGATCCCGCTGGCCAGGATATCGCCCATCTCCGAGATGTCGTATGCGTAGTCGGGGGCATCCGTGTCCTCGAAAATCTCCTCGGGGTAGGCGAAGCCGCAGGTCTCCGTTTCAATCTGGATGCCGAAGGTGAAGTTACTCGGTGCCGGCCCGTCGTCGATAAAGCCGTCCTCGCTGTTGAAGTGTAGCTGAAATTCGGCCAGTCGGACCGATACATCCGGCACTAGATTCTGCTGTTGCAGTTCCGCCGGCAAGTTACGGGCGACGTTCATCGACATCTGCCCGGCCAGGAAAGCCGTCAGTTGGGTTTCTCCACCGGCCGTCTCGAAGTGGATGAAGCTGTTCGGGCAGAGTGCCGCATCGGCAATGGCCAGCGGAATCTCCACCACGTCCCGGGGAACGGCAATCGCATTAAATTCCAACTGTTCATCCTCGTTACGGTTGATCACCGCCCGGTAATCCAGGTAGTCCGCCGAGCCGACCAAAGGTGTACTTACCGCTCCGATCATGCGGCCGTCGATCAGCACGTTACGCGCGATGTTGAGCTGAAAGGTGTCCAGGCTGAATCCCCAACCGCCCATGTCCCCGGTTTCTACCGACACCAGGTTCAGCGCTTCGGCGTACAGGCTGAGCGTGGGCGCCTCATCAATCAGTACATCCCGCAACTGAAAGGAACGCCGGCCCGCTTTGGTCATCTCCGGCGGGGTGAGTACGGTCAGGTTCTGTAGGTGAAATCCCTGCCAGATGGCACTCGTGTCGGTGCCGGCGTCATCGATATATTCCTGAGAAAAGGCAATGCTATCCGGATTTGCCAGATCGGAGAGGTCGAGCGTAGCCTGCTGCACCAGGAAGCTCCACCCGTCCAGCCCCCGTACCTGGAAGGGGTCCATGTCGAAGCCCAGCATGAGGTGGTTACCGGCTGCGGCCCCGAATGCCTCTTCGCCCCGGTAGGCATACTCACTTTGCTCGATCGGTACGTTGCGGTCCAGGGTAAAGCCGAAGTATCCCATCACCTCTCCCTGCGGCAGCGCTTCTCCGCCGTCGTCCGGAATGAGCAGGTCGCGGCTAAAGGTCACCGTGCCGTGGATGGCCGCTTCCCGCAGCCCGTCACAGTCCATCTTGAGGTAGCAGCTCCCGTTATTAACGCCACTCACGTCCGCCCCTTCCAGGACGAACTCCATATTCCCGAAACTGGTCTTTGGCAGGTCCTGGGTGAGCTCTAGCGTCCACTCGGCCCCCGGCCCGTTCGGTCCCACGCACACCTGTCGGGCAGCCAGCGGTATTAGAAAGTTCGGGTGCAGGCTGGTCATATCGACGAAGGCAACCACGTCGAAGTCCGCATCCGTGGGTCGGAACACGGCCTGGGTGATCCCGAAGTTGAAGTGGTGGCCCTGGATCTCCCGGCTGAAGCCCAGGGGCAGGCCCTGGGGATTGTCACTCAGCAGAAATTCCACCATGCGATTATTCATCAACTGGTTGTAAAAGTCGGTGATCTGATTTTCGGGTACCAAGCCACCGGTGAGCAGGCTCTCCGCCAGTCCGAGCCGCCAGTCCACGTCGCCCAGCAGGCTCAGATTATCGTCCGGCACGTGGTCCGCGGCCCGTACCTCCCCGTTAAAGACGCGCCCCGCTTCATTGATCTGAATACCGGTGAAGGCGACGGCCAGCGGAAAATTATTCAACCAGTCCATCACGATCGTGCCGGTCCCCGTATGCGCCGAGGCACCCGGAGGAGAAGTATACTCGACCTCCGTTAGGGTGAAATTTCCGATCGCCAGCTCGGTAAACGCATGGGCGTTAGCGGTGGGGACGTCGGCGATCGGATCGGTGAAGTTGCAATTGGCCACGCACTCGGAAATCTCCGTGCCGCTCTCGTCGTCGGGAGAGGGAATCTCCCCGTACCAGAAGGTGCGGATCTCCGACCAGCCGTCGTTGCTGAACAGCACCTCATCGAAGGGGTCCAGTACCCGCACCCGCATTACGTACTGGTGGCCCCATTCGAGTTCCAGGTCGGTGCCCAGGCCGTTGTAGAAGTAGCTCGATTCGGTAAGCGGGAGGAGCGTCTGGTCGAAGATCCCCTGAATGCCGCCGCCCCGGGTATCGTACTCTAGGTCCAGGGCAAACCCGCCTTCCTCCGCCTCCGTGATGTCGATCAGCCGCACCTCGTATTCCAGTTGATTCAGCTTGGTGGGGTCGGCGATATTAGGGTCCCACAGCATGTTGAAAGTACTGGTCGGGTTGTACTCGTTATCCAGGACGATGTCCCCCTCCTGGGGCGAAAGGATGGTGATCTGGTCCCCGTAATAGATATCGATCAGGGTGCCGCAGCCGGTGCTGAGGGGGCGATCCTCGGGGAGGTTGAAGTCGTAGGCCTTGATGCAGAACTCATACATTCCCTCGGGTAGGTTTCCATTGAGGTTGAGTTCGTCCAGGGGGATCCCCACCGTGACGAGGTCGGCCAGCGTAAGCCCTTCATTCACGTTCGCGATGTCGTCCCCCGTCAGTTCGAGGGTACCGCGGCCGGGAACGAGGACGCTCAGGCCGGACCGGTAGCCTTCCACCGTGGTCACGAGTACCCCATTCATCAGCCCGCGCAATTCCGCCACGAAGTAGACCTCCTGGTCGGCATCCGTGTGGTTGATCACGGTGATGCTGTACGCGTCCGGATTGTCGAAGTAGTAGCTGGCCTGGGTGGGGTAGGGGGGCGGAAAGTTGACGATGATCTCCAGGGGGCGGTTCAGCGTGCCGGCCAGCAGCGGCAGCGTATGCAGAAGAAGCAAGAAAAAGAAAAAGCGTTTCATCAATCTTTCTTTGCGCGGGCGCGGGTGGAAGGGAAGTGGGTGGCTCACGCGTGGGCTAGAGTCGGTAACTGGCTTGCAGTCGGCTACGCCACTCGCGGAAATCACGGCGCTGAATGGACTGGACGTGGCGTAGGCTACTCGATAGCCCCAGACTGGTTTTCTCGTTCAGCCGGTAACGGAAGCGCAGGCGGTGCAGCCCCACCGTCCCGTCCCGTAGCCCGTCGACATCGTTTTGCGATAGGGTAGACGAGAAGTTCGCCGCCACCTTTTTATTGAATAGACTTTTACCTACGTTGAGCCCCGCCCCGAACCGTTCCTGTACCCGTTCCTTCAGATCGTAGCGATGATACTGTAGGCTGGGGCCGAGGGTCCACTCGCTACCCTTCCAGCGCCAGCCGGAGTTTAGGGAGGCCGAGTAGGTATCGAGCTCGTCGATGCGCGCGATAACGCTGCGGTCGTCAATGCGCTGAAAACTGGTGTACAAGGTGATGGTGAGGTCGCGGCGCGCGTTCTTTAAAGTTCGGGAGCCGGAGAAGCTGGCGTTGCTCGTAGCCGTGACGTAGCGGAGCGTATCGTTAAGTTCCAGGATGGCGGGATTAGCCTCCGATACGAAATTAGCCAGGCGGAGATTGAGGTTCCACGCCTCGGTAGGCCGGTAGGCCGCCGTTGTATTCATGATCAGCCGCCGGGTCTCGTGCGTCCGGTATTCGCGGAGGTTATTTCGCTCCAGGCCTACGCGGCCGTTCAGCTTCAATTTCTTTTTGAAGAGGGCCGTCGTCAGGAGTCCGGTGAACTGTTCGACGTCGCTCTGGAAGAAGGGCGTCGCCAGGGTAGCGAAAAACGGCTCTACCCGGCGGTACTGAAGTCCGATCCGGGAGCGCCCCAGTCGGAGATTGAGTCCCGCGTCACCCGCGAAGGTGGCCCGGCTGGACGTATTAACGGTGATGAGGTCCCGGTACCGACCGAGCCCATCCCGCCCTAATTCCTCGGTCCGTGGGTCCTGCGCGTTGTCGGTCAGTAGGGAAACGCCGGTTTTGAAGTAGACCTCTACCGCCTCGGCGATCTCTACGCCGGCGTTGATGCCGGCCAGCAGGTTGTCTTTGGCCGTGAGCACCTGGTAGCCACGCGCGTCGTAGTTCTCGGGGTAGTCGAAACTCTCCGGGTCGTCGTAAATTTTTACGGCCATGACTTCCAGGTGCCGCTTACCGTGGCGGTAGCCCACCTTCGCCCCGTACAGCTTGCGGTCGAAAATGGGGATCAGGCTCGTCCCGAGTAACTCCTCGTCGCGGACGGCCAGCGGGTTTTGCAGCGTTCCGTAGAGGGCACCGACGTAAAACTTACCGGGGGTCAGCTCCGTACCCACGCCGAAGAAGGTCCGACCCGCCAGGGTGTAGGGGGAAAAGTTCATGCTCCGCCATCCCAGGTGAAGCGTCGCCCATCCCAGGGTCGGGCTCATCCCGAAGCGGTTAAAGGTGAAGTCGTAGTCCACCTGCCGGTCGCGGTAGACGAAGTTGATCGGCACCCGGAACTTACCGACCGTCAGCCCCAGGTTGGCATTCAGGGTGTACGACCAGGGGCTGCGGCGGTTGCCGATGCCGTTGACCTCGTAGAGCTCGCCCCCGAAGTTGATGCCGCCGGTAAATTTGACGGTGTGTTTGCCCTTGGCATCTTCCTTTTGCGTGGGCACCGCACCTGCGTCCGCGCCCCCCTGCCCGACCAGCAGTCCGGTACTCAGCAACAGTAGGCAAAGTATATACTTCCGCATACCGGCTTAGAGTTGAATGATGACGACGGAGAAGGTGAAATCACCAAAGGCCGATTGTCCTTCCGTCTCCACTACCCGGAAGAGGTAGATGCCTTGTTCAGCGTCGAAAAAGCCCGATGCAAGTATGGGGTTGGAGCTGAATTTTCCTCCCGCACTGACCTGAATCTGAACTAGGTGATTGAAAGGCGAGAGCTTAGTCCCGTCCCTCAACCGGACGGTGAAGACTTCATTTTCTTCATTTGCAGTAACTTCTACTTCGGCGCCGGAAGATTTCAGTAAGCCAAACCCGTCTTCATCGGACTGGCGGCCATTGGCGGCGACTAGGATTTTCGGTCCCGCATCACCGCCCCCTCCGCCACCACTACCGCTGCCACGCAGGTCGCCGGTAGTGAACTCGGTTTTGTCCGAAAAGGCAAGGGTGAGCTGACCGGTGCTGCCGTTGTAGGACTCGCCGGTGATGCTGCGGCCGTCGGCGCCGTCACTGCCCGGTAGTCCACGTAATCCGCGGTCGCCCTGCACGCCTTTTTCGCCCTGCATGCCTTTCTCGCCTTGAAGGCCGCGATCGCCCGTCAGACCTTGCTCCCCTGGCTTGCCCGGCTCACCCTGGGGTCCCTGGGGACCGGTTTCTCCGGTGATGCCTTGCTCGCCCCGGGGGCCGCGATCGCCCGTCAGACCTTGCTCCCCTTGCTTGCCCGGCTCACCCTGGGGTCCCTGGGAACCGGTTTCTCCAGTGATGCCTTGCTCGCCCCGGGGGCCGCGATCGCCCGTCAGACCTTGCTCCCCCTGGCTTGCCCGGCTCGCCCTGGGGTCCCTGGGAACCGGTTTCTCCGGTGATGCCTTGCTCGCCCCGGGGGCCGCGATCGCCCGTCAGACCTTGCTCCCCTGGCTTGCCCGGCTCGCCCTGGGGTCCCTGGGGACCGGTTTCTCCAGTGATGCCTTGCTCGCCCCGGGGGCCGCGATCGCCCGTCAGACCCTGCTCCCCTGGCTTGCCCGGCTCGCCCTGGGGTCCCTGGGAACCGGTTTCTCCGGTGATGCCTTGCTCACCCCGGGGCCCGCGATCGCCCGTCAGACCCTGCTCCCCTTGCTTGCCCGGCTCGCCCTGGGGTCCCTGGGAACCGGTTTCTCCAGTGATGCCTTGCTCGCCCCGGGGGCCGCGATCGCCCGTCAAACCTTGCTCCCCTTGCTTGCCCGGCTCGCCCTGGGGTCCCTGGGAACCGGTTTCTCCGGTGATGCCTTGCTCACCCCGGGGCCCGCGATCGCCCGTCAGACCCTGCTCCCCTTGCTTGCCCGGCTCGCCCGTTGGACCGCGCTGACCGGCCAGCCCTTGATCGCCCCGTTCTCCCGGTACACCCTCCTCTCCCTGCGGACCACGTTCTCCCTGCGGACCGCGTTCGCCCGGAATGCCTTGTTCTCCACGGGTGCCGTCCGTACCGCTTATACCCTGTTCTCCCTGCGGGCCGCGTTCACCCGGAATGCCCTGTTCGCCCTGGGGACCTTGCTCGCCTTCCGGACCGCGTGGTCCCTGGATGCGGCCGACTTCCGTGTACTGGCTGCCGTCCCAGACGTATCCCAGGCCGTCCGCCTCCACGATATAGAGGTCGCCTTCGTTACCGGTGGCCGGTAGATCATCGACGGTCGGAACGGTACCGACGATGGTTACGCCAGTCCCATCCTGGCCCGTGATACCTCGCTCGCCCCGGTCTCCCTTTTCCCCTTCCGGCCCGCGTTCGCCCTGCGGACCAGCCTCGCCCCGCATGCCGTCCGCCCCCTCGGCACCCTGTTCGCCCTGGGGGCCACGCTCGCCGGGAACGCCCTGGAGGCCGCGTTCTCCCTGTGGACCTTGTTCACCCCGTACGCCATCCGTACCCTGGTTGCCCTGGGGGCCCTGGGGGCCACGTTCGCCGGGTATACCCTGTTCGCCGCGGGTACCGTCTACTCCCTGAATTCCTTGTTCTCCCTGCGGGCCGCGTTCACCCGGAATGCCCTGTTCACCCTGGGGACCTTGCTCGCCTTCCGGACCGCGTGGTCCCTGGATGCGGCCGACTTCCGTGTACTGGCTGCCGTCCCAGACGTAGCCCGGCCGTCCGCCTCCACGATATCGAGGTCGCCTTCGTTACCGGTGGCCGGTAGATCATCGACGGTCGGAACGGTACCGACGATGGTTACGCCGGTCCCATCCTGGCCCGTGATACCTCGCTCGCCCCGGTCTCCCTTTCCCCTTCCGGCCCGCGTTCGCCCTGCGGACCCGCCTCGCCCCGCATGCCGTCCGCACCCTCGGCACCCTGTTCGCCCTGTTCGCCCTGGGGGCCCCGCTCGCCGGGGACGCCCGGAACGCCCTGGGTGCCTTGCTCGCCTTCCGGACCGCGTGGTCCCTGGATGCGGCCGACTTCCGTGTACTGGCTGCCGTCCCAGACGTAGCCCCAGGCCGTCCGCCTCCACGATGTAGAGGTCGCCCTTCGCGCCGGTGTTGGGCAGGTCTTCGACCGTGGCCACCGTGTCCTACTATCGTTACGCCGGTGCCGTCCTGACCCCTGATGCCCTGTTCGCCCCGCTCGCCCGGAACGCCCTGGGGGCCACGCTCGCCTGGGATACCTTGGTCACCCTGTACACCGTCCACGCCCCGTGTACCCTGTTCGCCCTGGGGGCCACGTTCGCCGGTAATGCCCTGTTCGCCCCGGGTTCCCTGCTCGCCTTCCGGACCGCGTGGTCCCTGGATGCGGCCGACTTCCGTGTACTGGCTGCCGTCCCAGACGTGACCCAGGCCGTCCACCTCGACGATGTAAGGTCGCCCTTCGCGCCGGTGTTGGGCAGGTCTTCGACCGTGGCCACCGTGCCTACTATCGTTACGCCGGTGCCGTCCTGACCCCTGATGCCCTGTTCGCCCCGCTCGCCCGGTACACCCTGGGGGCCGCGCTCGCCTGGGATGCCTTGGTCACCCTGTACACCGTCCACGCCCCGTGTACCCTGTTCGCCCTGGGGGCCACGTTCGCCGGTAATGCCCTGTTCGCCCCGGGTTCCCTGCTCGCCTTCCGGACCGCGTGGTCCCTGGATGCGGCCGACTTCCGTGTACTGGCTGCCGTCCCAGACGTAGCCCAGGCCGTCCACCTCGACGATGTAGAGGTCGCCCCTCGCGCCGGTGTTGGGCAGGTCTTCGACCGTGGCCACCGTGCCTACTATCGTTACGCCGGTGCCGTCCTGACCCCTGATGCCCTGTTCGCCCCGCTCGCCCGGAACGCCCTGGGGGCCGCGCTCGCCTGGGATGCCTTGGTCACCCTGTACACCATCCACGCCTCGTGTACCCTGTTCGCCCTGGGGGCCCCGCTCGCCGGGTACGCCCTGCTCACCCCGGGTGCCTTGCTCGCCTTCCGGACCGCGTGGTCCCTCGATGCGGCCGACTTCCGTGTACTGGCTGCCGTCCCAGACGTAGCCCAGGCCGTCCGCCTCGACGATGTAGAGGTCGCCCTTCGCGCCGGTGTTGGGCAGGTCTTCGACCGTGGCCACCGTGCCTACTATCGTTACGCCGGTGCCGTCCTGACCCCTGATGCCCTGTTCGCCCCGCTCGCCCGGAACGCCCTGGGGGCCGCGCTCGCCTGGGATGCCTTGGTCACCCTGTACACCATCCACGCCCCGTGTACCCTGTTCGCCTGGGGGCCCCGCTCGCCGGGGACGCCCTGCTCGCCCGGGGTGCCTTGCTCGCCTTCCGGACCGCGTGGTCCCTGGATGCGGCCGATTTCCGTGTATTGGCGTCCGTCCCAGACGTAGCCTAACCCGTCTGCCTCGACGATGTCAAGGTCGCCTTCTTTACCCGTATCCGGTAGATCGGCAACGGTCGCCACGGTACCGACGATCGAAATGCCCGTACCGTCCTGACCGGCAATGCCCTGATCGCCTTTGGGGCCGCGTTCGCCCGGAACGCCCTGGTCTCCCTGAGGACCGCGTCCGCCTTCTTCGCCTTGCTCTCCCTGGGGTCCCCGCGGTCCCTGGATGCGGCCGACCTCGGTGTACTCACGTCCGTACCAGACGTAGCCTAATCCGTCTGCCCCGACGATGTAAAGGTCGCCTTCTTTACCCGTATCCGGTAGATCGGCAACGGTCGCCACGGTACCGACAATAGAAATGCCCGTACCGTCCTGACCGGCAATGCCCTGATCGCCCTTGGGGCCGCGTTCGCCCTGGGGACCACGTTCTCCCGGCACTCCCGCGGGACCCTCGCGGTCCCGCCTCCCCCGCACCATCGGCATTGAGGGCGAATAGGGCGAAGGGAACGGCACTGATTTCGTTCGTCGTTATTTCGGTAGCGCCGGTACGGGTTGCGATGCGCCGTCTCGAAGAAGAAGGGCCGTCTTCCCAGTCGATATCCTCGAGCCCGCCACCGCTTCCTATCTTGAGGGTCACCAGTCCGAACCGGTCGGTTTTGGTGTTGATGATTTCCCCGTAAACGACATCGCCGTCGGCCCTACCCTGGCGGATCCGGAAATTGACGGTTACCGCTTCATTTTCCAGCATCGCTCCGCTGCCGTCGCGGACCGCCGCCTGCCAGTTCAGTGCCGTACTTGTCTGCGCCCCTAACTCCAGGGAAAACAGGCAAATCAATATTATGGAGAAGAAAAAAGTACGCAGGTTCATAGCAAAGGGATTGCGCCCGTACCGCAAGTAGCGGAACAGTACCTAGGGGAGAGTTTTGACGATGGGGCGGTAGGGTATGCCAGGGGCCGACTCCTCCGCGTATGCGCAGCAGTAGGTCCCGGCGGGCAGGTGGGTAAGTTGTTTGACTTCGATTAAGCCGGATCTGACTGGAAGGTTTGACGCAGCACTACCCGGCCGAAGATGTCCAGGAGCTGTAGGTCGGTAAATCGCTCATCCGATGCCCTCAGGTCCACGGTAAACCGACTGGTGACCGAGTTGGGGAAGACCCGGATCGCGGCTACGGCCTTTTCCGCCGCGCGCGTAGCCGTCACGGCCCGGTCATCGGGCTGCTGAAAACCGATGGATGTCAACACGGCCGCGGCGCGGTAGTCGGCGAAGCGGTAGCAGCACTCCCCGGCGTGAGCGGTGACGTACCGTACCCGACCATCTGCGGGGCACTACTCGTCGCAAAGACTCCAAATACCTGCCGACTGATAACGGGCTGTCCGTACAGCGTGGCCATTCCGGCAAAACAAGCGGACCAGGAAGAGCAAAGTGAAGCGAGGAGGCAGGCATAGCAGACGGGGGACTCGATATAACTGAAGACCCAAATGTGTCCCTTTCCGGACCCCCCACTTCCCGACCCGACCGGGTAGTTAGGGACGAAAGGGGACCCGCTTCCCGCCCGACTACTCATAACTGCTATTTACGGTTGGGCGGGCGGGGACGCGGGTGCCGACGTCCCCCCGACCCGCTCACGGGTTGCA
>CAWISE010000011.1:0-5231 GCA_963838715.1 Lewinellaceae bacterium
GCAATTTTTTGCCCTCCCCGCACACCTGACCTGATTTACGGGCCTTTGCCGGTGACCGAACCTTCCCCGTGCACCACTTAAATCGGCTTCCGATTATCGGTGCCGATTCGCAGCCAATCGTGCTTGAAGCGCTTAATAATTTTTAATTCGAGATCCAGGAAACGTGTATTTTCGATATCCTTTATACCGAAAACTACTGCATGAAGCACACCTACTTTTTGTACCGGCCCGTCCGCGCCGCTGTGTTGTTTATCGTTTTCTTGCTCAGTACCTCCCTAGGGTACGCCCAGACGATCGACCCGTCCTTCGCACCCGTAGTCAGCACAGCCGGCACCGGCTGGGGGCTGGCCGTACAGCCGGACGGAAAATTGGTGATTTCGGGAAACTTCACGAGCGTAAGCGGCGTCGCTGCCGAGCGGGTCATCCGCCTGTTGCCCGGAGGGGGAGTCGACCCGTCCTTTATTCTGGATCCCGGGCTGAGTGGCGGGGCATCCAAAGTCGTGGTACAGCCCGACGGGAAGATCCTTCTGTTGGGAAATTTCTCGGACCGGGCAGGCAATTTCCTCGGAAATGTAATACGCCTGCTTCCCACGGGAGCGATGGATGATAGCTTCACCCCGATTCGGGAGGAAGGCAGGGCAATCACCGATTTTGTCAGCTTGCCGAACGGGAAGGTACTGACGTCCACCTACCGCTGCATCCCCAACCAACCGGTAAACTGCGGGGCGGCGGCCATTCGAATGTATGCGGCGGACGGGACAAACGATACGTCCTTTCCGGCCATTGACTTTCCCCCCAACTTCGACGGTACGGTAACCATCAGCGTGGACGCCCTGGCCGTACAGTCGGATAATGCCATCCTGGTGGGCGGCTCTAACCTTCCTTACGGGGACCGTACGCAGGATGTGTACCGCTTCGACTCGCTCGGCCGGGTCGACCCGACCTTTAACCCCGAAGTAGCGTCCATCTCTAACTATATCGTGCAGGACATCGCCCTTCAGCCCGACGGAAGTATCGGGATCCTGGGGGGAGCGGGCTACGGAGTTACGCTGCTGGACAGCACGGGCAACACCCTGTTTGCGGGAGACCTGCAGCCAAGCGTAAACGCCACCACGATCGTCGCCACTGCGGGGGGCAACTACACCCTGCTGGGAGAACTATTGACGGAGGTGGATGGCCGCAGCGGACAGGTGCTCGCCGTCCTTCCGGGCATTACCCCCTATCAGTACGTAACGGGTACGGCGGTACAGGGGAATAGCGTAGTGGCGGTCGGCATTTTTACGGACGTAAACGGGGAATTTGCACCGGGGATTTTCCGGATCTTAGTCGAGCCGCCCGGTATTCGGGTAGACGAAACCTTCACGGTCGGGCTTTACCGCCCGGGACAGGTGATTTCACTCCTGACGCAGGAAGACGGGAAGGTGGTACTGGCAGGCAACTTCATCACCGTCAACGGCCGGCCCCTGCGGCACCTGGCCCGCCTGAACCCGGACGGTAGTATCGACGAAACCTTTACCAACCTGGGCCGCCCGGCCGACCGGCCGTTTTACGCCGGAGCCAGACTGCTGAGTGACGGCCGCATCGTAGCGGCGGGGCGCGGCGGCGGCGGGGTGGAGGCCATCGTGCTGCTGGACCGGAACGGCGACGATTTGAACCAGTTCTTTCCCTTCGTGACGGACTTTACCGAACCTTCCGTCAGTTACCTGGCGGTAGACGCCGAAGGCCGCATCTACGCCGGAGACGGTACGGCCATCACCAGCGGTAGCGAAAGTTACCAGGAGGCGTACCGTTATACCCTCACCGAATTCGGTGGCGTGAACGTCCTGGACTACGGGAACACGCTCATCGACAGCCTGGACCGCTACAACGGACTGGTGGCCGTGCCGGAGGGTAAGTTCCTCTTTTACGGTAGCCAGATCAAAGCCGGTGGAGCCCTTCCGGCACCTCTGGTCCGGGCACTGGAAGACGGTAGCCTTGATCCCACTTACCGTACCGACCTGCCGGGAAATTTTTACGCTATGGAGGTTGTGATCCTGGCCTCGGGGAACAGCGTGGTCGCGGGCGGCGATCTGGTCAATAACCGCCTGGAAAACCAGCGCTTCGTCAAATTGGATGCGGCGGGCCGTCAAATTCCCGGGTTTGAACTGCGGGCTACCCGCTCCGATGGTCGGTCCTTTAACATTGCATCGCTACTGCAACTCGATCCGGAAACCCTCCTCGTCACGGGAGGCTTCGATCGCTACGGCGACCGCTCCGTACCCGGGGGCAGGATACTCGTGGACACGGCGGGTAACTACCTACAGGATTTCCTGCCGCAGTTGACGCTGGGGGAGGTGATTCTCGCAGCCGCGACCTATGAAGACCAGATTTACGTGGGCGGACGCTTCAACCTCCCTTCCGGAGCAAACAGCCTTGCCCGCCTGAATAACCTGCTCAGCGGAGTGCGTACCCCCAGTACCGCCGCCGGACACCTCTCCGTGTGGCCTAACCCGCTCTCCGGAGATCAGCTGCACGTCCGCCTGGACCGCAAGCCCAGCACCCGCGAACTCACCTACCGCCTGTACCTGATGGCGAGCAGGCAGTTGATCGGTGCCGGCACGCTGGCGGCCGACGACCAATTGTCCATTCCCGTTCCCGAGCGCCTGGGGCGGGGAGCATATCTGCTTGTGCTCACGGACGGAATCAGTAGCTGGTCCGCCCGGGTAATTCGCTAAGCGAGACCCTTAGTTAAAGGTTATCCACCACCGCGAATAGGCAAGCAAAGCACACCGCAAGGACCTACTTTAGTTCTCTTTTATCACCCAACCCACTTCACATTCAGCATGAAGCAATTTGCTACCCTGTTTCTTCTGTTCCTGATTACGGCAACCGCTGCTGCCCAGCGGGTCGTCACCGCAACGGGTACCTTTTCCGACGTTGCGTACGTACCCTCACGGGAAGCCGTCTACGCCGTACTCCCCTCCAGTGATCCGGACGGCAATACGCTGTGCCACGTCGACCCCCTTTCCGGCGAAGTCCTGGAGAGCTACTTCATCGGCAACGATCCCCAAACGGTATCGGCCACCACCTCCGGCAATTATCTGTACATCGGCTTCGGAGGGGCAAACAAAGTGCGTCGGTTCAATTTGATGACGGAGGCCGTAGACCTGGAATTTTCTCCGGGTGGGGAGGAGGATTTTCTCGGGCCCTTCTTCGCCGAAAAGATCCTACCCATCCGCGGTAGCGACGACTTGGTCGCCATCTCCCGCCGTAACAGCTGCTGTTCTCCCCGTCACGAAGGCGTCGCCCTCTTCGACATGGGGAACCTGTTGGCCGATGTGACCGCCGACCACACAGGGTCTAATACCATTGCCTATACGGATAGGGATGACGTGCTTATCGGCTACAACAACGAAACGACCGATTTCCAGCTCCGGCGGATGGACGTAAAGGACAATGGCCTGACCGTCTCCAATGAGTATCCCATGTTCGATGGATTCGGAGTGCGCATCGAGTATGCCGCCGGCCACATTTACGCCACCAACGGACAGGTAGCGGCCCTGAGCAACGGACGCCCCGACCTGCGGGGGCAGGCGGATTTATCCGGCCTGGAAGGCTACGGACAGGTAGCGGTCAAGGCGGTTCCCTCCGCCGATCGCATCTACTACCTGGGCAGCGGAACCGACGCTCAGCTTACCCTGCTGAGTGTGGATGGAACCACCCTCACCCAACAGGCCCGGTACCCTATCCCTGCGCCCCGCAACGATGACTATAATCCGGGCGCCCGCACCCTTATCGCCCTGGGGGAGCAGGATGCCCTGGCATTCGTAAGCACTATGGGAACCCTGGGTTTCATCACGCTCTGCACCTCGACCGTGACGGAGGTGCCACCGGCTTACGTCGGGCCCCGCTACATCTGCGGCGATCAGTCTCCCCTCCGCCTGGTAGTACCGGCCGGCGCCCGCACGGACGGGCAGGAGGTGATCTGGTCGGACGGCCAGCAGGGCGATACGGTGTACGTAAGCATGGCCGGAGAGTACAGCTACCGCATCACCGATGAGGGAGGTTGCCCGGGGCCGGCCTCTCCTACCTTCTCCGTCAGCTATGATTACTACGGATCGTACCCCCCCGGCATTGCCCCTCCATTATCCACCACCCTGTGTGCCGGCAGCAACATCCTGTTAAACGTTGACAGCTACTCTGGGAGCCGGGTCGTCTGGAATACCGGGGATACTACGAACCAGCTGATCGTAACCGAGGCGGGTGATTATAGCGCCTACCTGCTGTCCAGCGAAAGTGGCTGTCCCTCCGAACCCTCCGCGCCCGTTACCATCACGGCCAGTGCGGAACCTGCGCCCCTCGCTCCGGTAGTAATACAGGGTGCCGCAATCGATACCTGCAGCAACGAATCCCTCGTGCTTTCCGTCGACCAGGATGCCCAGGACTATTTCTGGACGGCGGACGGCTACTGGAACGGACAGTCGGGGAATCGCAGCATCACCGTCTATCCGGACTTTCAGAATACCTTTCGCTACTCCGTCGCGACCATAGGGATCAACGGCTGCCTGAGCCCCGTCACCACCGGGACGGTTAACTTTCGTGTCACCCCACAAGCTCCTTACCTACAGTATAATGCAGCGACCAGAACGCTGGCCTCTTCCGCCACTGGCCGGCACCTGTGGTACTACCAGGGGGAGCTGGAAGCGGAGACCGGTAACCGATACTATAGCCCCCAGCGTAACGGCTTTTACTCCGCCCGCGTGGTAGGAGATCACTGCCCCTCACCCGAAAGCAGCCTGATAAGTGTTACCGGCGTTACTACCGCTACGGCAGACGATGAAGCCAGCCGCCGAGTGGAGGTATTCCCCAACCCGACCCGCGACCGGCTCTTCGTCAATTTCGACCGCTCCCTGCTGAGTGAGCTGTCCCGCAACGGCGTCAAGTACCAGCTGTACAGTGCCGACGGAAGACTGGTCAGCCACGGAACCGTAGACCCTAACCAGGCAAACGCACCCATTTCGGTGGCGGGACTCGCGGGTGGAATGTATCTCCTGACGTTCACCAGCGACCAGCAGGCCATCCTGCGTAAGCGGATCACTATTCTGTAAGCAGACCTGCGCATACTGCCCGAAAAGGCCCGGTACGGGAATTCCCGTAACGGGCCTTTTCATTGCACCCGCGCGCCGGCGCCCGCTTATTCCTTTGCCGAGCGCTTGGCTTCCCGGGCCGCTTTGCGTGCAGCCTTTTCCGAT